>NZ_AXAI01000009.1 GCF_000472425.1 Bradyrhizobium sp. Tv2a-2 | reverse complement strand
CTGCTACAAATCCATTGCCTTCCAGAAGGCCTGCAAGCGCCTCGGCCTCAAACACATCCGCACCAAGCCCTACACCCCACAAACCAACGGCAAGGCCGAGCGCTTCATTCAAACCAGCCTGCGCGAGTGGGCTTACGCCCAGGCCTACAACACCTCAAGAGAACGCGCCGCCGAGCTGCCAAGATGGCTCCACCGCTACAATTGGCATCGTCCTCATGGCAGTATCGGGTCTGTACCACCAATCAGCAGGCTCGGCTTGGCCGGGTATAACCTCTTGAGGCTCCACATCTACCTTTTCGGCTCCGCGCGCTGCGATGTCCTCGCGCGAAAGGTAGGGATCGTAGGCCAGCACCCGCATCCCCAGCAGGCCCTTGCAGAGTTCGGCGATACGCCGGCCGACATTGCCGATGCCGACGATACCGATGGTGCGGCCCTGCACCTCGTTGCCGATCAGGTCGTTGCGGTTGACGTCGCGATCACGGCGCAGCCTGCGGTCGGAGTCGATGATGCGCTTGGACAGCGTCAGCATCATGCCGAGCGCGTGCTCGGCGACCGAATGCGCATTGCCGCCGGACTGATTGACCACGAGCACGCCGGCCGCCGTACACGCCTCGACGTCGACGGGATCGAAGCCGGCTCCGTTGGAGGAAACGATCAGAAGGTTGGGCGCGCGCCGCAGCAGGTCGGCATGAGCATGGAAGTGGGGCGCGAGCTCGTCGCGCGCCGCACCGATCTGATAGGCATGAGCCTCACGCAGGATCGGCGCGTAGACCTCCTCGGCACTCTCATTCTCCAGCCGGTCGAGCCGCACGTCGGCCCGCGCGCGCAGCGTCTCGGCATAGATCGGATGGGCAAGGTATTTGACGTAGAAAACGCGCTTGTTGTTGACGGTCATCGATCCGATTAGCCTCCCCTGCCCGGTTCTCTTGCTTGCTGTTCTCGTCCTTATCGCACGGATCACGGCTTGCGACATTGTCGCAATCGCGCAGGTCGCGATGCAGCGGGAGCATGTTGACAATCGCAGAAGGAGCGTCAAGTTTCGACGGCGCGAGGCGACCAACGTCGTCCCGGCCAATAAGGGAATAAAGGGAGGACGGCATGACGGTCGCGCAGGAAAAAACCTCACACCAGATGCGCGAGGAAAAGACGCCGTCAGAGAAGACGCCGTCAGAAAAGACGCCGTCAGAAAAGACCTGGCACGGCATCGTGCTGGACACGCTCAAGCGCAACGACATCCGCATCATTCCCTACGTTCCCGATCGCGTGCTGACGACGCTGATCAAGAGCCTGCATGCCGATCCCTTCTTCACAACCTTTGCGGCCGCGCGCGAGGAGGAAGCCGTCGGCATCGTCTCCGGAGCCTGGATGGGCGGCGTGCGCGGCGCGGTGCTGATGCAGACCTCGGGCTTTGCGACGCTGGCCAATGTGCTGGCGTCGCTCGCCATCCCCTACCAGATCCCGCTGATCATGATCGTGTCCGAGCGCGGCACGCTCGGCGAGTTCAACTATGGCCAGTCGCTGGTGTGCCGCACCATGCGACCGGTCCTGGACTCGCTCGCCATGGAGCACCACACCATCACCCGGCTCGACGAACTCGAGTTCATCGTCGACCGCTCCATCAAGCAGGCCGTGACCACGCAGGCACCGGTGGCGCTGATCCTCTCGCCGCTTTTGACCGGCGGCAAGGTGTTCGACAAGTGAGCGAAACCATGAGCACAACGATGCGCAACACCAAGGTGATGAACCGCTTTGACCTCACCTCGCGGCTGGTCAAGAAGCTGAAGCACGAAGAGGCCGTGATCGGCGGCATCGGCAACACCAATTTCGACCTGTGGGCGGCCGGCCACCGGCCGCAGAATTTCTACATGCTGGGCAGCATGGGGCTCGGCTTTCCGATCGCGCTCGGGGTGGCATTGGCCCAGCCAGAGCGGCGGGTCTTTGCGCTGGAGGGCGACGGGTCGCTGCTGATGCAGCTCGGCTCTCTCACAACCATCGCGGCACTTTCGCCGAAAAATCTCACCATGGTGGTCATGGACAACGGCATCTATCAGATTACCGGCGCGCAGCCGACGCCGGCGGCACAGGTCGCCGATATCGTGGCAATTGCCGCAGCCAGCGGCCTTGCCGGCAGCGCCTGGGCCGCGGACGAGGAGGATTTCGAGCGCCTGATCGATCAAGCACTGGCGGCAACCGGACCCACGCTGATCGGGGTCCGCATCGACGACAAGCCCGGCGTTGGAACCACGCGGCGGGATCCCGTGCAGATCCGCGAACGTTTCATGCTGGGACTTAACGTGCGGCAGCCGCTGTAACCCTCGTTTACTACACGGATATCTGAAAGCGCGCGCAACGCATGCGCTTGGCCGAAATTGTGCTATGCAGCGGAGATGACCATCCTTCTCCGCATCTGCGCCTGGCTCTTGGCCGCCGCTGTCACCTTTTTCACGCTCGGACCGCCGACCTTGCGCCCGCATGCCATGTTGGGCCAGGACGCGGACCACAGCCTCGCCTTCCTGCTGGTCGGGCTTGCCTTTGCCTTCGCCTATCCCAAGCACCGGCGGCTTGCCATGGCCATGTCAGTGGTCCTGATCGGCGCGCTCGAACTCCTGCAGTTAATGTTCCCCGGCCGTCACGCGCGGCTGGAAGATTTTGTGGTCGACGCACTCGCCGCTATCGCCGGCTTTGCGCTGGCAGCGCTGCTCGATTGGGCGAGGGAGCGGCGCTGGGAGCCGTCCTGAGCCTGCTCAAACAAAAATGCCGCCCGGAAAACCGGACGGCATGTTCGATGCGCAGATTCCAAGCCTTACAGCAGGCCCGCGCCGCGCGCCCATTTGTACTTGGCACCCAGCACCTCGACCGGCAGTTCCGTCGAGTAGGCATAGGCCGGAATGCCGTGCTGATACAGATATTCGGCGGCTTCCTCGACCTCGACGTCGCCGGCGAGCGAGGCGACTATCGGCTTTACGAAGCCCTTCGCCTCCATCTCTTTCTTCACTTCGACCATGTTGCGCGCGAACACCATGGGTGGCGTCACGATGGTGTGCCAGTAGCCGAGGATCAGCGCATGGATGCGCTCGTCCGACAGGCCGAGCTTGACCGTGTTGACATAGGTGATCGGCGGCTCGCCACCGGTGATGTCGACGGGGTTGCCGGCGGCGCCGAACGGCGGGATGAACTTGCGGAAGGCCGCATCGAGGTCCGGCGGCATCGCCATCAGCGACAAGCCGTTGTCGACCACCGAGTCCGAGAGCAAGACGCCCGAGCCGCCCGCGCCGGTGATGATCAGCACGTTCTCGCCTTTCGGCGTCGGCAGCACCGGAACGCCGCGGGCGAATTCGAGCAACTGCCGCAGAGAGCGGGCCCGGATCACGCCGGACTGCCTGAACACGTCCTCGTAGATCTTGTCATTGCCGGCAAGCGCGCCGGTATGCGAGGACGCCGCCTTCGCGCCGGCCGAGGTGCGACCAGCCTTCAGGACCACCACCGGCTTCTTCTTGGAGACGCGCTTGGCGGCCTCCGCGAAGGCGCGGCCGTCCTTCAGGTCCTCGCAGTGCTGGGCGATCAGGTTCGTGTTGGGGTCCTGCTCGAAGAACGCGAGCAGATCGTCCTCGTCGATATCGGACTTGTTGCCGAGGCCGACGATCGCGGACACACCCATTTTCGCCGAGCGCGAGAAGCCGATGATCGCCATGCCGATGCCGCCGGATTGCGACGACAGCGCCGCATGGCCCTTGACGTCATAGGCCGTGCAGAACGTCGCACAGAGATTGGCGGGGGTATAATAGAAGCCGTAGATGTTCGGCCCCATCAGGCGGATATTGTACTTCTTGCCGACCTCAACGATTTCGTCCTGCAATTCGGGATGGCCCGCTTCGGCGAAGCCGGAGGGAATCAGCACCGCGCCGGGAATCTTCTTCTCACCGCATTCGGCGAGCGCGCCCGCGACGAATTTGGCGGGGATCGCGAACACCGCGACGTCGATCACGCCGGGGACCTCGGTGACGCTCTTGTATGCCTTGTAGCCGAGAATCTCGCCCGCCTTCGGGTGGATCGGGTAGATCTCGCCCTTGTAGCCGCCATTGATGAGATTCTTCATCACGGAGTTGCCGATCTTGCCGTCCTCGGACGAGGCGCCGATCACGGCGACCGCCTTGGGCTGCATGATGCGGTTCATGGCCGTGACGATTTCATCGTTCGAACGCGGCGCCGGGCGCGGCTTGTAATCGAAATTGACGACGATGCGCACGTCGGCCGCGATCGCATCCTTCTTGGTCGCGAACACCGGATTGAGGTCGAGTTCGACGATTTCAGGGAAATCGCTGACAAGCTGCGACACTTTCACGATCACAGCCGAAAGCGCCTCACGGCTGACCGGGTCGCCGCCACGCACGCCTTTGAGCATTTCATGCGCCTGGATGCCGTCGAGCATCGACAGCGCATCTTCCGTCGTCGCGGGCGCGAGGCGGAACGTGATGTCCTTCAAGACCTCGACGAGCACGCCGCCGAGGCCAAAGGCCACGAGCTTGCCGAACGAGCCGTCGGTGATGGAGCCGACGATGACCTCGGTGCCGCCGGCCAGCATTTGCTGCACCTGGATGCCCTCGATCTTGGCATCGGCCTTGTATTTCTTCGCATTGGCGAGAATCGTGTCATGGGCCTTCTCGGCCTCGGCCGCATTCTTCACGCCGACCATGACGCCGCCGGCTTCGGTCTTGTGCAGGATGTCCGGCGAGACGATCTTCATCACCACCGGAAAGCCCATGTCGCCGGCGATCTTCGCGGCTTCAGCGGCCGACTTCGCCAGCCCCTCTTTCGGCACCGGGATGCCGTAGGCATCGCAGACCAGCTTGCCCTCCGGGGCGGTCAGACTGTTGCGCTTGTCCGCCTTGACCTGATCAAGAACCTTGCGGACGGCTTCTTTGGCACTGGACATCAGCTTCCTCCTACGGCACCTTTTATGGCATTTGGTATGCCAGAAACGAGATTGTCAAGACAAGGCATTGTGTGAAAACGCTGAAAAAGCCAGCAGCCTTGACAAGCTGGCATCTGGCATGCCAAAAACATTCTGAGAAGATACCAGTAGACATCTCCCCTGGGAGAGGGCTTGTCGTGTCCATCAGGAAACTAACCAAGGTGGCGCCGACCATGGCGGATGCAGACATCGCAATCGTAAGGATTGCCCCGGAGACCAGCTTCAAGAACAAGGCCTATGAGGCGCTCAAGGAAGCGATCCTCAAGATGGATATCTACGCGACGCCGGAGCCCGTGATGCTTGACGAGCGGGCGCTGTCGGAGCGGCTCGGCGTCAGCCGCACGCCGATCCGCGAGGCGATTGCGATGCTGGAGCAGGACGGCTTCGTGAAGACCGTGCCGCGCCGGGGCATCATGGTGGTGAGGCGGACCAAGAGCGAGATCGTCGACATGATCCGCGCCTGGGCGGCGCTTGAGAGCATGGCCGCGCGGCTGATCACCACCACCGCCAGCAAGAAAGACATCTCGGCGCTGCGTGACGTCTTCAAGGATTTCGGCAAGGACCGCCTTCCGCAGGACCACATCGACGAATATTCCCGCGCCAACATCGCCTTCCACCAGGCGCTGATCTCGCTGTCGGAATCGCCGGTGCTGGTCGATTTGACCAACGATCTCCTGCTGCACGTGCGCGGCTACCGGCAGCTCACCATTGGCCGCACTGAACGCACAGCTGCCTCGCTGCCCGAACACCTCGGAATCATCGAAGCGCTGGAAGCGCGCGACACCGAACTCGCCGAAAAACGCGCGCGCGACCACACGCTGGGCCTTGCCGCCTACGTCGAGGCGCATGGCCAGGAGCTGTTTGGCTGAACCGCTGACATCTTCAGAAGACGATCAACACGTCGCCAAGAAGCGACGAACAGGGAGACGAGCCCATGCTCAACACTGCACAGAAAACCGAGGCATCGGGCGCCGAGCAAGAGCTGACGGATGGCTTCCATCTCGTCATCGACGCGCTCAAGCTCAACGGCATCGAGACGATCTACAACGTGCCGGGGATTCCGATCACCGACCTCGGCCGCATGGCGCAGGCTGCCGGCATCCGCGTGCTCTCTTTCCGTCACGAGCAGAATGCGGGCTATGCGGCGGCGATCGCGGGCTTCCTGACCAAGAAGCCAGGCGTTTGTCTCACGGTCTCCGCGCCGGGCTTCCTCAACGGCCTCACTGCGCTCGCCCACGCGACCACCAATTGTTTCCCGATGATCCTGATCTCCGGCTCTTCCGAACGCGAGATCGTCGACCTGCAGCAGGGCGACTACGAGGAGATGGACCAGCTTGCGATCGCAAAGCCGCTCTGCAAGGCGGCTTATCGCGTGTTGCACGCCCAGGACATCGGCATCGGCCTTGCGCGCGCCATTCGCGCCGCGGTATCGGGCCGGCCCGGCGGCGTCTATCTCGATCTGCCGGCAAAGCTGTTCGCGCAGGTAATCAATGCCGAGGCCGGCGCAAAATCGCTGGTGAAGGTGATCGATGCTGCACCGGCGCAGATCCCCTCGCCTGCCGCGGTGAAGCGCGCACTCGACGTGCTCAAGGCCGCAAAACGGCCCCTCATCATCCTTGGCAAGGGCGCGGCCTATGCCCAGGCCGACGATGCCATCAAGACGCTGGTTGAAAAGAGCGGCATTCCCTTCCTGCCCATGAGCATGGCGAAGGGCCTGTTGCCCGACACGCATCCGCAATGCGCGGGCGCCGCACGCTCCACGGTGCTGAAGGATTCCGACGTCGTCATGCTGATCGGTGCGCGCCTCAACTGGCTGCTGTCGCACGGCAAGGGCAAGACCTGGGGCGAGGCCCCGAAGAAGTTCATCCAGGTCGACATCGAGCCCAGGGAAATGGACTCCAATGTCGAAATCGTAGCTCCTCTCGTTGGCGACATCGGCTCCTGCGTCACGGCGCTGATCGAGGCCATGGGCAGTGGCGGGACCACCGCCCCCGCCGACTGGGTCGATGCGGTAAAGGCCAAGCGCGAGGAGAACGTCGCCAAAATGGCGCCGCGGCTGATGAACAACAAGTCGCCGATGGACTATCACGGCGCGCTCGGCGCGCTGCGCACCATCATCAAGGAGCGACCCGACGCGATCCTGGTCAACGAAGGCGCCAACACGCTCGACCTCGCGCGCGGCGTGATCGACATGTATCAGCCGCGCAAGCGGCTCGACGTCGGCACCTGGGGCGTGATGGGCATCGGCATGGGCTCGGCGATTGCGGCAGCGATTGAGACCGGCAAGCCGGTGCTGGCGGTGGAAGGCGACAGCGCCTTCGGCTTCTCCGGCATGGAGGTCGAGACCATCTGCCGCTACAACCTCCCGATCTGCATCGTCATCTTCAACAATGACGGCATCTATCGCGGCACCGACGTCAACTCTGCGGGCGCCGATCCCGCGACCACCGTGTTCGTGAAGGGCGCGCGCTACGACAAGATGATGGAGGCGTTCGGCGGTGTCGGCGTCAACGCCACCTCGCCCGACGAGCTCAAGCGCGCCGTGAATGCGGCAATGGATTCTGGCAAGCCGACGCTCATCAATGCAGTGATCGATCCCGCCGCCGGAAGCGAAAGCGGCCGCATCGGCAATCTCAATCCGCAGAGCGTGCTGAAGAAGAAATAAGTCACCACCCCGTCATTCCCCGCGCAGGTGGAACGACAACAAACAAAGTAGTTTTGAGGAGAAACCCTATCATGACCAAGGCGCTGACGGGCGTTCGCATTCTCGATTTCACCCACGTCCAGTCGGGACCGACTTGCACGCAGCTGCTCGCCTGGTTCGGCGCCGATGTGATCAAGGTCGAACGTCCGGGCGTCGGCGACATCACGCGCGGGCAATTGCAGGACATCCCGAACGTGGACAGCCTGTATTTCACCATGCTCAACCATAACAAGCGCTCGATCACGCTCGACACCAAGAACCCCAAGGGCAAGGAGGTGCTGACCGAGTTGATCAGGAAATGCGACGTCCTGGTGGAGAATTTCGGCCCCGGCGTGCTCGATCGCATGGGCTTCCCCTGGGAGAAGATCCAGAGCATCAATCCGAAGATGATCGTGGCCTCGATCAAGGGTTTTGGCCCTGGACCTTACGAGGACTGCAAGGTCTATGAGAACGTCGCGCAGTGCACCGGCGGCGCCGCCTCGACCACAGGCTTCCGCGACGGCCTTCCCCTCGTCACCGGCGCGCAGATCGGCGACAGCGGTACTGGCCTGCATCTGGCGCTCGGCATCGTCACCGCGTTGTTCCAGCGTACCCATACCGGCAGGGGCCAGCGCGTCACGGCCGCAATGCAGGATGGCGTGCTCAACCTCTGCCGCGTCAAGCTGCGCGACCAGCAGCGGCTCGACCACGGCCCGTTGAAGGAATACAGCCAGTTCGGCGAAGGCATCCCGTTCGGCGACGCGACACCGCGCGCCGGCAACGATTCCGGCGGCGGACAGCCGGGCCGCATTCTCAAATGCAAGGGCTGGGAGACCGATCCCAACGCCTACATCTATTTCATCACGCAGGCGCCGGTGTGGGAGAAGATCTGCGACGTGATCGGCGAGCCCACCTGGAAGACCCATCCGGATTATGCCAAGCCGCCGGCCCGCCTGCCACGGCTGAACCAGATCTTCGCGCGCATCGAGCAATGGACAACGACCAAGACGAAGTTCGAGGCGATGGAGATTCTCAACAAATACGACATCCCCTGCGGCCCGATCCTGTCGATGAAGGAACTGGCCGAGGACGAATCGCTGCGCAAGACCGGCACCGTGGTCGAGGTCGACCATCCCACCCGCGGCAAGTACCTCTCGGTCGGCAATCCGATCAAGCTGTCGGACAGCCCCGCGGACGTCGTGCGGTCGCCGCTCTTGGGCGAGCACACCGATGAAATCCTGCGCCAGGTGCTCGGCTTCTCTGATCACCAGGTCGCCGACATTCATGACTCCGGCGCACTCGACCCGCCCCGCAAGGAGGCGGCGGAATAAGACCGGTTTCAGATACCCGGATTTTGCCAAGGCCGCCTTCGGGCGGCCTTTTTGCTGTCCCTGGAACTACGAATGCTGCATTGCGAGATATCGCATGCTGCTATGCAAACAAACGCATTGTTCTGGCATCTGGTATACATTAACTCCATTCCCAGAACTCGAGGCGGGGCTGCCGGCCGCGTCACAGAGAAGAGGAAAGAGAGAATTTTCATGTCCAGGACTTCTGCCGCCGCGTTTCATGCGCCCTCCGCCGGTCTGTTCAGCCGCCTGTTCGCTACTGTCGATCGGCTGTTGCTAGCCTATGCCGAGATGACCATCCGAAACGGAGACATTCCGCGTCACGGCGTCTGAGCCGAGGCCTCTCGACTAGTCCAATTATCTATCTTGCTTGATGGCCCCATTTCGGGGCCATTTGCGTTACAGCTGCTACCCGCTCACCAATTTGTCGCAGGCGACGAATTGGTCTTGCGCCGTGGAATATATTATACCAGACTGTGTGACCTGCAGCGCTGGACCCGCCCCAAACGAGCGAGGTGAAAGAAGCGCGCATTGGGAGGGACACTATGACGGCAACCGCAGCGAGCGCGCCAGGCCAAATTTCCAACGGCTTCCGGTGGACGCAACTGATCATCGGCGTCATCTGCATGGCGATGATGGCCAATCTCCAATACGGCTGGACATATTTCGTCGGTCCGATGGCGAAAGCCCATTCCTGGGAAGTCGGCAGCATCCAGGTTGCATTCAGCATCTTCATCGCACTCGAGACTTGGGCGACCCCGGTTCAGGGATGGATCGTCGACTCGCTCGGCCAGAAGGGCCCGAGATTGATGGTTGCGCTTGGTGGTGTGTTCGCTGCGCTCGGCTGGCTCATCAACTCCAAGGCAGGATCGCTCGAGATGCTGTATCTCGGCGCGGTCATTTCGGGCGTGGGCGCGGGCGGGGTCTACGCCACCTGCGTCGGCAACGCCGTGAAATGGTTCCCTGATCGCCGCGGCCTCGCAGTTGGCATCACCGCAGCCGGCTTTGGCGCCGGCGCAGTCGTGACCGTCATTCCCATTCAGATGATGATTGCCTCGATCGGCTATGCCGACACCTTCTTCTGGTTCGCGCTGGTACAAGGCGGCGTCGTCTTCCTGTTGGCCTGGTTTCTCCGCCCGCCGATGCCGGGCGAGGCGCCGCCCGCATCGGCCGTGAAAGTGTTGCAATCGAAGACCAGCAGTACGCCGGGCCAAATGCTCGCCTCTCCGATATTCTGGCTGCTCTACCTCATGTTCGTCCTGGTGTCCGCGAGCGGGTTGATGGTGGCCGCGCAGGTCGCAATCATCGCTAAGGATTACAACGTGGCACAGACGGTGATCCTGTTCGGCGGAACGACGCTGGTAGTCGCCGGCATCATCGACAATTTGGCTAACGGCGGCGCCAGGCCGTTCTTTGGCTGGGTGTCGGATCAAATCGGCCGCGAATACACGATGGCCATCGCGTTTACTCTCGGCGGCGTGGCGTACTGGCTGCTCGGAACGGTGGGCACCACCCCGTGGACATTTGTGATCTGCGCGGCGCTAATCTTCTTCACATGGGGTGAAATTTTCAGCCTATTCCCCTCGACCTGCACTGACATGTTCGGTCCGAAATACGCCACGACCAACACCGCCCTGCTTTATACGGCGAAGGGCCTGTCCGCCTTTGTCGTTCCCTTGGCCAACGTCTTGAAGTCGCAGACAGGCAGCTGGCATTCCGTGTTCCTCATCGCCGCGGTCATGAATTTTATCGTGGTCGCGCTCGCCTTGTTCGTGGTGCGGCCGATGCGGCTGTCGATCAGCGCGTCGGAAAAGAAGAACGCGGTGGCGCACGCGCCGGCTGAGTAAGCGCTGCAGCTGGTTAAACGGATTAAGTGCGAGGCGAACTCAGTGCGCCTCGTTTGCTTTTTATTGCGCAGCTTCAATCGGACCACGAACCGCCTGCTCAAGGAAAGCCGCACGCGCCGCAGCCTCCGTGATTGTGGTCTCCATCGCCTTCCCGCCCCTTGCCTCTGCGCGATCACTCGCCAGCTTAAGCATCACGCTATTGCCCTGCCGATTCGGTTCGATTTTACCGCGCAACAGAATTGACAATTGGCATAATGTATACCAGAGTGATCGGACCAGGGAGATACGACCACCACCACCCGCAGAGGAGGTTGCCATGCAAGTCGGAGATATTCTTCGCAAGAAGAACGCCCGCGTTGTCACGATCCGGATGAACGAGACCGTCGGCATCGCCGCCCGCCTGATGCGCGAGAACAATATCAGCGCGCTCGTGGTCAAGGATGTCGTCCGGTCCGAGGGCAACAACACAGCAGCCGGCATGTTTACCGAGCGCGACGTGGTGCGGGCGATCGCCGAGCATGGCGCGAACGGCGTCAACGTGAAGGTCTCGCAACTGATCTCGGTGCAGCGGCTGGTGTCCTGCAGCTCGAGCGACACGCTCGACGACGTGCGACACCTGATGAACATTCATCACATCCGCCATTTGCCGGTGATCGATAATTTCTCGCTGGCCGGCGTCATCAGCATGCGCGACATCGCCGCCGCCGTCGACCAGATCACGACCAGCGCACCGCAAGCCGCTTAAGCCGAATCCACTTCGAAGCCGCCTGCCCCGCTGCGGCTGAAGCTGAAATCTGCGCGCACTGGTTGCCCGGCGCGCGCAGATGATCGGGCTTCAATTGTCCGTCTCGTGGAACGTACGGTTCACGCCTCTGCATGACCGCACTGCCGGATCGGCCGCAAGCCGCCGGTGGACTTTTGCCGAAGCTACCGCCATCCTCTGCCTCCAAAATCACACGCAGAAGAGAGGCGCGGCACCGCTCGCGCCAGGGAGCGCTGGGCAGGACATGCTGAAAACAAGATTTACCGAGCTCGCCGGTGTCGAACACCCGATCGTGCAGGGCGGCATGCAATGGGTCGGCCGCGCCGGGCTGGTCGCAGCGGTTGCCAATGCAGGCGCGCTCGGTTTCATCACTGCGCTCACCCAACCGACGCCGGAAGACCTCAGCAAGGAAATCGCGCGCTGCCGCGACATGACCGACAAGCCGTTCGGCGTCAACCTGACCATTCTGCCCGCCATCAAGCCGCCGCCTTACGCCGAATATCGCGCCGCCATCATCGAAAGCGGCATCAAGCTGGTCGAGACCGCCGGCAACAAGCCGCAGGAGCATGTCGCCGAGTTTAGGAAGCACGGCGTCAAGGTGCTGCACAAATGCACCAGTGTCCGACACGCGCTGTCGGCCGAGCGCATGGGGGCCGATGCCATCTCGATCGACGGCTTCGAGTGCGCGGGACATCCGGGCGAGGACGACACGCCCGGCCTGATCCTGATCCCGGCCGCCGCCAACAAGGTGAAGATACCCATGATCGCCTCCGGCGGCTTTGCCGACGGCCGCGGCCTGGTCGCGGCGCTGGCGCTCGGCGCCGAGGGCATCAACATGGGCACCCGCTTCATGTGCACCAAGGAGAGCCCGATCCACCAGCTGATCAAGGAGAAGATCGTCGCCAATGACGAGCGCGAGACCGAGCTGATCTTCCGCACCATGCGCAACACCTCGCGCGTCGCCAGGAACGCGATCTCGACCAAGGTCGTTGCCATGGAGAAGGAAGGCGCGACCTTCGAGCAGGTGCGCGAGCTGGTCGCCGGCGCGCGCGGCAAGATGGTGTATGCGACCGGCGATGCCGACGAAGGCATCTGGTCCGCCGGCCAGGTACAGGGGCTGATCCACGACATCCCGAGCTGCGCCGAGCTCGTTTCCCGCATCATGCGCGAGGCGGAAGCGATCATCGAAAGCCGACTGGGTGGCATGACCGCATCCGCGCGCCGCGAGGCGGCGGAATAGCCAACATCGTTCAATCGTTCGAGAGTTGATCCCATGAAAGCCTATGTCTACGGGGCGAACGGCCCCGCAATCACCGACGTTCCCCAGCCGGCGCCGAAAGGCGCACAGGTTCTGGTCAAGGTCCGCGCCTGCGGGCTCAATCGCGCCGACCTCGGCATGACCAAGGGTCATGTGCATGGCAGCCGCGGCGGTGTCGGCACCGCGCTCGGCATGGAATGGGCCGGCGAAGTCGCCGCTCTCGGACCGCAAGCGAAGGGCGTCGCGGTCGGCGACCGCATCATGGGCTCGGGCGCGGCCGCGCTCGCCGAATACACGCTGGCTGACGCCGGCCGCATCTTCCGCGCCCCTTCCAACATGAATTTCGAGGAGGCAGCCACCCTCCCCGTCGCGCTCACCACAATGCATAATGCGGTCGTGACCAACGGCGCGCTGCAAGCAGGGCAATCCGTCCTGATCCAGGGCGCAAGCTCCGGCGTCGGGCTGATGGCGATGCAGATCGCAAAGCTCAAGGGCGCGCGGCTCGTAGTGGGATCCTCGACGAACGCGATGCGCCGCGGCCGGCTGAAGGAGTTCGGCGCCGATCTTGCGATCGATTCCTCCGACCCCGGCTGGGTCGAGCAGGTGCTCGCCGCGACCAATGGCGAAGGCGTCGATCTCATCGTCGACCAGGTCTCCGGCAAGGTCGCCAACCAGAACCTCGCCGCGACCAGGATCAAGGGCCGCATCGTCAATGTCGGCCGGCTCGGCGGTACCCATGCGGATTTCAACTTCGACCTGCATGCGGCGCGTCGCATCAACTATATCGGCGTCACCTTCCGCACCCGCACCGCGGAGGAGATCGCCGAGATCTTCGACGAGGTGAGAAAGGACATCTGGGCCGCGGTGGAAAGCCGCAAGCTGCAGCTGCCGATCGACAGAGTGTTCAAGTTCGAGGACATCGGTGCGGCGTTCGCGCACATGGAAGCCAACAAGCATCTCGGCAAGATCGTCGTGACGCTTTGATGTCTGCGACTCGATATCGGAACAATTCGCAACAAGAGAGACCAAGCTGTGGTCGGGCGCTGAAGAGCGCCCGATGCACGCTTTCATGTAGATGTGCGGGCTGGTAAACCGCCGGCCATGAACGAGGCCCATCTCCCCGACAAATCCCGCGTTGCTGCGATCTCGGTGTTTGCCAGCGCCGCCATGGCGGCGGCCAAATTCGCGGTCGGCATCCTGATCGGCTCGCTCGCGCTGATTTCGGAGGCCCTGCACTCCTCGGTCGACGTGATCGCGACCATCATCACCTGGATGGTCGTTCGTGTGTCCGACCGTCCGGCCGACGCGGAACATCATTATGGGCACGGCAAGCTCGAGAGCGTCTCCGCACTCGGCATCATCGCCCTGCTCTATGTGCTCGCCGGCGGCATCCTGGTCGAGTCCTACAGCCGCCTGCGCGACGGCGCTCCGCCGCCGGTCATCTCGATCATTCCCTTCGTCGTCCTCTTGGTCGATATTGCCGTCAATCTCTGGCGCGCGCGCGCCCTGCATCGCGCGGCACGCGCGACCCACAGCCAGGCGCTCGCGGCCGATGCCCTGCACTTTGCCTCCGATGTGGCCGGCTCGGTCGCGGTCATCGTCGGGCTCCTGCTGTCCGCTTTCGGCTTCCACTGGGGCGATGCCGCTGCCGCCGCCGCGGTCGCGCTGATGATCGCAGCGCTCGGCCTGCGGCTGGCACGCTCCACGGTGGAGACGCTGGTCGACCGCGCGCCCGAGGGCGTCGCCGAGCGCGGAACCGCAGCGATCGCCGCAGTGCCCGGGGTGGTCGCGGTCGAACGCCTGCGGGCGCGAATGGTCGGCGCCACCTATTTCATCGATGCCGTGGTCCGGGTGCCGCGCACGCTGCCGATCGACCGCGTCGAGGAGATCAAGCGCCGGGCGCAGGCCTCGGTCGCCAAGGCGCTGGGCGACGCCGACCTCACCTTCACCGCGGTGCCAGTCGCACTCAGCAATGAAAGCGTGCGCGAACGCATCATGGTGATCGCGCGCAACTCCGGGCTCGCCATCCATCACGTCACCGTGCACGACCTCGGCAGCAAGCTCATCGTCAGCATCGATCTCGAGGTCGACGGCGAGATGCCGCTCAACGAGGCCCATGCCATCGCCAACCGGCTGGAGCGCAGTATCGGCGAACAATTCGGCGAGGAGGTCGAGGTCGACACTCATATCGAGCCGCTGGAGCCGGAATTGCCGTTCGGCAGCGACGCCGCGCCGGAGCGGGTGGCGACGATTGCGCAGGCGCTGGCGCGCTACGCGGCGGACACCGAGGTCGGCGACATTCACAATGTGCGCGTGCGCGACACCGTGGCCGGCGAGATCGTCAACTTCCACTGCCGTGCGGTGCCGACGCTGAGCGTCATCAAGGTGCACGAGAATGTCGACGCGATCGAGCGCGCGCTGCGACGCGATTTTCCGAGCGTGAAGCGCGTCATCAGTCACGCAGAACCGCCACACGCTTGACGCATTCGCGCCGCGTTCCTGTTTCGGACTCACATCTTCCGTAATTTCACGCTCGGGATTCTCTGTTGGACAAGGAATTATTCGCTTTAAGGAATCGTTGACTCTCGACAGCCCGCGAAAACTGGATTCAAATCGCATTGATTCGGAAGTCATGGGGTGCTTCCGGAAGCGGTGCAGAAGAACTTCGGCGGGGGTTTAAGGCATGGCGCGCGCGCATGCGGCAAACGCATGCGTCCAATCCGATTCCATCAAGGGATTGGCGCAATCGATCGCGAAACCGGCCTACCACCGGCTGTTGATAGCGGAGCCGACGCTCCGCCGTGCGGTCCCGATACTCATCATCGCGTTCCTGATCACGATCTGCCTCGGCGCGTTCGTGCAGGTGCTCGACCAATACAGGCAGAAGCGCGCCGCGACCAAGCGCGAGCTTGCCGCGCTTGCCGACGTGCTCGTCGAACGCATCGACGACCTGACCTCGGTGCGGATGCAGCGCCTCTCCAATATCGAGCATCTGCAGGATCTCCTGCCCGATCTCGTACCAGAATGGGGCACGACCGCCGGCCGGCATGTCATCGTTACCGGCGCGGATCATCGGATCCTCGCGCGGCTCCCGATCGATGCCAGCCTTGGCGAAGCCGACCGGTTGCTCGACATCATCAGCACGGCGCAGCTCGTCGCAGCGCCCGGCCGGCGGGCCGAGGTCAGCGACATGATGCTGCCGAACGGTCGCGGCGCGCTCGCGGTCTCCCGCATCATCAAGTCGCTCCCGGGCCAGGTTGTCGTGATCCAGGAGAAGTACGAGCCGATCTGGGGCTCGGACGCGGCGCTCGCGATCACCCTGTCCGCCACGACAGGCTTCGTGGTCCTGATCCTCGGCTTTGCCTTTCACTGGCAATCGACCCGCGCCCGCGAGGGCGACCTGATCAACGATGCCGTGCGCGGCCGCATCGATACCGCGCTCAACCGGGGCCGCTGCGGTCTGTGGGACTGGGACCTGTCGCGCGGACGGATCTTCTGGTCACAATCCATGTTCACCATGCTCGGGCTCGACAGCCGCAGCGATCTGCTGACTTTCGGCGAGGTCAATGCGCTGGTGAAATCTGACGACATCGACCTGTTCTCGATCGCCGACCGGCTGATCGCCGGCGAGATCGATCACATCGACCAGAGCTTCCGCATGCAGCACGTCGACGGCCACTGGATCTGGCTGCGGGTGCGCTGCGAGCTGAGCCAGGGCGCAAACGACGCCGGGCTGCATCTGATCGGGATCGCCGTCGACATCACCGAGCAGAAGAGCCTCGCCGAGCGGACCGTGGAAGCGGATCTGCGGCTGCGCGACGCCATCGAGACCATTCCGGAAGCCTTCGTGCTCTGGGATGCGAGCGACCGCCTGGTGCTCTGCAACTCCCACTTTCAGCGCCTGCACAAGCTGCCGGATTCCGCTGTTATCCCCGGCACCTCCTACGAGACCGTGATCGAGGTCGGCAGCATGCCGGAGGTGCGCACCCGCCAGCAGGATAATGCCAACCAGATCCCGGGAGCGCGCACCTTCGAGGCACAGCTCGAGGACCGCAGCTGGCTGCACATCAGCGAGCGCCGCACCAAGGACGGCGGCTATGTCTCCGTCGGCACCGACATCACCCGCATCAAGGCGCATGAGCAGAAGCTGGTCGAGAACGACCTGCGGCTGCGCGCCACCGTCAACGATTTGAAGCGCTCGCAGGCCGAGCTCGAGCGGCAGGCCCTCGAGCTTGCCGATCTTGCCGAGAAATATGCCCGCGAGAAGAACCGTGCCGAGGAAGCCAACCAGACCAAATCAAAATTCCTCGCCAATATGAGCCACGAGCTGCGCACGCCGCTCAACGCCATCATCGGCTTCTCCGAGATCATGGGCAGCGGCATGTTCGGCGAGCTCGGCTCGGACAAATACCGCGAATATTGCCACGACATCCTGACCAGCGGCCAATACCTGCTCGAGGTGATCAACGACATCCTCGACATGTCCAAGATCGAGGCCGGCCGCATGAAGCTCGACATGGAGACGCTCGATCTCTCCAAGACGCTTGCGGAGTCGCTGCGCGTCGTCACCGGCCGCGCCCAGGACAAGGACCTTTTGCTCGACGCCGATATCAGCAGCTCCATCCCGATGGTTGCCGATCGCCGTGCCACCAAGCAGATCATGGTCAACCTGCTCTCCAACGCGGTGAAGTTCACCCCCGATGGCGGCCGCGTGGTGGTGCGGAGCCATGTGCTGCCTGACAGAATCGTGTTCCTGATCGCCGACACCGGCATCGGCATCGCCCCACATTCGCTGGCGCGGCTGGGGCGCCCGTTCGAGCAGGTCGAAAGCCAGCTCACCAAGACCTATCACGGCTCGGGCCTGGGGCTTGCGATTGCGCGGTCGCTGACCCAGCTGCACGGCGGCTCCATGAAGCTGCGCTCCAAGCTGGGCGCCGGCACCGTCGTCCGCATCTCCCTGCCCCGTGACGCCCGCAAAGCGGGGGTAAGGATATCGGCGGCGGCATAGGACCGACAGGAACCTGCAACGAGCGCACCGGCATCGTTGCAACTCCGCTGTCATCGCCCGCGAAGTGTTTAGTCGGGAGACATGGCTGAGACCTGTTCGGGCCTGAGCCGGGTGAGATGCCTATCGCACTTGTTTGGTCATGGCCGGGCGTAACGATCTGGCAGACACGATTCTGCATTCTCGCATCAATCGCGAGAGTCACTGGCGAATGCCCCTCCGATATTCCGCGAGCACCGCAGCCGAGACAGGCTCAGCGCACCCAGCTGTTGTTCCAGCGCGGGCGAACCGCCGCGATAGGTCAGCATCACTGCCAACTGCGTGGCCCGAAAGGTACAACTGTCCGAATGTTGGGATTGTGCTCGTCCTCGCCACACTTGCGACGGCTCTTGCTGCAATTGTGACGCTCTGATTTGCAAGCTTAGCTTGCGCCGTGATTTCCGCGCTATAGCCGTTTGCCGCGAAGAGGCAATTTGAACCTTTGCGCATCTGAGCCGGCTGAAGCGATCGTCTGTCGCTTCGGTGCCGGCGCGGCAATGGACGTTGGGGGAGCGATGAATCCCAGGGGTGTGTCGCGTTCGGCGCTTGCGTTCAGTCACCTCTTCGCGCCGAAAGCTCGCATCCAACTGAACTTGCGCGACGCGGAAGAATGTCGCGCGCCGCATTACCTTGCAGTTCGCACGTTGCATGGAGGTCGATTCGCGATCCTGCTGATTGGTGCAGCCCTGCTCGACCCCACACAGACTGCCCGCGCACAGCAATGCACGGCGAACCCGACCAATGGCGGTGTCCTTCAGAGCGGGGGAACCTGCATCGACAACAACAATGTCAGCACCGGTTTCGGAACGGCGGTGGACGCATCGAATGCCGCCAATGTCACGACAAACGGTACCGTGACGGCCAACGGCGGCGGAACGGGGATCAGCGCCACCACCAATGCAACGGTCACGGCAAACGGCAACGTGACCGCCGCCGGCATCGGCTTGAGCGCGGCCAGCGGCGGCACGATCATCGCCAACGGGATCACGCTGGGAAATACCGGCGGCGGCGCGGAGGCGATGCTCGCCAATGGCGGAACGATCATTGCAAACGGCATCACTGTCGCGTGGCCAAACGGCTTTGGCACGGCACTGATGGAGGCAACAAACGGTGGAGTCATCGAGTTCACCCCCAATTCGTCGATCACCGTCCCCAGCGGCGGGTTCGGTATCGCGGTGATCTTGTCCGATGGGGCCGCGAGCCGGGTCACAGCCGACGGCTTGACGATGAACATCACAAGTGGATCGGGCGGAGAAAACTCCTTCAAAGCGCAGAACGGCGCAAGCATCAGCCTTACAAACAGCACGATCAACAATTCGGTGTCTTCCTCGGGAGGAGGAGACACCGGTTTCTGGGCCACCGGTGCCGGGAGCACGATCACGGCAACCAATACGAACCTCGCGGTGGGCGGCAGCGGCGGCGACTTCGGGGTGCGGGCGGACACGAATGGCAGTGTTGTCATGAACGGCGGCTCGGCGTCCGTCATCAACGGCGCGGGAGGCCTGCTGCAGAACGGCGGCTCCGTCACGATGACCGGCACCAATGTGAGCGCGTCGGGGAATGGCGGCATCGGCTTTCTGTTCAACAATGGCGGCGGCGCGACGACGCTGAACTACTCTGCGGGCACGATTACCGCGAGCAACGCGTCCTTCTCGGTGCAAGGCTCCACGGCCAATATCAGCCTTGCCAACACGACGGCGACCGCGAACAACAATACCCTGCTTGCGACGAGTTCGTCGGGCAGCACGACGTTCAACGCGCAGGGATCGATTCTGCAAGGGGTGATCACGACTGACGCCAGCAGCACCAGCACGGTCAATCTCACACAACAGACCGTCTGGACGATGACCGGCAATTCGAACGCAACCAACGTCACCAACAACAGCAGCGAGATCGTCTACACCCCGCCAACCGGCGACCAGACGCAATTGTCGAGCTACAAGACGCTGACTGCGAACAACTACATCGGCGTAGGCGGCACCATTCAGCTCAACACCTATCTCGGCAACGACAGTTCCCCGTCCGACAGGCTGATCATCAACGGCGGCACGGCGACGGGCTCAACGGGGCTCAGAATTCTAAATACAACCGGCCCCGGTGATCAGACCGTCGCCAACGGCATCCTGGTGGTCCAGACTCTCAACAACGCCACCACGGCACTCAACGCTTTCACGCTTACCAACCCGGAGCTACGCGCGGGCGCCTTCGACTATCGCCTGTTCCGCGGTGGGATCAACGGCAGCGATCCCCAGGATTGGTTCCTGCGCTCAACCTTCATGGGCCCGCCGATACCGCCGGAGCCACCTTTACCGCCGGAGCCGCCTTTGCCGCCTGATCCTCCCCCGGAGCCGCTGCCGCCGGGCCCCCACCCGATCATCGGGCCGGAGCTTGCGACCTATGGCGTGGTGCAACCGATCGCCCGGCAGATGGGATTGACCACGCTCGGCACCTTCCATGAGCGCGTCGGCGATGCGGCAGCGGATGCTGCGTGCCTGAATGCCACTCCCGACGACGCGCTCATCACCAAGGCCCCGCCTGTCCCGTACAATAACTGCCGGCAGGAGGTGGTTTGGGGCCGCTTGTTCGGCCAGCAAATCGACAACCACTACCAGGCCTTTGCCGACCCGCGCGCCGACGGTCAGGTGGCCGGCATCCAGGCCGGCGCCGACCTCTGGCGCGGCGGCCTGATCCCGGGCCACAGCGACACCGCCGGCCTCTACTTTGCCTATGGCAACGGCAACGCGGGCGTGAACGGCCTGGTCACCAACGCGGCGGCAACCGCCTATGTGCTGCAGCACACCGGTTCGGTGAACCTCAATGCCTATTCCATTGGTGGGTACTGGACCCACATTGGTCCTACCGGCTGGTACATCGACGCCGTGCTGCAAGGCTCGTTCTACAGCGGCAACGCGGCGACACAGTTTGCCAATCTGCCGACCGTTGGCACGGGCTTCACCTCATCGCTGGAGAGTGGCTATCCGATCCCGCTGCCCTGGCTTGGGCCACGCTTCGTGCTGGAGCCGGAGGCCCAGGTCATCTGGCAACGGGTTGCCTTCGACCAGGATAATGACGGCCTGGGCCCGGTTGCGCTCGGCACGACGTCCGGCGTCAGCGCGCGTCTCGGCCTGCGCGGCAAGTGGACAATCACCGACCCCGCCGGGCGGGTGTGGCAGCCTTATGTGCTCGCCAATGTCTGGGAGGACTGGGGCGGTAACGCCACGACCATGTTCGGCGTTGATCCAGTGCCCCTGATCGACCAGGCCACGCGGATCGAGTTTGCCGGCGGCTTCAGCGCGAAGCTTCTCAAGGGCTTTAGCATCTACGCCCAGGCCGGCTACCAGTTCGCCACCTCAAGTCAGTTCCGCCGCGATGGCGTCAAGGGCGACTTCGGCGTGCATTACGCATGGTAGATTCCATTAGTCCAACAACGGACTCCCAGTCCAAGTGCGCTTACCGCACTTCTTCAGCAGATCATTGAAGGCCTCGATGGCCAGAACGTTTAGCATTGTGTCCCGTTCGATGCCGCAAAGGCGGAAGCTACCACCACTTTTTGCATCGAGCAGTTAACCGCCGTCTCCGTAAGAATTCATTTACCTCCGGGTCCGATGATTTGCCCGTCGTTTAGGAGGTTTCCAGCATGCGTGCGGAGCCGGAATTCCAAAGTGCGACACCAACAGGGTTTGCTGAGCAGACGGTTCACTCTCAAGCAGGAGCCGATCAGTCTGAGATCCATATTTTGGCCGGCGACCGAATCGATGCCGCCAACTCAATCTCGTCAGGATGGAGCGGCAGGCCGGCACTCGATTCTCACGTCGATGATGCCAGAAGGATCGTAAGCAGATCGATCGGAAGACTTGGCGAGAATCTAGACAAAATCCGGGCGTCGGTTACGCGCCGTTCATTGTCAATCGGAGGCGCACTCGTTGTCGCCTTTGGCCTCGGCTGGGCCTGCGCGACGATCTATAATTCAAATCCTGACGCAAGCTCGATTCTGCTCGATCAGAAAGTTGACCTGTCACCAGGAAGGCTTGATGTCGAAAAGGACGTCCGGCGTAACCATAGAATTGCAAACGCGGCTGTCCTCTCAAACCCCGCGCCTGCTGAGTCAAATAAGCCGAAGCTGTCTGCTTCGGCGGCCAGCACACGTTCTGCGGCCGCTGCTCCAGTTCATGCCGAACCACAGAGCATACCAACACAAGGTATGCAGAAGAGTTCACCGTCCAGAGCGCCGTCGGCGTCCGGCGATTCAGATCCGCCGCTCCCCCTTTCCCCGGTGCCGGAGACCAAGCCGACGACCATCGCCGGTTGGAGCGTTCGCGAGGTCTACGGAGAAAAGGTCGTTCTCGCGGGGCCCGATCACGCCTGGACCGTGAAGACAGGAGATACCGTTCCGGGGGTGGGCCGGATCGATACGATCGTGCGATGGGGCAATCGTTGGATCGTCTCAACCACTGCGGGACTCATTTCGACTGAATAGTCGCAGGGTTTGAGACTACGCCGTCTGCAGCGTCGGTGCCACTTCCCGCGCCACGTTGACCAGCGCGGCGATCAGCGGCGTCATCGGATCACGCTTGGGGATCACAAGGCCGATTGAGTAATCGACCGCTGGATCGACGATCGGGATGCTACGGACGGCGTCCTCCAGCCCCAGCGTCTCCGCAAGCTTGGCCGGCATCACGCTCGCCCAGCGGCCAGTCTTCACATGGGTGAACAAAACCAAGAGCGAGTTCGATGTCAGGCTCGGCGTCGCCTCGGCGCCGACCGAGCGCAGCGCGCGGTCGATGATACGGCGGTTCTGCATGTCGGGAGTCAAAAGGCAGAGCGGCACCTGGCCGACCTCCTTCCAGGTCACCTGCTCGCGGTCGCCGAACATGGCGTCGGGCGCGGTCAAGAGACGATAGCTCTCGTTGTAGAGCGGGATGGTGCGGACATTGCCGATCGGCTCATTCTCGATATAGGTGAGCCCTGCATCGACCTCGAGATTTTCGAGCAGGCCCAACACGTCAGCCGAGGTGCAGGACTGGATGCGAAAGCGCACGTCGGGGTGGCGGGCGCGGAACGGCGTGGTCAGAGAGGCGACCATGCCGAGCGCGGTGGGGATCGCCGCGATCCGGATTTCGCCCGACAGCTTGTCCTTGAGCCCGTTGATCTCCTGGCGCATCGCCCGTGTATCGCCGACGATCCGCCGCGCCCAGTCCAACACCCGTTCGCCTTCCGGAGTGAACCCTTGGAAGCGTGAGCCGCGCTGCACCAGCATCACGCCCAGCACTTCCTCGAGCTGCTTGATGCTGGTCGACATCGTGGGCTGGGTCACGCCGCAGGCTTCCGCCGCGCGCCCGAAATGCCGCTCCTTTGCCAATGCCAGCAGAAGTTCGAGCTTGTCGATCACGAAGACAACCTTTGCAGCCTGTTGACGTCGTCAACACCCATAACACGGCCGATTTTTGGGCAACACGCCAAATGCGCGGCAGCGCTCTGCACCCGCCTGCATCCGCTTCATCAGTTTTTCATATCACACGATTTCAATTTCCGATTAATCGGCTTACGCAATCGCACCACGGGACAGCTTTATTGATGTTCAAGCGAAATCAGGCTCTCATGAAAAAAGCCATCACTTGCTGATTGAGGAAGCCATGACAACGCCATACGAACCATGGGACAAAGCGCGCGGCGCCGAGATTATCGCGGAGCACGCGAGCATCGAGGGCGCAACAATCGTCATTTTGCACGCGCTCCAGGAGGCCTTCGGCTATGTGCCGGAACCGGCAATTCCCATGGTGGCCACGGCCCTCAATCTTTCGCGCGCCGAAGTTTACGGCGTGTTTACCTTCTACCATGACTTCCGCAAGGAGCCCGCAGGCAAGCATGTGCTGAAGCTGTGCCGCGCCGAGTCCTGCCAGGCCGCCGGTAGCGAAGCGCTTGCCGCGCGCGCCGAAAAGCGGCTCGGGGTTGCTTGCGGAAGCACCACACCCGACCGCCGTGTGACGCTGGAGCCGGTTTACTGCCTCGGCCTCTGTGCGATCGCGCCCTCGGCCATGCTGGACGGCCGCCTGGTCGCACGGCTCGACGCGGCCCGGCTCGATGCGCTGATTACTGAGCTGCAACGATGACGCTTCGCGTTTTTGTTCCCCGCGATGCTGGCGCGGTCGCGGTCGGCGCCGACGACGTTGCCCATGCCCTGGAGACGGCCGCGGCGGCCCGCGGACTGGCGATCGATCTTGTTCGCACCGGATCGCGCGGGCTCTACTGGCTGGAGCCGATGGTCGAGGTGGCGACACCGGCCGGGCGCGTCGCGTTCGGACCCGTCACGGCAACCGAGGCGGCGTCCGTGCTGGAGGCCATCATGGCCGATGGCCCCCATCCCCTGCGCCAAGGACTTGCGGAGGAGATCCCCTGGCTGAAGCGGCAGACGCGCCTCACCTTCGCCCGCTGCGGCATCATCGACCCCGGCTCGCTCGACGACTACCGCGCCCATGGCGGCTACCAGGGTCTCAAGCGTGCCCTTGACCTCGGCCCTGCAGCGACCCTCGCCGAGGTCACGGCCTCAGGCCTGCGCGGCCGCGGCGGCGCCGGCTTTCCGACCGGCATCAAGTGGAAGACGGTGGCGGACACCACGGCCGATCGCAAATTCATCGTCTGCAACGCCGACGAAGGCGACAGCGGCACCTTCGCCGACCGCATGATCATGGAAGGCGATCCTTTCCTGGTGATCGAAGGCATGACCATTGCGGGCCTCACTGTCGGCGCCAGCAAGGGCTACATCTACATCCGCTCGGAATATCCCCACGCAGTGGCCGCCATGAATGCCGCAATCGTCGCAGCGCGGCGCGGCGGCTATCTGCGACCCCGCAGCGGCAACTCTACACGGGGTTTTGACATCGAGGTTCGCGTCGGCGCCGGCGCCTATGTCTGCGGCGAGGAAACCTCGCTGCTCGAGAGCCTGGAGGGCCGCCGTGGCCTGGTCCGCGCCAAGCCGCCGCTGCCCGCGCACAAGGGCCTGTTCGGCAAGCCCACCGTCATCAACAACGTGCTGTCCTTCGCGGCGATCCCCTTCATCCTCGCCAACGGGGCAAAAGCCTATGCCGATTTCGGCATGGGCCGCTCACGCGGCACGATGCCGATTCAACTCGCCGGCAACATCCGCCATGGCGGTCTGTTCGAGACCGCCTTCGGCGTCACGCTTGGCGAACTCGTCGATGACGTCGGCGGCGGCACGGCCACCGGCCGCCCGGTGCGTGCGGTGCAGGTCGGCGGTCCGCTCGGCGCCTATTTTCCGCGACCCCTGTTCGACACGCCGTTCGACTATGAGGCCTTTGCCGCGCGTGACGGCCTGATCGGCCATGGCGGCATCGTGGTGTTCGACGACACTGTCGATATGGCCAAGCAGGCGCGCTTCGCCTTCGAGTTCTGCGCCGTCGAATCCTGCGGCAAATGCACGCCCTGCCGGATCGGCTCGACCCGCGGCGTGGAGACCATCGACAAGATCCTGAAGGGTCAGCGCAGCGCGGACCAGGTCGCGCTGATCGAGGACCTCTGCAACACCATGAAACTCGGCTCGCTTTGCGCACTCGGCGGCTTCACGCCCTACCCTGTGCTGAGCGCGCTGAAACATTTCCCTGCGGATTTCAGGCCGCAACAACTCCAGGCCGCGGAATAAAGGACGAAAGCCATGTCGCTCGTTGAGGAAACCGATTTCGGCACGCCGCGGTCGAAGTCCGACAAGCTGGTGACGCTGACCATCGACGGTCAAAGCGTCACGGTGCCCGAGGGCACGTCGATCATGCGCGCGGCGATGGAAGCCGGCACGCAAATTCCAAAGCTCTGTGCCACCGATATGGTCGACGCTTTTGGCTCCTGCCGCCTCTGTCTCGTCGAAATTGACGGACGCGCGGGCACGCCGGCCTCCTGCACCACGCCGGTGATGCCGGGCCTTGTGGTCCGCACCCAGACCGAGCGGCTGAAGAAGCTGCGCAAGGGCGTGATGGAGCTCTACATCTCCGACCACCCGCTGGACTGCCTCACCTGTGCTGCCAACGGTGACTGCGAGCTGCAGGACATGGCGGGCGCAGTCGGCCTGCGCGACGTGCGCTATGGCTATCAGGGCGAGAACCATGTCTTCGCCGAGGCGTGCGGCGAAGCCAACGCGGCCTGGATGCCGAAGGACGAAACCAACCCCTATTTCACCTATGACCCCTCCAAGTGCATCGTCTGCTCGCGCTGCGTCCGCGCCTGCGAAGAGGTGCAAGGCACGTTCGCGCTGACGATCTCGGGGCGAGGTTTCGACAGCCGCGTCTCGCCCGGCATGAGCGAGAGCTTCATCGGTTCGGAATGCGTCTCCTGCGGCGCCTGCGTACAGGCTTGCCCGACCGCGACGCTGACCGAAAAATCGGTGATCGAGATCGGCCAGCCCGAGCACTCGGCCGTCACCACCTGCGCCTATTGCGGCGTCGGTTGCACGTTCAAGGCGGAGATGCGCGGCGAGGAAGTCGTGCGCATGGTGCCCTACAAGGACGGCAAGGCCAATCGCGGCCATTCCTGCGTCAAGGGCCGCTTCGCCTGGGGCTACACCACCCACAAGGAGCGCATCCTCGAGCCGATGATCCGCGAGACCATCAACGACCCCTGGCGCGAAGTCTCCTGGGACGAGGCGTTCGGTTTCGCCGCGGCGAAGTTCAAGGCGATTCAGGCCAAATACGGCCGCGATGCCGTGGGTGGCATCACCTCCTCGCGGTGCACGAACGAGGAAACCTATCTGGTGCAGAAGCTGATCCGCGCGGGCTTCGGCAACAACAATGTCGACACCTGCGCCCGCGTCTGCCATTCGCCGACCGGCTATGGTCTTGCCACCACGTTCGGCACATCGGCAGGCACCCAGGATTTCGATTCCGTCGAGGATACCGACGTTGTCATGATCATCGGCGCCAACCCGGCGTCGGCGCATCCGGTGTTCGCCTCGCGGCTGAAGAAGCGGCTGCGCCAGGGCGCCAAGCTGATCGTGATCGATCCGCGCCGCACCGAAATGGTGGAGTCAGCGCATGTGAAGGCGCTGCATCTGCCCTTGATGCCCGGCACCAATGTTGCCGTGCTCACCGCGATCGCGCATGTCGTCGTCACCGAAGGCCTTGCCAACGAAGCCTTCGTGCGCGAGCGCTGCGACTGGAGCGAGTTCGAGGATTGGGCGGCGTTCGTCTCGCTGCCGCAGAACAGCCCCGAAGCCACCGCTGGTGTGACCGGCGTCGACCCGACGGACCTGCGCGAAGCCGCGCGCATTTACGCCACCGGCGGCAATGGCGCGATCTATTACGGGCTCGGCGTAACCGAGCACAGCCAGGGCTCGACGACGGTCATCGCCATCGCCAACCTTGCGATGGCGACCGCAAATATCGGCCGCTCCGGCGTCGGCGTGAACCCGCTGCGCGGCCAGAACAACGTTCAGGGCTCCTGCGACATGGGCTCGTTCCCGCACGAACTGCCGGGCTATCGCCATATCGCAGGCGACGCCGTGCGCGAGCAATTCGAGGCGGTGTGGAACGTCAAGCTCAATCCCGAGCCAGGCCTGCGCATTCCCAACATGTTCGACGCGGCGATCGAGGGCACCTTCATGGGCCTCTATGTGCAGGGCGAGGACATCCTGCAATCCGATCCCAACACCAAGCACGTCGTGGCGGCGCTGTCGGCGATGGAATGTGTCATCGTCCACGATCTCTTCCTGAACGAGACCGCGAACTACGCCCATGTATTCCTGCCGGGATCGACCTTCCTCGAGAAGGACGGCACCTTCACCAATGCGGAACGGCGCATCCAGCGCGTGCGCAAGGTGATGACGCCGCGCAATGGACTCGCGGACTGGGAAGTCACCATTGGCCTCGCCAAGGCGATGGGCTTTGACATGCACTACAATCACCCATCCGAGATCATGGACGAGATCGCGGCGCTGACGCCGACCTTCGCCGGGGTCTCCTTCGCCAAGCTCGACGAGCTCGGCTCGGTGCAATGGCCCTGCAACGAGAAGGCGCCGGAAGGTACGCCGATCATGCACATCGACGGTTTCGTGCGCGGCAAGGGCAAGTTCGTCGTGACCGAATATATCGCGACCGACGAGCGCACCGGGCCGCGCTTCCCGCTCCTGCTCACAACAGGCCGCATCTTGAGCCAATACAACGTGGGGGCACAGACCCGCCGCACCGAAAACGTGGTGTGGCACAGCGAGGATCGGCTGGAAATTCATCCGCACGATGCCGAGCAGCGCGGCGTGCGTGACGGCGACTGGGTCCGGCTTGCCAGCCGCGCCGGCGAAACGACGTTGCGCGCGCTGATCACCGACCGCGTCGCACCGGGTGTCGTCTACACCACCTTCCACCATCCGGACACGCAGGCCAACGTCATCACCACCGACTATTCGGATTGGGCTACCAACTGCCCCGAATACAAGGTGACGGCGGTGCAGATCTCCCCGTCGAACGGACCAAGCGACTGGCAGAAATCCTATGACGAGCAAGCGCGCCATTCGCGGCGCATCGCACCCGTCGTGGAAGCGGCGGAATAGGCGAATGCACAGGCCGGTGCGCAGCGTCAATCGGCAGGTCTGGCGCGACGGCCGCCAGCTCGAAGGCGCGCGCACCGTTCCGGAGGAGACCGCGCTGGCGCTGACCTACAATGGGGGCACCTACGCCGTGATGATGGGTACACCGCAAAACCTGACGGATTTTGCGGTCGGCTTCAGCCTGAGCGAAGGCATCGTGCAGACGCCCGATGATATTCAGTCGATCGAGCTCGTCGATCTCGGCGAGGGCATCGAGCTCAGGATGTGGCTGCAGGACGAGAAGGCAGCCCATCTCGGCGAGCGACGGCGGCAGATCGCCGGTCCCACCGGCTGCGGCCTGTGCGGCATCGACTCGATCTCGGAGGCGCTGCGGCCCGCCGCCGCAGTGCCGCAAGGACGACGATTCTCGCAAGCCGAGGTGATGACGGCGATGCAGAGCATCGCGCCGCTGCAGGAGATCAACATCGAAACGCGCGCCGTGCACGCGGCCGCATTCTGGACACCGAAGCATGGCGTCGTCGCCCTGCGCGAGGATGTCGGACGCCACAATGCGCTCGACAAGCTCTGCGGCGCGCTGGCACGGGCGCACGTCGTTGCAAGCGAAGGGCTGGTGCTGCTGACCAGCCGGGTGTCGGTCGAGATGGTGCAGAAGGCTGCAAGCCTTGGCGCAACGGTCATGGTCGCCGTCTCCGCCCCCACCGCGCTCGCGGTACGGATGGCAGACGCCGCTGGCATCACGCTTGTGGCGGTTGCCCGCGCCGACGGTTTTGAAATCTTCACCCACCCCGGGCGGATCACCGCCAAGGCGGGCGTGAGTGAAACAAACAAGGAAATCGAAGATGTCGCCTGACCGGCTGATCTACATGGCCAACCAGATCGGCAAGTTCTTCAACAGCCAGGGCCACGACAAGGCGGTGCCCGGCATCGCCGAGCACATCCGTAAATTCTGGGACCCGCGGATGCGCTCCGCCATCCTTGCGCATCTCGACAAGGGCGGCGAAGGCCTCGAACCCAACGTCCGCGACGCGCTGACGACACTGAAGAAGGCCTAGCTCGGGAAAACAAGACACGTCGTGGTGCCGTGCGCGAGCAATCGGCCGTTGCCGTCCACGACGCGCCCTTCCGCCGTGCCGACGCGACGGCCACAGCTCAGCACCCTGCCCTCAGCCCTGACCTCGCCGGTCTCGGGCGTGATTGGGCGCAGAAGCGAAATCTTAAACTCGAGTGTCGTCTGGCTGACTCCCTTGTCCAACATCGATTGGACGGCCAGTCCCATGCAACTGTCGAGCAGCGTCGCCGTGAGGCCGCCATGTACGGTGCCGGCCGGATTGAGGTGGGCAGCGGTCGGAACGAGCGTCACCACGACGCGGCCGCTCTCCGCCTCGGCAATATCATAGCCCAGCGTCTGAGCGATCGTATTGAGAGGCAGCGCGCCGCTCGCAAGGCCATGCACGAACTCAAGCCCACTCATTTGCTTCTGTTTTTCGGCACTTACAGTCCCGTAAGTCTTGATCGTCATGGGCTCTCCACCAAGTTTAGCGCGTTGCAGTTTTGGGCGACGCCGATGCTCGTTTCCGGACAGCTGAGGGAGGCTTGCCGTAGAGCCTGGCAAACGCAGCGGTCAAACGCCGCGCGCTGGAAAAACCTGCGCGCTCGGCGATGAGGCCGATCGGAAGATCAGTACCGTCGAGGAGATGTTTGGCGCGGCGTATACGCAGCGAGAGTGCGACTTGCAGCGGCGACGCGTCGAGATGCTCAGCAAAGAGCCGTGATAAATGACGTGATCCGACCCCGAGCCGTTGGGCAAGCTCGTCAACGTCACCACGGTCAAGCGCGCCACTTTCGATCAGGGTCAACGCGCGCTCGACCGTCGTCCTTGTACCCTTCCAGGCGGGACAGAACGGAGCGGTTTCTGGACGGCATCTCAGACAAGGCCTGAAGCCGCCACGCTCCGCCGCCGCCGCGCTGCGATAGAAGCTGACATTGCGCGCCAGCGGCGTTCGCGCCGGGCACACCGGGCGACAATAGACGCCGGTCGTCTTGACCGCCACAAACACCACTCCGTCCCACGCGGAATCGCGGCGTCTAAATGCTTCATATTGGGCGGCGAAGTCGAGCATGGAGCCGCTATACCGGCCCCGGCGTTCCAACGCGAGTTGGATGTGGAGATGATGTCCGAAAACGACCGGCGCTCCGATCATGACGTGCGCGCTTTACCGCCCTTCCACGATCACCCCGAACAGCCGCCGCACCTCGGCCTGGGTCTCCTTCATCCGCGCCTCGAGCGAGGAGAAATCCGGGGCGTCGCCGGCGCGGGCCATGACGTGCAGGAGATCGTCGCCGGCAGTTTCCGGGTTGAAACGCTCGCTGACGCAGAGCCGCAGGATCTGGGTCAGGTCGTGATAGAGCCGGACGGCCGCGCGCAGCACCTCGGCGGAGGCATGCGGCAGCACCCCTAACTGCTCGGCCTTCTCCAGCACCTCGAGCGTCGAGACGTCGAGAATCTCGGGCTTCTCGGCGCCATGCACGAGCTGCAGATATTGCGCGATGAAATCGATGTCGAGCGTGCCGCCGGCCGCATATTTCAAATTCCAGAGATCATCCTCGCCCTTCTCCTGGGCGATCGCCCGGCGCATGTCGGCGACATCGTGGGCAACGCTCGCAGCATCGCGCGGTCGCGTCAGCGCGGTGCGAATGACCGCCTCGATGCGGCTGCGAAACCCTGGCGAGGCCGAGATCACCCGCGCACGTGTCAGCGCCATGTGCTCCCAGGTCCAGGCTTCGTGCTCCTGGTAGTCTGCGAACGAGGCGATGTGGGACGCAAGCGGCCCGGCACGGCCCGAGGGGCGCAGCCGCATGTCGATCTCGTACAGCACGCCGTAATTGGTACGGATGGTGAAGGCCGAAATCAGCCGTTGGGTGAAGCGCGCAAAATAATGCGCGCCATGCAGCGACTTCTCGCCGTCAGAGTCCGGATTTTCAGGGTCGAAATCGTAGAGCAGGATCAGGTCGAGATCGGAGGACGCGGTCATCTCGCGGCTGCCGAGCCGGCCCATCGCGAGGATCGCGGTCTCCTGCCCCCGGATGCGGCCGTGCTGGGCGGCAAAGCGATCCGTCACCAGGCCGTGGACGGTGTGCACGATGCCCTCGGCGACGTCGGCAAAAGCCGTGCTCGCCTGCTGGGCGGACACCGTGCCGGAGAGAATGCGGGTGCCGATCAAAAACAGGCTCTCCTGGCCGAACAGGCGCAGGCGGTCGAGAAATTCTTCGTAAGCAGCCGCCTCCTTGAGCGTCGCCGCGAGCCGGACCGACAATTCGCGCTGGTCGGGCATGGCGCCGAAGAAGCGCGGATCGATCAGCCCGTCCATCAATTGCGGCTGCCGCGCCAGCATGTCGCCGAGCCGTGGCGCAGCCCCGAGCACCAGCGCCACCAGCGCGACCAGGTCGCGGTTCTGGCTGAGCAGCGTGATCAGCCGGCCGCCGCGCTGCAACGCCTGCAGGAAGCGGTCGAAGGCCGCGACCGCGCGATCGGGCTCGTCGGCGTGCGCAAGACCATCCATCAGCGCCGGCAGGAATTCGGCAAAGGCGGCGCGCGTAGATTCCGTTCGAAATACGCGGTACTCGCCGCGCATCCACTCCAGCACGGTCTCGGCAACCTTCCCCGGCTCCTCGAAGCCCATGGTCGCGAGATGGTTCACCAGACGCTGGTCTTCGGGTCCGGCGCCATAATTGATCGGTGGCAATTTCACAGTGCCGGTCGGGTCGTCGCCCTCGAACAGTTTGCTGTAATGCGCCTGAACGATGTTGAGCTGGGCAAGCAGGTCGCTCGCAAACGCCTCGCGGCTGTCATAGCCGAAGAACTGTGCAAAGCGTTCCACTGCCTCGACCTCCTCGGGCAGGCTGTGGGTCTGCTCGTCGGCGACCATCTGCAGACGGTGCTCGACGCGGCGCAGGAATTGGTAGGCCGCGCTCAGCTCGTCGCGCGCCTCATGGGTGATCCAGCTGCTGCTGGCGAGCACCTCCAGCGCCGCCAGGGTCGGGCGCACGCGCAGCTCCGCGTGGCGCCCGCCGGCGATCAATTGCTGGGTCTGCGCAAAGAACTCGATCTCGCGGATGCCGCCACGGCCGATCTTGACGTTGTGGCCTTCGACCGCGATCTCGCTCTGGCCGCGATAGGTCTGCATCTGCCGCTTCATCTCGTGGACGTCGGCAAGCGCGGCGAAATCCAAATGCTTGCGCCAGACAAAGGGCGAAAGGTCCGCGATCATCGCACCGCCCTCGATGAGATCGCCGGCACAGGGGCGCGCCTTGATCATCGCCGCGCGCTCCCAGGTCCGCCCTTCCCGCTCGTAATAATGCAGCGCCGCGTCGGTGGAGATCGCGACCTGTGTCGAGGCCGGATCGGGCCGCAGCCGCAAGTCGACGCGGAACACATAGCCGTCGCCGGTGCGCTGCTGTAGGAGCCGCGCCAGGCCTTGCGTGATGCGGACGAAGAAGGGCTGCGGCTCGATGTCGCGCGCCAGCGTCGGCGCCTTGGGATCGAAGAACACGATCAGGTCGATATCGCTGGAATAGTTGAGTTCGTCCGCCCCCATCTTGCCCATGGCCAGCACGAACAGTCCGCTGTCCTGCTCCGGCCGCTCGTGGTCGGCGGGTGCCAGCCGGCCCCGCACGGATTCCTGGCGGAGCAGATAGCGCAGGCCCGCCTGCACCGAGGCGCAGGCAAGCTCGGTCAACGCCGCGGTCACCCGCATCACCGGCCAGACGCCGCCGATGTCGCACAGCGCGATCAAGAGCGCCGCCTCCGCCTTCAGCCGGCGCAACAGCCGCATCACCTCGGTCTCGCCGGGCGCGGCAAAGACCTCGCCGAACGCGGTCTCGATCAGCGCCGCGAGATGGCGATCCGGATCGCTGCGCAAGAGCCGGATCAGGCGGGCTGCATCGCTGCGAACGAGGTCGAACAGATAGGGCGAAAACGCGACAATGCCGAGCAGAACCCGTTTCGCTACGGGGGCCTCGAACAGCGCGTCGAGCGCGGCCGACTGCTCCGGCTCCAGCTCGGCGAGCCAGTCAGCCAGTTTCTGTTCGGCCTGTTCTGAGGCGGCAATATAGGGTGCTTCGACGAACCGCGCGGCCAGCCTGAGTTCGTCCGCATTGCCGGGCGCGGAGGCAGTCATGCCACCTTCTGTGGCACATCCAGCGTTTGAGCCGCAAGCCTCTCACTGGCCCCGTTCCGGAAGGGAATCGCCAGCGTCGCCACGAGGCCGGGGTGAGCATCGCTCAACCTCAGCTCGCCGCCGTGCAGCGTTGCGACCGCAGAGGCGAGGCTCAGACCGAGGCCGGAACCGGGCTGGCTGCGACTGGAATCGAGCCGGACGAAGCGCTCCACCGCATGCTTGCGGTCGGCCTCAGGAATGCCGGGGCCGTGGTCGGTGACACTGAGCAGCACCGTATCGCCCTCGCGCCGCGCTTCGATCAGGATCTGCCTGGTGTCGAGGCTGACGACCGTACCGGGCTGCGGGGCCTGCGCGGGCTTGCCGTACTTGATGGCATTCTCGACCAGATTGGCGAGCGCCTGGCCGATCAGCTCGCGGTTGCCGTGCAGCGGCGCCGGCGCGGTCTTCAGCCGCAGCGTCATGCCGTCGTCTTCGGCGAGCGGTTCATAGAGCTCGTGAATGCCGCTTGCGACGTCGGCCGCGTCGAAATCATCCATGTTGCCGCGCGCCTGTCCCGATTCCGCGCGCGCAATCATCAGAAGCGCATTGAAGGTACGAATGAGGCCGTCGGATTCCTCGATGGTGCGCTCCAGCGCCGCGCGGTAATCGGCCTCGCAGCTCGATTTGGCGAGCGCGTCCTCGGCGCGATTGCGCAGGCGTGTCAACGGGGTCTTGAGGTCATGGGCGATATTGTCCGAGACCTCCTTCAGGCCCTTCATCAGCGCCTCGATGCGCTCGAGCATGGCATTGAGGTTCTCGGCGAGGCGATCGAGTTCGTCGCCACTGCGGCCCACCGGCAGCCGCCCGCTGAGGTCGCCCGTCATGATGCGCTGGGTCGTACCGGTCATGGCATCGATCCGCTGCAGCACCCGCCGCGCGACGAAGATGCCGCCGAGGATGCCGAGCACCACGACGACCAGCACCGACCATTGCGCCGCCTTGGCGACGATGACGAACATGCGACGCCGCTCGTCGAGGTCGCGTCCGATCAACAGGCGAATGCCGTCTGGCAGCTCGGTGACGCGCACCAGCGCGCGATGGTCGGAGCGGTCCTGGTCCTCGAGCCGGCGATACGCGGTCTCGGACCAGCCGATGGTACTTATCACGCCCGGCGCGAGCGAGCCGACATTGCCGGCGATCGCTACACCCGTTGGCGTGGTGACGAGATAGAGATTGGAGCCCGGCCGCAGCGCGCGGCTTTCGATGTTGAAGACGAGACCGCGCAGGCCGCGGCGATTATAGATGTCGGTAATCTCGCCGACCTCAGCATTCACCGTCGTGGTGATCTGCTCGGTGATCAGTCTCCGGGTGTTCCAGGCGAAATAGCCGACCAGGGACGCAGCAAAAAGCGCAAACAGAAACAGATAAAACAGCGTCAGCCGAAACGCAGTGGTTCGGACCAGTTTACCGAATGCCGTCACGGATCATGTACCCGGCGCCACGGATGGTATGGAGCAGCGGCCGATCGAAACCCTTGTCGATCTTGGAACGCAGCCGCGAAATATGCACGTCGATCACATTGGTCTGCGGATCGAAATGATAGTCCCAGACATTTTCCAGAAGCATGGTGCGGGTCACCACCTGCCCGGCATGCTTCATCAGATATTCGAGCAGCCGGAACTCGCGCGGCTGCAGGGTCAATTCATCCTTGCCGCGCGCCACGCGGTGCGAGAGGCGGTCAAGCTCGAGATCCCCGACGCGGTAGGTGGTTTCCTCGCTCGGACCGACATTGCGGCGCGACAACACCTCGACCCGCGCCAACAGCTCGGCGAATGAATAGGGCTTCGGCAAGTAGTCGTCGCCGCCGGCGCGCAGGCCCTTGATGCGGTCGTCGACCTGGCCGAGCGCGGAGAGAATGAGCACCGGCGTGCGGTTGGCCTTGTCGCGCAGCGCACCGATCACCGACAGGCCGTCGCGCTTGGGCAGCATGCGATCCACCACCAGCACGTCGTAGTCGCCGCCCTCGGCCATGGCCAGGCCCTCCTCGCCGTCACCGGCGAGATCGGCGATGTGACCGACCTCACGGAACGCCTTGACGAGGTAGTCGGCGGACTCGCGGTCGTCTTCGATGATCAGCAGGCGCATTTGCTTGTCGGACGTGCTCAAAGTTGTTCGACTTTCCTTCAACATGGCGCGAGCTGCTCGTTCGTGCAAGGTTTGGAAAGAGCGCGCCTCACGCCATCAGGTTGATCGAAAAAAGTGGGCGGTGAAGCTGGGGGACCTCACCGCCCTTTACCCTTCCGACGGAGGGGGGCAATTCCACCGGAAGGTTTGAGGCGGGAGCGGACATCGAGCCCGCTCCCGGGAAAGAGCCGTCGGCGGGGGCGACAATGCCGGCGACACCCTCCATCTGGTAAGCGCCTAACCCTTGGCCAAGGGGACTGCGACAAAACGCGACTGGCCGCCGGTCTTCACACGCATCAGGACGCTGTTCTTGTTGTCGGAACGCGCCGCATTGATCGCCTCGCGCACGTCGTTGGCGCTGGTCACCGTCTTGCCGGCGACCTCGAGAATGACATCGCCTTCCTTGAAGCCGCGCTCGGCGGCCGCACTCTTCGGGTCAACATCGGTGACGACGACACCATCCTTGCCAGCGCCGGCGACGCTTGTGGCGGGCGCAACCGTCATGCCGAGCTTGGGCACGTCGGTGCCGCGGGTGGCCTTGCCGCCATTGTCGTCATTGCCGTTGTCGGCCTTGGCCTCGATCGTGTTCGGCAGCTGGCCGAGCGTGATGTTGACGACCTTGTCCTGGCCCTTGTGCAGCACGTTGAGCTTGATCGCGGCGCCCGGCGCCATGCCGCCGATGGTGCGCGCCAGCTCGCGGGCATCCTTGACGTTATCGCCGTTCACCGAGGTGATGACGTCGCCGGATTCGATGCCGGCCTTGGCCGCCGGGCCATCCTTCTGGGGTTCGGCCACCAGCGCGCCTTCCGCCTTCTTCATGCCGAGGCTGTCGGCGATGTCCTGGGTGACGGGCTGAATCTGCACGCCGATCCAGCCGCGGCTAACGGAGCCCTTGTCCTTGAGCTGGGCGACGACGCTCTTCACGGTCGACGCAGGAATAGAGAAGGCGATTCCGACGCTGCCGCCGGAGGGCGAATAGATCGCGGTGTTGACACCGACGACGTCGCCATCGACGTCGAAGGCCGGACCACCGGAATTGCCCTTGTTCACGGGCGCATCGATCTGGATGAAATCGTCATAGGGACCGTTGCCGATGTCGCGGCCCATGGCCGAGACGATGCCGGCAGTCACCGTGCCGCCAAGCCCGAAGGGGTTGCCGACCGCGAGCACCCAGTCGCCAATCCGCGGCTTGCCGTCGGCGAGCTTGGCGAAAGCGAAATTCGAGCCGCCCTCGACCTTGATCAGCGCGAGATCGGTGCGCGCGTCGGTTCCAATCACCTTGGCGCTGTAGGTCTTGCCGTCGTCGGCCGTCACCTCGACCTTGCTCGCGCCGTCAACCACGTGGTTGTTGGTCACCGCATAGCCATCGGCCGAGATGAAGAAGCCCGAGCCCTGGCCCGTGATCACGCGCTTGCCGCCGCCACGCAGGCCGGGCGGAAGGTCGCCGCCGCCGAAGCGGCGGAAGAAACGCTCCATGGGGGAGCCCGGCGGGAATGGCGAATCATCGTCGCCGTCGTCGTTCTTCGCGACCTTCTCGTTGATATTGACCTTGACCGAGATGACCGTGGGTTTCACCCGCTCGACAATGTCGGCAAAGCCGATCGGCCGCTGGCCCGTGGCCTCGGCATGCGCCGGGGTGGAGAACACGTTGACATCGCGCACGGGGCTGAAGCCATAGGCCGCGACACCAAGGCCGGCGACCACCGATGCCATCAGCGCAAACTTCCGCGCCGACAGCAATGTGCGGCCCGGTTGCCGATAGGATGGGAACGACGAGAGGTCGGTCGGACGATCGGTCATAAAGCTTTCTCCAGAGCCTGAGCTGAAATGTCCCACGGGTGCGCTTGAGCGCACCATTCGCGTGTGAAGATGGGGAGTAACGCCTTACAGCGCGCTGGCTACGGAGTTAAACTTTTGTAATGAAGGCCGTTACTGATGCGGCAGTTCATCGCAGGGCGCTAAGGCCCTGCGATGGCAAGGAATTTCCGCGCCCAACGAAAGGTCGGGAATGAATGCCAAACGCAGATGTCACGACTTTTCGGCCGGTCCATCGGCGGACATCAGCGCCGCAAGCTTTGCCTCTTCCTCCGCCGAAAGCGAGGAGGCGTCGGATGCGCCTTTTGCCCGCCGCCGCGTGTGCATCCACAACACCGCGCCACCGCCGAACAGCAGCAGCGGCGGAACCAGCCAGAGCAGCAGAGTCTGCCGCTCGAATCGCGGTTTCAGGAGCACGAACTCGCCATAGCGCGCCACCAGGAAGTCGATCACCTGGGAATCGCTATCGCCGGCGGCGATGCGCTCACGAACCAGAAGGCGCAAATCGCGCGCCAATGGCGCCTCGGAATCGTCGATCGACTGGTTCTGGCACACCATGCAGCGCAATTCGTGCGAGAGGTTGCGCGCGCGTGCCTCCTTGGCGGGATCGGCCATCATTTCGTCGGGCAGCACGGCATGCGCGGCCGAAAGCCCGATCGCCGCAAGAAGACAGAGGCTGGCGAGCAAGCGTCGCATGCTCTACTCCGCCGCCTGCAGGCCGCGCAGCGCCTTCGCGGCCTTGGGCACGCCGACGCGCAAACGCCGGTCGGACAGCGACAGCATGCCGCCGAAGGCCATCAGCACGGGGCCGAACCAGATCAGGAGCACCAGCGGCTTGTGGTAGATGCGGACCACGGTGCCACCGTCGGCCGAGCTATCGCCGAGCGAGATATAGAGCTGGCTGAAACCGCGGCTCAGCAACGCGGCTTCCGTCGTCGACATGCCGCGCGTGGTGAAACTACGTTTCGAGGGCGTCATCGTGCTGAGCGGCTCGCCGTCGATCGAGACCATGAAGCTCGCGACCTGCTCGCGATAATTCGGTCCCTGCCGCTGCACCACTCCGTTGAGGGTGAGCGAATAGCCGGCGACGTCGACGGTGTCGCGCGGCTTCATGGTGCCGATAAATTCGCTGTTCCAGGTCGTCTCGCAGACGATTCCGATCAGCGCGACGCCGATGCCGGCATGCGCAAAGGCGGTACCCCAGGCCGAGCGCGGCAACCCGCGCGCCCGCCGCAGCGCGATGGCAAACGGCACGCGGAATAATCCGGTGCGCTCGGCAATATCGGTGATCGCGCCGCCGATCACGAACACCGCGAGCCCAATGGCGAGCGGTGCGAGCGCAGCACCCCCGCGCGCCCAGGCCCAGGCCAGCGCGATAGCCGATAACGCGGCGATGCCGGCGGCGGTCAGGCGTTGCGTCGCGGCCAGGAGATCGCCGCGCTTCCAGGCCAACATCGGCCCGAACGGAACCGCGGCCATCAAGGGCACGAACAAGGGAGCAAAGGTCAGATTGAAGAAGGGCGCGCCGACCGAGATCTTGTCGCCGGTCAGAACCTCCAGCACCAGCGGATAAAGCGTGCCGACCAGCACGGTCGCGCAGGCCGTGGTGAGGAAGAGGTTGTTGAGGACGAGCGCTCCCTCGCGCGAGATCGGCGCGAACAGGCCGCCTTGCTTCAGCCGTGAGGCGCGCCCGGCAAACAGCGTCAGACTGCCGCCGATGAAGACGCAGAGGATCAAGAGGATGAACACGCCGCGCGTCGGATCGGTGGCGAAGGCGTGCACCGAGGTAAGCACGCCCGAGCGCACCAGGAAGGTGCCCAAGAGCGACAGCGAGAAGGTCAGGATCGAAAGCAGGATGGTCCAGACCTTCAGCGCATTGCGCTTCTCCATCACCAGCGCCGAGTGCAACAGCGCGGTGCCGGCAAGCCATGGCATCAGCGAGGCGTTCTCGACCGGATCCCAGAACCACCAGCCGCCCCAGCCGAGCTCGTAATAGGCCCAGTAGGAGCCCATGGCGATGCCAAGGGTCAGGAATATCCAGGCAAGCAGCGTCCACGGCCGCACCCAGCGGGCCCAGGCGGCATCAATGCGGCCTTCCAGCAGGGCTGCGATTGCGAAGGAGAATGAGATCGAGAAGCCGACATAGCCGAGATAGAGCATCGGCGGATGCACCGCGAGCCCAATGTCCTGCAGCACCGGATTGAGATCGCGACCCTCCATCGGCGGATTGGGAATGCGCAGGAACGGATTCGAGGTGGTCAGGATGAAGAGATAGAACGCGCTCGCGATCCAGGCCTGCACGGCCAGCACATGCGCGCGCAGGGACAGCGGCAGATTGTTGCCGAAGGCCGCAAGCAGGCCGCCAAACAGCGCGAGAATCGAGACCCAGAGCAGCATCGAGCCTTCATGACTGCCCCAGACGCCGGTGATCTTGTAGATCAGTGGTTTCATCGAATGCGAGTTCTCGTACACGTTGAGCACGGAGAAATCCGAGGTGACATGCAACGTCACCAGCGCCGCAAACGACACGCCGACGAACAGAAGCTGTGCGAGCGCAGTGGAACGCGCGACATTCATCAGCGCCGGATCGCGCCAGCGCGCACCCAGCAGCGGCACCGTGGACTGGATCAGCGCAAGTGCGAGCGCCAGCACCAGCGCATAATGTCCGCCTTCGACAATCATCGCGTCGCTCCCTGCCCCTGCCCGGCCTGCGCGGCCATGCCACCGCCCGGCTTGGCGGCGTAGTCGTCCTTCCAGTGCCCCTGCTTCTTCAGGGCATCGGCGACTTCCTTGGGCATGTAGGTCTCGTCATGCTTGGCGAGCACGGTGTCGGCTTGGAACACACCGGCGTTGTCGAGCGAACCCTCAGCGACCACGCCCTGCCCTTCGCGGAACAGGTCGGGCAGGAGCCCCTTATAGGCGACCGGCAGCTTGGCCGTGCCGTCGGCGACCTCGAAAGTCACGGCAAGATTGTCGCCGCGTTTGAGCGAGCCCGGCTGCACCAGGCCGCCGAGCCTGAAACGCTTGCCCGGCGCGATGTGCTGCTCGCCCACCATGGCGGGTGTCGAAAAGAAGACGATGGAGTCGCGCAGTGAATAAAGCACGAGCCCTGCGGCGAAGCCGAGCACGGCGAGTGCACATCCGATCATCGTCAGGCGCCGCTGCTTGCGTGTCATGAGCCTGCCCTGGAATTTCGTGTGACGTTCATCCGTCGATCCCGAGAGTCTTCAGCCCCTCGTTGAGCTGACGCAGGCGCTCGGCATCGTTGGCGACCGCCTGCCGGGCGTCGCTGAGCGCGCTCTTCGCCTTGTCGCGGTCGCCCATGACAAGATAGGCGCGCACCAGCCGCAACCAACCCTCGACATCATCGCCATTCTGCTTCAACCGGGTCGCCAGTCGATCGACCATGCCGCGGATCATGGCTTCGCGGTCGTCCGCCTTCATGTCCTGCGCGGCGGCGACCGTCTGATCCGAGAGAGCGGGCGCCGCCGGGCTGCCGACCCGCAGCAAGGCCGCCTGCACCAGCGGCCGCCACGGCGCATCGGGTGCAGCCTTGTCGAGCATGGCATGCCAGATCTTCGCCGCGTCGGCCTTGCGGCCGTCCTGTTCCGCGGCAAGGCCCAGGAAATAGCTCGCCTTGACCTCGTCGGCGTTGAGCGCGAGCGCGCGATCGAACTCACTCTTTGCCTCGGCCGTGACGACGCCGTTCGCGGCCGCAGCCAGGGCCTCGCCGAGATCGGCATGCCGCTCCGCGCTCTCGCCGCCATAGGTGAGCGAGTTGCGGAAGGCGCGCACCGCCTCGTCATAGCGGCCAAGCCGCAGCAAGACCGGCGCCAGCACGCTCCAGCCGCGGCCGTCGGTCGGGTTCTGTTCCAGATGCTGCTCGACCTGTGCAACCAGGCCGTCGAGCGGCTGGGCGTCCGGGGCACGGCTGCGTGCGGCCAAGGGAAAGTCCGGCAGGCGCGGCGAACCCATCGGCAGATAGACGGCAAGCGCCACCGCCGGCAGCCCGACCAGCGCCACCACCGCCGCGAGCCGGCGCAGCGCCTGGTTCGACTGCAGCGGCGGACTGTTCTTGGGGTCGGCGGCGGCAAGCAGGCGACGGCCGATCTCGGTGCGCGCAGCGTCGGCCTCGCCCGCCGCAATCAGGCCGGCAGCGAGGTCGCGATCGATCTCGACAAGCTGGTCCTTGTAGACGGTCGCCTCGCTCCCCTGGCTAGGCTTGCTGCCGCGCAGGCCGAGCGGCAACAAGACGGCGAAGATCGCCGCGGCCGTCATAAGCGCGAACACAAACCATAGCGTCATCGGGTGGGTTCCGGAGGGTGGGCTCACTTGCGCATGATTGTGCCGCTTTACACCACGGCTCCCGCTGCGGGCAATTGACAATTATCAAATTGCCGCCAGTGATCCCGTCTCGAAAGTCGAGCAATAGTAATTGTTTAGTCGATACGGAAGTCGGCGCTGCGGGCCGCGGGCTCGCCATGGCCGTTGAGGGCCATCAAATAATAGGTCCCCGGCCTGACCGCGGCCGGCAGCCGGATGCGGAGCGCGCCTGCCGGCAACGGCGAGGAGATGGTCGTGACCGGATTGGGCAGCTGCGCGCCGCTCGTGCTCTCCACCAGCACGACTTTCGCCGTGACCATCAGGTTCCGGTAGGTCGCCGTAATGACCTGATTCTCGAGTTCAATAAAGTTGATGGCTGAATTCATTTATCGAAGGGGCAATGCGTTTCACACCCATGACCGTACGAACCCGCCCGGCCTTCGTCAACCTGGAATTGTAGATATAGCGCTACTTTAACCAGCGCGCGAAGCGGACTTGCGTTCGCCGGTCAGCGCATTTTCGGCCGCCCGGCTCATCAGCGACGCATAGTCACGGCCGAACAGCGCCTCGCAGAACTTGATGGCCGCGGCCACCTGCATCTGTCGGTAGGCGCGCGCCCTCACGTCGCTGCCGCGCAGCGATTGCACCAGCGCTTCCGTCGCCTGCTCGACATATTGCTGCAGGTCGGAATAGGTCCGCAACGTCACCTCGTTGATGGCGAGCTCGCTCGCATAGGTGCGGCAGACCGCGACGAAATCGATCAGCGCGACGACCTCGTCGACATCGGCGGTGTCAATCCGGGCGCCGGCGACGATGTCCTTGTCGGGGCGCTGGCGCAGGATGCGGCGGACGCGGCCGGGCACGCTGTCGATTTCCGACTGCAGCGCGTTGGAAATCTCGGCGCGGATCGACGTCAGCTGCCTGCCCCAGGTCGATTCGGTGCGCAGGTCGAGCTCGGTGCGCAGGCCCCGCACGCCGTCGTGCAGCGCCTTGAGATTTTCGGCGACATTGGCGAAGTGGCCGCGCCTGATGTCGGCCCGCAGCCCCGCGGCGCGGCCCGACAGATCATGCAGCGCGATGGTCACGGCGACGCCGAGCGGGATGGCGGCGACGCGGATCTCGTCGTCTGACGCCGCCATCCTGATGGCGAGGCGGATGATCTGCCAGGGTGCGCTCAGGCGCTGTATGACGAGCGACAGGGCAAACGGCAACAGCATCGGTGTCTGCAGCGAGGGAACGTTGAGCCCGGCGAGCACCTGCTCCATCTGGGAGTCGCCGAATGCGCGCAAATAGCCGGGCAGCCTGCCATTGAGCCCGTCCAGCGCCTCGCGCGCCTGCAGCACGGCGCCAACCGACATCAGATCCTCGACGACGCTGGGCTGGCCGACACGGCTCAGCGCACGCTGCTTGTCGCCGCCGGCCGCGGGGCCCGCGATCTTGACGATGGCCTCGGCCGTGGCGAGCTGGAGCTTGCGGACGGCTATTTCGAGGTGCGGTCCCTTCCCGCCTTCGCCGCTTGCCAGCATCGCTTCGAATGCGCTTGCGTGCTCCGGTGCACCGTCACGGAGGAGCCACTGCCAGATCGGCACCAGCGAGCTGCGGCGGATCTGGCCCGGACGTGTTGGCATGCTGCCATCGACCAGGAACGGTTCCAGCGGACGGAACAGCAGTCGTGCCGGATCATCGCTGCGCGGCTGTGCGTCGTCGCTGCCGCGAACGATCTTGCGCAGCGCCTCGAGCACGAAGGTCGCGACCGCGGTGTCCTCGCCGCGCTCGAGCGCGCCCTCAAAAGCCCGCATCAACATCGCCTGCGATCGCGGCGGAAGCTGCGCGAGATAATCCTTCAGCCGCTCCTGTAACGTCTGGCTCATACGGACGGATCAGCACTTTCTGTGGCGCGGACGGTCACCGCGTACCTCGGCCACCATATGGGCCACGCCGTTAAGAAGTCCTTTAGGAATGACGAATTTAGGGCTAACGGCTTTGCGCCAAATCGACCGATAATCCGGTTTTTCGATGCAGCATACGCGGGTTCACATCGCAGGAAGGAGCAATTCGGCCCTCAAGCCTCCGATCGGCGCGGTGCCGAGCGACAGGCTGCCGCCATAGAGCGCGGCAAGATCGGTCACGATCGATAGCCCCAGCCCCGAACCGGGCTTGGATTCATCGAGCCGCTGCCCGCGGCGCGAGACCTGGGCGCGTTCGACCGCCGAGAGGCCGCGGCCGTCGTCATCGACAATGATGCGCAGCACCGGGCCCGCGCCGGACTCGGCGGGGCGCTCCATCAGCACCTCGATGAAGACCTGCGAGGACGCCCATTTGCAGGCATTGTCGACGAGGTTGCCGGCCATCTCCTCGAGGTCCTGCCGTTCGCCGCGAAAGCGGGCATGCGGGTCGGCCTTGACCTCAATGGTGATGCCGCGGTCGCGGTGGATCTTCTCCATGGTCCGCCGCAGCGCCTCGATAGCGGGTGCCACCTCGGTGACGGTCGCGACGATGGAGACGCGCGCGGCGATGCGCGCCCGCTCCAGATGGTGCGCTACCTGGTTGCGCATCACCTCGGCCTGCTCGAGGACCTTGCTGGCGAACGGATCGAGGCCATGGGCCGAGGCTTCGTTGACGATCACCGACAGCGGCGTCTTGATCGCGTGCGCGAGGTTGCCGACATGAGTGCGGGCGCGCTCGACAATGCCGCGATTGGCATCGATCAGCGCGTTGGTCTCGCGTGCGAGCGGCGCAATCTCGACGGGAAAATTGCCCTCCAGCCGTTCCGTCCGTCCCGAACGGATGTCGGCGATCGCTTCCGAGATGCGCTTGAGCGGCGCAAGGCCGAAGCGGACCTGGAAGATCGTGGTGAGCAGCAGCACGATGCCGAGCGCGGCAAAGGTGCCACCGAGATAATAATCGAAGCTGCGGGTCTCATCGAAAATCTCGCTTGCGTCGCCCGCCACCGCCACCAGAAACTTGCCGTCGGCGCCGAGATCGACCTGCCGCTCCACGATCCGCAGGGTCTGGCCCTCGGGCCCGTCGACATAGCCGATGCGGATCCCGGCAGGCGTAAGCTCGATGCCCTGGTCCTCGAGCTTGGGCAGCTTCTTGTCCCACAGCGAGCGCGAGGCGCGCACGTCCGGCTTGTCAGTATCGGTGCGGGTGATCTGCCAGTACCAGCCTGACAGCGGCAGCTCGAACAGCGGCTCGCCCAGCGACTGGAATTGCCGGTCCGGCGGCTCGTCCGGGGTTGCGACCTCGGCGATCAGCGTCCGCAGGTAGAGGTTGAGCCGGCGATCGAAGGCGCGCTCGGTCGCGTCCCGATAGACGGAGGAGAGAACGAAACCGGTGATGACGAGAATCACCACCACCCAGGCGGTCGCAGAGAGAAACAGCCGGGTCGCGAGCGAACTGCGGCGCATGGAATCACAATAACGAAAAGTGGTGCCGCAGGCCACGGTTCAAGCGAGAAAAGTAAACGCAGTATCGCGCCGCTAGTCCCGCCCTGGATCACGCCCCGTTCGGCGGCGGCGCCAGGAGATAGCCGAGCCCGCGCACGGTCTGGATGATGTCGACGTCGAGCTTCTTGCGGATGCGGCCCACGAACACCTCGATGGTGTTGGAGTCGCGGTCGAAGTCCTGGTCGTAGAGATGCTCGACGAGCTCGGTGCGCGAGACCACGCGGCCGGCATGATGCATCAGGTATTGCAGCAGGCGGTACTCGTGCGAGGTCATCTTGACCGGATTGCCCGAGACGGAAACCTTGTTGGTGCGCGTATCCAGCGCAACCGGTCCGCAGACGAGCTCGCTCTGCGCGTGTCCGGTAGCGCGGCGCAGCAGCGCACGGATTCGTGCCAGTACCTCCTCAAGGTGAAACGGCTTTGCGACATAATCGTCGGCGCCAGCATCAAAACCCTGCACCTTGTCGCTCCAGCGATCGCGGGCGGTGAGGATCAGGACCGGCATCGCGCGGCCGTTGCGGCGCCATGACTCCAGGACCGAGATGCCGTCCATCTTGGGCAGGCCGATATCGAGCACCACTGCGTCATAGGGCTCACTGTCGCCGAGATAGTGCCCCTCCTCTCCATCGAATGCCCGATCGACCACATATCCCGCATCGCTCAACGCGGTGGTGAGCTGGCGGTTAAGATCCGGATCGTCCTCAACAACGAGCAGGCGCACGCTTGCCTCCAAAGCTGAACTGCACGACTTCACGCCTTCAAGATGAGCGCTGCCGGCGTGAACCGCCCATGAACGGGCAAGCCCCGCAACGTTACTTTTTCGTCATGGAAAAAGAGTCCATTGGAGGGAATCTGGCTGCGCCGGTCGGACAACGACATCGTCAAGACGCGACCGGTTTACGCCGCCTAGCGCTGCCGCGGAAGCCCGCACAAGCGGTATGGACGTAGGCGCTGTGTCGCACCAGGCGGTGCGTCAGGTGCGGAAGAACACGAACCACACCACGGCCAGCACCAGGATCGCGAGCCCAAGGGAGACAGCAAGCAGGGCCGCGACCGACGGTCCGGGCTCGCCCTGCCGGGCCTGGGTCGACGTTTCGACGATCCGGTGCTCGTCCCGTGTTGCCATGGCGCCCTCAAATAGGCATGCGGTTGCTCGGGCTACGCGGGAGGCCCTGCGGCCCCGCCGCGCCTGTGAAGCCAACGCCAAATGCCTGACGATGTTCCGTTCTTTCTGCGTCTCGCCGTTCCCAGCCTTGCCGCCCTGCCTTGGCCCCTCGGCGGACGGTTAACGCCAACAGGAGAATCTCTGCTCCCCTTGCTTGTTTCCGCACCCCCGAATGTTATCCTTGCGGATTGTGGTCTGTTGCGTCCGCGAATTTGTCGGTTCTGGAGTTTGTCAGTTCTGGAGTTTGTCATGGCCCCACGCGCCAACTGGAAGGGTTTTCTGCGGCTGTCTCTGGTGACCTGCCCGGTGGCGCTGTATCCGGCGACTTCGGAATCGGAGAAAGTTTCCTTCAACCAGATCAACAAGAAAACCGGCCACCGCATCAAATACGCCAAGGTCGACGCCGAGACCGGCGAGGAAGTCGCCAATGACGATATCGTCAAGGGCTACAAGGTCGACACCGACACCTATATCGAGGTGACCAAGGACGAGCTCGACGATATCGCTCTGGAATCGACCCACACGATCGAGATCGACGAGTTCGTGCCCAAGAGCGACATCGACAGCCGCTACCTGATCCGCCCCTATTATCTCGTGCCCGACGGCAAGGTCGGCCACGACGCCTTCGCCGTGATCCGCGAAACCGCACGCAGCCTGAACAAGGTGGCGATCGGCCGCGTGGTGCTCACCAATCGCGAACACGTCATTGCGCTGGAGCCGCTGGGCAAGGGCCTGATGGGCACGCTGCTGCGCTATCCCTACGAGGTGCGCGACGAGAAGGACTATTTCGACGACATCCAGGACGTCAAGGTCACCAAGGACATGCTGGATCTCGCCAAGCATATCGTCGAGAAGAAGTCGGCCTCCTTCGAGCCGGATAATTTCGAGGATCATTACGAGGGCGCCCTTGTCGATCTCATCAACAAGAAGCGCGCCGGCGTGCAGCTTCCGGCCAAGGCGGCGCCGAAGACGAGCGGCAATGTCATCAACCTGATGGATGCGCTCAAACGCAGCCTGGCGAACGAAGGCGAGAGCGCGCCGGCCGCCAAGGCCAAGGAATCCAGCAAGGCTGCCAAGAAGCCAAAGAAGCGGATCGAGGGCCAGCGCGAGATGCTGCTGCCGATCAGCGGCAAGAAGGCCAAAGAAGGAGCAAAGGAAGGAACAAAGGAAGAGGCAAAGGAAACAAGGAAACCGGCGCGCGCCTCTGCCCGGTCGCGGAAGGCGAGCTGAGCCGTTACTTCAGCGCGGTGCTCACCGACGTGTACGTGTTGTTCAACTGCGTACCCATGCCGTTGACGACGGTGACAATGACAATGCTGATGCCCGCCGCGATCAGGCAATACTCGATCGAAGTAGCGCCGGACTGATCCGCCAGGAACTTTGGAATCAATCCCGAAATCAGCGCACGCATGAAAAACTCCTGTGGCCCGATAGTGCGATTCTCCCGCATTGCCGGAGGCTGAGCAATGTAGGTTTGGACAGATTTTGTTTCTGTTCATAAACACGCTGAACAGCCGGTTAAACATTTGTCCGAAACCGCGCGGCAAGTCTCGCATCGGCGACAACAAGTCTCGCATCGGCGATAAAATTGGCAGGTCGACGTTCTTTGCAGGCAAAATTTACTCTTCGTTTTACCTGTGTAGCTCATGCTTGTGGAACTTGGAGCAAGCCACATGCCATCGCCGCAGAACGTCAGAAAGAACTTTATCGATATCTTGGGCGACACCGCCGAGCAGCAAGGCACGCGTCCCCAGGGCCGATCGCTGACGAACAGGGTGCTGGCGTTCATTGCCGCGCTATGGCCCCGCTCGCATGGCCCGAACTAGACGAGCCGAATCCCGCTCTCCAGATTGCAAGATGCAAAAAGCGGATGGCAGGGCTTCTGCCGCAGAGCCGCCTGCCCGCTTTACCGGCCGCCTGAATCCTGTTCCTGTTGGCGCATGATCCGGAAACGTGTGTAGCGGTTTTCCGAAGAGATCATGCTCAATTGACTCGATTAAAGAGCCAAGCAGGCCGAGCTGACAATCGGCCAGTGTTCGGGAGAAACGGCCATGAAACTCGGCACCGCCATTGCGGAAATACTCAAGCGCGAAGGCATCGAAATTCTCTGTGGCTATCCGGTCAATCATCTGATCGAATATGCCGCCAATGCCGACATCCGACCGGTGATGGTGCGCCAGGAGCGGATCGGGCTGCACATGGCGGACGCGATCTCGCGCGTCACGTCGGGGCGGTCGATCGGCGCGTTCTGCATGCAGCACGGCCCGGGCTCGGAGAACGCGATGGGCGGCGTCGCGCAATGTTTTGGCGAGTCGGTTCCCGTGCTCGTGCTGCCGATGGGCTATGCGCGCCGGCTTTCCCATATCGAGCCGAACTTCAATTCCAGCGAGGCGATGAAGCCGTTCGCAAAGTCCTCGGAGCCAATCATCCTCGCCGCCGAGGTCTGCAACATCTTCCGCCGCGCTTTCACCAAGTTGAAGAACGGCCGCGGCGGGCCGGTGATTGTCGAAATTCCCGCTGACATGTGGAACGAGGAGGTGCCGGAGCCGCTTGCCTATAGGCCGGTGCTGCGCACGCGCTACGGCGCCGATCCCGCCCATATCAAGGAAGCCGCGGCGCTGCTGATCAATGCCAAACGCCCGGTGATCTATGCCGGCCAGGGCGTGCATTACGCGCGCGCCTGGCCGCAGCTGAAACGGCTGGCCGAGCGGCTCGCCATTCCCGTCACCACGAGCCTGGGCGGCAAGTCCGCCTTCCCGGAGACGCACCCGCTCTCGCTCGGCTCGGGCGGGCTTGCGGTGCCGCGCGCCGTGCCGAAATTTCTGGGCGAAGCCGACGTGATCTTCGGCATCGGCTGCTCCTTCACCGAGACCAGTTTTGGCATCGCCATGCCCAGGGGCAAGACCATTATCCATTCCACGCTCGACCCCAACCATCTCAACAAGGATGTCGAGGCCAGGATCGGCCTGGTCGGCGATGCCGGTCTCGTGCTCGATGCGCTGCTGGAAGAGATCGGCAAGACAGTGACTGCGGATCACGACGCGCGCGGCGTCGCAGCCGAGATCGCCGCCTCTCACAAGGAGTGGCTTGAAAAATGGATGCCGAAGCTCACCAGCAACGACGCGCCGCTCAACCCCTATCGCGTGCTGTGGGATCTGCAGCACACCGTCGACATCAGGAACACCATCATCACCCATGACGCCGGCAGCCCGCGCGACCAGCTCTCGCCGTTCTGGAAGGCGGTCGAACCCCTGTCCTATCTCGGCTGGGGCAAGACCACCCAGCTCGGCTATGGCCTCGGGCTTGCAATGGGCGCCAAGCTCGCAAAACCCGACAAGCTCTGCATCAATGTCTGGGGCGATGCCGCGATCGGCTTCACCGGCATGGATTTCGAGACCGCGGTGCGCGAGCGGATTCCGATCATGTCGATCCTGCTCAACAATTTTTCCATGGCGATCGAGTTGAAGGTGATGCCGATCTCGACCGAGAAATATCGCTCGACCGACATCTCCGGCGACTACGCCGCGATGGCGCGCGCCTTCGGCGGTCATGGCGAGCGCATCACGAAGCCGGAGGAGATTGTGCCGACGATCAGGCGCGGCATCGAGAAGACGCAAGCCGGCATTCCCGTGCTCTTGGAGTTCATCACCAGCAAGGAGACCGAGGTCTCGCGACCGGGGACGTGAGGGAGCGGATGAACTAAAGCTAATGAAAGAGTTGTCCGTTTGTACGGCGCTGAACTCGACGAAATTTCTCGCGTGGGCCTAGCCGTCGCGCGTTGGGAGCATCGCCGACGTTAACCTTGTCGGCAAATGATCCTTACGTGGGTCGGCAGCCGCCGACAAATTGCCTCATTGGAGCGAAGAATCTTCACCTGCACTAACTCGGGATAGAGGCGCATCATGCTGAAAATGGTGTTGTTGGGCTTCCTCATCCTGTTCGGTGTAGGAGTACTGTCAGCAATGGAGCTCAGAACTCCACCGCGCAGTGCAGTAGCCATCGTCCAGCCGCCTGCCGAGCCAAACGCAGACATTTCCGATTCACATGAGGCGCTGGCGAAGGGTGATCGCCTTGAAGTTGCAGCCGTGAGCAGCGAGACGCCAGAACAGGCTGTTTCGATCGACGAAGGCACTGCTCGGCCGGAAGACGTCAGTATCGGTTCTGAAGACATCAGTATTGGTCCTTCGCGGCCTCCGAGGCCGATCGCCCGTCATCGGCACAATCCCAAATCGAAGAAGGTCACGACCGCTGCACGTCCCAAGTCGAAGCCAAAGGCGACCGTTATCAAGCGAACTGCCATTTCACAGCGTTCAAAAGCCGCGAGCGATACCGAGCCTTGTCGGCTCAAGGCGTTCGGTGGCTTGCGTAAGGCTTTGAATTCAGCCGACTGCGAAATCTGAGGCCCTCTGAGCACGACAGATCGAAGTCGAACGATCCGTGTTCGTGGTCCGCTATGGCGTCACGAGCGTCGATTTCGGACCGTTCGCGGGATGACTGCTTCTCTGCCGAGAGCGACGGAATAGCAGTCGCCACTTCGCTGACAGGCCCATGAACAGACAGCTGGATGTTATTCGATCACCTCGTCGGCGCTTGCCAGCAAACTTTCCGGCACGTTCAGTCCGAGCGCCTTAGCAGTCTTCTGATTGATCGCCAGCTCGAACTTGGCCGGCTGCTCGACCGGTAGATCGGCCGGCTTTGTCCCCTTGAGGATGCGATCGATAAAATAGGCTTGGCGTCGACTGGCTGCATATAGGTCGGCACCATACGATATCAGAATGCCGGTTTTTACGGCTTCCCTGTCAAAGAAGAGCGTCGGCAACCGCCTCCGCATTGCGAGACCGGCAATCCGCTCGGCAAGCCCATCGAAAAGCGGCGTGGGCAGGAGAACGACGGCCTCTGCCTGCGCGTTCATTGCAGCCTGCAGCGCACCATCGATGGCATCGGCATCGCGCCCCTCGAGAACTTGAAGCTTGAGACCTAACGCCGCGGCAGCGGTCTGCGATTCTTCAACCGAGAAATGCGCAGCCGGATCGTCCGGGTTCCAGATCACTGCAACTCTGGTGATGCCCGGAACCGCTTGTTTTAGGAGTTGGAGTCGCTTGCCGCTGACCTCCGGACCGAGCAGGCTGACGCCGGTGACATTGCCGCCGGGCTTGGCGAGACTGGCAACAAATCCAAGCCCAACCGGATTGGTACTCAGCGTGACGATCGGAATCGTCTTGGTTTGGTCGAAGGCCGCGCGTGTTGTCCGTGAGCTGTTGGCTGCAATGGCATCGACTTTGAGGGCGACCAATTCGGCGGCAAATCCATCCAACTGGCCAGCCGTTTTGCCCGCGGACCGATATTCGACGAGCAGGTTCTGTCCCTCGACATAACCGAAGTCGCGCAGCCCTTGGCGAAACGCATCCTCAATTCGGCTGTTCGCGATCGACAGCCAGCCGATCCGCGGTAGCGGCCGTGTTTGCTGCGCGCCCAACCCCGAGGGTCGGGCAATCGCCATGCCGCTGAGGGCCGCGATAAATTCGCGCCGCTTCATGACCTCGTCCTCTTTGACGTCATACGAGACAGCTTAGAGTAATTCACACTTCGTTCACATGACGGATCTGCCGTGCATCGCAGTAAAATACAGGCGACCGACGGCCCGGTGTGCTCCCGACAGCCGACGTCCCTGCAGTAAACACGCTGTGGAGCCGAGCGCCACCAGTGGAAAATTAGGGCTCCGTCTCGGCCAGCAGACTGCCCTGGCAGCGTAAACCCTGAAGCGAACCGTCTAAGCAGACCTCGCTCGAAATGACAGCCAAATCAACTCGACAGGCCTAGCCCAGTGGGACCGGGGATGAAATAATCCGGTTCTATTGAGCCGTTTCACGGATTTGGCCCGGTTGCCCCTGAGGCGCCGGGCGACATGGATTTCGGGATGACCGCGCTTTCCAAGGACGTGGTGACCGACCTCAAGCGCCGGATCGCGGCGCTTGAGCAGCAGGCGCAGACGCAGGCGATCGAGAACGCGCGGCTGTTCAACGAGACCAGGGAAGCGCTGGCGCAGCAGACGGCGACCGCCGAAATCCTCGCCGCCATCAACAATTCCGGCGGCAATCTTGCGCCGGTGTTCGAATGCATCCTGGAGAAGGCGCACCAGCTCTGTGGCGCGCCATGCGGAAGCCTGCAACTCTATCGGGATAATCGGGTGACCGCCGTCGCGACCCGCGGCATGACGCCCGCTTTCGACGAATTTCTGCGGCGCGGCTATCCCTTCGCCGAAGGCATCCGGAGCGGCCTGTTGACCGATCGTCCGATGCAGCGGGCCGACGTCGCCGAGATGTTGAAGGATCGCGCCGACGAGCCCTCGTTCAGCGCCACGCGCGCCTCGGTCGAGCTGGGCGGCATTCGCACCATGGCGTGGGTGCCGCTGTTGAAGAATGGCACCGCCTTCGGACGCATCGTCGCTGCCCGGCAGGAGGTGCGCCCGTTCGACGACAAGCAGATCGCGACGCTGCAGGTGTTTGCGGCGCAGGCCGTGATCGCCATCGAGAATGCCCGCCTGCTGCAGGAATTGCGGGCACGCACCGATGATCTCTCGGAATCGCTGCAGCAACAGACGGTGACCGCCGACGTCCTCAAGGTCATCAGCCGCTCGGCGTTCGATTTGCAGACCGTCCTCGAGACTCTGACGCAATCGGCCGTGAACCTGTGCGAAGCCCAGCAAGGGATCATTTTCCTGCGTGACGGCGATCTTTATCGCGCCGAGGCGGTGGCGGGAGGTGGCCCGGACTATCTTGAATTTCTCAAGAAACACCCGCGCAAACCCGGCCGCGAGTCGATCTGCCCGCGCGTCGCTCTTTCGGGCACGGTAGAGCAAATCCCCGATGTGCTGGAGGATGCCGAATATCACTTTCCGGGCGTCACGAAGATCAGCGGCAATCGCGCGCTCCTCGGCGTTCCCCTGTTGCGCGAGGGACGCATCGAGGGGGTGTTTGCACTGGGGCGCAGCGAGCCGGGTGGCTTCACCGAACGGCAGGTCGAACTGGTGCAGACATTTGCCGACCAGGCTGTCATTGCCATCGAGAATGCCCGCCTGTTCAATGAAGTGCAATCGCGCACGCAAGAGCTGGCAAAATCTCTCGACGAGTTGCGCGCCGCGCAGGACCGGCTGATCCAGACCGAAAAGCTCGCCTCGCTCGGCCAGCTCACCGCCGGCATCGCGCATGAGATCAAGAACCCGCTCAACTTCGTCAACAATTTTGCGGCGCTGTCGGCTGAGCTGACCGACGAGCTGGACCGGGCGCTCGGACCGGTCGAACTCGATGCGAAAATCCGCGACGAGGTCAGCGAGTTGACCGGCATGCTCAAGGACAACCTGCAGAAGGTGGTCCAGCACGGCAGGCGCGCCGATTCCATCGTCAAGAACATGCTGCTGCACTCCCGCGAGGGATCGGGCGAGCATCGTCCGACTGACATCAATGCACTGGTCGAGGAGAGCCTCAACCTCGCCTATCACGGAGCGCGCGCCGAGAAGCCGCAATTCAATGTGACACTCGAGCGCGAGCTCGACCCCAATGCCGGCACAATCGAGGCGTTCCCCCAGGAAATCACGCGCGTTCTTCTGAACCTGATTTCCAACGGCTTCTATGCGGCGGCCATGCGCAAGGCGGAAAATGGCGAAACCGGCTTCGAACCGGTCGTCAAGGCCACCACTTGCGGCCGGCCGGGCCATGTCGAGATCCGGATTCGCGACAACGGAACCGGGATTCCGCTCGAGGTGAAGGACAAGATATTCAATCCCTTCTTCACCACCAAGCCGGCTGGCGAAGGCACCGGGCTTGGGCTATCCATGACCCACGACATCGTGGTGAAACAACATGGTGGCACGATCGATGTCGCAACCCACCCGGGCGAATTTACCGAGTTCATCATTTCATTGCCGCGAACAAGCGATCTTTCAAACAAGACCAGAGGTTAGAGGTGGGTATTCTCGTTCTCGTGGTGGATGATGAGCCCGATGTCGAGGCGCTGTTCCGCCAGCAATTCCGGCGCGATCTGCGCGCACAGCGTTTTGTGATGGATTTTGCCAATTCGGCGGCGGATGCGCTGACGCGCGTCGGTTCGACCATCGACAATTCGCTGATCCTGATCCTCTCCGACATCAACATGCCCGGAATGACCGGGCTCGAGATGCTGCCGAAGGTGAAAGAGATCCGCCCGGACGTGCCGGTGATCATGATCACGGCCTACGGTGATGCCGACACCAAGCGCAGGGCGCTGGAAAAGGGCGCCTCCGGGCTCCTGACCAAGCCGATCGATTTCGCGGTGCTGCGCGAGGAGATCGACACCCGCGTTGCGCAGGCGCATTAAGGCATCGCGAGATTAGCTTCGGTGGTTGCCGCGCTTCACCTCTTTCCCGGCAAGGAGAGGTGAACCGGGTTCGCGGCCCCTACTCCGCCATCTCCGGCGGCACGGACGCAGGACCGGCCAGCGGCCGCTCTTCCATCGCGATCATGCAGACGGCGGCGCAGGCGAGCATGACGGTCGCTGCGGCAAAGACGTAGCGGAAGGCCGCCACCATGTCGGCGGCGGCAATCGAGCCGACCGGCCCATGGCTGTCGCCGACGAGCGAGACATCTGAACCGAGCGCCATCAGAAGGATGGCGGAGAAGGCCGCGACCGTGAAGGACGACATCATCGCGCGGAAGAAGTTCATCGCGCCGGTCATGGTGCCGACCTGTGCGCGCGGCACTGCGTTCTGCAGCGAGACCACGGTGATCGGAAACACGGTGCCGAGGCCGACGCCGAAGGTCGCCAGCAGCACGAGCAGCATCCACAGCGTCGGCGTCACGACGGTCATCGTTGCCGACGCCAAAGTGGCGATGATCGAACCGGCGATGGCGACCCGCTTGTAGTGCCTGACCCGCGCCATGGTCCGGCCGGCAATCGCAGCCCCGCAGGTCGAGATCGCCGCCAGCGGAATGAGGCCGAGCCCGGCCTCGCTGGCGCTCAGATGATAGACCACCTCGTAATAGAGCGGCAGAACCACGGTCAGCCCGATCATGGCGCCGAGTGCGCAACCGCTCGCCATCAGCCCGTAGGGCACGACCGAGCCGCCGATCATGGACAGCGGCAGGAACGGCTCATCCGCCCTGCCCGCATGCCAGACGAAGGCGAGCGCCAGCGCCAGCGCGCCGCCGATCAAGCCCAGGATGGTCGGGGACAGCCAGTGAAAGCGGTTGCCGCCCCAGGTCAGCACCAGCATGAACAGCACGGCCGAGACCATCAGCAGCACGCCGCCGAGCCAGTCGACCTTGCGGCGGCGGTGGTAGACCGGGATCTTGCCCATCTTCGGCAACAGCAGCGCGAGCGCGGCGAGCGCCAGCGGCAGGTTGATCCAGAAGATCATCGACCAGTGCAGGTGGTCGGCAAAGATGCCGCCCAACACCGGTCCGCTGATGCCCGCGATCATCCACACCGCGCTGAAATAGGCCTGGTACTGGCCGCGCTCGCGCGCGCTGACCACGTCGGAGATCACGGTCTGCACGACCGGCATGATGCCACCGCCGCCGAGCCCCTGCAGGCCGCGGGCCAGGATCAGGATCGGCATGGTCGGCGCTAGCGCACAAAGCACGGAACCGGCGATGAACAGGCTCAGGGACACGACGATCATGGCCCGCCGGCCATAGATGTCGCTCAAGGTGCCGAACACAGGCGCGACCGCCGTCGAGGCCAGCAGATAGGCGGTGATGACCCAGGAGAGATTTGAGACGTCGCGGAACTGCCGGCTGATGGTCGGCAAGGCCGTCGCGACGATGGTTTGGTCCAGCGCGGCCAGGAACATCGTGAGCAACAGGCTCAGCAGGATGGTCCGCACCTCGCTCTGTGTCAGCGGCGGACGGGCGGGCGCGATCGACGGCGCAGCGGAAATCGCGGCCGGAAGTTCCGATAGTTCTGCCGCGATGTCGGCGGGCACAGCGGCGGAGGCGGCAGGATTACGGCGCTGCCGTATGGACTGGTTCATGTTTCGGAATATTTTTATTCGGTGCGCCGCAATAACGGCGCAGATTCGCTAACTCGCGCTGAATTTAGGGGTTAAACGGCTCCTCAGGCAGCACTCCTGGCGCATGGCTGGTCCCACCCTGCCCCAAACCGTTCGCAAGTGCGTGATCGGGCGCCGGCTTCTCAGACCTTGGGGCGCTTCTTCAGCCGCGCCCGCCTGGGCAGGAGCGCGGGCCAGCTCACGATATGGTCTTCGAGGTCCTCATCAGGAATCTCGTCCTCGGTGCCTTCCACCCGGCCCCGCACCGAGACGCCGGCCTCGTGCACCGTGTTGGGGTCGCCGGAGATGAGCGGGTGCCACCAATAGAGGTCACGCCCTTCCGCGACCAGGCGATAGCCGCAGCTTGGCGGCAGCCAGTTCAGGCTGCGGACATTCTCGGGCGTGAGGCGAACGCAATCCGGAACTTTATCGGAGCGGTTTGTGTAATCCTTGCAGGCGCATAGGCCGGCATCCAGAAGCTTGCAGGACACATGGGTGAAGTAGATCTTGCCGCTATCCTCATCCTCGAGCTTTTCCAGGCAGCAGCGCGCGCAGCCGTCGCACAGGCTTTCCCATTCGTCCCTAGACATCTCCTCCAAGGCCTTGGTTTTCCAGAAAAATCCCTCCTGGTCGGAGGGTCGCTTGGGCTGCGTGGTCATCTTGTCTCTTGAACCGAAGGATCAACTCGCTTTTTTGCCGTTTCGGCCGCATCCGGCCAGCGTCCGGCCGGACTTATCCACGCACGCGCAGGGGCTTGCACGGCATTAGTCCTAAACCATGAAAATCGCGAGCCGGGCCATTGGTTTATGTGGCCTGCTCAGCTAGATAGAGATGAATCCCTGCAGGACGCAAGGAGCGGCTCGGATTTAATGCCTTGGGTTTGCCGCAACGCTACCGCAAGACAATTTCGATTCGACGGTGCCCACCGGGCGCGCTTTGAAGCGCTTTCGAACTGGCAAGAGTTTAGAGAATCCCAGTGCGCAAGATCCTCCCGGACAACTGGAAGCAACGGCTCAACAACTGGCGTCTCGACCTCGACGCGCGGTTCGACTCGGCGCTGTTCTCCTCGTTCCGGGGCACCCGCGAGCTCTATGAGCGCTTCTCGACCTTCATGGACAATTTCTATGTGGGCGGCTGGAAGCGCTGGGTCTTCATCGAGCCGTTCTCGGAAGCAGCCACCCTCGGGCTTGGCGGGCTGATCGTTTTGCTGGCGCTCGCCATCCCCGCCTTCCGCGAAACGGCGGACGAGGACTGGCTGAAGAAGTCCGACCTCGCGGTGACCTTCCTCGACCGCTACGGCAATCCGATCGGCAGCCGCGGCATCAAGCACAACGACTCGATCCCGCTGGAAGATTTTCCGGACAATCTGATCAAGGCGACGCTCGCGACCGAAGACCGCCGTTTCTACGACCATTTCGGCATCGACGTCCCCGGCCTCGTGCGCGCGCTGGTCACCAACGCCCAGGCCGGCGGCGTGCGCCAGGGCGGCTCCTCCATCACCCAGCAGCTCGCCAAGAACCTGTTCCTGTCGAACGAGCGCACCATCGAACGCAAGATCAACGAGGCGTTCCTGGCCATCTGGCTGGAGACGCGCCTGACCAAGAACGAAATCCTGAAACTCTATCTCGACCGCGCCTACATGGGCGGCGGCACCTTCGGCGTCGACGGCGCGGCGCATTTCTACTTCAACAAGTCGGTGCGCGACATCAACCTTGCGGAGGCGGCGATGCTGGCCGGCCTGTTCAAGGCGCCGACCAAGTTCGCCCCCCACATCAACCTGCCGGCGGCGCGCGCCCGCGCCAACGTCGTGCTCGACAACCTGGTCGACGCCGGCTTCATGACCGAGGGCCAGGTGTTCGGCGCGAGGCGCAATCCGGCCACGGCCGTCGACCGGCGCGACGAGAACTCGCCGAACTATTATCTCGATTATGCCTTCGACGAGATGCACAAGCTCGTCGACACCTTCCCGAAATCCTACAACGAGCGCGTCTTCGTGGTCCGCACCGCGATCGACATGAACGTGCAGCATGCCGCCGACGAAGCGATCGAGAACCAGCTGCGCCAGTTCGGCCGCGATTATCATGCGACGCAGGCTGCGACCGTGGTTGCGGACATGGACGGCGGCGTCCGCGCCATGGTCGGCGGCCGCGACTATGGCGCGAGCCAGTTCAACCGCGCCACCGACGCCTATCGCCAGCCCGGCTCCTCGTTCAAGCCGTATGTCTATACGACGGCGCTCCTGAACGGCTTCACGCCGAAGTCGATCATTGTCGATGGCCCGGTCTGCATCGGCAATTGGTGTCCGCAGAACTACGGCCACTCCTACTCCGGCGCGGTGACGCTGACGCAGGCGATCACCAACTCGATCAATGTCGTGCCGGTAAAACTGTCGATCGAGCTCGGCAAAAAGGCCGGGGGAGGACCGAAGCTCGGCCGCGCCATGATCGTCGCAACGGCACGCAAGTTCGGCATCACAGCGCCACTGCCCGATACGCCGTCGCTGCCGATCGGCGCCGACGAGGTCACCGTGCTCGAGCACGCGGTCGCCTATGTCACCTTCCCGAACAAGGGGATGGCGGTAACGCCGCATGCGGTGCTCGAGGTGCGCACCGGCGCCGGCGACCTGGTGTGGCGCTGGGATCGCGACGGGCCGCAGCCGCGGCGGGCGATCCCGGCGAATATTGCCGCCGACATGGCGGGGATGATGAGCCATGTGGTCAGCGAAGGCACCGCGCGGCGTGCGGGGCTCGACGGCATTCCAACCGCGGGCAAGACCGGCACGACCAATAACTACCGCGACGCCTGGTTCGTCGGCTACACCGGCAACTTCGCCTGCGCGGTCTGGTTCGGCAATGACGACTACTCGCCGACCAATCGCATGACCGGCGGCTCGCTGCCGGCACAGACCTGGCACAACATCATGACGGTCGCTCATCAGGGCATCGAGATCAGGGAGCTGACCGGCGTCGGCATGGGTCAGAAGCCGCCGGCGGCGGAGAAGCCACAGACCATGGCGGCCAATGGCGCGCAGAAAGCCCCGGAGATCAAGCCGGGACCGCCGCCGGTCCTGACCAGGCGCGGCGCCGATGTGCTGGTACACGTGGAAAAGATGCTCGACGAGGTGGCCAGGACCACGGACAAGACGTCGGCGAGCGAGCCAGCCAGGCCCGTCAAGCCGGTGTCGTCGAGCGAGCTGCCCTTCCCCGACAATCTGGCGGCGGCAACCGGCGACGCGGCCTCGTCGCTCAAGAACTGACGCGTTGAACCCGTGCGGCTGATTTTCGGAACCATCCTCGCTTTGTGTATCGCCGCCATCGTCGGGGTCGGCTCGACATGGATGACGACCACCCGCGGCACCGAGCTCGGCACACTGACCATCGGGGCCTGGACCGCCCGCCCGCGCACCGGCACCGCCGACGTCGATCCGTATTCGCGCGCCACCATCACCCGCAACGGCGAATTGCCGATCGGCACCGGTGACGGAATTGCATTCACGGCCGGCGCCGACGATCGCAAACGCCCGCTCGATGGCCGCTGCGACGTGGTCGTCAGCGGGGTGACGCCCGCGGCGCGGTTCTGGACGCTGACGCTCTATGACGGCAAAGGCCACCTGGTTGCCAATTCGCTGCAGCGTTACGGCTTCACCAGCCAGGAGGTCGTGCGCGGCGCGGACGGCTCGTTCGAAATCCACATCGCCTCGCGCTCGCGCGCCGGCAACTGGCTGCCCACCGGCGGCATCGAGCGCTATGCGCTGATGCTGCGCCTCTACGACACGCCGGTCGGGGTCGCGACCCGCTCCAAGCGCGACGCCCCGATGCCGGCGATTGCCACGGTGGGGTGCCCATGATCCGGCTCGCCTTCACCGTCGCCGCCGGCGTGCTGCTCGGGCTCATCGTGCATCTCGTCAGCGTGCTGGCGTTGCCCAAGATCGCGAGCGAGGACGCCTATTCGCGGTTGACGCCGTTGACCAAGCTGAACGCCGTCACCCAGCTTCCGCTGGCCGATCCCGGCAATACGCTGATGCCCTATCTGGACCCGGCCTTTGCGGAAGCGATCTGCCGCTACGACCTCTCGACCGGACCGATCAAGCTCAAGGTCCCGGTCAGCCAGGCCTACACCTCAGTGTCGTTCTACACCCGCAACGAGCGCGCTTACTACGCCATCAACGACCGCTCCGCCGGCAAGAAGGTGATCGAGCTCGACCTGATGACCGAAGCGCAGCACGAAGCGCTGCCGGAGGACGAGGACATCACCGCCGCCGACCGGCTGATCATCGATTCACCGACCGCAACCGGCCTGATCGTGATGAAGGCGCTGGCGCCCGAGCCCGGCCTGATGGTGCAGGCGCAGGCCTCGCTCGCGGCCTCGAGCTGCAGTGTGCAGGCTGATCAGCCCGTCAAGCAGCCCGAGCCGTCAAGGCCGCAGGCACGGCGCTGATCCGTCGCAAAGCGGCTATTCGCCGACGGCATCAACGCGGTGCACTTGAAATGCCGACTTCGCGATATCTCGCTCGAGTCCCCGTCACCAAGGCTGCAAGCACGAATGAGCACGTTAGTGCAGCGGACAATTGTTCAGCGTGCGTCGAGACTGGCGCGAGGCGTATTTCCATCCGCAACTTGATGAGTCTCGCCAAAGGGCTTTGCGCGTGAATCAGACGCCACGCGTGAGCTGCAGGGCGGAACAATGGCGGCGAGATCACGACCTCGCAGATAGATCATTTTCGACGTCAACCCACCGTGCCGCGCGACCCAGGCGCGCACCGGAGCTGGGTAGGTCCTCATTAGATCTTCCGTCCCGGAAGGGCTGACGACGCGCTTGCCGGAGTCATCGAACGTCCATGCGGCATGGAAACCAAACACTGCATTATGGGTGGCGCAGATTCGGTCGCTCGGGACCAGTCCGAGCACCATCGTGCAGGCCGAGACGCATGTGCCGGCGATGACAACGGGCTCGCCAGAGTCGCGCAGCTGCCGGAAGTGCGTCGTGTAATCCCGCATCTTACCGCCGATGTCGCCGCTGATAATTTCGGTCGCAAAGACCGACGTGACGCTCAACGCTGTCGATACTACCGCAGCAATCAGGTGCGCTCGCATGTCCTTTTCCTAGGCAGTGGCGGATCAATCATGCGCCACGCCTCGCAAATCGCATGCCACCGGCGGCCCACTTAAGGTGGGCAAACTAAGAAGCTGATTTGAAAGCGATTTGCCTGGATTGCTGCCCCGCATTCACCTCTGCAGCAAGTAAGGCAGCATCGCCGAAGTCTAAAAAATAGACGTATTCACGCCTCTTTGATGAAAATCAGTGCAGCCGAAGCTGTACCCTACCAACAGTATTCCAGCGGAAAATGCCGGAGGAAGCTCATGACTATCAAGTACATCCTTGCAGTCGCACTCCTCACGCCATTCCTGACAGTGTCCAGCACGGCTCAGCAGTATCAGGGAGGGCCCAAATCGTCTGTTCCCCCCACGGTACAGCAAATCGGCTACGGCGATATTTACGCGCAGGGCATCGATGTCTACCCGCCGCAAGGCGACATCTACGCGCAGGGAGCGAGAACCAACAAATCCCACGCTTATCGCAGTGGCCCAAGGACAGTCGTTCCGAACGGCAAATGAGAGGATTTCCGCTTCGGGTTTGCCGCCCTTTCTCAACCCGGCAAACATCCGCAGCCTTATGATCCAGGGATGCTTTCCGGATGCCGCCGGGCGTGTTGAACAACGGCTGTCGCGCCGATGACGAGCAACCGTCGAATACAGCGGTCTCCCTGCTTGGAGATGCCGCCTCACAAATTGCCTCCGCGCCGGTGCTGTCGTTCTTCTGCCGCTTGACGTAGGGCTTCACATAGGCCGGAGGCATCAATCGCACCGTATGCCCCAACGCCTGCAGCTCGCGGGACCAATGGTGCGATGACGCGCAAGCTTCGATCCCCGCCAGGCATGGTGGCCGATCACTTCCAGTCTACGCCGATAAACAGACATTCTCACGGTTCGTCGGCATGTCTCAAAGGGGCCAGAAGCGGCGCTTTCCGCCTTGGCAAAAAGGCAGCAGGACCAGAAAGGTCGCCCGCCTCTACTCTAGCGACCGGCCTCGGACTTGTAGCGTTGGCTCCGGATTTGCAGAGGCAAGCGCAACCCTTCGATCGTGGATGAGATTTTCAAGACGATGGGCCGCAACATTTAGCGTAGCCGCATCCAGCGCGTTTTCGTCGTCATCTGCTCTGGCGCGTTGCGCGCGCAGAACCTCGTCGATCTGATTTTCGATCTCCAACAATTCCGTTTCGTTTTCGGCGAGCCTTATTTTTCGCCCCAACGCATAGAGGGAATCCAGTGCCGGCTCCCTCGGCTTGAGTTCGCCGGATCGGAGAAACTGCCAGGCCGCGGCAAGAACCGTGGCGAGCGCGCCAAGAGCCATTGGCGCCAGAAAGATGACGTTGCTCCACTTGTCCAGGAAAGTTTGCTGGTTACCGTTATAGAACTCTGCTGCTCCCGGATGAACGGGAAGATAGGCACCAGCGTCGGTATCGGGCGCCTTGAACTGCGCAAGAATCGGTAACTCGGCCAAAAGATCTCTGCGAGCGCTCGTTATGGCTTGCGTAAATCCGGCAATCATATCGTTGTCGAGGCTCTTCTTGCCAACCAGGTAGAAGGAAGTCTGCAGCGTGGTCACATCATCTTCGGGAACGGGAGGGGATCCGCGCAACGTACCCTTCGGGATGTCGAAGCTCTCATAAGCGCGCTCCTTCTCCGCAATCGCTCCCGCATTCTCGATCGGGATCAGAACCGGGGCGGTCTTCGCATTCTGGGGGAATAGCCCCCGCACCAGAGATAAGTACTTGTCACTTAGCGGCATGACGAAGAGGACGGCACGTATCTCCTTCGTATCGAGCGCTCGGCGCACCTGGTCGAGTGCAACGTTCTTGAATACGACGTTGGCGCGGTCAAGGTCATACGCCCTGGTCAACACGCTGACGATCCTCTGATTGGTGTCGGCTGCCACCACGCCCACGGTCGTGCGCTTCAGGCCAGCCATGTCCGTAATCGCCGATCCCGGGGGGGCAACAAGCAGCGCCACGGCCTGGGCCAAGACCACAATGGCTTGCGCGTGCGAGAGGTCGCCGACATCTCCGCGAACGACGGCAAGGTCGGTCTTGCCGGACGAAAACGCGGCGGCGGATTCAATTGGGCCGGTGGTCTCGACCACTTTTAGGCGTACCGGCGCGTTATTGACAGCAAGCCTGCTCGCAAGCGCCGACACGATTTTGGGAGCCTCGCCATCTGACGACCCGACCGCGATCGACAACGTCACCGGCCGGACGTACCAGCGGTACGCAAACAGGCTCGCGCCAGTAGCCAGCACCACCAGCGCCACCACAACCACGATGCGGAGCCAAACCGGCAGCTTGGCGGCATCAAAGCCAATTCTCGATAAGTCATCCATGGCCGTGCCGCCTCCCGCTGCGAGGGTTCGCCGTCGGCTGTCGAGCCAAAGGCCCGCTTTTGCGCACCGGCCGGGAAGTGGAACAGGTTAACATCGACCGGTCGGGCGCTGTCCAAGGTGTTAGCACGCTCCCCTTGCACACTTGCTTGCGGCACGGCGCGCGGGATTTCTGATGCAAACGCCATTGACCCAGTGCATGCCCGGTACACATGCTTACCTAACCTTGACGACCATGTCGTTTGGCGCTTGCAGCGGAGCACGCGGCATGGCGAGAGCCGACGACGCCAAGACCAGAGCAAGCACACCTACTGTCCATTTGATCATTGTTTGCCCTCTATCCGTGCCGTTTGGACATAATGGGGCGCGTCCAAGCCGAGAGCCGTTGATCTGGATCAACCCTGCTCGTGGTCCGGAAACTGGAGCAGCGTTTCCCGATCGGACGACCTCTTCGACGCTGTCATTCGTGCATAGCTCCTTCTGCATACGGCGGGGACCTCCAGCGGACAAAACGACCGGAGACAAGGACCACCTGTGTAGCAGTCAGGTCATTTTCGACGGATTCAGCTGGGGGTGTCGGCTGGCGGTGAGCCAATGAGTCCATGGACCTAGTCAACGGATTGTCGACTGGCTACTCTTGCCCAACGCCCGGCAAGGGAGGCCGTCCATGGACGAAGTCTCATTCGAAGCTGCCCTCGACGATCATGTTCACGACATGATGGATGCGTGCATCCGCTGCGGCAAATGCGTCGAGGCCTGTCCGACCATGGAGCCGGCCGGCATCGGCAACGCCGATCCCATCGAGGTCATCGCCGGCGCTCTCGACATCATCCGTGATGGCCAAGGACCCGAAGCCTCGCGCAAATGGGCCTCGTCCTGCGTGCTCAGCGGCGAATGCATCAAGGCCTGCGACTATAACGTCAATCCGCGTTTCCTGCTGGCGATGGCGCGAGCCGCCATGCGACGTGCCAGCAAGGACTTGCCGGAGCGGCGGCGCGACGGCGTGCAGGCGTTCCGCGATCTCGGCCGCGACGTCGCCACCCTGTCGCAGCTGCAGCTCGATCACACCACGCTGGAGCGGCTCGGACAGGGACGCGCATCGGCCGGCACATCCGAAGAGCTGCCGGACTTCGTCTTCTACACCGGCTGCAATGTGCTGAAGACGCCGCATATCGCGCTGCTCGCGCTCGATATCATGGACCGGCTTGGTATCAGCTACCGGGTGCTCGGCGGCCCAAGCCATTGCTGCGGCGTGCAGCAGTTGCGTGCCGCCGACATCGAGATGGCCGGACGCATGGGCGCCAACACCATCGATCACCTCGCGCGCTCGAAGAGCGGCAACGTGCTGTCATGGTGTCCGAGCTGCTATGTCCAGTTCACCGAGACCACGCTTCCGGCGCTGGAACGACAGGGTCGCGCAAAACCGTTCGAGCTGACGCCGTTCATCAAGTTCCTGCGCGGCAGGCTTGCCGATCTCGCCCCTCACCTCACCCGCCCCGTTGCCATGCGCGTCGCGCTGCATCGTCATCCCGGCGTGGCCGGCACGATGGAGGCAGCGGCCGACCTCCTCCGCGCCATCCCCGGCATCGAGCTCGTCGCGCTGGACATACCGGCGGCGGGATTGCAGAGCGTGTCCTTGAGCGCGCTACCCGCCTACAAACGGCAATTGCAGCTTGCGGAGCTCGAGGCGGCGCACAAGGCCGGCGTCGATGCGCTGGTCGCGGTCTATCATTCCGATCACCGCGAGCTGTGCGGACATGAGCGGGACTGGCCGTTCCGCATCGTCAATGTGCTGGAGGTGCTTGGCGAAGCGATGGGTCTGCGGCAGCCAGACCGCTACAAGGAGCTCAAGCTGCTGCAGGACGCCGACCTGATCATGGCCGAGTGCCACGAGCTGATTGCAGAGCATGCGCTCGATCCGGCGAGGGCGCGCGAGGTGGTGGTCAAGGGGTTGCTCGGCGACCAGCCGCTGCCGCTGCAGGGCCGCGCTTAGCAGGCCTCTCAATGCCTGCCGCAGCGGCAGTTCTCGTAATGCACGGGATCGTGGCTGTTGATGACGGTGACTTCGCTGCCATGCTGCAATTGCAGCGTGCGCAGGCGCTCCTGATTGGCAAGGCGCGCATCGCGATCCATATCGACGCGGCGCTGGAAATAGCCGAGCACGAGCGGTATCCGGACCTTGGGCTGCAGCTGCCCGTGAAAGAAATAGGCATCGCCCGCATGCAGCCACCACTTGTCCTTGTCGCGCACGGCGATGCCGCAATGACCCATTGTGTGGCCGGGTAACGGGATCATGAGAATATCAGGCTCACGGTCGCCGAGTGCGCGGACGCCCTTGAAGCCGAACCAGCTCTCGCCGCCGTCGTCATAGAGCGCCCAGTCAGGCCCGTGCCGCCATTGCTCGGTGACATAACGCCCCTTCGGCGCTGCCGGCTTGCCGAGCACGGCCATCTCATATTCGGCGCGGAGCACATGCACCCTCGCGTTGGGAAAGTCGGGAATGCCGCCGGCGTGATCGCGATCGAGATGCGTGAGCAGAAGATGCCGCACGTCACCTGGGGCATAACCCAGCGCCTTGACCTGCTGCACGGCGGTCTCGGCCGGGTCGAGCCGCGGCGCAGTCTGCCGCACCCATCGCCGGCTGAGTTGCATCGGGTTGGCGATGTCGCCAAGCCCGATGCCGGTGTCGACAAGGGCAAGCCCGTCCCGTGTCTCAATCAACAGGCAGTGGCAGACCATGCGGGCGCGCTGAAAGATGTGGCCGGTGCCGTTCACCAGCCGCCGGCCGATCGGGCACATCGTGCCGGTGTTGAGATGATGGATGCGCATGAGAAACCTCGTTTGAGATGTCCGCCTGCTTGCCACGGCGCCGGTTATAGGTAAAATATTGTTCATTGATACCATCAATAGGATGGACCTATGGATATCCGCGAGCTCCGCTATTTCGCGGCCGTGTTTGCCGAGCGCAATCTGACGGCAGCCGCCCGGCGCTGCTTCATCTCGCAGCCCTCGATCTCGGCCGCCATCACCAATCTCGAAGCCGAGCTCGGCACGATTCTGTTCGTCCGGCACAAGAAAGGCGTCGCGCCGACGGCATCAGCCGAACAGTTTCATGCCATCGCCCGGCGCATCATCGACGAGGCCGACGCAGCGAAGAATCTGTTCCGGAAAGCTCCATCGCGGCTCGCCCTCACACTCGGCCTGATGCGCACCCTCGACCGCGCACGCATCGTCGGCCTGCTAAAGCCCCTGACCGGCAATCCCGATATCGCGCTCCGCCTCGTCGGTGCGGACGAACGAGCCGACGCACGGATCATCTCCAGGAGCATGCTCAAGTCGAGGGAGCATTTCGTGCCGCTCTGGACCGAACGCTATGTCGCGGCGTTGCCGCCCTCGCATCCCCTCACCTTGAAGGACAAGTTGCGGCCCGCGGATTTTGACGGCGTCGCGATGGTCGATCGCTGCCATTGCGAGCAGAATGAGCTCTTCCGCCGGCACGCCAGCCCGCGAAAGCCTGCTGCGATTGCGGAATCGGAAGACTGGGCAATGGCCCTGGTTGCCGCCGGCGTCGGGATCGCAATCGTCCCTGAGGGTATCGCACGCGCCCATCCAGACATTGCTGTCCGTGATATCGACGTGCGGGTGCAGCGCGAGGTGGGGCTGGCCTATGATGCCGGACAGGCTGTTTCGGACCTGCTGAAGAATTTCATCGCGGGGCTCCAGAAGCAGACACCGCGCAGCAAGAGCCGCCGGCCGTCGCTCCCGAATTAGGCTAGCCCCGTTGATCTGACGCGACGAAGGCTACGTCCGCCTCGCTCCGTCGCAGCATGCGTGTGAGCAGTTACAAACTATTCGATCTCGAGCTTCCGGCCGCCGCGGCATTGACGTTGGCAGCTGGATAGCGGGCATAGAACGTCTCGACACGGTCCCGCCACATCGCCACGAACGCGCCCGAGGTGAGGCTATCTACCGACTTCCATTCGCGTTTGACCGCTGGCAGCGTGTTGCCCCAGATGGCGCGCTTGCACCATCGCTCGCCCTTCGCCATGCCCTCGTGAGTCGCGCACATCGACTTCCAGGCAACCTGCTGCGGATGGCTGACGTGTTCGGCGGCTCCTTCCCAGCCCTGCTGGTGGATCAGATAGAGATTGGCGAACGTCGGCTTCTCGTTCGTCATTATTTCGAATAGCGCAGCCTCGCTGACGAACTTGTAGGCGGCAGCCATCGCATTGTCGCGAGGATTGAGGATGTCGCCCGACCCGTATTGGTTGAACTCAGACTTGCTCAGCTGGAACAGACCGATATAGGAGCCGGTGCGTTCCTTGGGATTAAAATCGGATTCGATTTTGGCAACCGCCCTCATGAAATTGACATCGACACCGAACGCTTCGGCCGCACGTTCGATCTCCCGGACGGGCGTCCCGAGTGGAACGCGGCTCAATGCCGCCAAGGCGATCTTCGCGGGTTTCTCCGGCGGCGGAATTTCCGAGTAGACGTAGTACTTCAGATACGACTGTTCGCCTTCGTCCGGATTGGGCGAAGAAGGCGAGGAAGCGAGCAGACGGTCCTGCTGTGACGTTGCCTCGTTCTCGGACGGCGCAACCTCCAGGCTGGCAAGAGCCTGGCGCGGCGAACTCGCGGCAGCGGACGGCACCCCGCGCGGCGCCGCGTCGCTGAATCCCGCAGCAACAATCGCATTAGCCGATAATCTCGTATCGTATTCCGCCTCGACGGCCGGGGTCGACGACACTGCGTCGACAGTGGTCAGCGCCTTGGTCACGTTCAGCGGAATGGCGCCGAATGCATCAGCAACTCTCACATTCGGCGTGGCGACGCTCGGGCGCGATACCACGATCTGCTGGATCGCTGCAGGCAAAGTCCCTGCGAGCGCCGTCGTGTCGGCGCTATCGACAGCGGCGTTGGCCGTTGTCTGCGGGGAGTCCGCGACCTCGGCGTCGGCAGTGAGAGATGGTGGCGGCCGGTCGACGATTGGCGCCGCAGCGGTGTGTTCGACGCCGGCCGAACCGAAGCCAGCAACCCAGGCGACAATGGAACCCGCGAGAACTACGGTTAGCGCCGGCACCATCGCCAATCGCCGCGGGTTCATGATCGTAACCTCCCAACGCTCCACTGGGCCGGATTGAAGCGCCAAGCATGCGACGCCGCTGTACCCTCGGATCACGATGTGACCGCCCAAGGGCAGAAACTGCAGATCATCGATTTTTGTCAAACAGTGTTGCTTGAATGCAACTCGCGGCCGCCAGCGAGTTGTTGTGCATCCTCGGACGGAAGCATGCAGAGGTCGCCGCTGAATAAGCTGTTGAATCACTCGACCGGCGGCGAGGCCAAGCCAGCGCCGATCTCGCCGTCGTCAGCATCGACGCGAAGCTCCGCATGGCGACCGGCTCGGCCCTAATGGCGCAAGTGCGACGGAAAGCGGCGACAATGGGACGATCTCTGCTTCTCTCGGCGTTTGTCCGCTTCGCTTCGCTCTGCCCAACCTGCGGCTTATGACGCGGGGTCAGCCCCGCGTCGTGATCGGGCGGCCGATCACCGGCGGATTGGCTGCGACCGGCGGATTGGCGGTTTGCGCCGCGAGCTCGCCGATCAGGCGGTCGGCATCGGCGGCCATGCCGTCGGGCGCCTGCAGCACCAGCCGCTCCAGCCCCCAGCGATAGGACGACACCCGCCGCTCCAGGCACTGCTGCACCCACTGCACAATGAGCGCGTTCTCCTGCATGCGGCTGATCGCATCAGCATTCTCGCGCGGTGACAATTCGGACATATGCGCCATGCTGGCGCTGCGCTTGCGGTCGAGATCGACGACGCGCACGGCCGTCGAATAGAACAGCTCGAAGCGCGTGATGTCGTCGCGCACGTCGTCGATCAGCTGCGCATAGCGCGAGGCATGAGTGCGATGTGGCTCGTCGATCAGCGCGCGGCCATAGGCGGTGCGATCGAAGACCGGCGCCTGGCGCCAGGGCGAAGCAATCGGCGTGTAGTCGCCGAACACGCTTTTCCACGCAGGGCGCGAATGCGGCGGCTCGATCAGCGGATAGGCATAGTCGCGGAGCTGGCGCTCATTCTCGGTGAGCTGGAATTGGGAAGGACGGATGCCCACGCTCGATGTGGCCTCGCGGCCGATCCAGCTGTGCATGTCGTCGTTGCGCATGTCGTCGCGGGTACGCCAGAAGTCGCCGCCGCTGCAGCCTGCGAGCAGAAGCGTCACCAGCAAGGCCGGCAGCGGCGATAGCGACCTGATCGGAGAAACCGTCCCCGGCATGGCATTTCCAATCTTTGTTCAGCGCCGCCGCCGGCGGCGGCCCGTAGCCGTGCCCTGCTCGGGCCCGCGGTCGCCGCTCGTCTCGTCGGTGTGACGCTCGATGCGAACGACGGGAAGGATCAGGACGGTCGCGGCGGTCTCGAGCGGAGCGAACTCCGTCGTTGAGCCCAGCCGCCGCGGCGCCGGAAATTCGATGATGGTCCCCATGTCGGTTCTCTCTAGTCAGCTCTTTTCTGACTGCTGCCGCGGATCGTTGGTGCGGCAATATGCGAACGATTAAGATCAGGACGTGGTTAACGGCGTCTTAATCGCCGCTTTGGGACAGGAAGGCGCGCCGACAAAGCCCTGTCGCGTTGCAGACGGACAACACCGCAAGAATACAGGTGATTTTCACGGATCGTCATCCTTAACGAGCTGTTACGCCCAAGCCCTTGATCTCACTGGAGCGCTGTGCGCGGGCGTGTGCGCCCTTCTCGTTCACGTTTCGGTCGGGTAGAGGCCTGGACAAAGTTCGCTGCGGACGACGCCAACCTGAGGATGTTCATGGCTCAAAAGCGAAAGGCCCGCCGAGCCACATAAATCGGTCGGCACGCAACCATACGATGAAAAAAACTGCTTGAAGCCTCCTTCCGGCGCGAGGTGGAGCCCAATCGTGACCACGTCATAGAAAGTCATGAGCAGGAAATTCGAAGTTCAACCAATCTCGTCAGTTCTGGTGAGAAACCTCGTGACACTCGCCGAACGATTCGCAGAGATAAAGCGCGTCAAGCTGACGACAGTTGGCACCAACTCGACGAAGACGGCTTCTTTCTACCTTGATCTCAAGAGCAATCGGACATCGTGCACGCTCCGCAAGTACGATTTCTTGACAGAATGGTTCGAGGAGAACTGGCCAGAGGGCCATCCGATGCCGGTGCTTGAAGACCCTAAGCACTACCCACACCGACTCGACGGCAACGAAAGCTCCAGCGGCAGGAAAGCCAGAAAAAAATAAGGACGAGACGCGGTGCTGAAGAGCGAATTTGGTACTTTCCACGTTGCTGCGCACTAGTTCTAGCGGCTTCACTCCGAGGCCGAACGACGCAAATCATGCGGCCATGTCCGCCGCCAGCATCATCCACCCGCCGATGTCCAGGCGCGACCGTCGGCATTACGCCAAGAAACTGCACAAGGCCGAACAGGCCCAGGGCGCCCAGTCACCGATGCCACGCGCCCATCAGGCCGCGGACCATGCGCTCTTTGAGACTCATCGGCTCGACTGCGAGGCCTGGAGCGCCAGGCAATTCGTTGGCGGCCCAACCGTTACTTCGGAAACCTGCGCGCGTGGCGCGGACAAGGAAGACAAGGCAGCGGCATGACCTTCGCACTCACCCGACGCCCTGATCTCCGGCCGGGGGACGGCTCCGGCACGGGAGGCCGTCCCTGTTTGGCTGCATGAAACTGCCCGATAATGCACCGATTCGGGGTGAGATTTGGCCACTCATACGGAACGGCTTAACCGTTCCACAAGTTCACACACTATGTCGCGCCCATAGCCATTCAGCTGAGGGGCCTCAATGGTATATATGTGGTCCGGGGAGAAGTAGGGCCGTGTCCAACGCGAAGCAAATTCTAGCCATGCTGCGCAGTCGCGCTGAGGGTAACGAGGATGCGTTCTTCTCGATTGCCCTTCAGGTAGCGGCTGCGGAAGCGCGTCAGGGCCGCCGTGAGACGGCGCAGGAAATGCGTGCTGAAATCGACAAAGCGCGCGCTCGCCAATCACGCGGAGCAAGTGTTCCAATTTCAATCGCGCACCCTCGTGGCAATCTCGAAGGTCTCCTGGAGTTGCGTGAGCCTCGCATCAAGCTCAAGGATGTCGTTTTGAATGAGCGCATCTCGGCGCGGTTTGACGATGTTCTTCGCCAGCAGCGGAAACGCGATTGGCTGCGTGAGCACGGCAAGACGCCTAGTCGGCGACTTTTGTTCGTCGGGCCGCCCGGATCCGGCAAGACGATGTCCGCGGAGGCGTTAGCAGGAGAGTTGCATCTTTCCCTTTTTGTCATCCGGCTTGAGGGAATGATTACTCGCTATATGGGTGAGACTGCAGGGAAGCTGCGTTTGATTTTCGAGGAGACGGCCAAGCGCCGAGGAGTGTATCTGTTCGACGAGTTTGATGCGGTCGGAGGTCAGCGGACGGCAACCAATGACGTCGCGGAGATGCGCCGGGTTTTAAACTCCTTCCTCCAATTCATGGAGGAGAGCAATTCGACCGATAGCGTCGTTATTTGTTCAACAAACCATCCGTCGCTACTTGACCGTGCATTATTGCGGAGGTACGACCAAATCTTGGAATTCGATGCTCCGACCTCGGTGCAGATAAGGCAACTGATTAACGCCAATGTCGCACCAATGAAGGTAATAAATCCAAATTGGAAAAAGTTGATCGCTGCTGCGGACGGCTTGAGCCAATCGGAAATTGTGCGTGCCGCGGATGACGCAGTGAAAACGGCAATACTGGAGGAATGCAGGCAATTGACGACGGAGGATATCCTGAACAGATTGCAAGAGCGCCACGCGATGCGAAAGGCCTTTTTGGACTCTGAAAGTTCATAATGTATGGCATCACGCTTTACGCTCCCGCACGTTGACATCAGTGCGTTCGCTGACTCTCAGCGATATTCCGGAGACCAAGTTTTCAGTTCCAGCGCCGTTCGCATCCGCGAGGAACATGGCCGCAGGATTCACAACGAACTCACAGTGGCGCTGGCGGCTGCTGATGCATTACGCCCGACCGATACGCGGCTCGAACCCGCGTCAAGCAGCGTCATCGAGGTTGAACTGCGCAAGGGCACGGCCGCTGACGTGCTTGACATGAAAACCGAAGGCATTCGCGCCGGTGCCGCGAGAGAAGATGAGGCACGTCGGACCACGATTGCGCTTCACGTGCCCAATAATGCGCGGCCCTTGCTTGAACAAATCATCAGTGACTATCTTACCGGCCCACTTACCGAGCGAGGACAAAACCCGCCAAACAAGGCAAAAGTTGAGGCAATTGAAAATATCCGAGTCGCCCGGATTGGTACGCTCTGGACAGACGCAAGGCCCGTGCCGGAAGGCGCACAGGTGGATATGTGGTGGGCGCTTTGGTGTTATCGCGACAAAGAAGCGGTCATCGAGGATGTTTGCGCGCGCCTAGAGGTTCGCACGGGAGACGGAGATCGCAGGCTATATTTCCACGAGGTCGTAGTCGTGCCTGTTCTCGCAAACCGCGTTACAATCGAACTCTTGATGTTCGCCACGGACGCCATCGCGGAATTGCGGATCGCCGACGATAGCCCGACATTTTTCACGGATGACATCCGTGGTGATGAGCAAGCTTGGGTAGATGCCCTCGCGGAGCGCGTCATTTGGCCGGGCAATTATGCTCCGGCGGTCTGCGTTCTAGATACGGGTATCAACCGTGGCCATCCGCTAATTGAACCTGCGCTTGGCATCAATGATGGCTTCGCAATAAACCCAGACTGGGGCACAGATGACCATGATGCTGACGGTCACGGGACGGCGATGGCCGGTCTTGCTCTGCATGGCGACCTGACGGCCGCGCTTGCCGACACGGAGGAGCGTTTTCTTTTACATCGTTTGGAGTCCGTCAAAATTTTACCGCCCGCTGGTTTCGACCCGAGCGAACCTCAGAGCTACGGGATTCTGACGCAGGCGGGTTTGGTTCTTCCTGAAATCGAAGCTCCGGAACGCAAGCGAGCTTATTGCCTCGCCGTGACAAACGATAACGTCTCGGGCGCAACAGCATCAAGCTGGAGCGCCGCGATCGACCAAGCAGCAGCGGGATGCATGGTCGCTGATGGGGGTGAAGACGAGCGCCCCCGTCGGCTAATTGTGGTTTCTGCGGGCAATGTACCTGCTGAGACAACATTTGCTCTTGTGGAGCCTCAAGATAATTATCCGATTGAAGATCCGGCTCAGGCCTGGAACGCGCTCACAGTTGGCGGCTATACGGACCTCATCGCGGTGCGCGACGATGGCTATACCGATTGGACTCCGATGGTGGCCGCGGGCGAGGTTAGTCCGCACAGCCGTACCAGCGTGACGTGGCAGCAAGGCATCGCGCCGTTCAAACCAGAACTCGTCTTTGAAGCAGGAAACCGTGCGATTGATCCTCGCCAGACCGAGGTCTTGACGATGGGATCGCTCTCGCTTTTGACCACTGGCCGAGATCCGGTTTTGCCGCTAGTGCCGTTCGAAGCGACCAGCGCAGCAGCAGCACAGGGCGCGCGCATGGCTGCCCGGTTGATGGCTTCCAATCCCGATTTTTGGCCGGAAACTATCCGTGCTCTTATGGTGCATAGCGCAGAATGGACCCCAGCGATGCTGGCGGCGATCGACGCCACACCAAGCAAACGCGAGCGATATCAGCTTATCCGGCGTTTTGGATATGGCGTGCCTGACTTCGATCGCGCCAACGCGTCCGCAATCAATCACCTTGCGATGATTGCACAGTCCGAAATCCAACCGTTTCAGGTAAGGGGCAATCGGAAATTCAACGAGTGCCACTACTACAATCTGCCAATACCGGGAGATATGTTGGAGGAGCTCGAGAACGAGCCAGTTGAGTTGAAGGTCACGCTCTCGTACTTCATCGATCCCAATCCAGGATTGTCGGCGAACGTAGACTCTCAGCGATATCAATCGTACGGCTTGCGGTTCGACCTGCAACGGCCAAGAGAAACGTTTACGCAATTCAAGACTCGGGTCAATGCCTCTGAGCGAGCGAACCCACGCCGCCGGGGCACTCCCGTACCCGCCGATACACGTTGGGTTCTCGGACAGGATAGTGTGTCGGCAGGATCGCTGCACTGCGACGTCTGGCGCGGTCCCGCGATCGAATTACTGGGCCGGACCATGCTATGCGTCAAACCGGTCAATGGCTGGTGGCGCGACCGCTCGTCGCCTGACGTCTGCAATCGACAGACACGTTATGCACTGATTGTAAGCCTCAGGACGCGTAACCTGGAGCTCGACATTCACACGCCGATCACCGTCGCAGCCGCGACGGTGCCGGTCGAAGTCGAAACGGAGGTCTAGCGAAAGATCAATCTGGGGGCCGAGCACACATAGACTTCGTCAAATTCGTCGCTACTGGCCCCTGCGCCGCCGATCCAAAGCGCCGCAAGAAGCACGCCGGCATTCCGCATCGTTCCTAAGCGTTTAGCAATGTCCTGCTTTCGTTCTTAGGCCGGCCGCCCTGCCTAGCTCCCGCTCTGCCGACCGGAAGGTTGTTCGAGCCTATCCGCGCTGGCTCGCGCGTCCCCTTCCCCCGAAGCGCAGCTTCTCCTTCGCGACCATCCCGGGTTCTTGATCTTGATCGAGTACGCGCAGCGCCCGCCCTTGTAGGCGCGCTCGCGGTGTTTCGGGACCAGCCCCTCAAGGCCAATCTTGCAGGCGGCGCGCGTCGCTTCCCGGAAAAAGAAATAATCGGCATGAGTGTGCGCACTCCCGGCGCACACAGCGCACATCCCTGTTGATTTCACACAGTTAATCGGCCGTTACCATTAACGAGCTGTTAAAGCAAGCTGCCCTACACTTGTGCGAAGTTCGAACAAGTCGCGTTCAGTATTCATGACCAGACCTCTGCTCTTTCCGGGCTTCGACGGATTGCTGACCCTGTCGCGCCGTGAAGGCGTCGATATCAGGCCCACGCTGTTGCGCGTGCTCACCGACCTTTACGTTCAGGCCAGCGCCCATTCCACCGACGAAGCGCGACAGTTCATCGAATTGACCTCGCGCCTGATCGACGATGTCGACGACGCGACGCGGGCGGCGGTACGCGCGCGCCTTGCAGTCTATCCGGGCACGCCGGTGGAAGTGCTGCGCAAGCTTGGTATGCGGCCGGTGGACCCCGACCTGCCGGTGCCGCTGGCCGAGGAAATCGCGGCAGCATCGCCGGCGCCTGCCTCGCCCTGCGCCGCCGACGTCCCGGCGCGGATGTCGAACCACCTTTCGATGCAGCCGAGGGACGCGGCCGAAATCCACGAGCTGTTCTTTCGTGCGAGCGGCAGCGAGCGCGTCTCGATCCTGCACAGCCTCGCCGACACACCGCTCAAGGCCGCGCCGCGGATTCCGGACAAGCTGACAAAGCGCGCCATCGAGACGCTGGAGATGGCGGCGTTTGCCGCCGATGTCGAGAATTTCAAGCTCGAGGTCAGTGAGAGCCTGATTCTGCCGACCCGGCTTGCCGCCGAGATCGTCGACGATACGGGCGGCGAGCCGCTCGCGGTGGCAATGCGCGCGCTGGCCATGCCAAGCCCGGTGTATCAGCGCGTGCTGCTGTTTCTCAAAGCCGAGATCGGCGGCTCCGTGCACATGGTCTACCGGCTATCGCGGCTCTACGATCGCGTGAGCGAGCGATCGGCGCTGATCATGCTGGCCGCCTGGCGTGGCGCAAACACGGCGACAATGCGCGCGAAATTCCGCCCCACGCTCTACGACGACGAGCGCCAGCGCGCCCGCAACGCCGGCAACACCACGCGCAGCACGGTACAGCCCGGCTCGAGTCCGCCCGTGCGCACCGGCACGAATGGGTCGTAGCCGCCGTCAATCTGTAGCCGGCAATGACGGGCAATCAGGTAGACGCAAGATCCAGGAAATGCCGTCCGGCCTTGTCCTCGGTCTCTACGATCCAGGCGTCGGGATCGAAGCGGATTTCCCTGGTGAGGCGTTCTTCCACCGCGGCTTCCGCCAGCGGCTCCTTGGCGACGGGAACGAAAAGGCGTTCGACCGGACGGCTGTCGTCATAGACCGTCTGCGGCGCCGGCACGTAGAGCATGGCATTGCCGTCCAGCGTCGCGATCTTGACGAACACTGCGCCTGCCTCCTCCGCACCCCGCCGTCGCACCGCGCCGAACACGCCCGCGGTCTGGCAGCGGCGCAAATAAGCCGCCACCCATATGCTGCTTTTCAATCGCATGAGGTGAACGATAGGCGAGCGTTTCGGCGAAGGCCAGCTTTACTCGACGGCGTGCCCGGTCGCGGCATAGAGTTCGCGCACCAGCCGGTCGGACACCTGCCCGTCCACCGGCAGCCGGCGCTCGCGCTCGAACTTCTCGATGGCGGCCTTGGTGTCCGGACCGAGGGTGCCGCTCGGCTTCAACTGGGCGTAGCCATATTCGGTGAGCACGCGCTGCACCGCCGCTACGCGCTTGCCGCCGCCGATCGAGCCGGTGGTGGGGATCGGGGCCGGCGGACGCAGCGCATTTGATGGCGATGGCGAAGATGTCGATGTCGTGGCCCGCACCAGACTGGCCATCGGATCGACAATTCGCGGCTCGGCCGGCCGCTGCACGACCGACCTTTGTTCGACCTGTTTCGGCTCCGGCGGCGGTTCGACCGGCTTGGGATCGAACAGGCTGGAGTCGGACCGCTTCGGTTCAACGAGCGGCAGCACATCGGCGTCCGCAGGCCGCGGCCGCGGCAATGGATTTGGCATCAGCAGGGCATTCGGCGGCGACACGGCGGTGCCGAACATCGGCGCCGGATGCGGTCCGCTCTGCAGGAACAGCGCATTGGTGATGATGGCGCTTGCGGCCGCAAAAGCGATCAGGCCTGCGACCATGTCCTTGGGACTATAGAGCAAGACGCGCAGCAACAGCCCGCGCTCAGGCGCGGCGACCGCTGCGGCAGCGCCACGGCGGCGGCGGGGTGTCTCGTCTTCGCCGGTTTTCTTCTTAGGCACTTTTCTTCACACTTTGCTTCACTTGGACTGCGAGCGGGACCGTCGTCTCTTGCGCAGCCGGCCGGACCGCCGGCGTCAGTGTTGCGATCTTGCTGGGCGCCGCCGGGGCTTGCTGCCTCTCGAACACGAGCGGCATCGCCACGGTGACCGTGGTGCCCTCATCCACCTTGCTTTGCACCTTAAACTCACCGGAATGCAAGGCAACGAGACTCTTCACGATCGAAAGACCGAGACCGGTGCCTTCATGGCGGCGCTGATAGATCCGACCGGCCTGGAAGAACGGCGCACCGATCAGCTTCAGGTCTTCGGCGGCGATCCCGACGCCGGTGTCGGTCACGCGCAGCACGAGCCGCGCGCCCTCCACCTGCGCCGCGACCGTCACCGTGCCGCCGCGCTCGGTGAACTTGATGGCATTGGAGACGAGGTTGAGCACGATCTGTTTGAACGCGCACGGATCGGCGTTCAGCGGCGGCAGATCCTGCGGGACATTGGCGATAAGGTCGACGCCGTTCTCGCGCGCCTTCAGAGCGAGAAGGTTGCAGCAATTGATCACGGCCACGCGCGGTGCAAACGGCTCCGGCGCGACCTCGAAATTGCCGGTCTCCATCTTGGACATGTCGAGAATGCCGTTGACCACGCCGAGCAGATGCTGCCCCGAATCATTGATCAGCTCGGCATATTCCTTGCGCCGCCCCGCATCCAGCAACAGCGTGTCTTCTTTCGCGATCATTTCCGAGAACCCGATGATCGCGTTCAAGGGCGTACGTAATTCATGGCTCATGGTGGCGAGGAACCGCGTCTTGGCTGCATCCGCCGCTTCGGCCGCGCTGCGCGCGAGATCGAGCGCCTGCTCCTGCATCTTGCGGTCGGCGATATCGCGCATCACGGCGACGACCTCGGCCTCGCCGTTATCGGCAGCCGATTGTTCGAGTGGCCGGCAGCGCATCTCGACCCAGATGAAATCGACCGCCCCGCCGCGCGTGCCGTCCCGCTTCACGCGGAACTCGACGCTTTTGGCGTCACCGCGCGCGGCATCCGACAACGCCGTAAGATATGCTGGACGGTCAGCGACATGGACGCGATCGAACAGGCCATGCCCGGTCAGCTGCGAGATCGGCGTGCCGAGCAGGCTTTCCGCCGCGGGCGAGATGAATTGCACCGCGCCGTTCCTGCGATGGCGCGAGATCACGTCGCTCATGTTGAGAGCGAGCAGGCGGTAGCGCTCCTCCTCGCGCGACAACAGCGCGACGCTGGTCCGCGCCTGCGATTCAGCGCCGAACGCCAATCCCGCCGCGTAGAGCGTCGCCGAGGCCACGCCGAACGCCATCATCATGGCGTGCCGCGGCGCGCCCGCCTCCGCGAGCGGCAGCAGGTCGAAATGGCCGAGCGCGATCAGGATCGCCGCGCAGGACAAGGCAAGGAGCGATGCGAATGCAACAACACGTCGCGAGGCCGACAGCGCGGCTTCCAGGGGAACCACCACCAGCCAGACCGCTGCGAAAGACGCGATGCCGCCGGTCGTCACCGCGACCGCCATCACCAGACAGGCGAGCGCAAGCGAGGACAGCACATGAGCGCTCTCATAGCGGCCTGTGCGCGACAGGAACCACGACAGCAGGATCGGTGCGATCAGCCAGGTGAAGCCTGCCACTTCCAGCGCACTCGGCGCGCCGCGCACCACGAGATAGACGGGAAAGGCCGCGAACGCCGCCAGGCTGCCGAGCAGCCGCGGCGCGATGAAGGCGCGATGACGCGCGCGGGTCAGCCCATCGAAGCGCGCCGACGGGTGCAGCAATGCATCGAGGCAATCGCGGATAATGTTCAAAACGTTCACAACACTCGCGCCTCGGCTGTTCGTCGGTCAGACGTGCCGGAACGCCCCCTTCGTCGCGCCACCGTGTCAGAGCGACCTTAAACGAACGCTAAGGCAGGGCGGGCTGCGGCAAAACACCGTCGCTTCACGGCGCCTTTGCATCGCGAGAGGCATGCTATTCGGCGCGAATGGTGAACGACAGGTTTCTGCTCGCCGGCAATCATGGTTTCGAAAGTGTGGACGTGCCCGCGGCGCGGACGCGCGTTTTGCGCGAATCGATGGAAAACGAAATCCCGCGGGCTCCCGATGCGGCGATTTTTTCAAAAATGCCGGTCAAATTAAGCTCAATGCAATCACTTGCGATTTATCGAGGGCTGCTAAAGCCCGCGCTGATTGCGAGCATCAATCGCAACGGAACATTAAAGCGCGATGAGATCTGGTTGAATCGTCATCGCGCTTTTTAGGTCTTTGATTGAGCATGATCTTTTCGGAAAGCCGCTACACACTTTTCCGGATCATGCTTTAGGCAGACAGCACGAGGCACGACCGGGGTCGCGACGATGTTTTTTCTGCTGCGCATGGCATTCTGGCTCGGGCTGGTGCTCGTGCTGCTGCCGCGGGACAAGACGCCCCAATCGGAGAAATTGCCGCAGATCAGCGTGTCCGACGCCGTGACCGCGGCGAGCGCTGCCATGTCAGACATGGGCCAGTTCTGCAAGCGCCAGCCGCAGGCCTGCGAGGTCGGCGGCCAGGCCGCGACCGTGATCGGCGTGCGAGCTCAGGACGGCGCGCGCAAGATCTACCAGTCGATCACCGACAAGAAGTCCGACGCCGACAAGAAACCCGACGGCGACAAGAAGTCGCCCGACCACACCGGCTCGATCGGCGGTGAGGATGTGGACGCCGCGCAGACCGGGACCGCCTCACGTGACACCCTGACGCCTGACGATCTCGCCGTGGAATGGCGCGGATTGCCGTAAAACAGCCCCCGACGTAGGCCAAAAGCCGGCCGGAACATATCGCTTTCGGCGCCGCGCGATCCTATATAGGCGTATGGGATCAACGCAGGCTGCCATGACGACGATCGACCACATCAGGGACAATTTCGCGCTGCTGGACGATTGGGACGACCGCTACCGGTACGTCATCGAGCTCGGCCGCACGCTGGACCCGCTGCCGGAGGCGGAGCATTCGGCTGAAAACAAGGTGCAGGGCTGCGTCAGCCAGGTCTGGCTGTCGAAACGGCTCGGTCGCAATGGCGAGGCCGTGGTGCTGAATTATCGCGGCGACAGCGACGCGCATATTGTCCGCGGCCTGATCGCGATACTGCTGACGCTCTATTCCGGCAAGAGCCCGCAGGAGATTCTCAAGACCAATGCGATCGAGGTTTTCGACGAATTCGGCTTTCGCGACCACTTGACGCCGCAGCGCTCCAACGGCCTGCGTTCCATGGTCGAGCGCATCCGCAACGACGCCCGGGCCGCGCTCGCCGCGGCCTAGTTACTTCCGTTCCCGCCGCCGCTGCTGGCCGAGGCCCATCTTCTTGGCCAATTGCGAGCGCGCCACGGCGTAGTTCGGCGCGACCATCGGATAGTCCGGCGGCAGACCCCATTTGTCCCGGTATTGTTCCGGCGTCATGTTGTATTGCGTGCGCAGATGGCGCCTGAGCGACTTGAAGCGCTTGCCGTCCTCCAGACACACCAGATAGTCGGGATGGATCGATTTCTTCACCGACACCGCCGGCTTTGCCGGCTCCGGCGGCGCCTCGCTGCGGCCGCTCGAAACCCGCAGCAGTGCGGCGTGGATCTGGCTGATCAGGTTCGGGATCTCTGACGCCGGCGTCGGATTGTTGCTGAGATAGGCCGATACGATATTGGCCGTGAGGTCGACAAAGCTCTTGCCGGCGGCATCCGTCATGATGCGAAATCCTTGGGTTGCGCCACCTTCGAATGACAGTATCCGGAATGCGTCAATACGCGCCGGAATCGCGTTTATCTTAGCGAATATGGGCTGATTACTGCTGATCTGACAAGAAGACTTGGGCTCGATTTAGGCGATTGAAGCCAATACAGCCGTCATGGCCGCTGGTCGAGATGAGCCCGCAGTTCATCGATCGAGGCAAAGCGCATCATGCCTTCGGGCATCTCGGCCTCGATCGAGCCATCCGAATACAGCGAATAGGCCATGCCATCGACGACGCCAGACTTGATCACCATGGCCGCTGTTGCCGGCGGCGGCGCATCGCGCGGCGCCGGAGCCGGCGCAGACCGATCCGGCGGAGCCGCGCCTGCCTTGCCCTGGGCGAAAGCAGCCCGAGCAGCCCGCCGCTGCGCCATCGCCTCCGACGGGAGCATGGCGCGCGGCCAGGCCTCCTCAAAGCTTGCCGGCGGCGCATCGCTGGCTTCAGGGAGGGCTTGCTGATCCGTGTCCGCAGCCTCCTCGACCGGGGCTTGCGGCCGCTCACGATCTTTCCGCACTGTCGACGAAAACAGCAGGTTACGCCGCTTCGGCGACGCGGGTTCGACGACCTCCGGCGGCGGGGCGACAGTTGGGTCTTGTCGCATCCGATCGCGGGACGGCGCCTCGTCCCGCCAGGGCGGCACCGACGCAGTCGGGATGGCGGGCGGCATTGCCTCCATTGGCGTCCCGAGGTCGCGCGGCGGCGCGAAGCCCTCCTCACCGGCGCCCGGCCGGGAACGTACCTCGGCGGCCATTCGGGGGCCGAGCTTGCGGCCGAGATTGCGCAATTCATGCACCACCGCGGTCTGGCCAAGCACGATCAGGCCGCTGCACACGCCAAACGCTCCGGCCAGAATCAGTGTATTGCCAAAGCTGAGGTCGAGCAGAAACCCGTACGCGATCGCAAGGAGCCCCGCCAACATGGCGACGATTCCCGCGACCAAGAGACCAATCATCATCCGAATACCCCCGGTCGCGCCTCTTGATCCCGCGCAAAGCCGCCCCGCCACGATACCGTCATATTGTCCACAGGGCCAATCGCCAAATCTCGCGCCGGTTCCAAAAAAGAAAGGCCGTCAGATAGTTATTCACATTCCCTTCAGCGAGGCACGAGTAATCGTAAGCAAGCATATCAGAAAACTGGAATTGCTGCATCGCATCAGGATTTAAGCCACAATGGACGATTACGCGCCGCGCCATCTCGCGCTATATGGATGCCGGGGATTGAGGCCCGAAGCGCCATTTTGGGCTCAATAGGGGACGCCGACCAATAGCCATGTCTTCCATCACAACCTCAGTCATCGATACGCCAGTACGGCGCTCGGTGGAACAGACCTGCGATGATCTCGCCTGGTTCGCGCTGGCCGTGGTCGGTCTGGTCGCGGGGCTCACCTTTCGCGAATATGGCCTGGGCTGGGACGATTACACGCACGCCGAGTATGCCGACCTGTTGTTGCGCATGTACGGTTCCGGGTTCCACGACACCGGCGCGCTCTCCTTTGCCAACCTGTACATGTATGGCGGCGGCTTCGACATGGCGGCCGCGCTCCTGCACAAGATCATCCCGCTCGAGCTGTTCGAGACGCGCCGACTCGTCGGCGCCGTGGTCGGGGTCATCGGCCTTGCCGTAAGCTGGCGGCTTGCGCGCCGCGTCGGTGGGCCGCTTGCCGGCCTTGCCGCGCTGCTGCTGCTCGCGCTGTGCCCGATCTACTATGGGCACATGTTCATGAACCCGAAGGATGCGCCGTTCGCGGTGGCGATGGTGATCCTGATGCTCGGGCTCGTACGCCTGGCCGAGGAATATCCGTCTCCCTCGCCGCGGACCGTCCTGATCATCGGGCTCGGTGCGGGCCTGTCGATCGGTTCGCGCATTCTCGCCGGGCTGGCGCTGGTCTATGCGCTGATCGGCTTTTTGCCCGTCTTCATCGACGAAATCCGCACCCAGGGCATCCGCGAGGCCGGTGTCCGCTTCCTGCATGTGGTCTATGTGCTGATCCCCGGCCTCGTGCTCGGCTATCTCATCATGGGCCTGATCTGGCCGTGGTCGATCATCGAGCCGCAAAATCCCTTCGTGGCGCTGACCTACTTCTCGCATTTCTTCGAGAAGCCCTGGAAGGAAATGTTCGACGGTGCGCTGGTGTCGGTGCCGGACATGCCCTGGTCCTATCTGCCGACCCTGTTCGCGCTGCAGATGCCCGAGGTGCTGCTCGCACTCGCGATCGGCGGCGCGGTGGGCACCTTCATCATGCTGGCGCGGCGCGGCGTTCCGGCGCGGCGCAAGACGATCCTCTTGATGCTGACACTGGCGGCTTCGCTGCCGATCGCGATCGCCATGGTGAAACGCCCGGCGCTTTACAACGGCATCCGCCATTTCGTCTTCGTGATCCCGCCGATGGCCGTGGTCGGCGGCTTCGCTTTCGCCTGGGCCGTGAACAGGCTCGCGCAAAATCGCCGCGCCTGGCAGCCGGTGCTGCTGGCTGCGTTCTGCTTCGGCCTGCTGCTGTCGCTCGGCGAAATGATACGCCTGCATCCCTACCAATACACCTACTTCAACCACATCGCCGGCACCGTGCGCGGGGCCGACGAGCGCTTCATGCTGGATTACTGGGGACTTGCTTTCAAACAGGCCTCCGACGAGCTGCGCGAGCAGCTTGCCGAGAAGCAGGAATTTCCGCCAGACGGACGCAAGTGGAAGGTTGCGGTGTGTGGCCCGCAGCGGCCGGCACAGGTCGCGCTCGGTCCCGACTTCTCCATCGACTGGCGCAGCCATGCTGCCGATTTCGCCATGACCCTCGGCGAATTCTACTGCAAAGGCCTCAACGCGCCTGTGATGGTCGAGGTCAAGCGTGACGACGTCGTCTACGCCCGCGTCTACGACATCCGCGGTCAGAGCATCACGACGTTGCTGTCGATTCCGCCGCCCTAAAGCGCGATGAGATTTGGTTGAATCGTCATCGCACTTTAGGTCTTTGATTGAGCATGATCGGAAAACCGCTACACACTTTTCCGGATCATGCTTTAGACGGGCAGATTCGCGCCATAGCCGGACGCCATAACGGCATAGCTGTCGGCCGGCACCCGCGCCTTGCTGACGGGCGTGCGCGGGATTACGCTTGCCTGCGAGAAACAATATTTACGGGAGAAAACGACCATGTCACCAGCCGAAGCTCGCCTCAAGGAAGTGCCGTCGGGTATGACGGAGGCCGAGTGGACCCAACGGATCAATCTCGCCGCCTGCTACCGGCTCGTCGCGCTGTATGGTTGGGACGATCTGGTCGACACCCATATCTCGGCCCGCGTGCCGGGACCCGAGCATCATTTCCTGATCAACCCTTACGGCCTCCTGTTCGAGGAGATCACCGCCTCGAGCCTCGTGAAGGTCGATCTCCATGGCAACCAGCTCAGCAAGAGCGACTACAGCATCAACCCGGCCGGCTTCACCATCCACTCCGCGATCCACGAGGTGCGCGAGGACGCGATCTGCGTGCTCCATCTCCACACCATCGATGGCACCGCGGTGTCGAGCTGCACGGAAGGCCTCCTGCCGCTGAACCAGACCGCGCAATTCGTCACCCACGACCTCGCCTATCACGACTATGAGGGCGTCGCGCTGGATCATGACGAACGGCCGCGGCTGCAGCGCGACCTCGGCAACAAGAACCACATGATCCTGCGCAACCACGGCACCTTGACCGTCGGCCAGTCGGTCGCATCCGCGTTCGAGCGCATGTACCACCTGGAGCGGGCCTGCTCGATGCAGGTGCACACCCGCATGCTGGGCCCGACTGCCTATCCAGTCGAAGAGGCCGTGATCGACAAGAACAACACGCTGTTCGGTAACGCCGATCGCGCCGAATTGCGGTCGACCAGGCTGGTCTGGCCACCGCTCCTACGCAAGCTCGACCGCCTCGATCCGAGCTACAAGACCTGACGGCCGTCGAGGGCGGAAGCCGCGAGAGGTTTGCAAGGTGACGTTCCTGGTGACCGGCAGTTCCGGCCATCTCGGCGAAGCATTGGTCCGCACGCTCAAGGCCCGGGGCCATGAGGTCGTCGGCATTGACAATCGCGCCGCAGCCTTCACCCAGCGCATCGGCTCGATCACCGACCGCGGCTTCGTCCGCAGCTGCATGAGGGGCGTCACGGCGGTGCTGCATGCCGCGACGCTGCACAAGCCGCATGTGGCGACCCACAGCCGGCAGGACTTTGTGGACGTCAACGTCACCGGCACGCTGCACCTGCTGGAGGAAGCGGCCGCGGCGAAGGTTGCGGCCTTTGTCTACACCTCGACCACCAGCGTGTTCGGAGACGCGCTGGTGCCGCCGCCCGGCGCGCCCGCGGCCTGGGTGACGGAAGAGGTGACGTCGGTCCCGAAGAACATCTACGGCGTCACCAAGGCCGCGGCCGAGGACCTCTGCCAACTGTTCGCGCGCAACCATGCGCTTGCGACCATCGTGCTCAGGACCTCGCGCTTCTTTCCGGAGGAGGACGACAACGCCGCGGTGCGCGCGACCTTTGGCGGCGACAATGCCAAGGTCAACGAGTTTCTCTATCGCCGGGTCGACATCGAGGATGTGGTCGAGGCGCACCTGCTCGCCGCCGCTCGCGCGCCGCTGGCGGGGTTTGCGAAATATATCATCAGCGCCACGACGCCTTTCTCACACGATGACCTCGCGGAGCTGCGCGATCGCGCAACGCAGGTCGTCCGGCGCCGCGTGCCCGCCTTTGAGCGGGAATATGCAAAGCGCGGCTGGACCATGATCGACAGCATCGATCGCGTCTATGTCAACGAAAAGGCCCGCACCGAACTCGGTTGGCAACCCCGCCATGACTTCGGCACGCTGATTGACCGCCTCAGGGCCGGCGGCGACATCATGAGCCCGCTTGCACGCGCGGTCGGCAGCAAGGGCTATCATGACCGCACCTTCAGCGACGGCCCCTACCCGGTCACGCCAAATCCGGCCTGACCAATCATGCGATGGACGAATCCCCGCGAATGCGCTAGATTGCGGCGCATACACCCTCTACACGTTCTCGAAATCAAACGCCGTCCAATCCCGGGCGGCGTTTTTGCTTTTGCGTGCCTCCTGACACCCGTACCGGCTGTTTCGCCTGCTGCAACAACCGCTGCCAACGGTCGGATTGAGGACATTTGGCAACAGTCGTCGGCAATCGTCGGTTGTCAACCGACCAATGTCACTGGCTGCCACCGTTCGGCCCGGGAGGTCGTCCAGGAGGGTGAGTGCTTTTCGGTAGTCATAGTGTTGGAGGGTACTAATGTCATGGCGGATCTCTTTGGCAGCAAGCCTTTCATTTGCTTTGCTGAGCGGGTGCGCTAGCGTTGGCAATGAAAGCATCGCTGACGCGACGCCCGAGAGTGTGTCCGCGCAATTGATCAAGGGTAAAACCACTCAACAGAATGTGCGTGGCCTATATGGCGACCCTGCAAAGACCTCCTTCACCGATAGCGGCAACGAAACATGGGAATACGATTTCTCCAGAATGCACTCGAAGCCCACAAACTTTATTCCCTATGTGAACCTCATTCACAGCGGCGCTGAAGGCGATAAGAAGTCGCTCGTGATCTTTTTCGACAGGAGCAAAGTCGTTCAGCAATACACGGTCAGCTCATCAAAGGTCGATGTCAGCCAAGGTCTGATCACGCGATAGCCAGCGAGCTCCTTAGTCGCTTGGCGACGGCATTGATCCGCTTGTCGACTACGAACCGGATCAACAAAGTCGCACAGCCCCAGCGGGGACGCGATTTTAGTAGGCGTTCGGCATCCTTGCAGATACGTCTTGGCCAGAGCGGGATGGCCGCTGCTGGCCCTTCGCGCCATTTCGCGGCAACGCAATAATTCAGTCGCTTCCGGGGTGAAGCAGACATCGGCGGTTGCGCGCGCTTGAGGGACAGCGACGCAAATGACCCGATCCGGACATTCGCAGAAGCCTTCTCCCGCGAAGGTTAACTCGATCGTGGTAATTCGCGTATCTCGACCGTCCCTCCCGCCTCAAAATGAGGATTGCCGATCAATAATGATTTTGCCTGATCGAAGCTTGCAGCGGTCACTCGGATGAACCCCACAAGATGAGCGGTGATTGATGGTGGAGTGCCGATCTTCCGCGCACAAAGCCCGCTGCCGATCGCGCTGCCTCCTTCGAATGACTGCCGCTCCCCTAGGCTCCGCAGCTATGGCTCCCACGACGCCTGATCGTAGTCATTCGCATCGTCATGCATGAGGAAGATGTAGTCGGGCATGTCGCCACCTCAATCCCTGGTCGATGACTCCGTGTGAGGCCATCCAATGTAATGCATCACAAGGTTTTATGTCTCCTGCTTACCCTTCGCGACGAAATCCGCCTGCCAACTGCATGTCGAACTTGGTCTCAGGAACGGGTCTTTAGACAAGCCCGCACAATCGGAGTTAAGGTCAGTATGGTCACTGAGGTGGTGGAGCATTCGCAAATATGATGAATCTATCGGTTTCGTTGTTTGTGTTCGCGCTGATATTTGCTGGCGCCCTGGTTGGGATGGCCGTACGGCCGTTGTTGTCGGAACATCACTTGCACTCGGACTCCAAGGACGTCGTAAAGCTGACCGCCGGGCTGATTGGCACACTGAGCGCACTCGTACTGGGTCTGTTGATCGCATCCGCAAAAACCACGTTCGACCAGAAAACAAACCAGGTCAAGCAGATGACCGCAACGATCATTCTTCTGGACGATCTGCTTTCGCAATACGGACCGGAAGCAACCTCTGTCCGAAAGCTCCTGAGGCAGAGCATACCACCGATGGCTGATCGCATTTGGCGCGAGCAAGCGAACCCGACCGGGAAACCCGTGCGCTTCGAGTCCAGCGTGGAGGCGTGGGCGTTCTACAATGAGCTCGAACGGCTATCGCCGAATAACGATACGCAGCGTTCCCTGCAGTCTCGCGCTATTGCGGCTTTCACGGAAGGCGCGCAGATGCGACTGCAATTGTTTACGCAGGCCGGCAGTTCAATTCCGACGCCTTTTCTGGTAATTATGGTATTTTGGCTGAGCGTGATCTTTGTGAGCGCCACCCTGTTTGCGCGGACGAATATGGTCGTCACGATCTCGCTGTTTGTAGGTGCGCTGTCGTTTGCCGGTGCGATCTTTCTGATTTTGGAGTTGGATGATCCCTTCACGGGACTCATGGGGATTTCGAGCTCGATACTGCGGGGTGCACTTTCGCCCCTGAACTCGTAAGCTCTGGTGATTGAGACATACAAAACAAGAGGAGGGCGTTCGTTGGCTTAGGAACCCAAAGCGGGCCGCAACGGCGGGTGATTCGCGTCGATTGCCAACGTGCCGCTTCCGACTAACGACAGCATGGTTTAGGCCGCAACATCAATGTTAGTTCATGGCCCTTCGCGTCATTTCGCGGCGACGCAATAATTCAGTCGCTTCCCGGGTGAAGCAGACATCGGCGGTTGCGCGCGCTTGAGGGACAGCGACGCAAGTGACCCTGAACGGACCTCGACGCTCGATTAGCCTCGCCCCGCCGCGCCACTACCTCAAGCCCAACGGTGTCGTCAACCCGACGGAACAATCGGCACCGCAGAGCAATTTAACCCCCAGTGGCCCCTTTTGATTTGAGAATGCAAAGATGAGGAGGACAACATGCCGAACGGGTATTGGATCGGGCGCATCGATGTGATCAAACCCGAATACACCAAAGCCTACGGCCCCGCCCTCGCGGCGGTGCTCCGCAAATACGACGCGAAATTCCGGGTGCGCGGCGGCACCTTCGAGGCGGTGGAGGGCAAGGCGCGCGACCGCAATATCGTGATCGAGTTCAAGGACTACGAAACCGCGCTCGCCTGCTACCGCTCACCTGAATACACCAAGGCGAGGGCACTGCGCGCGGGCGCCGTGGACATCGATATCATCGTGATCGAAGGCTACGACGGCCCGCAGCCCACGGATTGAGCCCCGCTTTGGCGGCGCGCACCACGCAGCTGATATTTTGCCTCATAGGTCGTTCGCACCGCCGAATGTCTCCTTCTGGCCCATCGCGTCGTTTGCTGCGCCGGCACAAAAGTGGTTGTTATTGGAGCGAAGCGGACATGACCGAAATTTATGAGCACTAAGTCGCGACGATAGCCGGTCATATGGATGCCGTCGTGAGATGATGGATTTCGCCGCGCTCTACCCATCCCACAACCTGCGGAAGACAACGCCTACTCGATCACCTCGTCCGCAATCGCGAGCACGGTCTCGGGCATCGTGAGGCCGAGCGCCTCGGCCGTCTTCAGGTTGACATATACTTCGTAGCGCGTGGGTTGCTCGACCGGCAGGTCCGCGGGGCTCGCACCGTGGATGATCTTGTCGATGTAGATCGCTGCCTGCGCGGCCATCATGATGACGTCAGGTCCCAGGCTGATCAGGCCGCCACCCGCCACGGTTTCCTTGAAGCCGTGACAGGACGGCAGGCGGTAGCGCAGCGCGAGCGCGGCGATCTCCTTGCTGTTGTCGTAAGTGAGCGCGCCCGCAACCACGATCAAGGCTCCCGCCTGCGCATCTCTCATCCGCGCAAAAGCTGCTTCCATCCCTTCGGAGGTCTCGACGTCGACCGGAATCAGCGAGACGCCGAATTCGGCGGCGGGCTTCTCCATCGACGCCAACGCAAAGGTGCCGTTGACGTCGCCATGTGCGCGCAGCACCGCCACGCGCTTGAGCGAGGGAATGATCTCCTTCAGGAACTGCAGCCGCTTGGCATAGGTTTCGCTCGCGGCTTCAAAGGTCACGCCGGTCATGTTGCCGCCGGGATGGGCAAGGCTCTGCACCAGGCCGATGTCGACGGGCGCGCCCACGGACAGGAAGACGACGGGAATGTTGGAAGCCAGCCTCTTGGCCGCAACCGCGCCGATCGTGCTCCACACCACCAGCAAATCGATATTGGGAAGAAGCGAGCGGATCGCGTCTTCCACGGCCGGCGGGGTCGGAATCACCAGCCGGCTGTTCAGCGTAATGGTCTTGCCCTGCTCATAGCCGAGCTGGGCCAAATGCCGCTCGAGTGCGGTCGCGATCGGCGCGGTCGGATCGGTGCCGAGAGCGACCTGCCCGATCCGCCAGATCTTTCCCGCCTGCTCCGCCCGCGCCGCAAAGCCCGGCACGAGCGCGGCGGTTGCCGCCAACGTCAGGAAGCGGCGCCGCCTCATGCCCGCGGCAATTCGGCGAGCGCGGCGAGGATGCGCGCCCAGGAACGAATACCTTTGTGGAAGCTCTTCAAGTCGTACTTCTCGTTCGGCGAATGGATGTTGTCGTCGTCGAGCCCGAAGCCGACCAGGAGCGTGTCGAGGCCGAGCGTCTTCTTGAAATCGGCGACGATCGGGATCGAGGCGCCGGAGCCGATCAGGAGCGCCTCCTTGCCCCATTCCTCCGTCAACGCCTGCTTCGCAGCCGCGAGCGGCTTCATGGTCCACGGAAGCGCGATCGCCGGCGCCGAGGAGTGGTCGCCGAATTCGACCGAGCAATCCTTCGGCACAAGCGCCGTCACATAATCGCGGAAGGCCTTGCGGATCTTGGCCGGGTCCTGTCCCTCCACCAGGCGGAAGGAAATCTTCGCCGAGGCCTGCGCCGGGATCACGGTCTTGGAGCCTTCGCCGATATAGCCGCCGACAATGCCGTTGACGTCGCAGGTCGGGCGCGAGGACAGCTGCTCGATCAACAGACGATCCTTTTCGCCCGCGGGGATCGAGAGCCCGATCGGCTTCAAGAACGTCTCGGGCGTGAGATTGAGCTTCTTCCACTGCGCCAGAATGTCGGGCGGCAGGTCCTTCACGCCGTCGTAGAAACCCGGAATGGTGATGTGGTTGTTGTCGTCCAACAACGAGCCCAGGATCCTGGTCAGCACGCGGATCGGGTTCTGCGCGCCGCCCCCAAACATGCCTGAATGCAGGTCGCGGTTGGCAGCCTTGATCTTGACCTCGTCATAGACGAGGCCGCGCAGCGAGGTGGTGATGGCCGGCGTGTCAGGGTCCCACATGCCGGTGTCGCAGACCATCGCGAAATCGGCTGCAAACTCCTTCTTGTTGGCTTCGAGGAACGGCACGAAATTCTTCGAGCCGACCTCCTCCTCGCCCTCAATCAGCATGGTGATATCGACAGGCAGCGAACCGGTGACCGATTTCCAGGCGCGGCAGGCTTCGATGAAGGTCATCACCTGGCCCTTGTCGTCCTCGGCGCCACGAGCGACGATGATCTTGCGACCGTCGGCGTGATCGGTCACGACCGGCTCAAACGGCGGCCGGTGCCAAAGCTCGAGAGGGTCGACCGGCTGCACGTCATAATGGCCATAGAACAGCACATGCGGCCGCGCGGCGCCGCTGCTCTTGCCGTTACTCTTGCCGACGACGGCGGGATGGCCGGCGGTCGGCCGCACCTCGGAGGAAAAGCCGACTGTCGCGATGTCCTTTGCCAGATGATCGGCGGCCTTCTTGCAGTCTTCGGCAAAGGCCGGATCGGCCGAGATGGACTTGATGCGCAACAGCGCAAACAGCCGCTGCAGGCTGTTGTCGAAATCGGCGTCGATGCGATCGAGAACCGAGTTGAGCTGCGACGGATTGGACATTCTGCACTTCCTTATGCCTGGCTGTTCGCCACCGATGCTTTTACCGCCGCCCCAACGTCCGAGCTAGATGTATCCGGCTTGGCCGGATTGAGGATATGCCAGACCAGCCCCGCGGCGATGACGAAGGTCGCCAGCAGATTGTTACCATAGGCCTGCAGGTCTTTCGGGAAGGTCGGAAAGGACAGGCACATCAGGAGCCCGGCGAGAGCAAGCACCAGCCAGCTCAAGGCCCTCGCGCCTCGCCGCGGATCGTAGACCGCGCGGTGCATCAGGATGGTCACCGGATAGAACAGCCACATGAAGTAGTATTGCCGCGCCAGCGGCGAGGCGACCGTCATCAGGCAGAACAGGATGCCGATCTCCTCGGCATCCGAGGCCGCCGTCCGCCGCGCGGCGGGCGGCATCACCGCAAGGAAGCCGAGCCCGAGCAGAAGCGATACGGCGAGCACGACAAGGTTAGCCTGTTTGAACGAGAGGTCGACCACATTCATGGTGCGGACGGGCTTTGCCGGATCGTCCTGATTGTAGTTGACCGGGCGCGTCAGGCGGTGGGTCACAGCGATGATCGACTGGTTGACCCAGGACCAGTTCTGCTCGTCGCGCTGGCCGAACCCCTTCTCCGAGCTCGCGCCGACCATGCCCTGGTACCAGGTCTTGAGCTCGGCGATATTGTGCTGGAAGCCGCGGACCGGCGCCGGCACCACGAACAAGAACACGACCAGGAAGACCGCCATGCTGGCAAGCGCGGTCCATTGCTTTCGCCACACCAGATAGGGAAACACGGCGACCGGAAACACCTTGATGGCGGTCGCGAGCGCAAACATGCTTCCCGCCATCCATGGCCGCTGCTGCTGCATCGACCAGAAGCCGTACATCATCAGCGCCATCAGCACGAGATTGGGCTGGCCGAGGTCGAACATGTCGAACACGAAGCCGATAGTGACAAGGCCTGAGAAGAAATAGAGCCATTGCCCGGGCACCCTGCCCGATCCCGTCATGGCGTGGGAGAGCTGCGCCGTCACCCACCACGCCACCACGTTGAGCAGCGCCAAACATGCATAGAGCGCGACCTTGCCGAACCAGGCGGGGATCGCGAGCAGCACCGCCGGCAGCGGCGGATAGATGAAATCGAAATAGCTGTTGGGGTCGCTTGGATATAGCGCGTTGCCCTGCAGAACCTGCTGTCCCGCCCAGAACCACAGGGGATAGTCCTTGGTCTTGCCGCTGCCGAAGATCTCCGGGACGAGCACATCGCCGACCAGGAGTAGGCAGCAAAAGAAGAACAGGATATCGACCGGCATCCGCAGCGACGGATATCTCGGCAGGCTCGCTTTTTCGCCGGTCACGCGCGTTCAAACCGGATGTTGGAGATCATCGGCGCAACAGTCCGCCGAGCGTGCCGCGCACGATCGCGCGTCCCACCGAGCCGCCGATCGAGCCCGCGACCGACTTGCCGATATCGGCCGCCACGCCGCCGACCACCTGGTCGGTGACCGAGCGCGTCACTTTGCGCGCGATCAACTGTCCGGTTGACAGCCTGCCGCGCCTGACATTGGTGCCGAATATCGTGCTCACGATGCCACCGATCTTGTCCCATATGCTGCCGCCCGCCGCCGCCTCGGCGGTCGCCGCAGTCCCCGCGACGCGCTTCTGCAATATCTCGTAAGCGGACTCGGAGTCGATGGCCGTGTCGTATTTTCCTTTCAAAGGGCTTTGATCCATGATCGCCCTGCGTTCCTCGGGCGTGATCGGCCCGATCCGTGCTGACGGCGGACGGATCAGAGCCCGTTCGACCATGGCCGGTACGCCATTGCCTTCCAGGAACGAGACCAGCGCCTCGCCCTTGCCGAGTTCCATGATGACCTTGGCGGTATCGAGCTTGGGATTGGGCCGGAAGGTTTGGGCTGCGGCCAACACTGCCTTCTGGTCGCGCGGCGTATAGGCGCGCAGCGCGTGCTGCACGCGGTTGCCGAGCTGGCCGAGCACCCGATCAGGCACGTCGATCGGATTCTGGGTGACGAAATAGACGCCGACGCCCTTGGAGCGGATCAGCCGCACCACCTGCTCGATCTTCTCCATCAACGCCTTCGGCGCGTCGTTGAAGAGAAGATGCGCCTCGTCAAAGAAGAACACGAGCTTCGGCTTGGGTGGATCGCCGGCCTCCGGCATTTGCTCGAACAGCTCCGACAGCATCCATAGCAGGAAGGTGGCATAGAGCCGCGGGTTCTGCATCAATTTGTCGGCGACCAGGATGTTGATCATGCCGCGCCCGTCGCGGTCGGTGCGCATGAAATCCTGCAACGACAGCGCAGGCTCGCCGAAGAATTTGGTGCCGCCCTGGTTTTCCAGAACGAGGAGCTGACGCTGGATGGTGCCCACGGTTGCCCGTGTCACGTTGCCAAAGGATTGCGCTGCTTTGCGGATCTGCGCCAGCGGATCGTCGTCGCCCTTGTTGCCCGGATCGGGCACGATGGCATCCAGCAGCGCCCGCAAATCCTTCATGTCGATCAGCGCGAGCCCGTTCTCGTCGGCGACGCGGAACGCGACATTGAGCACGCCTTCTTGCACATCGTTGAGATCGAGCATGCGCGCCAGCAGCAGCGGGCCCATCTCGGTCACCGTCGCCCGCACCGGATGTCCCTGCTCGCCGAACACATCCCAGAAGACGGCGGAGAAGCGGTCCGGCTCGTAGTTGAGCCCGATCTCGCCGGCCCGCTTGATGATAAAGTCCTTGGCCTCGCCGGCTTCTGAAATCCCCGAGAGGTCGCCCTTGATATCGGCGGCGAATACGGGAACGCCGGCGCGCGCAAAGCCCTCGGCCATGACCTGTAGCGTTACCGTCTTCCCGGTTCCCGTGGCGCCGGTGACGAGACCATGGCGGTTGGCGAGCGCAAGCGTCAGCCACGCCGGCTCTTCGCCCTTGCCGACGAAGATCTTCGTGTCGGTATCGGACATTTTGTCGCTGGACGTCATCGTCATCGGTCTCGGTTCACCCATCTTCTCCTTAAGTCTTCTCCTTAAGTCGGATCATACTGCATCTTGCAAGCCGATTTAAACCGTTCCGATCGCCGCATTGCGGCATACGCGAGGCCGGTCAACCGAGCGCTTACGTGCTTTCGGCCAACCACCAGACACAACAGTCTTTCTCCGCATTGCGAAACCCGTAAAATCCCTCGACCGCTCTTGCATTGCTGCAACACTTGCAACGCGATTGCAGATGAATCGTGCTTTGCGTTGTGGTCATCGCTTGAATTTCGTCATGCGCAAGCTCAAGATGATTTCTTAATTCGAGGGGCCGGTTCAAAACCGGTTGAGGCGGGGCATTATGGACGAATTGATTGGACAGCTGGCTGCAAAAGCCGGCATCGATCGGTCTGTCGCTGAAAAAACCGTAGGGATCATTTTGGGGTTCCTACGCAGCACGCGACCTTCAGACAAGGTTCAGGCCTTGATCAATCAGATTCCAGGTGCAGAGGCGGCTATCGCAGCATCGAATGGCGGCGGGCTTGCGCGCTTGATGGGCAACAGCCTGATGGCCGTTGGCACCAAGTTGATCGGCCTTGGCCTCAGCATCACGGAAATTCAAACGGTCGTCCGTGAACTTTTGCGCTTTGGCCATGACATAATCGGAGCGGATCAAATGGGCGAGATCATCGCGGGGACGCCGGGGCTCAGCCAGTTCGCCTAAATCACCTTCTGATATCGAGTATCATGACATACCCCCTCTCCGAGCTGGAAGGCATGACGGCCTTTGCCGCTCAAAAGCTCAAATCGCACGGCGTTCGGACCACCGAGGCGCTGCTCGAGGCGGCCCGCACTGTGAAGGGGCGCAAGGCGCTGTCTGCGAAGACGTGCATTAGTGAGCAGCAATTGCTGGAGTGGGCCAATGTCGCCGACTACATGCGCATCCCCGGGATGGGCAAGGCCAAGGTCGGGCTGGTCCGTGCCGCCGGGCCCACCACGGTGCGCGAGCTCGCACATCGCAATCCGGCGCGACTCGCGCAGAATATGAAAGACGTGAACACCAAGCGCAGGCTGGTGCGCATCCTGCCATCGGAGAAATCGGTCGCGCAATTGATCGCGCAGGCCCGCAAGCTGCAACCCAAGATCACCTATTAGCCGCCCCCGTTGGGCGCTCACTCGCAACAGTCGCTCGCTGCAAACTCGGGGCGCGAAGCGGCCTTTGCATACAAATCAAACATGATCCCACGGCATTGACGGGCAAACGGCACGCCTCCGCGGCTTGACTCGGGGACGCTAACCGCGCAAAGCCACCGGCATGAGTGCGACCCCGTCCAGACTGCCCATGACGGCCACGTGGTCACCAGGCGCGGCCCCCCGGCATCCGCTGTTGCGGAAGCTTTTGGCAAGGCCTTATCCGGCCGTGATGGGCGTATTAAATGTCACGCCGGACTCCTTCTCCGACGGCGGTCATTTTTATGCGCCCGGCCCAGCCCTCAGGCACGCGCAGCGCATGGTCGCGGAAGGCACCGACATCATCGATGTCGGTGCGGAATCCACCCGCCCTTATGGTGGCGCAAGCCCGGTGACGGGGGATGAGGAGATCAGGCGGCTCAAGCCGATCCTCTACGACGTCGTGAAGCTCGGCGTGCCCGTCTCTATCGACAGCATGAAGGCCAAGGTCGTGGCCTTTGCGCTCGACGCCGGTGTCGCCATTGCCAATGACGTCTGGGGCCTGCAGCGTGATCCTGAAATGGCAAAGCTGGTCGCCGCGCGCAACGTGCCGGTCATTGTCATGCATAACCGCGACGCGGCCGATCCCGCCATCGACATCATGAAGGACATCGCCGAGTTCTTTGCGCGCTCGCTCGAGATCGCAGCTAGCGCAGGGATTCCCGCGGGCAATATCGTGCTCGATCCCGGCATCGGCTTCGGCAAGACCTCGGAGCAAAGCATGACCGCGCTGGCGCGGCTGGATGAGCTCGCAGCCTTCGGCCTGCCGATCCTGGTCGGCGCCTCGCGCAAGCGCTTCATCGCAACCGTTGGTCCCGCCGAGCCGGAGGAGCGCCTGGGCGGATCGATCGCGGCGCATGTGATCGCCGCTCAGCGCGGCGCCGACATCATTCGCGCACATGATGTTGCGGAAACCGTGCAGGCGCTGCGCTTTGCGGCTGCGATCGAGGAGAAGCGATGACCGACACCATCTTCATCAAAGGCGTCGTCGTCCATGCCCGTCATGGCGTGATGAAGCATGAGACGGAGGTCGGCCAGCGCTTCGTGATCGATCTCGAACTCTACGCCGACCTCTCGGAATCCTCGCGCAGCGACCGCCTGTCCGATACGATTTCCTATTCCAACGTGGTCGGGACCGCGACCGACGCTTTCAAAAACGCCAACTACAAGCTCCTGGAACGCGCCGCCGGCGCAGTGGCGGATGCGATCCTGTCGTCGTTTACGAAGGTACGCGCCGTCAAGGTCACCGTGCACAAGCCGCATGCGCCGATTGCGGAGATTTTCGAGGATGTCGGCGTGGTGCTGACGCGCAACCGACATCCGCCGACGCATGGCTAGCGCGATCATTGCACTTGGCGGCAATGTCGGCGATGTCCGTGCGACGTTCAAGGCTGCGATTGCGGAGACTTGCACGCTCGCCCAAGCAAGGCTCCTGGCACGCTCCTCCGATTATGCGACCCCGCCCTGGGGCGACGAGCAGCAGCCGCCTTTTGTCAATGCCTGCATCGAGATCGAGACTGGCCTTGAGCCACATGCCCTGCTCGCGGTCTTGCAAGCCGTCGAGCGGAATTTCGGCCGCGACCGGACCGTGGAACGCCGCTGGGGACCGCGCACGCTCGACCTCGACCTGATCGCATATGACGACCTGGCGCTGCAGACGGCGACGCTGAGGCTTCCACATCCGCGCGTTCTCGAACGCGCCTTCGTGCTGGTTCCGCTGGCCGAAATAGCGCCTCAGCGCAAGATCGGCGGATGCGATGTCAAAGCGGCACTGGCGAGCCTGTCAAGCGCGGGTATCGAGCGGCTGCCGGCGCTGGATTGACCTAAAACAAGCGTTTGGCTTGGCCGGCCGGCCGTGGCAATTTCCGGCTCGATACCGGGAGCGAAATACCGCATGACCTCACCATCCGACCTGCCCTTGGCCTCCGATTTCCCGCAAGCCAGCTTCGACGACTGGCGCAAGCTGGTGGACGGGGTGCTGAAAGGCGCGCCGTTCGAGAAGCTGGTCGGCAAGACCTATGACGGCCTCAAGATCGAGCCGATCTACCGCCGCGCGACCAATGCGACGCCGCTCCCCGGCCGCGCGGCAGCGGCGCCGTGGCAGATCATGCAGCGGATCGATCATCCGGATGCCGCGAAGGCCAACGCCATCGCGCTTGCCGAGCTCGAGAATGGCGCGACCGGTCTCGAGATCGAGTTTGCCGGAGGACCAGGCGCGCGCGGCTTCGGCGTGCTCGACGCAACCCCGGAGACGCTGAAAAAGCTGTTCGACGGCGTGATGATCGATGCCGGGATCGCGATTGCACTCAATCCCGTGATCGGGCGCGGCAATGCCGGCGAGAGCCTCGCCGCATTGATCGAGGCAAGGCGCATCGATCCCGCTCAGGTCGATATCCGCTTCAACTATCAGGCGCTGTCGACCATGGCGGTCTATGGTGCGGCACCTTCCGTCTGGCAAGACATGGCGCCGCCGTTTGCGAAAGTCGTGGGCGGGCTGATCGGGCGCGGCTTCAAGGGGCCCTTCGTGCTGGCCGACGGCCGACCGGTGCATGATGCCGGCGGCTCGGAGGTGCAGGAGCTGGCCTTCGCGCTGTCGCTCGCAATCGCCTATCTGCGCATGCTGGAGGATGGCGGCATCGCGCTCGATGCCGCGCGCGACGCGCTGTCGTTCCGCCTCGTCGCCGATGCCGACCAGTTCCTGACCATGGCCAAATTCCGTGCGCTCCGGCTGCTCTGGGCACGCGTCGAGCAGGCCTGCGGCCTCACGCCGAAGCCGGTCTTCATCGCCGCGGAAACGGCGTGGCGCATGCTGACCCAGCGTGACTCTGACGTGAACATGCTGCGCGCCACCATGGCGACCTTCGCCGCCGGTCTAGCCGGCGCCAATGCGATCACCGTGCTGCCGCACACGCTGGCCTGCGGCCTGCCCGAAGCGTTTGCACGGCGTGTCGCGCGCAACACGCAGCTCATTCTTCTGGAGGAATCCAATCTCGCCAAGGTCAGCGATCCCGCGGCTGGCTCCGGCGGCATCGAGAGCCTCACGCAAGAATTGAGCAGCGCTTCGTGGACATTATTCCAGGAAATCGAGAAGTCCGGCGGCATCTTTGCAGCGCTGCAGCAAGGCCTGATCCAGGGCAAGGTGGCAGCAACGCGCAGCGCACGCGAAGCCAACGTCGCCCGCCGCAAGGACGTCCTGACCGGGGCGAGCGAGTTTCCCAATTTGCGGGAGGCGCCGGTCGCGGTCGAGGATGTGAAGCCGGTGGTGCTGCCGGCTCCGGCTGCGACCATCAGCTTCGCACCGCTTTCGGCAACGCGGCTCGCAACTCCATTCGAGCGGCTGCGCGATCGCTCGGACCAAATCCTTGAAGAAACCGGCAAGCGGCCGCGCGTCTTCCTCGCCAATCTCGGCCGAGCCTCCGACTTCACCGCACGCGCAACCTTTGCCAAGAGCTTTTTCGAAAGCGGCGGCATCGAGGCCATCGACAGCGAAGGCTCTTCCGACGCGTCTGCGCTCGCTGCGGCTTGCAAGGCCTCCGGCGCCGGGTTCGCCTGCCTTTGTTCGTCGGACAAGGTCTATGCCGAGCAGGCGGCCGAAGCTGCCCGCGCCCTTCAAGCCGCAGGAATCAAGCATATCTATCTGGCGGGACGTCCGGGTGAACTGGAGGCCGCATTGAAGGGGGCAGGTGTCGGCGCCTTCGTCTTTGCAGGCTCCAACGCACCTGCCGTGCTGGAAGAGGCCTACCGGAAAGCGGAGCAGCCATGAGCGCCGAAACAACGAGTGCCGAGACAACAAAGAGTGAGACCACAAAGCCCCTGCTCAGCGGCGGCTGCCAATGCGGCGCCATCCGCTTTGCGATCACGGCCGCGCCGTTGAAGGTCAGCATCTGCCACTGCCGGATGTGCCAGAAAGCCTCGGGCGCGCCGTTCGCCTCCTTTGCCGACATCGCCAGGGAGAATTTCAGCTGGACCCGCGGCACGCCGGCCGCGTTCCGCTCCTCCTCCATTGCGATGCGCGATTTCTGCGCAAGCTGCGGGACGCCCTTGAGCTTCCGCCGCATCGACGGCCCGAGCATCGAGATCATGACTGGTACGTTCGACCACCCGGACCGGATGATTCCGACCCGGCAATATGGCACGGAATCCCGCCTTGGTTGGGTGGTCGGGATCGCCAACCTGCCGAGCCAGACCACGCTGCAGAATTACGGGTCGGAGAAGCTTGGCGGCATCGTGTCCCACCAGCATCCGGACCATGATTGAGGTATCGCCTCATCGAGGCGGAAACTGTGATAGGCTATGCCGATGTTTCGGGTGCTCGGAAACATATTGCTCGGCTTTGCACAATTGGAATGGACGCTCGGGAAGCTGTTCGCGCGGCTGCTGTGGCTCGGGTCTGGCGCGATGACCGACCGCCGCTTGGACGATCCCGTCTACAAGAAGAACGTGCACAAGCTGATCGAGCGAAATCGCGAGCTTGAGGAAGCCAGGGAATGAGCCGCATACCGAACTTCGCCGATATCGCATTCGAAAAAACGGCCGCGCCACCGCCAGCCGACAACGCCCAGCCGTGGCTCACGCCGGAAGGCATCCCGGTGAAGCCGGCTTACGGCGAGGCCGACCTTACCGGCATCGATTTCCTGGAGACCTGGCCCGGGATCGCGCCTTATCTGCGCGGCCCCTACCCCACGATGTATGTCAACCAGCCCTGGACGATCAGGCAATATGCCGGCTTCTCCACGGCGGAAGACTCCAACGCCTTCTACCGCCGCAACCTCGCCGCCGGGCAGAAGGGCCTGTCCGTCGCCTTCGATCTCGCCACCCACCGCGGCTATGACTCCGATCATCCGCGCGTGTCAGGTGATGTCGGCATGGCCGGCGTTGCGATCGATTCCATCTACGACATGCGCACGCTGTTCGCCGGCATCCCGCTCGACCGGATGAGCGTGTCGATGACCATGAACGGCGCGGTGCTGCCCGTGCTCGCGCTGTTCGTCGTTGCCGCCGAGGAACAAGGCGTGCCGCCGGAGAAGCTGTCGGGCACCATTCAGAACGACATTCTGAAAGAGTTCATGGTGCGCAACACCTACATCTATCCGCCGAGCCCATCGATGCGGATCATCTCCGACATCTTCGCCTACACCTCGCAGCGGATGCCGAAATTCAATTCGATCTCGATCTCCGGCTATCACATGCAGGAGGCCGGCGCGACGCAGGACCTCGAGCTCGCCTATACGCTCGCCGACGGCGTCGAATATTTGCGCGCTGGGCTATCCGCCGGCCTCGACGTCGACCGTTTCGCGCCGCGCCTGTCATTCTTCTGGGCGATCGGCATGAACTTCTTCATGGAAGTCGCCAAGATGCGCGCCGCGCGCCTGCTCTGGGCGAAGCTGCTGAAACCGTTCAATCCGAAGGACCCGCGCTCGCTGTCCCTGCGCACGCATTGCCAGACCTCGGGCTGGTCGCTGACCGCGCAGGACGTGTTCAACAATGTGATGCGCACGACCATCGAGGCGATGGCGGCGACGCAAGGCCACACCCAGTCGCTGCACACCAATGCGCTCGACGAGGCGCTCGCGCTGCCGACCGATTTCTCGGCCCGCATCGCGCGCAACACCCAGCTATTCCTGCAACAGGAGAGCGGCACCAACCGTATCATCGATCCCTGGGGCGGCTCCTATTATGTCGAGCGGCTGACCCGCGATCTCGCCGGCCGCGCCTGGGAGCATATCCAGGAGGTCGAGGCGCTCGGCGGCATGGCGAAAGCGATCGAGGCCGGCCTGCCGAAGCTGCGCATCGAGGAGGCCTCCGCCAAGACCCAGGCCCGGATCGACGCCGGCAAGCAGGCGGTGATCGGCGTCAACAAGTACAGGCCATCGGATGAGAAGCCGATCGACATCCTGAAGGTCGACAATTCCAATGTCCGTCGGCTACAGATCGACAAGCTCAAGCGGCTGCGCTCCGAGCGCAACCAGAAGGACGTCGACGCGGCGCTGGCGGCGCTGACGCGCGCCGCCGAGGGCAGCGGCAATTTGCTCGCTCTCGCCATAGATGCGGCGCGGGCGAAGGCCACCGTCGGCGAAATCTCCGATGCCATGGAAAAAGTGTTCGGCCGCCACCGCGCCGAGATCAAGTCCATCACCGGCGTCTACAAGCGCGAGGCCTCCAGCATGTCCAACCGGGTCGAAAAGGTGCAGGCGCTGATCGAGGCTTTTGAGGAGGCCGAGGGCCGCAGGCCGCGCATCCTGGTCGCCAAGATCGGCCAGGATGGCCACGATCGCGGCCAGAAGGTGATTGCGTCCGCTTTCGCCGATATCGGCTTCGACGTCGACATCGGCCCCTTGTTTGCGACCGCCGACGAGGCCGCACGCCAGGCCGTCGAGAACGACGTGCATGTTCTCGGCGTCTCCTCGCTCGCGGCCGCGCACCTCACGGCCGTGCCGGAGCTAAAGGCTGCGCTGAAGAGCCAAGGCCGCGAGGACATCATGATCATCGTCGGCGGCGTAGTCCCGCCGCAGGATTATGACGCCCTCTACGAGGCCGGTGCAGAGGCGATCTTCCCGCCCGGCACGGTGATTGCGGATGCCGCGGAAGAGCTGATCCACAAGCTCAATGCGCGACTCGGCCACAGCGCGGCGGCGGAGTAGCAGCGCTCCGGCCGAGGGAACGCGGATCTTCGGTGGCAGCCGCCCGAAGGGCGATGCCGAGGACCAGCCTTAAAGCTTTGCGCAACGGTGCAGTTCGCCGCTGTCCCCCTCGCCTGCCTGCGCCTGCCGTTGTAAAGCAAGGCATGCCCACACCGACCAATCCCCGCTTCGACACCAAGATCCTTGCAAGAGCCCTCCGCGCCGGCCATCGCGCGGCGCTGGCGCAGGCGATCACGCTGATCGAAAGCCGGCGCAGCGATCACCAGGCACACGCGCGTGAGCTGGTGCAGGCGCTGTTGCCCCATACAGGTAAAGCCATCCGCGTCGGCATTACCGGCTCTCCGGGGGTCGGCAAATCCACGACCATCGATGCGCTCGGCATGTTCCTGATCGAGCGCGGCCACAAGGTCGCGGTGCTTGCGGTCGACCCGTCGTCGGCGCGCTCGGGCGGCTCCATCCTCGGCGACAAGACGCGGATGGCCCGGCTCTCCGCATCCGAGCACGCCTTCATCCGGCCCTCCCCGTCCTCCGGCACGCTCGGCGGGGTCGCGGCCAAGACGCGTGAGGGGATGCTGCTGTGCGAGGCGGCTGGCTTCGACGTCGTCCTGGTCGAGACCGTGGGCATCGGCCAATCGGAGACCGCGGTCTGTGACATGACCGACTTCTTCCTCGCCCTGATGCTTCCCGGCGCCGGCGACGAGCTGCAGGGCATCAAGAAGGGCCTGGTCGAGCTTGCCGACATGATCGCCATCAACAAGGCCGACGGCGACAATGTGAAGCGCGCCAATGCGGCGGCGGGCGAATATCGCAGCGCGCTGCATATCCTGACCCCCCGCTCGGAGCACTGGCACCCACCGGTCGTGACCTATTCGGCCCTGACCGCCACAGGCATTGCCGAGCTCTGGCAAAAAGTGCTCGATCATCGCAGCGCGATGACGGCGTCTGGCGATTTCGCTGCGCGGCGGCGCGAGCAGCAGGTAAAATGGATGTGGTCGATGCTGGAGCAGCGCATGATGGCGCGGCTGCGGACCGAAGCCTCGATCCGCAGCAAAGTGAAGAAGATCGAGGCTGAAGTGGCGGAGGGCCATGTCACGCCGGCAGTGGCCGCCGAACAGATCGTGGAGTGGCTGCGATGAGCCTGCGTATCCTCGTCACCGGTTTCGGGCCGTTTCCGGGCGCACCTTTCAATCCGACCATGCCGCTGGTCGACCGGCTGACAGAGCTGCGCCGTCCCGCGCTCGACGGCGCCACGCTGACCGGTCACATCTTCCATGTCACCTATCAGACCGTGGATCGCGAATTGCCCGAACTGATCGCGCGGCTGCGTCCGCAGATACTGTTGATGTTTGGGCTGGCGTCGCGAACCGGCTACCTGCGGATCGAGACCCGCGCACGCAATGCCGTCTCGACGCACCTTCCCGACGCTGACGGCAACCGGGCGCAGAAATCATCGATCGTTCCTGCGGAGGATGCCAGGCCGTTCGGTGCGCATACGGCGAGCCTGTTGCGTGCCGCACGCGCGACAGGCATCGACGCGCGGCTCTCCCGCGATGCCGGCACGTATCTCTGCAATTATCTGAGCTGGCGCGCGATCGAGGCAACGCGACAGCCCGGTGGACCGGAGCTGGCGTCATTCATCCATGTGCCCCTGGTGGTCCGCGAGGGCGCGCCGGGGATAACGCTGGATCAGCTGGTCGATGCGGGCGAGGCCATTTTGATGGAAATGGTGAGGCTCGTGCGGCAAAAGGAGCGCGAGGTCGAGCTCGCGCAGACGTAGAGGGTTGAGCAATTGCTACGACCGAAACAGGGCGTAGTAAATCACGTAGAGCCAGCCCAAAATGCCGTGAACGATTGCCCAAAGTATCGAGTGATTGGCGGTATAGGATATCGCGATCGCGAGGGCCGTACCAAAGCTCACACCGTATTTCGCGCCTTCAACTCTGACACCGTAGTAACGATTTCCGTTCATGTTCACCACCTCCGCTGCGCTCGCGCTCGCATCACGATCATGCGCTCATCATCATGCGATGGCACGCAGGGTACCACTTTTCAACGCGACTGCCGGAGGTAAAGATTTCGAACTACCCCTCGCCTCAGCGCACTATCACTTTGCTGAGTCAAATCAAAAACTTGTCCGAGATTTTCGAGAACGTTCGACGTACGAAAAATCTGCCGGGGCGACACTGGGGACAACATTTTGCAAAGTTCGTTGGCGCGCTTCGGTTGCACGGTCGAACTGGCGTCAACTCGGCGGCGGCCCCGGAGCGTTTCGATACCTTAACAAGCCGCGCCCCGTGAAATCCCAAGCCGTCGAGCCCGGACGCCGGGCGCACGGTTGATCAGACGATAGATCAGGGATTAGACGATGCCTGACTGACTGAAACCAAGCCAGTGACCTTCGCGATCTCGTCGGGCGAGCGGAGTAGGCTGTGAACTCCAAGGCCAATGAGCGATAGTCCGAAAGCGAGCAGCGTCCCGTATAGTACACCTTCGCGGGTAGATGGGTCTCGGAACATGACAGGCCTCCCAACTCAGACAATTTGGAAGCGGCGTATTCGAGATAACCGATATTAGCTTACGCCGAATTCGCCTTTGGCGACCTGCGCCCAGTGCAGGACTCCTTCTTAAAATCGGAATATCCCATTGGTTATAGGCCTGCCGAGAGACCGCTGGGGCGAAGGCGCCGACCTTGGTTCCGATCTGAACCTACGGTCGTCAGCCGGCGTCGCTCCGAGGCCGGTCTCCTAAGCATGATCCGGAGAAGTGTGTAGCGGTTCTCCGAAAAGATCATGCTCAATCAAAGACCTAAAGCGCGATGACGATTCAACCAAATCTCATCGCGATTTAGTCACGCCGGGCCTCGCTCTATTCGTTCATACCCGCCTACATCGAGGCGTAAGCTCGCCTGAAGGCAATCGCACCCGCCAAGGATCGCGGACGTGTCCTCACAGCGTGGCCATCGTTACCGCTTTGCACGATCCATTGGCCGTTCTGCTGGCCTACAATCTTGCCGACGTGGTGACGCCAGACGACGATAGCCCCGACTGACGGACCACCCGCACTTACGCCATAGTGAGTCCAAGCTTTGGCGAGGTTGTACTCTGGACCGGGATCGCCACCAACCTGAGTGCGCATGTACCATCCGCACCACGCAGAGGGCCGCCCGGCATGTGAGTTCCTGTGCGCATAGTGCCGATAGTCATGATGATTGCGAGTTCTGGCTTCTGCGCTCGATGCGGCGAGGCAAAGCAAAGCAATTGCAGCTACGATTTTACGCAACACTATAATCCTTCGTGCTGTTGGAGAAACGGATCGCTCGACGCGATCAAGGATGGAGCCGCTTTGAAAGACGAACAGGTGTCAGCGCGGCAGGCGCGGTTACACACCGCGTTTCGGCGTTTAAGAAATCTGTGAACCAAAATATGACGGTGTCTTTGAGGGGTCACCAGCCATACGATCCGAGCGCTAGAGGCCTGGTCTGAGCCTTAGCGGTTCGCGTCGTTTCGGTGGTCAAGCAACGCTTTGCTGCGTCAATCTCGGCCTCGGTGGCGCCCTTGCTTCTCGCCCACGCTTCGGCCGCTGCCTCGCTATATTTCGTCACATAATACCGGACGACAGAGCAGGAGACCGAGCGCAGCAAGCCCGGCCGCTCCCCCGCACAAGCGCCTGATGAAAAACCGAACAAGACTGTCAGAATGAGAAGTCCCCGTCTCATTGCAACTCCCTTGGTTAACGAACGGATTTAATTGGTTAACGAACGGATTTAATTCAATTCTCTTTTTCGGGATTTGCACAGGCCCGTTCCCAGAGCAACCCCTATCTGGTCTAGCACCTATGCAGGGAAGCAATGGGCGGCAATTTCGGGGTACGGCGGCCCTCCTCGGCGTCGCGCGGGCCTTTACTTTAGCGCGAAGTGGACCTCAGCAGCGGCGGGTCTGAGCCTTCCGGCGTGGTCCCCTTAAACGGTTCTGGCGACGCGCCCGAAAAGGAACGACCCCGGTGGGGCGATACCGGGGTCGTCTTCCCTTCTTGGAGGTGATCCAGCTTTCGAGCCGGATGCGATCTCGCGTACGCCCAACAGTGTGGGCGGTCAGTTCAAAAGGATACTTTCACTCATCACCAATTTGAGAAGCCTGCTCCTCCGAGGACGTTCAACAGCAACGTCTCTTCGCATTCCATCCTCACGCGAAGTATCCGGTAGACTCGTTCGCGCTCCAGCAGATCAAGTCGGATCGCGCCGAGCCGCGAAGCACTTCATCACGGGCTCCCTCCATGCAACCTGCTCCGCGCGATTAACCCGGAGTGATGTTAAAGGTTCAGGGAAATTCTAACTTGGACCCTGCCGCGACCGTGAGGCGGCCTAGTCGTCCCAGCTTCGCTCTCCGCAGCCTTTGCACTCGAACATTTGGACACTGTGCCCGGTGTCTGCATCGACAACCACTTGCATGACTTCTTGCATCTCACCGCAGAAGCGGCAGCGCCGCTTTGAGGCGCTCGGCCCCTCAGCGATCTTCTGAGCCCTAAAAAGCTCCATTGCGTTTGTCCCCTCACGACCCTCCTTATGCATACGACTGCATTCGTTCCGAATGCAACGTAGCGGATTAGCCGCCACGGGGTTCGGCGAGTGATTGGGATATGCCAGTGGAGTACCACTGAATGGGTAGTTGACCTTCTAATCAAAGTTAGACGCCGGAGCCACGAAACGCGATATCGTCTCTACCAACCGGGGAGCTGGGAACGTTTCAGTACGAATTGATTTTTAGCCCGGTGGCCGCTTTCACGAGCGGCCTTTTTATCTGAAGCCCTTCGCATGTCCTGCGGTAGGAGAGAAAAGTTAGACCAATCGAAATATTAGCTTACGGGTTCGTAAAATGGCCCGGCTCGATATTCTGTTCCTTATCTTGATGACGTGGTGTGTTGGACTTGTGGGGGCGTTGGCCTTCAGTATGTTCGCGCCCTGAGGTCATTGCCGTTCGGCAGGAGGGCCATCGCAAGCCGTCCCTCGCACGTAGAGAATTTCGCCACCTTCTCGCTCGGAACGGAATTCGGACGCACGGGCTCGCCCGGTGACCGGGTGGTGGCCTAGCGGGCCAAGCCTGCTCCCGGCGCATCGCGGGTTTGACGTGGGCAAGCCGTGAGACGGCATGAGAGAGTGCTGAAAAAGCAAAGATTTAACCCTACCGCCAACAATCCCCTTCCCTGCCACCGCTAACGCCGCGCGGCACTGTATTTCTGGAGTAATCACCCCAAGACGTGCCGTCGCCAGGGATGCGGGCCATGGACCTCAATCGCCGCCATCTGTTGGGCGCTTCCGTTGCCGGCGCGGCCGGCGCGCTTGCTATGCCCCGCGACGCCCTTGCCGCATCGCTCGGGCGCGACATCACGCAATATGGCGTGCGGCCAGGGAGTGCCGACGACCAGACCAAAAGCCTGCAGCGGGCAATCGACGAGGCGGCGCGCGCGCAGGTGCCGCTGGTGCTGCCGCCGGGTATCTATCGCACCGGCCCGTTAAGCCTGCAGAACGGCACGCAACTGATCGGCGTGCGCGGCGCGACAAAACTTGTCTATACCGGCGGGCCGTCGCTGCTGCTGGGCGAAGGCTGCGGGCACATCACCCTGTCCGGCCTCACGCTCGATGGCGGCAGCATTCCACTGCCGCCGCGGCGCGGTCTGATCCATCTGCTGGGCGGGCGCGCGGTTGAGATCACCGACTGCGAGATCACAAACAGCGGCGGCAACGGCATCTGGATCGAGCAGGTCGCAGGCGACATCAGCGGCAACATCTTCTCCGGAATCGCTGCGACCGCGCTCGTCTCCTTCGACGCGCTTGGCCTCATCGTCTCGCGCAACACCATCATCGGAACCAGCGACAACGGCATCGAGATCCTGCGCACGGCGATCGGCGACGACGGCACGCTGGTCGCCGATAACCGCATCGAGAACATCAAGGCCGGCCCCGGTGGAAGCGGCCAGTATGGCAACGCCATCAACGCCTTCCGCGCCAGCAATGTCATCGTGCGCGGCAATCGCATCAGGAATTGCGACTATTCCGCGGTGCGCGGCAATTCCGCTTCCAATATCCAGATCACAGGCAACAGCGTCAGCGAGGTCCGCGAGGTGGCGCTCTACGCGGAATTTGCGTTCGAGGGCGCGGTGATCGCCAACAACACCGTTGATGGCGCAGCGCTCGGCGTCTCCGTCTGCAATTTCAACGAAGGCGGCCGCATCGCGGTTGTTCAAGGCAACATCATTCGCAACCTGTTGCCCAAGCGCCCCGCAGGCACCGCGCCCGACGACGACGGCGGCATCGGCATCTATGTCGAAGCCGACGCAAGCGTGACGGGCAATGTGATCGAGAACGCCCCTGCTTTCGGTATCGTCGCCGGCTGGGGCAAATATCTGCGCGACGTGAGCATCACGGGAAATGTCATCCGCAACGCTTTTGCCGGCATCGGGGTATCGGTCGCGGCAGGTGCCGGCGCCGCGCTGGTCAACAACAACATGATCGCGGAGACGCCACGCGGGGCGGTGGTCGGGCTCGATCACGCCCATGTAGTGACGGCCGATCTCACAGCCGACGGCGCGCAGCACTACGCCCAGGTCATGGTCGGCAGCAACGCGGTGCGGCGTTAGGCCGTCTACAGCAGCGCGTTGCGCAGCAGCGGGTAGCGCTGCTCCATGCTGGCGAGGTCCACCACCGGCGACGGCGCGATCAGGGCCTGCTCCAGCGCGACAAGGTCCACCTCCAGTCGAGATGGAGCCTCCTCCACCGCGACCTCAACGTCCGCAAAACAGGTTTCGCTCGCAGGAGCGCTCGGCCGCCACAACACCTCGGGCGCACGCTCCTTCGGCATCACGCCGGGCGAATCGCCCCTTCGTGCAACCGGATAACCCGAGAGCGCACGCCAGGTCTCCACCGCCTTCTTGGCTTCCTTGATATTTTCGAGAAAGGCCCGTTCGCCGTAATAGCGGCGCCAGCGCCCGCTTTCGAACAGATCGGTAAGATGCTGCAGGCGCTGTTCGGCAAGCGCGCACCAGCGCGCGAGAAGTTCGCGGCGCAAAGCCACATCCAGGAGTTGTGTCATGAATCCCAGCCCGTAAGAGAGTACCGGACGCAGACGCAACGACGCGAATCAACTGGACGCGACGGCAATATTTTGTGGAAAACATTTTTATTGTCCAGCGCATGCATGCGCTGGCACGCCGAAAGCCGTCGTTCGCCGGAGTTTCTTTGCCTTCCCCCGTCAAGCCGGCCCGCTCATCGCAGTCCTACCCGCAGCCGTGCGTCAAAACAGCGCGCAAAATGGAAGACCCGTCCGGGGGGACAACCGGACGGGTCAAAGCCATATGGGCGCTTGGGGTGGATGGGCGCTCGCGCCTGATATGACTGTCGGGGAGGGATTTCCCGCTCCCACACCATTTGGTCGATTGATCATCGCGGCACGTTCAAAAGCGGGGCCGATTTTTTTAACTTCTCGGAAACAGGATTCTGTGCGCCAAAAGCTATTGCTCGGCTGCGCCTCTGGTTTCGGTGGCCGCCGATTTTTCGGTCGCGACAGCCGCGACTGGCGCGTTTTCCTTCAGTTCCGGCGCATTTTCGCTGGCCTTGCCCGGTTCCGATGATGCTGCTGGCGCAGGCATTGCCCCGATTGCAGCCTTGAGTGCCGCGTAGGCATCCGCTTCAGCGACACCGAACTCGTCATCACGTCCTGGTGAACCAAGGTCGTGTGCGCTGCTCGTCAATAATGTGCGCACATCGTCTGCCTTCAAGGACGAATTGCGTTACAGGACCAGCGCAGCAAGCCCTCTGACATAGGCGGCCAAAAACGCCGTACCCGATGTCATCTGGTATTTGTCGTCAAATGCAGGAAGGATATGTCGACGCCGGGCGCGGCAAGCGCGATACAGCTGCCGCGATTCGATGCCGCGAACAATTCATCCAGCTCGTCGGTTGCGCTGACCGCAATGACCGCAATGACATTGGCTTTGCCGAGCCGGAGTACCGCCACGCCGATGGCGACTTGCCCGGCAGCCGCGCAACGCATCTGGACCTCGCAATTGGCGCGCTGCAGCCCCGCCTTACGACGCGGGCACGGCGAGATTGACGATCTTCTCGCTCGAAAGCCTGTTGATCAGGCTGGTGAGGTCCTGCTTGCTCATGGCCTGGTCACCGAATTGCAGGCGGAACATCCCGCCTCGCGTCGTACCGATGATCGAGGCCTGATATTTGTCGAGCAGCGCCGTGATGTCGGCGACACGGGCGTCCTGCGCAAAACGCACCAGCGCGCGCGGCGGCGCGGCGCCGCTGACATCACGGGTCACTGGCTCGTTCATGCTGAGCGAGGCCGTCCGGAAATTGCCGGGCTGGTTCATCAGCACAGTGCCGATCACGGCAGCCTGCGCGAGGAGCAAGATCGCCCCGAGCGTCGCCGACCAGGCAATCGTGCGGGGCGAAAGATTAGAAAAAAAACCGGAGATCCTCGCGGCCAGGCCCGCCGCCACGGGCCGACGGCGCTCGGGCTCGGCGTCGATCGCCGCAAAAAGCGTTTGCATCGCCCGCCCCGACGGCGCCCCCAGGCTTTCGTTCAAGGCGATGGTCTCGGCATATTCCTCGCGGATCACGGCATATTGCCGGGCGACCGCGGGATCGCGGGCCAACGCTTCCTCGACCCGGCGCGCATCGCGTGCGTTCAGCCTGCCCGCAGCGTGCCATGGCAGCAACAGCTCGACGTCACTGGGGTCGCGTTCCAGCATCTTTTTGCTCAGCGCCATCATCGCCAGCCTCGTTGAACGCCGGCTGCCTTCAGCAGTTCGGCCAGTTTCTTACGCGCGTAAAATAGACGCGTCTTCACGGTATTTTCCGGAATCCCGACGATTTCGGCCACTTCTTCCACTGATTTCTCATGGTAGTAGACAAGATCGACGATCTCCCGATGCTCCGGCGAAAGCCCGGCCAAACACTTACGCAACGCCGCACTGGTATCTTTCTTGGTCGCCGCCACTTCCGGATCGTCGGAGGTATCCTCGATCGCCTGGGCAGCCTCGTCTTCCAACTCGAGGCCCTTCCGGCGCCGCAGCGCCGAGAGGGCCTTGAAACGCGTAATCGCCAACAGCCAGGTGGATCGGCCTTCGAGTTTGCCGGCCTGACGCCAGACATCGAGGAAGACCTCGCTGATGAGGTCTTCGGCGACCTGTTCGTCGCGGACGAGCCGAAGTCCAAAGCGGAATACCCTGACATGGTGCCGTCCATACAGCACCTGCATGGCGAGCCGGTCCCTAAAGCGATCCTGGCGATCGGGACTTCGTCCGAAGCCGCCTGTGGTGCGCTCAAGGTCCGTCTCGCAGGATTTGTCGAATGGAGTTACTGGCTGGTTCGATGACTATGACAAGATTCTTCAGTCTGCCACGACCGCATATCCGCGTGTGTGATCTGTCTCACAATCAACCACGGCGTGCGCAAATACCTCGCGCATCCGAAAACTCCCTTGCGAGACCGGTATCATATTAGTGTTTTCACTCACGAACCAGCCTCGGTTCCATTGGAACTGAGGCCCGCAGGCCTCTCCTGACAAGGCTCTGTCTGCGCGGCGTTGGACAACCGGGCCTGCGGGAAATTCGCCTTGCGAAACAAGGGCTGTGGATAGGTCTGGCGAGAGCCGGAAAGGTTTCAAAAGATACGAAAACTAAAGGCTTTCCCCGTAGATTCTCATCCCGGTTCCACCACTGGCGAAATCATGGGCACAACGGCGTCGCCATTCCTGCATCCGATTGCTGCTGAGCTGCAAGGCGCCGGCGCACGACCGAGCGTCTCGTCGCTTGCGCGTCGCGCCAGGCAACGCCGCCAGATCCAGCTGATGATCGCCGCGAGCTATCTGATCGACGCCCTGATCCTGCAGGTCTACGCTCGTGCCGGCACGATTCCGGCAACGATCGCCGGAGCCTACGCGGCATGTGGGCTTGCCTCCGTTGCGTTCTACCTCGTGCTGTCGGAGACCGGCTTCACCGAGCGCCTCAAAGACCACTATTTCGTGGTGCCACAGGTCATCATCTCGATGGCGATTATGCTGGCATTCGCCTACGTCGCGCCGCAAGCCGGCGTGCTTTTCCTGTGCGAGCTGTTCCTGGTGTTCTCGTTCGGCGCGCTGCGGGCGACGCCGTGGCAGACGGTGATTGTCTGGAGCGGCCTCGTCTGCGGCCTCGCCGCGCTGTTTCTTCTGACCGACAAGCCGATCGCCATGCCGCATGACGGCCCGATCGAACGCTTCGCGACCATGTCGGTCTTCGTTCTGTGCATCGGACGCTGCATGTTCCTCGGCATCTTCTCGAGCACGATGCGGCAGTCGCTTTATCAGCGCGGGTTGAAGCTGAAGGAAGCCTATCGCCGCATCGAGGAGCTCGCCGAGCTCGATGAGCTCACCGGCTCGCTCAACCGCCGCAGCATCATGGGCGCGCTGGAGGAGGAGATCGCCCGCGCGCAGCGGCTCAACAACCCCTGCTCCATTGCACTGATCGATCTCGACTGGTTCAAGCGCATCAACGATGCCTATGGCCACCCGATCGGCGACGAGGTGCTGCGCACGTTCGCCATCACCGTGTTCGCCAACATCCGCAGCATCGACAAGTTCGGCCGCTACGGCGGCGAGGAATTTCTGCTGCTATTGCCGGACACGAGCGGGCAGCACGCCACCCAGATGCTGGACCGGCTGCGCCTCATCATCTCTGAGCTCGACTGGAGCGCGTTCTCGTCCGGCATGCGGGTAACGATATCCGCGGGCGTGACGACGCTGCGCAGGGACGAAAACACCGACACATTGCTCGCCCGCGCCGACCGGGCGCTTTACGCATCGAAGGCCGGAGGCCGCAATCGCATCACCAGCGCTTGAAGCCTGCACCCATCATTTCAGGACGCAGAAAACGTCATTGATCGCACTACTCCAGGACAGAAAAGACGATGATTCCCAAAGCTGCCCCCGCCTCCGACAACCTGCTCGACGAGCTGCAGTCCGCGCTTGCGCATGGTACCGTCGCACGCCGTGTCGAGACGCTGCGCCGCGTCACCGACCTCTTCGTCAACGGCGCGGTCGACTACTCGGACGAGCAGATTTCGCTGTTCGACGATGTCTTCCAGTGCCTGATCCATCATATCGAGATTTCGGCAAAGGCGCTGCTCGCCCATCGCCTGGCGCCGATCAACCGCGCGCCCTACAACACCATCCGGACGCTCGCCTTCGACGAGGCGATCGAGGTCGCAGGTCCAGTGCTGACGCAATCGGAACGGCTCGACGACGACGCGCTGATCGAGACCGCGCGCAACCGGGGCCAGGAGCATCTGCTCGCCATCTCCAGGCGCCGCACGCTGTCCGGCGCGGTCACCGACGTGCTGGTGATGCGCGGCAATGACGAGGTAGTCCAGAACACCGTCAACAATCCCGGCGCCGAGTTCACCGAGCGCGGCTTCACGCGGCTGGTCAGCCGCGCCGAGGACGACGACAATCTTGCGACCTGCGTCGGCCTGCGCCCGAACCTGCCCCGGCACCTCTACCTGAAACTGCTTGCGAAAGCGTCCACGACGGTGCGCGAGCGCCTGGAGGCTGCCAATCCGAAACAGGCGGAGGATGTGTCGGGCGCAGTGCGCGAGGCGACGCGGCGGGCGCGTTCTGCGTCTTACGGCATAAGCAAGCAGACCGAGATCGCACACGCGCTTGTCAGGTCGCTGTTCGAAGACGGCCGGCTCGACGAAACCCAGATCGCTCAATTTGCAGAAGCCGGCAAGTTCGACGAGGCCAACGCCGCGATCGCGGCGCTCGCCAATGTGCCGCTGGCGGTCGCGGAAAACATGATGGTCGAGACCCGCGCCGAAGGCGTTATGATCCTGTGCAAGGTCTCCGGCCTGTCCTGGCCGACGGTGAAAGCGATCATTGACATGCGCGACCGGCTATCGCGCAGCGAGCCGACGGACCTGCCGACCTGCAGGGCCACTTATGAACGGCTGCGGCCCGCGACCGCCCAGCAAGTCCTACGCTTCCATCGCATGCAGCAAATCTCCACCGAGGCGCCGGCCGCCTGACAATGCGGCTACCCTGGGCAGCGTCATATCGGCTCAATGGTCGGCGGCGGGACGCTCCTCAGCGGCGGCCTTCGCCGGCTCAGTTCCATCGTTTCGCAGTTCGTAGAAGCGCTGATAGGTACCGATGACCCTCATCGCCTGCTCCCGTTGCAAATCGTAGAGCGCCTCCAGAAATGTGGCGATCCAGTTGCCGTAGACCGGCATCCCGGCCCTCAGCAGCTGCGCCGCAAACAAGGCATGTAACGTCGAATGAGGAGGGGACTTCATATAAGACCTCGCCTTCGTTCGTGAGCGCTAGTGATACGAACTTAACGAGTTCCCCTGCCGGCTGATGTGAGCCAGCTTACATGCGGCATTTTGGATACCACCGCACCCTCTGATTGCCATGGTCTGCGCACAAACGCTCCGCGTTTGTCACGCGGAAAATCGGCTGATGAATCAAAATCGCAGAAACCTCGATCCCGCCAGCGCACCGATGGTCGTCACGAGCGCGGTCGCCAACGTGTACCAGGTCGTCACGAACAGGGGTGAATCGTCGGTGCAATGGGAGGCATAGAACGTCGCGGCAAGTCCTGCCGACATCAGCCCGGCCACCGCGCCGGCAAGCGCCGGCCGGGTCGGGGCGCCGTGGCGCAGGCCCAGGATCGAGGCGGCAAGCAGCGGCAGCGACATCAACGGAATCGCCGTCATGCAGACGCGCGAATTGGAGCCGACCAGCCGCGTCATCATCGGCAGCCGCTGCGGCATCATGGCTTCGCCCGCGATGCCCGCGGCGAGCAGCCCGGCCGGGATCACGAACAGCCAGCCGAAGCCTGCGAGCGGCACCTCGGGGCGCGACAGATGCAGGCTCGCGGCAATCCCCGCTGCCGCGAGCGCGAGCGTGACCGCGAATTTCAGATCGAACAGCGGATTATGCATCGCGGTCATGACGTCGGGCCGCACGCCGAGCATGGAGAAGAACATCAGCAGCGACACGGGCGCGGCGGCGAGCAGCATCAGCGCCAGCACGAAGCCGACCGGACGCGGCCGATAGGAATTGTCGGCAGCAAGCGTGCGAATGAGCTGGTCGGTGTCCATCCTCATCATTGCTCCCGTAGTTTGGCGGTGAGGCTTGCGAGTCCACGATGCAGCGCGACCCGCACCGCGCCCTCGCTCATCGCAAACTTCTTCGCCGTATCCTTGATCGAGGCGCTTTCGACCGCAATCGACTGCAGCACCTCGCGTTGGCGCGCCGGCAGCGCGTTGAGCTGGGCCGCGACCTCGGTGGCCGAGGCCGTCTCGCCCTTCGGCTCTTCGGACAACGTCTCGGCGAAATCGTCGATGTTGACAAACACCCGTTTCCCGCGCCGGCGCAGCGCATCGATCAGCTTGTTGCGGGCAATCGCAAACAGCCAGGGCGCGAACGGCGCGTTCACGTCCCAGGTGTGTCGCTTTAGATGCACCGCGAGCAAAATGTCCTGCACGATATCCTCAGCCTGGTCAGGCGGTTGGCCTGCGCGCGCGAGCCCGCGGCGCGAAGCCGCCCTCAAGACCGGCGTAATGGCCTTGAGCAGACGATGGTAAGCCGCGCCATCGCCGGCCATGGCCGAGCGCATCAGGCCGGTCCATTCGTCCTCACGTTCGCGCACACACGCTCCCACCGTTTAATTCGGTCGATGTTTCAATTTGTTACGCTCGAAAAAGATAATCACGAAACCGTGATATATCCAAAGGCCATATGCGGCGGCTCATACCATCGATCGCCGCCGCCGGGCAGCCGTTGGCCGCGCCTCTGCGGGAACCAGGCATGGCAAGCGCGGCAACAGTGCAGGTTTGCACCACTCCTCCCTTTCATTGGCATAACGCGAAGATTCCCCTTTTCTGCCCCGCTGCCGTCACGCCGCGAGTTCTCATTGCCGCACTCTGGGAGGCTGGTAGCGTGGAGATTGCCACAATGATCAAGGCCAACGGGCGATCGGCATTGATACTCGCAACAACGCTGGCAACGGGACTTCTGGCGGGCGTTCCGGCTCCGGCCAGTGCCGGCTCCGACGACCTCAATTCCCCGGTTTTCGTCTCGCCGGCCAATAGCGGCGCGCAATCAAACCCCGCCCAGCCCAGTACCGGCCAGCCGGCGGCCGAAAGCCAGGCGGCTGCTCAAGACCAACTCAACGACGGCGACCGCGCGTTGCGCGACAACGCCGCTGCCCCGGCAACCGTACCCGCCGCGTCCAATGAAGCGCCTCCGGCGCGCTCCGCGCCGGTCATGGCTGCGAGTGGCGAGCACTCGGTGTGGGACGAGACGTCGCTGATCGGAAAAATCTTCATCGGCTTCGGCGCACTGCTGACAGTCGCGTCCGCGGCGCGCATGTTCATGGCTTGACGGCGGGTCGTCGACACTCCTGGGACGGTCGCCAGCGCGGCGTCCCGGGAGGCGCGACCGACCATGGTTCTACTTGAAGCGCAGGCGCGCTAAAGGCACATTCGCCCGCAACAGATCAACTTTGCGGGTGAACCATGAGCACGTTCGAGCACATCATTGTCGAAAGCAAGGGCGCGGTCGGCATCCTCACGCTGAACCGGCCGAAGATGCTCAATGCGCTGTCATTCGGCGTGTTTCGCGAGATCGCGGCCGCCATCGACGACCTCGAGGCGGACGACGCGATCGGCTGCATCGTCGTGACCGGCAGCGACAAAGCCTTTGCAGCGGGCGCCGATATCAAGGAGATGCAGCCCAAGGGCTTCATCGATATGTTCGAAAGCGACTTTGCCGCGATCGGCGGCGACCGTGTCGCCCGATGCCGCAAGCCGACCATTGCCGCCGTTGCAGGCTATGCGCTCGGCGGCGGCTGCGAGCTTGCGATGATGTGCGACATCATCATCGCGGCCGACACCGCCAAATTCGGCCAACCCGAGATCACGCTCGGCACCATTCCCGGCATCGGCGGCACGCAGCGCCTGACGCGGGCGGTCGGCAAGGCCAAGGCGATGGATCTCTGCCTCACCGGGCGCATGATGGATGCGGCCGAGGCCGAGCGAAGCGGCCTCGTCAGCCGCGTCGTGCCGGCGGACAAATTGATGGAGGAAGCGCTTGGCGCGGCCGAAAAGATCGCCGCGATGTCGCGCCCCACAGCGGCGATGGCGAAGGAAGCCGTCAACCGCGCCTTCGAGACGCCGCTCGCCGAAGGCCTCAACGTCGAGCGCAATCTGTTCCACGCGACCTTCGCGCTGGAAGATCGCGCCGAAGGCATGGCGGCGTTCATCGAGAAGCGCAAGCCGGTCAACAAGAACAGGTGACACCACCGTCCCGGCGGTCGTCAGCATGGTATCGTGATCAGGCGGTGCGACTCTGCGCCAGCGCGGCAATGATCAACGCGCGATAGGCGCGCTCGGAAAAATGTTGCGGGCGATCGAGGCCGAGCCGCGCCAGGCATTCGGCATCATCCGGCTTCATGCCGTTTCTCATTCCCTGCCACAGCATCGCCGCCAGCCGCGGCGGTGAATGCTGCGCCTCCTGCAACCGCCGCAGCGCCGGGATCAGCCGCTGTTCGACGTCGGTGAAGTCGGTGCCGAACGGAAAGGACGGCAGCAGCCCGGCATTGCGCGCGGGTTTGAGCGCGGCCGCGATCCGCTCCGGCACGTTCTCGCGGTAAGCGGACGCCAGTTGAAATTGCTTCGGCAGCTTGCCGGCGTCCTTCGCCATCCTTGCCAGTTCGTCCTGGAAGCGGGAATCCGTCACCTGCAGCATCGCCGCGATCACGTCGGAATCCGATTTGCCGCGGAGATCGGCGACGCCATATTCGGTGATGATGATATCGCGCAAGTGTCGCGGGATGGTCTCGTGGCCGTAGGCGAAGCGGATGTTGGATTGCGCGCGCGGCCTCGCCTGCCGCGTCGCTTCCAGCGCCAGAATCGAGCGGGCGCTCGCCAGCGCAAAGGCCTGTGCCACGAAATTATACTGCCCGCCGACGCCACTCACGACCTGGCCGTCCTCCAGCGCATCCGAGACCGCCGCACCCAGCAGCGTCGCCATCATGGTGCTGTTGACAAAGCGCGCATCGATCCGCGCGGCGCGCTTGGCATCCTGGTCGCCATAGATCTCGTTGGTGAAGGACACCGCCTTCATCTGGATACGCGCGATCTGCTCCGTCGTCATCTCGCGCAGCGCGCGATAGAAGGATTTCGGACCGAGGAAGAACGCCCCGTGCAGAATGACGCCGTCGACCTCGCGCGTCAGGATGCCCGCATCGATCAGGCCGATGAACGCTTCGGTGATCATCTCGCTCACGCCGTAAAGCCCCTTGACGAACGCTCCCTGCTCGCGCGGCGGCGCAGCCGGAGACAGGCGTGCCATGAGATTGCAGAACTGCGTATTTTCGCGATGACGGACGATCAGCCCCTGCGCCAGCGCATCGCCGATCTGGCCGATGCCGATCTGCAGCGTGCCCCCATCGCGCACGAGGCCCGCTGCATGCAGGCCGATGGCATATTTGTTGTCCGTGATCGGCTCGGCCGGCGGCGCAAACAATGGAAAATCCGTCGCGGGGCCGTCGAGCACCGCGCTGAAATCATCCGCAGGCAGATCGCCCTCGCCCGGCATGAACGGCAGCTCCGAATTGACCTGGCCGATCAATCTGAATGCGGCCCGGCCCTCTTTTCGCGCCTGCAAGACATCGAGCGTGGTGTCGGTGTTGCAGCTGAGGCTATAGCGCGTCAGGCCGTTGACGACACGCTTCGCCACCAGTTGCGGGACGACATTGAGGCCGGCGGCCAATAGATAAGACGCCGCATGAGTGTAATTAGCGGAGATATAATTCTGCTGCGCAGCCGGCACATGCAGCCAGCGCCCGGCAAGGAAGAAGAACTCGACGACGCGGATATTCTCCGGAAGCGTACCCTTGCGTAGCGGCTCGGCATAGGCGAGATCGGGATAGCCGCCGAACAGGCGATCGATCACGGGCGCGATGAAACGCCGCTCGAGCAGATTGGCGGGCTTCGGCTTTTCCAGCGTCAGCGCAGACAAGAAGGTGAGCTTGATCGAACGGTCGGCCGCAGCCCGTGCATAAAGTGCGTTGACGATATGATTGGCCTTGCCGAGACCAAGCGGCAGCCCGACCACGAGATTCGGGCCGACGTCGCGGATGATGTCCTCCACGATCGCATCGGGATCGGAGAAAATTTTCGGCATCGGGCGGGATCCGGGTGGGCGTCGAGATTGCGCGGCGGGAATCGAAGGCGCCATCAAGCTATAGCCCATTTGCAGCGCGCTGTGATGCGAGCGCAACAGCCGCCGGGCGATTTCGGCCACCTGTTTCGGGCAGAGGGCACACGCGGTGGTTTATCGCCGCCGGCCGGACTATTCTGCGCACTGCGCGAGCGGCGCTCTCGGTGCTTCCCGGGCTTGGCCATATTCCGCAAATCGAAGACCCCATTGCCTTCAACGCAGCACTGCTGCAGGCACTCGAGCCACACCCATGAAAAGTCGTCGCATTCACATCACGGGAGCATCCGGCGCGGGCGTCACCACGCTCGGGCGCGCGCTTGCGGATACGTTGGCGCTGCCGCACCACGACACGGATGATTATCTGTGGAAGCCAACCACGCCGCCCTACCGGGAGCTGCGCGAGACGAACGAACGCTTGCGGCTGATGCAGGAGATGTTTCTGCCGCGGGCGGACTGGGTCTTGAGCGGCGGGCTCGACGGCTGGGGCGATGCGGTGGTGCCCTGCTTCGACCTCGTCGTGTTCCTGAGGACACCGCAGGATCTGCGCATGCGGCGGCTCCAGGCGCGGGAGGCCCGGCATTTCGGCGCAGACAGCATCGGTCCCGGCGGCTGGCGCTTCGATGAGACGGAGTCCTTCCTCGATTGGGCCTCGCATTATGAAGACGGCACGCGGGAGGGTCGAAACCTCGCACGCCACGAGGCCTGGCTCGCCACGCTGCCCTGCCCGGTGTTGCGGCTGGACGGATCGCGCCCCGTGGCAGAGCTGGTCGACGAAGTCCTTCGGAAGCTGCAAACCTGAGCAGCATGACGCGCGCTTGCGCGAGGTCGCGACACGGTCCACGCTGTTTCTCATCAACAGACGCGAAAAGCGCCGCCAGGACGAACATCGTCCCGACGCACAAAACAAGGGGAGGCAAGGATCATGCTCACCAGACGAACCATGCTGCTTGCCTCGATGGCCGCCGGAGTATCCATGCAGAACAGATCCGCGCAGGCCAAAGCCTCGCAACCGTCCACGCCGGTCAATTTCGACGTGCCCGCGGGCGCTTGCGATTGCCACACGCATATTCACGGCGACCCTGCGAAATTCCCGTTCTATGCGGGGCGGGTCTATACGCCGGAGCTGGCGTCGCCCGAGGAAATGAGCGCGCTGCAAAAGGCGCTGCATGTCGAGCGCGTCGTCATCGTCACGCCCAGCGTCTACGGGCCGGATAATTCCGCAACCCTGTTCGGCATCAAGGCGCGGGGGCCGACCGCTCGCGGCGTCGCTGTCATCGACGACAAGACGAGCGATAGCGACCTCGACGCCATGCAACAGGCCGGCTTTCGCGGCATCCGGCTGAACCTTGCAACCGGCGGCGTCAACGATCCCAATGTCGGTCGTACCAGGTTCACCGCCGCTGTCGAACGGATGAAGGCGCGCGGCTGGCATGTACAGCTCTTCACCTCGCTTGCGATGATCTCGGCGATCAAGGATTTGGTGGCGTCTTCGCCGGTGCCGGCCGTGTTCGATCATTTCGGCGGCGCGGAAGCCGCGCTTGGCACGGAGCAACCCGGCTTTTCCGACCTGCTCGAGCTCGTCAAAAGCGGCAAGGCCTATGTGAAAATCTCCGGCGCCTATCGGGCGTCGAAACTGGCGCCCGACTATCCAGACGCGGCACCGCTGGCGAAGGCGCTGATCGCGGCCAATCCCGACCGCATCGTCTGGGGCAGCGACTGGCCGCATCCGGATTCCGTCACCCCGCCGGGCCGCAAGGTCACCGACGTGACGCCGCTCTACCAGATCGACGACGGCAGGCTGCTCAACCAGCTTCCGGTCTGGGCGCCGGATGCGGCGATCCGCACGAAGATCCTGGTCGACAATCCGGCACGGCTCTACGGCTTCTGACGCGCGGCCGTTGCAGCGTAAACACGAAGCGTCGTCTCAGGATGGGCACGCAACCATTTGGCGGTCCTGCGTAATTCTTCGACGATCAAGGGCCGGCCTGCGCCCGCGCGGGATCTCAACTCCGCGCCGGCCATTCCGCCTTGTGGCTGCCGAGCGGCATCGCCGGGCGTGCCCAGACAGCGGGGGTTTTGGATAGCTTTGCGGAATGGCTGACACCGTGCAGCGGACCGAAGCCGGAGGCCTGCTCCTCAATGAACGGCAGCACGTCGTCGGCCTTCAAATCTTCCGTTTCGAGTCCATGGGAGACCCGGCCGAGATTCCACAACCAGCGCCCGGTCTGCGCAAGCGAGACGCGGACCAGCCAGCTGCCGCCCTCACGCGCCTGGCGGGCTTTGGCCATCATGGCGCCGAACGCCATCAGATAGCCGGTGGCGTGATCAAGCATCTGTGCCGGCAACTCCTTTGGCCCCTCGATCTCAGCCGCCTGCCCTTCGGCATGATTGAAGCCGGTTGCGGTCTGCACCAGCGAGTCGAAACCGCGCCGGTCAGCCCATGGGCCGACATGGCCATAGGCCGACAGCGACACATAGACAATCCCGGGGTTGATCTCGGCCGCCTGCTCCGGTGAGAAGCCGAGCGCGCCAATGGAACGCGGACGATAGCCCTGGGAGAAGATGTCAGCCTGTTGGAGCAGTTGGCGCAGGGTCGCCCGACCCGCCTCACCCTTGAGCTCGACAAAGCTCGTCAGCTTGCCTCGCCCGGTGTCGATCACAAGCCAGGGGATCGTTGGGAGTTCCTGCGATGAGATCAGCATCACGTCCGCACCATGCGCTGCGAGCGCGCGACCCGCGACAGGCCCTGCGATCACCCGAGACAGATCGAGCACGCGAATACCAGCAAGCGGGCGGTTTCCAGCCGGCCATGGCTTCGGCGGTGCCTCGCCAATCTTCTCGATGGTGAAAGGCGGCAGCTCGGCCAGCGCCCTGGCTTGCGGGTGGGCGCACCATTCCTGGTGCGAGCGCATCATGGCGACCACGGCGCCGCCAGCATAGGCCGCCGTCTCGAACGCCTCGCCCTGCCATTGCATCAGCGCCGTCTGGATGGCGTCGCGCTCCTGCGCGCAGTTCAGCACCTTGCAGACGGCGGCGCGGTGATGGGCAAAGTTGGTATGAAGCCGGACGTAGCGGCCGTCGCCTGTCCGGTAGATGCCCGCGGTCGGGTCCCAGGCGGGCGGCGGTGGTTTGCCGTCGACACGCAAATAACGCTCGGAGCGGCACTCGATCACAGCGTGGCGCATGTCGACTGCAACCTCCTGACCTTCACCGCTCCGCGCGCGCCAGATATCGGCGGCGGCGATGCCAGCGGCAGCGATGCTCGCCTGCGCCGCTGCTGCAACGCGAAACGACGACGGCAGCTGCGGCTCCTCACCCGTGAGTTTTGCTGCCGCAAGTTCCACCGGCTCGCCGCCGGCGCGACGCCAGAGATCGGTAAGGATTTCGCGGGGGGTGTGGATGTGCATGGGCGGACCTCGAGCGCTTCGTCATCAAAAGGGGATGATAAGCCTCGCAGGAGTTAACCTCAAAGCCATAGACCTCGTCATTCCGGGGCGATGCGAAGCATCGAACCCGGAATCTCGAGATTCCGGGTTCGGTCCTAACGGACCGCCCCGGAATGACAGCGGAGCTCAATGAAAATCCCGCGAGGCCGGCAGGATGCGGACGTTGCGGGGATGGCGGATTTTCTGTGCCGGTGCGTCCACATGATCGCGGCGATCGTCGTTGAGCGGCTCGATCAGCGCGGGGCCAGTGGGAACCGCCGGCTTGTGGTTGAGCGCATCATTGGCGAGACCCAACAGGTCTGCCGAGCGGTCGATCAGCCGCTCGGCGACGAGATGGACCACCTTTTCAGGGCTGCTCTGAATACGGCCCTCGACAAGCACCAGGCGCGAGCCCATCACTTCTTTTCGATACCGTTCCATCACCTTGGGCCAGACCACGACGTTGGCGATACCGGTTTCATCCTCCAAGGTCATGAACACGACGCCCTTGGCGCTGCCCGGCCGTTGCCGCACCAGCACCACGCCGGCGCAGCGGACATATTGCCTGTCGCGGACATGCGATACCGCATCGCAGGCGATGACGTTCTCGCGCGCAAGCATCGACCGCAGGAACTGCATCGGATGGCCCTTAAGCGACATCCGGATGGTCTGGTAATCGGCAACCACATGTTCCGGCAGCGGCATGACAGGCAAGGCCTCAGCCTCTTCGTCCGGCTGCTCGCGCGCGGCCGTGCTTTCGAACAGTGGCAAAGGCACGTCGTCAGGCAGCCTTCTCACCGCCCACAATGCCGCACGACGATCGAGCCCGAGCGAGCGAAACGCATCTGCATCCGCGAGCAGGATCAGCGCGCGCTTGGGTAGCCCCGTATCGCGGGCGAAGTCTTCCAGCGACGTGAAGGGCCGGCGCGCGCGAGCCTTGACGATGCGGTCGGCCCAGTCATCTTCATGTTGCAACAGCAGCGGTGCCACACCTCTCCCATAGGGAGAGGTCGCGCCGGAGGCGCGGGTGAGGGGCGCGGTCTCTCGAGGGACCTGAGTCCCCTCACCCGATTTGCGCCGGACGATGCTTCGCATCGCCAGGAGCAAATCGACCTCTCCCCGCTGGGGAGAGGAGGGAGACTGCGGCCAAGCTGATTCAATCAACGAGTCTTCTGCAGACGTATCTCGCAACGCAGCCCGTATTTCCTTCAACCTCTGCTCATCCGGATCGATCCAGTGGAAGCCGTCGATCTGGCGAAAGCCGAGTCGCACGGCGCAATATTTTCCGTCACCCTCCTCCAGCGTGTTCTGCGCGAAGCTGAAGGACACATCGACCTCGCGCACCTCGACGCCGTTCTTGCGGGCGTCTCCCACGATCTGCGCGGGGGCATAGAAGCCCATCGGTTGCGAGTTCAACAGCGCGCAGCAAAATACATCCGGATGATGGTGTTTCAGCCATGAAGAAACATAGACGAGTTGCGCAAAGCTTGCGGCATGGCTCTCCGGAAAACCGTAGGAGCCAAAGCCCTTGATCTGGTCGAAGCAGCTCTTGGCAAATTCCGGCGCATAGCCGCGCGCGATCATGTTGCCGATCAGCTTTGATTCATATTTGCCTATGGTGCCGAGGTTGCGGAAGGTCGCCATCGAGCGGCGCAGGCCGTTGGCCTCCTCGGGCGAAAATTGCGCTGCCTCGATCGCGATGCGCATCGCCTGCTCCTGGAACAGCGGCACGCCCAGCGTCTTGTGCAGCACCCGGAACAGCTCATCCGGCTGACCATGCTCCGGCGATGGCGAGGGAAAGCTCACCTGTTCCTGCTTGTTGCGGCGGCGTAAATAAGGATGCACCATGTCGCCCTGGATCGGCCCGGGCCGCACGATCGCGACCTCGATGACGAGATCGTAGAAGGTCCGCGGCTTTAAACGCGGCAGCATGTTCATCTGCGCGCGGCTCTCGACCTGGAACACGCCGAGCGACTCGCCTCGCTGCAACATCTGATAGACTTCGTCGTCATCGACCGATTTGATGTCGGCGAGTTCCTTATGTATCCCCTTGTGCTTTTCGAGCAGTGAAAAGCATTTGCGGATGCAGGTCAGCATGCCCAAAGCGAGCACGTCGACCTTCATCATGTGCAGCGCGTCGACATCGTCCTTGTCCCATTCGATGAAGGTGCGGCCCTCCATCGCGGCATTGCCGATCGGCACATAGCTGTCGAGCCGATCCTGCGTCAGCACATAGCCGCCGACATGCTGCGACAGATGGCGCGGAAATTCGATCAGCTCGGCGGCGAGCTTGACCGCGCGCTCGACCATCGGATTGTCGGGCGCGAGCCCGGCCTGCCGTACCTGCCCCTCCGATAGCCCATCGCCCCAGCTGCCCCAGACGGTGTCGGCAAGCAGCGCGGTGACGTCTTCGGTCAGGCCCAGCGCCTTGCCGACGTCGCGGATCGCGCTGCGCGGACGGTAATGAATGACGGTCGCGATGACCGCCGCACGGTGGCGGCCATAGCGGCGGTAGACATATTGCATCACCTCCTCGCGCCGCGAGTGCTCGAAATCGACGTCGATATCGGGCGGCTCCAGCCGCTCCTTGGAGATGAAGCGCTCGAACAACAGATCGATCTCCGTCGGATCGACCGAGGTGACGCCGAGCACATAGCAGACGGCGGAATTGGCCGCCGAGCCCCGGCCCTGGCACAGGATGTTCTGGCTTCGCGCATAGCGCACGATGTCGTGCACGGTGAGGAAATAATGCGCGTAGTTGAGCTCGGCGATGAGGTCGAGCTCCTTGCGCAAGGTGGCGCGCAAGGTCGGATCGGGACCACCGGGAAAGCGCGTCGCTGCACCTTCCCAGGTCAAATCCTCCAGATGCTGCTGCGCGGTCTTTCCCGGCGGCACCGGCTCATCAGGATATTGGTATTTGAGCTGATCGAGTGAAAATGCGATCCGCTTTGCAAAACGGACGGTCTCCGCAATAGCCGCCGGATAATCGCGAAACAGTCGCGCCATTTCCTCCGCAGGCTTGAGATGCCGTTCCGCATTGGCTTCCAGCCGCCGGCCCGCCGTATCGATCGTGGTCTTCTCCCTGATGCAGGTGAGCACGTCCTGCAGCGAACGGCGGGAATAGTGATGATAGAGCGCCTCGTTGGTCGCGAGCAGCGGCACTTTGGCCGTTTGCGCTAACCGCGCAAGCCGCGCCAAACGGCGGCGGTCGTCGCCGCGATAGATGAGGCTCGCCGCGAGCCAAACGCCGTCGGAGTGGGTGTCCTTCAACCGCGCAAGCAGTTTCAGAGCCTGCGCCTGATCGAAGCGATGCGGCAGCGCGAGCACCAGGAGCTGGCCTTCGGCAAAATCCAGGAGATCGTCGAGCTTCAAATGGCACTCGCCCTTCTCGACGTCCTCGCCACGCTTGCCGCGGGTCAGCAAGCGGCACAGCCGGCCGTAGGCCGCGCGGTCGCGCGGATAGACTAGAATATCGGGCGTTCCGTCCATGAAGACGATCCGCGAGCCCACCAGAAGCTTCGGCCTGTGCTTGATGTCAGGGTTTTCCAATTCGCTATAGGCGCGCACCACGCCGGCGAGCGTGTTGTGGTCGGCGATACCGATCGCGTGGAAGCCAAGCTGACCGGCCATCTGCACATATTCCTGCGGATGCGAGGCGCCGCGCAGGAAGGAGAAGTTGGAGGTGACGCCGATTTCCGCATAAGGCGCCGTCATGCGAACAACCCATGCATGAACCAGGCGGGCTGCACCGGCTCGTTCGTTTGCGGATCACGTTCGCGGTCGTAGAGCCCGTCGCGATAGACCCAGAACCGCAAGCCCGCTTCGTCCTCGACGCGAAAATAGTCGCGCGTCAGACCCTTGCCGTCAGGTCGCCACCACTCCATGGCGATGCGCTCGGGGCCTTCGGCGCGCACCACGGCATGACTGGCGCGGCGCCAGACAAAGCGCGCCGGCGGCCCATCCGGCACCTGCGCGATCACCTGGATCTCCTCCGGCCGCTCGAACAACCGCAATGGACGCAGCGGAGGCTCGGCCTCGATACGCGGCTGCCAGGCGGCTTGAGAGGCGGCCGCCAGGTTCTGCTGCGCAGGAACCGGCAGCTCCGCGCTTTCAGGGATGTGGGTGTCCTGCGGCAAATGGACGACGACGCGGTGGGAGCCGATCCGCGCCGCGATGCGGTCGATCAGCGCGGCCAGCTCATCATTATCATGCACATGGGCGTCGAGATCGTGCTGCTGCTGCACCACGATCTCGGTGCGGCTGGCCGAGAGGCGGATCAGGTCGAACCCGAAGCCGGGATCGAGCGGATCGCTTAAGCTTTCCAGCCGCTCGCGAAACAACCGGTCGATGATCTCGGTGCGCGTGACGGCCTGACCGGTATCGACCACGATGCCGCGCACCACGCCATCGGTGCGGAAAAAGCAGGCGGTGAGCTGCCGCGCACCCTTGCCATCTCGCGCCATCGCCGCGACCAGCATCTGCGCGAGTTTCGACAGCGTCGCTGCGATCACCGTGTCGGTCAGGACCGGCTCGGCAAAGCGTTTCTCCACGATGTAATCCGGCAACGGCTTGCGCGGGTTGATCGGCCCGTCGCCCTGCCCCAGCGCCTGGTCGAGCCGCGCCGTGAAAGCCGCGCCAAACCGCGCCGTGATTTCATAGCGCGCGCGGGAGGCGACATCGCCGATGGTCTTCAAGCCAGCCCGGCGCAGGCCTGTCGTGATCGCCTCGCTGGCGCCGAGCGCCGAGACCGGCAATGGCGCAACCGCGCGCGCCTCCTCGCCATCGGCAACGATGCGGCCATGGACATGCCGCGTCAGCGTCCGCGCGCAGATCGAGGTCGAGGCAATCGCGGCGCTCACTGTAAATTTTTGCGTAGTCAGGAGATCGCAGACGAGTTTTGAAAGCGCGGCCTCGCCGCCGAACAGATGCGCGCAGCCGGTGATGTCGAGATAAAGGCCATGCGGCGGATCGAGTGCCACCAGCGGGGTGAAACGATCGCACCAGTCGGCGATGTCGTTCATCAATTGAGCGTCGGCCGTCTCATCCGCATCGAACACTATTAGCTGCGGACAGATGGCGCGGGCATTGGCCAGCGGCATGCCGATGTCGAGGCCATAACGCGCCGCCGCGTCGTCGAGCGAATAAAGCTTCAATGCGTTATTCTCTTTGGCGACGACGACGCTGGGCGCGTCGTCGCCTTGCTTAGCCTGCAAGTCTGTCTTGCAATTGAGCTCGCGCTTGATGCGGTCGATGGGCAGGCGCGGCAGCCACAGACTGAGAATCCGCCGCCGTGAACTCGCTGAAAAGGCACTCATCACATTTCCATTCCATGATCCATCGCCCGAGCGGGCCATGACGGTTGCGGACAAGCTCCGCGTCGAATAGCGGCGCGCCCCACATCTGCCAGGGCGAAGCGGGCGGCGAATGTGCCGCACGCACGATCCATCTTGTCTCGGCGGTGGACGGAGCGGGCGAAGCGGCAATGCGCAAGAGAACGCCGGTGACCCCTGCCCCTTGGGCGGCGAGCGTCAGCTTGCGGCTTGCGACGAGATCCAACTTGTGCGTCTCGCCCCAGACCTCCAGCACCACGGCGCCGACCGCGTCGCAGGCGAGCGCGTCGGCGGTGGTGCGAAGCGCATCCTCGACATCGGACGCCCGCACCATCACCAGGCGGCGCGGATCGAGCCCAAGCTCGGCGAGCCCGCTCATCGACAGCCGGCCGACCTCGCGCTCGGAAAAATCCTGCCGCACCCAGATCAACGGCCGGCGCGGCGTCACGCGCCGCGCCAGCCCGGCGACAAAGCCGGTGGCCGCAGCGCTTTGCCGGCCGCCCTCGCAAAACACCTCATGCACCGCGCCGAGCGCGAGCCCGCCCTGCAGCGCTGCGTCAAGCTCGGCATGGCCGAGTGCCGCGCGCGCCAGCGATGGGCTGCCGCTCTGCGCCTCGATGCGTTCGATACTGCCGCGCAAACTCGCAAGCGCGCTCATGCGTGCGCTTGTCATGGCGTCGCTTCCTTCACGAGAGGGATGGCCGTCACTGGCTCTTTTGAAAGAGAACCAGAAGCTGGCCCATTTGTTCATGATATGTTCTAATATAAAGCTAACAACGCCCGCGGAGTCAATCGGGATCAAAGAGGGTGCGATTCACGAGTGGAATCAAAGGGATTCAAGAATGGATTTATCGCGCAAACTGGAAATCCTGGCGGACGCCGCCAAATACGACGCCTCCTGTGCTTCCAGCGGTACGGAGGTGCGGGATTCCAGCGACGGCAAGGGCCTCGGCTCGACCGCGCCAGGCATGGGCATCTGCCATTCCTATGCACCGGACGGCCGCTGCATTTCGCTTTTGAAAATCCTGCTGACCAACGCCTGCAATTACGATTGCCTCTATTGCGTCAACCGCGCCTCATCCAACGTGACGCGCGCCCGCTTCACCATCGACGAGGTCGTCAAGCTCACGATCGATTTCTATCGCCGCAATTATATCGAGGGCCTGTTTCTTTCCTCCGGGATCATCCGCAGCGCCGACTACACCATGGAGCAGGTGGTCGCGGTCGCGCGCAAGCTGCGTGAGGAAAATCACTTCCGCGGCTACATCCATCTCAAGACCATTCCCGAAGCCGACGAAACGCTGATCGCTGAAGCCGGCAAATACGCCGATCGTCTGAGCATCAATATCGAGATGCCGCTGGAGACGAGCCTGGCGCGGTTTGCGCCGGAGAAGGACCAGCGCGCGATCCGTCGCACCATGGGCCGGTTGCGCCTCAAGCTCGACGAGGCGGAGGACGCAAAAAAGACCATCACGAAGGCCAAGCCGCCGCGCTTCGCACCCGCCGGCCAGAGCACGCAGATGATCGTCGGCGCCGACAGTGCCAACGATCGCACCATCCTCGATACCAGTGCCAATCTCTACGGTGCCTACAGGCTCAAGCGGGTCTATTACTCCGCCTTCAGCCCGATCCCCGATGCGAGCCGCGCGCTTCCCCTGCAGGCGCCGCCTCTGGTGCGCGAGCACCGGCTCTATCAGGCCGACTGGCTGATGCGGTTCTACGGTTTTGCCGCGCAGGAAATTGTCGATGAGGCGGAAGGAATGCTGCCGCTGGACATCGATCCGAAGCTCGCCTGGGCGTTGCGCCATCGCGAGCGCTTTCCACTCGATATCAATCGGGCGAGCCGCGAGGAGCTGCTGCGTGTGCCGGGCTTCGGCACAAAAACCGTGGAGCGCATCATCGCTACGCGCCGCACAAGCGCGATCCGCTATGCGGACCTGCCGCGCCTGCACATCGTCAGGAACAAGGCACTGCCGTTCATCGTTTTATCGGATTACCGCCCCTCGCCGGCGGCGCTCGACAGCACAGGCCTTTCGGCGCGATTCAAGCCGAAGGCAAGACAGCTCGGGTTTGGCTTCTGATGCACGTTGTAACGATCGAGACTGAAACCGATTTCGCAGGCTGGCGCCAGGCCGCGCGGACGCTTGCCATGAACCATGTTGAACCCGCCGACATTATCTGGCGCTTCAGCGGCAGCGATCACGACCTGCTCGAGGAATTGTCGGCACCACGCTTGCCTGATCCCGTCGAAGGAACGTTCAACGTTCCCGCGAAATTCGTCGAGCTTGCGCAGACCGCCATCCTGCATCGCAATCCGGAGCGGTTCGCGATCCTTTACCGCCTGCTCCTTCGCGTGAGGAGTAATCACGACCTGCTTGAGATCGCGACCGATCCCGATGTCGCCGAGGTCACGGCCATGGCAAGAGCGGTGCACCGCGACGAGCACAAGATGCAGGCCTTTGTGCGCTTCCGTGAGATCGGCCGCGAGCGGCAGGCGCGCTATGTCGCCTGGTTCGAGCCGGAGCACCACATCGTGGAGCTGGCCGCACCGTTCTTTGCCCGCCGCTTCGCCGACATGCCCTGGTCGATCCTCACCCCTGATCTCTGCGCGCATTGGGACGGCAGCCACGTCACCTTCACGCCGGGTGTCAGCAAGGCAGACGCGCCGTCCGAGGATCGGCTGGAGGAGATCTGGCGGCGCTATTACGCCAGCATTTTCAATCCCGCCCGGCTGAAAGTGAAGGCGATGGAAAAGGAGATGCCCAGGAAATACTGGCGCAATCTTCCCGAGGCCGGGCTGATCAAGCCGCTGATCGCAGGCGCGAGCCAGCGCACGGCCGAGATGATCGACCAGGCCGCAACCGATCCGCACAAACCTCAGAAACGGGTGGAGACCGACATGCCTCGCAACACGCAAACGTCCGCCGATAATCTCGAAACGCTACGCGACGAGGCAACCCATTGCCGCGCCTGCGAGCTGTGGAAACAGGCCACTCAGACCGTGTTCGGCGAAGGGCCCGCGAACGCGCAAGTGATGCTGATCGGCGAACAGCCCGGCGACAAGGAGGACCTTGCAGGCCATCCCTTCGTCGGTCCGGCCGGCCAGATGCTCGACCGCGCGCTGGAAGAGGCCGGCATCGATCGCAAGAAGACCTATGTCACCAACGCGGTGAAACATTTCAAGTTCGTGCCCCGCGGCAAAATCCGCCTGCATCAGAAACCGGGCACGCCGGAGATCAGGGCCTGCCGTCCGTGGTATGAGCGCGAGCTCGCGTTGCTCAGGCCTGAACTCGTGGTAGCAATGGGCGCCACGGCCGCGCAATGTGTGTTCGGCAAGCTGACGCAGATCAACAAAAACCGCGGCCGCGTGATCGAGCTCGCCGACGGCGTCAAGGCTCTGGTGACGGTACATCCGTCCTACCTGCTCAGGCTGCCTGATGAAGAGGCAAAGACGCGGGAATACCTCCGCTTTGTCGACGACTTAAGGATTGCCGCGGATTTCATCCGGAAAGCGGCCCGCGCCGCCTAGCCTTCCATCCATTCACGCCCCGTCATTCCGGACGCTTCGAAAGGAACGAACCCGGAATCTCACATCTCAATCTCGGGATTTTGCGGTTCGATGCCTCGCATCGCGCGGAAATCATGGGGCTGTTTGCGGGAACAACAACCTCTATAGATGGGGACCGGCCGTGGTTTTTACGGGCCTTTTCAACTGACTGTCACATGCATCGCGCAAGATTGCGGCCCGTTGGGACAGGAGTATTTGAAATGAGCGACGTTGCATTACCCGGTTCGATAGAGCCCGCACTGCAAAAGGGCCCCGAACTCGATCGCGGTTTTCACCCGCTTACTGGTGTCATCTATATGGGCGTCGTCGCAGCCGCGCTGCTGTTCGTCGCCTACAGCATTTATTCCGACATCGATGCGACCGGCACGCGGGTGACGAGCTTCATGCCGTACATCCTGCTGTTCGTCGCGCTCCTCATCGCGCTCGGCTTCGAGTTCGTGAACGGCTTCCATGACACGGCAAACGCTGTGGCGACCGTGATCTACACCCGCTCATTGCCGGCCCATGTTGCCGTCGTCTGGTCGGGCATGTTCAACCTGTTCGGCGTGCTGCTCTCGAGCGGCGCGGTGGCATTCGGCATCGTGTCGCTGCTGCCGGTGGAATTGATCCTGCAGGTCGGCTCCAGCGCCGGCTTTGCGATGGTGTTCGCGCTGCTGATCGCCGCCATCATCTGGAATGTCGGTACCTGGTATTTCGGCCTGCCCGCCTCTTCGTCGCATACGCTGATCGGTTCGATCATCGGTGTCGGCATCGCCAATGCGCTGATGCGCGGCCGCGATGGCACCTCCGGCGTGGATTGGTCGCAGGCGGCCGGCATCGGCAAGGCGCTCCTGCTCTCGCCGCTGTTCGGCTTCGTGCTCGCCTTCGCCCTGCTGTTCGTTCTCAAGAGTCTGCTGCAGCGCGCCGCGGCGCAGCTGTTCGCAGAGCCGGTCGGCAACCAGCCGCCGCCCCTGTGGATCCGCGGCATCCTGGTCCTCACCTGCACGCTGGTCAGCTTCTTCCATGGCTCCAATGACGGTCAGAAGGGCATGGGCCTGATCATGCTGATCCTGATCGGCACCGTGCCGACGGCCTATGCGCTCAACCGTTCGATGCCACAGAGTCAGGTCGCTCAGTTCATCAGCAATTCGGAAGCTGCGAGCAAGATCATCGAGGGCAAGGCCGCCGGCTATAATGTGATCGGCAATCCGCGGCCTGCGGTGACCAATTTTGTCGCGCAGCGCCAGATCAATGAGGGCACCTTCCCATCGCTGGCCGTGCTGGTGCGCGATATCGCCCAGCAGGTCAGCCAGTATGGGTCACTGGCCAAGGTTCCCTCGGAGCTGGTCGGCAACACCCGTAACGACATGTATCTCGCCTCCGAAGCGCTGCGCTTCCTGATGAAGGACAAGGAGGCCGAACTCTCGGCTACGGACGTGGCGACGCTCAACGCCTACAAGGGCTCGCTCGATGCCGCCACCAAGTTCATTCCGGGCTGGGTGAAGATCGCGGTCGCGATCGCACTGGGGCTGGGCACCATGGTCGGCTGGAAGCGCATCGTCGTCACGGTCGGCGAGAAGATCGGCAAGACCCACCTGACCTACGCGCAAGGCGCCGCCGCCGAGATCACCGCGGCGGCTACGATCGCAGCAGCCGACGGCTACGGCCTGCCGGTCTCGACCACCCATGTGCTCTCCTCGGGCATCGCCGGCACGATGGCGGCGAACGGCTCGGGGCTGCAATGGTCGACCATCCGCAACATCGCGATGGCCTGGGTGCTGACCCTGCCGATCGCAATGATGCTGTCGGGCTGCCTCTACTTCATCTTCGCCAACTTGTTCTGAGGGAAAGCGCGGGCCCAGCCCGCCAAACCTGAGCAATGTAAAAGCCCGCGCTCGAACAGCGCGGGCTTTTATATGAGCGCTCAGTCTACCTCTCCGCAGTGGGGAGAGATGAACCAGCCGTGTTGGATCGTCAACCTCGCTCCGTTTCCCGCGCCCGCAGTTCATCGACCAGCACGCGCACGTTCTCCGAATAGTCGATCGGGATCGTGATCAGGTGCACACCGCCACTTTGGAAGGCGGCCTCCAGCGTGGGTACGAAGCTGTCGATGGTCTCGATGCGATGGCCGTTCGCGCCATACGCCTTGGCGTAGAGGACGAAGTCGGGATTGCCGAAGCTCAGGCCGAAATCGGGGAAATGATCGACGGCCTGCTTCCAGCGGATCATGCCATAGGCGTTATCCTGCAGGATCAGCACCACGAGATTGAGCTTCAGCCGAACCGCGGTCTCCATCTCCTGGCTGTTCATCATGAAGCCGCCGTCGCCGCAGATCGCGAGCACCCTGCGATCCGGATAGAGCATCGCCGCCAGCATGGCCGACGGCAGGCCGGCCCCCATGGTCGCCAGCGCATTGTCGAGCAGAAGCGTATTGGCGACCCGCGTCCGGTAGTTGCGCGCGAACCAGATCTTGTACATGCCATTGTCGAGCGCGACGATGCCGTTCTCCGGCATCACTTGCCTGACGTCATGGACGATCCGTTGCGGCGTCGGCGGCCAGCGCGCCTCGGTCGCGCGATCGGCGATACGCGACAGGATATGCTCTCGCATCGGCAGCAGCGCGTTCGCGTTCGGCAGCTTGCCTTCGACGCGATCGGCCAGCAATTCAAGGCTCGGCCCGACATCGCCGACGACTTCGGCATTCGGGAAATAGACCTGCTCCACGGTCGCCGGCGTGTAGCAGATGTGGATCACCTGCGGCCCTCCGGGCCCCATGATGAAGGGCGGCTTCTCGACCGGATCGTGGCCGATGGCGACGATGAGGTCTGCCGCATCGATCGCCTCGTGCACATAGTCGCGCTCGGACAGCGCCGTCGTGCCCATATAGAGATTGGTGCCGCCGGGCACGGTGCCCTTCCCCATTTGGGTGGTGAAGAAGGGAATTCCGGTCCGCCTGACGAAGCTCGCAAGACCATGGGTCGAACGCGGCCGGCTGGTTGCGGCCCCCATCATGATCAGCGGACGTTTTGCGCCCAGGATCATCTCGGCGGCGCGATCGAGCGCGGCGCGATGGGCGACGGGAATCTCGATCGGATGGACCGGAACCGGCGGCGCGGCCTCGACCTCCTCGCCCGCGATGTCCTCAGGCAATTCCAGATGCACCGGACCCGGGCGCTCCTCCATCGCCGCGCGAAAGGCGTCGCGGACCACAGTCGGTATGCTCACGGCGCTCACGATCTGCCGCGCCAGCTTGGTCAGCGGCTTCATCGTCGCGACGACATCCACAATCTGAAACCGTGCCTGCCGGCTGCTCATGATGGCCTTCTGGCCGGTGATCATGATCATCGGCATCGCGCCGAGATGGGCATAGGCCGCGCCCGTCGACAGATTGAGCGCGCCCGGCCCCAATGTCGACACGCACACACCAGGTTTGCCGGTCAGCCGTCCATAGGTCGCGGCCATGAAGGCGGCGGCCTGCTCGTGCCGGGTCAGGACCAGCTCGATCCTTGAATTGCGCAGCGACTCCACAAGATCGAGATTTTCCTCGCCGGGCACGCCGAAGATGCGCTCGACACCTTCGTTTTCGAGCGCCGCGACGAGAAGATCCGAGCCCTTGACCTTGGCGGTGCTCTTGGCTGTCTGACCGTTCATATGGGTATCCATCGTTGTTTGCGGCCGCCGCAGCACGAAAAGCGCGCCAACGGCGAGACGATTGACTCCTTGTAGCACAATGCCGGCAAGCGTAGTCTTTTGCGGCGAAACGCAAAAGAAACAAACATGCGAGGAACGCTCATGACCGGCGCGAGGCTGAAACATTACGGCTGGGGCCGCGAAGGCGAAGGCATGAGCGCGGAGGAGCGGAACTTCGTGCTCGGCCGCTACCGTCAGAAATTCGCCCGCGACAATTTCGAAACCATCGCCGTGCCGCGCCTGGAGGATCTCGCACTTCGCACACCGCGCCTCACCCCGCCGGCCTCGCTTGCCGCCTTCTGCACGACCGAACGCTACGACCGCGCCGCGCATGCCTACGGAAAATCCTATCCCGATTATGTGCGAGCAATGCTTGGCGATTATGATTGCGCCCCCGACGTCGTCGCCTATCCGCGCGACGAGGCAGAAATTTCGGCCGTGATGGATTGGGCCGGCTCGGTCCAGGCCTCGCTGACGCCGTTCGGCGGCGGCTCCAGCGTCTGCGGCGGCGTCGAGCCGCGTGCCGATGGATCAAGATACAAGGCCGCAATCACGCTTGACCTGCGCAACCTGGACAAGGTCGTCGAGGTCGACATGACCTCGCGCGCTGCCCTGATCGAGGGCGGCACCTATGGCCCGGCGCTGGAAAGCCAGCTCAAGCCGCACGGCGTCACCTTGCGGCACTTTCCGCAGAGCTTTGAATATTCGACGCTGGGCGGCTGGATCGCGACGCGATCGGGTGGCCATTTCGCCAGCCTCTACACCCATATCGACGATTTCGTCGAAAGCCTGCGCGTGGTGACGCCGCGCGGCATCGTGGAGACGCGCCGCCTGCCGGGATCGGGCGCAGGCCCCAGCCCCGACCGCATGTTCATCGGCTCGGAAGGAATTCTGGGCGTGATCTCACGCGCCTGGATGCGGCTGCAGCCGCGCCCGAGATTCCGTGCCGGCGCATCGGTCCGCTATCGCTCCTTCTTCGAGGCCGCGCGCGCCGTGCGCGCAATTGCGCAAGCCGGGCTCTATCCGTCCAACTGCCGCATCCTCGATCCGGCCGAAGCCTACAACACCGGCGCCGCCGACGGCAGCGTCGCGATCATGGTGCTGGCCTTCGAGTCCGGCGATCATCCGCTCGATGCCTGGATGGCGCGGGCGCTGCAATGCTGCGCGGACCATGGCGGTACCGTTGAACCCGCCGAGGCAAGCGACGCGCATCTCGAAGGCGCGGCCGGGATCTGGCGCAACGCCTTCATCCGCATGCCCTATGCGCGAGAGTTTCTCAATCCCGCCGGCATCATCAACGACACCTTCGAAACCGCCATCACCTGGGATCGCTTCGAGACCTTTCACGACAAGGTCAAGACGGCGACCGAGCGCGCCATCGTTGAGGCCACCGGCGTCAAAGGCGAGGTCACCTGCCGCTTCACCCATATCTATCCCGACGGCCCCGCGCCCTATTTCTCCTTCCACGCCCTCGGCCGCCACGGCGCGCTGCTGAAGCAGTGGCAGGCCATCAAGGATGCGGCCAGCGACGCGCTGATCGAGGCCGGCGGCACCATCACCCATCACCACGCCGTCGGGCGCGACCACCGCCCCTGGTACGACCGCCAGCGCCCCGAGCTGTTCGCGACCGCGCTTCGCGCAGCCAAGCGCGAGCTCGATCCACTTGGCCTGCTCAATCCGGGCGTGCTGATCGATCCCTGAACAGAGCAGGCGAAGCCGCGGGTAGACGGTGTCAACCGAGTTTTGCTAGGAAGTCGCCGCAACAATCGGAGACCTTGAATGACTATCCAGCGTTTTGAAACCGGGCCGCGCATGAGCCAGGTTGTCGTGCACGGCGACACCGTCTATCTCGCCGGCGTCGTGGCGGGCAAGGCCGCGGGCGAAAGCGTCACCAGGCAGACGCAGGAGATCCTCTCCATTATCGACGGCCATCTGGCGAAGGCCGGCACCGACAAGTCGAAGCTGCTCACCGCGACCATCTATCTCACCGACATGAAAACGTTCGGCGAGATGAACGCGGTGTGGGACGGCTGGGTGTCCGGCGGCAACACGCCGGCACGCGCCACCGTGCAGGCCGCGCTCGCGGCGCCTCAGTACAATGTCGAGATCATGGTGACCGCGGCCCGCTAACGCGCACCGCACACCTCCGCAGCCAACTCGATTTGAGCGCGGGGCGGCCGATCATGGCCGCCCCGTCCTCGTTTCAGCATGATCGCGGCAACCGGGGCTGACCTGGCCGGATCAGGCTGAAATGTCACGCGGCACGCGCCGCGGTCTTCTCCGCTTCGAGCTTGCGCGCCATCAACCAGCGGAAATAGGTCAGCGGCGCGTCCGCGCCGATCGCCAGCAGCGGATAGTTCGGGTCTTCATCCAGCACGCGCTGTTGCGCCTCGATGATATCCTTGTCCTCGTTGAAGCCTTCCTCGAGGCTGTGGCGCAGCGAGATCGCGATGTTCGGATTGTCGAGATCGTAGTCGTGCAGGTAGTTCCAGAAGAAATGCGTCGAGCTGCGCGTCTCCGGCGTCATGAACTGCGCGTTGCGGTACTGCCGCGTGCCCGGAACGGCGACGCCCTTCTCCGCTCCCTGGCCGGCCGGTGCGAACATGCTGTCGAGCAGGAAGATGCCGGGAATCAGCATGCGGCCGATATTGCGCCGGTCGATGCGGTCGGTCTTGTTCGGGATGACCTTGCGGTGATAGGGCGGCGGATCGGCATCGAGATGCCAACGCTCGACGCGGAATCCATCGTCCAGCTTCTCGATCGCAACCGGCTTGGTCTTGTAGGCATATTCCTCGGAGCCGCCAAGCGTGTTGGTGTGCACGAAGGCGAGATGGGCGAAGTCGCTTAAGTTGTCGACGATCAGGAGCCAGTTCGCCTTGTAGTGCATGTAGCCGGGCAGCCCGCGCCAGCTGGGATCGGCGAGCGGCGGATAGTCGACGATCAGGCTCGGATCGGCCTTCTCGGGATCGCCGGTCCAGATGAAAACCATGTTGTAGCGTTCGACCACGGGATAGGAGCGCACACCGAGCTTGGCGGGGATCGCGTCCTGGCCCGGAATCTGGATGCATTTTCCGCCCGGCTCGAACTTCATGCCGTGATACATGCAACGAATATCGTCACCTTCGATGCGCCCCATCGACAACGGCGCCGCGCGATGACAGCAGCGATCGTCGAGCGCGACCACACGGCCGCTGGTGCCGCGATAAATCACGACCGGGCGCTCAAGGATAGTGCGCGCCACCTTGTGGCCGTCGATCAGTTCCTGGCCCAGCGCCGCGACGTACCAGGAATTTCTCAGGAAGATTCCATCAACGTCCTTCATATCGCCCTTCCTTCCCTGCTCTTGGGGGACTGTTGTAGGTGATCGGCAGTTTCCGGAGAACCGGTTCTCACTGGACACACTGTACCGCTGGATGGACAATCGAAGCATGGACTGGCGCGATTGGGAGCTGTTTTGCGAGGTGGTCGAGCATGGCGGCTTCAGTGCGGCCGCGCGCGTGCTCGGACATCCGAAATCCAGCCTTAGTGCTGCAGTGCAGCGACTGGAAGGCAATCTCGGCCTCCGCCTGATCGAGCGTACCACGCGGCATCTCCGCCTCACCGAGGCCGGCGAGACCATCTATCGCCGGGTCAAGCCGCTGTTTGCCGCGCTGCACGATACGCACAGCGAGGCGCAGTCGATGAACCGCGCCATATCAGGAACGCTGCGCATCAAATCGCCTTACGAATTCGGCGCCCATCATGCGGGCCCCGTCGCCTGCGAATTGATGAGCCGCTATCCGGAACTCTCGATCCGCATCGACGTCGAGCACGACATCGTCAATCCTGTCGCCGAGAACTATGACATCGTGTTCGCCATGCTGGAGGCGCCGTTGCCGTCGGCCGGGATTGTGATCCGCCGCGTGTTCTCGCTCGAGCGCGGATTGTTTGCCTCGCCTTCACTGCTCGCGCGTTATGGCGAGCCGCGTACGGTCGCAGACCTTGCCAAGCTGCCGCTCCTGACCGGCCCGAACGACACCGCCTGGGCGATCACGCCGCCGGGTGGCACCGTGCAACGTCTTGGCATCGAGAAGCCACGGCTGATCAGCTCCAACGCCCATGTGCGGCTGCAGGCTGCTCTCGCGGGTCATGGGGTGCTGCGCGTCACCGCGAGCTACACCCGTACCGCAGTCGAGACCGGGCAGTTGCGGCGCCTGCTGGCCGATCACCTCTGTGAGCCGCTCAATGTGCACGCATTGCTGCCGGCGCGCCGATTCATTCCGGCGAAGGTGCGGTGCCTCCTCGATGCCATGGATGCGCATGCCCGCGGCGACCCGACTGCGCATATCCACCCTTGAGGCCAGGCGGTGAGTAGGGCGCGGACTCATTAGCGCGTAGCCAAATTCGGATTGATGCGAGCTTGATGAACGCCAGATAATTGGCTGCGAGTTTGTCATATCGTGTCGCGACACGCCGACATTGCTTGATCTTGTTGAAGAACCGTTCGATCAGGTTGCGCGCGCGATACAGATACAGGCTGAAGCAGATCGGTCTTTCCGATTTCGTTTCGGTGGAATGTTCGCCCATGCTCCTTGCTGGAGGGCAAGTTCCCTGATCCAGTCCGCGTCGTATCCACGATCCGCGAGCAACATCGTTTGTGGAAGCAAGGCGCTGAGGAGAGCCGAGCACAGCCGATCGTCATGCGCCTCACCGGGAGTGGCGAGATGGACCGGCATACATTTGGTGTCCACCACCGCGTGAATTTTTCTGGTCAGGCCCCCGCGCGAGCGACCCATATCTCGGTGATTGCCGTCCGCGATGCACGCTCCGTGCTGATGCACGCGCACGATGGACGTATCGATCATCTGCACCGCCGCGTCATGGCCCGCGGCCAGCGCTTCCATGATCTGGTCCCAGACGCCGGCCCGCCGCCAACGAACGAAGCGGTTGTGACAGGTGGTGCGGGGACCATAGGTCTGAGGCAGGTCTCGCCATGGCGCGCCTGAACGCAGGACCCAAAAGATGCCATTGAGCACGCGCCGATCATTTACACGCGGAACGCCGCGCGGCTTATTCGGCAGCATCGGTTTGATGGCGGTCCATTCATAATCGCTGAGTTCGTAGCGCATGAGTCGAGGCTCCAGTTTCGGAGCTTGAATCACGCGCACGGCCATATCATCAACCCGGCACGGCCCGTAGCGGGGCCGGTAATGCTCTGAATTTACTTCCGCTTTCGGCGGAATATCGGACATAGCCGGACCCGCTGCTGGCTTGGCCATGTCGCGAATGGACCCATACGCGACATGGGCTATTGCCTCGCTTCGGCGCTCGATAGGCGGCTCTGCGCTGAGCTGCCGGGATCATTCTTGCCGATGTTGCATAGCGGCTCTAGCCCCGCGAGCTATCGTTGTTTTTGCCGGGCGGAGACTATTCGGGAAATATCCTGCGCGCTGCCCGACACTCAGGACATAAACCGCCCTTCAAGGAGGCAAACATGTTCCGTGTGCGAACGCTCTTCATCAACACAGCGCAGATGGTTGCCATGCTTGTGACGCTCGGTGCGCTGGGCTTCGCGTGCAGCCCGGCCAAGGCCGCTATTCGTATCGAGGGCCAAGTGCAAGCGGGCGGTGGCGGGATCGCAAATTCGTCCGTCACGCTTTGGGCTGCGAGTGCGGGCGAGCCGAAACAACTGGCGCAAGCAAGAACAAACGGTGACGGCCACTTCGAGCTCACCAGCACGGAAACGCCCGCTGCGAATGTGATTTTATATGTCGTTGCCAAGGGTGGCGAAGCCTTGGTCAACAGGGGCGCTGGCGACAATCCGGCGATTGCGATGTTGTCAGTCTTGGGTAACTCGCCTCCGTCGCCAGTGGTCATCAATGAGATGACAACCGTGGCATCGGTCTGGACAAACAACCAGTTCATTGATGGGACCGCGATCAAGGGCCATGCGCTTGGTCTTAAGATCGCCGCCGGTAATGTGCCGAGCTTTGTCGATCTTCAAACAGGTGGGTGGGGTCCGATTATTCAAGACCCGCTTAACAGCGGCCAGACCCCGACGCTGGCGAACTTCGCTACCTTGTCCGACCTGCTGTCCGCATGCGCTACGCTGGTGAAACCGGACGCATGCAGCAGGCTTTTCGCAGCCGTGACACCCCCGAAGGGAACCGCGCCGACCGACACGCTGACGGCGGCGCAGGCCATCGCCCGCTATCCCTGGTATCACCCCGAGCGGCTGTTTCGTTTGCTAAACGAGTTCTATACGGTGCCTGCAGGCAGGACCATGCGCCCGGTACCGTTCATGCCATACCTGAGCTTTCCTCCGAGTGCCTGGGTGTTGCCGTTGAAGTTCGACGGAGGAGGATATCGCGCGGGTGGCAAAGCAATGTTCGACAGCGAAGGCAATTTGTGGGTTGGAGACAACTTCACAATAGGCTGGCAGGGCCGCGATAACCTTTGGCAGGGCAATGCGACCAAGTTCAGCCCGAATGGAACGGCGATATCGCCGATCACTACCGGCTTCGCTGGTGGAGGTATGCAGGGGGGCACTTTCGGCTTAGCAGTCGATGCCAGCGATAATGCCTGGTTCGGTACCTATGGTGGTAAGTCCATCGCAGTGTTCGACAAGAGCGGCAAGCCGTTGACACCCCCTGAGGGAATTACGTTCAACGGTAAGCTTGGGCTGATGCAGGGCATCATTGCTACGCCGAATGGCGATGTATGGGCACTCGGCGTCAGCAAGGATCAACTACTCCATTTCCCCAAAGGAGATCTAAACAACGGCCAGATCGTATGCGAGGGGCGCGAAAAAGAGCCATGCAAGTCGTTTTTGGGGCCGTTCCATCTGGGCATTGATCAGCAGGACCGGATCTGGGTGACGAATGGCGCCGGCGGCCACGTAACAAGGTTTCCTGCCTCCGATCCGAGCAAAGCCGAAAAGTTCAGTACGGGTTGGAGCGGCAGCGGACTTGGTATCGACAGTCAAGGAAATGTATGGGTGACAAACCGGCTAGGTAGCTCGATGCGCGGCGAGTTGCTCGTCGCAGACATTTTGGCAAGAGCAGAACTTGGTGGCAGTCCGGATGAAGTCGTAACACGAGCAATGTTTAAACAACGCGGTGGTGACGGCAGCGTCACCTTGTTGAGACCCGACGGCAGCGAATATCCCGGCTCGCCTTTCAAGGGTGGCGGTCTACCCGGTCCTTGGGCTGCGACGATTGACGGTAACGATAACGTCTGGATTTCCAATTTTGCCGGCACGAACAGCCCAATTACGCAGCTGTGCGGTGTTCGTACCGAAAATTGTCCACCAGGAATGAAGACGGGTGACCAGATTTCGCCACCCGGCGGCTATGTCGGCGGAGGTTTGCAGATGCAGACCGATCTTGCCATCGGCCCGGCGGGCGACGTTTGGGTCATGAATAATTGGCAGGATATAGATAGCTGTTTCGGCGTTCCCGACGAAGCGCTCTCAACCCGGTGCGGCGGACAAGGTGTCACGGTCTTCTTCGGCATGGCAAAGCCAGTGCGCGCGCCGCAGATCGGCCCGGCCAGGCAACCGTAAGCCGATGTCTCCTGTTGGCCCATCGCGTCATTTCGCTGCGATGCAGGAATTGGTCGCTATCGGTGCTTAGCGGACTCTGGCAAGCCTCGCCCGGTAGATTTATAGGTTCACGGCCTAGCCTGCAGCCCGCCGCACCTTTGTATTGGCGGCGGAGTCTGATGACGCGGGGATTGCCATCAGGATGGTCTGGCTTGCGGACGCCATATCGATGCCGGCCTCCTGGAAGCGCCGCTTCATGCGGCGGTTGAACTCGCGCTGGACCGGCCAGCGGCCGAAATCGGTGCAGCGGATCTGGCCGACGATCGACACCATCGCGCCATCGACCTTGTCGACGCCCCACAATTCGAGGTCGCCAAGGATCGCCGCCTTGTATTCGGGCTCGCGGCGCATCTCGGCGACGATGTCTTTCAGGATCTGGCCGGCACGATCGCTGTCCTCCTTGTAGGCGACGTTGACGCTGACCGCCGCATTGCCGACGCCGCGGCTGGCATTGGTGATGGTGGTCACGGCGCTGAACGGCACGACATGCAGCGCGCCGTCGCCGGCCCGCAGGCGCATGGTACGGATCGAGACATTCTCCACCGTCCCCGACAGGCCCGATACGCTGACATTGTCGCCGACCTGCACGGTGTTCTCCAGGAGCAGGAACAGCCCGGTGATGAGGTCCTGCACCAGCTTCTGCGAGCCGAAACCGATGGCGATGCCGACGATGCCGGCACCGGCAAGCAATGGCGCGACATTGACGCCGATCTCGCTCAGCGCCGTCAAGCCGACCACGGTGACGATCAGGCATAACAGCGCCGTCCGCAGCATCGGCTGAAAGGTGCGCAGCCGCGCCGCGCGCGCGTAATGGCCGTCGCGCGACAGCTGATTCACCTGGCGATCCATCAGCGCGTTGGCGACCTCCCAGATCGCCGCCGCCGCAAGCGCGGCAATGGCGATGGTTACGACCGCCGACAGCAGTCGACTGCCAATCTGGCCGCCATAGAACCATACGATGGCATCGACGCCCCAGACTTCCAGCAGGGCAACGAAGGCGATGAAGGCGATGATCGTCGCAACGGTCTTGCGCAGCAGCGGCAGGTAGCGGTTGGCGCGGGCCTCGAGGCCGGGAAAACGCTGCCTGAGATCCGGACTGATGCGGAAGCCGCGATCGATCAGGCCCAGCGCGACGATGGTCGCGAGCCGCGCGATCAGCGCTACCGCGATGGTGCCGACGAAATATTGCAGCAGCAGCGAATAGCCATTGCGGATGTTGAGCGCCCACACCGCCCACAGTGCAAGATCGAGCGCGATGGCGAAATAATGCCACAGGCCGGCAAGCCGGTTTCGCAGCCTCGCCGCGAGGCTCACCCGGTCGGCAGGCGCACGAATGGCCTCGGCAACCTGGCGGCGGCATTGCAGGATGATGACAACGACGAAGAGGTGCACGACCAGCATCACCATGCGCAGCAGGGCGAGGTAGCCGGCGCGATGCAGGCCGAGCAGCAGCGCGACGTTGGCGAAGGCAATGCCGGAAACACCGACGGCAAGGACGCGCCGCGCCCAGATCTCGACATAGGCAGCGGTTTCGGCGCGCACGCGAAGCAGCCCGAACGGGCCCGCCAGCGCCCGCACCACGCAGATCAATCCACGTGACAGTGCGTAGGCATTGACCACCGCAATGATGACGAGCCGCGTGGTGACGATGTCGCCGATCTCGGTGCCAAGCAACGTGGTCGCGACGCCGACAAAGACCAGCACCGGCAACAGTTCGAGCAAGAGACGACCCAGCACGAAAGGAAGCCTCACCACCGACTGCCAGGCACGCGCCAGGCTGAGACGGCGCCGATGCACCTCGACCTGTGTCGTGATGTCCGCGGCCTCCATCACTGGCTCGGCAATCGGCATGGGCTGACGCGCGGTCTCCGGCATGCGCGATTCAAGGAATAGAACCGGCCGCTTGATGATGCGGAAGATTACCCATTCAACGGCAAGCGAGCAGCCAAGCACCAGCGCCAGCTTCCAGGCAATATCGAGCAACTGATCATAGGCCGCAGGATCGTTCGCCGTGCGTACGATCCAGTAATAGAAGGCCGGGAAATGTGTCAGCGTGCGCGCGAAGCCTGCGATCTCATGCGAGATGTCGCCGATCTCTTCGGACACCGTCAGCAGCAGCTGCGCGCCGAGGCTGTCTTCCTTAAGCGGAATCGGCGAGTGCGGCGCGGCCGCCGGCGCGGCTTGCTCGGACACAGGCGCGGATTGCGGCGCCGGAGCATTGGCGATCGCCCGCAACGTATCGATCATCTCGGCGCGCTTCTTGTCGTCAGTCAGCGTGTCGAGCGCACGCCTCGCCTGATCGGGCGTTAGCACCTCGGCCTTGTCGGCAGCGTGCGTGGCCGGTGCTGGAGCCGGCTGGGCCGATGTAGGGAGAGCAAACAAGAAAAGGACGAGCAGGATCGCGGGGAAGGTTCTGTGCGACACGAAGACCCCTATTGAAATGATCGCCACGGCAACGCCGGAACAGGCCTGCCGTTGCGCAATGCGTCATGTCGAATTGCCCTTCTCGCCGCAACCCTGTGTCGGAAATTTGCCGTTCGGAAGTCTTTCTGTTGGCATTTGCGGCATCGCGCGGATACCGTTGCGTTCCACTGGCGGCTGCGGGGCACTCTCGCGCAAATGTGAAGAAACCGGTTCGATTTCGCGGTGGCCCTTCATTCAGGTTCCATCGCGCACGCCTCTCGTGGATGTTTCTGATGACCAAATGGTATTTCGTCTGGATCGATGGCCCGCGCGGGCCCGAGCCGCAGAAGTGGTCTTCGGATGCCCTCTGGGGGCAGCTTGGCCGTCAGGATGTCCTTGTCCGCTTTCCACTGACGGACCACGAAGCAAGACTGTCGCTCGACCAACTGATCAAGCGATATCCCGCGCCACGCGAGTGAGGCGCGCAATCTCCGATGCGACATCGCGCATCGGCGCAGACACCGGCGACTTCGCTACAATTCCGACAGTGAACCGAGCCGCTTCGTTACGGATGTAATCCTTCTTCAGCGGCTTTGAAATCACGTGGCAACCCCGCGCTCACAGCCTGCTCGTGTTTCGACATGACGTCCATTGGGAGGACGCAGCATGACGTAGCGCGACACGTATTGCCGGCTTCGATTGTTTTAACCTGAACGCAAATCGAAAGCAGTTTTCATGACCTTCAATTTGTTGTGGCCATCAATCTTCATTGCCCTTGCCGTGGCACTCGCATGAGCTTGGCGCGGTCTACGAATATCTCAAGCACCTGCCGGATAACCCGGACGGCACCTGAGCCGGGCGCTTGCGGTGAACCGCCGTGACAGTGCATAGTTGCCGCACGCACCTCTCGGAGAAGCACGAAAAATGTGCCTGGTGCGGACGGGGGAGACGATGTCGATCACGGAGAGTCACGTCTGCGGTCCAATCGACACGCCACTGATCGAAAGCACGATCGGCGCGTTCTTTGACACGACAACCGAGCGTTTGGCCGAACACGATGCATTGGTGGTCCGCCACCAGGGCATCCGCTGGAGCTACGGCGAGTTGCGCCAGCAGGTCGACGCCTTCGCAGCGGGCCTCTTGGCATTGGGCCTCAAGCCCGGCGAGCGTGTCGGCATCTGGTCGCCGAACAATGCCGAATGGGTCGTCACGCAGTTCGCGACCGCCAAGGCCGGTCTGATCCTGGTCAACATCAATCCCGGCTACCGGCTGGCCGAGCTGGAATATGCCCTCAACAAGGTGCAGTGCGCCGCGCTCATCACCGCCGCCGCGTTCAAGACCAGCAACTATATCGACATGCTCAACACGATCGCGCCGGAAATTGCCGGCTCCGCGCCGGGACAGCTCGCCGCCGCCAGGCTCCCCTCGCTCAGGACGCTGATCTGCATCGGCGCCGATGCGCCCGGCTTCATCCGCTTCGATCGGGTCTCGGCCATGGCCACGACCCAGCACCACGAAGCGCTCGCCGCATTGGGACCAACATTGAGGAACGTCGATCCCGTCAACATCCAGTTCACCAGCGGCACGACGGGGTCGCCAAAAGGCGCCACGCTCAGCCATCGCAACATCCTCAACAACGCCTTCTTCGTCGGCCGTACCATGGGACTCAGGGAACGCGACCGCTTCTGCATCCAGGTGCCGCTCTATCACTGCGGCGGCATGGTCGTGGGCACTCTGAGTTGCCTCACGCATGGCGCAGCGATGATCTTTCCTGCCGACTGGTTCGATCCGCTCGCATCGCTCGAAGCGATCCAGGCCGAAGCCTGCACTGCGATCGGCGGCGTGCCCACGATGTTTCTCGCAATGCTGAATCATCCGGCGTTTTCGAGCTTCGATCTCCGCTCGATGCGGACCGGCTGGGCGGGCGGCGCGCCCTGCCCGATCGAGATGATGAAGCGCTGCCTTTCGGACATGCATCTGCGCGACTTCACCAACGTCTTCGGCATGACGGAAACAAGCCCGGTCTGCCTGCAGACCTCCGCCGACGATCCGCTGGAGCGCAAGGTCAGCAGCGTCGGCCGTATTCATCCCCATGTCGAGGTCAAGGTCGTCGATCTCGACGGACGGACAGTGCCGGTCGGCGTGCCCGGCGAGTTCTGCACCCGCGGCTATTCGGTGATGCTCGGCTATTGGGGCGATCCGCAGAAAACCAAGGAGGCGATCGACACCGAGGGCTGGATGCACACCGGCGATCTCGGCACGCTGGATGCAGAGGGCTACGGCAACGTCGTCGGCCGCAGCAAGGACATGGCGATCCGCGGCGGCGAGAACATCTACCCCGCGGAAATCGAGAACGTGCTCTATCAGCATCCTGCGGTCGCCGACGCACAGGTGTTCGGCGTGCCAGACGACCGGTTCGGCGAAGAACTTTGCGCCTGGATCAGGGTGAAGCCCGGCGCGGCCATGAAAGAGGACGAGGTCCGATCGTTCTGCCGGGACCGCATCGCCCATTTCAAGATCCCGCGCTATGTTCGCTTTGTCGAGGAGTTCCCGACCACCGTCACCGGCAAGATCCAGAAATTCGTGATGCGGCAACGGATGATCGACGAACTTGGGCTGAATGTTCAGAAGACAGCCTGACCTGCCGCGACACAGGAGCCGTGCTCCGGCCGGCTATTCCGCCGCCGCATTGGCCGCCGCTTTGTCCATCGCTGCCAGGATGGAATCAAAGCGCTCCTGCAGTTCCGCTCGCCATTCGGCGGAATGGTGGGTGAACACATAGAGCTCATTGCCACGAATGGCGGCGAGCACTTGCGCTGCGACATCGGCGGGATCGAGGCCGGATTGGCTGAGCTCGGAGAGCTCGGCAGCCAGTTTGCCCGCGGCGCTGTCCGGGTCTGGCCGGTGCGCCGGCCCGTAGCGATCCTGCCGGTTGCGGCTGGCCTCCGATATCCGGGTTCGCACAAATCCCGGGCAAAGTACGGTGACGCCGATACCGAGCGAGGCGAGCTGCTTTGCCAGTCCCTCCGAGATGTTGACCACGGCGAACTTGCTCGCCGCGTAGGGGCTGAAGCCGAGTCCGCTGTTCAAGCCCGCCATGGAGGCCGTGTTGACGATGTGGCCGCCCTCGCCGTGTGCGCGGATGTGAGGCAGGAAGGCGCGGATACCGTGAACAACGCCCATCAGGTTGACGTCGAGCACCCAGCGCCAGGTCGGCAGCGAGATGTCGTCGATGCCGCTGCCACCGCCGACACCCGCATTGTTGCAAACGACGTGGACCTTTCCGAAAGCCTTGCAACAAGCTTCCGCAGCTCGGTCGACGCTGTCGGGATCGGCGACATCGCACAGCACGCCGCGTATATCGGCGTCGTTCGAGAAGCTTTTGACGGCGGTCTCGAGCGCACCGGCCTCGATATCAGCAAGCATGACCTTCATGCCTGCTTCGGCAAAGGCGCGGCCAAGCGCAAGGCCGATGCCGCTTGCCCCGCCGGTCACGAATGCCGTCTTGCCGGCCAGTTGTTGCATGATGTCACGCGGCCTTGTGGTTCTTGCCTGCAATATGACAGGCGCAAACTGATGGGCAAGCGCCTTCACCGCGGCGTCAGCACTTTGGCTAGCCAGGCCGCCGGCCGATTGACTTTCCGCCGTATCCACCAAATACTTCAAAGAAAAACAACAAAACAATCGCCTTTACGACGGTCAATGGGAGGGAATGCCATGCCGACTTCACGCAGGACGCTGCTGAAGGGGAGCGCAGCTGCCGCGGCCGTGCTCAGCCTGGATTGGAGACGCGCGCAGGCCGAAGCCGAGACCGTGCGCATCGGCACCATCTACGACCTGTCAGGACCATTCGCCGCCGGCGGCTCGGTGGCCTCCTCGGTCGGCACCGAGATCGCGATCGATCTCGTCAATGAAAAAGGCGGCATCGGCGGCAAGTACAAGGTTGCGGCGGTCAAGGCCGACTCCCAGAGCAAGGGCGACGTTGCGATCAACGAGGTCGAACGCCTGATCAGCCAGGAGAAGGTCGACATCATAGACGGCGTCTTCTCCAGTGCGCACGCGGTCCCGCTTGCCGCCAAGTGCGAGCAGCAGAAGAAGATCCTCTGGATCACGACCGCGGTTTCGACTGCCGTGTTCAAGGACAAGAACCTGCACTATGTCTTCCGTGCGCAGATTCATTCCGATCAATATGGCCAGGCCTTTGGCGGCTTCCTGTCCGAGCACGCCAAGGCCAAGCTCGGCATGGAGCCGAAGGACGTCAAGGTCGCGCTGATCCACGAGGACGGCCCCTATGGCTCCGGTGTTGCCGCGGCCGACGAGGTCTTTGCCAAACAGGCCGGCGTTCAGGTCGTGCTCAAGGAAGGCTATTCGGCCGCCGCTCCTGATCTCTCGACGCTGGTCACCAAGATCAAGCGCTCGGGCGCCGACGTGATCTCCCATGCCGGCTACAACCCTGACATCACGCTGTTCCTGCGTCAGGCGCGCGAGAACGGCCTGCGCTTCAAGATGTTGTTCGGCGCTGGCGCCGGCTACAGCCAGCTCGACAAGCTGCGCGCGACCTTCGGCACCGACATCGACAATTTCTGCAACATCGATCCCGTGCCGGCGCAATTGCTCGATCCCGCAAAACTCGCGCCGGGCCTGGGCGATTTGATCAAGACCATGGTCGAGCGCTTCAAGGCCAAGACCGGCGCCACCGAAGTGCCGCCGCACTGCTCGATGGGCTTCAACCAGACCTGGGTGCTGCTCAACAATGTGCTGCCGGTCGCCAAGGACAAATACGGCGGGTTCGATCCCGAGGCTGTCCGCAAGGCCGCGCTCGATGTCGACATCCCGCCGGGCGGCACCATCCAGGGCTATGGCGTGAAATTCTTCCCACCCGATACGCCGCTCTCGGGCCAGAACGAGCGCTCCACGCCGGTCGTGATGCAGAACGCCGGCGAGCATATCTCGGTGGTCTGGCCGACCAATATCAGGACCCAGGACCCGGTCTTCCCGCTGCCGAAATCCTCAGTCTACGCGGCGTGAAAAGAGCATGATCCGAAAAAGTGGACACCGGTTTTTCGAAAAGATCATGCTCCACTTCAAGAGATCCCGATGCTGACGGTCGAGGGACTCAGCAAGCGGTTCGGCGGATTCCTGGCGGTGAACCAGGTCTCCTTCGATGTGCGAGCAGGCGAGATCCTTGGCCTGATCGGTCCCAACGGCTCGGGCAAGAGCACGACATTCAATCTGATCGCGGGCAATCTGCGGCCCTCCTCCGGCTCGATACGGCTCGACGGCCGCGAGATCGCAGGCGAAAGCGCGCATGTCGTCTGTCATCAAGGCGTCGGACGAACCTTCCAGATCCCGCGCCCCTTTCGCAAATTGTCGCTGCTGGAAAATGTCACGCTCGCCGCCTTCTATGGCGAGGCCGGTCGCATCTCGCGGCTCGATGCCGAACGCCGCGCCGTCGAGGCGCTCGGCATGGTCGGCCTGCCCTCCGACGCCGCCGCATCGACCGCGGGGCTCGGCGCCGCAGCGCTGAAAAAGCTCGAGCTTGCGCGGGCGCTTGCCACAAAACCAAAGCTGCTGCTCGCCGATGAAAGCCTCGGCGGGCTCGACCGCGCCGAGATGGAGCGTGCCGCCGACATGCTTCTCGACATCCGCAACCGGCTCGGCATCACCATCATCTGGGTCGAGCACATCATGGGCGTGCTGATGCGGGTGGTCGATCGTGTGATCGTGCTCGACCATGGCGAGAAGATCTTTGAGGGCAAGCCGGGTGCGGCGGCGGCCGACCCCCGTGTCACCGAAGTCTATCTCGGCAAGGCGCAGGCATGACGCCGATGCTGTCGCTTGCCACCGTCTCCGCTGCCTACGGCTCGTTCCAGGCGCTGTTCGGCGTCTCGCTCGACGTGGCACGCGGCGAAGCGGTCGGCGTGATCGGCCCGAACGGCGCCGGCAAGACCACCTTGATGCGGGTGATTTCCGGCATCCTGCCGATGCGGGACGGAACCATGAGCATCGAGGGTCGCGAGATCGGCGGCCTGCCGGCGCACCGCGTGGTCGAACAGGGCATCGCGCATGTGCCGGAAAATCGTCGGCTGTTTCCGCGCCTGTCGGTCGAGGAGAATCTGCGCATCGGCGCGTTCATTCCCTCGGCCCGTGCGCGCTTTGCCGAGCAGCTCGACTGGGTCTATCAGCTCTTCCCCCGCCTGAAGGAGCGCCGCGGCCAGCCCGCCGGCACCATGTCCGGCGGCGAGCAGCAGATGTGCGCGATCGCGCGGGCGCTGATGTCGAAGCCCAAGGTGCTGTTGATGGACGAGCCGTCCGCGGGCCTGGCGCCCATCGTGGTGCAACAGGTGTTCGAGCTCGTGCACCGGATCCGCGCCGAGGGGCTGACCGTGCTGATCGTCGAGCAGAACGTGCAGCAGGTGCTGGACGTCGTCGATCGCGCCTATCTGCTCGAGGTTGGCGCGATCAAGCTTTCCGGCACCGCCGCCGAGCTCAAGGGCAACAGCTTCATCCGCGAAGCCTATATGGGGCTTTAAGAGAATGGACATCTATCTTCTCGAAGCCATCATCAACGGCATCCTGCTCGGCGGGGTGCTGGCGCTGCTTGCGCTGGGGCTGAACCTGATCTTCGGCGTCATCGACGTGGTCTGGATCTGCTATGCCGACATCGTCATGTGCGGCATGTATGCGATCTTCTTCCTCTACGCCCAGTATCACGTGCCCCTGCCGCTGGCCTTCCTGATCGCGATCATCGGCATCGCCGCCCTCGGCATCCTCGTTCATCTATTCATCATCGCGCCGGTGCTGGACTCCGCGCCGATCAACCAGCTGCTCGCGACCGGTGGCCTGCTGTTCTTCCTGCAGAGCTTTGCGACGCTCCTGTTCGGCACCGACTTCCGCAATATCGGCGTGCGGCTGCCGGTTCTGGAAGTCGCCACCATCTATGTCAGCTTCGCCCGGCTGATTGCCTTTGCAGTAGCGCTGATCGGCGCGGTCGCGCTCTATGTCTTCCTCAAGCGCACTTATATCGGCACCGCGATCCGCGCCATTTCCCAGGACCGCGAGATCGTGGGCCTGATGGGCGTCGACCAGCGCCGCATCTATCTGGTGGTCTCCGGCATTGGCGGCGCGCTGGCCGGGCTCGCCGCCTGCCTCCTGGCGCTGCAGTATGACGTGCATCCCTTTATCGGCAACACCTTCGGTCCCGTGATCTTCATGATCTGCGTGCTCGGCGGGCTCGGCAACATGATCGGCGGCTTCATCGCCGCCTTCGTGATCAGCCAGATCATTGCCATCGGCGGCTATTACTCCTCGACCGAACTGTCCTACGTGTTCGCCTTCACCTTCTTCATTGTCTTGATGTTCATCCGGCCGCGGGGGCTGTTCGCGCCATGAACCTCAATCACGTCCTTTGGGCGGTCGGCCTCGCGATCCTGATCGCCCTGCCATTTCTCGCGCCACCCTATTTCCTGCATCTGGTGATCCAGATCCTGATCTGGGCCTTCATCTATACCGCGTGGTCCCTGATGGGCCGCTTCGGCTTCGTCTCCTTCGGCCATGGCGCATTCCTTGGCGTCGGCGCCTATGTGCCGGCGCTGCTCTGGAATTATTATGGCTTGACGCCGTGGCTCGGGATTCCCTTGGGCGTTGCGGGCGCCGTGCTGCTTGCGATCGTCGTCGGCTATCCCTGCTTCCGCCGCCGCGTGGTTGGGCACTATTTTGCGCTGGTGACGCTCGCGCTGAGCCAGGTCGTCCTGCTCTCGCTGGTCGCGGCGCGCGATATTACCGGGGGCTCGCTGGGCTTCACCCAGAAGGCGGTCGGCCATTCCTGGTACGCACTGCAATTTCCGGAGAAAGGCTATTTCTACGTCATCGCCGTCCTGCTCTGGCTCGCCGGGCTCGCGGCATGGCGCAGCATCGACCGCGGCATCGGCCGCGAGGCGCTGGAGGCGATCTCGGAGGACGAGGATGCAGCCGCCGCCGTCGGCATCGACGTCATGCGCCAGAAGATGCGCGTCACCATCGTCAGTGCCGCGCTCACCGCCGTGGGCGGGGCGATCTACGGCCAATATGTGATGTATCTCAACCCCGAGACCGTCTCAGGCATCGCCGTCTCGCTGCAGATCGTGTTCGCGGCGATCGCGGGCGGAGTCTATTCGCTGCTCGGCCCGAGCGTCGGCTCGCTCCTGACGCTGTCGCTGACCGAAGGCCTGCGGGTCTGGTTCGGCACCGACTACATCGGCGCCGCCAACACCATCTACGGCATCCTGCTCGTGCTCTGCATCATCTTCATGCCGCAAGGCATCGTCGGCAGCTTGCAGGGGATGAGGCGGCGCGGGGCCATTGCAAAGCCGCTGGTGACATTGGACCGTCAGAGCGCCACCCGGCGCCCGTCCTCCGCGGCCCAATAACCGGCGTAGTTCACCTTGATGGTCTCATAGGCCAGCGCCAGATCCGACAGCGGCTGCCGCCCCGTGGCTACGCATTCCATGAAGTCCTGGATTTCCTGCAAATAGCCGCGCGTCCATTCCTCCTCCAGGCAGACATATTGCCAGCCGGTCTTGCGGTCGACCTTCTCGGTGATGTAGACGCCGGCGAGCTTCTCCTCGCTGGTCTGGTAGCTCACCAGATGCGTATTCGGCGTGATATTGGCGAACAGCGAGCCGCCGCTGGTGTAGGTCTCGATCACGTTGCGCACTCCGCCCATGATCATGTCGCCGGAGAACACCGTCGCCTTGGTGCCGTCGGAGAAGGTGACATTGAGCGCGCCCCAGTCCTCGACATCGACCGGATTGGCCTTGATGAAGGCGCGCTCCTCCGGCTTGAGGCAGGCCGTGACATTGCCGACATCGCAGGTGACGCTGGCAACATTGATCGCCTCGCCGCGCGCTTTTGCCTCGACCTGCTTCAGATAAAGCACTGCCGACAGGGGATGGCAGCCCATGCGGATCAGCGAGCCGCCGCCGGTCATCGCCCACTGCGCGGCATGGGCTGCATGCGAGCCGGAGTGGCTCTCCTCGCCCTTCATGAACAGGATCTTGTCCTTTGTCGCCTTGATGATCTCCGCGATCTTGGTCACTGCCGGCGCGTAGACCCAGTCCTCCGCATACATGAAGAGCCGGCCGGTCCTTCTGATCGCCGCTGCAGTCTTGTCCATCTCCTCCAGCACGCGCTGATACATCACTGCCTTCGGCACATGCTTGCCGATCGGCGTTTGGTCACCCTCGCGCCCGAAATAGCCTGCAAACGGCTTTTCGCAGATCACATGCTTGCCGCTCTCCATGGCCCGGACGATCATGGATGTGTGCAGGTTCGGCGGCGTGCAGATGTCGACCACATCGATCTCGCGATCAGCGATGAGATCAGCAAAACTGCGATAGGCGGTCGGAATCCGGTGCCGTCGCGCGAACTCGACCACATGCTCCCCGCGCGCCGCAACCGCCTTCACCTCCACATCGACGCCGTAGACACGGCGGAACGCGTACATATGCAGCTCGGAGACAAAGCCGCAGCCGACCATCCCCACCCTGATTTTTGTCATTCTGGATTGCCTCCCGTCGCTGTCGGTCCTGCTTTGCACCACCTTGGCAAAGCACGTGCTCGACATCAACCGCAAGCAATCTCAATACCCGATCGCCGCCCCGTCGCTGCGCGGATCGGCGCCACCGCTGAGGGTGCCACTCTGTGGGTCGCGGGTGATGCCGTGCGCATGGCCGGCCATCTCGTTCCACGCTTCCCACCGCCTGACGATATGGCCACGCCGCTCCAGTGCCTCGATGGTGGCGGCGGGGAAGCGTCCTTCCATGTGAAGGGTATCGCGCGCCTCGCCGAGCGAGAAGCGGCCGGAGAGAAAGCGCGGCAGCTCGATCGCTTCCTGAATGTCGAGCCGGCCATCGATCATCGCGGAATAAAGCTGCAGCTGAATCTGCGGCTGGCCATCGGCGCCCATGCAGCCGAGCACGGTCCATAGCCTATCATCACGCTTGGCGATCGAGGCGATCAGCGTGTGCAGCGGGATCTTGCCGGGCTCGAGCCGGTTGGGATCGACAGGATCGAGCGAGAAATAGGCGCTGCGGTTCTGCAGCACGATGCCCGTGCGTCCCGCCACCATGCAGGAACCGAACGCGCCGTAAAGGCTCTGGATCAGCGAGGCGGCATTGCCTTCGCGATCGACCGCGGCGACATAAACAGTGTCGCCGGCGAGGCTGCCGAAAGATGGCACCTGATCCCAGCGCAGCGCGCGGGCGGGATCGATCAGTCGGCCGCGTTCGCGCGCATAGTCGTTCGAGATCAGGCGTTCGGCCGGCACATCGACAAAGGTGGGATCGGCGAGCACGGAGTCGCGGTCGTGATAGGCGATCTGCTTGGCCTGCACCATCAGATGCACCCGATCCGGCCCGAGCAGGTCCATGCTGCCGAGCTCATAGGGCTCCAGCAGATTGAGCATCTCGATCACCGTGAAGCCCTGCGTCGGCGGCGGGGTGTTGTAGATTTCAACATCGCGATAGCGGCCGACCAGCGGCGCGCCCCAGCTCGCCGTCTGCTTCTCAAAATCGGATCGCCGGAAAAAGCCGCCCGCCGCCTGCGAAAACCGATCCATTTCGGCGGCGATGTCCCCCATATAGAAGCCGGACCAGCGCTCGCCAGCGATGGCCCGCAAGGTCGCGGCGAGATCGGGATTTCCGAGCGTCGTTCCCAGTGCCGGGACCGCTCCCTCGGGCAGGAAGATCGCCGCGGCCTCGTGTTGCCGCGCCAGATCCTCCCGCATCATCTCGATAAAGCTCGCAAGACGTGCGGTGACCGGAAAACCTTCCGCCGCATAGCCGATCGCGCTATCGAGTACGCGCGACAGCGGCAGCCGCCCATGCGTCTCGTGCGCCACGATCCAGCTCGCGACCGCACCAGGCACGGTCAGCGTCGCCGGCACCACGCCGCGCAGTGGAATTTCGGCGAGCCCCCGCCCGGACATCGCGGCCAGCGACGCGCCGCTTGCCGCCTTGCCGCCGCCATTGAGATAACTGACCTTGCCGCTTCGGCCATCGTGAATGAGCCAGAACGCGTCACCTCCGAGCCCTGTCATGTGCGGATAGACCACCGCGAGCACGGCGCTTGCCGCAATCGCCGCATCGATGGCCGAGCCGCCCGCGCGCAGCACATCGACGCCGGCGGCGGAGGCAAGCGAATGCGGCGACGTCACCATCCCCCGCGACGCCAACGTCACGGGCCGGCCGGTGCGAATCTCCAAATCACTCTCCCGTTCGGACGAGCTGCAACAGCCCGGATCAGGCGCGCAGGCGGCGGATCATGTAGTTGTCATAGGTCGCTTCGCAGACCTGGTCCCACTGATATTGCTCGTTGCGGAACGCGGTCATGGAATCGTAGAGCTTCTTGAACTTGTCGTTGTTGGCGGCGACGTCCGTAAACAGCTCGGTGGTTGCCTTGAAGGCGGCGTCGAGGATTTCGGGCGAGAACGGTCTGAGCTGGGCGCCGGCCGCAACCAGCCGCTTGATCGCCTGCGCATTGCGAGCGTCATATTTGGCGGTGAGATCGGCCGCGACCTGGCCCGCCGCGATTGCCACCATGTCCTGATAGACTTTCGGCAGCTCCGCCCATTTGCCACCGTTGATATAGAGAAAGCCGTTGGCGCAGCCCTCCCACCAGCCCGGATAATAGTAGTAAGGCGCGACCTTCAGGAAGCCGAGCTTCTCGTCGTCATAGGGACCGATCCATTCGGCGGCATCGATCGTGCCCTTCTCCAGCGCCGGATAAATGTCGCCGGGTGGAATCTGCTGCGGCACCACGCCGAGCCGGCTCAGCACCTGGCCGGCCACGCCACCGACGCGGAATTTCAGGCCCTTGAGATCGTCGAGCGTCTTGATCTCCTTGCGAAACCAGCCCCCCATCTGCGCCGTGGTGTTGCCGAAGGGAAAGGCGCGAATGCCGAAGGGCGCATGCAGCAGCTCGTTGAGCAGGTCGAGCCCGCCGCCATAGGCCAGCCACGCGTTCATCTGCCGCGTGTTGAGCCCGAACGGCACGGCCGTGCCGAAGGCAAAGGCGAGGTCTTTGCCGATGTAGTAGTAGGACGCGCTGTTGCCCATCTCCACGGTGTTGTTGGCGACCGCATCGAACACCTGGAAGGCCGGCACGATCTCGCCGGGACCGAACACGCTGATCTGGAATTTCTGCTCGGAGAGATCGCCAACCGCCTTCGCAAACATGTCGCAGGCGCCGTAGAGCGTATCGAGCGTCTTGGGAAACGAGGTCGTCAGGCGCCAGCGAATGGTCGGTGCGGACTGTGCGATGGCGGGCGCACTGAGTGCGCTGGACGCCGCGGCGAGACTTGCAGCCTTGAAGAACTTCCTGCGGTTCATGGTCACCTCCCCTGATGGCTTTGCGATTTCCTCAACTGCTTTGGCAGCAGGATCCCTTGTCACGGTTGTCGCGGCTCGCGCTATTGCGCTCGCCCGGCAAATCCATCGCCGGATTTTCGGCGAAGAAGCCATTCGGCTTCAAGGCAAAGCCGACATATTCGACCGGCATGACCGGGAAATCCTCGGGCCGGCACACATGCGTCGCGCCGAAACTGTGCCAGACCACGATGTCCTGGTTCTCGATGTCCCTGTCCTGCGCGACATATTTCGGCAGGCCGTCGCCGCCGGCATGCTGGTTGGGGAATTCGCCGGCGGCGTAGCGCTCGTCCGGTGCGTAGCGCGTCACCCAGACATGCTTGGTGGCAAAACCGCCGCGCGTGGTCATGTAGCAGTTGTCCTGCGCCAGCATCACCGGTGCGACATGCGCGATCAGCTTGTAGCCGGTCGGGCCACCGACGCTGTTTCTCTGGTTCGGATTGATGATCTTCCAGTAGCGCCCGGTGCGGCCGTCGGCCTCGCGCGCCGCATCCTTTTCGTGTGTCAGCACGGTCGAGGTGGTGTCGAACACATTGCCATAGGGGTTGTCGGGCCCGAACGGCCGCGGCCTGAACTCGTGCTCGGTGACGCTGTTGCGTTCGCCATCGACCATCATGTGCAGCCGCGCATTGAAGAGGTGCTGATGCGTCGGACCGCCGAGGCCGTCGGCGACCATGCCGCCCCAGCGATAGCTCTTGCCCGGTGCGACGGCCGCGGTCTGGATGATTCCGGTCAGCTTGGTCTCGAGCTGGATCGTACCGTCCTGGTAGAAATACCAGTAGAAACCGTAATCGTAATTGCCGACGGTCGAGAAAAACGAGATCACGAGCCGTCGCGAGCGACGGACCTCGAAAGTTTCATTGCGGAATTCATAGTGCTTCCAGAGGATGCCGTAATCCTCCTCATGCAGGCAGATCGCGTTCTTCATGATGGCCGGCTTACCGTAATCGTCGGCCACCGCGACGTCGAAATAATGAATGTGGCCCAGGCAGTCGCAACCAAGCTCGAGCGCATTGGCAAGCTTGCCGAGGCCGTATTCGCCGGCATCGAACGCGCTCTTCCAGAAATGGTTCGCGGTCGGATCGGCGTAAGGCACGATCATGTCGGTGACGCTGGCGCGGTAGATGATCGGCCGCTCGCGGCCGCCGTCGTTGAAGGTGATCTGGTGCAGCACCAGCCCCTCGCGCGCAGTCCAGCCGACACGGAAGGAAAAATTCTGCCAGCTCACCTTCCAGCCGTCCACGGCAAAACTCGGTCCGTGCTTTTGCACGACGTCGAGCGGCTTGACGTCGGTGCGGGTGTGCGGGATCGAGTCCCGGTCGTAGTTGCGCAGCCGCTTGGGGATCGGCACGATCTCGGGCTCATCGACGAGCTGGACCACCCTGTTCTCGATCAGGTCTACCAGCGCCACCACGCCCTCGATCGGATGGGCATAGCCGTTGTCCTTGTTGTCCTTGCGCCAGTAGGAGACGGCGCTGACCAGCCGCCGCCCCTTCTCCACCTCGCGATTGAAATAGCCGGCGGAGAACGGATCGACCTGCACCAGCTCGATCTCGGCATCGTTCAAGCCCCGCCGCTTCATGGCGCCGCGCCAGCCGGGGTCGGCCTTGACGATGTCGCCGACCTTGAACACCTCCTCGATCAGGATCGGCGGCTGGCCGAAGGGATGGATTTTGGTCGAGTGCTCCCGCCAGACGGTCACCTCGCGCGCGGTAAGATCGACGGTCGCGACATGGGTGACGCCGGTCTTGCAGTCGAACAGCGTGACCTCGGCACGCCGGGGCAGCCTCCCGCCTGGCTGCCAGGCCAGCACTGCGGACTTGGCCGGCTCATCGAGCTGGATATGGGCAAAGCGGGTGTCGGGACCGAGCTTCTTCCCGGTCCGCAGGATATCGGCGGCGAGCACGACCTCGGCCTCGCTGAGGGGATTGAGGGGATGGGCGATGGTGGCGTGAAACGATTGTTCTGTGCGAGCCATGACGGGACCAATTCTTGCTAGTCAGTCGCAAGCCTAGGCCGGGCCGGATACCTCCGTCTTGAACCAGCCTGCCAAGGCGGCCAGCGAAAGGCGGCGGCTGGCGAGCCCCTTGCCAGCCGGACCGGTCCTGAGCGACCGTAGAGGTTGAAACCAAGGCTTGCCGATGCCCGTCCGCGTCTCAACCGATCGCGTCCACCCGGCCGAACGTCATGCGTTCTGGACCGAGGCGATCTGCCGTTCCTTTTCCCAGATCGAAACGCGGCCGCTCGGTTCGACGCATGTCAGCGGCCGCTTCGAGTTCGTGGAGTTCGGCGCGGCAAAGCTGGTCCGTTTCGACAGCAGCCCACAGTGCTACACCCGCAGCGCGCGGCTGGTCAGCCGCGACGGCGCCGACGACTTCATGTTCGACTTTCAGCGGCGCGGCCAGAGCTCGCTGACCCAGGGCGGTAACGAGGGCACAATGACGCCGGGTTTCGGCATGCTCTATGACGCGCGGCGCCCGTTCGAGGACCGGCTCTATGGCCCTGAGCAGCGCGCCGAAGTCCTGGTGGTCATGGTGCCCGCGCGTGCCTTGTTGCATGCATTCCCGGACGCCGAGCGGTTCTGCGCCCGGCCCATTCCGTTGTCCACGACGCTTTCCCGGGCGGTCGCGGCCTTCATTCGCAGTGCGGTCGATGCGAAGGAGGCGCGAGCCGGCCAGGATGAGGCCGACATCGCGGCCTACCTCGCGGCTTTGCTGCGGATCGCCAATGGAACCGGACATGAGCTCTCCCGGTCCAGCCTGTTCGCGCTGCTGGAGGCCTATCTCAAGGCCAACATCGCCGCCGCGATCCGTCCCGCAAGTGCCGTTGCAGGTGAATTCGGCATCTCCGAGCGTACGCTGCACCGCGTTTTCGCCGACCGCGACACGAGTTTCGAGCGCCATGTGCATAAGCTTCGCGTCGAGCTGTTCCACCGGCTGCTTGGTGGCGCCGCATCGCGCGGCGCGTCGATTGCGGACCTTGCCACCCAATGCGGCTTCGCCGACGCCGCACATGCAACACGGAGCTTCAAGGCGGCCATCGGTCTGACGCCGCGGGAATTTCGCAGCTCAATTGGTGTGCTTCAGCGTGAGCCGAATCTGTAACAGAAGCCGGGAAAGAGCTTTATCCAACGAATTAATCCCACAAGCGGACTTGATGGGTGGGTGAAATCGGCGCAGGGTTCCGCCAAACCGCAGTTAATCGACGGGCCATAGGGGCTCATCATGATGACATTATCGATCGGAAAGACATTCGCGCCGATGCTCCTGGTGGGCACGGCGAGCGTTGCGGCCCTCGGCTACGCCGTGATGCAGATTCCTCACGGACAGCTGGCCGAAAGCCACCCAGTCGGTGTGATGTCGCAGCCTTCCCAGTCCGAGGCCGCCGCCAGCAAGCCTGCGAGCGCCCCCCTCACTGCCGAGAGGAGTGCCCCCCAGACCGAGACGCCACCGGCACTCGCATCCACCCAAAGCAAGATCGCCGCTCTGTCGGCCGATCTCGGGGAATCGCCACCCCCGCCGGCCGCCGATCCGCTCGTCCCCGCCTTCGACGTCGCCCGCGTCGAGGCCGGCGGCGATGCGGTCATTGCCGGCCGGGCGGCGCCGGGCGCGACCGTCGACCTCATGCGCAATGGTGAGCGGCTCGATCGCGCGGTGGCCGATGCATCCGGCCAGTTCGTCATGGTTCCTCCCCATCTGCCCGCCGGCAGTTACGAATTGACGCTGAGCGCCAAGATGGCTGACGGGACGGTCGCCCTGTCGAAGCAGGGCGTGACGGTCACGGTGAAGGAAGCGGATACCAATACCGGATCGATCACGACACAGGCGGTAGCCGCCGCGCAAGTCGCAGCGCCGGTCGCAAAGCCGCAGGACAGCGCGGCCACCGCGCCGCGGCAGGCGATGGCGGCAGCATCGGCGACGGATGACGGCGCACCCGCGCCCCGAAGCGTTGCGGCCAGCAGTGCGACCGGTGGCACGACCAGGGTCGTCACCCGCGGTGACAGCCTGTGGCGCATCAGCCGCCTTGCCTACGGGGCGGGCGAGCAATACGCGATCGTCTACCGCGCCAATCGCGACCGTATCCGGGACCCTAATCTCATCCGTCCCGGCCAGGTCCTGGTGGTGCCGCTAAAGCACCGCTGAGGCGCTTTCGCCTACTCCACCCTGTTGTGCTGCTGCCAGCGCAACAGGTAGGCCTGCAGCCGCCAGATCAACGCGGACAGCACTACACCCACCAGCATCAGCACGATGACCGCAACCATCATGCCGGAGGCCTCGCCGCGCGCCTCTGATTCGATGATCAGCCGGCCGATGCCGCGCTCGGCGCCGATGAACTCGCCGACGATGACGCCGATCAGCGCAAAGGAGATCGCCGGCGTCAGCGAGGCGAACACCCACGCCATGGTCGAGGGGATCACGACCGTGCGGGTGATCTGCCATTCGCTGGCGCCCAACAGCCGCGCGGCGTTGACAAACCCCTCGTCGATCGAGCGCGCGCCCTCGAAGGTGTTGAAGAACACGAGGAACACCACCACGATCCAGGAGGTGACAATCTTTGAGGCGTCACCGATGCCGAAGGCGAGCACGATGATCGGCGCCAGTGCAATGCGCGGGATCGAGTTCACCGCGGTGATGAAGGGCTGGAAGATGGCGCTGAGCCGGTCGGAGCGTCCCAGGATCAGCCCGGCGACGAAGCCGCTGGCTACGCCGGTCAGAAAGCCGGAGAATGTGTTCTTCAGCGTAACGGCGGTGGCGATCCAGAGATTGTTCTGGTTGCGCGCCAGGCATTTGGCGATATCGCCGTTCAGCCAGCCATTATAGGTGCCGAGCTTGGACTTGAAGCAGCCGAGCTGCAGAAAGTTGTCGAAGATCTCCGACGGCTTGGAGATGAAATAGGGATCGAGCAGATCCGGCACCAGCCACGGTAATTTAGCGTGCAGGTCATAGCCCCATTGCCAGACCGACAGCACAACGACGCAGATCCCGAGCTGCCAGGCGATCGTATCGAGCCCGCGATATCGCTTCATGGCTCGCGGCCCTTCACGAATTCTTCGCCGAGCGAATGCCAGATGTGCTTGAACAGCTCGGCATAACGCGGCGTCTCCCGCACCTTCACTGCATCGCGCGGCCGCGGCACGTCGACATCGAACATGTCCTTGATCCGACCGGGCCGCGCCGAGAACAGGATGATGCGATCGGCCAGCGTCAGGGCCTCGCCGAGGTCATGGGTGACGAACAGCACCGTCTGCTGCTCGCGCTCCCAGATCCGCAACAGCACCTCATGCATGTCGATCTTGGTGTGGGTGTCGAGCGCGCCGAACGGCTCGTCCATCAGAAGGATCTGCGGCTCGACGATCAGGGTCCGCATCAGGGCCGCGCGCTGGCGCATTCCGCCCGACAGCGCCGAGGGGTAGGCGTCTTCGAACCCCTTCAGGCCGGCTTGCGCAATGCTGGCAGCGATCCGCGCCTTGCGTTCGCGCTCAGGCATGCCGGCGAGCTGCAGGCCGTAACCGATATTGTCCGCCACGCTGCGCCAAGGAAACAGCGTGTCACGCTGGAAGACATAGCCGACATTGGGCGTCGCCTTGCCGGTTGTGACCTGCCTGCCGTCGATCAGAATTTCGCCGCGGCTTGGCCGGATCAGGGTCGCGATCATGTTGAGCACGGTGCTTTTTCCCGAGCCGGAGGGCCCGAGCAACGCGACGAACTCGCCGCGACGCACGGCAAAGGAGACGTCGCGGACGGCTTCGATCGTGGTACCCGCGAGCTGGAACGACTTGCTCAAGCCCCGGACCTCGATCCGCCGGGTACCCTTCGACAACGGCGCTGCGGTCGTCTCTTGCACCGTCAATCCGGATAGGCCTTTCGCGCCGCCGCGATGAAGCTCGGGCTGACAACGTCGGCGATCGCCAGCGGCTTGATGCCGGTCATCTCACGGAACCACACCTTCTCGCCACGGGTAAAGTCCGCGGCCTCGATGGTGCCTTCGTAATCCGCGACCTTCTGCAGCGAAGTGATTTCGAGCAGGTTTGCCGTCCGCGACGTGCTGCCGACATAGGGCTCGATCGCGTCGTAGATTTCTTCCGGCTTGTGCGCCTTGATCCATTGCGCCGCGCGCCACAGCGCGGTGACGAAGGCCTGCATCTTGGCCGGGTCCTTGTCGATGGTCGACTGCAGCGTGAAATGCGCGGTGACCGGCACCTTGCCGCCGATATATTTGTTCCAGATCGCCTCATCCGTGCCGTCGAACAACAGCTCGCCCCAGCCCTGCTCGCGCGACTCGTTGAGCAGCGACAGCGAGCTGACGAGAATGTCGACCTGCTTCGATTTCAAGGAGCCCAGCATGGTGTCGACATTGCCGGTGCCGATCCAGGTCACTTTGTCGTCGAGCCCCATCGTCTCCATGTAATAGGACGCCCAGACATGGTTGGTGCCGCCGAGCGACGACACCGAGACGATCGGCTTGCGGCCGTCCGGCCGCTTCCACTGCGTAAATCCCTCCAGCGTATTGATCCCCTGGTCCTTCAAGTCCTTGCGGATGATGAACATCACCGCGCTCGATCGCGTGTCGACCGGCATGAGGACACGGCCCGCACGGCCGTGATTGGAGAGCTGCATCGGATGGGTGATGTCGCCGATCCCGACATCGCCTTGCGAGGAGGCGATGATCTCGCGTGTCTTCACGCCGCTGCCGCCCTGGATCAGCTTGCAGTCGAGCCCGGCTTCCTTGAAGTAACCGATCCGGTCGGCGATGAACTGGGTCTGATAGATCGGTATCGCGACCGGATAGATCGCGCGGCCGCTCGCATCTTCAGCGCGGGCGCGCCGGCCCGCGAGCGCCGTGCCTGCGCCTGCAACCACCATCAGCGCCGTACGTCGGGACACATGAGCCATGGGCATTTGAGCCATCACGCATGCTCCCTTTCCTTGCCCGCGACCTTGTCGAGCGCGTGCAACACGGCATCACCCATTTCCACGGTCGAGAGTTTCTTCACACCGGGCTCGGCAATATCCGCAGTTCGCGCGCCGGCCGCGAGCGCGATTTGCACCGCCTGCTCCAGCAAATCCGCATCTTCAGGCCGGTTCAGCGTCAGCCGCAGCATCATCGCAACGCTCAAGATTGAGCCGAGCGGATTGGCGATGCCCCTGCCCGCGATGTCGGGCGCGCTGCCATGCACCGGCTCGTAAAGCGCCTTGCGGCGACCGAAGCGATCGACGGGGCCGAGCGAGGCCGAGGGCAGCATGCCGAGCGAGCCTGACGCCATCGCCGCGCAATCCGAGAGAATGTCGCCGAAAATGTTGCCCGTCACCATCACGTCGAATTGCCGGGGATCGCGCACGATCTGCATGGCGGCATTGTCGACATAGAGATGGGTCAGCTCGACGTCGGAGAACTCCTCGTTGTGCAGCGCGATCACCTCCTCGCGCCAGAGCACGCTGGTCTCCAGCACATTGGCCTTGTCGACCGAGCAGACCTTGTTCCGCCGCGTCCGCGCCAGCTCAAAGGCCGAACGCGCGACACGGCGAACCTGGTTGGTGGTGTACTGCTCGGTGTTGAAGCCGCGCCGTTGCCCATCGGGCAGGGTCTCGATGCCGCGCGGCTCGCCGAAATAGATACCGCTGGTGAGCTCGCGGATGATGACGAAATCGACGCCGTCGAGTACCTCCGGCTTGAGCGGCGCGGACGCCGAGAGTGCGGCGCTCGCTACGATCGGGCGCAGATTGGCGTAGAGATCGTATTTGCTGCGGAGCGACAGCAAGCTGCCCGCCTTGCGCGCCGCCGCCGGCACCTCCTTGGTCTCGGGGCCTCCGGTCGCGCCCCACAGGATGGCGTCGGCCTCGTCCATCGCCTTGCGCGTGTCGTCGGGCAGCACCTTGCCGGTCGCAAGATAGGGAATGAGGCCATATTGCGCCTCGCGCATCGTCATGGGCACGCCGCGTTTGGCCGCGAACCAGTCGAGGATGCGGCGCGACTGCGCGGTCACCTCAGGCCCGATCCCCTCGCCGCCGACGACGGCGACCTTCACCATGTTGGACGCGTTGTTCATGCCGATGGCCTCGCAAAATGGATCCAGGGCCGCGCCGCACGGTCGGCGGCCTGGAAGCTCCTGATCTCGTCGTCGCGCTGGAGCGTCAGCGCGACCTCGTCCAATCCCTGCAGCAGGCCTTCGCGCCGTCGCGGATCGATCTCGAATATGTGCTGCTTGCCGGAGGGCGAAACGATCGTCTGCGCCTCCAGATCGATGCTGAGCCGCCCGGCGCCTTGTGTCGCCTCGATGTCGGCGGCAAGGGAATCGACGATCTCCTTGTCGACGACCACGGGCAGGATTCCGTTCTGGAAGCAGTTGGCGAAGAAGATGTCGCCGAAGCCGGAGCCGATGACGGCGCGGATGCCCATCTCCTGCAGCGACCATACCGCGCCCTCACGCGAGGACCCGCACCCGAAATTGGGACCGGTCACGAGGATCTCCGCGCCCCGATACGGCTCCCGGTTCAGGATGAAATCGGGGTTCTCGGAGCCGTCGGGCAGATAGCGCAGCGAGCCGAACGCCCATTTGCCGAGTGAGCCGCGCACGGAGTTGCCAACGAGGCGCTCGATGCGGATGATGACGTCGGTGTCGATATTGCTGCGCATGATCGGCGCGGCGATCGCGGTCAGCTTGTTGAACGGTTTCGGCATGTCAGCGCCCCATGGTCCGGACGTCGGCAATCGCGCCGGCAATCGCCGCGGCCGCAGCACTTGCGGGGCTTGCGAGATGCGTGCGCGCGAGCGGCCCCTGACGTCCGACGAAATTGCGGTTCGAGGTCGAGACCGAGCGCTGCCCGGGCGCGACTGTCTCGCCGTTGGCGGCCAGGCACATCGAGCAGCCCGGCTCGCGCCATTCGAAACCGGCCTCGGTGAAGACCTTGTCGAGCCCCTCGGCCACCGCTTCCCGCTTGATGGTCTCCGACCCCGGCACCACCCAAGCCTTCACGCCCGCAGCCACCTTCCGGCCGCGCGCGATTTCGGCCGCCGCGCGCAGATCGCTCAGGCGGCTGTTGGTGCAGGAGCCGATGAAGACCCAATCGACCGGGGTGCCCGCGATCAGCGCGCCGGCCTTGAGGCCCATGTAATCGAGCGCGGTCTCGATCGCAGCGCGGCGCGCGGGATCGTCCACATTGCCCGGATCGGGTATGCAGCCATCGACGCCGATCACATGTTCGGGGCTGATGCCCCAGGTCACCTGCGGAATGATCTTTTCGACATCGATCAGGACTTCCCGGTCGAACACCGCGTCGGCATCGCTCGGAAGCTCGCGCCACGCCGCAACCGCCTGCTCCCACATTGCGCCCTCTGGCGCATAGGGCCGCCCGCGCAGAAATTCAAAAGTCTTCTCGTCCGGCGCGACCATGCCCATCTTGGCGCCTAGCTCGATCGAGAGATTGCAGACGGTGAGCCGTCCCTCGATCGGCAGCGCGCGGATGGCGCTGCCGGCATATTCGACGGCATAGCCGGTGCCGCCAGCCGCACCGATATGGCCGATCAGCGCGAGAATCATGTCCTTGGCGGTCACGCCGAGCGGAAGTCTCCCTCCGAATTTCACGCGCATGGTTTTCGGCCGGCGCTGGATCAGCGCCTGCGTCGCCAGCACGTGCGTAAGCTCGCTCGAGCCAATGCCGAAGGCGAGCGCGCCCAGCCCGCCATGGGTGCAGGTGTGGCTGTCACCGCAGACGATTGTCGCGCCCGGCAGGCTCAGGCCGAGTTCGGGGCCGATGACATGGACGATGCCCTGGCCGGGCTGATCGACATCGAACATCCGGATGCCGCTGGCTGAGGTTTCGACCCGCAGCGCCGCCAGCAGCTCCTGTCCGATCTTGCTGGTTCCGGCGCGGCCATGCGCGGTGGAAATGGCATGGTCCGGAGTCGCGAAAGTCAGTTCGGGGTTGTGGACTTTCAGTCCCTTGCTTTTGAGATTGAGCAGCCCGCGCGAGCCGCCGAGATCGTGCAGCAGATGGCGGTCGATATGCAGGAGATCGGTATCTTCGCTCAAGCGCGCGATGACGTGCCGGTCCCAGATCTTGGCCAGCATCGTTCGACCGGTCTTTTCCAAGCCCGTCCTCCCTTTGAGGTCTCAGATCCAGCGGCAAAAGCCGTCGGCTGCCGCTTTTGCGCGGCTTGTTTATCACCCGATACCATCAAAGCATGACAGGCGGCCGCTCCGCTAGAGCGGATGGCGAAGCGGGAATGCATGGCAGCGGAGCGCAGTGAAACCCAAAGCCGCGGGCAGAATGCGCCGCGAGAACGCAAGGTCGTGTCGGCAGTCTCAATCGCGGCCCATCCTTCGAGACGGCCGCGCTCGCGGCCTCCTGAGGATGACGGCGTCAGGTGCGGCACGCCCTCAGACCCTCATGGTGAGGAAGGGCGGTCAGGTCTCCGGACCAGATTTCGCCTCGCCGTCTCGAACCACGAGGCCCCGATAGCAACACCTGCCGACGCAACCTCACGCCGCGAGCGTGTTTTCCACCAGCTTGATCCAGAACGAGGTGCCGTAGAGGATCGCCTCGTCGTTGAAATTATAGGCGGGGTGATGCAGGCCCGCGCTGTCGCCATTGCCGCAGAAGATGAAGGCGCCGGGACGCGCTTCCAGCATGTAGGAGAAATCCTCGGCGCCCATCAGCGGCGGGGTCTCCAGCACGTTGTTGTTCCCGGCGACCTCCTTGGCAATGTCGGTGGCAAGCTCGGTCTGGGCGACATGGTTGACGGTGACAGGATAGCCGCGCTTGATATCGAGATCGATCTTGGCGCCGGTCATCTGGGCGACACCGGCGACGACCTCGCCGATCCGCCGTTCCACGAGCGCGCGCACTTCGGGGGTCAAGGTGCGGATGGTGCCGCGCAGCTCCGCCGTCTGCGGGATCACGTTGCGCGCGGTGCCGGCGTGGAATTCGCAGACCGAGATCACGGCCGACTCCAGCGGATCGACGTTGCGCGACACGATCTGCTGCAGCGCGGTGATGATCTGCGAACCGACCAGCACGGAGTCGATGCATTTGTGCGGCCGCGAGGCATGCCCGCCATGCCCCTGAATCGAGATGTTGAGTTCATCCGTTGCCGCCATGATGGGGCCGGGGCGGATCGCAAAGGAGCCGATCGGAATCCCCGGCCCGTTGTGCATGCCATAGATCTGCTCGATGCCGAACCGGTCCATCAAGCCGTCCTTGATCATTGCGGCCGCGCCCGCGCCGCCCTCCTCCGCCGGCTGGAAGATCACGATCGCGTTGCCGGCGAAATTGCGGGTCTCGGCGAGATAGCGCGCAGCCCCGAGCAGCATCGCGGTGTGGCCGTCATGGCCGCAGGCGTGCATCTTGCCCGGCGTCTTGGACGCATAGGGCAGATTGGTCGCCTCCTCGATCGGCAGAGCATCCATGTCGGCGCGCAGACCAATCACCTTGAGATCGCCATCCTTCGCAGACTTCTTGCCCCTGATGACGCCGACCACGCCGGTCTTGCCGAGGCCGGTTGCGACCTCGTCGCAGCCGAATTCGCGCAACCTGTCGGCAACGAAGGCCGCGGTGCGGTGGACGTCATAAAGCAGTTCGGGATGCTGGTGGATGTCGCGGCGCCAGGCCTGGATTTCGGGGTGCAGATCGGCGACGCGATTGACGATGGGCATGACAGCCTCGGTTTTTATGGTTGGGACAAAACAAATATGTGCCTGTTTAGCATGCAAGCCGCGTTCCGCCCAACCCTGAAAGCCGACCTGTACAGCGGCCGCATGGCCCGTTATGGGCATGAAAAAGCACTGGACGTGAGGGAGCTATGAAGCGGCTCGAAGGGGATTTCGACTATATCGTGGTCGGCGCCGGCACCAGCGGCTGCATTCTCGCCAACCGGCTGTCGCAGGATGCCAGAAAGCGGGTCCTGATCCTGGAAGCCGGCGGTGACGACAACTGGATATGGTTCCACATCCCGGTCGGCTACCTCTACGCGATCGGCAATCCCCGCTCCGACTGGATGTTTCGCACCGAGCCTGAGCCGGGGCTCAACGGCCGCTCGCTGGCCTATCCGAGAGGCAAGGTGATCGGCGGCTGCTCCGCAATCAACGCCATGATCTCGATGCGCGGCCAGGGCGCCGATTACGACCATTGGCGGCAATTGGGGCTTTCCGGCTGGGGCCGCGACGATGTCTGGCCGCTGTTTCGGAAGCTCGAAGATCATTTCCTCGGCGAAAGCGAGCATCACGGGGTCGGAGGCGGCTGGCGCGTCGAGGCGCCGCGGCTGTCCTGGGCGGTGCTCGATGCGGTCGGCGAAGCCGCCGCCGAGATGGGGATCAGGAAGATCCCGGACTTCAACACCGGCGACAACGAAGGCGTCAGCTATTTCCATGTCAACCAGAAGCGCGGCCGCCGCTGGTCGAGCGCTCGCGGCTTCCTCAAGCCCGCGTTGAGCCGGCCGAACCTGCGGCTGGAAACGAACGTACTGGTCGAGCGTCTCCTGATAGAGAACGGCCGCGCCGTCGGCGTGCGCTTCAGCCAGGGCGGCGAGATGATCGAAGCACGCGCCAAGGGCGAGGTGATCCTCAGTGCCGGCGCGATCGGATCGGTGCAGGTGCTGCAGCGCTCCGGCATTGGCCCCGCCGACTGGCTCAATGAACTCGGCATCGAAATCGTGCTCGACAAGCCCGGCGTCGGGCGCAATCTGCAGGATCACCTGCAGCAGCGCGCGATCTACAAGGTCAGCGGCGTGCGCACGCTGAACGAGACCTACTGGTCGCTGCCGCGCCGCGCGCTGATGGGGCTCGATTACGCCTTCCGTCGTCGTGGGCCGCTGACCATGGCGCCGTCGCAACTCGGCATTTTCACACGCTCCGACACGACGCGGGCGCGGGCCAACATCCAATTCCACGTGCAACCCCTGTCGCTCGACAAGTTCGGCGATCCCCTGCACCGCTTCCCTGCGATTACCGTGAGCGCCTGCAATTTGCAGCCGACCTCACGCGGCATGGTGAAGATCCGCTCCGCTGATCCGGCGGCCGCGCCCTCGATCGCACCGAATTACCTGTCGACCGAAGATGACCGCCAGGTCGCGGCCGATGCCATCCGCACCACGCGCCGGCTGATGCGGCAGAAGGCGCTGGCGCCGTTCTCGCCGAGCGAGTTCCTGCCTGGCCCCTCCGTCGGTGACGACGATGCGGCCCTGGCAAAGGCCGCCGGCGACATCGGTACCACCATCTTCCATCCCGTCGGCACGGCGAAGATGGGCACCGCGAACGATCCCATGGCCGTGGTCGACGAGCGGCTGCGGTTCTTCGGCCTCGGCGGCCTTCGCGTGGTCGACGCCTCGATCATGCCGACCATCACCTCGGGCAACACCAATACGCCGACCGCGATGATCGCCGAAAAAGGTGCCACAATGATCCTGGAAGATGCGCGCTGACCTGCGCAGCCGCAACAACAATAACAATAAAGGAGAAGAAAGATGCCACGCTTCCAACGTCCGCCCGTCACATCGTTCCGCGCCGAAGAAACCTCCTCCAGCGCGGCCAGCCGGCGCGCGTTCTTGAAACTTGGCTGCGCCTGCTGCGCCATGCTTGCCGCACCTTCCCTCGCCTTCGGCCAGACGCCCTCGCCCGGTGTAGCGCAGCATCTGGCGGCGGCGAAGGAGGCCGCCGGGTCCGATCTCACCGCCTATCTCACCCTCGGCCAATCGGCCGATCCGAACTTCAAGCCGGAGAGCCCCGACCTAAAGGCGCTGATGACCATGCCGGCGCCGCCGCCGGGCAAGGCTTTCGACAATCTCTATTTCGTCGGCAGCAAATGGGTGAGCTGCTGGGCGATCACCACATCAGCCGGCATCATCCTGATCGACGCCATGGATAATGAGGACGAGGCCCAGCGCATCGTCGAGGGCGGGCTCAAGACGCTCGGGCTCGATCCGGCCGAGGTGAAGACCATCATCGTCACCCACGGGCACGGCGATCATTATGGCGGCGCCAACTACTTCGTCGACAAATACAAATCGCGCGTGGTCGCGAGCGAGGCCGACTGGACCATGATGGAGACCAAGCTTGAATTCGACAGCCCGCTCTGGGACCGGCCACCCAGGCGCGATGTCTCGGTCACCGATGGCGCGAAGGTGACGCTGGGCGACACCACGCTCGACATCCTGGTCACCCCCGGTCACACCATGGGCACGATCTCCCCGCTGTTCGACGTGTGGTCGGGATCGCAGAAGCATCGCGCGCTGCTGTGGGGTGGGACCGCCTTCAATTTCGGCAAGAAGCCGGAGCGGCTGCAGGCCTATATCGGCGCGACCGCCCGCGCACTCAAGATTGCGAAACAGCAGGGTGTCGACGTCTTCATCTCCAACCACAGTCAATATGACCACGCCGTCGAGAAGCTCGCGGAAAAGAAAGCAGATGGGCCGAACCCGTTCGTGCTGGGCGAGGCAACCGTGCAGCGCGCGCTCACCGTGATGAACGAATGCGCGCAGGCGACGCTGGCGCTGTGGAGCTCGTGAGAGAGGCGTCTACTTCGTAAGGTGAGTGCGCAGAATGTCGGTGAGGCGCTCCGGACCCGTCTGCGGCGGCATGAAGCCCAGATATTCGCCATTCCGACCCATCAGGTAGATGACGCCGGAATGGTCGATCGAATACTCGCCGGTCCGCTCGTCACTGACCCTGGTGTAGAACGCCTTGTAGGAATTGGCGACTTTTCGGATCTCGGCGGGCGAACCGGTCAAGCCGACCAGGCTGGGATGGAAAGCCGAGACGTAGTCAGCGAGCACCTTGGTATCGCGCTCGGGATCTATGGTGATGAAGATCGGCTGCACCTCGGCCGCCAGCGGTCCCAACGCGTGCAGCGCCTGGGTGATTGCCTGCAGGTCGGTGGGGCAGACGTCGGGGCAGAAGGTATAGCCGAAATAGACGATCATCAGCCTGCCGCGAAATTCGCTGTCGCTGCGCAGCCGCCCGGTGTGATCGGTGAGCGTGAATGGCCCGCCGATCGGGCCGCGGCCGTACATCAGGTCGTCCATCATCTGCGCGGCGGAGGGCTGCTCCTCCGCCACGCCAGCGCCCGCGCCGATCAGCAATGTGGCAAGCAGAAGCGCGCAAGGCCGCAGCGCGTTCATCGTGGGCGCAGGTCAGATGCCGAAGGTGATGCGGCTGCCGGTCGTCGTGGTCAGCACCTTGCCCGGCATCTGCCGCATCGCCTCCTCGGTGAAATTGAGCCCGCTGCAATGCATGGGTATCAGGACGTCCGGATTCAGCTTGCTGATCTCGCCAACCACGAGCTTGAGATAGTCGGCCGGCGCGGGGCCGAGATGGAAGCCACCCATGATGGCGTGGACCTTCTCGACGCCCGACACCTCCATCGCCTGCCGCACCGAATTGACGATGCCGACGTGGCCGCAGGAGGAGATCACGATCAGGCCCTTGTCCTTCAGGTTGAAGCAGGTGGCGTGCTCGTGGATATGCTCGTCGGGCACGATCTTGCCCTCCATTTCCGCCGGCAGATAGTGGCTGGCGTTGCAGCCCGCGCCATCCTTGAGCTTGAACTCGACCAGCGAGTTCGGCAGCACCTTCTCGATGCTGTTGCGCTTGATCTTGCCGGTGGTAAAAGCCTGGCCGCCGATCACGACCGGTGTTTCGCACAGCACGACCTTCACATTCTGTCTGGCGAGATCGCGGCGGTCGAGCATGCCGTAATCGCTGAGCTCGCCTTGTGCCCCTGCCCGGACATAGCGCTGGCAGAAATTGTCCTCGCCGCCGGCATACATGGTGAGGTCATCCGGCAGGTCCTTGCGGTGCTTGTCGAGAAAGCCGAGCAGCCCACCCCAATGATCGAAATGGCCGTGACTCATGATCAGGGCGTCGATCCTGGACGGATCGACCTTCAACAGCTCCATGTTGCCGTTGATGGTCTCCGGCGTCCAACCGAAGTCGAGCAGGAACGTCTTCTTCTCGTCGCCGCGCTGCGGCTCCACATAGAGCGAAAGCCCCCACTCGCTGTGCAGCGGTCGCTTCGAGTCCGAGGAGCGACCGGGCTCGGTCTTGACCCCGCTCACGACCATCGGGCGGAAGAAGATGTCGCTCGCGCTGTCGACCAGAACCCGCACGCTGAGCTTATCGATGGTCGGCACCTCGATCGGGCCGGCCTTGGCGACCTCGACACAGGAGAAACCGGATCCCGCGGCCGTCAGAGCCATGCCCGCAGATAGCTTCAAGGCGTCGCGCCGGCTGAAATTCATCATGGGGCAATCTCCACGGGCAGGATCAACAGTAAAATATCGGGGAATTACAGGGGCAATCGGCTCGCTTGTCAACGCTTGGCGCGGGCATCTCGCGGCGCAAACCTGCCACCTCAAATCATTCGCGCGACGACAGAAAACTTTCGCAACACAATCGTCATCGCCCAACTCGCCGAAAGCGTGCCGGCAAAAACGATGGCGAATTTGACGAATGCCGGAAAGGCCGGGTCGTAGACCAGGTATTGCAGCCAGAGCAGCGGGACGAAATGCAGGAGATAGATGCCGTAGGCCGAGGGCCGCATGGCGTCGAGCAGGCGGAAGGGGGTTTGGGCAAAGCGCAGAAATGCCGCCGGAACGGTGAAGGTCATCGACGCGCAAAACAACGCGAAGGACAGTGCATAGGCCATGTGCCACCACAATGGCGGCGAGCGGAAATCGGAGATCCAGTTGTGGTGCACGTAGACGAAAAGCAGGATGGCGCCATAGAAGATGAGCGCAAAGAGCGCCCACAGCCACCAGCGACGCGCGATCTCGCCGGTCTCGGCAAGCAGCCCGGCTCGCAAACCGGCCGCGCCGACGGCCGCACCGGCGAAGAAATAGCCGGCATAAAGCAGGATGCGGCTATCCTGGATCGGAAATGGATAGTGGCCCGGCGTGAACCATGTGGCATCGCCGAACGCGATCCGCGGCGGCAGGTAGATGACGACCGAGAACAGCAGGAAGGCGGCAAAGGCGGCCATCGGGCGGTCGCCCAGCTCGGCGGCGCGCCGCGAAAGCCGCCCGATCGCTTGGGGCGCCGCGCGCCAAACCAGGACTGCGAGCGCATTGAGGACCAGCAGCACCCACAGGAACCAGGCCGATCCGCTCGACCATGGGCCGACCACGATCATGTGTCGCCAGAACTGCAGGAAATCGAATTCGGTGAAGTAGTAGCGGTAATAGGCAATCGGCATCACGACCAGGATGGAGACCAGGAAGGGGATGCCGAGTCGAAAGCCACGCATTTCAAGAAAATCCGCCGCCCCTCTTCGCATCAGGCTGCCGTGAACGAACAGTCCGGAGATGAAGAACATGCAGGCCATGAAGTAGCTGTCGTTGAACAGCACCACGAGGTCGAAGCCGAGCCAGCGCATGCGATCGCCGCCGATGCCGAAATGGGTGTAGTTGATCGTGGAGTGGTACAGCACGACCGAGAAGGTGATGAAGGTCCGCGCGCGATCGAACGGAATGATGCGTTCGGCGGTTGTCTTGCTCTCGCGTTCGTGATCGGCAGCTCTCTGCATCGGCTCTCACCTCCCGATCCCTCCGGCCCGAGCTTTATTGCATGCGCGGCCCCGGTCCGAAATGGCACGCCAAGCCCCGCCAGCGGATCGCGCACGAGGCGCGCTGAGGGCCGAGTGCCCTCACGGGAACGTCATCAGCCCGCCAACAGGACCGGCGTCAGCCGGGAATAAACCCCGCCTTCTCCCGATCACGGCTTTGGTTGCCCAATCACGGGTCCAAGGAGAGAGCGATGAGCCACGACCATAATCACAGCGAGGATGGCGGCGTCAGCCGCCGCAAGGTGCTGGAGTGCATGACCTGGGCCGGCACCGGCGTGCTCTGGACCATTTCGGGCGGCGTGCCGCGCTCGCTCGGGCTTGTGGATGCCGCCAACGCCGCCGAGCAGCCGGCGGGGCTCTCCTTCCTGCAGATCAGCGACAGCCACGTCGGCTTCGACAAGCCTGCCAACCCGAATGCGCTCGGCACGCTGGAAGAGGCGATCAACAAAATCAATGCGATGCCGATGAAGCCGTCCTTCATGATCCACACCGGTGACATCACGCATCTATCCAAGGCCGCCGAGTTCGACAATGCCGATCGCATCATCTCACAGGCCAGGCTCGACGTGCATTACGTGCCGGGCGAACACGACTTCCTCGACGAGGAGGTGAAATTCTACAAGGAGCGCTACGGCAAGGGCACCAAGGGTGCCGGTTACTACTCCTTCGACGCCAATGGCGTGCACTTCGTCGGCCTCGTCAATGTCGTCGACCTCAAGGCCGGCGGCCTCGGCAATCTCGGCGCCGAGCAGCTCGCCTGGCTTACCGACGACCTCAAGGGCAAGTCGAAATCCACTCCGATCGTGGTGTTCGCGCATATCCCACTCTGGACGGTCTATCCGGAATGGGGCTGGGGCACCGAAGATGGCGGGCGGGTGCTGGAAATGATGAAAGGCTTCGGCTCGGTCACCGTCCTGAATGGCCATATCCATCAGGTGATGCAGAAGGTCGAAGGCAACGTCACCTTCCACACCGCGCGCTCAACCGCCTTTCCGCAGCCTGCGCCGGGCGCGGCCCCCTCACCCGGGCCGATGAAGGTCGAGGACGCCAAGCTACGCAGCATGCTCGGGATCGCCAGCGTCAATTTCAAGCTCGGCGATCAGCGCCTTGCCATCATCGACACACCGCTGCAGGGCTGAGGGGAAGTCGAGAAATGACGTCTGTTTCAAGCCGCGGCGTCGGCCGCCACCTCTTCGCTTGCCTGGGCCTTGCCGCGGCCGCCGTGCTGACGCTCGGAAGCCTCCCGGCGCATGCCCAGGAGATCAAGGTGACGATCGACAACTTCACCTTCACCCCCGCCGAACTCAACCTCAAGGTCGGCGACACCGTCACCTGGACCAACCACGACGACATTCCCCACACCATTGTGTCGGCGGGCAAGTTCAGGTCGAAGACGCTGGATACCGACGACAGCTTCACTTTCACCTTCGCCGCCGCGGGTGACTACAAGTATTTTTGTTCCCTGCACCCGCATATGACGGGAATGATCAAGGTTGAGTAACGCCGCAAACCAAGGCATCACCATGATGTCCGGCCGGTGGGTCGCCACCGGCCGGGCAAGCGCACTTTCAGAAACCGCCGGAAAAAAGGCGATGCCGGTCTCGAGTCTCGACAACGACCCCGACAAGGCGCGGCGTTTTCGCGAAATGACGCTGCCTTATCTGGACGACGTCTACACCCTCGCACGCTACCTGTTGCGCGATGCGTCGGACGCCGAGGACGCGGTGCAGGAATGCTACCTGCGCGCGCTGAAGCACTTCGACACCTATCGCGGGCCAGCCATCAAACCGTGGCTGTTCGCGATCCTGCGCAATGTCTGCCGCGCTGAATTCGCGCGCCGCGCCGCATCTCCCGCAACCACGGTCGACGACACCGTTGAGACGGCGGAGCAAACGCCGCTCTGGCACGAGACCCAGGAGACGCCGGAAGCGCAGATCCTGCGCGAGCGCGACGCCAGCGCCGTTCGCAGGCTGATCGACGCGCTCGCCGAACCATTCCGCGAGACGTTCGTGCTGCGCGAGATCAACAATCTGTCCTACCGCGAAATTGCCGACGCGGTCGGGGCTCCGGTCGGTACCGTGATGTCCCGTCTCGCGCGGGCCCGCGCCATGCTGCGTTCGGCATGGATGGCGGAACAGGAGCCGACCAAATGACCTGCGACGAAGCCGAAATCCTCATTCATGCGCTGATCGACGGCGAGCTCGACGCCGGGCACGCGCGCGAGGTCGAAGCCCATGTCGCGCAATGCCCGCGTTGCGCAGCTTCGCTTGCCGCCTACCGCCAGATGAGCCAAGCCATCGCAAGCGCTGATCTACGCTACAGCGCGCCGCAGAGCCTGCGCCTTCGCGTCGAGGCGGCGCTGCCGAAACCAACGATGCTAGTTGCGGCCGCGCCAAGCCGCCGCAACGTGCTGCGCGGCTTTGCGCTCGGCTCGGGCCTTTCGGCCATCGCCGCGACCGGACTGTTCGCCATCGTGCTGCGCAACGACGACCAGGAACGCATCAATTCCGAGATCGTGTCTGCGCATTTGCGCTCGCTGCAGGCCGGCCATCTGACCGACGTACTCTCGACCGACCAGCACACTGTAAAGCCCTGGTTCAACGGCAGGCTCGACGTAGCGCCGCCCGTGATCGATCTCACCGCGCAGGGCTTTACGCTGATCGGCGGCCGGCTTGATTATGTCGATGCCCGTCCCATCGGTGCGGTGGTCTACAAGCGGCGCGCGCATGTGATCAACCTGTTCGTGGCACAGACGTCCAGCACCGCGCGCCGCCCGGCCCGCACCGAAACCATTCAGGGTTTCAACATCCGTACCTGGAGCGAGCGCGGCCTGAATTTCTGGGCGATCAGCGACATCGGCGCCGACGAGCTCGTCGAGTTCAGCGACAAGTTCGAGGCGGCCGCGCGGACGAATACGGAGGGATAATTGGGCCGTGTTGCGCGGATGAGCGCGACCGATATCCGGAAGCAATGTCCCCGCGTATCGCTGCCCCCGCGCGGGCTACAGACGACATGCGTCGTGGTCTATGCCGACTTGCGCACCGCGTTGTCGACCAGCGTCTTGCCGAGCGACCAGATCGCACCGGGGACCTTGTGGCTTGCGGCGATCACCTGATCGAACGCCGTCTCGATCCACTTGCAGTCATCTTCGGTGATATTGAGCGACGGCAACAGCTTGATGGTGTGGCTGCCGTGGCCGGCGACCTGGGTGAGAATCTTGTGATCCTTGAACAGCGGCACGGTGATGAGCTGGCAGAACAGGCCCTTGCTCGCGGTCTCCAGCACGTTCCAGGAAGCCTTCAGCCGCAGCGACTTCGGCGGGCCGAACTCGACGCCGATCATCAGCCCCTTGCCGCGAACCTCTTTCATCAGCTCGTAACCGGGCACGAGGCGCGTGAGCGCAAGCCGGAGCTCGGCGCCACGCTTGGCCGCCGCCTCGATCAACTTTTCCGCCTCGAGCACTTCCAACGTGGCGATGCCGGCGGCCATCGCGAGGTCGTTTTTCGCAAATGTTGAGCCGTGCACGACAGCACGGTCCATCTGGTTGAAGATCTTGTCAAAGATGTTCTTGCGCGTCAGCAGCGCGCCAACCGGAACATGGCCGCCCGACAGCGCCTTCGACAACAGCACCATGTCAGGCTCGACATTCCAGTGCTCGACCGCGAGAAAACGGCCGGTCCGGCCCATGCCGGTCTGGATCTCGTCGGCAATGAACAACGTGCCGTATTTCTTGCAGAGCGCGGCCGCGCCCGGCAGGAACTCGTCGGTCGGCATGTTGACGCCCTTGCCCTGGATCGGCTCGACGATGAAGCCGCCGATCTCGCGGGAAGACAATGCCTGCTCGAGCGCAGCCAGATCGTTGAACGGGATCGGGGTGCAGCCCGGCAACAGCGGCTCAAAACCCTTGCGGAAGTTCGGGTCGTCCGTCAAAGAGAGGGCGCCATAGGACAGGCCGTGATAGGCGTGGCTGCAATACACGATGCCCGGACGCCCGGTGGCGCCGCGCGCAAACTTGATCGCCGCCTCCACCGTCTCGGCACCGGAATTGGCGAAAAACACCTTGTCCAGATAGGGAACAAGCTTGAGCAGGCGCTCGGCCAGGACGCCGGCAAGGGTCGACACGTCGAATTGGACAAGATTCGGCAGGTCGCTGTCCAGGACGCTCTTCAAAGCCGCGCGGAGCGCCGGATGATTGCGTCCGATCGCGAAGACGCCAAAGCCGCTCAGAAGGTCGAGATAACGCGCTCCATCGCGGTCATACAGATATTGCCCCTGGCCCTTCTGGAAACCAACGTCGTACCCGATGGTTTTAAGTACGCGGACGAACTGTTCATTGAGATGGCGCGCGTGCATCGCGCTGCGTTGCGCCTGGCGCTCCACAAACATCTCGGAAACGTCTAGATTCGGACTTAGCATCAGCTACATACTTCGGTTGATGGCTATTTCGTCAACTGAAAACGGTCAATGCGGCGTTTTGCCCTCATTCGCACCGTCAAAGCAAGTCCAGGTTTAGGCCATGTTGCACCGCCCAAGAAAGGCCATTTGCATGCCCCTTCGCACGACCAGTATTCTTGCGGGAATTGTTCTTTTGAGTGGCGCTGCGCCGGCTTTTGCCCTCGACCCGACCGGCGACTGGCGCGTTGCTGATGGTGTCGCAAATATCAGAGTTGCACAATGCAATGGCAGCATGTGGGGCGTCGTGGCTTGGGAAAAAGAGTCAGGCGGACGCGACACCAACAATCCGGATGCATCAAAACGAAACAGGCCGACGCTGGGTATGCCGATCCTTCTCGATATGAAGCGGAAGCCGGGCGCCGAACGGTGGGAAGGCCAAGTCTACAACGCCAAGGACGGCCAGACCTATAGTTCCACCATCACCCCGGCCGACGCCAATCATCTCGAAATCCAGGGCTGCGTGCTCGGCTTTCTCTGCGGCGGCGAGACCTGGACCCGTGTCGCCCCGCCGATTCCCTCGAGCCCCGTGAACAGCATGGCCAAGGAGGGCATAGCCAAGAGCAGCGCGCCCAAGGGGCAGACAAACAGCGCGGCCGCCCCCGCTTCAGCACCCAAGACTACGGGCACTGCCGGTGCGGCCACGCCACCTGCCGGCCAGAAGCAGGCGGCGCTCCGCCCCAGCGATCCCGTCGGCGATATTTGCCTACTCCCGGATCTCGCGCGGTTTGCCCATTAGCGCCGGCTGAAACAGCAAGACAGCGGCGAGCGTTGTCACCAGCGACAGCGCGAGCAGCTTGCCCATGCTGGACGTGCCGGGATGGCTCGACAGCCACAGGCTGCCGAACGCGGTCGCCGTGGTGAGCGCGCTGAAAAAGATCGCCCGTGTCAGGCTGGTCTGCAGCAGGTTTGTCCTGCCCGAACGCCACGCCGTGACATAGTAAATCTTGAAGGCGACGCCGATACCGAGCAGAAGCGGTAGCGCAACGATGTTGGCGAAATTCAGCGGCAGCCCGATCAGCACGCAGATTTCCAGCGTCACCGCGCCCGCAACGAGCAGCGGAACCAGGGTCATCGCCACATCTGTAAGGCGCCGTAGCGTGATCCAGAGCAATGCGCCGATCACCACCAGCGCATAGATGCCGGCGTGGATGAAGGCCTCGACCACCGTGTCGCCCGACTTCAGGATCGAGACCGGACCGCCGATCGCGGTCGGTTCGGCGGCGAGCACGGCGCTGGCGAATTTGCGCAGATTGTCGTTGTCGTTGGGGTCGCCGCGCGGCGACGCCTCGACCCGTAGCAAGCCGTCCTTGCTCTTCCAGGCCGATACCAATTCCGGCGGAAGCGTGTTGAGGCTGACCGGCTGCGCTTGCAGCACGTTCTTGAGCTGGTCGAACACGACATTCATCGGCGTAACGAACACCGCCTCCGCCTGGTTGCGAGTCGCCTCGTTGGATGCGGCAAGCTTATCCAGGGCGTCGGCGAGCCGGCGGGAAGCGACCGCTCCCGGCCCCTTCCCGCTGCCTGCGGTCCGACGCAGGCTCTCGACCGAGCTCTTCAGCGAATCCACGTTCTCCTGGTCGGACGGTGGGGCATCGACGGAATCCGGATTGAGCGCCGGCTCCAACGTTTTCGCTGCCTGCGCGATCAACTTGAGCTTCGAAGCCTGGTCTTCCGGCACGAAACTCTCCAGCCACATCACGCGAAGCACTTCGGGCAGCTTCTCAAGACGCGCCGCGATCTGCCTGGCCTCGGCGTCGGAATGCGTCAGCACGTCGATGGCGCTAGCACCGGTGTTCGGGTCCTTGCGCAGGTCGAGATAGGTTGCAATCGACTCCGCATTGGGATTGCGCAAATGCATCGGGTTGAAGTCGAACCGCATGAAATAGAGCAGCGGCAGCCCGGCGAGCGCCACCGCCAGTGTGCCACCGACGATCAGGACGCGGTGGTTCTCCAGGAAATGATCGACGGGCGCGAGGAAGGCATAGCCCACCGGCTCCTTCTCACCGGGCGGGTTGAGCAATTTCAAAAGCGCCGGCAGCACGGTGATGCTGGAGACAAACGCGATCAGCATACCGATGCCAGCGATCTCGCCGAGCTCGGAAATGCCCTTGTAGGCGGTCGGCAGGAAGCAGAGGAAGCCCGCTGCAGTGGCCATCGCGGCAAGCGACAGCGGCACGGCGGCGCGCCGTGCCCCCTCCTCCAACGCCTCCTCGAGGTTGTCGTTCTTGTAGCGCTCCGAGCGGTAGCGAACGCTGTACTGAATGCCGAAGTCAACGCCCAACCCCACGAACAGCACGGCGAACGCAATGGACAACAGGTTCAGCGATCCTACCATCGCAAGCCCCGCCGCGGTCGTGATCGACAGGCCGACGAAGAGGTTGACGAACACCGCGAAGATGATCTTGGCCGAGTGCAGCGCGAGCCACAGGATGAACAGCACGACGACTACGGTGCCGATGCCGTTGAAAATCGCGCCCTCCTGTACGGTCGAGTATTCCTCGTTCGCGATGGGAACGGGCCCGGTCAAACGCACCCGCGCCTGATATTTGCCGGGAAAGTCGAGCGCAACGGCGGCGTTGCGGATCGCGTCCGTGGCGTCCTTGCCGGGCTCGAGTGCGTTGTAGTCGAGGACCGGCTTGAATTCGATGAAAGCGCGCTTGTCGGAATCGGTGAGCGGCTGGTCGCTGGTGAGTTCGCGCCAGGAGAAATTGGCCTTGCCCTTGTTGAGCACGTCCTCGACCGTCTGCGCGATCATGTTGAAAGGCCGCGCGGTGTTGTCGAGCTTGACCTGGCCGCGCTTGACGCCGGCAAGCCCGGTTTCCAGCGCGCCAGTCAGGCCACGGATCGAGGGGTCGCCGGCCATGATCTCGACCAGGGGTGCAGCTGCCTCGAATTGACTGGTAGCCTTGCCGACCTCCTCGGTCGACAGGAATAACAGCCCCTCCCTGTCGAAGAACTCGCCCCAGCCAAGCGCCTGCATCGACCGGAAATGCGTGGTGTCGCCCTTGAGCCTGTCCAGCAGCGCAGCCGCCGCCGTGGAGGTCAGCTCCGGGGTGGGCGCTTCCACCACCGCCAGGATCGTGCTGTCGCGGTCGAAGGCGCGGTCGAACTCCTGGTCACGCTGCCGCCAGTCCAGCTTGTCGGAGATCAGCGTGTTGATGTCGGTGTTGATGGAAAAATGTCGTGCCGTGTAGAAACCCGCCGCCACCGCCAGAATTAGTCCGACAAGCACGGTCAGAACGGCAAATCGGGTACAGATCCTAACGATCGAGACGACGCTACGTGTCAGCACTTCTTTGCTTTCCAATGTTTAAGAAACTGCCGGAAATCGGCCGGTCAGGTAGCCCCAGAAGACAGTCTGCGGAAACGTCCGCTGCCAAGCCGAGCTTCGTAAGCCGAGCGAGCCTGTCTTTAAAGCATTTTCCTCTGGGGATTTGGGGCGGAGAGGCCCGAGGCAACAGGGCCCGATGATCGCCGCTGATATAGCGGGGTTGACCGGCGGTAAAGTAACGAACAGGTCAAGATTTTAGTCATTTTATTTTAAAGACTTATACTCGATTACCTAAATACCTCAGCGGGGCACTACCTCTTTCTGAGCAGTTCCGCCCCTTTTCTGACAGATGAATTTTTGACACAAAGCGCAGTACCTCCGTGCAGCGGGGACGGACGGGACAAGGGGCGTGGTGGTGCGGATATTGCAGCATCGGCACCATTCGAAAGGGTGATGGGTAATGAGTTTGAGTGCAGACAGCGGGCATCCGATACAGTTGTATCTCGCCCAGCCGCGGGGCTTTTGCGCGGGCGTGGTGCGCGCCATCGAGATCGTCGAACGGGCCCTGGAGAAGTATGGTCCGCCGGTCTATGTGCGCCACGAGATCGTGCACAACAAATACGTCGTCGAAAGCCTGAAAAACAAGGGCGCGATCTTTGTTGAGGACCTCTCTGAGGTCCCGCCGCTGGCGGTAACGGTGTTCAGCGCCCACGGCGTGGCGCGCTCGGTCGAGAAGGAAGCCACAGAGCGGGGCTTGCCGGTGCTCAACGCCACCTGCCCCCTGGTCACCAAGGTCCATAACCAGGGCAAGCTCTATGTGTCGAGGGGCCGGACCGTGATCCTGATCGGCCATGCCGGCCATCCCGAGGTCGAGGGAACCATGGGCCAGGTTCCCGGCCCGGTCATTTTGGTGCAGAGCGTCGAGGATGTGACAGCGTTAACCCTGACCAGGGACACGCCGGTCGCCTACATCACCCAGACAACGTTGTCCGTAGATGACACCAAGCACATAATCGTAGCTCTTCGGGCCAAATTTACAGATATTCAAGGCCCGGACATCCGGGATATCTGCTATGCGACACAGAACCGCCAATCTGCGGTAAGGGACCTGAGCAAGCTGGTGGATGTCATTCTGGTGGTGGGGGCCGCCAATAGCTCCAATTCGAATCGCTTACGCGAAATCGGCACCGAGGCCGGGGTCGCGAGTTATTTGATTGCGGATGGGAGCGAACTGAACCCGGACTGGCTGAGGGACGCCAGGGCAGTCGGTATTACCGCCGGCGCCTCGGCGCCGGAAGTCCTGGTCGATGACGTGATCGAGGCGCTACGGCGCATCCGACCGGTGACCGTCTCGGTGCTTCCGGGCCGGGAGGAGAACATTGAATTCCGCTTGCCTGCCGAACTTGCGGCGAGCTGAGCGGCCAACTGCTTCGAGTTGTCAAGTTGAGAAAGAAACCCGTAATGGCAATACCGTTCCTGAAGGAGCTGCGCATCGGCGGCTATCTCATCAAGCAGAAGATGCTTGGCCGCAAGCGCTATCCCCTCGTGCTGATGCTGGAACCCTTGTTCCGCTGCAACCTCGCCTGCGCCGGCTGCGGCAAGATCGACTATCCCGATGCCATCCTCAACCGCCGCATGACGGTACAGGAGTGCCTGGACGCCGCTGACGAATGCGGTGCGCCGATGGTGGCAATCCCCGGCGGCGAGCCGCTGATCCACAAGGACATCGGCGAGATCGTGAAGGGCCTCGTGGCCCGGAAGAAGTTCGTCTCGCTGTGCACCAACGCACTGCTTCTGGAGAAGAAGCTGCATTTGTTCGAGCCCTCCCCCTACCTGTTCTTCTCAGTGCATCTCGACGGGTTGCGCGACCACCACGACAAGGCGGTGTCGCAGAAGGGCGTGTTCGACAAGGCGGTCTCGGCGATCAAGGCCGCGACGGCCAAGGGCTTCACCGTCAACGTCAATGCCACCATCTTCGATGGACATCCGGCGGAAGAGATCGCGAAATACCTCGATTTCTGCAGCGAGCTTGGTGTCGGCGTGTCGATGTCGCCGGGCTATGCCTATGAGCGCGCGCCCGATCAGGAACACTTCCTCAACCGCACCAAGACCAAGAAACTGTTCCGCGATGTCTTTGCGCTGGGCAAGGGCAAGAAGTGGAACTTCATGCATTCCGGCCTCTTCCTGGACTTCCTGGCCGGGAATCAGAACTTCGAATGCACGCCCTGGGGCATGCCCGCGCGCAATATCTTCGGCTGGCAGAAGCCGTGTTATCTGCTCGGCGAAGGCTATGCCAAGACCTTCAAGGAGCTGATGGACACCACCGACTGGGATACCTATGGCACCGGCAAGTATGAAAAGTGCGCCGATTGCATGGCCCATTGCGGCTACGAACCGACGGCGGCGATCGCCTCGCTGAACAACCCGATCAAGGCGATGTGGGTGGCGATGCGCGGCATCCGCACGACCGGACCGATGGCGCCGGAAATCGACCTCTCCAAGCAGCGCCCAGCCCAGTACATCTTCTCAGAGCAGGTCCAGAAGAAGCTCTCAGATATCCGCCGTGACGAAGCCCTCGCTGCCCAGCAGAAAGCTTCGACAGCCGCGTAAGGAGCGCAGCGCGCGGTTGAAATCGATGCCAGTCGAGACCAGCGCGCTAAGCGCGCTGGGATTGCGCACTACTCCGCTCAGGATCTTGCGCAGGTCGATCTTGCCATCGGGACGAATCGCCGATTTCGCCAGCGTCGGCAGCGAACGCTGGGCCGAATCGCTGATCACCCGCAATGCTGCGAACGGAAGGCCGGCGTCGGCTGCATAGGCCGCCGCGATATGGCTCTCCATGTCGACCGCGGCGGCACCGGTCTGCAGCCACAGCGCCGCCTTGCGGGCCTGCTGCACGACAACTTCCTCGGCGCCGGCAAGACCGCCGCGGACGATGCGGCGCTTCAGCGCGAGATTCGCCACCACCTCATCATTCAGGGACAGTCCGGCCAGCCAGCGCGCGTCGCCCGCGACGACCTCGGTCGCCAGCACGATGTCGCCCGGCTTCAGCGAGGGATCCAGGCCCCCTGCCACGCCAAAGCTAATCACGCCGCGTATCGTGCTCGGATCGAACACGGTCAAAAGCGCGCGCAACTGCTTGGGATCGCTGCTCGAGCAAACGACGACCATGCCTGGGCCGGCCGCGATACGAGCCTCCTGCACCAGACCAGTCACAATCAGAACCGGCCGCGGGTCAATTCGATTGCCCGCGGACGCATCACCCCCCGTCCCCAAGTTCACATCCCGACCCCTGCCACCCTGCTGTTGGTGTTGTTCAAGTTCCTGTAACGCGCCAGCGCCCACAACGGAAAGAACTTACTATAGCCATGGTACCGCAGATAAAATACCCGGGGAAACCCTGTCGCCGTGTAGCGCTGCTCATCCCACAAGCCTTTTTCCGTCTGTGTTGCCAATAGGTACCGGATTCCGCGGGCCACAGCCGGATGATCAACCTCGCCCGCCGCCATCAGGGCAAGCAAGGCCCATGCCGTTTGTGAGGCCGTCGAGGGCGCCGGCGTCAGGCCATTGTAGTCGAGTCGGTATGTGTTGGCGTCCTCGCCCCAGCCGCCGTCGTCGTTCTGGATCGAGACCAGCCAGTCGGCCGCCTTGCGCATCATCGGATCCTGATGGCTGATTCCGGCCGCGTTGAGCGCGCACATGACCGACCAGGTGCCATAGATGTAGTTCAAGCCCCAGCGGCCATACCAGGAGCCCTCGGCAAGCTGGGTACGGCGCAGATACTCGATCGCTGCCGCCATCGACTTGCTGGTCTGCGCGGTCTCGCCAAGCTGCGCCAGCATGGAGACGCACCGCGCGGTAACGTCCTCGGTTGGCGGGTCAAGCAGCGCCCCGTGGTCCGAGAACGGAATGTTGTTGAGATAATATTCGAGGTTATCGACGTCGAACGCGGCCCAGCCGCCGTCACGGCTCTGCAGGCCCTCGATCCACTCACGACCACGATCGATCGCAACGTCGTAATCCTTGGTCCCATTCCACCGCCGCATACGATCCATCGACATCACCACGACCGCGGTGTCGTCGAGATCGGGATAATAGGCGTTGTTGTACTGGAAGGCCCAGCCGCCCGGCCGCACGTCCGGCGCCTTCACCGCCCAGTCGCCCTTGACGTCGAGCACCTGTTTCGGCACCAGCCAGTCGAGGCCCTGCTTGGCCGAAGCCATCGCCTTGTCGTTGCCGGATTCGATCAGCGCGTGGCAGGTCAGCGTCGTGTCCCACACCGGCGAGACGCAAGGCTGGCAATAGGCCTCCTCCTCGCCGACAACAAGCAATAGATCGAGCCCGCGCCGCGTGTCGGCACGCGGCGGGTAGTCGGCGCCCTTGCCGAGCGCGTCATACATCATCACGGTGTTGGCCATCGGCGGATAGATCGCGCCCATGCCATCCTCGCCGTTCAACCGTTCCTCGGTGAAGGCGAGCGCGGCATCGATGGCGCGCTGGCGCAAGCGTTTGGGAAACAGCGGCTCGACCACCCGCAGGACGGCGTCGAGCGAACGGAACAGCAGGAACCATGCCCAGCTCTGGTGCGGCGCCTTTCGCGTCATGCCGATCGAGCGCGGGTCCTGCAGGAACAATTCATCGATGGTGACGCCCTTGGGATTCCTCGCACGCGGCTTCAGCGCAGCCAGCACCATCAGCGGCACCATGGTGGTGCGCGCCCAGTAGGAGATTTTGTTGATGTGGAACGGCGACCACATCGGCAACAGCATGATCTCGACCGGGAGCACCGGCACGCTCTTCCAGGTCAGCACGCCGAACATCGCCAGCGTAAAGCGGGTGAAGACGTTGCTGTTGATGGCCCCGCCTCGTGCCAAAATCGCCTCGCGTGCACGGGCCATGTGCGGCGCGTTGATGTCGTCGCCGATCATCCTGAGCGCGAAATAGGCCTTGACGCTGGCGCTCATGTCGAACTCGCCGTCATGGACCAGCGGCCAGCCACCATGGGCACCCTGCACGCGGCGCAGATAGTTGCCGATCTTCCGCTCGAGCTCGGCGTCGGCCGGCTCGGCGAGATAATGGCGCAGCAGGATATATTCGGCCGGAATGGTGCAGTCGGCCTCGAGCTCGAACACCCAATGGCCGTCCGCACGCTGAAATCCCATCAGCGCTTGGGTCGCCGAGCCAATGCTCTTTTCGAGCTCGGTTGCGTTTTCGATTCCGAAAGCTTTGTTGTCAGCAAGCATCTCTCAACTCTCCCGTGCCTGCCCGCGACCGGCAGTGCCGGAAGGTGGCCTCGTGAGCTACTCAGTCAGGCCTGCCGCACGGCCAATACGTGATCTGCGGCACGGTCCCCCGATCGGATGGACCCTTCGATGGTCGCGGGCAATCCCGTAGCAGTCCAGTCGCCCGCGAGGAACAGGTTTTTGCAGGACGTGACCGGCCCAGGGCGCAGTGCATTTTGCTCGGGCGTGGCCTCGAATGTGGCCCGGCGCTCGCGCACGATCTGCCATGGCGGCATCTCGCCGGCAATGCCGGCGGCCTTGCAGATGTCCCGCCAGATCGCCAGCGCGAGCTCCTCGCGCGGCTGGTCGATCAGGCGGTCGCCATTGCTGATGGTGACGGAGAGCCGTTGCGGGAAGGCGAACAGCCATTCCACGAGCCCGCCGACCACGCCGAGGATCGGCGGCGCGCCCACGGGCGGATCGATGCGGAAATGCGCATTCACGATGGCGCGGAACTTCGTCGGCGTCTTCAGCCCCGGCAGCAGCGAAGCCGCCGATCTCGGCGGAACGGCGAGCACCACGGCGTCCGCCGGCCCCAGCGCGACCGTGTCATTGCCGCCAAATTTCAGCGCCGCGACGCGTTCGCCCGTCATCGCAAGCTCGCGCAGCTCATGGCCGATGCGGACGCTCCCGCCTTTGCCTTCGAGATGTTTGATCGCGGGGTCGATCAGGACCGCGCTCAGCCCGTCGCGGGCGATCAGTGGCCTGCAGGCCTTGCCGCCCGCAAGCAGGGTCTCGCGCACGACGGCGCCGGCGAGACCGGCCGAGCCTTCGGGCGGATCGAGATTGAGCGCTGCGAGCAGCAGCGGCTGCACCAGGCGGTCATAGAGCGTGCCCTCGCAGCGGATGACATCGCCGATAGGCTGGCTTTCCCTGGCCCAGGCGAGCGGCGCGAGCTTGAGATAATCGGTCAATGACGTGTCTGGGACGCGGCGCGCCGGGTCGAACACCCAGAGCGGCAGGGCCCCTTCGCCGAGATCAAGCTCCCAGCGCTGCCCGGTGGTGAGGTCGCAGAAGGGAAATTTCGCGCGCGACGGCCCGACCAGGCCCGCCTCGCTGCCGATCGCGCGCGCATAGGCCAGCGCATGGTGATTGGCGGAGAGCAGAAGGTGATTGCCGTTGTCGATGACGAGGTTGGTCGCGGCGTCGAAATAGGACCGGCAGCGGCCGCCGATCTGTTGGGTCGCCTCGTGCACCTCGATCCGGTAGCCGGCATCAGCCAGCCGCACAGCTGCGGACAGGCCCGAAATTCCGGCGCCGATAATGTGGGCGGTTTTTTGCATCAGATGAAGGCGTAGCGCAAAACGATGGCGAGACGGGCAACCTTACCGATGCGCACGGCGGCGCGCGGGGCCGCGAAGCCGCGCGCTATCAGCAATTGCAGGATTGCGCGATAATATTTCGACATGATCCTGGGCGCGCGCACCAGCCGCCGCGGATGGCGCGCCATGATCTCGTCGGCCTTGGCGAAATGCCCGCGCGCACGATCGACGAGCGGCGCGCAGACCTCCGGCAGGTGGGAATCCTGCGCCACCACTTTCGGATCGGTGGAGGTGATGCCGACCTTGCGCAGCTCCTCGCTCGGCAGATAGAGCCGGCCGAGGCCCGCATCCTCGTCGATGTCGCGGAGGATATTGGTGAGCTGCAGTGCCCGTCCGAGATGATGGGCAAGCAGGATGCCGTCGTCGGTCGGCAGCCCGAACACCCGCACCGAGAGCCGTCCGACCGCGCTCGCGACGCGATCGCAGTAAAGATCGAGCGTCGCCATGTCGGGCGCGCGGATTTCCTGCGGCACGTCCATTTCCATGCCGTCGACGATGGCGAGGAAGTCCTCGCGCTGGAGCGAAAACCTCTTCACCGAGGCGGCATAGTCGACGACACGCGGCGGCGGATTGCCCGCGTACAGCGCGTCGATGTCGTCGCGCCACCGCTGTAACGCCGCGAGCCGCTCAGGGCGGGGCCCGTCGGAATCGGCGATGTCGTCGACGTGCCGGCAGAAGCTGTAGATGTGAAACATCGCCTCGCGCTGCTCGCGCGGCAGGATGCGCATGGCGGCATAGAACGAGCTGCCCGAGGCCGTCGTCTGGTAGCTCGTGGTGTCGGTGGCGACGGTTGCGGCCTGAAGCGTCATGCGCCGGCCGCCTTTTTTGACACGGGACGCCGCCCAAACGCACGGCGTGCCGTCTCGCCCGCCATGCCGCCGAGGCTTTTCGCCAGAAGCTCGAGCGGCGACAGATGCACCCGCTCACTCAAGGGGTCGCGCGCCTGCAGGAGGCGCACAATCTTCTCCGCGAACGCATAGATCACCGAGATCTCAAGCCCGAGTCGGAAATCCTTCACCTCCGCGCTGAACGACTTGCTTTCTTCAAGCAGGCGCTCGTTGCGGGCAGCCAGCGCATGCAGGCATTGCAAAAGCTGCGGCGACGATCTGTTGGCCCCCAGCATCTCGACGCTCGCACCCGCTGCTTCAAGCGCATCGCGGGGCAGATAGACGCGATTGATCTCGCGAAAATCCTTGCCGCAATCCTGCAGGTGATTGTTGATCTGCAGTGCCGCGCAGAGCGCGTCGTTCGCCGCCCAGGTCGAGGTGGATTCGCCATGGACGTCGAGCACGAAGCGGCCGACCGGCATCGCCGAATAGCGGCAATAGTGAATGAGATCTTCCCAGTTCTCGTAGCGCAGCTTGGTTACGTCCATTCGGAACGCGGTGAGCAGGTCGAGGGCATGGCGCGGCGGCATGCCGCGTTCAGCGAGCGCCGCGCGCAATGCGACCGCCTCCTTCTGGCTCTCGCCCTTGCCGGTGAGTTCCGCCTCGAGCAGATCGAGATAAGCGAGCTTGTCGGCCGGCGGCAGCGTCGCATGATCGGCGATGTCGTCGGCGGTCCTGACAAAATTGTAGAACGCGAGAATGAGCCGCCGGTGCCGCGGGTGAATGAGAAAGGAGGCGACCGGAAAGTTCTCGTCGCGGTGAGTCTTGCCGGATCGCAATTCGCTCGCTGCGGTCATCGGGACAGGCTGAACCCATTCGTTGAGGCGTGGAGGTAAGCCCCTCCGGCGGAAGCTTCGCAAAGGCCGCGAAGGGAACGATCCCCATATAGGGGAATACGCGCGTAAAACCAATGCTATCCCAACAATCCAGTGCGCCCCGGCTCATCGTGCCGGGACGCCATTTCGAACGTTAACCGGGTTGACTTAACGCGATTTACTGGCCGTGCGCCTTCAGCACCGCGTCGCAAGCCGTGCTGATCTTGGCGCGGTTTTCCTTAAGGCAGGCGAGGATGGTGAAATCGCCCTGATCGATGACCGTGCGGCAGTGCTTCTGCACGTCGCGAGTGCAGGCCTTCTGCTCTTCCGCGGTTCCGCGACCATCCTGGGCATTGGCGGCCGTCGAAAAAGCAAGCGATGTCAGGGCGAGAGCGAGAAGATATTTGCGCATCTTGTTCCTTCATTCTGAAGCAAGCGTTCCCCGCCCTGCGCGAGCCCTCGCCGGGAAGGTTTTCCGTGAGATTGATTGCGCCGCGAACCCCCGCGCGACACGCTTTAAGGAAACTCAGGCGAAGGCCAAATGCGGCCGAATTTGCGGCGGTCCACAACCCTTCACGAGCTTCCGGAAGGTTCGTTCATTGGCACAAATAAGCTTTTGATACTAGAACATTATTTGCCGGTGATTGCTTTTCGCGCTTGGCTGTTGCAAGCATGCACTGGCTTTGCGGGTACGGTACGCGAATTGGCGCCGGTCTTTGCTGGCGCTGACGTTGTGCCGAATCACCGTCATTTGAACCTAACACAGAACGGCGACACTAAACCTTCGATGCGGCGCGGACGCCCCTATATAAGACGCGTCTATTTTCAAGAGATGGAAAACCGATATGAAACTGTTTGGCTCAGCACCGTTCGTGCGTGGCGTTAGGGCTGCGGGCATCGGTGTCGCTCTGATGATGTCGGTCTCGGCGGGACATGCCCAGTCCGGCAGTCCGTTCGCTGGCTTCGACGGTGCATGGTCCGGCACTGGCACGGTCGCACTGTCGGATGGCTCGGTCGAGCGCATCCGCTGCAAGGCAGACTACAAGATCAACAGCAGCGGCACGGGGCTGAAGCAGAGCCTGCACTGCGCGAGCGACAGCTACAAGTTCGATCTGTCTAGCGACGTGACCAGCAACGGCGACCGGATTTCCGGGAGTTGGAGCGAAGCCAGCCGCAACGTGTTCGGCGATCTGCAGGGCACCGCAGGCGGCGGCCAGATCGAGGTGTTCGTGCAGGCCAACGGCTTTGCCGCCAACCTGACGTTGCGCACCAATGGCAACAAGCAGACCGTTCAGATCAGCTCGAAAGGCGAGATCCGCGGCGTCAACATCACGATGGTGAAGGGCTAAGCCCCCTCGCCTACCGTCGAAATTCGCGAAAGCCTTCGGCCCCGAGAGCCGAAGGCTTTTTCATGCGTGCCATTACGCAGGTTGCGTAGCGCGTTGCGAAACCCAACACCCATGACACACCGCAAGAAGTTGGGTTTCGCTGCGCTCTACCTATCCTGCAGGCCACATCAATCCTAAAGCGCGATGAGATTTGGTTGAATCGTCATCGCGCTTTAGGTCTTTGATTGAGCATGATCTTTTCGGAAAACCGCTACACACTTTTCCGGATCATGCTTTAGCTTCACACCGAGCGGCTCTGCGTTCCGTGGATGCGCTCGTGCAGGTTGATCAGCCACATCGCCGTCGGCCGCAGGATAAAGAGGTCCGCGACCAGCGCCGACACCATCGAGAAAGCCGAGAGCCAGCCGAACAGACGCAGCGACGGCAGGTCCGAGAACACGGTCACCACGAGGCCGCAGGCGAGCACCACCGTCGTCAGAATCAGCGCCGGGCCGACCAGCACGGTTGCGCGCTCGACCGCAATCGCCGAGTTCACGCCCGGCTTGCTCTCCAGCCGAAGGCGGTTGAGGAAATGAATGGTGGCACTCAACCCAAGACCGAAGGAGACCGTGAGCGCCACGACGCTTGCAAACTGCAGCCCCTCCCCGAGGAGATATAGCAGCGTGCCCGACATCACCACCGGGAAAATGCCCGGCAGGACGCAGGCAAACATCACCACCCAGGAACGGAACGCCAGCCCGATGAAGATGGCGACGAAGGCAAACTCGATGGTCAGGCCGCGATTGAGCTTCTCGATCATGTTGGCGGAGTTGCGCGCGGCAATCGCGGCAAGGCCGGTGACGGCAATCTCATAGCCCGGGTGCTTCTTGCGCACTGCGTCCAGTTCATGGTCGAGCTTGTCGACCACCGGGAGCAGCTGGCTGGAATCGACGTCGGGCACCCGGCCCGCCACCACGACCGCATCCTGCTCAGGATCGATGAAACGCTGCACCAGATATTTGGGAATCAGATCGACATACTCCTTGAGCGTCGCGACATCGGACGAGCCGGCCTTCTCGGCGAGCCAGCGCCGCAGCGTCTCCAGCGACCAGACATTGCCGACGCCGGCTGCGCGCTCCACGGTCGCGTGGACATCGGCGATGGTTGCAAGGGTCTCGGGCGAATAGAGTGATTCACCCTTTGGGAATTGGATCAGCACATTGACCGGATTGGCGCCGGTGAGCTTGGCGTCGAGCCTCTGGGAGGCCGCGACCGCCTGCTGCTTGTCCGGCACCTGGTCGGCGAGACGGTAGCGTGGCTGGAGATTGGCATAAACCGCCCCCAGACCGCCCACGAACAGCACCGCGATCAGGCTGAACAACCCGGGACGGCCCACCATGCGCACGGCAATCCAGTAGCAGAAATTGCGCAGCATCTGCACGCCGGCATCGGCACCCTGGAACTTGACAGCAAAGACCTTTTCGTTGCGCACGAACAGCACGCCGAACACCGGCACCAGCGACAACACCGTGAGCAGCGCGATGATGGTCGCGGCCAGCCCCGCCTCGCCGAATTTTCGAATCAGGTCCGAATCGGAGAACTGCAGGGCGATGAACGAGATGCCGGCGGTGCCGTGGGTGAGCACGCAGGCAGGCCCGACGACCAGCACCGCGTTCTTGAACGCGGTGAATTTGTCCTGGCCCGCGATCAGCCGATCGCGCGCGGCAAACGTGAGCTGCATCGAGTCGGAGAAGCTGATCACCATGATGAGCGGCGTCATCACGTTGAGGAACATGTTGAGATTGAAATTGGCCCAGCCGAGCCCTCCGAGCGCCAGCAGGATCGCAATCATCGGCGGGAACGCCGCCACCACCATGAAGGAGATCTTGCGGAAGAAGATGATGGCGATGATACAGCCGGCGAGAATGCCGAGAACGTTGTAGGTGAGCCCGTCGCGCTCGACCGCGTTGCGGATCTCGAGCTGCATCACCGGCACGCCGGACAGCTCCACATTGAGGCCGGTGTCGCCGAGATCCTGCTTCACAAGCTTGCGGATATCACCGACCGTTGCCCCGAGCTTGTTGGAGGCGACGACTTCGGGATCGAGCGACAGCACGATCAAAGCGAGCGTGCCGTCGTCCGACAGCAACTTGCCCCGGATGATCTCGTTGGCCTTGACGGTTTCGATGAACTTGTCGTAGGCGGCGCCTTCTGGCAGCTCATTCGGGAACAGCGCCGCCGGAAGCTTGCCAGGAGCCGGCGCCTGTCGCGCCGAGAACAGCGAAACCAGTCCGCGCGTGCCGTCGACGAGCTGCAGATCGGTGACGAAGTCGCGCAGCTTCTCCAGATTGTCGCGCGCGAGCAGGTTCTTGCCTTCGACGACGACCAGCGCGTCGAACTCTTCCGCCGGAAAGCGTTTTGTCACTTCCTCATACTGATGGAACTCCTTCGTGTTGGAGCGGAACAGCTGAGAGAGCGAATCGTCGATCTTGATCCGTTCGATGCCGAACACTGCGCCGACGATCAGTATGACCAGAATGATCATCGACAGGATCGGCGCCTTGACCGCAATCAGGCCGATGCGCTCCAGGCCAAAGGCGATGCTGCTGCCACTTGGGCGCTCCTCGACCTTCTCGACATGAACCTGACTGTCGTAATTCTTATCGAGCATGCCCTGACCAGTTCTGAGGATTGGGACAATTTTGGATAGCTTAACTTCAGAAAAGTCGACCAGGCCACAAGCCCGATCTCAAATCATCGCGCGGGGCCCTCATCGGTCGCCGTTTAAGTCCTGATAATGTGACGAAAAAACGCGCGGAGCCGGTTTAGCAGGTCTGTCCCGCGTGTCGCAAGTTTACCTCACAAAACCATGAAAAACCGGCGCGGTTTGAGTGATTTTGCGCCTCAAGTTGCGAATATGTCACGCGGAGGCTACTGGCGGCGCGATTCGTGAGGCTGTCCCCTCACCGCTCTCGTCCTTCAAAGCTACACCTGTAACACTCCGCCGCAACCCCGCACGCACCAGCCAACCGATTCGGTGGGCCGCCTCGTCGTGGGCAAGTCCCTCACGATGAATGTTGGAGACGCAATTGCGCTCGGCATCGGTGCGGCCGATTTCGGGCGCGAATGTCAGATAGGCACCGAGACTGTCGGGCGCGGACAACCCCGGCCGCTCGCCGATCAGCATCACTACCATGCGCGCCCTGAGCAGCGCGCCGATTTCGTCGCCGAGCGCAACGCGCGCGCCCGATGCGACCACGATGCGTCCCACCGTGACGCCATCAGCGGCTAGGCGCGGCAACAGCTGTCGCAGCACGTCGATCGCATGAGCGTGCACCGCCGTGGGCGACAGGCCGTCGCCGATCACGATCGCAACGTCGCATGGATTGCTCTGTCGCCCGGTGAGGAGATCAACGGAGGGCTGGTCGAGCCTCCGGCCGAGGTCGGGCCGCCTGAGATAGTCCTGGCGGTTACCGGCGCGGCTCGCCACGGCGACGCTCTCGCAACCGAGCGCGCCGAGAGAGGCGATCAGGCACGCTACGTCGAAGGTGGCGTGCACGGCGTCGCGGGCGCGCGCATGGTCGAGCGTGAAATCGAGCAGCGCCCTCGTCGGCAAGCTCACGCCGGCGCGGCCGAGCGCGACGCGTGCCGGGGTCAATTTGCGCAAATCATCGATCGAGGCGAGCGCCGGCTCTTTCATCCAACTTACTCGGCGGGCACTGCTGTCTCGCGCAGGCGCACGGAGTAGTTCGAGGCGTTCTGGTTGCCGCTGGTCGCCTCCTGCCCGAAGCGGATCAAGTGATGGGCGACCAGCGCCGCGCCGAGCAGACCCTCGATATCACCCTTGCGCAGCCGCTTCAGCGCGAATTTCCAAAAGACTTTCTTGTAGTCGCCAAGAATGCCGACCCGCCAGAACACATTCCGCAGCATGATCAGACCGCGCCTGATATTTGCCCAGGTCGCCTGTGTCGCGGCCGGCGGCTTCACGCGTTTGGCGTAAGTGAATTCGCATTGATATTCATACCGCTCGAACAGATTCTCCGGCGTATAGGCGATCTTCATGACGCGCTTCCATTCGCCGACCACATAGTCGTAGGGCAACAGAAACTCGACGTTGGAGTCCCGGCTGTCGTCGTGGTTGAGCCGCTGCTCGCGCTCCAGCCGATCCCACAGTGGCGTCTTGGGCAGGGCCTGCAACAGGTTAATGGTCAGAAGCGGTATCTTGGACTGCTCGACAAATTGCAGTAGCGCATTGCTGGTCTCGGGCTTGTCGGTGTCGAGCCCCATGATGATGCCAGAGACAACCTCCATGCCGTAGGAATTGATGGTCTGCACGCCTTCCAAAATCGGGACCATCATGTTGTGGTCCTTGTGCATGGCCTTCAACGCGTCAGGATCCGGTGTCTCGATGCCGCAGAACACGGTGATAAAGAACGCGTCCCGCATCTTCTCGAGAATCTCGGGGCGCTTGGCGATGTTGAGCGTGGCCTCGCAAGCGAGCCTGGCCGGATAGCCATGCTTTTTCTGCCACTCGATGATATGCGGCAGCAGCTCGAGCGTCGCCTTCCGATTACCAATGAAATTATCGTCGACGAAATAGACCGTGTTGGTCGAGCCGCCCTCGCGCAGCTTGTCGAGCTCGGCGATAATCTGCTCCGGCGTCTTCATGCGCGGGTTGCGGCCGTAGAGACCCGGAATATCGCAGAACTCGCACTGATAGGGACAGCCGCTGGAGTACTGGATGCTGGCGAGGAAATACTTGTCGAGTTGCGCAAGCTCGTAGGCCGGCACCGGAAACTCGGTCATCGGCAAACGGTCGGTCGTCTTGAGCACGACCTGCTCCGCGGGCCGTGAGACGTCGCGCGACAGCGTCGCTATCAGCGTATTGGTCGCATCGCCGAGCTCGCCGATATGCAGGTAGTCGAACGCGGGATAATAGTCCGGGCAGGCGCTGACCGAGGGACCGCCGAGCGCGACCGGCAGATCATATTCATGCGCACGATTGCAGATGTCGTTCATCTGCTTGCGCTGGATATGCATGCCGCTGACGAAAACCGCTTCTGCCCATTCGAAGTCTTCCCTGTCGGCGGCGCGGATGTTCTCGTCGACGAAGCGGATCTGCCAGTCCGCCGGCAGATAGGCCGCGATCAGGAGCAGGCCCTGCGGCGGCATAAATGCCTGGACGCCGTCGGTGAGTGGATAGGCGTATTCCCAGGTCCCGAAAGCGGATGTGTAGCGTGGAAACACTAACAGAATACGGCGAGTGGTCTCGATCCCCTCAGCTCTCATCGACTTCCTCTGCATCTTTGTAAACCACGTCCATCGACGCACACGTCAAGGCTGGGCCCCAAATTGCTCAACATTGTGGCGTCCTACCCCTCAGACGCGCAACTCAAGGATCAGGTTCACAAATTCAAATGGTTGTGCCCTCTTTCGCAATCAATCGGGAGGCGAAATCAGGGAGCTGGCCCCCATCACGGGCCAAACGGAAAGCAGGATCGGCGAGACCAGTACGCACCAGCCAGTCGTCGAATTCGGGAGCGCGCTTGAGATTGAACAGGTCACGGACATAGAGCGCATCGTGAAACGAGGTGGACTGGTAGTTCAGCATCACGTCATCTGCGCCCGGCACACCCATGATGAAATTGACTCCGGCCGCGGCAAGGAGCGTCAGGAGATTGTCCATGTCGTCCTGATCGGCCTCGGCATGATTTGTGTAGCACACATCGACGCCGAGCGGCAGGCCGAGCAATTTGCCGCAGAAGTGATCCTCCAGGCCGGCACGGATGATCTCCTTGCCATCGTAGAGATATTCCGGTCCGATGAAGCCGACCACGCTGTTGACGAGCAATGGATCGAAGGCGCGCGCCACGCCATAGGCCCGCGCCTCACAGGTCTGCTGGTCGACGCCATGATGGGCATTGGCCGACAGCGCCGAGCCCTGTCCGGTCTCGAAATACATCAGGTTCTCGCCGACCGTGCCGCGCCGTAGCGCTCGTCCCGCCTCATGGGCCTCCCGCAGAAGCTTCAGGTCGACGCCGAACGAGCGGTTGGCGGCCTCGGTGCCTGCAATGGACTGGAACACGAGGTCGACAGGAAGACCCTGGTCGATCAGGCCAAGCGTGGTGGTGACATGGGTCAACACGCAGGCCTGGGTTGGTATACTGAGCCGCGCGATCAACTCGTCCAGCAGGCGCAGCAGGGTGCCAATGGTTGTGGGATCGTCGCTTGCCGGATTAATGCCAATGCAGGCGTCGCCCGACCCCAGCAGGAGACCGTCCAGGATAGAGGCGGTGATACCGCGAGCGTCATCGAAAGGATGGTTGGGCTGCAGCCGCACGCTCATGCGGCCCGCGAGCCCGATGGTGTCGCGGAAGGCCGTGGTGACGCGACATTTTTTCGCAGCCAGGATCAGGTCCTGGTTGCGCATCAGCTTGGACACGGCGGCGGCCATTTCCGGCGTGATGCCGTGCGAAAGCTTCGTCAGGGCTTCGGTGGTCGCCGCATCCGACAGCAAATAGTTGCGGAATTCCCCGACTGTCATCGCAGCGACCGGTGCGAAAGCCGCCTTGTCGTGACTATCCAGGATCAGGCGGGTGACCTCGTCCTCCTCGTAAGGAACGACCGCCTCGTCGAGCAACCGGCTGAGCGGGAGGTCCGCCAGTGCCATCCGCGCTGCGATCATCTGTTCGGAGGTCCCGGCTGCAATGCCTGCCAGCCTGTCGCCGGAGCGCGGCGGCGTCGCCTTGGCGAGCAGGTCGCGCAGACCTTCGAAAACGTAAGTCGTGGCGTCGATGGTGTGGCGATAGGCCATGAGGCTGTCGGATCTTCAAGACTGTGCACTCCAAGCCTAAAGTGCGCGGAGCGGACTGTCCCGCACTTTTACCGGGCAACCCGGTTGCGCTTTCATATGATACAAAGCCATGATTTCGCAGGAATATTTCCGTCAGTTGCAATACGATAAATCTCGCCCATTAAGACTTTCTCCATCCAACTCCTGCACAATCCATCGATCAGCTGATGCAGGCTCATGGGGAAGCATGCCAGCGCAAGCCTTAACCACCGAAAAGTTCCATCATGGGTATCTTTTCCCGCCTCTCGCTTGCCGCGAGGCTTTATTCGATTTTTGCCCTGTTTGCCGTGCTGACCGCGGCCATCGCGGTCCTGTCCGACTACAATAGCCGGCGGGGCGCTGATCTCACCCAGGCCATCGAGCGCGCCAATTCCGCCGCCCTCAATGTCGAGCGGGTCAATTCGCTGGTCTATGCCGTGGTGATGGAATCCCGCGGCGTCTACATGTCGACCGATCCCGCCGTGGTGAGAAAGTATGGCGAGGGATTGCTCAAGTTCAACGATCACATCCTCGACGTGGTCAGGAAGTGGGAAGGCATCGTCCAGGCCGACGATGCCACGCAGTTTGGGACCTTCAAGAAGCGCATCGAGCAGTTCATCGACTTCCGCAAGGAGCTGGTGCGCCGCGCCAACGAGATCAGTCCTGCGGCGGGACGCGAGTGGGGCGACAATGACGCCAACCGCGCGGTGCGATCGGCGCTGAACAAGGATCTTGAGGCGCTGTCCAGGGTCTATGCCGAGCGCGCCGCGCAGATCACGGCCGACACCGACCTCAACCGCAAGCTCTCCTTCCTGCTGACCTCTCTCGGCGGTCTCGCCCTGCTGCTGGTCGTGATCGGCGTCGTCATCATCGCCCGCTCGATCGCGCGGCCGCTGTCGGCGATCACCGCGACCATCAAGCGCGTGGCCGAGGGCGAGGACCATGTCGAGGTACCGCATAGCGAGCGCAGCGACGAGATCGGCGCGCTGGCACGCGCCATCCGCATCTTCCAGGAGGCGATGCAGCGCAACCGCAATCTCAACGCGCAGGTGTCAGAAGATGCACGCGCGCGCGAAGAACGCGGCCGCCACACCGAAAGCGCGATCGAGGCGTTCCGGCAGGCGATCGGCAGCGTGGTGCGCACGGTCGACGAGAATGCGTCCGCCATGCGCGCAACGGCGGAGACGATCAGCCGCGTGACGTCGGACGCGAACGCCCGCGCCGGTGCCGCGGCCGGCCTGACCTCGCAAGCCTCCGGCAACGTTTCGGCGGTTGCCGCCGCCACCGAAGAGCTCTCCGCCTCGGTCGCCGAGATCGGCCGGCAGGTGCGGCAGTCGGCGGCGGCGGTCGAGCAGACCGGCGCGCGCACCGCAAAATCCATCGCCGAGATCGAAAGCCTCGCCGCCGCGACGCAACGGATCGATGGCGTGCTGACGCTCATTCAGACCATCGCCGAGCAGACCAACCTGCTCGCACTCAACGCCACAATCGAGGCTGCGCGCGCCGGCGACGCCGGTCGCGGCTTCGCCGTGGTGGCACATGAGGTCAAGGCACTGGCCGGGCAGACGGCGAAAGCGACCGAGGAGATCAGCCAGAACGTCGCCCTGATCCAGGCCTCGACCAGGAGCGCGGTCGACGCCGTACGCGAGATCGGCAATGCCGTGCGCGGCATCAACGACACCACCGCGACGATCGCGGGCGCTGTCGGCCAGCAGGATGCGGCGACGCGCGAAATTTCCGTCAACGCCCAGTCGGCGGCGCAAGGCAACCAGACGCTGGTCAGCAATATCGCCTCGCTGCGCGATGCCATCGGCGAGACCTCGACCGCGGCGGCTTCCGTGCTCTCCGCCTCCGGCGGCCTTGCCTCGACGGCCGAGATGCTGTCGGCCGAGGTGGAAAAATTCTTCCAGAATTTGCGCGCGGAAGCGGTCGCAGGGCGCAAGCGGGCGTAAGGCGAAGGTTGCAGCCTACGGCTCACGGTCCAGCGTCTCTCGCACCTTGGCTGCCAGTTCCTCGATGCTGAACGGCTTCGTCAACAGGCTGGTCCCCGGCTCCAGGATGCCGTTATGGACGATCGCGTTGCGCGTATAGCCGGTGGTAAAGAGCACTTTCATTCTCGGGCTCTTTTGCCTGATCCGCTCCGCAAGCTCGCGTCCCGACATCAGCGGCATGATCACGTCCGTGAACAACAGCGAAATCGACAAGCCTCCTTCCAAAAGATGCAGAGCTTCGTTGGCATTGGCGGCACCAATCGCGGTATAGCCAAGGTCGCGCAGCGCCTCGACCGAAACCGCGCGGACCCGCGCTTCATCCTCCACGACCAGCACGACCTCGCTCTTCAATCCACGGCAGGAAGCGTTCGCGGCGGTCCTCGCAGGGATGCCGGCAGCATCGCCGACATAGCGGGGCAGATAGATCTTCACCGATGTGCCTACTCCGATCTCCGAGTAGATTTTGACATGCCCGCCCGACTGACGCACGAAGCCGTAGACTTGACTCAACCCGAGGCCGGTACCCCTGCCGACGTCTTTGGTGGTGAAGAACGGATCAAACGCGCGCGACACGATGTCGGCGCTCATGCCGACGCCGTCGTCGGCGACCGCGATCAGCACATACTGGCCGGAAGGGATCGCATACTCATTGGCCACGACGTGGTCGACATAGGCGTTCGAGGTTTCGATGGTCAGCCGGCCGCCATCCGGCATCGCGTCGCGAGCATTGACGCACAGATTGAGGACGGCGCTTTCCAGCTGCACCGGGTCAGCCTTGGCCTGCCAGAGGCCCGCCGATGACACCGTCTGGATCGCGATCTGCTCGCCGAGCGTCCGGCTGAGGAGATCGGTCATGCCGGCGACCAGCTTGTTGGCGTTGATCGGCTCTGGCGAAAGCGGCTGCTGGCGCGAGAATGCGAGCAGCCGCTGCGTCAGCCCGGCGGCACGTTGCGCGGCGTCGATCGCGCCTTCCACAAAGCGCTGCACGTCCCTCTCGCCCTTGGCGAGCCGTCGTTGCAGCAGGTTGAGGCCGCCGATGATCACAGCGAGCATGTTGTTGAAGTCGTGCGCGATGCCGCCGGTGAGCTGGCCCACGGCTTCCATTTTCTGCACCTGGCGCAGCTGCTCCTCGGCCTTGGTTCGCTCACGCACCTCTTCGGCGACACGCTGCTCGAGCGTGATATTCAGCGTCTGCAGAAGCCGCGCCCGCTCCGTGCGGACCGCCGACAGCTCAATATTGGCCTCGACGCGGGCAAACAGCTCGCGCGCCGAAAACGGCTTGATCAGGTAGTCGTCGGCGCCATGCCGCAAGCCCTCGACTTTCGCCTCCTCGCCGGCGCGGGCGGACAGGAAGATCACCGGAATGTCGCTCAGTTCGCGGTGCTGGCGCAGCGCCCTGAGAAGGCCGAAGCCGTCGAGCCGCGGCATCATGATGTCGCTCAGGACGAGGTCCGGGCGCTGTCGCAAGGCGGCTTGCAGTGCATCCTCGCCGTCACCAACCGCTTCCACGTCATAATGGTCGCTCAGGAGTCGGCGAATATATTGCCGCATATCGGCATTGTCGTCGGCGAGCAGGATACGGCCCTTGCTCGCTCCTGCATTTGCGATGCCCGGGCCAAAATCTTCCGGCGCGGAGGCATCCGGACGGTCGGCCGGCGCGTCTCCTTCAAGCCAGCCCATTGCCTCTTCGAGATAGACTTTGGCGCGCTGGCTGGTGCTTGCCTGCCCCGATGCAGCGTTCAGGCGATCGGATGGCAGGTGAGCGGCGCCGAGCGGCAGCGTAATCGAAAATGTCGTGCCGCGCCCGACCTCGCTCGCAACGGCAATGGCGCCGCCATGCAGCTTCACCAGCTCCTGCACCAAGGCAAGGCCAATGCCGCTGCCTTCGAACGAGCGACCGCGCGCGCCTTCGACGCGTTTGAAGCGCTCGAACAGATGCGGCAGCTCTTCGGCCGGTATACCGGTGCCCGTATCGTTCATAAGGACCTCGGCGTGCGCGCCGCCAACGGCCGGCCTGACGACAACCCCGATCTCTCCCTCGAAGGTAAATTTGAAGGCGTTCGACAGCAGGTTGAGGATGATCTTCTCCCACATGTCGCGGTCGACATAGACGTCCTGAGGCAAGGGCTTTGTCATGATCGCAAGCTGCAATCCCGCTTTGTCGGTGGCGGAGCGGAAGTTGGAGGCGAGCTCCGCCGTCAAGGCACCAAGATCGACCTTCTCGAACGACGCCGCCACGCGACCGGCCTCGATGCGCGCAAAGTCGAGCAGCGTGTTGACAAGCTTCAACAACCGCAGGCCATTGCGATGAATCAGACCGAGCGTGGCGAGATGCTCCGGCGGCAGGCGTTCGCCCTCCCGCGCGAGCGCATCCTCCAGCGGGCTCAGCATCAAGGTCAGCGGCGTGCGGAATTCGTGACTGACGTTGGAGAAGAACGCGGTCTTGGCGCGGTCGATCTCGGCCAACGCTTCAGCGCGCCGCCGCTCTTCCTCGTACGCATGAGCATTGTTGACCGCCGATGCGATCTGGCGCGCGACCAGCTCGAGAAAGCTGGCATAGCGTTCGTCGTACAGCCGGAACGGGTTGAGGCCGGCCATCAGGAAGCCGATGACCGCCTGCTCGCCGCTCGACATGATCGGTGCCACGATGGCGCGATCGGGAGATTGGCGCCAGCCGCCGGTCGGGAAATCCGCCTGGAAGCGCTCGGGCAGGTTGGAGATCAGCTTGACGCGCTGGGTCTGCAACGTCTCGGCGAGCGGCCAGAACTCGGTTTCGGTGAGCGGCAACGTCGCCAGCACGGCGGGATGGCCGTGCTCGATACCCGACAGCGCGGCAAGCTGCACGAGTCCGTTCTTTGCATCGACGAGGTAGATCATTGCAAAAGGCAGATCGCGCAACTCGGTGCCGAGCGCCTGCGCACTGCGCCGGCAGGCCTCTACGACCGTGCGCGATTCGGCGGCACGGCTCGCGAGCTCCCGCAGCAAGGAGAGCTGGCGCTCGCCGATGACGCGCTGGGTGTCGTCGGTGTTGGCGCAAAAGATGCCGCCCGAGGAGCCATCCGGGTTCGGGATTGGGCTGTATGAAAAGGTGTAGTGGGTTTCCTCGGGGAATCCGTTGCGCTCCATGATCAGGAGCTGGGCTTCGACATACGTCCCCTCTTCGCCGCCCATCGCCTTTGCAAGCAATGGCGAGATCTCATCCCATATCTCCCGCCAGACTTCCGAAGCCGGCCGTCCCAGCGCCCATGGATGCCTACCGCCGATGATGGACTTATAGGGATCGTTGTAGAGGTAGATCAGCTCCTGGCCCCAGCCGATCCAGATCGGCTGCTGTGAGGTCAGCATGATTCGGACCGCAGTCTTCAGATTGGCCGGCCAATCCTCTGGCGGCCCGATCGGGGTACTGGCCCAATCGAAGCGCTCCATGATGGCGGCAAGCTCGCTGCGGCCGATGAACAGCCGCTCCGCCTCGAGGCCTCCCTTTGCTGCCCGGTTAAGATTGGACACGACGCCCCGCGGTGCCATGACTACCGGGGCAAACGCCGGCTCCAGGTGGTTGGTTCCTCGCAAGGCCGCGTCGCCCTGCGTGGACGACGCTTGGTCCGAGGGACCCTTGGCGAGGGACTCTTGCGAGAGGCTCTTGGCGAGAGGCTCTTGGCGGAGGGACGCTTGGCGGAGGGACGCTTGGCCCAGCGCCCGAGCGACCGGCTCTGCCAGCCGCAGGGCGCATGAGGTGTCCGGGTCCTCTTGACTTACCCATCCAGCGCGGCACAATGTTCTTGTTTTGTTCAAATGCGACAGTCGGGGCTGAAGCCCAAGGTGAGCGCCATGCGTAGCTATATCGGTCTCATTCATAAGGATGCCGACGGGGATTTCGGCGTTTCCTTTCCGGACTTTCCTGGCGTGATCGCGGCGGGCACGACGCTCGATGACGCGCACAGCGTGGCCGAGGAAGCATTGGCGCTTCGGATCGCAGCCTTGACGGAGGGTGGTGAGGCGATGCCTGCCCCCTCCACGCTCGACGGCATCATGTCCGATCCCGCTAACCAGAATGGCATCGCCTTCATGGTCTGCGTCCGGACGGAGCAGCCGAAGGCCATTCGCGTGAATGTCACCATGCCGGAAGATGTGCTGACGGAGCTCGATAAATACGCAGAGACCCACGGCTTCACGCGATCCAGGCTGCTCACGCAAGCCGCCAAGAGACTGTTGAACGGCGCGCTCTGATCGCTTGCCTGGATGGCGACCGGCCCAGAGCGCGGTGGGCGCGGCGCTCAGGCGCCGCAGCCCACCCTTGTTTCAGACGTTAATAGCGTCGCCAGGCCACGGGCGCCCGTCGCAGCACCACCGGCGGGGGCGGACCGATGTCGCGCTGCCAGACGCGTCCATCGTCGAACTGGATGCGCATGCCATCGGGCGAATAGACCACGCTCTCGTCGCGTGCATCGATCCACAGGCGGCTGTACGGCGCAGACCAATCCGGCCAGGCGCGATAGGACTCGCCGGTTTCCGTCGTCAGGTTCACAGCATCGCCGTTCTGCGTCACGAAGGTCGGTGCGCCGAGCATTCCATCGCGGCACATCTGGATGCATCGATAGGTGCCGGTAAGATTGACGGTTTCGGCCGAAGCGCCGGTTGCGGCACACGCAGCCAGTACGCCAATGACCAGGGATAATCGTCGCATCATGAACTCTCCATCGCTTGACAAAGGACGAGCCCGCGAGGCATGCGGGCTTCAGCGACGAACAATCGATGATGCGTGATGTTGTTCCGACAGTTCCTTGTCGTTCCAACACCGCTACGTGATGGAACATCGTTGCTGCGGGAGCATGATCCTTTCGGAAAACTCCGTCACACTTTTGCGGGATCACGCTCTACTCCACCAGCAGCACGTCGACCGCGACGTTGAGCTTTTGCCTGGGCGAGCCGACGATGATGCCGTCAACCGGCGAGACGTCGGAGAAATCGCGGCCCATCGCAAGCACGATGTGATCGTTCTCGACGAGGAGATCATTCGTCGGATCGAAGCCGACCCAGCCGATCGCGGCCCCGCACCACAGCGACACCCAGGCGTGCGTCGCATCCGCGCCTTCGAGCCGCGGCTTTCCCGGCGGCGGAATGGTGCGCAGATAACCGCTGACATAGGCCGCCGGCAGCCCGAGGCCGCGCAGCCCCGCGATCATCACATGTGCAAAGTCCTGGCAGACGCCGTGGCGTTTCTCGAAGACTTCCGTCAGTGGCGTCGAGATCACGGTCGCCTTGGGATCGTATCTGAACTGGCTGCGGATTCGATGCATGAAATCGACTGCGCCGACGAGAATGCCACCACCGGGCGGAAAGCTCGCCGCGGCATAAGCGGTGATCGGGGACAGCACCGGCACCAGCGCGCTTGCAAAGACATAGCCTATGGGCGACGCCGGCCCGAGGCTGTTGGCTGCAAAGGCGACATCGCGAATCTCTTCCCACGCCGGACTCGTCATGGTGCGGCCCGGTGCCTTGCGGTCGACGTCGACGCGCGAGCGCGAGTCGATGCGCAGATTGCGATGGGCGGCCTCGATCACCACGCTCTCGGTCAAGGTGCCGAAGAAATCGCGCCGCGCGGTGCGCTCGGCCGGCCGCGGCCTGATCTCGACATGATGTGAGATCAGCTGCTGGCCATGGCCGCTCAACGGCTCGAGTCGGAGCGTGCAGCGGGCGTAGCTCACCGCGCTCTCGTAAGCATAGGTCGTCACGTGACGGATGTCGTAGATCACGCCAGGCCCGTGAGCTTTTCGGGCCGGCTGGCATTGGGTCCGTGCGGGAAATAATGCTGCCCGATGGCGTCGGCGAGGCTGAGCAGATCCTGCTCCAGCGCAAACAGCGTCTTGGTGTCGAGGGTTGCGGCTTCGGCGGTGGTCAGCGTCGAGCGCAGCCCGACCGCAAGCCGCTGCGGCCGCTCGATCAGCCCGGTCTCCTTCAGCGCCGGCAGGCTTGCGATGTGCTCGTTCAGCGCCTCGACCTGGAAAGCGACCGAGCGCGGATTGTAGCTGTCGAGCACCGCCAGATCGCGGACCGGCGCGAGCACTGGCGCCAACAGATAACGTGAGCGGTAGGTGATCTGGCAATCGACCAGCGTGAGCAGTGTGTCGAGGTCCTCGTCGCCCGCCTCGTCATAGGCGAATTGGCGCGCGAAGCGCGCGGTATTGATGGCGCGCTCGGCGCGGCGGCCCATTTCGAGGAAGCGCCAGCCGGCGGCGCGGTTCATGTTCTCCTGCGCAAGGCCAGCGAAGCTTGCGAGCTCCTGCAAGGTCAGCTCGGCGGCGCTGATGACGCCGTCGTCATCCTCGACCTCGTACGCAAGCCGTTCCGCCATCTCGGTGATGACCTGCCAGGCATCAGGCGACAGCCGCTCGCGCAGCGAGGTCGCGGTGCGCTGGGCCGAGCGCACGAGACTGAGCGCCGAGCCGAACCGCCCCTCCGCCTGCAACGCCTCGGCCGCAACCTTCGCCGATTGCGCGCGCGACGTCTGCGACGCCGCGCCCCAGGCGACCAGGAGGCGCTGGATGCGCTCGGCGACCTGAAGCGAACCGGACGCGCCCTTCCCTGTATCGCGCTGCTGCGCGCCGAGCGCGCGCACCAGGCGCAGGGTCGCTTCAGCGCGCTCGAGATAGCGGCCGAGCCAGAACAGATTGTCGGCGGCACGGCTGGGCAGCACGCCGGCGATGCGGCGGATGCGCACGGTGTCCGACGCCGGCAACAGCGTGTGGGTCGAGACTTGCTTGTCGGCCACGACCCAGACATCGGCGGCGCGGGCGCCATTGCCCATCGATACCGCCCTCGCGTCGAGCTGGTCGGCGATCCGGCAGAAGCCACCCGGCATCATGACCCAGCCGTTTTCGGTCGCGGCCGCGAACACCCTGAGCACAAAGGGGCGGGGGGCGAGCCGTCCCTGGTCCCACACCGGCATGGTCGAGAGCCGCACCAGTTCCTGCCCGACATAGTCGATGCCGCGGTCGCGGATAGCAGTCTTCAACTGCTCACGCTCGCTCGGCGGCAGCTCGGCTGCCAGCACCGGCCCGTGATTGGCGATGCCCGGCACGCCCCGTCCATATGCGCCTTCAATGGCGAAATCGTCGAGCCGCGAGAGCACTTCCTCGCGCGCGGCCTTCTGCCCGCACCACCAGGTGGCGATGTGCGGTATCTTCAGCTCTTCGCCTAGCAGGCGGCGGGACAGGCTCGGCAGGAAGCCCAGCAGCGCCCGGGCTTCGAGGACGCCCGAGCCCGGCATGTTGGCGACCACGGCACCGCTCTTGCGCAACACGTCGATCAATCCGGGCACGCCGAGATGCGAGGAGGCATCTAGCTCGAGCGGATCGAGCGAGTTGGAATCGACCCGCCGCAGCAGCACGTCGAGCCGCTTCAGGCCAGCGACGGTGCGAATATGGATGCGATCGCCTGACACGGCGAGATCATCGCCCTCGACCAGCAGGAAGCCGAGATAGCGGGCGAGCGTCGCATGCTCGAAATAGGTCTCGCTGAAGCTGCCCGGCGTCAGCAGGCCGATGCGCGGCTCGTCGCGGTCGGCGCTGCCGCGCAAGGAATCGCGGAACGCTTCGAAGAACGGCGCGAGCCGCTCGACATTCATCGACTTGAACAGCGAGGCGAAGGCACGCGACAGCACCAGGCGATTTTCCAGCGCATAGCCCGCGCCGGACGGCGCTTGCGTCCGGTCGGACAGCACCCACCAGCGGCCATCAGGGCCACGGCCGACATCGGCGGCGTAGAGTGCAAGATAGCGCCCGCCGGGCGGCTTGATGCCGCAAACGGGCCGCAGATATTCGCCGCTGCCGGCGATCGCGGCCGCCGGGATCGCGCCGTCCGCGACCAGCCGGCCCTCGCCGTAGATGTCGCGCAGCACGAGTTCCAGGAGCTGCGCGCGCTGGACGATGCCGGCGGAGAGCTGCTGCCACTCGGCCTCGTCGATCAGGAGCGGCAGATGGCTCAGCGGCCATAGCCGCTCGGCGGCCTCGCCCGGTGCACGGTAGGTGACGCCGGCCTCGCGCAGATGCCGGTCGGCGGCGCCGAAACGGCGCTCGATCTCGGGGGCGGACAAGTTTGAAAAGGCGTCGAAAAAGCGGGTCCAGACCGCGCGCGGGCCGTCCTCGCCCAGATATTCGTCGGGAATGCCGGGAAGCCGGGCGTAATCGCGCATCCATTGCGCCACCCGCCGCTGCCCCGGGCGCGGCCGGACGGCGGCCTGTGCCTGCCCGGCGCCGTCCCCCGTCCCCTGACCCGTCCCTTGGTCAGTGTCCGCCATCCCGACTCTCCTGCCAAAACGTTATTCTTCAATGCGGGAGCGGTGTTCTCAAGTCGAGAGTCAGAGGAAATTCGTGGCTGCGCTCCTCGCGCGGCGGATCAATCTTGCCGGGCGTGTGGCCGTGATCCTGAAAGCGGGCGAGCCGCCGCGCCTCGGCCTCGTAAGAATTGACCGGTTTTGTTTCATAGTTACGACCGCCGGGATGGGCGACATGATAGACGCAGCCGCCAAGCGAGCGGCCGTTCCAGCTATCGATCAGGTCAAAGGTCAGGGGCGCATGGACGGGGATGGTCGGATGCAGGCCTGAGGCCTGCTGCCAGGCCTTGAAGCGCACGCCCGCGACTGCTTCGCCCGCGCGGCCCGTGGCGGTCATGGGCAGCCGCCGGCCGTTGCAGGTGATGATGTGGCGGCCCTCGACAAAGCCTTCCGCCTTGACCTGCAGCCGTTCGACCGAGGAATCGACATAGCGCACGGTGCCGCCTGACGTGCCCTCCTCGCCCAGCACATGCCAAGGCTCCAGCGCCTGCCTGAGTTCCATCGACACGCCGCCGTGGTGGACGCGGCCGAAGGCGGGAAAGCGGAATTCGAGCTGGGCGAGATACCATTCGGGCGAGAAGTCGTAGCCCGAGAGTTTCAGATCCGACAGCACGTCGAGAAAGTCTTGCCAGATGAAGTGCGGCAGCATGAAGCGGTCGTGCAGCGAGGTGCCCCAGCGCACGAACTTGCCCTCCTGCGGCTCGCGCCACAGTTTTGCCAGGAGCGCCCGGACCAAGAGCTGCTGCGCCAACGACATGCGCGGATCGGGCGGCATTTCGAGCGCGCGGAATTCGACCAGGCCGAGCCGCCCGGTCGGGCCGTCGGGCGAATAGAGCTTGTCGATGCAGATTTCGGCGCGGTGGGTGTTGCCGGTGATGTCGACCAGGATATGCCGGAACAGACGGTCGACCAGCCACAGCGGAATCTCCTCGCCGCCCGGCGGCGGCACTTTCGAGATCGCGATCTCCAGCTCATAGAGGCCGTCATGCCGCGCCTCATCGATGCGCGGGGCCTGGCTGGTCGGGCCGAGGAACATGCCGGAGAAGAAATAGGACAGCGAGGGATGGCGCTGCCAGTACAGCACCAGGCTCTTCAACAGATCCGGGCGGCGCAGGAAGGGCGAGTCCTGCGGCATCGAGCCGCCGACCACGATATGGTTGCCGCCGCCGGTGCCGGTGTGGCGCCCGTCGACCAGGAAGCGGTTGGCCCCGAGCCGCACTTTTGCGGCATCCTCGTAGAGGCCGAAGGTGATGTCGACCGCCTCGCGCCAATTGGCTGCCGGCTGCACATTGACCTCGATGACGCCGGGATCGGGCGTCACCTTGATCACCTCGACGCGCGGATCGAAAGGCGGCGCATAGCCCTCGACATGGACTTGCATCTTCATGTCTTCCGCAGTTGCTTCAACAACCGCGACTAACTCCAGGTAATCGTCGAGCTTTTCGGTCGGCGGCATGAAGGCGCAGAGCACGCCGTCGCGGATTTCGATCGACATCGCGGTGCGCACGCCGCCACCGCCTGCGCGCTGCTGCTGCACCGCCTGCTGCGACGCGGCGGCCGGGTGGCTTGCCTGCTCGAACACCGGCAGGGCGCTGCGCGGCTCCATCGGATCCTGCTCGACGACATAGGGATAGTCCTCGGCCGGGATATGGGGCAGCGAATTGATCGGCAGCCGCAAGCCCAGCGGCGAGTCGCCCGGGACCAGATAAAGATTGCCGCGCCGGAGCTGCCAGCGCTCGCTGCGCCAACGGGACGCATCGGCGTTCCAACGCTGGATCGGCAGCACAAAACCCTTCGGGATGTTCAGCCCCTGGTCGAACACGCGCGCCATGCGCGCCCGCTCCTCGGGATCGGGCAATTTGGAGTCGGCCGGCGTGACATTGGTCGGCAGCGTGGCTTCGCGCGCCAACCAGTGGTTTGTATCCTCGAAGGCCGGGATGACAAAGTCGGGACCGAGACCGAGCTTCTCTGCAGCCGCCTCCGCAAAGCGCCCGGCATCGTCGATACTGGCCTTGCGCGGGCGTTCGATGGTCGCAATCAGGTCGGCGTTCTTCCAGATCGGCACACCGTCCTTGCGCCAGTAAAGGCCGAAGGCCCAGCGCGGCAGGCTTTCGCCCGGGTACCACTTGCCCTGCCCGTAATGCAGCAGCCCGCCCGGCGCGAAGCGCGTGCGCAGGCGGCGGATCAGATCGTCGGCAAGACCGCGCTTGGTGGGGCCGACGGCCGCGACATTCCACTCCGGCGATTCCATGTCGTCGACGGAGACGAAGGTCGGCTCGCCGCCCATGGTGAGGCGCATGTCCTGTGCCTTGAGGTCGGCATCGACCCGCTCGCCCAATTTGTCGAGCGCAGCCCAGGCGTCATCGGAAAATGGCCTTGTGATCCGAGGCGCTTCGCGGATGCGCTTCACGCTCATTTCGAAGGCGAAGTCAACATTGGCAAAGCCGGCGCTGCCGGCAACCGGCGCGGCCGAGCGGTAATGCGGCGTGGCGGCGACCGGGATGTGCCCCTCGCCCGCCAGCATGCCCGAGGTGGCATCAAATCCGATCCAGCCCGCGCCGGGCAGATAGACTTCAGCCCAGGCGTGGAGATCGGTGAAATCGTTCGCGACCTGGACCGGTCCTTCGACCGGATCGATGTCGGGCCTGAGCTGGATCAGATAGCCGGAGACGAAGCGCGCGGCGAGGCCGAGATGGCGCAGCGTCTGGATCAGCAGCCACGCGGAGTCGCGGCATGAGCCGGCGCAAGAAGAGAGCGTTTCCTCCGGCGCCTGAACGCCCGGCTCCATCCTGATGATGTAGCGAATCCTTTTCTGCAGGTTCGCGTTGAGCTCGACCAGAAAGTTGACGGTCGAGTCCGCCTCACGCGGGATGGAATCGAGCCACGCCTTGAGCAACGGCCCCGGCTCGATGGTCTCCAGATACGGCGTAAGCTCGGTCTTCAAGTCCTTGCCGTATTCGAACGGAAAGCTGGTGGCGTAAGGCTCGACAAAGAAATCGAAGGGATTCACGACCGTCATCTGCGCCGTGAAGTCGACCTCTATTCTGAACTCGGTCGTCTTCTCCGGAAAGACGTAGCGCGCGAGCCAGTTGCCCTGCGGGTCCTGCTGCCAGTTCACGAAATGGTTCGCGGGCGTGACCTTCAGCGAATAGGAAAGGATCGGCGTGCGGGTGTGCGGAGCGGGGCGCAGGCGGATGACTTGCGGGCCCAGATCGATCGGACGGTCGTAGTTGTAGTGCGTGACGTGATGTAATGCGACGAAGATCGACACAGGCGGAGCGCTCCAGCAGCTTTTTTAAGCAGAACATTGCTGGGGGGACGGATCAAGCATTAACAACGGGCAGTAAATGCCTACGAAGTATCCCATCGTCCCGGCCGTAGGATCGGTAACGCATCCTACGAATTATGAAGCGGGTCCGCATGGGCCACGACGACTTATCCTCGCGACGCCAATCGCCCGAGTTTTGCTGACCTCTTCACCCTCTTCAAAAGCCGAGGGCGCAGGGAAGACCGGGTGACCGCATGCACCCGGGGCCTCCGCGCAAAAGATTGCGCGAAGAGCGCGTTGACCACAGGTACAGGCGGGATCAGCCCGGCCTTCCCTGCGCAGTGGTTTTACGGCTTATACGTACTCTCCTCGGTGAACCATCCCGTTTGCCACCGTCGCAGGCCGCGATGCCTGAGCATCGAAAGCCCACTTAGCGCCGGAACCTTGGGGCGCCAGGACCACACGACTTCGCCGTCCGCGATGATGCCGCACGTCTCCGGCACCTCCACGTCCACCGCAATTCCGCACCACGTTTCGTGACGACGCGTAACGCCCCTCGTGTCGGCTCGGAATGGAGATAGCTAAGCATACTTTCTGAAAAAAAGAAAGAAGAATTTGCCGGGCATGAGGCCAGCCATGGGATCAGTCTGAAATCGCTCTCGAAACTCGCTTTTACGCGAATTAATTTTTGACGCTCTGGCCGATGCCATCTGCTCGGCCGGCCAGGGCTGTCTGCTTGAGTCGCCCGACGAGCAAGATCGGGTAGCTCAAAATACCCTCGCAGTGCCTGTTGCCGGCCCTTGATGTGCTTCCACCCTCCGCTGCAGACTGGTGGAGTAGACTTGTTGGCCTCGAGGGTTGTCGAATGAAAGTGCTTGTTATTGGCGCCGGAGCGCTCGGCGGCTATTTCGGAGGCTGCCTGGCTCGCGCCGGGCGTGACGTGACCTTCCTGGTGCGCGCACGGCGGGCCGAGCAACTTGCCCGCACCGGTCTCAGCATCGTGAGTCCGCACGACAACTTCGTCGTATCCCCCAAGCTCGTGGCTGCGAAGGACCTCGCAGGGAGCTTTGATGTCATCCTGGTCGGGGTCAAAGCCTATTCCCTTGATGAAGCGATGGAGGAATTCGCCCACGTGGTCGGGCCGGGCACGATGATACTGCCCATCCTCAACGGTCTGAAACATATCGACCGGCTGACATCGAGATTCAGTGCGGGCCAGGTCCTGGGAGGGATGGCCAATATCAGCGCGGGGCTGGATACCGAGGGCCGGATCGTCCAGTTCTTCCCCAACAACCAACTCCTGTTCGGCGAATTGCAGGGTGGACCGAGCGATCGAACGGCTGCACTTGCTTCCATGTTCACGAGCGCAGGCGTTGAGGGACGCGCAAGCCCAGCAGTGATGCATGACATGTGGGAGAAGTTTGTGCAGTTGAGCACGGTCGCCGGCATCACCTGCATCATGCGGGCTAGCATCGGGGACATTCTCGCGGTGCCCCGCGGCCGCGAAGCGATCTTTCAACTGTTCGATGAATGCTGCGCCGTCGCGACCGCCGCCGGCTTCAGGCCGCGTCCCGCATTCATCGAGTTCGACCACACGCTTCTTTCAACGGAGGGCTCGCCCTTGAAGGCATCGATGTTGCGGGACATCGAACGCGGCTCGGTCACCGAGGGCGACCATATCCTGGGTGATCTCGCGAGCCGCGCGCGAGCGCTGGACGTGAATACGCCATTGCTCGACCTGGCCCGAGCGCATGTCGCGGCCTATGAACTTGGTCGCGCCAAAGCTTCGGCCGGTGCATAGGGTCTTGCGCGGCTCTGCGCAGGCTCGACAACCGGCGGCGACCAGTCGCGTCTGTGCATCTCCTCACCTCGGAACGACCGGCATCATGTGATGTCCACGCTGGACGAGCAGCGTGGCCCGATTTGGTCACCGCAAAACCTGCACGGGTTTATGTTCTCCGCATTCTCTTGCGCACGCGCGAGCGCAGCGGCCGCCACGCCGGCACCGAGTCCAACCGCCACCTGAAAAACAGATCGTATATTTACACAACCTTAGATGTTATGATCGTATTTCTACCTTAGATAGTAATTTGGAATGGAATATTGCGCATGGAATGAGCTTTGCCCTCATCGGGCGGCGCCTGGTCAAGCGAATCAGCAGGGCGGCTAGCACCGATTTTTGCCGAATACGATTGCGCATCTCGAGCTAAGTGACGACGACCTGCCTGCAGGTCATCGCTCAACGACGCGTCGTGCTCTGCGGAAATATCCAAACATTTTGGGACGACGGCACCGGCCGGGGCGGGAAATCGCTCGCCCACGCAGGCATGCGTTTTCCCGCATCTGCATCAACAAGAAGAGAACAACACGATGCACGGGACACCATCGCCGGCACTACGGCCGGTTCGACCACCATTGACTTTTGCCGATCCCGAAGTCGCAGCGGCATGGAGTCTGTTTCGCTTCAATTGGCGTGTGCTGGCCGGCATCATCGGAGTGATCGTCGCGTCGCTTGTCACATCCCAATTCTATATTCAACCTGCGGGATATGTCGCAGTCTTCGCGGTTGCCGGCGTGTACTGGTGGTTCGGACAACGCGGCGCGCAATCAGCGGCACAAACCCATCCCAAGCTGTTCTTTGGCCTCATCGCGTTGGCTCAACTGGTGCTGGCGGTGCCGATCACCGTGACCCTGACCTACATCGCGACCTCCATCGACCTGCCACTGCAAGACGCCAGACTGCTAGCCTGGGACCGTGCGTTGGGGTTCGACTTCCGGAGCCTGCTCGATCTGACCAATCGTCACCGCGAGCTGATCCCTCCGCTCGCCAGCTCATACAACTCCATCGGCCCGCAGCTCCTCACAGCAACCTTACTTCTGCCCCTCGTCGGATATTACCGACGAAGTGGGGAGATGCTTTGCGCATACCTGCTCGCCGTCCTGGTGACGACCATCATTTCGACGCTCGTGCCGGCCATCGGCGTCTATGGTGAGCTCGGCCTGCACCCGTCCGATTTCCCGCAGATCGAGCCGGGCGGCTATTACGCGACCCTGCGTGATGCGCCGCTTGTGCGCGACGGCTCGCTGCGCGAATTGAGCGTGACGCATCTGGCCGGCGTCCTTACTTTTCCCAGTTTCCACGCGGTATCGGCGATCCTCTATGGATGGGCTTTCTGGCCGCTGCGCTGGGTAAGACCGTTGGCCGTCGCCTGGAACGCCATGATGCTGGTGGCGACACCCCTGGGCGGAGGACACTATCTGGTTGATGTCCTCGCCGGCATCGTGGTGGCGATCGGCGCGATCTGGATGGCGCGAAAGATCGGCGAGTTCTCTTCACGCACGCCCGGTGGAGAGTCCGACGACGCTCCCGGACCGCGCGCTATCTGAGCTCCGCCGCCTCAAGCTCCGCGGCGACACCCGCGATGACTTCATCCCACGTATCCGCCCGGCCTTTGCGGAACAGGCGTGCGCTTGGATACCACGGGCTTGTGGTGCGATCGCGCAGCCAGCGGAAGTCGGGGACGCGCGGCAGCAGCAGCCAGACCGGTTTGCCCATGGCGCCCGCGAGATGGCCGGCCGCGGTGTCGACGGTGATGACGAGATCGAGCCCGGCAATGACGGCCGCCGTGTCGGCGAAATCGTTCAGCTCGCAGCCCAGGTCGAGCATGTTGCCGCAGTTGCGGACGTCGTCCGCATCGGTGGCGCGGACATCCTTCTGCAGGCTGACGAAACTAGTACCGGGAATAGCGAGCAGCGGTGCCAGGCGTGCGAACGGGATGGAGCGCTCGTGGTCGCGGGCGTTGTCGCGGTGGCCCGACCAGGCGAGACCGATACGCAAACCGTCTTTCGGCAGGCGTGGCGCCCATGCGGCGAACCGGTCTGCCGGCGCGGCGATGTAGGGAATGCCGCCCGGGATCGTTGCGACAGTTGTCGCGAATACATGCGGCAGGCTGAGCAACGGACAGTGCAAATCAAACGGTGGAAGCTCTTCGCGGCCGGCCGCGACCACCTCGACGCCGAATAGCCCGGCAAGCAACGGCTTGAGCGGCGGCTGCACCTCGAGAATGACGTTGGCGCCGCGCGCGGCTACAAGCTGCGCGTAGCGGGCGAACTGGATGGTGTCGCCGAACCCCTGCTCGGCATGCAGCAGTAGCCGTTTGCCTGCGATGTCCTGCCCCGACCACTCGGCTTGCGCAAAGCCGCGCTCGACCCAGCTCGGGAGCTTGCGGCGCCATTCATAGGCCGGCCATCCTCGCGCGAAATCGCCGGTGAGCAGCAGCAGGAAGGCCCGGTTCATCTGCGCATCGATAGATGCAGGCGCGATCGCAACGGCGCCATCGTAAGCCGTGAGCGCATCGTCGAAGCGGTTGAGCTCTTGCAGGAGGCTGCCGCGGTTGGTCAACGCCTCGACCGAATCAGAATGCAACGCAAGCGCGCGGTCGCAATCTGCCAGCGCCTCGTCGAGGCGATCGAGGGCCTGCAGCGTCACGGCACGATTGGACAGCGCCGCGGCATAATCCGGACTGAGGCGGAGCGCGGCGTCATAGCTTGCGAGCGCATCGTCGAAACGACCGAGGATTTTCAGCACATTGCCGCGGTTGGACAGCGCCTCGGGGTAATCAGGTCGCGCGACGAGTGCGCGGTCGTAGCTTGCGAGCGCGTCCTCCCGGCGACCGAGCTGGCGCAGCACGTCACCGCGGTTCGACAGCGCCTCGGCGTGATCGGGTGCGACGCCGAGCGCGCGATCGTAGCTTGCAAGCGCTTCCGCAAAGCGCTTCAAGTCGTGCAGTGTCACGCCGCGGTTGAACAGCGCCTGCGCGTCCTCCGGCCGGGCCGTCAAGGCGCGGTCGTAGCTCGCCAGCGCGTCGTCGAAGCGCGCCAGGCACTTGAGCGCGTTGCCGCGGTTGGACAGGGCCTCGGCATGATCTGGCGCGACCTTGAGCACGCGATCGTAGCTTGCCAGCGCCTCCTCGTTGCGGCCGAGCGCGGCCAGTGCCGCGCCGCGATTGCACAGCGCTTCGGTGTGGTCTGGCCTTGCAAGCAGCGCGCGCTCGTAACTCTCCAGCGCATCGCGCGGTCGCCCGAGCGCAACCAGGGCATTGCCGCGGCTGTAGAGCACCTCGGCGTCGCCAGGACGCAGCGACAAGGAGCGGTCGTAGCTCTTGATCGCCTCCGCGAAGCGTTGCCGGCCGGCGAGCGCGAGGCCGAGGTTGGAATGATAGACCGGACTTTTCGGATCGTGCGCGATCGCCCGCTCGATCAGATCGATGGCGACGTCATGCTGCCCGACCTGGGACGCAATCACGCCGAGCAGATGCAGCGCATCAGCGTGATCGGGCTTGAGCGCCAGCGTCTCGCGATAGAGCGTCTCGGCCTGCGCAAGCCGGCCGGCCTGGTGATGGACGAGGCCGGATGAAAACAGGCCCGCAACGCGCGGGTCCGACGGCGCGCCGCTTCGCCTCGCGGCCGCTTCGTTGGCGCGGCGTAATTTCCGGTTCATGTCGAGGCCCCCCGGGGATTGCTCCCGGGAAGCGCTGGTCATCCGATGCGGCGATTCACGGAATACTGCCGAAGTATAGGCCGGTGCAGTGATTCGGCATACCGCTCGGAGCCGGTGCTTACATCGTCGCGCCGAGCACCCATGGGGCGAACTCGGCACCGCCGAAATCAAAACTCTCGCTCTTGGTCGGCTTGCCGGACGCCGTCTGCAGGATCAGGTCGAAGATGCGCTGGCCGCAGGCTTGCACGGTCTCCTCGCCGTCGAGGATGGTGCCGCAGTTGACGTCCATGTCGTCTTCCATGCGCTTGTACATGGGGGTGTTGGTCGCGAGCTTGATCGATGGCGCGGGCTTGCAGCCGAACACGCTGCCGCGTCCGGTGGTGAAACAGACGAGATTGGCGCCGCCGGCCACCTGCCCCGTCGCTGCAACCGGGTCGTAGCCGGGCGTATCCATGAACACGAAACCCTTCTTGGTGACGGCTTCCGCGTAGTGCAGCACGTCGACGAGATTGGTGCTGCCGGCCTTGGCCATGGCGCCGAGCGACTTTTCGAGAATCGTGGTGAGACCGCCGGCCTTGTTGCCGGGGCTCGGATTGGCGTTCATCTCCGCGCCCTCGCGCTCGGTATATTCCTCCCACCAGCGCATCAGCGACACCAGCTTCTCGCCGACCTCGCGGCTCACGGCGCGACGGGTCAGCAGATGCTCGGCGCCGTAGGTCTCCGGTGTCTCCGAGAGGATCACGGTGCCGCCATGGCGCACGATGAGATCGCTCGCCGCACCCAGTGCCGGATTCGCCGAGACGCCGGAATAGCCGTCGGAGCCGCCGCATTGCAACGCCACCGTCAATTCACTCGCCGGCACCGCCTCGCGCTTGACCTTGTTCGCATCGATCAGCGCCTCCCTCACGAACGCGACGCCGGCTTCGACGGTCTTGCGGGTGCCGCCGACTTCCTGGATGTCCATGGCACGGAGGCGGCCGGCGAGCTTCTGCTCCTGCATCAAGCCGCCGATCTGGTTCACCTCGCAACCCAGGCCCAGCACGACGACCGCGGAGAAATTGACGTGACGCGCATAACCGCCGAGCGTGCGACGGAGCAGCGCCAGCGGCTCGTCCTGGGTCATGCCGCAGCCGGTCTTGTGGGTGAGCGCGACCACGCCGTCGACATTGGGAAAGTCGGCGAGAGGATTTTCGCCGGTGAAGGGATTCTTCTTGAAGACGTCGGCGACGAGGCCCGCGACATGGGCGCTGCAATTCACCGAGGTGAGGATGCCGATATAGTTGCGGGTGGCGACGCGCCCGTCGGGGCGGCGGATGCCGTCGAAGGTCGCGGGCAAATCGAAATTCGGCGTGGGCTTGACGTCGACACCATAGGCATAGTCCTTGGCGAAATCGCCCATGCCGCAATTCTGGGTGTGGACATGCTGGCCGGGTGCGATCGGGACGAGCGCGAAGCCGATGATCTGGCCGTAGCGGCGGATCGGCTCACCCGACGCGATCGGCTTGATCGCGACCTTGTGGCCGGCAGGAATCCGTTCCGCCGTAGTGACGCCATCGGCGACAACCATCCCCGGCGGCAGGCTCGCGCGTGCGATCAGGACGCTGTCGTCAGGATGCAGGCGGATGACGGGTGCCGGGGTCATGGTGGTGTCTCCCTGTAAAGATGCCGCAGCATCCTCGTACCTCATCCTGAGGAGCCGCGCTTGCGCGGCGTCTCGAAGGATGACCGCGGATGCCGCGGGGACCTCGTGCTTCGAGACGGCCCTTCGGGCCTCCTCAGCATGAGGGTTAGAGCGTCGCTCGCGTGGATCAGGCCTTGCCGGCTGAATCCTTGCGAGTCTGATTCACTTGCATCTTGGCGTAGGTGGCCATCAGCCCGACTTCGTTCGACAGCGTGACCAGCTTGAAGCCCATGTTGATCGCGCGCACTGCGCCTTCGGCGCCCGAGCAATGGATGCCCGGGTTGAGCTTGCGCTTGTCGCACTCCTTGATGATCTTTTCGTAGATCTTGAGAATCTCGGGCTCGCTCCGGTCGAGCTTCGGCTCGAGGCCGTAGGAGAAGCCGAGATCGGACGGGCCGATATAGACGCCGTCGATGCCCTGCACGTCGAGGATGGCTTCCATGTTCTCGACCGCGGTCTTGGTCTCCATCATCGGCAGCAGCACGATCTCGTCATTGGCGGTCTTCTGGTAGGAGCCCGCAGTGCCGTACATGCCGGCGCGGATCGGGCCGTTGGAGCGGACGCCCTGCGGCGGATATTTAGCGTAGGAAACGAGGTTCTTCGCCTCCTGCGGGGTGTTGACCATCGGGCAGATCACCCCATAGGCGCCGCCGTCGAGCACCTTGCCGATGACGCCGGGCTCGTTCCAGGGCACGCGCACCATCGGCGTGACCGGATGCTTGTCCATCGCCTGGAAGCACTGCACCATGGACAGGTAGTCCTGCACGCCATGTTGCATGTCGACGGTGACGCTGTCGAAGCCGCATTGCGCGACCATCTCGGCAGAGAAGCCGGAGGGAATCGCCAGCCACGCATTCACCACCGCTTTGCCGGACGCCCAGATTTGCTTGACCTTGTTATTTGCCACTTTGCGTTCCTTCCTTTTCTGCCCGTATCCGCCGTCATTGCGAGGAGCGAACCGACGAAGCAATCCAGAGTCTCGCGGGCGGTCCTGGATTGCTTCGCTGCGCTCGCAATGACGATGCCCTTATTAAGCCGTGGCCCGCTGGATGCTGACTTCGCTTACGCCCACCTCGCGCGCGGTGTTCACTATCGCCGCCCAGGTATCGTCAGGCAAGGGGATGCCGTTTTTGGTGCGCTCTGCGCGCGTCATGCGTTCGGGATCGCCGGGGATCAGAACCTGATCGACGCCGGCGACCGGTTTGGTCTCCCGGATGAAATTGCTGTAGCGGGCGATTTCACCGTCGAAGAAATTGGCGGGATCGACCACCTTGGGGTCGATGTAGAAGGCGAGCATGCCATTGGCGAATTGCCGGTTGGGCGCGGTCGCGCCGGTCCCGGTGAGCGCCCCGCCGAGCAGTTCGCAGATGAAGGCAAGGCCTGAGCCCTTGTGCTCGCCGAAAGCGCGGATCGCACCGGTTCCCTTGGTGTGGTCGCGCGGTCCGTCCGGTGTGTAGGGGCCATAGAGTACATGCGGATCTTCGCTCAAGGTACCGTCGGCGTCGATCAGCGCGCCCTTGGGCAGTTTCTTGCCGCCACGGCTCGCGACCAGGCACTTGCCTTCCGCGACAATCGAGGTCGCGAAGTCGAGCACGATCGGGTCCTGCCCCTCGCGCGGGATGCCGACGCAGTATGGCGCTGTCGACAGACGCTTCTCGACGCCGCCGAACGGCGCGACCAGCAGCGAGCCGGCAGCATTGACAAAATGCACCGAGACCAGACCTTCTGCTGCCGCCATCTCGGCCCAGTCGCCGACACGGCCGATATGGCCGGCGTTGCGGAGCGCCACAGCAGCGAGCCCCGCTTTCTTGCATTTCTCGATGCCGAGCTTCACCGCCACCGGCGTTACCGTCTGGCCATAGCCGAACTTGCCATCCACCACCGCAAGCGAGGGCGTATCGACCACGACCTCCGCGGTCTGGTTCGGCACGACATTGCCGGTCTTCTTCCAGCGGATATACACGGGAACGCGGATCACGCCATGGCTGTCATGGCCGGTGAGGTTGGCTGTCGTCAGGTAGGTCGCGATGCGGCGGGCCTCTTCGGCCGAGGACTCGGCGTGACCGAAGACATCAGCGACGAAATCGATGAGATTGTCCACCTTGATTGTGACCATCAGTCTTTCGTCCTCTCAGGCAGTGGCTTTGGCATGGCCGCCGAGATAGGCGGCGCGGATGGCTTCGTTGCCCCACAATTCATCAGGCTTGCCGCCGAGCACGATGCGGCCGGTTTCCAGCACATAGCCGAAATCGGCGACCGACAGTCCCATGCGCGCATTCTGCTCGACAAGCAAGACGGTGGTGGTCTGGCGGATCTGGGAAATGATGCGGAACACCGCCTGCACGATGACGGGCGCAAGTCCCAGCGACGGCTCGTCGAGCAGCAACAGGCGTGGCTTTGCCATCAGCCCGCGCGCGACCGCAACCATCTGCAGCTGCCCGCCGGATAGCGTCCAGCCCAGCGTGTTGGCAAAGGTGCGAATGTCCGGAAACAGGTCGAACATCGCGTCCGCCTCGCGCGAGATCTCCCGGCTCGAGACCCGGCGATTGGAGGCCCCCAACATGATATTCTCTTTCACCGTCAGGCCGGGAAACACCCGCCGCCCTTCCGGCACATGAGCGATGCCGAGCCGCACGATCGCCTCCGGCCCCTGCCCTGCAATCGATTTGCCGTCGAACAGGATGTCGCCTGAGGCCGGCTTCTCCAGCCCCGAGATCGCGCGCAGCGTGGTCGATTTGCCCGCGCCGTTGGCGCCCAGCAGCGTCACCACCTTGCCCTGCTCGACTTGAAGCGAGATGCCGCGCAGCGCTTCGATTTCACCGTAGCGGACCACGAGATCGCGGATTTCGAGCAGAGCCATTATTCGCTTCCGAGATAGGCCGAGACGACGTCGGGATGACGCAGCACGGCCACTGACTCGCCGTCCGCGATGCGGCGGCCGAAATTGAGCACGGTGATGTGTTGGGCGGCTTCCGAGACCAGCGTCATGTCGTGATCGATGATCAGGATGGTCAGCCCCTGCGCTGCGATGCGCTTCAAGAGCTCATGCAGCTCGAGCTTCTCGGTCGAGTTCAACCCGGCGGCGGGCTCGTCGAGCAGGAGCAGTGTCGGATTGCCGGCGAGTGCGCGGGCGATCTCGATCAGACGCTGGTGACCATAGGAGAAGCTCGTGATCACCTCGTTGGCGCGATGGCCGAGCCCGACGAAGGTCAAGGCCTCCATGGCGCGCTCGGTGAGCGATGCCGCGCCGCCCTGCCCGATCATCTTGTTGCCGGGCCGCTCGGCGCCGATCTCGACATTCTCGAGCGCAGTCATGGAGCGGAACAGGCGGATGTTCTGGAAGGTACGCCCCAGGCCGGCCGCGGTGCGCCGGTGCGGCGGCATGTTGGTGATGTCGGTACCGTCGAGCAGGATGACGCCGGACGTCGCCTTGTAGAGGCCGGATAGCACGTTCAGCGTCGTGGTCTTGCCGGAGCCGTTCGGCCCGATCAGCGCATGCACGCCGCCGCGCCTCACCGCGATATCGACACCATCGACCGCTTTCAGGCCGCCGAAATGTTTGGAGAGCCCGCGCACTTCGAGCACGATGTCGCCGCCGGTGGTGGCGGGCTTCAGCACCAGGGCCCGCTTCGCAGGCGGCGCCTGCGTCTTCGCCCGCCAGCGCTCGAAGGCGCCGGCGACAAAGCCCCAGATGCCGTCGGGCATGAAGCGGATGATCAGGATCACGAACAGGCCGTAAATCGCGAGATAAAGGCCGGGCACGCTCTTCAGAAAACGCAGCCATTCCGGGATCAGGATCAACAGCCCCGTGCCGATCGCCGAGCCGATTGGCGAGGCCACGCCGCCGAGCAGCGCCATGGTCAGGAACACGATGGAATCGGAGAAGGCGAACTGGTCGGGGCTGATATAGGCAAAGCCGCCCGCGAACAGCCCGCCCGCCAGACCGCCGAGCACAGCGCAAATGCCAAAGGCCGCGATCTTGGTGCGGAACACGTCGATGCCGTTGACGCCAGCCGCAAGCTCATTGTCACGCACCGCGCGCATGGCGCGGCCGAGCTTGGTGTCAGGCAAGTGCCAGACCAGATAGCCGACTATCGCGAGCACCGCGACGCAAAACGCGAGATAGCTTTGCGAATTGGAAAACAGCTGCGGACGGCCGATATTGGAGACGCCATCGGGCCCGTGCGTGAGCCAGATGGCGTTGATCATCACCAGCGTCACGATCTGCTGGAACGAGATCGTCACCATGGCAAGGTAGTGCCCGCCGAGCCGCAAGGTCGACATGCCGAGGAAAGCACCGGCGACGAGCGCCACGAGGCAACCTGCGACCAGGCACAGCCAGTAGCTCATATGCAGATCGGCCGTGCCGATCGCCATGGCATAGGCGCCGAAGCCGAAGAACGCGGCCTGCGCCAGATTGATCTGTCCGCACAGGCCGAGCACGACCGAGAGCCCGAATACGGCGATCGAGAAGGTCGTCGCCTGCATCAGGATGTTGAGGATGTAGCCGTCGAACCGCATGCCGGCGGCGAGCGCGACCAGCACGGCAGCAGCCATGAAATACGGCAGATGCCGCAGGATAAGCGGCTTGCTGCGGATGGCAGGCGCTTGAGCGGTCATGTTCTCGCTTCCCACGCTCATGCTTTTTCCGCCACGCGTTCGCCAAAGATGCCTTGCGGCCGGAAGATCAGGAACGCCACCAGCACCAGAAACGCAAAACCGTCCTTGTAGGGAACGGAGATATAGGCGGCGCCAAAGGTCTCTATGACGCCGAGCGCGAGCCCGCCGATGATGGCGCCCGCCACGTCGCCGAAACCGCCGATGATGGTCGCGGCAAACGCCTTCAGCGCAATCGTCGAGCCCATCTGGATCGAGACGAACAGCACCGGCGCCACCAGGATGCCGGCGAGCCCGCCAAGCACCGCGGAATAGATGAAGGTGATCATGATCATGGTGGAGACGGAGATGCCGAGCAGCGACGCCATCTCCTTATCCTGCGAAGTCGCCTGCAGCTTCTTGCCGAGCAGCGTATGCTCGAAGAACCAGTAGTTGAAGATGACGAGCGCGATCGTCACCGCGATGATCAGGAGATACTGGCTGTCAAGATAGACCGGGCCGAGCTGGATGCCAGGAGTCTCGAACCATCCCTGCAGCACCTGCGGCTGCGGGCCGTAGATCGCGAGCACGGAATTGGCGAGCAGGATCGAGGCACCGATGGTCGCGATGATCACTGGCAGAAAACTGCGGTGACGCAGCGGATAATAGACGCCGAGATTGAAGACGACACCCAAGAGCGCCATGCCGGCGAGCGCGATCAGGAACGACAGCCAATAGGGCCAGCCGAGATCGACCGCGAACACCACCATCAGGTACGCTGCCACCATCGAGAACTCGCCTTGCGCGAAGTTCACCACATTGGTGGCGCGGAAGATGAGGACGAAACCGAGTGCCACCAGGGCGTAGACGGCACCGATGCCGATCCCGGTGAACAGGAGTTGCAGGACAAGATCCATGAGGAGTCCGAGTTAGATCATCCGTTACTGTCGCCGGCGCAGTTGCGGCCTCCCCCGGGATAACAGGAGAGGCCGCAAAGCGGGACTTAGTCGGTGAACTCGATATGTTTGTCGAAGGCGATTGTGCCCTTGTCGTTCTTCACGATGTTGTAGCCGTGCAGGCCGTCACCGTTCTGGTCGAAATTATACTCGCCCTCGGCGCCTGGGAACTTCTTGGTAGCCAGAATCGCCTCCCGGATTTTTACCGGATCGGTAGAGCCGGCCTTGTTGATCGCAGCCGACAGCACGGTCACTGCGTCAAAGGTCCAGGAGCTCTGGTTATCGGGCGCGACCTTGACCAGGTCGCGATAGGCCTTGCCGAACGTCTTGGATGCATCGGACGAATCCTCCGCATAATCGGCGACGCCGAACGTGTTGTAGAGCGCCGGGCCCGCAAGCTTCAGCGCGGTGATGTTGACGATCGAGGGCGAGCCGACCCAGGGAATGTTGACGCCGAGCTGGCGCAGCTGGCGGGCGAATATGCCGAGGTCGTTCTCGAACGTGAAGTAGGAGCCGAGAATGTCGGCACCGGACTGCTTGATCGCGAGCACGACCGGCGTGAAGTCCTGGCTCTGGTTGGCATAGCCCTGATCGAGCACGGGCGCGCTGCCGAGCTTGGTGAGCGCCTCGGTCAGCGCCTTGCCGCCGGCGGTGCCGAAGGCGTCGGTCGAGTGCAGCACCGCCCACTTCTTCTTGCCGAGCGTGTTCACGCCATATTCGGCGATGACGCGACCCGAATAGCTGTCGTTCGGGCGGAAGCGGAATAGCCACTGATTGCCCATGTGTGTCAGATTGGGATCGGTGCCGCCGATCATCACGGGCTTGCCGAGCTTGAGCACGTCGGGCGCCATCGCGTGCACCTGCGTGGAACGGATCGAGCCGAGGAACGCGACGATGTCGGATTGCGCGGCGAGCTTGGAGAAGGCCAGCACGATGCCGGGATTGGTGGTCTGATCGTCCTCGATCACGAGCTCGGCCTGCTTGCCCAGAATACCGCCGGCCTTGTTGACGGCCTCGAGCGCGAGCTTGGCGCCCTGAATGGCATACCGGCCGGATTCCGCCGCTGGTCCCGTCACCGGCGCGCACATGCCGAGTTTGATCGTGGCGGCGCCTTCCGCTCGCGCACTTCCGATGATGGCGGGGGCAGCAATCCCGGCAGCGAGGCCGGCCGCGAAATCGCGTCTTGTCAGTCTCATTCATTCCTCCCTGGGGCCGGGCTTCCTTGTCGGCCCTTCTTGGTCTTGGCGATCACGCACGATCTTCGAAAACCGAACAGCTGTTTAAGGACTCTCGCGTGCGGAGTAAATTGATATCGCTGCGATTTCGACTAAAGGGCGATGATCCTCATGGCCCTTTAGTTTTCTGATTGGGTACTATCTTATCGGAAAAACCGCTGCACTCTTTTCCGGATCATGCTCTAACTGCTCTGGATCATGCTCTAACTGCGCAGAAGGCCATAGGCAGGCCATTTCGATGCTCAAAGCCTGTGCAAAAATTACAGCTATGCGCCCCACCGCAGATCATCATGCAAATTTGCATCTACTCGTCTGACGGCTCGACATCATCGACGCCGAGGCCTGCGAGGCTCGCCTCCAGTGCGCCAAGCATGTCCTGTAATTCGAGAAGTTTGCGGGCGCCGTAGCGCCTGGTGATCGCGGCGTAGATGACTTCCGACGAGGGCGCGACCATTTCCATCAATTTCAATCCTTTCTCCGAGATCGACACCATGCCTCGGCGCTGATCGCTCTCCGCCGTTCTCCGCTCGATCAGCCGGCGCGCCTCGAGATCGCGCAGGATGCGCGAGAGACTGGGGCCGAGCAGAAAGGCGGTACGCGCGAGCTCGGTGACCTCGCTTTCCTCGACAGCTGCGAGCGCGCGCAAAATGCGCCATTGCTGCTCGGTCAGACCATGCTGGCGCAGCGAGGGCCGGAACTGCCGCATCACGGCTTCGCGCGCGCGGAGCAGCGCCATCGGCAGCGAGCGCGAGAATTCGCGCATCGGCAGATGATGCACCGACTGTCCTCCATCTTTCCCGCCCGATCGACTGGACAATTTCTTCGGCATCGGCGTTCCGATCATTCCAAAAGTTTGCGTTGCAACATGCCGCAATCGGGTTTGCGCGGACAAACTTAACATGTTAAATACTTGTCCGCATCCCTTTTTGCCGAGCAAGCATCGCCCTGTCCATGGCCCTATCGAGCAACGACATAAAGAGCGCGGCCGAGCGCCTGCACCAGGCGGAGAAGTCGCACACGCAGATCCGGCAATTGTCGCAGGAATTTCCTGCCATCACGATTGCGGACGCCTATGCAATCCAGACGGCGTGGATCGAGATCAAATGCGCCGAGGGCCGGGTCGTGAAGGGCCACAAGATCGGCCTGACTTCGAAAGCGATGCAGAGCGCGCTCAACATCGACGAGCCGGATTCCGGTGTACTGCTCGACGACATGTTCTTTGCCGATGGCGGGCTGGTGCCGACCGAACGCTTCATCGCCACCCGCGTCGAAGCGGAGCTCGCCTTCATCATGGGCAAGCGGCTTGAAGGGCCCAATTGCACGCTGTTCGACGTGCTCAACGCCACCGAGTTCGTGGTGCCGGCGCTGGAAATTCTGGATACGCGGATCCAGCGCGTCGATCCCGAAACGAACGCGACACGAAAGATCTTCGACACCATCGCCGACAATGCAGCGAACGCCGGCATCGTGCTCGGCGGCCGGCCCCTACGACCGCTCGATGCCGATCTGCGCTGGATCGGCGCACTCTGCTACCGCAACGGCCAGTTGGAAGAAACAGGCCTCGCCGCCGGCGTGCTCAATCATCCCGCGACCGCGGTCGCCTGGCTTGCCAACAAGATCGCACCTCTGGGACTGGCGCTGGAGCCGGGCCAGGTCGTGCTCGCGGGATCCTTCATCCGCCCGATCGAGACCCGCAAGGGCGACACGATCCAGGCCGATTATGGTCCATACGGAACCGTAAGCTGCTACTTCGCTTAAAGCCTCAAACGTGGAGTGGAGTGATCTCGCCATGCCGCATTTCACGATCGAATATTCCGCCAATCTCGATGGGCGCCTCGACATGGGCAAAGTCGTCGAGGTCGTGCGCAATGCCGCCGTCGAGACCGGCATCTTCCCGCTCGGCGGCATCCGCGTCCGCGCGATCCGATGCGAGCATTATGCCATCGCCGATAGCCGGGGCGACTATGGCTTTCTCGACATGGTGCTGCGGCTCGGCGAGGGCCGCGACCTCGCAACCCGCAAGACCGCCGGCGAGCATATTTTCCGCGCGTTGTCCCAGCATCTCGATCCGGTGTTCTCTGCAAGCAAGCTCGCATTGTCGTTCGATATGCAGATCAACGACAAGGAGACGAGCTGGAAGCGCAACAACATTCACGAAGCTCTGAAAGCGGAGGCCGTCCATGGATAAGGCAACGCCCAAAGCCGATCTGTTCAAGGCCAATCTCGACCGCGCCGCTCCCCTGCTCGCGAAACTGAAAGACGACGGCATCGGGCACATGATCGACGGCCAGACTGTACCGTCGATCTCCGGGGCGACTTTCGAGACCCGATCGCCGGTCGACGGCTCGGTTCTCGCCAAGGTCGCGCGCGGCAATGCGGAGGATATCGATCGCGCCGCGACCATTGCCGCTGAAGCGTTCCCAGCCTGGCGCGACATGGCCGCGACCATGCGGCGCAAGCTGCTGCATCGCGTGGCGGATGCGATCGAGGCCCGAGCCGACGACATCGCGGTGCTCGAATGCATCGACACCGGGCAGGCCCATCGCTTCATGGCCAAGGCTGCGATCCGGGCCGCCGAAAACTTCCGCTTCTTTGCCGACAAATGTACTGACGCCCGCGACGGTCTCAATACGCCGAGCGAGGAGCACTGGAACATTTCGACGCGGGTGCCGATCGGCCCTGTCGGCGTGATAACGCCCTGGAACACGCCGTTCATGCTCTCGACCTGGAAGATTGCGCCGGCGCTCGCGGCGGGCTGCACCGTCGTGCACAAGCCGGCCGAATGGTCGCCGGTGACGGCCGATCTCTTGGCGCAAATCGTCAAGGAAGCCGGCGTTCCCGACGGCGTGCTCAACACCGTACACGGCTTCGGCGAGGAGGCGGGCAAGGCGCTGACCGAGCATCCCGCCATCAAGGCGATCGGCTTTGTCGGCGAGAGCGCAACGGGCTCGGCCATCATGGCGCAGGGCGCGCCGACCTTGAAGCGGGTGCATTTCGAGCTCGGCGGCAAGAACCCGGTGATCGTGTTCGACGACGCCAACCTCGACCGCGCGCTAGATGCGGTCGTATTCATGATCTACTCGCTCAATGGCGAGCGCTGCACCTCCTCCTCGCGGCTGCTGATCCAGCAGAGCATTGCCGAGCCCTTCATCGAAAAGCTCACCGCGCGGGTGAAGGCGCTCAAGGTCGGCCATCCGCTCGATCCCGCCACCGAGATCGGGCCACTCATCCATGAGCGGCATCTGGCAAAGGTCTGCTCCTATTTCGACGTGGCGCGGCAGGACGGCGCCGTGATCGCGGTCGGCGGCAAGACCCATGACGGTCCCGGCGGCGGCCATTATGTGCAGCCGACGCTGGTGACCGCCGCGAACGCCAAGATGCGCGTGGCGCAGGAGGAGGTGTTCGGACCATTCCTGACCGTGATCCCGTTCGGCGACGAGAAGGACGCAATCGCGATTGCCAATGATGTGAAATACGGCCTCACCGGCTATGTCTGGACCAACGACATGGGTCGGGCGCTACGGGTGGCCGACGCGCTCGAGGCCGGCATGATCTGGCTCAACTCCGAGAACGTCCGCCATTTGCCGACGCCGTTCGGCGGCATGAAAGCGAGCGGCATCGGCCGCGACGGCGGCGACTACTCGTTCGATTTCTACATGGAAACCAAGCATGTCTCGCTCGCGCGGGGCACGCACAAAATTCAGAGACTGGGAATTTAACAAACACTGTAGTTCCGGGGCGCGCCAGAGCGCGAACCCGTAACCTCGAGATTCCGGGTCTGGTGCTAATGCACCATCCCGGAATGACGGAAGAGAGGGGAAACACCATGCCCGTGCCGCAACACGTCTTCGATCCGCCCTTCAACATCATCCGTGCAAGCCACGCGGTGCTCGACGTGACTGACCTGAAGCTCAGCCGCGAATTCTACGAGACCACGGTCGGGCTGCATGTCGAGGACGCCGACGACAACGCCGTTTACCTGCGCGCGGCGGAGGAGCACCAGCACCACTCGCTGGTGTTGCGGAAGGCCGCCGCTCCCGCCTGCAACCAGCTCGGCTTCAAGGTCGGCAATGAGAAGGACCTCGACAAGGCCGCTAGCTTCTTTAAGGAGAACGGCATCGCCTGTGCCTTCGCGGATCAGCCGTTCCAGGGCCGCACGCTGCAGCTCACTGATCCCTTCGGCTACCAGATCGAGCTCTATGCGACCATGGAGAAGCGGCCACATCTGCTCCGCCGTTTCGATCTCTACAAGGGCTGCCATCCGCAGCGGCTGGATCATTTCAACGTGTTCGCGGCCGAGCTGCAGGACACCGTGAACTTCTACGCCCGGCTCGGCTTTCGCCTCACCGAATATGCCGAGGAGGACGGCGCAAACGGCCGCATGGCCGCGGCCTGGATGCATCGCAAGGGTAATGTGCATGATTTCGCGCTGACCAACGGCAAGGGACCGCGGCTGCATCATTTCGCCTATTGGGTGCCCACCGCGATGAATGTCATCCATCTCTGCGATGTCATGGCCTCCAGCGGCTACCTGAAGAACATCGAGCGCGGCCCGGGCCGTCACGGCATCTCCAATGCCTTCTTCCTCTATGTCCGCGATCCCGACGGCCATCGGCTCGAACTCTACACCTGCGACTACTTTACGATGGACCACGACCACGAGCCGCTGCGCTGGTCGCTGAAGGACCCGCGCCGTCAGACCTTGTGGGGCGCACCCGCCCCGCGCTCCTGGTTCGAGCAGGGCTCGCCGTTTACGGGGCAGAAGGTGCGCGAGCCGGCGTTTGTCGCTGATGTGACGATTGCGGATTGATGCCGATGATCTCCCCTCGCCTCGTGACCTATGCAATCGACGGCGCGACGCGCTACGGCGCCGTCGTTGACGACGGCATCGTTGATCTCTCGACGCGTTTCGGGAAAGACTATCCGACGCTTCGCGAAGTGATCGCCGCTGATGCCCTCTCCAAACTTGCAGACGACGCCGCGCGGCGTTCGCCCGATCACGCGCTCGACGCCATCACCTGGCTGCCGCCGATCCCCGCACCGGAAAAGATCATCTGCATCGGCGTCAACTATCCCGACCGCAACGCCGAATACAAGGACGGTCAGGACGCGCCGAAATATCCCTCCATGTTCATGCGCACGCCGCGCTCCTTCGTCGGTCACGACGCGCCGCTGGTGCGCCCGCACGCCTCGCCGCAACTCGATTACGAAGGCGAGGTCGTACTGGTGATCGGCAAGCCGGGCCGGCACATCAAGGAGAGCGCCGCGCTCGATCACATCGGCGCTCTCACGCTCTGCAACGAAGGCAGCGTTCGCGACTGGCTGCGCCACGCAAAGTTCAACGTCACGCAGGGCAAAAATTTCGACGCGAGCGGCAGCCTCGGTCCGTGGATCGTACCCTACAGCAACGAAGCGCAAATCGCCGATATTCGCCTGACCACCCGCGTCAATGGCGAGTTGCGGCAGGACGACCGCACCAGCCGGCTGATCTTTCCGTTCCGCTATCTGATCAGCTACATCTCGACCTTCACCACGCTGGTCCCAGGCGACATCATCGTCACGGGCACGCCGACCGGCGCCGGCGCGCGCTTCGATCCGCCGCGCTACTTGAAGCCCGGCGATGTCGTCGAGGTCGAAGCCGAAGGCATCGGCCTGTTGCACAACGGCGTGATCGACGAAGCCGCCTAAAGCGCGATGAGATTTGGTTGAATCGTCATCGCGCTTTAGGTCTTTGATTGAGCATGATCTTTTCGGAAAACCGCTGCACACTTTTCCGGATCATGCTCTAGAAGCAAACCTGCAAAGATCGACTGGAATCTCCCAATGACGACAATGACCGGTGGCGAAGCGATCGTGAGCGGCCTTGTGGCCCACGGCGTTGACACAGTGTTTGGCCTGCCCGGCGCGCAGGTGTACGGGCTGTTCGACGCCTTCCACCAGGCGCAGCTCAAGGTGATCGGCGCGCGGCACGAGCAGGCCTGCGGCTACATGGCTTATGGCTACGCGCGATCGAGCGGCAGGCCCGGTGTCTTCAGCGTGGTGCCGGGTCCGGGCGTGCTCAATGCTGGCGCGGCCATGCTGACCGCCTTCGGCTCCAACGAGCCGGTGCTGTGCCTGACCGGCCAGGTGCCGACGCAGTTCCTGGGCAAGGGCCGCGGCCATCTGCATGAAATGCCGGACCAGCTTGCGACCCTGCGCACCTTCGTGAAATGGGCCGAGCGCATCGAATATCCTGATGTCGCACCCACCATGGTCGCGCGCGCCTTCCAGGAGATGCTGTCGGGACGCCGCGGCCCCGCCGCGCTGGAAATGCCCTGGGATGTCTTCACCCAGCGCGCAGCGGCCGGCCCGGCGGAGGTGTTCGATCCCTTCCCTGCTCCGCTGCCCGATCCTGATCGCATCAAGGATGCGGCTGCGCTGATCGCCGCCAGCAAGCGGCCGATGATCTTCGTCGGCAGCGGCGCGATCGACGCGCGCGAGGAGATCCTCGAATTGGCCGAGCTGATCGACGCGCCTGTTGTCGCGTTCCGCAGCGGCCGCGGCATCGTCTCCAATGCGCATGAGCTGGGACTGACCATGGCCGCCGCCTACAGGCTTTGGCCGAAGACCGACCTGATGATCGGCATCGGCACGCGGCTGGAGCTGCCGACCATGTCGCGCTGGCCGTACCGGCCAGACGGGCTGAAGTCGGTGCGCATCGACATCGATCCGGTCGAGATGCGCCGCTTCACGTCCGATGTCGCCGTGATCTCGGATGCCAAGGCGGCTACGGCCGAATTGCTCGCGGCGGTTCGGAAGGCAGGCTACCGCAAGGCCAGCGGCCGGCGCACCGAGATCACTGATGCGACCGCAGCGGCGCAGAAGGAAATCCAGCAGGTTCAGCCGCAGATGGCCTATCTGAACATCCTGCGCGAGGTGCTGCCGCACAATGCCATCGTCACCGATGAGCTGTCGCAGGTCGGCTTCGCTTCCTGGTACGGCTTCCCGATCTACGAGCCGCGCACGTTCATCACCTCGGGTTATCAGGGCACGCTCGGCTCGGGCTTCCCGACCGCGCTCGGCGCCAAGATCGCCAATCCCGACAAGCCGGTGGTTGCGATCACCGGCGATGGCGGCTTCATGTTCGCCGTGCAGGAGCTTGCGACCGCCGTGCAGTTCAATATCGGCGTGGTAACCCTGGTGTTCAACAACAACGCCTATGGCAATGTGCGGCGCGACCAGCGCCAGCGCTTTGACGGCCGCGTGGTGGCCTCGGACCTCGTCAATCCGGATTTCGTCAAGCTTGCGGAATCCTTCGGCGTCCAAGGCGCGCGCGTCACCTCGCCCGATCATTTCCGCCCGGCGCTGGAGAAAGCGCTCGCGCATGGCGGGCCTTCCCTGATCGCCATCGAGGTGCCCCGCGATTCGGAAGTGACGCCCTGGACGTTCATCCATCCGGCCAAGCCGTAAACCTCCGTCGCCGCGATAGCGAAAACTTCAGCGCGCCTTGCGAAAGGTCAGGTTGATACGCTTGCGGCCCAGCGCCGCATGGTCGCCGTCGGCGAGCGGCGCCACGCCGTGGAAGAACAGGCGCGACGGCCCGCCCCAGACCACGACATCGCCATGCTGCAACCGATAGCGCAGCGGCTTGTCGGCGCGCTTTGGGCCGCCAAACAGGAAGATCGCAGGCAAGCCGAGCGAGACCGAGACGATCGGAGCGGAAAAATCGCGCTCGTCGCGGTCTTGATGCAGCGACATCCGCGCGCCGGGCTCGTAGCGGTTGATCAGGCAGGCATCCGGCACGAAGCCACCAAAGCCCGCGCGCGTGGCCGCCTGTCGCGCCAGCAGGAGAAAGACATCCGGCATGGCGGGCCAGGCTTGCCCGGTTTGCGGATCAGTCGCGTCATAGCGGTAGCCGCTGCGGTCGGTGATCCAGCCGACAGCGCCGCAATTGGTCATGGCCACAGACATCTGGTGGCCGCCCGGCGTCTGCATGTGGCGGAACGGGGACTGTTCGATCGCCGCGTGCAGTGCCGGCAGCAGATCATGCTCGAACGGGCGCACAAAGCCGCGCAAGAGGATCGCGCCCTCCGCGATTGCCTGCTCCGCGGGTCCGACATCGGCCGTGCCGTCGAACAAATCCGCAGTCATTTGGCGTCGTGAAAGATGATGCCGACGGTGTGGCGCCGTCCCACGCGCAGACGGCTGACGCCATGGCGCAGGTTGACCCGATAGGTGCCGCGCGTCCCCTGCACCGGCCGATGATGCACGGCAAATGCCACCGCATCGCCCTGCGCGAGCGCCACCACCTCGGCGCGCGACTGCATGCGCGGCCGCTGCTCGGTGAGGACAAACTCGCCGCCCTCGAAATCGTTGCCGGGCGCCGACAAGAGGATCGCGACCTGAAGCGGGAAAACGTGCTCGCCATAGAGATCCTGATGCAGGCAGTTGTAGTCGCCGGCTTCATATTGCAGCAGCAGCGGAGTGGGACGCGTCTGGCCGGCATCGTGGCAGCGTTTCAGGAACGCGTCGTGCTGCGCCGGATAACGGATGTCGATCCCCATCGCCTCGTTCCAACGATTGGCGACGCCCTGGAGCCGCGCATAGAGCGCGGGCCGCAACTGCGCAATCAGATCTGGCAAAGGATAGCAGAAGTACTTGTACTCGCCGCGGCCGAAGCCGTGGCGGCCCATCACGACGCGGCTGCGGAATCGAGCATCATCGGGATAGAGCGCGGCCAGTGCGCGGCATTCATCGGGCGTGAGCAACTGCTTGAGCACCGCGCAGCCCTGTGCGTCGAGGTCGGTTTCAACCTGCGGCCAGGCAAGCGCATCGACCCGGGCGGAGATGTCCAGCGACGGAAGCGGCTGCTGGATTTTCTTGGCATGTGCGATCATGCGCCCAGTCTCGCAGATCGCGGCAGGCCGGACCACCCGATTTCCGAGGGAGCCTGTTCCCTTGCCGTCATGGGCGGCGGGCTTGACCCGGTCACGATGGAGCGCAGAGAGTTACCCCCGCACCGGCAGCGAGATCACATCGTAAGCGTGGCTGATCTTGCGCTTGAGCACCGGGTCTTCCAGCTCGAACTCGAAGCGGTCGGCGGGACGAATGCCGCCTTTGGCGGCGAAGGTGCCGCCGAACATGGCGCAGCCGTCGGGCAGTTTGCCGCCATCAAAACCGCGCTTGATCAGCTCGGCAACCGACAGCATCGCGTCCAGCGTGCCCTCCTGGTAGAGCTCGCGCTTGCTCCCGGTTACGGCGTAGGAGCGCAGGATCAGCCGGTCCCAATGGGCGGCGACGTCCTCAAGTTCCCACAGGACCGACGCGATCGGCTTGTCGCACATCTGCTTGGAGACGGTGACGTTGTAGCTCTCAACCTTGCGATCAGTGTGGTCGGAGCCAAGGCCGACGAAGACGCGGCCCTGCCAGCCGATCAGGATGAACTCGACCTCGCCGCTGGAATCATTGCCGCAGGCTTCGATCGAGTCCTCCTGGGTCAGCCGCCGTGCCGAAGCGCGGTAATAGATCGGCGTCGTCGCGGGACGCGCGATCCCGAGCGCCTCGAGCTCGGCGATATGCTTGTCGCGCGCGACCGGATCGCGGCCGGTCCAGCCCGCGATCACCAGCTGTTCGATCGCAAGCGTCAGCGGAACAGGCCCGCTCTGGGCTTCGATAGTGAAGGTCAGGTCAAACACGGATCACAGGCTCCATAGCGGCCGCAAGTTCGAAAATGCGTCGGTCGGCGCCGCCTGGTGCCGCCAGCATGAGGCCGACCGGCACCTCGCCCTCGCGGTGCGCGGGCAGCGAGATCGCGCAACCGTCGATCAGATTGATCAGCGAGCAGTTGCGCAGGGACCGCGTGTTCGCCGTGGTGAAGGCCTTGTCGTCGGCGAGATCGGCGATGCGCGGTGGGGTGTTGGCCGTGGTCGGCAGCACCAGCGCATCATACGGTGCAAGCCGCGCATTGACGCGCGCGATCAGCGAGCGGCGGGCCTGGATCAGGTCGATGTAATCGGCCGCGCTCATCGTCTCGCCGCGCAGGATGCGTGCCGAAACGCGTGGATCATAGACGTCGCCTTTGGAGGTCAGGAGATAGCGATGCCAGGCATAGCTCTCGGCCGCAGCGAAGCCACCCGTGCTGTTCATGGTGATGCTGTCCAGGAATTCCGGGACCTCGATATGCTCGATCTCCGCGCCGAGCTTGGAAAGCCTGGTCAAGGCGCGGTCGAACGTCTGCGCCACGGCGTCATCGAGCTCGTCGAGCACGATGGTGGTCGGCACCGCGAGCCGCACGCCCTTGATCGGCCGCGGCCGCAAAGCCGTGACCGGCTCGTCCGCGAGCACCGCATCGAGGATGGCACAGCAGCTCACGCTGCGCGCCAGCGGCCCGTAGCTGTCGAGCGAGAACGACAGCGGCACGCCGCCGTCGAGCGGAATGCGCCGCTGCGTCGGCTTGTAGCCGACGATGCCGTTATAAGCCGCTGGAATTCGGCAAGAACCGCCGGTGTCAGTGCCGAGCGCGCCATGCGCCATACCATCGACCACCGAGACTGCAGCGCCAGAGGACGAGCCGCCGGGAATGTGTCCCTCGCCGCGCTTCCAGGCGCCCTTGGGCGTCCCATAGTGCGGATTGATGCCAATGCCGGAGAAGGCAAACTCGGTCATGTTGGTTCGGCCGATGACGATGAAGCCGGCCTGGCGCAGCCGCGCCACCACGGGGGCATCGGCCTCCGCAGGCGCTGAATCCTCCAGCGCGCGCGAGCCCGCGCGACTCACCTGTCCCTTGATGTCGAACAGGTCCTTGATAGAGACCGGGATGCCGGCAAAGCGCGAGGGCGCTGCCTTGGCCCGGCGCAGCGCATCCATGGCGTCAGCCGCATCGAGGGCGGCATCCTTGTCGACATGGATGAAGGTGCGCTGCCCCTCGCCTTTGGGATCAGCGATCCTGGCAATGCATTCCTCGACCAGCTTGCGGGCCGAGGTGCGGCCGGCTTCGAGATCGTCGGCAAGCGAGGCAATGGTTGGAAGCTGTGTCATGAACACCTCGCCCTTTCAGTATCAACTCTAATCCGCAGGCGCCTCGATCTCGAGATCCAGCAGCGCTGAGGAGAGCGACTTGCCATGCGCGTCCAGCGCCAGCGACCGCGTCACCCCGCCGCCCAGGGTCTCCGTCATCACGAAATTCAACGCACCTATCCTTGGCAGCTCATAGCGCACCACACTGCCTTCGACAACGCCGGCAAAATGGGCCCTGACCCGCTCCGCCGTCACTTGCGCAACCAGCAGCGGGTAGTCTTTGGCCTCATAGGCGATCACGGAGATATTGGAGGTATTCCCTTTGTCACCGGTGCGGGAATGGGCAATCTCGCGCAGCTTCATGGCTCAGCCCCGACAAAACGCACTTGCGGCGCAGCCTGTTCGCGCGGCAGCAGCACCGAGGCCACCGCCACCACCTCGCGCGCCGATTTCCAGGCCCCGCCGCCGCCGGCAGGACCGTTGGTGTAGAGCGTCTCCACCTCGTTGCCGATCCTGATGGCTTCACGCATATTTTCTGTGCGGCCGCTGACGCGGACGCGCACTTCATAGGGCTCATTGGCTTGCGCCGAGACCTGCGGCCCGTGCAGGGAGTCGACGCCGATCAGGTCGAAACGCAATTCGCTTGCGGCAACACCAGTCAACTTGAGGCGTTCCCGGACAATGTCGAGTGCCAGGCGCCCCCGCGCCAGCGCACCGGGGCCAGCGTAGGAAATCTGCCCCTCGCCAATAAAACTGTCGACATAGCCGACCGAGACTTTCAGCGTATCGGTCCGCGCTGTGCCGCGCCCGCCCGTGATCCGCACGCGGTCCGGTGCGATCTCCTCGATCTCGACTTCCGAGAAATCCGCTGTTACGTCGGGCTGCAGATAGCGCTTGGGGTCATGCACCTCGTAGAGCAGCTGCTCCTTGCAGGTTTGTGCGGTCACCGCCCCGCCCGAGCCGGAAACCTTGGTGACGACGAGCGAACCGTCCTCGCCGACCTCACCGATTGGAAAGCCGAGCCGTGCGAGACCCGCGACATCCTTGTAGCCGGGATCGGCAAAATAACCGCCAGTAATCTGGCCGGCGCATTCCAGCAGATGCCCGGCGACCGTACCCTTGCCCAGGAGATTCCAGTCGTCCATGGCCCAGCCGAAGGCATGGATCATCGGCGCCAGGAACAGCGCGGGATCGGAGGCGCGGCCAGTGATCACGACATCGGCGCCCGCGGACAGCGCCTCGGCCATCGGCTCCGCGCCGAGATAGGCGTTGGCCGAAACGATGCGGTTACCGAGCTGCTTCATGCTGCCCGGAAATTCCAGGACCGGCAGGTCGCCCTGCTTGCAGGCATCGAGCACGTCGTCGCCGACGATGGCCGCGATCTTCAGTGACGGCAGACCGTGCGCGCGGGCAATCTCAGCGGTTTTCCTCGCCGCGGCCACCGGATTGGCCGCGCCCATATTGGTGATAATCTTGATGCCCTTCTTGGCGCAGAGCGGCAGCACCGCGCTCATGCGCTCTTCCAAGAGCGGATCGTGACCGGTGTCGGGGTTCTTCAGGCGCGCCTGCTGCGCAAGTGCCACGGTGCGTTCGCCGAGACATTCGAACACGAGATAATCGATGTCGCCCTTTTCGGCGAGCTCGACTGCCGGCTCGATCCGGTCGCCGGAATAACCGGCGCCGGACCCTATCCTGATGGTGCGCATCACGTCAGCCCGAAATAGGCGCGATGCAGGTCCTCATTGCCGCTCATCTCGGCAACCGTGCCGGAAAAGCGGATATGGCCGCCCTCCAACACGAACACCCGCGTCGCGACTTCCAGAAAACTGATATTTTGTTCCGCGATCAACAGCGCAAGCCCGCGGCCCTGCAGGCTGCTGAGCACACGGATCACTTCCTTGACGAACAACGGTGACAGGCCCGCCGACGGCTCGTCCATCACCAGAAGCTTCGGCTCGGCCGATAGCGCCTTGGCGACGCCGAGCATCTTGCGCTGGCCGCCCGACAGGCTCGAGGCGAGCTGGCGGCGCTTTTCGCGCAGCACCGGAAACAGCTGGTAGAGCTCGTCCATGCGCCCGTTGGGGTTGGCATGGCCGAGCGCCTGCGCTCCGATACGGATGTTCTCCTCGATGGTGAGATCGGGAAAGACCGCGAGCTCCGACATGTAGGTCATGCCGCGGCGCATGCGGTCGCTGGAACGCATCCGCGTGATGTCCTCGCCGCCGAGCCTGATGATGCCGCTGCGCGCCTGCACGAGGCCGACCAGCGATTTCAAAAAGGTCGTCTTGCCGGCGCCGTTGGCGCCGAGCAGCAGCACGGTCTCGCCGGGACGCACGTCGAGATCGACCCCCCACAGCACCTGCATGGTGCCGTAGCCCGCCTCGACGCCCTTGGCGTCCAACAACGAGCTGGGTTCAGGCGGCATGCTCGCCTCCCAGGAACACCTCGATTACCTGGGGCTCCTTCACCGCCGCGGCAAGCTTGCCCTCGAAGATTTCCTTGCCGGCATTGAGCACGATGACGCGGTCGGTGATGTGCTCGATAAAGCCCATGAGATGCTCGACCACGATGATTGCAACGCCGCTTGCGGCCAGCGCCTTGATGTGGCCGGCGATCCAGTCGAGCTCGGCTGGATTGAGACCGGCCGCGAGTTCGTCGAGCAGCAACAGCCGCGGGCGGGTGGCGAGCGCTCGCGTCAGATCCAGCATCTTCTGCTGGGCGCTATTGAGCTCGGAGGCCGGGCGCTCCGCGAACTCGGCAAGACGATATTGCTCAAGCAGCTCATTGATAGCGGGCGGCGCAACCATCGCACGGCCGTAAGACAGCGCGACCTTGATGTTCTCGCGCACGGTGAGCGACATGAACGGCTTCGGCACCTGGAAGGTACGATTGATGCCGCGATGCACCAGCCGGTGCGAGGCGATGCCACCGATTTGTTGGCCATCGAACGCCACTTCGCCGCCATCGGGCGCGTAGAGGCCGGAGATGACGTTGATCGCCGTGGTCTTGCCGGAGCCGTTGGGGCCGACGAGGCCCAGAATCTCGCCGGGAGCGACATGGAAGCTCAGGCCATCGAGCGCATAGAAGCCGCCAAAGCGCTTGACGAGCTTGCTGACATTGAGAATGGGTTTTGCTTCAGGGGACATGCCATCCCCTCCGCGTCGCCAGCGAGACCAGCCCCGCCGGCAGGAACAGCACCAGCCCCATGATCAGAAGGCCGTAGATCAGCTGGAAGTATTGCGGCGTGGTGAAGCCGATCACGTTATAGATGCCATAGAGGATGATCACGCCGACGATGGGCCCGGTGATGGTGGCAACCCCGCCGAACAGCGCGAACACGATGGCGAAGATACTGAAATCACCCGAAAACACGTTGTCGGGATAGAACACCGAGACGTACCAGGCATAGATGCCGCCGGCGAGACCGGCGACCAGCGCGGACGCCAACCAGGCGATGACACGCATCTTCACAACGCTGACGCCCGACATTGCGGCCGAGACCGAATCCTCGCGCACCGCCTGCAGCGCAAGCCCGAAGCTCGAGTTTTTCAGGTAGACCACACCCGCCAGTGTCAGCGCGAGCACGACAAGTGCCGCGATATAGGCCGAGTTCGGATTGAAGGTGCCGGTCAGCGACACGCCATAGGGCCCCTTGGTGATGCTCTCCAGCGCCGGATTGGCGACGAGATGCAGCACGGCCAGCGACGCCGCGAGATTGGCGATCGCGAAATAGGCACCCGACAGTCGTAACAGCGGCGTCAGCAGCAGACCGAGTGCGACGCCGACAAGGCCTGCGACCACCACGGCGACCACGGCGGGCGCCTGCAGATGCATCACCATGATGGCAAAGCCGTAGGCACCGGCGCCGAAGAAGCCGACATAGCCGAACGGCAGATAGCCGGTGAAGCCGTAGATGATGTTCACGCCCTGCGCGAGGATCAGGAAGATCACGAAGTTGAACAGCAGCAGATGGTTCTGATAGACGCCGGGCAGCACCGCCAGCACGACGACCAGCGGCGCCATAATGAACAGCAGATGGCGGAGAGCGCTAGGCAACGCGCACCTGCCTTCCGAGCAGCCCGCTCGGACGCAGCAACAGGATCAGGATCAACAATACATAAGGCAAGAGATCGGCCCAGGACGAGAGATAGGTCTGCACCAGCATGTAGCAGACGCCATAGACGACACCGCCGAGCGCGGTACCGAGCGGGTTGCCGAGCGAGCCCAGCACCACGATGGCAAAAGAGGTGACGGTGGCATCGGCGCCGAAGGCCGGCGTCACCGATCCGAACATGAAGGGGGCGAATACGCCCGCTACCGCCGCAAGGCCGAGGCCGACGCCGAAAGCAGCGGCCGAAACGCGGTCGACATCGATGCCGGTCGCAAGCGCCTCGTCACGCCGCGACATCACTGCGCGCGTCAAGGTGCCGAGGCGGGTGCGGTAGAGATAGAGATAGACAAGCCCGATCGCGATCAGGCTCGTGCCGGCAGCGATCACCCAGGGTGCCGGGAAACTCTGGCCGAAAATCTGGATCGGCCCGCCCCTGCCCGGCTTGCCGCCGAACCATTTGACCTGGATGGTCGTGAACACGGTGCCGAGCAGGCGGCTCTGGATCGAACGCTCGCTGGTGCCGGCGAAGATAGTGGTAATGGCCTCGATCACCTGCGACAGGCCGAAGAACAGGATGATCGAGAGCATCTCGGGGTTCACCGAGCCCTGCAGCCGCGGCACCAGCACCCAATAGAGCAAGAGCCCAACGATCAAGAACACGATGAAGGCGAGCGGCACCGCAAACAGGGGATCAATGCCGGCAAGCGTCACCACCCCGAGCGCGATGAAGGCGCCGAGCATCAGGATGTCGCCATGCGCAAGGTTGACGATGCGCATGACGCCGAACACGAGATTGAGGCCGATACCGACCAGGCTGAAATAAAGCCCGAACAGGACGCCGGCGACGAGCGCGTAGGTCAACATTTAGCGCAGCGCCCCCGGTGTCAGCCTGATCGCCCCTATCAGCCTCATGGTGCCGGATAGACCGGCTTGCCGGTCGCGGTCTCGTGCGGATAGATCGAGACGAATTTGACGTGGCCGTGGTCGTCGAGGGTGAGCTGACCGAGCGGCGTCAATTCGCCGATCTGGCCGCCCATCTCGTCCAGCGCGAAGGTGCCGTCGAGGGTCTTGAGCTGGCCCGATAGGCTGAACACCGCTTTCCGCAGTTCCATCTGGTCGAGAGATGTCGCAACCGACAGCGTCTTCTCGATCACGAGCGCCGTGGTGTAGCCCGCGACAGCATTGAAGCCGAACTCGATCTTTCCGCCGGGATAAGCCTTGTCCCAGGCCGCCTTGTAGTCCTTCATGGGCATGCCAAAATTGACGGGATATTCCAGCTCGGACGGCGGCACATAGGTCCAGATGTGCTCGAGTCCCTTGGCGCCGATGTTCTTTTCCAGGAGTTCGGTCTCAAGGCCGGCATAGATCGAGAACAGCATCTTGAAATTGACGCCGACGTCCTGGACGTTGCGCAGGAAGGCGATGTCGTTCGGCGCATAGCCGAAGTGGATCACCGCGTCCGGGTTGGCGTTGTTGATGTTGTTGATGATGACCGTGTAGTTGGTGGTCTCGGTCGGCACGCCCTGGTCATAGACGATCTCGATCGGCGCGCCGGAATCCTTCACGAATTTGCGGAACGCGTTGGCTTGCGTTCCCGTGAACTCGTTGGTCGCGTAGAGAATCGCAATCTTCTTGATGCCGAGCGCCGGGCCGTCATGAGTGATGAAGTCGGCGACGGGCTTGGGCCAGACGGTGGAGACCGGGTCCGCCATCAGGGCGATGTACGGATTATCCTTGGAGAAGAAGCTCGCGCCAGTGCCGGTCTGGTCGAACAGGAACACCTTGTGGTCACGCGCGATCGCAACGGCCGGCGCGGTCAAGACGGAGCCGGAATCGGCGACAAGCAGGTCGACCTTGTCCTGGGTGATGAGCTGGTTATAGAGCGTCGACGCGGTTGCGGTGTTGCTCTGGTCGTCATAGGAGATGAGCTTCACGGGAAGCTTCTTGTCGAAGGCCTTCACATAGACGCCGCCCTCGGCGTTCTTCTGGTCGGCCCACAGTTTCAGCGCGCTGTACACCGGCATCGAGATCGAGGCGTAGCGGCCCGAGGAGGCGTAGAGCGTCCCGATCTTGATTTCGGAGGGTACGTCCGCCGCAAATGCGGGCGCCGCGAGCGTCGCGGTCAATGCCAGCGCGGCCAAGCTTTTCTTGATCATAGCGTTTCCTCAAGCCTTGTTGTCGCGGTCCTTTTGACGCGTCCGGGCGGACAAATCAACTATACGAGGATTGAAATAATTCAATCTCAGCCATACGATTTGGCTATGGATATCAGCCTGCGGCAAATGCGCTCGTTCGTCGCCGTCGCCAAGCTCGGAAGCTTCACACGCGCCGCAGAGTTCCTGCATGTCTCCCAGCCGACGCTCACCGTGCAGATCAGGCGGCTGGAGGACGCGCTGCAGCTGAAGCTTTTCGACCGCAATCCGCGCGCGGTCAACCTGACGCGGGTGGGCCGCGATCTACTACCTTCGTTTGAGCGCACGCTGCAGGATCTCGATTCCGTGCTGCTTGACGTCAAGAACGTCTCGACCGCGCAACTTGGCGTGGTCAGGATCGCAGCGTTGCCGTCGTTTGCGGCGAGCATCCTGCCGGATGCCATATTGCAGTTCAGAACCAAGAACCCCGGCGCATCCTTTGCAGTGAAGGACGTGATCGCAAGCGCGCTGCTCGGACTGGTGCGCTCCGACGAGGTCGATCTTGGCTTGACCGGCGGCAATGTCGACTTTCCGGACATCGAGGTGCTGTTTCGCGCCAGCGACGAGATCAGGGTGATTTTTCCGCAAGGACATCCGATCGAAAAGTTCTCGCGCCTCACTGCCGAGCGCCTGGCGCAGTATCCGATCGTCATGCTGGACAGCCGCACCAGCGTGCGGGCGGTAACGGACCATGCTTTCCGCAGCGCGAAGCTGATGCCGACGCCGGTAACGGAAGCCACACAGATGATGACGGCACTCGGCATGGTGCGCGCCGGGATCGGCATTACGCTGCTGCCGGCGTCCGCGCGCGAAATCGCCGCCGAACCCACCTTGCGCACGCGACGGATCAGCGATCCGAATTTCTCCCGGCAGGTCTCGCTGATCAAGAAAAGGAACCGCACGCTGCCGCCCTTGAGCAAGGCCTTTGCCGATCATCTGTCGCGCCAGCAGGTGAGCTTCCTGAAACGGGATGATGCGTCCTGAAGAACATTTTGCGCGCGGTGGAATACGCTAGCCGCGCACGCGTATGTCTGCTTCGCCGTTGACGGGTGATGGCCGTTGGCGCATCAAGATTGCCAATCAAGCCGATGGAGGAAATGCCGACATGGCCGAGGCAGCGCGTGCACGACCCAAACCGACCCCCGAGACCCAGCACTTCTGGGACGGCACCAAAGCGGGCGAGCTGCGCCTGCAGCGCTGCGACGAGTGCGCCAAGAGTTATTTCCCACCGCGGCCGTTCTGTCCTGGCTGCGGCTCGCGCAAGGTGTCGGTGTTCAAGGCCAGCGGCAAAGGCAAGCTCTACAGCTACGTCATTCATCATCGCCCGGCGCCCGGCTTCACCCCGCCCTATTCCATAGCGGTGGTCGAGCTCGACGAAGGTCCGCGCATGATGAGCAACATCGTCGACTGCCCGCAGACACCGGACGCGCTCGAACTCGACATGCCCCTGGAGATCAAGTTCGAGAAGCTCGACGAGCAGATCACCCTTCCTCTCTTCCGTCCGGCGAAGGGGTAAGGCCATGCGCAGAAACCAGGTTGCCATTGTCGGCGCGGCCGAAACTACCGAGCTCGGTGTCATCCCCAACATGTCGCAGATCCAGCTGCATGCGGATGCGGCGCTGAACGCGATCAAGGATGCGGGACTCAAGCTTTCAGACATCGACGGCTTCGCCACCGCGGTCGAGACGCCGCAGCAGATCTGTCATTATCTCGGCATCACGCCGACCTGGGTCGACGGCACCTCGGTCGGCGGCTGCTCCTTCATGTTGCATGTCCGCCATGCCGCGGCCGCGATCGAGGCCGGCCTGTGCAAGACGGTGCTGATCACGCATGCCGAGAGCGGCAAGTCGAACATCGGCCGCACGCCGCGCATGATCGGCGCGGACAGCCTGAACGGCCAGTTCGAATTGCCCTATGGCGTTACCACGCCCGCCAGCATGTTTCCGATTCCGGTGCTGCGCTTCATGAAGACCCACGGCATCACCCATGAGCAGCTTGCCATGGTCGCGGTGGTGCAGCGCGAGTGGGCGGGCAAAAACCCGCGCGCCACCATGAAGGAGCCGATCACGGTCGCCGACGTCCTGAACTCCAGGATGATCGCCTATCCGTTGCGCCTGTTCCAATGCTGCCTCGTCACCGATGGTGGTGGCGCGTTGATCTTGACCTCCGCCGATCGCGCCAAGGATTTTCCGCAGAAGCCGGTCTACATCCTCGGCACCGGCGAGAGCGTGGAAACGCCGATGGTCAGCCAGATGGAGACGTTCAATTCCTCCCGCGCCTTCAAGGTCGCGGGACCGTTGGCCTTCCGCGAAGCCGGCATCACCCACAAGGATGTCGATCATCTCATGATCTACGACGCCTTCGCGCATCTGCCGCTCTATGGCCTCGGCGATCTCGGCTTCATGCCCTACCAGGAGACCGGCAAGTTCATCGCTGACGGCAACACCCGGCCCGGCGGCAAGCTGCCGCTCAACACCAATGGCGGCGGCCTGTCCTACATGCACTCCGGCATGTACGGCATGTACGCGCTGCAGGAGAGCGTGCGGCAGATGCGCGGCATTGCGCCTGCGCAGGTACCCGACGCCAAGATCTCGGTGTGTCACGGCGTCGGCGGCATGTTCGCGGCATCGGGCACGATCATTTTCACGAATGAGAAAAGCTAACCCTAGTCATTGCGGGGCGGTGCGAAGCACCGAACTACGGTGCGCAATTGCGCATCGAGGTTCGCCTCTTTGAGGCGCCCCGGAATGACAGACAACAGGAGGCATCATGACAAAATTACTGCAGGACAAGGTCATCGTCGTCACCGGCGCAGGCCGCGGCATCGGGCGCGAGATTGCGTTGCTTTGTGCGGCTGAGGGCGCCAAGGTCGTTGTGAACGACCCCGGCGTCGCGTCGGACGGCTCGGGCTCAAGCGCAGCGCCGGCTGAAGAGGTGGTCGAGGAGATCAAGAAGCGCGGCGGCACTGCGGTCGCGAATTTTGAAAGCGTGGCGGAAGCGATCCCGGCGAGCCGCATCGTCAAATCCGCGACCGATCATTTCGGCCGGCTCGACGGCGTCGTCAACAATGCCGGCATCCTGCGCGACATGATCTTCCACAAGATGAGCGTGGAAGCCTTCGAGGCCGTCATCAAGGTGCACCTGCTCGGCTCGTTCTATGTCTCACACGCCGCAGCGCGTCTGTTCCGCGAGCAGGAGAGCGGCTCCTTCGTGCACTTCACCTCGACCTCGGGCCTTGTCGGCAATTTCGGCCAGGCCAATTACGCGGCCGCGAAGCTCGGCATTGTCGGCCTGTCAAAGTCGATCGCGCTCGACATGAACCGCTTCAACGTTCGCTCCAACTGCGTCTCGCCCTTTGCCTGGAGCCGGATGATCGGAACCATTCCGACCGAGACCGAGGCCGAGAAGGCCCGCGTCGCAAAAATCCAGCAGATGGGGCCAGAGAAGATCGCCCCGGTCGTTGCCTATCTGCTGAGCGACGCCGCAAAGGACGTCACCGGGCAGATTTTTGCAGTGCGCATGAACGAAATTTTCCTGATGGGTCAATCGCGTCCGTTGCGTTCGGTGCACCGCGGCGAAGGCTGGACGCCCGCAACGGTCGCAGAACATGCGATGCCGGCGCTCAAGGCCTCGTTCTACAAACTTGACAGGTCAGCCGACGTGTTCGGCTGGGATCCGGTCTGACCGACAATAACCAAACTATCTCTGGTTGCCTTGCCTCATCCGCCCGCTTTATGCCGGAATGCGAACGGATGGTTTCCTCCCAACAAAAATTTGGGAGGAAACCATGACAACTCCACTGACCTTTCCTGACAAAGAGACCAACCTCAACCGCCGCGTCCTGCTCAGGGGCGCTGCGGGGGCACTGGCGGCGACGGCAGTGACCATGAATACGGCCTCCGCGGCGACGGTAGCACCGCTGGGCCAAACGGGCACTCCAACGAGGTCAACCGCACCCTTGCCCTTGGGGCCGCTTCCCGGCAGCCGCTATCCGGATTCCCACTTGGAGTCCGGCCATCCCAAGCTTTCGTTCGGACCTTTTGGCTTTCCGGCCTTCGCCGGAACAATGGCGGTCGAGCGCGTCGCGACGGGAATGCGCTGGGCCGAAGGACCGGTCTACTTCCCGGCCGGGCGCTACGTTCTATTCAGCGACATTCCGAACAATCGCATCATGCGCTTCTCGGAAGATGACGGTCATCTGAGCGTATACCGTCAGCCGTCGATGAATTCGAACGGCAATACGATTGATCGGGAAGGACGCCTGATCACCTGCGAACACAGCGGCCGACGGGTGACTCGAACTGAGCTCGATGGTTCGGTCACGATCATTGCCGACAAGTACAATGGCAAGAAGCTGAACTCGCCGAACGATGCGGTTGTCGCGTCGGACGGCTCGATCTGGTTTACCGATCCAGCCTATGGCATCGGCGGCTATTATGAGGGCGTCAAAGCCGATCCCGAGCAGGAAAAACACAACGTCTACCGGGTCGACCCGAAATCAGGGGACATAAAGGTTGTGGTCGACGACTTCGTCGAGCCCAACGGCATTACGTTCTCGCCCGACGAGAAGAAGCTCTACGTCATCGACACCGGTTTCACGGATGGACCAGACAACCCGTCGCATATCCGCGTGTTCGACGTAGACATTGGGTCCGGTAAGGTTTCGAACGGCAAAGTCTTCGCGGAAATGCCCAAACCCAGCATTACCGACGGGATGCGCGCTGACACAGCCGGGAATATTTGGTGCTCCGTCGGCTGGGGCGATCCGAACGAGGATGGTGTGCGCTGCTACACCTCTGGTGGCGATCTGCTCGGCAAGATCCACATACCAGAAACTGTCGCCAACCTGTGCTTTGGCGGTCAGCAAAGGAACAGGCTTTATATCTGCGGCTCGACGTCACTCTACGCAGTCTACACGGGTGTGCAAGGCGCTATGAAGCCGTGATCATCTGCTGAGACATATCTCGGTGGTTCCGGGATGGTGCGTTATGCACCAGACCCGGAACCTCGGGATTCCGGGCTCGCGCTTTCGCGCGCCCGGGAAATGACGATTAGCCCGTATTCCTCAACCCCGCCGAGATGCCGTTGATGGTGAGCTGGATGCCGCGCAGCACCTGCTCGTCGGGATTTTGCGCGCGGTGCTCCTTCAACAGCTCGACCTGCACGTGATTGAGCGGATCGAGATAGGGGAAGCGGTTGCGCACCGAGCGTTCGAGCAGCGGGTTGCCCTGCAACAGCCGCTCCTGGCCGGTGATGTCGAGCAAGGTTTCGATCGCAAGATGCCATTCACGCCGGATACGGCCGAAAATATTCTCGCGCAGCTCGGCGTCGGGCACCAACTCAGCGTAGCGCGAGGCGATGGCGATCGAGCTTTTGGCGAGTACCATGTCCATGTTCGACAGCAGCGTGCGGAAGAACGGCCATTGCAAATAGAGCTCGCGCAGGAACGGCATGCCCTGGTCCGGGTGGTTGCCGATCCAGGTTTCCACCGCGCTGCCAAAGCCAAACCAGCCCGGCAGCATCAGGCGGCACTGCGCCCAGGAGAACACCCAGGGGATGGCGCGCAGATCCTCGATGGCGCGCGTCTTCTTGCGCGAGGCCGGACGGCTGCCGATGTTCAGCGTTGCGATCTCGTTGATGACGGTGGACGACCAGAAATAATCGACAAAACCGTCGGTCTCGTAGACCAGGCCGCGATAGGCCTTGAAGGCGAGTTTGGAGAGCTCCTCCATCGCGGTGAGATATTCGGGCTTCGGCGCCGGCTGGCGCGGATGCAGCAGGCTCGCTTCCAGCGTTGCGGCAGCCAGAATCTCCAGATTGTTGCGACCGACCTCGGCGTTGGAATATTTGGACGAGATGATCTCGCCCTGCTCGGTGATGCGGATCTGGCCGTTCACCGCCCCACCCGGCTGGGCGATGATGGCGTCATAGCTCGGCCCGCCGCCACGGCCGACCGAGCCGCCGCGGCCATGGAACAGCCGCAGGCGGACGTGGTGGCGCTCGAACACCTGGACCAGCTCGATCTCCGCCTTGTACAGCTCCCAGCCCGAGGTGACGAAGCCGCCGTCCTTGTTGCTGTCGGAATAGCCGAGCATCACCTCGTGCACCGAGCCGCGGCTGTCCACCAGGCGCCGGTAATCATGTAGCGACAGCATGCGGTCCATGATGCCGGAGCAGGCCTGCAAATCCTCGATGGTCTCGAACAGCGGCACGATGTTGATGGCGCCGCGGCCCGACGGATTGATGAGGCCGACCTCCTTCAGAAGAAGGGCCACCTCCAGCATGTCGGACATGCCCTGGCACATGGAGATGATGCACTGGGGAATGACATCCGCGCCGAACAGCGCATGGGCTTCCGCCGCCGCCTGGAACACCGCGAGCTCGCCCAGCGTCTCCTCGCTGTATTTGACGAATTTCGAGAACAAGGGCCGCGTGTTGCGCAGCTCGTTGGAGAGCAGCGCCACCCGCGCCTCCTCGGACAGCGCGAGATAGGACATGCCGGGCATCGCGGCATCCAGCAGTTCGGCGACCGTGCGCTCATGTACCGCCGAGTTCTGGCGGATGTCGAGGCGGGCAAGATGGAAGCCGAAACAATCCACCGCGCGGCGCAAGACCTTTAATCGCCCGCGCGCGATGACGCGGGCATTGTTGGCGAGCAGCGAGCGGTGCAGCACGTCGAGATCGGCCTGCAGCTCCTTCACGCTGTCATAAGGCGCGGCCTCGCCGACCGGCTTGCGGCTGATCTCGACCTTGAGCTTTGCCGCGGTCGCGGTGAGCCTTGCATAGATGCCGGATACCGCGAGGCGATAGGGTTCGCCGCTGCGGTGCGGCGACCTGTCGGGCGAACGTTCGGCGAGCACGCGCAAATCCTCGGAAACCTCGGCAAGATGCGCGGCGATCGACAGCTCCGCGCCGAGCGCGTGCACCTCCTCCAGATAGAATTGCAGGACGCGGCTCGATTGCAGGCGCAGCGTGCCGCGCATGACGTCCGCCGTGACGAAGGGATTGCCGTCGCGATCGCCGCCGATCCAGCTTCCCATCCTCAGGAAGGACGCGACTTCGCTGGCCGCCTCATCCCCCACGTTGAGTTTATCCTCCAGCGCGCAGATCAGCCGCGGCACCTCATGCAGGAAGGTGTAGTCGTAGAACGACAGCCCGTTGGCGACCTCGTCGAGCACGGTGAGCTTGGTCCGCCGCAAGAGGTTGGTCTGCCATAGCGTCAGCACGGCGCGGCGCAGCTGCTCGTCGGCTGCCTCGCCCTCCTCCGCCGTGAGCTGGACGCGCTCGCGCGTGTCGAGGAGCGAGGCGATCTCCATCTCGCGGTCCATGGTGCTCTTGCGGCGGACCTCGGTCGGGTGCGCCGTCAGCACCGGGCTGACCAGCGCATCCCTAAAGAATTTGCGCAAATCGGCAGGTGAAAGGCCCGCAGCCTGGGCATGCCCCAGCGTCTCAGCCAGTACGCCGGCGCGTGGCGCACCCCTGGCACCGCTCTTGGACCGCATCTGGCGGATGGTGTTCTGATCCTCGGCGATATTGGCGAGGTGGGAGAAATAGCTGAAGGCGCGCACGATGCGCACCGTGTCGGAGATCGACATGCTGTCGAGAATGGTCTCGAGCTCGCGGCGGGCGGCGCGGTCCTCGTCCCGATGGAAGCGGATCGAGGTCTGCCTGATGCGCTCGACCAGGTCGAACACATCGGCGCCCTCCTGATCGCGGACAGTGTCGCCGAGAATACGGCCCAACAGGCGGATATCGTTGCGGAGCCTGGTGTCTTCCTCCAGCGCTTGCGCGTCATCAGCGCGATTGGAGCGAAGTTCCGCGTCGGAAGGCATGGTCTGGGGGGACATTGTCGACTGCTCCAGCAACTGCCCGGCAGCTTTGCAGTCTGCAAGTTTTTTGACGCAGTGCAAGATCAAGAATGAGGCGGTGGCGATCTCTCCGTTTCAATCCGCAAAGCTCTCTCGTCGCCCGGCGAAAAGCCGGGACGACGGTGCTCATTTCCCTTTGCCCCCTAAATCTTCCGCCCCGCCCGCTCCCAATAGGGATCGCGCAGGCGGCGCTTGAAGATTTTGCCCGAATCCTCGCGCGGCAGGGCGGTCTGGATCTCGATGTGCTTAGGCACCTTGTAATCCGCGAGCGATGTCTTCAGCCGGGCGCGGATGTCGGCGACATCGAGCCTCGCCCCCGGTTGCGGCTCGACCACCGCCATCAGCGCCTCGCCGAACTCGGCATCGGGAATGCCGAACACCGCGCAGTCATGGACGCCGGGCAGACCATGCAGCACCGCCTCGATCTCGGCCGGGTAGATGTTGACCCCGCCGGAGATGACCATGTCCCGCTTGCGGTCGCAGAGGAAGACATAGCCGTCGGCATCGATATATCCGACGTCACCTGACGTGATGAAACCTTCCCGCTCGATCTCGGTGCGCTTCTCCGGCTTGTTGTGATAGGTGAAATCCGGATGCGAGGCTATGCGGGAATAGATTTCGCCAATCTCGCCTTGCGGCAGCCCCCGCCCGTCCTCGCCGACGAAGCGCAGCTCGGCGCCCGGGGAAATCTTGCCGACAGTGCCGGGCTTCTTCAGCGCATCCTCGGAGGTCGCAAAAGTCACCGCGCCCGATTCGGTCGAGCCGTAGAACTCGTAGATCACCGGCCCCCACCAATCGATCATGGCGCGCTTGACGTCGGCCGGACAGGGCGCAGCGGCATGAATGACATGACGCAGCGAGGACATGTCGTATTTCTGGCGCACCTCCTCCGGCAGCTTCATCAGGCGGATGAACATGGTCGGCACCATGAAGATAGTGTCGATCTTTTCGGCCTCGATCAGCCGCAGGAATTCCTCCGGCTCGAAACGCGGCATCAAGACCAGCGCCCCGCCGAGGCGGCCCGAACGAATGCCGAACGAATTGGGCGCGGAATGATAAAGCGGCCCCGGCAGCAGCGCCCGCGCACCCGGCTTGAGCCCATAGATCATCGCCCGCATCCGTTCCATCGCCGCGCTCTGCTCTGGAGTCGGCGCGGCGCGCCGCACACCCTTGGGATGCCCCGTGGTGCCGGAAGTGTAGATCATGTTCATCGGCTGCGGCACCGCCGGCCCATCATGGCGCGGCTGCTCCGCAAGCCAGCTCTCGAAATCCTGAGCGAAATCCGGCCTTGCGAGATGATCGGGATCGATCTTGTAGGTGGCCAGGATCTCCGGCGGCGTCGGCACGCTCAGCACCGTCACGCCTTGCGGAACGGCATCCCGCAGCTGGTGCAAGAGGTCGGCATGGCCGATCAACACCGACGTTCCGGAGTCCTTCAAGATGTAATTGATCTCCTCCGGCTTGAAGTGCCAGTTCACGGGCACGCCATAGGCGCCGAGTTGCATCTCGCCAAAGGCCGCCTCGATGAAGGCGATGTCGTTGCGCATCAGCATGCAGACACTGTCGCCCTGGCGCACGCCAAGCCGATGCAGGCCGCCGGCGATGCGGCCAGCGCGATCGGCGGCGGCCTCATGACTGCGCCGGCGCGCTCCGGAGATGATGCCGAGAAAGGGTCGGGACGTTTCGCTCATTTGTCTTCCGATCTTGGTCGGATTGAAATTTCTAAGTTGTCATTACCGGACGATGCGAAGCATCGAACTCTGATGTGCTCTCGCAACATCAGGGAATCTCGAGATTCCGGGTTCGCGCCAGCGCGCGCCCCGGAATGACCGGCCTCTCAACCTGGATCGGCAAACTTCGGAACGCGCTTTTCCAGATTGGATCGCACCGCCTCGGTCTGGTTCGGGCTGCCGAGCAGTTTTTGCTGCTCCACCGACTCCGCAAGCAGCGCAGGCCCCGGATCGACCGAAAGATTGTTCAGCATACGCTTGGCCGCACGGATTGCATCCGGGCTCCTGCCCGCGATCTCGCGCGCGACCTGCAACGCCGCGGCTCGCGGATCGTCGCATATGCGTGTCGCCAGCCCATAGCTCAGCGCCTCCTGGGCCGAGAAAATCCGCCCAGTAAAGGTGAGATCGCGCAGAATGTCGTCGCGCACGAGGCTCGCCAGGATGGGCGTGCCTGCCATGTCAGGGACCAGGCCCCATTTGATCTCCATGATCGACATCCGCGCATCTGCGCTGAGGAAGCGCATGTCAGCGCCTAGCGCGAGCTGGAAACCGCCGCCAAAGGCAACGCCATGCACAGCAGCGATCACTGGAACCGGGAGCTGCCGCCAGCCCCACACTGCGGTTTGTGGAAAATTTGCCAGCCCGTGCGTCCGCGCGGTGAGGTCACGCTTTTCGCCACCCGGAATTCCGTTGCCGCCTTTCTCCTTCATGGCGGCGAAGCGGCCCATGTCGAGACCGGCGCAGAATGCCCGCCCCTCGCCCGACAGCACTACCGCTCGTAGGCCTTTCTCTTTCGCCAGCCTATCGGTGGCAGCGACCAACGCCTCGAACATCTCGGCGTCCAGCGCGTTCATTTTCTCCGCGCGTACCAGGCGCACATCGGCGACGCCTTCCGACATCGTGATCGAGACGCGGCTCTCCATAAAAATACTCCTTGGGCTCTTATCCCTTGTTGCAGCTTTACAGAACGGCCTCAGAGGGATTTAGTCAATCGACCAATTAACATGCATTTTCTTCAGGCGGACACCATGTTCAAAGACAATCTCCTGGCGGGGCGACGCATTTTGGTCACCGGCGGCGGCACTGGACTCGGCAAGGCAATGGCCGCGCGTTTCCTGCAACTCGGTGCCGAGGTCCATATTTGCGGCCGCCGCAAGATCGTCTGCGACGAGACCGCGACCGAACTGATGGATCTCTACGGTGGCCGGGTCACGAGCCACGGTGTCGACATCCGCAACGCACTCGCGGTCGACGAGATGGTGGAGAACATCTTTCGCGAGGGCCCCCTCACCGATCTCATCAACAATGCCGCCGGCAATTTCATCTCGCGCAGCGAGGAGCTCAGCCCGCGCGGCTTTGACGCGGTCGCCAATATCGTCATGCACGGCACCTTCTATGTCACGCACGCGGTCGGCCGGCGCTGGATCGCCGCCAAGATGCCTGGCAATGTGGTGTCGATCACGGTGACCTGGGTGCGCAACGGCTCGCCTTATGTGGTGCCATCGGCGATGAGTAAGTCCGCCATCCATGCCATGACCATGTCGCTGGCGACCGAATGGGGCCGCTACGGCATCCGCCTCAACACCATCGCGCCCGGCGAGATCCCGACCGAGGGCATGAGCAAGCGCATCAAGCCCGGCGATGAGGCCGGCGCCCGCACCAAGGCGATGAACCCGATGGGCCGCGTCGGCACCCTGGAGGAATTGCAGAACCTCGCAACCTTCCTGATCTCCGGCGGCTGCGACTGGATCAACGGCGAGACCATCGCGATGGATGGCGCGCAGGCGCTCGCAATGGGCGGCAATTTTTACCAGCTGCGCGACTGGAGCAATGACGACTGGACCAAGGCGCGCGAGTCCATCATGGCGCAGAACGAAAAGGACCGCGCGAAACGGGGGTAGCCTCATTTCCCCGTATTGTCTTTGTCGCCGCGTAACGCCAGTATCGCGGTCAACAGAGAACCTCAAGGGGGAAACATGTCGGCATCCGTGCAGCCAGCGACGCTGGCCGAGGTCGTGCGCCTGCAGGCCAAAAGCCGCAGCGAGGCCATCGCCTTTGAATTCGAAGGCCGTATCACAACCTTCGCCGATTTCGAGCGCAACACCAACCGCGTCGCCAATGGGCTGAAAACGCTGGGCGTGCGGCCCGGCGAACGCATCGCCTATCTCGGCAAGAACAGCGACGTCTTTTTCGAGCTGCTGTTCGGCGCGATCAAGGCCAGGATCGTGATGGCGCCGATCAACTGGCGCCTCGCCGCCCCCGAGGTTGCGTTCATTATCGAGGACTGCAAGGCCCCGGTGCTGTTTGTCGGCCCCGAGTTCGTCGCGCTGGTGCGCAACATTCTGCCACGGCTGGCGGACGTGCGTACCGTCATCACGACCGAAGGCGGCGCACCGGAATGGCAGGATTTTTCGGCCTGGCGCGACGCGCAGGACGACGCCGATCCCGGCAGCGAGGTGACACGCAAGGACATCGCTCTCCAGCTCTACACGTCCGGCACCACCGGAAAGCCAAAGGGCGCGATGCTGTCGCATGCCAACTTCCTCAACCTGGTCAACACCGGCTCCGCTGCAGAGCAGCCGGAGTGGAACAAATGGACCGCTGACGATGTCTCGCTGGTGGCGATGCCGCTCTTTCACATCGGCGGCTCCGGCTGGGGCGTGATGGGCTTCTTTCATGGCGCACGAGCCGTGATCACGCGTGATTTCGACCCGACCAAAGTGCTCGATATCTTCGAGCAGGCCGGTATCACCAAATTGTTCATGGTGCCGGCGGCGATGCAATTCGTGGTGCGCCAGCCGCGCGCGCGGCAGATGGATTTCTCGCGCCTGAAACACATGCTCTATGGCGCCTCGCCCATTCCGGCTGCGCTGCTGAAGGAATGCATCGACGTGTTCAAATGCGGCTTCGTTCAGGTCTACGGCATGACCGAGACCACGGGCGCCATCGTGGCGCTGCCGCCGGAGGACCATCTCGAGGGATCGGAGCGGATGCGCTCGGCCGGCAAGGCGATGCCGGGCATTGAGCTTGCGATCCTGGACGCGGACGGAAATCAATTGCCGCCGCGCGAGGTCGGCGAGATCGCGACGCGCTCGGGCTCGAACATGGAAGGCTACTGGAATCTGCCGGAGGCGACGGCGCGTACGCTCGACAAGGACGGCTGGCTGCGCACCGGTGACGCGGGCTTCATGGACGAGGACGGCTATCTCTACATCCACGACCGTATCAAGGACATGATCATCTCGGGCGGAGAGAATATCTATCCAGCGGAAGTGGAGAGCGCGATCTGCGATCACCCCGACGTGGCGGAGGCCGCCGTAATCGGCATCCCCGATGAAAAATGGGGCGAGGCGGTTAAGGCGGTCGTGGCGCTGAAGCCGGGCAAGACGGCGACCGCAACCGACATCATCAATTTCACCCGCGAGCGCATCGCGGGCTTCAAGACGCCGAAATCGGTCGACTTCGTCCCGGCGCTCCCGCGCAACCCCTCGGGCAAGATTTTGCGGCGGCAATTGCGCGATCCCTATTGGGCCGACAAGGACCGGCAGGTGAATTGACGAGATTTCGCGCGAGAACTCTCCCTCGTCAATGCTTTCCCGCGCCCATATAGCCGAACAGAAATCCCGCCACCTTCCGCTTCTGGATTTCCTCGCTTCCCTCGGTGATGCGGTAACGGCGGTGATGGCGGTAAATGTGCTCGAACGGCTTGTGACGCGAATAGCCCATGCCGCCATGCACCTGCATCGCGGTATCGGCCGCCTCGCAGCAGAGGCGGTTGGCCCAGAAGTTACACATCGAGACCTTGTCGGACAGCGTGTGCTCGACCTGGGCCTGGGTCAGCTGGTCCATTTCCCAGGCGGTCTTGCGGATCAAAAGCCGCAGCATTTCGGCTTGTGTCGCAAGCTCGACCAGCGGCCACTGGATCGCCTGGTTCTCCGCCAGCGCCTTACCGAACGGTTTGCGCTCGCGCGCATATTTGACGCTCTCGTTGATGCAATAGGCTGCCGCTCCGAGCGAGCTCGCCGCCTGCCGGATCCGGTTCTCATGAACAAAGCATTGCGCCAGCGACAGCCCGCGCCCGACCTCGCCGAACTGCGCATCCACTGGCACGAACACGTCGGTAAAGCTGACGCGGGGATGATCGGTCGGCATGTTGAAGGTCCACATATATTCCTCGACCTTCACGCCGTCTGATTTCGCCGGCACCAGGAAACAGGTGATGCCGCGTGCATCGCCGTCGTTGCCGGATGTGCGTGCGAACAGCGCGCAATGCGTGGCGACATGCATGCCCGTCGTCCACATCTTCTCGCCATTGATGATCCAGCCCTTGACATTGTCGCGGGTCGCAGGCTGCGCGCGCGTCTCCATGTGGGTGGCATCGGAACCGTGATGCGGCTCGGTGAGGCCGAAGGTGATGCGGTATTTGCCCGCGATCGAGCCCTCGATCATCGCCTTCTGCTCGTCGCTGCCGTAGCGGTCGAGCATGGTGACGACAGGGAAATTGCCGACGATGGAATGTTCGTTCTGCAAATCATTGTGCAGCCCGAGCCCCTTGGACGCAAAATGCTCGCGGATCACGGCCATCCAGAGATTGGAGCCGTCCTTTCCGCCATAGCGCTTCGGGATTGCAAAGCGCAGATGGCCGGCCGCATCGGCGCGGTCTTTCGCTTTCCGCAGCAGCGCCTCCCACTCATGGCGCGGCAGGCCGCCGTGCTCGAAATCGGTACGCGCCCATTCGCGGCGATGGTCGAAGAAGCGGATGTTGTCATCGGCCCCCTCCAACGGCTTGATCTCGCGCGTGATGAAACGGTCGAGTTCGTCGAGATAGGCGACGAGATCGGCGGGCAATGCGAAATCCAAGGCGTGTCTCCCAAAAATCGTTTCATCGTTGTTAGCCCACACTAACGCCGGCTGACATGGCCTGTAACGCGGGGCTGGCCCAGCGTGGTTGAATGACATAATTGCATGACTTCGGCTTGCGGAAACAAGCTAGGATGGCGCGTCCGCATTCCGCGCTACAGAAAAATCGAGGGAGCAAACATGGAGCTGAAATTCTCGAAGGTCGAGCGCAAGGGGCCTATCACCATCGTCACGCTGTCGCGGCCCGAAGTGTACAACGCGCTGCATATCGAGGCGCATTTCGAGCTCAACAAGGTGTTTGACGACTTCTCGGCCGATCCCGAGCAGTGGGTCGCAATTGTCACCGGCGCCGGCGACAAGGCGTTCTGCGCCGGCAATGATCTGAAATGGCAGGCGGCGGGCGGCAAGCGCGGCTGGGACAAGGGCGGCTTTGCCGGGCTGACCACGCGCTTCGACTGCGACAAGCCGATCATCGCGGCGGTCAATGGCGTCGCCATGGGTGGCGGTTTCGAGATCGCGCTCGCCTGCGACCTCATCATCGCCTCCGAGAACGCGACGTTTGCCTTGCCCGAGCCGCGGGTAGGACTTGCGGCTCTCGCCGGCGGCTTGCATCGCCTGCCCCGGCAGATCGGTCTGAAACGTGCCATGGGTATGATCCTGACCGCACGCCACGTTCCGGCGCGCGAGGGGCTCGAGCTTGGCTTTGTCAACGAGGTGGTGCCGCAGGGCGAAGCGCTTTCCGCCGCGCTGCGCTGGGCGGAGACCATCTGCAAGAACTCGCCGATGTCGATCCGCGCCTCCAAGCAGACGATTCAGAAGGGCCTTGGCGTCTCGCTGGAGCAGGCGATGGCCGAACAGCGCGACTACCCCGCTGTAAAGGCGATGGTGGCGTCGCAGGACTACATCGAGGGACCGAAGGCGTTTGCCGAGAAGCGGCCGCCAAAATGGGTAGGGCGGTAGTTGTCGGCAACGTCATTCCGGGGCGGTGCGTTAGCACCGAACCCGGAATCTCGAGATTCCGGGTTCGGTCCTTCGGACCGCCCCGGAATGACAGCGGAGAGCTAGGCGCCGGTGTTGCCTCTCCCCAGCTCCCTCTTGTACGCCGCATAGCCCGGCTGATCGACGGCGAGCTTGTCCATCGTGGTCTGCCAGAGATGCTCGGCAAGACCCGGCGTTCGCAGGTCCATCTCGCCGCTCGCGATCTTGTCGGAGAGGACACCATTCAGCTCGATCAGCGAGCTGTCCATGCCAAGCATCTGCCGCAGCCGCGCAGCTTCCGCGGCATCGCTTCCCTTTTCCAGCGTCAACTGCCGTGTCACCAGATCGAGTATGTTGATGGCAACGCGGAGCTTGAACGCGCTGTGGCCTGACGGTGTCGGCGCGATGTCGTCACGCAGGAAATCAGCCACGGCTTTCGTCAGTTCCGTTGGTGTCGGTTCGTCCTGCATGTCAGTTTCCTCGCGGCGCCAGCAGCCGCAGCAAATCGATCTCCGTTTCCGACGCCCGGCGTCCGATCATGGCGCGTTCCATGGAATGATCGGGACCCAGCCGAAAACGCTGCATCATGCCGCCGCACATCACGCCCCAGCGCAGCGTGCCCATGACCTCGTAGAACGTCACCCTGTCAGCGTCGACCTTGCGGCCGGCGGCCTCGTAGCCGCCGAACAGCTCTTCGCGAGAGCCAAAGCCGCCGACTGGCTTGTCGATCTCGCCAAAGCGCCAGGAGTTGACGCAGATCCACCCGAGATCCTCCATGGGGTCGCCGAGATGGGCGAGTTCCCAGTCGAGCACGGCGCGGACACCGTCGGGGCCGATGATGAGATTGCCATGGCGGAAATCGCCATGCACCAGCGTCTCCCGTTGCGGCGGGCCGGGATCGTGCTCGGCGAGCCAGCGCAGCGCGAGCTCGAATACCGGCTTCGGCCAGTTGAGACTGCGATATTCGCGCGCGAGCTCGGCGATCTCGGCCGTCGCAGTCAGCCGACGCAGCTCCGGCAATTTTTCGCGCGCCAGACCATGAATACCCGCAGCGATCTGGCCGAGTTGGCGCGCCAGCTTCGGCCGGGCTGCAGCGAACTCCGCGTCACGCAGAATCTTGCGTGCGATCGTCTCGCCTTCGACACGGGCCATGATGAAGCCGGTGCCGAGATCGTCCTCCGGCGTCAGCACATGCAGCACGCGCGGCGACGGCACACCGGCCTCGTAAGCGAGCTGCATCAGGCGTGCTTCCGCCGCAAGCCCCGCCGCGCGCGTCGGCGATGCGCCGTAGCCCTTGGGCGCACGGCGCAGGATGGCGCCGAGATTGCCCAAGGGATGGACAATCTCGAACGACCAGGTCTCCTGGCTGGCGCCGCCGGACAATTTTGCCGCCGAAGCAACGCCAGTTGCGCCCGGATACCAGCCTCGCACCGAGCGGCTGAGCTCCGCCTCGATCATTTGCCTGCGAACTTGGCCGGGCGCTTTTCAAGGAAGGCGGCGACGCCTTCCTTGAAGTCATCCGTTGCGCCCGCGATGCGCTGCGACTGGTACTCCAGGTTGAGCTGCTCCTCGAAGGAATTTTCCTCGCTGTCCCAATAGAGCTTGCGGATCAAGGACAGCGCGACCGTCGGCCCGCTTGCAAGCTCGCGCGCGAGCTTCATCGCCTCCTCCATCAACACGCCATCGTCATAGACGCGATTGATCAGCCCCCATTCGAGTGCCTTCTCTGCCGGGAGGCGCTCGCCCATCAGCGACAACTCGATGGAACGCGCCTTGCCGACCAGGCGCGGCAACAGCCAGGTCGAGCCGCAATCAGGCACCAGGCCGATGCGGCGGAAGGCCTGCAGGAAATAGGCGGAGCGCGCGACCAGGATCATGTCGCCGAGCAGCGCGAAGCTCATGCCGGCGCCGGCGGCCGGGCCGTTCACGGCAGTGACCAGCGGGCAATGCAGGTTACGGATCCGCCGCAGGAACGGATGGAACGCGGTCTCCAGGGCCGCACCCGCGTTGCTGCGACCCGGCTTTTGTTGCTGGTTACGACCCTGCAGATTGGCGCCGGTGCAGAAGGCGCGGCCCGCCCCGGTCAGCACCACGCAGCGCACGGTTGCCTTGTTGGCCTCGATCTCGTCAAGCGCCTCGGCAAGGCCGGCGAGCATGTCCATCGAGACCGCGTTCATGACCTCCTGGTGATCAAGCTTGAGGACCGCGACCGGTCCGTCGAAATCGAGCGTGCAGTGCTTGAATTGCATGGTTTCCTCTTGATCTCTTGTGATCATCGTTTGCGATAGTCTCTTGCGATCCAAATTCCGCAGTGCGGACCAGCGCAGCTTCATACCGCATATTTGATTTTTGCCGCGCGCTTGTCCATGCTTGCCGGCAAACAATGACCTCCCTTCGATGCACGGCTGACGTGCGTCATAACAACGAAAATGCCTGACAAGGACACGCTCATGAACATGTTCGATCTCACCGGCCGCGTTGCGGTCGTCACCGGCGGCAATGGCGGTATTGGCCTCGGCATCGCCCAAGCACTTGCGTTGAGTGGCTGCAATGTCTCGATCTGGGGCCGCAATGCGGAAAAGAACAAGGCGGCGCTCGCGACAATGGCCGGCAGTCCCGGCAAGGTCGAGAGTCGCGTCTGCGACGTTACGAGCCCGGCCTCCGTCAATGAGGCCATGAAGGCGACGCTGGATGTGTTTGGCCGCGTCGACGGCTGTTTTGCCAATGCCGGCATTGGCGGTGGCGGGCGGCGCGCCTTCATCGAACGCACCGAGGAGGAGTGGCGCGCGATGTTCGCAACCAATCTGGACGGCGTGTTCCATGCATTCCAGGTGGCCGCACGCCACATGACCGAGCGCGCCAACAATGGCGACAAGTTCGGTCGGCTGGTTGCGACCTCGAGCCTGGCGTCGCTGTTCGGCACCGCGCGCAACGAGCACTACGCCGCGACCAAGGCTTCCCTCAACGCGCTCTGCCGAGCGCTCGGCGTGGAACTCGCCCGCTATGGCGTCACCGCCAATGCGATCCTGCCCGGCTGGATCAAGAGCGACATGACTGCGAGGATCATGGCTGACGACAAATTCGTCGGCGCCGTGATGCCGCGCATTCCGATGCGCCGCTTCGGCGAGCCCGGCGATTTCGGCGGCATTGCGGTTTATCTGATGAGCAAGGCGTCGTCCTATCACACGGCCGATTGCTTCGTGATCGACGGCGGTTACACCGCATTTTAACTATTGCGCATAGCGGCGCGCGTCACGCGAAGCTCTGCGTGCTTCGCATTGACGCGGGCGGACTTCATCACAACGCGAGGCAGGACGGTGTCGAGCAGAGACGACGAGCTGTCACGAAATCCGCCGGATCGCGGCGACGGTGACACACCGCCGATCTCAAACCGCAGGCTTGCGATGTACGTCGTTGCGCTCGTGATCGCCCTCGTGCTCGGCTATCTCTTCCTGAGCAAGCTCGTTGATATTTCGCAAGAGGAGGACTGTGCGCTTGCGCATCGCAGGAATTGCGGTGCGAGCACTAACCCGTAAGAATACGCGAGCGCGATCGGTTTTTGGCGCGGCAACCCGCGGCAACGCCGATGCTTCGCATCGGCGTTCTCTTGTTTCGCTTGGGTGCTTTCTTTTCTACCTTCCTCAATCAAAAGGACAGGCACCCGAACCGTGGCTAGCCGCCGGGTGGCGTGTACGAACCGCGGAGCTTGGCAGCCTTCTGCCGGACCTGCACGATCTCCTCCTGCGTGAACAGGCGCGTCAGCTTGACGTTCTGCAGCGTACCGGCGGCCACCACGAGGCCGGAGATCACCGGCGCCATGGTAGGATCCGGCACGTCGAAAATGGTCAGCACGCTCGGCCCCTCCGCCGACATCGAATACATCGAAATCAACTTTCCGCCGGCCGCTTCGACCAGCTTCTTGGCCGCCTCGTAGCGATTTTGAGTGGGATTTTCCATGATGCTGTTAAGGGCGCGTGGCGTGTACTGTCCTGTCAGGCAGAAATGCATGGCGATTTCTCCGATGGGATGTGGGTTCAAAAATCAATATCCATCCGCGACACGCGAGGGATGGTTGTCTTGGTGCTTGAAAAAATTCGAATAAATTGCAGGGCCCGCCGTGGGCACAGGCGCCGCAATAATTTCCAGGGCTTCGGCACGTCCCGGCAGCGGCTCTGAAAAGAGGTTACATCAACGCCACTCCATGCGGAAGAGCCGCAGCGACCGAGACGACAAAAGGCCGCAAGCTGGCCTCCCGTCTCGTTGCGCTCATGCAAGCAGGGCACCACAGCATGACTTCGCGGCTTTATCGGCGGAGAACCTCGGATTACCTTCGGCAGCGCCCACCATGCAAAAAGGAAATAAAATGGACTATGACGCCACCGACCTCTCGCCCCGCGAGCGCTACAAGGTGCTCACCTCCTTCGTGCTGCCGCGGCCGATTGCCTGGGTGACCTCTCTCGGTCCGACCGGCGTGGTCAACGCTGCGCCGTTCAGTTTTTTCAACGTGTTCTCTGAGGATCCGCCGCTCTGCATGATCGCCGTCAACGCCCGCCCCGACGGTCGGATCAAGGACACGCTCGCCAACATCCAGCGCACGGGCGAGTTCGTCGTCCACATTGCCGACGAGCCGCTTGCGCGAGCGATGCACGAATCCAGCGGAGACTTTCCGCCCGACATCGGCGAGCCGAATCATCTGGGGCTCAAGCTTGCGCCTTCGACGCGGGTCGCGCCCCCCCGGCTTGCCGACGCGCCATGGGCGATGGAATGCAAGACGTGGAGGACCATCGACGTCAACGGCGACCGCCAGCTCGTCATGGGCGAAGGCATTCATTTCTACATCCGTGACGAGCTCTGGGACCAAAAGGCGATGCGCGTGCACATGGAGCGCTACCATCCGGTGGGGCGCATGTTCGCAGATCGCTACTGTCGTACCGATGATCGCGTCGTATTTCCTGCCGCGCAAGGCACGCAATAGGCGCTGGCCGTCCACGCGAAAAGCGGACGACGCTTACGCAAGATTCCGTAATCTTATGGGCTGCTGGCGTGCGCATGCAGGTCGCCAGCAGAACAAAAATTTAAGATCGCGGCCCTACGCCAAGAGGGCGCGACGGCCCATTCTCTCGTCACGGCCCGGCTTGTAGTGGCGGTCTCAGAAAACCGCTGCCGCCCGCTCCTGCTCCGCCGCCGTCAGCACAAACCCCTCATAGCCCTTGGCCGCAACATCGGTGCAGATCTGCCGGTAGACGCCGACGCCACCGATATAGGGCATGAAGATGCGCGGCTTGCCCGGAACATTGGCGCCCATGTACCAGGAATTGGCCTGCGGATAGAGCGTGCCATGCGCGACCTCGTTGACATGGGCCACCCATTTTTCCTCGGCGCTCGTGTCCGCTTCCATTACCTCCAGGCCATTGCTACGCAGATGCCCGAGGCAATCCGCGATCCAGTCGACATGCTGCTCGATGGAGACAATCATGTTCGACAGCACCGACGGACTTCCGGGGCCGGTGATGATGAAGAGATTGGGAAAGCCGGCGGTCATCAGTCCGAGATAGGTCTTGGGACCTTCCGACCATTTCTGGTTCAGCGACACTCCATTGCGTCCGCCGATGTCGATCTTGGCGACCGAGCCGGTCATGGCGTCGAAGCCGGTCGCCAGCACCAGCGCGTCCAGTTCGTAAGTCGCAGTGGCGGTACGCAGCCCGTGCGGGAGGATCTCTTCGATCGGGCTCGACTTGATATCGACCAGGGTGACGTTGTCGCGATTGAAGGTCGCGAAATAGTCGGTATCGATGCAGATGCGCTTGGTGCCGATCGGGTGCGAGCGCGGCTGCAACAGCGCCGCCGCCTTGGGATCGGCGACGATCTCGGCGATCTTGCCGCGGACGAACTCGGCCGCGGTGTCGTTGGCCGGCCTGCTCATGGCGAGATCGTTGTAGACCGACATGAAGGTCAATCCGCCGCGCTGCCAGCGTCCCTCATATTTCGAGCGCCGCTCATTGGCGCCGTCGTCGAGCGCACCGCGATCCGGCAACTCGGTATAGATGCCATTGCGCGCCTCCCATCGCGCAAAGTGCCGGACCTCCGGATATTTCTCGCGGAAGGCCTGCCGCTCCTCCGGCGTCAGCTTGGCGTTACGCGCCGGAATGGAGAAATTCGCGGTACGCTGGAACACCGTGAGATGTTTTGCCTGCTCCGCAATGACCGGAGTTGACTGGATACCTGACGAACCCGTGCCGATCAGACCGACGCGCAGGCCCGTGAAATCGACCGGCTCATGTGGCCAGTTGCCGGTGTGATAAACAGGCCCCTCGAAGCTTTCGAGGCCGTTGATGTCCGGCATGCGGGCGTTGGAAAGACAACCGGTCGCAAGCACCACGAAGCGTGTGATGATCGTCTTGCCGTCGGAGGTCGTCACCCGCCAGATATTCTCTGCCTCGTCAAATGCCGCGCGATCGACGCGAGTATTGAATTGAATGTCGACCCTCAAGCCAAAACGATCGGCAACGTGGTTGGCGTATTTCAGGATCTCCGGCTGCGGCGCATAACGCTCACTCCAGTCCCATTCCTGCTGCAGGTCATCCGAAAACGAATAGGAGTACTGCATGCTCTCGACATCGCAGCGCGCGCCGGGATAGCGGTTCCAGTACCAGGTTCCGCCAACGCCGCCGCCCTGCTCGTAGACCCGCACCGAGAAGCCGAGATCGCGCAGGCGATGGAGCATGTACATCCCCGCAAAGCCCGCGCCGACCACGACGACGTCGTAGCGTTCATGGCCTTGCTTGCTCGTCTCGCTTGCGGACATCGAAGGACGCTCCCTGGTTTTCTGATTTGGACAGAAGCATTCCACGTCCGCACGAAAGCGCAAGAGGCAAGGCCGCACGCCAGATCCTCACCCTGAGGGCCGGCATATTTTACTCGGCGGAATGCCTACTACGCGGCTAGCGCCTGCACGCAAGTCGAAGAAGGAAAACGCGCTTGGCGTCGCGCCCTCCAATGGGCTAGCGTCGTCTACATCTTTCAAAACAACACGAGCAGACGGAATCTGCCGCGAGGGAGTGAACACCGATGAAATCGCCGATCTGCGAGATGCTGGGCATCGAGTTTCCGCTGCTGGCCTTCAGCCATTGCCGCGACGTGGTCGCCGCGGTGAGCCGCGCCGGCGGCTTCGGCGTGTTGGGCGCGACCGTTCATTCGCCCGACACGATCGAGCAGGAGTTGAAGTGGATCGACGATCATGTCGACGGCAGGCCCTATGGGGTCGACGTGCTGATCCCGGAAAATATCTCCACCGCCGGCGAGAAGCACGTCACCTGGAAGAGCCTGGAAGCGCGCATCCCGCCGCAGCATCGCGACTTCACCCGCGATCTCCTGAAGAAATACGATGTCGAGCTTGCGACTACGAGTGTCGCCGACAACCAGCCGCAACCGTTCGATCGGGAAACTGCGCTTCAGCTGCTCGAGGTTTCCTTCCGCCATCCGATCCGGCTGATCGCGAATGCGCTCGGCGTGCCGCCCAGGGAAATGATCGAGATGGGCAAGAAGCACGGCGTGCCGGTTGCGGCGCTGGTCGGCGCCAAGGAGCACGCGCTGCGCCAGGTCGCAGCCGGCGTCGACATCCTCGTGGTGCAGGGCACGGAGGCCGGCGGTCATTGCGGCGAGGTGTCGACCATGGTGCTGGTGCCGGAGGTGATCAAGGCGATCAAGCCGATCCGCGACGTGCCGGTGCTTGCGGCCGGCGGCATCATGACCGGCCGCCAGATGGCGGCTTGCATGGCCATGGGCGCGGCGGGCGCCTGGACCGGCTCGGTGTGGCTATCGACGGTGGAATCCGAGACGACGGAGATTTTTCGCGAGAAGATGATCGCGGCATCCTCGCGCGACGCGGTACGTTCGAAAGGACGCACCGGAAAGCCGGCGCGGCAATTGCGCTCGGTGTGGACCGATGCCTGGGATCGCGGCGAGAACAGCCCCGGCGCGCTGCCGATGCCGTTGCAGAGCATCATCAGCCGCGACGCCTTTCATTCCATCGACCGGGCGGCTGCGAGCGGCAACGCCCGCGCGCGCGATCTCGTCAGCTATTTCGTCGGCCAGGGTGTCGGGCTAATCGACAGCGTGAAATCCGCCGGCGCCGTGGTGCAGGAGTTCAAGGAAGATTTTGTGGAAGCGATCGAGCACATGAATGCGCTGGTCGCGGAGTAGCAAGATCCTCACGGTGAGGAGCGCGGAGCGCGTCTCGAATCATGAAGGTCCCAATCGGGCCCCGTCCTTCGAGACGCCGCGCTCGGCGCGGTTCCTCAGGATGAGGAGCGGCATTCAACAAGGTGACGACAAAAACAATGACAGTCCAATCCCTCTCCCCAGACCGCATTCCCGTCATCGTCGGCATCGGCGAGATCGTCGACCGGCCCAAGCATATTGAAGACGGCCTCGAACCGCTGACGCTGCTCGAGCAGGCGCTCAAGCGCGCCGAGCAGGACGCCGGTGCGAAGCTGCTGCACGAGCTTGGCTCGCTCGATGTGGTGAACTTCCTGAGCTGGCGCTATCGCGATCCTGAAAAGCTCCTGGCCGAACGCATCGGCGTGACGCCGGCCCATTGCTATTACGGCCCGGTCGGCGGCGAGAGCCCGATCCGCTACATCCACGAGGCGGCGCAGCGTATCGCGCGCGGCGAATGCAGCGTCGCCGCGATCTGCGGCGCCGAAGCGCAGTCGACCGCAACCAAGGCCGAGCGCGCCGGCGTAAGCCTTCCCTGGACACCATTCGCCCATGATGTGCCAGAGCCGAAGCGCGGTGCGGCATTCCAGAAACCGCTCGCCGTGAAGCTCGGCGTGTTCCGTCCCGTAAGCGTCTATCCCTTCTACGAGGTAGCAAGCTCCGCGCATTGGGGCCAGACCCCGCGCGAGGCGCTCGCGGAATCCGGCCAGTTGTGGTCGCGCTATTCGGACGCCGCCGCGCACAATCCCAATGCCTGGCTGAAGCGGCATTTTACGCCGGAGGAGATCACGACGCCCACGCCCGACAACCGCCCGATCGCCTGGCCCTACACCAAGCTGATGGTCGCCAATCCGACCGTGAACATGGGCGGCGCGGTGCTACTGACCAGTCTCGCAAGGGCGCGCGCGGCGGGCATTGCCGAGGAGCGCCTGATCTATCCGCTCGGCGGCGCCTCTGCCGAAGAACCGCGCGACTATTTGATCCGCGACCAGTTCAGCGAAAGCCATCCGCAGAACGCGGTGCTCAATGCTGTCATGGGGATGGTCGGGGGCGATGGCCGCGCATTCGATGCGATCGAACTCTATAGCTGCTTCCCCTGCGTGCCCAAGATGGCCCGCCGCACGCTCAAGATCGGGCCCGACGTCAAGCCCACTGTCACTGGCGGCCTCACCTTCTTTGGCGCACCGCTCAACACCTATATGACCCATGCCGCCTGCGCCATGGTGCGGAAGATGCGCGAGGGGGCCAAGCTCGGCCTGCTCTATGGCCAGGGCGGCTTCGTGACCAAACATCACGCGCTGGTGCTGTCACGGCAGGCGCCGCGGGAGCAGCTATCACAGGAGACGAGCGTTCAGGCCGTCGCCGACCGCAGCAAGGGCGCCGTTCCTGACTTCGTCGACGAGCCCTCAGGCACGGGGAAGGTGGAGAGCTTTACGCTGCTCTACGGTCGCAATGGCGACATCGAACACGGCGTGGTGATGCTGCGGACGGCGACAGGCACCCGCACATTGGGGCGCATTCAGACGCAGGATACGGCAACGTTGACCCATCTGACGAACATGGACCGCACGCCGGTTGGTTCGGTGGGCCAGATCACGATGGCGGCCGACGGCGTGCCGGAGTGGAAGGTGGCGTGATTCCCTCGCATCTCCCTCGCCCCGCTCGCGCGGGGAGAGGGGCCGCATCCGCATGCTCGGAAAGGAGTGCGCGGAGAGTCCACTCATCGACATCGCGTCCGACGATGCGATGCGATCTCTCCCCGCAAGCGGGATCAGGCAAGAAGGAAAGAGCCCGCCCTACCCCTTCACATCCTGCCGCTCGGAAACCTTCGGCGCCGGCTTGGGGGCGCTGCCGGCGATGTGGACCTGGTCGCCGTCGGCGATGCCGTCGGGTGGGGCGACGATGACGCGGTCATCCGCTGACAGGCCGGAGCCGATCTCGATTTCGCGGCCGAGGTCACGCGCGATGGTCACCGTCTTGAAGCGGACTTTGTCGCCGGCTCCCACAGTCGCCACGCGCAGGCCGTTCTGGTTGAAGATCAGGGCGCTTGCAGGGATGTGCAGCGGCACGCTGCCGCGCTCCAGGCTGAGCTTCACGCTGGCATAGCCGCCCGGCATCAATTCGCCCTTGGCATTGTCGATCCCGAGCTGCATGCGCGTCGTGCCGGAGTTGACGTCGACAGCCCGCGAGGAGGATTCGACTGTCGCCGGGAAGGCGCGGTTTGGATATTCGGGCACGGTGATCACGGCCTTCGCGCCGATCTTGATCTCCGGGACGTAGTTCTGCGGCACGTTGACATAGAGGCGGAGCTTGGAGGTATCGGAGATCACGAACATCGGCGTGCCGCCGCCGCCGGCATTGATTAGCGCACCGACGTCGGTGTCGCGCGCCGTGACGATACCGTCGAACGGCACGGTGATCTTCTTGTAGCCGGCGAGCGCCTCCAGCCGCTCGACGTTGGCCTCGGCGGCCTTCACCGCAGCCTTCTTGTTGGACAGGTCCGCGGTGCGTTCGTCGATTTCCTGCATGGAAACGAAGTTGGACGGGATCAGCGTCTTGCGGCGATTCAACGTCGCTTCCGACAGCTTGGCACTCGCCTCCTGGCTGGTCAGATCGGCGCGCGCCTGCAAGAGCTGCTGATCGAGGTCCGGCGCCTCGATCTCGGCAATCACGTCGCCTGTTTTCACTCTGGCGCCCATATCGGCGGTCCAGCTCTTCAGGTAGCCGCTGACGCGGGCGAAGATCGGCGCGCGGTAATAGGCTTCAAGCCGGCCCGGCAGATCGATGGTGGCGCTCAGCGCCTTGGCGTCGGGCTGCGCCACGGCCACCGTCGGGATCGCCTGGTCGTCGGTCCATTGCCTGAGCTCGGCACTCGCCTGCTCACGCGCGCGGATGCCGGTGACCACGATCAGGACGGCGGCGGTAATCGCTACGACACCGAAAATGCCCAACTTCCGGCGAGAAACCGGTGGCGTCTGTTCAGTGGGCATGCGGTGTCTCCAATGCGGCGCCATCGTTGGCGCCCTGCTTCTTGTGTACCATACTGAATACCACCGGCACAAACATCAGGGTTGCCACGGTGGCGAAGATCAGGCCCCCGATCACGGCACGGCCCAGTGGCGCGTTCTGCTCACCGCCCTCGCCCAGGCTCAACGCCATGGGCGTCATGCCGATGATCATGGCGAGCGCCGTCATCAGCACCGGACGGAAGCGGACAAACCCTGCCTCGATCGCGGCGGCTACGGGATCGCCGAGCGCCTCATAACGCTCGCGGGCAAAGCTGATGACCAGCACGCTGTTGGCGGTCGCAACACCCATGCACATGATGGCGCCGGTCAGCGCCGGAACGGACAGCGTGGTGTGCGACGTGAACAGCATCCAGATGATGCCGGCAAGGGCGGACGGCAGCGCCGTGATGATCACGAACGGATCGGACCAGGACTGGAAGTTCACGACGATCAGGAGATAGATCAGCACGACCGCGGCGAGCAGGCCGAACAGCAGGCCGGCAAAGGCACTGTTCATGGTCTGCACCTGGCCCAGCAGCACCACCGATGAGCCCTTCGGCACCTCCCTGGCGGTATCCGCGATCGCGGCCTTCACATCGGCTGCAATCGAGCCGAGGTCGCGGCCCTGCGATGTCGCGAAGATCTGCACCATGGACTGGATGTCGTATTGCGAGACCACGGCGCTGGAGATCGACCGGGTGATGTTGGCGATGCCGCCCAGTATCGGCGAGCTCGATGTCGAGGCCGCGGTGATCGGCAGCGTCTGCAGCGCGCTCAAGGAGTCGATCTGGAACTGCGGCGTCTGCATCACGATCGAATAGGACACGCCGTTGTCCGGATTGAGATAATAGGTCGGCGCGACCTGCGAGGAGCCGGCGAGATTGACGACGAGAGAATTGGTCACGTCGCGCTCGGTCAGACCGACATATTGCGCGCGGGTACGATCGACATCGATGTTGAAGGTCGGGTTGCTGGGTGACTGCTGGATCCGCGCATCGGCAATGCCGGGAATCTTCCTGATACGGCTGAGCAGATTGTTAGCATAGGCAAAATTGGCGTCGAGATTGGCGCCGCGTATCTGCAGGTCGATCGGTGCCGGCGCGCCGAAATTGAGGATCTGGCTGACGATGTCGGCAGGCAGGAACGCAAATGTCATGCCCGGAAACTGTCGCGGCAACTGTTCGCGCATGGCCTGGACATAGTCCTCGGTCGGCCGGTGGCCCTCCTTCAGCTTGATCTGGATGTCGCCATCCTGCGGGCCGATCACGCCGGTGTTGTTATAGGTCATGTTGATGCCGGAGATCGGCATGCCGATATTGTCGGCCAAGGTCTCGATCTCGTTCGGCGGAACGATCCTGCGGATCGCCTTCTGCACATCGGCGAACTGATTGGCGGTTTCCTCGATGCGGGTGCCGATCTGCGTGCGGGCATGCATCAGGATCGAGCCGGAATCCACCGCCGGAAAAAAGTTGCGGCCGAGATAGGGCGTAAGCAGGAACGACAATCCGACAAAGCCGAGGAATCCGATCAGGAAGATCGCCCGGTGGTGCATGGCGAGCGTCAGCAGGTCGCGATAGCCGGTGCGAATGCGCTCGAACCGCGCCTCAAAACCACGCTGGAACCACACCAGCGGATTGCGCGACGGCGGCGGCGGACCGTCGTGATGCTCGTGCTTGTGCAGGAGATATTTCGCCATGGTCGGCACCAGCGTGCGCGACAGGATGAACGACCACATCATGGCAAACATCACCGCTTCCGCCATCGGCACGAACAGGAAGCGCGCGACCCCGGTCAGGAAGAACATCGGCACGAATACGATGCAGATGCAGAGCAGCGAGACGAAGGCCGGCGTCACGATCTGGCGAGCGCCGTCCATGATCGCGGGCTCGACGTCCTTGCCCTGCTCCAAGTGCCAGTTGATGTTCTCGATGGTGACGGTGGCGTCGTCGACCAGAATGCCGACGGCGAGCGCGAGTCCGCCCAGCGTCATGATGTTAAGCGTCTCGCCGATCGCCGAAAGCATCACCATCGCGCCCAGGACCGACAGCGGGATCGATACCGCGATGATGATGGTGGAGCGCCAGCTGCCGAGGAAGAGAAGGATCATCACGCTGGTCAGCAGCGCCGCGATCACGCCTTCGAAGGCAACGCCGGTCACGGCGCTGCGCACGAACACCGACTGGTCGCCGATAAAACCAATCTTGAGCGCTTCCGGTAGCTGGTCGCGGACGTCGATCACCTTCTGCTTGATGCCGGCGATGATATCGAGCGTCGAGGTATAGCCCGCCTTCAGCACCATCATCAGCACCGAGCGGTTGCCGTTGACGTGAACAATGTTGGTCTGGGGCGGATTGCCGTCGCGGACGCTGGCGACGTCGCGCATATAGACCATGGCGCCGTTGACCGTCTTGACCGGGAGATTGCCGAGATCCTCCATCTTCAACGGCGAGTTGTTGAGCTGGATGTTGTATTCGAACTCGCCGATCTTCTGGGTGCCAACCGGCGTGATCAGGTTTTGGGCGGCCAGCGCGTTGGCGATATCCTGGCCGGACAGGCCGCGGGCCTGCAGCGCCTGAGGATCGAGGTCGATCTGCACCTGGCGCTGCTTGCCGCCGAACGGATAAGGAATGGCAGCGCCGGGCACGGTGACCAGCGGCGTGCGCAACTGATTGATGCCGATGTCGGCGAGGTTCTGCTCGGTTAGCCCCTCGCCCGACAGCGCGACCTGGATGATCGGCACCGTGGAGGCGCTGTAATTGAGGATTAGCGGCGGCGTCGCGCCGGGCGGCATTTGCTTGAGAAGCGTCTGCGAGATCGCCGTGACCTGCGCGTTCGCGGTACGGATATCGACATTCGGCTGGAAGAAGATCTTGACGATGCCGAAGCCGTTATAGGAATTGGCGACGATATGCTCGATGTCGTTGACGGTGGTGGTCAGCGCGCGCTGGAACGGCGTCGTGATGCGCCCAGCCATTTGGTCCGGCGGCAGTCCGGTGTACTGCCAGACTACCCCGATCACGGGAATGCGGATGTCCGGAAAGATGTCCGTCGGGGTACGCAGCGCTGCCAGCGGTCCAATGATCAGCAGCAGCAGCGCGAGCACGACGAAAGTATATGGCCGGCTCAGGGCGATACGGACCAGTGCGATCATTGGTAAAGCGTTTCCCAGGGACCAAAAGGGGGAGAACGCGGAACCCGCCTTCCCCGAAGCGCGTTGTATCGCCTTACCTGAATCTGAGCCGGTTAGCTAACGCGCGGGCGTAATGGGGCGTATTCACTTCCGCGATATCTGCTCCCGACACCGTGATCTGGCCGCTCGTCTTCGACCCCAGCCTCATCGGCTGGGCACATTAGGCGTCGTCCGGAGGTGTCGGTCGCCGGCTGCCGCGCGGCAATTAATCCGGTATGAAACAAACGCGCCGTAAAACCACGGCCCGCTTGAGAAATTCAAGTCCCGGCGCTCGATGCGATCATGGATAGCGCGCCGGGACTCTTGGCGTATTCGTGTCGGACTGATTGCCAGCCGCGCGTCGCTTAGGCGGCGCGCACCGAGGTCAGGAACTTCGAGACCTCGCTCTTGAGCCGGCCGGAGTCGCCGGAGAGCATCTGGGCGGCCGAGAGCACCTGCGAGGAGGCCGAGCCCGTCTCGGTAGCGCCGCGCTGCACGTCGGTGATGTTCGAGGACACCTGCTGGGTGCCTTGGGCGGCCTGCTGCACGTTCCGAGCGATTTCCTGGGTCGCGGCGCCCTGCTCTTCCACCGCCGCCGCAATGGTCGAGGAGATTTCCGACAGCTTCTCGATCGTGCCCGAGATTTCCTTGATGGCGTTGACCGATTCCTGGGTGGCGGCCTGGATGCCCGAGATCTGGGTGCCGATCTCGCCGGTTGCCTTCGCGGTCTGCTCGGCGAGCGCCTTCACTTCCGAAGCGACGACCGCAAAGCCGCGGCCAGCCTCGCCAGCGCGCGCCGCCTCGATGGTGGCGTTGAGCGCGAGCAGGTTGGTCTGGCCGGCAATGGTGTTGATGAGTTCCACGACGTCGCCGATGCGGGTAGCGGCCTTGGAAAGCTCGCTGACGCGATCGGTCGTGGCCCGGGCCTGGCCGACGGCGTCGCCCGCCATCCGCGCCGATTCCTGGACCTGGCGGCTGATCTCGGTAACGGAGGACGCCATCTCCTCGGTGGCCGAAGCGACCGACTGCACGTTGGTGGAGGCTTCTTCAGACGCCGCGGCGACCGTGGTCGCAAGCTTCTGCGAGCGTTCCGCGGTCGTCGACAGCGTGCCGGCCGAGGATTCGAGCTGGGAGGACGCCGAGGACACCGTGTTGACGATCTCGCCGATCATTGCCTCGAATTCGCGGGTGATGCCGTCGACGCGGCGGCCGCGCTCGATTTTCTCCTCCGCATCGCGCGCGGCGGCTTCGTCGGCGGCCTTCTTGGCAATCAGGGCTTGCTTGAACACCTGCAGAGCATCCGCCATCAGGCCGATCTCGGTCTTCTCGCCGCGGTGGGGGATTTCCACCGACAGGTCACCCTGGCCCAACGCCTGCATCGGCTTGACGATGGAGGAAATGCCGCTGGAGACGTCGCGGATCAGGTAGACGCTGACCAGGATGCCGAGAATGATGGCGGCGATGAGGATCGTAGCCATCATCCAGAACGCCGAGCTGTAGTTCGCTGCCGCGTCGGCCGCCGCCTTGTCGGCGCCCGCGTTGTTGAGATCGATATCCTTCTTCAGGATTTCGTCGGCATCCAGACCCATCTTGTTGACGGTCTTGGTGTTCAGGTCGTGAGCCTCATGCGGGAAGTGGCCCGGGTTCTTGCGCGACAGAGCCATGACATCTTCGGTACCATTTTTGTACTTTTCCCAGTTCGCGACCCAGTCGTTGTACAGCGCCCGCTCCGGCGGCGAGGTGACCATGGGCTCGTAGCTCTGGCGGATCTTGCCATTCGCCTCGACGACGCTCTGCAGCACCTTCTCGGTCGCAGCCTTGTCCTCGGCCGTCTCGCCCAGCATGTGCTCGCGGATCACGTTGCGGTAGGTGATGACGCCGGCGCGCAGTTCACCGAGCACCCGGACGCTCGGCAGCCAGTTGGTCGCGATGTCGACCGTGCTGGCATTGATCGAATGCATGCTCTGGACCGCAAGCAGACCCATGCCGGTCATCGCGAGGAGCAAGAACGCGACGACCGTGATGATCTTCGCGCGGATCGAGTACTTGGCGAGCATGATAAATCTCTTATGGCTGGGCGCGCAGAGATCGCGCGCCGTCGTGAATGCTGTGAATCGACAGACCCGGCGAATGCCTGCCGCCATCAAACACGTCGCACCCTCAATTTAGGTAAACGGCGGTCCGTACGACTACGGAACAGGAAAGAAATGAATAACGACTAAAGGCGGCGCTGCGCTCAGCGCATGAGCCTGAGCGCATCCGTGAAAAATTCCGCCCCGCCGAAATTACCTGATTTCAAGGCAAGCAACATATCGCCTTGCCCTGCGCCGACTGCCCGCAATACGGGTACGCCGGCAGCAATTTCCTCGCCCACGAGGAAGCCCGGGATCTGCAGACGGTCGACCACCGCGCCCGATGTTTCGCCCCCGGCAACGATCAGACGGCGCACGCCGGCCTGCACCAGGGCTTCGGCGATATCGGCCATGGTGTCCTCGATCGCGTGACCCGTAGTATCACGGCCATGCCGCGCCTGGAGCGCGGCGACGCGGTCCGGCGTGGCACTTGAGGCGATCAGGAACGGGCCGCTCTGCAGCCGCTCGCGCGCCCAGGCCAGGGCGCGACGAGCTTCGTCCTTGCCTTTAATGATCTCATCTGGATCGAGATGCAGCACCGGCATCTCCTTCTCCGCACTGGATATCTGGCCGAGCGTCGCCTGCGAGCAGCTGCCGGCCAGAATCGCGGCGGCCCCGCCGACCGCGGCCATTGCAGCTGCGCCGGAAGAGGCCGGCTTGCCGCTTGTCGTCGCGACCAGCGCGCGGGCGAGCCCGAGCCCGATGCCGGAAGCGCCCACCGAGAGCCGATGATCCAGAGCAACGCGGCCAATGGTCTCCAGATCGGCATCGAACACCGCATCGATGATGGTCGCCCCAAAACCTTGCGCCGCAAGCTCGGCCAGGCGTGCGCGGACCGCTTCCGCCCCTTTGGCAACGGTCGCGAGATGAACCAGTCCGATTTTGGTCCGGCTCTGGCGCGCAAGGACCCGCACCAGATTCGAGTCATGCATCGGGTTTAGCGGGTGATCCTTGAGCGGGCTCTCGTTGAGCGGCACCGCGCCTACAAACAGGTTGCCCTGGTAGACGGTGCGACCGGTCTCCGGGAAGGCCGGCGTCACCAGCACGATCTTCTCGCCGCAGTCCTCGCGCAACGCATCCATCACCGGGCCGATATTGCCCCGGTCGGTAGAATCGAAGGTCGAGCAGATCTTGAACAGGATGTGACGTGCACCGCGCCCGCGCAGCCATTTTTCGGCGGCACGCGACTTCGCCACCGCAAGCGACGCCTCGATCGATCGGCTCTTGAGCGACACCACGACGGCATCGACCTCGGGCAGCGCCAGATCATCGGCGGGCACGCCGATGGTCTGCACGGTGCGAAGCCCTGCACGGGTCAGCGTGTTGGCGAGGTCGGAGGCGCCGGTATAGTCGTCGGCAATGCAGCCCAGCTTCAAGGTCACGGCTTTACTCCGGCATATGGCTTGAACCAGGCGAGGCCATCGGTGGTCTTGCCGCGCGGGTTGTATTCGCAGCCGACAAAGCCGCCATAGCCGAGCCGGTCGAGCTCGTCGAACAGGAAAGGATAGTTCAGCTCCTCGCCGTCGGGCTCATGGCGGGAGGGAATGCTGGCGATCTGGATATGGCCGATGATCGGCATCATCTCGCGTAGCCGCATCGTGACGTCGCCATGGATGATCTGGCAGTGATAGATGTCGAACTGAAGTTTCAGGTTCGGGATTTGCAGTTCCTCGATCAGATCGCGGGCGAAGGCGAAATCGTTGAGGAAATAGCCGGGCACGTTGCGCGAATTGATCGGCTCGATGACGACATCAAGACCGTGAGGCGCGAAGAACTCCGCAGCCCAGGCGACCGATTTATGGAACGCCTCGGCCGCTCGCGGGTCCGTCCGGCTTGCAATCCCCGCCATCAGATGCACCCGCTTCACGCCGGTTGCCTTCGCATAAGGGAGCGCGGTGACGAGGCTCTGTTTGAGATCCTCGAAACGATCGGCCAAGGCCGCGAAACCTTTTTCGCCGGCCGCCCAATCGCCCGGCGGCAGGTTGAACAGCGCCTGCGTCAGCCCAAATCGTTTCAGCCGCGCGCCGACCTCATCCGCCGGATGATCGTAAGGAAACAGGAATTCCACCGCGGTGAAACCGGCTTCGGCCGCCGCCTCGAAACGATCGAGGAACGGCACCTCGTTGAACATCATGGTGAGATTGGCAGCGAAACGGGGCATTGTCGTCCTCCTCAGCTCGTCTCACCGGGCAGCTTGGCGCCGCCGATCTTCGCATACATCCGCGCCACGGAGGCATCATCATCTCGGCCCATGCCGGAGGCCGAGGTCATCAGAAACATCTGCAGTGCCGCGGCCGCGACCGGCACCGGAAACCGCGCCGAGCGCGCCATGTCCTGGATGATGCCGAGGTCTTTGACAAAGATCTCGACCGCGCTGCGTGGGGCATAGTCGCCGTCGAGCACATGAGGCATGCGGTTTTCGAACATCCAGGAATTGCCGGCGGAAGCCGTGATCACCTCATAGACCTTGCGGATGTCGAGCCCCTGTCGCGCGGCAAAGGCAATCGCCTCGGAGGCGGCCGCGATATGCACACCGGCCAAGAGCTGGTTGATCATCTTGAACGCAGCGCCCTGGCCCGGAGCATCGCCGAGTTCGTAGAGCTTGGCCGCCATTGCATCGAGCGCGGGACGCGCCTTTGCAAAAGCCGCCGGACTGCCGGACGCAAGTATCGTGAGCTCGCCTTGCGCGGCGCGCTGCGCGCCACCCGAAATCGGCGCATCGAGATAATGCCGCCCGGTTGCCTCGAGTTGCGCCGCGAGCCGGCGGGCGATGTCCGGGTCCATGGTGGCAGAGGAGATGAACACCGCATCCTTGGCCAGCGTTTCCGCGACGCCGTTCTGGCCGAACAGGATGGCCTCGGTCTGGGCAGCATTGACGACGACGCTCACCACGATATCGGCCGACTTCGCCGACTCAGCCGGCGTCCCGGCGCCCTTGCCACCGTCGGCGACAAAGCGGGCGACGCTGTCGGCGGACACATCGCAGCCAGTCACCTCAAATCCCGCGCGCCTGAGCGAGGTCGCCATGCCAAATCCCATCGAGCCAAGCCCGATCACGGCGATTTTAGGTCTGTCGGATGACGGCATACGGCGTTTCCCTTATTTGCGGCTTTGCCTCTTGCCTATCATGGCTTGGCCACGCTGCCAAAGCGTGAGACAAGGCAGAAAAAGGGTGGCCGCCATGAAGGAAACAGGAACCGGGGACGCAAAAGTCCGTGAAGATATCTGCCGGTTCGGCCGCTCGTTGTTCGAGCGCGGGCTGACGCCCGGCTCCTCCGGCAATATCAGCGTGCGGCTGGATGACGGCAGCTATCTGGTCACGCCGACCAACGCCTCGCTCGGCTTTCTCGATCCGGCCAGACTGTCGCGGCTGGATGCACAGGGCCGCCTCCTGTCGGGCGATGCGCCCACCAAGGAAGTGCCGCTGCACAGCGCCCTATACCACACCCGAAGCGCAGCGCGTGCCGTGGTGCACCTGCATTCCACCCATTCGGTCGCGCTGTCGATGCTGCCCGAGATCGACCCGCACGCCGTCCTTCCCCCGATGACAGCATATTACCTGATGCGCTGCGGCGCGACCGCGCTCGTGCCCTATTACCGGCCCGGCGACCCCGCGGTGGCGGACGCCATCAAGGGACTGGCGGGGAAATATTCCTCGGTGCTGCTTGCCAATCACGGCCCGGTGGTCGCCGGCGATACGCTCGAAGCAGCGGTGTTCGCGACCGAGGAGCTGGAGGAGACGGCGAGGCTGTATCTGCTGTTGCGTGGGCTGAACCCGCGATTTTTGTCGCCGGAGCAGATTGCGGATCTGGTCAAGAAGTTCGGGTTGACGCTGCCGGCGCATGGGCACTAAAGCGCGATGAGGTTTGGTTGAATCGTCATCGCGCTTTAGGTCTTTGATTGAGCATGATCTTTTCGGAAAACCGCTACACACTTTTCCGGATCATGCTTTAGCCGCTCCGCAGGCGGCGAGAAAACCTACAGCCCCAGATACGCCTTGCGGACGTCCTGGTTCACCCTGATCTCGGCGGACGGGCCTGCGATCAGCACGCGGCCGGTCTGCAGGATGTAGGCGCGGTCGGCGATCTCGAGGCACTCGGCCATGCGCTGCTCGACGATCAGCACGGTCATGCCCGTATCGCGGATACGTTTCACGGCGGCGAAGATTTCGTCGACCAGTTTTGGCATGATACCCTGCGAGGGCTCGTCCAGCATCAGAAGCCGCGGTCGTGTCATCAGCGCGCGCCCGATCGCAAGCATCTGCTGCTCGCCACCGGAGAGCGTCTCGGCGCGCTGCTCCAGCCGCTCCTGCAGGCGCGGGAACAGCTTGAAGACGAGGTCCAGCGGTCCTTCCCGGTCAGTCTGCCCGCGATAGAGATAGCTGCCGAGCCGCAGATTGTCGCGTACCGAGAGCCGCGGAAACAGCCTGCGGTTCTCCGGCACATAGGCGATGCCGCGGGCGGTGACGAGGTGCGGCGCCAACCCGTCGATGCGACTACCGTCGAAGGTCACCGTACCCGAGCGCGGACGTTCGGCGCCGGCGATCGATTTCAGAAGCGTCGATTTGCCCGCGCCGTTGGCGCCGGCGACGCAGACGATCTCGCCCTTCGTCACCTCGATCGAGACGGAGGAGATGGCGACCAGCCCCTGATAGGCGGTGGTGACTTCACGAACCGACAGCATGACGGTCCCCGAGATAGGCGGTGATGACTTTTGGATCGCGAACGACCTCGGTCGGCTTGCCCTCAACCAGCACCTTGCCGAGATCGAGCACGATGGCGCGGTCGACCAGCGGCATCACGATTTCCATGACATGCTCGACCATCAGCACGGTGATGCCGGTGTCGCGCACCCGGCGCACCAGCTCCACGCCGGTCTGCGCCTCCGTCGGCGTCAGCCCGGTCAGCACCTCGTCGAGCAGCAGCAGCTTCGGCTCGGTCGCAAGCGCGCGCGCCACTTCCAGCCGGCGCTTTTCCGCCGGCACGAGGTCGCTTGCCGGCACCGCGGCACGCGCTCCGAGGCCTGTGAACTCCAGCACCTCATGCGCCTTGCGACGAGCCTCGCGCATCACGGTGTTCTGCACCAGCGCGCCGACAATGACATTGTCGATCACACTCATGCTCTCAAAACTCTTGACCACCTGGAAGGTGCGGCCGATGCCGCGCTGGCAGCGCGCGGCGGGCCGCAGCCGCGTGACGTCCTCACCGTCGAACCAGATCGAACCTTCGCTCGGCGTGTAGACACCGGCGATCAGGTTGAACAGTGTCGACTTGCCGGCGCCGTTGGGGCCGATCAGGCCGACGATCTCGCCGCGCCCGACCGAAATCGACACGTTGCTGTTGGCGACCAGCCCGCTGAAGCGCTGGGTGATGCCCCGGGTCTCGAGCAGCGCCGTCATCGCGACACCGCCTTCTTCGAGACCGAGAACAGTCCGACCAGGCCTTGCGGCCGCGCCAGCGAGATCAGGACGATCATGAGACCATAGACGATGAGGTCGACGCCGCGCCCGGAGCCGCCGATATAGGACCGCGTAAGCTCAGTGAGCGGGATCAGGATTACCGCGCCAAGCACCGGCCCCCAGAGCGTACCGATGCCGCCGAGTACAGCAGGCAGCGCCATCAGAAGCGAGAACTGGAAGCCCATCACGCTCTCGGGGTCGATATAGGAGACGAACTGCGCATAGAAGCTGCCGCCAATTGCGGTGAGGAACGCGGAGACGGCAGCTGCGCCCATTTTGGAGTTGAAGACATCGACGCCCAGGCTCTCGGCGGCGGACGGATTGTCCTTCACCGCGCGCCACCAATAGCCCCATTTGGAATCCTCCAGCCACCAGGTCACGAGCCAGGCGATGCAGGCGAGCACGAGGGCAAAGTAGAAGTAAGGCAGCTTGGAGCGTGTGAACTGGAAGGTCAGCCAGCTATCGCGGTGGATCGGGATGTCGATGCCGAGCGCCGCCCCCGCCCAATCCCAGTTCTGGAACAACACCAGCGCGATCTCGGCAATGACGATGGTGGCGATCGAGAAATAGTGGCCGCCGAGGCGGAAGCAGGGATAGCCGAGCGCCATGGCGATGACAGCCGAGATCACGCCGCCCGCGAGCATGCCGAACCACGGCAGCACCCCGAACTTCGTGAACAGAAGCGCCGTGGTGTAGGCGCCGAGCCCGAAATAGAGCGCGTGCCCGAGCGAAATCTGCCCGCAATAGCCGGACAGGATGTTCCAGGCCTGCGACAGCGCCGCATACATCAGGGTCAGCACCATGATGTTCTGGATGTAGACGTCTTTCACAAACAGCGGGACCGTGGCGGCGAGCGCCGCAAAGAAAGCGGCGATGATCAGTTCGCGGCGGCGACGGCTGGTAAAATCCTTGTCCATCACATCGACCCGAACAGGCCGCGCGGCCGGATGAAGACGACGAGCAGATACACCGCGTAGACACCGACCGATTTCAACGACGGCGGCAGGATCATTGCGGTCGTCGCCTCGACGAGGCCGACGATGATGCCGCCGGCAAAGGCGCCGAACACGCTTCCGAAGCCGCCGAGGGCAACCGTCACATAGGCGATCAGCGCAAAGGACGCCCCGACATCGGGATAGATATAGAAGAACACCGCCATGATGGCGCCGGCCAGTCCCACCAGTCCTGCGCCGAGGCCCCAGCCGAGCGCAAAGACGCGGTTCTTGTCGATGCCGACGAGCGCGACCGCGCCGGCATCCTCACGGGTCGCCTCCAGCGCGCGGCCGAAATCGGTGCGATGAATGAAGAAGTAGAGGCCGATGAACGCCGCGATCGCCACCAGCGCGCCGACCAGCTGCGGCTCGGGCAGGAAGATGCCGGCGACCGAAATCGTTTTGCCGCCGAGCCAGGAATGGGCGATGCTGCGGTAGTCGGGCGTGAAGAAGAACTGCGCAAGCCCCCGCATCACGATCGCAAGGCCGAAGGTGGAGAAGATCTGCACCATGCCGGCATTGGCCTTGGCGCGGACCGCAAAGCGCACGACGAAGAGATAGACCAGCGCGCCGAATACGAAGAGGCCGGCGGCGACCAGCGGCGCCGCCAACAGGGGGTCGATCGAGACGTACGCGAACAGGAAGAAGGTCGCGTACATCGCAATCATGAGGAATTCGCCATGGGCGAAATTCACCACGTCCATCAGGCCGAAGATGAGCGCGAGCCCCACGGCGATCAGGCCGTAAAGCAAGCCCATCAGAAGCCCGCTGGCGAGGCTCTGGATAATGGTTTCGGCTGTCACGTCCCCCTGCCCCGCCGCGCGCTTATTTCGAAGGCATCGGCCAGACCGCCTCGGAGACGGCGACCCGCTGCGGCGCGATCGTCACGAACTTGCCGCCGAGATACTGCAGCAGCACCGGATCGGCATCGTTGTTCTGGCCCATCTCGTCGTACTTCACCCGCATCCACGGCATGATGGTGACGTCGCCCGGTATGTCGGTCGCGGCCAGTGCCTCGCGGATCTTGTCGCCGTCGGTGGACTTGGCGCGGTTGATGGCTTCCGCCATCAGGATCAGGCCCATGAACTGCCGCGAGGTGTAGTCGTTGAAGTCCTTGCCGGACTTTGCCTTGTACATCTCGTTGATCATACCGACCATCGGGCGCTTTTCGGCGAGATCGAGCGAGAAGCTGCCGCGCGAGATCACGCCTTCGAGCTTGTCGCCGACCGCATCGTACAGCGCCTTTTCGGAGAAGCCCGCATCCTGCGCCATGATGTTCTTCGGCCTGTAGCCGAGCTCAGCCATGGTCTTGACGAGGAGGATCGCGTCGGTGGTGTAGCTCGAGGGCATCAGCACGTCGGCGTCGGCCGCCTTGAGTTGCTGCACCTCGGCCGTCAGCGAAGGCGAGTTGGCGCGATACTTGATGTCGGAGACGATCTTGTAGCCGCGCTCAGTCGCGAGCTTCGACTGCGCGTTGGCCGAATCGGTGCCGAAGATCGTGTCCTCGTGGAACAGCGACAGCGTCTCGATCTTCTGGCCCTTCTTGCGCAGCGCATCGAAGAAATCGAACATTGCCTTGGAAAACATCTCGTCATGGGGCGAGGCGCGGAAATAGTATTTCAGGCCGCGGCGGTGCAGGCTCGGCGAGGAGTTGTCGGCGGACAGGAACGGGATCTGATAGCGCTCGCAGGTCTGGCTCACCGTCACCGCCACCGCGCTCTGATAGGTGCCGACCACGGCACAGACCTTCTCCTGGGTGATCAGGCGCTCGGTCTCGGCGCGCCCCTTCTGCGGATCGGCCTGGTGATCGGCGAACACCAGCTTGATCTTGGCGCCGCCGAGCCCCGGCAGGCCTTCGCCCTTGGCGAGCGGCAATTTGAAATCATAGTCCTTGTTGATGATCTCGGCCGCGGTCTCGAACGCCTTCTGCGCATCGACACCGATCTGCGCGCTGGAGCCTGAGAGCGGATAGATCACGCCGATCGCCACTTCCGGCGTGTCCGCGCGGCTCGCAATCGGGCCTAGCGCAGCGGCAGCGGTGGCTCCAAGCAAAACATTGCGTCGGCTGATCTTCATTACTCAAGTCCCCTGTTTGACGCGAGCTAGAATGGCTAGCGCTCGCGGTAAAGCCTCAAGAAACGGCGGCTGCTGCCCTTTAGGGCATCGCCTCTTAGCGCGCGATGACATTCTGGTTGAAACGTCATTGCACTTTAGTTTTCGGATCAGCGTTACAGCACAGCCAGTTGTTTGTTCTGCAAATCAGTTACCAACATCAGGCCCGGCGCATGCGTCATGGCGAAGGGCAGCTTGGCAGCAGCAATGACGGCTTGCGGCGTGACGCCACACGCCCAGAACACGGGAATTTCGTCATCCTCGACCGGCACCGGATCGCCGTAGTCCGGCTTCGCAATGTCCTTGATGCCGATCAGATGCGGATGGCCGAGATGGACCGGCGCGCCATGCACGGCGGGAAAACGCGTCGTGATCTGCACCGCGCGGATCGCATCCGCCGGCTTGAAAGGCCGCATCGACACCACCATGGGCCCGGCGAAGGGACCGGCGGAGCCGCAGGCGATATTGGTGCGGTACATCGGCACTCGCACCTGGCGCTGGATGTGTTTGATCGGCAGGCCTTCGGCGAGCAGCGCCTCCTCAAACGAGAAGGAGCAGCCGAGCACGAAGGCGACGAGATCGTCGCGCCAGTATTTCTTGATGTCGGTCGGCTCGTCGATCACCTCGCCGTCGCGCCAGATGCGATAGCGCGGCAGGTCGGTACGAATGTCGAGGTCTTCACCGAGCGTCGGGATGCGCGGATCGCCGACATCGGACATGCCGATGATCGGGCACGGCTTCGGATTGAGCTGGCAGAAGCGATGGAAGGCGGCCGCGAGCTTCTCGGGGAGGATCGCGAGATTGCCCTGGACAAAGCCGTTGGCAACGCCGGCCGTCGTGGAGGCCATGCCATTCCGGCAGGCCAGACGGGCCTCGAGGCTCGGGAGCATATTCTCCTCACCTTGCTGTGCTGCAAAAACAGTCACGAGAGTCACCTGCCTAATATCTCGACATGAACACTCAAACCCAATCGTGTTATAAAGTCTAATCGTTGTTTTTGATCAAGATCGATAACCCTGATTTATCGGTCATGACAAGCGCTTTTCAGACAGGGCCCCGATGCTGGATTTCAGGTCGATCGAGACGTTTCTCTGGGTGGTGAAGCTTGGGAGTTTTCGCGGGGCGGCTCGACGGCTTAACACCACCCAACCGGCCATTTCCCAGCGCATCGCCCAACTCGAGCGCGAGATGGGGGTCAAGCTGCTGAACCGGGACCACCGGATGGCCTCGCCGACCCCCAGCGGCCGGCAGATGATGGTCTACGCCGAAAAGCTGATCGGCCTGCGCTCGGAAATGATGGCTCAGGTCGGCGAGCGCACCGCGATGCGCGGCGCGCTGCGGTTAGGCGTCGCCGAAACGATCGTGCACACCTGGCTGCCGCGCCTGATCAAGAGCGTGAACAGCACCTATCCGAACCTGTCGCTGGAGATCGAGGTCGACATCACGCCGAATCTCAACGCGCGCCTGCTCGCGCAGGAGATCGAGCTTGCCTTCGTGCTCGGCCCGCTGTCCGGCCCGAGCGTGCGCAACCGCGTGCTGTGCGATTATCCCGTAAGCTTCGTGACCAGCCCTTCGCTCGGGCTCGGCAACGGCCCGTTCTCGCTGCATGAGCTGGCGAAATTCCCGATCATCACCTTTGCGCGCAAGACTCAGCCCTACGAGACGGTGCGCTCGCTATTCAACCGGCCTGATCTGCCGCCGATCCGGCTGCATGCCAGCGCCTCGCTCGCGACTGTCATCCATATGGCAATCGAAGGCTTGGGAATCGCCGTCATTCCCGCTGCGATCGTGGAGAACGAACTCGCCGACGGCCGGCTACAGGAGCTCAAGACCGACTTCAGTATCCAGCCACTGACGTTCTGTGCGGCCTGGCTGACCTCGCCGGAGGAGATCGCGGTCGAGCGCGTCGCCAATCTTGCCGGGCAGATCGCGTATACGAGCATGTCGGTTGACGGGGTTGCCAGCGCGGGCCATGGAACAGCCATGCTTCAGGGAGCCTGAGACGCGATGCGCGGATCCTGCTCCAGAACAATGGCGTTCAGAGGAAGAGCAGCATGAGCCGAGCAGCGAGCAACCTGCAAATCGATTCCGCCCGTCTGTGGGATACGATCCATGAAACCGCGAAGTTCGGCCGCACGCCGAAGGGCGGCGTCCGGCGCCTGACGCTGTCGGCCGAGGACAAGCAGGTGCGCGACTGGTTCCGCAAGGCTTGCGAGGGCGCGGGCCTCGAGGTGAAGGTCGATGCGCTCGGCTCGATGTTCGCGCTGCGCAAGGGCCGTGACATGAGCAAGCCACCCGTCGGGCTCGGTTCGCATCTCGACACCCAGCCGACCGGCGGCAAATACGACGGCATCCTCGGCACCCTCGCCGCGCTCGAAGTGGTGCGCACGCTCAACGATGCCGGGATCGAGACGGAGGCGCCGCTCTGCATCGTCAACTGGACCAATGAGGAAGGCTCGCGCTTTGCGCCGGCAATGATGGCATCCGCGGCTTACGTCGGCGACTTCACGACCGACGACATCCTGTCGCGCAAGGACGCCGAGGGCGTCACCGTCGGCCAGGCGCTCGATGGCATCGGCTATCGTGGCACGACACCGGTCGGCGCGCAAAAGCTCGGCTCGTTCGTGGAGTTGCATATCGAGCAGGGCCCGATCCTGGAAGCCGAACACAAGACCATCGGCGTGGTCGATTCCGGCCAGGGCGTGCTCTGGTATGACGGCAAGATCACCGGCTTCGAGAGCCATGCCGGCTCGACGCCGATGCCGCTGCGGCGTGATGCGCTGGCGACGCTGGCGGAGATCGTGCTGGCCGTAGAGACAATCGCAAAAAAGCACGGGCCCAAGGCGGTCGGCACCATGGGTGAGGCCGTGATCGCCAACCCCTCGCGCAACGTCATTCCCGGCGAGATCGCGTTCACCGCCGATCTGCGCTCGGCAGACGATGCGATCATGAACGCGCTCGACCGCGATCTTCGCGCAGCGGTCGCGGAGATCGCTGGGAAGCGCAAGGTCGAGGTGACGCTGGAGCTGATCTGGCGCAAGCCGCCGACCCATTTCGATCCCAAGCTGGTCGATGCCGTGCAGAACGCAGCAGAGATGCTCGGCTATTCGCATCGTCGCATCACCTCGGGCGCCGGCCACGACGCCTGCAACCTCAACACCAGGATTCCGACCGCTATGGTGTTCGTGCCCTGCAAGGACGGCGTCAGCCACAACGAGCTGGAAGACGCCACACAGTCTGACTGCGCCGCCGGCGCCAACGTGCTATTGCACACCGTGCTGGCGCTGACCGGCGTCGCGTCCTGATCGCAGTCAAGGGAGCAATGCCGTGCGCGGAGTTTTTGTCGACGCCAGTGAATCGATGGCCGATCTGTTCAAGCAGCTCGGCAAGTCAGGCGATCCAGAGGTCGGGATCAACGTCAATCCGGATTTGAAGCCGGAGGAATGGCCGGCCGTGCTCGGCGGCGCCGAAATCGGCATTGTCGATCACACGGCGCTGCCGACCGAGGTCGCGAAGCAATGCGCCGGGCTGAAGCATGTCGTGTTCTTGGGGACCGGCGCACGCAGCTACATGAACCCGGAGGAACTCGCCGAGCTCGGCATCACCGTCCATCTGATCAAGGGCTATGGCGACACCGCGGTTGCCGAATGCGCCATCGCGCTGATGTGGGCGTCGGCGCGCGTGATCCCACTGATGGACCGCGAGATGCGCGCCGGCAACTGGCTGCGCGAGGACGGCATGCAGCTCACCGGCAAGACGCTCGGCCTGATCGGCTTTGGCGGCATTGCCGCCGAGGTCGCCCGGATCGCGTCCGGCTCCGGCATGCGCGTCATCGCCTGGAATCGCACGCCGAAGAGTGCGCCCGGTGTCACGTTCGTGCCGCTGGAAAAACTGCTCGCCGAGAGCCACGTGGTCTCGCTGCACCTCTTGCTCAACGATGACACCCGCGGTTTCCTGTCGCGCGAGCGGATCGCCGCGATGCGGCCGGGCGTGATCCTCGTCAACACAGCGCGCGGCGCGCTGGTCGAGGAGGCCGCGATGATCGATGCCTTGAAGTCAGGCCACATCCGCCATGCCGGGCTCGATGTCTTCGACATCGAGCCGCTGCCGAAGGATCATCCGCTGACAAAATTGCCGAACGTCACGCTGTCGGCGCATTCCGCCTTCCGTACACCCGAAGCGAGCGAGAATTTGCTTGCGGCTGCGTGGGAGCATTGCCGCAGGGTCGCGAAAAGCTAAAGCATGATCCGGAAAAGTGCGTAGCGGTTTTGCGAAAAGATCATGCTCAATCAAGGACCTAAAGCGCGATGACGATTCAACCAAATCTCATCGCGCTTTAGGTGTGGCCGTCGCCCCGGCGAAGGCCGGGGGCGATAACCACAGGCCTTCGTTGTTGTGAAGGTCGACTGCCACCTAACTCCGCGGATAGATTCCGCGGTGTGAGTCCCGGCAGTGGAGGGTGTGAGTCCCGGCAGTGGAGAGGGCGTAGCCCTACTCCACCATTTCCGCGACCGCCTTGCCGCAAGCCGTCGTGTCCGCGTTGCCGCCGAGGTCGCGGGTACGGAGCGTGCGTTCGCCCAGCGTCCGCTCGATGGCGGTGACGATGGCCTCGCCGGCCTGCTTCTCGCCGAGATGCTCGAGCATCATCGCGCCCGACCAGATCATGCCGATCGGGTTCGCAATGCCCTGCCCCGCAATGTCGGGCGCCGAGCCGTGCACCGGCTCGAACACCGACGGGAAGTCGCCTTCCGGATTGATGTTGCCCGAGGGCGCAATGCCGATAGTGCCGGTGCAGGCCGGGCCCAGGTCGGAGAGAATATCCCCGAACAGGTTGGAGCCGACCACGACGTCGAACCAGTCCGGATGCAGGACGAAATTCGCTGTGAGAATGTCGATGTGGTACTTGTCCCACTTCACGCCAGGGTACTTCTTCGCCATCGCCTCCACCCGCTCGTCCCAATAGGGCATGGTGATGGAGATGCCGTTGGACTTGGTCGCCGAGGTCAGGTGCTTCTTCGGCCGCGACTGCGCGAGATCGAAGGCGAATTTCAGGATGCGATCGACACCGACCCGCGTCATGACGGTCTGCTGGGTCACGAACTCGCGCGCGGTGTCCGGGAACATGCGGCCGCCGACAGACGAATATTCGCCCTCGGTGTTCTCGCGGACCACCCAGAAATCGATATCGCCGGGCTTGCGGTTCGCCAGCGGCGACGGCACGCCGGGCATCAGCCGCACCGGGCGTAGATTGACATACTGGTCAAACTCGCGCCGGAACTTGATCAGCGAGCCCCACAAGGAAACGTGATCGGGAATTTTTGCAGGCCAGCCCACCGCGCCGAAATAGATCGCGTCGTGCTTGCCGATCTTGTCCTTCCAGTCGTCCGGCATCATCTGGCCGTGCTTTTCGTAATAGTCGTAGGAGGCGAAATCAAAATGATCGAACTGCACGGCAACGCCATGCTTCTTCGCCGCCGCCTCCAGCACGCGCAGACCCTCCGGCATCACCTCCTTGCCGATGCCGTCACCGGGGATGACCGCGATCCGGTATTGTTTTTTTCCGTTGCTCATCAAGAAAATCCTTAGGCGTGAAGCTGGCCGGGGATGCCGTCCCTTTGACCGGCATTGCAATGGACCAAACTCGCTTCGCATGCAACGCTGCAGTGCAATGTTGACCGCTTTCGGTCCCCTCGCCTAACAGTTTTACCGGTCATCCCCTCTTACCCAGCGAGCAATTCCCATGGACCTGCATCTGTCCGGCAAACGCGTCCTGATCACCGGTGCCTCGAAGGGCATTGGCGCGGCCGCCGCCGAAGCCTTTGCCGAGGAAGGCTGTCATTTGCGGCTCGCCGCGCGCAGCGGCGACCAGCTCAAGGCACTGGCCGAGCGGCTGCGCTCCGCGCACCAGATCGATGCGAGCGTCCATGTCGTCGATCTGCGCAAGAGCGAGGACGTGGCGCGGCTTGCGAAAGAGGCCGCCGACATCGACATCCTCGTCAACAATGCCGGCGACATTCCCGGTGGCTCGATCGACAAGATCGACGAAGCGACCTGGCGTCACGCCTGGGAATTGAAGGTGTTCGGCTATATCAACCTCACCCGCCAGATCTATGCGCAGATGAAGACGCGCGGCGGCGGCGTCATCGTCAACGACATTGGCGCGGCTGGAGAAAAATTCGACGCCAATTATATCTGCGGCAGCGCCGGCAATGCCGCGCTGATGGCCTTCACCCGGGCGCTGGGCGGCAAGAGCCTCGCCGACAACATCCGCGTGGTCGGCATCAATCCGGGCCCTGTCGGCACCGACCGCCACGTCACGCTGCTGAAGACCCGCGCCAAGCACCAGTTCGGTGACGAGAGCCGCTACAAGGAATTCCAGAAGGGCCTGCCGCTCGGCCGCCCCGCGCATGCGCGCGAAATCGGCGACCTCATGGCCTACCTCGCCTCGGATCGTTCGGGGTATACGTCGGGGGTGATTTTCACGGTGGACGGCGGGATCAGCGCGGGTTGGTAGTTGATTTGCTCCGTCGTTCCGGGGCGCCTCGACGAGGCGAACCCGGAACCTCGAGATTCTCAGGTGTGCAACAGCACATCAAAGTTCGATGCTTCGCATCGCCCCGGAATGACAGAGACTATTTGGTCCGCGCAAACAACTCCCGAATGATCGCCGTGACCCGCCCCTGCGGCGCGATCATCTCGTCCACGACCGTGAAGTGATCGGCGCCGGGGATTTCCTCATAGGTCACGGGCAGGCCGTGGCTCGCGCGATAGCAGGCAAAGTCCGCGGTCTGCGCACGCAACAGCGGCAGCTCGGCTGATCCGACCACGAGCGACAGCGGCTTCAGCGGCCCGGTCGGCTGCCGGACCGGCGAATTACGGCGCGAGGCGGCCTCATCGAGTCCGAGCTTTTCGTTGAGATAGGAGTGGCGGATCGGCTCAAGCTCGTAGATGCCGCTGATACCGAGCCCCGCCCTGACAGAGGGATGCGACAGCGCGACCGCCGTGAGATGGCCGCCGGCCGACCAGCCCGTGACGACAATGCCCTTGCCGTCGCCGCCGAGCGCCGGCAGCTCGCGGGTGAGATAATCGATTGCGGCATGTACTTCGGCGACGATTTCATCCAGCGTCGCGTCAGGGGCGAGCGTATAGCCGGTGAGCGCGACATTGATGCCATGCGCCATCGGCCCTTCGGCCACCAAGGTGAAGAACTCTTTCGCCCGCGTCTGCCAGTACCCGCCATGGATGAACAGCAGCGTCGGCGCGCGGTCTGCGATCTTGAGGAAATCGATCCGGTTGCGCTCGCGCGGGCCATAGCGCAGGTCGAGATGCGCCGGATACCGCTTACGCAAGCCCAGAGATCGCTGCTCCCAGCCCGCGACGATGTCGCCGCTGTTGGCGACCGCAAGGCTGTTGTTCAGCCCGCGGTCGAGCTCCTCGCGGCTCATCTCGCGCCAATCCGGCGCATCCGGTGGCATCGCCATTTCCGCAAGTCTCCTTTTCTTTCGTGCGCTGCCACTGTGCCGGAAAATGGTCTACAGGGCTAGAGTGCGAGCCCAGCTCTAAGAAGAGGGAGAGTTCAAGTGAGCCATCAGGACCTGATCCGGGACCCCGCATGTGATGTCGTCGGCAAGCTGAGAGACGGCGAGGTCACGCCGCTCGACCTGCTTGATGTGCTGGAGAAGCGGATCGCCGAGGTCGACAGCAAGGTCAATGCGCTGCCGATCCTCTGCTTTGACCGCGCCCGCGACCGCGCCAAGGCGCTCATGAAGAAGCCGGCGTCCGAGCGCGGCCTGCTCGCCGGCCTTCCGGTGCCGATCAAGGATCTCATCGATGTGTCGGGTGTGCGCAACACCCAGGGCTCGCCGATCTTCAAGGACAACATCCCGGCGCGCTCGGACATCATGGTCGAGCGCCTCGAGGAGAATGGCGCGGTGGTCTACGCCCGGTCGAACACGCCGGAGTTCGGCGCCGGTGCCAACACCTTCAACGAAGTGTTCGGCGCCACGCGCAATCCCTGGGACACGTCGCGCTCGGCGGCCGGCTCGTCCGGCGGCGCGGCAGCCGCACTTGCCACCGGCACGGCCTGGCTCGCGCACGGCTCCGACATGGGCGGCTCCTTGCGCAACCCCGCAAGCTTTTGCGGCGTGGTTGGCTTGCGTCCAAGCATCGGCCGCGTTGCGCATACCGCGAAATTCGTGATGGACAACACCATCGGCGTGCAGGGCCCGATGGCCCGCAATGTGGAGGACCTGGCACTGCTGCTCGATGCCATGAGTGGCGAGCATCCCGCCGATCCGCTCTCGCTGCCCGCCCTTCCGACAAGCTTCCTGTCGGCCGCGCGGTCTGGCGGCAAGCCGAAGCGCATCGCCTATTCACCGGATCTCGGCATCACGCCGGTCGATCCCGAGGTCGCCGCCATCACCCGCAAGGCCGCGGCACGTTTTGCCGAAGCCGGCGCCATTGTCGAGGAAGCACATCCCGATCTCAGCGAGGCCCATGAATGCTTCCACGTGCTACGCGCCTTTTTCTTTGCCGTCACCAAGGAAGAGCTGCTGCGCACCAGGCGCGACCAGCTCAAGCCCGAGGTGATCTGGAATATCGAAGAAGGCCTGAAGCTCACCGTCGAGCAGATTGCGCGCGCCCAAGCGCAGCGTGTCGCCATGGCCGCTCGCGCGGATGAATTTTTCAAGACCTACGACCTCCTGCTCGCACCTGCGACCATTGTCCCGCCCTTCCCGGTCGAGAACCGCTATGTCGCCGAGTGTGCCGGCAAAAAGTTCGACAATTACGTCCAATGGCTCGGTATTGTCTATGCGATCACGCTGGCCTGCTGCCCCGCGCTGTCGCTGCCCTGCGGCTTCACGGCCTCAGGCCTGCCAGTCGGCCTGCAGATGGTGGGACGGGCGCGCGGCGAGGCCAGGCTGCTCGCCGGCGCCAAGGTGCTGGAGGACATTTTGGGGCTGCGCGGCACGACCCCGATCGATCCAAAGGCGGCAAAGTAAAGCCATTGATGAGGCTCGCACTCTCACTCCGTCATCCCAGCGCAGACGGCTTTGCCGTTTGTCGCCGGAGGCGCCCACGAAGCGAGCCTCGAAGGACGGGGCTCGCGGCCTCCCCATGCTAACGATGATGGATCAGAACAGGCGGTAAGCTACCCCTTCGTCGCTCCCGCGCGCCGCGCCGCATCGATTGCGGCTGAGAGCGCGAGCTTGGCTTCGGCCACAATATCCTCGACCAGGTTCTCGCGTGTGGTGCCGGCCATTTGGCCGGTGAACAGCCCCTGCTCGGCAAGCATCACGACCCCGTGGAGCGAGGCCCAGATTTTCAGCGCGGCCTGCTCGCGCAGCAGGCCGACAGCCGGCGCTTCCAGCGCATCTACAAGCAAGACAAAAGTTTCGCGTGTGACGGCGTGCAGTTCGCTATCGCCGGAGGCGGAGGCAATCACACGCGAGGCGAACATCAGCCGGAAGATGCCGTTGCGGCGCAGGCCGAAATCAAGCATCGCTTGCGCAAAGCGCGACAGCTTCGAGCGCTTCGACGGCCTGTCGGTCGCCTCGCGCAATTTCGCGCTGAACTGTCGGAACGCTTCCGCTGCCACGGCTGCGAGCAGCGCTTCGCGGTCGGCGAAATGGCGGTAAGGCGCGGGCTGCGAGACGCCGAGCTTCTTCGCTAGCGCCTTGATGCTGATCGCCTCAGCTCCACCCTGCTCCGCTTCCTGCAACGCCGCCGTGATCAGCGCCTCGCGGAGGTCGCCGTGATGGTAGGCATTGAGGGGTTTCCGGGCGAGCGGCTGCGGCATTGCGGTGCAATCTCCAATTTTTCCCTTGACAGGGCAAGGGTAGCGCGAATGTAATATACTATAACTTGGCCGCGCAACCAAGCGGGACTGCCCGCGACACTGCGCCAATACAAAAGCGCAATTGCACGAAGTGCGTTGCTGCACCCAAAGGAAACGCCACCATGTCCGGAAAGCTGAGAGTCCGCGTCGACCAGGACAAATGCCAGGGGCATGCCCGCTGCAAGCAGCTGGCGCCCGAGCTGTTCGACCTCGACGAATATGGCAACGCCCACGAGCACGGCGACGGCACTGTGCCGGCAGGTCTCGAAGACAAGGCCTGGCTCGCCAAATCCAACTGCCCGGAAATTGCGATCGAAGTCATCGAAGAGTGAGTCGTTAATCCCTCGACATTTGTCCCCTGGCCTGAGCCAACGTAAGCAAGAGGATTGCCCCGATGTCCGACTCCGCCCCCACAACGCAAGACGAGCGCGTCCTGCCCGAGCACCCGCCCGTGACGGACTGGCTGCACGATTTCGACCACACCGACCCGCGCTGGACTGACAATCCGTTTCCGATCTGGGACGATATCCGCAGCGCGAGCCCCGTGGTGCATACCAAGCGCTTTCAGGGCTGCTACCTTCCGACGAGCTATGAGGCAGTCAAGCAGATCGCGCACGATACCGAGCATTTCTCCTCGCGCCGCGTCGTCGTCCGCGACGAGCGCCCGGAGGTGCAGAGGAACGCAGCGCCGCCTATCACCTCCGATCCGCCGGAGCACAAGCCCGCCAAGCAGCTCTTGCTGCCGCCCTTCACGCCGGATGCGATGAAGAGGCTGGAGCCGCGGGTACGTGCGATCTGCAACGAGCTGATCGACGAGTTCATCGCCGACGGCGGATGCGACGCGGCGGCACGCTATACCAAGCACATTCCGGTCCGCGCCATCTGCCACATGCTCGGCATCCCCGAGAAGGACGGCGATCTCTTCGTCAGATGGATCCACATGATCCTCGAGCTCGGCATCAAGAACGAGGTGATGCTGAAGCAGGCGGTGGGCGAGATGACGGAGTATTTCGCCGGCCATATCGAGGCGCGCAAGCAACGTCCGACAGACGACCTGATTTCGACGCTCATGAATGCGAAGGACAAAAGCGGCCAGCCGCTCGAGGACAGCCATGTCCTGGGTTCGCTGCGGCTGCTCCTGATCGCCGGCATCGACACCACCTGGAGCGCGATCGGCGCCTCGCTCTGGCACCTCGCGAAAACGCCCGCCGACCGCGAGCGACTGGTGAAGGAGCCTCGGCTGATGCCCGCAGCGGTCGAGGAGCTCCTGCGCGCCTATTCGCCTGTCACCATGGCACGCGAGGTGATGAAGGAGACCACGATTGCCGGCTGCCCGATGAAGCCGGGCAACATGGTGCTGTTGTCGTTTCCGGCTGCCAACCGCGATCCCGCCGTATTCCCCGACGCCGACAAGGTGATGATCGACCGCCAGAACAATCCTCACGCCGCGTTCGGGCTCGGCATCCATCGCTGCGTCGGCTCCAACCTGGCGCGGATGGAGATGACGGTGGCGCTCGAGGAATGGCTGAAGCGGATACCGGACTTCCGCCTCGACCCGGCAGGCCGCGTCGCATGGTCGGAGGGGACCGTTCGCGGACCGAGGCAGCTGCCCATCCTGTTCGGATAGGCAGGACAATACTCAACCGTTCGTGTTTTCAACGGGTTGTTCGTCATTCTGGCTCACCGGATTGATCGGTGAGCCAATTCCTGTTCCGGTTATGAGCTTGCCGGCATTGGCTGCGCCATGCGCTTCCGGTTCGCGGCTTTCGTATAGACCTGCGCCTGCGAAATTGATGTCCAGCCAAACCAAGACGTAAGGTGGTGGTCGGTCGCGCCCAGCTCAGCGAGATAGGTTACAGCGGCTTTGCGTTGACCGTGGCTCGGGCAGCGCTCGGTTAGCTTGGCGCGGACGGCATACCTTCTTGAACCAGATCCCAAAGCTCCTGGCGCTGAACGGCCTTCCATCGTGCGTCACAGGGACGTCAGGTGATTGCTCGCGGGCATTGCATCGATAGCCGCTCGCAGGCGTGGCAGTACCGTGACGCTGAACTCGACGCCCGTCTTTGCCTTCTCATGCTCAGCACTCCGTTACGGATACGCTGCCTTCCCATCCGCACAAGGTCGCGGCGATGAGGGCCAACTATTAGCCGCGTCACCGCCCTTGGCGGGGATGGTGGCGGGAGGTAGGGTGAGTGTCCCATTCAGGACATTTAAATGATCGATATTAAAACGATCCATTGGCATACACTCTCTCCAGATTATCTCGGAAAATCTGCTCTGGTTCTCGATCTAGGCGCAAACTACGGGCTATTCGCATCAAAGATCACCAAGGAACTTGGGTGTTTTTGCGTCGCGGTAGAACCCTCGCCGATACCATTCGCCGGGATCAGGGAAGATGCCAATATTAGGAAAATTAATGCAGCGGTAGGTTCCGCTCCCGGCAAAATGGGTTTTCGGATTGACAACGAAAACGGCCTCGCCAGTTCTTTGACTGATGGAGACGGGGACGTTTTGGTCGATGTCAAAACGCTTCCTCAAATTATGGAAGACCTGAACTGGCGCACCGTTAATCTACTTAAAGTAGATATAGAAGGCGCGGAAATCGACATGCTTGAGAGTTACAGCGATGATTTTCTCCGTTCAAGCATCGGTCAAATCAGTATCGAATTTCACGACTTTTGCGGCATCACGCCGGCGGACACGGTGGCGAAGACTATCAAGAGATTGGAGCGGCTTGGATTTTGCCATGTTCGAATGTCACTTGTTGGACATCAGGATACTTGGCTTATCAATCGAAACCTGAACCGCATAAGTTACCTTCAATTGATGTATGCCCGGCACGTCATCCGCAATTGGTTCGGGCTCAAACGCGTCATCTCCAGACTGCTGGCCAGCATGAGCCGACGACTTTAAATTGCCGCGGTTGCGCATCAGCCGGACACCATCGTCGCTCCCGAAATGATGTGCGATCGGCTTGTGCTTGTGTTTTACCGCCTCGAGCAGGTTGGAGGCTTTGGCCTGATCGAAGCCGAGTTCCCTGAGCTTCTTGTTTGCCGCAAGCGCCGCCGGGGTCGTATCCGTCGATGTCGTAGCTATCGCCTTCAGGCCGGATGCCCTCCTCGGCGTAGAGCACATCGAAATGTGCATGCCCGAATAGTCGGTCTCGGCGGCCGCCTTGCCATCGCTGTGATTGAGGTGGCCCGCCGACCAGACCGCGTGCGCGAATGCGCGGGTCCTGCCAATCACCACCGTTACGTAGATGAGCCAGACCAAGCCCTTGATTTAGGCCGACTTGCCCATCCTGTTCGGAACGGGTACCTGAGGGTAGATATACACCAAAACGTGACGACCGGAGGCCCGCAGATGACAGATCAGGTACTTCAGCGGGCTCCGGAGGGGTTTGATGTCGCCGACGTCGAGCGGCGGGTGAAGGCGATCTTCATCGGCTCGATGGGCAATCTCGTCGAGTGGTACGACTTCTACGCCTACACGGCCTTCGCGCTCTATTTTGCGCCCGCCTTCTTTCCGACCAGCGATCCCGTGGTGCAGCAGCTCAACGCCGCCGTGCTGTTTGCCGCGACCTTCCTGATGCGGCCGCTCGGCGGCTGGCTGTTCGGCTATCTCGCCGACCATTTCGGTCGGCGGCTGTCGCTGACATTGTCGGTCGTCTGCATGTGCTTCGGCTCGCTCATGATCGCGGTGACGCCGACCTATGCCTCGATCGGCTTTGCCGCACCGGCGATTCTGGCGCTCGCCCGAGTCATCGAGGGCCTGAGCCTTGGCGGTGAATATGGCGCCAGCGCTACCTATCTCAGCGAGGTCGCCGACGCCAACAACCGCGGCTTCTATTCAAGCTTTCAGTATGTGACGCTGATCGGCGGCCAGCTCGCTGCCATCATCGTGCTGCTGTTGTTGCAGAAGGTGTTCCTGACGCCGGACGAGCTGAAAGCCTGGGGCTGGCGCATCCCCTTCGTGATCGGCGCCGGCCTTGCGATCTTCGCTGCGGTGATGCGGCGCAGCCTGCAGGAGACCGAGGCCTTCGTCGAAGCCAAGAAGTCGGTCAACCCGACCGGCTCGATCCGCGAGCTCTTCCGCTATCCGCGCGAGTTGCTCCTGGTCGTCGGCCTCACCGCCGGCGGCACCGCGGCGTTCTACACTTTCACCACCTATATGCAGACCTTCGTCAAGCTGTCGGTGGGCCTGACCGAGGATCAGACCACGCTCGTGATCTTCGGCTCGCTGCTGTTTGCAACGATCCTGCAGCCGACCTACGGCGCCATCTCCGACAGGATCGGACGCAAGCCTCTGCTGATCTTCTTCGGTGTTGTCGGCACGCTCGCCACCGTGCCGATCCTGATGACGCTGAAGGAAGCCAAGTCGCCGTTCATCGCCTTCCTCCTGATCTGCGCGGCCTGGATCTTCGTTGCGGGCTACACCTCGATCAACGCGATCGTGAAGGCGGAATTGTTTCCGACCAATGTCCGCGCGCTTGGGGTTGGGCTACCCTATGCCATCACCGTATCGCTGTTCGGCGGCACCGCGCCGGCGATCGCACTCTATTTCAAGAGCATGGGGCATGAGACCTGGTTTTATTACTATCTGAGCGGGATGATCTTCCTGTCGCTCCTGATCTACTCGACCATGCGCGACACCAAGCATGAATCGGCGATGCATCGGCACCAGTAGGCCGACACGACGAACAACAAGGGTCGCAAAATGGCCGAAGACCGCGAGCCGCCCGAGAGCAAGCTGACTCGCACCAAGCAGCGCTGGGCGCAGGAAGGCCGCTTCCTCACCGGCAAGATTTCACGTCCGGAAGAGGCGCGGCTGCCGCCGGGCCAGCACCTGACAAAGGACTGGCCGGTGCTCGATCTCGGGCTCGAGCCGGAAATCCCGCGCGAGCGCTGGCGGCTCGATGTCTATGGCGCGGTCGAGCAGCCGGTGTTCTGGGATTATACGCAGTTCCTGGCGCAGAGGCAGACGCAATTCGTCTCGGACATTCACTGCGTCACCACCTGGTCGCGCTATGACAATCAATGGGACGGCGTATCCACCCGCGACCTGCTTGCAGCCTGCCAGCCACACGACGACACCGGCTTCGTGGTGCTACATTCCTATGACGGCTACACCACCAATCTCGCGCTGGAAGATTTCGCCGCCGAAGACGCCCTCCTTGCCCATAGCTGGTCGGGAAAGCCGCTCGACGTCGAGCATGGCGGCCCGGTGCGGCTCGTGGTTCCGCATCTCTATTTCTGGAAGAGCGCGAAATGGCTGCAGGCGATCGAGTTTCTCACCCATGATGCGCCGGGTTATTGGGAAGTTCGCGGCTATCACAACCGCGGCGACCCCTGGGCCGAGCAGCGCTATTCCGAGGATTGACGCTGACTTCACCTCTTCCATCGGGAGAGGTTTCAGAAGAAAGCAGCTAGGGGAGATATCCAATGCCGACCGAACGCTTCCAATTCAAAGGTGAAGGCGGCCATTTGCTTGCGGCCGCGCTCGACCTGCCCGATCGCGAACCGATCGCGTATGCGCTGTTCGCGCATTGCTTCACCTGCGGCAAGGACGTGCTCGCCGCACGGCGCATTGCGGTTGCGCTCGCCGACAAGGGCATCGCGGTGCTGCGCTTCGACTTCACCGGGCTCGGCTCCAGCGAGGGTGACTTCGCCAACGCGACCTTCACCTCCAACGTCGCCGATCTCGTCCGCGCCGCTGACCACTTGCGTGCGACACAGAAGGCCCCCGCGCTCCTGATAGGCCACAGCCTTGGGGGTGCCGCGATTCTCGCCGCGGCCGAAAAAATTCCGGAAGCTGCGGCCGTCGTGACCATCGCCGCCCCCTCCGATCCGAACCACGTCACCGGTCTGTTCGAGGATCGCATCGCGGAGATCAGGCAGAACGGCCGTGCCGATGTCTCGCTCGCGGGCCGGCCTTTCCCGATCACGCGCCAATTTCTCGACGACATTGCGGAGCACGAGCTGGTGCGGCATGTGACGCAGCTGCACAAGGCGCTGCTGGTCATGCACGCGCCGGCCGACGACACCGTCGGCATCGACAATGCGACGCGCATCTTTGTCGCAGCCAAGCACCCCAAGAGCTTTGTGTCGCTCGCTGACGCCGACCATCTCCTGAGCAACAAGCGCGACACCACCTATGCTGCCGAAGTGATCGCGAGCTGGGCCAGCCGCTATATCGGATCGGGTACGCCGGCGCAGGCGGCCGTATCAGGCGAAGCGCCGCGGCAGGTGGTGGTGCGGGAGACGCGCAACGGCAAATTCCAGCAGACTGTAACGGTCGGCCCGCACCGGCTCACTGCTGACGAGCCGGTCGCCGCGGGCGGCGGCGACAGCGGTCCCGGGCCGTACGACTTCCTGCTCACCGCGCTCGGCGCCTGCACCTCAATGACGATGCGGCTCTATGCGGAGCGCAAGGCACTGCCGCTCGACCGCGTCACCGTCACGCTGAAGCACAGCAAGATCCACGCAGAAGACTGCGAAGAATGCGAAACCCGCGAAGGCATGCTCGACCAGATCGACCGGGTCATTGGCATGGAGGGCGCGCTCGATGCCGATCAGCGCAAGCGGCTGCTGGAGATTGCGGACAAGTGCCCGGTGCATCGCACGCTGACGTCGGAAGTTCGCATTTTGACCAAGCCGGCTGATTAAGCCGGCTTCGCCGCGCCCGCCTCCACTTGCGCCAGCGGGCGCACGCGCAACGCACCGCGCAGGCCGGCGCCAGTGCCAGCGAAGATTCCAGCGATCGCAACGAAAGACGTCAGCGCCAGCGTCGACAGGCCCGTCAGGCCCTGCCCGATCGAGCACCCAAGCGCCATCGCTCCTCCCGCTCCCATCAGCGCTCCGCCACCGGCCGAGCGCAGCAGGTGCCCAGGCGAGGAGAAACCTTCGAGCTCGAAGCGGCCGGTGAGCAACGCCGTGATGAGGCTGCCGGCGAACACGCCGGCGACGGTGGCGACGCCGAAATTGAGCGAAAGCCCGGTCGAGAGCATCGCATACTGCAGGCTATCGGCGATCGGCGCGATGAAGGTCAGCGACGTCACCGGCACCGGGTTGAACTCGTCAGCGCCGAGATAGCCGGTCGCAAACCAGCCGGAAGCAACCAGCAGGCCGATCACGAGACCGGCTGCGATCTGCCCTGGCGCGCGGCGGAACGGTTGATGCGCGAAGGCGAAGACGACAAGTACGGCACCGACCGCGAGCGCCGCGACCAGCCGCCCGGCCGCGCCATGCAGGCCGATGCTCGACAGCCAGGCCGGCAGCGAGGTAACGGTCGCACTCGTCCGCGAGGCTTGCAGCAGCACCATCCGCGCCGGCGCAATCAGCCCCTTCAGCGTCATCTCTGCGACAATGCCGAGCACGATCACGACTACGAATGCGCGCAGATTGCCCTTGCCGAGCAGCACCAGTGCCCGCGAGCCACAGCCATTCGCCATCACCATGCCGTAACCGAACAGCAGGCCGCCGAAGAACATCAGCGGCACGGAAAATGTCGGCTGCAGATAGATCGACTTGCCGAGATCGATGAAGCCGTAGGCCGCAAGAAGTTGCGTGGCGAGGACGCCCGTGCCCATCGCCAGCGCAAAGGTGCGCATCAACCGGCTATCGCCCTTGGCCCACCAGCCGCGCAGGCCGCTCATCAGGCAAAAGCCGCTGGCCAGCGCGACCGCCCCATAGACGAGGCCGATGGCGAGACCGGCGAGGACGACGATGCTGGCTCTGTCGGTCATGGCCGCAAGATCACGCGGTCGCGCGAGGAGCCGGCGACGGCGCTGTAAGCGCTCTTGGCATCCTCCAGCGGGAAAATCGTGGCCGGATTGATCCGGAACGGCTTCAGGTGCCCGCTGGTAAAGCCTGGCGCAAGCTCGCGCAGCACATCGCCTGTCGCAATCGACGACAGCCCCAGCGTATCGATGCCGAAATAGGCATGCTGGCCGCGATAGAACTCCAGGATGTTGAACTGCACCAGCGGATTGATCGCCGCGATCAGGATCTGCCGCCCGCGCAGCGATAGCGACTTGTGCGCCGCCTGGAAATAGGGATCGCCGACTGTGTTGAATACAATGTTGGCGCCCTTGCCATCGGTCAGCTCGCGCACGCGCACCGCGACGTCGGTGACAGACGCATCGATGACCTCGATCGTCCCGTTGGCGTGCCCCTCATAGGGCTCATGCTTCCGCACCACGCCGATGACGCGCGCGCCATGCCAGGTCGCGATCTGCGTTGCCGCCTGCCCTACCTTGCCATTGACGCCCATGATGACCACGGTCTCGTCGGCCTTGGGCAGGCCCGCCCGGCGAAAGCCTTCCATGGCGGTCACGAAGGGAACGCCGATGCCTGCGGCCTCCTCCCACGACACGCTGTTCGGCTTCTCCACGACGGCCTCGCGCTCGACCACAACATGGCTCGCATGCGTGCCGTCGCGCCGGATGCCAAGATCGCCGGAGGAGCCGAACACCTCGCGCCCCACGGTGCCAGCCGGGCCGCCGATCACGACGCCGGCATAATCGCGCCCCGGCGTGCGCGGGAAAACGGCATAGGCCATCAGCCCGGTCGCTGCTTTCACATCGGAGGGGTTCACCGCCGCGGCCCTGATTTCGATCAGCACGTCATTGTCGCGGCGGGAAAGCGCATGCCGCTCGATCGCGGGCGCGAGCGAAGCGGCGTCGGGCGCCTTCGCGGTTAGCCGCACGCAGCGGGCCTCTACGGTTTCGGACGGGGGGGTAACAGGCATCAGTCTGTTCCGGATTTCACTCCGGCTGCTGTTACCCCTTCGGCCGCTTGTCGTAAACCCGCTTGGCCTTGCCCAGCGAGCGTTCCAGCGTATCGGGCGCCACCGCCTTCACCTTTGCGGTGACGCCGATGGTGTTCTTGATATGGACGCTGATCCGCTCGGCGTGGTCGACGAGGCCACGGCTGTCCCAGCTCTCGGGGCGTGCCTCGGCGATGATGGTCAACTCGTCCATGCGGCCGTCACGGGTCAGCTCCATGACAAAATGACCGCCGCACCAGTCGGTGGCGAGCAGCACCTCCTCGATCTGGGTCGGGAACAGGTTGACCCCGCGCAGGATGATCATGTCGTCGGAACGGCCGGTCACCTTCTCCATCCGCCGCATGCCCGGTCGCGCCGTGCCGGGCAATAGCCGCGTCAGGTCGCGGGTGCGATAGCGGATCACCGGGAACGCCTCTTTTGTCAGCGAAGTGAAGACCAACTCGCCCTTCTCGCCGTCGGGCAGAACCTTGCCAGTCTCGGGGTCGATCACCTCGGGATAGAAATGATCCTCCCAGATGTGCAGGCCATCCTTGGTCTCGATGCATTCCTGCGCGACACCCGGACCGATCACCTCCGACAGGCCGTAGATGTCGGTGGCGTCCATGTCGAAGGCATCCTCGATCTCGGCACGCATCGCATTGGTCCAGGGCTCCGCGCCAAAGATGCCTATTTTCAGCGACGACTTGCGCGGGTCGAGGCCCTGGCGTTTGAACTCGTCGAGGATCGCGAGCATATAGCTCGGTGTCACCGTGATGATCTCGGGACGGAAATCGTTGATCAGCTGCACTTGCCGCTCGGTCATGCCGCCGGAGATCGGCACCACGGTGCAGCCGAGCTCTTCGGCGCCATAGTGTACGCCGAGCCCGCCGGTGAACAGACCGTAGCCATAAGAATTATGGATGATCATGCCGGTGCGGCCGCCGGCGGCGCGGATCGAGCGCGCCATTACACCTGACCATGTCGCGATGTCGGCCTTGGTATAGCCGACCACGATCGGCTTGCCCGTCGTGCCCGAGGAAGCATGCACGCGCACCAGCTTTTCGCGCGGCACTGCGAACATGTTGAAGGGATAATTGTCGCGCAAGTCCGTCTTCACCGTGAACGGGAATTTCGCGAGGTCGGCGAGCCCGGTGAAATCCGACGGATGCACGCCGGCCTTGTCGAAGGCCTTCCTGTAATGCACGACGTTGTCATAGGCGTGCGCCAGCGACCATTTCAGGCGCTTGGTCTGCAGCGCCATGACCTCATCGCGCGAGGCGCGTTCGGCTTCGTCCAGCTCCGGACTATAATCCCGTGCTTTTGTTTTCAGGCCTGTCGAAGCCATGGCGTTTCCCCGGAATGTTCATTTTTGTTTTGCGTTGTGTTCCGGCAGCCAGGTGCCGGCGATGGTGCGGGAGTGACCGCGAAACTCGGCGATAACCTGATCATCGGCGCTGACGCGGACGTCGTAAATTCCGGAGCGCCCGCTGCGCGAGGTCTCACGCGCGACCGCCACCAGGCGGTCGCCGAGCTTGCCCGGGCGGATGAAGCTGATCTGGCAATGCGCGGCAACCGCGCGCTGGTTGTGGGTGTTGCAGGCAAACGCGAAAGCGGAATCGGCCAGCGTGAAGATGAAGCCGCCATGGGCGATGCGCTGCCCGTTCACCATATGCGGCTGGATGGTCATGGCGAGCGTCGCTTCGCCGGCCTTGACGTTGAGGATCTCCATGCCGAGCCCGGAGCTCGCATCGTCGTCCTTCCACATCGCATCCGCGCATGCACGCGCGAGATCGTCGGGTGAAAGCGTGGCCTTGACGTTCACTACGCGAAACTCCTGGGATGACGGGCTTGTTGACCAAGCCTCGATGGCATGCTGCGGTGGCGTGACAGGCGTGTCAACGCGGCCCTGGGATTTCAGACATGGTCATAGTCGACCACGACGCGTTCGGAAACCGGCTTGGCCTGGCAGGTCAGGACGAAACCGGCCTCGAGCTCCCAAGGTTCCAGCGAATAGTTGAGCTCCATCTCGGCCTTGCCCTCGACCAGCTTGGCGCGGCATGTCGAACACATGCCTCCCTTGCAGGCAAAGGGCAGATCGATACCGGCGCGCAAGGCTGCATCGAGAATTGCCTCGCCCTCGGCGACAGGCACGTCGCGACGCTTGCCGTCGATAATGAGAGAAGCGAACGCCTTGGGCGGGGCCGAGGCCGGAATGACCGTCTTGGGCCGCGGCTTACCGCCGAACTCGGAGACAAAGCGTTCGACGTGGATGCGTTCGGGCGCAATGCCGATGGCGCGACAGGTGGCCTCGATGTCCTCGCTCATGCCGGCCGGGCCACAGACGAAGACGTGATCGATGCTTTCCGCCGGCACCATCGCGCGCAGCAGCACGCGCACCTTCTCACCGTCGAGCCGGCCGTGCAGGATCGGGATGTCCTGCTCCTCGCCGGAGATGACATGGAACACCGAGAAGCGGTCGATGAAACAATCCTTCAACTCTTCCAAATTCTCGAGAAACAGCATGCTCGAGGTGACGCGGTTGCCGTAGAACAGAAAGAAGCGGCTCTTGGGCTCGCGCGCCAGCACCCCCTTGATGATCGAGAGGATCGGGGTGATGCCGGAGCCCGCGGCAAAACCGACATAGGTGCGCGCGTCCTCGGATGCCGGCACCACGCCGAAACGGCCGGTCGGCGTCATCACGTCGAGCTCGTCGCCGCTCTTTAGCTCCTCGGTCGCCCAGCTCGAGAACGAGCCGCCATCGACCTTTTTCACCGCGATGCGCAGCTCGCCGTCATCGGGACCGGAGCAGATGGAATAGGACCGGCGGACTTCCTCGCCGTCCATGGTGGTGCGCAGCGTCAGGTACTGGCCGGGCGTGAAGCTGTAATCGCTAGCGAGTGCCTGCGGGATCGCGAAGGTCAGCGACACCGCGTCCGGCGTCTCGCGGCGGAGATCGTTGATGGCAAGGCGATGAAAACGGGGATGGATGGCCGACATGATCAATGACACTTGAAGTAATCGAAGGGTTCACGGCAGCTCCTGCAACGCCAGAGCGCCTTGCAGGAGGTCGAGCCGAATTCGGACAGCAGCTCGGTGTTCTCGGAACCGCATTGCGGGCACTTGATCTGCTGCACGCCGAACAACGCGCGGCGCGAGCTTGCCGGCTCCGGCGGCGCGACGCCGTAGGCTTTGAGCTTCTGCCGGCCCTCCTCGCTCATCCAGTCGGTGGTCCAGGCCGGCGACAGCACGGTGCGGACCTTCGGCTTGCGAAAGCCTTCGCGCTCGAGCGCAAGCTCGATCTCCAGCGCAATCATGTTCATCGCGGGGCAGCCGGAATAGGTCGGGGTAATCGCGACCTCGACATGACCGTCATTGACTGCGACCTCACGCAGCACGCCGAGATCGGCGATGGTGAGAACCGGGATTTCCGGATCGACGACGCTTGCTGCGGCGTTCCAGGCTCGCTGGCGCAAATCGGATTTGTCCTGCAGCGCTACCATGTGAGCCCCGGGAAGGTGCGCTGCATGTATTGCAGCTCGCTGAGCAAATGGCCGAGATGCTCGCTGTGCCGGCCGAAGCGGCCGCCCCGCTGCATCCAGTCGTTGGAAGGCAAAGTCAGCGTCGCCTCGGCAATGACGCCCGAAACCGTCTTTAGCCAGAACGGCCGCAAGGCTGCGGTATCGATGGCGATGCCCTTGTCGATCAGGCCGCGCTCGGCCTCGTCGACGGCGAACATCTCGCCGGTGAAAGCCCAGAGATGGTCGATCGCGGCCTGGGTCCGCTGATGGCTTTCTTCCGTGCCGTCGCCGAGGCGGATGATCCATTCCGATGAGTGACGCAGATGATAGGCGCTTTCCTTCTCGGATTTGGCCGCGACCGCCGCCAGTATCTCGTCGCGCGATCTTGTCATCGCCCGCCAATAGAGATCGGCAAAGGCGGAATAGAAGAACTGTCGCACCATGGTGCGGGCGAAATCGCCGTTCGGCTGCTCCAGAAGCAGCAGATTGCGATATTGCCTGACGTCGCGGAGGTAAGCGAACTTGTCTTCGTCATTGTCGCGGCCCTCGACTTTGGCAGCGTACGAATAGAGCTCACGGGCTTGTCCGAGGAGATCAAGACCCATATTGGCGAGCGCCATGTCCTCTTCCAGCATCGGCCCGTGCCCGCACCATTCCGACAGCCGATGTCCCAGCACCAGCGCATCATCGGCGCGGCGCAGCGTGTAGAGCAAGAGGGGCGTTTCGGAGACTTGGATGTTGGAGACGGTCATTACATATGCCCGACTTCTTCAGGCACCTCATAGAAGGTCGGGTGCCGGTAGATCTTGGATTCGGCCGGCTCGAACATCATGCCCTTCTCGGTCGGATCCGAGGCGGTGATGGCGTTCGACGGCACCACCCAGATCGAGAGGCCCTCGCCGCGTCGGGTGTAGATGTCGCGCGCAGCCTGCAATGCCATGGTGGCGTCGTTCGCATGCAGCGAGCCGACGTGCTTGTGGGCAAGTCCGTTACGGCTCCTGATGAAGACTTCCCACAGCGGCGTATTCGGCGTGGCCATGATGATCTCCTCTACTCCGCCGCCTGTGCGGCGTGGCGATATTTGCGCTTCTCAGCGTGAACTGCCGCCGCCTCGCGCACCCAGGCGCCCTCATCATGCGCCCTGCGCCGCGCGGCAACCCGGTCGCGGTTGCAGGGGCCGTTGCCGGCCAGCACCTGCTTGAACTCGGTCCAGTCGATCTCGCTGTAACGCCAGTGTCCCTCCGCATCCTGGGTCATGCCGGGATCGGGAATGGTGAGCCCCAGGAACTGCGCCTGCGGCACGGTGGCGTCGATAAATTTCTGGCGCAGCTCGTCATTGGAGAAGCGCTTGATCTTCCATTTGGTGGAGGTGTCGCTGTGCTGGCTCGCCTGGTCGGGCGGGCCGAACATCATCAGGACCGGCCACCACCACCGGTTCAACGCATCCTGCGCCATCGCCTTCTGCTCATCCGAGCCGCGCGATAGCACCAGCATAATCTCGTAGCCCTGGCGCTGGTGGAACGACTCTTCCTTGCAGACGCGGATCATCGCGCGCGCGTAGGGGCCATAAGAGCAGCGGCACAGCGGGATCTGGTTCATGATGGCGGCACCATCGACCAGCCAGCCGATCGTGCCGATATCCGCCCAGGTCAGCGTCGGATAGTTGAAGATCGAGGAATATTTGGCTTTGCCGGCAAGCATCGCGTCGACCAGTTCCTCGCGCGAGGAGCCGAGCGTTTCGGCGGCCGCATAAAGGTAGAGACCGTGGCCACATTCGTCCTGGACCTTTGCAAGCAGCGCGGCCTTGCGGCGCAGCGTCGGCGCGCGGGTGATCCAATTGCCTTCGGGCAGCATGCCGACGATCTCGGAATGCGCGTGCTGGGATATCTGCCGCGTCAGGGTCTTGCGGTAGGCGGCCGGCATCCAGTCATTGGGCTCGATGCGCTCCTCGGCATCGATGCGCGCCTGGAAGCTTGCGGCCAGCGCGGCATCCTCGAGGCTGCGGTCGTCCGTATCCGATGTATTGAGCGCCTGGGTGTACATGGCCGCCCTCCCTGATTTGTTGAGAGGAATTATATATCATAATTTAAGACAAGCAATAGATTTTTGTAACATAAAACATCAGTCTTCGAACCGGTGCGCTAGCACCGCCCGGGCCTGCGGCAGAGCGCCCGCCTCGTTCGTTCCGTATTGGTCAAGCCATTGTTCGGATGAAGAAAGCAGGGCCCGATAGATGTCGCCGCAAAGCTCTCGCGCGGCCCGGCCGGGCCAGTCCGGCGGCAGAAGTTCCGTCGGCAATAGCGGATCGCGCAGCACCACGCGGCGATAGTAATGGATCAAGAGAATCCGCGCGATGAAGGCGTCGATGTCGGCCAGCTGTTCGCGGCGCCCGATCCAGTCGCGCAAGGGCGAAAACATCTTCATGAACTTCAGATAGGCGTCCGCGGTGCGATCGAGCGGCCAGCTCTCGCGCAACAGCCGCCGTCCGCTGTCGTCTTCGGCCGAGACCTCAAGGCGGATCGCGCGCGACGCTTCCTGCGGAATGGGCACGCCTGACGGCGCGACCCACACGCCCGGCAGTGGGCTGCCGAAGCCGGCGTTCTTCAACGCCTCGCGCGACGCATCGCGGTCTTCGCCATTACCGATCAAAAGCAGCTCGAACCGCCCGCTCCAGTCCGAGGGCGGCGGATCGTAGATGTGCTTTGTCGCCGCCTCGAAGGTCTCGCGCCCCTTCTCTGCCAACCGGTAAAAGCTGTTGCGACCGACTTTTTCGCGCGTCAGCCAGCCGTCGGCGGCGAGCCGCGACATCGCGGTGCGCACAACGCCACTGTCGATGTCGAGGGCTTCGAAGAACGCGAGCAGCGTGCCGAGCCATACCGAGCCGCCGCGCGGCACGATGGCATCGCCAAACACGGTGATGACGATGGAGCCGGTGCGCGAGGGCTCGCGCTTGAGCTGATTGATGATGCGACTGAGCGCTGCGGGCTGCGGCATGCGCTCACGCATACCGCGATTTTCGGCTCTGCGACAATGTAGCGCGACGCGCCCTAGCGGTTGGGATCGGGATAGACCAGCGCGCGCCAGCCGCTGCGGTCGAACGGCTCCCACTCGCCATCCGGCTGCGCCAGCCGGTCGGCGACGGCGTAGACCACCGCGGGATGATGGCCCATACCGCAATGGCTGCTCTCGACCTCGATGCTCTCGCTTTGAGCGGAGGCCTTCTCCTTGCAGCCCTGCCAGGCGCAGATACCGTCGGTACGGCTGAAGATCGCGGTGGTCGGCACCGGCGGCGGATCGGCCAGCGAGCCTCCGAATTGCGGATCGACGTCGTCGGCGCGGCGGCCGCTGGCGAACTCGTAGACGCGCCAGGCGTTGGTCGCCTTCGGCGGGCTGGCGAACGGGCTGCCGAGCGTGATAACGCTGCGCACACGCTCGGGCATCATCTTGGCGAGCTGCCGCGCATAGAGGCCGCCGAGGCTCCAGCCGACCAGGCTGACCTTGCGTCCGTGCGCGTCGTTGAGCTCCCGCACCAGATCGACCATGGCCTCGCGCACACCGTCGCGCAGGCCGAAATTGCGGCCCTGCCGCCAGCCATGTGCTGCATAGCCGCGGTTGTTCAGAAAGGCGCGCAATGGCCGGGTCGACATGTCAGACGCAACAAGGCCGGGCAGCACCAGCACGGGATGGCCATCGCCGCGCGGCGCGAGGCTCAGAAGCGGCAGCGCGCCGAGGAAGGCGCCGAACTCATGGATCGCCCGCCCCTCCAGAAACATGAGGGTCTTCGACGGCGGACGCAGTGCTTGCGCGGTGGCGGACATCCCGGTTTCCTCTCTGAGGTCGTCGCAGGCAGGCCAGTACTCAGGACGCGGTCGCCACGAAATCGTTCCGCAGCGCAACAACAGGAATCAAGCTAAGCGACTTTTCTTGGCATTCAAGCGCCTCGCCGCCCCCGCGACAATAGGTTCGGCGGAGGAAAACAGGCGCCGTGTTGCAAAAGTCACAACAGCCGAAGCAGGAATTCTGCGGAGTACAGGGTAAGCCCGGCGAGGCCGCCTATCAACGAACCATTGAAGCGGATGTATTGCAGGTCCCGTCCGATATTGATCTCGATCAGCGAGATCAGCTGCGCCATGTCCCAGCTTTTCACCTGATCCGAGATGAAGGTCGACACGCCACTCTTCTGATCGGCAATGAAGCTGCGCAGCACGACGACGAGGCCCTGGTTGATTTCGCCGCGCAGCTCGGCATCGCCGGCGAGCGCCTCTCCCGCGGCGACGCACATCCGGCCGAGATGGTGCTGCAGCACCTGTGATTCACCGCTGGCGCTGCGTTCGATGAAGGATCGCGAGTTCGACCAGATGGTGCGCGCAAGTTCACTCAGTTCGGGACGCGCCAGAAGATCGCGCTTGAGGGCATCGATGCGGTCGACATAGGCCTTGTCGGTGCCGATCCGGTCGACAAAGGACAGCACCATGCGGTCGAATTCGCCGCGGAACGGATGCTTGGGATCGTTCTGCACTTCTTCCAGGAACGAGGTCGCGGAAGAAACGACCTTGGTCAGGATGAACTTGTCGGCGCGATAGAGTCGTAAAAGCGTCGGCAATTCCGCGCGGATCTTTTCGCGGATCATCGCCATGGTGTCGGCCTGCGTCATGGTGTCGTGGACGATGCGCAGGAAGTCGTCGAACAATGCCTGGTGCCGTCCCTCTTCGACAAAGCCGCGCAGCGTGCCCGCCGCAAGCGGCGCGAGATCGATGGACGACAGCTGCGTCATCATGCGGCGGGTGATGAAGGTCATGAGGCCCGAAGCCTCTGTTGCGGAAAACGCCTCGGGCAGCAGCCGCAAGACGAACCGCACGAGATCGTCGCTCTTCTTGCGGTCGCGCAGCCAGTCGGCGATGAAGGAGCCGAAATCGACCTCGCGCAGCTTGGCCTCGACCGGGCCGGCCTCCAGGAAATGCACCTCAATGAACTCGCCGAGCTTGTCGGCGATGCGCGCCTGATTGCTCTGGATAATCGCGGTGTGCGGGATCGGCAGCCCCAGCGGCCGCTTGAACAGCGCCACCACCGCATACCAGTCGGCGAGCCCGCCGATGGTCGCAGCCTCCGCGAAGGCTGCGATGAAGCCGAAGACGGGATGCACGTTGAGCAGCAGCTTTGCAGCCACGAACAGCGCCAGCGTCGCGGCCAGCACCAGCGTCGCGAGCGCCTTGACGCGCCTGAGATCGGCCGCGCGCGCGGCGTCGCCGGGGATGTCGAAGGAGTAGGCGCTCGTTGTGGCCATGACGGGGTCAAATTATCGCATCGACCGGAGGATATCAGTCTTCCGTCATTCCTGGGCGCACGCTGGCGCGAACCCTGATGTGCTGTGCACATCTGAGAATCTCGAGGTTCGCATCGCCCCGGAACCGGCGCAGCCAAAAAGAAGGCCCGCGCGAAGCGGGCCTTGTGATTGATTCGCCGATTTGTTGGACGGCGATCAGGCGGTCTTGTTGTAGACCTTGGAGAAGTTGTCCTGCGCGTTCTTCGCGCCGTCCGCGACGAGCTTGCCGAGATACTCGGCCGTCGACTTCGCCCGCGAGACGAAAACCTCGCCGCGCGCACGCGCCAGATCCGACTGAATCTGCACCGCTTCGTTCAGCGTCTTGGCGGAAGCCAGCTTGTCGATGCCGGCGAAGAACGCCTCGGTGTCCTGATAGATCGCCTGCTGAATGTTGCGGCTGATCTTCGCGGCCTCGATGACGGAATCGGCGGCAGCGGTCTCGATCGCAGCGGTCACCTTCTCCGAGCCGGCAAAGGCTTCAGCGGCCTTTTCCTTGGCGGTGGAGGCCTGGCGCTTGACGAACTCGCGGGCGGCCTCAGGCACTTCCATGTTCTGGAAGTTCTTGAACGCCTCGGTCACCGGCGCAAACGCGCCTTTCACGGTGTCGAACAGGGAATTGCTTTCGGTAGTCATTGGGGTCTCTCCATCCTCTAAACTTGTCGAGCTATGGGCTCACCCCGTCCGGATTGGCCCGGGGCACGATCCTTATGCCATAGTTAATGGTGCGACGCAACAATAATGTTGCATAGCAGCATCACCAAATAGTGATACGTCTTGATGTTGGGCGATCTGCCGGCTCAGCAGGCGGTATTCAGGACCGCACCGCCCCTGGCACTCCATAGGCCTCCATCTGGGCCAGGAACTGCGCGACATTGTGCCCAAGCACGACGAGATCGTGCTTTTTGCCGGCGGCATCCCGAACATGGTCGCGGAGCAGCGCCTCGGCCTTGAAGCCCAGGCTTTCGAACAGCGCAATCGCAGCCTTCTGGTCGACCGTCATCTGCGCGGTGAGCTTTTCGAGCCCCGCACCCAGTGCCAGCGCAAAGGTCTCCTGCGAGAGCACCCGACCGACGCCGGTGCCGCGGACCTCCGATAGGACCACCATCCGGATTTCGCCGACATGGGGCGACCAGGAATGTGGATCGTGCACTACGGTGCCGCAGCCGACCACGCTTTCTCCCCAGATCGCGAGCAGGCTGGTGATCTCACCGCGCTCGATCTCGTGGATCCAGGCCGAGAGCACCTTCGGCTCGCTGATATTGCGCGGCAGGAAGAGCAGATCATGCGCCGGCAGTTTGCGGGCAAAGGCGAGCACCGCGTCTTCATCGGCGCGCGTCATCAAGCGGAGCTCGATCTCGCCGGCGTCCGTCTCCACCATGCGCGGATAGTCACGTGTTTCGTTCATGTCGATCGCCCACAAAGCCAGCTATCCAGTTTCGGCCACAGCCGCTTCACCGCATTGGCGCCTGCGACCAGGCTGACGTGACCGCCTTTGAGGATCACCTCCTCCTTGTCGCTTGATCCGACCATCGGGATCAGATGCCTCGCCGCCTCGTAAGGCACGATGTGATCGTGCTCGGCGACCGCATGCAGGAGCGGCACCTTGATCTTCGCCAGATCAGCACCGCGACCGCCGACCGACATGGTGCCGTTGAAGAGCTTGTTGTCCCACATCAGGTCCTTGGTGATACCGCGGAAATATTCGCCGGCCAGCGGCAGCGTGTCGGTCGCCCAGCGGTCGAACATCCGGTAAGACTTGACGTATTCGTCGTTCCAGATGTTGTCCCAAAGCTGGATCTGGGTGATCGCGCGCGAGGCCGGGCGCAGCATCTCGAAGGACGACAGGATCATTTCCGGCGGCACGTTGCCGACCGCATCGACCAGGCGGTCGACGTCGAAATAGCGGCGGTCGGAGAAATTCTGGAACAGCGTCATCTCGCGGAAGTCGATCGGCGTGGTGAAGCAGATCAGGCTCCTCACCGGCCCATCGGGGTGGATCGAAGCGTAGAGCAGCGACAGCACACCGCCAAAGCAGTAGCCGATCACGTTAACGTCTTGTTCGCCGGAATCCTCCTGCACGAGCCTCAGGCAATGCGGAATGAAATCGAGGACGTAGTCCTCCATGCGCAAGGACTGTTCTTCCGGCTTGGGCGCAGTCCAGTCCAGCATGTAAACGTCGTAGCCGCGCTTGAGCAGGAACTCGATGAAGCTCTGGCCGGGCACCATGTCCATGATGTAGCCCCGGTTGGTGGTCGCCATCACGATCAGGATCGGCACGCGGTAGATTTCGTCCGCAAGCGGCCGGTAGTGATAGAGTCGCATCGTGCCGCGGATCGAAAGAATATCCTTCGGCGTGGAGCCAAGCGCAGGCCCGGATGAGGCAAAATATTCGACGCCCTTGACGCTGCGCAAAATCGCGCGCTGCACCTCGGACTGGATCCGATCAGGGATCGAGGCGAGATCGAGGGTCGGCGCCGCGCTCATGTCTTATCCCCCGAAGGCAACGATGCGGCGGGCGGCTGGCGGGTGCGCGGCGGCCTGGCAGGAGCCGAAGCCGGGCGCATTGTACCGGTCTGCTTCTGCATCTCCTGCAACAGCAGCTTGATGTCGTTGAGCTGGCCTTCGATCGTTTGCAGACGCTCTGCGACGCCGACCATCTGGGATCGGCTCGGCATGTTCATGCTGATGAAGTATTTCTCCATGATGTCGCCGAGCTGCTTGTGCGCGCCCGCCGTGACACCACCGGCCTGGTTCATCGCCTTGGAGAATTGCGGCGACGCCAACGCCTGGTTGGCGAGAGAGTTAAATCCCTTCTCCATCTCGCCGAGCATCTTCTGCCACAACACGACAGGATCGGTGATCTTGTCGGACATGCATCCTCCTCAGTGTTCCCCGGGGGTTTCACGGCCCTTCTTTTTCGGTCATACCACACCGTTGCGAGGACGCGGTCAACATCGCGCGCCGCTTGCACGACACGGGGCACGCTCGAAAGCCTTCTGCGCTGCGGGAAAGCATGTCATAGAGACCGCTAACGGTGACCTGCCAAGGCAATATGCAATGGACCAGCAAACGCAGCGGCTAGACGCGAGCTCAGCCATCTCTCAGGGCGAGCGGTTCGTCCGCGCCAACGGTATCGACATCTGCTACGAGATTTTCGGCGACGACGATGCCGAGCCGATGGTCCTGATCATGGGACTCGGCGCGCAGATGGTGCTGTGGGACGATCTCTTTTGCGCCGAGCTCGCGTCGCGCGGGTTCCGCGTGGTCCGCTTCGACAACCGCGACATCGGCCGATCCTCGAAGTTTTCGGGCGGCAAGCGCGTGAGTCCGCTCGAGCTGCTCAAGCTCCGACTTTTCAATATTCCGGTGGAAGCGCCCTACCGGCTGCTCGATATGGCCAAGGATACCGTCGCGCTGATGGATGCGCTGTCGATTCCATCGGCGCATCTGGTCGGCGCCTCGATGGGCGGCATGATCGCCCAGGAAGTGGCGATTTCGTTTCCAGAGCGCGTGCGCTCGCTGACTTCGATCATGTCGACGGCGGGTAATCCGAAAGTTCCGCCGCCGACCCGCGAAGCCGCGATGTTGCTGATGCGGCCGACGCCCCGCACCAAGGAGGAGTTTTTCACCCGCTTTGTGCAAACCTGGAAGCTGCTGCGGGTCGGGCAATTCCCGCTGGACGAGGCGCGCGACCTCATCCGCGCCGAGCGAATATATGAGCGCGGCCTGCACTATGACGGGTCGGCGCGGCAGTTGCGCGCGATCCTCGCCTCCGGCAGCCGCAAACAGCGCCTGCGTGCGGTGACCGCGCCGACACTCGTCATTCACGGCACCGTCGATCCACTGGTCCACCCTTTCGCAGGCACGGATACCGCAGCCTCAATCCCCGGCGCGAAGCTCATGATGGTCGAGGGCATGGGCCATGCGACGCCGGTCGAGATGTGGCCGGAAATCGTCGGCGCCATCAGCGCGCATGCAAAGGAGGCTACGGGGAAGGCGGGGTAGGCTCGCCCAACAATAGTTCGTCGTCCCGACCTAGCGAAGCGCGACCGGACGACAACTATCCCCCCGCCCACACATCCAGCACATAGCGGTTTTTCGTGCCAAGCTCCTCGATCCAGCGCTGGCCCGCCGCAAGGTCGCCACCGGCGCGCTCGCGATAGATCGAAACCAAAGTCGCCTTCACATCCGGCTCCATGCGGCTGCCGTCGCCGCACACATAGACGATCGCGCCCTGCTCGAGCAGGCGCCAGACTTTTTCCTTCTCGGCGGCGATCACATGCTGCACATACGTCTTCTCCGCATCAGCACGCGAAAAAGCCGTATACAACTCGGCAATGCCGGCAGCTGCAAACGCCTTCAATTCGTCGGCATAGAGAAAATCCTGGTCGGGGTGCCGGCAGCCGAAGAACAGCATGGCAGGTCCCAGCGCGGCACCGTTCGCCTTGCGCGCCGCGCGCTCTTGCATAAAGCCGCGGAATGGCGCGAGCCCGGTGCCAGGGCCGATCATGATGATCGGCACCGAATTGTCCTCCGGCAGGCGGAAGCCGGCCTTGGTTTCGCGCACCACCGCATGGACGCTCTCGCCTGCGCGCCGGCCGGCGAGATAGGTCGAGCAGACGCCCTTGAAGACACCCTGCCCCGAGGCCGCCGGCCCCTCGACCACCCCGACCGTGATGCTGCAACGCGCGGAATCGGCCGACGGCGCGGACGAGATGGAATAATAACGCGGCGCAAGCAGCGATAACGTTTCGAGGTAGATGTGGAAAGGCAGCTCGCACGCGGGATAGTCCTGCAAGAGGTCAAACACCGACTTGCGCTTCGCGAGTATTTCGCTCCGATAGCGCTCCGACGAGGCGTCGTCCTCGCCGACGAACGCTAACAGCTTCGGCTTGGTCACCGGGCAGCTTGTGTGCTCGGACATGATCTGGATCTGCTTGCGGGTCGCGACCTGCTGCAGTTCAACGAAATCAGAGAACAATTGGCCGACCGAGACCGCGTCCCCGACCGGTAGCTGCGCGCGACGCCCCTCGGCGACCTGCAGCCTGACCTGATCGGCCGGCAGGAAGCCGAAGCGGCGCGCCACGGCATCGACCAGCGCGGGATCGTTGCGCGGCACCACGCTGAGATGATCACCGACGCGATAATTCATGCCCGAGGGCAGCTCCACCTCGATATGTCGCGTCGAACGTTCCGAGGCATTGGCGCCCGATTTGTTCAACAGTTCGCGGTTGACCTGCACCTTCATCGGCGCGGTGCCGCCAAGCGCGGTCACAGCATTCACCGCGCTCGGCGCCACCGGCTCGACCTTGTACAGGGGCTCGTCGTCGGCGCTCCGGCTGAAGGAGGCATCCAGGCCGAAGGCCTTCACCGCTGCCGGCGCCAGTTGCGCAAACCAGCGCTCGAACTGGCCGTCGAGATCGCTCTTCGCATCCCCTTCGCCGCGACCATAGACGGCGCGTGCGCCATGGGAGGCCAGCGCCTCATCGATTAGGCGCGGGACCGATTGATAGGTCGCAGTCCAGTCGCTGTTGCCGCAGCCGAACACGGCGTAATTGACGCCCGCGCAGGCATCCTTCGGCAGATCGGAGCCCAGCCATTTGACGAATTGCGTGGCGTTGTCGGGCGGGGCACCGTTGTAGGAGGCGCAGAAGATCAGAACGCCGCCCTGTTTCGGCAAATCGCCGACGACCTCATCGAGCGGCGCGAGCCGGGTGGCAAAGCCATTGACCTCGGCGAGATCGGCAACCCGCGTCGCCAGTTCCTCGGCGCTACCGAGGTTGGAGCCGTAAAGCACGAGCAGCGGCGTGTTATGGCCCGGACGCGTGCGGGCGCGCGGCGCCGCCGCGGCGGTGGACACCGCTACGGGAGCCGGCCCTGCATAAGCGCCGCGATCTTTGTCGCCGCGCAGGCGCACCCTGATCTTGAAGCCTTCGGGCTTGACGGTCAGCGTCTCCTTCAGGTGAAGCTGGTAGCGATGCGCGTCGATCAGCTTGAAGCGTTGCAGGATCATACCCAGCGCGAGTGCCGCCTCATGCATGGCGAAGCCGCGCCCGATGCAGGCGCGCTGGCCATTGCCGAACGGCTTCCAGGCATTGATCGGGCGCTTGGCTTCCGCCTCGCGGCTGAAATTCTCGGGGTTGAAGACGTCGGGATTGGGTCCCCAGACTGCGGGGTCGCGATGCAGCGCGGTCACCAGGATGGAGATGAAGGTGCCCTTCTTCAGCTTGTACTTCCCACTGCCGATGGTCTCGTCCTTGAGCGGCGCGATCCCGAAGGCCGGCGCCGGCGGCCACAGCCGGAGCGCCTCCTTCAGGATCTGCATGACGTAGGTGAGCTGGGTGACCTGCTGATAGGTCGGCTTTGCGTTCGCGTCGGGCCCGAGGATGCGATCGACTTCCTCATAAGCCTTCTTCAGCACCTCGGGATGCTTCAGGAGCGCGTAGATCGTGTAGGATAACAGACCGCTCGTAGTCTCGTGGCCGGCGATCAAAAAAGTGTTGAACTGGTAGCGGATGTTGACGTCGTCGAGCTGCTCGCCGGTCGTGCGGTCGACGCCCGTCATCATCGCCGCCAGCATGTCCTTCTTGTCGTCGGCGGCTTCGGCGGCGTTGCGCCGTTCGGCGACGATCTCGTCGACCATCTTGTTCATGAAGGCGACGTCGGCGGTGAGATCGCGATTGCGCCTGGCCATCCACATGTTCTCGAACGGCAGCCCGCGGGTCATCATGATGGTTTCGAGCGAGCGCACCAGCGAGGCGACGAAGGGATGGTAGTCGCGCCGGTAGAACGAATTGAAGCGGTAGTCGAAACCGCAGAGCCCGATAGTGTCGAGCGTCAGCGCAGTCATGTCGTGCACGACGTCGATCTCGTCGTCGGCGTTGAGCCGCTCCCATTTCTTGACCAGCTGATCGGCGATATCGACCATGCTGGCGTGGTAGGACTGCATGGCGCGGTTGCCGAACGGTGGCAGCAGGATGTTGTGCGCCTTGCTCCAGTTCGGCTCGTGGGTGTCGGCGGTGAACAGGCCATCGCCGCCGACCGTGCGCACCCGCCGGAGCGCACCGCGCACCACCTTGCCGAACCGCTTCTCGTCGCTGAGTTCGTCAACCAGTTCGTGGCTGGAGACGAACACGATCGGCGAGTTCCGCATATCGAGCCAGAAGATCGGCCCCAGCTCCTTGGCGAGCCGGGTCAGGTCCTGGATCGGCGCGGAGGAATCCAGCGACAGCATGTTGCCGACCATCGGCTTGGGCGGCGGCTGCGGTATAGGATCAAGCCTGTTCTTCGGCGCCATTGTAGCTGTCGTCTCCCATTGCCTCTCGGCCGTGATTGCGAGAAACGAAGCGACGAAGTAATCCAGAGCGGCCTGCTCGGTGGGATGTCTGGATTGCTTCGCTTCGCTCACAATAACGTGGACAGAGCCTGTCCGTATTTACCCAAACCGCCTTCTGCGCCATTCGATCAGCTTGGCGCTGACTTCATCCGGCTTTTCCTGTTGCGTCCAGTGGCCGCTGTCTCGCACCAGATATTTCTCCAGATCCGGCACGACCATACCATCGGCGGCCGACGGCGGCAGCACGCGGTCGTTTTCGGCCATGATCATCAGCGATGGCACGCGCACGGTGTGATCGAGATCGGCCGAGCGCTGCCAGTTGCGCGAAAAATTCCGATACCAGTTGATGCCGCCGGTGAAGCCGGTGCGGGTGAAGGTATCGACAAACACCTTCTTCTCTTCCGCCGATAAAATCGGCTCGCGCGGATCCTTGCTCGGATCGTAGCCCGCGACCATCTGCGGAAAGGCCAGATTGGCATTCGGCGCGGCGCCAATGCCGCCGACCGGCGGCTCGGCTGGCGCTGCATCGTTGCGCGGCATCGGCTTGCGCATGAAGAAGTCGAACGTCTGCTCCACGCGGCTGCCGAAAATCCGGTCCGGCTCCCGTGCCGGGTCCTGGAATTGGACGATGTACATGGAGTCGCCGAATCTCTGGCGCATCAACTCGATCGGATCGGCCCAGAGCCGGTTGGTGTGCGGAGTGTTGACGCCGACGACCCCGGCCACGCGATCCCGATGCCGCAGCGCCATCTGCCAGACGACAAAGCCGCCCCAGTCGTGACCGACGAAGATCGCCTTATCGATCTTCAGGTGATCGAGCAGGCCGACGAGATCGTCGGTCAGATGCTCGAGGTCATAGGCCTCGACTGCCTCCGGGCGGTCGGTCGCACCATAGCCGCGCTGGTCCGGGGCGATCACACGCAATCCCGCCTCGCTCAGCGCCTTGATCTGATGGCGCCAGGAAAACGCAATCTCCGGCCAGCCATGGCACAGCACGAGTGGCGGGTTGTCGGTGTTCGGGCCCGCTTCATAGAAGCCCATGCGAATCCCGTTCGTCTGGGCGAATTGAAGTGGTGGCATTTCTATCATCAACGCTTATCCCTGCTCCCAAGCTGCTACTCAGCCGCGCCCCTGACATCGGCCGGCGGCGGCGCGAAAGCCGCCTCCAGCGCGGCAAACTCGTCCGGCAACATGTCGCACAATTCCTGTACATGTGGAATGATGTTGGCGCCCGCGATGAAGCCGAAATCGAGTTGGTCGCGATAGCTCTGCACGGTGATGTTGAGCGCGATCCCGTGGGTCGAGATCGACACCGGGAAGATATGCAACAGTTCGGCGCCTGCGGCGTAGAGCGTCTGCCGCGGCCCAGGCACGTTGGACACCGTGATGTTTGCCGACGGCGGTAGCACGTCCGGCAGGTTGGAGCGGCTGTAGAGCAGCGCCAGAATCTGCACCAGGATCGGCGTACCCAGCATTGAGATGTTCGACACCTGCGGCATCACCGCGCGCAGCGGATGCGACATCTCCTTGGCCTTGCTGGATTGGACAATGATCGTCTCCAACCGCGTCTTGGGATCCTCGACATTGGTGGCGATGGAGCAGATCATACCGAACACTTGGTTGTTGGCGTCGGCATTGCCCTCCTCGCGCAGCGAGATCGGCACCGCCGCCGTCAGCGATTTCGCCGGCAGCGCACCCTGCTGCACGAGATAGCGCCGCACCACGCCGGAGGCGAGCGCGAGCACCACGTCGTTCAGCTTGCCGCCGGCCTGCTTGGCGAGCGCCTTCGCCCGCGACAGTGAGATCGAGGTGCCGGCAAAACTGCGCTCCGATGAAATCGTCTTGTTCAGAATGGTCGGTGGCGACATCATGCTGGACAGGCTCTGCCGCGACTTCGGGTCGGAGACCTTACCCACGATATCCGACACGCTCTTGAGCATGGCCGGCAGGCTGCCGGCGAAGCGCACCGCGCTTTCGATCTGGTACATCGCATTGTCGAACAGGATCGAGCCGAGGTCGCTCTTGCCCGAGCGCGGCAGTTCCAGGCTCTTGGCGGCGGCCGCATCCAGCGGCTGAGTCCAGAGCTGCTGGTAGGAATCGAGCAGGTTGGCCGCGATATCGCGCGGCTCCTGCCCGACTTTGGCCTTCGCCGTGGGCGGATCGACCTCTCGCGGAATCGGCGATACGTCATAGATCATGTTGGTCAGCGCGGCCCCCGCACCACCGTCGATGCAGGCATGATGCATCTTGGAATAAAGGCCGATCTCGTTGTCCTTCATGCCCTCGAAGACATAGAACTCCCAGAGCGGGCGGGCGCGGTTGAGCAACTTGGCATGCATCCAGCCGACGATACGCTCGAGCGTGGCGCGGTCGCGCGGCGCCGGCAGGCTCGCGCGGAAGATATGGCGGTCGATGTCGAACTGATCGTCCTCGACCCAGGAGGGATGGTCGATGTCGAGCGGCGCCTTCTCCAGCCGCGCTTTCAGGATGGGCGCGATGTGCAGGCGAGAAGCGATCATCGCCTTGAATTCTTCGAAGAAGTCGCCCTTGTAGCCGTCGGGCAGCCGGAAGATCGCCATGCTGCCGACGTGCATCGGCATCTCCGGCGTCTCCAGATACAAAAACGACGCGTCCAGCGAGGACAGTTTCTTGCCGTCACCCATAGTGCGCTCCTCCCGTCGATATCACTGGCGCTCTTGCGGCGCTTTTCGTGAGAGAGGCAATTGTGCATGGTCCGGCCCTGATTAGGCAATGGCAAATCGGCACGGCCCCGCGTGCGGAAAGCCGCAGGGCGGGGTCTCGCGGAAACACGTGGTATTCCGGGAATCAGAACCTCAGGGCGGCGCCCACCAGAGGCTATTTCTTCTTGTCGCTCGTGCGGGAGCTGCCGAGGCCGGCCATGGCCACGAACATGTCCTGGAAGCGTTCGGTCAGCCTGGGATCGAAACTGAGCCAGTTCTGCATCAAGGCTTCCGGCGCCATCTTCTCGATATTAGACATCATCTGCTGCTGCAGCTTGTCCATCACCGCCGTCTGCATCGGGGAGAGATCCGGAAGTCCGAAGAATTGCCGGGCCTCCAGAGGCGTGCAGTCTATCTCGATATTAACTTTCATCTCTTGACCCCGCTGTGATGGCCTTTGGCAGTATCGCCGCGATAGCCCACCCGACGCAAGGTGAGGCATGCTGCGTCGCACCTCTTTCCTTGCATCACCGGGCGACGCGCCGAAAGTCGAATGTCGCGGTAACGCGGCTTGCGCGAGGCTGCAACCCCACCGCGAGGCGGTTCTTCCAACCCGCTGGTTGGCCGGGGAAATCCACGCTTGCCTGACACCAAAACTCGATCCAACATGGCTTGATCCTTGCAAGGTCGCTGCCGCTGGGCTAGCAGCGCCTCGAGCCAGCACCATCCGCGGAGAACGGTAACAAAATGTCGGTACGCCAAAACCTGCTTGCAGCGGCTTGCGCCGCGATGGTTGCCTTTGCGGTCTCGCCGGCGTCGAGCCAGGTGCTACGCTACGCCAACCAGGGCGAGCTCAAATCGCTCGATCCCTACACGCTGAAGGAAACCACGACCATCGCGCACCACGCCCATGTCTATGAGGGCCTGGTCGGTCGCGACAAGGATCTGAAGATCGTCCCGGCACTGGCGGAAAGCTGGGAGACGCTGGATCCGCTCCATTGGCGCTTCCACCTCCGCAAAGGTGTCAAGTTCCACAATGGCGATCCCTTTACCGCCGACGACGTGCTGTTCTCGGCCGATCGCGTCCGCGCCAACGGCTCCAACTTCCTGTCCAACGTTCCCGCCGATGCCAAGTTCGTAAAGGTCGACGACTATACGGTCGATGTGATGCTCGCCTCGCCGAACCCCATTCTGACTTCGCAATGGGATAGCTGGTACATCATGGACAAGAAATGGTGCCAGGAGCACGATGCCGTCGCGCCGACGCCGGCTTCCGCGACCACGCCGAGCTATGCCGCGCTGCACGAGAACGGCACCGGCCCCTTCACCATCGAGAGCCACCAGCCCGGCGTGAAGACGGTGTTCAAGGCTTTTCCGGGCTGGTGGGGCAAGCCCGAGCACAATCTGAAAGAAATCGTCTTCACCCCGATCGCCTCGGACGCAACGCGCGTCGCGGCACTCCTGTCCGGCGAAGTTGACGTGGTCGAACCGGTTCCAATCCAGGACATCCAGCGCGTGAACTCCAGCGGCATTGCCACCGTGATGAACGCGCCGGAGCTGCGCACGATTTTCATCGGCATGGACCAGTCCCGCGACGAGCTGCTTTATTCCAGCGTCAAGGGCAAGAACCCGTTCAAGGACGTTCGCGTCCGCGAGGCCTTTTACAAGGCGATCGATGTCGACCTGATCAAGACGCGCGTGATGCGGGGCCTGTCGACGCCATCGGCGTTGATGATCGCGCCGCAGTTCTACGCCTTGTCCAAGGACTTCACGCGGCCAAAAACCGATGTCGACGCGGCCAAGAAGCTCCTGGCCGAGGCGGGCTATGCGGACGGCTTCGAAATCACCATGGATTGCCCCAACGACCGCTATGTCAACGATGCCGCGATCTGCCAGGCCGTGGTCGGCATGCTCGCGCGGATCGGAATAAAGGTTGACCTGCTGGCGCAGCCGAAGGCGCAGTATTTCGCCAAGGTGCTGAAGCCCGGCGGCTACAAGACCTCGCTCTTCCTGCTGGGCTGGACGCCGGCCACCGGCGACTCGCACAACGTGCTGCACGATATCCTGGGCTGCCGCGACGATGCCAAGGACCCCACCCGCGGCGAGGCCAATCTCGGCGGCTACTGCAACAAGGAGCTGGATGCGCTGACCGACAAGATCCTGGTCGAGAGCGATACGGCCAAACGCGACCAGATGATCAAGCAGGCCTTCGAAATTTCGCTCAAGGACTGGGCCTACATCCCGCTACACCAGCAGTCGCTGTCCTGGGGCGTCTCGAAGAAGGTCAAACTGACCCAGCGCGCGGACAACCAGGTTCTGCTCTACTGGGCAAGCAAACAGGAAGAGTAAGTGATCGTGTCGTTGGAAGTCCCGGAAGCGCAGGCTTCCGGGACTTGTCGTTTCTGGCAGGCAATCGCGACCTGCCTTGAAGGGAAGTGAAAGAAAAAAGATGCTCGCTTTCACTCTTCGCCGGGCCATCCAGGCCGTCGCCGTCATGATTGCGGTCGGGATCATCGCTTTCTCGATGTTCCGCTTCGCCGGCGATCCCGTGAACCAGATGGTCTCGATCGACACCTCGGCCGCGCAACGCGCCGCGATCCGGGAATCACTCGGGCTCAACGATCCGGTGCTGGTGCAGTTCGTGCGCTATTTCGTCAATGCGCTGCAGTTCAAATTCGGCATTTCCTACCAGTTCCGCCTGCCCGTCGCCGACCTGTTGAAGGAGCGGATGCCGGCGACACTTGAGCTTGCCACCTGCGCCACCATCCTCGCTATGGTGTTTGGAATCCTGATGGGCGTCTATTCGGCGCTGCGCCGCGACTCCTTTCTGGCCAAGGCGTTCCAGGCGATCTCGCTGATCGGCATCTCGCTGCCGACCTTCCTGATCGGCATCCTCCTGATCTATCTGTTCTCGGTGACGCTGGGCTGGCTGCCCTCCTTCGGCCGCGGCGAGGTCGTCAAGTTCGGGTGGTGGAGCACCGGCCTGCTCACAATATCCGGCCTGAAGGCCCTGATCATGCCTTCGATCACGCTGGGGCTGTTCCAGATGACGCTGATCATGCGGCTGGTGCGCGCCGAGATGCTGGAGGTGATGCGCACCGACTATATCCGCTTTGCCCGCGCCCGCGGGCTCACCACGCGCGCCATTCATTTCGGTCACGCGCTGAAGAACACGCTGGTTCCCGTCATCACCGTCACCGGCCTGCAGTTTGGCTCGGTAATTGCATTTGCGATCATCACCGAAACCGTGTTCCAATGGCCAGGGATGGGCCTTCTATTCGTGCAAGCCGTGCAAAATGTCGACGTCCCGATCATGGCCGCGTATCTGCTGATGGTCTCTCTGATCTTCGTCACGATCAACCTGGTGGTTGATATCCTCTACACCATCGTCGATCCGCGCCTGCGCGCGACCATCAGCCGCCCGGCCTGACGCATGAGCGATGCCGTCGTCCCACAGAAAGCCGAAAGCGCCGCCCCCGCGGCAGCCTCCGCCGTCGGTTGGCTCGAGCGCCTGCTCCAGAGCGACCTGCTCTATTCCTTCCGCCGCTCCAGGCTCACGATGCTCGCGGCCGCCGTGACGCTTTTGTTTTTCCTGGCCGCGATCTTCGCGCCATTGATCGCGGTGCAGAACCCGTTCGATCCGGCGCAGCTGCAGCTGATGAACTCGCGAATCGCTCCGCTCTGGACCGCCGATGGCCAGAGCCCGTTCCTGCTCGGCACCGACGAGCAGGGCCGCGACATGCTCTCCGCAATCCTCTACGGCTTGCGCATTTCGCTGATCGTGGGTCTCCTCGGCGTCGCCTTTTCCGGCGCGCTCGGCATCCTGCTCGGGCTGGTCGCCGGCTATGTCGGCGGCGCGGTCGACAGCCTCATCATGCGCATTGCCGACGTGCAGCTCACCTTCCCCGCCATCCTGATCGCGCTGCTCGTCAATGGGATCGCCAAATCGGTGTTCAGCAACCGGCTTGATGCCGTGAGCATGCTTGGCGTATTGGTGCTCGCCATCGGCCTGAGCTTCTGGGTGCAATATGCCCGCACCGTGCGCGGCTCGGTGCTAGTGGAGAAGAACAAGGATTATGTCGCGGCGGCCCAATTGATCGGGCTGCCGGCACCGGTGATCATGTTGCGCCATGTGCTGCCCAACACCATGGGCCCGATCATGGTCATCGCCACCATCAACCTGGCGCTCGCCATCATCACCGAGGCCACGTTGTCCTTTCTCGGCTCCGGCATGCCCGACACCATGCCCTCGCTCGGCACCCTGATCCGGATCGGCAACAACTATCTGTTCGCCGGCGAATGGTGGATCGTCGCTTTCCCCGGCATTGCGCTGGCGGCTCTGATCCTCTCGATCAATCTGCTCGGCGACTGGCTGCGCGACGCGCTCAATCCGAAGCTCAGGTGACGCCAACCACATGACCGAACCCGTGCTTTCAGTGCGCAATCTTCAGGTCGAGTTCAAGACCCGCCGCCATGCGCTGCGCGCCATCGATGGCGTGTCCTTCGACATCACCAAGGGCGAGGTGCTAGGCGTGGTCGGGGAATCCGGCGCCGGCAAATCAGTCACGGGTTCGGCCGTGATCGGACTGATCGATCCGCCCGGGCGCATCGCGGGCGGCGAGATCCGCCTGTCGGGCCTGCGCATCGACAACCTGCCGCCTGAGGAGATGCGCAAGATCCGGGGCAAGCGGATCGGCATGATCTTCCAGGATCCGCTGACCAGCCTCAATCCGCTATACCGGATTGGCGACCAGATCGTGGAGACGATCCGGACCCACCTGTCGCTGTCCGAGCAGGCCGCGCGCAAACGCGCCATCGACCTGCTGGCCGAGGTCGGCATTCCCGCGCCGGAGAAGCGCATCGATGGCTATCCGCACGAATTTTCCGGTGGCATGCGCCAGCGCGTCGTCATTGCGCTCGCAATCTGCGCCGAGCCGGAACTGATCATCGCCGACGAGCCGACCACGGCGCTCGACGTCTCCGTGCAGGCCCAGATCATCGCCCTGATCAGGCGGCTCGGCCGCGATCACGGCACGGCGGTGATGCTGGTGACCCACGACATGGGCGTCATTGCGGAGACCTGCGACCGTGTTGCAGTGATGTATTCGGGACGGATCGCCGAGATCGGTCCGGTGCAGGACGTCATCAAGAGTCCGCTGCATCCCTACGCCAAGGGGCTGATGGGCGCGATCCCGACATTGACAGGCGAAGACCACCGGCTGGTGCAAATTCCCGGCGCCATGCCCCGGCTGTCCGCGATTCCTCCCGGCTGTCCCTTCAATCCGCGCTGTGACGCCGCTTTCGACCGCTGCCGCGTCGAGCGTCCGGAACCGCTTGCACGTGGCGCGCAGGCCGTCGCCTGCCACCTCTACGATATCAAGGTCACGGACAACGCAGCATGAGCTTTGTCGAGATCAGGAAGCTGCGCCGCGTCTTCGACGTCTCCAAGCCGTGGCTGAACCGCGTGATCGAGGGTGGCCATCTCGAATATCTCAAGGCCGTCGATGGCGTCTCCTTCGACATCAAAAAGGGCGAGACCTTCGCGCTGGTCGGCGAATCCGGCTCGGGCAAGACCACGGTCGCGCGCATGGTCGTCGGCCTCCTGCCGCCGAGCTCCGGCGATGTCGTCATCGACGGCGTATCGATGACCGACCCGCGGCAGGCTCAGAAGCGAAAAGTCTTGCGTCGCCGCATCCAGATGGTGTTCCAGGACCCCTATGCGAGCCTCAATCCGCGCTTCCGGGTCGATGCCATCATCGCCGAGCCGATCCGCGCCTTCGGCCTGATCCAGGGCGAGCGCCAGATCAGGGAGCGGGTCGGCGAGCTGTTGAGCCTGGTAGGCCTGCACCCCGATGACGGCCTGAAATTCCCGCATGAATTTTCCGGCGGCCAGCGCCAGCGCATTGCGATCGCGCGTGCGCTGTCGTCCGAGGCCGAGTTCATCGTCTGCGACGAGCCGACCTCGGCGCTCGACGTCTCCGTGCAGGCGCAGATCCTCAATTTGATGCGCGACCTGCAGGACAAGTTTGGCCTGACCTACCTCTTCATCAGCCACAACCTCGCGGTGGTCCGCCACATGGCAAGCCGCATCGGCGTGATGTATCTCGGCCGCATTGTCGAGATCGCGGATGGGCGCGAGTTGTTCAGCCGCCCGCGCATGCCCTACACCAAGATGCTGCTCGGCGCGGTGCCGGACCTCGCGATGTCCGGCCGCCAGCGCATTCCGGTCAAGGGCGAGATCCCCAATCCGATCGATCCGCCGAACGGCTGCGCCTTCAACCCGCGCTGCCCGCTGGCCTTCGATCTCTGCCGCAGGGAGGCGCCGGAGCTGATTGACGGCGTCGCCTGCCACGCCGTCCACACCGCGCCCGCCCCGGCATGATTACGTGGTTGCGAGGGCGGCATGCGGCAGCGCCAGTTGGCAGCCAGCCGCGGCTGTGATCAAGTGCGCTCGCTCACGTTGCATGCCAAATAATGGATACGTCATGGCCAGTAACATCAATCCCGATCCGTTCACGACCCGGCCCGAAATCGAGGGCACGTTCGGGGTCGTGACCTCGACCCACTGGATCGCAACCGCGGTCGGGATGGCGACGCTGGAAAAGGGCGGCAACGCCTTCGACGCCGGTGTCGCCACTGCCTTCACACTGCAGGTGGTCGAGCCGCATCTCAACGGTCCCGGCGGCGACGTGCCAATCATAGTCCACGACGTCAAACGCGGCCGTGCCGAGGTGATCTGCGGTCAGGGTCCGGCACCGGCGCGCGCCACCATCGCCCATTACAAGAGCGAGGGCCTGGAGATGGTGCCCGGCACCGGACTGCTGGCTGCCTGCGTGCCCGGCACTTTCGAGTCATGGATGCTGCTCCTACGCGACTATGGCACCTTGCGGCTGCGCGATGTGCTGGAGCCGGCGATCGTCTATGCCCGCGACGGCTACCCGCTGGTCGAGCGCGCCTGCGCCACCATCCAGACCGTCGAGAAATTGTTCCGCAAGCACTGGCCGACCTCGGCCGCGGTCTATCTGCCCAACAACCAGGTGCCGACGCCCGGCGCCATCTTCACCAACAAGCAGCTCGCCGAGACCTACACTCGCATCCTCAACGAGGCGGAGAGCGCAGGCAGCGACCGTGTCGCCCAGATCGAACGGGCGCGCGCCACGTGGTCCAAAGGCTTCGTGGCGGAGGCGATCGACAAATTCTGCCGGACGCAAGAGGTGATGGACGTCTCGGGCTCACCGCACAAAGGTGTGCTCTCGGCCGACGACATGGCGCGCTGGCAGCCGACTATCGAGGCGCCGCTGACCTACGACTACGGCCGCTACACGGTCTGCAAGGCCGGCGTCTGGAGCCAGGGCCCGGTGATGCTGCAGCAACTCGCGCTGCTCAAGGGTTTCCAGCTCGACGGGCTCGATCCGACAGGTCCGGATTTCATCCACCTCCAGATCGAATGCGCCAAGCTCGCTTATGCCGACCGCGAGACTTTCTATGGCGATCCCAAGTTCACGGACATTCCGATCGCGACGCTTTTGTCGGACGCCTATAATGACGAACGCCGCAAGCTGATTTCGGACAAGGCCTCGCTCGAATTCATCCCGGGCGCGGTCGAAGGCTTTGGCGCGGTCGTCAAGCTGCGCCCCGCCGAGGGACATCGCGAGGCGGTGGGCGCGATGGGCGCCGGCGAACCTACAGTGGGACGCTTCGGCGAGGTACGCGGCGACACCGTGCATTTCGACATCATCGACACAGCCGGCAACATGATCTCGGCAACGCCCTCCGGCGGCTGGCTGCAATCCTCACCCGTGATCCCCGAACTCGGCTTCTGCCTTGGCAGCCGCGCGCAGATGTTCTGGCTCGAGGAGAACCACCCCGCCGCGCTCGCGCCGGGCAAGCGTCCGCGCACCACGTTGTCGCCCTCGATGGCGCTGCGCGACGGTGAACCCTATCTCGCCTGGGGCTCGCCCGGCGGCGACCAGCAGGACCAGTGGATCACGCAATTCTTCCTGCGCCATGTGCATGCGAAGATGAACCTGCAGGAAGCGATCGACGCGCCGGCCTGGCACTCCGAGCATTTCCCGATCTCGTTCTGGCCGCGTACCGCACGCCCCGGCGTGCTCGTCCTGGAGAACCGCGTGCCGAAGGCAACCGTCGATGAACTGAAGCGGCGCGGCCACGTTGTCGAGATCGGCCCGGACTGGTCCGAAGGCCGCCTCACCGCAGCCTCCCGCGTCGGCCGCCGCCGTCGCGCCGCCGCCAATCCGCGCGGCATGCAGGGCTATGCCGCAGGACGCTGATAGACCACCTGATGGACACGCAAGATGACCTGGTCGATCATCGCCAAGGATAGTGCCACCGCCCAGATCGGCATCGCGGTCGCCACCAAATTCTTCGCGGTCGGTGCGTTGGTGCCGCACATCGCACCTGGCATCGGCGGCATCGCAACCCAGGCGCTGGTCAATCCCTATTACGGCATCGATGGCCTGAAGCTGCTGCACGAGGGCAAGAGCCCGCAGGATATCCTCGATTCCCTGATCGCTGCCGACAGCGGCGCTGCGACCCGGCAGCTCCACATTCTGGACACGGCGGGGCGGATCGCCGCACATACAGGGCGCGAATGCATCGACTGGTGCGGTCACGTCCGGGGCGACGGCTTTTCGATTGCCGGCAACATGCTCGCGGGCCGTGGCGTGCTGGACGATACGGCGAAGGCATTTGTCGCCAACGCGCATCTGCCCTTTGCGCGACGGCTGCTCGCGGCGATGCACGCGGGCGAAGCGGCCGGCGGCGACCAGCGCGGCAAGCAATCGGCGGCGCTGCTGATCCATGACACCGAGGACTGGCCGGCGCTCGACCTGCGCGTCGACGACCATCCCGACCCGCTTGCCGAGCTCGAACGGCTGGAGCAGGTCAGCCGCGAGCGCTGGGCGCATTTCCGCCAGTTCCTTCCCTCCCGTGCCCATCCCGCCGGGATCACCGATCGCGCCATCATAGACGCCGGTGTCGAAGCAGCGCGAGCGAGCAAGCAATGACGGCCAGCCCGCTGATCGAGATCGAGGGCCTGCGCGTCCTGTTCCATGGCGACGACGGCCGCGTCACCCATGCCGTCGATGCGCTCGACCTCAAGCTGGCTCCCGGCGCGACGCTCGGCCTTGTCGGCGAATCCGGCTGCGGCAAGAGCGTCACCTCGCTCGCCATCATGGGCCTGTTGCCCAAGCGCTCCGCCAATGTGTCGGGCGCGATCCGCTTCGACGGCTTCGATCTGCTGCAAACAGCGGACACGACGCTGCGCGACCTGCGCGGAAACCGGCTCGCCATGATCTTCCAGGAGCCGATGACCTCGCTCAACCCGAGCTTCACTATCGGCGACCAGATCATCGAGACGATCCTGCGCCACCGCGGCGGATCACGCCCATCCGCGCGCGAGCGCGCCATCGCATTGCTCCGCCGCGTGCATATCCCCTCGCCCGAGAAGCGCATCGACGACTATCCGCACAGGCTCTCGGGCGGCATGCGCCAGCGCGTGATGATCGCGATGGCGCTCGCCTGCGATCCACGCCTCTTGATCGCGGACGAGCCGACGACGGCGCTCGACGTCACCTTGCAGGCTCAGATCCTTGAGCTGATGCGGGAGTTGAAAGCGGCAAGCGGCGCTGCGATCATCCTGATCACGCACGACCTCGGTGTCGTCGCCGAAGTCTGCGACGAGGTCGCTGTGATGTATGCCGGCGAGATCGTCGAACGCGCTTCCGTCGATGAGCTGTTCGCAGCGCCCCAGCATCCCTACACCGTCGGCCTGCTCGGCTCGATCCCGCGGCTCGACCGCCGTACCGATCATCTCGCCACCATCGAGGGTATGGTGCCGAACATGACCAGGCCGCCGACCGGCTGCCGCTTCGCGGCGCGCTGCCCGTTCGTCAGCGACGTCTGCACCGAGGCGCCGCCGCCGCTGGTCGAGGTCAATCCTGGCCACGACTCGCGCTGCGTCAAGGCACCGCTGGAAAGGCTGGTGTCATGACCGCGCTGCTCGAAGCCGACGGCCTGGTCAAACGCTTTCCGGCCACGCGTTCGCTGTTCGGCCGGCCGACCGCTTTCGTGCGTGCAGTGGAAAGCGTGAGCTTTTCCGTCAAGGCAGGCGAGACGCTGGCACTGGTCGGTGAATCCGGTTGCGGCAAGTCGACCGTGAGCCGGCTGGCGCTGCGCCTGATCGAGCCGGACGCTGGCGCGATCCGCTTCGAGGGACGCGACCTGCTCGCGCTCACCGCGACCGAGTTGCGCGCCTTCCGTCGCAAGGCCCAGCTGATCTTCCAGGACCCCTATGCCTCGCTCAATCCCCGTATGACGGTCGGGCAGGTCCTGGCCGAGCCGCTGGCACTGCACAATCTCGTCCCTGCATCTGCGCGGCGCGAGCGCGTCGAGCAGATCCTGCGCATGGTCGGGCTCGAGCCGCGGGTCGCGCGCCGCTATCCGCACGAATTTTCCGGCGGCCAACGCCAGCGTATCGCCATTGCGCGAGCACTTGCAGTCGAGCCGAAGCTGATCATCTGCGACGAGCCGGTGTCCGCGCTCGACGTCTCGATCCGCTCGCAGATCCTGAACCTGCTTCGTGATCTGCAGCAGCGGCTCGGGCTCGCCTATATTTTCGTGTCGCATGACCTCGCCGTGGTCAAGCACATCGCCGACCGCGTCGCGGTTATGAACCTCGGCCAGATCGTCGAGACGGCCGCGACGGATGCGTTGTTCGCAGCACCCCGCCATCCCTATACAAGGGCGCTGCTGTCGGCGATCCCCGTACCCAAGCCGCAGGCAAAGCGCAGCCGCATCGTGCTGCAGGGCGAGCTGCCGAGCGCGCTCAATCCGCCAACGGGCTGCCGTTTTCACTCCCGTTGCGCCTACGTCGTCGAGCGCTGTCGCGTTGAAGGCCCCGCATTGATCGCCGATAGCACTGGACACGCGACCGCGTGCCACCGCGTTGCGGAACTGCCGCCGGCCGACGCGGTCGTGCCGCACGACGGCGGCTTCTCGCCGGCGCTGGAGAAACTGGTCGCGGCTTTCAGCCTTTCGACGGAAGGACCCGCGCGCGGTGGGGTTGATATAGTCAGTGCAAGCCCGCGGGCGGGCGCTTGAGAGAGGGACCGGTTCGATGAAGTTGTGGCGGATGGTGCTGGCACTGGCGGTTCTGTTATTATCATTCACGGCATCCGCGCAAGCGGAGACGACGCTGCGCATCGGCCTTGCCGAGGATCCCGACATCCTCGATCCGACCCTGGCGCGCACCTATGTCGGCCGCATCGTGTTTGCCGCTTTCTGCGACAAGCTGTTCGACATCGACGACAAGCTCAACATCGTGCCGCAGCTTGCACTGTCGCAGGAGACCTCGGCCGACGGCAAGGAGGTCACCATCAAGCTGCGGCCCGGCGTCAAGTTCCAGGACGGCGAGCCGTTCGACGCAGAGGCCGCCAAATTCTCGCTGGAGCGGCATCTGACGATGCAGGGCTCGTTCCGCAAGCCCGAGCTTGCCTCGCTCGACCATGTCGATATCGTCGATCCCCTCACCGTCAAGCTGGTGCTGAAAGCGCCGTTCTCGCCGCTGATCGCCCAGCTCACCGACCGTGCCGGCATGATGGTGTCGCCAAAGGCCGCCAAAGCCGAGGGCGACAAGTTCGGCCTGCATCCGGTCTGCGCCGGGCCCTACAAATTCGTCGAACGCGTGCAGCAGGATCGCATCGTGTTCGAGAAGTTCAAGGACTACTGGAACAAGGACAACGTCTTCATCGACCGCATCGTCTATCTTCCCATCGTCGATTCCACGGTGCGACTGGCAAACCTGAAATCCGGCGGGCTCGATCTGATCGAGCGCGTGCTCGCCACCGACATCAAGGATGTGCGCGCCGATCCCAACCTGAAACTGTCAAAGGCGAATGAACTCGGCTACCAGGGCATCACGCTGAATATCGGCCATGACAAGGCCAAGGGCCCGCTCAGCCAGTCGGCCAAGGTGCGCCAGGCGCTGGATCTGTCGATCGATCGCGAGGCGCTGAACCAGGTGGTGTTCAACGGCGAGTTCGTGCCCGGCAACCAATGGATCAGCCCCGATCATCCCTATTACCAGAAGGCTTTTCCAATTCGCGCGCGCGACGTCGAGAAGGCCAAGACGCTTCTGAAGGAGGCCGGCGTCACGCCGCCGGTCAGCATCGATTTCATGGTGCCGAAGGGGCCGGAGACCGAAGCGGCTGCGCAGGTGATCCAGTCGATGGCAGCGGAAGCCGGGTTCGACATGAAGATCAGGGTCACGGAATTTGCGACCTCGCTGAAACAGGCAGAGGCCGGCGAATACCAGGCCTATCTGCTCAACTGGAGCGGACGCATCGACCCTGATGGCAACAGCTACATTTTCCTTCACTCCAGCGCTCCGCAGAATTACAGCGTCTGGAGCAATGCCGAGGCCGACAAGGCGTTGGACGATGCGCGGCTCACCACGGATATGGCGCAGCGCAAGGCGCTGTATGAGAAGCTGACCAAGCTCGTGCTGGAGGACGAACCGATCCTCTATATTTATCATCGCGGGATCCTGATCGCGCACACGACCAAGCTCGAAGGCTACAAGCAGATGCCGGACGGGCTGGTCCGTGTGATCGGGCTGAAGCTGAAGTGAGCGCTCCCCTCTCGCCGCATGGAGGCCAGCGCGCGCCATGCTGAACTTTCTCGCCCGCCGTATCGCACAGCTGATCCCGACGCTGTTCTTTGTGTCGCTGCTGATCTTCTCGCTGCAGCACCTCTTGCCCGGCGATCCCGCGCTGGTGATGGCGGGCGAGGAGCACGACCCGGCCGTGATCGCGCAGATCCGCAAGGCCTACCGGCTCGATCAACCGGTCCCGGTGCAATATGTCTATTGGGTCAAGGGCGTGCTGTCCGGTGACTTCGGCGAGTCCCTGCGCATCAAGGTCCCGGTGCGTGAATTGATCGCGCAAAAGTTGCCGGTCACGCTGCAGCTCGCCGCGATGGCAATCGTCATCGCCTTCCTGATCGGCATTCCCGCCGGAATCATCTCCGCGGTGAGGAAAGGCACCGCCTGGGACTATGGCGCCAACCTGTTTGCGCTATGGGGCATTTCCACCCCGAACTTCTGGCTCGGCATCCTGCTGATCTTCTTCTTCTCCATCAAGCTCGGCTGGCTGCCGGCTTCCGGCTATGTGCCGCTGTCGGAGAACTGGCGCGCGAGCCTCGCCTCTACCATCATGCCGGCCTTCGTGCTCGGCAATGCGATCGCGGCGATCCTGATGCGGCACACCCGCAGCGCCATGCTGCAGGTGCTGGAAAGCGACTATGTGCGCACGGCGCGCGCCAAGGGACTGTCCGAACGCTCGGTGATCCTCAAGCACGCGATGCGCAACGCGCTAACGCCAGTGATCACGCTTGGTGCGCTCGAACTAGGCACGCTGTTGTCAGGCGCGGTGCTGACCGAGCAGATCTTCACAATCCCGGGTTTCGGCAAGCTGATCGTGGACGCCGTCTTCAACCGCGACTATGCCGTGGTGCAGGGCGTGGTGCTGGTGACGGCGACCATCTACATCACGCTGAACCTGGTCGCCGACATCGCCTATATCCTCGTCAACCCGCGACTGAGGGGCTAGCCAGATGAGCGACGCCGCCCTCCCCGCCATTGCGGCTGGTGCCGACGAGACGCTGGAGAGCCCGGCGCGCCGCGCGCTGCGGCGGCTGCTCAAACGCAAGGGAGCGGTCGCAGGCCTCGTCGTGGTCGCGGCCTTCATCCTGCTTGCGCTATTGGCGCCGCTGGTCTCGCCCTACGATCCGGTGGCAACCAGCTGGACATTGGTGCGCAAGCCGCCGTCGCCGCCTCACTGGTTCGGCACCGACGAACTCGGCCGCGACATACTGGCCCGCGTCATCTACGGCGCCCGCGCCTCGCTGCTCGCGGGCCTGATCTCGGTGACCATTGCGATGTCGATCGGCGTGCCACTCGGCCTGCTCGCCGGCTACCGCGGCGGGTTTATCGATGCGCTGATCAGCCGCATCACCGATGCCATGCTGGCCTGTCCGTTCCTGATCCTGGCAATCGCGCTTGCCGCGTTCTTAGGGCCAAGCCTCGGCAATGCCATGATCGCGATCGGCGTCTCCGCGACGCCGGTCTTCATTCGCCTGACCCGCGCCCAGGTGATGGGCGTCAAGGTCGAAGACTATGTCGAGGCCGCACGCTCAATCGGCAATCCGCCGTGGCGGATCGCCGTGATGCACATTCTGCCGAATATCCTTCCCGCGCTGCTCGTGCAAGCCACGCTGTCGATTGCCGCCGCGATCATTGCCGAGGCCGCGCTGTCGTTCCTGGGGCTGGGCCAGCAGCCGCCTGCGCCGTCCTGGGGGAGCATGCTCAATGCCGCACAGCGCTTTCTCACCAACGCACCCTGGATGGCGGTCTGGCCGGGGCTTGCGATTTTCCTCGTGGTTCTGTCGCTCAACCTGGTCGGCGACGGCCTGCGTGACGCGCTTGATCCAAGGGAGCGGTGAGCTTCAGGCAGCGAAGCCTCTCCGCGGATTACACCTCTCCCGCCGGTGAGAGGTGTTTCCCAGCCGCCAAGGCGCAATCAAATCACCACCTCCCGCAACACGCGGCGGCAATCCATCTCGTATTCGAGGTCGATCACCGGCGGACGCGCGAAGTGCCAGGTCAGGCCCGAACGCGTCGCGCCACGGCGGACGAGTTCGTCGGCGAGCACTGGATGGAAATCGCGGATGGAATAGGCCTGCACACCGGTCGTGTCCTTCCAGCCGAAACCGAAGGCAGCGAGACGCTGCTCCATCGCACCCGTGGTGAACCGGACCTTGTCCCGCACACCGTCGGGCGAAAGATCGCGGTAGCGCACGATGCGCTCCGCATAGGGACCGGCGCCCTCGCGCGCCTCGGCGCTGCCGGCGATCACGAAGCTCGGCGACGGGGTCTGGCTCGGCCGGGTGAAGGAAAACGCGTAGAACGACGGCTCGGCCGGTGGATCGATCTCCGGACAGACATTGCTGCGCGCAACCGGATTGGTGGTGCCGTCATAGATGCCCCACTCGGCCAGCGTCTTCACATAATGCAGGTTGAAGGCGCGGAAGCCCTCGTCGGTGAAGGCAGCCGGCGAGCGCAGCTCGCAGGCGCAGAACGATGTCAGCTGCCGGCCCGCGGCCCGGATATAGTTTGCAATTTGCGCAAAGCCCTCAGCCAGCGGCACGAGGCGATCGAAGCGCACGCGCTCGATCTCAAAGCCCTGATCCGCGGCAGCACCGCTCGAATATTGAAACACCGCAGGAATGAACCGGTAATTGCCGGCTACGAAGGCGCTGACCATTTCTGTCCTCTTGTTCTATTCCAGATCTAGAACGGTTTTCTTCGATTTAGAACAGATGCAATCAATTGCACCATCGTCCTGATTTACCTGCGTTTCACGTTGCGAAGCGTATCTTTCTGTTACCATGGATTTCTTATGATTTCGCGAAAAATGTTGCCATGACGTTGCCGCTTAAGTCCTGATTTCTGACCTTTGTAATTTACCTGTTGCAGGAGGCGCCTGATGCGCAAGCGGCTCTCTCCAAGAACTATCAGAGCCCTCAAGCCGGGCAAAGATGGAGTGCGCCATGGGGACGTGGTCATGGATGACCACACCGACAACCTCGGCGTTCGCGTGCTCGGCACTGCCGACGAACCCTCGCGCAGTTTTGTGTACGTAGGCAGGTTTCCCGGCTTCAAAAGCTCGGCCCGGGTTGCGATCGCGCCGTTTGTTTACGACCCGAACGACGAGGGAGTAGCGGCCGACTCCCTGAAGAGGGCAAGGGTCACGGCTTACCAATGGCGCAACTCGATAGCTGAAGGCCGCGATCCCCGGGCCGAAGAGCGCCGCCAGCGGGAGGCCGCGACACATGGCCCGCCGCAGAATGTTCAAATCACGCTGCCTGATTTGATTGTGTAGGCAGCGTGAATTGAAAAGTCGCGCCCCGAGGTTGGGCGGCGGTGGCCCATAGGCGCCCCCCATGCGCTTCAATGATGGAGCGGCAGATCGATAGACCCATCCCCAAGCCGCCAGNCTTTGTCGTGTAGAAGGCCTCAAAGATGCGCTCGAGATCCGATGAACTCAGACCTGGACCCGAATCCAGCACTGCGACGAGCATGCCGTCCGGCTCGCCCTTACCGGTGGTGATCACCAGCTCTCGCGCCCCCTCGCTGACCGAGCTTAATGCTTCGACGGCGTTGACGATCAGGTTCAT
>NZ_AXAI01000008.1 GCF_000472425.1 Bradyrhizobium sp. Tv2a-2 | reverse complement strand
GTTTGGGCTGACGAGCTCCAGGTATCAATCAGGCGAAATCGACTGGAACGGCAGGATATCGCGCTGCGGGGATGAGATGATGCGGACGATGCTCTACGAAGCAGCGCAGAGCATGTTGCGTTCGAAGAAATGGTCCTGGCTTAAGGCCTGGGCCATCCAGATCGCCAGGCGCCGCGGAATGAAGAGGGCGATCGTCGCCCTGGCCCGCCGGCTGGCCGTCATCATGCACCGCATATGGATTGATGGCACCGAGTTCCGGTGGACCCGGGAGCCGGCCACGGCCGCAGCATGAAAGCCGTTCAAGATCAAAACCGATAAGGAGAAAACTCGAGATCCACCCAGCAGTGGAAAGATGTCCCTCGCGGGACGATGGATGAGGTGAGTCCGCATGTCCGCTTGAACCTGCCGTTCAAACTGACGGCAAGGCCGCGGCTAAGATTGTTCTACCTTGTCCTCGAATCCCATAATGGAAGGGCCCTGGTGCCGATTCCGAAGAGAAGCACGAGCCCGTGAGCGACATCGACACTGCAGTGGCGGATAGTCTGAAAGTGCTTGACCTCAAACGGCCGATTAGAGAAGCAGACATTGAATTGTAGGCGAAGCCCGTAGCGTTCGAAAACGTCCCAAATGGACCTTGGCAAGCTTACACGTTCGTCGCCCGAAATGAACTTCGCAATTGGCTGCTGCGCCAATCAGCCCTGCACCTGAGTGGGTTGATCGGTTTTGGGAGGTAACGTAGTCGTTCGCGATGAGCAAACGTACGGCCGACGCTAAGGCCGCAGCCCTTCCCGATACGAAAGCCATACTGCTGGGGGTCGCATGCGGTCTCGGCGCGGCGCTTTTCTGGGCTCTCGGCTTCGTGGCGACCCGGCACGGCCTGAAGGTCGGGTTTTCGCCTGTGGACCTGCTGATGCATCGCTTTTTGTGGTCAGGCATGGTGTTCCTCCCGCTCGTTCTACGCGCCGGCCTAAGCGATCTCTGCGGCATCGGATGGAGCCGTGGCATAGCGCTGATGATGCTGGGCGGGCCGGTGATGTCGCTTATCAGCTATGCTGGCTTCATGTTCGTGCCACTGGGGCACGGTAGCGTGATCCAACCCTCCTGTGCGACCCTAGGTGGACTTTTTCTAGCGGTCGTCTTGCTTAGAGAACCGATCCCACTCTCTCGAATCGCCGGCGCTTTAGTCATCGTTATCGGCCTTGCCGTGATCGGTAGCGAGTCAATAGGTCATATGGGACTGAGCGCCGTGATGGGCGATTTGATCTTTGTTCTGACTGGATTGATGTTTGCAAGTTTTGCCACGCTGGTACGCTATTGGCGTGTGTCGGCGTTCTCTGTGGCTACAGTCATCAGCGTGTTGTCGCTCTCGCTGTTTCCTCTGTATGCCGCGTCGGGTGGGCTCGTTCGCGATGCAGCCATCGGCCTAAGCGAAAATGCGTTACAAGCCATCGGCCAGGGTGTCCTGGCTGGGCCCGCAGCAATGTATTCGTTCACACTGTCAATCCAGCTACTCGGAGTTGCCCGCGCAGCTGTTTTTCCTGCGATCGTACCGGCGCTAACGTTGCTGTTGGGGTGGCTCCTGATTGGCGAGGCACCGACCACGCTGCAGGCGGTGGGTTTGGTTACCGTATTGGCCGGATTCTATCTCGCGCAACGGCAGAGTTAGACGGTTTGCCGTCGCTTGCGACGTCGAAAGGGCGCGGCTCCTCCGTCACTAGCCGTTGCACCGTGCCAGCGCCCAGCGCCTCGCCGATCTTCAATATGCCCGTGCCGCCCCTGTAGAGGCGTAGGATGCGCTTTACAGCAACCCTGCCGCGGCATCCTTAAATAGCTCAGCATCGCGAACGTAGCCCCGCAGGGTATCCACTGATTTATGACGGGATACATCCGTCATCTTGATGCGCCCTTCACCGGCATAGCATCGGGGTGGATCAGTTTGATTCCGGCGGTCGCTATTTTTCGTGGGGGCCGTCTGTGCAGGCGGTCTGCACACCGGTCCCTCAGCCGGCTCTACACGGGCTGATGTGGAGGCTTCAAAATTTGTGGCGGACCCAGTGGGGCCCCCCGCTCCCTCCAGAGCAGGGCCGTCAGGGGGGTCGTACCCCGGAGGGCGGGGGCGGCCGCCTCGCTGCGCGGTAGCGGATCGCTGTCCTGATATTGCTCGCTATCACCCGCCACAGGCCAGCCCAGGCCAGGGCGAGCGCCCCGCTTAGGCCGACGAGCGCGAGGATGAACCCAGCGTCGCCTTCCCGCCATTGTGAGGCCGGCTTGTTCGCGCTTCGGGAAGCTGAGACGCGGCTCAGGTTGCGCTGCATTGTTACGCTGCACTCAGTTGAGTGTGTTGCATCCAGTCCGCGGTTTGCCATCGATCGGCGCGCGAATGACGCGTTCTTTGAGCATCGCGGTCAGCTCGGCGAACTCGCTGATTTGGCGGTGCTGCAGCGCATCGTCAGTCAATGTCCCGCCGGTGCCACGATGGTGCGCGCCACCGGACGACCCTTGTGTTATGCTGACTCTGCCTAGACAGGAAGGAATAAACAAGCGATCAGGGCCAGGCAGGGGAGGACCACTCATGGATCACGATCTCGATCGGCGCGAGTTTACCGTTGGTTTCCTGACAGCAAGCTTTGCGCTTGCGCTGCATCCAACCGCCGCCGGCGCCGCGACGGAAAGCCCCAGCACCGCGGTCCTCGACCAGCCTTGGGCGGTTTGGGACGAGGCTGCCAAGCCGATGCGCGGCGGTATCTTCCGCATCGCCGCCGCGCAGTATATCGGCAAGATGAATCCCAATCACTGGCCGGTGCTGGACTGGGTTTCCATGGGCTACTTCCATGAGCGCCTGATGATGAATGATGGCAGCTACAACTCGACCGTGCTGTGGCTCGCCGAGAAGCTGAACTGGGAGAGTCCGCAAGAAGTCGTCATGACGCTGCGCGAGGGCGTCACCTTCCACGATGGCTCTCCGTTCGACGCCAAAAGCGTGAAATATCAGATCGACTGGATTCGCAATCCGGCAAGCAAAACGTGGGACGCCGGCTGGCTCGCGCAGCTCGACGCGGTCGAGGTCGTCGACGACCGCACGCTGCGCTGGAAGTTCAAGATGCCCTGGGCCGGCTTCAACGGCGTCATGGCCAACGTTCCGGGCTACGTGATGTCGGCGAAAGCGCTGCAGGACGATGTCGACAAATACGACAGCCAGCCCGTGGGGACCGGCCCCTACATTGTCGAGGAGGGCAGCCCCGACAATTATCTCAAGCTCAAACGCAATCCGAACTGGTGGTTCGCCAAGGCAAGCAGCCATCCTGACATGCCGTATTTTGACGGTATTCTCGTGACTATCGTTCCCGACCCGGCCGTACGGCTCGCAAACTTGCGCGCCGGCAAGATCGACGTGCTTTTGCTCGACAAGTCGCAATACGCCGTTGCCAAGACCGATCCGGGGCTCAATGTCCACCGCTACCCCGGCAATCACGTCATGGCGCTTCGCTTCAACAACACCAAGAGCGTGTTTCAGGACATCAGGCTCAGGAAGGCCGTGAGCCATGCGATCGATCGCCAAGCGCTGATCGCAGGCACGCAGTTTGGCCTCGCGCGCCTCGCCAGCTGCATGTATCCGGAGGACCACTGGTGTCACAATCCGATCCTGAAGCCGGTGACGTACGATCCCGACCTGTCGAAGAAGCTGCTCGCTGAGGCGGGTTACGGCGGCGGGCTGACCGTCAAGGGCTACTTCAACAATACGACGATGGGCCAAACCATCGCCGAGGCCGTCAAAGGTATGTTGGCCCAGGTCGGCATCGACTGGCAGGTCGACCTGATGGCGCCGGCGGCCTATGCCACGCGCATGCAGAAGATGGACTATGATCTCGCGCAGGGCGGCTGGATCTGGATCTATGATCCCGACCTGATGCCGACCGGACTCTATCACCCGCAAGGCGGCTTCAATTTCGGGCGCAGCAAGAACGACGCCGCGATCGCATTGATCGAGGCCGGGCGCAAGGAAACCGATCTCGAAAGGCGCCGCGCCATCTACTGGCAGCTCGAAGAAGTCCTGTACAATTCATACGAAGACGCCTGGCTCTGGTGGGAGGAAACTGCAACGGCCTATCGCAAGCAGGTGGAGGGTTGGAACCAGGAAGGCTTCCTGAAGTACCAGGACGCTTGGTTCTGGTCGCATCCGCTTTGGTTCAAGGACGGCAAGGCATAAGCCGGCCGTATCGTCGCTGACTAGGCGAACCACGGGGATGGGCAAGTATATCGGCATCCGGCTGGCGCACGCGCTGGTGATCCTGGCGATCGTGGTCGTGCTGGTCTTCATCATCGCCCGGATCATCCCGGGCGATGCGATCATGGCCGCCATGGCCGGCAGCGTCGATCTGCACGACCCATCGGTGGTGGAGCGAGTCCGCCACCAATACGGGCTCGATCAGTCGATCCCGGTCCAGTTCGCGGTCTGGCTCGGCGAGTTCCTGCGCGGCGACTGGGGCACCTCGATCGGCACCGGACAAAAAGTGCTCGACATGTTCGTGCAGCGGCTGCCGGTCACGCTGGAACTGTTCGTCGGCGCCACGCTGTGGTCGATCGCGGTCGGCATTCCCGCCGGCATCCTCGGTGCCTTGAAGCGGAATTCCGCAGCCGACATCGCCGTGACCACGGGTGCGATCATCGGGGTCTCGCTCCCGCCATTCTGGGAAGCCATCGTGCTGATCTACCTCTTTGCTGTTTTGTTGCCGATCTTTCCGCCGTCGGGCTATGTACCGTTCTTCGAACATCCGCTGCTCAACCTGCGTGCCGTAGTGCTGCCGACCTTCGTGCTCGGCACCCATGCCGGCGGACTGCTTGCCCGTTATGTCCGCTCCAGCCTGCTCGAGGTGCTGGGCCAGGATTACGTGAGGACGGCTCGCGCCAAGGGGTTTTCGGAGGCAGCCGTCATAGCGCGACACGCGCTCAAGCCGGGCATGATTCCGGTCGTGACCGTGATCGGCCTGTCCTGGGGGGGCCTGCTGGCGGGCGCGTTCTTCATCGAGGTGGTCTTTGCCATACCGGGGCTAGGGCGCATGAGCGTCGATGCCATCTTCCAGAAGGATTATCCAGTGATGCAGGCGATGCTGATCGTTGTCTCGCTCAACGTGCTCTTGGTCAATCTGCTGGTCGATATCCTCTATGGTTATATTGATCCGCGGGTGCGGGTGCGCGGATGACGGACCTCGTTCACCCCGCCACTGCCGTCGCGGTTTCGCCGGCTTCGCGCAATCCGGCGCTGGCGCTGCTGCGCGCCGTCGCCCGCCATCGCCTCGCCTCCGTCGGTCTCGTCATCATCGCGACGCTGATCATTATTGCGGTCTTCGCCCCCGTGCTGGCACCCTACAGCCCGTTTCAGCAGGATCTCTATCACGTCCTTGCGCCGCCCAGCCGCCTCCATTTGCTCGGTACTGACAACCTCGGGCGCGACTTGCTGTCTCGCCTGCTTTACGGCGCCCGCGTGTCGCTCTTAGTCGGCATCGTCAGCTCGCTGGTCTCGGCCGTGATCGGCGTTGTTATCGGCCTGATCGCAGGCTTCAGGGGCGGCATGGTCGACGCCATCATCATGCGCATCACCGATGCCTTTCTGTGCTTCCCGCCGCTGATTTTCATTCTGGCGATGTCGGCAGCACTCGGTCCTGGCCTGCAGAACGTCATTCTGGCGTTTGCGCTGTTCGGCTGGACGTACTTTGCGCGGCTTGCGCGCGGTCAGGTGCTTCTTGTCCGCGAGCTGCCGTTCATCGAAGCGGCGCGTTCAGTCGGCGTGCCCGCGACGCGCATCATGTTTCGTCACATCCTGCCCAATATTGTGGCGCCGGTGCTGGTCGCGATCACCATCGGCATCGGCGGCGCAATCCTGGTCGAAAGCGGCGTGTCGTTCCTCGGGCTTGGCGTGCAGCCGCCGACCGCGAGCTGGGGCAAGGAACTCCGCGTCGGGTTCACTTACCTCGAAGCGGCGCCGCTGTTCTCGATCGCGCCGGGCGTGATGATCTCGCTTGCGATCATCGCCTTCAATTTCGTCGGCGACGGCTTGCGCGACGCGCTCGATCCGCGTCTGCGCGGCGCCAATCGGGTGTCGCGTTGAGCGGGGCCGTGGCGAAGACCGCGCCTGAGGCGCTGCTCAGCGTGCGGGATCTCACGGTCGAGTTTGCAACCGACGCAGGCATCATCACTGCGGTTGACGCGGTCTCTTTTGACCTCCAGGCCGGCGAAATCCTCGCACTGGTTGGCGAAAGCGGTTGCGGCAAGAGCGCGACCGCGCTCGCGCTCTTGCGCCTGATCGCCGATCCGCCGGGCCGGATCGCCAACGGCGAAATCCACTTTCGCGACCGGGAGCTGCTGTCGGCCGATGACGCGACGGTGCGCGACATCCGCGGCAATCGCATCGCCATGATTTTCCAGGAGCCAATGACGAGCCTCAACCCGGTCTACACGATCGGCCGCCAGCTCGGTGAGCCGCTTCAATTGCACAAGAACCTGCGCGGCGACAGCTTGCTTGCAAAATGCCTGGCGCTGCTGGAGTCCGTGAATATTCCCGAACCGCGCCGGCGGCTGCAGAGCTATCCGCATCAGTTCTCCGGCGGGATGCGGCAGCGCATGATGATCGCGATGAGCATGAGCTGTGATCCCGACATCGTCATTGCGGATGAGCCGACCACCGCTCTCGACGTGACGATCCAGGCGCAGCTGCTTGAATTGCTGCAGGCGCAGGTCGCAAACCATCGCGCCGCGCTGCTTCTGATCACACATAATCTCGGCGTGGTGGCGCGCTACGCCGATCGCGTCAACGTCATGTACGCCGGACGCATCGTCGAGAGCGCAAGCGCTGACGAGATCTACCGGACGCCACGTCATCCATACACGATCGGGTTGCTGCGCTCGGTGCCGCGGCTCGACCAGCCGATCTCCGAGAAACTGTTGCCGATCGAGGGCCAGCCGCCAAATCCGCTTGATTTGCCGTCCGGCTGCGCATTCCATCCGCGATGCCCATTGGCAATTGACAAATGTCGCGCCGAGGTACCGGCACTGACGCGCCACGCCAATGGACACGCCGTTGCCTGCTGGGTCGACGTTCGTGACTGAGCCGATGACCGATAACCTGGTGTGGCTGCGTGCGCTTGTCGTGCATTTCCCTGTCCTCAGCGGTTTGCTGCGGCGCCAGCCGGTCGGCACCGTGCACGCCGTCGACGGCGTCGATCTCGAAATCCGGCGCGGCGAAACGCTCGGACTGGTTGGCGAAAGCGGTTGTGGAAAATCGACTTTGGGTCGTGCCATCCTGCAGCTGGTACGGCCGACCTCTGGCGAGGTCTGGTTCGGCGGCACCGATCTCACCAAACTCAGCGACGAGGAGATTCGGCCTCTGCGCCGTCGCATGCAAATGGTGTTTCAAGACCCCTTTTCGTCGCTCAACCCCAGGATGACCGTGGGCGATACCGTTGCCGAGCCGATGCTGGTGCACGGCCTGGCGGCAAATGGGGCTGAAGCCCGCGAAAAGGCGACTGAGCTTTTCAGGATCGTCGGCCTCGATCGGGGAATGCTCGATCGCTTCCCGCACGAATTCTCGGGCGGCCAGCGCCAGCGCATCGGGATCGCTCGCTCGCTCGCGGCGCAGCCGGACTTTATCGTTTGCGACGAGCCCGTTTCGGCGCTTGATGTTTCGATCCAGGCCCAGATCGTCAACCTGTTCGAGGCGTTGCGCGACCGGCTTGGCCTGACTTACATCTTCATCGCGCACGATCTGGCGGTGGTGCGACACCTGAGCGACCGGATCGCCGTGATGTATCTCGGCAAGATTATCGAGATCGCCCCGAAGCAAAGTCTCTATTCGTCGCCGCTGCATCCTTACACGGAGGCGCTGCTGGCGGCGGTGCCGGTGCCGGACCGGGCGATCGAAAAGAAGCGCAAGCGAATAGTGCTGCAGGGCGAAGTGCCATCCCCGCTCAATCCTCCCAAAGGCTGCCGCCTGCATCCGCGCTGCGCCAAGGTGATGAGCCGATGCCGCATCGTCGAGCCTGCCCTGAAGCAGCAGGCCGAAGGTCATTGGGTCGCCTGCCATCTCTACGACTAGTCTAGAGCGATGTGCAGACGCGCGGTGTCCGAGCTTCGGACCATGAGCGGTCGTTCCAGCGACATGAAGCACATTCTAGACGGCAGCACAGGTGCAGTGTCGTTCGTTCCACCATCAATCACACATTAACTGCGCTCAATGTCTCGGCTGTCGTCCGCGGAGACGGTCGAAGCCCTGCTTTATGGCGGCGAAGCGGTCGTCGATTAAGGGCTCGAACTCAGTGTCAGTGAAGATGTATGGCCAGTCATTTTCGATGCCTTCTCGAACCAATTCGCCGACATAGAGCGGATCGATGCCCTTGGATATCCGCTCCTGAAATTGTTTGATGACGTCAGCGACGGGACCTTCTGTCGGCGGGGCTTCAAGAGCGCTAGCGAACCGCTGAGGGACATTGCGGCCTGAGTTCATGATTTGCGTGCGGACAAAACCCGGACACAGAATGGACACTCCGATCGCCCGCGGCGCAAGGGTGATGCGCAGTGACTCGGAGAGCGCAACGACGCCATATTTGCTCACATTGTACAGAGGATTTACTTCTCCTGAAATCAGTCCAGCGATAGATGCGGTGGAGACGATCTGTCCTCCCTCGCCGTGCGCTTCGATCAGCGGGCCAAAAATCTCGATCCCCCAGATCACCGACATCAGATTGACGCCCAGAACCCAATTCCAACGCGCGTCGGACCAGCGGCCGTAGTTGCCGCCAGCGCCAACCCCAGCATTGTTGACCAAAATGTGGACCTTGCCATACCGCACGACGGTGGCGTCCGCGGCCGCCTGCAACTCTGCCTTAAGTGAGACATCGGCTCTCACCCCATCAACATCAGCGTTCGTGAGCTTCAAGCCTGATATCGCCTTTGCCAGCGCCTCCTCCTCGATATCGCAGAGCATGACTTTCACTCCTGCTTGCGACAGCGCGGTAGCGATCCCCAGTCCGATACCAGATGCGGCGCCCGTGACGAACGCCGTCTTTCCAGACAGGTCTTTCATGCACGTTTCCCTGCGCTTCTATTTGGCCAGAGCCGCTATTGTTTCACTCGCTCGGTTGCATGGCAATGGAATCTCCCCCTTACTTGAATTACTGTGGGGGCGTTTCCCCGGCGACAACCCTATTCGCTTAAGGTCATCCGCGTCGGTTCCATCGCCTTGCCGGCATTTCCGCTCTGCCTCCTGAAAGCTGACATTTGGGTAATCGCCCGAGTTCGTCGGTGTGGGCCAGTAACGGACTCATGCTGCGAAAAATTCGGGGCCTTAAAACTCGTTGTCAGTCGTGCAACTCATCGAGCAGCGCCTTGGACTCCTTCAAGTAACGCGTGTCGAAGCCTTGGGTGAACCAGCCGTAGATCGGCGCGAGAAGATCACGGGCTGCGCCGCGCCTGTCCTGTTGGTACCAGAGGCGCGCCAAGCTGATCGATGCCCGCAATTCCAAAAGCTTCGCGCTCTGCCGCTTCGCTGTGCTGCGCGCCCACAAGGCTGCGCAGGCTGAGGAGCTGCTAAAGCTCGGAGTGCGGCAAACCGGCGACACCCTAGTCTGCGCCCACCCCGACGGCTCGCTGACGCATCCGCGCTGGATTTCCAAGAAGTGGGCCAAGGCCATCATCAAGGAGAGCGGGCTACCTCGGCGGGGGGGGGTCCATCACTTGCGGCACGCGCACGCGACCCAAATGCTGGCCAACGGCGTCCACATTAAGGTAGCTAGCGAGCGGCTCGGACATTCTACCACCGGCATCACTATGGACCTGTACCAGCACGTGATGCCGGGCATGCAGGATGACGCCGCCGCCCAGATCGACGCCGCCTATCAGAAGGCCATCGCGGGCCCATCACGCGATCAGGGCTGAAATGGTTGCAGGAGGTTATGCGCCGAGACGGGATTGCCAGCTAAGCCATTGATTTGGCTGGCAGGAGTGGTAGGGCTCGAACCTACGACCCCCGGTTTTGGAGACCGGTGCTCTACCAATTGAGCTACACTCCTAAGGGACCGAAGCAGCCAGATCGGTCCGCGCCGTTTCAAGCACACCGCATGGCCGATTTGCAAGGGCGAAGCGCGGCAAAAGCGCTGTTCAAGTGGCCCCTTCTGCGTAACAGTTGAGACATAACAAGAGCCCAAGGGAGAGATCATGACCCCGCAGACCGCCGCCAGCACAACCGCCAAGGCCACGGCCGCCCCCCAGACCCCACCTTTACCCCACGCAAAACCCGAATCCCTCGGACTTTCCGCGTCCCGCCTGCAAATCCTCTCCGATGCCTTCAAGCGCGAGGTGGACAAGGGAACCCTGCCCGGCGCAACCGTGATGGTGGCGAGGCGCGGCCAGATCGGCTGGTTCGACGCCATCGGCCGGCAAGCCCCCGGCTCCGCCGCGCCCATGACCCGCGACTCGATCTTCCGCATCTTCTCGATGACCAAGCCGATCGTCTCGATCGGCATCATGATGCTGATGGAGGACGGCCATCTCCTGCTGAACGAGCCGGTCGCCAAGTTCATTCCGGAATTTGCCAGACAGCAGGTCGGCATCGAGAAGCACGGCAAGCTCGAGCTCGTGCCGGTCGAGCGTCCCATGACCATCCAAGACCTGCTCCGGCACACCTCCGGCATCACTTACGATCACACCGGCAACAGCCTGGTGCAGCAGCTCTACAAGGAGACGCGGCTGCGGAGCCGCAAGATCACCAATGCCGAGCATGCGGCGATCGTGGCGAGCCTGCCCCTGGTCTGCCAGCCTGGCGCCGAATGGAACTACAGCCGCTCCACCGATATTCTCGGCCGCATTATCGAGGTCGTCAGCGGCAAGCCGCTCGGCACGTTCCTCACCGAGCGGATTCTCGCACCGTTGCAGATGGCCGAGACCGCTTTCTTCACCGGTGAAGAGAACGCCTCCCGCCTCGCCGAGCCCTTCCCGACCGATCCCTGGAACGGTGAGAAGGTGCAACTCTTCAACATGCTGGAACGGCCGGCGATGGAATCCGGAGGCGGCGGTCTGGTCTCGACCACCATGGACTACGCCCGCTTCTGCCTGATGCTGCTCAATGGCGGCAGCCTCGACGGTAACAGGATTGTCGGCCGCAAAACGCTGGAGCTGATGGCCGCCGATCACCTCAATCCTCAGGTCGCGATCAAGGGCACGCTGCTCACGCCCGGCCACGGTTTCGGGCTCGGCTTTGCCATGCGCAACACCGCCGGCATCGCCTCCTTCCCGGGCTCGGTCGGCCAGTTCTTCTGGAGCGGCATGGGCGGCACCTTCTTCTGGATCGACCCGAAGGAGGAGCTGTTTGCAGTCTTCATGTCGCAGGCGCCCGGGCAGCGGGATTACACGCGCACGCTGGTGCGGAACTTGGTCTACGCGGCTGTACAGTGAGGCATAGGCCTCGCCCCCCTTCAGGCTGTCATGCCCCGCGAAGGCGGGGCATCCAGTAACCCGCGGCTTCTCGGCTCAAGCACGGCTGTCTCTGGAATACTGGATCGCCCGCGTTCGCGGGCGATGACAGGGAGGGTGTGGGCCAAGCACGCCCCCTTCCCGGCAGCCACGTCAACTGATCGTCGCGCCACCATCGACCACGATGGTCTGTCCCGTCGTGAAGCTACCCGCCTTCGAGGCCAGGAACACCGCGGCGCCCGCGATCTCGTCGGGCTCGCCGATGCGCAAAAGCGGTGCGCGGGCGGTGGAGGCCTTCAGCGTTTCCGGATTTTCCCAGAGCGCACGGGCGAAATCGGTCTTGATCAGGCCCGGCGCGATGCAGTTCACACGGATGTTGTGCTTGCCATATTCGCAGGCGAGGTTGCGCGCGAGCTGCATGTCGGCGGCTTTCGAGATCGCGTAGGCGCCGAGCACGGTCGAGCCCTTGAGGCCCCCGATGGACGAGACGATAGTGACGGTGCCGTCCTTGCGCTCGATCATCTGCGGCACCACGAGGTTGATCAGCCAGGTGTTGGCGACAATGTTGTTGTCGAGGATCTTGCGGAACTGGTCGTCCGCGATACCGGCTTGCGGGCCATAATAGGGATTGGACGCGGCGTTGCAGACCAGCGTGTCGATCTGGCCGAAGGCGCGATTGGTCTCTTCCACCAGGTTCTTGAGATCGTCCTTGGTGGAGATGTTGGCCGGAATAGCCAGCGCGACCTGCTTGCCCTTGCCGTATGTGTCGTTGATCGCCTTGGCCACCTCGTCGCAGGCTTCCTTCTTGCGCGAGGAGATCACGACCTTCGCGCCATGCTCGGCCATGCGCTCGGCGATGGCGCGCCCAATGCCGCGCGAAGATCCGGTGATGACGGCCACTTTTCCGGTCATATCGAACAGGGTCATGTAGTCCTCCCAAATGTTTCCGGCGTCGCCGGTTGCTTTCAGATCAAACGTATGGCTCGCACAGCGCCGGCAGATGCCGCCTCAGGCGAGTTTGCTTGTCGTGACTTCGGGCCCCGCCGGCTGATGCATGGCAGCGTGCGCGGCATCCGCGATCCACGGCTGCTGGTTCAGCATTGGTAACCGCCAGTTGGCCCGGCCCGGGGTTGCATAGTGATCGAGCCGTGTCACCGAGCAATTGTCGATGTCGAAGGCAAGGCATTTGTCCACGAGGTCGCCAAGCGCAACGCCGATAGCCGCCTTGATCGAGCCGCCATGGCCGACCGCGATCACATCCCTGCCCGCTTGCTCGGCCGTGATCCGTTCAATCGCGCCCTTGGTGCGGTTGTAAAGATCCATGAAGCTCTCGCCGCCCGGCGTGGGCTCGCTGATCTCGGCAAACCAGTTGCTGCCCGCCGGCCGGCTCGCCAGGAATGCGGCGCGATTCATCCCCTGCCATTGGCCGAGATTCTGCTCGGCCAAGGCGGCCTCCTTCGCCATGCTCGCTGGCTGCGGGTAGCCCGCGGCCCAGATGGCCTCGGCGGTCTGATGGGTGCGCATCAGGTTGCTGGCAACCCACACGGCGTTGCGCGGCAGTATTTTGGCGACCGCCTCGAAAACCTCGCGATCGCTGGTGTCGCAGGCGATATCCGTCTGGCCGTAGATGTTGCCGCCGTCATTGCGCACGGGCGCGTGGCGCACCCACCACCACCGCGTGGTCACGACTTCTGGCTTGTCTTTATTGGACATCCCAAAAACCCTTCAATACTGTTCGCCGCCGTCGTACGTGAGCGCGCGCGTCGCCTCAAGTGACTTCGACGTTTGAAAACTTGTTTGAAACGAGCCGAAAATTCCACCAGGAGGAAACGCATGACCCGCCTCGCAGGCAAATCCGTCATCATCACCGGCGCCGGAAGCGGCATCGGCCGCGCGGCAACGCTTCTGTTCGCCAAAGAAGGGGCGCGGCTGATCGCGGTCGATCGCACCGAAGCGGTGAAAGAGGTGGCCGCCGAGGTCAAAAAGGCCGGCGGCACCGCGGAGGCGCTGACGGCGGATGCAGGCTCGGAGAAGGATGTGATCGCGTTCATCGATCGGGCTCTGAAAGATTACGGCAGGCTGGATGCGATCTGGGCCAATGCCGGCGTCAGCGGCGGGCTGGTTCCCCTCGCCGACCAGACAGTGGAGCATTGGCAGGAGGTGCTGCGCGTCAACCTGATCGGGCCCTTCCTCGCCATCAAGCATTCCATCCCGCATATGACCAGGCAAGGCTCCGGCTCGATCATCTGCACCGCCTCCGTTGCCGGCCTGAAAGCAGGTGCCAGCGGCCATCCTTACGGCGCCAGCAAGGCGGGCGTCATCAGCCTGGTGCAGACGACGGCCTATTCGCTCTCCGGTACCGGCGTGCGCATCAACGCAGTCTGCCCGGGGCTGATCGAGACCGGGATGACCAAGCCGGTCTTCGACCGTGCCAAGGAGCGCGGCACCTCCGACAAGATCGGCCAGCTCAATCCGTTGAAGCGCCCGGGCCAGCCGCACGAGCTCGCGGCGATGGGGCTGTTTCTGGCGAGCGACGAGGCATCCTACGTCAATGGTCAGGCGATTCCGGTCGATGGCGGTTTGACGGCTTCGATGCCCTATACGGGCAAACCGATCTAGGCTGACGTGTGCGCGCCTTGTCAGCGGCGCCTGACGATTCGAGACGCGCGGCTCTGCTGCGCTCCTCACCATGACGGGTCTGAGGTCTGGCAACACGTGACGACCTCATCCTAAAGAGCCCGCGCGAGCAGGCGTCTCGAAGGGTGGGCGCGACGAGAAGGTCGACACGATCTCTCATCCTCGCCGCGCGTTTCGCCGAGCTTTGCTTCATTCATTACCCTCTCGAAAAGCAGAGGGCGCAGGGAAGGCCGGGTGACCGCTGCAGCCGGGGCGCTCGCGCCAGAAAAGTTGCGCGAAGGGCGCGTGACCATCCCCTACGTCGTCGCCCCCGCTGCAAAAGCAAGGAGATCAATCTGGCGTGGCGCCCTGATCGATCACAGGCATCTCCGCAAAACTTGATAGTCTGCTTCCGTGGCTGACGATTGTCATTCGGTACCGCTTTGCCCCCTCGCCATTCCATCGTACAACAGCGAAACGATCCACCGAGCACAGCGGAGGGGGAAGGCATGATGACCCAACCGGAATTCGCCATGGTCGAAACCAACGGCATTCGGCTGCGCGTGGCCCTGGCCGGCAAGGGCCCGTTGATCGTGCTGGTACATGGCTGGCCGGAGAGCTGGTACTCCTGGCGCCATCAGATCGGAGCACTTGCGGACGCGGGCTATCGCGTCGCCGCGCCCGACGTGCGCGGTTATGGCGGCAGCGACAAGCCGCAGCCGATCGAGGCCTATTCGATCAAGGAAATCACGGCCGACATCGCGGGCCTAATCGAGGCACTCGGCGAGAAGCAGGCGATCCTCATCGGCCATGACTGGGGCGCGCCCATCGTCTGGAATACCTCGCTGCTATTCCCGCAAAAGGTGCGGGCGGTCGCGGGATTGAGCGTGCCGTTCACCGGACGTGGCCCTGCCCCACGCATCGAGCTTTTCCGCAACATCTACAAGGATCGCTTCTTCTACCAGATCTACTTCCAGGAGCCCGGCGTCGCGGAGAAGGAGCTCGAGGCCGATGTGCGGACCTCGCTCAAGAAGATCTACTACTGGATATCAGGCGAAGGCGTGAAGACCGCGCCGAAACTGAACAAGGGTCCTGATGCCAAATTGCTCGACGGATTGAGCGAGCCCGTTACGCTGCCCGCTTGGCTTACGCCGGATGACCTCGACCATTACACCGGCGAATTCCAGCAAAGCGGCTTTCGCGGCCCCCTCAACCGTTACCGCAACTCGCATCTCGACTTCGCCCAGCTGGCCGATATCGCGGGCCGCCGCATCGAGCAGCCGGTCGCCTTCATCGTCGGCAGCCTCGATCCGGTTCTTGCCTTCTTTCCGGGCGTCGACCTCGTCGCAATGATGCGAGAGAACGTCGCCGACCTGCGGCTGGTCCGCACGATCGAGGGCGCCGGCCACTGGGTGCAGCAGGAGCGGCCGACTGAGGTGAATACGGCGCTATTGGAGTTTTTGAAGGGGCTGGGTTGATCGCGCATATGAGAACCAAGCCGTAGCCCGCATGAACGAGAGCGACATGCGGGTCCACGGCTCCCGGGTATCGTTTCGCTCACTCGGGCTACGCTTGCTTACCCCACGCCCGTTGAATGAACGAGATCATGCAAAGCTCAGCACCCGGCCCCGTCACCGACCGCATCCGCGCCCAGCTCGCAGGCCTCATCGGCTTCGATACCGTCAGCGATCGTTCGAACCTGCCACTGATTACCCATATCGAGGACTATCTCGCGTCGTTCGGCATCACTGGCCAACGCATCGTGGACGCGACCGGACAGAAGGCCTCGCTCTGGGTGACGATCGGGCCCAAGGACAAGCCCGGTATCGTGCTATCGGGGCATACGGACGTCGTGCCTGTCGAGGGTCAAGCCTGGACACACAATCCGTTCGAGATGATCGAGCGTGATGGACGGCTCTATGGCCGCGGCACCACCGACATGAAGGGCTTTGTCGCGACCTGCCTTGCCATGGTGCCAGAGATGCAGCGCGCGCCGTTGGCTACGCCAATTCATCTCGCCATCTCCTATGACGAGGAGATCGGCTGCGTCGGCGTTCGTCCGCTGCTCGAGATGTTGAGCCGCGCGCCGGTCAAGCCGATAGGCTGCTTCGTCGGGGAGCCGACGCAGATGGAGCTAGCGATCGGCCACAAGGGCAAGCACGGCGTGCGCGCCACCTTCCGCGGCCTCGCCTCCCACTCATCGATTGCGCCGCGCGGCGTCAATGCGATCGAGCATGCAGCCACCCTGATCGCGGAGATCAGCCGGCGCGCAGCACAGATCGCAACCGATGGCCCACGCGATGCGCTCTACGACGTCCCCTACACCACGTTTCTCACCAGCATCGTGCAGGGCGGCACTGCGCTCAACATCGTGCCCGACCGCTGTGTGATCGATTTCGAAGCACGCGGATTGGGCATCCAGGAATCCAGCGACGTGACTGGCGCGGTTGTCGCTTTTGCAAAGGAGACGATCGAGCCCGTGATGCAAAAGGTTGATCCGTCCTGCGGCATCGATTTCGAGGAGATCCTCGAATATCCCGCGCTCGATATGCCAGCGGATCATTCATGGGTGACGCTTGCGAAGAAGCTCTCCGGCCGTAACGACCATCGCAAGGTTGCGTTCGGCACCGAGGCGGGCCTGTTCGTCAGCATGGCCGGCATCCCGGCGGTCGTGATCGGCCCCGGCTCGATCGAGCAAGCACACAAGCCTGATGAATATGTCGAGCTGTCGGAGCTTGCGAAATGCGCCGGCTTCATCGAACGGGTGATCGCGCATTGCGCGAGCGAAGGCGCCACTTAGAGCAAGATCCAGATGAGTGGAAACCGGTTCTCCGAAAGGCATGTCCTCGGGCTATGCCCCGGCGCGACCGCGGTACGGCAACTCGACAAAAGGGCGACTGCGCCCACTCGCCGATGCGTTCATCGAGGTCTGCTTCCCGCGGCATAGCAGACCAGTTTGCTCGGGCAGAGTTTTTCGCATTTTGACCCGTAGCGGACGTTTTTGAGAGCCCAGACGTTGCCATTTCTACGAGAACTCGCGTATGCACTACGTGCAGGATCGAAGTGTGGGACACTCAAATGGCGATGGAGCTGAGCGGCGCGCGAGGCGAGGGATTTGCGACGATTGCCGCTGATGGTCGCGTGCTGGATTCCTGGTTTCTTCGGCCAAGCCTGGTTGCGGAGGCCGACAAGGCGGCAACAATACGGCTCGCGAGCGACGAGACCATCAGATCGTTGGGCGAGTCGGCAGACGGATATGCGCGACACGACGACATCCGCAATGTCGACATCGTTCCCATTCGTACGGAAATCGGCTCCCTTGCATCTGCGCCGACTGATGTACACGACGCATATCTTCGACTCCATCTTCTGAGCCACCGGCTTGTCCAGCCGAATTGCGTGAACCTCGATGGAATTTTCGGTCTGTTACCTAACGTTGCCTGGACGACGCTCGGTTCCTGTGAACCCTCTCGTGTTTCGGAAGCCCGCATCGTGGCGCGGAAGCGCGCCATTGCATTTGAGGTGACAGGCGTCGACAAGTTTCCGCGCATGACTGATTACGTGACGCCCGCGGACGTGAGAATTGCGGATGCAGATCGCGTACGCCTGGGAGCCCACCTGGCTCCCGGTACGACCGTCATGCATGAAGGCTTTTGCAATTTTAACGCGGGCACGCTCGGTCCCTGCATGGTCGAAGGACGGATAAGCGCCGGTGTCGTTGTGGGAAGCGGCAGTGACATTGGTGGCGGAGCGTCGATCATGGGCACGCTGTCCGGAGGAGGGAAAGAGAGGATTGCAGTTGGTGAGCGCTGCCTGATCGGCGCCAATGCCGGTATCGGCATTTCATTGGGTGACGATTGTATCGTCGAAGCGGGCTGTTATGTCACGGCAGGCGCGCGCATCCTTTTGGAAGATGGCCGTGTCCTGAAAGCCAAAGAACTCTCGGGCCAGAAAGGCCTTCTTTTTCGTCGTAATTCCCAGAGCGGCGCACTTGAGGCAACCAGACGTACACCAAATTGGGACGGCCTCAACGCGCAACTTCACAGCTAGGCGGTTCAATCGAAGGCGTCGGCCGCGACAATTGTGGCGCGTGAGCGATGTCGCCTTCTGATGCTGTGGACGGCTCCTCCAGCGGCGCGAGAGCGCCAAGGAGTGGGTGCCGATTGAGGCTCCACGATTCGGAGGAGCAGCCTATGCAGTCAATGTCGACCATCGGTCTGGATATCGCAAAGTCGGTCTTTCAGGTGCACGGCGTTGATGCAGCCGGCCAGGTCGTTTTGCGCCGTCAGTTGCGGCGCCGACACGTCCTGACATTTTTCCAGAAACTGCCGCCATGTCTGGTGGCCCGAAGCGGCGGACCCGGCGTGTCCGCCAGATGTCTGCTCTTTGGGGTGAAGCGGACTCGATATGCTCATTTGGAGTTTTGTCGAGATTGACCCAACTGAGACATGTGCGCCGCAGGATTGTTGCGATGCAGAGCGCGTGGATATAAAAAAGGACTACGGCGGCAAGGTAGTCCGCAACGCCAACGGCGCTACGCCTTCCCCAGCATCCGGTACCTAATCGCATGACCAAAGCGCGCGCCGTGCCCATGCCCAGCAACAGCGTGCTTGCGCCGCTTTACGCGGGCGCGGACCTTTTGGACTCCTTTGCAATTCAACTGCCGGCGGGGGCCAGCAATGATCTAGAGGTGCTGGCACGCGCCGCGCTCGAGCGACAGTCGTGGTGGATTCGTGCGCTCACTCGTGTCCGCGATGTGGTGATGGCGACAGTCGCCGTCAAATCGTCGCGCGCCGTCGGTCTTGCCGCTGCGGCGCGTGGGCCGGTTATCGGCTTCTTCCCGGTGCTGTCAAAGAGCGCGACGGAGTTGGTAGTGGGCGCGGATGACTGGCATCTCGACTTCCGCGTCACCATCCAACTTCGCGCCGATGCAGCAAATGGGCGCGAGCTGGTCGCGGGTACCGTGGTGCATTGCCATAACCGACTGGGGCGTATCTATCTTACGACGATAGCGCCGTTTCATCGCGTGATTGTGCGGGCCAGTTTAGAACAGGCGGCAAGAGCAATAAAGATTTAAGCATGCTTTGGTGGTCGCGACTGGCTGTAGTCGGCCACTAGACGCCTACGGCCCGGAGCGCTGCCACTGGGGAACGGACCTAACCAATTGATTCGCGCGGGCCACCTACCGGCAGCGCGTGACGCAATTCACAGAGGAGCTTCCGTTCCTCACCAAGAGCGACAAGGACTGGGTCATGGGGCGCGCAATCCTGGCGCGGCTTCGCTGGACATGAGCTAACCTTGCGGCGACGAACGAGTCTGCTTCTGGCCCCCAAGCAGCGGTTGGCGGGAGCCAGCGCTTCCGAAAACCGCCCCCCCTCGTTATCAAGCCGGTTTCCAATGTGCTAGCTTGAAACTAGCGATCGGTTATTTCTAGGCTTGGCGCAGGGGCGCGGGACATGAGACGACGCGAGTTCATTGCGGCACTCTGCGGCGCAGTCTGGCGGGCGAGTTTGTTGAGTGAAAGCAAGGTGGGAAGCGCATGAGAGACTTGGCTGGACAGACCGCATTCGTGACAGGCGCTGCCTCGGGGATCGGACTGGGGATCGCGACCGCGCTGTCACGGGCGGGGGTGAAGGTCATGCTCTGCGATATCGAGGAGGAGGCGCTGAAAAAAGCGGTCGCGGACCTGAAGACACGGACCAACGTCGATGTCGATGGCGTGAAAGCTGACGTCTCGCTCAAAGGCGAACTTCAGGCGGCAGCGGACGCGACCGTCGCGCGGTATGGCAGAATCCACATATTGGTCAACAATGCGGGCGTGGGCGGCGGCGGCACCTATGGTGAGTGGACTGATGCAGGCTGGAACTGGGTCCTCGGCGTCAACCTGATGTCGGTGATCTGGGGCTTCGAGATTTTCGGTCCGCTGATCGAAGCGCACGGCGAAGGAGGGCAGGTTGTTTCCACGGCGTCCGTCGCCGGACTGATTGCGGGACCAAGTCTGGCGTACGATGTGAGCAAATATGGAGTGGTGGCGCTGTCCGAGGGGATGCGTAACGTGCTCGCGCCGAGGAAGATTGGGGTATCGGTTCTGTGTCCGGGCGTCGTCCGCACGCAGATCATGAACTCTCGGCGCAACGTGCCACAGCGATTTGCTGGGGCTGTCGGCAACCCTCCGCCGACAGAAGGACCCCGCGCCGAGTTCATCAAGGCATTGCAGGAACGGATCAACAACGGCATTGATCCGCTCTATGTGGGCGAACTGGTTCGCGAGGCCATCGAAAACGACTGGCCCTACATTTTCACCGATACTGAGCACGAACCGTTCATCGACAAGCGCTTCGCAGCGATCAAGCGGGGCTTCGACCGTATACGCGGACGAACGCCGCGACGCTAGCTCTCGCATCTGCTCACAGCCTATTGTGGCCCCAAGCGGCGGACCCGGCATGTCCGCTAGATGTCTGCTCTTTCGGGTGACGCGGACTCGATATGACGATGCGATGGATGGCCCAACTAGCATCGCTGCCGAACATCTCGACATCGCAGCGATAAAGCGATCGTCACCCGTCTTGTGAATTTAGTGCTGCAAAATCTTTGCATAGGCGTTGTATTTGTTGGTGGCGATATCTTCAGGGTCGAGTTGGCCGGGCTTAACCTTGCCGTCCCGCTCCAGCACGTCGAGCCAGAATTTGACATCGTGGTCCTTATAGAGCGCGTGCTGCGGCAGGCCGTAGCCAGACCAGGCCGCCGCCGCCACCGGATCGTCGCCCCGCTTCTTCAGTATCTCAGCAAGCATTTCCCTCGCTTCGTCGGGGTGCGCACTCGCCCAGTCGGCCGCCTTGGCGGAAGCGGTCACGAACTCACTTACGATCCGGGGGTGTTGATCGATGAAGGTCTTGCTCATCACAATGTTGCCGAGCACGAGATCGCCGAGAACATCGTAATCGGTGAACAGCACCCTTACACCGCCTTCCGCCACAATCGCCTTGGCGATAGGGCCCTGCCATGCGCCGACGGCCACCACGTCTGCTTGCCGCTCGCGCAATGTTTGGTCGAGCTTCGGTCCGGCGACCTTGACCAGCTTCACTTCGTCCTTGTTGAGGCCGTGCATCCGCAGATATTCACGGATCGAATAATCGAGGTGGGCACCTATCGCGTTTACGCCAATAGACTTGTTCTTGAGGTCCGACGGAGCCCTGATTGAACTGCCATCCAGCACGAAGAGCTTGCTGTTTATGTCTTTGTTGATGCCCAGGGCCGGCATAACACAGAGTATTTTCGCACCGCCAGCGACGGCATTGATCACCGCGGGGGTGGCGATCCCGCCTGCATCGATGGAGCCTGACAGCAGCGCAGCCAATGTTTCGGGCCCGCCGTGCGAGTCCCCCTTCGATTCGATACGAATACCCTTGTCCTTCAAGAAGCCCAAAGCCTCGGCAATTTCGAAAGCACGAACGGCCCCGGGATCGTTCAGATATCGGATGACAACCTGGTTTCCGTCGGGGGCTTGGGCGCGCACCGGGCCTTCGACGAATTGTCCGCAGACCATCGCTACCACGATGGCGAATACGACCTGAACAGCTCGGCGTAGCGGATGACGCTTCATCTTCGTACTCCTCCGGCACCTCCGCGAGGGTACTCTTCAGAGCACACGGCCGGTTATGAAAACTTCCGAAGATTTGCGAAAATAAGAAACACCGCCGTCTCCCCGGAGAACGCTGCCGGTGCTACGGTGTTTCGCTGCCAACTGCCAGAAAGCGCTCTGTGGAGAGGCGTATGAGCGGCGACGAAGCGTCCGTGAACCTTCTCTTCGACGGCCTGGAGCTTAACCGGCGGGGGCTCTTCCGCCTGGCTCCAACAGGAAGGGCCGTGCCTGTCGCGCTTGGCTCGCGCGCACTCGATCTCCTGTTGCTGTTGGCCAGCCAGGGGGGCGCGGTCGTCTCGAAAGGCGACCTCATGGCAGGGGTCTGGCCCGGAATTGCGGTCGAGGAAAGCAATCTAACGAAGCAGATCTCGGTGTTGCGTCGCGCGCTGGATCGGAATCCCGGAATTGGCAGCTGCATCCAGACCGTGCCTGGCCGCGGATACCGTTTTGTTGCGGCAGTAAGGCGGACCGACCAAGCAACGACGGTTGTGCCGTTGCACGCCGTCCGTGAAGGGCCCTCGATAGCGGTGCTGCCATTCCGAAACTTGAGCGATAATCCTGCGCAGGATTGTTTTGCCGACAGCATGACCGAAGACATCACGATCGCAATCGCACGTTTTCCCAGGCTCTTCGTCGTCGGCCGCAGCTCCTACTTTGCCGATAAGCACAGCAGAGGCCTTGACGCGCGGCGGCCGGCGCGTGAACTGGGCGTGCGCTACATTCTCCAAGGGTCGGTCAGAGCCGACGGCAACCGGGTGCGCATTGGCGCGGAGCTGATCGACGCGACGACGGCGCGACATATTTGGGGCGACCGGTTCGACGGCACTCGAGGCAACAGCTTCGCTTTGCACGATCGGGTGACGGCCGCCATCGTCCGCGCGATCGAACCGCGGCTGCGGCTTGCCGAGATCAAGCGCGTGAGCCGGAAGTCCGCTGAAACCCTCGATGCGTACGATCTCAACCTCCGCGCATCGGCACAGATGTCAAAAAGAACCGAACGGGATTTCGCCGAGGTTGTCCGGCTCCTGCATCGGGCGCTGAGGCTCGATCCCGGCTATGCTCCAGCGATGGCCCAGCTTGGCTACGCGCGCCTTATGCAAACCGCGCGGCATTGGATCTCCCCCGCCGGGTCTGAGGTTGACGAGGCGACTAGCATCGCACGGCGGGCGATCGTGGAAGCCGGGGATGACCCCGAAGTGCTTACAGCTGCCGGTCACACGCTGGCCTTTTTCCTGGGTGACGTCGAAGCCGCACTCGGCGCGTTTGAGCGCGCTATCGACCTTAATCCGAATTATGCCCACGCCTTCGGCCAGCAGGCCATGATTCTGGCTTGGCTCAATCGGCCCGAGGACGCCATCGCTGCCGCGCAACAGGCAATCCACCTGAGCCCGCACGATCCCGACAGATTCGTCTGCTGGCTAGCGCTGGCTTGGGCGCATTTGACCGCCGGCCGCTACGAAGAGGCGTTGCTGTGGACGAACCATGCGCTGCAGGAAAATACCGGGGCACCGGCGCTTCGGCTGAAGCTGAGCCTTTGTGGCCATCTCGGGCGCGATGATGAAGCGAAGGCGTGCCTGCGACTGTTGCGGGAAGTTCACTCAGAGCCGACGGTCGCCGCCGTAAAACGGGCCTTGGGGCGGGGCAAGTCCCCACAAGTCGTCGTCAACCTAACCGAGGGACTGCGCCAGGCCGGCCTGCCGGCTTAGTGAGTCCGGCGCATCGGCGACAGGAGGTCCGATTTCTCGGTCGCATTTGCTCGCCTGCGGCCGCTGATGTCCGTTGCTGAAGGTAACTACTTCCTCTGGTGGGCCCCAAGCGGCGGTTGGCGGATGTCGGCTATTCCGCCGCTGTCAGTGCATAACCGGACATGCGCTCACTCCCGATGCCTTCGCCGATCATCATTCCTGTCCGAAGCAGGTCCGCGCTGGAGCACTGTCCGCAGGATGCCAATGAAGAGCAATACTGCGACTGGCCAATGAAACCAGATTCGGTGCAGACCGGTGAAAACATTGATTAGAATCAGAAAGCCCGAAACCGTGAGGGTTACTGCAAGCGGGCGAGGCAGACTAGCCAACCGATCCGGGATGGAGCTTATCCATGTGGATGGCGCATATCCGCCGTAAATCCGTTGAGCGCCAGCTTCCGAGGTTGCAGCTGCTTCAGTTCGGTGAGCAGGGCTTCCGTCAACCGGGAGTCCTTGTCGCCCGACGGCGCGGCCCCCCATGGTAACTCGATAGCTGATTACGGGAGCAACGTTTTTCATCTGTTGCCGGCCGAGACTGTCAAAGCCAAGGGATAGTTTGTTGTGCACCTGATCGTAGACGGAGGCGGAGACCACGATGCCACCGGGCTCGGCGAGTTCTTGCAGCCGCGCCGCGATGTTGACCCCGTCGCCAAAGATGTCGGAACCGTCCACCATCACATCTCCCAAATTGATGCCGATGCGAAACCGCATCTGGAGCGCCTGAGGCGGGTCCTGCTCCTGCTTGGAAATTTCCTGCTGAATTTCGACCGCACACTGCACGGCCTCGACCACGCTGGCGAACTCGGCGATCACCGCGTCGCCCCAAGTATTCACGATCCGCCCGTCATGGCGCTCGACCAATCCCGCAATGGCGCTGCGGTAGCGGCGCAGTGTCCCCAACGTTCCCGCTTCGTCTGCTCCCATGAGGCGAGAATAGCCGTGCACATCGGCACACAGCACGGTGGTCAGCCGCCGTTTCACCTTGTCGTCGGTCATCGACCACATCGTAGCCTTACCGACGGCCAAATGCATCAGGCACATTTGGCGCCACAGCGGTTAAGGGCCGCGGCTGGCCCAACTCGGACCTCGCGCCGCGGCCAAGATAGACGTGTGCGGAGGACGACAACATCGCTATCCGCTCATTTGCGCAACTGAGGAGAACCGAGATTTTGGTCGGAGCGTTGAACCAATCGCACGCGTTCAGCGTACGAAGCCCTCGAGGCGCACATCCTGCGAAGCTTCACGCCGCATGCAAAAAGGGCGCGCCCTCCAAGGACGCGCCCTTCTGATTCAGACCGCCCCCGCCTTCTGCGCGTATTCCCACGAGGCCTTGGCGAGCGGGACGGTGCGCTTGGCGGATTCGATCGCCTTGGCATTGGCCGCGGTGCCATCGCGGATGCGCCCGGCGATACCCTGCGTGATGCCCGCGAGGCGGAACAGATTGTAGGAAAAGTACCAGTTGAGATCAGGCAGCGGCGAGCCGGTGTAATCGCAGTAGATCTGTGCGGCCTCTTGCCAGCTCGGGATATTGAGCGCCTTCAAATCCGCGCCCTGCAGGCCCGGCATGATCCACTGCATCAACAGATAGGTGAAATCCGCCATGGGATCGCCGAGCGTCGAGAGCTCCCAGTCGAGCACCGCGAGCACCCGCGGCTCTGAGGGGTGGAAGATCATGTTGTCCAGGCGGTAGTCGCCATGGACAATGGAGACGCGCTTCTGCTCAGGCAACGTCTTGGGCAGCCACTCGATCAGCTTCTCCACTTCGGGAATGTGCTGTGTCTCGGAGGCCCGATACTGCTTGGTCCAGCGATCGACCTGGCGTGCGAAATAATTGCCGGGCTTGCCGAAGTCGGCGAGTCCGATCTTGTCGGGCTCGTACATGTGCAGCTTGGCCAGCGTCTCGATCTTGCTCCGGAAAATCTTCGGCCGCATTTCAGCCGGCTGGCTCGGCAGCGTGGGATCCCAGAACACCCGGCCCTCTTCCATCGACATGATGTAGAAGGCCGAGCCGATCACGGCATCGTCGGTGCAGAGCGCGTAGGCATGTGCGACCGGAAAGCCCTGCTTGCCGAGTGCGGAGATGACGCGGAACTCGCGATCGACCGCATGCGCCGACGGCAGCAATTTGCCGAACGGTTTGCGCCGCATCACATAGGAACGGCCGGGTGTATCGAGCCGGTAGGTCGGGTTGGACTGGCCGCCCTTGAACTGCAGCACGGTCAAAGGGCCGGCATAGCCCTCGACATTTCCGGCCATCCAGCGCGCGAGGCTGGCCTCGTCGATGCGATGACGCTCCTCGACCGGCCTCGTGCCCGAAAACTCTTCGTCTTTCCTGACGCCGTCCGCCACGCTGACGCTCCCTCTTTGTTTGTTGGGAGAGCCATCAAACCCTCCCGCAATTCGAGGCGGATCGAGTTTGGCTGAATGGTCCGTCGGGGGACATGGCCTACCTCTCCCCAGCGGGGAGAGGTCGATTTGCGAAGCAAATCGGGTGAGGGGCCGCAGCTCCAATGAGAGAGCATAACCCCTCACCCGGCGCTACGCGCCGACCTCTCCCAATGGGAGAGGTGAACCCCAACCGCCGGTGCCGCTTCGGTTCAATCCAAACTCAACTCACGCTCGTGAGTGCTAGGAGTTTGCATACTTCCGAAGTTCAAGTCTGGCAATGGCGCGGCAGTGAACTTCATCGGGGCCATCCGCCAGGCGCATGGTGCGCATGGAGGCATAGTCGCGCGCGAGCCCCGCCTCGTCCGAAACGCCGGCGCCGCCGAAGGCCTGGATCGCCTCGTCGAGGATCTTGAGCGCCATCCGGGGGGCCGCGACCTTGATCATGGCGATTTCGAGCTGGGCGGTCTTGTTGCCGACCTTGTCCATCATGTCGGCGGCCTTGAGGCAGAGCAGCCGGTTCAGCTCGATGTCGATACGGGCTTCCGCTATGCGCTGCTCCCACACCGAATGCTCGATGATCTTCTTGCCGAAGGCCACGCGCGAATTGAGCCGCCTCACCATCTTCTCCAGCGCCTCCTCGGCCTTGCCGATGGTGCGCATGCAGTGATGGATGCGGCCGGGCCCGAGACGGCCCTGCGCGATCTCAAAGCCCCGACCCTCGCCGAGCAGGATGTTGCTTGCGGGCACGCGGACGTTCTCGAGCAGCACCTGGGCGTGGCCGTGCGGCGCATCGTCATAGCCGAAAACGGGGAGCATCTTCTCGACCGTGATGCCCTTCGAGTCCAGCGGCACCAGGATCTGCGACTGCTGCTGGTGGCGCGCGGCCTTCGGATCGGTCTTGCCCATCAGGATCGCGATCTTGCAACGGGGATCGCCGACGCCCGACGACCACCATTTGCGGCCGTTGATCACGTAATGATCGCCGTCACGCTCGATCCGGGTCTCGATATTGGTGGCGTCGGAGGACGCAACCGCCGGCTCGGTCATCAGGAAGGCGGAGCGGATCTCGCCGTTCATCAGCGGCTTCAGCCACTGCCGCTTGTGCTCCTTGGAGCCGTAGCGCATCAGGACTTCCATGTTGCCGGTATCGGGGGCGGAGCAGTTGAAGACCTCCGAGGCCCAGCCGATGTGGCCCATTTCTTCGGCAAGCGATGCATATTCCAGGTTGGTCAGTCCCGCGCCGCGGAATTCATCGTCCTCATGCGAGGACGGCGGCATGAACATGTTCCACAGGCCCTCGGCCTTCGCCTTCTTCTTCAATTCCTCAAGCACCGGAATCACCTTCCAGCGCGGACCTTCGGCGTCCTGCTGCTTGTAGACGGGCACGGCCGGGCGGACATGCTTTTGCATGAACGACTGCACCCGCTCGAGCCAGTCCTTCTGCTTCGCCGACATCGTGAAATCCATGGGACGCTCCTCTCCTAGACTTGGGCCGCTTTCAGGCAGGCTGAGCAGCCGATTGGGCCATAATTTCTTCCCGCAGCCTTCGCATCGCAAGTGCGTTTCGCACGACTTGCCAAGACCGGCGGACCGCTTTTTGCCGTCGCGCGGAAAGCCGCACATTGACAAAACCAGCTCTCAAACGATAGTTTCATACAAATGTTTGAAATGCAACTCCCCACCAAGGGGTGACCTATGGCGAGCGATCAGACGAGGTCTGCGATCCTTGCGGCGGCTGAGCGGCTCTATGCCGATCGCGGCTTCGGCGACGTGACGCTGCGCGACATCGTCGCGGAGGCCAATGTCAATTTGGCCGCGGTGAATTATCATTTCGGCTCCAAGGACGAATTGATCGCCGAGCTCTTCGTCACCCGCAGCCTGCAGCTCAATCGCGAACGCTTGCGCGAATTGCGCGAGGCGGAAGAGGCAGGAAACGGCATCGGCGATATCGCGGACATCCTGCGCGCGCTCGTCGGTCCCACCCTGCGCGGCTGCCTCGGTCCTGACACCCAGCACTCGACCGCGGCGCGCTTCATGATCCGCGTGAATATTGAATCCGTGCCCGCAATCCGCCGCATCCGCAACCGCGAGATCGACCATTTGCGCAAGTTCATTGCCGCGATGAAGCGGACGCTGCCCGAGCGCAGCGACGTCGAGCTCTATTGGGGCCTGCACTTCGCGCTCGCCATGGCGCAACAGACCGTGCGCGACACCGAGCGGCTGACCAAATTGTCGGAAGGCAAATGCGACGTCGACGACGTCGACGGCGTGATCGACCGCGTGGTAAGGGTCGCGGTGATGGCGCTGAGCGCGGGCGATGCCACGAGCAAGGCGCTGACGCGAGCGATGGCGCGTGAAGCGCGGTAGACCTTTAACGGGGAGTCTTACGACAGCTTGAGCATCGCCCGGGCCTCGCGCGATGTCGCGATGGGCGCCCCCAGGCTGCGCAGGATGCCTGCGGCATGCGCGACCAGTTCGGCGTTGGTCTTGGCCAGCACGCCCCTGGACATATAGAGATTGTCCTCCATGCCCACCCGCACATGGCCGCCGAGCAAATAGGCTTGCGCCACCATCGGAAACTCCGCGCGACCGATGCCGAAGCCGGACCAGATCGCGCCCGGTGGCAACAGACTGCGTGCATAGAACATGGTCTCGGGCGTGGCGGAAAAGCCGTATTTGACGCCAAGCACCAGCGAGAACAGCCCGGGTCCTTCGAGCGAGCCGTCGGCGAACATGTCGCGGGCGAGATGGCAATCGCCCGAGTCGAACAGCTCGATCTCCGGCAGCACGCGTGCCGCCTTCATCCGCGCGGCCATCTTGCGGACATTGCGCGGCGTGTTGATCACGACCTCGCCGCCCGAGTTCATGGTGTTGAGATCGAGAGTGCAAATGTCGGGACGCAGGATCTCGATATGCTCCACCCGCCTCTCCGGCAGCATCAGCGTGGTGCCCGGACCCGCGACCTTCGGATCCTCGTCCGAGGGCACGAAGCGACCGCCGGGGCCGGTGGTGAGGTTGATGATGAGATCGCGGTTGCGGTTGCGGGCGCGGATGCGGTCCATCACCTCGCGATAGAGCTCGATCTCCATCGAGGGCCGTCCGGTGGCGGGATCGCGCACATGAATATGGGCGATCGCCGCTCCCGCCTCCGCCGCCTCCAGCGCGCTGTCGGCGATCTGCTGCGGCGTGATCGGCAGATAAGGCGACTGCTCCGGCTTGGTCAGGTTGCCCGTGATCGCGCAGGTGATGAGAGTCTTTTGGACTGGATCGTTCGCCATGAGTGATGCCCTCCGCCGCCGGCTCGATCGCCGCCCTAAAGCGCGATAAGATTTGGTTGAACCGTCATCGCGCTTTAGGTCCTTTGATTGAGCATGATCTTTTCGGAAAACCGCTACACACTTTTCCGGATCATGCTCTAGATAACGCCCGCCTTCTTCAACTCGCCGATTTTCGCATCATCATAACCGAGCTTCGACGACAACACATCCTGCGTGTGCTCGCCGAGTCGCGGCGGATAACGATACTCGGTCACGGGCGTGCCCGAGAAGGTCAGCGCGTTGCGGATCAGCGACAGCGAGTGCTCGAAGGGATGATCGACCTTCACCTCCATGCCGCGCGAGCGGACCTGCTCGTCGGCAAACACCTGCGCGAAGTCGTTGACGGGGCCGGACGGCACGCCGGCCTTTTCCAGTTCGTCCAGCCAGTGGGCGACCTTATTCTTCAGGAACAGCCCGGCGAAGATCGCCATGATCTCCTTGCCGTGCACGACGCGGTCATTGTTCCTGAGGAATTTGGGATTGGTCGCGAGTTCCGGCTCGCCCAGTACCGCGCAGGTGCGCGCGAACTGCGCGTCGTTGCCGACCACCAGCATCAATTCGCCGTCGGCACAGCGGAACACGCCGGCCGGCATGCCGCCATTGCCCCAGGTGCCGCGACGCGGCGGCGTCCTGCCGCTGACCAGATAGATCTGCGCATAGTGCGAGAGCGAGGCGATCACGGTGTCATACAGGCAGACGTCGACATGCTGGCCCTCCCCGCCATTGACCTTGCGGTGATAGAGCGCCGAAAGGATACCGATCGAGGTGTTCATACCGGTCATGTAGTCGACGATCGACGGGCCGACCTTCATCGGCCCCGCGCCAGGTTCGCCGTCCATGTGGCCCGTCACGCTCATCAGGCCGCCCATGGCCTGGAAGATCGCGTCGTAGCCGGCGCGCGGCGCATAGGGCCCGGTCTGGCCGAAGCCGGTCACCGAGCAATAGATCACGCCCGGATTGATCTTGCGGATCGCTTCGTAGTCGAGACCGTAGCGCTTGAGGTCGCCGACCTTGTAGTTCTCCATGAAGACGTCGCAGTCCTTCGCCAGCTCGCGAATGATCGCCTGCCCCTCGGGCTTGGCGATATTGACCGTGACGGAGCGCTTGTTGCGGTTGGCGCAGAGATAGAAGGAGTTGTTGTTGTTCGCCTTGCCCTCGGGGTCCTCGAGATAAGGCGGCCCGAAGGCGCGGGCGTCGTCGCCAGTGCCGGGCCGCTCGATCTTGATCACGTCGGCGCCGAGATCGCCCAGCATCTGCGCGGACAAAGGCCCCGCCAGCACGCGCGTGAGGTCAAGAATCTTGATGCCAGAAAGCGGCAGGGCCGACATGAAAGCTTCCTCCGATATTGGGTTTTGCGGCGCGGGGACGAGCCTCGGTTACGCCGCCCGATCCGATACACCATTTTTGCCCCTTGAGCCCTGCGCCCAAGGCATGACGCCATCCGCCCGCGGCGGCATCTCATCCGTTACAACCAGGATTCAGTGACGTTTCGGGGCTTGGACGGCGTACAACCTCTGGTGAACCATCCACTCAGGCAGCCCGTCAAGCAGGGTGTAACCCAGCGGCAGCTTGAGCAGGCTCGCAACAATTCTAGATGACGGCGGATCCTCATAGACCGACAAGTTATAGAATTTGACGGGCGTGAATCCCAGGGACCGGAATTCGTGCATCAACCGCTTATGACCAAATTGCCTGACGTAATCGACAATTGGACCCGAAAGCAAAAGCATCTTGCCGGAGTGTTCCGTAGCGACTTTCTGCAGAAAAGCTCCCCGCTCCTGAAGAGACAGATAGTGGATGCATTCAATGGCCGCGATAACATCATAGCCTTCGAATGAGACTTCCAGAAAATCGGCGCTCTCGAATCTGGCATTTGGCAGGCTCAGCGATTTCGCGCGAGCAATCGCCACATCGCTGATGTCGATACCGACCACGGATCGCGCCTTGCCAAACACGGCTTCGGTCAAGTGGCCCTCGCCACATCCAAGCTCGAGAACCGACCGGTTGCGGGTGAACGGCCTTAGACAGTGGCGCAGGACCTTGTCCCTGAATCGTGCCTGCGTGATGCGCCAGGGATCGGGAGACGCGTAAAACGAATTAAACTCAGCTGCAGTGCGCATTGGGCCGCACCTTCCTACCGAGTGCAAGGGCACAAGCTACGACGACTGCGCTGGATTGGCTATTGTTGGGAGCGCGCTAGGGCAAAATTATGGTGAGGGTATAGCCGGTTCGCCATCGAGATGCGCGACCATGCACCGCCCGCCCGAGTGCAGCGCAGCGCTCGAGATCGCAAATTCTCGCGCGGTTCCGCGGCCAGCACAGCATTCACAGTAACTATTGGTCTTGAACTATTGGTCTTGCGGCGGCAATGCGCCGGGCGACGATCTCGCTTGAGGCGACGCATGCGCCGACGTGGGCTGACGGGGCGCAATGGGAATTGGTCGTCGCGAAGGTATTGGTGCCGATGACGAAGATACGGGCAATCCCCTGGGCTGCGCGCTCGGTTCGGAGCTCTTGGTTACGAGGCGCGTCATTTGCTCCTGGCCCGCTTTGAGCTCCTCGATGGCCTTTGCATTGTCGCTGGCGATTTGCACCTGGGCTGCCTTGAGCTGCTCGAGCTTCTGGTCCAGGTTTGCGATGTCCTGCGTTATCGTCTGTAGCTGTTGGGCCAGCTCGGGAGACAACGGAGCAACGGTCAACGCGACGTCCTGCGGTGCTGCCTGAGCCGGCGAGCTCGCCGGCACCGCTGTCGGCCCCGCCGCGGCGAGCTGGACCGCGCCCGGCGAAGCCTGCAGCTCCGGCCTTTCAATCGACGCCGAGGAAGCGAGGGCGGCCTGAGGCACCCACCGGGCGATCACCAGCCTGGTTGCCTCGCCCCAGGACGACTGCGAAACGAACGCCGCACCAACGATGCAGGCCGCAAGCAGCAATCCGGTGACGCCGCGAAGCGTGGACCTTCCAGCCGACGGCGGTCGGCCCGGAGGCGCCAACGCTCGTTGCGCGGCATCACGTTCCAGCTTCGAAAGCTGCTCGGTTACGCGAACGAGCTGCTCATCCGCGCTCGCGATCTGCTGGTAAGCGTGCTTGAGCCGCTCATCCGCGGCCGCGGCAACGGCATTGTTGGGTTCAACTGCTATGGGGTCCAGAATGGTCATCGCGCCTCTCCGCCACCAACACTCAATTCAGTTTTGACCAAAGCAAGGCCGCGGGATGGAGAGTGTGGGGCCACTTGCGGATTCCAGGTCAGCAACGGTGCCATATCGATTCTTCCGGCAACCGCTACGTCTCACCAGTTCTCCCCATACGGCCGCAGCTCGGTCAGGAACGACCACGCGGAGCGCGGCTGATGCACGAGGTGCCATGCTTCATCCGCAATCGCGGCCGGCTGGATGAAGAAATCATCGGGCTTGTCCTTGAAGCGCTCTCGGGTCCAGGGCACGTCGATCACCGCATCGATCATGAGGTAGGCGACGTGAATGCCCTTCGGGCCGAGCTCGCGGGCGATGGATTCCGCGAGGATGCGCTGCGCCGCCTTGGTCGGAGCGAAGCCGGCGAAATTGGCTTTGCCGCGCAGCGCGGAGGTGTTGCCGGTGCAGATCAGCGCGCCCCCCTTCCCCATCATCTTTGGCGCGGCCCAGCGGGCCAGATGCAGCAGCGCCATGACGTTGACCTGGAAGTTGCGTTGCACGATGTCGGGTGAGATATCCAGGAAGGAGCCGAAGGCGCCGCCAACGGCGTTGTGGATCACGACCTCGGGCGCACCGGCACGGGCGGCGATTCCGTCGAGCGCCCCGAGAAAGGCTGGGCTATCCGACACGTCGCAGACGACGGCAAAACTGTCGGGCAATTCGTGCGCGATTGCGTCAAGCCGCCCGGCATTGCGCGCGATCATGGCGACCTGGTAGCCGCCCGCACTGAAGCGCCGCGCCATCGCGGCACCGCTGCCCGGGCCCACCCCCGTAATGATCGCCAGCGGCTTGCGCGCGATGAGATCAGGCTCGATCGTCATCGCGCTTTAACTCTTCGATTGATCATGATCTTCCCGGAAAACCGCTGCACACTTTTCCTTATCATGCTCTACCGCCCCTGGAATACGGCGGCGCGGCGCTCGACGAAGGATTTGATGCCCTCCGCCGCATCCTGCGTGTCCAGCACCCGGTCGCGGATTTGCGGCACGATGGCGATTGCGGCCTGCTCGCCCTGCTCGATGAATTTCCGCCCGGCTTCCTTGGTGACCTGGATCCCGAGCGGTGCGTTGCGCGCAATGATGTGCGCAAGCTCCATGGCCCGATCGATCTGCTGGCCGACCGGCACCACCTCCTGCACGAGCCCGATCCGGTAGGCCTCGCTGGCTGAAAATTCATCGCAGAGGAAGAGATGGTACATCGCATTGCCCCATCCCGCCCGTGTCGTGTAGCGGAAATGCGCCCCGCCGAGCGGAGCGATGCCGCGCTTGGCTTCCATCTGGCAGAAGCGGCTGTCCTCGGCGGCGACCACGATGTCGCCGGCCAGCATCATTTCGATACCGACCGTGAAGACAATGCCCTGCACCGCCGTGACGATCGGCTTGCGGCACTGGTTGGCTAGCCCAAACGGATCGATGTTGCCCTCCGGGCGCGGCTTTCTGGTCGCGTTAGGGCCGAAAAATTTCGGCATATCGAGTCCGGCGGTGAAATTCCCTCCGGCGGCGCAGAGCACACCTACCCAGAGCCCCTCGTCCTGGTCGAGCAGAGTGAAGGCGTCCGACAGTTCCGCCATCATCTCCGGGCTGAAGGCGTTCTTCTTGGCTACATTGTCGATGGTGATCTTTAGAATGTGGTCGAACCGCTCGTGGGTGACCCGCCCTTCGGTGCTGCTGGCCATGTTCAAGCCTCCCTGCGTGCCGTAACCGGAAATGGATCGGCCCTCTCGCCTGCTTTTGGGTATGGAAGCCGCCCACGTTTCTGCATTATAATTATCATCCAGATGGATGATGGGTATCATCCAGAAATCCCAACCAAAGTCAACGAGGGATCCGACGATGGGCCATTCCCAGGCCGACAAGGCGCAAAATCGCGAACGAATCCTCAACGAGGCGGCGAGGCAGATCCGCCAAGGCGGGCTGGAGAACCTGAGCGTCGGCCCTCTGATGGAGAGCGTGAACCTCACCCATGGCGGCTTCTACGGCCATTTCGCGTCCCGCTCGGAGCTGATCGCGCAGGCGCTGGAACGGGCGCTTTGCGAAGGCGAAGCAAAATCTCGCGCCTCGGACGATCCCGACAAGCTACCCAGCGCGACGGTGATGGTGAGAAGCTATCTGAGCCGGACCCACCGCGACGCGCCTGACACCGGCTGCGCGATCGCGGCGCTGATCTCCGATGTCGGCCGCGCCGACGCGCGCTGTCGCGCGGTGATGCAGCCGCACATCGAGACCTTCATCGCCAGGGCCGCACGCGTGCTCGGCAGCGGAAGCGAAAATGAGGCGATCCTGGCCGTGAGTGCAATGGTCGGCGCGCTCGCGATCTCGCGCGTCATCACCGATCCCAAACGCTCGGATGCCATCCTGCGCGCGGTCCGCGATGCCGTCATCGCGATGAACGCGAATGATTGAGTCACCCGTGCGTGAGACGCTGGTGATCCCCTCGATCGTCACTGCCAGAGCTTGGCTTGTGTAGCGTAAGCAACTCCAGAAACATTGCGAAACGTTTGTCGCCGTGCTGCTCGCGTACGTGTTACCGAAGCGTCACCCAAGGTTAAGAACTTTTCATCGAGGCGTGAGGCGCCGATGCATTAACGTACCTGCCCTAGAGTCTTAAAGGGGCGGCCTTTCGATGGAATACATGCGCGATCTTCCGCGTGCCGATGGGAGAAGAACTTGCGTCGTCGTTTGCGGAATGCATCGAACCGGCACGTCGGCCGTCGCCAGGACGGTGAGTCTTCTCGGCGCAGATATTTCCAGTGACTTGATCGAGCCTGCTACGGACAACATCCGCGGCTACTGGGAGTCCAAGAGCGTTGTTCAGATTCATGAACAATTGCTGGAGGACCTCGGTTCGTCTTCGGCGGACCCGCTGCCGCTTCCCGACGACTGGATCAGCACGTCCTTTGCGCGACTGGCACGCGAGCGGCTGGCCGAGCTGATCCACACCGAATTTCTGGACTCACACCTGTTCGTGATCAAGGATCCCAGAATCTCCAAGCTCCTGCCGCTGTGGATCGAGCTTCTTGACGAGATCGATGTCGACATCGTGGTCGTCACGACATTCCGCAATCCGCTGGAGGTCGCTGCCTCGCTGGAAAAGCGCGATCACATGCCGCTCGCCTCCTCGCTGCTGCTGTATGTCTCGAGCTATCTGAAAGCCGAGATGGCGAGCCGCGATTGCCCGCGGTGCTTTTTGAATTATGCGCACATGGTCAGCGACTGGCGGGTCCTAGAAAGCCGGCTTCGCTCGATCCTGGGCTCGCGGCTGCCAACGCTGAATGAAAAGCGATCGCTGGAAATTTCGCAGTATCTCGTCCCCGACCTCAGGCATCATCATTACGATCGTGCGGAGCTGAAGCGACGCGGCGAGATTCCAAGCATCGTCGCCGATCTCTATGATCTCCTGAGCGAAGCGGAGGCCCAGGGCAATGCGGCCTCGCTTTCCCGCGCCTTCGACGAGCTCCTGAGATCGGCCGACGGCATGGCCGCCCTGTTTCGTGACCTGGTGCACAACGAGCGGGCCGAGCGCAAGGCTTTCGAGAATTCCACCAGCTGGCGCGTGACCGCGCCGCTTCGCTGGCTGAAGCACGAGCTGCAGCGCAAGTGACGCGGCGGCCGGCCCAGGCCCACTGGTTACCTTCGGGCACCTCTTGCCGGCGGGGAGAGGTAACTCAGGTCGGCAGCTCGCGACCGTCCTGCTCGCGATGCCGCGGTGACATTCTTGCCGAAGATGACCGAGCATGCCGACCCCGGCGGCGTGAACTGAACCACCCGGTAGTCGTCACCGACGGCAAAGTCGGCGTCCAGCCGCCAGCCGAGGCCATTGTAGAAGCGCTTGGCACGATCGACGTCGGACACGGGGATGACCACGACTTCGAGCTTCATAGCGACCTTCTGCGCGCTTGCGGTCGCGATTGAGGCCTGATTGCGCAGAATGCTGTCCATGTTGGGCTCCCTCGAGGATTGGTTCGGCGTAGACCGGACCCTACCCGGCTACGGGACGACCTTGCTACGGGAGCCGTGAAATTGCGCGTTATTGGTTGTTAGCGGCTGTTAAGTATTGCGAGCCGAGGCCTGCTGTCGGACCGGAACCGGCCGGCGGCTTCGCTCATTCGGTCAACAGCGGCATCGCTCGCGAGCCTGCGCCCCTCGCCCGGACTGCTTCCACGGCCGCAGGGCCGCTGCTAGGATCGCAAAAAATTCCAGGAGGAAACCATGAAAGCTCCGGCCTTCAGGGAGACGGGCGCGGGCGACATTGTGCCGGCGGTGCTGGCGATCGGACGCCCCTCATTCCCACAAGCTCTGATCGACACGCTGCGCCGTGTCGCCGATGTCGGCCACTGCATGGTCTTCACCTTCGACGGCGAGCGCGCCACGCGCTGCCTGCTCGACGTCGGTAACATCCCGACCGGCGCCGATCTCGGTGTCGCCTATGCCGGGCACTTTCATCTCGCCGATCCCAATCGCGAGACGATCTTTCGGGAACGCGAACGCTCCTCGCCGATCGTGCTGCCGACTTTCGCGCGACGGAAGTATGGCGAGCGATACCGCAAGATCTTCTTCGAGGATTCCGCGATCGTTGACAAATTCGCGACCGCGATCTGGATCGAAAGCGCCTGCTTTTACGTGAATTTCTACCGGACCACCGCGCAGGGCCGCTTTGCTCCGGGCCAGATCCAGCGCCTGATGCAGGTTTCCCCCGCGATTGGCGCGGCGGTAGCACGGCATTTCCGGGATGATATTGGCGATCCGGCTGCGCCGGAGCCCGATCCGTTCGGCAAACTTGCGAGCCTGTTTGCCAGCTGTGCACCGCTGACGCGCCTGACCGAGCGAGAAAAGGAGGTCTGCCTGCGCATTCTCGCCGGTTTCAGCTCGGAGGCGATTTCGGCCGACCTCGGCATCGGCCTGCACTCGACCCTGACCTATCGCAAGCGCGCCTATGACAAGCTCGGCATCTCCTCCCAGAACGAGCTGTTCGCCATCGCGCTGCGCCTGTTCGCCGCACCGCAGCGCCTGAACTGAGCAGGCGATGCTTGCTGGCCGGCTGTCCCCATCCATTGGGACAGACGCGGCGCGCTGCGCGGTCTATGCTGGCGCGATCGAACATCTCGAGGCCACCCCGTGAGCAGCGCTCCCCGCATCGATATCGACGTCAAGGCCTTCTGGCAGGACCCCTACCCGACGCTGGCCCAGTTGCGGAAGGAGGCGCCGATCGCATTCGTGCCGCAGCTCAACTCGACACTGTTGTGCAGCCGCGACGACATCTTTGTTTCCGAGAAGCAGATCGATATCTTCAGCTCGCACCAGCCCGAAGGTCTCATGAACAAGCTCATGGGGCACAACATGATGCGCAAGGATGGCGAAGCGCATCTGGCCGAGCGCAACGTATTCTTCCCGGCAGTCTCGCCACGGGCGGTGAAGTCGAACTGGATCGCGCAATTCCAGGCTCATGCCGATCGCATCATCGATAACCTGCCATCATCGGGCGCGGTCGATTTCGTCCAGGCCTTTGCGTTACCCTTCTCGGCCGAATGCCTGAAGTCGATCACCGGGCTCACCAACATGCGCTTCGAGGACATGAATGCCTGGTCGCAAGGCATGATCGACGGCATCGCCAACTACACCGGCGATGCCGCGGTCGAGGCGCGCTGCCATGTCGCGACCGCCGGCATCGATGCCGCGATCGACGACATGCTGCCGGTGCTGCGAAGGACGCCCGACAAGAGCCTGCTCGGCGTCATGGCGGCTTCGGGCATGCCCATGGAGAGCGTGCGGGCCAACATCAAGCTTGCGATCTCGGGCGGCCAGAACGAGCCGCGCGATGCGATTGCAGGCGCGACATGGGCGCTATTGGCGCACCCCGAGCAGCTCGCGCTGATCCAAAGCGGCGAAAGGCCGTGGCTGCAGGCGTTCGAGGAATATGCCCGCTGGATTTCGCCGATCGGCATGTCGCCGCGGCGGATCACAAAACCCTGGACCATTCGCGACATCGCCTTCGAGCCGGAGGAGCGCGTGTTCCTGATGTTCGGCTCCGCCAATCGGGACGAGAAGCACTTTGCCGCGCCTGACAGGTTCGATCTTGCCCGTGACACCTCGAAGAGCGTCGCGTTCGGCGCGGGGCCGCATTTCTGCGCCGGCGCCTGGGCCTCGCGCGCGATGGTCGCTGATGTGGCACTGCCGACCGTGTTTGCACGGCTGAAGAATCTCCGGCTGATTGCAGAGCCGCCGGTGCGGATCGTCGGCTGGGCGTTCCGCGGCCTGCTCAATCTGCCGCTCGAATGGGACAGGGTGGCGGCGTCAGCCCGCACCACGCATTAGCGCTGCACTTGGGTGTCTCCGTTCGGCCGCTCGCCCCATCGGTTCGTCTCCGTATTGTTCGGATCCCGATCCGGGCAAGTTTCCGAAGCCAAACGAGCCTTGTGAGCGACGATACACCCGCAAAGCACGCACATTCGAGCGTTCGGATCGCCGCCGGCCACGGCCTGGTATATCAGCCGCTTGGGGGCCCGCATGACATTGGGACACTCGGTGCAAGCGGCCAAGCGTCTCTGAAACGTTGGATCATCGACGGTGTCAAATCCCGTCTTGCTCCATCTCCAGAGATCGCCGGCAGCTCGCACGAGCAGGTCCGCATCGGATGGTCCACGCTTCTCCAAGCTGCTTTCCCTCGAACACTGGCGAGTTACCAAGATTCGACCCGAACGCCAGTGGATTATCATTCCCTGGGCGCATCGACAAACAGCTTGAACAGGTTCAAGGCCATGGGAAGATACTTCCACTGAAGGTCATCAGACTTCAAATGAGCAAGCTCGACGACCGCCGCGCTGACCATGGCTTCAACGAAGCGAACTTCGTCCTCGGCAACGACGCCGTGATCCTCGTTTTTGAAGTAATTGCCTCCTGCACAGCCCTGGAGAAAACGCCATGCCCACGATTTCGCCAGGCTCGGAATTGCTTCGGGCCTGAGACCTTCGACAAACGCCTTCTGAGCGACGTCCTCGAGAACCTTGGCATCGCGTCGAACGACGGAGCCAAGACGAAACTTCGAATTCCGGTAGAACATGAAGCAAGGATAGACGGTGCCGTCTGAGTCGACAGCGATGGTGCCGTTGCCGGCCGGGCAAATGAAAATGGATGGGTGATCCGAGGGATGAACGAGTGTGTCCACCATTTCGACTACGGCACTCAGGAGGCAGAGCTCGTCAACCGGCTTGGTGACGACATCGCGAATGGAACGGGACACGGCCGCGGAGTAGTACGAGTTTACGAGATCGAAGTCTTCGGGCCTTATCGCGAGTGGATCGTGCCGATTTGACTTTCCCAACACGTTGATGGGCATGTGCAGAAGATGAATCCCGAGCTCATCGCGAATATAATCCATCACGTCGGTAACCTTGACGCCCTGCTCAACGTGTAACCGCGTGTAGGTGCCTTCGATTTGACCCGGCTGGCCGGTTTCGTGCTGGAGGATACGGATGTTTTCCTCGACGCGCCGTGTGATCGGCTGTCCCGTGCGCGCGATCCGAAGCTTGTCGTTTATCTCCGGAGGGCCGTCGAGACTCACCGTCATTTTCAGCTGATACCGCTTGATCAGATCGATGATCCGTGGCGAAAGGATCGTGCCGTTGGTAATCATCGTATAAGTTGGCCGGGCGCGCCCGAGCTCATCTGCGGTTTGCCATCCGAATTCGCACAGTCGCTCGATCACGTCAGCGTTCAATAACGGCTCGCCGCCAAAAAACATCACGCGTGATATTTCGTCGTAAGTGTCATAGAACTTCCTGAACGCGCTGCGCCCGACTTCGAAGGTCATTCGTTCATGCGGGCCGCCATAGTCTCCGCCCTGCGCATAGCAGTACACGCAATCGAGATTGCAATAATTGGCGACGTTCAGCACCAGTCGATCGAGCCAACGCCCGCGTTTCCACTGCCGTTGTGCCCGGCCACCCGGCAATTCGAAGGCCCGTGCATTTCCGACAGCCGTAGGCGCGTCACGCAGCAGGGCGGCCGTGCCAGACGGCTCGCCGACACCGTTGACCATCTCAAAAGCAGCGAGGGGCTCGAAAGCAAGTGTTCCAGGATCAAACGACGCGCGGCGGTCTTGATAGGAGACGATCATTGTCAGGGCCTTTCCGCGTTAGACAATCAGCCTCGTCCTCTTCAGCGGTATCTCGAATACAGCAGCGGGTCACTGGCTACACGTCATTGATATGTCCGCAGCCGCAGCCACCACCACAGCAATTGCCGTTTTCATAGATCTTGGCCAAGCTCCGAAAAAATTGTTCCTCGCTCGGACTCGCCGCTCCGCCGTAGTATTGCTTGATGAAGCCCGATGGATCTCGAATAAATGCGGCGCGTGCCTTCGGGTCGCTGCTCAGCTCCTGGCTAATCATTCCAAGTGCCATTTTGGCTAGCAGCGGACTGCCCGAGCCGCGCAGGGTATCCAGGCTATAAATGTCAGTCATGGCGACCTCTTTGCTTGAGATTTCGGATGCCGTGATGGCTTATCCTCGCGCGGCCCTTCGAGCCGCATCAGGGGCGCACTATTCTTCCCGCACTCGAGCGGCGGCACTGCATCCGGACCCTTGCCCACCGCCGCCGCAACCGCACCCGCCGCCGCAGCAGTTTCCGTCTTCATACATCTTCGCAAGGCCCTGGAAGAACGCATCTTCGTTCGGTCCAGTTAACGCTCCGTAACGGGATTTGATGAACCCCGACGGATCGCGAATGAACGCAGCTCGGGCCTTTGCGTCGCTGCTCAGATCCTGGCTGATCATGCCCAAAGCCATCTTAGCCATCAGCGGAGTGCCTGATCCGCGCAGTGTGTCGATGCTGAACAAATTTTCTGCCATGTGACGCCTCCTCATCCAAGATGCAAGTGTCGACGGCCTGATCCAGATGTATCGATCCGGATTGATCCAGCGTAAAATCATCACGCTCTTAAATCGCTGACGACGCCGCTCTGCCTGCAGCAATAGTGGAGCCACGAAGCAGATTTGCTAGTCACCCTTTTGAGCGACCAGCACGCAGGCTTGTTCGGCATGTACCCGCAGCTGGGTCCAAGCAAAACTCGATCAAGCCACGAAAATTCAGGCCATCTGACTGCTTGAGCGTGTCAATTGAGCTGATGCACTGATCAGTTCCGTGCGAACATTTGTCGCGCAGTGCGAGATTTTGTCGCGCGTCGCCCAAACGAGTGACTTGCACCTTATGGCTGTTTCAGTGGTAATATAGCAACCTTGTCGTGTGTCTGTTTCAGCAGAACCAACGACGGTTTCAGCGCTTCATGCTGCTTGTAAGCGTAGGGCAACGGCTGTGTCGTTCCGACAATCCCTGGATCGCGTTAACGAGGAACTGCCGCATGAGCAGGAACGTGATCTTGAAGAAGTTGTTCGCCGGCTCATTCGTCTCACTGCTACCTGTAAGTCCGCGATTCGACCCGAGCAGGAATGTGAAGAGATTATTTTGGACATCAATGTCGATGGAGCGCGCTACCTTCTCCTTCGAACCTCTTCCTCACCCCCGGCGCTTAGTTCTCTAAGTCCACGCGAGCGAGAGATCGTTCGTATGGTAGCGAAAGGCTACCACAACAAGACGATCGCCTCGGCCCTCCGGATCAGTTCGTGGACAGTCCGCACTCACCTGCGCCGAACGTTCGCGAAACTTGGCGTCACGTCTCGAGCTGCCATGGTGGGGCGCGTGCTGGAAGAGCATAAAGCTCCGCGGGAATAGACCAGCGATCGCGGTGAGAAAGACCGTCGTGCTAACTGAGCCGCAAGAATTGGCTATTCCGCCTGGTTATACGTCGGTCCGGGAGCCCGCAACCCGGATATCCAGCCAGCCCAGCGGGTTGACCGACAGCCGATCTCCCTCGTTGATCATCACCGTCGTGGTCTCCGCCTCGATGATAGCAGGGCCTGCGAGCGTCTGCCCCGGCTTGAGATCGTCGAGGGCATAGACATCGACGTCGCGCCAGGCGCCGAACCAGGCTTGCCGGCGCCCGCGCGGAGCGGCACGCGAGGCCGGCGTCGCCGCGCGGGCGTGCTGTTCAGGCACGGAAACCGCGCCAATGGCGGCGACGCGCGCGTTGACGAACACGACCTCCTGCTCGGGGGAAGCATAGGTGTAGAGCTCTTCATGGCGGCGGTGGAAGCGCGCCTCGATCTGTTCGATCAAACGGGGTGAATTGAGATCGATGCCGTCGAGCGGCACGTCGATCTCGAAGATCTGCTCGCCATAGCGCATTTCAGCGGAGCGCTCGACCGTAACGGACCCGTCGAACCAGCCGCGCAGGCGCTTTGTCGCGCGCGTTTCGAGATCGGCAAAGATCGAGCGCACCTCGTCCGCCGTCGAGCGCGCACCGCTCTCGAAATGGGTGCGGCTCAGCTCATAACGGAGATCACTGGTCAGCATGCCCCAGGCCGACAGCACCGATGCGGTGGTCGGCACGATGATGCGAGAGATGTCCAGCTGCCGCGCGAGTTCCACGGCATGCAGGCCCGCGGCGCCGCCGAAGCTGAGAAGTGCAAAGCGGCGCGGATCGACGCCACGGCGAACCGTCATCAGGCGTATACCGTCGGCCATCTTCAGATTGACCAGACGGAAGATGCCGGCGGCCGCCTCGACGCTGGTGATGTTCAAAGCGGCCGCGAGATGGTCGATCGCAGCTTCAGCAGCCGCCACATCGAGCGGCCGCGCACCGCCCATGAATGCCTTCGCATCGAGATAACCGAGGACGACGTTGGCATCGGTCACTGTCGCCGCGAGACCGCCTTGGCCGTAGGCCGCCGGCCCCGGCATGGCCCCAGCGCTTTCGGGGCCGACCCGGAAAATGCCGCCGCGATCGACCGAGGCGATCGAGCCGCCACCGGCGGCGATCGAGGCGATGTCGAGGCTGCGCAGGGCGATGCGCTCGCCGGCCAGGCCGCCATCGGCCGACAGCGTCACGCGGCCGTCGGCCACGAGCGAAATATCGGTCGAGGTGCCTCCCATGTCGAAGGCGACGAGATCCTTGAGCTCCAGCATGTCGGCGCAACGCCTGCAGCCGGAAATGCCGCCCGCGGGCCCCGACAAGACAGTTGCCGCTGCCAGCCGCGCGGCTTCCCCGACGGGCGCCATGCCGCCATGGGAGAGAATGATAAAGAGACTGCCCTTGAGGCCCGCCTCGACCAGGCGCCGCTCCAGCCGCTCGAGATAACGGCGAACCACGGGGCCGACATAGGCGTTCACGACCGTGGTTGAGACGCGCTCATATTCCTTGATCTGCGGCAGCACGTCGCTGGAACAGGACACGCTGACATCAGGTAGCTCGCGCCTCACGCGCTCGGCCGCTTCGATTTCATGTGCGGGATTGCGGTAGGCATGCAGGAAGCAGATCGCGACCGATGTGACCCCGGACCGCTTGATTGCGGCGATGGCTTCGCCGAGCGAGGCCTCATCAAGCGGTGTCATTACCTCGCCAGAAGGCCGCAGCCGCTCGCGCACGCCGAAACGCAATTCGCGCGGCACCAGCGGTTCAGGCGGCGAGGAACGGAGATCGTAGCGATTGGGCTTCAGCCCCTCGCGCATCTCGATGATGTCGCGGTGGCCCTCGGTGGTGAGCAGCGCGACGCGCGCGCCCTTGCGCTCGAGCAATGCATTGGTCGCGACCGTCGTGCCATGGACGAAGCGCTGCGTCTGCGCCAGCATCTCCGCAACCGGCAGGCTCAGCCGACGCGCCAGCTCCTCCAATCCCGCCATGACGCCGATCGATTGGTCGGCCGGCTTGGATGGCGATTTCGCGAACACCGTACGCCCCGCAGCATCGATGGCCACGAGATCGGTGAAGGTGCCGCCGACGTCTACTCCAATGGTGAACATGCTCAAGCTTTCAGTGCCTTCGCCGCGTCATCAGTAACAAGACCGGCCGCGCGGTCGCGCTCGCGTGCTTCAGCCGTGCGCTTCCCCGGAGGTCCCCAGCCGCCACCGCCGGCAGAACGGATCTCCAGGCAATCGCCGGGATGAATTGCGATACCGACCTCCTTGGTGCGCAGCTCGCGCGGCGGTCGGTCCTTCGAGAGCAGCCGATAGTGATGCGGTCTGGAATCCTCGCCGCCGAGCAATCCGGCCGAGCCGTGCCGCGTTCCCTCGCCCGCGGTGTTGCCGAGCGCGACTTTCTCGGTTTCCACGATGAGATCGAGCGCGACGCCAAGCCCGCCTCGGAACTGGCCGTCACCGCCCGAGTCGGGCAAGAATTCGTGATGGCGGAAAAGCAGCGGAAAGCGCGCTTCCGCGACCTCGATGCTGCCGAACTTCAACCCGCCGACCGAGTGCCATTCGCCGATCGAGGACCAGCCGTCACCACCGGCAGAGGCGCCGCCGCCAGGACGGGCATGAAACAGATGCCAGATGAAGCCGCGCCCGGTGCGGGGATTTTCCCCCTTGATGGCAATGCGGAAGCGGCGGCCCCAACCCGCCATCACCCTGTCAGGGCAGGAGCCCGCGAGCGCCTTGATGATCGCTTCCACAATCTCGTTCGAGGGGTGACTGGTGCAGAGCGTCACCGGATGGCCCGGCTCGGCCCAGACGATGGTGCCTTCCTTCGCCTTGACCTTCAGCGGCCGCAGCGCGCCGGAATTTTTCGGCGTGTCAGGATCGATCAGGTAGAACAACGCCATCGCCACCGCCGCATGCATGTTGGCATGCGAGGAATTGACGAAGCTCTGGACCTGCGGATCGGAGGCGGTGAGATCGACCTCGATATCGCTGCCGCGCTTGGTCACCTTGGCCGCGATGCGGATGTCATTGTGGCCACGCCCATCGTCATCGAGAAACGCCTCGCCTTGGAAAACGCCGTCCTTCCAGGTCGCAATGACAGAACGGGCCTGGGCCTCCGCCGCATCCAGCACGCCCTCGATCGCGGCCTCCACCACCGGCGCGGTGAGCTCGGCGAACAGCTTCTGCAGCCGCCGCTCGCCGAGATGCGCCGCTCCGATCATGGCAAAGAGATCGCCGCGGAAATCATGGGCGTTGCGCGTATTGAGCGCGAGCATGTCGAGAATGTCGTCGCGCAGCCGGCCCGCCTCGTAGAGCTTGATCGGCGGAATGCGCAATCCCTCCTGCCAGATCTCGGTGGCTTCAGGATTGTAGGCGCCATGGGTGGCGCCGCCGATATCGCTCTGATGCGCCCGCACGACGGTCCAGAACAGGCGCCGGCCATCGGCGAACACCGGCACGAACACGGTGACATCAGGCAAATGGCTGCCGCCGTGATAGGGATCGTTCATCAGGATGACATCGCCGGGCGCAACGTCCAAGAACCGCGCCTCGACCGCACGTGCCGCCCAGGGCAGCGCGCCGACATGGACTGGGATGTGGTCGGCCTGCGCGATCAGCCGGCTCTGCGCGTCGCAGATCGCGAGCGAAAAATCACGGCTGGAATTGAGGATCTGGGAATAGGAGGTGCGAAGCATGGCCTCGCCCATCTCGGCGACGATGCCGCTCAGCCGGTGCTGAACCACCGAGCGGGTGACGGGATCAACGGTGCCTGTCATCTAGACTTGGATTCCTTTGCCTTTCCATATCCTGTCCAATCGGGCACGCATCGCAGATCACCGATCGAGCGGCCATTTGGGACGCTTGATCTTGCGATACGGCAGGCTGGCAAGATCGGGCGTCGCCGCTCCGGGTGCCTCGACATGCAGGACGGATTTGGCAAAGGGCGCGAAAGCCGCCTGGAAATGCTGCGCGGACTTGACGACAATGATGTCCTTCGACGCGAGGTCACAGCCGAGATTTGTGAAGACATCGGTACCCATGGCCTGATTACGCCGCGTGATCAGCACGATCTCGATGCCGTCGGCCACAACCAGCGCCGCGTCCCCGACCGGCGTGGGCGCGCCGGAAAGCCCCGTCATCATCATGTTCGGGACCAGGGCCTTGACCTCGCACATCAGATCAAGCGGGTCACCGGATGCGGGGCCGACCTTGCCACCGATGCGCAGCGGAAGGTGCGCGCCGACGCCGGCCTCGAAGGCGATGCGGACCGCAAGAAGATCCCACATCGGGCCGATGGCGGCGTTGCGGATGCCGCGCTCGCGCATGCGCCGCAGAATGAAGGTCGAGTCGCCCGGAGAGCCGCTGCCCGGATTGTCGGCCCTGTCGGCAAGCACGACCGGTTTTGCCGGCGCTGCCACCGCCTGGTCGAGCGCTGCTTCGATGCCGAGAAAGGGCACGGCCAGTTGTTCGCGCAAGGAGATCAGCTCATCGGCAAGGCTCTGCGCCAGCGCGTCGGCCTTGGCCTGATTGCCGTCGGTATAGACCAGCACCTTGGTGCCCATGCCCGGAACGTCGCCGAGTGCAAAACCGTGCGTCAGCGAAATCGACAACACGCCGTCACGTCCCTCCAGCGCGCGAATGCGGTCGACCAGGCTGCGTCCCGGCTCGTTCGTGGTGTGAATGGTGACGATCATCTCGCAATCGACCACCGCGTGCACCGGACGCACCTCGCCCCGCGCGGCGGCGCTCGACAGCGCCACGAGCTCACGCGCGCGCTCGACGATGTCGGTGTGCGGATATTCCTTGAACGCGACCAGCAGGTCGGCATTGCCTGTCATCTCGGCGGTCAGATGATTGTGCGGGTCGAGCTCGGCGCCAATCACGACGCCGGGGCCGACGATCTCGCGAACCCGGCGCAACAGATCGCCTTCACAATCGTCATAGCCGTCCGCGACCATCGCGCCGTGCAGGCCAAGCAGCACCATCTTGACCGGAAGCGCGCGCCTGAGATCGGCGAGCAACTCGTCGCGCAGGCTCTCATAGACGGCACGAGTCGTCACTCCGCCGGGCTGGGCGCCCGCGACGAGGCCCTCGATCAGGGTCCATCCTTCGGCTGCGCAAACCTGGCGCGCCACCCATAGCGGCGCGGCGAAGAACGACAGCGCTTCGGGATGTGTCCCGGCCGGAAAGTAGCCACGGGCCTTGAACGCATCGGCCCCGGTCGGAATTGGACCGAACGTGTTGGTTTCGGTGGCAAGTGAGGCCGTAAATACACGCATTCCTGACTTTCCCCACGCTAGCCCGTCAGCGACGCGTCGCGGCAAGCGAGCCATCGCGGCCGTAACTGCGCATTGGGAATGCTGCGAAACAAGGTCTCACGCGTCAAGCCTGCCATGCCACCCGGCCGATGCCGGACCGGCGCACAACTCGAAGGGATCGACGGCGAGCCGCAGGTCGATCTGGCCGCATGGCGGGCATCCCAAGCCGCTTCGCTCGGTCCTTATTTCCTCTTATTTCTTATTTCTTCTTGGCCGGCTTCGCCTTGGCGGCCGGTGCTTCCTTCGGCTTTGCTGCCGCCAATTCCTCGGCCGCCTTCTTGATCGAGCGGGCGTAGCTTTCGGCGGTGTTTTCCGCGGTGATCTCGAGCCGTCTCGCGGCCGCGGCCGCAAGCTCTCGCGTCGTCTTGGCGAGCTGCCGGTAACGGTCCCTGCTCGCCTTGTCCTTGGCCTTGCCGGCCATCCCCATCAGCCGGCCCTGCCGCCTCCTGGCGGCCTCGGCCAGCGCCTTGACCTGCTTCTTCGCCATGGACCGAATGACAACGTCCAAGTCTGCTTCGGCCATTTCTCTCATGTCCCGAAATCAATTATGCGAGCGTTTGATACACTGGCTCTCCGCTGCAATCAATTTGGCAAGCGCGGATATCCAGCGTTCGCGCGTGCGCGGCTCAGCGGGGACGAGAGCTTTCCATCGGGCCCGCGATCTCGAGCTGAATTCTCACAAATATCAATAACTTAGACCGGCAACACATCACCGATCTCTTCGATCATCGCGATCGCTTGCCCGCAGCTACGCGATACAATCGTCGAGATGCTCCAGACGCAGACGATCCGCATTCTGGCCGCGCCCGGCATCATGCGGCGCGCATGACCGATTGCAGGTGCTGCGCCAGCTCCGATCGAGCGAAAGGCTTGCCGATAATTGGAAACTCGTCGCCTATCCTGTACCTTGCGAGCACATCCGTCGCGTTGCCGGAAGCGAGCAGCACCTTGATGCCTCCGCAAATCTTCCTGGCTTCGCGGGCAAGCTCGATACCGTTCACGCCCTGTGGCATGAACACATCCGTTAGCAGGAGATCGAATTCCTTGTCCGATTTGAGGATGCGGATGGCCTCTACGCCGCTGCGGGCGCAAACCACTCGATAGCCAAGCTTGCTCAACATCGCCGACGTGACCTCCGTGACGTCATCGTCATCATCGACCAGGAGAACCCGAACCCGACTGGAATGTTCGGAAGCCTTTTGCACCCGAACGACGGGCTCATTCGCATCGAGCCGTTGGGATGATCTGGGCAGATAGAGGCTGATCGTGGTGCCGCTGCCGGGCGTGCTTTGGATCGTGACATGACCGCGCGACCGCCGGACAAATCCATAGACCACGCTAAGGCCGAGCCCGGTGCCCTTGCCTACATCCTTGGTCGTGAAGAACGGATCAAAGGCCCGATCGATAACCTCGGGCGTCATGCCGCACCCTGTATCCGTCACGGAAATCTTCACATACGCTCCGGGCTCGACACCGACAGCGTGTTCCACCAAGCTGTCATTTCGCGCCGCAATCTCGAGGACACCGCCACCCGGCATGGCGTCGCGACCATTCAAGGTCAGATTGAGGAGCGCCGTCTGAAGCTGGGCGGGGCTCACATCACAGGACCATAGTTGCTCATCGGCTGATATCCTCAGCTCGCACTTCTCTCCAAGCGCTCGCCGGATCAACTTCTCGAAGTCTCCAATGAGATGGCCTACCTGCACGGGCCGAGGATTGAGCTCCTGGCGACGCGAAAAGGCTAGGAGCTGGCCGATCACGGCCACCCCCCGGTCGGCAGCCTTCCGGGAAGTCGCCGCAAGCCGCCGTACGCTCTCATGGTCGGCCGCTTGCTCCTCGATCACTTCAAGGTTCCCGGCGATGATCATCAGCAGATTGTTGAAATCGTGGGCGACACCTCCCGTGAGCTGGCCGGCGGCCTCCATCTTCCGGACCTGATCAAGCTGCTCTTCCATCCGGCGGCGTGCCTCCACGGCTTGCCTATGTTCGCTGACGTCACGAAACAGGACGGCCAGACCCTCACCAGACGGGAACGCGTTGATTTCGTACCATTTGCCCCAGCCGGGACAATATGTGTCGAGGCAGTACTGGCGCTGAGTCGACATCGCCTTGCGAACCAAATTGGCAGCGTCTGGGACGACCACATCTTTGAACGTGTCCCAGAATTCGGTGCCCACGACGTCAAGTCGTTCGGCGAGCTGCCGCCTCGTCCTCCCGTTGATATACGTTATGCGCCAATTGCGGTCGATGGTAACCACGCAGTCGATCATGCCCTCGAAGATCGCCGTGATACGGGCCGCCGCGTCCTCGGCTCTCTCCTTTGCCTGGTAAAGCTCGCGCTCGCGTTGCCGGAGCGCCTCGGCCATCGAATTGAATGCGTCGTCGCCCCCGGCAATTTCCGATTGCAATTCTGGCATTTTCACGGGGCGTACATGGTCGCCAAGACGCAACTCCTTCGCCCGGTCGACCGGGAACCGGGGAACGCCGCGCCATGCGAGGAACAGCACCAGCGACGTGCTGACGGCGATAAGCACAATATCGAGTAGCGGCGGCATCCCCTCAAAAGCCCACATCCTGGCGAGATCGAAAATCGTGACACGCCCCTTGGAATCGGCGTGCACAGGCGATAAGCCGGTGATCCGCCCTGATTTCAGGAAATTCCACGAAGTCAATCAGCGTATGAATCCCGCCTTCCATAATCAGCTCTGTTTCCGAGGAAGAAAGCTCGACGATAGCAAAGGACGTGCGTAAGACTCCCGAAACGCGTAGCCGGTGTCCGCGGCGACTGACATGCTGCAGCTCCAGATTGACCAAGAAAGACCAAGGTGGCGAGACAAGCGTCTTGTTCGCATCCCTGGTACGCGGACGACGATGAAAGCTTGACATTTCACATTTGTTTTCGCGCGGTAGAAGTTGGCTACAGCGGTAGCTTACAGCGGTAACAGGAGATCGGAGCGCTGAGTTGTCCGCGCATGTCCGGGCCCGCTTGGGCCGGTGCCTGCCGAAAATCTGTGCAAGCGACCGCCTGCCCCTGCGAGAGCGTGCCAGGCCGTTGGCCATCTTGATCACTTCGAGATGGCGTCCTTACATTGGCGCAAAATGCATATCACCGTGGCCGGGCTACGTTATAGTTACCGCTAAAAATTCGATTAGAACCGCCATGCGGGAAGCTCGGCGGGATGGATCGCGCGGAAAAAAAATAGGGCAAGAGAGCCCGCGTAATCTTTCGGCGCGAGGGGCAGGACTGTCAACTAGCTGTCAAATAGATGAAAGACGACGTGAGCTTACGATTGTTGAGCAAAGGCGTCGGAACGGGATTGCATCATTGCGCCCGGAAGGCAATCCGAGTGGGAAAAGCTTGGGTAAGCGAGCGGCCATCGACTTATGAATCAAAAGTCGTGGACAGCATCGACGTACTGAAGCGACCGGTGGATGGGGCTGACGCCGAGATCGTACAAATCGGAAGAGGTCGCATGAAAGGTCGATTGACCCGAGCGACCATCGGTGACTTGGCCTTTAGCAAGGGGGCTTTCTCTCTCCCGATCCGGGCGTCCGGAATTTTCAGCCAGACCAGGTTGACCCTGGGCATACTTCTCCAATGCACCTCCGTCAGGGATATTTCGGGCAGCGCAGCCCTTCCTGGCGACATTTTTCTCGTTCCACCCAAATTCGACCATCACAACGTATATGGCGGACCGGCATCGTTCGCGGCGATGACCATCGACTCGATTGAGTTGACGATGCTTTTTGCAGGCGAGTCCGTCCTTTCGGACCCCGGTTATTGGTCGCGTCGACAGCGCTGCCGATCTCTGAATCCCCGTGCTGCCTTAGCGATAGAGCCGCGCTTGCGAGCCGTCTTTGCACTATTGGCGAAGCAACAGCCACTTTCGGACCGCGCCACCAATTACTTGAGGCGCGCTATCGTCGAGGGTTTTGCTGCGCCGCTCGCTACGATTACCGGTCACAACGAGGCCTCGACTGCTTCATCACCTATCAAAATTGTAAAAGAAATCGAAGCTTACGTGGATGCAAGGCGAGATCGACCCATCCACATCTCGGAGCTGTGCAGCTTTGTCAACGTTTCCCGGCGCACCCTTCATCGCTGCTTCGAGGACGTGGTTGGAATCGGACCCAGCGCGTTCCTGCGACACAAGCGGCTGTGTTCCGTTCACTCCGAACTGCGACGGCTCGATCCGCAAACAACCAGGGTGACCCAAATCGCTACAGAATTCGGCTTCATTGAACTTAGTCGATTTGCACGCCAGTACCGCCTGCTCTTCGGTGAATATCCGCACGAAACCCTGCACCGATAGCTCGTGACGCGCTGCGGTATTCGATATCGTTTAGCTGTCTGAAGCGACGTCTGTCTCCATCGAGCGCTGGCACAAAACGCCTATTCGCAGACGCCAACTGCATCTAGACTTGAGATTGCTGCATCGTGCGGCTTTATTCCCGATCAAGTCGTTCGATCAAAGAAGACGTCTTTCTGTACAAATGGGAGTAGTCTCGAATGACTGATGATGTCAGAGGCAATAGCCAGACTGGCGCGGGACAACCGATCGACCGCCGAAAACTCCTTCTTGGCACATCTACGCTGGTTGCGACGGCGACGTTGACGGCTGAAGCTCTTGCACAGGCGCAGAAGGCAGCACCATCGCCGACCGCCGCAGCGGCGGGCCGCAAGCCGAATATCCTCGTCATTTTCGGTGACGACATCGGCCAGACCAATCTTAGCTGCTATTCGTTCGGCTTGGTCGGCTACAAGACGCCGAACATCGATCGCATCGCAAAAGAAGGCGTGATGTTCACCGATTACTACGCGGAGAACAGTTGCACGGCCGGACGCTCGACCTTCATCACCGGCCAATCATGCAAGCGTACCGGCCTGTCGAAGGTTGGCTTGCCCGGTGCAACTGTCGGCTTGCAGGACCGCGACATTACCATCGCCCAGGCGCTCAAACCGCTCGGCTACGCGACCGGCCAATTCGGCAAGAACCACCTCGGCGATCGCGACGAATATCTGCCGACCAATCACGGCTTCGACGAGTTCTTCGGTAATCTCTATCACCTCAACGCCGAGGAGGAACCGGAAAACCCGACCTTTCCGAAGGGCGACCCGTTGTTCAAGCAAAATCCGCGGGGCGTGCTGAAATCCTCTGCCGACGGCAAGGTCGAAGACACCGGTCCTTTGACCAAAAAGCGGATGGAAACGATTGACGATGAGACGACGGCTGCCTGTATCGACTTCATCGAGCGCCAGACCCGGGCAAATCGGCCGTTCTTTTGCTGGATGAACTTCACGCGCATGCATCTGTTTACGCATGTGCGGCCGTCCATGATCGGCCAGAGTGGCATGCCTGGTAACTTCTATGCCGACGGCATGATCGAGCATGACGGCGATGTCGGAAGAATTTTGAAGGCGCTGGACGATCTCGGTATTACCGACAATACCATCGTGATCTACACGACCGATAACGGGCCCAATCGCTGGACCTGGCCGGATGCGGCGACATCGCCATTCCGCAACGAGAAGGACTCGAATTTCGAGGGCGCATTCCGGGTCCCCGCGATGATCCGTTGGCCCGGTCGCATCAAGCCGGGCGAGATATCGAACGAGATGTTCTCAGGTCTCGACTGGTTCCCTACGCTATTGGCCGCGGCAGGCGACGCCGATATCAAGGACCGATTGCTCAAAGGTACGCCTGTTGGCAGCAAGACTTTCAAAGTGCATCTCGATGGCTACAACCAACTGCCTTATCTGACGGGCCAGCAGCCAAAGAGCGCCCGCGAGGAATTCGCCTATTTCAATGATGACGGCGTCCTGGTCTCGTACCGCCTTGGCGATTGGAAAGTGGTCTTCGCTGAAATGAAGTATCCCGGTGGCTTCGCCGTCTGGCAGGAGCCTTTCACTCCCCTGAGGGTCCCCAAGCTTTACCACCTGCGGATGGATCCCTATGAGCAGGCGGATATCGTTTCGGATCAATACTTCGACTGGCTGGCCAGGAATGACTACAAGATAGCCCAGCTCACGAGTCACGCGGCGGTCTTCCTGCAGACATTCGTTGAGTATCCGCCCAGCCAGGAGCAGGCGAGCTTCTCGATCGACCAGATCGAGCGCAACATCGAAGCAAAGATCAAGGCCAACGAGAAGGCGGGAAGCAAGTAGCCGGATGCCCTGCGGGCCGCGAACCACGGCCCAAGCGGCACGCGCCGCTGGCGAGGGAGACGCTGCTGGGTTGCCGGCGTCTCGTTAAATGAGTGGAAATTCGATGACCGAGCATGCGTCAAGCGAGTTGTTGGCTGTCCCGGCCTCCCAGAATGTAAAGAGTTCGCCAGCGCGCGATGCCTTGATCGAGCTCAAGACCCGTATCGGAAAGTCGGTCCTCGGCCAGGACCGTCTGGTCGAGAGCATACTGATCGGCTTGCTGGCGAACGGGAATCTCTTGATCGAAAGCCTGCCGGGATTGGCCAAGACCCGCGCGGTCAAGACGCTCGCGAAGCATCTGGCCGCCGACCTGTCGCGCGTGCAATTCACGCCGGATCTGCTGCCGTCCGACGTCACCGGCGCCGAAATCTACCTGCAGACCGACAAGGGCGGCGAGTTCCAGTTTCAGAAGGGACCGATTTTCGCCAACCTGGTGCTTGCGGACGAGATCAACCGCGCGCCGGCCAAGGTGCAATCGGCTCTGCTCGAAGCGATGGAGGAACGCCAGGTCACGGTCGCTGGAAAGACCTACAAGATGCCCGATCTGTTCATGGTGCTCGCTACCCAGAACCCGATCGAACAGGAAGGTACCTATCCGCTGCCCGAGGCACAGCTCGACCGCTTCCTGATGCAGATCGTCATCACTTATCCGGACGAGGCAACGGAAGGCGAGATCATCAGGCTCAACCGCGCAGAAAATGCTCAAAAGCCAAAAGAAGGCAACGCCGAGCAGCCGCCTGTGCCCCAGCAGGCCATCTTCGATGCGCGCGGCGAGATCGACGGCATCTTTGTCTCGGATCTCGCGCAGAAATACATGGTCGATCTGATTCACGCGACCAGGTTCCCGGACCGCTACGGCGACTCCTTGAAAAATTTGATCCAAATCGGCGCCAGTCCGCGCGGCAGCCTCGCGCTCGATCGTTGCGCGCGGACACGCGCCTGGCTCGATCGATACGACTTCGTGACCCCCGATCACGTGCGTGCAGTCATGCATGACTGCCTGCGGCATCGACTGATCCTGAGCTATGAGGCGGTATCGCAAGGCGTGACTGCCGACCAGGTCATTGACAAGATTGCGGCACTGGTCGTGCCGGCGTGAGGCGGTGAATGACAGGCGTCAACCAAAAAGTGCCTGGCGTCTATGTCGATCTCGATGAGCTGATCGCGTTTGAACACGGGGGCCGGAGGGTATCGTTCCTGCCTCGCCAGCCGGTGCACAGCCTGCTCTCCGGGCGCCTCGCATCCCGCATGCGCGGCCGCGGGCTGAGCTTCGAGGAGATCAGACGTTATCGTGCGGGCGATGATGTTCGCGCGATCGACTGGAAGGTGACGGCCCGGTTGCGGAAACCGTATTTGCGCGTCTTCAGCGAGGAGCGGGACCGGCAAACCGTGCTGTTGGTCGACCAGCGCATGTCGATGTTCTTCGGCAGCCGGCTCGCGATGAAATCGGTCGCGGCGGCACAAGCGGCCGCGATCGGGGCGTGGCGGGTGCTCGGGGTGGGCGACCGCGTCGGTGCCATCGTGTTCGACGACCGCGACCTCGTCGAGATACGCGCTCGGCGCAGCCGGGCGACGGTGTTGCAGATCCTCTCCACGATCGTCATGCAGAATCACGAACTAGGCGTCGGCCGCGGACTGGTTTCCGCGCCGCCCATGCTCAATTCCGCGCTTGGGCACGCCCAACGCAGAGCATTGCACGACGCTGCCGTGATCATCATCAGCGATTTCGACGGCGCTGATGAGACCACGCGTAAGATGGTCGGCGCGCTCACCCGGCATAACGACGTCGTTGCGCTGCTCGTCCATGATCCGCTGCAGAGCGACCTGCCGCCGTCGGCAAGCATGACGGTGACGGACGGCGAGCTGCAGATACGGCTCGATGTTGGGCGCGACAGCGTGCGGAGGAACATATTGCAGGCCACCAAGGAACGCCTGCACGGCGTCTTCGCGTGGACACGCGAGATCGGCGTTCCCGTGCTCCCGCTCAGTGCCGCGGAAGACGTCGTCGAACAGCTTCGCCGCCTGCTTGGCACATTGCCGGCGCGCCATGGACATGGCGGCGGCCACAGCCAGACGGAGGCAACACTTGGCTGATGTCCACCCGCTGCAGGCTGATCCTGTCGCCGGCTTGATCGACATTCCACTGCCGCAGCCTGTGAGTCTGCTGCCGCAGACCTGGGCGTCGCGGATTGCGATTTTGGTTCTGCTTGTGGGTGTAATCGCGGCGCTCTGGCGTCTCATGCGTCAGCGTCACATCAATAGATATCGTCGAGCAGCGCTGGCGGAATTGGACCAGATCGGACGCGCGGCCGATGCCGGGCCCCGGCCGGAATTTCTGGCGCGGCTGACCGTGCTGGTGAGGCGCACGGCGCTTGCGGCCTTCCCTCGGGAAGAGGTCGCTTCGCTGGTGGGGCCAGCGTGGCTCGCGTTTCTCGATCGCAGCTACGGCGGGATCGAGTTCTCTCAGGGTGTCGGCCGGCTGTTGGCGAGCGGCGCCTATCAACGCAATCCGCCCGACGATGTCGCCCTTCAGTCGCTCGTGGCGCTCATCCGCCGTTGGATCAGGGAGCACCATGTTTGAGTTCGCCTGGCCCTGGCTGCTTGTCCTGTTGCCGCTGCCGATCCTGGCATGGTGGTTGCTGCCGCCGTATCGCTCGCGGCTCGCCTCGGTGCAGGTCCCGTTTTTCGAAAGGCTCGCGTCGGCAACCGGGCAAACGCCGCAGCAGGGCGCCGTGGTGCTGCAGCGGCGCTTCGTCCAGATGATCGTCGCAGCGTTGGTCTGGATCCTCCTGGTCGCGGCGCTGGCAAAACCACAATGGGTCGGCGACCCCGTGACGCACGAGGTCTCAGCGCGCGACCTGGTTCTTGCTGTCGACATATCGGGATCGATGGACCAGCGCGACTTCCGCGCGCCCGATGGGCAGATGTTGACGCGGCTCGACGGGGTCAAGCGCGTCGTCAAGGATTTCATTTCGCGCCGGCACGGTGATCGTGTCGCACTGATCCCGTTCGGCACCAGGGCCTATGTGCAGGTGCCCTTCACACAAGACCTGGAAACGGCAGAGCAGCTACTCGAACAGACGCAAGTTGGAATGGCCGGGCAGCAGACCGCGATCGGCGATACGATCGGGCTTGCGATCAAGACATTTGCGACCAGCACCGCGAAGCAGAAGCTGCTGATCCTCTTGACCGACGGGAATGACACGGCAAGCCGCGTGCCGCCCGAGCACGCTGCCGACATCGCTCGCCAAAATGACGTGACCATCTACACCATCGGTGTCGGCGACCCCAAGGCGACCGGCGAGAACCGCGTCGATCTCGGCGTTCTGCAGGCCGTTGCGAGCACGACGCACGGTCAATTCTTCCGGGCCGAGGATGGCGCGCAACTGCAGGCGATCTATGCCGACATCGACCGGCTTGCGCCGGCCAAACTGGAGACGCTGTCGTGGCGTCCGAAGCTGCCTCTGTTTCAGTGGCCGCTGGGCGCCGCCGTGATCCTTTCGCTGTTGCTGTGGCTTGCGATGCTCGCGAGCAGCGAATGGGGGCGCAGGAAGACCTTGAGCCATGCATGAAGCGGTAGCCACCTCCTTCCATCTGCTGCGCCCGCTCTGGCTGTTGGCACTGATTCCGGTCGGCGCCGTGTGCGCGCTGGTGCGCTGGCGACAGAGCCCGCAGGCGCAATGGGGCGGCGTGATCGCGCCGCATCTTCTGAACCACCTGATCGTTCAGCCTGGGCGGGGGCGCCGCATCAACCCGCTCTATCTCGTGGCCACCGCGATGGTGCTTGGCATTATCGGCTTGTCGGGACCAACTTGGCGGCGCGAATTGCCACCCTTCGTCGAGGACAAGGCACCGCTGATGATTGCGCTGGAACTCGATCCGTCGATGGGCCAGACCGACATCGCTCCGTCGCGCCTTGAGCGCGGCAAGCAGAAGATCAGGGATCTCCTGACGGCGCGCGCTGGTGCCCGAACCGGGCTGATCGCCTATGCGGGCACGGCGCATCTGGTGATGCCGCTGACCGACGATCGGACCGTTATCGAACCGTTCCTCGCGGCGCTTGCGCCTGACCTGATGCCTGTGCCAGGCAAGAATGCGGCAGGAGCAATCGACCTCGCGGCACGGTCACTCGCGAGCGAACCGGTTGCCGGTACCATTTTGCTGGTCGCCGATGATCTGGGCGGCGCCGACGCCACGGCGATCGGTCGGGCCACTGGGCACAATAATCTGGTGATGCTCAGCCTCGGCCCGCGATCTGGCGCAACCGCGTCGCTCGGTTCGGACGTCGTGCCGGTCAGTGTCGATAGCGCGGACATCCGTGCGCTCGAGCGCCGGATCGAGACCAGATTCCAGGCCGCACAGAGCAGCGCCTTCGGCGTGCAGTGGCGCGACGACGGTTATTGGCTGCTGCTGCCGGTGGCGCTGCTCAGCCTGCTCTGGTTCCGTCGCGGCACAACGGTGGCCTGGGCCGTTGCGCTGGTGATCGCGTTCCACGCGTGGCCGGCGCATGCGCAGGAGTCGTCGCGTTTTGCGGATTGGTGGCTGACACCGGACCAGCAGGGGCGGATCGCCTTCGATCGCGGGGATTATGCAGGGGCTGCAAAACTCTTCGCCGACCCGATGTGGCGAGGTCTGGCCGCGTACCGTGTCTACGACTTCCTGACCGCGGCCCAGGAATTTTCCCGCGTCGAGACAACGGAGGGCCGCTTTGCGCTCGGCAATGCGCAGGCGCAGAACCACGCCTATGAGAAGGCCATCAAGGCCTATGACGAGGTGCTCAAGGCGCAGCCGGGTCACTTCGCCGCGAAAACCAACCGCGCGATCGTGGAGGCCGCGCTGAAGGCGCAGGAAGATAAACGTCGGAAGCAGGAGCAGGCAGACCCGGCCCCGCCTGATGAAAAGGCCGATGAGACCCGTGTCGACCCGGATCAGAAAGGCGGCAAACGAATTCAGGTCACGCCGGAGGACCTCACCACCGCCGGAGCCGCCGAAGCGTGGATGCGCGAAGTGCAAACGACGCCCGCCCAGTTTCTCAAGCTGAAATTCGCAATCCAGGCAACAGCTCCGGCCGGAACGGGAGCGCCGAAATGAGAAACTGGGCGATCGCCATCGTCCTGTTGCTGGCGCCATCGCTGCCGCTGCACGACGCGCGCGCTCAGCAGGATGACGCCGCCAAGCCGGCTGTACGTGTCACCATCGATCCGTCGCGCGTCGTGGTTGGCCAGCAAACAAGGCTGCGGATTGACGTGCTGGCGCCAAACTACATGACGGCGCCACCTGAGCTTCCGGGTTTCCAACTCCGGAATGCAACCACCCGTCAACTCCAGAGCGTCAATATCAATGAACAGCACGACGGCATCACTTACGCGGGTGTCCGGTTCGAGTTTGCGATCTATCCGTTGGAGCCGGGTTCCTATTCCGTCGCCGACCAGACGGTCACGGTCAGATATGCGGCCGAACCGCCGGCGACACGCGAGGTGGCCATCGCGCTGCCACGCATCTCGCTCGAGGCCTTCATTCCGAACGCAGCCTCCGCCCTGCGTCCGTTCCTGGCTGCAAACCGACTGACGATCGAACAGACTGTGCGGAACTCATCGGACCAGCTCAAGGTTGGCGACTCGGTCACCCGGATCGTGACGGTCAAGGCCGCGGGCACACCGGCAATGCTGTTGCCGCCGCAGCAATTTGCCGCGGTCGAGGGGCTCGCGCTCTATCCGGCGCAACCTGCGCTCGATGACCAAGCCGACAGCCGGACCGACGAGACGTCATCGACGCGGGTCGATTCTGCCACTTACATGCTGGAGAAGCCCGGCGACTACGCGCTGCCGGCCATCGATGTTCGCTGGTGGAATGTCCAGGAGAAAAAGGTCGACCTCGCGCATCTCGATGCGGTGACGCTGCATGTTGCCGCCGATCCGACCGCGACCGGAGCCGCAGCGGCCGGCGAGACCGGCACACACATGACCTGGGAGGCTCTGATCGATTTCGTTGCGGATCACTGGCGTCTGGTCATCCCTGCGGTGGCTATCGTCGCTGTGATGGCGTGGTTCGCTCCGCGTGTGTGGAAGAGGATCGCGATCCTGCTCCGACAACGTCGCGAGACCTATCTTCAATCCGAGGCCTACGCCTTCGGCCTGTTACGTCGGGCCGTCCACCATCGCGATGCAAGGACCACGTATTTCTTGCTGCTCGAGTGGTTGCAGCGCTTTGAGCCGGTCGCACCGTATCACAGCGTCGACGCGCTCAAGGCGGCTGCGCGCGATCCGGCGCTCGATCGTCAGCTTGGCGCGATCGAAGACGAACTGTTTGCCCCGCAGCACATCGGTGACGGCTGCTCGCGGCGCCTGTTGCTGCGCCGGATCAGCGCCGCCCGGCGCGGTCTGCGGCGGCGAACGGCGCGCGGCGGACGTCCCCCCTTGCCCAGAGAGCTGAATCCGATTGGCGGAGAGGCCGCGCCCACCTATCGCGGTCGAAAGCCCGCCCGATGAGGCACTGCCCTACTCCCAGACGAGCGCGGCCTTGCCGCAAATCTCGATCAGGCAGCCTTCGCAGGCTCTGGCCCCAATCGCCGCCGCAAGCTCTTTTCCGGATCATGCTTTAGTCGGGCGGCGGCAGCACGAGCCGGTGCTTCCGGGGTCGCCCGGCATATTTGCCCGAGATGTCGTCCGCCTTGGTCGCAACGAAGGACTGCGACACCGCCTGCTCGGCCACGTTCGCCATCGGCCCAAAGATCAGGTTGGCGTTCTCCACGGTCCCGGCGTCAAGACCCGCATAGGCTGGCTCGGCATTCACGACGCCGAGCGCCTGATCCGCCTGATATACGACTGTGCCCGCCGCGCTGGTCAGCGTGGCGCGCGAGCCGCCGTAATCGCCGCCGATATTGTACTGGAAGCAGTTGATCGGCGCGAGGTTGGCGGCTGTCGCCGGCTTGCCGGTTGTCCGCAGCGTCTGCCCGACGATAGCGATGGACGCGGTGCCGACAGTGTTGCCGTCGTTGTCCATTACCTTGTAGTTCGCGCCCGTCACCGTGCCGGTGCCATCGCTGGTGTAGGTCAAGGCCATGCTGATCGCGTATCCGGCCGGGATGGTCGCACTCGGCAAGGTCGCGAGACTGGTGTCGATGCGGTTCAGCTCGTTTAACGCGCTGTCCCAGGTGTCGATGCGCGCGAAGAGCTGCGAGCTCGACGGGCTCGCATACACGACGAACTGCTGGACCTCCGCTGTGTTCGCGGTGCCCGGCGCGGCATAGGCATTGAGCTGGAAGCTGTAGCCGTTCGCAGAACTCGCGAAATCAACCGAAAAGTTGATCGTGGCGACGACGCCGGTCAGGGGGTTGCCGCCGTTCTCCAGGAAGTAGTTGGAGTTGCTCACCAGCCCGCCCGCCGGCGCCGCCATCGCGGCGGGACCGGTCAGGTCGGCTTCCAGAAAGGCGTATTCGACGACGCTGTTGCTGCGGTTCTCCACCACCAGGAAATAGACGACGTTCGCCAGATCGTCGCTGAGCTGACTCCACATCGTGCTGACGCCGAGCTGGTTCCAGTGCGGATAGCCATCCGATTCCACCCACCATAGATTGTCGGTGAACGACGGCGTCACCGGCATGACCCGCAGCACTGGTTGGAACCACGGCGTGTTGCCGCGGACGAAGAACCAGCCGGCCGAGGCGCCCGGCGCCAGGCTGTTACTGCCCCACTGCATTGCCATGTCTCTCTCCCTTGCCGAACGGCCGCGCCCCGGGTTCGTCCGGGACTGCGCGGCGGCGACGGTCAGGAATGCTTCTTGACGAGCTTTCCCGCCGCTGCATCGATCCGATAGCCGGCGTGCAGCTCATGCAGCGGACGGTTCGCGTGCTCCTGATCCAGATGGATCTCGGCCACGTGCTGGCCCTTGCCGGGCACCATACCCACTTGCACGAACTTGCTGCCTGCGGCTTTGAGGTCGCCGATCTTGGCGACCGACAGGATGTTGCCGTGCGCGTCGTGCAGGACCGTCGCTTTCATCGTCCTCTCCCATCGTTGTCGGGACGCCAAATGTGGGCGCGCCTACAGGTCGCTCTCCAGGAAGGCGTATTCGATCGTGTTGTTGCTCTTGTTCTCGACGACCATGAAATAGATTAGCGTCTGGGAATCATTGCTCAACTGGCTCCAGATCGTGCTGACGCCCAGCTCGTTCCAGTACGGATAGCCATCGCCCGCCACGTACCACAGATTATCTGTGAAGGACGGCGACATCGGCATGACCTGCAGGACAGGAAGGAATCCGTCTTCCCGCGATCGTGCGAAGAACCATCCGGCGGAGGCGCCGGCTGCCAGGCTGTTGTTGCCCCATTGCGCTGCCATGATGCTGCCTCCACTAAGACCGCGATCTGTTCGAGCCTGGTCCATAGGTCTCCGAGACGCGAACGTATTAATGGTAGTGCGACTTGTAAGCCACTCGTATGAAGTGCGCCACATTCACTGAAATTTTCGGATTACAATTCGAGGGCTCGTCACTTGGCGACACCCGCCACGTCGCAGAAGCCCTCAACGCGAAACGCGTTGGCCAGGTCAGTTTCTATCCGAGGTCACCTCCCGCCACCGGCAGAATGCTGCCAGTGACGTAGCTCGCTTCGTCCGAGGCCAGGAACAGGATCGGCGCCACCTGCTCGTCAATCGTGCCGTAGCGCTTGAGAAAGCTGGATCCTTTAACCTGTTCGACCGTCTCGGCCATCCACTCCTGCTCGTCGAGCGTGTCGCCATCGGCGTTGCGAGGGACGCGTCGTGGGGGCGCCTCTGTGCCGCCGGGTGCGGTGGCGACGACACGGATATTGCGCGAGGCGTATTCCATCGCCAGGCTCTGTGTGGCGGCATTGATCCCGCCCTTCGCTGCCGAATAGGGTACGCGATGGATGCCTCGCGTCGCGTTCGACGAGACGTTGACGATCGTGCCCCCTCCCCGCACGATGAGGTGAGGAAGCGCCGCATGACAGCACCAGAGCGTCGGCATCAGTGAGCGGCGGATCTCCGCCTCGATCTGCTGTGGCTCGAAGCGGTCGTAGGGTCGCATGCGGATCGCGCCGCCGACGTTGTTGATGAGAATGTCGATGCCGCCGAAGCACCGGACCGCTTCGCCCATCGCTTTTGCGGCACCCTCGTAGGTTTCGAGGTCGCATACGAAGCCACGCCCCCGAACGCCCGCTTCCGACGCGACGTCACCAACGAAGTCCGCTCGATCGACGAAGAAAACGTTTCCACCCTCGGCAGCGGCTCGCAACGCTACGGCCCGGCCGATGCCTTGAGCGGCACCAGTCACGACGAGCGTCTTTCCGGCGAAGCGATCGGTGAAGATCATGCCGCCACCGCTTCGGTCGCGGAGAACTTCTCGTAGTAGAAATGCGAGGGGTTCACCCCCTTCTCCGTGAAAAAGACCCGCACCGCCTCGACCATCGGTGGCGGACCGCACAGGTAGACGTCGCAGTCCCCGGCGTTGAGATGTTCGTCCGCAAGATGCGCCGTTACATAGCCCTTCAAAGGATGCGCGCTGTCTGGATTGGCGACGCAGGTCGCCCAAGTGAAGGTCGATATTCGCTTGGCAAGTGCTTCAATCCTTTCGATCTCTACCAAATCGCCATCGTTGGTGACCCCGTAGATCAGGTGCACCGGCTGATCGGTGCCCCGGTCCGCGAGAACCTCGAGCATCGACAGGATGGGCGCGAGTCCCGTGCCACCGGCGAGCATCACGACCGGACGGTCCACTGCGCGCAGGAAAAAGCTCCCTTGCGGACCCACAAACTTCATCCTGGTGCCCATCTTGGCCTCGTTGGCGAGCCAGCCGCTCATCAAACCGCCCGGCACGTTGCGGATGAGGAAACTCGCTTCAGCCGCTCCTACCTTCGAACTGAAGGAGTAGGAGCGATGTTCGCTGGTCCCGGGTACCGTGAGGTTCACGTATTGGCCTGGAAGGAATCCCAGCGCGTCGGGTCTGTCGAGCTTGAGCTTGAGGATGATGGTGCTGTCGGAGAGGAGTTCGACCGAACTTACCTCCCCGCCATGTTCTGCGGGCTTTACCTTGCACGCGCTGGACGGAACGGGTACCGCTATGACGCAGTCCGAGGAAGGCACCATCTGACAGGTGAGCACCATTCCCTCTCCGGCTTCCGCTTCGCTCAAGGCATCTTCGAGGTATTCGTCGCCGAGATCGTATTCACCCTGCTCGCAGCGGCACTTGCAGGTGCCGCAGACCCCGTCCGAGCAGTCCATCGGCAGGTTGATCTTGTTTCGGTAGGCCGCGTCGAGGACCTTCTCGCCATCGTTGCATTCGATGAAGCGAGTGGCTCCGTCTTCGAAATTGAGTGCTACGCGATAAGTCATGTTCTACTCTCCGGTGATCCCGACGAGCGGCGTCAGATGTGATAGATGTCGATGACCTGGTGGATGTAGTCGCTCTTGAGCACGACCTTCTTCGCCACGATCCGCGGCTCATCTCCACCGGTATCCAGCGTGTAGAATGCCGTGCCGAAAAAGCTGTCGGTCTTCTTGTAGCGGTGGCTCAGCGTGTGCCAATTGAAGCGCAGGTGGAGCTCGCCGTCGCGCTCCTCCACGATCTCGATATTCGAGATGTTGTGGCTGGTGCGCGGCTCCGGCGTGCTGGCGCCGGAGCGCTCGGTCTTGATCCGGAAGATGCGATCTTCCAAACCTTCCCTGTTGGGGTAGTAAATCAGCGAGACGTGCTGCTCGGGATCCTCGACGAGCTGGTCGTCGTCGTCCCAAGACGGCATCCAGAAGCTGGCTTTGGGCGAATAGAGCTTGATCCATTCGTCCCACTGACGATCGTCCAGCAGGCGCGCCTCGCGGTAGAGAAAGGCGCGAACCTGCTCGATGTCGAACTTGGCGGCGGGCGCAACAGCATTTGCGACTGCGAGGGTCATGCCGCTTCTCCCTGTATCGAGACGACACCGAGCGTGTCGCCGCCGTTCCGTAAGATCGCTTCGCGCAGCGACCTGGCCCAGAATTCGTGCTGGCGGACGAACAGGCCTTCGTCCTCGCTACGCTCGCCGCTCAAAAGCGGCTTCAGCCCGATCGCCTTGGCGTTCTCGTCCGGACCATCGATCCAATGGACGGCACCGCGGCTGAGGTCGTTCCAGAGTTCGCCGGCGCCGACGTAAGCGGTCTGACACGCGCGGAATTCCTCGAGGTCGTCCGGGGTGCCCATACCGGAGACGTTGAAGAAGTCTTCGTACTGACGGATACGGATCGCCCTCTCCTTCGCGTCCTCTCCCTTGGGCGCGAAGCAGTAGATGGTGACCTCGGTCCGGTCGACGCTGATCGGCCGCACCACTCGGATCTGCGTCGAGAACTGATCCATGAGATAGACGTTTGGATAGATTCCGAGATTGCGGGTCTGGCCGACGATGAAGCCGGCGCGGTCCTTGCCGAGGCGCGCTTCGAGCGCTTCCCTGTGGTTGAAGATCGGCCGAACCTCGGGGTTGAGCAGGTTGGTCCAGAGCAGGATGTGGCCGTTCTCGAAGCTGTAGACGCCGCCTATGCTCTTGGACCAGCCGTTGGCGTCGACCGTCTTGGTGCCCTCGGTCTCATAGTTGCGATGGCCCATGGTCGCCGAGTAATTCCAGTGGACGGAGCTAACGTGGTAGCCGTCGGCACCGTTCTCCATCTGAAGCTTCCAGTTGCCGTCGTAGATGTAGGAGGAGTTTCCGCGGAGCACCTCGATGCCGTCGGGCGCTCCATCGACGATCTGGTCGATCACGGCCTTCGCGCCGCCGAGATGCTCTTCGAGCGCCACGACGTCCGGATTGAGGCTGCCGAACAGGAATCCCCGGTAGCTTTCGAACCGTGGGACTCTCGCAAGGTCGTGCGAACCGTGAGTATTGAACGAAGCCGGATAGTCGCCGGTCTTGCCATCCTTGACCTTCAGGAGCTTACCCGTATTGCTGAAGGTCCAGCCGTGGAAGGGACAGGTGAAACTACCCTTGTTGCCGTGCTTGCGCCGGCAGAGCATCGCACCGCGATGCGCGCAGGCATTGATCATGGCGTGGAGCTCGCCCGACTTATCGCGGGTGATCATGATCGGCTTGCGGCCGATCCAGGTGCTGAAGTAGTCGTTGTTATCAGGTATCTGGCTCTCATGCGCCAGAAACACCCAGTTGCCTTCGAAGATGTGCTCCATCTCGAGTTCGTACATCTCGACATCGGTGAAGATGTCGCGACGGCAGCGGAATAGTCCGAGCTGCCTGTCTTCGACCACCGCGCCGTCGATACGCTCCAGAAGTGTCGTCATCGCTTCCTCTCCTCTTCGTTTTCGTTATCGCGTCAGCTGTGCGCGGGGCTCACGCGACCTCGGCGCGTGGTCGGCTCGAAAGGTGTTCATCGGTGCCGCTGGCGGCGCGCTGCAGCTGGAAGTCGAAGTTGATGTAGGCGGTGTCGCCCTGGCGCTGCGGGAGCGGCAGCAAACCGTCGCGGGTGGCGAAGGCGAAGTCGTCGGCCGCATGCGGATCGTCGCCGAAATTGATTTGGGTCGTCAGCTTCCGGTACCCGGGCGCCTCGATGAAGAAGTGCACGTGCGCCGGCCGATGACCGTGACGGCCGATCGCCTTCATCAGCGTGTCGGTCGCGCCGCCTTCGGGCACGGAGTAGCCGTTCGGCATCTTGGAGTGGAATGAATACTTTCCGTCGGGACCGAGCTTGATACGGGCGCGATTGTTGAAGGGCGTCTGTTCGCGGGTCGGATCGAAATGCGAGTACCAGCCCTGCGAGTTGGCATGCCAAACGTGCAGAATCGCATCCTTGGCCGGCTCGCCGTCCGGACCGGTGACGCGACCCCTCATGTAGAGGCTGCCGGTCTCGTCCGAATCCTTGGTCAGATTGACGTCGCCTTCCTCGAGCGGAGCGCCCGCCACGTAGAGAGGTCCCTCGATGGTGCGTGGCGTGCCGCCGGTGCGACCGGCCTCCGCGTCTTTCGCGTCCATGAACAGATCGAGGAAGTGCTCGAGTCCCGAGCCCGGTACCAGCAAGCCGAATTCCGGCGCACCCTTCTGCAGGAAGTTGACGGCGCCCCAGAATTCGTCCTCGCTGATGTCGTGCCGAACGATGATTTCCGCACCGGCCTCGACGATGTCGCGAACGATCGCCTTCAGACGAGAATTCCCGCCGCTTTGATTAAGGCCCGCCGCCTTGTCGAGCAATGCCTGGACTTCGGGGGTTTTCACGAAGCTCGTATCCATGTCGTCTCTCCCTTGGCTTTAGGTCCGCTGTGCGGACGTTGGTCGTTCGAAGTGTCTCAGCGGTCGTCGTCGTGCAGTGAGGACGGGTGCCTGCAGAGTGGCGTCACCTTCATCTCCATGAAGGGATAGAGCGGCAGCCCAGTCAGGATGTCGTGAAGCTCGGTACTGCTTTCGACGTCGAAGATGCTGACGTTGGCGTAGTGACCGACCACGCGCCAGATGTGGCGCCACTTGCCGGCGCGCTGCAGTTCCCGAAACCGCTCCTTCTCGCGCGCCTTGAGGTGCTCAGCTTCTTCCCTGTCGAAATCGAGTGGAATGCGGACGTTCATCTCGACCATCGTCAGCATGATTCAAGCTCCCCTCGCCGCGACGACATGCAAGGTCGGCGCCGTCCGATCCCGGCGGAATCGAGCGACCTTTTCCTCGTCGAGCTCGATGCCGAGGCCGGGACCGATCGGAACGCCCAACGAGAAATCGGCGTAATCAAGTGGCTCGGTGAGAATTTCCTCCGTCAGCAGCAAGGGACCGAACAGCTCGGTGCCCCACGCAAGCTGGGGAAACGTCGCAAAGAGATGGGCGGAAGCTGCCGTTCCGACGCCGGCCTCGAGCATGGTGCCACCATAAAGACCGATGCCCGAGGCTTCGGCGATGGCGGCAACGTCGCGACCGGGATGGAGTCCGCCCGACTGGGCGATCTTCACGGCAAACACGCGGGCGCTGGCGCCTGCCGCTACGCGAAAGGCATCGCGCGGACCGTGCAGCGCTTCGTCGGCCATCAGCGGGATAGCGTGTCGGGCTGAGAGACGCGCCATGGCGCAAAGCGCGTCGCGCGCGATCGGCTGCTCGACCAGGTCGCAGCCGGCGTCGGCCAACATCTTCATCCCGACGTCGGCCTGCGCCTCGTCCCACCCCTGATTGACGTCGACGCGGACGCTACCGCGGTCACCGAGTGCCTTTTTGATCGCCGCGACATGCGCGACGTCGTCGACCACGCTGCGCTTGCCGATCTTCAGCTTGAAGATCGAATGCCGCCTGGCCTCGATCATCGCCTCGGCTTCCTCGATATCTCGCGCAGTGTCGCCGCTTGCGAGCGTCCAGGCGACTGGCAGGCGATCGCGTACGCGCCCTCCGCCGATCAACTCGGAGACAGGCACGCCCAGTCGCTTACCGGCAGCATCGAGCAATGCCGTCTCGACCGCGCACTTGGCGATGTGGTTGCCGACGACGCTGCGACCGACCTTTGCCATCGCTTCGGCCACCCTCGAAACGTCGCAGGTCTTGAGAACCGGCGCGATGTAGGTGTCGATGGCAAGCTTGATACCTTCGGGGCTTTCGTTGCCGTAGCTCAGGCCACCGATGGTGGTCCCCTCCCCGATGCCGGCAATTCCGTCGGCACAAGTGATCCGTACCAGGACGACCGCTTGGCTCCGCATGGTCGCCATGGCGAGCACGTGCGGACGGATCGTCGGAATATCGACAATAAAGGTATCGATCTGGGTAGCTTTTATCGTCACCGGCGCATCCTCGAATTCGCATTTCTTGGCTGAAAACTAGATGCAGGCGGCGGAGACGGCAAAGACCGATTGGGTTTACAAATTATACCCTAAAGGTATAGTTTGTTATGGACCTAAGGCAGCTCCGCTACTTCGTGACCCTGGCCAACGAGCGCAACTTCTCGCGCGCGGCTGACCGGCTGCACATCGCACAACCGCCGCTGAGCCGGCAGATCCAGCAACTCGAAGGCGAGGTCGGAGCCGAACTGATCGATCGCTCGTCGCGGCCATTGAGGCTCACCGAACCGGGGCGGCTCTTCTACGAACAGGCCGTCCAGGTACTGTCGCGCGTCGAAGAGATGCGCACGATGATGAAGCGCGCACTCAAGATCGAGAAAAGGCAATTCGTCATCGGCTTCGTGGGTTCGGTGCTCTACGGGCATCTACCCGAACTCATCCGAGAATTTCGACGAGCGGCGCCGGAGGTCGAGCTCCACCTTGTCGAGCTCGTCAGCCTCGAGCAGATCGGCGCCCTGAAGGAAGGCCGGATCGACATCGGCTTCGGACGCGTGCGCTTCGATGACGACGAGGTCCGGCGCATAATACTACGCGAGGAGCCTTTGATGGCGGCATTGCCGATCGATCATCCCTTGGAGAAGCAAAGCGGCCCGGTGTCGCTCGAACAGCTCGCGGACGAGCGCCTCATTCTCTACCCACGTGCGCCACGGCCGGGCTACGCTGACCAGGTGATTGCACTCTTCCACGACCGCGGACTCGAGCCACGCATCGCGCATGAGGCACGCGAACTCCAGATCGCCGTCGGCCTGGTCGCCGCCGAAGAAGGCGTCTGCATCGTTCCCGTCTCTGTGCAAAAGTCGCGCGTCGAAGGCGTGCGCTACAAGCGACTGGTCGAGCCCGCGACCTCGCCGATCATCATGAGTTATCGTCTTGGCGACAAGATGCCGGAGCTCGGCTTAATGGCGGATATCATCGCGCGCATGTATGAAATCTGGGGCTACGACGTCCCCGACGGACTGCATCGTTTCGACACCGGACGATGACTTTGTCAGCTCGTCGACGTGAGTTACCGGTCCGAGACCCCACACCCTCGACTTCGCCATCAACATCGGCACCGCCAAAGCACTTGGCGTCGCGGTCCGCCGTCCTCCCTCATAATGCTGACGAGGTGATTGGATGACGTCTGCTGGCCCTAAGCCGACTCCATCACGCGCATGACTGAACTGATTGACGGGAGCTTGGGCAACAATTCCAGTCGGCTCCGCGTAGTTGCCCGCCTGCCGGACGGTCACGTACTCAATCATGAAGGGATAGGCATATATGTATGCATCTCTCGCAATCGTGTAAGCCTCATCTTTTGTAAGCTCTGCGCACGAAGCCCCAGAAGAGAAAGTTAGCGCTAGTGTCAAGGCGATTGATGCAACGGAACGCCGAACGATCACGACCGGCCTCCTGAACAAACCTTTTTTGACAGAATGCTCTGACGCTTCAGCCTCTCACGCTACGACGGATTGGCAACCGACGGAAATTGATGACGGCGAGCGGGTTGTCCGCTATTTGGCCCGGACGCGAAGTGAAGGCGCGACGCGCTGAGGTCGGTTCATGGGGCACGGCGGACGCGATTTGCTCATCCAGAGTTCCTCTCAATTTGACCAAAAGCGGGCATGACTGCTGCGGTCAATTGCGATTGATGAGGGGCATCCTTGACGGGTTTGCCTCGGCGGCATGTAATATGGTGACGGTGCGAAAAAAGCTTTAGCAACATCGGAAAGTGCACCGCCTGAGGACGTGGGACTTGGGTCGCATAACGAGCCACGAGCCGCCGGAGGCATAATTTGCTTCCTCAAATGATGAGGACACAATGGACAATAGCTTCTGGCAATTGACCCGGCGCAAATTCATCACCGACACGAGTGCCGCCGCTACCGCATCGGCGGTCGGGCTGCTCTCGGTTGGTGAAGCGTGGGGAGCAAGTTGGGATGCCGGCCCGCTCAACCATATCGTTCCGACCGCCAACCATGAGCGGTTCCTCGTAAAGACCTCGTTCAAGGCGCCGCTCAAGGGCGCGCCGCTGTTGTCGATCGATCGACGCTCCGTCACCGGTCAACGGACCGACGATGAGGGACGGTTCTGGCGCTTCGATGTTTCCGGCCTCGCGCCAGACAGGCAATACGAATTGCGGATCGTCGGTGCGGACGGTGCGCCCTTGTGTGACGCCTGGCCGCTGAAGACATTTCCCGCTCCCGGCACGAGACCGACAAGACTGCGCATCCTCTCCTATACTTGTGGCGGCGGCTTTGACGGGCCGTTGCTGAAGGACAAGACACTCTGGCTCGATATGACAGCCCGGCGACGCCTGCTCGCGCGCGGCATGGGTTTCCAACCCGATGTGGTCTTCGCAAATGGCGATCACATCTACTGGGATGTCAGGACGTGGCTCAACAAACCGTTCGCCGCATTCCTCCAGGAGAAGTTTTTGGCGCGTTTCGGCGGCGCCCTCGATATCTCGCTGCCGATGATGCACCCGCGCAACGCCGCGATTTTCCAGGCGGTGGCAGATTATCAGATAGCCGGCCTGTACGGCACGTCACTGCGGTCGACCCCGGCCTTCTTTGTCACCGACGACCACGACAACTTCGAAAATGACGAGTTCGATGAAGAGCTATCGACGATGCCGCCCAACAGCTATGGTCCGGCAGGGGTCGAGCAGACCCAGCACATGTACTACCCGGAGTTTCTGCCCGACGGAAACCGGCCGGACTGGTTGCCCGGAGGCGATCGGGCGAAGCTTGCTCCGGGAACCAACACCGGCTTCGGTGCCTTTCGCTACGGCAATTTGCTGGAAGCACTGATGTACGATTGTCGTCGCTGGGTCGACTACGCGGGAGATCACGCCAGGATGATTCCGCAATGGGTCGAAAACTGGATCGTCCAAAGAACCGCAGCCGAAGAAGATACGACGCATCTGCTGCACATTCCCTCGTTGCCGTTTTCCCATTCGGCCGGAAAACTCGGGGAGTGGTACCCGGACGTGGTCGACAATGGCGAGTTGACCATTGCCAAGGAAAAGCCGGGGTGGCAGCGGGGCTGGTTCGGCCAGCATCAGCGGCTCATCAAGGCGCTCTCGACACAGAAGCAGCGGTCCGCGGTCATTGTGCAGGGCGACTACCACGCGTCGGCCGTGACCCGAATCAAGCGCAGCGGCCCGCTTGTCCTCGATCGCCCAGTCCACACGATCACCACGGGTACGCTGGGTTCTGGCGATTACGCGTTCCCTTCCTTCTTTCACGGCATCAAGGCATCCAGTTCCGAGCTCATAGGCGCGGACGAGCAGCTCCCGGTGATCGAAAAGAATGGATTCACAATTATCGATGTGACGCCCGACAAGTTGACTCTCTCGCTGTTCACCTGGCGTCCGCCGCAGGATCCAGCGTTGATCGACACAATGGAGCCGACACTGATCTACGAAATTCCACGGAATTCCTAGGATGTCCGGAAGTGGCCCGGATGCGAAGTGACGGCGCAACGCGGCAATAGAGCCGGCATGGAGAGAATGATGTCGAGGCCTTACACAACACCGCTGTCACCACGTGGCTTGTCTTGCATCGCACCGCCGCCACCTTGGCACTACTCCGGCGACTTCCTGATGGTCGAGTTCTGGGCTGATCCGGCAGTCGTGGCTACGACATTGCCTGACGGGCTCACACCCGACCCCGCGGCTGCGGGCCATGCCACCGCGCTCTTCTTCGATTGGCAGTTCACCGGTGAAAACGATGAACTGCTGGACCCGGCACGCTATCAGTATCGCGAGTTTTTCATCCTCGTGGATGCGCTCCATGACGCAAGACCCATTGCGTTCTGTCCGTACATTTTCGTCGACAATGATTCTGCAATGATGCGCGGCCTGATTCAGGGCTTTCCCAAGCGTATCGGCGCCGTTCACGTCACCCGTACGTTTGCCGCAGCGAACCTGGCGGGTCCCCAGGTTGTTGCCGGAGCCCGCTTCGCCGCAACGGCATCGACGGCTGGCCAACGGCTGGCGCGTGCAGAGGTAAAGCTGACCGAGAAGGTGGAGAACTTATCGAAGCTCGGCCTGGGAAACCGGCCAATTGTCAATTTGCGTCATTTTCCACGCCTGGCTGCCGGCCAACATAATAATCCGGCAGTCCACGAGCTTGTGATCGCCACCACGGACAATACGCAGTTGGTTAATGTGTGGATGGGTGAAGGTCACCTTTCGCTGCCTGTCGCAGACGGCGAGGAGATCTCTGACCTGGCGCCAACGCGAGTTGGTGCGGGCTATAGGGGGTCAATGTCTTACACAGTGACGGATCTCAAAGCCCTGGAAACAACGCGTGCATAGGCCTCCACGGCCCCTCAATTTACCCACGCCCCCACCACTACTCGCATCCACCTCTCCCCACGAGATTTTTTGAAACTTTGTTTGAAACGCGCGAACCTTCACGCCGGGCGGATTCGCGCGGGCCGCATGCAGCCTCGCGCGACCGGGCGAGTATGCTTGCGCTCGCGGTTCCGCCGTGACATCGCAACAGTTGCATTTGCCATTTGACGTCCGCCTCAATCCCGTGGAAAGTCGAGCAGAAGCAAAAGACAATTCGAGAGGGATGTGATGGGCACAGTCGCAGCCCTGTCCACCGCGGATACGCGTTGCGCTTGGGAGGTGCGTCGTGGCCGTTGAGTCTCCGTTGGCACCCGCAAGTACTCCCCGCTTTCGATTTTCACTGACAAAGCCGACGCAGGAACAGATCGTGCTCTTGATCACGATCGCGCTCGTGATCGTCTTCGGGCTGACCTTGAACGGTTTTGCCACGCTCTCGAACCTGCTCAATCTGCTGCGCAGCATCTCGATCCTCGGAATCCTCGGACTTGGCATGGGGCTGATCGTGATCAGCCGCGGCATCGATTTGAGCGAGGTTGCGATCATGGCCGGGAGCTGGTCGATTGCGCTGATTGAGATGCAGCACGGCATGCCGATCGGTTGGGCCTGCATGATCGCACTCGGCCTTGCCGTAACGATCGGCGTCGTGAACGGCGTGATGGTCGCCTTTGTCGAAGCGCCTGCCTTGTTTGTGACGCTGGCGGCAGGCTTCGTCATCTACGGCCTCGCCTTCTGGTTCGCACCCGCCTGGGTGGTTTACGCGCCGAAGGATGCCCCGGCGCTGATGTTTCTCGGCGCCGGCCGGCTGTTCGGTGTGCCGGTGCCGATCTTCGTGTTCGCAGTCGCAGCGTTGATCATCCATCTGTTCCTCTCGCGGACCTCGATCGGCCGCTTCATCTATGCGCAAGGCGACAATCCGGAGGCTGCGCGTCTGTCCGGCATCGCGTTGCGACCCCTGATGGTGCTCGAGCATGTGATCGTGGCGCTCCTTGCCTGGATCGCCGGGCTGGTCTGGATTGGCACGACGGGCAGCATGCAGATGGCGATCACGCAAGGAACGATGATCTTCGATGTCGTCCTGGTGGTCGTGATCGGAGGCATCAGCCTCGTCGGCGGCCGCGGCGGCGTCTTCAGCGTGGTGGTGGGCTGTGTCCTGATCGGGACGCTGCTGAACGCATTTACCATCATGGACGTCAACAGCGAGGTGCAGAATATCATCAAGGGAATCGTGCTGCTCGCTGCGATCGTGCTCGATAACTTTCTGCATCCGCGCGACGAGGAGACCGCCCGTCAAGGAGACTGAGAGCAGACCAAGGGGAGACTTAGGGCAGACCGAAAATCAAGAAAAGCCCGGCCGACCGGAGCAATCGAAACGCTTCAAATCAAAAGCACAGGGAGGAGTTCATGACAATCAGGTGGAAATGGTTGGCGGTCGTCGCCGGCCTGACGTTGGCGGCATTGCCGCTGGTGACGAAGGCACAGGAGGAAGGCGGCACCAAGACCGCGCGCGAACTGCGCACCGACTACGACAAGGCGCTCAAGGGCAAGACCATCGCATACCTGCCGATCGCGCTCGGCGTGCCGCTATCCGACGAATGGGGCCGCGTCGTGCAGGAGGAAGCCGAATGGCGCGGAATGAAATATGTGGTGCGCGATCCCAACAATAACCCCTCGGCCATGCAGCAGGCGCTGACCGCGCTGGTCGACCAGAAGCCGGACGTGCTGATCGTGCAGAACCCCAGCGTTACGCTACTGATGAAAGATCTGAAGCGCGCCGAAAGCCAGGGCACCCATGTCATCCAGATCAACATGTCCTCCAACTACAAGTCAGGCGCCTTCGTCGGCGCCGATTGGAACGAAGTCGGGCGGCTGTTGGCACAGGACGTCGTCAAGGAGTGCGGCACCGGCTCGGGCAAATCGGGCAAGGTCCAGATCATTCAGGGCGAACTGACCGCTGCCGCCAGCGTTGACCAGGTCGCAGGCATCATGGAAGTCTTCAACAAGGATCCGGCCATCAAGGTCGTTTCCAACCAGGCCGCGAACTGGGACGCCAACACTGCGCTCAACACCACCGCGACCGTGATTCAACAGCATCCGGACCTTTGCGCCAGCGTCGGCTTCTGGGGCATCATGGAATCAGGCGCGGCGCAAGCGATCCGCAACGCGGGCAAGATCGACCAGGTCAAGGTCTATGCGTCGGGCGAAGGCTCCCAGCTCGACTGCGACCAGGTCAATCAGGGCAATTTCTACAAGTTCCTGAGCTACAAGGCGACCGAACAAGGCCACGACCTGATGTTCGCCGCCGAGACGCTTTTGGAATCCGGCGATAAGCCAGGCACCAAACACCTCGAGTTCTATACCCGTCCGATCTGGCTCGATAAAAGCAACGCCAGCGGCGCGAACTGTTTTGCGCTGCCCAAGAAATAGCGGCTCGACACGACAAGCCAGCCCGCGCGCCCTGCGGGCTGGCTTCTTTCGCTCTAGCAGGTGATCATCGATGTCGATGGCGGTGGATTCGTTTTCTGCATCTGTCAGGCGCTTTTCGCCGCGCCTGCTCTTGTCGGAACTCCTCCTCAAACAGTGGTTCGAGCCGGTCATCCCCTTCACGGTGATGATCTGCCTGTGGCTGTATTTTGCGCTGACAGTTCCCGACTATGCGACCGTGCAGAACACACTGTCGCTGTTGCGGCTGTTTGCCGAGTTCGGTTTCGTGGCGCTCGCCATGGGATTCTGCCTGATCTCCGGCGGCATCGATCTGAGCGTTGGCGCGATCTTCGCCTTCTGTAATTTCTCCGCGCTCTATTTTCTTTATGTCGCGGAGCTGCCGGTCGGACTAGCGATCCCGGCAACACTGGCGGTCGGCGCGGCACTTGGCAGCATCAACGGCTTTTTGATCGGCTTCTTGAAGACGCGGCCGTTCCTGACCACGCTGGTCACGCTGATTATCCTGCGCGCCTCCGTCAACCTGCTTAACACAAGCTACGCCCAGGTATTTGCGACCAACTCGGTCGACAGCGACGCCTGGGATTTTCTCGGCGTCGGCAGCGTGCTCGGCATTCCCATCAATGCCGCAACACTGTTCGTGGTGCTTTTGGTTTGCCACATCTTCCTGTCGCGTTCGCGCTACGGCTGGCACCTCACCGCAATCGGCGCGAGCAGGAAGGCCGCACGGCACGCGGGCATCCGCGTCCGGCTGATCCTGTTCTTCACCTATATGCTGTCAGGCATGCTGTGCGCGGCAAGCGGCATCTTCTATGCCGCGCGGCAATCCTCAACGGACTCAACGACCGGCGTAGGCTGGGAGTTTCAGGCACTGACCGCGGTCGTGCTCGGCGGCGTGTCGCTTGCGGGCGGCAAAGGCACGGTTTGGCGCGCCATGATCGGCGCGTTGATCATCTTCCTGCTGATCAACGGCCTGGTGCGGATGGGCATCCCGGGCTACGTCACCTCGGCCGTGATCGGCATCATCCTGCTCGCGGCCGTTGGCATCGACGTCAAATGGGCGAAGAACCGCGGCAAGGCGATCCAGAAGATTTATGTCAATCCGGCCTTCGTGGCGTTTGCGCCCGCGCCTTCGGTGCAGCCGGGCTCGGGCTCGGCTTATGCGCAGAACGACAGGCTGATCAAAGCGCAGGCCATCGGACTCGACCAGGTCGAGGGTCCGGAAGACGTCATCCTCGACCGGCAGGACCGCCTCTATGGCTCGACGCGCGACGGCAACATCATCCGCTTCTCCGGTCCCAATCTTGAGACGCGCGAGGTATTTGCCCATATCGGCGGCCGGCCACTCGGCATGCAGTTCGACAGGGACGAGAATCTGATCGTCGCCGTCGCCGGCATGGGCGTCTATGGCGTCAAGCCCAACGGCGAGGTGTTCAAGGTCACCGACGAGACCAATCGCACCTGGTACAAGCTGAACGACGATTCCCGCCTGCGCATGGCTGACGATCTCGACATCGGCCCCGACGGCAAGATCTATTTTTCCGACTGCACCACGCGCTACGAGATGACGACCAACACGCTCGACATTCTCGAGGCGCGCCCAAATGGGCGCATGGTCTGCTACGATCCCGCCACCAAGACCACGCGTACCATCATCAATCATTTTTATTTCCCGAACGGCGTCTGTGTCTCGCATGACGGCAAGTCGCTGCTGGTCGCCTCGACCTCGCTCTGCAAGATATTCAGGTACTGGCTCGAAGGCCCGAACGAGGGACGCACTGAGGTCCTGATCGACGAGCTGCCGGGCAACCCTGACAACATCAACCGCGCCTCCGACGGCAATTACTGGCTGGCGCTGGTCGGTATCCGCACGCCCACTTTCGACCTCGCCGCACGCAAGCCGGGCTTCCGCCTGCGCATGGTCAAACAGGTGCCGACCGACGAATGGCTGGCGCCGGCGCTCAATCACGGCTGCGTGCTCAAGTTCAACGAGCAGGGCGAAGCACTGGAATCCTGGTGGGACCCGACCGGCATCTCACACTCGACGCTGACCTCGATGCGCGAGCACAAGGGCTATCTCTATCTCGGCGGCCTCGAGAACAACCGCATCGGGCGCATCAAGCTAGACGGCGTCGACGAGGGCTGGAGCGGGTATGAGGCCTATTGGGGCGCGAAGAGCAGATTGAACAGGTGAGCGGCCGTGGGATTCCTTGATCATTTGATGCGGGACATCAGAAGCGTCATCAATCGTGATGGCGAGCAGAATGCGATCCCGCCCCTCGACGGCGCGCTGAGCCCGAACGACCGCCTGGAGGCCTGCACGGCGATCGGCGATCCCCTGCCCGGCCTCGACGATGTCGTGGCCGCGCCTGACGGTGCGCTGTTCGTCTCCGCGGGCAGGCGCGTGATCAAACTGTCGGGCCCGGGTTTTGTGAACCGTGCGCTGGTGTTCGAATTCGCCGGCGAGGCCGGCGGGCTGGCCCTCCATCCCGACGGGCGGCTACTGGTCTGCGTGGCAGGCCACGGATTGGCCGCGGTTGATCCCGCAAAGCCTGACCCGCACTGGCTTCGCAACTGTGACGGCCGCCCGCTGGCCGGCCTGTTATCAGTTGCGGCAGCGCCCGACGGCCGCATCTTTGCCGTGGAAGGCAGCTTCGCGCGCACGCCTGCCGAGTGGCGCCACGACCTGATGGAGAAGCGGCACAATGGCCGCCTGATCGTCTGTGGCGCGGCGCTGGACAGCGCCACAACCCTGCTGGGCGATCTGCATTATCCCTATGGGCTCGCAATCGAGAGCGGGCAGCTCTGGTTCACCGAAAGCTGGGCGCATCGCGTAAGCCGCATGCCGTTGCCGCGGAACGGCAGCGCAGCGCCGCAAACCGTGTTGCGCAACCTACCCGGCTATCCTGCGCGGCTGCAGGGCGACGGACGCGGCGGGTTCTACCTCGCCTTGTTCGCCCGACGCACCCATCTGATCGAGTTCGTCCTGAAGGAAGACGATTTCCGCAACGAGATGATCGCCAGCATGCCGCCGGACCATTGGGTAGCGCCGGCCTATTCTGGCGGTGCCGACTGTCTCGAGCCGATGCAGATCGGCGGCGTGAAGGCGCTCGGAATCCAGAAACCCTGGGCGCCGCCACGCTCCTACGGCCTGCTGGTGCATCTCGATGGCAATGGCGAGCCGACCTCCTCCATCCACAGCCGCGCCGGCGGCCGCTTCCATGGCATCACCTCCGCCTGCGCAACGTCGCAAGGCACCGTGATCGCCTCCCGCGGCGCGGGATGCCTGCTGCTCGAGCCGGGAGAGCTGCGATGAACGATACCGCAATCCTGTCGGAACCGGCGGCCGGTACCGGGCAAGCCCGCGAGCCTGTCCTCAAGGTCGTCAACGGCGCCAAGGTCTATGGCGGCGTCCATGCCATCGAGGGCGTCAGCTTCGACCTCTATCCGGGCGAGGTCCATGCGCTGGTCGGCGAAAACGGCGCCGGCAAGTCGACGCTCTGCAAGGCGATCGCCGGCGCGATCCGCCTGACCTCGGGTGAGATGTTCGTCGACGGCAAGCGCGTTGATTTCGAGCAGCCGCGCGATGCGCTTTCGGCCGGGATCTGCATGGTCTACCAGGAGACGAGCCTCGTGCCGACCATGACGGCGGCTCAGAACATCGAACTCGGCAATGAGAAGCTGCTGACGCGCTTCCGCACCCTCAACATCCAGGCGCAGCAGCTCCTGCAATCGCTCAACTTTCATGTCGACCCGGCAACGCCAGTTGCGCTGCTCGGCACCGCCAAGAAGCAGATGGTCGAGATCGCGCGCGCGATCTACAACAAGGCCCGCATCATCATCTTCGACGAGCCGACCGCGAGCCTGACACCCGAGGAGATCGTCCACTTCTTCCACCTCGTGCGCGATCTGCGCGCCCGCGGCGTCGCCATCATCTACATCAGCCACGCGCTGGAGGAATCGCTGCAGATCGCCGACCGCATCACCGTGCTGCGCGACGGTCGGCTCGTCATCACCGCGCCGGCGAAGACGCTGACGCGGGATGCCCTGGTGCAGAACATGGTCGGGCGCCAGGTCGCGCAAGCCGTTTATGGCCGCAGCGCCAGCAAGACGCATGAGCGCCGTGAGAAGGTGCTGACGGTCGAGAACGTCACCATGGGGATGGTGGTGAAGAACATGTCGTTCTCGGTCTATGCCGGCGAAGTTGTCGGCGTCGCTGGGCTGATCGGCTCGGGGCGAACCGAGATCGCCAAGATCATCTTCGGCGCACTCAAGCGCAACCTCGTCAATGGCGGCACCATCCGGCTGCGCGGAAAGCCGATCCGCTACCGCGTGCCGCGCCAAGCGATCGACGACGGCATCGCTTACATCACCGAGGACCGCAAGGCCAACGGCTTCTTCGAGACCATGATTGTCGACGACAATGTCTATATCGGCAGCCTCGCGACGCGCGCCGGTTTCAGCTTCCTGCTCTCGCGGGCGCGACGCTCAAAACTTGCGAATTACTGGGTCGAGCGTCTCAAGATCAATGCCCTGCAGCGGAAGGCGCGCATCGTCGAGTTGTCCGGCGGCAACCAGCAGAAGGTCGTGCTGGCCAAATCGCTGGTCCAGGAGCCTACGATCATCATCTTTGACGAGCCGACCCGCGGCGTCGATGTCGGAACCATCCCGCATATCCATGCCGAGATCAGACGGCTCGCCGACGAGGGCAAGGCGGTGGTGGTGATCTCATCCTATCTGCCGGAGATCCTTGCGGTCTCTGATCGCATCCTGGTCGCGCGCACCGGCCGCATCGTCGCCGAGTTCGATGCGGCGGAAGCAACCCAGGACAAAATCCTGTATGCGGCAGTGCATTGACAAGTGTTTCACCGTTGCAGCTTGTCTATCCCTTTGTCCACCAGTTGAGCGGACTCGTTCCTTGTGAAGTGAGACCCACGATCGGATAGCAATCTGCGCCTCCCATGGCTGCTTCTGGCCCTTCCGCGACACGTTGGTGAGGTCAAATGTCCGTTTTGCGCCGCCAGAAGCCACCCTCCCCGCCGAGACGCATCTTCACCCCAATCCGACGCCGGCCGCCGAACAGGGGCAGGCCGAGAAGCCTCGGCGGTTGTTACCGGCAGCGTCCTATGACACGATCTATCTGCCGAGTTATTATGACTTCCAGAAGCCCTATGCCGCGCCAGAAATATGCCTGGGAAAAGCTGTCGGACGAGCAATTGCTCAAGCAACGCCTCAGCAGTTTGAGGGTTGCGGTCGAAGACACTTGGCTCGAGGATTGTCTCAGCGCTCTCTATGAAGAGCTCGAAGGGCGGGGCATCCGGCTCCGGCCACACGCGTGGATATCGAGCGAATGGTTCAGTCCGGCAAACGTGCCCGGCATTGCCATCCCGTTCTATCTCGCCCATCCCCGCCTGATGAAAATCGAGAAGAAAATGATGCTCGACGTCGAGGGCGGCACTTGGTCCGAGTGCATGGCCATTCTCCGTCATGAGGCGGGCCATGCCGTGCAGCACGCCTACCAGCTGCAACGCCGCCGGCGTTGGCAGCAGCTGTTCGGACCGTCCTCGAAACACTACCCGCGCTACTACCGTCCCAATCCGGCCAGCCGGCGTTATGTCCAGCATCTTCGCCTCTGGTACGCGCAGAGCCATCCCGACGAGGATTTCGCCGAGACTTTCGCGGTGTGGCTGCGGCCGCGCTCGAACTGGCGGACGCGCTATGCCGGTTGGCCAGCGCTGAAGAAACTCGAATATGTCGACGAGCTGATGGAAGAGATCGCCGGGAAGCGCCCGCCAATAATGACGCGGGAGCGTGTCGATCCCCTGCGTGAGCTGAGTCAAACGCTTGGCGAACACTACCAAAAAAAACAGGACTTCTACACCTTCAAACCACCCAAAACTTACGACCGCGACCTCTCCCGGCTCTTTTCCGCCAATCCACGGCACCGCAGGCAACAACCGGCCTCGGTCTTCATCAGGCGGCACCGCGCTCAAATCAGGCAGCTGGTTGCGCGGTGGACGGGCGAGAACCAACTTACGCTTGATGCTGTGCTTGACGACATGATCTCCCGCTGCCGCGAGCTCGATTTGCGTGCCGTCGGCTCCGACCGGAAGCTTGTGATCAACTTCACCATCCTGCTGACCGCCAAGACCATGCACGCGTTGTTCGGTCCGTCGCGGCGCAAATGGATCGCATTATGAGACGCCTGCGCGTTCTTGTGCTGATGCATCCGGACTTCATGCCGCCGGACTCTACCGACGGATACACCGCGCGGCAAATCAATGAATGGAAAACAGAATACGACGTCGTAAGCACCTTGCGCGCATCCGGCCATGACGTTCGCCCGCTCGGCGTGCAGGAGGAAATCAAGCCGGTCCGCGACGAGATCGAGGGGTTCAAGCCGCATGTGGTATTCACGCTGCTGGAGCAGTTTCATAATGAGGTCGTGTATGACCAGCACGTAGCAAGCTATCTCGAGCTGATCCAGATCCCGTATACCGGGTGCAACCCGCGTGGCCTGATCTTGGCGCGCGGCAAGGACCTGTCCAAGACGTTGGTGCACTACCGCCGGATCGCGGTGCCGGCCTTCGCCGTGTTCCCGATGCGCCGCAAGGTCAAGCGGCCAGCGCGTCTTGCGCTGCCACTGATCGTCAAGAGCCTGAACGAGGATGGATCCCGCGGCATCTCGCAGGCATCCGTCGTCGATACGGACGAGAAGCTCGCAGAGCGCGTCGCCTTCATTCACGAGCGGATCGGAACTGCCGCCATTGCCGAGCAGTATATAGATGGCCGTGAGCTCTATGTCGGTGTGCTCGGCAACAATCGGCTGCGCGTGCTGCCGGTTTGGGAATTGAAATTCGGCACCATGGGCGACCAGGGTGCACGGCTCATAGCCACCGAGAAAGTCAAACACGATCCCGAGTATCAGGAGCGCGTCGGAATTGTAGATGGGCCTGCCCAGGATCTTGCGCCGGAGGTATCCGCCCGTATTCAGCGAATAGCGAAACGCATTTACCGAACATTGGAGCTCGATGGATACGCGCGTATCGACTTTCGCCTCTCTGCCGACGGCACTTTGTATTTCATTGAAGCGAACCCCAATCCAGAAATCGCGAAGAGCCAGGAGTTCGCTACAGCGGCTCGGCATGACGGACTAGACTACCCCGACCTGCTGCATCGCATTTTGACACTCGGAATAAGCCGGGCAAAATCGGGCGTATCCGCGGGCTGAAAGGCAACGCGAGACGGGCGTGCCGGAAACCCGTTTCATGTGTCGCCTATTGGCCCTCCTGACACATACGGACCTGACCGAACGTTCGCTTTGCGCCTGCCCCTTCCAAGTCGCGCGTTGACCACAGCGGACATGCCGACCCTTCCGATTGGTCTCTGCTTCCGGGGGAGACCGGACATCGCGAGGTAAACCACCACTTCCGCCGAACTGACCATAGCCTGAAATTTTCGAACCCAGCCGGCTCCGCTGCTGTTCGAATATTACTCACGCGACAAATTCCGCACCTCGTGAACATAAAATATTTGACGCGCTGAATTTTCTCTGCATTTAGATTATGAGTTTCGTTGCGGGTGAGATCGCCTGCACTCTTGAGGACCGAATGCACAACGCACGCACACACATTGCAGAGACTGCCGCCCGCGTCCGGCCGCTTATCCGGCTGGCCGATTGGTCGTGCGTGTCCGTGATGACGTGGGGCCTGAATTTTGAGCTCGAAGCGGGCTTGATCCGCAAAGCAAGAGTGTAACTCTCGGCGCAGGGCCGCTCCCTCCGCCGTACCGGCAGGAGGGCAAGATGAACGCCCGCAACAACATCAAGAGACCTTCCGATCAGAGCTTGGGCGCGAGGCTTGTGCGGGCAGCGGCTCAACTGCGATTTGCCGCGCGGGTTGATTTTCTCGTGGCTCGCTGGCTCGAGCGCTGCGCAACGAACGCCGAGGCCGCACAACGATTGTTCATCACCGACCGGAGACCCACACGTGAGATTGAGATGGGCGTGAGCCCTGTCGTTTCATCTCCACGTTGGGATGAGTCCCAAGGACGGAGGCAGGCGGCGGGTGGATAGCATCAAGTCATAGAGAGATGCTGCCCGCATGCCAGCCTCCGTTACTCTATTGCGGATCACCAGTGTTGACGTGATGCATCCTCACGGCAAGACTCCCAACCCCAGGCTTTAATGTCGGCTCGTCACGAACCGGACCTGACCGACTGATCTGACGGCTCTGCTTACGCGGGCAAAGCAGACCTCTCGGTTACAAGTACTTCATGCCACAACCGCGCCTTCGCACTCGAACGCGGCGCGGTGTTCCGTGAAGGCGCGACGCGCCGCTCCCGACCGATCCCAACTACCGGAAACGGATTCCATGGCTGTGAGGCGACGCGCCCGCGGAGTCGCGCACAGCGCCCGCCGCTCTGGGGCGCTTTCTGGATCGCAAGGCGTGCTTGCATGCGCCCCGGAGGTGGGCTCTTATCAGCCCGCTGGCGGATTCGGGAAGTTTCGCCTTCGGCTTTCTTGCCAGACGATGCCCAGGGCGCACATTCGGACCAATGCACTGGTATACGGCTATATTGCTGCTGGTTGGCCTCGTTTGCGGCTTGCAGCTTCGTCTATTGGCATTCGCGCTGCTGCTTATCGTACCAATCGTCATTGCTATTGCGGCCTGCGATCATTGGGATAGCACCATCTATTGGCAAATGGCGCTGGACATGGTGGTAGCTGCAGTCGTGCTGCAGATTGGCTACGTGCTCGGCGTGCTCAGTCAAATTGTGTTCAGACGTCTATCGCCTGGTAAAGTGTCGTCTTCTTCAGAAAACAAATGAATCCAGGCGCAGTGCCGGATAACGGTGCTGTTGTAGGATCACCTTGCGCTAGAGATCCGTTGATCGCCCGTCGTAGCAGCCCCCCGCTACCCCCCGCAGCACTGGCCGGTCGCAGTCGCATCAACCTTCTTCGGTGCAATCAAGATCGGTCGCTGGCTCTCCGCGTCTGCCATACCTCCGGCTGTCTGATCAAGATCGCAAGGCGCTGCCTCGCCAGATTTTTGCCACACATCGGATCATCCCGTAAGGTCGATTATATTATCACGGCGCCTAGCTTTGGAACTCGGTCGGGTCCAAAACGTTCAAAGTTGAACCCATGATGTTGCGGCAGATTTCAAACTGAGGAATGCCCCGAAAGCCGGTACGTAAGCAGGACGGACCGTCTGCCCATGAAAGACATCATCGATCACATTTATGAAGCTGCTGCCGACCCCGACCTTTGGCCCGGCCTACTGGATCTCATAGCGGCCAGGGCTGGAGCCGTCGGAAGTGCCCTGTGTTCCGTCGGCGAGCATGGAACGCGCTGGACCGCCTCGCCGACCATCGCGCCGGTTTTTTCTGAGTATGTGAAGGATGGTTGGATCAGGCGGGATCCGCGCATCGCGCGCGCGGCTGCGCTGAGTCATGTCGGCTTTCTGAGTGATTACAATCTGTTCACGCCGGAGGAAATTGAGCGGGATTCCATCTACGGATATTTGCGAGGAAAAGGTCTCGGATGGTGGGCGGGGACGGTCCTAACGGCCCCCGCGGGAGGCCTGCTGGCGCTGACCATCGACCGCGCATTTGAACGCGGGCCGATCGAGGACTCCGTGATTTGCGAACTGAACCTGCTCCGGCCTCATCTCGCCCGGGCCGTCCTGCTGTCGGCACGATTTGGCCTGCAGCGAGCACGAGGTGCGGCAGAAGCGTTCACCAATTTTGGCCGACCGGCCGCCGTTCTGTCACGCAAGCACACCCTCTTGGCGGCCAACTCCCGCTTCAATTCCCTCGTGCCCGAGGTTTTCCGCGACGGCCGCGATCGAGTCCACCTAGTTCCTTTGCGCGCTGACCGGCTTCTCGCCAACGCGCTTCGGGAGTTCGAGCTTGACGCAGCCGAGCAAGTTCGATCCCTGCCACTGCCGGCGTGCGGATCGCAGCCGCCCATGATCATCCACCTTGTTCCGGTCGGCACCGCGGAGCAAGACATCTTTGAAGTCGGTTCCTGCCTGCTCGCCGCCAGCGCCGTCGTGCCGTCCAGCGTCCCATCCGCCGACCTCATCCAGGGGCTCTTCGACCTCACGCCAGCCGAGGCTCGCGTTGCCTGCGGCATCGCTGCGGGAAAGACAGTGGATGCGCTCGCGTCCAATTTTGCAGTTTCGTCCGGAACAATTCGGGTTCAACTCCGATCGGTATTCGAGAAGACGGCAACGACGCGGCAAGCGCAGCTGGTGCAGTTGCTCGCCGAGTCCGGTCTTGCGAACGGTTGATCCGCGTGCGGACAAGCCCCGCGGCAGCGAAATCGCGACGGATATGCATCACAACTGCTTGAACTTATTTCAAACAGGGTAGGACCGCGGCTGGGTCTTCAGAATTACTGCAAAAGACAACGCGGTGGTCGAGAGCTGATCATGCTTGACTGTCAAGTGAGGTCTAGCCTGACGGACGTCAGCTATACCCCCGCTGAAAGCAACATTGCAGGTACCTCTCGCGTTCATTCGGGCACGAGCATATCAGCACTTGATTCTACCGCGGAAGAGGTGAGCGCAGTAGCACCGCAGTGCCCAGTCGGTGGCGAAGTCAAACGAACCGTGGACCTCGCGGTGGCGCTTTCTGCCGCGGTTCTGCTCCTGCCTCTGTTCATCATGATCGCCCTCCTGGTCAAGCTATCCGACGGGGGCCCGGTGTTTTACGGTCACCGCCGGATTGGCATGAACTCGAAACCGTTCCTCTGTGTCAAATTCCGCACGATGGCGGTAAATAGTGACGACCTGCTGCGCAAACATCTCGATGCCTCGCCAGCTGCGGCGCTCGAATGGACACAAACACGCAAGCTGAAAGTGGATCCGCGAATTACTGCGGTCGGTGCAGTCTTGCGGCGCATGAGCGTCGACGAACTGCCGCAGGTCATCAACATTGTCCGCGGCGAAATGAGCATTGTCGGCCCGCGCCCGATCGTCAGCGACGAAGTCACCATGTACGGCCAGGACGCGGAATACTACTTCCGCGCGCGGCCAGGCCTCACCGGCGCGTGGCAAGTGAGCGGGCGCAATGACGCCTCCTATTCACAGCGCGTCGCTCTGGATCGCGACTATGTGCAGAATTGGACTCTGTGGCGCGACATCACAATTATCGCGAAGACCGTCCCGGCCGTGGTTTGGGCGAAAGGGACATATTAGGTGATGTGTTAGGTGATGTGCGTATAAGCCGCCGTGGCGTTTCGCGGACATGGAGTCATCCGCGATCCCACAAATCACTGCCGGTCGGGTCCCCCGCGCAACCAGCGGAAACCCTGCTTGCGCGAGACGGCGCCGACCGCCAATACCCACCAACTGCGGCAGAGGCGATCGGTCGCAGCCTTGGTCTACGCGGCTTCCACCCTCAACTCGTTTCGATAGACCTGCCTTTCGACCCACTCGTACGTCTTCGCCAAGCCGTCCCGCAACGCCATCGACGGCCTCCAACCAAGCCGTTCCTTGATCAACCGATTGTCTGAATTCCGTCCCCGAACACCCAGCGGACCCGCGATGTGCTTCTTGCGGATTCTTTTCCCGGCGATGTCGGCAACGAGATCCACCAATTGATTTATTGTGACCATTTCCTCCGATCCAATATTCACTGGCCCCTCAAACCCCGATCGAGCCAACCGGATGGTCCCCTCGAGACATTCATCGATATAAAGGAACGACCGCGTCTGCATTCCGTCACCCCAGATCTCGATCTCGCCGTTGTTCGCTGCTCTTGCGACTTTCCGACAGACCGCAGCCGGCGCCTTCTCCTTTCCCCCCTCCCAAGTTCCTTCCGGGCCAAAGATGTTGTGGTATCGCGCCACTCTGTTCGTCATTCCGTAATTTCGATTGTAGGCTACATACAGCCGCTCCGAAAACAGCTTCTCCCAACCGTATTCGCTGTCCGGTGCCGCCGGGTAGGCCGACTCCTCCGAACAGACGGGATTATCCGGATCCGTTTGATTGTAGGCGGGATAGATGCACGCCGACGAGGAATAGAACACTTTTCTGACATTTCGCTTACGACAGGCGTCCAGCATGTTCAAATTGATGCTCGCCGAATTGTGCATGACGTCGGCATCGTGTTCGCCGGTGAAGATATATCCGGCGCCTCCCATATCGGCTGCGAGCTGATAGACCTCGTCGAAACGGCCGTCCACTATTTGCCTGCAGACGAGCGGATCGCGCAGGTCGCCGACCACAAAATCGTCCGCCGCGGTTTCCGAGTAGCAAGGAAACTTGAGATCCACGCCCCGCACCCAATACTCTTCGCGCTTAAGCCGACTTACCAGATGACTTCCAATGAATCCGCCGGCACCACAAACCAGCGCGGAGCGTTTCGTCTCATTGCCCATTGAGGCTGTCTCCCTGGTTAGACTTGCTCGAGCTCACGTCGAGCAAACAAAAACACCCGCTCGAACCTATTTGCCACTTCTGAAATCTCGTATGTCCGCTCGGCATATGTCCTGCCGCGTTGCGCGGCCCGACGCCTGAGCCCGGCATCACGTTGCAGCCTGTCGGCGGCGCAGATGAATGCCGGGATATCGGTCGGATCGACGACGATGCCCGCCTCCTCGCGCGCGACGACCTGCGCGGCGGGATTATCCGCAGGGGCGGCCAGCAGAATCGCGCGTCCTGCGCACATGTACGACTGGACTTTGGACGGGACGGAAAACGCACCTGCCTCCCGTTCCAGAACGGCAACCGCAACATCCGCCGCCGCGAGAACCTGGCCGAGCTCCGCCACCGGTTGAGGCGGCAGCAAGATGAGATTGTCCAGACCTTCACTGCGTCTTGCGCTCGCGAGACGCTCGGTCCCGATGCCTTGGCTCACGACCACGACCATTGCGGAGCCCTTCGTCCTGCGAGCAAGCTCGATGAGCAGGCGCGGATTATGCTTAAGAGCCAAGGTTCCCGCGTAGACGAAGTTGAAGGTGTCGACGAGGCCGTGATGTCGCACCCATTCATTGTCCTTGCGGTCCGGTCGGATGGCGTTCATCGCGCCCCAGTTTTCTATCGTGAACACCTTCTCTTCGGCCCTGGTCCAATTCACCACGACCGACCGAAACTGTTCAGCGATCGTAACGATCGCGTTCGCCTGGCGGAGTTGGCGGCGCTCCAGCAAACGATAATATTCGCCAACCGCCGCTCCAAAGAGGCCCAGCTTCTTCTTCAAAAGCTGCGCAACGGCTACACTGTAAAAGTCCTGAAGCCAATAAACGAAGCCGCAGGGTACTGCGCGACAGGCTTTGACGATCCGCTCCTGAGCCTCCGTTGGTGTATTGCCGGAGATCACGAGGTCCGGTTTCTCCCGTCCGATCAACTCTGCGATCTTGCGACCATAGGTAACATCGTCGAATCTGCGTCTGAGGAGGGATCCTTTTTCATAGCGCCGACCGATGCCGACGGATGCGAAGGACAGCTGCGGGGGGTCGTCCGTCCTGCGGGCAAGCTCTCCCTTTGGACCTTGATCATCCGCGAAGAATGCGTGGACGATGTCATGCCCGCGCTTCGCAAGCTCTCGGCTGAGCTCGACCTGGAATGGATGACCTGCATAGTCGTGAACGACCAATTTCATCGATTGCGTTACCTTCCATCCGGCACGGTCTTCTCGCACCTTGTGAGCGCGTCGCGTCTCCATCAACCCTCGTGTGACTGGAACCCGTCGAGCAACACCTGAGCGCTCTTCTCCCAAGAGAATGCAGCGGCACAAGCCGCAGAGAACGAGCTCATCCGGCGCCGCAACAGCGGTGCCGGGATCGCCGCCAGTTCTGTGGCAACCCTCACAACATCGCGTGCATGAGTGATACGCCGGACAAAGAAGGCAGAGTCCGGAATCTGGGCAAAATCGGCCGACAGGTCGGAATAGGACAACACGATGCAGTTCTGCGAAACATAGTACTGAGCCTTCAGCTTGAATCCCGATTCGAACCGGTCGAGAACCAGTCCGATGCGGATTGCGTCAGCATCCGCCACCATCGGCCCACTCTCGATAGGCGGCTCCAACTCGGGAAGAGCACCATCGACCGCGACCTTGATCGGCGTCTGCACTGACGCCAGCTCGCGAGAGAATGCCGCCAGATCTCGCCGTTTTGGGAACCAGTCGTATGTCCCCGAAATCACCATCTCTGGCCGAAATGCCGCATTCGAAGACAGCTTCAGGCGCGACGGCATTCCCGGGGGCGTATACAAGACCGACCCTGAGCGCAGGCCGCGCACGAACGCTTCATCCCTCCGAGAGAGCACCGCGACCGCAATGAAAGGCCAATATTGCGCATAGAGGCTCCTCTCCCAGCGTGCCGCGGTCCAGACGAACGGCCGGGCTGCCGGATTTCGCGGGAATATTGCGCGAAGCGAACAACTGGTGATGTTGTGCAGGACCGGAATGACAGGAAGATGCAGACCGGCCGCAAGCCCGTCAAAAAACTCTCGGGAGCAGATTGCGGCCTCGCAGCCGTGCGCAGCATCGGTTATCCGCTGGTGGTTGTCTTCGGACTCAAAAGCAGCCCGATAATGCGGAATGCCCCGCAGATAGTTGCTGAACTGCGCAACCCTCCGAACGGGACGCGGCGCCACGTGTCTAACCTCAACACCGCCCGCCCGCAGCGCTTGGATCATTCGAGCGTCGAATACTTCGTTGCCCGCATTACCGCTTGTCAATGGGGTCCCGATCCATAGCACACGCATCAGCCGCCGGCTCCAGGGAGGGTCATCTGCTTGCCCAGGCGTCGGCCAGCCATGATGCGTCACTCCGCGCTCGCACTCGCGTACGGGAGGCCGCATTCGCACCGGTTACAACGAGCCTCAGCGTCTCTCTGCCCTTTTTGCAATGGCACCGATCAAAACGTCCTGCGCTTCTCGCCACGATTCGAATCCACCCCGCCCCCTCAAGATCGTCTCCGCCATGATACTTGCCGCTGCGCCGCCAAACGATCCGGCGACGAAGGCGAGTGAAAGGAAGAGCAGCTTCTGCGGGAATACCGCCCTGATGGGGACCGTCGCGGCCTGCACGACCTTCACGTTTGCCAGCTTCTGGCTCTCGTCCCAGTCGGCATCCATTCGGGCCTGTGCTGATTGGTTCAGGTGCGTCTTGAGAATCTCTGCCGCCTGATCCACGGCGCTTTTCAGCCTTTCGAATTCGGCTCTTGCGGCTGACAGGTTAGCCAGCCTCTGTCCAATATTTGAAAGTGCCTTCTCCTGCGCATGCTCAAGCGCGCGCAATCCGACCATTTCCGCATTGAGAGTGACCAACGACTGTGCGGTCTCCTGGAACACGCGCACCAGCAGTAGTGGCGATTCATTCGCCGGGATTTTGTTGTCGCTCCCCATGTTGCTGTCAGCGGGCAGCTCATGCTTCGGTCCTGTTATCTCGCCGGGGAGTGCGATACGCCGCCGCAGCTGGACCACCGTATTTTGCAGCGTCGCCGCCTGCGCCTCCTTGTCCGCAATCGAGCCTCGTGTCTTGGCCAACGAATCAATCGTCTCATCCCGGCGCGCGAGAGCGAGTTCAACCTCCTGCGAAATCGAGTAAATCGAATGCGTCCCCGCAAACTCGTGCCACTTTGCTGAGGCGCGGTCGTAATCGTCTCGGTACCGCGCCGCCTGCTCTTGAAAGAACGAAGACGCCGCCGCGTTACCGCTGATATCAACGTGCCGTCGGAAAAATGCGTCGACAACAAGGGTCAGGAATTGCCCGGCTCGCTTCGGGTCTTCATCACGGAATCTGAGCTGCACAACCTTCGAGTCGCGTTCGACCGAAACGGACAGCCGCTTTCGAACGCTTAATAATGCGAGATCGATCGGTGAACCGTCAGTCGCCGAGGCAGAAGACAAGGCCCAGTCCTTAAACCACGCGATCAAACCCAGCAGCGGCCCACCGGCACCGGAAAGCTGGCTCCGTTCCGGGAGCAGGTTTTGCGGCCCGATGGACTCAATGGCTTGCCGCAGCACACCATCGCTCGCAATCACGTATGTCTCGGAGTTGATCTCGTAACGGAGCGCATCCGGAAACCGGGATTGGTGCGATCGGTCTTCCGAGATGATCAAGAGCGCTTCGGATTCGAACATCGGCGTCACGTACGCATAGGCCGCACCGAACCCAGCTGAAATCAGCAGGAACGCCAAGATGAAGGCGAACCGTCTTTTCCAGACAATCAAAAATAGAGCCGCTAGCGACATGTGATTGTTCGCCGGTGCCATGCCCTCCCCTTGTGGGCAAAAGCGGAGCCTCCGTCTTACCTCGTTTAATATAGATCAAGTAATAGTGATCCGCGCCGTCTCGACGCATCCCGTTTTGGGCCGGCTTGATGCAGCGCAGATTGCGGCAAGGCGCGCCGACCGCCGTTCCGGGTCCAGATCGGCCGACTCACAATCGCTTGAACGTATTGCAAACGGGGTACGACAGCGGTCACCGGATTCCGGAACTATGATCGCCGAACTATCGGAGAGAGAAACACGGAGGATACGGGTCGGACGGCGTGAGCTGTTCCGAGGGAGGCCGGCTTTGGCAACAGATGAAGCGACAGAGCCGCCGTCTGAATCATTCAACGAGAACGCATCATGTCGTTCATGACCAGTTCCACTGTGACGACATTGCGACGCATCGCGCGCCGCGTCGGTCTGGTCAAGGCGGCGATGCTGCTGCTGCGCTCTCTTGGGTATGAGCGGTTGCTGACCAAAGCGATGGCAGCGCGGTTGCTGCCTGGAGCATGCGTCTGGGACGTCGGCGCCAATGTCGGTCACTACACGAGATTGTTTTCGGAGTGCGTCGGTAGCTCGGGTCGGGTTTACGCCTTTGAACCCCTGCCGGTCACGGTCGCAAAGCTGACCGCTGCGGCCAGCGGCCTCGACAACGTCTCAATCCTGCCCGTCGCCCTGTCGGACCGCACCGGTAAAGCGGCCATCAATCCGGGAGACGGGGATCAACTCGCGACCGCGCGCATCGAGGAGCTCGGCGCGGTCCCCATTGAGCTCCAGACCGGCGACAACATGATCTTGATCGGGGCAGCCGACCTGCCCGCGATGGTGAAGATCGATGTCGAAGGCCACGAGTTCGAGGTGCTGCGCGGCATGCGGCGGGTTCTCTGCACTGGCAATCTGCGCGACATCTTTATTGAAGTTCACTTTGCGATCTTCGGAGCGACCGGCAGATCGGATAAGCCGGCCCTGATCGAGCGGCTGCTGTCCGACCACGACTTTAAACTGAGATGGATCGATCAATCGCACCTGCATGCATATCGATGAAACCGCACGGTATTGCTCCGAGCAGGACGCGATCGATCGCGCAAACTGGATGCCACTACGCTGCGAGTCACATCGCCGGCGCCTACGTCAGTGCTTTAACCAATTCAGTCATGCTGTCGCATCCTGGCCTACGGACAATCCGCGGAGAGACACAGTGACGAGCGATCGTGACCACGTTACGGATTCGGCGACGATTATCGTTACCGCCGCGGACTGCAATTATTTTCGATTCGCGCAGGATTTGATCAGATCGGTTCTTGCCCAAGCCGGACCGACCGTGACGCTGGGGTTCCTCGATCTCGGGCTTGCCGCCGACCAGCGGACATGGCTAGTCTCGCGCGGCGTTTGCGTGAGGCCACCGCATTCGCCCTTACACCCCGTCTCGCCGGATGAGGCAGCGTTAGGGAAAATGGGATATCTGGCTCGTCCTTTCCTCCGTGAAAATTTTCCGGGATACGAAACCTATGTCTGGCTCGATGCAGATACCTGGCTCCAGGATCGCTCGGCTCTTGACGCGCTGATCGCGGGCGCACGTACGACCGGCGCCGCCATGGTTCGCCAGGACGAGCGCGCATACAGGTTCTGGCTCTGGCAAGTCTGCTGGATCCACAAACATTCCGTGCTTGGCTACGGTGCCCTCAGAGGCATGTGGCTCGCATCCCGACCCATGATCAACAATGGCGTGTTCGCGCTGATGGTGAACGCCCCGCACTGGGAACGATGGCATCGCCATTATGACAGCGCTTTGGGTCGCACCGGCTTGGCGGTCCCACACGATCAGTTCGGACTGAATGCCGCCGTTTATTTCGATCGACTGCCCACTGCCTTTCTGCCCGCCACCGCCAACTGGATCTGTGACCTCGCAACGCCGATGTGGAACGACGACCTCGGCAAGCTATGCGTGCCTTATCTTCCGTTCGATCCGATCTCCATCATCCATCTTGCGGGACCGGCCAAGCGAAACACGTTCGATGTCTGCCGTACCCGCGGTGGCAGCATTCGCCGCGCGCTTCGCTACGGGGCATCCGAAATGCCCGGCAAGGCGCCATCGGCCCGAAGTGAAACGACGGTGAATGAGTAACCGCGCCCTGAAAAAATCGCACGTGACTTGGGTGATGGCCGACACGGTCGTCACCGCGGGCCTCTCGATCGGAACGCTGCTGATCGTGGCGCGCTTTGTCGGGCCTGAGGACTTCGGCAAGGCCGGGATTATCCTCGGAGGGACCCAACTCGCAAATCTCTTTGTCGAGGGCCTGTTTCATGACGCGCTGATCCAGCGTCGCGACATGAGCCCAAGCCTCGTGGGCGCGGCTTTGGCCTTCGTCGTGATCCTAGCGATGGCCCTGTTCACGCTGGCTGCGGGACTCTTCGCCATCGTTCCCAACATGCTGGGAGCGGAGCAGCACTGGCTGGTAATCGGCGCGCTCTTCTCACTGCTCTTCAACGGACCGATCGGCGTCTCGAACGCCATTTTGCGGAGGGAGTTCGATTTCGCCACCGTGGCCCGCGCTTCGGCGGTTGGAAAATTGCTGGGCTGTGCGGTCGCCATAGCGATCGCGGCCATGGGAGGAGGCGCGTTCAGTTTCATCTGGCAGTACACCGCCGGCGCGATTTTCCATTGCGCGCTGATCGTGCCGTCAGCGTTAGGGCGGCTGAAAGTAAACTTTCGATTCGGCTCGCTCGGTCCCCTCCTTCGATTCGCGATGCCGTACGCGCTGATGCACTTGCTGGTGGCAGCACGGCTTCAATGCTTCATGCTCGTGGTCGCAGCTTTGCTTGGCCTGCGCACCGCTGGCTTCATCAACGTAGCTTTCCGATTCACCACAACGACGCAGGTGATACTGACCACCGCATTCAACAATTTGACGTTCCCGCTGCTCGCGGCGCAGCAGGACGCCTCGCACCCCGATCTCGTGAAGGCTTTCCAGATTTCCACCAAATTGATCACCGTCGGCGCGTTGCCCGCTTTCGTCGGCCTCTCGCTTGTGGCAGGCGATTTCATTCCGGTTGCGATGGGCCCCAATTGGTACGCCACGGTCCCGCTCGTTGCCGTTCTCGCTGCCGGCGCCGCTATTTCCTTCTTGCGGTTGTCGAGTTCGTTCTTGCTGCGGGCCCTTGGGCATGTGCGCTTTTCTTTTTGGAATGCGACGTTTCATTTGATCTTCATACTGGTCGCAATCCTCCTGCTCCGGCCGGCAAGAGCTCTCGACATGGTGTTCTTCTGGATTATTCCGACCATCATTCAGTTGCCGGCCACCTGGGCCATCGTCTGGTACGTGGGACGCATCGGATTAAAACGCCAAATCGCCCCGGTGATCCCGGCCGTCGTTGGAACGGCAGTCATGGCAGCAGTTGTTCTCGCATTGTCACATCTTGTCGCCGATCAGGCGGCGCCCGTCCGCCTCGCCGTAAAGATCCTGGCCGGAGGCATCGCCTATGGACTATGCCTGCTCATTCTCGATCAGGACATTCGTCGCATCTTCGCACAGTTACTGCCGCAGCCTTTCAGTTCGCTCACCACGTCCGGTCGAACGGCGCATCCGACGGAGGCTCTGCTGCATGATCAACGGCATTGAGATATCGACGCTCAACGAGCAATACCGGACCGCGGCTCATCATTCGATCAAGATGCCCGTCGCGGAAGCGGTGGCGCTATCGAGACTGCTGGCGCGACGCATCGTCGAGCACGCCGGCAAACCCGACATCGTCGTGGGTCTTGCGAACGGCGCTCTCTTGACGACCGCGATCTGCGGCGAGGAACTCGGGATCCCAGCTCGGATCGTCATGGTGCGCAGGTTGGGCAGCCGCTACAAGCAAGGGCTGCTCCGCCTCAAGGAACTCTTGCATATTCCCACCTCGTTCATCATGACCAGGCCCGTCCGTTATTTGTCCTCCAGATTCGAAAAAAGCTTCAGCAAGCTGGAAACGGCAGAACAGTCGTTCGGCTTCCTGGTTCGCGGGCTACATGTCGCCGTCGTAGACGACTGCATCGTCTCGGGCCGATCGATTCAGCACGTGGCCGATCGAATGCACGCTCAAGGTGCCGCGCGAGTGACGATCGCAGCGATCTGCTGGACCGAGGAAGAGTATGGGGGGTCCATGAAACAGGGGCCGGACGTCTATCTCCACCGAAAGATCCAGTGGTACCCTTGGTCGAACAATAGCCCCCACCGGAATCGTTATCTGGCTTGGCTCGCCGAGCGGAGTCTCCCGCCGTGGAGGTGAGCCACTGCCTCCTTGTCGATTTGGACGGCGTCGTCGTGTTCGAGGCCGGGCCGCCGCTGCTGCCGGATCTCGAAATCCTGGCTCTCCAGGAAGATATCATTCACACGATCGCGACGTTGGACGCCGCGGTGGTGATACTGACTCACAGGTCTCGCGCCGAAGCCGACCGCATTTTGAGAGCCGCAAGGATTGCGCCGGAAACACTCGCTGGTGTCATGGCGGCGGAGGACCTTCTCATCTCCGCAGCGCGGCACCGGCAATTTGGCAGGATGCTCCGCGACGGGCTTCGCAAGAGCCTAATTCTGCCGGAAGTGGAGCGGCGGTTTGGAGTACCGCGACAGAGAACCGCGTTGATCGACGACCGGATCGACAACGTGCGAGACATGGTCGCAAGGGGTCTAGGACTCGCCCTGCATGTTCCTTTGGAAGTCGCCCCAGACGGTGAATCGATCGTCACGTTCGATCTTTCATCCACCCTGCAGATATTCCTGGACTGGACAAAGGGGGCTGTGAAGCCCAAGGTCATCACGATTCCAAGCACACGGCGCGTCTTGATGTCGCTTCGAAGGACGGGCCTCAACACCCAGCAGGAAGGACGTCATGCATTCAACGCCGCGCGCGGCCTTGCCAACGTCTCCCGCAGGATCATTCGGCGGGATTGACGTTGGAGCCTGAGCCGGCGGACTCATCAATTCGATAGGCCCGTATATAATCAACCAGGAGGTCACCCGTCGCGTCTGGAGGCGATACAAAGCCTTGCTTTCTGTTCCAATCGCCATCCGTTCCGATGCTGATGATCAGGTACATTGGCACGTGAAGACCGTTGTTCGCGAGCCGGGCAATCTCGTAATCATCCCGATAGTAGACGACAACTTTGGGCGTCCACAGGACGCCGTAGACGTGGAAATCCTTGGATAGGTCCACCCCTTTCGCGGAATAGCGCTCGCTCTGCTTCGCGCTCACTCCGGCTTGTCCCCATTGATAACCGCCGTACTGAACCGCCGGCTGTCCGGTCAGGATCTCGAATACGTCGATCTCGTCATAGGTTCCCCGTGGTCCGAGTAGCCAGAAGGCGGGCCAGCCTCCCATCAGCGCCGGAACTTTCGCGCGCACTTCGAAATAGCCATAGAGTTGCCGGAAACTGGTTTCGCTGCTCAACATGCCGGCGGTAAAACGTACCACCCCTTTTGGCCCGCCCCCCGAGGCCGGCCACGCACCGTTGACCGCAGCCTGTGTTTTGGCCGACGCAGGTCGCACGGCAATGTCGAGAATGCCGCCGGAAATCGAGAACGGATTAATACCGAGACCAAGGTAGTCCGGGTCGATGAAGATCTCGCTCTCGGACTCGTTCAGGCCCACTCCCCGCGACATGGGCGATGTGCCGCTGTGGAAATACTTCGTCCGCCACCGCTCACCTCGGCAGTTCTCCGAACACCAGGACAACGGCGCGTCAAACTCCTCCGAGAAGGTCAGCCTAAGCGCCGAGCGATCAAAACGGTCGCCCTGTGCGGCCCAGCAGCTAGCGACAGATATGAGCAGCGCGCCCACCGCTCCACAGCAACTGACTGTCTGCTTTGGCGACATGCGTGCCTCCATTGAGCTCGCCACGTGGAACTTCCACGGGTCTGACCGAACGGCGGTGACCATCGTTTCATTTGAGATGATGCACTGGATGGGATTCGCAAGACCGCCGCCTGCATCCGACCTGCTCGCTGGCCCGCGTTTTCCAATTCTTCGGTTCCGCTGCTGCGCGAAAGCAGGTCAACGCGATTTTAGAAAGACGTTCTCGGAGAGTACTCGCTATTGGATTTCCTGCCATACCCGCGCGCCGAACACTTCGCCTACGCCGTGGGACAAAACTTGCGTCGGAGAGCACTGACCTATAGAGTAAGGAGCCTTTTAGAGTGAGGTGCCTTTGCTCTCCTGGCGCGATTGCAAAGAACCATGGACAACGGCAGCGAGATGCTAGTGGGGTTGCCCCCCGCCGATCGCGAGAGGGCCGGTGTCCAATTTGCCGCGCTGCAGCTGTTCGCCCTCATCTATCTGCAGAAATTTGCCGTAGGTCCGCAAACTTTTTCGCTCAGTGTTCCGATGCTGCTGATGTTCGTGAGCATCGGGTGGATGCTGGTGTGCGGCACGATCGCCGTTTCCCCAGTGCGGCTCCTTTTGTATGCATGCTTCGTCGTCGCCTGCTGCCTGTCTCAGATCTTCAGCGGCGGCTCCGTATCGAGCATCGCAGAACTCATTCTGCTGTACGGATGCATGACGGTCAGCTTGACACTAACCGATGCCGCGTACAGGCGCGTGCTCAACTATTTTGTCCTCTTGATGGTCCTTCCAGCCACGGTCATCATCTTTCAGTACTGCTATCAGAAGCTGACGGGTCTCGGAAACCCACTGAGCATGGACGAGTTGCTGCCGAGATCGATCCTGCTTCAGGGGTTTATCTACGATGCGCATTACCCGTGGTATTCGAGTTTCCAGCGCCCGAACGGTTTCTTCTTTCTCGAGCCTTCGTTCGCTTCGTTATTCGCCGCGTCGGCCACAATCATCGAGCTGACCTATTTCAAGCGTCCCTGGCTAGCCTCATTGATGCTTGGCGCCACGTTCATGAGCATGGGTGGCACCGGCTTGACAATGCTCGTCATTGCAGTCCCGCTTCTTGTCGCGCGCCAGTCGAGGAGCGTGATCACTGCAGCCCTTGTGGCCGCAGCGCTGGGACTTTTCATCCTCGTCCTGAACCACGACGGGTGGCCGATGTCGGGCGAGGGCTTGCCGTTTCTCTCCCGATTGGATGAACTCGGCGACAAGGACAGTAGCGGCTTTGGGCGACTGATTCAGCCTGCTCAAGAACTGGTCAAATTGATTTCGGATCGGGACTATCTCTTCGCGGGAACGGGCGCGGGCAGCATCACCCAAGATTATGGGAGTGCGTGGCCGGCGACCAAGCTCGTAAAGGAGTACGGCCTGCTGAGCATGGTGGCATTCCTGCTCTTCTTTGCGTCAGGCCTGACGGGAGCCTTCAACGTGCCTCTCAAGGCTGCGATGGTGATCACCTTCCAACTGACCGGTGGTTATCTGCTCAGTCCCATCATGGTCGAGGCGGTGCTGCTGCTTTGCGTCATCTGTATACCCGCTGGAGCCCTGACGACGCCCATGCTCGAGGTATCAGCCGGAAAATCTGTCTAGGTCTTGGTCGCTGCAAGCACACCGCCGACACCCATCGCGAAGTGCCTTGGCGTCGCACCGGAAGTTCCTGGGCTGCGTGCTGGTACCGTTTCAAGCCGCCGGCACCACCTCAAATCCGTCGGTTGAACCCGGCGGTTTTTTATTCTGCCCTTGCGCGGGTGCGGCCAGCCGTTGATCCTGTTTTTCAGGCCGGTGCTTTGGGGTTGCAGCCGGTTCCTGCGGCCGCTGATGCCGCGCGGCCCAACGCCGTTCGCACCTTCTTTGAAGATCGAGAGGGACAGTACTCATAACCCACCTCCGGGTTACGTTCTTGTGCCCCTAGGCGTCGTTAACGCGCGGCGCGCTCCAACGGTTCCCCTCGCAGGGAATCGCCGCGGAGCGAGGCTTTGGTCCCGCAACTACTGAACCCGGCTTAACCGGTCGAACAGGTCTTTTCTTACTTTGATCAGGCGTCCGAGAAATCGTGCACCGCTTCTATACGACCGATCTTCCGGCAGTTGTTCGGAGACGCGGGTCACCATCTCGAGATGATGCCAAAGACTGTCGGGCATCGGTCCATCGTGTTTGCTCACCGAATCGCAGATCGAGCTGATTGCGGTCGGCTGCTGGTGCAAGCTGACTTCGGGCTCGGGCTGCTTGGGATGCCAATCGTTGTAGGCGCCGATCGCGCCCCAGAATGCATCACGAAGTTCTTTTGGAAGCTGGGACGGCAAACAGGCATGCATCTTTCTTCTCCGTGCCAGGAGAGGCCCGCGCAAGGGCGCTATCCGCTCGGATCAAGGGCCCTTCGAAGTATACCGATTACGAGCGGCTTGCGCTTCGGCCAGCGGCAACGGGGAAGTCGAGCCGCCCCGTCCCCTCATAACGGCGTCGTCCGGTCCCGCACGATGGGACCCCTACGGACTAGGCTGCGCGAGCTTTGCTTTTTCCGGACCGAACGACCCTTGCCCTTCCGGCTGGTCTCGTTGCTACCGTGTCAACTGTGGCAGCGGTGCTGGCCAAGTGTTCGACTGATGTCGCGAGAATTTCGTGTTGAGCATTCAGCCAATAGATCTCCGCCTTGCCCTCGGGTTGACCATCTGCGATCCAGAGGTGGTAGGCGCGTTCGCGAATTGCCTCTTCCAGATTTGGCATGGGATTTTCCTTACCAGTGATGCGCCCAGCCCAAGCGAAGTCTTGCTCGCCCAAGGTTAATGAATTCTTAAGGAGCGCGGAGACGTGCACCGAGGCAGGTGGAAGAGACATCGGGGTCTTTCGCGGTCACCCTCCCCGAGTTCACAGCCGTGACGATCGATGTCGTCGGCAACGGCTTTGCACTGCTGACCGCTGGTGATGGCGGTATGTGGGCCGAGGCCGCCCGAGAGCCAATGTCCATCCGCTTCCCATGCGGAGCGAAGGAGCACAGAATCGTGGGCAGCACCCGATAAAGGTGGTATCGTCCTTACCTGACCATCTGTGGGGTATGCCAAGTTTCTCGGCAGGATTCCATAGGACCAGTCTAGCGCGAGTCGTCGTGCGATGGACCAGACCAGCATTTCTCTCGTCGGAGGTCAGCGCTCATGAGTCCCGTCATCATTACCCTGCTCGTGCTCCTGGCCATCGTGCTGCTGCTCGCGCTCTGGCTCATGGGCATCTACAACGGGCTGGTGGTCGCCGGGAACCGCTTCAAGAACGCCTTCGCCCAGATCGACGTGCAGCTCAAACGCCGCTACGAGCTGATTCCGAACCTGGTCGAAGCCGTTAAGGGCTACATGGGCCACGAAAGGGAGACGCTCGACGCCGTCATCAAGGCCCGCAACAGCGCGATGGCGGCCGAGCAGAAAGTCGCCGCCAACCCGAGCGACCCGGCGGCCGTGAGGGAGCTCAACCAGGCCGAAGCCCAGCTCGGCGGCGTCCTGGGCAGGCTCTTTGCCCTGTCCGAGGCGTACCCGGACCTCAAGGCCAACCAGAACATGCTCGCCCTGCAGGAGGAGCTGGCCTCAACCGAGAACAAGATCGCCTTCGCCCGGCAAGCGTTCAACGACGCCGTCGCCAGCTACAACATCCGGCGCGAGGTCTTCCCGGCCAACACGGTGTCCGGCATGTTCGGTTTCAAGGAGGCGGCGCTGCTCGAAACCGCGGAGACCGAGCGCGCAGCCCCCAAGGTGTCGTTCTAACCCGAAACCGCTACCGCTCTGTGCGTCCCATGCTTGCGCTTCCATGCTCCAAAAGCCGCCGCTGACCATGGCCCCTAATTTTTTTCAGCAGCAGGATTCGGCCCGACGCAAGACCTTCCAGCTGGTGGTCTATTTCGTCCTGGCGATCCTGATTCTGATCGCCCTTGTGTACGGGCTGTTGGTGGCGCTCAGCATGAATGACGCCCAAGAACCCGTGTCCTGGTGGCAACCGGATCTCCTCCTGCTCGCGGCGCCGGGGGTGGGCCTTCTGGTCGGCGGTGCCAGCATATTCAAGGTGGCCCAACTCGCTTCCGGCGGCCAAGCCGTCGCCCTGATGCTGGGCGGCGAGGAGGTGCCCGGCACGACCACCGACGCGCGGCAGAAGCGGCTGCTCAATGTCGTCGAGGAGATGGCGATTGCCGCGGGAGTGCCGGTGCCTCCCGTCTATGTTCTGCAGGAGCCCGGCATCAATGCCTTCGCGGCCGGCTACGCCCCGGGCGATGCCGTGGTCGCGGTCTCTCAGGGCTGCCTCAACTACCTGACCCGCGACGAGCTGCAGGGCGTGGTGGCTCACGAGTTCAGCCATATCCTCAACGGCGATATGCGGCTCAACATCCGGCTGATCGGCCTGATCTTCGGGATCATGGCGTTGTCCATCATGGGCCGCATGCTCATGTTCACGTCCGGACGCTCTTCGGGAAGGAACGATTCCCGTGGCGGACTGATGCTGCTGGGCCTGGGCGTGTTTGTGCTGGGTTTGGTAGGAGCGTTCTTCGGTCGGCTGATCATGGCGGCGGTGTCTCGGCAGCGCGAGTACCTGGCCGACGCCAGCGCCGTCCAGTTCACGCGCAACCCCGACGGCATTGGCGGGGCGCTCAAGAAGATCGGCGGGTTGGCCGAGGGGTCGCGCATCAATAACCCCCAGGCCGCCGAGGCCGGTCACATGTTTTTCGCCAACGCCTTCGCCGGCCAGGGGCTCGCCGGACTGCTGGCGACCCACCCGCCCCTCGTCGAGCGCATCCGCCGGCTCGATCCGCAGTTCAACGGCCAGTTCCCGGAGGTGCGGCCGGTCAGCGCCGATCGGGAAGAACTCGAAGGCTCCCGCCGCGGCCGGGTCCCGCCGCTTGCCGGGATGCCGAGGTTGCCGGGGCTGCCGCAGGTGCCGTTGCCGATACTGGGGTTCGCCGACGAAGCGGCCTCCCGGGTCGGCCACGTCGATCCGGAAGAAATCAGCTGCGCGCAGGCGTTGCACGACGGCATGCCCGACGTGCTCCGGGTCGCCGCCCAGGAGCCGTTCAGTGCTCGCGCCCTGGTCTACGCGCTGCTCCTGGATCCGCGGGCGGACTTGCGGGATTTCCAGCTGACCCGGCTGACGGCCGGCGCTCAGCCGCAGGACCTCGCCGAAACCTTGCGGCTGCTTGCTCCTGTGCAGGCCTTGCCGGACACGCACCGGCTACCCCTCCTGGATCTGGCCATGCCGGCCCTGCGGCAGATGTCGCCCCGCCAGCACCGCACTTTCCGCGCCCAGGTCGAGGAACTCATGATCGCCGACCAGCGGCTGAGCCTGTTCGAATACACCCTCCGCTGTGTGCTACATCGCCATCTCGACGCTCAGTTCCTGCCGCAGCGTCGGACGCGACCAGTGCAAAGCTCGCCGCAAAAACTGGCGCACCCGGTAGCGACGGTGTTGGCGCTGTTAGCCTGGGAAGGCCAGCCGGAGACCGCCCAGGCCGCCCGGGCGTTCGATGCGGGCATGGCGAGCTACATCGGCGGCGACCACACCCACCGCTTGCCGCCTCGCGAGGAATGCTCCCTCGCTGAGTTCGACGCGGCGCTGCAAACGCTCGATCAATCCGTCCCGGCCATCAAGCGCCGGATTGTCGTCGCCTGCGCGGCCTGCATCCTGGCAAACCAGCAGGTCACCGTCCGCGAAGCGGAGCTGCTTCGCGCCATTTGCGATACGCTCGACTGCCCGCTACCGCCGCTCGTCGTGGGGGAAGCCGAAGGATGATGAACGACATCGCACTTTTCCGGATCATGCTTTAGAGTGTTTTCGAGCGAAGTGGGGACCGGTTCGCGTGAAGAAAACGCGTCAAAACAAGAATCTAGAGCTCCGGTTCTGATTCAATCAGAACCGGAAATGCTCTAGGCAGCACTTTTGTCAGTTGCGACAACGCCGCCCCGTACCGCCCGCAGCGCGTCGGCCGCCTCGAGGATCACCGCGATCGTCCGATCCAGCGCGGGCGTTCGCGTGGCGAGAACCTTATCTGCGACGTAATAGAGAGTGCCTTCCTGGCGCACGTGACCCTGTTTGATGAGGTAGTCGAGTTTGCGCAGCACGGTGGCGCGCGGCATCCCGATCGTATGCGTGATTTTCTCTGCAGTCATGGGTGTTCCGCGAAGGGTGCCAATCCACACAGCCCGCGCGACGTGCGAGATCTCAGAGAAAGAAGCAACTCGGCGGTCGAAGTGCTCGGTGATGATCAAACGATCGATACGCTGCTGTGCCTCGGCGACTATCAGAGCCTCCTCACGCCGTGGAATGTCTTCGAGTTTCATCGAGTTGTTCCTCCTGTCTATGCATGAGCGACCCGGCCTTGATCCAGTTTGTCACCACTGCGGCGAAGTCGAATAGATATCGGAGGTCGATCCATTATGTCGGCTCCACGGAGACATCGTCGGCCGCGCTCGACTTCCGGGAATGATCTCTAACTCGAGCGCGTCTCTCGTCGGAGCAGCTGACGGATCAAGCGCATCGCCAACCATAGAAAGAAGATAACCACTCCGAGGGCGGCAAGTGGCGCGGCCAGCGCCAAGAGAGAGACCAGGAGCGCGCCACCCAGTTCCGCTGTCGAGATGACCGCGTTGCCAACACCACCGGTGAAGATCGTAGATTTTGCTCTAAGCATTGCGGTGCCGGCTTGCGTAAGGCCGGCGACGCCGCCCCCCGCGATCACAGCCGCCGTCCATTTCACCATCGGCGGCACATCGGTCATTACTGCCGCCGACACGACCGTCCCTGCGACCAGAGAGGCTGGCGTTGCCAAGGTGTCGAGCAGGTTGTCAACAACGGGAACATAGTAGGCAAGGATTTCCAGAAAGGCGGCCACACTCAGTGCTATCAGCGCGGATGACGTTGCAAGCCATGCAAAGCGTTCATCCAATGACAGATGCCCAGTATGGGCTGCCACACTGACGATGAGCATCGGCAAAAAAATGCGGAAGCCCGTTGCCGCAGCGAGGCCGACCCCAAGCGCGATTGACAATGGAAGATCGGGATTCGACATGCAGCGACTTCGATTTAGATATGACTAACCGACTGAGCTTCTACCTTATCCCTTTTTGACCTGATCAGATAGCGATGTGAGCCTGTATCTCAACGCAATAACCGATCGGGCCCATGGCGACGACAGCCGCGCTATGGCGACCTCACATGCGCAGACTCATCAATGCGTCAATGCGCATGGCTTGGCCCTCGGACTGGTCGGCGAACCCATTCACCTCAACTCAGACAATTCCGCCACGGTCGGGAGACGGCCCTGCGGGGTCAGTTTGTCCACCACGCCCGGCACCGCCTGCGACAATTGGTTGGTGATTTCTTCTTCGGAGAGGCCAGAGCGTTGAGCAAGCACCTTGACGATGTCCGGGCCAAGGGCCGAGCCAAGTTGACCAGGGGATACAGGTTGATTTTGGCCGGAACCAACCCACGAATTTGCAGCGTTTCCAAGACCTCCCTTTTGCAGTTTATCCAATAGCCCGCCTAATCCTCCGAGCAGACCACCTGCTCCTTCATCGGATGTCGGCTGCTTCGGCGTATCCGCGGGGCGGTCTCCTCCGCCGCTCCGGAACAGAGCGCCGGACGCGAACAGCGCGAGAAGCGCAAGCATCAAAGGCTTTCCAATGTTGCCACCTGGCGCGGATGATCGGATCATATCTTCGAGGCCGGCCATCATTCTCTCCCTTTGAGCATGAGCGTGGGACAATCCAATTCAGATTCGTGCGGTCACGGCGTTATAGATCAGCAGCACGACAACGGAGCCAATGATCGCGACAATCATGCTCCAGATGTTGAGGCCTGTGACACCGCTCGCACCAACAAAGCTAAACAGAAAGCCGCCAACGAGCGCGCCGATTATTCCGAGGGCGATGTTGAGCCAAAATCCCTGCCCCTGCTTGTCGACGATCTTGCTCCCAATGAACCCCGCGATAAGGCCAAGTATGATCCAGCTGAGGATGCCCATATCGCTGCTCCTTTCAAAAACCGATCGATGGCGAGTCGTTCTCAACGGGCTTTCTGCAGACTTCAGACCTGCGCCAGCGCGTCCAACCTTGCTTGAAGATCATCAATAGCCGGCTTCGCGACGACCCCAACGCCGGGGGTCGCCATGACCTTGTCGCACATCTGGTTGATCGTAGGCCTCATGGCGACGATCAGTTTGGCGAGCGCGCTTCGCCCTTCGGGAGGAAGCTTTGCCGCCCGCGCGCTAATATCGTTCAATTGCGCAACCACCTCGTTGATCTTGGGCAAAGCTGCCTGAGCAGTGGCTGCATCGGTGATGCCGGGCAGCGCGGACTTCAGGGTGTTGATGGACGAGTTGAACTGGTTGCCGAGGTTCACCCCATCGACGGTCAAATTCGCCGGCGCCATGCCCACGGTTTGGGTTGCGGGTTGCGTTGTGGCGGGTTGCTCGGCGACCGTCTGTTGACCCTGGCGTCCGAGCGTGTACCAGGCAAGACCGCCCAGTACGATCAAGGCGCCTAGCCAATAGGGCCACTGCGCGGCTTTGTTAAATGTAGTGCTGGCTGTCTGGCTTGCCGCGGCGGCGGCGCGTCCAGAAACACTTGTGGTCCTGTCGATCAGACCCGTAGCACCGAGTTGATCCGCCAGACCTGACGGAATCGCTGCAACGATTTGATCTTTCTGTGAGCGGAGCAGCGATGCGAGGCCGGTTGCGTCGAGACCCGCGTTGCGCTGGTGTTGACCCAAGGCGCCCAGCACGATTGGACCGAGTACGCTGAGCAGCAGTTTGCCGCCGCTGTCGCCGATACCTGTAAACTTGCCGACCGCCTGCGCCATGGTGTCCATGGTTCGGCCGCCAAACAACCCGGAGAGCATGTTCGATCCGGTGTCTGCAAGTCCCTGGACGCCCGTGCTGCTCAGGAGATCGGTGGGAGAACGGATTTGTTGCTGCGACAGCAGCTTCGACAGTTGGCTGGTTCCGGCAGGGTTTGCAACCAGATCGGACAGACCCGCCAGCAACGCTGGAACCGCTCCTCCTGCCGCCTTCTGGGTGGCGGCTTTGTCCAGTCCCAGAAATGAGGCGATCTGGGCGACGATTTCAGGGGTCAGGAATTGCATTACGACGGAGGTGAGGTTGGTTGCCATCGCGTCTCTCCACGAATGGTTATTGCCGGGGCGGTTTGTTGAGCTTTTCCTGATCTGCCGGACGACAACGCCGGTGCGCCGCTGCGTCTCGCACACTGGCCGGTGCAGTTCACGACGCAATGATCCTTCAAAGACCTAAAAGCGGTCCGAAGCGAGTTTCTTGATCTAGATCAAGGGACGGCGAAAAGCCGGTAAACTCTGGGCGTCGGAAGCCAATGGCGCGTGGCCATCCCGAGAATTGGGATTGTCGGGTCACCCGGCCAAGGTGCGAATATGCGGACATGGTCCGGCCAGCCCCGTTTGATCGAGAATGACCGATCTCGGAAATCGGCCGACCTAGTGCAGCGGCGGCCCAATATGCTTTGATGCGTGAGGACGGAACTAAGACGCGTGGTGGCCCATGTACATAGTCATTCGTAAGTACACCAAGGTTCATTCGGTCGCAGATGCCGCTCGCCGCGCCAGAAGCGGCATCGGCCAGATCCTAAGGCAATCGCACGGATTCAGATCTTATTATGTACTGGATGGGGGCGAAGGCGTCGGGGTCGCCGTGATGATTTTCGAGGACCGCGAAAGCGCCAATGCGGCGAACGATAAAGTACTGTTCAAGCAAGCCTGCACGACCTTCATCTTGGAGACCCCGAAATCATCGCCGGGGAGGTCCTGCTGAACATCGAATCCGACGCGTAGCTTCTCGTCGTTTCGAAGATTGCGGCGTTGAATACAAAAGCCCAGGGGAGCGACAGCGATCCCAAAAGGGCGGAGATGACCGAAAGCTGAGGTCTGCATGCGACCGCTTCTGAATTGGCATCAGTCTCGGACTGCGTCGCCAGGGACCGCCGCTGTTTCGGGCTTCCGTGTCCGGCCCTCGGGTGGAGCAGATCGCTCCTCGCCATCATGAATATCGGCGCGCGTCCGATCGGGCGCAGGTCATCCCGAGCCTTGCAGCAGTTTCGCGCGGACATCGGCCTTCAACACCTTGCCGACCTTGGAACGTGGTAGGTCGCTCCACACCTCGATCTGCTTCGGCGCCTTGACGCTGCCAATTTGGGCCTTGACGAAGGCGGTAACAGCAGCCGCGTCGACACTTTGGCCCGGTCTCGCCTGAACGACCGCAACCACGCGCTCGCCCCATTTCGGGTCGGGTAGACCTACGACGGCGCAGTCCTGGATGGTCTCGATCGCCCGCAGCGCGTTTTCGACCTCAACGGAATAGACGTTGAAGCCGCCGGTGATGATCATGTCCTTGGCGCGATCGACGATATAGAGGAAGTTGTCGGCATCGAGATAGCCGATATCGCCAGTGTGATGCCAGCCATGGGCCGAGGCCTCCGCGGTGGCCTCGGGGTTCTTGTAGTACCCGTCCATCACCAGCGAACCACGCACCACGATCTCGCCGCGCTGCCCTCTGGGCAGGAGATTGCCGTCGGTGTTCATGATGCCAAGCTGGACGAGCGGGGTTACTCGGCCCGCCGATGACAGCCGCGCGATGGCGATCGAACCGTCGGCATTGAAATGATCGTCCGGCGCCATGGTCGAAATCATCATAGGTGCTTCGGTCTGCCCGAACAGCTGCGCCATCGGCCCGATGCGCCGCAGCGCTTCCGCCAGCCGCGAGGCCGAGATCGGCGCCGCGCCGTACCAGAAGCACTGCAGTGAGCCCAGTTCAGCTTGATCGAGCTGCGGATGATCGAGCAGCATGTAGATCACGGTCGGCGGCAAGAACGTGTGGGTGACGCGGTGACTCGCGATCAGGGCGAGGAATTCGCCGATGTCGGGGTGATGCATGATGACGATCCGCCCGCCGAGCGCCATCACCGGGAAGCACAACACGCCCGCGGCATGCGTCAGCGGCGCCAGCGCGAGGTAGGTCGGACGTCCCTTGAACGGGTAGCTCATCAACGTAAGCGCCGTCATCGTCTCGATGTTCCGGCCCGACAGCATCACCCCCTTGGGTTTCCCGGTGGTGCCGCCGGTGCCCGGCAACATGACGAGGTCGTCGACCGGTTCGCGCTGAAAATATCCGACGTCGTCGGACAGCCAGGCGTCGAATGATGCGGCGAACGGCAATGCAGCGTCGAGACACACCACCGCCCGCAGTTTCGGCAGCTTCGGGCGGATCTTCTCTACCATCTCGACGAGACTGGAATGAAACAGCAGCAGGCTGCAGTCGAATTCATCGAGGATGAACTGGTTCTCCGCCGCCTCGTTGCGCGGATTGACCGGGCACCAGACCGCGCCCGCGCGCGAAATGCCGAACACGCACGCGAACGCGATCGGATCGTTTCCCGACAGGATGGCGACCTTGTCGCCGGCGGCGATTCCGGTCTGCACAAGGCTGCGAGCGATCCGGTAGCTCAGCCGCTGCACGTCGGCGTAACTGAGCTCGTGGCCATCCATGGTCAGGCACGGCGCGTCCGCGCCCAGCGAGGCACCTTTGTCCAAATAGTCGATTAGCCGCATGACTGCCTCCGCGCGGGGCGAAGCCGGCGCGGACCGTGCCGCGCCGGCCGAACCGTCAATTATGGATGGTCAGGATCGGGTTCATCACCAGGCCGAAGCTACGCAGCTGGCCGAGCAACTCGCGGTGACCAAACGCCTGGCAACCCGACGCGAAGCCCACCTTCTTCGGTGGGGTCTGTAACAATGAGAACGCCGCATAGGCCTGCAGCATTCCGGTCTGCTTGTAGTTGCAGTTGCCGTGGATAACACAGTGCACACGGCCAAGCGGCCCGGAGGCGTAGACCGAGTCGATCGAGGTGTTGATGCGTGGATTCTCGCGTGGCGGCATTGCCGCCTGAACGCTCGCGGCAATGTCGGCGAGAGCCTTCTCCTGCTGATCAGGCGGCAGCGGCTTGATCTTCTCTTTCACCATTTGAGTGGTCTGGACCACCCCCTCCATGACGGGACGCGCGAGAACGCCGCCGAGCACGCGACAATTCGAGACACGCGGATCGTTCCTGAACCAGACCGGATGAGCGGTGCCGCCCCACGGCACGGCAATGGCGGTTTCGTGCTGGCCCGGGACCACGACGTCGGCGCGAGCGGTGACATCCCATTCGACAAACTTGTTTTGTTCGAGATAGTACCAGTTCGCTTTCAGGATCGTGAAGATTGTCTGGGTCGAGGCGTAGGTCGGAAGGCCCTTCCAGAAAACGAGGATATCAAGCGTGTCGAGGCCAGGGTGTTCGAGACAGATGTTGGCGGCGATCTCACCGGTCGTATACATCTGCGCGACGTTCGGTGCGAGCAGCAATCTTTTTGCCGCGAATTGATCGCCCCAGGTCTCCTGACACTTCAGCACCCAGTCCTGTTCGCCGGTCGTATCGCTGTAATGGCAGCCGGCATTCAAGCAGGCTTCCACGACTTCGTTGCCGTATTTGATGAAAGGGCCGACCATGTTGCTCACCACTTTCGCGCCCCTGAACAGCTTGGTCAGCGCTTCGACGGTGTGGTCGACCCCGACGACTTCGTAGTCGGCGGTCTCGATGCCGGGGATCTTCTCGACCACGGCCTTGACCTTCTCGGCATCGCGGCCGGCGGCGATGAAGGGAACGTTGTATTCCCGCAGATATTCACAGACCAGCCGTCCGGTGTAGCCGGACACGCCATAGACGACGACGGGGCGCTTCTCGCTCATGTTGAATCCTCCTAATGATTTTCGCGTTTTGATTTTGATCGCAGTTCAACCGGCCATCCGGTCTGGCCATGCGTCTTCGTTCCGAGAGGCGATTGCGCCTCCCCGGCGGCGTCGGTCAGGACGAAACGAGCGGCACTACATGCCCATGCCACCGTCGACCGGTAACCCGGCTCCAGTGATGAAGCGTGCCTCGTTGGAGCAGAGGAAAACGGCAGCATCGGCGATGTCGCTGACCGCGGCGAGCCGACCGAGCGGCGTCTGCTCGACGACCGATGCGACCGCGGCATTGGGATCCGGCGCGAGCCCCACCTTCACGATGTCGCCGGCGAGCTGCACGCCCATGTCGGTCGGCACCAGGCCCGGATAGAGGCAGTTGACCCTCACGCCGTAGCCGAGCTTGCCGGCCTCCATGGCCGCGACCCGCGTCATGCGGTCTACTGCAGACTTGGTCCCCGAGTACCCGGCGATGGCCGGAAACGCGATGGTGGCGGCGACAGAGGCAATGTTGACGATCGCACCGCCCGCACCAGCCGCGCCGCCGGGACGCATGGCACGGAACGCGTGCTTCATGCCGAGTCCGACACCGACGATGTTCACGTCGCACATGCGACGCAGATCCTCGGCCCGCACATCGATGACAAGCGACGTGATCTCGATCCCGGCATTGTTGATGAGGATGTCGTAGCCACCGAGCGTGGATACGGCGGTTGCCACCGCCCTCTCCCATTGCTGGTCGTCGGTGACGTCGAGCCTCACAAATCCGGCCTTCGCGCCTGATTTCGCGATCGTCGCGGCAGTGTCCCTGCCGACGTCTTCGAGGATATCGGCGATCATGATTGCCGCACCCGCATTTGCCAGGGCCTCTGCAATCGCGGCGCCGATACCCCGCGCGCCACCGGTCACCAGCGCATTTCTGCCAGCAAGGGTCTTCGCACTCATAACGTCTCCTCCGTTGCTTGTTTTGCGTTGCTTGTTTTGATTGAGAGCGGCGTATCGCCGCGAGCATCTGCACGACGCTCTCTGGCGCGTCGGCTCGGGGACCGCAGATAATCGACGAGGCGGCTTGCTTCCGCTGACTCCTCCTCCGCTTATGTTCTTTTTCGACGTCTTTACGACCGTCAAAATCATTTTTGACAAATGTTTAGTCGTCGCTTTACACTTGTCAAGACAATGCTTGACGATTGTCAAACATTTCTGACGCGGGTACAGTCAATCGTGTTGGGAGGAGGCGCGAATCGTCTTCGCTTCCGAGGGACGGCAGAGCAAGATGAGGAACGGACGTCGATGGCGCAGCAAGTGGCGAGCGCGAGGAAGCGGGTTTTGGACGCGGCCGAGGCGCTCAAGGAGGAGAAGTTCAATGCACGCCGGCTCGAACTCGCCGAAGCCGCGTTAGAGACGCTGGGCGAGCTCGGCTACGCACGCACCAGTCTGCGTGAAATCGCGCAGAATTCAGCGTTCACGCATGGGGTCTTTCACTACTACTTCCGCGACAAGACGGATCTGATCTGCTGCTGCGTCAGCCATTACAAGGCTAAGTGCGTGACCCGCTACGATCAGGTCACGGCCAGTGCACAAAGTCGCGAAGAACTAATGGAAGGCTTTCTCGTCAAGCTCGCGGAAACCCTTCGCAAAGAGGCACGCATGCACCGCCTCTGGTACGATCTGCGCGCCCAGGCGCTCTTCGAGGAAGCCTTCCGCAAGGACGTCGTCGAAATCGACAAGAGCCTCGAAAACATGATCTGGCGGATCGCCTCGCGCTATGCGGAACTCGGCGGCAAGCGCCCGGCGGTGTCCGCCGGTGTGCTTTATGCGCTGTTCGACGGGCTGTTTCAGAATGCCCTGCTGAAGCATTTATCCAACGACAACGGCGCGATTCCCGAATTGCTGGAAGAAGTTCGGCGGCTGCTGCCTACGATTTGCTGAACGGATCGCGTAGTGCGGGCGATCTGAATGGCGGCTGGGACAATCAAGGGGCAGTTTGAATCCCCCGTCACTATCCGCCGATGATGCCGGCTTTCCGCAGCGTCGCAATCGCAGTCGCGTCATAGCCAAGTTCGGTCAGGACAAGATGGGTGTGCTCGCCGAGCATCGGCGGACGCGTCGCGATTTCGCCCGGCGTTTCCGACAGCCGAACGGCAGCGCGCACCACCGGTGCGGGTTTCGGCAATCCCGGATAATCGACGTCCTGCATGAAGCCGGTGGCGCGAATATGCGGATGATCCAGCGCCTGCTGGGGACTCAGGACGGGGCCGGCCGGAATCATGGCTTTGCCCAGCGTATCGACGGCCTCCTGCGTCGTACGCTCGGCGCACCAACGCGCCATCCGCTCGCTGATGACGGGACCATTGTCGCCCCGCTTGATGTCGTCCGCAAAGCGCGGATCGTTCAGCCACTGCTCCTCCTCACCCATCAGCCTTGCCCAGCGAATGAACAGTGGATGACCAGTGACCTGACACAGCAACCAGCCGTCCCTGGTGCGATAGATGTCTGCCGGCGCGGCGGTCTGCCCGAGATTGCCAGTCGGAACGCGATTGACGTTGATCACGGCCTGTTCGATCAGCGTTGCGTTGGTGAAAGACAACGCGGTTGCAAGCAACGCGCCCTCGACAATTTGCCCGCGGCCGGATTTGCCGCGCTCGATCAGGGCGGCGAGTGTCCCGAATGCGCAATGCAGCGCGGTTCCGAAATCAACCCAGTTCACGGCGGCACGGTAAGGTGGATCGCCGGCACCGGTCATATACACCGAACCCGACATGACCTGACCGACGCCGTCGAAGCCGACACGGTCGGACCAGGGCCCCGGCCCGCCAAACGCAGTCGCCGTCGTTAGGATGATGTCGGGCTTGATCGCCTTCAACGATTCGTAATCGAGCTTCATCGCTCGCAGAGTCTGCGGCGGTAAATTGGCGACGACTACGTCAGCCGTCGCAACCAGGCGGCGCATCACCTCCTGCCCTTCGGGCTTCATCGGATCAAGCGCGATACACTTCTTGTTTCTGTTGATCTGTAGAAACAGAGCACCTTCGCCACCTGCGCCGACCGGTGCAACGAAGCGATCCTCGCTGCCGTCGCGCTTCTCCACGCGAATGACCTCGGCGCCAAATTCGGCCAGGAGCGTCGCGCAATATGGCCCCGCGATATAGCGCCCGAAATCCAGGACGCGCACGCCCTCCAGAACTCCCCCCATCGACTTTCTCCTCATGTTTCTTCAGACTACATGGAATTTCTTTCGCAGCAAGGCTGCCAACCGATGCCGTGCCTCGGCCAGCAGGAGCCATCGCCCGATGGTACGATTGGTCAACGCGTTTTGCTGTACTAGGACCTGTCCGTCATCAGTACCTGGAGCCGCACCCATGTCACATCAGTTCGATCGTTCCGCCGAGGATCTCGGCAACGCGATCCATCTCGAGCACGTCAACGTCCAGGTCCCGGATCAACGCCTTGCGACCTTGTTCTACGTCGTCGGACTAGGGCTCACCCGCGACCCCTATCTGATGGTGTCCGACACCAACATGTGGATCAACGCTGGACAGAGTCAGTTTCATTTGCCGACCGGCAAGCCGCAGGTGCTGCGCGGTCATGTTGGGCTGGTCATCGAAGGTCGTAACGCGCTGCTGCAGCGATTGGCGTCTGTCGCCAGTAAGCTCGATGGCACCGCGTTCGCGTTCGCCGAACACAATGATTACGTCGAGGCCGTCTGTCCGTGGGGCAACCGTCTGCGCTGCTATGAACCAGACGCGGCGCGCTTCGGGCGCATCACGCTTGGCATACCCTATGTCGAATTCGAGGTGCCGGCCGGAACCGCGCCGGGGATCTGCGCCTTCTATCCGGCGATTATGGGTATGCCCGCCGAATTCAGGAATGGCGACCGCAAGGTGACGGCCGTCAAGGCGGGCCGCGACCAGCAGCTGCTGTTCCGTGAGACCGATTCTGCCCGTCCCGAATATGACGGCCACCATGTTCAGATTTACATCACCGATTTCTCGGGCCCGCACCGCCGGCTGGAAGCGCGCAACCTGGTCTCCAGAGAGGACAATCAGTATCAGTACCGGTTTTGCAACATCGTCGATCTCAGCAGCGGCAAACTTCTCTTCACGGTCGAGCACGAGGTGCGCAGCGCGACCCACCCGATGTTCATGCGGCCGATGGTCAATCGCAATCCGGCGCTGACCAATCGCAACTACGCATTCGAGCATGATCAGTCTCACTGGGCGATGGCGCCGGATCAGTATGAAAGGTAGGACGCAGAAGGCACTGTTTGGTCGGGCCGGCGCCGTTTAGCCCCGATCAGATACAGGTGGCTGCCGAGCTTCAGGCCATACCGGGCAATGGCGGTCATCAAACGCTGACCTACCATCGAGTGCAGAGATCTCCTGGAGAGCATTCCTATGCGGCTATCCGCATCTCGCGATGCCATCGACGGCAAGCACTATCTGCTCATGGCATTCGCCGATGCCGTGAAGCGGCCCAACTGGGGGAAGTCGAGCCGGACGCGCTGGCAGTCGTCGGTTGTGCGCCGGTACCCGAGCCCGTCCAGAAGTTGATCTCCTGATAGCCATTCGCGGCTATGCCTTGGATGATTCCGACGAATTTCGGCGTGCCGCCATTGTAGACGAAGTACCGGACGGTGCCCTCTTCATGGCCGGGGACATTAGAGTTATAGCCGGTGAACCAAGACTTGGCTTTGCGCATCAGCATGATCTCGTACATCTTGGCCACATGTGCGGTCCAGCGCTCTTGCGCCTCGCGCGTGGCTTCGCCCCGCACGTAGCCGCGGTCCCACATATGTTGCAGCAGGTCCACGCACCAGTTGACGCCATTCTCGATGCCGCGCGGAAAATTCGTCGAAGCCGATGCGCTTTGCGGTCCGGTCGGCATCAAGAGATTCGGAAAGCCATGGACGAGCATGCCAAGGAAGGTTGATGGCGCATGCTTCCATTTTCCAGCCAACGTTTCGCCGCCGATGCCCCGAATATCAATCAAATCATAGGCGCCAGTTATGGCATCGAACCCGGTGGCGTAGACGATAATATCAAACTCATAGTCGCGCTCGGTGGTACGCAGGCCTTTCTCGGTCACGCGAACGAGCGGCGTCTCGCTTATGTCAATGAGATGCACGTTATCGCGGTTATAGGCCTCAAAATATTTCGTCTCCAGCGGCAGACGTTGCACGCCGAAGCCGTGATCCCTGGGGATCAGCTTTTCGGCCACCTCGGGATCTTTGACACGGCGGCGGATGCGATCGGCGATATATTCAGACAGCTCGGCATTTGCCGCTTCGTCCATGAATGTCTCGCGAAAATTCGCGAGCCAAATGCCAAAGCCAGGTTCATCATAGAGCTTGTCCCACAACTCGAGCCGTTCCTCGCGAGTGACTTCGTAGAAGCCGCGGCGGTCAGGCCCGTGCAGGAAGCTGCCGGGTGTGAGGGCGCAGGCGGCGAAGATCTCGTCATATCGCGAGCGAATGTCGGCCATCTCCTCCTCGGAGATCGCACTATTGTTGAGCGGCGCACTCCAATTGGGTCGACGCTGGAATACGGTTAGGTCGCCGACCTTGTCAGCGATCTCGCCTATCAACTGAATGCCAGTGGCGCCGGTGCCAATCACGGCTACCTTCTTGTCAGCCAGATCGACCGGCTCATGCGGCCAATAATAGGTGTGGAACGAACGGCCTTTGAAGTCATCGATACCCTCCAGCCGCGGCATAGTCGGCGCGGAGAGCAGGCCGATCGCGAGGACCACGAAGCGGCAGGTAAGCCTGCGGCCGTCCTCGACCAGCACTTGCCATAGATCGCGCACTTCATCGAAGCGCATCGCCTCGACCTTGCAGTTGAACTGCATGTGCTCGCGCAAATGGAACTTGTCGGCAACGTAATTGAGGTAGCGCAAATTCTCGGGCTGACCGGAAAAACGTTCTTTCCAGTGCCACTCCTCAAGCAGTTCGCGTGAGAATGAGAACCCGTACGTGTAGCTCTCGGAATCAAAACGGCAGCCGGGATAGCGGTTCCAGTACCAGGTGCCGCCGAGATCGGGGGCCGAGTCGAGTACGGTGGCGTCGATGCCGAGATCGATCAACCGCTTGATCTGGTAAATGCCCGCCACGCCAGCGCCGACGACAATCACCTCATAATGGGCTTTGGCCTCTCCCATTTCTTCCCGCTCCGGGGTTATGTGTTACGCCTGATAGGCGGATTACAATCTTTTTTGACCACACAAGCAACCGCCTGCATTCACCGCCGGCGCTTCCGCTCCAGCCCTTAGCCCCCAAGCTTCGCCCGGCATGGCAGAGCGATGGCTCGCTCATGCCGATGGACTTCGAAATGCCGCAGCGTTCGGAGGTTCTTCATGGGCTGGGTTTTGCGTTCACAGCAGCGCGTTCTCCTCAACGTACTGCTTGAGCGGCGCGCACCCGCGAAATCGCAGCACTTGAGGGCTCCATTGCCGAGTAGCCGATCGTGATCGCGAGCTCTGAACTCAACCTTCTATGCAAACTTGACGCGGAGAGAATACTAGCCCGATCGAGCTGATGCATGGCGCCTAAGTTCCTATATAGATCCCGGACGCTGGAGTGGTTGGCGTTCGTCAACAGGACGTATGCCCCTCGGTAGACCGCATCCTTGATGCAGTCTCTCAGCCGCACCTGATCCGCCCAAGCGAACAGATCCTGATTATATTTGATAAAGCCGTTGTTGTTGTGTTTCACCGTGTAAGGCGGGTCGACGAAGACAAAGTCGCCCCTTCCGGCCATGGCGATCGTCTCCTCGAAGTCCTGAGCGACAATTTGGCATTTCCTCAAAACCTGCGAGATCGATCCGAAATCGTCATCGTCTAGCACAATTGCGTCCTTGCTACCTTTCGGAACGTTGAACTCTCCCTTCAGGTTGACGCGGTAGATTCCATTAAAACAGGCTCTGTTCAAATAAATGAATCTGGCCGCCTCTTCGGTCCGCTCAGAAAAATGGGTAGCACGAATTCTATAGTAATAGTCATGAGAATGAAGGCGCTGATGTTTTGCCAGCAAGCGCTCGATTTGGCGCCAGTCGCGCTTAACAGCCTTGTACGCTTCGATCAGATCAACGTTTAGATCAGCAATTACGGCCTTCCTCGGCTGGAGATGCATCAGGACTGCACCGCCTCCAAGAAACGGCTCAAAGTAGCACTTATATTCGGATGGGAAGAGCCAATCGTGACGCCATGTCATCCATCGCTTGCCCCCAACCCACTTGAGGAACGGAACCAAATCACGCACTGGTGCCGAACCTCTTTTCGAGTTCAGCCTCTAAGGTATCCAAAAAATCGTAGTGGGCTTGCTTGTAGGATCGATTAGCGGGATGCGCCATGATCTTTCTGATGTCGTTCAGCGTATCAAACCAAGAAATGTTTTTTGCATTTCCCCTTCGATCATCGCGCATCCTGATATTCATCGTCGGCTCGAAATAAAGCCAATTATTCTTGTGCTCTACAATCTTTTTCAAGTCCACGACATCGAGATACGTTATCGGGTCAAGTTGCTCATCAACTTCAGCATCCTGCTGTCGATCAAGGCCCTTCATCCGAATATCTTTTTGAGGAATACCTGCCGTGTAATAGCGATCCCCGTAGCGCTGCTTCAGTACGCCGATAACGTGCAAATGAATCTTGTCGATGACGCGCCTAACCTGCTCGTCGGCCTTCCGAGAGTCTTCCGAAGATTTGGTGCTGATGTATTCGCTCAAACCGCTGGGTATAAATTGGGGAAATTTTTCCTGTACGAGGCGCGCCAGTTCATAAAAGTATCTCGGTGGGCCGCCAGAGCCGAAGATCGGTTTGAAGTGCGCTTCGAAATCGAGATCACTAGCCTCGGCAATGAACTTCAAGACCGGATCGAGATAAGGCCCAAGCTGTTCAACGAGCTCGTTAGGCTCAAGTTGACTGGGATCTTGCTTCGTATCCGCAGCTAGATGATCGCACAGCGCAGCAAGCAGCCTAATGTGGCCAGCAACGCCGATATTCATGCACAGGTGCGCGGATCTTCCAAGCTCCCAACGGTCCAGGTTGGCGCGACGAATCTTATCGAAGTAAGCAGACAGCAGATCAGACAGGGCCTGTAGAGAATCCTCGCTTGTATTCCGCGTCGCGTATCCGGGTTGCGGTGGACGATCTTTTGTTCCGGGCCTCCCAATTAGGCCTGATTGCACAACCGCCTTTTTCAATTCGGAGATCGTAAGGCATACGGCGTCGCTTTCTTCAGTTTCGGGCGTTTTGAATCGATCGTTGAACGGTCCTCCGTTTTCGGCGTCCAACAATGCCAGTGATCGCGACGCGATTGCGCCTGTACGCGACTTAAAATCTTCGGAATCGAATTTGAGGTCACCCTCAAGCTCATCAAGTATGCTTTTCGAAACTTTGGCCTGCTTGCCATTGATAGTCGCGAACAGATCGGCTTCGATCCCCCGAGAGATATTCTCGAACGCTATCACCGGAATGATATTCGAACGCCGCTTTTGAGCTGTCTCCGCCGCGAAACCATACAAGCGGTGCTGACCGTCAATGATCCACGCAGTCTTGTAGGCATCAGGAAGCGAAAGATCGCCGAACTCGATTTGTCGATCTTCGTAGCTCTGCTTGCAGTCGAATCTTACCCTCTTCTTGAAGTTGACCAAGATTGAATTGGGGAAAAATCCACCCCGGTCCAAGAACGCGCTGATTTGATTGAGTCTCGCCCGCTTTACGAGTCTCTGGTAAGCTGGATTTCCCGATGGATCTCGAAGGCTTCGATGGTTTGCGAACGCGATGGGTAGAAGGCGTTCCGGCTGCACCAGGAAATAGTACGCCAGATGCCCGCCTATTTTTGCTCGGATTGCCGGTACCTGATGGTCCTCGAGGTTCTTGATCTTGGCGCCTTCCAGGAATTCGGCGAGAAATTGGTATTTTGCGGCTTTACCTATATTTCGCGCGATCTCCTCGAAGTACCGCAGGTCCCGATCGCCCACGACCTGAATATTTTCGTGTTCGGCGCGCTTTAGGTCATTGGCGGTGAGAATTATGTTCCGCGTGACAATAAGCCAAATAAATTTCAACTTGGCATCTTTGCCGTAGACGGCCGTCACGCTCTTTGCGAACGACTTTTTCAGCGCCGCAAACTCCATGATGTCTTTTTGGAAACTGGTCGTAGACTTGGAAGCAGACGACTTGCATTCTGCAATGACCACGGTGTCGTCGTCTTTGGCGAAGACATCTACTTGCTTCGAGACTTCTTCGCCCTTGTCGAGGTCTGTGACTTGGATCTTGAACTTGCGGCCAATATTTAGCTCGTCATATCCGAGGTGATACAGCACCGACCAGAATCGATTTTCCAAAACTTCGTCGTGAGATTTGGTTTTTTCGATTTGGATTTGTCCGTCCTTATACTGACGACCTGTCGCGGACCAGCCTTCAGCAACGGCCTTTTCCCGATCGGCGGGATGGATTTTTCGCTGAGCGAAGCGTTGCTTTCGCTTCTTAAACTCCGCAACGCGTTCAGCTTTTGTTATGGCCCTAGTCCCCAGCATAGCTGCCGATACGTATCCCCGGTGGAATCGCCCCGATGCCAAACGGGTTAGCAATTTGGCGTCAGTGAGGACAATGGTGGCCGTGGTACTAATCCACTACTTCTAGTGGTGGCCGCAAGCTCACGTGAGGACCACGTATTGCGCGGTCTTCTCGAATTGACGCAAATTTGCTTTTCCGAGCGGCCGCGGTTCCAAAACCGGCCTTTCCCGAACGAGCCGCTCGGCGGCGATTACGATGCAGCTTGCGCCGCGACGATATTTCTTCCGGCCTTCGACAGCTGGCGTAGCGGCGGTGACGATGCCAGCGCCACTGTCGGCATCAGGTTCGGCACAGTCGATTGGATGTTTCACGAGTATTGCAAGACGTGGCCCATCATGAAGGCGTGCCGCCGTATCCCGATCTGATGGCCGAGCTGGATGCCGTGATGGCGTTGCGCCTCTCGGGCACCCTGATGCTTCCACGCGATGACAGCGCTCGCAGGCCACCAAGGGCGAGATGTTCATGCGAAAGATCCACCGGGACATAGCCAAAGAGACCGGCCGCACCGACGCGAGGGAGCATTTCGAGAGGTTCCGCGACTACCATATGGCAATTGGTAGCTGGTCTTGGGACTGGACGGAGGCTTGGCGAAACTGGTGCCTCAAGTCCGTGGAGTTCGAAAGACGAGAGGCGCCTGCCAGAGAGGGCACGAGGGCGTAGAGAACGGTGGGCGACAATCTCAAATTGTGTTAGTTTGACGTGTTGGTTTCTCGGTTCAGCCGCAACCTTTGGGAGGGGAAGCCCATGTCCTCCACCAATTCTCCCGGTTCGGGGCGGAAATATGCCACCGACAAGCCTGCCGGTTCAGGTTGGTTTTCTTTTGTAATCGGTACCGCGTTTATTTTACTAGCGGTTCTTATTTTGGCGGTCCCCTGGGACGTCGGCAAAATAAACGCCAACCAGGTTCTTATGGCCTGGATGATTTTTTCGGGTCTGGTGATGGGCTTTTGGGGGCTTGTGCGGATCCTAACCGCGACCCGCCCCACAGATCTTCGAGTAGGTCAGAACACACTCAATTTCTGCGTGGCGATTATTGGGGCCACATTCGCAATTCTCGCTATTGTGGTCGAGAAGCACTGACGAAACTTTGCCGCCGTTTTTCGCCCGCGCGCGAGGCCGAGAGGCCGCCGCCACCATATTGAGACGGAAGTCGCCGCCGGACCCGGCCTTGGGAAAATAAAAGGGAGCAGGGCGTGCGATTTCTCGACAATCACGGTCGACGCTCGCGACTGTGAATTAGGACACTGCAACCTCCGTGGTATTCTTATACGATGAGGTTGCGAGACCTTCCGCAGGGCATCCTGATCGGGCCCCCATTTGTTGCGGTGTTTTCGTTTGCCTTCGCCCACAGCGTGTTCGGCCTTTTGCTCGCGCCGGACGTGGTGCTGTAACTAACGGAGCATCCCATGAAACATGCCACGAAGACCATCCTCGTTGGTTCCGCATTCCTTTGCGCGACGTCCCTTTCGTTCGGCTGGTCCGATCATGGCGGCTTGCCGCTATCGATCGCAAGCGCGCAGGCGCGCGTCGGTCGTCCCGCGACCCCGGTAAGTGTCGCTGGGGTGGCGAGACGACATGTCCGTCGCGGGGGGTATCCGTATGTCGGCGCTGGCGTCGCGGCTGCTGCCGCCATTGGCACCGCGGCCGCCATCGGTTCAGCCTACAACGGCTACTACGGTGATCCGTACGCAGCGTACGGTGCCGCGCCGTACGGAGCCTACGGCGCCGTGCCCTACGGGGGCTATGGATACGGATATTCCGGATGCGCGCCCGGGCCGCGCGTTGGTGCCTTCGCGACCCAACCTTGGACCAATACGCCGACCTGTCCGTATTGATTTCCATATTGATAGAGTCTCTGGGCCTCCGCAGGTCGCTACCAGGGCGCCCGCGCGGCTGGGATTTTCAAATTTTGATCCCCGCCGGTGCCGGACGCTGCATGGCCTAGGCCGAACCTTTGGCCCGCCGCGCCCGGCGACGTGCGCAACGGAGGAGTCGGCCTGTGCCGCTGCGCCACCATCAACGCGGCCGTTGGCCGATGGTTCACGCCTCGATCCGGCACCGGCCAGGCGGTGCGGCCGTCGGCTCAGTCCCGCTTCCCCTTCTCGAAGGTGGAAGTGGGGCGAGAGCTCCGTGCAACCATATGAGATTACGTTGGCGTAATTGCGTTTGGTTCAATCCGACGTCGGCACCGCGCTTGGTTCTTATTTGATGGACCTCGCTGGGCTAGTCGGCGATGATGCCTCCCGATACTACGCCCGGCGTGCGATGGCTTTGGCGCGTCGGGCTTTTTTCATTTCCCCGCAGTTTTGCCCAACCCTCCGGGTGGCACTTGCATACCGCAATTGCGGTACCCCCGCTAATCCAAGGTTGCCGGGGTAACCGCGTATGGCATGTGGCAGGGTACCGTGGGGACGCATCGTCATTTCGGGCGGTCGCTCTCCACATAGCGAGCCTTGCCCGGCGAGATACCCAGCCCGCCGGGCTTTTTTCGTGAGGTCCCGACCACCCCGAGTTCATGCGGCGCGGCGTGGTGATCCGCACCGTCATCAACAACGTGACGTTTGATGGTGCCACTCAGGATCCCGTGCAGAAGGCCGTGCGCGACGCACTGATCGCCTTCATGGCCGCGACGGCGCAGAGGCGCAGGCCGAAGCGACGAAGGCCGCTCAGCGAGCCGGTATTGAGCACGCCAAGTTAAGGGCGAAGGATATCGCGGGCGCAAGCCGAGCTACACGCGCGACCAGTTCAGCACCGTGCGGAACATGCTTGGTCAGAGCGCCAACGTCGCTGACATAGCGCGGACCTCAGGCCTCACCCGTCAGACCGTCTATCGTATCAAGGATGACCCGACATCGGCCGAGACGGCACTGGCGATGTGGGGCCTTTGATCCAGATCAAGCTCGCCAGCTGGTCGGGAGATCAGAGTCAGCGCGGTTGGGGCGACGACCAGCACGAAAGGGATGCCCCCATGCGACGCATTCTTCTGATCACAACTCTCGCAGTTGCTTCCACGCTCACGCTGACCGCATCAACGTCACCCGCCTCCGCGGCGCGCTATTGCCTGCAGGGCGGTCACTGGGGCCATCCAGGCAACTGCCATTTCGCGACTCTCCACCAGTGTAGGGCGGCAGCGTCGGGCACTGGCGCTATGTGCGGCCTCAATCCGCGATATGCGGCCAGGTCGGGCGGTACGGTCGGCATGGGCTCCGGCAGCACCGTGGGCACCCCCGCAGGCGGCTGGTACGGCCCTCGGGGCGGGTTGGTTGGTGGCTCGGATAGCGGTGTCGATAGGCCGACTCGTTAGACACGAGCGCAACGGATGAGGCCGCCAACTGAGGCGGCCTTATTCTTTAGCTAGGCCATGGCCGAAATCGCCAAGTCCTACGCCGTCGACATCAGCATAATCTCGCGGCTGCGCTGATCGTCACGGCAGTACAGGCACCGAAACTTTGGCAATACTTCCGACAATGTTTCCTATGTCAAACGAGCCGCCGGTAACCGCGTCAAGCTCGTCATCTCGCAGGGTCTGAATGTCGCGTTCGATGTCTGGTGCCTGTCGAGGTTCAGTCGTGCTGCTCATGGCGGGTTCTCCTGGTTTGCTCGGGGGAGATAGGATGTCCCTCCCAGAATAAGCCAGCGGTTCAATTTCACCGTGATGCGGATCACGATCCTGGGGTATTCGTGCGTATCTGCGGTCTCCCTTCGCCTTGAGCCCGAGCCCGACCAGCCGGCTGATGAGCCTCAGGTGCCGTCAGGCTTACCTTCTGGTTTGCCCTGAAACTGAATGTTGCACTTCTTCGCGATGGACGCTTGCTCGACGGCAACCATCTGGCCCTTCATCTGAGCAAGCTCAGCTGCCGTCTGCTTATCACCACCAACGAAAAACGCGGCCGGCCAAAAGATAACGACCGCAGCGCCCGTGGCCCAAGCATCCTTGGTTCGCTGGCTGTCTTGCGCGCCGGAAAGTGTGGCGGCCCTAGTCGAGATCGATTGAGCTTCGAGCGCCAGTTGCTGACAGGTATAAGATTGGTAGGCAACCGGCGAGACGTATGCCGGTGCAATATCAGCCGCGGACGACGCGCAGCCGCCCAGTGCGGCGCATAGCGCCACGATTCCCAGATTACGCATGAACATTGCCCCCTAGACCCGCCACAATCCAAGCGCAACTAGGGCGCGAGGGCAAGGGGATATCCCCAGCTGCCCTGGCTATGACGAGCGCTGCGCCTGAAGCGCGACCGTCCCGATCTACGGACATCATTGTTGACTAATAGCGGTTTGCGAGCGCGTGTGTGAATTGTGTCACTCAACGAGCCCGGGAATTACGCTATGTTTTGGTACTTCCTCCCTGGACTGACCCGTCGCCAATGGCGGGTCGATTTTCGAGAGGCTGCCCATGGTTCGTTTGGATCGGACTGAGTGGCTGTTCGCCGCAATGGTGGCGATCGGGGTGGCTATGTTCGGCGTCGCGGCTTTGATGTGGTAGCTGCACCAGAGTGGCTCGCTGATGCGTGTTTTTGTTGCCCGCCGTCTGCCACGACCACTGCAGAATAACGCGCAGGCGCGGCCTGGCGGGCGTGTTAACGCCGCTCCCTAGCGAAGACGATTTGGATCTGACCTAAATTGGCCGCCGGCCGACATTTCGAGGCAGGTCAAAAGCTCGACGTAGCTCTTATCGCCCCCGATGACGCTCTCGCCGACGCACTCCTTTTTCTGTGACGCGCTATAGGAAGACCAGCGTTTGGCCAGCTGATTCTTGGCTTCTGTTTCGTCACTCGTGCAGCGGGCGGGCCCCTCGATGCCCGCATCTGACGTTTCTGCCTTGCAGTTTCGAGCGATATCGAACTCGGGCACGTCGTCGGCTCTGGCCCAATCACTCGCAAAAGCAGGAACGATGGCAGCCAAAGCAAAAATGAAGGTGCGCATTTGAACTTCTCCAAAGTGACTTATTTCTTCACCTTCAGCCCAATCGCTACCAGCCGACGGATGGCTTCGGTCTCCAAATAATCACTCACGTCAGAGCCATCGAGGAACGGCGGCTTGCGCGATGAGATATCCTTTGCCTCGTTCCGACATGGTGGGCCTAACCGAAACTGACGACGCCGAGCTGACTGACCCGAGATCTTGGCGCAGAGCAGGCACACCATCGTCAAGGTGCTGCCGAAATACGTGAAGCGGGCCACGAAACAGATCGCCACCGGCGCCAAGAAGCGGCGCGCGGCGCGAAGGAAAGACGGACATTTGTCCGAATGAGCACCAGCATCCTTGTCCGAAAGGAAAACGGAGGACGTGATAAACCATTGAAAACATTGGAGCGGGTGAAGGGAATCGAACCCTCGTATTCAGCTTGGAAGGCTGCTGCTCTACCATTGAGCTACACCCGCGCGCCAACGATCCCCTAGCACGGCCGGGCGGGCGGCTTCAACCGGCTGAGCCCTTCGCTCGCTCCCGTTCCACCGCCAGGACACGCTTTGACCCGGGCCGCCCAAGCCCTATATTGGGAGTCCCATCAACAAGGAAAGGAGGTGATCCAGTGTCTTATCCCAAGCGCTGTCACCTCGCTGAGGTCGCCCGCTAGGCCGTCATGACGGCTGGCACGGGGCGCCTCGGCGCCTGGACCAGCGAGTTGCAACAGTTGGAGCGCGGCGGGAACCTTCCCGCCGCGCTTTTTGAACTTTGCGCGGTCACCCCAGGGAAACGCCCGCCGGAATCACCGCCCGGCCCGGCTCGACGCTCGTCGATAGCCGGCCTCCGTGTCGCCTTCGTTATGCTGCGTCAGTCGCCTCCTGCGCGAGCCGCGTTCGGGAGGCACCGGCTCTGATCGTGCTTCAGGATTGTTTCGCGCCTCCTCCCGAACGAGATCGTGGCGGTGTCGGAATAGGCTGGCACCGAACGTCCTTGAGGGTGTGCAGGCCAATCGGAACAAGGGAAACTCATGCTTTACGCCATTCTCGCCTATCACGTCGAAACCGAGGTAACGTCCTGGACGCCGGCGGAGGACGCCGCCGTGATGGCCGGTCTCAACGAGGCTCATGCTCGCATCAACCGGACGAGCAAGCTCGGACCCGCCGCGCGGCTCGGGGCAACGCAAAAGGCTCTCACGTTGCGCGGGCCCGGCGCGGGCATCGTGCTCGACGGCCCGTTCTCCGAGACCAAGGAGCAGCTACTCGGTTTCTACGTCGTCGATGTCAACAGCGAGGACAAAGCCATCGCCGCCGCGCGCGAACTCAGAACCGCCAATCCCGGCGCGGTCTACGAGATTCGTCCGATTGCCTTGTTTCTTCCCGGGCAGGGCATTCCGCAAACGCAAGACGATTCGGCGTTGATCCCATCGTAGAGCTTCGGTTTTGACTGAATCAGAACCGAAGTTCCAGATTCTTGTTTTGGCGCGTTTTCTTCACTGCGAAGCGGTGTCCACTTCGTTTTCCGATGCGGCTCGGCCGCTATCTCGCGACTTTTGCCCTGCTCACCGCCGTGACAATAGCGGTATCGACCGTCACCTACATCTGCATCGAGGACGCGCTTTAATCGACTAGGCCGCAAGCTGGCTCGACGTTGGTTGCCGCGTTCGGATCGTGCCGATCCATCTTCAACTTTCGGCGTCCACACCGTAGCGAAAGCAGAGGTGGCGAACGTAGAGGCCCGGACCGCCGCCTGAGCGGGCCCAATTCGCCCCTCAATCCGCGGCAGGATCGGCAATTGCGCCCTCGGTGCTATCCATAAAGCGGGAGCTAGCCTTTCGTCATCGCGGAAGCCACGGTCGTTTCCGAATGTTCCACCTTGCTTTCGCCGCTTCTTCTTGTTGTCCAGTTTCCGTTTCGAATCCTACGCAGCATTGGCTTCTCGACGTAAAGATGAACGCAAACGCCGATTGCGATACTCGCGGCAACCCAAAGCAGCATCACTTGGACGCTATTTTTCGGCAGCGTCTCACCGTGTCGTATGGCGTGGCTCTCGGCCATCGTGAAGAAGATGAGGTGCGTTAAGTAGATAGCATAGGAGGCATCGCCGATCAGGACCAACGGTCGCCATCTAACAACGACGCCGCTGCTCTCCAAAAATAATGCGCTGGTCACGATGATGATCGGCGCATGCGCGAGCAGCGTCAGGTCTGGCACCCAGGGCTTAACGAATTGCGACCCATAGCAGATCACAATGGCTGTAATGCCAATGATGATTGTCGGCCAACGTGGCGCAAAGCGCGAGAGGGCAACCCAACCGTAGTACACCGCGATGCCGTAGAGAAAATAGCGGATGTAATCGTGTGAGTAGTAATGCACCAGGAACCCGCCAATGCCGACCGAGTCGAGTAAGAGCACGCCATAAATGAATGTGGCTGCGATCAGAGGTGCAAACCGTTGATTGATCCAAAGCGCTACCGCGAACACCAAATAAAAGTATATTTCGAAGTTGAGCGTCCAGCCCACATGGAGCACTGGGAAATCTAGTGACGGCAGAAACAGCAAGCTTCGCGCCAAATAGGTCACGAATTGCCAGCTCATTAGATCTAAGGGCAGTTTGAACGTGAGAAATATCAGAGCGAAAGTGCAAGCCCAATAAAATGGCACGATGCGCTCGAAGCGCTTGCGCAAGAAACGATCCGCATCGTCGCGCGTGATCCAGCACATGATAAAGCCGGAAATGACAAAGAAGGTCGAAACGCCGAAAAATTCAGTGTGGTGGTCGCCGCCAAGAAGGAAGCCGGTATGGTAAAAAACTACACCGACAGCCGCGATACCGCGCAGGATCTGCAGATTAAACAACATGTTTGACGGCCGCGAGAATGGTCTTCTGGCCGTTCGACATCGTTTTCGGTACGCGCCGCGCGAACAGAATTGACAATGTTTGGAAACTTAACAGAAAGACATAGAAATGCACAACTTGTGCGTTGTATTTTCCCCTGCCGCTGTGGCTTTTGGGTCCCAGTCAAGCTCGTTCGCAAAGGACGGGAAGTAAGATCAAACTGCAGCTCATGGTTGCTTCTGTCAATGAGGCGTGACCATCATGAAGCAATGTTCAGGCAATGCCGAATCCAGTCTTGTGATCGGAGCTTCGGGTTTGGTCGGCTCTCACATCGTCTGTCAGTTGTTTACGGAGAGCAAACCACCATTTGGCCTCTCCCGAACGGAACAGAGCGAGGCTCGTGCTCGATGGATCAAGGGCGATCTCGCAAATCCAGAAGGAATCTCTTGGCCGGAAGTTGAGGTCATATATTGCACGGCGAGCGCGAGGCTCTTCGCAGGCGCGTTGCCAGATATAGCTACACCTTCCCTGAGGCGTGTTGTCCTCTTCACGACCACGAGTATCTCCACGAAAGCCAATTCGCCTGATCCCGAAGTGCGAGCGGGGATCGACGCCTATGCAAGGGCCGAAAACGACGTGATCGCTTGCTGCAATAAAATTGGTGTGACGTGGACGGTGCTCCGCCCGACTATCATTTACGATGAGGGCAACGATCGTAACCTCACGCGACTGGCCCGTTTCATCGCGAGGTTCGGCTTTTTTCCATTGTGCGGACGGGGGAGCGGTTTGCGCCAACCGGTCCATGCTGAGGATTGTGCGGTGGCTGCCGTCAGTGCAGCGCAATCTGAAAGAGCCGCCAACAAGATTTACGATTTACCGGGTGGGGACACAGTTACATATCGCGAAATGATCGGCCGCATCTTCGATGGCTTGAAACGACCTCGCTTCATCGTTCCGGTCCCGCGGCCTTTGTGGCTGCTGATATTTCGCTTAGTTCAGCGCTATTTTCCGGGCATCAAGGCTGAGATGGGTATTAGAATGGCGACCGATTTGGTTTTCGACAAATCGGCTGCCGCAGCCGACTTCGCGTGGAAGCCAAGAGAATTCCATCCATCTTTCGATTTGGGGGTCCCTCGGAACGTCACCGATCGCTGGAGCCGCAAGTGATTGGGGGCGAGTGCCATCGTTTTGCTCACTCGGCATTCGCCGTTGATTGCGCGAATGGGTCCGCTCGCCTTGCGAAGCGCGCGAGCATGGCGCCGGCGATCACGGCCGGAGAGCGGAATGTAGATAATTCCAGAGGCGGACAGGCCCGATGGCTCCGCCGAAAGGCTCTGGGATATTGTTTCTCTAGGTACCCATGTCGCTAGATGCCCCGAAACGTCGCTCCTCGGTCAACAGTGATTGAATGAGGCATCCGGGTAAATGATCGTGATCGGCCGATTTCTCGTTCTGGCAAAACGAACGGTTGACCACGTCCCCGACCGCAATTGCTCCTCTGGCTCTGCCGGAGTGGCAACCAGCTCGTCGGTCGCAAATACGATGTTCCTGTTGCGCGCGAGATAAGGAAGCTCGGGCCTCATCCTCGAAACATGGGTGATCTTGAAGGCTCGCTTCGTCGGATTGAGCGGCGGGTGGATGTGGATCTCGAACCCGGCCGCTTCGGCGATATCATGGGCTTGCTCATCGGCTCCGATGCAATCGCCGTGATGAAACTCGCCAGCGGCGGTCTGAAGGAATTTGCGGAGGCTATTGCGCTGCGCGTCTGTCATACCGCGCCGCGTTCCCGTGAATCCAATCTTCATGCTTCTCCTTTCATTCCGTGAGTTCGGGTCTGGCGACTCAGTAGCAAATATGGGTCCGGAAGGTCATCTGACCGTTCCAGAGACGGCCGGAGACATGCCGTGGAGCACTTGAATCCCATCCGACCGTGGAAAGTAGCCCCCGATCGTCACGCATATGGGGCGCCAAATGTAGCCCTCGAGGCAGCGTACAAACCGGGAAATTCGGATTGCTTACAGCGATGCTTGCGGATTGATTACAGCTGTCCGAGCTGCGTTCTGGACTTGCCAGAGATTTCAAGTTGGTGGGGGAGGAAGGACTCGAACCTTCGAAGCCATGAGGCGGCTGATTTACAGTCAGCTCCCTTTGCCACTCGGGACACTCCCCCGCTCGACGGCGTCGCGGTCCGCTGATCCGCTTTTTTGAGCGGCGGCGCCGGACCTGCGGCCATGGAGTGGTGAAAACCGCGTCTCCACAATGATGGGCGAAGCGGCCGGGCGCGTTTATGGGGATGGGAAGCGGCAAAGTCAACCAATCCGCGACCGCAAAATAGGGGCTAAAGCCAGTCAAATTGCCATTCTTCGGAACCCATGACACAAGGCGCACGGAAAAGAAGGCACAAATGACCAATCGTGACCGAAAGCCGCCGTTTCGGCGCGGCGGGGGAAAGCCATACGTCAAGGGCAGCCTCGGGCGAAAATCTGGCCCGAGGCCCGCATTTCGTGCCCGTGACGCGTCCCCCGACGGCCCGGTCATCCTCTATGGCTGGCACACCGTCAGCATGGCGCTCGCCAACCCCGAACGACGCTTCCGCAAGCTCCTGCTCACCGAGAATGCCGCACACCGGCTGGCCGAGGAGAACGTCCCGACCCGGATCACCCCGGAGATCGTGCGGCCCAACGACATCGACCGGCTGCTCACCGCTGACGCGGTGCATCAGGGGCTTTATGCCGTGACCGATCCCCTGCCCTCGCCGGACCTCGAGACGCTCGCGCCGAAAGGTCTGGTGCTGGTGCTCGACCAGATCACCGATCCGCACAATGTCGGCGCGATCCTGCGCTCCGCAGCGGCCTTTGCCGTGAAGGCCATCGTCACCACCGCGCGGCACAGCCCGGAGGCCACGGGCGTGCTGGCGAAAGCCGCCTCAGGCGCGCTCGAGCTCGTGCCGCTGGTGACGGTGCAAAATCTCGCTCGCGCGCTCACGGCGTTGAACGAGCGCGGGTTTCAGACCGTCGGCCTCGACAGCGAGGGCAGCGAAGATCTTTCGGCCATTGGATTGCGCGAGCCGCTTGCGCTGGTGCTCGGCGCCGAGGGCAAGGGTCTGCGGCAATTGACCCGGGAGACCTGCAGCGCGGTCGCGCGGCTCGACATGCCCGGCGAGATCAAGAGCCTCAACGTCTCCAATGCCGCGGTGCTCGCGCTCTATATCGGCGCCAGCCGGCTTGACCTGATGAAATGAGAAACGCCTGCCCGCAGGCTGCGGACAGGCGTTGAAGCTCAGGACAAATCTAAAGCTCAGTAATAGCGGCGCAGCACACGACGGCCATTATAATACGGGCCATAGTGATAGGTGTAGTGACGGTAGTGATGCCGCGCGTAGCCGTAGCGATAGCCGTAGACCGGCGGAGCTGCGACGCCCGCGCCTTCATAGTAACCGTAGCGAGCAGGATGCTCGACAGGCACCGCGTTCTCCTCATAGACCGGATAGGGCGCGAACGCGCCGGGGCCGGTATAGGTCGGGCCCTGGTTCACGTAATAATATTGAGTGGTGGGAGCCGCGAGGCGCTCAAAGCCCCAACCGGCATAACCGAAATTGCCGCAGCCGCCGCAGCCCGAATAGCCGTAAGTATAGGCCGGCGCGTAGGTATAGGCCGTTGCATAGGTCTGGGCGCAAGGCGAATATAAGCCGCAGCAGCCACCCCAGCCACACGCCATTGCCGGCGCGGCACCGACGGTCATCAAGCCGACGGCTGCCATCATTCCTGTCAAAGTCTGACGCATTACTCTCTCTCCTGTTATGCCTGTTTTCGTTGGCTTAAAAAAACTTAGTTCGGAAAATGCTTCGGCATTGGCGGTCGCATCTTGCGCTGTTGGAAATCATTGCCCATCGGCGGCGCCACGATCACCGGCGGCGGATAGGCCGGCACCTCCTGCGGCGATGTCGCCGGCAGCGGCATGGAGTGCGCCGACCATGATTCATGATAGGATTCGGCCGGCTTCGGCAGCGGACGATTTGGCGGCGGCTCGACCTCGAGCCGGCCATAGCCGGGCCGCTGCCCGAGGCTCGGATAATAATGACCGACATTGGGGACCACATCGACGTAGTGGCCGCCATACACCGTCGGCTGGTTGTTGACGCCCTTGCCGAGGCCGAATTCGCCCTCCACGACACCGAAGGACGCATCCACGCCGTTGATGATCACGGGGACGCCGGGCCGGCCGGGGATGACGACATTGAACCCGTCCGAGGCGTATGCCGCGGGCGCAAGTCCGATCAGAATGGCCAAAGCCGCTTGAAGGCGCATGGAAAGGTCCGGTACTCGAAGCGGCAATTTAGCCAATGACCGCATCGCAAGTGTTAAAGGGCCGCACTAAACGTCCGGTAAGCCTAACGGGATAGGCATTTACCGGGGTCAATTGCCGGCTATCCCAACACCAAAGCGTTAATTTAGAGCGCCGTCGCGACGATGGTGTGCAGCCCGATCGCCATGGTGACGAGCCCGACAGCGCCCTGCAGGCCGCGATTGGCAAGGGTGAGCCAGCGCGCAGAGATCGCGATCGGCACCGCGATCACGGTCGACAGCACCCCCATCCCGATCATCGAGCCGACGCCGAACAGCGCGACATAGCCGAGCCCGATCGCGGCATTCGGCGCCCGGGACACTGTGAGCACCAACAGCGCCGCCGATCCGGCCATGCCATGCATCAACCCGACCAACAGCGTGCGCCAGCGAAAGCCGTGACTGTGCTCGTGGCTCGCGCGGTCATGCGACCCGCGTTCGCCAGCATGGCTATGGGCATGGAAGTGCAGCCTGCCATCGCCATGGGCGTGACCGTGAAAATGCACACGGTCATGCCACAGCCGCCACAGCACATGTGCTCCCAGACCTACCAGCATGATGCCGACCGCGGTCTCCAGCGGCTGCGACCAGTGCTTCGGAATGGCATGCCCGAGCAGGATCGCCGCCCCCGCAAACAGGAACAGCGTCACGGTGTGGCCGAACCCCCAGGTCAGGCCATGCTTGACGATGTCGGCGACCTCGCTGCGCCGGGCGGCGATGCTCGAGACCGCGGCAATGTGATCGGCCTCCAGCGCATGCTGCATGCCCAGGAGGAAGCCCAACCCTAAAATTGCAAACATCGGCCCGCTTCTCGCCCGCCACAAAAGCCGCCGCTCCCACGATCGCTTCGATGCAGGTGACGGCGCGTGGAACTTGAGCACCCGTGCCAGAGCCGCACAACCCCCTTTGTGCGCCTCAACGCCGTGTGAAGCGAAAGGCTGATGAGGAACGCAACCTCTCCCGTGCTTGTTGCTAACGCCGCAACCACAACAGAGGCCCCCAATGCAGACCTCAGCGTTCTTGGCGCGGCGATGCTCGCGGCGGCCTCAACCCTCGCCGCAACCGCGCAGATACCTGATCCTTGCATCACGCTCGACACCCGCGTCGGCGTAGGACAGGCCCAGGCATCATTGGTAGTGAACGGAAAAATCCGTCAACCAGCGTGAACCCTGCAGGCCGGCCGCACAGCGCGGATTGGCAAGCGCGCCGCGCACCTGCTTCAGGGCTGCCTGCGAATACTGCCGGCAGAAGGCGGGATCGGCCGCCCGTGCCCCGCTGATGGCGGCGAGGGCCAGCGCGCCGACAGCCAAGGCCATGCCGACAAGAGGCCTTTTGGTCATGTGCGTGCCCGCGCCCCGATTCCGGATCGCGATTCTACCACACAGGGGACTGCAACAAACGCCTCCAGGCGGCTCGTCAGCCTGTAGCCCTGGCAGCCCAACTCTGCTATCTGACGGCCCGTCCGCCCCGTCCACGGGGAGCGCGATCAATCGAAAGCGCGGTTTTTCGCCTGTCGCCGGCTTAGCTCAGCGGTAGAGCAGCGGTTTTGTAAACCGAAGGTCGGGGGTTCAATCCCCTCAGCCGGCACCAAGTAAACCGCTTGAATTACTTACGTTTTCGCGATTTGACGGCCCCGGCATAAGCGGCACATACGGCGAACAGCAGCGGTCGCGACAGGCACAAAAACAGGCACAGTTGTTCTCGTCTTGTTTACGGCTGAGTCCGGGCTTTGAGTTGGAGGTGGGGTGATGACTAGACCCCGCTTTATCTCCGGCTGTTGCGAAGGCGAGCGCTGCCACTGCGGTGCCCCGGCCGAGCACAAGGTCGAAGAGGCCGTCTTTTACGATGACCCTCTCCCGCAACGGCACCCGCTGACGGCCTACGTCTGCCACGAACATTTTCGGCAGATGATGGGACCAATCGCAGATTGACGCTTTACAAATGCACCAACTTGGTGCAAATTGAATCGCACGTCCCCGTTCGCAGCGGGTCAAGGAGACCACATTGTCATTCGCCACCCTGCCCGACGTCCCCATGGACGAGGTGATCGCCACCTCGTATCGGGACTTCCACGTCAAGGGCTTTGATTACATCTGCCTGCGCCGCTCTCCGTCGGAGACGGTCAAGCTCTATTTCTTCGATGGCGATGTCTCGAAGCTGCCGGAGGTCGTGAACCCGCACGATCACCGATATGACTTCACGACGCTCTGCGTCGCTGGGCGCGTGCAGAATATGTGGTTTAGCGAGAGCCGTACGGGGGAGCTTTTCCAGCGGTTCGCCTATGAGACGCCGCTACTCGGTGGCGACGGCTTTACGTGGGTTGGCGAAACGCGCCTGTCTTGTGTGCGGAAATACTCCTGCTCGGCCGGACGGCGCTATTCCATGCGGCATCACGAAGTCCACACCATTCGGCTGATGGAAAACAACACCGTCATTAGCCTGGTCCAGTTTGAGGACAAGGTTTCGGACTTTACGCCCACACTAACCTTTACCCGCGACCGTGAGCCGCCATCGCTTGACGGCCTCTACCGTCGCTTCGAGCCGGACGCGATCCTGAGCCGCCTGAAGGCGCTTCAGGAGCGCGTACGAGGTTTGAGATTGCCAAGGATTGTCTAATCCCCTTCCCAAGGAGACCAGCATTGAGACGATCTGATCCCTACATGGAGCGAGCGCGAGAATTGTGCGTCGCTGCTGGCGTTGATCCCGACTCTCGCGTCGGCGAAGGTCGCGGACAACCCGCGTGGTGTCTCTATCGCGATGCTGCCCGTAAAGAGCACCTGGGCCGCGAAGCCGCGGCCGCCAGTGCGGAGATTGTGGCCCTGCGTCCGCAGGAGGCTCGCTTTCAGAACGCGCCCCTGGAGGTCCACGGCCAGCACGACGAGGCCACCATCGAGCAGATGCGCAACTGCATGGCGGTCGGCAACGTCGTGGGCGGTGTGATCTGCGCTGATGGCCACCTTGGTTATGCTCAGCCTGTTGGGGGTGTCATCGCCTATGAAGGGCAGATTTCCATCTCGGGTGTCGGCTTTGACATCGGCTGCGGCAACATGGCCGCGCGCCTCGACACGCCCTATGAGGCGATCCGCGACGTAGCTCCCTTGCTTGCGCGCGACATCGCCAGGATCATCTCCTTCGGTGTGGGTCGAACCAATGCCGAGAAGGTGGAGCACGCGCTGTTCGACGATGGCCACGCGTGGGTCGAGAGCGACATGGAGGGCTACCGCCAGAAGGCGGTCTCCCAGCTCGGCACCGTTGGCTCGGGCAACCACTATGTCGATCTGATGCGCGACGAAGACGGTTACGTGTGGGTCGGCGTTCACTTCGGCTCCCGCGGCCTCGGCCATACCTCGGCGACGCGCTATCTCAAGGCGGCCGGCGGCAAGGACGGCATGAACGTGCCGCCGGCCGTGATCGACGAGGACTCTGAGCTTGGGCGGCGCTACATCGCCGCCATGGAGCTGGCGGGCCGCTATGCTTATGCGGGCCGGGAGTGGGTCGTGGATCGGGTGCGCCAGATCATCGGCGGCAACATCACCGAGACCATCCACAACCATCACAATTATGCGTGGCGCGAGAACCACAACGGCAAGGATCTCTGGGTCGTGCGCAAGGGGGCAACGCCTGCCTTCCCGGGCCAGAAGGGCTTTGTCGGCGGCTCCATGGGCGACGATGCCGTGATCATCGAAGGCGTCGACAGTGAAGAGTCGAAGGCCTCGCTCTATTCGACTGTGCACGGCGCCGGCCGCCTGTTCAGCCGGACCGCCGCCAAGAGGACGTTCACGCGCAAGCAGATGGACCGCTGGCTCCACGAGCGCGGCGTCACGCTCATCGGCGCTGACCTCGATGAGAGCCCCATGGCCTACCGTCGCCTACCCGAGGTGATCGCCGAGCACGCCGGCACGATTAAGGTCCTGCACACGCTGCGGCCGTTCGCCGTGGTCATGGCAGGCAAGGATCTCGAAGACCCCTGGAAAGACTAGTCACCACACCCAAGGCCCCTGTTCGCAGCGGGGATCGTCAACAAGGAGACCACATGGACTTCCACGCCTTCAAGGCGCCCGTCGAGGCGCAGTTCAAGCGGCTGACCAAACACGACCTGTTCTGTGTGGACGTGGATGGGGACGCGCTCTGGGAGCACTACCTCGCCAGCTTCCCCGAGGGGACAAACCCCATCTTCCGCAAGCGCACCGAGCACGACTGCTCGTCCTGCCGACGCTTCGTGAAAGTCCTGGGTGGGGTTGTCGCCATCGTCGATGGCGAGCTCAAGAGCGTGTGGGACGTCAAGATCAAAGAGCCGGCCTATGCGGCCGTTGCCGGCGCCATGTCGGAGTTCGTCAAGTCGAAGGCGATCGACCGGCCGTTCCTGCATGGCGAAAAGCATGTCGGCACCGACAAGAACCACGGCGAAGTCGATGGCGCAGTCCGCACCTTCAATCACTTCTATGCCGACATCCCTTGGGGGCGGAACGAGGGTAAGACCTTCTTCTGCCAGGCCGCGGACATCCCGACCAAGATCGGCGAGATGAAGACAACGCAAGAGGTGTTCTTGCGATCCCTGCAGACGGTGAGCCAGGAGGCGATCGACACCGTGCTGGAGCTGATTGCCAATAAGTCGCTGTATCGCGGCGAGGAGCACAAGTTCGTCGTCACCGAGTTCGCGAAATTGAAGCAGGCTCACGACCTCTTGCCTGCGGGGGAAGCGCGTGTGCTGTTCACATGGGCCAACTACGACAAGGTGCCGCCCTCAGTTGCGCGCGTCCGCAACACCGCCATCGGCACCCTGCTCATCAACCTGTCCGAAAACATGGAACTCGAACAGGCGGTCGGCAAGTTCGACGCCGTGATGGCGCCGACCAATTACAAGCGCCCCACCGCGCTGGTCTCCAAGGCCATGGTTGAGAAGGCCCGCGAGGCCGTGGTGAAGCTCGGCATCGGCGACGCCCTGGAGCGTCGCCACGCGCGGCTGACCGACATCTCCGTCAACGACATCCTGTTCGCGGACCGCAGCGCGCGGAAAGTGATGAACGGCGACGTATTCGATCAGGTCGTCGTCAAGGCCCCTGCCAAGGCTCAGAGTCTCGACAAGGTCGAGACAGTAGGTGTCGAGGAGTTCGTCCGGCACATCCTGCCCAAGGTCGATAGCATCGAGGTGATGTTGGAGAACCGCCACGCCGGCAATCTGGTCAGCCTGATCGCACCCCAGCACAAGAGCGCCAAACCCCTGTTCAAATGGGGCAACGGCTTCTCATGGACCTATAACGGCGAGGTCACCGACTCGATCAAGGAGAAGGTCAAGCGCGCTGGCGGCAACGTCAGTGGCGACCTCTGCTGCCGATTGGCGTGGTTCAACTACGACGACCTCGACTTGCACATGAAGGAGCCGAGCGGGCACCATATTTTCTTCGGCACCAAGAGTACGGTCTCGCCGTCTGGTGGACGGCTCGATGTCGACATGAACGCGGGTCGCGGCACCACGCGGGAGCCGGTCGAGAACATCTTCTACGCCAACCGGGCCACCATGAAGGAAGGAGAGTACCGCCTCTCCGTCAACCAGTACGCCCGGCGCGAGGTAGACAACGTCGGCTTCGACATCGAGATCGACTGGCTCGGCGAGGTGACGCACATCCACTACGACAAGGCCCTGATTGGCTCAGCCGAGATCGCCCACCTGCGCTACACCCGCGCCAAAGGCATCGAGATCATCCGCTCACTGCCGAGCACGCAGGTCTCTCGTTCCCTGTGGGGCATCAAGACCCAGGACTTCCACCGCGTCACCACGGTCATGCTCTCGCCGAACCACTGGGCCGAGGGCAACGGCACCGGCAACAAGCACTATTTCTTCATGCTTGACGGCTGCGTCAACGAAGAACGCCCGCGAGGCTTCTTCAACGAGTTCCTGATCGATGAGCTATCGCCTCATCGCAAAGTGATCGAGATCGTGGGCGCCAAGTCGAAGGTCGAGTCCACGGTCGACCAGCTCTCGGGTCTGGGCTTCTCCTCGACCCAGAGGAACGAGCTCTTGGTTCGCGCCAAGGGCAGCTTCACACGCACGGTGCGTGTGCAGTTTTAATCCAGACCCACCACCAAGGAGACCACCATGGATATGTTTGAGAAGGCGGCGCGCATCAAGCTCCGTTTCGACACCGGCAAGGGCATGCTCGCCGTGGAGGATCTGTTCGATCTTCCGCTTGCCTCCAAGACCGGCAAGACCAACCTCGATGACCTCGCCCGCTCCCTCTACAAGCAGCTTAAGAGCGGCGAGGACATCTCGTTCGTGGAGGCCGACAAGGCCTCCGACCCGACCGTCCAGCTCCGCTTCGATATCGTCAAGTTCGTGATCGACACCAAGCTGGAGGAGAACCGTCAGGCCTCCAAGGAGCGCGATCGCGCCGAACAGAAACAGAAGATCATGGCACTGATCGCCGACAAGCAGGACGAGGCGCTCAAGGGTAAGTCGCTGGAGGACCTGCAGGCCGAACTGGCCAAGCTCTAATCAGGCATCGCGCCGGCTCCCCTGCGGGGCCGGCGTCACTTCGGGATCGTTTCAATGAACATCGTCGACAAGGCCCGCAAGTTCGCCGAGCGCGCACACGCGACCCAGGCGCGCAAGTATACCGGCGAAAAGTACTTTGTGCATCTGCATGAGGTCGCGGAACTGTGCCGGCAGTTTGGCCTTGGCAAGACGGCGATCGCTGCGGCCTATTTGCACGACACCGTCGAAGACCAGCCCGTCACCCACCAGGATCTGGAGCGCGAGTTCGGGCGCGAAATTGCCGGCATTGTGCGCGAGCTAACCGACGTGCCGGCGGTCCCCGGCGGACCGACACGCAAGCAGCGCAAGGCCATGGATCTGGCGCGGCTTGAGGCTGCTGGCGCCGATGCGCAGTCGATCAAGTGCGCCGACCTTATCAGCAATACCTCCAGCATCGTTCGTCACGACCCGCATTTCGCGCGGACGTACCTGCCGGAGAAACGTGCCGCGCTCACCGTGCTGACGCGGGCAAATACCGGCCTGCACGCCCTGGCATGGCTGCGGCTATTGGAGGCGGAGAAGCAACTCGATGCGTAATATCGTCACCGTACATTTCGGTAGTTTCCTCTACGGAACCTCCACGCCAGCCTCCGACATCGATTACAAGTCGGTGTTCGTTCCATCCGCGCGCGACATCATCCTGCAGCGAGTCAAGTCGACCATCTCCAACAAGCGCCCCAAGGGCATGGGAGAGAAGAACTACGCTGGAGAGGTTGACGAGGAGGCGCACAGCCTGCAGCGGTTCCTGGAGCTGGCCTCCGAGGGTCAGACGGTCGCGCTCGACGTGCTGTTTGCGCCCGAATGGGCCATGGTCGAGCCGCCGTCGGGCGAGTGGGTGGAGATCATGGCCAATCGCCATCGCCTCCTCACCAGGAAGTCGGCGTCGTTCGTAGGATATGTAAGGACCCAGGCAAACAAGTACGGCGTGAAGGGCTCGCGCGTGGCATCATCGCGCGCGGCGCTCGCACTCCTTACGCTGGCGATGGAGAAGTACGGAACGACGCAGAAGCTGGAATTGATCGGGACGGACATCCAAGACTTCATCGTCGCGCACGAGCACACGACCGTCATCACCATCGACAACCCATCAACCGGACGTCCCATGCCGCATTGGGAAGTCTGCGGCCGCAAGATGCCATACTCGGCCTCGATAAAGAACGCCCATGGCGTCATGCAGCGCATGGTCGACGAATACGGCCAGCGTGCGCTGATGGCGGAGACCCAGCAAGGCGTCGACTGGAAGGCGCTCAGCCACGCCGTGCGCGTGGGGACGGAGGCGCTGGAGCTGCTCAAGACCGGTCACATCACCTTCCCGCTACCGAACGCGCGGCATGTATTGGACATCAAGACTGCAAAGCTTCCTTACCAAGAGGTTGCGGCAGAGATCGAGGATTTCCTGGAGAAGGTCGAGGCGGCAGCCGCCGTGTCGGCGCTGCCGGCCGAGCCGGATCATCAATGGATCGAGGACTTCGTGCATCGCGTGTACTTGGCGGAGGTTCTATGAGCATCGCCCACGACCTCATCGCGCACATGCGCGCAAGGATGGATGCCAACGTGCGTGCCATCATGCTCGACACCTTCACGTCAACGGTGCCGGCGCCACCACAGGAGGATCTGACGTTCGAGAAGATCCGTCAGGCAATGCGTGACTTAAACCCGCCACCAAGACCACCGACCATCGCCTTCTCGATCCACGCAACGAAGGACGGTGACCGCACCTTTCCGGTCAGCAGGCACCGCTCCAAGCGCATCCACAAGAAGCTCATCAAGCGGTTCGGTGGGGAGTTCAAGCGAGACCCCGCTATCTACCAAGTCGGTGATGAGATCATCGCCCATCCGTTCTTCCGGTCGCAGCTGGAAGCCAAAACCAAGGAGACCAAGAGCGATGTGTATATGCACACCACACAAACGAACCCCATTCTGTGGGGCCGCAGGTTGTACGGCACCGCCACAATCTGATGAGACTCGGACGCCGCTCGGGGTCGCCGTCGGCGAGCACTGGCGGCACAAAAAGCGAGGCGGCGTCTACGAGGTCGTGTCAGTCGATGCCGAGATACAAATTTCAGCTCTGACCGCCGACAAGTCCGCTCTCCTCGAAGCGCAGGACTGGGTCGCCTACCGCAATATCAACGGCGGCAAGCTCGTGTTCCGGATGCGCGAGGAGTTTCTGGACGGTCGCTTCGAGAGGGTCTTCTGATGCCCACCATTGAATCGAAGCTCACCGACATTGAGGCCGAGCTACTGCAGGAGACCGACCGCGCCTACCGCCTGTACGACGGCAAGACGCGAGCCTGGGTTGCGAAGTCGCTGGTCGAAAACAACGGTGACGGGTCATGGACCCTCCCGCTCTGGCTGGCCCAGGAAAAGGGGCTGGTCTGATGCCCAAGATCATCAAGGAGCTCCCCTCCACCGTGACCGAGGTCGACGCCGACGGCCGTGCGACCATCAAGCCGATGTCGTGGAAACTCGTGCCGCCGCCAAAGGATCACTGTCTGGTCTGCGCGCGCAAGCACCCTCCCGAAGACCCACACGACGTGCAGCAGATCTATTACCAGACCTGCTTCCAGGCCATGGTCGGGCGTCCCGCCACATGGGCGGACGCCATGGCGCACTGCTCGGACAAGATCAAGCGAGTGTGGACGGAGGTGCTGCACAAGACGGGCCACTGGAGCGAGCCGCCGAATGGCGAGGCGCCGGTCAAGCACCACGGAGTCGAATGATGGATCTGTTTTTGAGGGCGCATGAGTTCATCGAGGTCGTTAATCGGCGCTGGTGCGTTGGGTGCGACCTCTACCAGAGCAAAAGCTCAACCGCTTCTTGGCGGGAGCCGCTGGAGGAGTGCCCGCGCTACACGGCATACGCAGTCGCGCAGGATCGGAGACAGACATGACTGACATTCCCGCGATCGCCTCCAGACTCACCATCATCGGTGCCATCAACGTCAAGGACGCCGGCAAGAACGAAGACGACAGTTGTGGCCGCATCCACACCGGCCTTGGCAAATGGACCCACATAGCCGCGCTCGGTGTCGAGCGTAGCCTGACCAAGCTCGGTCTGGTCGAGGTCCGTGGGAAGCATGACGGCCTGTTCTGGACCCCTCTTGGCAAGGAAGTTGGCGCGTACGTGCGCGCCAACTGGGACAAACTTAAATTCAGGGATGGGCGCAAGCGATGACCGACCCTCGCACCGTCCACCGCTTCGTCCCCGCATCCGACAAGCACGGCAACAAGACGGCGTGCGGCATCATGCTGCGTCCTGGTCGCCTGCAGCCAGAAGATCCGCCGATTGTCGAGGTCTTGGATGAGTATGAGAGTCGTCTGCTCGTCGCCAAGAAGGGCGAGCCCTTCGACTGCAAGCGCTGCACGGCAACCATCGAGACCTTTCGCAAGGGGAGAATGACCATATGAAAGTAGCAGAATTGATTTTGGCGCTGCAGGCGCTGCCGCAGGACGCCGTCGTCGTCCAGGCGATAGATCCGGAAGGCAATGGGTTCATGCGGACATCAGGTGCCCACATAGGCCGGTACGACGCCGGTGACAGCCGCTTCGGTCTCGATGAGCTGACGGACGAAGACGAGGAACAGGGGTATTCGGAAGAGGACGTCGTGGACGGCCCCTTGGCGGTATGCCTTTGGCCGACGCACTGAGAGCTGCGCCATGAGCAAGAACATCCGCTGCGTCGTCGTCACCACTGACGGCAAGCGCTACGTGACACGGTGGTTCACGAATGGCCTGACCGCCATCCGGGCCGCTGAACGCCTTGCCGAGCGCAAGGAGCTTAAAGTGAAGGCAATTAACGGGATGGTGCGGAAGCAGGTCGCGGATACTTCCGGCGCTCTCGCGTAGCACCCTCGAAAACGCAAAAAGCGCCCGCTCCACTGCGGGAGCGGGCGCGATGGTTGGTAAGATCAGCTGGTTTAGAGGCGACTTTTAGTAGGAAACGCCATGCAGATAAAAATCACATTCGAGGAGTCATCCACGGCCAGCTTCATAAGCTGGAAGCGGTTGGCGGAGGAACTATTCAAGCGGAGTGGCGAGCTTAAATCCGGCGAGCGCATCACCCATTTTGACGTTGGCGAACGCGGTATCAACTACTTCGTCGCCAGAACGCCGATCGCGAATGGCGAGGGACAGTGAGCAAGAAGATCAGCCGCGATAGGCTTGAAAAGGCAGCAAGGGCTTACCTGCTGGAATGGGGCTATGAATACAACGGATCGATCCTCGACTGCGCAGAATCGACCGATCCGGACGTCTACAATCCGCGCTGCGCGAAGGCTGTAGAGGCTGCGCGCAAAATACTACTGGCGGCTGCGTAACCGCTTTTGACCGAAGACTGACAGCGAGGAAACAATGAGCGATCCCTATGAACCGATCATGAAAGAGGCGCTAGCGATGGCGGATGAAAAGCTCAAACTCCAAAAGCGGGTTTTTGAGAAGAACCGCGATCCGCTGGAGGCGCTAGTCTCCAAGTTCTCGGCAGCATTGCTTGAAAAGCTACGCACGGCCGAGAAGAAGTACGGCTACAACAATGATTGGATGCGCGACAATTGGGAGGCAGAATGCCAGAAGCACCTAGCCGAACATTTGGCGAAGGGTGATCCGCGCGATGTTGCCGCCTATGCTGCTTTCTGTTGGCATCATGGCTGGCCGACTGCTCCCCGGCAATCCTGAGCAGCAACCGGGAGACAACAATGTTTGAAGATGAAATGACTGAGGAGCACATAGCCCGCACCGAGGCGGAGTACCGCGCGGTGACACGGCAGGAGGTACGTGATCAGAAATTGGCTGACGACCGAGCACATCAGCGTGCATTGGCCGGCGCGACTATAGCCGCCGCGTATGCGGTCCTTCGCAGCCGTTCTTAAACAGTGAGCGGTCGGGAGCCGATCCGCGACCAATTGTAGGCCACAAGCACGGGTTGTGTTCAATCCCACTGACATTTATAACAACTAGAGGTCGTCTTGCACTTATGAATTGCTTAATTTGCGACGCCGAAACCAATCGGCTATTTCAAACTTCTCATTTCGATTTGCGTTGGTGCAACCAATGTTCATTCGGTCGCCTGGCTGGAGACTTCACCCCAGAGCAGGTTTCCAGCTTCTATCCGGCATCCTACTATACCCACTCAATAGCGAAGGATGAGTCGCGCAAGCCGTCGCCTCTCGAAAGGCTGCTAATTCACAGCGCGTTCAAATTGGACGGCGGCAAAGATTTCGATCCGAGCGAACTTCCCGCCGGCAAAACAGCTTGCGATATCGGCTGCGGGAATGGCGATTTGCTCCGAAAATTGCGATCCGCGGGCTACAGCATTGTTGGCATCGAGCCTGATCAACGTGCCCGCCACATCGCAAACGATGTGTGTCCAACCTACGATGGCACCGCAGAACACCTGCCGCCAGTTGGCAAATTTGATGTCGTGCTCATGTCTCACGTTTTAGAGCACTGCATTGATCCAATTCGAGCCCTGACAAACGCAAAATCGATTCTCGCGAACGACGGCGTCATTGTTATCGAGGTGCCAAATAACGCCGCCACTGGCTTTCGCTGGTTCAAGGATGCATGGCCATGGACAGATATCCCGCGCCATCTTTCTTTCTTTACCGAAAGATCACTTCGACTTTTGCTCGAAAGAACTGGATTGCAAGTTACAGACGTTTTTTACACTGGGTACACTCGGCAGTTTATGCCGAAATGGCGGGCCGAATTAAACTTGGTGCGCGCTGGATGGCCCCTGCTGCTTCGGACGATGCTCGCCCCAAACAGTGCGAAATACGACTCGATCAGGGTGCATGCGAGGGTGCTGAGTTAAGGCACACCCACGAACGACGCAAAGCCGTTGTAGAGCTGATATTTCGCTGATGTCGGGAGAGTGCCAGATGTCAGCGAATATTGACCACCACCCGGCAGAACGAGATGCGATGGCGTCTTGGAGTGGGTCAGCGCCATGAACGCGTTGTAGTAGGCTAAGATCAACGCGCTGGCGTCAGCGTTGTTCTTCCAACTGGTCAATCCCGCCTGCAGGGCGGCGTTTGCGGTCGCCGCCGATCCGGCGACCGTCACACCGACGCTGGTTAACGAGTTCGCGCCCGTAGCCGGAGGCGCCAAAGGCTCTGGAGCCCCCTCGTACCACTCGACACGCAGCGCCGACATCCCCGCCGGCCTGTCGCTATCGAAGGCCGCCGCAACGGCTTCCCATTGCGGATACATGTGAGCGGTCAATGCAGCGAGCGTCGTGTCGTTTGCTGGCCCAACGGATGTCGTCCCAGTGCCAGGCGACACACCGATCGGTGTGCTGCCGCACGTCCCATCCGAATTGAACGCGGCGATCTGGAAGGTCGTGGATGTGACGTTGATAAAGCAATAGCCCTTCCCCGCAGTCAGACCATTGCAGACAGTTCCCCCGGTCGCCGTGAAGATGGCGACCATGTTGTTATTGCCGGGATTGGTGTTCGAAAACCCATGCGCGGCAGAGGTCGAGAACGTGGTCCCGGTCGGGCAGCTAAAGGTCGTCGAGGTGCCCGAGTTATAGGTCAGCGTCGAGGCTGTGCCCTGCCGGAAGTCGTTGTCAAGCGATGCTATCGAAGTCGGATCGTTCGGGTTGGAGTTGAGGGCCGTGGCCAGCGTCTGCAGGAACGGGGCATTGATGCTGGTGACAGCGGTGCCACCGTTTACGCCCTGGTCGGAGAAGTTGGTGCCGGCGGTGTACGGCGCATAGCCCTTGCTCTCGATAAAATCGACAGGCCGATTTGGCTTCGCGTTGTAGGCGACGCCAATGATCGAGGCATAGTATGGATTGGTGTAGGTCGCGGTCTGCGTGCCCGATTGCGTCCCGCTTGTGTTGATCGCCGCGCCACCTGGCGTGGCCGAAAGCTGGAGCGTGCCGTTGTTTGAATTTGGGTTGAGAACGTAATACGTCGTTCCGGCAATCAAGCCCGTCGGCAGAGACCCTGTCGTGGACATAACGACTGGCCATCCGGACTGCAAGCCGTGCCCGAACCAGCCAGAGAGAACGGCGGGCGAGGCTACGGAGATTGAAACCGGGTTTGAGTAGCTGACGTTGTTGGCAAGGTCGGCGCCCTTCATCCGGTAGGTTTTGGTCGCCGCGGGATCGCCGAAAGCCTGATAGCCAAGGTAACGGCGCAGATTGGAAGTGCGCCCGGCCCACACCGATGGAACGGTGCTTCCGAGATACTGCGCGATGCGCAGGCCGTACCAGCCGCTCGCCGGCTCGTTGTTGGCCTGCGGGAAGCCCAGAGCCAGCCCTCGCTGGTTTGCCCACTGGGTCTGCGGAAAGGAAAAATTCCAGATCTCGTTGCTGTACTCAAAGATGCCGTAGAGACCCGTCTTGAGATTGAGCGCAGCGGTCGCCTGCTGAGTCACGTAATTGGAATTGGCCATCGCGGGGATGGTGATCCACAAATTACGATTCAGGTAATTCGCAAGGAGGACCTGAGCTTCAATGGGTAGCGTAGCCGTCAGGCCGCCATCAGGATTGCTGCCGCCGACGATGTAGGCAATGTTCAGCCAACGATGCGTAATCCCGTCGAAGATAAAAGTGCCCTGACCGGACGAAACAATTCCAGCGCCGGTGGTCAAACCGTCTGGAGTGACAACTGGATATTGTGCGCCACCGACGCACAGATAGGGCTGCGCCGTCGTGTTGGTTGTCGGGATGACCCCTTGGATTACCGATCCGTCAACCGGAGCGCCGGCCGTGTCGGTCGTGGCACTAGCCGTGTAGACTTCCTGTGAACCTCCAACTGTCGTGCAGCTTCCGTTGCCAGTCGCAGCATAGGTAATGCTGCTCGACCAAACAGTGGTCGGGAAAACACCAGTGTTCCAGCTCAGTGCGCTTACTGGAGTCCGATAATTCCACGCGGTATCGCTTGAGAGATTGTTTCCGCCACTATCAACCCAACCCATGGGCCTGATGTTTTTGGCGTTTGTACCCGCTTGAAGGGACAGATATTCCGGCGTGAAGATCCCGCGCGCATCGGTGTTGCCATAAGCAAGATAGTTCGCGTAGTCCGTCGCCCTGACAATGGCGAGATTGGCGGTTCCTGCAGCGCCGTATGACGATGCCCCGCTGAAGTTGATCGTGAACTGCCCTGTCGGGGTGAACTGAACTGCAGCAGCGCCAGTGCCGTCGAAGGTGATGGTGACATTTCCGCCGAGGCATCCGGTGTAGCTGCCCGCCGTCCCGGAAAGCACGGAACAACTGCTAGCTTGCGTGCCTCCCGTGCTGGTGAATGCAAGCTTGGTCCCGGCCGGCACAACCGCGACATAAGGGACATTGTAGAACCCGCTGCCACCGGTCAGCGGCTCTGTAAAAGATATGGTCCCCGAAAAGCTTTTGGTCGGATAGCCGTTCGAGTCCAGCCCGGCCGAATTTGGCGTGGCCCCTCCCGAAAACCCCGCCTGCATCACATGCATGATGTCGACGAAATTTCCGAGCGCGAGATCCCCGCCGCCGATATTCAGGGTGGCGCCATTAGGCGCCACGCCTGCTGCCGACGCCTTAATGGGCCAGGCATGACTGGGCTCAGAAATCAGTAGCGCCGAGAGTAGAACGGCTAAAAATCTTTTCACGGATAGCACCCCAATTACGGAACGGACTGCACTTTAAACCCGACGATCGGGACGGGATTTCCTGTCGTGTTGGAATTGATGATTGTCCAGGTCGAGCCGGCCAGAGAGGCGGGCCACGTGTTGAAGGTGCTGGAGCCCCCGTTGCAATTTGCTCCAGAGCAAGAGACGCCGCCTATGCTGGTCCCACCAGTACCGTTCAAGATGTCTGACAAAGTTGAGCTTCCAACATAGGCCGCCCCGCTCAACGCATTGAAGCCGCTTATGACCGGGGTCATCGTGCTATCGTTGGTGTTCGCGCAGAACCATAAAGCGGCGTCGCCGTTGGCCCCTCCGGGACCGACCTGTTTGTTGGCACCGAGCGCCCCGCTCACTGCGCCAGTCACATTGTTGGCGATGTTGGCTGTGTTGCTGAGTAGCGACCCGGGTTTGCCATTTACCGACGAATAGACCGCAAGCTGCACATTGCTTGACCCGGCCGTATTGATCCCGATCGCAAGCGCACTGATCGTGACCTTCTGATTAATGATTCCGAATTTGCAATAGATTGTGCTGGACGTAACACCTTGGCCGATAGAGGACGCAGCTTCGTTGATTGGCACATACCAATTGCTGGCAACATAGCCTGGCGAAATATTCGAGTATGCCTTGACCTGGGCTGCGGTTGGCGTGGTCGCAGGATTGGCGCCTTGATAGGCTGGGAACAGGTCGGTGTTGCTGACCGCGCTGCCGGCGCCGAGCGTGTTAATGGTCTGATCAGCGTACGCGGTTGCTGGCGCAAGCAAAAGCAACGCGATCAGTAGGAGCTTCTTCATTGCGAACCTCATTGGAAAAGCAGGCATGAGCCAGTGTTGGCGAGAAGTTTGGAGCCGGTCTGGACGAGAATGCAGTTGGTGGTTGCTCCCCCACTCGAACTCCCCACCCCCGTGAGGAGCATGTTCGTGGCACCTGCAGGGGATATGGCCAGCCAAAGCGCGAGGGCTACGCGGACGGCCTTTTGTAGAGATCGATGCAAAGCCATTCGCGTCTCCTTACTGAGCCCAACCAGAAGCGTTGACGATTACGTTCGCGCCGGTCGTGACATCCACCGCATAGAGGCCGTTGCCCGAGGTGGTGTGGAACATCGGAGTGCCGCCAGCCTGCTCGACATGACCGCCAAAGGTTGGACCGCAAGTCAGCGTCCTAAGCGTCGCGCCGCCGCTGCCGTCTTGAATGTTCACGAAGGTGCCGGTCGAGCTGCTGTTGCCGCAGGAGACCTCGGTCACGTAGATGCTTTTCGACGCGACGGCAGCGATGACCTGCGTGCTGGTCGTTGCGGTCATGGCGGCAGTCGTGCCGTTCACGTAGCTCGAGACCGACGCCCACAGACCGAATTGAGCGGCATAGTTTGTACCGGTCGGAAGAGGTCCCTTGATGTCATCGTCAATCTGCCCAAGGCAGCCGATAACCGTATAGCCAGCCACAGAGCAGCCGTGCGCGGTGGTGATCGTGCCTTCCACCGTGTCGGCGCCGTTGGCGACCGTGACCGCGCCACCGCCACCCGCGCCGCACCCGGTAACGCAGTTGACCTTCAGGTTCTTCGACCCATCAACCTGGATCTGGTCCCAGGTCGTGCCGTTGAAGCCATAGAGGTACGCGATCGCAGGGAGATTCGCGGATGATGTCGTCACCGCCGAAGACGCATTCGATGAAGCGCCGGAGACAGGCTGCGCGGTCGTCCCGGTTGGGTCGGTGCGCAGCGGGTTCGACGCCGTCGCCTTCTCTGAACCGGACGAGTCGATCAGCACCTGCGCCGGGCATATCTTTGTGGTCTGACACACGAAGGATAGGACGGTCTGCAGAGTGCCGGTGCCGTCCTTGATCTGATAGTCGGCGAACGCCCGACTTCCGACGAATACAGCGGCGATGAGAAGCAAAGTCGGAAGGATCACGCGTTGGAGACGCATGGTGGTCAGCCCCTTTTGTTTTGGAGTGGGTCGCTAGAAAAGGATCTTGGCGAAGTAGATCGATCCCGGGGCGCCCCACGGTTGCTCCGGAATGAACTCGGAAAATCCAGCCTTGCTGAAGTTGCTGGCGGAATGGACGTTGTCGCCGCTGCACTCGGAGACCAGCATGCGCCAGCCCAGCTGGCGCGCCTTGTCCTCGCGCAGGCGCATGAACGAGAGTTGCAGCCCCTGCCCGCGGTACTCCGGCAGCACGTAGGCTCGTTTGAAGTAGCCTACACCGTCCTTTGGACCGAAGAACGGCACCAGGGCCGCGAAGGCGACCGCAATGTTGGTGTCGTGCTCCTGGGCGATCCACCAATATCCATGCGAGAAGTGCTTGCTCGCAAGCGCCGGGAACGACGGATCGAACGCGTTCATGGTGTGCAGGATGTCGGAGCACTCCATGCCGTCGATTTCGCGCACGAAATAGCTCATAGGTACTTCTTCATCCACATGAGGAGCTTGGGGTTGTCGCGGAGCAGAGAGACCATGCCGGCCTCGAAGGCGAGTACGATCTGCTCTTCGCGATCTTCCTTGTCGCGCTTGAGTTGCCCGAGGCCATGATTGTCGAACATGACGTGGTAGCACTCGTGCAGAAAGATCCCGACGACCTTTTCGGCGGTGGCGATGTTCTTCGGCCAGATGCGGATGGCGCTGGTGTCGAAGTCGGCCTGGCCGTAATTCTCCGAGGCATCATCCAGCGCCACGACCTGCCAGTCGTACGCCCCGATCTTGATGGTCTTGGGAAGGTCCGCAATGCAGGCTTCAACCGTGCGCGCGGTCCTCGTCACGACATCACCATCTCGGGCGTGAGCGTGATGCGACCGACCTCGCCGTAGTTCTTGTGATAGGTGATGACCTTGGACGAGCGGCCGCTCCGCCAGCCGCCATTGGCCTCGTAGGAAGAGGCCGCCGCCAGCGTCTCGTGGCGCTCCACCTTCATCAGGTTCGATGAAAAAAGCTCGTCCGAGTGCAGGTGGCCGGTGTGCCCGTAGGAGAACCTGGTCTTGCCGTAGAGCTCGCGATGGGTGGCGACGAACACATCGTCCACCTGCTTGATCTTCTTCTTGTGGCCGTGGTGATAGAACAGTGAGACCAGGCCCCACTCGAAGGCGTAGTAGGTCCCGGGCGACAGGTCGATCGAGACCCGCGGTTCGTCCTCGTAGTGGGCTGCGAACATCTCGCGCAACCAGATCTCGGATGCCGGATCGTGGTTGGCGTCCGCCATGATGAGGTGAACGTTCTCGTGTTTCTCGAGCAGAAGCCGCACCGCATATCGCATGCAGCGAATGACCACCCTGACCACCTTGGCGAAGCGGCTGTCGGCGTCCAGTACGTGGCCGCTGGTGGGCGTGACAGCCGAGAGGCTGTCGAAGTGCAGGAGGTCGCCGAGCTGGGCCAGGATCGCGGTGTGAGCGTCTGGCGCGAGCCGCACGGCGGCCGCGAACCAGTCCATCCAGAGCTTCTCGGCGATCTTCAGATCCCAGTCCGCGCCGGTCTCAGGCCTCCATGACAAGAGCCCAAAGTGGTAGTCCGTGATCGTATATTGGTTGACGAGGTCGGCGTTGCCGACGATGTGGGTGTTGACCGGCTCGGCGCGCGGCAGCTCGCTGCAGAAGCCCGCGACGACGGCCTGGATGGCCGCCTCGCGCTGCTGGACATCGACCTCGGCCCTGATCCAGTCTTGAATGATGCGGCCAGAGGCGTCGCGATTGACGGTCATCTTGCCGAGGAAGTGCGTCTTCGGCATCTCGAAGACGGCGCCCGGCTCTTGCTGCTGGGTGATGTGGGTCGGGTTGCCCTCACCGTCCGTGGCGACCTTGGTGACCTCGAAGCCCGGCATAGCCTCCGGGCCGCCGCCGTTGAGCATCAGGCCGCGCTTGGCCGCCTGCTTGAGGCGGTCTCCGACGGAGCGGTCAGCGATGCCGAGGGTCTTTGCTGCACCCATCCAGCTTTTGTTGTTGTCGTAATAGGCCTGAACCGTTGCTCGGAGCGTTTCGTCAGAAAGAGGATTCGCCGGCATCGGATCTCCTTCACGCAGGACTTGACATGACAAAGCCGCCACGGCGCTTGCCATGGCGGCTCGAGAACTATGCGGAGAGGTCGGATCTAGAGGACGTTGAACGCGTGGTCGTCGTAGGCCTTGAAGGTGCGGTTGAGCCACGCATCGACGTAGCCGCGCAGCACGCCGGACTGGTTCGCCTCGTCGTTCCAGAAGGCCTTGAAGCCCATGCTGAGGCGATCGACGGTGTCGGCTGCCATCTCGTTGAGCTGGCCGACGATGATCGGATCGCGCACCGAGTCCGGCAGGCCTGCAAACTTCGACTTGTTGATGTGGTTGAGCAGGATGTGGTGTCTTGCGCCGGCCAGGGCCGACGCCGTCTTGTCGATCTCGTCGAAAGAGGCCTTGTTCGAGCCGATGACATGGACCACGGAGGTCCGCATGCGGTCGGCCTGCGCGCCCCCGAGAAGGCCGACCTCGGTCAGGGTCGCCAGCGTCTTGGAGAGAAGCCCTGCGCGAATGTCGATCAGCGTCACCTGCGCGGCGTTCAGATTGTCGAACACCAGCATCTGGTCGGCCGGATCTTCGAGATTGATGATCTTGGTCTTGGTGGGATGGAAGCGCGCCAGGACGCCTTCCGGGTGCTCGGTATCGAAGGAGCGAACCGTGATGCCGCGGGTCTCGAAGTAGTCGACGAAGGTGCGGGAAACGGTGGTCTTGCCAACGCCTCCCTTGTCCGCGCCGACGATGAGTACATGGGGAGCCATTTAAGCCTCTTGGGGGTTAGTCGTTCTTCAGCCAGTTCCAAAACTTGCGAGCCAGGAAGAACAGCTGCAGGGCGCCGACTGCGAAGCCGACGTACGGGAGAAGCGTGCCGAAGAACCACGATCCATCCACAAACAGCTTGAGCCAGCTCTCCGACGTCATCAGGACGACGGAGAGCGGGAGGTTGACGATGTAATCGTGGTGCATCCGCATGGTCTTTCCTTTTGGAAGCATCGGCGGGCAGCCGACGTGCACCCGCCCGCCGGATTGAGCGGGCGTTAGTAAAGGAAGCTGATGCCGACGCGGGCACCTTGATCTGGTTTGATGCAGGCAGCGTTACCGATCGCGCCGACGCAGATCGATTGGGTCGCGGCCTTGTATTCAGCGAAGGTGTCGGCCACGACTCCGTTGGAGAGGCGGTAGCGAAGGCCGAGACCGATGCCCCAAGACAACAGCCACTCTCGGTTCTGTGAGATGCCGTTGGACAGCGAGATATCGTCCTGATGCAGGGCGACAAAGGCGTACGGTGCGCCGGGGCCGGATGTGATGCCGGTGGGCAGCAACGGCAGGCTCGGGACCGCCGGCGAGGCCGAGCCTGCCGGCAGGATCGATCCGATCACGCTGTTGAGCGGCGTACCGGCGCCAAAACGTTCGGTGAAGGATGCGGGACCAGAGAGCGACAGGCCGTTGGTGGCGCCGTTGATGTTGGTGATGTCCGCCATCGCCTCGACGAACCAGAATGAGCCGTTCTGGGCGTTGATCGGACAGCCGTAGCCGACCGTGCCACCGAGACCGCCCTGCACCACCTGCGTGCCGGGCTGCACATTTCCCGCAACGCTGGAGGTCGAGCCGATGGCGTTGAAGCCGAAATAGGCCCCGCACCTGGTCAGGTCGTAAGGCTGCGCAAAAGGGTTGGAGAGCTTGGCCTTGGTGGGGAGGTCCGCCGCACGGACGGTGCTCGCCAAGCCAACCAGCGAGATCACCACAATCAATACCGCCGGCAAAGCCTTCTTGATGCCGTCCGGCAGCTTGATGTCGGGGAGCGCGGGATAGCCCTGCACCGCCGTCATGATCATGGTGTTGATGACGACGAGGTTGAAAGCCCAGTCCTTGATCACGGGGACCCAGTCCGGCGCTACGCCGGTCAGCTTGAGCGTGCCCAGCGCGAACAGGGACAGGAAGTTCGTCCACAGGCCGAAGGCGAACAGAAAACGCTTCATGGGGATTGGTCTCCTTGGTCTCTCAGTTGAGCCGCTGGGGATCAGCAGCTTTCGTCTCAGCGGCCGCGATCGCCGCCTCGTAAAGTTCGATGTGGTGCCAGGAAAACGCGCCCCAACGATCGTCCGCCGGCGGCGCGGCGCACACCCGGATGATCGGCGTCGGGCGTACATACTCTTCCGGTGGGAAACTGAAGGGGACGTCCGTGATGAGATCGTGGTGAAAGCCGTCGCCGTTGCGGTAGCTACCGCCGGGGATGCGGGCGATGCGCGAGGTGAAATCAATTAGGCCGGGCTTCGGCTCACCGAACACCACACGCAAGACCGGGTCTTGCCCGTCGGTGCTCATCATCGCTGCCATCACGTCGGCACGGGCCGCACCCAAGGAGTGGCCCGTCACCGCGACCGGCTGGGTGACCATCTTCTGGCAGTCCGACCACATATGCTCCATACCAGCGTAGAAGCCGGTGTGGACGTGGCCAATGCGACTCGGCAGCGCCAGCGCCAGGATGTCCCGCGCCCAGTCCTGCATCGTCACGGAGCCGCGGAAGACGACAACGTCGCAGCCATCGAGGCGCTTGATGGCCCAGCAGACGCCGTCGTCCATGCCGGCATCGAAATAATCGAAGCCGGAAACGGCGGCGTTCGGCTGATATATCTGGGCGCAGAGCTTGACGAGATCGCCCGCGGTCGGCGTCATGCTTTCACCAGCTTGTCAATGAGGGCCGATGCGTCCGCATGCGCGGCCAGTCCGGCCTCCACTCCATTGGCGAAGTGATCGAGAGCTTCGTGATCGTTCGCGATGACGTTCTGGACGAGGACGGAAAAGATTTTCCCAATATGCTCATCGAAAGCTCGGTCGAGCGCAGCTTTGACGATTGATTGTGTCATGATGGTCACAGTGATCACGCTCCGAGTGCATGTTTCCAGAGCCCGATAGAGGCCTGCCGCTGCTGCAGGCCGATCAGCCCTCCGTTGAGGTGACGCGTCTCGTTCACCTCGTCGTCCCGCTCCGCGTAAGGCAGGCACTTGCAGATGGTGACGAAGTCGATCAGCCCGGCCTCCAGGAAATGCTCGGGCGCGTTGATCAGCTCGGGATGGGTGACGAGATCGAGCCCCATCAGCTGACCAAGCTGCGCGTAGGCATCTCGCCCGGTGGTCTGCGATGGGCCGCGGCCGCGATAACTCCAGCCGTCGTCGGTGCCGATACGGTTGCCCATGCGGCCGTTGTAGGCCTGATTGGCGATCAGCTGCGGGTGGTGCTGCATGGCGAGCGCCTGCGCCGCCGTGAAGTGGCGCGGCCACTGCGAGCACAGCACGCTTGCCCGATAGTTGAGGTTCTCCTCGACCTCGATGCCGCCGCCGCACTCCTCCGTGCACTCTCCCATGAAGTTGGCGATCGCCATCGGCGTCACGAGACCGTACTTGGCAAAGAGCGCCGGTGCCTGCGACACCATGGCGGGACGCAGGCCCGGGATCTTGTCGTCGCCGTGCGGCCATAGCTGCATCAGCGCGGCTTCGAACCTCGCGGAGTCGAACATGCGATGCTCCAAATGAAAAGCCGCCCGAAGGCGGCCTCGTGGGTGGTTACGGCAGATACTGGCCGCCGAACGTGAGGATGCCCGGCTGCGTTCCGGGCAGGAAGTTCAGGCCCAGCGTGTAGCAGGTGATCAGGCCATTGAGCTGCGACTGAAACTTCTGGCCGTTGACGTAGCTCGCGTTGACGAACGACGGCGGCGTTCCATTGCTGACTTCGACCTGCCCGCCATAGGCGAGAACGGTACCGTCGATCACGGAGATCGGCGTCGAGAACGTATAGGTGAACTGGGCGATGTTGCAGAAGCCGCCGAAGTAGCCGGCAAAGCACGTCGCGCAGCTGCCGTTGAATGTGTGGTTGCCTGGGTTGATCGTGGCGCCCTGATAACCGGCAAACACGGCGCCACCTACGCCATTGCTCGCCGTGTTGTTCGTAGTCAACGTCGCGCCGTTGGTGGCGGAGAAGCCATTGGCATTTGCGCCAGAGGTCTGCACGGTGACGTTGTTGACGGTGAGCGTGTTTGGTCCACCGACATCCACGGCCGTGTTGTTGCCGCCGTTGATGATGACACCCGCTGTGGAAGCGCCCTGGATGATGACGTTCGGCCCGGCGTAGCCCGGTGTCTGCACGTTCTCGCTATAGGTGCCGTTCGCTACCTGAATGGTGATGCTGAACTGGCTCGGTGCGTAGCCGAAAGCGATCAGTATCGCCTTGCTGATCGTCTTGACCGGTCCAGAGGTCCCGGTCCCGACGGTGGCCGATGTGCCATCGTAGAGCGTGTCGCTTCCGGTCGAGGTGTTGACGTAGATATTATAATTCGACGTCGGCCGGCGATAGAACATGCCCGCGGACGTGTTGGCAATCTGCCATGAAGCCATCGCCGTCGAATAGACGAAGAGGACATCCATGTTGGCGACAAACACGTTGTAGGGCGGGTTGGTGCCGTCACCTAGAACCACAGGCTTTGCGCCGAGGCCGTTCGCGTTCAACGTCGCCGCACCGGTGATCGCATTGGCGAGTTTGACCGAGACATATATGCCATCGGTAAGCGAGCCGATTGACGGGCTGAAGGTCGCAACGATCGCGTTCTGCGTGCCGGAGTCTGCGACATAAGGGATGTCGACGACGGTGGAGGTGTTGGTGTTGGCACCGGAGCCGGTGTAGTTCTGGATCTGGAAAAAGGTGCCGTCATACTTGAGGCGAACGATCTGGCCGGACGTGATGTCATTCGCAGCGGTCGCCACGCCGTTGGCGCGGCGAATGGTGACATTGCCAAGTCCCTGCACATTGACCTGAGACGAGCCGGTCGAGGTGTTCAGCGCCTTGAACTCGACCTCCATGCCGGTGGTGTAGCCCGCCGGGATCGGCTGACCGGCCTGGAAGGTGACGACATAGTTGTTGGCCGTACCCGTATCGGTGCCACCATAGACGTAGTAGCCCTGCTGGACGTCATACGGCACCTGCGGCAAGGTCCGGAAGAACGGCGCGCTTGCAAGCTGCGCGATCATGCCGGAGGTGATCTGCGTGGTGGCGTTGGCGATCGTGATGGTGTAGAGACCGACCCACCCGGCATCTGCCGACGGAGCGACCTGCGTTCCGGTGGTGGCGGGCACGCCGGCCTTCAGCTGGATCACGCAGCGGCAGGTGCGGATCGTGTAGTTGGACGAGCCGGAGTTGTTGGGGCCGGAAAACGGCTTTAAGGGATTGGCCGAGTTATAATAGCTCAGCACCATTGCGCCGGCGTCGATATCCTCAAGCGCTGCTTGGACGAGATAGACCTGTGAAAAGCCTGTCGTGCCGGGAGGCGTGAGGGTCAGGGTCTGCGCGGTCGGCAGAATGCCCTGCTTCATGATGTTCTGGGTGTTGCTGCCAAGGCTGCCGTATGCGGACGCGTCGATCTCATCCATCTCGAAGATCGAGCCGACGCCGACATTGACCTGCAGAGATGCCGGCGCCGTCGGTGTGCAGGCAAGACCCGACACCGCGTTCGACGTTCCGAAGATGGCGGAGTTCTTGAAGCCGCCATTGATGAGCGCGAACAGGTTGGTGTTGAGGAGGTCGGTATCCTGCGGGAGGGCACCGGGATAAACGATGACGCGATCCATGAAGGCTGTTTCCTTTGGACAACAAAAAACCCGCCTCGAGGGCGGGTTTGCTGATGTGATTGGCGGGTAGTTGGCGTCAGACTGTCTTAGGCGCGTGCATCAAGAAGGTCTGGCTCACCTCACACGGCGCGCCTCGATGCGGGCAGCCATGCTTCCGCCGCCAGCGTTCCACGTCACGTCGCCGACGGCGTAAATCGTGGTGGTGGTGCTAGTAGCGACGGTGATGCGATAAGGCGTAATCGCCAGTGATACATTGTAATATTGCACGAACGGACCAGCGAAGGCCGCCAGCGTGCCTGTAGTGGACGGCATGGTGAGAGACGTTGTGCTGATGCCAAACTCAACGACCTGCACCGTCCACGGTGAGCCCGTCATCATCATGAGACCGGAGACGTCCCAATCGCCGGGCGTCAAGACGATCGAGCAGAAGTTGAATGGAACACCAGAGCTCATGCCGCTCACGGTGTTGTTGCACTGGATGATCTCCCCAACATTGCCAGAACTGGCATTGTCATTTGTCGCCGTGCCTGGGACCTGTCCGGCCGTTACAGCAAACTGGCAAGGACTCGATGCGTTGGTGCTGGTGTTATCGCAGTTGCCGGACGTTACAAGACCAGCGCCAGCCGTGTTCTTCTGCTCGGTGACCGTGCCGGACGACACGCCACCATCCTGGATGTTGCCGTTCACATCCCACGTTGCGGCATGATTGGCCGTCTTGGTCCCCGTCGCGACCGTTGCAAGCTGGGATGTGTTGCCGCTGACGGTTGGGCTCGTGAGTGGAGCGGCAAGCCGTGACAAATTGAGAAAGCCGGTGTTGATATTGCTGGCGTTGGTCGCGTCAGTCCCGCAGGACGGAGCTACTCCCGCTAGATCGCTGCACCCCGCCTTCGAGACGTTGCCGGTGCCGTCGCCCTTGAGTGCGCCGTTGACGGTGCCCGCACCGCCATAGGTGGACCCGAGCACGCCTGCATTGATGTTTCCGGCGTTGAGAGCATTGATCGTCGCCGACGGCGCAAACGCAACGCCGTTGGTCTTGGTGCAGATGATGGATGCAGAGAAGGAGCAGTCCCCGTTGATCATGCCGAGGATCTGTTGCGGAGATGTCGCTTTCGACGTGCCACCCTGCACCGCTCCGATGCGCTCGTTGCCGACGAGCGCGCCGACGGACTGCAAGCCGAGAATGTAGGCTGTGTAGGTTTCCGTGGTCTGTGCGAGCGCGGGCGCGGACGCGCCAAAGAAAACAGCGGCAAGCAGCATCGAGAGTCGCGAGATTTTCAGCATCGTCACCCTGCAATGAGTTGAGAGCCATTATCGGCAGTTATGTTGGCGCCGCCTTCGGACATGATCAGGCTGCCCTGTGAGATGCTCGAGATCAGCACCCAGCAGGTGGAGCCGGTCGGCTTGGTCTTGTTGATGAGGTCGTAGATCATTGCCGGCGTGACGCCGGACTCTTCGATGGTTGGTCCGGCATATTCGGACGCGCCGACGCCGTAGCCCATGATGCCCGTGCCGTATCCGCCGACATCTGGAATGCCGGCGCCGACGCCTGGGTCAACCTGAATGAAGGTCTGCGCTGGCAGCACCATGCTGCCGTAGCCGCCCTGGCCGACGCCGTAGCCGAATTGGCCACATACCTGACCGGCCTTGGCGTTCGAATATCCGCCAGTGTCGTAAGTATTCCATGGTTCGAAGATGATCGGCGCCTTACCGGTCAGGGCCGTGATAGCGTTGATCATGCCCTTGCGGGTGACCCGTTCTTGCAGAACTGTCGCCTTGATCAGCGCCCGGAAGGCGGCATCGGGCGCGCCGTTTCTGACGAGGTAGCGCCCGAGAAAGTCGAACGCCCAGACGTCGAGCCAGACGCCGTACGCGGTCGAAAGGCGCGTCTGCGCGCGTGCGTAGCCGATCAGGCCATAGCACCATGAAGCGGCATCCGAGAGACCGCCGACGATCGCATTGCGGATCGGTGCGGCCCACTTGAACCACCCCTTGGGAAGGACCCGAAAAACGCGTTCGGAGATATTGGACGAGCTGCCGGTTATGCTCATGCGATCGTCATGGTCCCGGATTTGATGGTTGCGTAGGAGATCGTCCCCTGACCGTCCTGAGTCTTCTTGGTGGTGGCGAGCGAGGCGGCATCGCCACCCGCGCCGTTGAGCAGCACGCCGGACACGCCGGTCACGCCCGGAACAGAATAGGCCCACGCCGCAAGCTGCGACCACGGCAGGGAATTGCCGAGACCGAGCGAGTTGATGTTGGTGGCAATCAGGGCCGCGACCTGCGCCACCACAACCGTGTGGGTGTAGCCAGGCGCGCTCGTGATCGTCATCGAGACGTTCGCCGTCATGATGACGGGCGGAAACACCGTGCACTGATTGCCGAGCGGCCGCACGGCCTCTGCAGCGGTGCGGATGACGTCGAGGAACGCTGCCGACGGGTTGCCGCTCCCATCATCGGCGACGACAAAGAAGTAAGCCGGATGGTAGCTGCCATCGTAATTGTAGAACTCAGTCAGCGTCCATTGCACCGTGACGGACGCCCCCTCGATCGAGGCGTTCAGGCCGTAATAGTCGCCGCGCGACAATCCGAGGATGTAGGCGGCAAAGCGCCGCTTCAGCGCGCTGTCGCTTTCCTGATCGGCGCCATTGGTGAAGGCGGCCACGTTGTTGACGGTGTCGATGCCGGTGATAGGTGACGTCATCACAGCGATCGCGCCGGCCACGACATTGCCGGCGCTGCCCGGGAACTGTGCCTGCGCCGCCACCGTGATCGAGGCGACAGACGAAGCCAAAGTGTAGCCACCGAGCGTGGCCGAGTAGTTGGGGTTGGTCGTGTCAGCCATCACAACGAATGACTGCGAGCCATCGCTCGATTTCATCGTTGTAGCGTTGTTCGTCCCCGCATTGGTGATGGAGCCGCTCGCATCCACCGCGCTTGCGGCCGGGATGAAACAGGTCGTGGGCGCGGCCGTGAAGCGCGCGAACGTCACCTGTCCGCTTGCGAACTGCGGGCCAAGTCGCGGCGACGCTACGCCGTTGGAGATGCCGACTGTCGGCATGAAATCGGCCGTGAAGGTGTCGACATCGACGCCACTCGCGGTCGATAGCCGGCACGCCGCCAACAGCTGCAACACCATCCCCTGAAACCAGAGGAAGACGCCCGCAAAGCCTTCCGCGATCGCCCGCAGGGTCGATCCGATCGCGAAATTGATAAGCTTGGACGAGCGACCCTGGATGCCGGAAACGGTGTTGGTGACGATCGTCTGAAACGATTGGGTCGGCAGCGTAGCCATTCGCGCCCCTTATGCCGTAATGGAAAAGGACACCGACTCGCCGGTCCGAGCGTCCCAATACTTGATGCTGATCGTGACGGTGCCGCCGACCTGCTTGTCGACGGTGAGCTGCGCCGGTGGGTTTGGGGCGACCGATGCCTCCATCGCGATTTGCGAAGAGACGATCGACTGGATCTCGGATTGCGACAGCACGCTGCCGATCTTTTGGGGCAGGCCCGCGCCATACTCTGGATGCCAGACGTAGCCGCCTTTCGCCGCGGTGAAGAGACGACGCTCGAGGCGCTGGCGCACCTCGTCGTCGCCATCGACCAGCAACAGGTCGCCGGTGGCGTCGACACCGAAGTCGCCGCCCCACTCAAGATCACAATCAGCCATGTCACCATCCGGTCGTGGCGTCGTAGGAGACCACCGAGGTGATCGAGGTGAGAGCGTTGATCGCAGCCTGCTTGGACAGGCTGGTCGACTGCTTCGATGCATTCTGAGCGTTGATGGCGACCACGATCGCCTGCAGGTCTGTCGGTGACAGGGTTACAGGCGTCGTTTGCCCGACTGGGATCAGGCTGATGGACGGTGCCGTCAGCGTAGAGTTTCCAGAAAAACCGGAGAGGCCGCTATCAAACGTCACCGCCGAAGGTCCGGTTACGCCTGCTATGGTTGCGCCGCCGCTCTGGAACGGCAGCGAGGCATTGATCTCGCTCACCAGATTATTGAGGGCAGCCTGAATTTGGGAAGGCCAATTGCTGTTTAGCGTGTTGAAGTTGGTCGCCCATGTGCTGTTGAGCGTGCTTAACGTCGTATCTATTTCGGTAATCAGCGTGTTGACTTCTCCGATAACAGTATTGACCGGATCGACATAGAGCAGCCCACAGAGCGGCGCGAGCACGCGCTCCACGGTGCTGTCGGTCGCGTCCCATGAATAGGTCCCCGCGGTCACGTGGATGCTGACCGCGGCCTGACGCTTGACGGCGTAGATCGCATTCACGAGCGAACACTTGATCGCCTGCGCCTGCGAAAGCGTGAGCGCCGGACTCCCGGACGCCAAGGCGGTGATCCATTGGTTGACGTAGGTCTGATATGGCGAGGGGTCGGAGAAGGCTTCCGGCAGCGGTTGCCGGTCGTTGTAGGTGATCTGACCGACACCGGTAGCGCCATCGAACTGCACAAGGCTAACGTTCGCGGCCAAGGTGTTTGTCGTAAGCGGCGCCAAGATGGCGCCGACGTGGATCGTCTGCAAGGCATTGTTGATGACGAAGCTGAAATCGGCGAGCTGGGTCATTACGGCGTCACTGTCGTCGGAGGTTGCATCGAACCGCCACTCGCTGGAGTGACAGATCCATCTGAGACGCTGCCGCCACCCTGGATATTGACGGAGGCACCGCCGGTGAGGCCTGTGATTTTTCCTGCCGAGATCTCAGCGTTGCCGCCAGCGCCAAGACCGATGTCTCCGCCGGCCACCATCGTTACAATTTTGGCGATGTCGGAAATCCAGTTGCCGTTCACGGTGATCGTCAGGTTGTTGCAGGTCAGCTTGACGTTGCCGTTGCCGTCCATGACCAACGTTGCGCCGTTGCCATCGGTGATGGTGGCCGAGCCGTCGTTCTTGAAATAAATCTGCTGTCCGGTGCCGCCTTGACCGCCCTGCGCCGACTCCTTGCCGCCATCCGACTTCTGAAACCTTGTCCAGACGACGAGCTCGCCTGACTGCACGGTCGGCGGCTTGTCATTGTCGGAGTGGACGCGCTGGACGATCTTGCCGGCCTCGACATCGCCCTCTTGGTAGCGGACCACGACCTGGTCGCCGGTCGTCTGGCCATCTCCGGGCTGCAGGCCGACAGCGATGCCGTATTGATTGCCGATGTGGCCGGTCTCGATCGGGAGCCAGTCGGACTCCTGTCCGCCCGGCTGGAATTTCACCTTGGCGAGATACTTAACGGGATCGTAGCTCGTGACGATGCCGTGCTTCTCGCTGTAGCGGCCAGACCACCACCGCTCCACGGTGTGCAGGATGATGTTCTCGAGATCGCCGTCGCCCATCATGATGCCGACCTCCCCTCGCCTGCACCGCGCGCGGTGATGTGGGTTCGGTGACCCGGCATGCCGAAATTGTGGTGAACGGTATCGATGTCGTAAGTCTGGTCGAACAACTTGGTGCCGGAGAGCTTCAGCCCCATGCCGGCATAGACGGTAGGATCACCGACGACGGTCGCCGACACAGTCAGCTCATGACGCGCCTTCTCGCTCGCCATTGACTGCGCGTACTTCGTCGCGTGGTCCTGCGTCAGGTTCGGGATGTGGTACTGGTACTGGACCGGTCCGCCCCTGCCCTCGACGTTCGACTGATACTGAAAGGTCTGCTTCAGCTTCGGGTGCCAGCTCTTGACCGTGGCTGAAATTCCCTTTCCGGCCTGCACGTTGCGGGTGATGTTCAGATCAAGACAGTCCGAGACGATCGGCTCTTGGTCCTGATTGATGAAGATCGAGTAGGTCCCGGCCGGGCTTCCGATCGGCACGTAGTGGAATTTTCCGCTCGGATCGACCCACCATTTGGCGTTATCGAGCTGCGCCAGCTTGTGGATGATGTAGGCAAACGAGACGTTGTCGGAGAGCTTGACGAAGTCGGAGGAGACCTTCTTGCCGGCCATCAGCGCCGACGAGGTCACGTTGCCGGAAAGCCCGACGCGCCCGATCAGATCGGACACGATGTCGCTCGGCATCTTGTTGAGCCACTTCTCGCTCGACTTGTTGTCGTGGAGTTTGGCGGAGCCGTCTCGCCCGGTAACCCTGATGGTTCGCCCGATGTAATCGATGCTGACCCGATCGACCTCACCGGTGATCAGCGTCCCCGTCGTGCCGCGGGTCAGGACCGTGATGGTCGCATTGTTGTCACCGAGACCGGCAAGCGTCTCGTAGGCGCCCTTCACGCTCATCGGTATCGCGCATGAGAACGAAGACGTCTTGCGCTTGGCGCTCTGGGTCACGCTGCCGTTCTCGATGGCGAGCGTCTCGCCATCGACGTTGAGCCAGGCCTTGTGCGGGCCGGCTCCGGAAGTGATTGCCATGCGCTGCTTTTTCTAGATGAGGGGCAGGTATTGAGAGTCTTGCGACTGATCGAACGAGAGCATCGCCGGCGAAGCCGTTGTCGATGCTGGCGCCTGCTGCGCTGGAGCGAGCGGAGTGACGACGCCGGCGTTGGACAGCCTGATCGCATCGAGGATTCCGTCCTGCTGCCCACTCGGGAATACCGGAGGGATCAGGATCTCCATCTCGCCATCGATCCATGGATCGGAGATGCCGTTGAGCTCGGCGATGGCAACCCACTGCAGCGGGTCGCCCGTCTGCATCATGGCGACGTGGAACAAGGTTGTTCCGGACGCGCGGATTTTCTTCGCGGGAATGGTCGCCGCGATGTAGCCTGCGGTGTTTGCCATGTCAGGTGAGCTGATTGAGATTCGAGGCGGCGCGGCCGGTGACACCGCGCATGAACGACAGGGTGGACTGGTCCTGCGCTGTCGAGACCACCGACAATAGGCCACTAACGATCGCGCCTGGATCGATCGATGCCGACCATGTGTCGAGCAGATTGTTTGGCGCAGTGAGCGCGGTCTCGATGTCGCTAACGAGTTGCGCTGCGTTGAGCTGGAGCGCCACGATGGTGGCGCGCGACGCCTGCTGGAGCGGCTTGGCGGCAACGACCTGCTTCTGCAGCGAGGTCAGTTCGTTGATGATGTTGGATGGAATGCTCACAGCCCACTCCCTCCGGCGCCGCCGATCGCGGTGCCCTGGTCGCTTGTTGCGGCCAAGGCGCTCGACAGGTCGGAGCTGACCAGATCATCGACCGACGATGTTGACTGAGACAGGTCGCCCTGCATCGGGTTTTGCACAACGGTGCAGGAGATCGAATAGATCACCCATACCGGCATGCGGCGAATGGAGTATTTGAAGTCGCTGATGATGACCGAGCGGTACTGCCCACCCCAGGTTAGCGCCAGGACCTGGCCGTCCGCGCGCATGGCGTCGAGTTGCAGGGCGTTCTGATAGGCGTCGGAGCCGTAGAAGAAGCCGTTCCATTGGATGTCGGCATCGTCTGGCCCTAGCGTATCAATGACGCGGGCGCCGCCGGGCAGCTTGTGAATGACCATCGCCTGACGGCCGCCGGCAGGCATCTCCGATGGCGGCGAATAGTCCGTGAAGACGAAGCCTCCGAGAGAGAGGACGTCGGCAGGGATATCGAATGCCATGGGCTAGACGCTTCCGAAATTGTGGTCGCCGGAGGAGTAACGGCCGATGCCGTCCGCGGCCGGGCCGCCCATCGAGAACTCGGTGAGCGCTTGCAATTGGTCGCTGACCGTCTGCGCGAGCGTGCGCCCGTCGATATTGAGCGAGAGCGTAAGATTTCCGTGGCGCCGGTCGTCGGAGCCGGGATGGAAGCTCTGCAGCTGGATGCCGCTCTTCAACCCGTTGACGAGGTCGTCGGCGCTCTTCTGATCCGATGGAGACTGTGGTGGAGCAACGAATAGCTTCACCTTGTCGTACATCGAGACGATGAAGTCCCAGAACGCCGCAAGACCACTGGTGATGGCGCGGAATTTCTCGGTCCAGTCCTTCCAGATGATGTCGCCGAGCTCCCTGAAGCCGTTGGCAACATAGCCCCAGTTCGCGGCGACCAGGGCTCCGACGGATGCAACGATGGCGAAGATCACACCGCCGGTGCCGAAGAGGGCGAGAAGGGAGGCGGCGCCGATGGCGATCAGGCCACCCGCAACACCGATCAGCGCCTCGCCGATCAGCTTGATCATCTGGGGGTGCTCGGAGCTCAGCTTGGTCGCCCAGTCCAAGGCGCCCGTGATGCCCTTGAGCACGGAGATGAAGTGCTCGCCCTGCGGGCCGCCGATGGCGACCATCAGCCGGTCCCATGCGGCATGCATGTTGTGCAGGTTGTAGTTGACGCTTTCGTCGGCGTACTGATGCAACCCCTGCTCGACGGTCGCGCCTTGGTTGAGGCCTTGGGTTTCCCGGTCGATCTGCTGGCGCTGGGCGACGATGTCGGAGACGAGCCGCTGAGATGTCTGGCGGCCGATCATCTCGGTGATGGCGCGCATCTGGTCGTCTTTGTTGGTGATGCCCTTCTTTTCAAGCTGCTCGACCATCATGTCGACGAACTTCACCGGATCGTCGTTGAGGAGGCCAAGCAGGCGCTTGCTCCCCTCCGGCGTCATGTGGACATGATCGCCCTTGCCGATCTCGTACTCGCCGGCGCGAAGCACACCGTAGTGCGCCATCGCATCTGCGCTGCGTGCGAGCATGGCGCCGGTCATCTGTCCACGCAGTGACAACAGCGCGGTGCCGGCACGCTGACCTCCCATTTCCTGGGAGAGGATCATCATGTGCTCGTAGCCCTCTCGGGAGAGGCCGCGGAGCGAGCCGGGCCCGGCCTGCTGCGCCATGCCGTACAAGGTCTGCGCATTGACCTGGCCGTGGGTGGCAGCCTCGGCAATGGCCGCCATGTCGAACCAGTCCTTGACCTTGGCTGGGTCGATCTTGCCCTTGTCGTCGTACAGGCGGCCCGAGAGTTCGCCTGCCCTGATGAGCGTCCTGATGCTTTCTTCCGGGTGGCTTCCCGGGTGACGCGACTCCATCAGCCGCGCATAGGCGGATGCGTAGGGAAGGATCTCCTTCGATTCGCCGACGTCCTGAATGGCGCCGAAGATGCCGCCGTAGATATTGACGACGTCTTCTGCCTTCATGCCAAACCTGGCGCCGATCTCGAAGGCTTCCTTGCGCAGCTCGCCGCTCTGGACCACCTGAGCGACCTTCGGGTTCAGCTGCGAGACCTTGATCATCGCATCCTGAAACTCGCCCGCCTTCTCGGCGAGCTTGGTCATGGCGCCAAGGATCATGGAGCCGCCAAGGAGGCCACCGACCCCGACGAGAGCCGCCGTCCAGCCCCCAAAATTCTTATTGATCTTGTCGACTGAGGTATGGAGGCCGAGCAGGTCTCGACCTATGATCGCAAGGACCGGCGAGACGCCGTTGGCGAGTACAATCGATACGCCAATCTTGTAGACGTCCACGTCGCCACCTCGTTTAAGGCATTGAAAAGATGCGATTTTTCTTTAGTGGCCCGCGCATCGCGGGCCTTCGGCCGGGCATCAGTTTCGGCCCGGAAGACTTCCGAAAGCTCTCAAGCTCCAGCCAAGTCTCCTCCTCCGGCCAGATGACCGGAGGTTTCGTTTATGTGCTGGCCGACGAGAGCGGGCGGCATAAGATCGGCTCCGCCATCGACCCGATTGCGCGCCGCGCGCAGCTGCAGACGGGATCGGCGGAGCAGTTGAGCTTCGCCTTTGTGGGTGTGGCGCCGGAGATGACCTACGTGCGGATCGAGCGCGCCGCGCACGCGCTGCTAGAGCAGCAGAAGATCCCGAACGGCGGCGACGAGTGGTTTCGGGTCCCGGCTTCGATCGCCATCGGCGCCGTCTACGAGGCGGCCCAGCGGCTCGGCTTTCCGATCCAGCAGGTGGCACCCGAGATGGTGCCGCATATTCTCTTGCTCGCCAGACAGCCCGATCCCGCGGCAGACGTTGGCGCCAGGAAGGCGCGACGGCGATGGGGTATCCTGGCTGGCCTGCCGTGGTACCTGCGCTATCCGGCCGCGGCTGTGGCCTACAGCGTTATCGGCGTCGTGGTTTTTAGCGTCGTGCTAGTGATCGCTTTCATCGCGAAGGGCGGCTCCTAGAGCTCATCCACCTCGCGCGCCTCGCCGGACAGCGCTCCGACGATCTGATGGCCGATGATGTCGAGGACCTCCGGCGTCTTTTCCTTCAGCGCCCCCTCAAGGAATGGCCGCGGCGGGATCTTGGAGGTGCCAAGCTCCTGCCAGACTGCGATCTGGTTGTCGGTGCCGATCTGACATTCGTGGTGGTCGGCCTTGTACCAGACCGAGTCCCGCATCGATCCCGTACGCAAGAGGGGCTCATCAGGCTCGAAGCCGAGACTCTCGCGCTGATCCTGCGTGGACGGCGCCAGAGGCTTCCATCCATAATCATACGTTCCGACGACGCGGTAGACCTCTTTGGTGACGAGCTTGCCGCAGCGCTCCAGCGCCACATGGTTCTCGTGCTCCATCTCGAGCTGCATGGTGGAGAACAATTCCACCGCACCCAAGAGGCTCAGTTCCTTGGTCATCAGATCTTCCCGTCGTCCGGCTTAGTCTCTGGCGGCTTGGCCTGCGCGGCCTGACTGGCCCGGTCAGATCGGATGGCGTTGACGATGGCAGCGCCCTCGTCCGCTTCCTTGTGTCCCGGATTGACCTCGCCATGGCCGTAGACCGGAGTGTTCGGGTAGTTCTTGGCGATGAAGGCCCTTGCGGCCGCGACCTGGGCTGGCGTGACGTCCTTGTTGTCTCTGGCGATGACCTCCATGCCAACCGTGTTGTTGTTGGAGAGTCCCTCGCCCTTGCCCCATCCCGGAAGCATGTGCGACCGCATGTTGCCGCCGCCGGGAACGATGTTGCCTTCCCGATCCATGATGTACTCGACGCCAAGGTGGCGCCCTTCTAGCGTGTCGCGCACGCCTTCCGGACCGCCACCGCCGCCGGTGTGATGGAAGATGAAGGCTTGAGGGGCTTGACCGTTGGGTGCGGTCATCGAGCTGGTCGGTGTCGACGATGGCGCGCTGACCGCCCTGCCGCCCGTCTCCCGCGCCATGGACTCGCTCTCATTGACGAGATCGTTATAGGCGCGCTGATGGGCGGCGATGCGGTTGTCAGGCCCGAAGAAGTGCTCGCCGTTGTAGACCTGCTTCTCGGTGAAATTGCCGCTCTCTCGGTCGCGTCGGGCAAGGCCGCCGGAGGAGTTGTCGGTCGCATAATTCGAGACGTTGGAGTAGTTGAGCGCGCGGTCGCGGCTCGCTTCGAGGGTCTTGCGTGTGGCGGTCGAGACCTCGTCGCGCCAGCCCTCGTAATAGCCACCCTCATTCGTCCTGCGCAGTTCCTTATCCAGCGTCGTGCCACGAACCGCCATGCGGTTGATGGTCTCCTCCCAGAGCGCGGTAGAGGCGTCCGGGTCCGGGTTCTCGCCGGCAAAGATGTGCATGGCCTTTTCGTTGAGCTCAGGATGGGCCTTGAGCTCTTCACGCGCGCGGTCGCGCGCATCCGCGAGGCGGCCGTAGACGCGGTTGCCGACGACGGGCGATGGCGCGCCGTCGACTTGCCTTGAGGTGTAACGGTCGCCGCCGTGGCTGGGTGAGCCGTAGCCTGGCGCGTGGCGCGGACCGGCCGAACCCACCCCCTCTTCCGTCATGAGCGAGGCGTCATGAAGGAGAGATGGTGCTGGCGGCACGTAATTGGGGCGCTCGTGGGTGCCGTGCTCGAGCGAAATGATGCCGATTGCCCGACCGTCGATGGTGATCAGGCCGATCTGCATCGCGTTAGCCTCGGTCGATGAACTTCATATTGTCCCAGTCCCATGTCTTGCCGTGCTCAAGACGGGCGAAGGTGATGCAGAAAGCGATCAACTCATATTCCTGCATCGCAAGGGCGACGTCGAACGGGACCCCGTTTTTGATGGCAAAGCACTGCCAGCTAAAAATGGGGTCCTCGGCTAGTTTTTTGCTTCTTCCTTGACGTCGCCGGCACTGAGCGCATCGGCCTGCAGCTTCGCGACCGCCCGGCTGGCGGCGGCGAGGCCCTCCTCATCAAGCCGATCGTACATCGCATCGAGCTCGGCGCGGCTCCTGGGGAACGGGATCTGGGCGCCATCGATCTCGCACACCGATGCAACCACCATCAGGGGCGTGCGATGGGGGATGGCAAGCTTGAGGCCTTGCTCGGTGGTCACCTCGTCATAGCCGGTGACGTCAGCGGTGAAGCTGGCAGCCTTGGTCTGCTCGGATGGCTTGAGGCGACGGACGCCGATGACGCGGCCCCAGGCATCGGCCTCGCGCTCGACCTGCTTGTAGCGCTGCAGGCGGATTTCGCTTTCGGTGAGCTGCATGTCTGTTCTCATATCGGTTGGGGATGGGGATGAAATGACGCGGAAAGAAAAGGCCCGCCTTGCGGACGGGCCTCATTGGCGAATCATGCGTTAAGCGAGCTGGACCTTGTCGCTGGCGCGGCCGGTGAGCTTCAGGGTCGTCGTCTTGTCACGGCTGATGTTGCCGTGATCGGTCAGGAACACCACGAAGTTGGTGTACTGGTAGCGCGAAACCGAACCATCCGGATTTCTGATGGTCTGGTTGAGGTAGCCTGGCGACTGCACCTTGCCCGACTGGAAGTTCTGCGCCAGCGTCACCATCAAATCTTCCAACGTCGAGTCGGTGCGAGTGATGTTGAAGTTGACGTCGTAGCCGTCGGGAACGAAGGCGTAGCGCGGCACGTTGTTGTAGGGCTGGCTCTTGATGTCGTGCTTCATCGCCGTGATGGTGACGTCCTGCACGTCACCAAGGTCGATCAGCGTCCCGCTGGTCGCATCGTAGTACGACAGCGCGTAGTCGACGCCAGTGTTCATCCCGTTCAAGGGCATTGGGCTCTCCAATAAAAAACCCGCCTCGAAGGGCGGGTTGAGATCGGGCTAGAGATGACGGAAGCGGCGTTAGCTGCTGATGGTTGTCTGCGCGTTCAGCGCGGCGGCATCGCTGAACGAGGTGCTCGACGAGGTCACCACGACGTTTCCGCCGCCCATGAACTTGACGACGAAATAGCGGACCACGTTCAGGTAGCGGACTTCCCAGTAGAGGAAGAGGTAACCGCGGGCCTGCATGGGCGCCGGGTTGTTGCTGGAATCGCAGATCACCTTCCACGGAGCATCGATCATGCCCTGACCGCCGATGCCGAGCCCAACCTGCGGACTTGCGAGCTGGGCCGAGAAACCATCGAACAGCGCCTTGGCGTTTTCGCGCGTCTGGTCGTTGGGCTGGATCGACTGCAACTGACCGATGAAGGAGCCTGCCGCCTTCGACTGCGCCGCGCGCGCGAGCCAGTTGGTCATGCGCGTGTATTCGACGCCGTTCGCTGAATTGTTGGACGAGACGTTGCGACCAGAGGCGAACGAGAAGTAGTTCCCGCCTGGCGACTGGGCCGGGCCGAGGATGGCGTCAATGCCGCCGGTGTTGATCAGCGACAACTCGGTCATGCTATAGGGCTGACCGAGGCTCACGCGCTGGGTGGCCGTGACACCAAGCAGCTGCTTGTTGAGCGGCGATTCCTGCGGCGACAGGTTGCCGGCGATGCCAATGCCAAACGCAGCCGGGTTGATGACGCGCGTGACCTGATTGTAGTTGTCATAGAACGACGGGTAGTCGCCCATGATCAGCCACAGCCAGGGGCTGTCGACGCCGGAGTTGATGCGGGTCGCGGTCGCGTTCGAGATGGTATCTCCGGAGACCGTGCCCACGATCGGCAGCATGTTCTCGGACAGGCCGAAGGACACGATGGCGGAGTAGTAGGACGAGGTCACAAGGTCGCACAGCGTGAAGCTGTCGCAGCCCGAAGAGCGCAGCATATACATGCCCTTGCGGGGCGAGATATCCTGGCCAATCAGGGTCGCATCAGTCACGCCGGAGGCGCCGTCGGTGCCGCCGGTCAGCGTCACGGGCGAGGACAATGTCGGCGGCAAGGTCGAGGTCTGGGCGGTCGCAACCACGCAAGAGCTCGGACCCGGCGAGTAGAAGTTGCCCGAGTTGATGACGTTGGCGAGGTTATTCCAGAAGGTCTGCCAGGTGCCGCTACCGCCCGAAAGCGTCGCTCCAGAGACTGTGATGTTGGTCGATGTCTTGGCCAGCGTCAGTGCGTTGCCGCCAACGCCGGACTGTGCGCCAGAATTGACGAACTGGTTCGCCGTGATCGTCAGCGCGTTGGAGCCGCCAGCGACCGAATAGGTGAACTTGATCAGATTGGTGTCCTGCGACGACAGGCAGAAGCTCAGCAGGTTCGACAGCGTGACGGGCACGGATGTGCCGATCTGCACTTGCGTTCCGGTCGGCGCACTGGTCACGAAAGTGATGGCCGTGCCGCCGATGGTCAAAGTGTCGTTTGCTGCCGGCTGACCGGTAAAGGTCGCCGTCGCACTCGCTGGCACGGGGCCGAGCACATTGTTGAACTGCTCGGGCTGCTTGCCAGGGAACGAGACTACGCCCATGTAGGAGTTGGCGAGCGACGCGTTCTGGATCGATGCCCTGATCTGGTTGCCAAGGATGCCGGTGCATTTGGCGGTCAGCAGGACGCCACCGAGGGTGGCGCTCGCGGCCGTGTCCGTGCCGTCGGAGACGCGGATCATGATGTATCCGATCGATCCGCCGACCTGACTCGAGGCCGCCACGTAGGAGGCGAGGTCGTAGGCGCGCACGACGGGCGGGCCCACCGAAAGCGCCACGTCGTTGGGTGTGGAGCCGGGGATCTGAGCGCCCACGATGCCCCAGCTGCCGACGCCGACGAGACCCTCGATGTTGGTCGGCGTGCCGACGATTTGCGGTTGAGGCAGAATGATGTCGGTGTATTCGCCCGGCACGGTCAGCGCGGCGAGATTCTCCTGACCGTCAAGGAAGGTCTGAGGCATGGGTTGCTCCAAATAAAAAACCCGCCTTGGCGGGCGGGTTTACGAAGAGAAGGATTGAGGTTTTGCGGCTCAGAGCAGCGTCGAAGGATCAGGCGGAGCTGACGTTGGAGCCACGATCTCCTCCTTCACCTCCTTGGGCGCGTTGGTACGCACGAAGTGATGATCGCGATCCTTCATGAGCATCCGCACCTCATCAGGATCGGTGATGCGCTGGCCCTTGGTGTATTTTCCGAACTCGTGAATGCAGGTCAGATGGAAGCTCACTGGCGTGCCCCGTCGTTAGATTTCAGGTATGTACTGGGAGTCGTCGGGATCGCTGAAATCGAGCGATGGGTTGACGACGTTGACGGGGTCGCCGCCCGTCACGGCCGTTGCGATTGTTGTCGTGTCGGCAAGGTTGATGATCGACACTTGCGTCGAGGTGATCACGTAGGCGTCGAATATCTCGAGGGTCGCATACTCGACATCGAACACCAGGTCGCGGCGATAGATGCCCTTGGACTGCTCTTCGTCGATCGTATTGGTGCGGTTGTAGGTGACCTTGATCTGCGACGTGTCAGACAACGTCGTGACGATGGTCTGCTTGATCTGGACGTCGATGGCCTTGGCAAAGGCGGCGCGGGCGATTTGATTCGGCGCCCACACCGTGACCATGATCGAGTTCTTCTGGCGGTGGATAACCCTTCCCACCTTGCCGACGCCGCCCTGCCGCACGACGAGAATGTGCGTGCCGGGAACGGTGAGCGAGGTCGAGGTTGCGCTCGCCTGCGGGTATGCCGCCTGCGCATCGGCCAGGAGCGCAGCCAGTATTGCCTGCGTGGTGGCGCCACCGCGCGAGAACACGTACTCGTCGTCGGCGATGATGGTCAGATACTCGCCCGCGGCCGGCTGGCCGGACACCGTAAGCGTGTTGCCGACGACCGTGAAGGTGAGCCCATAGGTGGGCTGGCTGATCGTGCGGGTCTTGTTCTGGATCTGAGGGACCGGCGCGCCCTGCCCCAGCATCGGGAAGATCGAGACGTTGGCGCAGACGCCGCCAGGACGTTTGACCTTGTCGCCGTTCTCCATCATGAAGCCGGTCAGGTCGTTGTCGAGCTGGTCGGGAAGCGGCCAGCCCTCGAAGATGCGGCAATCCATGCCGGCGACGGATGCCGAGCCTGTCCCGTTTGGATAGACGGCAATGAAGGCTTGTTGCGCCAGATAGGCGGTGACGTCCGACAAATCTGCCACGTCACGCCTCCAGACGAATACACATGCACTTGTAGCCGAGCATATTCCAATAGGCCTGGCCGACCTCGTAGCGATACTGCTCGTCGTCAATGATGATGTCGCGGTCGCGGATCGAGCCGTTGGGAACGGCCATGGCCGGGATGAACACATTCCACGTCGGATTGGAGACGGCGTCCTGCGGCAGCGCGCTGTCGCGCTTGCGCCCCGTGGCGGCGGCTTGAATGCTCGCCGGCACCCCGGTGAAGAGCACGGTCTCTCCTTGCGGATCGGACGAGCTCGTATCGACGGTCATGCCGGAATATCCGGTCAAGCCGATAGTGTCGGCCGCGCCGGATGCGGCGGCCACCGTCTTTGGGCGGTGGATCTCGACCGTGCGCGGATAGAGCCCGCTCACTCGTCGCCTTCTGCGTCAGGGTAGAGCACGCGGATACTCATGTCGGAGAAGGACCGCGCGTAGGTGTTGATGCGCTCGATTTTGGCTGCTGCGGTCTCGCGGGCGCGCGCCTGCACGTGTGCCTCTTCCCTGGTAAGCTTCTTCGTCCTCATGTCAGAACCCGCTCACCATGGCTACGCGCCGGTAATTGTTCAGCACGGCAAAGACCGATGCCGGCATCGGGATTGTCTTGGTGGAGGTGACGGAGCCATCGCCGCCGAAATCAAAGGAGGAGTCGCCGGCCTGCACACGGATCACGTTCGATCCGAACGGCGTCGAGCCCGCCGTCGAATAGACGATCTTCATCCAGTCGAGACAGGCCTGCTCGACGTCAAACGGGATCGGCGAGTAGCCGGAGGTGTAGGTCATCGAGATGTTCTGGAAGCCGTGGCGAAATTCGTAGCCAACCAGAAAGATCGAACGGGCGTCGTTGTAGAATCCCGGCAGCTGCGTGGCGCCCGACCATGCGCCCTGCTGGATCGTCTGGCCGTTCACGGTCAGCGACTGCACGGAGACCAGCGGCAAGTCTGGAACGAAGAAGCGGCGGGTACCCTGCCCGTTGAAGGTGCGCGTGCGCGAGCCTTGCGCGAGCGAATAGCCGAGCCAGTTCTCGATCTGGGTCGATAGGACACTGATCAGGCGGGCGATGTTGCCGTTGTCGTCGTTGGCTGCGCCGAGATAGCCGAGCGCGTTGTCGAGCGTGGTGAGACCTGCCGACGCGAGCTGGCTATTGACCTGGAGCTGCACCGACTCGACGAAGGTCTGGCCAGCCGCGGTCGTGATCGTGTTGGCAAGGGTGTAGAGGATGCCGACATTGCCGGCGGACAGCACGACGGTAGATCCCGTGTTGGTGTGGCTCGACGAGTTGATGGCGAGCGTGCCGGCGGCCGGCGCATCGCCGCCGATGACAGCCCATGTCGATGTCGTGATGGTGTCGCCGGCGAGCTTGACGGTCCAGTCGAGGGGGAAGCTGCGGTCCTCGCCCGGGGTCTTGCCTTCAGTCCATGCGAGCATCAGAGGCAACCATTCGATGAGCTAACGAGACCCCGACAATCGGGGCACGGGCAGATATTGAGCGGATGTTGATGCTGGATGTGCGCCGTACCGACCGGGACCTGCGGCTCCGCGACAACCTTCGCCGTCGCCGGAACCTGTGGGGCGCGAGGGGCGGCCGGAACGACAACTGTGCGTGCGGTCATCTCGACTGCCCCTTTGGGTATGGGTTACTTCGCGGCCTGCTTCTCGACGGCCTTTTCAGCGGTCTTGACCGGCTTGGTGGTCTTGGCCTTGACGGTCTCGCGGAAGACGGCAATCAGCTTCTCGGAGCGCATCGCTCCGTTGACGCCAACGCCGAACAACTCGAGCACGTCGATCAAGTCCTTGCGGGTGACGCCATGGACAGGCGTGGTGTCGGCGATCACGGTATCCGGCGTCCGGAAGCCGTGCGGCAGAAGATGCGGCGCGATGTGGTCGGCGACTTCGACATGACCGTCCTCGCCGACTTCGAACTCGTGACCGTTGTGGGAAAAATGCGTGACGCCATCTGGCGCGACGAGGCGAACCATGATTGGTGCTCCGAAGGAAAAATGCGGGGGATGAGGCGGGGGAGAGAGGGGAGCGCGAACGCTCCCCTCGGTTGGCTATTAGCCGTTCGCGATGTTGTTGATGACAGCAAACGCGGGCGGGAAGTAGCACTGCAGCACGCCGTCGGCGTAGACGCCGCTCTCGTACTTGCGGGAGCGCAGCGGCCATTCGATCTGGTAGTAGTCCTGGCGCATACGCATCTGCAGGACGTTCGCGACACCCGAGACGGGGTACGGCAGCGACCGTGAGGTCATCATGATCGTGCCGGCCGGCATGTTCGGATGGATGCGGATGTCCAGGGTCTTGGCGCCGCCCATGGAGAAGCGATTCAGGTACGAACGCACCATGACGCCACCACCGAGCGAGTCCTGACGGCTGTCGAAGACGAAGCGCTGGGCCGCATTGCTGTTGCCCTGCAGGATCTTCTTCGAGATGTTGAGCGCCTCCTGCGAGTTCACCCAGATGGTGTCGGGCGACAGGCGGTAGTTGTCCCAACGATCCTTCAGAGCCGCGTCGATCTCGGCGATGCCGCCGGAGCCGTCCGAGGTCAGCGGGGTGCCGACGCCGGCGGTGCCGGTGGCGAGCGCGTTGACGTAGGCATTAGAGCCAGACTTGAGGATCTGGGTCAGGATGCCATCGAACACGAGGCTGTTGGTGGAGTTGTCGGCAGCAGGCAGCGAGGTCGCCGTCTGGGTGCCGGTCGCGGTGCCGGTGATCGCAACCGAGTTGATCGAGGTGATCGCACCCAGCAATTCCGAGCCGGCCGCGCCCCAGAACCAAGCATAGCCGCACGCGCCGGCGACCGGGGTCACGGAGGCGGTGATCGAGCCGGCGGTACCGGAAGCGACGGTAGCGGTGCCGCTACCGGACTTGCGGGCCGCGCCGCCACCGAACGTGTCGGACGAGCCGTCAGCGTTGGTGCGGGTAATCGAGGCCTGGATGCCGCCAGCGACCGAGCCGTTGACCATAGCGTCGAACGAGAGCGCGACGCAGATCACCGAATAGGTCGCAGCCGCCAGCGAACCGCCGGTGATCGCGCCGGTCGCAGACGGTGTCGGCGTGGTGCCGAGGTTCATCGAGGTGTTGCCGCCCAGGATCAGCATCTCTTCGCCGATCATGGTGGCCTCGAGGCCGACCTTGGCCGCGATCGCCCGGATGTCGTCGAAGCCACGGCCAGCGTACTCGGCCTCGAAGTCGACGTTGGTTTCCAGACCGAAGCCGCGATAGGCCGCGGTGTAGTCCTGGGTCGAGACGGACTGCACGCCGCCACGGTTGCCGGCCGAGACACCGATGCGCAGAGCGCCGGTGTTGACGCCGGTCACGGCGCGCCAGTTGGCCTGAATACCGCCACGGCCGGAGACGCGGGGCGTTTCATTGCGCAGCGGGGTCAGCACCGGGTACAGGAACTTCGCACCCAGCTCGAGATCGTAGTAGGTCAGACCCGAGGTGGCGGAGCCGGCCTGGCTGAAGGTGCTCTTCCAGAGCTTTTCACCCTCGGGCACGAACTCGTTGGTGGCGAGCGACTTCTGCATGGCCGCAAGGAAGCTTGCGACTTCGGAAGCGATCTGGGCGCGGTCGATCACGCCGGGCTGCGAATAGATCGGCGCCCAGGACTTCTGGAGATCCAGAGGAGTCGCGTCGCCGAACTTGATGTCACGCACGGTGGCGTTCATCTTCGTTCTCCAAAATTGGAATGGATGGATGGGTGGTTGCGCGCGGGATCGCCGTCCCCGGCGGAAAGCGCGTCTTTGGTGCAGCGAGGTGGTCGCAACTCCCATTGGCTCCGTCCCCGGAGCGGGAGCGCGTGACATCGCGCGCGGGCATTTCGCCTCGCTCCCCGTCCCCGGAGAGGTCAGCGAGAATTTCGTTTGGCGCTGGCTCTACGACTTTGAGCTGTCGGAGCGCTTGCGGCGCACGCAAGAGGCTGCGAGCGCAATCAATGTGATGAGGACCATGATCGAGATGGCGTAGTCGATGGCCGCGTCAGACAGCCGGTTGAGCGACAGGCTGAGCCTGCGGCGCACTCGCCTTCGCCAGCGCCTCTTGAGCAGCCTTGACGGCATCGTTGAGGGCATCAAAGGCCTTGATCAGGTCTGGCGATTTCGGCCGATTGTCGATCAGGTTGCCGGTCGCCTGCGCGTCCAGAAGGATGGCAAGGCAGGCCATGGCATGGCCGAGATGATGAACGCCCGAGTCCTTGGCGGTCTCTTCGCCTGCTTCCCAGTAGTCGAGATGACGCTTGGCAGCAGCGAGGTAGATCCGCGCAAGGACGGCATTCTCACGCCAGTTGTACGGGCCGTACTTCCGGGCTCCGTCCATGAATGCGTGAGCGCCATGGGCATGGGCGATGCTGGGGAAGAGGGAAAGATCGACCTTCTTCACCCCGACGAGGTCTTTGGGGTTCTGCCCAAAGACCTGCTTGGAGGCGACCATTACTGGCGGACCTGATGCCGCATCTGGGCAGCGTTGGCACGCTGCCGCAGCTCGTCATCGCTGGCAGGTGCCCCCTCCGGCTGCATGCCCTTCTCCGCGATGCGGAAGTTGCCGCTATAGGGAGCGGCCGCCGGCATGGCGCGGATTGAGAGCATGGTCTTGTTCAACTTCTCGAAGTCGAAGGCGCTCTTTTCGAGCTCGGCGTTGCGCTCCTTGAGCTTGGCGATCTCCGCATCCTTCTCGGCGATCGTGGCGTCCTTGGCGGCAATGTCGGCATCTTTCTTGGCGAGACCATCGACCACGACGGTCTTGATGTCGATGATGGTGGTCTTGAGCGCCTCATTCTCCGCAGCGAGAACGTCCGCCTTGGCGAGGTCGCCAGTCTCGGCGGATTTGTCCATGCCGCCGCAGCAGTCCTTGTCGAGGGCGGTCAGAGCGTCGTGCGCCTGCTTGATCAGCGCCTTGTCGGACGCCGAGTTGCGTGCACCGCGCTTGATCAGCTCGATCAGCTCCAGCGACTTGGTGACGGAGCCGGCAGCCTCGGCCGCCTCCTCCTCGCCGATCGCGGCCAGGATGGTGTCGAGGATGTCGGCCACGACGTCGCCGAGCGCAACCAGCGTGGAGCCGAACCTGTCGGTCAGTTCCTTTGGCAGCGGGGTGCCGTAATCGACCTCGACCATGTCCTCCATGCGCTCGACGCAGGCGAGCATGTGCATCAGCTCGCGCATCGAGTAGAGGTTCGCCCCCTTGGTGAGGTCGCCCTCCGCCACCTTGTGGGTCCAGCCCTCGGGAAGCTTCTCGGTCAGGCCGAGCGCCTTGGCGCGCGCGATGATGTGGCGCTTGGTCTTGGCCTTGTTCTTGGACTCGCCGTAGGCCTTGATGGCGTTCTCGAGGTCGGTCCCGTTCTCGATCGGGTACGAGCCGTCCTTCTCGGCCGCGCCGGACTTTGCGTCCTTCTCGCGCTCCTTTGCGGAGAACTCGCGCTTCTCGACCTCTCCATCGGGCAGAGAGGTCTTCTCGCCAATCGCTGCCTTGATGGCATCGAGCACTGGCGCGGCGGCCGCATCCGCGGCAGCCTTGGCATCGAGATCGACGAGCGCCTTCTGCAGGTCGCCCTTCTTGGTGAAGTGCTGACCAGGCAGGCGATCGGAGATCCAGACCTGGGCCACATCGGATGGCGTGGTCTTGGCGATATCCGCCTCACCAGTCGTGATCACAATGTCGCCGTTACCCTTCATGGTGATCGAGCTGTTGCCGCTGGTGATCTTGACGGCCTCGGCAAGCTTCTCGCCGTCGACTTCAAGGTTGACTGTCACCTCGCCTTCCGCGCCCTTGGCGACTTCCGCCTCGGGAGTGACTTCGGCAGTCGCTTCGGTCTCGGTTGTGGCCGCCGACGTATCCGCCTCGGCCGACTTGGAAAGCTCATCCTCAAGCTGGGCGCGAGCCTCTTCGATGTGGGTGATGAAGTGCTGACCAGAGGCCTTGGCCAGGGCCTCGGCGCGCTCGGCCACCATCTCGTTGGTGATGGTGGGCGCCGCCTTCTCGACCTCTGTGGTCTCCGGGGTGACGGCCTCAGCCTCGGGCTCCGCGGGAGTTGCGAACTTGCGCATCTCTTCGGTACCGTCAGCCTTGACCATGGAGAAGGTGGCGGTCGGAACGCACGGCAGGTCCACGAGCGAGACCTCGGCGGGGCGCGCGGTGTAGCGCTTCAAGCCACCGTCCTGCCAGCGCTTGAGATACTGGCCGCCGATCGAAAATCCGGTGTAAACACCCTCCTCGACCTTCTTCCACTCGTCCTCGTCCACGATCTTGGCTGCGACGTCGATGGCCTTGCGGGTATCGTCGAAGGCAATGTCGGTGAGCTTGCCGGCTGCGATCTTGCCGTGCATAGAGCGCACATTGCCCTTGGACTTGCCATCGGTCGACTTCTCGATGTCACCCGACCACTTCTCGAACTCGGGCTTCGAGGTCGCATAGTCAAAGATCTCGCCGGAGCGGTCGGCAACCTCGGCAACGGCCGTGCCATAGACAATACGCTGCTTGGCATCGACTTTGCACAGCTGCACAAACAAGGAGAGATTTTCCATTTCGCCTTCTCCTGCGCCGCGCTTCGTGACGACGGCCTGGTTGGATTTCATCGTTGTATCGATGGCCTGAGAGATGATGAGCGGCAGCGCTGCCCGCAGGCCAGGGTGCAGCGGCTCTGGTGGTTGATCGAGGGATGCCCAGCGGTGACCGACATGTTCGGCATTGAGCTTGGGTTCGAACTCGCCTTCGAGACGGTGGAAGAAGGTCGTGAACTCGACGTCGGAATTGGCGATCTGGGAGAGCTGGACGCGTTCGTCAGTCTCCTTGATCGTGTAGCCGACTTCTTCCATCGTCTCGCGGATGGCGGCTTGCTCCGCGGTCTCGCCCGCCTCGATCTTGCCGGCCGGGATGCCCCACTCGCCGGCATGGTCGCCACCTTCGGCGCGCTTGACGAAGAGCATCTTGCCATCATCGGTCACGAGCGCGATGCCGGCGGCGCGGATGGCGGCCTTCTCGATCTCACCGCCATCGCACTTCTCGGGCGACAGCGTGATCTTGCCGCCGTAGCGGTAGAACGAACGAGACTGCTTGGCGCCTTCGAGGTCGTATCCCTGCAGACCGCTGGTGGCGGACTCCGGCGCGGCGAAGGTGCTCACGATTCGACGAACTCAGCCGGGTCCGGCTGCGTCGGGTAGTCGGTCGTCGCAGCACCCGGTGTGAAGCCGAGATTGATCAGGTCGTTCACATCAGCCGGATCGACGTTGATGGTCGCGCCTGGATAGATGTTGATGTAGTTCAGGCCAGAGCCAGAGCACTGCAGCGTACCGTACATGCCGGCAGGCACGATCATTTCCATCGAAGCGATCCCCGTTACAATTGATTTCTTCGGAAATACTCGACCACGACGGTGGGCCCGAGCCTGTGATTGGCGACCCGCGTGATGCCGGTGTCGATCAGCTTGCGCTCGATGCGATCGCTGTTTGCGAGCGCGCGCAGCGCGTTGACGATCTCAGTCGCCGTGTAGTCGTAGCGTCTGGCGTGGCGGCGGACGCTGGATGGCGTCCGCCACTGATCGTCGAGCTGGCGCGCGAGCTCTAGGTCGATCATCTTTACGAGACGGAGCCCGCCTCATTGCGCCAGTTGGCGCCGTCCCAGATCACCATGTGAGAGAGCGTGGTGTCCCAGAACTTGACGCCAGGCAGCAGCGGATAGACGCCGACGGCGCTGGTCGGGCGCTGGGTGGTCGGGCCCGAGGGCGCAAGATAGATCCAGCCGTTGGCCTGGAGTCGAACGGCATCGAACTCGCTGACGTCCTGCGCGCCAGCCGCCGGATCGTAGGTGCGGCCGTGAACGGTGATCTTGGAGCCCTTGGCGGGCGGGATCAGGCGGTGGGTGAGAGGCGCGGTCATTTATCCCCCTTGGATGTGCTGTTCGCGCTGGCGGTTTGCTTTCGCCATCGCGTTGATACGAAGGACTTCGGCAAAGGTGACCATCGACACCCGCTTGCCGTCCTTGCTGAGCTTGCGGGCGTTGCGTGCTTCATTGCGACGGGCGCAGCGATATGAGCCCAGCGGGCGAGCCGTCTCGCCGGTCTTGGTGGCGGGCTTCGCTTCGACCTTGGGGCGCCCACTCGACTCGATGCGCTCAACGAGGTCGGCATCGATCGATCGGTTGAGGGTACGGGCGTGGCTCATGCGTCATTTCTCCTTTGGGGACTTGGAGGTCTTGGTGGGGGATGCGGACTTCGGGGTGGCCGGTTTTGCGGGAGCCGCGACCGGTGGAGGCGGAACGGCCTCGGCCAGGGCCTTGGCTTCCGCGACCTTGTTGTCGAGCTGACCGGAGTCGATGTTGACGTAGCCGGTCGCCGTCTTGACCATGAGCTGGTTGGCGGCAGGGTTAGGGTCCTGCTCCTCGCCGATCTTCTCGCGGACCTGATTGATGGTGAGGATGCCGTCTTCGGCATAGCCGCGCAGGATCGTCGACTGCTTCTCCGGGTCGATCTCCTCTTCCTCGGACCAGGCGAACTCGACCTCATCGTCCGGAAACTCGCTGGCGAGGATCTCGTTGAACGTGTCGGCGCACCACTGCTTCAAGGGCTCGATACCCTCCTCCTCCGCCTGCTTCTCGTGCTGCTCGGCGATCGAGCGATTGGAGAGCGAGACGAAGGCGGCCGGCGGATAGGAGAATGCGAAGCAGACGATGCGGACCAGCCACTCGTCGAACTCGCTCTTGAGCGGCGGCTCCTTGAGCGCCTGATACGAGTTCGAGGTGCCGGTCGGGATGAACTTCATGCGGCGCCGCGCGCCGAGATTGCCGGAGAACAGGCTGTCCCAATACTCCTGGAACCGCATGGTCTGATCCGGCGTCCAGTTCTCAGGCAAGCCGAACACGGCGTCGGGCTGGTTGCCCTCCTTGAAGTATTCGAGCTGGGAGACCGAGCGGCGGAATGCGATCGATACGGTCATCATGACCTGTTCGACCGGCGAATAGCCGTAGGCCCTGCCGGGACGACGATTGAGCGGACGATAGACCAGGTCCCAGGTCGTGTAGTTGACCGCGGGCAAGCCCTTCATGATGTGCTGATAGGCCGGCGGCAGCATGGCCTGGTCGGGCACCTCGGTGCCGATCGGCAGCTGGTGCGCGATCGCTGCACCCGGCACGAGCTTGAAGCCGAAGGCCTGATGGTTCTCGAGGTTGACCACCTCGCCGTTCCAGATGAACGGCTCACCGGTCCAGACGACCGGCTTGGGCGTGCGGCCCCAATCATCGATCACGCGCTTGACCTGCGCGCCATCGACCTGCACGAGGCCAATGAGGTCGCCGCCGAGGTTGCGCTCGCAATAGAGCGAGGGGGCGTCAATCACGAGGATGTCCTCGATGACGCCGCGCAGCCAGGTGCGGAAGTCGAGCTCCCGGTCCGGGCGCTTGAAGAAGTCGGTGATATCCTTGATGCGTTTGCGCTTGGCGGCCGGAAGATCGGCGAGCGTCGGACGCTTCTTCTTCAGATCGTCGTGCTTGACGCGGATGGTCCACGGCAGGCGCGTCATCTGATCCTTGCGCCGCTCAATGATCAGGCGGACCGGATCGTAGGTGTCGGCGAGAGAGCGCAGCGCCTGAAAGGACACCTGCTCGTAGGCGCGAGGGTTGGTCGCGAGGTTGTAGCCGGGGACGAAGTCCCACGTGCGGCCAGCCACTTCGGGCGGCGCGATCGGCTGCATTGGCGGCAGCGGACCGAACCAGTCGGCGCCGCCATAGGAGAAATTGACGCCGGGCTGTGCAGGGCGCGCGCCATTGACGGTCAGGTCGTAGCCGAACGGGGCGCCGGGCGTCAGCTGGGTCATGCTGCGCGCGCCATCGCCTCGCGGCGTTGCGACCTTCTCGACGTCGTCGTCAGGAGTATCCACCACCGGCTAAGACCCTCAGCTCCACATGGCGACGACGTTGGTCGCCGTGGTGCCGGTTGCGAGGATGCGGCGGGCCTGGAGCTGGAGAACGGTGCCGACTGGGACCGCCTTGAAGGTCACGGTCTGGGTGTCGAGGATGTCATTGGCCATCAGCACAGTGAGGTCGCCGGCGCCGCCGACGTAGATCGCACTGGTGACGTGGCTGAGGTCGATCGTGTCGCTGGGTGTGACCGCTTCGGCGTGACGGGCCGCGGTGAGCGGCTCGGTGGAGGTTCCCATAAAGGGATCTTTGGCAGACGCGCTCATGAAACATCCCTTTGATGGTTAGGTGGCAGCGCCGAGCCGCTCCCAGCCACGCAGGCCGAAAGCGGCCGCGTCTTCCTTGGAGACGGTGACGATGCGATCCGACGGCACGAGCATGTTCGTGCCGTCGATCAGGTAGAGTGACGAGGTGCCCTCGGGCACAAGGACGCGTTCCTTTGCGCTCTTGCTCGGGGCTGAGATCTCGAAGCCGAACTCCGGCTTCTTCGGCTCGCCCTGCTGCTCGGGAAGCGTGCCGGCGGCCTCGTTGAGGCGGCGGTAGTACTCGATCCAGCTGTTGGCGCCGTCCTGCAACGCGATGTCGGTCACGGCCCAGATCCACGCATCAGCACGGTCGGGCGATTTCGGCCCGCCGTATCCGAGTGAGGTGAAGGCGCAAAGCTGATCCTCGAGATGCTCGAAGCGGCCGACGTGGCGCACGCCGTCACGGTGATAGAGCGTCGAGATCGGCTCGGCACGGACGTGCTTGCCGTTGCCCGGGTTGGCGCGAACGGTCTTCACCGGGACGTTGCCGTCCTTGGCGCGGATCACGGCCTCGACCATGCCGCCGCCGTAGTTGATCTCGGCCAGGATGTGATCGGCGCCGTAGGCGTGATAGGCGGCAACCGCGACCTCGGCCCAGCCGAGCTTCTTGTTGCCGTTCTCGTCTTCGCCTACTCCGATCGGAGGCGCCACCAAGGACAGGTCCGCCCGCAGGTAGACTTTCTGGTCCTTGCCAAGAGAAGCGACGATGATGCCGATCTCGTCGTTGAGCGGCTTCTGCTCGACGTCGGTCTTGTCGCCCTCGATGCCGGCGCCGGACGGGTCGATTGCGACCACCGTCTGGATGTATTCCGGCTCGTCGCCGCCATCGGCGGCGGACCCTGGCCGCGCGCGGCAGGCCTCGATCAGCGCCGCGGTCCACAACGAGTTTGGGTTCTCGTCGATATAGACGCCTTCGTAGAAGCGCTTGCGGTAGTTGCCGGTGGAGTTCTCAAGCTCCGCGACGTACTCGGCGGAGAGGTTTTTGATGTTGTCGGCCGGATTGATGAACATCCGGGCGTAGGAATTGGGATCGGCGATCGCCTTCTTGTCGTCCGGATCGACCTTGTCGCCGAATAGCAGGTTGGTCCAATGCGACTTGCCGACCGGGTTGATGTCGTAGAACATCCGCTGGGTGCAGCCCTCGATCACCTGCGCGAGGCGCGAGCGGACGAGCTTGGCTGCGTACCAGCTGATCTGGCTGCACTCGTTGAGGAAGACGGTGCAGTATTCGGCGCCGAGGATCTTGTCGACGCGGGCGGCGTCATCGAGGCCGCCGATCCAGATCTCGCTCCCGTTGGGGAAGCGGACGATGTTGTGGGGCGCGCGGATGTGCTTGTACTTCACCCCGGGGAAGAACATCGACATCACCTTGGGAAGGGTGTCGAGCCCGACCGAGGCGTCGGCATAGACGGCGCGGTTTCGCAGCACGACATGCCGCGACTTGGGGAAGCGCTGTGCGCGCAGACATATCGCGCGGATGATGGTGGTGGTCTTGCCCGAGCGGGCGCCGCCTACGAGGCAGGTGTGGCGCTGATTGCCAAGGAGTTCGGTTGCGACCACCTGCGCCGGGTTGGGGCCATCCTTGCCCCAGCCCTTGTCCGCCCATGTGGCGATCGGCGGTCCGCCGTTGTCACCGATCTTGGCGGGCGCGCCGATCTCTTGGACTTCGAACTTCGCCGTGCCGCGCGGCGGGGAGCGCCGCCGTCGTTTCTTAGAGTTTTGCATCTGCCGGGGAGAGGATGAAGACGGGGTTGCCGCCTCCAACTTCTCCGGAGTGCTCAACCTTGTTCGGTGCGAACAGGCCGTCGAGCTTGGCCTGCAATTCCATGTTGCGACGGACCTGCTCCTGGGCCTCGACGTCGCCGGCGAAGGCCTTGTCGAGCACGCCGACCATCATCTCCTCGATGCGGACGCGCATCATCTTGCGCAGGTCCTCGAGGGGCTCGGCGACCATGTTGTCCATGGACCATTTGATCAGGCGGTAGGCGTATGAGCCGTCGAAGCCCATCTCCTCGCCGATCTTCTCGAAGGTGTAGCCCATCTTGCGATATTCGAGGGCCTCGGCCGCCTTCTTGCGAAACTCGATCGAGCGTGGGGAGGTCGTTGAGGTCTTGGTGGTGCGCTTTCCTCTGCGCAGCCTGCGATCACGGTCGAGACCTTTCTCGCCGACTTTGGGATCGCCTTTCTTGCGGGGCATTGGGATCACTCAAAAAGAAGAGGTCGCTTCCCTCATCAGGAAGCGACCTCTTGTCAGGTCAGGGAGACTCTGCGTCGGCTGACGCTTAGCTCTTGGGCTTGCTGTTGTTCTTGCGCTTGGACTTCTTGGCCGTCTTCTTGGTCGCCTTCTTCGCCTTTTTAGCCATGATGGCTCTCCTTCCAGGAAAATGCGTCGGGGAAGGCGCCGACGCTACGCCTCGACACTACCGAGAGCGGCGTCAGGATTTGCCTTTGCTCGGGAATGCCGTCACCAGCCGTTCGAGATTGCGAACAGGCGGGCGAATCTTCTGTAGCTTGAAATTTGGTTTTGGCAACTCGAAGCCGAGTCCCTTCGCCAAAAGATATCCGTCGATGAAGACCGCGTCCTCTTCGGGATACTCGGCCTGCTTGAGAAACGAGGTCACGGCCTCGTTGTCGACGAAGCAGATCACGCAGTAGTAGTCGCCGGAGCCTTGGTTCTTGAAGGCGTCGCTCTGACGCTTCAGGTCGGCCTTGATTGTCGACCCGTTGGTGGTGGCCTTGTCGCCGTTGAGCGCCACGTCGAGGCGGCGCATCTGCTCAGCGTTCTCTTCCTCGGGCGACAGGTCGTCCGGCATGTCGTCGAGGACGTCGTCCTGACGTTCGACGAAGTCGAGGGCGCGCGCGGCTGCGCGCATCTTCTCGATACCGCCGCGGTCGATCTTCTTCAGACCACCACCGGCGCCCTTGAGGGGCGCGCGCTCAATCTTCTTAAGCGCCATCGATACCGCCGTATGCGCCCTCTTGGTAAGGCCAATCCGGCAGATCTACCGTCTGACCCGAGAGCTTGTGGGGACTGTCGCCACAGAACTCGATCCGCCCGTTGCGGATGAAGTAGTGGCAGAGCGTCGTCTGACGAGGTGCCGGCAAGGGCATCTCATCGTCATCTTCCGTCTCGGTGACGAAGAGCAGGACCGACGGCTCGAAGGTCGGGCTGTCGTGGTTGCCGTTGAACCGCCAGAGCGGTCCCGAGGGGGCCGCAATCGGAATGCGATGCACCTCCTCGCAGCCTGGACACCAATGCACGAGCGAACGAGAGCCGTCCGCTCCGCTGGCCGATCGCAACTTCTTGGAGAGCGTGCCCATTACCAGCTGATGTCGATGCCGCCGCCGGTGTCACAGCCGCCGCCACTGTCCAACGAGATGCCGCTGTCGAAGCTCGGGCTGCTATCGACATAAGAGGGGCCGGAGTCGATGAAGGTGTTGTTCTCGACAATGGTCGTGCCGTGATGGCCGAACCCGCCACCAAGAGCTTCTCCGACCAGCATGCCGGTCAGGAAGTCGCCGGAGCCGTTGCCATTGTTGACGTAGACGGGCGATTGCGCGGCCACAGGAGGCACGAGATAGGCTGGACCAGCCGGCGGCGCTGAAGGCGCCGCGGTGAAACCAGATCGCGTGTAGCCCGATCGATCAGCGTAACTGGTGCCGTTGACGACCGGCCGGTTCGCGTCGGCCTTGATGCGTTCGCGCTCAAGCTCAGCCTCAAGCCGTGAACGGCGCATCGAAACAATGAACCAAAGCGCGAAGCCGAGGGCCATCACGAACAAAAACATCGCAAAGCCGGAGATGTGCAGATGATGTGGCATTGGGGATACCGCTCTCGTTGGGGGTGGGGAGAACTAGAAGCCGCTGATCAATCCGAACAGCGCCTTGCCTGAGACGATGACTGCGCTGATGAGGCCGATCAGCATGAAGAACTCCATCCAGAGGCCATCGCCATTAGCGCGACGACGGAACATGACGTCGATCTGGGTTGTGACCAGAAGGAGCGCAGCGACGAGCGCGAGCACGACGATCGTGAACATCATGGGGATGAGCCTTATCTGGCGCCGGCGCGCTGCAGGATGCGACGGATATCTAGGCGGGTGAGACCGACCTTGTCGGCGATTTCCTGGAGGGAGAGTCCGCGACGGCGGAGGAGAAGGATCTCGTCGATCTGGTTCATTCAGTCATTGCCACCATAGCGGTAGAACTCGGAAAGGAACCACGAGGCCGCTACCTCGGGGCTCCAGTAGCGGAGGGTCACCCCGACCGGATCACCGGGGAAACCCCACGGCACAGCCGGTTTGGCGACGTTCTGCTCGCACTCGTCGTGCAGAATACGTACGTCGATATCTACGATCTCGGGTGGAAGCGGCCACAAACCATCGAGCCCGAACCGCGTGTAGATCACGCGCATCAGGTGATCCTCGATCGCGCGATACTCTGGCATCGCATTCTTGATCGGTCGCGGGATGTCGACGAGGAATGCCTCGCTCGCATCGTGCAGGAGGCTTGCGAGTTTGACGCGATTGGGACCGGCCACGTTGTGGGCGACGTGAACGGAGTGCTCGGCAACCGAATAGAAGCGACGACAATGGCCGCCGTAGCGGCACTGGCGCGATAATGCGTGCGCAATGTCGTTGAGGCGGACGTCCTCGACCTTTGGGTCCAGAACGTTGAACGCGCCGCCAGTCGCCGTGCCGATCCATCCAACGGCGTTGAAAAAGGTCGACTGCTCACTCACTGTGCGAAGTACCTTTGATAGAGCTCCCAGCGCTTCTCCTCGACTGGCGCTAAGGGGAGCCATTCGATGATGCGCTGGTAGTCCTCGGGGAAGCGTTCCTTGAGCGGGATCAGGAAAAGGTATGAGAAGCCGTCGAGCGATCGCGGCAGGAAGGTGTAATCGGGCGGCAGCGAGATGCCGCTGCTCTCGATCGCATCCAGCAGATCCTGCTTCGACCAGTGCCAGATCGGCGCCCAGTTGCCGGCGGTAGAGCGGATCGGGCCGTGCTTCTTGATTGAGAGGAAGCGGATCGCGTTGTCGAGGGCGCGGACACCGGTGGCGGTCAGGATGCTAGTGCCTTCAATCCCCTCCTGCTTCTTGACCATGCGCAGGATGTCGGGGTGGTCGAGGCGCGGCAGCGAGGCGTTGGTGAGAATTTCAGCGCGGCGCACGGGCTGCAGGAAGCCGTCGCGCAGATGCTTGTTGAAGGCCACGTCCGGCATGCGCAGGATGCGCCTGCCGAACAGATGCTTCTCGTAATAGGCGAGGCTCTCCTCGACGAAGCTGAGCTTCATCGGATAGTCGTAGTAGAATGGGATCACCTCGATCTTGTCGCGCAGCGCAAGCGCGACTGCGACCGAGTCCTTGCCGCGGGAGAAGGCGATCAGCGTCTTGTCGCCGAACCGCTCCTTGTAGGAGGCGATCAGGTCGTCGCCGCGCGGATGCTTGATCGCGTCGAGGCCGGACATCTAGCCGATGCCGGAGCCGCCGATCGGCGGGCCGTCAAAGATGCTGGGGCCGCGGTCGGTGAAGAACATGTCCTTGATGAGGCGGTAGGTGCCGAAAAGGATGTCGATGCCCTTCCAAAGGGCCAGGCCGTAGACGACATACATCATGACGCGGCCGCCGCGCTGATGGCCAGCAGCTTGGCCGAGACCACTGCATCGATCATGCCCTCGATCGCGCCGGTCAGCTCTGCGACCTGGTCGGGCGTCAGTGTGGCTGCGGAGCCGTTGTCGATGCGACAGGCAACAGTCGTGGCAATAGCCGATGCGAGCGCAGTGCGCGCATCGGTGACGGAGGGGGTGCTCATGGGGAATGCGTCCTGATGTCGATGAAGAACTGGCCAGTCTGGGCCACGTAGGCGACGTCGATGTCTTCGGGGTCCATTGCGAGGAGACCTGCCACCACCTCGGCGACCTCTTGCCGAGTGACCCTCTTGCCGTGGAAGCGATCGTGCAGCTCGGCGCGCATGATGTCGGCGATCAGAGCCTCGTCGGCAGTGAGCGCCTCGGTCATCAGCTCTTGGCCTGCTCCGGCACGATCAGGGTCACTTCAGACACCAGGCGACGACCTCGGTGCGGGTGAGTGACATTACTCTCCGTCTCTTTCAGGCAGCCGCCCATATCGGCGATGCCGTCGAAGAGCTTGTCGAGGAGGCAGCGCCGAACGTATTCGATGAGCTGCCAAGGATTACTGGCATATTTCAGATCTAACTCGCCGACGATCACGTCGGCCTCGACGACCTTGACGCGGTCGCGCTCGACCACGACGTAGCCGTGGCGCTGCAAGAGTTGCTTGGCGGCGTCGATCTCGCTGGGCGAGTGGCGCTGCACGGCGGAGGTCTCAGGCGCGCTCGCTCCCAACAGCTTCACCATGACACCGGCGCTCCTATGCGGCCGATATGAGAGCGGCCAACCACCATGGGCCCGCGATATTGCGGAGGCTCCTCGGCCACCGGCGTGCAGAGCGCAGGGCACTTGCCCATGCGACCGAGCCGCACGCCGCAAGCGCAGTAACCAGCCATGCGATAGATGGGCTCAGGAGCTGGCATCGGCTCGGGCGCGACTGCCACGACCAGCGCCGGCGGCTCGCTCATGTTGGCTATGGGAAAGCGCTTGAGCTTCTTCTCGTGCTCGAAGCGCTTCACGATCGGGTCGCCGAAGCGGCGCCCCTTGGGGGTATCCCTGACGGTCTCGACCTTCGCCTTGCACTTGACCTTGGGCGGCGGCGCGAGCTGCTTCTTGGGCTTGGCGACCGACCTTGGGATCTCCACCGGAATGCCGACCTTGAGGCAGGCCCGCGCCTTCGCCTCGTCGATGGTCTCGAAGTTGCCGACCTTGTCACCGTCGACCCAGGCCTCGACCCGGCCTGAGCGCTCGCAGACGTAGAGGCGCGCGTTCTCGTAGTTGAGGAAGGAGGCCGGATTGCCGTCGATCTTGATGTCGTTCCACTTCATGGGCCGATGTCCTTCGGCACCATCAGCCGGTCGTGAACGATGCAATAGTCACCGCCCTCTTCGCCTACGACCGCCATGTAGTAGCCTTGGGACCGGCACCACTCGCTGACGGCAAGTTGGTGGGCGCGATACTTGCCGGCACCGAACGAGAGAAATGCCGCCACTACAGCTAACGCGACCAGGCTGGAGCCGCAGAAGATCGAAACCTTCATGCCGGTTCGCCGCGGCTGAAATCGTAGGCAGGCGCATTCACCGTGACTGGGTTTGCAATCGCAAACGACCATTCGGTGATGGGCATGCGCGCGACGACGCGGCCGTTGATCTCGAACAGGATCATCCGGTTCTTTTCGTCGCGATAGAAGACGACGCTGTCGGCGGGGATGGTCATTCCCGCACCCTCGCAAGAGACTGGAGCGAGAAGGTTTCGCGTTGCAGATGGTTGTCGACAAACCATACGCATGAGCATCGCGCGTTGTCGCCCTGGCACAGATAGTCAATGGTCATCTTGACCAGCTGACCCTTGAGGCGAACGACGTCGCCGGGCACGAGAGCGCCTTCGGCCATGGCTACAGAGTGCTTAGCAGCGGTCATGGGGAATGACCTCCTTGGGTGCAGGTTTAGGGAATGATGCCCACGCCATTGTCCCGTCTTCGCCGGCCTAGGACCCCGGCGGGTGTCGGTTTTGTTCGCGGGTGTGCATGAGATCCGGAGTTGCGTGATGCCCGAAGGCCTCTCGCTACTCACCGCTCCGCAAGACCGATGCGCGCCGTGCACGGCAAACGCACCGATGGGCCTCGGGATTTACTTTTGAAAACTAGTAGAGATTGCCTGCGCTGATCAGATCCCAGATATTGACGCGCGCGGCGAAGCCATTCGCCTGCCACCAGGGGATCAGAGGCTCGATCAGGGCCATCATGGCGGAGATCGTGTCCTGCGAGATGCCCGCGGTGATGAGGTTCGGCACCATGCTCTGGATGGCGCTCGAATAGGTCGAGTTCGAGGTCTCGAGCGTGTCGCTGTAGGTCGCCTCGTAGCCGACGACGGCGAGAATGTAGTTGACCGAGGCCTTGACGGCATCGGTTGCGCCAGCCGGAGGGTTGGCCGCGTAGGCCTGCAGGATGTCCAGCGCGCCAGAGGCCTGCAGCACCTTCCTGACCTCGCTGCGGGGCACGTCGACCGCGGGGCCGGCCGTCATCTGCTGATTGACGAAGGCGAGCTTGTCGCCGGTCAGCATGGTCGCCGGCAGCGTCGCCCAGATCGTCTGGAGGGCGGTGTAGTTGCCGGCCATGTGACCTCTTGGAAGTTGGTTGCAGAGGCCGGGATCGAACCGGCGACCTACGCGTTATGAGCGCGCCGAGCTACCGCTGCTCCACCCTGCAATGAAAGTGTATTCAGTCCTTCTCAGCCAACAGGAACTTGTTGTTGATCACCTTGAAGGTCGGTCCGCCGGCGACGAGGGACTTGAACACGACACCTTCAGCGATCGGGTTGTTGAAGCTGGCCCGATCCGCGATCTTGAGCAGATCATTCACCGTTGTCGTCTCGGTGAGCACGTAGTCATGAGCGAGTGCCGGCGCGTGCTGGATGCCGCAGCCAATGCCCTGCAGATTGCGCAGGAAGCCGAACCGCTCATCCGGCGTCATGTACCTCGACTGATCGATGTCATAGACGTCGAAGGCGAAGAACTGGTTAGTGGCGAATCCTTCGCGGTTACCCTGAATGCCGGGGCCCATCAGCTCGCCTTGGAGCGCCACGTTCTTGCCGACGACAACCAACGCCGCGATGATCCCATCGGCGGCCTGCTGCCAGAATAGCGACGCCTCGTCCCGCTTGAGGTCGAAGTTTCGCGAGCAGACGCCGTAGCTGTAGTCGTTGTGATAGACCGTCATCGACGATCCATCGAGCTTCAGCGTCACTTCGAACTGCTGGCGCTTGGCGATGGTCTCATCATCGTTGCGGACCGCAGCCTTGTGGAACCACTGGTCGCCGGACTTGAAGTAGTAAGACTCCGCGCTGTTCTCGACCCGACCCAGGTTCAGGTTTTCGATGACTACGGGATTAAACACCTCGGTGACGACGGGTGCTCCGTAATAGATCCATTTCAGCACACCGCTCAGACAGTTCTGGATGCGCTCCTGATCGGTCTTTTGCAGGAAGTCGGGGAAGCCGCCGCGGGCATGCGTCGGGCCAAGCTTCGACCCGCCGCCATTACCGGCGGCCGGCTTTTCATACTTCTTGACGCCGAGGTAGTCGGTGACGTCCATGCCCTCCTCAAGGAAGACCCGGGTCGGCTCGACCCATTCACGACGTTCGAGGCGTTCACGCTCCCATTTGGTCTCCGGGGCGATGTAGAAGTAGCGGCCGTCATCTTCCTTATCGAAGAAGTCCGACAGCGGCAGGCTAAGCCCCTGCGACACCACGCCCTTCATCTTCATGGTCTTGATGCGGAAGCCGTCACCAAGGCCTGCAACCGACTTGAAGCACTTGTCGCGCAGGAACTCGAACTCTGGCCGCACCGGCAAGAAACTGTCGATCTCGAAGTAGAGGCAGAGATCGCCGACCTGGTAGTTGGTCTTCTGGGTGACCAGCTCCCAGCCGTCGATGGTGGCCTTGACGATGCGGTCAGCACCCTCGATGGGGTCGATCTTCGAGACGCGACGGATCGTCGCGAGCTTGCGCTCGCCGATATCAGGCATGTGGGGACTCGTCTGTTGGGGAAGATGGGGAAGGAAATTGGTGCCGAGAGAGGGATTTGAACCGACGACCGTCGACTTACAAAGTCGCTGCTCTACCGCTGAGCTACCCCGGCTTGGCTGGGAAGGCTGGATTCGAACCAGCGACGCGGCGGTTAACAGCCGCCTGCTCTACCGACTGAGCTACAACCCAACGAAACTTTTTCCCGTTAGCCGGAGCGCCGCTAGCGGACGACGCAGAGACCTAAACGCAAGGCGGGACGGGACAAGCCATGGACACGGGCGCCGCAGGCCGCAAGCCGCGACGCCGTCTACCTTGCGAGCATCCGCACCTCGAGCCAGGCCGCGCCAGTGATCATCTGGCGGGATGGAGTTACCGAGGTCTCGGAATTGGAGACGATGGATGGAATCGAACCAACGTGAGACGGGTTGCAGCCGTCTGCCTCATCACTCGGCCACATCGTCGAAATTCACTCCCTCTCCGCCTCGTCGGCTTCAAGATCGGCGTCAAACTCCTCTGGAGTAAACCTAGCCGACGACCGCGAGTCCACCCAGTGCAACGCGGTTTCCAGTTCCCCGCCGATCCGGTACCAGTCTCGCGGGCGCGCGTCTGGACCGAGATACTTCATGAGCAGTGCGGTGAGCTCATCCTCGAAGGTCATGGCGTGCGCCTTAGCACACCGTTCGAGTCCGCGAAAGTTGGTACCAGCCCGCGGGCTCGAACCGCGATTTCCCGAGCCACAATCGAGCGTTCTAACCAATTGAACTAAGCCGGCACCTTGGGAAGAGTTGGTGCCGAGGGAAGGGTTCGAACCTCCGACGCGCGCGCTTTCAACGCGCCGCTCTACCAGCTGAGCTACCTCGGCGTGGCGGAGGGTGAAGGATTCGAACCATCACCGGGAGACCGGGGCGCAGTTTTCGAGACTGTTTGCCCACCATGGGCGCCACCCTCCGCAAACAGGAAGGGCGGCGGTCGTGTTACCGCGTCACCCTTCCGGCGATATGTGATGAGTGACTAAACGACGACATGGTGTGACCTTGAGCTTTCAGAATGGCAGTTGTGCCGGACGGCACACGTTCTCGAAGATGTAATCCAGCGCGCGCCGCGCCAGGTCGAGCTCGCTCGGCGAGCCTTCGACCATCAGCAGCATATCCAGGTTGGGCGAGCAGCGCTTGACGCCGCCGCTGACCTCGCACTGAGCGCCAGGCTGGCCTGAAATGGCGAGCCGCGCATAACCGTGCTGCGGCCAGGCGTGATATTCACCGGACAGACGATCGAAGCTGATCGTCTCGATCACTGGCCCGCCGCGGCGCCGCATCGTGAAGGTGCAGGCTTCGCCCGGGGCGTGGTTGACCTCGAAACTGCGGCCGATGTGGCCCTCGTCCTCATCGGCAACAGCGATGTCGCCGTGGAGGTGGTTTTCGAGCGCAAAGATGCGGGCTGCGGCCATGACCGGCTTCATGGCCTCCGTAATAGGCTGCCCCTCGCCGGCTGCGCTGGACGCGGCGGCGATGAGGACTGCTACAACGAGGGAAGCCTTGGCAAGGGTCATGCCCAGCCTGATAGCCGATCAACCTGCGGCTGGTCAATCTCTTGGCACCCGCTAGTCGATTTGAACGACTGTCTTCGGAGTCAAAGTCCGACGTCTTAGACCACTGGACCAAGCGGGTAATTGGTCCGTGAGGCTAGATTTGAACTAGCGAAGGCCCGAAAGCCGGCGGGTTTACAGCCCGCCCCGATTGACCACTCCGGCACTCACGGATTGGTCTGGACGGTCGGGCTCGAACCGACGACCCCCGCATTCCAAGTGCGGTACGCTACCAACTGCGCTACGTCCAGACACACGACGACCCTCAATAGGGTCGCGGGTATGGATAGCTCTGTTGGTTGAAGGTCACGGTTTAGTCCTTCGATGGGCGCTTGAGCGCAAAGTCTATAAAACGCTGACGTAGTTCATGATCCGACAGCGGAGCCGCTGTCGGCTGGCCATCGTTGCCGATGGTGCGCGGCGCGAGGCCGAAGGCTTTGATCATCAGATCGAGTTCTACGCCGGTGACAAGCAAGGGATCGACGAACCAAACGTCGCGCTTGGCCGCGGGAGGATCGCTCTCGTGCATCCACTCGTATCCGTCGGGAGGTCTTACCATAACCTCTTCGATAGCGCCGCAAGCATGAAGTCGTCAAGCTCACCGCCGAGCGTCGCATCGAGATCCTTCTCGACGCCGGTGCGCGCATCACGCGCGGATCGGCTCTCGACGTAGGAGCGGACAACGCCCTCGCCGCCGAAGCCGCGCGGGCTGCGCTCTTGATTGGCGATGGTGCCGTTGATCCAACGCATTACGACGGGTCCTTATCGATGACCGTCGTGTGATTGAGCGCCATCAGCTCGTGACCGGGCGGCATGTAGATGTAATAGACGGCGCCGTCACCGACCTTCTCGCGCAGCACCGTGGCATAGCCGACCGCAATGCCGACGAATACCCGCGGCAGGATGAATCGCCCACGACGCTTGAGAAATTGGACCGCAATGCGCTCTAGATGCGCCCCGAGGTTGAACACTACGGCACGCCCGTGATCGCTGTCTTGGCAACGAGCGCGGTGGCGCCGGTGACGATGCCGTTGACGGCCTGCAGCGTGTTGGTCTGCATCAGTTGCGCCGCGCCCGCGCAGTTGGTCATGAGTGCGCCCTGCGGCGAAAGACCATCGACCAGCTCGGCCGTGTCCTCGATCGCCGTGACCAGGGCAGGATCTGGCCGCTTCATCACGGCGCCGGTGGCATCCTTGATGTCGTCGCCGTCGAACGCCGTCTTGGCGTCGATGATGGCCTGGATGCACTGGGCGCGGATCTTGCTGCCGTTGGAGCCGACGTTGTTGGCCTTGGCAAGGGCGTAAGTGAGGTCGTCCTTGGAAACGGCCTTGATGCGGGCGAGCACGCGGTCGAAGTCGGTCTTGGGGTCGCCGGTCAGTAGCCCGCAGAGCTTCATCGGGTCCCACGGGAAAGGACAGGCCTTGGTGGGGGTGGTCGGGGTCGAGGTGTCGGCAGCAGGAGCGGCCGCAATCTTCTTGCCTTGCGCGAGGGCGGAGCCCGGCAGCAAGAGCGTGAGCGCGGTCAGGGCGACGGCAAGGTTTCGCATAACGTGATGCCTCGTGGGGATAGAGCTGGGGAGTGGTTGCGCTTGTCGAGTGCGCTCTGGCCGGGAGGAGGATCTCCCATCAGCCAAGAGGTGAGCGGGCGTGGCGCGGCGTTGCGCCGCCGCGCATCCTCGATCATCTCTGGCGCCGGGCGCCGTGTGTGATCGCTCTCGCCATAGGAACGCGGTTCGTACGATCTGGCAAAGCGCCAGTCGCTGGGCTCGGACCAAGAACTCATGCAGGCAATGCCTCGACATCGCTGAGGGGACAGAGATGCGGCAGCGAGACGTGATCGTCCTCGACGATCGCGTACTGCCGGCTCCCGTTCGTGGTGAACAGGTGGGTGATCTTGCCGGTGGCGGCCGCCTGAACAGTCTGGAAGCGGACGCGCTGGCCGAGATCGAATGGGTATGTCAGCTTCTCGACCTGGCCGTAGAAGAGCCAGAACTGGTCGTCGATGCGGACGGTGTGAGTCCAGTGGTCGACGCGGGTCACCGTGCCGATGCGGTCACCGTCGTAACGGACGCGATCGCCGACCCGGTAATCGATCACAGGAAGAACACCTCTTCCGCGTAGTGACTGCGGCCCTGGTCGTCGACTACGCAGTAGAAGCTCTTGGTGAGCGGCGAAAGCTCAGCCTCCTCGTAACGGGAGCGCTTGATGCGCCGCGGGACCGGCTTGTCCTCCGAGGCCTCGACGAAGGAGAACACCGTGCCGATGACGTTGTTGGAGCCCTTCCCTAAGACCTGCACGCGGCGGCCGACGGTGTGGTGCTCGCGGCAGGCGGGAATGAACTCAGCCCGCTCCCGCTGTGGCTTCGTGGGGCGATGGATGCTCACCAGGCCTCCTCGATCACAACGATCATGAGCAGGCACCAGCCCCAGCCTTCATGGCCGGAGCAGGCGATGGCGCCGGCGGCGAGCGCCAGCGCGACAGAGATCCAATGCCTGTTGACGGGACCGAGGTTCATCACAGTACCTCGTCGATCTGCGTAGGCCCGACCCAGACCTTGAAGGTGCGGCCCTCGCTCGCGGGGACATCGAGCTCGATGACACGCTGGCCATCGGCCGGCGTGAAGATCTTGGTGATGGTGCCGGGGCGGCTCAGGTGATGGGTGATCACCGTCTGGCCGACGTGGAGGTTGGCGGACTGGGCTGCGGTGATCATGACTTGCGCAGCCTCTCGAAGAAGGCATCGAAGATCTGCATGCAGGCAGAACAGAGCGCGTATTTGCGCGACATGCCGCGCCGCTCGCAGTAAGCGTCGATCGTCATCCAATCGCTCGGGACGATCATCGGGCTACCGATCGGCGTCTCGAGATCGCAGCGGTCGCACATGATCCAGTGCTGGGCCGGGATGGTCTTGATGCTCATGGGCGCGCCCTCCCCTTGCGGACGGGCTTGCGCTTGCGATTGTGGGGAAGGTCGTGCGCCGGGAGCGACCAATGCGTCTGGCGATAGGTCATATGGGGGATCTTGGCGACGCCAATCCGATAGGACTTGACCGGCGAGAGCCGACGCTTGCCGTCGGTCTCGCGGAGTTTGTTGATATCCCAGACTTCCTCATGGACGCGGGCGACGTCATTGGGACCGGCGGCGAGAGCCTCGATCGCGACGAGCTTCTCGTGCTGCTCACGATCCCAGTCGGTGAAGAAGACCGGCGTCTTCATATCGCCCCCTTGGGTGCGACGTTGCCGATCGCGCATTTGATCGAGGCGACCTTCCACTCGGGATCGCGATAGATCGTCTGCGCCTTCCACTCGGCAACGATGGGCTGGGCAGCGACGCCGCAGCCCAGGAGCCCGATGGTATCGCTCTGGGCGATAACCTCTTGGCGGCAGGTCGAGGTGGGGGAAGCCACTGCCAGCGTGTGGCAGAGGGTGACGATGAGGGTGATGTTCATGCGCCCTCCCCTTTCACCAAGGGAAGCACGCCGTAGCGCTTGCGAAAGATCCCGTCCTTCACCACCCAGATCTTGCCGTCACCGTCGCGCACGATCCAGTCGCCGACGACGGCGCGTTCGGAGCCGCCTTTCTTCATCACACAGATGTCGGTGCCGTTGTGCCAGCAGTGCCACTCGGGATCGTACCTGCCCTGGTTGGCCCAGATGCAGATGTCGTTCATGTTCTTGTCGTCGGGCTCGTTGTTGGTCTCGAACCGGCGGGCCTCGACGCAGTCGCTCTTCAGATAGAACGTGGTCATGAGCAGGCCCTCACGAGGACATCGTGGAGGGCCCAGCTCAGCATGGCGGAGCCGGCGGCAATCATGGCGATGCCGAGCCAGGCGAGCGCATTGTCGCTGCTCATGCCAGCACCTCGCCCGCGCCATAATCGACGCCGGCCAGCAGCTTGTTGAACGGCGTCTCCGGGAAGAAAGCCTCGACCGCCACGGAGCTGATGCTCGTGCTCAGGACGTATGAGCCGTCGAGCTGTTCGCGGGCGAGGCGCTGGCCGATCTCGGAGCGATAGGCGTCCCGAACACGCTTCTCGTTCTTGCGATCGCGCTTGGCCTGGGCCTTGGCCTTGCGTTCTTCGGCGCCGGTGAGCTTCGCCTTGAAGCGGTCGATCTGATAGGCGCGCGCCCGCTCGGGGCGGGCGTAGGAGTCGTTGACGATGATAACTGTATCGGTCGGAAGCATTGGGGAGATGCCTCTTGGTGGTGGATGGAGATGGTGGGGAGGAAATCAACCCAAAGCCGAGCAATGACAGCGGCTTGCGGGCTGAAAGGAGCGCGATGGAAATCACCACCGCGAAAAGGTTGCGCTGTTTACGAAGACCAGGTTCCCCAACCCTGTCGACGAGGGCACGAGGGAGCGTGGCTCAACCTCGATCGGCGCGCTGCTCTCCCCAAGGCCGATTGGTGAAACAGAACTCGTTAGCGAACCATGCCGCCGACGTCGGCCGCATCGAACGTGAAGCAGGCCACGAAGTCGCGCTCGCGGCCGAAGTAGCCTGGGGAGAGGCAGACGCGGGACGCGGGATGATGATGTCGGGAATGCCGATGGCGCGCGTGCCGCCGGTGGCTTTGCGGAGCCGCGTGATGCGCGATCGAAGCATGGGCATCAACGTGCGGCTTGATCGCAGCGCGCTCATCCACGCGCGGCGCAGGCAACGTGACGGGCATATCAATCGCGGGCTTCAGATCCGACAGATCAACGGTCGCTGGCTCTGGCGCGGATGGCAGCTCGATCTCGTGGGTCTTGGGTGCAGGAGCAGTCTCATGAACCGCGACATCGACCTGCGGCCGGTGCGCGTGCTGCACGCTTCGCAAGGCGACGGCGGCGCAGATCACGGCAATTGCCAGCAGCACCCACACCCAGAATATCCAGGCCGCGGCGCTGTCGGAAAGGACCTTGTCCTCTTCTCGGCGGTGCTCTGGATGCTTCGGGTGGTGATGGGTCATGGCGCTCAATCCGAGAATGGCTGCTCGGGCGGCGCGCCCGTCTTGGCAAAGGCGTAGAGGTCGTGCCCGTGGCGCTCGGACCACATGTCGCCGCCGACGCCGTTGGCCTCGGCCGGCACACCGAAGTGCCGCTCCAGCGCGTTGGCCGCCCGCTTGTTGCGGGCCGCTTCGAGGCTGACGACGTTGCTTACCATCGGTGGAACAGGTCGATAATCTCGACCACAAGGATCGCCAGCAGCAGCACGTTGTCGTAGCGACGCCACTGGTTCATCTCGGGGATCATCACGTCAGCGCCGCCGCCGAAACTTCCGCGGCAGCGAGACGCAGACCCACACGGTCATGAATGCCGCAAAGCCGAGATAGGCGATGATGTGGTCGGTGCTCATGCCGCGACCTCTTGGGGAACCTGCATCATCGAGGTAAGGCGCTTGCGGTCGGCCTCGGCCATGACGTAGCCGCTGCCGCAGTAGGTCGTGATGGTGAGCCCGAGCGGCGCAATCTTGCGCCGGACCCGCATCATGGCCACCTCGATGCCCTTGCCACCGGGCTGATCACAGTCAGGGCGCGCGGCATACAGCGCGTCATAGAGCACCCCGCGCGGGACCGCGCCGCGGGCGCGAACCATGTTGAGGATCTTGCTCTCCATGACGGTGATGTCAGGGATCACCCGCTTGAGCAGGCCAAGCTCGTCGACGCCGATGCCGATGATGCCCTCAAGCTGCGCGACACGATCGCGTAAGGCCTCGACTTCAATCCGTAGCCGGGACAGCTCGTCAAGCGGCCAGGAGCCCATCAGTGGATCATCCCGCTTGGTGACGGCATCTCCAGAAACGCAGCGATCTTGGCAAGCTTCTCCGCATCCCAGAACGTATAGACCCGGTAGAGTGGCTTCTGCGCGCCATGGGCCATGAAGCGATCGAAAGCAGCGCGCGCTTTCTCGCGCGTATCAGCCGCCGCCCACCAGTTCGACACCGGGTTGGCGTAGATCGCCATGTACTGGTGCGGCATGGTCACGACCTTCGAGACCGGGACGTCCTCGTTCACGACTTCGAACTCGGGGGCGATGTCGGTCACGGCTTGATCTCCGTCACCGTGACGTCGCGGAAGTCCTTGGCGATGTCCATCAGCGAGGCGACCTGGTCCTGGGTCAACCCCCTCAGTCGAACGGTGTATTCGCGCTGGATCGGCTGCGGGAAGTTCTCGACGATGATGCTGTTGGGCGTGTCGCCCTCGCGCACGACAAGCGGCGCGATCAACGAGGGGATGGCCTCAAGCTCGGCGACGAAGCGACTGAACAGCGCTTTCACCTCCGCGCGGGAGATCGCGAGCTGATCGCTCACGTCGACCTCTTGGCGCGTTCGGCGAGCATGGCGTCGGCGATGTCGTAGGCGGTCGTCGCAATGATCGCTGGCTTGCGCTCAGCCGCCACGTCCGCCCCGATCGCGAACTCAAGCACTGTCGGCAGCGCCGCCACCGCGAACTGATCGCGCAAGCGTCGCTCCTCGATCAGCTTGGCGACCTCGGCCTGGCGCGACTGCATCGGATCGGGCGCCGGCTCGGCCTGCTGCCGGCCGCCGACCGTCGAGATGAAGTTGGGCGTCTCGCTGCCAACGGCGCGAGCGGCATGCGCGGGGCCGTGACTCGGCTCGTAGACGATGCGGCCGACGCGCGGCGAGGCCACCGTGGGTTGGTCGCCATTGAACGGATCGGTCGCGGGCCCGAGGTTCGGGCCGTCGCCGCCTCGCGAGTAATCGACGTCAGTCATCGGTGGGGCTCCGACTACGTTGGGGGATCAACGATGTGGGGTTGGGGAATTTTTGCCGATTGAGAATCGGCCATAAGGTTTTGACCCGGAATTAATTCCCGGTTCAGATTTCAAAGGAGACCCCGAGCGCAGCTTGGAGGCAAAAGCTCAGGGCCTCCCTATCGAACAGGACTAGTCGAGCGGTCGCAGGACGCGAGACCAACACAAGCGTCACCGCGCGAGGCCCTGATCGGTTGAAGAGTTTCACCCACTGCCAAGGGGGACATGTCCTCTTCCGGCCCCCGGGACATTGCCGGGTCGGGGACATCGCTTGGCTTGTGAGGAAGGCGCCGCTATGGAGAATCTCTAAGAGACCTTCTCCACCCAGTCTTGTCAGATGTCTGAGAGTTGGGTTGAGGCTCGCTTGAGCTCGCCTCACCCTTCAAGACACACTTGTCGACGTGGCGCAGGCGCGTGTAGAGCCGATTTTCCGCCCGAGATCAATGCTGATTTTCCGCAATGAATTTGGACCGACGACGAAAATCGATATCAACTTGATGATATTGCTTGTGTTTCAGATTTGATCACAAAATCGTGAAGTTCGCCAGATTGGTGTAGGCCGGAAGCTGCTTCTTGAGCCGATCGACCAGCCATTCGGAGTACGATGGTAACGATGTCCCCGATGTCCCCTTGATGTCCCCGAGCAATGTCCCCTTTCGGAGCGCGGCATATTCTCGATTGAGCTTCTTCATCTGACCGGTGGACTGCAGGGCGTCGATGGCTTTGCCGATCCGCTTCTGAAGCGAGGACAGCGTGACGTCCAGGTGCTCATCGGGCGAGATCGCATACCCGAGGCGGCCGGCGCACACCCGCAGCATCTTCTCGACCATCTCGGGCTCGGCGGCCACGAAGAGGCCGCCACGAGCGTTCTTGCGCGCCTCGCGGTGACTGGCCATCAACTCGGCCAATACCCGTTCGGCCTGCTTTTGCGAGCGAAGCCAGAGCCTTGTGCCGGGTTTCTTGCGCGCAGCGATGCCGCCGATGGTGATCCGCACACTTCCTGCGCCTGGCTCGGCATACAGGCACGACAGCCCCGATGCCTCCAGAACGTCCGCCGCCAATGTCTGCGCGATATCCGCCATGCGGATCAGGATGTTAGCTGCGTCGCGAGTCCTCAGCCAGAACATTAAAGGGACATCGAAAGGGGACACTTTGGGGACATGGGGACATTCGACTGGGAACGTGGACATCGGGACGGCTGGTGCCGGGGACCGATGTCGGGATTCCGATAACGGGCTTAAGTGATTGATTTCTCTAATGGCGCCGTTGAAGGGGACATGGTGCCGAAAGGCCGATGTCCCCCGAATGTCCCCTTGGCGTTCCGCGCTCTGTCTCGTTGTCCCCTTACGGGGCCAAATGTCCCCTATGGGGTTGCGGGCCCTTTTGGGGCCCCGAATCAGCCTTCCCGCCTATGGGCCCCGTTTCGGGCCGTTCCCTGTTTACCCCTGCGTACCTGGGCGCAGGGGCCCCTCGCCAGCTCATCTTTTGGGGCCCGTTTTTGGGCCCATTTTGGGGTAGCTCTGGGGCCCTAGCGCGGGCCCAATAGGGCCGTTTCCCGGGCCCTGCCTTGCCTAGCGCCGCCGGTCTTTCCGCCCCTGTAGCGGGTCCCCTGCTCTATCGGGGCCCGGCCGGGCCCATTCCTTGGGTGTGGGGCCAATTTGGGGCCCCTTTGGGCGGTTTTGGGCCTGTTTTTGGGGTAAAACCTAGCAATTTCAAAGGCTTAGGCCAAAATAGGGCACTCTCTATATATTGCACCAAAGCGGTGCAAACTTTCGCTTCCGTTTTTCACCATCTTGGTGCATTCTCTCCCTTGCCAAGGGCTTGCCTCTTGGCAGTGCCCGGCCTGCGCTACTGCGCCCCTACTCGGAATGGCCCTAACAGCAAGCTAGTCGCTGTTAGCCTTGCAGAGTCCCGCCTCGGGTCGGGTGCGCAATGCCTCCTCAAACAAAAGGCAATGCACCGGTGTCCAAAGCATAGTGGCTTGCCTCTCCGTCTGCGCTCGCAGCATGGGGCCAAGGCTTACAGCACCGTCTAGGCTTGTCGGGTACTGCACCCGCATTTTGGCCCCGCTTCATTAAGCATCGGCCTCCGCATCGTTGCAGTGGTTTCCCGCGCTGTTCGTAGCAACCGGCCCCGCTTCGCAAATGGGCAACCGGGCTTTGCGCACTATGCCCTAGGGCCCCGTCATATACCGGGCCCTAGGCGTAGCGCAGTGCGGCGCATGTTTCGCCGCACCGTTCTACGCCTCAAACCAAGGAGACCGATCATGCAAATCAAAATCAGCCATCTCGCTGGCGATGGCGAACTCGAAACCCATCCGCGCCGCTCGATCCGGCAGGCCAAAGAGGATGCCGCCAAACACTCACGCCGGTATAACGGCGTGTTTCTCGTTCATTCCGGCGATAAGATCGTCTCGATCTTCGCCAACGGCACCGAGATCAAAACCGGCGCCTGATCTGCTGCCACCGCCCTTCCAACTAGGCCCCGTTCGCAGCGGGGCCTTTTTCATGCCTGCAACCAAGGAGACCGACCATGAAACGCCACACCGATGCCCGCTATTCGCTCCGCAACGTCGCCGCCAAGAACGAGACGCAGGTTCGTCAGACGCTCTGGGCTTACCAAGCCGACGCGATCCGCAACGCCGTCACCGCCTCGATCAACTACGATGGCATCTGGATGATCGAGCGCACTGACGGATCAGCCGTCGGCTTCTGGGTCAACGGCGAGCGCTTCGCCGACCGCCGCTCCGCCCGGACCTACATCAACTTCCAGAACCGCGAGAACGAGCGCGCCATCCTCCGGGCGATCACCCTCGGCTTGATCCCCGTCGCCGCCTGATTTCACCCCACACCCAAGGAGACCAACAATGTTGAACCTCAAGACCGTTACCGCCGCCATGAAGAAAGCCGACGCCTCCATCGACGCCGTGACCAAGGCGGCAGAGCAGGCCGCGATCAAGACGATGCTCAAGATCAAGGCGATGCCGTGCAAGACCTACAAGGACCTGGACGTGCGCGAGGAACTCGCCCGCCGCGTTTGCAGCTACCACTTCGCCTGGGGGACCAAGCTGAATCAGCTCTACGACGCGATCCTCAAGCAAAACGAGAAGGTCGAGGACAAGCTCTGGGAGCGCGAGGAGCGCGAGTACGCGGCCAAGTACCCGAACAGCAAGGGCCGTAAGGGCAAGGGCGGCGGCCGCGGCGCCTACGGTCGCGGCTGAGGGAGGCGATCATGTCCCGCAAGTATCACTCGCTCCTCGTCCGCGAGAGCAAGACCGAACCCTGGTGCATCCACTTCGGCGACTGGGAGCTTGAGACCGTCAAGCAGGAGCGCGACGACATCGTCGATGGCGAACAATACGCCAAGGGTAACACCAAGATCATCACCACCGGCGGAACGCAGGCGCACATCGACGCCGAAGTCGCCAAGCTCAACGCCTGATCGCAGTCAGGCCAACCCCAAGGAGACCACGACCATGAGCACCCACACCTTCCGCACGACCGGCGACGCATACGATGCCTGCCAGACCGGAGTGCACTACGCCTTCGACGGCGAGTACCCAGTCGAGACCGGCGACATCCTCGTGATCGAGAGCGAGAAGGTTGTCGGCATCGCCGATACTTGGCCCGTCGCCGTGACGAAAGAGCGCGGACACCTGCACACGCCGGCCGAGGGCGTGACGCTGCTCGAATGCTTCGAGCAGCGCAAGGGGGTCACGCCCTATCACATCGCCCTCGCCAAGCACGCCGCCGCCGAGCGCGGCTGGCCGGTTCGCGACTGATTACCCCACACCCAAGAGCGCAAGTCCGAGCGTCGCCTGATGGCGGCGCTCCAGCGTGCGCTTATGCACGACCGTTTCGCAGACGGTTCAACCCCAAGGAGACCACCATGTCCAAGAAAGTCATCATCCTCCTCCGCAAGCTCGAACTCGCTTCCTACCGCAACGGCAAGAAGTGAGGGAGGCGAGCATGTACGTCAAGATTGAGGGAACGACCGTCATTCTGATGCAGCACGGCTCACGGTTTCGTTTCCCGTGCCACACCGAAGAAAAGGCCCGCGAACTCCGCGACGCCTTCTTGGCTCTGTATGACACCACCGTTCGCTGCGCGAGCCTCCAAGTCCTTGGGGTGAGAAGCTGACATGTCCCTCACCCAGCTTCAGCAGTACGAAGCCGCCCGCCGCCGTCTGGCGGATAGCAACCTCGCCTTCATGGAGATGGTCACCCACAAGACCAATCCCATGACCCGCGACGACCTGGCCGCGCTCATCAAGCTACGGCCCGAGCGCTACAGCCGCTTCGCCGGCTGGCTCGACGTCCTGCCGCCTCGCACCTGATCGCAGTCAGGCTCAACCCCACACCCAAGGAGACCAGCAATGACATTCGACGCACCGGTCCTCTCGATCGAGGACCAGATTTCAGCCTTCGAGGAGCGGATCGAGTTCCTCAAGCGCACCGCCGAGACCGGCCAGCAATGGGCCGAGATCGCCCGCCTTGAGCAGGAGATGGTCAAGCTCTTGCCGATGGACGAGCTCGTCAAGGCCGCCTCCTCGATCGAGCACGGCACAAAGCTCACCCGCGACCAGATCGCCTGGGCCCGCTCGCACGACTGGTTCGATGACGCCACGGCCGATGGCGTGTTGTTCGTCTACGACCGCTTCACCTACCGCGGACGGTCCTACACCAACCGGGTGATCTGGGGCGGCTCGTTCGGTGCGCTGCGTGATTGGGCGGGGTACTGAGCCATGACCATCACCGCCTATGACGTCACCGTGCGCCGCCTCGGTTATGGCGGCGGCGACCTCAAGCTCCGCGTCCTCGCCTACAACGAGGACATGGCCAAGGATCGCGCCACCGATCAGGCGCGCCGCTCCATGCTGCCGCCGCGCCGACGGCGCTGGGCCGTGTTCACGGTCGTTGCCTGCGAGGTGGCGACCGACCACCGCTTCACGCATCACCCGGCACCCTTCGCCAAGACCGACCGCGGACGTGACCGCCGTCAAGAGCGGCGTTTCGTCCGCGAGCAGGATGCGCTCGGATTCCCAACGCCGGAACTTCGCAACTTCATCTCCCGCAACCCGGATGCCTTCGATCCGGTGTGATCCCCACCACCAAGGCCGCTTCGCAGGCGGCCCCTTCCCAAGGAGACCAAAGCCATGAATATCAAACAAATTCTGATCGAAACCCGCACGCTGCTCGCTGATATCGCACACTGGACCCAGGGCACCTACGCCATCGACGACGATGGCGAGCATGTCGCACCGGAGAGCGAGAGAGCGTGCGCGTGGTGCCTGCTGGGCGCCGTGGACCGTATCAATCGACTTGACGGAGGCGGCTCGAGCTGGGGCGCCGAACATGCGATCGGGGCGGCATCCGAAGCGCTTTTCGGCTTGAGCCCGATGCGGGTTAACGACGAATACGCCAGCATGCGGCCGCTAGCAGATCGGCACGCGAACGTCCTTAAGGTCCTAGACCGCGCCATCGCCGACTGCGTGGAGGCCTGACCGATGCAGCCCACCACACAGAAACCCAACCCCGCCGACTTTTGCGACGACCGCAAGCACGCCATCGCCGATTGCCTCAACGCATCCTGCCGCCTTGGCGGCGTCTGCGCGCTCGCCCTGGCCGACCGTGTCGCAAGGAGGCGCGGATGAGTGAAACCAAGGATCTGCGCCGCCAGCTCCGTGAGCTGCGCAGCGCGATGCGCGTGCTCGGCATCCGCAAGATCTCGCCGTTCAACGGCGGGCTGGACCGGGATACCTATCAATACAACGCCCGCCGCTTCGAGCTTGAGACCCGACTCAAGATTGCCGAGCGACGTGAAGCCAATGAAGGCGCGACATGATCGCCGGCGCCTTCATCCTCACCATGACATTCATCTCGATCGCAGCGCTCTGCGCGCTGCACTATGGGAGACAGCAATGACCGAAGAAATCGAAAGCCCACCGACGCCGGCCCCGTTCTGGACCGTCGCCATCTATCTGGTCGATCGCGCCTACGGCGGCCCCGAGGAAGGTGGCTGGTACTACAACTGCGGCGATCGCGTCGACCACGCGCTCGACGGCATCGAGCCGGAATACCTGCTCACCGTCAAGCCGGACGAGAAATCCTCCGACGCATGGTGCGCCAGCCTGCAGGCGCTGCTCGACGAAACCGTCAATGTCGGCCGCCGCGATATCGGCAGCGTGCTCTCGACCGGCAAATACTATGCCGAGGTCCACAACGGCCACTCGCCGAAGCACTACCCCGAGACGCGTCCGCATTACGAGTAACCACCCCCGCCGTTTCGCAGACGGCACCACCAAGGAGACCATCAATGAAAGTTTACCTCATGCAGGCCGAGCACTACGAGGTGCCCGGAATCATCATCAAGGTGTGCGCCACACGCGAGAAGGCGGTCGCCGAGGCCATGGTGTGCGTCAACATCATGCAACAAGACAAAGGGAGGCCACTCGTCTCAACCGAGCAGGAGATGGCCGCGGCAGTGGAGTTGCTGGCCGACGAATACGGCGAGGCGCACTGCTACTATGACATCTCAGAGTACGAGGTGCTCTGATGTCACGCCTCATCTCCCGCGACCCATTCGCGCGCCAGGAGCTGCACAGCTTCCGCGTCTATGTGAATGCGATCGGCTCCTGCAAATGGTGCGGCAGCACCCGCGCGACCAAGACCGGCCGACGTTACCTGAACGGCTACTACATCGAGAACGATGCCGGGCGCCGCGACGATCACCTCGGCCTGTTCTGCTCCAAGTCCTGCCACGACGACTACCATGGCTAAGACCAGCGCTGTCTACATGGTGCTGTGCCGCGCCAAGAGCGGCACGCACTACGTCCTGGCCACCAGCCGACGCTTCATCCGCTACAGCGATGCCGAGCTGTTCAAGCTCAGCGTCGCCGCCTCGCGAGAGCCGATCATTCTCGAAGTCGACTGATCCATTTCCCCATTTCAACTCAAGGAACCATCCAATGCCCAAACCCAAGACCGTCGCCGTGTCCCAAGGCCGCGTCCCCGGATACGGACCGAACACGACCGAGGCGAAAGCCGACCTCAAGCACCGTATCGATTACTGGTGCGGCGCGGGCGATCCGCACATGGAGATCAGGTTCGGTTACGTCCTGATCGCATTCCAGATGCCGAGCGGCGATGTCGCCTACCGCACCATCGGGCCCGACCTCATCAATGGCGAGCACGGCAAGCACCTGTACCCCACATGCGTCATGAACGGCACCTTGGCGCAGGCAATTGCCGAGGCTCGCTACAGCGTCGCGCAGAACGCGTGGAATCGGGCGGGCAGCGACGAGGACCATATAGCAAAGTCCGGCCTCAAGGCCGAGCGTGCCGACGAGCTTCGCCACTGGATCAAATGGCAGCGCTCATACGACGAGCACATCGCCGCCGGCAAGACCAAGGACGAAGCGTTCCAGATGGCCAGTGGGTACTGAGGGGAGGTATCGATGTCACATCCGAACCTCCAGTCCTTCATGGATTTGTCGACGGCGCACCTCAAGCCATCGACACGCGAGTGGCTCGACAGTCTCGACGGCCAGGACAACCTCTCTCACTGGGTCGCTCAGACGCCGTACGGGTGGTTCCTGTACTGCGACGAGGAGAACGGCGACAACTCCTTCCCCGACGACCTGTTCGCCTGTTTCACCTACGCACGAGAGAACGGCGCCGCCTACATCCTGTTCGATGGCGCCGCCGACGCGGTCGCGGATCTTCCAACCTACGAAGACGACTAGGAGAAACCCCATGGATACTCAATCGCTCGACAAGCTCACTGACGGCCCGAAGATGCTCAACTGGATCGCGGGCGAGCTCAACATCCTCGCCCGCGCCTTCGACATCACCGGCAACGAGCGCGTGGCGGAGCAGTTGTTCAACTACGCAAACCAGCTCGATGCCGCCCGCAAGATGGTCGAAGAGGGCCGCAACGAGGCGCTCAACTCGGCTGTCCGTGCATCCGAACAGGCGTGCGGCGACGTGTTCCGGGCGGCGATGGCCGGCATCGCCCTCGGCTCCGGCAAGCCGCCAGCCATCAAGCTCTGATCCAACACCGCATTCGCAGTGCGGGCCCCATTCCAAGGAGACCACCAATGAAGCATCACGCCTATACCGTCATCGACGGTGACATCGTCCTGACCAGCAAGTACCCCTTCCCCGCGCGCCCCGCCGAGGATCACCGGCTCTATCCCCTGCCCCCGCAATCGCTGGCGCGCGATCCCGAGCCGATCGGCATTCGCCTCTGGCTTGACCAGACCATCTCCACCTCTCCGATCGAGGCAATCTGCTTTGCCGTCGGGCACGTCGCCCTCGGCATCATCGTCGGAACCGCTTTCTTCAACTGGATCACCGGATAGACCATGCCTGTCGTCGTCACTCGCACTTGCCGCATATGCCAGAAGCCATTCTCGTTCGCGAACGACGGGCATCGCGGCCACATGATCTATTGCTCCCGCCCCTGCCGGCTTGCGGCAAAGCGGGAGAAGCGACCCAAGACTGGGCGACCCGGTGGCCGTCCTCGCCTCGATACTCACTGCAAGCGAGGCCACAGGCGCACCACCAAGAACACCTACGTCTCATCACGCGGCACCAGAACGTGTCGCATCTGCCAGTCCATCATGGAGACCGCGAGGCGACAGCAGGTCGCCCGCGAGGCTTCCTTCATCTGCATCCCAGCCTGACCAAACCACCGCTTTCGCAGAGCGGATCACAAGGAGACCACCATGCTACGCTTCAATGCGAACCTGTTTCGTATCGCCTTCGCCTGCGCCTCCGGTGAGGAGACCCGCTACTACCTGCAAGGCGTGTTCGTCGAGCCGCACCCGTGGCGCGGCGTCACCCTGACCGCCACCGACGGCACCCGCCTCGTCTCGATCCACGACGAGCACGGCAAGGCCGACGAGAAGGCCATCGTCAACCTCGGCGATATGCTCAAGCAGTGCAAGAGCAAGCCCGGCTTCTATCGCGTGGTCCAGATCGGCACCGGCGAGAACTCGGCCACGCTGTATGAGGGCGACGACCCTGCGGCCGAGACCAGCTTCAAGCGGGTAGCCGTCGTGGACGGCGTGCGGGTCGATGGCACCTATCCCGACTACCGGCGCGTGGTGCCGCTGGCTTTCAAAGATGTCGGGGCCCCGGCGTTCCAGGCCGAGCACCTCGCTTCCTTCACCCAGATGGCGCGCGAGCTTGCTCTGCACACCGGCTGGAAGCCGCCGCGGGTTGATTACAACCGCGACCGCAAGGACGCATTGCGCATCCTCTGCTCCGCCGAGCACAAGCCGGAGACATCGCCTGCGCTGATCCTGTTCCCGGCTTGCGACTTCGCCTTCGGCATCCTGATGCCCGTCGACTTCAAGCAGAAGGAGACGCCACACCTGCCGAGCTGGTTCGTGCGGCGTGAGCCGATCGCCCAGGCGGCGGAGTAGCAATTCCTCAACCGGCCCGCGTTCGCAGCGCGGGCTATTCCCCGATCCAAGGAGACCAACCATCATGTCGAACCACGACCGCATGCGGAACGGCAATGCCGTGCTCGCAGCCTATGAGCGCATCCCCGGTGTCGAGACACGAGATGACGGCGCGCCGCTGTCTCAGGTCCTGACCGATCTCCTGACGGACCTGCGTCATGCCGTTCCGGCGGGCGACTTCGCAACAGCGATCCGCCTGTCCGAGATGCACTTCGAGGCGGAGGTGTGATGCCCATGCCCAAATCCAACATCGGACCCCTAATCGACGAGTACGGCCTGATCCAGGCCCAGATCGCCGATCTCAAGCTCAAGGCCGAGCCGATCTACGAGCAGATCAAGGCCATGGGCGCCGGCAGTTACGAGGGCGATTTCTACCGCGCCACCGTGAGCGAGTACGAGCAGTCCAAGCTGGACATGAAGGCGGCGCGAGCCAAGCTCTCGCGCCAGTTCATCAAGGCCAACACCACCAAGACGCCGGTTACCAAGGTGACCGTCTCAGGCCGCACCGCCGAGAACGTCAAGGAGGTCGCATAAGGAACCGCCCCGCGCGCCGGCTTTCGCAGAGCCGGCGATGCGGTTTCACCCACCACCAAGGAGACCAATCATGAACCTATTCGATGGAGACGTGTTCGAACGAGGCGGGCGCAAGTTTCGCTTCAAGACCGTGCACGATGATAGCATGGGGCCGCCATGGAAGGAGCACGATTGCCATGGCCCGGTGCGCGAGGATCACTATGGCGACGCCAAGTCCCCGGGCGAGCGCCTCCTGCATCGCACCCGCTGGGGCGCCTACTTCTACGATTTCGCGGAGGCGACACGCATCGCCAAGCGCGACGGCTGGGGCCTTGGCGAGAAAGACCTTGCCAAGCTGGAACGCAAGCTCGGTCGCAAGCCCTCACGCAAGCAGATCGTCCGTGAGGCCGTCGAGCAGGACTTTCAATACCTCGCCGGCTGGCTCAACGATGACTGGTCCTACGTCGGCATCATCATCGAGGAGGTCAAGAGCGACGAGCAGGAGTCGCTCTGGGGCATCGAGAGCGATTGCCACGACTATCACGTCGAGGTCGCCGACGAATTGGCGGACGAGATCAACGCTCGCCTCAACGATGCATTCGCCGCCGAAGTCGAGGCCTCGCGCCCCGACATGTATCCCGCCCCATCGATCAACAGCGACGCCTTCTGGCGTCTGGAGGCCTGACCCATGACCGTCAAAATGAACCCGCCCCTCTGCTACATCGTCGTCCCCGCCGCCGAGCGCGGCGAGCGCATCGGCATCGTCAAGCGCGGCGAGACCGGCTACTACACGACCGATCTCGACGACGGCTCGCTGCCGACCATCGCGTCGTCCGGCCTCTCGGTCGAGGCCTTCGTCCGCCACATGAACTCGCGCCTCGGCGTGACCGAGGACGAGATGCTGCACATGATCACGCAGTCGATGCGGAAGGAGGCGTGACATGGTCCGCGTCCGCTGTGATCGCTCCGAGAGCCAGTCAGACGGCGCCACCGTCTGGTACGCCGACTGGATCGGCGGTCCCTCCCTCGCCAAGATCGAGAACTGCCAATGGGAGTCGATTGCCGGTGACATGCGTGTCACCGCTTTCGTGACCGGCGAGGCCGACACCTACTTCTCGATCCCCGCCTACTGCAACCACCGTGGCCGCCGTGTGCGCGGTTACATCACCTCAACTGACGGGAACCTGGTTTTCCGTCACTGCTACTTCTGATCACCCGCGCGACGGTTTCGCAGGCCGTCGCGTGGTTTCACTCCCCCTCCCCGGTCGCAGCCGGGATCACACCAAGGAGACCAACCATGGGTCAGTACCATAAGACTGTAAACCTCACGAAGCGCGAGTTTCTCATGCCGCACGATCTTGGCAACGGGCTCAAGCTCTGGGAGCAACTCAACGGCGGCCCCGGCGGCATACAGGATGCGCTCACCATCCTGCTTGCCGTGTCTAACGGGCGCGGCGGCGGCGATTTCGGTGAAAATGATCCCGACGACATCGTCGGTCGCTGGGGCGGCGATCGCGTCGCTATCATCGGCGATTATGCCGAGGATAGCGACATCAAGGACTACCCGGTCCCGGCGAGCGAAATCTATGGCCTCTGCGTTGATGCCGAGGATGTCGCGAGCGGCGATCTGTCGGCTGATGATCTCTCGAAAGCCTTCACCGACATCACCCCTCTCGTCTGCGCCTATCTGGAGCGCCTCTACGATGGCAGGTACGTCGGCAGCGGGTGGAAGCAGTTCATCAGCAAGGACAGCAAGGTCTGGCGCTGGAAGGGGATCTCACCAAACCATTATCGTCAGACCGGCAAGGTCGAGGAGATAGCCAGCGCCACAATCACGGTGGCGTGGAATAACGATGAGACCAGAATCTACAGCATCGCCAATCCGGAAGAGTACTTCGCAACCTGCTGATCCCTCAACGCGCGGCCGTTCGCAGCGGCCGCGCCCCACCATCGCAAGGAGACCACCAATGTCACGACACAATGAGTACGACCGCCTGTGCGCCACGAAGAAGGGACGCCAGCAGTGTCTCGACGCCGTTCGCACCATCGCCGACAAGCACGGCGCGACCATCGAGCTGCATGAGTTCAACGGCCCTCGCGAGATCGGCCTCGAACTGATCTGCGGACCATACCAGTGCATGATGCACTTCGACGGTTCCGAGAAGATCGGCGCCTATCTCGGCCACTGGCACACAAGCAGCAGGTCCGATGCGACCTACCCCGACGAGTTCTGTGTCGTCGGCTCCATCAATCAATTCCATCGGCAGAAGGCGACCACGATCAAGTACACGCTGACCGACTTCGTTGGAGCGCTCGACAAGGGCCTGACCTTCCTCACTGCCTAACCACCCCCGTTCGCAGCGGGATAACTCAAGGAGACCAATCAATGATGAATGCCACCTATTCCCCCGACGACAACAAGCTCCGCCTCTATGCCTCGACCCGTCTCGACGCCGAGACCTATGCCCGCGTGAAAGCCGCCGGCTTCAAGTGGGCGCCGAAGCAAGAGCTATTCGTTGCGCCCATGTGGACGCCGGATCGTGAGGACCTGTTGACCGAACTCTGCGAGGAGATCGGAGACGAGGACACAAGCTTGATCGACCGCGCCGAGGAGCGCGCAGAGCGCTTCGAGGACTATAGCGACAAGCGGATGGCCGACGCCAATCGCGCAAAGGCCACCGTCGATGCGATCGCGGACAATATCCCGCTTGGCCAACCCATCCTCGTGGGTCACCATTCCGAGAAGCACGCACGCAGGGATGCGGAGCGGATCGAGAACGGCATGCGCAAGGCCGTCAAGATGTGGCGCACCTCGCAATATTGGACGGCGCGCGCCGCTGGCGCCGTCCGGCATGCCAAGTACAAGGAACTGCCGGAGGTGCGCGCGCGTCGCATCAAGACCATTGAAGCCGACAAGCGCAAGAGCGAGCGCAGCAAGGCTGAGTCCGAAATGTGGCTTAAGCTCTGGACCGCTTGCGGGGGTGAGGCGGATGCCGACAAGCAAATGAAAATTGCGATCGCCATCGCAGATCGCTGTTGGCTTCATCTGCCACGCAAGGAAGGAGACAAGCCGGATTTCGATCAGCGTCCGACAGCATCTGACGGACTGACAAACCGCTACCCCAACCTCTACGCGCCGCGCACCGTGGCCGAGGTCGTCGAGCATGCAAAGCGGGTTTACCCGCGATCGATCGAGCAGTGCGACCGCTGGATCGAACATTACGACAACCGCTTGGCCTACGAACGCGCCATGCTTGAGGAACAGGGCGCAACCCAGCTGCTGGCGCCAAAGCCTCGTCGGGAATTGATGCCGCTTCTCAACTACCGCGCAACCGGCGGCGCCATCACGACGGAGAACCAGTACGACCGGGGCCGCACGATCACCTACCCCCAGGTCGAGATGACAAAGGCGGAATACGCCAAGATCAATAACGACTATCGCGGCGTGCGATTGGGGTCGGACAAGCTGCACCGCTTCCGGACGGCCATGATCAAGCACAGCCTTGTGAGCGTGTTCCTGACCGACAGCAAGGCACACCAGGAACCGAAAAAGACCGAGCCCGCCGAGTTCGTGCGGGAGTTCGTCGCCCGCCCGCCTCGCACCGAGCAAACGGAAAAGCCGGAAGCCTCGTCGTTCGAAGCCATGGCAGATACTCTCCGTAATGGCGGCGTGCAGGTCGTTACCGCTCCGCAACTGTTCCCGACGCCAGCGTCGCTGGCTGAAGAGGTGGCGGAGCTGGCCGACTTGCAGGATGGTCATCGTTTGCTGGAGCCAAGCGCCGGCACTGGCATGCTGCTTGATGTCGCCCGCCGATCAGTCGATGGCTGCCTGAGCGCGGTCGCCGTCGAGATCAATCCGCAGCTGGCGCAGGGTCTGGCGCAACGCTTCCCGGGCGTGACCGTCGTCAATGCGGACTTTCTCGACATGGCAGGCTGCACGCAGGATGCGAAGTTCGACCGCATCGTGATGAACCCGCCATTCGAGAACGGCGCAGACATCCGCCACATCGAGCACGCGCGGACCTTGTTAAGGCCGGGCGGCCGGATCGTGGCGATCTGCGCCAACGGTCCGCGCCAGCGCGCCAAGCTTCAGCCGATCGCGGTCGAGTGGCGTGACCTTCCTGCCGGCACGTTCAAGGAGTCCGGCACGATGGTCAACACCGCCCTGGTCGTGATCGATGCGGCGCTATAGCGACGCCGCCATCTTCATGGCCTGTAGCGCCACCAAGAGCAAAGACCCAGGCCCACCACATCGGCTCTACCAAGGGCCGATGTGGCTCACGCTCAAGACGCACCGCGGCGCGTTCGACTGGACGGATGTCTACGTCCTCTCAGCCGAGTACGGCTTCATTGAAGCCCAGCGGTGGATACAGCCGTACGAACAGCGGCTGACGCCGGGCCGCGCCGACACCTTCATGGAGCGGCGCGGCCTCACCAAGGCATCCGACACATTCATGCCCCTCTCGCACCAGCAACAGATGCGCCCCGCTCGGCGGCGCATCCTGGTGGCGGCGGGATCGGAATATCGCCGGGTGCTCGACCACTACATCGGCCATTTCCAGCAAGAAGGCTGGATCGCGGCCGATGCCGACATCACCCGCACCCACGGAGGCATCGGCGAGCAACGCCACCAACTCCGTGAGTGGCTCGACCACTTCAACCGGGTTCGCAGACCCAATACGTAAGGAGACCAGCAATGGATGCGCCAACCAAGATCCAGTTCGTCAACGATCTGACGACCGCCATCGTGGAGGAGATCATCGAGAACATCCCTCGAATGCCGGAGGACTGGGACGGCCACGAGCTGCGGCGCTACATCGCCGACAAGTTCGAGGAAAAGACCGGCGGTTCGCTTGGCCGCGGCGTCGTTCGCTCTGGCGGCAATTCCAAGCGGATGGCCGCCTACCGCAACGATGTCATCGTCAGGAACCTCTAATCACCAGCCGGGCTTCGCAGGCCCACCAAGGAGACCAAAGCCAATGAACAAGCTTATAGCTGTCACGGCACTTATTGCGTCAATCATCATCTCACCGGCAAGCGCAGCGCCGCTGACGGATGAGGAGAAATCCTACATCACGATCGAGCTCGGTTCGCTCTCAGTCGCGAATATCTGCGGATACTCTGTCGTCCGAGGGTCGCTCAGCAAGCTCGGCGACCAGATGGGTGTCGACGACAGAATCGGCACCGCAGCTATCGAGGCCCTCAAGGTTGGCATGGGTACTGACTACGACCGCGCCATGCTCATTCCGGAGGTGACGCGCTTCGTCAACGAGACTGTCGACTATATGGCCACGGCGTCCAGGAACAGGGAGGCCTACTGCCGCAAGTTCGCTCCCGTTCTTCTTGATCGCGGCACCATCGAAAAGAAGACTCACTAGCAACGGGCTTCGCAGGCCCTATCACAAGGAGACCAACCATCATGAACTATCGCATGTCGGATAGCGCGCCGCTTTACGCGCTGCTGATTATCATCGGCGTCATCGGCGTCCTCGTCGCGCTGCTGTTCTGGCTCTTGTTTTGAAGGAGGAACAGTCGTGACCTACAGCTGCACCGACTTCACCGATAGCATTCTCTCCGCACTCAACATTGTGGTGCCGGAGGATGCATATGATCAGCCCGATAAGCAGGCGGACCTCGCTCTCGCCGAGATCGACCGACTACAGGCGATCGAGAAGATCTTTCTGGATCACGGCGACCACATCATCGCAGCCCTGAGCCTTATGCATGGCATCGACGACGAGAACGGCCGGGAGGAGGACGCGAAGGCGTCCCGGGACCTGATCGAGACCCTGCAGAAGCTCGACAGCAAGGAGGAGCCAGAGACCGGCACACTCAAGGAAGCCTTCGGCTTCAGCGTCGGACAGGCCGTCCGCATGCTCTGTGACTGCTCGGGCGAAGACCACGAGGGCGCCTACCAAGAGGTCGAGCCAGGCGCGAAGGGAACGATCGACTCGATCGAACGCTACGCCGGTGACCAAGGCATCACCATCACCGTCGTGATCGATACCGGCAAGCGCGACAAGGACGGCGATCCGATAACCATCGTCAACGTCTTCGACGAGACCGACGGGCCTCCATCGCAGTTCTTCGCAGTGGTCCCAAGTCTTGGACCGTTGCAGCGTTACCGTGACGCATTGATAGATGTCGATCGGCCGACAAGCGCATATGCAATAGCCCTCATAAATATACTGAAGCGGATGGCGGAGATCGAAAGCCGGAGCGTCACTAAAAGCCACTACCGTGACCTCGGCCCCGACGAGCAAGACGAAGTGCCAACCGGCGGCACCTACAACGAGCTGTGGGACGCCGTGATCGATGAGATCAAGGCTGTTATCGAGTAATCACCAACGGCGCTCGCAGGCGCCACAAGGCAAGGAGACCAACAATGCCTAAGTTCACCATCGAGCGGACGTATGACGTTCCGCACTATCGGCATGAGACGTACGAAGCACCAGACCTCGAAGCGGCGCTCAAGATGGACGCCGAGAACGACGACTGGGAGGGGCAGAAGGCCGACTGGGAGACCACCGGCCCCGAGCGCGTCACCGGCGCTTGGGCCGGTGATAGCGCCTATGTGGGCGAACAGCTGATCAAAGAGGCCCAGTCATGAAAATCTGGGTCCTCTCAACCTGCGTTCCCGACGATCCCGAGCCCTGTTGGCCGCGCGTGTTCACTTCGGTCGAGGAAGCCGACAACGCATTCGAGCAGGTGATGCGCGGCGAGTGGGAGCGCGCCGAGCCCAACGACGAGGATGGCAACAAGCGCGATTTCCCCGACGACCCGTTCGACGCCCACGAGGAGCTGAAAGACATCCTCGGATCTTCGTGGGGCCAGTGGGAAATCACCGAGCACGAGGTCAAGGTGCCGCTGCTGGCAACGCTGATCGTCATGCTGACATTTTGGAGGAAATAATGAAAGTCTGGGTTCTGATCATTGACCACCGGCACGGCACCGACTTCTCGGTGCACACCTCACAGGCCTCGGCAGAGGCCGCCAATTTCGCCTATTGCGATCAAAATTGGTCTCAGGAGTTCTCGGAGGACCGGCCAGCCGACGATGATCTAGCTCGCGTCTATTGGGAGCGTCAATCGCAACGCGGCGATGAATGGCACGTTCTCGATGAGGCCGAACTCACCGGCGACCTGACCGTCCCTCCGATCATGGTCCCCGCCAACCACCACGGTGTCAAACCCGGATTCTACACGAGGCCAGACATCGTGCGCCTGCTCAAGAAGCACTCGATCGACCAGCCGGCGGTGGCGTTCATTGCAGACTGCATGGAGCAGCCATGCACCTGAAACCCGCCTCCATCGAGCGCGATGCCGTGTTTCTTCTGATCGGTATCGCGATCGGTTTCGCTGTAGCCCTCGGCCTGCTCTAAACCCACCACCAACGGCGTTTCGCAGACGCCAACAAGGAGACCACCAAATGGGACTCGATATCACTGCCTACACGCGCCTGACCAAGATCGAAAACCCAACCCTCGATGAGGATGGTTTTTACGATGACGGATTTCAGGCGACTGCCTCGGTCATCGAATGGACCGAACAGAACTGGCCCGGTCGCACGGCCGGGATCGAAACTGGCGCGGTTTATGACTGCGCCGATAGCTTCGGCTTCCGCGCCGGCTCTTACAGCGGCTACAACGCATGGCGCGAGCAGCTGGCCAAGATGGCCGGTTATCCGCTCGGCCATTACGATGGACAAGTCGGGCAACGCGAGAGCCATTGCGTCGCCTGCTGGAACGGGCAGACCGGTCCGTTCGCCGAGCTGATCAACTTCGCCGACAACGAAGGGACAATCGGACCCGTCGTCTCGGCCAAGCTCGCCAAGGACTTTGCGGAACACCAAGAGAAGGCCGAACAATGGGCTCAGTCGTTGCTGGACGGTGACTGGTTCATCGCCAAGTACCGTGACTGGCGCAAAGCCTTCGAGATGGCCTCCGATAATGGCGCCGTCGACTTCCACTAACCCCAACCGCTTGGCGTTTCGCAGACGCCAATTCAAGGAGACCAGACTATGAGTCACTTTACCGTTCTCGTCATCTCTCCCACCAAGCTCGACGAGGAGAGCCTCCGCCCGATCCTACAGCCGTTCCACGAGTTCGAGTGCACGGGAATTGACGACCAATACGTCATCGACGTGGACAAGACCGACGAGGTCATGGAGCAGTTCAACAAGCCGGTGTCCGTGGTGAAGCTCGTGTGCGGCACGTTCCTGGATCGATACGACCCATGTTTCTATGTCGAAGTTCCAGATCAGAGCTGGGGTGACAAGGAGTTCAAGCTACCGGATGGCGCCGTCGAGCTGGAGTTGCCGGCCGTGGAGGCCCGCCAGCACGGCCTCGGCTATGCGACGCCGGCCGAATGCGCTACCGACTATTTCGGCGCCTTCGAGCGCGACGGCCGCTTCTATCGCCACACCAACCCCAATGCGAAATGGGATGGCTGGACGATCGGCGGCCGCTGGGCTGGCATGTTCGCCCCGAACTATCAGCCGGAGACTGACCCTGACAATGAGGAGATTTGCGACTTCTGTCACAAGGGGAAGCAATTGCGCGATGACGGCCCGAGGCCCTGCCCTCACTGCAACGGCAAAGGCGTAAAGACGAAGTGGCCGTCGAGGTGGAAGAACGTCGGCAACGTCGCCCAGCTCAAGGACATCCCGCTCGAAGCGCTCCGCAACGAGGCGGAGGTCGCTGCACTGAAGCAGTTCGATAAAGCGCAGGAGGTCATCGCCGGCCGCTCCTACAAGTCGTGGGATACAGTCAAGGAGGAGTGCGGCGGCGACATCGAGCAGACCCGCGAATCATACTGGAGCCAGCCCCCGATCGAGGACCTCAAGAAAGCCGAGATAATCGGCTTCTTCGATGATGACGATGTCATCAAGAAGTTCTGGATGACACGGGCTCAGGTGGCCACCCGCGCCCGACGCCGCGCCGTGCAGACCTTCGCCGTCGTGAAAGACGGCCAATGGTACGAACGAGGCGAGATGGGCTGGTTCGCCTGCGTATCCAACGAGAAGGACGGCGACGTCTGGGACGAGGAGTTCGCCAAGCTGCTTGACGACCTGCCCCCGGAGACCTGGCTCGCCGTCGTCGACTGCCACATCTGACTTCAACCCGCCGGGCGTTCGCAGCGCCCGGCATTTCCCTCCAAGGAGACCAATCGTGAAAACCAAGTCTGAAGAAGTGGCGGCCGACGTCGCCTTCCTGCTTCGCGCGCGCAATCCGTTGATCTGGATCGTGACGAAAGAGGAGCCCCGGGTCGAGAAGTACCTCAAGGAGGCGGCGATCGCCGCCGGCTATATCCCGAGATCGTGGGACTGCGGCCGCGGCGTCGTCGATGTCAAGGGCGAGCAGAATGAGTTCGGCCCCGAGACGATGGACATCGGCGAGACCTTGAAGGTGATCCGGAGCCGCGCGGAGGCCAAGAGCGATCGCGGCGCATGGATCATGCGCGACCTGCCGCCGTGGATCGTCGGCCCTGGCGGCATGGTGACCTGCCGTCAGGTGCGCAACCTGGCCCTCGACCTGCCCGGCATGCCGCGCGATGCAGCACAGGCCCTGATCGTGATCTCGCCCTCGGGCGACGTGCCGGCCGAGCTCGGCAACCATGCCACCGTGATCGAATGGCCGATGCCGGACCGCAACGAGGTTGCGGCCCTGCTCGATGCCCAGATCAACTCGTTGCCTGAGTTCGAGAACAAGGTCGATCCGGACACCGGCAAGCCGATCCTCGATGCGGCAACGCGGATGCCTATCCCTGATCCCACCAAGCCGATGCGCGCGCTCGCCGCACCCAACGGCGTTCGGGATGCGGCGATTGATGCTGCGACCGGCCTCTCCGGTGAGGAGGCTCAGGCCTGCTACGCCAAGAGCCTGGTGCAGCTGCGCAAGATCGACCCGATCGCCGTGACCAAGGAGAAAAAGCGCGTCATCTCCAAGTCGGGCGTGTTGGAGTGGATGGACCCCCTGCCCGACGGCATCGACGGCGTCGGCGGTCTCGAAGTCCTCAAGGCGTGGGCGTTGGAGCGCAAGCTGGCGTACAGCGCGAAGGCCCGCGCCTATGGCCTGCCGCCGCCCAAGGGCTGCTTCCTCGGCGGCATCCCCGGCTGCGGCAAGACGCTGACCGCCAAGGCACTCGCCTCGGCATTCGGCTGTCCGTTGATCAAGCTCGACCTCGGCGCCCTCAAGGGCAAGTTCGTTGGTGAGAGTGAGGCCAACCTACGCAAGGCGCTTCGCACCATCGAAGCGATTGGGCGTTGCGTGCTCCTGATCGACGAGGTCGAGAAGGCGCTCGCTGGCGCCACCGGCGGCGCAGCCGATGGCGGCGTGTCGAGCGACCAACTCGGCGCGCTGCTGCAGTGGATGAACGAGCCGCACGAGGCCTTTGTCATCGCCACCGCCAACGATCTCGACAGCATAACGACCAATGCGCCCGAGTTCCTGCGCAAGGGCCGGTTTGACGAATTGTTCTTCGTCGACCTGCCGAACAAGCGGGAGCGCCTGGAGGTGTTGCGGGCGGCGCTCAAGGCCAAGGGGCGGAAGCTCGACGACCTCGATCAGGACGATTTGCCACTGATCGTGGCGGCGACCGATAAATTCACCGGATCGGAGATCGCCGAGCTCGTCCCCAGCGCCATGTTCGCCGCCTTCGCCGACGGCGAGCGGCCGATCAAGGTCGCCGACCTCGTCAAGTGCGCCAAGGCCACGACGCCGCTAGCCCAGACCGCCGAGGCCAAGATCAAAAAGCTGAAGGAGTGGGCCGAGAAGCGGGCCCGCTTTGCCTCCGCGCCTGAGAACGTCGTCGAGTTGGCGGCCGTCTCCGGCGGCCGCGCGCTGGACCTCTAAGGTCACAGCATGGCCGACACGATCTACAGCAACACGCATGGCGGCTGGATCGCCATGTATACCGATCGGCTTGGTGTATGGCGCATCGCCCGCGATGCCCGCGGGCTGCCGATCGCATGCGATACGGCGGAGCTTGCTCGCTCCGTCGCAAACTGCAGGCGGCAACGCCTGACCATCTGGAACTGAACCACCCACCACCAACGCGGTTTCGCAGACCGCATCACAAGGAGACCATCCATGACTGAGATCAAAGCTTCCACCATCCGCCCCGGCCTGCTCGTCGTTCTCAAGACCTCCCTCACTGGCAACGTCTCGTACATCAAGAACACGATCGAGGCCGACACGCTCGACGAGGAAGGCAAGCTGCGAGCGAAATGGGAGACCGAGCGCACGGTTGCCGATCCGGCCGAGCACGAGGAGGCCACGAAGATCCGCAACCGCGCGCGACAGGTCATCTCGAACCTGTGCGTGCAGACGGCTTTCGGCCTGCTCTGTCCTGAAGAGCGAGCCGATCAGCTTGGGGAGAGAGTGACCGAGGCCCAGTCCTTGGCTGAGGAGTTTAACGCTCGCGCCAAGACCACGCGCATCGGTATCTACGTCATCCCGGGTCGCGTGGCCGCGGACGATGCTCAGGCCGCGCGCGCCATCAACAGCGAGGTCCGTGATTTGATCGGGCTCATGGAGGCCGGCTTGCAGAACCTCGATGTCAAGAAGGTGCGCGATGCCGCCGACAAGGCCCGATCACTCGGCGCCATGCTCTCGCCCGCGCAGCAGGAGCGCTTGTCCGAGGTCGTTGCGGTTGCCCGCAAGGCCGCGACCGCCATCAACAAGGCCGGTGAGCAAGGAGCGGCAGAGATCGACCTGGCCTCGATCCGCAAGCTGACTGAAGGCCGGGGAGCGTTCCTCGACCTCGACGCCGAGCACAAGGAAGTCGAGGCCCCCACCCACGAGGGTCGCGCGATCGACCTGGCACCGGTCGAGATCGAGCAGCCGGCAGAGGCGGCCGTGCCCGTCGTCGAGATTGAGACCGTCGATCTACAGGCCGACACCAGCGTGCCGGAAGCCCCAGTGCCAGCGCTCGAGTTCTGAGTGAGCGGAAATGGTTGCGTCATTCGGTTCGATCAGAACCGACCTCACGGGCCAGCGCTTTGGGCGCTGGCTCGTCCTCTCCTACTCGCACAGCAAGTCATACGCCAAGGGAAAGAGTCAGGTCTTTTGGCTGTGCCGATGCGATTGCGGGACGGAGAGCCCAGTGCAGCGCAGGTTCCTCACCGCCGGACAGTCCAAGCAGTGCAAGGCGTGCAGAAACCAAGCGCTTTCACGCATCAACACGCGCCACGGTCAATCTGAGACCATCAAGAAGAAAGCTACGCCAGAGTACGCGGCGTGGTCTGCCATGATCCATCGTTGCGAACGACCGAGTTACCGCGGCTTCCATCGATATGGAGGTCGCGGGATCAAGGTGTGCGAGCGCTGGCGCAACTCATTCGAAGACTTCCTCGCGGACGTAGGCCCGCGACCAAGCCCCACTCACTCGCTGGATCGTTACCCTGATAATGACGGGAACTATGAGCCGGACAACTGTCGGTGGGCGACCAAGCGAGAGCAGAACCTCAACAGACAAAACCCGTGGATCACAAGGAGAAAGAACAATGCCATGCGACAGCAAGCCCTTCAGACCGCAGCAGACATTGGCGGAACGCAAGGAGGAGGTGCGGCGGACGGTTGAGAAGTTCGCTCGCGGTCTCGCTGACGGCACCGTCAAGGCGGTTGTCGGACCCCAGGGGGCAATTGCCTTCACTGGGGTTCCGAACTCCGAGCGAAACGGCGTAACCGATTCCTGCGTATATCGCAGGCTGCTCGCGACCGGCTCCGCCATGGCACGGCAGCAGATCGCGCGCGCCGAACAGCTGGCAGGCCGGCGCGTCGATCAGAAGGTGGTGGCCGGCGGCACCCACGGCCACTTCGACAGCAATGGGAACGTGTCGTGGCACAAAGGGCATTAGGTCGTCAGACCATTCTGGTCGACCACTACTTCCGTGGCCGACCAGTCCTCGCCATGACTCAGGATAGATCTGTCTATCAGCGGTCCGACGGCAGCTACTTCATGCACGACAACGCCCGTCAACGAAGGACCATCGTCAGACGCGACGATGGATCGTTCTACCTGCTCGACGAATACAACCCGTAACCCGCCCTTCGCAGAGGGCAATCAAGGAGACCACAATGCCTGTTGAACTGACCGAACCAGAGTGGAGCGTGATCAAAAAACTGTTGCTCTCTAAGCACATTGAGTTCGGCATCGGCGCCGAACTCGAGAAGGACCTGACGGAGGAAGAGGATGAAATCCTCTGGGGCGTCATTAACAAATTCAAGGGGCCTCCTCCGAAGCCGCACGCGCTGAGAAAATTCAAAGTGCGCGTGCAGCGCTACGTCGAGGAGACGGCCACGCTCGAGGTCGAGGCCGTTAGTCCCAGTCACGCTGCCTCCATCGCGAGTCGACTGATGAAGGATCGCCCTGAAGCAATAACCTCTTGGGAAGCCGGCGACGACATTCTCGATGAAGGAAACATGGGGTACGGCGGCGTCTACGCCGTGCTCGATAAGGACGGCGACACCGTCTGGGAACGATAGTTCAACCAACGCCGCTCGCAGCCGGCAATCAAGGAGACCACCATGAGCGAGAAACGAAAGATCGACGTCAGCAAGGAACTCTACGACGCCATTCGTAAGGTCCTGGTCGCCGAAGGCCAGTCGGGGACCATCATCGAGCGCAAGCCGGTCTACACGATCGAGCTCGCCGACGCGGTTTTCGAATACGATACGCGTCGGGACGACTACCCGAAATATATGATGGCCACTACGGCCATTCACCTTCTTGGTGATATCTCAAGCGATACGCCGGACATCTGCCACATCGAGCGGGAAGAAGGCGACGACTATATTGGGGCCTGGGTGACGGGATTCGGCTTCATCAACGTGCGCTTCCCCAAGGCCACCACGCGCGATCTCACACCCGAGGAGGTCGAGAAGTACGACGGCAAGCAATATCGGATCGGATCGCAGCCGTCGTTTGCACTCCGCGTCCGCAAATAATTCCAACCGCCGGTCGCAGCCGGCATCAAGGAGACCAACATGAGCATCATTGAATATACCGAAGGCCGATCGCGGGCCTCGCTCCTGCTCCACCGACACCGTCAGGAGGCGGGCCTGGAAGGCGACGACGAGATCATCCTGATCCATCTCCTGGGCGACCTCATCGAGTGGTGCGACGCTCATCGCGTCGACTTCGACTCCACGATCGAGAGCTCCCGCGAGATGCTTCGCGATTGCACGAGCCTGCCGTAATGACCAAGCTCAGTAAGCGCCGCCTCGAAGCCATCGAGGAGGCGCTGCACGCGCGCCTCGCCGGCCACCTCGACGACACCAATATCCCACGCGAGTTCTACGAAGGAGCCCTCGCGTGGGCAGAGCAGCAACTCGAGCGCCGCTCGCAGGCGGCAGACAAGGAGACCAAACATGAGCGATAGAGAACAGGCGCCCGCGGGCGCTCATGCCCAACAATCGCGGCTGAAGCGGCCAGATAGCATTTATGGCCGGTTTCATCTCGAAAACTGGACCGATGACGACTTTGCCAAGCACACTGCGGCGACACGCAAAACGCTCGCATACCTGATCGAATTGGAAGATGCGCTTGCGCACCGCTCCCCGGCAGGGACGGATGCTGTATCAGTCGAATTGATGCAGCGCGTCTGGGCAAACCTCTATTTCAACGAGGAAGACGCCGGCAACACGTTCCAGCAGACGCTAAACGAGGTCGTGGACTGGCTGGCCGCGCGCAACGCCCTGCCAAGCGGCGAGCCCCACCCCGCAGCCAGTGCTCCTGAGCCCGAAGACGACTGTTCATGCGGCGGCGGCGAACTGAGCGGACATGACGGCATGTGCCCCTATGCCCACGAACCCGCAGCCAGTGCGGCGCAGGAGGCGGTGGCGTGGCAATGGCGCGCCTGCATCAGCGGGCAGTGGGGATCATGGCTATACCTGAATGATCCGATCGAGAAATTCCGCCAACTCTTCGCCTTCAATCTCGACAATGGCACTTACGAAGTTCGGCCCCTCTATGCCGCTCCCTCTCAGTCGCAGCCTGAGACGGACGACCTAGCCGGCAAGCTTCGCGCTGCACATCAAGACAAGCTCAAGCTATGGGAGGCAATTGCCGGCGGTCCCGAACCGCGCTGCCGTGACTGTGCGGACTTCAATGGTCGTTGCCAAGGCGACGGATTGCCCTGCGAACCCCAAGAGCGCGCCTTGAAGCGCGTGAGGCTCATGCGCGATCTGGTCGAGCAACTGACACGCACGCTCGAACAGGCGCAGTGCTGCATTCTTGGCGACACCCCGGAGGGAATGAGCCACGAGGACGCGCGGCTGGACACGCTCGAAAAGATTAGAGCGCAGATCTCATCGACTGATGGGACGCGGACATGATCGCCGAGATCAAGCCAAAGGCCATCAAGCCGGAGCCTGTGCATACGGCGCAGTGCAGCTCGCCAGTGGACCCTCCGACACACGCCACCATGTGGCGCCGAGATCGCTATTTGCGGTTAAGGCCACACATGGACCCGGACAGGTGCCAGCGTGAAAGCACCGTTGAGATCGACGGTAAACCATATTGCCGGCTTCACGCCGGCGGCATAGCGCTGGACCGATGGCTGAGCGGCAAGCTGCGGCCATAAAAAAAGTTGGCCCCGGAGTTCGCAGCTCCGGGGCCGGTGTCTCAAGGAGCCGCAAGGAGACCATCCCAGCTCTCCACCAGAGACACTCACTTCTTAAGCCGAGCACCACGTTGGTGCAAGCGCCAGCAACACCGATCCACCAAAACCGTCCCCCGCCCGGTCTTGGTATTGCCCTTCAGGCGGGGTTCACCTGAAACCAAACAAGGAGACCAAGGGATGCGATTGCAACGATGATGAAAGCACATTCGATCAAGGAGCTCTTGGCAGCGGTCCGGCGCCTGCCGGCCACCATGCCGGAGACGGACCGTTTGTATAAGAGCGGATACCCGACCCACCAGGATCACTGGCTTGGCTGGGCGGGAGATTACAACTCGGAAGATGGCGGGTATTACGGCAGGTCGGACACGACCGTCACTGACGCCCGCACGCTGTACCAGAGACTCAATTGTGGGCCCATGATTCTTTGGCTTGTGGAAGCCTTGGGTGTGAGTCCGGTGCAGATCCGGATGGCCATCAACGACATGAACAAGAAAGGCAACGGTCGCGCTCAGACCGAGGCCAAGATTGCGCGAGAACATTTTCCGTGGGAGCGCGTAAGCCTGCTTCTGTTCAAGTGAGGATGGGGGGCCGTTGGCGATGGGTTTCGACCCAGTGCCAACGGCCTTTTATTTGCCCATTTGGCGGTATTTAGGTATTCTATTTATATCCGGGTAAAATAGCCCATTTCCCGGCAGTTCGGGCCCCTAAAAGCGGGCCCCTCGGGGCCCGGTTCCCCTTGTCCGGTCACGGGTAGCGGGCCCCTCGCCTAAGCGGTTCCCTGCCTGCCCTGCCAAGCCTGCGGGCCCTGCCATATGGCAGGGTTTCCCCTGCTTTCGGGCCCCTCATCCGGGCCCGGTTTGTGCACTGCAAAAGGGGCGGTTCCGGGCCCTTGGCTAGGTCCCATGGCCCCTTGGCAGGGCCCCTCACAACAAGGCTAGTTGCGCGTCCGCCAAGGCTTGCTTGCGCTCTTGCGTTTTGGCTTTCGCGGCGCCGCCGGTGAAAGCGTCCTTGCCCTCTTGCGTGATGCCGTATCGCTTCCACCTCGCGATGGTGACAAGGCCGCGCCGGTGCAGCGACTTGCCGACGTTCGTGCCGACGCTGATAGTAGCGCCCTCCTCCATGAGCAGGCCCAGGAAGTGGCGTTCGCTGTGCGTTAGCTTGATCATTCAGCTGATCCCCGCGGCACGTTCGATCGCCTCGCGCTTCAGCCGGTCCCAGATCCGCCACCAGCGGGCATCGAAATGCACGCCAGCCTCGGGGCCGTAGCGACGCCATCGTTTGCGTAGGCGACCCCAGACGCGGCGCTGCGCCTTCGGGATCAGCGGCCAATGATTTCCGCAAATCCATTCCGCCTTGAACCTCTTGGTGGTGCGGCGACAGAAAGGCACCACGCAGCGGGCGCGATCAGTCGAGGTAGCAGTCATCGTCGCACCCCTCGTCCATGTCATCGAGCTCGGCGCGCAGCTCGTCTTGCTGCCGATTGATGCAGGCACCGCAGACGCGGTAGACGCGGCCGCTCAACCCCTCCTCGAAATCGCGGGCATCGCGGAGATCAGTCGCATCATTCTTGCACCACTCGCATTTGCCTTTGCGGCGTTCAGCGGCTTCGGGCGAGTTCTTGTAGGCGCGGTGATCGTCGAGGCACTCCTTGCACATGTCGTGCATCTCGCAGCCGAACGAGTCGGTTTCGCCCTGCACCCGCGCGATCGCAGGGCGGTCGGGATGTCGGTCGCACATCTGCCCGTCAGGCACACCGTGCATGGCGCCGGCGAGCGTCGATATTGGTCCGGTCACATCAGCCATCAGGCCCTCCAAAAGAAAAAAAAACCGGGAGCGATACGCGGAATGTCGGCGAGGTCGGCAAAGCGGGTTGGCTACCCGACGCCCACGGCCCGTTTCTCGTCTCCCGTGGCTGCACGCTGGCAGCGCGCTAGTGACCCGCCGACGGGCGTTGAACTCCCCGGCAGGATTCGGAAATCAGGTCGCCGGACACGGATGCGCGGCGACGGCCTGGTCGAGCGAGTAGCCCCGCTCGTGCTCGGCCAACGTCACGATCTGGATGACGTTCTCCTGCATCACCTTCCAGTCGATCGAAGAGCGCGGGTCCATGAGACGCAGCTGTGCCGTCGGCCCCTTGTTGCCGCGCAGCCAAACCAGAAACCCCATATCCCTCATAGGATCGCCCCCATGCTTGGCAGCCATCGCGAGACGTGCGGCAGGTTCCAGAGCTTGTCGTGCAGGCGGCGGCGCCGGCGGTTTCTCGCGCTCTTGCAGGTGCGGCAGCGCCTGACCTTGGCGCCGCTAGCGGCGACCTCCCAGCTCGTGTTTTTCTCGCTCATGAGATGGCCGTTCCTGCAGTGGGATTTGCCGGGAGAGGCCTTGGTGGTCTCCCTTCGTTGGCTGCGGGCACGCGTGAGCACCTTCTCGCGCCGATTGGGGTCGTTGCGATACCGCAGCTTGTCACGCACCCGCTGGCAGGTGAGGCAGGCGCGGCTCTTGCCGCTGCGTCCGGTGTTTTCCGGCGTGAACGCGTGACCTTGTTTGCAGTGGGTTTGAGGAAGCCGCCCCATCAGATCTGTTCCTCCCACGCCGCCACACAGACCGGCACCATCGGGCGGATTAGCTTGAGGATCGCCTCGGCAAACACGCGTATTTCGTATTGCGCGTGCTCGTGCGTCCGCAGGTTCAGGAAGTGAAGCAGATTGTGCAGGTCGCACTTCCAGAACATGTGCGAATAGGTCGCCAGCGGAAGAACGTTCCTGGCGAGTTCGCGCGGCCAACCGGCCGCGAGCAGCGCCCGATAGGTCCGGAACGAGTTTTGGCACGACTCCACATAGGCGCCGATCTGCCCGCACAGATCCTCCGGCAAGGGGTCGCCTTCCTTGATGAAGATACGCGCCTGCTTCGACGACAGCGACTGCACCCCGACGTGACGCTGCAGCGGCACATAGAACACCTCCGGCAGTTCACGGTAGCGAGCGGACAGCTCGTTGATCGTGGCCGTCCGGTGCCGGTGCCACTGACGGAACACCGAGATCGGCGCCATCACCTCGAACTGAAACTCCACGCTCTCGAATGGCGTCGTGTGCCGGTTACGCATCAGGTAGTGGATAAGGCGGTGATCCGACCCCGTGTCCTCGCCAGCCCGCCATGCGGCGTCGTAAGAAACCCTCGCCGCGCGAACAACGGAAAGATCGTTACCAAGGTGGTCAACGAGGCGCACGAACCCATGGTCGAGCACGTCGATCTTGGTCTCCGGGAGAATGCTGATCTTGTCCATCAGGCAATCTCCAGTAGCTTCTTCAGAGTCGAGCGGAGCGGGTTGCGCGAAGCCATTTTGAACATGGCGCCGCGGATGCCATCTCGCAGGATCTGAATCTTGGCGGCCTGCGCAAAGATGATCTTGCCGTCAGCCTCGGCCTGCTTGGGGTTCACGACTGGCGCGGTCGGCAGATTGACGGTCTTGATGAACTCGGCGAGCCGGTTCGCGTACCAGGATGATTTCGCGTAATCTTCCGCGCCGTTCTTGGCGTTGGCACGCGACTGGTACTTGATGACGTTGCCCTTGAGGAAGCCGACGACTTCCTGCGGCGTCAGCCACGCCTCCAGAACCTTGATCGTTTCGAACGGATTGTCCTTGCCGCCATAGTGGGCGGGATTGTTTACGTTGTCTGTCACGTTGGTCTCCTTGGTTTAACCCGCTGCGAACGGGTGGTTTTCAGATCACTTGGTCTCGTTACCGAGACTGTCGACAGGCCGATGGGCAACACCACGCAAGGCAAAGCCGGCCGCGGCCTTGTGGCCGCCACCGCCGAACTGTTTTGCCACCGCGCTGACATCGAAGTCGCCGCGCGAGCGCAGCGAATACTGGAATTTGCCCGGCTCGACCTCGAAGTAGCAGGCGCCGAAGGCCGCCCCTTCCCGGTGGGACAGCTCGCCCGCCACCTCGCTTGCGGCGAAATACGGCGCGTTCGCGATGCAGACGAGATGGTTGCCGAGCTTGGCCATGTAGGCGTGGCTCTTCAGCTCCTCGACGCGCTGGCGGTAGTAGCGATTGATCGAGTACCCCTCCTCAATCAATGAGCTCACGCCCCTCTCGATCAACATATCCCAGACCATGAAGTCCTGCGGGTAGGACGCCAGCGCGATCGAGAACTGGTCGCCGAAAGCCTTTTGCTTGCGCCAGAGGTCGCGGTCCTGGACATATTCGATGAAGTCCGGGCGCTCGCCGGCGACGAAATAGTCCCAGGCAATCGCCGCGCCTGAACGGTCCATGTCGAACAGGGCGTGCATCGCGTTCGGCGAATTGCATTCGCGTTGCCACGCCAGCATGGCGGCCGGGTTGTACGGTCCATCGAGTGGCGGCGGCAGCGAGGCAAGGTCCTCCTGCGCCGTCTTGTGGTGATCCAAGATCAGGATCGTGGCGGCCTTCGACGCCATCTCATGCAGGACGTGCGCCTTGTAACTAAAGTCGACGAGGATGACGTCGCGCCCGTCGCACGGCGGCGGGTCCTTCTGGTAGACGCCGGGATAGAACTCGACGGCATCGCCAAGCGCCTTGCGGACGCACCATGCGGCCGCATATCCATCGGGACAGCCGCCGTGGTAGATGCAAAGTGTTTTCATATGCTGGTCTCCTTGGTTGAACCCGCTGCGAACGGGTGGTTTTCAGATACGACGGTAACGATACGATCCCGACGACACCCAGCGCTCGCGCACCCGGTGACCGTCATTGCCCGACAACAAAAGGATCTGGCCGGGGCGCACATCGCGCACGAGGCCGACGTGATGGTTGCGCACCGCGATTGCGCCGGCCTCGGGCGCGCTCAGCGCGCTGCCTACGCGGAACCATGACGCGGCAAGCCATAGGACCCGCTCGTTCGCCATGTGGAGATATCTGGCGAGGAAACACCCGCACCACGCGCTCGGGCATCCCGCTGGACGACTACCTTCCACCTCTTGGGTGTGGCTCACCTCATGATGATATGCACGATGATGGTGACGATGGTGATGGTGCGAGCGCGCGCTGGCGCTTGATCCGACGCCGAGCGCGAGCGCGGCGACGAGCACGATATAACGAAGCTTCACTAGTCTGGTCTCCTTGGTTGATCCCGCTGCGAACGGGATGGTCGAAAGTCAGCATTGCAGTGTGTGGTAAAGGCCGTTGAGTGCGTCCACCTCCTTTTCGCTGAGGCCAAGCTTGGCGTAGGCGTCGCGCGAATGGCTGCCGAGCAACTTGATGGCGGCAACCCGCGCAAGGTTCGTCAGCACAAAGCAGGACTCGCCCTCAGCCAGAACCGCGGGGTCAATGTTATTGTTGAGGTCGGTGTAAAGGTGCCTTGAGTTGCGCACGGTTCATGCCCTCACCGGTACGCGGTCCTGCTTCAAACCGCGCGAGATGACCTTCAGCCCCTCACGCACGAAGGAGGGGATCTCTGCCTCCTCAATATCGAAGGTCGTGCTCGCCCAGAATCCGACGGCCTGCGCGGTCTCGCGATCGTTGAGCAAATACCGCATCGGCCAGGCGAGAGCCTCGGTGGCGCGCTCGATCTCGACGCTTGATGGCTGGATGACGACGCGGTTCTGCTCGCGCTCCCATTCGCGCAGCGCAGCCTCGCCGCCGACCTGCATGATCTCGTTCTTGAGCGCATGCAACTCGGACGGCGTCATCGGGTTGTACGTCGGCCAGATCGTGCCGTATTCCTTCGGCCAAACCCGCATCGGCATGCGGCGGATGGTAGAGGCCGCCTCAATCAGGCGCACGCCCACCATCTCATGGTGCCAGGCGACTTCGATAGTCTCGCTCATTCCATCGCTCCCGCAAATTCCGGCTCCACGGCCGGAGATGGCGGCGGCATCTCGCCGACATCGTCACCGATCTCCGACCAATCCATCTCGTCGCCGCTTTCGTCTGGCGCCTCGACGACATCTCCCGGCGCCGGCTCCTCCGGCGGCGGCTCTGGCCGCCGCTGCTCGCCCTTGATCCGCTTACCTGTGATCCAGATCCATGGGTTGTTGCGCGCAATGATGCCGTTGCGGACGAGGAAATCGTTGGAGCGTGACAGCGCCTTCTTGATCGCGTCCTCCGAGTCGTCCTCCGCTGCGAAATATTTAAGGTATGCGGGCCTGATGAACCGGCTGTTGACCACGCGTTGGATCGACTTGGGCAGGCCGAGGCTTGGGGGCGTCGGCACGCCGTTCTCCTCCAGGGCCCGCTGGATGGCCCGATAGACGTTGGCGCGCTGGTCGGTGAGCGCGATGCCGATCTCCTCGACGGCCTTGTCAGCGGCGCGCGAAGCCGGCGTGTCGATCCATTCGACCACCGCCCCTGGGACCGGCTGATTGTCCTCGTCGTAGCTCGATATGACGCCGCGCAGGTAGAAGTCGGTGACCTCGCCGTCCTCGCCCTCGCGCTGCTTGGTGTTCTGGATGAAACGGCGCTCCCTCATCCTGTCCCCGTCGCGGATCTTTGGCGGGGCGTCCTTCAGCGTGTAGTCGTATTTCCCGACCCGGAAGGCGGTCTCGAATGCGGCGAACAGCGAGGTGTGACCGCGGGGCCCCGTGCCGGAGGCGTTCATGTGGTGCACCAGCCAGAGCCCGCAGTTGCACTCCTCGCGGATGCGGTCGAGGCGCGACATCACGAGACCAACTTCCTTGCCGTTGATCTCGTCCATGCCAGGCGTGGTCTTGTTGAAGGTATCGATGACGACCGCTTCGAGCTCGAGCTGATCGTCCGGGAAGCGCTGGTTCCACATGGCAACCAACGCCTTGATCTCAGCGATCAGGTCGATCGCCTGCTGCTCGTTGCCGAACAGATCAAACTTCTTGGTCAGACAGAAGAACGGCAGCACCTCGTTTTCGGAGATGCCCTTGCCGGTGGCGTAGCCTGCGAAACGAGTGTCGACGAAGCCGTCGCCGGCCTCTGCTGCGCAATAGACGATGATGCCGCGCCTAACCTTGCGCCCGAGATAGTCTCCACCGCGCGCAACAGCCATCGCCATGTCATGGGTGAAGAAGCTCTTGCCCGACTGGCTCGCGCCGTAGATCAGTACGGTCTCGCGACGCGGGATCATGCCCTTGATGATGTACTCGTACCGCTTGCGATTCCCGCGCGGGTCTCCCCACATCACCGCGCCGAATTTGGAGATGAACGCCTTCGGTTTGAATGTGAGGTCGAGATAGACCTGATATTCCGCAAGCGTCATCGCCTGCGATTCCGCCAGCCGATAGAGTTCAGCCGAGGTGCCGCCGGCCTCGATCCAGTCGGTGGCGTCGCCCTTAACCGGAAGGTTCGGCAGCGAGAGGATGCGAACCCGCTTGGCAACACCTGCGAGCTTGGAGGCGACCAGCTTGGCATGATCCTGCCCGGGCAACTTCGGGCGCCCGTCAGGATGCCATTGCAGCTCGCCGGTCTTGGAGTTTCTCGTCTGCGGATCGTTGTCGGCCAGGACGACGACGTCAGCATCCTTGAAGTATGGCGTGAGTTCGTCAGGCCATTTGCCGGCACCTCCGGCATTGGTCGACGCCGGGACGCCGAGGGCGCAGACGTTGTCGACATCCTTCTCCCCCTCTGGAAGAAAGATCATCCGCTCATCGGCGAGCGCCTCGACCAGCTCCGGCAGGCGGTACGGCACCTGGGTGATGCCGTCGCGCTTCCACACCCAGCCGCCCTTGATGTCCTCCTTGGGATCGTCGGGCCGCGGCTTCCTGCGCTGCAGGAAGTTCTTGGGCTCCATGCGGCAGACCTGAAAGACGAGATCGCCGGCCTCGTTCGTATAGTCGTAGGCCTTGACGAGCTGGGGGCGCGCCTTCGGCTGCTCTCTTGGTTCGTCCCTTGGCGGGTCCTGCGGCGGCGGGTTGCGATCGGGAGCGCGCGAGGGCGCCGACTGTCGCTGCTGCGGGCGCCGGTCCTCGATGTCCAGGCCAAGCGTCGAGCGCATCCAGTCGATGGCCTCGCCGTTCTTTAACCCCTTCTCGCGCTCGATCAGTGCGAGCACGCCGCCGCTCTGCCCGGCCTCCCAGTCATCCCAGAAGCCGGTTTTCAGGTTGATCTTGAGTGAACCGTTCTTTCCGTAGCGCAGCTCGTCAGACTTGCGCGACGTCGGTTTCCCAAAGAGAGCCTCGGCAACCGGCTCGATGTAGCGGCCCAAATCGTCCGGCATCAGTGATCCAACACAGCGGCGTAGAGCCCATGATTGACAACGGTGTCGATGATCTCGGCGGCGAGATCGTCGTATTCGACACCGCGGCGCTTTGCTTCCGCCCGAAGATCCTCAGAAACGCGCGACGCTACCGGAACACGTACGAACGACCTGCGCGCCTCGCGCGCCTCGATCCCCTTCGGCATTGCAATCCCCCACCTTCCCCAAGACCAATTTCAAAACGGCTGCATGAAATCTCACGATGGCTTGCCCTTCCTGGCCGCCATCACCTTGCTGATGTCCTCCTTGTTGGTGATCAGAAAATCCACGATGTTGCAGAAGGCCAGCCGCTGACGCACCACGCGTTCGCGCCGGGCGATGTCATCGGGCGTCGCATCAGGCTGCGCCTTGATGGCATCGCGCATCAGGACCGCGTCGTCGTAATCCTTGAGCGCCATGTCCCAGATGTGCTGGTTGGTGACGGGCATCTTGTCGGCCGGAAGCCGCTCGGTGTTGACCTGTCGCATCTCAACCCCCTTAGCGCGGACGAACCGCCCCACCCTGAAACATCTTCATGTGCGTGAAGATGGAGTTTTGCTCGATCGCGGGAGAGCGTGGTGCAGCCTCCTGCTTGTCGGCAAATATCTGAAGATCGCTCACGGCCTTGCCTGAAGGATCGCGCCCCTCGGCTTCCGCAAGTGCAGCCTTGGCGATCTTCTTGACGGCGTTGTCCTCGGAGTGCGCCCATGCAAATCCAGAGATCTGTACGGAGAAGCGCTCACGCTCCGGCTCCAGAAGACGGTCGAGCTCGGCCTGCGAACGAGGGAATGTGCCGTTGATTGGCCGCTCCTTCGGCATCTCGCCGCGCATGACCTGAAACATATTCGGCTTGAGCCGCATCACCTCGGTGGTGGTCGAGGACCGCGGCAAGTCCAGCCGCATCAGGACCTGGTCGGAGGCCGTCTCGTTCGATGACGCCATCACGATGACCTCTCCGAAATCGATCGTGCGTTCCTTGTGGTGACGAAATTTGACGCTGTAGAGCTGCATGCTGTCTCCCCTACCCAACGATGCCGTATGGCGCGTACTCTGCGCCGGTCCACATCCAGACGCCGCCGGCGTCGGCTGCATTATCGTCGTCTGCGTCCCAGCCGAGCTGGGCGCACAGATCCATCATTGCTTTCTTGCCGGCTTGGCGAGACCCGAGCTTCGCGGTACCGAGCGCCACCTTGCGCCACGTTGCGACCGCGCACGGCATGACCTTCAGTCCATGCAGTTGCGCGACGCCAACGAGCGCGCCGTAGAGGCCGTGCATCAGAACCGTGGTGTCGTAGTTGCTCTCGCCCTTCTTGTAGAAGGGGCGCTCGATGCCGACGGCGACAGCCCCGCTCTTGCGGATCAGTCCATCGAGCAGCTGCGCGCCGCCGCCGAACACGTCCTCGTGCGGCGTTGAGTCCTTGCCGATGATGATGGTCGAAAGGCTTGGCCTGCCGCCGATAGGTCCGACGGCGCAGCCGAGCTTACGGCTCGGATCGAGCCCGATCACAACGGGTTTGCTGGGCATGGCGGGTCATGACCGCCACGCGGAATACCAGCTACGCTGCTTCGGCCTTGAATGTCCCTTGGGCATGGCTGGTCTCCTTGTTTTCAGTCGCCTGCCTGAAGTGGCAGAGGCACCAGGGTCCTGCGAAGACCCTCGCGCCGCAGTACCGGTACGGAGGGCGATCTGCGAAATCTCCCAACGGCCAGTGGCATAGATCAGAGTTAAGCTCGTAAATCGAAACGCTAGTCTCCGACGGTTTAGCCGGAGTAAATTTCGTGATGGGCAGCGTCGCCTCCGGCGACATCACCGGAGTAGGCACCCTCACGAACCCCTTGGGTGCGGGGGTAGTATTCTTTGGCGCGAGATAAGACCTTGGCTGCGGCTCCCGCTTCGGCTTTGCGGGCGCAAAACTCTTGTTCTTGAGCTGGATGCCCCTCCGCGTGCAGATGCCGACCACCGCATTCTTCGTGACGCGCCGGGCTGTGGCCGCGCTCAACTTGGCGGCGATCTCGGCCGAACTGTCACCCTTGTCCGCAAGATTGCGGACCATGGCGATGTTGTCGTCGCTCCATATGTGCTGCACCCTATTCACGATCGGCAGCCCCGCTGCCGTCCGACATGCATTCCGAAAGGAACGCCGCGGAGAAGGCTGAAGCAAGCATCAAGGCGGTGCACGACCTCACGAGACAGCGGAGAATCCGATACCGCCATGCGCTTACGAAGCGTCTTGAGCGCTTCCTGAGCGACCAACATCTCAGTCGCGTCCGCCACGTAGCGCAGCCTGTCGATTTCGTTGTCGTCAATTCGTCTGGCCTCCCCATACCAAAAGTCCTGTGTTCGCGAAGTCGAGAAGCCGAGCCGGTCTGTCGCGCGGTTGATGGCTTCCTTGACGGAGTCACCGGCCGGGCACGGCTCCGCGCACCGACGCACGAGCGCTTTTGCTTCGTCCGCCTTGGAGGCGAAGGCCGGAGACGAAAATTCCGAGATTTTCAGATGTACGGATTGTATGGTGGGCGTCATTAAAGCCATGCGCGACCCTCTGTTGATTGAGGCCCGCGCTGGAAGGCCCCCGTGAAATTACGGCGTCGATCTAAAGTTGTGCGTTTAGATTTTGAATCGTTTGACGACAAAAAAGTAGGCGTAAAAATTAAGGTAATGAGCGATGCGTTGCGTGGCGTACAAAATCCTCTTGCGTGCAGCGGCATGTCGCTGCCATATTCCCGCCGCTTCGGCGACGACAAGAAGATCAATTGGTCAAAGTGGTGGCGACAATGGGTGCGGTGGGGCAGACCGCAGGAGAAACAACTCCTGTGCTGGAGATCAAGAGCGTGAGTTACCGATACGTCGGTGGCAAGTTTCTCATCTCGCTGATTCTCAGCGATGGATCTCGGACCGCCTACACGATCAGGACCGAAGCTTACATGCGCGCCGTCAGCCGCAAGCAGCAGCTGATCAACGAGCACCTGGCGGAAGTCCTTCGCGACGTAGCTGGCTGAACTCGACTTCATCAGATCGATCTCGACTTGCTCGGATGTTGCTCAGGCGGCAGATGATCGTCTGCGGCCACCAGTCCGTTGGTGAGCTTCCTGATTCGCGCGACCATTGGCGGTCGCGGGTGGCGCTGAAACTTGCGATAACGGTTGATGTTCTGCCGACTGGTCCCAACCTTTTCGGCGAAATCGATCTCGACTTGGTTCCAGCTGGTCTGCCCAGAGCGAAGACCGGGGTAGGTCTTCAAGAGATAGTCTTGAAGGAACATGGATTCGTCTTGCGTGATGGGTGCGGCCAGCGACACGCAAAATTGCACCAAGTCGGTGAAGTGTCAAGCGGGCATTTTCACCAATCCGGTTTCGATGACTGACTTGCACCAATCTGGTACTTTTTTCAGCATTGGAAAGCAGAGAGGATTAATGCTGGACCGTAGAAAGGACCGAGCGCCGCCGGAGAGGCTCATTGAGATGCGAAATGAGCGCGGCTGGTCACGCGAAACGGTCGCCGGGAAGGCCGGCACCTCGCAACAACAGATTCAAAAACTGGAAACGGGGCAGCGTCCGATCGATCTGGCGTGGGCGCAGCGCATTGCCAAGGCTTTCGGCTGCTCGCCCGCCGAGATCGGGTTCACGGCCGGCGTGGTGCCGCTAGTCGGCGCCGTCCGCAAGGGGTTGCGGATCGAGATGTTCGATGAACCGAAAGGCAAGATTGCAACCGGCGTCGAGGTCTCAGCCGACACCGTGGCGCTCGAGCTGACCGACGATGCCGGCGCCTCGCTCGGCCAGTACCTCCTGTACGACAAGAGCTACCAGCGCGAGCTCGTCCACGCTGATTTCAAGCACAACGGCAGGACCGACATGCTGGTCGTGCGTGCCAACCACCGCCCCCTCCTCCTGCGGGAGGTCTCAAGGGAGACGCAGGACCATCGCTACCGACTAACGGGCCCCGCCGGCATAGAGCCGATCCGAAATGTCGGCATAGTCTGGGTCAGCGATATCATCGGCTCCTACTTCGCGACCCCCGTCACCTGGGAGTAGTTTTAAAAGTTTTATAAAACGGGGACATTGAAAGTGGACATTGCGGGGACATCGTCCCTGGCACGACTTTTGCTATTAGACAAACAATAGATAGTAGACTCTAAGACACATACAGATCTCAGTAATTGGAAAGAGATTTATCGAATTAAATAGGCGGCCTTCAGGGCCGCCTTTTTTCATACCCGATAGAATCTTTGCTTTGAGGGATGCGCGCGAGTCGATGTCCCCGACGTCCCCCGATGTCCCCGTCAGGAATGGTTGACACCCACAACGAATATATTTTTTCACCAATTTGGTTCGATTGCCGCTTGACCATTTCACCGAGTTGGTGCAAGTGTTGCGTCGCTGACGGAGACCAAACCCCAGTCGTCCACCTCGAACACTCGCCCGCCCGAAGCTGATCCCCCACCGTTTCGCAGACGGTGCAGCTCTCCGGCGGGCGGGCAAGGAGACCAAACCTTGAGCGAAGTTGATTCGTTCCGGTCCATCGGCGATGTCGCCATGGGCATCGTCCGCGAGCTGTCCCTCGGCGACGTCGAGATCCACAAGGTCGATCCCGTAAGAGACCGGGAGGGCTGGCTGAAGCTGCGCCAGAAGGACGTCACGGCGTCCGACGTCGCTTCGATTGCTGGCGTCGGTTACCGGTCTCCGCGCGAGGTCTGGGCTGATAAAACCGGCCAGATCGGCCAGAAGGCCGATACCCCCGTTCTGCGGCGCGGTCGCCGCTTCGAGCCCTCGTTGTGGGCCACGATCAAGGAAGAAAACCCCTCCTGGGAAATCCGCGCCGGCAAGGTCTACTTGCGCGCGCCTTCCTTGCGCTTTGGCGCGACCCCCGACGCCATGGCGATCGATCCGGAGCGTCCGGGCCTGATCCTGATCCAGGGCAAGGTCGTGGCGAAGCCGGTGTTCGTGGCTGACTGGCTCGGCGGCGACCGCGAGGGGACGAACCCCATCGTCCCCCTTGGCTACCAGCTGCAGACGCTGGCCGAGACCATGCTTGCTTCGATTGCGTTCAAGCAGGTGATCCACCCCTACGTCGCGGCATGGGTGATCGACACCTTCAGCGAGGACCTGAAGATGATCCCGCTCGTGCGCCACCCCGTGGCCGAGCAGAAGATACTCGAAACCGTCAAGGGCTTCTGGGACCTGTTGGATGCGGGCGGCGTACCTGCAATCGACCCGACCCGCGACCACGACCTGGTCCGCAAGCTCTATCCGGTCGACGACGGCAGCATCATCGACTTGTCGAGCGATAACCTGCTCCCCGACCTGTTCGACGAGCGCAAGAAGCTCGGCGAGGTGATCAGCTCAAGCGAGAAGCGCCGCGATGAGATCTCCACCGAGATCATGGCCAAGATCGGCGCCGCCACGTTCGCGCTGATTGCTGGCGGCCGCAAGCTCTCGCTCAAGGTCACCAACGTCAAGGAACAGCAGCGCGCTGCCTACAGCTTCCGCTCATTGCGGGAAGTGAAGGTCAAGTAACACCCAACGGATTTTTCAACGGAGATGAATTGAATGAACACTCAGGTTCTCGACAAGGACGACAGGCTGCGCTCACTGGACGAGTTTGCCAACGTGGCGCCGACGAACAATAACAACCTCCCGGCGGCGCCGTCCGTGGCGGCGATTTCGGCCGAGCGCATCGTAGGCGCGCAGCCGGTTGCCGTTCACCGCAATGAGACGGTTGTGCTGCAGAAGCTCGCCGCGCTGGGCGCGGCGGCCGGCGACGACTGGTTCTATCGCTTTCCAGTGAAGAACCGTCGCAAGGGCACCACAGATTACATTGAGGGGCCCTCGATCAAGCTCGCCAATGACCTCGCCCGCATCTACGGCAACTGCGAGGTGCAGACGCGCGTGCTCGACCTCGGCGCAAGCTGGCTGATCTACGCCCGCTTCTCCGACTATGAGACCGGCTTTGCGCTGGAGCGCCCATTCCAGCAGACCAAGGGCGGTGCCAAGCTCGGCGGCGACGACGACGCGCGCCGTCTTGATATCGCGCTGCAGATCGGCGTCTCCAAGGCCTGCCGCAACGTCGTGGTGAACGCGTTGCAGACCTTCGCGGACTACGCCTTCGATGCTGCCCGGAACTCGCTGGTCGAAAAGATCGGCAAGAACCTGCAGGGTTACCGCGACCGTGTCGTCCAGGGCATCGCCAATCAGGACATCGAGCTTGTGCGCGTCGAGCTTGTCATCGGCAAGCCCGCCAAGGACTGGACAGCGCCGGATGTCGCGCGCGTGATCGCCCTGATGAAGGGGATCGCTGATGGTATGGCCACGGTCGACGAGACCTTCCCCGCGCGTGAGGCGGAGAAGTCCGACGCTGGAGCCAAGCTCGACCAGTTCGCCAACAGCGGAGAGAAGGCCGGAGACGGCACCGACAAGGGCCATGGCATGCGCGTTAACCCAGACTTCGGCCAGACCGATAGCGCATCCAAGGAATATCAAGACAAGGTCACCGGCAATACCGGTGAGCAGCCAGATCAAAATTCGCAGACCTCGGATGCGGGCCCCACCCCCTCCGTTGCCGGGGACGCGAAGGGTGGCGCCGAGGCGGGAAACAGCGGCCAAGCTTCTAACGCCTCGTCGTCACCCACTCCCAGGACTGCCGAAGAATATCGGGACTACGCCATGGCCTGGATCGCCGAGCAGACCAGTGCGGAAGAATGTCGTGCCCGCTGGTCGCGCGAGAAGGACATGCGCAAGACATGCGGCGTCTCTGCAACCATCACAGCAGAGCTGGACGCGCTGATGAAGGCGCGTGTGCAGGAGCTGAAGCAGGCGTCGTAGCAGGATTGCGGTGTGAGCCCAGACCTTTCTGACGGGTAAGGCGCGCGGCTCGAACAACGGCAAGACAGCCTCCGGAGGCTCACACCGTCCGCTCCATGAAGGAAAACCATGGAGCGGGGACATCGTACCGGACAAGGCTGTCAACGCGCGCATCTAATTCGCGGCCTTCGCAGGGCCGCACGACAAGGAGACCGACGTGGCTGGCAGCGTGAACAAAGTGATTCTGGTGGGCAATCTTGGCAAGGACCCCGAAGTTAGACGGACCCAGGATGGGCGCCCGATAGCCAATCTATCGATCGCCACCAGCGAGAGCTGGCGCGACAAAAACTCCGGCGAGCGCCGCGAAAAAGTCGAATGGCACAGGGTCGTAATTTTCAATGAGGGCCTTGCCAAGATCGCCGAGCAGTACCTGAAGAAAGGCGCCAAGGTCTATGTCGAGGGCCAGCTGCAGACGCGCAAATGGACCGACCAGAGCGGCGCCGAGAAGTACACCACCGAGGTGGTACTGCAAGGCTTCAACTCGACACTGACGATGCTCGACACCGGTGGTGACAACCGCAACAGCGGCGGCGACCGTGGCGGGGATAGCGGCGGAGGCGGTGGCCGCAGCGGCGGTGGCAACTCGCGTCAGTCCGGCGGCGGCTCTCGCCACAACGACATGGACGACGACATTCCGTTCTGAGGAGTCGACGTCTGATGTACGGCGAAATCACAATCGCGCCACCAAGGGACCGCCGCTTCGCATGCGGCGGGTGCGGAGCAGACGTCCACCTCGCCAGCGAGGTCGGTATTCACTCCCCCTACACCCTCATCCAGTTCGAGAAGCGCCTCTGCACCAACTGTATGCGCGCGCTCGATGAAAAGAACGATCAACGGAAAGAGATCACGGCATGACCATGCAGAGCGCCAAGATCATCATTCTCGAAACCGAGCGCGACAAGCGCCGCGGCGAGGCCTGGCTCAAGGCGTGGGTGCAGCTCTACGCCGACGCCTTCTTCTGGCTCTGGAGGGTCTGATGCCAAGGCAGGACGCGCACGAGCGGATCGAGAAGCTTGAGGCCGCCCTCCTCACTGTCCGCGCCAACCTCAAGGGCGGCGACGACGGCGAGGAGTTCGATCCGTTCGACGTCATCGAGCGCAGCCTTGAGGTGATCGAGCGCGCGCTCAAAGAGAAGGTGGCGGCCTGATGGCTCGGTTACCGCGCGGGATCATTGAGGCCGATATCACCATCAACGGCAGGAAACTCTCGCAGACGCAGTCGGGGGCCTTGCGTGTGGCCCTGCAATTTGCGCGGCGCGACCTGCAGGTCGCCCCGAAGGACATCCTGACCGCCGGCCTACTCCAGAACGTGGACGGCATGCTGCAAATGATCGACGAAACTGAGGTGTCGCTGTGACCGGATATCCAAACGGCCCTGGCTTCAAAGAGAGCGAGACCTCTCGCGAGGCGGCGCAGGCGGTCGCATTGCGCGCCAGCGCGCTGCGCGACAGGGTCTACGTCTACATCGTCGCCCACCCCGGTCGATCCGCCGATACGATCGCGGAGGCTCTTGGCGAGAGTCCTTGGGCGATCCGTCCGCGCGTCTCTGAGCTGCGCAAGACCGGCATGATTGTAAACGATGGGCGTGGCCGCAATCCGTCAGGCATGTCTGTGCACCTGTGGCGCGCAGCGACCTACGCCGAGATGAAGGGGTAGTCATGACCGGCATCCTCATCACCAACGACGATGACCGCGCCTTCGTACACACCATGATCGACCGGGCGGCACCAGGCACGCTGGTCGAGATGCGCGTCGACCTCGCCTCGGAGAAACAACGGCGCAAGATGTGGGCCATGCTGGGCGAGATCGCCAAACAGAAACCGCACATCGACATGAACGGCAACGAGCGCTTCTACGCGCCCGAGCAGTGGAAGCTTCTCTGCATGCACGCTTGCGGGCAAGAGGTTGACATGATGCCATCACTCGATGGCTCGACCTTCCTGCCGTACGAGGGACGTTCGTCGCGGATGGAAACCTCCGACATGAATGAACTTCTGGCCTTTATCGAGGCCTGGGGCACGCAAAACGGCGTCGTCTTCAAGGAAGTCGACAATGGTTGACGCCAAGCAGATGGAGCTCATGCAGCTGCCCGAGGTCTCGGCTCCGGTGAGCGAGACGCCGGACACCCCCTCCCCTCGCCCAAAGGCCCCACGCAAGCGATCGAAGCAGCTCTCGCTGCAGGTTCGGCTCTACACGGTCGAGTCTGCGAGCACCTCTTGCGTGGTGCAGGCGGCGACGCCGTCGGCAGCTAAGTACGCCGCCTTCAAACGCGCGCGCGACATGGGGATGTATCGCTATCAGGGCGGCTTCATCGCCTTCGTGGCGGGTGGCTGCAAGGTCGCGGAGGTCCGGCAGTGACCAGCCTCCGCGGCGACGAGCGGACCGAGTTTCCGCAGAGCGTCCGCAAGGCGGCGTTCCGCCGCTGCTGCCTGGGCTGTCGCGTCAAAGGCGTCGAGAACATCCCCGGCGTGCCTCAATGCGAGGGCTGCGGCACCGAGCTGCGGCCCGGCAACATCTTCTATGAGCACATGGACCCGGACGGCCTTGGCGGCGATCCCACGGCCGAGAACTGCCAGGTCCGCTGCCGCAACTGCAAGAAGACCAAGGATAAGGTCGACAACGCGATCATGACCAAGGCCGACAACGTGCTCAAGGCGAGCTACGGCCTCAAACGCAAGACCAAGAAGATCCAGAGCAAGGGGTTTGAGAAGGCTCCGGGTCAGCGTCGAGCGTCAACGCCTGTTGAAAAGTGGAAAGGCTTCTAATGGTTGATCGCTACATCGTCCGCGGCGCAGGCCCGCACAAGCTCGAATGGGCCTTCATCTATCTCGACGAGGAGACGGGTGTGTTCTCGGCCTACACCTCGTTCGGCACCTATGCGTATTGCTGGTCGCACATCGGCACGGCGACGCTGAAGGAGTTCTTGTCCGACATCGAGTTCGGCTACTTCATGGGCAAGACCATCGGACGTCGCGACTACATGGAGTTCGATTTCCACGCCACCATCAAGGGCATGAAGGACTACATAAAGGAGCGCCGACGCGACGGCGCGGTCGACAAGGTCGAAGCGCGAGACGCGTGGGATGATGTGGAGCGCATCGAAAATCGGCAGAGCGTCGAATTGTTTGTTGAGGACGTCTACGACTCTCGCCCCATCTGCCACGCCTATCGTCACGATTTCGATGAAGTCATCCGAAACCGACCTAGCCCGCAATGCGTCGGGTTCTGGCAGGTGATCTGGCCAGAGTTTTTGAAACAGATCGCGCCACCTCCGTCGCCTGCGCCTCGCGACGCATCACAAGGAGACCTCGTGCCGTGTTGAACAAGATCCCGCTCGTCGGCTGGCTGCTGGCCATCTTTTTCGCCTTCTGCCTTGCCGTTCCGTTCTGGCTGCTGTGGACGGTCTTTGGCATCGGCGAGACCTACGCCTATTGGCTGCCGGACGTCTATCGCCACCCCGGCTTCTTCGACTGCGTCGCGATCTTCGTCGTCGTCAGCATCCTCAAGGATGTGTTCGTCCCGAAGATCGTCAGCGCGAACAACTCTAGCAGCTCTTAAACCACCACCAACCGCCCTCTTCGCGAGAGGCAACAAGGAGACCGCATGAAGACGCCTTACCTGATCCTCGCAGCGCTCGCGCTGATCGCAACGGCAAGCTCTGCCGAAGCGGCCAGCTTCAAGCTCTGCACCGGCAACAGCCAGCTGAACTATTACAAGGCTGGCTACATGTTGAAGTCAAAATCGACCAGCGTTCAGGTCGATGTGATCGAGACCAAGGGCTCGCTGGACAACCTCGACAAGGTGACGAACGGCGACTGTGACGGAGCCTTTGTGCAGTCGGACGCCCTGCTCGTCTATTCGAACCGCAACGCCAAGGCGATCGCGGCGATCGAGCGCGCCGGAGTGCTCTACAAGGAGCAGGCGCACATGATCTGCAACCGCAAGCTTGATCTCGGCCGCATGGTCAACCTGACCAAGGACATGACGGTCGCGATCGGCCCCGAGGGCTCCGGCGCGCACACCACATGGGACGCGTTCGTCCTGGCCGACAAGAAGCGTTATGGCCAGATCAACACGGACATCCGTTCCGGCATCCGCGCCGTACAGGCCGTTGCAGATGGGACGCAGGTCCAGTGCGCCCTCGTGATCGCGGCACTCAACAGCTCGTTCATGAAGAACGACGCCTCGAATGCCGGCGACAACGTCGTGCTGGTCGGGACCGACGACCGCGACATGACTACGGTCGCCAAGGATGCGCGTGGCCAGTACGTCTACAGCTATGGAGAGATCCCGGCTGGCACCTACCCGCGAATCCAGCCCTCGGGGACCGTCTACGGCACCAAGGCCATCGGCACGATCCAGGTGGACGCGATCTTTGTCGCCAACACCAACTGGATCAATGCCAACGACAGCGCCTACGACGGCCTGCTTCGGTCCTTCCAGGCGGCAAGGCCTGAGATCGCTAAGCTCGCTCAGCCTCAGTAATCCCCCATGCGTCACCTCTCGCGCGAGGCGACCAACCTGCGTTCCGTCGCGTAAACGGCACGGGAGGCGCCGCAAGCCTCCCAACAAATTCAAGGGGCGACCATGAACTTTGATATCCATACAAGGCCTTCGACCTGGCTCGGGATCGGATCGGTTGTCATGACGGCTTTCTCGGCGTTCCCGTCATGGCCCAGCCTCAGCATGCACGCTCTCAACGTTGGCATCATTGCAGCCATCATCTGGCAGGCCCGCCGCGAGGGTCGTCAACAAGCTTCTTAACCGCCGTTCGCAGCGGCATTATCCACAAGGAGACCTCATCCCATGAAGTTCCGCATCTTCCTGACGCTCGCCCTCTTGGCTGGCGCGGCGCTTGCATCATTCTTATTCAATACTCCGGCGACGCTCGCGCTCGGACAGATCGCCGGTAAACAGTTCGAGGCCAGTGACCTGTCATATCTGGCGACCCAAGGCGCCTTCCGCGCCTACAACGGCGCAATGTTTCTGATCGGCATCGCCGTCGTGGCAGGGCTGTTCCTGATCTGGCTGAAGCCGCTGCGCGCGCTGTTCGCCAGTCTGATCGTGCTCTTGCTGGCGGGCGTCCCGCAGCCCGCGTCCGCCTATTACAGCCAGTCCGACTATACGGAGAACTACTTCATCCTCCCGAACGAATCGGCGTTCTTCATACCCGATGTCGGCGACAACAAGTCGTCGCAGGCATCGTTCGGCTCCGAACAGTATCTCAACGAGCACAAGATCGCTGCCAAGCGCTTCGAGATCCCGCACACCAAGCTGCCCAATTCGGGCGCATGGTCGAACTACTATGTTCCTGCGGGACGCCTGATCGTCGTCGACCGTACGCCGGTCTCGCGCGAATGGGTCAAGTCGCCTCACCGCGGCTCCACCGCCGGCGATCAATCCTTCCCGTGCCAGTCTTCCGAAGGCCTTGACGTCACGGTGGGTGTGGCGATCGGCGCCTCGGTCTATGAGGAGAACGCGCCGAAGTTCCTCTTTCGGTTTGGCGTTAATCCGCCCGCCGGAGATCGCAATAACCCGGAAATCGTGTTCACGTCTGTTTACCGGGGCAAGTCGCTGTCCGAAGTAATGGACGGCCCGGTGCGGTCCCGCGTGCAGGCGCTTGTGTGTGATCAGGTCTCCGCGCGCTCGCTTGACGATAACAACAAGCAAGCGGCTAAGATCATGGAGGACATCAAGAAAGCGGTGACCGAATACATGGCGTCGGTCGGCATCACGCTCGACTTCATCGGTTGGGCCGACACGTTCGAGTTCAACAAGGACGTGCAGGACGCCGTCAACCGTCGCTATGTCGCCTCCCAGGATATCGAGGTGGCCAAGACCATGGCGCCCTATACCGCGACGCTGCAAGCACTTGCGACCGCCGAGGGTACTCGCACCATCGCCAACAAGTGGAATGGCGCCCTGCCCTCTAGCGTCTCGCTGTGGTGGCTGCCATCCAGCATCAGCGACTGGCTGAGCAAAGCAGTGGCGCCTAGCAAGTAAACAATCCCCGACCCCGTTCGCAGCGGGGTCTTCCCACAAGGAGACCCGTCCATGAACTATCAAGAGATCAACCATCGCAACATGCAGATTCTGATCCGCTACTTGATCGTGACCGGCGTGGCGATCGTTGCGGCTATTCTGATCTGGCACTAATTCCATCAGCGCCTCTTCGCAGGAGGTGCCAACAAGGAGACCCAATAATGTGGAACGATATCCGTCGCATCGACGATTCCGCCCAGAACGTCGCAAAATTCGTGTTCACCAAGGACACCGCGGTCGCTGAGGCCGTGCTCTACAAATACCCAGACTACAAGACCCGCACCGTGATCTGTTGCTCCACGCAGTCGGGTTGCCCCGTTGGGTGCAGGTTCTGCGGCGCGGGCGATCACTTCGCCCGCTCGCTCACGGCCGGCGAGATCGTCTCCCAGCCTGCCCACCTACTCTCCCTGGTCGGCGCCGATCCGCAGGAGATCGGTCGGCTGCAGATCATGTTCATGTCGATGGGCGAGCCGCTGCTCAATCTGAAAGCGCTCGTGCCGGCACTGCGGGACCTCTACTACAGCTATCCGAAGGCGGCGTTGCTCATCTCGACATCGGCGCCGAAACTCACCCGGCATGGCCTCAATGAGGTCCTCGACATCAGCCGCGAGATCCCGACCATCGGCCTGCAGTTCTCTGTTCACGAGAGCACGGACGAGGCACGTGACGCGCTGATCCCGTTCAAGCAGAAGATGACTTTGCGCGAGATCATGGAGTTCGGTGTGGACTGGCACGTAGCCACCGGTCGCAAGCCGTTCTTCAACTACTGCGCCCACGACGGCAACGAGACAGACGCCGATGCCAACCGCATCCTCGGGTGGTTCGACCCTGCCATCTTCTGCGCCACGGTCTCCGTCGTGTGCGAGCGCTCGGAGGGCATCCCAGCCACCAACCAGCACCAGCGCGATCTGGCGACCTCGTTTGCCAACCGCCTACTCGCGCGCGGCTTCGATGTCCGTGTGTTCGATCCCGCCGGCCAGGACACCATAGGAGGTGGATGTGGCCAATTGTGGAGGGTCCAAGAGTGGTTCAAGGACCATCCCGAGCACGCGCGGCCGAGCATCGGCCACGGTCTGCCCGAAGTCCATGCGCCGACCGCAGCGTGAGGGGGGGGCCGTCATGAATCAGATTTATGTGCGCTCCTTCCAAGAGCGCGTCTATGACTGGATGCTGGCGTGCTTCGGAGAGGATATCGCCCGCGACGTCACCGAGCGCAACCATCGTTTCCTGGAGGAGGCGCTTGAGCTTGTGCAGTCGCTCGGCTGCACCGTGAGCGAGGCGCATCAGCTGGTCGACTACGTGTACGGACGCCCGCAAGGTGAGATCAACCAGGAGCTTGGCGGCACCATGGTGACGCTGGCGGCGCTCGCCAACTGCAACAACATCAGCATCGAACAAGCCAGCGAGACCGAGCTCGCCCGCGTCTGGAGCAACATCGACAAGATCCGTGCAAAGCAGGCGGCGAAGCCGAAGCACTCGCCGTTGCCGGAGAAACCCATTGATGAGATCTGCCAAGCCGAGCGCGAGGAGCTGCTCGGGCTTGCGCAGCTGATCGAGGATGACCCCGAGTGGTTCGTCTGCGAGTTCGATGATCAGACCATCGTGTGGGCGCTTCGGTACGCCGCCAACAACCGCGTGCAGGCGCCAGACGCCAAAGACGATTTGATTGCGGTACTGCAAAAGCAGATCAACGACCTCACCGACCCCACCCTCAAGAGCATGCGGCTCGAGAACGGCAAGCTCGACATGTCCTTGGCCGGCAATGTCGTCGAACGGCTCGCCACGATCATGACCGAATGGTTCCGCGATAGCGACGCCAAGAACTTCGTCGAGATCACCATCAACGCCAAGACGGAGCCATTCGAGTCCTACCTGTTCTACGTCCAGAAACGCGGGGATGGGGCGATGACGCCGGCTGAGAAGTCAGCGAAGCTGGAGGCCGAGAACGCCCGCCTCCGCGATGCCGTCACCGGCGCCATCGAGGCCATCGAGCGCAACTCGACCAGTGCGCCCGTGCTGGAGTGCCTGAAGGCGGCGCTGGGCCCGGCCGGGGCCCTATAGACTATGACCGAGCGCAGGTCACGAAACCGTTGCAAGATCGATGGCGCTGTCGCACGCTTAGGTCTGGAGCCCCGCTCCATCCGCAATATGGCCGCTGCTGGCAAGATTCCCGGTGCCGCGAAGTTTGGCGACACCTGGACCTTTGACGTGGCTATGCTGGACGCCTTTGTTTCCGAGAAGGAGCGTGAGACGTGTCTAAACAGCCGAAGGCCCCAAAGGGTTGTTACTGGCGGGATGGCGTCCTCTGGGGCCGGATTCAGGCCGGGGGCCGCGACTACCGATGGTCACTTCGCACAGACGATCCAAAAACTGCGACAAAACGTCGGGAAGTCGAAAGGGATAGGGTAGTCGCCGCCCAGTACTACGGGGACCACCGCAGGACCCTCAGCGAGGCCACGGAGGCATGGGGACGGTTCATCGTCAACAAGATCGGGCCCAAGACCTTCAATCGATACCTGTCTTCGCTGGCGGTGCTGCAGCCACATTTGGAGGGGCTCTATCTCGACGAGATCGACAAGAAACTGATCGGCTCCATCGTCGAGAGCCGTCAGAACACGCCCTACGTCCCCAAGGGCAAGAAGCACCCCATCACGGTCAAGCCAGCGACCATCAAGCGCGACCTCACCGCGCTCTCCTCCGTCTTCGACTTCTGCGTCGATGAGGAATGGATCTCGACCAACCCGGCGATGGACTGGCTCAAGCCGGGTCACCGCAAGAAGTCTCGCCTGCAGGAGCGGCGCGACCCGATCGTGCTGCCGGAGGCTGGGCATGTCGAGATGGTGATCGCCAAGGCGCCAGGCCTTTTCGCCGATATGATCCGCGCGGCGGTCATGACCGGAGCTAGACTTGACGAGCTCGCCAAGGGCGCCAGACGCCACTTCGACAATGAGCGCAAGCAGCTCACCGTGGTCGGCAAGCGGAACAAGATGCGCGTCGTCGATCTGGTCGATGGTGAGGAGGATTTTGGCTTCCGGCTATTCTCCAGCTTGCCGGCGAGCCTCGATACCAAGGCCCTGTTCTGGTACCGCCCGCCAAAGGGTCTACGAGAGGAAGGCGCGCCCGCCGCGCGCCCTTACAGCCAGGTCTCGAGCAACTTCCGCCGGATCGTCGCGATCGTGGCCAAGCAGGCACAAAAACAGGCACAGGACTTTCACCCCTTCCGCTTCCACGATCTGCGGCACCTGCATGCGGTCAATTGGCTGAAAAGTGGCCGTTCTATCTACGTTTTACAGCAACGCCTCGGGCACACGAGCGTCAAGACGACCGAGATGTATCTGGCGTTTTTGACCGCGGAGGAGAAGCATCGGGTGATGTTTGGCCGCTCCGAAGCAGGCACAAAAACAGGCACGCAAGCAGCGGTTTAGATCGAAGAAAACCCAGCCAACATATTGATACTTAATATGAAACTGAAACAGGAAACCATGGCATACGAAGGTTTTGTAAACCGAAGGTCGGGGGTTCAATCCCCTCAGCCGGCACCACAGGAAACCCCAGAAATGAGGGTTTCCTGCTCTGTCGGAGCGCCGGCAAAACGGCGCAGACGGTGAACAGCAACGGTTCTATCGGGCACGAACACAGGTACAATTGCTGACCGCGCGTTCTGACGCACTCTGTGCTTGGCGAGTTAGCCGCACTCAGAATCCAGGACCCCTCAGCGTCGCTCGGCCGTTTTCTTGACCATCCTGGCGTCGGGGGCCGTTGAATTCGATGTCTGCTCATCCAACGCGGCCAGACGATCATCGATTGCCTTGATGACCCTGCGTGAGAAAGGCCCTAGATGGGCATAGGCCGCAATCATGGCTACAGCGATGCGTGCCGATGACGAGTCGCGCTTTGCACAATTGAGAAAAGATCGCCAAAACGGACCGTGCGCCTCGGGGATATCGCTGACGACACGATGTACCGTCTCCAACGCCCGTACCTTGTTGCGAAGATCGCCGACAGGCAGTTCGCGACGTTGTCTTGAGCGGTCGAGCATCGTCATCAATCGATCAAGACGGTTCGCGTAGCTGGCAGGGTCGTAGACGCTCTCCAGAATCTTTCTGTAGTCCGTCAGGATATCACGCAGCGGACGCGCCGGATCAAAATTTATACCGGTCGAGCACTGATCACCGCCGCTGGTTGCCGCAAAATCATGGTTGACGTGTAGTCGACCTTCCCGATCAAGACGGCGCGTTAGCTGGGTGTTCGGCAAGGCATAGAGCAGCCCAACCATGCAGATGGGGATCGCCGCTTCCTCAATGAATTCGATCATTGCATCGGCGATGGACACAGTTTCGCTGTCGAAGCCCACAATGAACCCAGCGGTGACGAACATCCCGGCGCTGTAGATCTTGTGAATGCTCTCAGCGATGTTGCGCCGAGTATTTTGCTTTTTCTTCATTGCGACCAGAGTCGCGGGGTCCGGACTTTCGATGCCGACGAAGATGCAGAAAAAATTCGCCGCAGCCATCATTTCCAGGAGTTCAGGATCATCGGCCAGATTGACCGAAGCCTCTGTTGACAACTCGAACGGATAGTCGTGCGCGCGTTGCCAGGCGGCTAGTTCCGGCAGGAAGAGTCTCAGCGACTTCTTGTTGCCGATGAAGTTATCATCAACGAAGTCGAGATGGCCGCGATATCCCATCTCATAAAGCGTATCGAGTTCGGCGAGCACCTGCGAGGCCGTCTTGGTCCGCGGCACCCGTCCATAAAGCTCGATGATATCGCAGAATTCGCAGGTGAATGGGCACCCGCGCGAATACTGCACACCAAGATACAGGTAGTCTTCAAACTTGAGCAGATCGAAACGCGGCACCGGCGTCTTCGTGACGTCGGCCTGGAACTTGGCCGCGGTAAAGACACCCGATCTGGCGCCCCTCTCCCAGGACTCTATGAATTCGTCAATGACGCCCTCGGCCTCGCCCAGCACCTGAAAGTCGGCCGCGGCGTAGATGTGCGGACTCGATGTGGGATCAGGGCCACCGACGACCACTGGCTTGTTCCGTGACCGACAAAGCTCGATCAACTGCAACGTGTGCGCCTGTTGCGGCAACATTCCGCCCGTGAAAACGAGGTCAGCCCAGGCAAAATCGTCATCCGCAATCGATGCAGTATTGCAATCGACAAGGCGAACCGTCCAGCTTTTGGGCAGCATCCCGGCGACCGTAATCAGCCCCAGTGGGGCTGCGGGGCGTCGAACGCCCATCAGCTTGCAGGACTCTGCAAAACTCCAGAAGGACTCCGCTACGAAGAGCGGATATAGCATGAGGACGTTGCACGGTTTCGGCGTGTTCATGGTGCTGCTGCGATCGCCTTTCCAGGCATCCCGAGATCTTCATCTTTTTGGCCCCCATCCTCAGGGGCCAGGGGTAGATCGTGTAGATCGTATTGGTCGACCGGCCGATTCCTGACCGCATCATGGAATCAGTTTCCAAGGCTAGATGGCATAATTGTGTTTTGCACGATCAAGTCGACCTTCACAGGCCGTTCACGTCGGTTAGATCTATGAATGTGCTCTGCGGGACACTCTCAAACCTGCCCGCGCGCTCCAAAATGATCGTCTCGCCCCGGCACCGCTCAGTGCCTCCCGCTTCAGCAAGCCATTGATCCCTCTTGCTGATTCCGAAAGGATTTTGCAGGTTTCGCTGCGGCGGCAGATTATCTGGTAAGATTGGAGCTCGACGGTACGGAACCGACTGTCGGCGCTCTGGGGGCGACACCGCTGCGTACGGCCGGCGTGGTGTTGCTCCAGGTCGGAATTGCATTCGTCGTACCGACCGACGGCCAAGAGTACGATCCCACTGACGGAGCCGTGACCGTTCCAACAGATGTTCCCGAGTGTCCAAAAGTGCCGGATTGCGCCAGAGCTGCCGTGCTCGAGAGAGCAAATGCGGTCATCAGCGCGATTGTTGCAAGTTTCATGGCTAATCCTTTCTCGTCATCCTCACACCAGATAAGCACGATCAGAGCATCTGCGATCACACTTGCTTCAATCCGGCGCGAGGGTGAGCCACAGCCGCGCCAATCCGACGATGATCCGCACTTTGTGTGCCGCCTTTATGCCGTTCCTATGTGATGTCGTCCGCGGACCTCTCGCATTCCTATGACCGTGCCGCCATTCTTCACATCAAACTTGTGAGGAGGCCGTCATGGCCACGACCACCTTCAACAGGCCAGTCGGCGCCAGGCAGCCCGTGGCGCGGACTTCCAGCGTAGCGCGCAGCGTCGCCGCCCAGAATGCGATGCCGCGCGCAGCAACCGAAGTCGAGCGGATGGGCCGAGCCGGGCCGCAAGAGGACGCGCAGACTGCGGCGACAACGGCATCACCAGACCTCACATTCGCGCCCCTGGATCCCAATATCGTCAGCGCGACCATTCCCGCCTTCTTCATCGGCCGCAATATGCAGGGCTTCTGGGTAGCCCGCGAGCGTAACGGCGCGATCGGCGGCATTTTTCTGCTTGAGAGCTCCGCCCTTTCGTTCGCGCGGTCGCAGGGCGGCGAAGCCGGTTGCGCGACAATATTTCCGGCCCGCCGCTTCGAGCTGGATGTCAGGAACGACGGCAATCCGCTGGTCAATTTCGTCGCGCCGCTGATGCGCAAGGTCGCCCAGCTTTGCCAACGGATCGGCAAGGCCCTGTGAGCCGCGTTCGGCGGCTCCGAGTTTCCAGAACATGACTCTGCTCCTCAATGATCGACACCATTCGTTCGGCGCGAAGGTCGATGCGCGCCGAGGGCGGCTAATCCGGAAGCGGTTGGCAGGCATCTGCTTTCGCGTGCTGACATTCCTGTTCCTGTGCGGCGCGCTGGCCGGCGTGATCGCGTTGAAGACTGCGATCTACGTTTCCCGCCTCCCCCTCGGCACCGGTTGAGCCACGTCTTCAAGACGCAAAACGGTATGTATCTTGCTTGCGCGAACACACCGCTGCTTGCTCATGATTGATTCTGGATGATGAAATGAGTTCAGAAAAATCAACAAAAAATATCTTTTCGCCGCTGCTGCCGGATTACGCTAGATCCCGTCCCGCGCGCTTGCGTCTCTGCCCGTCGATTGCAACGCTTCTCGCAGCGCTAGCTTTGGCAAGCTCAATCAATTCCGCAAGAGTGTCGTGAGTCACTGACGCCCGGCGTCCTTCGATCATGTCAGATCTTGCTTGCAGGTTTGGGCTCGCTTGCCGGCTTCGGCTCGCTCGGCACCTCCCCCATCGCGCAATCGCGCCACACCGGCGTCATGCAGCTGGTCGGCCAGCCGCCGCCCAGCGCCATGAACAGCGCCGCCGTATCTGATAGTCGGTTGGCCTCGGCCTGGACGCTCGCGACCACCGCGGTCAGATAAGTCTGCTGGGCGTTGAGCACCGCGAGCTGATTGACCTGGCCGGCGTTGAGCTGGCTCTCCACAATATCGAGGCTCGCCTTGGCGGTCTCTTCCGCATGCACGGCCGCTTGCACGGCGCGTGCATCGGCCTGCAACGCTCGCAAGGCATCGGCGACGTTCTGGAACGCCGTGATGACGGTCGCACGATACTCCGCTTCGGCCTGGTCGAGTCCGGCTTCCGCGGCCTTCTGCTTGTGGTAGAGCGTAAAGCCATCGAAAATCGGCTGGGTTGCGTTCCCGACAAGGGCATAGAAGTTGGTCCCCGGCGTGAACAGTTCGGAAATGCTGAATGCGGCAGCTCCGACATTGCCGCTGATCGTGAAGCTTGGCAGCCGAGCGGCGATCGCGACTCCGATCTGGGCGCTCGCTGCATGCATGTTGGCTTCCGCAGCTCGAACGTCGGGGCGCTGGTCGACCAGCTTGCTCGGCAGACTAATCGGCAGGTTGGCTGGCAGCTTGAGGTGGGCAAGATCGAATTTTTGCGCGACCTCGTCGGACGACAGTTGCCCGGCGAGCGCGGTCAAGAGATCGCGCTGTTGGGCGAGCTGCTTTTCCAGCGGCGGCAGTAATTGCTCCGCGGCGGCAAGCGCCGCTTCCTGCGCCAGCACATCCGCCTTTGCCGCCTGCCCTGCATCGAATTGGCGCTTGAGGATATCGAGCAGATGTCGCTCGATGGCGATGACGCGCTTTGTTGCTCCGATCTGCCCGCGCAGCGAAGCCTCCTCAATCGCTGCGGTGACGACGTTGCTGGTGAGCGTCAGATAAGCGGCCTCGAGCTGGAACAATTGCGCCTCGGTCAGCGCGTCGAGATTCTCGACGGCCCGAACGTTGCCGCCCCAGACATCAGGCACGAAACCGACCAGCACTTGCGCGGTATGGAGGGAAAATACGCCCGGCGACTGTCCGCCCGGACCCGACGGCGAGGCACCGGAAATCTGCTGCATGGCGGGCGAGTAATTGGCGCCGACTTGAGGAAAGAACAGTCCGCGTTGGGCCAGCGCGTTGTATTTCGCGACCATGATTGCGGCCTCGGCCGATTGCAGGGTCGGGCTGTGATTGACCGCGTCCCGGATCAGGTCGTTGAGCGGTTGGGAGCGAAATGCGGCCCACCAGCGCGCCGAGACGGCTTCCCCGGTAACGAAGTGCTGGGTCGGAACCTTCGGCGAGTTGGGACCGGGCGATGCCAGCTTGCCGGGCAGATAGCCGTCGACCGCCGGCGCCGCGGGCGGCACGAAGTTCGGTCCGACGCAGCCGGACAAAGCGAGGGCCCAGGCCACCACGACACCGATACTGCCGCCGGCGCGGCCATGAGAACAACCCACGTCGGGCGCCGTCACGGCGGCCGACGATGGGACATTGCGGCTGTCGCAATTCATACGCATCGCTCCGGCTACCCCTCGGACTCGCCGGCTGCTACCTCGCCATTCTCTGCGGCGTTCGACAAGTCTTCCGCGTCTCGCGCCAGAAAGATCCGGCGGAGTGCCGGCGCCACGACCAAAAGCAACAACGGTCCGATGAACATTCCCCCGACCACCACTGTCGCGAGCGGCCGCTGCACCTGGCTGCCGATGCCATGGGAGATTGCGGCAGGAAACAGCCCGACGCCCGCGGACAGCGCCGTCATCAGCATCGGGCGCATGCGCTGCTCGGCGCCGCGAGACACCGCTTCGGCCACCGACATACCCTGGGTCCGGAGCTCGCGGAAATAGGTGATATTGAGAATCCCGTCCATCACGGCAACGCCGAACAGCGAGATGAATCCGATCGCCGCGGAGACGCTGAAATCGAGGCCGGCAAGATACAGCGCGATCAACCCGCCGCCGATCGCAAACGGTATGCCGGCCACCGCAAGCAGGCTATCGCGCAGCGAATTGAACAGGCCGAACAGCAGCACCATGATCAATAGCAGCGTGATCGGTACCACGATCATCAGGCGCTGCTTCGCCGCCTGCAGATTGTCGAACTCTCCCGCCCACAGGATCTGGTATCCCTGCGGCAGCTTGATCGCGCTGGCGATCCGCTGCTGGGCCTCGGCGACGGTCGAGCCGAGATCCCGTCCGCGCACGCTGAATTTGATCGGAATGTAGCGCTGGCTGCGCTCGCGATAGATGAACGAGGCGCCGGTATCGAGCGTGATGTTGGCGATCTCCGAAAGCGGCACATAACCATTTGTGCCTGATGGCGTCTGGTAAGCAACCTTGACTGTCCGGATGGTGTCGACGCTGGTGCGGTATTTCGGATCCAGCCTGACCGTCACCGCAAACTGCCGGTCCGCCTCGAGCACCGTCGTGGCGTTGGTGCCGCCAAGCGCGGCCTGCACAACCGTGTTGACGTCGCCGGTGTTGAGGCCGTATCGCGCCGCCTTGTCGCGATTGATCCTGATGTTGAGATTTGGCTGGCCCACCAGGTGGAAAATGCCAAGATCGGCGACGCCCGGGACCTTCGCCATCTCTCCCATTGCCTGATCCGCCAACCGCTCGAGCGTCTCGAGATTGGGACCAACGATCTTGATCGAATTGGCGCCCTTCACGCCCGACAGGGCCTCCTCGACGTTATCCTGGATGTACTGGGAGAAATTGAACCCTATGCCGGGCAACTCGGCTGCGAATTCCTTCTGGATCTCTTCCGTCAATTGCTCCTTGGTGAGGTTGGCCGGCCACTCGTCGAAAGGCTTGAGCGGGCAGAACAGCTCGACATTCGAGAAGGGCGAAGCGTCGCTGCCATTGTCCGGCCGCCCGTGCTGCGACACCACTGTCAGCACCTCGGGATGCCGCAACAGGATCTCGCGCATCTTGCGCGTGGCCGCGGTCCCCGCCTCCAACGACAGCGTCGGCGGCATCGCAGCCCTGATCCAGAAATTGCCTTCCTCAAGGGCCGGCAGGAACTCGCTGCCGAGCCGAGATGCGGCAAGGACGCTCAGCACCATGAACACCGCGCCCACGGTGACGGCGGCCTTGAGATTGGAGAGCGCCCAGCGCAGCACCGGCGTATAGCCCGCGCGCAAGCCCCGCACGATTACCGTCTCGACTTCCTCGATATGCTGGGGAAGCAACAACGCCGCCAGCACCGGCGTGACCGTAAAGGTGGCAATCAGCGCGCCGGCCAATGCGTAGCCATAGGTGCGTGCCATCGGGCCGAAGATCTGGCCCTCGACACCCTGCATGGTGAAGAGCGGCAGGAACGCGGTCACGGTGATCGCGGCGGTGAAGAACACCGCCTTGTCGACCTGCAGGGCGCTGACGAAGATCAGCCGCAACCGCTCCGACCAGCGCTGGCCCGCCGTCGTCGGTCCGTTGACAGAGGTCGGGTCGGCCCCCCAAAAGCCCTCGGATAATTGACGCAGCAGGGCCTGCCGATGATCCGCCGGCGACTGGAAATTGCGATAGATGTTTTCCATCATGATCACCGCGGAATCGACGATGATGCCGAAATCGACCGCACCGAGCGACAGCAGATTGGCGTCCTCGCCGCGCAGCACCAGGATGATGATGGAAAAGAAAAGCGCAAACGGGATATTGATCCCCACGATGATCGCGCTGCGCAGATCGCCGAGAAAGATCCACTGGATGAAGAAGACGAGCAGGCAGCCGAAGATCAGGTTGTGCAGCACCGTGTGGGTGGTTACGCCAACAAGCGATGAGCGGTCGTAATAGGAGACGATCTTGACGCCCGGCGGCAGGCTACCGTCGGAATTGAGGCGTTGCACCTCGGCTTCAACTTTCGGGATGACATCGTTGGTGTGCTCGGGGCGCCTCATCACCACAATTGCCGCCACGACGTCGTCGTCGTTGTCCCGACCGGCTATGCCAAGGCGCGGCACGTAGCCGACCGAAACATTGGCCACGTTCTTGACCTGGATCGGGAGCCCCCCGGATTGGGTCAGGACGATGTTTTCAATGTCCTGCACGTGGTAGCCCTGCATCACATCATCATCGCCGCCGCTGTTGATCAGTCCTATGCCGCGAATATTGACCGATTGCTGTCCGATCGAGATCTCGCGCCCGCCGACATTGATGTTGGCGTTGCCAAGCGCGCTGATCAGCTGAGGCACGGTGATGTTGTAGGCCTCAAGCTTCTGCAGGTCGGCGTCGACATCGAATTGCTTGGTGGTTCCGCCCCAGCTGTTGATCTGCGCCACGCCGGGAATGGTCAGAAGCCGGCGGGTGACGACGTAGTCCTGCAGCGTCCGCAGATTGGTGAGCCCGAAATGCGGAGGGCCAACGATCTGATAGCGGTAAATTTCGCCGACGAGACTTGACGCCTGGATGGTCGGGACCAGGTTGCCGGGCAGCGTCACGTTCTGTTGCAGGCTGATCGATGCCTGGGTCAGCGCGAAATAATAGTCGATGCCGTAGGCAAACGTGACCCGGACGAAGGACAATCCATAGAACGACGTCGAACGGACATTGACCACGCCGGGTGTCGGGTAAAGCCCGACCTCCATTGGGATCGTGTAGTACTTCTCCATCTCCTCGGCGGAGAGGCCCGGGGCCTGAGCGGTGATTTCGAGGATCACGGGTGCCGGATTCGGATAGGCCTCGATGTTGAGCTTGGTAAAGGCGACGAGCCCCGCCGCGCAGAACACGATCAGCCCGAGCACAATGATCGCGCTACGCGTCAGACCGAAGACGAGAAGAGACTTGATCACGTACTGTGCCCGTTAGTCCTGAGTTTCATCGCGCCAGCTCGAGGTCAGCCGGCGTCGCCCAGCAACAATTTGTTGCTCAGGAACACCGCCCCATCGGTGACCACTGTCTCGCCCTCACGAAGTCCGTCGAGGATCTGCACCCAGCCGTCCTGCTGCATCCCGGTGCGCACGGTCCGCTGGAGGAAGTGCCGGTTGTCGGACGTCACCCACACGCTCATCGTGCCGTCACCCTCACGGACGACGCCTTCCGCCGGGACTGCGGGCGAGCGCGTCGCGTCGCCGATCCGCGTGACGAAGCTTGCATACATGCCCGATCGCAGCAAATGCTCGGGGTCGTCGATCTCGGAGCGGACGAGCTGCCGACGCGTGTTCGGATCGATGATCGAACCGACCGTCGTCACATGCCCCCTGAACACCTTGGCCGGATAGGCCGGCACCGTCACCTCGACCTGCTGCCCGACCTTGTAGGCCGGCGCGTCGGTCTCGATCACATTGGCGACCATCCACATCGTCGAGATGTCGGCGATCTGGAACGGCGCCGGCGCATTGCCCGGCTGGGTCAGAAATCCCGGTGCGGCGCTACGCGCGACGACGCGGCCGGTGATCGGGCTTGGAACGATCAGCGTCGAGTCGACCTTTCGGTCCGTGAGGATCTTCTCCACCTCGGCTTCGGTCTTGCCGAAGATGCGCACGGCGTCCTTTGCGGCCTTGAAGTTGCCCTCCGCGGTCTGCTCATCCGACGTCGTCTGGTCCACGTCCTTCTGCGCACTGCCACCGGCCTTCAACAATCCGGTCAGGCGCGCCAACGTCTTTTTCTGGAGTTCGAGCACGCCGGCGGCGGCCAGCAGGTTGGATTCGGCTTGCAGCAGGTCGGGGCTGTCGATCGTGAACAACACTTCGCCCTGCTTCACGTCGTCGCCGATGTTGTAGAACGCCTTGACGATCTTTCCCGGATATTGCGAGAAGACCTGGACCAGCATGTTCTCGTTGAAGTCGATTGTGCCGACGGCAGTCTTGAGAACCTGGAATTCACGGAAGCCCGCAGGCCCGAATTTGAGAAGCGTTCCGGTCTGCTTCTCCGACAACTCAACCGATGCCTCGGTCGCGCCGTGCGGAGCCGGCCGTTCTGCGTTGGAGGAGACCGTCTGCCCCGCCTCCTTGTTGCTCGCCCGGCCGTCGGAATGACTGACGAGCCCCTTGCCCCAGATCAGCGCTGATCCGGCCACAAGAACCAGGGACACAAACGCCACCCTCTGGCGCCCGGACAGCTCCGCGAACGACTTCACTTCAGCCCGCTCCAAATCTCAGATGACAGTTCGACCGACGACGCAGCGTCATCGTAGTTCCACGCTGTGCAGCGCAACCCGCCGGTCTTAGTTCACTGCGCTTACATGCACCTTACAAATCGCCGTTTAACGTTCGCACACGTATGATTTTTCTCGTTTTCTTGCGATGGTTGCGCTAGCCGCACAGATGCTCCCGATGGCGGACGACTGCGCCAATCGACATGGCATCTTCATAATCACGCGCTGCGCCGTAACAGGCCCGAATGCAGCAACAGGTCCGCCGCTCTCGCGCCGAACCGCACTCTTTGCACATCGCTCGATTTTGCCGCGGACGGCCTCTTACTGGCGCCATATCGGCGACTTCGGGCCGCCGTAATAGCGCATCGGCCCTGGATGCGTCGGCTCGGCTACCAACGCCAGCGCGGCCCGCGGCTGGATGCTCCAGTTGTGACGGTAGGCGGCAGGCCTTTTGTGCCTGACCGCGCCCTGACTTGGCACGCTCGCGACAGCGCAACCCGACGCAATCACCACGAAACCAATACGCGCAACATTGCACTTGATTCCACGCCTGCTCATTCGCCCCATCCTATTCCTCAGCCCGCCACATGGGATATTTCGGGCCCCCTTGGTACCGAAGCTCTCCGCGAGGCTTGCTGGTCGCCTGCGATCCGAGATCGACGGCACATCCCGCAGCAGTAGCGCACAGGGTTGCCACTGCCGAAAGAACGGCGATCCTCCGCACCAACGATCCTGCAAACACGTTCGGTCCCCTTCGACTGCCGCACCCGGGGCATCGAGTGCAGCTCTGCCGGCACCGGCGCCCACTCCCGCGGGCGCCGTCAATTCACCCCTCAGTATTTCGCAACCAATGGTCCGCCGCCGAACTTGAAATCCAGGCCGAGCAGAACAGTCGAATAAGTGTTGGCGACCGTGTAGGGAAGCACAGCGTTGGTCGGCGCATCGCGGTGATAGGTGCCGAGGTCGTAATAACGGTACTCGATCTTGCCGATCACATTGTTGGTGATGGCATAGGCGACGCCGCCACCAGCCGCGAGGCCACTGCGATGCGCGGAGAATGTATCGACAACACCGAACGCATCGGTATTGGTGTGGTCGATATCCCCGATGGCCCAACCGCCCGTGAAGAACAGCAGGAGCCGATCGACGGTGATGCCGCCGCGCACCCGCAAACTGCCGACCGCCTTCAAATGGTTGGCGTCGTTCCAGCCGAGGGCAAAATTGTCGTTGCCCTGGATGTTGGTCCAGGCGCCGTCACCCTCGATACCGAACAGGATCTGTCCGACCATCCAGTTGTAGCCGACCTCGCCGCCGGCCAACGGGCCATGCGTCTCGAAGTTTGCCGTGAAGTTCCTGAAGCCCACTGGCCCCGCGGCGTTGTTGACGTTCTGGTTACCGAAGCCGTAGCCGCCGAAGCCGCCGATGTAGAAGCCACTCCAGTCATAGACTGGCGGCGCAAGCGGTGGCGCCTTGAGCGCGAGGTCAGCGGCGGATGCCGGCGTCCCCAGAGCCAGCGCGCCAAGCGCGACGGTTGCGAGAAGGTTTCGTTTCATTGTTAGCCCCTGTCGAATTGTCTGCTTTCAGGCGGATCAAGCCGCGAGTGTCAGCCCTTAGAAGTGGATGATGATGTCAGCCGATCCGATCAGAGCGGTGCTCTTGTTCGGTGCGATGCCGAGGTTCGAGTTGCCGTTGAACGCAAAGCCGTTGAGCGAGCGATAGAACGAGAACTCCGGCCGGATCTCGATCTGCGGCGAGAACCAGTGCTGCCAGCCAAGGCCGGTTTCGATGTAGTTAGTCTTGGTGCCGGTGCGCTGGCCCTCGACGTCGTCGAACCACTCGAAGCGCCAGGAGATGTTGTCGAGCTTGGTCGGGCTATAGTTCAGGTACCAGAGGAACGACCGGGATTCCGCCGTGCAGGAGAACAGACCCGGGTTGCTGCACTGAGCCAGGAACGGCGAGTTGAACGGCATGTATTGCGGCGAGAACGGCGTGCCGCCTGCGGCGAATGCGGCGAGCGCAGCCGGGTTATTCTGGTTCAGCACATTGTTCTGATGGAGGTCATAGGACTCGATTGAGATATGCCACTGATCATTGAACCTGTGATAGTAGGTCACTCCATACCAATTCAGGTTGTTGTAACCCCAATTGCCGTTGTTGATCCCGTTTGCAATGACGTTGATACTGTCGTTGCCGCTATCGGTCGTATAGCGAATACCGAGGGTGCCGCTCGGCTGCGCACCCGGATCCTTCAGCATGGTGCTGTTGGGGTAGAGCGGATTCGGGAAAGGATTGGCTATCGTAGCGCCGACATGCCATGGCACCGACTCGGTTCCGGCGGTCAGCCCTGCCTGAATTAACCAGTTCTTTGTCGCCGCCAACGTCAGTTGGATTCCGGTGTTGGTGAAGTTGTCGAACGTGTAAGTCATCGAATGCGAGTACATGTAGTTGTTTGGCGCAAGCTGGGCCTCGATGTCTGGAATCGAGATGAAGCGCCCGAACCTGATCATGAGGCCCTCCGCGAGCTGCGGAACGAACACCTCGCCATAGGCCATCGGTAGATCGTAGCCGTAGTTCGAATTGTGGTTCAGGAGCTGGTTGCTCCACAGGCCGTAGGCCGTTGTATAGCGATAGGTCTCGCCGAAGATCGGCGCGAGGCGGAAGCCCCAGTCGACGTGATCCTTTTGCACCGTATCGGGCAGGCGCTCGATATAGACCACGGCCTGATCGAGTTGCACCGTGTTCGGATTGTAGTCGTAGGCGGCGGGCGCGTTGCCACCTCGCACGGTGTTGTTGGAGAGGTTGCCGCCCCCATTGATCCAGCCATAGACCTGGATGTGGTTGTCGGCCATCTCCTGACCGAGCCTAGTGTTGCCGAGCGCCGCCATCAGTGGGCTGTCGATTGAGCCCGACCGCGTCACGCCAAGGCTCGTGGTGCCGCCATAGGGCCATTCGGTGAACGGCATCGGCGGCGTCGACTCCGGCGTGGTCGGCCAATAGGCGCGGCGGGACGGCGGCGCCTTGGGATCCGAAGGCGCAGATTCATGGCCCCATTCCAACCGATAGTAGTTGATGAAGCGGGTGATAAAGTCATCGCCCAGATAGCTATCGAGGCAGGAGTAGTTCTTGTAGGGATCGCAGTAAGTTTTCCCCATTGGCGGAAGTGTATCCGCGTATGCTCCGCCGATCGCTCCGACCGCGATCAGCGATACGCCCGCCAATAAAGCTTTCTTCATAGTGTTGCCCCAAGCTGCTGTTACAGCGCTTCATGGAAGCGCGTGCTCTGATTGAGCTTGGGAGCAATCTCGTTTTGGGTCAGGGAAAAATCGATACAGCTTGCCGCGCGCTTTCCTTAAAAAAAAATAGCCAGAAATCGGCGCCGAGCTTCGATTGCACTCACAATCATCAACTGCTCAACGAATTGCTCGTTTGCACGACGAAAGTCATGACGTTTTCGGCAATAACCTTGCTCTGCACTGCAACAGTTTCTCGACACGTGTTGCATTTCCGTCATACGCTCGAGGTCATCCGATATTTTTTTGCTATGAAAATCGAGAAGCTCGTCGATCGAAGATATATGGCGCGAGCCGTTAAGCTTTCTCCTCGGAGCCCGTTCGCTCCAGGCGAGGCAAGACGATGGAAGTTGAGAAGCAAGTTGCAGTCGAAACGGGCACGCCAGAGCCGCTGGCAAGTCCGGATTTCGATTTCCTGCCCAAGATTCTCTTGGCGCAATGCCGCAACCTGATCGAGAGCTACCACGAGGTGCACGGCTTCGCCTGCCTGCCCGATATATTGTGGAAGTCCAGGCTCGGGCCCTTCATCGAACGTCATCGCGAGCTGCGACAATTTCTGCGTAAGGCGTCGACGACGCGCAGCGCCAAGAAATCCCACGAAGGCTTTGCGCGAATCGCAACCACGATCCTGTCGCTCGAGATATTGTCCTCGAGCTTCGCGGGCTGGGGCGCCATCTATCCCGAGGCGGCGGAGCTTGCGCGCGATATTCTCAAGCGCAACAGCAGCAACAGCCAGCAACTGCCCTTGATGGAATTCTATCTCTATCCACCGAAATACATCAGCTCGGCGGCGATCGCGACGCTCGCGCCTCCGGCGGATTGCCGTCCAGAGCTCGCCGGCGAAAAGCGGGCACTCAACTATGTCAATGCGATTCGCGAAACGCTCGGCGGAAAGCAGGCACCGGCGTCGCCGGTCCATTGAGGCCGAGACGCCCGAACTGTGTCCGGGGTGCGCCCTGTTCGCTCGGACCTCAACGCAGGTACGTATTCGGCCGGCAAAACCCGCCGGTGATCGGCGATAGCCACCCACGTCAACGGCCGTAAGATCGCGGCGCGCGACTATTATTTTTATATTTGCCGGTCTTGCCAGCAGCATAGATTTTCTACTGCGTTTTGAACGATCCTGATTTCACCGGGTAGTCAGTCACATGGGACGATCGATCGCAGAGACACCGCCGAAAAAGATCGGCAGTGGCAGGCCATTTGGGCAGGCGTATAGCGCCTGAGACCGCTGGAAGTTGATGGGGCAATTGTCCTCGGCTCCTCGCCGGGCTGGACGGTCGGGCGTCGGATGTCCTTTTCTACGAAAGTGGTTCGCTTGATCTATGACTCGGCTCTGGTTGCGATGTTCGCAGGGAAGCGAACGAGCCCGGCCCAAAAAGACCGTCGCCGTGCGCGCTTCGAGGAGGCGCCCGAATCGTTCTTTCGCGCGGAAGTCCTGCCATTGATCATGGCACTCGTCGGCGTGGCGCTTGTGACCGCGCCCCTCCTGATGGTCGGCGCCAAGGTTGCGGTCGCGCTCGTACCCGTCACCTACCTCATTCCCGTGATGGTCGCAGCGACCCAGTGGGGAATCTGGCCCGCCACCCTCGCTTCCATCGCCAGCATGGCAGCGGCGGACTTCTTCTTCTTTGCGCCGATCTACAGCTTCCAGGTCGAGAGCCCGGAGGCAGTCACCGACCTCCTGCTGTTTCTTGTGGTCTCACTGGTCAGCAGCAATCTTGCCTCCCGGCTGAAGCGCGAGACCGACACCTTGCGTCGGCGGGAAAAGGAGATGCAGAAGCTTTACGAATTCTCCCGGCGTCTCGCCGCGTGTTTCACGATCGACGACCTCGTGTCGGCAATCCACGACTATCTGTCGCGCAATCTCGGGCCGCAGGCCGCCTTTTTCGTCGCCACGCCCGATAGCCATTTCGGACCGCCTGAATCACGCAACGCGCCGAAGCCGGTGCTGGAAGGCGTGGCGTCGATGGCTGCGGTGGCCGGCGCGCCCGGTCGGACCATTGTCAACGTGGCTACCGCGGAGGTCTGGCTGTTGCGCGCGGTCTCCACCGAAACCACCGTGCACGGGGTGATCGCAATCAATATCGGCACCGGCTCGAGCGAAGCCATCAGGGCGAGGACCGCGCGCGTCGAGGCGATTGTCGAGGAAATCGCGCTGACCCTGCAACGGCTCGACATCGGCAAGGCGATGGAACACGCGCGACTGCATCTGCAGGCGCAGCTCCTGCGCGACGCGTTCCACGGTACTTTGTCGCACGAATTGTGCTCGCCGCTTGCAGCCATTCAAGGTTCGGCGGCCGTGCTGGCGACAGTTCCTACCGTCAAGAAGGATCTACAGGCCCGCTCGCTGGTCGAAGCAATCTCCGAAGAGGTCGCGCAACTCGACAGCTATATCCAGAACCTGCTTCAGGCCACGCGTGTCACCGCCGGCGGGCTGAAGCCGCGCCTCGAGTGGACCGATCCCCGCGACATCATCGATGCGGCGCTGAAGCGAACGGCCCGACGTCTCGCCGCCCACAAGGTCGTCTCCGTTCTGGACGAGGACCTGCCGCTGATCAATATCGACTCTGGCCTGGTCGAGGAGGCCTGCGCGCAGCTTCTGCAAAACGCCGCCAAATATTCTCCCTCTGGATCGCTCATCACGATCAAGGTGCAAGCCGATCCCGCGTGGGTGATCCTTTCCGTCAGCGACCAGGGCATCGGCATTACGCCGGACGAGCAGCAACAGCTCGGGCGCCGCTCGTTCCGTAGCGAACGCCACCGGGCGAGCACGCCAGGATCGGGCCTCGGCTTCTGGATTGCCTCCACCTTCGTCAAGGCGAACAGCGGCACTGTCAGCGTTTCAAGCCGCGGCCAGGGTATGGGAACGACCGTTTCCATCGCCCTGCCCGCTTCCGAATTAAACCTCTCCGACCTCAGTGCGCTGGACCATGAGTAAGCCCGCCAACGTCGTATTGCTGATCGACGACGAACCGAAGATCCGGCGCTTTCTGCGCGCGGGGTTCGAACTCAACGGCTATTTGGTGCTGGAGGCAGAAAACGCAGCCGAAGCCCTCAAGGTTTCGACCTTCAGGCCGCCCGATATCATCATCCTCGATCTCAATCTGCCAGATCTTCACGGGATCGACCTGCTTGAGCGGATCCGCTCGTGGTCGAACGTTCCAGTGATCATCCTCTCGGTTGTCGCCGGCGAGGACGAAAAGGTCCGGCTGCTTCAGGCGGGCGCCGATGACTACGTCGTCAAACCCTTCGGCATGGCCGAACTGCTTGCACGCAGCGAAGCTGCGTTGCGCCGCTATTTCAAGACTGCGACGGAGAACCCCGTCGTCGTGGCCGGACCGTTGTCGGTCGATCTGGCCACCCGTACGGTCGCACTGAACCAGAACACGGTGAGGCTGACGCGCAAGGAGTATCGCCTCCTCCACATTCTAGCAATGCATGTCGGCCTGGTTGTGACGCACGACCAGCTGCTCAAGGAGATCTGGACGGGAAATCAGCGCGACAATATTCAATATTTGCGTATTCTCGTGCGCAAGCTGCGGCAAAAGATCGAAGCGGATCCCAATCATCCACGTCTCTTGATTACGGAATCCGGGGTTGGCTACCGGTTGCAAAGCCGAATCGAAGCCACACCGGCATAGAATGGGCGTGCACGCTCCTGCGTTCGCCGCGCAGATTCTGCTACGTCGTGATCGTCAAGTTGGACGCTGCTGGATCAGGGTTGAAAGGTCGTCAGCACCACCCTCTCGACATGCGTATAGAAATAATGGACTCCGATCCGAATCTCGCCGTGCGCGACGTTCGAGCCGCGCTCGCTGACGAAACGTGCAGCAAACGCTTCCCGTTCGACGACTGGAGTTCGTTCGGGAAAATATGCAGTGACAAACGTTCCCGCCTGCAGCGGGACGATCGTCAGCAGGAAAAGATATTCTCCGTATATTTTTTTGAGCGACTTGCGATGTCACGACGCTGCAACGCACATCGGGAAAATACGCTCTGCAAGCGATTCCTATGCCGTCCCACATCGCATTATCCAACGGCTCACTCATAATCCCTTCAAGGTCAGCATGAAGCCGGCAAAGCGCCGTGCAGGGGGAATAGATGCGTCGACGGATGAAATTGATTGTTGCGGCTGCGGCCTCGTTGGGGATCGGCATGAGCAGCGTCGCTTCGGCGGCCGATCTTCCGATGAAAGCACCCCGCGCGGCGCCGGTCCCGCTGTACAACTGGAGCGGATGCTACGTAGGCGGCAACGCGGGCGGCGCCTGGAACCGAATGGATACGACGCGCGTGCTGATCGATACGGCGCCGCCCACTGCAACACTCGACGATTTCGGCCGCGAGAACGACTCGGGCTTCATGGGCGGCGCCCAGGTCGGCTGCGATTTCCAGACCACTAATCTGGTGTTCGGCGTCGAGTCGCAGTTCGAGTTCGGCAGCGTCAAGGGCAGCCACAGCATTCCGGCTTTCCCCGCGTTCACCGAGGCCAACAATCTGCAACAGCTCTATCTGCTAACCGGCCGGATCGGTTATCTCTGGACGCCGCAGCTGCTTGGCTATGTGAAGGTCGGCGCCGCCTTCCAGACTAACAAAAACAGCGTGTTCTCTCCTGGCGGCGCATTGGTCGAAAGCGCGAAGTTCACCGATCCTGGCATCACCGCTGGCATCGGCTTAGAATACATGTTCGTGCCCAACTGGTCGGTGTTCGCCGAAGCCAACTATGTCTGGACCGACGACGACAGCGCCGCGCACGACTATAAATCTCCTGCCGGCGTGCCGCTCGAAGTCCTCAACGACCGCCCGCGGATCATCTCCGCCATGGTCGGCGTGAACTACAAGTTTCATTGGGAAGGGCCGGCCGTCGCCGGATACTGATCTCTCCTTGTCGTCCGACAACTCGGAGCCCCGGCATGACGAGGCCGGGGTTTCTCTTTTCTCTGCCCCGCGCGCGAGCCGGATTTGCTCGCAGTCGGCCTGATTATTGGAGTTGGCCAGTAGCTTCAGAGGATGGTCCGCGCCGCTTCCAGGCCGCTCGCCAGCGCAGCCTCGACCGTTCCCATGTCCGGGCCGCGGTAGACGGCTTCGCCGGAAAACAGAATGGCACCCTGACGGCTTGCCAGTGTGGACTGCGCCGCGCGCGTGTCCGGCGTGGCGTAGGAATAGGCTCCGCGAGCGAAAGGATCGTTGGCCCAATTGATCGCCCGCGCCGCGACGATGTCTTGCATCAACCGCTGCGGCGAGAGCCCGAAAATATCGGCGAGCGAGGCGAGACCTTTCTCGATCAGCTCGCTTTCGTCGAAATTGGCCAAGGCGTGCGTCTTGGGACCGGCGATCCAGCCCGTGAGCACGGCATGTTCAGCCGGACGCTGTGTCCACCAAACCGGGATCGTCTTGTCCGACAGAAGAAACAACAGGTCGGAAAGGTCGTTGCCTTTGGCGTCGACCCACCAACAGGACTTGAAGCGGAGCAGGAGTTTGATGACGTTGCCGAAGCCGATATCGGCGGCGGCCGCCACCCGGTTATGAGCCTCGGCCGGAAGCGCAATCTCCCGCAGGAGAGGAAGCGGCACGGTGATGACAACGGTATCGGCCGTGTAGGTCTCGCCGTTGCCACAACGGAGCAAGGCGCGGCCTTCGGCCGTTTCGATGGCGCCGACTGCGGCACCAAGATGGATAGCGGCGCAGTGCTTGCGGCACTCGGCGGTCAGGAAATCGATCAGGGCGCCGTAGCCGCCGACAATGCGCGCCTGCATGCTGCGTCCGCTATTCATCCATTCGTCGCGAAGCGCCAGGACGCTTGCCCGCGCCGGATCGGCGGCATCGTAGCCCTCGACCATTCTCTGGACGGAATGCCTCAGCTCGCCGTACTCGGGACCTGCGAAATACTGCTTCAGGAAATCAGCGACAGTGAGGTCGGCCTCCAATGCCGCGAGGACCTCGTGAAGGCGCTCGGTGTGGCTGGCACGCGTTTCGTCCTGCGAGAAGCCTCGCTGATCCACGTTCCATCGCGCCCCCCTCAACGGCAGGAGCGACAATCCGGCCTCGCGCAGCAAAGCTCGCGTCACGGGCGCCTCGCCGTGGACGAATTCGGCCCCGCCGTCCGCCCTGTACCCGAATTCCGAAGGCGAAAGCGGGTGGATGCGGCCGCCGCATCTATCGCGCGCCTCCAGGATCGTCACCCTCTTGCCCGCGCGCGCAAGCTCGCGGGCTGCCATCAGCCCCGCCGCGCCCGCACCGATGACGACGATATGTTCTGCCTGCGACCGGATCATGCCGGAGCTCTATCCGCGAGTTGATTGGGAGCCGGAGTTCTGGATCCGATATCGCAGCAACATAGCACCATCATCCAGCGCCTTGCTGCCCTCCAGCGTCAGTGCCGTAACCGGAGCCGGCTGATCGGCTTCGGCATCCGAGGAGTCGAAGACGCTTGGCGCTCCCTTCGCGCCGTCCACAGCAGGACACAGGATCAGATTGAGCTCGTCGATCAGCCCCGCACGCAGAAAAGCGCCGTTGACGCCGCCTCCGCCCTCGAGCAGGAGGCGCTTCACGCCGAGTTCGCGATTGAGAATGTCGAGCGTGAGAGCAAGATCAAGCTCGGATTTCCCGGCGAAGATGTAGGACACGCCCTCGCCGCGCAGGCCCGCCAAATGGGCGTCCGAAACCGTCTCGGACAGCACGACGACGATCGGATCGCCGCCGATGTCGGGACGGCCCCACGCGATCTTGCCATGGGCGTCGAGCACCACGCCGTACGCGTTCGCGTCGCGCCGCGAGAACCACGCCTCGCGAGGAAAGGTCTCCCTGGTCGAGGCGGGATAAGGTTTGCCCTTTGCGAACTCCTGGCCGGTGACACGGCCGACGAGCCAGGCGTCGCCCGCGAGTTCGTCATGCACCCGTTCGAACAGATCTCGCGCCGCTCCCTTCGGCCGCCAGCGGCTTGGCAGTGTCCGGCCGTCGACGCTGGAGGCCATCAGGCAGATGACGTGTGGCTTCATGCGAACCCTCTTGAACTCTAAAAGCTCGACCGGGCCGAGCTTCGACTTCAGTATTTGCTCATGGTCGATCTATTTCAACGAGGTCAGGAGGCTTCGGGTTCATGTGCCGCTGACGTTTGGTTTACCGCGCGAACGCGGCCCATTCTTCTTGGACAGCAAGCCGGGAACGGCCTGGTGCAATCGCTGCTGCATTTGCCGATGCAATATCGTTCAGGAGGGCGGCCCCGCATTGCCGGTCAAAGAATCGAACCGCGTCCTCCATCGTCGCGATACCAGCGGTCTTTGCCGCCGCCGCGCATGGCGCGATCAAGAACAGGGCTGCTGCAATCCCAAGCTTGCGCATAGCCCGACCCTTCGGGACAATTCCGGCAACAGTTCGGCCGGGCCGTCCGGATGGCGGAAACAGCAGCCCCTCAAATATTGAAGATCCGAAAGTCCGGTCGCGACGAGGTCTGCAAGTGCGCGGCTTGTGTGCCGTGTCGCGCCTGGTTCTGTGCCGCGATCCTCTGCAGGCACTTCCTGAGTTCGGCATCCGTCTGCTTGATCTGGTTGCGGATTTCCTGCCGCTCGAAGCGGGTGAGCGAGGCATGCGCCAGATAGCTCCAGGCCTGCCGCAACCACTCCTTCAACGCTTGTACGTCTCGCTCCAAAGTGTCGGCCATGGGCCCACCTTCCAAGGTACAGCGCGTGTAGCTTAAGTGATTCGCAGCTCGGGGGACGCGGACCTCGTAGTCCTACGGAGATGTTTTTTCCGATCGCTTTCGCCGTCAGCCCGCCCGCTCGATCCGCCAACATCTCCTGTTCGTCGCGAGGCCCTTCCAACTGTCGTTCGCGCGTTTGCGATTCACGCGAAGAACGCGGGCTCCTCATCGCAGACCCATTAACCGGCCATTAGCCATGACCGCAGCACTGTCGGAACGAAGCAATTCGCTTCAAATTGTCCCTGCCAAAGGAGACGGGGCATGGACGAGATCGACAATCTCCGCGACCAGGCAGCACGCGCCGAGCGGCTTTCGATGTGCATCACCGACACACTCACCGTCGAGCGGCTGAAGTCGTTCGCCGCCGAATGCCGGCGGCGGATGGCGCTGCTGTCCGGCGCCGCGCGCCGGGCGGCGTGAGGCTTCGAGCGTCATGATACTTCGTGCGTCATGCCGCGCAGCGCGGCACTTTCACGCTTCTGCAGCTCGCGCCGTCGAGGCCTTCCGCAGTACGGGCGGCACAGTTCTATGCCGAGGATCTCCGCATCCCCATGCCGGCTGCGCCCCCGCAAGGGTTGGAGGCGCTGCTGGTCCGCCCCGCGGCGCCCCGCTCGCGCTGATCAACCACGGCACGCCGCGCGATTCCGCCGACCGCGCCATCATGACGGCGGGCCGGGTGAACGGCGAGTAGAGCAACCTCCCGGCATTCATCAGGCCGCACGCGGAGCCCAGCCGCGACACGGTAATTTTTTACCGCACCCTTGTAGCAAAATTATCACCTTTAACCTAAACTGCTATTTGCACCGGCAACACACTGACAACTCTCTTGATTCAGCCGTTCCGCTTTGCTGCAATCGGCCTCGCTGAGGTGTGCCATGAAGTGGATGCGAGAACGCGACGCGTTGATCGCGCAGACGCTGGCCTTTGTTCAGTCGGTTACCGGCAGGAAGGATGCCGGTGAACCGTTGCCCTCGGTTGTGCCGGAGCCTCCCCCACCACCATCGCGCGCACCTGCCGCTGCATCGCCTGCACTCCCGACCATAGCCGAGACCCTGAAGAACCCTGAGCCTGTTCCCGTGGCGCCTTCCGCGGCGCCGCGGCCAGTGGTCCCGAGCGACTTTCAGCGCGAGCTGAAGAGCCGGATCGCGAGCTTTCGCGCCCATCAGGAGCGCTTCAACCGGGAGCGCGAGGAGTATTTCAGTGCCACGCTGGCCCGGCTTCGCGCCGCGATCGAGGATGGGCCGCCGCCACCCCGCCCGCGAGACTAAGCGCGATGAGATTTGGTTGCGTCATCGTGCTTTAGATCTTTGATCGAGCATGATCTTTTTTGAATCCGCTACACACTTTTCCGGATCATGCTTTGAGGCACGGCCTCGGGCCACGTCCGGCATAGATCAGAGAAAAGCCCACACCAGTGCAACATTCGCAGCGCAGGCGGCGAGCAGCCCCACTGCAAGGGTGAACTGCGCGCGCTCACAAAATGTATGGAGCATGGTTCCCATGGGCAGAACCATCCAGCGATTCTGGCCGCGGAGTCTCGGGGATTCTTTTTCTTGAGATTTACGCCTCGTTAAGGACTCAAGGCACGCCGGAAACCAGGCCCGCCGGCACCCAACCCGTCGCGGAACCCCAACGCCGGGCCAGCGTTGAACCGGGCTCATAGGGAGCCAAACCATGCCTTATGCGCTGTTTTCGGATGGGGCTAAAATCAGCAAGTCCTACCCGACCGAGGCAGATGTCTGGAAGCTTGCCCGCAAAAGCGGCCTCGTGGTCGACGTCGCAATGGAAGATGACGGGGCGAACCCGCACCCTCTGCTCGACAACGACTATGAAATCCGCCCTTGCCCGACGGATCCGCTGGAGGATCCTGAGCAAAATCGAGCCGACGCCGAACGCGAGGCTGACCGCGAGCCGCAGTTCTAGCCCGGATGTCCATCGATCGGTTCTGCCGAACAAAAGCCGCGAGGCGAGAAAGCCGCTACGGCACCGCGACCGCGAGTGAGGCCTGGTCGCCCGAAAGTGCCACACACTCCCGCTTGCGATGCAGTCCCCGGATCGACCCCGTCACCTTCAGAACCTTGCCGGCCGGGCAGGACATATCCTGCACATAGGCGACCTCATAAGGCGCCAGCACCAGCGGTTCGGATTTGAGAATGGTCCGCCCCGAGCACGGCAGCGCGACCGCAGACACGATCAGCATCGCCACCAAGATACGCATGTTTTGTAATCCACCTGCCCGGCTGGAACATAATAACCGAAACGTGACGAAAGTTTCGCGATTCCTGAAAATATTTTTGACAGTGTGAGCGCGTGGCCCAAATGAAAGGGCCGGCATCAAGCCGGCCCGTGCCATTCGAGAAAGTTGAAGAACGTCGCGCGTCAGTATCTGGACTGAACGGGGCCGCCCCAACCGAAGCGATAGTTCACGCCGACCTTCACGGTGTGATCGTCGTCGCGATAGCGGTTGCCGACGATCGGCGCCGGTCCGCTGGTGAAGGTTGTGCTGCCGAAATTGTAATACTGGTATTCCGCCTTGGCCGACCAGTTCGGCGCGAACATGTATTCGAGGCCGGCGCCGACGGTCCAGCCGTCCTTGTGGTTGCCGTCGGTCGTGAAGGCCGCTGGTGTGCCGGCGACGCTCACCCCGATGTTCTGATTGTCACGCCAGGCATAACCGCCCTTGGCGTACAGCAGTGCCGGCCCCCAGGTGTAGCCGAACCGGCCGGTCACCGAGCCGATCTGATCGTTCTTGCTGGTGATCAAGCCTGCGCCAGGAAACGCGACGCTGGAGCCGCCGTTCGTCAGCCAGCTGTACTGGGCCTCGGCACCGACCACCCAGTTGGTCGCGAACTGGTAATCGAAACCGCCCTGCACGCCGCCGAGGAAGCGGCCGTCATTGCTCGTCAGGCTGTTGTCGCCGGCCCAGGCGCCACCGATATGGCCGCCGACATAGAAGCCGGTCCAGTTATAGATCGCCTGCGGCGGGGTGTAGACGGGCGCCTTGGTATAGGTGCGCGCCGGCATATCCGCGGCCATGACGGGGCCTGCAAAAACGATCAAGGCAGCCGCGCCAAATAGAAGTCTTTTCATCGAAATCCCCTTTATGCGGTGGCACCCTAGCAAACAACGTGGCCCCAATTTGGTTGCCGGGTGGCGGTGCCGCAGCTGTGATCGTTTCCGAATGCGACGGCGCGGCAACAGCGCGCTTTTGTTCCATCCCACGTCAATTTTTCGCAAACGGCGAACGATCTCCCGCCCTTATCTGTCGAACAGGGTTGCGGGCCAGTTCAGTCCTCTCGGAAAATTGAACCTATTGCGGCGCTCCGCGTCCGGTTCCCGACCCGATTTACCGGGTCATTCTTTCCAGTTCCGGGAACGGCGCGTAGTTGACGCCGGCGCACGCGTCGGCCGTGTTAGGCAATATCCGATCGAGCCGCCCGTTGATGAAGAGCACCGCGCGCTCGCGCGGCTCGCGATAGCTCCCGTCCGACTGAGGTTCGGAGAAGCGCAGGCAGCTCACATAGCGGACCCTGCCCCCGACCGTGCGCTGGACCGGATCGGCCATCGTGGCATTGCGCACGCCGACCGGGTTGTTCAGATAGGTTTTCATGAATGCCAGCAGCTCGGTGCGGTAGTTCTCGGGAAAAGGCTGCGGGGCGCTGGAATCTTCCATGAATGAAGGCGGCCCGCTCTCATCGCTCCCGAAGCAAGCCGCAAGTGCAAGCGGCAGCAACAGGATGGCAAGGAGCCTTGCTGGTCTAACCAAGTGCAACTCGTGTTCTGAAAGGTTCAAAGGTCTCGCGCACGATGGGCGGCCTTCTAAACCGTCAGCGACGAAAAGAAAATCGGCTTTTCAGACTATCCAAAAACAGTGCCCGGCCCGCTTCCACCCCGGGGACGGATGGAGCGAGCCGGGCCTGACACCGCCGGCGCGGAAGGGGCAACGGATCAGCCGCGCGGGGCGGACGCCTTGTCAGCCACGCTTGGAGGCTGATGCGACCGGCCTGGTCGAGACCTTCGAAGCAACCTAGGCAGGGGTCTTCGAATGGGTCTTGTGCAGACTGATCTTCTTGGTGTGATGATGGCTCGCCTTGGCACTCGTGTGCAGCTTCTTGCCCTTGGCCGAGGTCACCTTGGCGGCCTTCGGCGCGGGGGTGCTCGTATCGGCGGTCGGCTTCGACTGGTTGGTCGTATTCGCCGTGCCCGTGGTGGTGCCGGAATTGGCGGCGAGCGCCGGCGCCGCGATCAATGAGGTCGCAATCAGGGCTGCGGAAATCGTCTTCAGCATGGTTGTCTCCTTGTGCTCGACGATCGAGGTACCGGACGCGCCGGACTCGTCGATCATGGCACTGAGCCTAAGCGTTCCACGCTGAACCCGTTCTGAAACGAACAGACGGACTTCGTTCATCTCGATGACAATTCGTTCATTCGATGACAATTCGTTTATTCTGGCCATTTCAGCTGCAACGTTTGAGCACTGGAACGGCAAGGCTCCGACAAATAAAAGCCGGTGTCGGGAATTTTTCTGAGCAAGGGAGGTTCCTGTCCGCAGGCCTTGGGGTAACATCCAAAGGTCCTGATTTCGGGCAGGTTCACCGAACTCACGATCTCAACAGGAGAAGATGCATGCGAAAATCTGCGGCCAGGCTTCTGACACTTGCAACATTGTCGATGGCACTGGCGACGGCGCCGATCATCACAAAGGTCTATGCCGCCAGCGACGAGAATCCGTCTCCGCCTGCTTCGAGCAAGAAGGACAAGAAGAGAGGCAGCTCGCTGCCCGATACAAGGCAATACGCCCAGTTCAAGGACGGTTATCGCGCGGCCTACACCACGATCTACGACCGTCACGATTATGCGAGCGCAATCGATCAGCTCAAGGCGCTCGGCCATGACGACAACGCCGCCGTCGCCAACCTGATCGGCTACTCCTACCGCAAGCTCGGCGACTACAAGCTGTCGCAGGTCTGGTACGAGCGCGCGCTGCAGGCGGATCCGAACCACGTCAAGACCTGGCAGTATTACGGCTTGTGGCAGGTCGAACAGGGTAACCGCGACCAGGCCGAATACCACCTGAGCAAGATCGCCCAATTGGCCGGCAAGGACAGCGAGGAGTATCGCTCGCTTGCAGCTGCGCTCGAGCAGCCGCCGGGCACGGGCCTGGTGTACTGATTTCCGGGGCGGCTCGTGAGAGCCGAACCCGGAATCTCCAGCTTATCTTTCCAGCTTATCTGAGGTCTGGTGCTTGCGCACCATTCTGGAATGACGGAACGGCAACGCCGTTTCGTCACTTCATCAATGCCTCGACCTCGCCGCGAAAGGCCTGGCGCGAGGCGTCGCGGGAATAGAACATGTGCCCGCCCGGATAGACCACGAGCTTGACGCGCGCGGCAAAGGGCGGCAGCTGGTCGAGTTCCACCTGTGAGCCGAAATAGGGCGTCGCCAGATCGAACAGCCCGTGCGCCACCAGGACCTTCAGCTTCGGATCGAGCGCCAGGATCTGCCTGAGTTCCGTCACCGACTGCAGCGGCTGCAGGCCGCGGCCGAAATCCCAGGCCCGCTCGACGGCAGGATTCAACACCTCATACGAACCGTCGGGCCGCCAATTCAGCTTACGGGTGATCAAATCGACGGCCGCGCTGGTCAGTGGCGCCTGCAGCGAGTCGCCGGAAGGATCGCCAAAGTGGAAGAAGCTCGAATCCGGATAGGGATCGGTGCCGAGCACGGAGGCGTCATAGCGCCCCGTCACCTTGCCGTTGCGACGGTCGAATTCGCGCCGGAACTCGGCAACGTCGAAACGGCCGCCGAGCCTGCGGCTCACCGCCTGGTCGATACCGGTGAGCGCAGCGACCTTGTCGGCGAGCCGGTTGGTCGCATCCACGTCCACCTGGCCCTTCACGAGGTCGACGAGGAAATCCGTGCGCGCATAAGCTTCGACATCCTTCATGTCGGCGCGGGTGACGCCCGGCTTTTCCTTTTCGCGCGCGACCGCCGCATAGCTCGGCAGGCTCCACACATATTGCAGAATGCTGGAGCCTGAGAATTCGCGGAAGTCGAGCACCGGCGAGAGCAGGATGAGCCCGCTGACGCCGACCCCCTGCTGCATCTGCAGGTTGCGCACGACCTTCGGACCGCGGATGCCGCCATAGCTTTCGCCCACGACATATTTGGGTGACAATAGACGATCGTTCTTCTCCAGCCAGCGGCGGATCGTCAGCGCGATCGAGGCGACATCGCCATCGACCGAATAGAATTTCTTCCGCACCTCGTCGCCGGGTGCGACGAAACGGCTGTAGCCGGTCCCGACCGGATCGACGAAGACGAGGTCGGTGAAGTCCAGCCACGTCTCGGCGTTGGGCTTGAGGTCCGGCGAGGTCGAGGGCGTCACCGCATCCCCATTGAGCGCGAGCCGCCAGGGCCCGTTATTGCCGAGCTGCAGCCAGGCCGAGGACGCGCCCGGGCCGCCATTGAAGACAAAGGTCACGGGGCGGCTCGCGCGATCGGTGCCGTCGAGTTGATAGGCGATGTAGGCGATATCGGCCTGAGCCTCGCCCTTGTCGTCGAACAGACGGATCGAGCCGGCCGTGGCGGTGAATGCAAGCTTGCGGCCGGGAAGATCGAGCGTCTGCTTGGTCACGGAATCCGGCGGCAGCTTGTGCTGCTCGGCCGTCGTCGCCGATGATGGTGCATTGGCGGCGCGTGCGCCGCCGCCCTTCTGCCCGGTCGGCGCGGCGGCGGCGGGGGTTTCGGGCGCAGCATCATCGGCGCGAACGCTGGCGACCGCCGCACTGAGCAGGATCAGGAGGCTGAGGACGATGGGTCGTACGATGCGCATGATTTGTTTTCTCCCAACGCCCGCCGATAGGCCAAAGGCCCACGTCCTTCGCGGGCGACAGCATTATTTGCGGAGTTTCTAGCCCGAAATTGCGACATGTCCACGGTATCGGCAAGCCAGGCGGGCGGCAGCCCCCCATCAAAATCGCGCAAGCTGCCGCTGGCGAACGGGGCCGTTTACTCTGTTTGACGCGAAAGCAAGGCCGGCGACCTCGACAAGGGCGGCACGGGTGTATAGACGACGCGGGCCCAGTCCCCTTGTCGCGCCTGCAACGAGCCTCGAGTTCATGAGTAAGCCCAAGCGATATGACAGGATCGCCTTTGTCGCGAGCACCGTGCCCGAAGCGCAGGCTGCGCTCGTGCAGCTGACCGAGATCTACGGCAATTGCGCGCCCGAGGAAGCCGACGTGGTGGTCGCGCTCGGCGGCGACGGATTGATGCTGCAGACGCTGCACAAGCACATGCGCTCCGGCAGGCCGATCTATGGCATGCATCGCGGCACCGTCGGCTTTCTGATGAACGAGTTCTCGAGCCACGACCTGCGCACGCGGCTTGCAGCCGCGCGGGAGTCGGTGATCCATCCGCTTCTGATGCGCGCCACCGACAACAAGGGCGAGATCCACGTCCACCACGCCTTCAACGAAGTCTATCTGTACCGCCAGACCTACCAGGCGGCGCGGCTGCGTATCCTGATCGACGAGCAGGAGCGCATGCCGGAATTGATTGCCGACGGCGTGCTGGTGGCGACGCCAGCCGGATCGACCGCCTACAACCTCTCGGTCCAGGGCCCGATCCTGCCGATCAACGCGGCGCTGCTTGCGCTCACCCCGATCAGCGCCTTCCGCCCCCGGCGCTGGCGCGGCGCGCTGTTGCCGAACACGGCCTATGTCACCATCGAGGTGCTCGAAGGCGAAAAGCGTCCGGTCGCCGCGGTCGCCGACCACGACGAGGTGCGCGATGTCCGCCGCGTCGAGGTGCTCTCCGACAAGACGATCTCGATGCGGATGCTGTTCGACCCCGGCCACAGCCTTGAGGAGCGCATTCTGCGGGAGCAGTTCGGCAACTGAAATTGCTGCGCAGTTAGTTCCGCGCCGCAACCGTTCGTTAACCACCGGCCCATATGGTTAACGGCAATATACCGACACACGACGTCGCGCGTTCAGCGTTTCAGGGCCGGGCCATGTTCCGCATCGATTTCAACAAGCTGCGCTTCCTCGTCTGCGACGACAATCCGCATATGAGAAGAATCCTGCGCACGCTGTTGCACTCCTTCGGTGCGCGCGAAGTCTATGAGGCCGAGGACGGCGCGACCGCGCTTGAAATGTACACGCACTATGTGCCCGACATTGTCATCACCGACTGGGCGATGCCGATCTTCGACGGGCTCGAGCTTGCGCAGATGATCCGGCAGCCGGAATCCAAGGGCAATCCCTACGCCCCCATCATCATGCTGACCGGACATTCCGACAAGCGGCGCGTGACCGTGGCGCGCGACGCCGGCGTCACCGAATTCCTGGCCAAGCCGATTTCGGCCAAGGGGCTCTATCAGCGCATCCTCAACGTGGTCGCCAATCCCCGCCCCTTCATCAAGACCAAGACCTATTTCGGCCCCGACCGGAGGCGCAATACGAGCACGGCCTATATCGGTCCCGAGCGCCGTGTCGGCGGCGAAGTGGAAGTGCTGCAGCAGCCCTCGCTGCTCGACAAGGCCAAATCCTCTATCTAGCGGCGAGAGAGTCCGAGAGCCATGGGCAAGAACAAGCCGTCCGATATCGAAGTCAAAGCCTTCGCGACGCATCACGTCATCACTCAACCGAACCCGCTGCGCACGGTCTTGCGGCGCGTGGAGGATGAAAAGGACTCCGACGATCCGGTGGCGCGTGCCGAGCAGGCGCTCGCGGGGCTCTCTGGCGAGTTCAAGGGCTGGATGCTCGCCGAAGCCGACCGGCTTTCGGCCGCATATGCGCATATTCGCCAGGACGGCTTCAACCAGAAAGCGAGCGAAGAGCTGTTCCGCGCCGCCCACGACATCAAAGGCGATGCCGCCACCTTCGGCTTCTTCCATGCCGGCACCGTCGCCGACAGCCTGTGCCGGGTCATCGAACACGCGCCCGACCTGAAAAAGGTGCCATCGGAGCTCATCGAGCACCACATCAACGCGATCCAGGCGATCGTGAACGATCACACCAAGTTCGACGCGACGATGGTGGCCACCGAACTCAGCCGGCGGCTGCGCCGCGTCGCCGACGAATATCTCGCCCACGCCAACCGCGACCGGCCCGAGCACCTCGAAGCCATCCTCGCCCCGAGCATCGTGCCGGGCGAGTGAGCTGGGGCGCGTACCCATAAATCACGGCGCACCTGATGTCTGCCATGCTCCCGATAGCGGCGGGGACGCGGACATTGCCGGACTTCGCATGTGGGTCCACTTTCGGACACATGCACCGCAACAAAGGAGCGTTTTCGTCGGCGCTCTTTGAAGCAGCGCCGACGCACGATCATCCGCTGATTTGTCTCAGCTGCGGCGGCCTTCTCCAAAACCATCAGACGCAATTCCATCCGACCGGTTAGGTCCGTCACGCGTCGACGGGGAACGTTCCGAACCGCCCCAATTGGGCTCCCACACTCACGGGCCGGTGAACCGATTGCGCGGCGCCGGCTCCGACGAAATAAGCACGAACCATTTTCCTAATTGGGCGAAGACGGGCTGAAACGATTCGGGATCAGGGTTCAGTGCGCCGGGGGTTGTTCTAATGGGGATTACGAATGCTCACGGTCAAAGTCATTGCTCTTTTTCTCGGCGCGGGGATGCCGGTCTCAGTGTTTGCAGGAGAGTTCGGCCCCCAATCTGCTTCTCGCCATCACCGCGTGTCTCTCATAGAAACGACGCTGTTAGCAAACTCATTGTCACTCGTAGGGAGAATCGAAATGTTTCGATGCGCTTTTCTCGCCTTTGCAATTTTCGCGTTCAGCAGCATTGCACTTACCCCAGCCTCAGCGGCTGTCGCCAAACCTACAATTCGGGCGGACGCGCGGAATCACGGAATTCGTTGGACGCCTGAACTGCGCACGCCGGCGCAATCCAATCGCCCGGTCAATGATCCCTTCGCATGCATGCTGTTGGGATGACGAAGAGGGCAGAGTTGGATCACGAGCCTCGATATCGGTCCGTTCGCCGGATGTCCGCTTACTCTTGACAGCGGCGGAATAGCAGACATCCCCCAACCGCCGCCTAGGGACCAAAAGGCGACATTACGCCCTCCTTTGATCAAAAAGGGGCCACGCGTCGCGTATCGACCAATCGGCACGTTGGTCGGCTTAAGGCTCATACACCTCGCGCGTCGCGCACCGCTTGAGCAACTCTTGTCGACTGCGACACTCGTCCGATTTTTGCGCCTGTAATGATCTTTCTTCGGCGTAGGCTCGCCTTCGGCACCATGCCTTCGTTCGCGGTAGCGCCGGCAGGTGGATAAGTCATGAAGTTCGCGGCTCGATGCAGCGCGAGAGTCTTTCGGGCCGCTTCGACATGTGCGGTCCGAGCTGCCAGATTGTGAAGTCGCCTGTGCTCCTTGTTCACTCGCTTCAGCGCCGCGGCGAAGAGTTGTTTGCGTTGTGATGCATGCTCGGCGGTCCCTGGAAAGCTTGCTCCGCGAGCCTCGGCTTTTCCGCGCTCCTCGCGCCGCCTTTGTCGGCCGAGCGTTCGCTCCTTATCGCGCATCTTGCGCAAGCGGGATCGCATGGCCTCAAGCTCAGCCGCCTCGACGTCATAGATGGCGGGATGGTGCGTGAGCCGGATCGTCTCATATTCTTCGTGGCTGAGAAGGCTCCGTTCGAACCTGCAAGGGACCGACATTGCCATTCCTCCATTTGACTTCTTGAAGTTCAGAAGAACCCGTCCAGGTCCAGTGTGACCATGTTACTCGCGCAGCCGTTGCTCCGCCATTGGCGAAATCGGAGGATGGGTAGAGAGGGCTATTCGTCCCTCGGCGCTTTGATTGCGGATCGGAAGGATGTCGAGTCCGCTGCCGAAATCCGTGCAACTCGCTCGCCGGGCAGACCGAAGCGGGTCAGAGGAGGCAGAATTGATGTCAGCTTTTCCCCCCATTAGCGGGGCAAAAGCGGACATCCCCGTGGGTCCGGGTTGGGCCAGGAGCCGACTCATGCATCGCACAAGAAATGCTGGGCCACCAGGTGCGGCCAAGCACCGAATCCGTTCAGTCCTGTGCTACGTATCTAGCCGCCTCCAGCTCCAATAGTCTTTGATACCTTCATGGGATCATGGGGCAGCGGATTTTCCGGATTCTGTGGGTTCGGGATCATGTCGTTTGAGGCTCCGCCCGGAAAACGTTTGATGTTCGGGTACTTGATGATCGACTGGTTGAACTCCGTGAGCGGGATGTCAATTAGCGAAAGGACCCAACGAGGTTGGAAGCATCTCCATTTCGCAGTTCGCGAATTGCTGGCGTCCCTCACGACAAAATCTGCGTGACATCGCACGCACTGGTTGACCGCGCGCTGAATTTGACGGATACGTAGTGAACGTGAGGCGCGCGTGTTACGTCAGTAATGGCTTGTCGCGGTTCATCGCGGTTGTGAAAGACAGCTGTTTTGGGAAGCCGCATGGAATTCGATCGCCTGCTGTTATGGATTGAATCGCAACCGGCGACCGTTATCGGTCTCATTGCCTTCGGAGCGTGTTATCTCTGCGCGGCTATAGTCTTCGTAATCGCCCAAGTATTGGTTTCAAAACGCATCGCGAACGAGTTGAAGGCGACAACACCTGTTATGTTGACGCCCTTGTCAGTTCTTACCGGGCTTGTGTTCGCGTTCGTCGCGTCCCGGATATGGATCAATTTGGATCACGCCAATGCCGTCGTCAGGGATGAGGCCCGCAACATCGAGGAAATTGTGACACTGGCCAAAAGGTTCCCGCATAATCCGCAGACCGAGATACGCAACGCCATCGGCCAGTACCTGCAATTCACCAAAGAAGACGCATGGCCCGCCATGCTGAGCGGCAGCGCTAAAATGCAAACCTCCGTACCGGGACTCACCGACGCGATGTCGGCGCTATTGTCCTTTGTGCCGGAAAATCCCGGCCAGCAGATCGCGCAGCAACGCACAATGGTTGCAATCGAGCAAGCTCTCGACGCAAGGCGGAATCGCATTTTGCTCAGCGAGGCTTCTGTGCTGCCCATGCAGTGGATTGTCATTCTCGTTCTTGCGACGCTCATGCTTGTGACCGTCGGCATCGTGCACATCGAGCGGCCGCACGCGATGGCCGTGAATTTGTTCATCCTATCGACGGCTCTCGGCGTTTGCCTTATGCTGTTGCTGGTTAGCGACCGGCCGTTTTCCGCTGGCGGGCTTGAGCTCCGGCCGGAGTCGCTGTTTGGGCAAATTGTGATTGATTGAGCTGGCGGCGCTCGCCATTTTCGGCGCCTCATTTCGCATTGCGCATTTACTGCGTCGCTTTGGGTCACAACCCGAAGAACTCTGTTTGAGCATATCGAGTCCGCTTCACGCCGCCCGCATGAGCGGACATGGAGCAGACATGCCGGGTCGGCAGCTTCGGGCCATTACCTGCCGTGGCGTCGAATGGCGTCGGTGGTTTTGCTGCGTATCACGTTTCACGGCGACACGTGGATGGCCGGCACAAGCCTGGCCATCACGTGCCCGGGGCTGCGACCCCTTACAACAATAAGGTCCTGTGATGATGGTCCCGGCTTTTCGCCGGGATGACGCGGAGTGCGGATGTCCGACTACGCCGCGATCAGGTCGTGGTGCAGCGGCGCGATCGCCTCCTCCGACAGCAATTCCTCGCAGAACAAGCGCGCCTCTTCGCGGGCGGATTCGGTGGCGAAGCGGCGCAAGAGGATGAGGAGCTGTTCGGTGGCGCTGCCGTCGGTCTCGCATTGGGTCAGTACGCGCTCCACCATTCGCCGCCGCAGCCGCGCCGCGGTGCCGGCGGAGTCCGCAAAACCGATCTCGTGACAGACATCGAGCGCGACGCGGAAGGCGGCAAAGGTCGATTCCGGCAGGCCGGCGCGGCGCAGCAGCGCCTCCAGGCTCGCGCCGCCGCGATCGTGCAACAGCGAGGCCACGCGCGCCTGTGGCAGCTCCGACAATTCAGCCAGCGCGGCCTCGAACAATTCGAGATTGCCCGAGAGCAGCGCGCGCAGCACGAGTCCCGCGGTCAGCTGGCCGGTTTGGCGCAGATGGCTGACGAGGCCGCGCATGTCCTCGCCGCCCGAGCACGCCGCGATGTTCAGCGTCGAGCGGTCGCGCGCTTCGCTGGTGAGGCGACCTGCCCGGTCGGCGCTCAGCCAATTCCTGGCGACCACGAACTGCGCCAGCGTCTCCGACAATTTTGCGACGAGGGCTGCACGCGTCGCCGCCGGCAACCCCTCCAGAACCAGCATGGATTCCCTGATGGCGGCGAGATGACCGTGCCGCTCGACGATGCGGTCCCAGGAGAACGGCGCAAGCGCCGCGTAGGGGTTTTCGATCAATTCAAGCGCAGCCGCCGCACTGCCGACCTCGGCGATCGCGGCACAGACCGATACCGGCAGCCTGACGCGTCGGGCCACGGCGCACTGGGTTTCGCAATCGCCGGTCGCGACGATATCGACAAGATCGGCGTCGATCAGAAGCGGCGAATGTTCGAGCACGGCAAGCGCGACCGAGGACTGGTCCTGCGACAGTGCCTGAACGATCGCCGCCGGCGCCTCCGCGCTGCGCGCAAACACGTCTGCCATGGCCTGGCGCACCAGGGGCGACGGATCGTCCAGCATCATGAGCAGCGCGCCTTCGGCCGCCGCGCGGTCGTCCTCGGAGAGATCGGAAATCAACCAGGCCCGCGCCAGGGAACGCGTCGCCTCCGCCCGCTCGCCCGCGGAAGCCGTCCTGATCCAATTGATGAACTGCCGAACGATCATTGTCTTTCCGGCCTACGCAACCAAACCCATACAGCCTCTCGACGCCACCTGTTCCGCGTGGGGCGCGGAGCAGGCGCGTTGGCCATGACAAGAGAAAGTAAACCACGACGCTTAACAAAGCGTTCACCATAACCGACTGGTTTTATTGACGTTTTGTTAAGGGCGCGGATCGGCCATTGGCCGAGCGGCTAAAGCATGATCCGGAAAAGTGCGTAGCGGTTTTCCGAAAAGATCATGCTCAATCAAAGACCTAAAGCGCGATGACGATTCAACCAAATCTCATCGCGCTTTAGCCGCTGAACGTACCGTTGCGGTCGCTGAAGAGGTCGAGCGGCGCCGCGCTGGTATTGCCGCTGGACGCCGCGCTGGCGGGCCCGCTCGCGGCGGCATTCGAAGTGAGCGAGGACGACTTGCCCCACAGTGCCTGAACCGTTGGAGATACGGTTTGCGCGCCGTCCTCGGCCTGGAACAGCGAGCGAAACATCGGGTCGTTCGGCTGCGGGTTGCCGGCGCTGCTGGCATTCGCCGACGATGCGGCCGCCGACGCATGGACGTCGGGGAATGTCGAGAGATAGACGGCGCTCGCGACCGCGGGCGTCACAGCCGAGCCCGATACCGACGCGCTCGCCGAGGCTCCGCTGCCAAACACTGCGAGGGCTGCTTGCGTGGCCGACGAATTGGCCGCGCCGGCATAGCGCGCGTTCAGGACCGAATAGACGTCCGAAACGCTGCGCGCATTGCCTGAGCGATCGTAGAAGATGGAGTGGTTGGCGGCGGCCGCGCTCGGGAACATCCGCGCCGCATTGGCCTGCGGATTGTCCTCGGCGCTGGTGATCAACTTGGCAGCGCCACCGACCCCCATGAAGTGCGCCATATAGAGCTCGCCGTCGGTCGGCCGGCGGCCGATCATGCCGGTCAGCTGAAAGCTGTTGGACTGGGTCAGCGCGCCCGCCATGGCGGAAGCCACGGCCGGATCGTCGCGCAGCTTCATGATCGCCTGTCGCGTCGACGAATCGCCGACCACATACTCGCCGGACGAGGTCTTGGTGATGGCGTCGGCATATTGGCCGTAGCCGAGTTCGCCGGCGGCTTCCTTGACGGTTGCAAGCCAGGTCTGGTCAATGAACTGGTAGAGGCCGCGTGCCGAGGATGTCGAGGCGCCCGCGCTCGGATTGAAATCCGACTCCATCTTGGCAGTCGCCAGCAGATATTCGAAGCTCGCGCCAGTCGAATTGGAAGCCTGCTTGATCGCGCCGCTTACCCGCGGGAGACCTGTCGCGGCCGTGGCGTTTGACGTGTCGACCGACATTCCCTGGTGCCCCGTTCTGGCGCCTCAATTGGCCCGCACACTGGGATGGTTATGGTTAATGCCGGGTTAAAGTCGGCCATTGGCTGCGTCACTCCAGGGCGCGCATCGGTGCGGGCCCGGACCCGACCCGTCACCCACTAGCATTTTCGGTTCTGATTGAATCAGAACCGAAGCTCTGGATTCTTGTTTTGACGCGTTTTCTTCACGCGAACCGGTGTCCACTTCGCTCGAAAACGCTCTACGCAAATCGCTTGGCGGCGTCCAGCGCAAGGCCCGTCGCGACGCTCCCGAAGGCATCGCCTGCAATGAGCCGCGCAGTCGGCACTGCAGCGGCGATGCAGTTCCGCACCGCAGGCATCCTGGTGGCACCGCCGGTGAGAAACACGGCCGATACCGAGTCCCGCGTGAGGCCGGCCATCCGCAGCACATCATCGATGCGGGATCGTATCCGCCGCAGGCTGTCGGCGACGGCCGCATCGAGCTCTCTTCGGGTGATCTGGAGCGAGATGTCGGCGACGCTATCGTCCAGATCGAGCTCGGCGAGATCCGCGCGCGACAGCTCGATCTTGGCAGATTCGACGTCCGCCAACAGCTCGTGCCCCTTCCGCTGCTCGAGCACGCGCAGCAGGCGTTCGATTTTCTCCGGCTCCGCGGAATCGCGCAAAACGCCGCGCACCTCGGTCAGCACCTTCTGATCGTACAGGAAATTGATTCTGTGCCAGGTCGCGAGGTCGGAAAAGTACCACGACGGCGCATCCAGCCCCTTGCGGCGAAGCGGACTGTGCAGGCCAAGTGCTGGCATCACGCTCTTTAGTCCCAACTGCCGGTCGAAATCCGTGCCGCCGATGTGGACGCCGGTGAATCCGAGAATGTCCTCGCGCCGGTCGCGCAATCGCGAACGCTCGGGAGAGACCCGCACGACTGAGAAATCCGACGTGCCGCCGCCGATGTCGGCCACCAGCGCGATCTCCTCGGCATCGACGCTCTGTTCATAATCGAGGGCCGCCGCGATCGGCTCGAACTGGAAGGCGATCCTCTCGAAGCCGGCCGCCCGCGCAGCCGCCTCGAGCTGGCGTTCCGCCGCAGCATCGGCTTCGGGGTCGTCGTCGACAAAGAACGCCGGACGGCCGAGCACGACGCTGGTCGGCGGCGCGCCGAGGCTTCGCGCAGCCGCCGTGCGCAGGAAACGCAGAAATGTCGCGATGATCTCGCCGAAGGCGTAGCGCTTCAGCTTGACCGGCGTTGTCTCCTCGAAAAGCTTGGCGCCGAGCACGCTCTTGATTGCACGCAGGTAGCGGCCCGGCTCGCGCGCGAAATAGCGCTCGAGCGCTTCATGACCGAAGGTTGTCGAATCGTCGTCGAAGCTGAAGAACAAGGCCGTTGGCACCGACGTTGCGGCACGCTGGATGGATAGCAGACGAGCCCCCTGCGCGTCGCAGACGCCGACTGAGGAGTTCGAGGTGCCAAAATCGATGCCGCACGCAGATGTCATGCGCCAGGTTGCTCCGGTCTGGAATGTGGTGGAATTTCGTCGCGTGCGGGGAGCGGGTGCTAGGTCTTGTACACTGCGCCCGGATCGAACAGCCGCTCGGCATCCGCGAAAGCAAGTCGCGGGCCGCCCTCGGCCGTCTCGATCTTTCGGTAGAAGCAGGAGCGGCGGCCCGTGTGGCAGGCCGCGCCCACCTGCTCGACCTTGATCCAGACCGCATCCTGGTCGCAATCGGTGCGAATCTCACGCACGCGCTGGACGTGACCTGAGGTCTCACCCTTTCGCCACAGCGCCTTGCGGGAGCGGCTGAAATACCAGGCCTCGCCGGTCTCGATGGTCTTGCGCAGCGCTTCCTCGTTCATGTGCGCGACCATCAGCAATTCGCCCGTGGCCACGTCCGTCGCGACGCAGGTCAGAAGTCCCGTTGCGTCGAATTTGGGCTGAAAGCTCAACCCCTCCTCGCGCTCATCGACGGCAGCGGATGTGGACGACACGACAAACCCTCACTCATTCAAAAGCGAGGGCCGGCGGATCAGCGGTGCGGCCCTCGCACCATGGACAGGAAACGCTGCTGCTCTGCCGGATTGTCGCGGAACATCCCGGTGAAGCGGCTGGTGAACGTCGTCGCGCCGTGCTTGGCGACGCCGCGCACCGACATGCACGTATGCTCCGCTTCGATCAAGACCGCAACGCCGCGAGGCTTGAGAACCTCGTCGATGGCAGCAGCGATCTGGGCGGTGAGATGCTCCTGGGTCTGCAGGCGACGTGCGAAAATATCGGTCAGCCGGGCCAGCTTGGACAGGCCCACCACCCGTTCGACCGGCGTATAGGCGATGTGCGCCTTACCGTAGAACGGCATCATGTGGTGCTCGCATTGCGAGGTGAACTCGATGTCACGGACCAGCACGAAATCGTCATAGCCGGCGGTTTCGCCGAAGGTGCGGTCCAGCACCTCGGCCGGGCACTGGTGGTAGCCCTGGTAAAGCTCGTCGAACGCCTCGACCACCCGGCGCGGCGTGTCCAGAAGGCCTTCGCGGCCGGTATTCTCGCCGATATAGGCCAGCAGGGTATGTACCGCTGTTTCGGCCTCCGCCCGCGATGGGCGCGGCTGGTCTGGCCGGACTGCGGCCGCCATGAAGTCGGCAGGATCGAGCTCGCCGGGCCGCGCTTCGGGCAGCTTACCGTCAGAGGGCTTGTTGGGGCGGATTGGCTTGATCAATGCGTCCATGTCAACTCCGTTCGACCGGTCGATTTATCCAAAGACCGGAGTGTCACCGGCAGACGGGGCGGGTTTCCGCCGGACGCCTGAGATACAGCTGAGGCTGTATTTGCACCGTACCCGCCCATATATAGGACCATGAACCCCGGCCGCCAAGGCCGTATCCCTGCGTTCGCGGAAGACCTACCCGCCATGCTAAACGATATCTACAACAAGAAAATCATCGAGTTGGCGGGAAATATTCCGCGGCTCGGACGCCTGCCCGCCCCCGACGCCAGTGCCACCGCCCATTCCAAGCTGTGCGGATCGACGGTCAAGGTCGACCTCAAGATGGATGGTCCTGTCGTCACCGACTTCGCCCATGACGTGAAGGCCTGCGCGCTCGGGCAAGCCTCCTCCTCCATCATGGCGCGCCATGTCGTGGGCTCGACCGCAAGCGAACTCCGCGAGTTGCGGGAAACCGTTCGCAAAATGCTCAAGGAGAACGGTGCCCCGCCGCAGGGCAAATGGGCCGACATTGGGCTGTTGGAGCCGGTGCGCGACTTCAAGGCGCGCCACGCCTCGACCATGCTGACCTTCGATGCCGTGGTGGACGCGATCGGTCAGATCGAGGCCAAGGGGCGCGCGCCAGCCACGGCCCAAGGTTAGCTTGGAAGGCTAAAACGCGGTGAGATTTGGTTGGATCCTCATCGCGCTTTAGGTCTTTGATTTGAGCATGACCTTTTCGGAAGACCGCTGCACACTCTTCCGGATCATGCTTTTAGGTCATTTGCCGGTCGGCGCCGGCGCGACGGCGGCGGTCGCCTCCGCGGTCTTGGTCGGTGCCGTGGCCTCGGTTTCCGCACTGGCGAAACGATCCTGCACCGGCTTGGATTTGAGGCTCACGACCTTGTCCGACAGATCGGACCGCGGCAGCACATCGGCGATCTGGTCTGTGGTGATCAGGTTGGTGACCCGCAGTTCCGCGGCCGTCAATTCATGCAGATCTTCCCACGGCGGAACGTTGAGCGAGAGCGCGAGCAGGTCGCCCGCACCGCCCATGTCGAAAGTGTATTTGGCGAGACGTCCAATGTCGCGCTCGACGATGGTAAGGTCCTGCGCCGTATAGCTGGCCGCCTTGGCGTCGTCGGCGCGGTCGCCCATCCAGATCTGATGCACGCGCACGTGGGCACTCGGGGGCACGTAGCGCGTCGTACCGGCGAGCAGGAGGTAGACGCACATGGATTCGCAGTAAGCGCCGGGCGTCACGCTGGTGCGGTCGCCCTGCTGCGAATGCGCGATCACGCTGACGCCGACCGTCGTGAGCAGCCCGAGGGTGCGGAACCGCCGTCCAAGCGTGATGGCGTCGTTGACCGAGCCGCCGCTGGAATCCAGCACCACGGTGGCACCACCCAGCTGCCGCCCGCGCGCGAAATCGTCAAAGTCCTTCGGTGTGTCTGCGGTGACGATGCCGACCGCGCTGACCCAGCCGTGGCAATTTGGTTGGCAATCGACCCAGCCGAACTTCATGGGCTGCTTGCGTTCCTCCATCGCGGTGCCCGCATAGGCGGTGCCGAGCTGATGGAACGAGGTGAACAGGGCAAGCGTGAAGAGCGCCGCGCCCAGGAGGGTCGAGGTGCGAAGTGTTGAGGATTTCAAGCGTGTCAAACCGGTTCCTTCCCCAAGCCCCAATCGACCAGCAGCAAGTCTCACACAACGTTCATAAAAATGGTATCCGGGGGACTACGCGTCGTCCAGAGCGACTTGCTGCGCTGCCCGCAAAAAGCATGTGAAAATTGCAAAAAATATGGTGATAAATCAGGAACTTCAGTTCCCTGCCGAGGAACCGCGCAGATGTGCGCTTATGATTGTAGCAGCCGGCCTATGAACAGCGCACCTCACAATCACCGCGATGCCTTGCAGGCGCTGGCGCGATTGCCTCGCAATGCGGGCCGCGCGCTGATCTGGCTTTACCGGCACATGCTCTCTCCCCTGGTCGGCTACAATTGCCGTCACCTGCCGACCTGCTCGGTCTATGCCGACGAGGCGATCGAGCGCTTCGGTCTGTGGGCCGGCGGCTGGATGACGCTGGCGCGGCTGTTGCGCTGCCAGCCGTGGGGCACCTCCGGCATCGACCTTGTGCCATCGACGCCGCCGCACAATGCATGCTGGTACCTGCCCTGGCGCTACGCGCGCTGGCGCGGCGTCAACGCGCCCTGATCTTGCTGCGCCGCTTTCAAGCACGCCATGCATTGCTGGATTGTCGGGGGAACGCGCGCGGGGCTGCTCGCATTGTTTTGAAAAACACTCCTTCGGGAGGTCAACAATGTGGTGGAAAATCAAGGGTCGTGGCCACGATCCTCGGCAGATCGATCTACTAGCGGTGGTAGCGCTTATTCTGGTCAGCCTCGGAGCATTTGTTTACGTAGCGAGCTCGGAATCCTCGAAAGCGCCAAACACCACGGCGTTCATCGTTCCGAGCCAAAATGTGCGATGGTGATTAGCGCCAGAAGAAAAAGCCAAATATCCCCTGCTGCTGGCCGACCGGCGCTGGCGGGCGCGACCTCTTCACTCGTACAGGTTTCGGCACCGACACAGGTTCGACTGCCGACGTCACCTCCGCTGTCGCCGGCTCGTCAGAGTCCGTCTTTACGGACAGCAGCAGATTCGATTCATGCGCGTGCCAGCGATAGCCAATACCGAAATCGATCGGCTGGGCGCGGGTGAACAACTCTGCATATTGATGCTGGTAGCGCCGGGGGAACTTGTCGATCGGACCGGCATAGCGGCCGAATGGGAAAAACTGCCATTTCCGCGCGTTATAATAGGCGAGCGGGATTCCGGAATCATCCTGGATAATGGTCGCGCTGTTGCCGAGCAGCCAGTTGCGCACCGCGGAGAAGTTGCCGGCATGCATCAGATAGGACGCGCTCTTGATCAGGCTGTTGCCGGGCGCGAGCGTATCGCAGAACTTGAGGAAGCCGCTGGCCTTGACGCCTGAATTGGAGAGATCGGTCGAGAAGTAATACAGCGTCTTTTCCACCCCATCCTGTCCCGCGAAGATGATGCGCGCGCCATGGGTGACCGCCCTGCCCGCGTCAGCGCCCGTAAGCAGCGTGCCCTTGTCGTCGAGCCCCACCGCGTCGACGCTCTTGAGCGTCTTTCCGGAGCGGGCCATGAACACATAGAGGATCGGCAGCGCGCCGTTGATCTGGCTGGCGTGGAAGTCGACCTTCATGTGGTTGGTGATGAAGAACGAGAAGTTCAGGACCGAACTCAAGGAGTGCTCGACATTGGCAAGCCCGGGCCCGATGCTGCCGCGCGGCAGCTTCGTCATATCCGGCACGACACCGGGCGGCTCGAGCGCCGCAAGCACGTAGGTCGTGGCCTTGGAATAGAAGGCGTTGGCGTAGAGGAAGTCGGGCCCGGAGAACATGTAGAACATGGTCGGGCGCGGTGCCGCGAGATTGGCGTCCGCCCAGGCGTGGACCTTGGAGAGCTGGCGCTGATCGAGCTGGGCGAAGGCCGTGTCGAAAAATCTGGCGTGGTGCTGCCAGGCGGGATCCCTGGTGAGCGGCATCAGGGGCGAGTCGGCCGAGGGCTGCATCCCTGCCAGAAACCGCGCGGTGTCGTCGACGGTGACATCCGCGGCACGCGCCGGAATGGCGAGTGCGAGGAGCAGGGTCGCGGCAGCCGCCGCAATTTTCAGCACTTGCTTCATCTCGCGTCACGGCCTCAAGCTGCGGTGCCCATCGCGGTCCGCCTGTGAAAAATGGCGTAAATCAAAAGGCCCGACATCATCATCAACATTCCAAGGAATGACTGCAGCGGCCGTTCGGTCACGAGATAGTACATCATGAAGCCGGTCACGAGCAGGAAAACCACTGGCGTAATCGGGTATCCCCAGGCGCGATAGGGCCGCGGCAGATCCGGTCGCGTGATGCGCAGCTTGATCACGCCAAGCACGGTGAAAAACGAGCAGAACAACAGCGCGAACTGGATGAAGTCGAGCACCGCCTCGAAACTGCGCGACAATAGCAGCAGATTTGCGACCGCAAGCTGAAACAGGATCGCCAACACCGGCGCGCCGCCTTTCGAGCGGCGGGCGAACAGCCTCAAGGCCGGGATGTCCTCCCCCATGGTCATCATCACACGGGGGCCGATCCACATCATCGCCGAGATCGAGGAGACCAGGCCGATACAGATCATGGCGGCGACGACGCGTCCGCCGATGTCGCCGAAGATGAAGCGGCCCGAGATGCTCGCGACATCGAGCTGCCCGGCGAGCCTGTCGATCGGCGCGGTGTGCAGGAAAACCGCGTTGAGCGCGATGTAGAGCGCCATCACGATCAGCGTCCCCGCAAGCATCGCGCGCGGGGCGTTCTGCGTCGCATCGCGCATTTCGCCTATGATGTAGGTCGCGGCGTTCCAGCCCGAGAACGAGTACATCACGAACACGAGGCTGATGGCGAAGGGCGCGCTCACGACATGGGCGAAATCGCCCGCCTGTGGCGCAAACGAGATCGGCTGCGGGGTCGCGACGAAAACGCCCGCGAGCAGGAAGGCAGCGATCAGCACCACCTTCAGGATGGTCGCAACCAGTTGAAAGGTGGAGGAGTGCTTCACCCCCGTCAATTGCACCAGCGAGACCAGCCACACCACGCCGATGGCGAGCGCCAGCGGCGTGCCAGCCGGAAACACCGACTTGCCATATTCCCCGAAAGCCATCGCGGCCAGCGCAACCGGCGCGGCAAAGCCGACGGTCGCGGAGACCCAGCCCGCCAGGAAGCCGAACGCCGGATGATAGGCGCGGCTCAGGAAATTGTACTCGCCGCTGGAGCGGGGAAACATGGCGCTGAGCTCGCCATAGGAAAACACCCCGCACAGCGCGACCAGGCCCCCCACTGTCCACAACAGGAGGATCGAGAAGCCGGAGGGGATGTCCTTGACCTGGAAGCCGAGGCTCGTGAAGACGCCGACCCCGACCATGTCGGCGACCACGATGGCCGTGGCGACAAGGATCGACACCGAGGGCCGGCTCTCAAGAAGCCGGTCCGGCCATGCCGCGCTTCCGGTCTCTGATGCCGTCATTTGAATTGCGCACCCCGCTATTGGCGTAATGGTGCAGGCTGACTGAGGTCAATTCAAGAATGGTTAACGCGGAATAAATATCATTATGATAAACGGTATTTTTGCACCGAACGACCTTCCCGGGTAATCCCGGGGTTACCGAAAGGGGAGCGCCGTCCCACAATCAGGACATGATTTGATGGTCTTCTTTTTCGATGTTCTTCTTGGGGTTTTCCGGATTGGGGAGTTTTTCCGGAAAACTATGTGTCGCCAGACCGGTGCAGGTGAACTTGCAGGCGTGCCGACAAGCAAGTGAGCTCGCACTATTCATTGGCGGACTTGGGGTAAGGGGTGGATGGTCGGGGACTATCTGCGTTTCCATGGAACTGATTGCGCGCGCCCGGCCAGGCAACCGGGCGCGCGCGCCCATGCGCGCTTGCGTCTTGCCGCCACGGCCTTGCTACTGATCCCTGCCTCGCTCCTGATCGCGCAATGCAGCCGCGCCCCCGATCCCGGCGCGCTCGCAGCGAACGTCCGCCCTGTCAGCGCCCAAGCGAGCACACAGGCCGCTCCCGACGCCACCTTTGACGAACGTTTCCCGGCCTCGCAATTCCGCGACCGCTTCCCGTCTGCTGGCGAGACGCTGGCCCAGCATCAGCTGTCGGACTTCGCCCCCAGGCCGGCCGTGGCCCGCGCCGAGCCCGCGCCCTACCGCGTCGCCTCGCTGGAGCCGCAGGTCCCCTACCACCGGCCGAGCGCGCAGCAGGACATGACCACACTGGTCAGCATGAAATATTCGGCGTTCCCCTATTACGGCGACAATCCCCAGTCCGACTCCGCCTTCCTCAACGTCGCCAGCGGCGGTCGCCGCGGCCATCGCAGCTATTCGGGCCGGGTCTACTGGGAGAACGAGACCTATAACGACAGCCGCGTGCTGGTGCACATCCCCGAGACATTCGACCTGCGCAAACCCGGCGTGATCGTGGTGTTCTTCCACGGCAATGGCGCGACGCTTGAGCGCGACGTGCGCGACCGTCAGCTGGTGCCGCAGCAGATCTCCGAGTCCGGCGCCAACGCCGTGCTGCTTGCGCCGCAGATGGCGGTCGATGCCGCCGATTCCAGCGCCGGCAAATTCTGGCAACCGGGCAACTTCCGCCGCTTCATCATGGAATCTGCCGACCAGCTCGCCCGCCTCTATGGCGATCCCGGTGCCGCCAAGGATTTCGCCAAGCTGCCGATCGTGATCGTCGGCTATAGCGGTGGCTTCCTGCCGACGGCCTTTAGCCTCGACGTCGGCGGCCTATCCGATCAGGTCCGCGGCGTCGTGCTGCTGGACGCGGTCTACGGCCAGCTCGACAAGTTCGCGAACTGGATCGAGGCCCACCGGTCCGGCTTCTTCGTCAGCTCCTACACCCACTACACCGCGCCGCACGACCACGAGCTGATGCACATGCTGCGCGCCAAGGGCATTACAGTCTCCGAGGACATGGACGCACCGCTGCGGCCCGGCAGCGTCGTCTTTGTCGAGACCGGCGACGGCATCACCCACCGCAGCTACGTGACGCAGGCCTGGACCAAGAACCCGATCGAGCAGGTGCTGATGAAGATGGCCGCGGCGCCGTCGATGAAGGTCGCCTCCGGCCTGCCCGCCTCCGCCAGCCGCTAGCGGCGGTGTCTCCCCCCAAAGGCCACGCGGCATTGTCGGCGACCGTCGCCTTCGATGCCTTTTGCGCAGGTCGGGACGTCGCCAATCAAGCATTTTCCCCGATCAGGACTTGGGCAGCTTCGGCATGCTCTCGACAAAGCCGTTGTAGCAGGCAAGCCGCTCGTCCTCTTCCTTGGTGAACTTGCAGTCCACGACACGCTTGGCAGCCGCCGCCTTCTCCTTCGGCTCCGGCTTGATCACCTCGTCGTAGCAGTTCAGCCTCTCCTTGGTGCCGTCGTCGATCTCAAGGCAGGCCTGCAGCCGTACCGCCATGGGCTGGTTCTTGCCTGCGGCCGATTTTGTCTCCGACTTCGCCGCGTGCGGCTTGACTTGCATCAGCGGCTTGTCGCCGACCATCGGAGGCGCCGGGTCGGGCGGCGCGGATTGGGCGAAGGCTGCGGCCGAACTAACAATCGCCGCGAACGCCAGGGCCGGTCTCAAGGCTCGTCTCATCTCTGATCACTCTTGTTAAGTATCTTAAGTATCGGAAAGGGCTCCCCCGGTGATCGACCGGCGCGCCCGGTGTGCGGCTTGGGCTTTAAGCCGGTCTGGTCCCGTTTGCCAAGTTCCAAAAGCCGCAACTCGCTATTTCGCAGCCCCCGGTGCTCGAGCCGGATGCCTGCGCCGCAACCGGCCGCTGGCACGCACGGACATGGGGATTGGAATTGGAACGGGAAAATGGCTAGTGAGGGGCTGGCGCGAACCTAACAAGCCCGCGGTGACGAGTCCATGCGCCGGCAACCAAAGGCTGCGCACGGCCTGCACGGGCATTCCGCCGTTTTTCCCCATTTCCGCCGATTGCAACGCCCGAATCCCCTGCTATATCGGCATCTTCCCGCTTACCTGCGCTCGTTCGCAGGAGTGAGCTTCAGGAGCCGCCCAATGTCTGAAAAGTCTTCTGACCACAAATCCGAATCCGGCTTCCAGTACAGCCTGAGCAATCTCAAGCCCTCGCAGCCCTTGGAAAGGATCGTCATCACCTTCCCTGACGGCGCCAAGCGGGAGTTTCCCAGAAACGCCACCGGCCTCGATATTGCCAAAAGCATCTCGCCTTCGCTGGCCAAGCGCACCGTGGCGATGACGCTGAACGGCGACCTCGCCGACCTCAACGACGTCATCGAAGACGATGCAAAGATCGAATTCGTTTCCCGCGAGGAACCGCGCGCGCTGGAACTGATCCGGCATGACTGCGCCCATGTGCTGGCGGAAGCCGTGCAGTCGCTGTGGCCGGGCACCCAGGTCACCATCGGCCCGGTGATCGAGAACGGCTTCTATTACGACTTCTTCCGCAACGAGCCGTTCACTCCGGAAGATTTTCCCGCGATCGAGAAGAAGATGCGCGAGATCATCGGGCGCGACAAACCGTTCACCAAGGAGGTCTGGGATCGCGAGCGGACCAAGGAGGTGTTCCGCGACAAGGGCGAGGCGTTCAAGGTCGAGCTGGTCGACGCCATTCCCGGCAACGAGCCGATCAAGATCTACTTCCAGGGCGACTGGTTCGACCTCTGCCGCGGCCCGCATATGACCTCGACCGGCAAGATCGGGAACGCCTTCAAGCTGATGAAGGTGGCGGGCGCCTATTGGCGCGGCGATTCCAACAACCCGATGCTGACCCGCATCTACGGCACCGCCTTTGCGAAGCAGGAGGAGCTCGACACCTACCTGAAGCAGATCGAGGAAGCCGAGAAGCGCGACCACCGCAGGCTCGGCCGCGAGCTCGACCTTTTCCACTTCCAGGAGGAAGGTCCGGGCGTCGTGTTCTGGCACCCCAAGGGCTGGACCATCTTCCAGCAGCTGATCGCCTATATGCGCCGGCGCCTTGCGGGCGACTACAACGAGGTCAATGCGCCGCAGATCCTCGACAAGTCGCTGTGGGAGACTTCGGGCCACTGGGACTGGTATCGCGAGAACATGTTCGCGGCCCAGTCCGCCGGCGACGAGGCCGAGGACAAGCGTTGGTTTGCGCTGAAGCCGATGAACTGCCCGGGCCATGTGCAGATCTTCAAGCACGGCCTGAAGAGCTACCGCGACCTGCCCTTGCGATTGGCCGAGTTCGGCGTGGTGCATCGCTACGAGCCGTCGGGCGCCATGCACGGGTTGATGCGCGTGCGCGGCTTCACCCAGGACGATGCGCATATCTTCTGCACCGAGAACCAGCTCGCGGAGGAGTGCCTGAAGATCAACGACCTGATCCTCTCAACCTACGCCGATTTCGGCTTCGAGGGCGAGCTGACCGTCAAGCTCTCGACCCGGCCGGAGAAGCGCGTCGGCACGGATGCGATGTGGGACCATGCGGAGCGCGTGATGGCGACCGTGCTGCAGGAGATCAAGGCCCAGCGCAACAACATCCGGACCGAGATCAATCCCGGCGAAGGCGCCTTCTACGGGCCGAAGTTCGAATATGTGCTGCGCGACGCTATCGGCCGCGACTGGCAGTGCGGCACCACGCAGGTCGACTTCAACCTGCCGGAGCGGTTCGGCGCATTCTACATCGACCATGACGGCGCCAAGAAGGCGCCGGTGATGGTGCATCGCGCGATCTGCGGCTCGATGGAGCGCTTCATCGGCATCCTGATCGAGCATTACGCCGGCAACTTCCCGCTTTGGCTCGCGCCGATCCAGGCGGTGGTCACCACCATCACCTCGGAGGGCGACGAATACGCCAGGCGCGTGGTGGAAGCTGCGCGCCGTGCCGGCCTGCGCGTCGACATCGACCTGCGCAACGAGAAGATCAACTACAAGGTCCGCGAGCATTCGCTGGCCAAGATCCCGGCGCTGCTCGTGGTCGGCAAGAAGGAGGCCGAGACCCATTCGGTCTCGGTGCGCCGGCTCGGCAAGGAAGGGCAGACAGTGATGCCGACGGACGAGGCGATCGCCGCGCTGGTGGAAGAAGCCGTACCGCCTGACGTATGGCGGGCGCGCTTGAGCGCCGCGGCCGAGTGAGCCGTCATAATCGCTCTAAACTGCGCTTCCGCAACCGGGAGCGCAGGCCTATCTGTCCGGCAGATATTAAACGACGAAAGAGACATCGTGCCCGACGCCATTGAACTGTTGAAAGTCCGCCGCTCGGTCAAGCCGCGCGAGATGACCGGCCCCGGCCCCTCCTCGGCTGAGCTCGACACCATCCTCACCATCGGCGCGCGGGTGCCCGATCACGGCAAGCTCGCGCCGTGGCGCTTCATCGTGTTCGAGGGCGATGCAAGGGAGCGCGCGGGCGAGGTCATCGCCAAGGTGTTTGCGCGGAAAAACCCGCAAGCGAGTGCGGCCGATGTCGAAATCGAAAAGAAGCGCCTGACCGACGCGCCGCTGGTGATTGCGATCGTCAGCTTCACCAAGCCACACCCGAAGGTTCCGGCTTTCGAGCAGGAGCTCTCCGCCGGCGCGAGCGCCATGAACATCGTCACCGCGGCGACCGCGCTCGGCTATGGCGCCTGCTGGCTCACCGGCTGGTTCGCCTTCGACCGCGACGTGCTCGATGGCCTCGGCGTGAGGGCGGACGAGAAGATTGCGGGCTTCATTCATATCGGCAAGACGACGAAGCCCAATGAAGACCGCCCGCGCCCGCTTCTGTCGGACATCGTAACGCGGTTTTGATCCCTGGTTGGCCCGGCGAAAGCCGGGACGACGCTGCGGATGGATTTGCTAAGCCGCCTTCGTCGCCCTTGCTCCGAACCGGAATAGCAACTGCTCGACTTCCGCGGCCGGCTTCGCGCCGCTGAACAGGAAGCCCTGCACCTCGTTGCAGCCTTCGGCGCGCAGCCAGTCGAGCTGGTCGGTGGTCTCGACGCCTTCGGCGGTCGTCGTTATGTTGAGGCTGCGGCCTAGCCCCGAGATCGCACGCACGATGGCGACGCTGTCGGAGCGCTCGGCGAGATCCTTGACGAAGGAGCGGTCGATCTTGATTTTGTCGAAGGGAAAGCTGCGCAGATAGCTCAGGCTGGAATAGCCGGTGCCGAAATCGTCCATGGAGATGGCGACACCAAGCTCGCGCAGCTGGTGCAGGATCGCAAGATTGGCCTCGGTCTCCGCCAGGAACACCGACTCGGTAATCTCGAGCTCGAGACGCTTCGGCGACAGGCCGGAATTGGCCAGCGCGGAAATCACCACCTGCACGAGGTTGCGGCTGCGAAATTGCACCGGCGACAGATTCACCGCGACCTTGATCTCGGCCGGCCATTTCACCGCCTCGTTGCAGGCCTCGCGCAGGACCCATTCACCGATCGCGTTGATCAGCCCGATGTCCTCGGCGACGGGAATGAACTCGGCGGGCGAGATCATGCCTTTCTCCGGATGCCGCCAGCGCAGGAGCGACTCGAAGCCGGAGATCTTGTCGGTCGCGATGTCGAGCAGCGGCTGGTAGTGCAGTTCGAACTCGCCATTGGCAAAGGCGCGGCGCAGATCGAGCTCCATCTCGCGGCGCTTCTGCGCCTGCAGGTCCATCACGCGTTCGAAGAAGCAGTGCACGCCGCGGCCGTCCTCCTTGGCGCGATAAAGCGCCATGTCAGCGTTGCGCATCAATTCCTCGCTGGTCGTGCCATCGCCGGGCGACAGCGCAATGCCGATGGACGCACCGATCACCGCTTCATTGCCATCGATGTCGTAAGGCGCGCTCAACACGCTTATCAGGCGCGCGGCAAAACCGCTGACCTCTTTCGGCGATACGTCGGCCAGAACCACCGCGAACTCGTCGCCGCCGAGGCGTGCGGCCAGATTGTTGCCGCGCACCTGCGCGCGCAGCCGGTCGGCGACCTGCCGCAACAGGCGGTCGCCCGTCGGGTGACCGAAGGAATCATTGACGTTCTTGAACAGGTCGAGATCGATGCAAAGCACCGCCACGCGTTGACCTGCGTCCAGCGCCTGCTTCAGCCGCTCCTGGTACAGCTCGCGGTTTGCCAGATTGGTAAGCCCGTCATGATGGGCCATGTAGGCGATGCGGGCCTCGGCCTTGCGTCGCTCGGTGATGTCGACGACCGCGACCAGATAGCCGTCCCGGCCTTCGAAGGCGACGCGGCGACCGAAGGTGAGCACCTGGATTTCGCTGCCGTCGGCCTTGAGGTGCCGCCAGTGCCGCTCGGACTGGTAGGTGTCGCCGATATGTGCCAGCGCCTGGCCATGGCTGACCCATTCGTCCTGCGGCCATATCTCGCGCAGCTTCATGCCGAGAAACGTCTCGCGGCTGTAGCCTTAGTGCCTGACGGCCGCGTCATTCACCTTGAGGAAACCCATGGTCTCGGCGTCGAACACCCACATCGGCATCGGGTTGTTGTCGAACAGGAGCCGGAACGAGGCTTCGCGCCGCTTCAACGGCGTGACGTCGGAAATGGTCAGCGACAGGATGTCGCCGAAGGCCGTGATGGAAAGCCTCAGCGCCCGGTCGTCGCTGTCGATCTCGAACAGCTCGCGTACCTCGGCGGCACTCGCCACCGTCTCGCGCAACCGTGCGCGCACGGCATCAGAGCACAGCGCATGGCTGCCCTCGCTCAGCCGCTGCCACTGCAGGCCGTCGGCGCGCACCTTGAGCAACTTCGCAGCCGCCCGGTTGTGATGCACGATCTGGAAGTCCGCCGGCTCGCCGCTCGCGTCGCGAATGGTCGAGACCGCGATCACGCCGTCGTCGGTGGTGGAGAAGATCGCGTCCAGAAGATTATATTGCGCGCCGCGCTCGTTGACATAGGTACCGATCAGCATGCCGCCCCAGCGTGAGAACGTCGGCAGCGCCAATACGTCATAGGTGCGCACCATGCCGTCGCGCACGCAATGGGCGGTGGCTAGATAGGGATGGTTGTTGTTCGCAGCGTTCGAGGCGGCTTCGCTGAGCACGGTCGCGCAGTCCGGCGGCAGCACCGCCATCGGAATGTCCCAGCGCTCGTCGCCCAGCCATTTCTGGGCATAGCGGCCGGTACGCGAGACCGCAAAGCCGTCGTTATCGGTCTTGAGCAGCACGATGTGATCGGCGAGCCGCCCGAGGCTGCCCAGCATTACGTCTTCATAGCGCGGCAGCTTTTCGCCGGGGCGCAGGCCTGCCTGCCATTTCCGGCGCAGCACCGGCACGTCCTCGAACATATCAGCCGTCGACTTTGCGGACTGCTTTCTGGCAGATCCCATGACACTTCCCCGAAATCGCTCGTCCCCGAAGCTTGCGCTTTCTGACCCGGCGGTATCCAATTCGGGGCGACTTAATGCGGTGTAAAAAATCAACAATCCGCCGCGCGAATGCGCGATTGTGACAGCCTTAAATGCGCTGATGGTTAGTGCGCTTTAGAGACTATGACAGCCACGGCACGCGGCATGGTTGCGCCGGAAGCGCCGGCGCCTATTTCTCCGCGAGAAGCTGTTGGCTAACTCGCCCGCGAAACAAGCGCCCGCGCGGGCCTCGCGCGGAGCCGCAACGGTCCTGCGCCAGTTCGTGTCGCCGACAAGTGCGCAAGCCAGACCCAGACCGGACCGAGCACGGTCTGCGTCGTCTTAAATCTTGGTCGGGGAATTGTGTGAAGCTCGTCGGCGCCTTAGCGCGCGATCACCTCGACCTCGCCGTCGACGCCGTTGACGACGTTGAACGGGCGCTCATAGACCTTGCCCTCGTTCTTGGCGATGGCGCGGTATTCGCCTTCGGAGAGCACCACCTTCGGGAAGGCCCCGATCGATTCCTTGATGACGTCGCCGCCCGGCGTGATCACGGACCAGGCCGTGTTGGCGAGCGCCTCGCCGCCCTTGTCGGTAACGAGTTTCAGCGTGATGACCGCGGCGCGATGCGTGACGGTGACATCGGTCAGCTTGCCCGCGGTGACGCGGATGTCCGAGCGCACCACGGAATTGGCATCGCCATAGTTGGAGACGATGTAATAAGTGCCCTCTGGCAACAGCACGACGTCGCCGACGGCGACCGTCGGCACCAGCGGCGCACGTTCGCCGATCTCGAATTGGCTGCCCTTGTAGATCGCAAAAGAAATCTGGTTGGTCGGGATCTTGCTGGCGCCCACCCGCCCCTCGATGCGTAAGCCGCCCGCCGGCAGTAAAAACAATTCGCGATCGGTCTCGGCCTTCAGCGACACCGTGCGAACGGCGCTGACGAGACCAAGGGCGACATGCACCACGTAGTTTCCCGGGGCCAGCACGATATTCGGGGTGGCACCGCGGTCCTCCCGAATCATCTTGAACGAGCCGGTCTCGTCGGGATGGTCGGCGAACACGCGCCACACCAGCCCGCCATTGACGACCGGCATGTCCTTGCCATAGCGCGCGCTCAGCGCCAGCACCGCCTGCCCCGGCGCCACGCCTGGCGGCGCGGCCGGCGGCACGGCGGCAGCCGGTGGCGGATTGAGCGAAGGCTGATTGAACGTTGGCTGGCCCAGCGAAGGCTGCGTCAGCACTGGCGGCAGGTTCGGCGTCGAGGTCGGGCCCGAGGACGGCGCCAAGCTGACGGCCGAACCGGGATCCGGGACCGCAGCCGGCGGTACCGGAGGCGGACGATCACCGAACAGCTGAGCGCTGGCGGGGGCGACCGATGCGCCCGCAAGCACGGCGGCAAGGACAGTGGCGCGCACCAGGCGCGGCTGCAGCCGACGGCTGCGCCGGAAGCCGAATGGTCCGTCGCCTGGAGATGTCATGAACCTGCTTTTCACCGAAAACACGGCAAATTCAAGCCTTAAGCGTTAACGCACACACCATGCAGGAACCGGTCGGAACCGGCAATGTTGATGTCGTGATCAAGTCACAAATCCCGCCTACCCGACCTTCGAAGGCGGCATAAACCATGCTTTCCTCGGGTTCTGGCAAGCTGCAACTGTCGCGCGTAGTCTGATGGCCTTCGGGAGACGAGTTTGGTGTTGGACATTCTGATCGGACGCGGGCGGGCAGATCCGGGCGAAGTCGAAAAGGTCGGGCTCGGCACCATCCGCCGCCCCGTGATCGGGCTTGCACTCGGCGGCGGCGCGGCGCGCGGCTTTGCCCATATCGGCGTGGTGCGGACCTTGCTCGCCCATGGCATCGTGCCGAACATCGTGGTCGGCACCTCGATCGGCGCTGTCGTCGGCGGCGCCTATGCAGCAGGCCATCTCGACACGCTGGAGGAATGGGCGCGCAGCCTGCAGGTGCGCAACATTCTCAGCTATCTCGACATCCGCCTTAACGGCTCGGGCCTGATCGGCGGCGAGAAGCTTGCAGCAAAGCTCGAGGCGTCCATCGGCCAGACGCTGATCGAGGACTTGCCGGTGAAGTTTGCCGGCGTCGGCACCGAGGTGCGGACCGGTCACGAGATCTGGCTCACCCACGGACGGCTGGTGGAGGCCATGCGCGCCTCCTATGCGCTGCCTGGGATCTTCTCGCCGGTCCTGATCGGCGATCGCTGGCTGGTCGACGGCGCGCTGGTCAATCCGGTGCCGGTGTCGGCGGCGCGCGCGCTGGGTGCGGAAATTGTCATCGCTGCCAACCTCTCCAGCGACATCTTCACCCATTCGACCACGATCTATTCCCACGGCGCGCCGGTCGAGGTGCCCGAGACCGTTGTTACGCCCGATCCGGCCAAGGAAGGGACGAAGGACACGCCCAAGCGGCGCTTCGGCAAGTTCTTCTCGCCCGAGCGCACCGTGAAGCGGGAGTTCTTCGGCGGCGGCGGCAGGCCCGGCATTTCATCCGTGATGGTCGATGCCTTCAACATCATGCAGGACCGCATCACCCGCGCGCGCCTTGCGGGCGATCCACCCGACCTTCTGATCACGCCGCGCGTCGGCCAGATCGGCTGGTTCGATTTCCACCGCGCCGCCGACCTGATCGAGTTCGGCGCCCGCGCCGCCGAGCGCGCGCTGGATTCGATCCACGAAGCGATTCCCGCGCTCGCACCGGAGACGGCTCCGAAGGCGGAGTGAGCGCGCGCTGACCCGGTCGCAGTTCTTAACTCAATCGATCTGCAGATTCGGTTCGCCTCCCCCCGTCGAGGAGCGGTGATCCGGGTGCGCGAATCAACCAGCGCGGGTTGCGCTAAGCGGTCTTGATATAAGTCCGCAGGGCTTCCTGCTCGTTCTCGTATTCCTGGACGCGCCATTTGACGACGTCGCCGATCGAGATCAGGCCGACCACGCGGTCGCCGTCGACCACCGGCAAGTGGCGGAACTTGCCCAGTGTCATCATTTCCATGATCGCGCTGACCGTGTCGTTCGGCCGGCAATTGACGACCCTGCGCGTCATCACGTTCGAGACCGGCTCCTCAAGCACTGCAGCGCCCCGCTCGCCCAGCACGCGCACGATGTCACGTTCCGACAGGATGCCGTCGATGGCGCCCTCGCTCATGACCAGCACGGCGCCGATCCTGCGCTCGCTCAGGAGCTTGATCGCCTCGGCCATTTTGGCATCCGGCGGGACGCTCATGATCTGATGTCCCTTGGTGTCGAGAATTGCACGTACCGTCATTGTCGTCTCCCTGAAGCGACCGCGCCTCCTCAAAAGACGGGGGCGGCCCTATTTTCGAGTTTCAAACAACGAAGTGGCGCCAGTTTTGGTTGCGCGCGACATACCGTTTGCTCGCCGTTTGCTCGGCTTTGCTCTTCACGGCCGCGCGGCTTCTCACGGGCGCAGAGGGCGCCCGTGGCGCCTCTTGAGACCCGCGATGATGAATCAAATCACGGCAGGCCGCAAGCAGTCACACCGCACCTGCAGCATGGCCATCTCGTCGCGGCACGGGATCGAACAGCGAGAACAGCACGAGCCCTGCGAAGAAGCCGCCGATATGCGCCTGCCAGGCGACGCTGGCGCCGTCGGCGCCGATCGCAATCGAGCCGATGCCGAAGATGAGGTTGACGCCGAACCACACCAGGAGAAACGCCAGCACCCGCGGATCGCGCAGCGCACGCGCGAGCGATAGCGCCGGCACTTTCGCCGCCTCATCCGCATCGCCACGGCTGAAAGAGAGGAAGCTGCCTCGCACGAAGGCAAAGCGGATGGCGGCGGCCATGGTGCCCGACACCGAGGCCGAAGCGCCGATCATCGGCGCCACCGCGTGCTCATGGGTCACAAGATGCGCCAGCGCTCCTGCCACAGCTGTGACCGCCATGAACAGAAAGAAGCGGAGCGCACCGAAGCGCCGCGCCAGCGCGCTGCCAAACGGCAACAGCCACAGCACGTTGAAGCCGAGATGGGTGAGATTGGCGTGCAGCAGTGAATAGGTAACGAAAGTCCAGACCTTCGCGCCTGCCCCGCCGGGAAAGGTCAGGTCGACAAGCGCCGAATCATAACGCTTGGGGATGAAACCGAACACGTCGATGGTCCAGTTTTCCCATTCGACGGGTAAAAGCACGCGCAGATGGATCACCGCAAGCAGGATGATGTAGGCGGTCAGCGCGGGCGGCAGCGTCAGGATCGGCTCGCGCGGCAGCTGCTCTGCCGGCAGTTCCGGCGAGGTATCCTGCGGGGGGTCAATGGGGGATTCCAAGGGCGGTCCGGACCTTCAAAAAGAACGCGCGACGGCGCAATGTGGCCCAGATAGGCGGCTTTGTCCCGGCAGCGCAAGGGGCGACCGACGGGGATGGCTGGACGCGGCAGCGGCGGGACCGAAAGATCAAAATCCCACGCAAAAAGCCCAGCGAAGAAGATTGCATACGCAAGCCACTCGGAAAACAGATTTCGCTACCATTGCTTTCAGGGCCCTGATTCACGACATTTGCTGCCTGAACAACCCGTGAAGACCATGGTTGAGCCCTCGAAATTCGATCCCTTTGGCGAGCCCGTCACGATGGCCGATACGGCCGAGTCGGCGCGTGCGTCGCGCTGGCTCACACGGACCGGCGCCAGCGTGTTCTGGGCGCTGGTGATCGCCATCGTCGCCGCGCGCGCGGTCTATTTCGAACCCGGCGTCTTCAACGGCCTCGACGGGGCGCTCGCCTTCGCCCAAAGCCTGTTTGCCGCGCTGTAACAGTTCCATCTGCGAGTGAGAACGTGCGCCATGCACGCCACATGCAGAGGGATGCAATTTCTTTCTATCGCTACGATCCTGAAATATATTACTTTGCAAACCCAATTCAGCGCATGATGTGTTCTGAAGAGAAGGTTTGTGCCGCCAGACGATCAAAAACCGCCGCAGCAGCCGGTTGCGCAAGGCCGCTTGGGTGCCGCATTCCGCGGCCTCACCGCCACCATCCCCGGGATCGCACTCTGCCTCGTGATCACGCTGGTGTCGCTCGGACTCCAGAATGTCGAGGAGCGCGCGCTCGCCCATCCTTACGTGGAAGCCCTGGTCATCGCCATCCTGCTCGGCATGGCTGTGCGCACGTTCTGGCGCCCGTCGGAGCGCTGGCTGGTCGGCATCGCCTTTTCCGCCAAGCAGCTGCTCGAGATCGCCGTCACCCTGCTCGGCGCCTCGATCAGCTTTGCGGCGATCGCTGCCTCCGGCCCATTGCTGCTCGTCGCGATCGCGGGCACCGTGATCGTCACGCTCTGCGTGAGTTTTGGCGTCAGCCGGGCACTCGGGCTGTCGAAGAAACTTTCGATCCTGATCGCCTGCGGCAACTCGATCTGCGGCAATTCGGCGATCGCGGCGGTGGCACCGGTGATCGGCGCCGACGGCGATGACATCGCCTCCTCCATCTCCTTCACCGCCGTGCTCGGCGTCTTGATGGTGCTCGGCCTGCCGCTCCTGATCCCGCTCCTGAAGCTGTCGGCGACCCAATATGGCATTCTCGCAGGCCTCACCGTCTATGCCGTGCCACAGGTGCTCGCCGCCACCGTGCCTGCAGGCGTCGTCAGCACCCAGATCGGCACGCTGGTGAAGCTCGTGCGGGTGTTGATGCTCGGCCCCGTCGTGGTCGGGCTGTCGCTGTTCGCATCAACGCAGCGCGCCGGTGCCGCATCGAAGACGGGTGCGAAGAAGATGAGCCCCTTCAAGCTGGTGCCGTGGTTCATCATCGGCTTCCTGCTGCTGGCCGGTCTGCGCTCGCTGCAACTGATACCGGATGCCGCCACCGCGCCCGTGACGCGGACGGCTGCGCTGCTCACGGTGGTGTCGATGGCAGCACTCGGCCTTGGCGTCGACGTGCGCGTCCTCGCCAATGTCGGCGGCAAGGTCACGGCGGCCGTGACACTGTCGTTGATGTTGCTGCTCGCCATGAGCATCGCGCTTGTGCACGCGTTCACGTGAGCCCGCCGGCGCTTGTGAAGACAGCCCCAACGCTGCATCGCGGAGATTTCAGCGCTGGGGACTGCCCTCCCTGGGGACGCTCCTCCTAGACTGGAGCAACGTGCTAATCCGCGGGGAGAGAGCATCGTTCCCGGAACACGCAGCAGGATTCGCAATTCGCGCGTGGTGCGCTGCGAAAACTGACAAAGGGAGACCAAAAGGGCCCGAACATGAAGTTGTTTGTGTTCGTTCAGAATAGGGACCTGGTCATAAAGTTGCTTGCTCTCGTGCTGCTGGCAATTGGTCTCGCTTGGTTTGTCAATCGGCGGCTCGGCACTGAAAGCGTGGAGGCCGTACATACCGCGTTCATGGATTGCGCGGGGAAAGATGCGGACATTTACCGGGTCAAAGAGTGTGTCTCGGCTCAACTAAGCCAGCGGGGCTCTTACCGGTATTCGGTGGACTCCAGCTCTCACACTCTGAGCATCCAAACCTTCTACGTGACGCAAAAATTCCCGGGCGTACCAGGCGACCTCCGGGTTACTTGCGGTCTCTCGCCTCGGCCTCATTGTGACCCCTGAGAAACTTGGACCGGCCACTGATCTCTTGTCTGCGTCAGGACTGGGCGGCCCGCTTTCGCGCGGGCAGCTGACGCAAAGAGAAAGGGCGGGCCCTGAGAAGACCCGCCCTTATTTGGTTGGCTGTTTCACGCGAGGCCCCCGGGTGACATCCCCACCCCTCCCGCGCGACGCCCAATCCGTTTGACGCCACCTGTGTATCAGTCCCCGCGCCAGCAACCTGGAGAAAAGCGGCCCAAGGACAAGAGCAAGGGAAGCTTAACCACTCCCGCTGTCCGCGCAAAGCAGATCGTTAACTTAACCTTACCTGTTAACCATTGAAATCATTGGGGCCAGTTCGCCAACATGGTGAACAGGAGAGAGTTGAAATGGAAAACGACGGAAGTGAGTTCGCTGCCACCTTGACCAAGCTTCGCGGCCTGGTCCGCAAGAAGCTATCCCCGGAAAAGAAGATGCAGGCTTCCCTCCTCCGGGAGATGGTCGAGAACCGCCGGCCCGCCGATGTCATCGAGCGCCAGATGGGCCTGATGGCTAACGATTGATCAACGGAGAGGAAAGACGATGACGCTAGACCAGAAGAAGCTCCTTGAACGGCACGGCGAGCACTTCGCGGCCATGTCGAGCTACGTGCGCGAATGCAGCCCTGATGAACTCCAGGAATTGCTTGATGCCGCACGCGCCGCCAGGTCCACCAACTGCTGGTGGGCATCATACTACGCGGCCCAATTCCTGATCCACGATATCGAGGCCGAGCAACGGCGGCGGGCCAGGCCGGCCGCCGTTCATCAGTGACCTACGGAGAGGAAAGGCCATGACGAGGCTAACTAGAGACGACGTCCTCAAGGAACTGATTTGCTTCTTTGAGGACGCGTTCAAGATCGATCCCTTGGGGACATCCGATTTTATCGTCCAAGGCGATCATGATGCTGATGAATTTTTTGCCGCCGTGCAACGGGTCAAAAAGGAGTTGACCCTGCGCGATGGTCCTCAGTGACCGGCTTACGGAGAGGAAAGATGATGAAGAAGCCGACGAAAATGGCGCCCCGAGCCGCCAAGACCCCCGAGGAAGTCTGCCAGTTGCAGACCGCTAACTTTGATGTGGATGGGTTCTGGATATTGCACGGCATCAACACGATTTCCTTCGCCGAGCAGAAGCTAGGCAAGCCATCCAAACAGACCATCACCATTTCGAAGAAGGCTTTCGACAAGATGGTGGATTGGTATCTGCGCGACCAGAAGCTTGATCATCAGTGAGGAAGAAAAATGAAGACCATGACGCTTGAAGAAATGTGGACTGCTCTCGGCGAGTGCTGGACTAGGGAATTCGGCGAACTTGAGCTGCGGGTTCACCATACCCTGACCGAGCCGACCTGCCCGACCGCCGTTATTTCGACTGAAGATGAGAGTGGCCCATCTTGGCGATCGGATCAGGACACAATCGAAGCGGCCATTTATCAGGTCACTGCCGCAGCCTACGTGACATTAATCGAGCGGGGGGCCAAACCGATGACATTTCCAGCTCCTGATATCGATGAAGATTCGCGAGTGCATAAGTTCCTCGCGGCGATAGACGCCAGGAAGCTCGCCGCAGATCATCAGTAGCGACCATGCGGCTAGATCGCGAGTTCAATTGCCCGTACTTCCACGACCACACGCCCTGCCCGGTCGAACGGCACGATTACTTGGGCTGGCACGCCTGGGCTCGGAAGATGGGAAAGACCCACAAACAGATCAGATGCACGGGCTGCGATCTGTACACCATATGGGTGCCGAAGAGGCCCCGAGTGACGAAAGGATCTCAACAATGAGCACCGAACGAAACACCAAGAAGCATGACGCCAAGCATAACGACGATCTGGAAAAGCGAGTGGCCAAACTTGAGAAGCAGGTGGCGTACCTGCTGAATGAGCCGGTCAAGATTGGCGAAAATCGGTAGGGCGATGGACCATGACTCGTGACCAATTGAAAATGGCCCGCGCCGCTCTCGGACTACCGAACGATCAACGCCGTTCATTTCGCAACAGGTACTTTGCGAGCATCGGAACCGATGCAGAGGAACGTTGGAATGATCTTGTCAGCAGAGGACTCGCCATGCGGGAGAAAGGCGGCGGGAAATTGGCTCATTTCTATCTGACCGACCGCGGCGCTCAGATGGCGCTTGACCCGGTTGAGAGCCTTGATCCGGAGGACTTCCCTCCGGTCGCGAATGGAGATGGGCACCATGATTCCTGACGAAATGATCGAAGCCGGCGCTCGGGCCCTCTGGCGATCGTCGATCTATCAAGGTTACAACGACGAGGTTAAGGAAATGGAGTGGCTGCGAATGGCGGGGATTTGGCGCAGGCAGGTTTCGTCGATTCTAGAAGCAATCAACCTTCCGGAGATTTTGAATGAGCATGAGGTCATGCGCCGCTCCTTAGAAATTATCACAGGGAGCGCTGCCGATGGGCTCCAACGCACCCAAGCGATCGGCGCGCTTTCAAATATTGGCCCGCGCGTCTCGAATGGCGATGGAGGCGCAAGGTGAAGGAACGACCACCCAAACCTCGCAAGAGTGATTTTGCCGATATGGGCTCCTTTATGCGCGCATCAGCGGAATGGGCGCAGCAATGGAACGTTTGGCCATGGGGTGGGCCCGACGACGAAGATGACCAATACGTCTATGACGCGACCGAAGACTGGCAATGAGCAATCCTAATTTTCGTCACATCCGATACCGGACCAGACATCCAAATTGGTGCTGCCAGCGATGCGGTCGAGAAGTCGGATATATTGGTCGAGCGCTAGACTGGCTTCTTGGCTGCCGCTGGCGCGGTTGCCGTTCGTGAATGGAGAGCGGACGTGAGACTGCCATGGCAAGCGCAACTTTTCATCGGCCTAGCGCTGGGCTTTCTGGTCGGCGAAGCCATAAAGCTATTTTCGTGACCGAGGATTTGCCATGGAACTGACGAACCCGAAGTTTTCTGAATTGTCGCCGGAAGAAAAAGACGAGGTGATCGAGCTTATTCTCGAACACCTTGGCCGCGACATTGAGGCATTTAAATTCGACGGCGAGAGCAAGCGCCAGATATCGCTAGCCGCACGCCGCCGGCTCTGACCGAGGAACGACGATGAAGCTGCGGAAATTAATATGCTGGTTGCTGGGGCACCAATGGCGCCGGGCGGTTGGCAGCGGTACCAAAGACGGAGGATGGATTGATGAGTGCGAACGATGTCTCGAATGGCGCGCTCGATGGCCTTCTGACGGTCTATCCTGAGCAGGGAGGGTAGCTGTGAGCTGGCAGAGAAACATAAACGAGCTTCGGGCCTATATTGCCTCGCTCGAATCGGACTTGTGCGACGTTGATGCGCTGTTGGTATCGTGCCGAGAACGGATGGCAAAGAGCACGATCATGGATCGCGCCATCGAACGGCAGGACAAGCGCGCGGCCGAGGCGGTCGAGCGCCATAAAAACCGTCTCGTTCAGTCTTAAACAGCAACCAACGGACAAGGGAGTAGAACATGGGCGATGAATCAGACGCCGATCGGCAAGACCTCATCGAGTGTGGCATAGAGGACGCTGGAATGTTCACCTCTGACGCGACGTATAGAGGCACAAGGAGTCGCAAGCTACGGCACGGAGAATTGGACCAGGTCAAAGCATCTATCGAGAAAATCAAAGCGCGCCGCGCTCGCAGACTTCAGCAATCATAAACAGGGGTGAACCGTGACAAATCCGAACTTAAGGCACTACCGATATCGACCGAAACAGCGAGGCTTCTTTCGACGATGGTTTGTCTTGCTGGCCGGTTTTCTTAAATAGGGATGGAACACATGGGACCGGAACAAAAGCGCCTTCAGGATAGGCTATTCGGCGATCCGAACCGGAAACTTGTGAATTTCAAGATCACGCGCGGCGATAAGCCTGCGACCGCAGAAGAGATTTGCGCTGAAATAAACAAGGCTATGGACGAGATAGAAAGTGGCCGCGCCACGGAAGGCCCTGTAATGAGCGAACGGCCGAAGGTAGACGTGCGAAAGCTTGTCGCCGATCTTGAGCGCCGTTCATAAGCCATGACAGGCTGGCAACCGATTTCAACCGCACCCAAAGCCCTGAAGGGGCCATTCGGCCCGTGGCTACTGCTATGCCACGCCGAGAAGAAATGGATACGCATGGGGCATTTCTACACAGCGGCCGGACGTTGGTATTACTCTGGCACGAGCGAGCGGTCTAAGTTTGGCGAGATGCCGGGCGATGAACCGACACACTGGATGGCGCTACCCCACCTTCCCCGCCCATCCCCCTGAGATAAGCCACAATGGGCGACCTGATCCTTTTAACCGTCTCCGTCTTCATGCTCGGCTTTGCGGCCGGGGCCTGCTTTGTGCAGGCCAAGCATGACTCTCGGCGGCGATCGCCCTGAGATAGGTAAGCCATGACAGACAGTCAGCCACAGCGCATCCAACGGAAACGAACGAAGGGATGGCGCATGCCGCCAAATACGGTCTATGTCGGCCGCGGAACAGATTGGGGGAATCCGTTCAAAGCGCCAACGAACGATGCGATCGGCCGGGCATATGCTGTTGTTCAATTTGCCGGCTATTGCCCGCCGGATTCGTCGCTCGCAGAGGCCGCTAGGCGCATCCTGAAGGGCAAAAATCTGGCCTGCTTCTGTCCACTTGACCAGCCGTGTCATGCAGACATTCTGCTACAGATCGCTAACCGTAAGTCGCCCTGAGGAAGCGCAAATGAAGACGGAACTTAGACCATTCGATAAAAATGAGCGCCTAAGTGGTTCTGATCTCCAGACCCTGCGTGATTGGCTGCATGAGCTTCCCGGAAATGTGAGTCTTACGGCTGAGTATAGCGTCTCTGACTTGGTTCAGGATCTGGACAGCATTTTGGATGGAATGTGGAGCGACGGCATAGACGATATGGGCGATGATGCCTAAACGACAAAAAAGCCCCGCCACTCCCTTCGGAGCAGCGGGGCCAGATGAGGCGGCGGTTCTTCTTGCTTATAGGTTAGGTTAAAATCAGAGGCATCCTATGATTGAATCTTTACTGACCAAACTTAACAACGGCGAACACGTCGTAACTTATGAGCTGCTGCCCGTTCGTCCCGACCGCAAGCCCGCAATGGGCGAGATACGGCAGCTTATGCCGCTTACGCCTTCGCCGTGGGAGCCGCTGGCGTCTATGGTGCCACTCGACCCCGTCCGCATCATTTGGAACGGTGCGCAGTGGCTAGAGATAGATTCGCTGTAATCCTAGATACCGTGCCAGCAGATACTCAATCCATGCGCCGCCGAGCCGCATCCACCAACCCGGCAGCATCGCGATGGCGTCACACTCACAGAGTTGCGGGAGAACGTGAGCCATGATGCGTGCCAGCGGCAGGCCTTCAAGGTTTGCGGCTGCCGGGTTGTAGACAGACCAGCCCTCGCGCCTGAGTCTTTCGGCCGCCTTGGCGAACCGCTCCCGGTAATCCCTCTGGCTTCTAATTCGTCCAGCCACGTAGCAACGTCGCATCAAATCCTCTTGCGGAAATACGTCGAACCAGGCTTGCCCCAAGGTTGTTCCGGTATGAACGTCTCGAATCCGAATGCCAAGAAATTTCGCTCGGAATGCGGATTTTCGAACGCCTCGGACACTAGGAGTCGGTAACCGACCTCCTTAGCCTTGGCCTCTCTGGCGGCCATAAAAAGGCGCTGGATGCCCCTGCCCCTTGCCCCCTCTACGACATAGGTGCGCTTGAAATAACCAATGCCGTCGTCGCGCTCGAAGAATGGCACCATACCCGCCATACCGACGATGTGGTTATGGGCCGATCGAGCAAGCCACCAGTAACCATTCAAATGCTTGTCAGACAGTGCCGGGAATGTGTCCGGCTCTTGCGCGTTGAGATAGCGGATGATCTCGGCTTTGGCGAGGCCGTCGACCTCTTGAATCAGGTATGCGGTCATCGGTTCGCCCCCAGCCAACGTTTCATCCATGTGAGCAGCTTGGGGTTATCGCGCAGCAGCGAGATTGTCCCGATCTCGAAACCGGCCACGATCGCCTCTTCACGCGAACCATTGAGCCGCTTCGTGCGCAAGCTCTCATTGTGGTAGATGACGTGGTAGCATTCGTGCAGCACGATGCCGACGGCGTGGCCGGGTGTCGTGATGTTGGCCGGCCAGAGACGTATTTGGTCTTCCGCAAAGACAGCCTGCCCGCACAGATCGTGCTCGCCGTCGATGACGACGACCGCCCAGTCATAGGCCCCTATCTTGAGCGTGCGCGGCAAGCCTTGGAGGCAAGTTGCGACGTTCACGACCAGACCTCACACTCGGATGACTTGCCCGCGAAAGTAGACCGAGGTGTCGGTCAGCTTCGTAATTAACTCGGGACACATCAGGCGTCCGTCGAGGTAGGTCAGCAGTGCGAAGCCCGACCGCCAGTCCAGAGGATTGTTCTCTGTGTATCCGAAGGCCTGATCTTCCTTGTCAGCGATGCATCCGGTGTCCACGCCATAGAGATCAAAGGGGCGATAATCGGAGACCGGGCTGATTTTCTGCGCGTGCAGATGATTGAATATAGTGTGCGTGCCAGTTGCCTTGACGGCGTTGTACGCAGAATGCTTGCCGTTGCCCATCGGCTTGTGCTTGATCATGGTACGACCAGCCTCAAGGCCGTAATTAACCATGCACGACATAGCCTTTTCCCAGTTCGGGAAATGATCGGCTAGATGGACTCCTTTGACCTTCTTCAACTGCGGAGTTGAGTTGGCGAGAAGGTTCTCGAACCTTTGGTCATGATTACCGATCGGCCAGACCTTCTTAGCCCCGCGCTTGCAGCGCTGCTCGATGTCGTGCAAGTGGTCCTGCGCGCATTCTAGCTCCTCCCAAACATCAGGCGCACTCTCCCAGTTCTGGGGGTGTCGGCTGATCTTGGGGAAGTCCAAAACGTCACCGTTGAGGATCACCACATCTGGCTTGATGTCGTCGACGAACTTTTTGAAAGCCCGCAAGCATACGGGGTTTCTGCCGGGCCAGAGGTGGAAATCTCCACCGACGAGAATGGTGCCGTTCTTCAGGGAGAGATTGACGCAACCGGGATAGTTGAAGCTCGGCGGTCCGCCGACCATCGGCGGCGGGATAGACGCCGATAAACGAGTCTCAATGGCGCGTCGTCGTGCGTAGACTTGCCTTTCAGACGTGATACCAAGGTGCCTTGCAAGCTTGGCGGCACCCATCTGGCTAAAGAGTTGCATGAACTCTTCATCAGAGCATCTAGGCGCGGGCATATAGGCCCCGTGGGTTGGACGAAGCAACGTCGGCGCGGTTCGAACACGCCGACGTGGTGGTCTTTACGGATGCGGGGGTATCTGCTTGAAGAAAGCGTACCAGATCCATCCGACAACCAGGGTGACGACCGCGCCGAGCGTGCTGGTGATCAGCACACGAACGCCGCGATGCGTCCCCTGCTGCATGGTACGGGCGAAGGCCCACACCTGCTGTTCCTCCGGGAGATTGTCGACCTTCACCCCGAGCGCCGTGAGAGTCTCCTTGACGGCCTCCTTTGCCGCTTCTGCGGCGACGATTCTTGCGACGTCTTCGGCGATCTCCCTGACTTGCTCGGGGGTCATGGACGCCCCCTTACGGAGTGGTGGCCGATAGCGCCGTAGAGTTCGGCTTGCCGGGCGTCAGATGGTTCATGATCTCGGTGAAGATGTCCTGAACCGCGGCGCCGTTGTTGCCCGCCGCAACCGCCTTGGCGGCGTTGTCGAGCGCCATGAGCGCCTCGCCGACCAGCGGCATGAACGGGACAGCGACCGCCGCGCCGGGAACGAAGCCGATGATGGCAGAGATGAACGGCAGCGCCTGCATCACGGTCTCGTCGACCGTGGCAACGGTACCGGCGACGCTCTTGATATCAACAGTCATTTACTCTCTCCTTTACGAAACTTTCGGGGATGATGGATCGTCGATGAAGCTCCACGAGACCAAGCCTTTCCCATCGACCCCTACTGCCTTCGCAGCGGCGGCGGTGAGGTCTATTCCGGCTTTGTTTGTCTGGCGGACCTTGCCTGTCTGGCCGAGGTCGGTGCCGCTCTCGGCCTGCGGACGCGCGCCGGTTTGCCAATAGGGATCGTTGATGTTCCACGGGCCGATATCGACGATGTCGCAGTCGACCGAAGCATTGGTGCTTGCGTTCATGACGCGCACCCGCGGCCTCGGGCTAGAGAACCGATACGGCAGCGCGACGCCGGGGCTGTTGTCGTTGATCGGCGGGCCATAGGCCGAGGTCTGGCCGCCGAACACAGTCGCGGTGATATTGGTCTGGACGCCGTTTGCCGGGGCAGACGTGGGCGCTGATGCGACGGCTGGCGTAGCCTGGATACTGACCGGAGAACCCGCCGGCATCATCACGGGGCCACCCTTGGGCAGCGGCACACCCTTCGGCCACCAATACCCGATCAGGCCAAACGAGGAGCTATCCTTCGGCAAGGCCTCGATCTGGACCATGTCGTTCTCGTTGCCGCCGAGGGTCCAGACATGGGCGGAATCCTCGCCCCAATAGAAGCCGACATGCCCCTGCCCGCTGGCCTTGGAGATGCGCCAATAGACGACGATCGCGCCACGCGCGGGCTGGCTGAGCGGGATGAAGTTCGGATCGGTGCGGAAGGATTGCGAGGATGGCGACTTCGTACCCGGCACACCCGCCTGCTCAAGCATGGCGTTGGCAAATATCGCGCACCACGGGTCACCCTCGGCCCCGCAATGGGCCATGGCGATGTAGCGGGAGATGCCTTGGTTGTTGCCGGTCTCGTGGAAGCCGATCTCGTGCAACGCCAGATTGACCCATGGCGCATTGGCATAGGGCGCGGCGGGCGCTGGCGGCGCAGTCTGCGGGGGCTGGGCTGGCGGCGCGGGTGCGGGCGTCTGTGCGGGGGCCGGAGTCGGGGGCGGTACAGGGGCGGGCACCGGGGCAGGCCCGTGGGCGGCCGTCTGTGCCCTTTCAAGAGCCTTATCGATCGAGTCGAGCAGCTTATCGTTGAGAGATCGTGTCTTCGATAGCTGGATCAGACCACCGACATAGACGATAATCAACGCCACCCAAGGCAGCGTTAACAATGCGACAATCACCGCCAACCACGGCAGGATATCCTGCCATGGCATTCCAAGCAGCGTACTCATGAGAACTCCGCGCGGGAAAGATTCAGTAAAGATTGCCGCTCACTTCAGGGCCTTGCTGGTCAGGCCGTAGAACTGGAGCACGGCGAGCAGTGCGGCGTTGGTCTGCTTGCCGGTTGCGTCAGTTGGCCATGGCGACGAATTGCCGGCCTCGAATGCCGGATCGGCATAGTAGACGAAGGCGTCGCGCCTACTGGAATAGATGCGGCCGTCTTTAGCCGCCCAGTACCAATCGCTCGGGATCAGATTTGGGATCATGGCAAATATTGGCCGCCGGTGTTCGACAACGAAGCCCCGGCTATTGTGCCGGGTAGGAAATTGACGCCCAACGTCTGGGCAGTGATGACCCCGTTCAGTTGGACAGAGTACTTGCCACCGCTGACGAAATTGGCGTTGACGAAATTTGGCGGCGTTTGGTTGTTGATATTGACGGTGCCGTTGAATGCCAGCGCCGATGCAATCGACACGGAGATGGGCGTCGAAAATGTGTACGTGCTGCTGGTGACGAAGACGGTGCCCTGAAAGAATCCCCCAAACAGCGCTTCGCAACCGCCGCTGAACGTGTGCGACCCGGGGTTCATCGTGCCGCCGGCGTTGGCGTAGAACACTGGGCCGCCGACCGTGTTACTCGCCGTAGTGCTGGTGGTCATCGTGGCACCCGACACTGCGGCAAAGCCTACGGCATTCGGGTTGCCATTGTTCTGGATGGTCAGGTTTTGCACGGTCATGGTGTTTGGCCCCTGCACCTCGATGCAGTTCGCGGCACCACTGCTGATGGTGACGCTGCCTGTGCTCGCGCCATTGATGATGACATTCGGACCAGCATAAGCAGGGGTCGCGACCGCTTCGCTGTAGGTACCAGCGGCAACCTGGATCGTGATTGAGAACTGACTCGGCGCATAGCCGAACGCAACCAGCATTGCCTTGCCGATCGTCTTCAACGGCCCGGCCGTGCCGACGCCCGTCACCGTGGCGCTGGTGCCGTCATAGAGCGTGTCGGAGCCCGTCGAGGTATTGACGTAGATATTGATATTGCCAGTCGGCCGGCGATAGAACATGCCGGCCGAGGTGTTGACGATCTGGTACTCGGTACCGTCGTATTCGATCATCAAGTCCATGCCGGCGACGAAGGCATTGAACGGCGGGTTGGTGCCGTCGCCGAGCGTGACATTCTTGACGCCGAGGCCGTTGACGTTGATCGTGCAGGCGCCGGTGATGTTGTTGGCAAGTTTGACCGTGACGACGAGACCTGCGACCTGCTGGCCGCTTGTGATAGCCGGGCTGAACGTCGCAATAAGCTGGTTCTGGGTGCCGGTGTCAGCGACATACGGGACACCGACCACCGTGCTGGAGTTCGTGTTGGTGCCGCTGCCCAGATAGTTCGCCATCTGGAAGTGGGCGCCGTCATAGGTCAGTTCGACGATCTGGCCGGAGCTGATGTCGCCGCTGGCGACCGCGACGCCGGATGCGCGGAAGATTGAGACCGCACCGAGACCGTTCACATTGATGGTGCTGGCGCCCGTGTTGGCATGCTGAGCCGTGAAACTCACCTTCATGCCGACCGTGTAGGAGGTCGGGACCGGATCGTTCGCCCCGAACGTGATGACGTAAGCGTTGGCGGCGCCGGTATCGGTGCCAGCATAAACCCAGGATTGCAGCTGAACGTTGTTTGGTACTGATGGAAGCGTCGGAAAGAATGGCGCAAGGGGAAGTTGAACGATATTGCCGGACAGGATCTGCGTCGCACCGTTGGCGACCGTGATGGTGTAGAGCCCGACGAAGCCGGGATCGACATTGGGGGCAAGCTGACTGCCGGTTGCGGCAGGAACGCCGGCCTTGAGCGTCACGGCCACGACCGAGGTGCGTGTCGTGGCGTTGGATGAACCGGAGTTCGATGGTCCGCTGAATGGCTGCGCCGGGTTCGCGGAGTTGAAATAACTCAGGACGGTAATGCCGGAGTCGGTATCCTGCAGCGCCGCCTCGACCAGATAGGTCATGGAGAAGCCAGTCGTTGCCGGCGGCGTGATCGTGAGCGACTGGGCCACCGGAAACAGGCCCTGCTTCATGATGACAGTGCTGTCGACTCCGAGATCGCCATACGACGTCGAATCTGTTGGATCGAGCTGGTAGATTGAGCCCGGCCCGATGACGACGTTGAGCGAGGCGGTGGGAGACGTCGGCTGACACGTTAATCCGGCAACGACGGTATTGGGGCCGAGCAGCGCCTGCGAGAGCCACGCGGTGCCGACCATCCCGAACTTGCCGACATTGAGCACGTCGGTCGTCTGCGGGAGGGCCGCGCTGTAAACTATGGGTCTGTCCATAAAGTTTCCCTTTGGCGCTCCACTTATGGTAGAGTGGGCGTCATGCAGAGATGTTCGGTGTGTAGAGAGTCGAAGCCGTTCACCGATTTTCACCGGAACGGCAGGAGCAAGTCTGGCTACAGCGCGACTTGTAAGGAGTGCGCCAAAGCACGAGCCAGGAAGTGGTTCAGGGACAACCAAGGGCGCGGCAAGGTCACGCGCGCTGCTTGGTACTCAGCCAATCGCGAATCTCAAATCCATTATATGAAGAAGTATTGGTACGAGAATCACGAAGCCTGCCTTGCTAGCGGTAAGCGATGGAGAGAAGAGAATAAGGAGCGTAAACGAGCCAAGGATCGCGCTTGGCAAGCTGCTAATCCTGAGAAATCTCGTCTATACCATCGGGTCAGTCGGGCTCGACGCCGAGCCGCAGAAGGATTCCACACCGCAGACGATATCACCAGGATCAGAAAATTACAGCGCAACCGATGCGCGATTTGTCGCCGTAAACTCGGCGACGAAGATCACACCGACCACATCACACCTCTGGCAAGAGGCGGCACAAATTGGCCCAAAACATCCAGTTGCTATGCGGGCCATGTAATCTCAAAAAACACGCCAGAGACCCTATGGAACACATGCGATCTCTCGGTCTCCTGCTCTAGCCGCTCTCCAATAAAAAACCCGCCTCAAGGGCGGGGTTTGGATGGGCGTATTTGAAAGTTGGCTTCACTGCGTCCCGAAGCAGATGACCTGTCCAACGGGATCGAAGCCTACGAGTGAGCCGCCACTAATCGTGACGAACGCAATGGAGACGCTGCCGGTCGCCGCACTGACCACCTGCCCCCAGCCGAACGATCCACCAGAAAATGCGGTGACAGAGCAGGCGTAGTTGGTTGCGGCAAATGGTGTTGTGAAGCTGATCGTGTACGAACCTGGACTGGTGCGGGTGACGCTGCTGACGTTGTAGCTCGCATTGATTGTCTCAGCACCATTCGAACCAGATCCAGTGAAGTTGACCCAGGCCTTGGCCGCGCTTGGATGGGATTGTTGTTGGGAGGGCGTGACGGCCCGCGTGGACGAAGAGGCTGCCTGCTGGTCCGACTTGGCCGCTGCGGTGACGGTGACGGTGCCGCTGGTAGTGAACGGGCCGCCCGTCGCCATGCCCCCGGTGTTGACCTGCATAACCGTACCAGAGCCCGGCGCGACCCAGCTTGCGTTACCGCTGGCATCTTCTTGGAGAATACCAATCGAGCCTGTGTTGCCGGGGATGGTCACCCACGCCGTACCATTCCAGCGAAGAATGTCACCCGCACGGGTCGGTGTCGGAGCAATGTTGTTGAGGCACGATGCGGCCGTTGTGCCGCCGCAGCCACCGTTACCAAGCGTGAGTTGGCCTACGACACCGCCATTTGTGCCGTTCGTCCCGAGGGCGACCGGCGACATCCTGGCGCTGGCAAGCGTGCCCTGATTGATGTTGCTTGCGTTCAGGGCGTTGGCAAACGCACTCGGCGCAAATGGAGCACCATTCGATCTGTCGCATATGATTGACGACGTGAAATGGCAGTCGCCGTTGATAGCGCCGAGGATCTGCTGCGCAGTTGCCGACCGTGGCTGGGTCGACTGGATGACCGCGAACTTCTCGTTACCAACGAGGAATGCCACCGGGGGCAGGCCGAGAACGTAGGACGAATAGTTCTGGAATGTCTGGGCGCGCAGCGGCTGCGTGGCGACGGCGATCAGGCCTAACGCCAAGAGTGCCTTCTTGATCATTTTGCCAGCAGCTCCGAACTATTTTCAGACGTCAGGATTGCGCCGGACTCACTGGTGAGGATCGACGGCGTCGGCGAACCGAGGAACGTCACCCAGCAGGTAACGCCGGTCGGTTTCGTGTTCTCGATGGCATCGAGGATCATCTGGTTCGTAATGCCGGTGAGCGTTGTGTACTTGCCGGCATATTCGATGGTGCCGACGCCATAACCGGCGGATGAGCCGCCCCAGCCGTCAACGTTCGGGATGCCGCTGAAGCCGGTACGGAAGAGGCCAATGAAGACCTGGCCCGGCAGGTTCATGTTGCCATAGCCGCCGTTGCCGACGCCGTAGCCGAACTGGCCGCACTTGAAGCCATTGGCCCTCGGGCTCGAATAAGCGCCCGTATCTCCGGTATTCCACGGCTCAAAGACCGCTGGAGCAGCACTTGTGAGCTGATTGATGACGTTCGACATGCCGGCGCGGGTGACCCGCTCCTGCAGGATCATGGTCTTGATCAGAACCCGGAACGCGTCGTCGATGGCACCGTTACGCGGCAGCACCATGCCAAGGAAGTCATAAGACCAGATGTCGAGCCAGACACCGTAAGCGGTTGCAAGGCGCGTCTGAGCCTTGGCGTATGGGATCAGGCTGTAGCACCACGATGCGAGATCGGAGAGACCGCCGACGATGGCGCTAACGATGCCGGTGTTCCACGCCGTCCAACTCCACCAGCGCCGAGGCACGACGCCTTGGACGCGGTTTTGGATATTGGCTGGCGTGCCGGTGACGGTGGGATCGCCGCTATCGATCACGAGATCACCATGACCCCGGCTTTTACCGAACCGTAAATGATCGTGTTCTTGCCATCCTGTGTGAGCTTGCTAGGCACGATGGTGGCGGCATCACCGATGGCACCATTGAGCGTGACACCGGCGACGCCATTACCGGGCACGACCCCCGGTACGGCATAGGCCCATGCCGAGATCTGTCCGATTGAAAGCGCCTTTCCCAAACCGAGCAGATTGATGTTGGTCGCAACCGCATTGGAGACCTGCGCCACGACCACATCATGGTTGTAGCCCTGCAGTGTCGTGATCTGCATTTGCACGTTCGCCGTGAACAGCACGGTCGGGAATACGGCACATTGAATGCCGAGCGGCCGTACCGCATTTGCGGCATCCGTAATCATCTGCATGAAGGCTGGTGACGGCGATCCAGATCCATCATCGGCGACGACGAAGAAATAGGCGGGATGATAGGAGCCGTCGTAATTGTAGAGTTCGGTCAGTGCATATTGCACCGTGACGTCGGTGCCCTCGATCGAGGCGTTGAGGCCGTAGTGGTCACCACGGGCAAGTCCAAGGATGTAGGCCGAGAAACGTCGCTTCAGCTGGCTGTCGGATTCCTGATCCGCGCCATTCGTGAAGGATGCAACGTTATTGACTGTATCGATGCCGGTGATCGGGCTGGAGATCAGACTAATGGTGCCGGCCTGAACATTGCCAGCGCTGCCTGCGATCAGGGCCTCGACCGGCACATTGAAGGAGGCTTGGTTTGCCGGCAGCGTATAACCGCCAAGCGTGGCCGAGTAATAAGGGTTCGCCGTGTCTACCGTGACGACAAAGGTCTGATTGGTGCCGTCGTTGGTTAATACCGTGGCCGCATTGTTGGGGCCGGCATTGGTGATTGCACCAGTGGTGGTCACGCCACCCGCAGCTGGGATAAAGCAGGAGCTGGGGGCCGCAGTGAAGCGCGCAAACGTCACCTGCCCGCTTGCAGCCTGCGCGCCGAGACGTGGTGACCCGCCCGGCAATGTTGCGGTCTGGCTGCCCGGCAACGGTTTCATGAAATCGACAGTGAAGGTGTCGACGTCGTCGCCCTCTGCCGTCGAAAGCCGCGAGGCCTGCAAGACCAGCAGCACGAGGCCCTGCATCCACAGGAACACACCGGCGAAGCCCTCGACGATCGCGCGCAGCGTCGAGCCGGTGGCAAAGTTGATCAGCTTGCTGGCACGCCCCTGAATCCCGGCGACCCCCTCCGAGACGATCGTCGGCTCGGATTTGGTTGGTAAGGACGCCATCAATTCCTCACGACGTTATCGCGAAACTCACAGACACGCCGGTCTGCGCGTCGAAATATTGAATGCCGATCCTGACCGCGCCCGAGTTGTTCAGATCGGTTGCGACGGTCAGTTGTGGCGGCGGGTTTGGTGCGACCGACGCCTCCTCCGCGAGTTGAGATGCAACGATTGAGCGGATTTGGGATGCGGACAGCACGCTGCCGATCTTCTGCGGTAGACCCGCCCCGTATGACGGGTGCCAAACATAACCTTGCACGGCTGTAAAAAGGCGACGCTCCAAGCGCTGCCTGACCTCATCGTCGCCATCGATGACCAACAGGTCTCCGGTCGCGTCGACCATGAAGTCGGCGTTCCATTCCAGCGAGACGTCAGCCACCTCACCACCCCGTTGTCACGTCGTAGGCGACCACCGCCGAGATTGTGGAGAGCGCGTTCACCGCCGCCTGAATAGTTGCGTTGGCGAGCGCCTCACGCGCGTTCTGTGTCGCAATGGCCTGCAAGATTGAGCCCAGGTCCGCCGGTGACAGGCTGACGTTTGACGTCGCCCCGACAGGAAGAAGGTTCATCGTCGGCGGCGTGATCGTAGACAGAGCAGAGAATGATGTGTTGCCCATGTTCGACGGCGAGCCGCTCGCCGGCACCGTCATGTTGCCGGGCTGCACCCAATTGGTGACGGCCGCCTCTGAGGTGTTGAGGTGCGCCACCCAAGTGTTGAGGTTGGTTTGCAGGTTGGTGACGAAGGAGCCGTAGGCTGTGACAAATCCGTTGTAGTCGCCGACGTTCGTGTTCAGCGCCGAGATCAGCGTTGCCATCTCGCTGTTGATGGTGCCGATCAGAGTGTTGACGGGGCCGATATAGATATACGGCGCAATCGCGCTCAGTCTCGACACGCCAAGGTCTGACGCGTCCCAGTTGTAGTTGCCTGCGGTCACGGTGACGTTGACCGGCTGCTGGCGCTTCACACCCCAGATGGCACTCGCCAGCGCGCATTTGACCGCCTTGGCTTGCGCAAGGGTCAGCGGCAGGGTCAGCAGCGCGGCCTCGGCGCTAATCCATGAGTTGATATAGGTCTGATACGGCGACGGGTCCGTGAACTGCTCTGCGATCGAAGGCCGATCGTTGTACATGATCTGGCCGACGCCCGTTGCGCCGTCGAACTGCACATAATTGATGTTGGTGGCGAGCGCACTTGTGGACACCGTCGCGCCGACAGCGTTGACGTGGACGGTGCCAAGCGCGTTGTTGATGACGAAGGAGAAGTCCGCCAGCGTCGTCACGGCGTCACCGTCGTCGGCGGCTGCATCGAGCCGCCCTGCGAAGGCGATACGGAGCCATCAGATACGGTGCCGCCACCCTGTAGGTTGACGAAGCTCGCGCCCTCGATGCCGGTGATATTGCCGGACGCGATCTGGGCGTTGTTGCCGGCCGACAATCCAAGATCGCTGCCGGCGACGGCGGTCATCACTTTCGCAATGTCCGATATCCAATTGCCGCCGATTTTGAATGACAAGTTATTGCAGGTCAGCGTGATATTGCCCTTGCCGTCCATGACGATGGTGGCACCGTTTCCGTCAGTGATCGTCGCGGAGCCGTCGTTCTTGAAATAGAACTGCTGGCCAGATCCACCCTGAGCGTCGGACGCCTGATCGTTGTCGCTGCCCGATGCGTCGTCGGTGCTGTCGTCTCCAATCGTGGACTTGCCAGTGGACTTCTTGAACTTGGCCCACATGACCATTTCGCCGGACTGCACAGTCGGCGGCTTGTCGTCATCGGAGTGGACGCGCTGGACGATCTTGCCGGATTCTAGGTCGCCCTCTTGGAAGCGAACGATGACCTGATCGCCGGACTTCTTCCCATCACCGGGCTGCAGGCCGACAGCAAAACCGTAGTCAGATCCGATGTGCCCGGTCTCGATCGGCAGCCAGCCGGACTCCTGCCCTTCCGGCATATACATGACCTTGGCGAGGTACCGCTCGGGGTCATAGCTCGTGACGATCGCGTGCCGCTCGTGATAGGACGAGCCGCCAAGAGCGGCGCGGTGATAGCGGTCGATGCAGCTGAAGACGAAGTTCTCCAGATTGCCCGACATTTACGAAGCAGACCTTCCTGACTTGGGCGAGCGAGCCGTGATGTGGGTACGATGCCCGCTCATACCGAAATCGTGGTGGACCTCGTCGATGTCGTAGACCTGATCGAAGTCGGTGCCGCTCAGCTGCAGCCCCATCCCAGCCTGTACTGATGGGTCGCCCACCACCGTGGCGGAAACGATGAACTCATGCCGCGCCTTCTCGGTCGCTTCCGACTTGGCGCGTTTGGTGGCGTGGTCCTGAGTCAGCGTCGGGACCTGATAGTTATATGTCCGCGTCGGCCCAGAGCCCTCGACGTTGGACTTATACTGGAATATCTGCCGTTTCTTCGAGTGCCAGCCCTTGACCGTGACTGCGATCGGACGGGCCGCCTGCAGGTTGTGGCTCACGTGCAGCTCAATGCAGTCCGCCGAGATTGGTTCGACCTCTTGATTGATAGAAATGGAGTAGGTGCCCTGCTGGCTTCCGTACGGCACATAGTGGAACGTGCCGTTTGGATCGACCCACCAGCGAACACCGTCAATCCGCGCCATCTCGTGGATGATCTGCGCGAAGGTGTTGTTCTCGCTGAGCTTGACGAAGTCCTGCTGTAATTGCTTCCCAGCCTTTACAGAACTCGATGAAATGTTGCCGGATAACCCGACCCTTCCAGTCAGTTCCCGCACCACATCCGATGGGAGTTTGTTGATCCATTTCTCGCTCGTGACGTTCTCGTGCAGCGCGCCCGACTTGTCGCGACCCCGGAAGTGGATTTCGCGCCGGATATAGTCGAAATTGACCTCGTCGATTTCCCCGGTCATCAGGGTCGCGGTTTGCCCGCGCGTCATGACGGTGATAGTGGCGTCCGTGCCGGCAGAGAGGCTTGCAAATGCCGCCCGCGCCCCCGGCAGGCCCATCGGGATTTCGCCGGAGAACGACGACGTCTTGCGGTCGGCGCTCTGCGCTACGTTGCCATGCTCGATCGGCCACGTTCCATTTACGTTGAGCCACGCGGCATGTGGCCCAACGCCCGACGTGATCGCCATCTCACAACCCTAGAATGCCAGTCTGCGTGCCTGTCGGGAAAACGGGAGGGATCAGGATATCCATCGGCCCATTGATCCACGGGTCGGTCAGGCCGTTGAGTTCGGCGATGGCAACCCATTGCAGCGGATCGCCGGTCTGCCGCATCGCTATGATGAAAAGGTTTGTGCCGCTGACGCCTCGGAGAACCTTTGCTGGAATTGTGGCTGCGATGAATTCTTGAGCCATCAGACAAGCTGGTCCAGATTTGAGGCGACGCGCCCGACCACGCCGCGCATCAGCGAAAGTTTGCTCTGATCTTCGGCCGCCGTCACGACATCCTGAAACCCAGCGACGATGCTCGGTGCATCAAGGGGAGCGGCGAAAGTATCCAGCACGCTCGGTGCCGTCAGTGCCGCCTGCACATCGTTGACCAGGTTGCCAGCGTTGAGCTGCATCGCCTTGATGGTCGCAAACGGCGCATTGGCAAGCGGGGATGCCGCAGCAACCTGCCCCTGCAAGTAGGCGAGTTCGGCCGTGATATTGGCGGGAATGCTCATAGGCCAATTGCCAAGGCTAGGTCACCCTGCACCAGCGTATCGATACTGGATGGAACGGCGCTAAGGGCACCGAGCAGCGGATTCTGGGTGACGGTGCAAATGACCTCATAGAACACCCACACCGGCATGCGCCTGACGCGGTAGATGAAGGTGTTGACGATCACCGAGCGGAACTGGCCGCCCCAAGAAAGCGGCACGACCTGCCCCGCCGCGCGCATCGCATCAAGCGCCAGTGCCGTGTTGTAGGCATTGTCGCCGAACAGGAACCCTCGCCATGCGATGTCGGCCTCATCGGGCCCCAACGTGTCGATCACACGAGCGCCGCCGGGCAACTTATGGACAACCATGGCCTGCTGACCGCCGCCCATCATGGTCTCGGGCGTGGAGAAATCGTCGAAGACGATCCCGCCGAGCGTCAATACATCCGTGGGCATGCGTCAGGCCTCGAAGCGTCCGCCGCCATTAAATGCCGGGCTACTGGTGCTGTAGCGATAGCGCGAGTCGATCTTGTCTATGATCGCCTGCGCGATCCTGTCTCCGTCAATGTTCAGCGAGAACGCGTATTGCTCGCGGTTCTTCCCGCCCACACCGGGTTCAAATCGTCCCGGAACATAGAGCTTGTTGCGCTCCTCCAGATCCTTCTGGAATTGGTCCTTGGAGCCGCCACCAGAGAACAGCGCGGTGATCTTGTCCCACACCGACTTCAATGCGTTGTAGATTGCGTCGCCCATGGAATAGATACTGGTCAGTACGCGCTGCTGAAGGTTCAGGAAGAAGTCCCGCACCTTGTCCATGGCGCCCTGGATCTGGGGTCCCCACGCAACCGCCGCCGCGCCCAGTGCAATCAATCCTGCAGCCAGCCAGCCGGCAGGACCAAGCGCCGCCGCAAGGACAACGAGGCCCCCACCAGTCAGAGCACCAGCGAGAATACCAAACCCGATTCCGATGTTCTTCAGCGTCTCCGGGTTCATGCCATTGACGTTAGCGGTCATCGAATTAATGACGCTGGTGAGCTTCTGCAGGACAGCGATGACGTTCTCGCTGTTGGGACCCGCGACCGCGGTGAGCAGATTGGTCCACGCGTTCTGTAGCGCCACCATATTGGCGGTGACGGACTCGTTGTTGAGCAGGCCGAACGCATCGCCAGCACCGAGGCCCTGCTTCATGCGATTGCGTTCTGCAATGATTTGGTGGAAGTTCGTCACTTCCTCTGCAGTGTAACGCTGCGTGGTCTGACGACCCAGCGCCCGCATTACGAGGCGCATCTGCTCCATTGGGTCGGTGACGCCCTGCTGCTTGAAATGCTCCACCAGATTGGCGGCAAGATCGAGCGGGTCATTGCCGATCAGCTTGGTCAGGCGCTGCGAGGCCCCCTTATCAAGAATGACGCGACCGTGGTCAGTGTGCCATTCACCGGGCTTGAGCAGGTTGACGTCCTGCATGCCCTCGGCCGTGCGCTTGAACATCGTGCCGGCAGCCATCTGCTGCCACAACGATAGATAGGCCGTGCCAGCGCGAGGACCGCCCATGGCCTGCGCCATGATGGCCTGCGTCATGAAGCCCTCGTCACTCAACCCACGCATCGTGAAGCCACCCTGCTTGGCCATGCCGAGCAGAGTCTGCGGGTTCACCATGTTATGCGTGGCGGCCATCACCTTGGCCGACAGGTCAAGGAAGCGCTGCAACTCGTCGACGGCGGCCTTATGAGTATTGGGGTCGGTCAATCGCCCGGTCAACTCACTGGCGCGCAGCAGATCCTGCAAATCCTTGCCAGAGTCGCCCTTGTAGCCCTTGTCGCTCTGCATGACCCACGAGAATCGGGCCAGAGATTCCCATACCTTCATCGAGTCATCTTGGCCGAGGATCGAATAGCTGGCACCCGGAATCTTGAGCAGATCCGTCACATTCATGGGTACGCGCTGGGCGATATCGAATGCCTGACGCGACATTGCCCCGCTGGTGACGGCGGGCAGCATGTCGCCGCCCAGCCGCTTCAGCTTCACCAATTCGTCGCTGTAATCCTTTGTTTTATCAACGATTTTTTCCATGACGCCGAACAGCGCCATGCCGGCGGTCACGCTCAATGCGCCGCCAATCGCCGATTTCAACTTATTGAAGCCGCCCTGGAGCTTGTTTACCTGTGCGTGTACCCCAAGTAAGCTTGAAGACAGCGCCGACAGAACGGCATTGTGGTTCGAGCTCATGGAGAGCGCGATTGCTACTTTCCATGTCTCCAAGGAGTCACTCCGTCATGAAGCAGGAATGGGACTGGCCTCCCGAGAGGCGCCCCCCGCCCATCCAAGGAACAGGATGGGCATCTACCGCCGCGAAGACGTACATCAATTGGTATCTTCGCGCCGTCGTTCTTGTATTTAAGATTATTATCGGCGCAGCCTGCGGCTTGGCCCTTTTTTTCCTGGCTGTCGCAATGACGGGGCTGCTATCTAATTAGCTTCGTCATCACTTCCTGACCGACCGCGTGGATAATCTCTTCCTTATGATGGAGCGCTGACCCCATCAGGAATGATCGTGGCGGAATCTTTGACGTGCCGACTTCCTGATACAGGGCATAGTCGAGATCGGACCCGATCCGAGCCGTATCGCCGGTTACCTCGTGGCGGATGCTGTCGCGCATCTCTCCGGTCTCCAGCAGCGGGGTATCGGCCGACTTTCTCGCAAGAGTAGAAGGTGCCAGCGACGGCCAACCGAACTCATACGTGCCGATTGCCGCCTTCGCGCCGTCCTCGACGATCACCGCGACATGCTCCAACGCCTCATGCTTGGCGCGATCCAGTCCGACGACGGACGCCGTAGCGAAGGCGGCAAGACTCGCGAGGGAGAACTCCTTCATGGCACCGACGTCTCCGGATCGAATGGCTTCTCGGCCTTCGCTTCATCACCATGGCGGGCCGCGAATGCAGCCTTGCCTCGCGCCAGCCTGCGCCCCCACCCTTCTTCGAAGCTCTCATGCGTCTGAGCGCCGTGCATTCCGGGATACGGGTTGCCGCTGATGTTGGTCATGGCACCGCGCGTATAGAAGCCCAACCCCTGCTGGTGCATCATGTAAAGCTCGGCGTCGGTCGGATCGCGATGGAAGTGCTCGCGGAACTGATTCCGGTTCGCCTCGAACATCCGCGCCGCGCCCATTGCGTTCTCGCGCGCCGAGTAGATGTTGCCGCCACCCCCGAACCTGCGCCACTCGTCGTGGCCGATCTGGTAGAGTCCCTTGTACTGCGTCGATCGGTTGGCGTTCGACGACGGGTTCATGCCGGATTCGATGTCGGCAATTGCTCGCATGGTGTTGGGATCGAGGTGGTGAGCACGAGCCGCTTCCACGATCGCTTGATCGACCTCGGCCGAGCCTTGGCTGACCGGACGACTGCCGCTCCCTGCATAGTCCTTGCCCTGCGGCGTATAGCCTTCGTGCGCGGTATGGTGATGGGCGCGATCTGATGTGTGCGCCTCGTGACCGTGCGAGGCATATCGATGCGGAGCGTGTGCCGCGCCAGACGGAGCGCCCAAGGTGTGCTCTGCCGCCCGGCCCTGCGGCACGTAGCCATCAAGATCGGGGACGAATGGATCTGCGGAATAACCATCAGTCAGACTAACGACGCCGACCTGCCGACCGCCGACCGTGATGACGCCAATCTGCATTGATCACCGCTTCTCGATGAACCCGCCTCGGTCCCAGTCCCATTCCTGCCCGCCGTTCTTCAGCGACGCGAACACAATCGAATAGGACAGCAACTCGTGGTCGAACATGTTATGGGCGACATCGAACGGGACCCCATTCTGGATGCTCCAGCAGATCATCCGAAAAACAGGGTCCTCGACTAGTTTTTTGCTTCTTCGGCCCCGTTGACCGGCGAGTCCTCTGCGAGGCGCCCGAGTGCCGCACCAGCCGCAGCCAACCCCTCGGCGTCAAGCTTATCGAAGATTGCGTCAAGCTCGCCGCGATTGCGCGGGAACGGAATGGGCGACTCGTTGATCATGCACACGGCGGCAGCGATAACATGCGGCATCCGGTGCGATATCTGCACCTTGTTGCCGTCCGGCGTCATGACCTCATCGTGGCCGCTCAGCTCGGGCGTCATGCCCGTGACCTTGGCCTGCTCGCTAGGCCTCAGGCGCCGAACTCCGATCAGGCGCCCAAGCTTGTCGGCCTCTTTCTCTACTGTTTTGTATCGCGCAAGGATTGTCTCACTTTCCGTGGACATGCACTCTCCTACTGTTAGGCAATCTGCGTCTTGGCGCTGGCCATTCCCTCAAGCTTCAGCTTCACAGGCTTGTCGCGGCTGATGTTGCCGTGGTCGGTGAGGAAGATGACGCAGTTGACGTACTGATACCGGCTGGTCGAGCCATCGGGGTTGATAATGGCCTGGTTCAGGAAGCCCGGCTGCCGCACCGTCCCGTTCAGAAGCTGCTGCGAGCGCGTGATCATGTAGTTTTCCAGCGTCGCGCTGGTACGCACAATGCTGAACTCGATGCGGAAGCCGTCGTCGACATAGTCGTAACGGGGAAGGTTGTTGTACGGCATCGCCTTGATGTCGTGCTTCATAGCGGTGATGGTGACATCCTCGATGTCGGAGATGTCGAGCAGGATGCCGCTTGCACCGTCGAAGTAGGAAAACGAGTAGTCGACGCCAATGTTCATCGTATTCGTGGGCATTGAAGTCTCCAAACAAAAAACCCGCCGGCTAGGGCGGGGCGATCAGGACAAAGGCGTTGGGGTCGGTTAGAGCGATGTGTTCGCCGAGGGCAGGAACTGCGACGGAGTCGGCGGCGTGCTCTGCGGGGTGATGGTTACGTTGCCACCTCCGGCGAACTTCACAACGAAGTAACGAACTTCGTTCAAATACCTCACCTGCCAGTACAGGAAGAGATAACCAAGTGCTTGCAGTGGCGCCGGGTTGTTGAGCAAATCACACTGCACCGACCACGCATCGATCATGCCCTGCCCGTTGATGCCGAGCCCGACCTGCGGTGAGGCGAGCTGCGCCGAGAAACCATCAAACAGGGCCTTCGCTTTCGCGCGGGTCTGGTCGTTGGGCTGGATCGACTGCAACTGGCCCACGAAGCTCCCCGCCGCCTTGCTCTGCGCAGCGCGGATCAGGAAGTTGGTCAGCCTTGGATAGATGTCGCTATTGGCAGCCGTATTCGACGAGGCGTTGCGGCCCGATGCGAACGAGAAGTAATAGCCGCCCGGCGAACTCGACGGGGGCAGGATGACGTCGATGCGGCCGGTGTTGATCTGCGACAACTCGGTGTCGGAATAGGTCTGGCCCAACGTCGAGCGCTGGGTTGCCGAGATACCCTGCAGTGGCTTGTTGAGAGATCCGAGTTGAGGCGACAGGTTGCCGAAGATTCCGATGCCGAACGCGGACGGGTTGATCAGCCGCGAGACACCGTTAAAGCTATCATAGAAGGTCGGCCAGTCTCCGAGGATGTACTTGAACCAAGGCGTGTCGACGCCAGCATTGGTTATGGTCGCAAGGCAGTTCGCGATGGTGTCACCCGATGGCGATGCAAAGATCGCGTAGCAAGTCTCCGACAGCGCAAACGAGGCAATCGCCGCATAGTCAGCAACCGTCGAGAGATCGCAGAGCGTGAAGCAGTCGACACCGGCATTACGCAGGGCGAACATGCCCTTTCGCGGGGTGATGTCCTGCCCCATCAGCGTGGCGTCGGTGACGTTGGACGCGCCATCAGTGCCGCCCGACAGGGTCGTCTGGGTAGATAGCGTCGGCGGGACCGTGGAGACGTTTGCCGTCGCGATCACAAACTGGCTCGGCCCATGGAAGGCGTTACCGCTGTTGATGACGCTGGCGACGTTGTTCCAGAAGGTCTGCCAAGTGCCTGCACCACCAGTCAGGGTGGCACCAGACAGCGTAATGGCGGTCGAAACCTTGGCGAGGGTCAGAGAGTTGCCCGAAGCGCCAGCGCTGCCGCCGGAGTTAACGAACTGGTTGGCCGAGAACGCCAGCACGTTACTGGACAGCGCATAGCTGAATTTGACGAGGTTGACGTCCGACGATGCCAGCAGGAAGGCCAAGAGATTCGACAGCGTCACGGCAAGCGACGATCCAATCTGGACCTGGCTGCCCACTGGATTCGCAGTCACGAACGTGACCGACGTGCCGCCGATGGTCAGGACGTCATTATTGGAGGGCTGGCCTGAGAATGTGGCGCTGCCGGTTGCCGGCGTCGGGCCGGTGATGTTGTTGAATTGCTCCGGGACGATGCCCGGGAAGCCAACCACAGGCATCCACGAATTGGCCAGCGAGCCATTCTGGATCGACACGTTGATCTTGTTGCCGAGAACTCCAGTATACTTGCCGGTGATGGTGACGCCGCCGATGTTTGCAGTAGCAGCGAGGTCTGTGCCGTCAGACACGCGCACACAGAAAAAGCCGATCGCGCCACCGACCTGCGAGGCGGCCGACACATAAGATGACATGTCATAGGGGCGGATCATCGGCGGACCGAACGTGGTCGCCATATCCGACGGCTTCGAAACACCCATCACCGCATTGAGCGGACCCCAGCTTGCAACACCCACAAGGCCTTCGATGTTGGTCGGCGTGCCGAGAAGTTGCGGCGTGGGGAGGATGATGTCCCCATAGACGCCCGGCACGGTAAGTGCCGCCAAATTCTGCTGACCGTCGAGGAAAACAGTGCCGGTCGTCATCTAACTTTCTCCAAATAAAAAACCCGCCTCGAAGGGCGGGTCATTGGGTTGATCTGACGGCTCTGTTAGTCGTCTGCACTGGGCTCGGGCTCACCACCTTCCGATGCAGGCACCCTGACGAAGTGGTGGTCGCGATCCTTCATCAGTCTTTCGACCTCCGAGGGATCGGTGACCCTCTGCCCCTTGTGGTAGCCGTGGAAGTCGTGGACACAGATCAGGTGATATTGCACGGTGACCTCTCTCAGACGATGGCGGTCGCGATTGCGGTGTTGCTCGGGTTGGCGATGTCTATCGTGACCGATGTCACGACATAGCCGGGGAACTCTTCCAACGTGGCGTATTCGGCCTCGTAAATGAGATCGCGGCGATAGACCGTCCTCGCCTCGCCCTCATCGATCACATTGGTGCGGCTGTAGCGGATGACGGCCTGTGAGGTATCCGGCATGGACACCTTGAGGTTCTGCTTGATCAGATTGTCGACCGCGCTAGCGAGCGTCGTGCGGTGATCGGGCGTATCGGCCCACACGCTGACCATGACGCAATGCTTCTGGCGCCACGTCACCTTGCCCATCACGCCGACACCGCCCTGCCTTACGGAGAATGAGAACTTGGCGGGGATGCTCAGCGACGTTGCTGTTGAGCTCGCGGTTGGGTAGTTCGCTTGCGCCTGTGTGGCCAGGGTTGAGAGGATGGCAGGAAGTGTCGCGCCCGTTGCCGAATAGATGAATTGCCGGTCCGCCTCGACTGTGAGGTACTCGCCGGGGCCCGGCTGTCCCGAGGCATAGATCACATCGCCAATGACCACGAACGTAATTCCGTAGGTCGGCTGCGAGATGATGCGGGTCTCGTCCTGTATCTGGTAGGTACTGACGCCAGTCCCCGCCATCGGGAACACGCTGACGTTCATACGCGGGCCGTTCGGGCGCTGCACCTCTAAGGGCGGCTTCCTCGAATTGTCCAGCGTCATGCCGGCGACATCGAGATCGAGCTTCGCGGCGTTAGGCCAGCCTTCGACAACGAGGCAGTCCAGCCCCACGATACTCGGCTGCAATGTACCGTTAGGATAGACGGCCGATATGGCCTGAGATTTCAGGTATGCCGTCACATCCGAAAGGTCGGCCATTTATGCCTCCAAACGGATGCACGTCAGTTTGTAGCCAAGAATGTTCCAGTAATTCTGGCCGACTTCGTAGCGATAGCCCTCATCGTCCACGATAATGTCGCGGTCGCGCACCGTGTACTGCCCCACCGCGGTGGACGGGATGTAGATCGTCCACGTCGGCGCATAGACGACGTCGGTCGGCAAGGTGCCCGCGGATTGCCCGCGGCGCCCTACCGCGCCGGACTGGATCTCCGCTATCAGCCCGGAGGCGATAAGCTGAAGCCCCTGCGGGCTCGTTGTCGACTGCACGGGGCCAGAGTAGCCGCCATCACCGACCGCACTGTCGCTCGGGCCCGCAGACGTCATCTGCCGGTAGACGCTCACCGTCCTTCCAAACACGTCGCTAGTCCTTGACCAAGACGGATGCCTGACGCGTGAACGAGCTGCCGAACACCGTCGTGATGGCGTTCTGCAAGATGTAGGCCTCTCCGCTTATCCCCCCGGTCAGGAAGACCTTGGTGACGGGGCTGATGAACCCGCCATCGACGAAGGTCAGCGAGGTCGACGCCGACGGCATAGACCAAGTCGATGTCAGGATCGAATCGCCGACGTCCAGCTTGTCCGTCCAATACAAGTCGTAGTCGATATGCGCGTCGGCAGATCTCTTTGATGGCCAGTGGATCATCGGCGAATGCGCCCAAATCTCTGAGAGAGCCGGAAGACCGTCAGCGAGGCCTTGGAGAACGCCGCCGCCATAGAGTACGCAGAAAGCGCAATCCCGCCGCCGAGGCTCCGGCCAAAGGACATCGCCGCGCTTCTGGCTGCGAGTGCCATCTTGCCCGTCGCGAACGAGCGGCCCGTGGCGACCGCGCGACCTGCTGCGGACAAGAAAGCCTTAAGCGTATTGGTCGCGGTGCCTTTAGCGACCGCCGACGACCCCGCCAGCAACAGCGCGGCCACACGGAAAAGCGCCGAGCTACTCGCAGCGGCTGCACTCTTGGCAGCGAGCGCGGTCTTGGCGACGATTCCGGCGCGACCGACTGCGGCAGCGACCCCGGTGGTGGAAAAGAACGTTTTGGCCGCAATGGACGCAACGCCCCTTGCCGCGGCCGACGACCTCGCGAACAGCAGGAACGCATTGACCGCGGCAGATGCCGTGCCCTTGGCCGAGGCTATGCTTCTAATGGCCAGCAAGGCCTTGGGACTGAATGCCGCCGGTCCCTTGGCCTGTGCTCCCGATGCGCCCCGCAGGGATGTCGCGCCCGACATGCCCCCGAAACGGCCACGCGCCATGGCGATCGACGACGCGAATAGTGTGAAGACCCCCGGAGGGATCAGCTGACCAAAGGCGGCGGCAGCGCTTCTCGCTGCGAATGCAACCTTACCGGCAACGGCAGCGACACTCGTCGCTGCCCCAAGCCCAGCCGCGACTAGGCTGGCACTAAACGATGGCGAGGCTTTCGCCTGCGCCTCGCCCGTGCTCTGAGCTGCGAATAACGTCTGGAACAATCCAAGACCGCGGCCAAAGCCGGCGGCCACGGAACTGGATGTGATGATGATCAACCGCGCAAGGACAGAAACGCCCTGCCCCGCGCTTTTGCTAATGGTTGACAAAGCGGCATTGGCAGCAAGCGGACTCAGCGCCCGCGCTGCACCGACGCTCCTCGCCGCCAAGTACAGCGTCCCATAGAGGTTCGACAGATTCGGCGGTGCGAACTTGGAGATCGGCACCGGCGTATAGGTGTGGCTAAAGACGGTCCACACCGGGATCGGATTCGTCAGCAGGTTTATATTGGTCGGGCGCGTCGCGTCCGGTGCCGCCGCCCTCACAGGCCTCGGCGGCGTAAAATGTGGTCGGCGAAGGGTCATCTACGCGACCACGCTAGTGAGACGAAACTTACAGGACCTCGTAGAACCAATCCGCACCGATCGCACCAGCGGAGCCGACGTTGGCCGAGGACAGCAAGGTTTCCGAGTTGGACGCAGTGTTATTGCCGACCGCAACCCACTCCTCTTCGGAGCCCGGGTTGGTCTGCCACTGGATGATGCCGCCAAAGGCGTTGAAGGTGAGGTTGAGGCGCGGAATGCCGACAGCGGGCGAGCGGTTCGGGGCGCCGGTTGACGCGACGAACGCAACCGGCGCGGTCGACACAGCGGTCGCCGCGATGTTTGCGGGACCGTCTGAGTTCGGCAGAGCCAGCGCCGAAGGCGTAGTGGCAAGCGAGGACGATCGCGCCAGCATGGTCGCCGTCACCGCCGAGGACGAGGCCTGCCCCATCAGTAGCATCTTGCCGATCTTCAGGATATCGGTCGACGATCCAGGCTTCAGTGCGGCCCAAGTGCCCGCGGACAGGGCACCATCGGCCTGCGCGGTCGGCGTGAACGAGGAAACCTGGAAGACGCGCTTGGACATTGATTACTCCTTATGGAAGCAGAAGCTTCTGAGGGGTTCCTGATAACGTGACGCCCGGCGCAGTGGGCAAATCGCGCGTCGAGCACGGATTGGCTGCCACCGCGAGGTGGTCATCGATGAACTTCGTGAATGGGGTATGGACGTAACCTGGCTCGCGCCGAATGAAGTCGCAGCCATCACAGATGTAATGGCCTTCCTTGTTGTCGCACTCGAAGCACTTGGCGCGCTCTCGGGTGCGGGCATTGTTCTTGACCACGACGCTCTTGCAGTGAGAGCATGTCATGGTGTCCTGCTCGAACACCTTGCCTTCGCCGCAGAACTTCGGATCGTATCCAGCTGCTCGCGCGATATCCTCTGGCAGACCGGGTGATGCCCGGTGATCCACCAGGATGTATCCCATTTGCTTCATGACCTACATCCAAGCCTGCGGCATCAGGACATCGGCAGCCACGAACTGCTTCAGTGCAAACTGACAGGAGGCGTATGTTTCAGAAGCGCTCAGAGTGGCGTTCTCGAAATACGTCCCGGTAGAACTCACGATCACGTCGTTCCACCAGATGATGTTGCCGTCCGCGCCGATGCGATTCGTCCATGTATTCGGAGTGGACCCGGCGACATTGTCCGTCCACGTCACGCCGTTCTGCAGGACGTAAACCCCGATCAGGACGTCGTTTGCGTTCGTCGTGGTAATGGACGGTAGTGAAACTGCTGTGCCGGCCGTGTCATTATACTGGATGGCGCTGACATCAACGGGGCTGGATGTGGCCACGCCACCATATTCAGCTATGGCAAAGTCAACAGAACTCGCCGCTGCAAAGGTCGCGGTGACGGTCGGTGTTCCCGACGCGGTATTGGGGAAAATGTAGACACTCAGCTGGTTGCCCAGCGCGTTCCACGCCGTTTGCCGCACCTGGGTCCATGCAACGGCGCCGTTGACGTTGTCTGTCACCCCGGTGATGGATTGGCTGTTGGACCGCATGGCCAACGCCAGGCACGATCCAGCAGTTACAGCACCGCCAAAGGTAAAAGCCTGAGACGTATTGGAGGCCGAGAAGCCGCCCGTCCCCTGGATGAACCCGAATGGCATGCGTTACACCAGCGGGGGAGTCGGCAGCGGAGTGTTGATGCGCGAGGAAAGCGGCTGGGTACCGGAGGAATCGATCTCCATATTGGCGACCCAGACAGCAAACGGCGTCGTGGTGCTCCCGGTTCTGTCACCTCGATAAAGCGCGAGGTTGTACCAGAACGGAGCCCCTGCCGCCGTTCCGAACTGGCCGCCGGTGTAGTTGAGGATTTGGGCGCCGTCGAACCACACCTTGAGGAAGCCGTTCGGCGCGTTGTCCCATCGCCAGGTCAACCTGACATGGTGCCACACGCCCTGCGCGGGCTTGGTGGCGAATGTCGTATCCGGGTACTCGTTGATATAGGTCGGCGATCCCGTGGCGTTGTAGCCCCAAACGAAAATATTGCCCGAGCCATTCGTTTCAGGGGTCATGCCGGGACCGGCATTCACGCCGCTGGTCTGATCGTGCCAGTCGACGACCAGATCCATGAAGTCGGTGGAATAGACGCCACCGCTTTCGATGAAGAACGAGAACGCCTGATCCATGGTGGTCTGCCATGGATAGAGACCGGCCCCGAAGCCGGTATTGATCTGGACACGATCGATGTAGGTATGGTCGAACGATGCGAAGTCGCCGCCGTGGACCTCGAGCCGCCACAAGCGCCCGTAGTTCGGATCGTTGTTCAGAATGAGGTTGTAAGGATACGCACCCGCCCTTCCCTGGATTTCGCCGACCAGTGCCAGCGGCGAGACCGTAACCGGGAAGGTCGTCGTGGTGTTCGGGATATGCTTGTATGCGGCGGGGTTCGTTGGGCCCGTGGTCAGGCCGAGATAGCCCGCCAGAGGCTTGACACCAACCGCCGCCAAGAACGTATAGAGCGCCTGACTCAAGGCGAGCTGCTGGGGGCCCGTCAGTTTCGAGCCGTAGTGGACCAGCGCAGTCTGTCTTGATGTGAACGAGCCGCCGGAACTCTTGAACAGCTGCACGGTGCCAGAATCGGCGCTGTGCGTCTTGACCTGGGTGCCCAGCGACGCGCCATCGAGGAACGCCTCCAGCGTGGACGACGTGTCCTCCTGCTGGAGAACCCAGTGGCCCACCGTGGACCCCCACTGGCTGCTCCACGTGCCCGTCGTGGACGTATTGAGGCCGCCGGTCATGTTGTTGATGGCGGTGCCGGACGCCACCAAGGAAGTGAAGCTACGCCCCCCGGTGCTCTGGAACACACTGATGCCGTCCGAGGCCTCGCTCAGGCAGAAGTGCCCGAACTCGGCGCTGCCGTCGACCGCCTTGCCAGAGTTGACACCAAACGTCGTCGAGAACCAGCCCGTCGAGCCATCACTGGCGACATAGGAATAGGGCTGGTAGGTCAGGCTGCCGTGCGGGGTCAGAAGCCCCACAAGCGGGTTGACCCAGTTGAAATTGCAAGCGTTCTGACTCGGGGCAGCGAAGCAGTAGAACAGGTCGAAGGTCTGCCAAATGCTGGCACTCTTGAGGGTCGAAATCAGAGTGTCGACCGCCTGCAACCACGCCGCCGGGGGACTCGGCGAGATCGTGGCCGCAAGAGTGTTCGTCTCCGAATTGACGTAGAGAGATGGGGGTGCAGCCGCAGCAGTCGGATGCACGATCGTATACATGGTAATGGGAGACACGAACGATCCCTTACGCGAGCGTCAGGGTGAGGGTTGATGCCGCGAAGCTGGCCGTGACACCCTGCGGGATCGACTGCTGCGTGATCTTGCGCACATTTCCGGAGCCGGACGCGGTCGTGACAATCGGCGTGGTCGGGCCGGATGTGGTGTCGATGTTGAACGTGTCGGTCGATGGCGATGCAACGTAGTTGACCGTGTAGCCCGTCAGCACGCCAGTCGATGTGGTTGGCAGCGTGCCACCATATTCGGGGTTAAACACGATCGGGTCATTGCTGGAGTAGCCATGGGCCTTGACGGTCGCCAGACTCGACGCTGTCGGGATAGTGAAGGGCTGCCACGCAAAGTTGCCCATGAAATCCCAATCGATCAAATTCCCCGACGACGACGCGTCATAAGTACCCCAGGCAATGACGGTGCCCCAGTTGGCGGTAGCCTGAGCGAAGTTGATCGCCGCACCGTTGACCACGGATGAAGGAGACGTGCCACTGGCGTTCGGGAATGCGCTGAACGTGAGGCTGTCCGTCGAGCCAGACGAGGCGTGCGACGCATTCGACGTCAGCGTCAGCGCCGTGCCAGAGTAGGAAGAAACGGTTCCGATCGCAGACGCCGCAGTCACGTCATAGACCGTCATGCCGGGAACGACCCAGCCCGGGTTCGATGACCCCATCGTGATGTTGGGCGTCGCGGTCGTCCATGTACCGGCAGCGGCGATTGCACCGGCAATCTGCACCCGGGCGTAAGAGCCGCCGGTCACCTCGGTGAAGCCAGTGCCAGCATCGGTGCCCACCGCGGTAAACATTGCCAGATAAACGGACGGCAACGACGGCATCGGGATTTGGCCGGTCTTCCAATTCAAGGTGGCGTTTGATGCGTAGTTAGACATTCCGGTCATGGCGAGCGGTCTCTCCAATAAAAAACCCGCCTTGCGGCGGGTGTTCGTGGGGATTGATTGTGTGGCGGCTTACTTGGCCGTCCCGAGAAATCTCGGATAGAAGACGTGGAACGGACGTTCAGCGAACCCGCTGGCCTGCCAGACGATGGTGCGGAACGGCATGCGCATCACGGTCGGCGGCGGCAGCGTCACCTGATGCGTCGAACCATCAGCGGCCGTCAACGTCAGCGTGAGCGACATGTCAGGCCGTGGCGCTAATGCTCAAGCCGCTCGGCGCAATCGTCCAGACGCGGCCGGAGTCATCCGAGAAGCCCGTGACCGTGACCGACTCCGGCGTCGAGGTCGTGTGGGTGCTGGTCACCGTCGTCGCCGGGATCGTAATGGTGGTGGTCGACCCATCGGATGCCGTAAGCGTCAGCGTCAAGGCTCCTGACTGCTGCTGCGTCGTCGTGGTCGTGGTCAGGACATCGTTACCGGAGATGGTAACGGTCATGACGTCGCCGGCATTGTAGGATGACTTGTCGTAGGCGGCCGTTACATTCCAGGTGTCGGTCATTTGGATCTCCCCTGCCCTAGAAGGTCAGTCGTGCCTTGTAACGGTCGAGAAGCTTCTTGGAATCGCCGTCCAGATAGGTCGAACTGAAACGCTCGATCCGCATGTCACCGGCGCTGATCATCTTGAGCCCTGCCCCGCCATAGGCCTGCGCGCTGATGAGCGCGGCTGCAACCGACGCCGTCGCGCGGACGATCTCGTCGGGCACATTGCTCGCCGTGAATCCCGCGACATACTTGATCTTCACGTCGCTGTAGTAGGCGAGCAGCATGCCCGCCGGCACCCAGATTTCCCCGGTCGAGTCGCTCCAGGAACATTGGGTGATGGAAATGGGTATCCACTGCGGCGGACCACCGAAGGTCTGCACCGAGGCCAAGAGATTCATTTCCTGGTACAGGCCACCGACCTGATCGGAACGTCGGCCGTAGGCGTACCGCCCCATGAGGGACATGATCGTCGGCATCGGCCACTTTGAGTAGCGCGCGATCGAGCGCTTGTTCGGCATCGACCGTTCTTCGGTAATCACCAGCCCAACATCCAGCTCGGCAGAGGCACCGTGGTTGAACTGGCAGGTCTGGAACGTCAGCGTGTTGTTGCCGGACGTGCCCTGCACCACCACAGCCTCAAGTTCATCAGGGCCGTTGCGGTTGATCACCATGACTTCGCCGATCATGTCGGGCCGGATATTCGCCGGGCTCACAGTGACCGTCACGAGATTGCCGGCAGTGATTGCCCCGCTCGTCACGGTATACGTCATGGACGGGACCGCGGCCTTCATGAACGCTGGGTTGCCGTTCTTGTCGGTGACGTAGACCAGCCCTTCGGGACGTTTCAGGTAGGCGTCAACAATGGCGCTGGCCTGCTCGCCTACGCCAGAGGGCAGAACCGTAGGCAGGCCGCCGGGGAAGCCGAAGAGGTTCTCCTCCCCGTCCAGGTAGTTGGAGCCGCCTGCCATGGGCTTAGTTCGCGTTCAAGAGGACAGCGAAATTGGTAACGGTGGCTGCACTAGCTCCGGTGTTAGTGATCTGCACAGTGAATGACTGGAAGGCCATGCCGTCGTTGCTGGTGACCCATTGCGCGGTACCTGCGACCAGTGCAGCGGTCACCACGGTGCCGACGGGAACGGTCCCCGCGCGATCGATATAGCGCTGCACGTTGATCGCGCCCGTCTGGGTGGACTTGGCACCGACACTGAGCGACTTGAATCCGTCCGATACAATGATGGCCGAGATCCAGTTGCCGCTCGCCGCGATCGTGCCGGTGGTTGGCAGCGTTGCGCCCAGCAGGCCGGGAGCCTGCGAGACCAACTCGCACTGAGCCACCGGGCCGTTCGCCAGCGGCTCCCAATACTGGCCCGTGGCTTCGGTTGAGACTAGGGGCATCGTTTGTCCTTTAGGCGACCAGCGTCGGCAGGATTAGCTTGGTTTTCTTGGCATAGCCGCGAGCGATGAGATATTTCCCGATGGGATCGGGCACCTCTGCCGCGCCGTGCCTGAACTCTATGGTGAATTGCAGCGGACTGTTGTTGTCATCCACCCATTCGGCCGGCACTTCCCCGGTCGTATCCGCCGCCGGGCAGATATACAGCGTGGAGGTGGGATTGCTGCCGCGACTGTAGACCTTCAAATTGCACTCCTGTGCTTCAATAAAAAACCCCCGGCCCGAAGGCCGAGGGTTCAGTCTGGGACCGTTAGTGGCTGTTACGGCCGGATTACCTGCACGAGTTTGTGGGCGTAGCCGAAGCCCTTGACGATCAGGTTGTCGAACAGAATCGCCACATACTGGCCCTGCAAGCCGGCGAGCAACCCGAGCTGGAAGAGGCGCGGATTGAGATTACCATCGCCACCATGGACAACAGCCATCTCGATGTCCTTCTCGGTGACGATCACGGCATAGTAGCCGTTGAAGCCGGAAGGCACCGCCGACAGGCCATAGGCCGCGACAGTCTGGGCGGTCTTTGCGGCCCCTAGGAACGGATCGACAATCAGAGGCAGGGTACCGATCTGGGTCTGGATCGCGTTGACCTTGACACCCCCGACGACCTCGATCTTGTCGAAGGTGAGCTGCGAGGCCTTGGCTTCACGATCGAGATAGTCACCCAGGATCGGGTCGATATAGATCGCCGTCGGGCGGATGACGTAGGTGGTGTTCGCCGCCATCTGGGCGACCTGAGCCTTCAGGCCGTCAATGATGGAGGCGCCGTTGGCAATCGCCACTGCAGCGTTCGGCGAGGTGCTGATCTGGGTCAGTGCCGAGACGTACTGGGTGGTGGTCGGCGAGGTCAGCGAGGTGTCGGTGCCGGTCCAGACTGCCGAAGCAGAGGCCACGACCACCGAGTTGACGATATCCTCGATGTCCTTGGCCTCGACATACGCAAACTGGCCCTGCTGGCGCGTCACATCGACGTCGAACAGCGACAGGTTGGTTTGGTTGGTGATCGCCTTGACCATCGCCGAACGCTCAACGCGGGTCGGGCCGGTCGGGGTCGGGGAGATGTTGCGCGGATCGGTGAAGGTCGCGGACGCAATCGCGGTCTGCTCGAAGTAGCGGTGCGGGTGGCCGTTCGCGGGGCGACGGTCGACGCGCTGCAGGAAGACCGAGTTACGACGGATAATGTCGTAGATCTCGGTCTCATACTTGTTGATTTCGATGGCGCCGTTACCGAGGAAGTCGGCCGCCGCCTTGACGGGGGTAGACCAGAGTGCGGTCATTGGTGCGTGTCCTTTTCTTGTGCGGCGTTACGACAGGGCGCCAACGCGGCCGAGTTCGTTCTTGACCATGATGCGCTTCTGCACATCGAGGCCGGCGGCCTTCAGGGCTTCGTCGACCTTGTGCATGGCAAGCTTGTCCTCGCCTTCGGGCAGGCCAATGCCGGACTTGGCGAGCAGTGCGGTGACCATCGGGTTGACGGTCTTGCGCGCCGGGGCTTCAGCAGCCAGACGCGCCTTCTCGCTCGCGTCCTTCAGCTTGGTCTCGGCTGCGGCGAGCTTGTCGGCCAGTTCCTTGTTCTGGTCCTGCATCGGCTTGACGGCGGCGGTCACCGCCTCTGCAACCAGCTTGGTGATCTCGTCCTTCGTCACGTCGTCTTCTCCATTTTCTGTGTCGGCTGAAGCGCCCATCGGATAGTCGTGATCGCGGAAGATGTGCGGGATCTTGCCGATCGCCGCCTCTGCGCGCATTGAGTCCGACATGCGGCGCAGCACGTGGACGTGGCCGGAACCGGGATGCACACCAACACCAGCCGCAGCCATTGCGGCATGGCAGGCGTCGAGCGCGGCGCAATGCGGCTCGACCATGGCGCGCGTGGTGGCGTTGGCCTCCACACGCTCATTCTGCTCCCCTTCGACCTTGTCGAGGCGATCAGCGAGCGGCTTCACGGCCTCGGCGAGCATCGGGCCAAGGAGGGCCTTCAGTTCATCAACTGTCATTGTGATCTCCTCGGCACTAGCCGCGAGTGAGGTGGTGGTGTATGCCGCCTTGTCCTTGCGGAGGATGGCCGCACCCGTGAATGTCAGATCGGTGATCCTGAGAACGTCCGCGCTAGGGTCCTCGACATAAAGACGTTCGGCCTCAAACGAGAAGCCAAGCACGTCCTTCAATGCCTGGATGAGCTCTGCGGTCTCCGGGAAATCCGCTGCATAGACAAAGCCCTCGATGCGGATCTCGTTGCCAACGATGTCGGCTGACGTGATGATCCCGATCTTGGCCTTGGTATCGTGCCCGTCAAAGGACGGGGTGAAGTCAACCGCCATGCCGAGCAGAGAGCCAAGGGCCTTGCTTGCGGCTTCGGAGGTGACAATGATCCTTCGGCCGCGCGCCCCGCCGGGAGGCGCATCCGAAGGCTCATCAAGCTTGGTCAGGACGCCGGAGAACGGCATCTTGTTGGGGTGGTTGTCGTCGTTGGCGATGTTGAGCGCCATGCACTCGATCGCCATGGACTGGACCTTGTGCCAGTCCTTGGTGTCGATGCCGAGGTCCTTGGCCCGGTGCAGAATGCGACTGCGGGCGCCGCTGCGCTCTTCTGGCGTCAGACCTTGGGTACGATCGACCATATCCCACGCTAGCTTGGTATGGTGTTCGTCATTGATCGGCAATTTGCGCTTGCCGGGAACCGCGAAGTGCTCGTCGGACAGCGCATCCCTGCTCTTTTTGTCGAGTTTCGCAGTCTGCATGCCTTATGCCTTCAGAATGCCCATCAGCATTTCCAGGAACGCCTTCAGCGCGCCGTCGGCCTCTTCGATCGCTGCGGGCAGGAATGGCAACATCTCGATCAGGCGCATATGGACGGCGTGGAGCGCGCCGGACGTGCCCTCCAGATGATCCATCGGGCGGAAAACCGTTGGTTCGGGGGCGGGAGGAGCGTCAGCCGTCATTCGATTGATTTCGTCAAGCGTGTAGGATCGACCACCTGGAATGTTAATCCACGGCTCCTCCTTGGCCTCAACGACGTCGGGCTGTACATCCGAGCCCTCGCCGTCTCCGCCAGGCATGGGCGCAACCGGCGTCCAGCCCGACGTGTCCTTATGCTTCCTCGCCATCAGGGCAACAGCGCCTGAATGGCCTGCAGGGCCGTCACATTGGCGGCATCACCACCGCCGGTCGGGTGCAGGGCGAGGATCTGGGTAATGACGTTGTTCAACTCCACCCCATGCTGCTGGGCAAGGAGCATGAGAGAGCTGATGTCAGCCCCCTTGGTCTGGACAACAGACTTGGCATTGGCAGTCGGCGTGATCGCCTTGAGGTTGGTTACAACGGTCGTCATTTGCTGCCTCCATTGGGCTTGGCAACCTGGCCACCACCCGGGTTTGAACTCTTCACTTGCTCAGACTGAGCGGTGCGGAAGGGCGTGCCGGAGCGGACGCCGAACTCATGCTTGACCTCGGCCATCAGGCAGCCACCACGAGAATGTCGGCGGTCGTGCTCGACGTGGTGCCGGTGACATTAAGGGTAAAGCCGGTCGAGCTCTTGCTGGTGATGAAGTAGGTCAGACCGGTCGTGTTGAACGATGCGAACACGCTATAGACCTGCGGCAGGGCATCGACGAATGTGACGGCAACTGTCTGGGTAGAGCTGCCGTTGGGGACAGCTACAGCGATCTTCTGCCCCAAGATCATGCGGTCGAAGAAGTCGCTACCGGACTGCGAGTCCAGCACCTGCACGGTATGAACCGGAATGCTCATTTTTTACCTTTCGGCTTGGGTTTCGGCTTGGCGGACTTGCCCCCGCCGAGGTTCTTGTCGTCGACCTGTGCAGCACCGCGCGCCGCCTGGATGGCGATCTCAACGTCTGCAAAGAGCATGTCGGCGAATGGATTGTCTGACGCGTCCCAGCCTCGTGCCCTCCTGTAATCATTGGGGGTCAAGGCGTTATTCTTGTACTCATGCTCATAGACCTGAGCGATGTTGAGCTCGTCTTCGGCCTCGACGCCCTTGAACCTGAACTGCAGCTGCGAGAACCCGAGCTTGCCGTGCAGCGCCTCGCGGGTCAGATGTTCCTGCACAAGATGGGCATAGGGCTTGATCGCCTGCGCCCGGTCGCGGTCGTCGGCCACCTCTGCGGTGTTGCGGTTGACGTCCTTCTCGATGCCGAGCACCTGCGGCGAGATGTCAAACGCCGTCGCGATCTCACGGATCAGGAAGTTCTGGTATTCGAGATAAAGGGCCTTATCACCCTCGGGGAACATGCGAAGTACTTCCGGGCCGCGCGCCTTGCCGTCGGTGCCGACCGACTGCATGGCCCAGATCGGCATGGTGCCCTGCCCCTCGACCTCGTTCCGCCAATAGGAGCGGAAGGCGTTCAGCGTCTCCTCGGTCGCACCCTCCCCCAGATCGAGCGCCACAGACGGACGGGCATTTGTCGCCACATTCCCGGCGAACTCGCCCACGCCAAGGATGCGGGACACGGTATTGAAGGCTATTTCGAGCGGTCCGTGTCCGAATGGTGTGGCGCTGGAGGGATTTGGCCGGATATATATGAGCTCGTCGTTTCGGAGTTGGACCTGCTGGCCCATTCCATTGCCGACGAAGTTGCCGTAACCCACGATTTGCACGTAGCGGGGATCGGCAGGGTTACCGTCCCATAGGGGATAAATCTGTATTGTGAGTCCATCGACTGGCCACATCCAAAGGGGGCGTTGCTCGTCACCTGATAGTTGTGTTTCAAGAGCACCGGCTCCAAGGAGAATGTCCTCCGTCACCTGTTCCGTTAACGTGCGGAATGAATCATCGTTGTTCGGGTGGTCAAAGCAGAACGTGGCGATCTCAATCTGCCGATCAAGTTCAGAATTGCCCTTCTCGTCCCTGTCGAGCGGGGTGATCTCCCACTCCAACATTGCGATCGGGTTCTTGATCGCATTGATGGCGCGGCGGGCATAGGGATTGAGCGCGAACCAGCGCAGGTTGCGCGGGATCGGCTTATAGGCCAGCCTGCGATTGGTCTGTATCCCGTTCGGCTTGATGAGGTTCGGGAACGGGATGGTGTCCCGTGGCGGCTCATGCCTCCGACGGCCGGGGCGCCGGTTTTTAAAAATGTCCAACAGCCCCATTTTCAACCTTGGATAGGTCTCCGGCCGGTGTTTTCGGCACCCAATGAGACGGTTGCAACCTGCGGTCTATGCTAACCGAACACCAATTGCGGCTTGCGCGCCAACAGTTGCGAGAATGCCCGGCTCAGCGCGTCGGTCTGGTCCTTGTATGTCCCATTCGGGAATGAGCAGACCTCGTCCATGAAGTCTGCATTCCAGTCGCCGCGTACAATCTTGATATTGCCGACCTCGGCCTGTGCCGATACCGGCATGGCGCGGTCCTGCTTGTCCCCACTCTCCGGCGAGAACCGCACGTCAAAGCCCGCCAATAGCTTGGCAAAGGCCTGCACCTGAGACTTGCCAGCCTGCCCCGGATCTTGCGGAATGGATATCCGCACGTCCCCGCCGTCATGAGTGGCCGTATTGCGCAACAGGCGCTCGACGTCGCCAGGACTTCCCCGCTCCCGCCGCACGTCCACAACGTAGTAGACGCCATCCTTGAGCGCGAGCAGCACGCCTGCGGTATAGGCCGCGGTCTCCGATAGCGAGGCCGCCAAATCCCAGCCGCGCACATACTGCGCACCAGCAGGCACAGCAGGCACAAACTCAAACCATGCCCGCTTGAAGATGCCGCCCTCACGTGGTGCGGGGCGCTGCTGATATTGCCCGGCTATGGCGTATTGCGTGGTGTCCTGCTTGAATTTCTCCCACGCCTCCTTCGGGAAGCGCACCGGATCGAGCAATTCCCCGTCATATGCGCGGGGGTCCTTAAAGCCAATGAGGGTTTCACACGCTCTTTCCGGCTCAAACTCCATCGGCAGCATTAGATGGACAAAGCCCATCTTCAGCTTGAGGATCACCCCGGCGAGATCCTCCTCATGCAATCGCTGCATGATCACCACGATGGCAGAGCGCTGCGCGTCGTTGAGACGGTTCAGCGCGCCTTCCCGGAACTGCCTTGTCGTCTTGAAGCGCTCGACGTCCGACTCTGCCGTGGTGGTCGAGTGCGGGTCGTCGATAACCAGCCTGTCACCACGCTGCGAGGTCAGAGAGCCGAAGGCAACCGCGCGACGGTCACCCCTTGCGCTGTTCTCCATCGCCGTGAGCGCGGTCCGCTCGATCTTCAATGGCCACAGCGCCTGAAACTTCTCTGACGTGACCAGGTTTAGAAACTTGCCTGCGTCGCGCAGAACCGGACCGTCATTAAAGGCGGTCGACAGATAGCGCAGGAACGGCTTGCCTGCCGGGCCCCACTCCCACGCCTGCCAGAACACCGACACCAGCAGCGATTTCATGCTGCCCGGTGGGACCGTGATCAGAAGCCGGGTAATCCGCCCGGCGGTCACTGCCTCCAAATGATCGCAGATCGCGTGGATATGCCAATTCTCAACAAAGGTCGCATTCGGCTCAAGGATCGACCAGAACTCGCGGACGAAATCGATTAGCCGGCCACAGCGGGCCTTGATCTCGTCAGCATGTTCGGCGACCTCACGCTTCGCCAGTTCCCTCTTGAACACCGTCAGCGCCGTCGGCGGAAGCTCGTTCAAGGATGGCAATGACTGTCCTGAGTTCATCGGTGGTCAGCTTGGACGGGTCATAGACACCCAGCGCGCCCGAGTGCTCGATTTCCTGCCTCGGCTTGCCGAAAGCGCGCTCGTAGACGATCTCAATACAGCGGACCCTGACTGCATCCGGGGCGCCCTTCAGGAGGCTGCGGAGTGTCTTGTTTGCGTCAGGCACCATAGCAAGGGCGATTGCTTTAATCGCAGGAGGGACCTTGTTCTTTGATCCTGGGCGCCTTCCGCCAGTCTTGTAACCCTTCATCTATATCCGTCTATCTTTAGAACCGATTATTTCCGTGTCGGCCGCCGCTTCGGCTCCGGCATCGGCTCGTAGTCTGGCTCATAATCCGCCCGCAGCGAGGAAACCACATCGCCCATGAAGCAGCCGAAATCCCATGCGGCCCGACATACCCGCTTCATCGCGCAGATCATGACGTCGATCATCCGCTGCGCCAGCATCCAAGCGCAGATAACCACGATGGAATAGAAGATCGCCGCGCCCGGAGTCATATGGGCGAACTCCACCATCAGGTGCATGGCTCTTTCGGTATCGAACATGGGGGATTCCTAGCAGGTGACGAAGCCGCGTTTGATCGCGGCGGTGAAGCAACACAACGCGCGGTGACGCTCGCGAGATTCCTCGCTGTGCCGCTGATACTCAAGCGCCGTCTGAATGTGGGTGAGCGCACAACTGTTGGCCCAGCGCCGCTCTAGTTCCTCTTCTGGCGAAAGATCTTCGACAGTGTTCCAGGGCATGTCTTTAGCCAGCGCTCACCGCGCCAGGCGGCAGCCAGTGCCACCAGAAATGCGTGGATAACGAGCCGACGAATAGGCCAAGCAGCAAACCGCCATAGAACGTCGCCAGCGGGAACTTGCTCGTCACGTAGAACACGAAATAGGAAAGCGTGATGTGGGTCGGCGTCGGGTTATCCAGCGCCTTGGTCTCGAAATAGCCGAACTCGGCCCAGCCGATGATCAGCCACAGCGCAATGCCGACCGGCCAAACAATCCAGTAATTGTCGAGATACGCCGCCATCACGCGGACCCTAAGCCGTTGTTCAGAATTCGAGAATTCAAAGGTATTACCCCACAATCCCCAATTGCCTATAATCCTCTGGACTCGCTAAGGTTTCAACAATCAGAGGATTCAATATGGCCAGTATGCAGACTACAGCGAGTCCACTCGTCACGATTGCAATGCGCTATTCAGCGAGCGCACGAGCCAAACGAGTTGAGTCGCTATCGAAGCACGTCAAGCTGGAGCCAGATAATCTGGTCCTCGACCTCGGCGGCGGCACTGGTGACCACTTCCATTCCATCTTCCCGGACCACAGGAAGGTGGTGATTGCCGATATTCTGGAGGACGATCTCCGACAGGCGCGGGAACGGCATGGATATGAGACGGTTCAGCTGGTTGACGGCATCGGAACGCTGCCCTTTCCCGACCAGAACTTTGACTTCGTGTTCTGCTCGTCCGTCCTCGAGCACGTCACCGGCCCCAAGGACGCGGTGGAGTGGACAAGGAGCGGGCCGTATTTCGAGACCACCGGGCGTCAGCACCAATGGGCATTTGCGAACGAAATCCGCCGCATCGCCAAGCGATACTATGTCCAGACGCCCTATCGGTATTTCATCCTTGAAAGCCATAGCTGGCTGCCGGGGCTTATCGTGTTCCTGCCCCGCCCCGCTCTGGTTGCCCTGCTGCGGCTCACCAACACATTCTGGCCGAAACAGACCTCGCCGGATTGGCGGCTGCTGACCATCGGTGAATTCTCGGCGATGTTTCCCGAGGCCAAGATCGAGCGCGAGAAGTCGCTCGGATTCGTCAAATCCCTTATGGCGATCAAGGCCTGATCAATTCACGAATTTGCGGTAGGCGGCCACCCAGTCGGAGGAAATGGCGGCCTGAGCCTCTTTGAGCGTCAGCGTGCCATCACACACCAGCTTATTCAGGCGCTGCTCGAGCTTGTCCTTTACCCTTGCGCCCCACTCGCCTGCATATGGCTGGGGGAATAGGTTCTTGGGATCGCGGGGAGCCCCACCGATCTCCAAACTTATGATGTGATCTTCCTCATAGTGCCGAGGATTCTTGTCCTCGTAGCCCCAGTCGGCGAGCTGCTTCTTCTTGAGCTTGGTCGTGTAACTCGCAGGCGGCCGGATTGACTTGGTCGACCAGTGCCCGCCGCGGCTGTTGGCGCAAATGGTCTCGCCGATGTTGTCTTGGGTGATGTCAGGATTGACCGCGCCCGGAGTCCGGTCGTGGTTCGGCAGCCACTTGCTCATATTGGCCGCCATGGTGTCGGCGGACAGCAGCAGGCAGGCGGCCAGCGCTAAGGCTATCTTTGCTGGCCGCATCATGCTTAGGAGCCCGCCGGAGCCGGGTTGGCAGCCGAAGCAGCCGAACTCGTCGCATTGCTCAGCGTGGTCGCCAGCGCGTTCAGGCTGGTCGCAGCGGCTTCCATCGCGGCAGCATCGCCAGAACCAGCGGCGGCACTGACCGCAGCGGCAAGCGTCTGCAGCTCAGTCACAGCACCATTGACGGCGGCGGTCAGGGTTGCAACTGCGGCGGAGAGATCGGTCTGTTCCTGAGACATTGCGGCTACCTTTTTCTCTAGAGCGGTGATCCGAGATGCGAGCGATGCGATGCTTGAAAGATAACTCAGAAGGGCTTTCAGCATGACTTCGCCCCTCTGTTGTGCTATATCGTTTCCATGAGGCGGGGCTCGGCAAGGCAGGGCCGGGCGATGCTAGGCGATGCAAGGCACGGCACGGCATGGGGCGGTTACCTTACAAACCGCTGAATCGATGTTTCGACGTCGATTAGATCACCGAATATCCGGTCAAGAAGGTCAAAATCTCGCTTATTGGCGACATCCCTGAAGACCGATATCTGGATTCTGGCCTGCTTGGAGGCCGCCGCAATGTCATCCAGCATCGCCGCGAGCTTCTCGCGCGGATTAGGTGGTGGCGGCAAGCTCGACTCGTATGGCCTTCGGACCGCGATCTCCCGCCGCAATCTCAAACGTGACGGCCTGGCCTTCCATCAAGGTATAGCGCGGCGTCCCATTGGGGATAATGGCCTGGAAACAAGATTGGCCAAGGTCGGAGCGATGAACAAAGACCTCCTGCCCGTCGTCGCAGGCTATGAACCCAAAGCCGGTGCCCTTTGCACTCCCGTCGCGGGCCTCACATCTAAAGAACTTCGTCCGCCCGCTTACCCGCGACATTTCCTGACTTCCGGTTAGTTCTGCGGCAGCCTAAGCACGCAGCTCAACGAATTTCCAATCGCCTCGATCATCGTGGTGATCTGGGCTTTAGACTGCTCGACAATCAATGTGTTGCCCGTCGGCAGCATCACCTTGTGGTCGTCGTACCACGCAATATGGTCCACGTTTACGATGTGGGACTGTTGGCGGTAGGATAGCTCGATGAACTTCATCAGCCCATCGCCCCCGGCAGAAAGCAGCGCACTTGCGGCCTGTCACCCCAGATCGGCCAGACCAACGTACGGCCGTCCCGGTTCGGCTCCTTGATCACCGCATCATCCGGCACATCAACCCAGACGTTCTGGCCGCTGCCGTCCATGTACTGATTGATCAGCACCTGATAGTGGCCGTTCTCGCTCTTCCATTCGACGTCGGAGAGGTGCTTCATCTCCGTCTCGGAGCCGTCACAACAAGGTCCGCGGCCCTTCAGATTGGAGTACCAGCTACTCAGATCGGGATGCTCATGATCATGCGCGCGGGCGACGTTCACCAAAATCATGGCCGTCAAAATGAGAGCAAAGCTAACCCACAGCCAGTACAAATGCCGCATCACTCCCTCACAACAAATCGCACACTGGGCAGACCGCGCATGAGCTATGCCTAGCCCAGTCCATTAAGACGCAGCCGCAATCTGGACATCGACAACAAATCCAGCGGAGCAACCAGCGCCTCATTTAGACTCCCGCACACTCTCTAATGAACTCATCCGCCTCTTTTGCGATATCAAGACAATGATCGCCGCGAACAGCAGCGTCATAACGATCAGACGACGGAAGAGCTGAATTACCAGCACGGAAGAACCATAGGCGCGCTCGCTTGAGCATTTCACGGCGCAGCGCTATGGCACCGTCGCGGGTCACGTCGGCTTCCAAGACTTAATAAGAGACTCGCGGATAAGAGCGCCATCGATATTGAGGCTCAGTACTACATACCGCGCCACATCTCTTGGCTGAGGTTTCTGCGCATCCACTGCCGCAGCCAGCATATCCAAGTTCATGCGGGGGAAAGCGATCGGGTTCATGCGCAGTCCTGCGGCTCGGCATCACCCCAGCGCCTGGCGATCAAACGCTGATATGCCTCGTCGTCCACTATAGTGGGGATCTCTCGGAATGTCGGTTCGGCCAGGTCTGGCACCGGTGGAGCGCCGCTCTTGGCAAAATCAATCAGTCCGATCGATCCCGCATCACGTCCCGGCCGCAGCAATGGCGCGGTATGCATTGGGCTGTGCGGGTTGTGCTTGCGTGGACGGTCGCCGAGGTCATCGGGGATGAAGCCGGCGAAGCGGGCGCGGCGGAACTTTACGACTTCGCCCATTACCAAAAACACCCCTCTAGAGGGTCCTCATGTAGCGGGAACGTTTTGATAAGATCCCTATGAGGGACCAGTTGGCACCCGACATCGATGGATGCGCGATCTATTACCTTGGCGGCCTCAATCGGCGTCAGGCTGAACCACTCTCCGCGAATATGATGTCCAGATTCCTTCAACATCCGGTGGCATCTCGCCTCAAGCGCAGTCGCATCGCTCTTGGTTGGCAACCAACACACCAAATGGAAACGGATATCTGTCGGGCTTGCAATCTGCAGGTCCACCAAACGAACGGCGGGCCTGCCGCTAAATCCAATCTTCACCGGCGGTCCAGACCTGGGACCGATGGCATAGACGGCCGTCCTCATCCTCAAATGAGAGGTCAGCAGTTTATTGGAAAGCTTGCTCTGCCCAACCCTACCAGATCCGGCGGTACGGGCAGAATAGATGTAATCAGATAGAGCCTCATCTCGGCGCATATTGGCGCCGCCGAGTTCATATCTTAGAAATGACGATTTGCGGCGACGCATGTTGTTCTACGCCGCCATATCCCGGCCGAGGCGCTTAACCAGCGCCCTGCGCCGATGCTCATTGACATCTTCAAGATGGGCCACGAATGCCGCAATGGCATCTGGCGTCTTTAGAGTGTCGGTCGATTTTTCGGAAATGAAAGCCGCGTGCTTCACCGGGGCACAATCCGCAACCCTTGCTTCGTTTATTACGATCGGCTGGCTCGCAAGTCTAGCCCACCTGTCAGCAGCCGGGCGGAAGGGAATGAAAGCATTGCCAAAATTGAAAAGTAGATGGTCCCAAAGCCTCTCAAGCCTAGCGTATGCCGTCGCTCGCGCCCATCCATTGTGATCGCAAATCTTCGAAAAAGGACGAGGATCAACGTCCGCCGCCCAACGCGCCCACGCCCAGATCAATTCGCGACGATCGAGCGGCACCAGCTTCATGTGCCATTCGAAATAGCACTCACCCCAGCGCGAAAGCTCGTCGCTCCGCGTCACGCGACGATTGCGCCACATCTCATCTAGGTCGCTGTGGGCGGTATCGTCCCACTGGGTCCTGTCCCAAGTATAGACAGGCCATGCATTCCCGCTTGTAGGGATACCCTTGACCTGTAGCCGCCTCTCGACGTCTGCGGCCTCCCTCCACCTCGCCTGAATGCTTTCAATGGACCACATGGCCTACCCCTTTCCAAATAGAGTTGGTTGCGCCTCTTCATGAAAATGCGGCCGAAGCCGCTCTAAAATCATCCCGCCTATCAGCCACCTCGGCGCCACCGCCTCGCGATCGGCCTTCGCTTTCTCATAGAGGGAGACGAGATCGATCTCATCGAATAGATCGAACCACTTGCTACCGAGCCAGGTCGGGTGGGCTCTGAGCACATCGCTCACCGCCATCAGAATCGGACGCACCAATGCCATCCGGTTGTTTTTGCTCTCGACAATCGTCATCAACACAGACCGCAGATGCGCGGAGCCCTCGTCGCGCAATAGTTCTTCCAAAGTACCAACCGCGCATGTTTGATTGGGCCCCCGCTGGCGTTGCTGGCGAGGCTCAAGAATCCCAACGCCTAGTTCGGCACATATGGTGTTGAGAGTGGCGGTCACGACTTCTCCCTGATCTCCAGCCCGGCGCGGTCGAGGGCGCTAATCAATTGCGCTGGCGTGCGGTGATCCAAATTGAAATAGCTCATGAACTTACTGATTTTGAAGATTTGCCCAACGCCCTCGTCAATGTCTGGCTCCTCCAGCTTGAGCAGGCCGAGCTGAACGAAACAGCCCAGCAAACTCTCTGGCGTCAGCAAATCCGCCCGATCATAGTCAAACGCCTTGTGAATGATCGTCTTTGCTTCGTCTCGAGTCATGATTAGCCCTCCTCACGGGAGGAACGGCCCTCCCCGGCCTGCGCCGTGCTCCTGCTGTCGTAAGATGCGCCGCACTCTTGGCAGTACCAAGTTGACCAACCAGAACCATCGCTACCGATGGAGCCGGTGCCCACGCGATTCCAATGCTTGCATGTTCGCCTTCGCTCATCCGCCTCCCACTTGTCGGCCACATCGATCGCCACGCTGGCCAATGTGAGCGACAGCCGTTCTTTCGGTTCCTCTTTCCCGTGCCACCAATTATGCTCCGCAATGGCTATCGCCCTAGCCACCTCTTCCAGCTTGCTGCTCATCACATCCCCTCCTGATACGGACTCGCATCGAGCAGTTCGAACCGCGAGTTCTCCCGGTTGAATTTCATGACGACGTGGCCCTTTTCGCCGGTGCCACGGAAGCGGACCTTTTTGATGTAGATGTCGGTCTTGTCGTGCTTGCTTGGATCGCGGTCGACGATGATCCCGAAGTCTGGCTTGTTGTAAAATGCAGCCGAGCCGTCCGCGTCATAGAGCGTTGGGATTCTCGTCTTGCCGCCGTGAGCCACGTCCTTCGTCGGGTGGACGACCAGATACGTGGCGATGCCATGCCGCCGACCGAACTTGATCAGCTTGCGCAACGCCTTGTTGGTATATTCTGTCGTGCTCTCGCGGCCCTCCTTGGCGTGCTCGATCTCATTCCACGGGTCCAGCACCAGCACACGGATGCCGTGGCGCATCAGGGCGTCATAGGCGCGGTCCAGCAACCACTCCAGCGTCAGGTCTTTTTCATCCTCTCCAGAAACATCGAAGTCGATGAAGACGAAGTTCTGGTTGATCCATCGGTCTGCCTTGGCGACCTGTGCTGGTGTCAGCCGCTCGACATCATCTCCCGATACAATGCAGCGCATGACATCGCGCATGTTCGGGACGATCGGCATCTCCGGTGTGAAGATCGCGGCCTTCCAGCCGTGCATATCGGCGAGATTGACGCAGAGGTTCATGAGCCACGTCGACTTGCCGGAACCCGGCAGGCCGAGGAGGACCGTGAGTGACGGCGCAAAAGGAGTATAGTGGGCATCAACCGTGGGCCACCCCGTCGAGAATGTCTGGATCGGCGGTTTGTCGGGATAGTCGCTGAGCGAATAGACACCCTTCAGCGGGTACGGCTTGGCATTGGCCAGCACATTGTATGCCGCCTCCTGCCCGTGCTTCATCAGTACGTCATTGAGATCCTTGCAGCCCTCTGGATAGACAACGAACGAGCACCGGGCAGCGGAGAGACGACGAACCAACTCCTCCGCGAGATATTTGCCCGGTGCGTCGTTGTCTACCGCGATGATGAAACTCTTGATCTTCTTCAATCGGTCGCGGTTCAAGTACATGAACTCGAATTTACCCGACGTATCGTCTGTCTCGCCTTCCTCCCTCTTCTCCTTCGGAGGCGACGGAGCGCCGTCAGGGACCGAGACCGCGAGCGGGAAGCCGCACGTGATCGCCGAAAGACAATCGATCTCTCCTTCGGTCACCACTAGCGCCATGGAGCCAGACTCCAGCGCAGGATCATTGAGCGCGTCGGCATTGTAGAACGTGCGCTTGCCACCAACGCGCTGCCAAAATCGCTTTCCAGCCGCGCGATATTTCTCCGCAACGACAATGCCGTCTTCCAGAAATGGGAAGCAGACGACGTTGCCATTTTCGTCGGGGATGACTTCGCCGCCATTGCCTTCTCTACCTGTATAGAGATTCAATCGGGCGGCTATTTCTGGGTCGATTCCCCTTGCTTCTAATGCTTTGACTCCGTGATGGCCGAGCGTTTGGTTCGTCATAATAATGGCCACCCCGGAATTGGCATGGTGCGTTATGGCAGCAAAATTGAAACCCATCAGACTCTGACCGCACCGTCATGCACCGCTTGCGCTTGTTGTGCGCCTTGCGGAGATGACTGCATTGCGGGCAGCGAAAGTTCTTCTGCCCCTTGAAGGACATTGGGGAGCAGCCGGTCTTGGCCAGCTCGATCAGGACGTCGTCGAGCGTCATGACCGCCACGGCGTCCAACCGGTCGCCGCCGCGATCATTGTGCCGATAAGATTGAACACGACGAATGCTATGTTGTAACAGGACATTTTTATAAACAGTATCGACAGGCCTAAAGGGCCACTCGTGCCCGTGTAGACGCAGATTAAAAAGATGCCGAATGCCCACACGAGCCCATACGCCATAAAGAATTGCGCAGCGGTTGGCTTCTTCATGCAGCCCTCCTCATCTCAGCCGGCCATCGCGGCTCCCGCTCGTTCCGCCATTCGAAGGTGCAGAGATCGCCTTGGAAGCCGACGAAGCGCCAGCCGAGCAAATACCAATCGATCACCTCAGCCCTCGTTATTGAGACGATATGCCTCGTCTTTTCCTTCGGCTTTGGTGCCGGAACGGGCTTCAGAACACGCGGCTTGGCACGACGATTGTCCCACTCCCGCTTACAGGCAAGACAGACGCGGAAACGGGAAACACCGTACTTCTTCCAGAATGTGTTTTGCTCGTCGTATAGGTGGCCGCGACGACAATGCGTCTTGTCTTTTGATGGATAGCGCCGACGTTCTCCATCCTGTTTGCAGGTGCGGCAGCAGCGGAATAAGCTGCCGCGTATTTTCTTCCAGTATGTATTCTGCTCAGTGTAGGCGTGGCCATGAATGCAGTGTGTTTTAAGAGCCACGTCACGCCCTCCAGTCCATTGCCGGGGTGGCGTTGCGCTGGTCACGATTCTTGAACTCGACCGCCTTCCGCACCCAGTTGCGCCATGTGGCGGCCCAGTCCGAGAATGACTTGCCATTACCCAAATAATGGTCGCGGAAATGTCCCCACATCTCATGCACATCAGCGAGATTAAAGCCGCGATCTGTGGCCACCTTCACCAATTCCGGCGTCAGTACGAAGTCGGGCGGGAATGATCGCTTGACCTGCCTGAGTTCGGTCGCTGGCCGTAACGCCGACACCGCCCGCGGCTTCTTCGCGATCTTGCAGAGCAGCCCGACGAACTCCACCGCCTCGCTTGGCTTCCAGCCATGGGCGGAGAGATAATCGATCGCGTCGCCTGTGGAGTTTATTTCACTTATATGGATGCACATGATGGTTTCCCCTGCCGATTGTCAGAACTATGCAGCACTATCCATGGCGGCTTCCTGCGCGAGCGGCTTGACGGTAACGATAACCGCGGGCGTGTTGCCGTAGCTTTTCGAGGATGAGACATGAACGATCTGGCAATCGTCAGCGAACACCACGCCATTCATCGCATCGGTCCATGCCTTTACAATGTTGTCGAGGTCGGGCTTCTTGGTCGGCAAAAGTTGGCCAGCCAACGCCATTTCCCGTTTCTTGCGCGACCAGCTTGCCGGCACAGAGAATATCGCCGTTAGGACAAACTTGACGGGGCCCGGGATAACCTCATTATCTCCCATAGCGTCCATCGCGGCGGTGCGTATCATCCCCTCATAGGTTCTGGTCTTCTCTGGCGTATAGTGGCCTATGAAGCTGCCGCGACGGAATGCTCGAGCACGGCCCTTGCCTTGCGGATCACCGGAGAGGGTGACGGTAATCATGACCGACCCTCAATCTCATACTGAACGTCTGGCGCTTCCTGCTTCTCGTATTTACCAACCGCCAACCGCTTTAGGATCGCATCAACGGCAAAGCGAAGATAGTAGTCGCGCTCGTCTTCGTCGAAGCATCCATCGCCCTGTGGGCTAGCCTCATAAATCGTTTCGCCGTTGTGGTCCGGGAAATCCACCCGGAATGCCCCATGCCGGAGTCTGAGATAGCCAACCTGCGCTCCATTGAGAAAGGCATCGTATTGTTCGGGACAAGCCGAACATGTGAGGACGAGTTTAATCATCATGCCCCCCTGCTCTCTTGCTTGCCCATCCGGCATTTCCAGCCAGCGAGGCGCTCGGCCGGATGCTGCTTCATCCAGTCAGCCAGCTGCGGTGCACCCATCAGGCAGGACTGCATCGAGATCTCGGCGAAGTCTGAGTTCGTGACGAACTGCTCGTGGCAGGTGCCAGGACTGGCAAGGCTGCAGAGCACGGCGATGATGCTGATCATGCGGCTTGCCTCGGTGCGGATTGGGGGATTCGGAGAGACCCGCCACCGCTCCCGCCCATGTTCAGGATCAGCCACCCCTCGTCCTCCTCTGAAATATCGACTGGAAGGACGTGATAGCGAATAAACTCATCGTCACTGACGCATAGATAAATGAACTGGCGCCCATCTACTTCTGACAAGTGGATGCTACGGATTTTGTGTTTCATGATCAGTCCTCATCTTCCTCTGCGGCGGGCTCGTCCTCGCCAACGTCGTCACGCATGCTCAATATGAGATCGCGCTCCGTCCTTCCTTGGCGAAATCCGCGAAGCCACGCTTGTCCGTTGCTGGTCGTCAGATCGTGCGGGTTGTCCGACTCACCAATACCCGGCGCGACATCGAGGCCATGACTGCGCCCGTCCAACTCAGCCCGTTCATCGATCGGCGCGAGGTTGGACTCCAGATCCAGGCTCAACTGCCCGTCCCGCACACCATGACGGAGAATACGAAGGTAAGTCGTGATCTTGCTGGTCTCTTGCAGCCACGCTTCGGCGTCGCCAGCATCGATGATGGCGAAGGCCTTCTTCGCCGCCTTCAGGTGAATCCCCTTGGCCTCGGCGTGGCTCTGAGTCTCCTTGAGAACAAGTTTGGCGCCCCCGACTCTGTCTTGAGCGAAGCGGATCTTGTGCAGGTTGACGGCGGTTACGTCATCCTCGGCTGGGGTGTTCTTGATGGGGTCGGGTTTAAGTGCGGCGGCTGTACTCAAGCGATTTGCTCCTGTTTGCTGGTCTTGCTGCGAAGGAAAAATCCACGGCCATAGACGTTTGCGATCTCGATGTCTGTCTCGGCGAGCTTCCGGCGCATCCGGTTGATCAAAACGTCCGTCACTTTGGTGTCTGGCCCGCCGTTCGGGTCCAGCGCATAGAGACGATCAAAAATCGCTTCGCCGGTAACCACGCGGCCCGTGTTCCGATTCTTCCAGAGGAGGTCGAATATCTCGGCCTCAAAGGCGGTGAAGACCACCGCATAGTCGGAACTGATCAGCGTGTGGCTTTCGAGCCTGAACTGGACGCTCCGGCCAATTGGCATCTCATTGCCGCAGCAGGGACAGATCGCGGTCATGGAGCGGCCGCCTCGGGTTGCACGAGGCTCGCACGGCCGGGAAGCCGCTCGTCCGATGGACTAGCCGCAATAGGTTTTGGATAAGGAAGGTTCTTCAGGCCAAGCCGCTTGGCCTTAGACCGCCCAGAAATGGCAAGCGGTTTCCAATAAAGGTGCTTGCCTTCATCCCAATGGGGGGCGATGGAGGCTTCTGGAAGGACGCTTTTGATCCTTTCTGGCGACCTTGTGCCAAACGCCGAATTGCAGGAACGCCCCGGCTTAAATACGCCATCAATGACCAACCCATCCATAGCCGGTTCACGCTTGCCGTTATAATTCCAGCCTGCGGCCTGATAGATGCCGCCATGATGGCGCTGGGTCCAGTCAGCAAAGCTTACAGCCAAATTCCAGCCAGACTTTTTTAGCCAGCCCAAGGCGAAGGAAATAAGTCGGCTTAACGGTTCATCGTAATTTGGGTGGCGTACCAATCTCGCTAATTCGATTACTTCTTCAGCCCACTTTGTCGGCGGGATCGTGAAAATTATTCCGGCAACTGGTTCGCCGGTGTCTCCGAAGAGGCCGCCAGACCTGCGCACCGCATAAGAATGTTGAATGTTGGCCGGCAATCGACCCGAATAGTGGAAGTCGCGCACAAGTGGCCAAAGTTCATCGGGCGAAGCGCCGGTTATGACAAAACGCTCGTTCATTCCCCGCCCTCCCGCCGCACCATCTGATCCAATGCGCTACGACCTTTCGGCGGATCCCCCGCAATCTGCCCCACGATGCTATTCGGCCCCTCACTGCGCGGGGCATAGCCTCGGATGATCGCCAGACGATTGGCGACCTCGAACTCGCGGCAGTTCAGCTCTCGCGCGATGGTCGCGGTATTCAATCCCTTTTTCCATAGGGCCATGATGCGGGGATCGTCTGCGGAGGTGAGGCGTCTCATGACCAGGGACTCTCCAGCCGCCAGTGTCGACGCGACTTGCCCATGCCTTCCCAGTCAGACCTTGTGCAAAGGATGCCTGAGACTGGGGCCTGATCTCCGCCCACGTTCGCAAAGAAGACAGCCAGTTCGAAAACCGTGATGTCCGGTTCTGGCTCAAAGAAGATCATGCGATACTCTTCGCTCATGCTGCCCTCGCCTTCGCTGCGGCCTCATATGTCGCGCGCTCGGCGATCCACTCGCGGATCAACACATAGGGCGAAACCCCCTCGGCCTTGGCGATGGCCAACACCGTTTCCATGGTTGAGGGGTCCAGCGCCTTCAGCATTTCATAGGTGCGGGAGCGATTGCGCCTGGCATCATTCGAGCCCCCATACAGATAATATCCGATGGTCCTGTGGTTGCGCCGGAGAATGTGAGCGATGCGCGTGACGGCAAACCCGGCTGCCTTCAGCTCTTGAGCGGCGGCTCGGCGGGCCGCAGTTAAGTCCCCAGCCCGGCATGTGCTGAAGAAGTCGATTGCCTCGACCCTGTGCTGCGCCAGCACGCGATTGAGTATCTCGTCGCGCAGCAGGACCTTTGACGGTCGCGGATTTTTGAGCGGGGGACGATGCGCCATCACTCCAGCCCCTCGTTTATGATTCTGATGGCCCGCTCAACGGTGTGCTGTGACAAGCATAAATCGAGCATGATCTGCTTCTTCAAGCAGCCGACGTTCTCCTCCATGTATTTCCTGACGCGCTCGACGTTCTTGAACTTCCGATCGAGCGCCGGGTTGACGGCCACCTTCGCCCGCCACTTCTGCCTCTCCTTGCCTTCGTAAATGAGGTTGTGGACAGACTGGACGCTTGCATAGCCCATGAGATGCGCCACTGTGCTGCGGTCGTGGCCCTCTTGGATCAACGCCATGGCCCGCTCGACCTTGAGGCCGTCCTCGCTCATGCCGCCTCCCCGACTCTCGCCTTGCGGGCGCGGACCCAGACGACACCATGATGCTTGCGACAGAACGCAGAGCCGGACTTGCAGGGATTCCCGCAGAATAGCCAGTCACCGACGCCATCAGCGTTCGTGCACTCGTACTGGCACTCGCCGTCGCCAAGCTCGGCGAACGGCACCATGCGAGGCTCGGTGACGACGACCTGGGGGACAAATGGCTGTCGCGACGGCTTCGGCTGAAACAGGCGCGGCTTGCGCTCGGCGCAAAACTGCGTGACGCCCTCGCGCTTGATGCCAAGCCGGTTGAGCTTCCCCACAATCGCGTTGCGGGTCACCTCGATGCCGAGCTTTTCAGAAAAAAACCTTGCTACCGCGCCCTTGCTGAATCTCCTCTCAATGAAAAGATGCTTCAGTTCTTCGATTATTTCGTCGGTCCATGTGATGCGCATTGCCTGCCCATGTGATTGCTAGCCCGCGCGAGGCGGGTCGGGTCTGTGAACGAAGATGGCGCAGTCGCCGGATCGTTGGCTGCGCAGAATTCGTTGAAACGTTTAACGGCACCAATTGCGTGCGTGGCCGCCTTGAAGCTCTCGGCCGGCACGGCGCGAATCTGTTTGCCCATCTCTGCGAGCGCAGTGACGGTAGTCGGTTTAGGTGCCTCAATGGCGGCCTCGAATTTTTCTTGAGGCACGTTGGCAACGCGGACGGCCTGCAACTCTTGATGCGGAGAAAGACCCGCCCTGTCCGCCGCCTCCCGTTGAGATAACTTTTCGTGGGTGCCCACGATAGGTTCGTCCGAACGTCGGCCCTGAGCGTTAAATGTCTTCAGCAACTCGCCCATGCGGCGAACCGCACGGGCCTGAATGCGGTCAGCAAGAGTGCGCAAGCTATCGTCGTCGGCCATCTTGGCATAAGACGCGAGCGCCTCTGCCTTGTTCGCCCAGTCTTGGCACTCGTCGATGCTAGCGCACGAGGCAAGCGCAATCTTCGCTTGCTCATACGTCGCAGGCAGGCGAGCTTTGGCGATGTCGATGTTGGTTGGAAGTGCATTCATAGAGCCACACGCTCCGCCAGTTCAACAATCTTGCGCGCGAAGCTGGTTAACGTCCGCGCCACGGAATTCCTGACTACCCGAATTGAGCCGCGCCTCCAGAATTTCGATTTTTGTTTTGAGCGCGCACAGTTCATTCCAGTCATCCTCTTCCTGCTTTCTTTGAATTGCGGCAGCGATCAGATGCAACTCGTGCTGCGTTATGGTGCGAGCGCGCCCGTACCAGATTTCGTAGCATCTCCAAAAAGGTAGCCCGACGAGCTTAGAGGCGCGGTTGATCGCTGACTTGACTCTGCCGCCGCGTGGCCAAGGCTCCGACAGCTGATGCAATTGCAACGTCGGCACACTGTTCGGCCCGATCTGAAGCCCGTAATTCTCGCTTCCATGATTTAGCCGGTTCTCTTCAAAGTCATTTTCCCGTAGATCTGCGGACATTGGTTTTACTCCTTGATACTGATTGGTACTGAAATCCCGAATTTCCCAAACCCACCACTGAGCAAAAATTCCGATGCAAAAACGCAGTTACATAAGTTCAATTACATTCACCGCTGCGCTGATCCTCGATCGGCTAAGAGCCAACAACCGGCTCCAGCAGAACGCCGACCAGCAAATAGAAACCGTAGATGAGAAGAACGAGGCCGCCGACGAGCGACCAGAAGAAGCCGATAGCGACGCGCTCGTAGAGGACGGAGTCCTTGTCGAGCCGGTCGACGCCGGAAGGCAGACCGAAATGCCTATGACTCATAACGATCGCTCCTTGAGGAGCCCGCCGACGAACATGCCGAGAGGCAGCTGGATCGACAGCCAAGCGAGTACAATCCATGCGAGCACGGTCATCGTCAGTGCCTCCAGTTCGCGGAAAAGTTGAAAGGTGTTCCATGATGGAACACCGTAGGAGTACGGAAGATATGCGAATTCCTGCAGCCCAGTGCAGAATGCGCCTCGACAAATCATTCGCGCAGGCGTTGAATGCGTGCCGTTTTCGCAGCGGCAGGTTAGTGGGATCAAACCATGGGAATGCTGGAATTGGTGGATGCCGTAAGCATCCGAGATGTGTTTGTTATGGGATCGGAGTTCGAAGACGCTGGCGATGGCATGATGCGTATCGTCAAATTCGCGAAGCACGGCGGAGTAATTGTTCCGGTGCTCTCCTTCGTCACTCCAGCAATTGTTGTCGTCAGAGAGTGGGAAGGCGCGCTGGATTTCGCGCGGAAGATTCTGCGGGAGCAGGCCGGCAGGAGTCATTGAGCCGACTCCTTCGATCTGATTTTAGCGGCCTCAAGTCTGGCGAGCACTTCCAGGGTCACGCCCTGGATCTGCAACCTGTGCGCAGCGTCGACCGTGGCCTGCCAGCGCGTCGATGGGATCGAGTTGCGCGCCCTCATCGTGCGGGCGTGGCTTTCCTCGATGCCGATCGCTTCCGCGAATTGGCCATGAAAGGCGTCAATGATTTCTGAAAAGGAATCCATGACGCATATCGCTACAGGAGGTAGCGACGAGTGTCAACACATTTCGATACGGCACGTAGCTATTCTGCCGCTACAATTTGTGGCATGAGTAGCGACGAAGAAATCATGAAGGCCCAAGGCGGCCGACTTAAGCAGATCAGGGTCCTCGCGGGATTCGGATCAGCCCGATCGGCGTCGACGGAGGCCGGCTGGGCAGAGAGCACCTACCGGGCACATGAGGCAGGCACCAGAACCATCGACCCCAAGGATGCCGACCGCTACGTGCACTTCTTCCGCACCCACAGCCCGGCCGCCAAAAGTTACACCGGGCGCTGGATCATATATGGCGAAAGAGACGATCTCGATAGCGTGAGCTTTGACGACCTAGTGGCCGGGGAAAGCCCGAATTTCCGCCGAAAAGCCTATGAAGCCATTCTGGCCATGAAAAAACGCCGCTAAAAATTTAATCACTACCCCTTGTAGCAACGTGTAGCTGGGCTTAATAGAAAAAGGCCCGGCCCGATTCCGCGAGAATCGTCCGGGCTGTCTGGGTAAACCTTGACGCACAAAGCCCAGACCGTTGCGGCCTATATAACACAAGATATGGTAGTCGCAATAGTGTTTTTGTGCAGCCCGGTACAAAATACCGACTGAGCCGGTTTCTTCCCCCCCTCGCCTGACCCGACAGCATTCGGGGGCGTAAGCGAGCCGAGGGCGTGACCCCACCCCGGAAGAAATCCTGGCAACGCTGTGGCCATTGCGACCAGGTCCATTGAGGAACGGGCACCCCCCGGACGGCAAAAGCGACATTGGCATGATGGTATGCCGCCGATGTCGGTGCGCGCCGAAAAAAGCGCACGGAGCTGCCGAAGTGGCAGGCCCTACGGGGCGAGGCAAACTAGTATCCGGCGGCTCACCCCGCTCCCCTCATACCGGGGCTTGAGGTCCATCCTCAAGGGAGAAAGGCCCGAGCTATGCCCGGAACTAAGAGAACCAACTTTCTGAAAAAAATCGCTACTGATCGCTACATTACGTATTGACACCAATCGCTACATGGCGTAGCTATACGGTCATCAGCACAGTCCATGGGGACCGCAGATGACCACCACAGCCCTACCCAACCCGTTCATGCCGACGCCTGACGATCTGGACGAGCAGATCGCGACCGCCCGGGACATGCTCAACCGCGCCTTCTGGAAGGCTGAGAGCGCCGAGCAGTTCGCCGCGGTCATTCAGATCGAGGCTGAGTATCTGGTGCCGTTGCTGGCGCAGCGCGCGAGCTTGGAGGGCTGAGCCATGACCCAGATCCTTCTCCTGACCATCGCCGCCGCATTCGTCCTCACCCCGCTTCTGTATTGGGAAGCGCGTTACGCAGAGGTTCGGCCATGACCCGCCGGCATCAACTCCGCCTCGTTCACTCGCAGCAACACCGTCGCGCCGCCCGCTCTATCGCCGAGATTCTTGATGGTTCGGCGCCTAAGGCAAAACTCGACCTGGTGGTCGAAAACGATCCCCTGACGGTTGCGGCGCAGGCGTGGATCAAGCTTCTTTTCTGTTGGGAACAGCCATGACCCGGTACAGCGTCACAGTCCCAATTGCGGGATACGCGATTGTTGAAGTTGAGGCCGCCGACGAAAACGACGCAATCGATGAGGCTCTCGGTGCCATCGATTTCAACGACATTCAAGAATGGGAAGCCTACCGCCATCTCGTGCGCGGGCACGTCTGCTCGGCGCCGTACCACAAGGCAGTCGTGGAAGAGATTGAGGGAGATGATGAATGACACATCTCGACATCCAAGCCCATTACGACCGCATCGCCCACATCTCCCGTGACCATTGGCGGCAATACGAGTCCTATGAGGAACACGCCGCGCGGGTGGTCTCAGCCAAGAACGAGGCCGCTTGGTATTTCGACCATGCCACAGCGCTTCAGGCAGCCGCGTACGTGCGTGCAATGCACGACCTGCAGGGATTGTCCGCCCCTGTCTATGACCGCGCCAGAGAGGCCGCTAATCGCGACTGGTACGCCTCCACGGCGGAAGCGCGGAAGCTCTACGAGCGGACGTTTGAAGATTTCATGCGGGACGGTGAGATCCAAGAATCCACAAGCGAGCTTTGGGAAGCGCTGGATGCAACGGCGGAAGCGGCGTGATGAGCAAGGAAGACACACAGCACACGATCGGCCACATCCTCGACAACGGCGAGCATGAGCGCGACGCAATCCATATTGCGGTCGCCCCGGTCATCGCTGGCAGCAAACTGCACGCCGGTCAGCACGTTGGCATTGACGGAGGGGTAGCGATATCAACTGCGCTTGGCATCGTCCCAATCGGCATTGTTGACCCATTCCTCCGAGAGCCGGTCTACCCAGACCAGCAGTTCTGGCTGTTCCTCTACCCGAACACGATCACCAGTCTGAAGCATCTATGGACGCATCCGGCGTTCCCCGCATCATCATCGGTGCCCGACCCGAAGGCCATGTCCGAAGCATGGTTGCGAGATTTCGCCGACGAAGTTGACGCCGACTATGAGGAGATGATGAGGGTCGCAGCCACTCACTGCGATCCAACCAAATACGGCGAGTATCTGAACGAGGGCGGCAAGTGGGAAGGCCAGACAACACCAAAGGAGTTCTGGGACCACTTCTTCAACATCACGGGCAAGAGAGCAGATTCCGGTTATGGCGTGACTGGCATCTTCTCGTGTTCGTGTTGATCGGGAGGCTGCATGATGAGAATGACCACTCTACAAATTATAGCGGCCTCAATAGCGATACTTGTCGCGGCCGTCGCTGCACTAAGGAGCGAATTGCCGGTGGTGTGGCTAGTAAGCGGCATGGCCATGGCGATGGGCGGGTCGGTTATCTGCTCTCAACTAGTGATCCGCGACATGGATAGGGACGCCTGATGTACGGCTTCATCTGGCCCCAGACCGCCGCTCAGGACAGTGACGATAATTTTCGCTGCCATGGTTGTAACGCGCAGGTGTTGATGGCGTCGCCGCGCGAGCAGCGAAGCCTCGAATGCAAGCAGCAGTCGGAGATCCGTCTCTGCTCCACCTGTCTGATCAACCGCAAACCGGTCAGCGTCACGATTGAGTTGAATATTTAACAAGAGGAGGATTGCCGTGGACGCTGAGTTGAAAGCGAAGTGGGTGAAGGCGCTGCGGAGTGGAAAGTATCAGCAGGCGCGAGGGCAACTTAAGGACGGGGACAGATATTGCTGCCTCGGTGTTCTGTGTGACATTGCCGGACGCGGCGAGTTTGAGACCCGAGATCGCCTTGGCGACAGCTTCGTCTACAACGGTGACCGAACTCAAGGGACGTTGCCCGAACAACTTTCCGTTGAGATTGAGCTGAGCCCGATCGCTGAGTCCACGTGCTGGAAGATGAATGATCAGCGATTTCTGACATTCCCAGAAATCGCCGACTGGATCGAAGAAAATTTATAGGAGGATTGCCCATGAAAGATTTGATCACACTCGTTCAGTCCTGCCGCGAGTCACCGCTGACACAGGTAAGCCCGATCTCGGTTTGCGAGGCGATCTGCCTCATTCGGGAGGCGGACAATCCGGAGCTGGCGGCTGCGTATCAGCGGAATGACGAGCTAGAGAGCACGCTTCGCGAAGTCCGGCGCATTATCCATGAAGCAGGGCCCTGGGGACACGGCCCATGCATCGCCGACCAATTCCCGGCCGAGACTCTCGACCTCATCGACATCGCTCTCGATGACATGGTGATCCCTTGAGAAGACGACAACGCAGCGCGGTGGCGAGGCTCTTGTCTCTGTGCGACGCGCCTAACGACGATGCGTGCTGGAATTGGCGCGGCCAACTTGATCGGGATGGTTACGGTATCTTCAGTCGCGAGCGCATCAAAGAGAGGGCTCACCGAGCGTCTTATGAGCTACTTCTTGGCCCGATACCCGCCGGGCTAGTTATTGATCATCTTTGCTTCAACAAGGCCTGCGTCAATCCTCGTCATTTAGAGCCGGTGACCATAGCGGAGAATAGCCGCCGTTTTTATCGAGTTAAAACTCACTGCAAACATGGTCACGAGTTCACTGTAGAAAACACGCGAATCTATACCGACAAAAAACTCAGAACACGCCGCATTTGCAGAGCTTGCGAAGCGATCAACCAGAGGGTCCATCGCCAATGTATATCATCCTCGGCCACAGACCGAAGCAGCATCTGACCTTCGACGATGCATCAGAGGAGTTGAACCGCCTTCGTTCGACTCATCCCAACACGGCCCTCGCCATCTACAAGGTCGGGCGGATACCCGCTGGCGCGTTCGTGAGGGTCGGAGATCATGATCCTGAAGTGAAGCGATCATGAGCAAAGCATTTCAGAGTTCTTGCGGCGGCGTGGAAAATCGAAGACACGCAATGCGAGGGAGCGCCACTCCAAAAACAGGCGCAGACGGCCAGGAAGGTGGGCCACTCGGCTCTGCAGGCCCGCGAGGGAAGCACCCCGAGGAACACATCGCCGGGGTAGCGACCGGCCCGCAAGGAACCATCGACAAGCGCAGGCAGGACGAATTGTACGCGATCAGAAAGGTCAGATGGTCCGGCCCTGAATATCGGGCATTGGTCGATCGCTTCGCCGACGCGGTCCGGAGTTTCAAGATTGCGGTTGAGAACGAGAATTTTGCAGGCATCCGCGAGGCCTACGCCAGCCTGGTCGAGATTACGCACCAGACCAACCATCTCAACGAGGGCCTGCGCCACGCCATCAACGAGTGCATGCGTGAGACTATAGAGGAGTTCCAGCGATGACCCAAAGCGATCAGATCAACGAACTGGCAACGGCGCTCGCCAAGGCACAGGGAGCCATGCAGAACGCGGTCATGAACCGGACGAACCCGCACTTCCGATCGAAGTATGCGGACCTCTCATCAGTCCTTGACGCCATCCGCGCGCCGCTCTCGGCCAACGGCCTAGCCGTGGTGCAGATCATGCAGCCCACCGAGCACGGCATGACCATGAGAACGACTCTGATGCATGCCAGCGGTCAGTTTATCTCGACCGACTATCCCCTGCCCCACACCACCAAGCCGCACGAAATGGGCTCGGCAATCACCTATGCCCGCAGATACTCGCTCGCCGCGCTGATCTGCAACTCCTCCGACGAGGACGATGACGGCAATGCGGCGCAGGACGCCCACAAGGGCAATGGCAAGGCACCGAACGGAAACGGCATCTTCATTACAGCCCAGCAGATAGCGGAACTGCAGAATTTGGCCGGCGAGGTTGGCGCAGACATTCCGAAGTTTTGCAAATACCTCAAGGTCGAATTTTTGGGTGACTTGCCTGCGGGAAAATTTGAAAGCGCCAAGGCCGCGCTGGAGGCCAAAAGGAGTCCGCTGTGACAGAAGAATTGATCCAGGGCAGCGAGGAGTGGCGCCTTGCCCGTTGCGGCTCCCTGGGCGCATCGCGTGTGGCTGACGCCATCGCCAAGACCAAAACGGGCTTTGGCGCTTCGCGAGCGAACCTGCTGGCTGAATTAGCGTGCGAGCGATTGACCGGCGCCCCGACCGAGAAATTCATCACGGCGGCGATGCAACACGGCACCGACACCGAGCCAGAGGCACGCTGCGCATATGAGTTCTATCGGGATGTGAGCGTCGAACAGGTCGGCATTATCAAGCACCCAACCATTGTGGGGACGCATTCGAGCCCAGACGGACTCGTGGGGGGTGATGGGCTAGTCGAGATCAAGTGTTGCCAGGCGGCTGCCCATCTCGAAGTGTTGCTCGATCGCGCCGTCCCAGCGAAATACGTCACCCAGGCCACATGGCAGATGGCCTGTACCGGCAGAGATTGGTGCGACTTGGCCTTCTACAATCCAAGCTTCCCGGAGGCGATGACCCTGTTTGTGTCCCGCGTCGAGCGCGACGACAAGCGGATCACTGAGCTTGAACTAATGGTGAAGGAGTTCCTGAAGGAACTGGACGCCAAGGTCGCCGATCTTCGCACGCTCTACATCGAGCGCCGCTCGCCCCTGCTCAAGAACCTCAAGGCATCCGCCGACCTGGTGGACAAAGCATCATGAGCCATCAGTTCACTGAGCAAGACGACGAATTGGTACAGCGCATCCATGGCACCATTTTGGAGTTTTTACATGCAGAGAACATCAATCCAACGATAGGCATCGTGTCACTTGAGCAAGTTCTGGCAACGATCATTTACAATGGTTGGAAGCACGAAGGTGTCGACATAGACCGATCGATCAAGGGGTTTACCGAGTCCCTGCGCCGGTTCGTCGATGCAAGAGTTAATGAGTGGGGGAGATCATGAGCGACAAGCTGATCGCAGACCACTGGGCCGAGATCGAGCGCCAAAGTGACAAGGACAGAATCTCAGACGAGCAACTCGATCTGGCGCGAGGGCTCTATATGGCTGGGGCCATGGCGGCATTCCACGCCATGACTGGATGGGACCCGGAGTCCGACAACACGTCACTCGAAATCAACTACCACAATATTGCGCTTCTGTTTGAGGAGTTAACCGAGGCCTATCGCACCGGGGCGGGCGAGCTTTATGCAGAGGTGGTGCATTGAACCGCATCGGCATCACCATACGTGGCCCGTCCGATAGAGAGCGCGTGGCTGAGCTGGCCAAGACGCTGGCGGTCGGGATGCGCGTCGAAGTCAAGCCCGAACGCAGGACCGGCGCCCAGAACGATCGCTTCTGGGCCATGTTGGGGGATATCGCTGAGCAATTGCCTTGGCACGGCATCAAGCTGACGGATGAAGACTGGAAATTGATTTTCTTGGATGCGCTCAAGCGCGAAGTCCGCATTGTGCCGAACATCGACGGCAACGGCTTTGTTAATCTCAGCCAGTCCTCATCTGACTTGTCGGTCTCCGAGATGTCCGACTGCATGGAACTCATGGCCGCCTTTGGCGCGAACCATGGGGTTATCTTCAAAGATTCAGACTCGTCCGACGCATCCCCGGCAAACGGCGATCGGACGAAGGTGCCCGGAGGGGCCCTGTCTCCTCCCCAGAGTGCTGACCCTCCGGGCACCAACTTCATTGAAGCGTCGCTGCTCTCCGACGACTGGCGGCACACGTATTTCGCCGCCCTCACCCGCCCAGACGACAGGAAGGAGTCCCTCTTGGCCAAACACGGACTGGCACTCCAGATGCTCGGTGGCGAACCGAGCGAGCGAGAACTGATGTGGATGCGGCTGGCCTTCACCGCAGTCAAGCGCCGCAACGAGGGCCAGCTGCTCCCAGAGCATTTCATGCAGAGGAAAGTTGAGCTTCTAGAAATGCCGCTTCCGGTCGTGGAGACGGCAGCATGACGAGATCAATCAAGGAATGGATCGGCAAGACTCATGATTCTCAAGTACCTCCTCGCGTTAGACTTCGCATTTTTGAGCGCCATAACGGCATTTGCCATATCTCGGGGCGAACAATACGAGCAGGTGAGACGTGGGACCTGGATCACGTTGTTTCTCTTATCAACGGCGGGGAGCATCGTGAGTCTAACCTTGCCCCCGCACTGAAGGCACCACATCGGTTGAAGACCGCGCAAGACGTTGCCGAAAAATCGCGAGTTTATCGCAAGCGCGCGGCCCATCTCGGCATCAAACCGAAGAAGGGCAGACCAATGCCCGGCTCACGCGCGAGCGGCATACGTAAGCGTATGAACGGCACGGTGGAGCGGCGCACATGATCTTCCTTGCGGTCGCCATCCTCCTCGCTGGCCTCCTCTACATCAACTTTCTTCGTCTCGGCAGAGACGAGTACGGCAACCCGCCGATCATCGGGAGGTTGAAGTGACATTCCCTGTAGTCTGCGTCACGAGAGGCCTTTCGTCCCATCCCGGCCTGATCGTCGGCAATACCTACACGGTCACCTCGGTCATGCACGAGCGCACGTGGACCGGGTACCTGCTCGCTGAGATTGCGCCGAGCGCAGGCTGTTGCTGTTTTCTCAGCCAGTTGTTCCAGCCGGCTGTCGAACACAAGGCCGATATCTCGATTTTCACTGACATGCTGCTGGAGGCTGAGAATGTCTGACGAAACGTTGAGTGGCGTTTCTGCCCAAGGATGGAGCCCCGCCGATGTCGCAGCGGCGCAGAACGCGATCATGGACAATCCGTTTTATCACAGCAAGTTCGGGAATAACCCGGTTGCCGCATTTGGATTGGCCAACTCGGCTTTGAAGGCCGTTGCACATCGTCGGTTGCCGGCAGCAAATGCTGCTGAGCCCGAAGATGATTGCTCGTGCGGCGGTGGCGATCTCAGCGGGCATGACGGCATGTGCCCCTATGCCCACGAACCCGCAGCCAGTGCTCCGGCAGCGACGGAAATGGAGGCATCAGACGCGCCCGTTTGGTACGGGCCGGATGAAGCTTCCGCATGGGCCAACGGATACAACGCCGGCGCTGCTCAGCCCCACCCCGCAGCCAGTGCGGCGCAGGGGCCGGCAGGGAGTGTCGGCGTCGAAGAACTTGCCGATTGGTTCTATGACAACGGGCACGAGTTTGTTGTCAGCGACGAAGAGGATGTCTCCCGCGCCATTCTCGATAAATTCGAAGTGCGGCTTCGCGGTCGGTCGCAGCCTGAGACGGACGACCTAGCCGGCAAGCTTCGCGCTGCGCATCAGGACAAGTTAAAACTGTGGGAAGCCATTGCCGGCGGTCCCGAGCCACGCTGCCGCGACTGTGCAGACTTCAATGGCAAGTGCCAAGGCAATGGACTGCCCTGCGATCCCCAAGAGCGCGCCTTGGAGCGCGTGAAGCAACTCCGCGCCCAGCTCGCCGAGACCGAACAGAAGCTCGCCCAGGCCACCGATCGGGTCGAGAGATGCACGGCGGCGCTCCAATACGTTCGCTCGGCCCTCAACAACCCGCAAAACCTAGAAAGCCGAGCGATGGCGTATCGCGCTATCTCAGCCTCGCTTGCATCGACCGATGGGGCGCGTCCAACCTGCAAGCTCTGCGGCTTGGAAGATGGCGCGTGCATCTGTCGGCACCTCCCTCCGCACAATCGGCAGCCTAGCCCTTCCGCTCCCGACGCTTCAATTCCCGATCGATAGCGGTGCGGATCATGTCAACCCGCGCCTCACCCTTCTCAAGACTCGCGTCGATCCGCTCCACGGTTTCCGTGGTCAGCGGCAGGGTAATGCGCTCTGGCCAAAGTTTTTTGCGTCCCATGCTCTTTTTTCGTATGTACGATATTGACGATGGCTGGAATATATCGTATGTACGTAATCACAGTCAAGACGGAGCAAGCAAATGACCTACGTTTCAACAACTCGCCGTCACATTCGCTACCTCGCCAACTTCAACGGTTTGATTCAGAACGGCGAAACCTACGCCTATGGCTTCGACGAAGTGCGATCTCAGCTTGAGGACGCCTTTTACAACGTCGAACTTCTCCAAATTCAATTCCTTGACTGAGGAGAACAAAATGAGGGACGAATTTCTGATCAGCGAAATCAAGAAAAACCTGGATTACCTCCCGACAAGGGGGATGGGCGCCACAGCAACCGCCATTGAGATGCTTATCCAGCGTTTCGAAACTCTGAAAGAGGCTCACCGACTACTTGCCGAGCGCGAGGAGCGCTTGACGCAAGAGTTGGTCGAGCTGCGGCCATGAACAAACGAGATGCAGCGCAGGAAAGTTACGGGGCTGAGGGCCTGCGCCCCCGTGAAGCCCCAGCCTTAATTGAATGTCCGAGGTGTGGCGGTTCTGGTTTCGAAACGCCAGGCACTGGCTACGGGAATGTCTGCTCGCATTGTGGCGGTCTTCGTTGCGTTCCAGATCAGCTTGCCGAATTAGTCAGCAGATTCTCTGCTGCCCTCCTTGAAAAACTTCGAGCCGCCGAAAAGAAGTATGGCTGGAAGAACGGATGGAAGCGCCCGAATTGGGAAGCCGATTGCCAGCGCCAGTTGCTGGAGCATGTTGCAAAGGGCGATCCACGCGATGTTGCGGCCTATGCAGCCTTCTGCTGGCATCATGGTTGGCGCACAGCGCCCATCATTCACGACAAACAACACTCTGGAGAATAGACATGAATAATACCATCGAAAATATCGCCCGCGTCTGCCATGAAGCCAACCGTGCGTGGTGCATCGCTAACGGCGACCACACGCAAAAGGAATGGCATTTCGCCGATCAATGGCAGCGAGACAGCGCAATTGCCGGCGTCTACTTCGCAATCGACAATCCGGACGCTCCCGATAGTGCCCAGCACGACGCCTGGATGGCCGACAAGGTGAAGGATGGCTGGGTCTATGGCGCGGTGAAGGATGCTACGGCCAAGACGCATCCCTGCATCGTTTCGTTCGATCAACTTCCCGAGCATCAGCAGGCGAAGGACAAGCTGTTCCGCGCGGTCGTCAAATCGCTGGCTTGATCGCAGCTCATTTCACAAGACGGAGACGCAACATGACTTGGGTCAAGCTTCACAGGCCGGATGCTGAAAGGCGGGAGACGTGGGTCAACATGGACCGCGTGGCCCAGATGATTGTCGGCGAGTTCTGGGAGATGGGCAGGCAGACGACCCGGCTGTTTACCGGCCACATTGCCATGGCCGCCAACATGGAAACGTCGGCGAGCGATTATTTCTCGATCGATGTGGTCGAAACGCCTGAAGCCATCTTGTCGCTTGCTTCCCACGATGGAGAGACAAGCCGTGGCTGAGCATCAAGCAATCTGGCTGCAACCATGGTGCGAGCGTTGTGCGGTGACCGGCGACGATCGTTTGTGGTGCCAGGACAATGTTTGGGATCCTTGCAGCGAATGCGGCGCTAAGCCGGTGCGCTACCGGATCGACCGCAGGCAATCAGTCCCTTTTAATGAACGGGGCTCAAGCAATGGCTGAGAACAGCAAGATCGAGTGGACGACGCACACGTTCAACCCGTGGATAGGTTGCACGAAGGTCAGCCCCGCATGCGACCACTGCTATGCCGAGGCCATGATGGATACGCGCTACGGCCGTGTCCGCTGGGGAACTGGGGAGGATCGGCAGCGGACATCGGCGGCCAACTGGCAGCTTCCGCGTCGCTGGAATCGCCAAGCCCAAGCGGATGGCTCGCACCCGTTCGTCTTTTGCGCCTCTCTCGCCGATGTCTTTGACAACGAGGTGGACCCGCTCTGGCGCCGCGATCTGTTCAAGCTGATCAATGAGACGCCGAACCTGACTTGGCTCTTGCTGACGAAGCGCATCGGCAACGTCAACAAGATGACGAATCCGTTTGAGGGCAACCCCACCCTTCCTCCCAATACGGCTATCGGTGCCACCATGGCGAACCAGGAGGAATACGACCGCGACCGGATGAAGCTGTGGGACGTTGCCATGGCTTGCGGGCCGCTGTTCACCTTCGCCAGCATCGAGCCAATGCTCGGCCCTGTCATCCTCGACAAGCACGCGCCGGACTGGATTATCTGCGGCGGCGAGAGCGGCCGAGAAGCACGCGAGATGAAGCCGGAATGGGCTCGCAATCTTCGCGACGGCGCTGCGCGGTTCAAGCGCGCGTTCTTCATGAAGCAGATGACGGGAAAGAAGCCAATACCGGGTGACTTGATGATCCGGCAGCTTCCTTCATTTTCAGTCGCATCTGAGGAACGGGGATCAGAGTGAGCGAACCGCTGAAAGAGGCCGATTTCTTGACTGATCTCGAGATCGCCCAGAGATGGGGGGTCTGCGACAAGACGGCCCGGCGCGCCATCAAGGCCCTGGAGAAGGCTGGCGGCTTCCCGCGGAAAGACCCCCTGTTCGGGGGAAAGCGGTACTGGCCGGCAATTGACGCTTTCATGAAACGTCGGGCGGGGCTTATCGTCGCCTCGGTTCCAACAGACGGAGAGGAGAATTGGGATGACGAGGCCCCCGCCCCTAGACGACGCACCAGGCCATCGCTGGCAGTCACGCGCTGACGGCCGCCGCTGGGTCTGCGTTTGGATTGCGCGCACCGACATTGCCAAGGATGGATACAAGCCCAAGACACATCGCGTCTGGCCGCCTGTCAGCACGCCTGACGCCGAGCTCGACGATGCTGCCACGCTCTATATCCAGAGCGAATGCCAGCGCCTGCAAGATGAAATGCACGCCTGGAACAAGGGCAAGAACGAGAAGTCGGGGAACCGCTTCGACGGTACAATCGATAGCTTGATCAACTGTTACAAGTCCGATCCGGACAGCGACTACCAGAAGATCCGCTATCGCTCGACCAAGACATATAACTCGCACTTGGGCCAGATTTCAAAGACGGTCGGAAAGCGGCGGCTGCAGGAGGTCAAAGCCCGCGATCTGAAGCGCTGGTTTGAGAAATGGTCAGCAGATGGCGAGCATATTCCGAGGGCTTCGGGCCGCATGACGATGCTGCGGATGATCCTGGGCTTTGGAGCGGCCATCCTTGAGGATGAGGACTGCCAGCGCGTGCGCGGCATCCTTGAGATCCTGCGGTTTGAGCAGGGCAAGCGCCGCAAGAGCATCATCACCGCAGAACAAGTCATCGCGTTCTGCAAGGCCGCGCGGGAGGCCGGTGCCCCATCCATGGCTTTGGCTGAGCGGCTGAAGTATGAGCTGATCGTGCGGCCCAAGGATGTCATCGGCGAGTGGTTGCCGATGTCGGAGCCCGGAATGTCGGCGATTACCCGCAGCGATGGTCATAAGTGGCTGTACGGCTTTGACTGGCGCGAAGTCGATGAGCACTTCAACCTGGTCCACAGGATCAGCAAGTCACTCCGCGGCAAGCGCGCGATCGCCACTCCGGACGCTGGCAAGACAAAGACCTATAAGCTGCACCTCTATCCCGGCGTGATCGAGGAACTGGCCTTGATGGCAGGGGTCAGCCATGTGAACTTGCGGCGCGACATGTTCCCGGCTGCGGGGCCAATGGTGGTCTGCGAAGATACCGGCTTGCCCTACCCGGATTCGTCGTATCGAAAGGACTGGCGCAAGCTCGCGACCGCGGCCGGGATCCCGACCAAGGTTCAAAGCCGAGATGCCAGGGCCGGCGGCGGGACGCACGCCAAGCGGCTCGGTGCCAAGCCCGAAGACATCCAGCAGGCTATGGGTCATTCGAACGTCGAAACGACCTGGATCTACCTACGGGATGATGATGAGACGACCGCCGAAATTGCCGCCCTAAGGGGCGGAAAACACACGGCGAACGACACTGGCGAATAGCCTCGAACTGCCTCAAGCGATTTCAATTGGTTAATAGGTACAATCGTTAACTTAACCTTAACGGCGCAAACCCCTCGCCTGCCCGTGCCAAATCCGGCTTCCGGCATGGACGCTGCACCGGCCTTCCTGCAAAACGGTTAAGGGAGTGTTAGCGCGCGAAAACGGGACAGAACTGTCCCGGATGTCGCGGCTACCAGTTGAGTGGCGTCATGAAGCATCCGGCGACATCTGCATATTTCGCCTATTGGGACAGCAAACGCGCTGGCGAACGTGCGCCTGATCGCAGCGCGATCGAACCCGGCGAGGTGCGGGAGCTGCTCGGCGACATTTTCGTGCTTTCCTATGACACGACTGCCGGCTTCCCCTTCCGCGTCGCCGGCACGCGGGTTTGCGCGCTGTTCGGCCGCGACCTGAAGGACACGAGTTTCCTGTCGCTGTTCGCGGGCGACAGCCGCCGGGAGATCGAGGACATCGCGACCATCGTCGCCGAGGAAACGCTCGGTGCGCTTGCGGGCGTTACCGCGCGCACGGCTTCGGGCGGCCTCGCCCACCTGGAATTGCTGCTGCTCCCCTTCACCACGCGCGCGCATATGCCGGTCAGCGTGACCGGGCTGCTCGTGCCGTTCGAAACCAATCTCGGCCTGCTCGGCGAGCTGGAGCTGACTTCGTACCGCTATCTGCACCGGCCGGAAAAGATCGTGCCACGCGCCTTGCGCAAGCTCGCCATCGCCCGCGGCTTCATGGTCTGCGGATTCCGAGATGATGGTGCGCACCGTACCGAGTTGATGGCGCGCAGGGTTCCGAAATGATCGCGCGCAGCATTCCGAGCATTCTCCGCGCAGCATTCCGATTTGATCGCGCGCAGTTTCGATGGTGTGAGGCCTGATCGTTGGGCCATTTCTCCGACTGGAAACAGCTTGGAGAATTGGATGCCGACGAGGAGGGTTATCATGCGCCAGGTGCGCGAGATTGTGAGGTTGAGCCTTGAGGCT
>NZ_AXAI01000007.1 GCF_000472425.1 Bradyrhizobium sp. Tv2a-2 | reverse complement strand
TCGCTTGGTAGAGGATTGACCGATGAGCAGCGGATACTTTGAGGATTTCGAAATTGGTGATAGCCGCAAGGCTGGTCCCTATCTGGTCTCTAAGGCCGAAATCATTCAGGTCGCGAAGCAGTTCGACCCCCGCCCCTTCCATATCGATGAAGAGGCTGCTGCTCGTTCCGTCTTTAGGGGATTGACGGCATCTGCCGCCCACACGTTCTCGATCTTCATCTTTCTAACCAATAAAGTGCAGCCACCACTCCGTGCGCTTGCCGGACTAGGTTATGATGAGCTGAGGCTGCCGAACGCTGTTCGCCCAGGCGACGAGCTAGACCTCGAGTCGATCGTCTTAGAGAAGCGAGAGTCGAAGTCGAGACCAGATACGGGAATCATTCGCAGCCAACCCCACCTACGCAACCAGAGGCGCGAAACAGTGTTCCAGTGTGTCAGCAGTGTTCTCGTCGCAAGGCGACCGGCTGAGAAAGCGTCGACGTAACGGTTAGCCGGGTACGCTCGGTCGGTTTTTCGATCAGATGTCTGCTCAGGGTCAATCGCGTCGATTTGGCCGTGCACCGATGACTTCCGGTCTTCCCTCATAAGCAGACCTTTTTGGTGTCCGTCTGCATGTCTCAAACGGGCCGGGAGCGGACATTCGGTGGCATTTCCGATGGAGCGAGAAGCAGCCCACAGACCCCTGACCGCGAGGTGCCATTTTGGGTAGGATGCGCTGCAATCCTCGAACCGAAAGGCACATGCGGATAGCTTGCGTGATTCTATGTGAGCCCCGCAAGTTCGAAGGGCTAGATCAGGTGGATTCCACCTAACTCGAACGGAGTGCAGGCCGGATAGCCTTACTCAACGGGTGTGAGAATGAAAATTACTTCAGACCTGCTTCATGCCTACCTAAAGTGTTCCACGAAGTGTTGGCTGCGAGCCACCAACGAACCCGCTACCGAAAACGATTACCCAAAATGGGTGAAAGCGCAGAACCACTCTTACCGCACAGCCGAGGTCGCTCGGCTGGTCGCCGCGTGGCCCACAAACGAGATTGCGCGCTCTCCAGACTTGAAAGAGGTCAACACCGCCTCATGGCGCTTAGCCACCAATTTGATGACGGGCGCACAACTGGACTCAAACATTCTAGAGACCGATCTCCATGCGATCCAACTCGTGCCAGCCAAGGATCGCGGCCCGATACACCTAATTCCGATCCGTTTTATTTTCACCAACAAGTTGGATAAAGACGACAAATTGTTGCTGGCGTTCGATGCCCTTACGCTCTCACAATCGCTGGGACGCGAGATCAGCGTTGGCAAAATAGTCCATGGCGACAATCATGCCACCTCGAAGGTGAAGATTTCTACATTGGTCAGCGAGGTACGAAAACGCGTCGATAAGATCGCAGTGCTGTTGACCGGTTCTGCACCACCGGAACTTGTATTGAACCGTCATTGCGCCGAGTGTGAATTTCAAACTCGTTGCCACTCAGAGGCGACTCAGCAAGATGACCTTAGCCTCCTTTCGGCTATGACAGCGAAAGAGCGTAAGAAGCTAAACAACAGAGGTACCTTTACCGTCAAGCAACTCTCGTTCGCATTTTTGCCGCGTCGCCGGCCCAAAAAAATGCGCAACAAGCAGGAGAGATATCACCACTCACTGAAGGCACTGGCGATTCGTGAAAAGAAACTCCACATTGCCGGTCGACCGGAGCTGCGGATCGAAGACACACCGGTATTTTTCGATGTCGAAGGGATTCCTGATCGTGACTTTTACTACCTTATTGGTCTTCGACTCAGGAATGGCGATTCAGTAGTTCAGCATAGTCTCTGGGCTGACACCGCAGCAGACGAGGCGCAGATCTATTTCCAATTTCTCAACATACTCAGGACCATTGATAAACCGTCGCTAATCCACTACGGCGCCTTCGAGACAGAGTTTTTAAAGCAAATGGGTTCGCGTTACGGACTCTCACTTGAGACGGTCCTCGAAAACAATGGAAACCACGGCCCGACAAATCTTCTGTCAGTTATCAACGGGCAGGTCTACTTTCCAACATATTCAAACAGTCTGAAGAGCATTGCTCGTTGGCTTGGCTTCGAATGGTCCAACACGTCACTAACTTCTGTCAAATCGATTGCTTGCCGCCGTGACTGGGAGGCGTCGCATAATAGCGCACTGAAACGTGCACTTGTTGAATACAACGCAGAGGACTGCCAAGCAGCGGAAATTGTCGCCCAGACGCTGCTTCAACTACATTCTACGGACCTGCACAGCGGACAAGGATCTGAACACACTGTCTATGTAGAGTCGCTCAGGAGTCCGCGCAAAATATGGGGTCCATTTAAGAGCGAATTTAAAGAATTTGAGAAGATCAGTGCGGCAGCATGGTGGGACTATCAGCGAGATAGAATCTGGGTTAGGTCTAAAAAGCTAGCCGAACCGAGGGCGTCTCAATTGAGACGAGCGCACCTCGGGCCACACAGCCATCTTCCTGTAAGCAGAACGATTATTTATCCCAAGCTGTCTTTCTGTCCGTCCTGCGGCGGAGACTTAGCTGAGCGTTCAGTTTGCAAGCGGATACTGTACGATCTCGTGTTCGGCAAATCTTCCGTAAAACGTTGGATTGTGCGATGCCAATTCCATTATTATTGGTGCTCGCATTGCAATCAAAAATTTGGTGAGCCCAAGGAGTTCTGGCCCCAAAGTCACCTTGGCCGCACTTTGGTCGCCTACGTTTTATATCATACAGTTGAACTTTGTATTCCGTTTCAGACAGTCGAGGAAATCCTGACTCGTTGCGTCAAGCTGGACATTTGTTCGCGGACATTGGCGACCGTTAAAAGGACGGCAGCCAAGCGATACGAGTCAACCTACAAGACCATCCTTAGCCATCTTTTGGGCGGAAGTCTGTTGCATGTGGATGAGACGCAAGTCAGCATCAGAGGTGCTACTGCTTACATCTGGGTCTTCACTAATTTGCACGACGTTGTCTATTTGTACAAGGAGAGCCGCGAAGGGGCATTCCTTCAAGAGATGCTAAACGACTTTAAGGGCATTTTGGTGAGCGACTTTTTTACAGCCTACGACGCTCTTAATTGCGACCAGCAAAAATGTTTGATTCACTTGATGCGCGAACTGAACGATAACGTTCTTAAGCACCCGTACGATGAGGAATTGAAAGACATAGTGCGGGAATTCGCTGGGTTGCTGAAGCCGATTGTCGATACGGTAGATCGCAGAGGCTTAAAGAAGCGCTTTTTGGGAAAGCACCAATTGGACGTAGAGCGCTTCTACCGGAAAATTGCTAAACTGGACTGCAAAAGTGAGGAGGCTACGAAGTGTAGACATCGATTTGTAAAAAACCGCAACAAGCTGTTCACGTTCTTAAATCACGACGGCGTCCCGTGGCACAACAATAATGCGGAGCATGCGATCAAAGCGTTTTCTAAATTGAGAGATATTACTCGCGGAAGCTTCACAGAGAGGTCGGTCAAAAACGACATGATCCTGTTGAGCATTTGCCAGACATGCAAATACAGTAATTTGGAGTTTTTTGATTTCCTTCGTAGCGGGCAAACGGACATTTATGCCTACGCGGAGAGTGTGCGTGGGCGAAGGCGGACAAGGCGGCGTCAGCAGGCGGGCGTATCCCAGTGACAGTGTTCGGCGCGATAGTCGCCAGTTACGCGAGCATCGCAGAAATCCGACTGAAAGGGTTGCAACTTCCGCGTTGGCGCCTCCTCGTGAGAGTGCAGCCGGCCACGAGAAGGGACTGCGCAATCGCTGCGATGCGGTGAGGTCCGGTTCGGGTCACACCCGGAAGAACTCAGATCGAGCATATCGGGTCCGCTTCACTCCCACAGAGCAGACATCTGGCGGACATGCCGGGTCGGCCGCTTGGGGCCAGAACCGGCCATTGAGCCAGATTTGAGGTCGCGTTCGCCAAGCCGCGCTTTCGTTGGTTACGATCCACGTAATCCAGCACGCCGCTGCGGTTCTGAGCATTATCAAAACCCGCTGAAGGTCAGGCCCGCGCGCTCCTCCAGACGCTTGCGCAACGTCGGCCCCATCAGCGCGCCCGGCGTCCAGATGCCGCCCTCGCCCTGCACGTCGCGCACGAGGCAGAGTGCGCTCTCGGCGATCATCTTGCTGGTCGAGCCGTAGCCCGGATCGCGGTCCCCCGTGACTACCGCCTCGACCCGTCCGCGATCCGGCAGTTCGCCCAGGAAGAGGATGTCGTAGAAGCCCTTCTCGCGCTCTTCCCGTGTCGGACCTGCGCCGGGTTTGAGACCGGTCCGGAGCAAGGAAGCCATAGTGGCGAACGTCTCCGTCGTCACGCGAGCGATTTCCCCTAATCCCGGCGCGACCATCATCTCGTCGTAGACGAAGTCCGTGCCGTAGGGATGACCCAACAGGAAATTCGTGCGGTGCACATTCTTGGTATTGATCGGCGCCATCGGGAACGGCACGAGCCACACGTTCATGCTCGGGTCGTATTCGGGAATCAGGCCCGACGGCTGAGACGGCCCGGTGAACCCCGGCGTCAACGCGAAGGGATCGCTCAGCAGCTTGATCAAGGCCGGGTCGCGCGCGGCGGCGGCCAACGTCGCTCGGGCGCTCGCCGCGGTGCCGCCAGACATGCCACCTTTCACCTTGCGCAGGCGGGCTTTGACCCGCCGCGCCGGGCATCCGAATTTCTCGCGCGCCTTCTCCTGCAATGTGAGCACGCCGAGATCGAACGGGATGGAATCGAAGCCACAGGAGAAGACGATGCGCGCGCCGGTCCGTTCCGCCTCTTCGTGATGGGTGTCGATCATGCGCCGCACCCAGGCCGGTTCGCCGCACAGATCGACATAGGCCGTGCCCGTGGCCGCGCAGGCTGCCACAAGCTCGGAACCGTGGCGCTGATAGGGCCCGACCGTCGTGATGATCACGGCCGCACGCTCGCACATCGAACGCAGGCTGGACGGCTCGGCGGCATCCGCCTTAACCAAACGCAAATTGTCTGGTGCGCCGACGTCGGTACGCACCTTCTGGAGCTTGTCGGTCGAGCGTCCCGCGATCGCCCAGGACGGAGCATCGTCGCCGCGATAGGACGTCGCCAGATATTCGGCGACGAGACGGCCGGTGTAACCCGTCGCGCCATAGACGATGAGGTCGAAGTCCCGCTTCACGACGTGGATCCTCCTCGAGCCCCGGGAGAACTAACTTGAGATCCGTGTGCAATCTCTCTGTATGCTTCGCGGCCGCCGTCGCCAGGGGCCACGCAACATTCGTTACCAAGCCGCCGCTACTCCCCAAACTCGGACCGGTCTTCGCCGGCTGGATCGCACAAGCTTGCCTGGCAGTCTCATGCGATCACCTCAAAGCATCCTGCTTAGTCCTCATCCGGCTCGCGCACAACCGGCGGTTCGTCGGCGCCGTCCTCTTCTTCCTCGTCCTCTTCGTCTTCATCAAGATCTCGGGGCGGTATCGTGTCGCCCATGATCGCGAACGGGCTCGTGGGAAGTTCCTCTGGTGTGTGTGTGATCATGTTGTTGCTCCTCGGACGTGGGCCTGAGGGACCGTCAATCCTTCGCCTTCAGTTGCGTTTCATTTTCCGCAATAAACGCACGAATCTCATCGGACATGCTCAGAAGCTTCAACCATTGCTCTTTATATAACGTCACTGGAAAGCGCCCCATTCCGTAAACGGAGACGGCACCCTTTTCACTTACCTTCATGCGGATGCCCTCGGAAGCTCCTTTCTTCAGAGCCTCGTTCTCCCTGCGGAGACGTTCGAGCTCAGCTTTCATTTCATCGTCGGGCATGGCATTTCCCTTTCGCCGTTTCATCGCGGTGGCCGCAAACCGCAGGATTATGCGGAGTATAACAGCTCAGGGCCGCGCATCGCAGCAAAAGCGGACCGCTCATGTCTCAGATGTGTCAAAAGCGTCGGTGTTGCCCAGGCACTGGCCATGTCCGGTGTACCCCTAACAGCCGACACGTGGGCGGATGCTGGATTTTGCTGCTGTGGACCACTTGCGGTGACCGCACCCGGAGACAATCATGCGCGGACATCGTGGACAATCAGACGTGAATGGCGCGGGAAATATCGATGACAGTCCGGGCAGGCAATCTATTTGCGGACATTTCAGCCACCAGCGCGGGACAAGAGGCGTTTAGCGAAATTTTCGCTCGGCCTGGGTTGAAGATCGAGCGCATCATATCGCAGGGGCACTCTAGCCCACCGGAGTTCTGGTACGATCAGGCGTGGAATGAGTGGGTAATCTTACTCAAGGGTAGCGCCACCTTGCAGTTTGAAGACGAGCCTGCCACGCGGTCGATGGAGGCGGGCGATTATGTCCTCATCCCCGCAAGGAAACGCCACCGCGTCGAGTGGACGGACCAGCAACAGCCAACGGTTTGGCTCGCCGTCCATTTCGAGTGAGCGCTTACTTCGCGCATCGACTTTCAACGCTTAGCCGTTTCCGGCCTGCACCGTCATTTCCCGTCAGAGCGGGATTTACGAACTCTTAACCTTTTCAAGAGCCGGGGCTGCGTATTTTCGAGCCACGTCTTCGCGCGCGCGAGACGGGGGCCTGTCCATGTACCCCCGGGGGGTGAAGTGCGCGCCCTGAGGACCCGACGCGGCTGTGGAAACGCGACCTCCCCTTGGTCGCTTCAGCTAAAGCCAGCGGGTAGTCATGAAACGCGACCTCTATGCGGAAGTCTCGGCACGCATTGTTGCCGAGCTAGAAGCCGGCGCGCCGCCTTGGGTCAAGCCGTGGTCAGCAACACCTTGCGGGAACACACCTTGCAACGCAGTGAGCAACCGTCCGTACTCGGGAACGAACGTTGTTCTGTTGTGGATGGCGCAAGCGGAAGGATATCGGACTCCGCGCTTTCTGACTTTTAAGCAGGCTTTGGACCTGGGAGGCCACGTGCGCAAGGGCGAACGCGGCACGGCGGTGTATTTCGTCAAACAGCTCGAAATCCGAGAAGACACGGACGACAGTTCGACGCGGCTAATCCCCATGATGCGCGCGTATACCGTTTTCAACGTCGACCAGTGCGAAGGTCTTCCCGACAGCGTCATCAAGGCAAAGCCGATACGCTTTCGCAATCCAGGCACACGCGACGAGCTCGCCGATGAATTCTTACGCTCAACTGGCGCGGACATTCGCGAGGGACATGGTGAAGCGTTCTACGTGCCGAGCCGCGATTTCATCTCCATGCCCGCATTCGAGGCGTTCAAGGGCGCGGACCACTTCTACAGCGTCGCATACCACGAGTTGGTGCACTGGACCGGTCATGGATCTCGCCTCGATCGGGATTTGAAGAACCGCTTTGGCTCAAAAATTTACGCAGCCGAGGAGCTGATTGCGGAACTGGGCGCCGCGTTCCTGTGCGCAGAGTTCGGGTTCGACGGGGACCTCCGGCACGCGGGGTACATTGGGCACTGGATCGAGTTATTGAGGGCCGACAAGCGAGCCTTCTTTACCGCGTGCAGCCACGCGTCAAAGGCCGCGGACTACCTGCGCGGGCTGGCGCTTGCGGAGCGGCCGGAGGCGGCATGACGACATCTAATTTCGATGGTTTGAACCCGAAGTTTGCGCCGCTCTTCGATGTTGATGCGGCGACGGGCGTTGGCATCGAAGCGTTCTATGGTGACCGGACGCTCGAAACGTTTCGGCAAGGTCGGTGCCGACTGGTTCTGACGGCCGCGTCGGCGTGGGTTCGCGCCTACTGGACAGGCTGGGGCGTTTCCAACGAGCTATTCGGCGTACCGCGACGCGATGACGCGCAGCAGGCGGAGGCGGGTCCCCACGGTTAATGCGGACACAGTGCGGACAGCGTCAGATACACGCCGAAGCCGAAATGAGCTAAGTGATTGATCTTAATGGTGCCCAGGGGCGGAATCGAACCACCGACACTGCGATTTTCAGTCGCATGCTCTACCAACTGAGCTACCTGGGCGTCTCTTGATGCGCCCTTGAGAGAACAACAGGGGCCACCGAGCGGGCGGTTTATAGTGGGGTCGAACCGGTCTGTAAACCTCGCTTCGCCCCTGGTTTCGTGAACCGCGGGCGGTTTCCCGCTTTTTCCCTAAAATATTGAGGGATAAGCGCTATTCGGAGCCCTCATCCTCGCCCTCGGCGCCCGGGACGACATAGGAGCCGGACAGCCAGCGGTTCAGATCGACGTCGCGGCAGCGTTTGGAGCAGAACGGGCGGGTGGCCTGTTGCGAGGGCTTGCCGCAGATCGGGCAGGTTCGGCTCGCGCCGCTGCTGCTGCCCTTGCCTTTGCGGACGCGGCCTTGGTTGCCCCCGCCTTGGTCGCCGCTGCCCCCGCCTTGGCCACCGGCGCCGCCCGCCGGCTCAGACGCCAGCGGCATTGAGCCAGCCGAACCGGATCGGGAAGCCTTCCCCGGCAAGCAGCGTGGCGGATTCATAGAGCGGCAGTCCGACCACATTGGTGTAGGAACCTACCATCTTCACCACAAAGGAACCGGCGATCCCCTGCACGGCATAGCCGCCGGCTTTGCCGCGCCATTCGCCGCTGCCGATATAGGCCTGGATGTCCTCCTCGCTCAACCGCTTGAAGCGCACCCTGGTTTCAACCAGGCGCTGGCGGAACGCCTCGCGTGGCGTCACCAGGCAAACCGCAGTGTAGACCCGGTGGTTGCGGCCGGACAACAGCCGCAGGCATTGCGAAGCCTCGTCCACCAGATTCGCCTTGGGCAGGATGCGGCGGCCGACCGCCACCACGGTGTCGGCAGCGAGGATGAACGAGCCGCGAAGTTCATCATCAAGATGCACCGATTTCAGCGCGGCATCGGCCTTGGCGCGCGCCAGCCGATTGGCGCAAGCGCGCGGCAGCTCGCCGCGCCGCGGCGTCTCGTCGACGTCGGCGGGACGGAGCGCGTCGGGCTCGATGCCGGCCTGATTGAGCAGCGACAGGCGCCGCGGCGAACCGGAAGCAAGAACGAATTTGGGACGGCCAAGCATGCGATTGTTTTAAGGGCAAGCGGTCGGCGGGGATTCGAGGCGGTGCAATTGCGCGCGGACCGTAACGGAAGCACCCTGGTTTCACAACCCATTGTGATCAGGGCGAAACCCGAAATGGCCGATATCAGGGCGGTGTCATCAAGCCGAGATGTGCGGGACGCGCATGCCGCGAATCGCGCCCTCCCGCGGACCTCAGCCGCTGGCCGCCCCCACGTTGGCAAAGCGCTTGCGGATGCGCATCAGAAGCGTGTCCATCACCTCGCGATAGGCCGACAGCTTCTGCTCGCGACTTCCTTCCTCACCGGTGGGGTCGTGGGTCGGCCAATATTCGACATCGGCGGCCATGGTGCGCGTCACCTCCAGCGCCTTGTGATGGGCCTCCGGCGACAACGTGATGATCAGGTCGAAATTGAGCCCCTCCCAGTCGTCCAATTCCTCGAACGTCATCGGCTTGTGGGCAGAGATGTCCTGGCCGAGCTCCGCCATGACGGCGACCGCAAACGGATCCAGCACGCCCTTCTTGGCGCCGGCGGAACGGACATACAGCGTCTGCGGGAACATGCGCTGCAGCAGGCTCTCGGCCATCGGCGAGCGCACGCTGTTGAACCCGCATGCGAACAGGACCGACTGCGGATTGCGCGCGCCGGGCGCCATAAGGGGTTAACCCTTCCAATGCAGGACGGTGATCAACGTGAACAGCCGCCGCGCGGTTTCGAAATCGATCCGCACCTTGCCCTTCAGACGCTCCTGCAGCGTGCGCGAGCCCTCGTCATGGATGCCGCGCCGGCCCATGTCGATGGCCTCGATCCGGTCAGGCGTCGCGGTGCGGATCGCCTGGTAGTAGCTGTCGCAGATCAGGAAATAATCTTTGACGATGCGGCGGAACGGCGTCAGCGACAGCAGGTGGGCGACGACGGGCCCGTCGTCCTCGCGGCGGATGTCGAACATCAGCCGATTGCCGGTGATGCCGATATGCAGCTTGAAAGGGCCGTCCGCCTCCGCGCCTGCGGGCGCGAACAGGTTCTGCTCGACTAGATCGTAGATCGCGATCGCGCGCTCATGTTCGATGTCGGGCCCGGACCGCCCGATGGACTCCTCGTCGAGCGTGACCGCGACCACGCGGTTCCTGGAGTCATCGCTGGGCGGTTGCTTGGTCATGGCAAATTGAGGCGCAATCCGACCGAGCGTGAATGTGCATCCAGGCCCTCGGCCTTGCCCAGCGCCATCGCCGCCGGGCCGAGTGCGCGGAGCTGGTCGGGGCCGCATTTCAGGAGCGAGGTGCGCTTCATGAAATCAAGCACGCCGAGCCCTGAGGAAAACCGCGCCGAGCGCGCGGTCGGCAGCACGTGGTTGGAGCCGCCGACATAGTCGCCGATCGCCTCGGGCGTATGGGCGCCCAGAAAGATCGCGCCGGCATTGCGAATCTTCTTCGCAAAGGCGTCCGCGTCGGCGGTCATGATCTCCAGATGCTCCGCCGCGATGGCGTCCGCGAGCGGCACGGCATCGTCGAGCGTCTGCACCAGGACGATCGCGCCAAAATCCTCCCAGGAACGGCCGGCGATTTTGGCGCGCGGCAAGGTTGCGAGCTGCGACTGCACGGCGCGTGCGACGTCGTCGGCAAGACGCGCCGAATCCGTGATCAGGATCGATTGCGCGCTCTCGTCATGCTCGGCCTGCGCCAGCAGATCGGCAGCGATCCAGTCGGCATTGCCGGTGTCGTCGGCGACGACAAGCACCTCGGAGGGACCGGCGATCATGTCGATGCCGACCTTGCCGAACACCAGCCGCTTGGCCGCGGCGACATAGGCATTGCCGGGGCCGACGATCTTCGCCACCGGCGATATCGTCGCCGTGCCGTAGGCTAGCGCGGCAACGGCCTGCGCGCCGCCGACCCGGTAGATCTCGGTGACACCGCCGAGATGCGCGGCCGCCAGCACCAGCGGGTTGAGCCTGCCGTCGGGCGCCGGCACCACCATCACCAGCCGCGCGACGCCGGCGACCCGCGCCGGCACCGCGTTCATCAGCACCGAGGACGGATAGGCCGCGGTGCCGCCGGGAACATAGAGGCCGACCGATTCGATCGCGCTCCAGCGCCAGCCGAGCTCGACGCCGACTGCATCGACGAAGCGCTCGTCCCTGGGCAACTGCCTGAGGTGGAAGGCCTCGATACGGTCGCGGGCGAATTTCAGCGCGTCCAGCGTCGCTGGTTCGCAGGCCTTGACCGCGCTGTCGATCTCAGCCGCAGTGATCCGCAAGGCCGAGGCCGCAAGATCAAGCCGGTCGAACCTCCTGGTCGCCTCGAGCAGCGCGGCGTCGCCACGCGCTGCGACATCAGAGACGATGGCGCGGGCGGCAGCCTCGACGTCCGCCGACACTTCGCGCTTGGCAGCGAGGAAGTCCTTGAAACGCTCGTCGAAATCGGCGCTGCTGCGGTCCAGTCGAATGGGCATTTGGGCTTTCCGGGAGCGGGATACGGTCGAACACCCCCCTGCTCAATGGCGCGGCGGGTGAGCCTCGTCAACCCTTGACCTCCCGTCATTCCGGGATGGTCCGAACGACCAGACCCGGAATCTCGAGATTCCGGGTTTGACGCCAGCGCATCGCCCCGGAATGACGGTGCCAGGATCACATCCCCGGCTCGCCGCCGTCCTCGCTGGTGCCGAGATCGTCGGCGCCGAGGTCGGTCAGCTCGCATTCCAGGCATTCGACGTCGAGGCGGAGCGCCCTGTTGCCGGAAAACAGCAGCAGCGCGCTGCCGGCGGGATCATCGTCCGGGTGAAACTCGATGCCGATCAGCTCGAGCTTCGATTGTGGCGCGGCAAGATCGATGTTGCGCGACTTGCAGACCAGCACGCGGTCGAAGCGCAGCGCCGAGACGAGCCGACGCGGCGCGGCCTCGCCCGAGAGTGTCTGCTCCCAATCCAGCCGGCTCATGCCGATCACCAGCCGCTTCTCGCCCTGGCGCCAGATGATGTCGGAGACCTGCACATGCGCATCCTGCACATGGGTGGAGATCACCGCGAGGTCGTCTTCGTCGAGTGCGATCAGCTTGAGCTGGGGCGACATGTCAGGCGAAGCTGACCGGCCTGTAGCGGCGCCAGACGCCGATGATCAGGACCGCGAAGAACACCAGCACGATGCCCTGCACCACGCCGAACACCGGCCCGCTCGGCGGGTTGCCAGGCGCGAGCGCGGTCAGCGCGGGGAGCTTGAGGAAGCTCTGGATCACCAGAACGAACACATTGAGATAGAGCGAGACCAACGCCGTCAGCACATAGATCGGGCGCCACGCGCCCTTCAACCCCATCCCATAGAGCGCAAAGCAGGCGATCGCGAGCAGCACCAGCGAGAGAATGCCGATCATGTGCGAGGGCAACAGCTTCTCAAACGGAAAGCCGAAGCCGGTGACGCTGGTCAGGATGGTGAAGAGCAGGAATATCCCGGTCAGCCCCGGCATCGCCCTGGAGCCAAGCATCCCGAACATCACGATCAGGCCCGAGACGATGGCGATCAGGCTGATGACGACATGCAGAAGTGTGAAATTGGCAAGGCTCAGACCCAGCATCATGACATGCTCCCCATTTGATGATGGAAGCGATGTTACGCCGGTTTACGGTAAAATACTATGTCGCGGCGGCGACAGGAGCCGCCAAGGTTCACGCAAGGCCTTGGCATGACCTTCATAATCCCACGCATCAGTCGTAACGCGGGATCGGTCCGTTGTGCGGCGTCTTGCGCTCCGACAGGTCGAACAGCACCTTGTCAACGTAGCACCAGCCCCATCCTTCCGGCGGATCGTAGCCCTCGATGATGGGATGACCGGTGGCGTGAAAATGCTTGGTCGCGTGCTTGTTGGGGGAATCGTCGCAACAGCCGACGTGGCCGCAGGTGCGGCAGAGCCGCAGATGCAGCCACGGGCTGCCGATCTTCAGGCATTCCTCGCAGCCCAGGGCACTTGGCGTCACGGTCTGGATGCCGGCGATATGGGTGCAGGACTCGCGAAGTCTGGCCATCGGCGATTACACGTCCTTGGTGTCGAAAAAGGCGATGTCAGCGCCGCCGGTCGCGAAATTCGCAACGTCGCCCGCAGCAGCCTTGCCCTCCGGACTGCCGAACGCGGCTCCCACGGCGGCCATGTTGTCGAAGGTCAGGATGGCGACGAGATGGATGCCCGAGGCGCCGGCCGGACTGCCCACCGGCCCCTGGCTGATCTGGTATTTGCGCAGGCCCGGCATCTTGCTGGCCAGCGGGATATGCGTCTCGGCGTAGTAGCGATCGAAGGCGGCGGGATCTTTCGGCGTCTTGTAGGTCACGATGACTTGGGCCATTGGCGGCTTCCTCCCGGTTCTCTTGGAGCATGATCCTTTTCGGAAAACCGCTACACGCTTTGCGCTGGCGCGGCCGTACCGGTCCGGATCATGCCCGTTATGGATGTTCAGGTTACAGTGCCGGCTTCGCGATGTCGCCCAAAAAGCCATGCAGCGCCGCCACGACCTGCGCGCCCTCGCCGATCGCACCACCGACCCGCTTGACGGAACCCGAGCGGACATCGCCGACCGCGAACACGCCGGGCACCGAGGTTTCGAGCTGCGGCACCCCTCGGCCCTGGTTGAGTTCGGACTGCGCGCCGGTGACGACAAAGCCGCCGCGATCGAGCGTGACGCCGCAGCCCTTGAGCCAGTTGGTTGCGGGATCGGCACCGACGAACAAAAACAGATTGCGGACGTCTTCCGTCATGATTTCCGGCGCCAGCCGGCTCTTCCAGTGCACGCGCCGCAGCGACGCCTCGCCATCACCCTCGAGTCCGACCACCTCGGCATTGAAGATCAACTCGATATTGGGGGTGGCCTCGATGCGCTCGATCAGATAGCGCGACATGCTGGCGCCGAGGCCGCCGCCGCGAATGATCATGATCACTTTTTTCGCATGGCCGGAGAGAAACACCGCGGCTTGCCCGGCCGAATTGCCGGCGCCCACCAGGATCACCTCCTGCTCGGAGCACAGCCGCGCCTCGACCGGGGAGGCCCAGTACCAGACGCCGCGGCCTTCGAATTTTTCCAGGTTCTCCATCGCTGGCCGCCGGTAGCGCGCACCGCTGGCGACCACGATGGCGCGGGCGCGCAGGCTGTCGCCGCAATCGAGGCTGAGCGCGAATGAACCGTCCCTGCGCGAGCAGTCGAGCGTCTTGACGCTCATCGGGATCATGATGTCCGCGCCGAACTTCTGCGCCTGGGTGAAGGCGCGGCCGGCCAGTGCCTGCCCAGAGATGCCGGTGGGAAAACCGAGATAATTCTCGATGCGGGCGCTGGCGCCGGCCTGGCCGCCATAGGCGCGCGAATCCAAAACGGCGACTGACAGGCCCTCGGAGGCGGCATAGACCGCGGTCGCAAGCCCTGCCGGGCCGCAGCCGATAATGGCGACGTCATAGATCTTCTCGCCGCGCGGCCCGCCGATCATGCCTATGGCGCGTGCCAGCGCGTTTTCGCTGGGGTTACGCAGCACGGTGCCGTCGGCGGTGACCACCAGCGGCCAGTCGGAGGCAACAGGCGAATAGCGCTCGATCAACTCGGCCGCATCGCGATCCTTCTCCGGGTCGAGCAGATGATGCGGATAGCCGTTGCGGGTGAGGAAGTTCTGCAGGCCGGCCACGGCAGGCGAATTCGACGGACCGATCAGCACCGGGCCGCCGACGCCGCCCTGGATCAGATTGACCCGACGCAGGATCAGCGCGCGCATGATGCGCTCGCCGAGATCGGCTTCCGCCATCAACAGCGCCCGCAGCCGGTCCGGCGGAATCAAGAGCGTCTCGACATCGCCGTCGGCATGGCCGTCGACCAGCGCCACGCGCCCCGACAATTGGCCGATCTCGGCGAGGAATTGGCCAGGCCCCTGTTCGATCACAGGCGTGACATGGCCGAGCCCGTCGCGCTGGGTGATGATGACACGGCCTGACAGCACCACGAACATGCCCGGCCCCGGCTTGCCGGTCTTAAACAGGCACTCGCCGCCCTTGAAAGTCCTGATGTCGCCGAAATGGCGCATCCGCGCGATTTCGGGCGCGGTCAGCGCGAGAAAGGTCTGCTCAAAACGCTGAAACGCCCTGCCAATAAAGCCGTCGCCATTGCCCGCCGCCTGAGCCGCTCCGCCGTCGTCCGCCATCTGACTTCCCCTTGAACTCGCACACCCAGATAGGGACTAGGCGCTGGTCTTGCCAAGCTCCTCATCTGGGCAGTCTTGATGGCCGTCCGATGACACGGGGCCGCGCTCTCTCACTTGCGATTTCCGCCGCTTGAGATTCTCGCGCAATTTTGCCTTGAGGCGGTCCTGCCGCGCCTCATCGCCACGAAGGGAATGGTGCTGGTTCTTGCGGGTCTTCTTGGGGGTCTCGTCGGTCATCGCAGATATTGTTGGGCTTGCGGGACGAAGGCGCGCCGCGTTGCACTGAACATGGCACACCGGACATATTGTGTCCCAGCCGCCGACGCCGCAATCCCCGCGCCCGCGACGCTTACCATAGTGCCTTTTGCGGGCAAAAACGGGAACCTGAAGGAAAGGAGGCAAGGCACCGGGAATTGTCGGCCACCGAGGCCGATTTTATCCCGATTTGGAGCCTTCCCCAGGCTCTCCCGACCTTGCGCCAGCGGAGTGCTTATGGCACACATCGCCGCGCCTCACGGGGGCCCCCTCGGGGTCGATTCTCTTTAATATTATGAGTCAAGCCCCCGGCATGCTGCCGTAGCTCAGTGGTAGAGCACTCCCTTGGTAAGGGAGAGGTCGACAGTTCAATCCTGTCCGGCAGCACCAGGCAGTTCAACCTAAAGCGCCCGTCTTGCTGAAGACGAGATTTTTGAACGCCTGTCCGGTTGCGTGCAGATCGGATATCTTGGCCATTTCAACCAGAACGGATAGTGAAACGCTGTGTCAGTTGACGCTCGGTGCAATCTGAGCGGGCGGGCTCGATACTGCTCGCGGCGACCACGCAGACCGGGAGCGAGGGTCGGATGACGGCCGTAGGCGGGCCAACCGACAGGGAGGTCACATGAGGCGAAGCAAATTCATTGCGCCTCCTGGCGCCTCCGCATCGCCGTGCATGCAGCGAGCGAACACGCACTCAGGCCGGACGACCGCGACACAGGCAGAAACGCAAGCCTCGCCGGCAACGCGACAAGAGCGTTTGGTGCCTTACGATGATTGACTGGGCTCGCCAACGCGGTGCCAGCGGCTTCGCCGTTTTCGCGCTAGTGATGATGGCGCTGTTTGTTGGCGGCGGCGTCTGGCAATTGCGGCGCCAGGTCGAGGAGCGCGCGCTCATTGCAGCGCTAAGTGAGCGTCTCGCCGCGGCGCCGGTGGCGTTGTTCGATCCCACGCAGTGGCCCGCCCTGACCGCCGAGAAGGACGAGTTCCGGCGTGTCAGCTTTACGGCGACCTATGAGGCCCGCCTGGATGCGATGGTCTACAGCTCCGGCACGGGCATGCGCGATGACATTTCCGGTGCCGGCAGCTGGGCTTTCATCCCTGCCCGACTACCGACCGGCGATACTGTCGCGGTCAACGCGGGTTTCGTGCCGAACACGATGCTGGATCGAGGCCAGCAGGATCGCGCAGTGGCGCACCTCATTACCAACAAGCCTGCACTGATGACGGGCTACATCCGTTTCCCGGTAGCGGCCGGCTTGTTCACACCCAACGTAGAGCAAGACAGGCGGCTGTGGTTCACCCGTGATCATCTAGCGATGGCGCAGGCGCTCGGGTGGGATCGGGTAGCGCCGTTCTACATCGATTTGGAGGCGCCGATACCACCAAGCGGCATCCCCAAACCCGGGCCGCTTCAGATGCATCTGCCCGACGAGCACATGCGATATGCGATCATCTGGCTTTCGCTGGCAGGGATCGCAGGCTCGCTGCTGATCGCATTTGCAGTCAGGCAACGCCGTCGCTTGCGCGCCCCGTTCTGAGATCGGCTTCCGGCCCCGTTGCTACCGTTGGAGCTGAAGCGGACGTCCGATTGCGGCCTATCTCGGACACAAGCGAGCAACTGCCGCCGAGTCCAGCGGCAACAACACTTGCAGCTCAGGTGCAGGACGCACGCCAAGCGAACAATTGCATTTCATTTCATTTGCAACCAGCTTTCACCAACTTGCAACGAACGTGCAATTGGACTTTGCCAAATCATCTGGACTCCAGATCAAGTCGGGCGCCCCGACGACCCCTCAAAGAATCTTGACCGATAATTCTCACGCCGTGACTGACGAACCCGAACATGAATTACATGGGACAAACGAGACCACGGCATTGGATCGCGACGTCGATCAAGGCTCTTCTGCTTCGGTTGGAATTCTCAACGGATTTGGCCGGACGTTAGGCGATAGCATCATCGGGCTCCAAGCCCTCTCTGTAGCTGTGCGAATCCGTGCCATTCCGGCACCCGCAACGCTGTTTCGGTTGCCTTATCTGCCAACCATGGTCCAAGCGATCTACGAGGCTGCTGAGTTCGTTCGAATAAAAACCCTGCCATGGCACTTTGCAACCAAGGAACGACACTTCGATCATCACGGATCATATGCTCGGGTCATCGACTTGCGTAATTATGCTTTCGATCTCGATTTCCAGCGAACCTCGATGATTGACTTTTTCTTCCGGCGCCTCGGCGTGCCATCGAGCTCGATCTCGACCGCCGACAAGCGGAACGCCTGGCTATCGCCACGTGTAGTCAGCGCGGAGCCACTCTTTCCGTCTGGCTACATTCTCGTCTGTCCTAATTCGTCGACGCCTTTGCGCAACATGCCACCAGCTGTCCACGAACTCATTTTGCAGGAAGCACTTGCTGTCGGTCCGGTCGTAACTCAGGGCCAAGTGCCGGATAAACTTTGCAATCGTGTGATCCGCGCTTTGCCCTGCAAAACCCTGGGAGATTTGTGCGGGTTGGTTCGTCATGCCAAACTTATCATATCGACCGATACAGCCATGGTGCATCTCGCCGATGCCTTCGACGTGCCGTGCCTGGCATTCTTTCCGACGCATCTCCCCAAATGGCGTGTTCGCGACTATCCCAACTGCCGTGCCGTTATGCTACGAAGCGAGCTTCCACCTGGTCTCGAGTTCGCTCGCGTCTCCGGCGACGAAGAGCTCGCCCAGGCGGGCTGGTTTTCGGACAATGGCGACCTCGGTTGGCTCACGGACGTACTGAAGCCATCCCTCGAGGCTACTTAACGTATAACGCACCTCCTGAATTACTCGGAGTCACACTCCGTCGCCGAGCTACGCTTCGGCGAAGCGTTGCGCATTCCGGGCCTGTTACCCTTGAAAGGAGACGACGGCGCGCTGACTACTGATCGGCCAAGCCAATCGCGAAATCACCAACAAAACAGCGATCTCAAGCGCGGCTATCGTGGACAGCAACTTGGATAACAGGATTCGCAGACCAGAACCGATCGCGGAGCGCGCTAAGCATGATCCGGAGAAGTGTGTAGCGGTTTTCCAAAAAGATCATGCTCAATCAAGACCTAAAGCGCGATGACGATTCAACCAAATCTCATCGCGCTGGGCACGTTGTCCGATTACAATCGCAACCACTCCTCCAATGACTGACATTACCCGGTAACGCCGCGCCTCACATTCTTCGCACGCGTCGGCTGCAGTAGTCTTTCAACAGGGACACGATGCCAATTTTGAGAATGGCTCACGCGCCTTCTTTTTTCGCTCACGAAAGTCGAGATAGGCGGACGATCTACAAAGCCGCCAGGATGGGCTACTGATCGCGATTGGAAACGCTGTCTCGCACATGCCGGGATCGGGAAGCAGATTGATGAGAAAAGCCGTCATGCGGGCCGCCGCCTATTCCATCGGTGTCATGCTTGTTGGAGTTGGCGTCGTCGCGATCCTGCTTTGGCAGACGTTGCCGCCGTCGAACGACGAGCTGCAAATCCCCGGACTTTCCGCCGCGGCAATGGTGCGTCTGGACGAAGATGGTGTGCCGCGGATCCGCGCGGCAGACTTGTTCGATGCAGCTACAGCGCTTGGCTATCTGCATGCACGCGACCGGATGTTTCAGATGGAGTTGATGCGTCGTTCGGCCTCTGGGAGATTGTCCGAGATCGGCGGCCCGGCGGCACTGCCGATGGATCGAATGATGCGCACACTCGGGCTTCGCGTTCGAGTCTCATCCGATCTCGACAGCATGCCGGAGTCGACGCGGCGCATGCTGGAAGCCTATGCGCGCGGCGTAAATGCATGGATCGGCGAACGCGGCCGCTTCAGCAGTGAAGAGTTCCTGCTCTTCGGCGCCCCCGAGCCTTGGACTCCCGTAGACAGCCTGCTTTGGGGCGCGACAATGGGCGTCTGGCTCTCGGATAATTGGCGGGTGGAACTCGCCCGCCTCAGCCTAGCGGAGCAGTTGCCACAGCAGAAGATCGACGAGCTTTGGCCGCGAGACGCCAGCGTCGTACGGCAACACGCAATGCGACTCGATCCCGCGCTGGTTGGCACGGCACGAAGACTTCTGGCTGAGCTGCCCGATTTCCCGCTGCCCTACACTCAGCCACACAGGGCGAGTAACGAGTGGGCGGCTGACGGCCGGCACACTGTCACTGGCGCACCATTGCTCGCGGGCGATCCGCATCTTGGCTTCGGCATGCCCGGTATCTGGTATCTTGCCCGCATAGATACACCGGACGAGACGCTCGCCGGCGCCACGGCCCCTGGATTGCCCTTCCTCGTGATCGGTCACAACCGCCACATCGCCTGGACCTTCACCACCACGGGCGCTGATGTGCAGGATCTCTTCGTCGAAACGCCCATGGGTAGCGGCTACGCGACACCCGAGGGGCCACGCCCTTTTGCCGTACGCGAGGAGCGTATCCATGTGCGCGGCCAGGCGGACCAAATTCTCCGTGTGCGCGAGACCCGCCACGGACCCGTGATAAGCGACCTGCTGGCGGGCGAACAAGGGCCGGTTTTGGCGCTGCAGGCCGCCAATCTCGCGCCTGGTAATATGGCCGCGGCCGGCTTGATGGCGTTGAACCACGCTCTCAACGTCGAGGAGGCCGGAAAGGCCGCCGCTGAGATCACGTCCCCGGTACAGAACTTGCTCGTCGCCGATCATGATCGCATCGCCCTCTACGTCACCGGTCGCGTACCCATCCGTCGTGCAGGTGACGGCAGTGCGCCAGTCCCTGGTGCGGATGGGGCGCATGACTGGATCGGGTGGGCGAACGGAGATGTGTTGCCCCATGATGTTGATCCGTCGGGCGGCTCGCTGGTTAACGCCAACGAGCGCGTCGGGCCGGCAAGCGCTTTTCTGCTGGCGCGCGATTGGTACGGCGACTGGCGCAGCCAGCGCATCCGGGCACGCATCGCCGCGAGCGAGCGGCACACTGCCGGTGATTTTGCGGCTATCCAACGAGACGTGGTCAGCGCCTACGCGATCGAACTCCTGCCCGTTCTGCTCAAGGTACATGCCACGGATCCCATCGCCGCGCAGGCCTTGGCAACGTTGACCAATTGGGACGGGGCCATGGAGATGGATAAACCCCAGCCACTCATCTTCGATGCTTGGATGCAGCGCTTTCGACGCGAGATTTTACGACAAGCCCACATTGAGCCATCCGTCGCGGTCGCATCCGCGGAGTTCGTCGCCTTCGTACTGACTCCCGCGGGTGCACACTGGTGCGGGGGTGACTGTTCAGGATTGCTCACTGCCACACTCACTGACGTCACCACGGCGCTTGCTCAGCGATTCGGCTCAGATCTGTCCGCCTGGCGCTGGGGGACTGCGCATGAGGCGGTGTTCGCTCATCCGCTCCTCGGCCGATTCCCGATCATCGGCCGTTTCGCCGTCGCGCGCATCGCCAGCCCGGGTGACGACAGTACGGTCGATCGCGGTAGCACAGGCTGGACCGGCTTCGATTCGATCCACGGGCCGTCTTATCGGGGAGTCTACGACCTTGCGGATCTGGATCGCAGCCTGTTCGTCATCGCGCCGGGGCAATCCGGTCATTTGCTGAGCCGGCATGCCCGCGACTTTATCACGCGTTGGCGCAACGGGGATACCGTCTTACTGGCTCCTGAAGCCGCACGGGTTGAAGGACGCATCAAACTGCTGCCCTAACCTGAAGCATGCGCCCGTCGCGACGAACCGGCTCTCGGATCGCCCACCCGCAATGAACTCGGGCAACTGTGTCACCCGCTGAAAATGATTTTCAGATGCGCTGGATCGACATCAGGCTGCGATGGCCAGGTTCACTCCGCCCAGCTTCGATGATGAAGATGATGAGTTGTCATCCAAGCATTTGACGTCTATCCACCAAGCTGCGCCTGTGCTGGGTAACGATGATCACGCGGATGATGCAGTCGGATATGGTTTCGCCGTGCCGCCGCACCTTCTGCAAGCGCTGCAAGGTTTCCGCATCAATCTCCATCTGCCACTTGCCGTCCGGTAAGCGCCACCAGGTCTCGTTGAACGGGAACTCGGCCGCGATCAGGGCACGGCACTCCTCGGTGATCTCAATATCCGGCATCGGTCTCAATGGAGGGTTTTCGCGGCCGGTGCTGGCCGCGGGCAGCCATCGCCTGCCCCCACACGATCCGCCAGTTAAATCGCAGTAATCGTTCGGCGATGATTTGACCCACGACATCTGCCCGAGCCTCAATCAATCAAGCCAGGAGCCTGCAAACACGACTTTATATCCCGTTGCTTTCTCGGCTCGGGAGACCGCCACTTCGATTACGTCGGAGCGGATCAACGACACTGGCTCTAACTTCGTTTCGGCGGAGGACTTGAACCGGAAGCAGCAGCTGTGCAGGGATTGGTCAAGCCGACTGTCAGGAGCTGTCCAAGAACCTCATCAAGGAAATTGAATCGGCAATAGAGGGAACCGTAACGGTTGTGCTAGTGTCAGGGCTTCGCAAATGATCCCCGAGCTGATACACAACGAGCGTGAGCAGAGCGAAAAACCTTTGACTTTTCAGCGCGCTGTTGTCAGACCGCAATCGTTCAAGCCGGTTCGGCAGCATCAGAACGCGGCGTTCTTCCCCCACGCCAGACAGGCGACGTCGATGAGCTGGGCCCCTTACAATGGACCTCGAATGTCCACCGATCAGTCCGTGCTTGCCCTTGGCCGATCGTCCTTCGGTGCGTTATCGTCGTGGAATGACTGATTTAGGGGTGCTGGATGGCTGCTATCCGAATTGAGCAAAACGGCGGTCAGAACGAATTCATGGTGAGGACCGCCACCAGGAAGGGCGCCATCCAGGTCAGGGTATCGCTCTCGGCCCAGCAATTTGCGACCGCCACTCCGATCGAGAAGAAGAAGATTGCGAAGGAGCTGGCGAAAGAAGCCCTGCAGGATCTGCTTGCCAGGTTCAATTGAGAGCCGCGGCCGCTAATATTGCCGGGCGCTGAGCAAGCCCAAGGCTCGTGAGGGTGGCCCGCGCGTTGCTATTCACGCCGAGAACTGGTCGTGGGCGCGCATCATGACTAGATTGCCCGCATGAAAAAGATCGGCTTTCTCTCGTTCGGGCATTGGACGCCCTCATCGCAATCGCAGACCCGCTCTGCCGCAGACACGCTGCTGCAATCGATTGAGCTCGCCGTCGCAGCCGAGGAGCTCGGCGCGGACGGGGCTTATTTTCGCATTCATCACTTCGCGCGCCAGCTCGCCTCGCCCTTTCCCCTGCTCGCCGCAGTCGGCGCGAAGACGAGCAAGATCGAGATCGGCACCGCGGTCATCGACATGCGCTACGAAAACCCGCTCTACATGGCCGAGGATGCGGGTGCCGCGGACCTCATCTCAGGCGGCCGGCTCCAGCTCGGCATCAGCCGGGGCTCGCCCGAGCAGGTGATCGATGGCTGGCGCTATTTCGGCTATCAGCCCGCAGAGGGTGAGAGCGATGCCGACATGGGGCGGCGCCACGCCGAGATCTTCCTCGACCTCCTGCGCGGCGAGGGCTTTGCGAAACCCAATCCGCAACCCATGTTTCCAAATCCGCCCGGGCTGTTGCGCCTCGAACCCTATTCCGAGGGCCTGCGGGAACGCATCTGGTGGGGCGCCGGCTCCAACGCCACGGCGGTCTGGGCGGCCAGGCTCGGCATGAACCTGCAGAGCTCGACGCTCAAGAACGACGAGACCGGCGAGGCCTTCCATGTGCAGCAGGCCGCGCAGATTCGCGCCTATCGTGCGGCGTGGAAGGAGGCCGGACATACGCGCAAGCCGCGGATCTCGGTCAGCCGCAGTATCTTCGCGCTGATCGACGATCGCGATCGCGCCTATTTCGGCCGCGGCGGCGAGAATGAGGACCAGCTTGGCTTCATCGACCCGCGGACCCGAGCGATCTTCGGCCGCAGCTATGCCGCCGAGCCGGATGTCCTGATCGAGCAACTCAGGCAGGACGAGGCCATCGCCGAGGCCGATACGCTGCTGCTGACCGTCCCCAACCAATTGGGCGTTGCCTACAACGCGCATGCGCTCGAATCGATTTTGACACACGTGGCTCCCGCCCTCGGCTGGCGCTGAGGGAAGCGGCTTGGAAGAAGTCATCGCGCAGGCCTTTGCGATCACCAAGCCAGGGAAGGTGTTACTTCACAAAGCGATCAGGCGTTGGTCACAGGCGTTTCGCCACACAACCGCAAAATCCCTCGACAAAGAGATCGACGCTCGATGCCGTTGCAAGGCTGCACTCAACGGCGACGCAACAACGATTTCAGGCCGCCTAAGGCGCGATGAGATTTGGTTGAATCGTCATCGCGCTTCAGGTTTTTGACTGAGCATGATCTTTTCGGAAAACCGCAACACACTTTTCCGGATCATGCTTCAGCGCTCTACCGCTAGGTGCACTTCCGTGCTAAAAACCATATCGGTGCTCGTCAGGGTTCGTCCGTGGACGGCTCGGAACACTGAAAAAGCTGCCGCACGGGCAGCCTCAAAGCTGGGGGGCAAAAACCTTACAGGGAGGCTTGATATGTGGCGTTCGAAGTTTGCGCTTGGCGCACTGATGCTGCTTCTCGCGATGGGCTTCGCTCTTTATCCCCAAGGCTCTGCCAATGCTGCCAAGTTTTGCGCGCAGTTGAGAGGGGCGACGGCCGCCGGAGAACCTGACTGCTCGTTTTCGACACTGGAGGCGTGTCGCGCACGCGTAAGGCACAGGGGCGGCGGGCATTGCTACAAACTGACCCACTAAAGCATGATCCGGAAAAGTGTGTAGCGGTTTTCCGAAAAGATCATGCTCAATCAAAGACCGAAAGCGCGATGACGATTCAACCAAATCTCATCGCGCTTTAGCCTGATGGTGCAAATGCACCGCGCACCCTGAATCTCACCTGACGGCCACAAACGAGCCGAAACGGCTCCAAAGCTCAGCACCGGGCCCGTCGAGCACGCGCCCGGCCGTGGCGTTTCAGTTCGCCGCACAGCGCAGATCAGCAAACCGGCAAAACCTCGCGCGGGCCGTCTGCCCGCAGCAGCGACGGCATCCGCTCCGCTCACGCAGGGCTAGATCGGCTGCAGCCTCGGCATGCCCGGTATAAGGGTTCTTTAACCATTTGTTAACCATAGCTTTTCATGATGCTGTGCGTGTGTGTATGTGTTCGCGACGAGGCTTGAGTTATATGGCCCAGCGTAATTCCAGAGCGTCTTTCGGCAGGGACGAGAATGTCCTGGGCTTTGCCCCAGTGTCAGCCCCCGACAAGGGAGCGACGGCGCTAGATCTGGTGTATCAGGCAGCCGATGTTTTCCGCAGTATGGAGGAGCACGCGCGCGAAACCGAAGCACGCGCGCAGTCGCTTTGCACGAGCGCCCTGGAAAGATTGCGGCTAGCCGAAATGCGAACTGAGGCCGCCGAGCGGGCGCAACGCGAATTCGTCATCACCACCGAACATAAGTTGCAGGATGCGTGCAGAGCCCTTCAGCAAGCACAGTCGTGTATCGAAGCCCAAAAGGACAAGTTGACGGCTGCAGAGCTTCGCGCCGATGTTGCTGAAGCCGAAGCGCGACAGGCCAAGGAAGCGCTCGCGCTCGTCGAAGAGGCCATTCGCAAGCGCCTGCTCTGCGCAACCCCGGATGCCGATAGCAGGCTGACGGCGGTAGCCTGATCACGGCGACTGCCGCACCCGGCGACCTCTACTCCAGCAGGAAACCTAACGCCGCTTCGCAGCGATCCTCGACTTTCAGTGTGAGCAGATCGTCGGCGCGGGTGCGGCCGAGATTGATGGCAGCGATAGGGATCTGTCTTTGCGCGGCCGCCCGGACGAAGCGAAAGCCGGAATAGACCATCAGCGAGGAACCGACGATCAGCATGGCGTCGGAGTGCTCAAGGCGGTCATGAGCGGCCCCGACGACGTCGCGCGGCACGTTTTCGCCGAAGAAGACCACGTCGGGTTTGAGCAGCCCGCCGCAGGCGGCGCAGGACGGAACGACAAAGGACGAAAAGTCCTCGGCCTCGAGATCGGCATCGCCATCAGGCGCATCGGCCGCGTCGAGCGCCAGCCAGTCGGCGTTGAGGCGCTCCATCTCGTGCTGGAACTCCTGCCGCGGGATTTTTGCCCCGCAGCCCATGCAGCGGACGAGATCGAGCCGGCCATGCAGATCGATCACCTGGCGGCTACCGGCCGCCTGGTGCAGCCGGTCGACATTCTGGGTCAGCAGCAGCTCGCATTGCCCGTTCGCCTCCAGCCGTGCCAGCGCGCGATGCGCATCGTTGGGCTGTGCCCGGCCAAACCGCCGCCAGCCGACCAGGCTGCGCGCCCAATAACGCTGCCGCGTCGCCTCCTCGCCCATGAAGGCCTGGTAGGTGACTGGCGGCGTTCGCTTCCAGTTGCCGTGGCTATCACGATAATCGGGGATGCCGGAGTTCGTGCTGCAGCCCGCGCCCGTCAAGACGAACAGACGCGGGTGACAATCGACGAAGTCCTGGAGAGCGCTACGGTTCATGGGCGGGGATTTAGTGTGCCTGGCCTCGATTGCCAACGGCGAGGCCACGCGCGGCAGCCCCGCGCCGCATAATTCCTTCGCGCGAAATCCCGCTGCATCATTGCAGAGGGCCATGTCCGCACGGCGGTTGTCCGCGAGACGCGTTTCCTGCAGTTGAACATCCCAGATGTTCAAAATTCGGAACCGGAAATGATCAAGATCAAAGCTTCGCCATCCAGATTGCTAATCGCGCTCGGCGCTTCTCTCTTGCTCACGGCAGGCATCGCGCGGGCCGAAGATGGCGTGCTGCGCGTCGGCATCATCACCGACATGAGCGGACAATATGCCGACGGCAACGGCACCGGCTCGGTGGTCGCGGCGCAAATGGCGGCGGAGGAGATCGGCAACACCGTTGCGGGGCGCAAAATCGAGATCATCTCGGCCGATCACCAGAACAAGCCGGATGTGGCGGCAGGAATCGTGCGCAGCTGGATCGACACCAAGGGTGTCGACGTGATTGCCGAAGGCGTGAATTCGGCGGTGGCGCTTGCCATCCAGACCGTGACGCGCGAGCGCAAGAAGCTGTTCCTGATCTCGGGCTCCGGCTCGTCGGATCTCACGGGCAAGCAATGCTCGCCGACCAGCGTGCAATGGACCTACGACACCTACGCCTCCTCGAACGCGACCGCCAAGGCCGTGGTCGCCCGCGGCGGCACGCCATGGTTCTTCCTCACCGCGGATTACGCCTTCGGCCAGGCGCTGGAGCGGGACGCGAGCAAGGCGGTGACGGCTTCGGGCGGCAAGGTGCTGGGCGCAGTCCGGCACCCGTTCGATACCGCCGACTTCTCCTCCTTCCTGCTGCAGGCGCAATCCTCCGGCGCAAAAATCCTCGCGCTCGCCAATGCCGGTTCGGACTTCCGCAACGCGGTCGCCCAGGCTGACGAGTTCAATATCCGCGAAAGCATGCAAGTGGTTGCACTTCAGGTGACACTCACGGACGTGCCCGCGCTCGGCCTGCAGCACGCGCATGATCTGCTGTTCACCGATTCCTTCTATTGGGACCGCACGCCGGAGACGCGCACCTTCGCGCAGGAATTCTTCAAGCGGCATGGCGCGATGCCGACCGCCTACCAGGCCGGCGTCAACTCGGCGTTGCGGCACTATTTCAAGGCGGTGGCGGCGACCAACTCGGTCGATTCGGAAACCGTCATCGCACAGATGCGCAAGACGCCGGTCAACGACTTCTTCGCCCAAGGCGGCGTGGTGCGCGCGGACGGCCGCATGGTGCACGACATGTATTTGATGCGGATCAAGAAGCCGGAAGAATCCAAGGGCAAATGGGATCTGTACGAATATCTCGCGACCGTCCCGGGCGACCAGGCGTTCCGGCCGCTCAATGAAGGCGGCTGCCCGTATCTGGCAAAGTCGCAGTAGACGCCGTCAGGCTGGCCCCGCGCGGTCGCGGATCGTCCGCCTACCCGCGGCCTGACGCGTTCCTCGCTTCATGATCTCGCCTTACGAATCGTCAAACCTGTGCACGCCATAAGGCGACAGCATTTCGCGTGCACAGGATTTGAATCTTGACGGGATCTGAACTCAAGCAATTGCGCAAAGACCTGAGCGAGGCTATCGGGCGAGAGCTTTCGATTGCCGACATGGCGAAACTCTGCGGCCTGTCCGCGGGCAGCACCGACACCATCCTGCGCTGGGAGGTGAGCGGGCCGAGCGGACCCGCGAGCGAATTGTTGCGCATCCTCGCCATGGCGAGCGATCGCTACCCGATCCTGGAGAACTTCAACGTGTTCGACCGCTGGGACGTGCCGGAAAAGGATCGCCCCGCACGCCGCGCCGAGTTCCGCGACAGCATGCGCGCCGAGGTGCGGCGCCGGCTCGCTTAGAGCGCGTGTTAACCGGCTGTCCCAAGGGGCAAAGAGACCCGCTGCGTTAAGCCTTTCTTCAGCTCTCGTTAAGGCTCCGTTAATCACAAGAAATTGTTTAATTTCCAATAGCTTGCTTTGAGAGCCGGTGTGCTCGGGCAGTGACAGCATTTTATTCAAATACGGTCTATCTGGCGCTTCCAGCGATGGCGCCCGACACGGCGTCTCCTTCAGTGATTAGTTCGGAGACCAACAATGAAGAAAATCCTCCTCGCAGCTGTGGCGCTCGCCTCCATCGCGGCCGCGGCGCCAGCACTTGCCGCCGACCTCGGCGGCAGCCCGTCCTACTACCAGAAGGGCCCCATGTATCCGTCGCCGATCTACAACTGGACCGGCTTCTATATCGGCGGTCATGTCGGCGGCGCGTTCTCCAGCGATAACAATTTCTCCGGCCTTTCCACCGGCAACAACTCCAACGGCCGCTTCATGGGCGGCGTGCAGGCCGGCTACGACTATCAGTTTTCGCCGAACTTCGTGGCGGGCGTCGAAGGCCAGTATTCCTGGCTGTCGGGCAATGTCGGCGCGGTGTTCCCGGGCGGCTTAGCCTACACCAACAACCAGCGCGGGCTCGGCTCGATCACCGGCCGCGTCGGCTACACCTGGGGTCCGGGCCTGCTCTATGCGAAGGGCGGCTACGCCTTTTCCGACAACAACGAGACCGTCACGCTCGGCGGCGTGCCAGTCGCCTTCGCGACCAATGGCGACCACAGCAATGGCTGGACCGTCGGCGTCGGCGTCGAGTACATGTTCGCCCCGAACTGGTCGGCCAAGGCCGAGTACCAGTACTACAATTTCGGCAGCGCGACCTTCATCGCGCCCGCGGGCCTGGTGCCGGCCGGCAGCTTCACCACCGACGATCACACGGTCACGGCCGGCGTGAACTACCGCTTCAACTGGGGCCCGCCGGTCGCAGCTCGCTACTGAGCCGCAAGCAAGCGTTAACGCATTCGACAAAGAGGCCGGCTCAACGCCGGCCTCTTTTGCGTTTGTTGCTTGGGAGGCGCTCGGAACGTTCTAAAATTCCCAACTTCTTAACCGGGTAACACGATACTTCGGCCGTTTTCGTCTTGTGGTAGCGGCTCGGGGCATTGGGCATGGCGTTACGATTGGGAATTGGCCGGTTTTTCGGCCGCTTGCGTCCGCGTTTTGGAGTGAGAGGCAGCCTGTTCGCGGCCTTTGCCGTGATCGCTGCAATGGCGATCATCATCTCGGCCGGCGCGGGCTTCGTATTCCGTCATCTCGGCGGCGTCATGCTCGATTTCTCCGGCAGGGACATTCCCAGACTCTCCGCAAGCCTGCAGCTGCAGGCGCAGAGCGCGACGCTGGCGGCGCAGGGCCCTGCCCTGCTCGCCTCGCAAAGCGAGGAAGCGCTGAAGGAGCGCACCGCCAAGGTCGAGGACATCAAGAAGCTGACCATGGACAAGCTCGGCGAGATCATCGAACTTGGCGCCGACAAGGCGATCGTCGATGCGCTACGCGAGACGGTCAAGAACATCAATGAAGCCATCGCAAGCCTGGGCTCCGCCGCGCGCGAGCGGCTCGACGCCGGTGCCCTGCACAACAAGACCTACGCCTCCTTGCGCGCCGCGCAGGCCGCCTTCGTGGCCGCCGCCGGCCCGGTGATGCTGGATGCGCAGACCCAGGTCAACGCCATCCTCAGCGCCGCCGAGATCTCGGTCGACGACGCCACCGCCGCCTCGCGCAGCGTCGAGCAGCTCGGCAATGTCGTGGCGAGCGGCAATCTCGCGGCTTCCGATCTGGCGGCCGCGCTGACGGCCAATGACAGCGATGCGCTCGATGCCGTCCAGAAGGATTTCAAGGAGACGCAAGCCAAGGTCAAAGCGAACCTCGAGCTTCTGCCCGACAATGCCGGCACCAAGAGCCTGCGCGAGGCTGCGCAAAAACTGCTGGCGCTCGGCGAAGGCAAGACCGGCGTATTCAAGGTGCGGCAGAAGGAGCTCGACGCCGACGATTACGGCCAGACCGTGCTGGAGGAGACCCGCAAGCTCAATGTCGGACTCGGCATCAGCGTGCAGCAGCTGGTCGACGGGGTGCAGAAGGAGACCAATGCCGCCACCTTCCAGGCGCGTGAGGAGATTTCGCTGGCAACGACCGTGATGCTGGGGCTCGGGATCGCGACGCTGATCGGATCGGTGCTGTTCGTCTGGCTCTATGTCGGCCGCAACATCCTGCGGCGGATCGGCAGCCTGCAGCGCTCGATGCAGCAGCTCTCCGCCGGCGACCTCGAGAGCGAGATCTATCAGAGCCACCAGGACGACGAGATCGCGTCGATGGCAAGCTCGCTGCAAGTGTTCCGCGAAAGCATGGTCGCAGCGCGCACGCTGTCCGCCGACCAGGACATGGATCGCGTGGCCAAGGCGGAGCGCGCCTCGCGCATGGAAGCCCGCATCGCCGAATTCGAGGCCATGGTCCGCGCCGCGCTCGACAATCTGCAAAGCGCCGCCAATTCCATGCAGACCACGGCGCAGAGCATGGCCAACACGGCCGACCAGTCCACCGCGCTGGTCAATGCGGTGGCCTCCGCTGCCGAAGAGACCTCCGTCAATGTGCAGACGGTTTCGGCCGGCACAGAGCAATTGTCCTCCTCGATTGCCGAGATCAGCCGCCAGGTGGTGACCTCGGCCGAGATCGCGCGCAAGGCGGTGGACGAGGCCGGCGCTACCGATTCCACGGTGCAGGGCCTTGCCGACAATGCAAGCCGCATCAGCGTGGTGGTCGACCTGATCCAGGTGATCGCATCGCAGACCAATTTGCTCGCGCTCAATGCCACGATCGAGGCCGCGCGCGCCGGCGAAGCCGGCCGCGGCTTTGCGGTGGTCGCCTCGGAAGTGAAGAATCTCGCGAGCCAGACCGCGAAGGCGACCGACGAAATCCGCACCCAGATCGCCAGCATGCAGGCCGTGACGACGTCGACGGTCGGCGCCATCCGCAAGATCGGCGAGACCATTGGCGAGATCGACAACGTGACGACGGCGATTGCGGCAGCGGTCGAGGAACAGGGCGCGGCAACGCGCGAGATCGCGCGCAACATCCAGCATGCGGCCGGCGGCACCAGCGAGGTCTCCTCGAACATCGTCGGCGTCTCGACGGCTTCAGCCGAGGCGGGCGCCGCCGCGACCCAGGTGCTCGATGCCTCCGCAGCACTGCGCAGCGAAGCCGAGACGCTGCGCGCGGAGATCGACGCCTTCCTGAGCAATATCAGGGCAGCGTAAACGTCCCTCGTCATTCCCTGGCGCGCGAAGCGTCGAGCCCGGAATGACGAGGTGTTGGCGCGAGCTTCCGAGTTTGCACCAACGCGAGCCGGGGAATGACAGCCATGCATGGGAATGACCGAGGATATTGCGCGGAACGGCAATTTCCGCTGACGGCCCCACCTTTTCGGCTGGCGCTGTGCCACCGTTGCGGTTAAGTCCTTAAATTATGCATTCGAAGACCGACAAGATTCAGTCCTCGGCCGAGGCATTGAGATACCCCTGGGAGGCTCATCCCGGGCCGGATCAGGTCGTCGAGGTGATGCCGGGCATACTCTGGGTGCGGCTGAAGCTGCCGTTCCGCCTCAACCATGTGAACATCTACCTGATCGCCGACGGCGACGGTTATGCCATGGTCGACTCCGGCTTCGGCAATGAGGAGACCATCGCCGCCTGGACCGCGCTGTTCGAAGGTCCGCTCTCCCATGTGAAGGTGAGCCGGCTGATCGTCACCCATTCGCACCCTGATCATGTCGGGCTGGCGGGGTGGATCGTCGAGCGTTTCAATTGCCCGCTCGAGATGTCGCAGGTCGAATACCTGCAATCGGTCTATCACCAGAATCGTGGCACCGAGGAGCGGCGCAATGCGCAGCGCCTGTTCTTCCGCCGCCACGGCATGGACGAGAGCCTGACCGAGCAACTGCTTGGCCGCGGCTCGGATTATCTGAAGCGCGTCTCCGTGCTGCCGCCGTCCTACCGGCGCATCTCGCATGGCGACGAGGTTACGATCGGCAGCCGTCGCTTCAAGGTGATCACCGGCGGCGGGCACGCGCTCGATCAGGTGATGCTGTATTGCGCAGCCGACAAGCTGTTCTTCTCCGCCGACCAGGTGTTGAGCAAGATCTCGCCCAATGTCAGCGTCTGGGCGGTCGAGCCGGACCAGAACTCGCTCGGCGAATATCTGGGGTCGCTCGCAAGCCTCACCACCACCCTGCCCTACGACCTGATGGTGTTGCCGGGGCACGGCGTGCCGTTCTACGGCATGAAGACGCGGATCAAGCAGCTTGCCGACCATCACGAGGAACGCTGCCAGTTGATTGCGGATGCCTGCCGCGAAGACCCGAAGACCTCGGCACAGCTCGTGCCGGTGGTGTTCCACAAGCATGTGCTGGACGCGCACCAGATGGGTTTTGCCGCCGGCGAGCTGGTCGCCCATGTCAACTACATGCTGGTCGAAGGTCGCCTGACGTCGCAGGAAAGGGACGGCGTCCTGCGCTTCAGGACCACGTAAGGCGCGCGAAACCTTCCCGTCATCCCGACGTGCGCGCCCTTCCAAGGATGAGCGCCGGAGATGCGACAGCCGGCCGTCGCCCTTCGAGACGGCCGCGGCGGCCTCCTCAGGTGACGATTCCGTGTTGAGGACGCCGTTCACGCCGACTTGATCCGGATCAACTCGGGCGGCGCCCCATCTCATATCCATGCCGTCCAGACGGGGGCCGCCGCTTGGACAATTCGGTCCTCGACAGCGCAACTGGAAACGCTCTAAAAGGCTTGCTAGCCGTCTGGTTCCCAAGCTTAAAATTCAGGTCTTGCGATGGACTATAGCCAGTATTTCAGTGCCGCCCTTGGCCGTCTTCACGATGAACGGCGCTACCGTGTCTTCGCTGACCTCGAACGCATCGCCGGACGTTTTCCCCATGCGATCTGGCACTCGCCGAAAGGCGCGCGCAATGTCGTGATCTGGTGCTCGAATGATTATTTGGGCATGGGGCAGCATCCGAAAGTGGTCGGCGCCATGGTCGAGACCGCGACGCGCTTCGGCACCGGCGCCGGCGGCACCCGCAACATCGCCGGCACCCATCACCCACTGGTACAGCTCGAGGCGGAGCTTGCCGACCTCCACGGCAAGGACGCCGCGCTGCTCTTCACCTCGGGCTATGTCTCCAACCAGACCGGGATTGCCACCATCGGCAAGCTGATCCCGAACTGCCTGATCCTGTCCGACGCGCTCAACCACAATTCCATGATCGAGGGCATCCGGCAGTCCGGTTGCGAGCGCATCGTGTTCCGACACAACGACATGGCGCATCTCGAGGAGCTGTTGCGTGCGGCCGGCGACAAGCGACCCAAGCTGATCGCCTGCGAGAGCCTCTATTCGATGGACGGCGACGTCGCGCCGCTCGCCAGGATCTGTGATCTCGCCGAGCGCTATGGCGCCATGACCTATGTCGACGAGGTCCATGCCGTTGGCATGTATGGTCCACGCGGCGGCGGCATTGCCGAACGCGACGGCGTGATGCAGCGGATCGACATTCTCGAGGGCACGCTGGCAAAGGCCTTCGGCTGCCTCGGCGGCTATATCGCGGCCAAGGGCGAGATCATCGACGCGGTGCGCTCCTATGCGCCCGGCTTCATCTTCACCACTGCACTGCCGCCTTCGATCTGCTCGGCGGCGACTGCCGCGATCCGGCATCTGAAGACCTCCAGCTGGGAGCGCGAGCGCCATCAGGACCGCGCCGCGCGCGTCAAGGCGATCCTCTCCACCGCGGGGCTGCCGGTGATGTCGAGCGAAACCCATATCGTGCCGCTGTTTGTCGGCGACGCCGAGCGTTGCAAGCAGGCCTCGGACATCCTGCTCGATGAGCACGGCATCTACATCCAGCCGATCAACTACCCGACGGTAGCCAAGGGCACTGAGCGCCTGCGCATCACGCCCTCGCCGTATCACGATGACGGCCTGATCGATCAGCTTGCCGAAAGCCTGCTGCAGGTGTGGGAGCGCCTCGGCCTGCCGCTGAATGAGAAGTCGCTGGCGGCCGAATAACGGCCCCCCGTCTTAACGACGATATTCGTTCCCGAAACAAATCGGGAATTCGCTGTCGCTTGCGCCAGCGTAAGGCGCTAGATTTCCTCAGATTTCGGACTGACGGAGCCGCACTCCTTCCGTCGTGCCCCGCGAAGGCGGGGCATCCAGTACTCCGAGGCGCCAATGACAAGTCAGACGCGCCCTTTTGGAATGCTGGATCGCCCGGTCGAACCGGGCGATGACAGCGGAAGACAATCCCGCGCATCCTTGAGTCCGCTCTAAAGCGCGATGAGATTCGGTTGAATCGTCATCGCGCTTTAGGTCTTTGATTGAGCATGATCTTTTCGGAAAACCGCTACACACTTTTCCGGATCATGCTCTACAGGAGGATCGAGCAGCGATGCTGCACGACTGGGGCATCATAGGGGCCGCCTTCGGCTACATCGGGTTTCTGTTCCTGGTGGCGAGCTACGGCGACCGGCTGTCTCCGGACCAGCGCGGCCGCGCCAGCGGGCTGATCTATCCGCTGTCGCTTGCGGTCTACTGCACCTCCTGGACCTATTTCGGCTCGGTCGGTTCCGCGACCCGCACCAGCATCGATTTCCTCGCGATCTATGCCGGCCCGGTGCTGATGATCGGGCTGTGCACGCCGTTGCTGCGCCGCGTCATCCAGCTCGCCAAGTCCCAGAACATCACCTCCATCGCCGACTTCATCGGCGCGCGCTACGGCAAGAGCCAGGCGGTCGCCGTCACGGTCGCGGTGATCGCGATCATCGGCTCGGTTCCCTATATCGCGCTCCAGCTCAAGGCGGTGGCCTCCTCGCTCGAGACCATCCTGAGCGAAGACCACGCGATTTCGCGCATACCGATCATCGGCGACATTCCGCTGCTGGTGACGCTCGCGATGGCGGCCTTCGCCGTGCTGTTCGGCACCCGGCAGACCGACGCCACCGAGCACCAGCATGGGCTGATGCTGGCGGTTGCGACCGAATCCATCGTCAAGCTGGTGGCCTTCCTCGCGGCCGGTGCCTTCGTCACCTTCTGGATGTTCTCGCCGCATGAGCTGGTCGAGCGCGCGATGAAGACGCCCGAGGCGGTGCGCGCGATCGAATATGTGCCCTCGATCGGCAATTTCCTGATCACGACGCTGTTGTCGTTCTTCGCGATCATGCTGCTGCCGCGGCAGTTCCATGTCAGCGTGGTGGAGAACGCGAGCTATGCCGAGGTGCGCCGCGCGCGCTGGCTGTTCCCACTCTATCTCGTCGCCATCAATCTGTTCGTGATCCCGATCGCGCTCGCCGGCCTCATCACCTTCCCGTTCGGCGCGGTCGACAGCGACGTCTATGTGCTGGCACTGCCGATCGAGGGCGGCGCGTCAGCCTTGTCCGTGGGCGTCTTCGTGGGCGGACTATCGGCAGGCACCGCAATGGTGATCGTGGAATGCGTGGCGCTCTCGGTGATGGTGTCGAACGACATGGTGGTGCCGCTGGTGCTGCAGCGCGCGCCGCGCTCCCGCGCCGCGGCCGCCTTCGGCGATTTCCTGCTGAAGGTGCGGCGCTTTGCGATCTTCGCCATCATGGCGATGGCCTATTTCTATTACCGCGCGCTCGGCCACACCCAGCTCGCGGCGATCGGCCTGTTGTCCTTCGCGGCCATCGCCCAGCTCGCGCCCGCGTTTTTCGGAGGGCTGATCTGGCGCCGCGGCACCGCGCGCGGCGCCATCGGCGGCATGCTGGTCGGCTGCGCGGTGTGGATGTACACGCTGTTCCTGCCGAGCTTCCTCGATACCAACACCGCCGGCATCCTGCTGCTGCAGCACGGTCCGTTCGGCATCGAGACGTTGCGGCCGCAGGCGCTGTTCGGCACCGACCTGCCGCCGCTGCTGCACGGAGTGCTCTGGAGCTTGTCGCTCAATGTCGCGACCTTTGTGCTGTTGTCGTTGTGGCGGCAGCCCTCCTCGATCGAGCGGCTGCAGGCCGACCTGTTCGTACCCAACGAGCTCGCGCCGACCGCACCTAACTTCCGCCGCTGGCGCACCACGGTCACCGTGCAGGACATCCAGAGCACGGTCGCGCAGTATATCGGCCCCGAGCGCGCCCGGCAGTCCTTCGAGGCCTTCGCGCTGACCCGCCATGCCAGGCTCGATCCCGACGCCCCCGCCGACTTCGAGCTGCTGCAGCATGCCGAGCACCTGATCGCCTCCTCGATCGGCGCGGCGTCCTCGCGTCTGGTGATGTCGCTGCTCCTGAAAAAGCGCACGGTCTCTGCCAAGGCCGCGCTGAAACTGCTCGACGATTCCCACGCCGCGTTTCACTTCAACCGCGAGATCATGCAGGCCGCGCTCGACCATGTGCGGCAGGGCATTGCGGTGTTCGATGCCGACCTGCACCTGATCTGCTCCAACCGCCAGTTCGGCGAGATCCTGGGCCTGCCGCCGCATCTGGTGCAGATCGGCATTCCCTTGCGCGAGATCCTCGGCTTCATGGCAGAGATCAACCTCTCCGATCTCGACGAGGACGAGGCCTTCATCGCGCGGCGGCTGGTGGCCTACACCACCGAGGGCCAGTCCTATCTGGAGCGCCTGCCCGACCGCCACATGGTGGTCGAGGTGCGCTCGAACCGCATGCCCGATGGCGGCCAGGTCGTCACCTTCACCGATGTCACGCCCTCGTTCGAAGCGGCCGAGGCGCTGGAACGCGCCAACGCCACGCTGGAAAAGCGCGTGCGCGAGCGCACCGAGGAATTGACCCGCCTCAATTCCGAGCTTGCGCTGGCCAAGAGCGCGGCGGAGGACGCCAACATCTCCAAGACGCGGTTCCTGGCGGCGGCAAGCCACGACATCCTGCAGCCGCTCAACGCCGCGCGCCTCTATGTGACGAGCTTGGTCGAGCGGCAGAATGGCGGCGAGGATTCGCGGCTGGTCGAGAATATCGACGACTCGCTGGAGGCGATCGAGGAAATCCTGAGCGCCCTGCTCGACATTTCCAGGCTCGATGCCGGCGCCATGACGACATCGATCTCGAGCTTCAAGATCGGCGATCTGATGCGATCGCTGGAGATCGAATTCGAACCCATTGCGCGCGCAAAGGGCCTCGATCTGTGTTTCGTGCCCTGCTCGCTGCCGGTGGAATCCGATCGCCTGCTGCTGAGGCGGCTGTTGCAGAACCTGATCTCGAATGCGATCAAATACACCCTCAAGGGCCGCGTCCTGGTCGGCTGTCGCCGCCACGGCTCGTCGCTGAAGATCTGCGTCTACGACACCGGCGTCGGCATTCCCCCGCTCAAGCGCAGCGAAATTTTCAAGGAGTTTCACCGCCTCGAACAGGGCGCGCGGATCGCTCGCGGGCTCGGGCTTGGCTTATCGATCGTGGAGCGGCTCTCGCGCGTGCTCAAGCATGGCATCGCGCTCAGTGCCAATGCGAGCGGCGGCTCGGTGTTCTCGGTGACTGCGCCGGTCGCGAAAGCGGTCAACCACACCGCCGCCGTCACCAGCGCCACGCCGCTTGCGAAAACGCCGATCTCGGGCGCTTTGATCGTCTGCATCGAGAACGATGCCGCAATCCTCGACGGCATGAAGACGCTGCTGACCGCTTGGGACGCCGAGGTGATCGCGGTCGCAGATCTCGAGGCCGCGATCGAGGCGATCGAGCATCTGGAACGCCCGGTCACCGGTCTCCTGGTCGACTACCATCTCGACCGCGGCAACGGCGTCGCCGCCATCCGCGACATCCGCCGCCGCTTCGGAGAGGCGCTTCCCGCCATCCTGATCACGGCGGACCGCAGCCCCCATGTCCGCGCGGCCGCCCGCGATGAGAACATCGCGGTGCTCAACAAGCCGCTCAAGCCGGCCTCGCTGCGCGCGCTGCTGGGACAATGGCGCATCCAGCAGATGGTCGCTGCGGAGTGAGGTCGCCTTCTCGGTGATCGTCATTCCGGGGCGATGCGTAAGCATCGAACTATGGTGCGCAATTGCGCACCTGAGAATCTCGAGCTTCCGGGTTCGGTCCTGCGGACCGCCCCGGATTGACGGAATGCGACTTACTACTGCTCGGACGGCGTGCCCTGCCGCCACTGGCTGCCGGCAATCTTGGCGGCGGCAATCACGGCTTGCGTCCGGCTCTCGACGCCGAGCTTTTGCAGGATTGCCGAGACATGGGCCTTGATGGTCGCCTCGGATACGCCGAGTTCATAAGCGATCTGCTTGTTGAGCAGTCCCTCCGACAGCATCATCAGCACGCGCACCTGCTGCGGGGTCAGCGTGACCAGCCGGTCCCGCAGCCGCGTCATTTCGGGGTCGGCCTGCGACGACAAGTCGGTATCCGGCGGAACCCAGACATCGCCCTCCATCACCTTGAGGATGGCATCGCGCAGGGTCTCCACGCCGAAACGCTTCGGGATGAAGCCGGAGGCACCGAAATCCAGCGAGCGGCGGATGGTCGCGCCGTCGTCGCTGGCGGACACGATGACCACCGGGATCGCCGGATATTGCGCACGCAGGTAGATCAGGCCCGAGAAGCCGGAGATGCCGGGCATGGAGAGATCGAGCAGGATCAGGTCGACATCGGCGTCCTGCTCCAGGAGGGCAGTCAATTCCTCGAACGCCCCCGCCTCATCGATCTTTGCGGAACTCATCACGCTGCCGACCGCTTGCCGCAGCGCGGCACGGAACAGCGGGTGGTCGTCGGCGATGACGAGATGGGTCGCGGAAGCTGCCATTTTGCTTTCTAGGGCATCGGTTGCAGGGATAGTGGCGGATGCCTTAGCGCCATCTCTCCCGTTTCTCACCTGTATATTCCTTTAAATATTCCTCACTTGGTATTTCGCATGCAAGCACACAATCACAACCCCAGGCAAAGCGGTTAATTGCCGCCTGTGCATTGCAACAGACAATCCCCGGTTGATAGGGAGACGAAAGGCCGAAAGTCTTATGTGCGGCATTTCACCGCGATGTTACCGTGGGGTCGAGCCCCAAAGCGACGCCAGTGGATTCCGGCGCGCGGGGGAGGGGACGCATAATCTTTACGGGGAGCCAGGCAATGACGATAGCTGCGACAGCGGGCGGTGGCGTCCGCTCAGGAGGAATGACGGCGGAGGAGCGAAAGGTCATTTTCGCGTCTTCGCTTGGCACCGTCTTCGAGTGGTACGATTTCTACATCTACGGCACGCTTGGCGTGTTCCTGGCAAAATACTTCTTCTCCAGCGTACCGGCCAACGTCGGCTTTATCTTTGCGCTGCTCGCCTTCGCCGCCGGCTTTGCCGTGCGCCCGTTCGGCGCGCTGATCTTCGGCCGCCTCGGCGACATGATCGGCCGCAAATACACCTTCCTGATCACGATGAGCCTGATGGGCGTCGGCACCTTCTTCATCGGCCTGCTGCCCGGCTTTGCAACCTGGGGCCTGGCCGCACCGATCGTGCTGATCGCCTTGCGTCTGGTGCAGGGTCTTGCGCTCGGCGGCGAGTATGGCGGTGCCGCGACCTACGTCGCCGAACACGCGCCCAAGGACAAGCGCGGCTATTACACCTCGTGGATTCAGACCACGGCAACGCTCGGCCTGTTCCTGGCGCTGCTCTTGATCCTCGGCATCCGCACCGCCATGGGTGAAGAATCCTTCGGCAACTGGGGCTGGCGCATTCCGTTCCTGGCCTCCGGCATCCTCCTGATCGTCTCGGTCTGGATCCGGTTGAGCCTGAACGAATCGCCGGTGTTCCAGCGTATGAAGGACGAGGGCAAGACCTCCAAGCGTCCGCTCACCGAAGCTTTCGGCGAATGGGCAAACGCCAAGGTCGCGCTCCTGGCACTGTTCGGTGCCACGGCCGGCGAAGCGGTCGTTTGGTACGGTGGGCAGTTCTACGCGCTGTTCTTCCTCACCCAGACGCTGAAGGTTCCCGGAGTGCCGGCGCAGATCATGATCGTGATCGCACTTGCGCTCGGCACGCCGTTCTTCGTGCTGTTCGGCTGGCTGTCCGACAAGATCGGCCGCAAGCCGATCATCCTGGCGGGGTTCCTGCTGGCGGCGGTGACCTACTTCCCCCTGTTCAAGGGCATCACCCACTTCGCCAACCCGAGGCTTGAAGCGGCGCTTGCCTCGTCGCCTGTCACGGTTGTCGCAGATCCGAGCGAGTGCTCGTTCCAGTTCAAGGCGACGGGCACCGAAAAATACACCAGCGGATGCGATATCGCGAAGGGAGCCCTGGTCAACCTGTCGGTGAACTACGCCAATGAGGATGCGCCCAAGGGCACGCCCGCGCAGGTCAAGATCGGTGACCAGACCCTGTCGCCGACAGCCACCGACTTCGCCAAGGCGCTGGCTGCTGCGATCAGCAAGCACGGCTATCCGGCCACCGCCGACCTGAACGAGATCAACTTTGTCATGACCACGGTGCTGCTCTGGATCCTGGTGATCTATGTGACGCTGGTCTACGCCCCGATCGCGGCGTGGCTGGTTGAGTTGTTCCCGAGCCGCATCCGCTACAGCGGCATGTCGCTGCCCTACCATATCGGCAACGGCTGGTTCGGCGGCTTCCTGCCGGCGCTGGTGTTCGCGATTGCGGCCTGGACCGGAAATATCTACTCCGGCCTCTGGTACCCGGTCGGCATTGCCGCGATGAGCCTGGTCATCGGCTTCCTGTTCCTGCCGGAGACCAAGGACATCGACATCACCAAGACCTGATCAACGAGCAAGTTCGCTCGAAGCAACGGCCGCGGGAGCTTCCCGCGGCCGTTTTGTTTTTAGAGCGTTTTCGAGCGAAGTGGACACCGGTTCGCGTGAAGAAAACGCGTCAAAACAAGAATCTAGAGCTTCGGTTCTGCTTCAATCAGAACCGGAAATGCTCTAGGCGATGCGGCCGCAAAACTGCAGCACGATCTGGCGGCGGTGCGGAGCCTTGCGATGCTCGACCAGATAGATCGCCTGCCAGGTGCCGAGCGCGAGTTTGCCGGCGAGCACAGGAATGGTCAGCGAGACCGAGGTCAGCATGGTCCTGATATGAGCGGGCATGTCGTCGGGCCCCTCGGTGTCGTGGGTCCACCCCGCGCCCTGCGGCGCCAGCCGGTCGAGCGCGGTGGCGAGATCGTCGAGCACGGACGGATCGGCATTTTCCTGGATGGTCAGTGAAGCCGAGGTGTGGCGGATGAAGGCTGTGACCGCTCCTTCCCGCGCATGGGCTTCGCGCAGGAAGGCGGCAACCTCGCTGGTGATATCGAAAAATCCCACGCCTGCCGTCTGCACCTCCAGTTGCGATGTGACGATTGTATCCGCGGTGACGGCCGACGGCGGGGTGCGGGAGACTGATCTGGGCGACGTCACGTTGAACTCTCACAATATTTCAAAGTCGTCATTTCAAGGGCGTCATTTCAAATTCGTCCCGGCGAAAGCCGGGCCCATAACCCCAAGCGGTTATCATGCGAAGGTCGTCTGCCACCGAACATCAAGGATCGATTCCGCTGTATGAGTCCCGGCTTTCGCCGAGGCGACGCCGCGCGCAGACCTCAGATCTTCCCCGACGCATCGCGCTGAACGCGGTTGGCCATCTCGACCAGCCGCCGCCAGGCGCGCTCCAGGAACGACATCACGCGATCGACGTCGGCATCGCTCGGCAGCGGAATTTCTATACGGGGCTCGCTCTCCGCTTTCGGCGCGACCTGCTTGTCCGATTTCGGCAAAGCCTCATCGGTCTTGCCGGAGGACGCGCCCTCGCGCGAGGCGAGCTGTGCCCTCAGCCTCTCGTTCTCGGCCTGCAGGCGTCCGATCTCGGTATCCATCGCCTTGCGTTCGTCCGGCACGGCGTAGCAGGCCCAGCCATTGCCGTTGTTGCCGCAGGTCGATACCGCGCCGGTCCGGGTGTCGAGGCGAACAAAGCCGTCGGCAGTCTGCGACAGCGTATAGCGGCCGTTCTCGGTATCCGGGCCGGAATCCGCGACGGCGGATCCAAGCGCCGCACAAGAGAAGGTCATGGCCAAAAGGCCGGTGAAAATGGAAGGCGATGCGATCGGGCTCATGCGGTTGCTCCGCCGTGACACGCGTGTTCAGCCCCCTACTTATTGAGCATGATCTTATCCGAAAACCGGCGTCCACTTTTCCAGATCATGTCTGCCCCTGAGACCTATAGGGACCGCGGCCGGATTTCAACGCGTCGGCGAGCAATTCGAGACGGTCCTGGCCCCAGAACACCTCGCCGTCCAGCACATAGACCGGCGAGCCGAACACGTCGGCCGCGATGGCATCCTGGCGATTATTCTCATAGACCGCGCTGATCGCATCGGAAGGCGAGCGCTCGACCAGCTTTTGGCCGGGAAAGCCGACACTGTCTGCAATCCTCGCAACCGTATCGGGGTCGGCGAGGTTGAGCTCGTCCTCCCACACCGCCGCGAAGGCGCGGCGCAGAAGCGGATCGGGATCGAGGCCCGCTTCCATCGCCGCGATCGCGACACCGTCGGCGAGCCGCGCATTGAACGGCGAGAATTTCGGCTGCAGATGGAACGAGAGCCCGCGCTTGTCGCGCCACCGTTGCAACTCGACCATCCGGTAGCGCTGCCGCACCGGATGGCGCTTGATCAGCGGAAGGCCGCCGGTCTCGGAAAACAGATCCACCAGCACAACCGGCTTGTGGTTGACCTTCAGGTCGTAGCTTGCAACCAGGTCGCGAAACACCTTGTGGCCGATATAGGCCCAGGGCGAGGACAGCGAGAAATAATAATCGACCTGGCGCGACATGCGGACTGGCTCCCTGGCACTCGTTTCTATCCCTCATCCTAACAGACCCCGCGCACAGAATGGCTCCCCTGCAGGGCATCCGATAGGCGGATTCGACTGAAGCAGCCTCCTCCGGCCGAATCGTCCACCGGGCCGCGCCAGGGGCCAACGCCGGCACCAAAACCGCTCCATCGCATTGCGACGCAGCGGCCGCTGTGGAAGCGATGCCGCCAGGACGATGGAAATCCAATCGAATCAACAAGCTAAGCATTGAACACGCAATCTTGACTCGGTGATTTGCGGTCAGTATGGTCCGCGCGGCTTTAAAGGGTGACGGGCGTAATTTCTGTTTCCAGCGACATCGTGTCGGGTCTCCAAACATGGCGGAACGCACGGACGGCAGCGGAAATGGAAGTCGCGATAAATCGCCTGACGAAGCTGCGCTTTCCGCAAGGCTCGGAAGTCTTGACCAGCGGTTGTCCGCGCTCCGCGACAGCCGCAAAATCAGGACTGACCAACCCGCAAGTGGAAACGGGGACGGAGCGGCCAGGGCATCAGCCATGGCGCGCGCTCTCCGGCTTTCATCGGAATTGGTCGCCGGCGTCCTTGTTGGGGCGGTGATTGGCTGGGGCTTCGACCATCTGCTGTCGACGTCGCCTTTCGGGCTCATCGTGTTTTTCCTGCTCGGCTTCGTGGCCGGCATCGTCAACGTGGTGAGATCGGCGGGCGTTGGCCCCGGACAGAACCGGCCGCTCGGATAGCGTCTGACGCCTGAACACTGAATTTTCAATACGCCGGGCCCTCCGGCGAAGCATGAGACTCCGCGCGGATGATCGATCCGATCGAACAATTCAACATCGAAAAGATCTTCACGATCGGCCATATCGGCAATCAGGAGATCGCCTTCACCAATTCCTCGGCCTACATGTTCGGCACGGTCGCGCTGATCTCGCTGCTGATGATCGGCGGCGTTGCCGGCAAGCAGCTGGTTCCCGGCCGCTTCCAGTCCATGGCCGAGCTTTCCTACGAGTTCGTCGCCAACACGATACGCTCGACCGCCGGCCGCGAGGGCATGAAGTTCTTCCCCTTCGTGTTCTCGATCTTCATGCTGATCGCCGTCTCCAACATCATCGGCATCATTCCCTACACCTTCACGATATCGAGCCACATCATCATCACCGCCGCGCTGGCGCTGCTGGTGTTCGTGACGGTGCTGGTCTACGGCTTCTACAAGAACGGCCTGAAATTCTTCAAACTGTTCGTGCCTTCAGGCGTTCCGATCGTGATCCTGCCGCTGGTGGTGGCGATCGAGATCATCTCCTTCCTGTCGCGTCCGGTCTCGCACAGCGTGCGTCTGTTCGCCAACATGCTGGCAGGCCACATCACCCTGAAAGTGTTCGCGAGCTTCATCACCATGCTCGGCGCCTTCGGCTTCGTCGGCTGGTTCGGCGCCCTGCTGCCGCTCGCGCTGGTGGTCGCCCTGACCGCGCTCGAACTGCTGGTCGCGTTCCTGCAGGCCTACGTGTTCGCCATCCTCACCTGCATCTATCTCAACGATGCTATCCATCCGGGCCACTGATCCGGCCCGTCTCACCAAACCTCTGGAAGGAGTTCGATTCATGGATCCGATTGCCGCGAAGTACATTGGCGCTGGTCTCGCCTGCATGGGCATGGGTGGCGCTGGCGCCGGCGTGGGCATCATCTTCGGCAACTACCTTGCCGCCGCGGTGCGCAACCCCTCGGCCGCGCAGGGCCAGTTCGGCAACCTGATCTTCGGCTTCGCCGTGACCGAAGCGCTCGGCATCTTCTCGCTGCTGATCGCGCTGCTCTTGCTGTTCGCGCTGTAAGGTCCGGCCGCCAGCCTTGAAGGAGTAGCCCATGGCTGAAAGTCATGGCGGGGCCAAGGAGCCGGCGAAAGGCACCGCGGCCCATACCGAGGCCGAAGGCGGAGCGCACGCGTTTCCGCCGTTCCAGAAAGACACCTTTGCCTCGCAACTGGTGTCCCTGGCGATTGCCTTTGTCGCGCTCTACCTGATCGTGTCGCGCATCGCGCTGCCCCGTGTCGGCGGCGTGATCGATGCACGCCAGGATGCGATCGACGGCGATCTGGCCGCTGCGCAGAAGTTCAAGGACGAATCGGATGCCGCGCTGAAGGCCTATGAGGCCGAGCTCGCGTCCGCCCGTTCGCGCGCGCAGGCCATCAGCAACGAGACCCGCGAAAAGCTGAACGCGCAATCGGACGCCGAGCGCAAGACGCTGGAAGAGCGGCTGGCCGTGAAGCTTGCGGATGCCGAGAAGACCATCGCGGCAACGCGGACGACGGCGATGAGCAATGTCCGCAGCATCGCGGCGGACGCGGCCGGCGCAATCGTGCAGCGGCTGACCGGCATCGCGCCCGACGGCAAGTCGGTCCAGCGCGCGGTCGACGCATCCTTGAAGGGGTAGAGGAAGATGTTTGCCGAACCGGAATTTTGGGTTGCGGTTGCCTTCGTCATCCTGATGGGGGTGTTCGCCTATGCCGGCGTGCACAAGACGGTGTTGACCGCACTCGACCATCGTGCCGAGCGCATCAAGGCCGAGCTGGATGACGCCAGGCGCCTGAAGGATGAGGCGGCCAAGGTGCTCGCGGACTACAAGGCCCGCCGCGCCACCGCGGAATCCGAGGCGCAGGAGATCATCGCCAGCGCCAAGGCGGAAGCCGAACGGATCGCGGCGGAAGCCAAGACAAAGATGGAAGACTTCGTCGCCCGTCGCACCAAGACGGCCGAGAGCAAGATCGCACTCGCCGAAGCCCAGGCCCTCGCCGACGTCCGCGCTGCGGCCGCCGACGCCGCGGTTGCGGCGGCCTCCACCATCCTGTCGAAGACGGTAAAGGGCCAGGTCGCCGACGACCTGCTCACCAAGGGAATCGCGGACGTTCGGCAAAAGCTGAACTGACGGAAATTCTGGCACCAAAATGACCGAGGCCGGCGCGATGATCTCGCGCCGGCCTTTTTCCTTGCTCCACGGTCGTCGGTCGCGAAAGGCCGGGATGACACCGAGAGTGGGTTGCAACACACTCGACGCGATCAGCTCCGCTCACTTCTTCTTCTTCCCAGCCTTTGGCTTCGGCTCCGGGGCCAGCGCCTGCGGGTCGAAGCCGATATAGAAGATGTATTTGTCGCCGTCGGCGCCCTGCGGCTCCGGATAGACGAGGTCGTCGACCACGAGCGAGAACGGCACGCTATCCTGCTCGCCTATCTCGACATTGGTGCGGTAGGCCTTGGTGGCCAGCACCTTTTCGGACACGCCGCCCTGCACCACGGCGATGCGGAGCGGAACTTCCACGCTGGTCGGCGCGCCGGCAGGGCCGACGATGACGCGGCCCTGAATGCCGATACGGGCGGTGATCTCGCCGCCGTTCTTGATGCATTCGCGCGCGGTCTTGGTGATGGTGGCCTGATAGCGCACGTCGTTGCCGACCGCCTCCTTGCCCGGTGCGGCCACCGCGAAGGTCGAGGCGCCCGCGCGGATCCCGACCGGCGGACAGTTGATGTCAGGTGCCGGCCCCTTGTTGTCCACGATCGGTGGCGGCGGCTCGTCCGACTTGCCGCCGAACAGGCTCTTGAAGCGGTCGGTCAGCGACTGCGACGCCGCCGGCGTTGCCGAGACCATCGCCCCGATCATCAGCGCCAGCAGGCTGGAGGTCGCGATTTTGAAGCTTGTCTTACCCATTGTCCGAAAGTCCTGAGTGCATCAGGCTGTCATCCCCTGCAAAAACTATATCAAGGCGATCAGGGCGAAGCCGTGGCAGGGGACCAATGGTCCGGCACACGAAACGCCGTTTGGCTACCCGCGGAAATCCTCGCTCAAAAGGCCGAACAGCAGGTGATCCTGCCAGACGCCATTGATGCAGAGATAGCGCCGTGCCAGGCCCTCGCGGGTGAAGCCGCATTTCTCCAGCACGCGGATGGAGGCGAAATTGGACGGAATGCAGGCGGCCTCGACCCGGTGCAGATTGAGTTCGCCGAACAGCGTCGGCAACAGCACGCGCAACGCGGCGGTCATGTAGCCGCGATGCGCATGCGGCTGGCCGACCCAGTAACCGATGGTCCCGGCCTGCACGATGCCGCGCCTGACATTGGCAACCGTGATGCCGCCGATCATCTCGCCATCCGCTTCGCGGAAAACGATGAAGGGATAGGAGCGGTCGCCGGCGATGTCTTCGGCATAGCGGCGCAGCCGCCTGCGGAACCCGGAGCGGGTGAGATCGTCGGACGGCCAGATCGGCTCCCAGGGCGTGAGATATTCACGGCTGAATTCGCGCAAATGCGTCCATTGCGCAAAGTCGGACATCTGCGGCGCGCGCAATACCAAGCCGTTGCCGCGCGGCGCCAGCGCGGGCGGTCCTCCCGTTGGCAATCGAAACAGGGCCATCCGTGATGCTCCCCCGGACGCGGCGTGACTGCCGTCAGTGCAGCCGCGCCCGCTCCTTCGACCTCGTCAATCCTTCCGCAAAACTCACCGCCGTGTCCAGTCCCCTGCCGCTGCCCAATGCAACGACCGCAGGGCGGCTACGCGTCAGAAGCGCACGTGCGGCGTTCTGCGTCGATTCGACACTGACCTCCTCGATGCGACTGATCAGCTCTTCCAGGGTCTGCGGCCGGCCATACGCCAAAATGTGTCGCGCGAGCTGCTCGGCGCGCGAGGAGCAGCTTTCCAGCGCCATCAGCAGCCCCGCCTTCATCTGCGCCTTGGCGCGGGCCACCTCGGCTTCGGTCAGCGTCTCCACGGATTCGTTGATGACGTCGACCACAACCTCCATCATTTCGGGCGCGTCAGCCGGATCCGTGCCGGTGTAGAGGCCAAAAAAGCCGGTGTCGGTATAGGGCGCATGGAAGGTGTAGATCGAGTAGCACAGGCCGCGCTTCTCGCGCACCTCCTGGAACAGCCGCGACGACATGCCGCCGCCGAGCGTGTTCGTGAAGACCTGCAGCGAGAACAGCGACGGGTCGGTTTGGGGCACGCCTTCAAGCGCCAGCGTCAGATGCGCCTGCTCGAGGTCGCGATGCACCACGCGCGAGCCGCCTTTGCCGAACGACGCCGGCTCCGGCTTCGGCGCCGGCGTCGGGTCGAAACTGCCGAAGCGAGCCTCGACCTCGGCCACCACGTGCGCATGGTCGACGGCACCGGCCGCCGCAACCACCATGTCGGGCGCGCGATAGTGAGTTGCGAGATAGCCGCGCAGCATGTCGCGATCGAAACGCTTCAGCGTCTTGGCGGTGCCGAGCAGCGAGCGCCCCATCGGCTGTTCCGGATAGCAGAGCTCATTCAAATGCTCGAACACGACGTCGTCCGGCGTGTCCTGGGCAGCGCCGATCTCCTGGACGATGACGTTCTTCTCGCGCTCGAGCTCGTCCGGCACGAAGGAGGGATTGGCGAGAATGTCGGAAAGCACGTCGAGCGCCAGCGGCACATCGGCTTTCATGACCCGCGCATAATAGGCGGTGGTCTCGGTCGAGGTGCCCGCGTTGAGATCGCCGCCTACCGCCTCGATCTCCTCGACGATCTCGCGTGAGCTGCGCCGCGTGGTGCCCTTGAACGCCATATGCTCCAGGAGATGCGAGATGCCATGCTCGTTGGGCTTCTCGTCGCGGCCGCCGACGCCGGCCCAGACGCCGAGCGCCGCGGTCTCCAGATGCGGCATGGTATCGGTGACGACAGTGAGCCCGGATGGAAGCTTTGTGACTTCGACGCTCATCCGGCGACTCCTTCCTTTGCGGCGCGGCTCACAGAGAGCACCAACCGCTCGACCTCGCTTTGGTCGTTCTTCATGATCTTGACCTGCTCGTTCCTAGTCATCAGCCCGTCGAGCCAGGCGGGCAATTGCGGCCGAACGCCACAGGCAGCCTCGACCGCGTCGGGGAACTTGGCAGGATGCGCAGTCGACAGCACGATATTGGGAACCGCGGTGTCCGAGCTGTCGCGCTCGGCGACGCTCAGCGCCACGGCCGTGTGCGGATCGACCAGTTCGCCGGCCTCGCGCCAGGCCGCGCGGATGGCAGCCGAGGTTTCGGTCTCGTCGGCGCGGCCCGCGTCAAACGACGCGCGGATGCTGGCGAGCATGGCATCGGGCAGCACGAAGCGGCTGGATTGCTTGAGCTGCTCCATCAGCCGGCGCACGGCGGGAGCGTCGCGCCCGCCTGCTTCGAACAAGAGCCGCTCGAAATTCGAGGACACCTGGATGTCCATCGAGGGCGATGCGGTCGCATGCACCTCGCGCACCTCATAGATGCCTGTCTTCAGCGTGCGCGCCAGGATGTCGTTGACGTTGGCGGCGATATGCAGCGAGCGTACCGGCAAGCCCATGCGCTTGGCGACGTAGCCTGCAAAGATGTCGCCGAAATTGCCTGTCGGCACGGTGAACGTGACGGGTCGCGCCGGCGCGCCGAGCGCGACCGCGGACGTGAAGTAATAGACGACTTGCGCGACGATACGCGCCCAGTTGATGGAGTTGACGCCGGACAGCGCCACACGGTCGCGGAAGCGGTGATGGTTGAACATCGCCTTCACGAGTGCCTGGCAGTCGTCGAAGGTGCCTTCGATGGCGAGCGCGTGCACATTGGCCGCGCCGGTCGTGGTCATCATCCGCCGCTGCACCTCGGAGATGCGGCCATGCGGGAACAATACGACGAGGTCGACATTCTCCAGATTGGCGAAGGCTTCGACTGCGGCGCCGCCGGTGTCGCCCGAGGTCGCGACCACGATGGTGGTGCGCTCGCCGCGCTTGGCCAGCACGTGATCCATCAGCCGCGAGATGAGCTGCATGGCGACGTCCTTGAACGCCAGCGTCGGGCCATGAAACAGCTCCAGCATGAACAGATGCGGCGCCATCTGCTTCAGCGGCACCACCGCGGGATGGCGGAAGGTGGCATAGGCCTCGTTCGCCATGCGCCCGAGATCGGCATCGGAAATCTCGCCGCCCGTGAAGGGACGGATCACGTCGACCGCGACCTCCCAATAGGGCTTGCCGAAGAAGGCGGCGATGGCCTCGGGCGAAAGCTGCGGCCAGATTTCGGGCACGTAAAGGCCGCCGTCGCGGGCAAGCCCGGTCAGCATCACATCGCAGAAGCCCAGCGGAGGTGCCTCCCCCCGCGTCGAAACATAGCGCGCCAAATCCGTCTCCCGACCCTCGGCCGCGGCCTTAAGTCATTGATTTTATTAGAAAAGAAAATCGTATCTCAGCAGATTTGGCTGGCACCATAGAGCGTTTTGCGAGGAAGGGGAAAGGGGTTGTTGGCATGGTAACCGCGTCGTCGGCCGGGAGTCCATGACCCACAAATGCGCTTCGGCGCCGCCGCCCTCACTCCAGCGCGGCGATTGCCTCCGCAGTCGTCACGATCCGCGCGAACTCGCCGTTGAGATTGGCGAGCGTCATTGCGTGAATTTCTTCGGCGGAATGCGTATCGCCATCCGGGCCGACGCGATCGAAGGTCCAGGTCGCGTCGCGCACAAGGCGGGCGTCGAAGCCGAGATTGCCGGCCATGCGCGTCGTTGTCTCCACGCAATGATTGGTGGTGGCGCCGCAGATGACGAGTGTGGTGATGCCGGCCATACGCAGCCGTGTTTCCAGATCGGTGCCGATGAAGGCACCGTTGACGCGCTTGACGATCACGGGCTCGCCGGCACGCTCGCGCGCCTCCTCCTTGACGGCGTAACCGGTGCCATCAGGCCGGAACGACGAGTTCGGCCGTGTGCCCTCGTGGCGGATATGGAAGATGGCCGCGCCGCGATCGCGGAACGCCGCGAGGAGATCGACGATCCGCGCCACCGCTTCCGGATTGTTGCGCCGCCTGCCGGCCGCCTCCCACTCGTCGAAGGCGCGCTGGACGTCGACGATAATGAGAGCTGTGCGGGCGCGTGGGGTCGACATGCGAGAGGCTTTCCGGATGCGATAGGCCGAGTATGCGATGCGGTCGCGTGGTCGGAAAGGCCGTTTTGCCCTCGTTTCAGGACCGGCAGGATGGCTAGAGCGAAGCGAAAACCATCCTGCTTTGAAGACGACAATGATGGGTTTCGCTTACGCTCTACCGATCCTACGACTACGCAACCACATGAGAAACGCGATCACCACGACAACCGCGAGCGAGAACCAGGTGATGGCGTATTGCATGTGGTCGTCGCGCAGGTGCACGGTGAGCGGACCGGGCTTCGGGACGCCGTTCGCCGGCACTGGTTGCTCGAGATCGATGTAAAACGGCGCGACGTTGCCCCAGCCGAGCTGGCTCGCCATCGCCTCGTGATCCCTCACGAACCACAGGCGCTTCCCGCGGTTCTCGGCCGGCGTGAGCAGACCCGCGCGCTCCGGGAAGCGCAGATAGCCGGTGAGCGTGACCGGCTGGCCCGTGGCAAGCTTGGCGACCGCGCGATCCTCGAGCTCGCGCTCCTGCATCGTATTCTCGACAAAGCCCGTATTGATCACGATGGTCTCGCCGCTTGCGAGGCGCGCGGGCAGGAAGGCCCAGGTGCCCGGACCGGAAATATCCTCGCGCACGGCGGAGCCGGCGGAATAGACCATGGCGTCGGGCGCGCGAACATAAGTGGCGGTGAAGCTGACGCGGCGGAACTCGTCACGCGCGGGATCGAGCTTGAGCCATTGCGAGACGCCGGGCAGCGACTCCGGCGCGGCCGCGAGACGCTCGGTCAGCGCCGCGATCAGCGCATGTTTCTCGGCGCGTCGCTGCAGTTGCCAGACGCCGAGGCCGATGAAAACGGCCACCATGACGAGGGTGAAAAGAGCGAAACCGGCACCGCCCCGACGCGCAACAGGCGACATCATTTCGGCGCGCGTTCGATCAGCCGGCCTTCGGCGGCCTTGTGATGGAATTGCAGCGCGATCAGCAGCGCTTTCATCGAGCGGAGCGGCAACAGCGTGGTCGCCAGGATCAGCGGCAACCACAGCGCCGCATGCACCCAGAACGGCGGCTGGTATTTCACCTCCACGATCAGCGCGCAAGTCACGACCACGGCGCCGGCCAGCATGATGACGAAGATGGCCGGACCGTCGCCTGCATCGATAAAGGCGTAGTCGAGGCCGCAAGATTCGCACTGCGGACGCAGGGTGAGGAAGCCGGCGAAAAGTTTTCCGTGGCCGCAACGCGGGCAGCGGCAGGCGATGCCGCGCAGCGCGCTCTGCAGGACGGTGGTATGAGGGGTTGAAGAGAGTCCGTTCATGGAAGCGTCTGCCTGAGCGATGAACGAAGTTCCCCCTCGTCCCGCCCGCGGGGAGAGGGCGACCTCTCCCCGCATGCAGGGCGAGGTGAACCGGGTTCGCGGATGTGTCAGTCTAACCAATAAGGTCGCACATCCGAAAACAAAAAGGGCGGCCCTGCGGCCGCCCTTTGAAGCACGGTTCTGCGAATACCTACTCGCCCATGACGCCGACACGGCCGCCGCCGGTGCCCCAAACATAGATGCAGATGAACAGGAACAGCCAGACCACGTCGACGAAGTGCCAGTACCAAGCGGCGAATTCGAAGCCGAGATGCTGCTTCGGGGTGAAGTGGCCGAGATAGGCACGGACCAGGCAGACGATCAGGAAGATGGTGCCGACCAGGACGTGGAAGCCGTGGAAGCCGGTCGCCATGAAGAAGGTGGCGCCGTAGACGTTGCCGGAGAAGGCGAACGCAGCGTGGGCATATTCCCAGGCCTGCACGCAAGTGAAGCTCGCGCCGAGCAGGATGGTGAGGATCAGGCCGTATTTCAGGCCCCGGCGGTCGTTCTCGAGCAGCGCGTGGTGCGCCCAGGTGACGGTCGTGCCCGAGGTGAGCAGGATCAGCGTGTTGAGCAGCGGCAGGTGCCAGGGATCGAACGCTTCGATGCCCTTGGGCGGCCAGGTGCCGGGCACGGCGCAGGCGCCCATCGCGGTCCCGGTGCCGCAGCCGAACACCGCGTCGCGCGTGGCATGCACGGCGTCGGCCGGGAACAGCGACGAATTGAAGAAAGCCCAGAACCAGGCGACGAAGAACATCACCTCGGAGGCGATGAACAGGATCATGCCGTAGCGGTGGCTGATCTGCACCACGCGGGTGTGATCGCCCTTGTGCTGGGCCTCGTTGATGACGTCGCCCCACCAGCTCGCCATGGTGTAGAGCACGCCGATCGTACCGATGCCGAAGACGATGGGCGCGGCGGCAAACATGTGGTGCATCCACGTGATCGCGCCGACAGCCATGATGAAGGCCGAGATCGAGCCGACGACCGGCCACGGGCTCGGATCCACCAGATGGTAATCGTGATGCTTGACTTGCGCCGTAGCCATTTTGCCCGCTTGCTCCCTAAACCGTGCCGGATCATTCGGCACATATTTCCTCGAAAATCAAATCCGAAATCGCTACCCCGGCGGTCGCGCCCGCTTGTCCGGCTCGCCCGCGGCAACCGGCTTCGTCTCCCCGCGAACGGGATAGAAGGTGTAGGATAGTGTGATGGCGCTCAGGCTGTCGTTGTCATGATCCTCGACGATTCCGGGATCGACATAGAACACCACCGCCAGCTCCCGCTTCTCGCCCGGCGCAAAGGTCTGCTCGGTGAAGCAGAAGCAGTTGATCTTGACGAAATAGGCCCCGACCGTGAGCGGCGCGACGTTGTAGGCGGCCTGTCCGGTCGTGGGCCGCGCGGACTGGTTGGTCACGGTGTAATAGACGGTCGTGACCTCGCCGATATGGACCTGGACCTCGGTCTTCTCCGGCTCGAACTTCCAGGGCAGCCCGCCCGAGACGTTGGAATCGAACCGCACGGCGATGGTGCGCGCCAGCGGCTTGGTCGTCGGCGCCGATTTCGCGACCTGGGTAGTGCCGTTGAAGCCGGTGGCGCGGCAGAACCAGTTGTAGAACGGCACGGCGGCATAGGCGGCGCCGACCATCAGCACCACCACCAAGCCGCAAATCGCGGCAACCAGCGCGTCGCGGCCGAGCCGCGGGGCGGTTCTTGTCGGCGGGCGGGTCGGCTGGTTAGCTGGTTCTTGCGCCATGTCAGCTACAACGGCCGGTTCAGGACGGCCGGTCCCTTGACCAGGGTGACTGCGAAAAACAACAGCACGAGCACGCCGAGCGCCAGCGCCGTCGCGATCGAGCGATTCCGCCGGCTGCGCTTCTGCGCCTCGGTAAGGACGATCCCCTCTTGCGGCTCGTGGTCGGACATCGTGGTCGCCATGCGCCCCCTAGCCTATGAGCGGGAGCAGCGCGCGCACGACGACTTCGAGCAGCAGCGTCGCGAACAGCGCGAACAGGTACAGGATCGAGAAGGCAAACAGCTTCCGCGTGGCACGGAGCGACTCGCTGCGCTCGCGACGGCGATAGACGTTGACGGCGAGCGCCAGCATGCCGGCGCCGAGCACCAGCGAGGTCACGCCGTAAATCGCGTCGAAATAACCGAGCGGCCAAGGGCTCGCGGCAACCGCCACCAGCACGATGGTGTAGAGCAGGATCTGCAGCCGCGTCGCGTCGGGACCGGCGACCACGGGCAGCATCGGCACGCCGGCGCGGGCATAGTCGTCGGAACGGAACAGCGCCAGCGCCCAGAAATGCGGCGGCGTCCAGAAGAAGATGATCAAAAACAGTAGCAGCGGCTCGACCGAGATCGAGCCTGTTGCCGCAACCCAGGCGACGACAGGCGGCAAGGAGCCCGCGGCGCCACCGATCACGATGTTCTGGGCGGTGCGGCGCTTTAGCCCGAGGGTATAGATCACGACATAGAAGAAGATGGTGAAGGCGAGCAGCGCGCCGGCAAACCAGTTGACCAGGATGCCGAGCGTCATCACTGAGAAGAAGGCGAGCGTTAAGCCAAAGGCCATGGCTTCGCCGCTGGTGATGCGGCCACGCGGGATCGGGCGGTTGGCGGTGCGGGTCATCAACGCGTCGATGTCGCCTTCCAGCGCCATGTTGAGCGCGCCCGAAGCGCCGGCACCGACCGCGATGCAGAGTAGCGAGGTGAAGGCGAGCACGGGATGGAAATGGCCGGGCGCCAGCACGAGTCCCACCAGCGCTGTGAAGATCACGAGCGACATCACCCGCGGCTTGAGGAGGGCGATGTAATCGGAGACCTCGGCCTCGGAGATCCGGGGCGCGAAGCCAATTCCGCTGTGATCGACGACGGACACTATGAGACGCTCGCTTCGTTAAAACGGCGCGGCGCCGGTTTGCGGCGCCATGCCTGGTCTTGGTTTACTGCACGCGCGGCAGCGTTTCGAACTGATGGAACGGCGGTGGCGACGACAGCGTCCACTCCAGGGTCGTAGCACCTGCGCCCCACGGATTGTTGCCGGCCTCCTGCTTGCGGACGAAGGCATCGATGACGCCGTAGATGAAGATCAGGACGCCGAAGCCGGAGATGTAGGAGCCGATCGAGGACACCAGGTTCCAGCCGGCGAAGGCATCCGGGTAATCGACATAGCGGCGCGGCATGCCGGAGAGACCGAGGAAGTGCTGCGGGAAGAACACCAGGTTGACGCCGATGAAGGTGACCCAGAAGTGCGCCTTCCCGATGGTCTCGTTGTACATGTAGCCCGACATCTTCGGGAACCAGTAGTACCAGCCTGCGAAAATAGCGAACACGGCGCCGAGCGACAGCACGTAGTGGAAGTGCGCCACCACGTAATAGGTGTCCTGCAGCACGCGGTCGACGCCGGCATTCGCCAGCACCACGCCGGTGACGCCACCGAGCGTGAACAGGAAGATGAAGCCGATCGCCCATAGCATCGGCGTCTTGAACTCGATCGAGCCGCCCCACATCGTGGCGATCCAGGAGAAGATCTTCACGCCGGTGGGCACCGCGATCACCATGGTTGCGGCGACGAAATAGGCCTGCGTCGCCGAGGACATGCCGACCGTGTACATGTGATGCGCCCACACCACGAAGCCGATGCCGCCGATCGCGACCATGGCGTAGGCCATGCCGAGATAGCCGAACACGGGCTTGCGCGAGAAGGTGGAGACGATCTGGCTGACCATGCCGAAGCCCGGCAGGATCAGGATGTAGACCTCGGGATGACCGAAGAACCAGAACAGGTGCTGGAACAGCACGGGATCGCCGCCCTGATCGGCCGAGAAGAAGGCGGTGCCGAAATTACGATCGGTGAGCAGCATGGTGATAGCGCCCGCCAGAACCGGCAGCGACAACAGGAGCAGGAATACCGTCACCAGAATCGACCACACGAACAGCGGCATCTTGTGCAGCGTCATGCCCGGCGCGCGCATGTTGAAGATGGTGGTGATGAAGTTGATGGCGCCGAGGATCGAGGACGCACCGGCGAGATGCAGCGCCAGGATCGCGAAATCGACCGCCGGTCCCGGATGGCCCGAGGTCGACAGCGGCGCATACATGGTCCAGCCGGCACCGACGCCGTTGGCGCCCGGCTCGCCCTCGACGAAGGTCGAGAGGATCAGAAGCGCGAAGGAGGCCGGCAACAGCCAGAACGAGATGTTGTTCATGCGCGGGAACGCCATGTCGGGCGCGCCGATCATCAGCGGCACGAACCAGTTGCCGAACCCGCCGATCATCGCCGGCATCACCATGAAGAAGATCATGATCAGGCCGTGCGAGGTCACGAACACGTTGTAGATATGCGTCTCGTGGAAAATCTGCACGCCCGGATACATCAGCTCGGCGCGGATCGCGATCGACATCGCAGCCCCGATGATGCCGGCGATGATCGCGAACACCAGGTACATCGTGCCGATGTCCTTGTGGTTGGTCGAGAACAGCCAGCGCCGCAACCCGGTCGGGTGGTCGTGGGCGTGATCGTCATGGGCATGATCGCCGTGCGTCGCTACGTTCGTTGCCATCTTTCAAATCCTAGCCTTGAAGTCCCTCTCGGACCTCTTTTTCGAGGTCCTCGTCGCCCTTTATTCTTGACGCCGCGGCGCTTTTACTGCGCCGCGTCCGCCGCTGATGCGTAGGTGTTGGTCGTGGCGGATGCGAACTTCTTCTTCGCGTCCTCGACCCAGGCCGTGAACTCCTGGTCGGTCACCACGCGCACCGCGATCGGCATGAAGGCGTGGTCCTTGCCGCAAAGCTCGGAGCACTGGCCGTAATACATGCCGGTCTTCTCGGCCTTGAACCAGGTTTCGTTCAGGCGGCCCGGAATGGCGTCGATCTTAATGCCGAAGGCGGGCACGGCGAAGGAGTGAATGACGTCGGCGCCGGTGGTTTGCACCCGCACCACCTTGTTGACCGGCACGACCATTTCATTGTCGACGCCGAGCAGGCGCGGCTGCTTGTCCTGCGCCATCAGCGAATCGAATTCGAACTTGCCGTTGTCAGGATAGGCGTAGCTCCAATACCACTGCTTGCCGGTCGCCTTGATGGTGATGTCGGCCTTCGGCAGGTCGAGTTCGAGGAACAGCAGGCGGAACGAGGGCACCGCGATGCCCACCAGGATCAGGACCGGGATCAGCGTCCAGGCCACCTCGATCAGCGTGTTGTGGGTGGTCCGGGACGGAACCGGGTTGGCGCGGGCGTTGAACTTGACCATTACGGTGATCAAAAGCGCCAGCACGAACAATGTGATCACGGTGATGATGGTCAGGAGCACATTGTGGAACCAATGGATGTTGTCCATCACCGGCGAGCCCGAGGGCTGCAGGCTCCATTCCCACGGCGAGGGCTGACCCAACGCGAACGCCGCGCCGCTCGCAAAAACCGCGGCACCAGCGATCGCGAGACCCGCGACCCACCGGCCAACCCTGCCCTTCGACATATTCATGTCGTTTCCGCTCCTTATTTATTTCATCCCCAAATCGCGCCCGCTAGCCCCGCCGGCACGACGATCCGCTCCCAAACAAGCGGCCGCTTTGGTACCCGCGAGGGACACCGGGCCGGATCGCCAGAACGCAGAAATCAAGCCTCTCAAACCATAATTCTTGAGGCATCGCAATGCAGTCGTGGGGAGCATTCGGCAGCGGCGTCGGTTATTGCCCGACGGGGGCGGCAGCGTGCCGGATGGCGCCACATTTTACCGTGAAAGTGGGGCCAAAATGCCCTTTCGGGGGCTTGCGGCGCTTGACAGGCGCATCCCCCGTTGTAGGCACAATCGGCTGCTCGTGAGGTGCAACTGATTCGTGACGCGAGGCGCGGGCGAAGCTCGCGCGGTGTGCCTTCACTGTGCCCTCATTGCCGTATCAGTCGGCGGCGCGGGGCAGACTTTGGACCTATCACGGCGAAACCGATAAAGTGCTCAAGACTAGGAAAACTCCGAAGGGATTGACCCGGATGGGGCCTGCGAAACAGATTTTGAAAAGCTTTGCTTTAAAGGGCTTGGCTGCAAAAGGCTTGGCTGCGAAAGGCTTGGCTGCCTGCGCGGTCCTGGCCGCCGCCCTCCTTGGTGCCGTCCCGGCCCACGCGCAAGGCGCCGTGCGCTCGGTGCATGGCGACTGGCAGATCCGCTGCGACACCCCGCCGGGCGCACAGAGCGAGCAATGCGCCCTGATCCAGAGCGTGGTGGCCGAGGACCGCTCCAACGCCGGGCTCACCGTCATCGTGCTCAAGACTGCCGACCAGAAGAGCCGGCTGATGCGGGTGGTGGCGCCGCTCGGCGTGCTGCTGCCCTCGGGCCTCGGTCTCAAGCTCGACAATGTCGATGTCGGCCGCGCCGGCTTCGTCCGCTGCCTGCCCAATGGCTGCGTGGCCGAGGTCGTGATGGACGACAAGCTGCTCAACCAGCTGAAGACGGCGAAGACTGCGACTTTCATCATCTTCGAGACACCTGAGGAAGGAATCGGCTTCCCGCTCAGCCTGAACGGACTCTCGGAGGGCTACGACAAGCTGCCGTGAGGACTTTGACCGGTCGAGATGCCGCTGCGCACTCGGTCCACCTCTCCCCGACGGGAGAGGTCGGATTGCGCAGCAATCCGGATGAGGGGCCGCAGCGCTCACGAGGGACTGTAACCCCTCACCCGATTTGCTAAAGCAAAATCGACCTCTCCCGTTGGGAGAGGTGCTTCTTCGCTGCGGCAACAGATCGACACTGCCGCTAAAACAACAGCCCCATCAGGATCAGGTTTTCATACTCGCCATCGACCTTGCAGGCGTTGCGTTGAAACCCTTCGGTGACGAAGCCGAATCTCCTGTAGAGCGCGATGGCATTCTCGTTGTTCTGGCGCACGGACAATTCGACCCGGGAGAAGCCGAAGGCGTGCGCGGCGTCGAGCACCTGGCGCATCAGCCGGGTTCCAAGCCCCTGATGCCGAAACTGCGGCAATAGGCCCATTCCCAAGACGCCGGCATGCGCATAGATCGGGAGCGATTTCGGCGTCACGTCGCACCAGCCGACCACGTCGCCGCTGTCCGCGACCGCGACGAATTGCGGGTAGCCGTGGCCGATCATGTCGAGCACGAAAGCGCGCGTGGTCTCCAGCGGCGGCGCCTCGAAAAAGGCCAGATAGCGCCGTTCCCGCGCGACGACGTCGAGGGTCTGGTGAAAGCTGTCGATGTGACCCGGACTGATCGGAACGATGTCAATCATGTCGTTTCCGTAATGTGCCGATCCTGCCCCTCGCCGAACGACAAGGAAAGAACTATCTTGGATTTGACCTCCCGACAACGGACCGAGCGATGACCAGCCCTGCAGCAACCTCGTTGATCGACCGCGCCCAGCTTGACCGCGACACCGTGCGCCATGAAGTGGCTCGCGGGCTCGCGGGCGCCGACGACGGCGAATTGTTTCTCGAATATAGCCAAACCGAAGCCCTGATGTTCGACAATGGGCGCCTGAAGCAAGCTACGTACGATACCAGCCAGGGTTTCGGTTTACGCGCGGTAAAGGACGATGCGGTCGGCTACGCCCATTCCTCCGACGTCTCGGTGCCAGCGCTGATTCGCGCCGCCGACGCGGTCGCCGCCGTCCGCGGCGGCTATTCCGGCACCTTTGCAGCCCCGCCCGCCCACACCAATGTACGCCTCTATGGTGACGAGAACCCGCTGGACGCGCCGAGCTTCGAGACCAAGGTGAAACTGCTCGGCGAGATCGACGCCTATGTCCGCGACAAGGATCCGCGGGTGCGCCAGGTCACCGTGAGCATCGCCGCCACCTGGCAGGTGGTGGAGATCGTGCGCCCCGATGGCGAAAGCTATCGCGACATTCGCCCGCTGGTGCGGCTCAATGTTTCTGTTGTCGCCGGCCAGGGCGATCGGCAGGAGAGTGGCAGCAAGGGTTATGGCGGCCGCGAGCCCTATGCCCGCTTCATCGAGACCAAGGCCTGGCGCAATGCCGCCGACGACGCTTTGCGCGAGGCCCTGATCAACCTGGAATCGGTGCCGGCGCCCGCCGGCGAGATGGACGTCGTGCTCGGCGCCGGCTGGCCCGGCGTGATGCTGCATGAAGCCGTCGGCCATGGACTGGAAGGCGACTTCAACCGCAAGAAGACCTCGGCCTTCGCCGGCCTGATGGGCCAGCAGGTGGCGGCCAAGGGCGTCACCGTGGTCGACGACGGCACCATGGCCTCGCGCCGCGGCTCGCTCTCGATCGACGACGAGGGCACACCGACCAGCCGCACCGTGCTGATCGAAGACGGCATCCTGGTCGGCTACATGCAGGACCGCCAGAACGCGCGGCTGATGAACATGAAGCCGACCGGCAACGGCCGCCGCCAGGGCTATGCCCATGTGCCGATGCCGCGCATGACCAACACCTACATGCTCGAAGGCGGTCGTGATCCCGCCGAGATCCTCGCCTCGGTGAAGAACGGCATCTACGCCGCCAATTTCGGCGGCGGCCAGGTCGACATCACCTCCGGCAAATACGTCTTCCAGTGCACCGAGGCCTACAAGATCGAGAACGGCAAGCTCGGCGCGCCGCTGAAGGGCGCGATGCTGATCGGCAACGGACCGACCGACCTGCATCGCATCACCATGATCGGCAACGACCTCGCGCTCGACACCGGAATCGGCACCTGCGGCAAGAACGGCCAGGGTGTGCCTGTTGGCGTCGGCCAGCCGACGCTGCGCATGGATCGAATCACTGTTGGAGGCACCGGCCGATGAGCGTTGAGAAGATGTCCGATCCGGCCGAGAGCACAAGCGCCAAAAGCAAAGCCAACGGCAAGAGCGGCACCACGACCGGCTGGCGCAGCCAGGCGGTGCAGCTCATCGGCATCGTCGCCGCCGTGTTTCTCGCCAAGGGCGCGATCGCCGAGCCGTTTTACGTGCCGTCGGGCTCGATGGAGCCGACGCTTCTGATCGGCGACGCGCTGCTCGCCTCGAAATTCCCCTATGGCTACGGCACCGCCTCGCTGCCGATGCAGATCAATCTGCCGGAAACCAAGCGGGTGTTCGGCGAGCCCCCCAAGCGGGGCGACGTCGTGGTGTTCCGCTGGCCGGGCGACACCTCGCAGGCATGGGTCAAGCGCGTGGTGGGACTACCCGGCGACCGCATCCAGATGCGGCAGGGCCAGCTCTTCATCAACGATCACCCCGCTTCGCTGAAGCCGGACGGCCTCGGCGAAGCCGAGGACGATGATGGCGGCAAGGAGCCGGCCTATCGCTATGTGGAGACGCTGCCCAACGGCGTCAGCCATGAGATCCTCAAGCTGCGCGACAACGGCCGCCTCGACAACACCCCTGAAGTGACCGTGCCGCCGGGCCACCTGTTCGTGCTTGGCGACAACCGCGACAACTCCGCCGACAGCCGCGTGCCGGTGCGCGAAGGCGGCGTCGGGCTGTTGCCGATCGACAATCTGGTCGGCCGCGCCGATGCCGTGGTCGGCTCCTGGGATCTCGGTGTCCGCCACCAGCCGATGTGGACCTGGCTCTCCGGCTTCCGCCTGGCTCGGTTCTTCACCCCGGTGCATTGAGGCGCGAAACCTGTAGCTTGGGCAAAGGCGTTTGTGCCGTGCCCACAGTTGATCACAATTGGACCGAAGACGACTTCCTCGCCGCGGCGCTGGCAAATCCTGTCAACGACCGGATCATCGGCGCACTCAGCGAGCTTGAGCTGCCCGACGCCTGGCTGGTCTCGGGCTGCCTGGTACAGACCGTGTGGAATGTGCTGACCGGGCGCGCGGCCGACTACGGCATTCTCGACTACGACGTGTTCTATTTCGATCCCGACACGTCCTGGGAGGCGGAGGATGCCGTGATCCACAGGCTGCTGCATCACGTCGGCCCCGTTGCGGTCGAGGTGCGCAACCAGGCGCGCGTCCATCTCTGGTATCCCGACAAGCACGGCTTGCCCTATCCGCCGCTGGCCTGCTCGACCGAGGGCATCGGCCGCTTTATCACCAGGAATACGCAAGTCGGAATTCGGCGCGACCGCGACAGCTACAAGGTCTATGCGCCGCACGGATTTGCCGACATCGCCGGCCTGATCGTGCGACCCAATCCGGGGCCGAATTTTTCGCCGGCGAATTATGCGGCCAAGGCCAGGCGCTGGAAGGCGCTGTGGCCAGAGTTGACGGTGCTCGAGGCGGAGGACGTCCAAAAGCTTCGGTTCTGATTCGATCAGAACCGAAGCTCCCAATTTTTGTTTTGACGCGTTTTCTTCACTGCGAACCGATGTCCGCTTCGCCCGAAAACACTTTAGTTCAACCCGTCGTCGTGCCGGCTTTCGCCGGGAAGACTGCAGAGATCATCTCACTACGCCCGAAATGAATCCTGCCTTTCGGTGGGGCGGCTTCACTTCCTTTTTCAGGAAGCAATGCGGCGCCTTGCCGACATAGCCGGGCCTCGCAAAGGTCCAGGCGCGGCATTTGTTGTCGGCGATGCAGGCGGCGTGGCAGGCCTCGTCGCCCTCGTCGCCTTTCAGCTCGAACGAGCGGTAATCACCGCCGGCGCGGTCGATCGAGGTCTCCGCGATCCGATTGCGCGGCTCGACCACGCCGGCGCCGCGCACGCCGGAGACGCAGCAATCGTCCTGGACTCGTGCCGGCACCGTGCTTTTCAGCCAGCACACCGCGCCCGGCGTGGAGTCGTTCGGGTAGTTGAAGCTCCAGGCACGACAGTGGCGGTCACGCTCGCACAACAGCGCGCAATCGGCGGGGTCGCCGGAGGGGATCGGCGCGTTCGTGTAATCGCCGCCCGGCCGGTCAAAATTGACCTGCGTCTGCGCTTGTGCCGGGACGTCCAACGCGACCCACACGCAGGCAGCACACAGCAAGGCGGCGGCCGCCACACAGGCGAGCGTCGCCGACCACGCCCCGTTCCGACGGCCTTTCCCCATTCGCGACCAGCTTCCGACTTATTGAACCAGCTTGCTTTTTGAAAGGCCGCCATTTGATCGCCACGAACCTGTATGGCGGATGAACGGCGTGAACGGGCGTCAGGCCACCTCCAACTGATCGGGCGAACCGATCAGGCTGGGCGGCAATCCGGCGCAGCAAAGCTGCGGGTTTCATGCAGCCGGGCGCCCCCGCCCGCCCCTTACCAATTGTTAATTATTGGCGCCGGGGGAATCGTCCATGGCGTGGAAGGCCTCCTCGAGCTGCGGAGAGATCGCGACATTGAGGCGCTCCCCGGTCGGCAGCCGCCGCACGAACCACTTCTCATAGAGCGGGATCAGGTCGTGGTTGGAGCCGAGCTTGCGGAAGGCGCGCTCCACGACGCCTGCCAATTCCGGCTCGCCCTTGCGGAACATGATGCCATAGGGCTCGTAGGACAGGTAATCACCGGTGACGCGGAATTTGTCCTGCGACTTGTGATGGGCGATCAGGCCGTAGAGGAGGATGTCGTCGGTCGCGAAGGCATCGACCTTGCCGTCGGCCAGCATCTGGTAGGACTGCTCGTGATCGCCCGCCGTCACGATGTTCAGCCCGAGCTGGAATTTCTTGTCGACATTGTGCATCGCCTGCTCGTTGGTGGTGCCCTTGGTCACCACCACGGTCTTGCCCTTGAGATCCGTCGCCGCCGCGATCGGCGACGATTTCGCCACCATCAGCTTGGTGCCGGCAACGAAAATCAGTGGCGAGAACGCTACCTGCTTGGAGCGTTCGGCATTCGCTGTGGTCGAGCCGCATTCGAGATCGATCTTGTTCTGGACGACCGCCGGGATGCGGTCGTCGGAGGTTACCTTGACATAGTCGATCTTCAGATCGGGGGCGTCGACCTCGGCGGCGATCTCCTCGACGATGGCCTCGCAGAGCTCGAGACTGTAGCCGATCGGGCGGTTGGCTGCGTCCAGGAACGAAAACGGCGGCGAGCTTTCGCGATAGCCGACATGGACGACATTGGCGCTCTTGATCCGGGCGAGCGTGGGGCTGAGCCCTTCGCCGCCTTGCGCGAACGTCGCCGTCGCCGGCAGCAACGCCGCCAGCAACAGGCCGATCGCCCCGATTGCTCGACTTGAGGCTTGACGCATTGAGAGCCTCCGTCAGTGTCCTGCCATCGCAGCCACCTCTCCGGGGATCATGCTCGGCGGCACCACGTCATCGGGGCCGAGCGCATGTTCGGGCGCAAGCTCGCCCTCCCATTTCGCCACAACAGAGGTGGCGAGCGTGTTGCCGATGACGTTGGTGGCGCTGCGTCCCATGTCGAGGAAGGTGTCGATGCCCATGATCATGAGCAGCCCCGCCTCGGGGATTCCGAACTGGGACAGCGTCGCGGCGATCACCACCAGCGAGGCACGCGGCACGCCGGCCACGCCCTTCGAGGTGAGCATCAATGTCGCGAGCATCGCAAGCTGCGTGCCGAGCGACATCTCGATCTTGTAGGTCTGCGCGATGAAGATGGACGCGAAAGTGCAGTACATCATCGTGCCGTCGAGATTAAAGGAATAGCCGAGCGGCAGCACGAAGCTCGAAATCCGCGACGAGGCGCCGAAGCGGTTGAGCCCCTCCAGCGTCTTGGGATAGGCGGCTTCCGAGCTCGCGGTCGAGAATGCGATCATCAGGGGCTCGCGGATCAACCGCAGCAGCTGGCTGTAGCGCGGCCCGATCACCACGAAGCCGACGATCACCAGGAGGCCCCAGAGGATCATGAGCGACAGATAGAAGCCGCCCATGAACACCACGAGCTTCCATAGCACGAGGAGGCCGTTCTTGGCGACGGTGGCAGCGATCGCCGCCCACACCGCGAAGGGCGCGAACATCATCACATAGCTCGTCACCTTGAGCATGATGTGGCCGAGATCATCGATCAACGACAGGATCTGCTTGGACCGCTCAGGCAGCGCGCCCATCGCGACCGAGAAGAACACGGCGAAGATCACGATCTGCAGGATCTCGTTCTGCGCCATCGCGTCCGCAATCGAGGTCGGGATCAGGTGGGTCAGGAACTTTTCAAGCGAGAAGGCCGAGACCGGCAGGCCTGTCGACTGCGACTTGTCCGGCAGCGTGCCGGGGAAGTTTGCACCGGGCTGCAGGAGGTTCACCATCACGAGGCCGAGCAGCAGCGACACGAAGGAGGCGCTGATGAACCAGCCCATGGTCTTGGCGAAGATGCGCCCGAGCTTGGCACCTGAGCCCATATGCGCGATGCCGCCGACCAGCGTGGCGAACACCAGGGGCGCGATGATCATCTTGATCAGGCGCAGGAACAGCATCGCGATCAGATTGATGTCGGCCGCGAGCTCGGCTCGCTGGTCGGGAAGGAAATTGAAGATCAGCGTGCCTGTGATGATGCCCAGCACCATCGCGCCCAGGATGTACTGCGTAAACCTGTTCGACATTCGTCAACCCCCGTCAACTCCGGCGCCTGGAGTTTGGCAGATTTTGTAACCCGTGCAACTCGCTTCGAGCTGGGAAATTGTTCCCGTTGTGAAACAGGCGCGCTTTCTCTAGCTTGAGCGCAATGCACAAAGCGCGGGATTGCACGTTTCCTGCGCGCGCACTGCATCAATAATGATCAAGCAACGAGAGGAGGAAATGCGATGAGCGACACCGTCAACCGACAGATCCTGCTGGCCGAGAAGCCGAGCGGAAAGCTCGGCCTGGAGCATTTCAAGCAGACGTCATCGGCACCTCCCTCGCCACGCGATGGCGAGGTCTTGCTGAAGGTCCGCTATATTTCGCTCGACGCCGCCAACCGCGCCTGGATGCACGGCGCGACCTACCGCTCCGCGGTCGAAGCCAACACGGTGATGGCCGGCGGCGGTATTGCCGAGGTGGTGGACTCCAAGGCATCAGGCTTTGCGCCCGGCGATATCGTGTTCGCCGACACCGGCTGGCAGGACTATGCCGCCCTTCCTGCCAAGCAGCTGACAAAGCTGCCGCGGATCGAGCCGCTGTCGCATCTGCTCAGCGTGTTCGGCATTGCCGGCCTCACCGCCTATTTCGGGCTGCTGGACGTCGGCAAGCCGAAGGCTGGCGAGACGGTGGCGGTGTCGGCTGCGGCCGGCTCGGTCGGCTCGATCGTCGGCCAGATCGCCAAGATCAAGGGCTGCCGCGTCATCGGCATCGCCGGCGGCAAGGACAAATGCAACTGGCTAACCGGCGAGCTCGGCTTCGATGCCGCGGTCGACTACAAGGATGGCGCCACCTTCAAGGCGCTGCGCGCAGCGGCCCCTGATGGCATCGATGTCTATTTCGACAATGTCGGCGGCGACATTCTCGAAGCGTGCCTGTCATTGATGAATTTGCGTGGCCGCATCGCTTGCTGCGGTGCAATCTCGCAATATGACGGCGTGCCGTCCGCCCATGGGCCGCGCGGCGTGCCCGGCTTGATCGTGGTAAAGCGCCTGATCATGCAAGGCTTTATCGTGATGGACTTCATGGATCAGCGCGAGCGCGCCATCGCCGATCTGCAAGGCTGGGTCGCCTCCGGCCGGCTGAAGGTGCAGGAGGACATCATCGACGGTCTGGAAAACACGCCGCGCGCTTTGATCGGGCTGCTTGCGGGCGAAAACCGCGGCAAGCGGATGGTCAGGCTTTAAAGAACAAGCTACGACGAAGTTATTCATGCCTTCGGCTCCACATTCTACTTGAAGTGGAGCCGAAACCAGCGAATGATGCCGCTTGCCGGCATTTGTAGGACCAAAACTATTCGACTTTTTTCGCTTGGAACGGCGGCTCGAGCGATAACAAGATTAAAGAGAACAAGATCAAAAAAAGGGATTTATGCAAATGCACGACGCATTCAGCCGTGCCTTGGCTCGCTCGGCCGCGATCATCACAACTACAGCAAGCATCGTGGCGACAGGAGCGATGGCGCAGGCCCCGACCCAGGCCCAGCGCGACGCGATCAAATCACAATGCCGCTCCGACTACATCGCGCATTGCTCCAGCATTCCCCCTGGCGGCGCGGCCTCGCTGCAATGCCTGCGGAAGAACATGGCAAGCCTCGCACCCGGCTGCCAGGCCGCCGTCAGCGCGGTCGCCGCGCCATCCGAAGTCAGAACGGAAACCAAGACAGAGCCCGCAGCGACGCCCGCGACGGAAAGCAAAACCGAACCGGCACCGGCGACGGCCGCAGCGCCCGCGGCTGAGCCCGCAGAGAAGCCGGCTGCGAAGACGAAGACCACCACCGCCAGGAAGCCATCGAGCGCGCAGATCGCGGCGATCCGCTCGGCCTGCCGCTCCGACTATCCGAAGGTTTGCGCTGGCGTACCCACCGGCGGCGCGCAGGCTCTGCAATGCCTGGAAAAGAACAAGGCCGGTGTCTCACCGGCCTGCCAGAACGCTGTCGCTGCGGTCGCCGGTGGCGCCACAGCGCCGGCCGGCAGCGCGCCGGCACAGGAGGCGGCAACCAGCCCCGCCGCGCCTGCTGCCGCGCCTGCCGCACCATCCGCCCCCGCAGCGATCGTGCTGCGGCCGATGCGGCCACGCGAGGTGCTCTTCGTGATGCGCTCGGCCTGCGGCGCCGACGTCCGCACGCTGTGCGCCGGTGTCGACCCCGGCGGCGGCCGCATCCTGCAGTGCCTCGCCAGCAACGCCTCGTCGCTGTCGCCCGACTGTCGCGCCGTGCTCGGCCAATTCGCCGCGCAGTAGAGAGATCGAGCGCAGCTTCGGCGGGCAGCGCCCACCTCTCCCGGAGGGAGAGGTAAGCCAAACAACGATATCGTGCTGTGGTTGTCGGGTAGGGCCACTGCCGGTGTCGACGTAGGGCTGCACGCTTGACCACACCCGGCCCGCCACCTTTTTTCGCTGGCGCAGCGCCGGCGGTCGGATTATGGTGCGCGCCAATTGGCAGTATACTGTCAAATTGGGAGGGAAACGCCTTGCACATTGCCGTTCTTGGCGGCGGCCCCGGCGGGCTTTATTTCGCCTATCTCTGGAAGAGACGCCATCCGGAGGCACAGATCGATCTGTTCGAGCAGAACGCCCCCGACGCCACCTGGGGGTTCGGCGTGGTGTTCTCGGAACAGGCGCTGGAGTTCCTCCGCGCCGACGATCCCGAAACGGTGGATGCGATCGCACCCGAGATGGAGAGCTGGAACAACATCACGCTCAACCATCGCGGCGAGAGCGTCGAGATCGACGGCGTCGGGTTCTCCTCCATCGGGCGACTGACACTTCTCTCCATCCTGCAGGCGCGCGCGCTTGCGGTCGGCGTCACCGCGCATTTCAGCAACCCGATCCACTCGCTCGACCAATTGAACGGCTACGATCTGATCGTCGCCGCCGACGGGCTCAACTCGCTGGTGCGCCGCAGCTTTGAGGGCGATTTCGGCTTCTCCATCTCCTACTCGACCAACAAGTTCGCCTGGTACGGCACCCACAAGCGCTTCGAGACACTGTCGCAGACCTTCGTGAAGACCGCGCGCGGAACGTTCAACGCGCATCATTATCGCTACGCGCCAGATATGAGCACCTTCCTGGTGGAATGCGACCGCGCCACCTGGGACCACTACGGCTTCGCGTACAAGGACGTCGACCAATCCAAGGCAATCTGCGAGGAAGTGTTTGCCGAAGCGCTCGGCGGCGGCATGCTGATCTCCAACAAGTCGGTGTGGCGCAATTTCCCCTGGGTGTGGAACGAGCACTGGTTCCACAAGAACATGGTGCTGATCGGCGATGCACTGCATTCGGCGCATTTCTCGATCGGCTCCGGCACGCGGCTTGCGATCGAGGACGCGATTGCGCTGGCCAAGGCGCTGGAAGCGGAGGCGCATGTCGCGACTGCGCTTGCGCGCTACCAGGCCGACCGCAAGCCGATCGTGAAGAAGCTCGTCACCGCCGCGCGCACCAGCGCCAACTGGTACGAGAAATTCCCGGGCCACATGCAGCTCGATCCGCTTGATTTTGCCTATAGCTACATCACCCGCTCCGGCCGCATCGACGACGCGAGGCTGCGCGCGATGTCGCCGCGCTTCATGGCCGCCTACGAGGCCGCAGGTCAGGCTGGAGCCAGCGAAAATGGCTGAGATGACGACCAATATCCGGGACGCGGTGCCGCGCGACGCGGCGGGCGCGCTCGAGATCGGCTTTGCGATTCCCGAGCGCTACAATGCGAGCCGAATTCTGTTCGACAATCTCGCACAGGGCCGCGGCGAAGCGCTCGCGCTGACCGGCCCGGCCGGTACACTGAGCTATGCCGAGCTCTGTGCCGACGCCGCGCGCTGGGGCCACGGGCTGATCTCGCTGGGGCTGAAGCGCGGCGACCGCGTGCTGCTGTTTCTGGACGATACGCCCGCCTACCCCGCGGCGTTCTTCGGCGCGGTGCGTGCCGGTTTCGTGCCGCTCCTGATCAATACGCTGACGCCGCCCGAGCTGCTGCACTTCTATCTCGCCGATTCGGATGCCGGCGCTGCGATTGCCGATGCCGAGTTCTGCGCCCGCTTCAACGCCGAGGCGTGTCGCGACACTGCGCTGCGCACACTGATCGTCGTCAATGGCCGGGCGAGTCAGAATGCCGCGCCGCGCGTGATCGCCGCCGACCAATGGCTCGCGCAATTTCCGTCCCGGCTTGCGGAAGCCGATACCCATCGCGACGAGATGGCGTTCTGGATGTACTCCTCCGGCTCGACCGGCCGGCCGAAGGGCATCGTGCATCTGCAGCACGACATGGCCTATAGCGAGCTGGCCTTCGCGCGCAACGTGCTAAGGCTTGGCGCAAACGACATCTGCTTCTCGGTGCCGAAGATCTTCTTCGCCTATGGCTTCGGCAATGCCATCACCTTTCCATTTTCCGCCGGCGCAGCGACGCTGCTGCTGCCCGGCCAGCCGAAGCCGGCGGCGATCTTCGAGGCGATCGCGCGCTTCCGCCCGACCGTGTTCTTCGGGCTGCCGACGCTCTACACCTCGCTCTCCAAGGCCGACGGCGCCGCAGGATGCGATTTCTCGTCGCTGCGCATGGCGGTCTCCGCCGCAGAGGTGCTTTCCGGCGACGTGTTCAATGGCTGGAAGGCGCTGACCGGGCTCGAGATCGTCGAGGGCCTCGGCTCCACCGAGGTGCTGCACGTCTATCTGTCCAACCGCGCGGAAACGAAGAAGCTCGGCGCGGCTGGCCTGCGCGTGCCCGGCTATGAGATCGCGCTCAAGGACAAGGACGGCCGCGACGTCGGCGACAGCGAGGAAGGCATTCTCTGGGTGCGCGGCGATTCCGCCACGCCGCTGTACTGGAACCGCGCGGACAAGACCGCCGAGACCATCCGCGAAGGCGGCTGGATCTACACCGGCGACCGCTTCGTGCGCGATGCCGACGGCTTCTACTTCTTCCGCGGCCGCGCCGATGACCTGATCAAGATTTCAGGACAGTGGGTCTATCCGCTCGAGGTCGAGCTCTGTCTCGCCGAGCACCCCGAAGTGCGCGAATGCGCCGTCTTCGCCGCCGAGTTGCCCGACCGCCGCATGACATTGAAGGCAGTGGTGGTGATGAACAGGGCCGGCTTCGACGAGAGCGGCGCGACCAGGGAGCTGCAGGATTACGTGAAGGCAAAGCTGCTGCCCTACAAATATCCGCGCGAGATCCGCTTCATCGACGAACTGCCGAAGACGGGCACGGGCAAGATCGATCGGCAGGCTGTAATGCGGATGTGACGGCAGGACAGCGATGCATCCTCGGTGTCGTCCCGGCCTAAAGCATGATCCGGAAAAGTGTGTAGCGGTTTTCCGAAAAGATCATGCTCAATCAAAGACGCGCTTTAGTGCGCAATTGCGCACGGGGGGCTGGGACGACAATGAGCGGTTGGCCCTCTCGTTGCCTTCACCCCCGCCCCAGATGCTCCAGCGCCTCCTCCGCGCGCAGCGGAACGCGGGAGGCTTCGTTGTTGCGGTCGACGAGTTGGGCGAGCAGCGCCATCAGCAGCTTGCGGTCGCCGGCCTTGAGCGGCTCCAGCATACGCGCCTGGGCGCGGTCGACCGCGGGCAGAATGTCGCGCAGCAGTTTTGAGCCCGCGCGCGTCAGATAAAGCAGCTTGACGCGCTTGTCGTCGTTTGCCGCCTTGCGCTCGATCTGGCCTTTCGTCTCCAGACGCTCGATCACGCTGCCGAGCGTGGAACGGTCGAAGGCGATCACGGCGGAGAGCCGCGTCGCGTCGATGCCGGGATGGGTCTGGATCGCGACCAGCGCCGCATACTGCACCGGCGTGATGTCGATATCCTTGCACTCCTCGACAAAGATCGCGACCGCGATCTGCTGCATGCGCCGGAACAGATAGCCCGGCTTGGTGTAGACCGCATCCATCGTCAGCGGCGCTTCCCTATTCGGCATCGATCTGGCGCTCCGGTGCGGCATCCGCGAAGGCCGGCAGTGCCTTTGCGGCAGCTTCGGCCTGCAACAGCCGCGGAAAGGCCGAGACATCCACGCCGAAGCGGCGCGCGTTCGCGAGCTGCGGCACCAGGCAGAGATCGGCCATGGTCGGCGCCGCGCCGAAGCAGAACGGCCCCGCTTCGCCCGCGACCAGCTTCTCGCTCGCCGTGAGCCCTTCGCGGTTGGCCCAGGCTGCCCACTCCGTCACCGCCTCCTCGGGCAGGCCGAGCTGCCGCAGCCGCGCCAGCACCTTCAGGTTCTGCACCGGATGGGTGTCGCAGGCGAGCGCCATCGAGAACGCCCGCACTTTTGCACGGCGCAGCGGATCCTTCGGCAACAGCGGCGGCGTGGGGTGCGTTTCCTCCAGCCATTCGATGATCGCAAGCGACTGGGTCAGGATGTCGCCGGCGTCGCTCTCGAGCGTCGGCACAAAGCCTTGCGGGTTCAGCGCGAGATAGGCGGGCGCACACTGTTCGCCCTTGCGGAGATGATGCGGCAGATGCTCGGCGCGCAGGCCCTTCAGGTTCAGGGCTATTCGAACGCGATAAGATGCACTGCTGCGGAAATAGCCATGCAGCTTCATCAAGGCCTCCCCCACTCACGGCGATTATGGTTGCCGATTGACGCTACCTATATTGTCAGTATGCTGTCAATTAATCCAGCAACAAGATCCGGAGGCTCCCCATGGAAGCCGTGGCCAAGACGCCGGAACGCGAGGCGTTCTACAGCAAGATCGACGGCGAAAACCTATCAGCGCTGTGGAATGTCATGGGTGACCTGATCACGCCGGAGCCGAGGAGCGCCTGCCGGCCGCATCTGTGGAACTACGATGCCATCCGCGCCTACATGATGGAAGCGGGCAAGCTGATCACCGCCAAGGAAGCCGAGCGGCGGGTGTTGATCCTGGAAAATCCGGGCCTGCGCGGGCAGTCCAAGGTGACGACCTCGCTTTACGCCGGCATCCAGCTGGTGCTGCCCGGCGACATCGCGCCCGCGCATCGGCACAGCCAGTCGGCGCTGCGCTTCATCCTGGAGGGCAAGGGCGCGTTCACCACCGTCGCCGGTGAGAAGACGATGATGGCATCAGGCGATTTCGTCATCACGCCATCGATGGCCTGGCACGACCACGGCAACGAAACCAGCGAACCGATGTTCTGGCTCGACGGGCTCGACATTCCCGTGGTGCAGTTCTTCGACGCCTCCTTTGCCGAAGGCGCGAAGGAGGACCAGCAGACAATCACAAAGCCCGTCGGCGACAGCTTTGCACGCTACGGCCGCAATTTGTTGCCGGTCGACGACAAGCGCAGCTCAGGGACGTCGCCGATCTTCAATTATCCCTACAGCCATACCCGCGAGGCGCTGGAGCAGGCGCGGCAACGCGAGGAATGGGACACCTGCCACGGGCTGAAGCTGAAATTCTCCAACCCCGAGACCGGCGATTTCGCCATGCCGACCATCGGCACCTTCATCCAGCTGCTGCCGAAAGGGTTCAAGACCGCGCGCTATCGCTCGACAGATGCCACCGTGTTTACCGCGGTCGAAGGCAGGGGCCGCACCCGGATCGGCGACCAGACCTTTGAATGGGGGCCGCGCGATCTGTTCGTGGTGCCGAGCTGGCACTGGGTGACGCACGAGGCCGATGAGGACGCCGTGCTGTTCAGCTTCTCCGACCGCCCGGTGCAGCAGAAGCTCGACCTGTTCAGGGAAGATCGCGGGAACGCGTAGGGCGTGCGAAGCCCCTTCTCCGTCATGGCCGGGCTTGACCCGGCCATCCACGAAAAGCTGCGCCTGAGGAGAGACGTGGATGCCCGGAACAGGCCCTGGGCATGACGCTGTGGCGGCGGTTGCGCCAGATTCTTGTTTTGACGCGTTTTCTTCACGCGAACCGGTGTCCACTTCGCTCGAAAACGCTCTAACGACTACCGCCAGTGCAACAGCCGCGTTTCCAGCAGCCCGATCAGTTTCCCGATCGCGAGGCCAAACAGCGACAGGATGACCACACCGGCGAGCAGCTGATCGGTCTGCATCAGATTGCCCGCCTGCAGCACGAAGGCGCCGATGCCGTATTCGGCGCCGATCATTTCCGCGCTCACCACCAGCAGCAGCGCCACCGACGCCGTGATGCGGAAGCCGGCGAGGATCGAGGGCAGCGCGCCCGGCCAGATCACGCGGCGGACAATGGCCGCAAACGGTACGTTGAAGCTCTGCGCCATGCGGATCAAATTGCGCGGCACAGCGTCGACGCCGCTATAGACCGAGATGGCAGTGGAGAAGAACACCCCGAGCGCAATGGTTGCAATCTTCGGTTCCTCGCCGATCCCGAGCCAGAGAATCAGGAGCGGCAACAGCGCGATCTTCGGAATCGGGAACAACGCCGAGATGAAGGTGATGCCGACGCTGCGCGCCAGAGTCGACAGGCCGATGGCAAAGCCGACGGCGATGCCAAAAGCGGTGCCGAGCAGCCAGCCGATGCCGATGCGCATCAGCGAATAGCCGAGATGCTGCCAGAGCGCGCCTGACATCGCGAGCTGGTAGATGGCGCGGCAGATCGCAAGCGGCGTCGGCAGAAACAGCGGATTGACCAGTCGCGCAGTCCCTGCGAGCTGCCACAGCGCGATGACGACGGCGAGCGCGATCCAGCCGCCAAAGCGGCTTGCGCCCGGCACGAAGCCGGCGCCGCGGAACGCGACCGGCCGCGTCTCGGCGGAAACATCGTCCTTGGCCCGCTGCGGCGCGCGGTCAAGCATCCTGGACCTCGCGCTCGGCGTCGATCGCCTCGTTACGGATCAGCGACCACAAATCGTTCTGCACTGCGAGCAATTTGCCGCGCCACTCGGCGCTGCCGCGCTCACTTCGCGTCATCGGCATGGTGACGACCTCGCGCACCCTGCCCGGACGGCGCGACAGCACGACGATGCGATCGGCGAGCCGCACGGCTTCTTCGAGATTATGCGTGACATAGACCGCGCCCATCGCGCCGTCCGCGAGCAGGCGAATGAAATCCTCCATCAAGAGCTCGCGGGTCTGTGAGTCCAGCGCCGACAGCGGCTCGTCCATCAACAGGATCGCAGGACGAACCGCCAGCGCCCGGGCAATGCCGACGCGCTGGCGCATGCCGCCCGACAATTGTTTGGGGTAAGTCGCGCGAAAATCGGTAAGCCCCGTGCGGCGCAGCGCGTCGTCGACCTGCGCGCGACACTCGGCAGCGGAGAGCGGCGTATGCAGCAACGGAAATTCGACATTCGCCTCCACCGTACTCCACGGCAGCAGCGCGAAATCCTGGAATACGAAAGTCAGCGGATTAAGGCTGCCCGCCGGTGGCGCGCCGCGCAACTCGGCCTGACCGGCGGAGGACTGCAACAGGCCGCCGAGGATCGAGAGCAGCGTGCTCTTGCCGCAGCCGGAAGGCCCCACGATCGCAACGACCTCGCCGGCGCGCACGGTGAACGAGACATCGTCCAGCACCTCAAGCGCGCCGAAGCAATGCGAGATATGGTCGGCGATCAGGTCCATCAATCCGCCTTCACGAAATCCTTTGCGACAATCGCCTCCGCATCGAATCCCTTGTCAACAAAGCCCTGCGCCTGCAGCCATTTGATCTGGTTGTCGACGTTCTTCACATCGAGCTTGCCGTCGGGATCGATATAGGCGCAGTTGCCGACCACCTGCTCCAGCGGCAGGTTGGTATATTTGGCGATGATCTCGAGCAGCGGCTTTGTCTGCTCGTTGATCGGCACCGTGCCGTCCTTCATCGCCGCCAAGATCACATCATGATATTCGCGGTCGGCGCGATCGAGGGCTGCGAGCAGCCTGGTCACCATCGCCGTGTTGGTCAGGGTCTTCGGCGAGGCGAATACCGCACCCAATTGCCACGGTGTCTCATCGCCGACCCAGCCGAGAAGCTTTGCGCCGCCGTCATCCATCAGCTTGCGCGCGGTCGAGACCGGCAATAGCGCCGCATCGACGGTCTCGCCCTTCAGCGCAGCCGCCGCGTTCGACAGCGATTGCAGCGGCACGATCTTCACGTCTGACAGCTTGAAGCCGTATTTGTCGGCGAGCAGCCCCAGCGAATAATGGAAGCTGGAGCCGACCTGAGTGACCGCAATCCGCTTTCCCGCGAGGTCCTTCGGCGTCCTCAGCCCGGCCGCGTAGGCATTGTTGCTGGCGAAATAGCCGATCAGAGGATAGCCGGCCTTTTCGCGGCTCATGCCGCCAATCACCTTCAGCGTGCCCTTGCCGGCGAGGTTATAGAGCCCGGCGGTGAAGGCGGTAATGCCGAAATCGACATCGCCCGCGGTGGTGGCGACCGCGATCGGCTGGGCCGCGTCGAAGAATTTCAATTCCACATTCAGACCGGCGTCGCGGAAATAGCCCTTGTCCTGCGCGATAAAGACCGGCGCCGATGAAGAGAGGCGCAACACGCCGATCCGCGCTTTCAGCGCATCATCGGCCCTTGCGATGACGCCGCTCGCAACCATCAAGACACAGGCGAGCGCAGCCCGCGCAATTCCCCTCATTCCGCTTCCTCCGTCCAAATCCCTTACACGCCAACAGGCACGGCCTGGTCGCGCCCGATGAAGGCGCCCTGCTCTTTCAGCGCCTGTTGCAGCTTGTCTATAGCAATCTCGCGCGGCAGCGTATTGCCCGAAAGTGCGGTGGCCGCGGCTAAACCAGCAGCTTCGCCCATCACAAAACAGGCACCGGAGACACGGGCGGCCGACTGCCCCTCCTGGGTCATGGAGGCACAGCGCCCGGCGACCAGGAGGTTCTCGGTCTTTTCAGGCACCAGCATGCGGTAAGGCAGCTCATTGTAGCCGCGCGATTCCGGAATCGGCGGGAACCTGAAGATCACGTCGCCGGCAATATGGGCCTCGATCGGCCAGCCGTTGACGCCGATGGAATCTTCGAACGAGGCGCAGGCGAGAACGTCCTCGCCAGTCAGCTGATAGCCGCCGACTACGCGGCGGGTTTCGCGAATGCCGAGCTGCGGCGGCAGGTCGATGATGTAGGAATTCTCGAAGCCCGGCACCGTGCGCAGGAAGTTGAACGCCTCGACTGCCTGGCGGCGGCCGTCGATCTCGCCGCGGGTGAGATCTTCGGGCTCGACGCCGTTGATGGCGCTACCGTCCGCCCGCGCGAGCTGGGTGAAATTCACCCGCCATTCCTGTGCATGGCGCTGCGGCCGCACGATCGCGCCCTTGCGCGGGAATTTATGCGTGCCCTTCCGCTCCGCCTCTTCCATCAATTGCGGAATGGTGCGCCAGGCTTCGCCCGCCTTGTCGGGATCGACGCCGTTGATGCGGAACATCATGGAGGGATAGAGCGTGTGGCCGGCCGCATCGCCAAGCTCGAACGGCGCGCCAGCCCAGGCCGCGAGATCGCCGTCACCGGAGCAATCGATAAAGATATTAGCGCGCACCGCCCGCCGGCCGCCCTTGGTCTCGACCATCAGCGCGTTGATGCGCATCCCGTCGTTCATCACCACGCCGGCGCCGAGCGCATGGAAGAGCACATCCACCTTGTGCGCGGCAAGGAGATCATCGGCGGCGATCTTGTAAGCGGCGGTGTCATAGGCCTGCGCAAAAATCTTGCCGAGCACGAGATGCGGCGCGTTCAGCCCACCGAGGCGGTCGATGCGCGCGAGCAGCTCCGAGGCAATGCCCTGCACCAGGCGATGCATCTTGCCATGAACATTGCCATGCAAGCCGCAGAAATTGGTGACGCCGGCGGCGGTGCCCATGCCGCCGAGAAAGCCGTAGCGTTCGATCAAGAGCGTGCGGCGGCCCGCGCGCGCCGCTGCGACCGCTGCGGCAATGCCGGCAGGCCCACCGCCGAGAACGGCTACTTCATATTCGCCGTAAAGGGGCACATGGCGGGCGGGCTCTTCGATGGTTCTGCTGGACAAGCTGGAGTTCCCGGACCGTTCGATTGCGGCATGCAACCGTGACAGCTATCTCGCCAAAGCAAACCTCAATGTAAAGGGCGCCCTCGCCGAAAGCGCCCAAGCTCTGTAAGAAGACCAGGGACCTCCGGAACAGGACATTCCGATGCGGATATGCGTTTTTGGCGCGGGTGCCGTCGGCAGCCATGTTGCAGTGAAGCTGGCGCTGGCCGGACATGACGTCGCCTGCGTCATGCGCGGGGCGCACCTTCAGGCCGTGAAGGAAAATGGTCTTGTGCTGCGCATCGGCGGGACCGAATCCCGCGCCGACGTGCAAGCTTCCAATAATCCGGAGACGCTGGGACGACAGGACCTCGTCATCTCGACCTTGAAGGCAACCAGTGTCGGCAGCCTCGCCGACGGCCTGCAGCCGCTGCTGGGGCCTGAAACTCCGGTCGTGCTGGCACAGAACGGGATTCCCTGGTGGTACGACATCGGCCTCCCTGCGGATCATCCGCGGCCGCCCGATCTGTCCTTCCTTGATCCAGGCGGCCGGCTGCGCGCGGCGATCGGCAAGGAGCGGATCATCGGCGGGGTGATCTTTTCTTCCAACGAGGTGGTCGCGCCGGGCGTGGTGGAAGGCCTCACGCCCGACCGCAACCGGCTGGTGATCGGCGAATGCGACGACCGCGCCAGCGAGCGCATCGGCAGTTTGCGCGCCATGCTGGAGAGCGCGAAGCTGGAATCTCCGCCCGTTACGCAGATCCGCGAGGCGATCTGGTCAAAGCTGCTCACCAACATGTCGATGTCGATGCTGTGCCTCCTTACCGGGCAGACGGCGCGCGGCGTGCGCGACGATACTGTGCTGCAGGACGTGACCCCGCGCCTGCTCGATGAAGCCAACCAGATCGCCCAGCGCTACATTCCCGAGGTGAAGCGCGTCACCCGCAACGCGCCGGCGCCCAATCACAAGCCGTCAATCCTGCAGGATTACGAGCTTGGCCGCCCCATGGAGATCGACGTCCTGGTCCGCGCACCTGCCGCCTTCGCGCGAGCCGCGGGCCTCTCTACGCCGATGCTCGATTTGATCGCCGCACTCGCGATCCAGAAGGCGCGGGACAAGGGGTTGTACAAGGTCTGACAGGCGTCGCGTTCAGACGATCGCTGTTGCGAGCTCCGTCATCGTCCGGACCAGAATATCCGGCTGGTGCGGGGTTTCGCCGAAGGGACGCCGGCGGCGGTCGATGAAGGCGGTGCGCATGCCTGCGGATTTGGCGCCGATGCAATCAAAGGCGTGGTTGGCAACAAATAAGATCTGGTCCATGCGCAGCCCCAGGAGCTCGGCCGCCCTGGTGTAGGTCGCGACATGCGGCTTGAACGAGCCGGCTTCCGCGACCGATATCACGCGGTCGAAAGCGATGCCGTGATAGCGCTTCGCCGTCTCCAGCATATCAGGATCGCCGTTGGAGAGCACGACGAGCTTGTATTTCGGGCGCAGCCGGTCCAATGCCGCCGGCACCTCCGGAAACGGCTTCAGTTTCTCGATCTCGCCGACGAGAGTACGGACCTCGTTGGCGGTATAGCTGATGCCGGCGCGGTCCATGACGTGGGCCACCGCGCGATGTCCGATCTCACGATAGGGCGTGTGCTCCCGATGCAAAAGCGCATCGATCATCGAATTCTCGAAATGCGTGCGCCGCCACCAGGTCACAAAGGAGTTGGGATCGCCGTGCCACCCCTTTGCTTTCAGGAACGGCGTCGCGACTGCAGTCAGTCCGCCCTGCATGTCGACCACCGTGCCATATTGGTCGAACATGCAGACTTTGACGGTGTCCCTGATGTCCTCATACGCCACGGCGATAATCCTTTCGAGTTAAAGCGCCTCCAGTCCAAGCCTATCGAACAGCCTGCGATCCTTGTCGGCTTCCGGATTACCTGTCGTGAGCAGGGTGTCGCCGACGAAGATCGAGTTGACGCCGGCGAAGAAGCACAGCGCCTGCGTCTCGTCGGTCATGGCGGTGCGTCCGGCCGCCAGCCGCACGTAGGAGGTCGGCATCATGATGCGCGCGAGTGCGATGATGCGGACGAACGCGAGCGGATCGACGGGCGCGGCTTTCGCAAGCGGCGTGCCGGCAATCGGGATCAGCATGTTGATCGGCACGCTCTCCGGCGGCTCCGGCAGATTGGCGAGCGTGACCAGCATCTCGACCCTGTCGGCTTCACTCTCACCCAGGCCGAGAATGCCGCCGCAGCAGACTTTCATGCCTGACTGGCGCACATTCTCCAGCGTGTCCAGCCGGTCGGCATAGGTTCGCGTCGAGACCACGCTCGGATAATAGCTCTCCGACGTATCGACATTGTGGTTGTAATAATCGAGCCCGGCATCGGCGAGGCGATCGGCCTGGGCGCGGTCGAGCATGCCGAGCGTCATGCAGGTCTCCATGCCGAGCTCCTTCACCGCGCCGATGATTTCGACAATGGCATCCAGGTCGCGCGGCTTCGGGTTGCGCCAGGCTGCGCCCATGCAATAGCGCGTCGCGCCACCCGCCTTGGCCTTGCGGGCCTCGGTCAAGATCGTCTCGACGTCCATCAGCTTCGAGGCGGCGAGCCCGGTCGCATGGTGCGACGACTGGCTGCAATAGCCGCAATCCTCCGGGCAGCCGCCGGTCTTGATGTTGAGCAGGCGGCTCAACTGCACGCGGTTGGGATCGAAATGCTGCCGATGCACGGACTGCGCCTTGAACAGGAGATCGTTGAAAGGCATTTGATAGAGCGCGAGCGCCGCATCGCGGGTCCATTTCGGCACAACGACCGCGGGTGCGGCCGCAGCAGCTTCGTGCGATAGGTCAAGCATTCCGTAACTCTCCGAGCAGTCCAGATGCCGCCTTATGGCATCTGGACTGTTGCGATGCCAGCAACGCATGCCAACTTTTTCAAGAATTGATGGCCGATCAAACGTGCCTTGCGATTTTCGCAATCCAGGCGACAAAGGTGTCCAGCACCTCCTGCATGACGTCATCATCGTTGCGGCCCGAACGGACCGGCACATGAAAGGAATGATCGGCGCCCTCGACAAGATGCAGCGTGGCGCGTGCGCCCAATCCTTCAACAACGGGCCTGAGCAGATCGAGCTCCGCGAGCTTGTCGCGCGTGCCCTGCAGGAACAGCATGGGCACCCTGATATCAGCCAGATGCGCCGCGCGCTCGATGGATGGCTGTCCGACCCCATGCAGCGGAAAGCCAAAGAAGGCAAGCCCGTGCACGCCGGCAAGCGGCTGCTTCGCCTGCGCCTGCGAGGTCATGCGGCCGCCAAAGGATTTGCCGCCGGCGATCAGCGGCAGACCGGGCAACGCGCGCGCGGCGGTCTCGACCGCGGCGCGCACGGTCGCCTGTGCCACCGCCGGCGGATCGGGCCGCTTGCTCTTCTTTTCCATGTAAGGGAATTGATAGCGCAGCGTCGCAATGTCGCGCGCGGCAAGGCCGGCGGCGACGGCTTCCATGTAGGAATGGGTCATGCCGGCGCCCGCGCCATGGGCAAAGACGAGGCAGGCGCTCGCACGCGCCGGCTTGGTCAGAAGCGCGGAGACGGACGTCGTCTTGCCGACATCGATGGTGAACGACTGTGGATTGGCCCTGTCCATTGCAGCAACCATCGATCCTGCATCCTTCATTGGCGCCGCGTGTCGGCCGCCCAGAGATAGTCCAGCACGGGCCGCAACGTCGCCATGATCTAGCACCGGCCGGCCTCGGTATCGACCGCGCCGAATTTTCCTTCCAGTGCGAGCCTGGCATAGCCGCGGACCATCGACCAGGCAACGGTTGCCACGACCTTCGCGCGCTTCGGCGCTCGCATCGCCATGCAGAGGGCTGCGTGTCGTCCGCGGGGACGCGCGAAGCCAGGGGATTTCATATTTCACACATTTCCCGTAACCGGGCCCGAACCTTCCGATCGGCCGGCGCGTTGTTCCCGTTGGCGCAGGCTGGCCCGATCTGGGCACATTCCCAAAACTGGCGCGCAATGCTATGCGAATAGCCGGCTCCGGCCGGCCATCGGATGCGGAGGCGGACGAAGAAATGACGGAGCGGATTCTACTCGCTGACATCGGCGGCACCAATGCTCGCTTCGCGCTGATGGAGCGCGGCGAGATCGGGCCGCCGCAGCATTTGCGGGTCGCAGATTTTCCGCGCATAGAAGACGCCATTGCCGCGTTTCTGTCGCACCAGGGTGGCGCGAAGCCGGCCACCGGGCTGCTCGGCGTCGCGGGACCGGTGGTGAACAACCGCTGCATCTTCACCAACAGCTCGTGGGTGGTCGACGGCGATGCGCTTGCGAAGCAGTTCGGCCTTGCGAGCGTCCGTCTGCTCAATGATTTCGAAGCGCTCGGCTGGTCGCTGCCGGCGCTCAAAGACGCCGACCTGGTCGCGCTCGGGGACCAGCACGCAGCGCCGGAGGCTCCGATCCTCGTGCTCGGACCGGGAACCGGCTTTGGCGCGGCAGCTTTCCTGCACGTTCCGCAGCCGACGGTGGTGGTGACCGAAGCCGGTCATACGACCTTGCCGGCGACATCGGACCGCGAGGCGGAGGTGATCGCCGAACTGCGCCGGCGGTTCGGGCATGTTTACGTTGAGCGCGTGCTGTCTGGATCGGGACTTGAAAACCTCTATCACGCGCTGGCTGCCGTCGACGGCGCGACGGCCGCGCCGCGCGACGCGGCTGCGATCACGGAAGCCGCGTTCGATGGAAGCTGCGCGCTGTGCGGGGCGACGATCGACATGTTCTGCGCCTTTCTCGGTGGCGTCGCCGGCAATCTCGCGCTGACCTTCCTTGCCCGCGGCGGCGTCTTCATTGCCGGCGGCATCGTGCCGCGCTTTGCCGACCGCCTTGCGAAGACACAATTCCGGACCCAGTTCGAAAGCAAGGGCCGCTACGTAGACCTGCTGCGGCAAATTCCGACCAGCGTCATCGTCACGCCCGACACCAGCTTCATCGGGCTGAAGACCTATTTCGACCGAAGGCTGCAGAGTGGAGCATGATCCGGAAAAGTGTGTAGCGGTTTTCCGAAAAGATCATGCTCAATCAAAGTCATAAAGCGCGATGACGATTCAACCAGATCTCATCGCGCTTTAGCCGCTGATCAGACTGACGCCGGACCACTGCTCGCCGGCCTCTGCACATGGGAAAGCCGCAGCGCCTCGCGAACATCATCGTCTTCCAGCATGTCCTGAATCCGCTGGTCCCGCTCCCGGCCCGCCTTCAGCGGCCGGCCGGCTCCGGCGCGATCGCCTTTGATTGCGGCGTCGGAAGCAACTTCGTCTTGCGGATGGCATGTCATTACGTTGCTCCCTGTCATGAATTAACGTGCTGCCTGAGGGCGGTGCAGCAAGAATACGTGTTCGACAGGACGGCGCGTTGAGCAAGATCAACCCGCGCTGCGAGCCTCGATTCGCCACGGAGCAGCGGCCAGGTCAGCCGAAACGGATGCCCGCGGTCATTTGATGCAGGTCAACACGGCATTCTTCACGGCGGGGAATATCCTCGGCGCATCCCGCGGAGAACGGACATGATCAAGGACATTCTGGTGCTGGTGCCGACCGAGCGCCCCGGGCGCCCGGTCATCGACGCGTCCATTTCGCTGGCTGCAACATTAGGCGCCCATCTCGACGCGTTTGCAGCCGGCTACGTCTCGACAAGCGCGGCCTATGTCGTGGACGGCGCCGCTGGCGCCGCCGTCGCGAGCGTTTTCGAGATGGAGCAGGAACGCGCCAACCAGCGCGCCGTGGCGGCGCTGGAAGTCTTTGAAGCCGAAGCGCGCAATGCTCGCATTTCCTATCAATGCCATCCGCTGGAGACAGTGCCGGCGGATGCGGCCGAGGCGATCGGTGCGGCAGCCCGCCTCCATGACCTCTCGGTCGTGCTGCAACCGATGTCGGGACATGAGACCTTCGACAACACCCTGCCGCAGGAAATTCTGTTCCGCTCTGGCGGGCCCGTCTTGTTCGTGCCGCATATTTTCCGGGGCGCCTTCAGGGCCAAGCGCATCGGCATCTGCTGGGACGGCAGCCGCCTTGCAGCACGCGCGCTGCGCGATGCGCGGCCGCTGCTGGCGCAGGCCGATTCGCTGCTCGCGATTTCGATCAACGGTGCAGAAAGCCTGCCGGCCTATGCTTCGACCGATGGGCTCGCAAAATATCTTGCGCGCGCCGGTCTGCCGATCGAGGCGATCGACCTCACGGCAAGCCGCAACGAGGTCCAGCCGACCATCCTGTCGCTGGCCGCGGATGAGAGCCTCGATATGCTGGTGATGGGCGGCTACGGCCATTCACGGCTACAGGAAGGCCTGCTCGGCGGCGTCACGCGCGCCATGCTGCAAACCATGACGGTGCCGACCTTGATGACACATTAGACTAGCGAGCGCCGGCAGGCATATTGCGATCTCTATCTGAGCACTTGATTCAGGAAGTTGCCGAGACGCGCCGCGGCGAGCGCCGGTGAGAGCCGCGTCGGAATAGGGGTCAATGTCTGAGACCGGAGCACGCCTGTCTGGGACTTGTGTCGGCACGGTCGATACGTTGGTCATCACGGGCTACTTTCCAAGTACCTGATGTCGCCGCTGATGTCGTTGGCATCAACCGGACGCTCATCTTTTGGATTGGTGGAGCGGGAGCATCGTGAGCCGAGCGCGCTTCGGATCAGCGTGAACGACGCAGCATCGGATAGATGGGTGGTGACGAGCCGACTTGGATTGTGGCTACGATTTCAAAGCCGTGTCTTTGGTAAAGAGAGGTATTTTTCTTGTTTGAAGAACAAAGATACGCCGCCTGGTGCTCTCTGTCGCACTGACGAAGGCCGTGCTCGAGGAGAGCCGCTCCATATCCCTTGTTTCGGTGCGAACCTTCGACACCGATCAATGACAAGTGCCAGTGCGGCTCTGACGGTCGATAATGCTCCCTCATCTCGAAAACAGCGCTGACATCCCTCTGCATATCTCCGGCTAGGCTGGCTGCAATGACTGCTTCAACGGGTGCACTATCGCCGTGCATACCCGGGGGAAACCAAATCGCGACCCCGGCTCCGTCGTGGGAACGATGCGCCGCCCCTACCTCAAATGAACTCGCTCCAAGCTCGCGGAACAGTCGAGGGATGTGTAGAAGATACTGATCCGCGGCATGATACATCCAGCGCGCGACCGGGTCGACCTCGAAGGCCGAAACAAGGGTGCCAATTGCGCGATCGACCTCCGCGTCGCCGCTGATAGTCGCGGTTTTCAAGTGCGCCATCCATTGCTTTGAAGGGACAAGTGATGGACTACCAATCGTCACTATGTTTGCCGATGTCGCAGCAACGGCGAGGAGCGCGATGCACTCCGGAATTTGGACAGCACGAGTTACGAGAGGATTTCCGGCGCCGGAATTTGGCTACATTTGACACATGACGGGGCTTTGGCGCTGTTTCTGCTTTTGGCCCCGCGCGATATATTGCGCCGCCGCATGAGCTTGGTCGCTTCGACAGTTCGCCGTCGATTGCAGAGGGCGACGCTCGTGACCCTTGGGCGAGCTGAGCGAGATTGAAGGGTATGCGACGGCACGCCGCGGCACCGAACCCTGTTGGGATGTTTTTTACTGCCCCTCTTTGCGATATGCTCCTTTAGTTTTAGTCAAGCCAGCTGCTCGTGCATTGCCCGGACGCGTTGTCCAAAAGCAGAGCTGTGGCCGAACACCTCGTTTAGGAAATTGGCCGTTTAGAAAATTAGCTGCGCTTGTTCCGTATATGGGAACAGGCGGAATACGCGCGTCTGCATGAGTAGCCTCTGCAATAGCGGCCGTCTTGGCTTGAAGACCGCCGCTCGACAGGAGGCGACAATGATCCGCGTCAAAATAAGCTTATTATGCCTAGTTATTGCAGTTCTTCTGCCTGCAGCCGCAAGAGCAGATACAATAGAAAAGAAGGGGACGACACCTTACGTGACACATTTCATCTTTCGACCAATCATGAGCATCGACATCCCCGGTCTAGGCACTGCGACCAACCTCGAAGCCGTCGGGACTACGCAGAACATGAAAGGAGAAAAGATGCTCGACAAGATGTCGGCACATTGCGCCGCGCTGAACGTTGCATCAGGCGACAAGAAATACATTGACGGCGCCTGCGTGCTGGCAGACAGCGACGGTGACAAAATTTTTTCGACGTTTGATACTCGCGACGTCGATAAGTCGCAGCCAGAAATGAGCTGCGGAACGCATATCATCACGGGTGGCACCGGTAAGTATAAAGGAATTACCGGCCGCGAACCCTTTGCGTGTATAACGATGCCGGCTCTAGCTGGTCCGGGTGGCCAAACCGCGTTGGATATTCCACATAACACGTCGTGGGAGATCAAGTGATCAGCTCCATCGGGTAGGCGCACTTCATCGCCATGTTTGCGCGCGTGTCGGGCAGGCAACGACATGCGCGCAAATAAAGTTTGCCCGGGTGCGCTACATGCAAAGCGGCGCTGCTTCAGTTAGGAAGATTGATACCTGCGTGAAGGTGGGCTGGTAGCTACGGCACCAATCTGGGGGAGACATATCGCCAGGCGGGCAACCATGCCGGCCGTATTCTCAAGGGCGAAAAGCCAAGCGTTGCGGAATTTGGTCGCTATCGGCGCATAGCGGGAATCGAAGGACATCCGAGCAACTGCCGATCACCCCTGCCCCGTTTACCCGGAGGTTACCCCGACCGAGAAAATCGCTTTTTTCCATTCGTGATTTTCGGTCTAAGCCGCTGAAATCTTTGGCGATCCCGGCATGACTCGAACATGCGACCTACGGTTTAGGAAACCGCCGCTCTATCCAGCTGAGCTACGGGACCGCGCTGAGCGTCGGCGCTCGCGAAAGCTCCATAGCAGAGCACGCGGCCGACCGGAAGCCTCCCGGACCGCGGCCTTTGGCGCACGGGAAGCGGTAGCCGGCACGGGCAGCTTGCGGCAATGCGCTCCGGCTGCCGGACGTCCCTGGTTCAAGGCGGCCCTGCAGATGTTCGCAGTCGGCGCGACGCGCACGCCGCCCAGGCTATGCATTTCACAGGAGGCTCAGGCCGCGCCTCATTCTTCGTGCGTTCAGGCCCTCTCAAACACTCTCGACATAGCGTGCAACCAATAGCGCGGCGGCAAGCAGCGTCCCGCAGATCGAGATGCCGGCCATCGACAGCGACCAGGCGACATAAAGACTATGGCCGATCAGAGTGCCGCTGATCAGCGGCGCCGCGATATTGGCGACCGACATCAGCGACTGGTTGAAACCCATGATCATGCCCTGGCGGTTGATCGAGGCGCTGCGCGACAATTCGAAGGTCAGCGTGGCACGGGTGAACATGAAGCCTACAATGATCAAGGTGAGAAAGGCCGTGAGCAGCCCAATGCCGTCCACCAGCGCCAGGCCACAGAAGCCGATAGCCATGCCGGCAAAGGCCGTGATGACCACGGCCCGGTCGGAGGCAACGCGATTGACGCGGGTGATCAGAAGTCCCTGGACGATGATGTTGATGAAGCCGGCATAGGCAAACACCCAGCCGAGCTCGCGCGCGCCGAAGGCGTGGCCGTCCCAGGTAAAGCGCGCCGCGAGGTACAGGCCGACCTGGGACAGGAACATCGAGTTGACGAAGAAGAACACGATGAGCAGCAGGAGCACGCCCCAGGCATAACGCATCCCGAGCATGGTGCGGGTCGCCTTCCGCTCGGGAATGCGCTGCAGATAAAGCGTCTCGGATGCATCCGGCGGCAGCAGCGTGACGGTCGCGAGAATCGAGATCAGCGACATCGCCGCCGCGGCCCAGACCGGCACCGTTGCGCCATATGGCGCGAGAAACCCTGATAACGCGGGCCCGAGCACCAGCCCGGTTCCGATCGCGCCTGACGTCGCCCCTAACGCCTGCTTGCGCGTCTCGGGCGTGGAATGCTCCGCCGCATAGGCATGCGCCACCGAGATATTGCCCGAGGTCAGGCCGTCGATGATGCGCGCGAGAAAAACCAGCGTGAGATTGGGAGCAAGCGCAAGGAGCGCGAAGCCCGCGAGCGTGCCGATCTGGCTGACCAGGAGAACTTTGCGCCGCCCGTAGCGGTCCGACAGAATCCCGACAATCGGCCCGGCCACCAGCTGGCAGACCGCATAGGCCGACACCAGCGCGCCGACTAGGAAGGGCGTGGCGCCGAGGCGCTGCGAATAGAACGGCAGCAGCGGCAGGATGATACCCATCCCGGTCGCATCGACCGCCACCACGATGAAGGTCGGAACCAGCGAGAGATCGGGCGCACGGCCGCCGCCGGAGAGGTCCCGTTTTTCTGAGATGACCGATGCCGCGTCCATGGCCCCTTGTTTTTCCTCGCATTTCCGCGATCACATACGTGTTCCAACCTATATAGTTGCAAGCTAATCGTTTGCATCCTATTTAATTTGCATGACACCTTCCCTGAACGCAATCCACTCCGAGATCGGCCTGCTGATCGCCCGGGTTAGCCGCGTCTGGCGGCGCCAGGCGGATCAGGCGCTCGCCGATCACGGGCTGTCGCAGGCGACCGCGCTGCCTTTGATGGTGCTGTCGCGGCGGGGCAAATGCGTCCGCCAGGGCGTGCTGGCGGACGAGATGGGCATCGAGGGGCCCTCGCTGGTCCGCCTGATCGACCTGCTGCAGGCTGAGGGGCTGGTTGAGCGCCGGGAGGATCCGACCGACCGTCGCGCCAAGACGTTGCATCTGACGCCGACCGGCTTGGCCAAGGTCGAGGAAATCAACCGCGTGCTACGCCGCGTCCGCGCCGATCTGCTAAAAGATATCGAGGCGAGCGAACTCGCCGTGACATTCGACGCGCTTCAGAGGATCGAGCATCGGGCCAATCGCATTGGCCAGCAGAGCTCGGTTGCCGAGGAGCCCTAGGAATGCGCTTGAACTCGTTGCTGGTCCGCCACGCGGACCTCGTCTTTGCGTGCAAGACCTTTCTTGCCGCGATGCTGGCGCTGATCGTAGCGCTCTGGCTCGACCTGCCGCGCCCCTATTGGGCGATGGCCACCGTCTACATCACCTCGCAGCCCCTGGCGGGCGCGACCAGTTCCAAGGCGCTCTACCGCGTGTTCGGCACGGTCATCGGAGCCGCCGCCACCGTCGCGATGGTGCCGAACCTTGTGAATGCGCCGGAACTACTGAGCCTTGCCATGGCGCTCTGGGTCGGGCTTTGCCTTTATCTGTCCCTGCTCGACCGCCAGCCGCGCAGCTACGGCTTCATGCTCGCCGGCTATACGGTAGCGTTGATCGGCTTTCCGTCCGTCTCCGATCCTGGCAGCATCTTCGATACCGCGCTCGCGAGGGTCGAGGAGATCTCGCTCGGCATTTTCTGCGCGACACTGGTCTCGACCGTGGTGCTGCCGCGCAGTGTCGCGCCGGCGGTGGCCCAGCGCGTCGAAAGCTGGCTGAAAGATGCCCGCCGTCTCGCGCGCGATGAGCTTGCGGGAGCTGGAAGGGAGCCTGAGCTGCATGCACAGCGGCTGCGGCTGGCGACCGATGCGGTCGAAATCGAAACGCTCGCCGGCCATCTGTCCTATGACCGGGTCGCCGACGCCAACACCATCCGCGGCCTGCAGATGCTGCGGCGGCACATGATGATGCTGCTGCCGCTGCTCGCCTCGATCACCGATCGCATGGCGGCGCTGGGAGACCGCTTTCGCGAGGCGCATCCCGCCCTCGAGCAATTGCTCGAAAGCCTCGCGCAATGGCTTTCGACCGACATCGGCGAACGGCAGCCGGCTGAACAGCTGCGCGAAGCGATCGCGGATTTGCGGCCGAACCTGGATGCGGACGCGGCCTGGGAGCAGATCGTGCTGGCGAACCTGGTGATACGCTTGCGCGAGCTCGTCGACATCTCCAGCGACTGCCGCGCCCTCGAGCTCGCGATCGCGGCAGGGCGCGATCCGGCACAGGTGCCGCTCGCCTTCGAGCCGGAAGCGGGCATCACGCCGCAGCGCCATCGCGACCACGCGCTGGCACTGTGGTCGGCGGCCGGCGCCGTCGCGGCGATCCTGATCTGCTGCGCACTCTGGATCGCAACCGGCTGGGCCGACGGCGCCTCGGCGCCGATGATGGCCGCGGTCGGCTGCTCGTTCTTCGCCGCGCAGGATGATCCGGCGAAGGGTATCCGCAGTTTCGGCTGGTGGTCGCTGGTCTCGATCATCGTCGTCGCGATCTATCTGTTTGCGATCATCCCGCCGATTGCCCATGTCGAGGTTCTGGTCGTCGCGCTCGCGCCGACCTTCCTGATCTATGGCGTCCTGATCGCGCGTCCCCAGACGAACTTCATCGGCATGGCGCTGGCCGCCAACACGGCGACGCTGCTCGCGCTGCAATCCACCTACAACGCGGATTTCGCGTCCTACGCCAACTCGTCCATCGCCTTCATGGTCGGCATGGTGATGGCCACAGTCGTCACAAAACTGGCCCGAACGACCGGCGCCGAGTGGATTGCACGGCGTCTGATGAAGACGAGCTGGACCACGCTTGCCGTCACCGCCGAGCGGCGCGGTTTCAACGATCGCGCCGCCTTCGCCGGGCTGATGCTGGACCGGCTTGGGCTGCTGACCCAGCGCCTTGCCGCCATCGACGGGTCCGATCGCGGCGACGTCGCGAATCTCAGCCAGCTCCGGGTCGGTCTCAACATCATCGACCTGCGGCGGGCCCGCAGGTCTCTTGCGCCGGCCACGCTTGCAGCCATCGACGACATGCTGACGGCGCTTGCGATTGCCGCACGCAACCATGCCGGCGGCGCGATGCCGGACGCGCTCCTGGCACGGATCGATACCGCGCTGGCAAGGGCTGTCCAGGAGCCAGCGGGCAAGGCGCGGGAAGATGCGCTGATCGGAATCACCGGCATCCGGCGCGGCCTGTTCCCGGAGGCCGCCGCCTATCGGGGCGCACCGACCGACCAGAGGAAGCTCGTGGCATGAGGTACCAAATCGACCTTTTCGGCGTGATCGCGCCGTCGCTCCTGCTCTGGCTGGTCGTTGCCTATGGCCTGTTCGCGCTGCTGCGGGCCGGCCTCGAGCGCACCGGCTTCTACCGGGCGATCTGGCATCGCGCGCTGTTTGATCTCTGTGTTTTCGTCTGCCTCCTGGGAGGCGTCGTCTATCTCTCTCTGGAGTTTCTGTCGTGAAAAACGTTCTTGTCCAACTCCGTCGCTTTGGCTTGACCGCGATTGCGGTCGTCGCGGCCGTTGTCGTCGCCATGCAGCTCTGGGCCTATTACGTGAATGCGCCGTGGACGCGTGACGGCCATGTGCGCGCTGATGTCGTGCAGGTCGCACCCGACGTGTCCGGCTTCGTCACCGACGTGCTGGTGCATGACAATCAGCGCGTCAACCGCGGCGACGTCATCTTTCGTATCGACCGCGCCCGCTTTGAGCTGGCCCTGAAACAGGCCGACGCCATCGTCGCCGGACGCCGCGCCTCGCTGGACGAGGCCAATTTGGACCTCAACCGCTATCGGGCGCTGACCACCGACGCCGTCTCCCAGCAAAAACAGGAGCAAGTGCTGTCGACGCAGCAGCAGGCCCAGGCCGCCTATGACCAGGCTGTCGCCGACCGCGCCGTTGCCCAGCTCAACCTCGACCGCAGCGAGGTGCGCGCGTCAGTCAACGGCATTATCACCAATATGGACCTGCGTCCCGGCGTCTATGTCACCGCGGGCAAGGGTGTGATGGCGCTGGTCGACACCGACACGCTGCGCGTCGAGGGGTATTTCGAGGAGACGAAACTGTCGCGCATCCATGTCGGTGATCCGGTTCGGATTCACCTGATGGGAGATTCGGCCCCGCTGACCGGGCGCGTCGAGAGCATCGCCGCCGGCATCGAGGACCGCGACCGTGCGGAAGGCGCCAACCTGCTGGCCAACGTCAACCCGACCTTCAACTGGGTCCGTCTCGCGCAGCGCGTTCCCGTCCGCATCGCGCTCGACGGCGCACCGGATCCTACGCGGCTCGTGGCCGGACGCTCGGCAACAGTCGAGGTGATCAGCCGACAGGCCAACACAAGCCCCACATCGGGCAACGGCGCGACATCCAGAGAAGCTTGGAACAACTAAAGCATGATCCGGAAAAGTGTGTAGCGGTTTTCCGAAAAGATCATGCTCAATCAAAGAGCTAAAGCGCGACGACGATTCAACCAAATCTCATCGCGCTTTAGGCGCGTCGACCGCGCATTGCGTTGATCAAAACGACGTTGATCAAAAAGAAATTGATCACCCCGCGGAGACAAAACCCTCACCCGCGACGCACCGTCAGATAGCAGATGCGTCGCGGCCTCTCCCACAACGGGAGAGCGGAGCGGTAGTGCGACCCCGCGAACATGACGCGGCAATCGATAGTCATACCCCGTACGTCACCAACCTATTTCTGGTCGACGACGTGCCGCAAAACAAGGTCGGACAGCTGCGTCACCAGCGCCCGCAGCCGGGCGTTCTCCTCCAGCAATGAGATCACATCAGTATCTAGGTCGGAATCCAGATGGTCGGCGTCGCATTGAATGCGCGATGGCTTGATTCGATCTCCGGTCGACGGTGAAAAAGCGTTCCCCATGAACAGACTCCCCTGGCAAACTGAACTCCGCCGAGTCAGGTACGGTTACTAATGCGGGGAAGAGTCGGCTGAGTCGGCGTCGAAATTTGGACCGTTCGAAGGTAAAATCGAGCGTCGCTGCACGAAGCTTGGGCAGCATCGACCGATCGCGCAAATGTTATCGCGCGCGGACGGCGGCCGATCAACCAGCCAGGCCGCGCCACGCGCCAAAGGCGCGTCCACTCAGTTCTTCGAGAAAGGGATGTATTGCTGATATTCTTTCGGCACCGAGCTGCGATAGCGCGACGGCACCGTGCCGGTGTCGATCGACCTGTCGATCTCCTGACGCCGCGTCATGCCGGCGGCCTTTTTCTTCTTGGTCTTGGGCGTGTTGTCTGAGGCTCTCGCGGCCGGCGGATTGGCTGCGGCTGGACCGGCTGCTTCTGTCGTAGACGCCGGTGGGTTGGCGGTCGGCGTCTGTACGGCAGGCGCTGCGGGAGCCACCGGGGCAGGAGCAGCCTCGGCTGGTGCCGCAGGCGTGCCCGAATCAGGCGCGCTCTGCGCGAGCACGGCGACAAGGGGGGCGGAGAGAAGGATCGCGGTTGCAGCTAACGACGCCATTATGCGCATCGAAAACTCCCAATTTTTCCCTGCTCAAAACGAACTGTCCGATCACTTACCTCAAATAAATTTCACCCGGTGGCGCGCAGCCGCTCAATCGCAGCGCGTGTTGGCCATCAGGACATCATGAATCACCTGCTTCTGCATCGACGGGAGCGTGGTCACCGATACATGACCAAGATCCGGATTGCTCTTGAGATCGACATTGTCGATCGCACCATGGAAATTCTTGCCCGGCTGCATGGTCGTGCCGATCCCGTTCGAGAGATAGAAGTTCTCGAGCCGGTGTACATTGGCGGACACGGTGCCCTTTATCACGGGATCGAGAGTGACGATCAGCGCCACCCGCAGACCAGCCTTCTCCATGCGCTCGGCCATCATCAGCGCGCCGGTCGCGCCAAAGGAATGGCCGACCAGCACGACGGTGCCGACCCGCCCGCTCTTGCAATCTTCAATGGCTTCGCTGGCCAGCACCGGCGCAAAAAGGTGGTTGGCGACCACGGTGTCGATGTTCTTTTCCTTCAGTTCCTCCGCAAGCTGGTCGATCCCCGGCGACAGCACGTTGGTGAAACCGCGCAGCAGGAACACCTTTTCGTGTGGTGCGCTGGCCGGGCGCAGCTGTAATTGAGCGCTGGCAGCGCCGAACGGCAGAGCGGCGAGAAGAGCAAAAGTAAGGCAAGCCAAGACGGCGCGCGACATGAAAATGGTTCCGCCAAGAGACCGCGGGAGAATCTGGCTGCAATCTTATTGCAATCGAGCCCGGAGCGAAAGTCGTCCCGGCGCAGACCCACTCCATTGTCAAGGACCATATCCAGGTGCCGCAATGCGGCAGTTCGGCTTCGCCTCGTCAGGTGTTGTCGGACGGCGCGGCGGCCGGCAGCAGCAGGACCGGCTGGCGCATCTCGGCAAGCCGAGCCCGGCAATATTCGCGATAGATGATGTTGAGCAGAGCCGACATTGCGGACTCCTTTTCTTCTTGTTGCTGCAGCCTAGCCCCGGGCCGGCGCAGTATGGACTTGATCGGTTACGACGCAGACGCGCCATTGGCCCGCCTTTTGAGTTACCGTTTAAATAGTGGCGCCCTGCCAAATGACCATGACGAAAACGCGAAAAGACTATTTCACCCGACCAAACAATCGCGATTGATCGCGGCCCCGTAATCAACGCGCGGCGGCGCAGCCCGGTAACTCGAACAGGGCAGCGAGCCCGCAGGCCGAGGTCAGCATCTTGTCGCCGTCGTGGCCGACATCAGCCACGTCCCAGAGCCGGTGGTTTGGCGTGCCGCCGTCGCGCGCGGCCATCACGGCTGCGTAGGAGTGGCCGCGAGCATAGCGGTAAGGCCCCTGCGCCTCGGCCATGCAGCTTTTGTCCAGCGCCGGATGGTCGGGATTGGTGTCGTTCGTACCCAGCAGGTAGATCACCTGGCGCGCGACATAGCGCTGCTCGAGTTCGTCCGGGCTTGATGAGGCGAGATAGGGCGGCCGCGCCTCCATGCCGTATTTCCACTTGTTGTAGCCGGGACAGGACGCCGCGATCTGCGGCTCCGGCCGCTCTGCGCTGAAATAGGCATAGGAGGAGGGATTGGCGACCACATAGCGGATCGCGATGTTGTCCGCCTTGAGCGCCGCCTCGCCCTTGGTCGCGATGGCATAGCGCTGCACCACTTGGCCGCCCCCGGAATGGCCCGCGACCACCACCTGCTTCAGGTCGGGAAACAGATGCCGGTCGGCCAGACGGGCGAGGATTGCATCCAGCGCGTCGAACGAACTCGCGGGCTGCGGCCCCTCGGCCGGATCGCCGCCCTCCCACCCTTCCAGCGACCAGCGCAACGTGTCGGCGCGCAGGTGATAGGCCGCGACATCGATGCCGGCAAGAAACTGCGGCACGATCATGATGGCGGACTTGCCCGCATCGCCCGCGGCGGCCTGGGCCGTCAGCGCCGAGCGGTAATAGACGTCGGCGTTGCGCAGTCGGCCATGCAGCACGAGGATCGCGCGCGTGATGCCGGGCAACGACTTCGACCAGTCGGCCGAGACGTAGATGGGCAAGGCGCCCTGGCTGCCCACTTCGATGCGCGCAGTCGCGACCACCTTGACGGGCTTGCGGTTGGCGGCGTCCTCGTCCTCGGCGCGAGCCTGGGTGGTGATCAGCGCCAATGCGAGCGCGACAAGCATTTTCAGGGATGTCATGCGGCCACCACTTTCGTGCGACGTCGCGATCCTTTAGCGCCCGGCCACCGGCCCGAACAGGGACTGCAGCGCGATCAGGCCGAATTGCGCAACCCAATGGCCAACGCCCTGGTAGCCGCAGCGCCAGTTCGACGCCGCCTCAGGCGGCTCCGTCGCGGCCCAGCCGGTTCCCAAGATCGGTAAAACGATCGGCATCGCAAGACAGACGACGGCCCCAACGATCCCGGCCGTTCCTGCCACGATCATGCCCCTTTGCGCGCGCTCCTCAAGATGAACGATTTTTTAGCGGAGCGGGGCACGATAGTCTATTAAACCGGCCGTCTGTTCCACCGGCGTGCGCCGGGCCGGCTTGACCGGGCGGCGGCGCGATGTCATCGCAGACGGGACGCGAGCCGCCTTATTTTCATCCCGCGCGAAGGGCCAACGCCCATCTTCCAATTCAGGGACCATCGATGATCAAGAGGTCGTTTGTTTTCGGCATGCTATTGGGCGCCGTCCTGCCGGTCGCCGCGGCCCAGGCGCAGGACAGCCGCAACCTGCTGGAGTCCAAGGAGTCGCTCTACAATAACATTTATGTGTACGAGCAGCCGCCCTACATCAGCATGACCTTCGGTCATAACCGGCGCATCTACACCGAGAGCATGTACAACACCCATGACGACCGGGATCTGCCGGTCGAGTACACGCGCTACATGACCGCGAGCCTGATGTATGCCAAGGACGTGCATTCGATCCTGGAGATCGGCTTCGGCGGCGGGCGCACCGCCTGGTACTTGCACCGCTTCCTGCCCAACGTATCCGTCACCTCGGTCGAGCTCGATCCCGAGGTGCTGCGGCTGGCCAAGAAATATTTCGGCATTCGCGACGAGCCGAACTTCCAGGTCGTCAATCGCGACGGACGGCTGTTCCTGTCGGAGTCCAAGGACAAATACGACATCATCCTGATCGACGCCTATCGCGGCCCGTTCGTGCCGTTTCATCTCTTGACCAAGGAATTCTACCAGATCGTCAAGGACCATCTCGCCGACGGCGGCGTGGTCGCACAGAATGTCGAGCCGTCGACCATGCTGTTCGATTCCGCGGTCAAGACCATCAATGCGGTGTTCCCGCAGCTCGACTTCTACCGCGCCGACGGCAATATCGTCACGGTCGCCTACGATGGAGCCGAGCGGAAGCCGGAGGATCTTGCAGGCATCGCACACGACCGCGACAGGGCCTATTCCCTGCGCTACAGCCTCGCCGACATGCTCAACGAGCGGCGGCGCATCGATATCGCCAGCGGCAAGGTGATCGACGCCAATGCCAAAATCCTCACCGACGATTTCGCGCCGGTCGAGGCGCTGAAGAGCATCGAGAACCACAACAGGAAGATACCGTGACGGCGCCCTCTCGCGGTCTGTCCGTCTCGATCTATGTCTGCGCCTTCGTGGTCGGCGGGGTGCTGATGGGCTTCGAGATGCTGGGCAGCCGCTATCTCTTCCCCTATTTCGGCGGCAGCATCGGCACCTGGGCGAGCCTGATCTCGACCGTGCTCTGTGCGCTCGCCATCGGTTATTTCGCGGGCTCGGCGATCGTGACGCGGCGTCCCTCGCAGCGCGTGATCGCGGTGGCGATCCTGATCGCAGCAGCCTATCTCGCACTGGTACCTGCGACCGCCGATCCCATCATGGAGACCATCCTGAACTCGCTCGGCGACGGCCCCTCGGCCACATTGACCGCCTCCACGGCGCTTTTGCTGGTGCCGCTGACGCTGCTCGGCACCTTCTCGCCGATCGCGGTGAGCCTGCTCACCCGCGCCGCTGATGACGCCGGGCGCGTGGCCGGCCTGGTCTATGGCGTCTCCACCATCGGCAACGTCGTCGGCACTCTGCTCACGACCTTCATGCTGATCCCGACCATCGGCTCGCGCGCCATCACCTATTACTTCGCTCTGGTGCTCGCGCTCTGCGCCGGTGTGCTCCTCCTCAATCCCGTCAAGCGGGCTTCGTGAGGTTCCCAGGTTTCGACGATGCGACAGAAACTCCTTGCAACGCTCGCCGCCACGCTCACGCTCGCGCTGCATCCGCCTGGCTCGCGCGCGGCGGAGGTGCCGCTCGACCAATGGGACGGCCAGCGCGCGATGGGCCGGATCGCCGACCTGTTGCGCTTCACGCCGCGTGCGATCGACACGCCCGGGCATGAGCAGGCCATCGACTACATCAAGGCCGAGATGGGCAAGACCAGCGCCGACGTCGTCACCACGCAGCGCTGGACCTTCAAGGACTCGGCCGGCGCTTCGCATGCGATGACCAACATCATCGCCCGCTTCCAGCCCTCAAATCCGCACCGCGTCATTGTCGCGACCCATTACGACAGCATCGTGCGTGCCTACCGCGACGCCAGGAGTCCGGATGCACCGATGCCGGGCGCCAACAACTCCGCATCCGGCGTCGCCGTGCTGCTCGAGACAGCGCGCGTGCTGTCGCTCATGCCGAAGCCCGCGGTCGGCATCGACATGATCTTCTTCGACGGCGAGGAAGGACCGAAGGCGCTGGGGGCCGGCGATCCCAACTGGATGGCAATCGGCTCCCCCTATTTCGTCCATCATCTGCACGATTATTATCCAGCCCAAAAGCCTGAGAAGGCCGTGGTGCTCGACATGGTCTGCGACAAGGACCTCGAGCTCCAGCCCGAGCCCTCATCGCTGGCCTTGGCTTTGCCCGAGGTGAAGAAATTCTGGACGGCAGGCGCGGCGATTGCGCCAAAGGCGTTCTCGACCAAATCGACCAGCTATCCGATCAGTGACGATCACACCGCGCTCAACGGCGCCGGCATTCCGAGCTTCCTGGTGATCGATTTCGAATACGAGCCCTATTTCAACACCACCCAGGACACCATCGACAAATGCTCGGTCGATAGTCTGCAGGCGGTGGGGCGGACCTTGCTGCAATATTTGTATCTGCCGTGAGCGTCTGCCAGCGGGGTGTCCACCCATCCTGAGGGCGCCGTAGTGCAGCGCAGGCCTCCGCCCGGCGGCGCAATCGTGCCGCAAGGCTCGCACCTCAGGTTGACGGGTCCGGGTTGCGGACAACCAAAGCTAAGCCTGAATCAGCATCCCGCACGCTCGCGCAGCATCTTGTCGAACGCCTGCTTGATGGCGTGGACGGCGGGAGACTTGTACGGGAAATCCGGGTTGTCGTTGTGCACCAGCATCGAGGCGTTGACCTCGAAGACGACGATGTTGCCGTCGCGGTCGAGACCGCAATCGATGCCGAAATAATCGAGCCCGATGCGCTCGCGGATCTCGGCCAGCGTGCAGTAGTTGGCGGTCGAGAACACGGCGCCGGGCTCTCTCAGAAAAGCCGCCTCCTCCTGCTGCATCCAGGCGTGGCTCGCCATGTCGGTATTGTCGTGGTGCAGCTTCCAGTCCTCCCCGATCGCCAGATGATAGGGCAGCACGTCCGGGCCTGCGAAGATGAAGCGGTATTTGCGGAAATGTCCGTCGGCGGAGGCGTAGTCGATGTATTCGATTACATAGTGGTCGCTGTCCGGCCGCGTGGAGAGGAAGCTTGCGAGCTCCTCGAGAGTGGCGATCTTCTCGAAATCGTCGCCGCCGTGGGTGCCCGCCGGGCGGGCCAGCACGGGAAACGGGAACGGCAGCATCTTCGCCAGCGCCGCGGCCGAGACGTCGGCCTGTGCGGCAAGTCGAAGGATACTCGGAATACGGCAGCCGGGAATGCCCGGCAGCAGATCCGTCACCGCATCGCGCGTCGTGCGCTGGATCCTGACAGGATCATTGATCACGGGCTTGCCGAGTGTTTCTACAAGGCGCGCCGCTAGCGGCAGCACGGCGCCGCCCTGATCGGCGTCCGAAATCAGGTTCACGACCAGCTGGACCTCGCCGAGCGCGGCGACATCGATCTCGCTGTCCTCGAGCAAGGACAGCGTATCGGTATCGTGCGCCGCATTGGAGAAGAGATATTCGGCCGGCGTGTTGCCGGCAAACGGCGCATAGAGCGCGAGCACGCGGAAATCCGCCGGCGCCTTGGCGGCAGCGCGCCGGATCAGCGGCTGAATTCGCGCAGCCGCCGCATAAGCGGCCTGCGCCGCGTGATTGTCGTCCATCTTCTGCCTGATGGCGCCGGTCCAGTACAGGCTCTCGGCATCCCGCGGATTGATGTCGAGCGCGACCTGGAAATGCGACAGCGCGGCTTCCATGTCGTTCAGCTCGAACGAGACCCTGCCGAGCTGGTGATGCAGTTTGCCGTCCCGCGGCCGGGCCGCGATCAGGTCCGCAAGCAACCCCTTGGCCATCTCGAATTGCCGTGCCGCCATCAGCGCGTGCACCAGGTTGGTGAGCGAGGGCCAGTGCGCCGGATCGAGCTTCAGCGCCTCGACATAGAGGGTGATGGCGGCCTGGGGCTGGCCCAGCTCCAGCTGTGCATTGCCGAGATTGCACCAGCATGCGGTCAAGGTCGGCTTCAGCCGCAGGGCGCTTTTGTAGGCTTCGGTCGCCGCGCCGAACCGCCGGCCCACCATGTAGGCATTGCCGAGCTTGGCATGCAGCTCGGCGAGGATGTCACCAGCGATCAGGCTGACGCCTGCCATCGCGGCCGAATCAAGCCCGCTTTGGTAAGCGGCGATCGCCGGGCCGATGCGACCTTCGGCAAAATATTGTTGTCCGATCAGAAGCTGCCGCGCCACGTTGGACGCGGCGTGCTCGGCGGCAGGGAGAGAAGTGGCGGCTGACGCTTGGCTAGTCACGGAATGACTCTCATGGTGGGAATGCGTTAACCATGCCCTCGGCATGGTAAACAATTCGTTTTGGGGGCTGCCGCCGAGCCTCGCGCGCAAGGTTAAGAATTTATGACTTGCCATCGCGCGACGGCGCGAATCGGTCAATCCTGGTGTAGTCCGTTCCCATGAGGGATCGAAAGCGAATGCAGCCATGGGCGCGAAGCTGAACGAGTCCGCTTCGCCGGCGACGGTCCGGCATCGGGACGATTGGGCGCCGCGCCTGGCGCAGCTCGCCAGGTTGAACCGACTCGAAGCCTTGCTGAAGCAGGATGCCGGCGGCGAGACGGCGATCGCAGCGGCAGTCGAACGCGCCGTCCTGCTTGCGGCACTGGACCGACGCGAGGAGGCAAAGCTCGCCTTCATCGCCATCCTGCAGAAGGCCCCGACCCATTTCAGCGCGCTGAATGAGTTCGGCACCCTGCTCACCGAGATGGGCGCGATCGACGCCGCCTGCCGAGTCTATGCCGAAGCCATCCTGCATCACCCGCAAAATCCGGTCGGGCATGTCAACTTCGCCAATCTCCTGTTGCGCGCCAGCAAGTATAAGGAGGCGCGGCGACACTATGAGGCGGTGCTCGAGATCGATCCCGACCACGCGCCGGCGCATCAGGGATTGGGCGCGGTGCTTGCGGATCTCGGCGAGCGGGACGCCGCGCGCGAGCATTTTCGCAAGGGCTTTCGTGGCCGCGCCATATCGACCCTGCCCTATCGCGGCAGCGCTGCGCCGGTGAGGCTGGTTCAGCTCGTGTCATCCGGCGGCGGCAACATCCCGACCGCGTTGTTTCTGGACGATACGCGCTTTCAAACCACGGTCGTCGTCGCGGACCACCTTGAGGCGTCGGAGGCGCCGCCACCGCATGACCTTATCTTCAACGCGATCGGGGACGCCGACCTCTGCGAGGACGCGCTGCTTGCGGCCTGCCATCTCACTGCGGCGGCCGAGGTGCCCGTCATCAACGATCCGCATGCGGTGATGAAGACCGGGCGGCTCGCCAATTCGGAGCAATTGCGCACCGTGCCTGATGTCAGGACAGCGCGCACCATCGTTGTCGACCGAAGCCTTCTCGCTGGCCCTGGCGGCGCGGACCTGCTCGCCGGATGCGGCCTCACCTTTCCGCTGCTGTTGCGCTCGCCCGGCTACCACACCGGCCGCAACTTCGTTCTGGTGCAGGAGCGCGGGGAGCTCGCTGCGGCCGCTGCCGGCCTTCCGGGCGAGGCATTGTTCGCGATCGAATATCTCGATGCGCGCGGTCCGGACGGCAAGGCGCGGAAATACCGGGTGATGATGATCGGCGGTCGGCTCTATCCGTTGCATCTGGCGATATCCGCGCACTGGAAGGTGCACTACTTCACCTCCGACATGGCCGACAAGGAAGATCACCGGCAAGAGGAAGCGCGCTTTCTTACGGACATGCCGTCCGTGATAGGCGCGAAGGCCATGCACGCGCTCGCTGGAATCAGGGATACGCTCGGCCTCGACTATGCAGGGGTCGATTTCGGCCTCGACAGCAACGGCAATCTCCTGCCGTTCGAAGCCAACGCCACCATGGTGATCGCCAAGCCCGGCCCCGAACCACACTGGGCCTATCGTCACGCGGCCGTCGAGCGGATTTTGGCAGCGGTGACGGAGATGATGATGGCGAAGGCGGGGGCGACGCCGCTCGCGCGCGCCGCAGGCTCCGCGCCATCACCCTCACCTTGAGAGGCCGCGAACAGCGGCCGTCTCGACGGGCGAAAGCCCGGCGCTGGCTGTGGGGGGGCGAGTTCCCTGCTGCGCAACCCTTCGTCGCATCTCCCCGGGGACGTGCTATGCTGCAACCGGGCTTTGGCCCCAAGGGATCGGCGGCAGCATGTCTACGACGGAGTCCTTGTCCGACCTCCTGAACGGGATGCGGGATCTGCCGCAGCGCGGGCGGCGGCGGAAGGGCTCACCGTTCCTGATCCTGGCGGCGATGTTGGCATTTTTCGCGGCCGCCGCCGGTGCCGCTTTTCTCATTCTGCGGCCAACCACCTTGCGGATTGCCGTGGGCCCGGTCGGCAGCGAGGACCACAGCGTCATTCAGGCGATGTCGGAGATTTTTTCCCGCGAGGGTTCGAGCGTTCGGCTGGCGCTGGTCCCGACCGCAGGTCCGGTCGACAGCATCGCCGCACTGGCCGGCGACAAGGCCGACCTTGCGGTGGCGCGCGCTGACGAGGAAATGCCCGAGGGCACGACATCGATCGCCGTGCTGCGCAAGAATGTCGTGGTGCTGTGGGCTGCCCCACGACCGAAAGGACCGGGCAAGAGCGGCAAGACCAGCACCAAGACCATCGCCGACCTCGCTGGAAAGCGCGTCGGCGCGGTCGGCCGCACGAATGTGAACATCAAGCTGTTGCGTGTCCTCCTCGCCGAGGCGGGCGTGAGCCCCGACAAGGTCGGCATCGCGCAGTTCAATGTCGGGCAGATCGGCGACATGCTGCGCGACGCCAACCTCGACGCGTTCATGACGGTCGCTCCGGTCGACAGCAAGCTCACGGCGGAGGCGATCGCGACCACGGCAAAACTGCGCGGCGAGCCGAGCTTCTTGCCGATCGAGGTGTCGGAGGCGATCGCCTCGCGTCACCCCGCCTATGAATCGGAAGAAATTCCCGAAAGCGCCTTCTCGACCTCGCCGGCCCGTCCCGACGACAAGGTCGAGACCGTCAGCGTCAGCCATCTCATCATCGCCCCCAACAGCCTGTCTGAAACCACGGTCGGCACGTTGACCCGGCAGATCTTCGCCGCGCGCCCCGCGTTGATCCGCGAGATTCCCGGCGCCGCCAAGATTGAGAAGCCCAACACCGACAAAGATGCGGCGCTGCCCGCGCATCCCGGGGCGGCGGCCTATATCGATGGCACCGAACGCACCTTCATGGAGAAATACAGCGACTACATCTGGGGCGTGGTGCTGCTGCTCTCGGTGTTCGGTTCGGTGACTGCGTGGTTGCGCCACTACATCAAGCGCGACGAGCGCAGACTGAACACCGCCCACCGCGAAAAGCTGCTGCTAGCAATCTCCCTGTTGCGGCAGATCGAGACCACGGAGGACCTCGACACGCTGCAACGTGAGGCCGACGAGATTCTGCGCGAGACGCTCACTTGCTATGACGACGGTGCGATCGAGGAGGGCGACCTGCTCGCCTACAGCCTCGTGCTCGACCAGTTCCATAATGCAATCGTCGACCGGCGGGCCGCGATTGCCGCCAATACCAATCCTGCGCGCCTGCGCGCCTGAGCGCGGGTTCCATCAAGCACGACGGGAACCCTGCGTCGCGCGGAGTGTTTCCGTCTGGCTCTGTTGCGGGCCGCTGCATTGGTCGAAAGAAAAAATATCGCAAAAATTGCGGGGAAAATTGTTGCTCCACAACGCGGGCGGAAAAACGTCAAAGTCTAGATCGACTTAGCGACCCTCGACATCGTGCTGTCATCGGGGCGCCCTATTGGTTCCATCATCGCGGAACTCATCGCCACAAAATGGCGACAATCGGAAACCCAATTGTGTCCGGGGTGGATCTGGGGAAATTCGTCGGTGACTGGAATGCGTCGTGCTGCGCTGATTGTGGCAGCATTGGCCGTGGTGGCATTGCTGCAGCCGTCTCGCGCGCCTGCAGCGTGGTGGAAGCGCGCGCCTGTCGATTTCGAAGAATGCGCGGACGCGGCGGCCAAGGCCGCGACCAAGGAAGACAAGACAGCTGGGCTCGCCGATTGCAACGCCAAGTTCGCTGGCCGTCGCAAGTCGGGTGGCGGCTACACTTACTATGACTTCATGCAGGACCGCAGCTTCGACATCGCCGGTCCCAATCCGACGCCGGAAGAGCAGAGATATATCGACCAGCAATATACGCTCTATCTGGAGAAGCAGCGGCGCAACAGCGTTGAGGCCGCGCTCTCGGCCAGGCAGCAGCAGGACGAGTTGCAGCAGGAGCAGCCGCAGCCGCTGCAGTCGGCTTCGCTGCGAACCGAAGCCGAGCGGGTGCCGATCCCGCAGGCCCGTCCGAGCAAGCAGATCGACGGCCGGCCGCGCTGTCCGCGGCAGCAGCAGCACTCATTCTCCTGCGACTGGCCGCGCCTGTCGGATACCATCAATGACCTGAAGAAGCTCTTCGGGGGCAGCCAGGCCAAGGATGGCGCCAAGGACGCCGCCAAGGACGGCAAGGGCAAGAAGAGCTGACGCGGTTTCGGCGCGAAACGCCGTGACGCCCCCTGTTCGACATCGCCCCCTGTTCGACATCAATGAGTACGCTGAGCGCGCTTTCGCCTGGCATCATGCCGCGGCGCCAACGGAGCATTCGCCGGCGCCAGGGACGGGTCCGATGTCGTTGCCGTTGCCTTGCGGCTCTCCTGCAGCCGGGCGTCATAGCCGGGTGACGGCGTGACGGTCGGCGGCGCAGCCAGCGCCGGCACGCCGAGCAGCGCCGCCAGCACCGCAATCAAGAATTTGGCTCGTCGATCCATCTGCATCCCGGATAGCCCCCTTCGCGCTCTCGTTCATCGTCGCCACCATCAGAGCGGTTTCAAGGCCGCCTTGTAACCGTCATCGGCCAACGGTATGTTTTTGGCCAGCGGGGCAGCAGGCGGTAGGAGCGAACAATGGGTTTACTCGACGTCCTCAACGGCATGCAGAATGGTCCGCGCGGACCCTCCACTCCGAGCGCGCAAAGCTCCGGCGGCATGTCGCCAATGTCCATGGCGATCCTCGGGCTTCTTGCCTGGAAGGCCTTCAAACATTTCACTGCCGGTTCGCCGGCGCCGAGCACAGCCTCGGTGCCATCGTCTGGACCCCCACAGACGCCAGCGTCAGCACAGAGCGGCGGCAGCCTTGGTGGCGCACTTGGCAGCGCTCTTGGCGGCGGGGGCGGTGGCCTTGGTGATGTGCTCAAGGGGCCGCTGGGCGGCCTGCTTGGCGGCGCCGCGGCCGGCACGGTGCTGTCGGGCGGCCTGTCCGACCTGCTCAAGCAGCTGCAGGATTCCGGCCATGCCGAGAAGGCCAATTCATGGGTCGGCAGTGGACAGAACCAGCAGATCTCTCCCGGCGACCTCTCCAGTGCGCTCGGCGCCGACCAGATCGGTCTGCTCTCCTCGCAGAGCGGCCTCTCGCGCGATGAACTCTTGAATGGCCTGAGCCAATACCTGCCGCAGGTGGTCGACCACCTGACGCCGGATGGACGGCTACCGACGGAGGACGAATTATCCGGGCGCATCTGATCGCCAGACAGACGCGCGTTCTGTGGTTCAGGGGAGAACGGCAATCATGAGCGGCATTATCTGGATCATCATCGTCGGCTTCATCGCGGGCCTCATCGCCCGCTTCCTGTCGCCGGGGCCGAACAATCCGTCCGGCTTCATCCTGACCACCGTGCTCGGCATCGTCGGCGCGTTCCTGGCGACCTGGATCGGCCAGACCATCGGCCATTACGGTCCCGAACAGGGCGCGGGCTTCATCACCGCAACCATCGGCGCGCTGGTGGTGCTGTTCATCTGGAACCGCCTGGTGGCGAGCGGCGTGATCAAGGATTTTAATCGCTAGAGTGTTTTCGAGCGAAGTGGGGACCGGTTCGCGTGAAGAAAACGCGTCAAAACAAGAATCTAGAGCTCTGGTTCTGATTCAATCAGAACCGGAAATGCTCTAGCCGGAGCAACGCCGTCTCCTCGTCATTGCGAGCGAAGCGAAGCAATCCAGGGCCCCACGTGAGGCCCTGGATGGCTTAGTCGCTTCGTTCCTCGCAATGACAGCGCGTCACAAAATCAAATGCATGCCCGCATCCATGCGGACGCATTCGCCGGTCATGTTGCTCGACGGCGGGCTCGCCAGGAAGCAGACGAGCTGCGCGATGTCCTCGGCGCTGGAGGCGACCTTCAGCGGCACCCGCGCCACCACGGCATCGCGCACCTGCTTGGCGCCGGCTTCACCGCGGCCCTTGGTGAACCAGGGCGTATCGATATAGCCGGGGCAGACGGTGTTGACGCGGATTGCGGGCGCGAGCGCGCGCGCCAGCGACAGCGTCATGGCATTGAGCGCGCCCTTGCTCGCGGCATACGCGACCGAGGAACCACCGCCGCTGATGCCGGCGACCGACGAGATGTTCACCACGGCAGAGGCGCGGCCCGAGGCCTTCGATCCCGCCTCGAGCAACGCGCGGGCCGCGCGGATCATCTGATAGGGCCCGATCGTGTTGACGGCGTAGATGCGCTGGAAGTCTTCCGCCGAGAGCCCGTCGAGATCGTGATGCGGCACGTGCTTGGTGGTGCCGGCATTGTTGATGAGCACATCCAGCCGGCCCCAGGGTGCGGCCGCCGCGACGATCTTCTTGCAGTCCGCATCACGCGAGACATCGCCCTGCACCACCACGACCTCGGCCGCGCCGGCCTTGCGGCAGGCTTCGGCAGTCGCCTCGGCGTCCGCCTTGCTGCTGGAATAATTGATCACGATGCGCCCGCCGCCTTGGGCCAGAAGGCCCGCGGTCGCGGCCCCAAGCCCCGACGCCGAACCCGTCACGATCGCGTACAAACCATCCTTCGACATCGTTTCCTCGTGTTGTCGTTGAAGCAGCGCTAGCGGCCGCGCCGGTCTACCATAACGCGCGGCAAGCCTCACGCAATCGCCCAAACTCCATTGCGCGGAATAACAATTTTCGCAAGCGCCGCGCGTGACCGCCTCATATGCCGGCACCGCAGGCGCCCCTGCGGAGAGCGCTTGTCAGGACCATGGCTTTTCCTCATCATCCGGTGCAAGAACGGATTGCACGCGGCAAGGCCCGCTGGGCCGGCACGTGCCAATATCTTACATGCGAGGAACGCTGTGGCGGAGAGTGAAAACATCGTCGTCGAGACCGCGGAGAAGATCTTTGCCGACCTCGCCGACGTGCAAGCGGTCACCAGCGACAAGACCGGAGGCTGGAAAGCGCCGCTGTGGCAGGCGCTGACGGAAGCCGGCTTGCCGCTGTCCTGGGTATCCGAAGACTGCGGTGGCGCGGGCGCCTCGCTCGCCGACGGCTTTGGTGTGCTCGGTGCCGCCGGCCGCTTTGCGATTGCGGTGCCGCTTGCCGAAACCATGCTGGCCGGCTGGCTTTTGGCGCAGGCCAAGATTACCTCGCCCGATGGCGAGATGACGGTCGCACCCGCGAGCCCCAAGGACCGCATCACGCTGAATGCCGACGGCACGCTCTCCGGCCGCGCGCGCGGCGTGCCGTTCGCGAAGGCGGCAAAACATGTCGCGGTGCTCGCGAGCGGCGCCAATGGCTGGTCGATCGCGCTGGTCGATGCGTCCAAGTTGCGGATCGAGGCGGGGCTGAACCTCGCCAATGACAACAGCGACGTCGTGACCTTCGACAAGGTCTCGCCTGTCACCATCAAGCCGGCGCCCAAAGGCTTCGACCAGACCGCGCTGATGCTGATGGGGGGCGTGGTACGCAGCCTGCAGATCGCAGGCGCGCTGGAGTCCATGCTCGATATCAGCGTGCGCTATTCCAACGAGCGCGTGGCGTTCGAGAAGAAGATCTCGAAATTCCAGGCCGTGCAGCACAACCTCGCCCGCCTTGCCGGCGAGTCGGCCGCTGCACTCGCCGCCGCGACCTCGGCCGCGGACACCATCAACGACGACAGCTCGTTTGACGACGACGCCGTGTTCCTGGAAACGGTGGCTGCAAAGATCCGCTGCAGCGAGGCGGCCGAAAAGGGCGGCGCCATCGCCCACCAGGTGCATGGCGCGATCGGCTTCACCATCGAGCATATCCTGCACCGCTACTCGTTGCGCGCGCTGTCCTGGCGCGATGATTTCGGTTCGGAAAGCTACTGGGCCGTCGAGCTCGGCAAACGGGTCGCCGCCCGTGGTGCCGACGATTTGTGGCCGCTGGTGGCCTCGCGCTGAGAAAGGACTTCAGACCATGACCGCAGCGCTCCGTTTCGACCCGATCCGCCTGCCGCCCAAATGCGAAGAGCTGCGCAAGGAAGTGCGCGCCTTCCTCGCCGAGGAGATCGCCGCCGGCACTTTCAGCCCGTTCAAGCCCAACCGCGAGGATACCGATGTGCCGGCATTCTCGCGCAAGGTCGGCGAGCGCGGCTGGATCGGCATGACCTGGCCGAAGAAATATGGCGGCCATGAGCGCTCCTTCCTGGAGCGTTATGTGGTGACCGAGGAAATGCGCGTGGCGAACGCGCCGACGCGCCGTTTCTTTGTCGCCGACCGCCAGAGCGGGCCGGTCCTGCTGAAATACGCGCCCGAGCACATCAAGGCGGACATCCTGCCGCGCATCTGCGCCGGCGAGCTTTGCTTTGCCATCGGCATGAGCGAGCCGAACTCGGGCTCCGACCTGTTCGCCGCCAAGACCAAGGCGACCAAGACCGACGGCGGCTTTTTGATCAACGGCACCAAGATCTGGACCTCCTCGGCCCATATCGCCGACTACATGATCGCGCTGTTCCGCACCTCGCCGCCGACCAAGGAAAACCGTCGCCACGGCCTGACGCAATTCCTGGTCAAGATGAAGCAGCCGGGCATCAAGGTGAACCCGATCGGCCAGATCACCGGCCAGTTCGAGTTCAACGAAGTGGTCTTCACCGACTATTTCATTCCCGACGACCATGTGCTCGGCGAGATCGACGGTGCCTGGAAGCAGGCGACGAGCGAGCTCGCCTATGAGCGTTCGGGCCCCGAGCGTTTTCTCGAAACCTATTACGTGCTGACCGAACTCGTGCGCGCCGTCGGCAACAACCCCGATACGCGCGCAGCCGAAGGCATCGGCCGGCTGGTGGCGCAGGTCCACACCATGCGGCGGATGTCGGTTTCGGTCGCCGGCATGCTGCATGCCGGCAAGGAGCCGGTGGTCGAAGCTGCGATCGTGAAAGACATCGGCACGGTGTGGGAGCAGCAACTGCCGCACCGCGTGCGCGATCTCGCCGCCTTCGTCGAGGAGGACGTCGGCAATCGCGAGACGCTGGAGAAACAGCTCTCCTTCGCCATCAAGACCGCGCCGAAACTGACCATCCAGGGCGGCACCACCGAAGTGCTGCGCGGCATCATCGCCCGCGGACTTGGTCTGCGCTGATCTAAACGAGGACATCCATGAGCAACTACACTGAAATCGGCGTCGAGCGGCACGGCCATGTCGGCCTGATCGAGATCCGACGGCCGCCGCTGAATTTCTTCGACGTGACGTTGATCAACCAGATCGCCGATGCGCTGGAGGAGTTCGATCGCGACATCGAAATCCGCGCCTCGGTACTGGCGGCGCAAGGCAAGGCATTCTGCGCCGGCGCCAATTTCTCGGACCCGGCGCGGCAGGAGCAGGAGGCGCGCGCGGAGAGCGATCCCGCCGCCAACCTGCCGATCAACCATCTCTATGTGCAGGCCGTGCGCATCTTCCGCAACAAGAAGCCGATCGTCGCGGCCGTGCATGGCGCGGCCATCGGCGGCGGGCTGGGATTGGCGGTATCAGCGGACTTCCGCGTCACGTGTCCCGAGGCACGCTTCTCCGCCAACTTCACCAAGCTTGGATTCCATCCGGGCTTTGGTCTGACTGCGACGCTGCCCGAGCTGATCGGCAAGAACAATGCAGAGCTGATGTTCTATACCAGCCGCCGCGTCACCGGCGAGGAAGCCTATCGCTGGGGCCTCGCCAACGAGCTGGTGCCGCAGAACGAGGTGCGTCCTGCCGCGATAAAGCTCGCCGGCGAGATCGCCGAATGCTCCCCGCTCGGCCTCGTCTCGACCCGCGCCACCATGCGCGCCGGCCTCGCCGATCGCGTGCTGGCCGCGACCAACCACGAGCTGGTCGAACAGACAAAACTGCGCGCGACGGAAGATTTCAAGGAAGGCGTCAAGGCGACCGCCGAGCGGCGAGTAGCGAATTTCAAGGGGCGGTAACAGCGCGCTGCTCATTATTGTGCCCTCGCCTCTTGTCGGAGACGACGGCGTCGCTGGCGAACATAAACGCGGTTGGGTGGGGGTCTCCCCTCCCATCGACCGCGTGAGCTAGTTCCTTTTCACCACCAGCGCGTCCACGATCGTCACGCCGCGTCCTTCCGGATGCACCAGCACCGGATTGACCTCGATCTCCGCCACCTCGTCTCGCAGCCGCGCGGCCAAGAGCGATAGCTGCGCGATCAGCTCTGCCAGCGCCGCGACATCGGCCTTCGGCGCGCCACGAAAGCCGTGCAGCAGCGGTGCGGCTTTCAGTTCGTCCAGCATGCCGACTGCCTCCCCCGCGCTCACCGGGGCCGGGCGATAGACGACGTCACGAAACAGCTCGGTGGTGATGCCGCCCAGGCCCACCATCACCATCGGCCCGAAGGTCTTGTCCTGCAACGTGCCGATGATGATCTCGACGCCCTTCTTGGCCATCGGCCCCACCAGCACGCCCTGGATCGCCGCATCGGGGCGGGCCTTGCGCACATTCGCAAGCAGCGCCTCATAGGCGAGGAAGACCTCGCCCTTGGTCGTGATGTTGACGCGCACGCCGCCGACCTCGCTCTTGTGCGGAATCTCGGGCGACTGGATCTTCATCACCAGCGGAAAGCCCGCGCGCGCAATGGCCGCATCAAGTCCGCTCTTGTCCGTGACCAGCATCTCCTCCGGCAGCGCAATGCCGGCCGCTCGCAGCAGCGCCTTGCTGTCGGCTTCAGACAGCGCCGATGATTTGAGATGCGCGGAGAGATCGCGCTCCTTTAGGACCGCGGCGTCCGCCGGCGCGGCCGCCTTGAACCTGGCATAATCGACCAGCCGCCGCAGCGCGGTGCCGGCATGGGTGAGGCCTGAGAGCAGGACCACGCCGGATTTGGCAAGCTCGCGGCGCGCGAAATCCGACGGCAGCGTGTAGGAATAGAACACGACCGGCTTGTGCTGCGCCCGCAGCACGGGCTTCAGCTCGTCCTCCTTGAACGGCATCCGCGTTTCGCTCGACATCGACAGGACCACCAGGATCGCATCGACCTCTCCCGATGTGCTGAGCAGATCGATACTCTTCTGCAGGCCGCCGCTGGTGACGCCTTGCGCGGTGACGTCGATCGGATTGCGCGCGCTGCCATAGGACGGCAGCAGGGTCATGATCTCGTCCTGGATGGGCTTGGACAGCTCCGGCACCTGCAGCCCCTGCAGCGAGGCGGTATCCGCACCCCAGATGCCGGCGCCGCCGGAGACGGTCAGCACGGCTACGCGATCGCCTTTCGGCAGCGGGCTCGTGGTCAGGACGGAGGCGATCGCCATCGCCTCATCGAGATCGTTGGAGACGATAAAGCCGAATTTCGCGAACACCGCGTCGTAGGCCGCCGACCAGCCGGCCATGCTCGCGGTGTGAGAAGCTGCCGCACGCTCGCCCGCGCCGGAGCGGCCGACCTTGGTCACGATGACGGGCTTCTTCATCTCGGCCGCGCGCTTCGCGGCGACGAGGAATTTGTCGACGTCGCGGATGCCCTCGATAAACAGCATGATCACGTCGGTCGAGGCGTCCTGCACCATGTAGTCCAGGAACTCGCCGGCGCCGAGATCACTTTCATTGCCGGCGGACACGACATAGCTCACGGCTACACCCAGTGCCTTGGCGCGATTGAAATAGGCAAAGCCGATGCCGCCGCTCTGCGCGACGATGCCGATCCGCCGCTTGGTCGCGGCCAACGGCACGACGCCCGGCTTGACGTCGACCGCCGGGCTGAACGTCGCGGCCACGCGCTGGACGCTGCTGTAGAAGCCCTCAGCATTGGGTCCGGAGATGCGCATGCCAGTTCGCCTGGCGAGCGCGGCGATCTCGTCCTGCATGGCCGCGCTCTCGCCGCCCTCCTCCGCGAAGCCGGAGGAAATGATCACGGCATTCTTGACGCCGACATCGGCGCATTGCTGTAGCGCCGCAGGCACGCTGCGCGCGGGGATGATGATGACAGCGAGATCGATTGCCGCGCCGATGTCGGCGATCGACCTGAAGCACTTCAGCCCGTCGATGTCGTCATAGTTCGGGTTGATCGGATAGATCTTTCCGGGAAACTCGTTCTTGCGCAGCATCGCAAGCAGACGGCCCGGGATCTTCTCATGATCGCGGGATGCGCCGATCAGCGCGATGCTGTGCGGAGCGAAGAAGGTATCGAGCGGGTGTGGCATGTCATGAGTTCCTTTTATTCTTCTTATCGATCACGAGTTCGCTCTATCTCCGTCATCCTGAAGGCGCGAGCAGAGCAAGCCTCGAAGGATGAACGGCCCCAGCGGCTGCCGGGCCGCCCACCCTTCGAGGCTCGCTTCGCGAGCGCCTCAGGGTGACGGAACAGGAGACGAGCGAGATCACTAGAGCATGATCCGGAAAAGTGTGTAGCGGTTTTCCGGAAAGATCATGCTCAATCAAAGACCTAAAGCGCGATGACGATTCAACCAAATCTCATCGTGCTTTAGGCAAGCCGAAACGCCACCCCGCCAAGCTGAAACGCATTGGCCGAAATATCGTAGCCTCTTGCTCGCGCCGCCTCACAGACAGCGGCGGGGTCCGCAACGCGGAAATCCAGCGCGCTCATGATCTCGGCATCGCCCCGCACAAACCGGAAGCTTGCATTGGGCAGCTTCAATTCGGCCACACCGCCCTCGCCGCGCGACACCGGAACCTGAAGTATCCGTCCCCAATGCGCCGCCAGCGCGTCCGGCTCCGGGCTCTGCATCTCGACGCCTGTGAGCGCCTGCGTCACATCCTTGCGGATGAATTTCGGCCAATCGGGTCCCGCAGGCGGATAAGCCCCTGATACATCGTCGCTGCCATCGGTGTGGTTGAACTCGATGAAAGCGGCGCGGCAGTCGCGGGGGTGAAGTTGCACGCCATGATAGGGGTCGTGCGTGATCACGTTCGCCGTGCGCACGCCGATTGCATTGGCTGCCTTTGCGCGAGCGTCCGGATCGTCGCAGCAGAAGATCGCCATATAGCCGCCACGGCCGCCGGTCTTCTCGATGAAGCGGCCGGCCGTGGTGCCATCGCGGAACGGCGACACCACTTCGAGCAAAATCGTGTCCACCGGCAATAGCGCATTGACGAGACCGTATTTCTCGACATTGCCGTCGCGGTAGCACACCGCAAGCCCCATGATCGCAGCAATATCCGCGATCACAGGCTCGAGCTTGGGCGCGACCAGGCAGATCTGGCGGAGCCGAAGATAACTTGACATCTACTCGCCCCGGAAACTGGCCTTGCGCTTCTCGACGAACGCCTTCGCCGCCTCCTTGTGGTCGGCGGTCTCGCCGGCGCGGGTGTGATGGATCGCCTCGCCGTCGAAACAGGCTTCCAGCGACATCGTCTCGGCATTGTTGATGTTGCGCTTGATGTAGCCAAGCGCGACCGAAGGTCCTTGCGCCAACGATAGCGCCAGCTCGCGCGCGGCAGCGTCGATCTCGCTGTCCGCCACCACCTTCGTCACCATGCCGAGCGCCAGCGCCTCGTTGGCGGACAGCACCGGGGACAGCAGATAGAGTTCGCGCGCCTTCGCGCTGCCGAGCAGCTGGGTCAGGAAATAGGTGCCGCCATAGTCGCCGGAGAAGCCGACCTTGGCGAAGGCCGTGGTGATCTTGCAGGACGCGCTCGCCACGCGCAGATCGCAGGACAGCGCCATCGACAGGCCGGCGCCGGCAGCGGCGCCATCGAGTTGCGCGACCACGGGCTTGGGCATCTGGTGCAGGATCCGCGACACTTCCATGCCGCGGCGCAAGTTCGCGAGCTTGGCCTCGAACGGCAGCGGCGCGCGCCCCTCCGCCATCGACTTCACGTCGCCGCCGACGCAGAAGGTGCCACCGGCGCCCTTGAACAGCACCGCACGTACCTCGTGATCCTCCGCCGCGCGCCGCGCGGCTGCGACGAGCCCGGTCACCATGTCCGGATTGAGTGCATTGCGCCGCTCCGGGCGGTTCATGGTGATGGTGAGGAGCCCGGAGTCGAGGTGCTGCAGGACCATTTCGTTTGCGCTCATGGGATTTTTGCCTTCGTTGTTGTTGGTTGTTGTCTTGCTCAGTCATTCCGGGGCGGTGCGCAGCACCGAACCCGGAATCTCGAGGTTCCCCGGTGCGCAATTGCGCACCTGAGGTTCCCGCTTCGCGAGCCCCGGAACGACGGTGAGAATTATTTCTTCACCAGCGGGCAGCGCGACTGTTCCAACGACTGGAACGCCTGATCACCCGGCACGGTCGCGAGCAGCTTGTAATCGTCCCAGCGACCCTTGGATTCCGAAGGCTTCTTCACCTCGAACAGATACATATCATGCACCATGCGGCCGTCCTCGCGGATGCGGCCATTCTTGGCGAAGAAATCATTGATCGGAGTTTCCTTCATTTTCTTCATCACCGCCGCGGAATCGGTGGTGCCGGCGGCCTTCACGGCCTGCAGATAATGCATCACGGAAGAATAGACGCCGGCCTGCGCCGAGGTCGGGGGCCGCTTCACGCGCTCCATGAAGCGTTTTGAGAACGCTCGGGTCTCGTCATTGAGGTCCCAGTAGAAGGCTTCCGCCAGCAGGAGCCCCTGGGCGGTGTCGAGCCCGATCGAATCGATATCGGTGACGAAGGCGAGCAGCGGCGACATCTTCTGCCCGCCCTTCATGATGCCGAACTCGGACGCCTGCTTGATCGCGTTCACAGTGTCACCGCCCGCATTGGCAAGCCCGATCACCTTGGCCTTGGAGGCCTGCGCCTGCAGCAGGAAGGAGGAGAAATCGGAGGTGTTGAGCGGATGGCGCACGCTGCCCAGCACCTTGCCGCCGCTCCTGAGCACCACATTGGTGGTGTCCTTCTCCAGATCCTGGCCGAAGGCATAATCGGCGGTCAGGAAGAACCAGGTATCGAGCCCGCCTTTTACCGCCGCGAGCCCCGTTACATTGGCCTGCGCAAAGGTGTCGAACACATAATGCACGGTGTAGGGGCCGCAGGCCTCGTTGGAGAGCCGGATCGAGCCGGGGCCGCTGAACATGATGATCTTGCCGCGCTGCTTCGCAATCTCTGCGGCGGCCAGCGCGGTCGCAGAGGCCGCGACGTCATAGATCATCTCGACGCCCTGGTTATCGAGCATGTCGCGCGCGATGTTGGCGGAAAGATCGGCCTTGTTGAGATGATCGGCCGCGATCACCTCGATCTTGCGTCCGAGCACCTCGCCGCCGAAATCCTCCGCCGCCATCTTCGCAGCCTCCAGGCTGCCGGGGCCGGTGATGTCGGCATAGAGGCTCGACATGTCCAGGATGCCGCCGATCTTCAGCGGCGGCTTGTCCTGCGCCAGCGCTGCGCTTGCCGTGAGCGCCAATGCAGACGCGAAAATGGCTGATAAAGTTGCTTTCATCGAGTCCCCTCCCTGGACGGCCGCCATTGAAGGCTTGCGGCCTTGTCTCCTCTTCGAAATTGCGCGCGATCATGCCGCATGCATCCGGCAGCGGCAAGCGAAGCGGTTTTTCCACTAAGCGGAATGGACGAAACGTGCAAACATGCCGCGATGGTTTTGCCCTTTCTCTTCGCTCGCGTTGAGCGAGTGCGCGCGCGCGTGTTGGTGCTGGGCCTGGTCGCTCTGGGTTCTGCGACGACGCCGTGTGCTGCGTCATGCGCGCCGCCTGATCTCGGTGGAGGCCATGTCGCCGAGATCGTCGATGGCCGCAGCTTTCGTCTCGACGATGGACGTGAGATCCGGCTTGCCGGCATCGAGCCTGCGGGTACGACCAAGGCCGATCGCGTCAGCGCGCTGGCGGCTGTACTCGCCGACCATGATGTGAGCTTGCGCGGGGCCGACGATGCGCCCGACCGCTACGGGCGGCAGGCCGCGTTCGTCTACCTTCCGGCTTCCGACACCCCGGTTCAGGCGCAGCTTTTATCCGCCGGGGTGGCGCTGGTCTCGCCGGATCTCGACGATACGGATTGTACCGCCGTCCTGAAGGCGGCCGAGGCCGAGGCAAGACAGGCACAAAGGGGAACCTGGGCCGGCAACGCCGTCATAAAAAACGCGGAAAGCGCGGACGATATTTTGGCGGGGATGGGGCGCTTCATGGTGGTCGAGGGCAGGGTTTTGTCCGTCCACCAATCCGGCGCAACGACTTACCTGAACTTCGGACGAAGCTGGACACGAGACTTTGCTGTGACTATTCCAAGGCGAGCGCTGCCGGCATTCGCGCAGGCCGGCGTCGCGCTTAAGTCGCTCGAAAACAGGCGAATTCGAGTGAGGGGCTGGGTTGAGGTGCGTCAAGGTCCAGGCCAGGGTTCGAATCAAGGTCCGAGTCAAGGTCCAAGGATCGACGTCGTTCGGGTGGGACAGATAGAATTGCTGGGCGGGAACTGAACCCCGCGAGGACGAGGCGAATTGCCAAGAGTGGATGGGTTTGTGGGACGGCGCGACCGGGGAATGAGCCGCCAGCTTTGGGCTGCGCCGGCCGCGCTGCTGCTTGCGCTTGCGCTTGCCGCCTGCGGCGACATGAACCGGTTCCAGGTAGCCTCACCGGCCGTTCCCCTTCCACCGGCCAAGCCGAAGCCGGTGGTCACGAGCACGCCCGCCAGCGAGCGCGAGCATGAGCGGATCCTCGCGACCTATGGCGGCGCCTATGACGACCCGCAGCTGGAGGCACTGATCAGCAAGACGGTGGACCGCCTGGTCGCCGCCTCCGACCGCCCCGACCAGGGCTACAAGGTCACCATCCTCAATTCGGGAGCGGTGAACGCCTTCGCGCTGCCGACAGGCCAGCTCTATGTCACCCGCGGCCTGATTGCGCTTGCCAACGACACCTCGGAACTGTCGTCCGTGCTCTCGCACGAGATGGCGCATGTATTGGCAAAACACGCCGCGATCCGTGAGGACGAGGCCCGCAAGGCCGCGATCGTCACGCGGCTCGAGACGGACATCAGCAACGATTCCGATTTCAGCGCGCTTGCGCTCGCCAAGACCAAGCTGACGATGGCGAGCTTCTCACGCGCGCAGGAGTTCGAAGCCGACGGCATCGGCGTAACCATTGCGGCGCGCGCGCATTTCGACCCCTATGGCGCCTCCCGCTTCCTGACCTCGATGGAGCGTAATGCGGAGCTGAAGGTCGGCAAGTCCTCGTTCGATCCGCGCGCGCAGGACTTCCTGTCCTCGCATCCGGCGACGCCCGAGCGTGTCCTGAACGCGCAGAATATCGCCAAGCAATACACCACGCCGGAAAATGCCGAGCGTGACCGCGAGGCCTATCTCTCGACGATCGACAACATCGTCTATGGCGAGGACCCCAGCGAAGGCTTCGTACGCGGGCGGCGCTTCCTGCATCCGAAGCTCGGCTTCACGTTCCAGGCGCCGGAAAATTTCACGCTCGACAACACCGCGCAGGCCGTGATCGGCGTGCGCGAGGGCGGCTCGCAGGCGATGCGCTTCGACGTCGTGCGCGTGCCGGCGGAGCAGTCGCTCGGCGACTATCTCAACTCGGGATGGATGGAGAATGTCGACAAGGCCTCCACCGAGGATATCACCGTCAACGGCTTTCCGGCGGCGTCAGCCACCGCGCGCGGCGACCAGTGGCAGTTCAAGATCTACGCGCTGCGCTTTGGCTCCGACGTCTACCGTTTCATCTTCGCCGCGCGTCAGAAAAACACCGAGAGCGAGCGCAACGCGCGCGAGACCGTCAACTCCTTCCGCCGTCTGACGCTGGAGGAAATCCAGGCTGCCCGCCCCTTGCGCATCAAGGTGATCACCGTGCAGCCCGGCGACACGGTCGAATCCCTCTCCCACCGCATGGACGGCGTCGACCACCCAATGGAGCGCTTCCGCATGCTGAACGGGCTCGATCAGCACGCGCAGGTGAAGGTGCGCGACCGGGTGAAGATCGTGGTGGATTGAGCGGGCGAGGCAGAACTCTTCGTCACCCTCGGCATGCGCCGCGTTGACAGCCTTCGATAGAGACCGGATGCTGCGCCCCAAAAGCAAAAAGCCCGATCTTGCGACCGGGCTTTTGCATTTGAAAGCTTGAAGCGACGCGTTTACGCGGCCTCATCAGCAGCGACAGTGTCATCACCGTCGGTGTCATCATTCTCGTCGGTATCGCCCTCGGCATCGGCCTCGCCTTCACCTTCAGCCTTGGCGGCGCCGCGGCGCGGGCTCTTGGCGAGCTGGCTCTCGATCTCCTTGACGGCTTCGGTCTCGGTCGAGTGCTGCACCACCGCGATCTCGCGCGACAGGCGGTCGAGCGCCGCTTCATAGAGCTGGCGTTCGCTGTAGGACTGCTCGGGCTGCGATTCGGAACGATAGAGGTCGCGCACGACCTCGGCGATCGCGACGATGTCGCCCGAATTGATCTTGGCTTCGTACTCCTGGGCGCGGCGCGACCACATGGTGCGCTTGACCCGGGCACGGCCCTTGAGCGTCTCCAGCGCCTTCTTGACCAGCGCCTGATCGGACAGCTTGCGCATGCCGACATTGGCGACCTTGGCGGTCGGAACCCGCAGCGTCATCTTGTCCTTGATGAAGTTGATGACGAACAGTTCCAGCTTGGCGCCCGCAATCTCCTGCTCCTCGATGGCCAGGATCTGGCCGACACCGTGAGCGGGATAGACCACGAATTCATTGGCCTTGAAGCCCTGACGCTGGGTCACGACCTTCTTTTCCTCGGGCTTGGCCGCCACGACGGGCTTGGCCGGAGCCGCCGGCTTGGCAACGGTCTTCGGAGCAGCAGCCTTTGCGACGGGAGCCTTGGCAGCAGTTTTCGCAGCAGGGGCCTTGGCGGCGGGTGCTTTCGCCGCTGGTTTTGCAGTCTTGTGTTGCATTTCGCTTCTTTTCTTCGAGGACTTGGCAGCCGATACCGCCTTGTGGGCGGCCCTGGTCTCCCTTGCGGGTGCCCGGACACGGCTCTTGGATGCGTTGCGGTGTGACGCCGCTTTCTTTGTCAGTTTGGAAGCACTCGTTTTACGCGTTTTCTGTGACACAGCCTGCGCGCGGAACTGCCACGCCCCTGTTCATTGGTTTTTCATGGGAACCCAGAGGGGCCATAAGCGGGCTGACGGGGTTCGCGAGAATGGTGCCAATATAGCACATTTCCCGCAAAAATCAATGATTTAGAGCATTTGGGCGGCGTTTTTTGGCTGTCTGGCCGTTATTAGGGTTAAATTACGGCGGCCATGCCTCAGTCTCCGGTCAGTCTCCAGCCCCCGGATTCGGAGAAAAATATTTCTCAAACTTGCCCTCGACCCCGTCGAAATCCTTCGCGTCCGGCGGGGAGTCCTTCTTCTGGGTGATATTGGGCCAGGCCTTCGCGTATTCCGTGTTGAGCGCCAGCCACTTCTCCAGTCCCGGCTCGGTATCCGGCTTGATGGCGTCTGCCGGGCATTCCGGCTCGCACACGCCGCAATCGATGCATTCGTCCGGATGAATCACCAGCATGTTCTCACCCTCGTAGAAGCAGTCTACCGGGCAGACCTCAACGCAGTCGGTATATTTGCACTTGATGCAGGCTTCAGTGACGACGTAAGTCATCCAAGGCTCCGGAACGGTGTGGTTTTTTGTCGGCTTAGTGTCTTCGCCAATTGCTTTTCCTGGCTTGCCTAGCGCAGGAACTGAGCCATCGCAAGGGAAGCCGGAGCAGGCGAAGCGGCGTTTTTACGCAAGTTGTTGCCTGCTGAGATAGTCATTTTGCCCCCGCTTGCAAATCCTCAAACAGCACTCTTGCTGCCGCCGCATCGCCACGCCGCTCCGAGAAGCCGATCACCTTGAGCAGACGAACCGAGCGGTCGAGGCCGATGGTGAGCACATCGCCGGCCTTCACGCTGTGGCCGGGCGCGGTCTCGCGCACGCCATTAATGCGGACATGACCGGCCTCGACGAGTGCGGCGGCGCTGGTGCGGGCCTTGACCACCCGCGCATGCCATAGCCATTTATCGAGCCGCTGACGGTCCGTCTGATCAATCCTTCTTCTGACGCGTTTTCTTCACGCGAACCGGTGCCCACTTCGCTTGAAAACGCTAATCCTTCCGGTTGGCGCTGAGCTGCTCCTTCAGCGCCGCGAGCTTGGCGAAGGGCGAGTTGGGGTCGATGGCGCGTTCACGCTCGCGCGGCGCGCTGGAGGCAAAGGGACGGTGCGAGGGACCATGCTCGCGCTTGTCGCGGCCGCCCTTGTCGCGATCACGTCCACCGCGTTCGCGATCACGATCGCGGCCGCCATGCTCGCGATCCCCGAACTTGCCCTTGTTCCTGTTGTCGCGATCCCGGTCCCGCTCCTTGCCGAAGCGTTCGCGCGGCCGATCGCGCTCCTCGCGCGCGGGCGCGCCCTCGGCGGCCGCCTCTGCGGGTGCAGCAGGAGCGTGTTCGTCGCGCTTGCGGAAATCGCGCCGCCCGTGGTGACGATGCCGCTGCTCGCGCTTGTCGCCTTCGCCGACCTCGCCGGCCGCCGCCTGCTCGCCGCCCTTGCGGTCGTGCGGACGATGATGATGGCGATGGCGCGGCTTACGGTCGTCGGTGCGGCCACCGGGACGCCAGACCTCGATCATCTGCGGCTCGGCTTCAGCCGCTGGCGCAGCCTCTGTGGCGGGAGTTGCTTCAGCGGCCGGCGCTCCGGCTGCCACGGCTTCTTCTGCAGCCGCGGCTTCTGCAGGCTGGGTTTCGTCGCTCGCAGCGAGTTCGGACGGCGCTTCGGGAGCTGTGGTTTCCGCGTGCGTGACCTCGACAGGGGCCGGCTCCTCCGCCACGACATCTTCCGGCACAGCCGCATCAGCCTCGGCCTCGACAGGCTCCTCACGCGCGGCAGGCATCAGCGAGACCATCGGCAACAGGCCGGCCGACGGCGCCGGATCGCCCGACATCATATGCTCGACCATTGCTTCAGCCGGCACGGCAGGCGCCTCAACCGCGCGCGCTGCGGGCGGCGCCCCGGTCGCGGCCGGCTCGCTCACCACGGCCGGCTTCGGCGGCAGCGGCGGACGGCGGTCCATGCGATAGCCGAGCGCGCGCAGGATGGAGGCAAAATCTTCGCCGGCCGATCCGGTAAGCGAGGTCATCGCCTGTGTCACCACAAAGCCGCGGCCATCGAAGGCCCCTAGCGGCTTCTCGCCGGACGAGGTCTCACGCCAGGCCAGCGCCGGGCGGATCAGATCGGCAAGCCGCTCCAGAATGTCGACGCGCACCGCGCGCTCGCCGCACTGGCGATAGCCGAGCACGCGATAGGCATCGCGCGGCAACGCCTTGTCGACGGGGAAGGAGGTGCGGCCGCTGGACGCCATGTGCTGCGCACCCGAAACCGCCTGCAGGTCGGCATCGTCGTGCTTGAGCGCCCAGAGCAGCGAGGCGAGCGAACGCGCGGCGGGCTTGAGGAGCGCCGGGAAATAGATGTGATAGGCGCCGAACCGCACGCCGTATTTGCGCAAGGCGGCGCGCGACGGCTGGTCGAGATCCTTCATCTCGGCGGCGATCTTGGCTCGCTCCAGCACGCCCAGCGCCTCGACCAGCTGGAAGGCGATGCCGCGGCCGATGCCGGTGATGTCCTCCGCCTTCGAGAGCTCGAACAGCGGCCCGAGCAGCTTCTCGATATGGGTCTTCAGCCAAAGCTCGAGCCGGGTCTGCACTTTCTCGCGCGAGGCGCCGGCGAGCCGCTCGTCGGCGATGATGCGCAGCCGCGGATGCAGCGCGTCTTCGGCCGCCACCAGCTTGGCAACGGCATCGCCGGTCCAGCGGATGGTGCCGTCGGAGGTGAGCACGAATTGCTCGTCCGGCGCGCTGCCGAGCTTTTCGGCCCGCGCATCGATCTCGCGCGCCAGCACCTGCTGGGCCGCAGCCTGCAACGCCTTGGCGTCGGAGCCGGCCTCCGCCGCGTCTGGTGCAAAGGTGAACCCGTCGAGCCGGCCGATGGCATGGCCCTCGACGATGACTTCGCCGGTCTTTCCGATTTCCGTATTCAAAACCACGTTCTCCCGCAGGCGGCGCATCAATACACTGGTACGGCGATCAACGAAACGCTCAGTAAGCCGTTCGTGCAGCGCGTCCGACAATTTATTTTCGACCTCGCGGGCAATTCCCTGCCAATGGTCGGGGTCCGACAGCCAATCCGGGCGGTTGGCGACAAAGGTCCAGGTGCGAATCTGGGCAATCCGGCCGGACAATGTGTCGATATCGCCATCGACCCGATCCGCCTGGTCGACCTGGGCGGCGAACCAGCCGTCCGGGATCCGGCCCTGTTTCATCAGGTAACCGTACAAGATCGTCACCAATTCGGCATGCGCGGCCGGCGACAGCTTTCGGTAATCAGGTATCTGGCAGGCGTCCCATAGCCGCTCGACCGCCGCCTTGCCGTGCGCCATGTCGCGCACATCGGCATCACGTGCCGCGTGATCGAGCACGCGCAAGTCTTCCGCAATCGGCGCCCGCGTCAGCGCCTCGTGGCCCGGCGACAGCGCCAACGACACCTGCAGCGCACCCAGAGAGGAGAAATCGAGCTTGGAATTGCGCCATTGCAGCACTTTGACGCTGTCGAAGGTGTGGTTCTGCAGGGCATTGACGAGCTCCGGCTCGAATGGCGCGCAGCGGCCGGTGGTGCCGAAGGTACCGTCGCGCGTCGCGCGGCCGGCACGTCCTGCGATCTGCGCGAACTCCGCCGGATTGAGCCTGCGGAACTGGTAGCCGTCATATTTGCGGTCGGAGGCGAAGGCGACGTGGTCGACGTCGAGATTGAGGCCCATGCCGACGGCATCGGTGGCGACGAGGTAATCAACGTCGCCGTTCTGGAACATCGCGACCTGCGCGTTTCGTGTGCGCGGCGACAGCGAGCCCAGCACGACGGCGGCGCCGCCATGCTGGCGGCGGATCAGTTCGGCGATGGCATAGACCTCGTCGGCCGAGAAGGCGACGATCGCGGTGCGGCGCGGCTGTCGCGTGATCTTGCGATCGCCGGCAAATGTCAGCTGCGAAAGCCTCGGACGCGTGACGATGGACGCGCCGGGCAGCAGCCGCTCGATGATCGGGCGCATGGTGGCTGCGCCCAGCAGCAGCGTCTCGTCGCGGCCGCGACGGTTGAGGATGCGATCGGTGAAGACATGGCCGCGCTCGAGATCGGCCGCGATCTGGATCTCGTCGACTGCAAGGAACGACACGTCGAGATCGCGCGGCATCGCCTCGACGGTCGAGACCCAGTAGCGCGGATTTTTCGGCTTGATCTTCTCTTCGCCGGTGATGAGCGCGACCGCCTCCGCCCCCGCGCGATCGGCGATCTTGTTGTAGACCTCGCGCGCGAGCAGGCGCAGCGGCAGCCCGATCATGCCGGACGAATGCGCAAGCAAGCGCTCGATCGCCAGATGGGTCTTGCCGGTGTTGGTGGGGCCGAGCACGGCGGTCACGCCGGAGCCCTGAGCGCGCTCCGCGTGAAACGAGGACGAAGGAGAGAAGGCCATTAATTCTCGAAGTTGTGTGGTCGCGGGAAGTCTAGCTAGCGCATCCTGAACAAAAGATGGGGAGCGTTGCCAGGTTTTGCGAATGCGCGAAGTGTTTGAAATTGTGTCACATTGTGACGCCTGTCGCTCGGGGATTTAAGCTCTGGAACGAGTCTAGAACGAATCGCGGCCGAATCGCTGACTCCTCCCTATTTCCCGATGCGTTCACCGCAACATCTCGCCTCGGAACCGATAGCGGGCACTAGATGAGGTTTGTGCAGATTTCCCAAGCGGCGCGATTCCTTAAGATTTCAGGGCGTCATGAGTCGAATCAGAAGTGAGGAAGAGTCAACAGGGATTTTGCACGTCCTGTAGCCCGCGTGAGCGACAGCGACACGCGGGGACGCAGCCGGAACCGGATATCGCTCGCGCTCATCGGGCTCTGCTTCCACCTCCTCCGCCATTGCTTTCACCGCCTCCGTCATTCCGGGGCGATGCGCAGCATCGAACCCGGAATCTCGAGGTTGTGGCGCAAGATTCGCAAGATTCGGACGTGCAAAAGCACATCAGACTTCGCCCGCCGGCGCGGTCGCCCCGGAAATGACGGCAGCCACAAACGCTACTGCGTCTTCGGCGAATGCGGGTTGGCCTGGGTGATGAACTGCGTAGCTTCCAGCATCGCCGTTCCCAGCGGCGTGGGCACCACCATGCGGAACGGCACCAGAAAACGCGTTCCGGGAATCGGCGCGAACGCGATCTCCATATTGCGCGCCGACTGCAGATATTTGATCACCGGACGGTCGGGGATGTAGCCCGCGACCGCCTTGAAATAGATGGCGCAGACCACGACCTGGCCGCGATAGCCCTTGTCCGCCCGCACCGTTTCCATGCGCTTGAAATCAAGCGTCAGGTCATAGCGCATGCGGCCGTCGAACACGGCAGCCCCCGTGCGGCAGGCATCGGGCGACAGCGGATCGGCATTGCCCGGCACGCGAAGCAGCGAGGCCGTCATCGGATCGAACACGTTTTTCTTGTGCGCGTCGGTGACGGGAACGCGATCGGGATCGACCGGCGGGGTCGGGTCGATGCCGGACTCCTTCACGTTGCCGTTGGCGAGCGTGATGTGGATCGCCTCGGTCTTTTTCGAGGTGGTGGTCGAGGCCGAATAATTGGTCGCGATCAGCGCGCCATTGACGACACGGCCTTGCGCGGCGCCGGTGCCGGAGCCGTTGGAGATCGCCTTCAACAGCCCGCTCGTGCCACCGAAGGCGGAGGCTGTGTACTGGTCGTCGCCGATCTCGATGGTCCAGGAGCCGCGCCCGACCGGAATGCCGGCCAACGTCGCCTCATATTGAGCGTCGAGACGGGCCTGGGCGTGCGCAGGGGCTTGCGCAAGCGCAGTAAAAGCCAAGCTGGTGCAGAGACTTAAGCCTGGACCTGAGCGCCGTGCCGCTGTCAGAAGAGCCGAAAACCTGCGATGTCTCGTCACTGAATGGCAGTCCTGTCGTCGGCGCGTTGCAAAAGCCATCAATGTAAGAACTGGGGTCATCAATGCGCCGCCCGGTCCTTATCTGGGCCAATATGCCCGGCCGGGAACTCGCGAGGGGTTCAGGATCGGGGTCGAATGTGCCCTTTATATGGTCCTTAACCGCTGGAAATGCCTGCCAGATCGGGCGTTTCCGCAGACGTCGCCTCGCATGTCAAAACCTTGACGGAACGCGCGTCCGGCCCTATACGTCCGCCGCTCCCGGTAGGACGAGACGAATTTTGACCCCTGCGGCGGCCCGATGACGGGCACAAGCCTTTGCGGGGATGGAAGAGGATTTTGACATGTCACGGCGCTGCGAACTCACGGCCAAGGGCCCCCAGGTGGGCCACAAGGTCAGCCACTCCAACATCAAGACCAAGCGGCGCTTCCTGCCGAACCTGTGCAACGTGACCTTCATCTCCGATGCACTCGGCCGCAACGTGCGCCTGCGCGTCTCGACCAACGCAATCAAGAGCGTCGACCACAATGGCGGCCTCGATGCCTTCCTGCGCAAGGCGAAGGCAGACAGCCTCTCCCCGCGCGCGCTCGAGCTGAAGCGTCAGATCGAGAAGAAGGCCGCGGCGAACGTGCCGGAGAAGAAGGCGAGCTGAGAGTTTTAGAGCTGGGGCTAGGGACGCGTACGCGTCTGGTAGCGTAAGCTTACAGAGTTGAGTTTCGAGTGGCGGCCGGGTCGGAAGACCCGGCCGTTTTTGGTTGCTTACGCGGCCTCGCGTCCAGTCACCAGGCTGATCTTCTCCAGTTCTTTCCCGATCCGGCTTTTCGCCGTTCGCATATCGAACTCATTCTGCAAGTTCAGCCACAACTGAGCAGACATGCCGAGTGCCTTGCCGAGCCGCAGCGCGCTATCCGCCGTGATTGAGGTTTCTTCATTGGCAATTCTTTCGATGCGCGTGCGGGGCACGCCACACGCCTTGGCAAGCGAACCGGCCGATAGGCCTAATGGAATCAAGAACTCCTCCCGGAGAACTTCGCCGGGATGCATCGGGGGACGCTTCTTGGCCATATTCAATTCTCCTTCGCCGTCCGGACGCTAGTGATAGTCGACGAACTCGACATCCATGTCTGTACGTAGCAGTCCCGTCACGCGGCGCAGGTTAGCCTCTATTTCTTTTTGCCGTCGTTAGCGCCAAAGAAGTTCGGAAACGTTCGTTGCCTCTTTAGTCTAACAATATCCTCAGCTCTGATTGACTTCGGTTTGCGGCGTGATGCGCCGTTTGACGTGATGACCTCCAAATCGTGATTCTCAATCATCACCGCATGAATGTCATCCATGTGGGCAGGCGTCTTGTTGTAGATGCTTCGGTAAAGCTCAAGAAGCGAGATTGCATCGCCGAAGTCGCCGACTACCCGCGGAATGTCGTCGTGCAGCTCGCGAATTGCTTGTTGCCTTCCTTGATCGTCAAAAAGATACAACGCTCCTTCGTGCGCCTGATCATACGCCAGCATGTCAAGGCCCGATCGTCCGAAATGGGCTTGAGCAGTTTTGTTATCATGGAGAACGTTGTTGTATTCCTGTCGGGCACGATAAGAATTTGCGAAGTGTATCAACCAGTAGCGCCAACCGTCCGGATTGTTGATTGAAAACGGACTGACGTAAGGAGCACAATTTCTGAAAGCGTCGAAAACGATCCGCTCCGCAGTGGCCAGCCATTTTGAGTTGTTCATCATACCATCGAGGGCTGCGAGCTGGTGAGCGCCTACGCCAAGGGGACGCAACCTTTCAGTCAGAAGCCGTGCATCATCTTTCCGAAGAAAAGCCAACAGCGAGGATATGACGAACGTGTAGAATACCTCGGCGGAGGCAAATGATTGCATAATGTCCGCAAGAGTCTTAAATTCCACGTGACTGTAGCCGCACTGATCAAGATTAAAGAGCACATTTGAATAGCGGCCTCGGATCAGTCGATCCTTGATTTCGGCATACGCCAATTCGAACCTTTCATTAAAATACTCGATGCGCAAATGTAGCTGCCGAACGTTTTCTTTTATGTCGGCCTCCAGGGACGAAACATTTTCTTTCAGAAGGCTAACGGCGTCCGGATCATAGTCGTTTAGCAGTAGGAGACACTCGATATTCAGAGGCGCCATACCCTCAGATCGACGTCTCAAGTTAAATACTTCGACTGCCGTCCGAAGCTCTTGGATAAAGATAATAGGCGAGCCCGGCGAGCCATCATCATAGACGCCAGCCCCAGCGAATCCGTCGACCACGGCGAGCCGAAATCGAGACTGGACGGGCATCTGGCAGCGGACTGCCAAGTATCGAGTGAAATACTCGCGGACAACCTTGTGCTTGCGCCTCGAATGCTCGTCAAGTTTCGCGCCGGACGTCCAAGCGTAGTCCTTTTTCACCATGGGAATTTATGCGCCGACAGCCGCTTTTGGCATCTGATCCCAATGCGTCCCGCGGTATTCGCGACCATTAGCCTTTTTTGATCTACGTTTATTGTCCTTCCCCCAAGCCCCCCACTGCTTAAAGAAAAAGGCGGCCCCGTGTAGCGTGCACTGTTCGTAAATTTCGTCGATCCATTCTTCTCTAATAGGTCGGGCGGAGCGACCACTCTCACCGCCAACGATAGCCCAGTCGATATTGCGCAGGTCGACCGCACCCACTGATCCGATCAGCGGTTCAAACGAAATGAAACGGATAGCCGCTGGCACATGTCGTAAATAGTCCACGCGACCAATTACATCCTCATTCTCCACACTAGTGCCGAGCCAAACATTAGGTAGCACGTCGGGGATTTTCGACCGCAATAGCAAATCCATTCGCTCGGGACGCTTAGTGAGAATTTGATAATGGTGATGCGGCGTGGCCCGCATAACATCCCAGACTTTCTGAACAAACCCGTCACCCACGCGCTCATGAAAGAGGTCGCTCATGGAATTAACGAATATCTTCCGCGGCTTCTTCCAACTGAACGGGATAGCCAGTGCGTCCGCATCCTCGCGCACTATCCCATTCCAAACTGTGCGTTTCCCACTTCGACGGGTTAGTCCTTTATATTTTGCTACATCCATCGCATGCAGACGCCGCGCCATTTCCATTGCATAGCAATTAGTGCATCCCGCGCTGACAATCGAACAACCTGCGACGGGATTCCAAGTTGCATCGGTCCACTCGATCTGGGTTTCTGCCATCGCAACTCTCACTCTTTTCCCTTGCGCCGAACAATTGGGATACCGCCAACTTGTTTATAAGTTTCCCCAACGCTCACGCATTAGATCGAAAGGACAAAATCAATTGAGTAGCTTCAACCCGCATTTCACTTCCGAACGGCACTATCTTAAGTAGCAATATAGAACAAATAAAGAACATTGACAAGCTGTAGAGCTTTGTCCGGCTTGGAAGCCCTCAACCCTGGCTCTCCGCACCGGCGCCCCCTCATCCCTCCTTCGCAAACCCCGCGATCGCCTTGATGATCGGTGAGCGTCAGGACGCTGCTGTACTCAGCATCCAGGCACTCGTACTGGAAATCAGCTTCGAGCATCACCTCGACCAGCTCGCCGCGCTTCAATTCGTCCTCGAACACGAAGTACGGGCGGCGCGCGACTAGCAGAAACTGTCGGCGCGGCAATGGCAACGATCTGCCCAAGGTGACGCAATTCCGTGCGCGGACCCATAGCAGAGGCGTGCGTGGTCCGCTTGCCGGGTTCGTAGAGAACCCCTCACCCGGATCGCATCTTTCGATGCGATCCGACCTCTCCCCGCAAGCGGGGCGAGGTGAGGCGCGGCTGCCATCTCGCCAACTGATTTGCCCGACGGGCGCGGCCTGACAAACCCTGTCAATCGTCCCACGTGAAAGTATTTCGTTTTTCCGAAATATAGAATCGGATGTATCGTCCATTCATCCCGCCTCGCTTGCGGAGGGACGGATCGCGGTCGTCACGAGACGTGAGGCGGGGATGCGGTGGACGTGAGGGCGCTGACTGACGAGCGGCGCTTTTGCGGACGGCGAAATCGTGTGGTCCTGGCGCCCCAATGTCCGGCGTCACGTTGGCGACGATGCTTGCGCATTGCGCCGACAACGGTGGCAAACGGAATGGTTCACCGAGGAGAGCTCGTATAAGCCGTAAACCAGGCCGGTGTGATCACCGCCTGTGCCTGTGGTTTTCGCGCTCGCGCACATTTTTTTCTGCGCGAGGGCCCCGGGTGCAGCGGCCACCCGGCCTTCCCTGCGCCCTCTCAACTCGAAGAGGGTACGAGATGATGCAAAGCTCGGGCGGAATCCGTCGCGAGAACACGAAGATGTGCGCCGTTTGCTTCGATCGGACGAATGCCCGTCATCCCGACCCGCCATGACATCACGCTGCCGTCAAGCCTCCACCGCTCCGCCAGTGTTTACCCGACAACCAATCAAAACCTGGCTATGTGTTCGCGGAAGTGACATCGGGGGCACGATGAAGAACATCGTCATATGCTGCGACGCGACGGGCAACGAGATCAGCGAAAACATTTCGAACGTTCTGAAACTGTATCGCTGCGTGCGCAAGACGCACAGGGCCCAGCCGGTCCAGGCCGTGTACTATCATCCCGGTGTCGGCACGCTGGTGCGGCCGGACCCCTGGCGCAAGCTGACACAGGAATTCGTCAGCCTCCTCGGTCTCGTCACTGGCTACGGCCTCGATGACAATGTGCTGAGCGCTTACGAGTTCATCGTCCGCAATTACGAGGACGGCGACCGTATCTATCTTTTCGGCTTCAGCCGCGGCGCCTACACGGTGCGTGCCGTGGCGGGGTTGATCCACAAGGTTGGCCTGATTTGGCCGCAGCAGATCAATCTCGCGGGCGCCGGACTGACCGCCTACAGGCAGTTCGGCGGCAACGGACAACAGGCAACGCCGAATCCTCTCGCGCCGAACGGGCTAAGCGATGAGGAGGGGCCTCTGCCTGACAGCCGCTACGACCAGGCGACCCAGTTCGCGCGCATCCTGTCGGCGCGCTGGCCAACCATTCACTTTGTCGGCGTCTGGGATACGGTCGCGAGCGTCATCGTCCCGCGACCCGACCGGCTCTACTGGCCGAGCCAGGAAGAGCTGGCCTTCACGGTTGCGAATCCCAGCGTGAAGATCTTCAGACAAGCGATCTCGATCGACGAGCAGCGCAGGATGTTCCGGTTGAAAGAATGGAACGAGCCGCAGACCTTCGCTCCCGATCGCGATAACGGGGCCGACGTCGAGCCGCAGGACATCAAGCAAGTCTGGTTCGCCGGCGGGCACCAGGACATCGGCGCCGACGGCGAAATTCCTGAAAAAGATAGCGCGCTCTCCAAATATCCCCTGCTCTGGATGATCGACGAGGCGACACGATGCGGCCTTTCCGTCAATCAGCAGATGGTCAAGGAGCTCGCCTGGGGCGTGCAGCGCAAAGGCAGCCCGTTCTCCTATGTCGCACCCTCCTTTCGGGGCGAGCTCCATAATCACAATCCGATGACGCTGGGCTGGGGCCTGCTCGAATACATCCCCAAGCCGGACAGGTACAAGGAATGGCCCAAACGCCGATCACGTTTCGGCTTCTACATCCCGGCTGCAGAACCGCGGCTGATTCCGGAGGGCGCATTCATTCACGAATCCGTTCTGAAACGGATGGACGCGGTGGCGAACTATCGGCCAGTCAATCTGCCGCGGACATTCGAGACGGTGCCGATGCCGGTTGGGCCCGAGCCGAGCTAGGTGCCGCCTTGCGCAGCGCTTCACCTCGATCATCACTTCCCGCCCTCCAGACCTGCAAGCGGCGCGGACGCGCCGGTGGCGCGGCGACAGACTTGGACTATCGACCTTCACACGGAAACGGGCCGCGCGGCGGTCGCGATCATCGGCTCCACCAACGCCTCCCGGCCGTGCACGACATCCCCACATTGGCGCAAGTTGTGGCGGCGGTGAGTCATCGTTGTGCCACTGCGGCCGGCGAAGAACCGCATGGGATAAGCCGGCGAACAAGACTCCTGGTAGAAGGCCGCTTTCCGCTCTTGCTGCAGCGCATACCGCACGACGCCGGTTTGGAACAGTGCTATAGTCGCGCCGCGCAAGAGAACAGGGAGGACGCCATGTCACACACCATGGTCCCCAGTGATCGCGTGGAAAATGTCGGCGTCTACGGACGCGACGGCGCAAAGCTCGGCACCATCGAGCGGCTGATGCTCGACAAGCTGAGCGGCCGGGTCGCCTATGCGGTGATCAAGACCGGCGGGCTGTTCGGCAGCCATCATCACTATCCGCTGCCGTGGAATGCGCTCAAATATGATCCCGCACGCCAGGCCTTCGCGGCCGCGTTGACGCTGGAGGAGCTCAGCGCGGGGCCAAGCGAGTTCGACGGCGAGGATTTCGACTGGGGCGATCGCTCGCAGTCGTACACGCATCCGCAATACTGGACCGTATAAGGCCAAGCGAGTCGGAGACCCTTTGAATCGCTGAAGCAACCCCCTCCCCGCATGGGTTGGGGAGAGATGAACCTTCGATGCGGAAACATCGATACAAGCGCGGCGGCGACGATCGCGCAAAACAACACATCAAGCAGCACGTGGAGACAACCCGATCTAATCACAGCCCAAGGAGGAGCACGCGATGACGATGACGGCTGACGGGCCCGGTCAAGTGCCGTGGTGGAAGGAGCCGACGAAGGAGCAATGGGTCGCCTGGATCGCGGCCTGGCTCGGCTGGACGCTGGATGCGTTCGACTTCACCATCTTCCTCCTGATCATGGTGCCAATCGCGGAGAGCTTCCATGTGCCGCTGATCGAGGTGACGGCGGTCTTCACCGTCACGCTATGGCTGCGGCTGGTCGGCGCCGTCGGTTCCGGCTGGCTCGCCGATCGCATCGGGCGCAAGACGCCGCTGATGATCTCGATCCTGTGGTACTCGGTCTGCAACTTCCTCGCCGGCATCGCGCCGAGCTTCGCGTTTCTGTTCCTGTTCCGCGCGCTGCTCGGCATCGGCATGGGCGCGGAGTGGCCGGCGGGGGCGGCGCTTGCCATGGAATCCTGGCCGGCGCGTTCGCGTGGACTGATGAGCGGCCTGCTGCAGGGCTCATGGAGCATCGGCTTCCTGCTGTCGAGTCTCGCTTACGGCCTGCTCTACGACAAGATCGGCTGGCGCGGCCTTCTGATCATCGGCGTGCTGCCGGCGCTGGCCGTGGTGTGGATCCGCATCTACGTCAAGGAGCCCAAAGTCTGGCTGGAGAACCGCCGCATGCAGCGCGAGCAGAACCAGGAATTTCGCGCGCCGCTGCTCGAGATCTTCCGCCCGCGCATCCTCGGCAACACCCTCATGGCCTGCCTGTGGATGGCAGCGAGCTTCGTGATCTACTACTCGGTCTACGGCATGTTCGCCACGCATCTGCAGAAGGATATGCATCTGACCGCCGCGATGGTCGCGATGCCGATCGCGATGGCCAACCTGGTCGCCTTCCTGGCGAGCGGCATGTGGGGCTATGTCGCCGACATCCTCGGCCGGCGCTGGGCGATGATCATCCCGGGCGCGATCGGCGCCCTGGTGACGCCGTTCTACCTGCTGTCGGACTCCTATCCGGTGGTGGCCGGCGCTTTCATCGTGCAGGGCGCATTCCTCGGCGCGATCTATGGGCAGAACCCGGCCTATCTCACCGAGCGCTTCCCGACCGAGGTGCGGGCCACCGCATCGGCCTTCTGCTATCACCAGGGCGCGATCTGGGCCGGCTTCACCGGGCCGGTGCTGACTTATTTCGCAGCCAGCCAGCCGCTCGGCTTCACCATGCCGATGCTGATCGCAACGACGGGCGCGGCGGTCGCCTTCGTGGTGACGCTGTTGTTTAGCCCGGAGACGCGGGGCAAGGAGCTGGTTCCGCAACTTACGCTGGTGGAGCAGCACGCGTGATCAGTGGCGGCGGCCGTCCTGTGGGGGCGGACGCCGCTCACGTCGGCTGCCAGCCGCGGCCCCGTTAACACTACGCCTTAACCATTGATTAATTATGGGTTTGCGGGCGCGATGGCACCGGCCTAGCGTCGAGGCGCTAAGCTGCTCGTTAACTAACATTGGTGCGTGCCATGACTAGTAAAATGTACGGCGCGTTTGCCGCCTCCCTTGGCGTGCTTGCGCTCGCGCTGTCCGCGAACGCGGCGGCCGCTGGATCCGGCGCAGGGCCACGCGCGGCCTTCGCCGCCCCGCATCCGAAGTTTGCCGGATCATTCCGACATTTCCGCCGGAATAACGGCGTCTTCAGCTATTGGCCGGGCTATGACGACTTTGGCAATGGGGCGTCCTACAGCGAACCCCTAGGCAACGTCGCGCCGCCCGTGTCGAACGACGTCCGCTACACCTATACCTATGACGTCCCCTGGGACTGGGCCCATCGCTTCCCGCCGATGGTCGCGCCGTCCGACCGCCCCTACGTCCCGGGCTGCCATGATGAACCTGTCACGGTCCCCGGCCGCAGCGGCGCCGAGCGCATCGTCAACGTCACGCGGTGCTATTGAAATGCGGTGCTATTGAAATGAGGAGAGCCGCGACGTGGCGTACGCGGCGGCCCTTGGCTCAATGCAAACGGCCTCTCCGGTACGGGAGAGGCCGTCTGTCGTTTCCAGGCTTTGATCGCGCCACAGCGTGACGCGATCAAGTGCTCGAGACTTCAGAAGTTCCGCTGAGCGCGGAGCTGCAGGAAGAGGGTGTCCTGGTTCGCGAACTGGTAGAGCGCAGTCGGCTGCGGAGCGGTCGGCGTGAACACCGAGCTGCCCTGCATCTTCTGCTGGAGGTGGAACCATTGCACTTCACCCGAGAAGGTCAGGTTCTTCACCGGCGTCCAGCGCGTCACCACACCGAGCTGCGAGGTGTTGAAGTTGGGGTTGCAGGTGTACGTACCGGCGACACCACCGAACACCGCGACCCGGCCGGGGTGGCTGGCGGCAAAGGCCGTGCAGTAATTGGCCGCGGACACACTGTCATAGTTCACCCCGGTATAGGAGCCGTAGATGCTGGTCGACCAGTAGGGATCCCAGTTGTGGTTAAAGGCACCGCGAACGCCCCAGGCCGTGGTCAGGTGGATGTTCCCGTCGCCACCGAACGCGGTCGGCAACCAGGTGCCATCACTGGTCGGACCGAAGCCGACGCTGCCGTTCGAGCCGAACTGGCCGCTGGTACCGCCGAACATTGCGAAGCTCGGCGACGTCGATGAGGTCCCGATCACGTATTTGGTCGCGCCCTTGGCATAGCTGGCGTCGAACTTGATGTCGTCGCCGGCACCGGTCGGGATGTTCTTGATGTTCACGCCGATCATCGTGGCAAAGCCAAACTTCGAGTCGGGGTGACCGGACAGGATCGAGTCGGTCAGAGCGGTCGCACCGGAGACGGGGGCGCCGCCCGCGCCGAGCACGTTGTAGGACCCGCTGACGTAATGGGCGGCCGCCGACCACTGGAACAAGCCCCAGGCCTGGTCGACCTTGACGTTGCCGACGATGTCGGGAACGCTCCAGCCGGCATAAGCGTTCGTGCCGGTTCCGCTGCCGCTAACCCCCAAAGCCAGATTGTAGAGCGGCGTGCGGTCCCAGACGGTCGGATCATCGAGCCCGACCGAGGCCGACACGCCGTTGCCGAACTGCGCGGTGTACTGGATGTTGTTGACACCGGTATCGGTGTTCTGGCCGCCCAGCAGGAAGGACGAGTTGTTGCCTGGGAAGCCCTGCCAGGGCGTGGCGTAGGCGGACGCCGATTTACCGAAGGTGAAGCCGGCGAACTGGATGAACACGTATTCGACCGCGACATAACCGCCGCCGACGCCGTTGAGGAACGTACCGCTGACGCCGCCAAGGGCGGTCGGCGCAGCGCCGATCGTCGAGGGATTGGTCGAGCCGAAATTGTTGAATTGGAAGTCGCCCTGCGCAAACGTACGCACCAGGCCGTACTCAGTGGCGGTGCGGGTGTCGACGGTCAGCGCCATACGCGAGCGGGAAATGAAGTAGTCGTAGAAGCGGTTCCCTTGACCGGAATCACCGCTCCAGGCCGGCTGCCCGTGCGCGCCACCGCCGTTGATGGTGGTATCGACGCGGAGATAGCCGCCGATCTTGATGCAGGTATCGGTGCCCGGGATGTACCAGAAGCCTGCGCCATAGAGGCTGCAGACCCTCACATATTCAACCGCCTTGGCCTTGATGGGCAGGTCTGCCGCGTAGGCCGATTGAGCCATAAACAGCCCGGCGACGGTGCCGAGCAGGGCAAAGTTTTTGCTAGTCAACATAGCGTCCTGTCTTCTCGTTGGCGCGAACGGCAGGAGGTACCATCGCGCGGATCAGATGACGGGTATCATAGTTATACCTGTTCCCCGGAAACAGACTGTAATGTTGCGCCGCGCACGATTTCGGCCGAACTGTGCCTTTGCCGTCACGTCACACGCCCTTCACGCCCGCGTGACACCGGGTACGGTTTACGGATGTCTTAAGGCGATGCCAGGATACACGCGAACGTGATCGGCGCGTGAGCCGATCGGCCGGCAGGGACATAGCCAGATACGAATCCATTATCTCGACTGTCATTGCGAGCAGCAACGCGAACGGGCCTCCCCCAAAACCTGGATGTGCAGGCAGGCAATGCGCGATGGCATCGGCAAAACAAAGCGAGGCGGCGCTCCCCCGCCGCCTCGCTTCCCCTACGCCCCGTCAGGCCGCTTTACCCAGGCCTGCGTCGAGATGTTTTAGCCGCGGCAGCACCTCATGCTTCAAAAGCCGCAGCGAATTGTGCCACGCTTCCGGCTTGTGCTTGTAGTCGAAGCCGAACACGAGCAGCGCACCGAAGCCGCCGACCTCGTGCCAGATCTTCTCGATCTTGTCGGTGACGGTGGCGGGCGAGCCGACAATCCAATTGTGGCGCGCACAATACTCGACATTGACATCGCTGTCGGCGACATCAGGCGCGGCCTTCAGATAATCCTTGAAGCCGAAATGGCCGAGCAGCGGCAGGAAATACTCGCTCATCATGCGGCCCATCATGTCGCCGACCGAAAGCCGCCACGCCTCGTCATCGGTGTCGGCGACGAACACCTCGCGCACCAGCCGCCAGTCGCGCCGGCTCGGCTTGCGGCCGGTTTTGGCCGCTCCCGCTTCGACCGAATCCCAGTGGCTGCCGACATAGGCCGGGTTGAGGTTGAGGCTCATCGGAATGAAGCCGCGCTCGCCCGCGAGCTTGAGCGTGTCGGAGTTTTTCGACAGGCCCGCGACTCCGATCGGCGGATGCGGCGCCTGCAGCGGCTTGAGATGCGGTTTGAGGAAATCGAACATCACATCCGGCTTGGTCACCGTCCAGTATTTGCCGGTGTAGGTAAACGGTGCGGGGTCGTTCCAAAGCTTGAGGATGATCTCCAGTGCCTCGCGCGTCATGTCGCGGTTCTGGCCGCTCATGCCATCGACATTGAACATGGCCCAGTCACTCGGCAGGCCGGAGGCGGCAACGCCGAAATTCAGGCGGCCCTGTGAGAGATGATCGAGCATGGCGACGCGGTTCGCGAGCTCGGCGGGGTGATGATAGGGCAACAAGAAGCCGCCGGGACCGATGCGCAAATTCGTGGTCTGGCGAAAGCCCTCGACGACAAGAAGGTCGGGCGCCGGATGCGGCTCCCAGGGCGCGGTGTGATGCTCACCGATCCAGGCCTCCTGGTAGCCAAGTTCATCCAGCCAGCGCAGCACCTGCAAGTCCCAGTCGTGGCCCTCCTTCAAGCCACATTCCGGCGGATGCGACGGCATCGCGAAATAACCGAGTTCCATGACCGATTCCCCATCAGTTGTTTTGTTATGCGTCCGGCTTCGTTGCCGCCGCTCTTTATAATCACGGAAGTACCCGCCTCGGTTGCGGCGGAATAATGGCCCCATGTGCAGCATGGATCCCGTCCCGGCCTTTCCTGTGGGAGACGTGGTTAAGGCCTGCGCAAGAAGTCGCCTAGCACGGCACGTTTGTTGCATTCCTGCAGAGCAGCAAAGGAGCTGAGGCCGATGATCAAGCCATTTCACCGCCGTGATTTTTTGAGCCTTTTGACGGGAGCCGGCGCCGGGCTGATCGCAGCGCCCGCCCTGCTGCTGGCGGAAGCGGCGCCCACCGTGATCCGCGTCGGCGCCCTGAAACTCATTCATTCCATCGCGCCGTATTTTTATGAAAAGTTCTTGCCCGCGGGCTACCAGGTCGAGGTGCTGCCGTTCGAAACGCCGACTGAATGCAAGAATGCGGTGATGACCAAATCGGCCGATTTCGGCGCCTTCGGCATTGCGGCGGCGATTTTGGGCGCAGCGGCCGGCGAGCCAGTCGTGGTGATTGCGTCGACCTGCAATCGCGGCATGGCGATCATCGCGAAAAAGGATTCCGGCATCAACGTGCTGAAGGATTTGAAAGGCAAGCGGGTTGCGCTATTTCCGGGCACGACCCAGGAAGTGTTCTTCCTGGAACGGCTGCGCATGGAAGGCATGACCATCAAGGACGTCGAGACGGTGCGCGTCTCCTTCAGCGAGATGCATATTGCGCTGGCCCGCGGCGACATCGATGCCTATGTAGGCGCTGAACCCGGGCCCGGCGTGTCGCTCTCGACCGGCATCGGCCAGCTCGTGGAATATCCCTATTCGACGCCGATGGGCTCGCTCAACATGGTGTTTGGCACCCATCACGACACGATCGCGGAGAAGCCGGACCTCGTAAAGGTGATGATCGGCATCCACCAGCGCGCCACCGACTACGCGGCATCCAACAAGGACGCGCTGATCGCAATGGCGGCACAAAAGCTCGGGCAGAAGAAGGAGGCGCTGGAAGCCTCGGTGCCGAACGTCGAGTTGAACTGGCGGCTCGGAGCGAAGGAAGTCGAGGAGTCCAAGATCTACGCCGAGCACATGCTGGCGTTGAAGCAGATCAAACGCGTCCCCGATTTCGCAACCTTCATCGACACCAGCTTTGTCAATGCGGTGCAGCCGACGTGACATTGTGAGCACACTGGCGTCGGACACCGATCAGCTGGTCGCGCGGGAGCGGGCGACGCGGCAGCCTATCCGCCGAAGTTTTGGCGAAGGCGGATGGCTGCGGCTGCGGCCCGTCCTGCTCGCCATTGCCTTTCCGCTCGCGCTGCTCGCATTCTGGCATTTCGCCACAGTGAGCCGGCCGGCAAGCCTGATCCCGCCGCCCTATGACGTGTGGCAGGAGCTGGAAGACCTCGCCTTCGGTGGAATCAACGACGATGCCTATAGCCGCACGCTGCACATTCACCTGCTTGCTTCGATGAGCCGGGTCTATGGCGGCTTTGCGATGGCGCTTTTCGTCGCGCTACCTCTGGGCATGCTGATCGGCAGGGTGAGACTGGTGCGGGAGCTGGTTGATCCGACCATCCAGATCCTGCGGCCGATCCCCGTCACCGCGTGGCTGCCGCTTGCCATGATCATCTTCGGCATCGGCCCGCGCTCGGCGATCTTCCTGGTGTTTCTGGGCGCGTTCTACCCGATCCTGGTCAACACGATTTTCGGCGTCCGCGCGGTCGAGCCGCGCCTGTTCGAGGCGGCGTCCATGCTCGGCTGCACCGGCTCCGCCCAATTCTTCCGCGTGGTGCTGCCGGCCGCCTTGCCGTCCATTTTCACCGGTCTGCGGCTGGGCCTGGGCTTTTCCTGGGTCGTGATCGTGGTCGGCGAGATGACGGGCGTACAGACGGGATTGGGCGCCATCATTATGGAGGCGCGGCAGCTCTCCCGCACCGAGATCGTGATTTCGGGGATGATCGTGATCGGCGTGTTCGGCTTCCTGTCCGATCAGCTGATCATGCTGCTCGGAAAACGGCTGCTCGCCTGGAGCCCGTCGCATGGCTGAGGTGCCCATTCTCCAGATGCACAATCTCGGCAAGACCTTTGCGCAAAATGGCCGCGCCATCGAGGCGCTGCGCGGCGCCAATCTTTCCGTGCGGAAGGGCGAGTTCATCTGCCTGATCGGCGCCTCCGGCTGCGGCAAGTCCACGCTGTTGCGGCTTGCAGCGGGCTTCGAGATCCCGACGACGGGCGAAGCCTTGATGTGGGGCATGCCGATCGCAGGCCCCGGTCCAAGCCGCGGCATGGTGTTCCAGGACTACGGTCTTTTTCCATGGCTCACCGTCCGCGACAATGTCGGCTTCGGTCCGAGATCGCGCGGACGGCCCAAGCAGGAGATCAAGGAGACCACCGAGCGTTTCATCGAGCTGGTCGGCCTGCAGAATTTTGCCGATGTCTATCCGCACCAGCTCTCCGGCGGCATGAAGCAGCGCGTCGCGATCGCACGCGTGCTCGCCAGTGACGCCGAACTTGTGCTGATGGACGAACCGTTCGGCGCGCTGGACGCGATGACGCGCGAACGGCTGCAGGATGAGCTGGTGGAGCTCTGGTCGCGCTCCGGACTGACGGTGCTGTTCGTCACGCATGCGATCGAGGAAGCGATCTTTCTCGCCGACCGCGTGGTCGTGATGTCGCCCGGCCCTGGGCGGATCGACAGCGAATATGCGATCGATCTGAAGCGACCACGCGACATCGCAAGCCGTGACTTCAACGAATGGCGCCGGCTGCTGGCCTCGAAGCTGCACAGCCATCACGCGCGCAAGGCGGGCTGATGGGGCGTAGGCTCAAGCGCGCGCTCGCGCAATCGCGCCGGCGACGATCTGCATGGCGATCCCGATGGTCCAACCCGCCAAGATCAGGTAGGTCAGGAAGATGTGCGGCTCCTGGCGCAGGATGATGATGCCGACGGCAGAGAAGGCGGCGAGCGTGGCGAGGAATGTGCCGAAGGCACTCAGGAATTCGGCCGAATCCACCTTGGGCTCGGCCACCTCCTCGTCATGGAACGGCAGCGGCGGCGTATCGATGCCGAGATAGAAGCCGATTGCGCCGACCACCATCATGCTGAGCAGAAAACCCTGCGAGGTCAGCGCGCTGACCGCCGAGCCAACATGGGCGGAGACGAACAGCCCGCAGGCCGCGCCGGCCATCGCAAGTCCGATACGCTCGAGGATATGGGCGAAGTGTCTGACACGAGACCGCATGACACAACCTGCCGCCTATCGGGCGAAGCCTAGAGCATTTCCGTATCTGATTGAATCAGAACCGGGGCTCTAGATTCTTGTTTTGACGCGTTTTCTTCACGCGAGCCGGTCCCCACTTCGCTCGAAACACTCTAGTCCTTTTCGGTACTGCGAGGAACAGCCTTCCTCGCTGTACCGCCGCCGCGACATCGCGTCGCGACTAACGGACCATCTTACCGCGCACCGAAACTGGTAGTGCCGAACAAGTCCTTGTGTTCATGTGGCGGGGCTCGCCAATAGGGCGGCGGAGCCGCAACGTGACCGCCGAGCGCGGCGGCGGCATGCCAGCCCCAGCGCGGGTCGTAGAGCATGCCGCGCGCGAGGGCGACCATGTCGGCCTTGCCGGAGGCGATGATGTCTTCCGCCTGGCGCACGTCGGTAATCAGGCCGACCGCAATGGTGGTGAGGCCGGTGGCCTTCTTGATGGCTTCTGCCATCGGTACCTGGTAGCCGGGGCCAAGCGTAATCTTCTGTTTCGGCGACACACCACCGGACGACACGTCGATCCAGTCGAGACCGCGCTTTTTCAGCTCGGTCGCGAGTTCGATCGCCTGGGGCAGGTCCCAGCCCCCCTCGACCCAGTCAGTCGCGGATACCTTCATGCCGACAGGCTTGTCGGCGGGGACCACCGCGCGGACCGCATCGTAGATTTCAAGCGGAAAGCGCATGCGGTTTTGCAGTGAGCCGCCATATTGATCGGTGCGCCGGTTGGAAATCGGCGACAGGAATTGATGCAGGAGATAGCCGTGGGCGCCATGCAGTTCGACCGCATCGATCCCGAGCCGCATCGCGCGTTGCGCGGAGGCAACAAAGGCATCACGTATACGCGCGAGGCCTGTCTCATCGAGTGCCAGCGGCGGCGCCTCGTCGTCCTTTTGCTGAACGGCTGAGGGCCCCACAGGCTGCCAGCCGCCTTGCGCCGGCGGGATCAGCTGCCCGCCGTCCCAGGGCCGCGAGCTGGACGCCTTGCGGCCGGCATGCGCGAGCTGGATCGCTACCGCAGTCTTGGAACGCTTGCGGACGGAGGCCAGGATCGGCTTGAGCGCCGCCTCGGTTGCATCGTTCCAGAGGCCGAGACAGCCCGGCGTGATGCGGCCAATCGCTTCCACGCCGGTCGCCTCGATGCAGAACATCGCCGCACCCGACAGCGCCAGCGAATTGATATGGGTGAAATGCCAATCATTGGCTTCGCCATCGTCGGCCGAGTACTGACACATCGGCGCGACCATGACGCGGTTGGCAAGCGTCAGGCCACGCAACTGGATCGGAGTGAAAAGGGCGCTCATGAGCTGTCCGGGGATTGTTGAGGCGGGTTTAACGGTAACATAGACCGCCACCATGACATTACCAGTCGGGCGGATATCACGAATTTGCGGGTCAGCCCACAGTTCGACGCTCACGCGACGAGCGCAAACTGCAGGAGCAGCGTGCGCTGGATCGGGGAAAAATTGTCGTCGGACACCATGGTCAGCACGGTGTCGCCCTCCGCTGTCACATGGGCGTCGATCCCCTCCATATTATCGATCTCCTGGCCGAGATCGGCGTTGAAGATAGCGGGGCCGTCGACCAGCGCGCCGGGGGCGATCGTGGCAAGCGGAATGCGGCGGATGCGGATGCCGACGCCTGAGAGCAGCGAGAATTTCCGCTCCAACACCAGCAGATCGCCTGAAGGCAACAGCACCGCGTCGCTGATATCGAAATCCTCGGTGCGGCGGATGCTGAACTGGCCGGGCGACGGCCCATTGACCAGGAACGCGACCAGATTGCCGTCGCGATCAAGCCCGCGCTCGGACATCGCGATCAGCGTGCCCGCAAGCGGGAGCCCCGTCGGCACAAAGACCAGCGCCTCAAGCCCCTTGTTATTGGGAAGCTTTTTGACGGCCGCCGGCATCGGCACCACTTCGCCGCGGGCGCGGGTAAATCCATCAGAGAAATCGAAGCGCAGCACCTGGTTGACGCGCTCGAGCCCGACATAGACGAACGCGCCGTCCAGCGCGATGGATTCGGAATCGAACCAGCCGCGCGCGACGATCGGCCGACCGTCGGGCCCCAGCATCGGCGCGGCCTCCACCTCGTCGAGGCCCACCATGTCGCGACCGGAATAACGGATTCGGCCGGTGAACCAGCTGCCCTTGTCGCTCAGTGCAATGAAACGATCGCCCTTGGCATCGAGACGAATGCCGGATAGCCCGCCGAAACCCGGAAAGGACGAGGTCAGCACCAGCCCGCTGCGATATTCCAGCGAACCAAAGCGGACATGCGAACGGTCGCGCGGATCGAAAGACGGGATCGGCCGCGCCTTGACCTCGATCGAGGCGGGAGCCGTAACGGAGCGCTCATCAAGGGTGGCCGATCTGGGCGGCGACTGTGTCGCCGATTGCGCGAGGACGCGCGCGGGCTCCCACGCTGCCGAAAGCCCCGCCGCCGACATTTCGAGAAAGCGGCGGCGCGAGAGCCCTTTGCCCATCTATTTAAAATTTAAGAATGTAGCCGGCGCGGCCGGACGGCCGGTTTGGCCGGCGCGGCTGTATGGGTCTCGCTGAAGAGTTCGGCGAGCTTCTCGGTGATCGCGCCGCCAAGCTCCTCGGCGTCGACGATGGTGACCGCGCGGCGATAATAGCGCGTCACGTCATGGCCGATGCCGATCGCGATCAACTCGACCGGGGAGCGCGTCTCGATCTCCTCGATGATGTGCCGCAGGTGCCGCTCGAGATAATTGCCGGGATTGACCGACAGGGTCGAATCATCGACCGGCGCACCGTCCGAGATCATCATCAGGATCTTGCGCTGCTCGGGGCGCCCAAGCAGGCGCTTGTGCGCCCAGTCCAGCGCCTCGCCGTCGATGTTTTCCTTCAGGAGGCCCTCGCGCATCATCAGGCCGAGATTCTTGCGCGAACGCCGCCAGGGCGCATCCGCTGCCTTGTAGATGATGTGGCGCAGGTCATTGAGCCGTCCCGGATTCGCCGGCTTGCCGGCGGCAAGCCAGGCTTCGCGGGATTGCCCGCCCTTCCAGGCGCGGGTGGTGAAGCCGAGAATCTCGACCTTCACGCCGCAACGCTCCAGCGTGCGGGCGAGAATATCGGCGCAGGTCGCAGCGACCGTGATCGGACGGCCGCGCATGGAGCCGGAATTGTCGAGCAAGAGCGTCACCACGGTGTCGCGGAAGGTCGCCTCCTTCTCGTGCATGAAGGACAGCGGGTGATAGGGATCGACCACGACGCGCGACAGCCGCGCCGGATCGAGGATGCCTTCCTCGAGATCGAATTCCCAGGCGCGGTTCTGCTGCGCCATCAGCCGCCGCTGCAGGCGGTTGGCGAGCCGCGCCACGATGCCTTGCAGATGCGCGAGCTGCTTGTCGAGATAGGAGCGCAGACGCTCCAGTTCGTCATGGTCGCAGAGATCCTCGGCGGCAATGACCTCATCGAATTTCGGTGCGAAGGCGTGATATTCCGGCCCGCGCGGCTCGTTGGCGCCGCGGCTATTCGGCCGCGTCGCCTCGCCCGGCGTCTCGTCGTCGCCGAGTTCGCCGTCGTCGAAGGTGTCGCTGGTGGAGGCCTGTGCGCTCTCCATCGCGCTTTCCGACATGTCCTCGGTCGTGGCCTGCGCCTGGTCGGCGGTCATTTCCTGCGCGGCGTCGCTGTCGGGCGAACCTTCCGCGCCGGACTGATCACTCTCGCCCTCGCGGTTGTCGTCCTGGTCGTCGTCCTCGTCGGTGTCGGCATTGCGCTCGTCGCCGAGATCGAGCGCCGACAACAGGTCATGCACGAGGTCGCCGAACCTGGCCTGGTCCTCGGTGAAGCGGCTGAGCTGGTCGAGCCGCGTCCCGATCCTGTCTTCCAGGATCGGCCGCCAGAGATCGACCATCTTCTTTGCGGCTGCGGGCGGCGCAAGGCCGGTCAGCCGCTCGCGCACCATCATGGCCAGCGCATCCGACAGCGGCGCATCGGCGCGATCGGTGATCTCATCGAACTTGCCGCGGTGGAAATGATCGTCGAGCATCGCGGTGAGATTTTTCGCAACGCCGGACATGCGCCGCGCGCCGATCGCCTCGACGCGTGCCTGCTCAACCGCCTCGAACACGCCGCGTGCCTGCGGATTGCCCGGCATCAGCTTGCGATGCACCTTGGGATCGTGACAGGCGAGCTTGAGCGCGATCGAATCGGCATGTCCTCGCACGATCGCAGCATCGCGCCGCGTCATCTTGCGCGCGGGCTCTGGCAACCGTGCCTTGCCCGGGGCAAGGCCGGGCCGCTCGGCGGCGAAACTCACTTCGAGCTCCGGCGCCTTCGCGATCGCGCGCAGACATGAGGTGACCGCCCGCTTGAAGGGCTCGGTCGGCGCTTCCTTTGATCCGGTGCGGAATTTGGTGTTGGAGGTTGTCATCTAACCTTATTCCCGTCGTCCCCGCGAAAGCGGGGACCCATAACCACCGCCGGTCGTCGCTTGCAGGGAAACCGGCGGCATCGCTCGATTGAGCAATCCCGCGGCGGAGGTCCCGGTCGACACTTGCGACCGGACAACGCTGGGCGCTGCCGGAAGCTCGCTTGGCCGGGACGACATCGTCAGGACAGTGCCACGTTGACGGCGGATTCCGGCAGCTCGGCGTTGAAGCAACGCTGATAGAACTCGGCCACCAGCGGCCGTTCCAGCTCGTCGCACTTGTTGAGGAATGTGACGCGGAAGGCGAAGCCGACATCGCCGAAGATGTCGGAGTTTTCGGCCCAGGTAATCACCGTGCGCGGGCTCATCACCGTCGACAGGTCGCCATTGGCGAAGGCGTTGCGGGTGAGGTCGGCGAGCCGCACCATCTTGTTGACGATGTCGCGGCCTTCCTGGGTGCGGTAGTGATGCGCCTTGGCCAGCACGATCTCCACTTCCTCATCATGGGCGAGATAGTTGAGTGTGGTGACGATCGACCAGCGGTCCATCTGGCCCTGGTTGATCTGCTGGGTGCCGTGATAGAGGCCCGAGGTGTCGCCGAGCCCCACCGTGTTGGCGGTGGAGAACAGGCGGAACGCCGGATGCGGCTTGATCACCTTGTTCTGGTCGAGCAGCGTCAGCCGGCCGGAGACTTCCAGCACGCGCTGGATCACGAACATCACGTCCGGGCGGCCTGCATCATATTCGTCGAACACCAGCGCGATGTTGTGCTGCAACGCCCAGGGCAGAATGCCGTCGCGGAATTCGGTGACCTGCTTGCCATCCTTGACGACGATCGCGTCCTTGCCGACGAGATCGATACGGCTGATATGGCTGTCGAGGTTGACGCGCACGCAGGGCCAGTTCAGGCGCGCCGCGACCTGCTCAATGTGGGTTGACTTGCCGGTGCCATGGTAGCCGGTGACCATGACGCGGCGGTTCTTGGCAAAGCCCGCGAGAATGGCGAGCGTGGTGGCGCGATCGAAACGGTAATCGGTATCGACCTCAGGCACATGCGGGTCGACTTCCGAGTACGCGGGCACTTCCAGATCGCTGTCGATGCCGAAGACCTGCCGGACCGACACCTTCATGTCGGGCATTCCGACGGGCTCTTCAATCTTGGTCATGGCGGCGGTCGTCATTCATCCTCCGAGGTCGCGGGCTTTCCCGAAACCAGATCTAGCAGGTGGCTGCGGTTGGGTGCTTCAGCTAAGCCTAGCAGACGGCACGGGTTCGCAGAAGCCCGGGGTCCGATCAAAGTTCCGTCGTTTTTTCATTGAGATATGCATGAGACGCGGTTTTGGGAGGGCTGCCCTGCGTATCGATGCGGCCTTTTGCTTTTCGGGCGCGGCTCGATAGCGCGCGGCCTCGAACGCCGATTGATGGCACTTTCGCCCCCCAACCCTACTTATGGTAGGTCCCTGGTCTGATCGACCGTTGAATCATCACGGGAATTTTGTGGCCTCCTTTATCGATCCGCTGATCGCGTTCGTCTCGGCGCATGCCTGGCTTGCCTACCTGACCCTGTTTCTCGCCGCGCTCCTGGAGGCGGTTCCGGTGGTCGGCTCGGTCATTCCAGGCTCGACCATCATCCTTGCGCTGAGCGCGCTGGTGCCGGGCGGCGAGTTGAAGCTGCAATGGGTGCTGCTGGCTGCGATCGCGGGCGCCCTGATTGGCGACGGCTCGGCTTACATCGCCGGCCATCGCACCCAGCACGAGATTCTGAACACCTGGCCTTTGAACAGATATCCTGCCGTGATCGCGCAGAGCGAGGCGTTCTTCCGGCGCCGAGGCATCTGGGCGGTGTTCTTCGCTCGCTTCGTACCCCCGATCCGCGCCTTCGTGCCGGTCACGGCTGGAGCGCTCGGCATGGAGCGGATGAAGTTTTTCGCCGCGAACATCCCGGCCGTCCTCCTGTGGGCCCCGGCGCATGTCCTGCCGGGGGTCCTGGCCATCTCCGCGCTGCATCGCTTTGGTGTCCCGCACCATATCAGCCTCAAGCACTATTGGATGGTGGCGGTTATTCTTGGCGCCGCGATCGTCGGGCTTGTGACCTGGGCGCTCCGCCGCCGTCAGAACGCGGCCGTCCAGCCGGTTCGTCCGAGCTAACTTTCGCGCACCACACTCGAGGCGGCGCTGCGCCCAGGGACCGGACCGACATAGCGCGCGCGGGGACGGATCAGGCCGCCGGTCTGCAGTTGCTCGCTGGCATGGGCAATCCAACCGACAGCGCGTGCCATGGCGAACAAGGTCAGTTCGCTGCCCGGCGCAAGCCGCAGACTGTGCGCCATCACCGCCAGCGCGTAATCGATGTTGACGAGTTCGCCGGTGGCTTCCGCAATCCGCTCCGGCACTTCCTTGGTGAATTTCCGTGGCGCGCCTGCGCGCGTCAGCGCATTCAACAGCGACAGCGCGCGAGGATCGCCGTGCTTGTAGACGCCGTGACCGAAGCCGGCGAAGCGTTCGCCCAAGGCGACACGCTCCCGGATCACGGGCGCCACGTCATGATCGACAAGCGTCTTCACCAGCCGGGATGCCAGGACGCCAGCACCACCATGTTTGGGACCTTTCAGGGCCACGAGGCCCGCGATGATGGCGTCATAAAGATTGAGGCCGGTCGAAGCGGCGCAGCGCACCGTGAATGTCGAGGCGTTGAGCTCGTGATCGGCCAGCAGCACCAGCGCGCGGCGGATGATGTCGGCAGCGCTCTTGTTGTCGGGCGCCCAGGCCCGCGCGATCTGCAAATGCAGCGGCTCGGCTGAGGGCACGCCGTTGAGCATGGTCGCAACCATAAGCCGCAACATGCGGGCGCCGACCATGGCGCGGCCGTCATGTGCGCGGGTGAAGGCGCCGGGATCTGCGCTGGTCGCGAGCACGAGCACGGCAATCGCCCGGTCGATCGGCGCCGCCCGCCGTGCGGCCTCGGCAACCGCGCGCATTTCCTCGGAGATGTGCGGGCAATTGTCGGCCGCAAACGGGTCGACCCCGGTCACGTCCCACAACAACGTGGCGGTATGCTCGAGCGTGCCTTTTTCAGCGAGCTCCACGCAATTCACGCCGCGATAGATCGGACCGTTCTCGGTGATGGTCGAGATCGAAGAATCCAGCACCGGCAGATCCGGATCGAAGCTGCGCAGCCCCTTCGGCTCCGGCGACGGCACGCGGCGCTCCTTCAAGTCCCGCACGTCCTCGGCGCGGTAGCGATGGCTGCGTGAGTCCGGCGACGGCTCGGAACGGATCAGCCCGCGGCTGACATAGGCGTAGAGCGTCGCCGGTGAGATCGCGAGCTCGGCAGCGGCCTCTCTGGCCGAGAGGTAGAGCGCATCGGTTTTTTTCATATTGATTAGCATAATCAAGATTGATCAATGTGTCGAGCCGCCTCACCTTTCAAAGCCTGAAAGGAGAACGGCCCATGAATATCCATCTCACCAAGAGCCAGATCGGGCTGGACGGCGTTCCGGCCGCGGAGACCGTCTTGAGCCATGTCGATGGCGAGCGTGGCGAGCTCATCATCGCCGGCGAGCGCGTCGCCGACCTCGCCGCCCAGTCGAGCTTTGAGGGCGTCACGGCGCGGCTGTGGAACGGCGCCACCGGACACCGCTTGAGCGAGGCCGACGTCCGCGCGAGCCTTGGCGCGGCCCGCGCCCGTGCCTTCGCCCGGCTTCCCGAGCTGCTTGCGGCCACGCGCGGCCTCTCGATCGTCGACGGCTTTCGCGCCGCCATCGCCGGCCTGCGCGCCGAAAGTGGACTTGAGCACGAGGCGACCATCGTCGGCGCTTTTCCGGTGATTGCCGGCGCCCTGGTGCAGCGGGCGAATGGTGCCGTGCCCGTCGCGCCCGACCCGACCACAGGCCACGCTGCCGACACGCTGTCGATGCTGCTCGGCCGCAAGCCCGCCCCGCGCGAGGCCGCCGCGCTCGATGCCTACCTGGTCACGGTGTGCGACCACGGCATGAACGCGTCGACCTTCACCACGCGCGTTGTCGCCTCGACCCACGCCGACCTGTTCGCGGCCGTCACCGCAGGCTATTGCGCGCTGACCGGCCCGCTGCACGGTGGCGCGCCCGAGCCGGTGCTGGAGATGCTGGATGCAATCGGCACCCGCGAGCGCATCCAGCCCTGGGTGGATGCCGCGCTTGCCCGTGGCGAGCGCATGATGGGATTCGGCCATCGCATTTACCGGGTACGCGATCCCCGCGCCGATGTGCTCAGGGCGGCGATCGAGCGGCTCGCCACCAACGGTACCGATCTGCCGTTCGCCGGCGAGGTTGAGGCCTATGTCCGTGAGGCGCTGCGGCGGAAGAATCCGGAGCGGGCGCTGGAGACCAATGTGGAGTTCTTCACCGCGATTCTGCTCGACGCCCTGAACATTCCGCGGCAGGCGTTCACGCCGATCTTTGCGGTCGCCCGCGCGGCCGGCTGGACCGCTCATGCGCGGGAACAGCAGCGCACCGGGCGCCTGATCCGGCCAAGCTCGTCCTATGTCGGGCCGATGCCTTCTTAGCGCAAAGCGCGCGACCCGACGCGGCGGAGCGCAATCTCCGCCGCCACCGCCAGGGCTAAAGCGCGATGGGATTTGGTTGAATCGTCATCTTTTCGGAAAACCGCTACACACTTTTCCGGATCATGCTTTTGATTGAGCATGATCTTTTCGGAAAACCGCTACACACTTTTCCGGATCATGCTTTAGGCTTCGCGCACCACCGTCTTCAGATAGTTGTACGCCTTTATGATCTCGATCAGGCGATCCTCGGTGGAGCGGTCGCCGCCATTGGCGTCGGGATGGTGCTGCTTGACCAGCGCCTTGTACTTGGCCTTGACGTCGCCGAGCGTCGCGTCGGCGTCCAGGCCCATGACCTGCAGCGCTTTCCGCTCGGCATTGAATATCTTGCGCGTCTCGGGCTTGGCCTCGGCACCCGGCCGGGCGCCGGTGCGGCCGTTCAGCTCACCAAACACACTGAAGGGATCGGAGGCGCCGTCGAAATCGGCGGCACTGCCGGTCATTTTCCGGGCACTGGTGTTGGCGCCCATCTTCCAGGTCGGGCGATGGCCGGTCAGCGCATCTTTCTGGTAGCGGGCGACGGCATCGGCGTTCATGCCCGAGAAGAAATTGTAGGACTGATTGTATTCGCGGACATGGTCGAGGCAGAAGTGCCAATATTCGCGCGCATTGTCGCGGCCCTTGGGCGCGCGATGGGAGCCCTTGTTCTTGCAGTCAGGCCACTCGCAGGGCGTGGCGGTTTGGCGCACCTGCGTTTCCTGCTTCGCACTCCGCTTGTTGATGCGAATGGAGTCGAAGAATTTGTTTGTGTCGATCGGCATGGCGGACTTTGACTACGCAATGCAAAAAGCTTCAAGTCTTGACATTGCGAATCCTTCAACTCCCAACATCATTGACGAAACGAGCCTGCGGATCTAATGCCGCAACCATGATTACAAGAGATATTATCACCAACAAGTTGCGCGAAGCTTTCCTGCCGGAGAGCCTCGATGTGCAGGACGAATCACATCTGCATGAAGGCCACGCTGGTCACCGGCCCGGCGGCGAGACGCACTTTCGTGTGTATATTGTGTCGGAAGCCTTCAAAGGGAAGAGCCGCCTCGAACGCCATCGCATGATTAATGCGACGCTCGCCGGGGAACTGGCAGGCTCGGTGCACGCCCTCGCCCTCCATGCCAAGGCGCCGGGAGAGGCTTGAACGGCCTGCCGTACTTCTCCGGTGCGCAGAACGATGACAGCAATACTGACGATGACAGCAATATTAAAGGTACGATCAAAATGACGTGCCGGCGCGCTTTGGTCGCGGCTCCTCAAGCTCGCCGTCGCGCGGCACCGGGACAATACGGATTGCGGTGATCCGGTTGCGCTCTCGGCGAAGCACGCGAAAGCGGAAACCGTGAAAGGTAAAGCTCTGGCCACGTTCGGGAATCGAGCGCGCTTCGTGAATCACCAAGCCTGCGACCGTGGTTGCTTCCTCATCCGGCAGATTCCAGTCCATAGCACGGTTGAGATCGCGAATCGGCACCGAGCCGTCGACCACCACCGAGCCGTCGGGCTGGGCGCGAACGCCGGCCACCACTACGTCCTGCTCGTCGGCGATGTCGCCGACGATCTCTTCCAGAATGTCTTCCAGGGTGACGATGCCTTCGACCTCACCATACTCGTCAACCACAAGCGCAAAGTGGGTCTTGCGGCGGCGAAACGCCTTGAGCTGCTCGGACACGGGACGCATTTCCGGCACGAACCAGGGCGGCAGCGCGATGGTCGACACATCGATCCGCGAAGTCTCGCCTTCGGAGGCGCGGATGGCGCGCAACAGGTCTTTGGCGTGCAGCACGCCGATGATGTTCTCGGGCTTTTCGCGCCAGAGCGGGATCCGCGTGTATTCGGAGGCGAGCACCTCCCGCACCAAGTCCTCGGGCGGCAGGTCCGCGTTGATGGTCACCATCTCGGTGCGGTGAACCATCACGTCCGAGACCTGGAGCTCACGCAGGTCGAGCAGACCACCGAACATGTCGCGATCGGTCTTCTCCACTTTGCCTTCGCTGTGCAAGAGATCGACTGCACCGCGGAGGCGCTCGATCGGCGACAAGATTGGCTGGTTGGCGCCGACCTTGACCCCGAGCGCGCGCATGAGAACCCGCACCACGACCTCGACCACGGTCAATAGCGGTCCCAGCACGGCAATGGTGACGCGCATCGGCCGGGCCACCCGCAGCGCGAACCTGTCGGGCGCGTTGATGGCCATGGTCTTCGGCAGCACTTCCGCAAAAATCACGACGATCGCGGTCATGCCAGCGGTCGCATAAAGCACGCCGACCTCTCCGAACCAGGCGGTGAGAATACCGGTGGCAAGCGCGGACGCGCCGATATTGGCCATGTTGTTGCCGAGCAGGAGCGCACCGATCAGGCGCTCCCGATTGGACATCAGCTCGGAGACGATATCCGCATCGCGATTGCCCTGCTTGGCAAGGCGCAGCATGCTGCCGCGCGACGCGCCGGTCAGCGCGGTCTCGCTCGCCGCGAAAAAGGCGGAGACGCCCAAAAGCGCGATCACGATCAGGATTGTCAGCCAACCCAAGGTCATTTTGTCAGGCCATTCGGCGCTTGCTATTTGTTGCCCGCGAGCTTTTTCGCCAGGAAGTCGCGCACCGGCGCGGGCTCGACATCCTTTGCTATCACGGCGCGGCCGATCGCTTCCAAAAGGATAAAGGTCAATTTGCCGCGCCTGACCTTCTTGTCCTGGGCCATCAGCGCCATCAGCGTGTCGGCGTCGGCGAGCCCCTCCTGGGAAAATCCCGCGATGTGCTGCAGATGGGTGGGAAGGCCCGCTTCGGCAAGGTGACGCTCGATCCTGACCGCGTCCGAGGATGCGATCATGCCAAGCGAGGCCGAAAATTCCGCGGCCAGCACGATTCCGATCGCAACGCCTTCGCCATGGAACAGGCGGTCCGAGAAGCCGGTCGCGGCCTCCAGCGCATGGCCGAACGTATGGCCGAGATTGAGCAGCGCGCGGTCACCGGTCTCGCGCTCGTCGCGCGCGACGATCGCGGCCTTGGCGCGGCAGGAGGTTGCGATCGCATGCTCGCGCGCAGCCCCGCCCTTGAAGATGTCGGCGTGATTGGCCTCCAGCCAGCTGAAAAACGCCGCATCGCCCAGCACGCCGTATTTCGCCACCTCCGCATAGCCGGCGCGAAACTGCCGCGGCGACAGCGTGTCGAGCACGGCGGTATCGGCGATCACCAGAACCGGCTGGTGGAAGGCGCCGACCAGGTTCTTGCCCTGCGGCGAGTTGATCCCGGTCTTGCCGCCGACCGATGAATCGACCTGGGCCAGGAGCGTCGTGGGCACCTGCACGAAGTCGACGCCGCGACGCAGGATCGCGGCCGCAAAGCCCGCGAGATCGCCGACCACGCCGCCGCCGAGCGCGATCACCAGATCGTTGCGCTCGATCTTCGCTGATATCAGCGCCTCGCTGACCTTCTCCAGGGTGGCGTAGCTCTTAGAGCCCTCGCCTTCCTCGACGATGATGCGCGAGCTCGCGATCCCGGCCTGCGCCAGCGCGGCCTCGGTCTTCTCCAGCCAATGTTCGGCGACGCTGCGATCGGTCACGATCGCCGCGCGCACGCCGGGACGAAGGGCGGCGATGCGGCTGCCGAGCGAGCTCAACACGTCGCGGCCGATGACAATGTCGTAGGCGCGGTCACCGAGCGCGACGTCGACGACCACGGGATCGGTATGTTTCAGCGGCGCGGTCATCCTGCGGCTCCAGCTACTCCGGGTGCGCCCCCGCACAGATAGGCGTGCAGCGCGTCCACGCATTCGTCGACGATCTTGTCGTGCGGCACGTCACGCGAGGCGATCGTCAGGTTGGCAGCTTGATAGAGCGGCTCACGCTCGGTGATCAGCCGCGTGACGGTCGCCTCGGGATCGGCGGTCCGCAGCAGCGGGCGGTCGGCGCGGCGCCTCACCCGCCGCATGATGACGTCGACATCCGCTTTCAGCCAGATCGAGACGGCCTTGTCGGCGATGCGGTGGCGGGTCTCCTCGCGCATCAGCGCTCCGCCGCCGGGCGCCAGCACGGCCGGCCCGCTCTCAAGCAACCGGGCAATCACCCGTGCCTCGCCGTCCCTGAAATAGGGTTCGCCATGGGTTTCGAAAATCTCCGGGACCGACATTCCGGCCGCCGCCTCGATCTCGGTGTCGGCATCGATGAACGGCAGCCCCAGCCGTACCGAGAGCCGCCGCCCGATGGTCGATTTCCCGGCCCCCATCATGCCGACCAGCACGACAAGCCGATTGCCGAGAGCGGCGACGATGTCGGCCTCGGGCGTTGGACCTGTGCTGGCTAAGGACGTGATCTCGGGCATACGTTTACGGTGTTTTCAGGCTCGGGGTCTCGCGGGAGCGTCCCGCTTAAGGCCTCCTATACTACCCGGGCCTTGGGGCTTGCCAGAGCCACTTGCCAGTTGGGAGCGAACATGTTGGATGATTTCAATGGTTAATACGCCTTTCTAAGGCTCCCCGATGCCTAGCCTGTTCCGTTTTCTGACCGTGGTCGCCATCATTGTCGGCGTCGCCTATGGCGCGATTTACGCGCTTGCAAACTTCGTCAATCCGAGACCGCGGGAAATGACGGTGACCATTCCGCCGGACAAATTTTTGAAGAAATGATCCGGCATGGAATACCGGATGCGCACCAAGTCCTCCGACGCGAAGCTGACCGGCCTCTTCCTCGACATGCTGGCGGCCGAACAAGGCGCCGGCGCGAACACGCTTGACGCCTACCGGCGCGATTTGACCGATCTGTCCGAATTCCTCGGCAAGACCGGCCAGAATCTTGCCGGCGCCACGACCGAGGCGTTGCGGGCCTATCTGGCCGATCTCGATACACGCGGCTTCAAATCCTCCAGCGTGGCACGGCGGTTGTCGGCGGCGCGCCATCTGTTCCGCTTCCTGCTCAATGAGCGCATCCGCAGCGATGATCCGGCCGCGATCCTGTCCGGGCCAAAGCGCGGCCGCAGCCTGCCCAAGGTGCTGTCGATCGCGGACGTCGACCGCATGCTGTCGCATGCCAAGGAGGCGACGCAAGGAGCCAGCGCCTCGCCGACCCAGCGGCTGCGCGCCATGCGGCTCTATTGCCTCCTCGAGGTGCTTTACGCCACGGGGCTGCGCGTCTCCGAACTCGTGACGCTGCCGCGCTCGGCCGCAACCCGCGATGCCCGCATGATCGTGGTGCGCGGCAAAGGCAGCAAGGAGCGGCTCGTGCCGCTCAACGACGCCTCGCGCCAGGCGATGGCGGACTATCTCGCCGCGATGGAGGCCACGAAGGGTGCAAAGGGCAAGGCCAGCGCCGCCTCCAAATGGCTGTTTCCGTCCTTCGGCGAAAGCGGCCATCTGACGCGCCAGCATTTTGCTCGCGACCTCAAGGATCTCGCGGTCGCTGCTGGCCTGTCGGCGCGCCAGGTCTCCCCGCACGTGCTGCGCCACGCCTTTGCCAGCCACCTGCTCCACAACGGCGCGGACCTGCGCATCGTGCAGACTCTGCTTGGCCATACCGATATCTCGACCACCCAGATCTATACTCATGTGGTGGAGGAGCGGCTCAAGGCCATGGTCCGCGACCTGCACCCGCTCTCCGAAAAGTAACGGGTCTTGTCGCGCTTGACTTCCGCCTTCACACACCCGAAAGAGCTTTCCGCTTAAGTCCCCGCGTCGATACAACTTTCGACGGAAGCGGCACGCCGCCCGAACCACTCGACCAACCGATTGAAAACACGCGCCTTTCGGGCGCGCTTCGAAACCCGCTTCGCCCCCAGGCCCGCCACAACCTATATTGACCTGATGCCGGACCAGATGCGCTCCTATCTCGACTTCGAAAAGCCTGTCGCCGAGCTCGATTCCAAGGTGGACGAGCTGCGCGCGCTTGCGGCCTCCGGCACCGATATCAGCGAGGAGGTGGCGCGGATCGAGGAGAAGGCGGCGCAGGCGCTGGCCGACCTCTATGCCGGCCTTACGCCCTGGCAGAAGACGCTGGTGGCGCGCCACCCGCAGCGGCCGCATTTCAGCGATTTCATCGCCGGCCTGATCACCGACTTCACCCCGCTCGCCGGCGACCGCAAATTCGGCGAGGACCAGTCGCTGATGGGCGGCTTCGGCCGCTTCCGCGGCGAGAGCATCTGCGTGATGGGCCAGGAGAAGGGCAACTCGACCGACTCCCGAATCAAGCACAATTTCGGCATGGCCCGGCCGGAGGGCTACCGCAAGGCGGTCAGACTGATGGAAATGGCCGAGCGTTTCGGCATTCCGGTGCTGTCGATCGTCGATTCCGCCGGCGCCTATCCAGGCATCGGCGCCGAGGAGCGCGGCCAGGCGGAAGCCATCGCCCGCTCCACCGATGCCTGTCTCTCGCTCTCCGTGCCCAATGTCGCGATCGTGACCGGTGAGGGCATGTCGGGCGGCGCGATCGCCATCACCACCGCCAACCGCGTTCTGATGCTGGAGCACGCGATCTACAGCGTGATCTCGCCGGAAGCGGCGTCCTCGATTCTCTGGCGCGACGGCACCAAGGCCCAGGAAGCCGCCAACAGCATGAAGATCACCGCCCAGGACATGCTTCGCTTTGGCGTTATTGACGCGATCTTGAAGGAGCCGGTCGGCGGCGCCCATCGCGACCCTGCGGCCATGATCAACGCCACGGGCGAGGCAATCGGCCGTGCCTTCGACGAGCTGCGGGGGCTGGATGGCGAGGCCATCCGCAAGCAGCGGCGACAAAAATTCCTCGATATCGGCCGGAAACTGGTCTGAATCGACCCGATTCTCGGCCATTTCCGCGCTTCCATGGTCGCGGCGCAAATTTTGTTCCCTTCCAGGGGACGGCGGCCCCACTTGGTCGCAATTAGGCCGAAGAGCCGTATTTATCTTCCATTGACTATAGGGGTATCGATCCTCCTGGCAGGAGCCGTACAGGTTGCGGCGCAGGGGGCCAAAGGTTAGTATTTTAGTCAATGGCTTCAGGTCTCGAACGGCCGGGGTCAACGACTTGGGTCTGGACTTGGGTTGCTGCTCGGATCTCTTGGATCTTCGGATCTGTTGGGTCTGATGGCTTCAGGGTGTCGCGCCGCTAAACGGGGTTGGCTCGATTGCCCGGTGGGTGTGGAGCTTCTGCATTGATCAACCGCTCGCTGGTTCGCGCGCTTTTGGCTTCGGCTGCGCTTGCAGTCGTCGGCGTGTCGCTGGCTGGCTGCGATACCGATCAGGTTTCGCTCGCAGCCAACGCCAAGGCCAACCAACCTGTCCCGCCCAAGCTGCTCGCGGCGATGGTCGAGAAGGACATGGATCTGCAGTCACCGATCCTGATCCGCCTGTTCAAGCAGGAGGCCGAGCTTGAGGTCTGGAAGCAGGATCGCTCCGGCAAGTTCGCGCTGTTGAAGACCTACCCGATCTGCCGCTGGTCCGGCGATCTTGGCCCCAAGGTGCGCGAAGGCGACCGCCAGGCGCCGGAGGGCTTCTATGCGATCTCGCCGGCGCAGATGAACCCGCGCTCGGCCTATTACCTCTCGTTCAACACCGGCTTCCCCAATGCTTATGACCGCTCGCTTGGCCGCAGCGGCTCGGAGCTGATGGTGCATGGCGATTGCTCGTCGCGCGGCTGCTACGCCATGACGGATGAGCAGATCGCGGAGATTTATGCGCTCGGGCGCGAGTCGTTTTTCGGCGGGCAGAAGGCGTTCCAGTTCGACGCGTTCCCATTCCGGATGACGCCGGTGAACATGGCCAAGCACCGCAACAATCCGAACATGGCCTTCTGGAAGATGATCAAGGAAGGCTATGATCATTTCGAGGTGACGCACCAGGAGCCGAAGGTCGACTTCTGCGACAAGCATTACGTGTTCGACGCTGCGAAAGCACCCGACGCCAAGCGCGACCCGGTGTTCGAGGCGTCCGCGAAATGTCCGGCTTACGTGATCCCCGACGAGCTGGCGAGCCTCGTGCGCGAGAAGCAGGCGCAGGACGACGCCGAATACGCCAAGCTGGTCTCCAAGGACACGCCGGTTGCAAAACTCAACACGGGCATCGACGGCGGCATGAACAAGCTGTTCGCCTCCCATGTGCCGGGCGCCTCGACCGGCCTGTCCGACGGTGGCGACGAACAGGGTCTGTCGCTGGTCGCCAATTCGCGCCTGCCGGGCACGATCCCCGGAACCGTCAACCCGCCGCATGCCCCCGACGCGAAAGACCAGCAGCCGGTCGTCGCAGCCGCGCCGGCCTCGGTGCCCGCCACCGCAACACCTGCGCCGACGCGCGTGGCGTCCGCCGCCAGCGGCGCGCAGTCCGACGGTTTCTTCTCAAGCCTTGCCCACAAGATGGGGCTCGGGGGTGCGACCGCCGACACCACGGCGACGACGCCGCCGCCCGCACAGGCCACGGCGTCTGCCAAGTCGAAGACGGGCGAGGCAAAGCCGAAGGCGAAGCCGGCCGAGACCAGGCAGGCCGCCAACCCACCGGCCCTCAAGCCGTCGATCTCCGGCAGCCAGTCCGCCTCCGATCCGTCGGCATCCTCCTCGAAGGACGCCATCGTCGCCGGCGCCCAGCCGATCGTCTCGTCGAACTCCTTCGACAACCGCTTTTCCGCGACGAAGTAAGGCCGGCGGCGAAAGCGGGCCGTCGCCTTCATCAGCACGACGTATCGGCCATCCGCTGAGTCTATCTGCGACGCACGCCGGCTGTCGTTCTTCGCAAAGCACCTGCCTGGGTTGTGGGTCCCCGGCTTGCGCCGGGACGACGGTGTCGGGGCTTTCCGATTCAATTCTCAAACAGCCACGCGATCTGATCAGAACTTGGCGCGCGGCGGGACCTTCGTGGTTCTCCCGGCGATGCAAAGTGCCGTCTCGAAGGATGCGCCGCGGCACGGCTGCTGACACGCCTCTATGTTCTCGCGACTCTATATTCTCGCGACGCGTTTCGCCCGAGCGCTTGGACAGCCAACAGACTGGGGCGCGGACGGAGTCAAGGCCGCAAGCCGCCGAAGGCGGTGGCGCGCTGCGCCAGCCTTGAGGCCGACCGATCACCAGGCTACTTCAGAACAGTTGCTCTGCAAACGAGGCGGGATGCGCGAACCATACGACCGATTCAATATTTCGAAAAACAGAAATATTTTCGACGGCGAGGATTGACAAGGTTTTGCGGCCGGCACCCGCCGGGCACATCAGTTGATGTCGGGAGCAATGACGTCACGCGCCGCACCGGCGCTACACCCTCCCCCTTGCGGGAGAGGGCACAATAACGCGCGCCACGTCATGCTGACAAATTGCGGCGGTCTTATACCGCGCTCTCTTCAACGCCCGCTTCATGCGGCGTGAAATGATAGACCGAGCTGCAGAATTCGCAGGTGACGACCACCTTGCCGTCTTGCACCATCTCGGCGCGGTCCTTGGCCTCAAAACTTTTCAGCATCGCCGCGACGGCCTCGCGCGAGCACGAGCATTTTGCCTGCAACTTCAGCGGGGCGAAGACGCGCACGCCGCGCTCGTGGAACAGGCGGTACAACAGCCGCTCGCCGGAGAGATCCGGATCGATCAGCTCGATGTCCTCGACGGTCGCGAGCAAGGACTGGCCCTCGACCCAGGCGTCGTCTTCCTTGACCTCGTGCACCGCCGTGCCTTCGGGCGCATCGCCATGATGCAGATCGGCCTGCCGCGCGCGCTCCGGCGCCTTGGGCAGGAACTGCATCAGCAGGCCGCCGGCACGCCAGTGACGCTTGCCGCCGTCGCCGCCGCGCCACTCCTCGCCGACCGCAAGCCGCACGCGGGTCGGGATCTGCTCGGAGCGCAGGAAATACTCATGCGCGGCCTCTTCCAGGCCGCCGCCATGCAGTGCGACCAGCCCCTGGTAACGGCTCATGTCCGGCCCCTGGTCGATGGTCATGGCAAGATGGCCCTTGCCGAGCAGCGCCGCCGAGTCCTTGGCCTGCGTGAGCCTGCTCGCATCGAAGCGCGCATAGGCACGCAGGCGGTCCGGCGCCTGAAAGTCGACCACCATGAACGACACCGGGCCGTCGGTCTGGGTCTGCAGGATGAAACGGCCGTCGAATTTCAGGGACGAACCGAGCAGCGTGGTGAGCACGATCGCTTCGCCCAGCAGCTTGCCGACCGGCGCGGGATAATCGTGCCTGGTCAGGATGTCGTCGAGCGCGGGCCCGAGCCTGGTCAGCCGCCCGCGCAAATCGAGCGCGTCCACCTCGAAGGGCAGCACGGCATCATCGACCGGAACGGACGACGGGGCCCGGATCGGGCTTTCGGTGATCTTGATGTCGGGGGATGGAGCGGTCATGGCGGCTTACATGGGGTCGGAACGCGGGAAGTGAAAGGGGGGCGACTGTCGAGACCCTGCTTGTCGTCGTCCTGGCGAAGGCCAGGACCCATAACCACAGGCTTGTGTTGTTCATCGAGTAGCCTCCCCGCGTCATTGCGAGCAGCGTAGTGACGAAGCCATCCAGACATCTCCGTGGAGACATTTCCGGATTGCTTCGCTTCGCTCGCAATGATGGGGCTGATTTCTCTACCCCAAAACGACTGCCTGTGGTTGTGGGTCCCGGGCTTCGCCGAGACGACAGCATCTGTTCCGCGCTACACCGCGTCGAAGCACCAGGCCAGAATGCCCTTCTGCGCGTGGAGGCGGTTTTCGGCTTCGTCGAACACAACCGATTGCGGACCGTCGATCACCTCGTCGGTGACTTCCTCGCCGCGATGGGCGGGCAGGCAATGCATGAAGATCGCATCCGGCTTGGCCAGCGACATCAGCTTGGCGTTGACCTGGTAGGGTTTGAGCAGATTGTGGCGATGCTCGCCGTCCTTGTCACCCATCGACACCCAGGTGTCGGTGACGACGCAGTCGGCGCCGCGCACAGCCACCTCCGGATCGTTGCCGAGCACGATCGACGCATTGGTCGCCTTGATGAAATCGCGCATCAGCTTTTGAGGCGCGAGCTCCGGCGGAGTCGCGACGTTGAGCTTGAACTTGAAACGCTCGGCCGCGTGCGCCCAGGAAGCCAGCACATTGTTGTCGTCGCCGGTCCAGGCCACGGTCTTGCCGGCGATCGGCCCGCGATGCTCCTCGAAGGTCATCAGATCGGCCATCACCTGGCAGGGATGCGAGCGCCGCGTCAGCCCGTTGATGACAGGCACGGTCGCATGCGCGGCAAGCTCGAGCAGCGCATCATGATTGAGAATGCGGATCATGATGGCGTCGACATAGCGCGACAGCACTCGCGCGGTGTCGGCGATGGTCTCGCCACGGCCGAGCTGCATTTCCGCGCCCGTCAGCATGATGGCCTCGCCGCCGAGCTGGCGCATGCCGACATCGAAGGAGACGCGGGTGCGGGTCGAGGGCCGCTCGAAGATCATAGCGAGTGCCTTGCCCTCGAGCGGCTTCTTCGCCGACTCGCTATCCCTTTCCTGCGCCTTCAGCTTCGCCTTCATGGCGTTGCTGGCGGCCAGGATGCTCCGCAGATCGGAAAGCGGAACGCTGTTGATATCCAGGAAGTGCCGCGGCTTGCTCATAGGCCTGCCGTCCGTTTGGCAGAATTGGCCTCCAGCGCGACGCAGGCGCGCTCGAGCATCGCGACCGACTGATCGAGCTCGGCCTCGTTGACGATCAGAGGCGCGAGGAACCGCACCACGTTGTCGCCGGCGCCGACCGTGAGCAGCTTCTCCGTCCGCAGCGCGGCCACGAGATCCGCCGATGGCACCACCGCCTTGACGCCGATCAGGAGTCCCTCGCCGCGCACTTCGGAGATCACACTTGGGTGGCGATCGACCGCGGAGGCGAGCTTCTGCTTCAACAGCAGCGACATCTTCTGCACATGGTCGAAGAAGCCGGGCTTGAGCATGACGTCGAGCACGGCGGTGGCGGCCGCGATCGCGAGCGGATTGCCGCCGAAGGTCGAGCCGTGCGAGCCCGGCGTCATGCCGGCCGCAGCATCCGCGGTCGCGAGCACCGCGCCGATCGGGAAACCGCCGCCGAGCGCTTTCGCCAGCGACATCACGTCGGGCGTGACGCCGAGGCGCTTGTAGGCAAACAGCTCGCCGGTGCGGCCCATGCCGGTCTGCACCTCGTCGAAGGCGAGCAACAGGCCGCGCTCGTCGCAGAGCTGGCGCAACGCCTTGAAGAAAGCCGGCGGCGCCGTGCGCACGCCGCCCTCGCCCTGCACCGGCTCGATCAGGATGCCCGCGGTGTGCGGCCCGATCGCCTTCTTCACCGCTTCGATGTCGCCATGCGGCACTTGATCAAAGCCGTCCATCGGCGGGCCAAAGCCTTCGAGATATTTGGCGGAGCCGGTCGCGGCGAGCGTCGCCAGCGTGCGGCCGTGGAAGGCGCCTTCGAAGGTGATGATGCGATAGCGCTCGGGATGGCCCTTGGCGGCATGATGCTTGCGCGTGACCTTGATCACGCCTTCCATCGCCTCCGCACCGGAATTGCAGAAGAACACGAAGTCGGCAAAGCTCTGCTCGCAGAGCCGCGCGGCAAGCTTCTCGCCGTCGGGGCTCTTGAACAGGTTCGACATGTGCCAGAGTTTTGTAGCCTGCTCCTGCAACGCCTGGACCAGGTGCGGATGGGCATGGCCCAGCGCATTCACCGCAACGCCGGAGGTGAAGTCGAGAAAACGCTCACCATTGGTCGAGATCAGCCACGCGCCCTCGCCGCGCTCGAAGGCGAGATCGACCCTGGCGAAAACGGGAAGCAGGTGCGACGCGGCGCTGTTGGTCATGACGGTCACTCTGGCGATCAAATAGCGTTCAAATTTGCGTTCAGTGAAGGAGTGGGACCGGCGGCGATGCGCGCTAACAGATGGTCGCATCAACGACCCGAACCGGAAAACAAACGTGCCGCCTTTTCAGGGCGGCACGTGAGCCCATTCTAAGCGGGCGGGAAGGCGTGTCAACATGCCCTCGGACCGCGATTTCAAGGCAAAACCAGCCCGTACGATACCGGTGGGACGTAACGGGAATCCCGCATTGCGTAGGGGTTTATGAACATTGCGCGCTGTGCGGAACATGTGGAAGGCCTCTGCGGACTCTTGCGCCGGAGTCACGGCATATTGTAGCGTCTTTTTTGTCGGATACGACATCTCGTGCGGCAGTTTTGATCCCTTAGGTCTGGTTGGTTGGCGTACACGTCCGGGCGAGCAAATCGCTCCCGGCGAGCCTTAAGGGATTCTGACCGCAAGGGTTTTTGAGATTGGGCATCGCAGCGCAGCCTGAACGGCGGGCCGGCGCGAGGCGGAGGATAGAGTCGATGACGGTATTGACCTGGTCAGACGAGCGCGTCGAACAGCTCAAGAAGCTCTGGGAGTCCGGCCTGTCGGCCAGCCAGATCGCTGCGGAGCTCGGCAATGTCACGCGCAACGCGGTGATCGGCAAGGTGCACCGGCTGGGGCTGTCGGGTCGCGCCAAGAGCCCCGCGGCGACCGCGCCCCGCCAGCGCAAGCCGCGCCCCGCACAGCATATGATGCGGGTGTCGCGCCCGGTGTCGCGCGGCAACACGGCGCTGGCCCATGCCTTCGAGGTCGAGATCGAGCCCGATCCGATCGCCTATGACAATGTCGTTCCGATGAGCCAGCGGCTGTCGCTGCTCGAGTTGAGCGAAGCCACCTGTCATTGGCCCGTCGGCGATCCCGCAAGTCCGGACTTCTTCTTTTGCGGCGGCAAGGCGCTCACAGGTCTGCCCTATTGCGTGCAGCACTCGCGCATCGCCTATCAGCCGGCCGGCGACCGCAGGCGGCAGCAGGCGAAGACGACGCGGTAAGGGCGCTACGACATCTCGTGGTCGTCCCGGCGAAAGCCGGGACGAAACCGCAAACGTGGCCTGCCGCCGCGAAAACCGCGAGCCGCCTTACGGCTCCGCCTTCGCAAAACGGTCATCCAGCGCGTAGCCGGCGCCGCGAACGGTGCGGATCGGGTCCTGCTCACGGCCGGGGTTGAGCAGCTTGCGCAAGCGGCCGATGTGGACGTCGACGGTGCGCTCGTCGATATAGATGTCGCGGCCCCAGACGCTGTCGAGCAGTTGCTCGCGCGAGAATACGCGGCCCGGATGCTCCAGGAAAAACTCGAGCAGGCGATATTCGGTGGGGCCGAGATCGATCGGACGGCCCGAACGCGCAACGCGGCGCTTTTCGCGGTCGAGCTCGATGTCGCCATAGGCGAGCACGGTGGCGAGCCGCTCGGGGCTCGCGCGCCGCAACAGGCCCTTCACGCGCGCGAGCAATTCGGGCACCGAGAACGGCTTGACGATGTAGTCGTCGGCGCCGGTCGCCAATCCCCGCACCCGCTCGCTCTCCTCGCCGCGCGCGGTCAGCATGATGATGGGGAGCTGCTTGGTATCGGGCCTGGTGCGCAAGCGCCGGCACAGCTCGATGCCGGACAGGCCCGGCAGCATCCAGTCCAGCACGATCAGATCGGGCACCCGCTCCTTCAGCCGTGTATCGGCATCATCGCCGCGCGCGACCGTCTCCACCTCGTAGCCTTCAGCCTCGAGGTTGTAGCGCAACAGCGTGGTCAACGCTTCTTCGTCTTCCACCACCAGAATCCGCGCGCTCATGACTTTCTCTTCTCCATAATGCTCAAGACCGATCGGCGACCTTGCCGATCAACCTCTAGTTGCCCGGAACGGTCGTGGCGAACGTCGTCATGTCGCCCTTCGGGCGCTTGTCCTGAATCTGCTGTCCCTCGATCATGTAGAACACGGTTTCCGCGATGTTGGTCGCGTGGTCGCCGATCCGCTCGATGTTCTTGGCGCAGAACATCAGGTGAATGCAGAACGAGATGTTGCGCGGGTCTTCCATCATGTAGGTGAGCAGCTCGCGGAACAGCGAAGTACAGATGGCGTCGACCTCCTCGTCGCCCTTCCACACCGTCATCGCCGCCGGCAAATCGTGCGCGGCATAGGCGTCGAGCACGGTCTTGACCTGCTGCTGCACCAGATCCGTCATGTGCTCGAGGCCGCGGATCAGCTTCAAGGGATGGAAATCGCTCTCCAGCGCAGCGACCCGCTTGCCCATGTTCTTGGCGAGGTCGCCGATCCGCTCGAGATCGATCGCCACGCGCATGGCGCCGACGATCTCGCGCAGGTCGATCGCCATCGGCTGGCGGCGAGCGATGGTCAAGACCGCCCGCTCCTCGATGGAGTGCTGCATGTTGTCGATCTCGAGGTCGGCGGCGACCACGCGCTGGCCGAGCGCGACATCGTGGCGAACCAGCGCGTCGACGGATTCGACGATCATGCGCTCGGCAAGACCACCCATCTCCGCGACCAGCCGGGTGAGCTCCTGCAGGTCGCTGTCGAAGGCCTTGGCGGTGTGTTCGGAAGCCATTCTCTTTCTCCTCAGCCGAACCGGCCGGTGATGTAGTCCTGGGTGCGGCGATCGCCAGGCGAGGTGAAGATCTTGCTGGTGTCGTCGAACTCGATCAGCTCGCCGAGATACATGAACGCAGTCTTGTCGGAGACGCGCGCGGCCTGCTGCATGTTATGGGTGACGATGGCGATGGTGTAGTTCTCGGACAGCTCCTGGATCAGCTCCTCGACTTTCGCGGTCGAGATCGGATCGAGCGCCGAGCAGGGCTCGTCGAACAGGATCACCTCGGGCCGCACCGCGACCGTCCGCGCGATGCAGAGCCGCTGCTGCTGACCGCCGGAGAGCGAGAGGCCCGACGCATTCAGCTTGTCCTTGACCTCGTTCCACAGCGCGCCGCCGCGCAACGCCCTCTCGACGCGGCCGTCCATCTCCGACTTCGGAATCCTCTCATAGAGGCGGATGCCGAAGGCGATGTTCTCGTAGATGGTCATCGGGAACGGCGTCGGCTTCTGGAACACCATGCCGACCCGGGCGCGCAGGAGGTTGAGATCGAGCTTGGGGTCGAGGATGTTGGTGTTGTCGAGCTTCAATTCGCCGACCGCGCGCTGGCCCGGATAGAGGTCGTACATGCGGTTGAAGATGCGCAACAATGTCGACTTGCCGCAGCCGGACGGGCCGATGAAGGCGGTGACCCGGTTGGTGCCGAGCGTCAGGTTGATGTTCCTGAGTGCATGGTGTTCGCCATAATAGAAATTGAGATTGCGCGCAGTGACCTTCGCTGGCGCTTCGGGCAGATGCGTGGCAGAGCTCGAAGGCGAGACTGATACTGAAAGCTCGTTCATTTTGCGCTCCTCTCGGCGCCAAGGTAGCGCGCCCCGATATTGAGGGCGAGCACGGTCAAAGTAATGAGCAGGGCGCCGCTCCAGGCCAGCTGTTTCCAGTAGGCGTACGGGCTCTGAACGAAATTGTTGATGGTCACCGGCAGGTTGGCCATCGTCTTGGTGAGGTCGAGGCTGAAGAACTGGTTCGACAGCGCCGTGAACAGCAGCGGCGCGGTCTCGCCGGCGACGCGGGCGGTGGCGAGCAGCACGCCGGTGATGAGGCCGGAGCGAGCCGCGCGGTAGGCGATCCTCTTGATCACCAGCGAGCGCGGCAGACCGAGCGCACTGGCCGCCTCGCGCAAGGGATTGGGCACCAGCAGCAGCATGTCCTCGGTGGTGCGCAGCACCACGGGAATGACGATCACGGCAAGCGCGAGCGAGCCCGCGATGGCCGAGAACCCGCGCATCGGCACCACCACCGCGCCATAGATGAACAGGCCGATGATGATGGAGGGCGCGCTCAGCAGGATGTCGTTGATGAAGCGGATCACCGAGGTCAGGCGGTCGTGGCGGCCGTATTCGGCCAGATACGTCCCCGCGAACATGCCGAGCGGCGCGCCGATGCCGACACCGATGACGGTCATGATGACGGAACCGACGATCGCGTTGAGCAGGCCGCCCTCGGTCGAGCCCGGCGGCGGCGTGCTCTCGGTGAACATCTGCAGGCTCAGCCCCGCGATGCCGTTGTAGAACAGCGTGATCAGGATCAGCGCAAGCCAGGTGACGCCAAACGCGGCGGCGCCGACGCAAAGCCAGCGGACCACGATGTCCTTCCTGCGGCGACGGCCGTAGATCGGGTTGACCTGGGTCATGTCGTTTGCGGGCATGTCAGTCATGGCGTCACTTCCCCGCCTTCTTTTCCAGACGCAAGAGCATCAGCCGCGCCGCGGCCAGCACGAAGAAGGTGAGCACGAACAGCAGCAGGCCAAGCAGGATCAGGCTGGACTGGTGCAGACCGTCGCTCTCGGCGAATTCGGAGGCGATCGCGGCCGAGATGGTGGTGCCCGGCGCAAAGATCGAGGACGAGATGCGGAACGAGTTGCCGATGATGAAGGTCACGGCCATGGTCTCCCCGAGCGCACGTCCCAGCGCCAGCATGACGCCGCCGATCACGCCGACGCGGGTATAGGGGATCACGACATTGCGGACCACTTCCCAGGTGGTGCAGCCGACGCCGTAGGCCGCCTCTTTCAAAACTGGCGGCACGGTCTTGAACACGTCGACCGAGATCGCGGTGATGAAGGGCAGCACCATGATCGCCAGAATCAGCGCGGCGTTGAACAGCGACAGGTAGGACGGCGGACCGGCGAAAATCGCGCCGAGCACCGGGACGCCGTCGAAGATGCGGATCATGATGGGCTGGAACGTGTAGGCAAGGAACGGCCCCAGCACGAAGAAGCCCCACATGCCGTAGATGATCGAGGGAATGCCGGCGAGCAGCTCGACCGCGATGCCGATCGGCCGGCGCAGCCATTGCGGGCACAGCTCGGTCAGGAAGATGGCGATGCCGAGCCCGACCGGAATGGCGATCAGCATGGCGATGAAGGAGGTGACGAGCGTGCCGTACATCGGCCCGAGCGCGCCGAGAACGGGCGGATCGGCCTCCGGCGCCCAGCGCTGCGTCCACAGGAAGGCAAAGCCATATTGCTTCATTGCGGGCCAGGCGCCGACGATCAGCGAGATGATGATGCCGCCGAGGATCAAGAGCACCGAGATCGCGCTCAGGCGCGTGATCCAGTAGAAGGTGGCGTCGCCCAGCCTGAAAGCGGACAGCGCCTTCGCGCGGTCATAAGGACCGGCGGCTTCGAGCATGTCGTTCACGTCGGTTTCAACGGCCATCTCTGCCACGCCAATCCCCTGAGTTTGTCTGACGCGCAACCGGCGGATCGCCGGCCGACCCGCTCCAGTCTTCTTTTCGGGAAGGAGGAGCCCTCCCCCAAGCTCGGAGGGGGAGGGAAACTTGCTTGAACAATCAGCCGAAGCTTAGCTCTTGATCTCGGACGACCAGGTCTTCTCGATCTGCTTGACGACTGCGTCGGGCATCGGGATGTAGTCGAGCTCCTCAGCCATCTTGTCGCCCTTCTCGAACGAGAACTTGAAGAACTTGAGCGCTTCCTGGGAGGCCGCCTTGTCGGTCGCATCCTTGTGCATCAGGATGAAGGTCGAGGCGACGATCGGCCAGGACTTGTCGCCCGGCTGGTCGGTCAGGATCAGGTAGTAGCCCGGTGCATGCGACCAGTCAGCGTTGGACGCAGCCGCCTGGAAGGCGTCGTTGGTCGGCTGGATGGCCTTGCCCGCCTTGTTGACGAGACCCGTATAGGTCAGCTTGTTCTGCTTGGCATAGGCGTATTCAACATAGCCGATCGAGTTCTGGGTCTGGCCGACATTGGCCGAAACGCCTTCGTTGCCCTTGGCGCCGACGCCCGCCGGCCACTCAACCGCGGTGCCCTCGCCGACCTTGCTCTTCCAGTCCGGGCTCACCTTGGACAAATAGTTGGTGAAGTTGAAGGTGGTGCCCGAACCGTCGGCACGGTGCACGACCGAGATTGCCGCCGACGGCAGCTTGGCGTTCGGGTTGAGCTTCTTGATCGCCGGATCGTCCCACTTGGTGATCTTGCCGAGATAGATCTCGCCCAGCGTCGGGCCGTCGAGCACGAGATCGCCAGCCTTCACGCCCTCGATGTTCACGACCGGAACGATCGCGCCCATGATCATCGGCCACTGGGCGAGGCCGTCCTTCTCGAGCTGCTCGACCTTGAGCGGCATGTCGGTGGCACCGAAGGTCACGGTCTTGGCCTGGACCTGCTTGATGCCGGCGCCCGAGCCGATCGACTGATAGTTCACGCCGCTGCCCGAGTCCTTCTTGTACGAGTCGGCCCACTTCGACAGGACCGGATAGATGAAGGTGGACCCGGCACCGGTGATATCGGCGGCATAGGCCGACGTCGATGCAGCGACCAAACCGGCCGCGACAATCGCCTTGACGAAATTCATGCTGATCTCCCTGTTGTGAGCGAAGCGCTGGCGTGCGCCCGATGGCGCTCACATCCGCCCCTTTAGGAGCGGTCGGTACCGCTTTTACGACAGGCAGATGACAGTTGGATGACAGATCAAGTATCTGATAATACTTAAGTTTAAGCGGAAGGGGCCGTTTTGGGCTGAGGAAAACAGGCCGTGAAGGTCGCCCCGTTCCTGGGCACGCTTTCGATCAGGAGCCGGCCGCGATGACGGTTCAGAATGTGCTTCACCAGCGAAAGGCCGAGCCCGGTTCCGCCCTGCGAACGGCTGTCGCCGACGTCGACCCGGTAGAAGCGCTCGGTCAGCCGTGGCAGGTGCTCGGGCGCGATGCCGGGGCCGAAGTCGCGCACCATGACACGGATCTCCGGCGCGCCCTCGCCTGTCGCGGCCGAGTTCAAGGACACGATGACCTTGCCGCCGGAGGCGCCATATTTGAGCGCGTTCTCGATCAGGTTCTCGAACAGGCGCATCAGCTCCTCGCGGTCGCCGGCGATGGCGACTGGCGTGTCCGGCAGGCCGATGTCGACCTCGACCTGACGTTCCCGCGCCAGTGGCTCGAGCCCGTCGGCGACCTGGCGGATGATGGGGACGAGATCGACCGAGGCGTCGGGCCGGACATGGGCCGAGAGCTCCACCCGCGACAGCGACAGCAGGTCGTCGATCAGGCGCGCCATGCGGGTTGCCTGGGCATGCATGATGCCGAGGAAGCGATCGCGGGCGCGCACATCGTCCTTGGCCGGGCCCTGCAGGGTGTCGATGAAACCGGAGAGCGCGGCGAGCGGCGTGCGCAGTTCGTGGCTGGCATTGGCGACGAAATCGGCGCGCATCTCCTCGACCCGGCGCAGCGGCGTCTGGTCGTGGAAGGTCATCAGCATGCATTTATCGGTGCCGCCGAAGGCGGTCGGCACCGGAACCGGCGTGATCATCAGCTCCATCCAGCGATCGACCGGAACGTGATCGAGATAGGTGGCGCGGCGCGGCTCTGTGGTGGCGATGGCCTCGCGCAGCGCGGTGATGATCTCGGGCGAGCGCAGCGCGAATTGCGCAAGCTCGTTCTTGCGCAACGCGGGCGCAAGTTGGGCTGCGGCGGCATTGAGATGGATTACCCGCCCCGCGCGGTCGAGCAGCACGGCGGGATCGGGCATGCCGGCGACGACAGCCGCGACCGCGGCCGCCTCAACCGGATTGGCGCCACGGACGTCTTCGCGAGAGATGGCGGCATGATGCAGCCGCCAGGGCACGAGTGCCGCCGCCGTGATGCAGCCGAACACCACCGCGGCCCGCAGCGGCGATAATTCGTCGAAGGCGACCAGCACCGCGAGCGCAAGGCCGGCGACCAGCAGCACGATGGCGGAATGCCGCAAACGGTCGGGCCAGGGCGCAAAAAAGGAGGCCGAGCTGGGAGGCGCTTCAATAGCCATATGGACGGCTTCTCCGTTTTAATCCGGGTTAATCCGGGTTTCGCGGCCTCGTCTTGGCCCCCGGTTTTGGCTGCCGGTCCGCCCCCCCCCGTCAGACGCCGCTATCGCCACGCTTTCTCACATAGATCGCATCAGGCGACCGGCCCGCGTCCAGCCCAGCCTCCAGTCCGCGTGCTGCGGCCTGACGCAACCGCTTCGACCGGGCCCCAAGGATAAGCTCCCGAAACGTCAGCAAGATTACAGATATGACAAAAGGCAAAATATAATAGAGCAGGCGAAACAGCAGCATGCCGGCCAGCAGTTCCTCGCGGTCCATCTGCCAGAGGCCGACCAGCATCGCCGCGTCGAACACGCCGAGCCCGCCCGGCGAATGGCTGGCAAAGCCCAGCAGCGTCGCCGAGACGAAGATGACGGCGACCACGATGAAGCCGAGATTGGGCTCGTCGGGCACCAGGACGTACATCGCCAGCGCGCAGAAGGCGAGATCGATGATCCCGATCGCGATCTGCAACAACGTCAGCGTCCCGCCGGGCAGCGTCACGCTCCAGGGCCCGCGGCCGACCACGCGCGGCTCCCGCGAGACCCAGATCACATAGCCGATCAGCCCGCAGATGATCAGAAGCGCAACCGTACGGTTGAGCCAGGGTGGCAGCTGATCGATGGAGGCGGCGGCCTCGGGGTGATAGGCGATGCCCAAACCCAGCACGGCGGCATTGCCGAGCCAGAAGGTGAGGCCGGCGAGGAAGCAGATTTTTGCCACATCGATCGCGTTGAGGCCCCAGGCCGAATAGATGCGATAGCGGACCGCGCCGCCGGTGAAGACGCTGGCGCCGACATTGTGGCCGATGGAATAGCTGGTGAAGGCCGCGAGCGCGTTGATGCGGTACGGGATGTGCTTTTGGCCGATCGCGCGCACCGCAAACAGGTCGTAGAAGGTCAGCGTGAAATAGCCGGCAGCAACGAACAAGGCCGCCTCGGCAATCTGGCGGGTCTCGGTTTCCTTGATGGCCTCGACCACCTCATCGACATCGATGCCGCGCAACATGTGATAGAGCACATAGCAGGCGATGGCGATGACAGTGACGCTGACCACAACTCCGAGCCTGTGCAGGACTTGCTTGTGGCGCAGAAACGAGAACGTTCTGCGTAGGGCTTCCAGCATCTAGACCTCGAACACGATGGCATCGGGCGGCGCGGGATCGCGCGCCGCACCTAACTCATTCATGCGCGCATGATCTCTTTCGGAAAACCGGTACCCATAAGTTACTAACGCAGCGTTCCAGGTCCGGATCATGGGCTTGTTTCCAGCTCGGCTTTCACCTTGGCGCTCGTTGGTAGCGCGTTTTGCGCCGGAGTGAAATCGGAAGGTGAGTAAAAAGCCGCCGCCTCAATATATTAGGTGCGCTTAATGACACCACCATGCATAGTTTTGCCGCATCCCAGCGGATCCGACTGCTCGCACCCGCAAAATCCCGGTATGCGAGCTGCGGCATATTGACCGCAATCTCCGGTCGCCAGTCTCCGGTCGTCATGACCGCAACATGGGCAACAACTGCCCCGCGTCTACCCCGGCGGCGCCGTCCTCATGACCACCCAGTCCCGCAATTGCGAGCCAATGGCGCAGCCGACGAGGTAGGGCACGAACATGATCAGCAGCAAATCGAGCCAGTAGCCGAAGCGGCCGGGGACGACCTGCGTCACCGCGAGCGCGACGAGGCCCGCCGCGACCACGCCGAGCACGATCATCCAGCGCCGCGGCACCGGGCGAGCATGGGTGACGACTGCGACCCAGCCCATGCAGAAGCCGAGCACGAGCGAAGCGAGCAGCCAACCCCAGTGGAACGCGATCATGTAAGCCATTGGCCTATCTCACCAGGAATTCGATGCGACGGTTCTGCGCCTTGCCGTCGTCAGTGTCGTTGGAGGCGATCGGCTTGGTCCCGCCATAGCCGATTGCCGTGAAGCGGTCAGCCGGCAGGCCCGCCTTCACGAAATAGTCCAGCACGGCTTGGGCGCGCCGCTCCGACAGCGTCTGGTTGGCCGTGTCCTCACCATCGGAATCGGTATGGCCGGCGATCTCGATCGTGGCGTTCGGGCAGCGCAGCGCGGTCTCGACCAGGCGGTCCAACAAACCCGTGGAATCGGAATCCAGCGTGTCGCGCCCGGTCAGGAAGCGAATCTTGGCTTTCGACAACAGTTCGGAGAACAGCTGCTGGCAGACGCTGGCATCGACCGGCGCCGAGGCCGGCCTGACCGAAATGTCGGCGGTGACCTGCCACTCCTTCGGAAAATCCTTGGCCAGGCCAGCGTGGATCTGCTGCGCCGCCGCCTCGTAGAGCGCGTCTCCCGAGATCTTCACCTCGCGGTCCGACACCACAAGCGTGCCGGTGGAGAGCCGAGACAGCACGCCGAGCGCCGGAATCACCGCATTCACGAATCCCGGCGGGGCGCCGAGGCTGGTCTTGAGGTTGTCGACGACCTTCTCGCTGAAGAATTTGCGCGACGACGCACCGAGTACGACCGCATGGATGTTTTCGTCAGGCACATAGCCCGACAAGGTCAGCGTCACCGCGACGGGATCCTTGTTGGCCTGGAAAATATAGGGCGGCGCCTTGACGTCGTTGGCGGCAACCGAAAAGCCCTGCGGCAGGGTCTTCAGTGCGGCCGCAATCGCTTCCCTCCCGCCGAGATCGCGCGCCATGCCCGACAGCGACACGGTTGAATCGGAGATCGTGACCTTGCCGTCCTTCAGCTTGCCGATCTGGCCGATCAGAAGCGCGGCCGCATCTTCGAAATTGACAGGCGCGCCGCGGGCCAGGCCCATCTGGTCTGCGATCTCGATGCCCTTGACCTGGTCGCGCGCCACATCCATCAGCTTGCCCTTGACCGCGGGCAAGGGGGCGTTGCCTGACAGCGTGATCTTGGCGACCTCGCGCTCGGCCGACCAGACGAAGGGTTTCGACTCGGGAACGAGGCGCGTCTGGTCATTGACCAGCCGCACGCCCGGCGCGGCCTCAACCGCGGTCAGCGCGCCGCGACGGCCTTCTTCCGAGAACGCCTCTGCCTCGAAATCGATGTCGCGGCCGTCGGCGGAAATCTTGACCTTGTCGAGGACAATGTCCTTCACCGCGGACGCGGCCTTGCCAGCGAGGTCGGTTTCCACGGCAACAGTATTATTCCAGGCGGCAATGACCCAAAACAGCACGAGAGGCACCACCCCCGGCCACCATTTGCTGCTCCACCTGAAAAGTCCACGCATTTAAGATTCACCAATGGTCGGGGAAACAGAGAGAAATCAAACCCTTGTCGGGCTGTCAAACCGGAAATGGACTCTTTCTCGGATGGATGCGACTAAAGGTCCGGCTAACTCTTTGTTCAACCGTTTTTCGGTAACGTTCGGAAACACATCTCAACCGGCCAGTCACCATCATTTATGAAGCAGTTCCGCAACAATGTGATCCGCGCTGGTCTGGGTGCGCTGTATTTTTCCGGGGCGCATTATTTGTTGCGGCCGATCTTCTCCGGCGTTGGCGCGATTTTCATGCTGCACCAGGTCCGCCCTGCTCGCGACGCCGAATTCGCGCCCAATCGCCATTTGGAGGTGACGCCCGACTTCCTGCGCGCGATGCTGGCGCATCTTCATTCGCGCGACATCGACATCGTCACCATCGACGAGTTGCATCAGCGGCTGACGACACGGGATTTCAGCCGCCGCGTCGCCTGCTTCACCTTCGACGACGGCTATCGCGACAACCGCGACTATGCGCTTCCGGTGATGCGCGAGTTCAACGCGCCGTTTACCGTGTTCGTCGCGTCCGATTTCGCGGAGGGCAGCGGACGTCTGTGGTGGATCGCGCTGGAAATGGCAATTGCGAAAGCCAGTTCGGTCGAGGCGAGCATCGGCGGCACGGTCATCCAGTTCGACACCTCGACGACGGCAGGCAAGCAGGCCGCGTTCGACCGCCTGCACGACTGGCTGCGCGGCTTGCCGGAATTCGAACTGAAGCGCGAGATCGACGCGCTGTGCACGCGCCACGGCGTCGACATCGCTGCGATCTGCGCCGATCTCTGCATGTCCTGGCGCGAGCTGAAGGCATTTGCCGCCGATCCGCTGGTCACGGTCGGCGCCCACTCCATCACCCATTGCAATCTCGCCAAGCAGAGCGAGGACGTCGCCGTACACGAGATGCGCGAAAGCCGCGCCAGGATCGCAAAGGCCCTGCAGCGCGACGTCGTGCATCTCGCCTATCCCTATGGCGACCGCATCGCCGCGGGCCCGCGCGAATTCGCCCTTGCCCGCACCGCCGGCTACAAGACCGCGGTGACAACGCGGCCGGGCATGATCTTTGCCGAAAGCAGCCGCCATTTGACTGCACTGCCGCGCGTCTCGCTCAACGGCAATTATCAGAACGAGCGCATCCTGCCGGTGCTGACGTCAGGTGCGGCCACCGCGATGTGGAACGGCTTTCGTCGCATCGACGCGGCGTAAGCGTCTCACTCGGCCCTTTCCGTCGTCCCGACGAAAGCGGAATGCGGGACGATGGCGCTCCTTGACTCCCCCGCCCGGCGGCTTCACACACGAACGCAAATTCTCAGGGAGGCGTCATGTTCAAGGATTTGTTCTCGCTCGTCGGCCGCATTGCACTGGTAACCGGCGGCTCGCGCGGTATCGGCAAGATGATCGCGGCGGGCTTTCTCGCGCAGGGGGCTTCGAAGGTCTACATCACCGCGCGCAAGGCGGGACCGTGCGAGGCGACGGCGAAGAAATTGACCGCCGCTTATGGCGGCGAATGCATCGCACTGCCGATCGACATCTCCACGCTTGCCGGCATCGAGCTGTTGGCGACCGAGATCAGGAAGCGCGAGGACAGGCTCGACATCCTCGTCAACAATGCCGGTGCCGCCTGGGGCGCTGACTTCGACGAGTTTCCGGAGAGCGGCTGGGACAAGGTGGTGAACCTCAATCTCAAGGCGCCGTTCTTTCTGACCAAGGCGCTCGCCGCGCCGTTGCGCGCGGCCGCAAGCGCCGAGCGACCGGCCAAGGTCATCAACATCGCCTCCATCGACGGCATCTTCGTCAATCCGCAGGAGACCTATTCCTACGCTGCGAGCAAGGCCGGGCTGATCCATCTGACGCGGCGAATGGCCCTGAAGCTGATCAAGGACCATGTCGTGGTCACAGCGATCGCGCCCGGGCCGTTTGCGTCAGACATGAACCGCGCCGCGCGCGATCATGCCGACGAAGTGTCGAAGCGCGTACCCTCGGGACGCATCGGCGACACCGAGGACATGGCGGGCGCGGCAATCTTCCTGGCTTCGCGCGCCGGCGATTACGTGGTGGGTGCTACGCTGACGGTCGATGGCGGCGTGGCGTTTGCCAATGCCGGCATCAAGGGCGAGGGCTGGGCGGAATAGGCGACCTGCGAACTCCGCCGTCGTCCCGGCTTTCGCCGGGACGACCACACGTCTCAGGTCTCGATCTTCACGTACTCGAAATCGCCGGGCTTGTTGTCGATGCCGACCTTGGGCGGCGAGATCCAGCTGGCGTATTCGCCGATCTCGGTGACGGGCTGCATCAGCGAGGCGATGAAATCGCCGTCGGCCTTCGACGGCAGCCAGTCGTCCCTGCGCTTGCTCCAGGTCGCATCGTCGATCAAGAGGCCTTCCGGCGTCGCGCGCACGTCCTTGAACTCGCCGATGGCGCGGTGGAAGGCGGTGTGCGGCAGCATCAGCTTGAAGTCGTAGCCCGCGGTCGAGATCACCTTGTTCCAGCGCAGCATGCCCTTGACACAGTCCTGGGTGTAATCGTCGCGCAGCCGCATGTTCAGCGCGGTGAGCGCCGGCTCGTCGACCCGCTTGATCTCGCCGTCGACGAGCTTGAGCACCGGATAGGTCGAGTTCTGCAGCTTGTGATCGTCGTCGATCTGGGTCTCGTGATAGCGGCCCTTGATGCCGGCGTTGAAAGCATTTGCCGCGTTGGTCGAGACCTCCGAGCCGAACAGGTCGAGCGAGAGCGAATAATGCAGGTTCAGCTTCTTCTGGATGGTCGGCAGATCGATGACCCCGAGCGCGCGGACCTTGTTGACGTCGGTGGGATCGTCGATGCCGGCTTCGCGCATCGCATCGCAGGTTCGCTGCACAACGCGCGTGATGCCGGTCTCGCCGACGAACATGTGGTGGGCTTCTTCGGTCAGCATGAAGCGGCAGGTGCGCGACAGCGGATCGAAGCCCGACTGCGCGAGCGAATGCAGCTGCATCTTGCCGTCGCGGTCGGTGAAATAGGTGAACATGAAGAAGGACAGCCAGTCCGGCGTCTTCTCATTGAACGCGCCCAGCATGCGCGGGGAATCCGCGTCGCCCGAGCGGCGGCGGAGCAACTCGTCCGCCTCTTCGCGGCCGTCGCGGCCGAAATATTTCTGCAAGAGATACACCATCGCCCAGAGATGGCGGCCTTCCTCGACATTGACCTGGAACAGGTTGCGCATGTCGTAGAGCGAGGGCGCGGTCTTACCGAGATGACGCTGCTGTTCGACGGAGGCCGGCTCTGTGTCGCCCTGGATCACGATCAGGCGGCGCAGCGTGGCGCGATGCTCGCCGGGCACTTCCTGCCAGGCCGGCTCGCCATACTTCTCGCCGAAGGGAATGACGCGATTTTCTTCCTGAGGAGCGAGAAGGATGCCCCAGCGGTAATCGGGCATCTTCACATAGTCGAACTTGGCCCAGCCGCGCGGATCGACCGAATAGGCCGTGCGCAGGTACACGAGCGACTGCTGGAAGCCGTCGGGCCCCATGTCGTGCCACCAGTCGATATAGCCGGGGTGCCAGCCTTCGAGAGCTTTGAGCACCTGGCGGTCCGACGCCAGATCCACATTGTTCGGGATCTTGGTGGAGTAGTCGACGTTCATGATGTTCATATTCATGGCGTGCTCCCTAAACTCGCGTCATATCAAACTTCGGCTTCTGGCCGCTGCCGTAGCGGCGCAGGGCGCCCTCCTCGCCGACTGCATTGGGACGCTGGAATATCCAGTTCTGCCAGGCAGTCAGGCGTGCAAAAATTTTCGATTCCATCGTCTCAGGGCCGACGAAGCGGAGGTTTGCTTCCATGCCGGTGAGGCTGTCGGGCGAGAAGCTGGCGCGCTCCTCCAGGAACACGCGGATCTCGTCGTCCCAGTCGATGTCGTCGAGCGCGAAGGTGACGAGGCCGAGTTCCTCGGCCTGCTCAGCGTCCAGCGCCTCGCCGATTCTTCCACGCGCGCGTTCGACGTCCGAAGGATCGGCCTGGAAGCGCGACTCCAGCCGCGTCAGGCCATGACTCATTGGATAGGGGCCGAAATTGAGTGCGGTCAGCTGCAGCGCCGGCGGCGGACGGTTGTCGCCCTCGCGCGAGCCGATCAGCATGTAGGAACGGTCCGCGGCGAACACGAGCTCGGCAAGCGTGCCGACGAAGCAGGAGCCGGGCTCGACCAGGGTCACCAGGGTGCGCGAGGTGACGTCGATACGCTTCAACACCCGCTTCCAGTAGTGCCTGATCTCATTGACCAGCCAGTGCGACTTGTTGGCGTCGAGGAAAGCGTCATAGGCCAGAACCTGCGCCGGATCGCCATGCGACTTGAACACCAGAAGCGCGATCTCGAGCTCGTTGATGCGCAGATGCAGGATCGCGTCGTCGATCTCGCGCGCGACCTGCAGCGGCCAGAACGACGCACCTTGCGCGATCATGCCGTCGATATCCGACGGCGGCGCCTTGTCCGGCGCCTGCACCGAGACCGTCGCAATCCGTGCCGTGCGGTCGATGTCGACGGTGACAAAGCCGTAGCGCAGGCTCTTGTCGTCGACTGTGCGCTTGAGCGGGGTCAGCGCGACGCCTTTGCCGTCGGTCTTGCGTGCTGACGTCTCCGCGAATTGCTTGGCGCGCTCGGAAATCCTGGCTTCCAGCTTGCTGTTCGGCGCGAGCTCATCGACCAGGCGCCATTGCGCGGCGCGCTTACCCTTGATGCCTTCCTCGATCGTGCAGAAGAAATCGGCATGATCGCGGCGCACCTTGCGCTTGTCGACGACACGGGTGAGCCCGCCGGTGCCCGGCAGCACTGCCAAGAGCGGCACCTCAGGCAGCGCCACCGAGGACGAGCCGTCGTCGGCGAGGATGATGTGGTCGGTGGCGAGCGCAAGCTCGTAGCCGCCGCCGGCCGCGGTGCCGTTGACCACGGTGATGTAGCGCTGACCGGAATTCTCCGAGGAATCCTCCATGCCGTTGCGCGTCTCATTGGTGAATTTGCAGAAATTGACCTTGTGGGCGTGGGTGGCGCCCGCAAGCATGCGGATGTTGGCACCGGCGCAGAACACGCGGTTCTTGGCCGAGCGCAGCACCACGACCTTTACGTCCGGATGCTCGAAGCGCAGCCGCTGCACGGCGTCCGCAAGCTCAATATCGACACCGAGATCGTAGGAATTGAGCTTGAGCTGGTAGCCCTCGAACAGGCCCCCGTCCTCATCCACGTCCATGGAGAGCGTTGCGACGTCGCCTGCCACGTCCAGCTTCCAATGCCGGTAGCGCGAGGGATCGGTCTGGAAATCGATGAATTTGGCGCCGTTCGCGAGAACGCGGTCTTCCCCGGCCATGTGCCACCCTTGTGCTTGAGGTGCTTGCTTAGAGGCGTCGTAACATGCAATATATTGCATGTATTGGAGCAAGTCCAGCTCAAATCATGAAAACATGCATTTTGCTTCATGCCACCTATAGCCGGCCGGCGGCTCCGATCTTGACTAAATCCGCCTTGGTAAGCAGGGCCGGGATAGCCGGGCTTTCAGCACGTCTGTGAGTGCAGTCACCGATCGAGTTCGGCGCGCGCATCACCAAACAACCAGGAAGGCGGAACGCTCATCGGAGCCCCGCTCGGATTGCTCGCCCGTGCGAGCCTTCCGCCTGCAATAAGGCGGACGCAAACTCTGAGATCGCATTGACTGTCTGCGCTGCCGCGTCACGATGCGGCGAATGTCCGGCGCCCTTAATGAGGGTCACTTCGACCGGACAATAGCATTCTTCCTGCGCAATCTCGACCTGTCGGACTGTCCCATATTGATCGCTCTCGCCCTGAATGAGCGCGATGGGGACACGGATATAGGCGAGAGAATCGGAGATATCCCAGGAACGGAATTCTGGATCGAGCCAGGCGCCATTCCAGCCATAGAAGGCGTTGTCGACGTCCTTGTGCCAGCGCGCGAGCTTTTGCTTGAGGTCAGTGGTCTCGTAGCTTGTCTTGATCTCGGAAATCGAGGCGACCGAGACATCCTCCACCACGAAATGCGGCGCCATCAGCACGATGCCGTCGAGCCTGTGGTCTGCAACGCCGCCGGCATAGATCGCCGCGATCGAGCCACCGTCGGAATGGCCGAGCAAGAGCCCGCGGCGGAAGCCGATCTGGTCGAGCAGCTTCGGCAATACGTCCAGCGCCTCGCTATGCATATAGTCGAGCGGTCGCGGCAGTTCTACGGGCGACGAGTTGCCATAGCCGGCGCGCGAATAGACGAACACGCCGGCGCCGGTCGCAGCTTGCAGCTTTTCCGGAAAATCGCCCCACAGCGCAGCCGAGCCCAGTCCTTCATGCAGCATGACAATGGTGGGTGCGTCCTGCGGCGAGGGACCAAGCATGCGGTATTCGAGATCGGATTCGCCGATGCGCAGGAAGCCTGAAGGGGAAAGGGTCGTCATGCCGTTCACGTTCACTCCGTCATTCCGGACAGCTCGTATAGCGAGCTGATCCGGAATCTCGAGATTATTGTATGCTGCTCGAGATTCCGGGTTCGCGCGTTTCACGCGCGCCCCGGAATGACGAGAGAAACTACGAGGTGCGATCGCGCAGCTTGAACCGTTGGATCTTCCCCGTCGCTGTCTTCGGCAACGCGTCCACCACCTCGATCCACCGCGGATATTTCCACACCCCGATCTTCTGCTTCACATGCTCTTTCAGCGCCTCGTCCAGCCGGCCATTGGCGGCATCCGCACGCAGCACGACATAGGCCTTCGGCTTCAGGAGGCCTTCCGGATCGGCTTCCGGCACCACGGCGGCTTCCAGCACGGCCGGGTGCGTGATCAGTGCGCTCTCGACCTCGAAGGGCGAGACCCAGATGCCGGAGACCTTGAACATATCGTCCGAGCGGCCGCAGAAGGTATAACGGCCCTCGGCGTCGCGGACATATTTGTCGCCGGTGCGCGTCCAGTAACCCTCGAAGGTCGAGCGGCTCTTGGCGCGCTGATTCCAGTAGCCCTCGCCGGCGGAGGGTGCATGCACCAGCATCTCGCCGACCTCGCCGTCGGCAACGTCGCCGCCCGCCTCGTTGACCAGCCGCACCTCGTAGCCCGGCACCGGCCGGCCCGAGCAGCCATATTTGATGTCGCCGGGCGCGTTGGAGAGGAAGATGTGCAACAGCTCGGTCGAGCCGACGCCGTCGAGGATGTCGACGCCGAAACGGGCTTTCCAGGCATCGCCGACCGATTCCGGCAGCGCCTCGCCGGCCGACGTACAAATGCGCAAGCGACCGCCGCCCTTCGCGTCCTTCAGCGATTGCTCGTTGAGCATGGAGGCAAACAGCGTCGGCACACCATAGAAGATGGTCGGATTGTATGTGTTCATCAGCTCGAACATCCGCGGCGGCGTCGGACGCTCGGCGTTGAGGATCGTGGTCGCGCCGACCGACAGCGGGAAGGTCATCGCGTTGCCGAGGCCATAGGCGAAGAACAGTTTTGCCGCGGACAGACAGACATCGTCCTCGCGGATGCCCAGCACCTGCTTTGCATAGGTGTCGGCGGTGGCCGCGAGATTGGAATGCAGGTGCCGCACGCCCTTGGGCATGCCGGTCGAGCCCGATGAATAGAGCCAGAAGGCCGGCTCGTCGGCATGGGTCGCGACGGTTGCGAACTGATCGCCCTCGCGCGCGATCTCCTCGGACAATAGTTTGTGGCCGAAGGCGTTCTTGCCCGAGACGATGACGCATTCCAGATCCGGCATGCGTCCCACGATATCCTTCACGGCAGGATAGAGCGCCTCCGAGACGAATAGCGCGCGCGCGCGGCAATCGGCCAGCACATAGGCATATTGCTCCGTCGTCAGCAGCGTGTTGAGCGGCACCGGCACGATGCCGGCGCGGATTGCGCCCAGGAACACGATCGGGAAATCGATCGTATCGAGCATGATCATGGCGACGCGCTCCTCGCGTCGCACGCCAAGCCGGCGCAGGAGATTGGCGAGCCGGCAGGTCTGTTTCTGCAGCTCGCCATAAGTCAGCTCGGAGACCGTGTCGGTGTAGGCGAGCTTGTTGCCACGGCCTTCATCCACATTGCGGTCGAGCAGGAAGGTCACCGCGTTGTAGGAATTGGGGGCGGAATCTGATGAAGTGGGCTTGGAGACGGCCTCGCGCTTCGAAACGGCCGAACTTGCCATGACATCCCTCTCCGGCATCTTTCAACAACGTCTGTTGAATTATAATGCATATAGAAAGCCATCGCGCGTGCTTGCTGTCAATCCTCTTCGGAATTATGTTTCCTGAGTTGGTCCTGACATGAGCGACGAATCCGATCCGGAAACAGCCTTCCTTGAGCAGCTCGGGCAGCGGGTGCGCAACATGCGCGCGCTGCGCGGCATGTCACGCAAGGTGCTGGCCAAGGTATCAGGGATTTCCGAGCGCTACATCGCCCAGCTCGAAAGCGGCAAAGGCAATGTCTCGATCGTGCTGTTGCGCCGGGTGTCGAATGCCATGGGCGCGCATCTGGAAGACCTGATCCCGGCCGCCGACCTCGCGCCGGACTGGCAGGTGATCCGCGATCTCATGCGAAAAGCGACGCCCGCCCAGATTACACAGGCCAAGGACGTGCTCGCCGGACACGCGGCCTCGTCGCATCGCGCCTCGTTCTCAGGGATTGCCCTGATCGGACTGCGCGGCGCCGGCAAGTCGACCCTCGGCAAGGTCCTGGCAAAACGCGTCGGCTGGAATTTCGTCGAGCTCAACAAGGAGATCGAGCGCGAGAACGGGCTCTCGGTCGCCGAGATCATCAACCTCTATGGCCAGGAGGGTTTTCGCCGCCTGGAGCAAGCCGCGGTCCAGCAGCTTCTGGCGCGCAATGAACTGATGGTGCTGGCGACCGGCGGCGGTATCGTCTCCGAGCCGCTCACCTTCGATCTGATCCTGTCGTCGTTCTACACCATATGGCTGAAGGCTGAGCCGGAAGAGCATATGGCGCGCGTGCGCAGGCAGGGCGATCTGCGGCCGATGGCCGATGACCGCTCCGCGATGGCGGAGCTGCGCAACATTTTGAAGAGCCGCGAACCGCTCTACGCACGGGCAGCGGCGGTGGTGGATACAGCGGGGCTTTCGGTCGATGCCGCCGCGGCCAAGCTGATCGATGGTGTGCGGCCCGTGCTGCAGAATCAGGCCCGCGCCTTCGGGCTGCGGACGGTTGCCGTGTAGAGATGAGATCGGCCGCAATTGCGATGCCGCCCTCCCACAAGGGGCGAGCGCACATCAATACGCAGGCGATAACCTTCTGCTTCTACAACAACTGCGATCGTACCGACTCCGCGCCCTCGCGCAGCAGCGGCAGGAAGCGCTCGGTCATCTCCTCTGTCGAGACGCGGTCGACATGGCCACCGATATTGATCGCGCCGATGATGACATCGTCGTAGCGGCGGACCGGGACCGAGATCGAGCGAAAGTGCGGCTCGGCCTCGCGGTCGACGAGCGAATAGCCCCTGTCGCGATCGCCCTTGATCGCGGCTAGCAGCGCAGCGAGATCGGTCACGGTCTCCGGCGTCAGCTTTTCGCGCGGCATCGCGCTGAGCACCGTGGCCAGATCCCGGTCGCTGAAGCGCCCGAGCATCACGCGGCCGACCGAGGTGCAGAACGCCGGCAGGCGATAGCCGATATCGAGACCCGCGGAGAACATGCGCGTCGGGCTGGAGCGCGCGATGAACACGGCATCGTTGCGATCGAGCACGGCGAGCGAGGCGATTTCATGCGCCTCGGTGGCGATGCGATCCAGCACGGGCTGCAGAACGGTGACGATCTGGCTCGAGTTCAGATAGGACGCGGCCAGCGTCAGCACATGCGGCGTGAGCGTGAACAGCTTGCCGTCGGAGGCAACGTAGCCGCCCCGTTCAAGGGTGAACAGGATGCGCCGGGCAGTGGCGCGCGGCAGTTCCGCGGCGCGCGCGAGATCGCTCAAGGTCATCGGCTCGGGTGAGGCAGCAAAGCACTGCAGCAGCCGCAAGCCGCGATCGAGGCTCTCGACAAAGTCGGTCGCCCGCTCCTCTCCCTGGCTGCGCTTCAACTTCGGCATTCCTGGTCTCGTCACCCACTAGCTGCTTGTTTTGACGCGTTTTCTTCGCGCGAACCCGGTGTTCACTTCGCTCGAAAACGCTCTGGGACAAAAAGTTCTTGCTGCTGTCGAAATCCATGGCATAATTTGACCATTAGTTCAATAGACGAACAAAACAGTGCGGACACCGTCGTCCGCCGCATCGGGAGAGACGCTGCCATGATGAGTCAGGAGCAGAACGACCTGATCACCCGCACCGGGCCAAACGCCCCCTGCGGCAAGCTGATGCGGAAATACTGGCAGCCGGCGGCCCTGCTCGACGAGCTCGAGGGACCGCGCGCGGTGCGCCCGGTGAAGCTGCTGGGCGAAAACCTGGTGCTGTTTCGCGACGAACAGGGACGCTACGGTCTGATCGACCGCCACTGCGCGCATCGCGGCGCCGACCTCGCCTTCGGCCGGCTCGAGCACGGCGGCCTGCGCTGCGCTTTCCACGGCTGGCTGTTCGATGCGTCTGGCCAGTGCCTGGAAACGCCAGCTGAGCCCAAGGGCTCGAAGCTCTGCCAGGGCATCAGGCAACGTTCCTATCCCGTGATCGAGAAGAGCGGCATCCTCTGGGCCTATCTCGGTGATGGCGAGCCGCCCGCGTTTGCGGAGATCGACTGCTTCGTCGCGCCCGGCAGTCACACCTTTGCGTTCAAGGGCCACATGAACTGCAACTGGCTGCAGGCGCTGGAAGTCGGCATCGATCCGAGCCACGCCTCCTACCTGCATCGTTTCTTCGAAGACGAGGACACCTCGACCGCCTATGGCAAGCAGTTCCGCGGCGCCTCCGCCGGCAGCGAAATGCCGATGACCAAGATCCTGCGCGAATATGACCGCCCGATCATCAATGTCGAACAGACCGAATATGGCTTGAGGTTGATCGCGCTGCGCGAGATCGACCAGGAGCGCACCCATGTGCGCGTCACCAACCAGCTTTTCCCGCATGGCTTCGTCATTCCCATGAGCACGGAGATGACGATCACGCAGTGGCATGTGCCGATCGATGACCAGAATTGCTACTGGTACGCGATCTTCACGAGCTACACGACGCCAGTCGACAAGAAGAAGATGCGCGAGCAGCGGCTCGAGCTCTATGAGCTGCCGGACTACAAGTCGCGCAAGAACAAGTCGAACGATTACGGTTTCGATGCGCAGGAGCAGCTGAACGCGACCTACACCGGCATGGGCAACGACATCAACGTGCACGACCAGTGGGCGGTCGAGTCGATGGGCCCGATCCAGGACCGCACCAACGAACATCTGGGCCAAAGCGACAAGGCGATCGTGCAATACCGCCGCATGCTGCGGGCCGAGATCGAGAAGGTCGCTTCAGGCGAGACGCCGATGCTGGTTCTCGACGACGGCAATGCGCGCAGCATCCAGGGCCCGGCGACCATGGACGGCATCGGCCCGACGCTGGGCTGGGAGACCTACTGGATGGAAGTCGACGTCAGGCGACGCCGTGGCGCGCCGTGGTCGGTGCCGGTGCCGGCGGAGATCGCGGAGAAGGTGCGCCATCTCTCGGCGGCGGAGTGATGATGGAATCGGCACTTCTGCCACGCACTCCGTCATTGCGAGCGAAGCGAAGCAATCCAGAGCCGCGCGAGCGACCCTGGATTGCTTCGTCGCGTACGCTCCTCGCAATGACGGAGTGACCGATCTTCGAGCTATTTTTAGGAGCCCCCCCTTGAGTTTCGTCGCGCGTCACGCGCTCTGGTCGGATGAGCAGAAGGAGGCGGCCACGCGGCTGCGCCGCATCGCCGAGGAGCAAAAGCTCGAGACCATCCGGCTGTCCTTTGCCGACCAGCACGGCATCCTGCGCGGCAAGACGCTGGTGACGTCCGAGGCGCTTGGCTGTCTCGAAAGCGGCTGCAGCATCACCACCACGATGCTGGCCAAGGACACCTCGCACCGCACGGTATTTCCGGTGTTCACTGCCGGCGGCGGCTTTGGCATGAAGGAAATGGAAGGCGCCGCCGATGTCTTGATGGTGGCGGATCCGACGACGTTCCGCGTGCTGCCGTGGTCGCCGACCACGGGCTGGGTGCTCTGCGACATCTATTTCGCCGATGGGCGGCCGATCCCGTTTTCGACGCGCCAGCTGTTTCGCAAGGTGCTCGATGGCCTCGACAAGCGCGGCTACGATTTCGTTGCCGGCCTCGAGGTCGAATTTCATCTGTTCAAGCTCGATGATCCGCGCATGGCGCCGCAGGATGCCGGCCAGCCCGGACAGCCGCCGCAGGTGAGCCTGCTCTCGCATGGCTATCAGTACCTGACCGAGCAGCGTTACGACCTGATGGAGCCGGCGCTTGACATCATTCGCCGCGACATCATCGCGCTCGGACTTCCCCTGCGGTCCGTGGAAGTCGAATTCGGTCCCAGCCAGTGCGAGTTCACCTTCGCGCCGAGGACGGGCCTGGTGCCCGCCGACAACATGGTGCTGCTCCGCTCGGCTGTGAAGCAGATCGCACGCCGGCACGGCTATCACGCAACCTTCATGTGCCGGCCGAAGCTGCCCAACGTGTTCGCCTCGGGCTGGCATCTGCATCAATCGATTGTGGCGCGCGACAGCGGCGACAACGCCTTCATGGCCAGGGAAAGCGGCGAGCCGCTGTCCGAATTCGGCCGCGCCTATCTTGCCGGCCTGCTGCAGCACGCGCGGGCCTCGGCCGTGTTCTCGACACCGACCATCAACGGCTACAAGCGCTACCGCTCCTACTCACTGGCGCCGGACCGCGCGATCTGGGGCCGCGACAATCGCGGCGTCATGATCCGTGTGCTCGGCGGACCGGACGATCCAGCAACACGGCTGGAGAACCGCATCGGCGAACCGGCCGCCAACCCCTATCTCTACATGGCCTCGCAGGTGCTCTCAGGGCTCGACGGCGTCGATCGCAAGCTCAAGCCCCCGCCATCTGCCGACACGCCCTATGAGACCAAGGCGGCGTTGTTGCCGAAGAGCTTGCGCGAAGCCGTATTCGCGCTGCACGAGGACTCCTTCTTCCGCAACGCGCTGGGCGCCGAGTTCGTGGATTACTACGTGCACATCAAGAACGCGGAGATCGAGCGCTTCCAGGCTGAAGTGTCGGATTGGGAACAGCGCGAATATTTCGAGATGTTTTGACGTCAGCCGCCGTCGCTTTGCGACGGCACCCTCTCCCACAAACAAAGAGAGGGGAAGAACTGCGGGTCTACATACACTTCACATACACCACATAATCCGGCTTGCCCGGCTTGATCCCAAAAATCTCGGTCTCGATCTTGTCCTCGCCGACGATCTGGTTTCGTGAGCAGAACGGACGCACGATCCGCTTCGCCAGCACAATACGGTCGGCGCGGACCTCCGGATTATATTTGTAGTCGTAGGTATTCTGCACATGGATGACATAGTCATACCCTGCGCCGGAGGCGGCCCGCAGGATGGTCGAGCCGCCGTGCGGTGTGTCGGCTGAGGCCAGTCCCGGCAGCGCGATTGCGGTGGTGATCAGCAGCACGGCGGTCTTGAACGACATAAAGCCTTCTCCCGTGATCCCTGATCTATCCTAATCGCGATCGAACCTGATGGGAGCGATATAAAGATCATCGGCGACGGACTTGGCGGCGGGAAACGCCGGGAACGGATTGGCGCGGCGAAGGATGTCGAGCGCTTCCCGGTCGAGCACGCCATTGCCGGACGACTTTTCCACCTCGCTCTTGATCACCTGGCCTGCCCGGTTCAGCGTGAAGCGAACCGTGACGACCCCCATCGCGCCGTGAGCCGCGGCCGGATAGCGCTTGAAGCGCTGCAGATGGCCGAGGATCAGCGCATTGTAGGCATTTGAAGCGGCCTGGCTGAACTGCGCGACCTTCGGCGTCGGCGGCGGTGCGCGAGTTTCCGGCGCAGGCGGTTGGACTTCCTGCTTGGGTTTTTCAACTTCCTTCTGCTCGGTCGGCAGCGTGACCTCAGCCTGTTGCTGCGGCGGCGGTGGCACCACCTGCTCGACCGGCTTGTCCTCGACCTTGGGCTGCTCCTTCGGCTGTTCCTCGGCCTGCTGCATGCTCGGCCCGACCGCGATGTCCTGGTTCTGCGTCTCAGGCGAGCTGGCATCAACAGGCGCGAGCGACACCGAAATCGCCGGGACAATCATCGGCACTGGTGGCTGCCGCACATACCAGAACGCAACGCCAAGCACGATCGCCGCGTGCACGGCCAGGATCACCGCGCCGGCAAGTATCCAGCGCGGCGTACCGCTTCGCTCGGGCAGATGCAGCGCAAACGCCGTCATGGCTTCGTACCAGGGGTTTCCAGCCCGACCAGTGCCAGCTTGAGATAGCCGGCATCGCGCAGAACGTTCATGACCTCCATGAGATCGCCATAGCTCAGCGCCTTGTCGCCGCGAATGAAGATGGTCTCGTCCTTGTGGCTATTCGTCGCGCCATCGAGCGCACCTGCCAGGCCCTCGCGCGGCACGATCGTCTCGCCGATCGCGATTCCGCCATCGCTCTTGACCGTGACGAACACCGGCTTATCCGGACGCGGCTGCTCCGGCGCAGTGCTCGCCGGCAAATTCACGCCGATATCGACGGTTGCAAGCGGCGCCGCGACCATGAAGATGATCAGCAGCACGAGGATGACATCGATGAATGGCGTGACGTTGATCTCGTGCTGGATCTCGAGATCGTCGCCGCTGCTGCGAGTGCCCAGACGAACTGCCATATCGGTCACTCCGCCGCCCGCAGCCGCGGGGCGCTGGCGCGATCGCCGCGGCTGATCATCAGCAGCAGCTGCGCCGAGGCATCTCCGAGCAGCGCCTTGTAGCCACTGATCACCCGCGCCAGGTGGTTGTAGATCACGACCGCCGGGATCGCGGCCACAAGGCCGATCGCGGTGGTCAGGAGTGCCTCTGCGATGCCAGGCGCAACGACCGCGAGATTGGTGGTGTGGGATTCCGAGATGCCGATGAAGGCATTCATGATGCCCCACACCGTGCCGAACAGGCCGACAAAGGGCGCGGTGGCGCCGATCGTTGCGAGGATGCCCGTGCCGCGCGAGATCTGTCGCGTCACCGCGGCTTCGACCCGCTCCAGCCGCAGCGCGACGCGCTCCTTGAAGCCGTCATCGATGATGCCGCCGGACAGCTCGGCCTCCCGCGCAGTCGTAAGCACGAGTTGCGCCACAGCATCCCGCTCGCCGTCGCAGACGCGAACAGCCTCCGCCAGACGCGGGCCACTCTCCAGCAGCCTGAGCCGCCGCCGCACCCGGCGCGTCGCCATTCGCAGCTCGACAGTCTTGCCGAGCCAGATGGTCCAGGTCACCAGCGACGCGATGGCGAGCCCGATCATCACCGCCTTCACAACGATGTCGGCGTTGAGGAACATGCCCCAGGGCGACAGGTTCTTCGGCAGCAGCGGATTTTCACCTTGCGCGAACGCAGGCGACGCCAGCGTGAGCGCCACGCCGGCCGCAAGCATCGGAAGAAGTCGACACGCGCGCCCCGGGAGGGGCGCACGCGGTTCGCGATCATGATGTCGCATAGGGTTCTCGCTTTCCTGTTTCTGCATCACTCCGCTCAAAGCTTCTGCGAGATGCCGAAGAAGAATCCGCGGCGCGGCCCGTATTGCGGGGCAAATACGCCGATGCCGGATCCATCCCGGATCACGTAGGTCGTATCGAAAAGGTTGACGACGTCGAGGCGCAGCGTCGTCGGCTTTGCGTTGTCGAACCATTTGAACTCGTGCGAGACGCCGAGATTGACCTGCGAATACCAGGGCACGGTGCTGGTATTGGCAAAGCCGTCGCGCAGGCCGCTCCCGTAGAGCAGGTCCACCGACAGCCGGGTGCCCTCGTCCCACTTGTAGGATGCACCGGCAGATCCCGAGACCCATTGGGAATGATCGGTGTAGACATAGTTGGCCGCTATGTAGGCCAGTTCGTCTGCACCGAAGAGGTATTGGTTGGAGACGACGTTGGTCGCGATCTGGCGCGCAAAGGAGAAGTTGTTATAGGCGGTGAAATGGCCGTCGGTATATTTGGCCGTGAGCTCGACGCCGTAGTTGTTACCCTTCGCGTAGTTGAACGCCGTCAACACATAGGCCGCGCCGAACTGACCATCGTCCAGCAGATCCTGGGCGATCTTGTAATAGCTATCGACACCGACTTCGAGGCCCGGCATCAACTTCTGCGTGACGCCGACGTCGAAAACATGGGAGCGTTCGGGCAGCACTGGATCGGCCAGGTTGACCTCCGGCTGCTGGCTGGTGTTCTGCACCAGAGCGAGATTGACCGGCGCCGCCAGCACGAGCTCGGGCGGCGTGAAATAGCGGGCATAGCCGGCGTGAAATACGGTGCCATCCCAGGGCGTATAGGTCACGCTGATGCGCGGGCTGAACTGGTTGGCATTCGTATATTGCATCATCTGATCAAAGCGCAGCCCGTAATTCAGGGTGACCTGGTTCGTGATCTTCCATTCGTCGGCAATATAGGTGCCGAACAGGAAGCCAATCTTTGCACTTTGGTCGAGAAAGCTGGTGACATTGTTCGGATCGACGGTGCCGTCGATAGGAAGGCCCGTAGCGGGGTCCAGCAGGATGGCCGAGGAGAAATTGCTGACAAAGGCATTCTCTGCGCTGGCGGTGAAGCCGAAATGCAGCGTATGGGCATCCGCCACACGATAGGACCCATCCGTTTGGATGCCGTTGGTCAAGCTGCGGCGATAGACGTCCGACGCCACGCCATTGAAGACGAGGTCGCCGATCACGTCAGGCGTGAAATGCACGGTGCTGATACGGTTGAAGTAGGAGGTCTGCAGGTCCAGACCATTGCTGGAATATTGCAGCGCCAGCACATTGAACGCGTTGAACTCGGTTTGATTCTCGTTGAGGTTGGCCGAATTGAAATTCGTGATGCCGAACGGCGAGAACGCCGGCGTCTGACCCGGATTGTTCGGAATCTGGAAGGCGCTGTTGGCAACACCGCTCATCCATGTGAGCCGCATGGTCGGATCGATCACCGTCGACAAATAGAGAAAGCCTTTCTCCTGGTCGGTGTGATCGTGGATCGCGTTGACGGATGACGTGGGATTTTCCAGGCCCAGATTGCTAGTGAAGAAACGCCCCGAGACGAAGTACTGCGTGTTCCCGACCGTGCCGCCCCATTCGCCATAGGTCGTGCCGGTGTCATGGCTGCCGCCATAGACACCGACCTTGCCGGTATTGTCGAAGGCGCTGGCCTTGGTCTGGATGTCGACGACGCCTGCGGTCCGCAGACCATATTGTGCCGGCAGCGTGCCGGTAATCAGCGCGAGGCTGCCGATGATGCCGGTGTCGAGGATCTGGCCGAAGGCGCCGACACCGTCCGGCAGCATGATGCCGTTGATGCGGTACTGTGCATTGGCGTGCTCGTTGCGGATATGGAAATCACCACTCGCGGCCGAGTCCTGGCTGACGCCCGGCGCCTGCAGCAGCACGCGGTCGAGCGAGGTGTTCTCGCCCTGCGGCAACGCCTCGATGTTCTGCTGCGTCATCAGGTAGGGCGCGGTGCCGCTCGGCGCGTAGATGGTCTGGCGCGCGGCATCGAGCTTCCGGTTCTGCTCGGTCACGACCTGCGCCTGGGTCGGCGCGGGGGGCGGCGGGCTGGCCACGACCTGCTGGGTCGGCGGCTTGCGCGGCCGCGTGCGCTCGACCGGCGCGACGACCCGGGTCTCGGGAAGGACATTGCCGCCGCCTGCCTGCTGTGGGGCTGCGGGTGCGGGTGACGACTCTGGCGCGGGTGTCGCGTTCTGTTGCGGCGCCGGCGTCGCTTCAGGCGCTGGCGTTGCGGCCGGCGGCTGCGGCGCGGCGGCAGCCGGCGGCGGTTGCGAGGAATTGTCGCTTTGCGCCAACGCCGCCGCGTCCATCGCAGCGAGCAAGGCAAGTGACGATACGGATATGAGCGCTCCCTGGCGCATCGACGAAGAGAAAAGACCCATTATTGGTAACCTGACCCCGGATTTCACTGGGTCGAGGCATCAACAGAGCTCTCGACCCCTCGAACGCAACTCCGCCCCCGCTTCAGCAGCGTGGTCCAGCACGCAGTGCCAAGACGCGGGAAAGGAGTGAACTACGTCAGGAAACCGGGGGTCCGCGCGACTGGAATGGCGCGCGCGGCAGCGTAACGGCAAGACGAACCAGCGCGACCGGGCGATCGACGACCGTTGCGTCGAGCTGCAGCGGGATGGCAGGCGGCGCCGACGCAATCGCACTGGCGATGGCGCTCGTCGCGATGCAGATCGGACACAGATCATCGCCCAGCGGACCGTCGGGGTGGCCGGGCGCCTTGCCATGGTCGGTTGCACCGAGCGCGGCCGCGATCAGGCCACGGTCGGAAACCTGACCCGCGACGTGAATATGGCCAAAGGACAAGGCAAGGTTAATGGCGATCGCGACCAGCGCGAGCCATGACCCATGCCTGACATTATCCCGGAACCAGCGCATCCGCCGTCGACGATCTTCCCGCGGCATTTTGCGCCGCGAAATCGATCTTAGCCGAGGCTGGGTGCCTTTGGGAAGGGGGGATTGCTCTCACCGCATCGGCGGGACGAGAGCCCCGCTCAAATGCCGAGATAACGATGCTGCAGACCCGGCTCGGCCATCAGATCGGCGGAGGAGCCGCTCCACACCGTGCGGCCACGCTCGATGATATAGTGGCGGTCACAGATGCGGGTGAGGTTCTCGACATTCTTGTCGATCACCAGGATCGACTGCCCGCGCGCCTTCAGCATCGACAGGCAGTTCCAGATCTCCTCGCGGATCAGCGGCGCGAGTCCTTCCGTGGCCTCGTCGAGGATCAACAAATGAGGATTGGTCATCAGGGCGCGGCCGATCGCGAGCATCTGCTGCTCGCCGCCGGAAAGCTGGTTGCCCATGTTGGCACCGCGCTCGGCCAGTCGTGGAAACAGTGCGTGGATTTTGTCCAGCGTCCAGGGATCGGATGCGCCAAGCCGGTTGGCAGAGGCTGCGACGAGATTTTCGCGCACGGTGAGATTGGGAAAGATCTGTCGGCCCTCAGGCACCAGGCCGATGCCGAGCTTGGCGATCCGATAGGACGGCAGGCTGCGCACCTCGGTGCCGGCGAAGCGGATCGCACCGGCGCGCGCGGGCGTTAGCCCCATGATGGAGCGGATGGTGGTGGTCTTGCCCATGCCGTTGCGGCCCATCAGCGAGACCATCTCGCCGCGCTTGATCGCGAGCGACAGCCCGAACAGCACCTGGCTCAGGCCATAGCAGGTCTCGATGCCCTCGACGTCGAGCAATGTCGCTGCATCAGCCATGGCGCACTACCACATGTTGATCGCCGAGATAGGCGCGCTTGACCTCGTCATTCTGCCTGATGGTGTCAGGCGTGCCGGACGCGATGACGCGGCCATAGACCAGGACGGAAATGCGATCGGCCAGTGCAAACACGGCCTCCATGTCGTGCTCGACCAGCACGATGGTGACCTCCTTGCGCAGTTCCTGCAGCAGTTTCACCATCCGCGCGGATTCGGTGACGCCAAGCCCAGCCATCGGCTCGTCCAGCAGCAGCAATTGCGGCCTGGTGGCGAGCGCCACCGCAAGCTCGAGCTCGCGCTGCTCGCCATGGCTCAAGCGCGAGACCACCACATTGGCGCGGTCGCTCAGACCCACGCGCGCCAGTGCATTCATCGCGGCCTCGCGCAGCGCGCGCTCCTTGCGGGCATCGGCGAAGAAGCGGAACGAATGCCCCTCCCGTGCCTGCGCGGCCAGCGCGACGTTGTCGGCCGCGGTGAAATCCGGCAGCAGGCAGGTGATCTGGAACGAGCGCGCCAGCCCCAGCGCGCTGCGGCGATAGGCGGGCAGCCGCGAGATGTCGCGTCCGCCAAGATAGATGCTGCCCGAATGCGGCATCAGGTGCCCGGTCAGCTGGCTGATCAGCGTGGTCTTGCCGGCGCCGTTGGGGCCGATGATGGCATGCAGCTCGCCTTGCGGCACATCGAGCGTGACATGGTCGGTCGCGATGATGCCGCCGAACCGGCGCACGAGTTTTTCCACCCGGAGCAAAAGTTCAGCCACGCGAGAACCTCCCCAGCACGCCCATGATGCCACCGCGGCCGAACAGCACGATCAACAGCAGCAGCGGCCCCATGATGATGGCCCAGTATTCGGTGATCTGCGACAACAACTCTTCCAGCAGGAGATAGACCACCGCGCCGAGCACGGGCCCGAACAGCGTACCCATGCCGCCCAGGATCACCATCACCATCAGGTCGCCGGAGCGGGTCCAGTACATCACGGCGGGGCTGACGAAATCGGTGTTGTTGGCGAGCAGCGCGCCTGATAACCCGCACATGGTGCCGGCGATGACAAAGCAGACAAGGCGATAGCGCGTGCCGGGAAAGCCGATCGCCCGCATGCGCTGCTCGTTGGAGCGCAGCCCCTGCACCACCATGCCGAAGCGGGAATTGACGATGCGCCAGATCAAGAACAGCACCAGCAGCAGGCAGGCGAGGCAGAGATAATAGAACTGCACGCGGTTCGACAGGTTGATCAGGCCGGCGAAATCGCTGCGCTTGTAGATGGTGAGCCCGTCGTCGCCGCCATAGCGCGCGAGGCCAGATGCGACGTAATAGGCCATCTGCGCGAAGGCGAGCGTGATCATGATGAAGTAGACGCCACGGGTGCGCAGCGACAGCGCGCCGATGACCAGAGCGAAGATCGCCGACGCGGCCAGCGCCACAGGAAACTGGATGAAGCCGGAGCCGATGCCTTCCTGCGCCAGCATGCCGACCGCATAGCCGCCGATGCCCAGATAGGCAGCATGGCCAAAGCTCATCATGCCGCCATACCCCATGATCAGGTTCAGGCTTGCGGCGGCCAGCGCCAGGATCACGATGCGGGTAAACATCGTCAGTACGAAGATGTTGCCGGTGAGGCTCGAATAGAGCGGCAGCAGCAGAAGTCCCGCGACGAGGAGCGCGGAGACGACGCTACGAACTTGCAACGCGGATTTCATCGGCGGTTGGCTGGAAACAGCCCCTCCGGCCGCACGACCAGCACCATTGCCATCAAGAGATAGATCAGCATCGAGGACAGCGCGGGCGCCGCCGTCGAGGCTGAGGCGGAGTCCAGCACCTGCCGCAGCAGATTGGGCAGGAAGGCGCGGCCGAGCGTATCGATCAGGCCGACAAAGATCGCGGCCAGGAATGCGCCGCGGATCGAGCCGATGCCGCCGATGACGATCACCACAAAGGCGAGGATCAAAATGTTCTCGCCCATGCCGATCTGCACGGTCAGGATCGGCGCCTGCATCAGCCCGGCGAGCCCCGCGAGCGCTGCGCCAAGGCCAAACACCAGGGTGTATAGCAGCTTGATGTTGATGCCGAGCGCGCCGATCATCTCGCGATTGGAGGCGCCGGCGCGGATCAGCATGCCGATGCGGGTGCGCATCACCCCGAGATAGAGCAAGAGCGCAACCAGCAGCGCCACCACGATGATGGCGAGGCGATAGGCCGGATAATAGATGCCGGGAAAGATCTGCACCGGCACCGTCAGCCAGGGCGGCAGCGGCAGCGCCAGCCCCGCCGGGCCCCAGATCAGCCGCACGGCTTCATTGAAAAACAGGATCAGCCCGAATGTCGCCAGAACATGGTCGAGATGATCACGGCCATAGAGATGCCGGAGCGTGGTGAACTCCAGCACCATGCCGAGCACCAGCGTTGCACCCAGCGCCAGCACCGCACCGAGCACGAAGCTCCCGGTCCAGGCGACAAAGGTCGCGGCGAAATAGGCGCCCATCATGTAGAGCGAGCCATGCGCCAGATTGACCAGGTCCATGATGCCGAACACCAGGGTCAATCCGGCTGCAAGCAGGAACAACAGCAGCCCGAACTGCAGTCCATTCAAAATCTGTTCGACGAGCAGCAGCATCGGCTCACACGTGATTAAACAAAGGCGGCAGCGTCTCGAGCATGATCCGGAAAAGTGGAAACCGGTTTTCCGAGATGACCAGGCTCAATAAAGGGACAGAGCGGGATGACGTTCAAAAGTCATCACGCTCTGGCGCTGCCGCCGTGTCTAGCAAAATCCGTGCTCACTTCATCGGACATTTGTCGTGGAAGCGGTCCTGATCGTCCTTGACGATGGTGGCGACCGTCTTCAGCGACAATTCGCCGCTTGCGTCCTTGACCACGTCCTGCAGGTAGAAATTCTGGATCGGGATGTGGTTGTTGCCGTACTTGAAGGCACCGCGCAACGACTTGAAATTCGCCTTCTCCATCTCCGCCTTCATGGCGTCCTTCTTGGAGGTGTCGCCCTTGACCGCGACCACGGCGCTGTCGATGAGTTGTGCCGCGTCATAGGCCTGCGCGCCGTAATAGGTCGGCCGCAGTCCCGGATATTTCTTGCGGTAGTCCTCGACAAAGCGCTTGTTCTGCTCGCCCGGCAGGTCGTTGACCCATTCCTGCGCGCCGGGCACGCCGATCGCATTGTCCTTCTGCAGCGGCAGCGACAATTCGTCGACGGTGAACGCCGTATAAAGCGGCATCTGCTGCTTGAGGCCCGACTGCGCATACTGGTTGAGGAACTGCACGCCGGCCGCCCCGGGATAGAACACGAAGATCGATTCGGCCTTGGAGTTGCGCGCCTTGGTCAATTCGGCGGAGAAGTCGAGCTGGCTCGGCCACACCGTATATTCCTCACCGACCACTTCGCCCTTGAAGGTGCTCTTCACACCGGCAAGCATGTCCTTGCCGGCTGCATAGTTCGGGCCGATCAAAAATACCGACTTCACGCCCTTCTGGTTCATGTAGAGGCCCATGGCCGCGGGCGTCTGGTCGTTCTGCCAGGAGGTCGAGAACACGTAAGGCGAGCACAATTCGCCGGCGAGTTGCGAAGGACCCGCATTGGCCGAAATCAGGAAGGTCTGGGAATCGACGGCCGTCTTCAGCGAGGCGAGCAGCACGTTGGACCAGATATAGCCTGCGATGAAATCGACCTTGTCGGACTGCACCAGCTTCTCGGTCTTCTGCTTGCCGATGTCGGGCTTCTGCTGGTCGTCCTCGTAAATCACCTCGACCGGCTTGCCGCCCATCTTGCGGCCGAGATGGTCGAGCGCGAGCTCGAAGGAATTGCGCATGTCGTTGCCGATCACGGCCGTCGGGCCGGAGAAGGTCGAGACAAAGCCGATCTTGATGGTGTCGCCGGCAAAGGCCGGGCTCGCCAGCGCAAGCGCAGCCGCGCCCGCCAGCCAGAATGCCGATTTCATAATATTCCCCTCCCTCAATTTCCAAAATTGAACTGTCTGCGCCGCCTCGTTGCGGTCGCACCCTGCCAGGGCGTGTCTCCATGGTTTTTTTGCGCGAATTTCCGCCCCGGCAGCAAGCTCCAAGCGAGGTTCAAGGCTTAGAACCTTCGGCCCAGCACATGTGCACCATAATTCGTGAATGTTGGAAATGGCAAGAATTATAGTGCCGGTTAGCCGGCACGGTTAACCCGCCCCAGGCCGTCGCCGGAGCCCGATCACACGCTAAATGACGTAGTCCGCGCCGTCGATGACGTAAGCGGCATGGCGGAAATCCCTGATGGTCGTGACCTTGTCTGCCGACCAGTCGAGCAGCATGAAATATTTCGCCCGCTCACCGGGCTCGCCGGGATCGAACACCAGGATGGCCGGGCGGCCCTCGACCAGTCCGGGCACCAGATGCCAGTCCGCGACCCCGGCGTAATTTCCGAAATAGCGGGACACCTCGGCCTTGCCCTGCATCCGCGTCTTGCTGACGAGCTCAAGCCTGACGTCATCGGCGATCATGGCGCGGATGGCGTCGAAATCACGCGCGTTGAAATGTGCGACATAGGCCGACAGGCGATCGCGATCGGCCTCCGACATCTTTGGCCCCGGCGCATCATCGGCTTCATCGGCGAGCTCGCGCAGCCGCGTGCGTCCGCGGTGCAGCGCAGCCTTGGCGGCCGGCAGGCTGCAGTCCATGACCTCGCAGACTTCGGCCAGCGAGCAACCCAGCACGTCGGCCAGGATCACGCTGGAGCGCTGGGCAACCGGAAGCCGCATGAAGGTGCGAAGGCTCGTGCTCGCGACCTGCCGGCTCCAGATCGCATCAGTCGGGTCCGCAATCATCTCGACCTCCTCGCCCGATTGGAAAGACGCGAGCCGGCTGCGGCGGCGCAGGAAATCCAGCGCGGTGTTGTGCGCGATCCGGAACAGCCAGCCCGCCGGATTATCGATCCGGCCCGCCGACGCAAACGCCTCGACGGCCTTGATCAGGGCGTCCTGCAGGACATCCTCGCCGTCGATCACCGAACCGACCATGCGCGCACAATAGCGATGCAGCCTGGGCCGCATCGCTACAAGCAGGCGATCGAGACTTCCCTCGGATGCGTCAGGCGTTGACGTCATTCCGTCTCCAGCATGCGATAATTGCCCACGATCCTGGCGCTGCGGACCAGCGGCATCTCGTCGCAACGATCGCGGATTCCGCTTTGGAAGGCCTGGAAGGCCGGCAGTTCGCGTAATGGGCTCGATCCGTCGTCGGCGTCGGTTACGACCAGATGAACGAAGCTGTCGTCCTCAAGCCGCAGGGCAAGGTAGCGAAGGCCGGCAGGCTTTGCATCCTTCAATTCCGCAAAAACCGCCGCAATCAGCTCGGCATTCTTTTCGGCCGATTCCGGCCTCGCTTTGTATCTGATCAGGGTACGTCTCATCGTTTTCTCCTTTTGATGATGCCGATGCCGTCACACCTGAGGCGCCATCGCGCTTCAGGTTTTGGTTGGGCATGATCTTTCCGGAAAACCGCTACACACTTTTCCGGATCATGCCCCTAGACGCACGGCGCCGGCCAAAGGATTCGCCCAAAGAAAATATTTTTTGCTCCGATCTTTTCTCCCCTCCCCGCTCGTCCTGCTCGCGGAGCCGCTCGAGGCGGCCATGGCCAAGAGGAGACGGCAACATGCAGGAAAGTCATTCGGCAGGTGAGAAGAACTGGGTGCTGGCGGTGGCGGCGCTGGCGTCATTCATGGTGGCGCTCGATACGATGGTTTTGACATCAGCACTTGCGACCATTCGCGCTGATTTCCACGCGCCGATGGAAATGCTGCAGTGGACGGTCAATGCCTATAATCTCAGTTTTGCGGTGCTGCTGCTCACGGGTGCTGCGCTCGGCGACCGCTTCGGCCGCCGCCGCATGTTTGCAACAGGCGTCGCCCTGTTCGTGCTGACCTCGATCGGCTGCGCGCTCTCCAACAACATCTATTGGCTGATCGCGGCACGGGCAGGCCAGGGAGCCGCCGCTGCGCTCACTCTGCCGCTCGCGATGGCGCTGTTGAGCGCTGTGTTTCCAAGGGAAGAGCGCGCCCGTGCACTCGGCATCTTCTCCGGTGTCACCGGCTTTGCCCTGATCGCAGGTCCTGCAGCAGGCGGCGCACTGACAGAAACATTCGGTTGGCAGTGGATCTTCTGGATCAATGTCCCGATTGGCGTCGTCGCGCTTGCCGTGATCTCGGCCAGACTGCGGGAAAGTCTTGGACCCGCGGCGGACCTCGATTTCCCGGGGCTGGCGCTGGTCGCAGCCGCAGCCTTCGCGCTGGTTTGGGCCTTGTTGCGCGGCAACGGCGCAGGCTGGCGAAGTGCCGAGGTGCTGACGGCGCTGACAGTCGGAGTGCTGCTCACGGCCGCCTTCATCGCCTGGGAGTTGCACGCGCAGACCCCGATGGTGCCAATGCGACTGTTCCGAGCGCGCGCGTTCTCGTCGGGCATTGTCGCGAGCTTCCTGTTCTACGCTGCCATGTACGGCGTGCTGTTCCTGCTGCCGCAACTGCTGCAGAGCGCGCTCGGCAATACCCCGCTCGGCGCTGGCTTGCGCCTGTTGCCCTGGACCGCGACCCTGTTCGTCACAGCGCCGGTCGCGGGCGGGCTGGTCGGCAAGATCGGCGAGCGGGCCCTCGTCGTGGTCGGACTGTTGATGCAAGCGATCGGGCTGTTGTGGATCGCTCTGATCGTTGCGCCCGACATGGCCTATTCGGCACTGATCGCGCCGCTCGTTATCGCCGGTGTCGGCGTATCGGCGGCGATGCCCGCGGTACAGAACGCAATCCTCGGCTCCGTCGCGGTGGTCGAGATGGGCAAGGCCTCCGGCATCTTCAACATGGGACGATTCCTCGGCGGCGTGTTCGGTGTCGCCCTGCTCGTCGCCACCTTCTCCGCAAACAGCGCCGGCACGTCGCCGGCGGCGTTTACCGCTGGATTTGCGGAAGCGATGCTCTCAGCAGCGCTGCTCTCGCTGTGCGGCGCGATCGCCGGGTCCTGGTTGCCGGCGCGCGAGCGCATCGTCGCCGCGCCGACGCCGAAAGGCGTGTGATTTCGATAGGATTTCGCTATCGCCCGATAGGAAGATAGAGCTTGGAGCGAGCTTGCAAATGAATACATGATCAGAAGGAAATGCACGAAACGAGGTTCCGACGCCATGACATTGACACCGCAAAATCCACATCGCGTGGTGATCGTCGGCGCCGGTTTCGGCGGGCTGGAGGCGACCTATCGTCTCAAGGGGGCGCCGGTTCAGATCACCCTGATCGACCGGCGCAACCATCACCTGTTCCAGCCGCTGCTCTACCAGGTCGCGACCGCCTCGCTGGCAACGTCCGAGATCGCGTGGCCGATCCGCTACCTGATGCACGACCGCCCCGAGGTGACGACGCTGTTCGCCACCGTGACCGGCATCGATACTGAAAACCGCCACGTGCTGCTCGACCGCGATGGTTCCGTGCCCTACGACACGCTCATTCTCGCCACCGGCGCGCGCCACACCTATTTCGGCCACGACGAATGGGAGCAATTCGCGCCGGGCCTGAAGACGCTGGAAGACGCGACCACGCTGCGGCGGCATATCCTGATCGCCTTCGAGCGCGCCGAGCGCGAAAGCGATCCGCAAAAGCGCGCCGCGCGGCTCACCTTTGCCATCATCGGCGCGGGCCCGACCGGGGTCGAACTCGCCGGCACCATCGCCGAGCTCGCCCATCACACGCTGATCGGCGATTTCCGCAAGATCGATACCCGCAAGGCACGCGTGGTGCTGATCGAGGCCGGCTCGCGCGTGCTCACGGGCTTTCCCGACCAGCTCTCCGCCTACGCGCAGGCCTCGCTGGAGCGCATCGGCGTCGAGGTGGTGCTGGGCCAGAGCGTCACCGACTGTTCGCAGGACGGCGTGGTCTATGGCGGCAAGAAACTGGAGGCGCGCACCATCATCTGGGCGGCCGGCGTGCGCGGCTCACCTGCCGCGGAATGGCTGGGCGCGCCGGCGGACCGTGCGGGCCGCGTCGAGGTCGCGCCCGACCTCTCAGTGCCCGGTCACCCCGACATCTTTGCCATCGGCGACACCGTCACGATCGCCGCCTGGGATGGCAAGCCTGTCCCCGGCATTGCTCCGGCCGCCAAGCAGCAGGGGCGCTATGTCGCCAACCTGATCAAGGCGCGCCTTGCCGGGCGGACGCTGCCGCCGTTCCGCTATCATCACTCCGGCAGCCTCGCGCAGATTGGCAAAGGGCTCGCCGTGATCGACTTCGGACGCATCCGGCTGAAGGGCGCGATCGCCTGGTGGATCTGGGGGATTGCCCACATCTACTTCCTGATCGGCCTGCGTCACCGGCTAAGCGTCGCCCTGAGCTGGCTCTGGATCTACGCCCGCGACCAGCGCTCGGCGCGGCTGATCACGCAAGGCAGCAGCAAGGTCACGACGTGAGATTGCCCAACGATTAAGCAGACAGGGCGGCCGAGGCAACGCGACCGCACCTCTTCTCAGACCTTGTAGACTCCGCAAAGCGCTGACTCCAAACCGAAAATCCGGCATGTTCCGCGTCGAGCCATGTTGTACACATGGCATACCCCTTGCTTCGCAACGGGAGAAAATTTAGTCGAAGACGCTTACGTCCCGGACAAGCTGCCGGGTTTCTTTCGGAGTCATGAGTGACCGAAACCGTTGCCGCGATCGTGGCCGCGCATCGCGCAGGCACCCTAACGCCTGCGCAGACCGTCGCACGCAGCTATCAGCGTATCCGCGACCACAACGATCCCGCCATCTTCATCTCACTGCGCGACGAAAAGGATGCGATCGCGGAGGCCGAGAGCCTCGCAGCACGCAAGGACGCGACCCGGCTGCCGCTTCTTGGCGTGCCGGTCGCCGTGAAGGACAATATCGACATGCTGGGCCTGCCGACCACGGCCGCCTGCCCGGCTTTCGCCTATTCGCCGACATTTGATGCGACCGCGGTCGCGCGGCTGCGGGCGGCCGGCGCCATTCCCATTGGCAAGACCAATCTCGACCAGTTCGCGACCGGCCTTGTCGGCGTGCGCTCACCTTACGGCATCCCGAAGAACCCGCTGCGCGCCGAGCTGTTGCCGGGCGGCTCAAGCTCGGGATCAGCGGTCGCGGTTGCCGCAGGGCTTGTGCCGCTTGCGCTCGGCACCGACACCGCGGGAAGCGGCCGCGTGCCGGCGCTGCTCAACAATATCGTCGGCCTCAAGCCAAGCCTCGGCATGATCTCGACCGCCGGCGTCGTACCGGCCTGCCGTACGCTCGACTGTGTGTCGATCTTCTCGCTCACCGTCGACGACGCCGTGACCGCACTTGCCGCCATGAGCGGCCCCGACGGCGCCGATCCATTTTCGCGCGACCGAGCGCTGGGCGAGATCACCGGGCTGCCGGCCAATTTCCGCCTTGGCATTCCCAAGAGCGGGCAATTGATCTTCTTCGGCGACAAGGCGCAAGAGGCCGCCTATCGCGACGCGCTGAAGCGGTTTGCCGCACTCGGCGCCACCCTCGTCGAATTTGACATGGAGCCGTTCTACGAGACGGCGCGGCTGCTCTATGAGGGGCCGTGGGTAGCGGAGCGCTATCTCGTGATCCGCAATCTGCTGGCGTCATCGCCCGACGCTATCCATCCTGTCACGCGCGAGGTCATTGCGCCCGGCGCGCGGCTCACCGCGGCGGAGACTTTTTCCGCGCTCTACCGGCTGCAGGGCGTCCGCAAGATCGCCGAGCGTATCCTGGCGAATTTCGATGCCATGGTGCTGCCGACAACGCCGTCGGTCTATACGACAGCGCAGGTGCTGGCCGATCCGGTCCTGCTCAACAGCCGGCTCGGCACCTACACCAATTTCGTCAACCTGCTCGACCTCTGCGGACTGGCGCTGCCAGCCTCGTTCCGCAGCGACGGCCTGCCGTTCGGCGTCACCCTGCTCGCACCTGCCGGGCGCGATGCGCTGCTCGCCTCGATCGGCCGCGTCTTCCACGCCGACACCAGGCTCGGTGTCGGCGCCAACAACATTGCGCAGCCGCCGCTCGCGCCGCTGCCGGCAAGTGTCGGCCAGGACGACATTCCGATCGCCGTGGTCGGCGCGCATCTGTCCGGCATGGCGCTGAACGGTGAATTGAAGGCGCTATCCGGGCGGCTGGTCGAGACCACCGTGACGGCGCCCGACTACAAGCTCTATGCGCTCGACACCACCCCGCCAAAGCCGGGCATGCTGCGCGTCGAGCCTGGTACGGGCACGGCGATAGAGCTGGAGATCTGGGCGCTGTCGGCCGCCGCCTTTGGCAAATTCGTCGCAGCAATCCCGCCGCCGCTCTCGATCGGCACCATCCGGCTCGCCGACGGCCGCAATGTGAAGGGCTTTATCGTCGAGCCGGCCGCGCTCGAGCGCGCGCGGAATATCTCCGAGTTCGGCGGCTGGCGGGCGTATATGGCGGAAGCCGCTGCGGTGTGATTTGGCACCGTCATTCCGGGGCGATGCGACAGCATCGAACCCGGAATCTCGAGATTCCGGGTTCGCGCTTCGCGCGCCCCGGAATGACGGAGAGAGAGCGCGCGCTACACCGACACCGCGTAGAGCTCGTACTCGTCGCGCACCAGCTCGATATGCGCGCGCATCGCGAGCTCGGCGCCGGCCTTGTCGCCCCGCATGATCGCGACCACCACGCGGTCGTGCTCGGCGTGCGACTTCGCGAGCCGCCCGAGATTGCGGAACTGGGCGCGGCGGAACGGCTGCACGCGCACCCGGGTCGCAAGCGTCATCTCGGCAATGTAGGTGTTCTGCGAGCCAGCATAGATCGTGTTGTGGAAGCGCTCATTGACCTCGTGGAAGCGGTCCGGGTTGCCGGCATAGGAGAGCACGCGCAACTCCTCATGCACGGCCTCCAGCTGGTGACGCTCGACCGGGGTCATGCGCTCGGCGGCAAGACCGGCGCAGATCGCTTCCAGTTCCGCCATGGCCTCGAACATGCCGGTCAGCCGTTCCAGCGTCGGTCGCGCCACCACGGCGCCGCGATGGGCGCGGGTTTCGACCAGCCCGGAAGCCGCGAGCTGGCGCAGCGCCTCGCGCACCGGGGTGCGCGAAACGTTGAAGCGGCGGGCGATTTCGGTCTCGTCCAGCGGCGCGCCTGGCCCCAGCGTGCCGCGCACGATCTCATCAGCGAGTTGGAGCCGCAGTTCTTCTGCCCGGGTGATCTTTTCCGCAGGCCCCGACGCCCGGTCGACACGCCGAACCACGACCCCGTCCTTGGCCCCTTCTTTAGCCCTTTCCTTGGGCGAGGCGCTGTTGGCGGGGAGATCGTCGAGGCTCATGTGGCAACAACCTTTGGTTCATCGATGATGCTGACATGGGCAGCGACGATTCTCCAGCCTTCCGGGAAACGGACCCAGGTCTGCATTTGCCGTCCGACCCGACCGGGCGCACTGTCGCGGTAGAACAGGGTCGAGGCCACAGCGGTGTCCCGGCCGTAGGTCGTGATCACGGTCCGCGCGGTGCTGCGCATCAGTCCGACCGGCGAGCGGGCGGCGCGGAAGGCGTTGATCTCGGCATGGCCATAGAGATTCTCGCCGATGCCATAGCGCAGCGTGCGGGGATCGTTGCGGAACAACTCCCCGAGCACGGCAACGTCGTTGTTGACCAGCGCGGTCTCATAGCGCTCGAATTGCGCGGTCATTTCGGCGACGACGTCAGGCAGATCGATATCCATCTCTTCGTGATCCTCTAGAGTCCTTTCGGCTGCGGCGCGACGGCAACGCCCATCTGCTCGAGCGCGAAGGCCACTCGCAGTGCGATGTCCTCGCGCCACGGCGCGGCGATGATCTGCACCCCAATAGGCATCGGCTCCAGCGGGACCGGCACCGCAACGGCAGGCAGGCCGATGAAGGAGATCGGCTGGGTGTGGATGCCGATATTGGCGCGCACCGGCAGCTCGACGCCGTCGAGCACGAAGGCCGACTGGCCGAGCTTGGGCGCAACGCAGGGCGTCGCCGGCGCAATGATCACGTCGACCGTCTTGAACAGGTCTGCCACCTGCGCGCGATACCAGCAGCGGAATTTCTGCGCGCGATCGACCAGGGGCGCGGGGATCATGGCGCCCGCGATCAGCCGGTCGCGCACCGCGGGATCGAAATCGTTGGGGCGCGTGCGCAGGCGCTCAAGATGCAGTGAGGCGCCTTCGACCGTGGTGACGACATAGGCCGCAGCGCGGGCGCGGGCCGCCTCGGGCAGCTCAACCGTCTCACTCACATTCAGCGCCCTTGCGACACGCGCGACCGCTTCCTTGGCTTCGGCAAAGACGTTCTGCTGGAAGTAGCCGCCGGCGAGAGCGATGCGAAGATCGCCGAGGCCCTGGCCGACCAGCGATGTCACGGGCTCGATCTCGCGCGTCGCGCAGGCGCCATCATCCGCGTCGGGACCCTGCATGGCGTCATAGGCCAGCGCAAGGTCGGTTACACTGCGCGCGAACGGGCCAAGATGATCGAGGCTTGCGACAAAGGGAAAGGAGCGCGCACGCGACAATCGTCCATAGGTCGGTTTCAGGCCGAAGATGCCGCAGAACGAGGACGGCACGCGGATCGAGCCGTTGGTGTCGGAGCCGAGCGCGATCGGCACCAACGCGCCGCCGACGGCACTGCCCGAGCCGCCCGAGGAACCGCCGCTCATCCGCGTCGGGTCATGCGGGTTGCGCGACGGTCCGTCATGGACGTTCTCGCCGGTGAAGTCATAGGCGTATTCGCCCATGTTCAGCGCGCCGACCAGCACGGCGCCGGCCGCTTCCATCCGCTCGATCAGGGTTGCATCGCGCGAAGCCGGCGGCAGGTCACGGTTGATCTTCGAACCTGCGCGGGTCGCAAGCCCCTTCACGTCGAACAGGTTCTTGACGGCGAAGGGAACGCCGGCGAGCGGACCGACCCCCTCGCCTGCGGCGAGCGCAGCATCGATCGCGCGCGCCCTGGCGCGGGCGCGATCGCCGGTCACGTCGGTGAAGGAATTGAGCACCGTATCGTGCTGCTTGATCCGCGCCAGCGCGGCTTCGGTGACGGAAAGCGCGGACATCTTGCGTGCTGCGACCGCTTGCGCGATCTCCGCGGCGGAAAGTCCAATCGGGTTTGCAGTCATCACGGCATCAAGCGCTAAAGATGGGGGCAGGCTCAGTCTCGTCCGGCAGCGCAAAGGCGTCGACCATCCGCGCCAGCTTCAGCGACACATCGAGATTGGCCCTGATCGCCGGCCGCCAGGCATCCTCGACCGGCAACGCCAGTGCGTTTGCAAGGGCATCGATGTAGTCGTCAAGCGGGTCAGCAGCCATACCTATCCTTTGCCTCGTCTTTGCCTTGGCGCGTCAGTGCACCGGCAGTGGCGGATGCGGAATCGCTGTCAGGAGCTCCCTGGTGTAGGGATCTTGCGGGTCCGAAAGCACTTGCTCGGCCTGCCCCTGCTCGACGATCCGTCCCGTGCGCATCACGATCACACGATCGCACAACAAGCGTACCACATTCAAATCATGGGACACGAACAAATAGCTCATGCCCAGGGAGGCCTTGAGGTCCTGCAGCAGGTTCAGCACCACGGCCTGCACGGAGACGTCGAGCGCCGCGGTCGGCTCGTCCAGGATGACGAGTTTGGGGTGGAGCGCGATCGCGCGCGCGATGCCGACACGGGCCTTCTGGCCGCCGGACAATTGATGCGGGAAACGATCCAGCAAATTGAGCGGCAGGCCGACCAGGGTGGCCAGCTCCTCGCAGCGGGCGCGCGCGTCGCGGCCCCTGATGTCGCCAAGTTGCAGGATCGGATCGACGATGGCGCGGGCCGCGGTGAAGCGCGGGTTGAGGCTGTCGGTCGGATCCTGGAACACCATCTGGATCTGGCTGCGCAAAGGCAGCCGCGCAAAGGCGTTCGGCATGATGGCGCCGATCTCCTCGCCATTGAACACGATGCGGCCCGAGGTCTGGTCGAGCAGCCGCATCACCATCATCGACGTCGTTGACTTGCCGCAGCCGGATTCGCCGACCAGACCGACGCTCTCGCCTCGGCCGACGGAGAAGCTGATGCCATCGACGGCGCGAAAGACTTCCGGCTCGACCGGCGGCTTGCGGGAGAAGAGTTTGGACAGCACCGCAGTGGCGCCCTGGCGGGGATATTCCTTGACCAGCTTTTCGACGAGAAGGAGGGGTTGGCAGTCGCCGCTCTTCTCCCTCTCCTCGCCCTTCAGGGGGTCGCGGCGAGCGGAGCTCGCGCTGAGAGGCGCCTCCTCTGGCAACAGGTCACGCAGGGACACGCCGATCCGCGGTGTCGCGCGCATCAGCTTCTTTGTGTAGGGGTGCTGCGGGTTGGCAAAGATCTCGGCAGATTTCGCCGTCTCGACCACCCGGCCCTTCTCCATCACCACCACGCGGTCGCAATAGGCAGCAGCGAGCCCGAGGTCATGTGTGATCAGGATGGTCGACATGCCGCGCTTTTTGGTGAGCTCGACGACCAGGTCCATCACCGCCTTCTGCGTGGTGACATCGAGGCCGGTGGTCGGCTCGTCCGCGATCAGGAGCTGCGGGTTGCAGGCGAGCGCTAGCGCGATGACGACGCGCTGGCACATGCCGCCGGAAAGCTCGAACGGATAGGCGTGATAGCGCTCGCGGGGACGGGCGATCTTGACCTGCTCCAGCGCTTGAATCGCCTTCTCGCCACGTTCGACTACGGTCGATTGCTGCACATGCTGGCGCAGCACGTCCTCGATCTGGTCGCCGACTTTACGGATCGGGTTGAGCGCGGCGCGCGGGTTCTGGAAGATCATCGAGATTTCGCGGCCACGCAGGTCGCGCATTGCGCCTTCGCTGGCGGCTTTCACATCGATGCCGGAGAACATCACCGAGCCCTCGGCGATTTTTCCCGCGCGGTCGAGGATCCGCATCACCGCATAGGAGGTCACCGACTTGCCGGAGCCGGATTCGCCGACAATGCCGAGCGTCTCGCCCTTGCCGACGCTGATATTGACATGCTGCACCGCCTTGACGATGCCGCGGCGGGTGGTGAACTCCACCGTGAGATCGTGCACGTCGAGCAGGGGTTGCGCGGTCATGCTGGTCACGTCCGTCGTTGCGGGTCGACGATGTCGCGCAGGCCGTCGCCGAGCAGGTTGAAGCAGAACACCGCGATCATCAGCGCGAGGCCCGGGAACAGCGCGATCCACCATTCGCCTGACACCATGAAGCTCGCGCCCTCCGCGACCATGATGCCCCATTCCGCGGTCGGCGGCCGTACGCCAAGCCCAATGAAGGAGAGACCGGCGGCGTTCAAAATCGCGTAGCCCATGGTCAGCGACATCTGCACGATCATGATCGGCATGATGTTGGGCAGGATATGCCCGAGCAGGATGCGGAACTCGGTATTGCCGGAGAGCCGCGCCGCCTGCACGAAGCCGGCATCGCGGCGAACGTTGGCCTCCGCACGCGCGACGCGGGCGTAGAGCGGGAAGTTCACGATCGCCGTCGCAATGATGATGTTCTGCACGGTGTTGCCGAGTGCGGCGACGATGCCCATCGCCAGCACGAACAGCGGGAAGGCCATGATGGTGTCGGCGATGCGGCCTACGATGCGGTCAGTCCAGCCGCCGAAATAGCCGGCCGCGATGCCGGCGAGCCCGCCCATCAGGAACACCAGCACCACGGAGGCAACCGCGATGAAGGTGTCGAGCCGGGTTGCGACCACGACACGGCTGAAGATGTCGCGGCCCAATTGGTCGGTGCCGAACCAATGCGCCGCCGAGGGCGGCTTCAGCGCCGCGACCGTATCGGAGGCGAGCGGATCGTAGGGAACGATATAGGGCCCGAACAGGGCAGCGAAGAGGATGACGACCAGCAGGCCGAAGGCAAATGCCGTGACCTTGTTCTCGCCGAGCACATAGCGGGTGTGCTCGAACAGCGCGATCAGCCCCGAAGACCGTGCGGGCGCGGCAGGTTCAACCGTCGGCGCGACGCTGCTCATGACTTCAGCCCTCCAGCCGGACGCGTGGATCGATCACGCCATAGAGGATGTCGATCAGCAGATTGAGAACGACGTACATCACCGCCATGGTGAGGACAAAACCCTGCACCGGCGCGAAGTCCGAGGAGATCAAGGCTTCCACCGCATAGGAGCCGATGCCGGGCCAGGCGAACACCTTCTCCACCAGCACATTGGCGCCGAGCAGGAAGGAGAACACCATGGACAGCGTGGTGATGACCGGCAGCAAGGCGTTGCGGAACGCATAAGTGACGATCACCTTGCCGGGTGCGAGCCCGCTGGCGCGCGCGGTGCGCACGAAATCGGACGCCAGCACCGAGAGCATGGAGGCGCGGGTCATGCGCGCGATCGGCGCCAGCGAGAAGATTGCAAGCGTCGCCGCGGGGAGGATGAGCTGGCTCAGTGCCGAGCGGAACGCCTCGAAATCGCGCTCGATCAGGGCGTCGATCAAATAGAAGCCGGTCACCGTCGGCGGCGCGCTGTAGAACACATCGAGACGGCCGAGCGGCGCGGGCGACCAGCCAAGCAGGAAATAGAACACATAGACCAGCACCAGCCCGGTGAAGAACACCGGCAGCGACACGCCGGCCGTTGTCGTCACACGACAGAGATGATCGATCCAGGAGCCTGGTCTGGTTGCGGCAAGCACACCCAATGGCAGCGCGATCGCAACTGAAATGATGAGGCCGAGCAAGGTGAGCTCGGCGGAGGCCGGCAAACGATTGCGGATTTCAGTCGCAACCGGCTGGCCTGTGGTCAGCGACGTTCCGAGGTCGCCATGGGCGAGATCGTTGGTGTAGCGGATGAACTGCTCAATCAGCGGCCGGTCGAAGCCGAGTTTCTTGCGGATCTGCTCGACCGCCTCCGTGGTCGCCGCGGGACCTGCAAAATAGGCGGCGGGATCGCCGGGCAGCGCGCGGGTCAGGAGGAAGGTCACGATCACGACCCCGATCAGGCTCGGGACCGCAAACATCAGCCGCTTGCCGATCAGGCTCAGCATGGACGCGTCTCCACGCAGCGTGGACGGTGGCGGGGCATGCCAGGGCCGTTCCAGACATGCCCCCCACCTGGACGCAGCCCGCTTGCGCGGGGCGCATCCATCCTTCCCCCAGCTCCCGAGGGAAAGCGAAAACTGTCAAAACCGATTTGGCGCGCGGCACTCACGCCTTCACCAGGCTGCGATAGTCGAGCCGGCGGTGGAACCAGTATTGATAGCCGGAGATGTTCTTCTGCATCGCGACGTTGACGAAGGGCTGATAGAGCGGGATGCGCGGAATGTCGCTAAAGGCCAGATCGACAAAGCCCTTCACGTCCTTGTCGTAGGCTGCGGTGTCGCCGGTTGCGGCCGACTCGCGCGCGCCGTCGATGAGCCTGTCCATCTCCGGCGACTTGTAGCTCATGGTGTTGAAGATCGAATTGTTGCCGTGATAGCACCAGTAGAAGAAGTATTCGGGGTAATCGAGCCAGCCCGAGAATACGTTGGTGAACAGCGGCATTTCCTTCTTGGTGAGTTCGGTGCGCCAGTTGGCGCCGGGCACCTTGTTGATCGTGCATTTGATGCCGATCTGGCCCAGGCTCTCCTGCACCAGCACGCAAAGCGGCTCGTTGACCTGCGCGAAATTGAGGTCGAATGACAGCGTGGTCTCGATGCTGTTGGCGTAGCCGGCTTCCGCCATCAGCGCCTTGGCCTTCTCCATGTCGGTGAAATATTTATGGGCTTGCGGCCAGCCGACCTCGGTCGGCTTGTCTGCGGGCGCGCCGAACATCGGGTTGGCGAGGCCGAACAACACCGCGTCCATGATCTTCTGATAGGGCAGCGCATAGGCCACCGCCTGCCGCACCTTGAGATTGTCGAACGGCGGCTTGGTGACGTTCATGCCGATATACTGGATGCCGTTGGAAAACGGCAGCGACACCACGTTGAGCTTGCTCTCCGCCTTCATCTCCTGAAAGTCCTTGTTCGGCAGCTCATAGGAGATATCGGCGTCGCCCCGTTCGAGCAGCGCGCGGCGGTTGCCGGCCTGCGGCACCATGCGCCAGATCACGCGCCTGATCTTCGGCACGGGCCCGCCGACCCAGGCGTCGTTGCGCTCCATCACCACTTCGGTGCCCGCGGTCCATTTGGTCACCTTGTAGGCGCCGGAGCCCGCGGTCTGTTGCTTGGTGTATTCGAGGCCCCAGGGGTCCTTCTCGGAGGCGCTCCTTTTCACCAGCTCCGAATTGACCACGCAGGGCACGATGACCGCGAGGTCGGGAATGGTGAGCTTGTCCTTTTTGAGAAAATCGACGCGCACCGTGTAGTCGTCGACGATGACGAACTGCTCGGGCTTGGTGAGCGAGCCCGCGCTCATCTGGAAGGTCGGGAAGCCGCCAACGCTGACCGCGCGGTCGAGCGACCATTTGACGTCCTTCGCGGTGACCGGCGCGCCGTCGTGGAATTTGGCGTTCTTCTTCAATTTGAAGGTGACCGACATGTCGCCGAGGTTCATGTCCTCGGCGAGTTCGCCCTTGATCTTGTCGCGATCGTAATAGGGCACGCCGCCCGGGCCGCTTTTCATCTCATGGGTGATCAGCCGGTCGTAGCAATTCCACGACACCTCATAGCCGGGCACGTTGGTGCCGACGCCATGGATGTCGAGATTGTTTGGCCCGCCTTCGGAGACGATCAGGAGCGTCTCGGACCGCGCATCGGCCTTGGCGGGCGAGAAGATCGCAGGCGCCGACACCATGGTGCCCGCGGCCAATCCGGAGACGGATTTGAGGAAGTCGCGGCGTTTCATGGGTGATGCTCCAACATTGGCAGGACAACCGATTGGAGCTAGCATCGCAAGGTTCGTGCCAAGGCGTAACGAATGCCGAGTGGCGCGATAAACCCATGATTTGATTTCAGGATCTTGTCGGACTGTTCTGACGGCGGCCAGGCCGATTGCATACAAAGACGCGCAATTGCTCACAAAAAGAGCAATTTAATTTGGCAGGTCCTTAATTTGGCAGGTCCTTTTATTGACGGGCGCCCGTTAACGATCCGGGTTTGCCCGCTCGAACTGGCGCAGCAGCCGATTTCCTCGCCCGGCCGCGGAATCGAGTGCGACCTGGGCCGATTTCTTACCCGCAAACGCCAACTCCAGTTCGTCTTCGATGGCGTCGCGGATCAGCACGAACGATCCGAGCCGGATGCCTCTCGAATTCTCCGTGGGCGGTTTGAGGGTGATCTGTTCGATCGAGATCGCAGCGCCGGGAGTGCGGTCGTAGAACCCTTGCGAGCGGGTCAGGTCGAAGGCGGCGCGGGTGATCGGCAAATAGCCCGTGTTCTGGTGCCAGGCGGCCTGCACCTCGGGCCGGGAGAGAAAGGCAAAGAACTTGGCAACGCCCTTGTATTCTTCGGGCGGGCGGTCGCGCAGCACCCACAACGTCGCGCCCCCGATAATGGAATTTTGCGGCGCCCCCTCGATGTCGGGCCAGTAGGGCAACATACCGTAACCGACCTCGAACTTCGAATTGGCGACGATGTCCGCGCGCGTCGCGGNCGAGCCGATGAAGATGCCGCACTCGCCATCCTGGAAGCGCGGCTCCGCCGACTGCGCGCGCCCGGAATAATCGAACACTTTTGTTTTCTGCCATTCGGCAAGCTGGGCGATATGCCGCATCAGCAGCGGATTGTTGAAGGTCAGAACTGCGTCGAGCCCACCAAAGCCGTTGGCGCGGCTCGCAAGCGGCAGATTGTGGAAGGCGGAGAAGTTCTCGACATTGATCCAGGAGGGCCAGGACGTCGTGAAGCCGCAAGCTACGCCCCGATCGCGCAATCGCGTCGCGTCCTGCCCCACCTCCGGCCAGGTCTTCGGCGGCTGGTTCGGATCGAGGCCCGCATCACGGAACATGTTCTTGTTGTAATAAAGGATCGGGGTCGACGCGTTGAACGGGAACGACAGCATATTGCCCTTGGCATCTGCGTAATAGCCAGTCACGGCCGGCAGATAGGCCGACGGCGAAAACGCCTCTTGCTGGTCCCGCATCAATTCATAGACCGGATAGATCGCGCCGCGCGCGGCGGTCATGGTCGCGGTGGCGATCTCGTTGACCTGGACTATGGCCGGCTGGCTCTTGGAGCGGAACGCGAACACCGCCGCGGTGACGGTCTCCGTGTAGTTGCCCTTGTAGCTCGGCACAATCCGGTAATCGGATTGCGAGGCATTGAAATCGGCGGCGAGTTTCTCCACCTGCCGGCCGAGCTCGCCGGACATCGCGTGCCACCACTGGATTTCGATTGCGGCGCGAGCCTGGGTCGCGAAGCCTATTGTCGCGGCGACGATGGCCAATGATCTGAGGGCTTGTCTCACGCCAAAACACTCCCAATCCGCCCGTCTGAAAACGTGTGACGGCGCAGAAATTCGCGCCTGAGTATATTGCGGCGCTGCACAGTATTAATCGCGAAAAATCGTCGATCCGTCAGGCCATTGACGCCCCGGAACCGGTCGGCACAATAGCGCGATCCCGCCTCTCGATGCAAAGCGCATTGAACCTTTTCCAATCTGCATCGACATCATCACGAGGGGATGAAAGTTGGCTGAGTACGACGCCGAGCTTTGGCGGGCTTGTGTACTCGTTGTGGCGCTGTTGACCACAGTCGCCCCCACGAGCGTTGTCGCGCGCGAATTTCGTGCCGCCGATACCCAAAGCGAAGACTATCCCACCGTCCAGGCCCTGAACTACATGGGTGGCCTGATCGAGCGGCGCAGCGCCGGACGGCTCAAAATCCGGGTGTTCCATTCCCGTCAACTGGGCGAGGAAAAGGAAACCATCGAGCAGACGCGCGTCGGCGCCATCGATCTCAATCGTACAAATGTCGCATTGCTGGGCAGTTTCGTGCCGGCGATGAACGTTTTGGCTATGCCGTTTCTGTTCCATTCCGCCGAGCATCTCCAGAAAGTGCTGGACGGCCCGATCGGCCAGGAGATGCTGGCAAGTTTCGAGCCCTACGGCTTTGTCGGGCTCGCGTTTTACGATTCCGGGGCGCGCTCGATCTATTCCAGCATGCGGCCGGTCCGCGCGGTCGCCGATCTCAGGGGCCTGCGCATTCGTGTGCAGCAATCGGAATTGATGTCGGACATGATGCGCACGCTTGGCGCCGAACCGGTCGAGTTGCCCTATGGGCAGGTGCTGACTGCGCTGGCCACCCGTCTGATCGATGGGGCGGAGAACAACTGGCCCTCCTACATCACGACGGATCACTACAAGCATGCGAGCTTCTACGCCCTCACCGAGCACACCATGAGCCCGGAGGTGCTGGTGATGTCGCAAAAGGCCTGGAAGAGCCTCTCGGAAGCGGACCGGCAGATCTTCCGCGAAGCTGCCGCCGCCTCCAGCCGCTTCATGCATGAGAAATGGCGCGATCTCGAACAGCGCTCGCGTGAGCAGGCGGAAGAAGCTGGGGTCACCGTCATCAGAGATTTCGACCGCAAGCCGTTCGAAGCGGCGATGGCCCCGATCTATCAAAAAGCCCGGCGCGATCCGGCAGCGGCCGCGCTGATCGATCGCATTCGCAAGGTGGAGTGAGGAGGCTGTGACGGCGCCCGAGCACAGCGACGCTGCGAACGACGCGGGAGGAGTGGCTCACACCACGCCGATCCGTGCGCGCGTCGTCGGGATCGTGCGCGCGGTCCCGATCCGCTGGCGCATTCTGTCGATCGCCGCGCTGAACTCGGCGGTCGTGCTTGTGCTCGCCGTCATGATCTGGAACGGCGCAAAGGTGCTGGGCTCGGCGTGGAACGACGTCAGGCAGGCGCGCGAATCCGAAAAGATCCTGGCGCGGCTGGAGAGCGAGACCGGCCGGCTGCAGAACCTGATCCATCGCTACATCAACCAGCCGAGTCCCGAGCTGTTTGCGGAAATATTGCTGGTGCGCGAGGCGGTGCTCGGCACGCTGACCACGCGCGCCTCCACCGACCCGATGCTGTCGGGCTCGGTCGAGGAGCTCGAGCACGTCACCGAGCGCTTCCTGGACGGTTTCGGCCAGTTGCGCTCGGTACAGACCAAGATCTCCAAGACCTATGAGGAGCAGGTGCTGGCGCCAGCCAAGGACATGGCGGGGCTCTATTCCATCATCGAGGGTGCCACCGGCCACCGCGACGCGCTGATCTGGCCCTCGCTCGGCAAGTCCCGCGAAGCCTTCACCGCGATGCTTGTTGCGGCCAATTCCTATTACCTGTCGCTCGCCACCGCCTCCGCCGAGGAGGCGCGCCACAACACCGAGACGATCGAAAAGACCATCCCCGTGATGAGCGACCTCGCCGACAACGACCTGCAGCGGATGGCGCTGCAGCGGCTCAAGACGCGCACGGCGGCGCTGCGCGACGGCCTGTCCAAATTGTCCAACGAGCTTACCGACCGCACGGAGCTGTTGCATAACACCATCGACGCGACGCAGGCCGAAGCGACCGGGGCGGTCGACGAGTTATCCGCCAAGATGCGCGAACGCGAGCAGGCGGCGCAGGCGACCTTCGACCAGGCGCTGTCCGACATCTCGCGCCGGGTGCTGACCATTGCCGTGATGTTCCTCGGCGTCATCCTGAGCGCCGGCGTGCTGATCGCACTGTCGATCCGCCTGCCACTGCAGCAGATCATGACCTCGATGCGTGCCATCACCATGGGTGACTTCGAGCGCGAGGTGCAGGGTATCAATGCGCGGGACGAGGTCGGGGCCATGGCGCGCGCGGTCGAGGTGTTCCGCGAAAATGCGATCGCCAGGCGCAAGGCCGAGGACGATCTGCGCGCCTCGAAGGAGCGGGCTGAAAGCGCGCTGTTCGAGCTTAATACCGCGCAGCAGAATTTGATCGACGCCGAGCGGCTTGCCGCGCTCGGCGGCCTGGTCGCAGGCGTCGCTCATGAGGTGAACAACCCGATCGGCATCAGCCTCACCGTTGCATCGAGTTTCGCGCGGCGCAGCGAGATGTTCGAGGCCGAGCTGAAATCCGAGGGCGGGCTGCGGCGCTCGCAGCTCGAGGAGTTCGTCCGCTCCTCGCGCGATGCCTCCCAGCAGCTTGTCGCCAATCTGCACCGCGCCGGCGAGCTGATTCAGTCCTTCAAGCAGGTCGCGGTGGACCGCTCGCATGCCGAGCGCCGGCAATTCCTGCTCGGCGAAGCGACCGACCAGATCATCACGAGCCTCAAGCCGGTCCTGAAACGGGGACGGATCGCGCTCGAGGTCGACGTGCCGGAAGGGCTCATGGTCGACGGCTATCCCGGCTCCTACGGCCAGATCCTGACCAATCTCTTCCTCAATGCCGTCAACCACGCCTTCACTGACGGCCGGGCCGGGACGATCTCGATCTCCGCCCGGCCGCGCGGGCCCGATGATGTCGAGATCATTTTCGCCGATAACGGGGCTGGAATGACCCCGGATGTGCAGCGGCAGGCCTTCGACCCCTTCTTCACCACGCGGCGCAACGAGGGCGGGACCGGCCTTGGGCTCCACATCGTCTATAATCTTGTCACCCAGCAGCTGGGCGGGCGCATGATGCTGGAGTCAAGACTGGGACAAGGCACTACTTTTCGCATTATCATGCCCCGGACCGCCAAGGGCGGTGCAGCAACAGATGAGATCGACGGAACGTCGCAATGGCCGAACAGGACGATGTCCTCCACCTGATTGACGACACCGGAGCAGCTCCGGAGGATACGTCCGCCCGCAAATGGAAGATCGCCGTCATCGACGACGATCAGGCGGTGCACGAGGGAACCCGCTTTGCGCTGTCCGACTACAGCCTGAATGGCCAGGGGCTGGAGATCCTGTCGGCGTACTCCGCGGCGGAAGGCCGCACCCTGATGCGGGCCAATCCGGACATCGCAGCCGTGCTGCTCGACGTCATCATGGAGACGGATGTCGCAGGGCTCGAGCTCGTCGAATACATCCGCAACGAGATCAGGAACGAGACCGTGCGCATCATCCTGCGCACCGGGCAGCCCGGCCAGGCGCCGGAGCGGCGCGTCATCGTTCAATACGACATCAACGACTACAAGGCGAAGACCGAGCTCACCGCCGACAAGCTGTTCACCTCGCTTACCGCAGCACTGCGCAGCTATCAGCAGCTCGAGCGCATGGTGCAGACCAGGCGCGGGCTCGAAATCATCATCGATGCCGCCTCCACGCTCTATGACTTCAAATCGATGCAGCGACTCGCCGAGGGCGTGCTGACCCAGCTCGCCTCGCTGCTCAATGTCGATTGCGCCGGGATCCTGGTGCTGCGCGACGACGGCAATACGAGCGGCGACGATTTCTCCGTACTGGCCGGCTCCGGCTGCTACAGCCGTTTCATCGGCCTGGCGGGGTCCAGATCCCTCGATACCGATCTGCGCTCGATGGTGGAAGCCGCCTTCCGCCGCCGCAAACATGAATTCGCCGACCAGCGCACGGTGCTCTACGTGCGCACCGGAAGCGGCCGCGAAGTGGTGGTGCTGCTCCAGGCCGAGCGCCCGCTCTCGGAGACCGACCGCTCGCTGGTCGAGATTTTCGGCAGCCGGCTGTCGATCGCCTTCGACAATGTCATTCTCTATCGGCAGCTGCACGAGGCCAACACCCAGCTCGAGGACCGCGTCGCCCAGCGCACCCGCGCGCTGATGCAGGCCAACCGCAGGCTTTCGGCACAGTGGCTGCGGCTGCAGCGCGCCAACGGCTTCAAGAACGAGATCCTGGGCACGGTCGCCCATGACCTGAAGAACCCACTCGGGGTCATTCTGGGCCGCACCGAGATGCTGACCGAGCTGATCTCGACCTCGGCCTCGCGCGAGAGCGTCACGGCGCAGATCGACCACATCCGCGACGCCACCAGGCGCCTGACCTCGATGGTCGATCACCTGATCTCGGACGCGATGGCGGATGCCTTCGACATCACCATCCGCCGCGAGCCGGTCGATATCGCAGCGCTTGTCAGCGACGTGGCCGAGGCCAACCAGCCCATGGCGCTCAACAAGCAGCAGAGCATCACGGTCTCGGCGCCGGCCAACATCGTTACCATGTGCGATGCCGACCGCATCCGCGAGGCGATCGACAATCTCTTCAGCAACGCCATCAAATACAGCCCGATCGGCGGCAAGATCGCTATCCTGGTCGCCCACGAGGACAACCACACCGTCATCCGCGTCACCGACGAGGGCGCCGGCCTGTCGCCGGAGGACCTGGGACGGCTGTTCGGCCGCTTCCAGCGGCTCTCCGCCAAGCCCACCGCGGGCGAAAGTTCGACCGGCCTCGGCCTCTCGATTGTGAAGCGGATCATTGACATGCACGGCGGGGAGGTGAAAGCCAATAGCGACGGACCCGGCAAAGGATCGACTTTCACCATCACCTTACCTGCCACCGAGATGTCATGAGCCAGAGCCAACACATCATCATTGTCGATGACGAGGCGCCGGCGCGCGAGATGGTCGGCGACTATCTCAGGATGCACGGCTTCACCGTGACGCTGTGCGAAGGGGGAAAAAGCCTGCGCACCGCTATCGAGGGCGGCGTGCCCGATCTCGTCGTGCTTGACCTCAACATGCCCGAGGAAGACGGCCTTTCCATCATCCGCGACCTCAAGAGCCGCGGCAACGTCCCGATCATCATGCTGACCGCGACCGCAAGCCCGATCGACCGCGTTGTCGGGCTCGAGCTCGGCGCCGACGACTACATCGCAAAGCCCTGCGAGCTGCGCGAATTGATGGCGCGCATCCGCTCGGTGCTGCGGCGAAGCGGCCCAGCGAAGGCGCCGGCCGAAGCCCCGGCAGCGAAAAACGCCAGGGAGCAACTGGTGCGGTTCGGCACCAAATGGCTTGATCTCGAGGCGCAGGCCTTGCGCGACGACGACGGCAACGAGCACCCGCTCACGGCATCCGAATTCGGGTTGCTGAAAGTTTTCGCCGCCAACCCCAAGCGGGTGCTGTCGCGCGAGCGGCTGTTGGAGCTCGCAAACGCGCGCGACAGCGAGGCCTTCGACCGCGCCGTCGACCTGCGCATCATGCGCATCCGCCGCAAGATCGAGCCGGACCCAACCAAGCCCGCCGTGATCCGCACCATCCGCGGCGGCGGCTACCTGTTCTCGCCGCCCGGCGAGAAGGCTTGAGGCGACGGCCAAGCGCCGTTCCGGCCAAAAGCCCGGCCCGATGCCGTTAAGGTGCAAGCTGCGGTGCCACGTGGTTTCCTCTGTGATGTCCGCGTGGATGCTCGGGTCGAAAGATGCTCCGGCCAAACCCGGCCAAGACGCTTGCGGCAGGTGTTTTTTGCGGAAAGCAGCCGGTTGTCCGAACCCCCGGCAACACCCAATGCTGGTTGGCGGCCCTATATCTTAGGTTAGGCCGACCGGCGGTATTTTCATCCCATGTCCGGACTCCCTTGTAATTTTCCGTGCGTTGAAAATATTCACATTTTTGCCTTGAATATTTCATCGCAAGCCTTCCGATGAAACAATTCTCCTACCCATGAAACCATTTTGGGCTTCCGGTGCAGACGTCCGGAAACGTTGGCTCAGTAACACTTTTGTCCAAGGAAGCGCCGCGGAACGCGGCACATGGGGAGAGTGTCATGCAGAACGTCGTCGCCATCAACGCCGCAGCGCGCCAGAGCATCATGGCTGCTCAGGCGGTCTCGGACGAGATGCTGGTCGAGAGTATCGCCGACGGCAACCGTACCGCGATGCATATCCTTTACGCCCGGCACCATGTGCGGGTTTACCGCTTCATCCTCCGCATCGTGCGTGACGCCACCATGGCGGAAGACCTGGTGAGCCAGGTGTTCCTGGACGTGTGGCGCACCGCGACCCAATTCGAGGGACGTTCGCAGGTCTCGACCTGGCTGTTGTCGATCGCCCGTTTCAAGGCGCTGACCTCGCTGCGCCAGCGCCGCTTCGAGGACATCGACCAGGAGGACGTCCGCGAGATTCCCGATGGGGCCGACACGCCGGAAGCGTCGCTCGACCGCGCCACGACCAGCGAGATCCTGCGCGCCTGCGTCGCAAAGCTGTCGCCGGCGCACCGCGAGATCATCAACCTCGTCTACTATCATGAGAAGTCGGTCGAGGAAGTCGGCGCGATCATCGGCATTCCGCAGAGCACCGTGAAGACGCGGATGTTTTATGCCCGCAAGCAGCTCGCCGAGCTGTTGAAGGGCGCCGGCGTCGACAGTCTCGCTGCTTAGTGAGGTTTTACTGCGTGATGGTGCATTGAAACAATCGGCGAAATCAGCCGGAAAAATTTCTCCTCCATACTCATACTGGATGGATTTTGTGACCGTCAGCTGAACTCAGGCTTAACCTCCCAAGTACCTCCACGACCCGGCCGGGATGCCCCCCTCCCGGGTCGTTCTATTTTCGGTCCCCTGTTGCGCTTTGGACGCCCATGGGACGCAACGTCCAATTTCCTCGCCATCACAAGCGTGGTAAAGCAGCACGCGCAATAGCAAGCAGGTGGCGCGGATGTTCGGCTGGGATGCGGTTGAGTTGGCCCGGGCGCAATTCGCTTTCACCATGGCCTTTCACATCGTCTTCCCCGCGTTATCGATCGGGCTTGCGTCCTACCTTGCGGTGCTGGAAGCGCTCTGGCTGTGGACTGGCCGCGACATCTTCATCAACCTGTTCAATTACTGGCTGAAAATCTTCGCCATCGCCTTCGGCATGGGCGTGGTGTCGGGAATCGTGATGTCCTACCAGTTCGGCACCAACTGGAGCGCGTTTGCCGACAGGACCGGTCCCGTGATCGGCCCCTTGATGGCCTATGAGGTGATGACCGCCTTCTTCCTCGAGGCCGGCTTCCTCGGCGTCATGCTGTTCGGCCTGACACGCGTCGGCCCGCGGCTGCACTTCCTCGCCACCCTGATGGTCGCAACCGGAACGCTGATCTCGGCGTTCTGGATCCTCTCCGCCAATTCCTGGATGCAGACGCCCGCAGGCTATGCCGTCAATGCCGACGGCCAATTCGTCGCGGCCGACTGGCTCAAGGTGATCTTCAATCCGTCCTTTCCTTATCGCCTCGTCCACATGGTGCTGGCGGCCTACCTCACCACGGCGCTGGTGGTCGGCGCAGTCGGCGCGTTTCATTTGTTGCGCGACCAGCACCTTGCCGGCCCCCGCGTGATGTTCTCGATGGCGATGTGGATGGCGGCGCTGGTGGCGCCGATCCAGATTCTCGCGGGCGACCAGCACGGCCTCAACACGCTCGCGCACCAGCCGGTGAAGATCATGGCCATCGAGGGCCATTTCGAGAGCCACAAGGACGGCGCGCCGCTCTATCTGTTCGGTCTGCCGGATGAGAAGGCCGGCAAGGTGAAATACGCCATCGATATCCCGAAGCTCGGCTCGCTGATCCTCGAACATTCGCCTGATGCGCCGATGGATGGGCTCGACACCGTGCCGCGCGAAAACTGGCCGCCGGTGCCGATCACGTTCTGGGCGTTCCGCATCATGGTCGGCCTCGGCCTGTTGATGCTCGCGCTTGGCCTGTTCAGCCTGTGGGAGCGCTGGCGCGGCCGGCTCTATCAGATGCGCCTGCTGCACATCTTTGCCATGCTGATGGGACCGGCCGGCTTCATCGCGGTGATCGCGGGCTGGGTGACGACCGAGACCGGACGCCAGCCTTTCACCGTCTACGGCCTGTTGCGCACCGCAGATTCCGCCTCACCCCTGGCCGCGCCAGCGGTCGGTACCTCGCTCCTGGCCTTTGTCGTCGTCTATTTCGTGGTCTATGCCGCTGGCATTCTTTATCTGTTGCGGCTGATGGCGCAGCCGCCATATCCGGGCGAGCTGGGACCGAGCAGCATGAGCCCGACCCGCACCGCCGGCATCACGCCGGCCGCGGGCGTGGCCCAGGACGCTTATGGGGAGGCCGGCGCATGACAGGCATGACCGTCGATCTCGTCACCATCTGGGCCTTCATCATCGCCTTTGCCGTCTTTGTCTATGTGGTGATGGACGGCTTCGACCTTGGGCTCGGCATCCTGTTTCCGCTGTTTCCGGCCAAGGAAGACCGCGACATCATCACCAACACCGTCGCGCCCGTGTGGGACGGCAACGAGACATGGCTCGTGCTCGGCGGCGGCGGACTGATGGCGGCGTTTCCGCTCGCTTATGCGGTGCTGCTGCCGGCACTCTATACGCCGCTCATCGCCATGCTGATCGGCCTGATCTTTCGCGGCGTGGCCTTCGAATTCCGCTGGCGCACCCGAAGCGAGCGCAATCGCTGGGACATCGCCTTTGCGGGCGGCTCATGGCTGGCGGCGCTTGCGCAAGGCATCGCGCTTGGCGCGATCCTGCAGGGCGTGCATGTCGAGGGGCGGCAGTATGCCGGCGGCTGGTGGGACTGGCTGACGCCGTTCAGCCTGCTCACCGGCGTGTCGCTGGTCGCAGGCTATGCGCTGCTCGGCGCAACCTGGCTGATCCTCAAGACCCAGGGCAGCCTGCGCGACCGTGCCTATCGCCTGAGCTGGTATCTGCTTTTCGCCATGCTGTTGGCGATTGCGGCCGTCAGCATCGCCACGCCGCTCCTCACCATTCACTACGCGCAGCGCTGGTTCACCTGGCCCAATGTCGTGCTCACCGCTCCGGTGCCGGTCGCAGTTGCCGCGGTGACGGTGCTGCTCTTGAAAAATCTGGCCGAGAGGCGCGACGGCTGGCCTTTCCCGCTGTCGTTGCTCTTGTTCCTGTTGTCCTATGCGGGGCTCGGCATCAGCATGTATCCCTATATCGTACCGCAGAGCATCACCATCTGGCAGGCGGCGTCGCCTGCAAACAGCCAGCTGTTCATGCTGGTCGGCGTCGCCGTGCTGGTCCCGCTCATCCTCGCCTATACCGGCTGGGCCTATTGGGTATTCCGCGGCAAGGTGCATCCCGGGAGCGGCTATCACTGATGGCCATCGAGCAACCAACCGCGCCGCTGCTTCAGCGCCTCCTCTGGTTCGCCGGCCTCTGGCTCGCGGGCGTCGGCAGCGTCGCGACGGTCGCGTTCATACTGCGGCTCTGGCTGAAATAATCCGGCTGTGACACCTGTCATGGAATATTCAAGCCTTTGCAGGCACATATCGGCCACCCCGCCATGAACTTGCCATCAAGCTGCCCCTGAGATTTGATGCGCCCGGCTAATTTGGCTGGCATTCCACACGGAGAGTCCTGATGACGGCATTGCGTCACCTGAGCTGGATGATGATGGCTGCAATCGGCCTGGTGCTTTCGACCTCGCAACTCTCTGCACAGCAGCAGAACGACCCCGGCGACCAGCCCGGCCTCGTGGCCGACGACGCCTACGAACTCGATCCGGAGTGGCAGAAGCAGGTGGTGTATTATCGGACCACCGAGGCGCCGGGCACCATCATCATCTCCACCGCGGAGCGGCATCTCTATCTGGTGCAGCCCGGCGGGCGCGCACTGCGTTATGGCATCGGCGTCGGACGCGACGGCTTCCAGTGGCAGGGGCTCGTGAACATCACCAAGAAGGCGGAATGGCCGGACTGGACGCCGCCGCCGGAAATGATCCAGCGCCAGCCCTATCTGCCGCGCTTCATGGCCGGCGGCCCCGGCAATCCGCTCGGCGCCCGCGCCATGTATCTCGGCGCCACGGTCTATCGCATCCACGGCACCAACCAGCCCTGGACCATCGGCACCAAGATCTCCTCAGGCTGCTTCCGCCTGGTCAATGCCGACGTCACCGATCTCTATGGTCGCGTGCCTGTCGGCACCAAGGTGGTCATCAGGCAGAAGCCCGAACTGTAAGCGGCTTCTGCCCATTTCCTGTCTACTGCTTTCGTCTCGCGAATTTTTGCAAGGGGCAAATCATGCGTACATTCCGAGGCGGCCTGTTGATCGGGCTCGCCGTCGCCGTTCTCGTTGCGGCTGTTGCCATCACCTACGAGTTCTACGACACTCGCACGCTGAAGCGCACGGTCCGCCGCGGTGAGGTGCTGTGCGGCGTCAACAAGGGGCTGCCCGGCTTCTCCATCCCCGACGACAAGGGCAACTGGACCGGCTTCGACGTCGATTTCTGCCGCGCCGTTGCGTCGGCGATCTTCGACGATCCGAGCAAGGCAAGGTTCATCCCACTCGACGCCAGCGAGCGCTTCAAGGAGCTGCAGAACCGCAAAGTGGACATCCTCTCCCGCAACTCCACCTGGAACATGTCGCGCGAGGAGAATTACGACCTCTATTTCCCCGCGGTCGCCTATTATGACGGCCAAGGCTTCATGCTGCCGCGCTCGCGCAACATCGAAAGCGCGCTCGACCTCAACGGCAGCAAGGTTTGCGTGCAGTCGGGCACCACCACGCTGCTCAACCTCGCCGACTATTTCCGCGTCAACAACATGAAGCTCGAGGAGATAAAGTTCGACAAGCTGGACGATGTGGTCAAAGCCTATGACAGCGGCAAATGCGACACGCTCACCGCCGACATCTCCCAGCTCTACGCGCTTCGGCTCAACCTTTCGAAGCCCGGCGATCACATGATCCTGGCCGACGTCATCTCCAAGGAGCCGCTCGCGCCCGTGGTGCGCCAGCGCGACGACGACTGGATGATGATCGTGAAGTGGACGCTCTATGCCATGATCAATGCCGAGGAGCTTGGCGTCAGCTCCCAGAACATCGACGAGGCCCTGAAGTCGAAAAAGCCGGACGTGATGCGGCTGGTCGGCAACGAAGGCAGCTTCGGCCCCGACCTCGGATTACCCAAGGATTGGGCCGTGCGCATCATCCGCCATGTCGGCAATTACGGCGAGATGTACGACCGCAACATCGGCGCGGAGTCGAAGCTGCACATCCCCCGCGGCCTGAACCAGCTCTGGAATGCCGGCGGTATCCAGTACGCGCCGCCGATCAGGTAGTGCCATCTCGCTCGCGGGACACGGCCCCCGCGAGCGCCTTCCACGGCGTATGCGGAGAGGCGATCGCATTCACGGTCCCGCCGCGTCAGCGCGGAAGCTGCATTACCGCCGCCTGACCCCAGGTCACGCTTCGTTCGAAGCGGGGTAGACAATGTCAAGGGTCGAATGCAGATGTGCTTGTAACCTCGCTTGCGCGGCCTCGACGTCGCGGCTCAGCACGAGTTCGGCGAGATCCTCGTGTGACCCGGTGAATTGCTCGCTGCGTTCAAAGCTCCGCATCATGACCCTGCGATAGCGATAAGCCTGGTCGTAGAGATCGGAATGCGCGGCTAGCAGCCGCTTTGACGGGCAGGCGGCAAGAAGCGAGGTGTGAAACGCCTTGTGCAGCCGGTCGAATTCGGGGGCACCCTCACGGAAGTCAATGCCGGTGCGTTGGATATGCCGGCGCATCTGGTGCAGGCTGCCGACGATACCGGCCTCCCAGCCATCATCGCCGCATTCGATCGCAAGTCGCAGCGCTTCCAGCTCCACCACGGTGCGCATACGCGTGATGTCGAGCAGATCTTCGCGGCTGACTTCGGCAACCCGAAAGCCGCGCTGGCCGATGCCGATGATCAGCCCGCGCGAGACCAACCGCGACAGGCCCTCACGGAGGGGCGTCGGGCCGATCTCGTAGCGCCGGGCGAGTTCGACGATGCCAAGTCGCGAGCTTGGCGGAAGGTTGCCTGCAATGATGTCACGCTCGATCAGCGTCGCGGCACGCTCGCTCAGCGTATCCGCCGCCGCGTCGCGTGGCCCATCTGCCGACATTGGCTTCATCGCTCGAGCGCCAGTTTGTTGAGGTTGAGACCGCCAAGAGGATCCGCTTGTTTATCGATATTTTTCATGATTGTATATTTTTAACCGTTGCACAAGGGGAGGCGCGCTTGAAACTGGCGACATTTCGCACCGACGGCCGGGACCGGGTCGGCTTGATCCACGGCCGCGACCGGCAGATTTTCGATCTCGCGGCGGCCGCGGAGCGGGTCGGCAACGGCAATCCGGCCTTCGCCTCGATGCTGGCGCTGATCGATGCGGGCGAAGCGGCGCTTGATGCAGCGCGCACGCTGTTCGACAAACAGGCAGGCGACGCGAGCCTGTCGCGCGATGTCGCTGATATCGAGATCCTCGCGCCCGTGCCGGAGCCGCGGCAGATGCGCGACGGCATGTCGTTTCCGCTGCACATCCTCCAGGCCCCGCGCGGCCAGCGCAAGCTCGCGGCGCGCGCCAAAAACGACATCGCAGAGCTTGAACGCATCGATGCCGAGCCCCTCGGCGAACTGCCCGAAATCTACCGCAGGCAGCCGATCTACTACATCACCAACCGCTTCAGCGTGCGCGGGACCAACACAACCGTGAAATGGCCGCGCTACAGCAAGGTGATGGACTATGAGCTCGAGTTCGGCATCATCACCAAGAACAAGGGCAAGGACATTCCTGCGACGAAGGCGAAGGATCACATTTTCGGCTACACTATCTTCAACGATTTCTCCGCGCGCGATGCCCAGCGCATCGAAATGGAAGGGCGGCTCGGCCCCGCCAAGGGCAAGAGTTTTGACGGCGGCAATGTGATGGGGCCGTGGACCGTGACGCCGGACGAGATCGGCGATCCCTATCGCCTGAAGATGGAAGCGCGCGTCAACGGCGAGACGCGCTCGCAAGGTGTCAGCGACGGCATGCTGTTCCGGTTCGAGGAGATCATCGCCCATGTCAGTCAGGACGAAACGCTGATGCCCGGCGAGTTCATCGGCTCCGGCACCGTCGGCAACGGCTGCGGGCTTGAGCTCGGCTGGTATCTCGAGCACGGAGACACGATCGAGCTCGAGGTCGAGAAGATCGGCGTGTTGCGCAACCGGGTTGAGCGGCAAGACGCTTGACGCGGCAGCACGACGACGAAGAATCGCGACAACGCAGAGAGAACACTCATGGGCCGCAAGCTGATCGACATCTCCGTGCCATTGCAGAACGACGTGCCGGCCGATCCGCCCGGCAATCATCCGACCATCCAGTATATCGATCACCAGCAGGGACTGCCGCGCATGCTGCAGTTCTTCGACGGACTGAAGGCGCAAGACCTGCCCGACGGTCAGGGCTGGGCGGTCGAGCAGGTCAACCTCTCGACCCACAACGGCACGCATCTCGATGCGCCCTGGCATTTTCATCCGACGATGAATCGTGGCGAAAGGTCATGGACCATCGACGAGGTGCCGCTGGAATGGTGCCTGCAGCCGGGCGTGAAGCTGGATTTCCGGCACCTGCCGGACGGCTATGTGGCGACCGCAAAAGATGTCGAGGACGAGCTCAGGCGCATCGGGCACACGTTGTCGCCGCTGGAGATCGTGGTGGTCAACACCAGCGCCGGCGCCAAGTTCGGCCAGACCGACTACGTCAATTCCGGCTGCGGCATGGGCTATGAAGCGACCATGTATCTATTGGAGCGCGGCGTGCGACTGACCGGTATCGACGGCTGGAGCTGGGATGCGCCCTTCGTCTACACGGCGAAGAAATATGCCGAGACCAAGGACGCCGGTCTGATCTGGGAAGGTCACAAGGCCGGCCGGCACATCGGCTACTGCCATCTTGAGAAGCTCCACAATCTGGAGCTTCTCCCCTCGACCGGCTTCACGGTGTCCTGCTTCCCCGTGAAGATCGAACGGGCGTCCGCGGGTTGGACCCGGGCGGTTGCAATCATCGACGCGTGAGACAGACGCGCGCCACGATGAGGCCGGGCAACCCGGAACGGATATTGATTTGCATCCGTTTCCCATGGGCGTAGCCTGATCTGGCCGGAATCCTGCTCCGGCGCTCGCAAATGGAACGCGCATGGGAAGCATGGTTCTGCTCGACCTGATGGGTGGCGTGGCGCTGCTGCTGTGGGGCCTGCACATGGTCCACAGCGGAATCCTGCGCGCGTTCGGGCCGGACTTGCGGCGCTTTCTCGGCAAGGCGCTCGCCAACCGCTTCAGCGCCCTTGCAGCCGGCCTCGGCCTGACCGCGATCCTGCAGAGCAGCACCGCGACCGCATTGATCACGAGCTCCTTTGCCTCCGAAGGGCTGGTTGGCCTGGTGCCGGCGCTGGCGATCATGCTCGGCGCCAATGTCGGCACGACGCTGATCGTTCAGGTCCTGTCGTTCAACATCACGGCGGTCGCGCCTGTGCTGTTCATCATAGGTCTCGTCGCCTTCCGCACCGGGCCGCGGTCGCGAATCAAGGATCTGGGCCGGGTGTCGATCGGGCTCGGACTGATGCTGTTGTCATTGCACATCCTGCTCGACTCGCTCGCGCCGGCCGAAGCAGCGCCCAGCGTTCGCGTCGTGCTGAGTGCCATCACCGGCGATCCCGTGCTTTGCATCCTGATCGGCGCGCTCCTGACCTGGATCGCCCATTCCAGCGTCGCCACCGTTCTTTTGATCATGTCGCTGGCCTATGCGCACTTCGTCACCCCTTATGCGGCGCTGGCGCTGGTGCTCGGCGCCAATGTCGGCAGCGCCATCAATCCGGTGTTCGAGGGCGCGCGGCGCGACAACCCGGCAAGCTACCGGCTTCCTGTCGGCAATCTCATCAACCGCGTGGTCGGCGTTCTGTTAGTCGCGCCCTTCCTTCACCCGATCGCGGACCTGCTGACGACCTGGCAGCCCGATCTGGCCAGGCTGACGGCTGAGTTCCACGTCGCCTTCAATGTCGCGACCGCCGTGCTGTTCATCGGCGTTCTCGACAGCATGGCACGGCTGCTCAAGAAGATGCTGCCCGACCGCGTGCAGGAGGCCGATCCGTCACGGCCCCGCTATCTCGACGAGACCGCGCTAGCGACACCCTCGCTCGCGCTCGCGGACGCGGCCCGCGAAACGTTACGCGCCGGCGACATGGTCGAGACCATGCTGCGCAAGGTGATGATGGCCCTGATGACCAACGACCGGACGCTGGTCGGCGAGGTCTCGCAGATGGACAATGCCGTCGACAAGATCGACGAGGCGATCAAGCTCTATCTCACCAAGCTGACGCGCGGCAGCCTCGACGATCGCGAGGGCAAGCGCGCGCTCGAGATCATCTCCTTTGCCATCAATCTCGAGCATATCGGCGACATCGTCGACAAGAACCTCAACGAGCTCGCGAGCAAGAAGATCAAGCGGCGCTTCCAGTTCTCAACCGAGGGCGCAGAGGAATTGTTGTCGTTCCACAAGAGCATCATGGAGTCGCTGCGCATCGCTTTCGGCGTCTTCATGTCTGGCGACGCAGGCGAGGCGCGCAAACTGCTTGCCGAAAAGGCGGCACTGCGGGCTGCCGAGATCGCCGCGACCGAGCGCCATCTGGAGCGGCTGCGCGAGGGGCGTCCCGAGAGCCTGGAGACAACCTCGCTACATCTCGACGTGTTGCGCGACCTCAAGCGGATCCATTCGCATATCTGCTCGGTCGCCTATCCGGTGCTCGACGGTCAGCCTGAGGCCTATCGACGCCCCGAGGCGATCCCGGCGGCTGCTCCGATCTCGTCACCTCTGCCGCGCCAGACCTGACGCTCTGGCGGACTATTTGGGGAACAATCTATCCCTGATGTAGCGGGAGGTGGCAGTAAGGCGCAGGCCACGGGGCTTGCACCAGACTGCGCGGTCAATTTCCTGCTTGTCGCCGATCTCGAGCCGGCCGGATACGTTCTTGGCGATGAAGATGGCGTCGCTCATCCTGCGCCCATTGCGCGGGTTCTTGGATTTGACCTGCTTCCAGAGGCGGAGCCGGCCCAGCCTGAGCTTGGGCAGTTCCTCCTTGATCTCGCGCTTGAGGCAGTCCTTTTCGGTTTCGCGCTGGCGCTTGCGGCCACCCGGAAACATCCAGCGCCGATCCCGTCGCCGTCTGACGAGGAGAACGCGCCCGCGCTTTGCCGCAACCAGCTTGGATGACTTTGCCATTGCCGATGGACGTTTTTTTTCAAAGGTTCGCTTCGGGTTTTAGCTGCTTCGGCCTTCGATACCAAGAGCGCGCTCGCCTGTGGTCCACAATCGCGTTGTTTTAAAGTTTATGCCGTCCACGCCAGCGCCTGCGCGCAAGCATGGACCCGGCGCCGATATTCGATAATCTTGCCGCGCTTGTGGAGCTGGGGCCCGTAAAATCCCGGCCAAAAGTCGAAAGAGGGACACACGAGGAATCAACCGGGAGGGATTCTGGCAATGGCGGGCGCACATCTGCTCGATCGCGTCATCGGCAACGCATATCCTTTGTTCACCACCGACGCGGACGTGAGGGCCTTCGAGAGCACGCCCTACGGCGACCGAATTGCCGCAGCGAGCACCTATGAGGCCTTGAGGCTCGGGGCAGCCCACAATCCGGATGCGCCTGCAATTCAGTTCCTGCCGAATGCCGAGCCAACCGACACGCCCATCGTGGTCAGCTACCGCGATTTCATCGCGCGCACGACGCAGGCTGCCAACATGTTTCATGCGCTCGGCGTTGGCCCCAATGACGTGGTGAGCTTCCTGCTGCCGCTGCTGCCGGAGGCCTTCATCACGCTTTTCGGCGCGGAAGCCGCCGGCATCGCCAATCCCGTCAACCCGCTCCTGGAGCCGCACCAGATCGCCGACATCCTGGAAGCGGCGCGCACCACCGTGCTGGTGGCGCTCGGCCCCATGCCGGGCACTGACATCTGGCAGAAGGTCGAGAAGGTGCGCGGGCAGTTGAAGCACCTGAAGGTGATCGTGCAGGTGCATGGCCAAGGCGATCCGGCCCAAGGCGTCCAATCATTCGACGAGCTGATGAGGCGCGAACCGTCGGATCACCTGGTCAGCGGCCGGAAAATCTCCGGCAACGAGATCGCCGCCTATTTCCACACCGGCGGCACCACCGGCACGCCAAAGCTCGTTCGCCACAGCCACCTCAACCAAGTTTATCAGGCCTGGGGATGCAACCTGCTGCTCAAATCGATGCCGGGCCGCAATCTCCTGTACGGCATGCCGCTGTTCCATGTCGGGGGATCGCTGACGCAAGCGCTGGCGACGCTGACGTGCGGCGGCTGTCTGGTCGTGCTGTCGCCAGCGGGCTGGCGCAATCCCGCGGCAATCAGGAACATCTGGGGTCTGGTCGAGCGCTTCCGACCCGAATTCCTGTCAAGCGTGCCGACTGTGCTCGCCGCGACGCTCGCAATACCGCCCGGCAACGCCGACATTTCCAGCCTGCGCTACGCGGCCGGCGGTGGATCGGCGATTCCCGTCGCGGTCGGCAAGGCGATCGAGGACAAACTCCATCTGCCGACGGTCGAGGTCTACGGCATGACCGAGACCGCCAGCGTCCACACCATCGCCTATACCGATCGCCCCATCCGGCTGGGCTCGGTCGGCCTGCCCCTGCCGTATAGCCGCGTCCGCGTCGTCAAGCTCGACGCCGAAGGCAAGCTCGATCGCGATTGCGCGGTGGACGAGATCGGCGTCGTAATCATGGCTGGGCCCGGGGTGTTCGGCGGCTATCTCAACGACGCGCACAATGAGGGCGCCTTCGTCGACAGCGACTGGGTCAATTCCGGCGATCTCGGCCGGCTCGACGCGGACGGCTTCCTCTGGATCACCGGCCGTGCCAAGGACCTCGTGATCCGAGGCGGCCACAATATCGATCCCGCGCCGGTCGAGGAGATCATGTTCCAGCATCCCGCCGTTGGCTTCGCCGCCGTGGTCGGGCAGCCGGATGCCTATGCCGGCGAATTGCCGGTCGGATATGTGCAGCTCAAGCCGGGCGCGAAGGTCGAGCCTGGCGAGCTCGAGACATGGGTGCGCGAGCGCACGCCGGAGCGCGCCGCGGTGCCCGTGCAGATCATCCCGATCGATCCGATGCCGCTGACCGGCGTCGGCAAGGTGTTCAAGCCGAAGCTGCGCTGGGACGCCGCAAGCCGCGTCTTCACAAGCGCGCTGACGCCGCTGCGCGAGCGCGGGGTCGACTGCAAGGTTGAGGTCGGGGCGCACGGCAGCCACGGCAGCATCGCGACGGTGACGCTGACGGGCGTGCCGGATGCCACCCGCGAGACCGTCACGAACGAGGTGCACACGCTGCTCGCGCCGTTCGTGATGCGGCATGAGGTCGTGTGCAGCTAAAGCATGATCCGGCAAAGTGTGCAGCGGTCTTCCGAAAAGATCATGCTTTAGCGAGTGCCTGTCGCCATAAGCTGCAGCGAGGGCCAATCTGCGAGTGTCGACCAGCTCACGATCGCGGCCTCGGTGCGATAGCGTGGCAGGTGATCGTCGAGCGAGTAAAAGGCGCACAGCGCAAGGCTCGCCCAGACCGCCGCGCTGAAATAGAGCGACATCCAGGCAATCTCGCCTTCCCAGTGCGTGATGTCACGGGTGACGACCCAGCGCGTCGAGACGTCGCGCAGGCCCTCGAGCAGTCCGAGCAGCTTGCCGTTGGGATGCCCGGCACGCCAGCGGCTCAGATACATGGGGACGTCGACCGTCACGAGAAACGCGAGATAGCCCACGATCCCGACGATCGCGATGATCAGCGCGAGCCGCACCGGGCCGTTGAACTCCGGCAGCAGCCGGCACAACCCGATGCCGACCACGAGGAAGGCGACTGCCCAGATCGAATTCTCGATGGCATTGCCGAGATAGTTGGTGGTGAGCACCGCATACCATGAGCATATCTCGGCAACGATGATCAGCGGCACGATCACCCAGGCGACATTCACGGTGGTCTGCGCGCCGGCCATCGTGCCGAGATGGTTCAGAATGATCATCCACTGCGCTGCAAAGCAGACCTCGGCCACGGTCGCGACCGTCCGGCCGACAAAGACGCTCGAGAGCCAGGTGTCGAACAGGCAGATGCGCTGCACGTCGGCGCGCGGCAGCACCGAGCGGAAGGCGCAGCCAAAGACATAGGCCGCACAAAGCAGGAGCATCGGCGCGACGTCGGAGCGGTCGACCGCTGTGACCGGCGCCTCGCTGTGCAGGACGCGATACAGCACCAACCAGGCGGCGATATTCGCGCCGCTCACCAGAGTCAGAAATCCCCACCACCAGGCCAGGGGATTCGAGCGCACCCGCCACATCAAACGCATGGGCCATTTCCGCGAGTAATCGAACTGACAAATTAGCGTAGCAATACTGTCACAAATCGCGGGGTAGTCACGACAAAAATATGTGTGCCCGGCCAGCGGGTTAACGGCGAGCGGGTGGAGTGAAAGAGGTCTTGCGGATTCCGCCGGGTGGGTGGAGCGAAGCGAAACCCACCATTCCAATGCGCCGAACGACAAAGGTGGGTTTCGCTTGCGCTCTACCCACCCGACGATTCCTGGCTTCAGTCAGGCGTTACGCGTACCGGCCGTGGCAGTGCTTGTACTTCTTGCCGCTTCCGCAAGGACAATCCTCATTGCGACCGACCTTGCCCCAGGTGGCGGGGTTCTTCGGATCGCGGGCTTCGGAGGCTGACGGCACCAGCGAGACATTGGCAAACGCCATCTCGTCCTCGCCGGTGTTGGGATCGAACTTGTGCGCCTCCATCGCCGGCGGCGGCTCAGGCGGCTGCTCGGGCGGCACGATCTCGACCCGCATCAGCTGCGCAGTCACCGCCTCGCGCAGATGCGCGATCATGGTCTCGAACAGCGTGAAGGCTTCCGACTTGTACTCCTGCAGGGGATCGCGCTGGCCGTAGCCGCGCAGGCCGATCACCTGGCGCAGATGGTCGAGCATGATCAGATGTTCGCGCCAGAGATGGTCGAGCGTCTGCAGCAGGATGGTCTTCTCGACGTAACGCATCACGTCGGGGCCCCATTGCGCGACCTTTGCGGCCATGTGCTCGTCGGCGCGCTTCTCGATGCGCGAGAGCAGCTCCTCGTCGGCAATGCCCTCTTCCTTGGCCCAGTCCTCGACGGGCAGATCGAGGTCGAGCACGCGCTTGAGCTCTTCCTTCAGCCCCGCGACATCCCACTGCTCGGCATAGGCATGCTCGGGCACGTGTTTTGTCACGAGGTCGTCGACGAAGGCGTGGCGCATGTCGGCGACGGTCTCGGCGACATCCTCGTCCTTCATCAGATCGACGCGCTGGTCGAAGATCACCTTGCGCTGGTCGTTCTGGACGTTGTCGAACTTCAAGAGGTTCTTGCGGATGTCGAAGTTGCGCGCCTCGACCTTCTGCTGCGCCTTCTCCAGCGCCTTGTTGATCCAGGGATGGATGATGGCCTCGCCCTCCTTGAGGCCAAGGCGCGTCAGCATGGAATCGAGACGGTCGGAGCCGAAGATCCGCATCAGATCGTCTTCCAGCGACAGGAAGAACTTCGAGCGGCCTGGATCGCCCTGGCGGCCGGAACGGCCGCGCAGCTGGTTGTCGATACGGCGGGATTCGTGACGCTCGGAGCCGATGATGTAGAGGCCGCCGGGCTTGGACACCGTCTTGGCGGACTTGGAGCCCTTCGCCGGCTCGATCTCGACGATTTCTTCCGCCTTCAGCACGATCTCGCGAAAGCGCTCGATATCGGCTTTGATCTGCTCGATCTTCTTCGCCTTCTCGGCCTCGTCGGCGATCCCGGCCGTCTCCTGTTGGAGGCGCATGTCCAGCGAGCCGCCGAGCTTGATGTCGGTGCCGCGGCCGGCCATGTTGGTGGCGATCGTGATCGCGCCGGGCACGCCGGCTTCCGCAACGATATAGGCTTCCTGCTCGTGGAAGCGCGCGTTCAGAACGGCGAACAATTTTGCCGGCTTGCCCGCGCGCGCAGCGGCATAGAGCTTGTCCAACGCGCCGTGATTGCCGAAATCGATCTGCTTGTAGCCGTGCTGCTTCAGATATTCGGCGAGCACCTCGGATTTTTCAATCGAGGCCGTGCCGACCAATACCGGCTGCAGCCTCGCATTGGCCCGCTCGATCTCTGCGAGGATTGCTGCGTATTTTTCCTTCTGCGTGCGGTAGACCTCGTCATCCTCGTCGAGGCGCGCCACCGGCAGGTTGGTCGGGATTTCCACGACCTCGAGCTTATAGATGTCGAACAGCTCGTCGGCTTCGGTCGCCGCCGTGCCGGTCATGCCGGCGAGCTTCTCGTACATGCGGAAATAGTTCTGGAAGGTGATGGAAGCGAGCGTCTGGTTCTCCGGCTGGACCGGCTGGTGCTCCTTGGCCTCGAGCGCCTGGTGCAGGCCTTCCGAATAGCGGCGGCCCGGCATCATGCGCCCGGTGAACTCGTCGATGATCACGACCTCGCCGTCGCGGACGATGTAGTCCTTGTCGCGGGTGAACAGCGTATGCGCACGCAGCGCCTGGTTGACGTGATGCACGACCGAAACGTTCTCGACGTCGTAGAGCGACTCGCCCTTGAGCAGGCCGGCATCCTGCAGCAGCCTCTCCAGCTTTTCCATGCCGGCTTCGGTAAGGGTCACCGTGCGCTGCTTCTCGTCGACCTCGTAGTCGGACTTGTCGAGCCTGGGGAAGAAGGTGTCGATGGTGTTGTAGAAGTCGGAGCGGTCGTCGAGCGGTCCCGAAATGATGAGCGGCGTACGCGCCTCGTCGATCAGGATGGAGTCGACTTCGTCGACGATGGCGAAGAAATGCCCGCGCTGGACCATGTCCTCCAGGCGGTACTTCATGTTGTCGCGCAGATAATCGAAGCCGTATTCGTTGTTGGTGCCGTAAGTGATGTCGCAGGCGTAGGCCGCTTTGCGCTCGGCATCGTCGAGCCCGTGCACGATCACGCCGGTGGTCATGCCCAGGAAGCCGTAGATCTGGCCCATCCAGCCGGAGTCGCGGCGGGCGAGGTAGTCGTTGACCGTGACGACATGGACGCCCTTGCCGGCGAGCGCATTGAGATAGACGGCGAGCGTTGCGACCAGCGTCTTGCCTTCGCCGGTCTTCATCTCGGCGATGTCGCCTTCATGGAGCACCATGCCGCCGATCAGCTGCACGTCGAAATGCCGCTGGCCGAGAGTGCGCTTGGCGGCCTCACGCACGGTGGCGAAGGCCGGAACCAGGATCTCGTCGAGCGTCTTGCCTTCGGCGAGTTCCTTGCGGAACTGCTCGGTGCGGGCCTTCAGCGCCTCGTCGGAGAGCGCGGCGACCTCGGGTTCGAGCGCGTTGATGTCATGGACGCGGGACTGATACCCCTTAACCCGCCGGTCGTTGGCGGAGCCGAAAAACTTGCGGGCGAGCGCGCCGATCATGCTTCAAGTCCTGTTCTCGCGGTTAACGCGTTGCAGCTTCTCGTGCTCCACCCGGCGTTGCTATCAACTCACCGTGACACGCCTCGGCACGTTCCCTGATCCCGAGGGCCGTCCGCGAATGAGTGGGAATTGAGCATTTTTGGGTTCAACGGCAAAAAACGCAGCAATAATAAGCGCTATCACCGCTGACACGACGGCGGACAGATATGGGGCGGTCGGGGCCTTGTCAACGGCGCTGCCTACGGCTAAGGCGTCAACGAATTCATGATTTTGACAGACTTTTCGCGTTGCCAAGGCCCCCTGTTTGGGCGAGTGTCCGCCCCGCCTCAAAGCCATCCTAAATGTACAAGGATTTTCCATGACCACCTCGTTCGCGGTAGCGAAAAACGGCCCGCGCCACCTTCTTGTCTCGACCCTTGCCGGTTGCCTTGCCAGCTGCCTTGTCCTGGCGCTGCTTGCTGGCCCGGCCCGGGCCGAGGACAAGGTGCTGGCCAAGGTCAATGGTGTCGAAATCCGCCAGAGCGATGTGGCGTTGGCCGAGGAGGAGCTCGGGTCCTCGCTGGCCCAGATGGACCCGGCTACCAAGGACGAGAACGTGCTGGCGTTCCTGATCGACATGAAAATCGTCGCCAAGGCCGCCGAGGACAAGAAAATCGCCGATACCGACGACTTCAAGAAGCGGATGGCATTCACCCGCAACCGGCTGCTGATGGACAGCCTGCTTGCCGGTGAAGCCAAGTCGGCGACCACCGATGAAGCCATGAAGAAGGTCTATGAGGACGCCTCCAAGCAGATTTCCGGCGAGCAGGAGGTCCATGCCCGCCACATCCTGGTCGAGACCGAGGACGAGGCCAAGGCCGTCAAGGCCGAGCTCGACAAGGGCGCGGATTTCGCCGAACTCGCCAAGAAGAAGTCCAAGGATCCTGGCGCCTCCGACGGCGGCGATCTCGGCTTCTTCACCAAGGACCAGATGGTCCCGGAATTTTCCAACGTCGCCTTCTCGCTCGAGCCGGGCAAGATCTCGGACCCCGTCAAGACCCAGTTCGGCTGGCACATCATCAAGGTCGAGGAAAAGCGCAACCGCAAGGCGCCGGATTTCGAGCAGGTGAAGAGCCAGATTGAAACTTATGTGACACGCAAGGCGCAGGCCGACTACGTCGCCAAGCTGCGCGATGCCGCCAAGATCGAACGCATGGACCAGGCCGCCAACACGCCGCCCGCTAAGCCCGATGCGGCCGCGAAGCCCGATGCGGCGGCGAAGCCTGCGGACGCGAAGAAGTAAGACGTGGCAGACGAGCCAGATTGAAAGCCCCGGCCTCAGGCCGGGGCTTTTTTTTGCGGCGATGAGTAGTCCTCTCAGGTCGCCCAGCAAAGGCCGAGCGACCTGAGAGCCCCCTCCCAACGCTGCGGCGAAGGTGATACAGAGCGCTTCCCATATCTCCCTCCTTGCCTGGTGCGCTCTCATGTCCACTGCCATCTCTCCGCTCGCGCCGACCGAATATCCGGAGATGCCCGCGATTGCCGGCGTGAAGCTTGCGACCGCGGCGGCCGGAATCCGCTACAAGGGGCGCACCGATGTGCTGCTGGCGACGATGGACAAGGGCACGGCGGTGGCCGGCGTCTTCACCAAGTCAAAATGCCCCTCCGCGCCGGTGGAATGGTGCCGCGCGAAGCTTTCCGGCGGCAAAGCGCGTGCCCTGGTGGTCAATTCCGGAAACGCCAACGCCTTCACCGGCAAGACCGGCAAGCACTCGACCGCGCTGACCGCGCAGATCGCATCCAAGGCCGTCGGCTGCGGGACGGGCGAGGTGTTTCTGGCTTCGACCGGCGTGATCGGCGAACCCCTGGATGCGACCAAGTTCGACGGCGTGCTTGCGGGCCTTGCCGAGACAGCCGCGCCCGGCGACTGGATGGCTGCAGCCAAGGCCATCATGACTACCGACACCTTCCCAAAGGTTGCCACTGCGACCGTGAAGCTCGGAAAAACAAAAGTCACCATCAACGGCATGGCCAAGGGCGCCGGCATGATCGCGCCCGACATGGCGACCATGCTGTCGTTCATCTTCACCGATGCGCCGCTCTCCTCGGCCGTGCTGCAGTCGCTCCTCAAGAGCGGCGTCGAGGATACTTTCAACGCCGTCACCATCGACGGCGACACCTCGACCTCCGACACGCTGCTGGCGTTTGCGACGGGTGCAGCGGCCGCCAACGGCGCGCCGAAAATTTCCCGTGCCGCCGATCCCCGGCTGAAGGATTTTACCAAGGCATTCCGGAATGTCCTTGCCACGCTGTCCGAGCAGGTGGCGCGCGACGGCGAGGGCGCACGCAAGCTGGTCGAGATCATCGTCGAGGGCGCGGTGTCGAAACAGTCGGCGCGGCGGATCGCGATGTCGATCGCCAACTCGCCGCTGGTGAAGACGGCGATCGCCGGCGAGGATGCCAATTGGGGCCGCGTGGTGATGGCGGTCGGCAAGGCCGGCGAGCCCGCCAACCGCGACAAGCTCTCGATCTCCTTCAACGGCATCCGCGTCGCCAAGTCCGGCGCGCGCGATCCGTCCTACGACGAGGCCGAGGTGTCGAAGGCGATGCAGGAGCCGAAGATCCAGATCAAGGTGCAGCTCGGCCTCGGCAAGGGCCGCGACCGCGTGCTGACCTGCGATCTCACCAAGGAATATGTCGCGATCAACGGCGACTACCGGTCGTAAGGCTCGCCTCATTCCGGGGCACGCGAAGCGTGAACCATGGGGCGCGATTGCCCCCTTGAGAATCTCGAGATTGCGGGCTCGGTGCCGTCGCACGGCCCGGGATGACCACGCTATCTCAAATTTTACCGGCCGCGTTTAGCCTTCATTAGTGATGCCGCTCAATCCGGCAGCGGCGCAATTTCGGCGGCCCATGTTCACGCGATGCGCGTAAGCATTGCTTAACAGGCGATCTTCAGAGTTCCGCTTTGCCGCGAGGTCGGTGGAGGTTGCCCGGTCGCACTCCCCGGTCCTCGATCCTTGAAATGCCAGAGAATTACCTCTGCCGGGACCAACGGCGACCAGGATGAAGCTCATGCTCCGCGTTTGGTTTTATCGTTTTGCCAGAGATCGCAAGGCTAACGTCGCCGTGATCTTCGCCATCATGATGGTGCCGACGGTCTATCTTTTGGGCATGGCGATGGACTACACCCAGGCCCTACGCAAGCAAAACCAATTGGACGCCGCAGCGGACGCGGCCGCAATCGCGGCCGTGCGGCCCGCGATGCTGCAGCAAAGCGATGCGATAGCCCAGGCCGCCGCGGCGGAAGTGTTTGCGACTACCGCGAACAGCCTTCCCGGCCTGACCGGGATCCCGTCGCCGACGATCACCATCACCGACGCCGGGCTGCAGCGCACCATCACGGTTTCTTACACCGCAAAATCCGTCAACAACTTTCCTCTTGTGCTGGGCAGCCCGGCCTGGCCGATCGGCGGCGCGGCGACGGCAAAGGCGGCGAGTGCGCCCAACATGAACTTCTATCTGCTGATGGATGACTCGCCGTCGATGGCGATTGGCGCGACCACGAACGACATCAACAATCTCATCATAGCCACCGCCCCCGCGAAACAGCCGGCAGCATCCTCGCAGAATTGCGGCTTCGCCTGCCATGAAACCAATATCAGTCACGACGGCGGGACCAAGGACAACCTCACGATCGCACGCAACAACAACATCACCTTGCGTATTGATCTCGTGACAAGTGCCGTCAACCAGCTACTCAATACATGGTCAAACTGCCCGCAGTCCGGCGTGTCGGGTGGCGTCATGCAGTGCATGTCGGCTTTGAACAACACCACCTACAAAGCGGCCCTCTATACGTTCGACACAGGCCTGAACACACTGGCGACGCTGACCAGCCCGACGACCGCTGGAACCAAGGTTTCCAATATTGCGCTGATGCCGGTTCTCTACCAGAACTGCGTCGTTTCGACGTCCTGCAACACCGACTACGGCACAGATATCGCCGGCGCGCTCACCAGCGTCAACAACATCATGCCCGTCCCCGGCCTTGGCAGCAACTCGGCCGGAGATACGCCCCAGGAAGTCGTCTTCCTTGTCACCGACGGCGTCGAGGACAAGATCGTCTCGGGCGCATCAGCTTGCCCCAACGCGAGCCTCGCCTCTAGCAAGCGATGCCAGCAGCCGCTCGACACGTCGATCTGCACGACCATCAAGAACCGGGGCATTCGCATCGCGATCCTCTACACGGAGTATCTGCAACTCATCAATCTCGGCCCCAACAGCAACATTACGGACAGCTGGTATATGAGCTGGATAGACAAGTACGACGAGCCGAAGTCCTCCACCGGCACGATCGCAAAAAATCTGCAAGCGTGCGCCTCGCCCGGCCTGTTCGCGGACGTGACAACCGGCGGCGACATCTCGACGGCGCTGACCAACCTGTTCATCAAAGTCGCCTCAAGCACCGCCAGCCTCACGCAGTAAGAAAAGCGCCATGATCGAAGTCGCCATCGCATCAAAAAAGCAGCACCGCAGTCGCTTCGCCGCCTTCGTCAGGGACGATGAGGGCGCCACGGCGGTTGAGTTTGCCATCGTGGCCGCGCCATTTCTCGCCCTTACCATCGCAATCATCCAGACGTTTCTGGTCTTCTTTGCGCAAGAGCACCTGGAATCGGTGGTGCAGCAATCCAGCCGCCTCATTCTGACCGGCCAGACGCAGTCAGCGCAGAAAACCCAGAGCCAGTTTCATCAGGACGTCTGCAACCAAGTCGTCATCCTTTTCAACTGCAGTGGCTTGATGGTCGACGTCCAGGTCGCCACGTCATGGTCGGCAACAAATACAACTGCGCCCAACTTGACCTACGATGCCAGCGGGAATGTCACCAATGTCTGGCAATTCAACCCCGGTAACGCGAGCGATATTGTCGTCGTCCGCGTGATGTATCTGTGGCCGGTCTTCTTGGGGCCTCTCGGCTTCAATCTGTCAAATCAAACCAACGGCAGTCGAATGATCATGGCTACCGCCGCGTTCCAGAACGAACCCTCGTCCTAGAGGAATCAGCCTATGACCAATCTGCCATTTCGCGTGCGGGAATTATGGATCAACGACAAGGCCGTGGCAGCGACTGAGTTTGCCATCGTGGTGCCGTTCATGCTGCTGCTCTACATCGGCGGCATCGAGCTCGGCAACGGCATGGCCATCAACGTCAAGGTCACCGCGGTCGCACACTCTGTCGCCGATATGGTTTCGCAGAACACGCAGGTCAGCACGGCCCAGATGCAAAACATTCTCGGCGCAGCGACGGCGATCCTCGCGCCTTACCCGACGACCGACAGCAGCGGCAACTCGCTGTACACGGTCACGGTGTCCGAGGTCTCCACGGACGGCAATGGCAATGCGACGGTGCAATGGAGTCAGTCGTACAATGGATCGACCTATGGCGCGGGAAGGGCGACCGGCAACTTTACGTTACCGTCTTCGCTCACCGGAGCACAAAACTACAATTCCTCCTTTATTCTGGGTGAAGTTTCCTACGCCTACAAGCCCAACCTGGGTTACACGATCAGCGGCACGGTAACGCTCACGGACAACTACTACATGTTTCCGCGCTGTTCGACGAATAGCCCCGCCAACGCGAGCTTTCCGTATTATGACGTCAAGCTGACGGCCTCGACGACCTGCGACTGTATCCAGCACTTGCAGCAGAAGACCTGCTAGCTCCGCGCGCGAGCCCGCGGGGCCATGAACCGCCAGCTTCGACATTCCAGATCTGATCCGGCTAGGCAGCGGGCCTCAACTATGGCTTATCGCAATCGTGGACGCCGGGACGGAGCGTGTCATGCGCCGTCCCGCGGACATCGATTGAGACTGTTTCAGGCAGGGACGCAGCCATGGCCGCCGAAGTCAAACTCACACTCGTGGTCGCCTGTGCGCTTGTCGACGCCGACAAGCGCGTGCTGCTGGCGCAGCGCCCGGAAGGCAAGGCGCTTGCGGGCCTTTGGGAATTCCCCGGCGGCAAGATCGAGCCGGGCGAGCGTCCCGAACAGACCCTGATCCGCGAGCTGCATGAGGAGATCGGCATCACCGTGAGCGAGCCGTGTCTCGCCCCCCTGACCTTCGCGAGCCATGCCTACGAGACCTTTCATCTGCTGATGCCGCTCTATATCTGCCGACGCTGGCAGGGGCCCGTGGTCGCGCGCGAGGGGCAAAACCTCGCCTGGGTGCGCGCCAACAAGTTGCGCGACTATCCGATGCCGCCCGCGGACCTGCCGCTGATCCCGCATCTGGTGGATCTGTTGATGTGAGAGGCACCGTCATTCCGGGGTGGTCCGAAGGACCGAACCCGCAATCTCGAGATTCCGGGTTCGATGCTGCGCATCGCCCCGGAATGACGGTGCAAGGAACTTACGTCTTCCCCTTCTTCACCGCCTCCTCCAGGCTCGCCTTCGCCGAGCCGGGCCGCAGCGGCTTGGGCTGGCTCTCATGTGGAGCCCAGGCGGAGAGCCAGATGACGTCGAAGGTGGCGCGGATGCGACCGTCCGCGTCGGCAAAGCGCTCGGCGTAGACCTGCGCCATCTTCAACAGCGTGGCCCGGCGGGTCGGGATGCGCCGCCGCTCGAACAACATGTTGGTCGCGCCCATGCGCCGCAAATCCTGCATCAGCGCGAAAGCGTTGTCATAGCGTACCACCACGCGGTCGACGTCGGTCACCGGCAACGCCAGCCCCGCCCGCTGCAACAGCGAGCCGACATCGCGCAAATCTGCAAACGGCGCCACGCGCGGCGAGACGCCGCCTTCGCATTCGGCCTCGGCCGCAGCGAAGCTTTGCCTCAGCTCAGTCAGCGTATCGCCACCGATCATGGCCGCGAGCAACAGCCCGTCCGGCTTCAGCGCATGGCCAATCTGCGCGAGCACGCCAGGCAGGTCATTGACGAACTGGAAGGCAAGCGCCGACAGCGCCAGATCGAGCGAGGCGTTCGCAAGCGGCAGCACCTCCGCCCCGGAGTCCGGCGGCGCGATCGGGTTGAGCAACGGCAGGCGTTGCCGCAAGCCAGCCTGCAGGCCTTCGCCCGGCGTCCAGATATCCGCCGCGGCCTGGAAATCGCGCATCACCGCGGCCAGCCGGTCGTTCATGTCCTCGACGACCCGGTCGAGCAGAAAATTCACAGGCCCCAGCGTCGCCGCGCGACGCTGCCGACGCAAAAGCAGCGCGCGGTCGAACAGGAGGGGCGCGGAAGGAGGGTTCTGGGCCATGCGCGCTGCTTAAGCCTGTCCGGCCGCCTCTGGCAATCCGCTCCTTGAGCGATCACGGCAGCGGCGCTAGCCTTGCACACATGGATGGTGAAATCGCTCCTTCCCGCTCGCCTCTCGGCCATTTGCGCGGCGCTCTCGGCTTTTGCCGGAACGGCGTCCGGCAGATGGCAAAGCTCGTGCTCGACATCGCGCTGCCGACGCTGTGCGTGGCCTGCCGCGAGCCGGTGGACGGCGCAGGCGTCTGCGCGGCTTGCTGGGCGAAGCTCTCATTCATTGCCCCGCCCTACTGTCCGCGGCTCGGCATTCCCTTTGTCTACGATCCCGGCCCCGACATGCTGTCGATGGAGGCGATCGCCGATCCGCCGGCCTATACCCGCGCTCGAGCCGCCGTCCGCTACGACGAGGTGGCGCGAACCCTGGTGCATGCGCTGAAGTACCAGGACCGCACCGATCTTGCGCCCACCATGGGCCGCTGGATGGCGCGGGCGGGGCATGAGCTTCTCGGCGGCGCCGATATGTTGATTCCCGTGCCGTTGCATTGGCGGCGCGCCTGGCGCCGCCGCTATAACCAGTCTGGCGCACTGGCGCATGCGATCGGAGAGGCCAGCGGCGTGAAACTGCGCGGCGACCTGCTGGCACGGGTCCGCGCCACCGAGCAGCAGGTCGGGCTCTCGCGCGCCCAACGGGCGAGCAATGTGCAGGGCGCATTTGAGGTATCTCGGGAACGCCGGGGCGAGGTGGCGGGCCGTCGCGTGGTCGTGATCGACGACGTGCTGACCTCGGGCGCGACGCTGGACGCCTGCGCAAGGGCGCTATTGCGCGCCAAAGCGGCACAAGTCGATGTGCTGGTGTTCGCCCGGGTTGTCGACAGCCCCAAAGCTCCCATATAATTGACGAATCCTTCAAATTTCAGATCGCGACATGACCGCTGCTATTGAAATCTACACCCGCCCGGGCTGCGGCTATTGTTCGGCCGCCAAGTCGCTGCTGGCACGCAAAAAGGCTGTCTTTACCGAACATGATGCCGGCAGGCACCCCAATGTTCGGCAGGCGATGTATGATCGCGCCGGTGCAGGCTCGACGTTCCCGCAGATTTTCATCGGCGAGCTTCACGTCGGTGGCTGCGACGAGCTCTATGCGCTGGACCGTGCCGGCAAGCTCGATGCCCTGCTCGCCGGAGAAAAGGCCTCCTCATGAGCGCTGACAACATGTTCACCGCCGCGATGGTGCAGATGCGCACGGGCCTGCTCCCGGGACCGAGCCTGGAACAGGGCACCAAGCTGATCCGCGAAGCGGCGGCGCAAGGCGCCGACTATGTGCTCACGCCCGAGGTGAGCAACATGATGCAGCTGAACCGCAAGGCGCTGTTCGAGCATCTGTCGAGCGAGCAGGACGATCCCTCGCTGCAGGCCTATCGGGCGCTCGCGGCCGAGTTGAATATCCATCTGCATATCGGATCGCTGGCGCTGCGCTTCTCGCCGGAGAAGGCGGTCAACCGCTCCTTCCTGATCGGGCCCGACGGCAATGTGCTGGCGAGCTACGACAAGATTCACATGTTCGACATCGATCTGCCGGGCGGCGAGAGCTATCGCGAATCCGCCAACTACCAGCCGGGCGAGACCGCCATCATTTCCGACCTGCCCTGGGGCCGCGTTGGGCTCACCATTTGTTACGACGTGCGTTTCCCGGCGCTCTACCGGGCGCTGGCCGAAAGCGGGGCTTCTTTCGTGACCGTACCGTCCGCCTTCACCCGCAAGACCGGCGAAGCGCACTGGCATGTGCTGCTTCGCGCCCGCGCCATCGAGACCGGCTGCTTCGTATTTGCGGCCGCGCAAGCCGGACTGCACGAGAACAAGCGCGAGACCTATGGTCACTCGCTGATCATCGATCCCTGGGGCGAGGTGCTTGCCGAAGGCGGCGTCGAGCCTGGCGTGATCCTTGCCAGGATCGACCCGGCCAAGGTCGAGGCTGCACGCAATTCAGTGCCTTCGCTGCAGCATGGCCGCCGTTTCAGCGTGGCCGACCCCAAATCGGGGCCCGACCATCTGCATCTGGTGCGGGGATCGGCATGATCCGTTACGCCCTGCGTTGCGAGCGGGACCACGCCTTCGAAAGCTGGTTCCAGAGCTCGTCGGCGTTCGATTCCCAGGTGAAGCGCAAGCTTGTTGCCTGTCCCGTCTGCGACTCCACCAAGGTCGAGAAGGCGATCATGGCGCCACGGGTGGTGAGCAAGAAGGGCCGCGAGAGCGCGGCGGCTGTCCCGGCCGCCGTACCTGCGCCCGCCGCGGAAGCCGCGCCGGGCTCGCAATCGCTTGTCATGGCGCAGGAGCGCGAATTGCGCGCCAAGCTAAAGGAACTGCGCGATCACATCGTCAAGAACGCCGACGATGTCGGCGAGCGCTTCCCCAACGAGGCGCGCAAGATGCATTATGGCGAGATCGAGCACCGCCCGATCTACGGCGAAGCCTCGCCGGAAGAAGCGCGCGCGCTGATCGACGAGGGCGTCGAAGTCTCCCCGCTCCCGGTGCTGCCGGAAGACCGGAACTGACGCTTTTTCCTATTCCTCCGTCATCGCGAGGAGCGCAGCGACGAAGCAGTCCAGAGTCTCACGCGCGGCCCTGGATTGCTTCACATCGCTCGCAATGACGGCTCGGAATCATCGAAGGACCCTCGCCATGAGCCCGCTCTCCTTCTCCTCCTGGCAAGTCTGGGCGTTGTTGTCGGCGGTGTTTGCCGCGCTGACCGCGATCTTCGCCAAGATCGGCGTCGAGGACATCAATTCCGACCTCGCGACCTTGATCCGCACCGTCATTGTGCTGGCCGCGCTGTCGCTAATTCTCTATGCGACCGGCAGACTCACCCATCCCGGACCGATCTCGGCCAGGACCTGGCTGTTCCTGCTGCTCTCGGGGCTCGGCACCGGCGCGTCCTGGCTGTGCTATTTCCGCGCGCTCAAGCTTGGCCCGGCGACCTTGGTGGCACCGATCGACAAGCTGAGCGTGGTGCTGGTCGCGCTGTTCGGCGTGGTTTTTCTCGGCGAGCGGCCCTCGCTCAATGGCTGGCTCGGCATCGCGCTGATCTCCGCCGGCGCGATCCTGATCGTGGTGAAGCGCTGAATATTGGGCGACGGCTGGAGCGTTTTCGAGCGAAATTGACACCGGTTCGCGTGAAGAAAACGCGTCAAAACAGCAATCGACAGCCTCGATTCTGATTCAATCAGAACCCAGGCTGCTCTTAGACCATTTCCTCCGCGACCACCATGTAGTTCACGTCGAGATCGGAGGAGAGGCTCCATTTGTCGGCGAAGGGACTGTAGACGACGCCGGTCTCCTCGGTAACCACGAGACGGTTGTCGAGCAGATGTTTGGCGAGCTCGTCGGGGGTGACGAACTTGTCCCATTGATGGGTGCCGCGCGGCAGCCAGCGTAAAACGTATTCGGCGCCGACGATGGCGAGCGCAAAGCTCTTCCAGTTGCGGTTCAAGGTCGAGACCACCATCATGCCGCCGGGCTTGAGCATGGCCGCGCAGCGCTCGAGGAACACCCCGACATCGGTAACATGCTCGACCACCTCCATCGCCAGCACGATGTCGAAGCGCTCGCGCATGTCCATCTGCTCCACGGTGGTGCAGCGATAGTCGATCGACAGATGCCCGCGGTCGGCATGCAGCTTCGCGGCCGCAATGTTGGAGGACGAAGGATCGACACCGATCACCTGTGCACCAAGCCGCGACAATGGCTCGCATAGCAGGCCCGCGCCGCAGCCGATATCGAGGACGCGCAGACCGGAGAGGCAGCTCAGGCTTCTGACATTGCGGTTGAACTTGCGGCAGGCGGCATCGCGGATGTAGCCGAGCCGCAGCGGATTGATCTTGTGCAGGGGCGCCATCTTTCCCTTGGGGTCCCACCATTCCTGCGACAGTTTTGAAAACTTGGCGATCTCGGCGGGGTCGACCGTCGAACCCGGTGCGCCTTGCGTGTGAGTGTGAGTGTCCTGCTGGATGGCCATGATGAGCTCTTGAAAAACCTCTATCGGGCGGTGATGGCGCTGCGAAACGCCAGCGGCGATGCGATCGTATCGATTATCTTGGTACTGCCCTCGCCAACGCCTACGACCGTCACATTTCCATAATTGAGAATGCGCCCCGGAATGCTCTGATCGACGTCCACGCTTGCGATTTTGTCGAGCGCGATTTCAAAGGTGTGTCGGTTGATAAAACCGGTCTTGTGCACCACCCGGCGGTCGGTGACATCAGTCTCGGTGGTGAGTCGGTGGAACCAGCCCCTCACCGTCCAGAACAACGCCGCGATAGCAGCGACAGTCGCCGCCGCCCAACAGCCGAGAACCAGCGAGGGAACGCCGGCAGCGACGGTCACGGACAGAATCAGAAGCACCAGTGCAACAATCCAGGCCGCCAAGGCCGGCAGGTAGAAGATCCAGTGCGCATTGGTCGAATACAGTACCTTTTCGCCGGGCTGCAGGATCTCGTCGATATAACGCCCCATCCACTCGCCTCACACTTACCCAAACGCCAACTCCCGCCTCCCAACCCCGTTCCAGACGCTCTTCCAGCCTATGTTCCGGCTGAGCCAACGGCGGGCGAGGAAGCCGCTTGCCCCCGGGCGCGGGCCTATGTATAGCGCGTTTCGGCCCGGGCGCCCTCGCCTTTCGTGCCGGGCCGGTAACTTATCCTCTTTTGGAGAATGTGCGCGTCGTCATGGGCCGCCTCGTGATGAAGTTCGGCGGCACGTCCGTCGCCAATATCGACCGTATCCGCAACGTCGCGCGGCATGTGAAGCGCGAGGTCGACGCCGGCCATGAGGTCGCCGTCGTGGTCTCGGCGATGTCCGGCAAAACCAACGAGCTCGTGGCCTGGTGCACCGAGGCCTCGGCCCTGCATGACGCGCGGGAATATGACGCGGTGGTCGCCTCCGGCGAGCAGGTGACCTCGGGGCTCCTCGCCATCGCACTGCAGAGCATGGGTATCCAGGCGCGCTCCTGGCAGGGCTGGCAGATCCCGATCGTGACCAGCGACGCCCATGCCTCGGCCCGCATCCTCGACATCAACGGAAGCGAGCTGACCAAGCGTTTCAAGGAGCGCAAGGAGGTCGCCGTCATCGCCGGCTTCCAGGGCATCAATCCGGACACCAGACGTATCACCACGCTCGGCCGCGGCGGTTCCGATACCTCGGCGGTGGCGATTGCAGCGGCCATCCATGCCGACCGCTGTGACATCTATACCGACGTCGACGGCGTCTACACCACAGATCCCCGGGTGGTTCCGAAGGCGCGCCGGCTCGACAAGATCGCCTTTGAGGACATGCTGGAACTGGCTTCGCTGGGCGCCAAGGTGCTGCAGGTCCGCTCGGTGGAACTCGGCATGGTGCACAACATGCCAATCTTCGTCCGCTCCAGCTTCGACAAGCCGGAGGATATCGACCCGCACGGCACGCCGCCGGGCACGCTGATCTGCAGCGAGGAGGAAATCATGGAAATGCACGTCGTCACCGGGATCGCCTTCTCCAAGGACGAGGCCCAGATTTCCGTGCGCCAGATCGAGGACAAGCCGGGGGTCGCGGCCGCGATCTTCGGGCCACTCGCCGATGGTAACATCAATGTCGACATGATCGTGCAGAACGTCTCCGAGGACGGCAAGACCACCGATCTGACCTTCACGGTGCCGGCGTCAGACTATGTCCGCGCCCGCGATACCATCACCTCCGCCAAGGACAAGATCGGCTATGCCCGGCTCGACAGCGCCACCGACGTTACCAAGGTCTCGGTGATCGGTAGCGGCATGCGCAGCCACGCCGGCGTCGCCGCCAAGGCGTTCGCGGCGCTCGCGGCTCGCAACATCAACATCCGCGCCATCACCACCTCCGAGATCAAATTTTCGGTGCTGATCGACGCCGCATATACCGAGCTTGCCGTGCGCACGCTGCACACTCTCTACGGACTCGATCAGGGCTAGAATTATTTTCCCTGAACAAGAATTTGCGTGATCGGCTGGCAGACTTGCCGATCAGCAGACTTGCCGATCAGCAGACTTGCCGATCATAAGTTGAACCATAAATTTTATTTAATCCGCGCGCCAACCCGCACGCATCGGTGGATCGAACGCTTCGCGCCTGCAGCATTCGGCATGACTAAGCTGGCAGGCCTTTTGCTTGGCAAAACAAGCGCCGATTCGGTATACGGCCTCAGGATGGGCTACGGCAAACTGCACCACAGTTTCGGCTCTCCTGATTCGGCCGTGGATAGTGGCTGGACGGCACCGGATGAACGCCAGCGTCCGGCCACAGGCCGGGCTGGCCGAGAGGATGGGGATAAGAGCATATGCGAAGCGCGTCGGGAGGCCCCCGCGTCCTGCTGAGACGGCTTCGCGAAACCATGGCGGAGCAGGTCAGCGCTCAGGAACGATTGGACAAGATCGTGGTGCTGATCGCCGCCAACATGGTGGCCGAGGTCTGCTCAGTCTATGTGCTGCGTGTCGACAACACACTCGAGCTCTACGCCACCGAAGGCCTGAACCGCGCCGCCGTGCACCACACCGTGCTGAGCGCGCATGAGGGCCTGGTCGGCCTCGTCGCCAGCGAAGCCACGCCGCTCAATCTGAGCGACGCGCAGAGCCATCCGGCCTTCTCGTTCCGCCCGGAGACCGGCGAGGAGATCTACCACTCCTTCCTCGGCGTACCGATCCTGCGCGCCGGCAACACGCTCGGCGTGCTGGTGGTGCAGAACCGCGCCAAGCGCACCTATGTCGAGGAAGAGGTCGAGGCGCTGCAGACCACCGCCATGGTGCTCGCCGAGATGATTGCCTCGGGCGAGTTGTCCGCACTGGCCCAGCCTGGCGCCGAGCCCGCCGCGCGGCATTCGCAGCACAAGACCGGCAGCATCCTGTCCGACGGCATCGCGCTCGGACATGTGGTGCTGCACGAGCCGCGCGTCGTCATCAACAATTACATCGCCGAGGATCTGCCGAAGGAGATGAAGCGGCTCGATGCGGCGCTGGCGAAGCTGCGCGCCGACCTCGACCGCCTGCTCGAGCGCGGCGACGTTGCCGATAGCGGAGAGCACCGCGACGTGCTGGAAGCCTACCGCATGTTCGCCAACGACCAGGGCTGGTCGCACAAGCTGCACGAGGCGGTCGCCACCGGTCTCACCGCCGAGGGCGCGGTCGAGCGCGTGCAGTCCGACACCCGCGCCCGCATGCTGCGCTCAACCGACCCCTATCTGCGCGACCGCCTGCACGATCTCGAGGATTTGGGTTACCGCCTGCTGCGCCAACTGGTCGGCCAGGATCACGCGCCTTCACGCGAACAATTGCCCGACAACGCCATCCTGATCGCACGCGCGATGGGCCCGGCCGCGCTGCTCGACTACGACCGCAAGCGGCTGCGCGGCCTGGTGCTGGAAGAAGGCACCGCCAATTCCCACGTCTCGATCGTGGCGCGCGCGCTTGGCATTCCCGCCGTCGGCGAGGTGCCGAACGCGCCCGGTATCGCCGACCCCGGCGACGCGATCATCGTCGACGGCACGTCGGGCTCGATCTATGTTCGCCCATCCCAGGAGATCGAGGCAGCCTATGCCGAGCGCGTGCGCTTCCGCGCCCGCCGCCAGGCGCAATATCTCGCGCTTCGCGAAAGGCCTTGCGTCACCAAGGACGGCCAGCCGGTCGAGCTGATGATCAATGCGGGCCTCGTGATCGACCTGCCGCATATCGAGGACACCGGCAGCGCCGGCATCGGGCTGTTCCGCACCGAGCTGCAGTTCATGGTCTCGCCTAGCCTGCCGCGCTCGAGCGACCAGCTCGCGCTCTATCGAACCGTGCTGGATACTGCGGGACCAAAACCCGTCACCTTCCGCACGCTCGACATCGGCGGCGACAAGGCGCTGCCCTATATGGAGACGGTGGTCGAGGAAAATCCCGCGCTCGGCTGGCGCGCGATCCGGCTCGGCCTCGACCGGCCTGGGCTGCTGCGCGGCCAGATCCGCGCGCTGCTCCGCGCCGGCGGCGGGCGCGCGCTGCGCATCATGTTCCCGATGATCTCGGAGGTCGCCGAGTTCGACTCCGCCAAGGCCATCGTTGAGCGCGAGCTGACCTATCTGCGCCAGCACGGCCACGCGCTGCCCGAGCGGATCGATGTCGGCACCATGATCGAGGTGCCGGCCCTGCTCTACCAGCTCGATGAGCTCCTGACGAAGGTCGACTTCGTCTCGGTCGGATCCAACGACCTGTTCCAGTTCCTGTTCGCGGTCGACCGCGGCAATGCCAAGGTGTCCGAGCGCTTCGACACGCTGTCGGCGCCGATCCTGCGCGCGTTGCGCGACATCGCCCGGAAGGCGCACGCGGCGAAGAAATCCGCCTCCCTCTGCGGCGAGATGGCCTCCAAGCCGATCGGCGCATTGGCCTTGATCGCGCTCGGCTACCGTTCGCTGTCGCTGTCGGCGACGGGCCACGGCCCGGTGAAGGCCATGATCCTCGAGCTCGACGTCAGGAAGGCCGAGGCGATGATGGCGCCGCTGCTGGATGCGCCCGCCGGCACCGTCTCGATCCGGCAGAAGCTGATCGAATTTGCCGAGGCCGAGGGGCTGGCCTTATAGCGGGGCCGTTGCCGAACCGCCCGCCGCTTCCCATTCCGCTATCCGAGACGAAACCGATGTCGACCCTGCCCGAGGCCAAACTTGACGTTCTGCTGGCGCACCACGCGGCGCTGGAGAACGAACTGCTTGGCCAGGTCAATTCTGAAAAATACGTGCAGATCACCCGCGAGCTTGCCGAGCTCAACCCGCTGATCGATGCCGTGAAAGCCTATCGCGCCACGGTGAAGGAGCTCACCGACACCGAGGCGCTGGTCGCCGATCCGTCGACGGATGCCGACATGCGCGGCATGGCAGAAGCCGAGCTTGCCACGCTCAACGAGCGCCGCGGCGAGCTCGAGCAGAACATCCGCGTCGCGCTGTTGCCGAAGGACGCCATGGACGACCGCAACGTGATGCTGGAAATCCGAGCCGGCACCGGCGGCGACGAGGCGGCGCTGTTCGCGGGCGACCTGTTCCGCATGTATGAGCGTTTCGCCGCCCTGCAGGGCTGGAAGGTAGAGGTGATCTCGGCGAGCGACGGCACCATGGGCGGCTACAAGGAAATCATCGCCGAGGTGAAGGGCCGCGGCGCCTTTGCGAAACTGAAATTCGAATCCGGCGTGCACCGGGTGCAGCGCGTGCCCGACACCGAGACGCAGGGGCGCATTCACACCTCCGCGGCAACGGTTGCGGTGCTGCCGGAGGTCGAAGACGTCGACGTCGAGATCAAGAACGATGATTTGCGGATCGAGACTATGCGCGCGCAGGGCGCCGGCGGCCAGCACGTCAACAAGACCGAATCGGCGATCCGCATCACCCACATTCCGACCGGCATCGTGGTCTCGATGCAGGACAGCCGCTCCCAGCACAAGAACCGGGCGTCCGCCATGAACATCCTGCGCTCACGCATCTACGACGCCGAGCGCCAGCGCGTGGAAGCCGCGCGCTCGGCGGACCGCAAGGAGAAGGTCGGCTCCGGCGACCGCAGCGAGCGCATCCGCACCTATAACTTCCCGCAGGGGCGCGTCACCGACCACCGCATCAATTTGACGCTCTATAAGCTGCCGCAGGTGATATCGGGCGAAGCCTTGGGCGAATTGATCGACGCACTGACCACAGAGCATCAGGCCGCCCAGCTCGCTGCGCAGGGCGCAGCAGCGTGAGCCCTGCGCGCGAACCGGGCCAGACCGTCGATGCCGCCCGCCGTGCGCTTGCTGCCCGCTTCGATGCTGCGAACCTCGGCTCGCCCGAGCTTGACGCACGGCTGCTGTTGAGCGCGGCGCTCAAGGTCGATCTCACGGGGCTGATCGCATCGGGCACGCGGCAACTTACGGCAAGCGAAGCGGGGACGGTCGAAACGTTCGCGACGCGGCGTCTACGCGGCGAGCCGGTGTCGCGCATCCTCGGCGAGAAGGAGTTTTGGGGCTTACGATTCACGCTCTCGGCCGAGACGCTGGTGCCGAGGCCGGATACCGAGACGGTGGTCGAGCTTGCGCTTCAGATGCTGCGCGACGGACCGGCCTCCGGAGGCACGACACGCATTCTCGATATCGGCACCGGCACCGGCGCAATTCTCCTGGCGCTTTTGTCGGAACGACCCGAGGCCTTTGGTGTCGGCACCGATATCAGCGAAGGCGCGCTTGCGACCGCAGGACAGAATGCCGCCGCGCTGGGCTTCGCATCGCGCGCGGGCTTCGTCGCCTGCAGCTACGCAGCCGCGCTGAAGGGCCCGTTCGATCTCGTGGTGTCCAACCCGCCCTATATCCGCTCTGCCGATATTGCCGATCTCGCCGAGGAGGTGCGGGCGCACGATCCGCTCGCCGCGCTCGATGGCGGCGCGGACGGCCTTGATGCCTACCGCACTCTGATCCCGCAAGCCGTGCAATTATTGCGAGACGGCGGGGCGCTGGTTGTGGAGGCGGGCTATGACCAGAGCCGCCAGATTGAAGAATTGATGACGGCGGCAAGGCTCGCGGTCCCCTGTCCCCCGAAAGCCGATCTGGCAGGTATTCCGCGGGCGGTTGGCGGCCGAAAAATGCCAAGATAAAGCCGAAATGAGGCGCAAAAACCTCTTGGAATATTGGTCCGGAGCGACTACGTTCCGGATAGAGATCGGCGCAGGCCCCTTAGATACACGGGCAAAAGCTAGGGTTCGGGCGAGAGCCGCGCTGACAATAGGTTCCAGAACGCGGGTCGAATTGAGCGCGATAGCCGTTGAGAGCTGCGCAGCTTACGGCCGCAAAGCGAACGAAAGCCAGATTTGCGCTTGACAACTTACGCAAGAGAACTCGGCTTGTTTTGGCAGGCTTTACATTAGGTGGTTCGCTGGCCGCTTGAGGCCGGCGGGTGGGGAACGCGTCTTTGTTGCACGCGATGGTGGACGACATCGGCACGGATGGGAACGGCAGTCCCGATTCGGTGCATCCGAATCGTGCGTGCCGCATCGAGACGAGTTGTTGCACCCGAACGTACCGTGAAGACGGCAATTGAAACGCTTCTAACTCTGGGCTGGAATAAAAGGCAGGACATGAGAAACGGTCAGAACAACAAGCGGATGCGCAACCGCAACAATAACAACAACAATAATAACAATAACAGGCGCGGCCAGAACCCGATGACCCGGGTTTATGAATCCAACGGACCCGATATCAAGATCCGCGGCACCGCCTCTCACATTGCCGAGAAATATTTGCAGCTTGCACGCGACGCGCGCTCTTCGGGCGATCCCGTCGCTGCCGAGAACTACTACCAGCACGCCGAGCATTATTTCCGCCTGATCGCAGCTGCCCAGGAGCAATTCCGCCAGAACCAGCCGCAGCAACAGCAGCAGCCTCGCCAGGACGACCTCATGAGCGAGGACGAGGACGAGGGCGAGAGCTTCTCGAGCTTCGGGCAGGAGCCGGGCTTCGTTCCGGTGCAGCAGTCGCAGCCCTATCAGCGCGACAACGGCCCGCGCGAACAACGCGACAGCCAGCAGCCCTATCAGCGCGACCAGCAGCAGCCGCGCGAGCATCGCGGCGAGCGTGAACAACGCGGCGAGCGTGAACAACGCGGCGAGCGCGAACATCGTCAGCAGCCGCAATATCAGCAACCGCAACCGCAGCCCGTGATCGCCGATGACGGCGGTGTCGACCGGCTACCCTCGTTCATCACCGGCCCGCAGCCGCAGATCAACGGCAATGGCGGTAGCTTCGAAGGCGCCGGCGAACGTTATCCGCGGCGGCGTCGCCGCCCTCACGGCCCGCGCTCCGAGGGCGTCGCCCAGCCGCAGCAGGCTGCGCCCAGCGAGGACGCGAATCCGGGCGAGTAAGCTTCAGGCCTCTGCGCTTGTTGTCCCAGCCTCGTGCCCAATTGCGCATGGAAGCCGGGACAACAGCAGCCCTAAAGCGCAATGAGATTTGGTCGAATCGTCATCGCGCTTTAGGTCTTTGATTGAGCATGATCTTTTCGGAAAACCGCTACACACTTTTCCGGATCATGCTTTAGTTGCTGCAATTCATCGCCTTGTCGCCGTCGATGACGGCACCAGTACCGGCTTCAGCGCCGGAATCAGTCGCGTGCGTTCGCGCGGCGCAGGGATGACGCGATAGACCTGCTTGGTCGCTTCCACGATGTGAACGCCCGCGAAAGGCAGCGAGAGCGACGCGCCTGCACGCTCCCACACCAAAGCCGAGCGCAGGAACCAGCCGCCTGCAAGCGGCGGCATGAACAGCGCCTCGCCCCACGCCGTCGGCGTAAACCAGGTCTGCCGCAACAACTGTGTGATCTGTGAGCGCGAATAGGGCCGGCCGTGACCGAATGGCGTGTTATCGGTCCGCGTCCATACCCCGCGCCGGTTTGGAACGACAGCAATCACCCGCCCCGACGGCGCCAGCACCCGCCAAACCTCGCGGAGCAGGCTTGCTGGATCGTCGGCCATTTCCAGCGCATGGACAAGGAGGATACGATCGACTGCGGCATCCGGCAGCGGCAGTGAGAATTCATCGACCAGCGCCGCCAGCGTCGGACGCGCGGTCGGCCATTTCAGCACGCCCTGCGCCGCCGGCATGAAGGCGATGCAGCGTTCGCAATCTTCACGAAAAAGTCCCAGATAGGGCGTCGGATAGCCGATCCCCAGCACGCGCTGGCCTTCCGCGGTCGGCCAGCGCGCCTGGATGCCGCGGTTGATCAATCGCCGCGCCACGATGCCCAGTCGCTGCGAATAGAAGTCGCGGAGGTCGATGACGTCGATGCTCATGACATCAATTTAACATGTAATTTCAGACATTGCCGACTACCGCGCCTCGAGAAAAATGGCATTGCCGCATCACCGTTAACGCCATATGTCTGGCAAGGAGCCGTTCGCAGAGGAAAATCCATGGCCGCCGACATCCGCGTCTTCACCTGCTTGACAGACAATTTCGGTTATCTGGTCCACGATAGCGCAAGCGGCGCGACCGCCTCGATCGACGCGCCCGAAGCCGCTCCCATCATCAGGGAATTGGAGCGAGAGGGGTGGAAGCTCACCGACATCCTGATCACCCATCACCATGGCGATCATGTGGGCGGCGTCTCCGAGTTGAAGCAGCGCTATGGCTGCCGTGTCATCGCGCCGCACGACAAGACCAGCAAGATCGCCAATGTCGACCTGCGCGTCGCCAATGCCGATGTTGTGAAGGTCGGCGATCTGCTCGCGCGGGTGCTGGAGACGCCGGGCCACACGCTCGACCACATCTCCTACGTGTTCGATAACGACAAGGCGCTGTTCGCCGCCGACACGCTGTTCTCGATCGGATGCGGGCGGGTGTTCGAAGGCACCCACCCCATGATGTGGGACTCGCTTCTGAAGCTGCGCGCGCTGCCCGATGATTTTCGCCTCTATTGTGGCCATGAATACACCGCCTCCAATGTCAGGTTCGCGCTCACCATCGATCCCGATAATGCCGCGCTGAAGGCGCGCGCAGAAGAAGTAACGCGGCTGCGCGCCGACAACAGGCCGACCATTCCCGTGCTGCTGGGACAGGAGAAGGCGGCCAACGTGTTCCTGCGCGCCGACGATCCCGACGTTGCGGCGCGGCTGCATATGAAGGGCGCTGATGCCGCCAAGGTGTTCGGCGAATTGCGCGAACGCAAGAACAAGTCCTGATGCAACAGCTGACCGCAGCCGACATCATTGCACGCCTCGAATTGCGACCGCACCCGGAAGGCGGCCACTACCGCGAGACGTTTCGCGACGCGCACAGCGATGCGCTGGGGCGCGCCTCTTCGACCGCAATCTACTTTCTGCTGGCACGCGGCGAGAAATCGCAATGGCACAGGATCGATGCGATCGAGGTCTGGCATTATTACGCCGGCAGCCCGCTGACGCTGCGCATCGCCCATGAGGGCTGCGCGCCGCATATGGTCAGGCTCGGCCCCGATGTCGCAAGCGGCGAGCGCCCGCAGGCCATCGTGCCGGCCTCGGCCTGGCAGACCGCGGAGAGCACCGGTGACTGGACCCTGGTCGGCTGCACCGTGGCGCCGGGCTTCGAGTTTGCGAGCTTGGAGCTCGCCGCGACAGGCTGGGAGCCCCCACAGTCAACGTGCGTTTGAGGGCGCGCGTCATTCCGCGGCGCGCGTCTGCGCGAACCCGGAATGACGGTTATTTGCGCTTCAACACCATATCCTTCGCCGCAATCAACCCGCCACCGGCGATCAGGATTGCGGCCACGGCGATGTTGGCGCTAGCCTTGGCGTATCCGGCGAGAATCAGAAACATCGTCGACAGCAGCGGCGTCGCATAGGACGCCGCCCCCAGCACACGGATATCGCCGCGCTTCATGCCAATGTCCCAGGCGTAGAACGCGGCCCCCACCGGCGCGATGCCGAGGCCGACCACGGCGCACCATTGCAGCGGCGTCTCCGGCCAGACCGTGACCTCGACGAGCCCGTGAACGAGCGCTGCGAGCAATGCGGTAGCCAGGCAAAAGCCGGCGACCGCGTCGGTCGGCACCGCCTTCAGCCGACGCGACATCACCGAATAGGATGCCCAGACAAAAGCCGCGACAAAGGCTGCAATCAGCCCAGGCACCTGGCCTGGCGCAAAGCTGCCGGTGTTGCCGGCGAACAAGAGCACCGTGCCGGCAAGGCCGAGCAGCGCGCCGATGATGTGATGGCGCGCGAGGTGCTCGCCCGGCAACAGCGACGAGAACAGCACGATGAGCAGCGGCCAGAGATAATTCAACAGCCCGGCTTCGGCAGGCGGCGCGAACCGCAGCGCCAGAAAATACAGCGCGTGATAGCCGAACAGTCCGCCGACGCCCACGATCCAGGCGATTGGCGGCTGTTTCAATGCGCCAATCGCTTGCGGCCGGCCGATCCAGGTCAACAAGCCGACGACACCGCCGATCGCAAACGTCATCGCCGCGAGCTGGAAGGCCGGGATCTTGCCGGTCGCAACCGTCATCACCGACAGCAGCGACCACATCATGATCGCGGTCAGGCCGATGAGTGTCGCGGTGCGGGGGGACATGGGAAACATTCTCCGTCATGGCCGGGCTTGCCCGGACACTCACGATTAGTCCCGTCATTCCGGGATGGTCCGAAGGACCAGAGCCGGAATCTCGAGATTCTCAGATGTGCGACAGCACATCAGAGTTCGATGCTGCGCCTCGGCCCGGAATGACAGGACTCAGACGTTCATGCCCGGGACAGGCCCGGGCATGACGTATCACTTGCAGCATTCAGTGAGACAACGCAACGCCGTCAGCGTCGCGTCTTCGTGTCACACCATGTATTGACCGCCGTTGATGGTCAGTGTCGAGCCGGTGATGGCGCCGGCGTCGTCGGCTGCGAGGAAGACGACCGCGCGAGCGATTTCTTCGGGCTCGCCGAGCCGGCCGACCGGGATCAGCGGCAGGATGGATTTGTCCAGCACGTCCTTCGGCACCGCCTGCACCATCTCGGTGTTGATATAGCCCGGGCAGATCGCGTTCACGGTGATGCCGGCCTTGGCGTTCTCCAGCGCGAGCGCCTTGGTGAAGCCGACCTCGCCGGCCTTCGCCGCGGAATAGTTGCACTGGCCGAACTGGCCTTTCTGGCCGTTGATCGAGGAGATGTTGATGACGCGGCCGAACTTTCGGGCGCGCATGCCTTCGATCACCTGACGCGTCATATTGAAGAGCGAGCCGAGATTGGTGTTGATCACCGCATTCCACTGCTCGACCGTCATCTTGTGGAAGGCGCCGTCCTTGGTGATGCCGGCGTTGTTGACGAGCACGTCGACGGGACCGATCTCCGCTTCGACCTTCTTCACACCAGCGGCACAAGCGTCGAACGAGGCGACGTCCCATTTGTAGACGGCAATGCCGGTCTCCGTCTTGAACTTCTCCGCAGCCGCATCATTGCCGGCGTAGCTGGCGGCGACCGTGCAGCCCGCAGCCTTCAACGCTTTCGAGATCGCAGCCCCGATGCCTCGGGTGCCTCCAGTGACCAACGCAACACGTGCCATGTCGAATCCCTCTCTTCGTTTCCATTCATGCGCGTTGCCGACAGCGCTTCTTCTTGATTAGGATCAAATTATGCGGGCCCTTTGACCAACATCAAGACCAAAACGCCCGGCGATGGCCGGGCGTTTGTCTTTAGTTCAGCTCTGTGCGGGTGCGAAGGAAATTTTATCGGCAGCAACTGAACTTTTTTTAACCGCGTGCGATGCACACGCACACGGTTTGGTGATTTGGTCGTGTGCCGCGCGGAGCCTCAGTCGCGCGCCGGGCGGGTTCTCAGTCCCGTGCCACGCACATGGCGATACCCATGCCGCCGCCAATGCACAGCGTGGCCAGGGCCTTCTTGGCGTCGCGCTTCTGCATTTCATGCAAGAGCGTCACCAGCACGCGCGCGCCGGACGCGCCGATCGGATGGCCGATCGCAATCGCGCCGCCGTTCACGTTCACCTTCGACGTATCCCAGCCGAGATCCTTGTTGACCGCGCAGGCCTGCGCCGCGAAGGCCTCATTGGCCTCGATCAGATCCAGGTCGGCGATGGTCCAGCCGGCCTTCTTCAGGGCGGCGCGGGAGGCGGGAATGGGACCGGTGCCCATGATCTTGGGGTCGACGCCGGCCTGGGCCCAGGAGACGATGCGGGCGATCGGCTTCTTGCCCTCCTTCGCCGCCTGCTTGGCGGTCATCAGTACCACGGCAGCGGCGCCGTCATTGATGCCGGAGGCGGAACCCGCGGTCACCGTGCCGTCCTTTTCGAAGGCCGGCTTAAGCTTCGCCATCGCGTCCAGCGTTGCTCCATGGCGCGGATATTCGTCGGTGTCGACCACGACGTCGCCCTTGCGGGTCTTGATCGTCACCGGCACGATTTCTTCCTTGAACTTGCCGGCCTTCTGCGCGGCTTCCGCCTTCTGCTGCGAGGCGACGGCGAACTCATCCTGCTGGGCGCGGGTGATCTGGTACTGCCGCGCCACGTTCTCGGCGGTGTTGCCCATGTGGTAGCCGTTGAAGGCGTCCCACAGCCCGTCCTTGATCATGGTGTCGACGAACTCGAGCCCGCCCATCTTGACGCCACCGCGCAGGTACTGCGCGTGCGGGGCCATGCTCATGGATTCCTGGCCGCCGGCGACGACGATGTCGGAATCGCCGTTCATCAGCGCCTGGTAGCCGAGCGCGACCGAGCGCAGGCCGGAGCCGCAGAGCTGGTTGACGCCCCAGGCCGGGCTCTCGACAGGGATACCAGCGGAGATCGACGCCTGGCGGGCCGGATTCTGGCCCTGCGCCGCAGTCAGGATCTGGCCCATGATCACTTCCGAAATACGGCCCGGCTCGACGCCTGCGCGCTCCAGCGCGGCCTTGATGGCGATGGCGCCGAGATCGTGGGCGGGAAGGGTGGCAAAGGCACCGTTGAAGCTTCCGACCGGGGTGCGGGCGGCGCTGACGATGACGACATCGTCTGACATGGACATCTCCTGACGCTTGAGGGTCTTTTTTGAAATGCGGCGAACGCTTGAGGGTGGCGCGCCATCTCTCACCCCCATCCTGTTAACGTCGTTGAGGCATGTCAATGTGCGACTGCTCCAATTCAGGCTGCACTGCATTCAAATTGGCTTGGCACGGTCAGGCAGCCGGCGTCGAGCTAGCCACCAAGCTGCGAAAAGGGCGGCGGCTACTGGCTTTGTTGCGCCGCCGAAGGCAGGTGCCGCAGCCATGCTGCGCAATAAAAAATGCCCCTGGATTAACCGTGCTGCACAAAACGGTAGCGCAAAGCTGTTGAAAATGTTTAGTTTGTTGCGTTGCGTAGCTCGTAGGCCCTGCGGCGACGCCGTCGGGTTCCCTCCCTCTCCGGTGTGAAGTGTGAGCCCATGGCAATGGCCAAGACAGACCAACCCACAACGATCAAGAAATATGCAAACCGCCGGCTCTATAATACCGGCACGAGCACCTATGTCACGCTGGAGGATCTCGCAGCGATGGTGAAGAACGGCGAGGATTTCCTCGTCTATGACGCCAAGACCGGCGACGACATCACCCGCTCGGTGCTCGCACAGATCATCTTCGAGCAGGAGAACAAGGCCGGGCAGAATTTGCTGCCCACCACTTTCCTGCGCCAATTGATCCGCTTCTATGGCGACAGCATGCAGATGGTGGTGCCGAAATATCTGGAGCAGTCGATCGATACGCTGACGCGCGAGCAGGAGAAATTCCGCAAGCAGCTCGCGAGCACCCTGAGCGGCACACCGTTCGCGCCGCTGGAAGAGCAGGTCCGTCGCAACATGGAGCTGTTCCAGCAGACCTTCTCGATGTTCAAGCCGTTCGCGCCCGCGCGCACCGATGCCGACAAGGCGACGGAGCCGCCGCCGGCCGAAGAGGACAGCAACATGGACGAACTGCGTCGCCAGATGAAGGAGATGCAGGACCGGCTCGACCGCATGTCGAAAGAGCCGAAGAAAGAAGGCGAGTGATCTTTGCGTCGTCCCGGCCCTGCGCAAACTGCGCACCGGGGCCGGGACTGACAGGCAGACTCTCAGTGGCGCTTGCTCTCAGTGCAAGGCATTCCCCCATCAATCCTTGCGAAGGCCCCGCCCCATCGCCTCGTAAATCATCGTTTTCAAGTTCAGTTGGATCCGCCCACCCTGTGTGGGCGACATCACCATGAAGACTCCCAACATGTCGTCCAGGGGGTCAACGAAATAGAAACTGCCGCCGGCGCCGTCCCAACGGTATTCGCCGAGCGGCCAGTTCGTATTCGGAGGTGGCGAGGTGCGCACGGCAAAGCCAAGACCGAAGCCACTGGTGGGGCCGGGAAAATAGAAGGGATCATGAATGATCCCGGTCTCCGGCCCAATCTGATCCGACGTCATCAGTGCGACGGTCTCGCGCTTGAGGTACCGCCTGCCGTCCAGTTCGCCGCCATTCAGCAGCATTTGCAGGAAGCGGGCGTAGTCCCCGGTCGTCGAGACCAAGCCCGCTCCACCGGACTCCCAGCGTCGCGGCAATGTAGGATCATCGCTGATTCCGGCGACCCGAAAGCGATCGACAAGAAATCCCTTGGCGATCAGCGGCCACTTAGCTTTATCCGCGACATAATAAGCAGTGTCGGACATGCCGAGCGGATCGAACAATCTCTGCTTTTCGAATTGGTACAGCTTCTGCCCCGAGACCACTTCGATGACGCGGCCGAGCACGTCGGTCGAATGGCTGTAATTCCAGCGCGTCGCGGGCTGATCGGCAAGCGGCAGCACTGCAATCCGGTCGGCGAAGTCGGCGTTATCGAAATCCCCTGCATACAATAGGGGATTCGCATAGAGCTTCTGCACCTGGGTCTCACCGAAGAAGCCGTAGGTGATACCCGAGGTGTGCCGCAATAGATCCCTGATCGTAATCGGGCGCTTCAACGGCTCGAGCTTGAGCGGATATTTTCCTGCTTCATCGGAAGTATCGACACCGACTTTGGCGTTCGCAAAGGAACGAATGTATTTCGACACGGAATCGTCGAGAGACAGCTTGCCTTCCTCGACCAGCGTCATCGCCGCAACAGACGTAATGGCCTTCGACATCGAATAGATCTGGAAAATCGTATCCGGCGTCATCGGCAACCCCGTGTCGGGGTCCCGCACGCCGAAACACTCGAAATGGACCGGCTTGCCGTGCTGCTGGATCAACAGGATGCCACCGGGAATCTTGCCGGTCGCGATCTCATTGCGGATGGTGTCGCCGAGTTGCTTCAGGGCCGCGGGCGAAAGAGTATCTGCAGCCGGAGTGCCGGATTCGGCGCGCAGCTCAAACGCCGAGCCGACGACCAGGATAATCGCGAACACTGCCGCGACAAGGCAGCGCAGTGCAGTGTTTTCAGTCTGCGGTCGCTTCATGGGCGAGCAGCTTGAGAGGCCGCTTGATTTGCCGGCGTTCCGAAGGCGTCTGCTCCAACAGCACGAAGAACGTCTCCTGCCTGATCCCGCTCAACGCCGGAGCCCTTGCCTGCATGGTCTGTCGTCCTGGCTCGAACGTCTTCGCGCTGAGACAGACCTTACCCTCGTCTATTCCGACCGGCAACTCGATTCAAAATCCGCCGACGAGGTTTTCCAACTGGTGCGCCAAGGTCAACTGCGATTCGGGCACGAGCTTCCTGCTCGTTACCCACAACTTGGGCCCAACAGCAGAAATTGGCATCGACGGATTGCGTTCCTCGGCGTCGCGACGGCGACAACCATTAGCTTGAGCCTGCCACCTTGGTTCCCGCGGGCGACCTCAATCGGGGGAGACTCGGCTCGGCAGGCATTGGAAGGGCAGCACAAAGTACATCACGGGCGGACCACCGCGGCGCCCGCAAGCACCGCGGGCAACGACCAGGCCCAATCGCCCATCGTGGAAATAGCCATCGCGGCAATCATGCATCCCAGCAAAAAACCGAACAGAAGATGCAGCGATCTTCTCAATCGGCCGTCGTCGGCGCTCATCAGCGGGTGGCCGTTTGACAGTGCGTCCATGATGGAAAGAACGGTGTTGGTAAGATTGCCGGTCATGACGGCGGTGGAGATCGCTCTCGGCATTGCCAGGCGAAGCAACGCATACTGGCAGGCCATGGCGGAGACTGCGATCAGCGCGGCGACGCCCGCGAGCACTCCGTGCGGATTGCTCGAAGGTTTTGTCGCAACGCAAAGCACCAGCACCGCCGCAAGCAACAGAAATTGCACCAGGAGCAGCAGCCGCACGAGTGCGGGGCCGTTTCGATTGGAGCGCCTTGCAATCAGCCAGACCACAGCCAGCGCGCCCATGAAGACCGGGATGGCCAGCAGTTGTGCAGGGTTCATCGCGCCTCCGCGCACCACGACCGCGCTTGCAGACACGAGGTTACCCGTGATGTGCGCCGTGAAAATATTGCCCAGCATGAAGAAACCGGTGAGATCGACCATGCCCGCAATGACGCTTAGCAGGGGCGGAAGCCGTTCCTCGATGCGGACCAACGTGGCTTCTTCGTCCGACGGAATGACTGGTGTCCGGCCGACATCGGACTTTTGAGCGAATACAAGCATCTTCAGCTCCCTTGAGTTCGTCGGTGCTGATCGCCGAAGTGGTCGATGACCATCTTGGGCACGATCAGGCCGAAACTCATGGCCAAAATGATAGCGACGGCAGTTACGCCGTCGGCAATTGTGGCGCCGACAAGCTCCGAGGCGGCCTGCGCCGTATCGGCAATCTGCGTCAGCCCGCTCATCATCCTGAAGACGTAGACGCCGGGTATCATCGACACCACAGACGCAAAGCCGATGGCTGCGAACGGCAAGTGCCGGCGGCGCGAAACCGGCGTGAGCAGCACACCGACGACAAGACAGGCCACGAGAGCGCCCGTTGCCGCGCCGCAGCCAAGCCCGGAGATCGCAATCCAACGCAGGGCGTGAGCCAGCATGCCGACCGCGACCGGCCATGGCAGCATGTTCGGCGGGGTTGAGAAAAACACGCTGTAGCAGGCCACTGCGACGCCCGCCGCAATCATGTCGAGCCACAGCGTTACCGCCTGGCCTGGGGGATCGATCGGTAGCGACTCGTGCAACAGCGTGAGTCCCAGCAGCAATCCGATCGATATCGCGACGACGACGAGTCCGGCGTAGATCAGGCGGGCGCTGCCCAGATGAATCCGTCCGCTGATCAGATCGAGCGCGCCGTTGAGAATGTGCGGCCCTGGAACCAGCACCATGCACGGGCACACGACAACGAGCCGCAGAGCCGTGCTCAACTGATAACGCGCCGCCAGTCCACCGATGAGACCCGCGAGCAGCGCGGCGCAGAACGGCTGAATGAAGATGTTCGCGCTGACGCCGGCGATGGCGCGGCGGAGCAGGCCACCCGCGCCCGCGCTTATGAAAATCACCAGCGCGGCGGACGGGTGATGAATGCCGAAGATGATCGCCAACGCGAGCGCGCCGACCGCCGCAGCCAGGGCAAACAGCCAAGCCGGCGCCGGCGGCGCCTTGGCGATGACGTCGATCCGGTTCCGCGCGTCTTCGAGGGAAAGCCGGCCCGCCTCGATGTCGGCGATTGCCGCCATCGTGGAAGCAACGCGGTCCATATCAACCCCGACCGGATTGGCTGCGACGTATGAGGTCGATGTTATCCCGCCATTCTCCTCGCGCAATTGCAGTTCGCCCCAGCGTGGCAACAGTTCCGCATTGACATCGAGCTTGTTACCGAGCCGCCGGATTGCGGCGACGACCTGATCCGTCGCCTGACCGTTGACAAAGAGAGCCCTCGCGAATGCAAGGATCAGTGCGGAACGCTCTTCACTGGTCATGGCCTGTTCTCCAGAGCAGGAGTACAGCGGCCTGCGGGCCGGCCCAAAGCGCGATGAAATCAGGTTCAATCGTCATCGCGCTTTGGGTCTTTGATTGAGCATGACTTTTCGGAAAACCGCCACACAATTTTCCGGATCACGCTCGAGGATGGGGCCGGCCCTCGCTGATGGAACAGCTGCTCAACCGGCGGCAGAAGCCGTCCCCGCAGAGGCGACATAGGGTTTCACCATCTTGGCTGGATCGACGACACGATTGAACTCCTGCTCGCTGACGAAGCCGAGCTTGAGCGACGCTTCCTTGAGCGTGAGATCGTTGTCCATCGCGTAATGCGCGATCTTCGAGGCCTTGTCGTAGCCGATCACAGGCGAAAGCGCCGTCACCAGCATCAACGAGCGCTCGACATACTCATTGATCCTCTTCAGGTTGGGCTTGGTGCCTTCCACCAGGAATTTGCGGAAGTTGGTGCAGCCGTCGCTCAAGATCGTTATCGAGTGCGTGATGTTGGAAATCATCAGCGGCTTGTAGACGTTCATTTCGAGATAGCCGCCGGCGCCGCCAAAGCCGACCGCGACGTCGTTGCCCATGACCTGCACGGCGATCATGGTGAGCGCCTCGCACTGGGTGGGATTGACCTTGCCCGGCATGATGGAGGAGCCCGGTTCGTTCTCCGGTATCGACAACTCGGCGAAGCCGGCCCGAGGTCCGCATGACATCAAGCGGATATCGTTGGCGATCTTGTAGAGCGATACTGCGAGCGTGCGTATCGTGCCGGACAGTTGCACCAGCGCGTCATGCGCGCCTTGCACGGTGAATTTGTTCGGCGCGGTCACGAACGAGAGACTGGTGAGCTTGGCGATTTCAGCCGCGGCCGCTTCGGCAAAGCCGGGTGCCGAGTTGATGCCGGTGCCGACCGCGGTGCCGCCAAGCGCCAGCCGGTAGACGCTCTGCAGCGCCACTTCAAGCCGCTCCAGGTCATCCGACAGCATGCCGGCGTAGCCCGACCACTCCTGACCGAGTGTCAATGGGGTCGCGTCCTGCATGTGCGTGCGACCGATCTTGACGATGCTGTCCCATTCCTTCGATTTGGCGGCGATGGCGTCACGCAGTGCCGTCACCGCCGGGATCAGGCGCTGCTTGGTGTTCACGGCAGCTGCGATGTTCATGGTCGAGGGAAACGAATCGTTCGACGACTGTGCCATGTTGACGTGATCGTTCGGATGCACCGGTCGCTTGCTGCCAAGCGGCGTTCCGGCAAGCTGGCAGCAACGATTTGAAATCACCTCGTTGACGTTCATGTTGAACTGCGTGCCGCTGCCCGTCATCCAGACATGCAGTGGAAACATGTCGTGGTGCTGGCCGGCGAGGATTTCGTCGCAGGTCTGCACGATCAACTTATATCTCGTCTCGTCGAGCCTTCCGCTCGTGTAGTTGGCCGTCGCGGCACCTTTCTTCAGGACCGCATAGCCGGTGATCATTTCGCGCGGAATCAAGTCCTTGCCGATGCTGAAATGCTCCAGCGATCGCTGGGTTTGCGCTCCCCACAGCTTGTCTGCCGGCACCTCGACCACGCCGAGGCTGTCACTTTCCTTCCGGAAGTCGGTCATGTGCTCTCTCCTTCCTTGTGGTGGCTGTCAGTGTGTGAAGCAGATTGATGAGGCTGTCAGCTCGCGGCCACGCGCCAGCGGCGTGCGACAATCGACGGCGATCAGAGTTGACATGGTTCGGCATGTTCAAACTCGCTGCACAGCGCCCCGAGCGCGTCAGGTTCACTTGACGCGCCATGACACTCGCACCGAAACCGGGAGAGCGCTCGTTATGTGTTGTTAGAGACCGTTAGGTCTTGCCCGCCCGCGAACGCGGTAGCCCGTTGGGGTTCTGGCGATCTTCGGCATGATTGGTGGCACAACAGTACAGCCTTGGCGATGCAGTCCTTCGATGGCGAGCAGGCACGTCACGTCACCCCCGCTTTGGAGCCCGATGTGGACCGCATCCTTCGGGTAGGGCAGGTTGTGCCTTTCGGAATAAAATGTCGAGAGAGTCGATTAGGTCAGGAAAGCTGACTCAAGGGGGACGCTGTCATGGGGACGAGAATAACTACGCTAACCATTTGCGCCGCAGGAGTAGCGGCCTTGGCCGCCTCACCGGCCTTGGCCGAATCAGCAGGGACTGATGCGGAGATCGCACTGCTGAAACAGCAGCTGCGTCTGCTTGAGCAGAAGCTGGACAGGCTGGAAAAGCAAGGAGCTGCGAACGCCAAGGCGGCGGCGACCGCGAAAGCAGAGGCCAAGACTGCTGTCGCGACGGCCAACGCGGCCATCCCGGCCAATGCGGCCAATACGGCCAATGCGGCGATGCCGGTCAAAGTCGCGGCAGCGCCGTCCGATGTCGTGGTGACGATGCCGAACAATCGGCCGACCATCTGTACGGCCGACGAGCAGAACTGCATCTCTCTGACCAGTCGGATCCACTATGACATCGGCGGTTATGATTATCGGCCGAATACCACTGCGACCTCGCCACAGCGCCTGGATGACGGCGAGAACCTGCGCCGCGCACGTATCGGTGTCATCGGGAAATTCCTCGGCGATTGGAATTACGCACTGATCTATGACTTCGGTGGATCTTCGGACGGCTTTGGCGGCACCGGTTCGGCTGGCGGCGTGCCGGTTGGCTTTCTTCCTGGCGGCGGGGTCTCCGGCATCGAAAATGCCTATTTGAGCTACACCGGTCTCAAGCCTCTCGGCGGGCAGCTCGCCATTGAAGGCGGCGTCATGGATCTGCCCTTCACGCTAGGCGAGGCTACGAGCTCAAACGATATCGTGTTCATGGAGCGCGCATCTCCCCAGATCATCGCGAGCACCATGGCAGCCGACGATTTCCGCTCGGCCGTCGGCGCGCGCTGGTTCAACGACGCATTTTGGGCGGGTGGCTATGTGACTGGGCCGACCACGGGTGCGATCCATTCGGCATCCAGCATCAATCCGCCTGCCTCGACCGAGCAGCTCGGCGCCGTTGCCCGCGTCGCTGGCCAGGTTGTGAGTGGCGCGAATTATTCGGCGCATCTCGGTGCAGACGCCGAGTTTTTGATTCATCCGCCGCACAACCTGATCACGGGAGCGCAAACGCTGACACTGTCTGATCGTCCGGAGCTGCGCATCGATCCCACGCAACTGATAACGACCGGCGCCATGGCGAACGTCTCCAGCGCGCAGGTCTACGGCGTCGAGGCCGCCGGAACCTATGGACCACTCTTTTTCCAGGGAGAATATTACTGGTTCAACGTCGACCGCAACGCGGCGACCGGACTTCCGCCATTCGGCGCGCCAAACCTGAAATTCGACGGTGGCTACGCACAGGCGAGCTATGTGCTCACCGGCGAAACGCACAAGTACAATCCCGCCGCGGCAGCCTATTACGGGGTCGTGCCGGAGCATCCATTCTCGTTGGCGGGCGGCGGCTGGGGGGCCTTCGAGATTGCCGGCCGCTTCAGCACCATGAACCTCAATGATCAGCTTGGCACGGCGACCGGCATCGCCGGCGGCCAGCAGACGATCTATACGGCGGCCCTGAATTGGTACGTCAATCGAAACATCCGGTTCATGCTTAACTACCTGCATGGCAATGTTGCGAGACAGGTGAGTCCGACCAATGCGGCGGATGCCGGCTCTAAGTTCGATGCGATCGCGATGCGGACGCAAGTCGCCTTCTGATCGAATTCGCTGAACTTGACGTACACAACTGTGATGCCGAGCCAAGCCCGCCCGGGACGACGGAAAGAGAGTGGCTAACCCGCCGCCGGCAGCGCCGGCTCGGCACCCTTCCAGGGCCGCTCGCCGGAGGCGAGGCCGATCAGTCGGCCCTGGATGTAATCGCAGCCCCAGTCGCGCAGCAGCGTGGCCGCGTCTTCATCCTGCACCCACTCGGCAACCGTCTTGATCTTGAGCCTGCGCGCAAGATCGAGCAGCGTCTGCACGAAAGCGCAATCGTCGACCGACGTCACGATGTTCTGCACAAAGGCGCCGTCGATTTTGACGATATCGACGTCGAGCTTGCGCAGATTTCGGAACGAGGTGTAGCCCGCGCCGAAATCGTCGATGGCGATGCGGCTGCCCATGTTCTTCAGGCGGTGCACGAAGCTTCTGACGTCTTCGATGTCCTGGATCGCCACCGTCTCCGTGATCTCGACGATCAGCCGCTCGGCGACGCCGGGATGCGCGCGCATTAACGACTCAATCGAGGCCCACCAGTCAGGATCCATCGTGGTATCCGGCGAGATGTTGAGGCTGAGCGAGACGTTGGGCGCCGAGGCAAGCTCCGCAACGACAAGTTCGAGCACGCGGTGATCGACCAGCCGGATCAGGCCAAGCCGCTCCGCAACCGGCACGATGTCCGGCGCGAGCAGCACGTGGCCGCCCCCCTGCTGCATGCGAACCAGGCATTCATAGAAGGCGGGCTTGCGGCCGCCCGCCTCCACCACGGGCTCGAACGCCATGGCGATCCGCCGCTGGTTGAGCGCAGTGACGATCTCGTCGGTGACGCGGATATTGACGCGGCGCTGCGCATCGCGCTCGGCATTCGGACGCCAGGCGGCGAACGAGCCGGAGCGGCGCCGCTTGGCGCCATCGAGCGTCTCATGGGCGCGGTTGAGCGCTTCGTCGGCGGTGCGCGCAAAGCGCGGCACACTCACCGCCCCGATCGAGACGGTGACCGAGACTGGCCCAAGCCGCGTCGGCACCACCTCGTCGCGCACGCCGGCAAGGAAGCGCTCGGCAGCCACGTTCATGTCGTCGACGGTGCAATTTCTCAGGATCAGGCCGAACTTGTTGCCGGAAAAGCGCCCCAGCACATCGCCACCGCGCAGCCGTGCCCGGATACGCCTTGCCACTTCCGCGATCACCGCGTCCGCCACGTCGAAGCCGAACGCATCGTTGACACGCGCCAGGTGATCGATGCCGATCAGCATGAAGGCGCATGAGGTGCGGAAGCGGATGCTCTCCTCGATCGCCTCCGCCAGCGCCGCGACCAGATGGGCACGGTTGAGCTCGCCGGTCAGCGCATCGTTGCGCGAGAGCTTTAGCAGCTGCTCCTCGCGCGCGTGACGCTCGTTGTTGATGCGCACGATGCCATGCGCCAGCGCCGGGCGCCCGTCAGGACCGGCGAACCAGCAGCCGGCCTCCTCGATCCACACTTCCGGCTGCGAGGATGCGGTGCGCACGGCATATTCGATGCGGTAGGGCACGCCGTCATTGCCATGGGCCGGCGGCGAAAGGTTGAGGGCGTCGCTGCGGATCGAGCGCTGCGGCTCGATCAGCTTTGCGTACTCCGCGCCGGTCGCAAGCGATGTGGGCGGGACATCCGGGAAGACCGCGCTGATCGGCTCGCTCCAGCTGATCGCATCGCTGGCGATGTCCCAGACAAAGGCCGCCTGCCCCAGCGAGGCCAGGATGGACGCGGTTGGCAACGGCGCAGGTGTCACGTTCGCCTCGTTTCAGGACAGGACGTCCGTCGTTAACGCCCAAAGATAGCGCTCGTTTGGCTGCCACCGTAAGTAAACTTGATAAATAATCTGCAAACCATGTTCGGAAGTCGGGCCGGCACGGGTGCGGGCGCCATGGCATAATGCTTGCGGGAAAGTAAATCGCAGGGGCGGCAACGTCCCAAAACGTGACAGGGATGTCAGTTGCGATGTCAGCTACCCGACCGCTGCAATTAACCTATCTCCGGCCCGCCGAGAGCGCGAAGCCCGCCTCGACGGCCATCGTGCCGGTTGTGGATGCAGCGCAATGGGTACCGCCGGCGCCGCGCTTCCCCTCGCCCGATCCGACCTTTGTCACCCAGCTGATCGCAAATGCCGAGCAGCTCGCTGAGCGCAGACGTTGGCCGCGCGACAGTGCGGCGGATGCGCGTTCCGCCTACACGCCCCCGCGCCGAAACACCGGCGCGGGACTCAAGACGAGGCAGATGATCTAGCCTGGTTGATCGAGACAAGCACCCAACCCTCTCATCAGGAATGAGGGCGCGAGACCTAGAACAGCTTCGGCTCTGATTGAACCAGAACCGAAGCTCCAGATTGTTGTTTTGACGCGTTTTCTTCCACGCGAACCGGTGTCCACTTCGCTCGAAAACGCTCTACCGCTGGGGCGCGTCGGGCGTGGGCGGCGTGTTGCTTGATGGCTGCAGATCGGGTGAGGTGACCTGCGGCGAGCTTTCAGCAGGCGCAGGCTGCGCGGCTTTGGGCCCCGGATAATCCGAGAGCACCGATTCGGCGACTGACGCAGCCGGCGGCCGCGACTCATCTGCGGTCTGGGTTGGAGCTTGCGGCGGGACGTCGGGCGCGGGCTCAGTGCGCCGCTGTTCCGCCGCCTGCCGGGCTTTCTTCTCGCGCCGCGTCTCGACCGGCACCAGCGCATATTGCACGGAGCGACGGGTGCGCAGCGCAATGCCGCCGATGAAATCCACGAGCGCCAGCAGCGTCAGCAGGAAAAAGGTCGAGTTGCCGAATTTCGGCCAGAGCACGAATTCGGCAGCGGCTGCACCGAACACCACCAGCGAGAGCAGGTGGTCCATCACGAATTTTGCGCCGGGACGCGCGCCCTTGATCACCTCAAGCAGCAGCAGGAGCATGCCGAGCGCGATCAGGATGTCGCTCAGCGTGATCTGCCACTCCGCGTGTGACATCAGCGTCAGCCTGAACAGCGGCTCCGTGATGGAGACGCCCGGCATCAGGAACACGACGATGTTGAAGACCGCGAGCGGGATCAGAAGAAGCGGAAAACCGACCATGGTCTTGGGCTGAAGCCTGCTGTAAGAACCGGATCATTCCCGCGGCGGCAACCGTCCTGGGTGTCGCCTGGGGCCGTTCTGGCGCGCCACAATTAACGCGCCGATGGGTCCGAATTCGGGCAAACGCAAGCTTGCCCGACAGCGTCCACCACTAAAGATCAGGACTCTTTCTTCTTCAGCACCTGCCGGCCCTTGTACATGCCGGTCTTGAGGTCGAGGTGGTGCGGACGGCGCAGCTCGCCCGAATCCTTGTCCTCGACATAAGTGGGCTTCTTGATCGCATCCGCCGAGCGGCGCATGCCACGCCGCGAGGGCGAAGTTTTTCGTCTGGGAACGGCCATGTCGGTGTCCTCTAGGGTAAATCGTAAACCCGCCGTCCGCGGGCGGACGGTCTGGCGCGCCAAAAACCGCGCTCGAGCCAATACGGGGTTCAGGTGCGCGCTTATAGAGGATGGAATGCCACAAGGCTAGGGCGTTGAACCGTAAAAATGCACGGAAACCGGCCCAGGATTTAACGATCTTCAGCCCAACAGCGCCTGACGCCCTGAGCGCGGATCATATAGGTTCCCGCAAGACGGCGGACACCCGGGGACGGGTTCCGGGCGCTGCGCTTGACGGGATTGGGCAGGATAGCTGCCAGCAGCGCCGCCTCCCTTGTCGTCAGCATGGTCGCCGAACGTCCGAAAGCATGATCGGCGCCCGCCTCGGCCCCGAACTGGCCCGAGGGGCCCAGTTCGGCGGTGTTCAAATAAAGTTCCAGAATCCGCTGCTTGGGCAGCACGAAATCGATCCAGAGCGCCAGCGGAAACTCGAACACCTTGCGAATCACGTCCGGCAGCCAGGCCAGGAACAGGTTCTTCGCGACCTGCTGGGTGATCGTCGAGGCGCCGCGGACCTTCTCACCCTCCTGGGCGTCATCGATCGCCTCGCGCAGGGCTCCCCAGTCGATGCCGTGATGCTTGCAGAAATGCGCGTCTTCAGCGGCGACCACCGAGGCCGGCAGCGCCGGCGACATGGCAGGCAAATCCACCCAGTGCCTGATCACGGGGGCGCCCTTCAGGGAATGCCAGGCCATCAACGACGAGACCGGGTGGCCGGTGCGGTACAGCGGCGCCAGACCATAGGGCACTGCGAGCACGACAAGGGCGATCAGCAGGAGAATCCGGAAGGCGCGCAAATCAGCCGTTTCGGGTTGGAGCGAAAGGGTAAACGAACCGGTTAATACCGCAGGGATATGCTATCTCCCTGACAAGTCCTGCCTTTTTTCAACGCTTTTATGGCGGCGCGCTGCCGCAGGTGCGATTGACGAAGCCGGTCGCATAAAGGATTGTCCGGCCGAAATTGTCCCTCCTTCTGGACCATCACCCGGAGCTTTCCCTACATGACCGCCACGGCCGTATCGGACTTTACCAAACGCCTGGATAAGACCGCGGACGATACCGAAAACCTGCTCTCCAGCCTGCTCTCGGACAGGGTGCTTGTGGACGAGATCGCCCGGCCGAAGCGGCTGATCGACGCCATGCGCTATTCGAGCCTTGGCGGGGGAAAGCGCCTGCGCCCCTTTCTGGTGGTGGAGAGTGCTGCCGTGTTCGGCGTGAGCCGCGAGGCCGCGCTGCTCGCTGGCGCAGCACTCGAGTGCATCCATTGCTATTCGCTGATCCATGACGACCTGCCGGCGATGGACAACAGCGACCTGCGCCGCGGCCGCCCCACGCTGCACAAGGTTTATGACGACGCGACCGCGATCCTCGCGGGCGATGCGCTGCTCACCATCGCCTTCGATATCATCACCCGGGACGAGATTCATCGTGAACCGAGCGTTCGGCTGGCGCTGACCCGGGCGCTCGCCCGCGCCTCCGGCATCGGCGGCATGGCCGGCGGCCAGATGCTTGACCTCGCAGGCGAGGGCCGTTTCGGCGACCGCGAGCCGGTCGATGTCGCGCGCGTGCAGCAGATGAAGACCGGGGCGCTGCTCCGCTTCGGCTGCATCGCGGGCGCAATCCTCGGCCAGGCCTCGAGCGCCGAGTACAATGCCCTCGACGATTTCGGCCGCGCCCTGGGCGAGGCATTCCAGATCGCGGACGACCTGCTTGACGTCGAGGGCGATGCCGCGACGCTCGGCAAGCCCGCCGGCGCGGATGCGGAGCTCGGCAAGACCACCTTCGTCACCCAGCTCGGCATCGAAGGCGCCAAGCAGCGCGTGCGCGACCTGCTCGCGCGCGGCGATGCGGCGTTGTCGATCTTTGGCGCGCGGGCCGACGTGCTGCGCGCCGCCGCACACTTTGTCGCCGAGCGCAAGAACTAGAGCGCCGTCAGAAAAATCATGGAAGCTGACGATCCCATCCTAGTCCGCTTCCGCAAGATGTCGCGGCCGGTGCGCGTGGTCTATGCGCGACCGCGCACCTTCATCGCGGTCGCGGCCGGCATCGTCGCCTTCTTGCTGCTGCCCGGCGCGATGCGGCTGACGACGCGGCTCCTGGTCTCATGGGACATCTTCGCCGCCATCTATCTGGTTCTGGTCTACGTCATGATCCTGCGGAGCGAGCACCACCGCATCCGCCGCGACGCCGTGTTGCAGGACGACGGACGCTTCGTGATCCTGATGGTGGCCGCGCTCGGCGCATTCGCGAGCATTGCGGCGATCGTCTTCGAGCTTGGCGTGCCGCACCGTGGCGCATTTGGGCTCGCACTTGCAACCGCCACCATCGCGCTGTCATGGGCGGCGGTGCACACGACGTTCGCCCTGCACTACGCCCACGACTACTATCGCGGCGCCAAGCCCGGCGGGCTGCAGTTTCCGAGCGGCGACAGCCATGACCACGCCGACTACTGGGACTTCGTCTATTTTTCCTTCGTGATCGGCATGACGGCCCAGGTCTCCGACGTCGGCATCACCGACAAGACCATCCGCCGCACCGCGACCGCGCACGGCATCATCTCCTTCATCTACAACACCGCCTTGCTCGCCTTGATGGTCAACATCGCCGCGAGCGCGATCGCGTCGTGATACGAGAAGAGCCTGGCCGCGGTCAGGGGCACTTTCCCGACATGATGGCTTCGTTCGAGTTGCAACCCCACTGACGTTCAGAACCGGTCAACGGCCGGCTGGTTGCGGCCGGAGGAGCTGGGATCGTCGCTGACATGGATGATTGAGACCGTCTGCCGACCGCCTGTCTCGAGTCCGGCCTGTCACGCGTCACAACCGGCCTCTTGTCGCGCCGCTTCTCGCATTCATTGTCGTCATTGAGGAACGCGCCCTCCGCACAGACGATCCTGATGCACTGGTTGCCGTCGGCCTTGTAGCCATGCTCGCAGACCAGCGGGCAGACCCGCGAGGACTTCTGCTTGAGCGCATCGAGCGCGTCGGAGCTTGCGGCCTTGGTATCGAATTTGGTGCCGGCATAGCGGTTGAACTGCGACAGCGAACGCTGCGAGGTCGCGTTCCAATTACCATCCGCAGCGCTGGTCAGGCAGCCCACGCGGCGCAGCTCGGCCTGTACGGATCTGGCGAGGTCCGCCGGCGGGGCGCCGGCCGTCAGCGCCGCGACGTTCGTGCTCTTGTCGGGTACGGCCGGCGCGGCGGATGATGCATCCGCGGGCTTGTCCAGGCCCTTTGCGACTTGCACTGGCGCGGGCGGCTGCGGCTTGGCGGGAGCCGCCGGCGCCGCGGTTGCGATCTTGTCGAGCTGCGAGCGGGCCAGGCTTGCATAGAAGCCATTGGGGTATTGCGCGAGGAACGCCTCCAGCGCCGCCTTGCTGCCGACCTGCATCGCCAATTCGTAATCACGCCGCGCATCGGCCTGCGAGCTCGCGGCCGGCTGCGGCGCGGCCGCGATGGGCGCAGCGGGCGCCGCAACCAGCGCGACATCGTTGCCGCCGAGCGAGCCGTAGACAAACGGCTCCTGGCGATTGGAGGTCGCTTTCAGCACATCGTCGCGCACGAAGCCGAACGCCTTCCGCACGTCGAGCCCGGGCGTGGTGAGATGGCTCGCCAGCGCCGTGGTGAACGGGCTGTTCTTGCCGTCGCCGTCCTGGGCGGTGGAACCGGCCTTGGCGGAATAGGCGATCAGGGTGTTGGGGCTGGTCGGCTCGATCTTGGCAAGGCCAGAGCTGATGCCGCGTGAGGCAATCGCCCGCTTCATGGTCTTGGCGAAGGGATTGTCACGGCAGGCGTCAAGGATGACGAGCCGGAGCTTTTTGGCCGGCTCGACCGCGACCAGCACACGATCCAGCGACAGCGCCTCGTCATAGACGTCGGAATCACGCTCCAGCTTGGCGTCCACCGGGATCAGGTAATTGGTGCCGTCGACCTCGATGCCGTGCCCGGCGTAATAGACCACAGCGATATCGGCATCGCGGGCGTTGTCCTCGAAATCGCGCAGCGCACGGCGCGTCTGCAGCGCGGAGAGGTCGCGGCGCGAATCGACCACGTCGAACCCCGCCGCCTTCAGCCGCGCCGCGATCAGCGCGCTGTCGTTGACCGGATTGGCCAGCGGCGGGGCGTTCTGATAGGCGGAGTTGCCGAGGATCAGCGCGACGCGCTTGTCGGCAAAGGCGGGCTGGCATACCAGCAGCAGGGCAGCCGCCAGCAGGATTTTGCGGAAACCGGGAGATCCAAGCCAATTCGTCATGATGCGATGCCTTCACCACCATCACTTGGCTACCAGAACTGGACCAGGAAGCCCTGTGAGGCAGGTCACCATGCTGCCTCTCACCGGTGCCAACATCCATGAAATTTTGTCGCGTCAGCCGCGCCGCGGTTCGTACTTTGCCGATTACCAATTTCGGTTCAAGATCTGGAACCAAAGACCCACCAACAAAGACCTGCAACAAGGGAGAGACCGATGAGCTATGACCGTTCCAGCGTCGAGGCCGTGGTGCAGGGCTATTTCGACGCACTCTATGAGGGCGATGCCGACAAGCTCGGCGCCATCTTCCACCCCTCGGCCGACCTGCGCTGGGTCGAGAAGGGCGAGTTGAAGGTCCTGACCGTGCCGGATTGGCTGGCCTGGGTGCGCAAGCGCCCCTCGGCCAAGGGTGAGGGCAAGCCGCGCGAGGATTTCATCGTCACCATCGACCGATCCGACGCCTCTACCGCCTTCGTCAAGGTACGCTGCCAATTGCCACCGCGCTATTTCACCGACTACCTGGTGGCGATGAAGCTCGCCGACGGCTGGCAGATCGTCTCGAAGTCGTATCGGTACGATTTGAAGGAATGAGACGGCAACATCGCCGCATTGACCTTTCGACCGCTTCCGGGCGAATGGTCGGACCATGGAAGCCTCATTTCAGATTGTCCTGATCCTGATCGCCGTGCTGGCGATCGCCTCGCTCCTGGCGCGGCGAACCGACATTGCACCCGCGATCCTGTTGCTGCTCGCCGGCATTGCGGTGGCTTTCGTGCCGGGCATGCCGCAACTGGAACTGTCGCCCGAGCTCGTGCTGCTCGTGGTGCTGCCGCCGCTGATCTATTCGGCGAGCGTCGCCATGAGCTGGCGCGAGTTCAAATACAACCTCCGCCCGATCATGCTGCTCGCGGTGGGCTGCGTGATCTTCACCGCAGCCGCGGTTGCGATCGCTGCACACTATCTTATTGGCCTGTCCTGGCAGGTCGGCTTCCTGCTCGGCGCCATCGTCGCGCCGACCGACGCGGTGGCGCCGCTTGCAGTCGCCCGCAAGCTCAATATCCCCCGCCGCATCCTGGTCGTGCTCGAGGGCGAGGGCCTGGCCAATGACGCCACTGCCCTGATTCTCTATCGCTTTGCGGTGATCGCAATTGTCAGCGGCGGATTTTCGCTGTCCAAGGCAACCGGTGAATTCGCGGGCATCGTGGCGGGCGAGGTCGTCTTTGGTGTGGCGATCGGTTGGCTCACCCTGCGCGCTCGCCGCTTCGCGCGCGATCCGCAGATCGAGATCACGCTGTCGCTGCTGACGCCATACATTTCCTATTGGATCCCCGAACATTTCGGCGGCTCGGGTGTGATTGCGACGGTGGCCTGCGGGCTCTACACCAGCTGGAACGGGCCGCTCCTGATCTCGTTCGCCACCCGCCTGCAGGGCATCTTCTTCTGGGACCTTGTGATCTATCTGATCGAGGGGTTGCTGTTCCTGCTCACCGGCTTCGAGATGCGCTCGCTGTTCGAGAAATCGAAGGCCTTCCCGCTGGGCAGTATATTGATGGCGACCGCGCTCGTGACCGCCATCGTCGTCATCGCGCGCTTCGTCTGGGTCTATCCCGCGATCTATCTCCCGCGGTGGCTAAGCAAGTCCTTGCGCAAGCGCGACCCGTCGCCGCCCTGGCAATGGCCCTTCATCTTGTCCTTTGCCGGCATACGCGGCGCCGTATCGCTCGCGGCCGCGCTGGCGCTGCCGCTCGCGCTTGCCAATGGCGAGCCCTTTCCCGACCGCGACATGATCCTGTTCATCACCTTCGGCGTGATCCTGATCACGCTGGTCGGCATGGGCCTGTCGCTGTCGCCGGTGGTGCGCTGGCTGGGGGTGGCCGACGCGGGCCGCAGCGAGCTTGTGGCCGCCCATCAGGCGGAAATCACTGCGCGACGCGAGGCGCTCGACGCCGCGCTCAAATCGCTGGATGGGCTTGCCGCGAAGTGCGAACTACCCGACGAAGTCATCAGGCTGTTGCGGGCGCGGCACGACGTCCGGCTCAGTCAGCTTCCCGCCTCGCTCGATCCCGATAGCCACGACGTCTCGGCCACCGGCACCGGGCTGACCCGCGAATTGATCACGGCGGAACGCGAGTTCATCCATTGCCTGCTGCGTGACGGCAGGATCACCGACGAAACCAGGCGGCGGATCGAGCGCGATCTCGATCTGGAGGAAGCGAGCCTCGCCAACCGCGAATATCGCGGGCCGTTATGACCGCGATCAGAGTGGGCCGAGGATGGCCCAGCGCGGATCGCAGAACTCCTTCACGGCCTCCGTCACGCCGCTGGCGATGATGTCCTGGCGCTCCGGCGACATCATCTCGACTTCCTCGTCGCGATTGCTGATGGAGCCGGCCTCCAGCAGCACGGCTGGCATCCTGGTCTGTCTCAACACTACGAGCTCGTCGTAGCGGTAGACGCCTGTTTCCTCGTTCAGGAGCTCGTGCCGGTTCTTGCCCATGACGGCCATCGTATATTGCCTGGCATAGTGCAGCCCCTCCGCCTTCATCTCCTTGCCGAGCAGGTCGGCGAACCGGAGGCTGGTCTGGAACTTAGGGTTGTCGTGGGAGACGAACACGGAATAACCGCTGAAGCGGTCGCTGAAATGGCTCTTCTTGCCGTTGAACTCCCACTCCTCGAGCATGGAATTGGGGACGGAGTCGTGATGGATCGACAGGAAAAGGTCCGCATCCGAGGCGTTCGCCGCAGCGACCCGCTTGAACAGGCTCGGCCTCGATTTGCCCTCGGTCACAAGCAGTCTCGTCCGAACAAAGCCGTCGGCCTTCAGTTTTTCCACGATGCGCTGCGCGAGGTGCAGGTTGAAAACGAATTCGGCAACGTTGCGGGCTGAGATCGCCCCCTCGGACTCCGCGGTATGTCCCACATCCAGCACGATGCGGAGTTTCGACGGGTTGCAGCTTGCTGCGGACGGATTCGATGGCAATCGCTTCGAGGCGGCAAGCTCTCTTATGAAGGGCTCTGGCGTGAGGGCGGCGAGCCTTGGGGCATGGTGCTTCGGTGAATGTCGCGCAATGACCCTCGACGAGGCGGCATCTCCCGTCGCAATCGACAAAAGCAACACGGCGGCGATCGATGGAATGACGGCGCGAGCCCAAGTGGCCGGCGCCGCGAAAGGCGTCCCCCCGAAAAACATCCGTTACGTCCCCCCTGAAACCATCTCCTATTCCGCTGCGGCACTCCGCGGACGCCCAACAAAGCCCGACACATCCCCAAAGCGTTCGACCATCACCGCCGGCAAATCCTCGGCTTTGTGCGTCACGCAGGCGCCGGAGCGCACAGTGTAGCGGTCCTGATGGCCAACATGTGGCGGAACCTCGCCCTGCTGCAAGGCACGCGCCAGATCCATCACCAGTTTCCGGAAATGCATGATGCCAAGATCGGTCGGGCCAAGATGCTCGCGGGTGCGGTCGGCGATCGGCCCCTGGCTGTCCTGCACCGCCGCGTCCTGCTCGGAGACGCCCTTGATGCCGGTGTAACTTTTGGTCTTCTGCAGCTTGCGATCGATCAGGTAGTCGTTCGATTTGTTGCGCAGGGGAACATAGTTTTCGTCGACTTCCGCGATCACGCCATTGCCGCGGTCATAGGCCGCGCGCTCAGCGGCGGTCAGCGGCCGCTCGGGATTCCAGGCATAGGTGTAGATCCAGCATTTGGTGTCGGTGACCGGGACAAACGACTGCCCGAAAATGTTCTCGCCCGGCATGGCGCTCGGCGCATAGGCATGCACCGGCATCAGGAACTGCGCGATGCGCCAATAGATATTGTCGCTGTCCGTGAGGCGCCCGCCGGCGATGGTCAGCCCGGCCGCATGCGGATTGATCCTGATGACGGGCCGCGGGTCTTCCGCAATCCAGCGCATGTGACCGGTCGACATGCGCACAAGCGGATTCACGAAGTGCTTCTTGATATCGAGGATCTCGTTCTCCTCCTTGTCGAAGGCGAGATGGGCGAAGGTGAAGTGCGCGGTGTCGATCGAGCCTTCGAGCGCCTGCACCCAATTGCAGTCCTGCCACTTTTTAGAGACGTAGCGGTGTGAGGGCGGCAGCAGCGCCATTTCCAACGCCGGCAGCTCGGGCACGACGCCCGCCGGGCCCATATAGGCCCAGATCATGTCGCCCCATTCCCGCACCGGATAGGACTTGATGCGGATCTTGTCCTTGGCGTTGAGGTCGGGATAGGAGGTCGGCATGTCGACGCAGCGGCCGTCGGTGTCGAACTTCCAGCCGTGATAGACACAGCGGATGCCGCATTCCTCGTTGCGCCCGAGCCAGAGATTGGCGCCGCGATGCGGGCAATATTGGTCGATGACGCCGACCACGCCGCGCGAGTCGCGGAAGGCCAGCAGCTCCTCACCCATCACCACGATCTTCTTCGGCTCGCCGTCGGGTTCGGGCAGCTCTTCGGACAACAGCACCGGCAGCCAGAACCGGCGCAGGAGCTCGCCCATCGGCGTCCCCGCACCCGACTCGGTCAGGAACTTGTTGTCCTCGGCACGCAGCATGAGGGGCTCCCGATTCTTGTTTTGATTTTCAGCAAGCTTGGCGCAGGAGCGCCGTAGCGTCAATGCGCCGCAGGAGGCGTCACCCGGAAATCATAGCCACGCCGAGGCTTTGCGGCAGCGGTCGGGCAGATTTCGAACACCAGCGCGCCGTAGTCCGCGACGCCATGTGAGACAGATCACAGGGGCGGCCAGGGGCGGGTTGTATCATCCGGCAATCCAAACTTTAGATTTTTTCTCTCTCATCCGTTTTTCCTTGCGCCGGGCGCCATGATGGCGAGGCGCGCATTGCCGGGAGGTGGGCCTTGTCCCGAGTTGCATCGATCATTGCGGCATTCGTGGCCGCCATGGTTTTGACCGCCACCGCAGGCTGGATGATTTTCGGCAGCCAAGAACGCGTCGATGGCCGGACCAACAGGCGGCATGATGCGGTCTCGCACGAATGGCGGCTGGCCAGCGCCGAGCACAAGAACATTGCCGAGGCGATTGCTGCCTGCTCCGGAACCAACAACATCGCCACCCTGCCCGCCTCTATCCGCCAACAATTGCGGTTGGATATTTTGCCAGACGGCGCCAAGCGCGGCGAGGAGGAACGGAAGACCGGCGTGTTCAGGGAAACGGTCGCGCTGGACACACGAAGCTTCGCGGCAGAGCCAAGGGGAGAGAACGGCATTGCCCTGTCCAATTACGCGAGAACCGCGATCTATCTGAGCGACGAGATCATGCGCGCGCGGATCGAATCGGCCAACAACGCCCATGTCAACCACTGGGTCATGGTGGGATTCCAGTGGATCATCGTGTTCATCGGCGCGCTGACCACCATCCTGATCAGCCTCAAATCGATCATGACGGCCAACGAAGCAGCGAGGACGTGGTCGCTGCGCATCGGGATTGCCGCCATCCTGTGCTCGTCGATCGGCACCGCCACCTCGGCACTCAACACATTTTACGGGCCGCGCGAGGCCTACCTGAAGGCCGAGCGGTCGCTTGCCGCGCTTCGCCAGCTGCATTCGGATATCGCGATCCAGATCGGCAGCATTCGCGAGCCGCAGGGCAAGAAGGAGTGCCCGGGCTTCGATCCCGCCAACAAGGACGATGCGCTCTACAAGCAGGTCCAGGACTGGAAGACGAAGCTCGGAGCCATCGTCAATGTGTCGGATTCCGGGAGTTCGTACCCGTCGGAAACGGCGGTCCCCGAGCAGCTGAACGCGTCGGCGCCAGGCCGGTAGCCGGCCTGTCCCTTATACCGGCCGCTCGCCCTTTACCGTCACCCGCGTGCCCGAACGCGTGTGCGGCCAGTAATCCCACATCGCGCGGTGCTGGGCGCAGCGATTGTCCCAGAAGGCAATCGCATTCTCGGTCCAGCGGAAGCGGCACTGGAACAGCGGGTTTTCCATGTGCTGGTAGAGATAGCCGAGGATGGCGTCGCTCTCGTCGCGGGGGATGCCTGTGATGTTGCGGGTGAAGCCGCGGTTGACGTAGAGCGCCTTCTTGCCTGTCACCGGATGCGTGCGCACCACCGGGTGCTCGGCGCTCGGATAGGCCGGCTTGTCGGCGACGCCATAATTGGCATAGAGCCCGCGATAGATCGGCTCGCCGTCATGGATTGCGGTGAGCCCGTCGAGATAGGCCTTCATCCGATCGGACAGCGCCTCATAGGCGGCATACATGTTGGCGAACAGCGTGTCGCCGCCGCGCGGCGGGCATTGCTTGATATACAGGATCGAGCCCATCGGCGGCTCGAGATCGCAAGACACGTCGGAATGCCAGCCCTCGCCATTGGCGCGCGGCGAGTTCTTGTCGGCATAGATCTTCATCAGCGCGGGATCGTCGCCCTCATGGGGCGCGGCGGGATGGACGTGCAATTCCCCGAACTTGCGGCCGAAAGCGAGATGTTGCTCGGGCGTGATGTGCTGGTCGCGGAAGAAGATGACGAGGTTTTCGGCAAGCGCCCGGTGGATTTCGTCCAGCTGCGAATTGGAGCGGGCATCGTCCGAGACGAGCCTGCCGATGTCGACGCCGGAAATCTCCGCCCCGATGATCGGCGTGAGCTTCTCGACCGCGATGGTCTCGTATGGCTCGGTCTCGCCGTCGATATGCTTGTAGCGAGGTCCCTGCTTCCCTGACAGCGAGCTCATGGCGTTTGCTCCGGCTTGTTGTTTAGGCAAGCATGGTAGCCGGAGTTCGGGGAAGCGCAATGCTCCGTGCCGTCATTGCGAGGAGCGTAAGCGACGAAGCAATCCAGAGTCGTCTGCGTGGCTCTGGATTGCTTCGCTCCGCTCGCAATGACGGGTCAGAAGAAGGCCCGCCAACTCGATCCTGTGGTTATGGGCCCCGGCCTTCGCCGGGACGACACGTGGAAAGGGGGAGGATTACTCCGCCGCCGCGCCTTCGGGCAGCTTGGCGCCGCTGCCGTAGCGCTGGTCGATGTAATCGATCACCAGCGCCTTGAAGTCGGCGGCGATGCTCGGCCCGCGCAGGGTACGGAACTTCTTGCCGTCGACGAACACCGGCGCGGCCGGGGCTTCGCCGGTGCCGGGCAGCGAGATGCCGATATTGGCATGCTTGGATTCGCCGGGGCCGTTGACGATGCAGCCCATCACCGCGACGTTGAGCGTCTCGACGCCGGGGTATTTCGTTTTCCAGGTCGGCATCTCGTCGCGGATGAAATCCTGGATCGAGCGCGCCAGCTCCTGGAAGGTGGTCGAGGTGGTGCGGCCACAGCCGGGGCAGGCCGCGACCAGCGGCACGAAGGTGCGGAAGCCCATGGTCTGCAGCAGCTCCTGCGCGACCTGCACTTCCAAGGTGCGATCACCGCCCGGCTCAGGCGTGAGCGAAATGCGGATGGTGTCGCCGATGCCGTCCTGCAGCAGGATGCCGAGCGCCGCGGACGAGGCGACGATACCCTTCGAGCCCATGCCGGCTTCGGTCAGGCCGAGATGGATCGCGTAGTCGGAACGGCGCGCCAGCTCCTGGTAGACCGCGATCAGATCCTGCACGGCGGACACCTTCGCCGACAGGATCATCTTGTTCTTGGGCATGCCGAGTTCCTGGGCGCGCGCGGCCGACAACAACGCCGACTGCACCATGGCCTCGCGGGTCACCGCGCGGGCATCGCGTGGGTTCGCCGAGGCCGTATTCTCGTCCATCAGCTTGGTGAGCAGCTCCTGGTCGAGCGAGCCCCAATTGGCGCCGATACGGACCGGCTTGTCGTTCTTGTTCGCGATCTCGATGATGTCGGCGAACTGGGTGTCGCGCTTGTTCTTGAAGCCGACATTGCCGGGATTGATGCGGTACTTGTCGAGCGCTTCCGCGCAATCGGGATATTCGGCGAGCAGCTTGTGGCCGATATAATGGAAGTCACCGATCAGCGGCGTTGTGATGCCGCGCTTGCGCAAGGCATCACGGATATGGGGAACGGCAGCCGCCGCCTCTTCCCGGTCCACGGTGATGCGCACCATTTCGGAGCCGGCGCGCGCGAGTGCGGCGACTTGCTCCACGGTGCCTTTCACATCCGCAGTGTCGGTGTTGGTCATCGATTGGACGACGATCGGGGCGCCGCCGCCGACGGCGACGTTGCCGACCATCACCTGGGTCGTGGTGTGCCGCGGCCTGGGGCCGGCGATGTCGGTATCTGGCAGTATCTCGGGCTTGTTCATGGGGGCTTCGATATCAGGTTTTGGTGACATTCAGCAACGGATCAGCGGCCTCCCGGACCACCGGGCTCGGTCGGTTAACCAGGAAAAGTCCAGCAATTACAAGGAGCGCGGCGGCGCCGAAAGCCAGGCTCAGCCGGTCATGCATGATGAAATAGCTAGCCACGACGCCAAACAAAGGGGTGATGAAGGTAAAAGCCGACAATTTGCTGGCCGAATAGGTCTTCACCAGCGCGAACCAGAGCGTAAAGGTGGTTCCGACCACCCAGATCGCCTGGAACGCGATTAACAGAATGGACTGCATCGCCGGCGGATGGGTGATGGTCTCCCCGGACACCAGGGCCGCAAGCCCCAGGATCGGAATCGAGGTCGCGACCTGATAACCCAAGGCTTTCTCCGGCGGGGCAAAGCGGAGCCGGGTTCCCTTGGCGACCAGCGTTGTCGCCGCCCACAGGGCCCCGCCGCCGACCACCATGAGGTCGCCCAACAGTACCCTGGAATCGACATCGGCCTGCGGAACCCCGATGGCGAGCGCCACGCCAAGGAAGCTCAAGGCGAGTCCGCCCCATTGGGTCGGTCCCAGCCGCTCGCCCAGCACCTGATAGGAGCCGAGCGCCACGAAAAATGGCGCGGTGTAGAGAAACACCACCGCGCGCGACGCCGAGGTGAAGCGCAGACCCTGGTAGATCAGCACGAATTCGACGCCGAACATCACCCCCGCGACCAGGCCCGGCACCAGCGTGCCGTCGCGCTGAAAGATCTTCGCACCGCGCAATTGGCCGATCAACAGCAGCACCGGCAGCGCGCCGGCCGAACGGATCGCCGCCTGCAGCATCGGCGGGATGTCCGGCAGCACGAGCTTGATCGCGATCTGGTTAAAACCCCATGTGAAACACAGCATCAGCATCAATGCGATGGCCCCCGGGCTCAACGGCCGCCCGGCGGATGAAATTACGTGCTTCGAAGCCATTTCTCTCCCGATGGCGCTTTGAGCGGCGCCCTTCTTGTTCTCGTTGGACGTTGGGATGACAGGATGATCCTGTTCATGCGGCCTGCTGGCAATGGGCGCAGAGGCCTGTGATCTCGAGCACGGACAGTTTGGGCGCAAAGCCCGAGGCCCGCGCCGCCGCATTGAGGCTTTTGGCCACGGGAGCTGCGGCAATTTCGCCGACCGCGCCGCAGCGATCGCAGATCAGGAACGCCACCATCGCCGCGTCGTCATGCGACTGCGCGCAGGCCAGATAGGCGTTGCGGCTTTCGATGCGGTGGACAAGGCCATTGGCCATCAGGAACTCAAGCGCGCGATAGACCGTGATTGGCGCCGGGCGCGGCATTGATTTCGCGAGCGCATCGATCAGCTCATAGGCGCCGAGCGGACGGTGGCTTGCGAGCAGCGCCTGCAGCACCTGGCGGCGAATTGGGGTCAGTTTCTGCGCCCGCAGCGCGCAAATCCGCTCGGCATGCGTGATCGCTTCCGCGGCGCAGCGGTCGTGATCGTGGTCGGGCGCTGGAAAGGCCGGCTTTTCAGGAGTCATTGCCGCCAGTTTGTAGCATTTCGGGCGCCGATCCCAAAGCCCGCGCACAGGGTGATGCCTGCCATGTGCTGAGAGCGGGTCGAACGGGTTGTTAAGGGGCCATGAAAAGATCATAAGCTAGCTTATTATTATCGAGGCTTATTGGAGACCAAGCTTATGGTCCGCGGTTCCGTGGATGCTAACTTTCTGTTCACGCTGGGCGAGCTGCACCGGCTGTTGCGCGCCTATGCCGACAAGGAGGCCGCGCGCTTCGGCATCACCCGCGCGCAATGGGCGGTGCTCGCCAAGGTCGAGCGCAGCGAGGGCATGAAGCAGACGGAACTCGCAGAGCTCCTGGAAATGCAGCCGATCACGCTGACCCGGCTGATCGACAAGCTCTGCGACGCCGGCTGGATCGAGCGGCGCAGCGACGCGACCGACCGCCGCGTCAATCGTCTCTACTTGCGCAAGGCCGGCCGGGCGCTGCTCGGCAAGATGAGTGGCCTGAAATCGGAACTCACCGCGACCGCGCTGGAAGGCATCAATCCCGCGGACGCGCATCGCCTTCTCGGCCAACTCGAGCAGATCAAGGAAAACGTGCGTAACGCTGTACAGATCACCAATGGCGGCCAACTCAGGAGGGAGCAGCGCTATGGCTGATCCGGTCCTCAAATTCCCTCCCGAGCAGAAGGGCAAGCCCGACCAATCCCGCACCAAGCTCGCGGCCGAGCCGCGCCGCCGGCTGCTCGCCGGCCTGCGCCGCTACCGCCGCTTCCTGCTGCTGGTCGTGCTGCCGATCGTCGCCGTGGTCGGCGGCCTTGCGTTCTATCTCAATGGCGGCCGCTATGTCGGTACCGACGACGCCTATGTCGGCGCGCAGAAGGTTCTGATCACGCCCGACATCGCCGGCAAGATCATCAAGATCGTGGTGAAGGAAGGCCAGCACGTCAGTCAGGGCGATGAGCTGTTCGAGATCGACCCCGAGCCGTATCAGCTTGCGCTCGACCAGGCCAAGTCCGCGCTCGAGCAGTCGCGCACCAGCTACAACAATCTGCAGGCCAACATCAAAATCTACCAGCAGATGGGCGATTTGATGCAGCAGACCATCGACCTGAAGCAGCGCGATGTCGAGCGCAAGTCGACACTCGCGAGAAGCAGCTTCGGCTCGCAGCTCGACCTCGACAATGCCTCGACTGCGCTGGTCACCGCGCGGGCGGAATATGCCTTCGTGCAGCAGCAGATTTCCAATGCGAAGACGCAGCTGCTTGGCAATGTCGAGCTGCCGATCGAGCAATTCCCGCCCTATTACCAGGCCAAGGCGGCGCTCGGCGTGGCCCAGCGCAATCTCGACCACACGGTGCTGCGCGCGCCGCTGTCGGGCATCGCCACCCAGGTCGACCAGATCCAGATGGGACGCTATGTGCCGGCGGGCACGCCGGTGTTCTCGGTGATCGACGTCGATCATCCCTGGGTCGACGCCAATCCCAAGGAAAGCGACTTCACCTATGTCGAAACCGGCCAGCCCGTGACGCTCGAGGTCGATGCGTTCCCGGACCACGTGTTCAAGGGCTCTGTCGGCTCGCTGTCGCCGGGCACCGGCGCACAGTTCGCGATCCTGCCGCCGCAGAACGCGACCGGCAATTTCGTCAAGGTCGTGCAGCGCGTGCCGGTGCGCATCTATTTCGATGAAAGCGATCCCGTCGTGAAGAAGCTGAAGGCCGGCATGAGCGTCTATGCCACCATCGACACCGGCCACAAGCGTACGCTGGCGGGCCTCCTCGGCTTGTCGGCTGCGGCAAAGCCGGAATAGCCCGTGTCCGGCGCCGCACACCCACCGATGGCGGTTCCCGGCATGCGCCGGAACATGGTGACGATCTGCGCCATGACCGCCACCATCATGCAGGCGCTCGACACCACCATCGCCAATGTCGCGCTGCCCTATATGCAGGGCTCGCTGTCCGCCTCGCAGGACCAGATCAATTGGGTCCTGACCTCCTACATCGTCGCGGCCGCGATCATGACCGCGCCGGTGGGCTGGATCGCCAACCGCTTCGGGCGCAAGCGCACCTTCATCATCTGCTCGGCGGGCTTCACCGTTGCCTCGGTGCTGTGCGGGCTCGCGCAGGACATCAACCAGATGGTGCTGTTCCGCCTGTTACAGGGCGTGTTCGGTGCTGCGCTGGTGCCGCTGTCGCAGGCGGTTATGCTCGACTACTACACCCTGCAGGAACGCGCCAAGGCGATGTCGATCTGGGGTATGGGCGTGATGATGGGCCCGATCATGGGGCCGTCGCTCGGCGCCTGGCTCACCGAGACCTATTCCTGGCACTGGGTGTTCTTCGTCAACCTGCCGTTCGGCGTCGTTACCGTGCTCGGCCTGATCATCTTCATGGACGAGACCAAGCAGGACCACGAACGGCGCTTCGACTGGTTCGGCTTCGGCGCACTGGCGGTTGCGATCGGCTCGCTCCAGCTCGCGCTCGATCGCGGCGAGCAGCTCGACTGGCTGGAATCCAACGAGATCATCATCGAGTTCGTCGTCGCCGGCGCCGCCTTCTATTATTTCCTCGCGCATTCCTTCACGACCTCGAACCCGTTCGTGAGGCTCGCGCTGTTCAAGGACCGCAACTTCCTCACCGGCTGCATCTTCATGACGGTGATGGGGCTCGTGCTCTACTCGACCATGGCGCTGGCCTCGCCCTACTTACAGAACGTGATCGGCTACCCCATCATCAGCGCCGGCTTTCTGCTTGCAAGCCGCGGCTTCGGCACCTTCTTTGCCATGATGCTGGTGGGGCGGCTGATGCGTTATTTCGAGGCGCGCTCGCTGATCATCACCGGGCTCATCATTACCGCGGGGTCGCTGTTCCAGATGACGGGATGGACCGACCAGACCCAGGCGTCCGAGATCGTGACAGTCAGCGTCATCCAGGGTTTTGGCTTCGGCCTCGTCTTCGTGCCGCTCTCGACAGTGTCGTTCATGACGCTGCCGAACGATCTGCGTACCGACGGTACCTCGATCCTGACCCTGGTGCGCAATGTCGCGAGTTCGATCGGCATCTCCCTCGTGATCGCGCAGCTCACCCAGGGCTCGCGCCGCACCTACGCTATCCTGTCCGAGCACATCAGCCCGTTCAATCAGGCGCTGCAGATGCCCGATGTCAGCCGCCTGATCAATCTGAATTCGAGCGCCGGCCGCGCGCTCGCCGATGTGATGGTCGCGCTACAGGCGCAGATCATCGCCTTCGCCCACGACTATCAGCTGGTGATGATCTTCATCCTCTGCTCGATCCCGCTCGCAATCATGATCGGCTCGACCAAGGCCGCGCTACGCAGCCAGGCCAGCGGCGCCGCCGAGCAGCACGCGGTGATGGAGTAACCACCCCCGCGTTCTCCGTCACGGCTGGGCTTGTCCCGACCATGACGATCGAAAACGTGGCGAGTTCGACTCCAACCTCACACGTCGAAAAACGCCGTCTCGCCGTCGCCCTGCAGGCGGATGTCGAGCGTGTAGACGCCATCGCTCTTGCGGCTTGCGATCAGCGTGGCGCGGCGGTCGGCGGGGACCAGCGCCAGCACCGGGTCGGCGCCATTGGCCGCCTCGTCGGCGAAATAGATCCGCGTGTAGAGATGCCGCAACATGCCGCGGCCGAACACCGCCAGAAGAACATGCGGGGCCTGCGGCTTGCCATCGGGATCGGGCACCACGCCCGGCTTGATGGTGTCGAAGGAATAGACGCCGTTCTGGTCGGTGCCGCAGCGGCCGAAACCCTTGAACGCCGCGTTCGGTAGCGCGCGCTTGTCCTGCGGATCGGCGAAACGCCCCTGCGCATCGGCCTGCCACACTTCCAGCATGCAGTCGGGAACGGCAACACCGTCACCGTCGAACACGCGGCCCTCGATGCGGATGCGGTCGCCCGAAACGTCCGGCGTGATCAGATTGTTGGTGAAGGCGTCGTTCCAGTCGTACTGACCGTTCGGCGTCAGGCCATATTTGAAGAACGGCCCGACCGTCTGCGACGGCGTGATGCCTTCTGCTTTGCTTGCCACGTTACTTGGTCTCCATTGGCGTGGCGTTGTGGCCGCGCAGCACGATGTTGAAGCGGTAGCACAGCGCCCATTCCGGCTGGGTGTTTTCGAGATCGAAGGACGAGACCATGCGGAAGCGCGCCTTCTCGTCCGGGACCGAGTTGAAGATCGGGTCGAACGCAAACAGCGGATCGCCCGGGAAATACATTTGCGTCACCAGGCGCGAGACGAAGGAGTGGCCGAAAACCGAGAAGTGGATATGCGCCGGGCGCCAGGCATTGTGGTGATTGCCCCAGGGGTAGGCGCCGGGCTTGATGGTAACGAAGCGGTAATAGCCCGATGCATCCGACTGCGTGCGGCCGGCACCGGTGAAGTTGGGATCGAGCGGCGCCGGATGCTGATCGCGCACATGGATGTAGCGGCCGCAGGCATTGGCCTGCCAGAGTTCGACCAGTGTGTCGGGCACGCCGCGGCCGTCCTCGTCAAGCACATGGCCGTGCACGATGATGCGTTCGCCCAAGGGTTCGCCCTTGTGCATGGTGGTGAGATCAGCGTCTCCGGGCCGCACCGTTTCATGGCCGTAGACCGGGCCGGTCAGCTCCGACAGCGTGTGGCGCATCGGGATCAAGGGCCTCGAGGGCGCACGCTTGATCGAGCTTTTGTACTCGGGCGACAGCGGCGCCGGATGCGCGTCGTTGCTTTTGACGGGATAGACGAACGTCATGGCGAACTCCTTCCGGGCCCCAAGGGAACCCCAAAGAGCCGGGGCCCGTTACCATTGTCCCGATTATTGTGTGATATAACTAATCCGGAAAAGCGCCCCAGGGCGCTCCCGAATTGTCATTTCAGTTCAACTTCTCGATCGCGACCGCGACGCCCTGGCCGACGCCGACGCACATCGTCGCCAGCGCGAGCTTGCCGCCGCGCTTTTCCATGCCGTGCACGGCGGTCAGCGCCAACCGCGCTCCGCTCATGCCGAGCGGGTGGCCGAGCGCGATCGCGCCGCCATGCGGATTGACGAAGTCGGCGTCTTCCTTGACCCCGAGCTGGCGCAGGCAGGCAATGCCCTGGGAGGCGAAGGCTTCATTGAGCTCGATCAGGTCGAAATCCGAGATCTTCTTGCCCAGCCGCTCCATCAGCTTGCGCGTCGCCGGCACTGGCCCGATGCCCATGATGCGCGGCGGCACTGCGGCGGATGCGAGCCCGAGGATGCGGGCGCGCGGGGTGAGGCCATGCTTTTTCACCGCCGCTTCCGAGGCGAGGATCAACGCCGCTGCACCGTCATTGACACCCGACGCATTGCCGGCGGTCACCGTGCCGGGATTGCGCACGATCGGCTTGAGCTTGGCGAGGCCTTCCAGCGTGGTCTCGGGGCGCGGATGCTCGTCCTTGTCGACCGTGATCGGGCCGGCCTTGCCGCCGGGCACCGTGACCGGAGTAATTTCCTCGGCGAAGAAGCCCGAGGCGATGGCGGCACCCGCGCGCTGCTGGGAGCGGATCGCGAACGCATCCTGATCGGCGCGCGAGATCTGGAATTCCTCGGCGACGTTCTCACCGGTCTCCGGCATGGCATCGACGCCGTATTGCTGCTTCATCAGCGGATTGATGAAGCGCCAGCCGATGGTGGTGTCGAAAATGTCGGCCGAGCGCGAAAATGCTTCCGCCGCCTTGCCCATCACGAAGGGCGCCCGTGTCATGGATTCCACGCCGCCGGCAATCGCAAAATCGATCTCGCCGGCGCGGATGGCGCGCCCCGCGGCACCCACCGCATCGAGGCCGGATGCGCAGAGACGGTTGAGCGTCTGACCGGGAACCGAGTCAGGGAGCCCCGCCAGCAACAGCGCCATGCGCGCCACGTTGCGGTTGTCCTCGCCGGCCTGGTTGGCGCAGCCGAAGAACACCTCATCGAGCGAAGCCCAGTCGAGCTTGGGGTGTTTGGCCATCAGCGCCTTGATCGGGGCCGCGGCCAGATCGTCGGCGCGCACCTTGGCGAGCGAGCCGCCAAAACGGCCAATCGGGGTTCTAACGGCATCGCAAACGAAGACATCACCCATCTGTTCTCTCCCTCAATGCCGGATCCGGCCTCAATTGATGGCGAGTTTTAGGAGCGACCCCCGGGGAGGTCAATTGACGGTTTTGCAGCTCGCTTCGGAATTGAAGCGGGGCCGTCAAGACCCATCATGTGGCCCTGATGGGTCTTGGGACGTGGAAAACCCTGATCCCTCCTGCAAAGCGGTAGGACCACCTTGCGAAATTGGCTAGTTTGCGCCTCCCATGACCGCCCAGCCCTCCGTCACCCCGCCCGAAGCCGAACAGCCTGAGCCGGCCGCCGCCGCAGAACCTGCAGCGCGCGTCACGCCGATGATGGAACAGTACCTTGAAATCAAGACGGCTCATCCGGGGCTGCTTCTGTTCTACCGGATGGGTGATTTCTACGAATTGTTCTTCGACGACGCCGAGATCGCCTCCAAGGCGCTCGGCATCATGCTGACCAAGCGCGGCAAGCATCAGGGCATGGACATCCCGATGTGCGGCGTGCCGGTGGAGCGGTCGGACGACTATCTGCACCGGCTGATCGCCAAAGGCTTTCGGGTCGCGGTGTGCGAGCAGATGGAGGACCCGGCCACGGCGCGCGCCCGCGGCAACAAGAGCGTGGTCAAACGCGACGTGGTGCGGCTGGTCACGCCGGGCACCCTGACCGAGGACACGCTGCTCGACGCCCGCGCCAATAATTATTTGCTGGCGATTGCGCGCGCGCGGGCCTCGCACGGCGGCGACCGCTTCGGGCTCGCCTGGATCGATATTTCGACCTCCGAATTCATGGTCACCGAGTGCTCGGTGACCGAATTGCAGGCGACGCTGGCGCGCATCAACCCCAATGAGGCGATCGTCACCGACGCGCTGTATGGGGACACCGAGCTCGGGCCGGTGTTGCGCGAATTGCCGGCGGTGACGCCGCTGACCCGCGACGTCTTCGACAGCGCGACCGCCGAGCGGCGCCTCTGCGATTATTTCGCCGTCGCCACCATGGATGGCCTCGCCGCAATGTCGCGGCTGGAAGCCACCGCCGCAGCCGCCGCTGTCACCTATATCGACCGCACGCAAGTTGGAAAGCGGCCGCCGCTGTCGCCGCCCGCGCGCGAGGCGACCGGAACCACCATGGCGATCGATCCGGCCACCCGCGCCAATCTCGAGCTGACCCGCACGCTCGCAGGCGAGCGTCGCGGCTCGCTGCTCGACGCCATCGACTGCACCGTGACGCCGGCAGGCTCGCGGCTGCTGGCGCAGCGGCTGGCCGCGCCGCTCACCGATGCCGCGCAGATCGCGCGCCGGTTGGACGCGGTCGCCTGCTTTGTCGCCGACCACGCGACTCGCGAAGACATCCGCTCTATCCTGCGCGGCGCGCCCGACATGTCGCGCGCACTGGCGCGATTGTCGGTCGGCCGCGGCGGACCGCGCGATCTCGCTGGCCTTCGCGACGGCATTCTGGCAGCCGACCAGGCGCTGGCGAAACTCGGCGAGCTCGAGCAGCCGCCGCAGGAGGTCGTCGCCGTGATCGAGGCGCTGCGCAGCCCCTCACGCAAGCTGGCAGCCGAGTTCGAGCGGGCGCTCGCCGAACAGCTGCCGCTGGTCAAGCGCGACGGCGGTTTTGTGCGCGAAGGCTATGAGGCCGCGCTTGACGAGGCCCGATCGCTGCGTGACGCCTCCCGCCTCGTCGTCGCGGCGATGCAGGCACGCTATGCCGACGAGACCGGCGTCAAGGGTCTGAAAATCCGGCACAACAATGTGCTGGGTTATTTTGTCGAGGTCACCGCGCAGCACGGCGACAAGCTGATGTCGGCGCCGCTGAACGCGACCTTCATCCACCGCCAGACCCTGGCAGGCCAGGTGCGTTTCACCACCGCCGAGCTTGGCGAGACCGAGGCCAAGATAGCGAACGCCGGCGAGCGCGCGCTCAACCTCGAGCTCGAGATTTTCGAGCGGCTGACCGCAAAGGCGCTCACCGCGGCCGAGGATTTGCGCGCGGCAGCTCACGCCTTCGCGCTGCTCGACGTCGCGACCGCCTTGGCGAAACTTGCCATCGACGACAATTACGTCCGCCCGGAGGTCGATGGCTCGCTCGGTTTTGCCATCGAAGGAGGCCGCCATCCCGTGGTCGAGCAGGCCTTGAAGCGCGACGGTGCGCCATTCATCGCCAATAATTGCGACCTGTCGCCGGCGCCCGCGCAAAAATCCGGCCAGATCTGGCTGGTGACCGGCCCTAACATGGCGGGTAAATCGACCTTCCTGCGCCAGAACGCCCTGATTGCGCTGCTCGCGCAGATCGGCGCCTTCGTGCCGGCAAGCCGCGCCCGCATCGGCATTGTCGACCGGCTGTTCTCGCGCGTGGGAGCCGCGGACGATCTCGCGCGCGGCCGCTCCACCTTCATGGTCGAGATGGTCGAGACCGCGGCGATCCTGAACCAGGCGGGTGAGCGTGCGTTGGTGATTCTGGACGAGATCGGCCGCGGCACGGCGACCTTCGACGGCCTCTCCATCGCCTGGGCCGCGATCGAGCATCTGCAGGAGACCAACCGCTGCCGCACGCTGTTTGCCACCCACTATCACGAGCTGACCGCACTCTCGGTAAAACTGCCGCGCCTGTTCAATGCGACGGTGCGGGTGAAGGAATGGCAGGGCGACGTGGTGTTCCTGCACGAGGTACTGCCCGGCTCGGCCGACCGCTCCTACGGCATCCAGGTCGCGCGGCTCGCCGGCCTGCCCCCGCCTGTCATCGCGCGCGCCAAATCGGTGCTGGCAAAGCTCGAGGCGCAAGACCGTGGCCAGACCGCCCGCGCCCTCGCCGACGATCTGCCCCTGTTTGCCGTCCCCTCCCGCGCCGCCGCCGAAGCCGCCCTGCCGAGCGAAGCGGAGCAACTGATCGCGGCAGTGAAGGCGCTGCACCCGGACGAGATGACCCCGCGCGAGGCGCTGGATGCGCTCTATGCGCTGAAGGCGAAATTGCCGAAGGGGTGAGCCCTGTCATTCCGGGCGCCTCGCAGAGGCGAATCTGGAATCTCGAGATTCTCCGGTGCTCAATTGCGCACCATAGCGCGATGCTACGCATCGCCCTGGAATGACGGCATCACTTCACCCCCGCCACCTTTCGCCGCCCACTCCACCACAGCGCCAGATTCCAGAAGATGCAGGTCGCGAGCGCGAGGCTCAGCCCCATCGCCGAGCCGAAACGCAGCACGGCGACATGCAGCACCGCGATCGCGAGCCCAAACCCCAGCAGGCCCCAGCCGCTGTTGGCGAGCACCGCGGCTGTCGGCGGCCCGCCGATGCGCGGGTGCAGGATCAGCATCAGGCTGGTGAACACCACCGGAAACAACGCCATGATCCCGGTGATCGAAGGCCCGACGCGGCCCGACAGCGTCACCACGGTCGCGACCAGCACCGCCACCAGCGAGGCGCGGAAGGGAATGTCGTACCAGCGGCGCGTGATCAGCGGCATTTTCACATGGGCATAGCGCCGCATCAGCGGAATGCAGATAGCAAACGCGATTGCATTCGCAATCAGGCCACCCGCGAGCGACAGATCGAACGAGCGCAACAGTGCTGCGAGCGAAAACCACACCACGAGCGCGGACCCGACACTGACCAGCAGCCCATGGCGCTGCGCTAGCAGCACATAGGTCAGCCCGAGAAATATCGTCGCCGCATTCACCGGCAGGCTCGCCAGCGCGCCCTGCGCGATGAAGGCCGCGTCATGATCGAGCGCGAGGAACACATAGGACGGCCCCGCCGAGATCGGCAGCGTCGCCACCAGCGCGCCGATCACAGGACCCGTGCGCTCGGCAATGAAGGACGCCGACACCACGAAGGCCGCGGCGACGACCATGCGCAGCACAAGCGAAAAGGTGAAGATGAGGTGGGAGGACATTGCCTGACTTGTCACCCGCCCCTCCAGGGACGGGTGAAAGACTAGATCCGCTGCATCGAAACCGAAACCTTCGGCCCGTTCTTGATGGTCTGATACACCACGCAATAGCGCTCGGTGAGCTTGAGGAGCAGATCGAGCTTGTCCTGCGGCGCGTCGGTGTCGACATCGAAGCGCAGGCGGATTTCGCGAAAGCCGACCGGGGCCTCCTTGTCGACGCCAAGCGTGCCGCGAAAATCCAGATCGCCCTCGGCGAAGACGAGACCCTGCTTTAGCGGCACATCGATCGCGGTCGCGACCGATTTCAGCGTCACGCCGGCGCAGGCGACCAGCGCCTCCAGCAGCATGTCGCCGGAGCAGAGCTCGAGCCCGGACCCGCCGGTGGCCGGATGAAGCCCTGCGACCGCGAGCGCGCGGCCGGTCTCGAGCTTGCAGGCGATGCCGTCACTGTCGGTCGAGCCCTTGGCTTTCAGCGTGATCAGCGCGGCCTGAGGCTCGGACTTGTAGCGCTCCTTGATCGGAGCCTGCATCGCGCGAAGAGCAGCGGCGTCCATGGTTCTCTCCCGGGAGTTATTGCTTGGCGGGTGTAGCCAATTGGCGCTTGCGTGTCACCACCACATCGCCGCGCCCTGGTCGGAGCGGCCATGCGCGTCGGGCACAGTGCGGTCCAGCGAGCGGTCGAGCGAGGTCAGCACATGGCGCTTGAAATCGTCGAACAGGGTCGAGTTGCGGTCGCGCGGTCGCGCCAGGTTGATGTTGATCGCCTCGAACAACCGGCCCGGCCGAGGCCGCATCACCAGCACGCGGTCGGCGAGCGCCACGGCCTCCTCGACATCATGCGTCACCAGGATCAGCGTCGGGCGCGTGTCCGCCCAGAGGTCGAGCAGATGGTCCTGCAGATCGCGCCGGGTGAAGGCATCGAGCGCCGAGAACGGCTCGTCGAGAAGCAGCACTTCGGGCTGCGGCACCAGCGCGCGGGCAATTGCGACCCGCTGGGCCTGGCCGCCGGAGAGCTCGCGCGGCCAAGCCTTTGCCTTCTCGGCAAGGCCGACGCGCGCCAGTGCTTTCGCAACCTTCTCGCGCCTGATGTCAGCGGGCAAATCGGACAGGCCGAAGCCGATATTGTCGGCCACGCTCAGCCACGGTAGTAGCCGCGGCTCCTGGAAGATGATGCCGATCTTTTCATGCGGCGCGGAGATCGCGATGGCATCGAGGCTCACCTTGCCCGTGCTGGCGGGATCGAGCCCCGCGATGGCACGCAGCAGCGTCGACTTGCCGCAGCCGGAGCCGCCGATGATGGCGACGATCTCGCCCTGGCCGATCTCGGCGGAGAAACGTTCCAGCGCATGCACGCCGTTGGGATAGGTCTTGCCGACCCGCTCGAGCGCCAGCATCACGCGCCTCCTGCCTGACGGCTGAAGGCGTCCTGCCAGCGCAAGAGCGGCGCAGTCGCGATTTCGAGCAGCCAATCGGTCGCCTTGCCGAGAATGGCGAAGATGACGATGGCAGCCACGATCTGCGCCGGCTTGCCGAGCTGCTGGCCGTCGATCAGGAGATAGCCGAGACCTTCGGAAGCGCCCATGAACTCGGCGGCAACCACGAACATCCAGCCAAGGCCAAGCCCGACGCGCAGTGCCAGCACATAGGCCGGCAGCACCGCAGGAAGAAGAATGCGGCGGATCATCGCCGGTCCAGACAGGCGGAAGATGCGACCCACCTCGACGATCTTGCGGTCGACGGACAGGATCGCGCCCATCACGCCGAGATACACCGGGAAGAACACCCCGACCGCAATCAGCGCGACTTTCGACGTCTCGAAAATGCCGAGCCAGAGGATGAACAGCGGCACCCAGGCGATGGAGGGGATCGCACGCAGCGCCTGCACGGTGGGATCGAGCAGCCGCCGCGCCAGTCCCCAATAGCCTGAAATCGCGCCCATGATCGTGCCCGCGATCACCCCGAGCGCAAAGCCGGAGGCGACACGCCACAGCGTCACCCAGATGTGCCGGGACAGCTCCCCGCTGCGGGCGAGCTCGCCAATGGTTGCGAAGACCTTCGAGGGCGGTGGCACGAGACGGCCGCTGGAGAAACCGAGCCAGACGGTCAGCTCCCAGCCGGCGGCGAGCGCGAGCGGCAACAGCAGGCCGAGCAAGGGCCGCAAATAGCGACGCAGACGTGCAAGCGGTGCGACTTGGGTGCCCGCTTCGATTTGCCCGGTGGTCGGCAGCTCAACAGTCATGCCCATAGCAAGACGCTTCTCGTGTGAGGATTGCAAGGTGCCGCCGACCGCTCAGCCGGCGTCCCCGTTCCGCTGTCGTCCCGGCAACGGCCGGGCCCAATAATCCCAGGCGGGCCTGTCGAGCAGCATGGTCGTCCAGCCTTCGCAAAACTTGGTTTTGTGGCTATGGGCCCCGGCCTACGCCGGGGCGACGAGTGTTGTTCGGACGCCTGCGTCAATTCGTCGGCAGCGGCACCTGGTCGTCGATCAGCGCATCCAGCGCCGCCTTGACCTCGACCTTGGCGTCGATGACGCCGGCCTTCTGCAAGGCCAATCCCGCTTCCAGGATCGACTCGCGCTGCGGCGCGCCGATGCGGCTGTGGGTCAGCTCGGTGCGCTCCTTGAGCTGCTTGTCGACGACTGCGTCGGGAAGTTTTGTCGCCGCTATGAACGTCTTCTTCAGGTCGTCGTAATTCGCCAGCGAATATTTGCGTGCCTCTTCGTAGGTCGCGAGCACGCGGCGAACGATGTCCGGATAGTCCTTCAGGAACTGCTCGCGTACATTGAGAATGCCCCAGGTGTTGGCGTCGGCCTTGCGGTAGAACAGCCTGGCGCCGTCCTCGATTTCGGCCTGCGCCATCATCGGGTCGAGCCCCGCCCAGGCATCGACATCGCCGCGGATCAGCGCGGTCTTGCCGTCGGCGTGCTGGAGCAACACCGGCGTGATGTCCTTCTCGGTCAAGCCCGCACCCAGCAGCGCGCGGACCAGGAAGATGTGCGGATCGGTGCCGCGGGTGACCGCGACACGCTTGCCCTTCAGGTCCGCAACATCTGCGATCTTCGAATCCTTGGTCGTAACAAGCGCGGTCCATTCGGGCCGCGAATAGACATAGATCGACTTGATCGGGTTGCCGTTGATCCTGGCGACCAGTGCCGCCGAGCCCGCAGTCGAGCCGAAATCGATCGAGCCCGCATTGAGGAACTCCAGCGCCTTGTTGGAACCGGCCGACTGCACCCAGACGATGCTGATGCCGTCCTTGGCGAACTCCTGCTCCAGGAGCCCTTTCTGCTTCAAGACCAGCGACACCGGGTTGTAGGTCGCCCAGTCGATGCGGATCTCCCTGAGTGGTTCGGCCGCGCGCGCGCCGATCGGCATCAACATTGCAGCTGCAAGGCCCGCGACCAACCTGCGACGCGATAAAATATGCATATCCACCTCCCTTAAAAACTGGCTTTTCTTTCAATATGTTAAGCACTCGCGTCAACGAGAAAATCCGCACTCCCTCAGTCCCCCCGACGAGAACAGAATTGCTGTCAGCACCGCGAAATCCAGCATGGAATTTGCGCAACACCGGAATGTTTCGTGACAGGGCGGGCGGGGTCCGGTATCCGGTGAGATCATGGACAATCTGGTAGCCGAGCCTAACCGAGCAGCAGACGCCACCTTTTTCGACACCGCCCGTGTCACCGCGGCGATCGATGCACTGGCCGAGCAGCATGCCGGACACGAGGACATCTTCCGCACCTCGATGGCGCAGCTGCTGAAAGGCGAGCTGGTCGCAGCGTGCGCGGCAGCCCAGGCCACACTGCTCAGGGATCGGCACGGACGGCGCTGCGCCGAGCGGCTCTGCTTCGTGCAGGACGAGATCATCCGCATCCTGTTTGCGGCCGCGACCCGTCATCTTTACCGCTCACCGATCCCCTCCGGCGCCGAGCGCATGGCGGTGGTCGCGACCGGCGGCTATGGCCGCGGCCTGATGGCGCCGGAAAGCGACATCGATCTGCTCTTCATCCTGCCCTACAAGCAGACCGCCTGGGGCGAGCAGGTCGCCGAAGCCATTCTTTATTGCCTATGGGACATGGGCCTGAAGGTCGGCCACGCCACGCGCTCGGTCGATGAATCGATCCGCCAGGCGCGCGGCGACATGACCATCCGCACCGCGATCCTGGAGACGCGCTTCCTCACCGGCGACAAGCCGCTCTACGACGAACTGGTCTCGCGCTTCGATAAGGAAGTGGTGCAGGGCACCGCGGCCGAGTTCGTGACGGCCAAACTCGCCGAGCGTGAGGAGCGGCACCGCCGTGCCGGACAATCGCGCTATCTGGTCGAGCCGAATGTGAAGGACGGCAAAGGCGGCTTGCGCGACCTCCACACGCTGTTCTGGATCGCCAAATATGTTTACCGGGTGCGCGAGACCGAGGAGCTGCTCGAGCGCGGCGTGTTCGATGCGCAGGAATACCGCACCTTCCGTCGCTGCGCCGACTTCCTGTGGTCGGTGCGCTGCAATCTGCACTTCGTCACCGGGCGACCTGAGGAGCGGCTGAGCTTCGACCTGCAGCGCGAGATCGCGATCCGTCTTGGTTACACCAGCCATCCCGGCATGCAGGACGTCGAGCGCTTCATGAAGCACTACTTCCTGATCGCCAAGGAAGTCGGCAACCTCACCGCCATCCTCTGCGCCAAGCTGGAGGACCAGCAGGCCAAGCCCGCGCCGGTGCTCAGCCGCATGATGGCGCGCTTCCGCCCCAACGTGACCCGGCGGAGGGTGCCTGATTCCGACGACTTCATCGTCGACAACAACCGCATCAATCTCGCCGCCCCCGACGTGTTCAAGCATGATCCGGTCAACATGATCCGGATCTTTCGGCTGGCGCAAAAGAACAACCTCGCGTTCCATCCCGACGCGATGCGCATGGTGACCCGCTCGCTCAAGCTCGTGAACCAGGAGCTGCGTGAGAATCCGGAAGCCAACCGCCTGTTCATGGAGATCCTCACCTCCAACGACGCGGAAATCGTGCTGCGGCGGATGAACGAGACCGGCGTGCTCGGCCATTTCATCCGCGCCTTCGGCCGCATCGTGTCGATGATGCAGTTCAACATGTACCACCACTATACGGTGGACGAGCACCTGATCCGCTGCATCGGCTTTTTGCAGGAGATCGAGCGCGGCGGCAACGACGAGTTCACGCTGGCGAGCGACCTGATGCGCAAGATCAGGCCCGAGCACCGTTCGGTGATCTACATCACGACGCTGCTGCATGACATCGCCAAGGGCCGGCCCGAAGACCATTCGATTGCCGGCGCCAAGGTGGCGCGGCGGCTGTGCCCGCGGCTCGGCTTCTCCGCCGCCGATACCGAGCTCGTGGCCTGGCTGATCGAAGAGCACCTGACCATGTCGACGGTGGCCCAATCGCGCGACCTCTCCGACCGCCGCACCATCGAGAATTTCGCAGCCGTCGTGCAGTCGGTCGAGCAGATGAAGCTTCTGACCATCCTGACCACCGCCGACATCCGCGGTGTCGGCCCCGGCGTGTGGAACGGCTGGAAGGCGCAGCTGTTGCGCTCTCTTTATTATGAGACCGAGCCGGTGCTCACCGGCGGCTTCTCGGAGGTGAACCGCGCCCGCCGCCTTGCTGCAGCGCAGGCCGAGTTCCGCAACGCCTTCACCGAATGGAGCGAGGCCGACGTCAGCGCTTACATCGGCCGGCATTACCCGGCCTACTGGCTCAAGGTCGACCTGCCACGCAAGATTCGCCAGGCCCGGTTCATCAAGGCAAGCGAGGACGCCGGCCACAAGCTCGCGATCAATGTCGGCTTCGACGAGGCGCGCGGTGTCACCGAGCTCACCATCTTTGCGATGGACCACCCGTGGCTGCTCTCGATCATCGCAGGCGCCTGCGCATCCGCCGGCGCCAACATCGTCGACGCGCAGATCTATACCACCACCGACGGCCGCGCGCTCGACACCATCGCGATCTCGAGGGAATACGACCGCGACGAGGACGAGGGCCGGCGCGCGACCCGCATTGGCGAGATGATCGAGGACGTGCTCGAAGGCAAGCTGCGGCTGCCCGAGGCGGTGGCGCGGCGCTCGAGCCGGACCAAGATCAACAAAGCCTTCGTGGTCGAGCCGGAAGTCAGCATCAACAACCAGTGGTCGGAGCTCTACACCGTGATCGAGGTCTCCGGCCTCGACCGGCCCGGCCTGCTCTACCAGCTGACCACGACGCTATCGAAGCTCAACCTCAACATCGCCTCCGCCCATGTCGCGACCTTCGGCGAGCGCGCCCGCGACGTGTTCTATGTCACGGACCTGCTGGGCGCACAGATCGCCGCGCCGACCCGCCAGGCCGCTATCCGCAGCGCGCTGTTGCACCTGCTGTCGAACGACGAAGCGGTGGCGAAGCCCGCGGCGTGACGCCGCAGGTTTGGCGCGCGAGCGGCTTCCGCCGCCTACGAACGGGCGTAGCCGATCTGATGTTGCTCACCGAAAGCTACACCCGAATTGACGACTCGGCTTTTCACTGACCAAGGAGGAGATTTCGGCTTCAGGTCGGAATGACCCGGCGGCCTGCGCGGGACGCGATCGCGATCAGGAGAGCGACCATGAATTTCTGGCAGCTGTCGGATGGAATCCGGCTGCATCATCAGCCCTATCACGGGCATGATGGCCATGGCATGACTGCCCCGGGGCGGCACGACACAACGCACCATTCCGCAATCGACACGGGCGACGACAGCGCCGGCGATGGTGGCGGCGGCTTTTTCTCCGGTCTGGTGATGAACTCCCCGGCCGCCTACGTCAGTCCGGTCAATGCCGCGTATGCGACCGCGCACGGTCACGCCGACGCGCATCAGACCAATGCCGTTCAGATCGATCAACATGCCGTTCAGATGGCGGGCATTGGCGGCCATGGTGGAAATGGCGATTTGGCGGCGGGGGGAAGCATTTCAGCTCTTGAGCCAGCATCAGGCTCGGGAATGGCCAGCCCGGGCCCGGTTGCAATCGATAGCGGAGCCAACACGGCCGGCAACGGCGGCAACGGCTATTTCTATGGAGGTATCATTCACGCCTCGATGATCATCTATGAACCGATCAATATCAGCGTCGCGGCGGGATATGATTCCACGGCACTGGCCGAGCAGACCAACAATGCGAGCTTCAATCAGTCGGCGCTGCAGATGGCCGGTATCGGCGGCAATGGTGGCGACGGGAATATCGCCTCGGGAGGAAATGCCAGCCTTTCCTCGCTCGCCTCCGAGCCGGTCGCAACGGGCGGCAACAACGCCGGCAATGGCGGCAATGGCAGCTTTTCCGGCGTATTGCTGGATGCTCCCATCGTGATTTACCATCCGGTCGACATCGCGGTGGCCGGTCCCGGTGGGATCGCCGAAGCTTCTCAATCGAATACAGTCCAGATCGATCAATCGGCCATTCAGATCGCAGGCGTCGGCGGCAGCGGTGGTAACGGCAACGCCGCCATCGGCGGCGACGTGACGACAATCGGATCGGGCTCGTCGTCGGGCGGCGAGATGATTCAGAGCGGCGGCAACCAGGCCGGCAACGGCGGCGATGGCTATGCCTATGGCGGGCTCGTCCATGCGTCCTTCGTGCTCTATGATCCCGTCAATATCGCCATCGCGGGCTACAATTCCAGCACGTACGCAATCCAGACCAACAACGTGAACCTGGATCAGTCGTCCTCGCAAACAGCCGGCATAGGAGGCCATGGCGGCAGCGACAACCTCGCCGTCGGCGGCAGCAGCGGCATCCTCTTGTCGGGGCAGGCCGGCGGCTCCGACGCGATCGCAACCGGCGGCAACGGCGCCGGCAATGGCGGCAACGGCCATTTTTCGGGCAGCCTTGTCGACATCAGCATCGCGATCTATGCGCCGATCAACATTGCGATCGCGGGTCCCCACGCCACGGCGGAGGCCGACCAGGTCAATAACGTGCATATCGACCAGAGTGCGACCCAGATCGCCGGGATCGGCGGCGACGGCGGCCACGGCAACCTCGCGCTGGGAGGCGATGTCGCTGCGCACCTTCTGTCTGATCTCCATCTGGTCGCATAAGGGCACAATCGCTCACACGGACGCCACGCCTGCAATGAGGCATGCCTGAATGCCTCGGCGCTCCGCATGTCCCTTCGCCACGGCACGATCATAAAACCGCGCATGAGGCATACAGCCTTTCGGGTGTAACCCATCACAAGGATAGCATTCCATTTGGCATCTATCGCGCTCAATCGCGCGCGGACCAAACTCCGCCGCGTAAACCTGTCATCTGCAACTCGTGGATGACTCGTGAACCCAACACGGAGGCTCGCATGACCTATGCAAAACCATCAATCAGCATTTCTGACTCGATCCATTTCAAGTCGATAGATACCGGCGGCAACAGCGCCGGAAACGGTGGCGAGGGCAGTTTCAAGGGATATGTCGTGAATGCGCCGACGCTCAGCTTCGATCCATCCAATACAGCGACCGGCGCCAGCGTCTCGGTCAAGACCGGCGATCACGTCGATCAAAAAGCCTATTGGGACGCCGGCAAGGCGAGCGCAGAAGGCGAGAAGTGGTCGAAGGCTTATGCCAACGCCAACTCGGACGGCGATCAGAGCTCGAAGAGCGGCCACGACACGTCCAAGGTCTATGCCAATACGACGGCCACCCAGGACAACACTCTCTGGGTCGACCAGCACCAGGACGTGATGGCCGGCATCGGCGGCTATGGTGGCGATGGCAACCTGGCGTTGGGCGGAAACGTGGACATCCAGCCCGAAATTTCCATCTGATCGCTGGCCTGTCCGGCGGGCGAAGACCGGCGGCATCAGCCGCCGGTCCATTTGGCGCCGGTTGATCTGTCGCCGCGTCGGATTGACGGTCGAGCGAAGTGTAACGTCTCGCGGTGACGACAATGCCGATCCCGTTCCTCCGGTTAAACATCGTACCGCCGCCAAAGACACCGCTGCAGGCGGCGCTTTGGACCTGCGCAGGCCCGCTTGCCCTCGTGTTCGCCTATAGCTGCAGCTACAATCTGCTGCTCTTTGCCCCCTCGATCTACCTGCTCCAGATCTACGATCGTGTCCTGTCGAGCCGCAGCGGCGCCACGCTGATGCTGCTCACCCTGATCGTGGCCTTCACCGTCGTCATCGGAGGGATACTCGACGCATTGCGCCGTGTCGTCCTGGGCCGGCTTGGCGCATGGTTCGAGGACCGCCTTCGTCCCAACGTGTTATCGGCTTCCCTCGAATGCGCCTTCCGCGGTGATCCTTCGCGCGCACCGGAGGCCTATCGGCACCTTACCGTTCTCCGTCAGTTTATGGAATCCAGCGCGTCCCCGATGCTGTTCGACGCGCTGTGGGCACCTCTCTTCCTCATCGTCCTTTTTCTCGTGCACCCCTTACTGGGGATGATTGCCGCCTGCAGCGTGCTGGTCTCATTCGGGCTGACACTAGCGAGCGGACTGCTGACCGAAGATGCGCTGGCAAGATCTGGTACGGCGCTGTCCAGAAGCTATGGCCGGCTTGCGACAGCAGTTGCCAATATTCACATGATCCGGACCATGGGGATGTTCGATGGCGCCGCCCGCCAGATCCAGCAGGCAGCGCTGGACGCACGAAACGAACAGGACCTGGCCCAGCAGCGGTCCGAAATCATCATGCTCCTTGCCAAGCCGATACGCGCGCTGGCGCAAGTCCTGATCATGGGCGCAGCCGCGTGGCTCGTCGTCGACTACGGCAGCAATCCCGCCATCATTTTTGCTTCGTCACTGCTGTTCAGCCGCGCAATCGCCCCCGTGGAAGGTGCAGTGACAGCGTGGAAAGCCCTGACGACGGCTCTGGAAGCCTATCGGAAGCTCGACGGCATGCTCGCTGCCAATTGCCCTGCTGCGGAAGATCCCGGCATTCGGCCGGAGTGGCCGCGAGGCGACCTCGTCGTCGACAATGTCAGCCTCGAGTTGCGGCAGGCCGGTCACTTCCTGCTCAAGAATGTTTCGTTCCGTCTGGCGCCCGGGGAATGCCTGGGCATCATCGGTTCGTCAGGCTCAGGCAAGTCGGTGCTCGGCCAGATTATCGCCGGAATATCCTCACCCACAGGGGGGCGCGTCCTGCTGGACAAGGTCGACGTCTCGATGTTGCGCGAAGGGCAACGCGGCCGTTACCTCGGATATCTACCGCAGGACATCAATCTGTTCGGGGAAACAATAAAGGACAATATTGGCAGGCTCGATGACACCGATCCGGCCAAACTCGTCGAGGCGGCAAAGCTTGCCGGAATCCACGACACCATCATGCACATGCCTGAAGCGTATGACACTGCCGTTCCCAACGGCGGATTCGGCTTTTCGCGCGGCTACCGCCAGCGTCTCGGTCTTGCCCGTGCCATGTTCGGAGAACCGCGTCTGGTGGTGCTCGATGAGCCCAACTCGAGCCTCGACTATGTGGGCGAGCGTGTGCTGCTCGATGCCATTGAGCAGATGAAAATCACCAATACCACGGTGGTCGTCATCACGCACCGAATGGGCATCCTCGCGGCCACGGACAAGATTGCCATCATGCAGGGCGGCACGATGCTCGCGTTCGGCGCGAGCGAGGAAATCTTTGAGCGGCATCTGAGCCGGCCGCAGGTCCCATCACAAATGCCATCGCAGGTCATGCAGGATGAGCCGGGCGGAGCCGTCGGTGCGTCGCTGGAGCCAGCTGTCCCATGACCCAGGAAGCCGATACGCAGGCGCCCTCGCCTCATCTCGTGCCCGGGCCTCGGTTCGGGACGGTGATCGCCGCGATCGACGACTTCGAACCGCTTGAATTTCCATGGTGCTCCAGCCCGACGCCGGCTTCGCCCCGCACCGCGCTTCGTGGCGTCACCCTGACCGGAAATCTCCTGGTGCTCTGCTTTGTGCTCGGGCTGGGAATCTGGTCGAGCTTCGCGCCACTTGAAAGCGCGGCAATTGCTTCTGGCGTCGTGGAACCGGAATCGAGCCGAAAGACGATCCAACATCTCGAAGGCGGGATCGTGAGGGCTATCCTGGTCGCCGACGGCGACGTTGTGCAGACCGGACAGACATTGATCGAGCTGGACGACACCCGAACCCGTGCCGAGGTCGAGAGCCTTCGAGCTCAACTGTGGGACGCCATGGCACGCGAGGCAAGGCTGCTCGCCGAACAGCAAGAGCGCGATCGGGTGTCGTTTCCAGCTGGACTGCAGGCGCTGGCGGAGCAGAACGCCGCGGCCGCGTCCCTCCTCAGCGCACAACGACACATCTATCAGACGCGGCATGAAGTCTTCACATCTCAGCTCGCCATCATCGATCAGAAGAAAGCCGAGATCATGGAGGAGATTCAGGGGCTGAAGGCGCAAGGCGCCGCAGCCGCGCAGCGGTCGGCCATTGTCAGCGATGAACTGGAGATGGTTTCGACCCTTGTCGAGAAGGGGCTCGAACGGCGCCCCCGTCTGCTCAGCCTGCAACGCGAAATGGCAGACATCGAGGGGCGCCGGGGTGAAGTCGCAGCGCAGATCTCGCGTGCCGAACAGGTCATCAACGAATCCAAGGCAACGCGCTTCAAGCTCGAGAGCGACCGGCAGAACGACATCGCCCAGTCGCTGCGTGAGGCACAAAACCAGAAATTTCAACTGAGCGAGAAGCTGCTTTCGGCCGAGGATCAGCTATCCCGAACCGAGATCAAGGCCCCTGAGGACGGTATCGTGACCGAGCTGCGGATTCATACGCCCGGCGGCGTGATCGCGGCCGGTGCGCCGCTCCTCGATCTGGTGCCGCGGCAGGATCGACTGATCGTGACCGCGCGACTCAGGCCTGAGGACATCGATGTGGTCTATCCTGGCCTCCAGGCAGAGGTCCACCTGATCCCCTACAATCAGCGTCGCGTACCGCGCCTCAAGGGCACGGTGGCGCACGTATCCGCCGACCGTCTTGTCGACAAACGTACCGACCAGCCCTATTACTCGGCGAAGATTCGCGTGGAAGACCCGCGGATCGCCGAACACCATATTAACATCATTCCTGGAATGCCGACGCAGGTCTTCATCACAACGGGGCACACGACCGTCGCACTCTACGCCTTGCGGCCGCTGATGGACAGCTTCAACAGGGCTTTCCGCGAGGACTGAGCCGGGGCCGCACATCGATCTCCACTTCAGGAAGCGAAGATCCGCTCGCGCCGGTGTCGCGGCCATGATGGGTCAACCTGCCGCTCCAGTGGAGAACGGCCTGGGTGCGATTGCGGGCGGCGCATTTTCGCATGATGTGATGGACGTGCATTTTGACGGTGTTTTCCGAGAGATTGAGCTTGGCCGCAATCACCTTGTTTGGAAGACCAAGTTCGAGCTCGGCGAGCACTTGTTGTTCGCGCGGCGTGAAGTCGGTCGCATTTTTCTCGGCCGCGCCTTTCTCGGCGCCGTTGACAGGACAGCCAGGCGGCGGCATGCGGGGACACGATTGTTCGGGGCCGCTCGTCCCGGCCAGTCCGATGACAGGAAGCGGCCTGTAGACGCCGCCGGCGAGCACAAGACGCAAGCCCGCAACGACGACTTCGACCGGAAGCGAACTTGGAAAGAAGCCGCGAACACCCCGGTGCATCGCCGCGAGCGCGGTATCCTCGTCTTCGCGATTCGAGAGCAGCGCGACCGACGCGCCCGAGCAATAATCCACCAGCAACGCAAGATCGTCCTCGACGGAGGAATCGCCAACAGACTTGTCTCCAATGCCCAGCGCGACCAGGCGTATATCCCGTCCCGACGCGCAATGGAGGTCGTCCGTTGTCGCGATGTCGATGATATCGAGCCCGAGCAACTCCCGCCTGAGGATATTCAGAATGCAGGTCCGCGTCAGAGTAAGCGGCTCGATGAGCACCAGCGCCGGCAACTGCAGCGATGCGTCAAGCCGCTCTGCGGAGTTGACTATACCGTCCATTGTTATCCCCTAAATACAGAAAACTGCTGAGCTACCCCGCAACCTGCAAGTCCGCATTTTTGAACGGCCGACCTCCGGCACCGGCGCTGCACGCCGCCGCCGAAGTTTCCAATCGAGATGATGCCGTCGACGCCCGGGCATGGGCCGCGGCCCGGGCGTTACCAGGATCGATCTTGAGTGGGGGCGGAAATTCTTTCCGCAGAATTCCATCCGGCGCAGGACGCGATGTTTCGAGAAATATCCGCGCTGCCGGATCAAGCGCTATTTACAGATATTCCGATACGCGATCGCCGCCGCCGAGTCAGGCTTGCCGTCGACGACGTATGCATCATCCTCCTTCACGAGATATAGAAATGGTCTCTCGCCGGTATCCCCGCCTGACGCATTCTTCCCTCGGACGTGACCGCAGATGGTGTCGGTGGCCCGCCCGAATGTGTTCTTTCTATACGCGCGATCCATGTCACTGAACTCGGCTGACGTCGGATCTTCCATCTTCGCCGCGATCGAGGCTTTCGCCCTGTCCAGGACGGGATCCGACGCTGCAGCTTGCCGACGCTCGGCTGAGGAGACTTTGATTCCCGCGGGCTCGGCCGCCTGCTTGGCGAGAGCGGCCCAGTGTTTGGCAGATGCGCGGCGGGCACGTTTCGATGCCAGCAGAGACTCCGCGTGAGCCGTCGGAGAATCCGGTCTTCGCGGCGCGACGTGTCGCGTTCCCTGGTGCGTTCCTTGGTCCGCTCCTTGGGACGTGGCCGGCTCGCTGGCCGCAACTTGGTCGTGACAGCCCTGCCACTGGAACATGCATCCCTGGAAATGACCCTGTGACGGGGAAAGCCAGGCAAAGCCGATCACGATTCCAGCAAGCACGCCAACGAGAAGCAGTCCCATGCAATTCCCCTCCCCGGGGACGGAGCCGCATTTCTACTAAGATGTCAGTTCGCGCTGGTGGCCTATCTGTTGCTCAAAAGCGTTAAACGCTCATTAAGCGCGCGCTTGTGCCGCAGTCCCCATCGCTCCCGGGAGGTTCCGCCGCGTGGGTGAGTTGAAGAGCATGCAAGCTGATCTACGATTGACTATCTGCGTCCGGAATCGGCCAAGCCACTGCGGAGATAGCGGCAGACGGTTCCGGCTTCCGCTTCCAAGCGCAAGCTCCGTCACGCCTGTCTCGCTGTTCTGGTTCGGCTTGCAACAGCCTCGAACGCCACGCCCTCATGGGCGAGCAGCCAGCGCTTGCGATGCAGGCCGCCACCATATTTGACCAGCGAACCATCGGCGCCGATCAGGCGATGGCAGGGAATGACGACGCTGATCGGGTTGGCGCCGTTGGCGTGTCCGACCGCCCGCATCGCTCTGGGGCTGCCGAGTTGCGCGGCGAGCGCGCCATAGCTCATGGTCGTGCCGGCCGGAATATCCGCAAGCGCCGCCCACACCTTGCGCTGGAACGGCGTGCCGCCGAGCCGCCATTTGATCGCGCCAAGCGCGGCGAGATCACCCCCGAAATAGGCCGACAGCGCATTGCGGATGCCCGATGGCGCCGGCCGTTCTTGCAGAACGACGTCGCCATGCTGCAGCCGCAGCAGCTCTCGCATCCGCGACTCATAATCTTCCCAGTCCAGCGCACAGAGGATCTGGTCGGCATCGGTCACGAGCAGGGCCACCCCGATCGGCGTATCCAGGCGGCCGAGCCCGAACGACAGAGCTGCCTTTGTTTTCATTGGCATTTCCATCTCCAGACAGTCGGATGCATTTTGAGGACCGCGCGGGGTGGGCGCCACCCGTTTCGCGACCTGCGGGCGCGCGGGCCGTGACACATGCTCCGTTAGTCTTAGCTGCCAGGCGCCATCTTGCATTGCGGAAAACGCTCCTCCACTATCCCGCCCAACCGTGGCGCCCTCAGGGGGAGACCATCGGCCACCACAAGAATGACCGTCACAAAAAAGAGGAACGCTTTGCAATGAGCAAGGGACTTTTCCGTCTGGCGACAGGCGCCGCGCTGACCATCGCGCTGTCGGCCAATTCGGCCTACGCCCAGAAGAAATATGACACCGGCGCCAGCGACACCGAGATCAAGATCGGCCAGACCGTGCCGTTCTCGGGACCTGCCTCGGCCTATGCCTCGATCGGCAAGACCCAGGCCGCGTATTTCAAGATGATCAACGACCAGGGCGGCATCAACGGCCGCAAGATCAATCTGATCCAGTATGACGACGCCTATAGCCCACCCAAGGCCGTCGAGCAGGTGCGCAAGCTGGTCGAAGGCGACGAGGTGTTGCTGACGTTCCAGATCATCGGCACGCCGTCGAATGCGGCCGTGCAGAAATATCTCAACGCCAAGAAGGTGCCGCAGCTGTTCGCCGCCACCGGCGCATCGAAGTTCACTGACCCGAAGAACTTCCCCTGGACCATGGGCTTCAACCCCAATTACTTCGTCGAGGGGCGGATCTACGGCCAGTACATTCTGAAGGAATATCCCACCGCCAAGGTCGGCGTGCTCTACCAGAATGACGATCTGGGCAAGGACTACCTCAACGGCATCAAGGCCGGGCTCGGCGACAAGGCTGCCAGCATGATCGTGGCGGAGGCCTCCTACGAGGTGTCCGATCCGACCATCGATTCGCAGATCCTGAAGCTGAAGGCGGCCGGCACCGACCTGTTCTTCAGTGCCTCCACGCCGAAATTCGCGGCGCAGGCGATCAAGAAGAACTTCGAGCTCGGCTGGCACCCCGTGCACATCGTCGACATCAACGCCACCTCGGTCGGCGCCGTGATGCAGCCGGCGGGGCTTGATGCGTCGAAGGGCGTGATCAGCGTCAACTACGGCAAGGATCCGCTCGATCCGACCTGGAAGGAAGACGCCGGCCTGAAGCGCTATTTCGACTTCATGGCCAAGTACTATCCGGATGGCGACAAGAACTCGAACTTCAACACCTATGGCTATTCGACCTCGCAGCTCCTGGCCTATGTGCTGAAGCAGTGCGGCGACGACCTCACGCGCGAGAACGTGATGAAGCAGGCGGCAAGCCTGAAGGACGTGGTGCTCGACATCGCACTGCCCGGCATCAAGGCCAACACCTCGCCGACCGACTACCGCGTCAACAAGCAGCTGCAGATGATGCGCTTCAACGGCGAGCGCTGGGAGCTGTTCGGCCCGATCATCGAGGATACGGGGGCTGCGGGGTAATTTCGCCAACCGACCTCATATGCAGTCGTGATGCCCGGCCTCGTGCCGGGCATTCATGATTTCAGGACCGAACCCGGAACCTCGAGATTCCGGGTCTGGTCGTTCGGACCACCCAGTAATGACGGTGCCGAAGAATTTGCGCCGGATCGTCTAAAGCGCGATGAGATTTGGTTGAATCGTCATCGCGCTTTAGGTCTTTGATTGAGCATGATCTTTTCGGAAAACCGCTGCACACTTTTCCGGATCATGCTTTAGGTCGGAATCTCCCCGAACGTCTTTCCAATCGGCAGCACGCCGCACCGGATCAAGCGCGAATCCTCCACGCCCGCCTGGCGGTGCTTGACCGCTTCCCGATAGACGGGATCGCGGATCATCTCGACAAAGGCGCCGACGCTGGGATATTCGGCGATGAAGCAATGGTCCCAGCGCTCGTCCCGTGGACCGATCAGCATCAGCTCGAACCGGCCTTGCCAGACGATCCTGCCGCCGAGCCGCGCAAACACCGGGCCGCTCTCGCGACCATAGGCCGCGTAGGCCTCCGCGCCGCTCGCCTTGCGGCCGTCGGGATAGGCGGCCTCAGTGCGCAAGCGCACGAGGTTGAGCATGTGGATCGGTCCCGGGCGATCATTGGCGCGGAACTCTGCGAAAACTTCCTTGGTCGGATCGATATGGCCCATGCGGCTCTCCCTTAAAGCCCGTTTCCGACACTGTTCTATCACGCGACGCCCTACCTCCTAATGCCGCGTTAAGGTTTGCGTAACCGGCCCTTAAAGTCCCACCGCTAGCGTGTTGTGGGAGTCTTGTGGGCGTGAGCTGCGTATGGCGTGGGGACGGAAAAAGAGCGGCGCTCGCAAGGAGCCGCAATTCGGACTCGGCGCGTCGCTTGCCGCGATCCGGCTCAGCCCGGAAGACCGCATTCCTTCGCCCATGAGCACGCCGAAAAAGACCTCTGCCAAGCGCAAGCAGGAGGAGCCTGATGACGATGACCCACCGCGTGAGCGAAAGCCGGCTTCCAACGTGAGCAACAGGCGCCGTAGCAAGTCGCGCGGCGGCGCTAGCCTATCGCGCCTGCTCTATTGGGGCGTGGTGTGCGGCCTGTGGGCCGGCATCGCGGTGATCGGTGCGGTGATCTGGGCCGGCGCGCACCTGCCGCCGATCCAGTCGCTGGAAATCCCGAAGCGCCCGCCGACCATCGAGATCACAGGTGTCGACGGCAGCGTGCTGGCGCAACGCGGCGAGATGGCGGGCGCCAACGTCGCGCTGAAGGACCTGCCGCCATACTTGCCGAAAGCCTTCATCGCCATCGAGGACCGCCGCTTCTATTCCCATTTCGGCATCGACCCCTTTGGCATCTTGCGCGCGGCGGTCACAAACCTCCTGCATCGCGGGGTCTCGCAGGGCGGCTCGACGCTGACCCAGCAGCTCGCCAAGAACCTGTTCCTGACCCAGGAGCGCACCATGCTGCGCAAGCTGCAGGAGGTCGAGCTCGCGCTGTGGCTGGAGCGCAAATATTCCAAGAACGAGCTCCTCGAGCTGTATCTGAACCGGGTCTATTTCGGCTCCGGCGCCTATGGCGTGGAGGCGGCCGCGCAGCGCTATTTCGGCAAGTCGGCGAAGAACGTCACCATTGGCGAAGCCGCGATGCTCGCCGGCCTCGTCAAGTCCCCCTCGCGCCTTGCGCCCAACCGCAACCCCGAAGGCGCAGAGGCCCGTGCGAAAACCGTGCTCGCGGCAATGGCCGAGGCAAAATTCATCACCGAGGCACAGGCGGAAGCCGCGAGCGCCCATCCGGCCCAGTCGGTGAAGCCGGCCGGTGCCGGCACCGTCAACTATGTCGCCGACTGGATCTCCGAGGTGCTGGACGACCTCGTCGGCCAGATCGAGCAGAGCATCGTGGTCGAGACCACGATCGATCCCAAGCTGCAGAGCGCGGCCGAAGCCGCCGTGATCGACGAGCTCGCGGCAAAGAGCTTGAAGTTCAATGTCAGCCAGGGCGCGCTGGTGGCAATGACCCCTGACGGGGCCGTGCGCGCCATGGTCGGCGGGCGCAATTATGCCGAGAGCCAGTTCAACCGCGCCGTCACCGCCAGGCGCCAGCCGGGCTCGGCATTCAAGCCGTTCGTATACCTCACCGCGATCGAGTCGGGGCTCACGCCCGAGACGGTGCGGCTCGACGCGCCACTCGATGTGAAGGGCTGGAAACCCGAGAACTACAGCCATGAATATTTCGGCCAGGTCACCCTGACCCAGGCGCTTGCGATGTCGCTCAACACGGTCGCGGTGCGGGTGGGGCTCGAGGTCGGACCGAAGAACGTGGTGCGCACCGCGCACCGGCTCGGCATCTCCTCAAAGCTCGAGCCCAACGCCTCGATCGCGCTCGGCACCTCGGAAGTCTCCGTCACCGAGTTGGTCGGCGCCTACGCGACCTTCGCCAACGGCGGCTTTGTCGTCTCGCCCCATGTCGTTAACAGGATCAAGACGCTGGACGGCAAGCTGCTTTACATGCGCCAGCCCGAACAGCCGAACCAGGTGATCGAGCCGCGCAATGTGGCGATGATGAACAGCATGATGGAGCAGACGCTGATCTCCGGCACCGCGCGGAAGGCCGAGATCCAGGGCTGGCAGGCCGCCGGCAAGACCGGCACCAGCCAGGATTTCCGCGACGCCTGGTTCATCGGCTACACGTCGCATCTGGTAGCCGGCGTCTGGCTCGGCAATGACGACAACTCGCCGACCAAGAAGACCACCGGCGGCGGCCTGCCGGTCGAAGTGTGGTCGCGCTTCATGCGCGTCGCACTCCAGGGCGTACAGCCGACGCCCCTGCCGAACGCGCCGTCATCGAATGTGCAGCCATCCGGCCCTCTGGCAACGCTGGCCCAGATCGCCTCGCAAGTCACAGCGCCGACGTCATCGGCGGCAATGCCGTCCGCGCCCCAACCTGCCAACAATAGCGGACGGCCATCACCAACCCGCGCCGCAGTACGGCCCGAAGCTGATGCTGGGCTCGATGGCTGGCTTATTCAGCGGCTTTTCGGGCGATAGTTGGAAGCGCGACTGCTTCAACACTGTCGTTCCGACGACAGCTAGAGCATTTCCGGTTCTGATTGAATCAGAACCGGAGCTCTAGATTCTTGTTTTGACGCGTTTTCTTCACGCGAACCGGTCCCCACTTCGCTCGAAAACACTCTAATCCTCGATCCCATACCGGTGCAGGTCGTTCCCGCACGTATCGAGCCACTTCTTCGCCCGCTCCTGTGACGGGCAGATGCGGCCCACCACTTTCCAGAACCGCGGCGAGTGGTTCATCTCGACCAGATGCGCGACCTCGTGGGCCGCGAGATAGTCGAGCACGTAAGGCGGCGCGAGGATGAGCCGCCAGGAGAACGAAAGCGAGCCGGCCGAGGTGCATGAGCCCCAGCGGCTCGATTGATCGCGAATCGACAGCCGTTTGACGCGCACGCCGAGCTCGGCTGCGTAAATCTGCGCCGCCTTCTGCAGATCGCGCCGCGCCTCGCGCTTGAGGTAATCATGCACCCGCCGGTCGACGTGATCGAAGCCACCGGCGACGCAAAGGATCTTCTCGCCGCTGTCGCGCGTCTCGGTCCACACCGTGCCGCGCTCGCCGGCCCGATGCACGATCCGGTGCGGCGTGCCGCGCAACGGCACCACGGCACCCGGATGGAACGGCGCGGCCTTTGGCAAACGTCCCAAACGCGCGGCGATCCAGCCGCCATGCAGCTGCGCGAACTCTTTCGCCTCCGCGATCGTGCCTCGCGGCGGCATGGTCAATATCGCTTCGCGATCAGTAGGATGAATGCGCAGCGTGTAACGACGCGCACGGCGATGCCGGCGCACACGGATCGCAAAGACTTGCGAGCCATGCTTGATCAGGAGAGTCGAAGGTTCGTAGGGGCGCCGATACAGGAGCGCACGAGTGGCCATGTCAGTCAGTCCGGGGGGCAGGAGTTCGCCCGGATTCTGCCATATCCCAAGCCAGCGAAATCGCCCGGCGCAAAAACAAATCATTTGCCCAATATACAGGGCCTCCCCCCTCCGTCAGCCCCTACAAAATGGGCCCGAAATCGGAAATTTTGACAAAAAAGACCTGTTTTTGGCGCCCCCAAAGGATGAGGCCACACTCATTCCTTGTCAGACCCCGAATCCAGCATTCCTGACGCCGGATCAGGAGCTTAACCGTGGTGGCGATTCGGCGCGGTTTCGCGCGATCAACGCATGATTCCAGCGTTCGCAACGTTATTCGGCGGCCAACGCCAATCTCGACTTGGGATTCGCAGCCGACATCATGAAATCATTGATGCGCGGCACGATCTCCGAGCGGAAGCGGGAACCATTGAAGACGCCGTAGTGTCCAACGCCCGGCTGCACATAGTGCACGCGACGATGTTGCGGGATCGAACTGCACAGACGATGCGTTGCTTCGGTCTGCCCGAGGCCGGAAATGTCGTCCTTCTCGCCTTCCACCGTCATCAGTGCAACGCGCGTCACCTTCGAGGGATCGACCAGTGTGCCGCGATGGGTCATTTCACCCTTCGGCAAGGAGTGCTTGACGAAAACGGTGTCGACCGTCTGCAGGTAATATTCGGCGGCCAGGTCCATCACCGCGAGATATTCGTCGTAGAAATCACGATGCTTGTCGACGAGATCGCCGTCGCCCTTCACCAGATTGCGGAACAGATTCTTGTGCGCGTCCATGTGGCGGTCGAGATTCATGCTGATGAAGCCATTCAACTGCAGGAATCCCGGATAGACGTCACGCATCACGCCGGGATGCGGGAACGGCACCTTGGTGATGACATGGCTGCGGAACCATTCGATGCCGCGCTCCTGGGCGAGATCGTTGACCGCGGTCGGGTTGCAGCGGGTATCGATCGGGCCACCCATCAAGGTCATCGAGATAGGCACGAAGGGATCATGCCGCGCTTCCATCAGCGACACCGCAGCGACAACAGGCACTGAGGGCTGGCACACCGCGATCACATGCATGTTGCCGCCCAGCGCGTGCAGCATCTCGATCACATAATCGATGTAATCGTCCAAATCGAAACGGCCTTCCGACAGCGGCACCATGCGGGCGTCCGCCCAGTCGGTGATGTAGACTTCATGAGTCGGCAGGAAGGCTTCCACCGTGCCGCGCAACAGCGTCGCGTAATGGCCGGACATCGGCGCTACGATCAGCACGCGCGGCTGCGGATGGCGCAGCGGACGGGTGAACCTGCGATCGAAGTGCAGGAGCCGGCAGAATGGCTTTTCCCAGACGCTGCGCACCTCGATCGGCACGCGGACGCCTGCAACCTCGGTGTCGTTCAGCCCCCATTCCGGCTTGCCGTAACGGCGCGTGGTACGCTCGAACAACTCCGCGGCCGCCGCGATCGACTTGCCGAACTGGGTGTGCGACCAGGGATTCAGGGGATTCTGAAACAGGATCTTGGTGGCATCCGAGACCGCGCGTGCCGGATTGAGCGAGGCCTGCGCCATCTCGTACATCCAGTACATGGGCGTCGTTAGTGCCGGACTGCCTTCAGCAGCTAACGGAGGTGCGCCGCCAAACTCACCAATGGGCATGATTCTGTATCCCTTTTGCGACGCAAAATACTGCCGAATGCGTAATAATGCGTCAATGCAGAGATCGGTACATTTACGGGCCTTTTCCAGCGAAGATCGCGAGATTCCACGGGAAAGTGACTTATTCGCCACCCCCGAGCAGCGATCCATGCCGGCGTGCGCTGCGCAAAAGGGCAAGAAATGCTGCAAAGCAAGCCACAAGCAGCGCGGCGTTAATCACGAGCGCTGAGAGCATCAGGTCGGCCCGGAAGACGTGATCGATCAGAAGCGCCCGCATGCCCTCGAACACATAGGTCGGCGGCAGCGACCAGGACACGTATTGCAGCCAGAGCGGCAACACGTGCACCGGATAATAAACGCAGGCGAGCGGCATCAGCGCGAACATCAGCGTCCAGACGATGCTCTCGGCGCCAAGCCCATGGCGCAGCACGAGCCCCGAGACGAAGATGCCGACCGCCCAGCTGGTGAAGATCAGATTGCAGAAGAAGGCGATCAACGGCAGGCCGAGTCCAAAGAAATTGAAGTGGAACAGAAATAGCGCCAGCCCGACCATCGGGATGACGCCGATGGCAAGCCGGATCAGGCTCATCGCCATCAGCGCGATCAAGAACTCGATCGGCTTCAGCGGGCTCATCATGAGGTTGCCGAGGTTGCGCGCCCACATTTCCTCCAGAAACGAGATGGAAAAGCCGAGCTGGCCGCGGAACAGAATATCCCACAGAATCACCGCGCCGATCAGCGTGCCGCCGGCGCGGGCAAAGAAATTGGCGTTCTGGGCAAGATAGGACTGCAGGAAGCCCCAGGTGATGACCTGCAGCACCGGCCAGTACGCGAGCTCCAGCAAGCGCGGCCAGGACGACAGCAGCAGGTACCAATAGCGCAGGATCATCGCGCCGATTCGGTTGAACGAGATCCCGCCATGCAGCGCCAGATCGCTCGTCAGGTCGCTCATGATGCGCCGTCCCTGCCGCGGCCGCGCGCAACGTCGAGAAACACCTCCTCCAGCGTCGCGCGGTTGTAGCGCGCCATGATGCCATCCGGACTGTCGTCGTCCACGATGCGGCCGCGTTTCATGATGATCACGCGGTCGCACATGCGCTCGACCTCCAGCATGTTGTGGGAGGCGAGCAGGATGGTCGCCTGGTGCGCCTTGCGATAATTCGCCAGATGCTCTCGCACCCAGTCCGCAGTATCGGGGTCGAGCGATGCGGTCGGCTCGTCGAGCAGGAGCAGTTCGGGCTGGTTGATCAGGGCCTTCGCGAGCGCCACGCGGGTCTTCTGCCCAGCCGAGAGCTTTCCATTGGCGCGGTCGATGAAATCGTTGAGGTCGAGATCATCGGCCAGTTGCGCGATGCGGTCGCGTAAGTGCTCCACCGCATAGAGCCGGCCGAAGATGGTGAGGTTCTGCCGCACCGTGAGCCGCGTCGGCATATCCACATACGGGCTCTCGAAATTCATCCGCCCGAGCACGCGAGCCGCCTCGCGCGGCATCTCGTGGCCCAGCACCCGGACCCGGCCGGCGGTCGGCAGCACCAGCCCCATGATCATGGCAATCGTCGTGGTCTTGCCGGCACCGTTGCCGCCCAACAGCCCCGTGGTGCTGCCACGCGCGATGGCAAAGGAGATGTCATCGACGGCAAGCGTCTGCTTGTAGACCTTGGTCAGATGCGCGACCTCGATCGCCGCAGGCACTGTTGCGTCGGCGGGAGGCACCGAATGCGAAACCTGGTCGATGACGTTCATAACGACCGTTCATTGGGCCATTGCGGCGATAAGCGCAACTCCATTGCCTCCGAAAGCGTGCAATTTGTGATCGGGCACCTGCGCAGCTAAACTACACAGCATGACCGACATCGCCGCCTCCGACTTCCGCCACCCGCGGCGCCACGTGCGCCTGGACACGATTCTGCGGCTGCGCTGGCTTGCCGTGCTGGGGCAGCTCGCTGCCATTTTCATCGTGCTGCAGGGGCTGGAATTCGACTTACCCGTTATTCCATGCCTCACCATCGTCGGCCTGTCGGCGCTGCTCAATCTCGGCCTCCAGATCGCCTTCAACCCGATGCAGCGGCTGGAGCCGGTCTATGCCGCCGCGCTCCTTGCCCTCAACATCATCGAGCTTGCGGCGCTGTTGTTTCTCACCGGCGGCTTGCAGAACCCGTTCTCGTTCCTGTTTCTAGCACCCGTCCTGATCTCGGCGACGGCGCTCCCGGTCCGGCTAACCATCGCGCTCGGCGGCCTCGCGGTCGCCTGCGCCTCGGTCCTGGTGTTCTTCTACATGCCGCTGCCCTGGGACGCCGAGGAACCCCTGATCCTGCCGCCGATCTACCTGCTCGGCGTGTGGCTCTCCATCGTGCTGGCGATCGGCGTCACCAGCCTCTACGCCTTCCAGGTCACCGAGGAGGCGCGCAAGCTCGCGGACGCGCTCGCCGCCACCGAGCTCGTGCTGGCGCGCGAGCAGCATCTGACCCAGCTCGATGGCCTGGCGGCCGCAGCCGCGCATGAACTCGGCACGCCGCTTTCGACCATTGTCCTGATCTCGCGCGAACTGGAGAAGGCGCTGCACGAGAATCAACTCGTTGCTGCCGACATCAAGACCCTGCGCGAGCAGGCGCAACGCTGCCGCGACATCCTGGCGAAAATCACTCAGCTCTCGTCGAGCGGCGCGCCGTTCGACCGCATGCAGCTCTCGACCCTGATTGAGGAGATCGTGGCGCCGCATCGCGATTTCGGCGTCGCCATCAAGGTGCGAATCGCGGTCGCCGCCGCCAAGGAGCCGGTCGGCTGGCGCAATCCGGCGATTCTTTATGGCATCGGCAACATCCTGGAGAACGCGGTCGACTTCGCGCGCGAGACGGTGGAGGTGAATGCCTGGTGGAATAGCGAGACGGTCGAGATCGTGGTCTCCGACGACGGGCCCGGCTTTGCGCCCGATATCCTGAAGCGCATCGGCGAGCCCTATCTGTCGCGCCGCCGTGGAGCCGAGGATGAACCGGGCGGCCATTCGAGCGACCATTCGGGCCTTGGACTCGGCGTCTTCATCGCACGTACGCTGCTCGAGCGGACCGGCGCCAAGGTCGCCTTTGCCAATCGCACCTTTCCCGATCACGGCGCCGTGGTCTCGCTGGAATGGCCGCGCGACCGATTCGAGGCGGATGAACGTGGCGAAAGGCCGGATATTTAGAGCTAATCTCGCCCCGCGGGGCCGCATTGGGCCGCAAAACGCGGCATCGTTTTACCGAAAAGATGACGCTCAAACAAAAGGATAGAGTGTGACGACGGAAGCCTCGTCAGGCTCAGCGGCGTAAGGCCGCATTTCCGAAGGGGACTTTTGGTGGTCTTGGCAGGGGGCACCAGCAACGCCATATAATGAGGAGCTATGACAGAGATCTCCACCTTGGCCGCCCCCGTGCAGCTCTCCGATTATCCCGACCGATCGCTTCTGATTGTCGAGGATGACAAGCCGTTTCTTGAGCGCCTTGCCCGCGCCATGGAGACGCGCGGCTTCGCCGTGACATCGTGCGACACCGTCGCGGAAGGGTTGACGCAGATCGCAAAGGCTGCACCCGCCTTTGCTGTGGTCGATCTGCGCCTCGGCGACGGCAACGGTCTTGACGTGGTCTCGGCCCTGAAGCGCAAGCGGCCCGACGCGCGCGTCATCGTGCTCACCGGCTATGGCAATATCGCCACCGCCGTCACTGCGGTGAAGATGGGCGCGGTCGACTATCTCGCAAAGCCTGCCGATGCCGACGACGTCATCGCTGCATTGCTTGCGACCGGCACGGAGAAATCCGAGCCACCACAAAATCCGATGTCCGCCGACCGCGTGCGCTGGGAGCACATCCAGCGCATCTACGAGATGTGCAACCGCAACGTCTCGGAAACCGCGCGGCGGCTGAACATGCATCGCCGCACCTTGCAGCGGATTCTCGCGAAGCGCGCGCCGCGCTAAAGCAAAGTAGCGGAGGGTGGGTAGAGCGTAGCGAGACCCACCGCTTCTCGCGCTCGCGGATCATGGATGCCCATCCTGCGCGCTATTCCCAAAACTCCGCGTGCCCCTGCGGGTCGATGAGGCGGTTCATGCGCTGGCCGGCGACGAGTGCGAAGCGCACCGTCATCAGCTTGCGGGTGGGCGCAGGCAGGCGGTGCACCGGCGCCTCGCACAACATGTGGGCCCCATAAGCGTCGGCGACGATCAGGCCGGTGTCCTTCGGGAAGATCTCGCAGGGCACATCCTGCGTAAACGCGAAGAACAGCCGGTCGCAATGGGCGCGATAGTCTTCCCATTTGTGATCGGCGCGCAAATCCTCGACCGACGACTTGATCTCGATGATCCAGATCTCGCCGCGCTCGTTCAGCGCAACCAGATCGGCCCGCCTGCCGGAGGGCAAGGACAGCTCGCTGATGCAGGAAAAGCCGAGCGAACGTAGCAGCCGCGCAGTTCCGCGCGCGACCGAGAGCGCCGTCTCTGATTGGCGGCGATCCAGCGGCGGCAACGGTGATATCTGGCGGGCACCCTGTTCCATGCGAGCGCGACCTTACCCCGATTCCGTGGAGCCGCCGCATGAATCTTTCGCTTTCGCGCCCGGCCAAAAATCGGCATTGTGCGGTCATGACTAACGCAAACGAGACCAAGGCGAAGGCTGGCGCGATCATCGTGCCGGTGACGCTGTTCGAGCAGAACTGCACCATCCTGTGGGATGCGGAGACCAAGCAGGCCGTGGTGTTCGATCCCGGCGGCGACGTTCCGAAGATTCTGGCCGCGATCGAGAAGACCGCGGTCAAGGTGGAGAAGATCTGGCTGACCCACGGCCATATCGACCATGTCGGCGGCGCCGCCGAATTGCGCGATGCGTTGAAAGTGCCGATCGTGGGACCACACCAGGCGGACAAATTCCTGCTCGACAACGTCGTCACCTCAGGCGCGCAGTTCGGCATGAGCGGCGTGCGCAATTTCGCACCCGACCGCTGGCTTGCCGAGGGCGAGCAGGTGCAGATCGGCGCGCTCACCTTCGACATCCTGCATTGCCCCGGCCATTCGCCGGGCAGCGTGGTCTACTACAACAAGGAATTGCAGTTCGCCCATGTCGGCGACGTGCTCTTCAACGGCTCGGTCGGCCGCACGGACCTGCCCGGCGGCAGTCACGCAACGCTGATTTCGTCGATCAAGGACAAGCTGCTGCCGCTCGGCGACGACATCGGCTTCATCTGCGGCCATGGCGCCGGTTCGAGCTTCGGCCAGGAGCGGCTCACGAACCCGTTTCTGACGGGGGAGATGTAACTCTCCCTCTCCCCCAAGCGAGGCGAGGTAATCGGCCTCGAGGCAGGCGCTTAGAGCATTTCCGGTTCTGATTGAATCAGAACCGAAGCTCTAGATTCTTGTTTTGACGCGTTTTCTTCCCGCGAACCGGTGTCCACTTCGCTCGAAAACGCTACTAGCGCTTTTCCATCAAGCCGGCGCTGACCAGCGCGCGAACGATGGTACTGCCGACCTCGCCAAGCACGCGACGCTCTTTCTTCGCCGCGGCTTTCGGCCTGGGCTCGCCGACCTCATGCCGAGTGACCGCCGCCGGCTGCGCCGTCACCAACTCAGACGCAGCTCGTACGGTCATACGCTCCGGACCGGCCTGCCCCGGCGGGACTGGTTCGGCTGCGGTGGCTTGCGCACGCTCCGCCTTGGGGCGCGGAGCTGGCGCGGCCGGCGCCATCAGCGAGACCTGCGGGATCAGCCGCGTGCTCGGCGTCTGCGGGATCGCGGGCCTCACGTCGCGGATCCAGTGCGTGAGCCCGAAGAATTTCGCGATGTGATAGGAAGAGGAGATGCCAGCCTCGAGCAGGAACGCGCCCTTCCTGCCGTAGCGCTTGTCGTCATCGGCGCGGCCGAGCGGCGTGCCATGCGCCATGTCACTGATCGTATAGGACTCGATCATGGTGTCGCCGTCGGCGTTCCACCAGACCTGGCGCGGATGACCATCGACGACGGTCCCCGACATCGGCGCTTCAGGCAGATGATGCACGTCGAGCCACTGCTTGACGATCTCGCCGGCATTGTTGGGATGGACGGTACGGTCGGCGCTGCCGTGCCACACCGAGACGCGCGGAAAATGCCCGCGATGCCTGGAGGCGCCGCGGACGAGATCGCCGAGTTCGGTGGCAGGCCGTGAGCCGGAGCCTCGCATCACGCCGAGGGCTTCGCGGAGATTTGCAGCCACGCCGAACGGCAGGCCTGCGATGATCGCACCCGCCGCGAAAGCTTCTGGATAGGTCGCGAGCATCACCGACGTCATGGCGCCGCCGGCGGAAAGCCCGGTGATGAAGACGCGGCGCGGATCGACATTGTAATCGCGCACCATGCGCGCAATCATTTGCCGAATCGAGCAGGCCTCGCCGCGCCCACGCGCGATGTCGTCGCCGTTGAACCAGTTGAAGCAGCCATTGGCATTGTTGACGGACTGCTGTTGCGGCAGCAGCAGCGCAAAACCATAATGCTTGGCAAGCGTCGACCAGCCGGCGCCGAGATCGTAGCCCGCCGCCGTCTGGCCGCAGCCATGCAGCACGACGACAAGCGCGCGCGGCTGCTGCAGCCTGACCGGCGCGAACGCGAACATCCGCAGATTTCCGGGATTGGTGCCGAAGCCGCGCGTCTCCACCAGCGGGCTCGATGGCTCGCTGTGCAAGCCGCGGCCATAGATCGGCCAATCGCTCGGCTTGGGAAGTCGGCTCAGGAATTCGATATTTTCAGCCAGAGACAACAGCGGTTTCCTTGGTGGACATTGACAATGCTACCAAGAACAGATGGTTGCTGCAGCGCAAAACAAAAGGCCGTGTGCTGTCGATCCCCAGAATTTGGACAGAAGTGCGATTGCCGCAACACATTGCGCGCAAACTTCAGGCGGCGCGACGCATCCACGACAAAAATGCGACGCATGTCATAATCGAAAACGCGAAGGTGATCAGCGCTGCAAACAACGCGTGTTGCGCCGTATGCATTGATTCGACCGCGAAGAACACCGCGCCGATGCCGGCAACGCCGGCTGCGTTGGCGATTTGCGCCGTTGTGCCATACATCCCCGAGCCTGCACCGGCAGAGGCCGGCTTCACACTTGCCAGCACTGCACTTGACAGCGGCGCCATCACCAACCCCTGGCCGTAGCCGAAGATCGCGAGCATCAGTGCAAGCGAAAGCGCGGACGGTGCGTGGCTCGCGAATACCAGAGCCGCAATCGCTGCAAGTCCCGCGATTTGGATGGCGCAACCTTCCGCAAGCACCAGGGTACCACGATGCTTGGCACGCGCACCGGCGTGACGTGATGCGACCACAAAGGTTAAGGCCAGGGGCACGAAGACGAGCCCGCCCTGCAGCGGCGGCAGCTGCAATGTTCTTTGCATGAAGACCGTCATCACGAAATAAAATGACAGGTTGGCCAAAAAGAAAAAGAACGCCGCACCAAGCCCGCGCATGAAACTCCTGTCCGCAAGCAGCGTGAGATCGATCAGTGGCATGCCGCCGCGTTTCGCCACGCGCCGCTCCAGCTTGAGGAAGGCTGCGAGGATCGCGATGCCGGCGGCCATGATCAGCCAAACGGACGGCGCCCATGCCGCATCGTGGCCGAACAACAGCGGGCCGATCAGACAGGAGAGGCCTGCGAACAGCACGATGGCGCCGGGAATATCGAGCCGCGTCCCCTCTCGGCGCGGCGCTTGCGGCATCAGCCGCAGGCCTGCTGCGATGATGATCAGGCCGAACGGCACGTTGACAAAGAACACCGTGCGCCAGCCGAGATGGCCAAGATCGAGCGTCACCAGAATGCCCCCGAGCGCAAACCCGGCCGCGCCGGCAAGCCCCAGCGTGATGCCGTAAATACCGAAGGCGCGGCCGCGCGCTGAATCGGAAAACAGCAGATGCAGCGTCGCCAGCACCTGCGGCACGATCAGCGCAGCCGTGGCGCCTTGCGCCAGCCGCGCCGCGATCAGCTCCGGACCGGAGCGGGCGAGCCCACACCACAGCGAGGTCGCGGTGAAGCCGATGACGCCGAGCAGAAACACCGGCTTGGTGCCGTAGATGTCTCCCAGCCGTCCGCCAGTCACGATCAAGGTCGCATAGGCGATCAGATAGAGCGAGATGACGGATTCGATCTGCGCCGGACTTGCGTGCAGCTCGGCCGCAATGGTCGGGATCGCGACATTGACGACAAAGGCGTCGACGCCGAACATGAATTGTGCCGCGACCACGATCGCGAGCACCCACCAGCGGCGCGACGTGTCCACGCCGGCCGACACCATCTGATGCATGAGAAGCAAGCCCTGCCCGAATTACGATTGCGGCAGAGAATGGCGCAGCTCACATCATCGGCGCGATTACCTCGGAGGTAAGCAGGGCTTCACGGTTTTGTCAGGGACGGCGGCCGCCCCGCTCCACAATGAAATTGCCGATCGCGCCCACCGCCATCAGGACCGAGGTGCCGAGGAACACCGCGCGCATGCCGATGTGGCCGCCGACATAGCCGCCCGCCAGCGGTCCGAGCACCTGGCCGATATATTGCGCCGACACCGAATAGCCCAGGATGCCGCCAGCAATGATCTCCGGCACGTTGTGGCGAATGACGCTGGCAATGCACGGCAACAGCCCGCCAAGCGCAAGCCCCATCAGGAAGCGCAAGACGATGAGCTGCCAGCCATCGACGACGAAGGCCTGCGGGACCAGCAGCACGGCGGAAACGGCAAGGCAGCCGGTGATGACTGTCCAGTGTCCGACCCGGTCAGCGAGCTTGCCGAGCTGCGACGACGACAAGATGGCGCCCAGCGCCGCCGCCGACATCACGATGCCTGCAATGAACGTCACCTGCGCGGGCACGACAAGCTGCGCCACGTAGACCGTGATGATCGGCTCGATCGACATGTTGGCAATCATCAGCAGCACGCCGGTTGCAAACATCGCGACGATCGGGCGCTTGTCGGGGATCGCGCCCCACCCGCCGCGCGACTTGCCCTTCGCCTGCGGCGGCCGCTTCTCTTCGCGGATGAAGAAGGTGGTGCCGAGAAAGGTGATGAAGATGACCGCACCCGCCAGCCAGAAGGTGGCGCGGATGCCGATCAGCGCCGGCAGCCCGCCACCGATCAGGGGTCCCACGACATTGCCGGCCATGATGCCGGAGGACATCACGCCGAGCGCCCAGCCGGACCGCTCCTTCGGCGTTTGCGCCGCGACCAGCACCATCGAGCCCGAGGCGTAGCCGCCGAGCAGCCCCGTCAGCAGCCGCAGACCTACCAGCTCCCAGACGCTGTGCGCCATGCCGATCAGCGACATCGCAACCGCCATGCCGAGGCTGGCGCGGATCAGCATCAGCTTGCGGCCGTAGCGGTCCCCGAGCCGTCCCCACAATGGCGCCGTCAGCGCGGCGCTGAGGAAGGTCGCGCCATAGGCGATGCCCGACCATTGCACGATGGCGGCGTGGTCCGTCACGCCCAGCTGCTCGACATAGAGCGGCAGGAACGGCAACAGCAGCGTCATCGCCACGATGGTGGTGAACGAGCCGAACACGCAAACGACCAGGTTGCGCTTCCAATGGCCGGCGTCGAGATTGATTTCCTGAACGGTCGCGTCCATCGCTAGCGTCCCCCGATCACGGCGAAGCCGCGCGCACGCAAGCCACGGCGGTCGTCGTTGAGCGAACGAAGCAGGCGATCGCGGGTATCGCGGATGTGTTCGGCGGCGACGCGCACCGCCTCGTCGGGCTGGTTGCGGCGAATGCAATCGAGAATGCGCCGGTGCTCGGCCCAGGCCTGCTCACGCGACGGCTCGGTCCAGACTTCCAGCCAGCGCGCCCGCGACAGCCGCGCCATGACACTCTCGATCGCCTTGACGATGAACGGATTGCCCGAGAGGCGCGCGATCGCGACATGGAAGTCGGTGCCGACGCGGTGCCACTCCTCGCGCGGCGCGCCCGATTGACAGGCGTCCAGCATCTCCTCGATCGCGGCAAGATCCGCTTCGCTTGCGCGGGCACAGGCGAGACGCACGGCCGTGGCTTCCAGGGGCTCGCGATATTCGGACAGCGCTTCCAGCTCGCCGAGGTCGATCGGAGCGACGATCCAGTTGCGGCCGTCGCGGCGGACCAGCTCTTCCCCTTCCAGCCGCACCAAGGCCGCCCGGATCGGGGTACGCGAACCGGCAAAGCGGCTTTCCAGCCAGCGCTCCGTCATCCGCTCGCCAGGTCCAAGGTCCAGCGAAAGGATCATCTCGCGCAACTGGTCATAAATCTGGAGCATCTGCGACATGGTGGAGCTTCGCCGGGGAAACGAACGGGAGTGGATTTGGGTCCACTCTAGATATCCCAATTTGGGATACCGAGAAAGCCGGAATTGGGATACCGAGGTAGACCACCAGCGAATAGCTGCCGGAAACCACCGATTTGACACTCATTTTGTGCAAAATAGAGCGAAGCGGCCGGCGGACGGCTTCCAGCAGGCCGACTTCGGCTCAGACCGCCTTAAGCTTCCGATAGGCGAACCAGACCATCTTCAGCAGCAGCCAGCCGTCGCGGAAGCGGGAGATCTGCGTCTCGCCGAAGGTCCGCGCTTTATAATGTATAGGCGTCTCGATGATCTTCAGGTTCTGCTTGGCCGCGCCGAAGATCAGGTCGAAATCGCCGAACGGATCGAAATTGCCGAAATAGCTGCGCTCGCGCGCCAGCACCTCGTAGTCCCGCCGCAGCAGCACCTTGGTGCCGCACAGCGTGTCGGTCAGCCGCGTGTTGACGAGATAGCTGAACAGGTACGCAAAGCAGCGGTTGGCGATGAAGTTGAGCGGTCGCATCGCCTCCTGCTCCATCGGATAGACCAGCCGCGTGCCGTTGACGAACTCCGCCTTCCCGCTCTCGATCACCGCGTGATATTTCGGCAACGCCTCCGGCGGCATGGTGAGGTCGGCATCGAGAATCATCAGCACGTCCTTGCTGGCCGCGGCAAAGCCTTTGCGAACGGCATCGCCCTTGCCCTTGCCGTCCTGTTTCATCACCTTGATGTCCCACTGGCCTCGATAGGCGTCGCGGACGCGCTCGCATTCGGTAAAGGTGTCGTCGCTCGAATTGCCCTCGACGAAGATGATCTCCAGCTCGCTTCCGAAGCGCGGCATGCGGGTGATCGCGCTCTCGATATTACCGCGCTCGTTGCGGCAGGGAATGACGACGCTGACCGAGAGTTTTCGATCCGGGAATTGCCGCACCGGACGACCGACCAGGTAACTGCGCAGGCAGAGCTTCCGGATGCCCGGCAGCGGCGCCACGTAGCGGTTGATCAGGGGACCGAGGCCGAGCCATCGCTGCGGCAGGAGTTGCCGCTGCTCGGCGGAGATCACCTCGAAATCGGCGAGGTCCATCAGATTGAGGAAGTCGGCGTTCGCAATGTAGTTGATCTTCGGCTGCTTGCGCCGCAAGCCGATCGCCTCCGCCGTCATCAGGATCGGCTCCCAGAGATGGGAGTAATAGGAGATCACGATCCGTGTCGAAGGCTCGCAGAGCTGATGAATCAGCCGCAGCGTGCCGTCGATATCCTCGAACATGCCGATGGTATCGGCGATTACGATATAGTCGAACGGGCCCTGAATCGACTTCAGCGTCTCGGGGTCCTCGGCGTCGCCGAGCAGGAAATCAAGCTGGGGATGGCGCGCCCGTGCACGCTCAAGCGTCTGCGGCCCGAAATCGATGCCGACGCCATAGGACGGCTGAAGCGCCGCGAGCAGATCGCCGGTGCCGCAGCCGAGCTCGAGCACCCGCTTTCCCGGCGGGATCAGGAAACGCATGAACTTGAAATCATCCTCGTGATAGGCGGCGTTGAATTTGCGCCAGCTCTCCTGCTCGTCGAGGGAGGCCTCGATTTCCTGCATCAATTGCCGCTTCCGCGGATTTGAAATTTGCGAAGGACCGTCTGTCTGCACCAGAACCATAACTGCCTCGAATGAACACAAAGCGCTTGGCAAGCCGGATCTGCCGCCACCCGCGCCAACCGCGGCCTGCAAAGGGGCCCCGGCGTCGGCGCGGGCGCCTTTTAGACCGAAGCTTTGCCAAACAGAACCCGGTTTGACCCCGTCCCGGCCGCCAAAATTGGCCTGACGGCAAGGTTCAGCCGAATGGGCGGCGCGTGGCTGCCATCCGCCCGGGCGCAATTGCCTTGGGCCGGGCCAGCACGTAGCTTGCCGGAACACAAAACCCAGCCCCACAACAAGAAATTCCGCCCGGAGGAAACCTATGGCGCGCCTGAAGTTCGGAGCCTTTCTCGCCCCGCATCACCCGATCGGCGAGCATCCGATGCTGCAATTCCGCAGGGATCTCGATCTCGTCCAGCAGCTCGACGATCTCGGCTATGACGAGTTCTGGTGCGGCGAGCATCACTCCAGCGGCTGGGAGATGATCGCCTCTCCCGAGATGTTCCTCGCCGCTGCCGGCGAGCGCACCAAGCGCATCAAGCTCGGCACGGGCGTGATCTCGCTGCCCTATCACCACCCCTTCAATGTCGCGCAGCGCATGGTGCAGCTCGACCACATGACCGGCGGCCGCGCGATTTTCGGCTCGGGCCCCGGCGCACTCGCCTCCGACGCGCACACGCTCGGCATCGATCCGATGACCCAGCGCGACCGCCAGGACGAGGCGATCGCCGTGATCCGCCGCCTGTTCGATGGCGAGCGGGTCACCGCCAAAAGCGACTGGTTCACCATGAACGACGCGGCGCTGCAGATCCTGCCCTTGCAGGAGGAGATGCCCTTCGTGGTGGCCTCGCAAATCTCGCCCTCCGGCATGACGCTCGCCGGCAAATACGGCATCGGCATCATCTCGCTCGGCTCGATGTCGACCCAGGGCCTGATGTCGCTGGCCCAGCAATGGCAGTTCGCGGAGGATTCCGCCAAGAAGCATGGCAATGTCGTGAACCGCGCCGACTGGCGCGTGCTGCTGACCTGGCATATCGCCGAGACCCGCGAGCAGGCACGGCGCGAGGCCGGCGCCGGGCTGATGCGCTGGCACAATGAATATAATGTCGGCACCCTGATGCGTCCGGGGCTGACGGCGTTCTCATCGCCGGACGAGGCCGTCGACAAGACCGCCTTTGTCGAAGGCGCCGCCTCCACCATCGGCACGCCCGACGATCTCGTGAAGACGATCAAGAACGTCATGCAGGTGTCCGGCGGCGTCGGCGTCGTCATCGGCTTCGTCCATGACTGGGCGAACCCGGAGAATACCCGCCGCAGCTGGGACATGGTGGCGCGTTACGTGGTGCCGGAAATCAACGGTTATATCGACGGCTTGCGCAAGTCGCAGAAATTCGTGATCGAGAATCGCGCGGTCTTCGAGCGCGCAGGCCAAGCGGTGATGGCCAAGATCATGGAAAACGACAAGGCCGCCGCCGCCCTGGCCCAGACCGGCCCCGGTCGCGTCGCGATCCCGGCGGTGAACGCCCCGGATTTGCAGAAGGCGGCTGCCAAGCAGAAGGCGTGAATGGACGACGATGCCTCTTCACCTTTCCCAAAGGGAGAGGTGAAGAGCCGGCCTCACAACTACTTCCCGTAATAGTCCTGCACCGTCTCCCAGGCGACCTCTTGCAGGAACTTCGCCGTTGGTTGGTCGAGGCCCGCAAGATAGGTGTTACCCACCGGCGAACGGCCGGTCAGTGCGGCCAATGTCGTGCAGGCGGCCAGATAGGTGCCGGCGAGGCTTGGGTGGCGCTTGTCTGGTGCATAGAGAGTGAGCTCTGGCCGCTTCTGCCCCGCACGCGCGAAGGCAAGTCCTGCCGGGATCACCAGCGCGTTGTTGGCGTTGCCGGCAACCGTATAGGCCTCCGCCAGCTGCGCCGTCATTTCCGGCTTGTCGGCATAGGCCCAGGACATGAAGAAGATCGGTCGGGCGCCGCGGGCACGCACGATCTCGCTGTCCGTCTTGGTGGACTTGGCGAAGGCCGCTTTCAGCGTGGGATGGATCGGGCATTGGCTGCAATCCATCATGACAGCGGCGTCGAATAATTTGTCGAGCTTGTTGAAGACGATGTTGTTCTGCCCATCGAACGAATAGCTCGCGATGGCATTGGGACGGAAATAGCTCTCGACATCGTGCCAATCGAGGCCCGCACCGCCGATCGTCACCATGGTGTTGCGGTATTGCTCGTTGTGCTCGGGATCGGCCGCCCTCTCCAGCTGGCCGAGATGATCGGGCATGCCGTTGTTGTAATAAAAGAAGCTGTTGCCGATGAAGATCGCGCTCTTCGGATAGTCGGGACCGAGGCTCGTCACCGCCGGCTTGGTTTGTGTTTGTGCCCGCGCAGCAGGGCTTACGCTGGTCAATGCCAGCAGCACAAAAAGGCTGCGAAAAATTCGGTGCATTTTCAAACTTCCCTCCCTGCGCAGACCTTTACGACCAATTGGCACAACGTCGGCACGGCCGCACTGATTTTGCCTGCTTTTCCTGCGGTCCAAATTTGGCACAAAGCAGATTCCGGCGATCAGCCGATACACAATTAATCGCGACAAAGCCGTGATAGCGGCTATGATGCGTGTAAGCGAGGCCCACGCCGGAGCAACTGCCGATGTCGATGGTTCTTCCCTCACAGAGCTTGACACCGCCCAAGCGCAACACGTTGACCCATATTCCGGGCGACGAGGGCTGGCCGATCATCGGCAGGACGCTGGCGGCGTTGGCGGATCCCAAGGGGCATGTCGAGCAGAACGCCAGGAAATATGGCCCGGTCTATCGCACCCATATGTTCGGCGAGACCTCGATCTCGCTGCTCGGGCCCGAGGCCAACGAGCTCGTGCTGTTCGACCAGGCCAAGCAGTTTTCCTCTGAGCTCGGCTGGGGCCCCATCCTCGGTCTCTTGTTTCCGCGCGGATTGATGCTGCGCGATTTCGACGAGCACCGCGCGCATCGCAAGGCGCTTTCCGTCGCTTTCAAGTCTGGACCGATGAAGTCCTATCTCGCCGAGCTCGACAAGGGCGTCGCCGCGCGGGTCGCAACGTGGAAGAAGCAGCCGGGCGAGATGCTGCTCTATCCCGCGATGAAGCAGTTGACGCTGGATCTCGCCGCGACCTCCTTCCTCGGCGCCGACATCGGCCCGGAGGTTGCGGAGATCAACAAGGCCTTCATCGATATGGTCGCCGCAGCCGTGGCGCCGATCCGCAGACCCCTGCCCGGAACGCAGATGGGGCGCGGCGTGAGGGGACGCAAGCGCATCATCGCCTATTTCTCCGAACAGATTCCAATCCGCCGCAAGCGTGGCGGCGAGGATCTGTTCTCGCAACTGTGCCAGGCCACCCATGAAGACGGTGCGCTGCTGTCCGAGCAGGACATCATCGACCACATGAGCTTCCTGATGATGGCCGCGCATGACACGCTGACCTCTTCGCTGACCTCGTTCGTCGGAGAGCTTGCCGCGCATCCGGAGTGGCAGGACAAACTGCGCAACGAAGTCGCAGGCCTCGGGCTGGGGACGGACGCGCCGACCGGTCTCGACCATCTCGATGCGCTGCCGCTCACCGAGATGGCGTTCAAGGAGGCGCTGCGGAAGAAGCCGCCGGTGCCCTCGATGCCGCGGCGCGCGGTTCGCGACTTCACCTTCATGGGCTATGCGGTCCCTGCGGGCACGTTGGTCGCCGTCAATCCGCTATACAGCCATCACATGCCGGATATCTGGATCGACCCCGATTCGTTCGATCCGACGCGCTTCGCCGACGAGGCACAGCGCAACCGTCATCGCTTTGCCTTCGTGCCGTTCGGCGGCGGCGCGCATATGTGCCTGGGGCTCCACTTCGCCTATATGCAGGCGAAATGCTTTGCGCGGCACTTTTTGCAGAACCTCACGGTCGCGCTGCCGGAGGGTTACAAGCCGGCCTGGCAGATGTGGCCGATCCCCAAGCCGCGCGACGGCCTGCGCGTGGTGGTGAGAGCGGCCTGAAGGATTCGTTACGCAGGTAACTCAATAAATCGGCGACATGGGCAAACTTGGTCACCAAACGGTGCCACGACGCCCACATTGTGGCGGCGCAATCAAGGAGTGCCCGCCTGCCATGTCGATCGTTCTCCCCTCACAGGGCTTCACCCCACCCAAACGCAATTCGCTCAAGCATATTCCAGGCGATGAGGGCTGGCCGATCATCGGCAACACGCTTAAAGCCCTGGCCGATCCCAAAGGGGATGTCGAGAGGCGCGCCAGGAAGTATGGCCTAGTCCATCGGACCCATCTCTTCGGCGAGACCTGCATCTGGTTGCTGGGGCCCGAGGCCAATGAACTCGTGCTGTTCGACCAGGCCAGACAATTTTCCGCCGAGCACGGTTGGAGCCGCTTTTTTGGATTGGTGTTTCCGCGCGGATTGATGACGCGCGATTTCGACGAGCATCGAATTCATCGCAAGGCCTTATCAGTCGCCTTCAAGGCGGGACCGATGAAGTCCTATCTGGCCGAACTCGACAAGGGCATTGCGGCACGGATCAGCAGGTGGAAGCAGCAACCCGGCGAGATGCTGATATACCCCGCGACAAAGCGGCTCATGCTCGATCTTGCCGCGAAATCGTTCCTCGGCGCCGATATCGGACCCGAGGCCGACAAGATCAACGAGGCCTTCATCGACATGCTGGAGGCTGCGGCGGCACCGATCCGCCGGCCATTGCCGGGCACGCAGATGGCGCGTGGCCTCAAGGGGCGCAAACGCATCGAGGCCTATTTCTCCGAGCAGATTCCGATCCGGCGCAAGCGAGGCGGCGGCGATGATTTGTTCTCGCAATTGTGCCAGGCAACCCATGACGGTGGTTCGCCGCTCACCGAGCAGGACGTCATCGATCACATGGGCACCCTGATGATAGCAGCGCATGACACGGTGACATCGTCGCTGACGTCGTTTGTCTACGAACTGGCTATACATTCCCAATGGCAAACGCGGCTGCGCCAGGAAGTGATGGAACTTGGGCTTGCAGGCGATGCGCCGATGCGTTTCGAGGATCTCAGCAACATGCCACTGACCGAGATGGCGTTCAACGAGACGCTGCGGAAGCGGCCGCCCGCAGCCATTGTGCCACGACGGCCTGTGCGCGATTTCACTTTCAAGGGCTTGGCCATCCCAGCGGGGACCTTGGTCATACTCAATCCGGGCTTCACCCATCATATGCCGGAGATCTGGCCCGAGCCGGATAGGTTCGATCCCACGCGCTTCACCGAGCAGGCGCAACGAGACCGCCATCGCTTCGCATTCGTGCCATTCGGCGGCGGCGCGCATATGTGCTTGGGGCTGCACTTCGCCTATATGGAGGCAAAGTGCTTTGCGCGGCATCTGCTGCAGAATTTCTCGTTCTCGCTGCCGGCGGGCTACAGGCCGGAATGGCAGCCGTTGCCGAACCCGAAGCCTCGCGACGGCTTGCGGGTAGTGATGAAGCCGGTGTGAATCTCGCCCGTCATTCCGGGGCGGTGCGAAGCACCGAACTATGGTGCGCACCTGAGAATCCCGAGATTCAGGGCTCGCCTCTCCGAGGCGCCCCGGAAAGACAACCGCATCACGTCCCCTTATTACCATCGAACGCCTTGCGCAGCGCGACATAGCCTTGTTGCTGCTGGGTCCAGTTGCGCCCACCGGTAATGGCGCCGTCGACCACGAGATCGTGCCCGTTGATGAAGGTGGATTCGTCGCTCGCCAGGAATACCGCGGCATAGGCGATGTCGTCGGGGAGCCCGGCGCGCGGGATCGGCTGCGCGCTCTTGTAGACCTCGCGCATGACAGGCGGGGTGTTCTCGGCCGCCTCGACCGTGAGGCCCAGCGCCTTGGCAAAGATACCAGTCGCGATCGCGCCCGGCGAGATCGAATTGACGCGCACGCCGGCCTCGCCGAGCTCCATGGCGACGCATTTGGTGAGATGGATCACCGCTGCCTTCGCGGCACCATAGACCATCGAGGAGGAGAAGCCGGCCAGCCGTCCCGCAATGCTACCATTGTTGATGATGCTGCCAAAGCCCTGCTTCCGCATGATGGGGGCGGCATGCTTCATGCCGAGCATCACGCTCCGCACCAGGGTTGCCATGGCAAGATCGAAGCGCTCGACCTCGAGCCCTTCGATGCCGCCGGTCTGCGCGGGTCCACCGGCATTGTTGAAGATACAGTCGAGGCGGCCGAATTTGTCCACCGCGAGCGCGGTCAGCGCCTTGACCTGATCCTCCACCGTGACGTCGGTCTGGCGGAAGATGCAGTCCGGGCCGAGCGCTTTGGCCAGAGCTTCGCCTTCAGCAATGCGCCGACCTGCAATGATCAGCCTCGCGCCCTCGGCCATGAAGACTTCCGCCGTACGCAGGCCGATTCCGCTGGTGGCCCCCGTGATGATCGCGACCTTGCCACCGAGACGTCCCATGGCGTTCCCCCCTGATTGCCTCTACCTCGAACGAAACTGATCCTAGCCGAAACCGCGCATCGCCTGGAATCAATATTCCCGACCGGCAGAAGCCAGGGACAAGCTATGCGTGTCACCATGAAGCGCGTATCCTTTCAGCGGATAACCTTGGGGATGCGCACTGGTGCCGCCATGTTCCGGCTCCATTCATCCATCGGAATGGGAGGAAGATGAGGTTATACGACGAGTTCCGGCGTGGCTGGCAGGGGATTTCACTGCCGTCTCCCCTGTTTGGCATCGGCTTTGCGGCGTTCTGCCTCGCGCTCGGCACCAGCGCGCGCTGGGGCTTCTCGCTGATACGCCCCGACATCTACTTCACGCCCTATGTTCCGGCCGTGTTCTTTGCCACCGCGGTGGCGGGCTTGCGGGCCGGCGTCTTCACCGCACTTGCCAGCGGCGTCCTTGGCCTCATCGTGAATTTCGGCGACACACACGCGGACTCCGCGCGCGTGGCGCTGTTGCTGATCTATTGGGCAGTTTGTGCGCTGATGATCTTGGGCGTGCACCATTACCGCTCGATCGTCGCGCGGGAGCGGCGCACCACCAAGCGCCTGATGGAGGAGGAGGAATACCGCAAGCTCGTGGTTGCCGAACTACAGCACCGGCTGAAGAACAAGCTGTCGACCATCCATGCCGTCCTGCACCAAGTCCTGGAAAAGGAGCCGAAGATCTGGGCCGGCATCGACCATCGACTGCGCGCGCTGTCGACGGTCGACGATCTGATCGCGCGAGTTGACAATGCCGGCTGCGACATCAAGGATCTGCTGCTCTCCGAGCTTGGGCCCTACGGCCATGTTCGCTTCAACCTGAACGGCGAGCCGCTGTTCCTGCCCGCCAAGCTCGCGGTGAGCCTGTCGCTGATGTTCCACGAACTCGCCACCAACGCCGCGAAATATGGCGCATTCTCCGCCGCGCGCGGCTTCCTGCAGGTGTCGTGGACCATGTCGGACGACCGCCTCAATGTCACCTGGGACGAGACCGAGGGCCCGACCATCAACCAGGTGGGACCGGCCGGGTTCGGCACCAAGTTGCTGAGATCGGCATTGCTGTCTTTCGACGGCAAGACCGAGATTGCCTATTTGAAGACCGGCATCCACTGCACCATGCAATGCCGCATCCCCAAAGCGTGACGACTGCGGCCTTCACTGCGTTGATGGTCTGTTAATGACGCGGCGCAAGGCCATGGCATGCGGCTCCGCACCGCGCCGCGGTGGCGCTGTTTCTCCGCGGCCCTTAACCAAACCTAAGAGGGAGGAGCGGCAAGATCGACGCCCATGCAACACCGTGTCGCCCATTCGCACCCGACCGGCACGCCGGAGGCCGATGCCCCTCGCTCCTGCGAGGCCGAGCTTGGCTTTCTGAAGGACGTGTTCGCGGCGCTGCCCGCCGGCGTCACGGTTCTGGACGAGCACGGTCAGTTCATCTTGATGAACGACGCTGCAGCGACACAGTTGCGCGCACCCGATCGATCCGGCGGATTGCGCGGCCGCCGGGAGACCGGTCTCGAGCTCCTGCACTCCGACCGCGCGCTCATCACCGAGGAGGCGATTGGCGAGGGTGCGTCCCGCCAGGTGTGGCTCACCGCTCATCGCCCCGCGCAGATCGGCGACCGCAAGCTCCTGATCTCGAGCTCGGCCGACATCAGCGAGCAGAAGGCCTTCGAGGACCACCTGTTCCACTCAGCCTATTATGACGAATTGACCGGCCTGCCATCGCGCAGCGTGATCGAACATCGCGCCAACAGCCTGCTCGCGAAAAATACCGTCGAGAAATTCGCGCTCGCCTTCCTCGACCTCGACAATTTCAAGCACATCAACGACTATTACGGCCATGGCATCGGCGACACGCTGCTGGTCGAGCTTGCCAAGCGCCTGAGCCGCGGCCTGCGCGCCACCGACATGTTGTCGCGCATCTCCGGCGACGAATTCCTGCTGCTGCTGTCGCCGGTCGAGAATGCGCAGGAGGTCGCCGATTACCTGCAATCGACGATCGAGCATCTGAGCGCGCCGTTCTTCATCGACGGCTCGGAGATCTTCGCCTCCACCTCGGTCGGCGTCAGCCTCTATCCCGAGCATGGCACGAGCTACAAAGTACTGCGCCAGAACGCCGACATCGCGATGTACCGCGTCAAGAACGAGGGCAAGGGCGCCGCCGCCTTCTTCGATACGCGCATGGAGCGCGAGGCGCTCGCGCGCACCAAGCTCGAGCAGTCGCTGCGGCTTGCGATCCTGGACAAGCGGTTCTGCTGCGCCTTCCAGGCCAAGGTCGATATCCGCAGCAAGGCGGTCAAGGGCATCGAGGCGCTGGTGCGGCTGCGCGACGACGAGGACGTGATCCAGGCGCCGGGCTCCTTCATCAACCTCGCCGTCGAGCTCGGGCTGATCGACGAACTCACCCATCTTGTGCTGGCCGAGATCGTCCGGTCGATCGACCCGATCAACGACAATTTCGGCCCCGACGCCACGATCAGCATCAATGTCGCGGCCAAGCAGGCCTGCAACCTCGATTTCATGCGCTCATTCGCACGGGCGCTGGACGCGACCGGCTTTCCCAAGCGCTTCATGATCGAGGTGACGGAGGATGCGTTCGTCGCCAAGAGCCATTTCCAGCAGCATATCCTGCCGCTCCTGCGCGAGATCGGGGTCGGCATCTCGATCGACGACTTCGGCACCGGCTATTCCTCGCTCTCGGCGCTCGCCGACATCACCGCCGACGAGATCAAGATCGACCGCTCCTTCATCACCGACATCCATAAGCGCCCGCGCAGCCAGGGCATTTTGCGCGCGGTGGAGTCGTTGAGCGAAGCGCTGGGCATGACGGTCATCGCGGAAGGGCTCGAATCCTTCGAGGAGCTCGCCTATCTGCAGGCAGCGACCAAGATTCGCTACGCCCAGGGCTATTACTTCTCCCAGCCGATTTTCCTCGAGGAGCTCAAGCGCGCCGCTCCGCTCACAAGCGAGGCGCGCGTCAGCCTCGCCAGCCGTCCGGTCCAGTCGAACCGTCCCGGTTTTTTGCCGCGCGAGCGCGGCTCGCGACGCTAAAGCGCGATGAGATTTGGTTGAATCGTCATCGCGCTTTAGGTCCTTGATTGAGCATGATCTTTTCGGAAAACCGCTACACACTTTTCCGGATCATGCTCTAGTTAAGAAGCGGCTAATCGCTGCCGCACATCGCGCCATATGCGCAGACATTGAGCGGTTAAATCTTGATTAACCGGATTTGCTAACCGCTTATGCCATTTCCGCATCGTATGCATTCACCCCAGGAGTGGCGGGAATGCGAGGTGTGATCTCCAGGGTCTGGTCCGGAACGACCGGCGGCGTCGCGGGCCGGCTCGGGCGGCTGCTGCGCGTTCGCCGCGGCCCGGTCGCGTGGCTCACGCTGTGCGGCACGCTCCTGGTGATCGCGATCTTCGTCGGCACCATCATGATGGTCGATGAATTCCGCGAGCGCGCGATCCATAATGCCGAGCGCGAGTTGCAGAACACGGTGATGCTGCTGACGCGGCATTTCGACCAGCAGTTCGAGGATTCCGAGACCGTCGCCTCTGAAATCATGGCGCAGATGAGGATTTCCGGCGCGTCGACGCCGGATGCCTTCCGGGAGCAGATGTCGACGCCCGACGCACACTTGATGCTGCGCTCCCGGGTCAGCGCACTCTCCTATATCGGCGATGTCGCGATCTTCGATATCGACGGCAAGCTGCTCACCTGGTCGCGCCCGGACCCGATTCCGGATATCAATATCTCCGGACGTCACTACTTCAAGGAGTTCAAGACCGATCCGCAAGCTGCGCCGGTCGCAGTCGAGGCAGCACGAAGCTATGTCGACGACGGTCTGACCACGATCATCGCCCACCGGCTGAACGCAGCCGACGGCACCATTTTGGGGGTAATGGCGCGCCGTGTCGATCCGATCAATTACGAACTCTTCTTCGCGTCCCTTGCACTCGGCCAAGGCTCGGCGATCTCCATGTTCCATACGGACGGGACGATGCTGGCGCGTTTTCCGCACATCAACGCGCTGATCGGCAAGAAGCCGCCACAAACGCCGCTGCTGCAACGGATCCAGACGCACGGTGGCGTGCAGACGCTGCGGATCAAGAGCCCGATCGACGGCCAGGACCGGCTCGGTGCCGGTGCTGCGCTCGGCGGCTTCCCGATCGTGGTGATCGCGACGACGACCACGGCCACTGCGCTGGCGGATTGGCGCGCGCAGACCCGCTTCCTGGTCGTCGCGGCCGCGCTCGCCGCAATCGTGATCGCCTGCATCCTCGTCCTGATCGTGCGCCAGATCAATACGCAGAACCACGAGGCACAACACAAGCTGGAGGCCGAGCGTCTGCGGCTCGACACCGCGCTGAACAACATGACGCAGGGGCTTCTGATGTACGATGCGTCCGCGCGCATCGTCACCTTCAACCAGCGCTACATCGACATGTACAAGCTGTCGCGCGACGTGGTGAAGCCCGGCCTGCATTATTACGACCTGATCCAGCACCGCAAGGACACCGGCTCTTTCGATGGAGACGTCCGCGACTTCTGCGACCCGATCATGCGCGACGTTGCGGCGGGCAAGGTCAACGTGCACGTCATGGAGATCGGCGACGGACGCTGCTTCGAGATCGTCAACAAACCGATTCCACACGGCGGCTGGGTCGCGACCATCGAGGACATCACCGAGCGCCGCAGGCTCGAGCGGGACCTCGACCGCAACTACACCTTCCTGCGCGAGATCATCGACCACATTCCCTCGCAGATCACCGTGAAGGACGCGCGGACGCGGCAATATCTGCTGGCCAACAGCGTCGCCGAATACCACTTCCAGATGTCGCGGGAGGGGATCGTCGGCAAGACCGGGTTCGACATCTTCGACAACGACATCGCCGAAGGCCTGACGGCCGACGACGACACGGCACTGGCGTCCGGCGACGGCTGGTTCCGGGACGAGCATCCCGTCGACACCAAGGTGATGGGACAACGCTACGTCACCTGCCGGCGCATCAATATCCGCGACCAGGGCGGCGAGCCGCGCTACATCATCAACGTGGTCGACGACGTCACCGAGCGCCGCGAGGCGAACGAAAAGATCGCCCATCTCGCCCATTATGACGCGCTGACCGACTTGCCCAACCGCGTGCTGTTCCGCGAGCAGATCGAGCGCGAGCTCGGCCGTGCCAGGCAGGGCGAGCAGTTTGCCCTGCTCTACATCGACATCGATGAATTCAAGGGTATCAACGATTCGCTCGGCCATCATGTCGGCGACGAGCTGTTGAAGACGGTGGCAAGCCGCATCCGCGCCTGCATCAAGCCCGACGACCTGATCGCCCGCCTCGGCGGCGACGAGTTTGCCGTGATCCGGACCGCGGTCAACTCGACCGACGATGTCCTGGACTTCGTGACGCGCCTGCACGAAAGTATCCGCAGGCCCTATCAATGCCTCGGCCACCAGCTGTCGACCGACGCCTCGATCGGCGTTGCGCTGGCGCCGCAGGACGGCACCGAGCTCGACCAGCTGATCAAGAATGCCGATCTTGCGATGTACGCCGCCAAGGCCGGCGGCCGCCGCACCCACCGCTTCTTCGAGCCGTCGATGGATGCGAGCGCCAAGGCACGGCTCTCGATGGAGCAGGACCTGCGCCAGGCCATGGTCGATGGCGGCTTCGAGCTTCATTACCAGCCTCTGGTCGACCTGCGCTCGGGCGAGGTCACCGCCTGCGAGGCGTTGCTGCGTTTTCGCCATCCCGAGCGCGGCATGGTGTCGCCGGCCGAGTTCATCCCGGTCGCCGAGGATACCGGGCTGATCACCGAGCTCGGCGACTGGGTGCTGCGCACGGCCTGCCAGGAGGCGGCGGGCTGGCCCGATCACATCAGGCTGGCGGTCAACGTCTCGCCGGTGCAGCTAAAATGCCAGACGCTGGCGCTGCGGATCGCAAGCGCGCTCGCGACCTCTGGCTTGAAGCCGAGCCGGCTCGAGCTCGAGATCACCGAAGCCGTGCTGATCCGCGACGACGAGGCGGCGCTTGCCATCCTGCACCAGCTGCGCGCCATTGGCGTGCGCATTGCGCTCGACGATTTCGGCACCGGCTTCTCCTCTCTCAGCTATCTGAAACGTTTCCCGTTCGACAAGATCAAGATCGATCGCTGCTTTGTCAGCGACATTTCGGAGGAAGACGGCTCCTCCTCGATCGTTCAGGCGGTAGTGAACATCGCGGCCGCGCTTCATATGACCACGGTGGCCGAAGGCGTCGAGACGTCGGCGCAGCGCGAATTGCTGCGCAAGCTCGGCTGCACCGAGATGCAGGGCTATTTGTTCAGCGCGCCGAGGCCCTGCGCCGAGGTAAGGCATTTGTTCGGCGCTGCCGCGCGCGAAGCGACGGCAGTGGCGTGAAGTCGGGCTCGACCGCCGGAAGCCCGGCCTATCTGCCCGTTCCCGCACGCGTGGCGGCAAAGAGATCGCCCGACGCGGTCTTCGCATTGACAGGATTAGAGCCTATATAAGGGCGGTCATTGCTGGGTCTGGTGATACCCTATGGCTCCTGTTTCCATCCTGCTCAACCTGCTCTGGATTTTCATCGGCGGCGCCTGGATGGCCTTCGGCTGGCTGGTGGCGGCCGTCATCATGGCCGTCACCATCATCGGCCTGCCCTGGGCGCGGGCGGCTTTCAACATCGCCGTCTACACGCTGCTGCCGTTCGGCTCCAGGGCGGTGCGGCGCGACGAGCTCACCGGCGTGAGCGACGTCGGCACCGGCCCGCTCGGCCTGATCGGCAACATCATCTGGTTCGTGCTCGCCGGCTGGTGGCTGGCGCTGGGCCACCTCATCACCGCGGTGATTCTCGCCATCACCATCATCGGCATCCCCTTCGCCTGGGCGCACCTCAAGCTCGCCGGCATCGCGCTATGGCCGATCGGCAAGGTGATTGTGCCGGCCTGAGCGGCGGCGATCGGACCGCCAGCCCGGGGGGCGGCTTGGGGCCGGCGGCCGGCGTTCCATGGCCACACAGGCCATTGCCGGTGCGGGACCAATCGGCTAAAGGATCGCCCCTAGGCACCCGTAGCTCAGCTGGATAGAGCGTTGCCCTCCGAAGGCAAAGGTCACACGTTCGAATCGTGTCGGGTGCGCCATGCTTTGCCCTTCGGGCTTCGCGTGGGGCAAGCCGCTCCAGACTGAAGGGCGAGGAGATGTGTCCGGCGAAGCCGGACTACCAATCGCGGCGATCCAGCTTCGGCAGCGTGTCACCAGTTCTCCTCGCAAACTGAATTCTCGTACTACGAGTTTCGAACAGCTTCTCCGCTGTCGTCGCCAATCGCCGCCGTAGTGTATGTAGACGTCGCTGACGAGCCTGCCCGCGGTGCCGATCACAACCCATCCCATCCACGATGCGGGGCGCGATCGCGAAGGAACTCAACGATCGCGGCATTCCGCCAATGATGACCGGGGGCTCCCAAGCATGATCCGGAAAAGTGTGGAGCGGTTTTCCGAAAAGATCATGCTCAATCAAAGACCTAAAGCGCGATGACGATTCAACCAAATCTCATCGCGCCTTAGGGGCGGCGGTTGCTTGATACCACCCGCCGCGACAACGATCTCTATTTCAAAGATTAGCTTGCAACCTATACGCGCCAAAGAAATTCGTGTAGGGTTATATTGTTGCCCTCTATTCTGGCAGCCGAAGCCACGCGACGGCAATGATGGGCAGCGAAAGTCGCCATCGGCGGGCGCTTCAACACTCAGACCCTCTTTTTGGTCCCTTGCAGAGCGAGCGAGTTTGCGCGCGCACGTGCGCGCCAGCGTCAGCAATTAGGGAGGGTGCAATGTCAAGCAACGCATTCAATATCATCGCCGACGCTGCGCACGAAGCGATGGCTTCCATGCGCCGGAAGTTCAGCCAGTCCAACCTGGTGTCCGACGACCAGACGGGACATCTCAACGCGTCGATACAAGACCCGAACCTGATCAATCCTTGGGGCGTCGCGTTCAGCCCGACCGGGCCTTTCTGGGTCAACAACAACCACACCGGCACGGCGACGATCTACGACGTCGATCCGAAGACGAACGCCATCACAGCGGCGCCGCTCATCGTCACCATCGCGCCGCCCCAAGCCGTGCCCGACGTGACAACTGCGAGCCCGACCGGCATCAGTTTCAACACCGATCAGAGCGGTTTCATGCTGAACGGCAAGCCGGCCACGTTCATCATGGACACCGAGGACGGCACCATCTCGGCCTGGAACGGCGGCACGAAGACCACGCTCGAAGTGGACAACTCCGCCGATCCGGCGCACGGCGATGGCTCGCTACCGCCGGAGGATCAGACCGAGGGGATCGGTGCGGTCTACAAAGGCCTGACGATCGGAACACAGAAAGACGGAACTACACTGCTATATGCCACGAATTTTCGGCACGGCACGGTGGACGTCTTCAACGACCAATGGCAGCAGGTGAACAGTCTGACCGACGGCGCCCTGCCGGCCGGCTACGCGCCGTTCAATGCGCAGGTGCTCAACGGCCATCTGTTCGTGAGTTACGCCCTGCAGGACCCTTTCAAGCACGATGACGTGGCCGGTCCCGGCAATGGGTTTGTTGACGAGTTCTCACTCACCGGCAAGCTGATCGCGCGCGTCGCGTCCAACGGCCCGCTCGACTCGCCGTGGGGAATGGCCATCGCACCGGCCGATTTCGGCAAGTTTGCCGGCGACCTGCTGGTTGGCAATTTCGGCGACGGCACGATCAACGCGTTCAACCTGAAGAACGACAAATTCGTCGGCACGCTGGACGGCGTGGATGGCAAGCCGATCACCATCGGCGATCTCTGGGCGTTGACCCCGGGCAATGGCGGTGCGGCGGGATCGAAGGGTGAGATCTTCTTCACCTCGGGCGTGCAAGCGGAGTCGTTTGGCCTGTTCGGCGCCATCGCCCCCGTGCCGGGCCAAAGCAATGCGTTCGAAATGGTCGATGGGAACACCATGAACGTTCAGCAACTCGGGCAGGCGATGGCAAGCTTCGGGGTGCAAAATCCCGGCATGGGCATGACCACGACAAACGAGCCAACATCAACCACCATGACATCCAACTGGCTCGCCCCTCCTGCTGCGCACGGTTGAGTGGCGTGTCCGCCACGCCGATCTTTCAGGCTTCTGGCTGCGCTGTCACGTTGCCGCGCGGCCGAGCTGAGCAGGTTAGTCAACAGCCGACGGGCGCATGCCCGTCGCGGACGCGACCTCATTGGAGGGGATTAGCCTCGCGCGGCTGATTCAGTCCGTCGCGGCCGGCTTCGTTGAGCAGAATGGGATTCTCATCGTTGCAAGTAGTCGGACGGAGACCAACTCGAATGGGGAGACATTTCTGATCCATCCCCATCATTAAAGCATGATCCGGAAAAGTGTGTAGCGGTTTTCCGAAAGATCATGCTCAATCAAACCTAAAGCGCGATGACGATTCAACCAAATCTCATCGCGCTTTAGACGCGATTTTGAGCCTCGTCATGACCGCACATCCGGGCAAGCCGGCTGGCGCCGACGAGGGCCTTGCCGCCCTGGTCATGCTGCTGCGCCTCAACGGCTTCGGTGCCGACCCCGATCAGATCCGTCACCGGTTCGGCGGCGCGACGATCGGCATTCCTGAGATGCTCCGCTGCGCAAAGGAGTTTGGCCTCAAGGCGCGGGCGCGCCGGACCAACTGGTCACGGCTTTCACACACGCCCTTGCCAGCGATCGCAGCCCTGCGCGACGGCGGCTTTCTATTGTTGGGCAAGGCTTCCGACAAACAGGTGCTTGTCCAGCGGCCGCTGTCGCGGGGCCCGCAAATGCTGAGCGAGGAGGAGTGCGAGTTGATCTGGGACGGTCGGCTCGTTCTCATGACGCAACGTGCTGGATTGATGGATCTTTCGCGCCGTTTCGACATTACCTGGTTTCTCGGCGCGATCCGCAAGTACCACAGGCTGCTCGGCGAAGTCTTGCTTGCTTCGCTTTTCCTCCAGCTATTCGCCCTGATCTCTCCGCTGTTCTTCCAGGTCGTGATCGACAAAGTGCTCGTGCATCGCAGTATGAGCACGCTCGACGTCCTCGTCATCGGCCTTGCGGCAATCGCAATCTTCGAGACCGGCCTCGGAATTCTGCGCACATACCTGTTCGCGCATACCGCGAACCGGATCGATGTTGAGCTCGGTGCGCGGCTGTTTCGTCATCTCATGGCGCTACCGATCGCCTATTTCCAGGCCAGGCGCGTTGGCGACTCGGTTGCTCGCGTACGCGAGCTCGAGAACATCCGCAATTTTCTCACCAGCTCCGCCCTTACGCTTGCGATCGACCTCTTCTTCACTGTCGTGTTCGTGGCGGTGATGTTCCTCTATTCCCCGTTCCTGACCTGGATCGTGCTTGCGGCATTTCCGTTCTATATCGGGATCTCAGCCGGAGCGACGCCGATATTCCGGCGTCGTCTCAGTGAAAAATTCCAGCGTGGCGCCGAGAACCAGGCATTTCTTGTCGAGAGCGTGTCGGGCGTCGAGACGCTCAAGGCAAAGGCGGTCGAACCGCAAATGGAACGACGCTGGGAAGAGCTGCTCGCCGCGTATGTTTCGGCGAGCTTCCGCGTCTTGAGCCTTGGCAACACCGCAAGCCAGACCGTGCAACTCGTCAGCAAACTGGCCGGCGCAGCGATCCTCTATTTCGGGGCTAAGCTGGTGATCGATGGCGAACTCACGGTCGGCGAACTGGTCGCTTTCAACATGCTGTCCAGCCGCGTCAGCATGCCCGTGCTCCGCCTCGCCCAGATCTGGCAGGATTTCCATCAGGCGCGGTTGTCGGTGGAGCGGCTGGGCGACATCCTGAACACGCCCGCCGAACCCGCCTACAATCCGACCCGGGCAGCGCTGCCGCCAATCCGCGGCGATATCGGTTTTGAGCACGTCGGCTTCCGCTACCGCATCGACGGTCCGCAGGTTCTGCACGACGTCTCCTTGACCATCCCGGCCGGCCAGGTTGTCGGCATCGTCGGGCCTTCCGGGTCCGGTAAGAGCACGCTCGCCAAGCTCATCCATCGGCTTTACGTGCCCGAGAGCGGCCGCGTGCTTGTCGACGGTGTCGATCTCGCAATGGTCGACACCGCCTGGCTGCGGCGACAGGTCGGCGACGTTCTGCAGGAAGACGTCCTCTTCAATCGCACGGTGCGAGACAACATCGCGCTCGCCGATCCGGCAATGCCGATACCAAAGATCATCGCGGCCGCCACACTTGCCGGCGCCCACGAGTTCATCCTTGAGCTTCCAGAGGGTTACGACACGCTCATCGGCGAACGCGGCAGCACCGTCTCCGGCGGCCAGCGCCAGCGCATCGCGATCGCCCGTGCGCTTGTGACCGATCCGCGAATCCTGATCTTCGACGAGGCGACCAGCGCCCTCGACTATGAGAGTGAACGAATCATCCAGAACAACATGCGCCAGATCGCCAAGGGGCGGACGGTCATCATCATCGCGCATCGACTCTCCACTGTACGCTTAGCCGATCGCATCGTGACGATAGAGCGTGGCCGCATCGTCGAGGATGGTACGCATGACGAGCTGATCAGGAAGGGCGGCCGTTACGCCGCACTTTACCGCCTGCAGGGTGGCCTCCATGAAGTCAGCTGAGAACATGGTGGTGTATCCGGGCGCTCGTGAGCGCAAGGAGCGAGACGAGCTCGCGTTCCTGCCGGCCGCACTTGAGATTATCGAGACGCCTCCATCGCCGATCGGCCGTGCGATCGCGTTGCTCATTATGCTGTTCTTCTGCCTGGCGCTGGCCTGGGCGAGCCTAGGAACCGTCGACATCGTGGCCTCGGCGCCTGGAAAGATTATCCCGAGCGGCCGGACCAAGGTGGTGCAGCCGTTCGAGACCGGCGTCGTGCGCGCGATCCACGTTCGCGACGGACAGCTGGTCCAGGCTGGCGACGCTCTGATCGAGCTCGACCCAACCATGACCGAAGCCGAGCGCGCCCATCTGCGCAGCGATCTCATTGCCGAAAAGCTCAATATCGCACGATTACACGCCGCTGCGGCGGATGGCGCGGACCCGCTCTCCGACTTTAATCCGCCACCCGACGCCGGTCCGGATATCATCTCCACCCAGCGGCAACTCCTGATTGACCAGACCGCCGAGCATCGCGCCAAGCTCGCCGCGCTGGAAGACCAGAAGCGCCAAAAGGAGTCGGAGTGCGCGAGCATCGCGGCCACCATCGAGAAAATCGAAGCTGTGCTCCCGGTCGTTCAGGAACGTACTGAAATTCGCAAGGTTCTATTCGATCATCAGACCGGATCGAAGGTCAACTATCTCGAAGCGCTGCAGGTGCTGATCGAAAACCGGAAGGAGCTCGAGGTACAGAAGAGCCGGTTGCGTGAGGCCGATGCTGCGCTCGCCGCGGCCGCCCAGGCTCGCGCCCAAGCCGAGGGCGAATTTCGTCGCGGCCTCTTCAGTGATCTTGCCGAAGCCGAGCGCAAGGCCGCAGGTCTCGCTCACGATCTCGACAAGGCGAGCGAGCGGACCCGGCTGCAACTGCTTACTGCGCCCGTCGGCGGCGTCGTGCAGCAGCTTGCCGTGCACACCATTGGCGGCGTGGTGACTCCGGCACAGACCCTTCTCGTGCTGGTGCCATTTGAAAGCCATCTTGAGGTCGAGGCCATGGTTTCCAACCGCGACATCGGCTTCGTATCTGCCGGCCAGGACGCGGAGATCAAAGTCGATACCTTCAACTTCACGCGCTATGGGCTCCTGCACGGCCGCGTGCTCAACGTCTCAACCGATGCGATCACGCGCGACCGGCGTGAGGAGGCCACCCGCGACGGCTCGCCAGCGACGGAAAAATCGACCAGCGAACCCAAGGGCCAGGAGCTGGTCTATGCGGCGCGCGTGGCGCTTGACCGCACGCAGATGCAGATCGAGGGCAAGTCCGTTCCGCTTGGGCCGGGCATGGCCGTGACGGTCGAAATCAGGACCGGTACGCGCCGAATCATCAGCTATCTGCTTTCTCCGCTTCTCAAATACCAGCAGGAGAGTCTGCGGGAGAGGTGACACGGAGCGATGAACGGCAGCATAACAATCGTAGCCGCTTTACTGCTCTCCCGGCCGCCAATGCGACGATGGATCACTCGCAGAAATCTTCGTGCGCCGCAGCGCAACCAGATGGGCTCTCCTTATCTGGATAGCCGCGCAGCTCAGAGGAGTACTTTCATCGCATACAGCGATCCAACTTGTGGATTGGCGTCGTTTTCGGCACCCACGATATCGAGCGCGACGGTCTGATGCGTATCGCAGCCGACGCAGTGCACCCTAGCTAGCACATAGTCCTTCTCACCCTTGGTGACGGTTCGATTCCGCTTGCAATGCGCGGGCGAGCGCCGGTTGGTTTTCCAGCCTGTTGTGCAATGAAATCGTCGCGCCCGCGCCTCCCGGTCGCACGGACACGCTATCCAGACGACGCAACGGGGGGCGTCGCGAAATTTCCCGCGCTACTCCATCTCGTAGATCGTGCTGTTGCCCATTGCACCAAGTCATTCGGCCTGAGCGAAGGCCATCGGCAGATCGTGATGGATGCGAAGGCGAGTGATCCGCCAGCCATCAGCAGACTTCTTCAATTCCGGCCGATAGTAGCCTGACTCGATCGGCGTGATGACGCCTTGCGCGCCCTGAGCGCCGGGCGGCCAGCCCGATACGGGCTTCTCCTCGCCCCGCACCGAGAACACGATGAATTGGGCGTCCAGCGTGGCCCGGTCTCCGTTGATCTCGACGATCGCGTCATGGGTCGTGTGATGGCTCCAGGCGCGAGGGGCGTGCGGCGCCATCATATTGCGCACGGCGGCAGCGATCGCCTCGCGTCCTTCGAGAACCCCGAGCATGATCTCGGGCCCGTTCTTGTCGTAAAGGATCTCGACGCGTCCGTCTTCGGTGAACAAGGCGGCCATGGCGTCGGAATCTCGACGATCTGCAGCGCGGACATAACGGGCCATCACCTCGCGCACGGCCAATGCATCTGACATGGTTCATCCTCGACGAAAATGAGACAGTAAGAGTTGTATAATCAGCGATCGCCAAATATGCAACTTTTAAAGTTTCATTTTTCAGCTAAGATGGGCGCATGAACGATGTCCGCTTTCCAACCGCACTCCAGGCGATGCTCAGCCTTGCTCTGGCGCACGCGAGCGGCGTTGCGCGACTCAGTTCGGCCAAGCTTGCCGCCGGCACGGGCACGCATCCGACGCTCATGCGCCGCCTGCTTCGAGACCTGGTGGACGCAGGCCTCCTGGTCGCCAGCAAGGGCCGTGACGGTGGCGTGGCTCTGGCCCGCCCCGCGGTCAAGATCACGCTGGCTGACATCCATGCCGCGGCGACAGGCGACAAGGGATTGTGGCGGCCGCGCGAGGACATCCCGCATCGCTGCGTCGTCAGCACTCATATGACGGAATATTTCGAGAAGGTGGACGCGGAGGCCACTGCAGCCGCCCGCGCGGCCCTGCGACGCCGAAGCCTGGCCGATGCTCTTGCCGACATTCGAAAAATGGACCGTGCCCCCGGCATCCGCGTCATCGACCGGTAATTCCGACCGAGCGAGCGCACCAACCAATCTGATGGACATGGCTATGCCGAAGATTTGGATCGTAACGAAAAACTCGCGTGGCCTTGGCCGAGCCGCCGGGCGACGGCCCTCGCGAAGCTTCCCTTGACCTGCTGCTCGATCACGTTCCTGCAGATCCCGCCCAATTTACCGATCATGCTGCCAGAGGAGGCACACGGATGAAGGCAATCATCTATCGTCGATATGGCGGCCCCGAGGTCTTGGAATATGCCGACATCCCCGATCCCAAGCTGGGTCAGAACGATGTGCTGATTGCTGTCAGGGCCGCAGCGCTAAATCCGGCAGACATCGCCTTGCAGGCCGGCTTGGGCGACAGTTTCATGGATGTCTGGTTTCCCGTCGTTCCGGGGTGGGATGTTGCTGGTGTCGTCGCCGCCGTCGGTGCTGGCATCAGTGAATTCGCGCCCGGCGACGAGGTCATGAGCTATATCCGGCAGGACATCCTTCACAGCGGGGCGTTCGCAGAGCTTGTCAGCACCGACGTCTCAAATGTGGCCCTCAAGCCAAAAACGAGTTCCTGGGTGGAGGCCGCCGGCCTACCCCTGGCTGGGCTGACAGCATCGCGAGCTGTTGACGTCATCCTGAAAGTTAAAGCCGGTGAAACCCTGTTGTTGCACGGCGCAGCGGGCGGTGTTGGCGTCATCGCCGCGCAATTGGCAAAACTACGCGGAGCAAGGGTCATCGGCTCATGTTCCGAAGGCAATCGATCAATCTTGAACGAGCTAGGCATCGAACCCGTGGATTATGGTCGCGCGTTGGGCGAGCAGGTCCGCGCGATCGCGCCGGACGGCGTAGATGTTGTCCTCGACTGCGTCGGCCGCGACGCTCTCGCAACCAGCACCGGCCTGGTGAGATCCGAAACGCGAGTGGGCACTATTGCCCCGGGCGATGCGGCGGACGTGAAGATGATATTCGTGCGTCAGGATATCGTCATGTTGAACCAGCTCGCCACACTGGTCGATCAAGCAGCACTGCGCATCCCAATCGCCGCCATCTATCCTCTGTCAGAGGCGGCCGAAGCGCAGCAAGCGCTTGGCCGGCGACACGGCCCTGGGAAAATTGTGTTGGAGCTTGAGCGCAACGGCTAGGGCAGCGAGGCGCGCCATGCTCCGAAATCTGCCCGACCTCGCAAACGGGATAGCAGGTCAGTCTCGCGCTTGGAGGAACGCACTCCGTGCTGATGACTTCTTCGTAGCATTCCGATTTGCGCCTATGGCGCTATTGTCTATAAATATTTCGCATGAATATTCAGGATATCGAGGCGTTTGTCGCGGTTGCTGAAACGGGCTCTGTGAGCCGTGCGGCCGCACGGCTCAATCTCACCCAGCCCGCGACAACCCGACGCATCCAGAGTTTCGAGGCGGCGGTCGGAGACGGACTCCTGTTCGATCGCACTGTGAAGCCGGCTGTTCTGACCGCGCTTGGCAACCACGTTCTCGAGCGTTGCAGGCGCGTGCTCACTGCCGTGGCGGAACTGGAAGCCTGTACGGCAAACGCGGCCGATCCCACCGGCGAACTGAAGATCGGAGTTGCCCACGGCCTGGGCGAGATGGTTCTCACGACGCCCCTCGAGGCGCTACGAGTGCACTACGCGCGCATCCGGCTCCAGATCAGTTCAAACTGGAGCACAGGCCTCATTGAGGAGGTGCGGAGCGGAGCGATCGATTGCGCCATCGGCCTGCTAACCGACGACCATTCGATCCCGGCGGGGCTGCAGCGGATTGCGCTTGGAGCCGAGCAAATCGTCGTCGTTTCGGCGTCGCGCCGCCCCACGAAAGGTAATGGCAGTCCATGGCGGCTGCGCGATCTGGCCGAAGAGGACTGGTTTCTCAATCCAACCGGATGCGGCTGTCGCGCGGCACTGATGCGCGCGTTCGATCGTCAGCAACTCCCCATGCGCATCGCCGCTGAAATCTTCGGCGAGGATCTCCAGCTCTCCCTTCTGTCCAGGAGCGGCGGCCTGTCGCTGGTCCCGCGTCGCCTGTTCGAGCACAGCCAGCATCGCGAGGGGCGGCAAATCCTTTCTGTGGTCGACTTCAACATAGCCGCAACGGTGACCCTGATCCGCAGCACCATGCCAAGCCGCTTCGATTCCGCTGTGGATCGGCTCGTGATCGCGTTGAGAGCGAAGCTCGGCTGAATCCTGGACGCGGCATAATCATTATATGAATAATGCATTTGATTTATAACAACTGAACGCTCATCCTGTTGCGGAGCTACCGAACGCGCGATTGACCGCCACAGGCAGTCACTCGCCTCTTTTTTCAGAGGGATCCGCTGCAATGATCGTTGGTGTATTTCGCAACCGCCTGGTTCCCGGCGCTCAGGATGAATATGGCCCGATGGCCAGACAGATGAGCGAATTGGTGCGGAGCATCCCCGGCCACATTTCCCACAAGCTGTTTGTCGCTGAAGATGGCGAGCGCGTGACGATCGTGGAGTTCGAGTCCGAAGAGGCGCTTCACGAATGGAAAGTCCACCCGGAGCACCTGAAAGCCAAGAAGCTCGGTTTCACGAAGTTTTTCAGCACCTTCAAATATCAGATATGCGAGGTCACTCACGCCCGCGCATGGGAAAGCAAAGGCCATTGAATGGCCCAGACGTCAGCAGCGCCGAAGTACGGAGTGATGGCATGAAGGTCATCTACTGTTTGAAGCGGCTCCCGAGCCTGACGCCCGACCAATTTCTCAAATATTGGTTCGAGGTGCACGGACCGCTTGTACGTGCACATCAGAGCGTCTTGCGCATCGTGCGATATATCCAGGTCCACACGGATCGTGGGCCGTTCCTCGAAAAGCTGCGCAGCTACCGCGGTTCGCCCGAACCCTATGACGGGGTGGCGGAGATTTGGTACGAGAGCCGGGAAGCGCTGGAAACATTGGGACGTGATCCGGCCGCGCGGGCCGCTAGCCGGCTGCTGTATGAGGACGAACAGCGCTTCGTCGATTCAGCGCGATCGCCGATATGGTTTGGCGAAGAGCACAGCGTGATCGGGAAGCTCGGATGATCGAATGCGCCCTTGAGTTAAAGGACCTTCACATGAAAATGCACGGCATCCCCTTCGGCACCACCGACTGGAGCGCGATCCCGCCGACCGAGCACGCTGGCACGATCGGCAGGGCGATCTGGCGGACGCAGACTTTCGGCGACATACGCGTCCGCATCGTGGAATACACGCCCGGCTATCTGGCCGATCACTGGTGCGAGAAAGGCCATATTCTGCTGTGCCTCGATGGCCGCCTCGATACCGAGCTCAAGGACGGCCGCAAGTTCGTGCTGACGCCGGGCGTAAGCTACCAGGTCGCCGACGGGGCCGAGCCGCATCGCTCCTCGACCGATATCGGGGCAAAGCTGTTCATCGTGGATTAAACCTTCACTGCATTCCCGGGCGCGTGTCGAGGCAAGATGCTCGCTTCATCCTTGCATGGAGGAGGGGCTGCAGCATGGCGGGGCTGCCGTTCGCCTGTCATGTTTGCGGTGGGTCTTCCGAGGAAGATCTGCGTCTCGAGGCCTCGACGACGACGCGAACAACAGCCTCCTGGCCGGATTGACTCGAGCGCCTGTGATGCCCCATTTTCACGGCTCTCGACTTATGGAAGGAAGTCGAAGTTTGGATCTCATTATCCTCGACGAGGTCGACAGCACCAACGACGAGGCTCGCCGGATGATCAGTGCGGGGCGCGTACCGGCCTTTGCTGTCGCAGCCAGACGGCAGACCGCCGGTCGGGGCCGGCGTCAACGGGTTTGGATTGCTCCGGCTGGAAATCTGTCACTGACCATTGCGGCACCTTGGAGACCGGGACGGACTGACGGCTCGACTGTCGCACTCGTTACGGGGCTTGCTGTGCAGCGCACGATCGCAGCAGTCGTCGGGGAACGTGCGAAAGTTGCGATCAAGTGGCCCAACGATGTCCTGGTGGACGGGGCCAAAATTTCAGGCACCCTCATCGAGGCAAGCGAAGCAACGTTGCTCGTCGGAACCGGCATCAACATCGCAAGCCGGCCGGAGGGCGTGTCTTATCCCACGGCTTGCTTGCAGGATGTGGTCGTTGGGCCGATTGATGTGTCTGTGCTTGCAAACGCTCTCATTTCCCATTGGGGCCCGCTGTATGAAGCGTGGCAGACGCATGGTTTCGCGCCGTTGCAGCAGATCTACAACGCGTCGCTGCAGCTCATCGGACAGCCAACGCGCATCTCGCTCGACCGCGACAAGCGCGAATGGACGAGTGGCATCTGCCGCGGCGTCGACCCAACTGGATATTTGATTCTAGAGGACGAGGTTGGCCGACGCGTCGCTCATGCGGCCGGCGATGTCGAGCCGGCCTAAAGCATGATCCGGAAAAGTGTGTAGCGGTTTTCCGAAAAGATCATGCTCAATCAAAGACCTAAAGCGCGATGACGTTTCAACCAGATCTCATCGCGATTTAGGCATCGAATGTCTGGTCGCCGCGCCGGTACGGGTGATTTCGTCAAGGTCGCGCTCGAGCATTTCCGTTTCTGATTGAATCAGAACCGAAGCTCTGGATTCTTGTTTTGACGCGTTTTCTTCACGCGAACCGGTGTCCACTTCGCTCGAAAACGCGCTCGCCGTGCTGATCGTCCGAGCAGCTCGACGGGCGTATCCCGCGCTTGACGCAGGGCATTGAATTAGGCCGCCGCTATAAGCGCAGGATGATTTTGCCGTGGCGACCTGACTGTGCATTGTGGGCGACCCCAGTCCGGAACTCTTCGAGGGGATAGTGAGCGGCAACCACCGAAGCCGCTCGGCCTGAGCGGATGTCGGCGAACACCTGGGCCATAGCGGCCCTCAGCCGTTCCCGCGGCACCGAGTGAACCCAATCACGCAGTCGGAACAGCTTCACGCTGGCCTGTGTGCCCTCCAGTAGTGCGCTTGTGAGCGGCACCCCCGAAAACAAACCATAGTGCACGAACGGACGACCCGGCTGGATCGATGCGGCTAGTCGGGCGCCACAGATTCCTCCCACGGCATCAAATCCAGCGTCCAGAACCGGGAGGTCAGTGCCCTCCAAGACAACATCAGCAACGGCTTCGCTATGCAACGCGGCGAGCGCAGAGGACGAGCGCACTATCGCCAGAGGACGAGCACCGGCCGCGGAGAGCATTCGTATAAGCATTCGGCCAATTTGGGAGGCTGCAGCCGTTATGCCGACGAGATCGCCATGTTGCGGATTGAGTGCCTCGACCAACAGGCGGGCAGTAAGAGGGTTGACGTAGGCCAATGCCGCCTGCTCGTCGGTGATGTCGGACGGCACTTCGATGCACCAATCGGCTGGTGCCGCCTTAAAGGTTTGCCAGTTGCCGGCTGAACCCAACGGCAGCACACGGCGGCAGATGAGCGCCCGATCGACGTGTTCGCCGACCGCGAAGATCTCGCCGACCCCATCGAAGCCAGGCACGAACGGGATGTTCGTGCGATGGCGATAGGCGCCCGTCACCGGAATGAGGTCTGAGGGATTGATGCCGCTGGCCAACATGCGAACAAGTACGGCGTCCTGTTCCAGGACCGGCACTTGTGCTGGCTCATAAACAAGGACCTCCTCTGAAGGTCCGAACCGATGTGCCACGACTCGGAACGCGTTCGAGCTCATGGCACTCATAGTGGCTTCATAGCCGGTGATCGCTCCGCCCAAAAGGCATGTGGCAATGAATTAGTAGAGACGCGCCAGATCATAATCTTCGTCCCAATTGTGCGTCGTCATTGCCGTTCTTACTACGCTCTTTCGAATTTCCCTTCACCTGAACATTCGGTCGGTACGACCATCGTTGAGCCGAGCCTTCAAATGGATCACCGGTGCCCGAATTCACTGGCAGAACATTTCAACCGAGGCCAAGATATTCACAGCGCGTAGTGCCGTAGCGAGGCGAGGCCCGGCCTGTGGTGCAACAAATTCAGCATGACGAGGTCGACAGCACGCTCTTCGAGGCACGTAGGCGAATCTGCTTCACTACATTCCCGCGCGCGTGTCGAGGCAAGGTGTCGGCTTCATCCTTCTTTGGCTCTTCGGGGCCGCGCTGGAGCCTCGGTCGAGCGCTGCTGCCGCAAAGCAGTTCTCAGAAGCGTGACCGCTGCGTCGCCTGCGGCCTCCATATAAGACGGGTCACGGTGGAGCAGCGTCACCGCAAAGGAGCCATCCAGCAGCAGCATGATCTGCCGGGCGAGCGGCAGGCCATCCCGAACTCCCTCACCCTCGATCATGCCACGAATCCAGCTTTCAAACCGTTTCTTGTGCGCAGCACCCACTTTGATAGCGGGGTGACCGGGCATATGCGCGAGTTCCGCTGTCGTGCGAAGAAAGCCGCATCCTCTCCATTTTGGGTGGCGCGCGGAGCCCGCGAGATGGATGAAAATGCCCCGGACCTTCTCGGCGAGTCCGCCCTCGGTCTCGTCGAACCAACGTTGGAAAAGGGAGAGATTCGGTTGGTCTCGGCCGTAGAGATAGGCAGCGACGAGATCGTCCTTGCTGCGGAAGTGATAGTAGAGCGTCCGCTTGGTGACCCCGGCCTTCTCGGCAACAGCGTCCATGCTGACGCGACCGATACCCTCGCCGTAAAACAGCTTGCTTGCAGCGGCGATGATGCGCTCTCGCGTGGGAGCCGAGTTGCGTGTCATGTATACCGACCAGTGAATATACAAACTGCCTAGCAGATCCTATCCTTGGGGTCTACGCTAGCGTGCCAGGGAGCAAGCCGTGTCCGCGATCTTGAAGTTCGAGACAAAAAATGCCGTGGCGGTGCTGACGTTGAACCGCCCGGAAAAGCTGAACGCGCTGAACAACGACCTGCTGAACGCGATCTGCGACACGCTGGACCGGATCGAACTGGACCCGGCGCTGCGTGCCGTCGTCATCACGGGGGCTGGGCGAGCCTTTAGCGCCGGAGCCGACATCACGGCCTTTCAACGCCACATGCAAGCGGGTCCGGTCGAGGCGGTCACGCACTTCATGCGCCCAGGGCATCGCATGACCAGGCGGGTCGAGAATTTCTCCAAGCCGGTTATTGCTGCTGTGAACGGTCTTGCCTTCGGCGGCGGTTGCGAGTTGGTCGAGGCCTGTCACATAGCGCTCGCGGCGGAAGGAGCCCGGTTCTCAAAGGCCGAGATCAACATCGGCATTATCCCGACTTTTGGTGGCACGCAGCGCTTGCCGCGCAACATCGGGCGAAAGGCTGCGCTGGAATTGATTCTCTCGGGGCGAGAGTTCGACGCGGCCGAAGCCGCCCGGCTTGGGCTGGTTAACCGTGTGGTGCCCGCGTCCGACATTCTCGAAGCCGCGCATGTGCTTGCTTCGGATCTGACCAGCAAACCACCCCACGCGATCGCGGCAGCACTGACAGCCGTGCATCGCGGCATGGATGCGTCGATCGACGACGGGCTGGCGATCGAGGAAGCGGCATTTGCCCGCATAGTGTCGACCTACGACGCCAACGAAGGCGTGGCGGCTTTCGTGGAGAAGCGCCCGCCTGCGTTTCTCGGCCGGTAGCAAGCGCCAACATTGCGCGCGATGACGATTCAACTAAATCTCATCGCGCTTCAGGCCTGCAGCCCGGCAAACAAGCCCTCGCGCCGCGGCAGCCACCAGCGCGTGTCCACCAGCTGTTGTTGTGGCTCCGGATCTTCTTCGTCGGCGGTTTCGATCGGATCGCAGTGAGCTTCGAGATCGCGCTGAGATTCAAGTTCTCGGATCGCCAGACGCTCCCACTCCTCGGCTTGCTGCAGCAGAGACAGTCTTTGAACGGGGCGAAAGGCTGCGGTCTGGCGGCACAATGAGGCGATGGCGCGGTATCGGCGCACATTTTCCAGCACTGCGTCGTCCAATAGGGCTTGTTGCAAGACAGCTTCGACACTCACGACGGCATCCCTCTTCAATTCCAGGCGCGACTTTGCGCTGGCCGGTTTTTCCAAATCGTTAGCGGGCGCGGCAACGACGGGTAATGGTTTCCGAGCCATTGCAGAGGCTGGTCCGCCGCTTGTAAGCGCCCTGGAGCAGCGCGCTCTCATGACAATTTTGCTGAACCGCAAGACTGGGAATGTGGCTGTGCCCAGCACAGGAAAGAACATGCCGGGACTATTCATCGAGGTGAAGCCGATCAAGCCGAGGCGCGGCGAGCAGGGACGGTACCGATCGTCGTCGATGGACAATTATCCGTCCAAGCCGGACGAGATCGAATTGCGAGTTCACGTTCGGAAAAATGACGCTTCCGTGCGCTTCTGGATGCGCTTGGGGCCAGCGGAAAAATATCGTTCGTGGTCGAGTGTCCAAAATACAGGACGGCGGAGCCCCTTTCGCTGCTCAATGCGCGAAAATTCATCAGACGCGGCAAGGATTCGATCATCGACGACTGCGACGCCAGCAGTTGGTGCGCGCCCCGTGAGGACCGCCTGATCGTGTCATCGTAATGCCAGACGTCGTGGACATTGCGCGTGCGCGGATTGCGAAGAGAGCTTTACGCCGCGGCGATCATTCCGCCATAGGACGAGCCCTGCGGCTGCAGTCCAAAGGCAGGGCTGTCATGGCCCCTGAAATAGGACTCGAGCTCGGCCACCGCGCGATGCTCCCATTCCTCGGCCTGGCCCAACAGCGATCCCCGTTGCAGGGGACGGAAGGCCGCGGTCTGGCGAAACAGCGAAGCGATGGTGCGATAGCGGCGTACATTTTCCAGGACGGCGTTTCCGTTCATCTGCTTGGACTCCCCGATCCTCAAACACTTCCCAATGCTTAACGCTTCGCAAGCGTCATCCGGTCAATTGCGACTTTCGCCGCAACGCTTTGCCAATTGGTTAGCGGGCGGAGGAGAAACGATGGATGGTTTGCGAACTCTTGCTTTGCATTCGCCAGGCGCCGGCACGCCAATGGCGGCGGATTTCGAGCCGTGCCGGCCCCGGCGTCGGATCGGCTCGGTTAAGAGCACGCTAACACGACACTTAAATTGCGGTGGCGCGGCTGATCCGAAGCTTAAAATTCCAGCTGTATGAAAGTCGCAGGGGATTTCAAGCAGGCGGGGGCCTCAAATGAACATCGAAATCGTGGCAGTGAGCGGACTTGTGTTTGCGGCGGCGTCACTCGGGCGCCTGGCCTATGAACGCCAGATGGACGTTCTGCACGGACCTTACATCGAAGGCCGCAGCAAGGAGCCTGTGCTACGCATCATCGCAAAGCCGCTGTCGCCGATCGTCGATCGCCTGCGCTTCAAGCTGCGCGGCATGGTCTATCTGGCTGCCATCGTAGGGTGCTGATCGGCCGCGCCCGCGGGGTGGGGTCGAGCGCGGGCGAAACGCACCAGCTTGGCGAACCACAGCTACGGATCTATTCGAGCGCCGCCAGGCCGGTCTCGGTAAGCGCTGGCACGTCGTCATGCATCTCGACCATGCCCATCTCGATCAGCAATTGCAGATCGGTTTCGGCGAGCGGCAGGAATTTGGTCCGGCCGGCGAGGATATCGCGCAGCGTCCAGCGCAGAGCAATAGAGCGCTCGAGCGCCAGGTGGTCGAGCGGATTGTAGCGAGCGGCGACGGTAGCGTCGAAGTCTGACATCAACGATCCTCAAACAGTGGCGGCGAGACGCAGGCGCGCACTGACTTCCCGCAATTTGGCACGCCGTGGGTCCGGCGGGGCAAACAGTCTCTCGAACTCGGCGGGATCGACCGCGTTACCATCCGGGTCGGTCACGACGACGTCCCAGCCGACCCTTGCCCACACGCGTGCCTTGGCCGCTGCGATCAAGAGGCTTTCCCGCTCCGAGCGCAGCACCTCATCGCCTCTGGTGGCGACAATCTTGTATGGCATCGTTGCTCCAGCGATTGCTATCCGGTCACTATGGAACCCACGATGTTTGGCTCTAATTTGCCTCGAAAGTGACAGTTCGAAGGCGATGCGTCGACCTGGCCCGATCGGCCGGTACCCGAGATAGCGATTGCATGCAGACTGATTTGCCCATGCGAGGAGCGAAGCGAAGTAATGACGGAGTGCGCTGTTTGCAATTTATCCGGAATATCCCCAGGTCGTCCCGGCCTACGCTGGACGACGATTGGCAGGTGCGCGCGGCACTGCCCCCGCAAATCAAATCAAATTTGCCGCTTTCCAGTAAGCCGATGGCACGAGGGCGCGGCTAACAATCCTTGATCCCAAGGAGTCACCTGATGCTGCGAGACCTACCCGACCACGGCCTGCCCCTTGTCCAGCTCAAGGAGCAGCGTCGCGAGCTGATCGTCGCCCTTCAGAACCGGACCGGGCCGGTCAGCGGCTGGGAGCTGATGCAGATCGCCGCGATCCAGCAGGCGATCTCGGCCTTCGAGGATGTCATCGCCGATCTCGACGCCGAGACCGAGAGCGTGTCGCAGACGCCAATGCTCAACAGCATGTACCGTCTGCACATCGCGCCCGCCGAGTGAACGACCAGAGCCAAGCCAACGAACGCGGCCCACGGAGCATCATGCGAGCAATGAACAGAACTGCCAAGCCAGACCAAACCCAGGGCGCGCGGCGGCCGACACCCCAACCGCTCAGGACCAATCGCACCACCGAGCGCGCACGCACCGCGGAGCCGAACCGGATCGATCATCCGTCGCGGGCCGCCTCGCCGACGCGCCACCATGAGCCGGCACGGCGCGAATACGAATAGCGGACCATCCGGAAATCTCCGGAGGCCGCCGCAACGCTTTGTTCACCATCCGAACAGAGCCGCAGGAACCGGGCGGCAAATCCGCCCCCATCCCAACCATGCTTATACCATTGCTGCCTAATCGTGCTTGCGGGATGCCGGTTCCCTCCTGTCCTCCGGCGCGTGGCAAACAGTAAAAGCGTATGAACACCGCACGTATCGTCGTCCTGGCCATCGCTCTCGGCGCCGGTGGCGTCGCGGCCTATCTCGCCAGCGGCGCCGACAACGGCAGGCCGCCGCCGCCCGCACCGGTCGCCCAACTCCCGACCGTCGAGGTGCTGGTCGCGAAAAACGACATCAATCTCGGCCAGAGGGTGAAGCCCGAGGATCTGCAATGGCAGGTCTGGCCGGCTTCGACCGCCAGCAACAGCTTCATTCGCAAGGGCGACCGTCCCGACGCTACCAAAGAGCTCACCGGCGCGATCGCGCGCACCGCCATGATGGCGGGCGAGCCGATCCGCGAGCAGAAGCTCGTCAAGGCCGACGGCTCGGGCTTCATGGCGGCAATCCTGCCATCGGGCATGCGCGCCGTCTCGACCGAGATTTCGGCCGAGACCGGCGCCGGCGGCTTCATCCTGCCGAACGATCGCGTCGACGTGCTGCTCACGCGGCGTTTCAAGAATCCCGACCCGCGCGGCAGCATGCCGGACATCATCCAGACCGAGATCGTGCTCCACAATGTGCGCGTGCTCGCGATCGACCAGGCACCGAAGGAGAAGGACGGCCAGAACGCGGTGCTCGGCAAGACCGTGACGCTGGAATTGAAACCCGAGCAGAACGTTGTGCTGGTGAGCGCGCGCCAGGCCGGCACGCTGTCGCTGGCATTGCGCAGCATCGCCGACACCGATGCAGTGGAAGTGGTCGAGGCCGCAAGGACGTATCGCCAGGATGTGCAGATCGTCCGACACGGGATGCCAAGCGAATCTACGGCACAGAAGTGACCGAAAGGAAAGCAAGATGACATGCAGCGCACATTATAAGGCGCACCGGACCTCGCTGGTTCGCGCCCTGTCGTTTGCGGCGGCTGCCGCGCTGATGTTCGCAGTCACGCCATTGCGCGCGCAAGACGAGCCCGCGGTGGGCGATGCGCCGCCGATGGTCGCAGCCCCTGCCGTCACCGCGCCAGCCACGACAGCCTCGACCGGGACGGCGGAAGCCCTGCCGCCCGCGAAGCCGCATCTGCCCCCGCTGGTGGTGAAGACGCGCTTCATGCCGCTCGGCGTCGGCAAGTCGGCGGTCGTTGATCTTCCGCGCGAGGCCAAGGACGTGCTGGTCGCCGACCCCAAGATCGCCAATGCCGTGATCCGTTCGGCGCAGCGCGCCTTTATCATCGGCGTCGGCGTCGGCCAGACCAATGTCGTGTTCTTCGACGCCGACGGCCAGCAGATCGGCTCGTACGACATCGCAGTCAAGCGCGACCTCAACGGCGTGCGCGCCGCCCTGCACCAGAGCCTGCCCGGCGTCTCCATAGAGGGCGTCGGCGAGGGCGTGATCCTGACCGGCTCGGTGAACTCTCCGATCGAGGCGCAGCAGGCCGGCGATATCGCGGCGAGACTCGTCGGCGGTGGCGACAAGGTCGTCAACTCGATCGTGGTGCGCGGCCGCGACCAGGTGATGCTGAAGGTGCATGTCGCTGAAGTGCGGCGCGACATCGTCAAGCAGATGGGCATCGACCTCTCCGCCAGCATGAACTACGGCACCGCGGTGGTGAATTTCAATAACTCGAACCCGTTTACCGCCAGTGGCGGACCGCTGGTGTCGGGCAATGCCTTGAGCGCCTCCTCGATCGTCAAGGGCCTGCCCACTGTCACCACCACCATGCGCGCGATGGAGAGCGCGGGCGTGATGCGGACACTGGCCGAGCCGAACCTGACGGCGATCTCAGGCGAGGCCGCAACCTTCGTCGCGGGCGGCGAATTTCCAATTCCTGCAGGTTATTCCTGCGACCCGACCACGCATGTCTGTACCACCCAGATTTCCTACAAGAAGTTCGGCATCTCCCTGAACTTCACGCCGGTCGTGCTGTCGGAAGGGCGGATCAGCCTGCATGTCATGACCGAAGTATCGGAGCTCTCCACCGACAACGCCATCACCGTGTCGCAGGCACTGACCTCGACGTCGACGAACTCCATCACGATTCCCTCGATCCGCACCCGCCGCGCCGACACGACGCTGGAAATTCCCTCCGGCGGCACCATGGCCATGGCCGGACTGATCCAGGAGCAGACCAAGCGCGCGATCAACGGTCTGCCCGGCCTCGACCAGGTGCCGGTGCTCGGCGCGCTGTTCCGCAGCCAGGACTATGTCAACGACGAGACCGAGCTTGTGGTCATGGTGACCCCCTATGTGGTGCGCGCGGTGGCCGAGAAAGATCTGTCGCGGCCCGATGACGGGTTTGCGCCTGCCTCGGATTCGGAGTCCACGCTGCTCGCGCAGATCAACAAGATCTACGGCGTCGCCGCGCACACGCCGGTCGCGAGCTGCAGGTGCGGCTTCGGGTTCATCATCGATTGAGGCCAGGGCCTGAGACGGCGGGGATGGGGACAGAACATGAGTATGACAGAGAGAGGCGGCAGCTACCGGAAATCGCTGCTATCGGCTGCGCTGCCTGGCCTTGCACTTGGCGTTGCCCTTGGGCTTGCCGGCTGCAACACCACGTCTGACCAGATCATCACCGGCGGCGTGCCGGAGGACGTTCGCGCGCGGCATCCGATCGCGATCGAGGAAGGCACGCATTCCATCGTCGTGTTCGTCGGCCGCGGCCGCGGCGGCCTTTCGCCGGAACAGCGCGGCGATGTCGCCGGGCTCGGCCGCAGCTGGGTGCATGAAGGCACCGGCGCGATCGTGGCCGACGTGCCGGTGGATACGCCGAATGCGCGCGCCGCGGTGTCCGCCTATCATGAAATCAGATCCGTGCTGCTGGCGAGCGGCGTGCCGTCGAATGGCGTGGTGCTGCGCAATTACGCGCCAAGCGATCCGCAGTTCTTCCCCACAATCCGGCTGAGCTATCCCAAGATCAAGGCGACCGCCGGCCCCTGCGGGCTGTGGCCCGAGGACCTCGGTCCCTCCGTGCTCAACCCGAGCTATAACGACAACAAGCCCTACTACAATTTCGGCTGCGCCACCCAGCACAACATGGCCGCGATGATCGATAATCCGGCCGATCTCGAGCAACCGCGGGCCGAGACGCCCGTATACACGATGCGCCGTAGCGAAGGATTCGACAAATACCGCAAGGGCCAGTCGACGACGACGATTTATCCAGAAAGCGAAAAAGCCAAACTCAGCGATACCGGCCAATGATCAAATCCGCTCACCACAATCAAGACGACATCGCGGATGGCACGGGCCAGCCTGCCGCCGACGAATATATCGCGCCCGTGCCGCGCATCTCGGTGCAGGCCTTCTGCGAGAGCGAGACCATCTTCGACCTCGCCAAGGCGGCAAGCCAGGATCGCCGCCTTGCCAAGGCGCATATGACCGTGAAGAAGGGCGGCGTCGCGGCGGCCGTCGAGACCTATAACGCGATGCCGACGCCGAATGTGATCATCCTGGAATCGACGGGCCGCGACATTCTCGACGGGCTCGATGAGCTCGCCGGCGTCTGCGATCCCGGCACGCGCGTGGTCGTGATCGGCAGCGAGCAGGACGAGGTGCCCTATCGCGAGCTGGTGCGGCGCGGCGTTAACGACTACATCGTCGGGCCGATCGAGATCCTCGATATCGTGCGGGCGATCTGCAACCTGTTCTCGGCCTCCGAAGCCGTGGTCACCGGCCGCATCATCGCCGTCATCGGCGCCAAGGGCGGCGTTGGCGCCTCCACGGTGGCGCACAATGTCGCCTGGACGATCGCGCGGGACCTCGCGCTCGATTCGGTCGTGATCGACCTCGACATGGCCTTCGGCACCGCGAGCCTCGACTACAACCAGGACCCGCTGCAGAACATTGCCAACGCCGTGTTCCAGCCGGAGCGGCCCGACACCGCATTGATGGAAAGGCTGCTTGCCAAATGCAGCGAGCATCTGAGCCTGCTTGCGGCACCGGCGACGCTCGACCGGGTCTATGACTTCGGTGCGGAGGCGTTCGACGCGATCTTCGATACCATGCGCATGACGACGCCCTGCATCGTGCTCGACATTCCGCATCAATGGTCGGCCTGGACGCGGCGCACGCTGATCAGCGCGGACGATATTCTTGTTGTCGCCGAGCCGGACCTCGCGAATTTACGCAACACCAAGAACCTGATGAGCGTCCTCAAGGCGGCACGGCCGAACGACCGACCACCGCTCTACTGCATCAACCAGGTCGGCATGCACAAGCGGCCCGAGATAGACGTCAAGAGCTTTGCCAAGACTATCGAGAGTGCACCGGTCGCGGCGATTCCGTTCGATTCGAAGGTGTTCGGCATGGCGGCCAATAACGGGCAGATGATCGCGGAATTGTCGAAAAGCCACCGCGCTTCCGTGATCTTCCAGCAGATCGCCCGCCAGCTGACCGGCCGTGCCGAGCCGAGGAAGTCGCGCTTCCGGCTCTCGCCAATGCTGGAGAGACTGCGCGGCAAGCCCAAGCGCTCGGCCGCCGGCGGCATGTAACCGCGCCGCCTGGATGCGAAAGTGAAGAGCGGCGCCGTAGCGCCGCCTTTCTTTTAGAGCGTCGAGCGAAGTTGACGCCGGATCGCGTGAAGAAAACGCGTCAAAACACGAATCTAGAGCATCGGTTCTGATTCAATCAGAACCGGAAATGCTCTAGTCAGTGAACTCGGCGCCGAACTCGCAGCCGATGCGCCACACCAGCCGGCACTGCCTTGCATGGTCGTGAGCGAAGATGATGGTGAAATTCGGCGGAATCTCGAGATATTCCGCCACGACCTTGACGCCGCCGTCGGAAATATCCGTGATCGTGCAGTCGCGCGGCAGCGAGCCGGCACCGGTCTGAATTTTCGCAATCCGCCTGCACAGGCGACGTTCGCTTTTACGTCGGTTGGCTGCCAGCATGTTCACAAGAGTACCCCAATCGATAGAGCTTGATCCGTCCCTATGGGTGTAGCGGACAGCTGTTAGAATGGTTTTAGCCCCATGACCGGAAATCGGCCCGTCCTCTTAAGTCTCCGTTTACCACCCCACCGACAACAAACGGCCCCGACGTGCTGAGAACACGTCGGGGCCGTCCGCTCGCGGGATCGCGACGACGTCGCGGGCCGGAGAGCGGGAAAGCTAAAGCATGATCCGGAAAAGTGTGTAGCGGTTTTCCGAAAAGATCATGCTCAATCAAAGACCTAAAGCGCGATGACGATTCAAACAAATCTCATCGCGCTTTAGTCCGCAAAAGGTTACGAAAAATACGGGCCGATCGTGGAGCGACGCCGCGCTATCGCGCAGAGGCGCGGCTCGCTGTGATGAGCGCCTGCAGCTCGGTGCGCACGCGCTCGACTACGCGCGCATAGTCACGTGTCGCGTCTTGCCGGAACAATCGCACCGTCGGATACCAGGGATTGTCCGAGCGATCGAGCAGCCAGCGATAGTCCGGCGTATAAGGCAGCAGGATCCAGGTCGGGCGAAACAGCGCGCCGGCGAGATGGGCGACGCTGGTGTCGACCGTGATGACGAGGTCGAGGCAGGAGATCAGCGCGGCGGTCTCGACAAAATTAGCGAGATGCGCGGTGAGATCGACGATCCCTCCCCGCTCCTGCAAGCAGGCTCTGTCCTTGGCGCGCGGCTCCTTCTGCAAGCTGACGAAGGTCACGTCACAGTCGAGCAGCGGCGCCAATTCGCGGAGCCGCATCGAGCGGTTGCGATCATTGCCATGCGCGGGATTGCCCGACCACGCCAGTCCGACCCGGAACGCCTTGCGCGGCCCGAGACGCGCCTGCCAGGCACCGACGACGGCTTCCGGAAGCGCAGGCAGGTAGGGCGTCGCAGGAATGGACTGAAGCCGGGTGCGACAAACCAGCGGCAGGCTCGACAGCGGGCAGTGCAGATCGAAATCATCCACCTCGCTCCCGCCTCTCGGCACGCAAAGTGCGACGCCGTCCATACCGGACAGCAAGGGATGCAGCGCGGCGTCGACCTCGAGAATCACCCGCGCCCCATGCGCGGCAACGAGCGGCGCATAGCGGGAAAACTGAATGGTATCGCCCAGCCCCTCGTCGCTGTGCAGCAGAATCGTCTTGCCGGCAAGCGGCGCCTCGCCGAGCCAGAGCGGCTGTGCGAACGACCGCTCGACAAAACCGACCGCCCTGCACTTGCGGCCCCACTCGCGCCCCGGCCAGCCGTTCTCGAAATCGCCGAGCAGAAGCCGCAGCAAAGCGGCATTCCAATGCACGTCGGCAAACTCCGGCCTAAGCGCGACCGCGCGGTCGAAACTTTCGAGCGCCTCATCAAAGCGATGCAGCTCGGCGAGAGCGGAGCCACGATGGTTGAGCGTCTCGACTAAATCCGGCTTGAGCGCGAGCGCGCGGTCGAAATGGACGATCGCCTCCTCATCACGCCCGAGCTTGTGCAGTACCAGGCCATAGTTGCAGATCACCTCGGGGTGGTCGGGCACTTGCGCAAGCGCCCGGCCGATATTGACCAGCGCCTCGTCGAAGCGTTTGAGACGCAGCTGACATACGCCCTTTAAGTGCAGCGCGCCCGGATCATTCGGCTTGATCGCAAGCGATCGGTCGAAGCCGGCGATCGCAAACTGATAATCGCCAGCGTGGAAATCGAGCAGCGCGACGCTGTTGGCGGCCTCGAGATGGCGAGGATCGACCTTGAGCGCCTGACCGAAGCTGAGGCGGGCTTCGTCACGGCGCTCCTGCTGCAGCAGCAACTCGCCGAGCCGGTACCAACCCGCCGCGAAATCGGGCTTCAGCACCAGTCCGCGGTCATAGCTCTTGATCGCGTCGTCGACGCGGTCCTGATGCTGCAGGACGGTCGCGAGATTGAAAAAATAGTCGGCGACGGCAGGATTCTTGCGGATCGCCTGCGCGAACCACGCTATCGCCAGATCGTATCGCCTGCCGACCTGGCACAGCAGCCCCATCAAGTGCAGCGCGTCGGCGTGATCGGGCTCGACAGCCAGCGCCTGGCGACAGCTAGTCTCCGCTTCCACAAGCTGACCATCACGTAACAGGCGGAGAGCAGACTCGAAAAAATCCGCCGCGGCCGGCCGCGGCGGGCTTGTCGGACTCTTGCCGGGTTGCTTGGCAGAAGCGCGTCGCTGCTGACGGTTCATCGGCACCTGTTGGGATGACCAGTGCCGCAGCAGTAGATGATTCCTTCACAAGCGAAAAGGCGGCGCTCGTGCCGTCATCTCTACAGGCTCGGCGCGGGCTCCAGCGACAGGGCTTGCAAGCCGCCGAAGCGGCGTTCGCGGCGGTGGAAGGAGGCCAAGGCCTCGGTGAGGTCGGCGGCGTCGAATTCGGGCCACATCCGTTCGGTGAAATGCAATTCAGCGTAAGCACCTTCCCAAAGCAGGAAGTCAGAGAGCCGCTTTTCCCCGCTGGTGCGGATGATGAGATCGACATCGCGCAGGCCCCTCTCGCCAGTGACGAGATCGGAGAACAGTTCGCGGCTCGGCGCAGCGATGCCGGCGAGCTTCACTGCCGCATTCAGAATGGCGTCGCGCGCGGAATAATCGACCGCAATGCGCAGATGCAGGGTCTCGCCCGCGGCAGTCGCTGCCTCGGCGCGCGAGATCGCGTCCGCAATGCCGTCGGGCAGTCGATCGCGCCGGCCGATCACGTGCAGGCGAACGCCGTTCCTGACCAGGCTTTGGACCTCGTTGGCGAGATAGAAGCGCAACAGCCCCATCAGCGCCGAGACTTCGGTCCGCGGCCGGCGCCAGTTGTCAGTGGAGAAAGCATAGAGCGTCAGCGTACCGATGCCCTGGTCGGGCGCAGCCTCGACAATGCGCCTGATGGCCTCCACGCCCGCCTCATGCCCGCGCAATCGCGACAGTCCGCGCCGTGTCGCCCAGCGGCCGTTGCCATCCATGATGATCCCGACATGAAGCTTCTCGCGAAGCCTTTCCGAAAGCCTGGTAGAGAAATTACTTTGCATCACAAAGTTCCCCTGCAAAAAAAATGAGATCAGGTCGGCAGGATGCCGAGCCGCGACAGCGCGCCCTGCTCCTTGCCAGCCGCCTTGGCGGCGTCGCGCACGAGCCGTTCGAGCACGGCCAGATAGTCGAGAAAACGGCGGCGGCCGGCCTTGGTGAGACGGCAGGATGTGTGGGGACGGTTGCCCTCATAGCCCTTGGTCACCTCGACCAGGCCCGCCTCCTGCAGCACCTGCAGATGCCGCGACAAATTGCCGTCGGTCAGGCCGCAGAGCTGCTTGAGATCGGCAAAGGCTAGGCCTTTCGGATGGGCCATCAGCGAGGTCATCAGTCCAAGCCGCGCCTTTTCATGAATGACGCGGTCGAGCCCGTCATAGGAGAACGGCGCGTGATTGACATCAGTCTTCAACATCGGTTTCCCCGGACGCGAAATAGATGATGGCCGCCATCAGCCATTGGCCGATTGCGAAGGGCAGTCCCATGGTCCATGGCGACAGCGCATGGCTTTGGCTCGCCAGCACCAGGACGACAAAGCCCGCGACAAAATACCAGGCGCCTGCGAGCGCGACGCTGCGCGGCAGCGAACGCACGGAGGCAAAGACGCCGAGACTGACCAGCAGCTGCCACAATCCCGGCAGCGTCCACAACGTCTCCGGCGCGAATTTCCAGAGCACCACTGCGAGCAGCACGCCGGCGATTCCAGACGGGAGAAACTGCTCGAGCGCCTGGTGGATCATGGCATCCGCCAGGCCCGAATGATGCCGGCGCGAACGTGCCTGCATCTCGAACCAGATCATGAGCGCGGAGACTGCCGCCGCGAAAGCCCAGCCGAGCAGGAAAGCAAGCGGATTGGCGGTCGGATCGTCAAGCCAGAGATATTGCAGGACGGCCGTCAGCAGTGCCACGCCGCCGGTTGCGGCGATCGCCGCCGGACCGTAGCCACGAAAGGCGGTGCCGGCCGCAATCTGGCTCCGAATGGCCATGATATCCGCCAGCGCCTTGTCGAGATCGCGCATACCCCGCTCCGCTTTGTACCGCAAAGTATGTTGAGTCGCAAAGTGAATGCAAGGCTCAGTTTGCGGCATCGTTAAGGCAACCCTCTCCAGCCGACAACAAGGTTAACACTCGCAAAAGCAAAATACACAACTCTACTCATGATTGCGTCATACACCGGATACACATAGAATGATACGGAGGGTCGGGGTTTTGGGGGCGTTGATGTTAAGAAGACTATTCGTTGCCTGCGGACTGCTGACGGCATTCGCCTGCTCTACCGTTAGCAGTGCCCAGGCCGCCGGCCCCTACGGCACCATCCATGTCGGCAACTGGATTGGCGGCGCTTTCAGCGACGATTCGACGGGTGCATTTTCGCACTGCGCGGCGACGACCTCCTACGCCAGCGGGGTCAGTCTGGTGATCGGCCAGAACATCGCCAGTGCCTGGCTGCTCGGCTTTGCCAGCCCCGACTTCAAGCTGAACACGGGCGACCAAATGGCGATCGACGTCACGTTCGACGGCCAGTCCCAGGCCAGACTGTTCGCGACGGCGAGTTCGAGCAATATGGTGATAGCGATCCTGCCCGCGAGCGTCGCACGCACTTTTCAAAGGTCGAGTCTGATGGTCGCGCAGGCCGGCAAGGCCACATTGCAATTCAACCTGACCTCGACCGGGCCGCTGTTGGCCGTGATCGCGACATGCGTCGCCAAGGTCAAGGCGGACGGGCTGAACAGCGCCGGCGATTTCGCCAAGGTGGCGGCGAGGTCGGCTGCGGCAGGAGATGGCGGCAACGGCACACCCGCTGCGCCCAAAACCAGCAGAAGCGCCGACAGGAATGCCGAGAAGAATGTCGGCAAAAGCGGCACGGGGTTCGTCATCAGCGCCAGCGGACACATACTCACCAACAATCACGTTATCGACGGCTGCACAGATATTCGCGGCAATCTCAGTGGCCAGCCGGTGTCGACGTTGCGGGTGGTATCAAACGACTCACAGAACGACCTCGCGTTGCTGCAGGGGCCGGCGGCATCATTCAAGGATTATGCGAGGATTCGCGACCGCTCGGTACACTCAGGCGATTCCGTGGTCGCAATCGGCTACCCGTTTCACGGCCTGCTGACATCCGATTTCACCGTGACCACGGGCATCGTGAGTTCACTCAGCGGCCTCTGGAACGATACCCGGTTTCTTCAGATCAGCGCGGCTGTGCAGCCTGGGAACAGCGGGGGGCCGCTGTTCGATACCAGTGGGCTGGTCACCGGCGTGGTGACAGGGAAGCTCGATGGGCTATCCATGGTACGTCGCACCGGCGATATACCGGAGAACATCAACTTCGCTATCAAGACCGGCGCCATCCGCGATTTCCTCGACAACAGCGTGGTGCCCTATGAGACCGCAGCACCGGGCGGCGAGCTCAAGACGCCCGAGATCGCGGAGAAGGCGCGGGGCTTTACACTCCTGATCACCTGCACCGGCAAGGAGCCGGTCGAGGCGAAGCGCTGACGCCGATCGCCAGTCTCAGCCGTGACAGCACAAGGCTGCGTCTTGCGCCGGCGCGTACTGATCGCGCAGACGCACCCAGTCCATGGGATAGGGCAGGCCCTCCTCGTGGCGGCCGAGCGGGGTGAGATCGAGATAGTGATAGGCGGCGTTCATCATGTCGAGGCCGCGGGCGAAGCAGGAATAGGTGTGGAAGACATCGCCCGCCTCGTCGCGGTAGAACACGCTGATGCCCGGCGCCTCCTCCGCGCCAAAGCCCGAGGTGCCGAAATTGTAAACTTTGGCGCCCGACTCGACCTCATCGGGCGTGAACGACACCGCATAGTCGAAATTGAAATCGCTTGGGGCTGACGAAACCCAGTCGAAGGTCCAGCCCATCCGCTTCCTGAACGCTTCAAGTTTTGCAAGCGGGGCGCGGGAGATGGCGACAAGAGTCGTGTCGCGAGCGGCCAGATGCGGAATCATGCGCTCGAAGCCGTCTGCCCAGAACGAGCAGCTCTTGCAGCCTTCGTTCCAATCAGGCCCGAACATGAAATGCTGGACCACAAGCTGCGGCCGGCCCTTGAACAGGTCGGACAGCGTCGTTCGCCCGTCAACGCTGTCAAACAGATAGGGCTTTTCGACCTTCACCCAGGGCAACGCGCGCCGCTCCTCGCTGAGGCGTTCGCGAGCGTGGGTGAACTCCTTCTCGCGCGCAAGCAGCCCCTTGCGTGCTTCGATCCATTCCTGCTGTGAGACGATCTTGTGCGGCTGCATGTGAGTCTCCTGTCTCCAATATAGACGTCAAGCCAGCAATTTCTCCATCCGCTCGAGCCCGACGGTCCAGCCGCGCTCGTGACCATCGCGCGCGGCCGGGTCAAACAATTGCTCGTGGTGGAGCGTCAGCAGCGTGCCGTTGCTATCGGGTTGCAAGGCCACGGTCACCTGCGATTCGCGTTCCGGTGTCGAATGCCACGCCCAGCTGAATACGAGGCGGCGGTTGGGGACCACCTCGCGATAGACACCGCCGACCTCGTAATATTCGTTGGCGGTCGAGAAGCTGAAGCGAAAGCGCCCGCCGACGCGCACATCGGCCTCAGCTTGCAACGTCTCGGCCCGCGCATCCGGCCGGCCAAACCAGCCGACTATTTTTTTCGGGTCGGTCCAGGCAGCAAAGACTCTCTCGGGCGGCGCATTGATCCGCCGCTTGAAGGTGAGGCTCGGTCGGGCAATGGGGTCGGCGATGCCGGATGCTGCGGCCATTTGTCTTCCTCCACAAAAGCGGTCAGGCGATCGAGATTGTCGGACCAGAAGTGCTCATAACGATTGAGCCAGGCAAGTGCCTCGCGCATCGGCTCGGCCGTCAGCCGGCAGGCGACGACCCGGCCGGTTTTTTCCCGCGCAACCAGGCCCGCATCTGTGAGCACGTCGAGATGTTTCATCACCGCGGGCAGCGACATCGCAAAAGGTTGCGCCAGCTCGCTGACCGAGAGCGCATCCTCCGACGACAGCCGCGCCAGCAGTGCGCGCCGGGTGGGATCGGCGAGCGCGGCAAAGGTGCGGTCCAGTGCAGGTCCTGCTCGATCGCTATACTTAACCATGTGGTTTAGTATAGACGCAAACCCGTTTTTGTCAAGCGGAGCCGCTCTTGAGCGGCCCCGCCGTCAGCTCACCATTGAGGATAGGGGTCGCGATAGACCCGTCGACCGCGCCGCTCCTGGGCGAAGGCAAAGCGCGGATTGATGCCGCAATAGAGGTTGCGGCCAGATGCACTCGCCATGCACTGAGCATAGGTCTGGTAGGAGCAGTCGCCGGGATAGCCAACGCTGCGACCCTGGGTGCACCATGGATAGTCGTCAGCCCGTGCCGGCACCGAGCTTGCGAAGCTCGCAAATCCGGCAGCCAGCACGGTCATCATCACAAAGCCGATCTTTCGCATTGAAGGTTTTCCTTCTCGCCAATTGGTGAGCACTGCCTGCCGGAAGCAAGCATATCAGATCACCGGCAAATCAGCCGATCACTCCACCTTGAGGCCCGCGAATTCGACCACCTTTCTCCACTTCTCGGTTTCTGCCTTGATCTCGTCACCGAAGTCTTCGGGCGTCTGGATCAGCGGTTCGCCGCCGAGTTCGACCAGACGCTGCTTCATGTCCGGCTCGGCCATGATGGCGTTGATCTCGGTATTGAGCTTGGCGATGATTTCCTTTGGCGTCGCCTTCGGCGCGCCCATGCCGAACAGGGCGCTGGCTTCATAACCCGGGACGGTTTCCGCAATGGCCTGCACGTCAGGCAGCTGCGGCGAGCGTTGGGTGGTGGTCACGCCGAGCGCGCGCAAGGCGCCGCCGCGGATATGCTGGATGATCGACGGCATGTTGTCGAAGATCACCTGCACCTGCCCGCCCAGCATGTCGGTAATGGCCGGTGCTGCCCCGCGATAGGGCACATGCTGCATCTTGGTGCCGGTCATCGCCATGAACATCTCCCCGGACAGATGCACCGAGGTTCCGTTGCCCGACGAGGCCATGTTGATCTTGCCGGGATTGGCTTTCAGATAGGCGATGAACTCCGCGACGTTCTTCGCCGGCACGTCCTTGTTGACCGTCATCACGTTCGGCACACGGTTGAAGGAGGCAACGGCTGCGATATCGCGCACGAAATTGAACTTCAGATTCGCATAGAGCGAGGTGTTGATGTAGTTCGCGGGGTTAACCAGCAGGACCGTGTAGCCGTCGCCTTCCGCGTTCACGGCGGCCTCGGTGCCGATATTGTTGCCGGCACCCGGCCTGTTATCGACCACAAATTGCTGGCCGAGCCGCTCCGATAGCCGCTGGCCGATCAGGCGAGCGAGGATGTCGGTCGCGCCACCCGGCGGGAAGCCGACCACGAAGCGTACCGGCCGGGTGGGATACTCCAATGCCGCGGCGGCACGCCGTGTCGAGGTGATCACAGCCGGCAGGCCAACGGACAGGATGCCAATCGCATCGCGGCGCGAAATCATCAGGTTTTCTCCCAGTTTGTTCTCGTTGAATTGAACGCTGGCCGCGTTGTAACAAACACCATCCTATGGTGCCAGTTGCGCGTTCGACATCGCGACGAAAGGATAGTTTCATGCCGGTCAAGGTCCAAGCGCTCGATCATCTCGTGATCAATGTCGCCGACGTTGCGCGCACCGTCGCGTGGTACCAGAAGATCCTCGGCATGGAGGTCAGCGTGTTCGACCCCGGCCAGGGCAAGCCCAAGCGGACGTCGCTGCTGTTCGGCAACCAGAAGATCAATGTGCGACCAAAAGGTACAGACAAGGTGGAATGGTTCACCGCCGATCACGAGACGCCGGGCAGCGAGGATCTGTGCTTCCTAACGTCGAGCCCGCCGGACGAGGTGGTCGCGCATCTCAAGGCGAGCGGCGTTGCGATCGAGGAAGGCCCGGTCGACAAGCAGGGCGCCCGCGGCCCGCTCCGCTCGGTCTATTGCCGCGACCCCGACGGGAGCCTGATCGAGATTTCGTCGTATGCGCAGATGCTGCCCGAGCGGCCGTAGCCAGTACACGCAAGATCGTTCTGCCCGGGCTAGATCCGGGCAAGACGCTCAGAGTCACGCGATTTGCCTGCTAATCAATCCGGTGGCAAAACCTCCTTGAAACAGCAGCCGCTTGAAGAGCTGCGCGGGAGGAAGCATGGCTAATTCGCAAAGCACGCCCGGTGTCGTCGGACCATTCGCAGGGCTCGACGTCCCATGGCTCCTGAAAATGCGCAGCGCGACGCGGCGCGACCATCCGTTCCTGATCTGGGCGCCGTTCGATGCGCCGGCGCGCATATGGACTTACGGCGAATTTCACGAGCGGGTCGGCGCGCTTGCGGCGGGTTTGATCAAGCGCGGTATCAAGCAAGGCGACTATGTGCTGATCCACCTCGACAACTGCATCGAGGCGATGCTGGCCTGGTTTGCCTGTGTCGAGCTCGGCGCCATCGCGGTGACTACCAACACCCGCTCGGCCGCCGCAGAGATCGAATATTTTGCCGGCCATTGCGGCGCGGTCGCCGCGATCACCCAGCCTGCCTATGTCGAGCTGGTCGCAGCGAACTGCAGGAACCTGCGCTGGATCGCCGTGATCGGCCATGATGCCGGCGCTGCGCCGACACACGTTCCGTCCCGCGAAAACTCCTTCGACGCGCTGTTCGCCGATAGCGCCGACCGGCCGCGTCGCGCAACCGATCCTACCGCCCCCTGCAGCGTGCAATATACATCCGGCACGACATCGCGCCCGAAGGCGGTACTTTGGACCCACGCCAACGCACTGTGGGGCGCCAAAGTCAACGCCGCACATCAGGACCTGCATGCTTTCGACGTGCACCAGACCTATTTGCCGCTGTTCCACACCAATGCGCTGGCCTATTCCATGTTGGCCTCGCTCTGGGTCGGCGCTACTTGCGTCATTCAGCCGCGGTTTTCCGCGAGCCGGTTCTGGCGCGTGGCGATCGAGCATGGCTGCACCTGGACCTCGACCATTCCCTTCTGCATGAAGGCGTTGCTCGAGCACGAGATCCCGAAGCACCATAAATTCCGGCTCTGGGGCACTGCAGTCAACGAGCCGCCGCCTTTCGCCGCCTTTGGCGTCAAGATCATCGGCTGGTGGGGCATGACCGAGACCATCACCCACGGCATTGTCGGCGAGATCGACCAGCCGAACACGCCGATGTCGATCGGCCGCGCGGCGAGCGAATACACGATCCGCATCACCGACGACGACGGACGGCCGACAGAGGTGGGCGACACCGGCAATCTCGCCATCAAGGGCGTGCCCGGGCTCTCCCTGTTCAGGGAATATCTCCACAACGAGAAAGCCACGCGCGAGAGCTTCGACGAGCAGGGCTTCTTTCTCACCGGCGACCGCGTCACATTGCTGGAGCGCGGCTACATCAAGTTCGGCGACCGCGCCAAGGACATGCTGAAGGTCGGCGGCGAGAACGTCGCAGCTTCCGAGATCGAACAGGTGATCGCGCTGGTCGCCGGCGTGCGCGAGGCGGCCGTAGTGGCCAAGAGGCATCCAATGCTGGACGAGGTGCCGGTGGTCTTCATAATTCCTGCTGCGGGCGTCGGCAAGCTTCCGCAGGACCTGCACGATAATGTCATGGCGGCCTGCCGCAGCTCGCTCGCCGACTTCAAGCAGCCGCGCGAAATCCACTTCGTCGACGAGCTGCCGCGTTCAACGCTGGAGAAAGTGGCAAAGGCCGAGTTGCGGAAGTTGGTGGGCTAGCGCCGTCATTGCGAACGGCAGCAAAGCAATCCAGAGCCGCGCAGACGACTCTGGATTGCTTCGTCGCTTGCGCTCCTCGCAATGACGACAGGGTCAATGCGACCCGAAGGCCACCGGGCGGAACGCCTGCAGCAATTGCTGGTCGAGCTTGCCGCCCATATCTTCCATCACCGAGAAGGCGCGGGCGTGGGTGAAGGGCATGCGGTAAGCACGCTTCTCGACCAAGGCCGTATAGATATCGACAATGGTTGTCAGCCGCACGATATCGCTGACCTCGTCGCCCGAGAGGCCGTGGGGATAGCCGCTGCCGTCGAGCAACTCGTGGTGATGGAGCACGACGTCGAGCATCTCGCGAGGAAAACCGCCCTGTTTCGCCAAGGCCTCATAGCCGAACCGGGGATGCTCGCGGATGATCAGGATTTCTTCGTCGGTGAGCTTGCCGGGCTTGTCCAGGATCTCGATCGGGATGAAGGCCTTGCCGACATCGTGCAACAGCGCCGCACGGGTGAGGCGGCGCTGGTCGTCTTCGCGCATGCCAAGATGCTGCGCAAAAGCCACTGCAAAACCGGTAACGAACAGGCAGTGGCGATAGCTGCCGGCATGGTGGCAGCCGACTGTGGTCAGCCATTCGCGCAAGGAGGAGTGCTTGATAGCCTTCAGGATCTTGTTTTCTGCTTCGATCAGGTCCTCGAAGGTCAAGGGCGAGCCGACCGGCAGCCGCTGGAACATTTTCTTGATCACTGCATGCGCCGCCTCGACGCCGCGGTTCAGGGTCTTGCCGCGATCACTCGCATCATAATTCTCGGTGTCGGGAAACGCGCTGCGGATGCGCTGCAGGATATCGGTCGGCCGGAACGGCCTTGTGATGGTATCGGTTGCGCCCAGCGCCCAGGCCTGCATCGCGGCGTGATGGAGGGCATCCGCCAGCACGAACAGGCGCGGCATCGAACGATAGGCGTCGCCACGCAGCTTGTTGCGTACCCGCTGCACGCTCTCCGGCGAGCGCAAGTTGATGTCGACCACGACGCCGGAGAACTGGTCGGCCGGCTGCTCCGGAATCTCGGCGGTCGAGACCGTGTCGACCTCGCCGACCGATTTGAGGATGCTGGCGAGTTCGCTGCACTGGTCGAGGTGGTCGGATGCCAGCAGGAAACGGCGCTTGGAAGGCTTCTTGGCAAGAGCTGTCATGGATCCCCAGTGAGCTTTGCGTTGGCTATGTCAGCAAAAGCTTACCCACAAGGCGTTCCATGCGGCTTAATAGGGATGATGAACACGGATGTAGCCGGATGGTTACAATTTTACCGATGTTCGGGCCGACAAAAAAAATCCGCCGGAGAAAATCTCCGGCGGATTCGTATTTGTCGTGACGTCGCAAAGACCTTACGCCTTCATCGCGGCCTTCACGGCTTCAGCCGTAATCGGCAGCGAGCGCACGCGCGCACCGACGGCGTTGAAGACCGCGTTGCCGATCGCAGGCGCGATCACGGTCACCGCGGGCTCGCCGACACCCGTGGCGTGCTCGCCATTGGCGATCACGCTGACGGCAACTTCCGGCAGCTGGCTCATCCGCAAGGGCGTGTAGCTGTCGAAGTTGGTCTGCTCGATGCCGCCGTCCTTCAGCGTCGCCTTCTCATAGAGCGCGAGCGACAGGCCCCACAACGCCGCGCCCGAGACCTGGGCCTGGATGCCATCGGGATTGACCTGGGTGCCGACATCGGTAGCCACGGTCAATTTCTTGACCGTCACCTCGCCTGAGGGCGCGACCGCGACATGGGCCACGCAGGCCGTCCAGCTCGCCGTCTTCCTCTCCTGAGAGGAGACGCAGGCGACACCCATGCCCTCGCCTTTGGCGAGTTCTTTGGTGCCGTAGCCGGCAAGGCCCATCGCGGCGAGCAAGGTGTTGCGCAGCCGCTGCGCGCCGCCGGCGTTGTCACCTTTGCCGTCCAGCATCTCGATACGGTATTGCGCCGGATCCTTGCCGACGGCATGGGCGATCTCATCGACCATGCTTTCCACCGCCCAGAAGGTCCAGCCCGGTGCGACCGAGCGGAGCTGACCGGACGGGGTGGCATTGTGCGCCATCTCGTTCTTGATGGCGCGCACATTGTGATTGGGCACGGTGTAGAAGAAGTCCGCGCCATTCACCGTGAACGCATCGAGCGGGCCTTTCTTGTCGACCGAGGGCGACAGGAAATCAGGGATTCCCCAACGCTGGGTCGGCCAAGCCGAGACCACGTCATGGTTGAGCGCGATCAGCTTGCCGTCGCCGTCGAGCCCCGCCTTGACCTTCTGGTAGGTGAGAGGCCGCGAGAAATCCATGGTCATGTCATTCTCGCGTGAGTAGATGACCTTGACGGGCTTGCCGACCGCTTTCGCAGCCTGCACCGCCGGCACTGTCATGTCGGCATCGAGCCGCCGGCCGAAGCCGCCGCCGAGCCACATCTGATGCATCACCACGTATTTCGGATCGATCCCGGCCGCGCCGGCCGCGATCGCGCCGGAACGCGTCGCAAACTGGTTGCCGGTGTAGATATGCAGGATGTCGCCCTTGAACTCGGCGGTCGCGTTCATCGGCTCCATCGGCGCATGGATATTGATGTTGGTGGTGTATTCCGCCTCCATCACCTTCGCCGTCGTTCCGAACGCTGCCGCGGTGTCGCCGTTCTTGACAAAGAACTCCCCGGAATCAGGCAACGCCTGCAGGCGCTTTGCTTCCGCAAACAGCGACTCGCTCGACAGCTTGGCATTCGGACCACCGTCGTAAGTGATCTTCAGCGCTTCGGCCGCCTTGCGGGCATTTTGATAGGTGTTGGCGACCGCCACCACCCAGCCGGTCGTGGTTGCGGTCTTGTCGTCGAGGGTGACCGCCTTGATGAAGCCGGGCACCTTCTTGGCGGCGCTGTCATCGACCGATTTAACCGTCGCGCCATAACGTACCGGCGGCGTCACGATAGCACCGTAGGCCATGCCAGGCAGCATGACGTCGATGCCGTATTTGGCCGCACCCCTCGTCTTGTCTGGGATGTCGAGCTGCGGCACCGAGAAACCGATCATGGTGTATTGATCGGGCGTCTTCAGCTTGATGGCCTTGAGTTCATCAGGCGTGAAGGTCTTGGTTGCCTTGCCGCTCTTGACGATTTCGGCGAAGCTCATCTGCTTCTTCGATTTCGCATGTGAGATCATGGAGTCGCGCACGGCAAGCTCACTGGCCGGCACGCCCATCGAGGCTGCTGCCGCGTCGGCCAAGGCGATACGCCCCGCTGCACCGGCACGGCTCATAGCGTCGAAGTTCATCATGGTCGACCAGCTGCCGCCGGTGATCTGCGCACCCAGCACCGGGTCGTTGAACTTCGGATCGTTGGAGGCGAGCGAGACGCGCATGTCACTCCATTTGGCGCCGAGTTCCTCGCAGATAATCTGCGCCATGGTGGAGGCGACATGCTGGCCCATGTCTGCCTTGCCGCAGGTGACGGTCACGAGACCGTCGGGCGCGATCGCGTACCAGACGCTGGGCTCGAAATTGGCGGGCGCTGTCGCAGCGAGCGCATCCGGCATCGCCGAATAGCCGAGCATCAGCCCTGATGCCGCAGCGCCGACCAGGAAGGAGCGGCGGCTGAGATCGGTGGATTGAAGTTCGGTCATCTTCACGTGGCTATTCATGTGGCCCTCCGCTCGGTTGCAGAGTTCGCGGCGGTACGCATCTCGTTGGCCGCGCGCATGATCGCCTTCTGAATGCGCGAATAGGTCATGCAACGGCAGAGATTGCCGTCCATATGCGCCACGATCTCTTCCTTGGTCGGGTTGTTGTTTTTCGCAAGCAGCGAGGCCGCCTGCATGATCTGTCCGGACTGGCAATAGCCGCACTGCGGCACCTGCTCGGCAACCCACGCCTTCTGCAGTGGATGATCGCCCTTGGCCGACAAGCCCTCGATGGTGGTGACCTTCTTGCCGACGACGTCGCCGACTGCCGTCTGGCAGGAGCGTACCGCCTCACCATTGACGTGAACCGTGCATGCGCCGCAAAGACCCGCGCCGCAGCCGAACTTGGTGCCGGTCATCTGCAATTGCTCACGGATGGCCCACAGCAGCGGCGAGTCGTTTGCCGCCTCCACGGACAGATTCCGTCCGTTGATGTTGAGAGTAACCATATGTTTCTTCCCCTTCCGGTGCGTGGACGCCACTTACGGCAGCAGTTCACTTTTCGATAGCGGGCACCCACCGGGTCGGCGCCAGCCTTGGGCGAGAGCATGATCGGGTTCCCGCATCGAGGCAATCCAATTTGGAATTGGTCGAAGAGAATAAAATTCCGAACTATTTTGCACTGCGGTAGCGAGGCCGGCTCGAAGCGCAGGGCCGCGTGCGGTTTCGGCCGTTCCCGGCGGCGAGACGATCGCGCTAGATTACCGCTCAAGCAAAGACGTTTGGAGAGGGACCACTATGCCGACACTCGACCGCGACGGGGTGAAGATCCATTATGAAGTCCATGGCGACGGCCCGCCCTTGATCCTCACCCACGGCTATTCCTCGACCTCGGCAATGTGGCAGGAGCAGATCGCTCCACTGTCGAAGCGCCACAGACTGATCTTGTGGGACATGCGTGGCCACGGCCAGTCGGACTATCCGGAGGAACCCAACGCCTATAGCGAAGCGCTGACGGTTGCGGATATCGCAGCAATCCTCGACGCGGTCGGGGTGAAGCGCGCGATTGTCGGCGGCCTGTCGCTCGGCGGCTATATGTCGCTCGCCTTCTACCGCGCGCATCCGGAGCGCGTGCGCGCGCTGCTGATCATCGATACCGGCCCCGGCTTCAAGAAGGACGATGCGCGAGAGGCGTGGAACAGGCGCGCGCGCGATACCGGCGAGCGGCTCGAACGCGAAGGGCTGAATGTGCTGAAGTCCGGCAGCCGCGAGCGCTCCACCGTGCAGCATCGCGACGCGCGCGGACTTGCACTTGCCGCGCGTGGCATGCTGACCCAGCGCGATGCGCGCGTGATCGAGCTTTTGCCCGAGATAGCGGTGCCGAGCCTGATCGTGGTCGGCGCCGACGACACGCCGTTCCTCGCAGCCTCCGACTATATGGCGGCGAAAATTCCCGGCGCGCGAAAAGCCGTGATCCCGAATGCCGGCCACGCCGTCAACATCGATCAGCCACAGGCTTTCATCGAGGCAGTCGAGCCGTTCCTCGCGAGCCTGCAGCAAGATTGACGCCGGAGCCGCGCGCCAATCTCGACGCTGTTATTCCGGGCCGCACGCGCGGCCGGTGAACCCTGAATGACGGAGAGGGAAATTCAGAACCAGCGCTCGCCGACCATGACGGTATCACCCGGCGACACGGTGGTGCCGAGCGGCACCACATAGCGCCCGGTGCCGCCGCCAGCGGTGTGGGTCAACGTCACCGTGTCGCGGCGCGCCCGCGGCGAAAAGCCACCGGCGATTGCGACCGCACTCTCGACGGTCATGTTGGGCACGTAAGGATATTGGCCGGGCGCTGCCACCTCGCCCAGGATGAAGAAGGGGCGGTAGGACTCGATTTCGACGGCGACCGAGGGCTCCCGGATATAGCCGTTGCGCAATTTGGCGGTGATGGCGGAAGCAAGCTCTGCGGTGGTGCGCCCCCGCGCAGGCACGGAGCCGATCAGCGGCAGCGTGATGGAGCCGCCGGCATCGATTGCATAGGTGTTGGTGAGACCGTCCTGGCCATAGACCACGACGCGGAGCTTGTCGCCGGCATCGAGCCGATACGCCGCGTCGGAGCGGGCCGATGGCATCGGAGCCGCGGCGTAGGCGTCATAGGCTTGTGGCGACGGCGTGGAGGCGGCCGGCGGATTGTAGGATTGCGGCTGTGTGTAACTGGAAGCGGGTGACGAGAAGGCCCGGCGGAGTGCTGCGATTGCGCCCCCGGAATCGGCGGCGGGCGGCGGCGCCGGCGCGTAGTTCTGTCCGTAAGCGGAAGGCTGGCCGTAGGCCATGTAGTCGAGATCGTTGCGCGATTGCGCGGCCGCTGGAACGGCGGTCATGGGCAGGCTATTGGCCAGCGCAAGCGCGACGGCAATGATCGGCAATCGAGACGCGCGCACAACCGGCACCTTGGCCAATCCTCGAAAAGAAACGGCTTAAGTCTTGCACCGGCTATGGTTAACAAATGGTTTCAAAAGCCTTCGCCCCGCACGAGGCGGGGCGATACAGTCGAGATCGCGAAGACTTCAGATCAGGCGCTGACGCCAGCACCGATGGGACAGGACACGCCGGTGCCGCCGAGCCCGCAATAGCCGGCTGGATTCTTGGCCAGATATTGCTGATGATAATCCTCGGCGAAATAGAACTCGCCGACAGGCGCGATCTCGGTGGTGATGGCACCGAGTCCCTTTGCGGACAGCGCCTTCTGATAGACCGCCTTCGAGGCGTCCGCTGCTTTTCGCTGCGCCTCGTCGAAGGTGTAGATCGCGCTGCGATACTGGGTGCCGACGTCGTTGCCCTGGCGCATGCCCTGGGTCGGGTTGTGGTTCTCCCAGAATGCCTTCAGAAGCTTCTCATAGGAGATCTTCTCGGGGTCGAACACGACCATCACCACTTCGGTATGACCGGTGCGGCCCGAGCAGACCTCTTCATAGGTCGGGTTCGGCGTGACGCCGCCCGCATAGCCGACCGCGGTGACGTAGATGCCATCGCCGAGCTCCCAGAATTTACGCTCGGCACCCCAGAAGCAGCCGAGCCCGAACACCGCCTGCGCGAGGCCAACAGGATAAGGCGGCTTCAGGCGTTCGCCATTGACATAGTGAGTGGTGGCCGTCGGGATCGGCGCGGCGCGGCCGGGCAGCGCTTCCGTGGCGCTGGGAAGAGCGGTGGTCTTGCGCATGAACAGCATGGATTTTCTCCCGGGGCGTGACATCGGCCGGAAGGCCCAACGGGCCGCGCGGCCGCCGCCCCTTATATATGTCTTTACGCTGTCGGCAGCAGCCTTGTTACGGCCCGCCGATCAGTCGCGCCCGTAACCGATCAGCGGCTTGCGCGGCCGGAATAGCAGCATCAGGAGAATGCCAATAACGCCAAGCACGGCAAAAACCGGCTGATCGAGCACCAGACGGACCACGGACGTCCAGAGCCAGGGCGCCTTGCTCTCCACCCAGGTCCGGAACGCCTGCTGGCTTGCCTGGTTGATGTCGTTCCAGAACTGGCCGAACCGCGTGAAATGCAGCGACTGGTCGGCGACCCAGCGGGCCCCGTCATAGACCATGAAGACGAACCCGCCGGCGAGCAGCAACAGCCCTATCAGTCGGAAAAAGCCGCGGATCATGCATCACCCATTGTCTGGCGGGCCTTCAGGCGCCGACATCGATTACCGGGGCGCAAGCAGAAATTCAACCTCATCAGCCACTTATCGGCCATTTCGGCAAGGCGGGCGGCCTCGAAAAGCCTGCGAAAGCGTTGACCTTGTCAAAAGCCCCCTCTATAAGGGCGCCGATGGCGGCGGGCGCAATCCCGCCGCCGCTGTTCTTTGGGCAGTGCCGGCCCCCTTCTTGTTGCAGATGGGTCTTGTTGCAGATGGGCTTTTGGCAACGGCGTTCTCGAAGACACTTGTTTTAGGAAAACCAGCAGCGTCGATCACGCGGTTCAAGCGGCCGGCGCGCTCATGTCACGATCGAGAGCGAACAGTCACCGCAAGGATATTTGAGACGATGGCCAACACCACCTCCGCCAAGAAGGCGACGCGCAAGATTGCCCGCCGCACCGCGATCAACAAGTCACGCCGCACGCAGATGCGTGGCGCCGTCCGCCGCGTCGAGGACGCGATCAATCGCGGCGACCGCGATGCGGCGGTCAAGGCGATGGCGGGCGCGGAGCCCGAGCTGATGCGCGCTGCTCAGCGCAACATCGTTCACAAGAACACCGCAAGCCGCAAGGTCTCCCGCCTTGCGCGCCAGATCGCGAAGCTCGGCAAGTAAGCCGATCGGAAGCACGTCTCACTCGAAAGAGTGAGCAACGCGAAATTGAGATGTCGTGAAACGGCCCGGTCGCGACCGGGCCGTTTATTTTTCGCGGTGCGTTTGCACTTGGAGCGTACTCTTCGGCCCCGCATTCGCAGGTCGTCCCGTAAATTTACCAGGTGACAATTTTGCCGCAGGTGAAACACCGGAGCAAAATGCAAAAAAGCCTTGTGCCAAGCCGCTAAATTGCAACTGCGCGCGGTTCCTTCGCACGCGCAGCGTACAAGGGTTACCCGCGCAAAAGAGTCCCGAAAATCTTTGTCTCGATAATCACTTATCCCCATAGCGGGATGAAGCGTTTGAAAAAATCGCCTTCAAGGCTGTTGCTTGAAGGATTTGTAAATATTTTTTTGCAGCACGTTGTCATTTGTGACAGTGCCGTTTTGGTGCGCGATTTTACCCGGCGATTCAAAAACTTGCTTTCGACCACCCGAAACATCGCCAGTGTCGCTGACCAGTTGAACAGCAAGTAGGCGCTCCGATGTTGAATCAAATGCGTTGCGAGTGGCCACGCATCGTGTATTTCTAGATTGCTCGCGGCGCCCACGATCGTAAGACCAGCGCGGTTTTAGAATCGGGGCGGACGTGCAAATCGGCGGCGGTGTGCGCGTTGGCGACGCTTTCCAAGCGATTGTCGTATTCCAATCCGTAGCAATACGGACAACAGGAGAGTTGTGTCGAAATTTCTCTGGGCGAGGTTTCCATCCTCGCAGGCTCAATAAAGAGCCGGGGCTCTACCAAGAGCGCAGAAAGAGAGATACGGCACCGGCAAGAGCAGCGAAGGCCGACCCGAGCGGGTGGTAGTTTGGACGGGCTGAACGAACTAGCCTAGCGGCTGAACAACTTGACGTTCGGACGCGGCTGACTTTGGACACACGTGGGTTGACAGCTTGCCGTGGGCGATCGCGGTGAGACGGGGAGGTTGCATGTTTAGCGGACACGTCTTGTATTTTATAGGAAAGCTCATTTCGGCTAACACCGGGTTCGACGCCGTGAACGGCACACGGCAAGCGGCGCCTACTCAAGCGGCGCCCACTCTGGCTCACCCCTCGAGTACGCGCTGACCTCGCGGAGGATTTTTCGCTCCTTTCAACACTGGTCCGACCGCGGTGCCTGGCACCGCACGGCGGAGCTGTGCCCGGAGCGGAAAAAAATCCGCCTGAGGTCCCGCCAGGGCAGAAACCAACAAGGCCTGCCCTGGCGATTCAACAGACAGAGACAACTCGGTTGGAAGAGCTTTCAGGCAATGACAAATTCAGAACAAGAACGTTGGACCCGCGTGAAGGGGCGGCTGCGGTCGACCGTCGGCGAAGACGTTTACAGCTCGTGGTTTGCGCGTATGGATCTCGAGGCCGTGCAGGACGAGAGCGTGCACCTTTCGGTCCCCACGCGTTTTCTCAAGAGCTGGATTCAGTCCCATTATGCCGAGCGCGTGCTCTCGGCCTGGCAGGCTGAGATGCCCGAAGTCCATCGCATCGACCTCACCGTGCGCTCCGCGATGCGCTGCGTCGCGCCCGTCAAGGAGGTCGCGCAGAACATCGAGGCGCGCCGTGTCGAGCGTGCCGAGGTGCGTGCGCCGATCGAGCTGCGCGCGACTGCGACCGCGCCGGTCTCGGCCAGCCATGACGCGCTGGGCGGCTCGCCGCTCGATCCGCGCCTGACCTTCGCAAGCTTCGTCGTCGGCCGCGCCAACACGCTGGCGCACGCTGCCGCGCGTCAGGTCGCCGAAGGACGGCGCGGCGATCCCGTGATGTTCAACCCGCTCTATATCCACGCCGGCGTGGGGCTCGGCAAAACCCACCTGCTGCAGGCGGTGACCTGGGCGGGGAACGCGGGCGGAGAACGCAAGGTGCTCTATCTCACCGCGGAAAAGTTCATGTACGGCTTTGTCGCGGCGCTGAAGACGCAGACCTCGCTCGCCTTCAAGGAAGCGCTTCGCGGCATCGACGTGCTCGTGATCGACGATCTGCAATTCCTGCAGGGCAAGTCGACTCAGGCCGAGTTCTGTCACACCCTGAACGCGCTGATCGATGCGGGGCGTCAGGTGGTGATCGCGGCCGACCGCCCGCCATCCGATCTGGAAAGCCTCGACGATCGCGTGCGCTCGCGGCTCGCAGGCGGGCTCGTAGTCGAGATGGCATCGCTCGGGGAAGACCTGCGGCTCGGCATTCTGAGGTCGCGCGTCGCAGCCGCGCGGGCGCATCACGCGAGCTTCGACGTGCCCGAGCCGGTGCTGGACTATCTCGCCCGCACCATCACCCACAACGGCCGCGATCTCGAAGGCGCGATCAATCGCCTGCTGGCCCACTCCAAGCTCAACAACCAGCCCGTGACGCTGGATATGGCCGAGCGCGAAGTGCGCGACCTGGTGCGCCCGCAGGAGCCGAAGCGGATCAAGATCGAGGACATCCAGCGCGTCGTGGCACGACAATATAACGTCAGCCGCTCCGACCTGTTGTCGTCGCGCCGGACCGCGAACGTGGTGCGTCCGCGGCAGGTCGCGATGTATCTGGCGAAGACGCTGACCTTGCGCTCGCTACCCGAGATCGGCCGTCGTTTTGGCGGACGCGACCACACGACAGTTTTGCACGCTGTCCGCAAGATCGAGGCGCTGGTCGCCAAGGACACCGCGCTGTCGGAAGAGGTGGAGTCCCTGAAGCGGCAGTTACAGGAATAGCCGGTTACGGGAATAGCCTGCCTCCTCATCGCCAACGCCCCGCCTGTTCCCTCCCCCGCTCCGGGGGAGGGTTTTTTGCGACTATGTGAGATCTCCCCGGAAACCTGTTCGCAAGGCCGGCGCAGAGGCCTGCTTTTCGGCGGGAGCCCCGGCAAATCGTTGAAAATGGGCCGGCGATCCCTTGCACTTGGGACCCATCCGCGCCACTTTACGGGCCCCCGCAGGCCGGAAAGCTCTGGGCTCGACGGGTGCCATCGGCCGCGGCGCTTAGCTCGCCCGGCATTCCCAATGACATGCTCTGTCGGATCGGGCGAATATTGTTATGAAGGTCACCGTCGAACGCGCGCAACTCCTCAAATCGCTGGGTCACGTTCACCGCGTGGTCGAGCGCCGCAACACCATTCCGATCCTCGGCAACGTGCTGTTGCGCGCCGAGAGCACGCAGCTGTCGCTGAAGGCGACCGACCTCGACCTTGAAGTGACCGAGACGCTGGCGGCGGAAAGCGCGACCGGCGGCTCGACCACGGTGCCTGCGCATATGTTCTACGATATCGTGCGCAAGCTGCCCGACGGCTCGCAGATCTCGCTCGAAGCCGACGGCGACCGCTCGGTGCTCGCGATCCGCGCCGGCCGATCGCGTTTCACGCTGCAGACGCTGCCTGAGAGCGACTTTCCGGATCTCGCCGCCGGCGACATGGCGCACGCCTTCTCGCTCGCGGCCTCCGACATGAAGCGGCTGATCGATCGCACGCAATTTGCGATCTCGACCGAAGAGACCCGCTATTATCTCAACGGCATCTATCTGCACACTGCCGGCAGCGACAAAGCTGCGACCTTGCGCGCGGTCGCAACCGACGGCCATCGCCTTGCGCAGGTCGACCTGCCCTTGCCTGCCGGCGCCGCTGGCATGCCCGGCGTGATCGTGCCGCGCAAGACGGTCGGCGAGGTGCAGCGGCTGATCGAGGACAATGAGGCCGAGGTCACGATCGAATTGTCGCAAGGCAAGATCCGCTTCAATCTCGGACATGTGGTGCTGACATCGAAGCTGATCGACGGCACCTTCCCGGACTATGGCCGCGTGATCCCGCAGAACAACGACAAGGAACTCCTGGTCGACAAAGCCGATTTCGCCGCCGCGGTCGACCGCGTCTCCACCATCTCCAGCGAGCGAGGCCGCGCCGTGAAGCTTGCGCTCTCATCCGGCAAGCTGGTGCTGAGCGTGACCAATCCGGATTCCGGCAGCGCGACCGAAGAGCTCGAGGTCGAATACGCCTCCGACCCGCTCGATATCGGCTTCAATTCACGCTATCTGCTCGACATCGCCGCCCAGATCGAGGGTGAGGTCGCGACCTTGCGGCTCGCCGATCCGGGCTCGCCGACCCTGATCCAGGACCGCGATCACAAGAATGCGCTCTACGTGCTGATGCCGATGCGCGTGTAGAGCGCTTCTCATGGCCGGGCTTGACCGGCCGGAGACGTAAGCGGACTGTTGTTTGCAGGCGTGCTTATTATATTTGCGTCATGGCCGGGCTCGTCCCGGCCATCCACGTCTTGGCCACATCAAGGAAGGCGTGGAAGCCCGGGCATGACGACGGTGCAATGACGAGTTACATGACCCCATCCCGCATCCATCGCCTGGCGTTGACGCATTTCCGCAATTACCGCGCGGCAAGCGTCGACACCACGACGGACATGGTGGTGCTGGTCGGGCCCAACGGCGCCGGCAAGACCAATTGCCTGGAGGCGATCTCGTTTCTGTCGCCCGGCCGCGGGCTGCGCCGCGCCACGCTTGAGGATGTCGCCGACAATCAGGGCGACGGCTCCTGGGCGGTGTCGGCGGAAGTCGAGGGTGCGCTGGGCTTGGCGACACTGGGCACCGGCATCGAGCCGCCGCGCGGCGACGGACAGAGCATACCGCGCCGCTGCCGCATCGATCGCGAACCGGTCGCCTCCGCCACTGCCTTTGGCGATCATCTGCGCATGGTGTGGATGACGCCGTCGATGGACGGCCTGTTCGTTGGCTCCGCCTCCGACCGACGGCGCTTCTTCGACCGCCTGGTGCTTGCCATCGACAGCGAGCATTCCAGTCGAGTCTCGGCGCTGGAACGCTCGCTTCGTTCGCGCAACCGGCTCCTGGAGGTGCGCAATTTCGACGATCATTGGTGTGACGCGATCGAGCGCGAGACCGCCGAGCTCGCGGTCGCTGTCGCGGCCACGCGCGGGCAGACCGCGGTGAAACTGGCGACAATGCTGCGCGACCGCGGACAATCTTCGGCTTTTCCCTCAGCCTTGATTGCGCTCGACGGCTGGATGGAAAACGCGCTCCTCAACGAGCCCGCGACGGCGGTCGAAGATCGCTATCGCGAGATGCTGCGGCAAAGCCGTGCCCGCGACGCCGCGGCGGGGCGCACTCTCGAGGGGCCGCATCTGACCGACCTGCAGGTGATCTACGCGCCGAAAAATATGCCAGCACGCGATGCCTCGACCGGCGAGCAGAAGGCGCTCTTGATCGGGCTCGTGCTCGCGCATGCCACGCTCGTAGCCGAGAGCACCGGCATCATTCCGCTCTTGTTGCTCGATGAGGTGGTCGCGCATCTCGACCCCGGCCGGCGCGCCGCATTGTTTATCGAGCTGGCCAAGCTCGGTGCGCAGGTTTGGCTGACCGGGGCCGACCCGCAAGCCTTCAGTAACATCACCCAGGCCAGCGAGATTTTCGACGTCGACAACGGCCGCGCCAGCCGCCGCGCCTGAAGGCTCGATTGAACCAGGAACTCGCTCTCGTAAGGCGATTTGCCCCCGCGAATCGACCAACTCAAGGGTTAAAAAGCCATCGCGAATCGTGCTTTTTCAGCTGCGAAAAAGCGACCCTCTGACGCCTTGAAAGGTCGCCAAAAAGCTCTATTTATTCATAAGCTTATACCGAGATACTTTGCGCTAGGCGCGTCGCGTCTTTCGTGGCAGAAATGGCGCAAATCAGCGCCTCTCTTGCGCAGCTGATTCGAGACATCCGCAAAAGGCCTCACATGACAGAACCCGCCCGGCAGACCGTTGCCGACACTGAGCAATCGATCGCGAGCGAGTATGGCGCGGAATCGATCCGGGTTTTGAAGGGCCTGGATGCCGTTCGCAAGCGGCCGGGCATGTATATAGGCGACACTGACGACGGTTCCGGCCTGCACCACATGGTCTACGAGGTCGTCGACAACGCGATCGACGAGGCGCTCGCCGGCCATGCCAGCCGCGTCGAGGTCATCCTCAATCCCGACAATTCAGTCACCGTGCGCGACGACGGCCGCGGCATTCCAGTCGACATCCACAAGGGCGAGGGCATTTCCGCGGCCGAGGTCATCATGACCCAGCTGCACGCCGGCGGAAAGTTCGACCAGAACTCCTACAAGGTTTCCGGCGGCCTGCACGGCGTCGGCGTGTCCGTGGTCAATGCGCTCTCCAGCAAGCTGCAACTGAAAGTCTGGCGCGACGGCAAGGAGCACTTTGTCGAATTCGCCCATGGCGACGCGGTGGCGCCACTGAAGGTGGTCGGCGACGCACATGGCAAGCGCGGCACCGAGGTGACGTTCCTCGCCTCGACCGATACGTTCAAAAACATCGAATATGATTTCGCCACTCTCGAGCATCGCCTGCGCGAGCTCGCCTTCCTCAATTCCGGCGTCAACATCGTGCTCTCGGACATGCGCCACGCGGTCGAGAAGCGCGAGGAGATGCACTACAGCGGCGGTGTAGAGGAGTTCGTCAAATATCTCGATCGCAACAAGAAGGCGATCGTACCCGCGCCCATCATGGTGCGCTCGGAGATGAACGGCATCGGCGTCGAGGCGGCGCTGTGGTGGAACGACAGCTACCACGAGAACGTGCTGTGCTTCACCAACAACATCCCGCAGCGCGACGGCGGTACCCATCTTGCCGGCTTCCGCGGCGCGCTGACGCGCCAGGTCAACGGCTATGCCGAGGCCAATGCGAAGAAGGAGAAGATCCAGCTCACCGGCGACGACTGCCGTGAAGGCCTGACCGCAGTACTTTCGGTGAAAGTGCCGGATCCGAAGTTCTCCTCGCAGACCAAGGACAAGCTGGTGTCCTCCGAAGTGCGACCCGTGGTGGAGAACGTGCTTAACGAGGCCCTGGCCGCCTGGTTCGAGGAGCATCCGAGCGAAGCCAAGGTGATTGTCGGGAAGGTGATCCAGGCCGCCGCCGCGCGCGAAGCCGCGCGAAAGGCACGCGAGCTGACACGCAAGAGTCCGCTCAGTGTCTCCTCGCTGCCCGGCAAGCTCGCCGACTGCCAGGAGAAGGATCCCGCCAAGTCCGAACTCTTTATCGTCGAGGGTGACTCGGCCGGCGGCAGCGCCAAGCAGGGCCGCAACCGCGAGTTCCAGGCCGTGCTGCCTTTGCGCGGCAAGATCCTCAATGTCGAGCGCGTCCGCACCGACAAGATGCTGTCAAGCGAGCAGATCGGCACGCTGATCACGGCGCTTGGCACCGGCATCAGCGACGATTTCGCGGTCGACAAGCTGCGCTACCACAAGATCATCCTGATGACGGACGCCGACGTCGACGGCGCCCACATCCGCACCCTGCTGCTCACCTTCTTCTACCGGCAGATGCGCGACATCATCGATCAGGGCTATCTCTATATCGCCCAGCCGCCGCTCTATAAGGTCAGCCGCGGCAAGTCCGAGCAATATCTGAAGGACGAGCGCGCGCTGGAGGACTATCTGATCGAGACGGGACTGGACGATTGCGTGTTCGCGCTTGGGACCGGCGAGGAGCGCAAGGGGCTGGATCTGCGTTCGCTGGTGGACGATGCCCGCGCGATCCGCTCAGTGCTTCGCAACTTGCATAGCCGCTACAACCGGCTCGTTGTCGAACAGGCGGCGATCGCAGGCATCTTTGGACAGGAAATCCGTACCAATCCGGAGAATGCCGCCGCTGCGGCAGAATATATGGCCGGACGTCTGGACAAGCAGGCGGAGGAGGTCGAACGCGGCTGGACTGGACGTTTCGAGGAAGGCCATGGCTTCACGTTCGAACGCACCGTGCGCGGCGTCAAAGATGTCGCCATTATCGACGACGCCTTCCTTGGATCGGCCGACGCCCGCAAGCTGCACGAGTTTCGACAGAGGCTGCAGGACGTCTATGCACGTCCCGGCAGGCTCAGGCGGAAGGATTCCGAGGCCATCATCTACGGCCCTGTCGGCCTGTTCGAGGCGGTCACCGATGCCGGCCGCAAGGGGCTGACGCTGCAGCGCTACAAAGGTCTGGGCGAGATGAACCCGGAGCAGCTGTGGGAGACGACCCTGGACACCGAAGCGCGCTCGCTCTTGCAGGTGAAGGTCAAGGAGGTCGACGAGGCCGACGACATCTTCACCAAGCTGATGGGCGATGTGGTCGAGCCAAGACGCGAGTTCATCCAGGACAACTCGCTCAGCGCAACCGTCGACGTCTAGGGGAAAGCGAGGCACAGGTGGCGCCCATCCAATATATTGTCGAGGGCGGCCACCGGCTTCGTGGCGCCATCGAGCCATCCGGCAACAAGAACTCCGCGCTGCCGATCATTGCGGCTGCGCTTCTGACGGAGCATCCGGTCACGCTCGACAATGTGCCGCGCATCCGTGACACCGAGGCGCTGGTTGAGCTGATCCGCTCGGTCGGTGCATCGGCGGAATGGCGCGGACGCAACCGGCTCGCCATCCAAGCCAAGGAGCTTCACACCGCCGATCTCGATCCCGATCTCTGCGCGCGCATCCGCGCCTCGATCCTGCTCGCGGGCCCCCTGCTCGCGCGTTGCGGCGGGCTGACATTGCCGCCACCCGGCGGCGATGTGATCGGCCGGCGCCGTCTGGATACGCATTTCCTGGCCTTTGAACAGCTCGGCGCGACGGTCACCGCGAGCGACAAGCTCGAATTTCGATCCACGCAGCTCAAGGGCGCCGACGTCTTCCTCGACGAACCCAGCGTCACCGCAACCGAGAACGCCCTGATTGCGGCTGTCGCCGCGCAAGGCACCACCTATCTGCGCAACGCGGCCTCCGAGCCGCATGTGCAGGACCTCGCGCATTTCCTCACTGCGCTCGGCGCCACGATCGAAGGCATCGGAACCAACACCATGGTGGTGCATGGGCAGGCGACGCTCGGCTCCGCCAGCTACGCGATCCAGCCCGACCATATCGAGGTCGGCTCGCTGATCGGCCTCGCCGCAGTGACGCGCTCACCTCTGCGCATCGTGCGCGCCGGCGTCGAGCATCTGCGCTCGATCCGCATGGGTTTTGAACGGCTCGGCATCGTCTGCGAGGTCGCCGGCGACGATCTGATCGTGCCGTCGGAGCAGACGCTGAAGATCAGGGATGATTTCGGTGGCCACGTGCCGAAGCTCGAGGACCAGCCCTGGCCGGCCTTCCCGGCCGACCTGATGTCGATCGCGATCGTCACCGCCACGCAATGCGACGGCGTCATTCTCATGTTCGAGAAGATGTTCGAATCGCGAATGTTCTTCGTCGACAAGCTGATCGCGATGGGCGCCCGTATCGTGCTGTGCGACCCGCATCGCGCCATTGTCGCGGGTCCAAGCAAGTTACATGGTGCCTCAATGATCTCGCCCGATATCCGCGCCGGCATGGCCATGCTGCTCGCCGCCGTCTGCGCCGACGGCACCTCGACCATCAACAATGCCGACCAGATTGAGCGTGGCTATGAGCGCATCGACGAACGGCTCAATGCCCTCGGCGCCAAGATCACCCGCGTGCCCGAGCGCGCGCGATAGCGCGTTTCCGCCGCACCCCTTTGCGAAGCCTCCGGTTTGCTTGAAAGCGGCAAACCGGGCAGCATGACGCGATGGACGAGATTGTTGGAACTTCATCGCCGCGACGCGCGCGCGCGAGCCGTCATCACCTCGTCGTCGAGCTCAGCGAGACGGCGCGGCTGGCGCTGCCCATGGCGCTGACGCAGCTCTCGCAGATCGCGATGATGACGACCGATCTCGCCTTCATCGGGCGACTCGGCGGCCAGGCGGTTGCGGCGGCCGCGCTCGCCGGCACGGTCTATTTCGTCAGCTTCACTTTCGGCATGGGATTGACCTCGGCGGTGGCGCCGCTGGCGGCGCAGGCCTTCGGCGCGGAAGACCCAATGATGGTACGCCGCTCGCTGCGCACGGGATTGTGGGCGGCGCTGTTGCTGTCGCTGCCGATCATGGTGTTTCCGCTGCGCGGCGAGCAGATCCTGCTCTTGCTGGGACAGGCGCCGCAAGCAGCGCGGCTGGCGCAGAACTATCTGTTCGGGCTGGCCTGGGGCGTGGCGCCGGCGCTGTGGTTCATGGCGATCCGGAGCTTCATGGGCGCGGTGAACCGGCCGCAGCCTGTTCTATGGATCACGCTTGCGGCCATTCCGGTGAATGCGCTGCTGGTCTATCTCTTGATGTACGGCAAGCTCGGCTTGCCGCGGCTGGAGCTGTTCGGCGTGGGCCTTGCAACCACGCTGGTCAATTGCGCGACGTTCGTCGCCGCGCTCTGGTTCGCCACGCGCCGCAAGCCGTTCCGCGACTACCATATCCTCGCCCGCCTCTGGCGCTTCGACTGGCCCCTGATGCGCCAGCTGTTCCTGATCGGCCTGCCAATCTCCCTCGCCTTCCTGATGGAGTACGGCATGTTTTCCGCCGCCGCGCTCTTGATGGGCGTAATCGGCACCACGGCGCTCGCCGCGCATCAGATCGCGCTGCAGGTAACCGCGATCCTGTTCATGATTCCTTTCGGCATCAGCATGGCTGCGACCGTGCGGGTCGGCCATGCCGTCGGCCGCAACGACGCCCCAGGCGTCAGGCGCGCGGGGCTGGTCGCGATGCTGCTCGGCATCGCAATCGCCGTCATCCTGACATTCGTCGTCGTCGCGGCACGTCTCGACATTGCGGAGTTCTTCCTCGGCGACGTGACCGAAAATGCCGCGGCGACGATCGAGCTGGCAACAACGCTGCTCCTCGTCGGCGCGAGCCTGTTCGTGACCGATGCGATGCAGAGCATCGCTGTTGGCAGCCTGCGCGGGCTCAAGGACACCCGCGTGCCGCTATTGTTCGCGGGCATAGGTTATTGGCTGATCGGATTTTGCCTGAGCTGCGTGCTCGGCTTCCACACCGGCCTTGGCGCCGTTGGCGTCTGGATCGGCCTGTCGATCGGCACGGCCGTCTATGCGACGCTGCTGATCCTGCGTTTCCGGCAATTGACCCGCCGACTGGAATTGACCGGTTCATAATCCGCGCCGGACCAAGGCATCCAAAACAGGGGCCTGATGTGCGGCAGGCGCGGTTGACGTTGAGGGGTCGCGGCCGTACCAAACGGCAAGACGAGATTTGAGAGGCAACGCCATGGTCCAGGAGACCGCCACGCTGGCCGGCTATGTCGCCGGGCTGACATTCGAGGACATTCCGCCCGAGGTGCTGGACCGCGCCAAGGTGCTGACACTGGACTTTCTCGGCAGCGCCATCCGCGCACGGCGCGATGCGGAATCGACGCCCTCGCTTCTGAAGATGCTTGAAGGGCTATCGCTCGACGGCAAGGGCCAGTCGACCGTGTTCGGCGACAGCAAGACCTGGACGCCGGCTGTGGCCGCGCTGCTCAACGGTGCATTCGGCCATTCGCTCGATTTCGACGACACCCACGCTGACTCCTCGCTGCATCCGAGCGCACCCGTGGTTCCTGCGGCTTTTGCCGTCGGCGAAATGGTCGGCGCATCGGGCCGCGACGTCCTGACCGCGATTGTCGCGGGCTATGAAGTCTGCTGCCGTCTTGGCAATGCACTGGATCCCACTTCGCATTATGCGCGCGGCTTTCACCCCACCGCGACCGCCGGCACCTACGGTGCTGCTGCGGCAGCGGCAAAGCTGTATGGGCTTTCCGAGGCGCAGATCGTCTCGGCTTTCGGCGTCTCCGGCAGCCAGGCCGCGGGCTCGCTGCAATTCCTGGTCAACGGCGCCTGGAACAAGCGCTATCAGGTCGGCGCGGCTGCAATGAACGGCGTGATCGCAGCGACCTTGGCGCGCAACGATTTCGTCGGCTCGATCGAGTCGGTCGAGGGCAAGCATGGGCTCCTGGTGGGCTACAGCGACGATGCCCATCCCGACAAGGCGACCGCGGGACTTGGCGCGACCTACGAGACCATGAAGATCGGCGTGAAGCCCTATCCGAGCTGCCGCTACACCCATGCCGCGATCGACGCCATCATCGCCATGCGGCGCGAGCACAATCTCACACCGGACCAGATCAAGCGCGTCGAGATCGGGCTGCACCGCAACGGCATCACGCTGACCGGCGATGCCGCGACCAAGCGGCATCCGCGCTCGATCGTCGGCGGCCAGTTCTCGATGTTCTTCACCGGCGCGATCGCGCTCGACCAGGGCCGCTTCGGCTGGGACGATTACGACCGGCTCGGCGATGCCGCCATCGACGCGCTCGCCGACAAGTTCGACGTGGTGCAGGACGACCGGCTCGAGACCGGCCGCAAGCATCCCTTCGGCGCGCGCGTCTCAATCACCACCGAGGACGGCGTGCATGAGCGACTGAATGTCGATCCGTCGGGTGAGCCGAACTCCTTCCCGGATGCCCAGGCGATGCAGCAGAAGTTCCTGACGCTGGCGCGTCCGGTGCTCAGCAACCGCGCCGAGCAGCTCGCGAACGCGATCCTATCACTGGAGCGCTTCGATCGCGTGGCGCAAGCAACGCAGCTCGGAAGGCAGTAGTCTCCCCGCTCTTCGCGGGGAGAGGTGGAGCAAGCAGTCGCAGCTCAATCTCTTCCCGCCAGCTTCTCCTTGCCCGCCGTGGCTGCGATCACATCGCGCACGAGCTGCGACACGCCATCTGCATCGAGTGGGAAGTTCACCGTCCGGCCGAAGCGGGCGATTACCAGCCGCTGCGAGGGAATGATGATGACATATTGTCCGATCGTTCCTTTGGCGATGAAAGCGTCGCGCGGCCAGCCTTCGCTGAGCCGGTAGGTCGCGCCACGGCTGTCGCCGAGGTTGGTCCAGAAGCCCGCGCCGTAGCCGACGAATCCACCGGGCGTCGGCGCTGCCGAATACGTCACCCAGCCCTCGGGCAGGATGCGCTTACCGCCCACGATGCCGTCGTCGAGATAGAGCTGGCCGAACCGAGCCCAGTCGCGCGCGGAGGCCAGCATCTGGCTCGATCCTTCCGGCGTGCCGCTGGCATCGAACTCGATGGTGACATGGCGCATGCCGAGCGGCGCGAACAGTTCGTCGCGGGCAAAGCGCAGGTAATCCGAGGGGCGGCCGCCCACCGCATTGCGGATGACCTGGGACAGGATGAGATAATTGCCGTCATGATAGCTCCAGGCCGTCCCCGGCGGCGTCGCGAGTGCTATGGTCTCGGCATAGCCCGCCATGTCCGGCTCCATGAACTTCATGCGGTTGACCGGCTCGAAGGCTGAGCCGAGCGAAGCTTGCAGCGAGGAACCGAGTCCCAGTCCCGCGGTATGGCGCACTAGCTGGTCGATGGTGATCGCGTGACGCGGGTCGTTCGGATCGCGCCAGCCCGCAACCGGCGCCGGTGCGTCCAGCGACAGCTTACCCTGCCGCACGAGGATGCCGACCAAGGCGGAGGTCACCGACTTGGTCGCGGAGAAGCCAAGCAGCGGCGTATCGACGCCGAAGCCCTCTGCATAGCGCTCGGCGACGACGTGGCCATCTTTCATGACGACGAGCGCGCGGGTGCGGCGGAACGGCGGCTGCGCGGGCTCGACGAAGGCGCGATCCAGCGCCGCGGCCAGTTGCGGATTGGCTGGCTGGACTACCGCCGGTCCCGCGATATCAGGCAACAGCGCCGGCTGACGATCCGCTGACGGCATCGCAACCTCGGCCGCCACACCGCCGTGATCCAGATAGCAACCGGCCCCGTTGCGGTAGACGGCATGGCTGCGACCGAGGCCGAACAGCGTCACCGTGACGTCCTTGCGCGTGCGATCGACACGGTAATCCATCGCCCAGGTGATGAGCCGGGTTCCCGGCATGGCATCGATGGTCTCGGCAAAGGTCTTTTCCGGATCGAGGCCGGAGACGAATGTTTCGGAGCAGAGGATGTTGGCGACAAAGCCGGTCGCTACCTTCGGCACGTCGTGTGCCCGCGCCGCGCCGAACAGCACGGCCCCAGTCAGGGCGGTGGTTGCGAGGATGAAGATCAGGCGTCGTCTGGTCATGGCTTTCTCCGGCATGCGCATTGGCGCGTGATCCAAGCGCGAACGAGCCCTATCCGCTCGCCGATTCCGGAAATGGCGCTGGCCGAATGCGGCCCCGCCTTGCCGATTCTGAAATGGCCCCATGTTTACAGGAGCTTACATCCTAGGCTGCGGACGCCTTGAGCTTGCGATATTCGCTAGGCGTCACCCCCGTCATGGCCTTGAAGGCGCGGTTGAAGGGTCCGAGCGACTGGAAGCCCGCGTCCATCGCGATGGTGATGACGGGCACCTCGGCCTGATCAGGGTCGGCCAGCGCCGCCTTTGCCTCCTCGATCCGGTGGTTGTTCAGGAAGGAATTGAAATTGCGGTAACCAAGCTTCTGGTTGATCAGACGCCGCAGCCGGTATTCGGGGATCTTGAGCCTGGTGGCCAGCGTGCCGATGGTGAGATCGTCGTGCCGGTAGACCCGCTCGTCCGCCATCAGCCGCATCAAGGCATCGATCAGCTTCTGGTCCGCGGCAATGGTGTCCGGGTTGATCGATGCGACCGGCACGCTCGCGACGGACGCCATCTCGGGCTCAGCGAACAAATCGCCGGCCGTGACCTGCATCATCGCAATCGATATCCAGGCCACGATTCCGGCCAGCAGCGCTGCATTCACGGTGTTGGCGATATCCGCGGCATCGGTTCCGAAGGTGAATATCTGCAGCGCGTCGTGCAATCCGCCATAGAGCGCCGCGATCACCACGATAAACACCCTCAAGCGCCGGCGGCCCTCGACCAGATCGGCCGACCATGAGCTGACGGTCTGGGCCAGCGCCAGACCAATGAAGCCGAGCGTGAGGAGGTTGATCCCGACAACGGCGGCGTGCGCGTGCCCGCCGGGCGCTATCACCAGGCAGTTGACGAAGCTGAAAGCCACGACAGTGCCCCAGACCAGCGCATGCCAGAGCCTGAGCACGAAGGCATCGTCGAACAGCGCCCGGCAAAACAGCCAGAACACCACGACATCGCCGGTCGAGAGCGCGATCAGCGCTGCGTGCCAGCCCGAAACCGGAGACTGCGCGCCGAAACCGAGGGTGGCGGCATGCGCGGCCGAGCCGAGCGCGAAGGCGACCGCAAGCCGGCCGGCAACGCGGTCGCGGAAGTCGCGAAGCAACGACGCGGCAAGCACCAACAGCATGGCAATGCTCGCACCGCGCAATGCAATATCGATGCTCGCAAGCGACATCGGATCTTCCGGTTCAATCAGCGGCAATGATTTTAGTCGAGGTCATTGGCCTGTTCAATTTTTGCCGGACCATGCGTCGCACCGGGTTACCCAGATGTCGACCGTCTCGCCGGACATCTGTGCCTGGCGTTCGATCGCGGCGCCAAGCCTGCGCGCCACCGCCTGCGAAGCCCGATTTTCCGGATGGATGCAATGGATCACATGATCGATCTCGAAGGTCGAGAACACCCAGTCGATCGCCGCGCGCGCGGCTTCGACCGCATATCCCCTGCCGCGCAGCTCCTTCGCAATGCCCCAGCCAACCTCGAAGCCGGGCCAGGTCGGTGGAAACCATGGACCGACACGGCCGACATATTGACCTGAGGACCTTTCCTCGACCGCGAACATGCCGAAACCATGGAGCGCCCAATGGCCGGAAATGATCGCCGCGTTACGCCAGCCGACGAGCTCCTCGGTGACCGCCTTGCGGTCGGGTGTGATGAAGCGCGCCGTGCAGGGATCGGACAACATCCGCGTGTTCAGGGCGACGTCGGACGCGCGCCAGGGTCGCAGGCTCAGCCGTTCGGTCTCGATGACGGGACCGTGAAACTTGCCGAAGACTGCGCCGGGCTTGACCGGAGGCATCATGAGTTTGACCTTTGCAGAGCTTTTCGGTGCATCGTAAGCCATCGGCCCGGACAGGGGAATGCCTCGCAGCAGCTCGCTTATGATTGCTCGTGATTGCTCGCGCCGGATCGTTCTCTCGGACGTTCTCTTGGACGACGGATGGCCGATGCTGCTATGCTTGCCGCAAGCAACAACAAGGAGGCTCTTATGAGCTGGATGCCTTCCAACGATCCCGTGCTCGGCGATCCCATGTCCTGCGACGCGCTCGATCTCGTCATCGTGCCGCGCACCCGCGATCTCGGCGACGGGTTCCAGGTCCGCCGTGCACTGCCGCACGGCAATCGCCAGATGGTCGGCCCCTTCATCTTTTTCGACCATTTCGGCCCGGTGCAATTCGTCTCGGGCACCGGGATGGACGTGCGGCCGCATCCGCATATCGGACTTGCGACCGTCACCTACCTGTTCGACGGCAAGATCCTGCACCGCGACAGCGAGGGCAACATCCAGGAGATCGAGCCCGGCGCCATGAACCTGATGACCGCGGGCCGCGGCATCGCGCATTCCGAGCGCACGCCGGATGTCCAGCGCAAGGCCGGGCAGAAGATGCTGGGCCTGCAAAGCTGGATCGCGCTGCCTGAGGCCAAGGAGGAGATCGCACCAAGCTTCCAGCACTATGCCGCCGGCGACCTGCCGATGATCAGCGAGCGCGGCTTCACTGCCCGCGTCATCGCGGGCAGCGCGTTCGGCATCACCTCGCCGGTGTCGATGGTATCGCCCTGGTTCTACACCGAGGTGACGGCAGAGGCCGGCGTCAGCGTGCCGCTCGACCCCGACCATGAGGAGCGCGCGATATATGTCGTCGACGGCGAGGTCGAGATCACCCGCGAGCGCTACGAAGCGCCGCGGCTTTTGATCTTCCGGCCAGGCGATGCGATCACCGTTAAGACGATCAAGCCGACGCGCATGATGTTCCTGGGCGGCGACGCGCTGGAAGGCCCGCGCCACATCTGGTGGAATTTCGTCTCCTCCAGCAAGGAGCGGATCGAGCAGGCCAAGCAGGACTGGAAAACCGGCAGATTCGCCGCCGTTCCGCAGGAGCACGAGTTCATTCCGCTGCCGGAATAGGCTATCTACCGATGTCTCTCGCAGGCCCTCTGCGAGAGACATTTTTTCGAAGGCGCCTCCATGACCACCATGCTCTCCAGCGACCTGCCGTTGCCGAAGATCGGCCGCGGCAAGGTACGCGACATCTACGCCGTCGGCGACGACCGCGTGCTCCTGCTCACCACCGACCGCATCTCCGCCTTCGACGTGGTGATGGCCGAGACCATTCCGATGAAGGGCGCCGTGCTGACGCAGATCAGCGCCTTCTGGTTCAAGGAGCTCGAAGGCGTGGTACCCCATCACATGATCAGTGCGGAGACGGATGAGATCATCCGCCAGGTGCCGGCGCTGAAGGATCACCGCGCCGACATTCTCGGGCGTGCCATGCTGTGCAGGCGCACAGCCGTATTTCCGATCGAATGCGTGATCCGCGGCTATCTCTCGGGCTCCGCCTGGAAGGAATATGCGGCCGACGGCACGCTCGCCGGCGAGAAGCTGCCCGCTGGCCTCGTCGAAAGCGCGAAGCTCGAGCCCGCGATCTTCAGCCCGGCGACCAAGGCCGAGACCGGACATGACGAGAATATCACGGTTGCGCGGATGCGGACCGTGGTCGGCGACGACACCGCCCATACGCTGGAGAGCATGACGCGGGCGATCTACACGCTTGGCGAAGAACTTGCCCGCGAGCAGGGCATCATCATCGCCGACACCAAGTTCGAGTTCGGCAAGGATCAGGACGGCCGCATCATCCTGATCGATGAGGTGATGACGCCGGATTCCTCGCGCTTCTGGGCGGTCGACGATTACAAGCCCGGCCAGCCACAAGCGAGCTTTGATAAGCAGCCGCTGCGCGACTATCTCGACAGCGAACGCCGCGTCGGCCGCTGGAACGGTGACGCTCCACCCCCGCCGCTGCCGGCCAGCGTGGTGGACGCGACCAGCAAGCGCTATCTCGAGGCGTATAAGCGCGTGACGGGACGGGAGTTGAAGGTTTAGCTTTTTGTCATTCCGGGGCACGCGCAGGGTGAAATCCGACGTCCGATTGCACATCTGAGTTCGGCGCCAACGCACCGCCCCGAAATGACGGAGGCCACATCAAGGGAGGCGCATCATGTCCGAGCCCGACGCCGTGTTGGTCGAGCGCGATGGTCCGGTGACCGTTGTCTCCATCAATCGCCCGCGTTGCCGCAACGCCGTTGACGGCTTAACCGCGCGCAAACTGTACGACACCTTCCTCGCTTTCGATGCCGATCCCGACGCGTCCGTCGCTGTCTTCACCGGTACCGGCGGCACGTTCTGCGCCGGCGCCGACCTGAAGGCGGTTGCGGTGGGTGACGTCAACAAAAAGCGCGAGATCGGCGGACACAGCACCATCGCCCCGATGGGGCCGAGCCGGTTGCGGCTGTCGAAGCCTGTGATCGCGGCCATCGAAGGCTTTGCGGTGGCCGGCGGCATGGAGCTCGCGCTCTGGGCAGACATGCGCGTGGTCGCCGACGACGCGACCTTTGGCATCTTCTGCCGCCGCTTCGGTGTGCCGCTGATCGATCTCGGCACCATCCGCCTGCCGCGCCTGATCGGCCATTCCCAGGCCATGGACCTGATTCTCACCGGCCGTCCCGTCAGCGGTCCGGAGGCGCTGCGCATGGGGCTTGCCAATCGGCTGGTTGCCAAGGGTGAGACGCGGGCGCAGGCGATCGCGCTGGCGCATGAGATCGCGCGCTTTCCGCAGACATGTCTGCGCGCGGACCGGCTGTCGGCACTCAAGCAATGGGACCTCGCGGAGGAGGACGCCATCGCCAATGAGATGCGCGGCGGACTCGAGGTGATTGCGTCGGGCGAGACGCTCGCGGGTGCGACACGCTTCGCATCCGGGGCCGGGCGTCACGGCGCGTTTGCACGCGAGTGAGCGGAAGGCATCGCTCCTCGCAATGACGATCGAGAGAACACGCCTCTTCATTTTCGGCCGCACCGCGTCCGCGGTGAGCTGATCAAGGTCGGGATGCACCGAGGCTAGGATATCGCGCCCACTGACGACAACTCGGCTGCACCGTAAGTGCAGAGCCGGTGCGGCCTGAAATGTCCCCGCCTTCCATCGAGCTTCGGAAGGCGGGGATAAGTTTCACAAGGTTTACGTACAAACCCGCTTGCAGCGGATAGACCAGTGAGCAGAGTACGGACCATCAATATTATTCACGGGCGCAACCGTGAAGAGCCCGCGCCATCAGAACCAAAATAAGGAAAATATCCATACGAGATCGGGAAATATTTCCGATCGTGGGATGAGTTTTTTCCCGTTGGAACGGAGCGGCACGTCCGCAAATAGCCGGAAGCCGACCCAGTCATGCACGAAGCCCGGCCGACCGCGATGCCATCTAGCTTGCGCAGGCGGCCTAGTCTGGCCTGATCGAAACGGCCGATGCAGAGTGGCTCCGCGATCGGTCAGCGCATGACGAATGGATTGGCCGGAGTGTCCTTGGCAGTCGAGATCCAGACGCTCTTTGTTTCCAGATACTCGCGGACCGCGTCTATGCCGGACTCGCGGCCGACGCCTGAATGCTTCATGCCGCCAAACGGCATCATGTAGCTGATGGCGCGGTAGGTATTCACCCAAACGGTTCCAGCGCGCAGCAGCTTCGGCACACGCACGGCGCGTGCCAGATCGGTGGTCCAGATGCCTGCCGCAAGGCCGTAGATGGTGTCGTTGGCGATCCGAATTGCATCTTCCTCGGTGTCGAAGCTGATGATGGAGAGGACCGGGCCGAAGACTTCCTCGCGCGCGATCCGCATGGTGTTGTCGACATCGGTGAAGATGGTCGGCTCGATGAACTGGCCGCCGACGATACCCTCGCCCGACGCGGGCTTTCCACCAAGGAGGCAGCGGGCACCCTCGGTCTTCGCGATATCGATGTAATCGAGCACCTTCTTGTACTGCGCCGGAGTCGTGATGGGGCCGATATTGGTGTCCGATTGCATCGGGTCGCCAATCTTGGCGGAGCGAGCAAGCTCCAACAGGCGCGCCACGAATTTGTCCTTGATCGAGCTTTGCACAAGCAGGCGTGATCCGGCGATGCAGGTCTGGCCCGTCGCGGCGAAGATGCCGGAGATCGCGCCTGCCGCGGCCGCATTCAAATCGGCATCCTCAAAGACAATGTTGGGAGACTTTCCTCCCAGCTCGAGCGAGACGCGCTTGAGGCTGCGCGCAGCGGTCTCATACACCTTTGCGCCCGTCGCATCCGATCCCGTGAAGGTGATCTTGGCGACGCCGGGATGCGAGATCAGCTCGCTGCCGATCTCGGGCCCGAAGCCGGTGACAACATTGAAGATTCCATCGGGAATGCCGGCCTCTTTCGTCAACGCGGCGAATTCCAGCGTACTGGCGGACGTGAATTCCGACGGCTTGACGATGACGGCGCAACCGGCGGCGAGCGCCGCGGCACATTTCCAGGCGACGAACAGCAGTGGCGAATTCCAGGCCGTCAACGCGGCCACGACGCCGACCGGCTCGTGCGTCGTGTAGGCGAAGGTATCGGGCTTGTCGATCGGCACCAGCCCACCTTCGATCTTGTCAACGAGCCCGCCGAAATACCACCACCATTCCGGATGATAGCGAAGCTGGCCCAGCATCTCGGCCATGAGCTTGCCGTTGTCGCGCACCTCGATTTCGGCGAGACGCTGCGCGTTCGCCGCGACGAGGTCACCCAGCTTTCGCATCGCCTTGCCGCGCGCCGACGCCGTCATCTTCGACCAGGGGCCGCGCCACATCGCCTCATTGGCGGCCTTCACGGCCTTGTCGGCATCGGCGGCAGAGCCGCGCGGAATCTTCGCCCAGGGCTTGCCGTGATAGGGATCGATCGAATCGAACCATTCCCCGTTGGCAGGGTCGACCGATTGGCCGTTGATATAAAGCTGGTAAGTTTTCACGATATCCTCCGTCGAGCAATGACGTCAGTCGCTGGCGAAACCATATACTCCATTCTACGCGCCCGTTAAAACGAAGCCGTGAAAGGAGGGCGATGGCACTCGAACTGCCTGACGCTGTGCGGTACCGGCGGGAGATTTTCCCGGCGCGAGGCGGGAAACCGTAAGCCGCGGCGCGCGGATGAAACGCCTATGGTGGCACGCGCCACCTGCCAACGGATGTCAAATCATGCGTAACGCCCGCATTCTCCACCTTGGTGCCGCGACCGCTTTACTGCTGGCATCGAGCCTCAGCGCAGCGATGCCCGGCAGCGCCGAGCGGCCAGCCATCTCTATTTCCATCGACGAATTCGGCTATTTCGACACCTCGAACGAGCCCACCGATCAGGCGGCCGTGCATCAAAAGCGCCTGCAGACGTTCATGGCTGCGCTGCGCGGGGACCTCAGCGCGGACGCACGCTTTCAGCTTGTTGCCTCCTCCTGTGCCCCGGCCTGCGCGAGCGACGGCCCGGGGTTTGCGGAGCGACTTCACGCCGCATCACGGGACGGAGCGAAGATCCTGACCGTCGGCAATATCCAGAAGATGAGCACGCTGGTGCAATGGGCGCGGCTGGCGGCGATCGATACGGCCACCAATCGAATCGTGCTTAAAAAGCTTTTCACCTTCCGTGGCGACAGTGACGAAGCCTGGCGGCGGGCCGAGACCTTTGTGTCGGAGGAGCTTCGCGCAGGCCTGGCAGGCGGCCCGGCGACTGCCGTTGCGGCGCCCGCTGCAATCAAGCTTGCGGTGTTCCCGTTCGAGCTCGACGACACCAGTGCGAGCGCCGAAACCATCGGCGAAACCGCTTCCGACGCCACGGGATTGAGCGATACGACCGATGCGATCCGCCAACTGCTGGCGCAGTCGGGCCGCTATCAGCTGGTCGACGTCGGCTCCGCCGGGGCGGACGCCGCCAAAGCCCGTGCGTTGCACGACTGCAGCGGGTGCGAGTCGCAGGCGGCATTGGCACTCGGCGCCGACCAATCGCTGCTTGGCGTTGTCAGGCGCGTGAGCCGCACCGAATACACGATCGGCTTCCTGGTTCGGGATTCCCATACCGGCGCCGTGGTCGCCCATGCCGACAGCGGACTGCGCATGGGCGCCAACTATTCCTGGAGCCGCGGCGCGACTCGACTGGTGCGCGATCAGCTATTGGAGGGCGACGGACGACAATAGCCGTCACTCGTCCCCGCCTAAAGCATGATCCGGAAAAGCGTGTAGCGGTTTTCCGAAAGATCGTGCTCGATCAAAGGCGTAAAGCGCGATGACAATTCAACCAAATCTCATCGCGCTTTAGCGGCCGGCGCTCTGGCCGCCGTCGACATGCAGGATCTCGCCTGTTACGAACGAGGCGCCTTCGAGATAGAGCACCGCTTCGACAATGTCGCGTATCTCGCCCATCCGCCCGACCGGATGCAACCCGGCCAGGAACTCATGCGTCTGGGGCGCGTGCATCGGCGTCTTGATCACGCCGGGAGACACCGCGTTGACGCGGATGCCCTTGGCTGCATATTCGATGGCCAGCGACTTTGTCGCCGCGTTCAACCCGCCCTTGGTCAGCGAAGCGAGTACAGACGGCACGCTGCTGCTGGCGTGATCGACCAGGGTGGTGGTAATCTGGACGATGTGCCCCGACCCCTGCTTCAGCATCTCCCCGGCGACGCGGCGCGTGATCTGGAAAAACCCGTTCAGATTGATGCCGAGGATGTTGACATAATCCTCGTCGGTATAGGCCGTGAACGGCTTTGCAACGAAGATGCCGGCATTGTTGACGAGCGTGTCGATACGGCCGAAGCGCTCGACCGCTTGCGAGACGACGCGTTCCGCTGTCGCGGGATCTGCGATGTCACCGGCGACAGCGAGGATACCCGTATCCGATGACGGCTTGATCGAGCGGGAGGTTGCGACGACGCGATAGTTGCGGTCGCGATAAGCGCTGACGAGAGCCCCGCCGATCCCCTGCGATGCGCCAGTAATGATTGCGACTTTCTGTTCTGCACCCACAATGAGCCTCCATGATCTCTGCCAAAACGACGCTTCCGTCGTTGCACATGGCCAAATAGGCATCGCGGGGCTTGGGGCCAATGCCCGCTATCCGGCAGACACTCTTCCGCCGCGCGAACGAATGACTTCGCCGGTTTCCTTCGCTTCGCGCGACAGGCTCTCGAAATAGTGCTTCAGCCGCGGCACCGCGAAGTCGGCAAAGGCGCGGACCTTGGGCACCGAGAAGCGGCCGGGCGGCGCGAGCAGGTGCACGGGCAATGGCGGATATTCGTCCTGGCCGAGCAGGATCTTGAGCTGCCCGCCCTTGATCTCCGCGGCGATGTGATAGGAAAACACGCGCGTCACGCCGTTGCCCTCGGCGGCGGAGGCAACCGCGCCACGCACGGTGTTGACGATGAGCCGCGGCGTGAACTGGACGGCCCTCGCGACGGACGAGCCTGGCGGCGGCGCAAATGTCCAGGAGTCCTGTCCGAAATGCGTCATCGCGATGATTTGATGCTTTGCCAGGTCAGCCGGCTCGTGGATGACCGGATGTCGGGCAAGATAGGCAGGTGCCGCGGCAACCACGCGGCGCACCTCACCCAGGCGGATCGCGACGAAGCTCGAATCGTCAAGATGCGCGATCCGCAACGCGACATCGATTCCCTCGTCGATCAAATTCACCGGCCGGTCCACCAAAAGCAGCCGCACCGAGACCGCGGGATGCTGCTTGACGAAGGCGTCGAGCATCGGCCGCAGCAGATCTTCGCCGGCGATAACAGGCGCGGTCACGGTCAGCGTGCCGCGCGGCGCCGCGCGCTCACCCGCAGCCGCAATATCGGCTTCCTCAAGATCGACGAGCACCCGCCGGCAGGCAGCCGCGTAGCGCTCGCCGGCCTCGCTCAACTTGAGGGAACGCGTGGTGCGGTGCAGGAGCTCCGTGCCCACATGTTCCTCGAGAAAGGCGATGGCCCGGCTGACTGCGGCCGGCGAACGACCAAGCCGCCTGCCCGCGCCCGCCAAACTCCCCTCGTCGACAGCCGACACAAACACTTTCATGGCGTCGATGCGGTCCATGGCTCGCCTTCGCTCGTCAGCAGCACGTGGTGCGAGTTTAGAAGACATCGCCATCGGCTGGCTACTTGCGGGGTCGCCGCGAGGTCCGATTGAGGGGTGCGGCGCGCTGGGCCGCGGCGAACCCTCTATGATCGTCAGGCACCTATGGTCTGGCTTGAGCCTTACCGCTGGTGGCTGCGAGGGAGCGGCTTTCCACCACAAGGTGGCCGGCCCCCTCAGTTTCAAGTTTATCCTTGAAGTTCAAGGGCTTTCGGGCCGCGTAGGCCCTGTCGTACCAGGTGACAAAGTCGAAGGCTTCCGCGCCTCTGGCGCTGCGACGCCAGCGCCCAGGCGCTTACACACGCTCTCCGGCAGATCGTACGGCGCCTTTACGGACGGCGACAGCGACAGCTACACGCTTAAATTGTAGCAAAGACCCGGCGTATACGGAAGTCTCCAATAGGCCGGGCAGGTCGCCGGGTGCGCTGGGGACGCTGCGTCAGGGGCACAAGCTCATAATCTTGATGGGGCAGCCGGCGGCCTTCCGCCGGGTTGTCGGAGCGACGGTGTGCTTCACCGAGCGCGCAAGGGCGATTCGCAACAGCCTGGATTTGCTGCGCCGGGAATCAACGACGTTGAAGAACAGTGAGCGAGTATAATTGGGGGAAGCTATCAGCCATTGCTTGAGCCCCGGTAACAATTCTTCGATGGATTTGGCCTAGGCCGGTCGTAAAAATTCGAGTATCGCCGCGTTCACTTCCGCCGGCCGTTGCTGCTGAATCCAATGACCGCTGTCGGGCAGAATGAGCGTCTTCTTCAATCCCGGCACCGTGGTCGGCAGCTCCTCAAGCGGCTTAGCCATAGCCTTTATCACGCCATCATTGCTTCCCGCGATGAAGAGCGCTGGTTGCTGAATCTTCATCCCCTCCCAGCCTCCCGAAAGCTCCCAATTGCGGTCGATATTGCGGTACCAGTTCAAACCACCGCGATAGCCACTGCGCTTATAAGTTTCGACAAAGTAGGAAATATCCTCATCCGTTAGCCAAGACGGCAATTGCTGCGGTATGGTTGCATCCGCCAAGAACCCCATTCCGGGTTTCATCATCAGCGATATGCCGGTCCCGTAAAAGAGTGTCCGCACGCTGCGATCGACATCGCGCTCAAATTCGGCCTCCGCCACACCAGGCGTTTGAAAATACAGCTGATAGAAATTAGTGTTCCCAGCATCCCGAAGTGCCTTCATCGGGGCGACAGGCGAACGTGCGCGATATGGCACGCTCATCGCCACAACCGCGCGGAAAATGTCGGGCCGCAGCAGCGCTGAAGTCCAAGCAACCGGTGCGCCCCAATCATGGCCGATAATGATCGCCTGTTTTTCTCCGAGTATTAAGACCAATTGCACCATGTCGGCAACGTTGTGGCCGATCGTGTACTCCCCGACATCTTCAGGGGCGTCCGTTTGGCCGAAGCCTCTCATATCAGGGGCCACCGCGTGAAAGCCTGCCTCTGCAAGCGCACGCAACTGATGCCGCCAGGAATACCAACATTCCGGAAAGCCGTGGCAGAGCAGCACCAACGGACCTTGACCAGATTCGGCGATGTGCAAACGCAGCCCGTTTACAGAAACCGTTCGATGGCTCGGTTCGTATTGTGCCGTGCCACTCTCGGTGGCAGCCAAAGTGACGCCCCACAGCGCATCGCCGGAGGCGTCTGTGGATGCAATCAGCGCAGGGGTGGCTAGTGAACCCGCGATCCCTCGCAGAACGGTTCGCCGATTGCACGAAGTAAGATTGGAGAAATGATTTGCATCATATGAGGGCTTCATCTTGCATCTTTCTCTATTAGAAATGTTGCAAATGTCCGAGCGGAACGGCCTTCGAGCGCACGCAACCCTGGCCTCGAGCTCACGACGCTCCCTCACGAGCGCAACGCAAGCAACGCATCAATCGGATTACAGGCAGCCTACTGTGCAACTGGCAGGCTCACAAGGCAGTTGCGGAGCCGCGCGACAGCTCCATCCCGCATGTCTGCCTTTATCCCTCCTCTGGCGAGGCTAAGGCTCGGCTGGAGTTCGGGCGTCCAATGCCTCGGGCTACGCCGGGTAAGCCCAACGTTCAGGACGGTTGAAGTCCGCCTGTGATGCTGTGGACGGCTCCTCCACGGGCACGAGAGTGCCAAGGAGTGGGCGCCGTTTGAGGCTCCCACGATTCGGAGGAGCAGCCTATGCAGTCAATTTCGACGATCGGTCTGGATATCGCGAAGTCGGTCTTTCAATTGCACGGCGTTGATGCAGCCGGCCAGGTGGTCATACGCCGTCAGTTGAAGCGCCGGCACGTCCTGGCGTTTTTCCAGAAATTGCCGCCATGCCTGGTGGGGATCGAGGCTTGCGCGTCATCGCACCATTGGTCTCGCGAACTG
>NZ_AXAI01000006.1 GCF_000472425.1 Bradyrhizobium sp. Tv2a-2 | reverse complement strand
GTGAACGAGCTCGCGCCGGACAGCCCGGCGTGACGCAATGGTTGGGAGGGCGAACAGCACTTAATGCAGTGCCGGTCGATCCGGCGATCAGGACAACCCACTAGGGCCACGGCATCATCGAATGCGTGTTGTTGACTGGGACCTGATCCGCGGAGGGCATTATGGCCAGCGGTCATGGGTACCGCGCTAACAGGCCGAACACATGGCTGCTCCGACCAACGCTGCAAAGTGAAGATTCTTCTTGCCAACCGGGAGCCGTCCACACATGGGCCCTTCGTGCAACGGCGAGAGTTCGTTGCGCGGACGGCAGCCAGTGCAGTCCTGAGCTTTGGTTCCGTCGGTTATGAACCCACAGATTCTTCAGAGCGCCGTCACGAGGTCCGCGCCTTCATCCAGCAAGGGCAAGATTTCGTCTCGAGGCTTGGGTGGAAGCATCAGGACGACCCGGTCAACGCCGGCGTCACGGTAGCGCTTGAGCACCTCCAGGTTTCGGGGCGCCCCGAAGACGTCGAAGGAGAGCGAGGCGGGATCGCGGCCAGCGTCCTTTGCCATTTGACGGAATTGGGGAAGCACATCGAGTGGATCCAGCGCGCGCCCGCCGATCGGAATCCAGCCGTCGCCGTAAGCGATCGCTCGTTTGGCTGCGTGCGGGAATGCGCCCCCCACAACGATCGGCGGATGGGGTTTTTGAGCCGGTTTGGGCCACTGCATCATGGGTTCGAACTTGACGAATTCGCCGTCGAACGCCGCCGTCGACTGCGTCCAGATTTGCTTCATCGCCTCGATCCGCTCACGCATCAGCTTGAAGCGGGTTGCAAACGCTGTGCCGTGATTGGCCATCTCCTCCTCATTCCAGCCCGCGCCAATGCCGAAAATGAACCGGCCCGAGGAAAGCCGGTCGACGGTCGACACCTCCTTGGCGAGGTGGATTGGATCACGCTCGACGACAAGGCAGATCCCCGTCGCAAGCTTGATGGTCTTTGTCACCGCGGCGGCAGCGGCCAGCGAGGCGAACGGATCGTAGGTATCGTAATAGTATTTCGGCAGCTCAGCGCCGCCGGGCCACGGCGATTTGCGACTGGTGGGAATGTGACTGTGCTCCGGCAACCACAATGACTCGTAACCCCGCGCCTCCGCCGCCACGGCAAGCTCGTGCGGTGGAATCGCGTAATCCGTGGGAAACATCGTCAGCCCGACATGCATATTCAGTGCTCCCCGGTTGCGGCCAGTGCGCGATGGTCGCACACATCGCGGGCGCGAACCAGCCTCTAAGCTTGACCATCATCATCGGCTTCGTCCACGCCCTCGGACAGGTTGCCCCAGCTCGTCACCCGCTCCACGCGGACCGCGATGACGAGCTGTTCGGCGATCTGCATCGCCGCCAACTGGCGGTACCGGGAACGCAGCAGCTCCTGCGCGCGATCATGCTCCGTCCCGGCGCGCAGGATCTCGGCCCGTCCACGCAACATCACCCAGCCAAGCCTGGTCCAGTCCTCGTCGTAACGATCGACCACGATAGCGACCATCGGGTTGCGCTCGATGTTGCGGACGCGCTTGAGTGCTGGTCCAGCCACCCGCTTCGGCTTCTCGTCGATGGTGAAGTAGAGGTTGCCTTGGAATATCGCAAAGCACACCGGCACGACGTGCGGAACGGCCCGGCTGTCGGCCGTGGCAAGGTGCCCGACCCGTCGCGTCAACAGGAACCTGCGTTCGTGGTCTGACAACACGTGACGTCCGCCGGGCGATGACTTTAAATCGCGCCGATACTGCACGGCTTGGCTCGGCTTCGCCACCCGGGAATCGGCGTCGTGTTCAGCCGCGGCGACGAGACGGCAAATAGAACGATTTGTTGCGGTGCATGAGTCCGGAACTGGGCCCCAGGGCCGACATGCGTCCATGTCGGCATTTATGTCGCCATTGTGAGACCCCGAACGGGTGATCCCGCGATTTATTTTCCTTCCAGATTGCGTGTCCTAAATCGAACGATTCAATCGACTATCGTGCGAAGCTGTTGCCCTCGCCCGACGCCGTTACCTTGAACTGAGGGCGCAGCAGCAGGTAGAAGGCTGCGACATGCGTGATCATCAGCAGCGGCACGTAGATGATCGGAATCGCGTAAGCCGCGCCGAACTCGCCCGCCATCGCGGGAAGGTCGGCCTGGATGGCGTGGTAATAGTCGACAATAAGGTCGACGAAGCCCACGAGATTGAAGGCGATGACCAACAGCCAGAACACCGGACGTATCCTGACGGTGAGCAGCGCCAGCATGGCGAGCAGCCCGGTTGCGAAGTCCCAATAGGCGGCGAAGGTCGCAAATGAGGCGGGCAGATCGGGGCTGACCACGCCCGGCAGAATGAAGACGAGCCCGAAAAAGCGGAAACTGTGCAGCGTTGCGATGGCGCGGTGCGCCTCGATTGAGTCCATGGACCTGAGCCTCGGCCAGATGTAGACGCCGAAGCAAAGCAGCCACGCGACATAGCCGAGAACGAGTTGTGTGCGGAAGAGCGTGAGCGGCGACATGATGCCCTCTCTTCACGCGTTCGCGGGCGCGGCTTCGAATACCGCGGTCAGGATGCCGATCCGGCCCTCCATGATGTTTCGTCCGAGATTGGCGGAAAGCTGTGCGAAGTCCGGCCCCATCACCACGCCGAGGTTTGGGGAAGGCGGCGGCCCCGACGCGCGCACGCGTGCAAACCAGACTTTCGCGGTCTCGGAATCGTCCTGCGCGTGAAGCGTGCGGAAGCCGGCCTGTTCGACCGCCTCGCGCGTCGCCGCCGCAGTCAACAGAAAACTCGTCGCCGCCGTCCGCGCCCAAGGCACCGGATAATGCGGCTCGGCCGAGATCGAGACGACGTCGTAGGTCGCGAACCTGCCACCCTGCTTCAACACTCGCCGGATCTCGCGATAAAGCCGCGCCCGGTCGGCGATGTTCATCGCCACATGCTGCAGCAACACAGCGTCGAAGCTGGCGTCGTCAAAGGGAAGCTCCAGCGCGCTCGCAGCCTGAAACTTAACCCTGTCGCCCTGGCCGGTGCGTTCGGTCAGATAGCGCGCGGCGTCCACGAACGGTTCGCTGAGATCGACGCCGGTCACCCGGCAGCCGAAGATCGCGGCCAGAAGGCGCGCCGGACCGCCGACGCCGGAGCCGACGTCCAGCACCGACATGTCGGCAGTGATGCCGGCGAGCCTCGCAAGGTCCTCGGTCGCAGCGAGCCCCCTGGTGTGAAAATGGTCGAGGGCCGCGAGCTGCTGCGGCGTCAGCCGCTCATCCTCCGGCCCGAATACGGCGAGCGCCGTCTTCAGCCGTTCGGTCAGGCCGGTCGCGCGATAATGGTCGCGCACGCCATCAAGTGTATCGTTCATGACAAGCGGCTCCAAAAGGTCTCGTTTCAGTTGCGCTATCGGCATGACTTCCGATTTGCAAGTTACGACGTAGGCACACTTCCGCCGCAGGACTATCGGCGATAATGTCGATGAGCCATGAAGCAGGACTTCACAGTCCGGCACGGTGCGCTAAATGCTAGATGGTGTGGAGGCATTCTCGCCGCAGCGGGCAAAATGGGCTGGATACCGGCCAAATACGGTGCGGTGACTTGCGGGCATGGCGTTCAGAATACGTTCATCCGGCCCTGACTATCGAGGCGCTGTCCTTGCCGGAGGAACAATGATCCATCATATCGCATTGCGGGATGCCGTCAGGATTATCCTGCCGTTCAGCCTTTTCATTGGTTTTTTCAGCCACGGCCCCGTCTCGGCCACGGGTTTTGGCGTGTGTGCGCTTTGCGTCTGGTCCGCAGTCAGGAACGGATTGCGCCCCGCTCCGGTCAAGGCGGATTTCGAAGGCTAACGCGCCCTAAATTCTCTCGGAAACAAATCATTCACGCCAGGCACCGACTGCGCGGCAACGCGCAGGTGGAACGGCCCGTGGCGCGACGCGTTTTGCAAAATCTCCGGTTGCCTTGATATGGGTCAAGCACGACAAAATTGGCCGGTCCTTAAGGTTGGCTGTGTTGGGGCACCTCGCGGCGGCTCTTTGAGCCGCTGTTCCCAGTTCAGCGCAGCGTGAGGCTATCATGGCTGAAACGACCAAACTGTCCGTCGAGAAGGCGCTCGACAAATTGCGCGACACGGATGCGCCGAAATCCAGGATGGCGCAACTTGAGGAGGAAATCGCGGAGCTCGACGAGGAAACACAACGCCTGAGAGCACAAAGACTGCGCCTCGAGCGGCACCAGCGACGTCCGAAATAAGCGCGATTGACGTTGTCATTGACTGAGACCTGACTGTCCGCTTGGCGAACGCCAAGACGGCAGACTGCAGTCACGCCTCCGGCAACGTTCGCGGCTCGCCCCGAAACCCCGTCGCCAGCACATAGCGCTCCGAGGAATCCTGCCGGCTGGCGGCGGGCTTCACGTGCTTGACGCTGGCGAAATCGCGCTTGAGCTGTGCCAGCAGGTCGGCGTCGGCCCCGCTCTGGAACACCTTTGCGAGGAACGCGCCGCCGGGCTTGAGCACTTCGGTCGCAAACAACGCAGCGGCTTCGACGAGCCCGACAATGCGCAGCTGATCGGTCTTGCGATGGCCAGTGGTGTTGGCGGCCATATCAGACATCACGAGATCGGCGCGGCCGCCCAGCATGACGATCAGTCGTTCCGGCGCATCGTCGGCGAGAAAATCGAGCTGTGCGAAATCGACGCCGGGGATTTCTCCCATTTCCAGGAGATCGATCGCGACCACCTTGCCCCTGGCCGGCGCGCCGACGCGTTTTGCCGCGACCTGGCTCCAGCCGCCGGGCGCGGCGCCGAGATCGACCACCGTCATGCCTGACTTAAGCAGGTGAAATTTGTCGTCGATCTCGGTCAGCTTGTAGGCCGCGCGCGAGCGAAAGCCGTCGCGCCTGGCCTGCGCGACATAGGGGTCGTTGAGCTGCCGCTCCAGCCACAGTTTCGAGGACAGCTTTCGCTTGCCCTTGCTCTTGACCGTGACATGCAGCCGGCCGGAGGAATCTTTTGCCATGCCCCTCTCTATCGTCATTCCGGGGCGACGCGCCAGCGTCGAACCCGGAATCTCGCGCCACAACTTCTGGATTCCGGGTTCAGCCCTACGGGCTGCCCCGGAATGACGTCAAGGAGGCTTGGATCACAGCGCGCCGTCTTCGCGCATCATTTCGACCAGCATGCCCTCGCGCAGGCCGCGGTCGGCGACGCGCAGGCGAGGCAGCGGGAAGGCCAGGCGAATGGCGTCCAGGATGGCGCAGCCGGCGAGCACGAGGTCGGCGCGGTCGACGCTGATACAGTGATTGCCGGCGCGCTCCTGGTAGCTCATGCAAAGCAGGCGCTCGATGGTCGCGGTGATCTCGGCGTCATCCATCCAGATGCTGTCGACACGGCGGCGATCGTAGCGCGCAAGGTTGAGATGGACACCGGCGAGCGTCGTCACCGTGCCCGAGGTGCCGAGCAGGTGCATGTCGCCGATGTCGCTGCCGTGCTGGGCCGTAAACGGCGCGACATGCCGCGACACCGCCTCGACCATTTGCGCATAGATCTCGCGCGTGACGTCCTTGCCGCCGAACCGCTCCGCCAGTGTCACCACGCCGAGCGGGATCGACATCCAGGCCTTGCTGCGCGGCTCGGCCGCGGGGTTTGCGCGATCACGCTCGATCCGCACCAGTTCCGTCGAGCCGCCACCGATATCGAACAGGATGGCGCCACGGCCCTTTGGGTCGACCAAAGGCGAGCAGCCGACCACGGCGAGCGCCGCCTCGGTCTCGCGGTCGATCACCTCGAGCTCGATACCGGTCTCGGCGGCGACCCGGTTGCGGAAGCCATCGGCATTGGCGGCGGCGCGACAGGCCTCGGTCGCGATCAGGCGCAGCCGCTTTGCCCTCCGGGACTGGATCTTGTCGCGGCAGATCGACAGCGCCGCGATGGCGCGCTCGATCGCGGCGTCGCTGATATTACCGGTCGCCGAAATCCCCTCGCCCAAGCGGATGATACGCGAGAAGGAATCGACCACGCGGAAGCTGTCGCCGGATGGACAGGCGATCAGAAGGCGGCAGTTATTGGTCCCGAGGTCCAGCGCGGCATAGACCCCGGCGGCGCCACTGGCCGCACCGTTGGCCGCGCCAAGGCTTTCCTGGACTTGGGTTCCCTGGACTTGGGTTCCTTGGACCTGGTTTTCCTGGACTTCCGTCTGCTCAGGTCCTGCCGCGGCGGCCGCGACGGGACTGTGCAGCTCTCCGCTCAGCGCAAGGCCGTCGCGAAGCTGCGTGTCATCGTTCATTCAAAAGGTCTTTCCGCCGGCCTTCTTGAGACCAACCTGGAATTTCGCATTCGAGCGAAACATTAGCAGTGCCAAAGGGCTGTGCAACAGCCCAATACGACCATGCCCAAACGGGCGTTGTAGGAGCGGCGCGGGCGCGTTATTTGGGGGGAACAAGCGCGGAAATCGCGCCAATTTCAGGCTTTCCCATGCAAGATCATACCCCCGCGTCCGCCTTGGAAAACGCTATCGCACTGCAAAAATACGGCGTCGGCCAGCCGGTCCGCCGCAAGGAGGACGACACGCTGGTCCGCGGCCAGGGCAAATATACCGACGACTTCAATCTGCCCGACCAGGCCTATGCCTTTATCGTCCGCTCCAGCCATGCCCATGGCATCATCAAGAGCATCGGTACGGATGCCGCCAAGGCGATGCCGGGCGTGCTCGGGGTATGGACGGGTGCGGATCTCATTGCTGCCGGCTACGCCCCCTTCGCCTGTGGCTTGCCCCTCAAGAACCGCGATGGCTCACCGCTGTTGCAGACCAACCGCACCGCGCTGATGACCGACAAGGTGCGCTATGTCGGCGATCCCGTTGCCTTTGTGGTCGCGCAGAGCTTGGCGCAGGCCCGCGACGCGGCCGAAGCCGTCGAGGTCGATATCGAGCCCCTGCCCTCCGTCACTGATGCGGAAGAAGCGGCGCAGCCCGGCGCGCCACAGCTCTACGACCATATTCCCAACAATGTCGCGCTCGACTACCATTATGGCGACACCGAAAAGGTCGAGGCAGCCTTCGCCAAGGCCGCGCATGTCGTGAAGCTCGACATGGAAAACACCCGCGTCGCCGTGGTGCCGATGGAGCCGCGAGCGGCGCTTGCCTCTTTTGACAAGAAGACCGGGCGCTACACCATGCAGGTGCCGACGCAGGGCGTCGCCGGCAATCGCACCATGCTGAAGAACCTGCTCAAGGTCGAACCGGAGAAGGTGCATCTCCTGACCGCCAATGTCGGCGGCTCGTTCGGGATGAAGAATATCAACTATCCCGAATACATCTGCATCCTGCACGCGACCAAGGCGCTCGGCCGCCCCGTGAAGTGGACGGACGAGCGTTCCACCTCGTTCCTGTCCGACAGCCATGGCCGCGCGCAGAGGATCCATGGCGAGCTCGCGCTCGATGCCGAGGGCCATTTCCTGGCCGTGAAGCTGTCCGGCTACGGCAATCTCGGCGCCTATATCACCGGCGTCGCGCCCGGGCCGCTCTCGCTCAACACCGGCAAGAACCTCTCGAGCGTGTACCGCACGCCGCTGATGGCGATCGACATCAAGACGGTGCTCACCAACACCACGCTGATGGGCGCGTATCGCGGCGCCGGCCGGCCCGAAGCCAATTATTACATGGAGCGGATGATCGATGCCGCCGCCGACGAGATGGGCATCAACCGGCTGACCATGCGCAAGCGCAACTTCATCAAGCCGGCGCAAATGCCGTTCCCGGCCTCATCGGGCGTGACCTATGACAGCGGCGATTTCCACGGCGTGTTCGCGAAAGCGCTGGAGATCTCGGACTATGAGAATTTCGCCAAGCGCAAGAAGGAAAGCCGCAAGGCCGGCAAGCTGCGCGGGATTGCGGTCGGCTCCTATCTCGAAGTCACGGCACCGCCGAGCGTCGAGCTCGGCAAGATCGTGTTCGAGGCCGACGGCGGCGTGAAGCTGATCACCGGCACGCTCGACTACGGCCAGGGCCACGCCGCGCCGTTCGCGCAGGTGCTCTCCGCCCAGCTCGGCGTTCCCTTCGAGAGCGTCAGGCTCGAACAGGGCGACAGCGACATCGTCCACACCGGCAACGGCACCGGCGGCTCGCGCTCCATCACCGCAAGCGGCATGGCGATCGTAGAGGCCTCGCGCATCGTGGTCGAGAAGGGCAAGCGCGCCGCGGCGCATCTCTTGGAAGCCTCCGAGGCCGACATCGAGTTCGGCGACGGCCGCTTCACCATCACCGGCACCGACCGCTCCATCGACATCATCGATCTCGCCAAGAAACTGCGCGACAACAAGATGCCGGAAGGCGTGCCCAACTCGCTCGATGTCGATCACACCACCGGTCCGGTGCCGTCGGCCTTCCCCAATGGCTGCCATGTCGCTGAGGTCGAGATCGACCCCGATACCGGCGTGGTGAAAATCGTGCGCTATACCGGCGTTAATGATTTCGGCACCGTGGTCAATCCGATGATCGTGGCCGGCCAGCTCCATGGCGGCGTGGCGCAGGGCATCGGACAGGCGCTGATGGAGCACGTCCGCTACGACGAGAACGGCCAGCCAGTGACCGGCTCCTTCATGGACTACGCCATGCCGCGCGCGGAAGACATCCCGATGATGACGGTCGGTGATCACCCGGTGCCCGCCACGACCAATCCGCTGGGCACCAAGGGCTGTGGCGAAGCCGGCTGCGCCGGCTCGCTCTCGACCATCGTCAACGCGGTGGTCGATGCGCTGTCGGAATACGGCATCAAGCACATCGACATGCCGCTCACGTCGGAAAAGGTGTGGCGCGCGATCCAGGATGCCAAGGCCAAGGTGGCGTGAGTATTCGCCTCGCTCCGATTCGGAGGCGAGGCAAGAGGACCCTACGCCGCCGCCTGCTCGCGCGGCTGGTAGATCGCGATGTGCCAGCAATGCGCCAGCGGCGTGGTGCCGTTGGCCACCACCAGCGCATCCAGCTCGACGAAGCGGTGGCCTTTCTTCTCGTAATTGCCGACGACTTTTGCCCGCGCAGTGATCTCGTCGCCCGCCTTGCCCGCGGACAGCAGCTGCATGCGGCTGCCGACGTGAATCCACGGGCCCAGAATGGCGTTGTCGACCAGCAGCCGGTTCATCACCTTCTGCAGAAGGCCGGGATGGCCGAGCCCCTCGCGCGAATAGATCGGATCAGTCTCCCTGATGTCGGCGAGATAGTCCCTGGCAGCCTCGCCCGCCCAGGCGCGCGGGGTGGTGCCCAGCCATTTGTCGAGCTCGTAGGATGATGCATCCAACGGCTTGCGCGCCACGACCGGCGCGATCTCCTTGTAATCGGCAAGCTTCAGCGCGGGCGCAACCGCCGGCAGCGACGCGCTGCCGGTAGCACAGATCTCGCCGCGGCTTTCGACCTCGAGCTCAAGCACGCCATCGCTCTCGCGCGCCCTCAAATCCACATCCTCGCCGTCATAGACCGGCTTGACGAACCGCGCGTCCATCAGCCCACGCTCCAGGAAGACGCGGCCCCATTTTTCGACCGGCAGATGCATCATGTACGCCATCACGTCGACACCGGGCACGAGCCCGCCGGAAAAGCCGAAGCGGCGGGCCACCGTGTCGTCGTGCATCTTGTTTTCAGACTGTTTGGCGGTGTTGTAAGCCGAGACGCGATAGGTGTGCAGAGTGCTGGTCATGCCGCTTCCGTGATTTGAGCTCAATCCCGCGATCATCGTACGCGAGGGAACCCCGCTGGCAAGGCCCCGCTTTCGCTCGCCATTTATGCAGGGATGAGGTACCACCCGCCCCTCACGTCAAGGAATCCAATGGCCCCGCCGCTCATCCAGCTCAAGGACATCCGTCTCACGTTTGGCGGCACGCCGCTGCTTTCAGGAGTGGAGCTGTCGGTGTCGCCGATGGAGCGCGTCTGCCTGATCGGGCGCAACGGCTCCGGCAAATCGACCCTGCTCAGGATCATGGCGGGCCTGGTCGAGCCTGATTCCGGCACCCGCTTCGTGCAGCCGGGCGCGACCGTCCGCTATCTGCCGCAGGAGCCGGATTTCGGCGAGCACAAGACGACGCTGGCCTATGTCGAGGCCGGCCTCGGCCCCGGCGACGACCATTACCAGGCGCGCTATCTGCTGGAGCAGCTTGGCCTCTCCGGCGACGCGGACCCCGCGCATCTTTCCGGCGGCGAGGCACGGCGGGCGGCGCTGGCGCGCGTACTCGCGCCCTCGCCCGACATTCTGCTCCTGGACGAGCCGACCAACCATCTGGATCTCACGACCATCGAATGGCTGGAAGCGGAGCTCGAAAACTCGCGCAGCGCGCTGGTCCTGATCAGCCACGACCGCCGCTTCCTCACCAATCTCTCCCGCGCCACCGCCTGGCTCGACCGTGGCGAGGTCAGGCAGATCGATCGCGGCTTTGCGGCCTTCGAGGCCTGGCGCGACGAGGTGCTGGCAGAGGAAGAGCGCGAGCAGCACAAGCTCGATCGCAAGATCGTCAACGAGGAGCATTGGCTGCGCTATGGCGTCTCCGGCCGCCGCAAGCGCAATGTCCGCCGACTCGGCCTGTTGCACGAGATGCGCGCGCAGCGCCGCAACTATCGCGGCACGACCGGCAACGCCAATCTCGCGGCCGCGGAAGCCGACAAGTCCGGCAAGCTGGTCATCGAGGCGAAGAACATCGTCAAGGCCTATGGCGACCGCAGCATCGTCGACGGCTTCTCGACCCGCATCCAGCGCGGCGACCGCGTCGGCATTGTCGGCCCCAACGGCGCCGGCAAGACCACGCTGGTGAACCTTCTGACCGGCGCGACCGAGCCGGATTCAGGCAGCGTACGGCTCGGCGTCAACCTCGAGATGGCAACATTGGATCAGCATCGCGAAAGCCTCGATCCGAAATCGACGCTGTCGGAAGCGCTGACCGGCGGGCGCGGCGACCATGTCATGGTCGGCGGCAAGCCCAAGCACGTCGTCAGCTACATGAAGGACTTCCTGTTCGCGCAGGAGCAGATGCGCACGCCGCTGGAGGTGCTGTCCGGCGGTGAGCGCGGTCGGCTGATGCTCGCGCGCGCACTCGCAAAACCTTCCAATCTGCTGGTGCTCGACGAGCCAACCAACGATCTTGACCTGGAAACGCTCGACGTGCTGGAGGAGATGCTCGGCGATTACGAGGGCACGGTGCTCCTGATCAGCCACGACCGCGATTTCCTCGATCGCGTCGTAACCTCGGTGATCGTGCCCGAAGGCTGCGGCAGATGGATCGAATACGCCGGTGGCTATTCCGACATGCTGGTCCAGCGCGGCGCCGACCTGAAGCGCGAAGCGGCGAAAGCGCCCGCGACCGAGGAGAAGAAGGAAGCGAGATCGGCCGCGGCGCCAGCCTTGGCTTCGGCAAAGCGCCGGCTGAGCTTCAACGAGAAGCACGCGCTGGAGACGCTGCCGAAGACGATTGCAAAATTGCAGGGCGAAATTGCAAAACAGCAGAAGCAGCTGGACGATCCCGATCTCTATGCCAAGGATCGCAAGAAATTCGAGCAGGTATCGGCTGCGATCGCAGCCGCCCACCAAGAGCTCTCCGCCGCCGAGGATCGCTGGCTGGAGCTCGAAATGCTGCGCGAAGAAATCGAACAGGCTTAATCCACCCGACAGGTTTGACCCATGACAACGCCCCTCGCCGCCAAGATCGCCCGCGACTACGGCACACCCTGCGCCGTCATCGACATGGACAAGGTCGAACGCAACATCGCGCGGGTACAGTCAGCCTGCGATGTTGCCGGCGTCGCCAACCGGCCGCATATCAAAACCCACAAGAGCCCGATGCTCGCCAAGATGCAGATCGACGCTGGCGCCAGGGGCATTACATGCCAGAAGCTCGGCGAGGCCGAGGTGATGGCGGACGCCGGCATCGACGACATCCTGATCACCTACAATCTGATCGGGGACGAGAAGATGGCCCGCCTCGCCGCGCTGCAGGCCAAGGCGAACATGACGGTGGCCGCCGACAACACAGTAGTGATCGCTGGGCTCCCGAAGGCCGCCGAGATTTCGGGCCGCTCCCTCTCGGTCGTGGTCGAATGCGACACCGGCCGCAAGCGCGCGGGCGTCGAGACGCCCGCGGAAGCGATCGCACTGGCGCGCCAGATCGCAGCAAGCAAGGGCCTCAATTTCGCAGGCTTCATGCTTTACCCGACCGAGACCGGCTGGGCCGAGGCGCAGACATTCTTCGACGAGGCGCTCAAGGGCGTGCGCGAACACGGGCTCGACGCCACGATGGTGTCGACCGGCGGCTCGCCGAACCTGATCAATCTCGGAAAGCTCAAGGGCGCCACCGAACATCGGCCCGGCACCTATATCTACAACGACCGAATGCAGGTCGCCGCCGGCGTCGCCGGCTGGGACGATTGCGCACTCAATATCTATTCAACGGTGGTGAGCCGCGCCGCGCCCGAGCGCGGCATTCTCGACGCCGGTTCCAAGACGCTGACCTCCGATCCTGGCGGTGGTCTCGACGGCTTTGGCCTGATCCTCGAGCACCCGGAAGCCAAGATCGCCCGCTTTGCCGAAGAGCACGGCTTTCTCGATCTGTCGCGGACCAACACTCGCCCCAATGTCGGCGATGTCGTCCGCATCGTACCCAACCATGTCTGCGTCGTCGTCAACATGATGGACGAGGTCGTGATGGTGCGCGGCGATGAAATCATTGGCGTGCTCCCGGTTGCAGCGCGGGGAAAGCTGCGGTGACGAACCGGGACTCAGATATCGGTGTGTCCGTATCATGCAGCGCATGCGGCTGTGCAGGTTGACACGGGCTGCGCCAGCGCTACGCTACACGAATAAAGAAGGTTCGCCAAAGAACCGAGAAAAAAGGCAGGGAACGCAAGTGACACGCGTCATCGCGTCTTGAGCGAAGCTGCGCGGAGCTCTGCGCTGGCGCCATTTCGCATCCGCAACTATCGCTTTCAATGGCCATCCGATCTCCTCACCTCATGGGCATTTGAGGTCGAGACACTCGTGCTCGGCTGGTTCATCATGGTCGAAACCGGCTCAGTGCTGCTGCTGACCGTGCTCGCATCGTTGCAATATGTGGGAACGCTGATCGCGCCTGTCTTCGGCATGGTCGGCGATCGCATAGGCCACCGGGACCTGCTGGCCGCGATGCGCTTTGCCTATACGGCGCTCTCTGCAACCATCATGGCGCTGGCCCTGAGCGGCCATCTGGCGCCGCTCAATATCATGATCATCGTCGCGATCATGGGCCTGATCCGCCCCTCCGATCTCGGTGTGCGCGGCGCGCTGCTCGCGGACATCATGCCATCAGAGCAACTGGTCGGAGCCATCAGCCTGGCGCGCACGACGCAGGACAGCGCGCGCATCGCCGGCGCGTTGACGGGCGCCGGACTGTTCGCCGTGCTTGGCATCGGGTTTGTGTATGTGGCGATCGCCTGTCTCTATCTCACGGCTGCCGTCCTGATGCTCTGCATGACCCGTCCCGTCAAATCTCACGGCGCTGCTGAACACCGGAAAGACCGGCTCGGCCCGACCCTGCTTCGGGACCTCAGGGAGGGCATTGTCCACGCTTGGAATGGTCCGGGAATGCGAGCGGCGCTGTGCGTTGCATTTCTGGCCAATCTCACCGCATTTCCCTTTACGAACGGATTGCTGCCTTACGTCGCGCGCGACATCTTTCATACCGACCAGACCGGTCTCGGCTATCTATCGGCGAGCTTCGCGGTGGGCTCGCTGATCGGTTCGATCACGCTCAGTCTCTCCGCCGGCGTGCGCATCGCGCGGCTTCTGATCGGCGCGACGCTCGCCTGGTACGCGATGCTGCTGGTGTTCGTGGAACTCAGGACAATGCCGGTGGCGATGGCCTGCCTCGTGCTTGCCGGCATCGCGCAGAGCATGTCGATGATTTCGGCTGCCGTGATCCTGATGCGCACGGCGAGTGCGCATTTGCGTGGCCGGGTGATGGGGGTGCGCATGATGGTGATCTACGGCCTGCCGCTCGGCTTGCTCGCGGCGGGCAGCCTGATCGATCTGATCGGCTATTCCGCGACCGGCACACTCTATGCGGCCGCAGGGCTCATCGCGATGATGGCGATCGCGCTGCATTGGCGCGCCGATCTCTGGCCGGTGCACGCGCCGGCGAATGCGCGTTGAAAAGATCTGGACGCGGCCGCGCTGGCGCGTTGACATAGGCATCCATGCCGGCGCACGCGCTGGCTTCGCACCGGGGGCCATTAAGGCATGATCCGGAAAAGTGTGTAGCGGTTTTCCGAAAAGATCATGCTCAATCAAAGACCTAAAGCGCGATGTCGATTCAACCAAATCTCATCGCGATTTAGCCGACGTTCGCCGCATCTGCCTTTGCTTCCGTGTAGACCCAATTCTTGAACGCCGCAATGCCGGGATCGTCATCGGCTTTCGGCCGGTGGATAAGATAGTAGGCAAGCTCGCAGCGCAACGCCTCGCCGAAAGGCCGAACGAGACGTCCCGCCGCTAAATCTCTGGCCACTAACGTGGTTCGACCCAAGGCGACACCACTTCCGTTGATCGCCGCTTGGTAGGCCGCCGCCGAGTCGTTGATTTGTAGTCCACGCTCGCAGTTGATGTCCGGAAAGCCCGCTGCCTGCAGCCAGGTTCGCCAGGTCGGGAATGCGCTTTCAAACGCCATCGAACGGTCATGAATGAGAGTGTGGTGCTTTAGGTCCTCCGGACGTCGCAGCGGGTGCGTCCCCTCGAACAACGCCGGACTGCACACCGGAAAAAACGCATCGCGCAACAGGAAGACGGACTTCAGCCCCGGCCAGCGACCATCACCGTAGCGAATGCCGACGTCCATTCTCTCGGCAGCAAAGTCAACAAGCCGACCGCTGGTATCGATGCGCAGATCGTATAACGGATGATGGGTCGCAAAGCGCTCGACGCGGGGCAACAACCATTTGTCGGCAAAGGCCGGGGGCACTGTGAGGCTGATGGTGATTTGCCCGCGCGACGCTTTCAAGCGCTCGAAGGCAACAGTCAGATGATCGAAACCAGCCTGAAGCTCCGGCAGCACCGCCTGTGCTGCCTCAGTCAACTCCAGTCGTGCGGGGCCCGCCTGCGAGCGATGGAAAAGCTCGACTCCAACGACGGCCTCCAGGGTGCGAACCAGGCTTCCCACCGCGGCGGGTGTGACCTTGAGCTCGTCCGCGGCCGCGACATAACTGAGGTGGCGGGCCGCCGCCTCGAATGCCCGAAGCGCGTTTAAGTGATTGGGCGCTCTCATAGATTTCCGCACAAATTTTTCTATGCCGCCGGCACAGATCATCTCTGTTGTGGCGCTCAAGGTCAACGATCATGGTGCTGCCTACGGATCGCGCGCTCCGGTTACCAACCCGAACCCCTGGACCTGGAGAAGATCATGAAACTGTCGAGCAAAATCGTCGTCGTTACCGGCGGAACCTCTGGTATCGGGCTAGAAGCTGCGAAGTTGTTCCGAGACGAAGGCGCTACGGTCATCATCATCGGGCAAAATCCTGCCCGGCTGCAAGCGGCAGCAAGCGAACTCGGGGACAGCGTCACCTTGCTCCGCGGCGACGTGAGCAAGCCTGCTGATATCGAGAGCATCGTCGAACAAATTCGCCAAAAGTTCCGCCATATCGATGTGCTGTTCGCAAACGCCGGCATGGGCCTTGCGGCCCCGCTGGAAGCTGTCACGGAAGATCAGATCGACGCGCAATTCGGTGTGAACTTCAAGGGCGTCTTCTTCACGGTCCAGAAGACCGCTCCCCTGTTGGCCAAAGGCGGAAGCATTGTCGTGACGACTTCGTTCCTGAACGAAGTCGGTGCACCCGGCCTTTCCATTTTGTCGGCCACAAAAGCAGCAGTGCGTTCGCTGGTGCGGTCATTGGGTGCAGAGCTTGCGCCCCGTGGCATTCGCGTGAATGCCGTGAGTCCCGGCCCGATCAGTACTCCGTTTCACGGCAAGCTCGGGCTCTCCGAGACGCAGCTAAACCAAGCAGCCTCGGCGATCGAAGATCAGGTCCCACTGCATCGTTTCGGCGAGGCCGGGGAAATCGCCAGGGCCGCCCTGTTCCTCGCGAGCGACGATTCGTCCTTCATGACGGGATCGGAGCTGGTCGCCGACGGCGGCATGTCACAGTTTTGATCTCTCGGTGCAACACAGCGGCGGCTCAGATGGCCGCCGCCTGCGGTGCAACTTCGATCTCAAATCCGGAACGAGCACCGGTTCGCACCAATCAGTCAGCCGCCCGAATCCGACACTCACCTCTTTCCGTACTCCGTGAATACGTAGTCGCGGTTCTGCACCACCGTGTGGCACGCGAACCCGCACTTCGCGTCGTTTTCCTGCGGCGGTTCGTCCGCCGTCGTGGCGGGCTTGAACGCATCGGACGCCGCATCATATTCGAACGCACCCCATCCCCATCCGCCGCTGTCCGCGAACCGCTTGCTGTCCTTCACCATGAAATCGACGTCGTGCTGGGTGCCTGGCACTGTTGGCTCACCTGGATACGCCTCTTGCTTTTTCGGGTTCCAGTGAATTTTCGCCATCTTGGCGCCGTTCGGGAAAGGCTGGCCATTGGCCGGCACACCTTCCCTGTAAGCATCGATCATTGCCGGATTCCCCACGATCACGGCAATCTTCCCACCGTTCTCGCTGATCGCGATCACCGCCCAGTCCTCGTATCCCCTGAACTCGGAGAACGCGAGCCCGTTCGGCACCTGCACGGCGTACTTGTCCTGCGCGGAAATCGCGATACCAGCCGCCCAAACGGCGGTCGACGCCGAAATGCTGAGACTGATCAGCGTACTTTTTTTCATAGTCGCATCTCCCTCATCGGCTTAGCGACGGATGACGATCGATAACCCTTTTGCTGGAAATTGCTTCGTCGCATTGTCCTCTCCAAAGCACAGGACTCGCGCCGACCTTTGCTGACGAACGACATGATTACAGCATGAATTTACTCGTCGCGAAATGGCATCCGATGCCGCGGCGTGTGACAGTATTTCTGAACTATCGGCATTGTCCGCTAATGGGCCATTCTCCGAAGCAAAGGCCCTTGAGCTACGGCGGAAAAATCGCTCGACCCGGCCCTACCGTCGCCCCACCTTTAGAGGCGCGTCAGCGCCTGCAATTCATCGTCCAGCGCATCGCGGAATGTCTTGATCGGGCGCGCCAAACGCCCGGCGGGTGGACGGTGCACCATCCAGGCACGAACTGCTGGATCGAAATTCTCGACCTTGACAAGCTTGAGCTTGCTGCGCCACGCGCTGCGCTTCAACCCGACCGGCGTCACCAAGCCGATGCCGACGCCACGCGCCACCAGCGACAGGCGAAGCTCGCTGTCCAGCGCCTCCACCGCGATACTGAATGGAAGATGCGCCGCATCGAAGCGTCGCTTCAGCACATCTCGAAACCCGCAACCATCCTGGTTGATCACCCACGACATCCGCGACAGACATTCCAGGTCGACGGACTTCGCGATCTTCATGTTGCGCGCGACGACAAAGACGACCGGTTGTGCACCAAGATCGTCGGTGACGAGATCGACCGGCGGGGTCGCCCCATCTGGCAGGCAAACCGCGGCCGCGTCCAGCTCATTGCGACAGACCCGTTCGACCTGATGCGGCGACCAACCCGATACGACCCGCACGGCGAGCGCGGGAAATTCGGCGCGTACGCGGTCGAGCGGTCCGGACAAGCCCATCTCGGACAAAAACGGCGTGAGGCCGAGCCGGAACTCGCCGCGCACCACGCCATCGTTGGCGACACCTGACTTGAGATCGTCGAGCATGCGCAGCACGCGCCGGCCGTGCTCGTAGGCCTCATATCCCGCCGCTGTCGGCTTGAGCGGCTTCGACAGCCGGTCCAGCAGCTGCGCGCCCAGCATCTCCTCGAGATTCTGGATCCGCCGCGTTACGCCCGGCTGCGTCAGGTTCAGCCGCGCGGAAGCGGCGACGATCGATCCGGTCTCGACCATGGCGACGAACGCCACGAGGTCATGCGTATTCATAACAATGCCGCATATTGTTTATCATCTTATTTGAATTGTAGCATATTATCCCGCCGGCTTAAAGGGACCTCGCACATGCAATGCGAGGTCCGATGACCATCTCTGAAACCACCACCACCTCTGAAACCACCGTCTCCGAAGCCACCCATCTTTTAGCCGCCAAGCCGATTGCCGAGCGCTCGCTGATCTGGCTCGGCGCCATCACGACCGGCGTCGTCGTCACCAATCTGTTCGCGCCGCAGATTCTGGTCGGGCTGATGGGCCGCTCGCTGACCATGACCGCGTGGCAGGCGGGCTTGATCAGTACGCTCACTCTGCTCGGCTATGCGTTCGGACTGCTCCTTCTGGTCCCGCTTGTCGATCTCCTCGAGAACAAACGCCTGATCCTGCGCACGCTGGCCTGCGCCATTGTTGCCGCACTCGGCACCGCGCTCGCGCCAACGCCGTCCCTGCTCCTCGCCGCAAGCTTCATTCTCGGAGCTTCCTGCGCGGCCATCCAGATGATGGTGCCGCTCGTTGCGTCCATGGTGCCGCCGGCCCGGCGCGGACAGGCGATCGGCGAGGTCATGAGCGGACTGATGGTCGGCATTCTGCTGTCGCGGCCGCTCGCGAGCCTGATCGCCGATGCCTGGAGCTGGCGCGGCTATTATTTCGTCTCCGCCGCGCTCATGGCCGCACTTGCATGCGCGCTCGCCCGACATCTGCCATCGCTCAAGCCGACGATGACGACTAGCTACGGCGCCCTGCTCCGCTCGTTCCCGCAATTGCTGCGGGAAGAGCCGGTGCTGCGCGTTCGCGCCTGGACTGCAGCCCTGGTCATGGCGTCGTTCACGGCCTTCTGGGCGGCTGTGGCGCTACGCCTGCCTGATGCACCATTCGGGCTCGACGCCAAGGGAATTGCGCTGTTCGCGCTGATCGGCGTTGCCGGTGCGGCCGCCACCTCGCTCGCGGGCCGGTTGGGCGATCGCGGCTGGACGCGGCTGCTGCTGGTTGGTGCGCACCTGCTGATTGTCGCCTCGGCCGGCCTGTGTGCGTGGGCACCGTTTACGGACTCGCGCATTGCGGCACTAACGGCCATGGGCATCGGTGCGATCCTGCTCGATGTCGGCATCACCGCCGACCAGACGCTGGGCCGGCGTGCAATCAACCTCTTGCGACCGGAAGCCCGCGGGCGCCTGAATGCCCTGTTCGTCGCGCTGTTCTTTCTTGGCGGCGCGGTGGGTGCGGCTGCGGCGTCCTTCGCATGGACGCATGGCGGCTGGACCCCGGTCTGCGCCGTCGCCGCCTTCTTTGGCCTGCTCGGTCTCATCACGGATGTCGCGACCAGAACCGGCACTTCGTGAACGCCTTTCAGGATGCGGCGTGTTGCGCGAGCCAGTGCAATGCGCCTCTTCCTGCCGCGACACCCGTCGCAAAGCACGCCTGCAAGAGATAGCCGCCGGTCGGCGCCTCCCAGTCCAGCATCTCGCCGGCCGCGAAAACACCCGGCAGGCGGCGGATCATGAAATCGGCATCAAGCTCGTCGAACACGATTCCGCCTGCGCTTGAGATGGCGCGCGCGATCGGCGCCGTGCCTGTCAGTTTGATCGGTACAGCGTTGATCAGCGTGGCCAGCCTTTCCGGCGAGAGCGAAGATAGCGACGCGCCCGCCGCGATCGCGGCTTCCTGCAACAGGCCAGCCCCGACCGGCGACAATTGCGCGGCTTTACGCAGGACATTCGACAACGACTGCTTGCCGCGTGGCGCCGAGAGCCGCGCGGCGAGCTGCTTCACGTCGAGACCGGGCCGTAGGGCGACGTGCAGGATTGCCTCACCCGATGTTACGACGGCTTCGCGCAGGTCCGCGGACAGCGCATAGATCGCGCCGCCTTCAAGGCCGCTGCGGGTCACCATGGCTTCGCCGCGGATGGTCTGTGGGCCGAACGACCAGGCCGCGCCTTTCAACGGCTGGCCTTCGAAACGGCTGCGAAAGACATCGGACCAGGCGACCGTGAAGCCGCAATTGGCTGATCGCAGCGGCGACACGAAGACGCCCCTGGCCGCGAGCGTTTCGGTCCACAAGCCATCCGAGCCAAGCCGCGGCCAGCTTGCGCCGCCAAGCGCAAGCACCACCGTGCGTGCCTCGACGACGCGCTCTCCCTGCGGTGCCCGAAACATCAGTCGCCCGTCATCGTCCCAGCCTTGCCAGCGGTGTCGGAATTCGAACCGCACGCCGCTGGCGTTGAGTCGACGCAACCACGCACGCAACAAGGGCGATGCCTTGAAGGCCTGCGGAAAGACGCGGCCGCTGGTGCCGACAAAGGTTGGCTGCCCCAGCGCCTCGCTCCATTCGCGCAAGCACTGGGGCGGAAAGGCCGTGATCGCCGGGTCGAGCCTAGACGTCGCCTCGCGGTAGCGCGCGAGAAATTGCGGGAGCGGCTCGCTATGGGTGAGATTGAGGCCACCCCGGCCGGCCATCAGGAATTTGCGGCCGGCCGACGGCATGGCGTCGAACACGGTGACACTGGCGCCGCCCTGCGCGAGCACCTCGGCCGCCATCAGCCCGGCGGGGCCGGCGCCGATGATGGCGGCGTCCATCACCTACAGCTTCACGCCCGCGCGCGCGGCGGCCTGGCCGACATATTTCTGGGTCTGCTGGAAGGCGCCTTCCAGCGCCTTGGCCTTGGACATGTCGGCAATCTCGGCGAAGTGCGCGGCGACGGCGTCCGGGGTCCACTCGGCTTCCGGCAGGTTGATGCCTTCGCTTTCGATGATCTTGATTAGCGCGAAAGACCCAGCCCCGGCGCCCATGATGGTGCGGGTTGGGGCGTCCTCGCTGAGCAGGAATTCCACTGCCGGCGTGATCGATTCCGGCTTCATCAAGCCCAGCGCCTGGGGCGGCAACAGCTCCTCGGTCATGCGGGTCGCAGCCGTCGGCGAGATGATATTGGCGCGAACGTTGTATTTGCGGCCCTCTTCCGCCAGCACGTTCATCAGGCCAATCATGCCCGACTTCGCTGCGCCGTAATTGGCCTGGCCGAAATTGCCGTAGAGGCCGGAGGACGAGGTGGTCAGCACGATACGGCCGTAATTGCGCTCGCGCATACCGTCCCACACCGCCTTGCAGCAATAGAAGGTGCCGACGAGATGCACGGCCAGAACCTTCTCGAAATCGGCGGGCTCCATCTTGCCGAACGATTTGTCGCGCAGGATGCCGGCATTGGCGCAGAGCAGATCGACGGCGCCCCACTGCTTGGTCGCCCGCTCGACCATGGCCTTGACCTGCTCGTAATTGGAGACGTCGGCGCCGTCGGCGATCGCCTCGCCGCCGGCCTTCTTGATCTCCTCGACCACGGCTTGCGCCGGCGTCAGCGAGCCGCCGGAGCCGTCGCGCGCGCCGCCGAAATCGTTGACCACGACCCTGGCGCCGCGGCTGGCGAGCCCCAGCGCATGCGCACGCCCCAGACCATTGCCCGCGCCGGTCACGATGGCGACGCGTCCGTCAAACCTGATTGTCATGATTTCCGTTCCTATCGTATTTTCTTGGCGTCATGCCGGGGCTTGACCCGCCTGCGCGGCCGGAGCCGTTTCGGCGAGGCGAAGGCCCGGGCATCGAGCAAAAACTGACGCTCTTTGAGCAATGATGGATTGTCGGGTCAAGTGGCTGAAGACACGCTGTCGCCCGGCAATGACGAGCCTATCCCTACTCGAAATAGATCAGCCCGATCCAGTCGGCGACCAGCGCTGGCTTGTCCTCGCCTTCGATCTCGATGGTGACGCTGGTGCGCGACTGCAGCTCCTTCTCCTTGCGGAGCTTGGCCTCCGCCAGCGTGAAGCGGCCGCGCACGCGCCGGCCTGAGCGCACCGGCGAGATGAAGCGCAGCTTGTCGAAACCGTAATTGACACCCATGGTGGTGCCTTCGATCACCGGCATCACCTCATAGGACATGATGCTAAGCAACGACATCGTGAGAAAGCCGTGGGCCACGGTGGTGCCGAACGGCGTTTCCTGCTTCGCGCGCTCGGGATCGACATGGATGAACTGGTGATCCTCGATCACGTCGGCATAGACATTGATACGGTTCTGATCGATCAGATGCCACGAGGACACGCCGATTTCGCGGCCGACCATGTCCTGATACGCCGCCAGCGAGATCGGCGGCTTCTTCCAGACTTCATTCATTCTCTGCTTTCTCTTTTCAATGATCCGCCGATCCGGCGGGGCGGACCTTCTGCAAGTCCGGAAAATCTTCTTCACGGAATTCGACGCCGCGCAAGGCATCCTCGCGATTATTGTCATGCTCAAGCCGCCGGAGCTGCACGCGGCGGATCTTGCCCGAAATGGTCTTGGGCAGCTCCGTCACCAGCTCGATGCGCCTGATGCGCTTGAACGGCGCGAGATGGGTGTGCAGATGTTGGAAGATCGAGAGCGCGGTCGCGGGCGAGCTCTCGGCACCCGCCGTCAGCAGCACATAGGCTTTCGGCACCGCGAGCCTGATCGGATCGGGCGACGGCACGACGGCCGCTTCCGCCACCGCCTCGTGCTCCAGCAGGACGCTTTCCAGCTCGAACGGGCTGATGCGGTAGTCGGAGGATTTGAAGACGTCGTCGGACCGGCCGACAAAGGTGAGATAGCCTTCATCGTCGACGAACACGACATCGCCGCTGCGATAGATCGCGCCATCGGCGCCTGCGAGCTTGCCGTCCTCGCCTTGATAGCCCTGCATCAGGCCTGCGGGCCGATCGGCGCCAAGCTTGAGCGTTACCTCGCCCTCCTTGGTGGCGTGGCCGTCCGCATCGGTGATCTCGACGCGATAGCCGGGCAGCGGCCGGCCCATCGAGCCGATCTTGACGGCCTGGCCCGGCGAGTTGCCGACAATCGCCGCGGTCTCGGTCTGGCCGTAGCCGTCGCGGATGGTGAGGCCCCAGGCCGCGCGCACCTGGTCGATCACTTCAGGATTGAGCGGCTCGCCGGCGCCGCAGACCTCGCGCAACGACACTTTGAAATCCGCGAGACGCTCCTGGATGAACAGCCGCCACACCGTCGGCGGCGCGCACAGCGTGGTGACGGCGCAGCGGCCGATGGTTGCGAGCAAGCCCTTGGCGTCGAAGCGCGGCTGGTTGACCACAAACACGGTAGCGCCTGCATTCCAGGGCGCGAAGAAGCAGCTCCAGGCGTGCTTGGCCCAGCCCGGCGAAGAGATGTTGAGGTGAATGTCGCCGGGCTGCAGGCCCAGCCAGTACATGGTCGAGAGATGGCCGACGGGATAGGAGCGTTGGCTGTGCCGCACCAGCTTCGGCTTTGCCGTCGTGCCCGAGGTGAAATAGAGCAGCATCGGATCGTCGGCCTGCGTCGGCCCGTCGGGCGCGAAGGCTTGCGGGAAATCCGCGGCCTTTTCGAACGACAGCCAGCCGTCTTGCGCAGCTGACGCGCCGACCGCAATGCGCACGAGATCGGCGCCGCCGAGTTTGTCGAATTTTGCGACCTGGTCCTGCGTCGCCACCACCACCCGCGCACGGCCGCGGTCGAGCCGGTCGCGCAACTCGTCCGCCGTTAGCAGCGTGGTCGCGGGGATCACGACGACGCCGAGCTTTATCGCGGCGAGCATGGTCTCCCAGAGCGGCACGACATTGCCGAGCAGCAGCAACAGGTGATCGCCGCGCTTCAAGCCCTGCGCACGCAGGAAGTTTGCGACCTGATTTGAGCGGCGCGACAGCGCAGCGAAGGACAGTTTTGTCTGGCGGTCGCTGCCCGCATCAACGATCCAGAGCGCGGTGCTGTCCCTGCTCTCAGGGCTCTGTGCAAGCTCCGCGTCGAACCAGTCGAGCGCCCAGTTGAACGGTATCGGCTCCGGCCAGCGGAAACCCTCGACCGCGGCGGCGTAGTCGGTGCGATGTTTCAGCAGAAAGGCACGCGCTTCCTGGAAGGTCGTCATCAGCTTTTCCCGGCGAGACTCCTAACGTGCCGGATAATACCCGAAAAATCCACCCCGCCATTCCCGGCTGCGTCAAAGGTCTTATAGATCTCCTGCGCATGCTTGCCGAGCGGCGTCGCAGCTCCAGCGGCGTTGGCGGCGTCCTGCGCCAGCGTCAGGTCCTTGAGCATCAACGCCGCAGCAAAACCGGGCTTGTAATCGTTGTTGGCGGGCGAGGCCGGAACCGGGCCCGGCACCGGGCAATACGAGGTCAGCGACCAGCACTGGCCCGAGGAGGTCGAGGCGACGTCAAACAGCGCCTGGTGCGACAGGCCGAGCTTCTCGGCCAGGCTGAAGGCCTCGCTGACCGCGATCATGGAAATGCCGAGGATCATGTTGTTGCAGATCTTGGCCGCCTGCCCTGCGCCCGCACCGCCGCAATGCACGATCTTCTTGCCCATCTTCTCCAGCACCGGCTTTGCCGCCGCAAACGCCTTGTCCTCGCCGCCGCACATGAAGGTCAGGGTCGCGGCCTTGGCGCCGCCGGTGCCGCCGGACACCGGCGCATCGATCGAGGCCACGCCCTGCTTTGCCGCAAGCGCATGGGCCTGCTTGGCGCTTTCGACATCGATGGTGGAGCATTCGATGATCAGCGCGCCCTTGGATATTGCGGGCAGCACATCGGTCCAGACTGACAGCACATGCTTGCCGGCCGGCAGCATGGTGACGACGACATCGGCGCCCTTCACGGCAGAGACTGAGCTCTCGGCAATCGCAGCACCGTCGCTTTTGGCCTGGCTGCGTGAGGCTTCAACGAGATCGAAAGCGACGACCTTGTGGCCGGCCTTGACCAGATTGGCCGCCATCGGCCCGCCCATGTTGCCGAGCCCGATGAATGCGATGGTCGCCATGTCCTAATCCTCCCGTCGAATTTGTTTCTTAACTGGCTTGGCTGAAGACGAGTTCGTCCTTGCCGATCTCCGCGAAATACGGTGCGAGCATCGCAGCCGTGACGTCCTCGATGCGCGGCGGTGACCATTTGGGATTGCGATCCTTGTCGATCACCGCGGCACGCACGCCCTCGCGAAAATCGTCGCTGCGAAACACTTCCAGCGCAGCGCGATATTCGCGCACCAGGCATTGCTCCAGCGAAGATGCGACACGCGCGAGCCGCAGCAGCTTCAACGTCACCACCATGCCGCGCGGCGATTTTTCGCCGAGCGTTCTCAACGTCGACAGCGCCAGCTCCGAGCCATCGTGCTTCAGCGCAGCGACGATGTCCTCCATGCGGTCGAAGGCGAACCATTGGTCGATCTGCGACTGTTGCGCCGCGACAGGGCCGGACGTCTCGCCCGTCGCAAAGCCCTTGATCAGCCTCTCGATCTCGCGCGACGGCGTCCCCGGCGCGACCTTGATCAGCGCCTCGCGCAACGCCGCGAGCTTGCCCGACGGCACGACCGCGTCGGCAAAGCGCGCGTGGATCGCGTCAGGGCCGTTTATGGTCTGGCCGGTCAGCCCGAAATAGGTGCCGAGCTCGCCGGGCGCGTGCGACAACAGCCAGGTGCCGCCGACATCGGGGAAGAAGCCGAGGCCGACTTCCGGCATCGCGAGCTTGGTGCGTTCGGTAACCACGCGATGGCGGCTATGGGCGGAAAGCCCGACGCCGCCGCCCATGACGAGCCCATCCATGAACGCCACATAGGGCTTCGGGTATTTCGCGATCCGGGCGTTCATGATGTATTCCTGGCGCCAGAACACCTTGCCGAGATCGCCGCCGGCCTTTGAACTTTCGTAGAGCCCGCGGATGTCGCCGCCCGCGCACAGTCCGCGGTCGCCGGCGCCTTCGAGCACCACCACGGCCACAGTGGAATCGGCCTCGAAGCGGTCGAGCGCGGCGTCGATGCCGAGCGACATCTCCAGCGTCATGGCGTTGATCGCCTTGGGACGGTTGAGCCGGATGATGCCCGCCGTCCCCTCCTTGCGCACGATCAGATCGCCTTCAACATCCGCCGTAGCGGGAGCCACATTCATCGCGCGCCCTCGATCATCTTGCGCGCCACGATCAGACGCATGATTTCATTGGTGCCTTCGAGAATCTGGTGCACGCGCAAATCGCGCACGATCTTCTCGATGCCGTATTCGCTCAAATAGCCGTAGCCGCCGTGCAGCTGCAGCGCCTGGTTGGCGACTTCGAAGCCGACATCGGTGCCGAAGCGTTTCGCCATGGCGCAGAGCATCGACGCGTCCGGATCCTTGCGGTCGAGCGCGGCGGCAGCGCGCCAGAGGAAGGTGCGCGCGGCTTCGAGCTCGGTTGCCATGTCGGCGATGCGAAACTGCAGCGCCTGGAATTCGTCCAGCCGCTTGCCGAACGCCTTGCGCTCCTTCATGTAAGCGAGCGCCTTGTCGAGAGCGGTCTGCGCGCCGCCGAGCGAGCAGGCGGCGATGTTGAGACGTCCACCGTCAAGCCCGGCCATCGCGATCTTGAAGCCGATGCCCTCGTCACCCAGGCGGTTGGCGACAGGCACACGGGCATTCTCGAAGATCACCGCCCGCGTCGGTTGTGCATTCCAGCCCATCTTGCGCTCATTGGCGCCGAGCGACACACCAGAGGTGTTGCCCTCGACGACCAGCGTCGAGATGCCGCCCGGCCCGTCGGAGCCGGTGCGCACCATCACGACATACAGGTCGCTGGAGCCGGCGCCCGAGATGAACTGCTTTTGGCCGTTGAGCACGTAGTGATCGCCCTCGCGCACCGCGCGGGTGCGCAGCGCCGCCGCATCCGAGCCGGAGCCCGGCTCGGTAAGGCAATAGCTCGCCAAAAGCTCCATGGTGCAAAGCTTCGGCAGCCATTTCTGGCGCTGCGGATCGCTACCGAAAGCATCGATCATCCACGAGGCCATGTTGTGGATGGAGATGAAGGCCGACACGGTTGGACAACCGGTCGCCAAGGCCTCGAAGATCAAGGCCGCGTCAAAGCGCGTCATCGCGGAGCCGCCGACATCGTCGCGGATATAGATGCCGCCGATGCCGAGGCCCGCGGCCTCGCGCATCACCTCGACGGGGAAATGTTTCTCCTCGTCCCAGCGCAACGCATGCGGCGCGATCTTTTCCGCGGCGAAGTCCCGCGCCATATCGCGCACCGCAAGCTGGTCTTCGTTCAGAGCGAACTGCATCGGCGCTGCTCCCGCTGAACGACGCGCCTTACTTCATCGTCGGGATCGAGAACTCGGCGCCCTCCTTGACGCCCGAGGGCCAGCGGGAGGTCACCGTCTTGGTCTTGGTGTAGAAGCGGATCGAATCCGGACCATGCTGGTTGAGATCGCCGAAGCCCGATTTCTTCCAGCCGCCGAAGGTGTAGTAGGCGATCGGAACCGGGATCGGCACGTTGATGCCGACCATGCCGACATTGACCTTGGCCGCGAAATCGCGCGCAGCGTCGCCGTCGCGAGTGAAGATGGCAACGCCATTGCCGTAGTCGTGGTCCGACGGCAGCGCGAGCGCTTCCTTGTAGTCATGCGCGCGCACCACTGACAGCACGGGGCCGAAGATCTCTTCCTTGTAGATACGCATGTCCTTGGTGACGTTGTCGAACAGGCAACCACCGAGATAGAAGCCCTTCTCGTAGCCCTGCATCTTGAAGCCGCGGCCGTCGACGGCAAGCGTCGCGCCTTCCTTGATGCCGATATCGACATAGTTCTTCACCTTCTCGACCGCCTCGCGCGTCACCAGCGGGCCGTAATCGGCCGAGGGATCGATCGAGGTGCCGATCTTCAGCGACTCCACGCGCGGGATCAGCTTTTCCATCAGACGGTCGGCCGTGGTTTTGCCGACCGGCACGGCGACGGAGACCGCCATGCAGCGCTCGCCGGCCGAGCCGTAGCCCGCGCCGATCAGGGCGTCGACGGCCTGGTCCATGTCGGCATCCGGCATCACGATGGCGTGGTTCTTGGCGCCGCCAAAGCACTGGCAGCGCTTGCCGCTCGCGGCCGCGCGCTCGTAGATATATTGCGCGATCGGCGAGGAGCCGACAAAGCCGACGGCCTTGATGTCGGGATCGTCGAGGATCGCATCGACCGCTTCCTTGTCGCCGTTGACGACGTTGAGGATGCCTGCGGGCAGGCCCGCCTCGATCATGAGCTCGGCGAGCCGCATCGGCACGCCGGGATCGCGCTCGGACGGCTTCAAGATGAACGCGTTGCCGCAGGCGATCGCGGGCGCGAACTTCCACATCGGGATCATCGCGGGGAAGTTGAAAGGCGTGATGCCGGCGACCACGCCGAGCGGCTGGCGGAGCGAATAGATGTCGATGCCGGGGCCGGCGCCTTCCGTGTATTCGCCCTTCATCAGATGCGGAATGCCGCAGGCGAACTCGACCACCTCGAGCCCGCGCTGGATGTCGCCCTTGGCGTCGGGAACGGTCTTGCCGTGCTCGCGCGCGAGCAGCTCGGCCAGCTTGTCATAGTCGCGCTGCACCAGTTCCAGAAATTTCATCATCACCCGCGCGCGGCGCTGCGGATTGGTGTTGGCCCATTCCGGTTGCGCGGCGCGGGCGTTTTCCACCGCCGCGCGCACTTCCGCCTTTGAGGCCAGCGCCACCTTGCCCTGGACGTCGCCGGTCATCGGCTCGAACACGTCCGCTGACCGCCCCGAGGTGCCCTTGACCTCCTTGCCGCCGATGAAATGTCCGATTGAGCGCATGTTTACCTCCGAAAGGTCAGCCTGATGGCTTTGACAGAAGCCTTTTGACCTGCATTTTATAGGATTCAAGTCCGAGATATTGCACCTTAGATGTGCGGAAATGCTGGATCAAGGCGGCACGATCGATTGGGATGACTTCCGCTTCGTACTCGCAATCGTGCGCGGCGGCTCGGTTTCCGCTGCGGCGAAGCAGCTCGGGGTAGATCATGCCACCGTGATCCGGCGCGTGGACCGGCTGGAGCATCATCTGTCCGCAAAACTATTTGATCGGCGCAAGACCGGCTACCTCCTGACCGAGGCGGGCCAGCGCGTCGCCGACAGTGCCGAAGCCATGGAATCCACGATCGTCGCCAACCAGGAGGCAGTCGGCGGCTCGCGCGCGCATCTGACCGGCACGGTACGGATCGGCGCGCCCGACGGCTTTGGCAGCCACTTCCTGGCGCCGCGGCTGGTTCGGTTGGCGGATAGGTATCCCGATCTCGACCTGCAGCTGGTCGCCACCGCCCGCCTCTTCAGCCTCTCCAAGCGCGAGGCCGATATCGCGATCAGCCTGACCATGCCGAAAGAAGGCCGGATCGTCGGGCGCAAGCTGCTCGATTACAGGCTGGGATTGTACGCGACCCCAGCCTATCTCGACCGCGCGCCGAAGATCACTGCGCGTGACGACCTGCCCGCGCACCGCTTCGTCGGCTATATCGATGAGCTGCTGTTCACGCCGGAGCTCGACTATCTGCCGCAGGTCTCGCCAAAGATCTCGGCCAGCTTCCGCAGCGCCAACCTGATCGCCCAGCTCAACGCCACGCTTGCCGGCTTCGGCATCGCCGTGCTGCCGCATTTCATGGCAAGCGCCCATCCCGAGCTGCACCCGGTGCTGTCGGCCGAAGTCTCGATCTCGCGCACCTTCTGGCTTCTGATGCACGCGGACAGCAAGGACTTGGCACGCATCCGGGCGGTGGCGGACTATATCTATGAAACGGTGGAGCGAGAGCGGGCGCTGTTCAGCGGGAGCTAAAGCATGATCCGGAAAAGTGTGTAGCGGTTTTCCGAAAAGATCATGCTCAATCAAAGACCTAAAGCGCGATGACGATTCAACCAAATCTCATCGCGCTTTAGACTGCGCTGGCGTGCATCAATTAATGCGCCCTGGTTTCCTTCGCCGCTCCGTTCACCTTCGCCCGCACCTTCTTCGCGGCCGGCTTCGACGCGGCCACACGCGCCAGCGCGGCTTCCTTGCCGGCTTGCAACACCTCATCCGAAAGTTCGCCGCTTCCCGCGATGCGGGAGAGTACCAGCGTGCCCATCATGGTTGCGAGCAGGCTCGTGGCCTGCTTGCGGGCAGCCTTGCGCGGGACGTCCTGGATCTGGTCCGCGATCAGGTCGATCAGTTGCTCCGTCTTGGTGGCAAAGGCCCGACGGGTCTTCGGGCTCTCACGCGCGATTTCCGCGCCCAACGAGGTGATGGCACAACCGTGGCCGGGATCGTCGCGATGGGTGGGCGTCAAATAGGCATCGACGATCATGGCAAGCCGCCTCTCCGGCGGCGTTTCGGCTACAAGCTTACGCCAGTGCGCCAGCGAGCGGTCCATCGCGTAGCCAAAGGCCTCGATTACCAGCGAGTCGCGCGAATCGAAATGCGCATAGAACCCGCCATGGGTCAGCCCGGCCTCTTTCATCAGGTCGGCGACGCCGACCCCATGGGCGCCCCTCTCGCGGAGCCTGATCGAAGCCTTGCGCACGATGCGCGCGTGGGTTTCTTGTTTGTGTTCCCTGGAATAGCGCATGGGCGTCCTATGGAATGTTTATGGTCATATAATAACATCGCCGACGAAAAAAGCTGCATCAATTTCTTTAATTTGCGTTCATATTGATGAAAGCATCGTCGGCTTGACAAGCTGGCCTGACACCGCGGAAGTGGTCAAGCCAAACGTTCATTTGCGAGCTCTGCCATGCCAACACTCAACAATTATTGCAGCGTCGACCGCGATCCTCGCGGCGTTGCAACTTTCACCATACGAAATGCCGGCTCGCTCAACATCTTGAGCTCGCCGGTCATCGACGGCGTGCGGACCGGGTTGGAGCAGGTCGCCGCTGACAATCAAATCCGCGTGCTGGTTCTGAAAGGCGGCAGCGACAAGAGCCTGATAGGCGGCGCCGATATCAAGGAGATGGCAACCCTCGACCAGCAGTCAGCGGAAGCCTTCATCACGCGGCTGCGAGACCTCTGCGAGGCGATCCGCGCCTTTCCGGCGCCGGTGATTGCGCGGATGCCCGGCTGGTGCCTCGGCGGCGGCCTGGAAGCTGCTGCTGCTTGCGATTTCAGGATAGCCGCGCACGACGCCAGATTCGGCATGCCGGAGGTCCGGGTCGGTATCCCCTCGGTAATCCACGCGGCGCTGCTGCCGCGGCTGATCGGCTGGGGCCGCGCGCGCTGGCTGGTGATGACAGCGGAGACGATCGACGCGCCGACCGCGCTCGCCTGGGGGCTGGTCGACCTGGTGGCGCGTGAAGGCGGACTGGATGAGGCGGTCGAGCACACCGTGCAGTCGCTGCTCGCCTGCGGCGCGGAAGCACTGCGCGCGCAAAAGGCGCTGCTGCGGCAATGGGAGGAATTGCCACTGAAGGAGTCGGTGGACTTGAGCATCGGCGTGTTCGGCAGATCGTTCCTCACTGACGAGCCGAAACGGCTGATGCAGGCGTTTATCGACCGGAAGCGATAGAACGGGGCGCCGAGCCATGGACGTAGCCCGGGCAAGCGAAGCGACACCCGGGACTTCGCTTTCTCCCGCATACCGCTGCGGTCATGCGGCCTACGGATAACCGGTCTGCACATAACGCAGGCCCTTGAATACTGGACCATTCGTCTATTGCGGATAATGACGGCATCGGCGTGGCCGCCGTATTGGCGACAGCTGGCAGCCGACGACCTCGCCCCGTAAAGTTTAATCCGCTCCCGCCATTGCAAATCTTGCGGCGCATCATATGATGATTGTCATCTCATATTATGTCATCTCCCGGGAGATTTGCCATGGCCGCCTCCGATCCCGTCGTCATCGTTTCCGCCGCCCGCACCCCGCTCGGCCGCTTCATGGGGGAATTGTCGCCGCTCGCAGCCCACAAGCTTGGTTCCCATGTGATTGGCGCGGCGCTGGAACGCGCAAAGCTCAAGCCGGAGCGGATCGACGAGGTGTTCATGGGCAATGTGCTCCCCGCAGGGCAGGGCCAGGCGCCGGCGCGGCAGGCCGCGCGCGGTGCAGGTCTGCCGGACGCCACCGGCGCCACCACTGTCAACAAGGTCTGCGGCTCCGGCATGAAGGCCACCATGCTTGCCCATGACATTATCAAGGCCGGCTCCGCCGAGATCGTGCTTTCCGGTGGCATGGAGAGCATGACCAATGCCCCCTACCTGCTCGCCAAGGCGCGCGGCGGCTATCGCGCCGGCCATGACCGCATCATCGACCACATGATGATGGATGGTCTCGAGGACGCCTACGAGACCGGCCGCTCCATGGGCGATTTCGGCGAGGCGACCGCGGAAGCCTATCAATTCACCCGCAAGGACCAGGACGCCTACGCGATGGAGACCTTGAGTCGCGCGCGCAAGGCGGTCGAGAGCGGCGCCTTCAAGGCCGAGATCGCGCCGATCACCATCACCGAAAAGGCGGGACCGAAAATCATCGCCAATGACGAGCATCCGCTGAAGGTTGATCCCGCAAAAATTCCCTCCCTCAAGCCCGCGTTCCGCCCCAACGGCACCATCACGCCGGCCGCCTCCTCCGCCAACGCCGATGGCGCGGCAGCGCTGGTTCTGACCAGACGTTCGCTTGCCGAGCGCGAGGGCCTGCCCATTCTCGCCGAGATCAAGGGCCACTCGACCCATAGCCAGGAACCGCAATGGTTCACGACCGCGCCGATCCCGGCGATCAGGAAGCTGCTCGACAAGGTCGGCTGGAGCGCGTCTGACGTCGACCTGTTCGAGATCAACGAGGCCTTTGCAGTGGTCGCGATGGCGGCGCAGCGCGACCTCGGCATTTCCCGCGACCGGCTCAACATCAATGGCGGCGCCTGCGCACTCGGCCACCCGATCGGCGCCACCGGCGCGCGATTGATCGTCACCTTGCTGCATGCCATGGAGGCGCAGAATGCGAAGCGCGGCGTCGCCTCGCTCTGCATCGGCGGCGGCGAAGCGACGGCGATCGCGGTGGAGCGGATCGCGGCCTGAGGCCCCGTCCGAAAATGAGGGAACTTTGGCATTTTAGTCATGCCGCCATTGCGGCATGATGCATATGTGACCAATCCAGATAAATCCTCCCGGGGGCGATATTGATTTCGAACTGGCTCGCTGCGGCGCTTGCCCGCCGCAACATTCACTACGGCTGGGTCATGGTCGGCGCGACCTTCTTTGCCGCGCTGGTCTCGGCCGGCACGGTCGGCGCGCCCGGCGTCTTCATCGCACCGCTGCAGCAGGAGTTCGGCTGGAGCACGGCGGAGATTTCATCCGCGCTCTCGATCCGCTTCATCCTGTTTGGCTTGATGGCGCCGTTCGCGGCGGCGCTTCTCAACCGCTATGGCCTGCGCAATGTGACGCTCGCCGCGCAGCTCATCGTGGTTTCGGCGCTGGTGCTTTCCTTGGGAATGACGCAGGTCTGGCAGCTGATGCTGTTATGGGGCGTTGTGGTCGGAATCGGCACCGGCATGACAGCGCTGGTGCTGGGCGCGACCATCGCCACGCGCTGGTTCGTGGCGCGACGCGGGCTCGTGGTCGGCATGCTATCCGCGAGCGTCGCGACGGGACAGCTCCTGTTCCTGCCGCTGCTCGCAAGCCTGACCGATCATTTCGGCTGGCGGGTCGGGCTTTCCTTCATTTGCGGATTGCTCGCGGTTGCGGCCTTTGTGGTGTTCCTGGTGATGCGCGACCGTCCGAGCGACGTCGGTTTACGTCCCTTTGGCGACACTGGCAGCGAGCCTCTGCCCGCGCCCCCGCCGAACAACGCGCCGATCATGGCGGCAGCACTCGGCACCTTGCGTGACGTGTCGAAGACCGGAACCTTCTGGATCCTGTTTGCGACCTTCTTCGTCTGCGGCGCCTCGACCAACGGGCTGGTCCAGGTGCATCTGATTCCAATGTGCCTCGACTTCGGCATTCCGCAAGTGCAGGCCGCGAGCCTGCTCGCGGCAATGGGCATTTTCGATTTCTTCGGCACCATCTGCTCCGGCTGGCTGTCCGACCGCTTCGACAACCGCTTCCTGCTGTTCTGGTATTACGGGCTGCGCGGCCTGTCGCTGGTGGCGCTGCCGTTCACGGATTTCTCCTTCTACGGCCTGTCGCTGTTTGCGATGTTCTATGGGCTCGACTGGATCGCGACGGTACCACCGACCGTGCGCCTCACCGCGCAACGCTTTGGGCCCGAGCGCGCGAATCTGGTGTTCGGCTGGATCTTCGCGGGCCACCAGATCGGCGCTGCCACAGCCGCGTTCGGCGCTGGCCTGTCGCGCACGCTGCTGGCCAGCTATTTGCCTGCCTTCTTCGCCGCAGGAGCGCTGTGCATCGTCGCGTCATTAATGGTGCTCACGATGTCACGGGTGCCAAAACCGTTGGTGGCGGCTCAACCTGCCGAGTGAAGCGTCCTTGCAGGTCGAGCAAGGCGAAGCGTGCCCCATCGATCAGGCCCGCTCTCGCAACCTGGTGGACACAGCGCGTAGACGCGCCCCTGCCCACCCTACGTTCTTCGTTACGGCCGGATCGTCATGCCCTTCGCAAGCCCCGGTGTCCGCAACGGCTCGGCCAGGCGCGTGAACTCGCAGAGCAGCGCGCGCGTCTTCCTGGGATCGATGATCTCTTCCACCCAGAATTTTTCGGCGGAGCGGAACGGCGAGCGCAGCTTGTTGAGGCGGGCCTCGATCTCCTTGAGCTTGGCCGATGGATCCTCCGCTGCATCGATCTCCGCACGATAGGCCGCCTCGATGCCGCCTTCGAGCGGCAGCGAACCCCAATAGGCCGATGGCCAGGCGTAGCGGATGGAGAAGCGGTCGGCCGGCTGATGCACGACGCCCGCGACGCCAAAGGAGTTGCGGATGATCACCGTGCACCAGGGCACCGTGGTCTGGTTGACCGCGGCCATGGCGCGCACGCCGTGCCGAATGGTTGCCGCCTTCTCCGCTTCCAGCCCGATCATGAAGCCCGGGCAGTCCATCAGATAGACAATCGGCAGATGGAAGGTCTCGGCGAAGTCGACCCAGCGCACCACCTTCTGGCAGGCCTCCGCTGTCCAGGAGCCGCCATAATGGAAGGGGTCGCTCGCGAGCAGAAGGACCGCGCGGCCCTCGAGTCGCGCAAGGCCCACGATGATCGGCCGGCCGAAATTGCTGTTGAGCTCGAAGAACGAGCCCTTGTCGACCACCGACTCGATGATCGGGCGCATCTTGTAGACCTGCTTGCGGCTGCGCGGCACCGCTTTCAGCAGCGTCTCCTCGCTCCGTTCGGGATCGTCGTTGCAAGCAATTGTGGGCGGAAGCTCGAACACCGAGGACGGCAGGTAGGACAGGAAACGCCGCGCGCGCGCAAATGCTTCCTCCTCCGTATCCACGGCGTCATCGACGCCGCCGGCGCGGGTCTGGATGTCGGCACCGCCAAGCTCCTGCTTGGAGAGGTCCTGCCCCAGCCGCTTCACCACCGGGGGTCCCGCGACGAACATCGCGGAGCTGCGCGTCATGACCGAGTAATGGCTTGCGGCTAGGCGCGCCGCGCCGAGGCCGGCAACCGAGCCGAGCCCGAGGCCGACCACCGGCACATGCGCGAGATTTTCCGTCGTATAGCGGTACCAGCGGTTGCCGCCGATGCCGCCCGGAAGATTGGCCGCGCCCTTGGTCTCGATCGTCTTCACCGAGCCGCCTCCGCCGGAGCCCTCGATGATGCGGATGATCGGCAGGCGGAAATCGTGCGCCATCTCCTCCGCCATCAAAGGCTTTGCGGAGATTGACGCATCGGCGGAGCCGCCGCGGACCGTAAAATCGTCGCCGACCACGACGACGGTACGGCCGCCCACCTTGCCGCGGCCGAACACGCAGTTCGCCGGCGTCAGATTGGTGAGTTCGCCCTTGTCGTCATACTCGCCGATGCCTGAGATCGCACCGATTTCGTGGAAGCTGTCGGCATCGACCATCTTGTCGATGCGTTCGCGGACGGTGAGCCGGCCCTGGTCGCGCTGTCGCTTGACCTTCTCAACGCCTCCCATCTCGCGCGCGAAGGCCTCGCGCCGAGCGAGCTCGTCGAGTTCGGGCTTCCAGATCATTCGTCTCCTCCGTCATGGTCATTTTGTTGTTGGGAGCAACGCCAAGCGTTTTCCGCTCCAGCCGGTTGTTGAAGATGTCGCCTTCCGCAGTCTCGAGCAGGCCGCCCACCGCGGCCGCGAGCTCGCGCATCACGGGCGCTGCCTCCGTGTGCAGCCGCGCGTCGTCGTACATCGCAGCCAGCAGCCCGATCGTCACGCAGACAAAGGTCTGATACTGCGGCGACCACAGCGGCACCGCGACGCCATTGATGTGCGGCGACCAGAGGCCACAGGCGACGACATAGCCGTTCTCGCGCAAAAACTGACGGCTGGTCTCGATCCGGGGCTTCAGCACCTTGGCGGCCTCAGGCGCCTCGCGCTCCATCTCGGCGAGCAGCGCATCGCCAGCGTCGGGCTCCAGCGCTGCGGTGTAGGCATGGCCTGCCGCCGTGCTCGCCATCGAGATGCGGCTGCCGGTGACCTCGTGCAGTCCGAGTGCGTTCGCCGAGCGGGCGTATTCGAGATAGACGAGGTGGAAGCGATCGGGGATCACAAAGCCGACAGTGCCGGGCAACTGGTCTGCGACATCCTGCAAGCGCTGCCGGATCAGGTTGCGCAGCTGCAGCCCCTTCATCATCGAGGTGCTCATCGCCACCGCGCTCGGGCCGATGCGATATTTCTGATCGCGCGGCAGATAGACGAGCTGGCCCATCCGCGTCAGCGTGTGCGTGAGCCGCGACACCGTCGAGCGCGGCAGGCCGCAGCGATTGGAAATTTCCAGATTTCCCAGCCGCGCCTCGTGCCCCTCAAAACATCGGAGCACGTCAAAGGCGCGGGAGACCACCTGAATGACGTCACCTTCACCTGTCGCGTCACTGGTAAGCAGTCTTGGCCTGCTCAGCCGCTCGGAGCGTCGTCCCATAGCTTCCACCCGATTCCGTTGTGCGGAATAAAATTCCACTTGAAGAACAAGCTACCTCAGGCATTGTGCGGCGACAACAAAAAGCCGGTTGGCATGCCAGATATCAAGATCGTTACAGAAGTCGCCGGGCGCATCTGCGCCCTCCCCATTCCGCTTGGCGCTGACGTTGGCGATGGCGAGGACATCGCCTTCGTCGAGGCGATGAAGATGGAAATTCCGGTCGCCTCGCCTGCAGCCGGCAAAGTGAAATCCATACTGGTCGCGGTCGACGACGTCGTCGCCGAAGGCCAGGTGGTGGCGATCCTCGAGACCTGACGCGCGCTGCCTGCGCACTCGGCAGACTGCCGCGCCAACCGGCCGGCAGAGTGGTTTCGATGTGCCGCGCGGCGTCGTAACATCGCGCGAACGCCTGTCTCACTTCGGAAGATGTCATGGACATGATGCGAACGGCGCCAGTCGCGGGCGCGCGCAATTGGGCGGCCTCCTCGCCGCCGCTGCTGCGGTTTCTGACCGCGTGCCACAAGGATTTCGCCGCTGACGATTCCGGCGAGGTCGCCCATTACATCCCCGAGCTTGGCAAGGCGCACCCCGAGCATTTCGGCATCTCGCTTGCGACACTGGACGGTCATGTCTACGAGATCGGCGATTCCCGCGTGCCCTTCACCATCCAGTCGATGTCGAAGCCGTTCGTGTTCGCGCTGGCGCTGGACACGCTGGGCGCGACGCGGGTGGAAGCAGTGATCGGCGTAGAACCATCCGGCGATCCCTTCAACTCGATCCGGCTCAATGCGGAGAACCATCCATTCAATCCGATGGTCAATGCCGGCGCGATCGCCTGCTCCGGCCTGATCCTGGAAGCAAAGGGCGATGCGGCCTTCGACATCGTGCGCCAGGCTTTGAGCCGCTTCGCCGGGCGCGAGCTTGACGTCGATGAAGCCGTGTTTGCCTCGGAAAACGCGACCGGCGACCGCAACCGCGCCATCGGCTATCTGCTGCGCACCTCCGGTGTCGTCAAGGAAGACGTCCGCAAGGTGCTCGACGTCTATTTCCGGCAGTGCTCGGTCCTGGTGACCGCGCGCGACGCCGCGGTCATGGCGGCGACGCTCGCCAATCGCGGCATCAATCCCGTCACCGGCGAGCAGGTGGTGACGCCCTACGCCGTCTCGCGCACGCTGAGTGTGATGACATCGTCGGGCATGTACGACTATGCCGGCGAATGGATCTATCGCGTCGGCATCCCGGCCAAGAGCGGCGTCGGCGGCGGCATTCTTGCGGCGCTGCCGGCACGGCTGGGCTTGGGCAGCTATTCGCCTCGGCTCGACGCCCACGGCAACAGCGTGCGCGGCATCAAGGTCTGCGAGGCGCTGTCGTCGCATTACGGGCTGCACATGCTGAGCCGGGCCGACGATGCGCGCAATGCCGTCATCGCCGACTACAACATCGGCAAGAGCTGCTCGCGCCGCAGCCGCAGGCCGCAGGAGCGCCGGATTCTCGCCGCCCATCACAACCAGGTCCGGATCATCGAGCTGGTGGGGACACTATCGTTCTCCACCGTCGATTATGTCTCGCGCCAGCTTGCCAGCAAGCCGCGCCCGCAATTCGTGATCTTCGACCTCCGCCGGATCGCCGCGGTGACGCCGGCCGGCGGACGGTTGCTGGCGGAAGAGTTCCAGGAGCTTGCGAATTTCAACGTCACGGTGATCCTGTCAGGGATCGATCGCGCCTCGGGGCAATGGAAAAGCATTGGCGAATGGGCCGCGGGACTTTCCAACATCCGCAACTATCCCCTGCTCGACGACGCCATCGAATGGGCGGAGGATCAGATCGTCTACCGCCATGGCGGCAACATCTATGCGGTGGAGGTCACCGAGCTTGCCGAGCAGATGCTGCTCGCGGGCCTCGACAAGGAGGAGCTGGACCAGCTCACTGCGCTTGGCACCGTCAAGACCTATCGGCCCGGCGAGAAGATCCTGGCTGAGGGCGAGCCGGCCTCTTCGCTATTCTTCCTCAAATCAGGCGTCGTCCACGTCAAGCTGCCGAACGGCATCCGCGTTGCAACCATCACGGCAGGCATGGCATTCGGGGAGATGGCACTCCTGGAGCCGCACCGTTCGGCCGATGTCTATGCCGACGCGCAGGTGACCGCGCTCGAGGTGCAGCTCGCAGATTTCGAGCGCTTCCGCGAAGACAATCCGCGCGCTGGCGAACGGATCATGCGCAACCTCGCTCAGCTCCTGGCCGACCGGCTGATCCTGGCCAACACCAAGCTGAACTTGCTGACGGCGACGTAACGTCTTACGGGATCACCTCCGAAGCCGGCTGCATGTCGATCTTGAAGGTCTCCAGGAACTTCGAGGTCATGACATAGAAGCCGACGGCGAGTTGCAACTCGACCAATGCTCCGGGAGTCAATTTGGCGGCGATCGCCTTGAAGGTTGCGTCGGTGGCACGCGGCAGCCTGACGGTCTCGTCGGCGAAGGCGAGCGCGGCGCGCTGCACCTCGTTGAAGCAGGTGGCTGACTGCCAGTTCTCCAGCGCCGCGTTCTGCTCGTCGGTGACGCCGACATTCTTGCCGATGCGTTTGTGGGCTGTGATCTCGTACGGCGCCTCGCACAAAATCCCGGTGCGCGTGATCGCAAGCTCCCGCACCACCGGGTCAAGCTCACCCTTGTGCCTGATGGCGCCGCCGAGCCGGCAATATTGCTCAAGATAACTCGGTGAATGCGCCATCATGCGGAAGATGTTGGCGTTGCGGTTCTTGCCGAGCAGTTCGCGAGTGCGGTCGCTGTGTTTAGCTGGATCGCTATAGGCAATACGGGCCATCTATGTTCCACCTTGGGTTTCCGGGCCGGCTCTTTTGAGTTCCAAAGCTTTGATCCCGTAAACGAGTATCGCCTGCGCGACGCAACAGCAACACGCCCGAGTCAAATTGCCGCCGTATTACTGTTCGACCTTGGTACAGTCGATATTCGCCGCGTGGGGACAACATAACGCGAATACGAATCGTGGGGTGTTCCGAGTAAAATCTGACTGTCTATGCGCGTTCGCGCGCAACGATGAGTCATGCCCAGGTCTAGGGAGGAGAGGCATGAAGCATGCCACCAGGAGGGCGACCTCGGAGGCATTCGCGCACTTGCTGGCGGTGACGGCAATGCTCGTCATCGCCAGCGTTCTGTTCTATCGGGTTGAGAAGCCTTCGCAAAGCAAGGCACAACCCGTCCGGCAAATTGAACAAAGCGTACAGTGACGCGATCGCCCATGGCGACATCCGTGTCGCCATGGGCCATCATGCGAAAGCCCTCATCGGTATCGACCAGCACGATATTGTAGGGCACATGCGCCTTGGTCTCCGGCGTCGCAGCGCGGCAGACCAGCGATGCCGCGTAGACTGTCCCCTCGCCGCTGGCGCGGAGTTCCCTCAGTTCCGTCGCACCGCATGAGGCGCAGAAGCCGCGCCGGAAATACTGCCTGGCGCCGCAAGCCGCGCAGCTTTGATAGACGATCGCGGCTTCGCCTGTCGTCCAGTCCGCAAGCTTCTCGCTCATCACACCCGCTCCAGGAACATGCTGACATGCGAGGACAGCACCCCGCCATCGCCATGAAGCAACGCAAGCGAGGCGTCGCGCACCTGGCGGTCGTCGGCGCGTCCCGTCATCTGCAGATGCGCCTCGACCAGATGCGCCATGGCGCCGCCGACGCCGCAATGGCCGTAGCTGAGGAGACCGCCATGGGTGTTGAGCGGCATCTCTCCGTCGCGCGAGAAATGACCGGCGCGAACCTGCGCTGCCGCCTCGCCGCGCTTGGCGAGTCCCAGGTCCTCAAGCAGCATGGCGAGCGTAATCGTGAAACTATCGTAGACCGCGGCATAGCGCACGTCGGAGATCGCAATGCCTGTGGCTGCTTTCGCCCTGGCAATCGCGATCTCGGCGCCGAGCCTGTCGAGCGAAGGCGCCGCCGTGACGTGCTGATGGGTGTGCGCCTGGGCGCAGCCGCGGATGCGCACGCGCGCCGCATTGGTCGGCTCGCGGCTTATAATGAAAGCGGCGCCGCCGTCGGAGACGGGGCAGCAGTCGAGCAACTTTAACGGCAACGCCACGGGCTTTGAAGCCATCACGTCCGCAACTGTGATTGGGTCATGGAACTGCGCGCCGGGATGGCCAAGCGCGTGACGCCGCATCAGCACCGCGAACTCGGCTAGGTCCTCTTGCGTCACGCCGTATTCGTGCATGTAGCGCGAAGCCACGAGGCCGTAATAGGCGGGAATCGTCGGGCCGAGCGGCACCTCGTAGTCGGGATGACCGACTTGCGCCAGCGCCTGGATCGAGGCGTCGCGGCTCTGTCCGGTCAGCCGGTTCTCGCCGGCGACGACCAGCACATGCCGCACCACGCCAGCTTCGACGAGCGTGTGCGCGAGCATGGTCATGGCGAGCCCGGTGGCGCCGCCGACCTGTACGGCGTGCGCGTAGGACGGCTGGATGCCGAAATGCTCGGCAAACACGGTCGCCAGCATGATGTGCGGCGACACCGTAGAGTAGCCGCAGAGAATGCCGTCGATCTCGCCACGCGTAAGCCCGGCGTCGTCAAGTGCCAGCGCGGCGGCCTGGCTCATCAGGTCGAGCGAGGACGAGCCTTCGTGCTTGCCGTAGGAGGTTAATCCAACGCCGGTGATATAGCTCATCGGGCCTCACCTTCCGTCATTCCGGGTTCGCGCGTCGCTCGCGCGCCCCGGAATGACGAACGAAGGGCGAGAAATATCCCCATCTCAATACGACTTCGGCAGGCCGAGCACTTTCTCCGCGATGAAGCTCAGGATCAGCTGCGGGCTGATCGGCGCGATGCGCGGGATCAGCGACTCCCGCAGGTAACGCTCGACATGGAACTCCTTGGCATAGCCGAAGCCGCCATGCGTCATCACCGCCTGCTCGCAGGCGCGGAAGCCCGCTTCGCCCGCGAGATATTTGGCCGAATTCGCGGCCGGCCCGCATGGCATGCCCTTGTCGTAGAGCCAGCCGGCGTGCAGCGTCATCAGCCAGGCCGCTTCCAGCTCCATCCAGTTCTTGGCGAGCGGATGCTGGATCGCCTGGTTCTTGCCGATCGGGCGGTTGAAGACATTGCGCGTCTTGGCATAGCCGCTAGCCCGCGACAGCGCGAGATGGCCGAGCCCGACTGCTTCCGCCGCGATCAGGATGCGCTCCGGATTCATGCCGTGCAGGATGTATTCGAAGCCGCGCCCCTCTTCGCCGAGCCGGTCCTCGACCGGGATTTCAAAATTCTCGAAGAACAGTTCGTTGGAGTCGACCGGCTTGCGGCCCATCTTTTCGATCTCGTGCACCGTGATGCGGCTGCGGTCGAAATCGGTATAGAACAGGCTAAGGCCGAAGGTCGGGTTCTTCACCTCCTCCAGCGGCGTGGTGCGCGCGAGCAGGAGGATCTTGTTTGCGACCTGCGCGGTCGAGATCCAGACCTTCTGCCCATTGACGACATATCGGTCACCCTTCAACACCGCACGCGTCTTGAGCTGCGTGGTGTTGAGGCCGGTGTTGGGCTCGGTGACGGCAAAGCACGCCTTCTCGCGGCCGTCGACAATGCCCGGCAGCATGCGAGCACATTGCTCCTTGGTGCCGAAGACCACGACCGGATTGAGGCCGAACACGTTCATATGCACCGCCGACGCGCCCGACATGCCGGCCCCGGATTCCGAGATCGTGCGCATCATGATCGCGGCATCGAGGATGCCGAGACCCGAGCCACCATATTCCTCGGGGATGCAGATGCCGAGCCAGCCGGCGTCGGCCAGCGCCTTGTGCAGGTCGGCGGGAAAGCCGCCCTCTTTGTCCTTCTTCAGCCAATAGGCGTCGTCGAAACGCGCGCAGATCTTTGCGACCGCATCGCGGATCGATTCCTGGTTGGCAGAGAGCGCGAAGTCCATGTCTATCCCTCAGGCCGCAGGCGACGGCTTGGTCACGCCATCGCGGATCATGTTCTCGATTTCCTCGCGCGAAAAGCCCGCTTCACGCAAAATTTCTGCGCCATGCTCGTTGAGGCGCGGCGCCAGCCTCGTCGGTTCCGCCTTGGTCTCAGACCAATTGGCCGACACCTTCGTGCTGCGGATCGGTCCCTCGGTCGGATGCTGGACAACCGGAAAGAAGCCGGTTGCGACCAAATGCTCGTCGTCGAGAATGCCTTGCAGGTCGTGCATGGGCATCACAGGGACGTCAGCCTTGTTCAGAAGCTCGATCCACTCCGCGGTCGGTCGCGTCTCGAAAATGCGAGCGAGCTCGCCATAGACGAAGTCGATGTTGACCGCCCTGCCCGCGAAGGTCGCAAAGCGCGGATCGCGGCGCAGATCGTCGCGGCCGGTCGCCTTGAAGAAGCTTTCCCACTGCTTGTCGTTATAGACAATGACGCTGAGATAGCCGTCGGAGGTCTTGTAGGGCCGGCGGTCGCGCGACAGGTGCCGCGCATAGCCGCCCTTGTCGAGCGGCGGATCATAGGTCAGACCGCCCATATGGTCGCCCATCACAAAGCCGGCCATGGTCTCGAACATGGGAATGTCGACGCGCTGGCCGCGTCCGGTGCGTTCGCGCTCGACCAGGCTCGCGCAGATCGCGCCCACTGCAGTGAGGCCGACAATACGATCGACCAGTGCGTTCGGCACATAGCGCGGCGTGCCGTCGCCCGTCTGGGCCATCAGTGCCGGCAGTCCCGTCGCGCCCTGGATCAGATCGTCATAGGCGGGTTTTGTGGCATAGGGTCCGTCCTGGCCGAAGCCGAACACGCCGGCATAGATCAGCCGCGGATTGATCTCGGACACGATGTCATAGCCGAGATTGAGGCGCGCCATCGCCTGCGGCCGCACATTATAGACGAGCACATCAGCCGACTTGATCAGTCGCAGCACGGCCTCGCGCCCCGCCGGCTTCTTCAGGTCCAGACAGATCGAGCGCTTGCTGCGGTTGGTGTTGAGAAACACCGGCCCCATGCCCGGATGCCGCGTCGGACCGATCAGCCGCGTGACGTCGCCCTCGAGCGATTCCACCTTGATGACGTCGGCACCGTAATCGCCGAGCATCTGGGTGGCATAGGGCCCCATCAGCACAGTGGTCATGTCGACGACCTTGATGCCTTGCAGTGGGCCCATTGGTCCTCCCCGAAATACTTGCCGAAATCTTGTTTGCTCGGGCCAACTAACGGCAGCCGGCGCCCAAGGGCAAGCGCGGCCGACGTATGGGGCTATGCGCTTTGTTGCACGGGCGGCCCCACATAAAAGGTCGGACCGCCATATTGGAACGTGACAGCGAAGCCCAGCACGTCGCGGTAGTGCGCGATGCTGTCAGCGATGTCGCTGACGACGAATACCATCGCAGCCCCAACCATCATCGGATCGCCTGCCGTCGTCGCTCTTCCCGACCTTGGCGCTCACCAGGTGAAGAAACGTCCTCCAGCCGGTGCGCCCCAGGCCGGCGCACCCCAGGTCGGCGCACCCGAAGCCGGCGCACCCGAAGCCGGCGCGCGATAACGTGTTCCGATGTAGCGGTAATCCTGCGCCGGCGCTCGTTTGCGGAACTTGATCCCACCCTGCGGCTCGTCGCTCAGCACGACCACGAAATCGGTGCCCTTCGAAGTCTCGGAGCTCGGCGCCTCGTCGGTCACGATCATGGACGATCGCGGCGATGTTCCGGGAATGCGCTCGAGCACCTCCTGCGGGATTGTGATGCGATCGAGCGCAGCCTTGGCACCGTCCGCTACCGCCAGTATCGGCTCGACATCGCGACCACTGCGCGCGGCGGGCCGGCCACGGGAGTCGACGGCGTCGGTCTGCGGACGTGCTCCCTCCAGCGAAACCACGCTCCATTTGATGTCATCGTTCCCGCCGGTCCGCTCCAGGGCGGTAAAGACATAGGTGCCGATCGGACGATCGGGATCGGCAATTGCTATGGGAGCGTCGAAGATCGGTTCAAAGCCCTGCCGCACGTAAAGCTTCTGGGTCTTGCGGCTGATCAGGACGGAGACAGGATCGAGTTCGTGTGCCGCTTGGCGCGCCGCTTCCGCCGCCGCGGTCTGGGCGGCCTCCGCGGCGCCGACCGCATCGCGCGCGGCAGTACGGGCATCGGCCTTCAGGCGCAACTGGGCCTGCGCAGCGTCGAGTTGTGTCTGCAGGTCGGCGATCCTGGCGGTCACCTGCGCCTTGGCGTCGTCGGCTGCCTGCTTCGCCTCATCGGTCGTAGCGTTGGTCAGCGCGGTTTCGGCGGCAGCCAATTGCGTCTCCGCCCTGAGCTTCTGGTTTTGGGCGACGCGCACCGGCACCATGGCGGCCGTCGCCTCCCGATAGGCCGTCCCGGCCGCGAGCCTCGCCTGGTTGAATTTCGAGGTGGCCTCGGCCACATCCGCATTCCGCGCAAGGACCAGCGCACCGGCGCCGGGCTTCGGTCGCAACAAGGCGGGGTGCGCGATCTCGACGGGCGCCGCATCACCTGGAGCTATGATTACCCGCAAACCCATTTGTGTCAGATCGAACAGCTGCTCAGCGAAGCCATAAGGCATCCGAACGCAGCCGTGGGACGCCGGATATCCCGGCAAGGGCCCCCCATGAAGCGCAATGCCGGACCACGTCAGGCGCTGCATGTGCGGCATGGAGGCGTCGTCATACAGATTTGAATGGTGATCGGCGTCCTTCTCGATGACGGCAAATATTCCAGAAGGCGTCTCACGCCCCTTCTGGCCGCTCGACACCGGTGCGCGCAAGATCCAGCCTTGGGCGTCGTAGATGGTGATGCGCTGCCGCTGCAGGGAAACGATGGCCAGGATCGGCTCGCCAGCGCTGCGCGTCTCGACCTGCTGGATCGCGCTGCCGCTTCCTCTCGCGACCGCCTGCTCGACGGGCCCAATCAGCACGGCGAGAACCGCAATGACGAGGGTCGCGGGCCAAATCCGCATCCGCCTGCGCGTCATGTTCGAAATGCCGGACCTCATGCGCACCCCCACTTACGAGGACTTGCGGCCAACCTACAGGCAAGAGATTAACGCCTTTGGGCCGAACTAGCCAACTCGGAACCTCGGCGATTGTTTCGCGCCACGAAGGCAAACCCGACATATCTAAAATCAAGATCTAACGCGTTGTGCTGGCGCGGGAAAACGGCGGCATCAGCACGGCGGCATCAGCAAAGACCGAGCCACGCACGATCGGGGATGCCGCTATGCGGGGCTGCGGACCGGATGGCCCTTCGATCCGGCATTGGATAGTGTGCGCGCAATCAAGAGGGACATCATGACGTTTTCCAGCATGTTCGCGCAGTTCGTGGCGCTGATTGGCGGCGCCGCCTTGAGGTGGCGCCGGATGCAGGGCGTGCCGCAAAAGGCCGCCTGGGGCAACACGCCGGACATTCCGGAAGCCAAACCGCAAGGAGCGCTGCCCACGCTCAAAATGCCGTCGGCCAGGGGCTGGAGCGACGGCGAGAAGCCGACCGCCGCAGGCGGACTTCAGGTCAATGCGTTCGCAAAAGGGCTGGATCACCCGCGCTGGATCAATGTGCTGCCCAATGGCGACGTGCTGATTTCGGAAGCGAACCAGATCGCAGGCCCCATCAAAAGCATGTTCACCTATGCGATGCAGGCGACGATGCGGCGCGCGCATGCGCTCGGCGTCAGCGCGAATCGCATCACCCTCTTGCGCGATCGCGACGGCGACGGTGTCGCTGAAGTGCATCAGCCCTTCATGGAAGGGCTGAGCCAGCCCTTCGGCATGGCGCTGATCGGCGACACCTTCTATGTCGGCAATACCGACGGCGTGGTGGCCTTTCCGTATGCGGCGGGCGCCGACCGCATCACGGCATCTGGGCGAAAGCTCGTTACCTTCAAGCCGGCCGGACATTGGACCCGCAGCCTGTTGCCGAGCCCGGACGGCAAGAAGCTCTATGCCGGGGTCGGTTCGCTCTCCAACATCGCCGAGAACGGCATGGAGGTTGAGGAGGGTCGTGCCGCGATCTATGAGCTCGATCTTGCCAGCGGCAGCAGCCGCATCTTCGCCAGTGGCCTGCGTAATCCCGTGGGTCTCGCGTGGGAGCCGAACACCGGCGTACTTTGGACCGTCGTCAACGAGCGCGATGGAATCGGTGACGAAACGCCGCCGGATTATCTGACCTCGGTGCGCGACGGCGGCTTCTACGGCTGGCCCTATTGCTACTGGGGGCAGATCGTCGACGATCGCGTGCCGCAGGATCCGAGCCTGGTCGCCAAGGCCATCCAGCCCGATTACGCGCTCGGCGGGCATACCGCTTCACTCGGCCTGTGCTGGATGCCGGCCGGCACGCTGCCGGGCTTTCCCGATGGCATGGTGATCGGTCAGCACGGCTCCTGGAATCGCTCGACGCTCAGCGGCTACAAGGTCGTGTTCGTGCCCTTCGAGAACGGTCGCCCATCCGGCCCGCCCAGGGATATCCTGTCGGGCTTCCTCGCGCCTGACGAGGATTTCTCCTACGGACGGCCGGTCGGCGTCGCGCTTGGACCCGACGGCTCGCTGCTGGTCGCCGACGACGTCGGCAATGTCATCTGGCGCGTGACGGGCGCACGATAAAGTGGAGGCGCGCGACGGCGCCCTGCCCCGCGTACCTCAGACCATGCCGTTCGGCGTAACCAGGATCTTCCCGCTTCGCGCACCACGTTGGGCATGCATCAGTGCCGCGGCGATGTCATCGATGGGATAAACGGCTTCGACCGGCGCCTGCAGCGCGCCGGCCTGCACCTGTACGGCAATCTCGTCATAAAGTTTGCGGATGTCGCTCAGCGAACGGCCCGCAAGTCCGCGCCCGAGCATGAAGCCCGTGACCTTGATACCGCGATAGATCAGCTCGGAATACGGGATGTTGACGCCATTTCCCGTCGCCGCCATCGCGCCATAGTTGCAGACAGTGCCGCCGTCGGCGAGTGCAGCCGCCAGCCGCCCCGTAGCCTCGCCCGCAACTGCGTCCAGCGCGAGTGTGACCGGCGCGCCACCGGCGGCCGAGGCGACGCTCGCGGCGAGATCAGGTCCATCGACGAGGCAGACATCGGCGCCGAGCGCCTTCAGCTCCGCAAACGACTCCTCGCGGCGGACGACGTTAATGGTCCGCAGGCCACGCATCTTCGCCAACCGGATTACAAGTTTGCCGACTGCGGAATTAGCGGCGTTCTGCAACACCCAATCACGCGGCTTGAGATCGACGAAATCCGTCAGCATCAAAAGCGCGGTCGGTGGATTAATACGCACCATCGCAGCCTGCCGCAGGTCGATGCCTGCAGGCAGGCGAACGATATCGCTCTCCTTGACGCGGCGGCGCTGCGCCCAGTTCTCGCGCTGCAGGTTGATCACGAGATCGCCCGGCGAGACATAGGAGACGCCCTCGCCGACGACGACAACGCGGCCAACACATTCCGCGCCGGGCGTCGCAGGCAGCGGCGGCTTGATCCGGTACGCGCCGCGGCAGAACATCACGTCGGCGGGATTGATCGGGAAGGCCAGGACGTCAAAGATGACTTCGCCAGCCGCGGGCCGCCCGACGTCCGGAACGTCGACACAACGGGCCACCTCTTCCGGAATGCCGTAGGAGCTGATGTCGACACGCTTCACGATCGGTTCCTTGTTGGGTACTGCCCGCGTGGCAAACCGCACACCCCCCGTCATCGCCCGCGAAAGCCAACGATCCGGTAGCTACAACCGTCAGTGATCGCGCGCGCTTGTGGTTAGTGGATGCCCGCTCTCGCGGGGCATGACAGTGTCACCAGTCCTACTTCACCGGCTCGAGGATCGAGACGTAGTTCGCGACCGCGGCGCCGCCCATGTTGAAGATACCACCGAGCTTGGGGCCATTGAGCTGCATCCCTTCCGGCGCCTGGCCGGCGAGCTGCATCGCCGTCATCACATGCATGGAGACGCCGGTTGCGCCGATCGGATGTCCCTTGGCCTTCAGACCGCCGGAGGGGTTGATCGGCAGCTTGCCGCCCTTCTGGGTCCAGCCTTCCTTGATCGCACGCGCGCCCTGCCCGCGCGGCGTCAGGCCCATCGCCTCATATTCGATCAGCTCGGCGACGGTGAAGCAGTCATGGGTCTCGACAAAGGAGAGATCGGAGAGCTGCAAGCCGCCCTTCTCCAGCGCGCGCTGCCAGGCCACCGTGCAGCCTTCGAACTGCAGGATGTCACGCTTGGACATCGGCAGGAAATCCTGCGCATGCGCGGTAGCGCGGAAGTTGATCGCCTTGCCCATGGTCTTTGCGGTTTCTGAATCGGTCAGCACCAGCGCCGCGGCGCCGTCGGAGACAAGCGAGCAGTCGGTGCGCTTCAACGGACCGGCGACATAGGGATTCTTCTCGCTTTCGGAGCGGCAGAACTCGAAGCCGAAATCCTTGCGCATTTGCGCGAAGGGATTGGCGACGCCGTTCTTGTGGTTCTTGGCGGCGATCATCGCGAGCGCGTCCGACTGGTCGCCATATTTCTGGAAATAGCCTTGCGCGATCTTGCCGAACACGCCGGCAAACCCGCCGACGGTGTCGCCGTCCTCCGGCAGGTACGAGGCCTTCAAGAGGTTCTTGCCGATCTCGGCCGAGGGCGTGCGCGTCATCTGCTCGACGCCGACCACCAGCACGATCTTCGCCTGGCCCGCCGCAATCGCACGAATGCCCTGATGCACGGCGGCCGAGCCGGTCGCGCAGGCATTCTCGACCCGCGTCGCCGGCTTGAAGCGCAGGTTCGGATCGGCCTGCAGCACCAGCGCGGCGGTGAAATCCTGCGGCGAGAAGCCGGCATTGAAATGCCCGAGCACGATCTCGTCGACATCGGCGGCAGAGACGCCGGCGTCCGCGAGTGCCTCATTGGCGACGCGAACCACAAGGCTCTCGACCGTTTCGGTATCGAATTTGCCGAACGGTGTATGAGCCCATCCAACGATGCTGGCTGTCATGGCAATGCTCCCGCAAATGTCCTTGTTTTAAGCATGATCTCTTCGGAAAACCGCTTCACGCTTTGCGCTTGGGCGGCCCTTCGGTTCCGGATCATGCTCCGTCAGTCGACGAACTTACCACCAAGTTCGTCCTCGATGTGAATCCGGATGATGTCGTCAAAGTTCTTCTCGGCGGTGGTGAAGCCGAGCTCGCGCGCACGCTTGGCTTCGAAATTGCGTGGCCAGCCGTCGACAATGCCGATGATAAAGGGATCCGGTACGCGCTTGATCCGGGCGGCAACCTTCTCGCCGGCCACACGCTTGAGAGCCGCGATCTGCTCGCCCACGGTTGCGGACAGGCCCGGCATGGTGAGGTTGCGGCGCGGACCTACGGTCGCGAGGTCCATGGTGCCCGCATGCAGCAGGAAGCCCACGGCCGAGCGCGGGGTGGCATGCCAGTGGCGCACATCTTCCGAGACCGGCAGCACCGCCTCCTGCCCCGCCAGCGGCTCGCGCAGGATATTGGAGAAGAAGCCGGAGGCCGCCTTGTTCGGCGCGCCGGGACGGATGCAGACGGTCGGCAGGCGGATGCCGATGCCGTCGAGGAAGCCGCGTCGCGAATAATCGGCCAGCAGGAGTTCGCCGATCGCCTTCTGGGTGCCGTAACTCAGGAGCGGCGTATGGAAGAACTGGTCACCAATGGCGTCCGGGAACGGCGCGCCGAACACGGCAATCGAGGAGGTAAAGACGACCCGCGGCTTGTAGCCGCCGCCGGCCAGGCGGATGGCATCGAGCAGCATCCGGGTGCCGTCGAGATTGATGCGATAGCCTTTGTCGAAATCAAGCTCGGCCTCGCCCGAAACGATAGCGGCCAGATGGAAGATCGCGTCGGGGCGGCCTGCGATCAATTTTTCGGCAGCGCCTGGTACCGCGAAGTCGCCGGCCATGACCTCGACCGGAAATCCGGCCTTTTCGGGTTTCGCCGGCGCCACCACGTCGTGAAGGGTCAGCCGGGTGATGTCGCTCCTGCCGAGCCGCCCGTCGCGCAGCAGGCGTTCCACGAATTTGCGGCCGACCATGCCGGCAGCGCCCAGAACCAGAATATGCAAGAGCCAACTCCTTGTTTGTTCTTGTCGCCGGCCTCGCGCGCTTACTCCTTCACGGCGCCGGTCATGGCCGACACATAATGCTCGACGAAGAAAGAATAAAGGATCACGACGGGGACGGATCCGACAAGGGCTGCCGCCATCAGCGCGCCCCAATGGTAGACGTCGCCATTGACGAGTTCGGTGATGGCGCCGACGGGAATGGTCTTGTTCTCCGACGAGGAAATGAAGGTCAGCGCGTAGATGAACTCGTTCCAGGACAGCGTGAAGGCGAAGATGCCGGCTGAGATCAGCCCAGGCAGCGCCAATGGCAGCGTGATCTTGGTCAGGATCTGCAGGCGCGTCGCACCATCGATCAGGGCACATTCCTCGAGCTCATAAGGGATGGTGCGGAAATAGCCCATCAGCAGCCAGGTGCAGAACGGGATCAGGAAGGTCGGATAGGTCAGGATCAGCGCGAGATTGCCGTCGAATAGCCCGAGCTGGAACACGATGGCCGCGAGCGGAATGAACAGGATCGAGGGCGGCACCAGATAGGCCAGGAAAATGCCGAGCGCGACATAGCGCGAGCCCTTGTAGCGCAAACGCTCGATTGCATAGGCCGCACAGACGCTGGCAAACAGCGAGATGAAAGTCGAGGAGATCGAGACGATGATCGTGTTCGTCATCCATTGCGGATAGTCGGTCTCGAAGAACAGCTTGTAGACGTGCTCCATCGTTGGATGTGCGATCAGGAACGGATTGTACTTCTCATAATCGTACATCTCCGCGTCCGGCTTGAAGGTCGTCACCGCCATCCAGTAGAACGGGAACAGCAGGAAGAAGACGATCAGCCCGAGCGGCAGATAGATCCTGAGCGTACGGCGCGGCCAGCTGTCCAGATAGGACATGCCGACGCTTTGGTCTTCGGTTGTCGTCACGGTCAGTCCCTCCCGCCCTGCTGCCAGCGCGTGCGCTGCAGCCCGAAGAAGCTCAACAGGATCGCCGCGACCAGGAACGGAATCATGGCGTTGGAAATCGCGGCGCCCTCGCCCAGATGCCCGCCGGTGATGGCGCGCTGGAACGACAGCGTCGCCATCAGATGCGTCGCGTTGATCGGCCCGCCGCGGGTGATGGTGTAGATCAGCTGGAAGTCGGTGAAGGTCATCAGGACCGAAAAGGTCATGACGACCGCGATGATCGGCGACAGCATCGGCAGCGTGATGTAGCGGAAGCGCTGCCAGTTCGTGGCGCCGTCGAGATTGGCCGCCTCGTAGAGCGAGGGCGAGATGGTCTGCAGACCCGCAAGCAGCGTGATCGCAACAAACGGCACGCCGCGCCAGATATTGGCGACGACCACCGACCAGCGCGCATTCCAGGGATCGCCCAGGAACTCGATGTAGTTGTGGATCAAACCGGCCTTGATCAGCACCCACGAGATGATCGAGAACTGGCTGTCATAGATCCACCAGAACGCGATCGCCGATAGCACCGTCGGCACCACGAAGGGTAGCAGCACGATGGCGCGTAGGATGGATTTGAACGGCAACCGTTCGTTGAGCAGCACGGCAAGATAAAGCCCGATCGCGAATTTCACGACACTGGCGGTCACCGTGTAGAAGATCGTGTTGAACACCGAAAGCCAGAACACGGAATCCTTTGCCAGTGACACGAAATTCGCGATGCCGACATAGTGCCCGGTGCCGCCGATGCTGGTATCGGTGAGGCCAAGCCAGAAGCCCAGCGCCAGCGGATAGGCCAGAAACAGCACAAGAATGAGTATGGCCGGCAGCATGAACAGCGAGCCCAGGAAACTCCTGTTCTCGAGTGCCCGCGACAACAGGCTTGCACGTGGCGCCTGTACGACGGGTTCGGCGATGACAGCCATAGAAGAACTCCCGATGATCAATGCGGCGTCCGGAGCGCCCGGACGCCGCACGATCGGCTGATAGATCAGGCCTGGTAGTAACGCTTGGCGCGCTCGGCAGCGCGCGCTGCCGCATCCTTCGGAGACGCCGAGCCCGAAGCCGCTTCCGCGAACATGTCGACGACGATGAAGTCGCCCATCGCACCCGCCGAGGCGTTGCCGAGATCGCCGGCATAGCCATTGTCGAGGCAACGCTTCAGGCAATCACGGAACGGCGTGATCTTGGGATCCGAGGTCCAGACGGGATTGTCATTATAGGCCGGGAGCGGCGGCGACACATAGCCGTTGGAGGCAACCTCCCAGGCGTCGTAATTCGCCTTGTCCCACATGAAGCGGATGTATTCCTTCACGGCCTTCGGGTACTTGGAATATTTGTAACCGTAGGCGACCAGCACGTTCTGCTGCTCGGTGGACTTGCCGCCGGGACCAATCGGGCAGGCGGCGTGATTCGTATCCTTGGCGATCTCCTGCTGCTTCGGATCGGGCGAGGTCTTTCCGACCGTCCAGATCGAGATGCCGTTCAGCGTGAGGCTGATTTCGCCGGCCAGGTACGCCTTGTTGTTGTTGGAGTCATTCCAGGAGAGCACACCGGGGATGAAGGTGGCGTACAACTGCTTGGCGTATTCGAGCGCCGCAATTGTTTCCGGCGAATCGATCGCGACCTGATTCTTTTGATCGACCAACTTGCCGCCATGCGCCCACAGCAGCCAGTGGCACCAGCCGTTGGCGTCGCCAGTGGCGTGGCCGAGTGCAAAGCCGGCCGGCGTGTTGTTCTTCTTCAGGCCCTGGCAGAGCTTCAGGAAGCCCGGCAGATCCTTCGGAAACTCCTCGAACCCCGCTGCCTTCATGTGGCTGATGCGATAGTTCATGCATCCGCCTGTCGCGCCTTGCGGAATGGCGATCCAGCTGTTGCCCTTCTTGCCGTATTTCTCGGCCACCGGATACCAGCCGCCATACTGGGCGCCGAGATATTCGGCGACGTCGGTGACGTCGATCAGCTTGTCCGGGAATTTGAAAGGATCATCCAGCGTGCCGATGATCAGGTCGGGGCCGGCGCCGACATTGGCAGCCACCGCGGCCTTCGGGCGGATATCTTCCCAGCTTTCGGCCTCGAGCTTCACCTTGACGCCGGTCTTCTCGGAAAATGCTTTGGTCAGTTCGGCGAACTTGTCGAACTCGGCCTGGATAAACTGCTTCCAGCGCAACACCCGGATCGACGCATTGGCCTCCGGAGTATTGGTCCATTCGGCCGCGCGTACGGGCACGATCCCAGCGCCGGCGAGTGCCGTGGTCGCACCGACGCCGACCTTGAGGATGTCGCGCCTGTTAAAGTCTCCCATAGTCTCCACTCCCGTTTTCTTCTGCTTTGTTGTGCTTTTGCCGCGCGTTTATGATTGTCCGGCTGAGCGCGCGCGAGCTTTCCTACAGCCGTTTTCCTGTCGTCTCGTCGAACAGATGCACCAGCGACGGATCCGGCTTCAGCTTGACCTTGTCGCCGGGATTGAACTGGTGCCGCTCGCGGAACACCGCCACGACCTGCTCGCCGCCGAGCTTGGCATAAACCTGTGTCTCCGAGCCGGTCGGTTCGACCACGATGATTTCGGCGTCCGCGCCGTCATCGGCGATGGTGAAATGCTCCGGCCGCACGCCATAGACCACCGCCTGCCCGTTGGAATTGGCGGGCGCCGATTTCAGCGGCAGCTTGACGCCGTTCGGCCCCTCGAACGAGGCAGTGCCGTTCACCGCGACCTTGCCCTTGAGGAAGTTCATCGCCGGCGAGCCGATGAAGCCCGCCACGAACTGGTTGTCCGGCTTGTCATAGAGATCGAGCGGCGAGCCGATCTGCTCGACGATGCCGTCATGCATGACGACGATCTTGTCGGCCATCGTCATTGCCTCGATCTGGTCGTGGGTAACGTAAACGGTGGTCGTCTTCAGCCGCTGGTGCAGTTCCTTGATCTCGGTGCGCATGGCCACGCGCAACTTGGCGTCAAGGTTGGACAAGGGCTCGTCGAACAGGAACACTTGGGGATCGCGCACGATGGCCCGTCCCATTGCCACGCGCTGGCGCTGGCCGCCGGAAAGCTGCCGCGGATAGCGCTCGAGCAAGGGCGTCAGCGCCAGGATCTCGGCGGCGCGCTGCACCCGCTTGTTGATCTCGGACGTGGAGGCCCCACGCAACTTGAGCGAGAAGCCCATATTCTCGCCAACCGTCATGTGCGGATAGAGCGCATAGTTCTGGAACACCATCGCAATGTCCCGCTCCTTGGGCTGGACATTGTTGACGACGCGCTCGCCGATCGAGATCGTGCCCGAGGTGATGTTTTCCAGCCCAGCGAGCATGCGCAACAGGGTCGATTTGCCGCATCCGGAGGGGCCGACCAGGACGACGAACTCGCCATCCTCGATCGGGACCGTCACGCCGTGCAGGACCTCAAAGCCGCCGAACGACTTCCTGACGTCGCGAATATGCACTGAGGACATACAGTCCCTCCCCGATTTCCTTAAATCCCCCCGCGGAAGCGAGCCGCGGGCCTGTTTTGATTGGTCCGGGTCTTACCAGACTTTTTCGGCGATGTCGTTGGATCAAAGTCTTAAATCATCCCCCTTGCCAACTGTTTGGAAGGAGAGATTTGCGATCCGACCGCCATGATGTAAACATCGGATGAAGCGTCAATGCCGCCTAAAATTGAGGCGTGTGCGCTGCGGGAGAAATCATGAACAAGCCGCTAACCGGCGTCGCGAGGCGCAAGCTCCGTTCCCTCGAATGGTTCAACAACCCCCATAATCCCGGTATGACCGCGCTCTATCTGGAACGCTATCTCAATTTCGGGCTGACCCGAAAGGAATTGCAGTCGGGCAAGCCGATCATCGGCATCGCCCAGACCGGCAACGACCTGTCGCCGTGCAACCGACATCATCTCGAATTGGCGCACCGTGTCCGGGAAGGCATCCGCGAGGCCGGCGGTATCGCCATGGAGTTTCCGACTCACCCGATTCAAGAGACCGGAAAGCGTCCCACTGCGGCGCTCGACCGCAACCTCGCCTATCTCGGTCTGGTCGAAGTCCTGTTCGGCTATCCGCTCGACGGCGTGGTGCTGACCACCGGCTGCGACAAGACCACGCCGGCCTGCATGATGGCGGCAGCGACCGTCAATCTGCCCGCGATCGTGCTTTCGGGCGGGCCGATGCTCAATGGCTGGCATGGCGGCGAGCGCACCGGCTCGGGCACCATCGTCTGGAAATCGCGCGAGCGGCTCGCCGCCGGCGAGATCGACTATGAGGAGTTCATGGAGATAGTGGCCTCCTCGGCGCCCTCGGTCGGCCATTGCAACACCATGGGCACGGCCTCGACCATGAACTCGCTGGCCGAAGCGCTCGGCATGTCGTTGCCCGGCTGCGCCGCGATACCCGCGCCCTATCGCGAGCGCGGCCAGATTGCGTATGAGACGGGAAAACGCATCGTCGAGATGGTCTGGGACGACCTGAAGCCCTCCGACATCCTGACACGCAAGGCGTTCGAGAACTGCATCGTGGTCAATTCCGCCATCGGCGGTTCGACCAACGCGCCGATTCACATCAACGCGCTCGCGCGCCATGTCGGGGTTGAGCTCACCATCGACGACTGGCAGAAGTTGGGCCATGACGTGCCGCTGCTTGTCAACATGCAGCCGGCCGGCTTCTATCTTGGCGAGGAATATCATCGCGCCGGCGGCGTGCCTGCGGTGGTGCGCGAATTGATGGCGCACAATCGCATTCATGAGGATGCCATCACCGCCAACGGCCGCACCATGGGCGACAATTGCCGCGAAGCGCCCAAGCCCGATAGCGACGTGATCTGGAGCTACGACAAGCCGCTGGTGAAGGATGCCGGCTTCCTGGTGCTGCGCGGCAATCTTTTCGATTCCGCGATCATGAAGACGAGCGTGATTTCGAAGGAATTCCGCGAGCGCTATCTGAGCAACCCGAAAGACCTCAACGCCTTCGAGGGCCGCGCCATCGTGTTCGAGGGGCCGGAGGATTACCACGCGCGGATCGACGATCCGGCGCTCGATATCGACGAGCATTGCGTGCTGTTCATCCGCGGCACCGGCCCGATCGGCTATCCCGGTGGCGCCGAGGTCGTGAACATGCAGCCGCCGGCGGCACTGATCAAACGCGGCATCCTGTCCTTGCCCTGCATCGGCGACGGCCGGCAGTCCGGCACCTCGGGCTCGCCCTCGATCCTCAACGCCTCGCCGGAAGCGGCGGCGGACGGTGGGCTTGCGATCCTCAAGACCGGCGACAGGGTGCGCATCGACCTCAACAAGGGCAGCGCCAATATCCTGATCCCGGATGACGAGGTGACGAAGCGTCATGCCGAGCTGAAGGCCAAGGGCGGCTTCGCCCACCCGGCGAACCAGACACCCTGGCAGGAGTTGTACCGCCAGACGGTCGGCCAGCACGCCACCGGCGCCTGCATGGAGCTCGCCACCCGGTATCACGACATCGCCCATACGGTTGGCGTCGCGCGGGATAATCACTGACCCTCCCCGTCATTGCGAGCGGAGCGAAGCAATCCCGAGCCACGCATACGACTCTGGATTGCTTCGTCGCTTCGCTCCTCGCAGTGACGGAGCAACAAATAAGCAATCGAATCTGAGGAGACTCCCATGTCTGACCGCCTCAAGGGCAAGCGCGCATTCGTCACCGCGGCGTCCGTCGGCATCGGCCGCGCCTGCGCAGCCGCTTTTGCGCGCGAGGGCGCGACCGTGTTCGCAACCGATATCGACGAGAAAGGCCTCGCCACGCTGAAAAATGAGGGCATCGCCGACGTGGCGCGGCTCGACGTGCGCGACAGTGCCGCGGTGGCGGCGGCTGCGAAGCGCGTCGGCAAGATGGATATTCTCCTCAACGCCGCGGGCTTCGTGCATCATGGCACGGTGCTCGACTGTTCCGACGAGGATTTCGACTTCTCCTTCGATCTCAACGTGAAATCGATGCATCGCACGATCAGGTCGTTCCTGCCTGACATGATCGAGGGCGGCGGCGGGACGATCGTCAACATCTCCTCCGCCGCAGGCGTGTTCAAGGCCGCGCCCAACCGTTACGTCTACGGCGCGACCAAGGCTGCGGTGGCGGCGCTGACCCGCTCGGTCGCAGCCGACTTCATCGCCAAGGGCATCCGCTGCAATTGCATTTGCCCGGGCACCATCGAGACACCCTCGATGCTGCAGCGTGCGGCCGCCGCCGGCCCCAATGGGCGCGAAATGTTCGTGTCGCGCCAGCCGATGGGCCGGCTCGGCACGGCGGAAGAGATCGCTGCCCTTGCTCTCTATCTCGCCAGCGACGAGAGCGCCTTTACGACAGGCGTTGCCCACGTCATCGACGGCGGCTGGACGCTGTAAAGGAGGGACAGGCCCATGAACAAGATCGATCTCAACGGCCGCAGTGCCGTCGTCACCGGCGGCGCACAAGGTTTTGGGCGCGCCATCGCCGAGCGTTTTGTCAGCTCGGGCGCCAGGGTCGCGATCTGGGATTACGACCTGCCGCTTGCGGAGAAGACAGCGAAGGCCATCGGCGATGCCGCCATCGCCCTCAAGGTGGACGTCACCGACACGGCCGCTGTGGAGCGCACCCGCGACGAGACACTGAAGGCTTTCGGCAAGATCGACATCCTCGTCAACAATGCCGGCATCGCCGGCATCAACAAGACGCTGTGGGAAACCGATCTCGAGGAATGGCGCAAGGTGCTGCGCATCAATCTCGACGGCCCCTTCATCTGCTGCAAGGCGATCGTGCCGGCGATGCTGAGCCAGGGTTACGGCCGCATCGTCAACATCGCCTCCATTGCCGGCAAGGAAGGCAATCCGAACGCCGCGCATTATTCGGCCTCCAAGGCCGGCCTGATCGCGCTCACGAAATCGCTTGGCAAGGAGCTCGCGCAAGCCAATATCCTGGTCAATGCGGTGACGCCGGCGGCTGCCAAGACCGCGATCTTCGACCAGATGACGCAAACGCATATCGACTTCATGCTGTCGAAGATTCCGAAAGGCCGCTTCGTGCTGGTCGAGGAGCTGGCCGCGATGGTGGCATGGCTCGCGTCGGAGGATTGCGCCTTCTCCACCGGCGCGGTGTTCGACATTTCCGGGGGACGAGCGACCTATTGAGGGATGCCATGATCCGGGAAGGCGGATGCCTGTGCGGCGCAGTTCGTTTCAAGGCGGAGGGCGAGCCGGTTAATGTCCGCATCTGCCATTGCCGCAATTGCCAGAAGGCGATGGGCTCCCCGTTCTTTGCCCGCGCCTTGTTCGAGCAGAGTGCGCTGACCATCGAAGGCGAGACCGCGCGCTATCCCACCTCGGACCAGCTCGACCGTGTGTTCTGTCCCAAATGCGGCACGCGGCTGTTCTCCTGGCGCAAGGCGGGAGCCACGCGCGCAGGCGTCGCCCTCGCCGCCTTCGACGACCGCAACGCCTTCGCGCCGGCCGATCATATGTGGGTTACGGAAAAGATGGACTGGGTCAGGCTCGACGACGGGTTGCGGTGCTATCCGGAAACCGCACCCTAGCCGTCCGGGGCGATCCACCCTAACTGATGGTGGCGCGTCCATGGAACCCGCCCCTTGAACATGACCCTCTACGACCTCTCTGTCTGGATCCTGCCGCTCGTCATCGCCATCACCTTTCACGAGGCGGCGCATGGCTTTGTGGCGCATGCGCTCGGCGACAACACCGCCTCGGAACTCGGGCGCGTCAGCATCAACCCGCTGCGCCATATCGACCCCTTCGGCACCTTGTTGCTGCCGGGGATTCTGCTGCTGTCGCATTCGCCGTTCCTGTTCGGCTATGCGAAGCCGGTTCCGGTGAATTTCCGCAAGCTGCGTGACCCAAGGTTCGGCATGGTGCTGGTGGCGCTGGCCGGACCCGGCACCAACATACTGCTCGCGGTTGCCGCGGCCCTATCGTTCCACCTGGTCGACCTTATACCTGCGAACGCCTCGCAATGGGTTGTCGACAACCTCAAGAACATGATTTTGATCAATGTCGTGCTCGCGGTCTTCAACATGATGCCGATCCCGCCGCTCGATGGCGGGCGCGTGGCGGTGGGACTGTTGCCGCGGGCGCTGGCGGTGCCACTCTCGCGGCTGGAGCCGTTCGGCATGCTGATTCTGATCGGAATTTTGATCCTGCTGCCTCTGGCGGGTTCGCAGTTCGGTCTCAATCTTGATGTTATTTCGGCCGTGCTGAGGACCGTCACAGGATTTATGATCCGTCTCATACTTACGTTGACCGGTAATGCGTAACGCGGCCGTCATGCGTATTTGGAACAGCATAGCCGGTCAGTAACGCGTAGCCATCAGTCAAATACTGGCCCATCATAAGGACTGGTGAAAGAAAACCGAGGACGCCTTGGTCAAAGCTGCTGATATGATGATCGCGCGACGTGCCGACACCAGGGCCCGCGCCGATTTTGCGACCTGGAAGATGATCGCGAAGCTCAATGGTGCCTCGTCGCTGCCCGCCAACGCCCAGAAGTTCCTCGCAAGCTACAAGGACCTGCTCAAGGAGATGAGCGAGGCGGACGCCACGGAGGCGACCATCCGTCTGATGTATGCCTCCTATTACAAGGAGATGGGCGGCGTCGGCACGGCACCCGAGGTCCGCCCCGCGCCCACTGAACCCGTGGCAGATAACGTCACCGCCTTCCGAAGGCCGGCCCCCCGACCGAAAACGGCCATGCGGGCGAATTTCAATTTTGGTGGTCAAGGCCAGAAGCCGCAACTGCCGGTGGCGCTGATCTTCGCCTGCCTTGTCATTGTCTATGTCGGCATCAGGCTTCTCTGGCGCTGAGACTATCTGCTGGATCGCCTCGATCGGCGCCGGCCTGATGCCGGTTATCTCCATGCAGCGGCTGCAGCAAGACGGGATCGAGGATCGGCAATGCGGACGTTGGCGCTCAGCCTTTGCCCTTGGTCCGGAAGTTCACCGGCAGGGTGAAGCTCAGTCCCTCGTCCGCCACTGCCGGCGGCGGCTGCGGCACCGGATCGGAGCGGTGGACCATGGCAAGCGCCGCATCGTCAAAGGCCCGATCGCCGGAGCCCTTGGCAATACTCGCCGACAGCACGTGGCCCACCCGGTCCAGCACAATGCTGACGACGACTTCGGCACCTTTCAGCGCCCGATCAGCCGGGTAGCGCTTGTGGCGGTCGAAATGGGCCACCAGCTCCTTCTCCCACTTCACTTTCACGCGTTGTAGACTTGCGCCGATGCCTTGCGCCGGGGCGACCGACTTTTCCGCCTGCGGAGCGTCTTCAACGGTTGGCGTCGCCGTTGCCTCCGCAGCCGCCGATTCCTGCGAGGCCTGGGTCTGCACGGTCGCAACCTTGGCGTCGTCCTCGATCGGCTTCTTCACATCGTTCGGGGTGACTACCCGATCGGGGTCCTCGGTCTCGGTCGGGATGGCCTTGGGCAGGTCGGTTTCCTTCACCTCAGCCTTCTGCTCGGGCATCGCAGGCGTCGCTACCGACGCATCGGAATCTGGGCCGGGCGGCAGATCGGAAGGGTCCTGCTTGGGTGAGCCCAACTCCAGGCCCACTTCGATGGCAGGCGCGCCGAGATCTTCCTCGGGCTCGTTAGTCTGAAGATGCGCGAGCGCCAGCGCGCCACCGCCGAGATGAAGTGCGACGGCAACAGCGGCGGCAGTAACCCAAAGCTTCCGTGACGTCTTCTGCAGGGAGTCGGGATCGCTCATGACGGGACCAGCTCCATCTCACTGCTGCCTTGCCGCATCTGGAACGCCCTCGAGCGCCACCAGCTTGATCTTGGTGTAGCCGCCGGCTCGCAGGATCTCCAGCACATCCATCATCTCGCCATAGGGCACGGCACGGTCGGCGCGGATGAAGACGAAACGGTCCTTGCCCGCGCCTGACGTGCCGTCCAGCGTGCGCACGAGCTCCGAGCGCTTGACCGACGCCTCGCCGATAGCGAGCGACAGATCGGGCTTGATGCTGACATAGACCGGCTTGTCCGGCTTCTTCTCCGGCATCGCCGTCGAGGACGGCAGATCGATCGGCAGGTCGACGGTCGAGAGCGGCGCCGCTACCATGAAGATAATGAGCAGCACAAGCATCACGTCGATGAACGGCGTGACGTTGATCTCATGCGCCTCGGAAAATTCCTCGTCGTCGTCCAAGCCGCCTTCGGCAATCGAAGCGCCCATCGGCTTCTACTCCGCCGCCCGCGAAAGCACGCCGGAACTGCCGCGGTCGAGATCGCGCGACAACAGCCGCGCGGCAGCGCCCGAGGCACGCGCGACCAGTTCGAGATAGGTCTTCGTCACGCGCGCGAAGTGATTGTAGATGATGACGGCGGGAATTGCGGCAGCCAAGCCGATGGCAGTCGCGAGCAGCGCTTCCGCAATGCCCGGCGCCACCACGGCAAGATTGGTCGTCTGCGCCTTCGAGATGCCGATAAAGCTGTTCATGATGCCCCAGACCGTGCCGAACAGGCCGACGAAGGGCGAGGTCGAGCCGATCGTCGCGAGCATACCCATGCCGAACCGGATGCGGCGGCCCTCCGCCCGCGAGATCTCGGCAAAGCGCGTGGCGGCGCGCTCCTTGATGCCGTTGTCGCCGGAGATCCCAGCCGAGAGCCGCGCTTCATGCATCGCGGCACCAAGCAGCGAAGACAGTACCCCCCGGCGCTCGCCGAGTGCGAGCTGCGCCTCCGCCAATGACCTGGCATTGCCGATGATCTTGAGCGAGCTCTTCAGCTTCCGCTGGATCACGGACAATTCGAAAGTCTTGGCAATCAGGATGGTCCAGGTCACGAGCGAGGCGAAGGCGAGCCCGCTCATCACGATCTTCACCAGGATATCGGCCGACAGGAACATCGACCATGGCGACAGCTCGTGCGGCACGGTCAACTGCTTGGACGGTTTGGCAATGTCCGCATCGGCCGCCGCCGGTGCCGAAACAGCCTGCGCCGCCTCGGTGGAGGCAGCCGCATTCGGCGCCGGTGCCTCCGTAGTCGGGGCCGCAACGCTGGAGAGCGGCGTCTGTGGCAGCGCCTGGGCTGCGGTTGGGGCCGCCTGCGGCGTCTGGGCCTGCTGGGCATAGACGAGCGGCGTGGTGGACAGGATCGCGAGCAAAGCTGCGCAATTCAGAAGTGTTCTAAACATTGTTCGCGCAGTCTCCGGCCTGAACGAGGCCTGTGCTTATGCCGCCAATGCCACATGGTTCAAGGCCACGCAGCGCCTTTGAGAGCAAATCTAAGTTCAAGCGAGGTTTATCGCCGGTTCTGCATCAAAATTCGCGCCTTTCATGTGACGCGAGCACTTAGAACCACTCTAAACTTCGGCCCAGTAGCGGATCAGGTTGTGATAGATGCCCGTCAGCCTGACCGTTTCGGGGTCGTCACGCCCGAGCCGCTCGGCCAGCGCCTGGATCGCGGTGTCGAGATCGAAGATCATGCTACGAGCATGGGCGTCGCGGATCATGCTCTGCAGCCAGAAGAATGACGCGACCCGCGCCCCGCGTGTCACCGGCGTCACCATGTGCAGGCTGGATGCGGGATACAGAACGAGGTCGCCGGCCGGCAATTTGACCTCGTGCGAGCCGTAGAGATCCTCGACCACGAGTTCGCCGCCGTCATAATCCTCCGGCTCGGACAGGAACAGCGTCACCGAGAGGTCGGTGCGGATGCGCAGGCCCGTCAGGCGGTCGCCGCGCACGGCATTGTCGACATGAATGCCGAAATGATGCCCGTCCGCTGCGGTGTAGCGGTTGAACAGCGGCGGAAAGATCTGCTGCGGGATCGCCGCGGCCAGGAAACGCGGGTTGGCCGTCAGCGCCGAGATGATGCGGTGGCCGAGCTTGCGCGCGACCTCGCTGTCCGGCGGCAGCTGCTCGTTGCGTTTCACCAGCGCCGATTGCGCTCCGGCAGTGGACCGGCCGTCCTCCCACTCCGAGGCATCGATGATGCGGCGAAACTCCGCCACATCCTGCTTGCTCAGTATGTTTGGGATGCAGATCAGCATCAGCCGTCAGTACCTCGCCGAAAGCACGAGATAGGCCGCGCGACCGGGCGCTTCGAGCACAAACGGCGCCGCACTCTGATACAATGCATCATAGTAGGTCTTGTTGAAGATGTTGTTGACGAACAGCTTCACGGTCCAGTGCTTGTCCACCTTGGCCTCCGCGAAGGCGTCGAAGCGCCAGTAGCTCGGGATCTGCGTGCCCTGATTGGCCGCCAGCAGCGTGCCGCCATAAATTTTCGAGCGATAGACGGCCTGACCGCCGAGCTCCCAGGTGTCGTTCAGTTGATACTTGGTGAGCAAGCTAAAGGATTGGGGCGCCACATTGGCGAGCGGCAGGCCGACGTTGCTCGTAAACAGCAGGGGCTGCGGTATGTTCGCATGAGGCACATTCGACTGGGTCACCTGCGATTGCATCAGCACAAGCCCGCCGAACACGCTCCATTTGTCCGTAATCTTGCCGCCGACGCCGAGATCGATGCCGCGGACATAATAGGATGCACCGGCGATGATGCACGACACGGTCGAACCGATGTAGGGACAGCTGGTGGTCTGGTTCGAAGCGTTTGTGACGTTGAACGCTTCGCGCGCGTTGTCCTTGGTGGTCTGGAACAGGGCTGCCGTCAGCAGCAGGTGGCGATCGAACAATTCCCACTTGGTGCCGATTTCAATCGCCTTGTTCTTCTCCGGCCCGAAGATCTGGTTGGCATTGCCGGGGATGACATTGGCAAGACCCCCATAAGCCGTGCTGGTGCCGTCGAACTCTGCGCCGACCGGATTGGACGATGTTGCATAAGCGACGTAGACGCTGCCATTCGGCTGAGGCTTCAAGGTCAGACCAAGATTGAAGCTCGGCAGGCCAAACTCCGCCTGCTGTTGGCCGAATACATTCGCCAACGCGCCCGAGCCGTAACCCGATGTGTGAATATTATAGTCGTCGTAGCGAATGCCACCGTTCAAAAGCACCAGGTCGTGGTAGTTGGCGGTGTCGAGGAGATACGGGCTCGCCGTGTCGATCGCGATATTGGTCGGCTTGCCGGTCAAAGTGGGATTGAGGCCGGTAGCCAGGAACGTATCCTGCGGATTGAAAATATTGACGCCCGTTATCGATCCGGACGTTGTGCCGCCCGGCAGAGCTTCCGAGCTAAGGCCAGTGTACGTGTCAATCGAGGCTGTCTCGCGCGAGACTTCCACGCCAAGCACGGCGGTATGCTTGAAACCGGCGCTGTCGTTGAATTTGTAGGTCGCCTCGCTCTGGTTCGCGAGCACATCCGTAACCTGGTAGCGGCTCTGCGGATTGGCGCTGAGAGTCCAGAGCGCGGGATTTGGGTTGGTGGTAATCGGCGCCTCCGGAAGCGTGCCGAGATAATTGTTGATCGAGCGTGAAACCCCCACCTTGTCGCTCAGGGTGAGATCAGGCGTGATCTGGACCTCGGCATTGAGCCCTCCGATATCCTGACGGACGTCGAAAAAGTCGCGGTAGACAAGGCCATAGAAATTGTTGCGATTGACCCCGAATTGGGGGAAGGGACCACCATAGGTATTTGTGAATTGCTGCGAGCCCGACCCGATTGCCCCCGGTCGGTAATACGGGACGCCGAAGTCGGGTATGCCGAACAGATTGGTGTGGACGTAATCGGCGGTGACCTTCACCGTATCGACTGGCTTCCACGTGGCCGCCACGAAGCCGCCGTTGCGGTTGTCGGTCACGTAGTTTCGCCCGGCCACATCGGCATCCTGGAACAGGCCGCCTGCACGAATGGCCAAGGTCGGGTTGATCACCTGGTTGACGTCGAGCACGACACGCTTGGTCTGGTCGGTGCCAAACGTCGTGTCCATATTGTAGAAGCTGCCCTGCGTCGTGGCCTGCTTGGTCACGATATTGATCGCGCCGCCCGCGGTCCCGCGGCCGGCAAATGAAGAAGCGGGACCGCGCAGGATCTCGACCTGCTCGGTGAAGAAGTTCTCGCGGACGCTGACGCCGGGATCGCGGATGCCGTTGATGAAGATGTCGTTGCGCGCATCGAAGCCGCGGATGAAGAAGCGGTCGCCAAAGGCATTGCCGCCCTCGCCGGTTCCGAGGCTCACGCCGGCCGTGCTCAAGACCGCCTGCTTGAGATTCGTGGCGTTCTTGTCGTCCAGCACTTCCCTGCTGAGCACCGTGATCGACTTCGGCGTGTTCAGAATCGGCTCGGGAAATTTACTGGATGCCTGCAGATGATCGACCTTGTAGGGCGCCGCCGGGTCAGCATAGGGGTCGCGGTCGGCCGACAAACCACCGGCGTTCGGGAAAGGCACCGGCGCCACCTGTTGCTGCTTCTCGCGCGCAGCGCGGCGCAGCGCATTGCGCGCGCGAATCTGCTCGGGCGACGGCTTGGAGGCAGCAGGTTTCGGGCGAGCGACCGGGGCATCGACCGTCACCGGCGGGAGATCGGACTGTTGCGCTTTGGCACCCGAGACCGACGCAACAGCGATCAGGCCCGCGACAGCGGTGACCTTCCTGCCCGAAATGCTGTCGAAACCTTCAGCACTTGTCTTGACTGCCGCGAATGAACGCAACGATCGCGGTGTGACCACCTGACCCATATTCCCCACGCCCCATAAGTTCTAAGCTTCTTAACTTGCGCGCACCGGAAACGTTCGGAAACACCGCGCGATTAGGCTTTCGTATCGGGCGCATATTGCACGGTCAACGCAATCGCAGCGTCGACAAGCTTGAATAGCTCCAGTTCAAAACGATTCTAATTTCTGACTTGAAATCGTTCTAAAGTAAGTTTGTAGGCCTTCTAAAAAGCGGGGCAACAAACACAAAAAAACAAGTTGTCTGTTGCTTGTTAATCGCTGCTCGGCGGCTTCATCAGCGAGAACAATTCGTCGACGGTCTGCACCGCGATCAGGCGCACGCGATCGGCGTTGGGCGTGCCTGCAATGTTGACGCCATTCACCACGGCCCGGATCTCATCGCGGAAGTCGGTCAGAAATCGCAGGGGATCGCGTGATTCGTTGGCGACGCGCGCAATCAGTCCTGTGATGAGGATCTGACACGCGATCATCTTTCCATTCAGCTCGTCCATGCAAAACTCCGCGCACATCTGGTCGCGTGATAGGCCGGACGGCCGTCCTGTTACAATGGCACCGCCGCGTATTTGAAGTCGTTCTAAACTGGCTGCCCGGCCCGCGCTCGGCGCACGGCACAAGCCGGTCGGAGGCGTTGAGGAGAAAATCGACTGCGCCAGCACGGCTGACAATCGCAGGAGATCGACAATGTGGCGTCCGCCGATCTGTCGCGCCCTACTTCACCGCGACGTGGCCTGACGGATCGGACAGCGCCTTGATGCGCTCCTTGATGTCGCGAAGCGCGGTCAGGCTGGTCTCGATCGTTTCATCGGGCAGATCCGCGAGCACATCGGTCGCAATGCCGTCGCGCAGGCTGTCGAGACTATCGACGAGCTCCCTGCCGCTTGGCGTGAGAAACAGCCGGTTGGCGCGTCGGTCCTTGGGATCATGCCGCCGCTCGAGCAGGCCGTGCTCGACGAGACGATCCAGCAGACGCACCAGCGAGATCGGCTGCAGCTCGAGCACATCGGCGAGATCCACCTGGGATAGACCCTCCTGCTGCCGCAGCCGAAACAGCACGATCCATTGCGCGCGCGTGGTCCCATTCTGCTTCGCGCGATGGTCGATATAGTTGCGCAGCAGCCGCGAGCTTTCTACAAGTTGAGCGACCAGCTGACGTTTCAGGTCCAGCGACATAAGCTCGGACGTTCCCAAGATTGCCGATAGTTAAGGATTATCAAGCCATAGTGTGTTTGCGCATAAAGTGCACGCGTACTATATCTGGCATAGCTGGAACGGATTTAAAGACCCCATTATTGTTATTCTTTCAGCGTATGAGCCGATATGAAGAGATCCCGGACGATCTGGTGGGTTGTGGTGCTGGTGGCGCTCGGCGGCGGGGGCTATTACGGCTGGCATAAGTATAAAGCAGCTGAAGCCGCCAAGGCGACCCAGCAGGCGGCGGCGGCTCGACGGCCCGCAATTCCCGTAAGCACGGCAAAGGTCGAGAAGGCGGATTTCCCGGTCTATTTGACCGGGCTCGGCACCGTTCAGGGCTTCAACACCGTCCAGGTTCGCACCCGTGTCGACGGCCAGATCGACAAGATCGCCTTCACGGAAGGTCAGATGGTCAAGGAGGGTGACCTCCTCGCCGAGATCGATCCGCGGCCCTACCAGGCCGCATACGATCAGGCCGTTGCGAAGAAGGCGCAGGACGAAGCCAATATCGCCAATGCCAATCTGGACCTGCAGCGCTACACCAAGCTCGGCGAGTTCGCGACGCGCCAGCAGCTCGACACCCAGCGCTCGACCGTTGCGCAGCTGACCGCCCAGATTTCGGCTGACGATGCCGCCATTTTCAACGCCAAGACCCAGCTCGACTACACCCAAGTCAAGGCGCCGATCTCAGGCGTCGTGGGCCTGCGCCAGGTCGACATCGGCAATATCGTCAATGCCGCGACCCAGACCGGCATTGTCAGCATCGCGCAGGTCGAGCCGATTTCCGTTATCTTCACCGCGCCGGAAGACCAACTTCCCTATATCAGTGAAGCCCAGGCACTCAGCCCGCTGAAGGTGATCGCCATCACCACCGACGGCAAGAAAGTGCTGGCGGAAGGCAAGCTCGCGGTTATCAACAATCAGGTTGACGTCACCAGCGGAACCATTCGGCTGAAGGCGGTGTTCGACAACAAAAATCATGCGCTGTGGCCCGGCCAGTCAGTCTCGACGCGGCTTCTGGTCAAGACGTTGAAGGACGCCACCGTGGCCCCGGACCAAGCGATCCAGCACTCGACCAACGGCCTCTATGCTTATACCGTGGGTGCGGACAACAAGGCCGAGATGCACAAGGTCAAGGTCAGCTACTCCATCGACGGGCGCTCCGTCGTCGAAGAGGGACTGACGCCGGGCCAGCTGGCCATCACGGGCGGCCAGTTCAAAGTTGAGCCGGGGACAATCGTCAGCACCGCAGTTGCGAGCAGCGACGCGGCACAAGCCAAGGTCCGGCAGGAATGAGCGGCGGCGGCACCGGAATTTCGGCACCTTTCATTCGCTACCCCATCGGTACCTCGCTGCTGATGGCGGGTATCCTGTTCGTCGGCCTCGTCGCCTATCCGCTATTGCCGGTTGCGCCGCTGCCGCAGGTCGACTTTCCAACCATCCAGATCACGGCGACCTTGCCGGGCGCAAGCCCCGAGACCATGGCGACCTCGGTTGCGCAGCCGCTGGAGCGGCAGTTCGCGCAGATTCCCGGCATCGCCCAGATGACCTCGACCAGCTATCTGGGTACCGCAGCAGTCACCATCCAGTTCGACCTCAACCGCAACATCGACGGCGCGGCCAACGACGTCCAGGGCGCTATCAACGCGGCAAGCGGACAGCTGCCGAAGAACCTTCCCTCGCCGCCGACCTATCGCAAGGTCAACCCGGCGGATTCGCCGATCCTGCTGCTTTCCGCCACCTCCGACACGCTGCCGCTGACAACGGTCAGCGACGCGGTGGATGCACAGCTGGGGCAACAGATCAGCCAGATCTCGGGCGTGGCCCAAGTCATCATTGGCGGCCAGCAGAAGCCCTCCATCCGGGTTCAGGTCGACCCGGCGAAGCTCGTCGCCAAGGGTCTGTCGCTCGAGGACGTCCGCAACCAGATCGCGCTCACCACCGTCGATAGCCCCAAGGGCAATATCGATGGCGACAAGCGCGCCTACACCATCTACGCCAACGACCAGCTCCTGGATTCCAAGGACTGGAACGACGTGATCATTGCCTACCGCAATGGCGGTCCATTGCGAATTCGCGACATCGGCCAGGCGATCACCGGGCCGGAGGACGCCAAACAGGCGGCCTGGGCCAACGGCAAGCGCGGTGTGTTCCTGGTCGTCTACAAGCAGCCGGGCGCCAACGTCATCGAGACGGTCGACAAGATCAAGGCGACGTTGCCGCGGCTGGTTGCCGCGATTCCGCCTGCGATCAAGATCGAGATCATCAGTGACCGTACCCAGACCATCCGCGCCGCGGTCGAGGACGTCCAATATACCCTGTTGCTCACCGTCGCGCTGGTCGTGATGGTGATCTTCGTCTTCCTGCGCAGCTTCTGGGCGACCGTCATTCCGGCGGTCACCGTGCCGCTCGCGCTATTGGGTGCCTGCTCGCTGATGTGGGTGTTCGGCTACACGCTGGACAACCTGTCCCTGATGGCGCTGACGATTGCGGTCGGTTTCGTGGTCGACGACGCCATCGTGATGCTGGAAAATATCTCCCGCTACATCGAGGAAGGTGAAAATCCGCTGGCCGCCGCCTTCAAGGGCTCGGGCGAAATCGGCTTCACCATCGTCTCGATCAGTATCTCGCTGGTGGCGGTGCTGATCCCGCTGCTCCTGATGGGCGGTATCATCGGCCGTCTGTTCCGTGAATTCGCGGTGACGCTGGCGATGACGATCTTCGTGTCCATGGTGGTGTCGCTGACGCTGACGCCGATGATGGCCTCGCGCTTCCTGCGCGCCCATGGCGAGGTTCAGCATGGTCGCTTCTATCAATGGAGCGAGGCCGCATTCGACGCCATGCTGCACGCCTATGAGCGCGGCCTCGACCTTGCGCTGAGCTGGCGACGGACCACGCTGCTGATCTTCTTTGCCACGCTCGGGTTGTCGGTCTACCTGTTCGTGATCATCCCGAAGGGCTTCTTCCCGCAGCAGGATAACGGCCTTATCACCGCGACGTCCGAAGCCTCGCAGGACATTTCCTTCGCCGACATGGTGAAGCAGCAGGAGGTCCTCGGCAAGATCGTGCAGCAGGACCCGGCGGTCGCGAGCGTCGCCATGGCGATCGGTGGCAGCGGCCGCGCCGGCAACAACGGCAACCTGTTCATCACCCTGAAGCCGCTATCCGAGCGCGATGCGTCTGCCCAGCAGGTGATCGCACGGCTGCGGCCCAAGCTTGCCAAGGTGGAAGGCGCCCGCCTCTACATGCAGGCGGCCCAGGACGTACGTCTCGGCGGCCGCCCGACCCGCACCCAGTTCGAATTCACGCTGCAGGACGCCAATCTCGACGAGCTGAACGAGTGGGCGCCGAAGATCCTCACCAAGATGCAGACCTTGCCGCAACTGCGCGACGTCGCCACCGACCAGCAGACCAACGGCACCACGCTGCAGCTCAAGATCAACCGCGATACCGCCTCACGCTACGGCATCTATCCGCAGCTGATCGACGACACGCTCTATGATGCGTTCGGCCAGCGCCAGGTCACCCAGTACTTCACCCAGCTCAACAGCTACCACGTGATCCTGGAGATCCTTCCCGAGCTGCAGGGCAAGATCGACACGCTGGACAAGATCTACGTCCGTTCGCCGACGACCGGCGAGGAAGTGCCGCTATCGACGTTCGCGACCTGGACGAGCTCTCCGGTACGGCCGCTCTCGATCAGCCACCAGGGCCAGTTCCCGGCGATCACCATCAGCTTCAACCTCGCCCAGGGCGTGGCGCTCGGCCAGGCGACTGAGGCCGTGCAGAAGGCGATGACCGACCTGGGCGCACCGCCGACGCTCAATTCGAGCTTCCAGGGTACGGCGCAGGCGTTCCAGCAATCGCTCGGCACCGTGCCGTTGCTGATCCTGGCCGCGCTGGTCGTGGTCTATCTGATCCTCGGCATTCTCTACGAAAGCTACATCCATCCGATCACGATTCTCTCCACCCTGCCCTCGGCCGGCGTCGGCGCGCTCGCGATCCTGATGGCATTCGGCTACGACTTCAGCCTGATCGCGCTGATCGGCGTGATCCTCCTGATCGGAATCGTGAAGAAGAACGGCATCATGATGGTCGACTTCGCGATCGCCGCCGAGCGCGACCAGCACCTGAGCCCGGAACAGTCGATCCGCCAGGCCGCGCTGCTTCGCTTCCGCCCGATCATGATGACCACCATGGCGGCGCTGCTCGGCGGCGTGCCGCTGATGCTCGGCACTGGAACCGGCTCGGAGATCCGCCAGCCGCTCGGCTATGCGATGGTGGGCGGCCTGATCGTCAGTCAGGCGCTGACGCTGTTCACCACACCGGTGATCTATCTCTATCTCGACAAGCTCACCAACGCCTTCTCCAATTGGGGCCGGTCCGACGACGACGGCGAGGGTGAAGGCGACGAGCACGGCGCGGTCAAGGAAGCGGCCGAATAAGCTCGGCCAAAAGACGATCGAGGAGCCGGTCGACACGACACTCGCAGTTCCGCTGGCGCCCTCGCGATCCGCCGCCGACAACGGGATCGACCAGCTTCACTGCCGCGCCATCTGCGCATTCGCAACGCCAGTGCCGTCGAGCTTCTGGTCGTCATGCATGACGACCGTCACCTTCAGCAGTTGTCCGGTGAACTCGAATGGCGCGGCGTAGTGCGAGACCGGGCTGCCGCGGTCGCGGCCGATGTCGAGCCCCGACCACGAGATCAGATTGTGAAAGGCGAGCTGGGTCTTCAGGGAACCCGCCGGCTCGCCGTCGATCAGAAGCGTGTACTCGCTCTCACCGGTGCGCGCGCCCTTGGCAGGCTCGGCCGGCCGGACCAGCCGATCGACGCGGAGCCCAAGCCGCCGCGCGCCCGGCGCCACCTTGCGGTCGGAGGTGATGATCTCGTGGCCGCCGCCGATGTTGAGATCATGCACCAGATGGCCATCCTTGATGTAGAGGCTGTAGCCTGAGGTGGCATCACCGTGCGCGATCAACACGCCCTGCGCGCCGGCGGAATCGATTTCGACAAGCGCCTCGATGCTATAGCTGCGACTGCGCACATCGGGCGCGACGTCGGTCGGCACATGGCCCATGCCGGCATGAAAGGTGAACTGGTGGCGCGCGCCGTGGAAGCGCGCCGCATTCTCGGCAAAGCGCGGTCCGAACCGGTCGTCGAGCGGCAACACCTGGTGCTTTTCCGCCTCGCTCCACCACAGCTCGATCAGCTCAGCCAGCCGCCCGGGCTCCTTTGCAGCGAGATCGTCGGTTTCGGAAAAATCGTGATCGAGGTGAAACAGCTCCCATCTGTCATCCTCGAACGGCGTGCCCGGCGGATGATAGGCAACCGCCTTCCAGCCCTGATGCCAGAGGCCGCGATGGCCGAACATCTCGAAATATTGTGGCGAGGATTTTGAGCGCGCGGCGACGTCAGTGATCGATCGCGCAAAGCTCTCGCCTTCCATGGGCATCTGCGGAGACCCTGCGATTGTCGCAGGCGCGCTGATCCCGATGACATCGAGCAGCGTCGGCACGAGGTCGCAGGCATGAACGAACTGATGGCGCAGTTCGCCCCGCGCGGCAATGCCGTTGGGCCAGCTCAGCACGAAGGGATCGCGGATGCCGCCGCCATGGGTGTTCTGCTTGTAGCGTCGCAGCGGCGTGTTGGATGCCATCGCCCAGCCATGCGGGAAATTGGAATGGGTATCGGGCCCGCCGATATCGTCGAGCCGGCGGAGCTTTTCGGCGATCGGCTCGGGACGAAAATTATACGGCCCCATCGCATTGATGAAGCCGAGCGGCCCGCCCTCCTGGCTCGCGCCATTGTCGGACATGACGATGACCAGCGTGTTGTCGCGCACGCCCGATGTCTCGAGGAAGGCGATCAGGCGCGCGAGATGCCGGTCGGCATGGTCGAGCATGCCGGCAAAGGCCGACTGCAGGCGGGTGAAGACGCGCCGCTCGTCCGCAGAATGCGCTTCCCAGGCTTTGACGCCGTCATTGCGTGGCGGCAGTTTGGTCGCCGCTGGCACGAGGCCTGCCGCCTTCTGCCGTGCGAGGCGCTGATCGCGCTCGACGTCCCAGCCATGGGCGAACAGCGCGTCATAACACTTGATGATGTCCTCGGGTGCCTGGTGCGGCGCGTGGCAGGCGCCGAGCGCCACCCAGGTTAGCCATGGCAGATCCGGCCGATCAGCGATGTGGTCGCCGATGAAGCGGATCGCCTGGCCGATGAGATCGGCGGTGAGATGGTAGCCTCCTTCGTACCTGCCCGGAGGATCGATATGCGTGTTGTCGGCGACGAGCTCGGGCGCGTACTGGTCGGTCTCGGCGTCGAGGAAACCATAGAAACGGTCGAAACCGCGCCCGAGGGGCCAGCCGTCGAACGGCCCGGTGGCGCCGCTCTCGGTCAAGGGCGTCACGTGCCACTTGCCGATCATGTAATTGCGATAGCCATGCTCCCGCAGCATCTCCGCCAGCGTCCCCGCCTCGCGCGCAATCTTGCCGCGGTAGCCCGGATAGCCGGAATCGAAATTGGCGAGGCAGCCGACGCCGACCGAATGATGGTTGCGGCCGGTCAGAAGCGCTGCGCGGGTGGTCGAGCACATCGCGGTGGTGTGGAAGCCGGTATAGCGCAAGCCCTCGGCGGCAAGGCGATCGATCGTGGGCGTCTTGATCGGCGAGCCGTAGCAACCGAAATCGGAGAAACCAACATCGTCGAACAGCACCACCAGGATGTTGGGCGCGCCGGCCGGCGGCTTGGCCGCGTCGGGCCACCAGGGTTTGGAGGTCGCGATGGTCTTGCCGATCGTGCCGGCGAACGGTTGCTTGCCATTTGCGCTCATGTGCGTGCTCCTCCGCCCTCGCATGGCGCTTGATCCGCCATTTGTCCTCTTAACCTGTCACGCCGTGCCGAGATAGGCGCGCTGCACCTGCGGGTCCTGCGCCAGCGCGGCGGCCGTGCCCGACAGCACGCTTTTGCCGACCTGCAGCACGGTCGCAAAATCCGAGACTTCGAGCGCAAGCTCGATCGATTGCTCGGCGAGCAGGATGGTCAGCCCTTCCCGGTGCAACCGGCCGAAGGTCTCATACATCGATTCCACCACGGCAGGCGCGAGCCCGAGCGACGGCTCATCCAGCATCAGAAGCTTCGGGTCGCTCATCAAGGCGCGGCCGACCGCGAGCATCTGCCGCTCGCCACCGGACATGGTTCCAGCGCGCTGGTTGCGCCGCTCCTTCAGCCGCGGGAAAATCTCGTAGACGCGATCGAGCAGCACAGCCTTCCGCGCCTTGTCGGCGAGCGGCGTCGCGCCGAGCAGAAGGTTGTTCTCGACGCTTTGCTGCACGAACAGCCGCCAGCCTTCCGGCGACAGCGCCAGCCCCTTGCGCACGATCGCAAACGCGCGCTGGCCGCCGATCTCCTCGCCGCGGAATGCGATCGAGCCCGCATGCAGCGGGATCAGGCCGGCGATCGCATTCAAGGTCGTGGTCTTGCCGCCACCATTGGAGCCGAGCAGCGCGACGACAGAGCCCTCGGGTACTTCGAGCGAGACGTCGGAGACCCCGATCAGATCGCCATAGCGAACCTCGAGGTGCTCGAGCTTGAGCAACGGTCCGCTCATTCGACCGGCCCGCCCAGCAACTCGATCGGCGTATGGCCGGCGGCCGCTTTGGCCGCGCGGGTGCCGAGATAGGCTGCGATCACGTCCGGATTGCCGGTGACTTCCCGCGGCGAGCCGCGCGCAATCTCGCGACCCTGGTGGAACACCATGACGCGGCTCGCCAGCGACATGATGACCTCCATGATGTGCTCGACGATCACGAGCGTGACCCCGGAGGCGTGGATGTCGCGCACCAGCGCGATGGCAAGATGTACCTCGCGCTGCGTCAGCCCGGCCATGGCTTCGTCGAGCAGCAGTATTTTTGGCTCGGTCGCCAGCGCCCGCGCAATCTCCAGCCGCTTGCGACCGGGCGTGCCGAGCGATCGCGCGGGCGCATCGGCGAGCCGGCTCATTCCGACCCGCTCCAGCACAGCACGCGCCTTCGTCTCGGCCTCATGGCGATGGGCGGTGCGGAGGAAAGCGCCGATCATCACGTTTTCCAGCACGGTCATGCCTTCGAAGGTCTGCGGCACCTGGAAGGTGCGGGCGAGCCCGAGTTGCGCGCGCGCCTCGGGCGCAAGATCTGTGATGTCGTGGCCCTCGAACAGCACCTTGCCCGACGTCGCTCTCAAATCGCCGGTCAGGCAGTTGAAGAAGGTGGATTTGCCGGCACCGTTCGGGCCGATCAGCCCGAGAATATCGCCCTGCTCCAGCGTCAGGCTTGCGGCATCGACTGCCCTGAAGTTGCCGAAGGCTTTGGTGACGTTGCGAGCCTCAAGGAGCATGGCCTGCTCCCGTCGCAACCGCCTGCGCGTCCTTCGCTTGCGGCCCGGCGCGCCGCTCCAGCTGCCGCTTGATCAGCGTAAGGATGCCGCCGGGCTGAAAGCGCGCAATCAGGACAATGATCGCGCCATAGACCACGAAGGTCAGCCCGGCCCCCTTGCCGCCGAGCAGGCTGTTGGAGATCTCCTCCAGCGGCACCAGGATCGCAGCACCCACCAGGGGGCCGAACAGCAGCCCTGCCCCACCGAGCGCCGCCATGATCAATATCTTCACCGAGATCAGGATGCCAAGGCCGGACTCGGGATCGACGAAGCCGAACATCATGGCGTACAGCGCACCCGCAACGCTGGTCAGCCCGGCGCTCAACATGAAAGCATAGAGCTTGACGCGGCTGGCAGGTGCGCCCAGCGAGCGCGCCGCGCGCTCGGAATCCCTGATCGCCCGCAGGTAAAATCCCATCCGGCTGTTGGTCATCCACCACGTGATGGCGAGCGTGATCGCAAGCACAGCAAGGAACAAGTAGTAATAAGGCAGCGCCGAGATGAAGGAGAGATCGAAGATGTTGCGCGGGACGGTCGGGCCGCTCAGGCCCACGGCGGCGCCGAGATAATCGGTGTTGGTGACGACCAGCCGGATCAGCTCGGCGACCGCGATCGTTGCCATGCTGAAATAGTGCCCAGACAGCCGCAGCGTCGGCACGCCGACGATGGCTGAGATGGCGACCGCCAGCACGATTCCGGCGGGAAGACCGACCAGCGGCGACAGCCCGAAATGCGCGTAGGCGCCCATCGCGGCATAGGCGCCGCAGCCGAAATAGACGACATGGCCGACCGAGACCTGCCCGGCATAGCCGCCGACGATGTTCCAGCTCGAGGCCGCGATGGCATAGAGCAGCACCAGCGCGCCCAGCCGCTGCTGGAACGGCGTCGAGAACACAAACGGATAGCCGAGCAGGATCACAAGCAGCAATGCGGGCCAGATCGAGCGGCGCATCATGGCTCGCCACTCATGTTTTGCCCATCAACCCCTGCGGCCTGAACCACAGGAAGGACAGGAACAGCGCGTAGACCACGATGTCCTTGTAGACCGCGCCGATCAGATAGCCGGACAGCGACTCGATCACCCCGATCAGAAGTCCCGCGAGCAGCGCACCGGGCACGCTGCCGAAGCCGCCGAGCGAGACCGTGACAAAGGCGACGATGCCAAGCGTCTCGCCGACCGTCGGCACGATATAGAAAAAGGTCGCGATCAGCGCGCCGGCCAGGCCGGTGGCGCCGGCCGCAATGGCCCAGGCAATTGCCTGCATGGTATCGGGGCGGATGCCCATCAGCTGTGCGGCCGTGGCATCCTCCGCGACCGCCAGCATCTTCGAGCCCAGCGCCGTGCGCGTCAAAAGCAGATGCAGCCCGAGCGTCACGACCAGCGCGACGACGCCGGCGAGCAGCCGCGCGGCTTCGATGCGCAGGCCCCAGAAGGCAAACGTGCCGCCGACGATGTTCTGGGGCAGCGACAGGAAATCGGCGCCGAACCACCAGAACACGGAATAGCGCAGCAGGAGTGCGAGCCCGAAAGTGCCGAGGATCTGCGCCAGCATCGGCCCCTTCATGATGCCGCGGATCAGCGCGAAATAGACCACGACGCCGAGAGCCGCGAGCAGCAGCGTCGCGAACGGCACGCCGGCCAGCGGTCCGACGCCGAATAGCGTGAACACGACGAAGGCAGCGTACATGCCGAGCATGACGAAATCGCCATGGGCAAAATTGACGATGTTCATCATGCCCCAGACCAGCGTCAGCCCGGACGAGAACAACGCATAGACCGCGCCCAAGAGCAACCCACCGACAATCACCTGGACGAGGACGAATGACATGAAGCCGCGCGCCGTTGCGTGGAAGCGATCAACCAAGCTGTTCAGAAAGCAGACCGGATGCTTCCATCCAGCCCGCGAACCTCGTCACCAGCCCTTGTAAGGCAGAACCGGCTGCTTCACTGCGTTCGTTTTCGGCCAAATCGTCAGATAGGTCTCGCCATCGTCCTGCAGCTGGATGATGACGGCGGACGCAAGACTGTTCTGGCCCTTGTCGTCAAACTTCACGCCCTTGTAGCCCATCATAAGCTGGTTGGGCTTGAGCTCGGTCGCCTTCAGCGCCGCCTGGATCTTGGCGGGATCGGTCGAGCCGGCGCGATCGATCGCGTCCACCAGCACGAAGAAGCCTTCCATCTGCCGGCCCGCGGTATCATCCATCTCATCGCCGCTCTTCTTCTTGTACATGTCGGCGATGATGGCGCTCGGCGAGCCCGGCGGCCCGATGCTCCAGGCCGAGCGGTTGAAGACACCCTGCGAGACCTTGCCAACGGCCTTGAGGAACGCTGGATCGGAATAGCCGGCGTCGTCGGCCAGCAGAAGCGGCGGCTTGTAGTCCTGTGCCTGCATGGTCTTGGCGAACAGGATTGCATCCGACGTGTAGCTGATCATCAAGACGACGTCGGGATTCTTCTCTTTCAGCTGTAGTACCTGGCTCTGAACGTCGGTGGCGTTGGAGACATAACCGATATCGATGATATTGAGACCCTTATCCTTGAATCCGGACGCGATGGTGCCTGCGACCGAGGCGCCATATTCGGTGTTGTCGTGGACCAGCGCGACGTTATTGATCTTGGCGCCTTGCGCCTTCATGTCCGTCAGGAAATCATAGTAGACCCTGACAAAGTCGGTCGCGATCGGAGTGGTGCGAAAGAACCATTTGAAACCGCGCTCTGTAAGATTGGAGGCGACCGACTCGCCGTTGACGAAGGGAATGCCATATTTCTCGGCAATCGCGCTTGCGGTCAGCGTGATTCCGGATTGGTAGGCGCCGGTCAATGCCGCCACCTTCTCCTCGGTGATCAGCCGCAGCGCCTGGTTCTGGCCTGTTGCGGGACTGCCCTGGTTGTCGGCGAAGACGACCTCGACCTTGGCGCCGCCGAGGCCCGCCAGCCCCGCATTTTTGGCCAGCGGCAGATCGGCAAGCTCGGGATGGGCGTTGTTGATGATGTCGAGCGCTACTTCGATCGCGTATTTGGCATGAATGCCGGCGCTCGCGGCGTTGCCCGTCATAGGAAAGACCGCACCGATCTTGACGACCTTGTCCTCCGCCGAGGCCATGCCCGGAAGCCCAGTGGCGATCATGGCCGCGCAAGCGAGCCCGAGGAGGTGTTCGAATTTCATTCAGATAGCCTCCGAAAACGTATTCCCTGAGTATAATTTTTTGGCTTCTTCTCGGCCTGGTTGTCGGCTTCTTCTGGCGCGATGCATGTCGCGCGCAACGCGGAGGCCGTTCCTATCTGACGCAGCATTACATGGTGGATCGGCCTCGGCAAGTTGGCCCACCGTGCAACACGCGTCGCAACGGTTAGACCATTAGTCGATGACAACATGCCGCGCGAGTTGGCTCGGCCAATATCTCACATCGTGGGAGGTCGGCGTCGCATGCAACGTGGCGAGTTGCGCCGGCCTCTCCGCCCCGCAGATCAATAGATCGAATGCTCGCGCGAGCAGCAAGGCTTTGCACGGCCGGTATCCTGGCGCGCGCCGAGCAGGGTTATCGCGTAGACCAGAACGACATCGGCATGACCCGCCGGAACGTCGAGCAACGACATGCGATTCAAGGATCAGATGAAGGTCGCGGCTGATGGCCAGAAGCGGCCGCGGCTCGCGAGCAAAGAGGACTAGACCGCGAACGCCGACCCAGCTATACGGGCGGTGCTTTGGCGCCTGGTTTGCAAAACTTTTGGGCCGCTTTGCAAAACTTCCAAAAAGCGCTGTAAAATCAGTAGCTTCGGTGGGGAATGGTGTAACGGTAGCACAACAGACTCTGACTCTGTTTGTCTTGGTTCGAATCCAGGTTCCCCAGCCAAATCTCACTTTTCGCCGATTTTGCGCTCTCGCTCGCTCCGACATTGGCAATGGCAGTCGTGATTTCCGCAAGCATTTCAAATGGTTGGCGGAAATTCCGCGACCACTTTGCCGTCCTCCCAAGAGCAGTTCGATAGCACGAAGTTCAGCAGGCGGCGTTTTTCGCGCGGTTCCTGCTTCGCGAACAGCCTTTGAGCGTTGCGAGCGAGGTCGAGAAGCGCGACGCCTTCATCCTTGTAGGATTTGTCGGCGTTCTGATGCCGTTCGATTTCGCGCTGGCTTCCTCACGGACATATTTGCGTCGGCAACAAGCCGGGTTGCCCTGGCACTCATCGGCGTAGCCGGTGCAGTGATAATAGACGTAGCGCTCCTTCTTGATCTCGCCGACAACGGCGCAGCCGCAGGCATGGCATGCAATCATCCCGGAAAAGGCGAAGTCGTGCCGGCCGCGCTTGGCCTTCTTGACGAAGCGTCCGTCCAGCACGCCCTGCACGCGCTCCCATAGCTCAACGGGCACCAACGCTTCGTGCTTGCCCTGGATGAGCTTCCCGTTCCACTCGAACCAGCCCGTATAGAGCCGGTTGCGTAGAATGGTGTGAACCGTGCTCACCGGCACCTTCGCGCCGCTCTTCGGATAAAGCAGGCCCGCCTCATGCGCCTTGCGCACCGCCTCCTTCAGCGAAATGCCGCCGCGCGCATACCGCAGGTGCGCCGCATTGTCCTCGTTCATCCGCGCCTGCTGCAGCATGGCTGGTAGCCTGCCCGCGCTCAATTCATCAAGGTCACGGATGAGACATACTCTTCATCGGGTCTGCGAAGCCGGTACTTTCGTCGCAAATGAGATAGTTCGACACTGTTGCAGCGGTGCTATACGCTTAAAGGTGCAGGTTTGCCATGCTGGACGCCAGCTGGTCGTAATCGACCAGCGGGACTGGGGCTGTGTGCCGGAGCGACGGGCGCCACGCGTTTCTGTTCTCGCTCATGTTCGACTTTCTGAAGCACGATCCTTTGTTGGCCTGATGCGTTCTGATTTTTCACAAGACATCCATAGCGCCCACACCGAACCCACGACCGGGCAAGCGGCTCGGACCGTCCTTGCTTTGATCAGCCTGATCGCGATCGTCGCATGCGCCGGCGCCGCAGCCGCCCTTGCCCAGATCAGGTCATTGAAATCGGAAGTAGCCGAGCTTCATCTTGAATTGGCACCGCTCAAGGAGCGGATCACTCGACTGGAGCAAGCCGAGAAGGCAAGGCGCCAGACTGAGGAGCAGCAGATAGCAAAGGATGAACCCGCCGCCGGGAAGACCGCCCCTTCCGGGGAGACGCAGGCCGCATGGGCGCTCTTAGCTGAGGAAGTGCAATTGGTCAGGGAGTATATCAAGCCGGCGCCTTCGGCAGTCGGTCCTGCAAGCGCGGTTAAGGTCGGAGACTCCGTGGACGGTGCGATTCTTCCACTACCATCACCGATCACGGAAAAGGTACCGAAACTGCTCGGCGCTCGGTTTGCGATCCGAAACGGAGCGATCATCATCATCAGGAAGGACAGTCGCCAGGTAGACGCGGTAATAGCCGCCCATTGATCGCACACCGCTGTCGACCGTTGATGCTATTGCAGACAATTGGGTTCGTTTTGCAGATTTTGCTGGACCGCGTGCGAGTTCGAGCAATCTCCGCGTCCGCAGCATCGCCCACGATGCAACGGGCGAGTGCCTCCATCTCCGCCCCGCCGCTAAAATCGATGCTGCGGCTCAATCCATGACGTAGCGCATTGCTCGAGATGCGTCGCCTGCCGGCCTCGGACTTAGGTCCCGAGCTTCTGCGCGCGTTCTGTCGGTTAGCCGCGATCTGCCGCTCACTCGCCATCAGCCGCCGACCACGTCTGACGACAGTCCCGGCGTCTGACGTGTCCTCGCTGCCAGGAACTATGGCGCCGCTGTCACAGACGCCCAGAAAAAAGTGTGGATCCGGAGTTCGAACCCGGCCGGCCTTCCATCGTTTGGCTAATATGGCGCCTCCTTCCCAACGGGGGAATATCATGGCCGACGATTACGATGCGATGCCCGTTGGTGATTTCTCTTGGAGAAGCCGCGCAAGCACTTCTGAAGTCAGCCACCGCGACGGTTATGGAATTGTCTCATCGAGGCGCTCTTGCCCGCATGGCTGGATAGACAACCGCGGGCCTGTCGATCTGGAGCGCGTCAGAAGCAACCCCTACGAGGAATGGCTCTAGCGCCGCAAAGTGCGGAGTTTCTCTGCGCTTTCCAATAGCGCGTTGTCGCTTCGATTGCCGCATTCAACGTCTATTATTGCGGATTTTGATAAACCCAGGAGTATCGGCCTGAGCGATTTTCAGAACGAAGACGTCGCGCCCACGCTCCTGGAGCGTCCCGATCGCTACAGTCCACTGTTCTCCGTCGATACCCGCAATGGCGATGTTCTCTGGGCCATCCCACTGGGCCCGGCGGCTTGGAGAAAACTGCTCGACGCTGATGTCGATACCGCAGCGGCGATGAGCGGAATGCTGATGCTCGCCGACATCGCGCGGGGAGAAAAAGAGATGAAGGATCGCGACACGCTCGTGGCGGCAGCGCCCGAACAAGATTTCCGATTGGGTCGTCACACTCAATGAATGGCGACTCGCTAACACCGAACCGGCGCAGGACGATCCCCGGATTGTCACCGTCCCGCGAAAAAAGGTCGGCCGCAACGAGCGATGCCCTTGCGGTTCCCGCAAGAAATACAAGAAACGCTGTGGGCTCAATTGACCATCACCGCGGCCCTCACCGGAGGCTTACGATCGGACTATGGGCAAAGCGCTGCGACACCGGCCATGCGGTCGCCCGAGGCTCTCCTCGATCGGCCCGGCAACGTGCCGACACCGAGACTACCTTGGAGTGGTGATGCTCTCCGCGTTACCCTTTTGCCGGCTCTCACCTGTTGAGGTCGAGTCAGGTAACGGGACTCGATCCGGGTCGGCGCGGCCACAACCCTCGTCCGTACATAAATAGCCGATAAAGTCTTTGCTGTCCGAAGTGCCATAGATCCGCACAAGACCTTGCGCCTGGTCGACCAAAATATTCGAGCGATGCACGACCTTGCCGTCCTGGGCATACGCCGTCATCAACACTTGGCCTGGGCTCAGCCCTTGGACCGTGAACGTGCGATCGGTCTCCGGCGTGATTTGTGCAATGCCTTCAGCCGAGACCGAAAATTTGGTCACCGCCTCATCAAACATGAAGGTTCGCGCTTGTCCGGTCCGAATCTCGATTATGTCGGTTGCAATGATTTCCCGCGGCGACGCGGCGTGGCCTGCACTGGCGAGAACGGCGGCGGCGACCGCACTGACGAACAAAATGCGCATTGTGTTCTATCCAAGTGACTGACGTAAGTTTACGGTAAAGCTAGCAATCTCAGGATGCTACTTGCGGTCGGGGACAAATTCAACCATCAAACGAGGTCTGCGGCGCAACCGGAAGCTCAGGCGCTGATCAGGAGCCTTTCGCCGTAGCCATGCGACTGTAGCAACGAGACAAGAAAGCTTGCAGCCAAGTTGCCACAGCTCTTATTTCGTTTCGCACCGCCCGAAAATAGAGCAGGTGCGTGACCGCAAAGGACAGCAGGCAACTCCCCAAAATAGTTGTCATCAGGTAGAGCCCCGCCCCCGATGGGACCGCAATTGATACAAGCGATGCCTGCGTAGTGGTGGGTACGCCAGCCTGCCAGGAGAGGACCAAAAAACCCGCATAGGCTGCGCTCAGGTGGGTTGCGACCGTGAACGGGAGCCTGGACTTGGCTACGAGCCCCAAGCAGGCAAGCAGAAACATCGGAAGCGCAAGCCCGAAGAACTGAAACCCATCAATCGCGACGAACCCGCTCAACATTGCGTGGCTTCGCTGAAAAATGCCGAAGATCCTGAGATTGATGAACCAGAGAAGTTCAGAGCCCGGGTCATATTCAAGGGCACGCGCAGCCAATTCGGCGCAAAGCGTGGCGGCAAAAAGCGCGAATGGTCCGAGAAATTGTAGTTTAAAAAGACGGTTCATGAGACGACAAGCCATACGTCAAACCCGTTTAGCTTGTCTTAAGGGTTGCCCGGCACCGCACACTAGATATCAATTAAAAATCTAGAATAAGACCGCTAGTTTGCTGATGGCTGATTATTCGGCGGCCTTTCAATGAACCGCCGGCTACCATTGAGAAGCTCAAGATTATTGGCGATAACCGGGTTGCCCGGATCGAGCGAATAAGCCTGCTGAAACTTTCGCCGCGCCGCACTCAGATTGCCGCGCAGCATGTACGAATATCCCTGGTCATTGAGGATCTGGACGGTTTCGCCCCCGAGCCGAATCGCTTGCGCGTAGGCCTGGTCGGCGAGGTCGAATCGGCGCAGCTTGTCGTAACTGGCAGCAAGCCCCACCCAAGCAGTCACGTCTTTTGGGGCCTTTTCGACGGCATCCTTGAAATAGCGCTGGGCGTTCCCATAGGCGCCACGATTGTATTGCTCCAGTCCCATCCGGACCGGCTCATCTGAAGGATAATATTTGACGTCCGTGGGCTCCTGCACGGGATCGCCGCCCGGCGGATCCACGGGGGCCACCATTGCGGCCTCCCTCAGTGTGTAGTCGCACCCCGCAAGGCTTATGCCCAACCAGCAACAGGTCAGCATTAGAATGAGACGCCGCATCACCCTTGTCCCCCGCACCGGCTCCAGCGACTCGCTGCACGGTCCGTAAATATCATTGTTAGATCACTTACCAAAAACAGGCAGCGAGACCTGTTGCCAGCCGGCCATGGGTCAAGACACGCTTTGTCGTGCCCTAAGCCAACGCTGGCGTCAGCGTCCCGAGGGACTGTTAGTCTGGATACTCTGGTTGATAGTCTGGTCCGTAGTAATATTCTGCTGCGTGGTGACGGGAGGCGCCTGGCCCATTGCTCTCGTCGCCTCGCCTATGTCGGGAAGCTGATCCACGGGCCGCTTAGTGGCCCCATAGCGTTGCACGGCGGCGCTCATGCGCCGGCCGTCGTACGCGATCCTACGATCACCGACGTTTCGCGGCCAGGGATGGATAATATGGGTAACGGCGTTCACCTGCTTGGCATCGCCGGCGGTCACGGTGATGGTCTCAGAGCGTTGGAAGTAGCGGTCCATCTCGTCATTGCCGTAGAGGCCGTAACAGCCGCCCAGCGAGAACACCGCTGCAATGGTCAGGCACCTGAGGATCATCATCCACCTCAATTCAGGGTTTTGACCACTGGCTGGTCGGAAACCGCCGCCGCCGCCGGGGGCGGTGGCGGTGCGGTCAGCTCGGGCGCGATGATGTGGCCATAGGGTCCTTTCACATCACCGCCCGAGTTGACGTAGTCGTCATAGCGCTTGCGTACTTCCATCTGGCCGTTGAGGAAGAAATCGACATCGTTGGGCGGCAAGCGGGAATCGAGCGGCGACGCCAGTTGCTGACCGGGCGCCGCCGGCGCGACCAGGTGCGGCGTCACGATAATGACGAGATCAGTTTCCTGCTGCTGGTATGACTTGCTGCTGAACAGAGCCCCGAGTACCGGCACCGAGCCGATCCAGGGCAACTGAGAGACGTTCTGCCGGTTTTGGGACTGCAGCAAGCCGGCGATCGCAAAGCTCTGCCCGTCGCGCAACTCGACCGTGGTGCGTGCGTTGCGGGTGGTCAACGCCGGGACCGTCGTCCCCTGAATCGTTACTGCATTCGCGAAATCAAGCTCGCTGACCGAGGGCTCAACCCGAAGGTTGATCACGCCGCGCGAGAGGACGGTGGGAACGAAGGCAAGCTGAACACCAAACGGCTTGTATTCGATGGTAACGGTGGGAAAACCGTTGGTCGTCGTGTTTGGTATCGGCACTGGAAATTCACCGCCGGCCTGAAATCGAGCTGCATCACCGGAAAGCGCAACCAGGTTCGGTTCCGCCAGCGCGCGAACCAATCCTTTCGTTTCCAAGGCAGTGATCAGCAAATCCACTGAGCCGCCGTTGCTGGTTCGAAGGATGCTGGTCAACAAACTTCCGAACGGGGCCGGAGCTGCGCCGCCCGCGGTACCAAGGAGCGTCCCCACTGTTCCGAGTACCGGAAGGCTCCCCGTCGGAGGAGCACCAACAGCACTGCCGCCAGCACCAAGCGGCCCATTGTTCGTATTAATACCACCGATCGGCGCTCGACCGGCGGCGGTCACACCGTTCAGCCCATTGCCCACCCCGGTATTACCGATGTTAGTACCGTTGGCATTAGCGGCAAACAAGTTCATGCCGAGCGCGCGACCGGCCTCGCGGCTCGCTTCCAGGAAGCGCACCTCGAGCATGACCTGTTGGGGTGAAGCAACGCTTATCGCATTGACGATGTGGTCTTCGCCAACCGTACCTTTGGCAATCGCGACCGCTCGCTCGGCGGTGACGGCATCGGGCGCCGTTCCGCTTAGCACCACTCGGCCGCCGGAAAACGAGACATGAATGCCCTGCGCGCCGGTGCTGGCTCGGATAATATACTGCAGACTAGGGGTATCGAGCACGACCTCGACATCGAGGACCGCGATCTGGTTCATCGATGAGTCGAACAGGATGACATTGGTGGCACCGGGCCGCCTGCCCTGGATGTAGATAATGTGATCGCTCAGCGACTTCACGTCGACCATATCAGGCGAGCCCGCCACAATAGTGGAGAAAGCCTTATCGACCCTGAATGTGGATGACTTGTTGACGGTCACTTTGACCGGCTGGCGGTTATTCATCTCGCTTACGATGACGCCGCTGCCGGAGCCCCTTGGATCTGCGGCCCTCGCGCAGTCAGTGAAATTCAATGCGACGAACCCCGCGCCAAGAGCCATCACGCTCAAGGCGAAAAGCCGCGCCCTTGCCTTAATCGGCACGCGACCGCCAAACATCCCAGTCCCCCCGCCGCCAACCGCGGCTCTCCCCGTAAATATACACCCTCTTGTGCTAACTCTCCTCGCGCGGCACTAGGTCGTAGAGTTTACAATCTGTCTCACTATAAATCGTTACTTGTACTTGCCGCCCTCGCGCACACTCGGTTTTGAGCACGAAACCAACTCCGGCCTCGCAATTGGACACGTCGCGTCCGTTGCCAGCCTCGGATGTGGCCGCCAAGATCATCATCCGTCGTGTGCCTCATTTGCAAGGATCGGCACTTACTCGATTGCCTGAACACCGGAGAAAATGTGCCCATGTTGCCAGCGAGCACCACTTTCCGAGGCTGCCCGCGGGAAACCTGGAGCGTGACAGCTTATTTTACCTCCCGGCGCCGCGCCGCTTGAGAGACTCACCCATGACAGAAGCTCCGCCTCGAGGCGGAAACTCCGAAAGTCCGTTCAAGAGGGGACATCGCTCCTATCGCTTAGCGAAGTCTCCAGACCTATCCGGGATGGTTGTCTGAAAACGCGCTAGAACGGAACTTGGGTGGACGCACTCGGCGCATTGAGTGCCGCGCCCCAGATCGGCATCATCATGCTGAAGCCCGATTGAGAGGCCGTCACGGTCAGTGCAGCGGCTCCCGCAGTGGTGCTAACTGTCGGCGCAGAACTACCATTGCTATATAGGAAAGGGGCAGCAGCCTGCTTCTGCGCGGCCGTCAGGTAGTCACCGGTACAACCCGAAGGCGACGTCTTACTTATTACGTTAGGCGTGTAGCAATTGATCATCATTGCCCGAGCGCCAGCATGCGCAAGCGTGCGCAATGACTGCATCGTGATTGCATAGCGTCCGAGATCGAAGATCGCAAAAATGAACGTGAAGAGCCCCACGGAGATAAGGCAAAACTCCAGCGCCGCGACGCCGCGCTGATCAAGCTTTCTCATCACTGCACCAACTTCACGTAGTAGGTCGGAGACGGCTTTGCCGGGCACGAATTGTCGTTGAAGGTGGCATTGCCATTGAACGCGACTGAGGCGGCTATCAACTCGCCACAACCGTTTGCGCCGCCTAAGTTGAGGGTCGGATTGCCCTGGAACGTCACTGCCGCAGTCGGCGCGTAGATACTTCCTGTCAGGTTGATGTTGCTGTTTCCACCGAAAGTGACGGCCGTCGCTGAGGCATCGTAAATGGACATGTATTGGAATAAGGCAGCGCTAGACTGAAGAGCGGTAGGAAGCGACGAGGCACCGGGGGCACTTGTCAGCCCAGAGATGGTGAGCACCCCTCCTCCCTTCGTGTCGATTGACGCGCCTGGCAACAGAATGATGAGCGCTCCTCCTGCACCACTAGTGATCGAGGAGCCGCCGACGAGTGTCAGAGTACCAGATATGAAGTACACCCCACCTCCAGTCAACGTCACAGCGGTATTGCCCTTTGTCTTGACGCTGTCATTCACGCATGGGGTGGCGGCCGTGTAAGCGGTGAGCCCCGATCCCGTGCATTTTGCAAGACCGCATTTTGCAGGAAGAGTCGGGTTCGATCCGCACAAGGTGGTGAGTGCGCCATCAAGGCCAGAGAATGGATTGGTGACCGGCGGCATATAAGTCAACGCGGTATTGCAGAATGATGTGCTACCCGTGCAGCCGCCGGCCGCCGCTAGCGAGCCGACATTCATGGTCATTCCGCCGCCGATGAAATTTATTGCATCGGGGTTCCTGTCGTTTGAGGCCACGCTGCAACCAGGTGCATTGATATTCGGGCTGCCCTGGAACTGGAGAGAGCCACTCAATGCCAAGACGCAGCCCGGGACGTTCGTACTAACAGCTTGGGCAACCGCCGTCGCGCTTATATTGACAGTAGACAATCCCAGTACCGCTGCCAGGTATGTTGGCTGTTGCTGGCTAACCGTGGCCTGAACGAAATTTCCGGCGGTCCCATTCCAGGAAGCGAGCGAAGCGATCTGCACGGTTTGGGATGTTCCCTTGCCAAGTGCGGTAGAACACTTCGAGTCCGGATAGGAGGTGTCGCCTGCGTTGCAGAAAGTATTCTGTGCAGCGAACTCCTTCCCGCGATAAGCCAATGATTGCGTTTCGGTGCAGGTAGACGGAGCCAGAGAGCAAGCCACCCACAATCCACCCGCATAGGCAGCTGCATCGGCTGCATTCTGCGCGCGTTGCTTGGTGACGTACCAAGATCCGGCCTCGCCCCCCAGTGCGACCACTCCGATCAGCGGCACCAGGGCGATCACGGTTGCGAATGCGACTGAACCTCGGCGGGAACGAAGCAGGTTACGCATGGCACATCCTATTGAAACCGTTCTGTGTAGCGCAGGGTAAAGGTACAAGGATTGGCGTTACTGCTGGTGCACAACGCCGATCTCACCACCATGGGCGCGAATGTGACGGTGGTCGTGTATGAATAGTACTTCACCGGCGCCGACACGTTGGCCGCGGAGCAGACAGCCTTCGCGTCGCCGCAAAGCACTTGAAGATTGCTGATGGGAAAACGGGGATCGGCCTTGGCGCTTGCGGTTGACGCCCAACTCGACGCATTCGTGACGTCAGGCGGCGGGTCGTACTGAATGTATTGCCCGAAGCCGCGCAATGCCTCCCACGCAGATATGTACCGGAAGCCAGCGATAGCGACGTCGGCAAGCGGCAGAAACAGGCTGAACATCAGCATGCTGTAGACGATGAGCATCTCAAGCGCGACGGCGCCGCGTTGATCCCTGATGAACGACGCTTTACGGCTCAGAAACTTACCGCCATGGGCGCGAACCGTGCTCATACCTATCATCCGATGTGCTTGAACGTACGAATGAGATGCAGAAACGGACTCGCACCCAAAATAATGAACATGGCTGGCAGCAAGAACAACACCATCGGCACCGTCAGCTTGGCGCCTAGCTTGTGGGCTCGTTCTTCCAGCTTCGTCAGACGTTCTTGCCGGAGGTCGGCGGCGATGCTGCGCAGAGCCTGGCTCAACGGCGTTCCGTATTGCAGGCTCTGACTGACCATGGTGCCAAAGCGGCGAAGTCCATCTGACATCGCTCCCAATTTCTCGAACGCGTCGGAGCGATTTGGCAGCATTCGGAGATCATCAAGAAGACCCTGTAGGACCGCCGCCATGGCAGGATTGGTCTGGTTCGTTTCCTTCGCGACACGTTCCAGTGCGCTCTCCAGACCCATTCCGGCCTCGCTGCACACGACCAGCAAATCGATGGTATCGGGCGTGCCAAGTCGAATGGCCGCATCGAAACGCCGTCGAAGTACCGACAGAATTAGTCGCGGCCCCATAATTCCGAAAATCATTCCAAAAAGCGCGAACACGAGCACATCGGTCGGCGGCCTCGCCGAGAGTTCCGCAAGCAGAAAGCCCGCGAGCGGGAACACGAACATGCAGAAAACCTTGACACCGATCCAGATCGGCAAGGTCCGATGATGATTGAAGCCTGCTGATTGAAGGGTGGCTCGCAGTTGGTCGATATTGTCGGCAGCGTAGAAGCGCTGATAGCGCGTGCCGAGCGAGGAAAACCAACTGGTAATGTCTTGAAAGGACGTCGCCCCGCCCGGAACGTCCATGACAGCCTTTGATACCCGCGCGTTCAATGCACGAAGGTGGATCTCGTGGATGATCAGCAGGCAGCTTGCCGCCGCAGCAACGATGGCGAGAGTTGCCAAACTGAGACCAGCGGTCATAGTGCGGTCCCCTTTCTGATCATCCAGCGTATCACGAAGTGCCCAGTAACCACTGATGTGACTGCGTAAGCCAGCAGCGCGTTTCCGGTCGGATCATAAAACAGCATATCGACTGACTGCGGACTCATCAGGTACAGCAACCCACCGACAATGAGGGGCGCGCATGAAAGTGCACGTGAGGAAAAGATCACCTCTGCGGCCAGCGCCTTGGCGCGAGCAGCCAGCGCTACCCGCTGAGCTACCGTTTCTCCCAACGTCTGCAAGGTTTCGGCCAAACTGCCACCTGACTTCAGCTGGACTGCAAGAGTCACCGCAAAGATCCCATACTCGACCACCCGCGTTCGCCGATAGATTGCTTCGACAGCTTCCTCGGGAGTTCTCCCCAGACTGAGTTCAGTGCATGCGATCGCAAACTGCCCCGCTGTCGGTTGCGGCATCTCGCGCGCTATGGTGCGAAAGGCTTCCTGCACGGGCAGACCTGACCGAACAGTGCTTGTCACCAACTGGATCGTGTCAGGTAGCTGTCGAAAGAGCTGATTGGCGAACCGACGTTCCTGCCATGCAAACAGCCCTCGCACCACCATGATGGCCGCAACGACAGCCGCGATAGACACGGTGAAGGTGGAAAATTTCAGGAATTGATTGGCATAGACGATTGCTGATGCTGCGTTGACCCCGGCAAGTAACACAAAGATCGGGTGCCAGACGTATGTGACCTCAGCCCTGTAGTTGGCGAAGCGGTAGAAAAACAGCCCGCGCGCCCCGGTCTCTGCGCGACGAATGGAGATTAAGCCAGCCGACTGTGCGGTTGGTAGAGCTATCGTCATCTGACGATGCATGCGTCTTTCTCGACCGTCGAGCCACAACGAATTGGCGGCTGCGCAGATCAGGAGCACCAAGTTAACGATGATCCAAGACGTCGGTATCATATTTGCCTCATGGCCTCAGCCCAAGCGCGATCAAGCCCGTAGTAGACAAGACGGCTCTTGAATTTCGGGATTGCCTGGGTGGACCGATAAAGTCCCGAAATCCGCCCGTGAACATCCTCTTCTTTGTACTCGAACGCCGCGATATCATTGGTGGTGATCACATCGCCTTCCAGGCCGATTACCTCACTGATCTGAACGACGCGGCGCTGTCCGTCTCGCATGCGTTCGACCTGCACAATGAGATCCAGCGCAGCGACGATCTGAGCGCGAATGGCGCGCGACGGTAGATTGACCTGGCCCATCTGCACCATGTTTTCGATGCGGGTCAGGGCATCCCGGGTACTATTCGCGTGTACCGTGGAGATCGAACCATCATGGCCGGTGTTCATCGCCTGCAGCATATCGAACGCTTCTGCGCTGCGTACCTCACCAACGACAATCCGGTCAGGGCGCATGCGCAGGGCATTCACCAGCAGATCGCGCTGCGTCACCTGCCCCGTGCCTTCGAGACTTGGAGGCCGGGTCTCCAGGCTGATTACGTGTGGCTGCTGCAGCTGTAACTCTGCCGCATCCTCGATCGTGACAATGCGTTCGCTTTGATCGATGAACTGACTCATCGCGTTCAAGAGCGTCGTCTTGCCGGATCCGGTACCGCCAGAGACCAGAACGTTGAGCCGAGCGCGACCGGCAATCTCTAACAATTGGCCAATGGCCGGGGTCATTGAGCCATTTTCGATCAGCCCTGCGATGTTCAAACGGCGGCTCGGGAATTTCCGAATTGAAATGCAGGGGCTATGGATTGCGAGCGGCGGCAAGATGATGTTGACGCGGCTGCCGTCCGGTAACCGGCAATCCACCATCGGACTAGACTCGTCAACACGCCGCCCAACCTGGGCGGCAATCTTCTGAGCAACGGAGGCGATGTGATCATTGTCGCGAAATCGGACCGCGATCCGCTCCAGCTTGCCGTTTCGCTCGACATAAACGTTACTCGGCCCGTTGATCATGATATCATTGATCGACTGATCCAACAGAAGCGGACGAAGCGGGCCGTAGCCCGTCATGTCATCCGCGATCTCCTCCGCCAGCAGAAGCTGCTCGCGACCTGACAGTTCGAGCCGTTCCTGGTTGGCAATCTGATGGATGATTTCCTCGATCTGCCGCCGCAGAACTTCGCGGGAAACAGTTGCGGCTGCCGACGGCTCAATCTGCTCGATGACCCGTTCTCGCAACGAAGCTGACACGACGGCCCGCTGACTCGAAGGCTCCTCGCGTCTTGTCGGTGCTGTCACGCTTGGAGGCGACGCAGGCATGGGCGTCGATGCGGGCAGGCTTGGCGGAGAAGCAGGCAAGCTTGGCGGCAATGCCGACAAAAGAACTCGCGTGTCGTCGTCGCGTCTACCGAATTTTTTCATAACCCGAGCAGCCTCCTCAAGTGTCCCTTCCGCTCGGCGCGGACACCCGTAATCTCCCGTACGATCGGGGCAAGGTGACGTCGCAATCCCCTAACGTGCTTTAGAGCTGGAATTCCAAGATTGACTGCTTGAGTCATCCCTTTCCCGAGATCGGGAATCACCATGTCTGGGTCGGCGCCCAACGCCTTAACAATCGTGGCTTTGGGAAGTCCCCCCGCACGATCGGCGCGGTTGAGCAAAGTGAAGACTCGATCTTTACCGGCGATGTTGGTGACGGCGGCGCGGAGAGCATGCGCATTGCGAAGTCCGGTGACCTCGGCTTCCAGCAGCACCAGCACGTGACGTGAAAGCGTGAGCACCGGATGCATCGACGGAGGAAACGGGACTGGCATATCGACAACGATGTAATTGAATCGTTGGCGGAGCAGACCCAGCACGTGTCTCACACCCCCTTCAGTGATGTCGAGCTGCGCATCCAAATCCTCATCAGCAGAAATCAAGCAAACCCGCTCATTGACCTCGATTGCCGCGCGCTCGAGGAACAACGTGTCCGCCCGCATCGGGTTTTCCAAAGCGATCCGCAGCCCCGGTCCAGGCCGAACACCTAACATCACGGCGGTTTCGCCGCCTTGCAGATGAAGGTCGAGCAGCGCGACCTTGGCCTTCGTGGTGTCGGCGAGTTGCAGTGCGAGATTGATCGCGATACTCGTTGCCCCGGCGCCGCCCTGGGCGCCGCAGATCGAGATTACATGCCCGCCCCGATCAGTCGGATCCGCGGCCACGTCACCAACCAGCTTCGGGCGAAGCTGGTCCAGCACCATGTCCCGCGTGAGCGGCTTCGGAAGGTACTCGGTCAAGCCGAGATCCATCAGCTCACGATAGAAGGAGATCTCCCTGCTCTCACCGATCAGAGCCACCCGAACATCGGGCGGGCAGACGCCAGCCAACCTTTCCAGTTCGGTAAAGGGATCATCGATTCCACTGATGTCTGTCACCAACGCGAACAGTTCGGTGTCGGTTTCGAGCATCCGTATGGCATTGCGGATCGTGCCGCGCCTGATCGATATGTTGCTGCCTTCGAGGCCCTTGCGCAGAGCCGCGGCACTGAGCTCATCATTCACGAAACAGACGATGCGGTTGCGCGTTACAACGGACGTCGTCTCTTCAGTCGCACTGACTACGGCCATGCTCATCAACGTTTCTCCGACACTTTATCAGTGTAATCCATCGCCGTGGCAGTCGGGCGGACAACTTCCGACGACGATCCGTTGCAGCTCACGGCCGCGTCGCTGTCGTCTGAGTCTTGCTTCCTGACTGAGTATTCCCTGACCTCACCTCCAGTGTGAACGACCACTGCGGCGCGCTGACCGGCGATCGCACTCTGGCGGGCAAGTTCCGGCGAAACGTCGCAGCTCGACACAGCGCCAGCATCAGCCGTATTCCACTGGTCAACTGCCGCACGTACGGCCAAGGCCAGCGTTCCGAGTTGCTTTGCGACGGTGATCTTCTTGACTTGCTCTGGCGTCAGCTCCAAAGAGACGGTTTGCGCTAGCTTGCCTGCCATCGTGCTGATTGCCTTTCCGCCTTGCGCAATCTCCTGGTCGATCGCAATGACTCGAACGTTGCGTAGAACGGTTTCGCTAAGAGCGCGACGTGCCGGATCTGCTTTCTCGAACACCTGGGTCAACACGACATCCACATGATCACCCGGCCTGATGAGGCCCGAGACCCCAGACTCCTCGTCAACCTTGATGCTGATGGCACGGCTGTCCGGTGCCAAGACGCTGGCGAGGAAACCTCGATCGCGCGGGCGCAAGATGTCTTGTAACGTGATAGGACTGCCAGCATCGACGAACTTGCGAACCAGAGAACCGGGAAGCCCTAGCTTGGAGTCCGGCGTTTCAAGGATTGCTCCCGCAGGAACACGTTCCGGCACGGCCGAACGTACCGTGAAATCTTCCTCGCGGGCCAATGTACCCTTCGTTAGCGGCCTCGCCGCAACAAAGTACCCCACGGTCGCAGGCGCAGCGGCTGGCGCAGGCGCCGGCCCCTTGTCCGCGATCGCCACCGAGACCTCCTTCGGCAGGTTCATGTTGTAGGCGATGAGCCCGAACGCACTGGCTGCCAATAGCAGCACCGCAATGATCGAGATACGCAACGTGAATGACATGTCAAAGTCCTTGATTCAAAATGGTCAAGATACCACCCGACGCTATCGCAACACCGTAAGGTAGCGGTGCGTGTCGCAAATGGCGCCAACGCTCTACCGCGTAGACGCGGCGTACGAGCGACGATCCGGCAGGCGCGAGCTTGGGATAAGGCAGATGGCGCATCATCAGATGCACCAGGGCGAGTACGCCGCCAGCCAGCGCGGTGATGGTCATCAACTGAACTACGCCCGCCAGAGGAAGACCAATCGCCAATGCAACCAGCAGCTTGACGTCGCCGCCGCCAATCCAACCCCGCGTGTAGATGACCAAGAGCAGCACGAACAAGATTGCAGCTGATATCAGCGACTCGGCAACTTGCATCGGGCTGGCCAGTTGACTGGCGATCCCGAGGAGCGCCAAGGCCAGACAGATCTCATTGCTAATCAATCGTGTCGCGACATCGATTGTTGCAACATAGAGCAACAAAAGGATTTCCAGAATCAACGCTATGGAAACAAACCAATTCATCAAAATGCACGCTTTTCAGGAAAGGTACTGACAGATCGCAATGCCGGATTGAGTCAGGCAGCTCAATAACCTCCGATGGCAGTAGTGACAGCGGTGCCGATCGTGCTCACCGCACTTGTCGGCATGTTCTTAGTCGAATGATTAGCACCGGTATCGCTATCGCCAGCCACTACGCCGATTTCATCAAACGCGAAGATTGGAAAGGTGGAGGGCACAGTCCATGCCCCCCCTCTCCGGAGTCAGACGGCCATATTATGCGAGGGCAGCATTGACCTTGCCGATGATCGTGTTGATCGCGCCTTGAAGCGCCTGCCCGAGAGCCCCACTGCCCGTAGGACCGAATGCGAAAATCACAGCGCCGACGACGCAAGCGGCGACAATCACGTACTCAAACGACACCACACCTTCCGTGTCCGCGCGCAGACGCTTCAGGGCTTCAGTGGTCTTAATATAGTACTTCAACATAGGAGAAATCCCTTCTTTGGAAAGATCGATTTGCACATCGTCGGCAGACGAAGCCGGTGCCAACGCGGCCATTGTTATTGTTCCGTCAAAAAATTGTCACCTGTTGATCGTTTCTTAACCCTAAGGGGTGGCGCGCCCAGGATTGCTCCTTGACCATGATCTTAGGAAGTTCTGATTTACGGAAGTAACTCCAAATTTCCACGCCGCCCCGTATAAATACGGGAAACCAGAACTGGAATGAGATGACGGCGTGCGTCGGCAACGCTGACCGCGTCGTCCTTCAGATTCGAACGAGATCGAGCTCGGCGAGGAGAACTCTTCATCGCAGCCCCGAAGCGCGCAAATGCTGCTGAAAGGACCATAGAAAGCGGGTCAGCTGAACTGGAAGCCGTGTTGCGAAGGCGCAAGGCTCGACGCGACAATTGGACTCGGCAGGAGCCGTTCGCGCCGTCTAAAAAGGTAACAATGTGCTACTGCAAACGCAGGGCGAGACTTTTAGCTTCTCGCGAGTTGGACAGGTGCCAAGCTGAAACAGCTAGCCGCCAGGTAGGACGCTCCGACCTCCGGAGGTACCCCCGAATTGCTGGTTGTTACTCAGCTTTCGAGCACGCAGTCCCGTAGAAAAACGGTGCAGCCGTGACCCTTCCAATTAACTGCCGAGAAGCCCCGGCGTAGCCGATTACCAAGCAACGAAACAAACGGTGCCAGGACTTTGCTGTCTTTCTGCGGAGCTTCCCAAACGGCTTTCAATCCCTCGCCGCACTCAGCACAACGCCGCTGGCAAGCCGGCCCCTGGCCGACGGTCGTTGGCCCCATCCGAAGATTACGACGGCGAGCGGCACGACAGCTGTGCCCCCAATGAGATCCACTAGGTAATGTCCGCCGGCCGGCAGAGTTGAAGCGATCATCAGCACGTTGAATGCGAGCGATATGGGAAACAGGAAACGAATTCCCCTGGTGGCATAGATCAGAATGAGCCCAAGTGCGGTGTGGAAAGACGGGAATGTAATAAGTCCATTCATGCGGGCCAACGCAATCTCCGACATCTGGCCGCTCCTAAGCGCCGAGAAATCCGCAAGATGGTAGGCGTATACGCGGTGGGTGACTCCATAATGGACCCATGCGCTTTCGGCCGGGAATAACCACGATATTGGAATAACGATCAGCAATGTCAGGATGAACAGCCAAACAAATTCGGCCGTGCGCTCAAGCATTCCAAGCACGTTCAGCACGATCAGGAGAACCCCGATTTGGGCTATACTGCTGTCATACGAAAAAACTAGCACACTATTGACGCCAGGATGATCTTGGACCCAGTTGAACAGCCCAAGCCAATCGAATCCGACTGCTGCATCTGCCGCTGAAAGATATCGGTCGATTAGTGGGAAGTCGGATCCGACGGTGAGATAGATTAGAACGCTAGCAACCGATGTAAACGCCAGGAGCTGCGCCGTAGCGCCGGCGAGCGCCGCGATCCTTGGGTTGGGTCTTATCGTGACATAAACACGATTCATCAGAACCAGCCCGGCAAAAACCAGCGGCGTTGTTAGACCCGGCGCGATCCTTATGCCGACCGACCATGCCCACAACGCATCCATTCCCGCGATTCCGGCGATGACAGCCCAAACGATATTGTTGCGCCAGACCGGCTTTGTTACTGCGGCACGATTTTCCATGAACACATTTGCCTCTGCCCCGCGCTAGGAAGCGGGCCTTTGCCGTGTCAATTGCGGTGCGACCGGCACGATACTCGATGAGCAACGCGCTTCAAAGGGGCGCGGTAGGCATTCGGTTAAGGTATGGTCAACCACGCCAGCACAGGCGTGCCGTCTTGACGATCGGGCCGCCAGCTAACAGCGCCTTCCAGACACGATGTTCGTCCGTCGGCGTGCTATTATGTTGCCGCTCGGGCATCCCATGTACCCGCGCAAAGCGCGACCGCTGCCTGCACGAGGAACGGCGCGCTGCCGGAGCGGAGGTCTGGTACTCGAAATCTTTCACTTGGCATTTTGCAAGCTCGAGGCCGTTCGAGCGGGGGAAGCTTGGCGGCGACCTAAGGCGAATCGGGTCGAAACCATTCCGGAGAAGGGTCGGAAATGGCCTCGATTTCGGGAACGAAGGATCGGTCGAGCCGTTCGACAAATGCTTAGTTGATGCATGGGCAGATGCATTGGCGCACGTAATAGCCGTTCACCCGTATCCACTGACATGGGCTGGGAGGCGGCTCCTTGATGATGGGCCACCCGTGAATATCGATGTTGGTGGGCGCGTATAAGCCGCGCCAAAAGACCGCGTTTGCATTCGAAGAGCTCAAGGTCATCGTGGCCGCAAAGGATGCGAGCGCGGCACTCAGCAGCAACAATACCCGCATGGTTTTTCCCCGGCCTTAGCAGTACCTTTCGGAGTTATCTTGATTGGACCGAGAACACAACGCAAGGCCCTGCGGCGGTGACTCGGTCGTTATCAACCTTAACCGGCGGCAGCAATTGCGCGGCCTCCTGCCTCATCACCGTCTGCTTGAGGGCAGTCACGAGACTGGACCGTTTGGACAGGCCGGCGAGACTCGCTTGGGCTTTCAACAAGCTGCGCGCAAATACTAACAGAAAAATGGCGTCGGTTCAGTGATCGATCAACGGTCTCTGAGCACCACGCCGAGAGGTCTCGGCGTCACGTGAAGGAGAACACTGACGAATACTGTGGACGCACATAGTTATCGACAAACAATTACCCGAGATTGTACTGTCTTACGTTCACCCTTCAAAGGGGGGTACTCAATGGATGTAAGCAACGCATTCCAGTGGCCAGGTGGCAGCGAACTGTTTCTCGAAGTAACGCTTGATCGGAGGGGCAGACCGGCAGAGGTCGGAGAACTACTTGCCGTTTTTCAGAAGCTGCAGTGGACCGCGGCTGTTGCTGAGGCGATGGCCGAATATTGTGTCAAGGAGCGAGACGGCGAAATCAGTCCCGACGCCCACTTCAAGGTGTGGCTCAAGAGCTTGCCAGATGTCAAAGTGGCTCTAGTACCCGAGGACGGATCAGCATCCGAATTTGATGCGTATTTCGACGTCAACGCAATTCTCGACGAGCTAAATGCAATAGCCGGGACTGTGTCCGCACCAAAGCGGTCCAGAATAGAGTTCAGATTACGAATTGAGCTGGTCGAAATCTTTCACGAAAACCCTACTCGAGGGCGTTTTGTTGTCGGAGGATGCCTGCTATCGCTCGGATTCTACGCGGCCCTGCACGAGGGCGTTTACTTCTACCAAGAAAGTCATGCACACGATTGCAGAGCCCAAGTTGCCTCTATGTACCAAGAACAGCTGAAGACTCTCATGAGTCAGGTTCGGCTTGAGGGCAAGGTTGATCCACAATTGAAAACGGCAATAGAAGAAGCAGTTAAAGGTTCAGTAGCCAGTGTCGCCGCGTGCTCTCACGAATACGGCGATATAAAAATTGAGCTGCCCCTGGGAATGGGGACGTTCAGTGTTTCGCGGTCATCGTCCGGCCAGCCCTCTTCGGGAGCTGAAGAAATTTCCAGCGGAAAGAGCAAGGAATCGTCGACGGCATCAAGTCCCCGGGATCATCGTGATGAATCGGTCTCGAACAAAGGAAAGAGAGCCTCCTAAATTCGCTCGGCCGCGAAGATTCTCGCCGACGTCGTTGACTGGCCGTAACGCAATATGCTGAACGCCGTTCCCGGAGCTAGCGCGCCACCGATTCCAAGAAGAGGAGCGCACCGAAAGTGCGGGCGCGCTCGCCGGTTTGGTGTGACCGTTGTGCAAAGCCACGCAGTCCTAGTGCGCAATCTTATTCGGCGGCCATCTGGAACAGCTCGCGCTGAACGAGGCGATCGACATCCGGATCCTGGAGAACGCTTGGCGGCTTGAGCAGTTGCTGCACCTCTGCGAGTAATCGGTGAACCGAGGCATCGTTCATCGCAACCCTCATCAGGGCGCCGTCGTATTTGAGCCTGTCCTCGAAATCTGCCGGGCGTTCGCCGCGCGTCTCTGGATAGATCATATCCGGGACCGCAGCCATATTCCATGGTGCCTCGACCAACGCCAGGCTTTCAGAGAAGAACGCCGCCGCAAGTCCTGCAAGCGGATCGGACTTGGTCGCCCGGCCGTCCAGAAGCTGCTTCAGAAGGCGGGCCTCCTGCGCGGCCACGCTCATGCCCTGGCCGTAGATCGGATTGAAGCGGCAGATGGAATCCCCGATGGGTAACAGGCCTTCAGGAAACGAATTGAGTCGATCGAAGCGGCGCCATACGCTCACCGGATTGGCATAACGCTCGAACCCGCCCTGCCGCTCGGCATGCTTGATGGCATTGTAGATCGTCTGCGTCTCGAGCCCCCGGGCATAGTCCATAAATCCGTCCGGCTCGCTTGGCGGTCGTTCGCCGAGCCGTCCCGTGAGCGTCAGAACCCAGCGGTTGCCTTCGTTTGGCACCATATAGCCGCCGCGGCTGCGCTCCGGCGCCTGGGGATGAGTGGCTATGGCTTTCCAATCCGTAGGTGCGTCCTCGGGCATCACGAAGGTCGTGGTCGTATAATGGAGATCGACGCCGATGACGATTTCATCCGGTACCGGCTGGCCGGACGAACGCAGCAGTCCCAAGGTTGGTGCACCACGTCCGGATGCGTCGACAACGAGATCGGCCGCGAGAATCTCCTGCCGTCCGGCAGCGGATTCAAACCTCACGCCAGTGACCATGGTGCCGTCGAGCGAAGCGGTGATCTCGAGTACCCGGCACTGCGAGCGTATCGACAGATTGGCAAGTCTCGCGGCCTGTCGGCGTGTGATCAACTCGACCAGCGGACGGGATGCGCCATAGAGGAGCCAGCCGAAATCGCGCGACGGGAACGAACCGAGCCTTGGGATCTCGAATCGAAGCTCGCCCGGCATTCGAAGCGGCACCGCGCCGGCATTCAGCAAATCTTGCTCGAAATGCGGAAACAGATCGGTCAACGCCCGCTGGCCGCCCTGCACCAAGACGTGCAGTTGCCGCGATTGTGGCGCACCCGATCGCGGCATCGCCTGGTTTGTGAGGCGGTCGCGCTCCAGCACGAGCACGTTTTCGAAATGGTCCGCAATCGCGCCCGCCGCGGCTAAACCGGCCATCCCGGCCCCGATCACTACGGCCTGCTTGCCGATCTTTCCAACTGCCATCGCGCTCTCCTCATCCATTCGGCTTATTGCAGCCGATCAGAGGGCGAACAGGTTACAGCCTGATTTCAGCGCAGACGACGCGTGTTACGATTGCAGTGTCACCATGGCGACACTGAATGACCGGAGCTTGGAGCCTCGCCGTGGCCACAAGCGATGCCGGTTCGCGAATTCTCATGTGCTGATGCTGCAAAAGAGCCGACGGTTCGCGAGGCCGCCGGCGCGGGCCTCATCACGTTCTCCGGCGACGAGCTGCTCGGCGGACGGCCCGAGGGCAATTTACTCTCAGGCGCGAAACACCCCATGAAATCGCGGCGTGTCAGCCCACGGCTCCAGCACCGAATGCTCAAGCCGCGAGAGACGTTCCGCGACGCTGCTCAGGTCGGCACGACTGGAGCCTTGGTCTTGCGAAGCGCATTCATTACTTGCGGATCCAGGTCCAGATGCGCATCCACCAGCTTCGGCGGAGTCAACGCCATCCACGTGTCGAGAGAGAAGTCGACAAAGTACGGGCTCTTGAACGTTTCGAGGAATCGCAGCGGTCCCGTGCCGGTATTCTCGAGATAGTGCCCCATCGCGACGGGAATGTAGCCGACATCACCGGCTTGCAGATCGAATGTGCGCGCCTGGCCCTGCCCCGCAAACACGCCCATGCGTGCTTGACCCTCGATGACATAGAGCCATTCGTCCCCATTGGGATGCCAGTGCAGTTCGCGCAAGCCACCCGGATTGACTTCGACCAGGGCCGCGGCGGTCGTGGTGTTGACCGGGAAAACGGTGGAATCGCTGATCCGCATCGTTCCGCTTGCCGTTCTGATCGGATCCTGCGCCATCAGCCGCGAGCTGAAGCTCTTTGATACCGGTGTCCCTCCAGCAATCTTGTCCGAGCTCAGCGGCCCCGGCAACGGAGCCGGGAAAATGTAGCGTTGGCTTTCCTCTGGGGTATGGTCAAACAGTGAACCCGGCACCCCGAAATTCTTGCCGAGCACCTCGTTCGGTGTGTGCTTGAACCAGTCGGCGATCATGAAGGTATTGTCTTCGTCGAAATTACCGTCGTCGAAGACGAGAAGAAACTCGCAACCGTCCGGACCTAGGCCCTGGATGGAATGCGGAACCCCGGAAGGGAAGAACCAGACATCGCCGGCAGCAACATCGTCCACGAAATAGCGTCCACTGGCATCCATGGCCGTGATGCGGGCCGTGCCGTAAAGCATGTAGGACCATTCAGACGCCTTGTGCCAATGCATCTCACGCACACCACCGGCGTTCAGGCGCATGTTCACACCGGCAATCGACGTGGCGACGGCAAGCTCGCGCTGCGTCACCTGGCGGGTCCAGCCACCTGTCTCAAGCCGCATGTGGGAATCGGAAAACGAGAAGCGCAGATTCGGTAAACTGCCATGATCGGTCGCCGGAGGCACGAGAATATCCGCGTTCTGCCGGTCCCGCACCGCGTTACGCGGGCCTGGATCGGTCCCGCCGCGACCCGGTCGCTGCGGCTGAGGGACGGCGTCTGCCAACTGCGTGCGCGCCGTGGCAGACGTCGTCAGGAGGCCGCCGGCCGCGGTCGCTGCCAGCATCCGGCGACGAGAAAGGAAGTCCATGATTTGTACTCCGGTTATTCGAGACTGCTACGCTGCCACCGATGCGAGCGCCCGCGATCGCCAGAGCTTCATTCGGCGGCAACGGCCGCCAAGCACTCTGAATGCAGCACCCTATGGTTGAGCGCGAAGATCAATATGGACTCACGGCGCCTTTCGCGGAATTGAAAAAATCACAGCACTATCGTGCGGCCACTGCATTCGCTCGACACGCACGCATCTTTCTCCTGCCGTTAAGGCAGCGCGGGAGCGGATGTCATATCCCAGGGCATCCTGTCCTTCTCGCGACAATCGGCGAGTCGAGTCGTGGCCCGAATCGTTGGATCTATGACATTGGCGAAATCGCCGAGGCTACCTATCTCAACTCGGAACGTCGTGTGGCCGGTTGAAACAGGAAACAGCGATGAGTGCAGCTTCTACGCAGATCACGCTCGCCAGCGATTTGTCATCTCGCACGGCAAACGATGGTACGCGACCCGAATTGAGGACGGTATCGACCGGGCTCCTCGATATCGGCTACGAAATCTCGGGCCCCGCCACAGGCCGACCGGTCATCCTGCTCCACGGCTGGCCCGATGATGTGCGAACCTGGGACAGAGTCCTAGCCCCCCTCCACGCCACGGGCCTGCGTACGATCGTTCCATATCTCCGTGGTTTTGGTTCTACCCGATTCCGAAACAAGGAAACGTTTCGCTCCGGGCAACTCTCCGCGCTCGGACGCGACGTCCTCGATCTCGCGGATGCGATCGGTCTCGAACACTATTCGGTGGTCGGGCACGATTGGGGCGCGCGCGCTGCCTATATTGCTAGCTTCCTTGCCCCAGAGCGGATTACCCATTGCGCTGCTCTTTCGGTCGGCTGGGGCACGAACAATCCCGACCAGATCCTTTCGCTCCGTCAGGTCCACAATTATTGGTATCACTGGTACATCGCGCTTGATCGCGGCGCAGATCTCGTGCGCAATGACCGACTGAACTTTACGCGCTATATCTGGCAGATTTGGAACCCCTCCTGGTCCATCTCCGACGAAGAGTTCGCGGCGACAGCGGCATCATTCATGAATGCCGACTGGGCCGAGATCGTCCTCCATTCGTATCGCGTGCGCTGGGGTCTTGCTGCCTCGGATTCCGCCTACGACGACATTGAACATCAGCTCGCGCAGGGTTCGGAGATCCGTGTGCCCACTCTTGTAATTCATGGCGGCGCGGATCCGTGCAACCACCTATCCACTTCGGAAGGCAAAGAGCAATTCTTCACCTCGAGTTACCGGCGCATCGTTCTCGACGGCGCGGGCCATTTTCCTCAGCGCGACGCGGCCGGCCCGGTTGCGGAAGCGCTCATCGCATTCTTGTCCGGGACTTGACCGCGCAACGTATGGGCTATTTCGAGCGCAGCTTCGCAAATCACATGCTCGGCTCAGCGCGGATGATTGGCTACGCCGTCAATTCGGCCCCGACGCGCCGCAGCAGTTCCGGGTCCTGGTAGGCGCTGAGCGGCTTCAGAAGGTGCGCGACCTCCGTCATCAGCCTGTCGACCGCGGGATCGTGGAACGCAAGCCGTCGCATGGCGGCCGAGAAGCGCAACGTCTGCTCGAAATCGTCCGGACGTTGCCCGCGGGTACACGGATAGGCGAAATCCGGAAGCGCTGCGAGTTGCCACGGCCCGTCAATCACGCTTTGCGCCTGCGCGTGGAACAAGACACTGACGCCGTCTAACGGCTCGCGCTCGTCGCGGCGGGTGAGCAGCACGCGTTTGAGTAGCAACGCCTCGCAGGCCGCAACACTCATCCCCTGACCGTAGGCCGGATTGAGGCGGCAAAGGGCGTCGCCCATGACGATCAACCGGTCGGGTATTGTGTCGGCATCAAAATATCGGCGCACGCTGGCGGGAAAGCCAAACCGCGCAATGTCGCCGATAGGCTTGGCATTCCTGATGGCGTCGTGAATGGTAGGCTTGGCGAGTCGTTCCGCGTATGCCATGAACCCGTCGAGCTCCGCAGGCGGTTGCTCGGCGCCCCTTCCAACGAGAGTCACCATCCACCGGTTATGCTCGATCGGGCAGAGGACGCCGCGCCGACCGTGGTGTGGCGCATCTGCGTGGGTCAGCACCACCGACCAGTCGAACCGCTGGCTCCTTGGAACCGAGAAGATCGCGGTCGCGTAGCTGAGGTCGACGCCGATCTCCATCTCTCTTGGCCTTGGCCGATTGATAGCCTGCAGCAAGGCCAGCGTCGGAAAGCCGCGCCCGGAGACGTCGACGACGAAGTCTGCTGCGATCGTCTCCTCGCTGCTCCCCGGGGCCGCGTAGCGGGCTCCGACAACGCGCCGGCCGTCAGGCGTCGCCAAGAGGGCTGTGACCCGGCACTGCGGCTGCACCGTGACGTTTGGCAGCCGCGCCAGCGCGCCGCGGATGACGAGTTCGATGAGCGGACGCGATAGCATATAGGCGGACCAGCCTAAATCGCGTCGGGGCCGGTCGGACTCAGGACCGTTCTCGCAGAAATCGCGACTGACGCGGACTGGTATTGCGCCCGCGCGGGCCAGATCTTTTTCCAAATCGGGAAATAGTGCGCATAATGCCTGGTGGCCGCCGGCCAACAGCCCGTGCAGGTGACGTCCCTGCGGTGCCCCTGGTCGGGGCGTTGCCTCGGAAGGCAAGTTGTCGCGCTCGAGGACCACCACCCGATCGAAGAGTTCGCTGAGAGCCCCGGCTGCTGCCAGGCCGCCAATTCCGGCCCCGATCACCACAGCCTGCCGGCCCAAATGCGCGTGTAGCATGCCGCACCTCCTGACGCTTCTAGTACCAACGAGCTAGCGCAGCACGACGTTACGGGTGCGTGTCGGATAGGTTACGGCTGTCGTTAAGTATTCGCTGCCGTTCGCAAGTTGCGCGCGCCTAGGCAGCTCTCCGACCTATCGATCGGCAAAGCGCCCCGGCGCAACCATCGAAATGTCCAGGCCGCGCCGCTCGGATACATCAGCCCCGCATAGAGCGCGCATGCGGCAAGACACTCCCTGATGAGCCAGGCCAGGATGATGGCCAGCAAATGAGGAAAAGCGCCTCCGCCATACATGCACCGTGTCATTGTTTCCGTGGTCAACCGAAACAACACGGCTGGCACCGCTGTCCTGAGCCGGAATGCACGATCCTCCGGGACGCGCCGGTTAGCGGCTCTCCTCGAGCTCGCAGCACGTGAGACCCACACGGCAAGCAGAGTGGAAACAGATAATACTGACTTGGACAAAATCGCGCTCCATTAATTGACAGGAGGACTTTGGCCTCGTCCAGCTACCGAACCATCACTGGCCCGGGAAATTGCGTTACGAACGTAATCCTGCACCTCCAGCGAACATAGGGCTCATGGCACGGCTCCGGAGTCTCGCGACAACGTGATTATATGTTTATAATCATATAATTGTCAGCCATTCCCTCGCACCTATCTTCAATTGGGTCGACGGTGATCGCACTCAAGCGCGGTTATTCGATCAATCGATCTGACGACACGCCAAGCCGAGGTAATCCACTCAAGAGAGCAAGGATCTGATCTGCGATGAACAGTGACTTCTGGCATTCAACATCCATTGTCGTTGCAATTGCGCTTGCTGCCATCGCGGGCTCTGGCGCCCGCGCTCACGATCACGATCATCCTGAGTTGAACGGCTGGTATCAAAGCCTGCACAGCGGCAAAGGTCCTTGCTGCGACGGCAGTGAAGCAAAGCGCGTCGATGATGCCGATTGGGAGAGCAAGGACGGACATTACCGCGTTCGCATCGATGGAGAGTGGGTTGACGTTCCCGCCGAGGCGGTGGTGGATGGACCGAACCGTGCCGGTCGAACCATGGTATGGCCCTACTATCTGGATGGTCATCCCAAGGCGCGATGCTTCATGCCGGGGAGCATGAGCTGAGGTTGAGTGGGTGCCTGCGGATCGAGGGGCGCGTCTCAATCACAAACTCGGAGATCAAACTTTGACGAGGATCGCGCATTGCTGCTGCGGCTCGCTGCGTCTGGAGGTTAATGGCGAGCCGGCGCTTGTAGGCGCGCATTGCATAGACTTGGCCAAAGCCAGCGGACGCTCGGAGCAGCACTCCCCTTCCGAATCATAAGTAAACCGATGTCCCGCTCGAGGTCAAAATGCGAAGAACTCAGCGCGAGCAAATCTAGTCCGCGATACCCCATGCGGACACGCCTTGGAGTCTATTTTGGCTCATTCTCGACCCGATGGCATCCCCGGGTCATGTCTGGTTTAGCCCGGTAGCAGCGAGGGAGAGGATTTCCCGCGTCGAGAGCCTCACGCCAACCTGAAATGCAAATGCTTTCGCTGTCACAAAATGCATGTGTTTAGCCATATACCTTGGATATCCTCGCCAAATCCGACTCCTGGATTGGGCGAGATTCTGCCCTCCTTTGCCGGATAAGGGAGAGCATCCATGGTCATCGCGTCGCCTCCCCCGGATTGGATTGGTCAGATAACAATGAGCAAAACAATGAAAAGCGTAACAAGAGACCTCCTGGTCGCGGCCGGCTTCACTATCGTCCTGTTCTTCAATGCCCAAGCAGCAACAGCGCAGCAAGGTTTGCCGCCGCTTTCATCTGAGCAGATCGCACTGATCGTGAAGAGCTCCGATCGCACTGCGGCAGATCGTACCAATGATGAGCGCCGCAAGCCGGAACAGATGCTGGGCTTCATCGGCATTCGTCCCGGTATCGTCGCGGTCGATCTCAGCGCGGGCGGTGGCTACACCACGGAATTGTTGGCCCGTGCGATCGGCTCCTCGGGCAAGGTCTATGGTCAGAGCCGACCCCGCGATCCCAGCCGAGCCCCCCAATCCCCGGTCACGCCCGAGGGCAACGGCACACCAGCCACAACGCCGAGCGCGGCCTCAGCGGCGCCCACGAGCGCGCCGCGACCATCCACGGTCGCCCTCGCCGAACGCGAAAGCAAACTCCGAAGCGATGGCGTCCAGGCTGCCCCGATCGTCGCGCTCTCCCGGCCGTTCGAAGATCCCATTCCCCCCGAGCTCGCGAACGGCGTCGATCTCGTGACCTTGATGTTCAACTATCACGACCTCGGACACCTCGGTGTGGATCGCGCGGAGATGAACAAAGCGGTCTTTGCCGCGCTCAAGTCGGGAGGTCTCTACGTCATTGCCGATCATTCGGGTCGGCCCGGTACCGGCATTTCGGAATCCGGTTCCTTGCATCGCGTCGAGGAGGCGTTTCTTCGCAAGGAAGTCGAAGCGGCAGGCTTCAAGCTGATCGACGAAGGCAATTTCCTGCATAACCCGAACGACCCCAGAGACAAGAACACGCCGGATCCGCCGCAACCGAAGGACGAATTCGTGCTCAAGTTCGTCAAGCCGTGAGCGGCCATGTCGCGTCAGGGTCAAATGCGAAGACCTCGGCGTGAGCAATCCAGTCCGCTATGCCTCATCAAGCGAACCTCAACGAGAGATGTCACCACTTCGCTGACGCGGCCCTTCTTCGACGTGAGAGCCTGGCCGGACGTCCGCTTTGGGGCCAAGAGCGGCCGATTTGGCCAGGGCGACGTTTGAGCAAAGCGCTTGCGGCGCTTCACTTTCGTCCCGGCCGTGCTTCGTCTCGACTGTCGATCCTCTTTCTCAATAGAACTCAGACCACGCATTGGATGCCCGGCACAGGCCGGGCATTGCGAACTCGAAAGAGGGCAGCTTCCGTTGCTGCTTGCATTACAAGGCGGTGCTCTCAAGGTTTCTTCGTCGGATCATCGGCCGGATTTTCGTAAATCGTGTCGGTCGGTCCGGTACCGGTGATCAGCACGACTACGGGCTCGTTGCCGGTCATCGCGAAGTGCGGCTCGTTCGTGGGTTCGGTATAGACTGAACCGACGGGCAGAGTCTTGAGCTTGGCCTTGTCGAACTTTCCGCCAAAGCCGAAGTGCCAAGTGCCCTTGAGCACGGTTCCCACCCGGTCACCACCATGATGGTGCGCCGGGATTTGCGCCCCGGGCCCGACCTTCAGCAGTTGGGCATAGACTCCCGGTTTGGAGGCATCGCCGAGGATCGTGACCACCTGAACCTTGGCGTTGCCGGATCCGCCCGCCCCACCGGTCGGCTGGACAGCGGAGAGCTCATCGGGCGTCTTCGCATAATCAGGAAGTTTAACGCCCGCATCCTGCGCGGAAGCGGCAGTGGTGAGGAATGCAACAGCTACGCCGGCTATCATTCGGCAGATAGTCATCATGTGTCCTTTCTACTCTGGTTCAATCGTTAGGCCCCGCTGTCGCCTCCAGCTTCCGCGACGACACGGTGCTGCCTTGCCTATTTCGGCGCGTCTTCAGGAAGCTGGAGGAACTCAAGCGTGACCCCGTCAGGTCCTCTCACGTAGATCAGGCGCAGACCTTTGCGCTCGCCGGATTCAACGGTTTGAACATCGCCGACCGGCAGCCAGCCGAGGCTTGCGATATGTGCAAGCAGCGCATCTATGTTCTCCACATTGAAGGCGATATGGACAGAGCCTACGTCGGATGATCGCGGCTTGTAGATCTTTCGGTCATCAGGCGCGGTGTATTCGAGCAGCTCGATCATGTGGCCAGGCGCCTCGATCATTGCGAGCCGCATGGCTGCACCAGGCACACCGACCACCTGCTCGATGAAAGGGCTGGTTTCGAAGGTCCAGGTGTACAGGTGCTTGAAGCCCATCGCATCGACCCAGAATTTGAGCGAGTCCTCCAACGAGGAGACCGTGATCCCGGTGTGGTCGACACGTTTGATCCGGAACGGCTCGTCGCGTGTGGCGGGCTGCGCGGAAGCGACCGTTGCTGCAAATGCTACGGTCATCCCGACCAACAATCTGGAGAAAGCCATCGTTCACCCCTCCTCCTCAGGTCTCGAACCGATGGACCCCCGGTGCATGACCCTAGTCGCGAGCCCGTCGGCCTTGGGCGATCGAAAGTCAAATGTCTCCGCGCCACGCGATCAGCGCTCATGACGCTCAATTATGTCGTGGCCAGAATTGGCTCAACTGAGCGACGATAAAGTCCGGCCTCTCTTCGAAGACCCAGTGCCCGCATTCGTCGATAACGCCACCTTCCGCCGTGTTGGCGATCGCTCGCGCACTATCGATGCAGTGATTGCCGAAAGATCTGCGGCCGCCCCAAGCCAACATCGGTACAGTAAGTTTGCTGCGGGTCAGTTCTTTCGTCTGTTCGGCCATCTGCGGGATGTAGCCATAGTGATTAAGGCTTGCTCGCAGGTTGCCCGGCTGACGCATCTGCATGACATAAAACTGAACATCTTCTTCCGGAATTGCATCCGGGTTGTAAGCAAAATCCCTGAAGAAGTGCCGCAGATAGTGATCTTCACGGCCTTCCACCAAGAACCTGGTGATATCCATGTTCGCGTGCATCCCCAGATGCCAATACGTTACACGGGGGTCTACATATCCTGGAGAGCTCAGTCCGAAGAACGGCGTTTCTATCGTGGCCAGCGACATCGCGCGGTTGGACGCCAGGTATGCCAACGCGACAGACGGCGGCCCGCCCAAATCATGGCTGAGGATATGAAAGCGTTCGACGTTCTCGGCTTGAAGCAAGCCGAGCATATCTTGAGCGATATTTTTCGGTTGGTATCCGTCGTAGGGTTTGTCGCTATCCGCGTATCCCCTAAGGTCTGGCGCAATAAATCTGTAGGTACCTGCGAGCCGCTCGATGACCGGAAGGAATTCGCGGTGGTTTTGTGGCCAACCGTGCATGCACAACACCACGGGACCATGACCGGCGGCGACGTAATGGAGATTGATGCCGTTGGTTTGAGCGCGCTTATTGACTAGGTCGATCGAATTTTGCCCGGCCGGCGTCACGCGCTCTTGCGCGGCCTGGGCCTGTGCGGCTCCTGTCCCCGGAATTGTCGCGGCTCCGGCAAGTGCCATGGCGCCACGCCAGGATAATCTATTTGGATGATTTCCTGAACTTTGCATCACCGATACTCCTCGTTGGGTGTCCTTCACCAATGGAAATCGGGTTCGTCGCCAGCCGATGTTTGCAAACTCTGCTGCTGCGACAAGCCGCCGCTGCTGCGACAAGCCGCCGCAGCACCGAGCTAAGAAGGGAGGATGTCGAGCACGGCGAGCATCACTTTTCGATAAAGGGAACGATGATGCTGATTGCCTGCTGGGGTTGTTCCTCCATGATCCAGTGGCCGGAATTGGTGATGACGGCGCCCTGGACATTGCTCGCGACGGAGGCGAGCTCTGACTGCATCGATGCACCGAACGAGTGATCGCCGCCGATCGCGAGCACAGGCATCGGCAATTTGCCGGTCTTCGCGAACAGAGCCCTGTTGTCCTCGGCATCTTGCGCGAAGGCCGCGAACTGCCCGCTGAAAGCGTCGTGGATCGCGTTCGGACGGGCATAGAGCGCCGCATAATAGTCGCGGGTCTGCTCGTCGATCGCCGCAGGATTGGCCGACAGATCATTGTAGAAGCGATCAAGCAGAATGCGCTCGCGGCCAGCGACCAGGCGTTCCACGTCGGGACCGCGGAAATTGAAGTGCCAGACCTTGGGATTGCTCAATAGAGAGTACCAGGTGCCGAGCCCGGGAAGCGGCGCGTCGATAACGACCCATTTGGTGATCCGCTCAGGATATTGGGCCGCCAGGGCATAGCCGACCATGTTGCCGATATCATGGGTGACAAGCGCGACCTTTTGAATCTTCAACTGGCCGAGGATCGCGGCTATGTCACGCCCTTGGGCGAGCTTTTCGTAACCGCCTTCCGGATGCGATGACAGGCCCATGCCGCGCAAATCGGGGATAATCACCGTGTGGTCTTTGACCAGGATCTCGGCGAGCGGCTCCCACATGTCTCCGGTGTCTCCGAAACCGTGCAGCAGCAGCACGGCCGGACCTTCACCGCCGACACGGACGTATTGCGTGCCGCCAGTAACTGGCATCTGCTGCGCACGAAAGCTTGCGGGCCAAGGCTTGACCTCGGCAGCGGCCGGGCTGGTTGCGATCAGCGGGAGGACCAGCACTGCCGCCGAAAGGACAGCATCAAAGATGACGCGGTGGAAAGAAGTAAGCACGGCTTGGCCTCCAAAAGCGGCTTCCATATCGATCGGTACATATACTTCCGAGTGGACAGCGGCTGTCAAGTCAATTATTTACTGATCGGTCTAGAAGAGGAATCCCGCTGATGGCAACTGGCCGGCCGCGCGAGTTCGACACTGAACAAGCTCTCGATCGTGCAATGGAATTGTTCTGGCAGAAGGGTTACGAGGGAACATCGCTCTCCGACTTGACGGAGACCATGGGTATCACGCGTCCAAGCCTTTATGCTGCTTTCGGCAACAAGGAGGCGTTGTTTCGAACAGTACTGAAACGTTACGAAACCAAGGTAGTGACCTACAGGCCAAAGGCACTGAACGCACCGACGGCGGGGGAACTCGCCCGAGAGCTGCTGATTGGTGCTGCAAACATCTTCGGCGACAGGAGAAATCCGGCCGGTTGCCTTGGCGTGCAGAGCGCCCTGGTTTGCGGGGACGAAGCAGACCCGATCCGCCGGACGTTGAACGCAAACCGGACGGCTGGTGAGCACGCCATCCGGGAGCGCCTCAAGCGGGCAAAGGCCGAAGGCGACTTGCCCGCCGACAGCAATCCGGCGGCCCTTGCCCGTTACCTTTCGGCTGTCCTTTACGGGATGGCCGTGCTGGCGGCCGCTGGATCAAGCCGCAAGGATCTGCTTCAGGTCGCAGAGATGGCGCTACAAAGTTGGCCTGCATCGCGCTGAGTAATTTGCATGCAGTGGGCCATGACAGCTTGTGGCCAGAGGCAGAAGTCATACCGCTAGTGAACCAAGGGACCGCCGCGCAGCGGTCTCTGGAACAAATCAAGCGGTCGTTGCGGTCCCCGCACCGGCACGCAGTTCGGTGGGAGTGATTCCATACCAACGCTTGAACGCGTGCGTGAAGGTACTCACTTCCCGATAACCCAGCAGCCAAGCAATTTGGGAAATCGACAGATCGCCGTGAGTCAAATACGACTTAGCAAGATCGGCTTTGCTCTGATCCAGTATCCCGGAGAAAGTCAGTCCTTCCGCTGCCAATGAGCGTGCAAGGGTGCGATGGCTTACGCCAAGCTCCTTTGCGACGGTTGACGCCTTGGCTTTTCCATGCGGAAGCAGGGGACCGATCGTATGTTCCACCCTCGAGCGAAGGCCGGTTCGTTCCGGCGTCCGACCTGCCAAGGCTTCCTCCGCGTATCGCAAAAGCATCTCGTGCAGGTATCGATCGGTGCCGACAATCGGCAGCACGTTCACCTGCGCAGGAAGAACGATTTCGTCAACATTCGCGCCGTATGTCACCTCGCACCCCAAAAACGCGCGGCACTCTGGTGGCGTCGACTCGCGGCGATGCCTGAAACTAAATCGTCGCGGCGCAAGCCGCGTTCCGGTGATCTGTCGGCACATACGTACGATCGAAAACAGCCAAAATTCAAATTGATGCCGGTCAGAAAGGCGCTCCACGCCCACATAGTCAACTGTGATGACCGCGCCGCTGGCCTCAAATTTGAGCTCAATGCCCTCGTTGACGATGCGTGTGTAACGTTCGGTGTTGCTCATCGCATCCGCGAAGCTGTCGGACGACGACAGAATATAGTAGAGCAGCCCGGTCTCGCGCAGATCAAAACTCTGGGATAGGCGAAATCCAAGAAGATCGTCTTGCAGCGCATCGGCTGCAAGCTTCAAGAACTTAACCTGGGCCGAAACCTCGATCCGGCGACCGGGGTCTTCAACTTCGCCTGCAGTCAGACCTGCCTTTTCCAACAAGGGGGCCACCGGCAAGCCAGCGGCGTGCAGTCTTGTGCATGCCATTCGCGCAAGAGCCCCGGTTGCACTTGGAACTGCGTGTAGCGGTGACTTTCTGGGAAAGCTCATGCCAATTACCGCCCTGTCGTAGGGTCGCGAGGTAGGCACTAAAAGTCAAACAATTGGCTCAAGATAACAATGCGCGAAACAGCACATCCCCAAAGTTGCCATCGACGCATTCGATTTGATCAACACTTCTTCAGTTTAAGAAATTTGAAAAGGAAGTAAATGGCAGCATCCCAGCCATCGTCCAGGATCGGGCTCTTTATTGATGGTCCCAATCTCCATGCAACGTCCAAGGCACTCGGTTTCGAGATAGACTTCAAGCGCCTGCTCGGGGAATTCCAACGCCTCGGATCAGTGTTGCGCGCGTTCTACTACACCACCATCTCCGAGGATCAGACGAACTGTTCGTTTCGTCCGCTGGTCGATTGGCTCGACTACAATGGCTACACGGTCGTCACCAAGACTGCCAGGGAGTTCCACGACACGAGTGGTCGGCGCAAGATAAGGAGCAACATGAATATCGAACTCGCGGTGGATGCGATGGGGCTCGCAAGACAATTCGATCAGATGGTGTTGTTCTCCGGTGACGGCGACCTCCGCTCGCTGGTCGAAGCCGTGCAGCGGCGCGGCGTTCGGGTTACCGTGGTCTCGACGATTTCGAGCCAACCGCCGATGATTGCCGACGAGCTGAGGCGTCAGTCTGACGCGTTCATCGACCTTGCCGCGCTGCGGCCCAAACTCCATCGCAACACGTCAGAGCGTTCGGCCGCGCGTGCACCGGGGGCTTGAACACGGATGATAATGGCGGGTTAATTTCGTGCCTGGCCTTTATTTCTGCCGCTCGTAGGGCAAAATAGCGCTCCGCCGACACGCCGTGACATCGGCATGGTCGAATCCCAGCCATAAGGCGCGCACCCGTGATTGGAAACTTCTGCTTCGAGAACCTACCCTGCCGCGTCGTGTTCGGCAGCGGCACGCTCAGTGCGGCGGCAAGCGAGATCGAGCGGTTTGGCGGCAAGCGCGCGCTGGTGCTGACCACACCGCGGCAGGACGACAAGGGGCGCAGGCTCGGCGCCGCGCTCGGTCCCTTGTTCGCAGGCATTTTCCCGGGCGCCGTGATGCACACGCCGGTCGCGGTGACCGAGCGGGCGCTCACGGCGTTGAAGGAATGCAACGCGGATTGCGTGGTTGCGCTCGGCGGCGGCTCGACCACCGGGCTCGGCAAGGCGCTCGCGCTGCGCACCGGGGTCAACCAGCTCTGCATCCCCACGACCTATGCCGGCTCGGAGATGACGCCCGTTCTCGGCGAGACCAAGGACGGGCTGAAGACCACGGTGCGCAACATCGCCGTGCTGCCGGAGAGCGTGATCTACGACGTCGATCTCACGCTCTCGTTGGCGCCTCACCTCGCCGCGACGTCCGGCATCAATGCAATCGCGCATGCGGCGGAGGCGCTCTATGCCCGCGACGGCAATCCCGTGATCGCGCTGATGGCGGAAGAAGGCATCCGCGCGCTTGCTCACGCGCTGCCCGCGATCGCGGCAAAGCCCGACGACCGCGAGGCCCGCACCGAGGCGCTCTATGGCGCCTGGCTGTGCGCGGTTTGCCTCGGCGCCGTCGGCATGTCCCTGCATCACAAGCTCTGCCATACCCTCGGGGGCACGTTCGACCTGCCGCATGCGGAAACCCACACCATCGTCCTGCCGCATGCGCTGGCCTATAACGCGCCGGCCGCGCCCGAGGCGATGCAGCGGATTGCGCGAGCGCTTGGTGCCGGTGACGCCGCGTGGGGGATCCATGATCTCGCCCGCAGGCTCAATGCAAAACTTGCGCTGCGCGACATCGGCATGCCCGATGACGGTATCGACCAGGCGGCCGACCTTGCCGTCACCAATGCCTATTGGAATCCCCGTCCGCTCGAGCGCGAGACGATCCGCGACCTGATCGCGCGCGCCTTTGCGGGCGAACCGCCGGCTCCAGCCGAATGACATTCCCAAGCCACCGGCCGGCGGCCGCTAATCTTTCCGGGCAACCCACCGGTAATCTTAAACGGTTAGGTTAAGATCGTCATTTCTTTGTAACGCACAGGCGATGATGTAAGGACTGAGACCGCCGCGACCCGGCACGCAAATTGCTTAATTTGATTGATTGAGTAGCGCCTTTTTGGATTGACCATGACTTTTCAGCTTGTTTGTGCCAAATGCGATAGCGTCGGTGTGATCATCGATCACGGAGAGCTGGCGCCCGCCTCCACCGTTGTCAGGTGTAGCCATTGCGAAGCGGCCCGAGGCACCCTCGGCGAGTTGCGGAACCTCGCGATCTCAGGCCGGCGCGACTTGTTCGATACGGCCGGCGCGACGCATCTTAACTAGGCTCCTCCCGCGAACTGCGCCTGGAGCTTTTTGGGTTCTGATTGAATCAGAACCGAAGCTCTCGATTCCTGTTTTTACACGTTTTCTTCACGCGAACCGGTGTCCACTTCGCTCGAAAATGCTCTTAGCGGAAGCGGTCGGCGGCTGCCAAATAGCCTTTGACATAGTGGCTGACGGCATCCTCGAGCGCCGTGAAGCCGCCATTGTAGCCAGCCGCACACAGCCGATCGACCCTGCTCTCCGTGAAGTATTGGTAGCTGTCGCGGATCTCCGCGGGCATGTCGATATAGTCGATGTCCGGCTTTTTCCCGAGCGCCGCAAAGGCCGCCAGCATCATGTCCTTGAAGCTGCGCGCCTTGCCGGTGCCGACATTGAAAAGGCCCGACACGGAGGGCGTGGCGAGCAGCCACATCATCACCCGCACGACGTCGTCGACATAGATGAAATCGCGCCGCTGATCGCCGTCGGCGATGCCGTCGCGATGCGACTTGAACAGCTGCACGGTGCGGCCGTCCCTGATGTCGTCGAAGCGGCGCGCCAGCACGCTCGCCATCGTCCCCTTGTGGTATTCGTTGGGGCCGAACACGTTGAAGAATTTGAGCCCTGCCCATTGCGGCGGCAGTTTCGCGCCCCGCTCGTCGCGCGCCACCACGGCCATGTCGAACAGATGCTTGCTCCAGCCGTAGAGGTTCATTGGGCGGAGGCGCTTGAGCGCCGTCAGCGACTGCTCGTCGCCAAAGCCGGCCGCGCCATCGCCATAGGTCGCGGCGGACGATGCATAGATCAGGGGTGTCGCGGTCTCGGTGCACCAGTCGAGCAGACGCATGGAGACATTGAAATTGGTCTCGATGACCTCGTCACCATCGGTTGCCGTCGTCGAGGAGATCGCGCCGAGATGAATGACGGCGTCAAGCCGCCTCCCCTTCAGCCAGCCATCCAGTTCGGACGGGGCTACGAAGGCGGCGAGCTGGCGCTTGGCGAGGTTTCGCCACTTGCCTTCGCTGCCGAGCACATCGCACACCGCCACGTCGGTCCGGCCGGCATCATTGAGCGCCGCCACGACATTGGAGCCGATAAAACCGGCGCCGCCGGTCACCAGTAACATTCCATTCCCTGCCTTGCTTCTCTCGCACGGCAGCTTTGCCCCACTCCGGTCGCCCGTGCAACTCGCGGCCGGCGCGGTCCGCCATCGTCGTCAACGGAACGGGGAATTTGGAGCAGCATGCAGGTTAACCAGCCGCTCAAATGGAGCTGCGCCCCAGAAAAAGATCAAATATTTCAATTAATTAATGCTCTATAGCCCTAACTCCCGACGCGAGCAGGGAACGAAACTGCGTAAGAACAGGGAATTTGGCGCGATGCAGGGATTTCCAGAATGCCTGATCAGCTGGGTCGTCTGGGCATGTCCCGCCCCGACGTGCCGGAGACGGCTAGCCCAAAACAACGCTAAGCCGACCTAATGATAACCCGAGATCACGCACTCCAAGGGCTGAGCGCATCGCTCTATTCGGGCAATGTCGTAAACATCGACGGCGGCTAGAGCCGCAAAAGTCGTCAGCAGAACCAGAGCCGCAAGATTGGCGACCATTCTCTTGCGAAAGTCGTCTGGACACTCGCGGCGCATTTCAAATCGCGAGAGGTCGAGCAGCCGACAAATGTCCTCTTCAAAGCGAGTCTTGTCCTTGCGATCACGGCTGCCAAATGTCCGCGGACGAAAGCACAGAATCTTCGAATTGTCTTTCTGATCGGCTTCCATACAGCGATCTCGGCAGCTACGCCCGATCACGAACCCGAGCGAAACGCGTCCATCGCGTGGGCCATAAGAATACCGATGCTCAGAATGACGAAAGTACCTGCAAGAGCCGAGGCCATGTACCATCTCCTTCTCAGCCTTGTTAAAGGGATGAGCGCTCGCACAGTCAAAACGATTCAAACGCACGAACGTTGGTTCTGTGCAGCTGATGAGTTCGAGCCACAGCGGCCCGCTCGCAACATCCGGAACGCCTCCGCGTAAACAACACGGGAGGAAGGATGCACGAGCTGGCACCGCTTATGCGGCATGCCAGCGGCGAAACGCCGCTTCGTCTTATCTGCGTTCGGGTGAGGTTGGCGCAAGGTCTGCCGACTTCACGATCAGTCAAATCGAGGAGATGATTGGGGGGCGCCCAAAAGGGCCGGGCAAATGAGCGTCAAAAAACGTGCGCCGTCGGGCTCGAAATGTGGTGTCCCGCCGGCGCCTGTTGCTGGGCCCCTGAAATCCCCAGCCCTTGCGGTGTAGCAGATCCCGCGCCTATCAGATGTAAACTGGCTCACAAGTCGTGGCCGGTCGCTAAAAAAAACCGACCACACCCTCCGGCTTCGAATGCTCGGCCGTTCTGTTCAGAAGTGAACGCAGAGCGTCGCGTGCCAATCTGCCGCATTGCTGCAGGCGCCGGGAATATTTTGACTGTCAAGCTGGTCCTTGTTGGTCATGGGCACGGCAACCGCGTGTGCCGCCAGTCTCATGCCCCGGAGGCGGCAGGAAGGATGAGCGACAAGCAGAGGCGACAGGATCCACCGCCATGTCCCCGCTGTGGAACCAAGACAAAGCTGGGCGCCGTGCTCCTTAGAACACAGAGCGGCAAGCCGGCTTGGGTCTTCGGTTGCGGCAAATGCGCCATGGTCGTGTGGCATGACAAGGCGGAGCCGGATCAGTCAACGTAAGCTGGTGGCGACCGAAGCCCGCACGTTCCGTCAGGCTCACTCGAATCGAAGCATCAAAAGGCAGCAGGCGGACTCTTCCGGATTTTGTGTTGCTGATCCGGCTCCGGAGACAAGACTTTTGGGCACTCCGCAGACGCGGGACAAAAAGGCCGCCGGCGCTCTCACGTCGGCGGCGCAACAAGCCTCGAGCTTTCGTTCGTTCGGCGGCAGAGACTGCCGCGGATCAGTTTCGTTACCTGCTTAGCACGCCGAGGCCGGTATCCGGACCCCATTCCAATAAGGTGTAGCCGACCTTCTTCCCGGCGCATTGCGACCGCTGAGCTTCGTGCGGCCGGTCTGCCTCTGAACCAGACGAACCACGCTCTCACACTCGGGACATTCCAATATCTGTAGTTCGTAATCTCTGGTCAGCGGTTCGACACCAATGAGCCGTCGGCCTAAACAACAAACAATGCATGGCTGCAAACTATATGACTGTAAAATCCCCGCCATCGCGCAATCTCCTTTGACAATGCGCTAGCTGGCTACCCCGCATCAAGCTTCCTTGAGATTGGGCTGATTCGCAATTTGCGTCAGGGTGCCGATCTTCCTGATACCCCAGAAGTCCCCGAAATCCCGATTGCTGTGAGTTCGGCGCCACATTATCATTGTCCGGGTGTCAGGGAGATCAGGTGAAGTACGCCGCACGCGGCCAAAGGTTCTTCCTCTCTGACCCCGCTTTTCAACATTTCAACAAGGAAAGCGGCGAGCTGACGTCTTGCGACCTCCTTCGATAAGGTCTGTTCCTGACCGGCCGTGTAGTAGCGTTCCCACGCCAGATCGAACGCTCGGGCGAGCAGCATGGTAGTTAGTTCTTGATCCTCTGGCGATCTGTCTCTCAAAATCGGCTCCATGGGCTGAACAGCTCGCCCACGCGGCAGAACAATGAACGCGCCGCTGATAAGTATTTTCAATCCAAACGACACAGACTAAGCCGGCTTGGCCGACCCAATCAAGGGCAACGCGATCGACGCGGACGCGCCCACCGGCCGGACCGAACCTTCTTCGTGCCCTTTGAGCACGGGCAGATTGGTCCCGATCTGTTTCGAAACGCCGTCGAACTCTGATCAGAAGGCCTGCACGTAAGCGCTGGACTATCCGCCCGTACCACGACGGATTGGATCAAGAGCCATGTCGCGAGCACCTACACGATCGAACGGCGCGAAGCTCGTTCCGATGCCCCCTGAATCCTAAGTCTGCAGTCATTAACCAATCGTTAACCACCTGAGGTCCAGGGTCCGCATCGGAATGCGGCTGAACCGGTGGCCAATCCGGCAGTCGCGAGAAGCGACTGCGTAACGCCCCCCGCCTTTTCTCGGGGGCGGCTGGTCGAGTGGGAGACTCGCTATCCCCGTTATTATTGGCAGTTGAAAACCACTGGACGAACAATCGCGACGGGGTTGCTATCTTTTCGACAAACAATGCCACCGGGAGACGTCCATGCTGGATACGATCCTTGATATGGTGCTGGCGTTTGACGCACTGTGCTTTACCCTTTTGATCGCTGACGAAATCAGATGGTCTCTGTCCCGCCTCCGGCGGTGAACGGCCAAACGATGGTCGACAGGCCTCGGCGGCTTCTACCCGCGCGAACATGTCAATTAACTTGGATTTTTTCGCTTCGCTACCAAGCTACCTACGGGCCTGCGAGAAGCATTTTGCTCGCTTCATTCACGTTCCTGCTGAATTGCAAAATATCGATACTGCTTTCTTGCGAAGAATGGTCGCGAATCGGGAACAGTCTGACGGAGAAAGCGACACCAAACCGGCGGTGGCACCAAAACTCGAAAGGCGCCTGGATGGGTGCGCGCGTGGGCAGCGGTTCGGCATGAGGCAGAGCAATCGGGAAGCGTCACATGCGAAAGCCGCGGCCAGACCGCATACGAACGGAGCGGAAGCTTTGATCTGGTGGATTGGAAGCTTGTTGGTACGAGCGGCCAGTAGAGCGGCTGCGCGACCATGCTGATCGAGTTTGACCAAAACACCATGGCCAACATGACGGCTGCATTAGAACATGTCTGCAAAAAAATCCCGGTTGATAAGGACAACCACGACACGCGCAAGCGCATCGCTGACGCCATGGTAGCTTGTGCGAAGGCAGGAAGGCGCAGCTACGTAGACTTCCAGAACGCGGGCTTCCGATCTCTGGACGACATCACCCGGTCGGCTCGCTTCGACTGGTTCGGGTTTAGATGGCTGTCTTCCATCGGCGCGTCTTGGCTGCGTTGACAGCCAGATCTGCGCCAGGCGTTGCTCGCGCCCCTTCCACGGGCGTTCTCTGGGATCCAGTACGGGCTCTTGCCAGCCTGAGACATCACGCTCACGCCTCCTGATCCGCAGACCGCGATGGGGCGGTCCCCGCCGGCCGCAATCGAGGTCGCACGCGGCTGGACGCCCTGCTTGTCAAGTCTTTTATTGCCGGACTAGCGCGGTGCCAGTGATTGACGCTCCGGCCCGCCATTGCCTTTATGGCTGGCGTAATCAGTTGCCCAAGAATGATGGCAGCACCGGTAAGGCCGAGCGGTCTGCGAAACAAATATCAGGGAGGAAAGTGCAGTGCGCGAAAGGACCAAGCCTCAGCAAGAGCCTAAACACGCTCGGAACCTACTCCGCCAAGCCAAAGCGCCGGAAAACAACCTGCCCGACGTCAGGCCGGAGAGCCGGGAGATCGTGAGCTTCTATTCGCCAGAAAGTTGGCTTGATAAAATCCATCTTGGCTTCCCGCGCGCAAACTGTTGGTGATAGATCAAATGATCTCGCCGTCGACTAAAATCTCAGCAGCTGTCCCCTGGACAGCCTGAAGAGCATTTGATTGAGCCTGTTGACGGCGCGGACCACGAAGGTGAACCCGAGCGGATTGGTCTGGCGCAAAAAAGCGACCTTCTTCACATAATCCTCAACGTACCATTTCGCGCGCGCGCCGCTACGGAAAAGGATCACGTCACCGACGCCATAGCGCTTCGGCGGCATGCCGTCGCTTTCCAGTACAATCGATCCTTCCAGGATCACGGTGGTCTCGTCGACATCGTAGTACCAATTGAACTTGCCCGCGGTGCAGGACCAGATCAGGGTCGTCGCGGCTCCGTCGGCGCTTGCCGACAACAGGTACGAGCGGGCCTCTGGATTACCTTCGATGATCCAGGATGGTTCAATCGGTGACGGCGTGAGATTGACGTTACAATGGCCGGACTCAATGTGCGGAAGCGGCATTGTCATCTCAATAAATACAGTCTGCACGCCAAGCATCCGATAAGCGCTGCCAATTTTCAATTGCAAATTATTTGTTGGACTGCGACAAGTTGCGTGCCGGTCACACGAACGCCGCCCAAAATGGCGAAGAGCCAAAGTAGGCGCCGCTTGCAAAGCTGAGGTGTGAGCCCCCACGGCGGCCGAGCCAGAACGCTCACCACGCCGGCGTCGGCGGTAATCTTGATCGGTGATGTTAACCCGCAGATTGCCTCTAAGCATTCCGCGGGTTCCGGCGCGAAAAGGCGCGGAACCGCTATCCACGACGCCTGCGCTGCAGCGCTCATCCTGCTCGCAATCGGGCTTGCCATGGGCACGATCAGCGCGAAATGACTGGGTCAGTAGTACCGTCACCACATCGAACAGCCAGACCGCAGGCCGTTGATAGAAGCATCAGGGCACCTCTTATGCGAGATCGCGGCGCCATCCGCGGCGCGCCCCGTTTGCGGCTCGCTTGGAACCCTTGGGGTTCCGCAGCTCATGCGCCTCCAGGCGAATTCACCGCAGTAGCGACGCTTACAGAAACATGGCAGGCTTCGTCGCAGCACGGCGGGGAACCTTAGCTATGACGGCTGAAGGAGAAGTCGAAGGCCTTATGGGGAAGCTCGCTCGAGCGCTTAGCCCGAGGAACACTTCTCACGAGGCTACGCGCATTTCCACAGTTCAAAACGAGACGCCGAGCAAGTCACCCAGAGATGCCGAAATCTCTAGCAATGCTCCAGTACAGGAGCCTACCGCTAAGCGGACTGTCACGCCTGAGCACCTCCAAGACGTCATCCTTGCCGGACTTCAGAAGATCGCGGGTTTCCCTCAGAACGGGGTATCCATCACCGTTTACGGCTTCAGGCCTTGGAACGCCATGATCACGTTCGCCCCAGGTTCGGTCTCGTCGAAGACCGCCGCTGCATACCGAGAGATGTTGCCGCAACTGATTGAAGAACTGCGGAAGCAGTTCGATACTGAATGAGCAATTGACGCTGAAACGGCTGGTCGTGCGTCGCCAGCCCTGCCCGTCGCCTTTCCTGTGTGCTCGACACGTCATGACGTAGGCCTGATTGTCAGACACTTCGCAACGCCCGGTCGCGCCTGCGGAGCTCCCAATGAATGAATCTTATTTCATTTGTTTGATGAGCGCAGAGCGCCCTGGGAAGGTATCCGACGGCAACGGGTTGCCTATCTTGCCTAATGGAGGCGTCACAAGTAGCAAGACACGCTACAGCCCCTGCGGTGAGTCTTGAGCGAACCAATCACAGACCTGATCGACGCGCATCTGAAACGATCCCTGGTGGCGCTTGAGCGCGCGACGCAGGATACTGCGATGCTCGACTGTGCACGCAAGGTGGCAGAGACCATCGTCGGAGCACTTGTCGCCGGCAACAAGCTTCTGATCATCGGCAATGGCGGCAGCGCCGGTGACGCTCAGCACATCGCCGCCGAAATCGTCGGCCGCTACAAGCGCGAGCGGTCGGCGTATCCGGCGCTGGCACTCACCACGGACACCTCGGCGCTGACGGCGATCGCCAATGACTATGGCTACGATCGGGTGTTCGAGCGCCAGGTCGAGGGCTTGGGACGGCCTGGCGATGTGCTGCTGGCGCTGTCGACCTCCGGCCGCTCGCCGAGCATCCTTGCGGCCTTGCGCACCGCACGCAAGCGCGGACTTGTCACCGTCGGCTTCACCGGCAGCAGGGGCCAGGCCATGGGGCAGGATTGCGATCACCTCCTGATTGCGCCCGTGGACGAGACGGCTGTCATCCAGCAAGTTCATCTGACGGTCGCCCACGGTATTTGCGACTACGTCGAGCAGGCGCTGGACGCGGCCACGTAACGGTGTCGGCGTCGGCAGTTTCCTATCGCTGAATAGACCAGCTGCATACGTCGGCAAAACCTTGAGATCTGCCGGTGCTCCCACGCAACTTGCTGCGCCGCTGTGAAGCCCATGCCGCCGCGAGTCGCGGTCCCGACCGCCCAGGCATCCCGATCACTTGAGCACGGCTTGCAGGCTGTAGGAACTCCATTCCGTTTCGAGACGGACCTGTCCATAAAGCGTGTTGCCGAAATAGGCAGCCGACAGGAACCAGTTGTCCAAGTTCGGATCGATGCCAACGCCGCTTGTGGCAATCAGGCTCTGGACGGCGGGGAGGATGTCGAGCTTGAGCTTGCGGCTGTCACCGACAGCCCAAGGCTTCGGAGCAGTATCGGTCACCTGATTGTATCCGAAACGGCCGTTGGGACGGCCTCTCGCCCACCAGAACGACTTTGGACTGAGGTTAAATCCAAAAAGCGAGATCTGGTAGAAAAACACCTGCTTGGACACTCTGTTGGTAAAAACCACACAGACGATCGACAACGATTTCGAAACCGCGCATCTCGAGCTGCCGACCAGACTGGCCTGATTCAACTTCAGGCCGATCTCTTGAGTAAGCGAGCCAATCTTCGAAAGCGGTACGGACATGATATTGTCATGCTCCGCCGCCGGCAAACCCGGGTTGTTTCCCTTGGTGTTGGATCCGATGAATCCATCGAATTCGAGCGGCGTTCCGCTTCCCTCACAGCGAAGCTGCTCGCCGTTTTGCGTGATCTTGAAATGCGGAGGCGCGCCGTAATCGATCTCGACAACCAGGCCATCGTTTGAGGCCCGACCGTCTTTGAAATCCGCGATATCACCGCTCGGATTATTCCACTGCGCCACGTGCCAAGCTGCTGACTCTCGTGCTGCTCCATACAATTCGCCGTGTTGCTCAACCGGATGGATTGAGAGCTTCTCGGTCGGCGGGTCAAAAACCGGCTCGCACCTGGCGGCTTTCGCCGCGATCGATAGGCCGAGCACCGTGAGTAAGAGGAAAACTGCGGATTTAACTGTCATAATTGCGCGCTGACGCCGAGGAATCGGCTCCTCCAGGCGTTGTTCACGGAATCAGATTGTCTTTGCGTGCTGGTTCGCTCAAAACAGTCAGGCGGCGCCTGCATTTCAAGCCACTCGCATAGCATCCGCATGACGGTTTCCGTGTGGGACGTCAGCTGCTCGTAACCGACCGGAAAATGATCAAGCCCGTTGATTGCGAAAAATAGCCGAAATAACTCTTGTTCGCGGGCAAGGTTGCGAATGATCATCTCCAACCTGTTGTGGTTGAAGTCGGCCTCCGCCACCGCGCCGGTTGGCTGCATGTAAGACGTCCACTGGCCGGTTCGCGACGCGATTTCCAGCGAGATGGCCTGGCCCAGCAGGTCGGCGCGTTCGGAAACAACAAATCTGGAATTGGGCATCAGGTCATCGAGCAGACCGGCCTGCTGAATGAGCGCTATCTGCGTAATCGCAATCTTGCAGGCAAAATTACCGTTGACGCTCAGCGTATCAGCCAAGCCGACAAAGTAATCATAGAAACTGCTGAGATCGCCTTTTCGAATATGAGTTAAAGCCGTATCGAAGTTCAGGAACTCACCCGCAATATTGACCTGCTTTGTCGAGCCAAGCAGTTCTGCCAGAAAGTTCGACCCGGATCTGTTCGTGAAGCACAAGAATATGATCTTTTTGCAACGTCGGGGGCGCAGACGCTTCTTTGACGGAATGAGGTAAGGGCGCAATTGTTCAATGTGAACGTTCTTTAAATCGTAGACCTCTTTCGGAATGCGCATAGAACTCCCACTCACCCCATCCAACCTGGCGCGATCCGGCTGCTCACCGACAAGACCTCTCTTGAGCGAGCCAGACGGGCCGAGACGCCGCCGCCGGCCTGCCCCACGCTGTCATAGTTTGCACAGAAATTATTACGGTTTTTACTTTGCTGAACCAATCATGCATCTTGGCTTGTAGATTATTTCGCGGGAATTGAACAAGGAAGGCAATGGTCAGAATAGACAGCGCCCTGAGGTCGAAACTGCAGGAGGCCCGGATTTCGACCCTGCATGCCGGTGTTTTCGATCTTCCGGCTGATACCGTCTTCGAGCCGCCTTGCAGCATAAAATGGATGCGAGCCGAGCATAGCCTGCGCCTCGGTGCCTTCTCCTATGCGGTCAGCGGCTATTATTTCGGAGCAGCAATCGGGCGCTATGTTTCGATCGGCGAACAGGTTCAGGTGGGGCGCGGCAGCCATCCAGTGCGATGGGCCAGCACGTCGCCGGTATTCTACCAGCGCTACGAGGCGGTGTTGAATTTCTCGCTACCGGAGGCCGCAAGCTACAAGACAAATGCCCCCTACATTGCGCCAAGGATGACGACCATCGGCAATGACGTTTACATCGGCCATGGTGCCTTTCTCGTGCAGGGCGTGACCATCGGAGATGGCGCCGTAATCGGCGCCGGCGCTGTGATCACGAAGGATGTGCCGGCGTTTTCCATCGTTGCCGGCAATCCAGCGCGCGTGAAAAGCATGCGTTTTGATGATACGACCATCGAGCGAATGCTGCGCGTCAAGTGGTGGAATTATGCATTCTGGGATCTGCCCCAGGCGCCGGTTGCCGACCCGAACGCATTTCTCGACTTTGTCGAAAGTCGAATGAACGCGGGCATCAAACCCTACGCGCCGTCCAAGATCGCTCTGCGATCCTTGACGGACCAGAGCCTATGACGCCCTGTCGACGATGGTGGGCAATGCCGGCTTGCCGCCGTCCCCTACCCCCGTCGGATAGCCATAATAGTGCGCCGGGTTCTCCGTTATGCGCCGCATGCTTGGAGCGCCATTCTCCTTTTCAGTCCGCAGCTCCAGCAGACTGTCATTGATGAAACTGAAATTGAAGCGCTCATTGAAGTCGATCAGCGCGCCCCACCCGGCCTCGCTGATGCGCTCCGCAGGAGCGCCGATATCAAATGCGACTGGAAAAAGCCGGTGATTGAATGCATCCGACAGCGTGTAAAGATAGGTTTCGGGCCAGACCGAAGGGAAGAATGCAATGTCGGGCGCATAATCTTCGATTTCGGTTTGAAGCGCCTCCTGGGAGTAATAGGGGCCCGTAATGGAGACGTTGAGCTTTCGCAGACGATCGTCAATGTCGGTATAGCCTATCACCCGAAAGTCCAGCTCCAGCTCGCGGCGCATGGCATCCGACGCACAACCAAACAGGACCGATGAGCCCTTGTGAGGGCCGATCGCGCCGATCACACCCACGCGAAGTATCTCTTTCGACCGCGATGCACTTCTCACTCGCCAGCGCCGCTGCTTGCCCCGCTTCGGTGTGGGCTCCAGATGGGGCTTGGTTTCTATCGAGATGGTCCGAAGAAAAGGCTGAAGCCGCGTGCGGGCGTCTTCGGACGGCACGAAGGTCCGCTCCGCGCAGCCAAGCAACTCAAGATAACCGGCTCTATAAGTCGCAATACTCGAAAACTCCTGTACGCGGCTCGTCGAAAGGCCGATCCTGGCGCAAGCGTTGCACTCCACGGGCCCCGGGAGACCACAATAATCCTCAGAGTCGTCAATCAACTGGTTCCGGGGACAGATCGGAGAATAATCGTGGATGGTACTCACAATCCTCACCCCCCAGCTCCTGAGAGCCCGAAGAACAGACGCAAGCTTCTTGATGTTGAATCCGACCGCGCTATGCAAATGAACCACGCAATTGCGCTTGTCCTTGAACAGCACCTCGAGTGACTTGAGAAGCTCGCTTTCGTTGAGGGCTCCAAGATTAGGAAGGTAGAGCGGATTCCTTTGCAGATTAAGCGCGTACTCACCTGACTTGATCCGATTGGGGGTGAGAGCCAGCACGCCGAAATCACCGTCAAGCATCTCGCAATGCTGTTTGATATGGGTGTCGATGCCGCCACCCTGATTATGAGAGATCAGCAAGAGCACGTTATCCCGATCCAGGGCAAACGAGAGCCTGGCCAGATCGAGCCTTTGCCGGACTGCTTTCAGTGGATCCCGGCTCACGAAGCGCTTGATCGACGCCTCGTACCGCGGATGTTTTTTTAAGAGCGAAATGTAGCCCGACTTCTGCTGCGCGGCGGCGTCGAGGGCAAACGAAACTTCACCGGTATGCCGCACCAGCACATCGGTCGCAGCAACATTCTTCCATCCCATCTGCGTTGCCCGAATGCAGAAATCATTCTCCTCGCCGTATCCCTTGGCGAATGTCTCGGCATCCAGTTCTCCAACCTCGCCATAGCAATCTCTGTGGATGAACATGCAAAATCCGACGCCGGTCGGGACTTCCACGCTGCAGCCTTGGCCCACGACGGAGGCGGCCAAGTCCAGATCACGCAGGGAGAGTTCTATTGAATAGTTGTTGCTTGCGTTCGGATCCGGATAGCTGAAGATCGTCGCATTGTTTGACAGTGGCGTGATCGTGCCCACCCGGCCATTTTGGGCATGCGCACAGATGCGATCGAGCCACCCGTCGTAGACAATCGTATCTGAATTGAGCAAAAGCTTGTGCGCCTCCCGGTCGACGGCCATCCCTTTGTTGGCCGAGATGACAAACCCCTTATTTTCAATGTTTTCGATGTAAAGAAGCAGCTTACGACGTGCCAAGGCGTTGAGCAGCTTGGTCACTCCCGGCTCGGGACTCTTATCGTTCACCACAATCAGACGGAATGAGATCTGTACTTTGGCCGTCAGCACAGAGTAGATGCAAGCCGCCGTGTCGGCGAGTCCTCGATAAACGGGGACGATGACATCGAGGCCGCAGGCCTCGGTCCGCGGCGTCAAAGACTTCCACTGCGCTGCCCGGATCGGAGGAATAGGCTCTACGGGACCCATCGCCTCCGGTCGCGTTCGAAAACCCTTCGAGCGACCTTCCAAAATGTAGTGAACGAACGGATTGCCTGAGATCTTTTCGGTTGCCCCGGCCGCGATCATATAGAAACGCAACGAAAAAAATGGAGCGGGATCGCGCCGCTCACGCCAACCATAGTCACAGAAGTGGGCAAGAGGGTCGAGCAACGCCTCCGCAACGTCCGGGTTCGAGCGCAGATAGAAACCCCGATCGAAAAGGCCGCTCTCGGCGATGATGTCGTAGTCGTTTTTGACGCTTTGCTCGGCCAAACTCATAGGAGTTCTGTCGTTTCGAGAGCTGGAGGAAGTCATGATCCCGGAGGACAGTTCAGTCCTCGGAAGGTAACCGCCCCTCGCGTTCTCCGTAGCGATCAAAGTGCTCCTGGCACGAACCCAGCTCTCCAAACTCGACACTCTCACTGACATCAGGATAGGCACGCGCGTACCACGCTTCATCGACGATCACGCGAGCGGGCTTTCTGCCTTCGAAATAGCCGCTTTCGATAAAATGGTGCTTTGCCGAGCGAAAGACCCCTTGGGCCAAGGCCGCTTTCACGTCCGGATAATGTCTGAGATACCAGTCTTCATCGACGTGGACGGCACGCAGCATCATTCTGACGGCCTGCTCAATCCGATCTGAGCTTAGCGCAACCAGCTGTCCATCATCGCGCTCAAAGCCGAATACCTCGCGCAGCCGCGCGTAAGGAACCAGGTACGCATGCTGCTTGCGCTCCGCCGCGGCCTTCATCAGCAGCGCATTCGACACACGAGTTTCGTTCCGGAAATCCTCTTTGGCCTGCGAGGGCTGCAAATCCCGATTCCGCGTGGGCCCAGTGTCGGTGGGCGACAAAATCGAAGCGCTCAACACTCCTCCGCAAGTGTCGAGGGTCGGATCAACCGGCAAGCCGCTTGATGTTGCAGGCGCGACGGGAAGCGCGCTCTTCTTGAGATACATCGTCTATGAACTCCACTCCAACCGAGAGAGCAGCCCTGTCCGGGATACCCATCCAGAACCACCGCTATCGGACACGTTAACCCGATCTTTTCGAAACTAAGATGAAGGCGAAAGCGCATTATGCGCGGGTCAAGAATGTTTTATCCGCACGTTGTCATCGGGCCGTCAAAACACTCGGATAAATTACCGTGGGTAACTGCATGGGCCGTCGTAAGTGCTTGGGCCGTCTTGGAGTAGCAGGATCTAAATCCCGGGGCGCGTTTCAGCATTACTCTGCAGGTCGCCATTTTCTCTCGCGCCGTGATCTCCCAGTCCGCATGTCAGTTCATGCAGGTGTGCGTGCGGGTCTCGCCGCTTAGGGTCTCAATCCTAGCTGGGACTTGAGGCCTCACTGCCACAAGCTCGCGCTCAATGGCGGGATCCCAACGGAAGGCGCCCTTTTAGCACGTCAGTTCAAAGCGCCCCTTCGCTGGCCGCATATCTTTCTCGAACATTGCGAAATGGCGGGGTTCTCCAAGCGGCGGGGCGCAAGGCCCTACCGCGCGGTGATGCCCCCTCGCGGCCCGGTGCCAGAGCTTGAGGACCTATCCTAAGGACGCTTGGCCGGAGCCGTGCCCAGGAAGATTGCGGAACCAGTCGGAAGAGGGCGAAAAACTCCGATTTATCGTCTAAAAACAGAATGATAATGCCCGGCGTCTGGCGCATAGAGAATGACTGAGCCTTGCAAACATTGCCAAATGCATGCAAATCGCCCCATTCAGCGCGAGCAATATAATCACATGTGCTTGCTAGTTTTGCAGCGCCCAAGTTCTCGACAGCATGATACAGTCAGAAAGTTGCGCCTTGAGCGAGGAATGTGATCTGGACGAGCTTGACAGGCTCGCGCGGTTGTTCGGCTTGATTGCCGTTCGGGCCGGCGAGGTCATCATGAGCGTTCGCGCCGATGCCTGCCGCCCCGATTACAAAGCGGACGGCTCGCCGGTGACGGCTGCTGACCTCGCCGCCGACGAGACCATTCGCGATTGCCTTACGCGCAACCTGCCCGAGCTTCCGGTCGTGACTGAAGAGAGCTGCGCGGGAGCTGCTCCTGTGCAAGCCGATCGTTTCGTCCTTGTCGATCCGCTTGATGGGACCAAGGAGTTCATCCAGGGGCGGTCTGAGTTTACTGTCAACATTGCCCTGATCGACCATGGGAGGCCGGTTGCGGGCGCGGTCTACGCACCGGCGCTGCACCAGCTCTATGTCGGCGGCACGAACGCCTATAAGCTCGATACGCGCACCACCGACGGTGGCGAATTGTGCTTCAGCAAGATGCATCCGATTTCAGTGCGCCGCGTGCCGCCTGAGGGCTGCCGTGCCGTCGTGAGCCGCTCCCATCTCGACCCCGCCACCCGGCAATGGGTGGAGCGGCATGGGATATCCGATCTCGAGCCCTCAGGCTCCTCGCTAAAGTTCTGCCTGATCGCGGAAGGTTGCGCCGACGTCTATCCGCGGCTGGCGCCGACCATGGAATGGGACACGGCGGCCGGACATGCCGTGCTGCTCGCCGCTGGCGGTACCGTCACCGACCTGGACGGCCGTCCGATGCGCTACGGCAAACCTGATTATCGAAACGGCGATTTCGTCGCATGGGGCACGCCCCCGAAACTACAGAAATAAACGCATCTTCAAAATGAACGCACAAAATATCAACAAGCCTGACACCCACACCCTGCCGCGGCACCTGCGGCGGCTGGAGGCCGAATCCATCGAAATCATGCGCGACGTCGTCGCCGAGTTCAAAAAGCCGGTCATGCTGTATTCGATCGGCAAGGACTCGAGCGTCATGCTGCATCTGGCCGTCAAGGCGTTCTATCCGGCCAAGCTGCCCTTCCCCTTGATGCATGTCGATACCACCTGGAAATTTCGCGAGATGATCGCCTTCCGCGATGAGACTGCGAAGCGCCTCGGCGTCGATCTCATCGTCCATATTAATCAGGATGGCGTTGCGCGCGGCGTCAACCCGATCGCCTCGGGCTCGTCGCTGCACACACAGGTCATGAAAACCGATGCGCTGAAGCAGGCGCTCGATCTCCACGGGTTCGATGCGGCCTTCGGCGGCGCGCGGCGCGATGAGGAGAAGAGCCGGGCGAAAGAGCGTATCTTCTCCTTCCGCCAGGCCGGACATGTTTGGGACCCGCGCAACCAGCGCCCCGAGCTGTGGAACCTCTTCAACACGCGCATCCGGCAAGGCGAAACCATGCGCGTCTTCGCCATGTCGAACTGGACCGAGCTCGACGTCTGGGAATACATCATGCTGGAGAAAATTCCGGTCGTTCCACTCTATTTCGCCAGGCCGCGTCCCGTGGTCGAGCGCGGCGGCACGCTGATCATGGTCGATGACGACCGGCTTCCCCTACAGCCAAACGAAAAGCCGCAGATGAAGAAGATCCGCTTCCGTACGCTGGGTTGCTATCCCCTAAGCGGTGCCATCGAATCCAATGCGACAACGATCGAGGAGATCGTCGCGGAAATGCAGGTTGCGACCGTATCGGAGCGCCAGGGGCGCCTCATCGATACCGACGAAGCGGCGTCGATGGAGAAAAAGAAGCGGGAAGGCTACTTCTGATGGATACGGATGCGATTAAGGGCCTCGGTACAGCCGAGAAGGATCAGCTTCGGTTCATCACCTGCGGCTCGGTCGACGACGGCAAGTCGACGCTGATCGGCCGGCTCCTGCACGACAGCAAGATGATCTATGAAGATCAGATGCAGGCGCTGGCGCGTGACAGCGTCAAACACGGCACGACCGGTAACGACATCGATTTTGCGCTCCTGGTCGACGGTCTCGAGGCCGAGCGTGAACAGGGCATCACCATCGATGTTGCCTATCGCTTCTTCAACACGCCCCGCCGCTCCTTCATGGTCGCCGACACGCCCGGGCACGAACAATATACGCGCAACATGGCGACCGGCGCCTCCAATGCGCAGCTCGCCGTTATCCTGATCGACGCGCGCAAGGGCGTGCTGGTGCAGACCAAGCGTCACTCCTTCATCTGCTCGCTGCTCGGCATCCGCCATGTCGTGGTCGCCGTCAACAAGATCGACCTCGTCGACTACCGCAAGGAGGTGTTCGACCGCATCGTCGGCGACTATGTGGCGTTCGCCTCTACCCTCGGCTTCACCTCGATTGTGCCGATCCCGATGTCGGCACGCTACGGCGACAACATCATCAACCGCTCCGGCAATACCGATTGGTATCACGGCCCCTGCCTGATGGACTATCTCGAGAGCATCGACATCGAGTCCGAGATGCAAGGCCTGCCGTTCCGGTTTCCGGTGCAATGGGTGAACCGCCCGAATCTGGATTTCCGCGGCTATGCGGGCACGGTCGCCTCCGGCCATATCGCTGTCGGCGACGAGATCGTGGTGGCGGCTTCGGGGCGGAATTCGCGCGTCAAGCGGATCGCGACATATGACGGCGACCTGGCGCAGGCCGAGGCTGGCGATGCGGTGACCATCACGCTTGCCGACGAGATCGATATCGGTCGTGGCGATATCCTGGCGCGGCCGACCGAGCGGCCCGAGGTCGCCGATCAGTTTGCTGCCCATCTGATCTGGATGGACCAGGAAGCCATGGTCCCCGGCCGCTCCTATGCCTTCAGGATCGGCACGCAATCTATCGCCACCGGCAGCGTCACCCACATCAAGCACAAGATCGACGTCAACACCCGTGAGCATCTGGCGGCGACAACGCTGGGCTTGAACGAGATCGGCTTCTGCAACGTCGCAACGGCCCTTCCCGTCAGCTTCGATGCCTATGAGGTGAACCGGCGTACCGGTTCCTTCATTATGATCGACCGCTACACCAACCGCACGGTCGGCGCCGGCTTGATCACGTTCCCCTTGAGGCGCGCGACCAATATCGCCTGGCAGCCGCTGTCGGTCGGGAAAGCGGAGCGCGCCGAGCTAAAGCACCAGAAGCCCTGCATTCTCTGGTTCACCGGCCTCTCCGGCGCCGGCAAATCGACTATTGCCAACATCGTCGATCAAAAGCTGTTCGCAATGTCGCGTCACACCATGCTGCTGGACGGCGACAATGTCCGGCACGGACTTAACCGGGACCTCGGATTTACCGAAGCAGACCGCGTTGAGAACATTCGCCGAGTCGGTGAAGTCGCCAAATTGATCATGGACGCGGGCCTGATCGCGATCTGCTCGTTTATTTCGCCGTACCGTGCCGAGCGAGACATGGTTCGGGGCCTCGTTGAAGAGGGTGAGTTTATAGAGGTGTTTGTCGATACGCCGATCGAAGAATGCGTGCGGCGGGATCCCAAAGGGCTCTATTCCAAGGCGAAATCCGGCAAGATCAAGAACTTTACGGGCATTGATGCGCCGTATGAAGCGCCGACAGGGCCCGAGATTCATCTGAAGACAATTGCCCAGCAGCCTGCGCAACTTGCCGATGACGTCGTCAAAGCTCTGATCGAGCGCGGAGTTATCGCCGCAATCTGACCGAGGTTGGACGTCGCCGGGACCCACCGGGGCAGCCATGTCGCGTAGAATGCCGGCTATTGGCCCAACGGGATCTTCGTCTCTGCCTGCATACTTCTGAACACGTCGCTCCCGGACTTTAGGCGTCCGACACGCCTAAAGTTCCGCGATTGTCCAGATTGCGATGCCTTATGCGCGCTTTATCTGGAAGTCCTCGAGCTTCTTGCCGGACCGAAGCTCAGCAACCAGCCAGCGCGGCTGCTTTCCTCGGCCCGCCCAGGTCTCGCTGCGATTTTTTGGATTTCGGTATTTGGCAAAGACCTTCGGATAGGGCCGCTTGGCTTGCGCATGACCCCTCACTCCCGGGCTGACAGCAAGGCGCCGCAGGCGATCTTCGAGTGTTGCTTTTTCCGTAGCTATTTTACGGGTTAGCTCAGCTTCGACTTGCTCATGCAAGCGCCAGAGTTCATCCATTGAGAGGGATTTGAAATCATCGCTCTTCATGTCTCTCCCCAACTCATACTGATGTGTGTGCTTCCCACCCGCAAAACCTCCCCCTGCAAGTATGAACACGTGCAACAGTGTTCAACGTTAAACTGTTTATTCCTCAATTAGGTTTGCATTTTGTCGCCGGTATAATCTGCGGCCGAGCGCACCGGCGGGAACCTGGATTTGCAAAGAAGGAGGGGTATCAGTCAGTTTCAAGCGCAAGTTTCGGGTGGTTTCATCGTCACTTCTGTATTTCTGGCCTGGCGAGTGAAACGCGCCACGGCGAACATCCAGCGGATCCACTCCGAATGAACGCTATGCCGAGCCAAGGTGCAATGCACAAAATAGGCTGCACATAATGGCCGAGACGTATCGATCACGGTTATTGCCGCATTGTCGCTTCACCTATGCGCATGTCCTACCCACGGCCATCGCATCGTTGATTCGTCCGGCGATTTGATGGCGGTAGCTGCGAGGCATACTGCGCACATGGTGAGGTCGAGCGCGGTTCAATGCCATCGGTTCGAGCATGGACGCAGTTAGTCAGCCCGCCGCCCGATCATGTTCACCGCAGCTCTGCCGCTAGCAGATCGAGCTCGTGATCGAGCGCTTCGTTCCAGGGGGTGGGCTCAATGCCGATCAAGCTGCGCAGACGGGTTAGGTCCAAGCGGGAGTTGTGAGGCCTTCTGGCCTTTGTCGGATATTCTTCCGTCCGCACCGGCACGATGGTCCGCACAGCCAGCTCGACGCCTCTGGCTTTTAAACCAGCAATGATCCGGGTCGCGAAGCCGTGCCAGCTGGTCTGGCCTGATGCTGCGACGTTGAGGACACCACCCGTTTGGCTAAAACGCTCGGACAGATTGCCTGGGGACTTGCCAAGCAGCGAGGTTACGATAGCAGCGATCAAATTCGCAGAGGTCGGCGATCCAACCTGGTCAGCGACGACCCTCAGCTCTGTGCGTTCGCGGGCAAGGCGAGCGATCGTCCTCAAAAAGTTGCTTCCAGTCGCGGCATAGACCCACGATGTTCGAACGATCAAATGTGGGCCGCCAGCATCCCGGATGACCTGCTCGCCAGCAAGCTTGCTCGCGCCATAGACCGAAAGTGGACCGGTGCGGCTATCTTCGCGCCACGGCTCTTCCCCCTGCCCGTCGAATACATAGTCGGTAGAGAAGTGGATCAGTGGCACGTTTCGCTCGGCGGCCCATTTTGCCATAACGCCGGGCGCCTCTCCATTGACGACGAAGGCAAGCTCCCGGTCATCCTCAGCCCTATCAACCGCCGTGTAGGCGGCCGGATTGATGATGAGATCCGGCGCAAGGCGGTCAAGCGCAGCGGTCAACGTGGCAGGCACCGCCAAATTAAGCAGCGACCGGTCGGCTGCGACCACCGTACCGATTTCAGGCAACGTGACGGTGAGCGCAAGACCGACCTGCCCCGTTACCCCTGTCAGGACAATCCGCATCAGATCTGTCCGTAGATGGGAAGATTCCTAACGTCCGAGAGCAGCGGGGCCGCTGCATCGCGGATCGAAAGCGAGGGGTTTTCTACGCCCCACCTGATGCCGATCGCGGGATCATCCCAGCGCACGACAATCTCATCTTTCGGACTGTAGAAATCGTCGCATTTGTAGAAGAAATCCGCTGTTTCCGACAGCACCACAAAACCATGGGCAAACCCCCGGGGAATCCACAACTGCCGACGGTTGCTTTCGCTTAACTCTACCGCGACGTGTCGACCGAAGCTTGGGCTTCCCACGCGGACATCGACGGCCACGTCCAAAACCCGACCCCGCAAGGCGCTGACCAACTTGCCCTGGGTCATTGGGTTTTGCAGATGCAACCCTCTGAGCACGCCGGCGCTCGAGCGGGACATATTGTCCTGGACGAACGGCCGGTTAACGCCGAAGGAGGCATACCGCATGAGTTGATAGGTTTCGAGGAAGAAGCCCCGCTGATCACCGAAGAGCTGAGGCTCGATGACCAGGACCTCCGGTAGCTCGGTTACAATGACGTTCATCGGCCAATGGCTTCGGAATGGCGCTGCGTTGGTTTTCCGCTGAAATAACAAACTTGTGCACCGCACGCCATTGATTGAACCTCAAATGGTAAATTGTGAAGCTCGTGGAATAAGCGCGCGATCGGGCGTGGCCCCTCGGAGCAGATGCCCCTACCCCCAAAACAACGGCAACTTTTGCTTCTCAGCCTTGGCATACCTTATTTAAATCACAGGTATCCCATTTGCCAATTTCCCATTCATGTCAATTTTGTAACATGCCCAAAGGGGAGGGCTAAGCATGGACTTATTCAAGGCCGAGAAGGTCGGAGAAACGCCCAGCGATCCGGAAAAAAAATGCCGCTGCGGCGCAGATCTGGAACTGATTCGAACAATATTCGATGCCAATAGCCGCACTATCATCCACATGTTCGAGTGCGCATGCGGGGAACGAATTTGGGATGAGTAACCGCACATCTGCTGATCGGATCAGCCCTTGGCCATCCATTGAATTTGAGAGGTTCCCGAATTAACCTCGGTTGCGGAGATCAAGCTTAATAATTGGTTTCAATTGCGCGCTAATTTTAATTGAATACGGTCTCGGCGCGCGGATTTTCTCTACCCGGCTCATCCGGCAATGCCGCGGCCCATTCATGTGCCGGGCCAGGTTCTCGTTGGTTCTTTATAGTACTCATTTGGTGTTGGAAATAATGGTCAAGAGGCGCTCTCCTCCAAAATCCCAAAGTGGCATGCAAATAGAAAAGACGAAAAGGCTCCTCGAGAAATATTCCGAGCTTTTGAAATTGCGTGATGCCGTTGATCAAGCTGCTCGCGGAGCGACCGCGCACCGGTCTTCCGACGATGACGATACAAGCTCGAAACGGTCTTGATCACCTCTTTGAAGTCTTTCTCACCAGACGGCGGCACGAGGAACCGTAGGCGGCCAGCCGAAAGCGTTGGACGCTTCTCCTCGCCCCGCTCGGATAATGCCTCGATGATACGACCCGGCAAAGCGCTCGCCGCAAGACCATGAGATCAAACATCTCTTGCTCGAGTTTCGACAAACTATCGAGCCTCTGTGAAATGGACTTCGAAGGAATTGACATTTGGACCCCAAATTAAACTCTGCAAGCACACTGGTATTACGAGGGCATCACTTGGTCTAATTAATTACAGCGAATTTGACCACCGCGCCTGGGAGTGAAGCGATCGCGCAGTGCTAATTTTGTGATCCAGCTAAGGGAGTGTCAGATCAAAAAATCGTCCAACTTTTTACCTGATCGAAGCTGTGTAGTCAGCCAGCGCGGTTGCTTGCCGCGACCGGCCCAGGTCTCGTCTGGATTTTTTGGATTGCGATATTTAGGCAGCACCTTCGGGTAAGGCCGACGGCGTCCTTGAGCCCCGATCTCTTTGCCTCGATTTGAGCTGATTTTCCGGAGGCGGTCCTCCAGGTTGGCTTTTTCGATCCCTATTTTGGTTTCGAGCTCGGCAATCAGCTGTTCGTGAAGGTTCCATAGCTCGTCCACCGACATCGCTCTTAAATCACGTTTGGACATTTTACCGTCTCAGAGAGATTCGCCGTCCCACCCACATGAAATAACTAAAGCCTTTGGAGCAAAGTGCAAGATCAAAAACAATTACTGTAGATTGTATATCAAATTGTCCTATCTTAATGCGTGTCTACGTCGGAAGATCGGCAGCGGGAGATTTCGTTCGCAGGACGCCTGTTTCAAGCATCCCAGAGGCCGGTCGCCTTATTCAATCCAGTCGGTTCCAGCGAGCCCAAATTGCCCTTTCCGCGCAAATGTCAAAAAGAGCTTTTGTGCCAAGGATATCTAGCGCGCCGTGTTCGACAGTTCGGCTCTCGACGTCCCAAAGCCAAGCGCATCCCAAAATAGTGCAATCGGCTTTCCGCGCCCAGCCGCATGCAGATACCAACACCAGGCCCGCTCTGTCTCCACTTTGGGGGGCAATCTCCTCGACCGCGATGAGCTGAATGTGGAAGTCTCTCCCTAATTCACGGCGCGAACAAGAAGTCTTCGCTGTCGAGTGCTGCGGATAGAACCAGTCCTCGATCGAACAAGCATCCTTGCCGCAATCAAGTTGCGGAGCAGACGGCAGTGCGCGAGCCCCGCCTCTATTCGTGAAGACCTGTCATTTACGTCGGCAATTACTGTCTCAAACTGACGAATTCTGTCGTTGAGCGCTTTGACCTCTTGTTCGACCATTGCTTTCACATTCCCAATTCGATATTCCAATTCTGCTCGAAGCTCGTGACAAGCCAACTACAAATGCACAAGGCGCGCGTTGAGCACAGCATAAATCACGCCAAATGCCGTGGCTGCAAGAACGCAGAAGCCGGTTTTCGCCAAGCGCATAGGCCCTGCTGAGTCGGCCTGAATGTTGCAATAGTTCTGCCGCGCGGATTTGTCGGCTTGAATGGGACGTGTTAGCCTAATCGCCGGTTGAAAAACGCACTCCAAGGCAGGCGCCCTATCGGCCCATGATCGGTTTGTCGCATGCACTCCGGCACGCCGGCCGCGTCAGACAGCAAATTTGCGTTCTTGGTGCCAATCGAGCGCGCGGCAGCTAAGGTTGTGCTGCGATTTTGCCGAGGCCGAGCCGACTGGTGTCATAGCCATTTTTCAGGATGCTCTGCCACCACGTCCTATTGGCGAGATACCACTGCACAGTCTTCTCAAGCCCGGTTTCAAACGTCTCTCTCGCCTCCCACCCAAGCTCCCGCTCAAGCTTCGACGCATCGATGGCGTAACGGCGATCGTGCCCCGGTCTATCCTGAACAAACGAGATCAGACGCTTGCGAGGGCCGGAATCGAGCGGCAGCTTGCTATCAAGCAGAGCACAGATCTGCTCTACCACGTACAAATTGGTCCGCTCGTTTCGCCCGCCTACATTGTAGGTTTCACCCGGCCGGCCGTGCTCGACAACAAGCCGCAACGCGCGAGCGTGATCATCTACATAGAGCCAGTCGCGAATATTCTGCCCATCTCCGTAGACAGGTAATGCCTGTTCCGCGAGCCCCTTGATGATTATGTGCGGAATTAGCTTTTCCGGGAAATGATAAGGCCCATAATTGTTCGAGCAGTTGCTGATGATGGTCGGCAGCTCATACGTTTCGTACCACGCCCTGACGAGATGATCCGATGAAGCCTTACTTGCGGAATACGGAGAGTTCGGCCTGTAGGGGCTGAGTTCGCTAAACAACCCGTCGCGCCCGAGAGAGCCGAACACCTCGTCGGTCGAAACATGCAAAAACCGAAACACCTTGCGAAGTGGCGAAGCCGCCTCACGCCAGTATCTGAGCGTCTCCTGCAATAGCGTAAAGGTACCGATAATGTTGGTCTGGATGAACTCACTGGGTCCATCAATTGACCGGTCGACATGGCTTTCGGCGGCAAGGTGCATCACTGCTGCCGGCTGATACGTCTCGAACAGGCGCCGCACAGGCAATGCTTCGCGGATATCCTGCTTGACCAACAAATACCGCGCGGGCGTGGCCTGTGGAATTGAATGCTGATTTGAGGCGTAAGTAAGCTTGTCGATATTGACGACAAACGCGCCCGTCTCATCGAGCAAATGTCTGATAACGGCAGATCCGATGAAACCCGCTCCGCCCGTCACGAAAATTGTTGAGTCTTTGAAAGCCTTGGCCGACAAGGTTTGTCTTTCCAACCTAACGAAGTTTGTCTTCAAGTCGAACGAGCAAAGGAGTTGTAAACGGACAGCAAGTATTCGCCATAGCTACTCTTCGCGACCCTCTGCATAATCTCACGAAAATGATCGAGGCTGATGTAGCCAAGCCGCAGCGCAATTTCCTCGGGACATGCGATCCTCAAGCCCTGGCGCTGCTCCAAGATCTGCACGAAATGACTTGCTTCCACCAAAGAAGCGTGGGTCCCGGTATCGAGCCAGGCAAAACCTCGCCCCATGATTTGCACGTAAAGATCGCCGCGCTCGAGATAGGCGCGATTGACATCAGTGATTTCGAGCTCACCACGCTGGGACGGCTTAATCGTCGCTGCGATATTCACAACATCGTTATCATAATAGTAGAGGCCCGTCACAGCCAGATTCGACTTCGGCTTCAGCGGCTTTTCCTCGATCGAAAGCGCGCGGCCATCCGCGGACAGTTCAACGACACCATATTGCTGAGGCGTCGTGACCGGATATCCGAAGATTGTAGCCCCGCTCGTCCGCCTGGTGGCGTCAACCAAGAGCTCCGGCAGACCATGGCCATAGAAAATATTATCGCCCAGAACCAGAGCGACGGCATCATCGCCGATAAAGTTGCGTCCGACAATGAAGGCGTCTGCGAGCCCGCGCGGAGAGGCCTGGGTTGCATATTTGAACGAGAGCCCCCAGTCGCGGCCGTCGCCAAGCAATCGCTCGAACAGAATCTGATCGTGCGGAGTCGAGATGATGAGAATGTCCCGAATGCCGCTGAGCATCAGAGTGGCCAGCGGATAATAGATCATCGGTTTGTCGAAGACCGGAAGCAGCTGCTTCGACACCACGGTCGTGACCGGATACAGTCGGGATCCGGTACCGCCGGCCAGAATAATGCCCTTCATGCCCTTTCTTTCCAATCCTTTGATAACTTTTAGCAGACGCTGCGAAGCATTCAATAAAATGATTTTATTTGGTTAAGGAGAGAAATTTCTGAACGCGCCCGGAATATTAGCCTTCAATTGAAGCGAGCCGCGTGTATTGTCAGCCACGATATTGACGCGCTCTTGCCCAACTGGAACTTGTGTTCCTGATTTCAAAGCGAACGGCAGGCATGCTTGCGATTGAGGTATGCGAAACCATGCGACTGACGATGATTGAATTGGCGTCGAAAGCAACTCGCAACCGAGCACGGGAATCGGACAACGCGCCCCTTCGTCGGAGCTATGGCGACACAGCCATCGATTGGCAGGCGGCGACCCCCGGCTGGTGGGCGATCATCGTTGGAGCCATCGTGCCCATTGCAGGCGCGGTCGTGATGATCGCGGCGCTCTGCGCTCTGTTCTGGTTCAGCGCGGCAAAGCCGCCTCTAGGAGCGGAGCGCCCCCAAGCTGCTCCGGGCGGGCCACCTGGCTGATTGCGCAACCAACCGGCAGTCGTCGATGCTGCCCCTTCCACCGGGAATGCTCAGCTGACTTTGCGGACGCCCGTCTGTGATCACCCGGCCCTTGCCATTATGCCGCGGGGATCAGAGGTATTGCCTTCCCAGCTAAGCCTTGCAGGTTTGAGATTGATGAAAGCTCTTGTGATCGGACCAAAGAATCCAGATTTTGATCCGGGTTATAATCGGGCAATCACCGATGCATTGAAGCAAGTTGGTTACCGCGCTTCCTGCTTGGAGTTTTTTGTCAGCACACCGCCCGGCTTTGCCAGCCGAGTGAAGATTGATCTGGCTAGAATGGCTGGGATTCAAACCTTCTACGATGAATACGTCGCCGCATTTAACGCATCCGTAAGCACAGCCTGTGAGACCCTCCGCCCCGATATCGTACTGGTAATCCGTGGCAGCAAGATCAAGGCAGAGACCTTAGAGAAGATTTCAGCCCTAAAGATTCTCTGGTGCCACGACGTCGTACGACGATGCGACCTGACGCTCGAACAGCTGAGGGCTTACGACCGCGTGTACGTCTTTGATAGGAGCGATCTGCATTGGTTGGCTGAGCGCCGGCTGACGGGACAGTTTCTGCCGTTGGGCGTTGATCCGCGTGTCTATTTTCCGCGGTCAACGCGTAAAGATATCGATGTATTCTTTGTGGGAGCCTATTACCCTGACAGGCGTGAAACTCTCGAGTTCCTTGCCGACAGCCTACCCCGCAGGAGCTTGCGCTTCTACGGAAGGCACGTCAAATACCGGGAACCGACGACGTGGACCAAATATCTCGCTTACCGACTGAAGGGACAGGGCAGCGTTTTCGTCAATCGCAGCCTGAACGCCCATGAGATAAGTCAATTTTACCGCAGATCCAAAATCTGCATCAACATGCACCACTCGCAAAACCAGTTCGGATGCAATCCGCGAGTTTTTGAAATTATGGCATCTGGGTCATTTCAAATCTGCGACAATCTGGCGTACGTGCTTGATAATTTTGGCTCGTACGTCGAGACGTACAAGGACCGATGGCACCTTAAAGACTTGATTTTAGCAAATTTGGACGACGAAGAGGCTCGTGAATCGAAGGCGAAGGCCGCAGAAGAGTTCGTTTTTGGAAATCATACGTTTAAGCATCGTATAACGGATATGCTAGCGGACTGCGAAATGCCCAACCGGAGCTAGCCCGCATCAATGTGGCGCAAGCCAGCCTGTGAGATCCGCAAGCGGCTTAAGAATTTTGATCTTAGAATCCATGTTTTACCAATACGGGTAAGGACACTGGACTTTCCCAGTCTGCAGCGGCCTGGCTGTTTTCCATCCGACTTGGGCAAGCGAAAATGAGGCCGTCGCGAGACGGCCTCATTACCACATCAGCTAAGAAGCAACGCTCAGGCGAACCGAAAACCGCCCGTGTTTTGGCGTCGATAAGCGAAAAATCCCAAACCAGCAAACCCCAGCACCATCAGCACCCACGTCGATGGTTCGGGCACGCTTGAGGCGATGCTGTCGACTTCGAATGCGATAGCAGTGGAGCTAAAGCCAACACTCGTGATTGCATCACCATTGGTCGTGAAGAAGTTCACGAATGTCGACCCGCCCTGCCCCTGGAAACCATTTGCGGGATTCAGCACGTCCGCGCCCGTAAACGAGCCGATCACCTTGCCATTATCGTAGAAGGTGACGGTGTTGTACGTATCAACGGATCCCCAATAGAAGCCGAAATAGTCAACACCCGCGCCGAGGCTCAACGTGGCGGTCTGAGGGGTGGTAGTCGATCCGATCGATGCGTAACCAGTCGAATCACCAAACGGCGCTGCCGCGAGGCTGGATGTTCCGGAGGTGTAATTCACTGAGCCTGAGCTTGCAACCAGAGGTCCAGTGCCGCCGTCAAAACTCACCAAGGTGGGAGCAATTGAAGATACCACTCCGGCGCTGAGATCAGCGGTCCCCCCCTCCGTAAACACCACACCTGCGCCCGCGGGACCAAAAGCAAATAGCGACAAAATCGCACCGAGCGCCGCCGAATACGAGAATTTAGTCATTCAAACCTCCCAACAAACTAAGTCTTAAAAGAAGGTAAATCATTAAATACAGGCAGTCAATCAAAAAATTAAATAAAATACCGTCAAGATTTAAATCATTTCCAAAAAGAACCGCGCGGCAAAAATCATAGTGGCGCCAATATATTACATCTAAATATTTAATTCTTCGGCAGACCGTCGCAACCATTTAATGAGCGATTCAATTTCGATTCAGTTGCACAAACCAAATGCTGCGAGCGCGAACGGGCGAAAGGTCCCGAATCATGTCAAAAAGATAGGGCGGCGCCTGCTTCGCGCCGCCCTCTCCGAACTCCCGTCCAAGTGTGCCTTTACGTACTAGGGGAGAAACCGGCGGTATAACCCACTGGTCCCTGCTTGAGCCGCAGCTTCCAACCAATGGCTATAGCTACGAAACCCAGGAGCATCATTATCCAAGTGGACGCTTCAGGCACGCCGGACACCGCGGTGACAGTCAGCTGACCAAGATCCCCTGGGCTGTAGAATGGGCTCGTGATATCTCCCGTCGGATCGGTTGCTGAAATCCAATAGCTCGTGCCGTCTGTATAAATGTTGTAAAAGAAGTTGGGCATCGAACTGCTAAACAGCAGGCCATTTGAGGAAACGTAGGGCGCGTCCGGGAAAAGCAGATTATCATAATTAAAATCAGAGTTGATGCCGAGCGGCACCACACCAGTGATCTGTGTTGTTGTGGACGTAATGAGATTTATAACCGATCCCGTTGCTGCGATCAGGTTATCGGACGAATCGCTAGTCACAACCACCGACAGATCAAACGCCGCGCCAGTGAAATTAATATCAAAAACAGCAGCTTTAGCAGAGGCGGTTGCAAAAAGAAGTAATGTCGCAAAAACCAGAACTACTCGCTTCACGTAGTCCGTCATGGCTGAGCCTCATGCAGTTTATATATTTACATTAAATAGCCTTGATAGATTCGCGGTATTATTGCAAGGCGCGCTCCTGCGGAGGCGAGCTTTATCGTGGCATTATTCGTCGGTATTTGAGGTCCCGATCGGCACGGAGGATTCTCATAAAGGTTGGAGCCACTGTACCAATGTTATTGTTAATGACCGATCTACTTGACCGGAACCGCGGCTCTCGTTGCAATTTTCTTCGAGAGAATGTCATTGGTGGCCGCGGAAGCAGCAATCCTCAATCGATAGTTCACCGATGACTGAACCTCCAATCGCAAGTGACAGCCCGGATTTGAGCGTCCTCATCGTTAATTATAATACGGCTCACCTACTCGACCGTATGATGGGAGCCTTAAGCGCGAGCCGCTCGTCACTTAGAATCCAGGTCATTGTTGTCGACAACTGCTCGCGCGATAATTCAGTCGAGCTATTGAGATCGCACTTTCCGGATGTCGAGCTGATTACCAGCCCGACCAACATCGGATTCGGTCGAGCGAACAACCTTGCACTCTCGAAGGCGCAGGGCCGTTTCATCCTTCTTCTGAATACCGACGCTTTCGTTTCCGCGGACACGCTTTCCAAGACGGTTCAATACATGCAGGAGCATCCCGATTGCGGGGTGCTGGGAGTCCGCTTGACGTGCGAGAATGGCGACCTCCAGCCTTCCTGTCGATATTTTCCGACCCCGTGGAATTTGTTCTTGAACAGAACCGGCCTTGAGCAAGTCTTTCCAGCGACGCGCATGGTCGACGACATGAGTTGGGACCATGCGTCAGTCCGAGCTTGCGATTGGGTTCCAGGCTGCTACTACCTGATAAGTCGACGCGCGATCGACCTTGTCGGCTTATTTGATCCTCGGTTCTTCATGTATTGTGAGGAAGTCGACCACTGCCGGCGCGTCAAAGCAGCGGGCATGAACGTCATCTACTATCCTCATAGTACAGTCATTCACCTCGGCGGCGAGAGCGCAAAGGCGGACGGAGTTCTGGATTCCTCTCGTCAGATTTCCACTCTGCAAATTGAAAGCGAGCTCCTCTACTTTCGAAAGCACTACGGAATTGGAGGCGTTCTAACCTCGGTTTTTTTGACCGTATTCGCCGACATAGTCACCACTGCTAAACGGATCCTGCGATTTGGGGACCCCGCTCGGGCACGAGCTGCCTGGCGCCATGCACTGACAACCATAAAAATCCTGACAGCAACTCAATGCGCCAAACAGCCGACCCGTTGAATGCTCCTGGTATGACTGGGCGCAAAAATGCCTAATGCCAGCCTAAAGCCTCAGCCACCCCACGACGCCGCGATTGCCGGTTTTGGCGTCGTGGTAATCGGGCGGAACGAGGGCGAGCGTCTAACTGCTTGTCTTGCGTCGATAGTTGGAGCATCCGCCGTCGTATACGTCGACTCCGGCTCAACCGATGATTCTCTGCAAAGGGCTCGTGAGCGCGGGTTCGATGTCATCGAACTCGACATGTCGATACCGTTTACAGCGGCTCGAGCTCGAAATGCGGGCTTCAGACGTTTACGTGAGAAAAGATCAGATATCCCCTTTGTTCAATTTGTCGACGCCGACTGCGTGCTCGCACCACTCTGGTGTCGCGACGCCGTCGAGTTCCTCAAGGATCGCCCGGATGTTGCTGCAGTCTGCGGACACCTGCGTGAGCGCTTCCCGGAACGATCAATCTACAACTGGTTATGCCAGATTGAATGGGATGGTCCTGTCGGAGAAGTTCGATCTTGCGCGGGCAACGTGATGCTGCGCAGCACAGCGCTCGAGGACGTAGGCTCTTATCGGGAAGATGTCATTGCGGCCGAAGAGGATGAACTCTGCGTGCGACTTCGCCGCGTCAATTGGCGGATTTGGCGAATCGATCGCGAGATGGCCGTTCACGACGCCGCAATGCTGCATTTCAGCCAATGGTGGAAGAGGAGCGTGCGCGCGGGATACGCTTTCGCGCAAGGCGCCTTCCTCCACGGTGCCCCGCCAGAACGGCACTTTACCTGGGAATCGCGAAGAGCGTGGCTCTGGGGAGTGTACCTGCCCGCGCTCTGCGTCTTAGCAATTATGCACGCAGGCCCGATCGCCGCAGCAGGGCTTCTGGTTTATCCGATCCAGCTCTTGCGATTGACCTTACGTGGACGAGGCCCGCTGAGAGACCGGCTGGTCCTTGCTTACTTTCAGGTCCTGGCTCGCTTTCCCGAGGCATTTGGACAGCTGCGCTTCCAGCGTGACCGGTTACTGGGTCGCGCTCCGACTCTTATCGAGCACAAGGTCAACTTCAAATGATCAGCCTCACTCGGTTCGTAACGAGTATTGGAGACGTAATCCCCGGTTCTCTATTCTTACTCAACAGATTTGCAAACAGACGCACGGGCCCGGTTTCAACTTTGCCCAAAATGAGCCAATCTAGCCAATTCCGCTCCAAAAACCTCCGCGTCGGACTTGTTGGAACAGGATACATCGCTGAGTTCCATGCGCGCGCGATACGCGCGGCAGCGAACGTTGACCTGGTTGCGGTCTGTGATTCAAACCTTCTCGCGGCCCAAGCCTTTGCGAAGGCTTGGACGATTCCTGACGTCTTCCAATCGCTCGAGATGATGTTGCAGAACGCCAGACTTGACTGTGTGCATCTGCTCGTTCCACCGGACTTGCACCATTCGCTCGCCAAAATTGCCCTGAACGCCGGCGTTCATGTGTTCATCGAAAAGCCGATGTGTACCAGCGTTTCAGAAGCCGATGAGCTACTTGCTCTCTCTGTCGAGAGAAATCTATATCTTGGCGTCAGCCACAATTTTATGTTTACGTCAGCCTATGCACGGTTGAGAGCGGTTATAGAGCGTGGAGATCTCGGCCCTATTGATGAGATCACCTTGAACTACCTGTTCGAACTTCCTCAAATCCGCCTCGGACCGTTCGACTCATGGATGCTACGCTCGCCCGGAAATGTAATTCTCGAAACGGGACCTCACCTACTGTCGATCTTGCTCGACCTCGGCGGCAAACCCGACAGCCTTAACGTAATCGTCGATCGCGAAATCTCGCTTCCGAACGGATCAACGGTTTTCCGTCGGTGGCGCATGCGGGCGGCTACCAAACGCATCGCGATGAACCTTACCTTGAATATGGGTCCGGGCTTTCCGCACCGGACGGTTTTCGTTCGGGGCCTGTTCGGCACGGCTACCGCTGACCTGGACGCGAATACATGTATTATCGACCGGCGCACCCCGCTGGACATGGACCTTGATCGCTACAGCCGGGCAGCCCATTTTGCGCGCCAGCTACGCGTTCAAAGCCTACGTACGCTACTGGATTGCTTGCTTGGAAAATTCAAGGTTCGCGGACGCGGCAACCCTTTCCAAAAGTCGATCACCGATAGCGTCTCGAGCTTCTACAACTCAATTTGCGCCGAAGACAGGCTTGACATTCGGATCGACGCCCAGAGAGGCCGAGAGATCATCTCCTTTTGCAGCGATGTCGTCGAAGCCGCGGCGCTGCCCATCACCGCGCCGCCCCAACCGGCCTCTCCTGTTACGTTGGCAGCGCCACCTAGTGTGCTTGTTGTGGGAGCGGCGGGGTTTATTGGCCGCGAGCTCGTACGCAAACTGCTGGCGAGTGGCTATTGCGTTCGTGCCATGGTGCGCGGCACATCAAGCGTGCTGCAAGATCTCGCCTGCGATCGACTGGAGATCGTACGAGGAGACATAAGGCAAAGAGATGATTTGCTCTCCGCATTGAGTGGAATTAGCTTTGTTTACCATTTAGCGCATGCTCAAGCGAAGACCTGGGACGAATACCTCAACAAGGACGTTGAGCCCGCTAGATATGTAGGTGAGGCCTGTCTGGCTGCCGGCGTCAAGCGCCTCGTATATACCGGCACGATAGCGTCGTATTTCACCGGAACGGGTTCTGGAACGATTACCGACACCTGTCCACTTGATCCAGCAATTGCCAAACGCGATTACTATTCGCGGGCAAAAGCCGCATCCGAAGCCATTCTGCTGCAGATGCAGCGCGAATCGCGGTTACCACTCGTAATTGCGCGGCCAGGCATCGTCATCGGAAGGGGGGGAAACCCATTCCATTGGGGTGTAGGGCGCTTCTCGGAGAATATATGCGAGGTCTGGGGAGATGGCGCTCACAGGCTTCCCTTTGTCCTGGTTCAGGATGTCGCTGATGCTTTGGCGCGGATGATTGAGGTACCCGACATTGAGGGGAACGCTTATAATCTATGTGACGTACCGCTTCTGAGTGCACGGGACTACCTCTCGGAGCTGCAGAGGCTGTCCAGTCTCAGACTTGACGTCCGTTATCGTCCGATGTGGCAGTTCTATGCGGCCGATCTGGCGAAATGGGTCGTCAAGGTACTCGTCAAACATCCTGATCGAATCCGTGTTCCAAATTACCGAGATTGGGATGCTCGTCGGCACCTGGCAGTCTTCGATTGCTCACGAGCATGTGCGGACCTTGGTTGGCGGCCCGTAGGGGCGCGCGATGCTATGATCAAATTTGGAATTGATGAGGCGCTGTCCTCTTGGCGCAGCGCCGTCGAATAGACGATTGCCAAATTCCACTGCCGTATCGGACAGAACCAACTGCCAGATCGTGGTTAGCATGTCACCGTTTACCACCTCCTTCCAGGAAACCTTAGGATATCTAGATGGTCGACGATTTGCTATCGCGCGCCATTGATGGCGGTGAAAAGCAGGCGGATTGGTCTCGCGAGATACCCGAACGATTTTGGGATCCAGGTCGAAAGCTTCTGAAAGCTATTCGGCAATACCAGCGCTGGCACCATAACCGATCCGCGCTCGGACGAATCGTTTGTCGTTGGGCCGCTGTTCGTCATCGCTTCTGGAGTATTGTGACCGGAGCCGAAATTCCTTTGAACTGCAAGATTGGCGGCGGCCTTCTTATCCCTCACCCCAACGGTATTGTGGTCCATCCTGAGGCGGAAATCGGGGTAAACTGCCTCATCTTTCAGCAGGTCACTATAGGGACGCGCAACGATCTCGGCGCTCCAAGGATTGCAGCGCATGTCGACATCGGCGCCGGAGCAAAAATCCTCGGCCCCGTCAAAGTGGAAGCTTACGCTAGAATTGGTGCAAATGCCGTCGTGTTAACGGACGTCGCGCGAAGTAAGGCCGCTGTTGGCATACACAAATCTTCAGGCGACAATCAGTAGTGCTTGAGTTAGCCCCCCGCTGTCCTTAACGATCTCTCCACCTGGGCAAGCAACGACTCAGCGCTCCGCTCCACGGCGAAGCGCGCCACTGCTGTAGCCCGAGCTTGCCGGCCGATCGAGCGCCTAAGCTCCGAACTCTGGTAAAGAGAGCGAAGAACCTCCACGATATCGTTCGGCTCTCGCTGGCGCACGAGAAAACCATCTCTACCATTAGCTATCATCTCGGAAGTGGCACCGATGTCCGTCGCCACCACGGGCATACCAGCCCCCATCGCTTCCATGACAGCAACCGGCCATGCTTCTCCCTTTCCTACACTCGGGAGCAGGAAAACATCTGACGTTCTCAGGCTGTCAAAGACCCCCTCCTCCGCTAACGATCCCAGCAATTCCACGTCATTCTGCAATCCCAACTTATCAACCATGGCGACTATTTCATTCCGGAATTGGCCACCTCCAACGATCGTATAGCGAATGTTCATTCCTTCATCTCTCGCACGCCGCACAGCGGCCAGCGCATACTCATGGCCCTTATTTCGCTCCAGCCGCGCAACAGTCAGGATACGCATATTCACTTCATCATACGTCCGCTGATCCGCTATCGCGGCCAGGGCACCGGCGTCGATGCCCATGAACGTCGTGAACAGCTTTTCTCTTGGGAGGCCAACACGAGCGACGATCTGGTCAATGAGATGCGTTCCCACCGCGCTCACGAACGACGCGCCCGTCATCTTCGCCGCGTGATCGTCGCCGTATACGTCGAGATCACCATGCAGGGTGAGACTATAATTAGGACCACCGAGTAGTCTGCTTAGGGCCAGCACGTGAGCTGAGTACGCACAAGAATGCCCATGGACGTGAGCAACATTTTGCAAAGCCGCCCACTCAGTCAGTTGAGCCGCCGCATAGATCAAGGCTGCAGTTTGAACAGTCGTGGTCCGCTGCGCCAGCGAATTAATGTATGTGATCGCGCAGGTGCGTTTCTTAAGAGCCCGCATAACGCTCTTAAGCAAGAGAGATCTCGTCGGAGGAAGCAGATAGTGGGTTCGGTGCACGGCCTCGTTAACGAATTTGTGCCGACCAAGCTGGGAAGGCATCCTCGTCGAAACGAGCTTCACATCGATGCCACGCCCGGCAAGCGCCTGTATTTCGCGCCAAAAGAAAACATGGGTTTGACTTGGAAACTCTGGGACTAGATATCCTAAACGCATATAACTGCCTCATCAATTCAAGCTCAATTTAGACAAGAACGCCCATGGGTGAAATATGACGAAGCCAATCCGAGCCTTGCTGCTTGCAGAGATGGCTAATCCGGAATGGACAAGTGTTCCCTTGATTGGATGGAGTTTGGCGTTTGCGATTTCGAAGCGATTGAACGCACATATAGTCACCCAGGTACGAAACCGAGGCGCATTTGTACGAGCTGGTTTGACCGAAGGGCGAGATTTTACCGTCATCGACAACGAAAGGTTTGCAAGACCAATCTACCGGCTCGCAGAGGTTCTTAGGGGGGGCGCTGGCAAGGGTTGGACTACCACTATGGCACTGTCGTCGATCACCTACTACTCATTTGAATCGGCAGTCTGGAAACAGTTTCACGCGCGCATTAGGTCCGGCGAGTTCAATATTGTACATCGAATTACGCCTGTGAGCCCTACAACGCCCAGTCCCATTTCGACTAAGCTCAATCGGTATGGTGTCCCATTCATTTTGGGGCCCCTCAACGGAGGACTTCCCTGGCCTTCGTCGTTTCGCGATAGACAGCATGCCGAGAAGGAGTGGCTATCCTATCTCAGATCGGCCTACAAGTTCCTGCCATCGTACTATGCGACGCGTGAGAAAGCGTCGGCGATCATATGTGGTTCCAAATACACCCTGAGCGAGATGCCTGAGTGGGCTCGCTCCAAGTGCTCCTATATCCCGGAAAACGGCTTCGAACCTTCCCGCTTTGAATATGAACCGCGCGGTCCCCGCGCTCTTCCTCTGCACGCAGCGTTCGTGGGTAGGCTTGTTCCGTACAAGGGCCTGGACATGCTGCTGGAGGCGATCGCTCCGCAACTCGCTGGCGGACAGTTGATCTTACACGTGATCGGCGATGGACCTCAGAAAGCGGAAATTGAATCGCTTATACACCAGCTAGGGATTGGCAATGCGGTCTTGATGCACGGATGGAAAGCCCACGACGAAATACAGCCGATCCTCAAACGCTGTGACTTCTCCGTTCTTCCAAGTGTGCGCGAATTTGGTGGTGGGGTCGTTGTCGAATCGATGGCGCTGGGTGTTCCGCCAATCGTGGCCGACTACGGCGGTCCTGCGGAGTTGGTCACCGATGGAGTGGGAATTCGCGTTCCTTTCGCAGATCGAAGTAGCCTGGTTTCCGGCTTGAGAGATGCGATAAGCGATCTTCTTCAATTTCCCGATAAAATCAGCAAGTTGAGCAAAGCGGCCCGCGAGCATGCGGTATCCAACTTCACGTGGGATGCAAAGGCATCTCGGATCATCGAGATATATAATGCGGTTCTAGGTCAATGAAAAATCAGGTGGAACGATAACACAAGACCCTCGCCTATCAGCCAACCCAAAGGCCACAACGCAAGCGTCCAGAGTTCTGAAAACCACCGATATAAGCCGAAAGCTTTACTCGTCCACGCAATGTAGATTGCGCATGGCAGCATGTGCACGGCAATTCCAATAATTGCCCCGTTCAAGCCGAATAGCCAATACAACAGCGAAACGGTCGTAATCAACGAACAGAGTTTGACAATGGAGAGCACCGTCACGTGGTAAGTGACGCCAAAGGCAAGATATATGTTCTGCCCCAAGCTGCACCGAAGAAAAAGCAAGCTGAAAGAGAGCAGCTGCAACATGTGACCTGCCGAAGAATATCGACTGTCATAGAGCAGATCGACGGCGAGTTGCCCTGTCGAGAATAGGAACCCTGCCAATGCGGCCGTAGCAGCATCCGAAAGTAGTCGCATCCGCCAATAAACAGCGGAGAACCTGCTTTTACGATCCCTGAGAACCTCGCTTAGAGCGGGCAGCGCGATGGCGCCGAATAGTCTTGTCAGCAAGCCCTCAGGGACCGCTGCCAAGTTGGATGCGACCGCAAATTGCCCCATCGCGAATGGCGTTAGCAAGGCCGCCAAAATAATCCGATCGCCGTTTAGGCCTAGTGCCCCAACCGCGGAAGACAGGAATACCCAGCGACCATATCCGTTAAGATCCTGGATCACTCCGCGATCGAGCGCAAATCGATCAGGCACTCCTGGCAAAGCGAGTTTACTAAGCAGGACGACCAGGAGAGAGGTGAACAGATTGCCGAGCACAAACGACCAGATCGATCTGGTCAAGATCGCGAGCAAGATCACTACTACTAGGCCCACGACCTGCGACGTGAGATCCACCATCAGCACGCGATCTAATGTCAGCGATCGGCTCGCCAGCACATAGTTCATCGACTGAAAGCCTAAGACCACGGCCGACACTGAACTCACCGCAAACAGTGCAGGCAGCTGCGGGTTTCCGTAAATCGAGTCGGGTTCAAAAATATTAAAATTCTGTACCACGTAGAGAACAATACTGAGCGCCAATCCAATCGCGAGAATCGCCACTCCCCGCAATATGTGTAGAGTCCAGGCCGTATTTCGAAACGCCGGCTCGAACGCGCGAGGGCTTTGGATGACCGCCTGCCTTATTCCAAAGTCGGTCAGCAGCGTGACAATTACCTGTACGGACGTAACGATAGAAAGAACGCCAAACAGCTCCGGCTTTAAGATGCGCGTGAGAATCAGGCTTCCGGCGAAACGTAAGATGAGAGATCCCGAATGCGCGAGAACCGTGAGCCAGCCGGCACGAAAGACGCGATTGGTTAAGGTCCGAGTCAAGAGCGGGGCCGTTTCATTTATGTGATGCGATGACGTATCTTATTTGTACCGCACGATTTCAAGCGGGACGCAATAGCCTCCGCATGGCCCAGAAGGCTGCCCGACAGCAGAAAAGTTAACGGGGTAACAGATGCGTTTGGCAGCAAATCGACGATGTTGAGCGCTACCAGCAGGCTCAACGCAGCGACGTAGGTGCCTGCTTCAGCGCCCGGCTTCGCCTTCCGCCAAATGTTAAACAGGGAAAAAACCCCTAGTGATAGTAGACCGAATTCGGCGACGAACCCAAATAGCCCGAATTGGCCCATCGTAATGATCCAACGACCGTCCGTTACACTTAGGTCCCGCCCACTCTCCTCGTCATAAACGCGGCTTCGGCTGAACCGTCCCCAGCCGAACAACGGACGCTGCGACGCTCGGTGCAACAACTTGTCTTCGTTAATAAAGCGAAACTCGATCGAACGCGACCTTTCCTCGCTTACTTGCTTGGTTAGCGAGACTATCCCCTCAGTTGGAACGAAATCCTGGGACCGCAGCAGCGGATAGGCCAATGCGAGAAGTGCGAAAATGGCCGATACACGGACACACGTGCGAGCCGATGTGAAACGCAAGAGCGGAATCGCTGTAGCCGCATAGACCAGCGAACCCAAGCTACGGCACAGTATGAGCACAAAACTCAAATAACCCAGTAAGACCGAAGCCGGGACCGAAGGAATCAACTTTACCTTATTTCGCCAGAAGGCGGCGGCCGATACCGCTGTCGTCATAAGAAAGAAGGTTGCGAGCAGGCCGTTCCCCATGAAAACAATTGGCCGGTAGCTATCTCCACGCGCCGACTGCTCAAAATCGCTCGAGTAGTAGCCGTACACCCAATAGTGCAGTTGCGGGCTGAGGCGTATTTCAATCAACATGAGCACAGAGTAGATGAGACCTGCAAACGCAAGCGCGCGCAAAATGTTGGCAACATCCGAGGTCTCGCGAAAGAAGACACGCCCTATGACAAAAGGCAGCACGGCGACAAGCGCGGTTTCTGCTGCCGATAGGCCGTCGTAGATTCCGACACCGGGCAAAAGAACGCCGCCATTAACGATAGCATCGGTATTAAGCAATGACGTCGCGATCGGCGCGATGACATAGCAAAACAGAAGGAAGTTGGCGAACTTCGAGCCTGGAACGCTTCTCGCATCAGGTCGCCAAACCAGCAGCAAAACGATGGCGCAGAGCGTCGGGATGGAGGCTTTATCGAAAGGTACGATGACGGGAAACTTGATCGCACCGGTAGGCAGGAACATCTGCGCGCCAAGAAAATTCCACATGGTCGCGCGTCGCGCAGGCAACGTGGAATAGAGTACGAGGGCAACGAACGGCCAAAATGCAAAGGCCAGCGCCGCTGTGCTGCTCATTTCTTCGCGTATCCTCCGCGTTTGCCCGCTCAGCAAACAAACGCTCGAGGGCATAGCCGTGCTTCACGCGCAGTCGCAGCGACGCCGAAGCTTGATCGGAAACGTCCTTACCCTTGTCGGTGGGACGTCAGTCAAGAATGGTCCAGAACGGAAACGGCATTCCAGGACGCATACTTTATCGCGTAAGAGTCACCTGTGCTAAGCGCCCATTGGTTTGGTCCTGGAATGATCAGCCATGCCGCCCGCGTAGAGGTGGGCATCGACATGAACTGCCTAATCTGGTCATTTACAAGCGACTGAAACGCGCTCGACATTTTGTAGCCGTTCAGCAACTTAGCGATCTTGCCCGTGGGTCCTCCATATGAGGTTGAAATGCCCATCGCGGTGCAGGCCTGCGTTGACGGGAACCAGCTCTCGTGACCACCTTCATAGCATTCGACCGATTTATTAAAAAGCTTAGCGATGGCATTCCAGGCTTGGTAAACACCGATCCCATTTGCGGAACTCGATAGGCTGAGAAGTGTCTGCGAGCCCGCCGCACCATTTGCGAGTACTCCAGCGCGGATATCGTTGTCCAAGAACGCCAGGCCAGAGGACATTAGTGACGCAACCCCAGAAGCGTAACTATCTGCGGCCGCCAGTAGACCCGCGATGTTCGAGGCGCCGTTTTGCAGATAGTTTGCATCGAAGTTCGTGCACTGCGCTCCGGAATAGTAGGTCGCGTAGGAAAGGACGTCGCAAAAGTCCACTGGACGATTCGGGGCTGCATTATAGCTCTGGTATCCCCGACTGGAATAGCTTGGATAATTCGCTCCATTTAGATCGGCCCCACCCAACCTGTAAGTCGCGGTCGCAGCCGTTGGACCAAACGCCTGGAACGCCAGGACTCGGCGCAGCTGCGAAGTTGACCGAGGGCTCCAAGCCGTCACAACGCCCTGCATTACCTGAGAATGCCTGAGGGCAAACCACCCATACACTTGCCGGTTGTTGTCTGATGGAAACCCAAGCGCGGCGCCCTTAGCCGCTGCCCAGGGCGTAACCGGGAATGACCAATTCCAAACCTCATTCGCATATTCGAAATAGGCGGTCCGCGTCGACGAAAGTCTGGTTCGGACCATGGTGGCTATTGCGCTGACCGATGCATCATCGAAATAGGCGGGTATGTTGCACCAATAGTTTGAGTTGATGCGATTTGCGAACCCAATTTGAAGCTCGAATGGAATACAGGGCGTTTGACCGTCCTGTTGCCACATGAATGCCTTTAGCACCGCGTCATAGGTGAGAGTTGCCAAACTTCCGGCGGCGATAGCCCCCACCGGTAGGGCTTGGCCTGTGCCATATCCGCTCCCAACCAGCAGTGGTATCGCCCCTCGGCCGCCTGAATTTAGCGTCACAGCAGACGACGTGTTAGCTGCCGCAAACTGCAACTGGATCATTTCGCCATCGGCGTACGTCTTCCCAGCGTCAGGTTGCGATGCAGATTGATAGCTGTTGGTACCCGTTGTTGTCCCAGCCCAAGCCCCCGGAGCCCAACGCTGACTGCTGATATTGAGGCTGGTTTGCCATGGCGCGATATATCTGGATTGAGACACGTTTCCGAAGTTCGGATTGGTCCATCCCATCGACCGCAAAACACCCGGATTTAGCGACTGATAAATCGCCACATACTGGTCATTGAACATCTGCTCGGGGGTGGTCGCAGCGTCAATTGCCGCCTCATCGGCAAGTTTGCATATCACCAAGCTCGACATGCCGGAAAACTTGCTACCTGCAAGAAAGTTGAATGTAACGGACGACGACACGCTCGAATTGAATTGGAACACGACGCGAGGATTCGTACCGCTGATCGTCAGATTGAAGCTTGGAGAGCCGCTGACAAAGGTCCCACCGGATACGATTGTAAAGCCGGGAGCTCCTCGAGCCAGCTGAATTGTGCCTGTCCCGTTGAACTTAACAACGATCTGGTCCGTCGGAAGAAGCGTCGAAGGGAAATTCACCAGCCCGAAGATGTTGTAAGTGGGAGTCGCGGTTGGATAGCCGTTCCCATCCAGAATCGCGGGATAGGCATATCCGGAGGCCGATTGCAGACTGTTGAGCGAAAGGGCGATGTTTTTGAACATGCCGCCTTCGATAGCCGTGCCCAACACCACCGAGTTGGTGGTAACCGCGGTAACTACGTTGGACTTCGCCGGCGAAGCTAGGACTTGGCGGTCCAAGACTAGGCTCGACGAAGCGGCAAATGCCGCCATCAAATCTCGACGTGTCATAGTCATAGGATCACCGCTCTCCTGCGCGATTAGCTTCCTTTTCCGAGATCCTGCCGGAGACCACTATCCAAAGTATTGACAAAGCAGCGAACGAGCCGCAATGAGGCCGATAAAGTTAACACATTAAGGATGCAATTAAAACTAATATAGGAAAAGCGCATTTCGGTCGTAGCGCGCGATCGGGTTATTTAATATTGCACAAGCCCACGTATGATTTCCTGGAAACTACTATGAACCCGGAACATTTGCTGCCTCAATTCCTGCTCCGAGCTTGGCCGTTTCCCCGCGGGGGAGGCCGCTTGGTTGACACTTTTTTCAAGGATCTGAAATTTGATGCGAAAGAAGCTCTGGTAAAGACGACTGACGACTTCATGATGACGGTAATGCCGAATGAATTCGTTGGGCGACACATTTACCTTACGGGCGAATTCGACCGTACAGTATTTGAGGTGTTGCTGGACTTTTCCGAACCCTCGGACGTGCTCTTGGACATTGGAGCAAACGTTGGCTATGTCAGCGCGTGTTTTCTAAAGAAAGTTCCGAGTTCTCGAGCTGTGGCTGTGGAGCCCCAGCCGGTTGTCTGTGAATACCTTCGTCGTAATCTGGCGCAGTTTGGCGATCGGCACGCGATTTTCTGCGCGGCGCTGTCGGATCGCGCTGGCGAATTGCCGTTCTTCATTGATGTTGAGAACAACGGCCGTAGCAGGCTCGCGACCGGGGGAGAGATAGCAACCACCACGGTGCAAGTTCTGCAGGCCAACGAGTTCCTTTCGACAGAAGCCATCCGTGTGGACATCGTTAAGATAGACGCAGAGGGACACGAAGGAAAAATCATTCGTGCCGCCGAGGACCAACTTCGCAGGTTGAAACCCCGAGCGATATTGTATGAGGATCACGGGGGTCTGCAGACCCGCGACGGCGCAGATCTATCCACTATATTGGAAGATCTTCGTTATAGCGTTTTCGCAATTGAAAAGCGTCTGACTGAAGTCCGCCTCGTGCAGCCCTTTTCAGGCGCCAATGACTTCATTGCTGTTTCTCGCGACCGAGCAATTCCCGAGAGAGCCAAGCTGAAGTACGGTATTTGTCTTGCAGAAAGCAAAAGCAGCTTTGCATCTTGACGCTATGACGGTTGAAGCGTTCCGACAGTCGAGCAGCGTACAGTTCCGGCGTCTGAGGAAGTGGCAACGGCAGGACATTCAGCAACTGCCAGCCGACGATCCCTGACAACAAATCCATGAGCTCAATTGGACTGCAAAACGAGTGGACGAACCGCGTCGCGACGACGCCTCTTCGCCCTCTGCTTACAGCAATAGATCACAACAAGCCGAGGCCCCCTATGTGCACCAAACGTAGCGGGGGCAGCAGACCAGTCTCGTTCAACTCTGGCAGGGCAATCAATAAGGCCTGATCGCTTCAGAGACTGAGCTAAATCCTCTCTAATACCACCGAGTTTTGCTGCAAAGGAAGGCACAAGGCGAACTCCTGACTTTAAATGCCTGGCGTAAATATCTGCAATTGCGTCATTTTTTCTAATTATGCTGACAGCTCCGGTATCGCCGGCGGACGACATAAGCGGCAAACGTTTCCGGTCGACAAACATTGCGGCTTTTTAAAAAATATAATAATTGGAATGGATCGAGGTTTATCTTTGTCGTTTTAAAATTAAATAATTAAACGACAATTATCTGGGAAGGGGTTTGTAATGAGTTCTGATATCGATAAAGGTATTCTTGCCGGTCTGTTGCTAGGTACCAGCCTACTTCTGTCTCCAAACCAAGCTTCAGCGTCTGTCGTTACCGCCCCGACGTATAATTACACCGTCAGCGGCTCCTACCAGATCGGTGTGGATCCGCCGATCACTGGAACGCTGACCGTAGTCGGTGGACCCACCGACAAGATAACGAGCGTGGATATCGTTACACCGAACTTCGGGACCTTTACAAAGATCGTCTCTCAAGGGTTCAGTGGCGCCGACTACGACGTTGAGCTTCAAGATACCAAGGGGAAGTATGATTTTTTCCTGGTGCTCGATACCGCGTCGTCACTTTTCGGGGGAACTGGCGCGGCGATCGATCGACGGTCCTATTTCGTAGCTGCTAACGACCCCTGTGATCCCTTGAGCGAGTCCGTCCGGGGAAAATTGATGGTCGCGGCCGTTCCTGAGCCTTCCACTTGGGCGATGATGGTATTAGGCTTCATCGGACTGGCCTCGTTGGGCTTCCAGCGTAAATCCCGGCTGCGCGCAAGCGCAGCCTGAGCTTGCTGGGCTCGCGACCCATCGGCCTCATGTGTCACGCGTCAGCTACGGCGTGACATTGGAGCTGTCGCGAGCTTCGCTTTCCCGTTGGGCCCCAGCGAAAAAACCTCGTAGCTACCGTTCGTGGCCGGATAGACATATCGAAACGGCCGGCCCCAGGGATCGAGCAGGTTCTGCGCCTTCTTGAGGTATGGACCGTTCCAATTGGGTGCTTCTGCGTCGGGCTCAACGAGAGCTTTGAGACCGGCGCTCTCGCTTGGGTAAGTACCGTTTTCCAGATAATACATCTCCAGGGCGGTGCCGATATTTTGGATTTGGATCTCCGCCGATTGTGCTTTGGCTTTGCCGAAGTAGCCCATCAGCTGCGGCGTCGCCATCGCGCTAAGCACGGCGAGAATGCCCATCACCACGAGCAGCTCGAGCAGCGTATAACCGGCATTGCCACCGCGCCGCGTCGCTTGGCGCTGCCTGCGACGGTATGTCCTCGGATCAAGCATTCGTCGTCCCCGTCCGTTTGGAGCCGGCGGCGCAAGGATTTGCAGCGCAGCCGAAGCCTCTCTGGCCTTATATTTTCAGCCACAGTGACCCGCATTCCTCTCCAAAGGATTGCGACACGGCCGCAACCGCCAGCCAGGATGAGCAGCTCCTTAAGTGACCCGGCAAATTTGCCCTGGGGTCCAACTCTCTTTGTTAATGACGTTTGCGTCCCGTCGGACCCTGCGCCGCGACCAACGGGAGGCCCCATCGTTGTCCGACCCGGGGGCGGCGATCTCAATTGCCAGGCGCGGACCGCCAGCTATTGACCCCAAGCCGGCGCTTCACCTCCCGATGGCGCGGTATCCGGACAACGCCGCGTGAAACAAGGTATCGCGGCGAAATCGAACGTGGCGCGGCGATCAAGCGCAAAATTTACGCTGGCGATCGACTTATTAGGAAGTCGTCCAACTTCTTGCCGGATCGAAGCTGCGATTTAAGCCAGCGGGGTTGTTTACCCCGGCCGGCCCAGGTTTCGGCGGGATTTTTCGGATTTCGATATTTGGGAAGCACCTTTGGGTAAGGACGCCGCTGACGGTTCAGCCGATCGCCGCCAGGCGAACCAAGTTTGCGAAGCCGCTCTTCCAGCCTGCTTTTCTCGGCCACGATCCTTTTGCTCAATTCGGCAATTACCTGCTCATGCAGGTCCCATAACTGGTCCACCGACATGATCTTCAGATTGCTGCTCTTCATCTTGCCCACTCAGCCGGCTCGTTGCAGCACCCCAAGCTTAGGTTAGGACGTTTTGAAACACCGTCAATAACTCAAAATAATTACATCAATTACCCTTTTGGATGGGTCGGTTTAACCCCTGGCAAGGCGTTGTTTAAAAATCCTTCTTTGGTTTTTCAGCACATGGCCGGGCTCGGCTGCTTCGCCTGTTCGCGAGATACTCGTCGGACCGCCACCACCTTCGGTCCCATTATTGATGCCGGGCATCAACCGACCTGCGCGGGAAACTAAGCCGCTTCGGCAGGCTTGGTGTCTAACCAACCTGACGCCAGCAGGCCGCGGCAGGCCAGGCCCGGTCGTTCGTTGCCCCCCAAAACCAATTCCAAGCGCGAATACGCCTGCCGATAAGGCGGGTGGCTTCCGTCGGTCAGAGGAAGACCGGTCTCGCCCGCGATTGAGCTCTATTTAAACTCAATTACCAGCATTTGCTACTCGGCGCGCTCGCGCAGGGGCCCTATGACATCGACAAATTAGGTTGCCAAAACCGTCAGCCAGATACCGAGGGCGAGGTGCGGACCAAATGCAATAGCGTCGCCAGAGCGAAGCTCGGCGCCCTCACTACGTAGGACAAGAAGGCTCAGCATGGCTGAAACGACCGCACCACCAAGTACGAACGGCAGCCCGCTCAGCCCCGTCCATAGCGCCGCTGCCGTGACCAGTTTGACGTCCCCCAAGCCGAGTCCCTCGCGGCCTCGCAGCACGCGGTAGCAGCCCCTCAGCGCGAGTGCCGCGGCAAAGACGGCCGCCGCGTCTCCCGCTCGCCAAGCGAACGCATCAAGGTATGAGGCGAACGTTGCATTTGTCCATGCGAGCCCGGTTGGGCCCGCCTCGCCGACAAGGAAGGCAAGTCCAGTTTGTATCAATCCGCTGGCGGCGAGCGCGAGAACAAGGCCATCCGGAATGATGCCGAAGCGTGCATCTATGGCGCAAACGGAGACCAGGATCGTCAGCAGAACAATTTGCCCAGGCATCAACACCCAGCCGAGCCCCGGGCCGCTTATGGCTTTCATGAGGAGCCAAATGAGACCCGCCAGCATCGACCAAGCCAATAGCGCGTACGGCCGTTCCACACCTTGCCAGGCGAGGCTTTGGACGGCGAAGTGCTTTGTCCGGTCGATGGTTTTGACTACGTGCTTCATCATCGCCGCACACTGGAGGTGATAAACGGCACCACCATCCGCTGACCGCTGCCTTCGAGTTCAACTTCGTCGGGACGCACGGCGACGAGACGCCAACCACCGACCATGTCGTCAGGCGCAACCCAAACGCCGCCCGGATTTTGTGCGGTGGTCAGAAAAGCCTTGCCTGTCTTGCCGTTGATGAATACGCCCTTCAGTCCGACGCTTGGGTCTTGCATTACCGCCGGTGGTGCGGGTGGCGGAGGTGGAGGCGGCGCAGCGACCGCGATTGCGAGCCGCCGGCTGCGCACGAAAAGCGGCCTTTGCAACATCACCTCACCGGCACCCCCCTTCCCTGTCCCGGCGGCAAGCCCAAGCGACCGCGTCATGGGGGCTGCGTTCTCCCATGCAGCGGCCTCAATCACGATCACGGCGGAAAGTGTGGCTGCGCCGGCGAGGACACAGGAGCCAAACAGAGCCAACAGCGACAACCGTGTCGCCGGAGGCAACCGCTCAAGCTCGTCGCGCGAAGGCCATTTCGGCGCAGGAAACTGAAAGCGCGCCATAAGGCCGTTCAAGAGATTCATCGATCCGGCTCCATCACCGGAACCGTGGTTGCAGAATCTCGCATGGCCCCCTGCACGGTCAATTCGGCGCGCAATGCGCCCTCGTTGCCATCCCGCGCCGGGCGCAGCGTTAGTGCGGTGACAAACAGCATTGGCCGACCGGTTTCAATGTTCTGCAGGGCGGTGCGAAGCGCCGCGGGAGGGCCCTCGAGTTCGAAGCCGACAGCGACCATGCCCGGCGCTAACGGTCGGTTCGGCCTGACGCCCCGCACGCTTAGGAAATGCAGGCCCGCCTCATCTGCCACAGTCTTCAACGTTGCCTGCAAGTCAGCGCTCGCCAAACGTTCCTCGCTTCCGGGCAAATAGAGATCATCGAGCCGACCCGTATTCATACGCGCTTGGGTCGCTTCGTCTGCGACGACCCTCAATCGCGCCAACAGTTCGGCGCGAACGGCTATCTCGTCGGCTTTGTCGGCCACGTGTGATACGAACGGCGCGATAATGAACACGATAAGCGAGCCAACTGCAGCGACGTTGAGCAGGGCAAAGCGGACACGGCGTAGCAGAAGAGCATGAGCCACACGATCAAGCGTCATCGGTCACCTCGCGCGACCGCTGTTCCGCGCGGTTCGTGAACCTGGGTTCCCCTCACTCGGAACGCCAAGCTGAAGCGATCTTTGCGCTCGGTGAGATCAGGCGTGATCGCGCCCGTCAGATGTGCGGCCGTAAACAACCGCGACTGTTCAACCAGCCGAACGAGGTGCGCTGCGTCCGCGGAAAAGCCGGTGATGGAGATCTCGCCGTCGGCAATGCGCAACTCACTGAGGAAAGTGTGTTCGGGAAGCACACGAGAAAGCTCTTCCCACACGTCGAGCACACCTGGCCCGGCCTTCAGGGCTGACAAACGAGCCGCCCGGCTGCCGCCGAGACCCGCCCCCGCCTGTTCGCGAAGCTCGGAAATGGCACGTTCGACGCGAGCAGTTGTGGAGGCCTCGACAACCAGGATCGTCACGATCCCCACCAAGGTCGCGAAAATTGCTGAAAAGCCCATCAAGCGAACTGCACGGCTCGCCCAAGCTAGCTGGTCGAGCGCCTGGTCGCGAAGAGCGATCATCGGCGTGACGTCGCTACCACTGTTCGTGATCCCAAGCGCATCAACGTCGACTGTGCGAAGCCCGCAGCGGGCGACTTCCGCCGTCGCATGGCCGCGGCGAATGATCCAATGGCTTAATGCTACGACATCATTTGCCGGTTTGTCGGACTGCTGCGTTGCGCCGTGCCAAATCTCTTCTGGCTCGAACGGCGTGCGGTGCTGGATATCCTGGGCGAGGATCGAAGGTAATGCCCGAAGAGCGGCTTTGGGCACGACCAGATCTCGTCGGAAGAAGCGGTCGGCGTCAAGCTCGATGGCCACGGTGACGTCATCCCGTCGCAGCTCTTGCGTCGCAAGCCATTCTGCAACAGAATGCGGACTGCATTCGGTCGTCGACCACGTGAACTCCGCAACACCTTTGGCCGTGCGTAGCCGCCCTCTGACGTGTTCGCCCGCGAGCGCAGCCAAGCTCAGGCACGGCCGAGCGGCGGAGTCAATTCGGGACCACACGCGTTGAGGCAGCGTTGCCCGCAATTCGGCGAGCCACCACCGCGCGAGGGTGCGCGTTTGCGCACGCAGCGCCTCGAAGCTCTTGGCCGCGATGGTGACCGCGTCCGTCGCCGAAGCCATGTCTGGTTCCTATGAGGTCTTCTACGGCCAGCCAGCATACTTACCAATTCCTTACGAAGCGTAAGGACACCTGCCGCGTACGGCCTCAGCCCTGATGCAACGCGACGACGAGCGCTGGCCGATCACGCCGCGGATCAAGAAATCCTACGCTGATGGCGACAAGGTCAGGCAAATGATCGGAGACGCGCCATTCCCCCTGCCAGGATGCAGCGGCCCCTGGCGTCGGTCGGCCGAAATAGCTGAAATGGACAGACGCAACATCGCGAAGAGCAATGCTACGAAGCGAGTGTTGGGGCATTTTGATCCCGTCATCCCCAAGCACTTCGACTTCGAGATCGTTCCCGTCGCGGCGGACCCGAAATCCGAGCGGTCCACCAGGCAGCGCATGGCCAGCACTTAGTCCAATAAAGGTCAACGCGTCGCCGCGACCGTCAAAATTGACTTGGCTCCCGTCCTTGCCGGTTGGGATCGGCAACGCCGTGCTGACCAGGCCCGCCAGGGCGTCAAGCCCAGCCGCGATCTCCGCATCCCTGCTGACATCGCGGTCAGCCGCAAAGGCCCGACGCACCATTGTCACCCCACCTGCCAGAAAGCCGGTGATAACGATCAGCAACATCAGCGAGATCAGAAGCTCAATGAGCGTAAGTCCCGCCTCAGATCGCCGGCGGCGCTGCAGGGCACGTAGCGCCGGTTTGCGCACGATCATGGCGAACCGACCGGCGCTATCTTCAGGGCGGCCAGACGGGTTACGCTGCCGTCTTTCGTCTCAACTGCCACTTCGACCCAATAAGCCTGAGGCCCTCGTCGCGGTGGCGCAGGCGCCGCCGTGCGCCGGGGCTCGGCGCCGGTGCGTACTTCGGTGACTGTCTGAGACCATCGCAAATTGCCGGCGCCGTGACCGACGTGCTGGCCCGGCGTAAGCGGCTCGGTGATGCCGGCAGTCTCCAATCGAGATCGCGCGAACTGGAGCGCTACACGCCGCGCTTCGAGGCGCGCGTCGCTGCGCATGGCAAGCGCCAGCGACGCACCAATGGATGCCAGACCGATGGCAAGCACCATGAAAGCCACGATGGCTTCGACGAGGGCGAATCCGGCGTCCGATCGCTGGTACTTCATGGTTCGACCCGTGCCTCGCCTGTCAACCAGTTAACCTCGACTCGAGCGGCCCGGCCATCTCGGCGTAAAAGGATCGTGCCGCCGCTGGACTGGCCATCTGGGTAAAAGCGCAATCCAGCGCGCCCCCCGGCCGTCTCAGATGCGGCTGCGGTAACGTCGATGCTGATGCCTCGTGGCAGCGACCTCATGGCGCCCGGTAGGCCTATGGCGGCCACCACGGGATCGACGACGACCAGCGTCTCCGCGTTGCGCTCAATGGCGTGGGCGCGCGCCAGCCGCAGTATGCCGGCTACACTTCGCGCGGTGGTATTGAGCTGGGTCCCAGACACGTTCGGCCGCGCCATCATCATCGTCGCGAGCACGACAGCGATAATGCCGAGGACCACCAAAAGCTCAAGCAAAGTGAAGCCTGATGACGAACGTAAGCAGCGTTTCATTGAAATGCGAGATTGTTGATCGACAGAACCGCGGTCATGACCTGCAGAATGAGACCGCCGACGGCGCCGCCGATCGCGAGGGTTAGTAACGGCGTGAGTAGCCCGACCATACGTTCGATGCGTCGCTGGAACTCGCCTTCGAGATTGGTCGCTACTTGCACCAGCAGAGGACCCAATTGGCCGGTTTCCTCGCCGACCGCAATGAGACTGAGCCCTCCCGGCGGGATCAACCCGGTATCGGCGAATGCGAGTTTGAGCGAGTTGCCCTGCGGAACGAGCGCCGTTGCGGCGGCATAGCGAGCCGACAGCTCGGTGTTACCGATGAGGCTGCTAGCGGTCTGCAATGCGGCCATGAGCGGTGCCCGCGCGCACACCAGGGTGCCGAGGCCGCGAGTGAAGGCCGCGGCTTCGCGCAGGACGATCAATCTCCCAACCAACGGGATCGAGCAGAGCGCCCGATCCCAGGCGCGACGGCTGGCAGGATTACGGGCAATGGCCCGCAAAGCGGCCATCGCGGCGACCACAGCGAGACCGAGCCCTCCCGCCAGCATCGCTCCATAGTCCTCCAATTCACTGAAGGTGGCGAGAATGCCCGGCAGCGGTAGACCAGCATCGGAAAAAACCGGTGACAAGTTTGGTATCAACACTGCGATGATTATACCAACCGAGGCCACCGACATCGTCACCAACACCGCCGGATAGACCAGTGCGGTCAAGATCTTGCTACGCAATTCGAGGCGTCGTGCCAGCAGTGCTGCAATCTGGGCCAAGGCGGCGCCAACGGCGCTTGCCCCCTCGCCAGCGGCGACGATAGCGCAGTAATCGGCCCCGAAGGTTTGAGGATAGGTCCTCATCGCTTCAGACAATTGAGCTCCAGACAACACGTCCTTTAGCAGCGCCGCAGCAACACGTCCAACCTGGCTTTCTGGCTCGGATGCGGCAATGACGCGAAAGGCCTCGTCGAGCGGCATGCCCGAGCCCACGAGCGACGACAGCTCGATGGTGAAGCGCGTCAGCGCCTGTCGTCCGAGACGCTTCCCGTCGAACCGACGGGAGGGATTCATCTGGGTTGTCGCTGTTATTGAGCTTGCGCCAGAGAAAGCGCCCACCTCGGTGGCCACCGCCTCCCGTGTCTCGAATGGCGTGAGGCCGCTTCCGTAGAGCGCTTCGATCGCGGAATCACGACCATCGGCAACAATTGTGCCGGCTGTGATAACGCCCTGCCCCGAGAATGCGCGGTAGAAAAATTGTGCCAAGCCGGCCTCGCTAAGTTACCCTGGTCACTCGCAACACCTCGTCGAGCGCCGTCTCGCCGGCCAGCACCTTGATGATGCCATCTTCAAACAAGGAGCGGAAACCAGACTTGCGCGCCAACGCCTCCATGCTGTGCTGATCCTGGCTGCGGCGCCCGATCACCTCCCGAATGCCATCGTCAATCACCAGCAACTCGCAAATCATTGTGCGGCCATGATAGCCAGTGTTGCTGCAAGCCTCGCAACCAACCGGCTCGCGCGTCTGCGCGAGGTCAAACGAGGTGCCCGGCATTGCCATCAGCATTTGCTCGGACAACCTGCGCCTATCGGAATGCGGCCTCGCGCATTGCGGACAAAGCCTGCGCACCAGCCGCTGCGCCATCACTCCTGAGATCGTGGAGGCGAGCAGGAACCGTTCGAGACCAAGGTCGACAAGCCGGGTAATCGCCGCAACGGCGCTGTTGGTGTGCAGGGTCGAGAAGACCAGATGGCCCGTGAGGGAGGCCTGGATCGCAATCCGCGCGGTCTCCAGATCACGAATTTCTCCGATCATGATGACGTCCGGATCCTGGCGCAGAATCGAGCGCAGCGCGACCGGAAAATCAAATCCGGTCGCCGGATGCACCTGGATCTGGTTGATGCCAGACAACTGGTACTCGACCGGATCCTCGACCGTAAACAGCTTCAGTTCCGGCCGATTGAGCTGCTTTAAGCCGGTGTAGAGAGTCGTCGTCTTGCCGCTACCTGTCGGTCCGGTCACAAGAACGATGCCGTTGGGCAGCGCCATCAGGTGGTCGAGACGACCTCTCGTGATCGCGTCGAGCCCAAGCTTGTCGAAGTCGAGCTCGACGCGGGAGCGGTCCAGAATGCGCATCACGATGCTCTCGCCGAGAACCGTTGGCAGCGTTGCGACACGGATGTCGATCTCAACACCGCGCACCGCTGTCTTGATGCGACCATCCTGCGGCATGCGCCGCTCGGCAATGTCGAGCTTGGCCATGATCTTGATGCGGGTCGTCAACGCTGCTCGCAACGGCGCCGGCGCGGCTTTCTCATGTTGTAGAAATCCGTCGATGCGATAACGGATTGCGATTGCCTCGGGACCGGGCTCGATGTGGATGTCGGAGGCCCGACGTTCGACGGCGCGGGCAATGATCTGATTAACCAGCCGAATAACGGGCGCCTCGTTGGCGATATCACGCAACCGATCGAGATCGAGATCTCCTCCGTCGCCTGCAACGAGCGCCGCGACATGTTCAACGTCCCTGCGAGCCTCGAGGCCGATCTCACCATGGAGACGACGCATCGCCTCTTCCATGGCGGCTGGCGGGAGGATGGCGAGTTCCACCCGCAGATCGAGCATATAGCTTACGGCGCGCGCCAGCTCGTCGACAAATGGATCGACAGAAGCAAGCACCAGGAGGTCGGCGGCGCAGCTAATCGGGAGAAGACGGTTGGCTTTGAGAAAGCTGAGCTTGAGTCGGTCCGCCATTATCGGCTGGTCGGGAATGTCGCGACCTGTCAGAAGCGGCAGATCGCAATAGGCCGCATAAGCGGCGGCGAGGTCAGCCTCAGCGATGAGCCCCAGCTTGACCAGGACGTGATCGAGCCTCTCGGCTGTTGCTTCGGCAGCCCGGCGCGCACGAGCTACCGCGCCCGCATCGATCAGACCTTGAGCGAGGAGACACTCGGAAAACGCGTCCGCAAACCCGTTGTCCGCCGGTCCCGGTCGCGGCTGAAACGGACGAGGCGTCACCAGGCTCGGCGAGACCGCAAGCGGGGCAGGCATGACCATCGATCACCGGAAAAGATATTAAGTCCAGCGCCGCGATTATATGCGAATTCGGTTAATGCAACCTGATTGAGGATTTGTTCGGCATTTTTGTCTAAGTTAAAAACAGGTCTAGCGCACGTTCACCCGCGTTGACGAAAACACTGCGATTTTTTCATGCCGTGAGGTCCGAAAGTGGCCGGCGCTTCTCGCCCAGGACCAATTGGGTATCGACCTCGGCACGGCGCGGCAGGATTTGCCCTCGTTACGGTGGTCTGGACGCTTGGGCTGATCGCTTTGCTCAGCGCAGCCGTCCTGGTCGGCGCCCGCTATCGCAGCCGAAGCGAGGCGAGTTTCGCCGCGAGCGAGCGCGCCGCAGCGGCTGCCGAAAGTGCGGTCAATCTTGCCATCTTGATCACCCTCACGCCACCGCCCGCCGGCACGTCCCCGTATCCCCTCCAGTGCCGCATGCCCGGCGGCGAGCAAGTGGAGATCACCGTCAGCCAAGAGAATGGTAAGGTCGACCTCAACGCAAGTTCAGCACAGATGCTCGCCAACTTCTTTGCCGCGCTCGCCGGCGAGCGCGCAGCCGGTGAGCGCATCGCGGCGTCCATCATGGCTTTTCGTGGTCCTAAGCAAGGTGACTCCCCGCAGGCCACCGCGCGAAGAGGAGGCTTCCAAAGCATCCTGGAGCTCGACCGCATTCCGGGTGTGGGTCCCGAACTATTCCGTGCGGCCCTCCCCTTCGTCACCGTACGTTCCCGCCGGTCCGAGCCCGACGCGGGCGCCGCTTCGAAGGAGTTGCGCGAAATGCTTCAGCTCGAAAAGCCCAGCGCTGCGCAAAGCCGGGGCGATGGAGATATCACCATCCGCGCAGATACCGTTGTCGGTCCTGCACGTTTCATACGGGAGGCATTGATCTCGCCGCGCGCAGAAAACGGACGTCCCTTCGTCATTCGCGAATGGCGCCGGAGTGACGCAGACAGCCCCGCGCCAATTTATGATCCCGGCGATCTCCGCCCCTGTCTTGCTGCAATGGAGGCACGGAGCTGAAATCCGGCCATCATCCCTTGACCTTGAGGGGTGGACCTTTGCTGCGCGCGGCCTCCTCCAGTTTCTGGCGCTCATAGACAACGGCCGGTTCTGGATCCATCACCGGACATCCGCGCATACGCTGGAGATCAGTCAAGGCGTCGAAGCGCTGCCGCTCGGCCACGAGCTCGCTCGGAGCATCCACGCCGAACATATCATTGCCATAGCCCGGCAGCGGGCCAACCTCCATCCAAAACTCAATACGTGCGGCTCGCTTGGCGGCAAACATGAATGATGCGGTCATCGCCTCACAACTCATGAGCTCGTCTGGTGGCAATAACGCGTACGGTGGTGCCGGGCCGACAATCAGAGGCTGATAAGTAACGCACCCGTCGAGCAAAAGCGCCGCGATCAACGCAACAGCGCTTCGCGCCCGGCGAAATTTAAGCAGCGCATTCATTGTCCCGACAACCGCACCAGCGTCGCCCCCGCCGTATGGTCCAGTGCGCCGCGGTGCGGCATGAAGACCTTCAGCTTGCGACGATATTCTTCTGTAACAAGGCGACTTTCTGTCCCATCCCGCACCACGCGCGGTGTAATCAAGATGAGCAATTCCGTTTTGTTGACCGAATTATCCCTGTTCGAGAAGGCCGCCCCCAAACCGGGAATATCTCCCAGCAGAGGAACCTGCGTGCTCGTCCTGGAGGATTGATCCTGAATCATTCCACCGAGCGCCAACACCTCGCCGTCATTCACGACAACAGTTGTCTTAACGCGTCGCTGCTGGATAGTTGGCGAGTCGATGTTGGAGGTTGTGGTCTTGACGACGCTGCTGACCTCTTGCTCGATCTCGAGCTGGACGCGCCCGCTCTCGTTGATGCGCGGTGTGACTGAGAGGATCACGCCGGTATCCTGCATAGTGATCGAATTAACGATAGCGGTCTGGGCCGTCACGACACTCGTGGCAGTTTGGGTGGTGATTGGAACTTGATCACCGATCTGAAGCCTTGCGGTTTTATTATCGAGGACCATCAGTGATGGAGTGGAGATAACGTTGACCTTGGTCAAAGAATTCAATGCCTGTAGCGTCGCCGCGATACTTGCGGCGTTGAAAGCGTAGTTGAATCCTGGAAATACGGCCGCGACGCCGCCGCTGGCAAGCGAGGAGAAACTTGCGGTCGGGGTCCCACTCTTCTGCAATTGCCATTCAAGACCATACTGCAGGTCGTCGTTTAGACTCACCTCGGCAATCACCGCCTCGATCAGAACCTGACTGGGGACAACGTCGATATCTTGAATAACTCGAAAAACCCGCTGGTAATCCCGATCGCTGGCCATAATGACAAGCGAGTTCTTGGCATCGTCCGCAACGATCTTGAGACCAGGCTCCGGCCCTCCTGATGATGCAGCAGCGCTGACGGACTCTGCCGCAAGCGGATCGGGATCGGCGTTAAGCATTCGCGCAGTGTTCTGCGGGGCGTTGGCCTGAACCGGCGATCGCGCAAATCCTGCCTGCTGCGCCTGGAAGGCGGCACCTTCAGACCGAACACCACTCGCAGCATCACTTGCGGCAATACTGGTCTGCTGTGATTTCGGCGCCACGTTCCGCGGTTTGACCACTTTAATCTCATCGGCGAACATCGACTGCAGGATCGAAGCGATTTCGCCCACCGGTCGATTCTGAACCTGATAAACATGCAACTGGGGCTCGGCCCCGGCCGCCTTGGTATCAAGCCGGCGAATCCAGGATTGCGCGCGCGCGAGGTAGGCCTGCTGCGACGTCACAACCAGAATTGCGCCGAGCCGACTGTTGGCAATAAAGCGTACGCGCCCCTTGAGCGGCCCCTCCTTGTCGGACGCAAATACTGCCTTGAGCTCGTCCGTCAACTTCTCCGGTTGCGGCGTCTTGACCGGCACCACGGCGAACGACATGCCCCGCATCACGTCGATGTCGAATATCGAGATCGTATCAAGCATGCTGTCGACTTCGGCGGGCGACCCTTTCAACGCCAAGATGTTGCGCCCATCGTCCGCCTGAACAATCGCACCCTTTGGCACCATCGGCTCGAGCACGCGGGCAACTTCGGTCGCGGCAACGTATTTCAATTGGACGACTCTCATTCCATTGCCGCCAACCGCCGGAGGTGAGATGCGGCCAGTCGTGACCGTGCCTGTCGCCCCCTGATCCGCCGGCAGCACCCGATAGAGACCGCGATTTTCCACCAAGGCGGCCCCGACTGGCGCCAATGCAGCCTGAAACATCTCCAGCGCCTCCGCCTTGGAAACAGGCTTGGTCGTCTGAACCGTAACCACCCCATCAACACGCGGATCGACGACATAATTGACACCAACAAGGTCGCCAAGCACCGTCTTGGCGGCTTGCGGCAACGGCACGCCAGCGAGATTGAGAACAATATTGCCATCGCTCGTAACGCGATTGCCCGTCGGCAAGGGCACCCCAATCAGCTGGTCACTGCCGGTTTCGGCCATCGGAACGGCCCGAGACGAAGGCGAAGGCAATGCGACGGCGGCCGTGCGATCAAGCGGGCCATAGGCGAGCGCATCCAGCGATCGCGCCGTATCGTTACGGCTCGATACGGCAGAACCGGCCGTCAGACCAACGCTCGCAGGACCGGTGCTGCAGCCACTCAAAGCAAGAAAAATAAGGAGGTAGCTCGGTAATCCCTTCGCGCATTGGCGCAAATGAAACACTGCCGGGCCCCCAATAAATAAATAAGCATCCGGCGGAACTGCCGGCTGTAAATACTTGGTAAAAGCATATGGTTAATGCAGCCTTAATTGACGAGGAGCGAAGCCCTGCGCGCTTAATCACGAGTTTTATATTTAATATTTAAAAGCGCGCCAATTTAACGGGGGCGACAAGCATCACGGCAGGACTTATATTGATTGTCACAAGCGGTTTGGCACGGTAGGCCGAAAGTATTCGGGCATACCTGCTTGCACGAAGTGGCCCTACTGGCGCAGTCCGCGAAACACGCATCTACCGCCGCCTGGGAGGCAGCAGAAGCTTGACCGCTGTCGGCAGCGAAAGCCGTGCAAGCGACAAGCGCGAGCGCAAATCCAAGTGTAATGCCGCCGCAGCGGAGCACAATTCGTTTGAGCATCTCTACTTACCTGCGTTCGCCGCGATGGGCGCACTCGCAATCAAAAATTCGTCGATTTGGTGGCCTGAGTTCAAGGCGGCGGATACCCAACGGGGCTTCTTGCCGCGCCCAGACCAAGTTTCCGTCGGATTTTCGGGATTCTGGTACTTAGGCAGTACGCGCGGATAGGCGCGACGCGGCCGGCGCTCCGCGCTCTCCGCCTCACCCGGTTCTCCCAGTTCCTCATCGTTTTCCTCACGACGGAGCTGCGCAAGGCGCTTCTCGAGCTCTTGCTTCTCCGAGATCAGGCGCGCCGACAAAAGCCCGCCGAGCTCTTCATGAAGCTGCCACAGCTGATCCACCGTCATGGCTTCCAGGTCGCTCTTCTTGATCATGGCAGCCGCTTCTGCAAAATCGCGAATTTTTATCGATTTAAAAAAATGTCATAGCCGGCAGCCATAGTCCACCACTGCGCGCGCCTAGCCTATGGGTTTCAATTTACAGCACTATTTGCAGCTGTGTACAGATCTTTACCCAAGAATTAAATGGGCGATCCGTGCCTGAATCCATAAATCGATAGCGAATCAATCCGTGATCCGATGCGGGACATTGCACCCGGGCGGTTTCTTCAAACGCAATCCCGTCGCGTTGAAGTACCACCCGACGCAATCTTGAATAGTGCTCCCGCTCCCACTCTTCGCTTAGTAGGCATTGCGCCGGCGCGCGACTTCGAAAACCGTCTTGATCAGGATATGAATATCGAGCCAAAGGCTCCAATTGTTAATGTACCACAGATCGAGCTTAACCCGCTCAGCAATGTCTTCAACGGACGGGGTGGCTCCGCGCGATCCATTACACTGCGCCCAGCCGGTCAGACCCGGCTTAACATGATGGCGGAATGCGTAGTCGCCCAACAAATTCTGGAAATAATCGTCATGAGCGATTGCATGCGGCCGCGGACCGATAAGCGACATGTCGCCCGACAGAACGTTGATGATTTGGGGCAGTTCGTCAATGCTTGCGGACCGTAGCAGACGGCCGATTGCCGTGACGCGTGGGTCGTTCCTTGTTGCCTGCGACACCACGGCACCATCCTCCTGGACCGTCATAGTCCGGAATTTCCACATCACGAATTCCCGACCATTGAAGCCCTTACGTCGCTGACTGAAGATCACCGGCCCCGGACTATCGAGCTTTATGGCGACCGCCGTAAGCGCCAGGACCGGAAGCAGCGCCACGAGCGCCGCGGATCCGACAACCAAGTCCGTTGTCCGCTTGGCAAATCGCTCCGCAGCGCTAAGCGGCGCACGCTGAATCTCGATCGCTAGAACCCGCTGCCGGGCCGATGACGTATAGTTTGACAGCGCGCGGACCCGGCGGTCCGGTAACAGCCGCGCTGCAATCGGCAAAGCCTTAATCCGGTCGCGCACCAATTCGATTCGCTCGGTTTGCCCCCATGGCATTGCAATTGCTATCTCTCTACAATCATGGGCGCGCACGTAGCTGATCACGCGCTCGATCACACGCTCGTCGGCATCACTCCATGCGAATGCCCCGGAGCCCCCGTTAAGGACGAAGCGGTTCACATCGGCGGCGCCGAAGAACGTGAGCATGTCCTGCGGCTCGAGGGTCGTGATCTCTGCCTCATCACCGATCAGCAGCAAGTCCTGCCGACTGAGCGAACGTCGTGTCACTGCCGCGCCGAGGACCACCTTGACGCCCTTGCGCACGCCCAGCAACCCGATTGACGCGAGAAGGTAGAAAAGCACAAACGCGCCGCGCGAATAGTCGTCGCCGGTCTTGAGCAGGAAGGCGAAAAACGCCAGCAGCAGCCCCGTGCTCATCCAGCACAACAGGATGCTACCGATCTCGACGCGGGGCCTTACGGATTCGGACAGTTCGTAATGTCCGACACCGCTCATGCGGAGGATGTAAATGAAACTCGCGAACAGTCCGAGCGCGCAATAGGGCATGATGTCCGGAATCGGACTTGAGATCGCCAAGTGGTAGCCGAGCCCTCCCACCGCGCTTGCTGTCAGGATGATCAAGGCATCCGACATGGCGAGAAAATAAGGGACCGCATCAACCGAAAAGACAGTCGCTGCATGAGCGCGACCACTACGCCGGGCGGCGTCATCGATATCGGACTGCATGGCCATTTTAAGCCAACCAACGAATCTGCTCTGCCAAGCGACAGAGGCGCAATTGGAGAATCACCAATTTTGCATTTAACTAACTGTTAAGACCGCCCATACTAAAATTAAAAGGCGTGCGGCGCAATATACTATTTTAAGCGACGGAGCTCAGGCAATGGGACTGGCCTTCGCCTGCCTTGCGGGTGCTATATTCGGCCTTCACTTCAACGTTGTGGTGCTAGCGTTACTCACCCTTGTTGAGGCTGCTATTTATCTCGCGGCTAACGCCCTGTTTGGCGAGGGCGCCAGGCTTGGCTATCTCTCCGTTCTGATCGTATCGCTGCAAGCCGGTTATTTCGCAGGTTTAACCGGACGCGATGTCTATACGGATTTGATCGCGCGCTTCTTCCCCAAGTCGGTGAGGCGCGTTTAACTCTGAAGCAGTCGGTCTCAGCGGGCCGATCAGCTGATTCAGGCTAGAGAGCCGCATTGGAAGAACCCAGCACTTGTTCGCTCGCACCAGCTGTCGCGGAAGGGATCAATGGCCGGACAACTCTGGGGTCCTTCCAGCGAACCTCAGGCGTCCCAAACCGACGGATCTGCAGGTAGCGTCGTTGATGCGGCGCGCCGCGCCTCGGCGAGGCGCACTTCCTCACGCAATTTAACCACCTCCGCATAGCTTCGGGCGAGGGCGTGCGGCGGCAACCTCTTGTCGAGGCCGCCCGTGCCCCCGGCTGTCTCGGCCGAGTGGCAGTGAGTTCTTTTACCGGTTCCGGCAGCCTTAGTCGGCATGGTTCAACTCCAAGCAGGCAACAGGCTCAAGAGACACCCCTGAAGCCTTAGTCCGAACCTGGGAAGCCGAGGACTCGTCTCCCTTGGTACGACAGCATGCTTACCTACCGTCTCACGCGGATGGATCAATCGGCTCCCCGGTTTAACCTAAGCAATCAACCTTACCGCCTCGGACAAGCGTCCTTGAGAGGCACGTCGACTTCGGTTTTTCAGGGCAGACGCGAACTGAGGCGAGACAATCCGATGGCCACCAGTGCGGCAAATCTGGTCTCAGTATCCGCCAATGGTCCGGAAGATTCGGGGCCATCCTTACTGTCAGTTGCGCTGAGGATGCGGCGTTGAGCACGTGCCTCAATCTCATCGAGCTGTTGAGCAGCCATCGCAAGCTTGCGTCGCAAATCCGCAATCTCATCGAGACGTCGGTCTCGGCTTACTCCCATGTTCAACGACCTTACACGCAGCGCCCGATCTCCACGGCTCCCTGTCCTTTGCGGGATTGGTTAGACGTGGGCAGCAAGATTGCCGCAGCAACCCCCGGTAGCTTCCCGGAGCCGCTGCCCTTCCATGAAAAGGCGCACCGCGGCCGATGTCAAGGGAATGACAGGATATTTTGGCGCTGCTTGGGAAGTGCAACCATCAGGCAGCTTTGATCCTTGCCATAATAGCCAGCACATTGCTTGCAAACCGCTCGGGCGACCCCTGGGGCTCAGGGTCATTTGCCACAGTCCCACCGCGCACTGTCAGCACGCTGCCCTCTGGCTCGTCCGCAGCGTCCTCTTTCCACGAATTAAGAGCCGCCAAGGCCATCCGCAAAAATTCCTCGGACATCTATTGCCCCCAAAGCGCTGATACCCTTAAGCCCCGAGAACTGAGGGTTGACCGTCGCCGGGAATTCACTGCCGACCGATCGGGATTTAAATGTTCAACAGCCACTCAAGGCCAGAGAGAATCGCCCACCCCCATCCAGCCATGGCCACAACAATCAGAGCAAGATAGGCGGAGGTCAAAAAGCGCTTTGTCATAAATTTTGCCCAGGATTTCGTCGGCTCTCGACTTCGCTGACCTGGGCCCGTAGCCGCAAGATTTCCAGGTACTGTTCGGCAATCCGATCGGCAGCCATCATTTTCGTGTTTTTTGTTTTTTCAGTCTTGGACGGTTTATCCTTAGTCGCCGAAGCCCTGCCGCCAATCCCCTTCGCGCCCTTCATTGCGGACACCTCATTTCTAGCTTCCAAGCGCCAGAGCGCGGACCAGCAAATGGCATGCCATTCCTAGCTGGCGACTAGCTCAATGCTTTGCTGACGGACAATCTAATTGGGTTCGGCAACGTCAGAGTGACCCGTCAAAATCTTGAGCTGAGCAGTTTGGGGAGCTGCCGGGCTGCGCTCAGTTCGAACCCACTGAAGAGCCCTCCGTCCGTGCAGGAACTCCAGATAAATGAAACACCTCGCCCATAGCTCGGCGCCCATTGCCGAAAAGGCACGGGATTGCGATCGTGTTGCCCCAAACCGCAGCCACGCGAGGGCAAGCGCTAGCGTCAACAGTAGAAAATCCCCTGTGGCCGGAACTAGCGTGGTTGCGGGTAGCCCCATAACAACTCCCGCCGAGGCCAGAACCCACGCCCCGACGATCAGAATCGCAAACAGAACCAAGGGTGGCACAGCAAGGTCGAGCGCAAGAACAAGAAGATTCAAATCAGCGCGGCTCACCGCACGCACCATGAGCCGCGGCAGATGAGTGATCACAGTGGTCAGATAGCCTTGAACCCATCGACGACGTTGGTCATCGGCCCCCTTTTCCGAGGACGGAAACTCGCTCGTTGTCACGCCTGCTGCGAGGAAGCGCGGCGGCGCGCCGCGCTCCGCGAGGTCAAGGCCAAGTTGCAGATCCTCGACCAAGTTTCCGCTCGAAAGCGGCGCGTTCCGGATGGTCTGCCAAGAAAAAATCATACCAGTGCCCATTAACTGGCAGGGTCCTCCCAAATTGCGCAACCCGAGCGGCCGGACCAGGTTCTTCATCGTCCAGGCAAATTTCGCCAATGACTGATTGCCCGCAGACTTGGCCGATTGCTTCATCAAATAGCAGGCCTGGACAGGCCGTCCCGAACGCTCGCATTCCGCGACCAGTCGATCGATGAGATCTGCCTGCAGCCGACAATCAGCATCGCAAAAGACGACAAAGTCTGGCGGATCTGCCGCGAAATACTCAACACCCGCCGCAAGGGCATATCCCTTTCCGACTCGGCTCATGTCCCGCCGAACCAGGACTTCAACGCCCGCTGTCGCGGCGACCTCGGCTGTATCATCCGAACAATTGTCGGCTACCACCAAAACATGGTCCCCTGAGCGGATTTGGCCAAGGAGGTCGTGGAGAGTGGGTAACAGCCCAAGCCCTTCGTCATGCGCGGGAACGACGACGCCTACCCGCTTCGACCGCAACGACGCAGCTGGTGCCTCACCGTGCTTTGGCAGAAACGCTGCGACGACCTCGACGAAGAGCACAACAGCAGGAATGCTCAGCAAAGCAGCCGGCGCCACAATCAGCAGCAGGATTATCGACATAATTCATCAGCACGTATATCAATGAATTTATGTCGATGGATTAACCCGGTTTCGCGGTCAACGCAATTAAATCTAGCGTACGATATGGCCTCTAAAAATGCCGTCAAGTGCAATCGCGAATTGGAACGCTGCGGTAAATGCAAGCCGTTTCAGTATATTTCCCAGTTCATATGCTCCCCCGGGCAGTGTTATCGTTAATTTGACATGGTGCCAACTGGTCGGAATTAATGGATTAAAATGGGGTCATGCGCGTTGCCTATCTCATCAACCGGTATCCTGCCATCAGCCACAGCTTCATCCGGCGTGAAATTCTGGCGCTCGAGCGCGCCGGACTTTCTATCCTGCGTTTGGCCTTGCGCGGATGGGACGAGGAGCAGCGCGGCGAAGTCGACCTGTTAGAGCTCCAACGCACACACCACGTGCTGCGTGGCGGGCCTATTCCGCTGCTGGGCAGCTTTCTGGTGTGTCTAGCCAGCCGGCCCCGAGCTCTCCTCAAGGCGCTCCGCCTGGTGTGGGTGATCGGACGACGCGCCGAAAGGCCTTTACTGGTCCACCTGGTTTACTTGCTGGAGGCTTGCCACGTTCTGCGGCGGCTCGAAGCCGCAAACGTCACGCATTTGCACGCCCATTTTGGCACAAATGCCGCAGAGGTCGCCATGCTCGTCCACGAGCTCGGCGGCCCACCGTTTAGCTTCACAGTTCATGGACCCGAAGAGTTCGACAAGCCAGGCTTTATTGCGCTGCCGGAGAAAATCCGGCGATCGAGCGGCGTGGTGGCGGTGAGCTCTTTTGGGCGGAGCCAGCTGATGCGGCTGGTCAGCCAACAAAGCTGGTCGAAGATTCACGTGGTCCATTGCGGCTTGGAACCCGCATTTCATGACGTCGCTGCGGCGCCCGCCTGCTCGGCGCTTCGCTTGGTGTGCGTTGGGCGGCTCTGCGAGCAAAAGGGACAATTGCTGCTGATAGAAGCGGCGCGCCGTCTTTCGGACGAAGGCCGCCGGTTCGAACTGGTGCTTGCAGGCGACGGGGACATGCGGGATGAGCTGGAAGCACTCATTGGCCGTTATGGTCTGCAAGAAAAAGTTCGGATCACAGGTTGGATCAGCAGCGATCAGGTTCGCAGCGAAATCCTGGCTGCGCGAGCCCTGGTCTTGCCGAGCTTCGCTGAGGGATTGCCAGTGGTCATCATGGAAGCGATGGCGCTTCGCCGCCCTGTGATCAGTACCTATGTCGCGGGCATTCCGGAATTGATTCGGCCGGGCGAGCATGGCTGGCTGATCGCGGCCGGAGACGTAAAGGCATTGACTGATGCCATGCGCGATTGTCTCGACGCGGATGCGGATCGGCTCGCCAAGCTCGGCACCTCGGCTCGCACACGGGTCCTTGCTCGCCACAACATCGACACCGAGGTCGCCAAGCTCATTCCGCTGTTCGGCGGGACCTCAGCTGATGGTGCGGTGTCGCCTATGCGCTTATGTCAAGATAATCAGCCGCGGGTCCGGGTCGGCCATTGACGTAGATGCCGACGACCAACCGGCCGGTTTTCCATGCAAGCCCGTCGAGATTGGATTTTCCGGCGCTCACCACCGGCGCAGCCGCGGTACCATCATGACCATGCACGACATGACGACGGCCATGGCCCTTTTCAAATCCGCTCGGATATCGCTTCCACAACAGAGTGGCCTCGTTCTGTTGAGCCAGCGCCAACTTGGGATCGACCGCCGCATGAACGAAGATGTGGTCGCGATCGACATGCATCAGTGGCAGCAGATTGATCCAAGCCAGATGATCTTTGGGGATCGCATCTCGTGCATGTCGAGCGTCGACGCCGTAAGATGCGAGCGTTGCCTTCCCGCCATTGCCGAGCCAGCGCTCCATTTCCAAGAAGCCATTGCAGGCTTCCCACATCATGGCCTCATGATTGCCCTTAAGTGCGATCAGCCGCAGCGTTGGTTCCCGCCAATTCAAAAGGCGCTCGACTAACTGGCGGCTCTCCGGTCCCCTGTCGACGTAGTCGCCCAAGGTGATCAGCTTGCAACACGTCGCTTTTGCATGTCGGAGGATCGCAGCAACCGCCCGTTCGAACAAATCGAGACGACCATGCAGATCAGGCACCGCGTATGTGAGACTCATGTAGTGGGGAGCTCAACGAAATCGGATCAGCCGCGCCGTGACGCCAAGCACCGCGTCAAACAGGAACAGTAGAATAACGGCGACGACAAATAGGCCCATGCCCGTGAAATCATGAATTGGCCCTTCCAAAAGATCGGCGCCGCCGTAGTAGGCGATCAAGACCAAAGTCAGCACCCTCACGAAGTTGGCGAGAATGGTGATCGGAACGATCGCAGCGATAAGCAGGATGCTCCGCACTTTGTCGTTCCAACGAAACGCGTAGGCATAGAACACGCCTATCGCAGATAAGGCGAAGATCGAGTTCATGCCGGAACAGGTGTCCTTGACCAGGAGTTGATACGTCCCAATCACGATCACCACGCCATTCTGGGCGACCGGATAACCACCCTCGTAAAGAACGCGTGTGACGGCGTCGGAAATCATCACCTTCAGCGGGACTGTCGCCGCATCGATCAGCCAATCTGGCATCGGAACGAAAAAGAACAAAAAGCCGATTGGAAATGCCAGCGCACCCAGCTTTGGCCAGCCGCCGATCAGCAGCACACAGCCGCAAATGACCGGCAACAACGAAAATGCTTCGACCGTTAGGACGCCCTGTGTCCTCGCGAGAAACATGAGCGCAAGTCCGCCGAGCAAGACGATCCAACCGGCCCCCAATGCCGGACGAGTAGCAACCCCCAGAACGCGGTGCCGGGCTTGCCAAGCAAGCCAGATGGAGGCCGCAATGATGAGTGGGCCGTGGCCTTCCTGCTCGGTTTGCCAAGGCCCGTTGATCAGGCTTACGAGGGTGGGGATATAGGCGACCGCGCATGACAAGCCGAGCAGCCCGACTCCTACCGGCGATTTTAACACGTCAGTACGGATCGGCTCTGCGACTTGCGAAATGGTCATGTGATCCCCTTTGGGGCGGTTGGCCAGAGAAACTCTACAACTAAAGGCTCAGCTTCGAACCACAAACACAGCATAGGCCGATCCCGCAACGATAAGGCTCGCCGCGAGCATCGTCCAGCCAGCATTACCGAGCTGATTGGCGACTGCAAATGCAAGCGCGGAAATCAGCATCTGGCCGAGGGTCTTCGGATCTCGATCCGTAAAGATGAAACAGGCAAGGACCAGGCCTATGAAACAGGTCACGGTGACAACGTCAAACAGGGTCGTCATCAGCAGCCATCTCGATCATGTGCGAAATTCCAGGCATCAGCCGGAGGTCAAATTATCATCATGATAGTTCAGTTCTTCGCGTCGGCGGGGGCACTGGACTTCCCCATAATGCCAGCATATTCGCCCTCGTACTTGGCCTCGATATTGGCTGAAAATGCCGCCACGCCAGCCTCCGCCTTCAACGTATCGGCCTTCAGGGCCTGACGGGCAAGCTCCGCAGCGGCCTCCCCCGTCAGCGGACGCGGCTCGACGCGGACCACCTTGAAATAAATGCCATTGGAGCCCGCCCGCACGAAGAAAACGTCATCGGCCTGACGCGCGTGCACTCGACTTACGAGATCCGCCGTCAGATCCGGGCTTAGCAGCGACGCTGCCTGGCGAATGTGAGAAACACCGGCCTCGGTGAGCTTTTGGTCGATCTCTTCGAGCGAGCGAGCGTCCTTGCTTGCGTCCGCAACCGACTGGCTCTCCGCATTGAGGGGAAACGCGATTTGATCGATGCTCAACATCTCTCGCTTTGCAAACTTTTGCGGATTGTCGGCGATATAGGAATCGATATCCGCCTGACCGGCGGGCTTGGCGGCGGCAGCCCGATCCAAATACGCTGATGCCAGCACTTGATCGCTGGCGCGCAGCAAGTCCAGAAGAACTCCGGGCTCACGGTCCAGCTTTGCGTTGACGGCTTGGCGCACCAAATATTTCCGCAGCACGAGCTCGCTCAAGATCTTGCGAAGCGTCTCCGGGTCCTTTTGCCGCGCGAGCGGAATATTCGCCCGACGAAACTCGTTATCAAGTTCCAGGGTCGTGATGACCGCATCGCCGACGTGGGCAACCACCTGCCCACTACTTGCAGCTTGATCATTGTTGCGACGCGCGCAAGCAGCCAGCACCAATACGCAGCAAGCTGCGACGGCCAGTCCGCGACCAACTCGGGGACATACGCCGAGCAGAAATTCCATTTGCCAACACTCCCCGGGCTACCGTACGGAATGGACCCGCGCTCAGGCCCTGCGTGCCCACTGTTGCCGCTTTATGTACTGACTTCGACGACCACGTCGAGCGCCCATTAGGTCCGTCGCGCCGAAATCACCCGGTTATATTAATTTAGCTATTTAAATTAATCTAGATTCGCCCTAATTAGTGCCTGATAGTATTTATTTGCAAGCTTGGCTCTGTGCCATTCACATGGATTTTGCTAACAATTAGCCGCTGCTTCGAGCTGGAGACATTTCAATGCTGGGCCAACGCGTTAACATCATTTTGGCGTCGCTCGCCATTCTCGGTGCCGCTGCAATGGCCAAAGTGCTCGAACCGCGGGAACTGATGGCCCGCACTTCGGCTTCACCCAGCCTGGAACAGGTGATTCCGAAGCAATTTGGCCGTTGGCGCTTCGTCCCGGAAATAACGCCGGTCACGCCTGCGGACCCGGAAGCCTATGTCGAGCCGGACGCCAATTCGACGCGCATCTATAGCCAAGAGGTCGGCAGAGGCTACACTGACGGCCAAGGGCACATCGTGATGCTCCTCGTCGCCTACGGTCCGGTCCAGAACTACCGCCTCAAGGCTCATCGGCCCGAAATGTGCTACACCGCCGCAGGATTTCGTGTTTCCGGAAAGGTCGAGGCGACACTGAATTACCGCAGCGACGCGAAACCGATCAAAATGACGCGGCTGATCGCCGAGCGAGAATCTCGCCTGGAGCCGATAAGTTACTGGATGCGAGTTGGAAATGACATTTCCAATGGCGTGATCGACCGCCAGATCATCCGTCTGAAATATGGCCTGCATGGAATCATTCCGGACGGTGCCCTCATTCGCATTTCAACGGTTGGCCTTCCCGAGGAGGCATCGTTTGAGATCCAGGATCAATTCATCCGTGATCTGTTGGCAGCAGTTCCGCCAAACGAGCTCAAGTTCTTTACTGGCACGTGAACCTTTGCGGATTGGCCGGCACATATTAGCCCATATGGGCTGCACAGCATGCGCACTGTTCCTGTGCGCCGCGAGTTTGATATCGGAATGCCGGGCCGGCGCCGATCCGCTTGATGAAAGCTTACTTGCCTTTGCTGTTCACATTCACCAGACGCCGATGCAAAGCTGGGGTCCGGGCGCAGGAATCTATCTTGGTCGGGGCGTGTTCATTACCGCGGCGCATGTCGCAGGCCACACGTGGTGGACGCGCCCAAAGGTCGCAATCAATGATCAGGAGTTTTCAACGCGCACGATCAAGGAAGGCAGCTTCGAGGGTACAGACATCACCTTGCTCGGCGTGGACGAGCGCTTGCTTCCCCTGCGCCTCCGCCTACGCCATCTGAGCTTGTGCACGAAATCGTCATACCCGGGTGAGGAGGTCGTTACCATTGTTCCCGGGGCTGCAGTGCACTCTCATGTAATGCCACCACAGCGACTGCCCGTCGATGTGCGTCGCTTTAGCACCGTCATTAGCGATGTCGCTGATACTGGAAATTCCGGCTCGGGCGTATTCGATGTTGAGAGCGGCTGTTTACTTGGCATCATGAGTCGCAAAATTTCAGAGCGCCGCCGAATGGGCGCTGGCGAGCCCAAAATCCGTGACATCGCGAAATATTTCGTACCGGCAACAAGCATCTCTGATTTTCTGCCCGCCGAACTACGCTTCTAGAACGTTTTCGAGCGAAGTGGACACCGGTTCGCGTGAAGAAAACGCGTCAAAACAAGAATCCAGAGCTTCGGTTCTGATTCAATCAGAACCGGAAATGCTGTAGCCACAATGGCAACAGACCCGAGTGGATTGCTCCGGCAAGGCACATGTTAGGTGCTGTAATTGCCGTAATAGTAGCTTTCAGTCGCCTCGGTGACCTTGTTCACGACGACTCGAAGGAGGTTGGATCGCTGCAGGTGCTTCTGGCACGCTTTTAAGTCATTCGGCGTCGTCGTACCGACACCGGCCACCAGCAGCACGGCATCCATGCGCGGTAAGATCGAAATGACATCGCTGCCGACGAGCATCGGCGGAAGATCGAATATCACGACACGGGAGCGAAAGTCTCGTTTGATGGCTTGCAAAAGGTTTGCCATGGTTTGGGACGCTATCCATTCCGAAGCGCTTGCCGACGATACGGCGCCCGGCAACACGGCGATCTCGTTCGGGCCGGCGCACGCCTCCACGATGCTCGCTCCAACGGTGGCGCGATCCTCCAATACGCTCAAGATGTTGTTGCGAGCTTCCAACCCGAGATACTCAGCGACTTTCGCCTTGTGCATGTCCATGTCGACGAGCAAAGCCGCCCGCTCCGGCAATCGCGCCATACTGAGAGCCAGATTGCAGGCTGTGACCGTCTTGCCGCAATTTGGCGTAGGCGACGTCACTGCAAGGAACTGCCAACCGTTCTTGTCCATCTCCTGAAGAATCTGAGTACGGAGCATGTCGTAATAGCGGCCCTTCGGATCATTGCTTCCATGGGCAACAATACGCATCTTCTCGAGATGAGTGGCATTAAGCCGAGCCACTGCGGGCCGGCTCGGGGGAACGCCGCGATGCGGCTCCACGCCGTGATCCGGCGCTGTGATTTCGCGAGAGGCTCTGGCAAGCTGTATTGCCTGCTTGATAGAATCCACGTTAACCCCCGGGACTAAATCAATGAAAAAGACCGACCTTCGCTCGCGCGATTATTAAGTCGAGCGGCAACAACAGGCTCGCGCCGACCATCCCAATCGACAGAACCGCGATCACCAAGCTCACGACCACCAGCAGTCGGCGCTTGCGACTGCTCGTTTCAGCCGCGGTCACAATATAGGGGATGGCGACGACCAAGCGACTATCAACAAGATTGAAGATGTCACTGCTCCGCCGGATCGTTTTATCGGCAAATTCAACCAAGAACGCCAAAGCAAAGCCAGCGCCGAACGCAGCCATTACCGATAAGCCGAGCAATTTCCCCCGATTGGGACGGATCGGACGTTGTGGCACCGTCGGCTGCTCGATGACCTCGAGCTTTTCTGATTGCTGCTCCTTCTCGAGATTTTCGCCGAGATGGGCTGCTCCGAGCTTAGCCGTCGCCACCTCGAGATCCTTCTGAAGGGCGTCGCGTTGGGCTGTCAGCGAGTCGAGATCGCCCACAGACGCCGCCTCGCCCTTTGGCGCAGGCGAGATCGCCTTCTCCAAAGCCTGGATCTGCTTTGTCAGAGCTTGGATCGTCGGATGACGCGGCGAATACAGCGCGCTCTTCTCAAGGAGCTCCGCCCTAAGCTGCGCCAATGCAGCGGTCGATTGATCGGGAGCGGTCGTGCTGACTTTCCCCTGGGACGCTTTCAGCCGCGCAATCTTGTCGTCGAGCGCCGTGCTCTCGCCTTGCAGTCGCTCGGCCTCCCGGGCCAGAAACTTGGTCGTGTCATTTGCACGACTGGTTCGGTCGCGAAGGTCTTCGCTTAGAATACGCGTCACGAGTTCATTTGCGACCTGCGCAGCAATCTGCGGGTCGGGATATTCGAATCCAACGGAGAACACGATCGTGGGGTTCTCCAATCGTGAACGCTGCTTGAAGTCGAGGGTTGGGTCTACCGGGGCAATCTTTGTGCTCTTCTTGACCTCATCCACCAGCTCGGTGACGGACATAAAGTCGCGTTTTTGCGGGAAAAGGTGCAACTTGTCGACGATCGCCATCAGGTTGTCGCGTGTCATCGTGCGCTGCTCGATAACCTGAATGCGCTCTTGTGCCGCGCTCGTTACCGTGGGCCGCACCAACTCCGTGGGAATTTGCTGAGATTGGACCAGGATCGTGCCTTGCGAAAGGTAGATCGCCGGCCACAAAAACACGACTGGCACGCCTATCAGGATTACGGCGATAAAGGGAACCGCAAAGTACAGCCAACGGCGCTTGGCGAGCTCCAAGTAAAAATCTAACCGCAGTAGGTGACCGCGGTCGTGCTCCTCGAAATCACCTTCGTCCTCGAATTCCACTCTCTGCAGCATATCTCAGTCCAAATCCGACCGGCGCTGTCGCTGAATCGAGCGGCAGCCCTCTGAAAGCATTGCCAATTTCCGAGAAGGCAAATTTCTCAGGGTTTTCGAGGAGTTCCCCGCGAATTAAATGATCCTAGCACGAATTTTGTATGAATTGGTAAGCCAAATAAGTTTCGGGCGTTATTATTAATGTGGCGGCCGGTTCTTTGCCGCAGCTTGGTCGCGTTGTTTACATTGATCAGAAAACCTCCGCGCGGTCTGTAATGGCTTCTACTATAAGATCGCCGAGCGACTAAGGAATTCGGATGTACGAAACCTTCTACCAGCTGCGGGAAAAACCATTCTCGATCCTACCGGATCCCGACATGATTTATTGGGGTCGTACACATACGATGGCGTTTACCATGCTGGAATTCGGCGTCCTCAACAATGCAGGGTTCACCGTCATCACTGGTGAAATCGGATCGGGCAAGACCACCCTGGTCCGCCACCTTCTCCGCCAGCTTAGTCCAAGCCTGACGGTAGGCTTGATTTCCAATTCCCCTCAAGGGCGTCAGGAGCTGCTGGAATGGATCCTGATGTCACTCGATCAAAACTTCGAAGGGTCCTATCCGCAGCTTTTCAAACGCCTTCAGGACTTCCTCCACGGACAATATGCCGCCGGTCGGCGCACCGTGCTCATCATCGATGAAGCGCAGAACCTCGAGCCTGGCGCGTTGGAACATTTAAGAATGTTGTCCAACATCAACGCCGATAAATTTCAGGTCCTGCAGTTGATCTTGATCGGCCAACCGCAGCTTCGCGAACAGCTCCTCAAGCCGGAGCTTCACCAGTTTGCGCAGCGTATCTCGTCCGATTTCCATATCCGGCCACTCGAGCCGACGGAGATTGATCGCTACATCCAGTTTAGATTGCAGGCGGCAGGCGCGAGGCGACCGCTCTTCAGCCGCGAGGCAAGTGACCTGATCGGTTTCGCAGCCCGCGGGATCCCCCGCATGATCAATATTCTCTCTGATACGGCGCTCGTTTACGGTTTTGCAAGGGACCAGAAATTAATCGGCAGCGAGATTATCCGGGAAGTTATTGCAGATAAGCAACAGCACAGCATTTTCCCCGTGGAAGCCGCCCCCCTGCCCCCGTAAATATTTGAATTGTCAGAGGCCGAACGCTAAAGATTCGCCCGGGGCGACGCGCCAGCGTTGTATTGCTTGTCCTGCACCGGCCTCCGTCGGCGGGATCACAAGCAGGGGAATCAATCAATGCGGATCCTGATCATTCTGATGGGCTTTGGGCTTTGGGCGCTCTCGGCCGGCGCCATCCAGGCACAAACGCTCAAGCCCGGCGATACCCTGAGCATCAGCGTGCTCCAGGATCCGAAGCTCGACCGGACCGTGACAGTCGACCCCTCCGGTCAGATCGCGTTTCCTTTGGCCGGTCACCTCCGCGCCCGCGGTCTGACAGCGGAGCAACTCGAACGGACCCTGACTGCTCGGCTAAAGGACAACTACAAGGACGACCGGCTGGACGTCACCGTCGCGGTGCTGAGCGCTCCGAAAGACGTTCCTGAGGAGGACCTCAAGCCCAGAATCTTCGTGACCGGCGAAGTGTCGCGACCTGGACCGTACGTTCTTCGACAAAAAACCACCCTGATGCAAGCCATTTCACTGGCAGGTGGAATTGGTCCCTACGCCGCCAAGCGGCGCATCCAGGTCCGTCGACGCTCAGTCAGCGGTGACGAGGCGATTTTCAGTTTCGATTATAGCGCCTATGAAGCGGGCGCGGACATCGAAGGTAATATCGTACTGCAAGCGGGTGACGTGATCATGGTTCCTGAGCGGCATCTATTTGAGTAGCCGCAACTGGGAATCCGCGGGGGCCATTGCAGTGAGGGCAGCCGTCCTAGCAGTTTCGACGAGTCTGTGCGTCTTGCCCGTCTCCGCGTCCGCGGAGGACTGGTCGCTTCGATCGACCCAGAGTGAGACCGTAGAGTTCAACGATAATATGTTTTTGCAGAATCCGAACCCGGGTTATACGGTCGGATCCTATACTGGCATTACGAGTAACGCCGAAGCTCGCACGCCGACCTCGAAGTTCGACCTCGACAGCAATGTCAACTATCGAAAATATTGGGGACCGGGAGCCGAGGCAGCCCCGCAAACGGAAAGTCTCTCCTATGGCTTTACGGGCCACTACGAGAGCTACGGAAAGAACACCTTCGATCGCAATTTCGTCGAATCCAGTTTCAGCTCGCAAAGTTCGGCTTTCGCGTTGCTCGACCAGCTCGGCGTTCTTTCAGGCGTTAACGGTGCCGTCGATCAGTTCACGCTCCGGGGAGGCATTGATCGCGCGTTAACTGCCCGAGACACGATCAGCGTGAATGCGCAATCGACCCACACATTTTACGATCCATCCGGGGCCGGCACGGCATTCACCGACACCTTGGCCAGCGGGATATGGCAGCACCGCCTAAATGCCAATCTCTCTTTGTCATCTTCGACGCAAGCCGAGTGGCTTTCATACGAGAACACCCTGGGCACTGACGTGTTGATCCTTCGCAATCAGGAGGGCGTCGACGTCTCCTTTTCCCCGCTCCTGTCCTTCCGCGGGTCAGCCGGCGCGGCCTACATCAAGACTGAAAACGGCGTCAACACACTCACCTCGATCGGCGCGCCGGGAGCTAGCGGTTCGCTCTCTTCATCGAGCGTCGGCTTCATCACGGACATGCTTCTGACCTACAAAGCGCTAAAATCGACGACCTTTACGCTCTCGGCGACCCAGACCGTCGGACCCACGATTGTGGGTTCGCTGTATCAAGTCGGCATCCTTCGGGCCGGCATGACTCATACGATAAACTCGCATTCATCACTCTCGCTTGCTGCTGATGTCAGCCGAACGATCTCAACCAACACGACCGATTTTGCGTCCGCATCGATAGCTTACAGCCACGAGTTGACGCGCGAGTGGAACGCGCAGATTTCGTATCGTCACCTGCATCGTTTTGCCAGCAGCGGCTCCGCGACGTTCGATCCGATCACCGGGACCCCTATCCTATCGGGTACCGGCCCCGCTGATTCGAACAGCATCCTGGTCGTTGTCAGTAAGAGCATAACCATCTTGCCGCATAGCAATTAAACCTTCCAACGGATGGCTTCGCGCACTGCCATCGATGCGTCAGCCGATTCCCTATTTTGTTGCGGGCTCGCCTAGCGCCTCTGCAATCTCAGAATGCAGTGCCGTTCCATTCGGCTCGAGATGAAGCGCAAGCTTGAACTGCTCGGTCGCGCTGCTCTCGTCACCGGCTTTCCTGTAGCTCATTCCGAGATGATAATGAACAGCGGACTGATCGGCCATCTTCGGTGCCGCCTCCGCGAGCAGCTTGACGGCCATCTGATACTCACCGCGCTTGTACAGCACCCAGCCATACGTATCCTGAAATTGCGGAACATGCGAATTCCGCAGCGGCTCGGCGAGCGCCATCGCTCGTTCGATGCTGGCGTTGTCCGTCCTATGATCAAGCACCAGACTGACATAGTTGTTGATAGCGACGATCTGGCCCGGTTGATCTTTGAGAATCGCGTCGTATTGAGCGATTGCGGCGTCGAAATCCCCCTTCTGGATTTGCAGATTACCAAGTGCGAGCCGAAGATTTAGATTATCCGGCTGGTCGCGCATCCCGGCCTGGACTGCGTCGATGGCTGCGACGTAGTCCTTCTTTCGCGCATAGAAGTCCGCGAGCGAAAGATAGCCAACCGGATCCTGCGGCTGAGCCGCGACCGCAGCCTTGAAATTACCGAGCGCCAAGTCATCCTTGTTCTCGGCCAGGTTGACGCGTCCTGCAAGCGCCAACAATTGCGCATTGGCCGGAGACTTGCTCATCTGACCCTGCAACAGAAGGTTGGCTTTCTCCGGTTGCTTGTCACGGAGATAGGCCGATACCAGATCAACGATCGGCCGAAACGCATCGGGCGCATAGTTGTGAGCATCTTCAAGAGCCGCAATGGTCTCTTGACCCTTGTTTTCGCCGGTAAAGGACGCGGCACGGATTTCATCAGCCAGTACGCGACCATCCGCGTTCTTTGCGATCGCGTCAGCGACGGCGCGTGCGCCAGCCCAATTGCTGCGCGACAAGCGTACCTGGGCAAGAGAAGATAAGACCTGCGCGTTACCAGGATTGCGGCCAGCCGCCTCGATCAGAACCGATTCGGCCCGTTCTCGATCACCGTTGCGCTGCAAGAAAGCAACGTAGCGCTGCACGACGGGCGGACTGAACCCGGACGATTTCATTGCGTCGGCATATTGACGGTCAGCCAATTCCCTCTTGCCACCGCGCTCATAAGCCGCCGCAAGCGCCAACAAGAGCTCCGATGATTTCGGCTGATCGTTGAGCGCCTCTCGCAAGTCAGCAATGGCGTCATCGATTTGCCCTCGATCAATCTTGATCGCAGCTCGAAGTCGCAACGCGCCGGTATTCCGTCGATCGCCGGCGATTATCTCGGCAATGATCGGTTCGGCCGCCGCGAGGTTGTTGCGGCTGACATAAATCTCCGCCAACTTGAGGTTGGCTGCCGCCTTTCGATCTGCCGCATTCGCAGACGATGCGAGGCCCTGCAGAAGGTCGGTAGCCTCACTTACTTTGCCTTCGGAAATATCGACCTCAGCCAGCGCAAGCTGATAGTCGAATACGTCGCCGCCAGATTTGATGCGGTTCTCTAGCTCAGCACGCGCCGCCTGCAGCCCCTTGCTTGTGTTCAAGAATCGCACAAGGTCCAGGACTGCCCTCTTGTCGCTCGGATCCATGTCGACGCGTGCGCGCAATTCTTTCTCCGCTTCGTCAAACTTGCGTTCGGCGCCGAGCAGTTGCACGAGCTGTAGGCGGGAGGCGGTGTCTTTTGGATGTGCATCCACAATGCCGTGCTGGATTTCCTCCGCCCGCTTGAGGTCACCCATCCGCACAAGAACTTGAACCTTGAGCTGCGCCACGCGCATTTCATCCTTGCTGTCGATCCTCAGGCCGTCCAGCATCCTGAGCGCGCCATCCGTATCGCCATCAACGAGCTTACGCGCCGCAATGAAGCTGACCGCGTCGACATTGTTGGGGTCGATAGAGAGGGCCCGAGTGGCTTCGCGCAACGCTGTGCCGGGATCATTGCTGCGCGCTGACGCAGCTGCCTTGAGTGCGTGCAGCTCGGCATTCGGAGTGTCTCCCTCCCGGGCGAGCTCCAGCACTTTGGCCGCAGCGTCCGTGGCACCTCCAGCGAGCATGATTCGGACGAGCTTGAGACGAGCAGCAAGATCATTCGGATCGAGTTCAACGATGCGGCGCAAATCGAGGAACAAGGACTGCGCCTTGGTCCGTTCATCGATTCCAGCAAGCGCTCTCCAAACGTCGACCTTGTCAGCCGTGTACTTGATAGCCTTCAAAAGCTCCACTCGCGCAGCGAGATCGTCCCCCTTGGCGATCAATTCCATGCCGCGCTGGTAATAGTTCTGTGCCTTTTCCTGTGGCGAGCTACAACCCACAAGAGCAAGCGCCAGCAAGGGTACCGCGATTGAAGAGCGCAAAGGGGTAATCGTGCGTTGAACCTTAGGCAGCATGAGTTTGCCTTTCCTCCACGAACGGACCAATTCTAGTTAGAATAGACGAAGGGCAATGATCCTCTTGAAATAGCAAGAAATCGAAGCCGTTAAGGCGAAACGCCCTCCTAATTGCCGGCGGCGTTCCCACGACGGACAGCTCGTGGTCGCGGTCACGAAGTTCTTTTCGTACCATGAGCAGCAGGCCCAAAAACCGCGGATCGATAGTTTCGGTATCCCTCATATCAACTTTCAACGGCTTCCCGCGATCTAGCGCCTGCCGAAAGCTGAGTACAGCCTCTACGACATGCTCCTTAGTCGCACTTCCGAGCAGGCAAACCCGGGTTGCCTCCGCCTCGTCCACAATAAGCGTCGTCAGCCTGGCATCAGTGCTGGCGCGGAGCTTTAGCCACCAGGTGTTCAGCACGAATGGAAGCACACGCGTAAAAACGAGACGCAGAAGCCTCAGTCCGTCAGCCCAGTATCGGCGCCACAAATAGGGCTCCTCTCTGATACGCCATAGCCATTCTAACCCAAGCCTTTGCAGCCGCCCGGGCGCGCGCCTGACCGCACCCACCTCGAAATTGATTGTAGCACCAAACTGTGCCCTGACGGGCGGATCTAGTCGATCATGGTTTTTAAAGAGCCAATCTTGAGCTTTCTTCGCATTTAAGAACACCGCCAAGATATCGGCACGACTTGCATTAATACGGTCCACAATTTCAGACCGGCTTATCTCATCGACCGACCCGAATCCCGGATTGAAGGCGTCGACGCACTTCAAACCCAACGATTCAGCGTTCAGCATCTCCCCGACCTGTGTCGCAGTTTCATTGGGTCCACCGAAAAGGAAAATCGTGCGGCGAGATCCCACCGGTTTTTCATATTTCAGTGCACTAAAAATATCGGCCCCTGAAACCCGGTCACGCAGCCGCACACCCAATAAACGCGCTATCCAGACGATGGGCATGCCATCGACCGGGCAAAGATCACTGGCCAAAAGCGTATCGTGAAATAGCCGGTCGCTCAGACTGGCAATCAGAAAGTTTACGTTTGGTGTCGATAGCAGGAATGGCCGGCGCGCCTCGATAGCAGCGTGCAAGAGTTGGAGTACAGCCGAAAGCCCAAGACCATCAATGGGAATTCCAAGAATCCCGAAAACTTCCCGTGAGAGTTGGTCATCCAATGTCGCGAGACCGGGATCCCTTACGGAATGCATCTGCATCATTTGCATCGGCGCTGCCCACAAACGAAATGGTTTCAATCAGCTAGCGAACCCGAGCGCTCGAAAACACTTGAGTTTAATTTTTGGTTTATAGCCGGTGTTTTTCTTAAAAAACAGGTGATTTTAATATTAGATTAACGGAACAGAGACTTGGTCAAAATTATCGTTTGATAAGTCAAGCTATTGGGATGTTCGAGCTTGCAACCCTCGCGGCTCACAAATATCTCGCCGCAAAGAAACGAACTGACGAATTTTCGCTGGAATATCGGCCGGCCGGCGACGAACCCTGAATTTCGACATCCAGGATGGCCGAGCGCTGCGAACTTGTCGGAAGTGCCTTGAAGAGCTAGGGGAAGCTTCCTGTCAGCCGGACGAACGCCCTCTGACTGCAGCTAACAGATTGGGACGTGGACCGCACACCCCCTCCAAATTATATCAATTTAAATGTCGGCGGAAATCTTAATTTAATGAATTGACACAGTTCAACCGTCGCGCTACGTTGCGCCGATTAATACTTCATTAACGTTTTTGTTTTGGGAGAGTTGAATGGTGCGTAAAGGGTTATTGGCCTGCACTGCGGCCTTGGGTCTTTTGAGCCTCAGCGCTCAGGCGAATGCCGCAACTTTGACGGCAAGTCTTGATCAGACGGACGTCAACGGGTTCGGCTCGGGTCCGTATGGAACTGTCACCGTGAAGGACATTTCGGGCGGCGTTGATATCCTGGTTCAGCTTGCCAGCGGATTTAGCTTCGTTGATACCGGCAGCCACACCTCGTTTGCATTTGAGCTCGCAGCGGGCAGTCCTCTTGGCACAATCACGATGATCCAGCCCACCGGATCGCCGAATTATTCAGTTGTGACCTCGCCATCGGATAGTCCGTATGGTTCGTTCACAGAGGGTCTGAGCTGCACCGCACTTTGTGGTAATGGTGGTTCGAATCCAACTCCGCCGCCACTCGAATTCACGCTGATAGGTAGCGGCATTACAACGGCAAGCTTCGTTCAGAACTCTGACAATGATCACATCATTTTTGCCGCCGACGTCATCCTTGGGAGGACGACTGGCGCGATCGGCGCCTCAACGCTGGTGGCCGCTGTGCCTGAGATCTCGACTTGGGCAATGATGGTCCTTGGCTTCGCCGGCCTGGGTTTCATGGCTTATAGCCGCAAGAACATTGCAGTCCGACTAGCCTAAACGGCGGCCGCATTATTCCCCTTGAAGGGACCGCCCTCGGGCGGTCTTTTGTTTGTCGTTTCCCGGATCAAGCCGGGTAAATGGTGCATTCAAGAATTTTCCAATTGCGGACCTCGATTATCGACGCTGCAGAAAAGTTGGTGGGTGGCACCGCAGGTATGTTCGTCGCCCACTGACAAATGTCCTCTTGATTGTAGTCAGAGTCAGCGTGGGGCTTCATCCGGCCTCCTGTTCCGAATGCACTGACGATTTAACTCTTATAAAAGGACTGAATTTAATAGATTTGACACGATTCAGTCGCGGCGTTATCCTGCCGTGTTTAAATTTTCATTTCTGGCGCGAAATCGAGCAGGCGCGCCGGCAGACCACGTGATCGAATCGATTTTGCTGCTGGGGATAGGCCAGGCGCGCAATTATCGACAACCAAGCCGCAAAGCGGCATAGTTAGCTGTTAAAACAGGGGGTATTTAATGTTTAATTGGAGATCGACGGTTGCGGGGTTGGCCATCTGCACCGGCCTGGCGATGCCGGCTAAGGCGAATGTGGTATACGATCTCTCGTTTCAGGGAGGGGGATCGGGTGTTCTAACTTTGAACTTCGCTACGGTAGCGGCAGCGGAGAACATCAATTACACGAGCATAACACCCTACTTTGTGAGCTTGACCGTCACGGGTCTCGACGGAATGGATTTTAATATCCTCCCATCCAATCTGCAAAATAACGGCGCTATCCAAACCGGCCCATCAGGTCAGTTCTGGACTCTCACGATAAACGAAGCCGTTCCGACGAGCGGTGATTATCTGTCTATCTATACACAGTCCGGCGAGATCTACACGACGCCCTATGGGCATGGCATATTCAACACGACAATAACTTCGATCGATGGGCCCACCCTTGCCTCGGCTGTCCCTGAGCCTTCCACTTGGGCGATGATGATCTTAGGATTCGTCGGTCTTGGTTTCATGGCTTATGGCCGCAAACTTGGGGTTGTTTGGCATTCATCACCTTCCCCGCGCTGTCGCGCGCTCACCTAAGGCCGGAACGAGCGGTCACAGAACCTGCCGCGATTGTCGTGCTTGAGCACATAGGCGCCTTTGCCCTTTTGGGCGAGATGGGCGGATCATCGGCGCCGCGGAAAAGTTGGTGGGCGGCGCCGCAGCTATCTTCGTTGTCCACTGGTTCTTAGCCTTTATCTCGAGCCGAAAAGCCAATATCGCAGTGCGCGGTTTGCGCGCGGGGAGAACCGCGCGGCTCTCATGCTCGTCGAGAGAAATTTGCTTGATCGAAGTTTCGAGCGCGCAGAGCATTAACACGCCATCCATGCTCTCCCGGCGGGCCGCGCCGGCCACCACTCACACCGAGCCATCCGCTAGGTCGCGAATGCCAGTGGTCGTAACCTGACGCCTTCCGTGTCAGGCCGTTCGGGTTGCAATCGCTCGGCACCCTAGGTGCCGGGTTTCTCTTTGATCGAATTGTGCGCCCACCAGTTAATTTGCGCAACGAGACGTGATTTAACTGCGTCAAACCATCATACAGATGACATGCATAGCCAGTTACCGTTGGGGCGTCCATTTGGACGGTAAATGGAGTTAAAACAATGACCTCTTGGAAGTGCATCGTCCCGTTGCTCGGTGCAGCATTGCCCCTGATCATCACGCCCGCAAAAGCTGCTGTGGTCGAAACCTTTGACTGGAGCCTGACGGGCCCAAGCGCCTCCAGTGGCGGCATCCCTGATCCCGCTAGTGGAACGCTCGTAGCCACCGAAGGAACGGATGGCGCATGGACGGTGATCTCAGTCAGCGGAACGGTGACAGAGAAAGCTGGGACCTTTGCCATAACCGGCCCGATCTCCTTTTTTCTAAGCGACAATATAATTTATCCGGCCGGCACGACTACGCTCTCAACCGGCGGATTTGCCTTCCAAGCCAGCAATGGCGAACAATTCGATATTTTCAGCTTCTATGGGCAGGGATCGACCCCTTCCGGCAATGCATACGGTGAATTTACGTCTGCTGACGGTTTTGGCGTTGGTACATTCACGTTGACGGCTGCGGTCCCTGAAGCGTCCACTTGGGTCATGATGATCCTCGGCTTCGCCGGACTCGGCGTCATGGCGTATCGCCGTGGATCTCAGCTCAGCTTCGCCGGTTAATTGATCGAAATCCGCGACGATTGTGAGCTCGTGGCCATCTGCACGTTCATCGTCAATGGCATGGGAGGGAGAGGCCGCCTCCGGGCGGTCTCAGCAGCCTTCAAAGGGCGCAACGCAGTACGCAGCCGAACCAAATCCCAGCGCCCTGGCGCAAAATTCCCGTGATGCACGCTGCCATGAAAAGCCGCCCTTAGCACCCGCGTGACCGTGGGCCACAAAGCTCAGATGCTGCTTCCGCGTGCCCAAATCGTCACTGGGTCTTGATTGAGAAATTCAGGGAAAACTTTAGGTTCATTGGCGTGCCGAGCAATCCGGCGCTGGCTTGGAGCGATCGACCACTCCAGGTCCGTTTTATTTGATCTTAGTTTATGCTCGACTCGCGCATGAGGTCTGTTGGCGACAATTCTCACAAATCAACCCAGCGCATTTTTTCTATTGGGGGTTACAGCAGTTTCGTGAGCCCCTCCCCAGCCCTGAAATTGGGCGATGAGACGAAAGATTGGTCCCATCACGCTCGCCTGGTTGCAGTCATCAGGTGATGAAGGCCGCCGGGCGCCTCGTGAAATCTCTTGCCGGGCGGGCTTTGTCTCGGCCCTCTCTCATTTTTCGCTGTCATGTGCCGAGCGCGATTTGTCTAGCGCAATCCTTACCAGACGCACTAACCGGCTGTCAGGGCAACGCACAATCGCTGCGGTCCGACGCTGAGCTGACCGCAACCGCGCGCGATAGCGCCTAAGGGACCTCTTGGATCGCTTGTGCATTGCAATGTCCCGGCGCGACCATGCTCGATACTTCGCCATCATGCTTCCGAACCCCAAATAAAAGGTTGAAATGAGCGTTCAATCGGTTTTGGCACGGCGGCGCGGGAGGGGGTCCAGGGCTTTCAGAGTTGTTTAATTATGTGCTTGCGCTTGCCAGAGGCTCCTGGACCCCCGATAGCCTCACCGTCATGGCGGCTGGGCGGCTGGGCTCACGGGTCAGAGCGCGTCGAGAGCTTCGCCTCTTCGCTTCATCGGCTCGCCGACAGCCACGGTTGGGACAGCGAAGGCCTGATTGCCGACGAACTCAGCCGGTCAGGTGCCAAGGCTAGGCGTTCGTCTCACCCAGCGTCTTTAGGCGTTGCACCGCGGGCTGAAATCCCTGTCGCGCCGCACGCTCGTACCACTTGCGTGCCAACTCGGTATTGTTGGCGATCTCGCGGCTGGCACTGAGGATGTCACCAAGCGCGCCCTGCGCTTCGGCCATCCCTTGCTCAGCCGCCCGCTCAAACCAGGCAACCGCTTCGCTTGCGCTCTTCTCACAGCCCTGTCCTTTGGACAGCATGACGGCCAGATTGTACTGCGCCACCGCAAGCCCGTGCTGTGCGGCCTGCTCATACCAATAGGCTCCTTGCGGAAGATCTTGGGCAACTCCGTGGCTCATGCAATACATCACGGCAAGCCGAAACTGCGCACCGGGATGGTCGGCCAAGGCGGCCTTCTCAAACCACGCAGCCGCGCTCGCTAGATCTTGCTCCTCCCCTTCGCCGGCGCAAATCGAGCCAAGCACGAACTGGGCCTCCGCGTGGCCACCATCCGCAGCACGACGGTACCAGCGCATCGCCTCCGCTGGGTCGGGAGCGGTACCATATTTGCCGCCAAAGAGATCTCCAAGTTGCATCGCCGCTGGCATATATCCGGCAGCCGCAGCCTTATGGAGCAATTCCTTCGCACGCGTGATTTGTTCGGGCGTTGGTTCGCCGTGCAGCGCAAGCAGTGCCAGCGTTGCGCTGGCTTCAGGATCGCCGCTTTTTGCCGCCTTCTCCAAGAGATCGGCTGCACGCTCGACGTCTTTGGGTACGCCATCCCCAACGGCGTAGAGCTTGCCAAGCCGCGTCTGAGCCGCACTCAGGCCTTTTGCCGCCGCCTGTTCAAAGCATTCGATCGCCGTCGCCTTGTTTTGCTCGATTCCTGTACCATTCTCGTAGAACACACCAGCATTGTAGGCAGCAGTCGCGTGTCCCCCCTCCGCAGCCTGAATGAACCAGCGCGCAGCCTGCTTCGGGTTGGGAGCCACGCCTAGGCCAGTAGCAAAGAAACGACCCGTAAAGAACTGAGCCTGAACATCGCCGCGCTCAGCAGCCTCAAGATACCAGTGAGCGGCCTCCCGAAGGTCCGGTTCAGTGTCCGCGCCCTTGGAATAGAAATCGCCAAGCATCTGGATGGCGGCCAAGTGTCCTCGCCTCGCCGCCTTGCGTAGAGCCGTTTCCGCCTTGTGAACGGAGCGTACCACTCCATCTCCCCTAAGATACATCCGTCCGAGGTTGTACAACGCGGTTGCATCGTCGCTCCTTGACGCTTCAGCGAACAGACGGGCCGCTTCGGTATGATCTTTTTCAACCGCAATGCCGTTGAGATAAAGAAAAGCGAGTGCGACCTGGGCACGAACGTGGCCCCTGCTGGCAGCCTTGCCGTACCAATGCGCAGCGAGAGCGGCGTCCTGGGGCACACCCAGCGCCTGATAAAATACGTCTCCGAGTCCGAATTCACCGGCTGCGTGCCCCTGTTTCGCCGCCTCTTCGTACCACTCACGCGCCTCCGCGAAATCCTGATTACAGCCGTGGCCTTGCCGCAATAGGTCGGCCAGCAGACCCCGTGCCTCGGCGTTACCTGCCGAAGCTGCGGCGCGAACCCACCTATAGGCTCGTTCTGGATCTTTTTCGACCTCAAGCCCTTTGGGAAATATCAGATTCGAAGTTACACCTTTTGCTTCAATGGCACGCTTCCAACTCGCCGCCGAGACAGCCACTGCCGGCCCGCCGTGAAGCAGAATTTTTCCCAGCTCAAGCTGTGCGTCCGCATATCCAGCCTCTGCAGCCCGCTCGTACCAAGCAACTGCATCGGGAAACGAGTAAGCAACACCATGCCCCCTGGCGTAAACCTGACCCAGGCGAAATGCCGCCTCGGCCGAGCCGCCCGCGGCAGCGCGACGCCATATGAGAAAGGCGTCGACGTAGGCGCATTTCTCGTAGGCTTCCGCGCCCTGCTCCAGGAGCGACGATCTTCCCCGAGGACCGAGCCTGCGTAGCAACTGGGGCACTACCGCTCCAAGAGACGTCACGACGGCTCTCTCATAGCCGTATAGAAACCCTTAAGCATGTCGCCGACAACATACATCATCACCGAGCGGTGACCCACTTTAATATCCCCGGTCAAAGTCATACCCGGGATGAGACGAAAATTGGCAGGTACTCCTCTGAAATTCGTCTGATCGATGGAGCAACGGACTTTGTAGTAGGCGTCCGTCGGCTGCCCATTATCGTCTGTCGTGAACGCTCCATCGCCAATCCAACGCACCGTACCTTCAGCAGTGCCGTGCTCGACAAAATTGAAAGCGTCGACTTTCAACGTGCAGGGATCCCCGACCCTGAGAAAACCAATATCCCGCGACGAGATCTTGAGCTCGCCATCAAGACGGCTACGGAGCGGCATCAGAGTAACCAACGGATCGCCCTGCTTCAGCACAGACCCAACCGACACCTTGGCGAGCTGCAGCACAACCGAAGGTTCCACCGCCGTGATGCGCACGAGGTCCTGGTGCTTCGCTGCCTTATCGTAGTTCGCCCGCGCAGTATCGAGATTGTTCCTGGCCGTCACCAAATCCTGGCTCGCTTGAGCAAACCACTGCTCCTTGAAGGCGTTAAGATCAGCCTTCGCTGAAGCAAGTGCGGCTTGCGTCTCGATCAAGGAATTGTGCGTATATTCAATCTGCCGAAGCAGCTCCATCCTTGCATCCTGCGAGATGTACAAATTGAGCTGCGAACCTGTTCCGTGCTCGGCCAGTGTCGTCCGCATGTCCTCGATCTTCTGCGCGATCTCGGCCCTCTGCCGATAACCGGCGTCGTCGCCTTGCAGCTTCACAAGCGTTGCTTCGTTCAGGTGTATCTTGCCGTCGAGGCTATTGTATTGCGCCTTGTATTGTGCCACCTGTTGATCGAACAGCGCCCTGTTAATGTCCTGATACTTTATTGCATTCGGATCATCGCTCTTCGGATAGACAAGAGGTTTTTCCGCAAGTTCCGCTTCATCGCGCGCAATTTGCGCCTCATAGCTCGCAAGCTGCGCCTTGTACTGCGTGAGGTCCGCAGCCGTCAGAGTCGGGTCCAGCGTACCCAGCAGTTGCCTTTCCCCAACCTGCTCCCCTTCGTGAACGTCGATGCTCTTGATGATGGATGGATCAAGCGCCTGTACCACGTTTACCTGATCCAACGTGACGATCTTGCTGCCCATCGTGCTCGAGACGATTCTGTCTATGCGAGCGAGGCACATGTAAGTGACGGTCGCCACCAGAAATGCAGTCAAGACCCACACCGTCGCACGCGCAAAAAGCGGATCGGCCGCCTCACGGATTGCATCCGTCTCTGATTGAAATTGGCGGACCGTGGTCAGCGCATCAGCGTCACGAGACAAGGGTCGGCCCTCCATAGTAGTTCAAGCGCCGACGATTGGCCATCGCGTGGCTGTTCTGCTGATGCCAGAGGCTCGAATAGATCTCGTTACGCGTCAAAAGCTCGTCATGCCGTCCGATGTCGTTGACCTGACCGCGATCGAGAACAAGAATCGCATTGCACTTGACCAGCGAGGAAAGTCGGTGAGAGATGATGATCATCGTACGTCCATGAGCGATCCTCGAGATGTTGGCGTTAACGATCGCTTCGCTTTCGGCATCAAGTGCGCTGGTTGCCTCGTCAAGAATCAGGATTGGCGGATTCACGATGAGGGCGCGAGCAATGGCCAAACGTTGGCGCTGTCCGCCCGATAGGTTCGGTGAACCTTCGTAAATATAAGTCTCATACCCGCGCGGCAGCTTGTCGATGAACTCCTCGGCACCTGCAAGCCGTGCCGCTCGGACGATCTCATCAAACGTCGCATCAGGCTTCGCCGCCGATATGTTCTCGCGAATGGACCCGCTGAAGAGGAAGTTCTCCTGCAGCACCACGCCGATGTTTCGCCTGAGATGGTCAACATCATATTCGCGCACATCAATGCCATCAACCTTGATCAGACCGCCATAGTCAGAGTGGAGCCGCTGCAGCAGACGCGTGATGGTCGTCTTCCCCGAACCGCTCTTCCCCATGACGCCGAGCGTGTTTCCAACTGGAATTTCAAACGTCACGCCGTTGAGAGCCGGCGACACCGCTCCCTTGTACTTGAAATTCACATTGGCGAACTCAACATGGCCCTCCAGTGGCGCGCGAACGCCATGACCTGATCGCCCCTCCTCAGGCGGCTGATTCACAAGGTTGCTGACGAGGGCAACCGCCAAACGAGCCTCGTCGAATTGGCTGACAAGTTGCGCCATTTGCGTGAGCGGCGCAGTGATGCGTTGGGACAGCATCAGGAATGCGAATAGCGCCCCGACATAGAATGGATCCGACGTGCTGATCGCCATGTAGACGCCGACAGCAAAGGGCGCGAGGACTGCAAGACGTTCCAAGGGACGCGTCACGGACTGAATCGCGACCGCAACCAACCCTTCCGCAAACCTGGCCTTCGCCACTCGAGCGACATGAACGTCCCAGATGTGCCGTTGACGCGCATCCAGGGCCAGGGATTTGACGGTTCGTATCCCGCTCAAATTCTGGACGAGAAACGCACCCTGCGCACCTTCCGCAGCGTTCACCGCTTGCGACTTCTTCCGGTAATGAGGCAACATCAGGACCAGCCACGCGACAATCAAGCCGGCGATCACCAAGGCCACCAAGGTCATGATCCAGCTGAAGAAGAACATCACGGGCAAGAAGAAGAGGAGAATGGTCGAATCGAGGACCACCCCGAAAAGCTGTCCCACCAGGAATTGACGGATTTTGAAGATCTCACGGACGTCGCGTGCGATCAGACCGATTTGATGGCGCTCGAAATAGTCCATGGGAAGATTAAGGACCTTCTCGAACACGTAGGTTGAGAGTTTGACGTCCAGGCGCGTGGTCAGGTTGTGCACCAGATACTGCCGCAGGAAAAAGAACGCGGTCTCGAATGCCACGATCCCAAGCATCGCGACCCACAACACCCAAAATGTACCGAACGCCTTGTAGTAGATGACCTTGTCGGACATCATGCGCCAGAACAAGATCGGACCAAGTGCAAGAAAACCGAGCACGAGCGCCGAAACCATTACGTCACGAACCATACGGCGTTCACGGAAGATGAGCGCCGTAATCAACCCAAAACTGAAAGGCTGGTTCTCGTCCGAGATGTCATAGTCGCGCTTGACCAGGACGACTTCACCGGTCCATACCTCTTCGAGGCGAATCCGATCTATTGGTAGTAGTGCATCCTCTCCGACGCGAGGATCCCGCAAGATAATGCGTGGATTGTTCTCATCTCCGTCGAGACGAACCAACACCATGCAGGTATCGTCCTTCAGACGAATGATTGCCGGCAATGCCTTTTTCAGATGGCCGAGGCCGTCCCAGTCGAGACGTACCACCTTCGCTTTCATTCCGGAGTTGCTGGCGCATTTGACGATTTGCGCGGCCGAGACCTCGCCCCCACTAAGCACATTGTCATGGATCAGTTGCGATACCGTTAGATTCAGACCGTGTTGGCGCGCGACGATAACCAGCGAGGCAAGTCCGGTCGGCTCATAATCTTCAAGATGCGGGGTAGTAACGGACGGAGCAACGGATGATGCGTCGACGGCCATGTAAACCCCTGCTTGCAATCGGCGAACCGAGAATATCGCGTTAGATTTGCCTACTCACCGCATTATTTTGGAATTGCGAAAGACAAATAACATTCAAGCCATTCACTGCACGAAAGCAGTGCATTTTGCGGCTGTGGTCGACGGGATGAAAGATATTCTTAAATTGCTGACGCGCTGGGATTTTCGGATCTTTTCGACTTCAGGCGAATCTCCGCGATTGTTCACTCCATGTCATACGAGCGCAACATTCGTGATATTTAACGTCTCAACCTTTGGCCGCGGTCCGGCTGCGGAAGACGCGCACGCGTCCCCTGCTTGAGCGTTCCATCCCGTCCGGCGCCGCGGTGGGACGTAGGCTAGGCGGATCGGCGACAGGGGTTGGAGCTGCCGGAACGATCGGCCGCGGCGCAGCTTGCGGGGCCGCAATCTGAAGTTTCAGACCGACCAAAGGCTCCCGCCCGGTCGGGCCTGAAACGACCACGCGCTGACCCGTGACGCGCATTTGCGGGGACCCCAAGAACAGCGCCTCCGCTGTGATTTCGTAACCCAACGCGGCGAGCCCGAAGACCTCGAAGCTGACCGAAACCAAAGGGAGCGCACGCCCTCGCGTACCCGAAAACGCGCCCACCTCGACAAATTCGGTGCTTTTCGGCTCGCCTGCTCCGCCAATGCGAACCGCCTGCCGGATGCCGAAATTGGCGGGGCGTCCGACCCAATCAAGCGCAACTCCTTCAATTCGCGTCGGCGCTTGAGGGCCGCCGAGCCATTCGCCGAGACCGACAAAACAATCCCCGCGCCCCGCGAGATGACCCACGACCCGCAACCCGGAGAAGTCCACCGCAGCGACCTCGTCCGACCAGGCCATTCCTTGCGGGTCGGTCGACAATTGGACGCTTTGAATGCGCGCAGCGACCGACCCGCCAGGCGTGCGGGGCGATACGTCGACAAGCAAGCGCGCGGGCGCCGATAGTCGCACCACGAGAGATGCACCCGGAGACCACAACACAGGCGCCGCGACGCTGGGCGGCAGCAGGAGCTCGACCGCATGGGCACTTGCGGAATCCACGTTGACGCCAATCCTGGGCGGGTGCGCTGGATCCTCTGCAGAATCGTACCGGATCAGGAACAAGCCTCGCTGCAGATCCAAAGGCTTCTGCGGTCCGGACGATTTCATGGCCAACCCCAAGGATTTTCTGCATCATAGCGATTGCACTGCAATGCGCGCAATATGCAGGCCGCGCCAATACGACATCATCGATTGGCGTTGGCTTATATCAGCACTTCCGGCGCGCGATTCCGGTGCTAGTAAAGAAAGAACGCCGCGTAATCATCACCGTCGCCGCCAGCCACGCATGCACAAGATCCTGTTCGTTCATAACAACTATCCCGCTCAGTTCCACCCTCTCTCCACGGCTCTGGCTGGACGCAGCGACATCAAGATGGCGGCAATCGGTTCGCCTACGGCGCGCGCCTTGCCGGGGGTGCAACTGATCAAATATGTGATCCCCGACGGCGAGGTCGTAGCGACCCACCCTTTTGCTCGCCGCTTCGACGCTGAGAGCCGTCGCGCCGAGCAGGTGTTGTATGCCGCGTCCAACTTAAAACAGGCCGGCTTCGAGCCTGATCTTGTGATTGGCCATCCCGGTTGGGGCGAGATGCTCCCGTTGCGCCCGATTTTCCCCAAGGCGCGGATCGTCACTTACTGCGAATTTTACTATCAGCTCGGCGGCCAGGATGTTGGCTTCGATCCGGAGTTTCCGGATATGGGGATCGATGGACATGTTAAGATTCAGCTCAAAAATGCCGCGACGCTGTTGGCTCTCGATGCCTGCGACATAGGGCTCTCCCCGACGCTTTGGCAGCGTTCGACCTACCCGAAGACCTTTCAAAGCAAGATCGAAGTGATCCATGACGGCATAGATACCGACGCGATCCGGCCGCGAGAGGATGCCGCTTTAACACTTCGCTCGGGCCGGGTGTTGACCCGAGCAGACGAGGTCGTGACCTACGCCACGCGCAGTCATGAACCGTTGCGCGGTATACATTGCTTTCTTCGCGCCTTGCCAAGGATCATGGCAGCGCGCCCGACCGCACAAATCCTCATCATCGGCGGATCAGGCACACCATACGGCTTTTCCCCGCCGCCAGGCCACAGCTGGCGATCATGGTTCTTCCGTGAGATTGACGGCCGAGTAGACACCTCCCGTATCCATTTCGTCGATAATCTCTCACGCGCCGATTTCTTGATTGCACTCCAGATCTCCAGCGCCCATGTGTATTTCACCTATCCATTTGTGCTTTCATGGTCGCTCTTGGAAGCAATGAGCGCGGGCTGCGTCGTGATAGGCTCGGACACGCCCCCGGTTCGCGAGGTTATCGATGGCCAAAACGGCGTGCTGGTGCCTTTCTTTGACATCCCACAACTGGCCGATCAGGTATTGGAGGCGTTGAACCATCCTCGCCATTTCGCCAAGATGCGCAAGGCTGCACGAGAAACCGTGACCAGCCGCTACGATCTCAAGAGAGTCTGCTTGCCAAGGATCCTGGACTTCTACCAAATCAGCCCTTTGCCCCGCGCGACCAGGCCAGCCCGCGCGGCCGCCGCCCAAAAACGCTAAGATCAGATGAAGGCGGCGCCCGATCAAGGCGGGTCGGCGGGTCTGTTCGATCCGGAGCAGCACCCGAGCGCGCTTGAGCAGGCGGCAATCGCCGCACTTTCGGCCGGGGATCTGAAGCGGGCTTACGAGTTCGCTGACCGCCGCTGCCGGATTCTACCGATGGCGCAGGCGCGACATTACACCCTCAGGGCCGAGATCGCCCACTGCCGCGGCTTTACGACGCGAGCACTCCACGATGTCATGAGGGCAATCGAACTGGCCCCTGACGATCGGGCCGCCAACCGACGGTTAATGCAATGGGGAGAGGGCAAGCATCGAGAGGCTGCCGCCCGCAGACTGATCGGACTCGACCGCGATTTCGGCACGCTCAACGCCGCGGTGACGGCGCTGAAAGCCTCAAATGAACCGGGCTTCGGCGCCATTCGCCGGGTCGGAGACAGCGTCACCGGTTGGGTCACCTGGAAGGGAGCAAGCCAGCCTTGTGTGCTGATCGAGCGGGACGAAGGCATCGAAAGCCATCCCATCGAGAGCGACCCTCAACATCCCCTCGCCCAAGCGGTCCAACATGCGGCGAGCTTCGATTTGCCCTTTGTCCGCAGTGCGACGCGCAGCGTTGTACGCTTACTGCTGGGATCGCACGAATTGGCCCGCCAGGCATTTCCCGCTCCACTTGGCCGGTCCAAGCCGGCGACAAATGCCAGCAGGCAGCCTGATGGCACGGCTCGAGTCACCATCATCGTGCCGGTTTACGATGATTTCGATTTGACCACTCGCTGCCTAAAAAGCCTCGCACGCGCCATCGGCAACGATAAAAGCGCCACCATCTTGTTGATCGACGACGCCACACCGGATCCACGAATAGCCGAGTTGTTGGACGGATTGGCCACGCAGCAAAACGTGCGTCTGTTGCGCAACCACCACAACCTGGGTTTCATCGGCGCCGTCAACCGAGCACTCCAGACGCTGGAGGCGGAGGACGTCATCCTGCTCAATGCAGACACCATCGTACCGAACGGCTTTGTCGCGCGGCTTAGCGCTGCAGCCTATGCATCACCCGACATCGGAACCGTGACGCCACTCTCGAATAATGGCGAAGCCACAAGTCTCCCGCGCCCGTTCTTAGCCAACCCCCTGCTGGATGAAAAAGAAATAGATCTGCTCGACGGGATTGCAGCCCGTTGCAATGCCGGTCGAGCCATCGACATGCCAGACGGCATTGGCTTCTGCCTCTACATAAAGCGCGTCTTGCTGGACGCAATCGGCGGCCTTTCGGAGCACTATCGTCGCGGTTATCTGGAAGATGTCGATCTTTGCCTGCGCGCACGGCAAAACGGCTTTCGCAACGTCTGCGCAACGTCCGTCTACGTTGGCCACGCCGGCTCCGCCTCGTTCAAAGCCGAGAAACGAGCCCTGGTGATGTCGAACCTCGAGCGCCTCGAAGTTCGCTTTCCCGACTATCGAACTGAAAGCGCAGTTTTCAAGGCCCTCGATCCGCTCAAGGCCGGTCGTGCGGCGATCGAACGCGCCCTTGCGGCGGACCATGGGGATGCAGTGGTCGTGCTGACGGGCCCGGGAGCGCCGACAGAGGCGGTAGCCCAATTTGCCGAGACTTGCGGTCAGCCGGCACTGATCGCAACGCTTGAGCGCAGCGTTCTGAATTTGCGTAATACCGCAGGAAGCTTCCCGCAATCGCTAAATTTCACTGTTCCGGCCGAGCGATCGGCCCTTTTGGAAACGGTGCGAAACTTCGCCTTCTCTCGCGTCGTTATCGCCGATCCCGCCCGCATTCCGCTACAATTGGCCGCCGACCTTGCGGCGAATGGCCCGCCCATCGATCTACTTGTCACCGACGGGGGGCTATGGTGCCGATGCGGGGGCCTCGACATCGATCGCAGCCCCTGCGCTGCGTTGGTGCGAGGCGGCGCCTGCAGCTGCGAGTCTGGCGGGCGGCCTGACGATTGGTTGGCCGGGCTGAGGTCGGACAGCCGAATTATTGCGCCTGATTTGACCGCCGCGGCATTCCTCCGTCGAAGGCTACCGCCGCGTCGCACCAAGCAAATCCATTTGATCGGCGGGCAAGATCGATCATGGCGAATGCGACGACCAAAGAAAATAGCTTCGCATGGCACGACGCTGGGCTTGCTTACGGTAAGCCATGCACCCGCGGATTATTATCTGATGCGTCGAGTGATCCACCACGTTCGCCAGTCCCGTCCCCAAAATCGGATCGTGATATTCGGGGAGACCCTCGACGATCTTTCACTCATGGCACTTGGCAACGTCACCGTCACCGGAGCAATCGCAACCGATGAGTTGGCAACCCTTGCCAAACATTACGATCTTGGTGGCCTCGCAATTGCGCGGCGGGCCCCATTGTTCGGACGACCAATCATGGCGGCTGCATTTCGTGATGCCGATGTTCCTTTGGCGCTGGTAGACTGGTCATTCGGCAACAGCAAACTGGCCGAGGTCGATCTTGCGCTAGCGCCCGCGAGTAGCGAGAGCACCATTATCGCGGAGTTGCTGGCCTGGAGCGCGCAATGGTGCGGCTGAGCCGACCGGTCCGCGAAGCGGCGGCCGACGGAAATCGCGGTCCGAAGGGCGCTTTGCGCGGCCAATTTACGCGTAGTGGCGGGTGCGAGTTTTCGGGTTTCGTCTGCGACCCGCGGGATTCGCAGAGGAAATTCGTCGTCGAACTTTGGCTCGATGGTCTGCCGGTTCGGCTGGCACGGGCCGATAGCTATGTTCCAGCCCTTGCAGCCGAACCGTTTGGCGACGGCTGTTATGGCTTCTCTTTTTCCCTTGCGCTGCCAATTCTGGGCGACAGCATGATCGCCGAAGCGCGGGTGGCCAACACCGATGAGCCTGTCGGTCAGCCGGTCCGATTGGATGAAGCGATCGAAGGGAGCGGCGACAGTCGCGGCCGTGGCGGCGTTGAATGGATCGGAGGCTTGCGCTTCCAGGGTTGGGTCCAATGCGCCCCCACGGAGTCCCCCTTAGTTCGCGCCGTCATTGACGGAGAGGCTATCTCGGAAGCGCGGGCAAGCGGCTTTAGCCATATCGGCGGGGTCGAAAACTCCAAGCTCGTTAAGGCTTTCGATTTGCATCTTCCACGCGATTACGCCGATGGGCGCGTTCGGCGGGCACACTTTGTCACCGAAGACGAGATCCAGTTGACTGTGACGCCGTTGGCCTTTGTTGCTTTTCCCGACGGCGCGGAGCAGTTCTTCTCAAGCTTCGCCGAGATCACCTCGGAGCGTCTTCGCGGACGGATGCTCGATCGGCTGTTGCCGGCTTCCATGCCATTCACAAGCTATGAGGACTGGCGCACACGGTGGGACGCCCCGCCCCCGACCGACACGTCGACAACCATGGCGGTACTGTTGGTCTCGGGAAGCGAGGATGAGGCCGCCTTAAGAAGCCTCGACGCCCAGCAACACAAAAACTGGGTCGCGGCGGTGCTTCCGCCCCTCGATGAGCCCGCTAGCTTTGATTGGCGTGAGCTACGGGACTTCCTGGCCAACGACGCGAGTGAGGCCGAGATAGTGGTGTTTGCGAATGCAGGAGTTGAGCTCGTCGAGCACGCTCTAACCTATATCGAGGACGCCTTTAAAACGGCCCCTCAGGCCCGCGCGGTCTATGGCGACGTTGAGCTGCGCAGCAACGATGGGCGCTACTATCCGCTGGCGTTACCGGCCTTCGACTACGAGCGAATGCTGGAGCAGGGTTATTGTACGCATGTGTTCGCCATGACGCGCACAGCCATCGAGGAGACTCTCGCCACGCAACCGAATAACCTCTACCGCCTCTTCAACAGTCAATTTGACGGAAGAAGACCAGCCACCGCCGCGAAGATCGCTCATATCCCCTTCCCGCTCGGTCGGATTCGTTCGATCGATCGGGCAGACCATGGCCGCTTGCTCGGCCAGGCGACGCAGGACCATCTGGCCTCCCGTGGAGTGGCTGCGGATACAACGATCCAGCGTGGCGCTTTAATGCCCGTCGCTCACGTGGTCCGACGTCCGAGCCCGGACACCTTGACCGTGATCATACCCGTCCGAAACCGAAAGACGTTGCTGCAGACCTGTCTTTCCAGTATCGCTCCAGCGGTAACAGCGGCACACGCCCGAATCCTCGTTGTCGACAACGACTCCAGCGATGCCGACATGATTGCCTATCTCGAAGCGCTCAAGCGCGACGGCGTCGAGGTCCTTTCCGTGCCCGGCCCATTCAATTTCGCAAGACTCAACAATCTCGCAGTGCGCGCCTGCACGAGCGATCAGCTGCTGCTGCTCAACAACGACATCAAGGCCCTCGATGCCGGGTGGCTCGACGAGATGCGAAGCCGACTCTCCGAGCCGGACGTCGGCGCTGTTGGCGCCTTGCTGTTGTGGCCAAGCGGCATGATCCAGCACGCCGGCGTAGCCTTGGGGCCGAGCTTTGCAGCCGCTCATATTGGAAACGACCGGCTTGCCAATGATTTCGGTTACGGCGACATGCTGCGGGTGGCACGCGAATGCTCGGCCGTCACCGCCGCCTGCCTCCTGACGAGACGCAGCGACTACCTTGCGGTCGATGGCCTCGACGAGATCGCATTTCCAGTCAATTTCAATGATGTCGATTATTGCCTGAAGTTGAGAAGCCTGGGTAAACGCATCGTCTGGACGCCGCGGGCACGCCTTTACCATCATGAATCGGCAAGTCGCGGCTTTGACTGTTTCGGTCCGAAAGCAAAGCGTTTCGAGCGCGAGCTGCGTAATCTGCGGGACAAATGGAACGAGAACCTGATCGAGGATCCCTACTACCATCCGGCGCTGTCGCTCGATCCGATACCTTTTTCTGCGCTAGCTTGGCCGCCGCGCCGCAGAACGGCCCGCCTCAACGAACCACCACGCCCTCTCGATCTGCCACCAGGCTTCTGAGGCCCGCGTCAATGCTCGCCGCCCCCTTGAGAGCCTCGACGACAACGGGACTTCCAGTTCCGGCCGCGATGGAATCGATAACAGACCAAGAATCCGCCGGTTTTCACGAACAACGAGACATAGTGATGAAGAAGGTGCTCAACGCGGGGTGTGGACCCGCCGCGCCCGATCGGCTGCATCCTGTTTTTCGCAGCGGCGCCTGGCAGGAAGTACGCATGGACATCGATCCACGCGTATCGCCGGATCTGATCGGCTCGCTCGAAGATCTGGGACAGATTGCGGACAGAAGCTTCGATGCCGTCTATTGCTCTCATAGCCTGGAGCACCTTCACCCGCACGATGTCGTCGCAGCGATACGCGGCATTTTCCGCATCCTGAGGCGCGATGGTTTTGCGCTGGTAACGACCCCTGATCTGGAGCCGATAGCCGCACTGATTGTGCAAGGCCGCTTGGAAGATGCTGCATATCAATCTCCTGTAGGGCCTATCACCGCGCTCGATATGCTCTATGGTCACGCCGCCTCGATAGCTGCCGGGAACCATTTCATGGCTCACAAGACCGGCTTTACCGAAGACCGCATAGCGAGGTTGTTCTTGGAGGCGCGTTTTGAGGAAGTGCTGGTAATCAAAGGCAGGTCGTACGATTTATTCGCATTGGCCCTGATGCCAGAAGCCGACAAACATCGGGCCCTGAGCGAGCTGCGCAGCGGCGGCCTCGACTTCCTGACGTGAAGCTGTTGACCGGCGCGGCTTGCCTTTCGACCGACAATGCTGATCGGAACAGCGATCGCGTTTTGCAAACAGCGCGTCGACCAATACACGTTGCACATATTGTGCTGTGTCGCCGACGTCCTTGGGCGTGGACGGACGACTTCCAATGCACCCCCCGAAAATGGAGCCATTGATATTCGCAACTGTGAACTTTGACTTAGAGCTTGTGGTCGCCGTTTGTGAAGATGAGATCCTGAACGTTGGTAAGCGTAACGGTGCTGGTGCCGTAGGTAACCGTCGTCGTGCCATGAGCCGTTTGGATCGTAACGTCGCTTTCGCTGAGCCCATCGAAATAGGCGACATTGTGCAAGGAACTACCGCCATCGATCGTGCTGTTGCCGAACCCCTTGGCAAACTCGAACGAGTTGTCGCCCGAACCACCCGTGATCGAGGTTTTACCCGTACCGACAATGAAGTCGTTGTTGCCCGTGCTCGCGCTGGCATTGATGGTGTCGTTTCCGGAGCTCGTCCAGATCGTATCTGAACCAGCACCTGCGATGGTGGCATGATCCTTGCTGCCCAACAGGTGCACTTGGTTGCCATCTCCCGTAACCAACACATCGTTGACGCCGGTGCCACCGTAGAGGGTATCGCTACCGAAGAGATCGATGTGATCGTGGCCCGTGCTGCCATTCGCATACATGAGAGTCGGGCCAGAGCCCGCAATCAATGTATCGTTGCCGCTGCCATTGGCATACATCGTATCGTGACCGGCGCCGCCGACCATCGAAACGGTAGTGCCTTCTCCAGCGTACATGGTGTCACCACCACTTCCCGCGATCATGGTCGTGCGGGCGCCTGCCTGGTCTGAAATCAGGTAATCCGTGCCGGTGCCGCCCTGGAGCGTATCGTGCCCGGAGCCGGCCCAAATCGTATTGTCGCCGTGGTCCGCAATAACCAGATCATTTCCGGTATCTTGCAGGGATACCTTTGCGCCACCCTGATCCCCGATAACGACGAGCATGTTCCTGTTGCCGTGCAGGGTGAAATTGGCGCCTGGCTCGACAAAGGCCATGACGGCCTTCGTACCGGTATCATCTTGGGCGACCGGCGCATCTTCCTCCACCCAGAAACTGGCCTTAGAATCGAGCACCGGGTAGCCCGACAGCCCCTGGACCGCGATATCGGGATGCGAAGCGGTAAAGAAGCCCTTCCCAATCAGGTAATTATCAATTGCCGTACGCGAGGCTGAAGTAACGTGAGGGCCGATCAGAGCATTAAATTGGGTCTCGCTTAAATCGTATGTAGCCATGACCTACCCTTTTCGAAAATCGCTCAGAAACGACCACAACCTGATCGCGCAGCGATCGGTTGACATCGACCAAGCAACCAGGTCGTCCTCACGGGAACAATGCCTGCTTCAAGGCGGAGTTGGCTAGAGCTGGCCATTAGCAGAACCACTCACGATGGGGACACACCCCTATGAGCGATGGATTTAAAAACTAAATGACATGGCCGGCCTTACCCCAATTAACGGCGATAATCCGGTGCCCCTGTGGCCCGTTTGCCAGAGAGCGAGCTATCATAGGCCTGGCGGCAGCTCCCCTTGCTGTCATATGAGCGCAGAACCCCGCTCTTGTTCCTTTCGCAGGAGCCGGCGGGTGGTCTTGTCACTGAACATATTTCGACCAGGGAGAGATCAGGGTCGCATCCCCTCCGATAGACCCGGCTTCGGCCCGATCGCGCGCGCACGGTCTCGGCGAGATCACGAACGCGCGTCATGTAGGGTTGAAGAAGTCTGCGCGCATGGGCGATACCGGCTCGCGCGTCATTGACGTCAATCCGCCTCGGCAAGGGAGTCGCATCCAGTTGGCGATCCACCGCGCGGATCAATTGGTTATAACAGGGGTCGAATTGAGGGACGAATGAACCTGCAGCAGATCCGAATTCTGGGTGAGGCGCTTCAGCGCGACCTCAATCTGACGGAGGTCGCAAAAGCGCTCAACACGTCGCAATCGGGCGTCAGCAAGCACATCATGGACCTCGAGCTCGAGCTTGGCGTCTCGATCTTTGTCCGCCACGGCAAGCGCATCGTCGCGCTGACGGAGCCGGGCAAGGAGCTTGCGCCGCTGGTGGAGCGCATTCTCGTCGATCTCAAGAACATCAGAAGCATCGCGACGCATTTCAGCCAGCAGGACGTCGGCCGGCTGACGTTGGCCACGACCCACACCCAGGCGCGCTATTCGCTGCCCTCCATCGTCTCGAAATTCAAGCAGGAGTTTCCCGGCGTGGAGCTCGTGCTGCATCAGGGTGGGCCTGCCGAAATCGTGGCCCTGATGATGTCTGGGCAAGCCGATATCGCCGTCGCGACCGAAGCGCTTGATGGCATCCCCGAACTCGTCACCTTCCCTTACTATCGCTGGCACCATGCGGTGATCGTACCCACGGGACACCCCCTGCTCAGCTGCGATCCTCTGACCATCGAAAGCATTGCAGAATTTCCCATCGTCACGTACAGCGAGGGTTTCACCGGTCGCGCCCGTGTGGACCAGGCCTTCGCCAAAGCCGGTCTCACGCCGAACCTCGCGATCTCCGCCATCGACGCCGACGTGATCAAGACCTATGTCGAGCTCGGGCTCGGCGTTGGCATTGTCGCGGCCATGGCCGTCAAACCTGACGGCGAAGGCGCCTTGCGCGTGCTGCCGAGCGAGCATCTGTTTGAAGCGAACACGACGCGGGTCGCTGTCCGGCGCGGCACCTTCCTGCGCGGCTATGCCTGCCGCTTCATCCAGCTTTGCGCGTCCGCGCTTTCGGAAGCCGACATCCGCAAGGCGGTGCAGGCACGGGGTTAGCGCACACGACTTTGCACAGCCGGCCGAGACCGCTCCTTCGGAGCGGGACAATGGTCGTGGTCTTCTTTCAAAATCGCCACCGCGTTAAGGTTTATCGGTTAGCCTAACAACAGGCTTGAGTTGCGTGAACCGATCCATCGTCTACCGTCGTGATGCCGGATGATTCCCCAAATATCCGGTCCCACCCAAGGCGAAGCCGTCGAGCGCAAACCGCTTGGCGGCTTTGTCGTAAGTTGCCTGCACCAGCGCAGCGTTGCGGCATGGGCGCACCTCAAAGCCCCGGTCGGCCGGTCGTCGAGCGTATCGAGCGATCAGCCGGCCCCCCCCGGGAAAGGCATTTGATCCAAGGACGCTTGCAGCCGCATGCTCGCTCGAGATGATGCGCTGTCTGAACCCTGTCGGTGAGAGGCCATTGAGGTCACCGTCCCCGACGGCCCTATCGGCCTGAGCGGAGGCACGGCGGGACCGTCGGTCGACCGGAGTGGGTGGGGTCGGGAGGTCCAGCGGGCTCGGCAAGGCTAGCCTCTTGGCGTCTGCGAACGAGCGCCCAAAAGAGGTAATAAGAGAGGGCTAAATTCAATGGTGCTTCCTTAAGCTACCGATGATTTAATTTGCCCGGCCGCACCGCCGCGCGGCCGGGCAGCCGGGCGCTGCGCCTGTCATCAAACCCCAGGGCACGAGGGCCCGGCTGCCACCTTTTAAAGCACCGCGCGGCGTGCGCTAAGACGCAGCAAACAGGTGGTAGGTCGAATTGTGCTGACTGTTGCAGCTTAGCGACGCGCTCCGGCGCGCCCGGGCGGCAAAACCGATCGGCTGACCGCACGCCGCTTCCCAGGCCTTAACGGAGCCGCTGCTTCGAAGGGCTTATGTCAATCCAGCGAGACAGGCACGACGCCCGCCTTCATCATTCCGAGCGCCCGGGCCGCGCTGGCCGAAAGGTCGATGATCCGTCCGCGAATGAATGGGCCTCTGTCGGCCACTCGGCAGGAGATCGAGCGTCCGTTCCAAGATACTCTGACGACGCTGTTGAACGGTCGGGTTCGGTGTGCACACGTCAGCTCACCGGGGCGACCACGATTGCCATAGCTGTAGTATGAGGCCAGGCCACTCTCTGCTCGAGTTTCCGAAACAAGGGCGGCAAAAAGAAATAGAAAGAACAGGATAAGTTGGCTGCTGTACATGCGACACCTTGCTTGCAGCCTGCCCGTTCGACGATAATTCGTCTGGTTTGGTTTCGTTCCGTAGCGCCGCGATCCCCTTAAGCCTTAGCTCGCCCGGCGCACTTCGACAAACAAAAGCGCGTCAGCGCAAAAGCCAAGTTGGGCTCCTCCGGATCCCGTTTGGAGAGTCACCTGCCGGATTCTCCGGCCAACGTGCGATAGCGCTTGGCGGGCCGCTGAAGCAACTCCCGCTTTTGCCTTGGCGGTCGCGAGGTCAATTGATACTCGGCTGCGCTTTCATATCCCGAGTCAGGCGCGCCACCCGGCGGACACCCTCCCAAAGCTCGATCGTCTGATGAGCCTCAAGCAGCTCCCGAACCCTATCCTCTGCATCCTCGTCGTTCGCGCATTGGAGCTCATAGGTCGCGTTGGCGATCCCAGATACATCAACGGCATAGGCAATATAGCGCGTCATAGGCTACTTTCGAACTTCATCGAGATAAGTAAAGCGGACGAGGAATGACGTCTGCTGGTCGTAGGACCAGCCCTGAAAGTGACCTCTATGCTCCCGGTCTGTGTCTTCCTCGTGGCCAGGGAACAATCTTCTCACCGTGCGAGGTAGGCAGCCGGGTAGCGCCCAATCTGGCGGGCCCTTCAAAGAGTGCCTTGCTCTCAATTCTCTTAGGCTGGAGGTGCCCCGTCACCACCTCAGTGCAGCCGTGTGCACCGGCGCGTCCCACAGCGTGGCCAGCCTGTCATCCAGCGTTGTGAGCGTGATCGAGCACCCCGCCATATCCAGCGAGGTCACGTAGGAGCCGACCAGCGAGCGCGCGATCGCCACACCGCGCTTGGCCAGGATATGCCGCGCCGCGTCGTACATCAGGTAGAGCTCGAGCGAGGGCGTGCCGCCGAAGCCGTTGACCAGCAGCAGCGCAGGACCCGATAAGCCGCCGTCGTAATCGCTCAGGATCGCGCCGACCATCTGCTCGGCGATATCGTTGGCCTCCGTCAGCTTCACGCGCTTGCGGCCCGGCTCGCCGTGAATGCCAACTCCCATCTCCATCTCGTCCTCGGGCAACGAGAAGGTGGGTGTGCCGGCCGCCGGCACCGTACAGCTCGTCAACGCCACGCCGATGGATTTGGTCCTGGCATTGACCTCCTCGGCGAGCTTCACGCAACCCTGCAGGTCCATCCCCTGCTCCGCCGCGGCGCCGACGATCTTCTCCACCACCAGCGTACCCGCCACGCCGCGCCGACCGGCGCTATAGGTCGATTTGTCGACGGCGACGTCGTCATTGGTGATCACGCTTGCCGCCTGGCCCTCGAAGATTTCCGCGGCCATCTCGAAATTCATGCAGTCACCTGCATAATTCTTGACGATGAACAGGACGCCGGGCCTGCCGCCGACGGCGGTCGCGGCTTCCACGATCTGGTCCGGCGTTGGCGAGGTGAAAATCTGTCCGGGACAGGCGGCATCCAGCATGCCCCTGCCTACGAAACCCGCATGCAGCGGCTCGTGTCCGCTGCCACCGCCGGAGACCAGCGCGACCTTCTGCAGGTTCGGCGCGCTGCGCCGCACGAATTTCCGCTCCGCGCCGAGTGCGACGATATCGGCATGCGCCGCAGCAAAGCCGTCCAGGCTCTCCGCCAGCATGCCGTCGACGGAATTGATGAACTTCTTCACGCGTCCCTCCCAAATTCTGTATCTTCTGGTGCTCCTTTTCGGAGCTATTTTTCGTCTTGCATGATCGCGATCAATCGTCTGCTAAACTCCTGCAACAGCGTATCGAGCTGCGCATTCTTCTTGGCGCTGCCGAGATCAGGCAGATGCAGCGTCAGCATTCGCTCATGCGAGCCCTGGCTCAGCCGCCCGATGCGCCGCGGATGGGCGCGCGCGTAGGCGCGCAGGAACTGCGCCCTGGCCTGCGGCGGAAAATGGCAGACGTCGAAAATGGTGGCGAGGTGCTGCACCGGAATCGGCACCGGATAGGCCGGATTGGAAATCTGGCTAACAAAGCTGCGGTTCTTGCCCATGGCATGCGCAAGTCGGATGCGCATGCCGGAGGGCCGGCTGTCCAGCACGTCCTTGAAGATGCGCTTGTAGGCCGCAACCGCGCCAGCATCGCCGTCTGCATCGACCGCCATGTCAGCCACCGCTTCCTCCACGGCTCAACCGGTCGATGGTCTGCTTGATCTGCGCCAGCGAAGGCGCATTCACCGATAGCTCGCGCAACCCGCAATATAATAGCTGCGGCACGCAGCGCGGCTCGCTTGCCATGTCGCCGCACAGGCTGACGGGAGCGCCCGAGCGCCTGCCGTGCTCGGCTGTACGAACAATCAGTTCCAGGACGGCCGGATGCAATGGATCCATCAAGGTGCCGAGGGCTCCGTTGGAGCGGTCGCAGGCAAGGACATATTGCGCCAGATCGTTCGAGCCGATGGAAAAGAACGAGGCCTTGAAATCGCCGATCGCCATGGCAGCCGCCGGCACCTCGACCATGATTCCAAGCTCCGGCAGCATCGTGGCAATACCCTGCGCCTGCAAGTCCGCGACCGCTTCCGCAAACAGCGCGCGCGCCGCCTCCAACTCCGCCGGCACGGTGACCATCGGAAACATCACCTTGAGATTTCCACGCACTGCCGCCCGCGCCAGAGCGCGCAACTGCACTTTGAACAGATCAGGCCGGGCGAGACACAGCCGCAAACCCCGCAAACCCAGGAACGGGTTGGCCTCGCCTTCGGGTGTAAATCCAGCGACCGGCTTGTCGCCGCCGGCGTCGAAGGTGCGAATCGTCACCGGCTTCTTGTCGGCCCAGCGCAGCACCTCGTCATAGGCCCGATACTGGGTTTCCTCGTCGGGCATGCCGCCGGGCGCCGACAACAAGAACTCCGTCCGCATCAGGCCGATGCCGTCGGCATATTGGGCATCCGCGTGATCGAGGTCCTCGACTCGCTGGATGTTGATCAGGAGCCTTATCCGCTCGCCGCGCCAGGTCGCTGCCGGCCGCCGCAGGATCGCACGCGCGGAGGCCCTGCTCTTGCGATGTGCCTCGCGTCGCCGCTCGAACAGCGTGATCTGCTCTGCGCCCGGATCGAGCTCGAGCGTGGCACTCTCGCCGTCAAGCAGCGCGGTTGCCGCATCCGGCAGCGCGCCGAGCTGCACCACCATGGGAATTCCGCGGGCGCGGGCCAGCATCGCAACATGGCTGGTCGGGCTGCCACGAAGCAGCGCAAGTCCGCCGCCGGGAGACCAGTCGATCTCCAGAAAGCGCGACGGCGGCAGATCCTCGGCGCAGACCACGGCTCCGCCAGCAATCTTCGGCGCGTGCTTCTCGCCGCCACGGAGGATGCGGAGCACGCGGTCGCGCAAATCGGCAAGATCGGCCGAGCGCGCCTGCAGATACTCGTCGGAGGCTGCATTGTAGTCCGCAATCTGTTCGTCGAGCGCCGACGCCCACGCTTTGTCGGCAGCAGCCCCCTCGCCGATAGTGGCGAAGATCGGATCGATAAAGTCCTCGTCCTCCAGCAGCGCGACCTGGAATTCCAGAATCTGCGCCGCCTCGCCACCTGCGGCAGCCGCAAGCTCGGCGATCTGTTCGCTCGCAGATTCGATCGCCTCGCGAAGCGCCAGAACCTCGTCTTCCGGCTCGCCGGCAACGCGCACGCTGTTCTGGCTAGCACTGATGCGGACGAAGGGCCCACGCGCAAAACCAATCGAGGCGGTCCTGCCGCGAAAGCTGAGCCCTGCCACATCCGCGCGCATGGTCACGAACCCGCATCCGGAAAATCGGTGGCGACGAGGTCGATCAGCGCGGCGACCGCGGCCTCGGCGTCGTCGCCATGCGCCTTGATCTCGATGATGGAATCGCGCGGGGCGCGCAGCGCCATCACCTTGGCGACGCTCTTGGCATTGATCCAATCGGCCGCCTCGGAGGCGCGGACAGATATCTGGGCCTGGAAACGCTTGGCAAGCTTGGTCAGTTTCACCGCCGGGCGGGCGTGCATGCCGACGGCATGCACCAGCCTCACCTTGCCAGTGACGAATGGGCCATCTGCGGACGTCTCGAGCATATCCATATCCAATCTTCGCTATCCTCTCCGGCCTTATCAGCCGGCAGTCAGTTCCTCGGCAACCGCCCTCACCTGCTCCAGCGAGCTGCCGCCGGCCGCCTCAGTTGCAGCCATCACCGCGCCCTCCACGATGGGCGCGTTGCAGACGACAACCATCTTCCGCCGCTCCGGCTCCAGCATCTCCACTGCCATCTCGCTGTTGGTCTCGGCGCCGCCGAGATCGACCAGGATCGCAACTCCCTTCGTCGACCAGGCGTCGTTGATGGCGTCGATGATCCCCGGGACATTGGTGCCGAGCCCGCCGTCGGGATCGCCGCCGCAGAATGCGACCTTCACTTCGCTGCCGACCATCTGCCGCACCATGTCGGCAGTGCCCTTGGCGATGTCCCTGGAGTGGGAGACGATCACAATGCCGACCGTGTCGCTCATTGCCGCGCCTCCAGCGTGCTGCAAACAGCGTGCAGCAGCAGGCAGCTCGATTTCGCGCCGGGATCGACATGCCCGACGCTGCGGGCGCCCAGGAACGAGGCGCGTCCCTTGGTCGCCTGCATCGGCGCGGTGCGCGCCACCGCTTCGCTGGCGGCGGTCCGCACCCGCTCGATCAGATCCTCGCGGCCGGCATCCGCCTTCAAGGTCTCAAGCACGGGAACAAGCACATCGAGCATGGTCTTCTCACCCGCGTGCGAGCGACCCCGTGCGCTCACGGCATTGACGCCGCTGCCGAAGACATCAGCCAGATCCTCCGGCAGCTTCTTCCCCGCGAGCGCCTCGCCGGCGGCAAGGAAGAACGAGCCGTAGAGCGGCCCCGACGCGCCGCCCACCGTCATCACCAGCGTCTTTCCGATGGTTTTAAAGGCTTCGTCCAGCGGCTGTGCGCCGATCGTGTCGAGCTTGCTCAGCACGGCCTCGAAGCCCCGTTTCATGTTGGTGCCGTGATCGCCGTCGCCGATCGCCTGATCGAGCGCGGTGAGTTCCGGCGCGCTGGCGATCACCTGCTCGGCGGCCACCTTGACCAGGGACTTGAAGGTGTCGGGTTGCAGCGTCATCAGATCAAAACCTCATTGCATCGGCCCCGGGGATCCGCCGTCCTGCCGCATCGAAACAAAGCGGGTGGTTGAGATGGAGCTCGACCTCCTCGCCGGCATCGAGCGTCTGGTGCGGATCGGCCAATGTGACCAGCATCTCGCCCTTATAGGAGAGATGCACGTGATTCTGCTCGCCCAGATGCTCGACGCGATGGACCCGACCGATCAAGTTGCCGCCATTACGCTTGCCGATTTCGAGATGTTCGGTACGGATGCCGATCGTCTCCGTACCGACAGGCAACGCCACGTCCGGAACGAGACGCGCGGGCAGGAAGTTGATCGGCGGTGTGCCGAGCCTGGACGCCACATAACGGTCGGCCGGACTTTCATAGATCTCGCGCGGCGAGCCGAGCTGAAGCAGCTTGCCGTCCCGGATGACGCCAATCCGCGAGGCCATGGTCATGGCCTCGACCTGATCATGGGTGACATAAAGGATGGTTGCCCCCAGCTCGATCTGGATCCGCTTCAACTCCAACCGAAGCTCGGCGCGCAGCTTGGCATCGAGCGACGACAAGGGCTCATCCATCAGATAGATCGCGGGATCGCGCACCAGTGCACGACCGATCGCGACGCGCTGCATCTCACCGCCGGAGAGCCGTGTGGCCGGATTGTTGAGCTTGCTCGCGATATGCAGGAGTTCGGCCGTCTGCTCGACGCGCTTCTTGATCTGCGGCTCGGGCACGCGGCGCGCGGGCGAGCGCAGCGGAAAGGCCAGATTGTCGTACACGCTCAGATGCGGATAGAGCGAGTATTGCTGGAACACGAAGGCAATGTCGCGCGCGCCGGGCGGATCGCGCGTCACGTCGCGGCCATCGATCAGGATCGCGCCGGCATCCGGCTGCTCGAGCCCGGTGATCAGGCGCAGGGTCGTGGTCTTGCCGGCACCGCTCGGCCCCAGCAGCACGACGAACTCGCCGTCGTTCACCGTGAACGACAGGTCGCACACGGCCTCGGTCGTGCCAAAGCGCTTGCCGATGTTGCGCAGGCTGACGTCAGCCATGGCCGGCACCTCCAGAATTCGCGGTGCGGATCGCCGAGCCGCTTGTGGCGTCGAACAGCGCCAGGCGCTCGGCACGGAAGTTGAGACCGATCGCTTCGCCGACCCCGACATGCAGACTCGAAGGCAGCCGCGCCGCCACGCGGCCGTAAGGTGTATCGACCGTGACGATCTGGGTGGTCCCGAGATATTCCGCACCGAACACGCGGCCCTTGACCGGCGCGCTGTCAGAGAAGCGGATGTGCTCCGGTCGCACGCCGAGCACCAACGGACCGGCAGCGCGCGCCTCGCGTATCTCGGGAACCGCAATGCTGGTGTCGTGGAAATTGACCGTCTGATCGCCGGGCCTGAGACCTCCTTCAAATTTCAGGAAATTCATCGGTGGCGAGCCGATGAAGTCGGCGACGAACAGGCTCGCCGGCCGATCGTAGATTTCCTGCGGCGCGCCGATCTGCTCGACACGGCCGCCGTTCATCACCGCAATCGTGTCGGCCATCGACATCGCCTCGAGCTGGTCGTGGGTGACATAAATCGTGGTGGCATGAATGCGGTCGTGCAGGTCGCGCAGTTCGCTGCACATCAGGTGGCGGAACTCGGCATCGAGCGCGCCCAGCGGCTCGTCCATCAGGAACGCCTTGGGCCGCCGCACCATGGCGCGGCCGAGCGCCACCCGCTGCCGGTCGCCGCCGGACAGTTTTGAGGTCTTGCTGGACAACAGATGCTCGATGCGCAGCAGCCGCGCAGTCTCTGCGACCCGCGCCCGGATTTCGGAGCGTCTCATGCCGGCGCATTTCAGGGGAAAGCTGATGTTCTCAGCCACGTTCATATGTGGATAGAGCGCGAACAGCTGGAATACGAAGGCGATGTCGCGGGCGGCAGCGCGGCGGAACGTAACGTCCTCGCCATCGAGCAGCACGCGCCCGTCGGTCGGCAGCTCAAGCCCAGCGATCATTCGCAGCGTCGTGGTCTTGCCACAGCCGGAGGGACCGAGCATGGCGAAGAACGAGCCATCGGGAATCGTGAAGTTCGAGCCCTGCACGGCAGTGAACTGATCGAAGGATTTGCGTAAATTCTCGACGCGGATCTCGGCCATCGCCCTACTCCGGAAAATGGCTGACGACGACAAAGCCGAGCGTGCCGGCCAGGATCGTCACGAAAGAATAGCTGTAGAGATCCAGCGACCAGGGCTGCACCAGCATGACCATGCCGCCAGCGATCAGGGCCATGGCGACCGTCTCCCAGGGACCGCGCCGGAACCAACGCGCCAATCCGCTTTTGCCGATTGCAACGGTTCTCATTTCCGCACCGCTCCAAAGGTGATACCGCGCAACAGGTGCTTGCGCAGGAGAATGGTGAACAGCACGATCGGCACGACGAACAGCGTCGTCGCAGCCGCGACCGCCGGCCAGTCCTGGCCACCCTCGCCGATGATGAAGGGAATGAACGGCGGCATGGTCTGCGCCTCGCCGCTGGTGAGCAGCACGGCAAAGGCATATTCGTTCCAGGAAAAGATCAGGCAGAAGATCGCGGTCGCAGCAATGCCCGTCACCGCCTGCGGCAGCACCACCTTGCGCAGCGCCTGCAGCCGCGTGTAGCCGTCGACCAACGCGGCCTCTTCGTATTCGCGCGGGATCTCGTCGATGAAGCCTTTCAACAGCCACACCGCGAGTGAGACGTTCACCGCCGTATAGAGCAGGATCATGCCGAGCTTGGTGTCGGTCAGATTGAGCTGCCGGTACATCAGGTAGATCGGAATCGCGACCGCGACCGGCGGCATCATCCGGGTCGACAGGATGAAGAACAGCAGATCATCGGCGAGCGGAATCCTGAAGCGCGAGAAGGCGTAGGCCGCGAGCGTGCCGAGAAAGACCGCGAGGAAGGTCGAGCCAAAGCCGATGATCAGGGAGTTGACGAACCGCGGCACGACTTTCGAGGGTCCCGCAATCACCATGTCATGCTGGCGCACCAGTCTGTCGTACCAGGTGGTCGCCGGCGGCAGCTTGGCAATGAAGTCCGGCGTCTGCCGCGTGCGCACAGTGAAGAGATTCACATAGCCTTCCAGCGTCGGCTGGAACAACACCTTCGGCGGATAGGCGATCGCATCGCTCTGCGACTTGAACGCGGTCGCGCCGATCCAGAGCAGCGGCAGGATCGAGATCACGGCATAAAGGATGACCAGCGTGCCGGCGACGGCCTTGGCCCGCGGCGTGGCCTCGACAATGGAATGTGCGGTTGATGTGCGAAGCGCAGTCATCGTTGCTTCACCCGGTTGAGCGCCTTGACATAGATGTTGGCCGCGCCGAACACCGTCACGAACAGGATGATGGCGAGCGCGGATGAATAGCCGGTGCGCCATTTCTCGAACGCGGCGCGCTTCAAGGTGATCGAGACCAGCTCGGTGGTCGAGCCCGGACCGCCCGAGGTCAGGAGGTTGACCATGTCGAACATCTTGAAGTTCTCGATGGCGCGGAACAGCACCGCGAGCATCAGGAACGGCACCGTCATCGGCAGCGTGATCGACCAGAACTGCCGCCAGGGCGAAGCGCGGTCGACCTCGGCCGCCTCATAGATGTAGTCCGGGATCGAGCGTAGCCCCGCGAGACAGATCAGCATCACGTAAGGCGCCCACATCCAGGTATCGACCAGCACGATGGTCCAGGGCGCTAGCGCCACCTCGCCGGTCATGGAGAACGAGCTTGGCGGCACGCCGGTGAAGAGGCTGACGAGATAGTTGAACGGGCCGATCTGCGGCTGGAATAGAAGCGTCCAGAAATTGCCAACCACCGCGGGCGAAAGCATCATCGGGAGAAGGATGATGGTGGTCCAGAAGCTGTGACCGCGGAAGCGCCGGTTGATGAGCAGCGCAAGGCCAAAGCCGACGATCACCTGCAGCGCGACCGAGCAAATGACGAAGCGCGCGGTGGTCTGCAGGCGGGCCCAGACGTCCTCGTCGGTGAGGATGTCCCGGAAATTGTCGAGACCGACGAACCGCAGCGGCAGGTAGGACATGCTGAGGTTGAGGCTCGTAAACGAGAGCCGGATCATCCAGATCAGCGGAAAGATGTTGATCGCGAGCAGAAGGGCGATCGTGGGGCCTACGAACAGCCAGGCGATCGAGCGGTCGGACAACCCCCGCCCCCGCCAGGCGGAGCCGGATTTCGCTGGCGGAGCGTGGGTCACCGAGGCGTGGTCAGGATGAATGATCGTGGTCATCTTGCACTTGGAAGGGCTGATCGAGCTTCCCCGGATCGAAGGCCCCGGGGAAACCCATTTACATTTGCGATCAGGCCGACGTCATTCCGACGCCACCGTCTTGCCCTGCTCGCCAAAGACCTTGGTCCAGTCCTTGACCAGCAAATCGAGCGCCTGCTGCGACGTGCCCTTGTCGGCCACGACATAGTCATGCACCCGCTTCTGCATGTCGAGCAGCAACTGCGCGTAGGAGGGCTCAGCCCAGAAGTCCTTCACGATCGCCATCGACTCCAGGAATTGCGGAGCAAACGGCGCGCTCTTCGGGAAGTCCGGCGCATCGACCACTGCCTTGAGCGCGGAGTAACCACCGAGCTGCCACCACTTCTGCTGCACGGCGGGCTGCGCGAACCATTTGATATAAGCGAGCGCGTCGTCCTTGCGGTCGGAGGTCGCGACAACAGAGATGCCCTGCCCGCCGAGCTGGGTGAAGTGCGCCTTGGGACCGGCCGGATTGACAAAGAAGCCGATCTTGTCGCCGCCGACATTCGGATCCTTGTAGAGGCCGGGGAAGAAGGCGAACCAGTTCATCTGCATCGCCACCTGGCCCGACTTGAAGGCGTCAAGGCCCTCCTGCATGTAGGCATTGGTCATGCCGGGCGCGGTGCAGCACTTATAGAGCTCCTTGTAGAACTCGAGCCCCTTCGCAGCGTCAGCCGAATTGACGTAACCCTGCATCTGGTACGCCTTCTTCGGGTTCTCATACTGGAAGCCGTAGTTATACAGAACATTGGTCACGCCCATGGTGATACCTTCCGAGCCGCGCTCGGTGAAGATGTAGGCACCATAGACCTTCTTGCCGTCGATCTCGCGGCCCTGGAAGAATTCGGCGATCTGCTTCAGCTCCTCATAGGTCTTGGGCGGCGCGAGGTCGCGGTTGTATTTGGCCTTGAAGGCGGACTGGATTTCAGGACGCGAGAACCAGTCCTTGCGGTAGGTCCAGCCGACGGCGTCGGCCATGGCCGGCAGCGCCCAGTAGTTCGGCGTGTTCTTCGGCCACTCCGAGTAGCCGACCACCGTCGCCGGGACGAAGTCGTCCATCGAGATCTTCTCCTTGTCGAAGAAGTCGTTGAGCTTGACGTACCAATGGTTTTCCGCGGCGCCGCCGATCCACTGGCTGTCGCCGATGATCAGGTCGCACAGCTTGCCGTGCGAATTGAGCTCGTTGAGGAAGCGGTCGGCATAGCTCGTCCAGGGCACGAACTCGTACTTCATCTCGATGCCGGACTGCTTGGTGAAGTCCTTGCCGAGCTCAACCAGCGCATTGGCGGGATCCCAGGCCGCCCAACACAGCGTGAGCTGCTTGCCTTCCGCGCGCGCCGGCCCGCTTAAGAGAGCCGACGCCGCAACGCCCGCGAAGAGAGCAAGCGCGCCGCCCGCCCACTTCGACCACCTTCCAGTCGCAGATTTTCGCATGTGCTTTCCTCTCGTGACGCATTCCCTTGCCGCAATCGGAAGCGCCCCGGTCCGAGTGGCGGCTTGTTCATCGAAGCCTTTGAGGGCTTCAAGCGAAGGGGGTTGCCGAGCAGGAGCACGCGCTCGCGCGCATCAAGCGCGAGCGTGATCATCCTTGGGCCGCCTCCAGGCGCGATGTTCAGTTTAGTTTAATACTAAACATCCGATACCAGTTTGCGAAAGCCGTCAAGTGGGATTTGCGGTCTCACCGTTCGTCTCGCGATTCAAGATAGGCCTGCTGCACTGCGATCTCTTGCATGCATCGCGATCGAAGTGGTGCGGCGCGCTGGCGGAAACGGCCGAGTGATTGATTTGTCAGATGTTTATTAAACGTCGCGCGCTAAACGCGACGGCAACGTGTTTGCTTCGCGGCCGCAGCATCGGACGCTGCGAGCCAACGCGAGATGGTGTCTATCAATGGGGAATGCGCGGAGCCGCCACTGGCCGTCAAAATCTGGCGAAGCGGCCGCTCGCATCGGCTGACGAACCAAGTCGTCGTCAGCGTGGGCTTAGGCACCGGAGGCTGCGCGCTTTTATGCCCGCTTGGCCTCGGCTCTGGATCGCCGAACGAGGCTGCCGCTCCTGCGGCATGCGCTCCGGTTCAGCGCCTGCCATTGAAGGGCGCCGCGCGACGGCGCCCGTGGAAAAAGGGCGCTGCCCTCAAAGCAAAAGGCCCCCGGTTGCGGGGGCCTTTATTCTTAGACGGCGTCCTTCGCGGCCTTGACCGGCCTTGCGCGGACGATCTTGCGCGCCGGCTTGGCCTTGAACATCATCTCCTCGCCGGTGAAGGGGTTGGTGCCCTTGCGCGCCTTGGTCGCCGGCTTCTTGACGACCACGAACTTCGCGAAGCCCGGCACCAGGAACACGCCGTTCTTCTTGAGTTCCTTGTGGCCGACATCGACCATGGTATCCAGGACGTTCTTCACGTCACGCTTGGAAAGTTCGGTTGCCGTCGAGAGTTTCTCGAGCAGCTGCGATTTGGACAGTTGGGTAGCCATTGTGTCTCCTCTGATTCGTCCGCTGGCGATATTAAACGAACCGGCAAAATCCTAGAGTCTTCTGCGCAAAAATGTTGGATTTTTCCGGGGATTTTCGGCCTTTTTTGTTCATCAGGGCCGAGAAAGCACGCTCCCGCAGGCATTTTTGAGCCTTTCACGCGCTGCAGCGTGCCTCAAGCCGTCTTTAGACAGATTCGCCCGAACGCGCCAAACCCCTATTTTGGCAGGCTTTCGAGCCGCTCGCGATAGGCCTCGAAGCCCCTGACGAGCTCCCTGCCCTCCAGCCATTGGCCCGCCTCGTTCATGAGCCCCGCCTCCAGCATGGCGGCGGCGCACGGCCAGTGCAGGTCGACCCACCGCGCGACCTCAGGCTCGGGCATCCCCTCCCGCCTGCAGATCCGCGCCGCCATCTCGCGCGCCAGGGGCTCGATATTGGAGTTCATGCGGCGCGCGATTAGCCATGAGGAGCGCCGATTTCAAGGCGGGGCGGTTGCTGCGAAAGTCCTATTCAAGTGTCAAAGAGCCGCCGATTGGCAGCCTCCTGGTTCGAGACGCGCGATGCTGCCGCGCTCCTGGCCATACTTCTGAAACGAAGAATATATTCTATACATTACGGATTGACGGGATTTTTGGCTCGGCGCGCCCGTCGGGCAAAATCAGATGAGCTGCCGCATTGCCTCCCGCGCGCTCGCGACGCATAGTGCGTGCGTCACTAATTCGGCCTGACACTCCGACATCCGCGGCCTGACATGAACAGCGAACGCCGAATGAACCGCAGGACCCGCCTGCCCCTCGCAATCGCGCTTCTGGCCCTCGTTGCCTCGCCGGCGCTTGCGCAAAGCTCAGTTGGAGGGCCGACCAAGCCGATCAACCATGTCGGCGGCGCGACCAATCACCCCAACCCGGTGATCCCGCCGGCAAAAGGCGCGACGGCCAACGCCACGCCGTCCAACCCGACATCGACCAAAAATCCGCCGAACCCGACGTCGATGAAGAAGAAGTAGAGCGGACAACTCCGCGACCGCCAGCACGCCTCAACCGGATCAAAATCCCGTCGCGACCGGTAGCTTGTCGATTGAACGCAGGCCCGGTCGGCGGCGCCAGCGCACGTCCCTGGGCTTGACGGCAAGTTGCAATCTCGGCCAGCGCGTGAATAGTGCCTGCAAGCCGCAGCCCGCCTCGATCCGGGCGAGCTGATGGCCGAGGCAGAAATGGATGCCCGTGCCGAAAGCAAGATGCCGGTTGGGCCGGCGCGTGAGATCAAGCTGATCGGACTGATCGTTGGCGGCCGGATCGAGGTTCGCCGCGACGATCATCGCCATCACCCGGTCTCCTTTCTTCAGCTTGACCCCATCGAGCACGAGATCCTCGCGCACATAGCGCGGTTTTGAAAACTGCACCGGCGCGACGAAGCGCAGGAACTCCTCGATGGCAAGGCTGAGGCCGCTCCAGTCCGATGTGAGCCTGGCCCGTTGCGCCGGATCCTTCAGGAGCTCGAAGGTGGCACCGCTGATCAGATGCGTCGTCGTCTCCGATCCCGCGACCAGGAGCAGGAACAGCATCGACACCATCTCATCGCCGCTGATGCGTTTCCCCTCGCTCTCGACCCGCACCAATTCGGCGATCAGGCCCTCGCCGCCTTGCGCGCGAGCCACGGCAAGCCGGCCCTCGAAATAGCGGCGCATCTTCTTTATCACGCGCATCATGAGGAAGAAGCTGATCGGCCCCTTGAGACGGCCCATCGCGTTTGCCCAGGCGATGAATTGCGGCCGGTCCGCCTGCGGCAGGCCGAGCAGCTCGCAGATCACCGACAGCGGCAGGATGCGCGCATAGCGAAGGACCAGATCAGCAGGCTCGCCATCCGCAAACAACTCGTCGGCGAGACGGTCCGCGATCGCGTGAATATGCGGCTCCATGTCGAGCACGGCACGACGGCGGAAGGCCTCGTCGACGATCCCGCGCAGGCGCGTGTGATCCGGCTCGTCCACCGTGAGCATGTTGTTGGCGAGCACAGTGACGGAGGTCGGCATCCACCAGCGCAAGCCGGCGACGGTGCTATCCTCCTTGCGCAACGTGAAGTTCTCGGAATCCTTCAGGACGCGCGCCGTCGCCTCATAGGTTGTGGTGACCCAGACCCGTCCCGTGACCGGAAAAGTGGCGGCAACCAAAGGCGCGATCGTGCGCAGTCGCGCTACCGCCGCGCCGGGATCGCGGAAAAATGCTTCGCTTGCGAAGTCGACAGGCTCCGTCATGGATCGCTTCCGAACGGCTCGCCCGGAAGATGGGACGCGATACCGCCCGGACAAGGGATGGAACTGAAAGGATTTGCCAGGCTGTTGCTGCCGGAACGCTCGCCGCGGCTCGAAGCCACGACACCATATGGTTAACGCGATTTTAACATCTGCCGCGACACTCTGCCCCAGGGGCGAACATCGCACCCTGGGAGTGCCAATGTTCGATACGATCATTCTGGTGACGGGCGACCGCGAGCACGCTGCTCTATCCGCGGCGCTGCTTGGCCACAATCCGCAACTCGTGATCCGCCCGATCACGGCACCCAGCCAGTTTGCCGCACTCGATGCGGACGAGCTCGCCCGCAGCCGCCTCATCGCCTTTGCAACGCCCCTGATCGTGCCGGCGCAGGTGATCGATGGGCTCGGTTTCGGCGCGTACAACTTCCATCCCGGCCCGCCGCGCTATCCCGGCTGGGCGCCGGCGCATTTCGCACTGTACGAACAGGCATCCGAATTCGGCGCCACCGCGCATGTCATGGTCGACAAGGTCGACGCCGGACCGATCGTGAGCGTGGTGCGGTTTGCAATCCCGTCGCAAATCGACGCGGCCGGCCTTGAGGGTCTGGCCTATGCCCATCTCGCGCGGTTGTTCTGGAATCTCGCCGAGCCGCTCGCCTGCGCAAGCACCCCGCTGCCGGTTTCCGATGTCCCGTGGAACAGCAGGAAATATTCGCGCCGAGCCTACCGCGCGATATGCGAAATTCCGCTCGACATCGACAAGGAGGATCTGCAGCTGCGGCTGCGCGTGTTCGGCGCAAATCATTTCGGCGTCGCCCCCACTATTCGCCTGCATGGCGTGGAGTTCAAGGCGACTTTGACGCCAGAGTGGGCCGTCAATAGCTAACATTCATAGTTGCGACGCCCCTCACGACGAGGCCGCAACCGTCCCGTGCAGCAGCTGGCTCCTGTACTGCCCTGGCGAGAGATTGAACCAGCGCTTGCAGGCGCGGAAGAAACTCGACTGGTCGGCGAAGCCGAGCAGATAGGCGGCCTGCGCCAGCGACAGATGGAGTCTGCCGAGATACTGGTCTGCAAGCTCGCGGCGGGTGTCGTCGAGCAGTTGCACGAAGGAGGTCCTCTCCTCCTCCAGCCGGCGCTGCAAGGTCCGCTCGCTCATGTGCAGCTCGCTCGCCACATCGTCGCGCCGCGGCTCGCCATCGGGAAGTTTTCTGACAATCGCCTCCCGCACCCGCGAGCTGGTCTGGGCGTGGTCGAATTGGCGCAGATATTCGCCGGCATAGCGCTCGTGCAGTTCGGCAAGCTGCGGGTTGAAGGTCGGAAGCTTGAGATCGAAATCGGCGCGGGAGAATGTCAGGCTGTTGCGTTCGGCATCGAAGGTCACATGGCAGCGGAACGCGGCACGGTAGGGCGCGAGATCGGGAGGAGCAGGATAGGCGAGTTCGATTGCGCGCGGCGAAACCTCGCTGCGCACGATCCAGCGGCAGAAGCTGACGACGGTGACGAAGATATATTCAATGCGCTGGCGCGGGATCGGCCGGTCGCCACCGAACAGCACGAAATCGAGACGATAGCCGTCGGCCTCCTCCGTCATGCTCATGGTCAGCGCGTCGGAGAGGATGAGGAGGTAGCGGATCAGCCGCTCGAAGGCCGAGCGGAGATCGCGGCAGGACATCATGGTGTAGCCGACCACGTCGAAGCTCGCGGGACGCGCCACCTCGTGCTGCGCTAGCGCGATCGCGGGGTTGCGCGTGCGCTCGACGGCAAGCTCCCAGAGATGGCTGAGTTTCTCGGTCACAAGCCGCGCGGAAGGCCCGTCCAGCGAAACCGGATCGATGCCCGCAGTCGCAAACAGCGCCGCGACGTCGAGCCCCTCGGAGGCCAGCATCTCCGCCATGCCTCTCACCCACACGGCCGATGTCGTCCGCCTGGTCATGCTTGCCCGATCATCCCCAACGCATCCCCTCCGCGCCATTGGCCTTGCCGGGCAATCAGAAGGGCACCGTTGGTCACTGACAGGCCTTACCCGGCCGGCTAAAGCCTTGGCCACAATATATGACACGAAATCGACCACCTCGCCACTTCGCGCGGGGCACAAATCAGGAGCGAGTGACCTTTTACAAGGCACCGATCTGCCACCGTCGTCGCCGGCGATGACATCGCGCCTGACGGCAAGGACAAGCGTCTTGCCGATGAGGCTGCTTAACGATTTGGTAAATGACCCGTTAAGCGGTCCCATGACAGCGCCGCTGCGCAGACAGGAATATCGACGGTTGCAGGTAACCCATGCCGGAAGTGCAGCGCAAACGCCGGATTACTCGCAACAATGCAGCAGATTTTACGCACTGGCGCGTCCGGCGGCTTAACAATTTCTCCAGTGACAACAGCCATAGTCATAGCCCACTTCATCTCGGACATGACCCAGGTTCAATTGCCGTGACATCCCTCGGACGTGTGATTTCGGTGCGCGGCTCGTTTGCGCGGGTCGGCATGCTGGCAACAAGCCACATGCCGCTTTCGGAGATGCGCGCGACTGTCGGCCGCTTTGTCTCCATCCGCTCGGGCACCTCAACCATCGTCGCCATGATCACCGACGTGTCCTGCGAGGACCTGCCGATCTCCGACACCTATGTCGCGACGGCCGGCGTCGACCTGCTCGGCGAAATCCTCTCGGGCGACCGCCCGAAGTTCCAGCGCGGCGTCACCAATTATCCGACCATCGGCGATGCGGTCGATCTGATCACCGCCCAGGAGCTGCGCACCATCTACGCGCCGACCGGCACAGATCAGATCAATGTCGGCACCTTGCAGCAGGACCGCTCGGTGACGGCCTATGTCGACGTCGAAGAAATGCTGTCCAAGCATTTCGCAGTGCTCGGCTCGACCGGCGTCGGCAAATCGACCGGCGTGTCACTGTTGCTCAACGAGATCCTGGTGGCGCGGCCGAACCTGCGCGTCTTCCTCTTGGACGTGCACAACGAATATGGCCGCTGCTTCGGCAGCCGCGCATTGGTGCTCAACCCGCGCAATCTGAAACTGCCGTTCTGGCTGTTCAATTTCGAGGAAATCGTCGACGTGCTGTTCGGCGGCCGCCCGGGTGTTGCCGAAGAGCTCGACGTGCTGGCCGAAGTGATTCCGCAGGCGAAGGCGCTTTATACCCAGTACCAGAACTCCGACCGGTTGGGGCTGAAGCGCTCCGATCCCAAGTCGGTGGGCTTTACCGTCGACACCCCCGTGCCGTATCGCCTGGTGGACCTGATCTCGCTGATCGACGAGCGCATGGGCAAACTGGAAAACCGCTCCTCGCGCATCATCTATCACAAGCTGATTTCGCGCGTCGAGGCCGTGCGCAACGATCCGCGCTACGGCTTCATGTTCGACAACGCCAATGTCGGCGGCGACACCATGGCCGAGGTCATCAGCTATCTGTTCCGCCTGCCGGCCAATGGCAAGCCGATGACGGTGATGCAGCTCGCCGGCTTCCCGGCCGAGGTCGTGGATTCCGTGGTGTCGGTGCTGTGCCGCATGGCCTTCGATTTCGGCCTGTGGAGCGACGGCGTCTCGCCGATGTTGTTCGTCTGCGAGGAAGCCCACCGCTACGCCTCTGCCGACCGCAGCATCGGCTTCGGGCCGACGCGAAAAGCCATCTCGCGGATCGCCAAGGAGGGGCGCAAATACGGCGTCTATCTCGGGCTGATCACCCAGCGGCCGGCCGAGCTTGATGCCACCATCATCTCCCAGTGCAACACGCTGTTCTCGATGCGCCTTGCCAACGAGCGCGACCAGGCATTGATGCGCTCGGCGGTCTCGGACGCAGCCGCGAACCTCCTGTCCTTCGTGCCCTCGCTCGGCACTCGCGAGGTGCTGGCCTTCGGCGAAGGCGTGGCGCTGCCGACCCGGCTGCGCTTCAAGGAAGTGCCGGCGCATCAATTGCCGCGCAGCGAAGCCACCATCGCGACCGTCCCATCGGTCTCCGCCGGCCATGACGCGCATTTCGTCGGCGCGGTACTGGAGCGCTGGCGCGGCGCCACCTCCAACCGGGACGCTGCGCCCAACGATCCCATGCTCGAGCGCGCACCCACTCCGCGCTCGCTCGCTTCGGTCGAAGCGCCCATGCTGCAGCCCTCGCAGGGCTTCGATCCCGACCGCTTCTCGCTGTTGAAGAAGCCGCTGCGGTAGTCCGAGCGGCCCGACGTCGCCCAAACTCAACGTTATCCCGGCACCGGCACCGCTCCTTATGAGCGGCTCCGATGGTATGGTTGTCACAAAACTGTCGTAACCCCATCTAACTCGGCTTCTATGCAATGAAGTCGTGTTTTTGCGTGCACTTAAGTATTCGACAGAAAAGGGGTTCTGCGATGCCGACAGGTAATGGTCAGGCTTCATTTCCAACCGACGAACTCGCCCCTTCATCGCATGAAGCCGAAGCGCATGAAGGTCACGCCCATGAGGGCGAAGATGATAGTGGGCTGAGAACGGCAGTTGCCACCGTTGCGGTTGTCGCCGTCGGCGCGGCCGTCTTCGAGGCAGCCTTGCTGCCCGGTATCGCTCTTGGCGTCGCGGCCGTCGCAGCGCCGAAATACCTTCCGCGCTTCGCCGGCGCGCTCAATCCGCTGTTCAAATCGACGGTCCGGGGCACCTACAAGCTGGCCCAGAAATCGAAGGAAATGTTCGCCGAGGCGCAAGAGCAGGTGCACGACATCGTCGCCGAGGTGAAGGCCGAGGGTGATGCGGCGGCCAAAGAGCCGGCAGCGAAGGAAGAGCCAGCGGCCAAGCACGCGGCCTGACGCGAGCCCACGAAGACCGGCCCGTCCGAACGACCATTGAACGGCTGGCCCCGCATCGACGGGCCAGAGCGCGGGATCAATGGCGCGGCCTCAGGGAGTGACCAGACACCGATGACGACGATGAAGGTGCAGATCGCCCACCAGGTCCCGGGCCGCATTCGCCTCAAAGTACCAAAGGTGAAAGAGAACCCGGAGCTGATCGAGCAGATCAGGCAGATGTTCAACGTGATCCCGGGCATCGAGCAAGTCACGGTGAATCCGACCACCGGCAGCGTCGTGCTGCATTACGACACCGACCGTCACGACCAGTTTCACGGCCACCTGCAGCACCATACGGGCGGCCATGATAAACCGCCGAACAACGAGATCGACTCGCTCGCCAACAAGATTGAGCAGGAAGCCGAATATCTCGCCGAGCACTCACATACCGCCAAGATCGTCGTCGATTATTTCAAGGACTTCGACCGCCAGATCAAAATCGCGACCGGCAACGTTATCGATCTGAAGATCGTGCTTGCCGCAGGGATCGCGGGTTTCACGATCTTCGAGGTCGGCGCCACCGCTGCCACTCCGGTCTGGGTCACGCTGTCGATCTTTGCGCTCAATCACATGATCCAGGCGAATATGGGCGAAGACGACGATCCGGAACAGGAGGAGGCTTTCGCGCCGGGCTGATCCTTGCTCAGGCCGGCCGGCCGAAATCGCAATTTCATGGAATATTCGCTCCGACATTCGATGCGGGGGCGCGTCAGGCTCAACGTCCCTGCGCTCGGCCGCAACCGGGGACTGGCCGAGAAAGTGCTCAACTGGCTGCGCGTGCAGTCCGGCGTGCGCAATGCGCGGATCAATTACGACTGCGCAAGCCTGGTGCTCGAATATGATCCGGCCCATGAGGCGACGCTGCTGGCGCTGCTCGAACGCTTCAAGAGCTTCAGCCTGTCCGAACTCAAGGCGTTCTGCGCACAGGCGCTGCTGGACACCCCGCCGGCCAAGCCGCCCGAGACGCCCAAGGATTCGCCGCTCGCGCTGCCCACCTTGTCGCTGTTGATGGCCTTCAGCGCCAATCCCGTGGTCACCGCGATCAACCTGCCGCTGATGCTATACAACGCGATCCCGATTGCAAAGCGCGCCTGGAAGGTCTGGGATACCGAGCACAGGCTTAATATCGACGTGCTCGACACGCTCGCCATCACCTCCTCGGTGCTGCAGGGCAATCCGCTCGCCGGCTGCATCGTCACCTGGCTGATCAAGCTCGGCGACTGGATCCGCGATCTCACCGCCGCCGGATCGCGGCGCGCCATCAGCGAGCTCCTGGAATTCCAGTCCAGGACGGCCTGGGTGCTGCTCGGCGACAAGGTGGTGTCGGTGCCCGCAACCGAGCTTAGGGCCGGCGATCTCGTGGTCGTCTATCCCGGCGAGATGATCCCGGTCGATGGCGAGATCATCGACGGCCACGCCACCATCGACCAAAAGACCATCACCGGCGAAGGCCTTCCCGTCAGCCGCGGCAAGGGTGAAGCGGCGTTCGCTGCGACCGTGATCCGCGAGGGCCAGATCACCGCGCGCGCGCTTCGGGTCGGCGCTGCGACCACTGCCGGTCAGATCGTGCGGCTGGTCGAGTCCGCGCCGATCGGCGACACGCGGATGCAGAACCATGCGGAGCGGTTCGCGGACCGGTTGGTGACCCCGACGCTGGCGCTCGCCGCCAGCACCGCGGCTATGACCGGCGACTTCAACCGCTTCCTGTCGCTCGTGATCGTCGATTACGGCACTGGCATTCGCGTGGCAGCGCCGACCTCGGTGTTGTCATCGATGACCCATGCCGCGCGCGCCGGCATCATCATCAAGAGCGGCGGCCATATGGAAAAGCTCGCGGACATCGACACAGTCGTGTTCGACAAGACCGGCACGCTGACCCACGGCCAGCCGGCGGTGATCGACATCATCTCCTACCAGGATTCCGTCACGCCGAACCACCTCCTCGGCCTCGCCGCCGCCGCGGAGACCAAACTGCAGCACCCGGTTGCCGTGGCCCTCCGCAGCAAGGCCACGCAGCTCGGCGTCAACGTGCCGCCCTGCAATGAAACCAAGTACCGGATCGGGCTCGGTGTCGAAGGCCAGGTCAACGGCTATTACCTCCATGTCGGCAATGAGCGCTTCATGCGCCAGAGCGACATTGCAACCGGCAAGTCGGCGCTTGATCGAGCCGGTCTCGATGAGCGGGGATTTTCGAGCCTCTATATCGCCGTTGACGGCCAGTTGGCCGGACTCGTGCCCTATTCGGATCAGATCCGCGACGAGAGCCGTCCGGTCATCAGATCGTTGCATGAGAAGGGCATCAAGAATACCATCATGCTGACGGGCGACAATGCGGTGGTCGCCCGCGCCGTCTGCGGCGATATCGGGTTGACGCGGCATTTCGCCGACATGCTGCCGGCCGACAAGGCCGGCGTGATCCAGGAGCTGCAGCGCCAGGGCCGGCGCGTCGCCATGGTCGGCGACGGCATCAACGATTCACCGGCGTTGAGCTTCGCCGATGTCGGCATTGCCATGAAGCACGGCGCGGAGGTGACGCACGAATCCGCCGACGTGATCCTCATGGAGGATTCGCTGTGGAAGCTCGTCAAGGCGATCGAGATTTCGCGAGGCGCGGTCAGCCTGATCAAGCAGAACTACGCCATCGTCGCCGCACTCAACACGCTGGCGCTCGCGCTTGCGCTTCCCGGCGGGCTGATCACGCCGGAAATGACGGCGCTGATCAGCAACGGCTCGGCGATCCTCGCCAGCGGCAACGGCATCCGCCCGATCCTGCGCTACCAATGAGCGATGATATCACCCTGTTTGCAATTGCCCCGGCCGATGACGCCGCACTGAAGAACGCGGTCAGATATCTGGAGGGCCGGAATTTCGCCGCGAAACTTGCCGACTATGCGGGTGTTCCGGTCAACCGCGTGTTCGGTTTCCTGCCGAAGGCCGTGAACCGGCAGATCAGCGGCATGGTGCGCAAGGCGGTCATGAAGGGACTGGAGGTCGCCGTCGATACGCTTGACGAGAAACCGCCGCGCACGCCGGCCATCGGCTTCTCCTCCTTTCTCGCGGGCGTCACCGGTGGCGTCAGCGGCCTGTTCGGTTTCGGCGCGCTGGCCGTCGAACTGCCGATGACGACAACCCTGATGCTGCGCGCAATCGCCGAGATCGCCCAACACCAGGGCGAGGACCTCTCGACTCTCGAGGCGCGGCTCGCCTGCCTCGAGGTGTTCGCCTACGGCGCCAAGCCGAATGCGGAGAACGTCGACGTCGGCTATTACGCCGCCCGCGCCTTGATCAGCAAATACACCCATGACATCGCGGCGCTGGCGCTGGAGCGCGGCGCCATCGACGCCTCCGCCCCCGTCGTCGCAAGCTTCATCAGCGAGATCGTCTCGCGCTTCGGCCTTGTCGTCTCCGACAAGGTCGCGGCCGGCACGCTGCCGGTGCTGGGCGCCGTCGGCGGTGCCACCGTCAACATGATCTTCATGGATCATTTCCAGCGGATCGCGCAGGGCCACTTCGCGCTGCGACGGCTCGAGCGCACCTATGGCAGCGCCAACATTCGTCAGCGCTACAATGAGCTGGCGTCGCTAAAGTCCGATGCCCTCCTCCGCTGATCTCGCCCCGCTCCGGACGCGTCGCGCCGTTGCGCCCGCTCCGAGCTCTGACGCCGACGACCGCCGGGCTGGCCTGCGGCGGATGCGCTTTTTTGCGACCGCCTTGCTTGTCCTGATGCTTGCGATCTTCATTCTGACCTCGGCCGGCGAGCGCCAGTGGCCCTGGCTCGCGTACCTGCGCGCCTTTGCGGAGGCCGGCATGATCGGAGCCTGCGCCGACTGGTTCGCGGTGGTCGCCCTGTTTCGCCACCCGCTCGGCCTGCCGATCCCGCACACGGCCATCGTGCCACACAGCAAGGAGCGCATCGGGATTGCCATCGGCCGCTTCATGGCCAACAACTTCCTCTCGCCCCGGGTGCTCGCGGACCGCATCAGGGACATCGATTTCTCCGGCTGTGTCGCGCGCTGGATCCTGCGCGGCGGCAATGCACGAAACGTCGCCCAGCGCGCCACCTTCTCGCTGCAGCGGGGCCTGCGCGCGCTGCCGCGGGACGATTTCAACGCCTTCATGAGCGACGCGGTCCGTCGTGGCATCGAAGCGATCCCCGCCGCCCCGCTCGCCTCTCGTCTGCTCTCACTGGTATGGGCGCATGGCGAGATGCAGACGGTCATTGAGCATATGCTCAGCCAGGCCAGCGCGGCGCTCGCCAAGAACCGCGAGGCCATCAAATCCAAGGTCTCGAAACAGACCTCGCGCCTGATTCCAAAATGGATCGACGGCATTCTCGCCGACAAGATCATCTCTGGCCTCACGCGCATTCTCGACGAGATGCGCGAGCCCGGCCATCCCTGGCGGGTCGAACTCGCCGCGACCGTGACGCGGCTGATCGACGAGCTCGCCAGTGATCCTGCGATGGCGGTGAAGGGCGAAGAGATCAAGGCAAAGCTTCTGAGCAATCCTCAAATTGCCAGCCAGATCGACGCACTCTGGGTCGGCATCGAAGGCCGGCTCGACGAGCCCGCGACGCAGGCGCGCCTCACCGAGATGCTCGAGCAGCTCCTTGTCGCGACCGGCGAGCGGCTGCTCAACGACGAAAGGATCCACAGCGGCGTCAACCGCTGGCTCCGTGTCGCGGTGCTGCGGGCCGTGGCGCCGCGCCGGGCCGAGATCGCCGGCTTCATCCGGAAAGTCGTCGAGAACTGGGACACCGAAACCCTGGTCGAGCGGATCGAGCTGCAAGTCGGACGCGACCTGCAATATATCCGCATCAACGGAACGCTGGTCGGCGGGCTTGTCGGCCTGTTGATCTTTGCGATCGCCCGGCAGTTTCAGTAGGGCAGCAGGCGGAACAGCGGCACCGCACTGGCTTTGCTCGAGCCCATCCTTTTCAAACCTTTGAGGTCTCCGATGCGCAAGGCAGACATTCTCAAGCTTCCCTCGATACCGATGGCGGGTCCGAGCTACCCCGCCGGCCCGTACCGTTTCGTTGACCGCGAGTTTCTCGTCATCAGCTATGAAACCGATCCGGACCTGATCCGCGCCGGACTGCCCGAACCGCTAGAGCCGATCGAGCAGCCGGTCGTGCACTATGAGTGGATCAAGATGCCGGACAGCTCGGGCTTCGGCAGCTATACCGAGTCCGGCCTATCCCGGCGCGGCTGAATGGCGAAGAAGTCAACTTCGTCTCCCAGATGTATCTCGACGACGATCCGCCGATCGCGGCCGGCCGCGAGATCTGGGGCTTTCCGAAGAAATACGCGCACCCCAAGCTCGAGATCGTCAAGGATACGCTCACCGGCACGCTGGAATACGCCAACCAGCTCGTCGCGACGGGCACCATGGGCTACAAGCACGAGGCGATGGCCGGCAACGGCGAGCTGACGCGCGCCACGCTCTCCAAGACGCAAATCAATCTGAAGCTGATCCCCGGCGTCGACGGACGCGCGAAGAGCACCGTAGATCGAGGCCGAGCGCAAGCCTGATGACGGCGCGGACAAGGCGGCTCCCGAAGTGCCTTATCAACGGCTAGCGGCCGGGCTATCGTTTGAGGCGGACCACGCTTTGCCGGAGACAGTTGTCCATGACCCAGCCCGCCGCACGTTTTCCCGCACCCGCGCTCGACAAACTGCCGGACGACATCCGCACCCGCCTGCTTGCCGTGCAGGAAAAATCCGGCTTCGTCCCGAACGTGTTCCTGACGCTTGCCTACCGGCCGGACGAGTTCCGCGCCTTCTTTGCCTATCATGATGCGCTGATGGACAAGGAGGGCGGCCTCACCAAGGCCGAGCGCGAGATGATCGTGGTGGCGACCTCGGCCGCCAACCAGTGTCAGTATTGCGTGATTGCGCATGGCGCGATCCTGCGCATCCGCGCCAAGAATCCGCTGATAGCAGACCAGGTCGCGGTCAACTACCACAAGGCCGACATTACTGCGCGCCAGAAAGCGATGCTGGATTTCGCCATGAAGGTCGCACTCGAAGCACAGGTGGTGTCGGACGCCGATTTTGCCGCGCTTGGCGCCCAAGGTTTTTCCGACGACGACATCTGGGACATCGCCGCAATCGCAGCCTTCTTCGCCCTGTCCAACCGCATGGCCAATGTCACGGGCATGCGGCCGAATGACGAGTTCTATCTCATGGGCCGCGTGCCGAAATAGCGACACGCTCAGTAGGTCTGCGTCACCTTGCTCAATTGCGGCGGCCGGTCGGGATCAAAGCCCCAGGCACGTGCGGTACGCTCGATCATGCGATAGGCCGGCACCAGCATGGTGATGGCATCCGTCGCCGCGTCATCGTCGCCGATCCACGGCAGCGAGGCACGCGGCCCGCCGGCGAGATGCAGCGAGATCCCGCTCCCGCGCAGATCGTCCGCAAGCTGGTCCACGGTGGCGGCGGTCTCGTCGTTCAGGCGCATCATGATGACGGGAGTTCTTGCCGACAGGGCCGCGCGCGGCCCGTGCTGCAGCTCGGCGGCGGAAAAGCCGAGCGCCGGAAGTCGCAGGATCTCAGCAAGCTTCAGCGCGATTTCGCGCGCCGGTCCCAGCCCCAGCCCGCGCGAGGCCACGAACACGGCAGATGCCGCGGCGAGATCGCCGGAGACCGCGGACCAGTCGAGTGCGGCTGCGCGGCTCAGACGCTCCGGCAGCCGGTCAAGCGCCGAGCGCAATGCCTCGTCAGCCGCGAGCGCCGCAATGAGCTCGGCGCCTGCCGCCATCGACCCGACCACAGTCTTGGTCGCTGCGACGGAATGCTCGACGCCCGCCTCGATCGGAATCACGAATTCGGCCGCCTCCGCCACCGGCGACGGCACCACATTGACGATCGCGACGGTACGTGCCCCCGACGCGCGCGCAGACCGCGTCGCCGCGACCAGATCGGGGCTCTGCCCGGACTGCGAGACCACGATGAACAGCGCATGCTCAAGGGACAGCGGCTTGCGAAATGCCGTAATCACCGAGGGCGCGCTGGCCGACACCGGCAGGTGCAGCCGCGTCTCGATCAGATAGCGCATGAACACCCCGGCGTGGCCGGAGCTGCCGCGGCCGCATAGCACGGCGAGAGGCATGGCGCCGATATCGAGATGGCGTGCGATGTCCCCGATCGCCTGCCGGCTGTGCAGGATGCGGGCGGCGACATCGGCGCTTTCGCAAGTCTCGCGCGCCATCGCGGAGGACACGGGATCGGCCATGGCTCGCAACGCTCCGTGATTCACCGGCTGCTTCTGTCGGACAGATCAGAGAACACGCGGCGCAGATTGCCGCTGTATTTGACCAGAAGCGCCTCGGCGTCCGCCTTGTCATAACCGAGCACCACCAGCGCCGCGGTCTTGATGTCGCCCTCGGTCTGTTCCAGTGCAGCCGCCGCCTGCGCCTCGCTGCAGCCGCTGATGCGCGCGACCATGATCTCGGCCCGGCGCTTCAGCTTGACATTGGTCGGGGGCATGTTGACCATCATGCCGCGATAGACCCGGCCCAGCCGCAGCATGATGCCGGTCGAGATCAGGTTGAGCACCACCTTCTGCGCGGTGCCCGCCTTCATCCGTGTCGAACCCGCGATCAGCTCGCGCCCGGTCTCGACCAGCACCGGAAATCGGGCCGATGCGAGCAGCGGCGTGTCGGGATTGTTGGCCATGCCAATGGTCACAGCGCCACGTCTGCCGGCCTCTCGCAGCGCCCCCACGGTGAACGGCGTCGTGCCGGAGGCGGCAACCGCGATCACCACATCATGCGCCGACGGCTCTGCCGCCGCCATCTGCCTGACGGCGTCGTCGATATCGTCTTCCGCGCCTTCGACGCTCGTCGTGAACGCACTCTCACCGCCGGCAATGATGAAGCGCAGCCGCTCCAGCGGCCAGGCGAAGGTCGGCGTCAGCTCGGCGCCGTCCTGCACCGCCACCCGGCCCGACGTGCCGGCTCCGACATAGATCAGGCGACCGCGATCGCCGAGCGCGCGATAGGCGGCCTCGGTCGCGGCGGTCATGGCGGGAAGCGCATGGCCGATCGCGGCGACGGCGGCGAGCTGGCCCTCCCACATCGCCTCCATGGCCGAGGCGAGCGCCCAGGCATCGAGATCGGCAAAGCGGGGGTCGACTTCTTCCGTAGCCATTACGCGATCCGCTCCTTTCAGGGGATCACAATGCGGAACCTCAAAAACCGCAGCGCGTTCGGCTTTTGGCTCGAACGCGCCCGCTTCTCTGTCGTTGCAACGCCAAAACCCGGTTCCGGGTCCATCCGGCCTGCGGGGCTTTGCTCAAACTGACGCGAACACGCCTCAATGTAGCATCACGCGGCGTCGGTTGAAGATGTTACACTGGCTATCCAGTAAAAGCGCTGATGACGTCGATCAATGAACGCCATGGACGACCCGTTTTCCCCCGCTCCGTTCACGATTGCAGCCCCACGACTGTTCGACGGCACGGCCCTGCGGGGACCGGCCTGGGTCACGATCGCGAGCGGCCATATCGCCGAGGTCAGCTTTTCCGGCGCTGCGCCGGCCGGAACGGTCGCGCTTCCCGAGGACGCGATCCTCGCGCCGGGCTTCATCGACATCCAGGTCAATGGCGGCGGCGGTGTCCTCCTCAACGACGCGCCGACCGAGGCCGGCATCCGCCGCATCGCTGCGGCGCACCGCAGGTACGGCACAACGGGCTTGCTGCCGACGCTGATCACCGACCGGGTGGATGTGATGGAGGCCCTCGCCAGCAGCGCGCCTGCAGCGATGCAGGTTCCCGGAGTGCTCGGCTTTCACCTCGAAGGACCGGCGCTGAACAAGGCGCGCAAGGGCATCCATCTGGAAGCCGAAATCCGTGCGCCCGACGCGCGCGACCTCGCCGCGATCAAGAGTTTTGCCGGCTGCGGGCGCTCCCTGGTGACGCTGGCGCCCGAATGCTTGCCGCCGACGCTGATCGGCGAACTCGTCGATGCCGGTTTGCGCGTCGCAGCGGGCCATAGCGACGCCACGGCTGCTCAAATTGCGCAAGCCGCAGACCGGGGGATGACCGGGGTCACCCACCTCTTCAACGCCATGTCGCAGCTTTCCGCCCGCGCCCCCGGCGTGGTCGGCGCCGCGCTCGACGACAACAGGCTATTTGCCGGGATGATCTGCGACGGGCTTCATGTCGATCCTTTGAGCCTGCGCCTCGCCTTTCGTTGCAAAGGCCCTGACCGCCTGATGCTGGTCACCGACGCGATGGCGCTGGTCGGCACCGAACAGCGGGATTTCCTGCTGCAGGGACGGCGGATCACGCTCGACGGCGGCCGCCTGACCGGGCCGGACGGTACGCTTGCCGGCGCGCATCTCACCATGATGGACGCCGTGCACAACGCGGTTGAGTGGCTCGGCATCGATCTCAGCGACGCACTGGCGATGGCGTCGCGCACGCCGGCGATGTTTCTGGGGCTCGGGCGCGAACTCGGTGCGATCGGCAGGGGTTGCCGTGCCGACCTCGTCGCCTTCAACAGCCGCTTCGAGGTTGTCGAGACCTGGGTCGGCGGCCACTCAAGCCAACGATCAAGCCAAGCCGCCGCGTCGCAGCAACGGGAGGTGCCGTCATGATCGAGGCCATCAGCGCCGTCACGCTCGCCACCCACGACATGCAAAGCGCCGTGCGGTTTTACCGCTCGCTCGGCTTCGATCTCCTGTACGGCGGCGAGACCGCCGCCTTCACCAGCTTTCGCGCCGGCCCCAATTATCTCAACCTGATCGCTCAGCCCGAGCAGCGGCACTGGTCGTGGTGGGGCCGTCTCATCTTCCATGTCGCCGATGTCGACGCCCTTTATGAGCGGGCGCTGCGGGCTGGATTGGAGCCCTCGACCCTGCCCCGCGACGCCGAATGGGGCGAGCGCTACTTCCATTTGACCGACCCCGACGGCCACGAGCTCAGCTTTGCGCAGCCCTTGCGCCACGCGGGATAGCGACGCGCGCAAGGCCAAAGGCCTACCAACTATCGAAGCACACCTGCTGGACTTGGCGGCGGATTTCGCGGCAAATTTGCACCCCCGGCCGCCAAATCGACTGTCATATAACATTCACAAGCCATTTTTATCCGGGGCCTCCGGCATGCGCCGGGCGATTGGACAAAAGGAATATGAGCAGCGTCGAGGTGCGATCAGTAACGAAGGCGTGGGGCGAGACGCGCGCAGTCGATGACGTCTCGTTTTCCGTCGCCAAGGGCGAACTGGTCGTGCTGCTCGGACCATCGGGATGCGGCAAGTCGACCATGCTGCGCATGATCGCGGGCCTCGACGAGCCCACCACAGGCATGATCGCGATCGAAGGACGCGATGTCGCAGGCCTCACCGGCTCGGCGCGGGGGGTGGCCATGGTGTTTCAGTCCTACGCGCTGTTTCCGCACCTGACCGTCTCCGACAATATCACCTTTGGCTTGTCGGTGCGCGGCACCTCGAAACAGGAGATGGCCGAGCGGCTGGCGCGGACCGCCGCCCTGCTCGACCTGGACAAGCTGTTGCGACGCAAGCCGGCGCAGCTCTCCGGTGGCCAGCAGCAGCGTGTCGCGCTCGGCCGGGCGCTGATCGCGAAAGCGCCGGTCTGCCTGCTCGACGAGCCGCTCTCCAATCTCGATGCCCAGCTCAGGCAAGAGCTGCGCCGCGAGATCCGCGCGCTGCAACAGCGGCTGGGCATCACCATGATCTACGTGACCCATGACCAGACCGAGGCCATGAGCATGGCCGACCGCGTTATCCTGATGCGCGGCGGGCGGATCGAACAGAACGGCCGTCCAGCCGAACTCTATGAGCGGCCGGCCACTTTGTTCGCGGCCCGCTTCATCGGCGGCGCACCAATGAACTTCCTCGATCTCGATGACGCGCCCCTTGGCGCAGTCATCGCGGGCAGCACAGGACCTGCACTGTTTGCTGGTCCGGGACGGGGGCGCGTGCTTGGCTTGAGGCCGGAGGATGTTGCCGTGGATAGCGCGAACGGGCGCGCAGCGTTTCACGCGACTGTCACGGCGGTCGAATATCTGGGCGGCGAGGCTCTCGTCAGCTGCAGCCTCGGCGATCGCGCGATCCAGGCCCGCACCCGCGGCGATGGCGCGCCGCCGATCGGCACCGCGGTCGGACTCTCCTGGGACGCAGCGGCCAGCCACGTGTTCGATGCTGCAAGCGGCGAACGGCTCACGATCGACACCGGCACCGCAGCGACGTCGCCCCAGCTCCACACTGTTACCAATCAAGGACAGATTCGCGCATGAATAGGTTTACTCGATTCCTCACCGGCGCCGCGCTGGCGGCCACCGTGCTCGGCGGCTCGCATGCGTCGGCAACCGAGCTCACCTTCTATTATCCGATCGCGGTCGGCGGCCCCATCACCAAGATCGTCGACGGCTATGCCGCCGAGTTCACCAAGGCGCATCCTGATATCACCGTGAAGCCGGTCTATACCGGCAGCTACCAGGACTCGATCGTGAAAGCGATGACCGCGGCCAAGGCCGGCAACGCGCCCGACGTCGCGATTCTGCTGTCGACCGACATGTTCACGCTGATCGACAACGAGCTGATCGAGCCCTATGACGCGATCGCGACCTCCGACGCCGACAAGGCCTGGATCAAGGCGTTCTATCCCGCCTTCATGGAGAACAGCCAGGCCGGCGGCCACACCTGGGGCATTCCGTTCCAGCGCTCCACCATCGTGCAGTACTGGAACAAGGATGCGTTCAAGGCCGCTGGCCTCGATCCCGAGAAGCCGCCGAAGAGCTGGGACGAGATGGTCGACTTCGGCAAGAAGCTGACCAAGCGCGATGGATCGGGCGCGGTCACCCAATGGGGCCTGGAGATTCCCTCCTCCGGCTTCCCCTATTGGCTGTTCCAGGCGCTGACCACCCAGAACGGCGCGATCCTCGCCAACCAGGACGGCACCAAGGTCGCCTATACCGATCCCAAGGTGATCGAGGCCGCGCAATTCTTTGCCGACCTCAGCGGCAAGTACCAGGTGATGCCGAAGGGCATCATCGACTGGGGCACGACGCCGAAAGATTTCTTCGAAGGCAAGACCGCGATGATGTGGACCACCACCGGCAACCTGACCAACGTCCGCACCAACGCGAAGTTTGCCTTTGGCGTCGCGGCGATGCCGGCAAAGGCGCGCGGCGGCTCACCCACCGGCGGCGGCAACATCTACATCTTCAAGAATGACGACAAGGCAAAGCTGAAAGCCGCGCTGGAATTCGCCCGCTTCCTGTCGGCGCCCGAGCGCGCTGCCGATTGGGGCATCGCCACCGGCTATGTCGCGACCCGCCCCGACGCCTGGGACACGGATGCGATGAAGAAATACACCGCCGAATTCCCGGCGGCCGCGGTTGCGCGCGATCAGCTCAAGGACGCGGTTGCGGAATTGTCGACCCATGACAATCAGCGCGTCACCAAGGCGCTCAACGACGCGCTGCAGGCGATCCTGACCGGAGCCAAGCAGGCCAAGCCCGCGCTGGACGACGCGCAGGCGGAGGCCACCCGCATCCTCACCACCTATCAGCACTGACAGCAAACGCCGGCCGGAGACGATTCGCCGGCCGGCGTCTTCGAGCATATGGCCGCACCTCGCGCATCTCGTCTGAACATCCATCTGCAGGGCTGGCTGCTCGTGCTGCCGGCGGTGGTGTTGCTCGCAACATTCACCCATGTGCCGGCGGTCGAGACCGTCATCGACAGCTTCTTCTCGACCCCGCACGGCAAGCGGCCGGCCGTTTATATCGGCTTCGACCAGTATCGCACCATGCTGGCAGATCCGGTGTTCTGGCTCGCCTTCAGAAACAACCTGCTCTACGCGCTGATCACCGTGCCGCTTGCCATCGCGCTCGCCCTTCTGATGGCGCTGTGGGTGAACGGCCGCATCAAGGGGCGCGCGGCACTGCGGCTCGCCTTCTTCACCCCGACCATCCTGCCCATGGTCGCGGCCGCCAACATCTGGCTGTTTTTCTACACGCCAGACTACGGCCTGTTAAACCAGATCATCCGCCTGTTCGGCTTCGAGAGCGTCAACTGGCTCGGCAGTCCCGCAACGGCGTTACCTGCATTGATGGCCGTGACGGTCTGGAAAGAGGCCGGCTTCTTCATGATCTTCTTCCTGGCGGCGCTGCAGCAGGTACCTCCGGTGCTCTATGAAGCGGCGCGCATGGAGAATGCGTCGTCCTGGCTGGTGTTTCGCCGCATCACCTGGCCGCTGCTGATGCCGACGACGCTGTTCGTCGCCGTCAATGCGCTGATCAATGCTTTCCGTGTCGTCGACCAGGTGATCGCTATGACCGGCGGCGGGCCAAATAATGCGACCGCGCTGCTCCTGTTCTACATCTTCCAGGTTGCGTTCAGCTTCTGGGACTCCGGATACGCCGCGGCGCTGTCGGTGGTCCTGCTCTCGACGCTCGCAATCATCGCATTCCTGCAGTTCTTCCTCCTCGATCGCAAGATCCACTATCGCTGAGGAGGACAGGATTCCATGTCAGACCGATCGATCAGACTCATTTCGACGGCGGCGGTCTGGCTGTTCGCGCTCGTCTGGGCACTGCCCCTGCTCTATGCCATCTGGGCCGCGGTTCACCCTTCGGCCTTTGCTACTCATTTCAATCTCGCAGCCCCCCTGACGTTTGAGAATTTCACGCGCGCCTGGACGGCTGCGCCCTTCGCCCGTTACTTCCTCAACACCACCCTGCTCGTGCTCGGCATCATGGCCGCGCAATTCGTGATCTGCACCCTGGCTGCCTTTGCGCTGGCGCGCTGGACATTCGTCGGCTCCGGCGTGCTGTTCGCGCTGATCCTGGTGCAGCTGATGGTCACGCCCGACGTGCTGATCCTGGAGAACTACCTGACGCTGAAGCAAATGGGCCTGATCGACACGCTGACCGGCGTCGGCCTGCCCTATGTCGCCTCGGCGTTCGGCATTTTCCTGTTGCGCCAGACCTTCAAGTCGATCCCGAGCGAGCTCGACGATGCCGCGCGGATGGAAGGCGCAAGCACGCTGCAGACGATCTGGCGCGTCTACCTGCCCCTAGCGCGCCCGGTCTACGTGGCCTATGGCCTCGTCTCGGTGAGCTATCACTGGAACAACTTTCTCTGGCCTCTGATCGTGACCAATTCGGTCGAGACCAGGCCGCTAACCGTAGGCCTCCAGGTATTCGCGTCAGTCGATCAGGGCATCGACTGGTCCGTGATCTCGGCCGCCGCACTGATGACCTCGGCACCGCTGATGATCGCCTTCCTGCTGTTCCAGCGCGCCTTCATCCAGAGCTTCTTGCGCGCAGGCATTCGCTAAGCCAGCTGCGCACCGCATTCCTGGCGTCCGGTCGCAATGAGCGGTTCGTTCAGTGCCGGCCGAAAAGGCCGCCCATCATGCCGCCGAACAGGGGAAAGCCCCCTCCACCGCCACCTGCATTTCCTCCGCCCCCGCTGCTCCGATAATAGCGGCGGCCGCCAGCTCCGCCCCCGTGGTGACGGCTCGAATGACTTTCGGGTTCTTCTGCTGCTCCGCTCTGAACGGTTGCGACGATTTCCGAAACCAAGGCCTTGTGCTGCAGCTGGTTGAGATAGCCGCTGGCAGGATAGCCGCGCGCCGCCTGCCATCGCCTGATCACCGAACGGGTCTCATCGTCGAACTTGCCAGTGACCTTGGTATCGAAGCCAAGACCGGTCAGCCGGCGCTGCACATCGCGACGCTGGCCGCGATCGAGCCCGATCTTGTCCTCCGTGACCTGGTTGGCCTCCTCCGTGAAGGTCGCGGGGTCGACGGCCGTCAGATTGCGCGTCATGTCCTTCTCTTTATCTTTTTGCTGGCCACTCTCGAGGGCGGCAAGCCTCGCCTGCGCCAGCGAGCGGAACTGGCCATTCGGATAGCTGTTCAAATAGGCGTTCAGCTCCTCCTGCTTGTTGGAGTCCCTGACCGAGCGCCAGAACTCGAGTTCAACATCGGTGCTGCCCGATCTCGGGGTCAGAGCCGGACCGGCCGGGGCAGCGCCAACGGTATTCGGCGGCGGCAAGGGGGCTCCATTAAGGTAGACCGAGCCGATCAGATTGGTGTGGCCCCAGGGAAGCTGACCCTTCTTGGTCTCTTCGCTGACCTGCGCGCGCACTTCCGTCATGGCTTGCTGAATCTCCGCCCCGGGTTGGGCGATGTGCGCGATCAGCGCCCGCGTGAACGGGCTGTTCCTGCCGGCTTCGCCGTCGAGGGCGGTCTGTCCCGGTCCCGTCGCAAACGCGATCAGGGTGCCTTCGCCGGATTTCATTTCCGCCAGTCCGGCCTGTACGTTGACGCTGCGGGTCGACGCGGATCTGATCCTGGCGGCAAACGGGTTGTCGCGGCAGGCATCGAGGAACACCAGCTTCACCTTGGAGTCGGCCATGGTCTGGTCGAGCGTCACATCGACATTGATCGCAGCACCAAGCTTGACGTCCATCTCCGACTTGATGTCGGCATCGACAGGCAGCAGGTAGTTCACACCGTTGATCGCAATGCCGTGGCCGGCATAATAAAACAACGCAATGTCGGCGCCCTGCGTCTTCTGGCCGAAGTCGAGCAGCTTCTCCGTCATCCCGTCGCGGGTGAGATTGACGCCTTCGACGACGTCGAAGCCCACGCCGCGCAGCGTCTTGGCCATCGCCGCGGCGTCGGCCGCTGGATTGGGAAGTGTCGCGACGTTCCTGTAGGCACCATTGCCGACGACAAACGCCACGCGCTTGTCGGCTCTGGCCATACTCGAACTCGCGGCGATGCCAATGGCGACGAAAGCGACAACGAGGAAGCGCATGTCACGTCCTCCCTGCTGGTCCCCCGGTGCCGGAATACCAAGCTTACCCCAAGCTGCTCCGTGGCATTGTCGGCTCCCTGCCGAGTCAGTTTGGCAGGCCAGTGTTTCCTATTCTTTTCGCGACGCCAACAAAATCGTTTCGTCGGAACTCGCATTCTGACGCCGCATATCCGCTGAGTTGGCCTAGCTATGACAAAAAAATGCAAGCTTTCGATGGGGCAACGGTGGCTTTTTGCCTGCCTCGCCTCAGGGCGTCAGCGGTAACGCCTTGAGTTCCTTCCGAGCTGTGCCAAAGCTGCCAAGCTGATAGACGGACGCGCCAGGACGAACTGCTGCAACATGGTGACGTGCGGGTGGTGCGTCTCGTCCAGCGTAAAGCCCTTAGGGAAAGACTTGAGCAGACGAGCATTGGCCGCCATCGCGTGCTGAAGCATTGAACGTGGACGCGCGGCATGCCCCGCCATCGTCAAGGGAAGCTTGCAAGCCTGTCCCGGTGTTGCCAAAGTCGCGTCCTGCAAGACGGCGATGACCGCCAAGGCGGCTTATCCGTCCGCACCCGAGAACTGATCCGATGCTTCTTCAATCGACGATCACCTGTCCGCACTGCGCCGTTGCAAAAACGGAGACGATGCCGACCAACGCCTGTCAGTTCTTCTATGAATGCACCGGCTGCGGCACCAAGCTAAAGCCCAAGTCAGGCGATTGTTGCGTGTTTTGCTCCTACGGTTCGGTGCCGTGTCCACCAATTCAGGCCCAGCGCGCCGGTGAGTCGGGCGCCCCGTCATGCTGTGCCTAAGGAGGTCCAGTTCCATGTCATGCAAAGGACGCCGCGCCTCGTGACGCCCTAAGTCGAGGCGTCGGAGACCCAGTCTCTTTGCGGCGGGCATACGCCTCCGTCTTCCGTCGAGAAAGCCGGTATGGCCGGGTCGGCGCGACGATTGGCCTACCTCTGGCCGCACGTCCTTTTCAATAAAACCTTAAGGGGTACAGTGTTACTGTCGGGCGATTATTTCTGTTTCCGAAGGCCCGCAACATGCGACATCTCACTGTTTACAATCGTTTCGCGATGATCATAGCGGTCTTGACCGTGGTTTTTGTCGCAGTGCTAGCCGCGCAAGTCATGGTCCTTCGCAATACCGTCATCGAGGAACGCCGGGCCAAGGTGTACGAGCTGGTCGAAGCCGCGAAGAAAATCCTGGCGAATTACGAGGAAAAGGCCAAGGCCGGCAAGATATCGGCGGTGGACGCACGGCAGCTTGCTTTCGAAGCGATCGGCGCAATGCGCTGGGGTAAATCCGCTGACTATCTGGGAATCTACGGCGCCGGCAGCACCAACGCAGGCGTTACCTACGTGCACGCCAACCCGAAATACATCAATGTCAATCGCTGGGATTACAAAGACAATCAGGGGCAGCTGCTGATTCAAAACATCGTTGGCAAAGCCCGCACCGGTGGTGGCTTTCTCGAATACCAGGTACCGAAAGCGACGGGCGGCCCCGAACTGCCAAAGCTCTCCTATGCCGGCGGGTATGGCGAAGGCGACAACCTGCTCGCGATCCAGGCTGGCGTCTATATCGACGATATCGATGCGGTCGTGTTTGATCGGGCGATCTGGATCGCCGGGGGTGGGCTGACCGGGTTGCTTATTGCGGGATTGGCCGCGTTTGGTCTCGGCCGCGGCCTGGTTCGTCCGCTCGGCGCAATATGTGGCGTCATGGATGGTCTCGCGAAGGGCAACTTGAATGTTGAGGTCCCGTTCGTTGAGTACCGCAACGAGATCGGCCACATCTCGCGCAGCCTGGCGGTTTTCAAGGATCGCTTGATTGAAGCCGAACGGCTCCGCGTGGAGCGGGAGGACGCAGCGGCTCGCGCCGTGGCGGAACGGAGGTCAGCGATGAATCGGATCGCCGGCGAGTTCGAGAAGAGCGTGGGCGGAATTGTCGCTGGCGCTGCTTCAGCGGCCACAGAGATGCAGCGCTCGGCGCAATCGCTGTCTGCAATCGCGAAGGAGACGACGCAGCAGAGCACCACCGTCGCCGCAGCCGCGCAACAGACCTCGGCCAATGTGCAGACCGTGGCTGCCGCAACCGAGGAACTTTCGACCTCGGGACAGGAAATCGCGCGTCAGATTGCCCACTCGGCATCGATAGCGCAAAGCGCCGTTGCTCAGGCCAACCGCACCAACACAATGGTGGAAGGGTTACTGAAGGCGACGCAAAAGATCGGCGAGGTGATGGGACTCATTCAAAACATCGCCGCACAGACCAATCTCCTGGCATTGAACGCGACGATCGAGGCCGCGCGGGCTGGCGAGGCCGGCAAGGGCTTTGCCGTGGTGGCAAGCGAGGTGAAGGCGCTGTCGACCCAGACCGCGACGGCGACAGAGGAGATCGCCGATCAGATCCAATCGATCCGCGATGCCACTGGCGTAACGGCTGAGGCGATCCGCGAGATCGGCGCCACCATCGGCCAGATCGACGAGATCGCCACAAGGATTGCTGCCGCGGTGGAGGAGCAAGACGGATCGACCAAGGAAATTGCCCGCAACGTTCAGCAGGCCGCGCAGGGCACGCAGGGAGTCATGCAAAACATCGCCGACGTGACGCGGGCATCTGGCCAAGTGGGAAATGCTGCCGAACTGGTGCTCGAATCGGCCGGCGAACTCGCAAGGCAATCCGAGTACCTGAAGAAGGAGGTCGAGAGTTTTCTCGGCACAGTTCGCGCGGCGTAGCCTCGTCACGCTTGCCAATGGCTCCAGGTAGGCAGTGCTGCCTGGGGCGGCTCAGCCGTTACCTGCAAAGTCGAAGACGGTGACCTCGTTGCCATTGCCGGCGCGCTCGAGCACCTCGGGATGGTGCAGCGTGTGCCTGGTGTCGTAGAAGCCCGAACGCCAATGCTCGGCCATGGACAACCGAGAGAACTCATAGTCTTTCGAATCGCCTTCGTAGCCTTTCGGACGATAGATGAGATGCACGAGATTATAGGCGTGGCGTTGTGCGACCGAGTTCGCCAGGAACTTGGCTTCCTCGCTTTGCTTGAACTCATCGGGCAGCTGATCCAGGAACGTTGCGACGGAGTATTCGACCTTGTGCAACCGCTTGATGAAATCCGTGAAGGCGCGCGTGCGGCTTGAATATTGGATCTCCTTCTGCCGGGTCGCGACTTCCGCGAGGTTGCGCGGGAAATCGCCGCGCGCGCTCCAGAGGTCGACTTGAAACACGAGCGCGTCAGGCAAGTGCTCGCCCGTCACGCGGCTGTTCGTGATAATCCACTGAAGCGGCGTGTTCGAGACGAGGCCGCCATCCCAATAGTGCTCACCCTCGATCTCGACGGCGGGGAAACCTGGCGGCAGCGCGCCGCTTGCCATCACATGCTCGGGTCCGATCACCTGCGTCTCGTTGTCGAAATAGACGAGGTTGCCGCTACGCACATTGACGGCGCCGAGGCTGAGACGCGTCTCCCTGTTACCGGCGTTGATGCGGTCGAAGTCGACGAAGCGCTCCAGCGTGGCTTTGAGCGGCCACGTGTCATAATAGCTTGTCGCCTCGATGGTGCCGGGCGGATGAAACCATGGATTGAGAAGCCGCGGCCGGAAGAAGCCCGGCGTTCCGGCGTACGCAACCATCGCAGCGCTCATCTGATTGACGCTCGAGCGCGCCGCCTCGCCTTGTCCAAAGAGGCCGAAGACGTCAGCGTCGAAACCCATGGCAGGAGCGCTTATTTCCTCCCAGAATCCACGCAGTTTGTCGACGCGCGTCTCGGGCGCATTGCCGGCGATGATCGCGGCGTTGATGGCGCCGATCGAGATGCCGACGACCCAGTCGGGATCGAGCCCGGTCTCCGCCAGCGCCTCATAGACGCCCGCTTGATAGGCGCCGAGCGCGCCGCCCCCCTGCAGCAGCAGCGCGATGCGATCGAATTGGAGCCGGGCGCGCAGATTCCGGCGCTCGCTCATGCTCGCCGCACGCGGTTTGGGAACGAGCGGTCTTTCCGAGAGCGGCATATGATCCACTGCCGCGACAGTCTTCGAAGTAGAATCTGTCAGCGGCAAGTGGCGCTCACGATTGACCTCGGCAGCCGTCTCGGCTCTTACGGTGGCGTCCACCGAACTTGGTCCACTGCTATGCTCAGTCATCTCGGGAGGCATTGAATGGCTGCTCCTGACGATTGTCTCTCAACGCAATCGGGCCGCGCTGATCGCCGCACTCATGTCGCGCCCCAAGGTCGCATCGAGCAATGCCAATGCGACCTTCCCATGGAGATCCATGGCATCCTCATGTCCAGACAGGTGGCAATGCTAGCCGACCAAGCATACACCTTTTCAGGAAGTGCGCCACGGCGGCATGGCGGGGTCAATGTCCGAGTTGGGTCCAGAATGAGAAGAAGTCGACGTGAGCAAACCCGGCCCGGAGTGACCTACCGGGCAGAGCTCAATACAGCGGACTGAACGCGCCGGTAGATTGGTTTGCGCGACATACCGGTGTGGGCGTATCTGGTCGCGCCGATTTGGCACGCTCACAACTAATTAGACGCTGTGCGCAAGAGAGTGCGAAACCCCGCGAAATCGCTTTGGTTCGGCAGAGGGGGCATCATGAGCATGCTCGCTTCTCGACGATCGGTAGTAGGCGGCCTCGGACTTCTTGGTGTAGGTCGCGCCCAACGGAGCTACGCGCGGGCAGCGCCGGAGGCGACCGCGCGACTTTCCTGTTCGGCACCTCAAACAGCCTTGAATGACCAACTTGTAAGCTGACTTTCCGCTGGCGACCTCTAATGTTCTGGTCAAATCCGCTTTGGACATCGGCGCGACTTGGTCTGAACGACGGTGCCGGATAGCGGTAGGGATGCAGCAATTGATGCTTGGTAAGGGTTATTAGTCGCACCGCAATTCAGCCACGGAGAGCCATCGCCATGCGCCACGCCTCCCTGTTGCACGCTGTTACCACAGCCGGTCTGTTCCTCGGATCCAGCCTCATCTCAGATGCATCCGCCGCGACCGACGGCCACGCCTTGGTTATCTCCGTCGACGATTTCATTTATATCGACACGTCGAACGAGCCCACCGATCAGACGGCCGTGCATGAAAAGCGATTGCGGGCTTTCATGACCGCGCTGCGGGACGATGTCACGGCAGACCGCCGTTTTGAGCTCGTGCCATCCTCCTGCGCACCAAACTGTCCGACCGACGGACCGGAGTTGCGCGATCGGCTGCGCGCGGCGTCACAGGCCGGCGCACAGATCCTGATCATCGGCGGCCTTCATAAGATGAGCACACTGGTGCAACTGGCGCAGACCGCTGCCATCGATACAACATCCCAGCGCGTCGTGTTCCGGAAGTACTTCACGTTTCGCGGCGACAACGACGAGGCATGGCAGCGGGCGCAGCGCTTCGTATCGGAGGAGGTCCGCGACCGGCTGCTTGAAAGCAGATCGCAGCAATAGGCCGCGCGCGTCTGTGTCACACCCGGAATAACTCGCGCTGGCAAAACGAGGCCGCTTCCGTACCTTGGTCGAAGCTTGACGGGCGAAGCCACAACCACAGTTTCCGAATTTGTGGAACGACGGTTCAGCTATGCCACGGAGTATTGCGGATCCGGGTGCAAGCGTTTGGCTTGCGAAATGCGGGGTCGTGATCTTCGATATAATCGACGTTGACTGTACCGAATGTGGTCTGAGGTTTCTTCAATGCCGAGCACGTCTGAACCCGGATAAACTCTTTCTTGAAATCACCGCGCGGAAAGGCCGCAATGAGTCGCTCGCGTTGCTCGGGTGTATAGTCGTCATATCCGATCCCGACCACGTCCACAAGAACGCCCGCATTCGTGAGCGCGATTTCTGGCCGCATGTATTGGGGGATGCCTGGCGTGGTATGTAGCGCGATCGCTTCCCACACCAGATCCGCTTTCGGTTCAGGGATGCCATGGCCCCTGAGGAATTCTCGCGCTGCATCGGCGCCGTCGACTTCAAATCGCTTTGTCTCGGTATGATAGGCGTCGACGAGGCCTAGGTCGTGAAAGAGCGCAGCAACATACAGCAGCTCGGAGTCAAACTTCAGGTTCTGGCGGATTCCCTTCATCGCGCCGAATACGAACACGCGGACTGAGTGATTGAACAACATCTCGGTTTCGTGTTGCCGCACCAATTCAGCGGCCTCCCGGGCGATCTTGCTGTCGGGGATTTTGACGCCGGAAATCAAGTCGGCCATTCTCGAACTCCTACTGCCCTCAACAACAGCGTCGCAAATTCATACTGCGCCGTGGGGAACAATTCCCAATACATGGGTCGCAAGTCGTGAACCGGAAGTACCCTGCTGCATGAAGATGTTGCAGTGAGATAATTGAGGCTGGCATCCCGATCCGACAATGTAGCATGTCATTCATGCGCGGCCTATCTCACGGGGAATTTGGCCAAGGAGCTCCGGCGCGATCTCAGTCTAACGGGACTCAGGAGTACGGAACCAACGTGCAGGATGCCCGTAGCCGCCTTCGCCCAGGTGTCGAGATCAACCGCCGTTGGGGTTGCCGCCAACCAAGCCTCCGCGGTTGTTCGGGCCGGGATCGTTGTAAGCCGGCGGCGTGTATTCGTAGCGAACCGACGGCGCTGCCCGTTCGTAGCCCCAACTTGGAGCGAGGTTGAAACTCGAGGCTACGTTGGGGGAGAGGTGATGCCGCGTCCTGGAGTGATGCATGGTTGCAGCGTCGGCCGAGGCGCTCGAGGCGATCAAAAGTCCTAGAACCACCAGAATAGAACGCATTCGATTGCTCCGATGGGCTGATGTCCATGAGGTCAACTGGCTCAGCCGGGCGAACTAGGAAGCCGCACGTCGAGGCGAAGCGTTACCAATCAGGTATGCTGCACCAACCGTTTTCCCAACCCATAAGGGTTCACGGTTACTCACGTTGTCGGCACGATGCGCCATGCCACGAAAGACCACCTCGGCCTCATATGCAAGGCGCGGCGCGGGAGCGATGCTTCGTGGCAACAGCGAGGATCGTTGATACCGCTCTGCGCTCCCAGCGAGATGTTTTGGGCGAGACTGGTCCGCTTGGTCCGCCCTCAAACTCCCTCATTTGCCCCTTGAAGGATACGATGGGAGGTCAATCCATGATCCCTGCCCTAACCTTCCTCGGACGGGCCGCACCAGCCAGGCAGATAGATCGCATCGTGGCTCTTGGCGAACCGCAGCGCCTTTTCCATCGCCTTGTCGAAATCCTCATCGACCAGCTTGCGCGGCATCTGGCGGCGCAGGAAATCGGCCCAGAGGAATTCGGAAAACGGCGTGGTGTCCTTGGCAAAGCCGCCGGCGCGGCGCAGCTCGCCGGCGAGGCTGCGGAACGGATCGTCCTTCAGATCGCGGATCGATTTCGGCAGGTCCTTGAACGGACGGCGCTCGCCCTTGGTGTCGTAGGGATAGACCCAGCGCTTGTTGTCCATCACGTTCCAGAAGGCGTCCTTCTGCACCATCCGGAGATCGCCGATCACGGTCACCAGAATGTCGCCGATGCCTTCGTCATGCAGCGCGCGCGCGAGGTGATGGTGATCGACCACATAGTAGCGCTCGTCGGGTCCAAACACGACCGGGACCATGTGCTTGCCGATCATCTCCTCCTGCTTTTTCGCGGATGTCTGCTCGCTGAAGCGCTTGCGCTTTTCCTTGACCTCGCGCATGCCGACTGTCATCTGCGTCGGGCGCAACGACAGGATCGGGATCGGGTGAACTCTGGGTTCGCGCGTGTTGTGCATGAGATGCCTCCATGGCAGCTGCCAAATTGCTTTGTCGGAAAACGGTCGATTATGACATGATGACAAGGGCAATCACAGGGGTAGTGGGATGCCCTCGCGGGGCATACTACCTCCACGGGAGATCGGAGCGGAATGTTGAACGGCCATGGCGAACGGGTCGCCAAACCGCGTATCGTCCGGATTGGCGGCCGCGAGATCATTACCGAAGGGCTGCATCTCAATTTCTGGGCCGATCTCAGCCACCGCTGCATGACCGCCTCCTGGCCTTCCTTCATCGCCGGCGCGGCGCTGGTGTTTCTCGTCTTCAACGCGATCTTCGCGTGCTTCTACTGGATCGGAGACCATCCGATCGCCAACGTCTCCGCCGGCGACTACATCGACTATTTCTATTTCTCGATCGAGACGCTCTCGACCGCGGGCTACGGCGACATGCATCCGCAGACCCACTACGGTCACTTCGTCGCGGCGATCGAGCTGTTCACGGGCATTTTCTCAACGTCGTTGATGACGGGATTGATCTTCGCACGCTTTTCGCGGCCGAACGCGCGGCTTCTGTTCGCAAATAATCCGGTGATTTCGAATCACGAGGCCGCGCCGACCCTGATGATCCGCTTCGCCAACGAGCGGCAGAACATCATCGGCAACGCGACCGCGCGCCTATGGATGTTCAAGAACACCATCACCGCCGAAGGCCAGCCCTATCGACGCTTCCACGAGCTCCCCTTGTTGAGTCATGAAAGCCCGGCGCTCGCCTTGAGCTGGACGCTGCACCATGTCCTCGATGAAAACAGCCCGTTCTACGGCATGAGCCCGGATGACCTCGAGGCCTCCAACGTCTCGCTGACGGTGGTGGTCACAGGCTATGATGTTGTTGCGGCGCAAACCGTTCATGCCCGGAAAGCCTATCGGCATTCCGACATCCGCTTCGGACACCGCTACGTGGATGTGCTCAGCGTCTCCGATGACGGCCGCGTGCGGATCGATTACAGCAGGTTCCATGATACTTTGAGGGATGATGCGCGGATTTGATATGACCTTCACAAGATTTTCTGTGGGAAGCTCTGGTCCACGTGCTAGATATTTAAGTGATGATTTCCGGAGCCGGCGCAGTGAAGACCCAGCGGCCCATCCCAGCAGATGACGATCACCGTGTGATCCCGTTCCGGCCGCGCAGCGCCCTCCACGCCCCCCAGTTGCACGCCCCCTCCGTCCAGGCGCAGACCGGACGGTCGGACAGGCTGGTCGAGCCGCTCGACCTGTCGCGTTACGAGAAGCCGCGAGCGGCGCCCGACGATTTCCGCCAACGCATGCTCGCCAATATCGCCGCCTTTGCCTTCACCGTTGCGCTGACGGCGGTCGGCATCTGGCTAGCCATGAGCATCGCCGATCTGCGAAGGACCCAGGATTGCGTGCTGATGGGCCGGCGCGACTGCGTGCGCATCTCGACCCACTAGCGGCTGCAGCCCCGGCCGCCGGCTCACCATTTGGACCGATCAAAAAGCCCTAAAATTCGGCAGATCGTGGCCTTTTCGCCTCCATTGAACTAAAGGCGGCGCTCCGATATACGGGCACTCGACTCCCGGCGGCGGGATGAGAGGGCTGGTCTCAGGCGCGGATCCCCCGCCCGCCGCGGCAATCCGGATTTATCTCCAATATATCAAAGGCTTAGTGATGTCCTCAACATTCGATCAGGTCGCCACGATCATCGCCGAAACCTGCGACATCCCGCGCGACACGATCACGCCGGATAGCCACGCCATCGACGATCTGGGCATCGACAGCCTCGATTTCCTCGACATAGCATTCGCCATCGACAAGGCATTCGGGATCAAGCTGCCGTTGGAAAAGTGGACCCAGGAGGTCAACGACGGCAAGGCGACCACGGAGCAATATTTTGTGTTGAAAAACCTGTGCGCGCGTATCGACGAGCTGGTCGCCGCCAAGAACGCGGGTACCTGACCTCAGCTCATGAGAATCGAATATTTCCAGCTGATCGATCGGATCCTCGACCTCAACCTGGAAGAGAAGACGATCAAGGTCGAGGCCCAGGTTCCTCAGGAGAGCACGATCTTCGAGGGGCATTTCCCGGGCTATCCAATCATGCCCGGCGTGCTTCTGATCGAATCCATGGCGCAGACCTCGGGCTGGCTGCTGCTCGGCCTGTTCAAGTTCGAGCGCATGCCGTTTCTGGCCGCCGTCAAGGAGGCCAAGATGCGTGGCTTCGTGCCCCCGGGCGAGCTGCTCACGGTTGAGGCAAGCCTGGTCCATGAGGGCTCGGGCTATGCCATCACCGAGGCGAAGATCAAGGTCGGCGGCAAGCTCCGCTGCAATTCGACCCTCACCTTCAGCCACGTCCCCTTCCCGCATCCCGACCTGCGCGTGCACATGGATGCCGTGGCCAAGCGCATCGCCTTTCCCCAGCAGGCCTTCCAGTCATGACTGAAATCAAAGTAGCGAGACGGGGTCCGGCGGAAGTCTGGATCACCGGCATCGGTCTTGCCACGTCTCTCGGAGAAGGCCTCGACGCCAACTGGCAGGGGTTGCAGGACCGGCGCGTCAATGTCGACGAGACGAACTTCGCGCCCTATATCGTGCACCCGTTTGCGCCGGTCAATTTCGACACCCAGATCCCGAAAAAGGGTGACCAGCGGCAGATGGAGGCCTGGCAGCGCATCGGCACCTATGCCGCGGGCCTCGCGCTGGACTCCGCTGGCGTCAAGGGCAACAAGGAAATCCTGTCCCGCATGGACATGATCGTGGCCGCCGGCGGCGGCGAGCGCGATCTCGCGGTCGACGAGGCGATCCTCACCGCGCAGGCCAAAGGCAATGTGCCGCCCGGCTTCCTCAATGAGCGGCTGATGAACGACCTGCGCCCGACGCTGTTCCTGGCGCAGCTCTCGAACCTGCTCGCAGGCAACATCGCGATCGTGCACGGAGTGACCGGTACGTCGCGCACCTTCATGGGCGAAGAGACGGCGGCAGTCGACGCGGCGCGGATTGCGCTTGCCCGTATCGTCGATGGCGAGAGCGACATCGCGTTGATCGGCGGGGCGCAGAACGGCGAGCGCAAAGACCTTCTGGTCCTCTACGAATTCGGCGACTTCAACCTGAAGAACAAGTTCGCGCCGCTCTGGGCGCGCAGCGAACATCCCGGCTTCGCGCTCGGTTCGGCGGGAGCGTTCCTGGTGATCGAGTCGAAAGCGCATGCGGAAGCGCGTGGGGCAAAGCCGTTTGCCCGGCTGACCCAGGTGTTGGGCGATCATGCTCCGCGCAAGCAACCCGGTCAGATCACCAGATCGCTGGAAGCGCTGTGGAACAAGCTCAAGCTGACCGGCGATACGGCCGCGGTCATCACCGGCGCCACCGGCGCGGAACCCGCGACCGCGGAGGAGCACGCGTTCCTCGCCTCGCATCCCGGTCGCGCCATCAGGGCGACGGGAACGATGTTCGGCCACACCATGGAGGCGCAATTCCCCATCGGGCTTGCGCTCGCCGCGCTGTCGATTTCGCGCGGGGAACTGTTTCCGGCAAACGATTCATCCGGCTTCGAGATTGAAATGTCGGCACCGCCGTCCCAGATTGTGGTGATCGGGACCGGCCACTGGCGGGGCGAAGGCATGGCCCTGGTGGAAGCGATCAGTTAGCCGCTGACGGGGGGAAACCATGGCAGCACCGCGCGACAAATTGGGCAGGCCGATCGTCGTCGTCACCGGTATGGGGGTTGCGACCTCACTTGGCGCCGGCAAGTCCGACAACTGGAAAAAGCTCACGGCCGGCGAATCCGGCATCCGCACCATCACGCGTTTTCCGATCGACGGCTTGAAGACCACCATGGCCGGCACGATCGATTTCGTGCCCATTGAGCCCTTCTCCTCGACCGACCTGTCCGAGCGGCTCGCCGATCTCGTCGCGGAAGAAGCCATCGCCCAGGCCGGTATCGGCAGTGCGGGCAATTTCCCAGGACCATTGTTTCTGGCGAATGCGCCGATCGAGCTTGAATGGCCGCAGCGCGATGAACTCGCCCGCACCATCGGCAAGGCCGAATTCAAGTATGATGACCTTCTGACTGCCAGCGGTGGCGGGCGATTCGTGCCCTGGCACCGCCGCTTCCTGTTCGGCTCGATCTCCGATCATCTCGCTGAACGCTTCGGCACCAAGGGCTCGCCGATTTCGCTGTCCACGGCTTGCGCATCAGGCGCGACCGCGATCCAGCTCGGCGTCGAGGCCATCAGGCGCGGCGAGACCGATGCTGCGCTTTGCGTTGCGACCGAGGGCTCGGTCAATCCGGAAGCGCTGATCCGCTTTTCGCTACTCTCCGCCCTCTCCACCCAGAACACGCCGCCGCAGGCGGCGTCGAAGCCATTCTCCAAGAACCGGGACGGCTTTGTCATGGCCGAAGGCGCAGGCGCCTTGGTGCTCGAGAGCTATGAGGGGGCAACGGCCCGCGGCGCGAAGATTCTCGGCGTGCTGGCCGGCTGTGGCGAACTGACTGATTCCTTCCACCGGACCCGCTCGAGCCCGGACGGCAAGCCGATTATCGGCTGCGTCCGCAAAGCGCTGGCTGACGCCGGCATGACGCCTGAGCAGATCGACCACATCAATGCCCACGGCACGGCGACGCCCGAGAACGACAAGATGGAGTATTTAGGTATCTCAACGGTGTTCGGCGAGCGCGCCAAAGAGATTCCGATTTCCTCCAACAAATCGATGGTCGGCCACACCATCTCCGCCGCAGGCGCGGTGGAAGCGGTGTTCTCGCTGCTCACGCTGGAGCACCAGCGGATTCCGCCGACCATCAATTACGAGATTCCGGATCCGGCCATCCCCTTCGACGTGGTGCCGAACAAGGCGAGGGATGCGAAGGTCACGGCAGTGATGTCGAACTCCTTTGGTTTCGGCGGCCAGAACGCTTCGCTGATCCTCACGCGCGAACCGGCCTGATGCGGACCTGATGGCTTCGCTCGTTGCTCGCGCCAAGGCCGGAATCGGCCGCGCCGCCAAGCCGCTCAGCGAAGCGCTGGTCGGCGCGCTCACCGTCGGTCTGCTGCGCACCACCCGCTATTTTAATGCGGACCGGACGGCGGATGCGTTCGCGCGCGTCGCGCAGCTGATCGGGCCGCGGTTGCGCGAGCAGCGCATCGGCCGCGCCAACCTCACCGCGGCTTTTCCAGAAAAATCGCCCGAGGAGATTGAGAAGATTCTCGCGGGTGTCTGGGACAATCTGGGGCGCATGGGCGCCGAGTTCGCCCATCTCGATCACATCTGGGATTTCGAGGAGGAATATCCCGAGGATGGCCGCATCGAACTCGCACCGGGGACGCGGGCGCTGTTCCACAAGCTCCGGCTCGACGGCAAGCCGGCACTGATCTTCGCAAGCCACCTCGCCAATTGGGAGTTGCCGGCGCTCGCCGCCGTCGCGCACGGGCTCGACACGGCGATCCTCTACCGCAAGCCCAACATCGCCTCTGCCGACCGCATCATCCAGGAGCTCCGGCAGGTCAAGATGGGCACTCTGATACCCGCCGGCCGCGGTGCGCCGCTCCGGCTGGCCGAAGCCCTGAAGAACGGTCAGCACGTCGCCATGCTGGTCGACCAGTACCTGACCGGTGGCGTCGAGGTCACCTTCTTCGGTCGCAAGACCCGCGCCAACCCGATGCTGGCGCGGCTGTTGCGGCAGGTCGAATGTCCGGTGCACGGCGTGCGCATCATCCGCCTCCCCGGCCGCCACTTCCGCGCCGAGCTGAGTGAAGAAGTGATGCCGGTGCGCGACGCCAACGGCCAGATCGACATCCAGGGCACGACACAGGCCGTCACCTCCGTGGTCGAAGGGTGGATCCGCGAGCATCCGGAGCAATGGCTCTGGCTGCATCGGCGATGGCGGTAGCAAACGCCCTCACCCGTCATTGCAAGGAGCGAAGCGACGAAAAGTCACCTCCCCGTCTTCACCTTGGTCCAGAGCCGGTTGATGATGCGCTGGGTTGCCGGATCGCGGGCGGTGATGACGAACAGCTTCTGCAGCGTCGCGTCGTCGGGATAGATGTTCTTGTCGTTGAGGATCTTCGGATCGACCAGCTTCTGACTCGCCAGATTGCCGCTCGCGTAGGACAGGAAGTCGGAATTCCTGGCGGCCACTTCTGGCCGGTAGAGATAGTTGATCAGCTCATAGGCCTCGGCGACATGCTGGGCATCGGCGGGGATCGCGAGATTGTCGAAGAACATCTGAGCGCCCTCTTTCGGGATCGCATAGCCGATCTCGATGCCGTTCTTGGCCTCGGCAGCGCGCGCCCGCGCCTGCATGATGTCGCCCGACCAGCCGACGACGAGACAGATCTCGCCGGTGGCGAGTGCGCTTAAGTACTCCGATGAGTGAAACTTGCGGACGTAGGGCCTGATCTTGCCGATAAGGTCGGCTGCTTTATCCAGATCTGCCTGCCTGGTTGAGTTCGGATCAAGGCCCAGATAGCCGAGCGCAGCGGGAAAGATGTCATCTGCGGAATCCAGCATGTGGACGCCGCAGTCTTTGAACTTGGCGAGGTTTTCCGGCTTGAAGACGATATCCCAGCTGTCGATCTTGCCCTCGGCCCCCAGAATCTCGCGCGCCTTCTTGACGTTGTAGCCGATGCCGGTCGTGCCCCACATGTAGTTTGCGGCATAGACGTTGCCGGGATCGTAGGTCGCAAGATGCTGCGTGACGAAGGGCCAGGCGTTGGCCAAATTGGGGAATTTCGTCTTGTCGAGCTTCTGGAACACATTCGCCTTGATCTGCCGCTGCAGGAAATACGCAGTGGGCACCACGACGTCGTAGCCGGACTTGCCCGCGAGCAGCCGCGTCTCCAGGGTCTCATTGGCATCGAAAGTGTCGTAGACGACCTTGATGCCGGTCTCCTTGGTGAAATTCTCGAGCACGTCGGGCGCGATATAGTTCGACCAATTGTAGAAATTGACCGTGCGCTCCGCCGCACTTGCCGCGCCCGGCAGCAAAACGGCCGCGATGATGATCGCAGCCGCCGCAAAGCCACGGAGAGATTGTTGCACATCCCTCATGCGCTCGCCTTCCTGCGGCGGTGCACCGCATCCGACAACCGCTCCAGCGCAGTATCGAGGGTCGAATCCTTCTTCGCAAAGCAAAACCGCACCACCGAGGTCACCGCATCCTGCTCGTAGAAGGCCGATACCGGGATCGCGGCCACCTTGTAGTCGGTGACGATGCGCCGGCAGAACGCCTCGTCGGTCTCGTTCAGGCCAAGCGGCGACAGGTCGACGGTGAGGAAATAGGTGCCCTGCGAGCGCAGCACCGGGAAGCCGATGCTCTCCAGCCCCGCGGTGAGCCGGTCACGGCTGCGCGCGAGTTCCTTGCGCATGTCGAGGAAATAATCGTCGGCCTTGCCGAGCCCATAAGCCACTGCGGCCTGTAGGTTGGGCGCGGTGGTGAAGGTGAGGAACTGGTGCACCTTGGCGGCCACCCGAAGCAACGGCGGCGCCGCGCAGACAAAGCCGATCTTCCAGCCCGTCAACGAAAAGATCTTGCCCGCAGAGCCGACCTTGATGGTGCGGTCGCGCATGCCGGGGATGGTGATCAGGGGAATATGCTCACGCCCGTCGAAAACGACGTGCTCCCAGACCTCGTCGCAAATGGCGATACTGTCGAACTCCTGGCAGAAGCGGGCCAGCAGCTCGAGGTCCTCGCGCGGATAGACAACCGCGGCCGGGTTGAGCGGATTGTTGAACAGTACCGCCTTGGTCTTGCGGTTGAAGGCGCTCTTGAGCATCTCCTCCGACAGCCGCCAATGCGGCGGCTCGAGCCTGAGGAGCCGCGGGATGCCGCCGGCCTGGCGGATGATCGGCAGATAGGAATCGTAGACCGGCTGAAAGACGATGACCTCATCGCCCGGCTCGACCACGGCGAGGATCGCGGACGTCAGCGCCTCGGTGCCGCCCGAGGTGACCATCACCTCGGTCATGGGGTCGAGCCTGAGCCCGTGCCAATGCCCATAATGGGTCGCAATGGCCTGCCTCAGCTCGGGGATCCCCATCATCGAAGGATACTGGTTGTAGCCGTTCACAGTCGCATCCGCCGCGGCGCGGCGGATGTCCTCAGGGCCGGGATCGTCGGGAAAGCCTTGGCCGAGATTGATGGCATTGTTGTCGCGCGCGAGCTGCGACATCGCCTCGAAGATCGTAACGGGAAGCGTGCCGAAAACCTTGTTCAGGGAGCGCATGGGAGGGTCAGCCGCCCGCCCTGGTCTGCAGACCAGCCGCCTTCCAGCCAATGATGCCGCCGGCCAAATGCTTGTCATAAGGCAGGCCCGCGTCCTGGGCCGCGAGCGAGGCCGTCACCGAGCGTTTTCCCGAGCGGCAGGCAAACACCACCTCTTTGCCTTGCGGATCCGGAAGCGCACCCGGATCAAACGTCGAGAGCGGGACCATGACGCCGCCGGGATAGGCTTCCACGGCCACCTCATTCGGCTCGCGGACGTCGACCAGCAGATAGCGCCCTTCCGCCATTCCCTTGGACACCTCCGCCGGCGTCAAATCATGCACCTTGTGATCCGCCACGTACTTCCTCCAACACTCTCATCCAGTACGCGAGCTCGACCCGCGAACGGCGCCCAAACTCGCGCTTCGTACGCCAAAAATCAAGCACCGCAAGCGCTTAGCCGGGCAACCGAATTTAGATCGTGATCTGGGTCCCGACCTCGACCACACGTCCGCTCGGGATCTGGAAATAATCGGTGGCGTCGTTGGCGGTCCGGCTTAGCGCGATGAACAGATGATCCTGCCAGCGCGGCATGCCCGAATGCGCGGCGGGCTTGAGCGCACGGCGGGACAGGAAGAACGAGGTCGACATGATGTCGAACTGCCAGCCTAGCTTGCGGGCGATCGCGAGCGCCTTGGGCACGTTGGGCGTCTCCATGAAGCCGAAGCGCAGCGTCACCTTGGCGAAGGTCGGGCTGACCTGCTCGAGCTTCACCCTCTCGGCGATATCGACCCGCGGCCTCGGCGCGGATTCGATGGTGAGAATGACGTTCTTCTCGTGCAGCACCTTGTAATGCTTCAGGCTGTGCATGAGCGCGGTCGGCGCGCTGTTGGGGTCGCTGGTCAGGAACACGGCGGTGCCCGAGACCCGCTGCGGTGGCTTCTTCTCCAGCATGGCGACCAACTCGGCGAGCGGGAACTCCAGCTTGCGCGACTTCTCGAACAGCAGCCGGCTGCCGCGCCGCCACGTGTACATCAACAGCATCACCCAGGCGCCGAGCGCGAGCGGCACCCAGCCGCCCTCCCAGACTTTCAACAAATTCGCGGCGAGGAAGGTGAGATCGAGGAACAGGAACGGCGCGATCAGGGCAGCGGCAGCCAGCGGCGACCAGCGCCACACCTTCCAGATCACCACAAACCCCATCATGGCGGTGACGACCATGGTGCCTGTAACCGCGATGCCGTAGGCCGAGGCCAGCGCGCTCGACGACTTGAACATGAAAACCAGCAGCAGCACGGCAATCAGCAGCATCCGGTTAATGCGTGGAATAAAAATCTGCCCCGACTGCGCCTCCGAGGTATGACGGATTTCAAAGCGCGGCATCAGCCCGAGCTGGATCGCCTGACGCGTCAGCGAATAGGCGCCGCTGATCACGGCCTGGCTCGCGATCACGGTCGCAACGGTGGCGAGAACCACCATCGGCAACAGCGCCCAATCCGGAAACATCAGGAAGAATGGATTTTCCACCGCCTTGGCGTCGCGTATGACAAGAGCGCCTTGCCCCAGATAATTAAGCGCGAGCGACGGCAGGACGATGAAGAGCCACGCGGTCTGGATCGGCCGTTTGCCGAAATGGCCCAGGTCGGCATAGAGCGCTTCCGCACCGGTCACGGCGAGGAAAACCGCGCCCAGGGTGACGAAGCCGATGATCCCATGATGCAGCATGAAGGAGACGGCGTAGAACGGATTGAGCGAGAGCAGCACCTCGGGCCGTCGTGCGATCGCTGGCAGCGCGGCAATACCGATCACGAGGAACCAGACCAGCATGATGGGTCCAAAGAACGCCGCCACGCGCGCCGTGCCGCGCGATTGTACGGCAAACAGCGCCACCAGGATGATCACGGTGACCGGCACGACATATGGGTCGAGCGACGAGGTAACGAGCTTGATGCCTTCGATCGCCGAGAGCACCGACAGCGCCGGCGTGATCACCGCGTCGCCATAGAAAAGCGCGCCACTGATGATGCCGAGCAGGACGATGGTTCCGGCCGCCTTGGTCACCGCGCGCTGGGCCAGTGCCATCAGCGCCAAGGTGCCGCCCTCGCCGTGATTGTCCGCCCGCAGCAGGATCACCACATATTTCAGGGTCACCACGACGATAAGTGCCCAAAGGATCAGCGAGGTGACTCCCATGACGGCCAACGGGGTCGCCTCTCCTCCGCTGCTGGCGGCTGCCACGGCCTCCCGCAGTGCATAAAGGGGGCTGGTGCCGATGTCGCCATAGACGACGCCGATGCTACCCAGGGTCAGCGCGGCGAAGCCGGCCGTCGAATGCGCATCGGCATGGCCGTTGGCCACCCTCGTTTCCGGGGCGGGAGCTGTAATATCACTGGTCATGGGAACTGGAGCCTCAAAGGCTTTCACTGCACGGTTGGCAAAGTGAGCCGCGCTTATAGTCCTGCGTCAGGCATAGAGCCTAGCCTGAATCTGCGACGGCGGCATGCGAAAACGCATAATTTCTCGAACTGCTGACCACTTGCGCGGAAGTTGATTCCGGGCCTCGGAGCAGCGATCGGGAAACCGCGTTCCCCGCCCACATAGCGCACGAGGGGTCGGTAATTGAGGTATCATAGTGAGGAAGCACCTAAGGCTTCAAATCGGGCGGCAGCGCCGGATCCTCCCGCATCAGGGTGATCGTGACACGGCGATTGGCCGACAGTGAGGGATCGTCGGGAAACAGCGGCTGGGTGTCCGCCTTTCCCGCGACCGCGAAGATGTGGGACGCCGGCAGGCCCTCATGCTCAAGGATCGCGCGCACGGCATTGGCGCGGTCGGCAGACAGATCGAAGGGCCCGTAGTTGCTGCGCGCCGGGATGAAGCCGGCTGCGGTGTGGCCGGCGATCGAGATGCGCAGGGGCGTCTGCTTGAGCGGGATCGCGAGCTTCTCGATCAGGCGCCTGGTGCGCTCATAGGGTTCCTTCGAGCCGTCGGCGAACATCGAGCGGCCGTCCTGGTCGACGATCTCGAGATTGAGGCCCAGCTTGGTTTCCTCAAAGATGACATGCTTGGAGATTTCGGTGAGTTCCGGCATGTCCTGCAGGGCCTGTCGCAGCGAAGCCGAGGCGAGCGCGAATTCGCGGTCGATCTTCAGCTTCGCGCCATTGAGCTTGTTGCGCTCCTGCTGCTCCGGGCTCGGCGTATTGGAAGCTTCGTCCGGCTGAATGTGATCGGTGTTCTTCATCTTCGGGCGGGTTGGCAGCCCGTCGGTCTCGAGGACGCCGGAATAGCGCGCATCCGACTGCACGCCGAAAGCGTCGCGCATCGAGCCGGCGACAACCTTGAGCTTGTTGGTGTCCTGGGTGGAGAAGGCGACGAGCATCACGAAGAAGCTCATCATCAGCCCCATCAGGTCGGCGAAGGTCACGAACCAGCCGTGACCGCCGCCATGCGCGTCGCCGCGTTTCTTCTTGGCCATCGCGTCAACTCCGCCCCATTCGCCCTGCTATGCCAGCTCCATTAGGCCGGCACCGGCTCGCCTTCCTCATGGCGATGTTTCTCCGGCAGGTAGGCGAGCAGCATCTCGCGAACCAGCGCCGGGCTCTTGGAATCGCGGATCATCAGAATGCCGTCGATGATCAGGGTGCGATTGGTTTCCTCGTCCAAAAGCTTGCCATGCAGCTTGTCGGCGATCGGCAGACAGAACAGGTTCGCGACCAGCGCACCGTACAGCGTCGCGAGCAAGGCGGTCGCCATGAACGGACCGAGCTTGGACGGGTCGGTCATGTTGGCGAACATCTGCACCATGCCGACCAGCGTGCCGATCATGCCGAAGGCGGGAGCGCAGTCGCCGATGGCGCGGTAGATCTTGCTGCCCTCGTCCAGATGCATCAGGAAATTGTCGCGGTCGCGCTCGAGATTGTCGCGGATGAATTCGAGATCGTAGCCGTCGGCGACGTAGCGGATGCCCTTTGCCAGGAACGGCTCGTCGGTCTCGACCTTTTCGAGTCCGACCGGCCCCTGCTTGCGCGCGATCTCGGCGATGCGGGCGAGTTCGTCGACGAGGTCGCGGGCTGAGAGCCGGCTCATCGTGAAAGCGTATTTGAGCCCCAGCGGCAGGGCATGCAGGATCACGCCGAGCGGAAAGCGGATCATGGTCGCCGAGATCGATCCGCCGAAGATGATGATGACGGCGTGCTCGCTGACGAACATCTCGAGGTCGCCGCCGAGTAGCATCAATGTCGCGATGACGATTGTGCCGGCAACCAGGCCTACGCCCGTCGTGATATCCATGAGAGACTCCAACGCGTACGCGAACCCACCGTCGTCCTGACGGCGCGCGGCCCGACTTGGACCACGTTGGAAGACCCTAGATGGCCGCCATTAAAGAGGCGTAAAGGTTAAACGCAGTTGTGCCGCATCGCGATGAACGGTGCAGGGTCATGCGGCCGGCGCGAGGCGGGTTGCGGCCAAAGGACCGCGATACGGGCGTGACATCAACGTTCCGCTAACCATATAAAGCGGGTCGTATTTCCACCGTCCCCAGCAACCTGATCCCTTCAGGCGCGTTCCAGACCCCAGACGCGGGGTGTCGAGGCAGACAATGTCGAATAGAGATCCCATCAACTGGATGCTGTCCGAGGCGATCGACTCACTAACCCGGGCCGAGCGGCTGCGTCAGCAGTTTTTTGTCCTGCAGTCGCAGGCGGGGCCGCGAGAAGCCTGCTGGGAGCCGCCGATCGACGTGCTGGAGACGGATGAGGAAATCCTCATCCTGGTGGCCTTGCCCGGTGTCGACCCGGAAAGGGTCGAGGCGGTCATCGAGGGCGACGGCGTACTCACCATCAGCGGGCAGCGGACACTGCCTGCCGAACTGCGCAACGCCCGCATCCACCGGCTGGAGCTGCCGCAGGGACGATTCGAGCGCCGCATCGCTTTGCCGTCCGGCCGCTATGCCGTCAGCCGCTTCGCCGTCAACGGCTGCATCGCCTTCCGTCTCGCCAAATCCTGAAAACGGAGATCGCCAAATGCCGCCCGACTCCGGACAAGCGACTTCCAACGCCAATACCTCCAACATTATGTCAGACACCACCGCCATTCGCATTCCCGACGATGCCTTGATCATCGTTCCCGTCCGCAACATCGTGCTGTTTCCGGGCGTGATCGCCCCGATCACCGTTGGCCGCGCCAAATCGATTGCCGCCGCCCAGCAGGCGCTGCGCGAGCAGCGGCCGGTCGGTATCCTGCTGCAGCGCGACCCGGAGCTGGACGATCCTGGCCCGGAAGACCTCTACCGCGTCTGCACCATCGCCAACATCGTACGCTACATTACTGGCCAGGACGAGACCCATCACGTCATCTGCCAGGGCGTGTCGCGCGCCCGCGTGCTGGACTATCTGCCCGGCACGCCCTTCCTGGCAGCGCGCGTGCAAAATATCCCGGAGCCGAGCAATAACTCGCCGGAGATCGAGGCACGTTTTCTCAACCTGCAGCGCCAGGCGATCGAGGCGGTGCAGTTGCTGCCGCAGGCGCCGCCCGAGCTTGTCGCCGCCTTCCAGTCGACCACCGCGCCCGGTGCGCTTGCCGACATGGCGGCCGCCTACATGGACATCAAGCTGCAGGACAAGCAGGAGATCCTGGAGACCGTCGACCTGGCCAAGCGAATGGAGAGGGTCTCCGCATTCCTGGCCGAGCGGCTGGAGGTGCTGCGCCTGACCAACGAGATCGGCCAGAAGACCAAGGCCGTCTTCGACGAGCGCCAGCGCGAGGCGATCCTGCGCGAGCAGATGGCGACCATTCAGCGCCAGCTCGGCGAAGGCGACGGCAAGGCGGCCGAAGTCACCGAGCTCACCGCGGCGATCGCCAAGGCCAAGATGCCGCCGGAAGCCGAAAGCCAGGCGGTGCGCGAACTGCGCCGCTATGAGCGCATGCCTGAGGCGGCGGGCGAGGCCGGCATGGTGCGCTCCTATCTCGACTGGCTGATCGAGCTGCCCTGGGCGCTGCCGGATGAGAAACCCATCGACATCACGGAGGCGCGCCGCATCCTCGACGAGGATCATTTCGGGCTCGAGAAGATCAAGAGCCGGATCATCGAATATCTGGCGGTGCGCAAGCTTGCGCCGCAGGGCAAGGCGCCGATCCTGTGCTTCGCGGGTCCCCCGGGCGTGGGCAAGACCTCGCTCGGACAATCGATCGCGCGTGCGATGGGACGGCCTTTCGTCCGGGTCAGTCTCGGTGGCCTCCATGACGAGGCTGAAATCCGCGGCCACCGCCGCACCTACATCGGGGCCCTGCCCGGCAACATCATCCAGGGCATCAAGAAGGCCGGCGCGCGCAATTGCGTGATGATGCTGGACGAGATCGACAAGATGGGGCGCGGTATTCAGGGCGATCCGTCGGCCGCGATGCTGGAGGTGCTCGATCCCGAGCAGAACGCGACTTTCCGCGACAATTATCTCGGCGTGCCCTTCGATCTCTCCCGCGTCGTTTTCATCGCGACCGCCAACATGCTCGACACCATCCCCGGACCGCTCCTGGACCGCATGGAGATCATCAGCCTTGCCGGCTACACCGAGGACGAGAAGCTCGAGATTGCGAATCGCTATCTGGTGCGCCGACAGCTCGAGGCGAACGGCCTGAAGGCCGAACAGGCCGAGATCGACGCCGAGGCGCTGCGACAGATCATCAAGGGGTACACACGTGAGGCCGGCGTCCGTTCGCTGGAGCGCGAGCTGGGCCGCGCGCTGCGCTATGCCGCGGTGCAGATCGCCGAAGGGACGACGCAGAAGGTGACCATCGCGCCCAAGGACCTCGCCGCCATTCTCGGACAACCGCGCTTCGAGGGCGAGATCGCGCTGCGCACCAGCGTGCCCGGTGTCGCAACCGGACTCGCCTGGACACCGGTCGGCGGTGACATCCTGTTCATCGAGGCCACGCGCGTGCCCGGCCGGGGTGCGCTGATCCTCACCGGCCAGCTCGGCGAGGTGATGCGCGAGAGCGTGCAGGCCGCGCTGACCCTGGTGAAGAGCCGCACCTCGCAACTCGGCATCGATCCCACGCTGTTCGAGAAGAGCGACATCCACATCCATGTCCCCGCCGGCGCCACGCCGAAAGACGGACCGAGCGCCGGCGTCGCCATGTTCACGGCGCTAACTTCGCTGCTCACCAATCGCACGGTCAGGAGCGACACCGCCATGACCGGCGAGATCTCGCTGCGAGGCCTCGTGCTACCGGTCGGCGGCATCAAGGAGAAAGTGGTCGCGGCCGCAGCCGCGGGGCTGACACGCGTGATGCTGCCCGCCCGCAATCGCAGGGATTACGACGACATCCCGAAAACCGCGCGCGACAAGCTCGAATTCATCTGGCTCGAGCAGGTCGACGACGCCGTCGCCAATGCGCTTGCGGAAGCGCCGCAACCGGCGGCGGCCGCGGAGTGAAGCTGGCAGTCGTCAGGTGTCGTTCCGTGGCGCCTCGATGAGGGTCCGATGCTGTCGCATCGCCCCGGAATGACCGGGGCAATCCCTCAAACCCGCCCCGCCCGGTCGCGCAGCCGGTAGAACTGCAACGCGGTGTTGGCGGTCTTGGCCTGCAGGCGGCTGAAGCTCGCGCAGTATTGGTCAAGATCGGCAGAGGCGAAGTCCGCCTTTGCTGCCTTGAGCAGCAGCAGGGCCTTGGCGGTGTCCCAGGAAAAGCGGGCAGCCTTTGCGAGCACGATCACCTGCTCGACACGCTTCTGCACCAGCGCGCGCTCGACGACACCAATGGAAACGTCGCAGACACAGGCGAGCGCGACCGCGGTGCGGTCGAAATCCTTCGCCCTGGCAAAGCGGAGAATGCCCGCTTCGTCGAGCCTGCCTTGCGCATGCAGCTCCTGAACCTCGTGTCTGGCATCGCGAAATATCCCCGAGCCGGCGCGAGCCATGTGTTGCAGCCGCTCGCTGGCGGCGGCCACAGCGGCGCGAATCTGATGCGCCTGGCGCGGTTTCGCAGCCTCCAGCGCCGCCCTCACTTCGTCCGAGACGCGCTGGAACAGACTGACCACCTCGTGCCTGGGGATATCCGGGCGCGACCACACGCATAACGCCAGGCGGTTGTCCTTGAGCGCCTTGTCGACCAGGGTCGAGAAGCCGTTGCCTGAAAAGCGCGACCCGCTGTTTTCGGCCGTGCTTGCAACCACGGCCGGATTACCCCGCGCAAGCAGCACGTCGGTGACGCTCTCATTGACCTCCATCCGCCTGGAGATCGCGAGCAGATGATCCTGGCTCATCGTCCTGGCGTTCTCGACGAGCATCTGCTCGGTGACCCGCGTCGATTGCGAGAGCACGGGCCCCGCGACCTCGATCGCGGGATCGAAGGCCAGCATCTTGATGATGTTCAACGGTGCATCGACCGCACTCGCAAGGCGGCTGCCGAATGCGGCGCGGGCCGCCAACTCGACGCCCTGGACAAGCCTTGTCATGACCTCGTCGAACAGCTCGAGCTGCGGTTCGGAGAAACTGCCCGACGCCGACATGAAGAGATCGGTGACCCGGCGCAGCACGTCCGCGCGACGTGACAGGCTTCCGCTGCCGACGGCATCCTCAAGCTGATCCAGCAGGCCTTCGTATGCGTCCATCGCTCACCCCCGGCCGCCGGCCGCGCGTGTAGCGGGCACCACCGCTGCGCGAAGCGGCGCTGCGAACTCGGCCATGAAGCGCGCCTGCGGCACCGGCCGCGCGAACAGAAAGCCCTGTGCGTATTCCACGCCCGCCTTGCGCAGCATCTGGAACTGATGCTCGGTTTCGACGCCTTCGGCGGTCACCGCCATCTCGAGCCCGCGCGCGAGTGCCAGCACCGAGGCGATCACGGCCGTGCAATCTCGCCGCCGCTCGGCGCCCTGGATGAAGGATTTGTCGATCTTGATCTTGTCGAAGGGGAAGTTGGTCAGGTAGCTCGCGGACGAATAGCCGGTTCCGAAATCGTCCAGCGCCATGGTGATGCCGAGGTTCTTCAATTGCCGGATGGTCTGCAGGTGCGAGGACTGGTTGTCGAGCAACGCCGATTCCGTTATCTCGAGCTCCAGCCGCTCCGGATTGAGGGCGGATTCGACCAGCGCGCAGAGCACGACGTCGAACAGGTTGCCCTTGTTGAACTGGAAGGCGGAGAGATTGACCGAAACCCTGAGTGGCTCGGGCCAGTCGGCGGCGTCCTTGCATGCCTGCTGCAGGATCCAGTCGCCGAGCGGAATGATGAGTCCGCTCGCTTCCGCAACCGGAATGAATTTGTCGGGATCAACGAGGCCGCGCTGCGGATGGCGCCAGCGCACCAGGGCCTCGCCGCCGCACACCGTCTGCGACCTGACATCGATAATCGGCTGATAGTACAGCTCGAACTGCCCCTTGCTGATAGCCTCGCGTAATTCGTTCTCGATGATCTTGTGGGTCTCGGCGCTCTTCATCATCTCCGGCCGATACAGCCTGAAGTCGTTGCGGCCGTCCGCCTTCGCCGCGTAGAGCGCGAGGTCGGCCTTCTTGAGCAGGTCCTTGCGCTCGCGTCCGTCGAATGGCGAGCGCGCGATCCCGATGCTGGTGCCGACCGTCACCTGATGCCCGTCCAGATCGATCGGCCGTGCAATGGTGTCAACGATCCGAAGCGCGAGCGCGATCGTCGTTTCATGGTCCCGTTCGCTTTCATGACCTTCCAGCGGCTGGATGATGGCGAACTCGTCGCCCCCGAGGCGCGCCAGGATGTCGCTGTCGCGCAGGCTCGCCTTGAGACGGCGCGCGACCTCGATCAGCAACTGGTCGCCGGCGGCGTGACCGAGCGTGTCGTTGACGTTTTTGAACCTGTCGAGATCCAGCATGAACACGGCGAAATCATCGGTCGCGACGTTGTCGCGGCGAAAGATCGGCCCCTCCAGCATCTTGGTGAGAAAGGCGCGGTTCGGCAGCCCGGTCAGGAGATCGTGCTCGGCAAGATAGGCGATCTTCTGCTCATTGCGCGCCCGATCGGTGATGTCCTCATGCGTCGTCAGCCAGCCGCCGTCCGGCATCATGTGACGGCTGATCGACACGATGCGGCCGTCGGCAAGCTCCCGGACCTCGGCCTTCTGCTTGGTGTGCTCCGCCATGTAGACGCCGGGGTCGAGCTCGAAATGTGTGCCCGCCCGACGACGAAGTTCGAGGATCTCGGGCAGGCTGACGCCGGGCAGGATCTGCTCGGGCGAGAGGTGGTAGATTTCGGCGTAGCGGCGGTTCGAAACGACGACCCTCTGCTCGGCGTCAAACAGGCAGACGCCCTGGGCCATGTTGTTGATGGCGGCATCGAAGCGCGCATTCGTCTGCTCCAGCGTCGCCGCGTTCGCAACCAGCAGATCCGCGTCGCGCTTGTGCTCGGTAATGTCCTCGTGGGTCGCAATCCAGCCGCCACGGCAAATCTTGTTGCGGCGAATGAACACGGTTCGCCCGTCCACCAGCGGCTGCGTCTGCGTCGAGATGCGCATGACGCTATCGATATAGTCGTCGATACTCAGATCGGAGGTCTGGCCGTTGCGCACATGGCTCTCGAGCAGACTACGCAACGGCGTGCCCGGTCGCACCTGCTCGTCGCCCAGGCCATACATGTCGCGGAAGCGCTGGTTGGAAATAACGACGCGCCTCTCCGAATCGAACATGATGAGGCCGTTCGGCATATTGCTCAACGCGAGCTCGAACAGCCCGTTGACCTCCCCTAGCCGGCTCGCCATCTTGCGGACGAAAAATCCGAGCAGCGCAATGACCAGGACTATGATCGCAGTGCCGAACGCCTCGCGCTCGGCGCGGGCGCGCCAGGGTGCGAGAAGCTCGCTGGTGCTCTGGGCGACCGCGAGCACCAGCGGATAGAGCTCGCTCTCCTGGTAGCTGTTAAAGCGCACGACGCCATCGGTCGACGACTTCACCTCGACAAAGCCGGACTTCGATGTCTGCAATTCTTGGAATATGCCGCTTTGCGACAGGTCCTTGCCGACATTGGCTTCGTCGAACGGCCTGCGCGCCAGGAGCCTGCCGCTACGGGTTGCGAGCAGGATGGCGCCCTTCTCGCCGATATCGAGTTGCTGATAGAAATCCTGGAAATGACCCGGTCGGATCAGCACCACCGCGACGCCACCGAAGCTCCCGTCCTCCTTGTTGAACCGCCGGGACACCGGAATGACCCAATCCCGGACGTTACGTCCGCGGATCGGCGCGCCGATGTATGGCTTCTGTGACGGATTGCTGACGTGGTATCGGAAGTATTCGCGATCCGAATCGTCGACAGATTGCCAGTTGCGCTGCGAGTTCGCGATCAGCGCGCCCTGTCGATCGACAACAGCAAATCCCCGCAGCTCCGGATTTCGGGCCACCTCGTCCTGAAACCAGGACGCAACTCGCTCACGTCCTCCCGCCTGGGCCAGATCGCCGTGCTCCAGCCGTTCCACAACGCCGGTCAACAGCGTGTCGGCGGTGCGGAAGGTCAGGTCCGCATGATGGATCAGCGACTTCAGGAGATTTTCATTGTCCCGCCTGGCGTCGGCAAGATAGTCGGCGCGCTGCTCCAGGATGCGCGATGTTTCGAGACCAACGATGATGGTGCAGACGATCAGTACGAAGCCGAGCGTTGCTGTTGCGACAGTCGGCCGCCAGCCGGACCCGCCTCGCCAAAACCGCCACTTGGTGCGCCAACTCGATCTCATCATGCGTAGACTTGCAGCGACCGACCCTTGCGTTTACTCGGTTGATAGATTCGTTCGCGAAATCAGCGCATTCACGGGCGTCTCGTGCGTTCGGGCGGTTCCCGCATCGGGCTTTGAAAAATAGGCCGGGCGCGCCAGATCGGTGGGATCAAAGCACGCGCATGGTCGGGGATTGATTAACGAGATACCGAAGCTTGTCAGAACCCGTATTCGTACGGATGGCTCCAGATACCGCGATAATACTCTCTCAGAGTGAAATACCAGCTAGTTGCAGGCTGAGCGTGCGCAGCCGCGCACGCGCCTTGGCATCAGAGGCCTGCGGGTTGGCCTGCGCCTCGCCCAGCCCGTTGAAGAACAGCCCGCTCCGGCCGGCGACGTCGTCGCCCTCGATGAGACGCAGGATCGCCTCGCCGCCTTGCTCGACGGTCGACATCGGCGTGATGCCGCCGGCGCGGACCATGGTGGTGTTCATATAGGTCGCGGGATGCAGGCAGTTCACGGTGACGCCCGTTCCCTTGAGCTGATCGGCAAGATCGATGGTGAACATGATCTGCGCAAGCTTGCTCTGGGCATAAGCGCGGCCGCCATCGTAGTTCTTGGTGAGCATGACGTCGTCGAAATCGATCGGGTATTGCCCGAGCGAAGCGACATTGACGATACGCGAGGGCGCCGCCGCTTTGACGAGCGGGAGCAAGAGATGAGCAAGCAGGAAGCCCGCGAGATAGTTCACGGCAAAACGCAGCTCGTAGCCGTCCGCGCTCTCGCGCCGCTCGGGGCCCCCATTGCGCGATCCAATGCCGGCATTGCTGACGAACACGTCGAGCCGCTTGTGGTCGGCGGTCACGGCGCTGGCGAGCGAGCGCGTGCCCGCCAAAGATGACAGGTCGGCTTGATAAAAGCGCGGCGCGGCATGGCCGTCGCGGGTGATCTCAGCGATCAGCGTCTTCCCCCGCGCCTCGTCGCGACCATGGATCAGCACGTTTGCGCCTTCAGCCGCGAGTCGCCTTGCGACATAGCGGCCAACACCGTCGGTTGAGCCTGTGATCAGGACCGTCTTGCCGCGCATGTTCATGGCGCACCCTCTGAGACTTAGTGGATCTCGGCCGAGCGCTTCAGTGCGTCCTTCAGCTTCTCCAGCGAGAACTCCTTGGAGCGCGCGATCTCCAGGATCGGCGCCTCGCGGCGGGCGCAGAGCTCGCAGGCCTCGGGCAGCTTGGGCGCGACGTCGGTCGGGATCACGATCGCGCCATGGCGGTCGGCATGGATAAGATCGTCCGAGCGCACCGTCATCCCGGCGACGCGCACCTCGCCGCCAAAGCTTTCCGCATGCACCCATGCATGCGAGGGGCCGACCGAGCCGGCCAGCGCCTGGAAGCCATCAGCCCATTGGTCGATGTCGCGGATCGAGCCGTCGGTGACGACGCCGAGGCAGCCGAGCGCCTTGTGCACATTGCTCTGTACCTCGCCCCAGAACGCGCCATAGCCGACGTCGGGACCGTCGATGTCCTGGATCACCGCGATGCGCGGCCCATAGCCGGTGCCGACATATTCATAATACTCGAGGCGCCGCTTGCCCTGCTCGGCCGCCGGCAGGCCGGACTTCACCACCGAGCGGATGCTCACAGTACGCGCGTAACCGACCATCGGCGGCAGCGTGGGAAACGGGCAGACCAGCGGCTTGGTCGTGTAGCCGATCAGCCGCCGCTCGGGTGCCACGATCTCCATGGCGTTGCAGATCGTCGGCGTGTCCCAGCGCGCAAGCTGTTCGAGCAGGGATGCGGGCAGCGGGGCGTTGGCAGGCTTGTTCACGGGCGTCTTCTCCGGGGATCGCGGGCGACCGTTTCAAGCGCCGCCCATTGTCCCTGCCCTATAGCCGAGATTGGCAGCAAACCCAACTCAGCGCCTGCTCATGGCAGATATCTGAGGGACGGACTATGCGGACAGCCCTGGGCATCAATGCAGCCGGTCTGGCCGTTCCTCGGACTCGGATGCGGCAGGCGGAAAGGACGGCGCCTGCGGGCTCGATGCCGGGACCTTGCTGCCGCTCGCCGCCGAGGCCGCGGCGCGCGCATGGTCGCGATAGGATTTCCAGCCCAGCGGCAAGCTCAGGATATAGAGCACCGAGCCGGCGGAGAGGATGTACCAGGGATAGGCGATCAGAAGCGCGATGAAGAAGATCACCGAGACGAAGACCGGCAGCACCAGCTCCGGCGGCACGCGCATACGCACGGTCTTGCCGGAAAACACCGGCAGCCGCGATACCATCAAGAATGCGACCAAAAGCGTATAGGCTGCGGTTACCACCGCCGGCGGCTTACTTATGTCGAGGAAAGCAAGATAGATCGGCAACAGCACGGTGATCGCACCCGCCGGAGCCGGAACGCCGGTGAAATAGTTCGCGGCAAAGGCGGGCTTGTTGGGATCGTCGATGCTGGCGTTGAAGCGCGCCAGCCGCAGGCTGCCACTGATGGCAAACACCATCGCCGCGATCCAGCCGCCATTGCGCAGCTCATGTAACTGCCAGAAATAGAGGATCAGGCCGGGCGCTACGCCGAAATTGACGAAGTCGGCGAGGCTGTCGAGCTCGGCGCCGAATTTGGACTGGCCCTTGATCATACGCGCGACCCGGCCGTCGAGGCCGTCAAGGACGGCTGCGAACACGATCAGACCGACGGCCAGCCCCATCCGGTCTTCGGTCGACAGGCGGATGGCTGTGAGCCCTGCGCAGATCGCAAGCAGGGTGATGACATTGGGCACCAGCATCCGCACCGGGATCGGGCGGAAGCGGCGGCGGCGCAATTCGGCCTGGGTCGGTTCAAAGGTCATGGCTCAAGATATAGCAACGGCCGCACGCCGGCGCCATCGTCGCCAATCGGCACTTAAGCCGCAAAGGGGGATGGTTAATCCGTCCGGTACGAGCGGCCGTTATCGCTCAGCCTGAAATCCGCCAGAATGGTTTCGCCTGCGACCGCAGTCTGGCCCTCGGCGACCAGCGGCTTGGTGCCCTCGGGGAGGAACACGTCGAGCCGCGAGCCGAACCGGATCAGACCGAACCGCTCGCCGGCGCCGATCGGCTGCCCTTCCTTGACAAAGCACACGATACGGCGAGCCACGAGGCCGGCGATCTGGATCACCCCGATGCGGCCGTTGGACGTCGCAATGACCAGCGAGTTGCGCTCATTGTCCTCGCTCGCCTTGTCGAGCTCGGCATTGATGAAGATCCCGGGCCGGTAGGCGATGCGCTCGACCCTGCCCGCGGCCGGGCTGCGGTTCACATGGCAGTTGAACACACTCATGAAGATCGAGACGCGCGGGAGCGGCCGGTTGCCGAGCCCCAACTCCGCCGGCGGCAGCGCATCCGTCACCATGGACACCCGGCCGTCGGCGGGCGCCACCACGAGGCCGTCGCGCAATGGGGTGACCCGCGGCGGATCGCGGAAGAACAACACGCACCAGACCGTGAGCACCGTCCCGATCCAGCCCAGCGGCGTCCATAGCCAGAACAGCACCAGACTTGCGAGCGCAAAGCCGCCGATGAAGGGATAGCCTTCAGGATGGATGGGCGGAATTTGCCCGCGGATGGAGTTGGCAATCGACATGGGCGCAAGTCTTGTCCTGAGAAGATTATTCCGCAGCAGTGGCGATCACATCGTCCACCGGCTGTGGCACGCGGTTCGGCGCGTCGTTCTCGTCGTCGATCTGCGCCAGTTTCTCGCGCGCGGCTTCCGCCTCGCGCTGCCTGTTCCACATACTGGCATAGAGCCCGCCTTTTACCAAAAGCGCGCCATGGGTTCCGCGTTCGACGATACGGCCCTGGTCGAGCACGATGATCTCGTCGGCGGCGACGATGGTGGACAGGCGGTGAGCAATCACGAGCGAGGTTCGGTTGCGGGAGACGCGGTCGAGCGCTCCCTGTATCTCATGCTCGGTGTGGCTGTCGAGCGCACTCGTCGCCTCATCCAGCACCAGGATCGGCGGCGCCTTCAACACCGTGCGCGCGATCGCGACCCGCTGCTTCTCGCCGCCGGAGAGTTTCAGCCCCCGTTCGCCGACCTGAGTCTCGTAACCTTTCGGCGCCATGCGGATCAGTGCATCGATCTGCGCAAGCCGCGCAGCCTGCTCGACCTCGGCGTCGCTCGCATCCCAGCGGCCGTAGCGGATGTTGTAGCGGATGGTATCGTTGAACAGCACGGTATCCTGCGGCACCATGCCGATCGCGGCGCGCAGCGAAGCCTGCGTGACGTCCTTGATGTCCTGTCCATCGATCAGGATGCGGCCTGCCGAGACGTCGTAGAGGCGGAACAGGAGCCGCGAGATCGTCGACTTGCCGGCGCCGGAGGGGCCGACGATGGCAACGGTCTTGCCGGCGGGCACCTCGAAGCTCAGGCCCTTCAAGATCGGCCGTTCCGGCTCATAGGCAAATCTCACGTCCTCGAAGCGCACGCTGCCCGCGCTCACCACCAGCGGCTTGGCGCCGGGCGCATCCTCGATCTCCGGTGGGCGCGCCAGCACGCCGAACATCTTCTCGATGTCGATAATTGCCTGCTTGATCTCGCGATAGACCATGCCCATGAAATTCAGTGGCTGATACAGCTGGATCATCATGCTGTTGATCATGACGAAGTCGCCGACCGTGTTGCGGCCCTGCCGGACGCCATAGGCGCACATCAGCATGGTCGTGGTCAGGCCGATGGTGAAGATCACCGCCTGCCCCGCATTGAGCATCGTAAGCGACGTATAAGTGCGAACGCTGGCGTCCTCGTAGCGTTCCATCGAACGGTCGTAGCGGGCGGCCTCGCGCGCCTCGGCGCCAAAATATTTGACGGTCTCGTAGTTGAGCAGCGAGTCGATCGCCTTGGTGTTCGCCTCGGTGTCGGAATCGTTCATCTTGCGGCGGATGCCGATCCGCCACTCGGTGGCCTTGTAGGTGTAGTACATATAGACCACGACCATGCAGAGCGTGGCGAGCACGTAGCGCCAGTCGAACACCCAGAGCAGCACGGCCATCAACAGCGTGACCTCGACGATGGTCGGGATCAGCTGCAGGATCACCATGCGCACGATGGTCTCGATGCCGTTGCGGCCGCGCTCGAGAACACGCGTCAATCCGCCGGTCTTGCGCTCCAGATGAAAGCGCAGCGACAATTCGTGCATGTGGACGAAGGTGATGTAGGCGAGCTTGCGCACGGCGTGCATTGCCACCCGCGCGAAGATACCGTCGCGCCATTGCGTGAGCACCGCCATCACGACGCGGACGCCGCCATAGCTCGCAGTCATGATCAGGGGCGAGGCGATGATCCAAACCAGCCAGTCGGAGGCGAGCACGGGCGCGCTGCCCTTCCCCGTCAGCGCATCGGTCGCCCATTTGAAGGTAAAGGGCACCGCCAGGGTCGCAAGCTTGGCGACCAGAAGCAGCACGAACGACCAGACAACCCGCATCTTCAGATCGGAACGGTCGCTCGGCCAGATATAGGGCCACAGATGCGCCAGCGTCCCGATCAGGGTCGCCTGCTCGGCGGAACTTGGGGTAGCAGGCAGCTCATGGCCAGCGTGGGGAGACGGGTTGGGGTGGGCCATCAAACCTGAGCCTGGGGAATCACCTGGGATCGTGCTGCCTTGTTCATGCGCAGCTCATATAGAATGTTTGCAGGCTCCGTACAGTCTCAAGCCCGGCAATTCTTTCGCGCTTCGCCGCTATTTACAGCTAGAATCAACCACGATTGCGAATCATTCCGACTTGACGCCCTTACGCTGCAGTGCCACATCGCCAATATGACCAAAATCAATACCGTCTGTGTCTATTGCGGATCCGGCCCCGGGACCAATCCCAGCTACATTGAAGCCGCCAAGGCCTTGGGCAAGGCATTCGCCGAGAACGGCATCCGCCTCGTCTATGGCGGCGGCTCGGTCGGCCTGATGGGTGCGCTGGCAACTGCCGTGCTCGACCATGGTGGCATGGTCACCGGCATCATCCCGGACTTCCTCACCATGCGCGAGAATGCGTTGAGCCGGGTCCAGGAGATGGTCGTCACGCCCGACATGCATGAGCGCAAGCGGTTAATGTTCGAGCGCTCCGATGCCTTCGTGGCGCTGCCCGGCGGCGTCGGCACGCTGGAGGAGCTCGTGGAACAGCTGACCTGGCAACAGCTCGGACGGCATTCCAAGCCCGTGCTGCTCGCCAATATCGAAGGCTTCTGGGAGCCGCTGTTCGACCTGCTTGCGCATATGCGCGCTACCGAATTCATCCGCCAGGGTTTTGCAGTCGAGATCCTGAAAGCCGAGCGGGTCGAGGAGATCCTTCCCAAGCTGCGCTCCGCGGCCGCGCCGATCCCTGACAGCGCCAAAGAGATGGCGCCGGAAGTCGCGCGCAAGCTGTAGACCTCTCGTCGTCCCAGCGAAGGCGCTGGCTGTTCGTTGAATTACTCTGCCGGAAACGTCACCGCCTCGACGCGATTGCCGTCGAGGTCTAGCACGAATGCCGCGTAATATTTGACGCGCTCGTGCGGGCGCAGGCCGGGTGGGCCATCGGAGGTGCCGCCGGCAGCGAGCGCTGCGGCATGAAAGGCATCGACCTCGGCGGTGGTGCGTGCGCGCAGGCAAATATGAATGCCGCTCTCCGGCGCCACTTTGGCCATGCCAGCGCGCAGGTTGATCCAGAACTCCGGATAGCTCTTGCCGAAGCCGACGGTCGCAGGCCGCGTCACCAGACGCGACAGGCCGAGTGAGGCAAGCACAGGCTCATAGAAGCGCGCGGCGCGTTCGAGGTCGGCGACACCGAGGGAGATGTGGTCGATCATGGGAAGGCTTCTCCGCCTATTCCGCTCATATCATACCGGCGCGCCCGATTTCACCAGCTTGTAGACCAGCGAATCCATCAGCGCCTGAAACGAGGCATCGATGATGTTCGGCGAGACGCCAACCGTGGTCCAGTTCTCGCCGGTCTCGTCCTCGCTCTCGATCAGCACACGCGTCACGGCCTCGCTGCCGCCATTGAGGATGCGCACGCGATAATCGATCAGCTTCAGCCCCTCGATGTATTTCTGGTATTTGCCGAGATCCTTGCGCAGCGCGACATCGAGCGCGTTGACCGGGCCGTTGCCTTCGGCCGCCGAGATCAGCCGCTCGCCGGCGACATCGACCTTCACCACCGCAAGCGCCACCGTGACGCGCTGGCCGTTGGAATTGTAGCGCTGCTCGACATTAACGTCGAACTGCTCGACCCGGAAATATTCCGGCACATGACCGAGCGTGCGCCGCGCCAGCAGCTCGAAGGAGGCGTTAGCGGATTCATAGGCGAAGCCGGCCGCCTCCCGCTCCTTCAGCTCCTCGACCAGGCGCGTCAGCTTCGGATCGCTCTTGTCGTAGGGAATGCCGGCGCGATCGAGCGCCGCGATCACATTCGAGCGGCCGGCCTGATCGGAGACCAGCACCTTGCGATGGTTGCCGACCGCCTCAGGCGCGACGTGCTCATAGGTCTGCGGATCTTTCAGCACGGCGGAGGCATGAATGCCGGTCTTGGTGACGAAGGCGCTTTCGCCGACATAGGGCGCATGCCGGTTCGGCGCGCGATTGAGCATGTCGTCAAGCGTACGCGATACGCCCATCAGGCTCGCGAGCTTCTCATCGGACACACCGATCTCGAAGCGGTCGGACAACTCCGGCTTCAGCTTCAAGGTCGGGATCAGCGAGCAGAGATTTGCATTGCCGCAGCGCTCACCGAGCCCATTCAGCGTGCCCTGGATCTGCCGCGCGCCCGCGCGCACCGCGGCAAGGGAATTGGCGACCGCCTGCTCGGTGTCGTTATGGGCGTGGATGCCGACATGGTCGCCGGGAATGTGCTTGGTCACCTCGGTGACGATGGTCTCGACCTCATGCGGCATGGTGCCGCCGTTGGTGTCGCACAGCACCACCCAGCGCGCGCCGGCCTCGTAGGCGGTCTTGGCGCAGGCCAAAGCGAACTCGGCATTCTCCTTGTAGCCGTCGAAGAAGTGCTCACAATCGAGCATGACCTCACGGCCCCCCTTTTTTGCGGCGGCAACGCTGTCGCGGATGGAGGCGAGGTTTTCCTCGTTGGTGGTCTCCAGCGCCACTCGCACCTGGTAGGCGGAGGATTTTGCGACGAAGCAAATCGCATCGGCCCTGGCTTCAAGCAGCGCAGCGAGGCCAGGATCGTTGGAGGCCGAGCGCCCCGGCCGCCGCGTCATGCCAAACGCGGTGAAGCGTGCATGATCGAGCTTCGGCTTGTCCGCGAAGAACTCGTTGTCGAGCGGATTGGCGCCGGGATAGCCGCCCTCGACATAGTCGATGCCGAGGTCATCAAGCATCTGCGCGATGACCTGCTTGTCGGTGAGGGTGAAGTCGACGCCGTTGGTCTGCGCGCCGTCGCGCAGCGTGGTGTCGAAGAGGTAGAGGCGCTCGCGGCTCATTGTTGTCCCCCCGCCTCTCCGTCGCCGAGTGTCTTTTGCATCGTGGTGTTGGCGAGCCATTCGCCGTTTACCGTGACGCTGTTGCGCTGTTGCGCGACATAGCCGCGTTTTTTGAAGAAATCGAGCGCGTTGTCGCTGGCATCGACGGACAAATTCTTGGCGCCCCGGGCTCCTGCGAGCTTCTCCAATGCGTCGCACAGCATGGCGCCGACGCCCTGCCCGGCCACGCTCGGATGCACATAGAGCATGCCGATTTGGTCATTGCCTCTAAGCGACGCAAACCCGACCGGCGAATTCTGCACGGTTGCGATCAAAGTCAGCTCGCCAGCCAGCTTCTTGCCAAACGCCGCCTCGTCCTCGGCGACCTCGGCCCAGGCCTCCTGCTGCGCCTCGCTGTAATCATCACCGGTCAGCTCCTGGATGGCGGCAACGAAGATCGCCGCCAGCATCGGCACATCGGCCGGCAGGAACGGCCGCAGAGCGGGTCTTGGCATGGATTGGGCCATCATCGCGCGACCTCCCAGGTGGTGCCGTCCTTGGAATCCTTGATGACGACCCCGATCGCGGCGAGCTCGTCGCGAATGCGGTCGGACTCCCCGAAATCCTTTCGCGCACGTGCAGCGGTGCGCTCAGCGATCAAGGCCTCGATCTTCGCCACATCGATGCCGCTCGCGCTGCGCTTCCGGCTTTCCCACTGTTCAGCGCTCTCGCCCAGGAATCCGATCAGACGCAACGAGCTTGCGAGTGCACCGCGATCGGCTTCGCTTCGGGCGCTATTGCGCAGGCCGTGCAGCGCCGCGATCATCTGCGGCGTGTTGAGATCGTCCGCCAGCGCCTCGATGACGACGCCGGCCGGCTCGCCGCCGCGGACATCGGCGGCGAAGCGATACCAATCGTCGAGCGTCTTGGCACTCTCCTCCACGCTCTTGAGCGTCCAGTCGATCGGCGAACGGTAGTGCGTCTTCAGCATGCTGAGGCGCAGCACCTCGCCCGGCCAGTCCGCCAGCAGATCGCGAATGGTGATGAAGTTGCCGAGGCTCTTCGACATCTTCTCGCCTTCGACCTGCAGGAAGCCGTTGTGCATCCAGAAATTCGCCATGCGGTTCTCGTGGAACGCGCAGCAGCTCTGTGCGAGCTCATTCTCGTGATGCGGGAACACGAGATCGATGCCGCCGCCATGAATGTCGAATTGCTCGCCGAGATGCTTCCACGACATCGCGGAGCACTCGATATGCCAGCCGGGCCGACCCTCCGCCTTGATGCCGGCCGGCGACGGCCAGGACGGCTCGCCGGGCTTGGAGGGCTTCCAGAGTACGAAGTCGGTGGCGTCCCGCTTGTACGGCGCGACATCGACGCGGGCGCCCGCGATCATCTCGTCCAGCGAACGATTGGAGAGCGAGCCGTAGCGCGGCAGCAGCGTGTTCGCCGTATTCATCGCCTGCGGCGAGAACAATACGTGGTCCTCGGCGACATAGGCAAAGCCACCGGCAACGAGCTTTTCGATGATCACGCGCATTTCCGCGATGTGCTCGGTCGCGCGCGGCTCGACCGTCGGCCGCAGCGCGCCCAGCGCATCGACGTCCTCGTGGAACTGTTTGTCGGTGATTTCCGTGACCTTCCGAATCGCTTCGTTTAGCGGCAGTTCCGGAAAGTCGCGGCATGCGCGATCGTTGATCTTGTCGTCGACGTCGGTGATGTTGCGGACGTAAGTGACGTGATCCGCGCCATAGAGATGACGCAGCAGGCGGAACAGCACGTCGAACACGATCACCGGCCGCGCATTGCCGATATGGGCGAAGTCGTAGACCGTCGGTCCGCAGACATACATGCGGACGATGTTGGGATCGAGCGGCTTGAAGGTTCGCTTGTCCCGCGAAAACGTATCGTAGAATCGCAATTCCATGGATCCCGTCCCTGCCGGCCGGGCGTCCAGTAATCTCAAGATTTTTGAGAAAAGACGGCCTCAGCCAGCGAATAGCTAGCTCATAATCTCGCGGCTAACGCAGCAAATGGCGAGGAAACCGTTCATGAATCCACCATGGGGCAAGCGGGGGCTTGGCGTCAAGGGTCGCGAAAAAGCCTTTTTTGGCTCCAAAACGATCCTCGCCGCCGCCATGGTTAATCATTCTTAGGGATTTAGGCTTATTCAATGAAGGCGGTCCCCTCGCTCGTCGGTGCATCATGCGATCCCTCATCACGCTTCTTGCGTGCCTGCTCCTCATGGGAGCCACGGCTGCGCGCGCCGAAACCAAGGTCTTCATCATCGCCAACGAAGCCGACGGCTACGGCGTCGACCAGTGCCTGGCCAAGGGCGACAAATGCGGCGCGCATGCTGCGCTCTCCTACTGCCGATCACGCGATTTTGCGGAGGCCTCCTCATACCGCCGCGTCGACCCCGACGAAGTTACCGGGTCGGTTCCGAAGGCGGCCGGACACTGCCCGCGCGGCGGCTGCAACGAATACGTCGCCATCACCTGCCAGCGCTGAAGCGCTTGGTTTCGCAATCCTCCGCGCCGCCCCGGTGCCGCGGAAACGACGTGACCTTGCCGGAAGAAGCGGCTATGGGAGGCGCCTGCGGCCGGTGGGCTGCGAACTCCTTCTGACGGCCTGATATGCTCCATCTCTTCTCTGCATTCTCGACCCGACGGTTCCTTGCCTGCGCTGCGCTCGCAAGCAGCGTGCTGCTGAGCGGAGTTGCATCGGCGCAGATGCAGCCGCCGCCGGGTCCGCAAGGCGCACCGCCGCCACCCGGTGGTGCCGTCAACCCGGTCTGTCCGCGGCTCGAGGCCCAGCTCGCCACCATCGACCGTGGCGGCAGCAACGATCCCGGCAAGGATGAGCAGATCCGCCGCTATCAGGATGCCGCTGCCAGGCAGCAGTCCGAGCTCGACCGCCTCACTGCGCAAGCGCGGCACATGGGCTGCGACTCCTCCGGCTTCTTCTCGCTGTTCTCCGGCCAGTCGGCGCAATGCGGCCCGATCAACAACCAGATCCAGCAGATGCGCACCAATCTCGACCAGATGACGTCGAGCCTGGAGCGGCTGCGCGGCGGCGGGCTCGGTGCAGATCGCGACAACCAGCGCCGCTCGGTCCTGATCGCGCTCGGCCAGAACAATTGCGGCCCGCAATACGCGCAGTTTGCCAATGCCGGCGGCGGCGGTGGTCCCGGCAATTTCCTGAGCAATCTGTTCGGCAACAATAATCCGAATCCGAGCGGCAGCATCATGTCGCCGCCGGGCGGCCCCGACATGGGCCCGCCCTCTGGGACCTATCGCACCGTCTGTGTCCGCACCTGCGACGGCGGTTATTTCCCGATCTCGTTTGCAACCGTACCTGCGCGATTCCCCGACGACGAAAAGAGCTGCAAGGCGCTGTGCCCGGCCACCGAAGCGAACCTCTACGCCTATCGCAACCCGGGCGAGGACATCAACCAGGCGGTGTCCGTCAATGGCCAGCCCTATACCGCCCTGCCCAACGCCTTCCGCTACCGCAGCGAGTTCAACCCGTCCTGCGCCTGCCGTGCGCCGGGCCAGAGCTGGGCGGATGCGTTGAAGTCGGTCGACGACAAGGCCGAGGCCCAGCAGCAGGGCGACATCATCGTCACCGAAGAGAGCGCCAAGAAGATGCAGCGGCCGCTGACCAGGCAGCCGCCTGCCTCTGCCGCCAAGAAGGGCGCGACGACGGCGACCGCGCCGGCCACCGGCCCCGACACGACCGCGCAGGCGCCCGCCGATACCACGCCGCCCGCCTCCGACAACAAGCAGATCCGCACGGTGGGACCGACCTTTATCCCGGCGCGCTAAAGCGCGATGAGATTGAGTTCAATCGTCATCGTGCTTTGGGTCTTTGATTGAGCATGATCTCTTCGGACACTTTTCCGGATCATGCTTTAGGGTCATCTGCTGGTTGAAGCTAGCCGTCGAACGACTCCGCGGAGGCGCGGCCCGCGCGCGCAACCAAGCTCTGATCGGGCTCGGGTAACGCCTTGCCGGAGTCGCGGAACCGGTTGGTGATGGGATAGCGGCGGTCGCGGCCGAAATTCCGGCCGGTCACCTTCACGCCCGGCGCTGCCTGCCGCCGCTTGTATTCGGCAATGTTCAGAAGCCGGTCGATGCGGGCCACCATTTCGCGATCGAAACCGGCCGCGACGATCGCGGCCAGCGGCTCATCGCGCTCGACCAGCCGTTCCAGAATGCCGTCCAGGACGTCGTAAGGCGGCAGCGAATCCTGGTCGGTCTGGTTCTCGCGCAGCTCCGCAGTCGGCGGCCGCGTGATGATGCTGGGCGGAATGACCTCCCCCGACGGACCGAGCGCGCCCTGCGGCTTCCAGCCGTTGCGCAACGCCGAGAGGCGGAACACCTCGGTCTTGTAGATGTCCTTGATCGGGTTGAAGCCGCCGTTCATGTCGCCATAGAGCGTGGCGTAACCGACCGACATTTCCGATTTGTTGCCCGTCGTCACCACCATGGCGCCGGTCTTGTTGGAGATCGCCATCAACAACGTGCCGCGGGCGCGCGCCTGCAGATTCTCCTCGGTGATGTCGCGCGGCAGCCCCGCAAAGGGGTCCGACAGGATCGCCTCGAATCCCTCCACCGCTGTCGCAATCGGCAGCACCTCGTAGCGGATGCCGAGTTGCCCTGCGAGCTTCGCCGCATCGTCCAGCGACACCTGCGCGGTGAAGCGATAGGGCAGCATCACGCCCCGCACCTGGTCGGCGCCGAGCGCGTCCACCGCGATCGCCGCGCACAGCGCAGAGTCGATGCCGCCGGAGATGCCGAGCAGCACGCCCGGAAAGCCGTTCTTGCGGACATAGTCGCGCAGGCCCAGCACGCAGGCCGCATAATCGGCCTTGTCGCCCTCGGGCAGCGGCGTGATCGGTGCGCTACAGCGCCAGCTGTCGCCGTCGCGGACCCAGCGCAGGGTCGTGATATTCTCGGCAAAGGCCGGCAGTTGCGCTGCGACCGAGAGATCGGCATTCAGCGCAAAGGAGGCGCCGTCGAACACAAGCTCATCCTGGCCGCCCACTTCATTCAGATAGATCAGCGGCAGCCCGCTCTCGGTGACACGCGCCACCGCAACCGACAGCCGCACGTCGTTTTTGTCGCGGGCGTAGGGCGAGCCGTTCGGCACCACAAGAATCTCCGCGCCTGTCTCCGCCAGGCACTCGACGACGTTCTCGTAGTCTTCGGACTCCTCGAGCCAGATGTCCTCGCAGATGGGCACACCGACCCGCACACCCTTGATGGTCACAGGCCCCGCAGCGGGCCCGCGTGCGAACAGGCGCTTTTCGTCGAACACTCCGTAGTTCGGCAGGTTCGCCTTGTAGCGGATGGCCGCGATGCGGCCGCCGTCGAGCAGCGCGCAGGCGTTATAAAGCTTGCCGTCGTCGACCCAGGGGGTGCCGATCAGCATCGCCGGCCCGCCATCGGCGGTCTCCCGCGCCAGCGTCTCGATTGCTGTCCGGCACGCGGCCTGGAAGGCAGGCTTGTGCACGAGGTCCTCCGGCGGGTAGCCGGCGATGAACAATTCGGAGAAGACGACAAGATCGGCGCCATCGGCAGCCGCCTTCGCCCGCGCCGCGCGCGCTTTCGCAGCATTGCCCTCGACATCGCCCACGGTCGGATTGAGCTGGGCGAGCGTGATGATGAACTGGTTGGTGCGTTCGGTCATGGAATTAAGGTGTAGCTGCGCCGCCCCCTCTGCAATGCTGAATTAGAACACACCTAAGCGCTCGGCGATGGCGAACAGCCAGAAGATGCCGGCCATGATCAGGATGACTCCGACTGCCGCCGATCCCATGTCCTTGACATGCTTGATCTTGGTGTCGTGCTCCATGGTCAGGCGGTCGGCGAGCTTCTCGATCGCGGTGTTGAGCAATTCCACGGTGAGCACCAGCACCACCGTGGCGACGAGCTCGACGGCGCGCATCACCGTCGCCCCGACCAGCCAGGCGGCCGGCAGCGACAGGATCAGCGCGACGAGCTCCTCGCGAATGGCCTGCTCGGAGCGGACCGCGAAGACCAGGCCGTTATAGGAGTTGATGGTCGCCCGCCAGAACCGCACCAAATCTCAAAACCCCGCGGCCGCCGGCACCGGCTTCACCTTGCCTGCCCGCTCCTGCTTCAGCAGCTCGGCGACCAGGAAGGCCATATCGATCGACTGTTCGGCATTGAGGCGCGGATCGCAGACCGTGTGATAGCGGTCGTTGAGGTCCTCATCCGTGATGGCGCGGGCGCCGCCGATGCATTCGGTGACGTCCTTGCCCGTCATCTCCAGATGCACGCCGCCGGCATGGGTGCCTTCGGCGCCGTGGATGGCGAAGAAGCTCTTCACCTCCGCCAGGATGCGGTCGAACGGCCGCGTCTTGTAGCCTGATGTCGAGGTGATGGTGTTGCCGTGCATGGGATCGCATGACCAGATCACGACCTTGCCCTCGCGCTGAACGCTGCGGATCAAGGCCGGCAGATGGTCGCCGATCTTGTCGGCGCCGAAGCGGCCGATCAGGGTCAGCCGGCCCGGCTCGTTGTCGGGGTTGAGGACGTCGATCAGCTTGAGGAGGTCGTCCGGCTTCAGCGACGGCCCGCATTTGAGGCCGATCGGATTCCTGATGCCGCGGAAATATTCGATATGGCCGTGGTCGAGCTGACGAGTGCGGTCGCCGATCCAGATGAAATGGCCGGAGGTTGCGTACCAGTCGCCGGTCGTGGAATCGACGCGGGTCATGGCCTGCTCATAGCCGAGCAGCAGCGCCTCGTGGCTGGTGTAGAAATCGGTCGCGCGGAGCTCGGGATGGCTTTCCAGGTCGAGCCCGCAGGCACGCATGAAGTTCAGAGCCTCCGAGATGCGATCAGCCAGCTCTTTGTAACGGCGAGACTGCGGTGAATCCTTCAGAAAGCCCAGCATCCACTGGTGAACGCTGGCCAAATTGGCATAGCCGCCGGTCGCGAAGGCGCGCAGCAGGTTGAGTGTCGCCGCCGACTGCCGGTAGGCCATCAACTGGCGCTGCGGATCGGGCGCGCGAGCTTCGGCGGTGAAAGCGATGTCGTTGACGATGTCGCCGCGGTAGCTCGGCAGCTCGACGCCGTCCAGCTTCTCGGTCGGCGAGGAGCGCGGCTTTGCAAATTGCCCGGCGATGCGGCCAATCTTCACCACCGGAACCGCGCCGGCGTAGGTCAGCACCACCGCCATCTGCAGGAACACGCGGAAGAAATCGCGGATGTTGTTGGCGCCGTGCTCGGCAAAGCTCTCGGCGCAATCGCCGCCCTGCAGCAGGAAGGCTTCGCCGGCCGCCACCCGCGCCAGCGCCTTCTTCAGGTTGCGGGCCTCACCGGCAAAGACCAGCGGCGGGAACGTCGCAAGCTGAGCCTCCACATCGGCCAGCGCCTTGGTGTCGGGGTAGTCGGGGATCTGCACCACCGGCTTGGACCGCCAGCTGTCGGGGGACCAGCGCTCGGACATCACGTGAACTCCTCAAGCAAAAACCGCGACTTAATCGTAACTTGCAGGCGCCGCCTTATACAGGGGCTGTTGCAGGGCCGCTACCATCGATTTCAAATTTCGGGACAAGCCCTTGCGAGACAAGCTGAATTCTCCTTTGCTCAAGCAACGTCGAAAGACGCCCCAGGACCGGGGACGCCTTGAGAGACCGGCAGGGAAATCGCAATGAGCACGGCCACGCTGGACGATGTCTTAAGCGATGACATCATCATTCCCGCAACCGACGGCTATCCGCTGGCGGCCACGCTGTTTCTGCCCCGCACCGCCAGGCGCAATGCCGTGGTCATCAGTTCGGCCACCGCGACGCCCCGTCGGGTCTATCGCGGCTTTGCCGGCTACCTCGCGCATTCTGGGTTCGCCGTCCTGACCTACGATTATCGCGGCATCGGCGGTTCCCGGGGCCTCGCGGTCGAGGGCAACAGGCGGCCGAAATCGCTGGCCGGCTTCAAGGCCTCGATGGCCGACTGGGCCGCGCTCGATGCGACCGCCGCGGTGGGCTGGATGCGTGAGCGCTACCGGGATCTGCCGCTCTCCTATGTCGGCCATTCCTTCGGCGGCCAGGCGCTCGGGCTTCTGCCCAACAATGGCGAGGTGTCGCGCGCGCTGTTCGTCTCGGCGCAAGCGGCCTACTGGAAGCTGATGGCCTCGCCCGAGCGCTACCGCGTGTTTGCGCTGATGAGCCTCGTCGGCGTCCCCCTCACCTATCTGCTCGGCTATGCGCCCGGCCGCAGCGGCATCGGCGAAGATCTGCCCAAGGGCGTGTTCCTGCAATGGACCCGATGGGTGATGAGCCCGCGCTATCTGTTCGACGACGCCACGCTCGCGGGACTGCCAAACTTTCCGAACTTCAAGGGCGCGTTGCGCGCGCTTACCTTCACCGACGATCCCTGGGCGACGCTGCCGGCGGTCGAGCTGCTCTGCAGGGGCCTCTCCGGCGCCGCGGCAGAAATCGTCCCGGTCAATCCGGCCGAGCTTGGCGCCAAGAAGATCGGTCATTTTGGTTTTTTCCGTCCCGAGCACTGCGACACGCTGTGGCGTGGGGCGGCGGAATGGCTGGCGGGAGAATAGCAACGGCGCTTCGGCGTAGGCAGTGAGCCATACCGCGGAATCTTTCGGTAGGGCCCGGTGGCAGACGACCTTCGCAAAACACCGGCCTGTGGTTATGGGCCTTCGCCGGGACGACGCGCAGGGATATTTCGGTTCAAATTTCAAAACAGCGTCGTCCGTCATTGCGAGCGAAGCGAAGCAATCCAGAGCACTGCGTGCGGCTCTGGATTGCTTCCATCTGCGCGCAAGTGCGCCCTCGGCGGACACGGTCGTCGCTTTGCTCCTCGCAATAATGAAAGAGACGTCAGCTCGCGTTCTCGCGACGGCATCCGCCCGAGTCTTGCATCATCGTCACCCTCAAAAGATGAGGGCACAGGCAAGGCCGGGTGGCGGCCGCTGCACCCGGGGCTCCCGCGCAAAAGGAATTTGCGCGAGCGCGCGCATGAGTGCGGATGGTGATCCGGCAAAAGGAAGCCCCCGAGTTCGGCCCGGGCTAAACAAACGGCGAGCACAAAGCGCTGCCCGCTCGGCCCCGCGCAGGTCATTGAGTTATTTTTCGCCGTCGCGAGCGTCATTGGGCTCTTGCAGCGCACCCTCGAGCCACAGAGGGATGCTGCCCGATGGAATAAGCCGTTTCGGCAAATGCGGATTGAGCGTACCGGCGAAGACGACCAATCCCTCATCGAACTTCGCTCGTGCGAAGTCCTTGGCCTCAGTCTCGGTTTCAAATGTCCTGGTAACGCGCGCATTTCGTCGCTTGGGCAAAAGACCGCGTTTGTGTGTTTCGAAACTAACGTACCAAACGTGCGGCATCGCTCACCCAACGATTGAAGCATCACAACCGAGCTTTTGGCGTTTCAAGCCGGTCCTGTGCGAATGACGGTCAACACTGACGCCAAGAGCGATGCCGGTGTTCCCCTCGATGTTCGATAAAAGGACGGAATTGTTGGTGCCGCTGATTGATCCAAATCAACCGTCGTTGCCGTGGCCAAGCGAACCCCGATGCCTGCACGGCTCGCGTACATGACCGCAGACGCGGCGTCGGCGGCCCGAGGGGGTGGGTCGAGGGCCGCCGCACCGGTGAGGGAAGCGCGTGATGCGCAAGCCACCATCACGATTCCATTTGAGGCAATCCGGCTGCAGGTTGCAATTGTCCTTCGGGGCAATCAAGCGTCAGCACAGCTGCCGGATATTCGCAGCTGAACCAACGGTGCTAGGGCTTAGGCATCGCCCTGCCCGCCCAAAGAGAACGCGCCCTTTGGCAATCTACGCTGAGTCCTTGCTGCTGCGCTTGCAGGCCGGGCCGGTTGATCAGGATGTTGTACGGCGTGCCGAAGGCGATCGCAGACAGGCCGACGATCCAACGGGTCACTGCAACGATGACCTGGTCCAAAGCCTGCGCCGGGGCGATCGTGACGCGGTCATAACGCCTGAAAATTGCACGTGGGACCTGACACGAGCGGCGGCTTTGAATAAGCCGCCGCTTCGATCTAACATCGTCCGAATCTTCGTCGGCCCGGACAACGCGGGCGGCGGCAATATGTCACGGGAATGGGACGATCGGGATGAACCAGGCTGCCTACGCCGCCGTCGATTGGGGTACGAGCAGCTTCCGCCTCTGGCTGGTAGACCGCTCCGGCCAGCCGCTCACTGAGCGGCGCAGCGATGAGGGCATGACGGTGGCGGCCAAAAGCGGCTTTTCCGCCGTGCTGCAGTCGCATCTTGCAGCTGTCGACGCCGCGCCTGACCTGCCCGTTATCATCTGCGGCATGGCCGGCGCGCGCCAGGGCTGGGTCGAAGCCGGCTATGTCGACGCCCCGGCTCCACTTGATGCGATCCTGGCGGGCGCCGTGAGCGTATCAGGACAGTCCCGCGACATCCGTATCCTGCCGGGCATCGCGCAACGCGACACAAGCGCGCCGGACGTGATGCGCGGCGAAGAAACCCAGCTGCTCGGCGCGCTTGGCAACGAAGCCGTGAGTGAGGCGCTGGTGTGCATGCCGGGCACGCATTCGAAATGGGCCGAGGTGAGAAGCGGAACGGTTGCACGCTTTGCAACCTTCATGACTGGTGAGCTCTTCAGCGCCATCTCGCGCGAGACCATCCTGTCGCATGCGCTGACAGGCGCCGAGGCGACAGAAGACCGCGGCGCGTTCCAGGACGCCGTCGTGGCCGCGTTCAAGGCCCCTGCGTTCGCCGCCAACCTGCTGTTCCGGGTGCGCTCGCGCCAGCTCCTGTTCGGCGGCACGCCGGCCGAAGCGCGCGGGACGATTTCGGGGACGCTGATCGGGCTCGAACTTGCCGCGGGGCTTGCGAAGCATATGCCGCGCGGAAGCGTCACGCTGGTGGCGTCGGGCAGGTTAGCGGCGTTCTATCGATTGGCGTTCGACACGCTCTCGGTTGCCGTGCAGCCGATCGATGCCGACGAGGCCGTGCTGGCCGGCCTCTCCCGGGCCGCCTCGGCGATCTGGAAGAGATAAGAGGATAGCAGCGAATGAGCCACGTTCCCTTCCCCGCGATGAAGCGCCCGCTGGTTGCAATCCTGCGCGGCATCAGGCCTGACGAAACGCAAGCGATCGTGGGCCAGCTGCTCGAGAGCAGCTTCACCGCGATCGAGATTCCGCTCAACTCGCCGGATCCGTTCCGCTCCATCGAGATCGCGGTGAAGATGGCGCCTGCCGAAGTGCTGATCGGTGCCGGCACGGTGCTCACCACCGAGGCCGTCGAGCAGTTGCATGACGTCGGCGGCCGGCTCATGGTGACGCCGAACACCGACGCGGACGTGATCGCGCGGGCACGAGCACGCGGTATGGTCACCATGCCCGGCGTCTTCACCGCGACCGAAGCGCTGCTGGCGGCAAAATGCGGCGCCTCCGGCCTGAAATTTTTTCCTGCCAGCGTACTGGGGGCTGCGGGCATCACCGCCATCCGCGCCGTGTTGCCGGCGGACCTGATGATCGCCGCCGTCGGCGGCGTCTCGGACAAGAATTTCTCTGATTATGTCAGCGCCGGAATTTTTGCCTTCGGTCTTGGTGGCAGCCTGTACAAGCCGGGGATGACCGCAGCAGACATCAAAGAGCGCGCCAGGATGACGATCGACGCCTATGACGCGGCCGTGCAAGGCGCGACGGGCTAAAAGCATTTCTGGTTCTGATTGAATCAGAACCGGAGCTCTAGATTCTTGTTTTGACGGGTTTTCTTCACGCGAACCGGTCCCCACTTCGCTCGAAAACACTCTAAAAGCATGATCCGGAAAAGTGTGTAGCGGCTTTTCCGAACAGATCATGCTCAATCAAGGACCTAAAGCGCGATGATGATTCAACCGAATCTCATCGCGCTTTAGACAAGACGCGCCTATTCCGCCGCCAGCCGCACGTGCCGCGCGGTCGGCGTCCGCATGGTCACAAGCTCTTCCGCTGCGGTCGGATGCAGCGCGACGGTTGAGTCGAAGTCGGCCTTGGTCGCCTTCATCTTCACCGCGATTGCGACCGCCTGAATGGTCTCGGCGGCATAGTCCCCGACGATATGGCAACCGAGCACTCGGTCAGTCGCGCCGTCCACCACGAGCTTCATCAGGATGCGGGTATCGCGGCCCGACAGCGTCGCCTTCATCGGTTTGAACGTGGTCTTGTAGATGTCGACATGGCTATATTGCGCGCGCGCCTGCGTTTCCGTCAGCCCCACGGTGCCGATCTCGGGCTGGGTGAAGACTGCGGTCGGAACGTCGACATGGTCGGCCTTCACGTCGCGCTTGCCGAACACGGTGTCGGCGAAAGCATGGCCCTCGCGGATCGCCACCGGCGTCAGGTTGACACGATTTGTGACGTCGCCGATGGCATAGATGTTCGGCACCGATGTCTGGGAATAGGCGTTGACCGTGATCCCGCCATTGGCAGGATTGATGGCGACGCCTGCGTTCTCCAGCCCGAGATTGGCGACGTTCGGATGGCGGCCGATCGCGAACATCACCTGGTCCGAGGCAAGGCTCGAGCCGCTCGACAGATGCGAGATATATCCCTCGCCTGACTTCTCGACCTTCTCTACCGTGCAGCCGGTCAGGATCGAGATGCCCTCCTTCTCCATTTCGCTGCGGACATGGGCGCGGACGTCGTCGTCAAAGCCGCGCAAGATGTTGTCGCCGCGATAGACCACCGTGACGTCGGAGCCGAAGCCGGCGAAGATGCAGGCGAATTCCAGCGCGATATAGCCGCCGCCCTGGATCACGATCCGCCGCGGCAGCTTTTCCAGGTGAAACGCCTCGTTGGAGGAGATCACATGCTCGATGCCCTCGATCATGCGGCCGTGGTTGGGCGCGCCGCCCGTGGCGATCAGCACATATTTCGCGGTGACCTTTTCGCCGGTCGCAAGCCGCACCGCATGCGCGTCCTCCAGCACCGCGCGCGTCTTGACGATGCGGGTGCCGGATTTCTCGACATTGGTGGTGTAGGCCGCTTCCAGCCGCCCGATCTCCTTGTCCTTGTTGGCGATCAGGGTCGGCCAGTCGAAGGTCGCGTTCGCAATGGTCCAGCCGAATCCGGCGGCATCGGCGAGCTCATGGCGGATATGCGAGCCCATCACCAGGAGCTTCTTGGGCACGCAGCCGCGGATCACGCAGGTGCCGCCCATGCGGTATTCTTCCGCCACCATGACGCGGGCGCCGTAGCCCGCCGCGATCCGCGCGGCGCGCACGCCGCCCGAACCGCCTCCGATCACAAACAGGTCGACGTCGAAATCAGCCATAGTCGTACCCCGACCTGTTCCCCGACCTGTTCCTGGGCTGGTTAGATGTTCTTGCCGCGCTTGCGCATCTCGGCGCGGAATTCGCCGTTGACGATCTCGGCGAATTGCTGCGCCCACTGGTTCATATAGGACATGCTGAACTGGATGGCGCGCGGCTCGTTGGCCAGCAGCTTCTGGCCGAGCGGTGATTTGTAGAAGGTGACGAGGTCTTTCAACTCCTGCTCGGTAAATTCATTGGCATAGATCTGCGCCATGCCCTCGTTGATCTCCTTCTCGCGGCCGGCAAGACGCTGCGCCACGATCACCGCGACCTCGTTGAGATCCTTCTGGTAGTTCAAATTGGACTGCAGAAGCGTATCCTTGGTCCGCTCGACGATGTTCGGAACGGCGTTGGCGTACATCGCGGCGGCGTTCTTCATGGCCAGGATTTCCTTGGCCGCCGCGATCGCCGCAGGAGAGCCCGGCTTGAGCGTAGGCGCCTGCTGCTGCGCCGGCGCCTGCTGGGCCGAGGCGGGCAGACCGGCCACTGCCAGCACCACAAAAGCAGCCGGCAACATTTTGAAAACGCTCTTCATTCCGATTTCTCCTATTGCGGCTCAAGGCCGATCTATGACGCGTATTCCCTGCGCGCCCGCCAAGATTGCCTGAGTGGCCAGCCCGACGAACAACCCGTGCTCCACGACGCCGGGTATGGTGCTTAGAAGACCCGCCAGCCGGCGGGCGTCTTGTATGCGAGTAAGATGGGCGTCGACAATCCAGTGGCCGCCATCGGTGACAAAAACGTGGCCATCCTTGGCCTTGCGCAGCACCATCTCCCCGGAAACGCCGCTTTCCGCGCAGGCTTGCGCGATGGCGCGCCTGGTGGCGGCAAGCCCGAACGGGATCACCTCGACCGGCAAGGGAAAGCGGCCCAGCGTCGCCACCCATTTGGATTCGTCGGCAATCACGATCATGCGATCCGAGGCGGCGGCCACGATCTTCTCGCGGAGCAGCGCGCCGCCCCCGCCCTTGATCAGATCGAGCGCGCCATCGACCTCGTCGGCGCCGTCCACGGTGAGATCGAGCCGGTCGATCTCGTCCAGCGTTGTCAGGGGCACGCCGCAGCGGAGCGCATCAGCCCTGGTCGCTTCCGAGGTCGGAACGCCCACGACGTTAAGCCCGGCGCGGACCTTGTCGCCGAGCAGCTCGACGAAATACTTGGCCGTCGAGCCGGTGCCGAGCCCGAGCCGCATGCCGTCGCGTACCTCTTGCAACGCGCGCGCCGCTGCCTGCCGTTTCAACTCGTCCATCGACATACTCAAGAACCCGGCCCCAGAAACGCCCAAAGAGCTTGCGCCGGCCTCGCCCCCGGGCACCGGCGCGGGCATATCTAGCCTCGTTTTTCCCGGCCGGATAGCGCTAATGGCGGCCATAAGTGCAATCCAAAAGCCACACTCGCCCGGCATTCGGGTCCGGCCCCTTGCGTGATCACCTCGGGACCGATAGCGCTGTAAGGGATGGCTGCGTCCTGCCCCCTCATCGTCTTCGACCTCGACGGCACGCTGGTAGACACCGCGCCCGACCTGATCACCGCGCTCAATTATGTGCTGGCGCGCGAGGGCCTGCCCGCGGTTCCCCTGGCCTCGGCCCGCAACATGATCGGCGCCGGTGCCCGCAAGTTGATCGAGCGCGGGCTGGAGGTGGAGGGACGTGCGGCTACCTTCGACGACCTCAACCGCATGACCGCGGATTTCGTCGAATTCTATGCCGACCATATCGCGGACGCGTCTCGACCCTTCGAGGGCCTGGAAGCGGCGCTGGATGACCTCGTCTCGCGCGGTTACCAGCTTGCGGTCTGCACCAACAAGCTGGAATGGCTGTCCAGGCGGCTGCTGGATGCACTGGGCCTGACCGACCGGTTTGCCGCGATCTGCGGTGCCGACACTTTCGGGGTTTCAAAGCCGGATCCGACCATCCTGCGCCAGACTGTCGCCAAGGCCGGAGGCACTGTCATTTCAAGTGTGATGGTCGGGGATTCCGGCAATGACATCGGGGTCGCCCGCCGCGCCGGAATGCCCGTGATCGGGGTCAGCTTCGGCTACACCGATGTTCCCATCGTCGAACTGAAGCCTGACCGGCTGATCCACCATATGCGCGATCTGCCGGAGGCCGTCGGCGAGCTCTCGGCAGTTCCAGGCCACATCTAAACCCTTGAAAACTGTTCCGTTTCGGGACTCTCGTACCGGTATGCATTAACCATCAATTAACGATGCGCTCCCGCGCGGTTGCGCCGCTATCTTGACCCTCCTATGGTCGCCGCGGGATTACGGCAACTTGCCGCAAAGAGTGACGGATCGACCAAAATGCGGCGTGTTATCGCGACTGCCTTAGCCGGGGCTTGCGCCCTTGCGGGAGCAAGCCTGGGTGGTTGCTCGTCCACCTCCTTCAGCGACTATTTCAAATCCAAGCCGCCGAACATCCAGGTCCAGCTGGAGTCGCAGCCATCGGGCGCGGACGCCAAGACGTCGCTGGGACCTGGCTGCAAGACCCCCTGCTCGGTCTCGGTGCCCGCCCCTGACGCGAGCTTCACCGTGACCTACGCCCTCGCCAAATACCAGCCGGCGACCGTGACTGTAGCAGTGGTCAAGAACCCCGGCGACCTCACCACGTCCGCCACCACCACGACCGATCCGAACCCGGTGTTCGCAGAACTGCAGCCGGCGGGACCGCCGCCCAAGGCACGCAAGATGCACCCGAAGACGAAGCCCAAGCTGGCAGCGCCAGCCGATTCGGCGTTCCCCGATTCGAACGCCGCCCCGCCTCCTGGAAGCCGCTGACTTTCGCAGCGCAGCGTGAACGCTTCGCGACTCAATCCGGCAATCGTCGGATTGTCGGGGCTTGTATTGATGCTTACATTGCGGTGATGGGAAGCGGCCCGCAGCGGCTTGCGGCCGCCGCAGCTTGAGTTCCTTCATGACCGACGCCCCGTTTGACACTCTCTCCCACGCCTCGCGCGCGATGACCGATCCTTACGGACGGACCATCAGCTATCTGCGTGTCTCGGTCACCGACCGTTGCGACCTGCGCTGCTTCTATTGCATGGCGGAAGACATGACCTTCCTGCCGAAAGCCGATCTCTTGACGCTAGAGGAACTCGACCGGCTCTGCTCGGCCTTCATCGCCAAGGGCGTGAAGAAGCTTCGCCTCACTGGCGGCGAGCCGCTGGTCCGGCGCAACGTGATGTCGCTGGTGCGATCGCTCTCGCGTCACCTCAAGAGCGGCGCGTTGAACGAATTGACAATGACCAGCAACGCCACGCAGCTTGCGCGTCATGCCGCCGAGCTCGCCGATTGCGGCATCCGGCGCATCAACGTCTCCCTTGATACGCTCGACCCCGTAAAATTCCGGGCCATCACCCGCTGGGGCGAACTCGACAAGGTGCTGGCCGGCATCGAGGCCGCCCGCGCCGCGGGCCTGGCCGTGAAGATCAACGCGGTCGCCTTGAAGAACTTGAACGAGGACGAGATCCCCAGCCTGATGGAATGGGCGCACGGCAAGGGCATGGCACTCACCTTGATCGAGGTGATGCCGATGGGCGAGATCGGCGAAGGCCGCATCGACCAGTATGTGCCGCTCTCGGTGCTGCGTGCGCGCCTTGCCAAGCGATACACGCTGACCGACCTTGCGGAGAGCTCGGGCGGCCCGGCGCGCTATGTCCATGTCAGCGAGACCGGCGGCAAGCTCGGCTTCATCACGCCGATGACCCATAATTTCTGCGAGGCCTGCAATCGCGTGCGTATCACCTGCACCGGCACCCTCCACACCTGCCTCGGCCACGAGGATGCCGCCGATCTGCGCAAGCCGCTGCGTCTCTCTGCCGACGACGAGCTGCTCGCCACTGCCATCGACCGCGCCATCGGCTTGAAGCCCAAGGGCCATGATTTCATCATCGACCGCCGCCACAACCGCCCCAGCGTCTCTCGCCATATGAGCGTGACGGGGGGCTGAGGCGCTCCCGCGCATTCCACCTCGCCCCGCCTGCGGTCGCCTGCGGGAGAGGGAGAAGCGACGCCCCCTCCTCCACGTGTCCGATTTACCAAGGCACCGCAACGGCTTGCGGACGCGTCAATTTGCCCATTTTCCGATTGACGGCGAAAGGCGCGCTGGTTTACGTGCGATTGCTTTCGATGCCTGCTGGGCCGGATGGGCCGCTACGCCGGGTCGCGTAGTCAAGACGGCGAAAGCTTCATGTGGGAGGGACGGTCATTGCAATCGCTCCGACAGGTGAGCCGCGACTGCGCGAATTCCGCTCGCAGTGGCGAAACGATGCTTATTGCAGTTTTCGGCGCGCGCCCATAACGGCACCGCCGCGGAGAATACGATGCGCCCATTGCTGGCAATCAGTACTGCGATCGACCAGATCAACGAGAAGATCGGCTATGTCTGCAACCTGATGGTGCTGTTCGCCTGTCTGCTCAGCGCCGGCAACGCCATGATCCGCTACGCCTTCGACTACTCGTCCAACGGCTGGCTCGAGGCGCAATGGTACATGTTCGCGATCCTCGTGATGTTCGGGGCGTCCTACACCTTCAAGAGGAACGAGCATGTGCGGGTCGAGATCTTCTATCTCTTCCTGTCCGAGCGCGGCCAGCTCTGGCTCGACATGATCGGCACGCTGTTCTTCCTGATCCCGTCGTGCCTGTTGCTCGCCTATCTATCCTGGCCGTTCTTCATGCAGTCCTATTCGGTCGGCGAGATGAGCGGCAATGCCGGCGGCCTGCTCCGCTGGCCCATTAAATTCGTCATCCCTTCGGGCTTCGTGATGCTGGCGCTGCAGGGCGTCTCCGAGGTCATCAAGCGCGTCGCAGCTCTGAAGGGCGAAGTGACGATCGACGCCAAGTATGAGAGGCCGACCCAATGATCACGCTGGAAATGATGCCGCCTTTGATGTTCGGCGGCCTGGTTCTGGCGATGCTGATCGGCTTTCCGGTCGCCTTCACGCTCGCCGCCGTCGGACTCTCGTTCGGCTTCCTCGCCATCCATCTCGGCTTCTTCGACCTCAACTTCCTGCAGGCGATTCCGGGCCGCGTGTTCGGAAGCGTGCTCTCCAACGAGCTGTTGCTCGCGATCCCCTTCTTCACGTTCATGGGCGCGATCCTGGAGCGCTGCGGGCTTGCCGAGGACATGCTGGATTCGATGGGCCAGTTGTTCGGCCCGATCCGCGGCGGCCTCGGCTACTCCGTCATCATCGTCGGCTTCATCCTGGGGGCCATCACCGGCACGGTGGCGGCGCAGGTCATCGCCATGGCGCTGATCTCGATGCCGGTGATGATCCGCTACGGCTACAACATGCGCTACATCACCGGCGTGCTCGCGGCCTCCGGCACCATCACGCAGCTGGTGCCGCCCTCGCTGGTCCTGATCGTGCTCGCCGACCAGCTCGGCAAGTCGGTCGGCGACATGTATCTCGGCGCCTGGGGCCCGTCGATCTTCCAGATCATCCTGTTCGCCGGCTACACCTTCGTGCTCGGCATCTTCAAGCCCGACCACGTGCCGCCGGTGCCGAAAGAAGCGCGTACGCTGACCGGCTGGCCATTGTGGCGCAAATGCCTGCTCGGCATCATCCCCTCGGCGGTGCTGATCTTCGTCGTGCTCGGCACCATGATGATGGGGCTGGCGACGCCGACTGAAGCCGGCGCCATGGGCGCGGTCGGCGCCATCGTGCTTGCCGCCATACATCACAAGGACTTCAGCCGCACCGGCAGCAAGATCCTGATCGTTGGCGTGATCGCGGCTGGCATCGGCACCGTCATCGCCATGCTCTACACGGAGAACTTGATCTTCAAGCTGGCCTTTGCCGTTACCTATTTCGCGGTGGCCTGGATCTGCGTCGAAGCCGCTCGCATCCCGGAGCTGCGCGACCTGATCAAGCAGGGCTATCAGACGACCATGCGCATCACCACCATGGTTACCTTCATCCTGATCGGCTCGACCTGCTTCTCGGTGGTGTTCCTCGGCGTCTCCGGCGGCGTGTGGCTGGAGCACATGCTGACGTCCCTGCCCGGCGGTGTCTGGGGCTTCCTGATCTTCATCAACCTGTTCATCTTCTTCCTGGCGTTCTTCCTCGACTTCTTCGAGATCGCCTTCATCATCCTGCCGATGATCGCGCCGATTGCACAGAAGATCCTTGGGCCGGTGGTGGGAGAAGGACCGGCGCTGATCTGGTTCGGCGTGATGCTCTGCGTCAACATGCAGACCTCATTCCTGCACCCGCCATTCGGCTTCGCGCTGTTCTATCTGCGCGGCGTGGCGCCGAAGGAGGTCAAGAGTTCCGACATCTATTGGGGCGCCATGCCCTGGATCGGCCTGCAGGCGTTGATGGTCGCGCTCGTGATCGCCTTCCCGATCACTGTGACCGGCCTGCTGGACAAGCCCCAGAATATCGATCTCAACAAGGTCAAGATCGAAGTCCCGCAGATCGACCTGCCGCCGCTGGATCTGGGACCACCGAAGCAGTGATCCGTTCGGCAGTTGCGCTCAGCACTTAAAAAACCCCGGAGCTCTCGCTCCGGGGTTTCACATTTGCGCTCTCAGCCACCCTCAACTCTGCGTATGCCTTGCCATGAAGTTGTCGTAGCCGACTTCGGCGACCTGGAACCAAGCGTAGCTGTTGTTGGAATAGTTGGTCAGGGATTCGTAGACCTTCTTGAAGTTCGCGTTCGACGCCGACACCTCGTTGTGCAGCTCCTTGGCTGCCTTGAACGATGCTTCCATGATCGGCGGTGAGAACGGATGCAGCTTGGCCCCGCCCGCGAGCAGCTTGCGCAGCGCGTTTGGATTCACTGTGTCGTATTTCGCCATCATCCAGTTGTTGGCGAAGTGGCCGGCCTGCTCGAGCAGGCTCTGATAATATTTCGGCAGCGCGTTCCATTTGTCGAGGTTGATGAAGGCGAGCAGCATCGGGCCCCCTTCCCACCAGCCCGGATAGTAGTAGTGCGGCGCGACCTTGTAGAGGCCGAGCTTCTCGTCGTCATAGGGGCCGACCCATTCCGCCGCATCAATGGTGCCCTTTTCCAGCGCCGGATAGATGTCGCCGCCGGCAAGCTGCTGCGGCACGCAGCCGAGCTTCTGCATCACCCGCCCGGCAAAGCCGCCGATGCGGAATTTCAGGCCCTTCAGATCATCGACGGTGTTGATCTCCTTCCTGAACCAGCCACCCATCTGGCAACCGGTGTTACCGGCAAGAAGCGAGGTGATGTTGTAGCTTTTGTAGAAGTCGTTGAGGATCTCCTTGCCGCCGCCCATCATGTACCAGGCTTGGTTGATGCGCATGTCGGGCCCGAACGGGATCGAGGAGCCGAAGGTGAAGGTCGGGTCCTTGCCGAAATAATAGTAGGAGGCGGTATGGCCCATCTCCACCGTCGCGCTCTGCACGGCATCCAGCACCTGCAGGCCGGGCACAATCTCGCCGGCGGCAAACGTCTGGATCTGGAATTTGTTGTCGGTGGCTTCTCCGACCATCTTGGCCATCATCTCGGCGCCGCCATGCAGCGTGTCGAGCGATTTCGGCCAGCTCGTCGTCATGCGCCACTTGATCTCCGGCATACTCTGCGCGATTGCCGGAGCCGCCACGCTTGCGGCGCCTGCCACGCCCAAGCCGGTGACCTTGATAAAGTCTCGACGTTTCATGTTCTCTCCCTCTGATTGTGTTTTTGACTGTGTCATTTGCCTTCTTCCCGAGGCTTGGCTCTTTGACTGAGCATGATCTGTTCGGAAAACCGCTACACACTTTTCCGGATCATGCCAGAAACATGGAACAAACGGTTTCCGATTTCCATCCCCTGTTTGAGGTCCGGACGCGGCAAAAAAGCCCGGCCTCTGGCGAGACCGGGCTTCTCTATACGACTTAAGGATAGGATCAGCCGCGGGTGCGCGAGCGGATCATGAAGCTGTCGAAGGTGTATTCGGCCACCTGCCACCACAGATATTCGTCGGAGCGGTAGGCCTGCATGGCGTCGATCGACTTCTTGAAGTCGGGGTTCTTGGCCGAGATTTCAGCCCACAGCTCGTTGGTCGCCTTGAGGCAGGCTTCCAGGACCTCGTTGGTGAAGGGGCGCAGCTGCGTGCCGCCGGCAACCAGCCGCTTCAGGGCCGACGGGTTCTGCATGTCGTAGCGCGCGGCCATCCAGGTGTTGGCGTTGGCGCAGGCATTTTCGAGCACCGCCTGGTAGCTCTTCGGCAGCGAATTCCACTTGTCCAGATTGCAGAAGGCATGGACGGTCGGACCGCCCTCCCAGAAACCCGGATAGTAGTAGTACTTCGCGACCTTCTGGAAACCGAGCTTCTCGTCGTCATAGGGACCGACCCACTCGGCGCCGTCGATGGTGCCCTTCTCCAGCGCCGGATAGATGTCGCCGCCCGCGAGCTGCTGCGGCACGACACCGACCTTCTGCAACACCTGGCCGGCGATGCCGCCGATGCGGAATTTCAGGCCCGAGAGATCGGCGACCGTCTTGATCTCCTTGCGGAACCAGCCGCCCATCTGCGTGCCGGTGTTGCCGCAGGGAAACGCGATCACGCCGAACTTCTTGAAGAACTCGTTGCCGAGCTCCTGGCCACCGCCCTGATACCACCAGGAATTCTGCATGCGTGCATTGAGACCGAACGGCACCGAGGCGTAGATCGCGAAGGTCGGATCCTTGCCGACGTAATAGTAGGAGACGGTGTGGCTCATCTCCACCGTACCGTTGGAGGTCGCGTCCAGCGCCTGCAGGCCCGGCACGATCTCACCGGCCGAGAACACCTGAATCTGAAACTTGTTGTCGGTCATGTCTGCGACGTATTTCGCGAACTCGACCGACGCGCCATAGATGGTGTCGAGCGACTTCGGAAAGCTCGACGTCATGCGCCATTTGACTTCAGGCGAGGACTGGGCAATCGCCGGCGATGCAACTGCTGCCGCGGCGGCCGCTCCGGTTGCCGAAACCTTCAAAAAATCACGACGCTTCATTGTATGGCCTTCTCCTTGTGGCGCGTTTTTTCCAATTCATAGCAAGCATGCTTCCGGCGACGCGACCTGAAGTCGAACCGAAGCGCTCAGAGGCGGGCCTTTAACACGGAAAGTCGCGGTCGAAAACGCAACATTGGCATGACGAGGTGGTGAAACAGACGGGTGATTAAACCAAAGTCGCAGATCGACCCGTCTCCCTCGTCAGGCAGCCGCGATCACACCCTTGAGCTGCTCGCGCACCTGACCTGCAATGGCGCGATAGATCGCAGCATGCGGGCCGTCGGGCTCGCTGACCACCACGGGATTTCCGGCATCCGAGGTTTCGCGAATCGCGATGTGCAGGGGTACTTCGCCGAGGAACGGAACACCGAGCCGCTCAGCCTCATGCCGCGCCCCTCCATGGCCGAATATATCCGAGCGCGTGCCGCAATGCGGGCACTGGAAGTAGCTCATGTTCTCGATGATGCCGAGCACTGGGACGTTGACCTTCTTGAACATCGCCAAGCCCCGCCGCGCATCGATCAGGGAGAGGTCCTGCGGGGTGGAGATGATGACGGCGCCTTTCAGCGGAACGTTCTGCGCAAGCGTCAGCTGCGCGTCGCCCGTACCCGGGGGCATGTCGACAACAAGCACGTCGAGCGTGCCCCAGGCGACGTCGCGGAGCATCTGGGTGATCGCCGACATCACCATCGGCCCGCGCCAGATCATCGCGGTGTCTTCCTCGACCAGGAAGCCGATCGACATGATCGAGAGACCAAAACGCTCGATCGGGATCATCTTGCGGCCGTCATTGAGCTCGGGCTTTTCGCGAATGCCCGTTAGCCGCGGCACCGAGGGACCGTAGATGTCGGCATCGAGCAGGCCCACGCGCAAGCCCAGCGCCTTCAGGCCGAGCGCGAGGTTGAGCGCGGTGGTCGACTTGCCGACGCCGCCCTTGCCCGAGGCGACCGCAATCACCGCGGCGATGCCGGGAATCTCCGCCTGCCGCGCCATCGGCGAGCCGGCGGGACTGTGCGGCGGACGGTGTGATGAGACCGGCGCCACGCCCGGCCCTGGAGCCTGCCTTGCAGCCTGCGGAGCCGCTCCCGGCTTGCGCTCGGCGGTGAGCGCGATCATCGCAGTAGAAACGCCGGGCAGCGCGCGCACCGCGCGTTCGGCCGCCGCCCGCACGTCTTCCCAGGCGCGCGCCTCGGCCGCATCGACATTGATGGAGAAAAACACCTTGCCATCATTGATGGCAATCGCCGACAGCACATTGGCGTTGGTGAGCGCAACCCCGCGCGGCGACTTCACCAAAGCGAGGGCATCGAGAACCTGTTGCTGCGTCACACTCAAAACGCTTCTCCGTCCGATCTATCTTTCCGGACAGATAGGACGGATTGGCAGAAAAGAACAGCGGTTCCCGCCTTTGCTCTGCGAGCTTCGGCAGGGCCAGCCCGCCTACGCGACCTTCGCTCCGATATCGTCGGCGGCCACGTCCGGCGCGGCCCCGCTGGCTTCCTTGGCAGCCTCGTAATTCAGCTCGATCATGACGCCGTTGGGGTCATTGACGAAGATCTGCCAGAGATCGCCGCCGGGAACCTGCCGTGCCTCGAATTGCATGCCCTTGGACTGCAGCCGCTGCCGCATGGCATCAAACCCTCGGCTGACAAAGGCGACATGATGGACGCAGCCGGAATCGGGCTTTTGGGCTTCCGCGGTCGGCGAAATATCGACGAGATGCACCACCGGCTTGCCCTCGCTGTACATCCAGGCCCCCGGGAACGCGAAGTTCGGCCGCGCGCCATTCTCCAGCCCCAGAACGTCCTCATAGAAACGGACCGTATCGGCAAGCTTCCGGGTCCGGATGTTGAAATGATCGAGCACGCCCACGCTCATGCGAAACACTCCCTTTTTTTGGGCCTTCGTTGACAGGATATCCTAGCACGAATTTACCGCCTACAGCCACGGAAGGCGTTGCCCTTCACATTCGAGGGGGTATGGTGCGCCCTTCCCTCCGCCCGGCCTCAAGCGGCTGGGCCAAGAACCCAAGGTAGCAAGGTAGAACAGATGGCTAAAGTCGCTTTTATCGGTCTCGGCGTCATGGGATTCCCGATGGCTGGATACCTCGTGAAAAAGGGCGGCCATGAGGTGACGGTCTACAACCGCACCGCAGCCAAGGCTCGGCAATGGGTTGAAAAGTTCGGCGGCCGCGCCGCGCCGACTCCGAAGGCCGCTGCCGAAGGCCAGGATTTCGTGATGTGCTGCGTCGGCAATGACAACGACCTGCGCGCGGTCACCATCGGTCCCGACGGCGCTTTTTCCGGCATGAAGAAGGCCGCGACCTTTGTCGATCACACCACCGCCTCCGCCGAGGTCGCACGCGAACTCTACGCTGAGGCCAACAAGGGCGGCTTCAAATTCGTCGACGCCCCCGTCTCCGGCGGCCAGGCCGGTGCCGAGAATGGCGTGCTCACGGTGATGTGCGGCGGCGACGAAGCCGCTTACGCCGGCGCCGAGCCTGTTATCGCGGCCTATGCGCGGATGTGCAAACGCCTGGGCCCCGCGGGCGCCGGCCAGCTCACCAAGATGGTCAACCAGATCTGTATCGCAGGCCTCGTCCAGGGCCTCTCGGAGGGCATTCATTTTGCGAAGAAGTCCGGCCTCGACGTGCAGGCCGTAATCGACACCATCTCCAAGGGCGCCGCACAGTCCTGGCAGATGGAGAACCGCTACAAGACCATGAACGAGGGCAAGTTCGATTTCGGCTTTGCCGTGGAATGGATGCGCAAGGACCTCTCGATCTGCATCGCGGAAGCCCGGCGCAACGGCGCCACGCTTCCCGTCACCGCACTGGTCGACCAGTTCTATGCCGAGGTCGAGAAGCTCGGCGGCAAGCGCTGGGACACGTCGAGCCTCCTGGCGCGGCTGGAGAAGTGAACGGGCCATGCTGAGCGCGTCGACGACGCGCTCACAGTCATTAATTTAACCATCCGTTAACGAGAATTCTTAGCTTCTTAAGGCAGCTCTTAAGGATTTGGCGCCAGAGATAGACGATGCAAAAAGCCCGCGCGGTTCGTGGGCAGGATTTGTGTTGTTTGATGAGTGCGCCCGCCGAAAAGCCCGAGGTTGTACAGCTTCCGGTCGAGCCGCCGGCGGCGGCTTCCGCGAGCCATCGGCGGGCCGCGCAGCAACGGGTGCGCGAGGCGCGCGATCGGTTAACCTCGACCAGCGGCACGCGTCCGGCCTTCGATCACGAGCTGCTCCGGCAATACGCCCAGACCCGCATCTCCGCCTCCTATGTCGTGATGCTGCTCGTGGTCGCGACGGGCATGCTGTTCGGCCTCTGGATGCAGCCGATCCCGGCGGCGGCCTGGACCTGCGGCATGCTCTGCATCCATGCCGCCATCATGCGCAGCTGCTACCGCTTCCTGTCCGAACCGCAGACGCCGGCCTCGACCCGCAAATGGCGCACGCGCTTTGTGCTGCTCGACCTGCTCTACGGCCTGTGCTGGATGGCGATTCTGACCCATCCGGCGCTCGATGTCGTCTCCGACACCGTGATGATGTTCCTGACGCTGCTGGTGGTCGCGGTCTCCAGCATGCTCGCCGCCAACCTGCCGATCGCGGCACTCGCCGCCACCGTGCCGGTGACGGTCGCGATCGCGATGAATTTCCTGCTGGCCGGCACGTTCGACAAATATGTGCTGGCGGCGCTCGCGCTCGCCGCCGAAGGTTATTTTGCGCTCCTCGCCCATCGCCTGCATTCGACGACGCTTGCGACGCTGGAAGCGCGCGCGGAAAAAGACGCGCTGATCGGCGAGCTGGAGCAGGCCAAGTCGATCTCGGACGAGGCGCGCTATCGGGCGGAAGCGGCCAATGTCGCGAAGTCGCGCTTCCTGGCGCAGATGAGCCATGAGCTGCGCACGCCGCTCAACGCCATCCTCGGATTCTCCGAGGTGATGAAGAGCGAGATCTTCGGCGCCCATGCGGTGCCGGTCTACAAGGAATATTCTGCCGACATCCATAATTCCGGCGTGCACCTGCTCAACCTGATCAACGAGATCCTCGACCTCTCGCGCATCGAAGCCGGCCGCTACGAGCTCAACGAGGAAGCGGTGGCGCTGGTCAACGTGGTGGCCGATTGCCATCATCTGTTGAAACTGCGCGCATCGACCCGCGGCATCACCATCCACGAGATGTTCGAGATTGGCATGCCGAAAATCTGGGGCGATGAGCGCGCGGTCCGCCAGATCGTGCTGAACCTGTTGTCCAACTCGATCAAGTTCACCCCGCAAGGCGGCGAGATCTGGCTCAAGGTCGGCTGGACCGCGTCGGGCGGACAATATCTGAGCGTGAAGGACACCGGCTCCGGCATTCCCGAAGAGGAAATCCCGATCGTGCTCGCCTCCTTCGGCCAGGGCTCCAACTCGATCAAATCCGCCGAGCAAGGCGCGGGCCTCGGCCTGCCGATCGCCAAAAGCCTGGTCGACATGCATGGCGGCACCTTCACGCTGAAATCGAAGCTGCGGATCGGCACCGAGGTCATCGTCACCTTCCCGCCGGAACGGGTGATGTCGGCGCTCGCCCCGATGGTCGAACCTACGATCGACGAGGCGCCGCCGCTGCAGCCGGAGACCGCAGGCACCGCAACCCCGGAGGAAAGGCGGCGCGTGCGGCACAAGCCGATCATGAGTGCCGGCACAGGAATCTAGCTCTTGCGCCGGCATTGAAATCGCCTTCACTATCATTCCTGATGAGCAAAGAATCGCCGTGCATCGCAGTCTGTATGATCGATCCCGGAAGTGGCCTCTGTTACGGCTGCGGCCGCACGCTGCCGGAGATCGCAAGCTGGCATCGCCTGGAAAGCGCCGAGCGGCAGGCCGTGATGGCCACCCTCACCCGGCGCATGCTGGACGCTGGGCTCAAGCCGTCAGGCGGCGGCAAAGCGGGCTGACGCGCCGCCACGCAGGAGGCGCGCGATGAGCCGCATGGTTTTGGTCCTGATCATGCTGGCCTTCACCGCAGGCGCCGTGGTCGCCTACAAGGATCCGGAGCGGGTCGCGCGCGCCAGCGAGACGCTGTCGGAAGTGATGCGCGAGCGCTCGCTGTCAACCTCCCGAGCGGTGCAGATCGCGCGCGGCCAGAATGGCGAGTTCGCACTGCGCGCCAGAATCAACGGCGTCATCGCTCCCATGGTGGTCGACACCGGCGCCACCTCGGTGGTGCTCACCTACGAAACCGCGCGCGCCGCGGGCCTTCCGCTGGAGCTATTGGAGTACGATGTCGACGTCGAGACCGCCGGCGGCCATACCAAGGCGGCGCGGCTGACCCTGGACCGGCTTGCGATCGGCAAGCTGGTCGAGCGTTCGGTCCCGGCGCTGGTGGTGCCGCATGGCCAGATGAAGACCAACCTGCTCGGCATGAGCTTCCTCGACCGGCTGGAAAGCTGGGAGGTCCGCTCAGACCATTTGATGCTGCGCGGCTATCCCTAAAGCAGCAGCCTCACTTCACCTGCCGCTTCTCGAGCTTTCGCGCCAGGGTCCGGCGGTGCATGCCGAGGCGGCGCGCGGCTTCCGAAATGTTGAAGTCGGTCTCGATCAAAGTCTGATGGATGCGCTCCCATTCCAGCGTCTTGATCGAGGTCGGGCGCTCGGCGAGCGCGATCTCTGCATTGCCTTCGGCCTTCTGGAACGCGGCTTCGATATCATCGGTGTTGGCTGGTTTTGCCAGATAATGGCAGGCCCCTAACTTGATGGCCTCGACCGCGGTCGCAATGCTGGCAAAGCCGGTCAGCACCACGATCAGCATCTCCGGATCATGCGCATGCAGCGCCTCGACGCAGGCAAGGCCCGACGCGCCGCCGAGCTTGAGATCGACCACGGCATGGCCGGGAGATTTCTCCTCCAGAACCTTGCGCAACTCGTCCAGCGACGCCGTGACCACGACCTCGTAGCCGCGGCGTTCGAACGAGCGCTTCAGCGTGCGGGCAAAGCCGTCATCGTCCTCCACGATCACCAGGTTCCGTTCAGCCGTCAAAGTGGCCTCCGATGGCAAGCGTCGCCAAGGGCAGCGCAAGCCTGATGGTCGCACCGCGCTTGCGGTGGTTCTGCGCCGTCACCACGCCGCCGAGCTTGCGGATGACGTTGACGACCAGGAACAGGCCGAGCCCGCTCCCCGGACGGCCCTTGCTGGATTGATAGGGCCGGCCAAGCTGCGCGAGAATTTCGGGCGGGAAGCCGGGGCCGCGATCGCTGACGGACAGCACCAAAGTGTCGCCGTCGCGCTCGACCGCAAGCTCAACCCAGTCGCGCGAGACTTCCAGCGCATTGTCGAGCACGTTGAAGATCGCCTGCTTCAAGGTCACGTCGGAGACGATGGTAAGGTCAGTGCCAACCGCGTTCCTGAACTGCAGGCAATTCACCGAGCGCGCCTCGCGCCACTCCTCGACCAGCGCGGTGAGGAATGCGGTGATGGTGGTCGGCGCGGAGCCTTCGCCGCGCGCCTGGCCGGCCGAGACGAGAATGCCCGTGACGATGGTCTTGCAGCGCTGCAGCGAGGCTTCCATCTCGGCGAGGTCGTCGGCGATCTCCAACTCCGCCGTCAGCGCGGGCATGCGGCGCCAATCGCTCAGGATGACCGACAGCGAAGCGAGCGGCGTTCCGAGCTCATGCGCGGCGCCGGAGGCGAGCAAGCCCATCCGGACGATATGGTCCTGCTCGGCGGCATGCTGGCGCAGCGCAGCGAGATGCGCATCGCGCTCCCGCAAATTGCGGTTGATGCGGGTCACGAAAATCACGAGCAGCACTGCGTCCAGCATGAAGCCGACGAACATGCCGGCGACATGCAGGCTGAACGGATCATCCATGTGATGCGGCAGTTCCAGCGGATGATAGGAAATCGTGAGCCAGCCGAAGCTCACGCAGCTCAGCACCACCAGCGACCAGCTCGAGCGGGCGTCGAGCAGCACCGCACCGAGCGTGACCTGCAGCAGATAGAGCGAGGTGAAGGGATTGGCCGCGCCACCGCTCAGATAGAGCTGCAAGGTCAGTGCGACGACATCGAACATCAAGGCGAACAGCAATTCCCGGCTGCCGATCTCGGTGCGATAGCGGACCCAGATCATGCTCGCGATATTGAGTGTCACCAGGGCACCAATCACCGCGCCCATGGCGGCGAGCGGCAAGGCGATGCCTAGCCAGAAATCGACGAAGGTGATGGTAGCAACCTGCCCGATCACTGCGGTCCAGCGCAGCTGGATCAGCAACACCATGTTCTTGCGATTGGTCGTGTCGCCTGTCGGCGGCGAGACGGCCGTGCCGACAGCCTCGGGGCCAGCGCGATTGGGCAAAGCCAATGCGGCAGCGTCCTCGCCGAGCGCGGACGTCCCGGCGGCCTCAGATGGACCCTGCAACCTCTTCAGCATCTGGTCCCGTCCTGCGCGTGAGGACGCGGGCTCCGCCCGGCGACAGGCGGACAGAGCGGGCGGCACCGGCGGAACGCAACAACGCGCCGGCGAGCATGACGGCCAACATAAGGGCCAAGCCAAACCATGTCAGTGCATAAATCAGGTGGTTGTTGTGAAACTTGACGACCGTCAGCCCGCCGCGCGGATAGCCGCTCCGGTTAGGCGTGGCATCGGCATCGATAAAGAATGGGGCGACGCGCGGCAAGCCTCGGGCGGCGGCGATGGCCTCAACATCCCGCGAATACCAGTGTTCCCCCGCCGGGTCATTGTTGCGCAGGAAACCGCCCTTGGGCTCCGTTAGCCGTAACAGGCCCGTGATGACCACCGGTGCAGCCGGATCGCGGTCACGCCGCGTCGCCTGGTCGCGCCGCTCCGGCGGCACGAAGCCGCGATTGATCAGGACCACGGCACCGTCTGCCGTCTCGAGCGGCGTGAGCACCCAAAAACCGGCGCCGTCATCGGTGACGGCCTTCACCAGCGTCTCGCGATCATGCAGGAACCGACCCGTGACGGTGATCCGCCGGTATTCGTCTTTGACGGCATCGATTGCAGACCAGGATGCCGGCGCCGGCATCGGCTCGGACACGGCGTGGAGACGATGCTCGACCCTGTCGATCAGCGCAAGCTTCCAGGCGCGACGCTCGACCTGCCAGATCCCGAGCGCGATCAGGCCAGCAATGACAAGCAGCGCAACAAGCGCCAGCCATGGTGAAAACGGCCTCGCGCGCACCTTACTCGCCGCCCCCTCGGAGACGGCGTTCGAGGCGTCGCCGGGCCGCTGCTCTGTCACTGCATCCGGCCCATCTCGTGGGTCGGCATCATGTTGATGTTGAGATGATGCATAACCCAGAGCGATCCGGTCATGGCGATCACCACCATGACGACGGTGAAGATCAGCGCCATCATGGTCCAGCCGCCTTCAGACGTCGTGTTCATGTGCAGGAAGTAGATCATGTGCACTACGATCTGCACCGCGGCGAAGGCCATGACCACCAGCGCGGTGACCTGCTTGTCACCGAGCACGCCGCTCATGACGAGATAGAACGGCACCGCGGTCAGAACGACCGACAGGAAGAAGCCGGTCAGATAGCCCGACAGCGTGATTTCGCCATGCGCCATGCCGTGGTCGTCATGCGCCACGTGGCCGGAGTGAGTTTCTGCGCTCATCGCAACATTCCCAGGAGATAGACGAAGGTGAAGACGCCGATCCAGACCACGTCGAGGAAGTGCCAGAACATGGACAGGCACATCAGCCGCCGCTTGTTGGCTTCGATCAGGCCGAAGCGCCAGACCTGCACCATCAGCGTCGTCAGCCAGACAAGGCCGAACGAGACATGCAGCCCGTGGGTGCCGACCAGGGTGAAGAACGACGACAGGAACGCGCTGCGCTGCGGCGTCGCGCCTTCATGGATCATGTGGCGGAACTCGGAGAGCTCGATGCCGACGAAGGCAAGGCCAAAGAGACCGGTGATCGCGAGCCAGACTTGCGTCGCCGCGATCCGCGACCGCTCCATCGAGAGCATCGCAAAGCCGTAGGTGATCGACGACAACAGCAGCATCGAGGTGTTGACCGCGACCAGCGGCAGGTCGAACAGATCCTTCGGCGCGGGACCGGCAGCATAGTTGCTGCCGAGCACGCCATAGGTGGCAAACAGGATCGCGAAGATGAGACAGTCGCTCATCAGGTAGATCCAGAAGCCGAGCATGGTGCTGCCGCCCTCGGCGTGGTCGTGCTCGTCGAGGACGTAAAAGATCGGCTGCGCGGTCGAGGCCTGCGCGGGATTGACGTTGATGCTCATGGCTTTGCTCCCGCGCCAAGCAGACGCGTCCGCGCGTTTTCCTCCCGCACGACCGTATCGGCCGGGATGTGGAAGTCGCGGTGGTAGTTGAAGGTGTGGCCGATGGCGACCGCAATGAGCGCGATGAAGCTGAGGCCCGCGAGCCACCACATATACCAGATCATGCCCACTGCAAACGCCGTGCTCAGCCCGGCAAGAATGACCCCGGTGCCGGTGTTGCTCGGCATGTGAATCGGCTTGAAGCCGGTGAGCGGACGGCTGTAGCCGCGGTGCTTCATGTCCCACCAGGCGTCGCTGTCATGGACGACGGGCGTGAAGGCGAAGTTATAGTCCGGCGGCGGCGACGAGGTCGCCCATTCCAGCGTCCGCGCGTTCCAGGGATCGCCGGTGACGTCGCGCAGCTGCTCGCGCCTGAGCACGCTGACCGCGATCTGCACCAGGAAGCAGACGATGCCGAGGAAGACCATGAGCGCGCCGACAGCCGCGATCACAAACCATATCTGCAGCGATGGATCGTCGAACACGCGCAACCGCCGCGTCACGCCCATCAGTCCCAGCACGTAAAGCGGCATGAAGGCGAAGTAGAAGCCGACCACCCAGAACCAGAACGACAGCTTGCCCCAGAACGGATCGAGCCGGAAGCCAAACGCCTTCGGGAACCAGTAGGCAATGCCGGCAAAGATCCCGAAGACCACGCCGCCAATGATGACGTTGTGGAAATGGGCGACCAGGAACAGGCTGTTATGCAGCACAAAGTCGGCCGGCGGCACCGCGAGCAGCACGCCGGTCATGCCGCCGATCACAAACGTCAGCATGAACGCCATCGTCCACATCATCGGCAACTCGAAGCGGATACGGCCGCGATACATCGTGAACAGCCAGTTGAACATCTTCGCCCCGGTCGGGATCGAGATGATCATGGTGGTGATGCCGAAGAAGGAGTTGACGCTGGCGCCGGAGCCCATGGTGAAGAAGTGGTGCAGCCAGACGAGGTAGGACAGGATGGTGATGACCACCGTGGCGTAGACCATCGAGGTGTAGCCGAACAGCCGCTTGCCCGAGAAGGTCGAGGTGACCTCGGAGAAGATGCCGAAGGCGGGCAGGATGAGGATGTAGACTTCGGGATGGCCCCAGATCCAGATGAGGTTGACATACATCATCGGATTGCCGCCGAAATCATTGGTGAAGAAATCGGTGCCGACATAGCGGTCGAGCGACAGCAGCGCGAGCACGGCGGTGAGCACCGGGAAGGACGCCACGATCAGAACGTTGGTGCAGAGCGCGGTCCAGGTGAACACTGGCATCCGCATCATGGTCATGCCGGGCGCGCGCAGTTTCACGATGGTGCAGATCAGGTTGACGCCCGATAGCAGTGTGCCGACACCCGCCACCTGCAGCGCCCAGATGTAATAGTCGACGCCGGCATCGGGGCTGTAGCCGAGGTTCGACAACGGCGGATAGGCGAGCCAGCCGGTGCGGGCGAACTCGCCGACGAACAGCGACATCATCACCAGCACCGCGCCGGCCGTCGTCATCCAGAAACTGAAATTGTTCAGGAACGGGAACGACACGTCGCGTGCGCCGATCTGCAGCGGCACGACGTAGTTCATGAGGCCCGTGACCAGCGGCATGGCCACGAAGAAAATCATGATCACGCCATGCGCCGTGAACACCTGGTCATAGTGATGCGCAGGCAGGAAGCCTTCCGAACCGTTGAAAGCAATCGCCTGCTGCATGCGCATCATCAGCGCGTCCGCAAAGCCGCGGAGCAGCATCACGATGCCGAGGATCATGTACATGATGCCGATGCGCTTGTGGTCGACCGTGGTGAACCACTCGCGCCACAGATAGCTCCACAGGCGGAAATAGGTGATGGCGCCGAACACCGCGACGCCGCCCATGGCGACCACGGCGAACGTGCCGAGGATGATCGGCTCGTGCAGCGGCAGCGAGTCCAGCGTCAGCCGGCCGAAGATGAATTTGAGGAGGTCGGGATTGTTGAACATTGCGCTCTCGTTCAAGAATCGGATTTCGGACGCAGTGCCGAGAGGAACGACGTGGAGGACCGGCGCGATTGGCCGAGGTAAGGCGGCTTCAGCCCGGCGCCCATCAGCGGCGTGGCGTTGACCGGCGCCCTGATATCCCTCGCCTCGCGCGCGCCCGGCGCGTCGGTTGAGCAGGCGCCGAGAACATAGGCGGGCTCGGGGCCGAACACTGCTCCGCGCCGTGCGGACTTGTCGTAATTCAGCGGCAGGGTGTTCTCGATTCCGGCCATGCCCAGCCCACCCTTGGCGTCGATGGCCGTCATCTCGCTCATGCACATCTTGCCGGGCTCGACACACATGTTGAGCACGGCGTTGAATATCTCGCGATCGACGGAGGCATAGCGGCGCACGGGCACGTTCTCGCTCGGACGCTCGAGCTCGAGATAGTCGCTGCGGCCGAGCGTATTGCCGCTCGCCTTGGCGCGCGCGATCCAGGCGTCAAAGCCCTCGTCGGTCAGGCCTTCGAAGGCGAAGTGCATGCCGGAGAAGCCGGCGCCGCTGTAGTTCGCGGAAAAGCCTTTATAGGTGCCCTCCTTGTTGACCACCGCATGCAGCGAGGTCTCCATGCCGGGCATGGCGTAGATCTGGCCCGCCAGCGCTGGGACGTAGAAGGAATTCATCACCGAGGATGCGGTGATGTGGAAGTTGATGGGCCGGTTGACGGGTGCTGCCAGCTCATTGACCGTGGCGACACCGTAATCGGGATAGATGAAGAGCCACTTCCAGTCGAGCGCGACCACCTCCACCTCGATCGGCGCCCGTCCGCTGTCGACCGGACGGTCCGAAGCGATGCGGCCGAGCATGCGGTAGGGGTCGAGCAAATGCGTCCCCATCCAGGTCACCGCGCCCAGGCATACGATGATCAGAAGTGGCGCCGACCAGATCACGAGTTCGAGCTGGGTGGAGTGATCCCATTCCGGCTCGTAGCGCGCCGCCGCGTTCGACTGGCGGTAGCGCCAGGCGAACAAGACCGTAAGCGCCATCACCGGCAGCACGATCAGCAGCATCAGGACGGTGGAGATGATGACGAGGTCGCGCTGCTGGAGGGCGACATCACCGGCCGGAGCCAACACGACAAAGTCGCATCCACTCAAGGCTAAAGCCAGAGGTAGCAGGATCAGGAGTTTCAAGCGATTCACGAGGCAACCCGTAGGAGCAGATTTTCTCTTTTCGGGCCAACGGGTAGCTGCGCCGCAACAATTCCGACATTGGACAATTTGTCCAATGTTGCAGTGCCCACAAAACGCAGAAACAGCCGGATGACACAATCGGGGCCCTGCCCCAAAAGCGAAGACGAATGGCATTATGGCGATGATAGATGCGCCGGCGCTGGCCGGAGGTGATCCACACGAAGGAGCCCATCCCGGAGAGATCGCGATCGGCGTGATCGTCGGGCGCACCTCCGAATTCTTCGACTTTTTCGTCTATGCCATCGCCTCGGTGATCGTTTTCCCGAAGCTGGTGTTCCCGTTCGTCAATGAGCTCACGGGCACTCTTTATTCTTTCGGGATCTTCGCCCTCGCGTTCCTCGCCCGCCCGTTGGGGACCGTGATTTTCATGGCGGTCGACCGCAACTACGGCAAGAGCGTCAAGCTGATCATTGCTCTGTTCCTGCTCGGCACCGCGACGGTCGGGATCGCCTTCCTGCCGGGCTACGACGCGATCGGCGCGGCCGCGATCTGGCTGCTCGCGCTCGCCCGCATTGGCCAGGGCGTTGCCTGGGGCGGCGCGTGGGACGGGCTAGCCTCGCTGCTCGCGCTGAACGCGCCACCCGATCGCCGCGGCTGGTACGCCATGGTGCCGCAACTCGGTGCGCCGCTCGGACTGATCGTGGCGAGTGCGCTGTTTGCCTTCTTTGCCGGCTATCTCTCGGCCGACGACTTCTTCGACTGGGGCTGGCGCTACCCGTTCTTCGTCGCCTTTGCCATCAACGTGGTGGCGCTGTTCGCTCGGCTGCGCATGGTGGCGACGCCGGAATATTCGTCGCTGTTCGAAAGCCGCGAGCTGCAGCCGGCCCGCATCAGCGACACCATCGCCCACGAAGGACGCCATGTGATGCTCGGCGCGTTCGCGCCGCTGGCAAGCTTTGCGCTGTTCCACATGGTCACGGTATTCCCGCTGTCCTGGGTGTTTCTATTCACCCGCGAGAGCCCGGTGCGATTCCTGGCCATCGAAATGGAGGGCGCAGCCTTCGGCGTGCTCGCCATCATCGCCTCCGGCGTGCTGGCCGACCGGATCGGACGTAAATCGCTGCTGATCGGCTCGGCACTGGCGATCGCGGTCTATAGCGGCTTCGCCCCGCAACTGCTCGATGCCGGTCCGGCCGGCGAGACCATCTACATGGTGCTCGGCTTCATCCTGCTCGGGCTGTCATTCGGCCAGTCCTCCGGCTCGATCGCCTCCAACTTTGCCCGGACCTATCGCTACACGGCCTCCGCTATTACCTCAGACCTCGCCTGGCTGTTCGGCGCGGGATTTGCGCCGCTGGCAGCACTGCTGCTGGCGAGCCGCCTCGGCCTGATGTCGGCCGGCGCCTATCTGTTGTCGGGGGCGTTCTGGACCCTGCTCGCGCTGTGGCTCAGCGGGCCCGACAAGACGATCGAGTAAAGCAAGGAGCTAGCGTTTTCGAGCGAAGTGGACACCGGTTCGCGTGAAGAAAACGCGTCAAAGCAAGAATCTAGAGCTTCGGTTCTGATTCAATCAGAACCGAAAATGCTTTTTAGGCCGCGACTGCGACCGGCTTGCGATCTTCCACCAGCGCGATCGCATCGCGCAGCACCTCGATCCCGGCGCCCGGCCTCGTGCCGTGCTCGGCGAGATGACGGCGAAAATGGCGCGCGCCGGGCACGCCATGATAGGCGCCGACGAAGTGTCGGGTGATCGCATGCAGCCGCGTGCCCCTCGCCAGCGCCGCGTCGATATACGGGAACATGGCCTCGAGCGCGTCCTTCATCGTTGCCTGCGGCGCGGCCTCGCCGAACAATTCGGAATCCACCTCGAGCAGGCGCCACGGCTCCTGGTAGGCGGCGCGCCCCAGCATCACGCCATCGACATGGGCAAGATGCGCCTTGGCTTCCGCGATGCTGCCGATGCCGCCGTTGATGATGACGGGCACATCGGGCATCGCGGCCTTGAGCCGGTAGACGCGGTCATAATCGAGCGGCGGGATGTCGCGGTTTTCCTTCGGCGACAGGCCCTGCAGCCAGGCCTTGCGCGCATGCACGATAACCGCATCGGCGCCCGCTTCCACGACGCCACGCGCCAGAACGTCGAGTGCGACTTCGGGATCCTGATCATCGATGCCGATGCGGCATTTCACCGTGACCGGAATCTCAACCGCGCGCGTCATCGCCTCCACGCCGGACACGACGAGCGCGGGCTCGGCCATCAGGCAGGCCCCGAACCGCCCCTCCTTCACCCTATCGGACGGGCAGCCGACATTGAGGTTGATCTCGTCATAGCCAAAATCCTCGCCGATCTTTGCGGCGACGGCGAGCTCGCGAGGATCGGCCCCGCCGAGCTGAAGCGCGACGGGGTGCTCGCTTCGGTCAAAGCCAAGCAACCGCGCGCGATCGCCATGGACGATGGCCGCGCTCGTCAGCATCTCGGTGTAAAGCCGCGCGCGAGCCGACAACAGCCGATGAAAGACACGGCAATGGCGGTCGGTCCAATCCATCATGGGCGCGACGGAAAATCGATAGTCTTGCGATTTCAATTCTTTACCCTATCCTCTGCACGGGATGGATCGGGAACATCTGCGTTCCAAATTAACCCAAATTGCGCGCGTTTGTACCCGCGTTGACCGCCCGGCGCACACGTAGGCATACATCAAATAAAATAGGTAGTGCAGACGGCCATGGCCACACTCACCCGGTTGCCATCCCGTGCTCCAGCGAGCAGCGCGACAGCCGTCACGGGCTTGATGGCGGAGACCCGCCGATGAGTCCTTTGAGTCAGTTCTCCTCCGACGGCGATCGCAGCTTCCAGGTCTTGTGGCAGGACGGGGATCGCATCTTCTGTCGGGCCCACCGCGGGTCCGCTGACGGCGACCAGGACACGGTGCTCGCCGTTCTGCTTGCCACGGACCACCCGACACGCGCCGGTATCGATCGTCTCGCACACGAATATGGCCTGAGGAATGAGCTGAATGCTGCCTGGGCAGTCCGTCCGCTGGAGCTCGTGCGCGAGGGCGGTCGGAGCATGCTGGTGCTGGAGGATCCGGGTGCTGAGCCGCTCTCCCGCCTGCTCGGCGCGCCCCTGGAGCTGGGACGCCTCTTCCGCTTCGCCATCGGGATTTCCAGTGCTCTCGGCAAGGCGCACCAACGCGGCCTCGTTCACAAGGATATCAAGCCGGCCAATATTCTGGTCAACGCCACGACCAACGAAGTCAGGCTCACAGGATTCGGCATCGCGTCACGGTCGCCACGCGAGCGGCCCGCGCCTGAGCCACCCGAGACGATCGCCGGCACCCTCGCCTACATGGCGCCCGAACAGACCGGGCGCATGAACCGCTCGATCGACGCCCGCAGCGACCTCTATGCGCTCGGCGTCACGCTGTTCGAGATGATCACGGGCGCTCTGCCATTCATTGCGGCCGACCCCATGGAGTGGGTGCACTGCCATGTTGCAAGAAAGCCCGTGCCGCCTGGCCAGCGGGTGAGGACTATCCCGGCCGCGATCTCGGCCATCATCATGAAGCTGCTCGCCAAGACGGCCGAGGAGCGTTACCAGACCGCGGCCGGCGTCGAGCACGACCTGCGACGCTGCCTCGCGGAATGGGAAGTCCGGGGAATGATCGATGACTTCCCCCTCGGCCAACAGGATACGCCCGACCGGCTGTTGATCCCCGAAAAGCTCTATGGCCGCGAGCGCGAGGTCGAAGCCTTGCTCGCCGCCTTCGATCGCATCGTCCAAGGTGGTGCGCCAGAGCTGGTGCTGGTCTCGGGCTATTCCGGGATCGGCAAGTCCTCGGTCGTCAACGAACTGCACAGGCCGCTGGTACCGTCGCGCGGGCTCTTCGCCGCGGGCAAATTCGACCAGTTCAAACGCGACATCCCCTATGCGACGCTCGCTCAGGCCTTTCAGAGCCTTGTCCGTCCGCTCCTCGGCAAGAGTGATGCCGAGCTGAACCGTTGGCGTGAGGCCCTTCTGGAGGCCGTTGGCCCCAACGGCCGGCTCATGGTCGACGTCGTCCCCGAGTTGAAGCTCATCATCGGAGAGCAGCCGCCGGTCTCCGAGCTTGCGCCACGGGATGCGCAGCGGCGCTTCCAGCTGGTGTTTCGCCGGTTTCTCGGCGTCTTTGCCCGGCCGGAACACCCGCTGGCCCTGTTCCTCGACGACCTGCAGTGGCTCGATGCCGCGACGCTCGATCTCATCGAGGATCTGATGACCCGGTCGGATCTGCAGCACCTCATGCTGATCGGCGCCTATCGCGACAACGAGGTCACTGCCGCCAATCCGCTGATGCGGACGCTCGACGCCATCAGGACTGCCGGCGGAAAGATAGCGGCGATCACGCTTGCGCCTCTCGCCCGGGAAGATCTCGGTCAGATGATTGCGGCCGCGCTTCGCTGCCCACCGGCACATGCCGCACCACTCGCGCGGCTGGTGCACGAGAAAACCGGCGGCAATCCGTTTTTCGCCATTCAATTCATCTCTTCGCTCGCCGAAGAACGAATGCTCACCTTCGATCATGACGCGGCGCAGTGGTCCTGGGATCTCGACCGCATTCACAACAAGGGATACACGGATAACGTCGTCGATCTCATGGTCGGAAGGCTGGTCCAACTGCCGGCGGACGCGCAGAAGGCGTTGCGTGAGCTGGCTTGCCTGGGAAACGCTGCCGAAGTCACGACGCTTTCGATGATTCTCGGAATTGCGGAGGAGCAGGTCGACGCGGCTCTATGGTCGGCTCGCTGCCAGGAGTTGGTCGAGCGCGTTGCAGGGGCCTACCGGTTCGTCCACGATCGCGTTCAAGAGGCCGCCTACTCCCTGATCCCCGAGGAGCTGCGCGGCGAGGCGCACCTTCGAATCGGGAGACTGCTCGCGGCACATACGCCTCCCGAAACACGGGAGGAAGCGATCTTCGACATCGTCAATCAGCTCAACCGCGGTGCTTCGCTTATCACTTCACGTGAGGAGCGCGAGCAAGTGGCTGAGCTCAACCTGACTGCGGGCAAACGCGCAAAGTCCTCGACGGCGTATGCATCCGCGCTCGCCTATCTCACTGCCGGTGCGGCACTGTTACCCGAAAGATCATGGGAGCACCGGTACGAATTGATCTTCGAGCTCGAGCTTCACCGGGGCGAATGCGAGTATTTGATCGGGAAATTGGCTGAGGCTGAACAACGTCTCGCTGATCTGGCAACACGTGCCCGGACCGTCGTCGACTCCGCTGCCGTCGCCTGCGCGCGCCTCAATCTCTATACGATCCTGGATCGAAGTGACGATGCCGTCGCGGTCGGCCTTGAATACCTCCGCCGCCATGAACCGCAGTGGTCGCTGCATCCGACGGCGGAGGTCGTCAACCACGAATGCAGTCAATTGTGGCAGCAACTCGAAGCTGGCTCGCTCGAAGCGCTGCTCGATCTGCCAATGATGAGCGATCCGGACCGGCGCGCAACCATGAACGTGCTCGCCGCGCTGCTGTCACCAGCGCAGTTCACGGATTTGAATTTATTCCGCCTCATCATCATTCGCATGGCAACGCTCAGCCTGGAGCATGGCAACACCGATGGTTCATGCGTGGCTTACGCTTTGCTGGGTGGCGTCCTCGCGATCTACTGGGGCCAGCCTCAGGCTGCCGTTCGCGTCGGCAGGCTTGCCTTGGATCTCGTCGAGAAACGCAGGTTCAACCGCCTCAAAGGGGCTGTCTATTCGGTGTTTGCGGTTCACGTCGCCCATTGGACGCAACCTTTGGCAGAGTGCGGGATCTGGCTGCGACGCGCCTTCGAGGCTGCAAGGGAAGCCGGTGATCTCACCTTTGCCGCCTTTGCCCGCGTTGACCTCGTCACCACTCTTCTCGCTCTCGGAGAATCTCTGGAGGACGTGGAAAGTGAGGCCGAAAGCGCGCTCGCGTTCGTGCAGGGAGCCCGGTTCGGCCAGATCGGGCACGTCATTGTTGCGCAACTGAGGCTTATCCGGGCGCTCCGGGGAAAGACCTCGGACCTGGGCTCATTCAATGACCCGGAATTCCGCGAGCGCGCATTCGAGCGGCATCTTGAGAACGACACCCGGCTGGTCATCGCCGCCTCGCGATATTGGATTCGAAAGTTGCAGGCCGCCGTTTATGCTGGCCACTATGCCAATGCGGTCGAGGCCGCGTTGAGGGCAGACAGGTTACTTTGGACACTGCCGAGTCAGATCGAGCTTCCGGAGTACCATTTCTACGCGGCCCTTGCCTGGGCGGGACACTGCGACTCCACGACAGCGGGAGAGCGATCCCTTTATTTACAAAAAGTCAGGGCTCATCACGAGCAAATCGCGCTCTGGGCAACGAGTGGACTTAAGAACCTCGCCCATCGGGCGGCGCTCCTCGACGCTGAATTGGCCCGGCTGGAGGGGCGCGAGCTTGATGCAATCCGCCTTTACGACGAGGCAGTACACTTGGCGCGCGAGCAGGGTTTCGTCCAACACGAAGGCATCGCCAACGAGTTGGCTGCGCGATTCTGGGCTGCGCGGGGCTCTCAGACAATCGCTGACGCGTATCGCCGTAATGCGAGGCACTGCTATCGAAGCTGGCGTGCCGATGGCAAGGAACGGCAATTCGATCTGCTCTACCCTCACCTTGTTCGCGAAGAGCAAACGCAGAGCCCGATGCGGACGATCGGTGAGCCGCTCGAACACCTCGACCTCGCAACTGTGATCAAGGTCTCCCAGGCTCTCTCGAGCGAGATCCTCCTGGAAAAGCTCCTCGAGACGCTCATGCGAACGGCGATGACCCAGGCAGGGGCCGAGCGCGCTCTCCTCATTCTTGCGCAGGGGACCACGCAGCGGATCGCCGCAGAAGCCACGACGCGCGGAGATATTGTAACCGTGCAGCTGCGCGACGAGGACGTCGCAGGCAGCGTGCTGCCGGAGGCGGTGCTCAATTACGTCTGGCGCATCCGGGAATGTGTCATCCTCAACGATGCCGCAGCGCAGCCGGAGTTTGCTGCTGATCCCTATATCCGCCAACGCCGAGCGCGTTCAATTCTCTGCCTGCCATTGCTCAACCAGGCGAAGTTGCTCGGCGTGCTATATCTTGAGAACAACCTGTCCCCCTGGGTCTTCGCCGCTAGCCGGCTTCCAGTCCTGAAGCTGCTCGCCTCGCAGGCTGCGGTCTCTCTCGAGAATTCCAAATTGTACCGGGATCTCGCGGAACGCGAGGCAAGGATTCGTTGCCTGGTCGATTCGGATGTCATCGGAATCGTCATTTGGGATCTGGACGGACGTCTGATCGACGCCAACGACGCGTTTCTCCGCATGCTGCAGTACGAGCGAGAGGATTTGAACGCAGGGCTTCGGTGGTTCGATATGACTCCTCCCGAATGGCAGGAACAACACGTCATCCACGAGGCCGAAGAGCTCAAGACGACGGGCGCCATGCGCGCTCGTGAAAAGGAGTTTTTCAGGAAAGACGGCAGCCGAGTGCCGGTCCTGATCGGTGCCGCCGCATTCGAGGCACAACCGAATCAGGGAGTCGCCTACGTTCTCGATCTGAGCGAGCGCAAGCGAGCGGAAGCCGCCGCCCGCGACAGCGAGCAGCGCTACCGGGAAGTACAGATGGAGCTAGCGCATGCGAGCCGTCTCGCCACCATGGGCCAACTCACGGGCTCGATCGCCCATGAAGTCAATCAACCTATCACCGGGATGGTGATCGCCGCGCAGACGGCTCTGCGACGGCTCGACCGTCAACCGCCCGATCCGGAGCAGGTACGTCAGTCGTTCAATCAAATTGCCAAATATGGCACGCGCGCAGGCGAGGTGATCGGTCGAATCCGCGGTCTCATCAGGAAAGAACCGGCACGAGAGGATTTGCTGGCCGTCAACGGCGCAATCCTCGAGGTGATCGAGCTGACCCGAGGCGAAACCGAAAAAAATCGCGTCTCGATCAAAACTGAACTCGCCGAAGGCTTGCCACTCATTCGCGGAGATCAAGTACAACTTCAGCAAGTGATGCTCAATTTGATCATCAACGCTGTCGAGGCGATGAGCGGCGTCAGCGACCGCCCGCGCGAACTCCTGATCAGAACAAGGAAGTCGGAGTCGGGCGACGTGCACGTGGTCGTTCAAGATTCAGGTCCCGGACTGTCGTCCTCCGCTCTGGAGCGCATCTTCGAGGCCTTCTACACGACCAAGCCGACTGGTTTGGGCATGGGGCTGTCGATTTGCCGTTCAATCATCGAAGCGCATCGTGGACGATTATGGGCAACCGCGAACGGATCAGAGGGAGCCAGATTTGAGTTCACCCTGCCTCAACAGAGCGAGACCATTCCGCCGGGCCCGTCGGCCAGATAAGCGAAATCGACGTCTCGTCGCGAGGCGCGGCCCACGTGGGACGAAGCGGGGCTGTGCGTTACCCGATGCTCGAAAGCCCCATGGCTCACGTCCTCGTCCGAATCGCCCGACCGGATATCGACCATGCGCTTTGCGGCCCCGCGCTGATACTCGCGACGCCGGCCAATGCACGCAGCAGGTCGCGGCGAGCGGTGCCGGCCTGGGACGTCCCATGCCGCTCGCGGCCATCAAATTCATCCATTCCACAGGCGTTAAGCTTCGCGCGCAAGTTCCGCACGTGCGGCCGCCAGCTCCTTCCTCTGCTCTGCGCTCACCTTCGGATATGCCAGATCGAGTTGCTCCACCGCCTCCACGATCGCCGCGGCGACGACAAGCCTGGTGAACCATTTGTTGTCAGCCGGCACCACGTACCACGGCGCGTGCTCGGTTGCCGTAGCCCCGATCGCTTCCTCGAACGAGCGCATATAGTCGCGCCAGTACTTGCGCTCGTGCACGTCCGAAGCAGAGAACTTCCAGTTCTTCTCCGGGCTGTCGAGGCGCTTCATGAAGCGCTTCTTCTGTTCTTCGCGCGACACATGCAGGAAAAACTTGAGGATGACTACGCCCTGCCGCATAAGATAGTTCTCGAAGTGCGCGATGTCGGCGAGCCGTTCGTCCCAGATGTGCTTGCCCATGAACGAAGGCGGCAGCCGCTGCCGCTTCAGGATATCCTCGTGGACGCGTACGACCAGGACCTCTTCGTAGTAGGAGCGGTTGAATATTCCGATCCGCCCACGCTCCGGCAGACGCATGACATAGCGCCAGAGGAAGTCATGGGCGAGATCCTCTCGCGAGGGCTGCTTGAACGAAACGACCTGGCAGCCCTGCGGATTTACCCCTGACATGACGTGTTTGATCGTGCTGTCTTTGCCAGCTGCATCCATCGCCTGAAACACGAGCAGCAGCGACCAGCGATCCTGGGCATAGAGCATATCCTGTTCTTCCGCGAGCCACTGAGTGCCGCGCTGAAGGAGTTCGGCGGCTTCGCCCTTTTCCATCTTCAGGCCGCGCGTATCATCAGGATCGAAATCCTTTAGTTGAAAGCCCTTGCCGTTGGTAACTCTGAACGGGTGGATGTAGTGCTGGATTTGGTCGAGAATCTCTTTTCTCGGCATAGAGTAACCTCCCATTTTTTGAAGAGACACTCCCGCGCTGTCTGCTCGACGGCACGGGACTTGACCTTGCCCGAGGCTTTCTGCGCTCTGGATGGCCGTGCCTTGACCATTCTATACGGCAATGATGCTCCGGGCGCACTCCCCCCTGAATGCTGCACAACCGTCATCGCTCGGAGCGACGCAAGACATTCGCGCAGGGACCGACGTACAGCTGATCGATCACTGCTCACTGCCGGCGATAGGATTTCAAGGGCTGCGATGCGCACTTGAAGGATGTCGCCCTACGCAACGACGCGACGGTCCTGCGACTCGTTTTGGTTGCCTGCTTACGGTTCGGGAAAGCCAGCCCGGCATCCCCGGCCTTCTCTCCGCAGGCCCGTGAGGAAGAAGCAAGAGCAGTTGATGCAGCGCATCGATGTGCTGCATCGCCGTATAAACGAAGTTCACAAGCTGATCAGTGCACGACGACATCAGCGACACCGGCCTTCCAACGGGATGCCGCGACTGAAGACTTGGACTTCATCGCCCGATCAGCAACCATTCAACTTTGGCTGGCGAGATGTTGCAGCTGCGTTATATTGGATGGTCCAATTGTAGATTGCCCCCTGGAGGGAGCGCTGATGTCGACGACGGTCTCGGTCCTCGGTGGCGTCGGTCTATTCCTGCTCGGCATGAGCGTGATGACCGCCGGCCTCAAGGGCCTCGCCGGATCGGGGCTGCGGACGGTTCTCAGCAAGGCGGCGGCGACCCCTCTGTCTGGTGCGTTCTGGGGCGCCGTCGTCACGCTAATCGTGCAATCATCCAGCGCAACGACCATGACAACGATCGGGCTGGTGAGCGCCGGTGTGCTGACGTTTCCGCAGGGGCTAGCCCTCGTATTCGGTGCGAATGTCGGCACAACGGGAACGGGCTGGCTGATTGCACTGATCGGTATCCGCGTCTCGCTCACCGCCGCTGCATTGCCGATGATCTTCGTCGGCGCCTTGATCAAGTTGCTGGGCCGCGGCCGTGTGTCTGCCGGAGGAGCCGCACTCGCGGGGTTTGCCCTAGTGCTTTTTGGCCTGACAACGCTGCAGCAGGGCATGGGGGGACTGGCCGAACGGCTACACCCGGCGGACCTGCCGGCGGTTCTCGGCACCAGTTGGTGGTCTGGCCTGTACGGCGTACTGGCACTGGTCGTGGTCGGATTGCTGATGACTGCCGTGATGCAGTCGTCAACGGCGGCGATCGCGGTGACGCTGTCAGCTCACTATGCGGGAGCTGTCGGACTGGACCAGGCTTGCGCGCTGATCATCGGGCAGAATATCGGGACTGCGACCAGCTCCGCCATGGCCGCAATCGGCGCGAGCAGCACCGCCAAGCGCCTGGCGCTCGCATACATCCTGTTCAAGCTGATCGCGGCCGTGATCGCGCTGGTGCTTTTCCCGGTCACCATGCCTCTGTTGATCCGTGCCTCCAATACCATCGACGGCGTGACGCTGCTTGCGGGCTATCACACCGCCTATAACGTCGTCGGCGTCCTGATTCTGCTGCCGGTGATCCAGGGATTCACGCGATTGGTCGAGCGTATTCTGCCCGAACGCGGCTCGCCACTGACGCGGAGCCTCGACCCGGCTGCGCTTGTGACGCCGGTCGCGACCGTGGAAGCTGTGAGGCAGACGATTGCGCGCGCGCTCGGAACGATGTGCGGATCGCTCGCGACAGTGCTGGCGACTGCGAAGCCGGGCGCATCCACCCGTTCCGGCAAGGATGCCCTGTCGGTGGCGGAGGCTGCCGATGCCCTGCGCCAGGCCCAGGAATTCATGTCGGAGGCAAGCGGTCCAGCGGAATCGGAGGACGAGCAACAACGGCTCACCAGCACATTGCATGCGCTCGACCACGCCTCCCGCCTGGCCGAAACAGTGGGCGAAGCTGCATTCGCGACGCCGTTCGACGGATCTGAGGATCTGCGTGCCGCGGAGGTGTGCGCGGAGGCTATGCGTGGCGCAGCAGCGCTCGCGGCAGAGGTCGCCACCCTGCCCGCCTCTTCATACGCCGCCCCAATCAGCAACGGGTCAAAGGAGCCGCTCGACTCGAAGAAAGAGCTGCCTGCCGAGGGAGCGTCGACCGAGCAGGCCATTATCCAACTGGAGCACTGCGCGAAAGCACTTGGCGAGCTGCGGAGAGACCACCGCAGTGCGACACTGAGTTCGGTGGCGAGCGGAGCGTTGACCGCAGACGAAGCAATCGCTCGCGTCGATGTCGTGCGGCGCCTCGAGACATTGGCATATCACGCCTGGCGCTCCGCCGCACATCTTGTCGGCCTAGGAGCCTAGAGCATCGCCTCTCTCGACGCTGCAGATTCTTGTTGTGACGCGCTTTCTTCACGCAAACCGGTATCCACTTCGCTCGAAAACGCCATGGCGCGGCAACAGATCGTTCACGCGCCGGCTTCCACGGCGACAACCGCCTTTCGCAACGAACCTGACGAGCGAATGATCAGCTTCTCCACCTCGACGACGAGAAAGAACACAAAACCACCTGCCAGGAGCCAGGGCCAGACCCAAAGCGGAATGGCCTCGTTGCCGAACATCGCCTGGAACGGTGGCGCGTAGGTGAAGATCAGTTGCAGGATCACGACCGCAATGATGCCGAGCGGCAGGTACCTGTTGCCCGTATGCGCCTTGAAGGAAAGCGAGGAGTCCAGCAGATAGCGGCTGTTCAAGAGATAAAAGACTTGGCCGATCGTGATGGCATTGACTGCCACCGTCCGCGCCAGCCCATCCGATGCACCCTGGGCCTCCATCCAGAAGAATGCCAGCAGGGTGTAGATAAGGAGCGCCAGGCCGACAAAGATGATGCGCCAAATCCCGAAGCCGGTCACGATCGGGCGGTCCACCGCGCGCGGCGGCCGTTGCATCACATCGATCTCGTGCGGCTCGAAGGAGATGACGAGACCAAGCGCAACCGAGGTTACCATGTTGACCCAGAGCACCTGCGGGGCCGTGATCGGCATGGTGAACCCAAAAAAGATTGCCACCGCGATGACCAGCGCCTGCGCGACGTTGGTCGGTAACATGAAGAGCATGGCCTTCTCGATATTGTTATAGACGGTGCGCCCCTCCTTCACCGCTGCCGAGATCGAGGCGAAATTGTCGTCGGCCAGGATCATCCCGGCGGCCTCCTTGGTGACCTCGGTGCCCTTGATCCCCATCGCGACGCCGATGTCGGCTTTCTTGAGAGACGGCGCGTCGTTTACGCCATCGCCGGTCATCGCCACGATCTGATTGTTGGCCTGGATCGCCTTCACCAGGCGCAGCTTGTGTTCTGGGCTGGCGCGCGCGAAGACGTCGACAACGCGGACGCGTTCCTGCAACGTCGCGGTGTCCATCTCCTCGATCTCGGCGCCCGTGATCGCCGTCTTGCCATCGCCGAGACCGAGCATCTTGGCGATGGCCGCGGCAGTGATCTTGTGATCGCCGGTGATCATGGTGACCCGGATGCCGCCGCCGTGGCACTCCTTCACGGCCTCGATGGCCTCCTTACGCGGCGGATCCAGCAGGCCAATCAGGCCGAGCAGGACGAGCGTCCTCGGCAGGTCGGCAGCGGTAAGACCGCCAGCCTTCACATCCGGATTTTCGAGCCACGCGAACGCCAGCACGCGCTCCCCCTGGGCCGCAAGCCTGTCTGACTGTTTCAGGAAGTGCTCGCGGTCGAGCGGCTTCGGCTGGCCATCGGCGGTCTGTTGGCGGTCGCAATGATCGAGGATAACTTCCGGGGCGCCCTTGACCAGCAGGACTTGCTCGCCGCTCGCGGCTCTCTGCAGCGTCGCCATGAATTTGTGCTCGGATTCGAACGGAATGGCGTCGATGCGCGGAGACGCCGCCTGCTCGGCCTGCCGATCCATGCCGAGCTTGGCGGCGAAGGGGTAGAGCGCGCCTTCAGTCGGATCGCCTTCCACCTTCCAAGAGCCTTCCTCCTGGAACAGCTCCGCGTCGTTGCAAAGCAGGGAGACGCGCCCCATCAGCGTAAGGACCGGGTCCTTGCCCGCCGGCTGCCCCTCTCTTTTGATTTCGCCCTTCGGTGAATAGCCGTCGCCAGTGACCTGATAGGCTTGCTCGGCGGTGACGGCGGACACCACCATCATTTCCATGAGCGTCAGCGTGCCCGTCTTGTCCGAACAGATCCGCGACACTGAACCCAGCGTCTCGACCGCAGGCAACCGCCGGATGATGGCGTTGCGCTGGGCCATGCGCTGCACGCCGATGGCCAAGGTGATCGTGATGAGTGCCGGTAAGCCTTCCGGAATAAGCGAGACGGCGATACCGGTGACTGCCTGGAACAGCTCCACGAAGTCTATGTCCTTCATCCATTTGCCGTAGGCGAAGATCAGGACACTGATCACTCCGATCACTGCGGTGATGGCGTAGCCGAATTTCTTGATCTGGCGCAGCAACGGAGTCTCGAGCGGGCTGACGCTGGCGAGCAGTTGGTTGATGCGGCCGAGTTCGGTCTGATTGCCGGTCGAGACCACCACCCCGGTCGCGCGGCCGGACACGACCATCGTGCCGGAAAACGCCATGCTTTCGCGATCCCCGACCGTTGCGTTGGCAGACACCTCATCGACGCTCTTTTCCGCCGGCACCGATTCGCCAGTGAGGGCAGCCTCTTCGGTCCGAAGATTCTTCGCTTCGATGAGCCGCAGGTCTGCGGGAATCTTATCGCCCGATTCCAGCAGCACGATGTCCCCCGGAACAAGTTGCTCGGCGGGGATCATGCGGGTCTCGCCGCCGCGCACCGTCCGCGCCTCGGCGGACAGCATGTTGCGGATGGAATCCAGTGCCTTCTCCGCCTTGCCCTCCTGAATGAACCCAAGCAGCGCGTTGAGAACGACCACACCGAAGATAATGGCCGCGTCGACCCACAGGTTCAGCATCAACTTGGTGAATCCTGCGGCGAGCAGCACGTAGACCAGGATGTTGTTGAACTGCGTGAGAAACCTCGCAAAAGGGCCGCGCTTCTTGCCTTCCGGCAAACGGTTGGGCCCGTATTTTCGCAGCCGGGCCGCGGCGTCGGCTGGATCGAGACCTTTCGCGGAACTAGTGGCGAGTCGCTCCACGACCTCATGCTGAGGTATCGCGTGCCAGGCTACGACGTCGTTGGCCGTGCTCGTGGCACTCGCTGCTGGACTCATGCTCATAACTCCGCCAAATCGGCTCCCTCGCCCGTCCGATCCGGACGAAAGGATTCGAAGCAACCGTGATGTCTCATCATGGAGCGCATCGTCCCCTCAACGATCTCGGGCGGCGCGACGCCCGACCGGGCGTCAGCAACGCCGCGGCCGCGTTGCCGGTCGTCCAATGACCGATCCTCCAAGACCGGCGGTCAACGTAAAATTCGGCACGACGGCATTCAGTTGCGACGCCTGTGAGCGTCGGCATCTTCGCACCGTCCGTGGCAAAACACAACGCAAGGACGAATTGCGGCATCATATCCCGTCAATCCATTGACCCGCATCAACCCGCAACATCCGATCCGGAAAGAGCCTGGTGCGCTTCGCACGTGCGGCAGTGAAGCCACCTGGATGAACCGCGGTCTCGCCTATGTTGGCGGCGGTCGAACCCGACGGCAAACAAGATGTTGGCGGTCCTGGACCGCGCTCAAGCACACCCTCCCGATCGTTGGGCATAATCACGAGCACGAGTATCTTTGGGTGAGGCGCGTCAGCCGACTCTTGCGCGAAGAATCGCAGACGCGATCCGCAAGCGGGCCCAGTTCGATGGGCAACAACATGTTCCTCCGTCGAAGCGTTATCCGTCGTGGCTCCGCAACCCGTGGTCATGTGATCGATGGTTCGGCAGCGTGGAATCCGACAGCACCAATGGTCTGCCCGTATCGCGCCTAGCGCGGCTGAAGCGGAACTCACGTATACCTGCCGGTAACCTCAAACTGCGATGATGCAGCCCTGGGGAACACGCATAAATCGGAAAGCTGCCAAAAACGCGACCCGACAGTCATCGGGAAGCGCATGATGTTTTGCGGCTGACATCCGGACCGGCGTGAGGTTGCCGTGATGGGGGTTCCTCGATGGATGTCTTTGTCTTTATGCTGACCTTGCAGCTTCTGCTTGTCGCCGCCGTCTTCTCCTGCGCAAGATCTTACTTCAGCAAGGGGCGTATAACCGGAATTCGGTTGGCGACGCGCGAGATCCTCCGGGGACTTCAGTCACACTATCATACGGTTGGACTGGCTATCCCGCAGCATGTCACCAAAGCCATCGAAGCTGTGGAAGCTCTTCCCTGCGACCCGTCGTCGGAGAAGGCCTTTCAGCGTTACCAAGCGAGCCTCTGGACCTTCGGAGACGCCGTGGGACGTGCCTGCTGGCGCAAGGGGTTCGAGACCTGTCGCGGACAAATGCTACCGCGCGAAGACAGAATTCGCCTCGAGCTCAGGAGCGACGATCTCCTGCAACTGGCAGCACTGGCGCATCTCGGTTTCAAAAGGACGATGCCGAACGATCGTGCCATTGAGACAGTCCGCTTCAACGGCGAGCAGCATGCACTAAGCGCCAGTCGCGCGATCGACCGCCTGGAGTGCGCCATGCCCACGCCTTTCCGGCCTTCCAGTCATTCAGCAACTCGTCAGGCCATGATCCGGCAATGGTGGCCGCCCGCGCGCAAAGTTGCGAGACTTGACGCGGACAAGGAAGATACGGCTGCGGCATGAATCGGTCGAAAGACTTGACCGAGGCCGACGCGGCGGCCGTTCGTCTCGCGGATCCGCCATCACCCGAAAGGATTAATCCCACGTTTGATATAGACAGCCACCAACTCCGCGACGCAAGATTTCGTTCTGATGACCTTTGCGTAGGGGCTGGGGCCATGGACATCGTAGAGCGCTGGTTCTTCGTCGCTGCGGCGACGAGCTTCCTCGTACTCATCGGGCTCGGTTTTGTAAGCCTTTGAAGTTGGGTGCCGATGAACTTGGCGCCCGCAGCGCCAATTGCCGCCAGGTCCGCGAAGGTCATTCCGATCGGCGCGCAGGTTGGTATGTCCGCGTCTGCGGGGAGCCACTGCAATCGGGCTGACACCGCTCCCGCTGCCTGAAGGCTTGTCGTCGATATCACGAACGAGCAGTGGAACTGTTCGCCAGAAGCGACGGCAGGTCGAATTGTCGGCGCATCGCTGATAAGGTCGCTTGCGCCAATACCGGAAACCGCAATTGCGCATACTTTCGGTTGGCTTCGAAGCTCTAGTGAATTCACCCGGCCGCCTCGGCCTCGCGCTGACGACCGAGCGGGTACAGAAGCGCGGCAACTCCCGACCCGGCCGAAAATCTCCCCCGAACGGCCCCGCCCCTACCGACCTCGGCAGGGCCGCCCACCCGCCGGACGGGGGGCTGGGCTAAAGTCCGGGGGCGATTCAGATTATTCTCCAGTAGCGCAACAAAGTGAGCACGCAGAAGGATTACCCAACACCGACAAACGCGTCTGTGGAACACCTACCGCCGTTGCAGCGTATGCCATCGCACGATTCGCCGCAGATTGCTCAACCAGCCTGACTCCAGCACCGGGCTCTTTTCGTCTTCTGACCGGCCGGTTGCGCTCCGCCCGGGGCACGGCACGAAGCAGATTACCCGTCGTCCGGCGGGCGTTCCGGGTCTTGCTGAAAGGGCCTGAACCGCGGGCGCCCTCCCAAGACCAATCAATCGTGGGGCGATGCTCCGCGCCGCACCGCTCCACATGAGGCGATCACAGCCGCTTGGGCATGCAGCCTCTTTGGCGCGCGCAGGAGGAGTTGCAAACTATGGCGAACGCTCTTGAAATCGCGAAGTCCTCAATTACCGCCTTCAACGATAAGGACTGGAACAGAATGAAGGCGCTCTATGCGAGCGATGCGGTGTATGACGAGAAGGCAACCAACCGCCGCATCCAGGGCCCGCAACAGATCATCGACGGTCTGCAAATGTGGGCGACCGCTTTCCCTGATGCGAACGGCACCATCGTCCGCGAACTGGTCATCGGGGACGTCGCCGTCCTCGAACTTCTTTGGACTGGCACACAGACCGGGCCGCTGCAGACACCGACGGGAACCATTCCGGCATCGAACCGCGCGGTCGAACTGCCGGCGTGCTCCGTGATCCAGGTCGAAGGCGAAAGGATCAAATCCGACGTGCATTATTTCGACCTGCTCACACTCTTGGTCCAGATTGGCGCAGCAGGCGCGACATCCGGACAGAGCCGAGCGGCATGAGAGAGTGACCGTTGGCAAAGGACCGCCCTCAGGCGGTTCCTTTTGTTTGGCTCGAAGGCCCGTTACGTCCAGGGGATCGCCGGGCCAAGCCAATCCGCCCGAACCGGGGCGAGCGAGCAAAACCCGCCACGGCGAAGCGCATTCCAAAGTGCAAAAGACAACGGATTGCTGTCGCGATCACCCCAAAGGGGTAGGCGCCACGCCTCTCTTGAGCAGTTTCCTCCGGCCGCGCTTCTCTGCAGACTGGCTTGGCCCCGGGCGCCTGCAAACGCTTCTCTTCCGGAGGCCGGCCCCGCTTCGGTTTCGCGTGCGGGGCCGTTCTGTTGTGACGGCAATCTGCATCGGCATCCGACCACCTCGGTAGGTGACTTCCCCCTTACCCTGGTCCCGCTCCAGCAAGATATCTACGGTGCTGTGCTACCCCGCTTGCGGGACGCGCCAGGACGGCATCCGCCACGGGCGCGCAGAAGGAGTAGCCCAAGCCGAGAATGGACGGCGCGCTGCGCCGGGCGCAGACTCCCAACCGGAAGGGTTCACTGGCCGATAACTCGCGGAACCAGGACAATTCGATTGCGATCACGCCTCGACCTACTTGAGACACGACGGCGACTGATCGTCCTCCGGTCGCTTAACTCGCATGATCGGCGCGTGACGTCCCTGATCAACAAGTTGATCGTAAAAATTGGTCATTTGACAGAGCCCGAGAACTTCGCGCACGAAAAGTCTTTGCGGCACACTATTACTCGGACCTTCGCGGCTGTTCATAAAATCGCCTCCAGAACGCCGGGAGACCGCCGTACCGGATCGTGCTCCTGATCTATCCGTTTCGAAGGTAGCGCAGCTCGGCTTCGAGGCGTTCGTTAAGCAATGGCTCCCGCCCTTGTGGCCGGAGTGCAACAGCGATCTGGGTTGTACGCGGAACGTTCACAAGCGAACAATCCAGCCCTTGAGATGCCGCTAACATCCGCGTGCCTGCTTGAGGAGATTGGCGGTGAATTTTTTAAGCTCCCGAGACGAGAGCCTTTTGTCGCTTTGGGAAAGTGTCCGACGGCAAGTGCAAGCCGATCGCACGAACGGAGGACGCTCCCGCGTTGTGGGTCATAATCTGCGTGCATATGCTGAATTGCTTCGTTCGGAAATGGATCGGCGCGACTTGAAATACAAACCAATCAATTTGTCTGAATAGGCCATGGGTAATGAAAGATCTTCGGGAGCAGTTGGAACAGCTCCGCACGGGTGCTTTTGAATGCAAATTGATCAGCGATTTGGCCGCCGATCTGGAGAAGCAAGAGCTGTTCGCAAGGCTCGCAGAGCATTTGAGCATCTTGGCGTCTGAAGTCGAGCAAGCCATTGCAGCGAATGTCTCCGGCGATGTCACGGAGCGACCAGAGAGATAGTTTCGGGCGGAATTGGCGCAGACGAGAGCGGCGACGCAGCACATCCGTGAAGCTCACCGGTCGCGACCCGGTCAGCGTGGTGCTGGCGATTTCGTCGGAATTATCGAAGCGAGCACGGCCCTCGTGACCGCGCACGCAGACTTTGGCACCCCGAATCAACGCCGTCTTGCGGTCTCCACGAATCCCAGAACCGAGGCCGGTACCTCGTCGCACTCAACGTAACGTCGGCGCAGTTCGTCGGCTATATCCAAAGTCACGTCACGGGACCAGCCCTCAGCCGTATTGAAGGCGACAATACGGACGGGGCTCTCGTACTCACCCGTAAGCAGGTCGCGGATCACGGTCTCGCGGTCAGCACTCTCTTCGTCGGTTTCGCGCCAGGCTCGCCCGAGTTGGCCAAAGTTGTCCAGTACGAGATAGGTGTCTTGGCCGACCCTATGGGCGACAATTGATGGTGAAACACGCATAAACGGAACTCCAGAATGAAAGCGATGCCGAACAGAACGGAAGCAGCACCAGGACGGTCTGCCCCGATTCCCTTGAGCCGATGAGAGGAGAGGCACGGACGAGCGCGTCTACTCTACGCACAACTCGCCTGGTCGGTCCCACCTCGTCCGATCATCCCAGCGTCGCTAGCCAAGCCACGAGCGCCGAAAAGACCAGGACGCCGGCAACGGCCGAGATCACGAAAGAGCGCTCAAACCAATCCATTGAGACCTACCCCTGCAGCGAGAGCCACGTGTGAACTGCCGATGCTGAGTACAGTCTCCAGGAATTGTAAATCTACGGTTCGAAATAGTTTCGATGGTAAAATTCCAGTTGGTCTATGTCGTTCGATATAGACGATCGACATTGACGTTTTGTCGGACCCTCCCGAGGCGAATGAAGAACCGACAAACGGCTCACCGCTAACTTTCCCAACCTCCCATGACGATTGCCCCGTTGAGACCGGGCCGCGCGAGACACCAAAGCCAGCTCGACGAGCCTCCTCCTCCAAATTGCCGGCATCGATACCCCTGAGCATATTGACGGCCCGCGGGCCGAATGCTGCACTGCGCGCGTCGGCGTAGTAAAGTGAGTTTGCGGTGTAGCCTTGGACAACATCGTCAACAGCGTTGTGCGTTCTTACGGTGGCGAGGTCAGCCGACCGACCCAACAAAGGCTTTTGAATTATATGCGATTGCTGGCGTCGACCGGCAAAACCGACGAACAGCTTCTGGCCTTCGGTGCAGCCTATCTGCGAGAGATTATGGAGCCCGATCCTCGCTACTCAGGTTGCTGACCTCGCGGGTACGGCTAACGGCGCCATCCTCGCCGTTGAACAATGATCCTGCTTATGGCTTCACGTAAGTCCAGCCCTGCTCCTCGAGTTCCATGACGCGCACGACGCCGGATTTGACAACTTGGGCCTGTGGAACGATCGGGATGTCCTTGTTCTCGGCCTTGCGCATGTTCTCCTGGGTGTTGCCGCAGGCCTTGAACGACACTTCCGGCGTGCTCAGCGCCATGGTCTCAATCCGCGCCTTCACCGGCGAAGTGTCCTGACGCAACATATTCAGGCCGGGCCCGAACGTGATCACCTCGATCTTCACCTTCTCGTCGCGGTCCTTATAGTATTGCGTGACATTCATCGCGTTGTTTAGCGTGAGATTCATCGCGCCAGGATCATTCGTATTCACCTGCAGGATCAGATGGTGCTCCTTGCTCTTGACCGTTGCGGGCTCGGTCATACGCGCAAACGCCGCGCGATTGCGCATCCGCGCGATCCTGGAAAGCGCCGCATGCTTTGTCGTCGGGTTCGCTCGTTCAACTGCTGTGTCCGGTGTGCCCGGCGGATGCCAATATTCACCGGCCATAGACGGCGATGCGCCGAGCAGGAGCGCCGTGGTTCCAAACGCCGCTACTCTCGCAATGTATCGAAGCTTGATCATGATTCGTCTCCCATTGAGGAATGTCTTCCACCGATCGTCACTCGTTCGGCCTCGCGATGGCATGTGGCCATTTGCATGGAGCGCTGATCTTTGCGCGCACCGTCTCCAGTCCGGTCAGAGAGAAAACGGCATCTTGAGAGGCTCCCACACGGGGCGAGAGGTGCACGGCGAATTCACCATCGCCGGCCAACGACTGTATCAAGGCGACCGCGTCGGCTTTGAAAGCGACGCCGCTACCCAGCGCCGGTGCGGCCGCCGCGATCTGCACGGGTTGACCGCCATTGACTCGATAGGAAATGGCGTAATCATCGCCGTGGCCCGAGACGGCAGGTCCGGCGATCGCAATTTCGGTGCGTCCGCCGCGACACCGAATCGAGAGCTGCATCGCACCGCTGCCTGCAACCTCACGCGACGATTTTGTCGCGGTGGCGATCGGCGAGTAATCGACAGGTGATCTCGTCTGACTGATAGTCCAACCATCCTCTCTCGGCACCGGAGCAGTCGCAGGGACGGTGGACCGTGACAGCTTGTCCAGGCATTCCAGCCGATCCGCCCGTTCCATCAGTGAGCAGGCGCGAAGCTGCGCAATCGGATCGTCTCCCCCCTGCGCCAGTGCGATCCTACCCGTCAGTACGACCGCGACCGAGGTCAAGAGAGTCGCGCGTTTCATTGCGATGCCTGCGTCGGGCGCGAGTGAGCGTCGAGCCATGCTTGTGCGGCGGGAAAGCGCACAAGCCCCGGAACCGTCGCCGCAAGATTGATCGATTTCCATTTCGGATCGAAGCCCGGCGCTTGCAACCTGTCGATCCGCGAGAACAAGTGGTCGACAAAGCGCGCGACGCGTTCATAGCGGTTTGTATTTGGCTGCCAGTTGTACGCAACCAGGGCCGTCGGCACCGAGATCGTCGCCACGTGCTCGCCCTGCTTGATAAGGCCGGGATAATCGGTCGCCTCAAGAGAGGCAGGAAGATAATAGTCCTCGAGCTTGCTGTCGTAGGAGACGGGCAGGAATTTGAAACCAGGCTCCCAGCGTCCGCGCACGAACGCATCGACAGGCTTCGATGTGATGAACACCACCGCCGCCATCTCGCCTTTGCGCATCTGTTCCAGCGCAACCTGATGTGGGATGAATGTCTGCTCCACATCGAGACCGAGGCGACTGAAGATCAGCGGTCCCGAATAGGCTGCGGCAGTACCCTGGGTATTGAAATTCACTTTCTTGCCGACGAGGTCTTTCAGACTCTGAATTTCCGGCCGTACGAAGATATGCAGCTCGGAGGGAAAGAGGTTGAGCACGTAGGTCAGCCGGTGCTGGATATCCGGCACCTGGCTCTTGTACTCATCGAGCACGTCGGAATTGATGATTGCTGCGTCGATGCCCCGTAGATAGAGCAGCGAATTGACATTCTCCGTCGGTCCCCGCGTCACAACCGGCAGAACATGCAGATTGTCTCCATCGTCGACCACGCGGGAAATCTCCGCGGCAAAGCGGATCGGCGCGCCCTCGATGAGGCCGCCGGCCAGACCGACCGTCCAGGCGTTCATGGTCTCCTGCGGCGCAGGCGTCGGCGCCTGCCGCGGCACCACATGAACGCTTCGCGCTTTGCCATCCTTGGTCCGCGCATCGAGCCAGCTTGTCGGAAGCGCCGAGAGCACCGACACCAATGCCGCCAGCGCGAACAGTGGCCATAGCCTGGGAGTGCTCATTTGATCGGCTCCTTTCTGGTGCAAATTCCCATTCCGCTCGCGCTGCTGCTCGTTAACTTCGAACATCATCGGCGCAGCGCATCGAACCGTTCTCTCGCTTCCTTGATGCCGCCGGCCTGCGCTCTTGCATAGAGATCGCGCGCTTTCGCCACATCACCGAGCGTCCCATACGCTCCCCATTTGCGAAGAACGAGCGGATCGTAACTCTCCGCGAGCGCGAAACTTGCCTGCGCATTGCCGGTGTCGGCGGCGCGCTCAAGCACTATCCGCGCCGAACCGATATCGCCTTGTTCAAGCAGCACACTTGCGCGAGCCACCAATCGTGCGACTTCCGCAGCATTCACGGGATCTGGCTTGGCGTCGCCTCGCGCAGCCGTAGCGGGTGCCTGGTTGACTGCGACCGGCTTGATCGCGTCCATCGCGAGCGGCTTGTCCGGCGTGATCCGAGCCGCGGTCACGGTGGCGGACATGTCCTTCGTCTTCCGCTCGGACGCGAGCTCCAGCTCCAGCCGCGCGGTCTTGTCACGCTCCTGCTGCAACGATTTCTGGTACTCGGCGGAGCTGTCGTCGGCAGCTTGTTTCAGCCGGGCCCCTTCGGCGCCCGCCTTGGCCGCCAGCGCAGTCTGCGTCTCAAGATCGCGCCGCGCAGCTGCCAGATCCTGCTGCAGTCGCGTCGCGCGCGCCTGTACCTGCTGAAGGGAATTTCGCAGCTCTGCCGCACTGCTCGCGGCCGATTCCGCGCGGGCTACTGCCTGGTCGTTAGCCATACGCGCTTGAACCTCGTAGGTGTAGATCGCGGTGTGCACCATTGACAGGTTCTGAACCAGCGCCGAGGTCCTCTCCTGCTCCTTTTGCAGTGCGCGTTGCAGTTCGGCGGAGCCACTCTGTGCGGCGTCCTTCGACCGGACGGCATCCTCGCTCGCCTTGGCGACGAGCGCAGTTTGGCTTTCAACGTCACGCCGCGCTGCCGCGAGCTCCCGCTCCAACCTCCCCGCCCGCTCCTGCTCCTGCTGCAAGGATTGTCGCAGCGCCGTCGCGTCGTTCTCGCCTGCCTGCTGGGATTTTGCCGCCTGATCGCTGGCCTTGCGTGTTTGAGCCTCGTACGCGTAGATGGTTGCGTGCGCTGTCGAGAGGTCCTTTGCCAACGCCTCGGCCCGCTCATGCTCTTTCTGCAGCGATCGCTTCAGTTCGACAGAACCCTGCTCGGAGGCTTGCTTCAGCTGGTTGGTTTCCTCGGCCGCTTTGGATGCCAGCGCCGTCTGAGTCTCGACATCGCGCCGCGCCGCCGCCAAACCCTTCTCCAGCTGCGCTGCGTGCTCCCTTTCCTGCTGTACGGACTTCTTCAGCTCCGTCGCATCGCCTTCCGCTGCTGCCTTCGCCTGCCTCGCATCCTCGCTCGCCCTTGCTGCGAGCGCCGTCTGGGCCTCGACATTGCGCCGCGTCGTGGCGAGGTCTTTCTCCAGCCGCCCAGCGTGCTCCCGTTCCTGCGCCAGGGACGTCTTCAGCTCCGCCGTACTGCTATCCGCGGCTGCCTTCGTCTGCCTCACGTCCTCGCTCGCCTGGGCTGCGAGCGCCGTCTGGATCTCGACATCGTGCCGAGCAGCAGCCAGATCCTTCTCCATCTGCGCTACGTGGTCTCGGTCCTGCTGCAGGGACTTCTTGAGCTCCGCCGCACCGCTTTCCGCGGCCGCCTTCGTCTGCCTCGCGTCCTCGCTTGCCCGGGTGGCGAGCGCCGTCTGGGTCTCGACATTGTGCCGCGCCGCGGCCAGATCCTTCTCCATCTGCGCCGCGTGCTCTCGTTCCTGCTGCAGGGATTTTTTCAGCTCCGCCGCATTGCTTTCCGTCGCTCCCTCCACCTGCGCAGCGTTCGGGTTCGTCTTGGCCATCAGCGCGGCTTGTACCGCTCCATCTCGCTTGGCCGCGGCAAGATCCTGCTCCAGACGGGCGGCCCGGTCGCGCTCTTGTTGTAGCGACGTCCGTAGCTCGGCGGCGGCCGGCTCCGACAGGTCCACTGGATTGCCTGGCAAAATTCTGCACAGCTCGGCGGCGCCACTCTCGGCTTCCCGTCTCAGGCGGGCGTGCTCCTGATCGACGCTGACTGGCAGCTCGGTACGAGCGCTCTCCGGCAATTGCTTGATCCGCGCCGCCTCGGCGCGGCCCTGCTGCAATGTTAACAGCATTTCGAGGTGCCGCGTGATCGAGAGCTCATGCGCCAGCAACTCCGCCCTGCGGTGCTCCAGGTCCAGTCTTTTCCGCAGATCCTCGGGATCGTCGGGCGTTGCTTGGGCAAGTCGCACCAATGCGCCGGCGAATCCATCCGCGCGCACGCGATCGCCCGCTGCTCCGCCGAAATCGACTTGGCGGACGATCCATTGCGTGCGGCTGCGCGCATCGGCTTGCATGTATCGCGCCTCGGGAGAAGCCCGCGATTCCTGCATCCAGGTTGTCACGAGGAGAGATGATGCAATGATGCACACGGGCACTGATCGCGCGGCGCGTGCGGAGACTCCTCTGATGGACCCTCGGGCGAAGACCGAGTTACCGATGTCTCCATCGGCTCGACAGCCAGCGCTCACGTCATCGTTGACGGCCGTCCGATTTCCGAGTGGATCCTCAATAAGCTGCCGCATGGCGACATGCCCCCGGTCTGATGGATCACCATACGCTTGGCAGCGAGACGACTCCTATGCCCAGCAAGGAGAGCCGACCTACCCATTTCGGGCTAACAGCAATTGCGAAGAAGAGGGGGCCCGCGCCTCGAAGCCTGGCGGCTCGGGCGTTATATATCTTCGGCTACGGTTATGACGTACCGCCAAACGGCAAAGAAGGTTCAGTCCGGCTAAGCTCGAATTAAGATTTTGCCGCATATAATAGCTACGCTTGAGCGTTGCCGTTGCTGCTTCCCTCGTACATGCGTGCACGAGCTGGTCAGCGACACTTGATACGCCGGGCGACGGACTGCTTGGCCAGAATGCGAGATGTTTGGACAACACCTCGGAAGCATCATATTCAAAGGTTGGCTGATCCTATCACCACGCTGGCGCTGCTCGTCAGACTTTTCAATCGCGATAGGCTCAACTCCAATCCCAACCCGTCTCGTCGTGTGCCGTAGGATAATGCTCCGCCGGGCTGTGTGCGCGAACGGACTACCTCCAGTGCCAGGATGGCGATCAAAGCTTAACGTGCGCTGTTTGAACGCGTGGCTCACCGTGTGTACGATAAGTAACTGAGCGCGCTCGGGCGCTTGAACCAGATGATCGGCGGTCTTGTGGCCGCCCATCACGAGCACCCGACATTCCGACGGGACGACGACGATGGTGACCAAACCGATCCTTGAAGTCTCGCATCGCGGCAAGCGGATCAGGGTACAGTTCGCGGTCCGGCAAAAAGGGATCGCGATGAGATACGATATTTTTCTCGAGGACGAGGTGATTCAAGTCGACCTCTTCGCCGAGGAAGTCATGCGCTGGCTCGCCGACGCCATGCGTGAAGAGGCAGTCAAGCCGCCGACGACGAAGCCCTGCAATATGGAAGACGCCTATCATTGTCGCGACACTGAAAACATTGAGTGTCAATTTCCTCACTGCCAAATTCGCGAAAACCACAATACCTCGGTCCGTCACAATACCCCGGTCCGCAAGCGCCGGCCGCTCCGCCGATGATGGACGTTGATCGCCACGCCCGAGCCTGAGCGCGGGGCTTCTCTTCAAACCCGTCGCATTGGTGATCTCTCCCGAGACTGGTCTCACGCCCGGGACATTGATATCCGGCACTGCAGCCAGCGTGCATCTGGCTAAGTCCGTGCCTCGGGCGCGCGCGCGTGCGCCGACGGTGCCCGCCCCCCCGAAAAGTCGGCGGGGCCGCCGCCTCCCGGCAGCGACCCCTAATCGCGCAGTTGCACTCGGCCGTTGTGGGATCAAGCCAAATCCCGCGCGACTGCCAAAAGAGGGCTTTTTCTGAAACGAACTCGCAAGGGCAATTGCAGGCGTGAGCGGGTATGCTTGAGTACCTCCGTCGCGCGCTCGTGTCATGTCATCGCCGAAGGTACGGTCGGTGACGCCTGCCGGACTCCCGCACGACCCCACCATGGTTCGCCAGGCCGCGGCCCCGCCGTGCCAGGTGGACGGCGGGGCCGTCCATCTCACCCGCAACGGTATTTCGACTGGGAGCCGCAGGGACAGAGGCAATCATAGAGCCCTGACGGAGGGGCCTTATGATCACATGTGGTTGGCTCCGCAATGAAGACGAATTAGATCGCGTCGCAACTCGTCCGACCGCGATCCAACTCGCGAACGTCAAGGTCACTGACGTGACTATGTCGTGATCTGCGGTGAACCTTCTGGCAGCATACCTTACTTCTTGCTATGGTTTGTTTGGCTGATCATTTGCGTCTCGACAGGGCGCTCTGGACGACTTTTCGATTTGCGTAATTGCAGGATGAACCGGCCAGCATACCGGTTGGACGGCCTAGAACGGCGCCATGGGCGAGAAAGTCCGCGATATTAGTTCTGCCAAGAGCAGCGGTTTGCCGCCGCGCGGTGTAATGCCGCGCCGCTTGGCTGCGATTGTGGCCGGCGACATTGCCGGCTACAGCCGCTTGATGGAGCTTGACGAGGAAGGCACCCACGTGCGGGTGAAGCGCATCCAGCGAGACCTTGTCGAGCCCAGCATCGCCGAACACCACGGTCGCCTCGTCAAGACGACTGGAGACGGCTTTTTTGCTATATTTGACAGTCCCGTCGAGGCCGTGCGCTGCGGTATCGTAATCCAGCAAAACATGCTCGGACGCAACACGGCGCTCCCGAAGGAGCAATGGATCGAGTATCGGATCGGCGTCAATTTAGGCGATGTCATCATCGAGGAGGATGACATTTATGGTGATGGCGTAAACATTGCCGCCCGTCTCGAGAGTATCGCCGAGCCAGGTGACGTGTACATCTCGGGGGGTATCTACGAGCAGATCAAGCACAAGCTGGTTTGCGGGTATGAGTCACTCGGAGATCGCAGAGTCAAGAACATCACCGATCCGGTAAGGGTTTACCGAGTGCTGCCAGATCCGGCCGCCCTCAACAGGCGGAGACGACGGGAGACTTTTCTGATCTTCCTTCTGGGGATCATTATGTTGGCTATCGGGTGTGCTGCGCTCTGGCATTGGCTACCGCTTCCATATGGAGGAACGGGAGGTCAGCCGTCGGCTTCCGTTTCGCCGCAGACGCCGGACTCGGTGCCCTCGCCTGCCGCGCATGAAATGAAGCAGGCTCTGCCGCCCCTGCCCGCTCCGGCACCGGCTGCTCCTGCTGCGAAGCAAGCCGCGCTACGGGGCGCTCCTGCAACGCAGCAGTCGTCGTCCCCGATCCGTGAGCCCGAAATGAACATGCTTCGGGGCGGCGCCTTCATGATGGGTAGCAACGATGATATTTCCGAAAAACCGATTCGACAGGTAACGGTCAAGCCGCTTGCCATCAGCCGATACCCAATTTCCGTTCGTGAGTGGAACCAGTGTGCCGCTGCGAACGCCTGTGCGTTCACAGCGACCGGCAAGGACGACGCTCCCGTCACCAACGTCAGCTGGACTGATGCGAGGCAATTTGTTGCATGGCTCGCGGAAGCGACTCACAAGCCCTATCGACTCCCGAGCGAAGCGGAATGGGAATATGCGGCGCGCGGCGGTACCCAGACGCGGTACTGGTGGGGCGATGAGTTTCAACCCGGTATGGCCAATTGCAAGAATTGCGCAGACGTTGCGGTGACCGAGCAGCCGGTCAAGGTGGGCAGTTTCAAGCCAAATCCGTTTGGCCTCTATGATATGGGCGGCGGTGTCGATCAATGGGTCGAGGACTGCTGGCACAAGAATTATCACGGCGCGCCAACGGACGGCTCCGCATGGGTCGAAGGCGACTGCACCTCGCATGTCATTCGTTCGGGATCATGGAGGAATGACCAGCGCTATGCGCGGCCGGCGAACCGCGACAGTTACGACACCAACGTTCGATATCCAACTCACGGATTTCGGATTGCGCTTTCTCCTTGAGGCTTGGCTGGGAGCATCTCGATGAGGATCATTCGGCTTGTCATGGTGGCCGCGACGCTCGCGCTTGCTCCGACCCTTGCTCAGGCTCAAGGCAAGGCCGCACCAAAGGATGCGCTGCTGTACTTCATCTGGCCGCAGAACGGCGCGGTGATCAAAGGCGGGTTCTGGTGTCGCTTTGGCCTGCGGGGCATGGGCGTAACCCACGCCGGCGACGATTTCCCGAACAGCGGACACCATCATCTACTGATTGACGTGAACGAGCCACTCAATGTCAACGAGCCAATCCCGCAAGACAAGAACCATGTTCACTTCGGTGCGGGGCAGACCGAGGCGCGTCTCGAACTGGCACCTGGCAAGCATACGCTCCAATTGGTGTTAGGCGACGCCAAGCATTATCCCTTCAACCCGCCGCTTGTCTCGGAAAGATTGACGGTAACGATCAAAGAAGGCTCGCCGGCAAGAACGGCCGACCAGCTTGGACCTGGCGGAGACAGCCATCATCATGCAGCGAGTCGAGAATAAAAATGCGGCTGAGCGCCGGAACGAAGGCCGATTGGCGCGCACGTGAACGCCTGCTCGCGCTGTCGCGATTGGCGACCTTCATAAACAATCGTTGCCACCCCGGTGATCGGATTGAGTGTCAGCCTTTCGGCACGTTACGCCAGCAAGATGCTGCCAAGGGCGTCAATCTTCGACAGAAGAGTCAAAGGGATCATCCTGCGACATCGCGAACGCGGCGAGTGCCGTCCGGTTGCTAACCTCGAGCTTCTGAAAGATGTGATGAAGATGAACTTTGATGGTCCCGTCGGTAAGATTCAGGCGCCGCCCAATCTCCTTGTTCGACAGCCCTTCAGATACCAAACGCATGATCTGGCGCTCGCGGTCAGTCAGCGTCGGCACAGACTTTTCGACAACACCTTGCTCCTCGGGCGCAAGCCGGTCGGAGGGGCGCAGCCTCCGACCACTTGCGACCTGCCGCAAGACCTGTATCAGAATTTCGAGATCAACGTCGTGGGGAAGGACCGCATAGGCCCCGGCGCCCGCAAACGTCTGCAAATCGCGATCTTCCACGGCCGAGGCGAATAGAACTACTCGGGTGGACACTTCTTCGGAATTTGCAAAGGCAAGAATCTCTAACCCACCGATGCCGGGCATCGAGATGCCCGCAATCGTGATATGAGGCTTAAACATCCGGATCGCTTCGATGCAACTGGCAACATCGGCACAACGTGCAACAATCTTAAATTCGCGCTGCGCCTCGAGCACGCTGCTCAAGCCCTGCACAATTACCGGATGCGGATGTGCGATTACGACACGAATATAATCCATCCAAACTTCGCATTTCTCCCCCCCATAATCATCTTCGCAGGCTCCATCGCTAAAATAGAAGGCATACCCCCCGTTTGCTATCTTGCACTATCTCCTTGCTACTATCCCGCTCCATCTCACCCCACTACATATATCTAAAGATATATAGAGATATCACGGATTTAGCTTTAGTTTATCAAAATATAAGCCAGAAGGCAGCAAGCCGACCTAGGTGCCACTTTTTTTCCAAAGCCAATCTTGGATGAAGCCGTTGCCATAAAGGGGACCTACCGAAGCCAAAAGTCCCACCATTATACCAGACAGAGACGATCCCTAAGTACGCCGGAAAATCGACAGGACAGGTGAGGGCTAGGAACTCACCCGCCCAACACGTGTGTAATTTTTGTATCAGGCTGGGAGAGTAACATGAGTAAGCGACCTTCGTTCGCGACCACTATTGTTGGAAGGAGCAGTTTACTTCGAGAGGGCATTGCTAAGATACTCCGTTCAGCAAATTTTCGCATCGTAGCTTCAGTATCATCCGCCGATGATTTGCCCGGCAAATTACAAGAGCACCACCCCTTGTTTCTCATCGTCCATACCGGCGATGATTTCGATTTCGTGGCCGGCCAGATCGAGTTTTTCAGGGATAACTATCCGGATGGACGAATAGCGATCGTGGCAGACCGCTATCGACCGGACGAATTGATTTCAGCGTTTCGAATAGGTGCCAACGGCTGTTTCGTAGACATCATGACGTGTGATGTATTCATCAGATCTCTCGAATTGGTGATGATGGGTGAAACAGTCCTGCCACCCGCATTTCTGTCGTATGTTTTCGGTCCGCAAGAAAGTCAGTTGGGCGATAACGGCCGTGACGAGGACGACAAGAATATCCTTGTCGCGGAAGTTGGCGATCCGGCACCACAGCTTTCGCCTCGAGAGAGGTTGATTCTGCGCTGCCTCATTGAAGGCGATTCGAACAAGTCCATCGCGAGAAAAATGGATATCGCCGAGGCCACCGTGAAGGTGCATGTCAAGGCCATCCTTCGCAAAATCCGCGTCCATAATCGCACACAAGCCGCGATCTGGGGGATGAACAATGGATGCCTGTCCGGGACCACTGGCACCATCGCACCGCCATTGTCACCTGCCTTGGTGAAGCGGTTACCAAGTGCGGTGGGACAGAGCTCACAAATCGCACAGATCGGTGAGCCGGTTTGTTCGACCGTGGTCGAACAGGCAAATCACGCTGAAGTGGCTCGCATCGAGCGTTTCATTCGCAAAGATGCCGGCTTCAGAGCTGAAGCCGCGAGTCGGCCTCGCAAATAAGAGGCCGCTCACTTTTTTCCGCCCTGCAGCGGCATTGGTGACCCCAATGCCGCCGAAGCCATGGAACGAAGATTTGTCGCCGCTGGAAAGACAGGTTGCGGAAACCTTGCGCCGCGCAAGACGACTTCCCGTTGGTCAAAGCAGAAACGACCTGCGACAACTCGCAATCGGGCTGCTTTGGCTGCATCGCAATGGCATGCGAGCTCTGGAGCAGGAGCGCGTAAAGCTGATCTCAGCTCCCGATCAGGGCGAGAAGGGCATTTCTTGAGGTTCTAGCGGTCGGCCAGCCTTGTCTGTTAGGCCCCCCTCTTTTGAGACCGCATCAACTGAGAAGCCGCTCTGATAGGCAATTTCGGCGATCAGGCAGTGCTGCCGGCGTCGACCGTCAGCATGGCGCCGGTGATATTCCGGCCGCCTTCGCCGAGCAGATATTCGACCATGGAAGCGACGTCCTCGCCTTCGGTCAGGCGGCGCAACGCGCTACGGCCCGCAATGCGCCGGCGACCTTCTTTGTCCAAGGACTTCGTTAACTCGGTATCGACGAAGCCGGGCGCGATCGCGTTCACGGTGATGCCGAGTCTGCCGACTTCGCGGGCCAGCGAACGGGTAAAACCGGCGCTCGCGGCCTTGGATGCGGCATAGACGGACAGGCCGTTGTAGCCGGTCGAAGCGATGATGGACGAGATGTTGACGATGCGGCCGCGGCCCTCGGCCATCATGTGGCGCACCACGTATTTCGTCAGGACGACCGGCGACAGCACGTTGAGATGGATCAACCCTTCGATCTCGGAATCGCGCATCGTCGCGAGCAACCCCTCGCTGCTGGTCCCGGCGTTGTTGACGAGGCCATAGATCGCGCCGAACGCATCGCGTATCTCCTTCACGAAGGCAGGGATTTTTTCGGTCCGGCCGAGATCGAAGGCTTTGAAGTGCAGGCGGTCCTCCCCTGCCATGCTGATGGCGCGGCCTAGATCCTGGCTCTCGTGACGCGCTATTGCGATAACGTTGTAGTTGCCGGATGCGGCAAGCCTATGCGCAATCGCAAGGCCGATGCCGCGGCTACCTCCTGTGACAAGGACGTTATGCATCGGCCCGCGCCAGTTTCCCCGCGGCGGTAACGTCGAGCCGCTCGACGAAGCTTATCACCGCCGGAACCTTGTGTGCCGCCAACGTATCCTTGCATCTGCCGATGATCTCCGTACGGATCGCCTCGCGGTGGCTTGTATCGATGCCGTCAGCGAGAACGACGTCGGCGACCACGATAGCGCCCGTGATTGGGCTTCTGCGCGATCGCGCACGCGACATTCGCACGGACTCATGCTGGTTGATCGCGGCCTCGATCTCCTCGGGATGGACCTTCAATCCGCCGATATTGATGATCCCGCCGCGCCGGCCGACGAAGTGGTACCGATCTCCGCGCCGCTCAACCATGTCGCCGGTATCGACGAAGCCTTCGGTATCGACCAGGGGTGTCGTATCGGCGCCGATATAGGCGCGCGCCGTGCGGCGGGAGCGGATCCTGAGCGAGCCGTCCACGACCTTCATCTCGACCCCCTCGCGGTCTCGTCCGACCAGATCGGCAGGAAAGCCTTCGAGGCCGTCGTTCACCGCGAACCCGACGCCGGCCTCGGTCGAAGCGTAGGCATGGCCGATCGACGCGTGCGGAAACGTCTGGGCCAGCGCATCGAGCACCGCCTGGTCGGCGATTTCGCCGGACAGACGAAGATAGCGCGGCGAGAAACTCGCGGCTGCACCGCTCATCAGGAGCTTGCGCCAGTGCGATGGCGTCCCGGAAATGTGACTGACGCCTCTCGCGCGGAGCCGCCCCACGTGGTCGGTGATGGCTTCGCCGGGCTCCGACAGCACCATCGATCCGCCACCGATCACCGCGCGCAGAAAAATCTGGAGGCCGCCGTAGCGGCGGATGTCATAGAACGTCGCCCAGGTCGCGTTCGGGTGGCGCGCAGGTCCCTCGGCGATTATCGCGCCTGCCAATCCATCGAGCCCATGTCCGACTATCTTTGGCAGCCCTGAGGTGCCCGACGTCAGCATCAGCCACTCCGTCGCGCGTTCGGTCGTCCTGACAACCGCCGTCGGTTCGGGCAGACCGACGCCGACGATCAGCTGCGCGGTATTATCCCACCGCGACAGAGACCGATCGGTGACGATGGTGTCAATCTCCGCATCGGCAAGCAGCGTCGGGATGCGGTCCGGATCGAGATCGGGCGGGCACAGAAGCATGCGGCTGGCGACGCCATCAAGCTCGATCATCGCGAGTGCGGACAGCAGCTGCCCCGAGGTCGCAAGCAGTACCGAGCGACCGGACAACTCGCAGGGCTCGCCGATCAGACAACTCCGCTGGAGAATGTCGGTCAGCGATACGCTGTGGCAAGCATCGGAAATCGAGCGGCCTTGCAGCTCAGGACCGAGAAATTCGCGCAGCGCCAAGATCTCAGGCGGGGACATTCTCGTAGATCCTGACGAAATCGCCGACGGTCGACGGGAAAGCGATCTCGTCGGCGACTGAGAATGGATCGATACCAAGATCGTCCTCCAGGCGCGCGACAAGGATCGCGAACGCCAGCGAATCGAACCCCGTTTCCGCCAGACGTAAATCGTCCTGAAGGGGTGGAAGCGTGACGTTCTGCTCTGTTGCGATTTGCTGCATCGCACCAAAAATCCGCGATCTTACCGACATGAAAATCCTCACTTCTCAAAACAGGCGGCTTTTTGAGCCGACGATGGAACCGGTACCGCTCTCGACGATGCGTGCGTAGACAGCCCGATCGATCGGGCGGTAATCACCTGTCGCCGCATCACGCACGAACAACGGGTCGCCAACGAGCGAGGGATCGAACCCCTCGGCTATCAGCTGTTGCTTCTTTTGCTTGAAGGTTTCAGTGGCCACGAGGGTCCGACAGAACCTAACGAAGATGGGCAACGCATAGGGTGGAAGCCGGTCCGACAGGTGCTTCGAAAAGATCCTGAAATCGAAGGCCCGGTCCACGACCATAGCCGCCATACCGGCGCGGCCATCGACGCCAGGGATGGCGACCCCATATGTCGACGCGTCGAGAATGCCGGGGCAGTCCCTGATCGCGTCGTTCACCTCGCTGCTTGCGATGTTCTCGCCCTTCCAGCGGAAGCTGTCGCCGATGCGATCGACAAAATGGAAGTAGCCCTGCTCGTCGCGCATCATCAGGTCGCCGGTACGAAACCAGGCGTCGCCTTCGACAAAGACATCGCACAGGACTTTCTTCTCGGTCTCGGCTGCCTCCGTGTAGCCCTCAAAAGCGCCGCCGCCGTGGTCCGCGGTGCCGATGCGGCCGACTGCCTCGCCAATCTCGCCGTGCGTACAAGCGATGCAAAGCCCATCCCAGCCGCGAAGGGGGACGCCGCTGTCGCGATCGACCTTTACGATCGCGGCGGGAAAGCGATGCGCCAGTAACGGCGGGATTCGGCCGATCGCACCCGGCTTTCCTTCGACGTTGAACAGCGAAAAATTGCCTTCCGTAGCGGCGTAGAACTCGAGAATTTGCGGGATCGCGAACCGTTCGGCAAACGAATCCCAGATGTCGCCCCGTAATCCGTTGCCGACGGCCAGCCGCAGCCTGTGTCCGAGCTCTGGCCCGGAGGCCGACGCCTTCAACAGGTAACGACAGAGTTCGCCGATATATTGGAAAATGGTGCAGTCGAAGTGTTGGATGTCCTCCCAGAACGCCCCGGTGGAGAATTTCTCCGCGACCACGACCGAAGCGCCCGCGCGGAGCATACTGCACGGCGCGACCACACCACCCACGGAATGGTGGAGCGGCAAGCAATCGTAGAGGCAGTCCTCTACGGTCGCATCCGTCAACCCGGCGAACCACCCGCCCCAGCTTAGAATGCGGCGATGACTGACGTTCGCCGCTTTCGGCAGCCCCGTTGTGCCCGAGGTGTAGATGAGAAGTGCACGATCGTCGATTGTAACGTCGCCACGCTCGGCGGAAGACAACGTGCGCGGATCCGTGGCATCGAGCGCCGCATCCAAATCCGCGCCTGCTCCGCTGCCACCGAGACACCAGATCTGCGGCACGCGGTTCAAGTGCGAACGAGCGGTCTCGAATGCAGCCACGCATTCTGCGGCAAGAATGACATAATCAGCGCGCGCGACGTCGATGCAGTGGGCAAGCGAGCGGCCGACCAACCTGGTGTTGATCAACGCCACCGTGCCGCCGATCCTACTGATGCCGAGCCAGCAAGCGACGTATTCCGGTCGATTAGGCATCAGCAGGCAGACAGTGCGCCCCGGACGTATGCCCATGTCGCGCGCCCAGCGAGCGTATCGATTGACCCGGGCAGCGAGTTGTCCATAGTCAAAGGACTCTCCGTGTGAGAGCAGCGCCGGGCTCGCCGGTTGCCGCTGTGCCCACTCGTCCACGATATCAGCAAACAGCCGATCCGGTTCGGCCTCGATCCGCGAGGTGAGTTCGATCGCCTTCAACCAGGTTCTGGCGGTGGAAGGTCTGCGCTGCGCGCCGCCGTCTCCGGTCGTCTTCTGGATCGCGCCTGGTATCATGAGCTGACCTTACGGATGAGCTTGATCAAACGGTCGCGCGGCCAATGCGGTTTGGCCCGATTTCCGAAAAAGCATCTTTGTTCAATTCGCTTTATCCAGCTCCCGTCCGAGCTGGTTGAGGATCATCAGCTCGAGCGTCTTCACCGATTGGAAGTTCTCTGGCTTGATCTGAGGTTGAGGAATGATGAAATCGAACTCGGCCTCCACCTTCAGCATAAGTGCGACCATATCCATCGAGTTCAGTCCGATGTCGACTAGCCGAGACTCAGGTTGAACGTCCGCGGCTACAGCGTTTTGCTCGAGGATGCTCCTGACGAGAAAAAGAACGCGATTCTGGACACTTGAGGCAAAGTTTTGCATTCCAACTCCCCCCTCTCGCGGGACGTGGCAGGACGGTGCTCGGGGGCGACCATATCCGACTGCAGCGCGGGTCAGTAATTCCACTTCGGGAGTACCCCACTCGGGATCGCACGCCCTCCGACCATCCACTTCTGCGTCGCCGACTTCGCAGGTGCGGTCAGTTAGATTGAGCCTTCGTCGCCAACCGGTCCGGATCGTCGGGCCATGAAGTGAGAAGATTTGGCCATGAATGTGCAGCAAGCCCCACTCCGCAACTTCGCTCCTGACAACGGCCCAGTATCATTCTCTCACGACCGCTCCACGTTCCCACAGCGGACTGCTGTCGTCGCGGAAGCGGCGGCATCGGAGGCCGTGGCCGTCGACCGCGAGGCACGCTTCCCATGGAAAGCCATCGACGCTGCGCGCAGGGAACGACTTCTGGGCGCTCAGATTCCGATCGAGTTTGGCGGCGACGGTGCGTCGATTTCTGACGTAACCGATATGTGCTACGCGCTCGGTCGCGGCTGCGCTTCGGCCGGGATGATCTTCGCAATGCATCAGACCAAGATCGCCTGTCTGGTCCGCCACGGCGCGGGCAGCGGCTGGCATGAGAGGCTTATGCGCCGCGTGGCAGCCGAACAGTTGCTGCTTGCCTCATCGACCACGGAAGGCCAGAACGGCGGCAACATCCGCTTCAGCTCGGCCGCCGTAGAGCGCGCAGGGGCCGAGATCTCGTTGGTGCGCGATGCGACGGTGATTTCCTATGGCGCCGAGGCGGATGGCATCGTCACCATCGCCCGCCGCGCCGACGACGCCGCCGGATCCGATCAGGTGCTGCTCGCAATTACCCGGGAGGACTACACGCTGGAACCCACTCTCGCGTGGGAGACGCTCGGCATGCGTGGGACCTGTAGCGCCGGCTTCAAGCTGAACTTCAAGGGCTCCACGGACCAGATATTCCCGGTGCCATACGAACGGATCCACGCGCAGACGATGACACCCGTCGCCCATCTATGCTGGTCGTCGGTCTGGGCGGGAATCGCAGCCGCAGCGGTGGACCGGGCCCAGCTTTTCATTCGCAAGGCCGCCCGCAGTTCGGGCGGCAACATGCCCCCAGGCGCGGCCCATTTTACCGCTGCCAAGATGACACTGACGAAATTGCGCGCGGTCATCGCCGCGAACCTTCGGTCCTATGCGACGTGCGAACGGGACGAGCGCGCACTCTCGTCCGTCGACTTTCAGTCATCCATCAACCTTCTGAAGGTGGAAGCCTCCGAACTCGCGGTTGCAGCCGTTATGCATGCGATGCGCGCCTGCGGACTCTCCGGCTACCGCAACGACAGTGACGTCAGCATCGGCCGCCACCTCCGCGACGTGCTTTCCGCTCCGATCATGATCAACAACGACCGCATTCTCAGCAGCATGGGCACGGCCACGCTGATGAGCGCCGTTCCGGCGTCGCTGCGCGAGTAATTCTTCTTCTCGAAAGAATAGGATTCGACATGAACATGGCCATGTTTGCCTCGTCGGCGGACCCCATTGCGCCTGCAGCCGATCCGCTGGACTATCTCGCAGACGTGCTGTTCCATGAGATGGGCTCTCCGGGAGTCTATGGCCGCACTGCGCTCTACGAGGACGTCATTGAGCGGCTAGCGGCGCTGATCACGCGGCATCGCGAACCCGACACCGAGGTGATGCGATTCCCTCCCGTCATGAACCGCGGCCAGCTCGAGAAGTCGGGCTATCTCAAGAGCTTTCCGAACCTCCTCGGCTGCGTCTGTGGCCTGCACGGTACGGAAAGCGAGATCGACGCCGCCGTCAGCTGCTTCGATGCCGGCGGTGATTGGACCGCATCGCTTTCACCGGCCGACCTCGTGTTGTCGCCAGCCGCCTGCTATCCCGTTTATCCAATCGCCGCGAGCCGGGGTGCCGCACCTGCCGGCGGTTGGCGCTTCGACGTGGCCGCCGATTGCTTCCGTCGCGAGCCGTCGCGCCACCTCGACCGGCTGCAGTCGTTCAGAATGCGCGAATACGTCTGCGTTGGCAGCCCCAACTGCGTCTCGGCGTTCCGGGAACGCTGGATGATACTCGCCCAGGAGATTGCGCGCGACCTCGGCCTGAGCTTCAGGGTCGACTACGCCAGCGATCCGTTCTTCGGCAGGGTCGGCCAAATGATGGCCGTGAGCCAACAGCAGCAGTCGTTGAAGTTCGAATTGCTGGTGCCGCTGCGCTCCGAGGAGAAGCCTACCGCCTGTATGAGCTTCAACTATCACCGGGATCATTTCGGGACCGCTTGGGGCATTACGGATGCCTCCGGTGCGCCGGCCCATACCGCATGCGTGGCTTTCGGAATGGACCGTCTCGCCGTCGCTATGTTCCATACACACGGCAGAAACGTCGCCAAATGGCCGACCGCGGTGCGCGACCTCCTCTGCTTCCCGCGGAACGATCAGTAGACGACGCCAAGACTGGAGGAGCTCCGATGCGCCAGGGAAATCCCGAGGTCGCCCGGGACCGAAGAGCTGACGGGCCGACCTCCATGAAAGCAGAGACTCTGGCCGTCCACGCCGGCTACGAAATCGAGCCGACCACCAAGGCTGTGGCCGTACCGATCTACCAGACGGCCTCTTACGCCTTCGACAGCGCCGATCATGGAGCCGCGCTCTTCAACCTCGAGGTGGACGGCTTCCGCTACACCAGGATCGGAAATCCAACGAACGCCGTGCTGGAGCGGCGCGTCGCCGCGCTGGAAGGAGGCATCGAGGCGCTCAGCGTGGCATGCGGCCAGGCTGCGACGAACTATGCCGTGACCAATCTCGCGGAGATGGGCACCAACATCGTCTCGGTCCCGCAGCTCTATGGCACCACGCATACGCTGTTCGCATATATCCTGCCGAGACAGGGTATCACAGTCCGCTTCTCGGAGGACGACCGACCAGCAAGCATTGAAAAACTGATCGACGCCGATACTCGTGCTGTATTCTGCGAGAGCGTAGGAAATCCGGCCGGAAACGTCTGCGACATCGAAGCGATAGCCGAGGTCGCCCACAGGCACGGCGTGCCGCTGATTGTCGACAACACCGTGCCGACCCCGATCCTACTCCGGCCGATCGACTACGGCGCGGACATCGTGGTGGAGTCGCTGACGAAGTTCATGGGCGGGCACGGCACCACCCTCGGCGGAATTATCGTCGACAGCGGCAGATTCAGATGGGAGGAGCATCGCGGGCGCTTTCCCATGATGAACGAGCCGGAACAATCCTACCACGGGTTGATCTTCACGGAGCGCTACGGACCCGCCGCCTACATCGCACGCTGCCGCGCCGTGTCCCAAAGGACCACCGGTTCCATCCTGGCGCCACTGAATGCTTTCCTGCTGCTCCAGGGCATCGAGACCGTCGCTGTTCGGATCGACCGGCACGTCGAGAATGCCGAAAAGGTCGCGCACTTCCTGCGCCGGCACCACCGGGTCGAATGGGTGAACTACGCTGGCTTCCGCGATAGCCCCTATTACGCCCTGACGCAGAAATATCTCGGCGGTCGGGCATGTTCGCTGCTGACATTCGGCGTGGCTGGCGGATTTGAAGCTGGCAAGCGGTTCTATGACGCGCTGAGGCTGTTCAAGCGCCTGGTCAACATTGGCGACGCAAAATCGCTCGCCTGCCATCCCGCGTCGACCACGCACAGGCAAATGTCGGCCGAAGAGCAACAAAAGGCCGGCGTGCGGCCAGAGATGATCAGACTAAGCGTCGGAATCGAGCACGCCGACGATATCATCGCAGACCTCGATCAAGCCCTCGGTGCGGCAGCCTGAATTTGCGTCAACGGTGAACATATTCCAATGCCCATCCTAATCGACATAGACTCGCACGAACATCATCTCTTCTCGAGAGCGCCGAACGGGGCCACCAACGCATCGGTATCACTGGGAGCTCATGCGGAGTGCCTCGATATCGGGCTGATCAACAACATGCCAGACGCCGCCTTGATGGCCACCGAGCGCCAGCTGTTCGATCTGCTCGGCGCGGCGGCTGAAGGGCTTGTCGTCCGACTGCACTTCTACACAATGAAGGCCACACCCCGTTCGGAATGGGGGCGCGATTACGTTCGTCGCTACTATCGCAGCACAGACGATCTGCTGAATGGCAGCCTGGACGGAATAATCGTGACCGGCACCGAGCCGAGAGCAGCCAGCTTGAGGGAAGAACCCTATTGGCCCGGCTTCGTCCAACTTGTCGAGTGGGCCAGCGAGAACACCGCGTCATCGATATATTCCTGTCTCGCCGTCCATGGAGTCGTCCTTCACATGGATGGCGTGGCGCGTCACGCCCTACCTGCCAAATGCATCGGTGTTTTCTCTCAAACGAAAACGAGAAACCATCCATTGATGCACAACGTTCCGGCAACCCTCCGAATACCGCATGCCCGGTGGAACGAGGTGCAAGAGCAAGAACTCGCAAGCGGTGGCTATTCCGTTCTCACCAAATCGGCGGATGCGGGCGTCGACTGCTTCGTCAAGCAGCAAAAGAGCAGCCTGTTCGTCCATTTCCAGGGCCATCCGGAATATGAAACTCAGAGCCTATTGGGCGAATATAGAAGGGACATGGGTCGCTTCCTGCGGCGAGAGAATGAGGTCTGTCCGACGATACCGAGGGGCTATTTTGACGCCGAGGCGGAAGAGATCCTGACAGCCTTTCGGCAAAGGGCGCTTTCTGACAGATGTCCGGAGTTTTTCGCCGACTTCCCGGCCGATCAGCTGGCGAAGGGTCTGAGAAACGACTGGCGTAGACCGGCAAGGCACCTATACCGCAACTGGCTGCTGTACATGGCTTGGCAGCGGGCCGAAAGCTGCAGCCCCCCAAGCGCAGCGCGTCGCGTCTCGCGGACAACCCCGCGACGCCCGGAAGGGCCGTCGCGGAAGCGATCGGTCCTGGCATAAAGGAAGCCGAGACGTCGCGAGAATAAGTCCCATTCGCAAGCCGGAATTCGGGCTCATTGGCACGGACGCAAGCTGGTTGCCGTTCCAAGGGAACGCTACGGACGACAACCGCAGTCCTTGGCGCAAGCTCTCGCTCGTCGATACCACGATAAAACGGGATCGGATTGAACGACGGAGTTCGGCTCATGATCCGGTGCCCGAGAGATAAGTGCCGAGATCTCCGTCCGCTGTAACCTCTTCAGCTGGCAGCTGCCTTCCGCAATTACGCGCCAATGCTGAGCACAATCGCGCAGCGCCACTGAGTTGGCGATCTACCGACCTTAATCGTGTTCTCGGCCGAGGCAAACGCCCAATACCTGTCAGGCCGCTAGCCTTACGTCGTGTGCGAACTCCCAATATAGTCTGCGCGCACGCGCGTAAAACGGCCCAGGTGCGAGCTGCCGTTCGTCGATCCTGATTACCGGAGTCACCTTGGCGAAATTGCCGGTCGAAAAGATCTCGTCGGCGGCGACAAAATCCGCGTATCGCAGCGTGGCCTCTATCACGCAGACACCCTCGCCTCGCAAAAGTCCGATCACCCGCTGCCTGGTAATGCCGTTCAGGAACGTACCGTTCGGCACTGGCGTGTAGACCACACCGTCCTTTGCCATGAATACGTTGGAATTGCCGAACTCCGCAACATTGCCCAACATGTCGAGCATGAGACAGTTCTGGAAGCCACGCGAGGCCGCCTCGATGAGCGCACGCGAGTTGTTCGGATAGAGACAGGCGGCCTTGGCACCGACCGGCGCGCATTCAGCTGTCGGTCGGCGGAACGGCGACAACGTTATCGCGCTACCGACAGGCTTGGGGATTGGCGCTTCGTAGATACAAAGGCACCAGTCCGTTGTCTCCGGATCGAAGAGGACACCGCCGCCCACGCCATTCTGGGGCCAATACATCGGGCGGATGTACAGTTCGGCGTTGGCGGGGAAGCGGGCGATGCCTTCGCGCGCCAGGCCGAGCCAGGTGTCGAGATCGACGATGGGCTTAAGCCCGAAGTAGACCGCCGATTGATTGACGCGGACGCAATGACGGTCAAGATCAGGCGCAACGCCTTCGAAGGCGCGCGCACCATCGAACACGGTCGAGCCTAGCCAGAGCCCATGGGTGCGCGGCCCCATGATCGGCACGTTACCCTCATGCCATCGGCCTTCGAAGAAGGTCCATGTCTGCGAATGGCTGACGGATTTGCTGTTGAGAACCATGACGGCGCTCCATTGTGAGATCACACAACGTTCCACGAACCTGTTGTATCCACCTATTCTGCCCTGGTGATCCCGCTACGAACGAAACCTATTTCGTGCTGAACATACGCGAGCGGCTCGCCGCGACTCGCCCGTCCCGGTCAGGAATGAAGACGTCTTCGAGTTCTCGGCCTGGCCTCACTGGTCCCTGAGCGGGGTGTAGTGGGTGACCCGGCCGACGCGACGAGTTGCCAAAGCTCGGTATCAAGGTCACCTGCCAGTTGTCCGATGCGTTCTTGTGCCACCTCATTATCGACGCAGTCGAATTGACCGGCGCCGATTACCTTCCCGGACGCGTCAAGAATATGGACGCGGTAGCGCGGCATTGTTCAAGCTCCTCAGTTCGATAGCCTGCGCAGGCCTCCGAAAACGAGCAGGCCCATGATCTTATTCCGCACGACCACCGCAACTAAGGGCGCAAATGAGGTACTTACGGTGAAACGCCGCGACGCGGTGGCCCTCGACTGCACCTGAGCAGCTCAAGCGCTGGCAGCGAAACCGTCAAATTGACCGGCAGATTCGCCGAGCAGACCCGTCCGGCGATCCGGAGCCGGCAGTCGGCCTCCGGATCCGACGAGTGGATTAGCGGATTATCTCGACCAGTTGCCGCACAAGACGTTGTTTTCCAAATCGTTGCAAGCGCCCGAGCAAGGCAAGAACTCGGGAGCCGTGCAAGGCGCCACCACCGCAGTGTCACCAGCAGCTCCCGATCGCCAACAGACGCGCAATGCGAAATCGATTCTCACAAGGTCGGGACAACATTCCAGAGATGACGATGTTGCCAAAATCATCCAAGTATTCTGGTGCCCCCTATCCCAAAGCCCCAACATCGGCCAACAACCGTTTGGGGGAGAGATACTATCCGAATGGCTAGCTGAACTCGGTGTCGCCTGAGTGTAATTTGGATCGGAAAACGCCATTATCGCGGGCACCACCATGCTTCATAAATTCGCTTCTATGACCGCATGGGCGTGCCTGCTTTTTATCGCGTTTGCCACGCTTTCACCGCTCCACCTGAGACCAAGATTTCTGGAGGCCGAACCAGCCTTGATTGTCGTCATGGAACATGTCGGCGCATTCGTCGTCATCGGCTTTCTGTTCTCTGCGGCCTACACTCGAACTGCGCTTGTTTGCCTTGTCGTCCTTGGGAGTGCAGTTACTCTCGAGCTTCTGCAGCTAGTCATTCCGGATCGTGACGCTCGCGTCATAGATGCGATGGAAAAGCTGATAGGAGGCGGAGTCGGGATAATTGCTGCCAAATTTATGCGCCCTCATGCTTTCGCGAACTACGACCCGAGCGCTTAGCGCCTCTCAACGACGAATAGTTTAGTTGGGAGGCTCGCTCGCGAGCCGGTGCAGACAACCGGCCCGTATGGGCTCCGGCGTTGCCGAGATACCACGATCAAGAGATCAGGCCCCTGGCGCCGCGCGCTGGATTCACCGACAAGGACCGGGTCGAAAGCCGGATGGTACAAGACGGCCTGCCGGATTGCACGCTTAAGCAACGCGCCGTTCCCCCAAACTCTTCGACTGCCTTCTCTCTTCGCATTGTAATGGGAATATCAACGAACCGTTTTTAGACAGCTCTAAGCTTGCGGTGCCGCGGCTCAACGGAGCCAATCTAACTACCCCTCCTACTCTACCCCCTTATAGCAATTCAAACTCTTGGACCCGAATGGTACCGACAATGCGGCTCGCGTTTTGCTCGGACGGACGGAGTGCGTAGAGTGCCATGACTTATGCGTCCTTCAGCAATTTGCCGGTCCCCACCAAATTACCGGCGCATTCGGTGGATCTCGGCAGGGCAATACCAGCACCCATTGCCAAGCGCCGGTTGACGTTGCTGTTGATAGCCGCAGCGGCGACGGAATTTATTCTCGTTACCGCTGCGGCCTATTTCGCGGCTGTGCTCTATCACCGGCTAGTGCTGTTGTCTTTCCCCGATCCAGCCAGGTACGTTCCGGAATCAATTCTGATTGCCACCTTGGATTTGCTCGTTTCCATTGGGCACCGGCAATATTCTCGAATTCAGACCCAGCCCCGTAACGACTTCCTGTGGAACGGTGTCAGCGGCGTACTCCTTGTATTCTTCTTCTTCCTCTCGACGACGTTTGTGCTGAAAATCTCGGTAGACTACTCACGTGCTACCGTTGTGATCCAAGCTATCGGCGTTGGCCTCGCCGTACTCTGCGCGCGAACAATATGGTTCTCGCTGCTGCACCGCGCCATTGCATCCGGCCTGGTCGATGCAAGACGGGTCATTCTGATCGGAGACCCAGCTCACTGCCTGACTTTTGCCGTTCGAGCGATGGCGACCGGCATTCGCACTATCAGCTCATTCGAGCTTCCGACGGCTCGCACCAATGCTTCTGATCCCGCGCATCCTGGTACAGTTCGAGAATTACCTGATACCCGCGATCTGGTCGCGAATTGCAGACCTCTTCGGGCCGATGACATTCTCATTTTGATTTCCGAACACGAAATACCCTCCGCTCTCGCGCTTGCCAGCGCACTATCGGACCTTCCCGTTGATGTGCACGTCGTACCTGTGGGCTCTCTCGAACTGATGGCTATGTCGCGGGTCAGTCAGTTCGGCAATATGGTGACGATGCGCATCCTGCAGTGTCCCCTTACGCCTTTGACGCGAGCAATCAAGCGAGCATTCGACATCTGCGCCGCAAGCTTAGGCCTTATTTTGCTGAGCCCTCTTCTTGTCGTCGTTTCGCTCGCAATAAAGCTCGACTCCCGTGGCCCGGTGCTATTCCGCCAGACCCGGCACGGCTACAACAACGAGCCCATTCGCGTGCTGAAATTCCGAACGATGACTGTCATGGAGGATGGCGATAACTTCAAGCCGGTCGCCAGAAACGACCCACGTGTAACCCGCGTGGGACGCCTTCTACGCCGCTCCAATATCGATGAGCTTCCGCAGCTGTTCAATGTTCTGGCCGGCGACATGTCGATCGTCGGGCCGCGCCCACATGCAACCGCGCAAAATGAAACATTCGCTGAGTTGATTTCATCATTTTCTCGTCGCCACAATGTCAAGCCTGGCATCACGGGCTGGGCTCAGGTCAATGGATACCGTGGTGACACCGATACGCTCGAGAAAATGCAGCGACGTGTGGAGCACGATCTATATTATATCGACCATTGGTCCTTCCTCTTCGATATAAGGATCATCCTGCTCACGGCCTTTTCCAAAGAAGCCTATCTAAACGCCTATTGAGACCCCAGCGCTCATTTCCTGGGTTGAGCGAGAGGCGGCCTTTCCGAGTAGAGCCAACCACTGTTGACGGGACGACCACGGAAGCCTGATCAACACGCTGCTCTGCGAAGCCAGCCGAGGTAATCTCTCGGGCCGCTGTTATCAACCGCAGTGGGCCGGCACACGAGCCGGACCATGAAGCGCAACCGCTTCTCGGAAGACCAGATCATCGGGATTTTTGAAGGAGCACGAGTCCGGCGTTTTCGGTCGCCGATGTGCGCCGCAAGCATAACGTCAGCGAGGCAATGTCTCGGAGCCCAAGCGGCCGAAGTCGCTGGAGAACACGCGGCTGAAGCGGCTTTTGGCTGACGCGATGTTGTGACGACCGCAAGGAATCGCCTCGCGACCAGCATCCACGCGACGCAGTGAACCACAGACTGGATGCGGTGGAACCTCCCAAATGCCAGCAACCGTAGATCTCTACGCTCAACCTTCCACGGTCCAGGCGCTTGGCATAGAGAGCGACGGCCCGATCCCATCGGGCCACAAACTCTTGACCAGATCGCCCCGGCACCCGTGGAAGACACAGAGATCGCCCGCATGAGGATCGCGCTTTAAGGGGCCTGAACTAGCATTTGTGGTCGTGTCACAACTTCTAGCCTCGGCGGTCAGCACGATTCGAGTCCGAAAACGTTCAGAGAAAAAGCCGGCTAATGTGCCCTTGAACTCTGATCAACCGTCCATTTATGAATATTGTCGGTCTTGCTTGGGTCGGAAACATAGACCAGCGCCAACACCGCTGTAGCTGCGGCGAGCCATCTCAGCTGTCGTGGCTGAAGCAACTCCGCTGCAGCCATTGCGAAGAACGGTACGAGAAACAAAGTGCGCCAATCGAACGAGAGTCCAAATATTGAAGCCATGGGCAAATACAGCACCATGAGTATAAGCGATAATCGGGTGATGCTGTTCAGTGGACGTTGGAAAGCCAGACATAAAGTCAAAACAAGGAACAAGAAGCCAAGATCATCAAAGTAAAAAAACTTCTTTGCAAACTTGAGCTGCGGGCTCAAGCCGGAATCATTGCCCACAATCTCTTTGACCGTCCATTGGCTCACATTCTCGCCACGATGGTCAATGGGTCGAGTTATAAACGGTGTCAAAATCTCTTGCGCGTATGATATTGGATTTGCGAAAGGGAGCAGAGTCACAAATGCAACCGCTCCCATAATTGCCAAACCTGCAAGTCGCGCGCGCAGACGAGCATAAGCAGCTGATGAAGCAGTTGATGATTCCGCTCCACGCCAGAAACGAAATACTTGTATCAAAAAATCAGCGACCAGCGCGGGAAGCAAGATTATCGCAACATTCTTCGAGGCCAAGGCGAGGCCGTAAGCAACGCCTGCGGCCAAGTAACGCTTTTCCATCTGCAAGTACACGGCGAGAAGCAAGAAGAACACGAAGATCGAATCATGATGTAGATTTGGGAAGTACTTTATCGTTATGGGAAAGATAGCGAACGTGAAGGCGCCTAGAAGAGCTCTTTCTGTGTCAACCTTTGCCTCGAGGATCTTATAGACCAGAAAAATCGATCCCAGCCCTGCCAAAAGCTGTGCGAGGCGAAGGATAATAAACACAGGATCGTAATGTCTGTGATACTGCGCGTCTAAAATCTGAGTAGTGCTTATACCGAGAAGCTTGACAAGGATTAGTTGCGGAATTGAAACAAGGGCTGGCAGCAAAGGCTTTCCTGCGCCGTGGGAGTAGAAACGGTCCGGCTCAGGGACAACGAGCCTTCTTTCATATTTTTCCATCGCGGCTGGATCAGTAAATTGTACCGAATCCGGCTTGACGTAGCCGAATTCACTCTCCTCGGTTGCGAAGATTCCACGGCGATCTTCGGGAATCACGGGCGCATTCAAAGGACGATAATTCCAGTAAAAATAGTAGGATTTAGCAAGCGTCTTTAAGGCATTGGCGTATTCGTGTTTCCGCAAATAGCCTGCGGTATAGTCGCCACCGAGCATTTCGTACGGTTCGCGCACGAACGAAAATTCATCGGTATCTAAAGTTGTTGTAGAGAATATTGTGGCAAGAACTACATAACATCCTAATACAATGGCGATCCAAATTCTTCTCTTCCGTGACTTGTCCAAATGGATCACTTTTCGCGCCTTTTTATCCGTCTACATCAGCGGAAAACCAATGATTGCCGCAGACGCGTCGGTTCGTCCTACTGAGTATTTGGCTGGGCTTTCAAACTGCCTTGCAGAGCTGCGTCGGGCGCGTCCTGGTAACGCAGGGCAACCTCGACGGTGTCGCCGGGCTGCAACTCCGCATCTTCGTCTGCGACGATCCGTTCCTCGCCCTTCTGGCTCTTTCTGATAATGGCAATCTCCGCTTTATCGCCGGCTCCTCGCACCAGTTGCGATCGAACCATTGCAGTGTACTGAAGCTTTTCGCCCACGCCCTGCAGCCTCGTGCGAGTTTCGTTCAGCGTCACGCTGGCTTCTTGCAGCTCACGGAGCAACTCAAGCCTTCGCTGGTCATCGAGCTTTTCCAGTTTTCGCTTGAGCTCGTCCTGTTGCGTCTTGACCTGCATCAGTTGCGCCTGCGTCTGCAGCTTGCGGGTTGATGAGCTCAGTACTGCGCGACGGGCATCCGTTACCCGAGGACTGACCAAGGCACCCTTGCCGAACAGGTCATTCACTTTCTGCAGGTCGTCGAGGTCCGCCTGATATGCCTCTTCTTCTGTCTTCTGCTGAGCTGTTAGCACGTTGACATGGTCGTCTCCTTCTCGAACGCCACGCTGAAGGAACGACTTTTCTCGCTGATAATCACTCTCCTTCGTCTTCAAATATTCTGTTTCCGTGTTGACGATTTCCGAAATGGTTGAAAAGGAAATCGGTACGTCCTTCATATTGACGAGATCAATCTGCGAGCCTTCTCCGAGCTCAGTCTTGATGCGCCATATACGCGCCTGTTCTTTGGCGAACTCCGTCCAAAGCGATCCATAGAGGCTTCTCAAGTCTGCGGACTCGAGATATGGGTTGTTCATTCTCATATGCATGACATCGTAGCCGCCCGCCACCGCGATAAGTTGGCGTGCAGTGGTCGCCGGACGATAAGGGTATTCACCCGGCTTTGACACGTCACCATTGACGTATATCGGCCTGTATTCCGCGACGGTCGCTGTGACTTCATCCGCATCGATCACGACAGCGTTCTCATGACCATCCGGATTCCGCTGTCGGAATACCTTGCTCGCCAGCGCGGTTCCAATTTTAGAGCGGATCTGAGGTAGGGTCAGGCCGGCTACTGGGACCGTTCCGACCAGTGGCAACGAGACATTACCGTCTATCTGGACCGCGGCACGCTGTCGCAGCTCCGGCACGCCCGCCACGGCGATCTCCAGGACGTCTCCGACATTTACCATATATTCGGCCTTTGCCTGCGTCGCGAAAATCGTCAGGCTAACGGCCACCAAGCCCCATTTGACGCAACGACTCAGGTTGCTGCCGAAAACACCTATATAGGGGCGATTGCGCAGTGTGGAGCTCAGCATGGCGGCAACTCTCTATACGGTCGTGGTCATTTCAAATCGGTTCACGGACACCAGCACGTCAACAACGCTGACGCGCGGGCAACCGTCCGGACGTGCGATCGGCAACAGTAACGCTAAGTTCGCTCATTGATGCCCGGGGTTCAGCGCCGTCCCGCCCATATCCGATTGATCGGGGCTCTATTGATCGTCAATTCACAGCCCCTCAAACTCATAGGGATGGACGCGAGAACTACTGTTCGAACTTTAATCCGGTAGTACCGCGGCTCAATGGACCATCGTAGCTACCTATTTATTGCCAATTTCCATCTAGTGGCCCGGGATGTACTGATTCAACCAGAGATGAGCCAAGGGGTCCTTAAAATACATGAGCTATGCGTCCTTCATTTTGCCGGGCTCCACCAAGTCTCCGGCACATTCGGTTGATGCGCCGGCCCCAGTGCATTCCGGAAGCCCCACTGATCCCCACCCCTGGATCCTGCTCGTTCCATCGGACGTCTGCAATATTCCGAAATTCAAACGCAGCTCCTGCCGCTCTCTTCCAGGAAGGTGCATTATCCTGAACTATCAGCACTGGTACGAAAATGCTGCAGACTAATAGGACGGACGATTGGGTAACTCGAGACAATATGGCGCCGCCCGAATTTCCTTCGGCGCCGGTTGTATCGCTGGTAGAAGTGATGGCCTTCTTACGACGACGCTTGTCGGTCATATTGCTCACATGCTTGGCAACACTTGGCGTTGCTATACTCTACCTCGTCACTGCAGTACCCACGTTTACCGCCAAGGCCGAACTCATCGTGGACTCCAAAGCGACCCCCGGAGATGCCGCAGCGGTGTCAACGATCGTGGAAAGTCAGGTCGCAATCATAAAGTCTGAGAGCATCGCTCGCTACGTGATCGAGAAACTCGGGCTTGCGAAAGACTCGGAATTTGTCCTGCAAGATAGCGCCGTGGGCGCCACGAAACGGTGGATGTCCCAACTGCTCGGCTGGCGAAGACCGGAAACGAAATCCAGCGCCATGAGCTATGCCGTGGAATCGTTCGAACGCAGGCTTTCAGCCAAGCGTGTCGGTCCTACGTACATCGTCCAGATCACCTTCGAGTCCAAAGATCCAGATCGAGCGGCGCACATCGTAAACGCCGTTGCGGAAAAATATATTACGCATCAAATGGACAGCCTCTCTGTGCAAGATGAGGCATGGGTTAAGGACCGATTGAACGAATTGAGCGCTCAAGCATCAGCTGCCCAAAGGGCGTTGGAGGATTATAACAGGAATACAACAGATACAGCGAATTCCGCTGAGACGGCCGCCAAATTGGTAACCGCCGCGGATTCATCAAAAAATGCTTATGATAATTTTCGCCACATGCTGCGCAAGATGGAAGCCACGCGCCAACAGTCCTCGCCGGTGTTTGAGGCTAGTCTCGTCGCCGGGGCGTCGCCTCCCATGAGGGCCAGTTGGCCAAAACCCGGGGCCGTGCTTGGGATATCGACCGTTGGAGGGCTGCTTCTTGGCGTCGCCATCGGAATGCTGCGCGATCTGTTAGCCCGAGGCATCTTTGCCAGCGGGCAGGACCCTCATCCAAGAACGCAAGACGACGGGACCATAGAGCGACCTGTTCCGGACGCGGTTCGACCAGATCATCAATCGGAAGCATCGGCAAAGGCAAGGCCAGTGCGCCTCACGGGTTCGGGGTGAAGGCCGCACGCGCCAACAATCGGCACGCTCTCCCGTGCTGTACAATCTAAGGCGGCCGATTGGATATGTGGGCTCAGCGGAACACTGGATTGGCTCAAGTCGGCGCCAACGAAGCGCGCACGGGCGGCGGCCTCAATCGAGGCGGTCCGTCACGGATGGATATCGTCCAATTTCGATGTAGCAAGCTGTCGGATTAAGCTCTGGGTGTCAGGTGCGCATTCTCTCGATAGATTTTTCCATTCCCTATCTACTGAAGGATGAGAACTATCCAATCGGCGGGTGGTCCATCGAACTTTCAATATGGCTTCGCGCGCTTGAAGATGCTGGTCACGAAGCCGCTGTCCTTACCTGGAAGGGCGCTTTGGCCCATGTTGGTTCGGGCCAGCAAATCAAACTTATCGAGACCTATGATCCTGCGCACGGAATGCGGGTTGCGAAGTATTTCTACCACATCGCCAAAGTATTGGCAGCTGCCCGCGCCTATCGTCCGGATATCATCATCCAGGGCGCACGTGGAGTGGGCACCGCGATCATGGCTTTCGTCGCCGACCAACTAAGGGTTCCGTTCGTTTACCGTGTTGTAAGCGACGCAGACGTCGATGAACGATACAAAATCGGTCTTCGACATTACGAATGGTTATCCTATTCTTGGGCTCGGCAACGAACGGCGGCATTTCTCTGTCAGAATCGATATCAACGCGATCAGCTGGCAGCACGTTTTCCCGGAACGCCTATTCATGTCATTCATAATCCTATTGTTGTAGCAGAGGACGCGACCACTCCTTTGCCGCGCCCAGAGCGGAGATACGTCGCCTGGCTTGGTGTCTTCCGACATCCAAAGAACCTGCCATTGCTTCTACGAGTCGCCCAGGAGCTTCCCGAACTCGAATTTAGAGTGGCTGGGATGCTATCTCGAGATGCCGATCAAGCGACAGTGGATGCGGTGAACGGCCTGCGCGACCTCCCAAATGTGCAATTGGTTGGTTACGTTCGACGGGCAGACATTCGATCATTTCTGTCAGAGGCTGCACTGCTTCTGTGCACCTCGCATTACGAGGGCTTCTCAAACGCGTTCCTGGAAGCTCTGGCCGTTGGCACTCCTGTCGTGACGCGCCGGCTTGTCGATCCGGACTCGATCGTCCTGAGTCATGCCCTGGGCGCATCTGCTCACGAGTCGACGCTTAGCAAATCTGCGAAGATGGTTTGGGACATGGACGAAAACGAATACGGCACGCTCGCTGGCCGATGCCAGACCTATGTCAAGGCCAATCACTCGCCGATGGTAAAGGCTCATGAGCTAATTGCGGCTCTGACTCCGCTTATCGCCAAGCAACAACGCTCATGCCAGCCGCTTGGCCTTGATCCAATCAAACGTTAGAATTTTCTCCTAAGTAACACAATCAAGGCCCCTCTTACAGGTAGAGTAACTGTCTTGAGAAGCTTTCTCATTACGATCGATACAGAGGGTGATGATATTTGGAGCAGGCGTGCAAGTTTGGAAACTCGCAACGCGTCCTTTCTTCCTCGCTTTCAGTCGCTGTGTGAGAAATTCGGCCTGAAGCCCACCTACCTGGTGAACTATGAAATGGCGAATGATCGTGGCTTTGTTGAATTTGGTCGCGATTTGGTCGCACGAGGTGCCGGCGAAATCGGGATGCATTTGCATGCCTGGAATTCACCCCCAATCCATCCCCTGACCAGCGATGATTCCTGGTACCAACCCTTCTTGATTGAATACCCAGAAGACGAAATACGGAAAAAAGTGGAGCTTCACACGCATTTTCTTGAGGACATTTTCGGCGTCAAAATGCTGAGTCACCGATCGGGCCGCTGGGCCTTCAATGCAATCTATGCCGATGTATTGAGGGATTTGGGATTTAGAGTAGATTGTTCCGTAACTCCTCATGTGGATTGGCGAAGTACTAAAGGAGATCCGGACGGTGCGGGAGGGACTAATTATCGAGGGTTTCCCGAACAGCACTACTGGATGAGTGAGCGAAATATCGCGCTTCCGGGAACGTCCTCGTTACTGGAGGTCCCAATGACGATCATCGACCGATCGCCCGCGTTGCTGACCCGGGCGGCCCAGGCTTGTGAGGACATATCTGACTTGCCGAACAGGGCGCGGCGCCGCGTTTGGCCGCTGGACTGGCTGCGTCCCAACGGGTCAAACTTGACGTCGATGCTGCGCGTTCTTGACGCCGCCATTTCGCAAAATCGGCCCTACGTTGAGTTTATGACGCATTCCTCGGAGCTCATGCCTGGCGGTAGCCCTTACTTTCCGACGGCTGAATCAATCGAGAAACTGTATCAGGATTTGAACGAGCTCTTTTCGCAAGCGGCGAAGCATTTTTGCGGCAGTACGCTGACCGAATTTCACGATAGAGTGTTGGTATCGTCATGCTCCGACAGCTGAATAAAATGCGGACAAGAAGAATAGCGGTGATAGCAGTACCAACTATTGTTGCCGCGGCTGGCAGCATAGCGAACCTCTATGATGGATTGACGTTCCTCGCCACGACGACAGCGGATGCAGGTGATCGCTGGAATTTCGTGGAGACGGGCCTATCCGATGTTCATAGCTTTGCTGCGACGGATACAGATACGGCGGGCAATACGAGCGTAGAACCGCGGCCTGCAGATAGCACAGTTGCCCCGCCGGTTACGTCGTTTTCGGCTACACCGCGAACCGCCTTTTATATCGGCAACGACAAATACGAAGTTCAGACAGCGGGCCAGAGCTATAGCCTAACCAATCCCGATGCCCAAACCCTGCGCTTTGAAATTCAACCGGGTGATCGAGCCTGGTACGATTCCAAACACGCCGTTGATCGCGCCGAAATTGAAGGCAAGTTACGAATTCCGGTCGGTACTGTTATCACCATAGATTATCGGTTTATGTTGGAGCCTGGCGCCGCAAACATGGCATCATGGTTCGTTACTGGAGAGCTGCACAATGAGGACAGCGAAGCCGGTGTGCCTACCTCGCCTCCAGTCGCAATCGAGCTTGCAGGCGAACATCTCCGAGTCGTTGCCAGATACAGTCCCACGGGTCTAAAACCCGGCAACCCTGCTCGAAACGTCAAGATGCTCAGCCTATGGACTGACCCCAATGAAATCCAACGAGGCCGATATTACGATATCAAAATGCGGACCAACGTGACCAATTCTGGTCAAGGATTTTTGGACGTTTGGGTGGATGGAGTTGAGGTTGTGAACTATCGCGGCCCGTTGGGGTATGGGTTCCCCACCTATTGGATGCAGGGTCTCTATCGGTCGGCAGATCAACCCCTAGCTATTGCGGCCAATTTTCAAGATTTGATCATAACAACCGAGCCGACGCCGCCATAGCAACCTAGCTAGTGGGCAACCGCAAGCCGAGGCCCTTCAGGCCGTGGCGCGAGTCAGCGGCTTTTTTGGCGAGATAGTCGCGTAAGCAGGCCAGACGTCCGCAACGGCGGCTCATTCAGCTCGTTGTATCCCACGATTCAATCCACGCGCTGCAATACAGCTACGTAGCGCGGAGGAACTTCAGTACCGGGCAACTTGCCGATCATTTCAAACCCGGTCTTGGCAGCTTTTCTCTTTAATTCGTCAGGCGATATGCGAGTCACGTATTGCGTCGACCTTCTCTTCTCTTCCGGGAGTCCCCAATCGTCCGTCATGTATTGGTTGTTGGGAAAACGATCGAATGACTGATCGACCATATCGAAGATAACGCATCCGCCGGGTGCAAGCCTATCGCGCCATAGCCTTAGATGTTGAATCAAATCAAACTGCGCTAAGTAGATGCAGTCGATCGCCAGCAAAACTGCAATTTTCCCAACTCCGATCAACTTTTCGGGCGGAACAAACCCATCGGCAACATGAACTGAAATCGTTTGCTGTGCTAAATCGGCGAGCTGCGTGGCCGCCGAAATCGCCGCCGAACTTCGGTCGGTTCCAACCAAATTATGATAGCCACGCTGCGCAAGCCAAATGAGATTTGCGCCGCATCCGCAACCGACCTCGAATATCAGTTTGTCCTTTGCGATATGCTCGACGATCCAATCCATTGCCGAATTGGTTTCGCCGCGAGTACGTCGGTTCTGAATGGCCCAGACGAACCACGGTTCCGCGCCGGTTGACCGGACAATGGATTCTACCGCGCCAAACGGGATATTGAGCTCGTGATACGGCGGAAAGCCGAGAGAGCGGCGAACACTCGCAACCTGATAAGCTGCCCGATTTTTAATTCTGTGCAACATGATTTCATCTTGCCCGGCACCGGCTTTACTGTCCAACCCCCATGAATGAGTACCCCCTCTACCGCACGGGGCATCACAACAATTGCTATCGTTGGCATCAGCACCGCTGCTTCCAGCCATGGCGTCGCGCCAAGTCCCCCGGACGCTCGGCGTCGGTCGCCGTGCAGTATTGTAGCCAACCGCCAAATTTCGCGCTCCCCAATCCCAACGAGGTCGTGCACTGGATTGACGCACTGTTCGAGATCAAGCGACAATCAATGGCAGCAGGAGCGAGGCGGGGAAAAACGACGAACATCGGGGAACAAGGGGTTAATACTGGCACCGGAAATCCACTGTCGTTGGCTGGGTGGCCGCATCAAGCAAAGCGGAACGATCCCCATTCTTTTTGCAGCTCAGCAAGCGTTCGATAATATCCCGTCGCAAACAAGATAATAGCATAAAGCACCAAAACCGCGGCAGGTCCGCCTATCGCTGCAATTGCTGTCGGGGGCTTCAGCATGTCAGCCGAGAGCCGCACTACTAGTGCGCAAACTGCCGATATGCTCGCGATTTTTCCAAGGCTCTCCCAATCTTGCAACCTTCTGATCGAAATGCTCATTACCTTTGAAAGTCTTCTCAGAAAAAGCACATACACCATCAAACTGGCCAGCAGCGAGCCTACAGCTGCACCCGGCAAACCGTAGTACCAGACACCCACCAAACTGGTTAGTACGGCAACGGGAAACGTTGAGGCTTCACAACGCATATTAGATGAACCTTGTTTGAATACATACAGCAGGGCGTTAATTTCAATCGAATGAATCAAGGTCTGAACCAGATAAATGCGCAGCACCGGCGAGCCGCTCACGTACTCCTTCGTAAACAGGAACTGGATGACCTCATTGGAAAAGGCGAATAGCGCCGCAAGAGTGGGGAATATGACCACGCTGAGGATCACATTGCCTTGATTATTGAGGCGCAATAGCTCTTTGTGATCACCAAGCGAATTCAGGTGACTCATTTTTGGCAAGAGCAAATTCCCCAGCGCGCCTCTCAGGACTTCGAAGGGCAGAGTGAGCGTAGCGGCAATTGAAAAAGCGCCAAATGCTGCTGGTGAAAACACCGTGGCCACAATCCATTGCTCGACCAGTTTTCGCATGTGGAAAAACAAGGTGGCCGCGCCGAATGGAAGAGCATACCGAAGCTGTTCACGGAATTGCTGCTTGTCAAGCGGGAACAACCGGATGCCGCAATGGCGTGCTATGAAATAGCCCAAGAACCCAAGGCGCACGCAGGCCGCAATCAATGTCGCGGCCAGCACCAGGTCAAGGCGTCGAGAAAACACCGCTGCCGAAATTACGAGCGCCGCCCTGAGCACGGACGTGGCCATGACAGCTTGTGCCTGCCAGCGAATCTGCCCCGCAGCATTGGGTAGCACGTCGAATATCAAACCCAAATTCCAGACAAATAAGAAAACCGCAAGCAAAAACCCATGGTCCTGCAGCAGGCCTTTCATGCCCGAGGGCAGGACATTGCCAAAGACAAAAATCAGAAGTGCCGCAATGGTCGTCGTGGCAAGCAAGAACAGCACCGTCTGCCCGACGTAAACCCGACGTCCTTCCGAATCCAAACGGACAAAGAAGAAAAGCAAGCTGCGCGGCAGGTCAAAGGGGAACAACAGGGCCACGGTAGTTACAAGTAGCCAGAAGAGCCGATATTCGCCGAATGCTGTGGGGCCGATCGTTCGCACGAGAACGACCGGCGTCAACAACATGATGACCTGATCGACGTAGCGCGCAGCGGAGAGTGCAATGCCTTGACGCAATATGGATGCCATGGATCAGCAACCTAGACGGACGTTGGCGACGACGGCGCCAAACAAAGCAAGACACCGATCCGACGCGTATCAGACTTCGCGTGCTGCACACAATCAGTGGTCTTGACCGGACCTTTGGCGTGAACCTTCTTCATCGAGCGACCAGCCTAGTCCCTTAGTTAAACTTGGTGTGAGATCGAACCCTCGATCACCCCTGAGCGATCGCGCCGTGTACGCTCATCGCCACGTCGTAGCTTTTGGGCGAATTACGTCTTGCGGCATCTACCTCGTCGAGCGAAGAGATTAGCCCCAGACCTTTTACCGCACCTTGGTTCGCATCAAGCAGTCATTCCGTGGTTAAACTCGATAACGCAAACGCGCCAAGTTGATCATCATGGCGACGATTGGGAACACGTACATATTGTCGATCGTCGGAAAAATTTCGCGCTCTGTCAGCATACCAATTCCAAAGCCAAACAGGCATATGAACAAAGCCCAATATAGATCATTGTCCAACTTTCGCCCAACCCGCAAGGCGGTCGCCAATCCAACAAAAAGTAAAACTATAAGCACACTGGTAAAAATCGCCCCGCAATCAACAAAGAAGTCGATAAGTGCATTATGCGCGTGACCGGCGTGAAAAAGGGCTCCTGTATACCAAAGTTCGCTCGTGATCATTCCGTTACGACCAGCGCCGAACAGAAATAGACCGATGTCGCTCGTCCATTCATCGAGCAGAGGAATCCAGATGCCATCAACCCGGCCCGTCAACACGGCGTCAGCCGAGAAGTCGGAACTGTTTTGAAAGCCGACCGAAAGAAGAGCGTCGATAGTTGGTCCGGCCCACAGGAATGCCGTTATGCCAAGCACCGCGGCGCCGAAAAATAATATGACGTAGTTACGCCGCTGGACCAGGAGCAGACAACACGAAAGTGCCACAGTCACAAGCGCGCTGCGCGACTGGAGAAGAAGAACCGCGACGAGTGATAGCGCGAGTGGAACAATCCAGAGGCCCTTTCGCGTAATAACTCTATAGAGCAACAAAGGCACAGTGCAGATGTATATTGTGCCAATCGTATTGTAATGGATACCATAATAAGTCTCGCACAATACGGCCATTTCATTGCGGCTGCCTGAAACCAACTCAGACACGTCGTCCCGGTTGCCTGAAACCAAGACGGACGGATTCATCAGGACGAGTATGATGAAGGTGACCGATAGCAGCAGCATTGAGAAGCAGATCACCGTAGTGATCTTTTCAAGCTCATGAAATGAGCACAGGCGCCTCAGGATAAATAGAAATGGCAAGACATAGAAGGCTGAGACGACGTACATTGACAGTATAAAGTCCGGATAAGATTCCGGAAACACCTCAGGGAAACGACTATGAAACAGCGGGGCATTTGGAATTGATCGGATGAAAGCAATGGTGAAGGTCGCGAAGTACAGGAGAAATATTCTCATGGACTTCATCTCGATTTTGTCCATCGGGCGCACGGGCGTACTTTTGAATAGCAAATAGGCCACGACTACGGCCGACAGCAAGTTGAACGGCTTCAACCCCTGGATGCCCAGCAGATTGTCCCCGACAAATGTCACCCGCTGGAACGGCAAAATGAAAATGAACAGGAGAAAGAACAATTTCTCCTGTCGCGCGACTAAATGCGCAAACGCGCGGTGATAGAGAACTTGACCATCATAGTTCAAGCAGAACTCCTTCACGCCGTGAGCGACTCTTCCCTGGTCATCACTTGCTACCTGAAGATAGACCATCGTGACTCCGCCGGCAACGCACGCGCCGTCGACCCACAAGGCGGAAGCCAATAGGGGTAATCCGGAAGGGTCCGCACGGGCGCGAACTGCTGTTCCTGCGCTACCGGGAAGAGATGCTCGCGGCGCGCCGTCGTGGCGGCCGCAAGCGAGCAATCGGGACCAGGGCGCCGATGACGGCGCCGATGGCCCCCAACGATCGCTGGTAGCTCGACTTCATATCGGATCAGCTCACGGACGGTCGACACTTCCGTATTTTGGCGGTAGTCGGCTGGCCGATACCTCGCTCTCGGGTACCCGGGGGCACGGGAGCTGGGCCGGCTGATCATCGAGCGCGGCACGCCCGAAATGGTGGACAGCGACAACGCCCCCGAACTCACCAGCAGCGCCAATCTGACATCGGCGGTGTGCTTGCTCGGAATACTCCAAGGCTGTCCTATTAGGAGCAGAAGCTATTTGTGCGGCATGGTGCGTACACGAGTAGTCTGAGCCTCCTCTTGTCATCGAAATTGGTAACCCTGAAGGGTCGCGCCGCAGGCCGGATCACGGACTATGCTGATGCGTGAGTACATGCGCGATGGGATGGTGCAACCGTAACGCCAACGACAGTGGTTCAAGACGTATAGGGCAATGTTCGAATACGACGAACAAGGGCTGTTCTCCTCTAACGGACGTCATGTCGGCCGAGACATTGTAGAGCGGCGGGCCAGCAATTCGACAGACATCGAGCTGGTCACATCCATAGCCGTTGATGCGCCGACGAGCCTGGTCGTGCTCAAGCCGCTAAAGGAGAATAGATGAAAATCGCAATTCTCGTGGGAACCCGTCCAGAGATCATCAAAATGGCGCCGGTCATTCGCGAATGCCGGAAGCGAAGGCTCCACTACTTCATCATCCACTCGAAGCAACATTACTCGGAGAAACTCGACGGAATCTTCTTCTCTGAACTCGATCTTCCGGCTCCCAAATACAATCTGAATGTCGGCTCCGGCGGGCACGCGAACCAAACAGGCCGCATATTGATCGAACTTGAGCCGATCTTAATGTCCGAGAAACCCGACGTACTGCTCGTTCAAGGGGATACCAATACGGTGGTTGCTGGCGCACTCGCGGCGCATAAACTTCATATCAAAGTCGGGCACATCGAAGCTGGATTGCGCTCGTTCGACCAAACCATGCCCGAAGAGAGCAACCGCATTATAGCGGACCACATCTCGGATTACTTATTTGCCGTTACTGACTTGCAGGTCGGCAACCTGAAAAAAGAAGGTTTGCCGGAGTCGAAACTTTTTATGGTCGGCAACACGATCGTCGACGCTTTACTTTCTCATCGGGTTCAAGCGGAGATAAACAGTCAGGTTCTCTCTGAATTGAAATTGCAAAAGAAGGGGTATTACCTTCTCACGTCCCATCGGGCCGCAAACGTCGATGACCCGGATGCGCTGAAGGAAATCATCCAGCTGATCACGAGAATACCCGGTAAAGTATGCTGGCCGATCCACTACCGCACTCAGAAGGTTCTCAAAGAAAACAAGGTCGATTTGCCAACGAACCTGGCTTGGACCGATCCCGTCGGCTATTCGGATTTCCTGAACTTGCTTTCGAATTGCAGGGCCGTCATTACGGACTCCGGCGGTGTCCAGGAGGAAGCCTGTATCCTCGGTGTACCTTGCGTGACCATTCGCGATCGCACGGAACGGCCCGAAACCGTGGACGTCGGCGCGAATGTTTTGGTGCACCGAAACGCTGAGGCGATGGTCGCCGCTCTCAATCGTCCGATTACATCCTGGACGAATCCTTTTGGAGATGGCCACTCTGCCGAGAGAATACTTGACATCGTCATGGGTCACCATTTGCGGTTGGCTCCACAAACGCAGGATACTGTTTGCGTTGCAGGTCTTGGTTACATGGGACTTCCGACGTCCCTCCTCTTGGCAAACTCGGGCGTGAAGGTTACCGGCTTTGATCTCAGCGAAAAGAAAGTGAATGAGATCAACGGAGGCCGCAGCCCGTTCGATGAAAAAGGTATTCAAGAGCTATTGACCACGGCTTTGAAGACCGAAAACTTCAGAGCTCAGACGACGCCTATCGCGGCGGACGTTTTCGTTGTGGCCGTACCGACCCCGCACGAAAAAAAGAAATGCGATCTGTCTTTCGTTCTTTCAGCCGTTAACAGACTGCTTCCCGTCATGAAAGACGGGAATCTCCTCATCATCGAGTCGACCATCAAGCCGAAAACTTGTGAAGAAATCATACTTCCACTTCTCCGATCCAAGCATTTGAAAGTCGAAGTCGCGCACTGTCCGGAGCGCGCGATTCCAGGCAACACCTTACATGAAATCGTGCACAACGATCGAATCATCGGTGCCACGTCGCCGGAGGCTGCACAGAGAGCGGCGAACCTCTATTCGACCTTCACGAAGGGAACGATTCACCGAACGAATTTGGTAACCGCTGAGTGCGTAAAGCTCATGGAAAACACGTTCCGCGACGTCAATATCGCTTTAGCAAACGAGTTTTCGCTGATTGCCGATAAGTTCGGCTTCAATATCTCGGCCGCGATCACGCTTGCGAACAAACATCCGCGGGTCGACATTTTGCAACCGGGGATCGGCGTAGGAGGCCACTGCATCGCTATCGATCCTTGGTTTTTGACCGAAGACATCTGCGGTCTGAACCTTATTAGGACCGCACGAGAACTGAACGACGAGATGCCGAAGCATACGGTCGCGCGAATTCAAGACAAGATCGGCCCGTCCGTTAAGAAAATCGGCATTTTGGGAGTGAGTTACAAGCCGGACGTCGACGATGCTCGCGAGACGCCAGTTTTGGAAATTGCAAAGATTCTTTCGAAACACTACGAAGTCCGCTGCCACGATCCCCTGGTAAAAGATTGGGATTTCGAACTCTTCCCCATCGAGAAGGTGGACGGTTGGGCGGACGTGTTGATTGTCCTTTCTGGTCATAAAGTCTACTCATCGAAGAAGTTTGATTCTCCGCTGCTTTCTTTTGACCAAATGATCAACGCGGTCCCATGCGACTCTTGAATTCTCGAACTACGCCCCCCCAAAGTTCGCGGTGGGCGTACCCACTGGCGCACGATCCATGCAGTCATAGTGATTGGGGTTGCAGAAGTTATTTCTCTCGATGGACAAGGTTACAATCGAGGCGCTAGGCAGCCAGTTCGACTGTTCCGACCCTCGAGGCAAGTGATCGCATCGACCCGAGGTCAAAAGGTGGATCTTCTCGGGCCTGATTACCCGATATCTCCATCGATCCACACGGCCGTCGTAGAGAGCCCGTTCGCCGTCGATCGAGAAGATAGCTGGCGACGGTCAGCCGCTTGTCCCGGAAAGGCAGGCGAGCGGCCCTTTCCTCCTCCTGGGCGAAACGGATGTCATGCACGCGCAAGTGCATTGCTGCGCCATCCTCACTTGGGCCGAGCAGCGCCGCGTCGGCTGACACTACATCGCGCCGGCGCCAAACCAAGTAGACGGAGTCTTCGATCCGAGTTGCGAGCGCGGTCGTGCGTTGTCGTAATCGGACCGCCAACGTGCACGCGATCGCGAGCTAACTAGCTGACAGTTGGGTCGATCGACCAGTGGGACCAGCCAGCGCTCTTTGCTTCGCGAGCAGTGCATCGATGAAGAATTTGGTTGCCCAGTTCGGATATTGCAGAGGGGCATAGCGGCCGTAGAAGGGGAATGAGCCCTTGATTCCGCCATAGTAGGGTTTCGCCGGCGACGTCACATTCTGCGTCGCAGCAACGTCGTCGAGCAGACTGAGCCCTACGTTGAGAAATCGCTTGTCACCATCCAGGCCGTAGAGCCTGAAGAACACGATTGCCAATTGTGCGTACCCTGTGAGGCACAAATGCCGCGCGAGGGGCTCCCAGTTTTCGTCGATCTCGGAAGCCAGGTAGCGTTTGGTGCCATAGACCGAAACGATGCTCTCCGCTGCGCGGCGAACGGCAGCGAGGTAGGACGCCCGTCCCGAAATGCAGTGGATCTCGATTAACCCTTGGAGCACGTAGGCAATGCCATGGGTGTTGGCGTTCCAGCCTGGCTGGAACACGTTGTTAAGGAAGAAACCGTTGGCCACCTGTTGCGCTACCGTCCAGTCGGCATTGGCGAGCGCGACATTTTCATACTTCGTTTCTCCGAGCAGCCTACCCAGGGTCAGGAGCGCCCAGGCGCTTCTGACGTTGTACGAGTGCACCATGTCGTGATGCTCGTTGCGCACGAAGGATCCCGTTTCGTCAGCAGATGAGACTAGGAAGTCACCCGCCCGCCGCGCGTGGGGGACGAGGTCTTGCCGTCCACGACGCAAAATCAGCGCGTTAAATCCGTGAAGGATTTGGCCGGTATTGAAGACGATCGGCTTGGTGTCTGGCCAGAGATCGCCCTCGACAAAGCCGCCACTCGGCTCCTGCCGTTCTGAGAGCCATTCGCCCAGGCGCTCCGCGGTCGAGGCCAAATCGGGTCGTTCGAGGTGATCAGCCACATCGAGGAGTGTCGGTATGATGTACCCGGTGGTCTCTCGATACGGAGGCAGCCATCCTTTGCCAACCTTATACCCCTTCGAGGAAGCGCACCCTGTCCCCTGCTCTATGGATCGCGTGATGAACGCGACCGCCGCCTCAAGGTGACATCGATCATCCGTCAGTCGCTCCGACGTCTTATGGCCCGGGAACCTAATGCGGAGGAAGTCGCGGACGCTCTCGGCGGCAAAATGTGTCAGCATCATTATCGGTGTCCTGCTCGCAATACAGAAAGGCGCGCTTTGTCGCGAGGCCGCCTAGGCTGCGACATATAGCGTTTTGCCGGACGAGGCGGCGGCTCCAAGCGCGCGATTAATCTCCGAGGCCTCAACGCAGTAGAGCCGAACGCCCTTGTATTTCCATGCCGTTAGCACGCCCGGGCGAAGGAATCCGGCCAGCCGCTCGATCCTGAGCACGAACTTGTGCGAGAGAGGCGGCGACATCACGTACGGAATATGCAGGCCTGCACCGTCGATCAGGGTAACGCTGATGGGCTCCTCGCGTTCGCGCGGGATGGGGAAGTCAGGACCCATGTGATCCTCGATGGCGTGAACCTGCGTGAGGCTACGATAGTACTCGGTTCCGACGCCGAGAATCACTGTCTTGTATCGCGCCATCACCCCGAACGGTGACAGTGGCCCACACTCAGCGGAGCTCAGATGATGGCTACGGGTAAGTTCTTCGGCAAGAGGTCCCAACGCGCAGACGCTGTGGGTCGGATGGAGGCTGCGCAAGACGACCTTTAAGTGACGAAATAGCTCACTCACAATTCCCATCTGGGACGGCGTGCGCCGCACGTTGAACAGTGGATTGTCGCGATAGTAGTCGAGATAGTACTTCTCAGGAGCTCCGAAAAAGAAGGCGGGCATGGCCAGCGTTCGATCGGGCCCTGTGATGCGCAGGAAGGTCTTGAGCAGTTTGCCGGGATCGTCGCGATACATTGGGGTCAGGCTGTTGTAAGAACAGTGTACCATCAGAATGTCGAAATCGTCCGGCAGATGCCGGCGAATCTCGTGCTCAAGCTCGGCGGTCGAGAAGCTCCCGTTCCATGCTTGGATCAGGGGGCCGCATTTTAGGCGTAGCCGCCATAGCCGCGACTTGAGATACTGACGCATCTGTATCGAGGTCGTCCGGCGCAGTAGGTAAAAGGCTTCTTTCTTCAGGCTCAATTCCTTTATTCCTTCCTGGTGCCCGGAGCGAGGTTGCGGAACTCGACTTCCCTCACCTCATGGCCAAAGCCTTCCATTTCATGGTTCGAGGACGCGAACCGCTTAAGATGTTCCGCCTCGGTTTGATTGGCAATCTAGCCGACAGCACTCGCTAAGTCGGCAGCGCGGAAGTGGATGTTGGACGGCCCGCGCTTCCAAGTGTGGTACCTCCATGGAGCTATTGAGCCGGGCTGTGGTCGGGTATCGCCGCGTTGATGATTGAGACACCACTCACTAACGGCGCGATCGGTCGAATTGAAATTGAAGAAGGATCGACTGAACAAAGCCGCTGCGGAATCATCCAAAAGCGCCTATGGTAATTTTCGCCACGTGAAACGGCTCGGCTTCATGGTCTGTCCCTCCCGAGGCGAGGGACTCCATCCAATCTTGCAGAGTCTGCGGGCTCGGGTTTATATGGCGCGCGTGCCCCTCTTATCCGCCAACCCACGATAAAGGCGGAGATACGCGTCTGTCATCGCATCGAGCGAGAACGCTGTTTCAATTCGCCGACGCCCCTTCATACCGAAATCATTGGCAAGCTCAACGTTGTTGAGCAGTTTCAGCACACGATCCGTCAACGCCCCAGCGTCGTGGCTCGGCACAAGAAATCCTGTCCGCCCTTCCAGGACCAATTCAGGAGTGCCCCCATCGTTTGTTGCTACAATTGGTTTACCCAGCGCCATGCATTCGGTAATCGCGTTGGAAATACCCTCCCCATGTACACTGCTGTTGGTAGCGAGAACTCCCACAGTGAACAGATTAGCGATACTTTCCACATCGTTCCGCCGTCCGAGAAATTTTATCCGCGACGAATGTTCTGGTGGGACGCTATTGCGCACTTGCCGCAACTTTTCACCGTCGCCGACAGCCACAAACGTAACATCATCCCTAAGATGGCAAATGCGGCATGCCATTTCGACAAAGATTGCATAATCCTTATTAGGCGTGAAGTTAGCAACCATCCCGACAACGTGGGGGGTCGCGATTCCCAACCTGCTACGAAGCTCTGCCTCGTCCGTTAATTTGACGACTCTTTCAGGATTGAACCCATTGTAGATACATACACCTTTGCGCTCGGGAATATCGTAGGCAGCCAGGCCCGCGCGCGAATTGGCGACAACAATGTCCGAAAATGGAATAGTCAGCTTGCCCCTTGAATAATTTCTGTTCCACAGCGTCATATGCGGCGGCGCGTCTCGCACAAAGCCGTTCACGAAAGCTGTGCCGCACAATTTCGCAACTGGGGCCGCATAAATGGAGCACATCGAGCCCCAAGAGTGAATGATATCTATCTTCAAATCAAAGACCAGCTCGTACAAACTCTTGAAAAGGCGCAAATCTCTCTTGCCTCTCCGAACGAGCTGAATAATTTGCGCATATTCACGGTCAATTTCGTAACGAACCTCGTCCTCGTCCGTAACCGCGACGAATGACTTTATGTCACTGTGACGGGAAAGCCCCCTCAACAGTTCGACGATTTGTCGTTCTTTCCCTCCCCGGCGTAGAGACTCAGTAAAGTGTAATATACGCATGTCAGCGCTCTTCCGGGTGGACTGCTTCAGTCCAAATCGCAACGAGGCGTTCAGCGCAGATTTCGATGGCTAACCGGGTCTTATGTAAAGTCCTGCCGTTTTCCCCCAAGCGCTGTCTCAATTCGGGATCGTCAATGAGGCGCCCCAATGCAGAAGCAAGTCCCTCGACATCACCGGGTTCGACGATCAGTCCAGTTCTCTCGTGCTCAATGAGATCTGGAAGAGCCCCCACCGGGGTACAAACGACGGCCGCGCCGTGAGCCAAGGCTTCAATCACCGACATCGGAAGATTTTCGCTAAAGGATGGGAGCACCAAAATATTGGCCGCGCGCAAAAGTGCCTCAACCTGCGCTGGACCGACCCAGCCTGGCACCGATACACGATCACCAAGTCCCGCTCGCTCCACTGCGGCTCTGGTATCGCCCACCGCCCCGTCACCCGCGAGCGTGGCTCTCCAGCCGGACTTTGAACCCAAACTCGCCAACGCCCTCACAAGCTCGGGCACACCTTTTCTTAATCCGAGTCGTCCCAAAAAAAGAATGTCGGCCGCCTGCTTCATGATGTTTGGATCTCTGAAGCCAGCTGCTCGTGTGGCATTCGGAACAATGATAATCTTTGCAGAGCAATCCGGTACTCTGTCAGAAACAACCCTCTTCCAGTAATTGCCAAGCACAATAATCCTTTCGCTCCTGAGAAACATCAGGTCTATTTCTTTCTTCAGAATACTGCCCTGAGAATCCCAAAACCGATCGAACTGATCGCTATGTAGATGGAGCACATATGGCAATCCGGAAATTCTTGAGATGCGGGCCAAGATGAGCTTGCGATACGTGCTGCCGAACGCTGACAGATTTATATGTACAACGTCCGCTCGTCCGAGCAGCCGAAGCAGCACCAGACGTACAATTGCCTGCGCAAGAAATAAGGGCGACAATAGTATCGAGCCAGGACCTCGAGTTGTGACAAAACTGACCTTTATGTTTGCGAAGCGATCCACCCGAAGCGCGCATCGCAGTTCGGCCATCATACGAACTATCCCCCCCTGGCCACCTGTGCCGGCGGGAGTAAGGATGACCACATGAACCGGACCGGCCGCCTTTTCAACGGATTTCGTTTCGCTAGCGCGAGCTTTGTCTGTCTGTGTCCGGTCGCAAACCAACGACGTCGTCATATTCAAACTCTTATCCCCGGGACTCAAGCGCTAATTTCGCTCTATGTCTGCTCAGATCTAAAATCATGCCACGTCGATACTCCGACTTGATTTGGAGGTTGGCGTCGAACAATAATTCGATTGGCCCCGCTCCGCGGACGCATACAAGAGGCAGCAGCCGCTCTTTTCATGTTGCGATCTTGAAAGTACGCAAGAACATCTCAAGATTGATCACCGACCAAAGGACCTTTTCGTGGTTCTGTCGACCGCTAAGGTGCTCTGCGACAAGCCCACGAAGTTTGGGGCCGCTTATCATCCGCGCTACACTCGAACTTTCGCTCGTGAGCATGTCCCGTACGAAATCCTGGTAAGGGCCCCTAAACCACTCTCCGACGGGCACACGGAATCCGACCTTTTTCCGCCGCAGGATTGACTGCGGAAGAATCTTGTCCATTGCGGCCCGCAGCACGGTCTTGCCGCCCTTGCCTCCCGTCAGAAACTCATCCGGAAAGCGCGCCACGACGCCGGCCAACATCGTATCCATGAATGGCATCCGCCCCTCGATCGACCCCGCCATCATCATTCGATCGCCGCGTTCCAACAGATCATCTGGGAGCCAGGAAGTCTGATCGAAGAATAATGTACGCCGTAGACTAGATTCGAGCCCAGACGAGTATGGATAGACGTCCGGCGGCGTTGCCGAGAGGCCGCGCCCAAGCATCGCCTCAGCTTCAGCAACTGAAGTGCCGCCAAACCAGACCCGCATACGGTTCACCAGGTCGCGCTCGCCCGCGGCCAATGCAAGAATCTTTACGCGCCGCATCCCATACGGCAATGAACGTACCAGTGGATAGATTACCCGCTCGTGAAGCAAGTGTGGCATCAGCCATTGGTACAGACCTATCCACCGCTCAGCCCGATGCTTCGGATATCCCCCCATCAACTCATCGGCGCCTTCTCCCGTGAGTACCATCTTCACGCTACGAGAGGCCATTTCCGAAAGCATATAGATCGGAATGTCAGATGTCTCGCTCACCGGCGCACCACGGCGTAAGACGGCAGTTGACCAATGCTCCATGAAGGTATCGGGCTCGACGAATAGTTCATTGTGAAATGTGCCAAACTGAGCTGCAACGGAACGTGCGTGATCGAGCTCCGAATACTCCGCTTCCCGAAAGCCTACTGAGAACGTTCGCACGCGCTCCATACTATGCTTGACCATGGTCGCAACGACCGCCGACGAGTCGACACCACCCGAAAGATAGGCTCCGAAAGGTGCGTCGCTACGCATGCGAATTCGGACAGCCTCGTCGAACGTGCCTTCGAACAAGCGAACTGCATCACCGAATGACTTGACCTCAGGCATCGTCGTCGCAACTGGTGGTGTAAAATAGCGTGTCGTTCTGAGCGTTCCTTTCTGCCATACGGCATAATGACCAGGCTGCAGCTTCCTCACTGCACGAAAGAACGTGAGAGGCCCCGGAACATAGCGATTAAGAAGATAGTGGCCCAGTGCTTCGAAATCGAACGCTCGGCTGAAGCCCGGAAACTGAACGAGCGGCTCAATCTCCGATCCGAAGAGAAGACCGCCCTGCAGCTCGGCCAGAAACAGTGGCTTTTTGCCGAAGGCATCGCGGGCAAGTATGAGACGCTGCTCTGCTTCATCCCATAGCGCAAAGCCGAACATGCCGCGAAATCGACGCACTGCGTCGAGTTGCCAAGCGCGATATGCTTCGATTAGTACTTCAGTGTCCGAGTTCGTATGAAAGCGATGGCCAAGCGCAACGAGTTCCTGTCGCAGCTCGAGGTAATTGTAGATTTCGCCATTGAAGGTTAGCGTGAAGCGGCCATCTTCACTCGACATTGGTTGCGCGCCGCCACCAATGTCAATAATCGAAAGCCGGCGGTGGCCGAGGCCGATTTGAAATCTCTCATCGAACGTCTCATGAAGCCGGTAGCCCGAGCCGTCCGGCCCTCGATGAGACATCAGATCGGTCAGGCTGATCAGAGTCTTGCGATCCTGATGCTTGGCGGCCTCAAGAACCCATCCAAATATCCCACACATGGCTAAAGGCCTTATTTGGACGACCATCAGGTGATAGCCGGCATATGCTCGTTCTGGTGTTCGTTTTGGGACCGCGGCGATCTAGCTATGCGAATGCGCCATACGGCCACGGCAGATAGATGTCCACGCTCCGCAGGCCCGCCTCCGGGCGGGAGACCGGGATGCGATGATGCACGAGGCCGGTCTTGGTCGGCCGTAGGCAGCTTGACACCTGGCCAATAGAACAAAATAGCCAAGCGGCGAGATCATTGAGCATCTGGTTGGTCGCCATCAGGTTCAAATCCAAATCCGGCACTACTTTGGTCAGCCTAAGGAGCGGGTCGAGCAGGTGCCGATTCTGCGCAGTGGCGCAGCCGGTGATGGCGATACACCTTTGGCCCTTGAGACGGTTGATCACTGGAAATAGCTTGATCGCTTCCGGACGCATACCTAACAAAATGAGAAAGTACTTCTGCACGCCTCACCCTCCGACCCGGCTTGTTCCAGGCGGCAGGGGGCCGTTCGCTGACGGTCTCATGCCTAGGGTCTGGCGTAGAATGGCTTGGGCCAGGATGCCGGCGAACACCGTATTGGTCTTGGCATACCGCCACCACATGCGCCCTGGCTCCTGATAGACGCGGTACAGCCATTCGAGCCCAAGGTGCTGCATGCGAACCGGCGCCCGCCGTACCGCGCCCGCAAGGATATCGAACGAACCACCGACACCCATGATGAACGAGACGCCGAGCGCATCGCGATGGGACGCAAGAAAGCGCTCCTTCCGCGGCGACGGCATGCCGATAAAAAGACAGTCGGCGCGGCTGGACCGAATTTCAGAGACCACGTGGGCCTCCTGCTCGCGCGTGAAATAGCCGTCCCTGAGGCCGGCGAACACGATCGAAGGATGCTTGTCGAGGACTCGCCGCGCGGCTTCTTGCAACACGGCGGGTGTCGCTCCGAGAAAATATGGTCTGAAGCCCTCCCTTTCACACAATGCAAGAAGCTCGGTGAGCAGATCGATGCCGGTCACGCGCGACTTGACCGGCAGGCCGAGTGCCCGCGCGCCCCACACGATGCCCATGCCATCAATGCTGATCACATCGCTACTGGCGACGTCGGCAGCGAGCACCGGATCAAACCGCATACTGACGAACTTGGCGACATTGAGCGCGACATGTTGCAGACGCTGTTGGCTATGCATAGCACTGCGTGCAAGTTCGACTGTATCGGCCATCGTCAGGACATCAATGGGGCATGTTAGAAATGACGCACGCATCACTGCCCTCCGCCCGCTGCATCCCGACGTAGCCAAGTCCAGCTTTCATGCAGCTACGATAGCGTTGGGGGGGCAGAGCAAATGTAAGCAAAGGGGTTGGTGCCGGGGGCTGAGTGGCTACCCAATTGTGAGTACCGGCGATGAACTAGATCTCGACCGCTGCCGCGTACGTAAGCCCGTAAAGTGAGCACTGAGGCCAGACCTCATCCGCCGGCGCTGCGGAAGCTAAGCGATCGGCACCGCTCATCCCTGGGCTTTAGAGAACCTCAATCGTGATGGTCGACGTGGTATCGCGGAGATGCCCCTCGAAAAGAATCTGATCGGTAGGGACGCGCACGCGATAGGATGGCGACAACCAACCAAGTCCTGTCGCTTGGTCGCCCCGAACTACTCTAGCCTTCAATGGGCCGGCGCTTGCTATTCGAACGAGTTGAAGATTGCTGCGTGTAATCAGCACCCCGCTCCGATCCGGCTCGACTGTTGATTGGCAACTCGGGTCAATAAGAAACGATACTGTAACGCTTCTATTCGTGGGAACTCCGACGAGTTCGTCGATAATCGTGAACCGCGAAACGTCATCAAACTCCACTGTGCGCCGGTGTCTTGCGTCATATTGCCCGACATAGCCGTCGTGATCAGCCACTACCCGCGTAATTGGAGAAGTTTCGGATGATATGAGGCGCGCATTCGCCTTGCTCGCCCAATTAAACGGCCCAGATGGACGACTTGATCCAGTCCCGAAAAGACTCAAAGTGTTGTGAACCGCGGTGTCCCTGAACTGGTCCCGCACCTCCCTATTCGGACCATATAGGTACGTTCCGGCGTCTACGATAACCGGTTGGCTGCCTACAGATAGCCAGATAGAAAGCGCGTCTGCGTGGCCATGAGCAGCAATTGACAGATAGCCAATTGGTCCGTGATCAAATGTCAGAACGGCAGGATCCTTATGCCTGCTTCGGATAATCGAGTAGCCCCCCATCCTAAATGAGCGCATTCCAACACGTTGTGCCGGTGCTATCGCGGCGGATCCCAGGATTACATCGCGAATGCTTAAATCTTTGGCCGGTGGAGCAAGATCCGGGCGGCCAACGCAGTTCGAAACGGCTGCAACAACGGAGGCGACGTATCTTGGCTCAGGCGCCTGTGTTGTCGCAATAACTCGGCAATCGTCGCAATCTCCGATCGCGGGCACCTTTGCATCGGCATCCATCAGCCAAAGGGAATACTCCGACCACGCGGAAAGCCGATCCACGGTAGTTGCTGGCAGGCTGCCTTCGCGTCCAAGAGCGGTGGCCGCAACAAGAAACAGCTCAATCGAGAACGCAGTATAGCTGGGCGATTGTTCAGCCCCCACGCCATCCGGATGAATTTGCTGATCAATCTCCGCAAGCAACGCGCGCCAGCTGTTCTCGCGCAACGCCTCTGCATCGGGGAATCCCGGAGCCATGATCGAACCGACAACCAGCCCGGCAAGCTCGGCGATCCGATGATTGTTAGCGGAAGAATGCAGTGACGGAAATCGCTTGATCCAGTCGAGATGCGCAAAGAAGAAGCGAAGCGCCACACTGCGCGTATCGTCGTCAAGGCGATCGGCCCCGAGCATCGAGAGCGTCACCGCGACCGAGATGATACGAAGTGCGACGTCGATACCGTAGATCCAGCTTGGTCCACGAAACGGTGGATTGCCCGCCATCCATGACCTAATCATACCAGCCAAAAGCACGAACTCGTGCTGTTTCTTGACCAACGCATCGGCGGTGAGAGGAACCAGAAATTGCAGTCGATTGAGCTCCGCAATGGGCTTCATATCCCGCGTGCTTATGCCGTGCCGGACCGAAATATCGAAGGCATAGGAGTCCCATTGCGGAAATGGCTCGCCGTCCTCAGGATCGATACGCCAGAACCATGGATCCGGTGGAATCAAAGAAGGCTTCGGCCAGCGTTCACCGAGCAGGCAAAAACGGCCGGCGCGGACGTTGTCCGCTTCGCAGCTTATGAGAGCGGATAGATCCGATGAAGAGGCGATAATCCGGGAACGAATGCCAGGTATGGTGGTCAACGGACCAAATGACTCAACCCCTTCCCACCCGCCACTATGCCACCGCGCAGTTTGCTTATTGGCAGTTTCGACTAGGCGGTGAACAATCTCCGCCGCACTCATAGCCGACAGGCGGTCACGGTACCAGGCGGCTCGGCCTAAAACGGATTTCAAAAACGCCTCACATGGTTGTATCGCGGCAACCGAATCTTGGTATCTCGACTAACTCAAAACGACCTGAACGGAAATCAGTGTTAAGCCTATCATTCCTGGGCTCAAGCGCCAAGTTTCAGATCCAATAAAGCTTATCGAAGTTTCGGCCTGTAGCGCCGACCAAGTTGGACGCCGCTCGAAATAATTCGATTAAAGATCAATGTCTCTAACCGCGTTCGATGCAAGAGCCCTCCTATCTTCCCAAGCCATTTCAAATCTGGATCATCTATAAAGCGACCGAACGCAGAAGCGCGTCCCTCGATATCAGCTGGTTGGACGATTAGAAGGGGATGAATCCGTGTCGCGCCGCGGACGGTTCATCCTACGATCGATCCACCTTAACCCCGCGTCCGGGGGAAGCTAAGATAATAACTTTAGGAGTACGAGCCGGTTCTTCATTGGATTTCGTTTCGCTTTTCACAAGCCTTGTTTGCAAGCCAACGCGGGAGCCGTACATATCTGTACAAATCACCGTAAGGCCGTCCATTCCCCGATCGGCTGGTCTCGCTCCTTCCGGAGATCGAGAATCGGTAATCCAAAAGGATAGAGCTGTGGACCGGTCTGGTGTGCTGGCGGCGGGGCACGACGTTCGCGGGCAAGGCCGGGCCTGTCAGCTGCCGATAGCCGGAAGTCTGACGGTCGGATCATCGCAGAACGGTCTACATGAGGCCGGAGCCCTGGACCGCTCGATACTACAAGAGTGACATCAATTTCTTGGATAGTCTTTTACTTGGGCTTCGCGATCATGTCGCGTTGACGTCCTACCTGAGGGCGCGCGCAGGGGGCACATCACAGAGCCGAAAAATTCAAAGGCATACGCGGTGATCGATACCGCACTCAACCTGGCGGACATAGCTCCGGATTGCGATCCTTATTCGCGCCGTTGGAGGATGACCCGGGAGATGGCGGTGCTTCGTTATCCCAACGGTCTCAATCTAACGAGCGGAGCTGCTCGATGTTGATCGTTACTCACTGCGGACAGGATGTATGCAGCATCGGCCGGACCTCGACGCGGAAGCAGGCTGACGATCCTCGATAACGCCATCGAGCGCGGTCCGAACTTGGAATTGCTCTACAAGGGCAAAGTTGCTTGCAGCCAGCTGCATTCGCTGATTGTCGAACCAGACGCCGCCACTAACCGAACTAATCAAAGCGGCTCTCACAGGGCTCAGTGGTAGCGAGGGCTGAGTGGCTGCCCATTGGCGGTAGCCGGTGATGAACTAATTCTCGACCGCGCCCATCTGCGTAAGTCCGTGCGTAACACCGAGCCCGACCTGATCCGCAATCGCCGCTGAAGCTGAGCACGCGGAAGCTAAGCAATCGGCATCCGCTCATTGATCAAGCGTGACAGCAGCGCTGCCAAACGATTTCGCTCGCGAACCGAGCTACCATTGGTCTGCGGGCCAGGTACTTATGTCGGTATGGAAGTGCCTTTCAGACGCAGCCGGTGAGGACGAAATCACGCGCAACGAGACGCCGGACCATTCGCGCACACAACTTTGCCGGCGCCGCGCCGAGCCATTTGCAGCACAAACAAGATTATCCACGCGATAAGCACATACATTGATACCATCGGCGCAGGTCTTTTTCGCTTATCCCAAAGGCAGTCTCGACGAATTCAGCAGCTATGGCAGGGACATGCCGCACATGCCGCAGGCGGGCTGTGCGTTTCTAATTATCGCCATGCTCACCTATTTTTTTCGCCATACTCGCTCATTAACCATCCGGCCAGCAGTTGGGGGGACACGACAACATCCAACTCGCTGCTTTGAAGTCTGTTCGCCGCGCCAGCCGCGAATGTGAAGTATGTCGCGCGCCGCGCCTTGCGACACGCGGGCAGTGGAATGCCCTCGTCAACTCAACATCCTAACGCGATGGAGATCTGAAATTGGATACAACCGGCACGATTACAAAATTTGCGCCCGCACCGAAAACCTACATTGATATCGGTGGCGCCGCATTCGAAGTTGAGACGGCGGGCCGGAGCTATAGCCTGACCAACCCCGATCCGCAGACTTTGCAATTCGAGATCCAGCCGGGCGATCACGCCTGGTTCGATCCCTCGAGTAAGGATCGCGCCGAAGTTGACGGTTCCGCGGGCGGCTACATTCAGCCGGGGACTCCGGTTGCCATCGACTATCAGTTTATGGTGCAGCCGAACGGGCCCAACAACACGTTCACGAACACGGCGTCATGGTTTGTCACCGGAGAAATGCACAACGAAGACGAAGTGAGTGGTGTCGCGACCTCGCCCCCGTTTGCGATTCAACTTGCTGGCAATCATCTGCAAGTTGTTGCTCGCTACTCCTCCCCCGGTCAGAATCCCGGCAGTCCAACTATGCTGACGCTCTGGACCGACCCCAATCCCATTACACCTGGCCAGTATAATAATATTCAAATACAGGCCAATGTATCCAACACCGGCGGCGGTTATCTGCACGTCTCGGTCAACGGCACCCAGGTCGTGAATTATTCGGGTCCGCTGGGCTATGGAGCCCCCACCTATTGGGAGGAAGGACTCTATCGGAACGCGGGTCCAACCGAGACGGTTACCGCCGATTTCCGCAATACGACGATGGTCACTGGGGCGCAGGCCGCCAGTTGGACGGGTGTGGGCGGCAGCTCCTCGTCCGGCACGACAACGGGCAGCAGCACCGGTTCCACCTCCGGCGGGTCAACCTCGTCTGGCAGCAGCACCGGTTCCACGTCCACCGGCTCCGGCTCGACTGGCAGCAGCACCGGTTCGTCCACCGGCTCCAGCTCGACTGGCAGCAGCACCGGTTCCTCGTCCACCGGCTCCGGCTCGACTGGCAGCAGCACCGGTTCCTCGTCCACCGGCTCCAGCTCGACTGGCAGCAGCACCGGTTCCACCTCCACCGGCTCCGGCTCGACTGGCAGCAGCACCGGTTCGTCCACCGGCTCCAGCTCGACTGGCAGCAGCGGCGGCACAACCGTGACCGATCCGACCGGCGGCACTTCATCCGGTAGCAGCAGCGGATCAGGAAGCACGACCACCCCGAAAGCGCCCACCCTCACCGTGGCCGACCATTCGCTGTCGGTAAGCCCCGGCGGCCAGGTATCCCTGGGCCTCGGCGTGAGCGTGCCCCACGTGGGCGACAACGTGACGGTCACCATCTCCGGACTGCCGAAATACGAGACCATCACCGACAAGCTGGACGGCAAGACCTTCAGCGGAAGTTCGGTCACGCTGACCGCGGCCGAGGTCAACAGCGGTCTCTCGCTGAGCTCCTCCTTCCCCGGGCGGGGTCATCCGACCGCGACGCTGACGGTGACCGCGCACGATGCCACTGGCACCCCGGTCACGAGCGCGGCCCAGACCATCACGGTGGTTGATCCTCCGGCAACCACGACGAGCTCCGGCACGTCAACGAGTTCGTCGGGCAGCGGCACGTCGTCAGGCTCTTCGGATCACCATTGGTGGCGTGATCATCATCACGCAGCTACTACCTCAACCGGCAGCTCTGTAACATCGCCGGCGACGTCAGCTGCAACGAACTCCGGAACGTCCACGACGACGTCGAGCACTTCGTCGAACCAATCGACGGCGGGCCGCATCAGCATCGCTCAGTGGTTCCAGGATCATTCCGGTTTCGCCCCTGCGGCGACGACGCTCAGCGAAGCTGGAGCATCGAGGTCCAGTGCGGTGCCCAGCCTCACCAGCACGACGACCAGTTCGACCTCAAGCGCCGGCGCGAGAGCATACGCCCTCCTCAATCAGATGATGGCAAACGACTTCAGCGGCGAGTCGCATTTCGGACAAGCGACGACGCCATTGGCCGCGTCATCCCAGCAGCAGGGGACTCTCCTCACCAGGTCTCTGCACTAACCCAGCCAACCAGGGACCCGCGGCGTCGGACCGCCCCATCGGGGCGGTCACGATGTCGCGGGGCCGGAGCTTCAGGACATGACCACGACGACGACGACAAAGCCGAAGCGGCCGCAGGCTGCGCAGAGCGACAACACATTCGAGCAGGGCGTCACCGCACTGACGATTCTGTCGCGCCTCCACGGGCGCAGTGTCGGGCCCGATGAAGTCCGTCAGCACTGCAAGGGGAACGTATTCGACGTTACCCAGATGCTGAGTTGCGGCCGCGCGCTTGGGATCAAGTTGCGGGCACACAATAGCGACTGGGCGGGCCTCGCACGCCTTTCTTTGCCGGCTATCGCCGTGCTTCGAAGCGGTGGCTTCCTGCTTCTCGGCCAGATCGTCCAAGATCGTGTCGTAACGGCCGACCTCACGTCGCGACGGCCGCGATACATGTCGCAGGAGGAATTGGAGCGTCTTTGGGACGGCCGTGTCGTCGCCCTCGCCGTCCGGAGGAGCTGGAAGGACACCAAGCTCGGACGCGTCCGTCTACCCAATCTTCTTGGCTATCTGCCGCGCCTCGACGTCGGTGCTGCCGGCCGCCTGACCATCGCCGCTGTCGGACGCGCTCGCACCATCGCCGAGAGGCTGTGGCAATGGTTGCGGTCCACATCGGAGGACCCCACGCTTCATCAGTTCGTGCCAAATGATGAAGCCGCCGCTCAAGACCCGGCTGCGACCGAATCAGCGTTGCTGTCACTGACGATCCTGTTGCGCTGCCACGGTATCGGCGCCGAGCCGGAGCAGATCCGTCACAGCATCGGATCGCCGCGCATCGGCGTCGCCGAAATGCTCCGCTGCGCCAAGGAAATGGACCTCAAGGCACGCGTCCTCTCGACGAACTGGGACCGACTGGAGAAAACGCCGCTGCCGGGCATCGCCATACTCCGCGACGGCAGCTTCCTCATCCTCGGCAGGGCCGCCTCCGACAAGGTGCTGGTGCAGCGCCCAACGGAGCAGCGGCCCGAGACGATGACGCGGGACGAGTTCGAGGCCATCTGGAGCGGCGGACTGATCCTGATGGCGCGCCGCGCGGGCCTGACGGATCTTTCGCGGCGCTTCGATATCACCTGGTTCTTGGGCGCGATCGGCAAGTACCGGCGCATGCTCGCCGAAGTGCTGACGGCCTCACTCTTCCTCCAGCTTTTCGCGCTGATCTCCCCGCTATTCTTCCAGGTCATCATCGACAAGGTGCTGGTGCATCGCAGCCTGAGCACGCTCGATGTTCTCGTCTTTGGCCTTGTCGCAATGGGCATCTTCGAGGCGACGCTCGGCGGTCTGCGGACCTATATGTTCGCCCACACCACCAATCGCATCGACGTGGAACTCGGCGCTCGCCTGTTCCGCCACCTGATCTCGCTGCCGATCGGTTATTTCCAGTCACGCCGCGTCGGCGACTCGGTCGCCCGCGTGCGCGAACTCGAAAATATCCGCCAGTTCATCACCGGGTCGGCGCTCACGCTTGTGCTCGACCTGCTGTTCACGTTCGTCTTCCTCGCTGTGATGCTGTACTATTCGCCTGAGCTAACGCTCGTGGCCGTGGCGGCATTCCCGCTTTACATCGGCATCTCGGCCGGGCTGACCCCTCTATTCCGCCGGCGCCTTGACGAGAAATTCCGCCGCGGCGCGGAGAATCAGGCGTTCCTGGTCGAGAGCGTCACCGGGATCGAGACGTTGAAGGCCATGGCGGTTGAGCCGCAAATGCAGCGGAGATGGGAGGAGCAACTCGCCGGCTACGTCGCTTCCAGCTTCCGCGTCGTGAGCCTCAACAACGTGGCGAGCGAGACCGTCCAGCTCATCAATAAGCTTGTCGCCGCGACGACACTCTATCTCGGCGCCAAACTCGTCATTGGCGGCTCACTGAGCGTCGGCGAACTTGTCGCCTTCAACATGCTGTCGAGCCGCGTCAGTGCGCCGGTGCTGAGACTGGCCCAGATCTGGCAGGATTTCCACCAGGCCCGCCTCTCGGTGGAACGACTGGGCGACGTGCTCAACGCCCTGCCGGAGCCGACCCAGAGCCCGAGCCGCGCGCCGCTTCCGCCAATCCGCGGCCGCGTCACCTTCGATCACGTCACCTTCCGCTACCGACCGGACGGTCCTGAGACACTGCACGACCTGAGCTTCGATGTCGAACCCGGTCAGGTGGTCGGCATCGTCGGCTCGTCCGGCTCTGGCAAGAGCACGCTCACCAAGCTGGTCCAGCGGCTTTATGTTCCGGAGCGCGGACGCGTGCTCGTCGACGGCATTGACCTGACGATGGTCGATCCCGCCTGGCTGCGGCGACAGATCGGCGTTGTGCTGCAGGAAAACGTACTATTCAACACGACGATCCGCGAAAACATCGCGCTGTCCGATCCGATGATGCCGATGGAGCGCGTTTTCGTTGCTGCCCAGCTCGCCGGAGCACACGACTTCATCCTCGCTCTGCCCGAAGGCTACGACACCGTTGTCGGCGAGCGCGGATCGACCCTCTCTGGCGGACAACGCCAACGCATCGCAGTGGCACGTGCTCTCATCGCGGACCCCCGCATTCTGATCTTCGACGAAGCGACGAGCGCGCTCGACTACGAAAGCGAGCGAGCCATTCAGCAGAACATGAGGCAGATCGCTGCGGGGCGGACTGTGTTCATCATTGCTCATCGCCTCTCGACGGTACGAACCGCCGACCGCATCATTACCCTTGAAGCCGGTCGCGTCGTCGAGGACGGTACTCACGACCAGCTCATCCACTCGAACGGCCGTTACGCGAAACTCCACTTCCTGCAGGCAGGCATTCATGGCGTCCGCTAACAATTCCGTCGTTTCCTTTCCCAAACGCCCGCTTCGCCGCCAGAACTACGAGCTCGCCTTCCTGCCGGCAGCGCTGGAGATTGCCGAGACGCCACCATCTCCGGTCGGGCGTGCCGTCGGCGCGGTGATTATCGCCATCTTCTGCGTGGCGCTGGCATGGGCCACCTTCGGCAAGGTCGACATCGTCGCCACGGCCACGGGAAAGATCATCCCCAGCGGCAGGACCAAGCTGATCCAGCCGCTCGAGACCGGCGTCGTGCGCGCCATCCGCGTTCACGAGGGCCAACAGGTCCACGCCGGCGAAAGCCTGATCGAGCTTGATCCGACCATGACTGCGGCCGAACAGGGTCACGTCAAGGCCGATCTCATCGCCGCCCGGCTCGACGTCGCGCGGCTGCAGGCGATGCTCTCTGACGGCGCTGATCCGCTGGCGAATTTCCATCCACCCGCGGGCGCGACGGCCGCGCAGATCGAAATGCACCGGCAATTCCTGATCAGCCAGACCTCCGAACAACGCGCCAAGCTCGCCGAACTCGGCCGTCAGACGTCCCAGAAGGACGCAGAGCGTCAAACGGTCGAGGCCAGTATTGCCAAGCTCGAGGCCACCATCCCGCCGTTGCAGGAGCGAGTCGACACTCGCAAATACCTGTCCGACAAGGGCCTCGGGTCGAAGATGACCTATCTGAGCGATTACCAAGATCTGGTGAGCCAGCAGCAGGATCTCCTCATTCAGCGGAGCAGGTTGAAGGAGGCCGAGGCGGGGCTTGCTGCGCTTAAGGAGACACGCGACAGGACCGCGGCAGAGTTCCGGCGCACCCTTTATGACGAACTCGCTAAGGCCGAGCAGAAGGCCGCCGGCGGCGCCCAGGACGAGATCAAGGCGGATCGGCGGACCAAGCTCCATGATCTGGTCGCCCCGGTCGACGGCCTCGTCCAGCAGCTTGCCGTGCATACAATAGGAGGCGTTGTCACCCCGGCCCAGGTGCTCGCCGTCGTGGTCCCGCAGGATAGCCATCTCGAGATCGAGGCGACCCTGGCCAACGACGACGTCGGCTTCGTGCACACCGGACAAGACGTCGAGATCAAGGTCCACACCTTCAACTACACCCGCTATGGCGTGCTCCATGGCCGGGTCCTGAGCGTCTCGCCCGATACCATCGCGCGCGACGGCCGGGACGTGGCCGAGCCCAGGAATCGTGCTCAGGGCGCAACGGGAAATAGCCAGCAGGGGCAGGACGATCTCGTGTATGCCGCCCGTGTATCGCTCGACGAGAATCAGTTGAAGGCCGGAGATCGGACCGTCGACCTCGGCCCGGGCATGGCAGTCACGGTGGAAATGAAAACCGGCTCACGCCGGATCATTAACTATCTGCTCTCGCCGCTCGCCAAATACGAACATGAGGCCCTGCGAGAACGGTAGGAATCGCTTTGTTGGCGCTGCGCGCGAATTGCCACGCGCAGCAAGAGTCTCGGCGCAAGCGAGCGTCCCGGTTGTCCTTCACTAAGCCGCCGGCGGTTTGATCAGCCCGCCGGGCAAGCCGGACGTGACCAGAGCGCGAAAGCCCGGCTGTTTCCCTGCCGAGCGAAGCGCGCTAAGTACGGCAGCGAGAGGTCAGGAAGGTAGGTTGACCATTGCGGGCTAGCGACTGCAGCAAACTTTGGGTAACCCGACAGCTGCAGCCGGGAAAACGCTTTACTGCTCCGACTTTTTATTTTGCCTTTGACGTGACCGCCCGCGAGGTGCCAGTCTAGAGTGCCTCTGGGGGGCCGGGGCGCCGAAGATGCGACCTAAGTCTGCAGAATGGTGGATGGGCACGGCGCTTGGCGCCAATCTGCTTTTGGCGGCCATCATACTTGCGATTAACGGCGCTAGCGCTCATGGTACTTCACTAGCGCTCGATACCACGGGGCGCGTGGCTTTTCTTTGGTTCTGGGCGGCATATGCCGGAGGGGCGTTGGCGAGCCTGTTTGGCGCGGCGTTTCTACCGCTGAAGAAACTCGGCCGGGAGCTTGGCCTCGCTTTCGCAGCGGCGTTCCTGGTTCATCTTACTCTGGTCAGCTGGCTCTGCTGGATCGGCTCTGCGCCGCCAATCGGCATATTCCTCTTTTTTGGACCGGTTGCGGCCCTGATCTTCATTCTCGCATTATTATCCTTTGGAAACCTACACAGGATGCTTGGTCCGAAGCTGTGGTGGCAGTTACGGACGGTCGGCATGAATATCATACTCGTCGCGTTTCTGAAGGATTTCATGCAAGATCCGTTGCATGGTGGGGTCCGACATATCGTTGAATATCTGCCCTTCACCGCAATGGCCATCGCGGCTTTTTTGCTGAGGCTCGCTGCATGGGGCTTGCGTCTGCGAGAAACAAGATTCAACTTGCATTGAGCGCGTGGGGCAGATCATGTCCTCATGTCTTTTCCCATCTTGCTATACATCTGCGCGATAGCCGACGCGAGAAGGCGCTATTTACAGTAGGTTGAAGGGGAGCAACGGGTGTTCGCTCGCTCCCAACCTTGCGCAACAGTGTCCGCAGTTGGGCGAAAATGTTTCGAGCGTGTCTATGGTATGGTTCAGTGCAGTAGAACAGAATGCAAGGCAACGTTTCGCGGGGTAGCCTCGTCGCGGTCCGCTTCCGCCTCTGTGACAGCTTCCGCGCGTTACCTGCGCTCACGACGACCTAGTAGCGACTAGTGAATACCAGCTCCCGCGATAGACCGAAATTGATGAAAAGCCCAGCCAGAGAGCCCAATGCTACGGCAGATACCGGCCAGCGGCCACACACTGAGCACCATGTAATAGCGGCGGAATAGGCAGCCAAGTAGGCGATGAACCCCGCGCTGTTTGCGCACGCAAATTTAACCCATTCAGTAACTGCTCCTCGTTTCTGCGCCCTTCGGAAGGTCCAGTTTCGATTTAGATACCAAGTGACGGTCACCGCAACCAGCCAGCCAATTGCCCCCGTCGTGTAGAGGTCGACGACGTGCGACGCTGCAGTCACAGCAACAGCATTGGCCAAGAAGCCAACTGCCCCAACAACAGCGAAACGCAAAAATTCAGGAACCATTGCAAGCTCAGCGCGCCCCTCGGTTCATCGCTTCTTCCGAACCGGAACAAAGCTAAGGTAGGCAAGCCTTTTTGCCTCCTGCCGCGCCGTTGTTACGACATCCAGGATTAGCCCCGCAAACCAACTCAGAAGTCCTACAGTTACCATTCCAACCACGAGCACCGCGGTCGGAATACGCGGCACTAAGCCCGTTTCGATGTACGTCTCGACCAGAGGAATCGACAGTAACGCCGCAACAATGATCAAGCCAAATCCAGCAGCGCCGAAAAACTGAAGAGGATGCTCGCTTTTCACCAAGGAGGCGATCAACATTAAAATTCGAAATCCATCTCGGTAGGTACTTAGTTTGCTTGTAGACCCCGCGGGTCGCTCCCTGTAGGGCGCTACGTCTTCCGCGCACGGCATACGGAGCTCAAGAGCATGGACCGTCAGCTCAGTTTCGATCTCGAATCCTCGCGACATCGCTGGAAAGGATTTCACAAAGCGCCGCGAGAACACTTTGTAGCCGGATAGCATGTCTCGAAACTGACGACCAAAGATGCTCTCGACAAGACCACTCAGTATTCTGTTGCCGAGCCGGTGCCCTCGCCGGTAAGCCTCAACGTGCTCAGATAGCCGCTCGACATTCAGGAAATCCAGCTCTTCATCAATGAGGCGCTTGACCAGTCTCGGCGCGGCTTCCGCATCATACGTTGCATCTCCATCGACCAGCACGTAGACATCAGCATCTACGTCTGCGAACATACGCCGGACGACGTTACCTTTACCCTGGCGGCTCTCGTGCTTAACTACCGCCCCAGCCGCTGCTGCAACTTCTCTCGTATTATCGACTGAGTTGTTGTCGTATACATAGATTGTAGCGCCTGGAATCGCATTTCGAAACATTTCCACTGTCGCGCCAACGGCTACTTCTTCGTTGTAGCACGGGATGAGGACAGCCAACCGAATTTCATCAAGACTTTGCGAACGGTCTATGTTCAGGACTGGTCGAGCGATATCCGGGCGCTCGCCTCGCAGACTTTCGCCCCGCAGACCGGGATTACCTTGTCGAAGCAGGAGGGGTTGAAGGATATCGTTGCTCATCAGCAGACACTCGGTTGCGTTTGCATCGCAATCGCCAAACTTTAGCGCAATGGACATGCAATGACCCGGTTCCAGACGGAGTAATCCCTCGGGACCATTGCGATTCGAAGCTCTTTTAGTCACCTGTCCGCATTTGTCGGGCTGGCATTGGGCAGAAGCCACAATGGGTGCCGAATGGCGAGCGGAGACAGATCGCTCCGCCTGTCACAGCAACGCTCATCCGAACAGGCCGCGCGGCCAGCCGCTCAGCGTAAGCCGTCAAGCCATGGCAACGCGGCCCTCGTCCTCTTGCTAAGGGTAACCCGGCGGCGCGATCGGCAATGCCTGCGCTTTGTCATCAAACAGCCATGCCTAGCGTACGGCAGGCTGCGCCTGTCCATCCCTTTTCTCTCCGCACGCGACGTGACCATGGCACGCCATCGTCGCTGAAGACTACTATATTGTCCGCGCCTCGGTGATGGAGAGGGCGCGCTCGAGGGAGGTAATCCTTCGGGGTGGTTGCACTCAGCCCCCTGGCAAGAGTGTGCTGGAAGGCGTCATTTTCGTCTGCCAACCAGCGGACGACGCATCTCAGTCAAAGCCGACCAATTGGATCGGACGACGTCGACACTGGTTGGCCGAACTCGGAACCTGTTCTGCATGATTTTATTGACCGGAGGCGCAGGCTACATCGGGTCCCATGTCAGCATGGCATTGTTGGACGCCGGCATGGATGTCATCGTAGTCGACAATCTCTCCAACAGCAACAAAGCGTCGCTCGAGCGGGTGCAATCCCTGTGCGGACGCTCACTCCTCTTTCGGCAGGCCGACATTCGAAATCAAGAGGCAATCTACGAGATAATCCGTGATTGCGGAGTGACTGCCGTTATCCACCTTGCGGGACTGAAGGCCGTGGGTGATTCGAACGCTCGGCCCATGACCTATTACGAGACCAACGTTGCGGGGACGATGCGGCTTATCTCGGCCATGAAGCAGGCGAAGGTAAAGACGCTCGTCTTCAGTTCGTCCGCAACCGTCTACGGAGTGCCGACCTATCTGCCGCTCGACGAGAAGCATCCACTCGGACCGACGAACCCGTATGGCCGAACAAAGTTCTTCATCGAAGAAATGCTGAAGGATCTTTATGCATCCGACAATGAGTGGCGGATCGGTATTCTACGGTACTTCAATCCGGTCGGCGCGCATGAGAGCGGCCTCATTGGAGAAGACCCGCTCGGGGTTCCGAACAACTTGTTGCCCTTTGTAGCGCAGGTCGCGATTGGAAGACAACAGAAGCTGAAAGTCTGGGGAAACAACTATGACACTCCGGATGGCACCGGAATTCGCGACTTCATTCATGTCGTCGATCTTGCTTCAGGTCATCTAAGCGTCTTGAACCATCTGAAACATCCCGGCCTGCTAACGCTCAATCTTGGAACGGGCACCGGCAGCAGCGTTCTCGAAGTCATTCGGGCGTTCGAGGCCGTGAGTGGCCGGCCTGTTCCGTATGAAATCGCCGAGCGCCGGGCCGGTGACGTGGCCATCTGTTATGCCGACCCGACCCTTGCGGGAGAAACCCTGGATTGGCACTCGGCACGTTCGTTGGTACAAATGTGTGCAGACCACTGGCGGTGGCAATTGAAGAACCCTAACGGCTATCGCCGTATCTAGCCTTCGCGCGGCAACGTCATTGTCATCACGGACCAGAGGAGTCAAAGCGAAGTCGCGATCAGGCCTTACAGGAGCATCTTGCTGCCAGACATGCCGGCCTTCGTTGCACCGATCGTATTTGCCGTTCCGCTACAGTTAATTGCCGATCACATGGTTTTGCTCAGACGTACCGACGTGGATCAGACTCGCAATCTCGCCAAATCCGTCACGGTTGAATGATAGAGCCGAGACCGTTTGCGTCCGACATCAGACGAGCATGATCATGCGATTGTGGATTGCGATTGGCAACGCCGACATGCGGGCGGCGTCAAGTAGATGTGCTGCCAAACCGCAGGAAAGCTGTAATGACGTACCCCGGCGGAAGTGGCAACCGTCTTCTCGCAAGGCTGCCTGCTGCAGACTTCGATCTGCTAATGCCCGAGTTCGAAAACGTCGCGCTCAACCAGGACACGGTCCTTCTCCGGGCAGGCGACCCCACTGAGCATGTCTTTTTTCCTCATAGCGGCGCCATCTCCCTCATGGTGGAGATGGCTAACGGACAGACGGTTGCAACGGCTCTCGTCGGGCGCGAAGGTGCTATCGGCAGCCTTTCTGTGTTGGGCCCCTCCCCCTCCGCCATCACCGCCGTCGTTCGCATAACAGGAACCGCATCACGGATTTCTGCGTCGCGATTTTATGCTGCCTTCAACAAGAGCTCCGCAATCCGCGTTGCACTGCAGAACCACATCAGGGCGACGCTGATCCAGCTTCAGCTCGGCACCGCGTGCAACGCACTGCATCCAGTCAAGGCGCGGATGGGGCGCTGGATGCTCCACTTGCTCGACCACATTGATGACGATGTGCTCCCGCTCACGCAAGAAACTCTGGCGCATATCCTGGGCGTGCGGCGGCCGACCGTGACACTCCTGATGCGAAGTCTGCGCGCGTCTGGAGCTATCAAATCGGACAAGCGGGGACAGATCGTGATCGATCGCGCCCGTCTTTCCATCATGGCGTGCGAATGTCACGCGACCATGCGCCGCCAACTCGAAGAGGTCTTCAGATGAGAGCGCATTAGAGCAATGGCGCCCCCAATTCGGAGCAGTGATGCAGCCCGTTAGCGCGCCCCGCTGTTTCCCTCCACAGCTCCCCGATGGCTCTTCGTCGGAGGTCAAGGTCCCGTACAGATTCAGGATGCGCGAAGAATCACACCTGTGCGGGCGCGGAGGAACGCCGCGCCAAGCGCAAGCGCCGCGGCAATGTCCCGCGCGGTTCATCGACCCAGGCCTCCCGCGCGAACCAGGCGTGTTCGGTTTGGCAGATCGGGCAAAGCGTACGCGCGAAAAACACGGTGCAGCGCTGAAAGCTCTCGCGATCGGTCTCGATACCGGTCGGGATGGCACGCCCTGTTTCCGGGCATTTGACCATGACCATTCCCATGCAACTCTCCCACGGATTGATTTGTCGTTGTTATGGTTCGGCCAAGTAGACTGGCTGATTGGATGACGCCCTTTGTCGGTGCTACGATTTGGGGGGCATTGCGCGCCTGTCCGGAATGAGAGAGCATGGGCAGATGCTCACCGGGCGGGCGTTTTTCCAACCGGCCGGATCCCTCTTGGAGGAATTCGGAATGAATCGGATACCGCGATTCAGCTCGCTCCGATCAGAGCCTTGGCCGCCCGCTTCCTGACCGGCTTGCCCACTTCGTGCGCCCGGACAACGCCCCGCTTCGCAAAACTGCCGAACTCGATGTTCGGGAAACCGAACCGCGGCATTCTGAAAACATGCGCTCCGTTCGGCCCGGCCTTCAGTTTACTTTCGCTCACGCCATAACTCCCCTACCAAAATGAACTTTCAAAAAAGCGCGCATCGAGCCCGCGCTGCCGCGGAGTCCGCACGGTTACCCCGCGTCCTTGTCCAATCCTTTTTTTGATGAACTTCCAATCTGCCCGAGCGTGACTATGCCGACGACCGCATGCAATGTCTGTTCGCTTTCTGACTCCCACTCAAAAATTTTTTTAGAATGTCAATATATACTGTCGCCTATCAGCTACGTTACCACAGAAAACTGGCACTTGTTGTTACCACAGAGAAATGACATCTCATTAGGGCATGATCTGCGCCTCTAGTTTGTTTCTGGTTGCGGCGCTCTGGCTGCGATGAGCTGCTCCTGATCTCAGTTTCTGGGGCGAGACAAATGCTCCCTGCCCGACATCTTAAGGCACGGCCTTCGCGACCAGCGAAGTCGGGACAATGCTCCAATCGCTTATGCGGCATTTCGTCCCTGGCAGCCAACCGCATTGCCTGCGGGTTGACGACAGAGAACACAACCCGCACGCCTCGACGATACCCACCCTGGCGCGATAGCTTGGCGACGAAGCAGTTCCGGGACGCAGCCCAACGCGGGCAACCGTTCGGACCTGCTGCTCCCATCTGGATATGCCGGCGTCATCGGCCGGGTGAACAGGCTTCGCGATGCTATTCCTCGGAAGGCTAAGGACGCGGTACAGTCGAAGCATCGGCCTTGATTACGATAGCCGCGACGGGAATCTCGTCTGCACAATATCGGCTTGAATACGTCTTTTTGCACACTCGTTTTCCTGGCAGGCTCTTGGAGAAATTTGAATTCTTCCGGTCCCGATCCGATGGACGGCGGCTTGGAACGCAGGTTTTTGTCTGGGTCCTCACGATCGAGCACAGCGGGGCAAACTCGGACGCCGCGACTAATCGAGGCTATGCCAATGCCCCACTATCGTGTCCATATCCTGGATCCACTCGGCGGACTCCTGGGCGCAGTCGACGTTGACTGCGCAGATGATGAAGCCGCCATAGAGCGCACAGAGGAGGTATTGGGAGACCACGGCGGAGAGCTTTGGCGACGTGTGGCTCTGCTCCAGCCGCACAATCTATCTGCTCGGCCAAGTCATGAAGGGCCACCTCGACGCGAACGTGTGCGCATCCGGGATCACAAACAGCGGCTGAAATCACATTGAATGATGGAGCAGATTGATCAATAGCCCGAAGGACCCGCGACCGAACGCGCCCCCTAACCAGTGAGGCTCGCGGAAGTAAGACCCGGTCCCGGTTTCTGAGGTCAGCCGGTCGTGCAATGCCGACCTCATCGATTCATTGCTGAGCTCGCCGATCAAGAATGGCGAAGCGGTCAAACTGATTACGCAGGCGCTAGGATCCGACGACTTCCTGATCGAGCCGGAGATTGTGGGACCCTCGCATATTGCCTATGTTTACGATCCACCGGAATCGCTTCACGTGGTCGATATCGTGATCGAAACGACGCAAGGGAAGCTGGCGAGCAGGGACATTCGCTTGCGGTTGCAGGATCCGAAGGCGGTCTAAGATTTGGTAGCAAATCCGCCGAGCGCCAGAGTTGACGTACATCCCTGACGTTGCTCCACCGCCCTCATCTCCTAGGCAGTCGGGAGCGCGTTTATCGCTTGGGCCACCAGAATGCTAAGGCTTCCGACTCTTCAATCTCTAGCCACGCTTCACCCGCGTTGCCACGACGTCAGGCGGCCCGCGGACCGCGAGATCAGGGCTCAAATGACAATGACACAGCGCAATCGCTGATGCAGCTCTGGCTCCAGAGCAGGTTTTTCGCGGCCGTAGCGAGTGGCGGTTTATCCCGGCGAGACTCGGAGTGAGAGGGGTTTAAGTTTGGTCATATTCGGGCGCATATTCCCAATTTACTCTTTGTAACATTGAGACGCGGCACCGGGTCGGCGATCTGCGAGCGCCGGCTCTCGTTGGGAGCATTTCAATGGCATACAATGAGAGAAACGTAGCGAGCGAAAAAACATTTCACCCCTCCAGATTCCTGGTTCGCCAGGGATATAAGGGTTGGATGGTCTATGATCGGGAGCGTAAGGGGCCAGCCCTGATTGGGACCAACCCCGCGACCGACCTAACAAAGGAAGACGCAGACAAGATCGAGCGCAGGCTAAGGGCCGAATGGGAGCACAACTGAGCGGTCCCGCCGGTATCGGCAGGCTGGCCGATACCTTGATCGATACCGGTACCAATTCAAGCCTATCCGTACAGAATATGGCCTTGAAGTCCTCGATTCGGAGCGCCTTTTCCGTCGCGCTTGCACAATTCAGCGCGGCGACGACAAATTTCCTCGCCAACGCCATGTTTTTGAACCAAGTCGGCGCGATATTTCAGCGCTCTGTGAAGAGTGGCATGCGGTAGAGCAGAGCACCGCTAATCCCTTTTGGGGGACCGGCACGAAGGCCTCATTAGCCCGCCGCTAATGGGGCCTTTTCCGCGCACTTCCAGGACACGCTGCCCCACCAATCATTAGATTAAGTCTGCGCGATTAGCGCCCGTCGGGTGTGCGCATGCCGGCCCAGCTGTCACGTACCTGATGGTAGTGCACGCTTGCGTCATAGGTCGGGGTCTGCAGGCTGAGCACCTGCGGCGACAACCGTCCAACCGATTGCAGCACGCTGTAGGATGCGACCACGCGATCGTGCTGCGCAGTGACAAGCGCAACGCGCGCGTTGACCAGCGCCTGCTGGGCATTGAGCACGTCGAGCGTGGTGCGCTGGCCGGCCTTGGCTTCCTCGCGCACGCCATTCAGCGCGATTTCGGATGCCGTCACCTGGGCCTGCGCGGAGATCACCTGTGCCTTGCCCGCCACCAGCTGGCCCCAGGCGGTCACGGTGCTTGCACGGCTTTGGTCGCGAGTGGTCTCCAGCGTGAGACGCTGCTGTGCCAGATTTTCCTTGGACTGCCGGATCAGAGAATATTCGGCGCCACCCTGATAGATCGGAACGGTGAGCTGCGCCGCCACACCGGCATTAAACGAGCGCTGGGTGATCAAGGTCTGCTCGTAGGCCTCCTGCGCCGTGGCTTGCAGGTTCACCGTCGGCAGCAGCGCCCCTTCATTGACCTTGACCGTGAGGAAGTTCACGTCGATGCCGTACATCGCAGCAGTGACGTTGGGATTTTCGATCAGGCTGATATCGACCGCCTGCTGCAGCGTCCCCGGCAGGAAGCGATCGACCGGCGAGCCGGGCGCGAGATTTCGCGGCTCGCTGCCGATGATACGGCGGTAGTTCGAGCGCGTCGTGTTCAGTTGGGACTCGGCGGTCAGCTCCTGGGTCTT
>NZ_AXAI01000005.1 GCF_000472425.1 Bradyrhizobium sp. Tv2a-2 | reverse complement strand
CCCTGGCGAGCAGGTCGCGCGCCCCGGCGCGGAGGATATCGGTCAGTGGATCGTCAACCGCGGAGGGCTGACGAAAAGCAAAAACGTTGGTAGTCTCGGTCATGGCGTATCGCTCTCCTTGAGGTTCTGGCAGGCTCGACACCCGCCTCGATACGCCGCCTCTCTCAACCCGTCATCACCCAGTTTCGGCCATAGCTCGTCATCAAGTGGCCGGGCGTCATCAAGCCGGGCACAGTGAAGAACCAGCTGTTCGCCGCGCTCGACTGGGTGCCCACCTTCGTCGATATCGCAGGTGGGCCCAAAGGCGATGAATTGAAGCAGCAGATCGAGGCGGGGAAGTACCCCGGCATCGTCAAGACGACCCTCGATGGCTTCGACCAGCGCGATTACCTCGAAGGCAAGTCGGAGAAATCGGCGCGCGACCATTTCTTCTATTTCTCGGGCGCAACACCGTCTGCGGTGCGTTACAAGAACTGGAAGATGTATTACACGATGTCGCAGCCCGGCCCGGCGGGTTGGCTCATGCCGCTGATCCCATTCCACTTCACCCTGGTCCAGAACATCAAGCGTGATCCCTTCGAACAGAACGTTGGCATCGACCAGAAATCGGCCATGAGTCTGGGCGGCGCACTCGGCGCCCCAGCGACCGCTATGCAGTACGACTGGAACATGCTGCCGATCGGTCAGCGGCTATGGGAGGCGCACTTGGCCTCATACGAGAAGTTCCCGCCGCTGCAGGCGCCGGAGTCCTATAACCTCAGCCAGGTCCTGGAGGAGGTCAAAAAGGCCAATGCCAGCCAGGCAAGCGACTAGGTTCTTGCGACGAAAATGATGCGATGAAGCGGGCGCTCCTGGCGGGCGCCCGCCTCTTTTTTCGGGGTAGTGACGGAGACGTCAGCGCTTGCTGGGGGCGCATGGCCCGGAAGATGTGCTTCGGCCAACCTTCCGCCGGCGTGGCTGCTCTTCGGGGTTTGCCGAATGCGCATAGCGCGTCCGGGATATTTCGACCAGCCTTCCTTCCATGAAACGCCTTCTGGGTACCTTCGGTCGCCCTCCGATTTCTAATCGTTCAGGGAGAGCACGATGAAGGCAACACTCGCATCGCGGCTAAAGGAAGTTCGGTCATGAAATGCAGCAAGCGGCCGTTTGCCGTCGTCTCCCTGCTCTTCGCGGCGCTTTTGTCGTTGAATATTGAATCACTCAATGCGCGCGACGCCGATCTCGCCTCTCGCACCTTCGCGGCAGCCCAGACGGCTAGACAGCAATGCACAAATACCTGTCGTGCGCGATATCGCGACTGTCTTCATCAGAAAAAGATACCGTCCTACGAGTGTCGGGGTGTTTATCAGGACTGCATCCGAAACACTTGTGCGGGTTTAGGACCAGGATAATCAACGTGCCTTTCTGGCGCCGTCACGGACGGCGCCAGAGCGGTGAAGGGAGCGAATTGCCGAAACTGCATAGCTCGCGCTGGCCGGATTGGTCATCTTCCCTTCGAAGCAGTTCGGCAGGTCTGACAGGCAGAGCCAGTGCCGCGCAACAAGGGACGGAACGGCAGAAGCGACAAGAGGCGGTCCGTCAAATCGTCGCCCGCCGGGATCGCAGCGAGCACTGAAACCGGCGGCGCCAGGAACCAACCCGTTCACCCGTGGAGGTCGATGCCGCGCGTAGCCGTACTCATGGCAATCGCAGCTGTCGTGGTTGGCGGTTTGGCCTGGTTGTTCGCCAGTGGCGGACTCGGCCTGCCGGAAATGCTGCGGACCACGAGCGTGGCGTCTGCCCCTGTATTCGTCGGCAGCGAAGCTTGCGCCGGATGTCACCAGACCGAAACGGCGCTCTGGAAGCAATCCCAGCACCAGCGCGCCATGCAGCACCCCAGTGCAGCTTCCGTGCTCGGTGATTTCGACAACGCCGGTTTCGACTATTACGGCGTCCATTCCCGTTTTTTCAAAACTGACGGCAAGTTCTTCGTCGAGACTGATGGTTCCGATGGCACGCTTGCAACCTTCGAGGTGAAATACACATTCGGCATCGAACCCTTGCAGCAGTATCTGATCGAATTCCCGGATGGCCGGATCCAGGCGCTTTCCATCGCCTGGGACAGCCGGCCGAAAGACCAGGGCGGCCAGCGCTGGTTTCATCTCTATCCCAATGAGGAGATCAAGCACGACGACGTGCTGCACTGGACCAAACTCAATCAGAACTGGAATTTCATGTGCGCCGAGTGCCATTCGACAGGCGTGCGGAAGAACTACGATGCGGCCAATAATCGCTTCCATACCACCTGGGCGGAAATCAGCGTCGGCTGCGAGGCCTGCCATGGCAAAGGCTCACGGCACGTCCAATGGGCGGACGATCAGCGGAGCTGGTGGCCGTTCGGGAAGGATCGAGACCCTCTCAAGGGGCTCGCCGTCTTCCTGAACGAACGGGATGGCGTCACCTGGCAGCGCGATCCAAAGACCGGCAATCCGCAACGCAGTGCCGCGCCGGCAGCGACGCGCCGGGAGGTCGAGACCTGCGGCCTGTGCCATGCGCGACGTGGACAGTTTTCCGAGGACTGGATTCCAGGGCGGCCGTTATCCGACACCCACCTTGTCTCACCTCTTGCCCGTGGCCTCTATCACGCTGATGGGCAGATGCTCGACGAGGTCTACAACTACGGCTCGTTCAAGCAGAGCAAGATGTTTGCGGCCGGCGTCACCTGCAGCGATTGTCACGAACCACATGCAGCCAAGCTCCGCGCTGAAGGCGACGGCGTCTGCCTGCAGTGCCACGCCTCCGACAAATACGAAGTTGCCTCACACAACCGACACGAAGGCGTGACGCCAAAGGTTACTTGCGTATCGTGCCATATGCCGGTCAGTACCTACATGGTGATCGACAAGCGGCACGATCACAGCTTCCGAATTCCGAGGCCTGATATCTCTGTGACGCTTGGCACGCCAAACGCCTGCAACGATTGTCATGCCGACAAATCCGCGCAATGGGCGGCCGACGCAATCGCGCGTTGGCACGGGCCGGTTCGAAAGGGCTTCCAGAATTATGCCGAGGCATTGCAGGCATCCTGGGCCGACCGTCCCGATGCCGCAGCCCTTCTTGCGCTGGTTGCAGCCGGCGCGACAACGCCGGCGATCGCGCGGGCGAGTGCGCTGAGCGAACTACATGCGCGGGTTTCGCCAGCCAACATCGATCTCGCCCGCAAGGGATTGGCTGATCCGGATCCGATGGTTCGCATCGGCGCGCTGGACATGCTCGACGGACTGCCGGGCGACCGGCTCTGGCCCGTCGTCGCCCCGCTGCTTTCCGACCCGAGCCGCGGCGTTCGCATCAGGGCGGTGTCGGTGCTGGCGGCCGTGCCGACTGCCAATCAACCCGCCGCCGATCGCGCAGCCTTCGAGCGGGTGGCCGCCGAGTTCATTGCCGCACAGCAGTTCAATGCGGATCGGCCGGAATCCCGGGCGACGCTCGGAAATTTCTATGCGCGGCGCGGGCTCACCGGCGAAGCAGAGAAGGAATACAAGGCGGCGCTGAAGCTTAGCCCGCAATACGCGCCGGCAGCGATCAATCTGGCGGATTTGTATCGGCAGCTTGGCCGGGATGGTGATGGAGAGGCCGTGCTGAGGACGGCGATCGGATCGTCAGGCCGGGACGCAGGACTGCACCATGCACTCGGGCTCACCCTGACCCGCGAGAGACGGCCAGATGACGCGCTGGCCGAATTCCGCACAGCGACCGGACTTGAGCCCGAGCGGTCTCGATACGCCTATGTTTATGCGGTGGCGCTGCATTCGTCGGGTCGCGTCGATGAAGCGATAAAAGTCCTGAAAGAGAACCTGGCTCAGCATCCCGAAGATCGCGACACCCTGTCGGCTCTGGTGACGTTCAGCCGCGATGCTGGAGATATCGCTGCTGCTCTTCAATATGCCGAGCAACTTTCCCGCATTGTTCCGAACGATCGTAATCTGGCTCGTCTCACCGACGAACTCCGCGCGCGCTTGAAGCAATAGATCAGCGGACAGACGATGATTGCGGACTGATCACGTTGCCGATCCCGTGCCATACCTCGTCCTTCGCGGCGATCAGAGGCGGCGGAGGCAGAGTCGCGGGCGGTTCGCTGCTCCTGGCGCCATCGATCACCAGGGTGGCGATGTAGATCTCGCCGTCCGTGTAATACGGATCGCCCTCACCATTTCGGCCGAACAGGGTCGGGCCGGTTCCGGAAATCTGGAAGAAGTTTTGGACCATTCCGGCGTCGCGCAAATCGTGCATCAGCAGGTCGCGCTCGGCATCAATGTCGGGTGCAATGTGATGGGTCACCTGCCCTGTATCGTGGCTCAGGCCGACCCGGCGGTCGAAGGTAACCGAACCGAGCCAGACCGGGCGACCGTCTGTCCCCTTATCCAGCACCTGCCAGAAGCGGACATGATGCCGCCGGTCCGCGCTCCTGCCATCGGGCTTCTCGAACGCAAGCTGTTCCTTCTTTCCTTCGTAATAGAGCGGACTGACAGGCGCGTCGTGGTAGGGTCGGTCAAGGACGACGCTGCCGACGATCTCGATGCTCGTTCGCAAGGTGATCGGATCAGCAGGAAACCAGCCCGCCGCCTGCATCGCACGTACAACGTCTTCCTTGCTGCCGACGAGCCCCACATTGAGAGCGTCACCCGGGATATCGCTCGCCGTGCGCGTCACCATTGGCAGGGAAGCAAGACCTGGCTCGTGTTCGTGATGACTCCACAAACGCGGCAAGACGACGTAAGCAAGAGCAAGGTAGACGGCAAGAACACCCGCAAGGACAATCCACCATCGTCGCTTGCCCGCAATCCGCTTCATGGCCGCATCCTGACGCTTCGCTTAGTGCGGTATGGACCTCATTAGCGTGGCCGTCTGGCGGAGCACGTCTGCGCCATAGGGCCTTCAAAGATAGTGTGGCTCGGCTCCAAAGAGATATATCGACGGCTGTCATAACGTTCAGCCGTGATGCCCCATCGAGCATGCTGAACGACCCGCGCGTTGTCCCGAGCGGTTGCAACAAACCCCGATCGATGGTCTTCGCAGCCCGCGCAAAGCAATGAATTCACGCGAGAGCCGGCGCCTCTACTTCGTGAACATGGGCTTAGAAGGCGTGGGCGGCGTTGCTGCCGCTGGCGAAAGATTGAATGTCAACCAGAGGTTCCAGCCCGCTGGACGATTTTCGTTGGCGAATTCGCCGTAAGCCTTCAAGTTGAGATAGCCCTGCAGCTTGTCTCCGATCGGAAAGATGTAGCCGACCTGCGGGCCGACGCCGACCACCCGCGACTGGAAACAGCCGACGCGATCGCCGGAGCCGCTGTCGCAACCGAGCTCCTGATACAGGTAACCCACGAGGCCGACCTGCCACTGCTTGGTCAGGAATTGCGACGCGGCCCAGTCGAGGTGCATGTCAACGCCGCTCTGATATTGGGTAGACGGATTGATGAAGTTGTATGTGAATCCGAGCACCGCCGAAAATTCATGCCCGGTCTTTGGGTCGAAATAGGTGTAGCCACCGCCGGTATCGAAAGCCCAGTGCCCGATACCCAAGTTCGCAAGACGCATCGAGTCGTACATGCCGGCCGGGATGTCTCCGGTGACGTAAAACATGTAGTTGTTGACGCCGGCATTCCATTTCATCTGGTAGAATGGGATCAGGTCGCCAAATCCCACGATGTTGCTGTTGATGGCATCGGTGCGCGAGAATGGAACAGTGCCGCCGAGCGGTCCTGCCAATGTCCCTGCGAGCGTTCCCGAGAGTGAGGTCGAGTTGGCGCCGTACAGTCCTAAGAGTGCGACAGAGACCTGAGCACCCAAGACCGGCGTCGCGAAAGTGTAGGTCGGGACCATCAAGTCAACATTTATGCTTGCATTGACGTTGCCGGTGAAGCTGGCCGTCAGACTGCCAGGAACGTTGCGAATCTCGAATTCTCTCGCCAGCGCCACGTTACCCGCGGCGGAGACCGTGTCATGGTAGTAGATTGAAGTGACGGACCATCCAGGGGCCTGCGAAGGGGTAGCCGCAAGGCTGCCGAAGAATCCAGGGATCCAGAAGCTGACGCCGCCTTCATCGGCGCGAGCGGTTTGAACAGGAAGCGCCAGCAGAGCGGCAATTGCTCCAAGACGCAGATTTCGCTGTAAAAAGCTGAGCCCTGACCTCGATCGAATCCACCGCATCCGCCGGCTCCCTGATTTCCCCGACGCTCTGCTGCGAGCGCCAAATAGTCGGATTCGGACACCTGTGAATAAGATGGACATCACCCCGAAACGTCTATGCAAAATCGGCAAACAAGCGGCTCCTCGTGCGCTTATTGGACAACTGTGTCTTCGGCATCACGGTCGGCGGCCGGGCTGCCTAATTGCTGGAGCCGTCGGCTGCGGCTCAAGCCTCATCCGCCGTTTCTGCATAGCGGTGTATGGTCAATCGTCGCAAAGTCAGTAGAGTGGACAAACTTGGCCGGTTTGGCCGCAAACTTTTCGGATGCAGTCGATGTGGAGCGCCTGCCATGGCAGCGTGTCGATACCCCGCAATTCTGTCTGTCGTTGTTTCCGTTGGGGCGCTATTGAGCGAAACTCATTTGTTGCCCACCGCCCTGGCGGCTGGGGAAACGCCCAAGGACGTGCTGGCAGCCCAGATCCGCACGCAGGGGTTCGCCTGCGACAAGCCGCAACGGGCGACGCGCGACGCAAAGCAGTCCCGGCCGGACCACGATGTATGGGTCCTGAAATGCGAAAACGCCACCTACCGCATCAGCCGCTACCCGGATCTCGCGGCGAAGGTTGAGCTGGTTCGATAGCATTTTCAGCACCTCGGGCCGGGAGCTGTCATCAGCCGAGGCGGCGCTTTCGACCTGAAGCGGACTGTATCGTCGTTGTTGGCGTATGACCGTTAGACCACAGTCATCCAATGTTGCCGAAGCTGCATAGTGCTGCATGCAAACTCGGCCTTAGGTTCAGATCGCATGGGTGGCCCAACTGGGGCGCCGGGGGGCCTGCTCTTGGCCCTCAGCCCGACGGACGAGTTTGGTCCCCGCGACGAGACTTGGCAGCTGCATCCTTTGCAATTGAAGAGCACGCGGGATGTTGACATTTCGAACTTCAATCACGTTCGCGGTGATGGCGTTTGTCGTCGCTCTCGCCACGTTGCTGATCGCGATTCAGGACCGGGCTCTTCGCTGGGCCACCCAGGACGCGGCGTCTGCCTACATGGACGCGTCCAGTGCGAAAGCCTTCGGGCGGCTTCAGACGCAGCTGACTGCTCTGGCTTCCCTGGTGCATGTGCTGGCGACGAGTTCCAGCTTGGCCGATTCAAACGAGAGGACCGAGACCGGCCCCGCGATTCCCCTGTTCAAGGCCGTCCTGCAGGAGCTGCCTCAATTGGACAGTGTTTATGCCGGCTTCGAAAATGGCGCCTGGTTGCAGGTGCGGCGCATCGGCGAGCTCAACGATGAACAGCGCGAGAGGTTACGTGCGACGCCTGGCGCCAGCACCGCGATCAACCTGGTTCGTCCCACCCCTGACGGCCAGCTGCCCATGCGGCGTATCTTTGAGGATCAGCAGGGCAACGAGGTCGGACAAATCGATCTATGGAAATACGGATACGACACCCGCAGGCGGTCCTGGTATCGCGACACGATGAAAGCCGACCGGTCGCTGGTCTCGTCGCCCTATCTTTCGTTCAGCATTGGCGCACCGGTGATCACGGTCAGCGCGCCCTTGCGGGGCAAAGTGCCCGGCGTCCTTGCTGCCGATCTCAAGCTGGACACCTTCAGTGATTTCGTTCAGGCGCAACGCCCCGGAGAGCACGGAATCGTCGTGATGTTCGACTCGACTGGTGCGCTCATAGCCCACCCGGATTTTGCCGAATTCATCGTCAGTGCGTTGACACATCCATCCGAACCGCAATTGCCAAACATCAAGGAGATCAAGTCCGGGATTGTGGCGGCCGTCTTGCGGAGGTCACGGGGACGCGACCAGTACGATGGAAGTATCCGTGATGACCAAGGGCGGGATTATCTGTTCAAGGTGGTGAAGTTCGCTTTGGGCGACCAGTACAGTGCAGGCATCATGTTGTTGGCGGCCCAGGAAGACTTCGCCAAAGATGTGAGGAGGCTCCACTTCACCGGACTGGTTCTGGCAACAATTGCCAGCGCCGCCTTCCTTCCGATCGTTTGGATATTCGGCAATGGGATGTCCCGGGCCCTGAAAAGGATCACGGCCGAGGCCGTTAAGCTTCAGACGCTCGCCGAGCCCGGCCCCTCACCGGTCCCGTCGCGCATCAGGGAGCTTCACGAGCTTGGTAGTGCGATGACGCTCGCGCAGCGAGCCATTTGGTCATTCGCCCACTTTGTCCCCAAAGAGCTCGTCCAGCGGGTCGTCGATAATTCCATCTCCACGGAGCTTGGTGGAGTCCGAGAGGAGATCACCGTCGTCTTCACCGACGTTCGGGATTTTACGACCATCGCGGAGTCTGCCGACCCCGACATCCTCATGCACCAAACGTCGCGCTATTTCTCCGTGCTCACCGACGCGTTCCTCGCCGAAGGCGGAACAATCGATAAGTTCATTGGCGACGCCGTGATGGTGTTCTGGAACGCGCCCAATCCACAGCCAGACCACGTCGAGCGAGCCTGCCGGGCAGCCCTTGCGGCCAGATCGGCAGGCGAGAAGCTCAACGCCGAGTTTGAAACCGAGGGTCTGAAGTCGTTCTTTACCCGGTTCGGGATTCACGTCGGGGAGGCCGTGGTCGGCAACCTCGGATCAACCGAGCGGATGAACTACACGGCGCTCGGCAATACGGTGAATCTTGCAGCGCGCCTCGAAGGCGTAAACAAGCAATTTGGGACAGCTATCCTTGTGAGCGAAGCCGTCTATTTGCGCGTTCGGCACTGCTTCCAGTTCAGAGCCTTCGAATCGGTCGTTGCCAAGGGGATGACCAGGGAAACCCGTATTTTCGAGCTCGTGGGGACGGCGACATGACATCAGCTTCGATCTCACGGGGTATCGTGCTGGGTCTACTCGCCTTGCAGTTCCTGCTCGCCTTCGTTCGCGCGGCCGGCGCGGGCGAAGATACCATCAAAATCGGCATTCTGCATTCTCTGTCCGGCACCATGGCAATCAGCGAAGCGGTACTTAAGGACACGGTTCTCATGTTGATAGCAGACCAAAACACGAAGGGTGGGCTGCTCGGACGGAAGCTGGAGCCGGTCGTCGTAGATCCGGCATCCGACTGGGACGTCTTTGCGGAAAAAGCCCGCCAGCTGCTCGCGACCGAAAAAGTCGCGGTCGTGTTCGGGTGCTGGACCTCCGCCTCCCGTAAATCCGTTCTGCCAGTCTTCGAGGAGCTGAACGGACTGCTCTTCTACCCGGTGCAATACGAGGGTGAAGAAAGCTCGCGCAACATTTTCTACACCGGAGCAGCGCCGAATCAGCAGGCAATCCCCGCCGTTCGATATCTGATGAGCAAGGAAGGAGGAGAAGTTCGCAGATGGGTTCTGCTCGGTACTGACTACGTCTATCCGCGCACGACCAACAGGATACTGAATGCGTATCTCACCGCGCAGGGGGTGTCGCAAGACGACATTACGACGATTTATACGCCATTTGGCTATTCCGAATGGAGAGACATCGTCGCGAAGATCAAGGCCTTCGGCTCGGCGGGAAAAAAGACTGCGGTGATATCAACCATAAACGGGGATGCGAATACGTACTTCTACAGGGAGCTCGCAGATCAACAGGTAGACGCCAATGCAATTCCAGTCATGGCTTTCTCCGTTGGCGAGCGCGAATTGCTCGACGCGGTCATTTTCCCCGTCGGGCACCTCGCGGCCTGGAACTACTTCCACACGATCAAGTCGCCAGAAAACGAAGCGTTCGTGAAAATGTGGGCGGACTTCACCGAGCAACGGGACAAAATAACGAATGACCCGATGGAGGCCACCTTCATTGGCTTCAGGATGTGGGCGCAAGCCGTTGCCCAGGCGGGCACCACCGAGGTAAATGCAGTCCGGCAGGCCATGTACGGTCAAAGAATTAAGGCGCCGAGCGGCTTCGAGGTGGTGATGAACACCAATCATCATCTTTCCAAGCCAGTCATGATAGGCAAAATCAATTCTGCCGGGAGCTTCGACGTCATTTGGCAGTCGATCAATCCTGTCAGGGCGGATGCGTGGAGCAGGTATATCCCCGATAGTGCCAAGCGTACGGCCGATTGGACCTTTCCCTGGGTCTGCGGGGGGTGCATAGAGCCGAGATTCAAGGATTGGTGACGGTCTCGACGGTCTTTTCCGATCGTGCGCGCCGACGCCGATCAAAAGTCGGTGGCGAAATCAGCCGGCAGGCGATAAAGAGCGGCAATGCGGACCTGCTTCCTCGCCATGCTCGTCGCCGTCCTGTCGGGTTCAGCGGTTCTGGCCGATCCGGTCAAGCGCCCGAAGCCAGATCACGCCACTCCCCTTGATCGGCTTCCGCCTGCAAAGAGCGCCGCTGATAATCGCTGCGCCGCGTTTGGTCCCGGTTTTGTGAAAATCGAGGGCACTGACAGCTGCATGAAGGTCGGCGGCTCTGTCACTGTCGATATCGGCGGCACCGTCCGGCCGCGTTGAGAGCTGGACAATTACTGTCTAAATGCTTCGCGAGCGGCGGAAGCCATCGGCAAATGGGGACATTCGCCGCGATTGTTGTGCGCGAGATCGATCGTAAATCCAGGCGCTATATTGCCCGGTTGCACGGAAAGATAGCGGTCGACACGACGCCGAGCATGCAAAAAGATGTCAAGCCGCGTTGCGAGCCGTGAGATTTCGCTTTCACAGGCGAGAAATCTCCCAGAGCAACGCGCAGAACGCCTTTGGCACACGAAAGTTACTAGCGCAATTCGCGCGGTTCGGTGAGTCTATTGCGCCAGATGTCGCAGTCGTTGGAACGAAAGGAACGCTCATGTCTCGGACAGTGGCACAAATGATTGTCGACGTGTTGGAGCAGGTCGGCGTGAGGCAGATTTTTGGATTGATCGGCGATTCGCTCAATCCCTTGGCGGATGCAGTTCGGCGCAGCGACATCGAATGGATCGGAGTCCGGCATGAGGAAGGCGCGGCACTTGCAGCAGCCGGCCAAGCGCAGTTGACCGGCCGGCTTGCGGTTTGCGCGGGCACCACGGGCCCAGGCAGCAATCATCTTGTTGCAGGACTCTATGAAGCAAGCCGCCATCATGCGCCGGTGCTGGCGCTTTCTGGCGAGATGCCGCGGCGGCTGAAGGGAATCGAGTTTTTTCAAAGCAGCGAGCCTGATCTGTTGTTCCGCGATGTGTCGCTTTACACCCAGACCATCTCGTCGGCTGCACAGGCCGCGAGCGTGGTACACCAGGCAATCGCGACAGCCTATGCGGGGCCCGGCGTCGCGCACTTGACGCTTCCGCAGGATGTGTTGTGGGAAGCGGCGCATGGCGCGCCGACGAGTCTTGCGACACTGCGGCCGCGAAATGAGGTGTCGCCTGGAGAAGCGGAAGTTGATGAGTTGGCTCGCCGCATCAATGAGGCACGCAACGTTGTTGCAATGTGTGGCTTCGGCTGCCACGGCGCCGCCGACCTGGTGCGGCAACTGTCAGATCGGCTGAAGGCGCCGCTGGTCCATACGGTGCGTGGCAAAGACATCCTGCCCTACGATGATCCGCGATGGATGGGTGGGCTTGGCATGATCGGCACTGAACCGGTTTACAGCGCTGTGCAGCACTGCGATCTACTTCTGATGCTGGGAACGGATTATCCCTATTCAAACTTCCTGCCCGCTCACGGTAATGTCGTGCAGGTCGATGAGCGCGCGGCTGCGTTAGGTCGAAGAACGCGAACCTCCTATGCGGTCGTCGGGTCGGTCAGACCTACGCTGGAACTTCTGCTGGCGAAGCTGAAGCCGAAGAATGATGCGACTTTCTTCGATCGCGTGAACAAGGAGCGGGCCAGGTGGGATGACATGCTGGACCGGCAGGCCAATCCGAGCAGGAGCCAGCACACGATTCACCCTCAGGCCGTAGCAAGAACCGTCAGCGATCTCGCAAAGCAGGATGCGGTGTTTGTTCTGGACACGGGCCTGAACACGCTTTGGTCCGGCAACTGGATTCGGCAAAGCGGCAGCCAACGAATTGTGGGCTCGTTCAACAATGCGGCCGTCGGCACCGCACTCGGTCAAGCCAATGGAATTCAAGCGCTTGATCGAGGCCGACAGGTCATCGTGCTGACCGGCGACGGTGGCTTTAACATGCTGATGGGCGAATTCATGACAACCGTTCACCACAAGCTGCCTGTCAAGGTCGTGATCTTCAACAATGCGGCACTTGGCCTTATCACGCTGGAAGCGGAAAGCGTTGGGATCGTCCCCTTCAAGGAAGCGATCGAATTTCCCAATCCCGATTTTGCCGCGCTCGCGCGAGCCTGCGGAGCGAAAGGCTTTTCAGCCAAAACGCCGGACAACCTGCTTGCTGCGATCGTCGAGGCGCTGAACTGCGAGGGGCCGGCGATCGTCGATTGCGTTGTTGCATCGGATGAGATGCCAAATATTCCGCATCTCGAATTCGAGCAGATCACGGGCTACGCCAAAGCCAAGATAAGGGAAGCCATCGCAGCCGTGATAGGCGGATGATCATGTGCCGCGTCATGGACGATACCTGCGCGATGCTGACCCCCGGTCGCCAGCGCAGGCCGTGTGGGTTCAAAAGCGGGTTGAGCCCCCGATGTTTTCCCTGAGATGTGCCACACCAGGTCAGCGGCCTGGGTCGGCCGCACCGCAGCATCATACCCGATTGGTAAAGGTCGTTTGGCCTAATGGACGATAGCGTGGGCGCCTGAATTTGGTTGTAAATTGGCGCCAGCGGCGCAATCGTTGAAAAAGCGCGAAAAGATCGTCGGGAGGAGAGCAATGGTTTCGAGATGGAATCGGCGTGCTTTCATGGGGAGCGCAGCAGGGGCGCTGGCGATGCCCTACCTGCTCCGCAACGCCTGGGCGGACGATGCGATCAAGTTGCGCTGCTCGCTTGATACGGCGCCATCGCATCCGCGCAATCGGGCGATTGTCGACTATCTGGCCAAGGTGGACGAGGCGAGCAAGGGCAAGATCAAGTCGGAAGTGTTTCATTCCGGCCAGTTGTTCGCCGATCTCAACGTGTCCAAGGCGTTGATCCAGGGGCAGGTCGACATGGCCGCTCCGGGCACCTGGACCATCACCGGGCTGGTCCCGGATGCGGATTATGCCCAGCTGCCCGCCCTCTATGGCCAGCCGATCGATGTCATTCGCCGCTGTGTCGACGGCCCTCCCGGAGAACTCGTCGAAAAGCAGATCGAGGCCAAGGTGCGCTCGCACATTCTCGGTCATTGGCTCGATCTCGGTAACGAGAATTGGTACACGACGAAAAAGGAGATTCGAACGCTCGAGGATTTCAGCGGACTGAAGATCCGCAGCCCCGGAGGTGCGGGCATTTCCTGGCGCATAGGCTTCGTCCACGCCATTCCCAACGTGACACCCTGGCCCAACGTTCCGCTCGCGCTGTCGCAAGGGACGTTCGATGGATTTGTGAGCTCAGACGAGAGCTGCACTTCGGCCAAACTTTGGGAGGCGGGCGTCAAATATTCCTACGCCGACCATCAATTCTTCGCCAATTACATCCCCATGGTCAGCGACGCGTTCTGGTCGAAGCTCGGAGAGGCGGAGCGAAAGCTGATGCGCGATGTCTGGTCGGACAACGTTGAGGGTTACCGGGCGATGTCGGCTAAATCGCAGGCCGACGCGCGCGAGACGATGACGTCGCACGGCGTTACCTTCGTCGACCCCACGCCAGAACAATTCGCCGCCGACCGCAAGCGCATGATCGCGGCGCAAGCCGACCTGATCCGCGACGCCAAGCTTTCGACCGACATGGTCAAGCTCGTGAACGATGCCGTCGGCAGTCACAGCTGAGATGGAATCCTCCGAAAGCAAACCGTTGTTGCGTGACGCGTGGTGGGACAAGGCCGAGCGCTTCCTCATCGGCCTGCTCGGCCTCTCGGCGATGCTTGTCGGCCTGGTGCAAGTGGCAGGCCGTTATATCGCTCCGCGCTACGCCATCTCCTGGGCCGAGGAGGTGATCGTCTATTTGATCGTCTGGGGCATCATGCTTGCAGCATCGCAACTGGTGCGCACGGACGGACACGTGCGGCCCGATCTCGTGCTCAGAGCCGTTCCTGCCGGTGCGCAGCGATGGATGGAAGTCCTCAACTGCATCGCTGCGCTGGTGTTCTGCATTGGACTTGCCTGGTATGGTTGGAGCATCGTTGCGACCTCCTGGCAATTGGACGAGCGCAGCTCGTCGGATCTGCAGTTTCCCATGTGGCTCTATTCCGCGGCGATCCCGACCGGGGCTTTGCTGATGACCGGACGTTACCTGGCCAGACTGTACCGCTACCTCTTCTACTTCGATTCCGAGACGATGACCGTCGGCCATATCCCCGAGCATGAACGAACCGGCGGATCGGGCGCGTTGCCGCCAGCGACAGACTGAGCGCGTTGGGGCGGACGGGGCACAGCAGTCATGTCGGTCATTCTGTTGTTGCTGTTGTTCTTCGGCCTCCTGGCCGTCGGAATGCCGATCTTCCTGGTGCTCGGACTGTGCGCGGCGGTTCTCTACATCGCGTCCGGAGAGCCGCTTGTCGGCGTCGCGCAGATTGTCATCGATCATCTCAATTCACCGACATTGATGTCGCTGCCGCTGTTCGTCATGGCGGCCACCTTCATGCGCCATGGTGGTGTCGCCAAGGCGCTGGTCGACGTATCCGCCGCCTGGCTCGGTGGTATCAGGGGCTCGCTCGGCCTCGTGACGGTCGTGGCCTGCACGCTGTTCGCGGCGATCTCGGGCTCTTCGGTTGCGACTGCGCTCGCGATGGGAACGATCCTGCTGCCGGCGATGATCGACAAGGGCTATCCGCGCAGCTTTGCGCTGGGGGTGGTCGGCGCGTCGGGCACCATCGGCATCGTGATCCCGCCGTCCCTGGCGCTCATCCTTTACGGCATCGTTGCCGAACAGTCGGTGCCGCGCCTATTCCTTGCCGGCTTATTGCCCGGTCTGTTACAGGCTGCGGTGTTCTTCTGCTGGGTCTGGTATGACGCGCGACGGCGGAAATTCCCTGTCGAGCCGAAGCTTCCGCTGGCCGAGCGCTTGCGGGTCACAGTGAGGGCGATACCGGCCCTGATCGTTCCGGTCATCGTACTCATTGGTATCTATGGCGGTATCGTCACCGTGACCGAAGCGGCGGCCATTGCCGCGGTGGTGTCGCTCATGGTCAGCCTCGTCTACTACCGCGGTTTTCATTGGTCGGAAACATTGTGGGTGGTTGCGGACGCGCTGAAAAGTGCCGGTGCGATCATGTTGATCGTCGCCGCCGCGCTGGCGTTCGGCCACTGGATGACGGCCTCGGGCGTTCCGGCCGAGCTCGTTAAATGGGTCTTGGCGCGCAATCTGGCGCCCTGGCAGTTTCTGTTGACCATCAATGTGCTGCTGCTCGTATTGGGCTGCTTTCTCGAGGTGATCGCAACGCTGCTGCTGGTGCTGCCGCTGCTCGCGCCGGTCTTGCCGGCGCTGGGCGTCGACCCGGTGCACTTCTCGATCATCTTCACCCACAATATGGAGATCGCGCTGGTCCATCCTCCGGTCGGATTGAACCTGTTCGTGCTGTCGACGATCTCGCGCGCGCCGATTGGTGAGGTCGTGCGTGGCGTTCTGCCGTTCCTGATCTTGCTGCTGATCGTCCTGATGATCATCACTTACGTGCCCGCCCTGACGCTGTGGCTGCCACACGCGGTATACGGAGACTAGAGCCGATGCGGAGCGAATTCGAGACGATCACCGTCGAGCGGCGCGACAACCACGTCCTCATCGTCACCTTGAACCGGCCGGAGGCGGCCAATGCGTTGAACACCCAGATGGGCCTTGACCTGATGGAACTGTTCGAGCGGTTTACGGTCGATCTCGAGGGGCTGAGAGCGGTCGTGTTGACCGGGCAGGGAGCCAAGGCGTTCTGCGCTGGTGGCGACTTGAAGCAGCGCAACGGCATGACGGACGAGACGTGGCAGGCGCAGCATCTCGTCTTCGAGCGCATGTTGCGTGCGATCCTGGCCTGTCCCATTCCCGTGATCGCCGCGGTGAATGGGGCGGCCTATGGCGGCGGCTGCGAGATCGCTGCTGCGGCCGACTTTGTCTATGCCTCGACCAATGCCCGATTCGCGCTGACTGAGGTGACGCTCGGCATCATGCCCGGTGCCGGCGGCACGCAGAATTTGCCGCGCGCGATCGGCGAGCGGCGCGCGAAGGAACTGATCCTTTCCGGCTTGCCGTTCTCGGCCGAGGAGGCCGAACGCTGGGGATTGGTCAACCGGGTGCTGCCGCCGGACGAGTTGCTGCAGGCAACGCTTGAGATCGCCGGCCGCATTGCCGGCAATGGTCCGATCTCCGTACGTCAGGCCAAACAGGCCATCCATCGCGGCCTGCAGATGTCCCTCGCCGATGGTCTCGCGTTCGAGATCGAGGCCTACAATCGATTGATTCCGACTGCTGATCGTCGCGAAGGCGTGCTCGCATTCAACGAGCGGCGCAAGCCGAACTTCCAGGGCAGATAGCAGGGCGCGGCATCAGCCCGCCACGCTGCTTACGGCGAAATCGGTGCGCGTGCAGAACGCGCGGCTGGCGACATCACGAAGCGGAAGGCGCGGAGCTTGCCGTCGCTGCGGCTCGCAAAGGTCTTTCCGCAGATCGTGCAGGCCTCGTTGCCGGTGGGGCCGTCAACAGGGGAGCTGTCGACCGAGGCGGACTCGGCCAACAGATACAGCGCGCCACAATGGGCGCACGTCACGTCGGAAATTTTCATGGGCCTGCACGCAAACGGAGGATCGATGCAGCGCAATTCTTATTGGAATTGTGACAATTGTTCAAACGTCCCCAGGCAGCAAGTCGGAAAGACAAGTTTTTATTGTTTGAACGTTGATTTGGGGAACATTTTCATTGGCATGCACCGGAATATGGGAAGGATTGTCACGCCGGCTGATGCGTGACCGCATCGCTCATCTCACGGCGCCGAACCGGGCGCTGCTACCCAGACGTCGCTCTGCTTGACCAGTTCGATCAACGCCTGCGGATCGAATTTGCGCGCGCCCTTCGGCAGTTCGAAGAGGCCTGACGCCTGCTGCTCGTTACGAATGCTCTCGGCGGTGATGCTAGCGCCGTCGTCGGTCCTGATACGCAACGGGAATCTGTGGACGCGGTCGATCCAGCCGACGAAGGGACGACCCGACGCGGGGGTGGCGCGATAGACCATCGTCTCGCGCGCGCCAATGGTCTCCGCTGGTGCCGGCTCGCAGTGCCAATCGCCTTGATCCGCCAGTCCCGCGACCTGCGCCATTGCCTGCCATTGCCTGCATGGATTGTCTGGATCGACCGGTACGAACAGCCGCACCAACGCGGTTGATTGCCTGGCATCCATGAATACGCCTGGTGCCGGGCGCACCAGATAGGCGGCAGGTTTGGAGCCGTCGATCAGGAAGAAGGCGTCAGGGAAGTCCGGGCTGTCAAGCCGGACCTTGTCGCCCGAAACGCGCAAGTGACCCGCCGCGGTCGTGACGCCATCCTGGGTGCGCGTCAACTCGGCAGAGAATTGCTGGGCCCGGCTCGGCGTACCGGCCGTCCACGCAACCATCAGCGCCAGCAGGCCCGATCGCAATCCGGGCGTGGCGGACATCTTCCTGGATCCGTTCTGCTTGAACATCTGGTCGTTCTCAATGAGCATCAAAAAAGCAGCGCCGGCTGAACCCGTGAAGGTCCAGCCGGCGCCAACTCAACTCACGTTACGCACGTCCCGTAGCCGTTACTCGGTGTAGGGAACGTTGACCGAAGTCGAGAAGTCGAACGCGTCGAACAGATCGGAGAGCGCCGGGCTGTTGGTCGGCACGTACTTGCTGCCGCTGGCGTAGGTCGGGTTCGGCAGGTTGTCACGGCTGCGATCCGAGAGCGGCTTCAGGTTCCAGTTGCGCTCGATGAACTTCAGGATCGAAACGTGATCGCCGTAGTTGTGGTAGATCTTGCCGCCAGTCGACCAGGGCGAGAGGATCAGCATCGGGATGCGCGGTCCGTCGCCGAAGAAGTCGATCGACTGGATGTAGCCGCCGTCCCAATAGCCGCCGGCCTCGTCCCACGTGATGATGACAGCGGTCTCGGCCTTCAGCTTGGGATTGGCTTCCAGAGCATCGAGCACGTTCTGCACATAGGCCTCGAACAGGTCGACCTTCGAGCTCTGCGGATGACCGTCGAGCAGGCCGTCAGGCTTGCCGAAGGACACCGCGGGCAGGTTGGTGTTCTTGATGGCCGAGATCAGGTTGGCTGTATCCTGGATATGAGCCTTGCGGACATTGGCGTTGGCCATGATCGAGGTCGCATACTGGAACGGATTGCAGATCTGGCAGTACATCACGCCGAGCGCGTGGGTCGGATCGGCAAGCGCCGCGGCCGACAGGTTCGGGTTGGTCGGGTTGGCGGCGACCGCCGCATCCGAGAGCGCCACGGCGTCGTTATAGGCGCCACCGTAATAGGCCCACGAGATGTTCTTCGTGATCAGCGCGTCGCCGATGGTCTTCACCGTCTGCGGCGGTAGGTTGCTGCCACCCGAGAGCGCTCCGTTCGGCAGGTATCCCGGGTTGACGTTGTTGAGCATGTAGTAGTGGTTGGGCTGGCAGTTTGACACCGCCGGGTAGGGCAGCTTCGAGAGGTAGGTCACGATCGGCCCGACGCCGGGCTGGGTCGCGTCACTGCACATGCTGAAATTACCGTCGACCGTGTACCGGTTGATGGTGCCCTTGACCGGGTTCGGGTTCGCGATCGCGTTCGAGGGCGGCACGGTCGCATTGCCCTGGCCGTCGCTCCAGTAGCCTGCGTCGCCGGTGCCGAGCATGAAGTGGTTGGCGCCGGTGCCGCCATGGAACGACTGATGGAAGTTGTCGCTCAGGGTGAAACGGTCCGCCAGCGTCTTGAGGAGGGGGGCCTCGCCCTGCTGGGCGTTATAGAAGCCCATCGAGTTGCCCTCGCTCTTGTTCGACGCCGAATAGGTCGCCATCACGAACGGGAACAGGTCGTTCATGCAGCCCGAGTTGTTCGTCGCGTTCGCGCGGTTGGTGTTGCAATCGTCCTGCTGCCAGTCCTGGTAGAAGCGATGTGTGGTGTCGCCGGTGTAGTCGTCATCGGTGATCTGCGCGCCCTGCAGCGGGAACGGGCCGGTGAGCGAGCCCGCGCCGGGGATGCGGGTGTCGGTCACGTTGGTGGCGAGACCGCTGGCGCCGGTGGTCAGGATCTGCAAGTCAGCCTTGTTCATGTCCTTCTCGACGCTCGCTTCCGCGATGGTCTTGAAGGGAGCGCCGGTGTCGCTTTGCCCGCTGGGCGTGCCGCTGGTGTTCGGCTGCGGCATCACGTTGGTCGGCGTGTAAGCGAACTTCTGCGCCACCGTCGCGCCGATATAATACGTCGACTGCGCCGGGACCGAGTATTGTTGGCCGCCGAGATAATGCGGGCCGGGCGTGCCGTCTTCATTGACGATGCCACGGGAGAGCAGGTTGTAGATGGTCTCGCCCTTGCCCTTCGGCTTGTAGACGCCGAACGTGTGGTCGAGGCCGCGGTTTTCGCCGATCAGCACGATGACATGCTTGATGGGAGAGGCGGTTGTCAGCTTGGCTGCAGCGTCCGTTCCGCTGGCCGGGCCAGAGTCGGGCCCGGCGGCATAGGCCACGTTGGTGATGGCGATGGTCGAGGCAACACAGAGTGCCGTTGTTGCTCGCAACGTCCTCTTAAAATTCAGCGTCATTTTTGACCTCAGAGATTTGCGTTAGCGCCGCGCTGTGTAGTCTGCCAACATGACGCAGACGTATCGGTGCTATGAAACAATCGGAAAAAACTGGATCGATTCCAAATTTCTGCGGAAGTGGAATCGGCGAACAGTCGTCGGACGATGCGCGCGCTTCAAACACGGCGCATGAGCTGATCTTGCAGCGGACGCTTGCTGCAAAAATAAGTCTTTGCGAGTGTCAGGAATAAGCCGCAGCGGCGTGTATTGCTGTTCGTCAGATGCGCGCGCCTGCATCGCAATCATCGTGAGCCGATGCGGCGCATGCGCGCCTGGTGACAGGGTGAGCAAAGCGATCGCGAGCCGCACGCGTAAATCTGAGTTGCTTCGCCGCTTTGCTCCTCGCAATGACCGCGGAGAGGACGCTAGCTCCCGTCAATGCGTGACGTGCTTCGACTGCAGCACCTGGCGCAGCGCTGCGTAGTGCGAGTCGTGTACAGACGGATTGAACAGCGACCATGGCTCCGCACCGGCGAGCACGGCCGGAACGGCGGCCGCCATCAAATAGCGGTAGTTCTTGAAGTCCGCTGCGGCGTCGTCGGTGCGGCCTTCTGCAACCGCCATGTCGATGCGGCGCAGCGTCAGCACCAGCTCCTTCAGGGCACTACGCGCCGTCATGCGCTGCCGCTCGCCGCCCGAAATGCTGGTGTCCTTGCGGTCGGGATATTGCTCGGTCAGCTCGCGCAGCTCATTGCCGATGGTGTCGACGGCGAGCGAAACCGTCTCCTTGTCCTGGGCGGGTATCGCGGTGGCCAGGACATTGTTGAAATCGGTGATCTCCTTAATGGTGGCGCCGGCCGCCTCGCGCTCGTAGGGCTGGGCGCCATCGCCGACCGCGGTGAGATAGGCGGCGAGGTCCTTCTGGTCTTGCGCGGACAGGCCGAGATCGAAGACGCGGTCGAAATGCGTGACCACTTGGTCGAACGTGTCGAAGCGGCCGTCGTGGAAATAGGGCGCGTTGAAATCGGCGTTGCGCAGCGTCGGCGTCTTGAACAGTCCGCCGGAGCCGACATCATGCTGCTGGTGATCGACAAAGCTGGCAGACGGAATGTGGCAGCCGGCGCAGCTCAGGCCGGGGTCGTGCGGAAACGGCCTTGAGAACAGCGCTTCGCCCCGTCGTTCGGACTCGCTGATGTTGCCGACCAGGCGTCCGGTGGGACCGAGGCTTTGGTTGGGCAGGAAATCGATGTCCTGGATGTAGGCGACGAGGGCATCGAGGATTTCGGACGACGGCTCGCGCCCGGCGAACTCGTTGACGACCACGTTGCGGACGAAATCGCGCAGCGAGGCCATGCGTCCGTCCTGGCCATAGGGGAACAGATAGCGTGCCCCGCGCAGACTCGGGATACGCACCGGGTCGAGCACGAAATTGTTGGCCTTGGGATTGAACAATGGCCCGGTGGTGTCGAAATTGCCCGGCCGCGTGGACATCTTGGGCATGAAGAATTTGGCATTGCCGGCGCCGTTGACGTGGCAGGTCCCGCAGCTGACATTGCCCTGGCGTGCAGGTCCGCCGAGTATGTTCGGCGAGTTGAAGGCAAGGTCGCCAAGACTGATCAGATAGGATTTGCCGCCGGTGATCTCGGAGCGGAACAACTCGCGCGGTTTGTCGAGCGCGTCCTCGTTCAATTCCGTTCTCGTCGGCAGCACGGTCTGGTCACCGTCGATCGGAAAGGCGACCGCCGATCCCAGCAGCGAAAGGCTCAATAGCGTGGGCGCGAGCGCGGTGGCGCAGCGGTAGCGGATGCGTGTCATCGGCTCTGGGCCTCCAGCGTGGGCCGCCGCAGGCCGAGGCGGGCCGAGGCCACCTGCAGCGCCACCACCAGCTCCTCGCTGGCGCGCCGCAACCGCAATGTATCGACATGAGGCAGGTCGGGCGCGGCAACGACCGCTTTGAGCTCTCCGATACGGTGTTCGACCTGAGCATCGAGCTTGGCGTCGATCGCCTTCAGCGCATCGGCAAACAGCGTGTGGTACGCAAAATCGATGCCGGCAACGTTGTTGCGCATGTCGTCGAGTGACGTGCCGCTGATGCGCGACTCGCCGCCGTCGGCCTTGCTCTCACCGACCTCATAGGTCAGCCGGACCGTGCCGTCCAACAGGCCCTGCGCAGTCAGCGGCATCGCACGCAGCTTGCCGTGAAGATCATCGAGATTGGTAACGAGGGCGGTCGCGTCCTTGCCGACGTCGGTCTGTCCCGCGCCGAACAGTCTTGCCTCGATGGCGTGGAATCCCGAGTCGGCGTTCGGCCAGGCGTCGATCAGCGCGTCGAGTTCGGGAACGAATCCGGCAGTGAAGACTTCCGAGCGCTCCCACCCCGCACGCGCGGCGATCCAGGCCGCTCTTGCGCCGGCGAGATCGCTTGCCGCCGCCCGCTCACGCAGCATCCTTGTCCCAGCGAGTGCGTCGCCGATTCCGTCCATGAGATAAGGCCTGTAACGCTCGACGGCATCGTCAAGCTCGCCGGCGACTGACGGGCGCGCACCGACAAGGACCGTCAGCAGGGCGAAGCACGCCGCTGCTCTCATATTGATCATTGTCGTCCATCCCCAAGTCGCGACAGCAGAAACAGTCTTCTAACGAAACTGCAATCTTGTAGTGAGGCTGCATTATTGTCGGCGTCTCTCTAAGGTTTTGTGACGAGAGGATTGCACGGGGTGATTTCCCTCGAAATCCTTCCCCTGGGGAGTCGGTGACGCGACGAACACCGACAATGAAAGAATCTGCGAACATTCAACATAGCGTCACGCGCATTTCATCGCACGATGGTCATAGTCGGGGCCTCCAGGAGCTCTTCGGTTACAAGAAAGAGTGAGTCCGATTGCCCCCGGGGTTCGGCCCCGGGGACTTTTTTTGCTGTTCTTCTTGCCAAGGACCCTGGCAAAGTGGACTCTCGCTTTGCCTCGTCGAATTCCCTATGCTTGCCGCCGCGCTCCTCGCTCTGCTCGCGTTTGCCAGCCTCGCGCTGGCCTGGATTGATTTCCGCCGCGGCATCATCCCGGATTGGCTCAACCTCCTGATCGCGTGCGGCGGCCTCGCATGGGCCTTGCTATCTGACGGCTGGGACGCGGTGCCTGCCGCGACCAGCGAGGGGCTGATCATCGGCGCCGTCGTGTTCGGGTTGCGTTGGCTCTATTTTCGATTCCGCGGGCATCACGGGCTTGGACTCGGCGACGTCAAGCTGCTCGCGGCCTCCGCCGTCTGGATCGGGGTAACAGGCGTTCCCGTGCAACTGCTGGTGGGATCGATCACGGCGTTGCTCGCGGCCGTCGCGCTGCATGTCACCGGCCGCACCATGACGCGGCAAACCGCGCTGCCGTTCGGCCCGTTTCTCGCGCTGGGACTTTTGGTGACGCTGGCGCTGCAGACGCGGGGGTGGGCGATCTAGTGCAGTCGCCAAAGTCCAGCCGAACCGCAAGCGTTCTTGCCCTCGCTCGGCTTGAGGGTGAGGCGAATAGAGCCGCTCTCCCGGCAAGACGGGGAGAGGGAGGGCGCTAAGCTTATCGCCTTGCGCCGCGTAGCCGTCGGGGCTCCGTGATTGCGTCGGTGTTTTCCGCTTGCACGGTGACCGACTGGGCCGCGTTCGCGTCCGGGGGCGGCAGGGTCAGCACCGTGGTCTGCTCGTCGTTCTCCAACGTTACCTCGCGCGGCGCCACCGCGCTCAGGCGCCAGCCCTGATAATCCTCGCCGATCTTCAATCGTAGCGCCGTCTTGGTGGTCTGGTCGACAAAGATGCCAAAGCTCTGCTCGGGGCCCGCGATGGTGCCGACCAGCGCCAGTTGCGGCCGCTCGACTTTGACGGGCTTCGGCCGCGGCGGCGGCGCAGCCACCGCAGCTACCGGCGCGACAGCGGGCGGCGGCGGCCGGCGCGACGGCGAGAAGATCGGCCGGTCGCGCGTGGTCGTGAGCGTCGCAAGCGGGATCGCCCACAAAGGATTGGCGCTTTGAACGCGCTCCGATTTTGCGGGTTTTGCCGGTGCAGCCGCGTTGACCACGACGGGAGCCGGTGAGACGGGCCGATCCCACAGCGAAGGCGCGTCCGGCGTGTCGGCGTGGCGCGGCGGGGCGTCGAGATCGCCAGCGCCGGTGGGCACGGCCGCGGTCGAGCCGGGAATGGCGAGCGCGCAAGCAAGCAGCGATGCAGCGGTGATCGCGCGCCAGTGCGTGGTGTTGCGCAGTTTCATTTGCCACCCTTCCACTGTCCGGACACGGTCAAGAGCACGCGCAGCTTGCCGTCCGTGGATGTCCCGAGGCCCGAGGATGACTGCACCACGAGCTGATCGATGAACAGGAACGGCATGCCGGCCTCGACAGCGTACAACAACTGCTGGAGACCCGGCTGGTCGATCTCGCAGCTCGCAATTACACTCAGGAAGCCGGCCTTCGCCTCGGTGCCCTGCAAGTCAACCTGCGACGACAGCACGCTGCCGCCCAGCTTCGTCACGGCCGTCGTCACGCGCTGCAGCAGGGCCGCACCTGCGACCGTGACGGTTGCGCCTTCGAGAAAGGGCGAGCCGGTCGGCGCCCCGACGTCCGTTTCGCTGCGCGCCGTTGCAGCGTGGCGGCCATCAAATTGTTCGAGCATTGCGGCGGAAGCGGTGACCTCGGCACGCTTGGAGAGCACGTCCGCCAGTGAAGAGATGACTGCAAACACCAGCAGCGCCATGACCGCGGCGAAGCAGGCGGCGGCGGCCAACGGCTGGGTCAGGAAATTGCGTAGGGTTGCGACCTGGTTCATGAGCCTGATCCGAAATAGGGCGTAATATGCGCCTCGATGTGAAAGCGTTCGCCTGGATCGTTCTGGCTGCGCGTGGTCGGCGCGAAGAAGGTTGCCCGGCTGAATTGCGGGGACTGCTCGATCAGCTTGATCAGTGACGGCGCGTCCTGGGTCAGCCCGGCCACCTGCATCTTGTCGCCCTCGACATGAAGCTCGGTGACATAGGTGGTGTCAGGCAATGCGCGGGAGATTGCCTCCAGTACCATGACGCTGGATGGCGAGGACTGCTTGCGCTTGGCGAGGAGCGTCTCCGCCGTGCCGTCGGAACGGTTGATGCGCAGCGCCGCCCGCCGCTGCGAGATCTTCTGCTGCAGCTCCTGCTGCTCGGTGGCGTATTCGCCGCCGATATAGGTCGAGATCAGAAGCGAGGCAGCAGCGGCAAGGCCCGCGCCAAGCAGTGATATGCGCAACAGCCGCGCCACATCCAGCGTGCCGCCTGCGACGCCACTCAGCGTCCTGTCGAACAGCTTTATCGACGCGGCTCCGGGCTCCGGTTCAGGTATCTGCACCAGGCCCGTGACAGAAGCGGCGCGCCAGTCGATGGCGAGTGCAAGCAGCGGCTGGATTTTCTGCCGCGAGGTTGCGGCGAGCGTCAGCGCGATGCGTTCGTTGGCGATTGGGATCGGTGCCGTCGTGCCGAACAGCGCGTCGCCGGCAACCCAGGGCGTCAGCCGGTCGATCTGCGCGCGCACCATGCCATCGAGGAAGTCGGCGGCCTGCTTGGGGAAATCGATCGCGCGGAACAGCACGTGGTCCGGGCGCACGATGACGTCGATGCGGCTGCCGCGCAACGCCGCTTGCCAGTCGGCGGTCGGCGCCGGTTGCGGGCGCCCCTGCGCCAGCTCGAATGCGAACGGCGTCAGAGTTGGACCCTGGCGCGCGGAGACCAGGCGGGCCGTGAAGTGCCCGCCCTCGCCTTCGGTCAATTCGATGCGCCGTTGCGGCACGATGCGGGCCATGATCGCCTGGATCGCCGCGGTCACGGCGACAATCCACACGCCGAACAGCTCTTTCAGCTCCGCCAACATCGCCGTCAAAACTCCGCTCGCGCGCGTTGTATCCGGGGTACGTCGTTCTGCCAGGACAGCATGCGGTAGGGATCATCCTTGGCTTTCAGGCCGATCACGACTTCGGATGTGGTCTCGCGGCCGTCCGGAAAGCGCAAGTGCACCCGGAGACGGTAGGCCTCGCTCTTTGCCACCCCGGCGCCCCCGTTGGGGCCGCCAAGCGCCGCTGACATCGCCGCGGTGTCATTGACCAGCGAGCCCCGGTCGCCGAGAAACTGCTTCAGTTTCAGCGGCGTCATGCCGGGTAGCGCCGCGATCACCTCGGGCGGGGCGACCATGGCATCGACGTCGGCGGCGCCGGAGAAAACGGTGAGATAGGGCAGCGCGCGCTCGACCATGGCCGGGCTCATGCCGAGCACCAGCGCGAGCTCGTTGACATGGGCGAACGGCGCCTGGCGCGGCGGATAGGTTCGGCCCGCGGTCTGATAAAGCGCGGTCTCCTTCGTCGCGTCACCATCGGATGCCTTGCTTCGCCAGCCGACGATGCGGTCGGCGGCTTCCTTGGCGTCGTCATCGCTGGCGCCGAGCACTGTGAGCAGGCCACTCAACAGCTCTTTCGGCGCGGCATTGAGATCGACCCGCGCCGCTTCTGTGATGAAGGATACCGATATGTCGGTGCCGCTCAGCCGGACATGGAACGCGCCCTCCGGCGGCCGCTTCTTCTCGTCGGCAGACTGCAGCCGAAAGGCCGCGAGCTCGACGCCGGCCGAGATCAGCGCCTCCGTCTTGAGCGCATCGTCATTGAGCGACACCGCGCGCGCCGATGCCGACAAATGGACGGCGAAGATTGTCACCAGCAGCGCTAGCGCGGCCAGCAGCCACAGCACGGCGACGAGCACGAAGCCTTGCTCGGAGCAAGACGCAAATCTTGAGCGGAACGGCGCTGCCATCACGAGCCCCCTCGCTTGCCGGGGCCGTTCACGGGGTTGTTGTCGTTGTTCTGAGCATCGCTGTTGTCGCCCGTGCCGTCGTCATCGGATTTGCCCGCCGGCGTATCGACATGAACCGGCGTGACGGTGGACACCGCAAGCACATGCTGGCTCGTCGTGTCGCGAACCGTGAGCCGGATCGCGACCGGCAGCTTGTCCGCGCCGTGCCAGTCGTCGTGAAACACTTTGTCGGGGCCGGCATAGGCGAAGGACAGGCGTAGCGGTGCGCGCAACAGCACCACCGGATCGGCCAGATGAAGCTGCTCGGACGGCGAGACGCCCTCGGGTAGCGGCGTGAAGCCGGTGCGCGTGCGCACGGTCACGAGCCGGCCGCGGTCGGTGGTCTCGCCGATCCTGACTACGTCGAGCCCGATGCCCGCGTTGGGACCGATGGCGGTACGCACGAAGGTGACCGACAGGGGCGTTCCCTCGAACAGCGGCTTCTTCTTCTCGTCGCTACCCGGCGGGATGAATTCGGCGGCAGCAAGGTCGGCGGCGATCCGCTGCATGGAAATGCCGATCAGCTCGCTATGCTGGATGCGGTCGATGCCGCGATTCCAGTTGGGCAGGAATTGCGCGGTCAGCGTCGCCAGCGCCGACAGCACGAGGCCGGTCAGCGCCAGCGCAACCAGCGTCTCGAGCAGCGTGAAGCCACCCTCACTGTTGTCATCGCGATCTCGGCGATCCCGCGCCGTCATTGCTGCGGCCTCGGCATCAGGCGGACGGTGGAAAGATCGAGCTGCGCGCCGGTCGGGGAACGGACATGGATCTTCACGAGTTCGGGCGTCCAGCCGACTTTGGAATCGTTGGATGGATCCCAGTCGCCGCCGACGGGTGAGACGTCGATCTGCCAGCGATAATTGCGGAGCCGGCCGGCCTTCGTCCCCGGCGCAAGTTCCTTGCGCGGCGGGATTTCGGTTGCCAGCACCGTTTGCGCGGTCTCGACCAGTGCGATGTGGTTTTCCAGCGCGGTCACGCCGCGGGAATTGGTCGACATCACCGATCCAATCGCAACAATCGACACGGCGACGATCGCGAGCGTGATCAGCACCTCCAGGATGGTGAAGCCGGCATCCGGCCGCTCACGCAGCGCTCTCTCAGCGTGAGGCAATCTCGACCCTCCCGGTCAGCCAGTTGACGCGAATTTCGTAGACCGTATCAAGCCTCGCCAGCGTAATGGCGCCACCGCAGGACATGCCGTCACCGAAGAAGTTGATGCTCGACAGTGCCGGGTGGCGCCGGCAGCTCTGCGGCAACAGCGCATCGAAACGGACGTCCGCGGGAATGCGCAGGATCTGCCCCGACGCGCCGGAGCGGATCGCGCGCGAGGGCGCATCGACCAGGGTCGCGACGTCGGCGCGGCGCGCGATCGCGGCGTTGCGGTCGTCCTTCAGCAGCGTTGCCGCCTCCAGCGCATAGGCCTGCAGCCGCGCGCGCGAGGTCTGGCGCGGCACGAGCGGCAGCAGCACGGCGGCGATCATCGCGATCAACGCGATGACACACACCATTTCCAGTAATGTGAAGCCGCGCTGCGCCTCGTTCATCGTCATCAGGTCCTAGTTGGCACTCGCGCTGGCGATGGTGTCGAGCGAGATGTCGGCAGCAACTCCGCTGCCGCCTTCCGCGCCGTCGGCGCCGAGCGAGATGATGTTAAAGGCGCCGTGCTCGCCGGGCGCGCGGTAGATGTAGTTGTGGCCCCAGGGATCGTTGGGCACATTGCCGCCCTTCAGATATGGCCCGTTCCAGGCGGCGGCGCCGGGCGTGCGATGCACCAGCGCATCGAGGCCTTCCGACGTCGACGGGTAGCGGCCGGCATCGAGATTGAAGAGATCGAGGGCGCTGGCAAAGCTCTGCATCTGGATCCTGGCCGCCTTCACTTTGGATTCGCTGAGATAGTTCAGCACACGCGGGCCGATCAGCCCCATGATGAGCCCGATGATGGCGATCACGACCAGCATCTCGACCAGCGTGAAGCCGTGCTCGCCCTCGCGGTTTGCGTTCTTGCGGCTGCGCAAGTTGAAAGATCCGCTTCCGTTCTTGTTCGACATTGTTCTTGTCCTTCGACTTACCCGACGAGTTGCGTGACAGACAAAAGCGCCGTCATGACCGAGACGATCAGCCCGCCGACGACGGTTGATATGGTGATGATGGCCAGCGGCCCGATGATGCCGACGATGCGGTCGAGGCTGCGTTGCAGCTTGGCTTCGTAGAATTCGGCGACGCGGCCGGCGAGCACCGGCAATTGCCCGGTCTCCTCGCCCAATCTCAGCATGCGCAGCGCCATTGGCGGCAGGCTGGACGAGGCGGAGAGTGCTTCCGACAGTTTGCCGCCATGCCGGACCCGGTCGGCGGCGAGCGCCCAGGCGTCGAGGCGGCCGGTCACCGCCATGATGTCGACGAGGATGCGCAAGGTGGCGGTGAGGCTGACGCCGCTGCCGAGCAGCACGCCGAGATTGCGGCAGAACAGGCTGGTCCGGTAGAACTGGAACACGCTCGACAGGCCCGGCAGCCGCGCAGCCGCGCCAACGAGCGCGGCGCGCGCCTCGCGCCGGCGCAGCACCATCCACGCGGAGACGATCGCAGCGATCGCGGTCAGCGACAACACGGTGCCGTTGGCGCGCATGAAGTCGGACAGGCGCAGGAAGTAGCTCAGCGCCGTATCCGAACTGGCGCCGAAATCCTGCAGCACAGAGGAGAATTGCGGCAGCACGAACAGGATAAAGAACAGCATCACGCAGGCGGCGGCCACCAGGACGAAGGCAGGATACTGCATGGCGTCCGTCAGCTTGCGGCGCATCTGCTCGGAGCGTGCCCGCTCCGCGCCCAGCATTTCCAGCACCTGGTCAAGTGTGCCGGAGATCTCGCCGACCTTGACCAGCGCGACATACATCGGCGGAAACAGGTCGGGATGCGCGGCGAGCGCCTCGGCAAGGCTCTCGCCGGCGAGAAGCGAGTTGCGCAGCTTGCCGACCACGGGACGCAGCCGCCCGACATCGGCATCGGCAGCAAGCAGCTCGAGCGCGTCGTCGAGCCGTGCGCCGGCTTTCAACAAAAGCGCGAGATCGCGGGTGAAGACCGTGACCTCCGCAGGTCCGGGCCGGTTGAACAGGCTGAGGCCGCCGGCGCTCGCAACGCTGCGCCTCTCCTCGACGGTCTCGATCGGCAACAGGCGCAGATATTCGATACGCGCCGCGACCTCGGCGAGCGTCGGCGCCGCTATGGTGCCGTTAACGATCTCGCCGTTCTGGGTGAGCGCGCGGTAGCGGAAATTCGGCACGGCTCACCTGCTAGCGGGTGGTGGTGACGCGGAGGATTTCCGCGGGCGAGGTCAGCCCGGCGCGGCATTTGGCGATGCCGTCGTCGAGCATGGTGGTCATGCCGTTTTTGATCGCGGTCTGGTCGATCTTCAAGCCGTCGGTCCGCTCGCCGATCAGTTCGCGCAACTCGTTGTCGAGCTCGAGCAGCTCGAACACGCCGAGCCGACCGCGATAGCCCAGTCCGCCGCAGCGCTCGCAGCCGCACGGTGCGTGGACGGTATCGTTCGCCTTGAATCCAAGCGCGCCCAGCCGCGGGTCCTCGGCGAGGTCGCTCGCTGTCAGTTGCTTCGGCGTCTTGCAGCGCTCGCAGAGCTGGCGCACCAGGCGCTGGGCGATCACCGCGCGCAAGGTCGAGCGCAGCAGATAGCCCTCGATGCCGAGATCGAGCAGGCGCGGCACTGCGGCGGCCGCAGTTTCCGTGTGCAGCGTGGTCAGCACCAAGTGGCCGGTCAGGGCCGCATGAACCGCGACATGGGCTGTCTCGGAGTCGCGCACCTCGCCGACCATGATCACGTCAGGGTCCTGGCGCACGAAGGAGCGCAAGGCGCTGGCAAAGGTCAGCCCGATCGCCGGCTTGACCTGCGATTGGTTGATGCCGGGGATCTCGTATTCGACCGGGTCCTCAATCGTGAGAACCTTGCGGGTCGGCTCGTTGAGGATCGACAGTATGGTCGCGAGCGTGGTCGTCTTGCCGCTGCCGGTCGGGCCCGTGATGACGATCATGCCATGTGGCAGCTTCAGCAGCCGCTTCAGCTTGGTTTCGTCCGGGGGGGAGAAGCCGAGCTTGTCCATGATCAGCAGGCCGCGATCCTTTGGCAGGATGCGGATGACGGCGGATTCGCCGTGCTGCGTCGGCATGATGGCGACGCGGATGTCGATGTCGGTTCGGCCGGCCCGCAATCGCGCCGCGCCGTCCTGCGGCAGGCGCCGCTCGGCGATGTTGAGGCTTGCGATGATCTTGATGCGGGAAATCACCGCCTGCGGCAACACGCCGGCGGGCGCGGCGACCGGTCGCAACAGGCCGTCGATGCGCATCCGCACGACGAGGCCGGTAGTGAACGGCTCGATATGGATGTCGCTGGCGCGCAGCTCGACCGCTTTTTCCAGGAGATCGTTGACCGCACGGACGACAGGCGCGCCGCTGGCGAGGTCGCGCAGGCTCTCGATGTCATCTTCGCGGAGTTGGGAAAAGCCGTCGGCGTCGGCGTTCGTTTCGGCGCTGTCCTCGGCCAGGCGCTGGTCGAGCACCGTGCCTAGGTCATCAAAGGCGGCGATGCGGACCTCGATATCCGGTCCGAGCACGATCTCGGCGGCGCGCTGGGTCGCGAGATCGGCCGGATCCGCCATCGCCAGCGCCACGCCATTGCCAGGGGTGCGAAAGGGGAATGCCAGGCTCTCGCGCAGGAAGCGGGGTGAGAACGATGCGGCAAGCGAAGCCGCCTGCAGCATGTCAGGCAGAGTCACGCGCGGAAGCCCGTAGAAGCGGGCCACCTCGTCAGCAAGATCGTTTGGCGAGAGTTCGGTCAGCTCCCACAACTTTCCGTTAGTCGTGGGCGGTCCGTTGCGCTGGCTGTTGCCTGACGATTGGTCAGGTGCGGCCGCGTCGCGCTTCTCATCCGTCCGTTTCAGCTGCCCGGCGCGGCGAAGGTGCTCCACGAACTGCGCCGACTGCGGACCGGTCATGCGTCCTTCGCGTTTTTCCGTTGAATGGGCGGTCGATGCGGCGAGGCGTCCAAGCCCGCTGCCCGCGGACGCGTTATCGATCCGGAATATGACACCCGTACGAAGCGGACCCGTGGCGCGCGGCACTTATGACAAAGTTGTCATCAAGTCATCAAACAGCATCGCTAAGTACGGTCCGCTGCCGCCGTTGCGTGAGCGCTGGGCCTGCCCGGGCCTGCGCGCGCGATCGGCTGCGGGTGTTGAAGTATCAAAAGTTGGATCGGCAATAACATGGTGTGCGTCGGCAAACAGGGCCGATCCCGGGCAGCCGCACGCGGCTTTGGCGCGACTGTGATCGCGCTCTTTTTGGTCGGTCTTCTGACATCCTGCAACCTGGCGACGATGAATGGGTCAACGGCGCCCGCCGACATCGACGTCCTCGACAAGGTGCGTTCCACCGACATCATGCCGCGCCAGCCCGAGACTGTCGGCGGCGTGCAGAGCAATGTGGGCCAGCGTGCCAGGGCCGCCGTCTATGAGGGGACCGAGGTCACGGATGTCGGCGATAGCAGGCTTGTGACGCAGCCGGCATCGGGCGGCCCCGGCTATGACCTCAATTTCGAGAACACGCCGGTGGCGACCGTCGCCAAGGTGGTGCTGGGCGATATCCTCAACACCGGCTACACGATCGACCCGCGGGTGCAGGGCACCGTGAGCCTGGTTTCGGTGCGTCCGGTGGCGAAATCCGACATTGTCTACGTGCTCGAAAGCGCCCTGCGCCTCTCTGGCGTCGTGCTGCTGAAGGATGCCGCCGGCTACAAGCTGACGCCGCTGGGCGACGCAGTCGGCGCCGGCCGCGTCGACAGCGCGGCGGCAACTCCCGAGCCGGGCTACGGCGTCTCGGTGGTGCCATTACAATATGTGTCGGCGCAGACCATCCTGAAGCTGATGGACTCGTTTGCCACCAAGCCGGGCAGCGTCCGCGCCGATCCGACCCGTAATATTCTTTTGATCCAGGGCACCGGTGCGGAGCGGCGCACCGCGGTCGACACGGCGCTCTCGTTCGACGTCGACTGGATGCGCGGACAGTCGGTCGGCATCTATCCGGTCTCCAACAGCGCGCCCGAGCCGATTATTGCGGAATTGGAAAAGATCATGGATTCCGGCGACGCTGGCATGAGCGCGAGCCTTGTGAAATTCCAGCCGATGAGCCGCCTCAACGCCATTCTGGTGGTCAGCCGCAAGCCTGCGCTGTTGCACACCGCGGCGACATGGATCAAGCGGCTGGATCAGGCCGACACAGCCCGCACCAGCGTCCATGTCTATCGGGTGAAATACGGCGAGGCGCGCCAGATCGCGAAGGTCCTCACCGACATGTTCATCGGCGGCTCGTCCTCCTCGCTCGACAGCGCAGACAACCAGCTCGCGCCGGGTTCGGGCCTGAGCTCGAGCTCGAGCGTGGCCGATCGCCTGTCGCTGAACTCGAACTCCGGGTCGGCTTCGAGCAATGGTTTTGGCTCGACCGGATCATCCTCGACGGGCGGCACCTCGCCTTTCGGCGCGATGCAACAGACGAGGGCAGGTGCCGGCAATAGCGGCAGCACCGGCAGCAACAACAATAACAACAACTCCGGCGCGCTCGATAGCCATACCGCAGGCAGCAACGGCCAGCCGATCATGCAGAACGTGCGCATCACCCCCGATATCGTCAACAACGAGCTCCTGATCTACGCCGATCAGCCCAATTACAAGATCATCGAGGCGACGCTGGAGCAGGTGGACCGGCCGTCTCTGCAGGTCGCGATCGATGCGACCATCGCCGAGGTCACGCTCACCAATGAATTGAGCTATGGCGTGCAGTTCTTTCTCCAGAAGCAGGGTGTCGGTTCGCTTCTGAATACGCAGTCGACGTCGGCCCCAGCCTCGGGCACGACGACGACGACTGATAGCAGCGGCAATTCGGTCGCGAGCACCGTGACCAGCGCGTTAATCAATCGCGCCTTCCCGGGCTTCAATTTCCTGCTCGGGTCGGAGACCAACCCGCACGCCATTCTCGATGCCCTGCATACGGTAACTTCGGTGAAGGTGCTGTCGAACCCTTCGCTGGTCGTCATCAACAATCAGGTAGCGACACTGCAGGTCGGCGACGTCGTACCTGTCTCGACCGGCAGCGCCACGGTGCTGACGACCAGCAACACCGTGGTCAACACCATCGACTACCGCAACACCGGCATCATCCTGCGTGTTTCACCACGGATCAGCGTCAACGGCACGGTCCGGCTCGAAGTCGAACAGGAGATCAGCAACGTCACCCAGACGACGGCCTCGAGCCTGACACCGACCGTGTCGGAGCGCCGGGTGAAGAGCTCGATTTCGGTCGCGAACGGGCAGACCGTTCTGCTTGCAGGTTTGATCAGCGAGGAGCAGGACGGCAACCGCACCGGCATTCCCGTACTGGACGAGATCAAGGGCCTTGGCGACGCGTTCTCGCATCAAGACAAGAAGGGGACCCGCACCGAGCTGATCATCTTCATTCGGCCCCAGATCATTCGCGATGGCACCGATGCGCATCACGTCGCTGAGGAACTGCGGTCGAAGCTGCGTGGCAGCGTGGGAGCGAGCACCGATGATCTCACGATTCATACCGTGCATTGAGCGCAAGGCGGTGCCCCGTGTCCTCGTCGCGGCGTTTGCGCTCTGCGCCTGCCTTGCGCTCTCGCTGCCCGCTGCACGCGCAGACACGCTCGCAAGCGCCAACGCGGCTTACGCGCGCGGCGACTACATCGGCGCCGTCAAACTGCTGACGCCGCTGGCGCTGCGGGGCAACGCCCGTGCTCAGTCCTTCCTCGGCTTCATGTACGAAAACGGCTACGGCGCTCCGCAGGCCTATACCGAGGCGGCCGATCTTTACGTTCAGGCCGCGATCAGCGGCAATCCGTTCGGCCAGGCCATGCTCGGCCTGATGTACGACAAGGGCCACGGCCTGCCGCAGGATTTCGTGCTCGCCTATAAATGGCTCAATCTCGCGGCGGCACGTGCCGCAAAGCACGAGCGCGATTATTTCCTGCGGTTGCGCAATGCAGTGGCCTCGAAGATGTCGCCGGCGCAGATCGCGGAAGGCCAGTATCTCGCTTTGTGCTGGACGCCGGGATCGCCGTAGGCGATCACGCGCGGTTTGGAACGCGAGCCCGAGAATCGTGGCGCACCAGGATCGCCTGTGTCTTCGCATCCGAGCGTGTGCCGCCGATCGCCTCGATCGCGAAGGGGCGGGACTGTGATCCCGCAGCGCTACGTCAGCCCCTGATCGCCGCCAGCAGCGCATCCGGCCGTTCCGACATCATCATATGTCCGGCGCCCGCGAGCACCACTGTGCGTGCATTGGGGATCGCTGCGGCCAACGCCTTGCCGGCCTTTGCGGGTGTCATCATGTCGCGCTCGCCGAGGATCACGGTGGTCGGCACCTTGACCATCGCGGCCGATACAGGCGCATCGAGATAGGCGTTGCATGCAGCCAGGTCGGAATAGAGCACGCCGGGCGCGCAGTATTGCAGCGTGCGTTGCGCGCCGCCATGCATCCACAGGCCCGGCGCCAGGCTGCCGCCGAGTTCGGCGGAAAACCCCAAGCCCCAGATCGAGACCATGTCGATGGCGGCCTGGTCATTGGCTTCCGCGGCTTTCAGCAGGTCGGGGCCGACGGTCATGGCCGCCGCGGTGCCGATCAGGCTGAGCGCCGACACCTTGTCGGGATGCCGTGCCGCGGTATCGAGCGCGATCAGCGAGCCCATGGAATGGCCGATCAGATGCGCCTTGCTCGCGCCGGCCGCATTCAGCAGTGCCGCCGTCCAATCGGCCATCTCGGCGATGCTGCCAAGCGCGGGGCCCGCCGAGCGGCCATGGCCTGGCAGATCGGGCACCAGCACCGAAAAGCCGTTATGCGCAAACCAGCGGCTGTGCAGCGCCCAGGCGGTGTGATCGAAGCCGGCGCCATGGATCAGCACGACGGCCGGAAGTGATCTGTCGAATTCGCGGCCGCCTGTCGCAACAAAAGCCTGCTTGCCGTTCACCTGGAGATTCATGGGCATCAAACCTTTTGCGAGGCGCGCAGCGCGAGGCCGAGATCGTCGATGATGTCCTGGGCGGCTTCGATGCCGACGGACAGCCGCACCAATTCCTCGCCGATTCCGGCCGCCTTCAACTGTGCGGCGTCCATCTGCTGATGCGTGGTCGAGGCGGGGTGGATCACCAGCGTCTTGGCGTCGCCGACATTTGCAAGGTGGCTGATCATGCGCAGGGACTCGATGAATTTGCGGCCCGCCGCTCGGCCGCCCTTGATGCCGAAGCTGACGATGGAGCCGGCGCCGCGCGGCAGCAAGCGCTTTGCCAGTTGATAGTCCGGGTGATCCTCCAGCGAGGGATGCAGCACCCATTCAACCGCCTTGTTGCTCTTGAGAGCATCCAGCACCGCGTGGGTGTTCTGCATGTGCCGGTCCATGCGTACCGCCAGCGTCTCGACGCCCTGCAGGAGCTGGAACGCATTGGTCGGCGAGATGCAGGCGCCGAAATCGCGCAGGCCTTCGGTGCGGGCGCGCATGATGAAGGCCGCCGGGCCGAACTGCTCGTCAAAGACAATGCCGTGATAACCGGCATAGGGCTCGGTCAGCACCGCGAATTTCTCCGACGCTCGCCAGTCGAAGCGGCCGCCATCGACGATGGCGCCGCCGATCGCAATGCCGTGGCCGCCCAGCCATTTTGTCACGGAGTGCATGACAATATCGGCGCCATGGTCGATCGGGCGGCTGAGATAAGGCGTCGCAAAGGTGTTGTCGATCAGGAGTGGAATCTTTGCATCATGCGCGATAGCAGCGACCGCGGATGTGTCGAGCACTTCGAGCCCGGGATTGCCGATGGTCTCGGCGATCACGAGCCGCGTGTTTGGCCGGATTGCGGCGCGGAAGGCCTGGTGATCGCGCGGCTTTACGAACGTCGTGGTGATGCCGAAGCGCGGCAGCGTATGTGCAAGCAGATTGATGGTGCCGCCATAGAGCGAGGCGGAGGCGACGATGTGGTCGCCGGCATTGAGCAAGGTCGCAATGGCCAGATGCAGCGCCGCCATGCCGCTCGCGGTGCAGATCGAGCCGACGCCATTCTCCAGCGCCGCCAGCCGCTCCTCGAGCACGGCGGTCGTCGGATTGGAGATGCGGGTATAGATGTGGCCGGCGCGCTCCAGATTGAACAGCGCCGCGGCGTGCTCGGAATCCTGGAACACATAGGAGGTCGTCTGGTAGATGGGCACCGCGCGGGCGCCGGTCGTTGGATCCGGGTGCTGGCCGGCGTGCAGGCTCAGGGTCTCGAACGCGGGTGGTTTGGGCGCGGGCATTGTGAACTCGCTGATCGGCAGGGCGCGGCGTGACCGCCCTTGTGCCACAAATTGCCGCGCGGTGGCAGCCCTTCCAGCGCCTCTGGTCTTTGGCCGCACATTCTTTGTCCGCCAGCTCTTCCCAGCGGGGAGAAGTCAAAAAAGCGCCCGCCGCCCGCGCCTGGAGAATGCGCGGACGACGGGCTCGTTTCGCCTACCTGATCGGACCGATCAGCCGATCGGCATGGCGACGAAGTGGGTGTTGTCGGCGGTCTTCACCTGCATCAACACCTGGTGCTTGCCTGCGCTCTTGGCATCGGCCAGCGCCTTGCGCAGCTCGGTGACGTTGGAGACGCTGTTGCCTCCGACGGAGAGGATCACGTCACCTGACTTGAAGCCGTGCTCAGCGGCCGGACCTTCCGGATCGACATTGGTGACGACTACACCCTTGCTGCCGGCGCCGGCGACTTCACCGGCCGGTGCGACCGAGAGCCCGAGATGCGGGGTCGACGCGGAGCCTTCCTCCTTGCCCGCATTCGCCTCACGCTGGTTCGGCATGGTGGCGAGCGTCACGTCGAAGGTCTTCGAATCGCCCTTGCGCAGCACGTCGAGCTTGACCGTGGCGCCGGGCGTCATGGTCGAGATCTCGCGGGCGAGCTCGCGCGAATCCTTCACCGCCTTGCCGTTGACTGCGGTGATGACGTCACCCGGCTGGATGCCGGCCTTCGCCGCGGGCGTGTCGGATTGCGCCTCGTCGACCAGCGCGCCTTCGGCCTTCTTCAAGCCGAGGCTTTCGGCAATTCCTGCCGTGACCGGCTGCACCTGCACGCCGATATAGGCGCGGGTCACCGAACCATGCTCCTTGAGCTGTGCGATCACGGCCTTGGCCGTCGCCGCCGGGATGTCGAAGCCGATGCCGACCGAGCCGCCGGAGGGCGAATAGATCGCGGTGTTGACGCCGATCACATTGCCATTGATGTCGAAGGTCGGGCCGCCCGAATTGCCCTTGTTGATGGGCGCGTCGATCTGGATGTAGCTGTCATAGGGGCCGGAGCCGATGTCGCGGCCTTCGGCCGAGATGATGCCGGCGGTCACGGTGCCGCCGAGCCCGTAGGGATTGCCGACCGCGACGACCCAGTCACCGATGCGCGGCTTCTGATCCTCGAAGTTGACGTAGGGAAAATCCTTCTTGCCCTTGTCGTCGACCTTGATCAGCGCAAGGTCGGTTTTCGGATCGGTGCCGATCACCTTGGCGGTATAGATGGTGCCGTCATCGGTCGTCACCTTCACCGAGGAGGCGTGATCGACAACGTGGTTGTTGGTCACCGCATAACCGTCGGCGGAAATGAAGAAGCCGGAGCCGAGACCGGTGATCTCGCGATGCTGCGGCGCCATCCGCATGCGCGGGCCGTTCTCGCCATATTGATGGAAGAATTTCTCGAACGGCGAGCCGGAGAACGGCGAGGCATCCTCATCGTCGCTCTGTCCCCCGTGCGAAGACACAGCGTCGGCGTCCACCTTGACGCTGACGGCGATCACGGCAGGCTTCACCTTGGCGACGAGATCGGCGAAGCCGGTCGGGCCTTGTTGTGCGCTCTGGATCGCGGCATGGGCGGGCGAGGCGAGGTGGTTGCCGGCGAGCGGGCCGCCCAGCATCAGGGCCGAACCGAGCACAGCGACCGAGCCGAGCAGCGCCAGGCGCCGCGCCGACAAGATCTTGCGAATGGGATGGGCGTTCTCTGTCATTTGGCTTTTGTCTCCAAAATTGGGTTGAGGCTCGTTGGCCTTGTTCGGAGAGTTAACGCGCGTGGCCTTACCGCAGCCTGTCGGCGTCATTAAAAGGTGCTTGCCGGGGAATTAATTCGAATTAATGCTCGCAAAGAGCTGCGACGGTTCACCGCAGTACATTTACGTATCAGAAATCCAGCGGCGCGTTGTCGACGACTTCCTTCATCACAAAGAAGGTGCGCGTCTGCCGGACACCGGGCAGCGCGATCAGCTGCTCGCCGTGGATGCGGTTGAAATCCTCCATGTCGCCGACGCGGATCTTGAGGAAGTAGTCGAAATCGCCGGCGACGAGGTGGCAGTCGAGCACGAATTTCAGTTTTGCCACCGCCTGCTCGAAAGCGGCAAAACTCTCGGGCGTTGAGCGGTCGAGCACGACGCCTACCATCACCAGTGCGCCCTTGCCGACGTTGCGCGGGGCGATGATGGCTCTCGCCTCGCTGATGAAACCCTCTTCGAACAGGCGCTGGGTGCGGCGATGGCAGGTGGCGGGGCTGACCCCGGCCATCCCGGCCAGCTCCGCGTTGCTGAGCCGGGCGTTATTCTGCAGCAAACGCAGCATCTTGAGGTCGATGCGATCCAGCTTGGCCGACATGGAAGATTCTTCCATCATTAGGTAGGAAGATGGCACTAGTGGCAGAGATTGTGTAAAATACTGCAAGTATTCAGGACTTTCGAGCGTAAAATTCGGGAGCACCTTTCCAGCACTTAGTGCTAGAGCTCCGGCCAGCAACCACTCATTCGGGGCAGCCAGCATGCTGGAAAAATTCGCGCGCTATCCGCTCACCTTCGGGCCCACTCACATCGAGAAGCTGGACCGGCTGTCGCGCCATCTCGGCGGCAAGGTCGAACTCTATGCGAAGCGGGAGGACTGCAACTCCGGTCTCGCTTTCGGCGGCAACAAGCTGCGCAAGCTCGAATACATAATTCCCGACGCCATCGCCTCCAACGCCGACACGCTGGTGTCGATCGGCGGCGTGCAGTCGAATCACACCCGCATGGTTGCGGCGGTTGCGGCCAAGCTCGGCATGAAGTGCCGCCTGGTGCAGGAAGCCTGGGTACCGCATGAGGACGCAGTCTATGATCGCGTCGGCAACATCCTGCTCAGCCGCATCATGGGCGCGGACGTGCGCCTGGTCGAGGACGGCTTCGACATCGGCATCCGCAAGAGCTGGGAAGAGGCGATCGAAGAGGTGAAGGCCGCGGGCGGCAAGCCCTATGCGATCCCGGCCGGCGCCTCCGTTCACAAGTTCGGCGGGCTCGGCTATGTCGGCTTTGCCGAAGAGGTGCGCGCGCAGGAGAAGGAGCTCGGCTTCAAATTCGATTATATCGTCGTCTGCACCGTCACCGGCTCGACCCATGCCGGCATGACGGTCGGCTTCGCCAAGGACGGCCGCGCGCGCCGGGTGATCGGCATCGATGCATCCTTCACGCCCAATCAGACCAAGGCGCAGGTGCTCGATATCGCGCGCAACACCGCGGCACTTGTCGAGCTTGGCCGCGACATCGAGGACGACGACGTCGTGCTGGTCGAGGATTACGCCTACCCGGCCTATGGCGTTCCCTCCGACGAGACCAAGGACGCCATCCGTCTCTGCGCGCGGCTGGAGGGCATGATCACCGACCCCGTCTATGAAGGCAAATCCATGCAGGGCATGATGGACCTGGTGAAGAAGGGCTATTTCCCTGCCGGCTCCAAGGTGCTCTACGCCCATCTCGGCGGCGCGCCCGCGATCAACGGCTATGCGTATGCGTTCAGGAATGGGTGATGCTTGAAGTTCACCTCGCGCCGCAAGCGGGGCGAGGTGAAGCGCGTTCCGCCTCACGGCTCGGCGCGATGCGCGTTGATCACTTCCATCAGCTCCGTGCCGTAGTGCTCGAGCTTCCTGTCGCCGATGCCGGCAACGCCGCGTAGTTCGGTGAGCGTGGCGGGGCGCGCGGCGGCGATACCGTCGATGGTGGAATCGTGCAGCACGACATAGGCCGGCACGCCGCGCTTCTTCGCGGTCTCGGTGCGCCAGGCCTTCAGCGCGGTATAGAGCACGGCGTCGGTCTTGCTCTGGCCGGGGGAGGCGGGCGCGAGCTCGCCGCGCCTTGACTTCGCCCGGATGGTGCGGTTGCGCGCGCCCTCCGCTTCCTCGCGCAGCCGCACCTCGGTCTCGCCACGCAACACGCCGCGCGCTGATTCAGTGAGCCTCAGCGCGCCATAGGCCTCGCTATCCGCGTGCAGATGCCCCATCGCGATCAGTTGCCGCAGCACCACGCGCCATTGCTTTTCGTTGAGCTCGCGCCCGATGCCGAACACCGAGAGCTTGTCATGCCCGAATTGCTGCACCTTCTCGGTCAGCCGGCCGACCAGCACGTCGAACACATGCATGGCGCCGAAACGCTGTCCGGTGCGATAGACGCAGGACAGCAGCTTTTGCGCCAGAATCTTGCCGTCGCGGACGCGCGGCGGTGTCAGGCAGTTATCGCAATTGCCGCAGTTCTCGGACGCGAAAGTCTCGCCAAAATACGACAACAATCGCGCGCGCCGGCAATTGACAGTTTCGGCAAGGCCCACCAGCGCATCGAGCTTCTGCGCCGACACGCGCTTGAAGCTGTCGGATGCATCCGAATCGTCGATCATGCGCCGCTGCTGCACGATGTCCTGCAGGCCGTACGCCATCCACGCCGCAGAAGGTTTGCCGTCGCGCCCGGCGCGGCCTGTCTCCTGATAATAGGCCTCGATGCTCTTGGGCAGATCGAGATGGGCGACATAGCGCACGTCGGGCTTGTCGATGCCCATGCCGAAGGCGACGGTCGCCACGATCACCACGCCGTCCTCGTTGATGAAGCGGTCTTGATGGCGCGCACGAACGCCGGCATCGAGCCCGGCATGATAGGGCAGGGCGGCAATGCCGGCGTCTTGCAGCGCGCGCGCGACGTCCTCGACCTTGGCGCGCGACAGGCAATAGATGATGCCGGCGTCGCCGGCGTGGCGCTCGGCGATGAAGGTCTTGAGCTGACCGACTGCGTTCTTCTTGTCGACGATCTCGTAGCGGATGTTGGGGCGGTCGAAGCTCGAGACGAATTGCGGCGCGTGATCGAGCGACAGCCGCTCGACGATCTCCTGCCGCGTCAGCGCATCGGCGGTTGCAGTCAGGGCCACGCGCGGCACGTCGGGAAAGCGTTCGGCGAGCACCGAGAGACCGATATATTCGGGGCGGAAATCATGCCCCCATTGCGAGACGCAATGCGCCTCGTCAATGGCAAACAGCGCGATGCGCGCCTGTTCCAGCAGTGACAGGCAGCGCGGATTGAGCAGCCGCTCCGGTGCGACATAGAGCAGATCGAGGTCGCCCGCGATCAGCCGCCGCTCGACCTCGGAAGCCTCCTGGTAGGACAGGGTCGAGTTCAGCACCGCGGCATTGACGCCGGCTTCGACAAGCCCCGCGACCTGGTCTCGCATCAACGCGATCAGCGGGGAGACCACGATACCGCAGCCATCGCGGAGCAACGCGGGCAACTGATAGCAGAGCGACTTGCCGCCGCCGGTCGGCATCAGCACCAGGCAGTTGCCGCCATCGGTGACATGCCGGATGATCGCGTCCTGCGCGCCACGAAAGGCGGTGAGTCCGAAGACGGAGCTGAGGGTCGAGTGGAGGCGGTCGGTTTCGGACACGCGGGCGGAACGGCTTGCGAAAAGGAGAGCGCGACGGGGGATTGCGGATCGCCCCCAATGTAGCGGGCTTTGCGTGCCGCCGCCACCCCGACCGGGATAAAGACGGCGTGGTTATCCCGGCTGTCGCCCGAGAAAAGCCAGCCAATTTCGCAAGATCACATGTGCGGCGACGCCCGCGGCGATATCGACGCGCAGCGTCAGACCGGGCAGTTCGGCTGCGAGGGTCGGGTCGCGCCCGGATCTGGCGCGCTTTTCAAAGCTCGTGAGCTGGGCTTCGGTCGCTGCATCGAAATAACTCGCCGGGATTGCCGGATAGTCCTCCCGCTCGCCGGCGAGGTATCGGGCGAGGTCGCGCATATATTCTCGCTGCAGCGACAGCGCGTCATATTCCGGGTGGCCCTGGAAGAAGATGAATCGGCTGTCGAATTGCTTGGCGAAAATGTCGACGCCGGCCGCGTTCGACCGGGTCAGGACCCGGTAGCCGCGATTCACAAGATCGCTCTCGCGTACCTCGTTGAGGCGCGAATGCGGGACCTTCAGCGGTCCACGCAGGCCGCGGGTCAGCCAGTCGTCAGTGGCCTTGATGCAGGTCTGGACGCCTGAGCACTTTGCCGGCAGGCGCTGCCGCTCTATGCCGTCGAGATGCAGCACGGCCGCATGCGCGGCGAGGCAGGACCAGATCGTCGATCGCGTGTTGATCTTGGCCCAATCGATGATATCGGTCAGCTCGCGCCACAAGGTTTCCTGCGGAAGAGTACAGCCATTCGGCTCGGCGCCCGTGACGATCAGGCCGTCGAGCTTCAGCCGGCCGAGATCGGCGATATCGCTATATTCCTTCTCGATATGTGCGCGCGCTTGCGAGGAACGGTTGACCGAGGGCAGCGAGAAGAAGTGGAAGTGGATCGTGGCCTGTCCCGCCGCGCCGCTCAGCAGACGCGAGAATTGTCTCTCGGTCGGTTTCAACGCGCTGTCGGGCATGTTGTTGACGAGGCCGATGGTGAGCTCGCTTCGTTCGCCGTGATCGAACGCGTCCTGCCCCGGCGCCAGCGTCGGGCTTGCGATCGACTGCTTCTTGTCGAACAGAAGGATCATGATAATCCTGCCGTCTATTCGGCGGCCTCGAGCCGGCCCCGGTCCGGGCAGGCTTTCGCCAATGCCTGGTCGATATCCTCGATGATATCGGCGACATGCTCGATGCCGACCGAGAGACGAATGGTCTCGGGAAGGATGCCTGCGATCCTTTGCTGCTCGCGCGACATCTGCCGGTGTGTGGTCGAGGCCGGATGGCAGGCGAGCGACTTGGCGTCGCCGATATTGACGAGACGCGTGATCAGCTTCAGCGCGTCATAAAAAGTCTTGCCCGCCTCCATCCCGCCCTTGATGCCGAAGGTGAACAGCGACGAGGCATTGCCGTTGAGATATTTCTGCACGAGCGGGTAATAGGGGCTGTCGGGGAATCCCGCATAGTTCACCCAGGCGACGCGCGGATCGGCCCGCAGGAATTCCGCGACCTTGCGCGCGTTTTCGACATGGCGCTCGACGCGCAGCGCCACGGTCTCGATGCCCTGCAACAGCAGGAAGGCGTTGAACGGCGACAGCACCGCGCCCATGGTGCGCTGATAGACGCTGCGCGCGCGCTCGATATAGGCCTTGGGTCCGAAGCGGTCGGCGTAGACGAGGCCGTGATAAGACACGTCTGGATCGTTGAACGCCGGGAAGCGGGCATTGCCCTTCCAGGGAAAGCGGCCGCTGTCGACGATGGCGCCGCCGAGCGTGGTGCCGTGACCGCCGAGGAATTTTGTCAGCGAATGCGCGACAATGTCGGCGCCGTAGTCAAACGGCTTGAGCAGAATCGGCGTTGCCACTGTGTTGTCTATGATCAGTGGCACGCCGTGGCGATGCGCGACTTTCGCCAGTGCCTCGATGTCGCAGACATTGCCCGCGGGGTTGCCGATGCTCTCGGCAAACACGGCCTTGGTGTTCTCGTCGATCAATCTCTCGATCGCCTCGGGACGGTCGCTCTCGGCAAAGCGGCCAGTGATGCCCTGGCGTGGCAGGATATGCGCCAGCAGCGTATGGGTCGTGCCATAGAGCTGCGGCACGGAGACGATATTGCCGCCGCCGTCGGCGACATTGACAAATGAAAAATGCAGCGCAGCCTGGCCGGTCGCGACCGCCAGCGCCCCGACGCCGCCCTCGAGCTCGGCGATGCGCTTTTCCAGCACAGCACTCGTCGGGTTGGCAATCCGGCTGTAGCGAAAACCTTCGGCTTCAAGGTTGAAGAGCGCGGCGCCGTGGTCGGCGCTGTCGAAAGCATAGGATGCGGTCTGGTAGATCGGGACGGCAACCGCCTTGGTGGTCGGGTCGGTATCGTAGCCGGCGTGAATAGCAATCGTCTCGTTGCGCATCATCGACCTCCACCTGAGCGCCTCGCTTTTCTTTCAAGGATCGCGTTTGGCGCTGGCCCCTGATTAGGAGCGAGGGGTGAAGGGAGCAATAATTCGCATAGAGATCGATGAAATAACCCTAATGAATTATCGCGGGATAGGTAAAAATTGATTCAAATTCTACCGTCGCCCCGGCGTTCACCGGGACGACGGCGAGAGCTACACCGCCCCTACCGCGCGCCTGACCTGCTCGCCGATCTGCGACAACACGAGCTGCGCCTGCGGGAGCAGGGCGCCGAGGCAATGGAAATTGTGAATCATGCCGTCGTGGCAGATGTGTTCAACGGCAACGCCGGCGGCGAGCAGCTTTCGTGCATAGGCATTGCCCTCGTCGCGCATCGGATCGTATTCCGCAGTATGGATGATCGCAGGCGCCAGGCCCGCGACATGGAATGCGCGCAACGGCGAGATGCGCGGATCGGCGGCATCGGCATCGTCAGTGACATAATCGGCAAGATCGGCCTGAAGCGTCGCCCGGTCGATCAGATGATTTTCGGCAAATTCCCGTCGCGAGGGCGAGGTCTCCTCGAAATCGAGCACCGGGCAGATCAGGCATTGTGCGGCAATTTGTGGCCAGGCATTTTGCAGCGCGTGCTGGCAGACCACGGCGGCCAACGTCGCGCCGGCGGAATCGCCGCCGACCACGATACGACCGGAATCGATGCCGAGTCTGGCGGCATTGGTGAGCACATATTGAGTCGCCGCAATCGCATCCTCCACTGCGGCCGGAAATTTGTGCTCGGGCGCGAGCCGGTAATCGACCGAAAGCAGCCGGCAGCCAGTCGCCTGCGTCAACGCCGCCGCGACGTGGTGGTGGGTCTCGATGCTGCCGGCGACCAGGCCGCCGCCGTGGAAGAACACGAAGCCGGGCGCGGGATCGCGCGCGGGTGCAGCCGGCGAATAGAGACGATAGGCGATGTCGCCGGCGGGACCCGGCAAGGCGTGGTCTTCATTCGTTACATCGGCGTGATCGGCACGGGCAAACTGCATCAGTTTTGCCAACGCCTCCCGTCGCTCATCTGGCGTCGGTCTTTTGCGATCGGCGGTCGAGGCTGCCGCCATCATGGCGAGCAGGCGTTTGGCGAGAGGATCGAGTGGCATGGCTGCACCAATTAACCAAATCGACGATCGTGACTATTCATCAAGTATAAATGGATCACCATTGCTGCGGGACAGGCAAGGGAATCCTTAAGTCTCCCATGGCGATAATGATGACACATTGTGCAGCGCGCAAGTTGCTTACGCATGGAGCGTCGTCGTGGTTTCCAAGAGCAAGCCGGTCAGCTATTCGCCCACCTGGACTTTCTTCGAGGGCGAATGGCACGAAGGCAATGTGCCGATCATGGGTCCGCGTACCCATGGGCTCTGGCTCGGCTCGACCGTGTTCGACGGCGCGCGTGCCTTTGAAGGTGCGGTGCCGGATCTTGATCGTCATTGCGAGCGCGTCAATCGGTCCGCCATCAATTTCGGGCTGAAGCCGATGGTCGATCGCGACACCTGGCTCGGCCTTGCGCGCGAAGGCGTCGCGCGTTTCGGCGCCAGGGCGGAGCTTTATATCCGCCCGATGTACTGGCCGCAGCATGGCACCGGCGGCGGCGTGCTGTTCGATCCTGAGACCACCAACTGGTGCCTGTCGATCTACGAAGCTCCGATGCCGCAGCCGACAGGCAATGCCATCACGCTGTCCCCGTTCCGCAGGCCAACCATGGAATGCGCGCCTGTCGATGCCAAGGCCGCCTGCCTCTATCCCAACAATTCGCGCGCGCTCCGCGAAGCGGCCTCGCGCGGCTTCAACAATTGCCTGATGCTCGATCTGCTCGGCAATGTCGCCGAATTTGGCAATGCCAATGTATTCATGGCGAAGGATGGTGTGGTTTATACGCCGGTGCCGAACGGCACTTTCTTGGACGGCATCACACGGCAGCGCGTGATGGAGCTGCTACGCGGCGACGGCGTCGCCGTGATCGAGTCGACGCTGTGCTATGCAGATTTTGCGCAAGCGGATGAGATTTTCTCGACCGGCAATTTCGCCAAGGTCGCGCCGGTGATCCGGATCGACGAACGTGAGTTGAAGCCGGGTCCATTCTATATGCGTGCACGGAAGCTGTATTGGGATTTCGCGCACGCGGGGAAGCTTGCGGCGTGAGAGGGTGATTCCGGGCTCAATGCTGGCGCATCGCCCCGGAATGACGCCGGAGAAAGCTACGGCCCGTAAATCACAAGCTCGGTATCCGACAAATCGCCCAGCCGCGGGCAATGCGGGCCCTTGAAATACTTGCGACCGCGCCTCTCGGTGTAGAAGCCGACCAGATCGTCCACGCGCTGATTGGCATCGAGCACCACCGAGATCTTGCCCCGCAAGAGCAGGCAGCGACCGATGGTGCCGGCGCAGGTGATGTAATCGGCGATGTCACGGCAATAGATGAGCTGCATCGCCGGCGGTGAGAGCCGCCCACGGTGGATGCGCATCGGCTGCAGGATGAAGGGGAACGCGTGGCCGTCGGCCGTCCGGCAGAGAATGCTCAGGCAGCCGCTCGCTGCATGACGCGTCAGCAGTGCGGTCTCCTTCGCGGACAAGCCCCCGAGTTCGCGGACATGGCGCGAGACGATCTCGACCGTCATGCCGCCTGCGGGCCGCGACAGCGCCGGAAGGGAAACGAACATGCCGCTGCAGTAGGGCCGAAAGCCCTGGGCTTCGATGATGCGCCAGGTCCAGCTCGCCGGGCTGATATTGACGTAGGTGACTTCCTTGTGGCGCTGCGCGATCTTGGTCAGCATCGGCGCATAGTTGCGGAACGCTGACTCCACATACCAGCTCGAAAGATTGCAGCGGATGGCGGCCTCGCCGTCCTCGTCGCGCGCGCAGTAGAGCAAGAGCAGCACGCCGACCGGCGCACCCTCATGGTCGAGCATGTAGCCGAAGCGTGGATAGCCCTCCGGCACGTCGCGCGTGGCCTGGCGCTTCAATCCGCTCATCCAATGGTCACGCGAGCGGCCGGCGAAGCCGCGCGTCAACAGCTCCGCGACCGCCTCCAGATCAGAGGCGCCGATCTCGCGGCAGCGGATCAAGGGCCTGAGCTCGGTCACGGCGTCTGCTTCGTTGATCCGGTGCTCTCAGCGCCAGCCTTCGACCTGGCCGTCGGCATGCGAATGCGGGGAAAGCCCGAGCGCCTCGCGCACCTTTGCCGGCCATTGTGAGAGATCGGTGCCGTGGGTATGGAACATTGCGACTGCGAGCCGGTCCATGCCGAAGGCGACGCAGCCGGTGTGGGCGGCCTCACCATTGGCATCCTTGATGTCCCAGGTGATGCCGAAATGGTCGCGGTGATAGTTGAAGCTCATGCAGGCGGTCGGCTGCTCCTCCGAGCGCAGCGGCACCAGCAGCTCGAACTTCAGTGACTGCTGCTTCTGGCTGACCGCTTTCATCTGGCCGACGCGGCCGAAGAAGGGATCGCTGGCGTGGTCGACCTTGAAAGTGAGGCCCAGGTCACGCGCGATGCCCTGCGCGCGTACCATCCAGCGCTCGCGGAAGGCTGCGACATCATCAGGGCTGCCGATGCAGACATATTCGCGCATCCGGAACGACTGTAGTCGGTCGAGATGACGCGACGGTTCGCGGCGGAAGCAGTCGGCGGCGACGTCGAAGCGCAGGCCGCCGGCGGGCAGCTGCCCGCGGCTCGCCGCGATCGGGTAGACCGGATAGCAGGCGGCCGGCGACAGCACGAGATCGGCCGGCGACAGCGAGGAGGTCCAGTCGCCGCCGGCATCGAAGCGGCTCACGGCAGCATGAATCTCACGCTCGGTGCCATGCAGGCCGCAGACGCAGCCGAGCAGGTTGGGAAAGCTCTTCAGGTAACCCGATTTCTCGAGCTGGGCGCGGCTCATGACCGGCGGAAAGCGCATCACCTCGGTGTCGGGCTCGCGATGCCTGGAGATCAGCGCGGCGAGCCGCTCCACCACGTCCTCATAGCGCGCGGTGCGGGCATAGACGCCATCGCTCCCCATCCTGAAAAAAAGGACATCGGCGAGATGATCGAGCGGATCGGCCGATTGCGGCGCGAGCTCAGGCGAATCGGTTTGAACGGCAATGTTCATGGCTGTCATTCCCAAATGATTTTGAGGATCAATCGCGGAGCGATGTGGGCACGCCGCTCATCAGGCTGGCTGTTGCGATATTGGCGAGGATGCGGTCATTGTTGATCATCAGCGGTGCCGACAGCGCGTCACGGAGATGGCGCCCCACGGTGAACTCGCCGTCGTTGCGATAACCCGATAGCCCACAGGCGCGCATCGCATGCATCGCGGTCTCCACGGCAAGCTCGGAGGCCTGAACTTTCAAGAGATTGATCGCCGACTGGAAGTCGAGGGACGATAGCGCGCGCTCGTCATATTCATGCGCGGCATAGAGGTCGAGATTGGCGGTGATCATGGCGCGGAGCTTGGTCAGCGCCATCTTGGCGGCGGTGTAATGCGCCGCGCCAGGAGGCATCTGGCCACCGGCGCCGCGCGCCGCCTTGCGGATGAAGCGCTGGGCGCGCTCGACCGCGGCCGCGGCAATGCCGGCCCAGGCCGACGACCAGCAGAGATGGGCGACCGGGGTCATGGTCTGGGCGTGAATTTTGTCATAGCTCTCAGGGAAGATCATCGCGGCGGGGCCGTTGATCTTCAGCTCGAAGCCCGCGCTGCAGGTGCCGCGCATGCCGAGCGTCTCCCAGCCCTGGATTCGCTGAAGCGTGTAGTTGTCCTTGGTGACGGCCAGGAGCACCTGGTCGGAGGCGGCCGCATCGTCGGCGCGGCGGGCGATGCTGACGATGCCATCGGCCTCGGCGCCGTAGGAAATCACGGTGGCGTTGCGCACCAGGGAAATCTCGGCATCGCTGTGCGCGACGGCCGCTGCGCTGGAGCGGATATTGCCGCCGTTCTGTCCCTCGGTGGTCGATGATGCGAGCAGCATTTGCTCCGCCGCCACGCGCCGCATCAACGCCTCATGATAATCGCTGCCGGTGCCATGACGGACCAGGCAGGCGACCTTGGTCTGGTGCATGGCGAAGATCATGGCGCTGGAGGCGCAGGCGCGGCCCAGCGTGTAGCAGACCTCGGTGACGTCAGGGATCGAAGCGCCGAAGCCGCCGAAGGCAACGGGGATCAGCATGCCGAGCAGCTTTTGCTCGCGCGCTGCGTCAATGGCGGCCTTGGGAAAGCGAGCCTCGCGATCGACGTCCTCTGCCTCTGCCGCAGCTGCGCTGGCGACGGCCGCCGTGCGTTGCAGAAACAGCGACCCCCCATCCATCGGCAAGCGATCGAGGTCCTTGTCGGCTGCAGGTTGTTGCTCGAACCTGGCATCCTGGACATTCATGCTCGACCTCCGTTGCTACTGGTTTGAAATCCGCGGTCAGGATATCGCCCGACGCGGATATCGACTTTCTTGATGGCGTGATTGAACCAAAAGGGTATGGATTTAACTTAAATTCGTCGATGAAATTCAGGGAATGCCGCCTCACATCGCCATGGAGAGTTAACTGCAGGTATCTCGAAACGATGAAAAAGGTGAAGGCGCGTTAGCCTTAACGACAAACGCGGCCTTTGAGGACAAGCAGCGTCAATATTTTTCAGGATTTGCCGCTATGCTCGCGGCGTGGACAGTGGCCGTCATGTCAATTGATTTTGATTTGGAAAAGCCTGGAAGGTCGGGAATGCAAAGCTTCGAAGTCGATGTGCACAGCCGAGTCACGGCTCTGGTGCAAGCGATCCTTGCGCAGAACGCGTTGTCCACTGAGCTCGGTCCCGATGCAAAGCTGGTTGATGCCGGGCTGACCTCGATGGACATGGTCAGTCTGATGCTGTCAGTCGAAGCCGAATTCGATTTCACGATTCCGCAAAACGAGATTACGCCCGAGAATTTTCAGTCGGTCGAGACGTTGCGGCGGATGGTCATGGCGCAGCTGCAGCCGACGGCGGCTTGACAGCGCTGCCATTCCGGGGGGCGCGCGCAGACGCGAGCCTGGAATCCAGAGATTGTGGCGCGAGATTCCGGGCTTCGCCTGCCCTGAAATGACGGAACCCAACAATATCGCTGGCGTCGCAAAAACCCGCTACACTGTCGCCGACAGTTCGCGGGGAGATCATGACAAAAGCAGTCCTTGGCATCATCGGCGGTTCCGGCATCTACGATCTGCCGGGCCTGGAGAACGCGCGTGACGAGGCAATCAAGAGCCCGTGGGGCGAGCCCTCGTCTTCCGTGCGGCGCGGCAGCATTGCGGGGCGGCCGATCGTGTTCCTGCCCAGGCATGACAAGGGCCACCGGCTGTCGCCGTCCGACATTAATTATCGCGCCAATATTGACGTGCTGAAGCGCGCGGGCGTGACCGACCTGATCTCGCTGTCGGCCTGCGGCTCGTTCAAACAGGAATTGCCGCCGGGCACATTTGTGCTGGTCGACCAGTTCGTTGACCGCACGCATAAGCGTGAGAGCTCGTTCTTCGGCCGGGGCTGCGTGGCGCATGTCTCGATGGCGCATCCGGTATCGCCGCGGCTGCGCATCCATCTTGCCGCCGCCGCCGAGGCGGAAGGAATCAAAATCGCGCGAGACGGCACCTATGTCTGCATGGAGGGCCCGCAATTCTCGAGCTATGCCGAGAGCATGACCTACAAGAATCTCGGCTATTCCGTGATCGGTATGACCAACATGCCCGAGGCCAAGCTCGCCCGCGAGGCCGAGATCTGCTACGCTACGGTGGCGATGGTGACGGATTTCGATTGCTGGCATCCGGACCACGATGCCGTCACTGTGCAGGACATCATCCGCGTCTTGAGCTCGAACGCCGACAAGGCCAAGGCGCTGGTGGCACGGCTTGCGCGGGATTTCCCAGGGGAGCACGAGCCGTGCCCGATCGGCTCCGACCGCGCGCTCGATACTGCGTTGATCACTGCGCCCGAGGCGCGTGATCCGGAGTTGTTGAAGAAGCTCGACGCAGTTGCTGGACGGGTGCTGGGCGTAAAGCCCGCCACGGAGATAGGCGTACCATGAAGGTCGACGGCAGGCATTATCGCAGCATCTGGCTCGAAGAGGACGGCTGGTCGGTCGGCGCCATCGATCAGCGGCGGCTGCCGCATGAGTTCGTGGTGGCGAGGTTGACCAATTGCACGGAGGCTGCGGACGCGATCAGCTCGATGCTGGTACGTGGCGCGCCGCTGATCGGCGCCACTGCCGCCTTCGGCATGGCGCTCGCCATGCGCGAGGATGCCTCCGATGCAGGGCTCGATCGCGCCTACAAGACGCTCATCGCCACGCGACCGACCGCGATCAATCTGAAATGGGCGCTCGATGGAATGCGCGGGGTGCTGCGGCCGCTCAATTCATCAACACGCGCGGATGCGGCCTATGCCCGCGCCGACGAGATCGTGGAGGAGGACGTCACGATCAACCAGGGCATCGCACAGAACGGGCTTGCGCTGATCGAGGCGATCGCCGCGCGCAAGAAGCCGGGCGAGACAGTCAATGTGCTCACCCACTGCAACGCGGGCTGGCTCGCCACCGTCGATTGGGGCACGGCGACCGCGCCGATCTATCTGGCGCATGACCGCGGGCACAAGATCCATGTCTGGGTCGACGAGACGCGCCCGCGCAACCAGGGTGCTTCACTCACCGCCTGGGAGCTCGGCCATCATGGCGTTCCGCATACCGTGATTGCCGACAACACCGGCGGGCATTTGATGCAGCATGGCATGGTCGATCTCGCCGTTGTCGGCACCGACCGCGTTGCCGCCAATGGCGATGTCTGCAACAAGATCGGCACCTATTTGAAGGCACTTGCGGCTTTCGACAATGGCGTGCCGTTCTATGTCGCGCTCCCGTCGCCGACCATCGATTTCAATATCGGCGACGGCAAGCAGGTGCCGATCGAGCAGCGTGGGGCCGAGGAGGTCGCGACCATGACCGGCCGTACCGCGGACGGGCGGATCGAGACGGTGCGCATCGTGCCTGACGGCTCGCCAGTCGCGAACTACGCCTTCGACGTGACGCCGGCGCGTCTGGTCACGGGACTTATTACCGAGCGCGGCGTGCTGAAGGCAGAGCGAGCCGCGCTGGCCGCGGCATTTCCAGAGCGGCTCGCGAGCGCGGCGGAGTAGGGCGCTGCCTCCGTCATTGCGAGGAGCGAAGCGACGAAGCAATCCAGCCTGCTCTTGCGGAGAGATTCTGGATTGATTCACTTCGCTGGCAATGACGGCCGATCTCAATCCAGCTTCAACCCTGTCGCCGCCTCGAGCTCCGCAATCGCTTGCGGGCCGCTTGCCACCTTGATCGTGGTCATGCCCATGGCGCGCGCCGGCTTCAGGTTGATGCCGAGATCGTCAAGATAGACGCAGTTCTTCGGATCGGCCTGCAGCGTCTCCACCATCATATGGTAGATGCGCGGATCCGGCTTGCGCAGGCCGATCTTGGCGGATTCGATTACATGGTCGAACAGCGCCATCACTTCGGCAATATAGAGCGTCCGGCCGGCGGCGCTGCCGATGGCATTGGCTGGCAGGTTATTGGTGATGCAGCCAGTCTTGAAATTGTCGCCGATGCGCTTCAATGCCGCAACCATCTCCGGCCGCAGATCGCCGGCGAGCAGCGGCAGCACATCCTTGCCGCGGACCTCGGCACCGAGTGCCCGGGACTCATCGGCGAATAATCGGTCGAACGCCTCAATATCGACTTCGGCGCGCTCGAATTTCGCCCAGGCGTTTTCCAAGTGATTGGCGGCATTGGTGCGGCGGATGATGTTCGCCGGCAGGCCCCGCTCGCGCTCGAACCGCGCAAATGCCTCGAAAGGTGAGGTGGTCAGCACCCCGCCGAAATCAAAGATCACCGCCTCGACCATTCAATCCCCTTGCAAATCGCCTGCGACTTCAAACGCTGTTTCAAACGGGCCAACATACGTGCGCAGAAGCGGTTCGTCCCGCCTTGGCGTATCGCCCGCGACCAGCTATGGCATGCGTCATGCGCGCTTTTCCTGCCATGATCGCGAGCGCGGCGCTGCTGGCCTCGCCCTGTTATGCCATCGTCGGCGGTGCTACGCCATCAAATGATGGACTCGCGCGTGCCGTGGTCACCATAGTCGGCTCGCGCGGTAATTTCTGTACCGGCAGCCTGATCGCGCCGGCGCTGGTATTGACCGTCGCGCATTGCGTGCAGCCGGGCGCCGAGTACAAGATCGTCGAATACGATGCCGCGCGGACGCCCGAGCTGAAGGACGTCAAGCGCGTCGCTATCGATCCCGGGTTCCAGATGCAGGCAATGCTGGCGCATCGCGCTACCGCCGATGTGGCGCTGCTGCAACTCGAAATCCCGGCGAAGGGAAAAATCCCGGCGCAGCTTGGCGCGCCGTTACAGCCCATTTCGCCGGGCGCAAAATTCACCATTGCCGGTATCGGCGTCACCGTGCGCGGCGACGGCAAGAGCGGCGGAATCATCCGCGCAGCACGCCTGGTCGCGACGGGAAATCCAGGTAGCTTGCAGATTCGCCTGGTCGATCCCGCAACGAACGGCACGCGCGAGGGGCTTGGCGCCTGCACCGGCGATTCAGGCGGGCCAGTGTTCGAGGATCAGCAGGGTGGGCCTGCGATCGTCGGGGTGATCAGCTGGTCCACCGGGCCGAACGGCAGCGGCGGTTGCGGCGGCCTGACCGGCGTCACGCCACTGACCCTCTATCGCGACTGGATCCTGCAAACCGCACGGCAATGGGGTTTTGCGCTGTGATTCCGTGAGCGGTTGATCTATGTCATTTGTCAAAGCGTGGTCGCTGGCCGACCATAGCGGAGGATGAGGCCCTCTAAGAGGCCGATCTCAAGGATTGGACAAGGACCAGAAGCAACAATGAATGTCGAAACCGCCCGCTCGATTTCCGCTTCCACCGCATCAGAACATTTCGACGTCCTGATCGTCGGTGCCGGCATCTCCGGCATCGGCAGCGCCTATCATCTGACGAAGCAGCTTCCCGGCACGAGCTTCGTGATCCTGGAGACGCAGGAAAGCTTCGGCGGCACCTGGCTCACGCATAAATATCCCGGCATCCGCTCCGACTCCGATCTCCATACTTTCGGCTACAGCTTCAAGCCCTGGGTCGGTCCGCCGATCGCGACTGCCGCGGAAATACTGTCCTACATGGGCGAAGTGATCGAGGACAGTGATCTCGCCCGGCACATCCGCTACAAGCACCGCATCCTGTCGGCGGATTGGTCGAGCAAGACCAGCCTGTGGACCATCGATGCGGAGAAGATCGACAGCGGCGAGCGCGTGACCTTCACCGCGAATTTCCTTTGGATGTGTCAGGGCTACTATCGGCACACCGAAGGCTACACGCCGGAATGGCCCGGAATGAAGGATTTCGCCGGTCGCATCGTGCATCCGCAGCTGTGGCCTGACGACATCGAACTCGCTGACAAAAAGGTCGTGGTGATCGGCTCTGGCGCGACGGCCGCGACGCTCATTCCGAACATCGCCGACAAATGCGCCGGCGTCACCATGCTGCAGCGCTCGCCGACCTATTTCAGGACCGGACGCAATGCCATCGAACTTGCCGAAGAATTGCGGAAGCTCCAGGTCAAGGAAGAGTGGATCCATGAGATCGTGCGCCGCAAGATCCTGTTCGAGCAGGATGCCTTTACCAAGCGCTGCCTCGAGGAGCCGGAAAAAGTGAAGAAGGAGCTGATCGGCGCCATCAGTGCGGTGGTCGGTCCGGACTATGACGTCGGCACTCATTTCACGCCGAGTTACCGGCCATGGCGGCAGCGCATTGCTTTCGTGCCTGACGCGGACCTGTTCCAGAGCATCAAGAGCGGCAAGGCATCCGTCGTCACGGACGAGATCGAGCGTTTCACCAAGGACGGCATTCTGCTGAAATCAGGTAAGACGCTTGCGGCCGACATCATTGTCACCGCGACCGGTTTCAATCTCAATGTGCTCGGCGACATCGATTTCGTCATTGACGGCGAGCGGCTGGATTTTTCCAAGACCGTCACCTATCGCGGCATGATGTTTACGGGCGTTCCGAACATGGCCTGGGTGTTCGGTTATTTCCGCGCGAGCTGGACGCTGCGCACAGACCTGGTCGCGGACTTCGTCTGTCGCCTGCTTGGGCACATGAAGGATAAGGGCGCGAGCAAGGTCAGGGTGGCGCTGCGGCCCGAGGACCACAACATGCCGCTGCTCACCTGGATTGATCCGCAGAATTTCAATCCCGGCTATGTCATGCGCAACATGCATCTTCTGCCCAAGCGCGGCGACAAGCCGGAATGGCAGCACAGCCAAGACTACTGGACCGAGAAGGACGCGATCCCGGCAACGGATCTGGATGACAAGGCATTCGTGTACAGCTGATTGTTGACGTCTGTGCTTGCCACAAACTCCGCCGTCGCCCCGGCGCCGGGACGACGTGGCGAGACACACTATCGCCGTCGCCCTGAGGCGGCCGCGAATCGGGGTCGTCTCGAAGGGCGGCGGCGAGCTCTCGCAACGGGGCCGTGTATCCTTCGAGGTTCGCTTCGCGCGCACATCAGGATGACGGATCGACAGACGGTCCGCCGCGTCCCGGCTACTCCGCCGCGCCGGCGGATCGCAACATCGGCTCGGCATCGCTGACCTTGAAGCTGGCTCGCGCATCGACTGCTCGCACGTCGAGCTCCCTGCCGAGTGGCACAGTGAGCCGGCAGATCAGTCCTTCCACGCGCCAGTCGAAATCGGCGCGGCCGCCGAGCTGCGATTCGATCGAGGCAATGACGCTGCGTGTGCCGAAGCCCCGCGCGATCGGTTGCTCGACCTTGGGTCCGTCGCGCTCCTCCCAGATGAATTGCAGGCCGTCGCCCTGCACCTCCCATTTGACCCCGAGCCGGCCCGCATGCGCTGAGAGTGCGCCGTACTTGGCGGAATTGGTGATCAGCTCATGGACGGCGAGCGCAAGCGTCTGGGCAGTCGCAGGTTCGAGCTGGAGTTCGGGACCATGGAGTGTGATCTGCGCGCCGCTGGCATAAGGCGAGATTTCCTCCTCGACCAGCCGCCATATCTCCGCGCCCTGCCAGTTGGAAAGTGACAGAATGGTGTGCACGCGTGCCAGCGCGCTGATCCGCCCCTCAACCGCCTGCGTGTAGTCCTTGATGCTGCCGGCGCGTGTGAGACGGACGATGGATTGCGCCAGCGCCAGCGCATTTTTGGCGCGATGATCGACCTCACGCGCCAATAGATTCTGGCGCTCCTCGGCGCGTTTGCGCTCGGTAATGTCGATGGTGACGCCGCTTAATCGCACAACGCGGCCGTCTCTGTCGGTGCTTGCGGCCGCCGTGCCGGTGCACCAGCGTTCCTCGCCGTCCGGCAGCCTGATGCGGAATTCTGTTTCAAAGGAGCGCGCGCCGCGCTCCAGATCCGGCATTGCCTTGCGGAGCTGTTCGGCATCGTCGGGATGCAGCAACTTCCTTATGTTCTCCGAGGTGACTTCGAATGTCCCGGGATCGACGCCGAAAATCCGGTACTGGCCCTCGTCCCACATCCAGTCGCCATTGACCCAGTCCCAGTCCCAGGAGCCCATCTTGCCGGCGGCAATCGCCATGCTGCGGCGCTGCTCGCTCTCGACGAGCTTGGTAGTCGAACGTTCGAGCTCGGCGGTGCGGGCGCGGACGCGGTCCTCAAGCTCGGTGTTGAGCCGTTCGAGCTGGCGCGTCTTGCGATAGAGCTCGGCGAAGACCTTTATCTTGGCCCGCAGCACTTCGGGCACCACGGGCACCGGAACATAATCCACTGCGCCCATCTCGTAGCCGCGCAGGCGGTCGATATCGGAGACCTGGATCGCCGAGATGAAGATCATCGCGGTCTTCTGGAAGCGTGGATGCTCGCGGATCATGGCGGCAAGCTCGAAGCCGTCGAGTTCCGGCATGCAGACATCGACCAGGATGACCGCGACTTCGTTCTTCAGCAGGTACTCCAACGCCTCGCGCCCGGATGTGGCGACCGCGAGGTTCTCGCCGAGTTCCTTCAGGATGACTTCGTAGGCGAGCAGCTTTGCCGGTTGATCGTCGACCAGGAGAATGTTCACCTTTTCATGGTCCATCGGGGAGGCCATTGCTCAGCGGTGCAGCCACATGCGGATCGCAAGGAGGAGTTGCTCGGTGTTGACGGGTTTGGCGAGATAGTCGGAGGCGCCCGCCTCCAGGCATTTCTCGCGGTCGCCCTTCATCGCCTTGGCGGTGAGCGCAATGATCGGCAAGCGTCCGAAGGACGGGTTCTGCCTGATCGCGCCGATCGTCTGATAGCCATCCATCTGCGGCATCATGATGTCCATCAATACGATCGCAATTTCCGGATTCGATTCGACCAGCGCCACTGCTTCGCTTCCAGTCGTAGCGGTGAGCACCTTCATGCCACGGCGCTCCAGCACGCTCGAGAGCGCAAAGATGTTCCGCGCGTCGTCGTCGACGAGAAGTGCGGTCTTGCCGACGAGGTCCTCGTCGGAACTGTTGAGCTTCTCCAGCATACGCTGCTTTTCGAGCGGCAGTTCCGTGATCACCCTGTGCAGGAACAAGGCGGTTTCGTCCAGGAGTCGTTCCGGCGATTCGACACCCTTGACCACGATGCTGCGCGCCATGGTGTGAAGTTCCGCATCCTCCTCCGCGGACAGTTCGCGTCCGGTGAACACGACAACCGGAACGTTGGAAAGTGACTCGTCATTGCGGATATGGTCCAGTACCTCGAACCCGCTCATGTCGGGGAGCCGCAAATCGAGAACCACGCAATCGCATGACTGTTCCCGCAGCATCGACAGGGCACTGGCGCCGGTGTCGGTGGCGAGTATCTCGATGTCGTCGTGATGCAGGAGCTCTCGGATCGAGAGCTGCTCCGCCTCGTTGTCCTCGACGATCAGGAGCCGCTTGCGGCGCGGCTTTGCATATTCCTTGATCTGTGCCAGCGCCGCCGCAACGCCTTCGGTGGTGGTCGGTTTGTTGACAAAGGAGAAGGCACCGCGCGCCAGCGCATGCTGACGATCCTCGTCGAGCGTGATGATCTGCACCGGGATGTGACGCGTCAGCGGGTTGTGCTTGAGTTGGCTCAGCACCGTCCAGCCGAGCATATCGGGCAGGAACACGTCGAGCGAGACCGCCGCCGGCTGGTATTGCTTGGCCAGATCCAGCGCCTCGGCGCCGCGTGCCGCGACCAGCACCTTGAAGCCCTTGTCGCGCGCAAGATCGATCAGCACACGCGCATAATGCGGGTCGTCCTCGACGATCAAAAGAATTGTGTCGCCGGGCTCGAGGTTGAGCCGGTCATCGGGCAGCTGCTCGATGATCCGCTCGTCCTTTGCGGTCTGCAGCACCGGCGTCAGATTGTGCGACGGCAGCGCGACTTGCGTGCGCGGTGCGATCGTCGGGCCGGAATATTTCAGCGGCAGATAGAGCGTGAAGGTCGAGCCCTTGCCGGGCGCGCTCCTCAGGTGAATTTCGCCGCCGAGCAGGCTTGCGAGCTCGCGGCTGATGGCGAGCCCGAGGCCCGTGCCGCCATATTTGCGGCTCGTGCCGGCATCTGCCTGCTGGAACGCCTCGAAGATCAGCTTCTGCTTCTCGAGCGGAATGCCGATTCCACTGTCCGTCACTTCGAAGGCGATCACGGCAGGTGCGGAGTTCAGCACCGGATGATCGCTGCTCCAGCCGGCATGCACAGCTGCGACTTTCAACCGCACGCCGCCTTCGGCAGTGAACTTGAAGGCGTTGGAGAGCAGGTTCTTCAACACCTGCTGCAGGCGCTTGGAGTCGGTAACGATACTCCGCGGCAGGCTGGAATCGACGTCAATGGTAAAGGTCAGCTGGCGGTTTTCCGCCTCGTGCCGGAACGGCCGGCCCACGGTCTCCAGCAGATTGCCGGTGAGGATTTCCTCGGCGTCCACCGTCACCGTCCCCGACTCGATCTTGGAGAGATCGAGAATGTCCGAGATCAGGTTCAACAGATCGGTGCCGGCGCCGTGGATGGTGCGGGCGAACTCGACCTGCTTGAGCGTGAGGTTGCCGTCGGGATTTTCCGTAAGCTGCTGGCCCAGGATGAGGATCGAGTTGAGCGGCGTACGCAGCTCGTGCGACATGTTGGCCAGGAACTCGGACTTGTATTTCGAGGTCAGCGCCAGCTCGGTCGCTTTTTCCTCCAGCGCGCGCCGCGCCTGCTCGATTTCCTGGTTCTTGCGCTCGACCTCGACATTGCGTTCGGCGAGCTGCTGCGCCTTCTGCTCGAGTTGTTCGTTGGTCTGCTGCAATTCCCGCTGCTGCGCCTGCAATTCGCCGGCGAGCTGCTGCGACTGCTTGAGCAGACCCTCGGTCTGCATCGTCGCTTCGATCGAGTTGAGCACGATGCCGATGGAATCTGTGAGCTGCTCGAGGAAGGTCATCTGCGAAGTCGTGAAGCTCGACAAGGAAGCGAGCTCGATTACCGCCTTGACCTGGTTCTCGAACAGCACCGGCAGCACGACCAGGTTTCGCGGCACCGCGTGCAGCAGTGCCGAGCGGACCGGCACGGTATCGGTCGGGATGTCGGAGACCAGCCGCTGGCGCTTGTCCACCGCGCATTGGCCGACCAGGCCCTCGCCGAGCTGCAATACCTCGGGATGCGGATGGTTGCCGCCGCTGGCATAGCCGGAAAGCAGATGCAGTCGCGGGCTGTCCTCGTTCTCGACCTGATAGATCACGCCCACATGCGCATTCACCAGCGGCGTCAGTTCGGTCAGTAACAGTCGGCCGACGGTCGTGAGGTCGCGCTGGCCCTGTAGCATGTTGGTGAAGCGGGCAAGGTTCGTCTTCAGCCAATCCTGCTCGGTATTGAGGTCGGTGGTGAGCCGCAGGTTGGTGATCATGGTGTTGATGTTGTCTTTCAGCTCGGCGACTTCGCCGCGCGCATCGACCTGGATCGATCGGGTGAGATCGCCCTTGGTCACGGCGGTCGCGACCTCGGCGATCGCTCGTACCTGCGAGGTCAGGTTGGCCGCCAGCAAGTTGACGTTGCCGGTCAGGTCCTTCCAGGTGCCGGCGGCGCCGGGCACGTTGGCCTGGCCGCCGAGCCGGCCCTCGACGCCGACCTCGCGCGCGACGCTGGTCACCTGATCGGCGAAGGTCGCCAGCGTCTCGGTCATGTTGTTGATGGTGTCGGCAAGTGCCGCGACCTCGCCCTTCGATTTCACCGTGAGGTTCTGCTTGAGGTCGCCGTTGGCGACCGCTGTAACGACCTTGACGATGCCGCGTACCTGCTCGGTCAGGTTGGCGGCCATGAAGTTCACGGTGTCGGTCAAGTCCTTCCACGTACCGGCGACGCCCGGCACTTGGGCCTGACCGCCGAGCTTGCCTTCGGTGCCGACCTCGCGCGCCACGCGCGTGACTTCGCCGGCGAAGGCGTTGAGTTGGTCCACCATTGTGTTGATGGTGTTTTTCAGCTCGAGGATCTCGCCCTTCACGTCGACCGTGATCTTGCGCGACAGATCGCCGCGCGCCACGGCGGTGGTGACTTCGGCGATGTTGCGCACCTGCGTGGTCAGGTTCGCTGCCAGCAGGTTGACGTTGTCGGTGAGGTCCTTCCAGGTGCCGCCGACGCCGGGCACGACGGCCTGGCCACCGAGCCGGCCTTCGGTGCCGACCTCGCGCGCCACGCGGGTCACTTCGGCGGCGAAGGAGCGCAGCTGCTCCACCATGGTGTTCAAGGTGTCCTTGAGCAGCAGGATCTCGCCGCGCACGTCCACGGTGATCTTCTTGGAGAGATCGCCGCCGGCAATCGCGGTCGCGACCTCCGCGATGTTGCGCACCTGCGCGGTCAGGTTCGATGCCATGAAGTTGACGTTGTCGGTCAGGTCTTTCCAGGTGCCCGCGACTTCCGGCACCTGGGCCTGTCCGCCGAGCTTGCCCTCGGTGCCGACCTCGCGCGCCACGCGTGTCACTTCGGAGGCGAAGGCGTTGAGCTGGTCCACCATGGTGTTGATGGTGTTCTTCAGCTCCAGGATTTCGCCCTTCACGTCCACCGTGATCTTGCGCGACAGGTCGCCGCGTGCCACGGCAGTGGTAACTTCGGCGATGTTGCGGACCTGAGCCGTCAGGTTGCCGGCCATGGAGTTGACGCTATCAGTCAGGTCCTTCCAGGTGCCGGCGACGCCGGGCACGTTGGCCTGACCGCCGAGCCTGCCTTCGGTGCCGACCTCGCGCGCGACGCGCGTCACCTCGCCCGCGAAGCGGTTGAGCTGGTCGACCATGGTGTTGAGCGTTTCCTTCAGCTGAAGAATCTCGCCGCGGACGTCCACGGTGATCTTGCGCGACAGGTCGCCGTTGGCAATCGCGGTCGCGACCTCCGCGATGTTGCGCACCTGTGCGGTCAGGTTGCCGGCCATGGAGTTGACACTGTCGGTGAGGTCCTTCCAGGTGCCGGCGACACCGGGCACCTCGGCCTGACCACCCAGCTTGCCGTCGGTACCGACTTCGCGGGCGACGCGCGTGACTTCGCCGGCAAAGGCGTTGAGCTGGTCGACCATGGTGTTGAGCGTTTCCTTCAATTGAAGAATTTCGCCCGACACGTTCACCGTGATCTTCTTGGACAGGTCGCCCTTGGCGACCGCGGTCGCGACTTCGGCGATGTTGCGAACCTGGCCGGTCAGGTTGGAGGCCATGGAGTTGACGCTGTCGGTGAGGTCTTTCCAGGTGCCGGCGACGCCGCGCACGTTCGCCTGGCCGCCAAGCTTGCCCTCGGTTCCGACCTCGCGCGCGACGCGCGTGACTTCGCCGGCAAAGGCGTTGAGCTGGTCCACCATGGTGTTGATGGTGTTTTTCAGTTCGAGGATTTCGCCGCGCACGTCGACCGTGATCTTCTTGGAGAGGTCGCCGCCGGCGACCGCGGTGGTCACCTCCGCGATGTTGCGCACCTGCGCCGTCAGGTTGCCCGCCATCGAGTTGACGCTCTCGGTCAGGTCTTTCCAGGTGCCGGCAACGCCGAGCACGTTCGCCTGTCCGCCCAGCCGGCCCTCGGTGCCGACCTCGCGTGCGACGCGCGTAACTTCGCCGGCAAACGCATTGAGCTGGTCCACCATGGTGTTGAGCGTTTCCTTCAGCTGAAGGATCTCACCCGACACGTTCACCGTGATCTTCTTCGAGAGGTCGCCGCCGGCGATCGCGGTCGCGACGTCGGCGATGTTGCGCACCTGCGCGGTCAGGTTGGACGCCATGAAGTTGACGTTGTCGGTCAGGTCCTTCCAGGTGCCGGCGACGCCGGGCACCTGGGCCTGTCCGCCGAGCTTGCCTTCGGTGCCGACCTCGCGCGCGACACGCGTCACTTCCGAGGCGAAGGAGTTGAGCTGGTCGACCATCGTATTGATGGTGTCCTTCAGCTCCAGGATCTCGCCGCGCACGTCGACCGTGATCTTGCGGGAAAGGTCGCCGCGGGCGACCGCGGTCGTGACGTTGGCGATGTTGCGCACCTGTGCGGTCAGGTTGCCGCACATCGCGTTGACGGAGTCGGTCAGGTCTTTCCAGGTGCCGGCGACGCCGGGCACGATGGCCTGTCCGCCGAGCTTGCCGTCGGTGCCGACCTCGCGCGCCACGCGCGTCACTTCGGACGCGAAGGAGCGCAGCTGGTCCACCATGGTGTTGATGGCTTCCTTGAGCTGCAGGATCTCGCCGCGCACGTCGACGGTGATCTTTTTCGACAGGTCGCCGTTGGCGACCGCGATCGTCACCTCGGCAATGTTGCGCACCTGGTTGGTCAGGTTGTTGGCCATGGAGTTGACGCTCTCGGTCAAATCCTTCCAGACACCCGTCACCTCGGGCACCTGGGCCTGTCCGCCAAGCTTGCCTTCGGTGCCGACCTCGCGCGCCACGCGCGTCACCTCGGACGTGAATACCGAGAGTTGCTTGATCATGGTGTTGACGATGTTTGCCGACTGCAGGAACTCGCCGCCGAGCGGCCGGCCGTCGACATCGAGCCGCACGGTCTGCAAGAGGTCGCCTTGCGCCACCGCGGCGACCGCGCGCGTCACCTCGCGGGTCGGCCAGAGCAGGTCGTCGATCAGGGTGTTGACGGAATCCTCCATGTCGGCCCAGGAGCCGGAGGACAGACCGAACTTGACGCGCTGGCGGGTCTTGCCTTCGCGTCCCACCGACTGGCCGACGCGCTCGAGCTGCTGCGCCATGCGCTCGTTCTCGGCAACGATTTCGTTGAACAGATCGGCGATCTTGCCCTCGACGCCCTGATGGTCGCCGGTCATGCGCACGGAAAAGTCGCCGCTGCGCATCGCCTGCAGCGCGTGCAGCAGTTCCTGCTCGGAATCACGGCTTCCATTGCCGTTTGGTCGGGGTCGAGCGCGCTTGGTGCCCGATGGTGCTCCCGGATCGAGGTCGCTCATGATATCCCCCCAGCAATTGCGCGAACCGATGCGGGATCGTCGCAGGAGGCGCGCATGAAAGCTTCAGCAGCAATCCAAATCAAGCAACAACGGGACTAGGCAAAAATGGAACTCGGTCGATTTGCCCTAATTGCGATAAGCACTTAGCGACCATTCGGTTCCGTAAGCATTTGTAAAAAGCTTGCGCCTATTCCACCCGCGCACAGCGGCCCTGACGAAGGCGAAGAGAGATAACTGGCGACGCAGTTGTTAGTTCCCGCGTCTTCCAAAGGAATTTTGAGGCCAGTGGGACGGTCCGCCCGCGGGCCGGCGCTCGCTCGCCGACCTCGCGTCTCTATTGCGGCTTCGAACCCTGCCGGCGCGGGGCGGCCGGGGAGGAGGGAGCGGTGGCCGCTTGCGGGTTGAGCTTCTGGCTCATCTTGCTGGCGGCGTCGCTGACCTCGAGCAGTGTCTGGCGAGCGTCTTCCATCACGGTCGCCGATTTCTTCCTGAAGCTGTCGGCCATTTCGCGGATCGATGTGATCCTCTCAAACAGCGCGGAGGCTTTGCCGTCGGCGAGCCCTGGGATGAGCCTGTCGACCTTGTCGACCGCGTTGTTGAAGCCGTCGAGGCCGTTCTCGGCCTTGGCAATGAGGTCGTCGATCGCCTGGCCCTTGCTCTTGAGCGACGCCGTGTAGGTTTCGAAGGACAACAGCGTGTCCTTGATCGCCCCTTCATTATCGACAATGGCCTTGTCGACATTGTGCAAGGTATCGGTCATCGACTGCTGCTCGCTCAAATCGGCGGTCAGCATGGGAACGCCGTCCTGGTCCGGCGGCACCGGCGGAGCACTGGCGGCGCCGCCGACCAGCGAAATCGCCGCCACACCGGTCAGGCCCTGGAACTCGATGCCGACGGCGGTGTCTTTTCGGATCGGCGCGGAGTTGTCCAGCATCACCAGCGCGACAATCTTGCGCGGGCTCTCCAGCTTGATCGAAGTGATCTCGCCGGCCGGCACGCCGTCGAAATTCACCGGGCCGCCCTTGCGCAAGCCGCTGGCCGAACCGTCGAACACAATCCGCAACGGACTGCGCGCCTGCGCGGTGCGCAGTCTTTCGACGGTGAGCATGCCGACAAAGCCCGCGGCGATTACCGCAAGGGTCGCTGTTCCCACCAGAAGGTTCGTGACGCGCATCAGGCTTTCCGTGAATTCTCGTGCCGTACCGGGACTGCAGATTCAGGCCGTCCGTATGGTCCGATTTTACGGTTAAAGCAGGGTGGACGGAAGACGGCGGGCCGGCCGGAAAACCCCGAGCTAGCTACGCCAGCGTCCATTCTTCCGCGCTGGCGCCAGCCAACGAGCGGACGCGCGCCTCGTCCGCGGCGAGTTCCTGCGCGCCCCCCGAATAGACGATCATGCCGTCGTCCAGGACATAGGCATCGTCGGCGATCTCCAGGCTCATCCGGGCATTCTGCTCCACCAGCAGAATGGAGATACCTTCCGCCTTCATCTGCTGGATGATGCGAAACACCTCTCGCACGACCAGCGGCGCCAGCCCCTGCGACGGCTCGTCGAGGATCAAGAGCCGGGGATTGATCAGGAGCGCGCGTGCAATCGACAGCATTTCCTGCTCGCCGCCGGAGAGTTGGCGCCCGCGGTTGAGCTTGCGCTCTTCGAGGCGCGGGAACAGCTTGAAGATGCGCTCGATGGTCCAGGGACCGCCGCGCTCGAGCGGCACCTTGAGATTTTCCTCCACGCTCAGATTGGCAAAGATGCGCCGTCCTTCCGGCACATAGCCCACGCCTTGGGCGGCGATCCGGAATGTCGGCCAGCGCGTCGTGTCCTCGCCGAAGATCGTGATCTTGCCCTGGCGTGCCGGCGTCAATCCCATCAGGCTCCGCAGTGTCGTAGTCTTGCCGGCGCCGTTGCGGCCGAGCAGCGCCGTGATCCGGCCTTCGGCGACAGCAAGGCTGACGCCCTGCAGGATATGGCTCTTCCCATAATAGGTGTGCAGGCCTTCGGCGGTGAGCGCGGCGGTCATGCGGCGTTGCCCAGGTAGGCGGCCTGGACGGACTCATTGGCGGCTATTTGCTGCGGGGTACCCTGCGCCAGCATCCGACCCTGGTCGAGCACGCAGATCCGGTCCGCCAGGTTGAATACCACGCGCATGTCGTGCTCGATCAGCACGATGGAATATTGATCGTTGCGATGCAGGCGCCGGACCAGCTGCGTGATCTGGTAGGTCTCCTGGTCGCCCATGCCCGCGGTCGGTTCGTCCAGCAGCAGGAGATGCGGCTTCAGCGCCAGCGCCATGGCGATCTCGGCGGCGCGCTGGTCGCCATGGGCGAGTTCGCCGACCAGACGGTCGGCCTTGGCCTCGAGCGCGACCAGTTTCAGGGTCGTTTCGACATTGTCATGGATCTTGCTGGCCTCGGCGCGGCTGATCCACGGCCGCAGGCGGTATCCGCCGGCGACCTCGGCCGCGATCCTGATATTTTCGAACACCGTAAGCTCCGGAAAGATCTCGGTGATCTGAAAGGTTCGTGCCATGCCGCGGCTGACGCGCTCATGCGTCGATAGCCTGGTGATATCCTGGCCGTCGAACATGATCTTGCCTGAGGTCGGCGGAAAGTAGCCGCTGATCAGGTTGAAGAAGGTGGTCTTGCCGGCGCCGTTCGGTCCGATGATCGCGCAGAGCTCGCCCTTGGCCACGGTAAGCGAGACGTCGCGCACGGCGACCAGATTGCCGAAGCGCTTGGTGACGGTGTTGATCTCGAGGACGTTCACGCCTTGCTCCGTTGAAAGAAGCCAAGCAGGCCGCGTGGGAAGAACAGCACCACCAGGATGAACAGCAGGCCGACGAAGGACATCCAGTTCACCGTGATGCTGGAGAGATAGTCCTGCAGCACCACGAAGACGGCGGCGCCCAAGAGCGGTCCCCAGAAGCTGCGCATGCCGCCCATCACGGCCATCATGACGAAATCGCCGGACTGGCTGTAATGCAGTCCTCGCGGGTCGGCGAAATTGTTGACCAGTGCGTAAAGCGCGCCAGCAAATCCCATGAAAAAGCAGGACAGAGTGAAGGCGATCCAGATGTGCCGTTCGACGGGAATGCCGAGGAAGCGCGCGCGGCGCTCGTTCTCCCGGATCGCGATCATGGTGCGACCGAAGGGCGAGCGCAGGATGAAGCCCATGGTGCCGACGACGAGCGCAAAGCAGACCAGGACGAAGTAGTAGAAGATGTTGGCGTCGGAGAGGATGTCGAGCTTGAACAGGCCGAAATCGAGCGGCTGCCGGGCAAAGCCGCGCAGGCCGTCATCGCCGCCGGTCAGCGAGCTCCATTGGAAGGCGATGTAATAGAACACCTGGCCGAAAGCGATGGTCACCATGGCGAAATAGACGCCGCGGCGGCGCACCAGCAATGTGCCGAGGATTGCGCCGCAAAGGCCGCCGAGCAGCATGCCGGCGATGACCGCAAGCGGGGTGCTTAGTGCAAGATATTTCAAGGTCAGTCCCGCGCCATAGGCGCCAAGGCCGAACCAGGCCGCATGGCCGAACGACAATACGCCGGTAAATCCCAGCAGGAAATTCACCGACATCGCGGCGAGCCCGAGCACGAGCACGCGGGTCGCGAGCGCGGTGTAGCCGCCCAGCGGCGCCATCCAGTAGGGGGCCAGCAGCAGGACAACCCAGATCGCCGCCAGGACGATCAATTTGCGTGACGATGCGGCGGTCAACCCATCATTCCTTCTTCGCCGAACAAGCCGCGTGGCCGCGTCAGCAGGATCACAGCCATCAGCACGTAGATCACCGCTTCGCTCGCCGCCGGGAAGAACACGGCGGTGACGCCCGAAGCCACGCCGATCAGGAGCCCGCCGACCAGCGTTCCCGGCAGGCTGCCGATGCCGCCGACGATGATGGCGATGAAGCTCGGCATCAGAAGGCCAGTGCCCATGGTGGGTTCAAGACCGAGCTGCCCGGCGGCCAGCACGCCGGAGAGACCGGCGAGAAAGATGCCGACCGCGAAATTGAGCGAGCGCAGCAGCCGCACATTGATGCCGAGCGCTGCGACGGTCTCCAGGTCAAGCGTGCCGGCGCGGATGCGGATCCCGAGCCGCGTGTAGCGCAGCAGCACGAACAAGAGCGCAATCGCGACGAACACCATCGCCACCATGAAGAGACGATAGCCGGTGATGAAGAACAGCTCGTTGCTGAGCGGTTGCGCCAGGAAGGCCGGTATGGCGAACGGCTTGCCCTGCGGGCCGAAGATGAAACGGGTCAAATCTTCGATCATGAAAGCAAGCCCGAAGGTCAGAAGCAGGCTGTAGAGCGGATCTCGCCCGTAGAGCGGCCGGATCAGGACACGCTCGACGACCAGGCCGATCACGGCCGTCAAAGGCGGGGCGAGCAAGAGCGCACCCCAGAACCCGACATAGGGCGAGATCGCATAGGCGATATAGCCGCCGATGACGAGAAATCCGCCATGAGCGAAGTTGATGACGTTGCTTAAGTTGAGGATCAACGAGAGGCCGAGCGCCATCAGGACATAGAACGCGCCGACGATGAGACCATTGGTAATGTTGAACAGGAGTAGCAGCGTCATAATTCACCGAGGCCACATCGTTGTGCGACGCGACGCCCGGTGCCTGATGGCACCGGGCGGACGGCAATCCTGTCACGCCGGCCACTGCATCTTGCAGCCGGTTTCTTCCACCGAGCCGGCCGCCTTCTCGCCCGGCACCGGATTCCTCACCGTGAACATGTTGTCGGGGTCGCCTTGCGGCGGATGCGCCTCGCCGACGAAGACCGTGCTCATCAGTTCGTGGTCACCAGCGCGGTATGACGGCGAACCCGGCTGCAGCGCGATTTGTGGCGGCAGCTTGAAGCCGGACAGCGCGCGCGCAAGCTTGGGCGCATCGAGCGTCTTCTCCTGGTTGGCGATCAGGGCGAGCGTCTGCACCGAGGCGTAGCCGAACCAGTTGCGTGCCGTCGCAGCACCCCCGGTGATCTTCTTGATCGCGGCATTGAATTCCGCAACATGCGGAACGCCCGGCTGGTCCCACCACCATTCCATCGTCCACCAGCCGATGCGCGCGGCGTCCGGCACGGCACGAATGCTCTCGAGCTCGAACAGGGTGCCGCCGACCGCCATCTGCTTGTCCAGACCGAATTGCACGAATTGCTTGAGGCTCGCGACCTGATCGCCACCGCCCATTACGTTGATCAAGACCTGCGGATTATAGGCCTTGGCCTGGATCAGATAGGAGGAATAGTCCGGCGTTCCCAGCGGCACGAGCGAGCCCCCAGACGTGCCGCCCGCGGCTTTCAAGACTTTCTCGAAGCTCGCCTGCACCGAATGGCCGTAGGCATAGTCGGGCGTGAGGAAATACCACTTCTTGCCGAACTTCTCGATCAGCGTGGAGGCGATCGCATTGGCGTCCATGGCGGTGGCGTTGCAGACGCGAAATACGTTCCAGGAACAGCTCGTCCCGGTGACGGGATCGGTGTGGCCGCCCGAGACGATATGCAGCACCTTCTTCTCGCTGGTGACCTGCGCCATCGCGATGGCGATGCCGGAGTTGACGTCACCAATGATGAAACTGACCTGGTCGCGCTCGATGAGCTTGCGGGTCTTTTGCACGCCGGTACCGACGTCGTTGGCGGAGTCTTCGACCAGCAGCTCGATCGGCCGGCCGAGGATACCGCCGCTTTTATTGATCTCCTCGACGGCGTATTTGGCGCCCACCACCTCGCCTTGTGCGATCGCAGCATAGACGCCGGTCAGCGGATCGACCAATCCGATCCGGATTGGCGTCTCGCCGCGGGCCGTGATGATGAAGGGAGAGGTAATTTGCGCCGCAGCAATAGCGGCGCCCGATGTGAGAATGGTCCGCCGGTTGACGGACCAGGGGCGATTTCCAGTAGCCATCATATCCTCCCAGGCAAGATTGTGTTGGTCTTGTTGGGGCGGCATTCTCCGATGCCTTGTGGTGTTCCGAGGCTAGCCGTTCCTGTTCCTTTTCGCCATTGAGAAAGCCTGCAACCTTTGACCAAGTTGACCAGGCCGCGATCGTTAACGGGCGGGGCGGGTCAATGCCCGGCCGCTGCTTTGGCTGCTTCATTGTTCAGCACCACCAGCGCATCGACTGCGACCCCGGTCTTGGCGTTGATCAGGAACGGGTTGACATCGATCGAGGCGATGCGGCCATTGGCATCGGCGATCAGGTTGGACAGCCCGACCAGCGCCTTGACGGCGGAGGCCTCGTGCATCGCGGGCTTGCCACGATAGCCTCTGATCTTCACGCCCGCCTTGGTGCGGCTGATCAGCTTTTTCGCCTCATTGGCGTCGACCGGCGCGCCAGCGAGAGCCACGTCCTTCACCAGCTCGATATCGATGCCGCCGGTTCCGAACAGCACCACCGGTCCCATCTCGGCATCAAGCGAGGCGCCGACCACGAGCTCGAGATCGGCCTTGACCTGCTGCGCAATCAGAATGCCTTCGAGCTTTGGCTTGGTCTTCAGCTTCTTGACCCGCGCAATGATGTCGCTGAACGCCTTCTTCACCTCGGCCGCGCTGTTGAGATTGAGCACCACGCCGCCGATGTCGGATTTGTGCAGGATATCCGGGCTGACCACTTTTGCGACGACGGGAAAGCCGATCTTTTTGGCGATCGTTGCGGCTTCAGCAGCGGTCTGCGCAATCGCCTCCTTCGAGATCGGGATGCCATAGGCCTTGAGCAGCTTCTTCGAGGCGACCTCGTCGAGCGCGGCGCCGCTGGCATTCTTCAGCGTCTTTTCCAGCAGCGAGCGGGCCTGCGCGGTGGAGCTCGAGACGAGGTCCGGCACGTTCTTGTCGAGCGCGGCATAGTCGATCAGTTCCCTGATCGCGCCGACCGCGCGGTCCAGGCCCTGCATCACCACGATGTTGGGCACGGATTTGCGTAAGCCCTTGGTGTGCTCGGTAAAACCGACGGACATCGTACTGATATAGATCACGGGCTTGGACGCCTCGCCCGCCATGTCGTTGACGATGCGGATGTTGCGCTCGCGCAATTCATGCGGCGCCTTCGGAAACTCGGAATCGACGATGACGATATCGGTGTCGGGATCGTCGATCATGATCTTGATCGATTTCATGTAGACCGACGGATCGACCACCGCGGCAAAGCCGGCGTCGAGTGGATTGCCGACGATCGAACCCGGTCCGAGCATTGCCGCCAGCTTTCCGCTCGCATCCTCGCTGAGTGGTGCAAAATTCAGTCCCGCCGAATAGAATGCGTCGATCAGAAGCCCGCGCTTGCCGCCCGACAGCGTCACCCCGGCGAGCCGGTTGCCCTTGGGGACCTCGGTATGAACGAAGCATTCGGTGGTCTCGATGAGTTCATCGAGCCCGCGTACCCGGATCACGCCCTCGCGGGTCGAGATCGCGTCGAAGGTTTCGATCGAGCCGGCCAGAGCGCCGGTATGCGCCATGGCGGCGGCGCGCCCGCCTTCGGACGTCCCGAGCTTGAGCGCGATCACGGGCTTGCCGGCGGCACGTGCGGCCTTGCAGGCATCGCGGAACGCCTTGGTGTTGCGCACGCCTTCGAGATAAACCACGATCACGCGAATGGAGGGATCGGCGGCGAAATAGGCCATCAGGTCCGGTGTTTCCAATCCGGCCTCGTTGCCCGTCGTGACCATGTAGCCGACGCCGATGCCGCGATCCTCGAGTGCCTGCCGGATCGCCATCACGATGGCGCCGGACTGGCCGGCGATCGCCACCGCGCCCTGCTCCATGCTGACGGCGCGGTCGTCGATGTTGGTGAAGAGCTTTTCGCCCGCGCTCAAGTTTCCGAGGCAATTGGGCCCCGTGACCGCGAGCCCGGTCTCCCGCACCGCGGCCTCCAGCTCGGCGGCAAGCCGCTGGCTCTCCTCGTCCTGCAATTCGGAAAAGCCTGAGGTGACGATCGTCGCCGAGCGCGCGCCCGCGGCGGCCGCCTCGCGCACCACCTGGACGGCGAAGCGCGCCGGCACCAGCACCAGCACATGATCGGGCTTTTCGGGCAGGGAGGCAAAATCCTTGTAGCAGGCCACGCCCCAGACCGTGTCGCGCTTGGCGTTGATGGGATAGAGCCCGCCTTCGTATTTGTACTTGATCAGATTGTTCCAGATGCGCTCGGCATAGTTGCCCGGCTTGTCAGTGGCGCCGACCAGCACGATGTTGCGCGGATGCAGCATCGCGTGGATGCCGGCAATGACCGGGCCCGCGTCGGGGGAAGGTGACCACGTTTCAGATAAGATGGAGCCGGTCGAGACATGCGCTTCCATAGGCGAACTCTTCCCTTTGTTATTTGATTATTGGGCCGTGTCGTTTTTCCGCTCGACGAATTATGCGATCGCCGTCTACAGCGATGTTCCGAGGTTTTATGGGCAGATGAATGACGTGGCAACTCACGTCATGCCATGGCAGGCATGGCTGTGCGTCGTTTTCGCATTACCAGGACGGTCGTGGTCGCGCGGGAGATGCGATGCCGGCAAGCAGCACGGCCAGAATGCCGGTCAGGAAAATACCGTCGAACGTTCCAGCGCCGCCGATCGAGGCGACCGGTGCGCCGAGCCCATTGATCTTGCCGAGATTCATCAGGTCGGCGCCGATCAGCGTGCCCATGGAGCCGCCGATATAGGCGAGTGGCGCGGCATATTCGCGCGACAGGATGAAGGCGAGGATCGCGGTGACCACGACCGGCACAAACACGGGTACGGCGATGCCGACGCCCCGCACGGGTGTCGCGCTGGAATGGATGACGAGGGCGATGACGATCACTGCGATCGCCGCGCGCAGGAACAGCTGATAGCGCAGCACCAGGTAGATCGACATCAGCGTCGGAATGACGGCGCCGCCGACATTCACTGCCAGCACGGTCCCGGGATAGGACGTCACCAGCGGTACGACATAACGCATGCCGAAGAAATCGACGATCTCGCCGGTGTGCACTGTCTGACCCGGCAGCACGCTGATCGGGATGTTGAAGTAGCTGCCGACCAGCGAGCCGAACAGCAGGAGCAGGGCGGCGCCTGGCCCGACGCCGAGCTTCATATAGGCGTAGCGCAGGATGCGAAGCTGGATCAGCACGATCAGTACGGCAAACAGCAGCACCAGGACCGAGAACGGGCCTGGCGTCAGCGGCAGGTAATGAATCTGCGGGTCCATTATCGCAACAATTCGATTGAACTTGTGGTCCGGGTTCGACCGTCAGCCAGGCAAGCATCTCACGGGACGGGCCGCAACACAAACAACGAAGACAGGGCAAGCGCGTAGCGCAACATGCGATCACGAAACAGCCGCGATCATCGTGGCGTGCAGCAGACAGCGCTCCGGTTAGACGTAAGTAGCTTTCATCCAATTCTGCGTCGGGTTGCGGAACAGCTGGGTGACGCGGGCGCGAGGCGTCGGGCCGGGGACCGTGATATCGACGTCTATGCCGAGCCGGGAATTGTCGCGGTCCTTCAGGAGCAGCGAGCCGGCCCGGGCATCGCCGGCTTGACGAGCGCGGCGCGCTGGACTTCCGCCGCCTGCGTTGGGCTTATCGCCAGCGCCACGGATCCGATCAAGAGCGCGGCCACGACTTGTGCCAACAGGAAAAGGAGGACGGTTATGAGTTTCGACGGGACCGAAAAACGCTCGATCTCGGTGTGGTCGCGGGTCGTCATTTGAGTAGCTCCGGAAAGTCAGTTTTCCGGTCACCATTTCTTTAGAAACCGCCTCTCCGCCGCGAGCAGAATGATCGACAATGTTCGGCCGCCCGCCGTCCGGCCGCGCCGCGACCCGGGCGCCGATGTGCGGTTTTGTGCCGAATTGTGCGTCTGCTACAGTGATGGCGAGTCGAGCAGGGATCACGATGACAACGCCGGACCACCAGCTTTCCGCCGGGCAAAGCCGGCAAATCGCAGAGACCATTCGTGAGGAGATCGCGCGGCGCCGGATCTCCCGGCAGACGCTGGCCGAACAGGCCAAGCTCAGCCTGTCGACTTTGGAAAAGGTCCTGGGCGGGCGTCGGCCATTCACGCTCGCCACGACCGTGCGCCTGGAGCAGGCGCTCGGCGTCTCCTTGCGCAAGGGCGGAGATAAGGCCGAGGTCGCGACGGTCAAGCCGGCCGCTGGCGGAGATATCGCGCCCGACAGTTTAGGTGCCTATTCGCACCGTGCGGCGAGCCGGCTGGAAGGCGTCTACCTGACGCTGCGTCCCTCTTTTGGTGACAAGGACGCGGTCTACGCCTATCGCACCGAGATCGTCTGGGACGCCGCGGCCTCATCGCTGGTGTTTCGCGAGGGCGAACGACAGGATTCGGCCTACACCCAATGGGGCGAGGTGGCTCTGCCAAACGAGTCCGGCTTCATCTATCTCGTCACCAACCGCAATGGGCAGCACCGGCTGATCACGGTGTCGCGTCCGACCATCACCGGTGAGATGTACGGCATCATCACCACACTTCTCGCCGGACGCGGCTCGACCCTGACCCCGATCGCCGCAGCCATCGCCTTCCTGCCGATCAAGACCGTTGCAAGCCCCACCATGGGACGGATTTCGGCAAGCGATCCGAACTACGAACTCTACCGCCGGCACCTGCGCCGCACGACCGAGGAGCCGTTCGCGTTGTTCTTGCCGGGGTAGCGTATTCCGTCATTCCGGGTCTGCGCCTTGCGGCGCATCCCGGAATGACGTCACTGCGGCTAACTACTAGCCCCCCGTCTCGGCGCTGATGATGTCGCCGAAGAGATCCCACTTACCGTTGGTGAAGCGCATCATCTTGAGCTGCTCGATCGGCGCGAAGTCGGTCGGGCTGGTCGATACGGTGATGCCGGGGATCAAAGTGTCAGGCGCAAAGCCCTTCAGGCTCGCCGCCTGCTTCATGACATTCTCACGCGTGAGATTGTCGCCGCATTGCTGCAACACCTGCACCATGGTCTGCGCCGCCGCAAAGCCGTAGACCAGGTTGGCGTCGGAGACGTTGGCGCCTGGCATGTACTTGTCGATAAAGGCCATGAACTTCTTCATGCCGGCGTCGTCCTTCCATTGCGGATCGGAGGCGTCCTTGAGGTAGCCGGCCGACAACACGCCCTCGGACGCATCAAGCCCGGCAGGCTTCATCACCGCGCCGATCGAGATGGAAACGTCCGTCATCAGGTGCATCGGCTTCCACTCGAGCTCCGCCATCTTCTTGATCGCTTGTGCTGCGAATTTCGGCGTCGAGATATTGACGAACACGTCGGCGCCGGTGCCCTTCAGCTTGACGATATGGGAATCGATCGAAGGCTCGGTGGTCTCATAGCTCTCTTCCGCCACGATCAGGCTTGAGGCCTTGTCGCCGAAGACATCCTTGAGGCCTGCAACATAGTCCTTGCCGAAATCGTCGTTCTGGTAGAACACCGCGACCTTGGCGTTCGGCTTTTCCTTCAGAATATATTTGGCGAAGATCCGCGCCTCGACCCGGTAGCTCGGCTGGAAGCCCATGGTCCAGGGGAAGTCCTTCGGATCATTCCACTTGCTGGCGCCGGTGGCGAGGAAGAGCTGCGGCACCTTCTTGGTGTTTTGATATTTCTGCACCGCGGTTTGCGTCGGCGTTCCCAGTGCATTGAACACGAGGAATACCTCGTCGCTCTCGATCAGCTTGCGGATCTGCTCCACGGTCTTCGGCGGGCTGTAGCCGTCGTCATAGGAAATGAAGTTGATCTTGCGGCCGTTGATGCCGCCATTGTCGTTGATCATCTTGAAATAGGCGTCCTCGGTCTTGCCGATGATGCCGTAGGCGGAAGCAGGGCCGCTATAGGCTTCGACATTGCCGATCTTGATCTCGGTGTCGCCGGCGCCGGTGTCGTATTTCTTTTGCGCAAATGCGCCCTGGGTCGTGAGTAGCGTGAAAGCGGCGGCCGCCGCGAGCAAAGTGATTTTGTTGTTCTTCATCGAGAGCATTCCCTGGACTTTCATTGTTGTTGAGACAGGCATCAAAAAACGAAACCGGCGGGATACGCCGGTCACGAGGCAGCTCCGGCCAGGTCGGTGGCCGAGGCAATGGAAAAATTCTTGCGCAAGGTGGGCTTGTGAATCTTGCCGGTGGCGTTGCGCGGCAGCGCATCGACAAAGCGGATCAGGCGCGGGCACTTGAAGCGCGCGAGATTTTTCGCGCAATGCTCCAGGACCTCGGTTTCCGTGACCGACTGTCCCTGTTTCACCGCGACGATGGCCATGCCGATCTCGCCCCATTGCGCATCGGGCACGCCGATCACGGCGGCCTCGGCAATCGCACCAAGTTGGTGCAGGACGCTCTCGACCTCAGCCGGATAGACGTTCTCGCCGCCGGAGATGTACATGTCCTTCCAGCGGTCGACGATGTAGTAGAAGCCCTCGTCGTCGACGCGCGTGGCGTCACCTGTGTGCAGCCAGCCGTCGGTGAAGGAGGACTCATTGGCGTCCGGCCTGTTCCAGTAGCCGGGCGTGATGTTCGGGCCCTTCACCCAGAGTTCGCCAAGTTCGCCGACCGCGCAATCGGTGCCGTCGGGGCGCACCACGCGCACTTCGGTGTGCAACACCGGCTTGCCGGCGGAGCCGGCCTTGCGTGCGGCGTCTTCGCGGTCGAGGGCAAGCACGGCGGGCGAGGTCTCGGTCATGCCATAGCCCTGCTGCAGCGCGACGCCGCGTGCCTCCCAGACCTGCAACAGCGGCACCGGCATCGGCGCGCCGCCGACGCCGCCGATGATCAGCCGGCCGAAATCGGCGGCTTCGAACGCGGGATGTTGTGCCATGAACTGGTAGATCGAGGGCACGCCGAAGAACACGTTGATGCCCTGCGCGGGATCGCTGATCAGTTTCAGTGCGAGCGCCGGGTCGAACTGGCGCATGATCAGCACGGTACCGCCGGCATGCAGCACCGGATTGGTGTAGCAATTGAGCCCGCCGGTGTGAAACAGCGGCAGCACGGTGAGCAGCACCGAGGACGGGCTGATATAGGCGGGGCCGCCGAGATTGACGCAATTCCAGAAGGTCATGCCATGGTTGATGATGGCGCCCTTGGGCAGGCCTGTGGTGCCCGAGGTGTACATGATGGTCGAGATGTCATCGAGCGTGACCATTTCGCTTGCAGCGAGCGGTGTCGCCGATGCGATCGCACGCTCGTAGCTGCCGTCAGGTCCGAGCTTCAGCGTCGAGGCTGTATCGCAGAGCTTGGCGACTGCAAGCGCCGTCTCGGCGAGATCGGCGTCATGCACCATCACCTTGGGCGCGCAGTCGCCGACGATGAAATGCAGCTCGGGCACGGTGAGCCGCGTGTTGAGCGGCACGAAAACCGCGCCTAACCTGCCGCAGGCGAACTGGATTTCCAGCGTGTCGGTGGTATTGAGCGCCAGCACCGCGACGCGGTCGCCGCGCGCGACCTTGAGCTCCTCGCGCAGATGAGAGGCGAGACGCGAGATGCGCGCGTCGAACGCGGCATAGGTGAAACGGCGTTCGCTGGCGAGATCGACCGCAGCCACCTTGTCAGGCGTCCGGCGGGCAAAATGCGCAATCCAATCGTAGTGTCGAACCGGCAAAATTCTCTCCCCTCCATGACCGCGATCTTGCGCCGCGTTATGGGCCCTGCAGCATGCCTAAGCCGGGCAAAACCCGCCAGCCGGACTTTTGGGCATGGTCAACGACGTTGGCGCGGTTTGGCCCAAAGCTGTCTTGCGTTGAGTGGCTGACGCGAGCGCGTTCCGTCACGCGGAATGTGTGGTTAAGAGACCAGCCACTGGACGCAAGTTGGTCCGGCCCTTGCCGGCGCATGTTGCGGCCGGATTCGTCAGCTTGAGCTGAAGAGGCGCGCGATCGATGAACAGCCCATTCTATACCGCCGAACATGAGGCCTTTCGGCAGGTCATGCGCCGCTTTGTCGCGAAGGAGATCGAACCTCATGCCCATGAATGGGACGAGGCCGGCGAATTTCCACGCGCGCTTTATGGCAAGGCCGCCGAGATCGGCCTTCTCGGCCTCGGCTTTCCCGAAGAATTCGGCGGCAGCCCGGCCGACCAGTTCATGAAGATCGTGGCGAGCCAGGAGCTGGCGCGGGCCGGGGCCGGCGGCATCTCCGCGAGCCTGATGAGCCACACCATCGGCTCGCCGCCGATTGCGCGCGCCGCACGGGACGAGGTGAAGGCGCGGGTGCTGCCGGAAGTGCTGTCGGGCAGGAAGATCTCCGCGCTCGCCATCACCGAGCCGAGCGGCGGATCGGATGTCGCCAATTTGCGCACGTGCGCTCGCCGCGACGGCGACCATTACATCGTGAACGGCGAGAAGACCTTCATTACCTCGGGCGTGCGTGCCGATTATCTGACGGTCGCCGTGCGGACCGGCGGCGAGGGCGCCGGCGGCGTCAGCCTGCTCCTGATCGAGGGCGACACGCCGGGGCTGTCGCGGACCAAACTCAAGAAAATGGGCTGGTGGGCGTCCGACACCGCGACGCTGCATTTCGACGATTGCCGTGTGCCGGCGACGAATCTGCTCGGCCAGGAGGGGCAGGGCTTCAAGCTCATCATGCGGAATTTCAACAGCGAGCGGATGGGCATGGCGGCAAGCTGCACGGCCTATGCCCGCGTCTGCCTGGAAGAAGCTATTGCGTACGCCAAGGAGCGCAAGACCTTCGGCAAGCCGATCGCCCAGCACCAGGTCATCAGGCACAAGATCGTCGACATGGCCCAGAAGGTCGCAGCGTCGCAGGCGATGCTCGAAATGCTGGCCTGGCGGCTGGAGCAGGGCGAGAGCCCGGTCGCGGAAATCTGCATGATGAAGAACCAGGCCACGCAAACCATGGCCTTCTGCGCGTCGGAAGCGGTTCAGATTTTCGGTGGCGCCGGCTTCATGCGCGGTGTCAAGGTCGAGCGCATCTACCGCGAGGTCAAGGTCAATGCGATCGGCGGCGGCACGGAAGAGATCATGAAGGATCTCGCCAGCCGGCAGATGGGACTGTGACTGGTGTTCCGTGCTCTCTCCGTCATGGCCGGGCTTGACGTGCCCAAAACGCGAGTGCCGATTGGAGGCGAATAGAAATCATGCTCTTCACCAGCGAACACGACGAAGTCCGTCGGAGCTTGCAAAAATTAATCGCAAGCGAGATCAATCCCCATGTCGATGCGTGGGAAGAGGCCGGTGCCTTCCCGGCGCATGAGCTATTCAAGAAGCTCGGCGATCTCGGCTTTCTGGGCCTGAACAAGCCGGTGGAGTTCGGTGGCTCCGGGCTCGATTATTCCTACGCGTTGATGATGGCGGAGGAACTGGGCGCCATCAAATGCGGCGGCGTGCCGATGGCGATCGGGGTGCAGACCGATATGGCGACGCCCGCGCTCGCGCGCTTCGGCTCCGACGAGGTGCGGCGCGAGTTCCTGGCCCCCGCAATCGCAGGCGACATGGTCGCCTGCGTCGGCGTCTCCGAGCCGGGCGCCGGCTCCGACGTCGCCTCCATCAAGACCAATGCCCGCTCCGATGGCGACGACTATGTCATCAATGGCGGCAAGATGTGGATTACCAACGGCGCACAGGCCGACTGGATCTGCCTGCTTGCCAACACCAGCGACGGCCAGGTCCATCGCAACAAATCGTTGATCTGCGTTCCGATGAAGAGCAAGGGCGTTACCGTCGCGCGCACCCTCGACAAGATGGGCATGCGCTCGTCCGACACTGCGCAGATCTTCTTCGACAATGTGCGGGTGCCCAAGCGCAACCGCATCGGCGAGGAAGGCAAGGGCTTTACCTATCAGATGATCCAGTTCCAGGAGGAGCGTCTGTGGGGCGCGGCCGCCTGCCTGAAGGCGCATGAGTTCATCATCGACGAGACCATCGAATACACCCGCAACCGCAAGGCGTTCGGCCAGAGCATCCTCGACAACCAGGTGGTGCATTTCAGGCTCGCGGAGCTGCAGACCGAGGTCGAATTGTTGCGCGCGCTGATCTACCGTGCCGCCGAAGCACTTGTTGCCGGCGAGGACGTGACCAGGCTTGCCACCATGGCCAAGCTCAAAGCGGGCCGCCTCGGGCGCGAGTTGACTGACGCCTGCCTGCAATTCTGGGGCGGCATGGGTTTCATGAACGAGACGCCGGTCAGCCGCGCCTATCGCGACAGCCGTCTCACTTCGATCGGCGGCGGCGCGGACGAGGTGATGCTGATGGTGTTATGCAAGATGATGGGCACATTGCCCGCGCAAAAGTAGGACAGGGCCGATGATCACGCTTTATCATTGCGACGGCGCGCGCTCGTTCCGTCCGCTCTGGATGCTCGAGGAGATGGGGCTCGCCTATCAGCTGAAAATGCTGCTGTTCCCGCCACGCGTGTTCGCAAAGGATTATCTGGCGCTGAACCCCCTCGGCACCATTCCCCTGATGATCGACGGCGACGTCAAGATGACGGAATCTTCCGGCATCTGCCATTATCTAGGTACCAAGCACGGCCCGACACCGTTGATGGTCGGCCAGGATGAGCCGGCCTATGGCACGTTTCTCAACTGGATGTATTTCAGCGACGCCACGCTGACCTTTCCGCAGACGCTGGTGCTCCGCTACAGCCAGCTCGAGCCCGAGGAGCGCCGCAATCCGCAAGTGGCGACCGATTATGCCAAATGGTTCCTGGGCCGGCTGCGGGCGGTCGAGGCCGCGACCGCGAGTAGCGAGACGCTGTGCGCCGGCCGCTTTACTGCCGCCGACATCGTGATCGGCTACGCGTTGCGGCTTGCCGACACAATTGGTCTCGCCAAGGATTTCGGGCCGAACGTCACGGCCTATTGGGCGCGGTTGCAGGCCCGCGAGGGCTACAAGCGAGCCGTTGCGGCCGAACGCCGCGCCGGCGTCGAGCAGAACGTCGCGCCGCGGGTAAGGGCGTAGTTCAGTTGGCTCGTCATTCCGGGGCGCGCGTGAGCGCGAACCCGGAATCTCCCGCCACAAGTTCCAGATTCCGGGTTCAATGCTGTCGCATTGCCCCGGAATGACGTCCTCCGTTTTAACCTATCTCCGTGTGACAGCGGCCGAATTTGCGCTATCTTGCCTCGCAAACGCGAACGGCCAAAGAGCCGCGCGACGAGGAGCGAAACCGATGGACGAGAAGGGCACATCAGGCCACCTGATGTTGATCACGCCGGAGCGCGTCTTTTATGCGGGTCTGCTGGGCCGGCCCCGGGCGCGCTGCTCGGGCGCGTGCCATGTCTATGTCGCAATCCGCGATGGGCTGTGGCTTTCGACCGCCGACGGCCGCGAAGCTTACGGAGAATTGCTGGCGGTGGCGCCGAACGTCCGCCACACGGTAACGAGCGACCATCGCTCGGTCATCAGCGTGACCATCGAGCCGGAAAGCGTCCGTCCCGGTAGCCTCGACGATCTGATCAAGCGCCTGATGGGCGAGGAGCGTGAACTCTTCGTCCAACGTATCCGCGCCGCCTATGGCGAGTTGCTCGGCCGCGCCCGTCGCGACGACATCACGTCGCACGCGTTCGACCGCATGTGCTTTGGCGAGGCCTTGCCCGCGCGCGAGCTCGATCCGCGCGTCGTCAAGGCGATCGTGCAGATCGGCCGCTTCTGCGGCGAGCCGGTCACCGCGGCGAGCTGCGCGTCGGAAGCGGGATTATCGGCCTCGCGCTTCCTGCATCTGTTCAAGCAGGAAACCGGCATCTCCTTCCGCTCGTTCCGAGCCTGGAAGCGAGCACGCCATCTGTTGCATTTCGCCAATCAGGACCTCAATCTCGCGCATCTCGCCCAGGACATCGGCTATCCCGATTCCACCCATTTCAGCCATTCGATCCGCCGCTTCTATGGCCTGAAGCCACGCGCGATCTTCTCGGGCTCGCGGGACCTTGCGATCTATCATGCCGGCCTTATGGAGGCCGCGGGCAGCGGGTTGACGCAAGAAGCCACGTGAGGTCGTACGCATCATCGCCGGCATCGATCCCTCCATGAGATTGAAGCCGCCCGCATGAGCAACAAGGCCGTCATCACCTGCGCGCTGAACGGCGTGCTGACCGATCCCAAGCAGCATCATGTCCCGGTGACGCCGGAAGAAATGGCGCGTGAGGCCAAGCGCGCCTTTGAGGCCGGCGCCAGCATCATGCATATCCATCTGCGCCAGCAGGCGCCGAACAAGGGCCATCTGCCGTCCTGGGAGGTCAGCGTTTCCCGCGAGATCCAGCAGGCGATCCGCGAGGCCTGCCCTGGGGTGATCATCAACCACACCTCCGGCGTGTCGGGGCCCAATTATTCCGGCGCGCTCGATTGCATCCGCGAGACGAAGCCGGAGATCGCTGCCTGCAACGCCGGCTCACTGAATTATCTGAAGGTGAAGGCCGACAATACATGGGCCTGGCCGCCGATGATGTTCGACAATTCGGTGGAGAAGGTTCAGGACTATCTCAACGTGATGAAGGCGGCGAACACGATTCCGGAGTTTGAGTGTTTCGATGTCGGCATCGTGCGCTGTGTCGGCATGTATCGGCAGACCGGCATGTATGACGGCCCGCTCGAATATAATTTCGTAATGGGCGTGGCCTCAGGCATGCCCGCCGATCCCGAGCTGCTGCCGATCCTGCTGAAGCTGAAACAGCCGGACGCGCATTGGCAGGTCACCGCGATCGGCCGCGCCGAGATCTGGCCGCTGCACCAGCGCTGCGCCGAGCTCGGCGGCCATCTGCGCAGCGGGCTGGAGGACACCTTCTATCTCGGTGACGGTACCAAGGTGGAGTCGAACGGCCCGCTGGTCGAGGGGCTTGCGGCCTGCGCACGCCGTGCGGGTCGTGAGATCGCGACGCCGGCGGAGGCGCGGCAGATTTTCGGGGTGAGGAACTGAGCCGCTTTACTCCGTCATTCCGGGGCGCGCGGAACGCGCGAACCCGGAATCTCGCGCCACAACTTCTGGATTCCGGGTTCACGCTTGCGCGCCCCGGAATGACGAGCAAGGACGTCCATGGCCATCATTGAAAACACCCTCGCCCCCGGCGGTGCGGCCTTCAAGGCCAACCGCGACGGCATGCTGGCGTTGATTGCGCGCATGCGCGCGCTGGAACAGCGCACGCGCGCAGCGTCCGCCGCCGCCAAGGACCGCTTCCACAAGCGCGGCCAGCTGTTGCCGCGCGAGCGCGTGGCGCTGGTGCTCGATCCCGGCACGCCTTTTCTGGAGCTATCGACGCTCACCGGCTACATGTTCGACGTCGCCGACCCCGACAAAAGCGTCCCGGGCGGCGGCGTGATCGCCGGTATCGGCTTCGTCTCCGGCGTGCGCTGCATGGTCAGCGCCAACGACGCCGGCATCGATGCCGGCGCGCTGCAGCCCTATGGTCTCGACAAGACCCTGCGGGTGCAGGAGCTCGCGCTGGAGAACAAGCTGCCCTATGTGCAGCTGGTCGAAAGCGCCGGCGCCAATCTCTTGCGCTACCGGGTCGAGGATTTCGTCCGCGGCGGCAACATCTTTCGCAACCTCGCAAGGCTGTCGGCCGCGGGGCTTCCCGTGGTCACGGTCACGCACGGCTCGTCCACGGCGGGCGGCGCCTATCAGACTGGCCTCTCCGACTACATCGTCATGGTGCGCGGCCGCACCCGCGCGTTTCTCGCGGGACCTCCACTCCTGAAGGCCGCGACAGGGGAGATCGCAACGGAGGAAGAACTCGGCGGCGCCGAGATGCATACCTCGATCTCCGGGCTCGGCGATTATCTCGCCGAGGACGATCGCGACGCGTTGCGGATCGCGCGCGAGATCATGGCCGCGCTCGAATGGGACCGGCCACGCGCCAGCAACGACGACTATCGCCCGCCGCGCTATGACCAGGAGGAGCTGCTCGGCATCATGCCGATGGACCACAAGCGCCCGGTCGACATGCGCCAGGCGATCGCGCGCATCATCGACGATTCCGATTTCACCGAGTTCGGTCCCAACTACGGGCCTGCCACAGTCTGCGGCCACGCCCGCATCGAGGGGCAGGCCATCGGCATCGTCACCAATAACGGGCCGCTCGATCCCGCAGGCGCCAACAAGGCCACTCATTTCATCCAGGCCTGCTGCCAGTCGCGCACGCCGCTGCTCTATCTCAATAACACCACCGGCTACATGGTCGGCCGGGCCTATGAAGAGGCCGGCATGATCAAGCACGGCTCGAAGATGATCCAGGCGGTGACCTCGGCGACCGTGCCGCAGATCACGATCTACTGCGGCGCATCCTTCGGCGCGGGCAATTACGGCATGTGCGGCCGCGGCTTCCATCCGCGCTTCTGCTTCTCCTGGCCCAATGCCAAGACGGCGGTGATGGGCGGCGAGCAGGCAGCCGAGACCATGGCGATCGTGACCGAAGCCGCCGCCGCGCGGCGTGGCAAATCAATCGAGAAGGAGAAGCTGGACGCGATGAAGGCTGAGATCATCGGCGTGTTCGACGGCCAGATGGACGTGTTCTCCACCAGCGCCCGTGTGCTCGACGATGGCGTCATCGATCCCCGCGACACCCGGAGAGTCCTTGGCGAGGTGCTCGCGATCTGCCGCGAAGCCGAGGCGCGGCAGCCCCAACGCATGCAGTTCTCGGTGGCGCGGCCATGAAACTCGAGAGATCGCCGCATCGCCCGTTCTTCAAGGTGCTGATCGCCAACCGCGGCGAAATCGCGCTGCGTGTGGCGCGCACGGCGCGCCGGCTCGGGCTTGGTGTGGTCGCCGTCTATTCCGATGCCGATCGCGATGCGCGCCATGTGCGCGAGGCGGATGCGGCGGTGCGCATCGGCGAGGCGCCGCCGGCGCGGTCTTATCTCAATATCCAGGCGATCATCGCCGCTGCGAAAGCGAGCGGCGCGGACGCCCTGCATCCCGGCTATGGCTTCCTTGCCGAGAACGAGGATTTCGCCGCCGCCTGCCGCGACGCCGGCCTGGTGTTCATCGGTCCGTCGCCTGAATCCATCAAGGCAATGGGCAACAAGGCCGGCGCCAAGGACATCATGGCCCGTGCCGGCGCGCCCTGTGTCCCCGGCTATCAGGGCGAGGACCAGAGCGACACGACGATGCTGCGCGAAGCAGGGCGTATCGGCTTTCCCGTCATGATCAAGGCGGTCGCGGGCGGCGGGGGCCGCGGCATGCGGCTGGTCGCGGAGGAGGCGGCCTTTGCGGATGCGCTGCGCAGCGCGCGGTCGGAGGCCAAGGCGGCGTTCGGCGACGCGACCATGATCCTGGAGCGCGCGATCCAAAATCCGCGCCATATCGAGATCCAGGTATTCGGCGATATCCACGGCAACGCCATTCATCTCGGCGAGCGCGACTGCTCGGTGCAGCGGCGGCATCAGAAGCTGATCGAGGAGGCGCCGTCGCCCGCAGTGTCCACGGAGTTGCGTGCGAAAATGGGCGCCGTGGCAGTCGCAGCGGTCAAGGCGCTGCGCTATGAGGGCGCGGGCACGCTGGAGTTCCTGTTGGACGAGAGCGGTGCGTTCTATTTCATGGAGATGAACACCCGTCTGCAGGTCGAGCATCCCGTCACCGAGGCTATCACCGGGCTCGACCTCGTCGAGCTGCAGTTGCGTGTCGCACGCGGCGAGGCGCTGCCCCTGCGACAGGAGGATGTCCGGTTCAAGGGCCATGCCATCGAGGTGCGGCTGTGCTCGGAAGATGCCGGCCATGATTTCATACCGCAGTCGGGCAAGATGCTGCGCTGGCAGATGCCCGAGGCCATTCGTGCCGAGCACGCGCTGGAATCAGGATCGGAGATTCCGCCGTTCTACGATTCCATGATCGCCAAGCTGATCGGCCATGGCGCAACCCGCGAGGAAGCCCGCGGCAAGCTGATCTGCGCGTTGGAGCAGGCCGTCGGCTTCGGCGTTACGACCAACCAGGCGTTCCTCACGGCCTGTCTGCGGCATCGAACCTTTGCCAATGGGCAGGCGACCACCGCCTTCATCGAGCAGAATCGCGCGGAGCTGGTGGCGACCGGTGACATCGTCTCGGATGTCGCGCTCGCGGCCGTGCTGCTTTATGTCACCAATCCGCATGCAAAGCCGTTCCGCAGCGGCAGATCGCTCGCGGCCACATTTCCGATTCCGTACCGGCTGGAGATGGAGGGCCACGTCCGCGATCTCGAAGTTCTGCGCGAGCGCGATGGTGCCTATTTGGTCACTGATGGCGCCGAGCATCGTTTCGAGATCGACGAGCTCCGCGCTGAGCTGCTCCGCTTCCGCCACAATGGCGTGATGGAGAGCGTCGCGTTCTGCCGCGATCGCGATCGCCTCTTCTTCCTGCATCGCGGCCTCCCGCGCGCCGTGCGCGACCTCACACTGGCGCCGCCGCAATCGGCCGCGGCGGGTGGCGGCGACGGCAAGGTCCGCGCTACCATGAACGGCCGTGTCGTCGCAGTGCTGGTCAAGCCGGGCGAGCGCGTCGCGGCCGGCCAGCCGGTGATGACGCTGGAAGCCATGAAGATGGAGCACGTCCACACCGCCGGCATCGCCGGCACGGTGTCTGCGATCGATGTCGTCGAGGGCGAGCAGGTGACGACCGGCAAGATCGTGGTGGAAATCGAAGCAGCTTGAGACGGCGAGTGGCCGTCAGTCGCTAGAGTGTTTTCGAGCGAAGTGGGGACCGGTTCGCGTGAAGAAAACGCGTCAAAACAAGAATCTAGCGACAGCGGCCACGAAGCGTTCGCAGTAGCCCGGTACGGCGAGGCTCGGACGGAATGGTGGCGAAGGCGATTGACGTGTGAACTGTCTCACGTCGTGCCGCACGAAACGCCCCTATACTAGGAATCATTCCTTAAGTCTGGTTGAGCGGCTTGAAGCCGTCCGATCGGCCGATCTCATGCCGCTCGAATTGCAATTTGGACCGCATGTCACGTTTGAAGCAAATCGTCGTCTTTTTCCACAATCATTTGCTGTGGGCGCGGGCACCCTGGCCGCTTCGCAATCGGAGGCGGCCGTGGCGAGCTTCAAGAAGCATCTCGCCATCTCTGTTGCCAATGCGCCGACGTAGTAATGGGGGCTATGTCATGGGCCGAAAGAAATTACTGGCGGGATTTCGCGCCTGCGCGTTGAGCCTCGCCCTGTTACTGCCACCGGTCACCGTGAGCCAAGCTTCCAATGATACGATTACGCTTACGCTCGGCAAAGGATCGATCTTCAGGCTTGAGAGATCATTTGCAACCGTGCTGATCGGCGATCCCCGCGTGGTCGATGTCCGCGCGCAAGACGACCGATCGGTGATTTTAAAGGCACTCGGGCGCGGCAGCTCGAATATTGTCTTCGTTGACGCGCAGAGTATTGCGATCGTCAATATCAAGGTGATCGTTCTTGACGCGCGGATTTGATGTCGGACCCTCTTAGGCCGACCGTCCCGTCCCGTCGTTCAACAGACACGCCACTTGGTGCCCCGGCCCGGTCTCGCGCAGCGCGGGGCGCTCGACCTTGCATCGGGGCATCGCATAGCGGCAGCGGGTGTGGAAGGCGCAGCCGGAGGGCGGATTTACCGGGCTCGGCACGTCGCCGTCGACGAGTGGCTGCAGCCGCCTCTTTCGGGGATCGGCGAGCGGGACGGAGGCGAGCAGCGCCTGCGTATAGGGATGGCGCGGGTTGTCGAACAGCTCGGCCTTGTCGGCGATCTCGACAATGCGGCCGAGATACATCACGGCGACGCGGTGGCTGATATGGGCGACGACGGCGAGATCGTGCGCGATGAAGAGATAGGAAAAGCCGTGCTCGCGCTGCAGGTCGATCAAGAGGTTGATCACCTGGGCCTGGATCGAGACGTCGAGCGCGGAGACCGGCTCGTCGCAGACGATCAGCCGCGGCTGCAGCGCCAGTGCACGGGCGATGCAGATGCGCTGCCGCTGCCCGCCGGAGAATTGATGCGGATAGTTCTTCATCTGGTCGGGCCGCAAGCCCACCTGCTGGAAGAGCGTGGCGACGCGCTGGCGTCGCTCATCTCCGGTCGCAAGCCCGTGCACTTCCAGCGGTTCGCCGACGATGTCGCCGGCAGTCATGCGCGGGTTGAGCGAGGCGAACGGGTCCTGGAACACGATCTGCATGGTGCGGCGAACCGGACGCAGCTCGCTCTTGCTGAGATGGGTGATGTCGGTGCCGTCGACGCGGATCTGCCCGGAGGTCGGCTCGACCAGGCGGAGCACGCTGCGCGCCACCGTCGATTTGCCGCAGCCGGATTCGCCGACCAGCCCCAGCGTCTCGCCTTTGCTCAGGCCAAAGCTCACGCCATCGACGGCGTGCACGGTGCCGACTGCGCGGCGCAGCACGCCGGCGCGCACCGGATAATGCTTGACGAGATCGGTGACCTCGAGCAGCTGGTTCGCTTCCGTCATGATGCCGCCGCCAATTCCCCGGCGCGCCAGCACGCCGCCCAATGATTGCCGCCGAATTTTTCCAGCGGCGGATATTCGGCGCGGCAGCGCTCGGTTGCGAGCGGGCAGCGTGGCGCAAAGGCGCAACCCTGTGGCAGCCGCACCAGCGATGGCACCGTGCCGGGAATTTCCGCCAACCGTGCGCTGGGCCTCGCGCCGGGAAGCGGCAGCGTCGGGATCGAGGCCATCAGCCCGCGCGTGTAGGGATGACGTGGCGCGGCGAACAGGCTGTCGACATCGGCCTCCTCGACCTTCCTTCCGGCATACATCACGATCACCCGCTGCGCGGTCTGCGCCACCACGCCGAGGTCATGGGTGATCAGGACCAGCCCGGTGCCGAGCTCCTTCTGCAGGTCCAGAATGAGCGCAAGGATCTGTGCCTGAATCGTGACGTCGAGCGCGGTGGTCGGCTCGTCCGCGATCAGAAGCGCCGGCCGGCAGGCCAGCGCCATTGCGATCATGGCGCGCTGACGCATACCGCCGGAAAGCTGATGCGGGTATTCCTGCGCACGCCGCGCGGGTTCGGGGATCCGCACCAACCGCAGCATCTCCACGGCCTGCGCCCATGCCTGCTTTGCCGAGAGCGGCTGGTGCAGCCGCACGGCCTCGGTGATCTGGTCGCCGATCCGCATCACCGGGTTGAGCGATGTCATCGGCTCCTGGAAGATCATGGAGATGCGATTGCCCCTGATGTCCCGCATCGTCTCATCGTCGAGCGCAAGCAGATCGGTGCCCTCGAGGCGCACCTCGCCGCCGACGATGCGGCCGGGCGGATCAGGGACCAGCCGCATGATCGACAACGCGCTCACGCTCTTGCCGCAACCGGATTCGCCGACGATCGCCAGCGTCTCGCCGCGGCGGACCGTCAGTGAGAGATTGTCGACGGCGCGGAACAGGCCCGAAGCGGTGAAGAACACCGTTTGCAGGTTCTTCACCTCCAGCACCGTCTCGTGCGTTGTCATGCCCATCAGCCGCGCTGCCTCGGATCGAGAATGTCACGCAGCGCGTCGCCGAACAAATTGGTGCCGAACACCGCAAGGCTGATGGCGATACCCGGAAAGATCACGAGCCATGGTGCGGTACGGACATATTCGGCCGCCGATTCCGAGAGCATGCGTCCCCAGGACGGGTAAGGCTCGGGAATGCCGAGGCCAAGGAACGACAGCGACGCTTCGGTCAGGATGGTCGAGCCGAGCTGGGCGGTCGCGAGCACAATCAGCGGCGCCAGCGTGTTGGGCAGCACATGGCGCAGCGCGATCCGCATCTCGCTCATGCCGATCGATTTCGCCGCTTCCACGAAGGGCAGCTCGCGCAGTGCCAGCGTGTTGGCCCGGATCACGCGGGCGACAACGGGCACCAGCGGAATCGCGATTGCAAGGATGACATTGGGAAGCGACGGGCCGAGCGCCGCCGTCATCACCAGCGCGAGCACGAGCAGCGGCAGCGCCTGCAGGATGTCGGTGACGCGCTGGAACACGAGATCCACCCAGCCGGAGAGATAGCCCGAGGTGAGGCCGATGATGACGCCGAAGGTGGCGCCGAGCGTCGTCGAGCCGATGCCGACCGCGAGCGAAATGCGCGCGCCATGGATGATGCGGCTCCAGACGTCGCGGCCGAAGGAATCCGTGCCCATCCAATGCTGCCAGCTCGGCCGCGCCAGCGCGTGCACGGCATCGACGGTGAGCGGATCGTAGCGGCCGATCAAATTGGCGAAGATCGCCGTCAGCACGAACAGCATCATGATGACAAGGCCGATCGCGCCGAGCAGATGGCGCCGCGCCAGGTATGCGAGCTTGCCCCAGCGGCCGCTCGCCAGGGCGCCGGCGCGTCGGAGTTCGCTCTCGAAGTCGATCGCGGTCAAGAAGGTTCCCCCTAGTCCGAATAGCGGATGCGCGGATCGAACACGGCGTAGAGCATGTCGACGGTGAAGTTGGCGAGCACCACCACGACGGCGATGAGCATCACGAGGTTCTGCACGATCGGATAATCGCGCCAGCGGATCGCCTCCACCAGGAAGCGGGCGACGCCAGGGATGTTGAACACGGTTTCAGTCACGATCAGCCCGCCGATCAGGAACGCCGCTTCGATGCCGACCACCGTGATGACGGGGAGGATTGCGTTCTTCAGCGCGTGATGAAAGTTGACGGAGGCGTCAGAGGCGCCCTTGGCGCGCGCGGTGCGGATATAGTCCTGCCGCAGCACCTCCAGCATCGAGGAGCGGGTGATGCGCATGGTCAGCGCCGAACTGCGGAAGCCGACCGCCATCGCCGGGATGCAGTAGGTCGCGAACAATTCGCCCCAGGTCTTCGGGTCGGGGTTGAAGATCGGTATTTCGCCGAACATCGCGACCGAAGCGGTGAGGATCAAGAGCCCGAGCCAGAACGAGGGCAGCGATAGCCCGCTCAGGCTCACCACACGCAGCGCATAGTCGAGCCGCGATCCTTGCTTGACCGCGCTCAGGACGCCGAGCGGAATGCCGACGGACGCCGAGAACAGCAGTGCGAGGCCCGCGAGGCGCGCGGTGATCGGGATACGCGGCAGGATTTCGTCGAGCGCGGGCTTCTCCGAGACATAGGAATAGCCGAGATCGCCGTGCAGCAAGCCGCCGATCCAGTGCAGGTATTGCACCACCAGCGGCTGGTCGACGCCGAGCTGGCGTTCCAGATTGGCCTTGTCGGCGGGATCGACATAGCCCGCGGCGGCGAACAGGATGTCGACGATATTGCCCGGCACAATGCGTAAGAGGAAGAAGATGACGATGGAGATGCCAAACAGGGTCAGCAGCATCAAAGCGAGGCGTCGCACGATGTAGGCAAACATCCGGGCCTCCCGCCAACCGACTTCGCTATCGATCCGTCATTGTCTTACTTATCCAGCCATACGTCCTCGTAACGATAGCCGTTATAGGAGCTGTTCACCATCACGGTGATGCCCTTCACATAGGGCTGCCAGCAGGTTCCGGTGCGGGCATAGAAGATGATGGGACGCGCGACGTCCTCCTGCAGCTTCTTGTCGATCTCCCAGACCAGCTTCTTGCGCTTGGTCATGTCGGTCTCGACCGACTGCTCGTCGAACAGCTTCTCGATGTCCTTGTTGCAGTAATTCGTGTAGTTGCGCTCGGAGCCGCAGGAATAATTCTCGTAGAAGGACTGGTCGGGATCGTCGACGGCGTTGCCCGTGAGATTGAGTCCGAGCGCATAGTCCTTGCGCGCGACCTTGGGGAACCAGTTGGCGGTCTCGACCACGTCGAGTTCGGCATCGATATAGATGCTCTTGAGCTGGTCGATCAGGATCACCGCGGGGTCGCGATAGACCGGGATGTTGCGCGTGGAGACTTTCACGGAGAGATGCTTGTCCGGGCCGTAGCCCGCCTTCTGCATCAGCTTCTTCGCCTCCTCGCGATTGGCGTTGATGTCGGGGCCGTAGCCCGGGATCTGCTCCATCATCTCCTTCGGCATCGACCACAGGCCGGCCGGTGCCGGCAACATCGATCCGCCGATGTCGCCCTGGCCCTCGAACAGGATCTGGATGAAGGCCTTTCGGTCGAGGGCAAGCGCCAGCGCGCGGCGGATGTCGAGATTGTCGAAGGGCGGGTTGCTCGAATTGACGATGATGTTGGTGGAGACGTTGTTGGGCTCGACCTCGCAGATCGCGTTCGGCGCCTGTGATTTCACGTCCTTCAGCAGCGGGATCGACACTTCGGTCGGGAAGGTCATGTCGAATTTGCCGGCGACGAAGGCGAGGATCGCGGTCGAGCGGTTCGGGATGATGGTGAATTCGATGCCGTCGAGATGCGGCAGGCCCTTCTTGAAGTAGTCGGGGTTGCGCGTCAGCTTGATCGACTCGTTGGCCTTGAACTCGACGAATTTGAACGGGCCGGTGCCGATCGGATGGGTGCGCATCTCCGCCGGCGAGACGTGGCAGGGATAGACCGGCGTGTAGCCGGAGGCGAGCAGGGCCAGCAGCGAGGGCTGCGGCCGCTTCAGGTTGAAGGCGACCTCGAAATCGCCATTGGTGGTGACGTCGTTGACCTGTTCGTACCAGGCCTTGCGCGGGTTCTGACGGAATTTTTGCGGCGACTTGCCCATCAGCATGTCGAAGGTGCATTTGACATCGGCCGAGGTGAACGGCTTGCCGTCATGCCATTTGACGCCCTGGCGCAATTTGAAGGTCAGGGTCTTCTTGTCGGCGCTCCAGGCCCAGCTTTCGGCGAGATCGGGGACGATCGAATCCATGCTGTTCTGCGCCACGTCCTGCTTGTAGATGACGAGGTTGTTGAAAACAGGCATGAAGGGCACGTTGACCGAGTAGGTCGCACCCTCATGGATTGAAGCGCTGCCGGGACTGTCGCGATGGTAGATGCGCAGGATGCCGCCCTGTTTCGGCTCGCCGGCCAGCGCGATTCCCCCGGTTGCCAGCATCGACAATGCCATGACGATGGCCAGCGCGCCTACACTCCGCATGCATCTCTCCCTGATATTTCAGCCTTTTAGCCGGCCGATTGGGTGCGAACGATAGCCAGCGCTTGAAGCACAGGCAACCGGGTGAGACCTGTGGTCACATTGGCAATTGGGATGACCGCGCGAGGCCGAATGCTCCGACCATATGATAGAGCAAGTTCTGCCTGGCACCGGGCAGTCGCAGCAATGTTCAGCAAAATGAACGGCATGACGGCGGGACGATCGCACCGATGTCATTGTCTTTGTCGGCATCGGTGGTAGCTTCCCCGCCGCGTCGGTTTGGTGACCGGCGAGGGGCGCGAGCTCAAACGACTTGAATAAGGAATCGTCGATGATGAGGACAATTGCTCTCAGTGCAGCGCTGGCCTTCGGCCTCGCCGCAGCTTCCCAGGCGGCAATGATGCCGCTGCCGGTCGGTCATGATTCGGATCTGACCATCAAGGTTGCGGAAGGCTGCGGCCCCGGTTTCTGGCGCGGCCCCGGCGGCGCTTGCCATCCGTTCGCCGTGCACAGGGCCTGTCCTCCCGGCTATCACCTCGGGCCTCAGGGCCGGCGCTGCTGGCCGAACTGATTCGACGCAGCTCTTGATCTGCTGCACGGCCGGGCGCGAGCCCGGCCGTTTCGCATCTCGCCGCCGCTCAGGCCGCGCGCTGCTGCCTTGGCAGTGCGGCAAGCAGGGTCCGCAGTGCCAGCACCGATGGCGAGAGCTCGCCGCGGCGCCACACCAACGGCGTCGTGATGCTGCTTTGCGCCTTCGGGATCGCATGGCGGCGGACGCTCGCTTGCGGGATCACCTCGAGCACCGATTCGGGCATCAGCGCGATGCCGGCGCCCGCCGTCACGCAGGCGACGATGGCGTGATAGGACGCTAGTTCCAGCACGCGGAAAGTGGCCAGGCTGTCGCGGCCGAGCCAGCGCTGCAGCACCCGCCGGTAGGCGCAGCCTTCCGGAAATGCAATCAGCGTATCCCCCTCGACATCGCTGGCGCGCCTGATCGGGGCGTGGTCGAGGCTCGAGATCAAGGTCAGCCGCTCGGTGAAAACCGGAATATGTTCGAAGGCTTGCGCCGGCGGCGGCTCGGCGATGAAGGCCGCATCGAGCTGCCGCTCCATCAGCTGCTTGAGCATCGCGTCATTGGTGCCGGTGACGAGCTCCAGCCGCACGTCCCTGTAGCGGGCGTGAAAGCCGGCGAGAATCGGCGGCAGCCGGCTCGCGGTCGTGCTTTCCAACGCCCCCAGCCGGAACACGCCGCGCGGCCTGGTGCCGGAGACGGCGTCGCGCGCTTCGTCCGACAAGCGGATCAGCCGGTCGGCGTAGTCCTTGAGCAATTCCCCCGCGGGCGACAGATGCAGCCGCTGCTTGTCGCGGTGGAACAATTTCACGCCCATCGAGGCCTCGAGCTGCTTGATCCGCGTCGTCACGGCCGAAGGCACGCGATGCAGCTTGCTTGCCGCGCGGATCACGCCGCCTTCCTCGACGACGCTCTTGAACACCTGCAGGTCGGCGAAGTTCATGGCCGCTCCATTCAATTTGCGAGAACAAGTCGGATCATAGTTTTCAATATTATAGAACGTGGGTTTGCGTTATGCGAGAGCCATGAGCACGCAAAAACTGCAACCCTCCGCCGCTGTCGCCGCGTCTGTCGGTCTGCTGGCGCTTGCCAGCGCGATGGGGATCGGCCGCTTTTCCCTGACCCCGATCCTGCCATTGATGCAGCAGGACAAGGGGCTGACGCTTGCCGCGGGCAGCTGGCTCGCCACCACCAATTATCTCGGCTACCTCGCCGGCGCGCTTGTCTGCATCGCGCTGCAGCCGCGGCCGGCGCCCGCGATCCGCTGGGGCCTGTTGTGGGTCGGGATTCTGACGCTGGCGATGGGCTTTTGCGAATGGCAGCCGGCGTGGCTTGGCCTGCGCTTCCTGGCAGGCGTCGCCAGCGCCTTTGTGCTGGTCGGCACCTCGGCCTGGGCGATGCCCATTCTCGCGCATCACGGCCGGGAGGCATGGTCCGGGCATGTCTTCGCCGGCGTCGGCGTCGGCATCGCCTTCGCCGGCCTGTTCGGCCTTTTCGCCGGCATCGACGCCTGGGGCTCGCGCGCCACCTGGATCGCGCTCGGCACGGTGTCGATTGCGCTGTCCGTGCTGTTGTGGCGGAGTCTTGCGGGCGAGCCAGCGTCCGCGGCGCAAAAGGTCGTGCCGCAGCGTGCGACGCTGCCGCGCTCCGCGCTGGTCGCAGCGGCCTGCTACGCGACCTTCGGCTTCGGCTACATCATCCCGGCGACCTACCTGCCGGCGCTGGCGCGCGGCTATATCGATAACCCCGCGCTGTTCGGCCTGGTGTGGCCGGTGTTCGGCATCGCGGCCGCGCTCTCGACGCTGCTGAGCGCCTGGCTGTTCCGCGACCTGCCGCCGCGGCAATTATGGGTCCGGTCGAAATGGGTGCTCGCCGCCGGCGTGTTGGCCCCTACCGTCTGGGTCAATGTGCCGACGCTTTTGATCTCGGCGATCTGCGTCGGCGGCACCTTCGTGGTCATCACCATGGCAGGAATCAAGGAAGCGCTGCGGCTCGGCGGCGCGCCGGCCTCGCTCGCGGTCGGGGTGATGACGGCCGCCTTCGGTGCCGGCCAGATCGCGGGCCCGTTGCTGATGGGTCTGCTCGGCCGCTCCGATCACGCGTTCGCCTGGGCGAGCGTCATCGCGGCGGCAAGTCTGGTTGCCGGGAATATCGCGCTGCTGGTGTTTGGGCGCGGGGGTGGGGCAACAGAGAAAGCGTAATCCATCGTCTCGGTCATTCCGGAGCGGCGCGTAGCGCCGAACCCGGAATCTCGAGGTTCCCCGATGCGCAATTGCGCATCTGCGGTTCTCGCTTCGCGAGCCCCGGAACGACGGCGTGAGAGTCAGACTATCCGCGAGTTCTTGTTGCCCCAATACCTGTCGCGCAACAGCCGCTTGTACAGCTTCCCCGTTGGTAGCCGCGGCAACTGCTCCTCGAAATCGATCGAGCGCGGCACCTTCTGGCGCGACAGCTGTTGGCTGCAGAACGCGATCAATTCCTCCGCCAGCGCCTCGCACGGCTCGATGCCTGGCATAGGCTGCACCACCGCCTTCACCTCTTCCCCGAGATCCGGATTGGGGACGCCGAACACGGCGGCGTCGGCGATCTTCGGGTGCGTGATGAGCAGGTTCTCGCATTCCTGCGGATAGATGTTCACCCCGCCCGAGATGATCATGAAGGTGCGGCGGTCGGTGAGGTAGAGATAGCGTTCGGCATCGACATAGCCGACATCGCCGACGGTGCTCATGCTGCCGTCCTCGGAGCGCGCCTCGCGCGTCTTTTCCGGATCGTTGAAATATTCGAAGGGCGAGGCGGTCTTGAACCACACCGTGCCTTCCCGGCCCGTCGGGCAATCCTGCATGTTCTCGTCCAGAATGTGCAGGTCGCCCAGCAGCACCTTTCCGACCGTGCCCCGATGCTTGAGCCATTCCTCGCTGTTGCAGGCGGTGAAGCCGAGTCCTTCGGTCGCTCCATAATATTCCTGGATGATCGGCCCCCACCATTTGATCATCTCGTCCTTGACCTGGGACGGGCAGGGCGCAGCGGCATGGATCGCGATCTCCAGCGACGAGATGTCGTAGCGGGCGCGCACCTCCTCGGGCAGCTTCAGCATGCGCGAGAACATGGTCGGCACCAGCTGACTGTGGGTGACGCCCCATTGCTGGACGAGCTGCAGATAGCGCTCGGGATCGAAGCTTTCCATGATGATGACGGTGCCGCCGACCCGGATGGTCAGGTTGACGGCGGCCTGCGGCGCCGAGTGATAGAGCGGCGCCGGCGAGAGATAGATCATGCCCTCGCGGTACTGCCAGAGCTTCTGCAGGAAATCGAACAGCGCCAGTTGCTGCTCGGGCGGCTGCTCCGGCAATGGCCGCAGGATCCCCTTCGGCCGGCCGGTGGTGCCGGAGGAATAGAGCATCGCGGTGCCGACGCATTCGTCCGCAATCGGCGTTGAGGGAAGGCCGGCAGTGGCCTCGGCGAGTCCGACAATCCGCTCGCTCTCGCCATTGCCGTCGGCGACGATGCAAAGCTCGACCCGCTCGGATTGCCTGATCGCCTCGCGTGCGACATCGAGCTTTGCTACTGACGTGACGAGGATGCGCGACTGGCTGTTGTCGAGGATATAGGCGAGCTCGCCCGCGGTCAGATAGGAATTGACACAGGTATAGTAAAGTCCGGACCGCTCGCCGGCGCCGCAGGCCTCGAGATAGCGGCTGTTGTTCTCCATAAAGACGGCGTAGTGGTCGAGCCGCCCAAGCCCGTGCTTGCGAAACAGATGCGCAAGGCGGTTACAGCGCGCGTCCAGCTCGCGATAGGTCACCGCCTCGCCGGTTGCGGCCATGATGAAGGCCGGTTGCAGCGGCCGCAGATGCGCATGCTTGCCTGTGTACATGATGCACAGCCCCTCTAGCGTTTCCTCCCGGACGCGTCCGGTTTGTCTTGTTGGGGAATAATCTAGCGGAGCCAGCGCGAGGATGTCCACGCCGTCATTGCGGCTGCAGGGGCAGATTAATGTGCCCTCTCCACAAGGGGCGAGGCGCATCGATGGGCGCCATGCGCGCGGCCAAAGGTGTTGGCTCTAGCTAAGAAGCGGCGTTGCCTCCGACAGCTCGACCTTGCGTTCGGCAAGCAGCAGCTCTGCCACCTCATGCTCGTGCCCATCCGCCGCCGGTGCCAGGGGGTCGCGCGTGCCGAGCCGATGATCGAGGACGAGGCGCGCGATCAGAGCGCGCCTGGCATCGACGCCAGGGCGGCTCGCCTCCCAGGCCATCAGCGCCGCGCTTGCGACATGATGGAGGCCGCTCGCGGCCCGCCTTGCGTCGGCCTCCAGCGCCGGCGCCTCGGCGACGCGTTCCGCAAAGCCGATCGCGCGGTTCAGCGTGTCGCGCAGGCGGCTTCCAAATGCTTCGGGAAGCGCCGTCGCTTCGTCGAGCCGTGCCTCGAGCGCGGTCTGCAGGCGGCGATGCGCCCCGCTCTTGCCGACGGCGCGCGTGATAATGTCGATGGCGTTGATGTTGCTGGTGCCTTCCCAGAGCACGCCGATATGGGCGTCGCGGATCAGCCGCGGATTGACCCATTCCTCGATATAGCCGTTGCCGCCCCGCACCTCCATCGCGCCGGTCGCGACAGGAATGTTGTCGCGGCATGCGCGGAATTTCAGCAGCGGGGTGAGGATGCGGAGCAGGCTTTCGGCGTCCGTGTCGCCGGCATTGGCGCGATCCATGGCGCCCGCCGCAAACAGCAGCATCGACAGCGCCTGCTCCACCGGAAGCATGATCTTCAGCAGTTGCCGGCGCAACAGCGGATAGTCGATGATGGTCTTGCCGAAAGCCATGCGCGAGCGCGCGCAGACCATCGCCTCGTTCAGGCAGCGCCGCATCATCGCGGCGGCGCGTACCCCGTGCGACAGCCGCGACAGGTTGACCTGCTCCATCATCTGCTTGAGGCCGGCCTTGATGTCGCCCACCAGATAGGCGACAGCGCCGTCGAGGGCGATCTCGCCGCTCGCCATCGAGCGGGTGCCGAGCTTGTCCTTGAGGCGTACGATCCGGTAGGCATTGCGACGCCCGTCCTCGAGCCGGCGCGGTAACGCGAACAAGGCTAGACCTTCCGTGCCTGCTGGTGCGCCTTCCGGGCGCGCCAGCAGCAGCGCCACGTCGGCATCGGCATGCGAGCAGAACCATTTGTCGCCGTAGAGACGCCATTCGCCGTCTTCGAAGCGCGCCATTGTCTCGATGGCGCCGACATCGGATCCGCCGGCACGCTCCGTCATGAACTGCGTGCCCTTCCACATCGCAGCCGGGTCGGCCGACAGCATCTTCGGCAGCAGATAGTCCTTCAATGCGGGGTCGGCGAATTTGCGGATCAGATGGATCGAGGTGTCGGTGACGCTGATCGGGCACATCAGCCCGAACTCGGCCTGAACGAACAGGTATTGCAGCGCGTATTTGGCAACAGCCGGCAGCGGCCGCGCCATACCCAAGGTTCCAGCGCGGTGGCTCATGGCGTGAAACTGGAAATCGCCGAAGGCGATGGTTTCCATTTCCCGATAGGAGGCGTGATAGTCGATCTGGTCCTCGTCGCGGCCGAACCGGTCGCGCGGATTGAGGATCGGCGGATGTTTGTCGGCAATTCGCGCCAGCTCGTCGAGCCGGCCGCCGGCGAGTTCGCCCAGCCGATCGAAATGCGGTTCCAGCTGCGCGAAATCCGCCTGCGCAAGATAAAGGGGCAGGAGATCGCGCAAGCCGCGGTCGATGGCGTAGAAATTCTGCCCCGCGCAGTCGGGCGCAAGGTGATCCGCGCCGCTTCTTTGTTCAGCGGAGAAGGGGCGGCGGGCGGACAGCGCGTCCATGACTGACCTCCTGTGAGGGACCTCCCATTGGCGCGGCGCATTCGCCGTCGCGCAAGCGAGCTGCCCATCCGGGCAGTATCACCTACCAAATGATTATTTCATCATCAGGGGCGGACGGCAAAAAATTTGCACCACAAAATTCGCATATGAGGAAGGCGTGGCAGGACGCGGTCTTGCAGGATGGGCTGACAAGCGTCATCCTTGCGCGTTCCAACGAGAGGCGCGCCGCCATGTTCCACGGCGGCGCGGAGCAGTGGAGATTTCCTTGAGCGCGGCGGACTCATCGCAGTCATTTGGTCAAATTGTCACGTTTCGTTCGTTTGTCCGCATCGGGACCTCGATTGTCCTGCTCGCGTTCGCACTAGGCGGATGTGAGCAGAAGCCAAACGCGGCGGCGGCCGCGCCGGCGGCGCTTCCCGTCACCGTCGCGCAGCCGTTCAAGCGCACCGTCACCGATTGGGACGAGTTCACCGGCCGCTTCGAGGCGATCGAGGAGGTGCAGGTCAAGGCGCGGGTCGGCGGCTTCGTCACCAATGTCGAGTTCAAGGACGGCGACATGGTTCGTGCCGGCGACCTGCTCTATATCATCGACCCGCGCCCGTTCGAGGCCGTGGAGGCCCAGGCGGACGGCCAGCTGGCGGATGCCCGCGCCAAGACCGAGCTTGCCAAGCGCGAGCTCGATCGCGGCCTGGCCCTGGTCCAGACCAGCGCGGTCTCCGAGCAGATCGTCGACCAGCGCCGCCAGGCGCTGCAGGCCGCCCACGCAGCCGAGACCATCGCCGAAGGCGCGCTGAAGGCAGCTCAGCTCAATATCGAGTTCACCCATGTGCAGGCGCCGATCACCGGCCGCGTCAGCCGCCATCTCGTCAGCATCGGCAATCTCGTGCAGGGCAGCGACAATGGGGCCTCGACGCTGCTCACGACCATCGTCTCGCTCGATCCGATCTACATCTATTTCGACGTGGACGAGGCCACCTATCTCAAGAACAACAAGTTGTGGTTCGAGGGCAAGCGCCCGAGCTCGCGCGATACTCCCAATCCGGTGGAGGTGGCGCTGACAGGCGAAACCAAGCCCTCGCATGAGGGCCATATGGACTTCCTCGACAATCGCCTGGATGTCTCGACTGGCACGCTGCGCAGTCGCGCGGTGATCCCGAATCACGATCTTTCCGTCCTGCCAGGCCAGTTCGGGCGGGTACGACTGATCGGAAGCCTGCCCTACGAGGCGCTGCTGATCCCCGACAGCGCGATTGCGACCGACCAGTCCCGCAAGATCGTCTTCGTGGTGAAGGATGACGACACCGTGGAGGCGCGCACCGTCGTGCTCGGGCCGCTGGACGAAGGTCTGCGCGTGATCCGCGAAGGCCTGAAGCCGGAGGACCGCGTGATCATCGACGGCATCCAGCGTGCTCGCGTCGGCGCCAAGGTGAGCCCGAAAGCGGGCAATATCGTCGGCGACAAGACATGAATCTCGGAAGCCTCTCAGTCAACCGGCCGATTCTGGCGATGGTCCTGTCCATCGTGCTCCTGATCGTTGGTGCGATCGCCTACACCACCTTGCCGATCGCCGAATATCCCGAAGTGGTGCCGCCGACGGTGGTGGTGACGGCGCAGTATCCGGGCGCGTCCGCGCAGACCATCTCCGACACCGTCGCCGCGCCCATCGAGCAGCAGATCAACGGCGTCGAGGACATGCTGTACATGTACAGCCAGGCCACGTCGAACGGCCAGCTCACCATCACCATCACCTTCAAGCTCGGCACCGATCTCGACAAGGCGCAGGTGCTGGTGCAGAACCGCGTCGCGATCGCGCAACCGCAGTTGCCGGACGAGGTGCAGCGCAACGGCGTCGTCACCAAGAAGAACTCGCCCGACATCCTGATGGTCGTGTTCATGCTGTCGCCCGACGACTCGCTCGACCAGCTCTACATCTCGAACTACGCGCTGCTGCAGGTTCGCGACCAGCTGTTGCGGCTCGACGGCATCGGCGACATCACGATTTTCGGTGCGCGCGACTATTCGATGCGGCTGTGGCTTGACCCCGACAAGATCTCGAATCTCGGCATGACCTCGAGCGATGTGATCGCCGCGATCCGCGCCCAGAATTTGCAGATCACGGGCGGCCAGCTTGCCAGTCCCCCGGTCGCCGATCGCGCCTTCCAGCCAAACCTGACGTTCACCGGGCGTCTGAAGGAGCCGGCCCAGTTCGAGAACATCGTCGTCAAATCGGGCCAGGACGGCCGCATCGTGCGACTGCGCGACATCGCGCGGATCGAGCTCGGCGCGCTCGATTATTCCACCAACAGCTTCGAGCTGCGGAAGACTGCGGTGGCGATGCTGGTGACCCAGCGTCCCGGATCCAATGCACTGGCGACCGCCAAGGGCATCAAGGACACCATGGTCAAGCTGAAAGCCAGCTTTCCCAAGGGGCTCGACTATGACATCGGCTACAACCCGACCGAATTCATCCAGCAGTCCATCAGCGAGCTGATCAAGACTATCTATGAAGCGATGGCGCTGGTCGTGATCGTGGTGCTGGTGTTCCTGCAGGGTTGGCGGCCGGCGATCATTCCGATCGTGGCGATCCCGGTGTCGCTGGTCGGCACCTTTGCTGCGATGGCCGCGCTCGGCTATGGCATCAACAACCTCACGCTGTTCGGCCTCGTGCTCGCGGTCGGCATCGTGGTCGACGACGCCATCGTCGTGGTGGAGAACGTGGAGCGGCATTTGCGCGACGGTATGAGCCGGCGCGAAGCGGCGCTGAAGACGATGGAGGAGGTTGGCGGCGCGCTGGTCTCGATCGCGCTGGTACTGTGCGCGGTGTTCGTGCCGACCGCCTTTCTCGGTGGCATCACCGGACAGTTTTTCCAGCAATTTGCGGTGACGATCGCGGTTGCGACCGCGATCTCCTGCTTCTGCTCGCTGACGCTGTCGCCGGCGCTGGCTTCGCAGATTCTCGTTCCGCACGAGGAGAAGCGGAAGCCTGCTGCCTGGAATCTGATCGCGCGTGGCTGGGAGTGGTTCACCGGCCTGTTCAACCGCAGCTTTGACTGGTTGTCCAACTTCTATGCTGATATCGCCGCCTTCGTGATCCGGCATCGCGTGGTGATGCTGCTAGTCTATGTCGTGCTGATCGGCAGCGCTGGCTGGCTGCTCGTCACCACGCCGCAGGGCTACATTCCGGCGCAGGATCGTGGCTACGTGATCATATCCGCGCAACTGCCGGGCGCGGCGTCGCTGGCGCGCACCACCGAGATCGTACGCAGAATCGAGAGCATTGCACTCGATACGCCCGGCATTTCGCATATTGCCGTCTTTGCAGGCCTGTCGGGGGCGACCCGCACACAGGCGAGTAATTCGGCGGCGCTGTTTCCAGTGTTCGAAGAGCCGGAAGTGCGCCTCAAGAAGGGGCTGAACGCACAGGTGATCACCGCGGATCTGCGCAAGCGGCTGTCCGCAATCGAAGGCGCGTTCATCATCGTCATCCCGCCGCCGCCCATACCCGGCATCGGCACCGGCGGTGGCTTTACCATGCGCATCCAGGATCGGCAGGGCCGCGGTCCCGAGTTGCTTGCGGCCGCTACCGACGAACTGGTCGCAGCGGCGCGCAAGTCACCGTTGCTGCTGGCCCCGACCGTGTTCTCGCCATTCTCGGCCAACACGCCGCAGGTCTTTGTCGACATCGATCAGGTCAAGGCGCAGAAGCTCGGCGTGCCGATCCAGGGCATAACCGACACGATCCAGACCTATTTCGGTTCGACCTATGTCAACGACTTCAACCTGTTCGGCCGCACCTATCACGTTACCGCGCAGGCCGATCTGCCGTTCCGGAAGGAGCGCCCCGATCTTGCGCGGCTGCGGACCCGCAACGCCAATGGCGATATGGTGATGCTCGGCAGCGTGGTGGATTTCAAGGACGTCTCCGGTCCGGACCGCGTCGCGCGCTACAATCTCTATCCCGCCGCCGAGCTGCAGGGCGAGGGTCTGCCCGGCACGAGCTCGGCGACTGCAATCGCCGTGATGAAGAAGCTCGCCGACGAGACGCTGCCGAGCGGCTTCTCCTATGACTGGACCGACTTGTCCTATCAGCAGGTCAATGGGGCAAATGCCGGCCTGTTCGTTTTCCCGGTCTGCGTGCTGTTCGTCTATCTGGTGCTGGCCGCGCAATATGGCAGCTGGAGCCTGCCGTTCTCGGTCATCCTGATCGTGCCGATGTGCTTGCTCGCCGCCACCATCGGCGTGCGCATCATGGGCCAGGACGTCAATATCCTGACCCAGATCGGCTTCATCGTGCTGGTGGGATTGGCTGCCAAAAACGCCATCCTGATCGTCGAGTTCGCCCGCGACATCGAGCTCGAAGGCCACAAACGGCTGGATGCCGTGATCGAGGCCTGCCGATTGCGGCTGCGGCCGATCCTGATGACGTCGTTTGCCTTCATTCTCGGCGTGCTGCCGCTCGTGGTCTCCAGCGGCTCCGGATCGGAAATGCGCCAGGCGGTGGGCGTGGCCGTGTTCTTCGGCATGCTGGGCGTGACGCTGTTCGGCCTCGTCTTCACGCCGATCTTCTACATCGTCGTGCGCAACCTTGCCGACGGCGGCAAGCCGCCCGCCGAACAGAAGGGTCACGCGGCCTGACACGGCTGCGCGGCCAGCCTGTTTCGCCGCCCTCCATACTTTCGGCTGAGCCCGAAATGGGTGGGCAGGTGCGGGGTTCTTGAATATCATCCGTTTTATAATTCGTTGGGAGAGAAGCATGAAATTCGGACTTTTGGCGGCGGCAGCAGTGGGTGCGGTCGCGCTTGCCCAACCGGCGGCGGCGCAGGTCAAGATCGGCATCCTGAACGACCAGTCGGGTGTCTATGCCGATTACGGCGGCAAATATTCGCTGGAAGCTGCCAGGATGGCGATCGAGGATTTTGGCGGCGAGGTGCTGGGCCAGAAGATCGAGCTCGTCACCGCCGATCACCAGAACAAGCCGGATCTTGCGGTCGCCATTGCCCGGCGCTGGTATGACACCGAAGGCGTCGACATGATCACGGAGCTCACCACCTCCTCGGTCGCGCTTGCGGTGCAGGAGCTGTCGAAGGAGAAGAAGAAGATCGACATCGTGGTGGGCGCCGCGACCTCGCGCATATCGGGCGATGCCTGCACGCCCTACAGCTTCCACTGGGCCTTCGATACCCGTGCGCTTGCGGTCGGCACCGGTGGCGCGCTGGTGAAGGCCGGCGGCGACAGCTGGTTCTTCCTGACCGCCGACTACGCGTTCGGCTATGCGCTGGAAAAGGACACCAGCGACATCGTCACGCAGAACGGCGGCAAGGTGCTGGGCTCGGTACGCGTGCCGCTCAACTCGTCCGACTTCTCGTCCTTCCTGCTGCAGGCACAGAGCTCGAAAGCGAAGATCGTGGGCCTTGCCAATGCCGGCCTCGACACCACCAACTCGATCAAGCAGGCGGCCGAATTCGGCATCGTCAAGGGTGGCCAGAAGCTCGCGGGGCTCCTGATGGTGCTGTCCGACGTGCATGGTCTTGGCCTGGAGACGGCGCAGGGCCTGGTGCTCACGGAAGGATTTTACTGGGACCGCGACGACAAGTCCCGTGCCTTCGGTGAGCGCTTCATGAAGCGCACCGGCCGGATGCCGAACATGATCCATGCCGGCACCTATTCGGCGACGTTGAGCTACCTGAAAGCGGTCAAGGCAGCCGGCACCAAGGATTCCGATACGGTTGCCAAAAAGCTCAAGGAGCTGCCGGTCGACGACGCCTTCGCGCAAGGCAAGGTGCTCGAGAACGGCCGCATGGTGCACGACATGTACCTGTTCGAGGTGAAGAAGCCGTCGGAATCCAAGAAGCCATGGGACTACTACAAGGAGCTCGCCGTCATCCCCGGCGACAAGGCGTTCTTCACCGCCAAGGAGAGCGGCTGCCCGCTGACGAAGTGAGCGCGTCGCTTGACGTCGTCCCGGCCTCCCGTGCGCAATTGCGCACCAGGCCGGGACGACGGCAGAGTGAGTGGCATCAGCTTCTCACATCAGCCGCCAAACGATCGTTCCAAGCGATCCCAGCAGCAGCACGCCTGTGGCCAGCGACTGGATCAGAAAGCCGGGCCTGCGCTTTTCCACGGCCTTCTCATAGCCGGTCATGTAGAGGATTCGGCCGACGATCCAGACGAGACCGGCGAGCGCGGCGTATTTGTCGCTGACATAGACCGCGAACAGCCACAGCGAGGGCAGGAATATCGGCAGCCATTCCAGCGTGTTCATCTGCACGCGAAACACCCGCTCGAATTCCGGGTTGCCCGAGATCGCAGGCGGCCCGATCTTGAAGGCGGCTCGTGCCCGCGCCACACGTATGCTGGTGAAGAAGTAGAACAGGATCACGAGACACGTGACCAGCGCGGTGAAATCATACATGGCAGCGTCCCCTGCAAGGATCGGCCATCAATACCCGGTCAATTCAAGATAGCCCACCCCCGTGTGCGTCCCGTGAAAGCTGATCGGTCCCTCCCAGTAGGAAAAGCCCGTGCCCATCCAGGCACGCGGATTGAGCGGCATCGCGTGGATGGCCAGCTCCAGTGAGGGAATCGCGACGTCCCATTGCACGGGCAATTTGCGCCCCGCGATCTCGACCGTCTCCTTTGGCGTCATCGCGACATCGGCTGATGTCAGTTGCCGCGTAGCACCGTCGGCGGAGATGAACGTGCCGGAGATGTAGTTGTTGTCGTCCTTCTGCCGCATCCGGTACAGCATCAGCTTCTCGCCGCCTGCCAAGTGCAGCGCGAACCAATCCCAACCGGTCTGGTCGGCGGCGAGAGGCTGGCTGCTCCATTCGCGGTCCATCCAGGCTTGCCCCGAGACATCGAGCGCCTTGTCGTCGATGGCGAGGCGTCCGCTCACCTTGAAGAAAGGCTGGCTGTAGTAATACGAGGCCTGCCCGCGCTCGGATTTCCGGCCGTAGCCGCCGTCTCCCTGCAGCACCAGCGGCCGGTCGGCCACGAGCTTGAGCGTGTAGGAAAAGTCCTTCGCTGTCGCGCTGAGTTCGAGCGGCGCAATGCGATTGGGATCGGTGTTGTCGTCGCCGCGCATCTCCCAGGAATCGATGAAGGCGCGGAACGGGCTCGCCTCGACGCCAGCCTGCCCGGCGCCGCCGCGTGCAAAGCATTCGCCGAAGCGATGGGTGTCGGCACGCGTCGTCGCCGCATGCGCCATCCAGATCTGCTGGTTGGCCCAGCCCTCGCGCTGCGGTCCCGGCAGCAGGGCCTGGCGGAACAGCGTCCATTGCACGCCATAGGCCGTGCCGGCGCTGTCGGCGAGATTTGCGGTCAGGTACCACCATTCGATGCGGAAGTCCGGATGAGGGCCGTGGTCGGTGGGAAACGAAAAGACCTTGCCGGGCGTCACCTGCGCATAATCATTGGCGTTGCTGCCGAGCCCCGCATAACCCTGCGCGGACCCGTGCCACGGGCGAAGCGTGAGAGCCGCGAGTGTGCCCGCGAAAGCGCGGCGCGATATTTTTGCGTCAGCGCTCATTGGCGAATACCTTGACGAGGCTGGCCGGCTGCATGCGCGCCAGCCGCACAACCGGCAGCAGCGAAGCCAGCAGCGATGCGGCCATCGCGACGCCAAGCAATTTCACGAGCTGCAGCGGGAAGACATGGAACGGCAGCCGCCAGCCGAACGCCTTCACATTCACGATCGCAATCAAACACCACGCGACCAGCAGCCCCAGCGGCAGCGCCAGGAGCGCCGTGATCAGCGCGACCGACAGCGTCTTGGTCAGCTCGATGCCGGCGAGCTGGCGGCGGGTGAGGCCGATCGCCCATAGCGGGGCAAGCTGCGGTAGGCGCGAATTGGCAAGCGTCAGCAGGCTGGTCAACAGTGCAATGCCGGCAACCCCGAGTGTGAAGGCGTTCAGCGCTGCGGTCACCGCAAAGGTGCGGTTGAAGATACGCAGTGAGTCGGCCTTCAACGTCGCCTGGTCGACGAGGTTGCGGCCGTCGAGCCCGAACTTGTCCGAGAGCGCAGCAATGAGCGCGGGCGTAGCGCCGGGCCTCGCCCGCAGCGCCATCCGCGTTCTCGGCGTTTGCGGGAAATGCGCCATCAGCGCCGCGACATTGACCGCGACCTGGCTCTTCGGGTTGCCGTAGTCGGCATAGCGGCCGATCACGCGCAGCCGCCAGTTGCCCGTCGGCGTCGGCAGGTCGATGGTGCCGCCGAGTCCGATCTTGGTGCGTTCCGACAATTGCTCGCTGACAAACGCCGCGTCGCCCTCACGCAGGCGCGCCCATGCATTGGGGACGAACTCCAGCAGCGGCCAGTGCGCCTGATAGGTCGCATCATCAGGCAGGCCGAACACCTCAAGCGGCGCGCCGTCGAATTGTGCATCGGCCCGGCCGCCTTGCAGGATCGCCGCCACGTCGGTCCGGTCATGGAGCCAGTCCTTGATCGCCGCCGCCTGCGCATCGTCGGAGGCGACGAGATAGATGTCGGCGGTCAGGCGGCCCTCGAGCCAGGTGACAAAGGTGCGGCTGAAGGTTTCGACCATGGTGCCGACGCCGACATTGACGGCCAGCGCCAGCAGCAGCGCCATCAAGGCCAGCGACAAGCCGGACAGCTGCTGGCGGCTGTCGGCCCAGAACCACTGCGCGATCGCGCCTTGCGCGGTTCGCTCGCCGGCGGTGAGCGCCGCCTCGAGCAGGGATGGCAGCAAGAGCGCCGCGCCGAGCAGGAGGGCGGCGAGCACGGCAAAGCCCGAGATCAGCGAATTGCCGTACCAGAGCAGCCAGCAGGCCACGGCTAGGATGGCAAGCGCGGCGGCACTCTGCAGCATCAGCCAGCGGTGCTGTGCCTGCTGCCAGGCCTGCGGTTGCGCGGTCGCCAGCAGCGGCAGCCGGATGGCTTTCGCAAGGCTGGTGGCGGCCGCAACCAGCGCGCCGGCGACGCTGATGACGAGCCCCGCGATCCACCATTCCGGGCGCAACGACAGCTCACCCGGAATCTGCGCGCCATAGAGCCCGCGCAAGGAAGCCGCGACGTCAGGCAGCAGCGCTGCCGCGACGAAATAGCCGCAGACGAGTCCAATGATGCCCGCGAGCAGCGCCAGCGACACCAGCTCGATCACCAGCACGCTGTTGAGCATCAGCGCGGAGGCGCCGCAGGCACGCAAGGTTCGCAGCATCGGCAGGCGCTGCTCGAACGCAAGCCCGATCGCGGAATTGACGATGAACAGCCCGACCACGAAGGACAACAGCCCGAACGCGGTGAGGTTCAGGTGAAAGCTGTCGGTCAGCCGCTCCAGGTCGGTCTCGGCATCGGGTTGCACAAGGCGGAGCTGGTCGCCCACCACCTGTTCGAGCGGCTGCATCGGTCCCTTGGGCCTGCCGATCAGCAGCCGCGATACTTCGTTGGGCTTGTGCAGCAGACCTTGCGCGATGCCGATATCGACCACCAGCACGTCGCCGACCAGTTCGCGCTGCGCATGCAGCGGCGGCAGTCGCTCGCCGCCGCTGATATCGGGCGTCGCGCCCTCGGCGAGTGAAAGATCGGCGAGCGTATCGGGCGCAACCAATGTCTGCCCGGGCGGCAGAATGAAATTTTGCAGGCCGTCGCGCCCGAGCTGCGGGGCGTTGCCGACGTCGACCGGCAGCGTCACCGGCTCGATGCCGAGCAGGCGAAGGCTGCGCCCGCCGATCTGCACGCGGCCCTCCAGGACCGGCGACACCTGCCAGCCCGCGTGGCGCAGCTGCACGAATAGCGCCTGCGGAAAGGTCCCGCCCGCGCGCGCCACAAGGGCGGCTACACGCGCACCGCCGAACACAGCGGCGGCACGGTCGTAGGAGTCGCGCGCCTCCTGGTTCAGGGCCTGCACCCCGCTCCACAGCGCGGTCGCCGAGATCAGGCCGATCAGCAAGGTCGCAAGCTGCATCCGATGTCGCCGCCAATGGCTCAACAGCACCGCGAGGATCCACAGCGCGCGCCTCATGCGACGACCCCGGCATGCAGCGTGACGTGGCGATCCAGCGTGGCGGCGAGCCGCGCGCTGTGGGTTACCATCAGGAAAGCGCAGCCGGTGCGGGCGACGAGATCGCGCGTCAGCGCCAGCACGTCGTCCGCGGTCGCCTCGTCAAGATTGCCGGTCGGCTCGTCCGCGAGCAGCAGCAGCGGCTTGACCGCAAGCGCGCGCCCGATCGCCACCCGCTGCTGCTGGCCGCCGGACAATTGCTCGGGATAACGCTTCAGGAGCTGGCTCAAGCCCAGCCGCTCGACCAGCTCGGCGTGCCAGGCGGGATCGTGGCGAGAGGCGAGTCGGGCCTGAAAAGCGAGATTGTCGGCCACACTCAAGCTCGGCACCAGGTTGAATTGCTGGAACACCAGGCCGAGCCGGTCGCGCCGCAGGGTTGCGCGCGCGGCATCGGAGAGCTTGGTGATGCAGTCCTCGCCAATGATGATCTCGCCGCCATCGGCAGCGTCCAGCCCTGCGATCAGGTGCAACAGCGTGCTCTTGCCCGAGCCGGATTCCCCCGTCAGCGCCACACGCTCGCCGGCGGCGACAGAGAGATCGACGCCGCGCAGCACGGCGACTTTCTCTCCGGCGGAGGAATAGGACTTTTTCAAATCGCGAATGCTCAGCACGGTCCTGGCCCGTAAGCGACAGCGGGCGCGCCGCAGGCTTTTGTGAGGGATGATCGCCGGACCATAGCAAGCCGGGTCTGCCAGATCACGACGTCAATGTCGTCTCCGGCGATCGTGATCCGGCCCTGCGGTCATCGGCGACCCTGACATAGAGAGGTTGATGATCCGGGAGCCTGCCAAACGCGGTGGCTACCCCTTACCGCATGGCGGAATGTTAACGAAAGGCCGGGGTTGCGTCGCCGCCGTTCCGGTCTATAGCATGGAACCGTCCCTCCAAGGGACCACCAACAACCAGCAACAAGCCAGATAAATCAAGACGGGGAAGGATTCACATGGCCGCGCAGCCGACGCCGCAAAGGACGTCACCGGAAACGCCTCAAGGCGCCTGGAAGATCACGTTTCTGCTGTTTCTGTTCATGCTCGTGAATTTCGCGGACAAGATCGTGGTCGGTCTTGCCGGTGTGCCGATCATGACGGAACTGAAGCTCGAGCCGGAGCAGTTCGGTTTCCTCGGCTCATCGTTCTTCCTGTTGTTCTCGATTTCGGCGATCGTGGTGGGCTTCATCGTCAACAGCGTCCCGACCCGCTGGGTGCTTTTGGTGCTGTCCCTGATCTGGGCGCTGGCGCAGTTTCCCATGGTTGGCACCATCGGCCTGACCACGCTGCTGATCTGCCGCATCATCCTCGGCGCGGGCGAGGGGCCGGCCTTCTCGGTCGCTGCGCATGCGATCTACAAGTGGTTTCCTGACGAGAAGCGGACATTGCCGACTGCGATCCTGTCCCAGGGCTCGGCCTTCGGCGTGATCGTCGCCGTGCCGGCGCTGAACTGGGTGATCGTGAACCACAGCTGGCACTATGCCTTCGGCGCGCTTGGCGTGGTCGGGCTGATGTGGGCAGTGGCCTGGCTCATCATGGGCAAGGAAGGGCCGCTCGCGGACATCTCGGCATCGGCCGCAGCGGAGCAGAGGATTCCCTATTTCCGCCTGCTCACCTCGCGCACCTTCATCGGCTGTACGGTCGCGACCTTCGGCGCCTATTGGGCGCTGTCGCTCGGTCTGACCTGGTTCACGCCCTTCATCGTCAAGGGGCTCGGCTATTCCCAACAGCAGGCCGGCTTCATCTCTATTCTGCCCTGGGTGTTCGGCGCGGTCATCGTGCTGCTCACCGGGTGGATCTCGCAGGCGCTGATGGCGCGCGGCGTGTCGACTCGCGTGGCGCGCGGCGTGCTCGGAGCGACGCCGCTGGTGTTCGGCGGTGCGATCCTGGCGATATTGCCCTTTTTCCAGGGCTCGACTGGTCTCGTGATCGCGCTGCTCGTGATAGGCTCCGGCCTGTGCGGCTCGATCTATGTGGTCTGCCCGCCAATGCTTGGCGAGTTCACGCCGGTGTCGCAGCGTGGCGCCGTGATCGCGATCTATGGCGCGCTCTATACGCTGGCGGGAATCATCGCGCCGACGGTAATGGGCAGTGTGATCCAGCATTCCCCGACGCTGCTTGAGGGTTACTTCAGCGGCTTCAGCATCAATGCCGTCGTCATGGGGATGTCGGGTCTGCTCGGCCTGTTGCTGCTCTGGCCGAACACCGAACGGGCGCGGCTGCGCGGGCAGACGCCGGTTAGCTTCGCGCCGTCGTCCCAGGCGAGCGACCGGGTGCGGGCGTAACCCTCGATGAGATGAGGTCCGGCTGGCTGCCTCCGCGACACCTCTCCCCGGCGGGGAGAGGTCGGACTGCTCCCGGCGATGCATGGCATCGTCCGGTGCAATCCGGGTGAGGGGCCGCAGCGCTTACGAAGGATGACATCTCTTCGAGACGTCATCCTTGCTCGCTCTATTGCAATTCGCCCTGCACGCCGCGCACGAGCTTGCCCGGCCGCGCGCCGGTCGGTGCGCCGTCGCGCTGGGTCACCACACCCGAGACGATGGTGGCGTCGTAGCCGTCGACCTGCTGCAGCAGGCGGCGGCCGCCGACGGGCAGGTCGTAATGCACCTTCGGCGGATGCAGGTGCAGGCGGCCATAGTCGATCACATTGATGTCGGCCTTGTAGCCGGGCGCGATCAGGCCGCGATCGGCGAGGCCGACTGACAGCGCCGTCTTGCGCGACTGCACCGCCACCACGAAGGGGATCGACAGCTTCTCGCCGCGCGAGCGGTCGCGCGTCCAGTGCGTCAGCAGATAGGTCGGGAAGCTCGCATCGCAGATGATGCCGCAATGCGCGCCGCCGTCACTCAGGCCCGGCACGGAGCGCGGGTCGGTCAGCATCTCGCGCGTGGCATCGAGATTGCCGTCGGCATAATTGAGGAACGGCACATAGAGCATGCCGCGGCCCTGGTCCGACAGCATCGCGTCGTAGGCCAGCTCCTCCGGCTGCTTGCCCAGCTTGCGCGCCTGCGGGCCCAGCGCGTTCTCCTGCGGTTGCTCGTAATCGGGCGGGTTGCCGAGCAGGTACATCTTGTCGTAGTTCGGCCGGAAGAACAGCGGATCGTCGGTGGCGGTTGCGCTTTCCTTGAGGATCGCCGCGCGGACCTCCGGCTGGCGGAGCCGCTTGAGCCGCTCGGCGAGCGGCAGGTGCGCGATTGCCTTGTAGCTCGGATGGGTCTGGAACGGGTTGCGCGACAATTCGAGCCCGAGCAACAGGCCAACCGGGCGCGCCGCGATCTGCGCGGTGATCGAAAGTCCTCGCGCGGCGGCGGCATTGATCTCGTCCAGCGTCTGGCGCCAGCGCCGCGGCGCGCGGTCGCTCTGCGCCACCGAAAATGAGATCGGGCATTTGGTGTTGTCCGCAACCCGCAGCATCATCGGCAGGTCTTCGTCCAGGGTGGAGAGATCGAGCACGAATTGCAGTACGCTGCGCCCTTCGCCATGCATGGCGGCTGCGATCGCGGTCAGCTCGTCTTCGCCGGCTTTCAGGGTCGGGGTGAAATCGCCGGTCGAGGTGCGGTGATTGAGGGTGCGCGAGGTTGAGAAGCCGAGCGCGCCCGCGCGTACGGCCTCGCCCGCGAGCTTTGCCATCTTCGCATTGTCTTCCGCGGTGGAAGGATCGCGGCGCGCGCCGCGCTCGCCCATCACATAGACGCGGAGTGCCGCATGCGGCAGCTGCGCGCCGATATCGATGTCGAAATCACGCTTGGCGAGCCAGCTCATGTAATCGGGAAAGCTTTCCCATTCCCAGGGAATCCCGGCGCTCAGCACCGGCTCCGGAATATCCTCGACGCCTTCCATCAGTTGGATCAGCCGCTGGTGGTCGGCCGGCCTGCACGGCGCGAAACCGACACCGCAATTGCCCATGATCGCGGTGGTGACGCCGTTCTGCGAGGAGGGCGAGATGTCCTGGCTCCAGGTCACCTGGCCGTCATAATGGGTGTGGACGTCGACAAATCCCGGGGTGACGAGCTTGCCGCGCGCGTCGATCTCCTCGCGGCCCGAGTTCGAAACTTTGCCGACCTCGCTGATTCGCCCGTCGTGAATGGCTATATCGGCTTCGAACAGGTTGCCGCCGCTGCCGTCAGCGATGGTGCCGCCGCGGATCACGAGGTCTGGACGAGCGGTCATGGCGTTCTTCCCGGAAATTGGTTGTCGTGGCTGGGCCGCATCATCGGCCCAGGCCCAGAACTGTCAACCGCGGGGAAGAGAACTCAGCAATGCGTCAGGCAGCTTTCGCCGTTGCCATAGCTGTGTCCGGCTTGCGCTCGGTAAAGGGCGTCAGCAGCACGGTCAGCACCATGAACAGCGCGGATAGACCGAACACCCAATGCGGCAGGCTCTGGTCCATCATCCAGCCGAACAAGATCGGGCTCACCATCCCTGAGAAGTTGAAGCCCGTGGAGACGATGCCGAAGGCGCGGCCTGCGGCGCCGGCGGGCGCTGCGTTGCGCACCAGCATGTCGCGCGAGGGCGCGATCACCCCGCCAAGGAAGCCCGCGGCGGTCATCGCAATCATCAGCAGCGCGGCCGGCAGCGCCACCAGCGCGATCACGAGCACGATCGCGGTGTTGATGCCGAAGCACACCGCAGCAACCTGGCCGTGGCGCTTGGTGTGATCGGCCAGGAACCCGCCGGCGAGCACGCCGGCCGCGGCTGCGCCGAGATAGGCGGTCAGTGCGACATTCGCGCTCGAGTAGGAGGCGCCGTAGCCGTTCATCAGCGCGACCACGCCGAAATTCGAGATGCCGGCGTTGGAGAGGCCGAGCAGCATGAAGAAGATGGTCAGCACGATCAGGGCCGGCGTGATCACGCTTTGCTTCGAGACCTTGCCGTCAACGCCCGCGTGATGTTTTGCGCTCGCCTCCGGCACGCCGAACAGCATCAGCACCGCCGCCACCAGGATGGCAATCGCGCCGGAGACGATCAGCGCGCCGACGCCGCCGACGGTGGCCAGAAGGGCGCCGACGATCGCAGGCGCCACGGCGCCGCCGAGATAGCCGGCAAAGGTGTGAATCGAGAAGGCGCGGCCCATCTTCGCCTCGTCCATATGGGCGGCGAGGATCGCGTAATCGGCGGGATGGTAGACGCTGTTGGCAAGCCCGAGCAGCACCGCGCTCACGACCAGCATCGTATAGTTCAATTGCAGCCCGAGCAGGATCAGCGCCAGACCGCCGAGGCAGAGCCCGATCAGGAGCACCTTGCGCGCGCCGAAATGATCGACCAGGTAGCCGGTCGGGGCCTGGGTCAGCGCCGAGACCACAGCAAAAACGGTGAGCGCAAAGCCAAGCTCGATATAGCCGACACCGAGCGCCGTTTTCAGGAACGGGAACAGCATCGGCAGTACCAGCAAATGGAAATGGCTGACCCAATGCGCCAAGGAAATCAGGGTAAGCGTGCGCAATCCGCTGTCCGCCTTGGACATGGCTTGGCTTTGTTGCGGTGCGGCGAGGATGTCGGCCATTGCGGATGCGGATTCTGTCTGTTTTCGAGGCGGCCAAACTATCGGCACAGGCGGTTATTTGTCCATGAACGGCGGCGCATGGCTGCGTTGGCGTGAGGCAACCGCAACGTCATTCCGGGGGCGATGCGCAAGCATCGAACCTGGAATCCAGAAATTGTGACGCGAGATTTTTGGGTTCGCGCGTTCCGAGCGCCCACGCGTGACGTCGGAGTGATTGCACTACAATGGCTCGTCGTCGTTGCCGTAGCGATCGCGCTTCGGCGTGGCGATGTCGCCGTCCTCGTAATCGTCGTCGGCGGCCTGCGGCGGCGGAGGTGGTGGTTGCTTCGCTGTGTCGTCCGCCTTTTTGGCGGTCTCGTTCTTCTTGTCGATGATGCTCATATTGTTCCCCCTGTGTGACCTTCGTCCTCAGGCCGCCAGCACCGGGCCGCCGGCCTTCTTCCAGGCATCCATGCCGCCGGCGATGTGGGCGGCGTTGAGGAAGCCGGCGTCCTTGGCGGCCGCGACCGCCATGGCGGAGCGCTCGCCGAAGGCGCAGAAGAACACGATGCGGCGGCCGGTAGCGGCGGCGACCTCGCGCAGCATGCCGCCGGGCTTCAAATTATCCTCGATCGACGGATAGGGCGCATGCAGCGCGCCCGCGAGCGTGCCGTGCTTTGCCCGCTCGCCGCTCTCCCGCAAATCGACCAGGAGGATGTCGGGACGACCGAGCGCCAGCATCGCCTCGGGCACGCTGAGCGCGCGGCCTTCCTTGGCGAGTTCCTCCTGGTGCAGCCCGACATGCATGTTGGCGGGCACCGCGACATCCATCATCTTCGGATTGGGCAGCTTCAGATTGTTCATCAGCTCGATATATTCGTCGACCGAGCGCACCTGCAGCCGCGGATTGTAGCGTTTCTCCTCGCCGATGGTGGAGACGGTGTCGCCCTTGTAGTCATGCGCGGGATAGACCAGCGTCTCCTCCGGCAGCTTGAGCAGGCGGTTGAAGATCGACTCATATTGCGAGCGCGCGCTGCCGTTCTGGAAATCGGTGCGGCCGGTGCCGCGGATCAAAAGCGTATCGCCCGTGAAGACGCGATCGCCCATCACATAGCTGTAGGAATCGTCGGTGTGTCCGGGCGTATACAGCACGTCGAGCGAGAGGCCCTCGATGGTCACCTTGTCGCCGTCGGAGACGCGCATCGACACCACGTCGGCCTTGCTCTGGTCGCCCATGATGGTGATGCAATGGGTGCGGTCGCGCAGCTCGCCCAAGCCCGTGACATGGTCGGCATGCAGATGGGTGTCGACGGCTTTCACAAGCTTGAGATCGAGCTCGCGCAGGAGTTGGCAATAGCGGTCGGCCTTTTCCAGCACCGGATCGAGGATCAGGGCCTCGCCGCCGGCGCGGCTTGCGAGCAGGTAGCTGTAGGTGCCGGACACGCTGTCGAAAAGCTGGCGGAAGATCATTCTAGTTCGTCCTCAAATGAGTCCCAACACTATCACAGCAAGATAATCACGGACGCACATAGCTCCAACCCTGTTCCTGCAATTCGGCGAGAACGAGATGCCGAAGCATTACAATAATCCTTGATTGCATTCTCCGTCATTTCGGGCGCCCCGAAGAGACGAGCCCGGAATCTCGAGGTTCTCAGGTGCGCGATTGCGCACCTCGTTCGGTGCTTCGCACCGCCCCGGAATAACGGAGAGGACTTCGTGAAACCATATCCCTTTTCAGTCATCAAAATAATGCGACTGCGCACCGCACAATAATAAGCACCGCACAATAATGAAACGCCCTGTCAGGTTGGCTGCGCAATGCCCGGATTGCCGTCGACGCCTTTGAGCGTGACGCCGCTGCCGCGCGTGGGCGCGGCCTTGCCGCTGCGCAGGTAATTCGCCAATACATCCCACACCGGCTTTCCGGCCTGCGCATTGACCGAGGCCCAGCCTGCGACCTTGTAGCGCTTGTTCGCCTCGAGCGGCGCGCCATCGTCGAGCCTCAGCTCCGAAATCCGCCGCCCGGTGCTCTCCGTCGGCGTGCAGGCATAGCTGAGGCCGCCGGTGCGGACCATGTCGCCGCCCTGCTGGTAATAGGGGTCGGGATTGAACAGATTGTCGCAGACGTCCTCGAGTACGGCCTTGATGTCGGCCCCGGTCATGCCCTGCACATAGGTTTCGGGATAGGTGACGGCGGTTTCGGCCAGCACGTCCTCCATGGTCAGCGCGTCGCCCGAGAGCGCCGTGGTGCCCCAGCGGAAGCCGGGCGAGAGCGCGATCTCGGCATCGAGCCCGCTGCGCAGCGCGTCGCAGATCAATTGGTCCATGGGCCCGGAGAAATTGCCGCGTCGGTAGAGCAGGCGGTCGCTGGTTGCGATCTTGTCGAACCAGGCACCGTGCGGCTCGCGCGTCCTCTCGATCAGCGTGGCCATCGCCGGATCTGGCTTGAGAAGCTCGGAGAAGACCGGCAGCAGACGGTAGCGCACGCCGCCGACCTTGCCCTTGGCAAGCTCGAGGTCGAGTACGCCCAGAAATTTTCCGTTCGAGCCGGCATTGGTGACCAGCGTGGTGCCGGCGGCGTTCTTGACCGGAATCGGCTGCGGCACCGCGTCATGGGTGTGGCCTCCGAGGATGATGTCGATGCCGGTGACGCGGCTGGCAAGCTTGAGGTCGACGTCCATGCCGTTATGCGATAGCAGGATCACGGCATCGACCCTGTCGTAGTCGCGCATGCCCTGCACGAGCTTCTGCAGTTCCGCGTCGTGGATGCCGAAGGTCCAGTCCGGCGTGAAGCGCTTGGGATGAGCGATCGGCACGTAAGGGAAGGCCTGCCCGATCACGGCGACACGATGCCCGCCGATCTCCTTGATCATCGCCGGCTTGAACACGCGGCCCGACGCAGGATCGAACGCCTTGGCATCGTTGAAGGCGGCTTCCTCGGTGAGGAAAACGTTTTGCGCCAGGAACTCGCCCTTGAAACGGGCGAGATTGTCGCGCAACGCGGCCTCGCCATAGGTGAACTCCCAATGGCCGGTCATCGCCTCGATGCCAAGCAGATTGGCGGCTTCCACCATGTCGGCGCCGTGCGCCTCATTGGCTTGTCCGGTGCCCTGCCAGAGGTCGCCGCCGTCGAGCAGCATTGCGCCTTTCTCGCCGACATCGCCGCGCAGCCGGTCGATCAGCGTTTTCAGATGCGCAAAGCCGCCGAGCCTGCCGAAGCGCGGCGCCGACTTCTCGAAATCGACGCAGGTGAAGGCGTAGGCTTCCGCGCTGTCGGGGCTGATGCCGAAGCGGGCGAGAAAGGCCTTCGCGACCAGATGCGGCGGCTGGCCTGCCATCGCGCCGATGCCGATATTGACGCTGGGCTCGCGGAAATAGACCGGCTTGAGCTGCGCATGCGTGTCGGTCATGTGCAGGATGCGCGCATTGCCGAAGCGCGGCAGATCATACAGGCTCGCGACATCGGCCGCGCGGGATAATCGCGGCCACGGCAGCAGCGCGGCGGCGCCCGACAGCTTCAAAAAATCCCGCCGGCGAATCGGCATCGCGCGCTTCTCCGCATCCTCAGCTCAGTTAGCGAATCTCGGCGTCCTTCCAGCGGTCCTTCTCGCCGGTGGCCTGGACAATCGAGGCTCTTGCCAGCGCCTCGGCCTCCTTGGCCGAAGCCGTGGCGGCCTCGAAGTCACCCTTATCGGCCGCGTTCTTCGCAGCTTTCAACGTGGTCTCGGTCGTGAGCCACTGGTTGCGCAGCGAGCCCGCTTCCTTCTCGGCGGCGTCAGCGGCGGCGTAGGCCGCCTTGAAATCGGCTTCGGAGGCGGCAAGCGCCGGCGCGGTGGCCGCGATCAAGAGGCTTGCGACGAGCACGATGTGCCTCATGGCCGCGCTCCCGGGCCCGAGATCGGCAGGCCGTTGCTGACATAGGACAGGAAATATTCGAGGTCGCGATAGTCCTCGGATTGCGCCTCTTCCGGCACGGCGCGGGTCTGGCTGTTGCAGGTGATGAAGCGGCGGCTGATCGTGCCCATGCCCGCCCATTCGGAGCGGTAGATCGGCATGGCATTGAGGATGCCGAGCGCTGGCGCCAGGATTTCGGCGCGCAGCCGCTCGCCGGGGCTCTGCACATGGCAGCTCGCGCAGGAGAAGTTGAGCTGGCCGCGCCGCGTGTAGAAATAGCGCTTGCCGTTCTCGTAAGCGGCCAACGCCCGTGGATCGTCGGGGATCTTGATGTCGAACGGCTTGCCGCGCGAGGTGAATGCCATATAGGCGGTGAGCGAAGCCATCTCGTCCTTGACATAGGACAGCGGCGCCTCGCCATTGGCCGTGCGGCAGCGGTTGAGCGCGAGCTCGAGGGTTATGACCTCGCCTTGCTTTGCGTCGAAGTAGGGAAAATTCTGCCTGACGCCGATGCCGCCATTCTCGAAGCAATCCGCATAGGTCTTGCCGTTCTTGAACGGCGCCGCAAACATCTCCTTGCCGGCCTCGAGCGCGAATTCGTAAGGCGGAAACTCCTCCTTCTCCTGCCACTGCCGGCGCATGTCCTTGTTCATGGAGTAGGGTCCGTTGACGAAATCCTCGAGCTTTACCTTGGGGAATTTTGTCACGAAGTAATTGCGGAACGCCTCGGCGTCCGCGGCCGGATCAGGCGCATCGGATGCCGGCGCCGCCGAGACGATCACGCTTGCCGCAAGCGCTGCCGAAACAAGAGCAATGACGAAACGCACGCGCATGCCTACTGTATTTTCGCGGTGGTTGAATCGCTCGCGCCCTTGTTGTCGACCCAGCTGATCTTCAGCTCGTCGCCCTTGGCTGCCCCCTTGAACGCGAACTTCACATAAGGGTCCTTGGCTACTGCTGGTCCCCAATCGGCGAGGAAGACGCGTTTGCCGTTATGCTCGAAGCTGAGCTGCTGGATGAAATGCGCCGGGATCACGGCGCCTTGCGCGTCCTTCACGAAGCCGGAGTCCATCGGGTGCTGGATCAGCGCCTGCACCTCGGTGGTGTCGCCATTCGCGATCGCGCGCACGCGGATTGTCGATGCCATTGTCGAAATCCTCTCTAATAGTGGCGAATGATCTTTTCGGAAAACCGTTTCACACTTTTCCGGATCATGCGCTAACCGCCGCAGCCGCCGACGGTGACTTTGACTTCCTTGGTGGCGCTGTAGAGCTTGCCGCCGGCGTCCACGATCGCGATCACATTGCTGGTCTGCTGCATCTTGAGCCGGTTGGCGACGCCGGGCACCGTGCCCTCGGGGATCGCATAGGAGGCGGCGAGCGCATTCGGATTGCCGGTGACCAGAAACGAGATCGAGGTGACGTTCTCGAGCGTCGTCGTCACCGAGATCGGCACCACCGCGCCGTTCTCGGCAATCTCGGGCGCATCCAGCTTCACCTTGTCGGAGGCTTCCGCGGTCCGGCCATACAGCGCCTGGATCGCGTCCTTGTCGGTTTTGAGCTTGAACGCCTCTTCCGGATATTTGTCATTGGCTGCGGCGCGCGCCGGCGGAGCCGCGAGACCGCCGAGGCCAAACAGCGCCACCGCGCCGGTGCCCTGCAGCACCAGGCGGCGCGTCGCGGAAAATTTCTCAATCGAAAAATTCATCTCGGTCTCCAAAGGCCGCCGTCACAGGGTCTCGAGGAAATCGACGATCGCGTTGATTTCTTCACTCGTCAAAATGCGGTTACGGCCGAACGGCGGCATCATGGTCTGGGGATTGCGCTTGGTCTCGTCGGTCAGGATCGCCACCAGCTCGTTACGGTCAGGATATTTCGCTTTGATGTCGACGAGTGCCGGCCCGATGGTGCCCGGCAGGTCGCCGCCCTTGATCTGATGGCAGGTCAGGCAATTGCCCTTGCCGCGGTCGAAGGCAAGCTTTTGCCCGTCGGCGACCGCCGATTGCGCGTGTGCGGGCGCTGTTGCTGCCAAAAACGTGAGCGCAAGGGCGGAGAAAGCGATGGATATGGTGCGTGGAGGGGCGAGCAAGGGCGGTTCCGGCGGCGCGCTATGTCGATAATCTTTTTCGACAAATATAGTTGGTGAAAAGCACAAAGGCCATTATCTGGCAATGCTGCTGATAAGTCCCGGGAATTGAGGTTAAAATGACCCTGAACCCGGCCGGATCGAAGTTTCGGGCGACCGGGACTGCAGAGCTGTCGAGCAGGAGCGCGGCCCATGGCCGAATATGTCGTGGAATTCGGCAAGGACGGTGGCCGGGTCGAGGCGGATGGGCGGCTGGACGCGCCGGCGTTCCACCGCAATCACCAGGCGATCTGGGCGGCGCTCTCGGGGTTTCTCTCCGGCCGGAGCGGCGACGTGCTGGAGGTCGGCAGCGGCACCGGCCAGCATGTGGTCCATTTCGCGCAAGCCACGCCTGCCATCACGTGGTGGCCGAGCGATTACAACGAGCAGCATCTGAAAAGCATCGCGGCCTGGCGTGCACATTCCGGTCTGCAGAACATCCGCGCGCCGTTCAGGGTCGATCTGTCCGCACCCGGCTGGGCCGCTGCGATGCAGCAAGAAGGCGGACCGCAACAGCTGCTCGCGCTGTTCTGCGCCAATGTCGTCCACATCGCCCCATGGCCGGTGGCCGAGGGCCTGTTCAGGGGTGCCGCCGAATTGCTGCGCGCCGACGGCCGGTTCTTTCTCTATGGCCCGTTCAAGCGCGACGGCAAGCACACCGCGCTCTCCAACGCCGTGTTCGACACCTCATTGCGCGAGGGCAATCCCGAATGGGGCGTGCGCGACATCGCCGACCTCGAAGAGCTCGCCGCGCGCAATAGCCTTGCCTTGCGCGAGGTGAAGGAGATGCCCGCCAACAACATGATCCTGGTGTTCGGACGATCTTAGCGACAGCCCTCGATGGATTTCGCTGGCATCAATGCGTCCGCGAACTCCACCTCGCCTTGCGCGCGGACAGAGCCCCTCACCCCAACCCTCTCCCCTAAAGGACGGTGAGAGGGAGCATCCTTCGCGATTGCGCGCCCATACTCATCCGGCGCATAGCCAGCGCCCGTCTGCGGCGGTTGATCGCACGGTTGCGCCTGTCCATAGTGACGCTCATTTCGGGGCAAAAGGGATTCGTTTTTCGAAAGTACTGATGATTGATGTGACCGCGAGTGAGGAAATCTCCGACGACGCCCGCGCGCGAGCCAATGTGGCGCGGCTTGCCGCAGCGCAGGCGCTCACCGGGGCCAATTCAGCGGTTATTTTCGCCACCGGCTCGATCGTCGGCGCGACGCTGGCGCCCTCGATGTCGCTCGCGACCGTTCCGCTATCGATGTATGTGCTGGGGATCGCCGCCGGCACCTTGCCGACCGGGGCGATCTCGCGACGCTACGGACGGCGCATCGCCTTCATCATCGGCACCGGTTGCGGCACGCTCACCGGCCTGATCGGCGCGCTCGCCATCCTGCACGCGCAGTTCTGGCTATTCTGCTGCGCGACCTTCCTCGGCGGCCTCTATGGCGCGGTGGCGCAGTCCTATCGTTTCGCGGCGGCCGACGGCGCCAGCATTCGCTTTCGTCCAAGGGCAGTGTCGCTGGTGATGGCGGGTGGTGTGTTCGCCGGGGTGCTCGGGCCGCAGCTCGTGCAATGGACCATGGATGTCTGGCCGCCTTATTTGTTCGCCTTCAGCTATGTGGTGCAAGCCGCGGTCGCGCTTGTCGCGATGGCGATCACGGCCGGCGTCGATGCGCCGAAACCTGCCGCCGCCGATTTGCATGCGGGACGGCCGCTGGGTGAAATCGTGCGCCAGCCGCGTTTCATTGCGGCGGCGCTGTGCGGCATCATCGCTTATCCCATGATGAACCTGGTGATGACATCCGCGCCGCTGGCGATGAAAATGTGCGGGCTCACGGTCTCCGATTCCAATTTCGGCATCCAGTGGCACATCGTCGCCATGTACGGGCCGAGCTTCATCACGGGCTCGCTGATCGCCCGCTTCGGTGCGCCGACCGTGGTTGCGATCGGCCTGACGCTGGAGGCGGTGGCCGCGACCATCGGGATCTCCGGCGTCACCGCGCCGCATTTCTGGACCACGCTGATCGTGCTCGGCATCGGTTGGAATTTCGGCTTCGTTGGCGCGTCCGCTCTGGTGCTGGAGACGCATCTGCCGCATGAGCGCAACAAGGTGCAGGCGTTCAACGATTTCCTCGTGTTCGGCACCATGGCGATCGGATCATTCTCCTCCGGCCAGCTGCTCGCGAATTACGGCTGGTCGGTGGTGAACATGGTGGTTTATCCGCCCGTCGTGCTTGGCCTTATCGTGCTCATGCTGACATCAGCTGCCAAGCGTCGCCGCGCGCGGCTCGCCGCCATTGACGAATTCCCTGAGCCCTCCATCTAGAAAGCTCAAAGAGTCTAGGGGAGGTCTCATGCCGTCGCGTGCACGTGTCGATGAATTCATCGCGGCCGTCGAGTCGGGCGATCATGCCGGCGCCGTCGAGCGCTATTACACCGAAGATGCCACCATGCAGGAGAACCTGGCACCGCCGCGGCAGGGGCGCGATGGGTTCGTTGCGCATGAGCGCGAGGTGATGGCGCGTATGGCAAAGATCTATTCCAAGGCGGTGTCGTCGGTGGTCGAAGGCGACCGCGTCGCCATCCACTGGAACTTCGAGATGACCGACAAATCCGGCAAGGTCCGCCGCTTCGACGAGATCGCCTACCAGGAATGGCGCGGCGACCGGATTTTCCGCGAGCGCTTTTTCTACGACCCGGCTACGGTCAATGTCTGATGCCATCTGCTGACAGTTCGGCGCTGGTCGAAGCTTTGATCTCACCAATGTGCTGTCATTCCGGGGCGGTGCAAAGCACCGAACTCCGATGTGCTCTTGCACATCTGAGAATCTCGAGATTCCGGGTCTGGTCCTTCGGACCATTCCGGAATGACTGAGTAACAATCTGAGAGATTCCTGCGTGGACGCATCCGCTCCCATCACCATCGACGAAACCTCCATCCGCTATGATGGCTGGCGCATCGTCGCGGTCTGCTTCCTGGTCGCGACCTTCGGCTGGGGCTTTGGTTTCTATGGCCAGGGCGTCTATCTCGCCGAGCTGCAGCGCGCGCAAGGCTGGCCGGCGTCGCTGATCTCCGCTGCCACCACCTTCTTCTATCTGTTCGGCGCGCTGATCGTGGTCTTTGTTGCGGAGGCGGTGCGCGCGTTCGGGCCGCGCGCCTGTCTGCTTGCCGGCATGTGCACCATGGCGATCGCGGCCGCCGCGATGGGGCAGGTCACTTCGCCCTGGCAGCTCTATGCCGCGAACGCGCTGCTTGCCTTCGGCTGGGCCGGCATGAGTCTCGCGATGATCACCACCACGCTGAGCCTGTGGTTCGATGCGCGGCGTGGCATGGCGATCAGCCTCGCGCTGAACGGCGCAAGCTTCGGCGGCATCGTCGGCGTCCCGCTCCTGGTGCTCGCGGTCGGCCAGCTCGGCTTTGCGCGCGCGATGACGATGGGCGCGCTGTTGATGCTGGCGGTGCTGGTGCCGATCGTCGCGCTGTTCGTCGGCCGGCCGCCCTATCATGGTCATGCGGGTGCAGTGAGGACGACCGCAGCGCCGTCCTCGACTGCAATCCGGAAAGCAGCGATGCGCGACATCGGCTTCCTCACCATCGCCATTGCTTTTGCGCTGGTGCTGTTCGCTCAGGTCGGTTTCATCGTCCACCTGATCTCGTTCCTCGATCCGGTGATCGGGCGCGAGAGCGCGGCGGTCGCGGTCGCGTTCCTCACCGCGATGGCGATGCTTGGGCGCATCGTGTTCTCGACTGTGATCGACCGGCTCAACCAGCGGCTCGCCTCGGCGCTGTCCTTCCTGAGCCAGGCGGTTGCGCTTGCGGTCATCATCAATTCGCACCATGCCGTCGTGCTGATCGGAGCCAGCGCCGTGTTCGGCTTCTCCGTCGGCAACCTGATCACGCTGCCCTCGCTGATCGTGCAGCGCGAGTTCCCGCCCGCGCATTTCGGCGTGCTGATCAGTCTCAGCACCGCCATCACCCAGGTGACCTACGCCTTCGGCCCGGGCGTGATCGGCCTGCTGCGCGATCTCTCCGGCAGCTACACACTGCCGTTTTATGGCTGCATCGGGCTGGAAGTCGTGGCGGCGGGGCTGATCATGGTGCGGGGTCGCTCGTCATCGGACTTGCTCTAACTTACCTCGCTCCGCTTGCGGGGGGAGGTAGAACACTCACGCCAGCTCCGACACCTCTCCGTCGGGCAGCCCGAATTCAAACGTGTTCAGCGTCAGCGACACCATCGTGTAATAGCCGCAGAGGCCGATGATCTCGACCAGCCCGCGCTCGGTCAAAACCTTCACCGCATCCTCATAGAGCCCCTTCGATAGCCCGTGGCCCTCATGCAGCGATTTCGCCACCTGGTAGATCATCGCACCTTTCGGGTCGTCGAACTGCGGCGTGCGGCGGTCGCGGATGGCGTCGATGATCCTCACATCCATGCCGCCCTTCAGCGCGAGCCGCTTGTGCGCCCACCATTCGTAATGCGCGGTGAAATGCCGTGCCGTGACCAGGATTGCGATCTCCGATAGTTTCGCCGGAAACATCGTGTTGAAGCGCAGCGTCTCCCCCAGCCGCGTCGCGTGCCGTGCCATCTCCGGGCTGTGGAGCCAGGCCAGCATCGGCGCCGGCGCCGAGCCACGCTTGCCCGCGACAGCCTCGTCATAGGTCGCCTTCTGGTCGGCGTTCATTTCGTCTGGCGAAATCAGCTTCAGGCGCATCTTGGTTTCCTCTGTCTTTTCAATCGGCGGCCGCTATCGATATCGCCGATCGGAAGGCTTGACCACATCGGTGCCGCCTCACAGACATGTTGAAATCGCCGGCGTCAGCGCTAAGGTCGATTCAATCTTTCAATCACGGAAACGCACCCGATGGCCGATCTGGAAAAATTCCGCGCAGAGACCCGCGCCTGGCTCGAAGCCAATTGTCCGCCCGAGATGCGCAAGCCCATGACCTCCGACGAGGACACCTTCTGGGGCGGCCGCAATACCAAATTCTCCTCGGAGCCGCAGCGCGTCTGGTTCGAGCGCATGCGCGACAAGGGCTGGACCGTACCGCATTGGCCGAAGGAATATGGCGGCGGCGGCCTCGATGGCGAGGAGGCCAAGATCGTGCGTCAGGAAATGGCGGCGATCGGTGCCCGCCAACCACTGACATCCTTCGGCATCTCCATGCTCGGCCCGGCGCTGTTGAAATACGGCACCGACACGCAGAAGAAGGAGCATCTGCCCAAGATCACCGCTGGGCTGATCCGCTGGTGCCAGGGCTATTCCGAGCCCAATGCCGGCTCCGATCTCGCCTCGCTGCAGACCCGCGCCGAAAGCGACGGCGACCACTTCGTTATTACCGGCCAGAAGATCTGGACGTCCTATGCCAACTACGCCGACTGGATCTTCTGCCTGGTGCGCACCGACCCCGCGGCGAAGAAGCATGATGGCATCAGCTTCATCCTGTTCGACATGAGCTGGAAGGGCGTGTCGACCAAGCCGATCCTGCTGATCTCCGGCCGCTCGCCGTTCTGCGAGACCTTCTTCGACAGCGTCCGCGTGCCCAAGGCCAACGTGGTCGGTCAGGTCAATCGTGGCTGGGATGTCGCAAAATACCTGCTGCAGCACGAGCGCGCGATGATCTCGGGGATGGGCGAGCGCGGCGCAGGTCGCCCGCTCGGCCAGATCGCCGCCGACTCCATCGGCGCCGACCTGGAGGGCCGGCTGGAGGATTCGGTCCTGCGCGGCCAGATCGCAGGCTTCGATGTCGATGAGGCGGCACTCGCCGCGGCTGCCGAGCGCATGGTCGATCTCAACAAGGCGGGACAGGCGCATCCCGCCTTCTCCTCGGCGATGAAATATTACGGCACCGAGCTCAACAAGCGCCGCTACGAGATCCTGATGTCAGCCGGCGGCATCGATGCCCTGGAATGGGAGAGCGAGCGTTCGAAGGAAGGCGCCCGCCCGCGCGCCTGGCTGCGCACCAAGGCCAATTCCATCGAAGGCGGCACGAGTGAAGTGATGCTTGGCATCGTAGCCAAGCGCATTCTGGATCTGCCGGGGGCATGAACTGCTTCCCCTCATCCTGAGGGGCGGCCGCCTTCGGCCGCGTCTCGAGGGATGAGGTCCCGATCGTCCCCGCTATGGTTCGAGACGGCGCTGAGGCGCCTCCTCACCATGAGGATCAACACCGAATTTGCGCGACCAATTTATCGGAAACCCATCCATGGCCCTCGTCCTCACCGAAGAACAATCCATGCTCCGCGACTCCGCGCGCGGGCTCATCAGCGACAAGGCGCCGGTCGCGCATCTCAGGCATCTGCGCGATAGCCGGGACGCCACCGGCTTCTCACGCGACCTGTGGAAGAGTTTTGCCGAGATGGGCTTTGCCGGCCTGCTGGTGCCGGAGGAATTCGGCGGAAGCGGGCTCGGCTGCGTCGAGGCCGGCGTGGTGATGGAGGAGATCGGGCGCAACCTGACGCCGTCGCCGTTCCTGTCGACCGCGGTGGTCGCGGCGTCCGCGTTGTCGCGCGGCGGCAGCAAGGCGCAGCGCGGCGAATATCTGCCGAAGATCGCGGCTGGCGACCTCGTTGCGGCACTCGCCATCGACGAGGGAGCAAAGCATCGCCCGCTGCAGACCGAGATGCAGGCGGTGCGCTCGGGCAATGGTTTCAAGCTCAACGGCGCCAAGGCGCTGGTGGTCGATGGTCACGTCGCCGATCTCCTGATCGTCGCGGCGCGCAGCGCTGGCCACGCCGGCGAGCGCGCGGGCGTCACGCTGTTCCTGGTCGATCCGAAGTCGAAAGGCATCGCGACCGAGCGCACCATCATGGTCGATGCGCACAACGCCGCGCGCATCAATTTCGACAATGTCGAGGTCACCGCCGACTCCGTGCTGGGCGAGGTCGACGGCGGAATTGCGCTGCTCGATGGCGTGCTCAATATCGGCCGGGGCGCGGTCGCGTCTGAAATGGTTGGCCTCAGCGAAGAGGTATTCGGCCGCACCGTCGCCTATCTCAAGGAGCGCAAGCAGTTCGGCAAGGCGATCGGCGAATTTCAGGCGCTGCAGCACCGCGCCGCCGAGCTTTATATCGATATCGAGATCACCCGCGCCGCGGTGCTCAAGGCGCTGCAGGCACTCGATGCCGATGCTGCCAAGGCCGCCACCGCGGTCGCGGTCGCAAAGGCGCGCGCCGGCACCACCGCAACGCGGGCGGTGCAGGAAGGCGTACAGATGCACGGCGGCATGGGTATGACCGACCAGTTCGACATCGGCTTCTTCATGAAGCGCGCCCGCGTCTGCGAGGAACTGTTCGGCGACGCCAATTTCCACGCCGACCAGCTGGCGAGGAGCCGGGGATACTGAGCAGGCGCTTTCGCCCGCGGCCTTTGAAAAGAAGCGGAATTCATCCCGCTGTCGTCCTGGCGAACGCCTCGCCTGCGCCGGGACGACGGCCAGGAGAAACTGTCGCAGACGCTGACGTTAATTCAACACCCGCTTGCCGTCGCCGGGGCTGTCCAGGGAGAAAGTCGGCACCTCGATCTCAAATCGCTCGCCGGTTTCGCTGACCATTTGGTAGCGTCCGGCCATGAAGCCGGAGGCGGTGGAGAGTGGAACCCCGCTCGTATATTCATAGCGCTCGCCGGGGGCGAGAACCGGCTGCTCGCCGACCACGCCTTCGCCGCGCACCTCCTGTTGCTTGCCCGAGGCGTCGGTGATGATCCAGTGCCGCGTGCGCAACTGCACGGTTTCACCGGAACTGTTGGTGATGACGATGGTGTAGGACCAGAAATAGCGCGATTGTTCTGCCGACGAGCGTTCCGGCATGAAATTCGGCTCGACGGTGACTTCGATCTGGCGGGTGACAGCGCGATACATACCGCCATCATACCCAAAACTGCGCGCGGAACCAATCGTGCGTGTTGCGAAGTTCGGCGCCGCGCCTCACTTGTCAACCGCGGTTTGACCACAGTTCGGACCTATGTCGCTCGCGTTGCCTGCCGATTTGCGAAAGCAGTCCAGTTGGCCGGCGGGCGCGCAACCGATATGATTGATTGAATTCCAGCCGGCCTGCGCCGCCGGCAAGAATGACGGTGATTGATGGCCTCCGTAGCCGACCAGGTGAGCGGCATTTCTGTACCCGCCGCTGCGGACGCGCCCGCCAGGGCGCCCGCGGCTGCCGTCGCGTCCTCGTCCATTACATTGCCGGCCGTCGGCGAGCGCGAGCTGCGGCTCGATCTGTTCCGCGGCCTTGCGCTGTGGCTGATCTTCATCGACCACCTGCCGACGAGCCTGCTGACCTGGCTCACCCTCCGCAACTACGGCTTTTCCGACGCCACCGAGATCTTCATCTTCATATCAGGCTATACGGCGGCCTTCGTCTATGGCCGCGCCCTGCTCGAGCAGGGCTTCGTCGTTTCGGCCGCGCGCATCCTGCGCCGCGCCTGGCAGATCTATGTCGCGCATGTGTTCCTGTTCACCATCTTCCTGGCGGAGATCTCCTACGTCGCCACTCACTTCGAGAACCCGCTCTATTCGGAAGAGATGGGGATCATGGATTTCCTCAAGCAGCCTGACGTCACCATCGTCCAGGCGCTGTTGCTGCGCTTCCGTCCTGTCAACATGGACGTGCTGCCGCTCTATATCGTCTTGATGCTGGCGCTGCCGCTGATCCTGGTCTCGATGCGCTGGCGCGCCGACCTGACGCTGGCGCTCTCGGTGCTGCTCTATGCGGCCACCTGGGAATTCGATCTCTATTTCTCGTCCTATCCGAGCGGGGTGTGGATGTTCAATCCGCTCGCCTGGCAGTTGCTGTTCGTGTTCGGTGCCTGGTGCGCGCTCGGCGGCGCGCGGCGGATGTCGCGGATCCTGTCGTCCAACATCACGCTGTGGGTCTCGATCGTCTATTTGATCTTCGCCTTCTTCGTGACGTTGACGTGGTATGTGCCGCAGCTCGGCCATGTGTTGCCGCGCCGGCTCGAACAGTGGATGTATCCGATCGACAAGACCGATCTCGACGTGCTGCGCTTCGCGCATTTCCTGGCGCTCGCCGCCATCACCGTGCGCTTCCTGCCAAATGACTGGCCAGGGCTGAAATCGCCCTGGCTGAAGCCATTGATGCTGTGCGGTCAGCACTCCCTGGAAATCTTCTGTCTCGGTGTGTTCCTTGCGTTCGCCGGACATTTCATCCTGGCTGAGGTGGCGGGGGGTGCTGCGTTGCACGCGTTAATCAGCCTTTGCGGTATCGTCATCATGTCTTCCGTCGCCTGGCTGATTTCATGGTACAAGCATTCTGCCGACAAGAGCGCCAGGAAAGGCGCCCGCGGCAATGCTGATCTGGCAGGAGGGGGTTGATGCGGTCTGGGCTGACCTTTGGCCCGGCTTTAGGCTTGGCTTTGCTGGCACTGGTTGCGGGCGCGTCTGTCGTCCGTGCCGAGGAGGTTGAGACCTGTCCTGTGCCCGCCTCGATGCTCTCGACCGAAAGCCGGCTTTCCAAGGTCGCAGATGCCGTCAACGACGGCCGCGCGCTCGACATTCTGGTGATTGGCAGCCGCTCCTCCTCCATCGGAGGTTCGCAGGATGGCGCCTATCCGGCGCGGTTGCAGGCCGCGCTGAAGGACAAGCTTCCGCAACTCGCCGTTAACATATCCGTAGAACTACAGCCCAAGCAGACCGCGGAAGAGACGGTGAGCGGCTTTGTTAAGCTTTTGGAGACAAAAAAGCCTACTTTGGTCATCTGGCAGACCGGCACCGTGGATGCTATGCGATCCGTCGATCCCGACGATTTTCATGCCGCGGTCGACCAGGGTGTTACTGCGCTGCAAAATGCGGGAGCCGACGTGATCCTGATGAACCTGCAATATAGCCCGCGCACCGAGACCATGATTTCCGGTTCGCCCTATATGGACAACATCCGCGCGGTTGCTCAGGAGCACGACGTTCCGTTGTTTGATCGTTTCTCTATCATGCGTCAGTGGAATGAGCAGGGAGATTTCGATCTTTTCAGCGCCGTGCACGGCCCCGAGCTTGCCAGGCGCGTGCATGACTGCATCGGCCGCGCGCTGTCGAATTTCATTTTCGACGCGGCGCATCTCGGACCGGCGCAGCAGAACTAGGATTTTGGGTGTTATGCGTACCTCGAGTTTCGATGGGGCTCTCCTCCGCCCTTTTTGCGCAACCGCCGCGCTGGCCGTCTCCGCCCTGCTGGCGCTGACGCTGGCCGCGCATGCCGAGAGCGCGCAGGCTGCGCCATCAACACAGGCCACGGCGTCTGATAACAGCGCCGGCACCAGTGCGGCCCCGAGTAGCGCGAACCCTGCTGTGGTCCAGCCGGCGCAGCAAGGCGCGTCGGTTCCCAACAAGAGCCTGACGGAGCGCGCCGTCGACAAGGTGAAGCAGGCCGCGAAATCCGCCGGCAACATTTTCAGCCGCGTGCCCTGCCTGCCGCCGAAGGGCGGGGTGCAACCGGTCGGGACGCTGCCGCATGTCGCCGCCAAGCTCGCCTCCGGCCAGCCGGTCGTGATCGTCGCCTTCGGCTCGTCGTCGACACAAGGCTACGGCACCAGCGCGCCGGAGTTTACCTATCCGAACCGGCTGGCGGCGCAGCTGCGCAGGCACTATCCGAGCGCCGACATCACCGTCATCAATGCCGGCCGCGGCGGCGAGGACGCGCCGGAAATGATGAAGCGGCTGCAGGCGTCGGTGATTGATGTCCATCCCGATCTCGTGATCTGGCAGGTCGGCACCAATGCGGTGCTGCGCAACCTCGATCCCGATGAGACCGCCAAGATGGTGGAAGACGGCGTTGCGCGCATCCAGGCCGCCGGCAGCGACGTAGTGCTGGTCGATCCGCAATATTCGCCGCGTGTCACCGAGCATTCCGAGAGCGCGGGCAAGATGGTGAGGCTGCTCGGCCGCGTCGCGCAGCTCCGTCACATCGGCATCTTCCCGCGCTTCGAGGTGATGCGCGACTGGCACGAGCGCCAGGGGCTGCCGACCGACAGCTTTGTCATCGCCGACGGCCTGCACATGAACGACTGGGGCTACGCCTGCTTCGCGCAGCTGCTCGGCGACGACATCATCCGCTCGGTCGGCCAGATCAAGCTCGGCGTCAACGTGCCGGCGGCGGTGCAGACTTATCGGCCGATGTAGAGTCGCTCGGAATTAGCTGTCGTCTCGGCTTTCGCCGGGACGACAGCGGAGTATGTGGCCCGCTCACGCCTTCTCCAGGGCCGCCGTGAGATCCTCGATCAGATCGTCGGGATGCTCGAGCCCCGCGGAGAACCGCACAAAACCTTCGCTGATGCCGAGCTCGGCACGGGCATCCGGCGACAGTCGCTGATGCGTGGTGGTGGCGGGATGAGTGACGAGGCTCTTGGCGTCGCCGAGATTGTTGGAAATGCGGGCGAGCTTGAGTTCGTTGAGAAAGCGGAAGGCAGCGGCCTTGCCGCCCTTGACCTCGAAGCCGACCAGCGTCGACCCCGCACGCATCTGCTTCCGCACGACAGCCGCCTGCGGATGATCCTCGCGACCGGGATAGACCAGCCGCGAAATCTTCGGATGCGTCGCGAGCGCATCGGCAATACGCGCGGCACTCTCTGTCTGCGCGCGCACGCGCACCGCCAGCGTCTCCAGGCCCTTCAGCAGCACCCAGGCGTTGAAGGGCGAGATCGACGGGCCGGTCTGGCGCATGAAGTTATGCAGATGCTCGGCGATGAAGGCTTCCGAGGACAGGATCATGCCGCCGAGGCAGCGGCCCTGGCCGTCGATATGCTTGGTCGCGGAATAGACCACGACGTCGGCGCCGAGCGCGAGCGGGCTCTGCCAGATCGGGGTGGCGAACACATTGTCGACGATCAGCCGCGCACCGGCCGCATGCGCGATCTCGGCAATCGCCGGAATGTCGAGCACGTCGAGCGTCGGGTTGGTCGGGCTCTCCAGGAAGAAAGACTTGGTGTTCGGCCTGACTGCACGCTGCCAATCGTCGAGCTTGAGTCCGTCGACCAGCGTCGACTGGATGCCGTAGCGCGGCAGCAGATCCTCCACCACATAGCGGCAGGAGCCGAACAGCTGTTTGGCGGCAACCACATGGTCGCCGGCTTTGAGCGGCGCCAGGATCGCGGTGGTTACCGCGGCCATGCCGGTTGCAGCCGAGCGGCCCGCTTCGGCGCCTTCGAGCTCGATCATGCGCTGCTCGAACATCCCGATCGTCGGGTTGGAGTAGCGCGAATAGATGTAGCCGGGGTCCTCGCCCTTGAAGCGCGCCTCGCACAGTTCCGCGCTCTCGTAGACATAGCCCTGGGTCAGGAACAGACCTTCGGAGGTCTCGCCGAATTCGGAGCGCAGCGTGCCGCCATGGACCAGGCGGGTTTCGGGGCGGAAACGGGCCGTGGACGGCCCAGCGGAAGATTTGGACATGTGACCTCCATCATGACCGCCAGAGGCGGGCACAAAAAAACCGGCCTGGGAAATTCCTCAAGGCCGGGATCACTGAAGTCCCCGGCCTGTTTAGCGACTTATTTAACGTGGCTGCAAGCCGGCCGGCTCAAATCACCACGGGATAAGTCATGCTCATATTCTCAGGCAGCCTTCCCGTCAAGGCGGGGTTCGGCTAAGGCCCTAAAAGGCCTGTTTTTGGGGGATAATGGCGGCCGAAGGGACCCATAACACTTGTCATTCACGCTCGCGCCCGACGCCAACGGCATTCTGCCCGACCGCATGATCGCGGCGATGGCGGATTCCGGCCTGATCCTGCCGGCCTATCCCTTTGTCGAAAGCCAGATCCAGCCTGCAAGCCTCGACCTCCGTCTTGGCGATATCGCCTACCGCGTGCGCGCGAGCTTCCTGCCGGGGCCCGGCGCCACGGTCGCCGAGCGGATCGACGAGTTGAAGCTGCACGAGATCAACCTCGCCGACGGCGCTGTGCTGGAGACCAACTGCGTCTACATCGTGCCTCTGCTCGAGAGCCTCGCGTTGCCGCCGGAGATCGTCGCGGCCGCCAATCCGAAAAGCTCGACCGGGCGGCTCGATGTGTTCACCCGCGTCATTGCTGACGGCACGCGCCGCTTCGACATGATCGGCGCCGGTTATCACGGCCCGCTCTATGCCGAGATCAGCCCGAAGACGTTTCCGGTGCTGCTGCGCGAGGGCTCGCGGCTGTCGCAGGTGCGCTTCCGTACTGGTGATGCCATTCTCGATCTCGACGAACTCGATGCGCTGCATACCAGGGAGCGGCTGGTCGACAGCGACGATGCGGATCTGAGCGGCGGCGTCGCGCTGTCGGTCGATCTCTCCGGCGACAATTCAAACGGTTTTGTCGGCTACCGTGCCAAGCGCCACACCGGCGTCGTCGATGTCGACCGCCGCGGCGGCTATCCGGTGGAGGAGTTCTGGGAGCCGATCATGGCGCGCTCCGACCGCAGCCTGATCCTCGATCCCGGCGAGTTCTACATCCTCGCTTCCAAGGAAGCCGTGCAGGTGCCGCCGGACTTTGCCGCAGAGATGGTGCCGTTCGATCCGCTGGTCGGCGAGTTCCGCGTGCACTATGCCGGCTTTTTTGATCCCGGCTTCGGCTATGCCGGCGCCGGCGGGCAGGGCGCCCGCGCGGTGCTGGAGGTGCGCTCGCGCGAGGTGCCGTTCATCCTCGAGCATGGCCAGATCGTGGGACGCCTTGTCTATGAGAAGATGCTGGCGCGGCCCGACGCGCTCTACGGCCAGCGCATCGGCTCCAACTACCAGGCCCAGGGCTTGAAACTCTCCAAGCATTTCCGGGTCTAGCCAACCATGTTGGCCGCGCGCGTGATAAATCACCGGGCCGCCCGCCTCCTCGTCGCGGCCATCGCGATCGTGCTGATGTCGGCTGCCTCCGCGCAGACTCCGGAGCAGATGGCGGAGTATCGCGCGAGGCTCGCCCAATACAACGCGGCGCGAGAGGCCTATCAAGTCCACGCCGCACCCTATTGGGCCGCTGTCAAAGCCAAGCGCGCCGAACGCTTCGCCAAGCGCCGTGCACATCGCGAGATCACGCTCGATGACTACGTGCTGATCCAGCCGCCCGAATATACCGGGCCGAAGAAGCCGGTCGATCCATCGGCGACGGCGACCGAGGTGCCCGTGGTCGCCGACTTCCTGCGCCATGCAGCCGAGCAGTTCGACTTCACACCCGACCGGCCGTCGAATGAGATCGCATTCAAGCGCGCCTATGCACGCGTGGCGGCGGCTGCAGGACTGACGAAAGACCAGGCGGTGCGCATCTATGGCTTCGAGGCGACCGGTAACGGCACGTATGTGGTCCAGGCCGGTCTCGAATACGACAAGCCGGATGCGATGCCGATTACGACCGCGCTCGGCTACAACCAGCTGCTCTCGACCAATACGGTTGAGCTGCTGGCCGAGCAGGGCGGTCAGTTCATCGATGCGTTGAAGAACCGTGCGGCAGAAGCCTCCGGCGCGAGAAAGGCGGCGCTGGAACGGAAGATCGCGACCCTGCGCAAGATGGTCGCCTTCTCGCATTCAGTGCGCGACGACTGGAATCTGCATGAGAGGCTCGCCGGAACGCCGAAAGGCCTTGCCGTCCATGCGCTCAATCTCGATATCGACGTCGGGCCGCTGTTGCAGACGCAGAAGCTGATGACCTCGGTGATTTTCGCGAGACAACGCGGGTATTCCGCCCCGCTAACGGCGGCCGAGCTTGAAATGATGAACTTGACCGGCGACGGCAATGGACTTGACATGATCTCGCTGCCGCCAAACCTTCGCAAGCAGGTGCCGACGTCGAACTTTTTTACCCAGTCCGGATATGAGCACAATCCGGTGGCGCGGCGGGCCAATGTTGTCTCGGCGCTGCTCGCTGCGACCGACGCAGTAATGGACCGCGAGACGCAGCTGCAGGGCGCAAAAGATCTCGCGGCACAGTTCTAGGAGGCCGGCATGGACAGGGCGGACAGCGCGCAGGAAGCGCTATGGGCGAAATGGCGCAGCATCGCCGATCTCTACCATGCCTGCTTCACTGGCCTGATCCTCACAGTGGTGACAAGGCGCGGCACGGCGGATGCGGCGGAATTCGTCTTCCGCGTGTTCCGCCGCCAGCAGCAGGAACGCTTCCTCCCCGGGCTCGAGAAGCTGGGTCTGGCGGATCTGCCGCCAGCGGTAGCTGCCGCGCAGTATCACTATCTCTCCAACTGGATCGGCGGCGTGCATGTCGAATACATGTACGAGAGCGACCGCAAAGCCTGGATCCGCTATCCGCCGCCGCGCTGGATCTGGAAGGGCACGGCGATCTGCGGCGTGCCGGGCGAGGTCTCGCGCGCAATGCTGCGCGGCTGGCACGCCAACAATGGCGTCGCGCTCGGCAATCTGAGGCTGGGCTTCGTCTGCACCAAGCAGAGCGTCGACGGTCAGGACGGTCTCGAAGGCTATTACTGCGAATACGACCATCCGCTCGAACTCGACCAGCGCCTGGTGTTCGCCCGCCATCTCGAAGCGCCGCTGTTCGATCCCGCGACCGCACCGGCGCTGCCGGTTACAAGCTGGCCAAAGCCGCGGCTGGAAAAGGCCTATCGCAATTATGCGATGGAATATGTGCGCACGGCGGCACCGGTGATGGTGCAACTGTTCGGGCCGGAAGATGCTGGCTATCTCCTGCGCCTCACGGGCAAGTTGATCGGCATGCAATATTTCGACGATGTGGCGCAGGCGCTGTCGGCGCAACATGGTGGCGCGCGGGAGTGTGCGGCGCTGCTATCCGCGCTGCTCGCGGCGCAGGACGATGTCGCCGAGGTCGGCGAAACCGCCGGCCGCTTCGAGATCAGCCAGCGGAGCTGGAAGCTGATGGACGATGTCAGCGATTACCATCCCGCCTGCAGCAAAATTCTCCACGGGCTGTTCGAAGGCCTCGCCGCCGGCTGCGGCCGCCATATCGCGGTCAATCTCACGACGGCGTCGCATGGCCACGCGCCCTTGATTTGGAAGATCGCATAGCGGTCGGATTTTCCGCTGCACGTAAAATGCGGAACAAGCGCGCATTCCCGCAGGCCCCCCTTGCACGTCGCGCAGGCTGAATCGCGCGTCGTCGTGCTAGGAACCCATAGCCGCGCGGCGAAAAGACGCGGCGGGAGTGGAAATGCCCGATATCTCCGTCGTCGAAATTCCCGTTGATGAGGACGAACGCCCGCTGCCACCACCAGCGCCGGCGGCGAAGAATGCGCTGCTCGACGGTCCCATCCTGCGCACATTGCTCTTCCTCGCCTGGCCGAACGTGATCGCCCTCAGCGCAGGCACCTGCGTGGTGATCGCGGAGACCTCGTATATCGGCCGCTTGGGTGTGGAATCGCTGGCCGCGATGGCGCTGGTGTTTCCATTCGTCATCCTCACCATGACCATGTCGGGCGGCGCGATGGGCGGCGGTGTCGCCTCCAGCGTGGCACGGGCGCTCGGCGCCGGCGACTTTGAGCGCGCATCCGCGCTTGCGGCGCATGCGCTGCTGATCGGCATCTGTTTCGGCCTCGCCTTCATGCTGTTGATGCTGATCTTCGGGCCGTATCTCTTGAAGCTGCTCGGCGGCAAGGGCAACGTGCTGGCGCAGGCCATCGCCTATGCGCAGATATTTTTCGGCGGCGCCGTGATCCCCTGGCTGATGAACACGATGGCTGGCGTGTTGCGCGGCACCGGCAACATGAAATTGCCGTCGACCATGATCCTGAGTTCGGCGGTCTGCCAGATCATCTTCGGCGGCACGCTGGGCCTCGGGCTCGGCCCGATTCCGCAATTCGGCATGCGCGGCGTCGCGGCCGGCGCGCTGATGGCCTATCTGATCAGCATCTCGGTGATGGGCTGGTACCTGTTCTCGGGCCGCGCCCGCGTGGTGCCGAAGATCAGTGGCCTGCGCATCCAGGCGGCGATGTTTTTCGACATCCTCAAGGTCGGCGCGGTCTCCTGCTTCTCGCCGCTGCAATCGGTCCTGACCATCTCGATCTTCACCCACATGCTCGCAACCTTCGGTACGGCCGTGCTGGCCGGCTACGGCATCGGCGCGCGGCTCGAGTTCATGCTGACGTCGGTCGCCTTCGCCATCGGCATCGCCTCGGTACCGATGATCGGCATGGCCGTCGGTGCGGAGAAAATCGCGCGCGCCCGGCGCATCGCCTGGAACGCAGGCTTCATTTCCTTCATCTCGGTCGGCGCGGTCGCCTCCATCATCGCCGTCTTCCCGGATCTCTGGGTGAACATTTTCACCGACGATGCCAGCGTGCGGGAGGCAAGCCGGCGATATCTTGCCACCGCGGCGCCCTGCTACGCCTTCATCGGGCTGGCGATGTCGATGTACTTTTCCTCGCAAGGCGCCGCGAAGGTGGTGGGGCCGGTGCTGGCCCAGAGCGCGCGGCTGGTGTTCATCGGGCTCGGCGGCTGGTATCTCACCATGCATGAGGCGACGGCAGCGGATTTTTTCACACTCGCCGCATCCTCCATGGTCGTGCTCGGCGTGCTCTCAAGTGCGAGCGTGATCCTCACGCGCTGGGGCCCGCGGCACAAAGCGGTTGCGCCGATTCCAGCACTGGCCGAATAGTGGCTCCGGCTAGAGCATTCGCGGTTCTGATTGAATCAGAACCGCAGCTCTGGATTTCTTGTTTTGACGCGTTTTCTTCACGCGAACCGGTGTCTGGCATGCCGGGACAGCGTGGTTGTCTCGCGCCAGCTGCCAAGGTCATTCTTCGGGCACTTCAAGCAGCGGCTTTGGAATGAGTGGGCTGAGATGATCCTTAACCAGAAGAGCCCATGCGTTTCTGAGTTCGTCAGCTTTGTCAAAATCCTTCTGATTGCGTGTTAGCCACATATCGGTGGTGAATTGCTCAAGTCCGGGCTTGGCATTCCTCATGATCTCTTCAGCCCGCGCATCGGCGGCCTCCGTAGAAGTGATAGACTTGGTTTCAAAAAAATTAACCATCGTAAGACTCCTTCTCACCCCTTCTCCATGTTTCTCAGCCACTTCATTCTCGACTCCGGTAATCACATAATGCTCTTCAGCATTCCTCCATGTGCGCAATCGAATGGCTGATGACCAAGAATCCCGTATTTCAGATCCATGAAACCTAACACGCGCAGCATGTGCCAGTTCATGAGCGGTCGATGTGGCCGCCGACACCCTTCGCCCCTCCATCGTAAAAATTCCTGCATTTATTGCGTAAGCGACGACAGGTCTCTTTACTGAATACGTTTTGCCGTCGGTGTGCGCTATCGAAACGTGCCTGATCATCATTCCGGTCGTGCGGTCTTCAAAATCCCGCAACGGCAGATTCGGGTCGTTTATGTCAAAGGGTCTCATCTCAACTGTGGGCCCATCGGCCTGCTCAAGGTGGGCCAGATACTTCTGCGCCACAGGGCCGCCCGCAGCCATATGCTCACGGACCAGTTGATGCAGGCCGGCAAATTGTTCCGGAACAGTCGTGCGTCCAAAGTCCACCATGCGTACCCCATTTTCCGTCCTGTAACCTGTTGGTCCGGGCAGCTTGTTCGGATCGCGATACTGAGCCATTACTGCTTCGGGCGGCATTGGAGGTTCGTCTGGATCCGGGAAATCCATATTACCAGTGCGCGCATTTACCACCCTCAGCATTTCAGGCGTCGGGCGGGGTCCAACCGCCCCTGGGATTCCGTCAAGGAGGTTCTTGTAATATGCGCTTTCGTGAGCGAGTCTGTCAGCGAGACTCTTGAAGTCTTGCGCGAGAGAATCCTCGGCGGCTCCCAAATGGCCAGTCGCCTCTCCCAAATGCTCAGACGGCTCTAGACCAGCGTATTTTCCAAGACGGCCGAGAAGTCCCATGTTTGCTCCGCAGGAATCGAACTTTTTGAATCGCTTAAGCCCTGAACGGACTCCACTTGGCTGCATCATTCAACAGAGGCGGCATCAACTGGACCGACCTTTTTCCCGGACAATCACGGCAAAGCGAGGATAGAGGCTTCTAGATTTAGTTTAGAGCCTGTCCTGAGCCAGACGAGATTAGAGGCGGCGTAGACACCGGCCTAGAAGTTAAGGGCTACTGATGTAATAAATCTGTCAATTCTGAATGACTCGTGCGTGATACGGCAGAACCGTGATTTGCGTTACTCCCGTCTGCCTCCGGCCGCTGCGGGGCTTGAAGCAGGAATGCCGCGAGGCTATCAGGAAGCGAGCAACGAATTTCTGCGCGGGCCGGACCAGTTTAGAGTGTTTTCGAGCGAAGTGGGGACCGGTTCGCGTGAAACGTTCTAAAGCGCGATGAGATTTGGTTGAATCGTCATCGCGCTTTAGGTCTCTGATCTTTAGGTCTCTGATTGAGCATGATCTTTTCGGAAAACCGCTACACACTTTTCCGGATCATGCTTTAGTGACGCCGGTGATGGCGATGACCGCCGCCGCCGAAATTGGCCATCGACATCAGCGGCGCGATCATGCCCATCATGCTCGCCATGTCCATGCCACCCATGCCGCCGCCGCCCATGCCGCCGCCGCCCATGTAGCCACCGATATCGCCGGGCATCCCGCCAAGGCCGCCACCCATCCCGCCGAGGCCGCCGCCGTTCTGCATCATCTGGCCCATCATGGGGCCCATCGTCTGCATCAGGGCAGCGAAGCGCTTCTTGCCCATCTTCGCCTTCATCATTTCGAGCATCGGCGCCATCTGCGTCATCATATCCTCGCCGCCGGCCCCGCTACCACCGCCGCCCATAAAGCCGGCGAGCTGGGCGTTTGCGGGCGCCGCGGTGAACGTCAGCAGTAAAAGCAGCGCGGTGGCGCCGGCGACCAGTCTGTCAGCACGCTTCATCGTCTCGCTCCTCACCTCGCGCCGCGCCGGGCGGCGTCAAAACACGCATCCGGTGAGAGTAAGCTCAATACAGGCGTGCTTCCGTGAGGAAGATCACACAGCGGCCTTCGTGCGGTTCAGGGCTCTCTGCATGGCAGCGACGCCCGCATCCATCTGGACGCTGATGTAAGGCGCGATCTCGTGTGGCAGCACGTCCGTGATCCAGATGAAGCGGCAGCGTGCCTCGCCGTCTTCGATAACCTGCGCGGAGGCGCTGTGCTGCGTCACCCGCTCGCTGCTGATGGCATAGACCAGCCGCCGCCGCTCATCGTCGCAATCGACCAGCTGCTCGCGGGCGATTGTGCCGTTGGCAAAGGTGACGATGCGCGCGTCGCCCTCGAGCTTGCAGTCGGTCACGAAGCCCGGCGCAAGCCGCGTGTGCACAGCGCCGAAATCGCGCAGCACGTCCCACACTTCGTGTGCTGGGGCGTCGACAGGAAAGTCCTTGTGAATGGATGCCATGGTTTTGAGCTCCGAAGCGATTTGAGGTGAGGGCGAGTAGGACGGGTAGAGCCGACGGGTCGCGCGAACGTGCGCCCGATGACAGGCTCCACGACCATCGCGGATCACGCGGGAGAAATGGTGGGTTTCGCTGTGCTCCACCCACCCCACGATTCCTTAGGTGCACACCGCTTCCACATTGTTTCCGTCGGGATCAATCAGGAAGGCGGCGTGGTAGGTCGGGCTGTAATCGGCGCGCGGGCCTGCTCCGCCATTGTCGCGGCCGCCGGCTTTCAGGCCATCGCCGTGAAATTTCTTGATCGCGTCATGGCTTGGTGCGCGGAAGGCGATATGGGCACCGTCGCTTTTGAGGCCCTTGTGCAGATAGAGCCAGAGCGCGGGCTCGCCCTTGGGGCCGAAGCCGGCGCCATTCTCGTCCTTGGAACAGAGGACATAGCCGAGCGGCGCCAATGCCGCGGTGTAAAACCGCACGCTTGCGTCGAGATTGCCGACTTTGAGGCCGATATGATCGTACATGCACGTCTCCAATTTGCAGCTCCGCGCTCGCAGCGCGCGGCATGGAGACGAGACTAGTCAGTTCACGCCCAACCGATCTTGGAAAATCTTGCGGGATCCCCGCGAGGCCTGGCGGAATTTGAGCGGCGAGACACCGGCGGCGCGGTGAAAGGTGCGGACAAAATTCGAGAGGTCGGCAAAGCCGACATCATAGGCGATATCGGTCACGGACCGTTCATCGTCGGCCAATAGCCGCGCGGCATGGCGCAGCCGCGAGCGCAACAGATATTGATGCGGGGTGACGCCGAGCACAGCAGAGAATGCACGCAGGAAATGGAATGCACTGACCCCGGCCTGTGCTGCGGCATCATCGAGCTCGATTTCCCGATGCGAATGCGCCTCGATCCACAATGCGGTCTCCACCGCGCGGCGACGGTCGCGGGCGGAGACTGCGACCTGCTGGCGGGCCTTGCCTGAGACCACCTCGACAAAGCGATGGGCGAGTAACTGCCCGACCTCGTCCAGTCCGACATCGCTGATGCCATCAGCCGCGGCCTGCGCCAGTTCGCCCAGCACCATCAGTTCGGCGAGCGGCGGCGCCGCGCCGACCTCCCAGGTGTCGCGGCGATCGCCAATCGTCTCGATCAGACCGGGCTCGAAAAAGAACGACAGGCATTCATCGCCGCAGACATGGTCGTGGGTGCAGACGAACTCTTCGCCCGGCCGGCCGATCAGCAGCGATCCGACCACGAGCTCATGTGCACGCCCTCGGCTCTGATAGCCAAAGCTGCCCTTGCGGACAAAGGAGATGGAATGGCAGCAGTGTTGCTCCACGAACGGCTTCTCGCCCGGAGCCGCCGTACAGCGGAAATCGGACACCGTCATCGATGGACGCTGGAGCAGGGTCGTGGAACTCATGCCTTAAATCTAGGGCATGATCCGGAAAAGTGGAGACCGGCTTTCCGAAAAGATCATCTGCAATCAAAAAAACTGAAGGGCGACGGCGCGCCTTATTTCTGCGGACGCGGCGCAGCAACCGGGAGCAACACGTCGAACAGGCTTTTGCCGATCACCGGCTCCGTGCCCTCGATCGAGAGCAAACGGCGCTTGGAGACGCTGCCGCCAAATGCTGACATCCGGTCGGCACAGTGTCCCGCTTCAAGCACGCGGTGGGAGGGCACGATGATCATGTAGGGATTTTTCGCAATCACCTGCGCCATCGAATGCACCGCGCCGCAGATGCGCAAAGCCGCGGCTCACAAAGCCGCGCATCCGGAATCTTAACGTTCTGTTAAGCAAGCGCCCGGGGGGCTGCTCCAGAGTAGTTGGCGGCGCTCTCAGGATCGGACCCTCACGACTTTTCGCGTGGGCGATCGGGAAGCAACGCCAGCGTCCGCATCAGGCGCTCGCGCCACGTGGGGTGTTGAATGCTGATCATCTGGACGGCGAGCATCGCGCACTCGTCACAGATAAACGCCTGCGGCCCGGCGACGAGGCGCAGGGCTTCGGCTTGTGGCTTACCGCAGAAGGAGCAGGCTGGCGTGGTCATCGTGCCGTTTTATGTTGCCGCTGGCAGGCCACAGTAGCATGGGGCGAGCCTCGAGTGCCTAATGCCTCCGGGGGCGCATGCGACCGGCTTGATCCCGTCGCACCATTCGCTATGGTGAGCAGCGTCGCCAGGGGCTGTCAAGCTGTCGCGACGACCGTTGCGAAATCGCTAAGTCCCTGATTTCGCGGGCGTAGTTCAATGGTAGAACGGCAGCTTCCCAAGCTGCATACGAGGGTTCGATTCCCTTCGCCCGCTCCAACACTTGGCGATCGACGACCAGGGTCGGCTCCGGCTTTTCCCGTCACCAAGGCTTATACGCGATGCCAACGCGGAGATCGCTGATCGGCGCTCGTGTGCCGGTATCCGCAGAATTTGTCTGCGCGTTCACGAAACCCGCAGCCTCAAGGTTTGTGAACCGATATTCAATTCTCCCCAGAATCGTGTCGGTGATCGCATATTCGGCACCGGCGCCAGCGGTCCAACCATTGGATTTGCCGCCGGTACTAGCAAACGGAGCCGCTCCAGTAAGTGCAAAGGCAGTCGAAGGATTCCCCATAGCCCATCCCCCGGTGCCGAAGATGAGGAAGCGGTCGAATGCGACGCCAAGCCGACCACGGATCGAGCCGTATTCTTTGGTCGTTGTTGAAACCGTGAAGGGACCTGCCGGTAACGCGCCAGTTGCGCCCAACGGCGCAAGGGTTTGATTATTGCCAGTCAGGTTCGACCATTGGAAATCTCCCTCAACGCCGAGCACAAACCGATTGAATTGGTAATTCCCGCCAACGAAGCTTCCGGCAAATGGTCCGGTCGCACCGTAGTCGTATGGCGTCGACACAGCCTCCGCCGCGGTCGTCAGGGTTCCGGCCGACCGCTGCCGGCCATAGCCTCCGTCTGCGCCGAAATAGAAGCCAGTCCAATTGTACAACGAGCGAGCGGGAGGTGCCTTGTAGAGCGGCGCGATGGTCACGGCAGGTAGCCGTTCGTCAGCGACCGCGAAGGCTGTGCCACCTGGCGTTATCGCGTTGAATTTGTAGTTCACACCGAACTCAATCGCGCTGACTTTCGTTGACGATGTGGTGGACAGCTCCGAAAGCGGTAGTGCGAGCATCGTTGATCCGTAACTCGTATATCGATACTCAGCGAACACGTTCCAATTTTGCGCGAATGCGACAGAAATACCTGCCCCCGCCGTCCATCCGCTGAGATACTTGTTCACGGCCTCGTCGGCGCCCGCTGTCGCGTTGTTGAGCGCGCCGGTGAGCTGGGTACGGACGTATTGATTGTTCGATAACGCCAATCCCGCCGTCCCGTAGAGGAGCATATTGTCAAAGGCGTAGCCCACGCGCCCGCGTACCGTCTCGCTGTCGAACACGGTGGTCTGATTGGCGGCGGTGCCAAACGCATCAGTAGTCGCGATTTTCTTCGTTCCCCCGGAGGTAACGTCAGCAACTACGCCGAGCACCAGGCGGGACGGCATCATGTAATCGAAGCCGAACTGAATGCCGCCTCGCCAGTTAGGCAGGTTGCCGGTGACGGGAGAGGCTGTTGCCCCCGTTGCAAGGTTGACGGCGCTGCCGCTGGTACTCGACGAACTAAATTCGCCATGAGCGCCGATATAGAATCCAGTCCAATCGTAATTTGCCGATGGAGGCAGGTAGGTGGGGACTGCTCGCTTCATTTCCGCGGCCATTCCGGAAATGTCGAGGGTGTCGATCGGGCCGGCGAGGGTGAGCCGAAGGGCCAGGGGATCCAACGGGTGAACGGAATAGTCCATGAAGCCATTCTGGCAGACTGCCACAGGAATTTTCGGCGTCGGAAAGCACTTGGCGAACAGGCTGTCGGTGGTGAGCAACGCGCCGTAAGCGTAGCTCGCGTTGTAGCTGGAAGAGTCCAGAAGATTGAGCGCGTCGAATTGAATGCGCCAACCATTGGCAAACCGATAGCCCACGTTGGCGTTGATGGTGTTGACCGCCGGCGACTGGAACACGCCGTCTTCGGTGAGCGGCCGCGAGCTGATATATCGCCAGCGCAGCGCACTGAACCAGCCGGTCTTTTCGCCCAGTGTGACGCCGGCCGATGCCACCATCCATGGAGCCTCGGGCACGAAATTGCCCGGGGAATTGCCGATTTGCGCCTGCGGGAAGCCCGCAAGCGATTGGAAGAGCTGCTCCTGCGCCGAGTCGAAGCCGATAAACCGGGCTCGCGACAGCGCAAGATCAGCGTCGAAGCTGATCCATGAGGCGGGGTGATACTTGTTCGTGATTTCGATGCCGGTGCGCAGGCTCGGCGGGCCGGGAACGGTCGTTCCAGTGTCTCCGTCGAAGAACAACTCGGAATCCTGGTGCAGGTAGAAAAGGCTGATCGAGCTGTCGAGATTCGGTATTGCCTTGGTGCGCACGCCGATCTCGGCTCCTCGGGAGCGGACCAAAAATGGCGTGGCACCCTGTGGGGTGGCCGGATCGCCGGGGACTTCTGTCGTGGTCACGCCGCGCGCGTCGTTGCTGTGATAGCCCATGCCGGCGCCCAGGAACAGCTCGGTCTTATAGAAGGGACCGAACGTCATGGTCAATTTCGGGCTGCCGATCGCGGCGCTTGGATTGCCCGAGTTCGCCGGCTGCAGAATCGAATTCACTGATGCCCAGTAATAGTCGCCGCGCCAGCCGGCGGTGGTCCTGAACCAGTCGGTCCAGCGCGTTGTGTTCTGGGCGTAGATGCCGACGTTGCCCTCCTTGACGTCGTCAACAAGGATGTTGGACAGGAATAATCGATGCGTGGTGTCATTCAGGCCGACATTGATGTCGTCGTAGCGGCTTTGCACACCGAACGCGGTCTCTGTCGGACGATTGAACAAGGTGCCGTCGAATGTGCGCGAGACCCCACCGCCGCCGTAAATGCGATTGTCGAGTTGATGGAATTGATCGCCGTTGATGGGATCGGCGGTGTCCCACGTGAAATTGTTGAACAGGTCCATCGTTTCTCTGACCAGATAGGCGTTTGCCTTCCACGATCCGGCATCGTCGGAGTGGGCAAATCTGGTGGAGAACATGAACCGGCTGGTATCGCCGCCGTCCGTCGGGTCGAGTTCGCCGAACAGACCGATCTGTCCGGTGGTGATGGCGCGCAGCGCGACCTGATCGGAAGAGTTCCAGTTGTTCGTGTACGCCATGGCGGTTGCGGAAAACCCGTCCGTCGCCGTGCCCTGGCTGTAGCGCAAAAGACCATTGAACTTGCGGACGTCATCGGCGGTAGCCCACGGACCATTGTAGGTATTGAACTCTCCGGCATAGAGCAGCGATCCATCCCCGAGCCTGGTCGAACCCAGGGCGAGAAATCGATCGTAACCGAAGCTGCCAACCGTTGTGGAGACGATATTCTTTTCCACGCTGTCGCGCAGCGAAAGGTGCAGATCACCGGCGCTGGCGAAGTCTCCGACGTCGGCAAAATACGGCCCCTTACGGACTTCCAACCCACTGATCGCTTCAGGAATCAGAAAATTCAGATCGGCGTAGCCCTGACCGTGCGCGTTCGTGGGTAAATTGATCGGCACGTCGTCCCAGAATATGGCCATGTCGGTGCCATGGTCGAGATTGTAGCCGCGCAGATAGTACTGGTTTGCTTTGCCGGAGCCGGAATGCTGAACAACGGCCAGGCCGGGCGTCGCTTCGAGGATTTCGGGACCATTCGCAATCGGGCGAGCATTGAGGTCCTCGCCCGAAATGGTCATCTGGCTCGCCAATTGCGGCACTACCGGCGTTCCTCCGGCCACGTTGGGACCGCCGGTCTCGTAGGGTGAGGGCCGCGCCGGCACCCCTGGAGCGGTCGTAGCCCGGGCTGGCGCCCGCGAGGTCACCGACGAAGTCGGTTTTGGCTTCTTCGGCTTGGGCTTGGGCATGACGACCCGGATTGGCGGAAGCAGCGTACCGCCCGACTGCGCCCCCGGCGGTGCCCCGGGGCTCGGAGTCGGCGTCTCGCCAGCCGCGGGAGCTGGGGATGCCGGTGTTGTCGTCGGAGCGTCGCTGCCGGGAGACGGCGCGGTCTGCGCCAAGGCGCCTGCGCAAATCGACGAAATCAGAAGCGATGTCGAGGCAAGCAGTCGCGGACGCAATGACACAGACGCCCCCTGTCAGGCGAACTTCCACGACGCCTTCTGCGCTAGTAATGGTGCAAACCAGCGGACTCATTCCCGCCGATGCCATCGCCTCCTTGCGCCCGAGAGACTCCCCGGAGATTGGGACGAACTTGCCCAATCGAGTGTGACGTTGTCAATAATTTATCATACGATTGCGGCCTCCTGCGCCGGGCATTATGCCCTTCGCGGGAAAGCGTCGAGGGAGAACAAAAATGCACCGCGTGACCATTACAATCGACGATGACTTTTACGCTGAGCTCGATCGGTTCATGAACACGCGAGGCTATGAAAACCGCTCAGAAGCGATCCGAGATCTCGCTCGCTCCGGCCTTCAGCAGGCAGCCATGGAGGTCGGTGGAACCCATCCTTGTGTGGCGGCTCTGGTCTATGTTTACGATCACGGCGAGCGCGAACTGCCGAAGCGCCTCACACGCGATTTCCACGACCATCACGATCTCGCACAAGCGACGCTGCACGTGCATCTCGATCAAGAGCGTTGCATGGAAGTTACTGTGCTGAAGGGACGTGGCTCCGACGTACAGCACCTTGCCGACCACGTTATTGCTGAACGAGGCGTACGTCATGGACACGTGGTCTACTTGCCCTTGGACAAGACCCACACGCCCGGCGCTAGCAATACACAAGTCCGTTCCGTCGCACATCGACGTGGAGCATGAATCGACACACATTCTCGAGCAGATTCTCCAAAATGGGGCTCGTGCAACGACTTCTTGGGATGACCGCTTCGGATCCACGTCGGCGAGAAGCTCGCTGCCGCGAGATTACCGGCCTGGTGCTGCCGCTGCGCCGCAGCAAATCGTGGAATTATTCGATCACCTCGTCGGCACGCCCGAGCAGCAAGAGCGGCACCTTGAGGCCGAGTGTCTTAGCGGCCTTAAGGTTGATCACAAGCTGCAGTTTGGTCGCCTGCTGCACAGGTAAGTCGCTCGGCTTTTCGCCATTGAGGACGCGCCCGGTATAACGGCCCAACTCTCGGGCCGCACCGAGAAAATCTGCTCCGTAGCTTATTAAGCCACCTGCGACCACGTTTTCTCGGTAAGCAAACAAAGCGGGTACTTTGTAGCGCGTTGTAAGCGCGGCTATGTAGTCACTGTGTACCATAAAGAGGCTTTCGCTATTGGTCAGCAGCGCACCAGCCCGCTCGTGTACCAAGATTCCGAAAGCCGCGTCGATTTCTCGTGGGTTACTCGCGTTGAGTACCAACAGCCCCAAGCCAAGCGCGCGTGCACTCTCCAGCGCCTCTCTCGTGTCAGATTCAGCCAGAGCCGCATTGGCTGGATTGACTAGAAAGGCGATGACCGTCACGGCCGGCATCAATTCATGCAGCAATTCGAGGCGCTTTGCCGTCACGGCAGTTTGCAGGGCGCTGAGACCCGTCACATTGCCACCGGGCTGCCCGAGACTTCGCACGAGGCCGACCTCAACTGGGTTCGAACCAAGCGAGAAGACGATGGGAATGGTTTGCGTCGCAGCTTTGGCCGCGACCGCAGATGCGGTCGTGTTCGGTATCACGATCACTCTCACCCTGCGCTGAACCAGACTGGCGACGAGCTGCGACGCACGCTCGAAATGTCCTTCGGCGTAGCGGAATTCGATTGTTACGTTCTTGCCTTCGATGTACCCGGCATCTGCCAAGCCACGCCGAAAGTAAGCCAGGTACTCTGGAGCGTCATTCGGAGACCAGCCGCTGAGATAGCCGATCACAGGCATCATCGCCTGCTCGGTGCGGGCCTCGAATGACCATGTGATCGCCGCGCCACCCAGCAGAGCAAAGAATTTGCGTCGGCTCATGCGCAACCTCGAAGAATGAACCGAGTATCGCACTGTCCTAACCTAACACCTAGGACATGAATTTGCGAGGCGGAGCAAATCGAACGATTCGGGTCAAAATTCGAAGAGACTTAGACCGAGCAACTCTGGTCCGCTTTGCGCCTTCAGAAGCAGACATGGAGATAACTCAGATTTTACGAGGCCCGAGATCCAAATCTGCACAAGGCGCTGAGGCCTTCGCTTTTCGATAGCTCCGCTGAGGATATGCGCCTCATCGTCGTTAAGCTCGCCCTTGCTGTACAGATGCCAAAGAGTGCGCCCAAGATTGTCCATCTGCTCCAGCGAGGTCGCTGCGTTGATCATGTCGTAGAAGGCAGTTGTAGCCGGGGCTAAGCGCATTCATCGGTTGCCGCCGGTGCGATTGATTGCCTTCAGTGCAGTGCTGGGCGTTGCAAAGCGGCCCAGCGGCGCCCATCGGCATCATATTCAGCGTACAGCGAGATGGAGACGCGCGGCCCAAGTAACGCCGGCCGGGGTCAACGTAAGGCTCGAGAGCTTCGAACGAGGGGTTTTGCTTTGGTGGCGTAACCCTCTGATGGAGCTTAGCTCGTTTGCCAGCAGTTTTGGCGCTAACATCTTGGGATAATTGAGGAACGCCCGACTTCCCAAGCTGCATACGAGGGTTCGATTGCGTTCGCCCGCTCCGATCCTTTGCTCAGCGCCCGCTTGATGTAGCCCTGCGCCTCCACGATCCGTCCGTCGCGCACGCCGCCCATCAGGCTGACACCGCGCACGGAATTAAGTTGCTCCGGCCCCAGACCAGCCGCCAGCGGATTTCGCCGTGATCGCCGACGGCCCATCGCATGGGGATCGGCATTGCTGCCGCAGCCGCCTGTTTTTGGTGGCTCTTTCCCAAGCCACGGGTCTCCCGAGTTCGTAAGTCCGTTTGGCGTGACTGCCCGCTGATCTCGGTGGGCAGCCACATCCGTTTCTTCTCACGCGCTCTGCGGCACCTGGTCCAGGAATCCGGTGATGCTGCGGATCCGTCCGTCCTCGAGCACGGCGAAGTCGGTGCCCTTGATCGGGCTGTCGACCCCGTCGGGGCCGAGCCCCCAACAGAAACGCAGACGATCGCCAAAGCCGTTCGGCTCACCGATCAGCCGGAAGCTGAAATCGGGAAAGCGCTGCTGCACGCCGTCGATCAGCGCGTCGATCCCATCATGGCCTTCGCCACTCATCAGCGGATCGACATAGCTCGCGTCCGCCGTCCATGCGGTCGCAAGCATCTCCCGCCGGCGGCTGGGAATGCGCTCGTTCCAAAGCTCGATATAGCTCTTCGCGATCATGTTGATGTCGGTCATTCCGATCCTCCTTTTGCTGACGCCGATCGAGCGGCGAGACCGACTATTGCGACGTGGCCTGGTCAAATCGATTACCTCTGAAGTTATGCATTTCGATTTGATGGCGTAGCGCGCTGGCTTGTTCGCTCGTCGGCTGGGCTATCGCCGAGGATTGGCCGTCTCCTAGAGGGGACGCGAACCCACGCGCATCGAGATTAAGCTTTGAGCAGGGTGGCGCACGGTTATGCGGGCCGTCTGCCGCAGCTGCGAAATCGCCGCACAACCTGACGGTGCTTTGGCGGAAGGGAGACCGGAACTGCTTTCGGTGCCCCGTATTTCGCCGGTGGTCGGAGGCGCGTCGTTTAGGGAACCGTTAATGCAACCGGGTTCCGAGCCCTTGAAGGCACGCGAAAGTGCGACGCGCCGGCCACACACCGGTCGAAATTTTTTTTGCCGGCGCGGGTTTGCCTAGACAAAACCGCGAAGTCCTAAGACGCTAGCCTCACTCTTGCATCACTGAAGACGAACAGATTCGGATTCAACTTATCTGGGGCTGGGACATGAAATTCGTGACCGGGTTGCTCGCGGCGGTCCTCCTGCTCGCGGGGGTGGCGGCAAGTCGCGCTGCGGTCCGCATCGCCGATGATCGCGGAGGTCGTATCGGCACCTACGTCGACCGGTACCAAGACCTGCGCTCATCAGGCCAATCCGTGATCATCGACGGCTTGTGTGCCTCGGCCTGCACGATCGTCCTCGGCACCGTTCCCCACGACAAGATCTGCGTCACGTCGCACGCGACCCTGGGTTTCCATGCCGCCTGGGATTTCGGCGCCAACGGCCGCGCCATCACCAATCCCGAGGCCACACAGCTCCTTTACTCGATGTATCCGACGCCGATCCGGCGCTGGATCGCGCACCGCGGCGGGCTGACGCCGCGCATGATCTTCCTGCGCGGCCGGGAACTGCAGAGCATGTACAAGCCCTGCTATCTGGATGCCCAGGCGTCCACCAACGGCCCAGCCGGCAAGGCGCAGCCGGCGCCGGTCGTTGTCCCGGCTTCCGTATCCGATTCGGCCGCGGCCGCGCGCTCGCGCTAAAGGCATACGCCTCCTGACATAACGTGATGGCGGCGCTGCATCGGCGGCGCTTGCGTGACAAAGCTGCCCGGCCTATCTCCTCGCCATGGCCCTGCCGCTATCGAGTCCCACTGAACTGCCCGCAGCGCTGCCGGCCCAGAAGGGCGGCCGTACCCTTGCGATCGGACTTTCGCTGCTTGGGGCCGCCATCCTGATCGCGACGCTGGGGTTGTGGTTCCGCTACGGGACCACGGTGTTTTTCGAGACCATCGCGGCCGGCATCGCCGGCTGTTTCTGATCTGCTCGGGAAAGGGAAATTCGGCAAATGGATCGTACAACGCGCCCGCTGGTGATTGCGTCCGCCTTCGGCGGCAGCCTGCTGGTCGGGCTGCTGCTGATGTTCTGGGTGCTGGGCGGGGTCAAGGGCGTGGCCACGCCGGTTGCGATCGGAGGTCCCTTCCAGCTGACCGACCAGAGCGGGACGACCGTCACCGAAAAGAGCCTGCAGGGCCGCCCGACCCTGATCTTCTTCGGTTTCACCCATTGCCCCGACGTCTGCCCGACCTCACTGTTCGAGATTTCCGAGGTGCTGCGCGCGATGGGGACCGATGCCGATCGGGTCAACGCCTATTTCATCTCGGTCGACCCCGAGCGGGACAATGCCCAGGCCATGAAGGAGTATCTATCGAGCTTCGATCCGCATCTGAAGGGGCTGACCGGTGATCCCGCCGCGGTCGCCAAGGTCATTTCCGAATACCGCGTCTATGCCAAAAAGGTCCCGCTCAAGGACGGCGACTACACCATGGATCATACGGCGCTGGTCTATCTGATGGACCGCGACGGTAAATTCGTGTCCCCTTTCAACCTGAAGCGGACCCCGGACGAGGCCGCGGCCGACCTCAAGCATTACCTTTAATTGCTCCTTTGGGACCGCTTTTGCCGTAATCGGCGCTCGAATTGGCGGGCAGATGGTCTATAAGGCCGTCCCCGATCGCAACTTCTCAATTTTGGTGCTTGGGCCAAGCCGGTGCAGAACGCCGCCCCTTCTTCATTGTCCTCGCTGTCCGTTGCGCTCCGCCGCCGCGCCAGTGTGCTGGCGCTCGCCGCTATTGCACCGATCGTCTTTGCACTGGCCATTTTAGCACTGGCCCTGTCCGGCACGCCTGCCGTGGCTGAGACCTCGCCCATGCAGACCGCCCAGGCCGCGCCCGCCGAGTCGGCGCCGGTACCGGTCGCCCCACCTCAAGCGCCGCACAAGGCCGGTGCCGCACCAAAGGCCGGTGCGGGGGCCGCGCCCCAGGCCGTGCCCGGCTTCTGGGACCCCCGTCGCCGCCCCGAGCGGCCGGACCTGTCGCGCATTGCGGTGATCCGCTTTCTGACCGAAACCGACTATCCGCCCTTCAACTTTACCGGCGCCGACGGCAACCCGGCCGGCTTCAACGTCGACCTCGCACGTTCGTTGTGCGAGGAGATCAAGGTCACCTGCACCATCCAGATGCGCCGCTTCGAGACGCTGCTGGATGCGCTCTCCAGCAACAAGGGCGACGCCATCATCGCCTCCATGGCGGTGACGCCGCAGCTGCGCGCACGCGTCGATTTCACTGACCCCTATTACCGGGCGCCGGCCCGCTTCGTGTCGCGCAAGGACCAGGCGCTGACCGAGATCCGCCCCGAATATCTCGAAGGCAAGAAGGTCGGTGTCATCGCTGGGACCGCGCATGAGGCCTATCTGAAGGCGATGTTCACCGATGCCGAGCTGCATTCCTATCCGAACGACGATGCGCTGCGCACCGCGCTGCGCCGGGGCGAGGTCGATTTCATTTTCGGTGACGCCACTTCGCTCGGCTTCTGGATCAACGGCACGGATTCCGGCGATTGCTGCGCTTTCTCGGGCGGCCCTTTTGTCGAAAGCCGCTATTTCGGCGAAGGTATCGGCATTGCCGTGCGCAAGGGCAACGACCTTTTGCGCCAGGCGTTGAACTGGGCGCTGTTCCGTGTCTGGGAAAAAGGCCGCTACACCGATCTGTGGCTGCGCTATTTCTCGGTGAGCCCGTTTTGAAACTTGCACCGTCATTCCGGGGCGGTCCGAAAGGACCGGACCCGGAATCTCGAGATTCCGGGTTCACGCTTCGCGTGCCCCGGAATGACAGCACAGCCCGTATTTTGCATTCTGGCGCAAAACCGCTAATTTCCGCGGCCTTTGGAGAACCGTACCGAACATGTCCACCATCGACCTTGCCGGCCCCACCGCGAGCGAATTGCGCGCGGTTGCCGAACAATCCAACGCCTGGCCGTTCGAGCAGGCGAAAGCGATTGTGGCGCGGCTGAAGAAGCAGCCAAAGGACGAGGTCCTGTTCGAGACCGGCTACGGCCCCTCGGGTCTGCCGCATATCGGCACCTTCGGCGAGGTCGCGCGCACCACCATGGTGCGCCACGCCTTTCGCGTGCTTACCGAGGACAAGATCAAGACGCGCCTGCTTGCCTTCTCCGACGACATGGACGGCCTGCGCAAGGTGCCGGACAATGTGCCGAACAAGGAGCTCCTGGAAAAGAATCTCGGCAAGCCACTGACGCGCGTGCCCGATCCCTTCGGCACGCATGAGAGTTTTGGCGCGCACAACAACGCGCGGCTGCGTGCTTTCCTCGACCAGTTTGGCTTCGACTATGAGTTCGCAAGCTCGACCGACTATTACACCTCCGGCCGCTTCGACGCCGCACTGCTTCGCATGCTGGAGCGGATCGACAAGGTGATGGCGATCATGCTGCCGTCATTGCGCGAGGAGCGCGCGGCAAGCTATTCGCCGTTCCTCCCGATCTGCCCGCGCACCGGCATGGTGCTGTATGTGCCGATCACCGCGCATGACGCCAAGGCCGGCACCGTCTCCTATGACGACCCCGAAACCAGGGAGCCCGTCACGCTGCCGGTCACCGGCGGCCACTGCAAGCTGCAATGGAAGCCGGACTGGGCAATGCGTTGGTATGCGCTCTCGGTTGATTATGAGATGGCGGGCAAGGACCTGATCGACTCGGTGAAGCTGTCGGGCAAGATCTGCGCCGCGCTCGGCGGCATCCAGCCCGAAGGCTTCAACTACGAGCTCTTTCTCGACGAGAAGGGTCAGAAGATCTCGAAGTCCAAGGGCAACGGCCTCACCATCGAGGAGTGGCTGCGCTATGCGCCGCCGGAATCGCTATCGCTGTTCATGTATCGCGAGCCAAAGGCGGCGAAGCGGCTCTATTTCGACGTCATCCCGCGCAATGTCGACGATTATTACCAGTTCCTCGAAGCGTTTCCGAAGCAGGATGGGCGGCAGAAGCTCGGCAATCCGGTCTGGCATTTCCATGCCGGCCAGCCGCCGAAGGCCGACATGCCCGTCACCTTTCAGCTTCTGCTGACGCTGGTGTCGTCGTCGAATGCGGAGAATGCAGAGACCCTGTGGGGCTTCATCGGCCGCTATCGCCCGGGCGTGACGCCGCAGACGCATCCGAAGCTCGATGCCATGGTCGGCTACGCCATCAATTACTACCGCGACTTTGTTGCGCCGACGAAGCAGTTCCGCGAGCCGACCGACGGCGAGCGCGCGGCGCTACAGGATCTGCGCGATGCGCTGTCGAATCTGCCGGCGGCGTCCACTCCTGAGGACATCCAGAACGTTGTCTACGAGATCGGCCGCCGCGAGCCGTTCCTCGACACCAACAAGAAGGGCAAGGACGGCCGGCCCGGTGTGTCGCTGGACTGGTTCAACATGCTCTACCAGGTGCTGTTGGGTCAGGAGAAAGGCCCGCGCTTCGGCTCCTTCGTTGCGGTGTATGGCATCGGCAACGCGGTCAACATGATCGACGGCGCGCTGGCGCGGTCGGCTTAGCCCCGGCCTTCGCCGGGACGGCTTGATCCGCTCGCCGCGCGCGCGAGCGTCAGCAGCATACTCAGCAGCGGCGTCGGAACACGGTGCCGCACGGCGATTTCCACCACGGCGCCGGTCAGCGCGTCGATTTCGAGCGGCCGGCCGGCGAGGCGATCGAAATACATGGAGGAGCCTGCATCAGGCGGGATGGCGACGAGCCGCGCCAATGATTGTGCGGCCTCGTCGTCCGCAAGCTTCGCACCATCGGCGCGTCCGACCGCGGCGGCTTCCTCGAGCAACGCAAGACAGAGCGCGTTGATATCCGCGCGCCGAAACACCGCGTTGCGCTGTATGGTGAGTGCGGAGACGGGATTGGCAACCGCGTTGACCAGCAGCTTTCGCCAAACGAGCGTTTTGAAGTCACCGCTCACAAGGGTCCGCAGGGGCGTGCCCTCGAACAGCGCCGCGAATGCCTGTCCCGGCGCATCATCGGCAACGGCGAAGTCGAACTCGCCGGCACGGCGGTAGCGAACCCGGTCGGGTGCGAGCCGCTCGCTGTTGTAATAGACGATGGTCGGGATCACTGTCGCAGTGCTGACGAGCGGCGCGACGCGCTCGGCCTGTCCGATCCCGTTCTGCAGCACGGCGATCCTCGTAGCGGGACCGCACAGCCGTTGCAGCCAGGGCGCGCTCGCCGTCGTGTCCTGTGCCTTGGTGCACAAGAGGACCCAGTCCTGCGGCTGCGCCATGGACGGATCGGTCCATCCGCGGATGGGAAATTCCACGGCTCCGTCCGCCTGCTCGACGGTCAGTTGCTCGATCGGGCGCCTGACACAGGCTGCGACATCGTGCCGGCTGGCCGCGCCGAGTAGGCCCGCGACCACGCCGCCGATGCTGCCCAGACCAATGACGGCGACGCGCTGACGCTCGGAATTGGCAACAGTTGGCGACATGTGGATCGAAATCTCCCTGAAGTGTCGTAGCGCCAGCCTACGCGTTGCAGCCGCGCATCGCCACGCACATTCAGGCGACGAAAACTGCAAAGCGGGATGGCCGCCCTGCGGCAATTTCAACCGATGAATTGTCGAACTGGATTACAATGGGCAAAAATCAGGTCGGTCGGTCCGGGCAAAACGGATCGCTCTCATATCAGGTCAAGCGGAGGACGTCATGCAGTTCAGGGTTTCGCCGGAGACGCTTGCCGATTACGGCGCCGAGCAATGGCAGGCGCGGGTGGACCTCGCTGCCGCACATCGGCTCGCCTTCATGCACGGTTTCAGCGAGGGCATCTTCAATCATCTGACCCTGGTAGTGCCCGGTCACAGCGACCGCTACTACCAGATCCCGTTCGGCATGCACTGGTCCGAAGTCACGGCGTCCTCGTTCATGGAAGTCGGCATTGACGACGGCAAGGTCAGGCGCGGCAGCGGCGATGTCGAGCGTTCCTGCTATTGCATCCATGCGCCGATCCACAAGGCGCTGCCGCAGGCCAAGGCGGTGTTTCACACTCACATGCCTTTTGCGAGCGCGCTGACGCGGCTGGAGGATCCGCGCATCAAGGAGATCGGCCAGACCGAGGTCGGGCTGTCAGGCGAAATCGCTTATGACAGCGAATACACCGGCCCCGCGCTCGATCCGGCCGAAGGCGCGCGGCTTGCGCGTGTGATCGGCGACAAGACGATCCTGTTCATGGCCAATCACGGCATCTCCACGGTCGGCGAGACCGTGGCCGCGGCCTATGACCGGCTCTACTACACCGAGCGCGCCGCGAAGGTTCAGATCTACGCCATGTGGACCGGGCAGCCCCTGAAGCAACTTCCCGAGCCTGTGGTGGAGAAGACCAAGCGGGATATCGGTGGCGAGAGCCTCTACAACCCAGGGCCCGTCCAGCGGCATTTTGATGCACTCAAGCGTATCCTCGACCGTAAGGAGCCCGACTACGCGACCTAAATCGCGATGAGATTTGGTTGAATCGTCATCGCGCTTTAGGTCTTTGATTGAGCATGATCTTTTCGGAGAACCGCTACACACTTCTCCGGATCATGCTTCAGGCGGGCAGGCTGCCTAGCAGGCCAGTACTTCCGTTCTCGCTTCACGAAACGGCGTCGGCCGCTCCTCGCGTTTTCGCGAGGGCGGCTTGATTCATGCCTGAGGCAATAATCCCTCGCAGAATCAGCCTCTTGCCTGATGGCCCAAGCTCTCCACAACCGCCCCTTGAGTTGTGCCGGGCTGGCCGATACGGTCCGCCCCTGGCAGAAAATCCCGAGCAGATTCAAACAAGAGGCTCCGGCAGAGCTCGTGGTCAAGATTTACAAGATTTGTTCCGCCTCCGCCTGGCGCGAGGCCGAAAGGAGTGGTGTCTACCGGGGCAGTGCGGATGATGCGCGCGACGGTTTCATCCATTTCTCGACCGCTTCCCAGCTGGAGGGGACGGCGCGAAAGCATTTTTTCGGCCAGCGCGCGCTGTTCCTGGTCGAGGTCGATGCGGATGCGCTGGGAGACGCGCTGCGCTGGGAGCCCTCGCGCGATGACGAGAGGTTTCCACATCTCTATGGCGAACTCGATCTTGGCGCCGTGCGCGGCGTCTATGACCTGCCGGTCCGCTCCGACGGCTATCATGAGATTCCGGAGTTGAAGCCGTGATCCGCGCCTTCGACGCCCTGTCGCTGCCGTTGCTACGCTGGCTCGACCCTGAGGACGCGCATCGCCTGGCGATTGGCGGCCTCAAGCTGTTGCCGCCGATCAAGCCGCGCCCGGACGATCCCAAGCTTGCCGTGCGCGCCTTCGGCCTCAATTTCCCTAATCCGATCGGCATGGCCGCGGGCTTCGACAAGAACGCGGAAGTGCCGGATGCGTTGCTCCGGCTCGGCTTCGGCTTTGCCGAGATCGGCACGGTGACGCCGAAGCCCCAGATCGGCAATCCGCGGCCGCGGCTGTTGCGGCTGGAGCGGGACCAGGCCGTGATCAACCGCATGGGCTTCAACAATGACGGCGCCGAGCTGGTGCTGCGGCGGCTTGCCGCGCGCGCCAATCACGGCGGCATCGTCGGGGTCAATGTCGGGGCCAACAAGGATTCGCCGGACCGCGTCGCCGACTACGTCCAGCTGATCGAGACCTTTGCGCCGGTGGCGAGCTATTTCACCGTCAACGTCTCCTCGCCCAATACCCCCGGCCTGCGCAATATGCAGCAGGCCGCGATCCTCGACGATCTCTTGGCGCGGGTGATCGATGCGCGGGAGCGGGTGCGCGAAAAGGCCGGCGACACGCCGGTGCTCTTGAAGATTGCGCCGGATCTGAGCCTTGCCCAGCTCGACGAGGTCGTGCAGGTCGCGCGCTCGCGCCGGGTCGACGGAATGATCGTCGCCAACACCACGGTGGCGCGGCCCAAGAGCCTGCGTGACAAGGCCAGGGCCGAAGAGACCGGCGGACTGTCGGGCCGGCCGCTGTTCCGCCTGTCGACGCGGATGGTGGCGGAGACCTATGTGCGCGCCGAGGGCGCGTTTCCCCTGATCGGCGTCGGCGGCATCGATTCCGGTGGCGCTGCGCTGACGAAGATTCGCGCCGGCGCCAGCCTGGTGCAGCTCTATTCCTCGCTGGTCTACAGGGGTCTTGGCCTTGTCGAGGAGATCAAGGCCGATCTCGCTTCGACGCTGCTGCGCACCGGGCGCGATTCGCTCGCCGAGATCGTCGGCGCGGATGCGGCGACAATCACGGCTGAGGATTGGCCGGCATAGGGTCGCAGCCCGTGGGATGGGTTTTGCTTCGCTCTACCAACCCTACGAATTCGGGACGAACGAAGCCTTGAGCAGCGCCGGATAGCGCGCGGCCTCCAGTCCGCCGCGGGCGGCATAGAAGGCGAGCAGCGCGCCCCACAGGCCGGCATTGCCGAAGCCGCGCAGCGCGAGCCAGGCGGCGAGGAAGATCGCAAGCGAGACCAGCATCAGGTTGCGCATATCGCGCGCCCAGGTGGCGCCGATATAGACGCCGTCGAACGCGAAGGCGAGCACCGCAAGCACAGGCGAGGCAATCACGAAGATGAGGAAATCGCGCGCGGTCTGGCGCACTTCCGGGCTCGCGCTCATCATGTCGATCATGACAGGCCCGCACAGTGCGACCACCACCATCACGGCGACCGCGAAGACAAAGCCCCAGAGCACCACCAGTCGCGTGGCGGTGGCAAACCCGTTCCTGTCGCGCGCGCCAAATGCCTGGCCGCAAAGCTGCTGGGCGGCGTTGGCAAGTCCGTCGAGGAAGAAGGCGCTGATCAGGAGGAAATTGTTCAACACCGAGTTGGCGGCAAGCGTGACGTCGCCCGCGCGTGCGCCCTGGGCCGTAAAAAACAGCAGCGCGCCGATCAGCGCCGCCGTGCGGATCATGATGTCGCGGTTGACGCCGAGCATGCGCACGAGCTTTTCGCGGTCGAACAGCCTCTTGGCCGGCACGAAAAACCGTCCCTGCAGCAGCCGCTGTGCGATCAAGATTCCGAGCAGAAGGCCGCAGGCCTCCGCGATCACCGCGGCCAGTGCGGCGCCCGCAATGCCAAAATCGAGCGCGAGCACAAATAATGCCGTTGCCGCCGTGCTGACGAGATTGATCGCGATCTGCACCAGCAGCGCCAGCCTGGCGCGCGCCAGCCCGACCAGCCAGCCCAGCACGACATAATTGCCGAGCGCCAGCGGCGCGGACCAGATGCGGATGGCGAAATAGGTGCGCGCCGCCGCAGTCACATCGCGGCTGCCGCCCATGGCCTCGAGCAGCAGCGCGCCCAGGGGCACCTGCAGCAGGATCAGCGCTGCACCGGTTACTGCAGCCAGAATGAGGCCGCGGGCAAAATGCGCCGGCAATTCCTCGACCTCGCCCGCGCCCAGCGATTGCGCAGTGAAGGCGACGGTGGAGAAGCGGAGGAAGCCGAACAGCCAGAACAGGCAGTCGAAGATGACGGACGCCATTGCCACTCCGCCGAGCAGCGCGGGAACGCCAAGCCGGCCGATCGCCGTGGTCGAGACGATGCCGATCAAGGGCGTCGTCAAATTGGCGAGCATCGCCGGTCCCGCGATGGCAAAGACCCGCGCGGTCGTGACCCTGGTGGGAGGAGCGAGCAATGTCGTTGGTCGCGATGATTAGTAGCGGCGCTGCGCGCCGCCGAAGATTCGCGACAACAGCCAGATCGGGACCACGATGACTGCGCCGAGCAGGAAGTAGCGCCACAGCCAGTTGACAGCGTCGAAGCCGAGGTCCCAGAGCCGCCGGAACAGCAGGCGAATGCTCAGGATGATGTTCCAGGGATCGAAGCCGATCGCGGCCAGCACTACGCCGACCAGGATGGACAGCAGGATCAGCCGAAATGCGACCGACAGCGGCGAGCCGCCGAGAAAGCGGGTGAGGCCGCCAGGACCTGCCGGCAATTCCCTGCTGTCGTGTGACATCGTCGTTCTCCCGCGGATTCGCGGTCCCCATTTTACAATAGCGAGACGCAAATGGGGAACCGGAAATCTCTCGTCAACCGGATTCCGGCGTTACCAAATCTTTATTTGCGGCGTCGGCCTTCAGCATTCTCTCCAGCGTTTCCAGCCGGTCGGCTTCGCGCGGCGGCTTGTCCCAGCGTAGCCGGCTGATGCGGGGAAAGCGCATTGCGACGCCGGATTTGTGTCGCGTCGAGCGCTGCAGGCCTTCGAAGGCGACTTCCAGCACCAGGCCCTTGTCGGCTTCATGAACGACATGACGCACGGGGCCGAATTTCTCGGTCGTGTTGCGCCTGACAAAGCGGTCGATCTGCAACAGCTCCTCGTCGGTGAAACCGAAATAGGCCTTGCCGACCGGCACCAGCTCCTCGCCGGCCTCGCCGGCGGTCCAAACGCCGAAGGTGTAGTCCGAATAAAACGATGAGCGTTTGCCGTGGCCGCGCTGGGCATACATCAGGACGGCATCGATGATGTGCGGATCGCGCTTCCATTTCCACCACTGCCCCTTGGGCCGGCCCGGCAGATAGGGCGCATCGCGCCGCTTGAGCATGACGCCTTCGACGGCATCGGCATCCTCGCCCGCGCCGGCAGACGCGGGATCGGCCCGCGCGGCGCGCAGGCGCACCCAACTGTCGAAGGCTATCGTCGGCGACAGGTCGATGCGGGGATCGTCGAGCCGCTTGATAAAGGTCTCGAGATGCGCGCGGCGTTCGGTGAACGGCAATTCGCGCAAGTCGTTCGCGTCGTCGCCGAGCAGATCATAGGCGCGCAGATGGATCGGAAAATCCTTCGTGAGTTTTGGCGAGACGACTTTGCGATTGAGCCGCTGCTGCAGCACATTGAAACTCTGCACCCGGCCTTCGCGCATCACCAGCAGCTCGCCGTCGATCGCGCCCGGCAGATGCAGCGCCGGCACAAGGTCGGGAAAGCTGGTGGTGATGTCCTCGCCGGTGCGAGAATAGAGCCGCGTCGCCAAATGACCGCGGCTGTCGCGCCCGGCGATCGCCTGCACGCGGATGCCGTCCCATTTCCACTCCGCGATGTAGTCGGCCGGCGACATGCCGGTGAGGTCCTCGTTCTCGAGAGCATGTGCCAGCATCACCGGCCGGAACGGCGCGGGATCGCGGTTGACGGGCTTCTCGGCCCGTCCCTCCAGCCAGGCGAACAGGTCGAGATAGGGTGGGACGAGCCCCGGCCACAGTAGCTCAATCTCGTGGGGATCCTTGTCGCCGAGCGCGGCGGCGGCCGTCTTGGCAAGGCGTGCGGAGATGCCGATGCGCATCGCGCCAGTGACGAGCTTTAGCAGCGCCCAGCGGCCGGTCTCGTCCAGCTCGTCGAGCCAGCGCGAGAGTTGCGCGGGCAGCTCGGTCTTGCCAAGCGTGCGCAAGGTGGTGACGACTTCGGTGAGCGTCGGGGGCGGCGGCTTGTTATGGCCGGTGTTGTCGGAGGAGGGCGGTGATTTCGGCCACATCAGCGCGACCGTCTCGGAGAGGTCGCCGACATAGTCATAGGACAGGCCGAACAGCACGGGATCGGTGCGCGCCGCGATCAGGTCGCGGATCAGGCCGGGCTTGGCGTGCTTGAACGATAGCGCGCCGGTGAGCGCAGCAAGCGCAAAGCCGCGGTCGGGATCGCCGACCTCGCGGAAATAGGCGGCGAGCAGCCGCAGCTTGTTGTTGCGGCCGGGCTCATAGGCGAGGCGGTCGAGCAGTGCTGCGAAGCGGTTCATGCTTCGCTTCCCGCATCCTGGCTTCCCTCGGGCTTGGGCTGGGCCTGGGACCCTGGCTGAGTCTCACCCTCACCCTCACCCTCGTCCTCATCGCCATAGCCCACGAGGTCGAGCGGCCGCGCGGCAAGGCCTTTGGACCTGCACCAATGCACCAGCGCGTCCTCCTGACCGTGAGTGACCCAGATCTCGCCGGCGCCGGTTGCCGCAATGGTCGTGGTGAGCCCATCCCAATCGGCGTGATCGGAAATCACGAGCGGCAGCTCGATGCCGCCCTGGCGGGCGCGTGCGCGCACCCGCATCCAGCCCGACGCAAAGGCGGTGACCGGATCGGGAAAGCGACGCGTCCAGATATCGGAGGTCGCGCTTGGCGGCGCGAGCGTGATGGTGCCGGCAAGCTCCGCTTTCTTCACGCCGCGCGCCGGGCGCAGCTCGCCGAGCGGAATGCCGCGGCTTCGATAGTAATAGGTGATCGCCTCCATGGCGCCATGCAGATAAATCGGCGCGTCATGGCCGGCCTCGCGCAGCAGCGCGATCACGCGCTGCGCCTTGCCGAGCGAATAGGCGCCGACCAGATGCGCGCGCTCCGGGAACAGCGCGACGGAGGCGAGCAGCTTCTTCACCTCATCCGCCGCATTGCCGTGACGGAATACCGGCAGGCCGAACGTCGCCTCGGTGATGAAGACGTCACAGGGCACGAGCTCGAACGGCGCGCAGGTCGGATCGGGCGCGTCCTTGTAGTCGCCGGACGCGACGATGCGCATCCCGTTGCAGGACACCGCGATCTGCGCCGAGCCCAGCACATGGCCGGCGGGATGAAACTTGACGTTGACCCCGCCGAGCCGGATGTCCTCGCCATAGGCGACCGCCTGCGTGCTCCCCGCGAAATTCTCGCCATAGCGCAGCCGCATCATGTCCAGCGTTTCCTGCGTCGCCAGCACCGCGCCATGGCCGGCGCGGGCATGGTCGGAATGGCCATGGGTAATCAGGGCCCGCTCGACGGAGCGGACCGGATCGATATGAAAGCCGCCCAGCTTGCAGCAGAGACCGGCGGGAGTTGGCAGCAGGAGGTCTTGCGGACGCATTTTTGTCATATAGGTTGCACCGAAGATTTCACGAGTCTCCAATCGGTTCCTATGCCTGCACGTCTTTTCCTGTCCTCCGGCGATCTGCTTGCCGACCGCCGCTTTGAGTTTGCGCGCGACCTGCAATTAGGCGGCGATCTGCCGGCAGCCGCCGACCTCCTGGAGCAGGCGATCGAGCTGGCACCGAATTTTCCGACCGCCTGGTTCACGCTCGGCGAAATCCGCCAGGAACTCGGGGAGACCGCGAAGGCGATCGCAGCCTTTCGCAAGGCGCGCGAGGCCGATCCGCAGGACCGGCATGGTGCGGCGGTGCGGCTGATGCGGCTGGGGGCGGAGGAATTGTCATCGATGCCGCGCGGCTATGTGCAGGCACTGTTCGACCAATATGCGCCTCGCTTCGAGGATGCGCTGCTCGGCGATCTCAATTATCGGGCCCCGCAGCTCCTGTTCAAGGCCGTGGTCGCGGTGCGCGTCGCGGCACGCAAGCCTGCCTTCTTCAAACGCGCGATTGATCTCGGGTGCGGCACCGGACTTTGCGCTGCCGAGTTCGCCAGGCAGGTGGACCATTTCACCGGCATCGATCTCTCGTCTGGCATGATCGAGGAGGCGCGTGCGACCGGGCTTTATGAACAGCTGGAGGTCGAGGACATGGTCGCAGGCCTCAACAGCAAAGCCGATGCAAGCGCTGATCTCGTGCTGGCGGCGGATGCGTTCTGCTATGTGCCGGAGCTTCTCCCGGTAGTCTCCGAAATCAAGCGCGTACTCGCACCTGGCGGGCTCGTCGCTTTCACTGTCGAAACTCATGACGGCGAGGGCGTCGTGATCGGCGAGGGCCTGCGTTATGCCCACGCCGCGGAATATCTGCGCAAGACGATTGCGGCCGCAGGCCTCAAGCTTGCGCAGCTCGAGCAGGCGAGCCCGCGCATGGAAGACAATGAGCCGGTGCGCGGGCTCGCGGTTGTTGCGACGAAAACTTGAGTCTAGGCGCTACGCAGCCAGCGAATTGCTGCGTCTTCTCAGCGCGTCGCCCATTTCGCTCTTGCCCATGCTCCCGCGATGCCAGCACAATGCGGGCATCTAGGGAGAGAAAAAATGAAAATCCGTCAAACGAGGCGCGAGTTCTGCGTCGGCGCCGCCGCGACCATTTTTGCGTCCTCAACCACCGCGTTCGCCGCCGAGAAGAAATACGACTTCGGAGCCAGCGATACCGAGATCAAGATCGGACAGACCGTGCCGCACAGCGGCCCGGGTTCGCTCTATGGCGTGCTGGGGCGCATCGGTGAGGCCTATTTCCAGATGCTCAATGACAAGGGTGGCATCAACGGGCGCAAGGTCACTTTCCTCACCATGGACGACGCCTATAGCGCGCCGAAATGCGTCGAGGCGACGCGGCGCCTGGTCGAGCAGGATGAGGTGCTCGCGCTCTATGGCTCGCTCGGCACCGCGCCGCAGACTGCCGTGCACAAATATCTCAATTCCAAGGGCGTGCCGCAGCTCCTGCTCAACACCGGCGCATCCAAGTGGAACGATCCGAAGAACTACAAATGGACCATGGCGGGCTTGCCGCTCTATCCGACCGAGGCACGCATCTTGGCCAAGCACGTGATCGCGGTGAAGCCGAATGCCAAGGTCGGCATCCTCTACCAGAACGACGATTTCGGCCGCGACTTCCTCGGCCCCTTCAAGAAGTCGCTGGAGGATGCGGGCGGCACCGCCAAGGTGATCATGGAGCAGACCTATGATCTCTCCGATCCGACCGTGGATTCGCAGCTGATCAATCTGTCGAAGTCGGGCGCGGATGTGTTCTACAACATCACGACCGGCAAGGCGGCGTCGCAATCGATCCGCAAGGTCGCCGAGCTCGGCTGGAAGCCGCTGCAGCTGTTGTCGGCGGGCTCGACCGGCCGTTCGATTTTGTCCGCGGCCGGCTTCGAGAATGCCGCCGGCATCGTCGCCATCCGTTATGCCAAGGATGCCGGCGTTCCGCGCTGGGAGAAGGATCCCGAAGTGATGGGCTTCGAGGAGCTGCGGCAAAAATATTTGCCGAGCGTCGACCCTGACAACACCATCGCCTATGCCGGCTACGGCCAGGCCGTGACCATGGGCGAAATTCTGCGTCGCTGCGGCAACGAGCTGACCCGCGAGAGCGTGCTGCGGCAGGCGGCGAATCTGAACGGCTTCCACTCTCCGTTCTTCCTCGATGGCGTGGTGTACAACTACACACCCGACGACTACACCCCGATGAAGACGCTCTACATCTCGATCTTCAACGGCAAGGACTGGGATATCTCGGACAGGCCCGTAACAGAGTGATCTCTGATCTCTCCCTGTTTGTCGGCACTCGGCTCCCTCTCCCAGCCCTTTGCGGGGAGAGGGTCGGGTGAGGGGCTCTCGAGGAGCTCAGTGCGCGGAGAAAGCCCCTCACCCGCCGCGCTAGCGCGCGTCGGCCTCTCCGCGCGACGTGCGGACAGGAGTTTGCGGCTCAATTGGCGCAATCAGAAGCCTGGAGCCCTCGACGAAGCCGGTTGGACGCCATACGTTCTGCCTGTGCCGCCCCGCCTTTCACCAGTTCTTCCCGAACCGGCGGCCGTGTTGCTGCCGGACCGTTTCGAAAAATGGTTCGCATCGCGCGGCTGGTCCCCGCGCGCCCATCAGCTTGCTCTGCTGGAAAAAGCCCGCGATGACCGTTCGGCGTTGCTGATCGCGCCGACCGGCGCCGGCAAGACGCTCGCCGGATTCTTGCCGACGCTGGTCGAGCTAAGCACGCCCGTGCCGCAAGTCATCTCCACCGGCCGCAGCGTGCGGCGCACCGGCGGTCTGCACACGCTCTACATTTCGCCGCTCAAGGCGCTCGCCGTCGACATCGCGCGCAACCTCGAGATGCCGGTTGCTGAAATGGGGTTGCCGGTGAAAGTCGAGACCCGCACCGGCGACACGCCGGTGTCGCGGCGGCAGCGCCAGCGGCGTTATCCGCCTGACATCCTGCTCACCACGCCGGAACAGCTGGCGCTGCTGCTCTCCTCCGACGATGCGCCCTATCTGTTCGCCTCGCTCAAGCGCATCGTGCTCGACGAGTTGCATGCGCTGGTCACATCCAAGCGCGGCGACCTGTTGTCGCTTGGGCTGTCGCGGCTGTGGAAGCTTGCGCCCGACGTTCGCGCCATCGGCCTGTCGGCAACGGTCGCCGAGCCGGAAGAACTCGCGCGCTTCCTGGTGCCGCAACCGGAAGGCGGCCGCGCGGCGGCCGACACCGTCATCGCCGGCGGCGCCACGCCGCCTGTGGTCGAGATGCTCGACACGCGCGAACGACTGCCTTGGGCCGGCCACACTGCGCGTCATGCGCTTCCCGAGATCTACCAGCTGATCAAGGCCAACAAGACTACGCTGGTCTTTGTGAATACGCGCAGCCAGGCCGAAATGCTTTTCCAGGAGCTCTGGCGCATGAACGATGATGGGCTGGCAATCGCGCTGCATCACGGCTCGCTCGATGTCGCGCAGCGGCGCAAGGTCGAGGACGCGATGGCCGCCGGCAGGCTGCGCGCCGTGGTCTGCACCTCCTCGCTCGACCTCGGCGTCGACTGGGGCGATGTCGATCTCGTCGTCAATATCGGTGCGCCGAAGGGCTCTTCGCGGCTTATGCAGAGGATCGGCCGCGCCAATCACCGCTTCGACGAGGCCTCACGCGCGGTGCTGGTGCCGGCCAACCGCTTCGAGGTGCTGGAGTGCCGCGTCGCCATCGATGCGATCGCCGAGAACGCGCAGGACACGCCGCCCCTGCGCACCGGCGCGCTCGACGTGCTGGCGCAGCATGTGCTCGGCTGTGCCTGCGGTGAGCCGTTTCTCGCCGACGAGCTCTATGAGGAGGTGCGCACGGCCGCGCCCTACGCCGAGCTTTTGCGCGGCGATTTCGACGATGTCGTCGATTTTGTCGCCACCGGCGGCTATGCGCTGAAGACCTATGAGCGCTTTGCCCGCATCAAGCAGGACAAACAGGGGCGCTGGCGCGTCGCCAATCCGGCGGTGCGGCAGAGCTACCGGCTCAATGTCGGCACCATCGTCGAGGAGACCATGCTGAAGGTGAAGCTGGTGCGCTCTCGCGGCGGCGGATCGGGCTCGACCGGCGTGATCGGCCGCGGTGGCCGCATGCTCGGCCAGATCGAGGAATATTTCATCGAAGGCCTCGTGGTCGGCGACACGTTTGTGTTCGGCGGCGAGATCGTGCGCTATGAGGCGCTGGTCGAGGATGAAGTCTATGTCTCCCGCGCCAACGACGGCGATGCCAAGGTGCCGTCCTATATGGGCGGCAAGTTTCCACTCTCGACCTATCTCGCCGAGCGCGTGCGAAAATTGCTCGACGACAGGCGCGCCTGGAACGCGTTGCCGGAGCAGGTGCGCGACTGGCTCTCGCTGCAGCGGGATTTTTCCCGTGTGCCGGCAATGCGCGAGCTTCTGGTCGAAACGTTTCCGCGCGCGGACAAGCATTATCTCGTCTGCTATCCCTTCGAGGGCCGGCTCGCGCACCAGACGCTCGGCATGCTGTTGACGCGGCGCCTGGAGCGCGCCCGCGCCCGTCCGCTCGGTTTTGTCGCCAACGAATATGCGGTCGCGATCTGGGGCTTGGGCGATCTCTCCTTCATGGTGCGCCAGGGCATGGTCGATCTCAACGCGCTGTTCGATCCCGATATGCTCGGCGATGACCTCGAGGCCTGGCTTGCCGAATCCGCGCTGATGAAGCGCATGTTCCGCAATTGCGCGCTGATCTCCGGCCTGATCGCACGCCGCTCGACCTCGGACGAAAAGAACCGACGCCAGGTGCTGTTCTCGACCGACCTCGTCTACGACGTCTTGCGCAAGCACCAAGCCGACCACGTGCTGCTCCGCGCCGCGCGCGCCGATGCCGCCACCGGCCTGCTCGACCTGCGCCGGCTCTCCGACATGCTCGCGCGCATCCACGGCCACGTGACCCACCGGGAACTCGGCCATGTCTCCCCGCTCGCGGTCCCCGTGATGCTGGAAATCGGCCGCGAGTCAGTTTATGGCGAAGCAGCAGACGAATTGCTGGCGGAAGCCGCCGACGATCTCGTCAGGGAAGCGATGTCGTAATGGCGGGATTACCGCTGGTCGGGGCTGATGACGGAAAAACTGGCGCTCGCCGTTAATTTGCAGGGAACGCTCGACATCGCCGGGGTCACGATGCTCGCCGATCTCTCCGGCGCGCTGTTCTGGGAAGACGAGAGCCTGCTTGTCGTCTCCGACCTGCATCTCGAAAAAGGTTCGAGCTTTGCGACGCGCGGTGTGCTGCTGCCGCCTTACGATACCGCGGCGACGCTGAGCCGGCTCGCTGCTGTCATCTCCCGACACGACCCTCGCACGGTGATAGCACTGGGTGACAGCTTTCACGATCGCAACGCGCATGAGCGTCTCTCGGACATCGATCGCGACGCCATAGGCGCCCTGCAGGCGCGGCGCGACTGGATCTGGATTTCCGGCAATCACGATCCCGCGCTTCCGTCGGACCTCGGTGGCGTTGTCGCGAGCGAGGTCGCGGTCGGTCCGATCGTCTTCCGTCATGAGCCCACCGGTGCTGTCGGAGAAATCGCGGGCCACCTGCATCCCAAAGCGCGCGTCTCGGCCCGCGGCCGTTCGGTGGAGCGCCGCTGCTTCGCCTGCGACGGCGAGCGCGCGGTGATGCCGGCGTTCGGGGCCTACGCGGGAGGTCTCAGCATCCGCGACCAGGCGTTCGCGAAGATTTTTCCGACGGCAGGCTTCGTCGCGCACCTGCTCGGCGACCGTCGCGTCCACAGCATCGCCGCGGCGAGGTGTTATTAAAGCATGATCCGGAAAAGTGTGTAGCGGTTTTCCGAAAGATCATGCTCAATCAAAGACCTAAAGCGCGATGACGATTCAACCAAATCTCATCGCGCTTTGGCGTAGGGGATCGCCGCGGTCTCCGCCTCTCCCCGCAAGGGCGGGGCGAGGGAGCGCAGCGGCGCACGCGGTGAAAGCTCTAAGCCGCCTTCGCCTGCACCGTCCCGCAAAACTCCGCGAGCCGGTCCGCAAGCCGCAACGTTGCGGGGCTGGCGTCGGGGGAGGCCATCAGCGCGACTTCGGTCTTGTCGATCGGCTTGAAGCCGTCTTTCGCCGTCAGCACGCGGTGATCGGCCTGGATTGCCATCTCCGACATGATGCTCAACCCCATGCCGGCGGCGACCGCGGCCTGGATGCCGGCGAGGCTGGAGGAGGTATACGCCATGTGCCAGGAGCGGCCGGCACTCTCCAGCGCATGGATCGCACCCGCCCGATACAGGCAGCCGGCGGGAAAGCCGATCAGCGGCACCGAGCCCGCGCTGACGTCGCGGGCGTGGTGCCTGCTGGTGATCCAGTGGACGCGCTCCGGCCATACCGCGATGCCGCCCTTCTCGCCGACCGCGCGCTTGAAAAGCGCGAGGTCGAGCTCGCCGCGACCGAGGTCGCGCTTCAAATTCAGACTCTGGTCGGCGCGGATGTCCAGCCGCAGTGTCGGATGCGCGCGTGAAAACGTCGCCAAGAGCTTTGACAGCCGATAGAGGGCAAAATCCTCGGGGATGCCGAGCCGCACCGCGCCTTCCTGCGTCGGCCGTGCCACCACGTCGCGTGCCTCCTCGGCAAGCGACAACAGGCGTCGCGCGTAAGACAACAGCTTCTCGCCGGCTTCCGTCGGCGTCACGTCCTTGCCGCTGCGGACGAGCAACGGCTGGCCGATGTCATCCTCCAGACGCTTGATCTGCTGGCTGACGGTCGACTGGGTGCGGTGAACGCGCTCGCCGGCCCGGGTGAAGCCGCGGGCTTCGACCACCGAGACAAAGCTGCGCAACAGTTCGAGATCGAGCATTCCGGACTCCCATTAAGAAATCCACTGGCTGCTAGTTAATGATTTAATTTCCAAATAGCAAGAAAGACCTTAAATGAAGGCGGCAAAGGAAACCTCCAATGTCCGCTCCAATGTCCGCTCCAATGCCCGCCGCACCCGCAATGACCCTGTCTGCCTCGGCCACCACCACCACCCGTTTCAACACCCTGCCGCTCGCGATCACGCTGTTCTGCCTGCTCTGGAGCTTCGCTTTCATCGCCGGCAAGATCGGCGTCACCGATTGCCCGCCGCTGATCCTGCTCGCGGCGCGGTTCTCGCTCGCCGGGCTGCTGATCCTCGGTGTCTTCGCCTTCCGCCGTGAGGCCTGGCAGCAGCTGTCCTGGCGCGAGGCTGCGATGTTTGCGATCCTCGGGCTCGCCAACAATGCGCTCTATCTTGGCCTCGGCTACACCGGGCTGAAATCTGTCTCAGCCGGTCTCGGTGGCCTCATCGTCTCGGCCAATCCGGTGTTCACGGCTGCGCTGGCCGCGCTGTTGCTCGGCGAGACCATGACCTGGCGCAAGGCCGCAGGACTGCTGCTCGGGATTGCCGGCGTCGCCTTCATCGTCTGGCACCGCATGTCGCTCGGCACCGACAGCCTGCATGGCGTGCTCTTCACCTTCGCCTCGCTGGCGTCGATCGTGGCCGGCACCATCCTGTTCAAGCTGTTTGCGCCCAAGGGAAGCTTGTGGATCGGCAATGGCATCCAGAATCTCGCCGCAGGCATCGTGCTTGCGCCGATCGCGTTCACCTTCGCCGATGTTCATGACATCGTGCCGAGCCTGCGCCTTGTGGGTGCCTTCGCCTTTCTGGTGCTGGGCGGCTCGATCTTCGCTTACATGCTGTGGTTCCATCTCCTGAAGGTCTGCGGCGCGACCGCGGCAAGTGCCTATCACTTCCTGATGCCGCCGCTTGCCATGCTGTTCGCGTATCTGGTGCTCGGCGAGCATGTCGCGTTCCGCGATCTCTTGGGGATCGTGCCGGTCGCGCTCGGCATCTATCTCGTCACCCGGCCGGTGGTGAACGCGCAAGCCGAAGCTAATCCTTCGCGAACACCAGCGACGCAATCCAACCGGTCATCAGCGCCATGGCGGCGGTGACGAGGCCGTAGAGCAGGCCATTTTGCCGCGCAGTGTTGGCGACGAACTGCTCGAAGCCGACCTTGACGATCTCGAATGCGGTTTCGGTGCGCGTCACCAGAGCGCCATTCGCGAACAGCCTGATCTCGACATCGTAAGTGCCGATCGGCACCTGGGCGGGCAGGGGGATGCCAGTGCGAAACAGCGTCGGGGTGATGAAGGTGACGGCCGAAGTATCCTCGCGATAGAGCCCGCGCTGCAACTGCAGCCGCACGAAGGCACTGCGGAACGCGTCGTTGGGCACCACATCGGCATAATCGGGCCCGATGCGCTGGGTCAGCAGCACATTGTCGAGACCAAGCTGCTGGCGCCGCGCGACATCGGCAGAGGCGATGTCGTCGAAGGGACGGTTGGCGAACAGCGCCAGATAGGTCGGCACTTTGACGAATTGGCGGTAGTCGGAGTTCACCCAGATGCCGAATTTGCGCTCCTTGCGGCGCGTGACGATGTCCGCGCGCGGGCCCGCGACGGTGACGACGAGATCATAGGCCCGCGGGGCGGCTGGCGTCGCCGCGTCCCTCTCGATCGCGCCGAACAGCACCAGCTCCTCGCCGGAATAATTCGGCGTGACGGTGACGCGGTGGTTGGAGACCGAGACGATGAGCCGCTCGGCATTCGCTTCGCCTGTGGCGAAAGACGCCGCAAGCAGCGCGAGACAAATGGCGAAGCAACCGCGCGCGTTCATTCGTTCACCCCGATTTCCCGGATGGTGAAGAGTTCGGTCGGCCGGATCACGAGCTCCACCGCGAAGCGGATACCGACCGCGAGGATCAGGAGGCCGAGCAGCAGCCGCAATTGCTCGCTGCGGATCTTTTGGCCGGCGCGCGCGCCGAACTGCGCGCCGGTGACGCCGCCCACCATCAGCATCAAGGCCAGCACGGCATCGACGAGATGATTGGTCACCGCATGCAGCACGGTGGCAAACAGCATGGTGAAGAGCGTCAGCACCATGGAGGTGCCGATCACCGTCGTGGTCGGCACCCGCAACAGGTAAATCATGACGGGCACCAGGATGAAGCCGCCGCCGATTCCCATGACCGCGCCGAGAAAGCCGATGACGACGCCGATCACCACGACCGGGATCACCGAGAGATACATCTTGGAGCGCTTGAAGCGCATCTTCAGAGGCAGCGTATGGATCCAGCCATGGGTGCGGCGTGGCGCCGGCACGCCGCGGCGTATCCGCCTCATCGCGAGCAGGCCCTCCCAGAACATCAGTGCACCGACGGTCGTGAGCAGCACGACATAGGAGAGTGCGATGGTGAGATCGAGCTGGCCGAGCGAGCGCAGCAACGTGAAGGTCGAGACCCCGAGCGCGGTGCCGATGGTGCCGCCGATCAGGAGCACCAGCGCCAGCGCCGGATCGATGGCGCGGCGCCGCCAATAGGAGATCGCGCCGGAAAAGGAGGAGGCAGCGATGTGGCTTGCCACCGAGGCCACCGCGACCGCAGGCGTGATGCCGATGAAGATCAAGAGCGGCGTCATCAGGAAGCCGCCGCCGATCCCGAACATGCCGGAGACGAAACCGACGGCCGCGCCCATCGCCAGGATGAGGAAGACATTGACCGGGAGGTCGGCGATCGGGAGATAAAGCTGCATCGCGCGTCGTCCCGCAAATCGGTTCATATCTCGCAAATGCGCCAGGCCAGGCCTGCCGCCTTTGCATAACCGAAATCGCTGTCACGGGGGACCGGAGAAACGCACTGGCGACAGCTTTTTTGCCGCACGCGGCGATCCGCCTTGCCGCATGGTGAATGATTCAGATTAATGTGGAGGAATGCTCAGGGCGTCCGAACCGGATCGGTGATGAGGTTCATCGCGAGCGCCTCCTGGTTGCCCAGCCAACGCACGTCGCGAGTCTGCGACATCGCCTCTACCACGGTCGAGGAGACGCCCATTTTGGTCATGTAGCCCAGCACCTCGCCGGCGACGCGCTGGGCTTCGGCGACCGGATCATGCACCGGTGTGGTGGTGACGAAGCGATGCACGCCGAGCATCGAGCCTTTCACGCCATAGCGCGGCTTGCCGCCAGCAAAGATCACCACGCAGGCGCTGGCGCAATAAGCGGGGCGGATGTCGCCAGACGCGTCCGCGACGCCCACAGCGGTTGCGAGTCCGCGGGCGCGAATGATCTCGCCCATGATGATGGCCTGGCCGAGGTCGCCGCCCGGCGAGGACAGCACCACCACATCGCCTGCGGCAAGCTGCGTTTCGTCGAGCTTCTGGTGCAGCCAGGTCGCAGCCGCGGGGCCGATCTTGCCGCTGACGACGAGCGCGGTCCTGCGCTTTCCCGTGCCGTCGATATCGACGCTCGCGATCCTCTGGGCTGAAAGGCTGGGCGACAGGTACTGGTCTTTCCAATAGGCCCAGGCCTCTGGGTGCGACATGTCCCGGTAGGCGCGAATGAGGACGCCGAGCACGATCAGGAAGAAGACCGCATAGCGCCACAACCAGTGTCGCCGCATTGGCTGGCGCAAGGGTGGCTGCGATGGCCGCGGGGGCGCCCGGTAGACGCGGTCGGGAACGCGTGGCGGCGCCACCCAGGGACCCGTCGGGGAGTTCCGAAACTCGCTTCCAGCATTCTCGCGATCATCGACCGACAAGGCGAACTCCAGCGGCCAGGCGTGCGCATTGCGCCCTATCTACACGGCTTTGTCGCCGGCGGATATGACGCCGTTCGATCGCACAGGATTGTGTTGGATGAGGTGACGGGCGACGCCCCGCTGCCGCACTCGGGCCGTTCATCCTTCGACGCTCGCTGATACGAGCGCCACCGGATGACGGATCGGGGGCGGAGCCTGCTTCGGTGCGAGGTGAGGCGGCTAAGGGGCTAACGTGCCGCCGTCGTCGTCAGCGCAGCGGCACGCTTTGCTGCCGCGGGCTTCGTTGCCGGCTTTGTCGCCGTCGGCGCCGCGGCAGCGTCCCAGCCGCCGGCAGGCGTTGCGACATTGACGGCATCGTCGGGCTGAGGCTCGGCGATGAAGGTCTGCACCGCAAGCCGGGCAGCCGCGAGCGACTGGGCATCCAGGCGCTTGGCGACGTCGTCGCGCTTGTGGCCGGCATCCGCATCGCCCTGCGCCGCCGCGAGGCTGAACCATTTGAAGGATTCCGCCAGGTTCTGGTCGACGCCGATGCCGCGGGCATAGAGGATGCCGAGATTGAACTGGCTGTCGGCGACGCCATGATCGGCCGCCTTGCGGAACCACTGCGCCGCGCTCTTGTAGTCCGGGCTGCCACCGCCATCGGCGTCGAGCACCGCGAGATTGTGCATCGCCTTGGCGTTGCCGCGCTCGGCGGCCTGCATATAGTAGCGCCGCGCGATGTCGGCGTCCTTCTTCACGCCCAAGCCCTTCTCATAGAGCGTGCCGAGCCGGAAGGTCGCCGGGATCAGGCCGGCTTGCCCAGCGCGGTCGTACCATTTGGCAGCTTCTTCGTAATTCGTCGCAACGCCCTTGCCTTCCGCATAGCGCACGGCGACTTCGTAAGCAGCAGTCGCATCGCCCTTCATGGCGGCGGTGCGCAGCATGGGGCCGGCCACGCCATCGGCCAGCTGCTCGGTCGGCGGGATCGCGATCTGCGACAGCTTGCGGCCGCCTGCGAGCTGCTGGATCGAGGGAATCGTGCCGGTGACGTCGGAGTTCGCGCCGGGCGCAGTCGCGGGCGCCTGCGGAATCGTAGCTGAGGCAGTGGTGTCCGTAGCGCCATTGTTGAACGACTGCTTGCCGATCGGGGTCGGCGATGTCATCTGCGGCGTGACCTGTTCGGTCGGGGCGGGTGCCGCGCTGTTGGCGGCAGGCGCCTGCTGAGCTGCTTGCGGCTCGTTCGTGCTCTCGACTGCGGGCGCAGCTGCGGGGCCCTGGCTGCCCCAACCATCGAGCAGCGTCATTGCCATCTTGAAGGTGCCGAGCACGATCACGACCACGCTCGCCGCGACCAGCACCGAGCGGATCTTCGAGGTGATGGTCGAGGGCTCCTTCTTGTCCTTGTCGGGGTTCGCGCTCTTGCCGGCGCGGCCCTTTTCGGGCGCGGCCTGCGCGGCTGCCGCGGCCTGGGCGGCGCGGCGAGCGGCAGCGATGAAGCTCGAGGAGGAGACCGGCGGCTTGGGAGCGGCCGCAGGGATCTCGCTGATCGCGTCTTCGGACGCGGCGATGCGCTCCGACGGCGACGCGGGACGGCCACCGGGCCGTGTGCCCGGCTCGAGCGGATGATCGGGCGGCAGCTCCGGTGCAATCGCCGGGCGCGGCTGTGCCTGCGCATGCGGCACCAGGATCTCGCTGATCGCAAGCGGCGGCTGCGGCGGCACCGGCTGAGGCGGAGCCGCAAGCGCGGCTGCGTGGAAATCGCGAGGGGCAGCGACGAAGTGTGGCTGCACCGCGGCGGGATTGGGCAGTTCGGGCTTGTGCAGCTCTTGCCTGGGCTCCTCCGGCATGGCCGCGCGCGGCGCGGGCGTGGGCTCGGGCGCGATGAAGACGGGAGCTGGCGCCGGCGCTGCGACTGGTGCCGGTGGCGGCGGCGGTGCGGTCCGCACTGCGCGCAGGTCGCCCTCGATCATGGCGAGACGGTCGACCACATGGCCGAGCGTGTTGTGCACGGCTTCCAGCGAATCCTGGGTCTGGCGGTCGGTGTCGTTCTGGCGCGAGCGAATGTCGGAGAGCTCGCGCTTGACGATGTCGGCGAGCCCGAAATCCTGCGGCTCGGCTGCGCGGGGGGTATTGTCGGCGAGCCGCATGAAGGCGGCATGCTGGCGTTCGAGATGGCCAAGAATGTCCTGCAGCGCGTCCTCGACGCGGGTGAGGTTTATGCTGCTGCCGCCGCGCTGCTCGTTGGAAGCCTCGATCCGCTCCAATAGATGCGATACGCGCTGCTCGAGATGGGCAAAGGTGGCGGCGTTGTCATTGCCGACCTGCAGGCGGTCGATGCGGTCGGACAGCCCCCGCAGCGCGTCTTCGAACTGGGCGGAGCGGTCGAAGGCCGGCCGCTCATGCTCGCGGTTTTCCAGCGCCGAGGTCAGCGCCGCGATGCGCTGTTCGAGGATAGCAAAGGAATCGCTGTTGTTGGCACCGCGGGTGAGCTGGTCGACCTTGGTCGACAACAGCCGCACGTCCTCGGCGAGCCGTTCCAGCGCATCGTTGGAGGCGACGTTGGACACGATGCCGCGGAGCGCTGCAATTGCGCTTTCCAGCTGCTGCACCGTGGCGGAATCCTCGCTCGAGCGCAGGATCATGTCGAGCTTGGCGCCGAGATTGCGGATCGCCTCGTCATAGCCGCGCAGCTGCTCCGCCGGCATCAAGGTGCGCAGCACCTCGTGGATTTCGCCCAGCGCGTGCTCGATCTTGCCGAGTGCCTGCGTGTCATTCGTGTTCTGGCGGCTGTCGTCGATGCGGCGCGCGAGCGAGCGCACCTCGCTCTCGATCGTTTCGATCGCCCGTCGCGGCATCGCCTCCAGGATCGCGTTGCGGATTTCGGAGAGTTCGGTGCGGAAGGCGGTGATCGACTGATCGAGCCCGCTCGGGCGCTGCAGCGCCTCGATCTGGCTGGTGATCTTCACGAGATGCCGCTCGAGCGCGGAGAAGTCCGGGCCACCAGGCTCGCGGGGAGCGCGGTATTCGCGCGGCTCGCGGGGATCGCGCGGCTCCCTCAGGTCGCGCTGCACCGGTGCCTGCGGAGCGATCGGAGGCGCCGCCCGCGGCGGCACTGCGCGCTGTGACGGGCCGTCGAGCTCGCTCTGGCGCGCGGCGATTTCGGCGACCGCGGAGTCGAAAGGCGAAAGCGGCGGCGAGTTGCGATAGATCTGCGCTGCGGCGCGCTCCACAGCCTCATTCTGGCGCTCGCGCTGCTGCTGGACGGGCTTGGGATCTTGCGGGACCGAGATCTGGGACAGCCGCGCATCCAGCCGCGAGATCGCATCGTTGAGCTGGTGGGCAACGCCCTGCTCGCGTGCGGGCTCGTTGCGGCGAGGGTGTTGCGAAATCTGGTCGATCTGCTGGGTGATCGAATCCAGCCGCTGGTGGATGTCGGCGACATCCCGGCTGAACTGCGGCCGCGGCTCGGACCGTGGTTCGGGCGCGGGCGCCGGCGCCGGATTGCGGAAGTTCGGCGGGGTTGTCTCGCCGAGGGTCGAGTTCAGCCAGTCGCTGAGAGACATGCCGGCGCGGCGTGCCGCAGCTTCGGCCTTCTCGCGAACGGATGGATCGATGCCGTCAACACTCCACACGCGCGAATTCATGATACCGTCCGGTTTCGACTTAAGGCGCTCCACCCGGCGCCCGCAGCTTCCCCGCGCGTCCCAAATCGAAGACAATCGAATTCGGCGCGGGTCGTCTGCCTCAGCCGTCGACTTTTTCCCGTTACGGTAAATACCGAGTTAAGGAATGCGGTTTCCGGACCTTAAATTGCCCTTTAGGTCCATGCGCTTGAGGCTACCGCTTGATTTCGTGCGGCGGGGCCCCGATCGGCGTCACATTGGTACCGCCGGCATCCGGCTGCAGCGTCTGCAGCGCCTCCTCGCACCACTCCACGACCGCCCGCTCGTGGCGCAAGCCCAGGTGCAGCGCCAGCAGCTTGCCGGTGTCGTCGAGCGTTTCCGCCCCGCGCGGAAAGCGCTTGGTCAGCACCCGCTCATAGCGGGCGAGGCGATCGCGATGATGCTCCAGCCGCGCCATCAGATCGGCCCGCATCGGCTCGATGTCGATCGCTTCCAGCGCGCAGAGCCGCACCAGCATGTCGTCCTTGATCGAGGCCGGGCTCGAGGGGCGGGCCGCCCAGTGCCGCAGCGCCGCCTTGCCCTCGGCGGTCAGGGTATAAACCAGCTTGTTGGGTTTGCCGGTCTGCACAACCTCGCGGGCCTGTACATGGCCGCGCTCGCGCAGGCGGGTCAGCTCGCGATAGATCTGCTGGTGGTCGGCCTTCCAGAAGAAGCCGATGGAGGAATCGAAGGTCTTGGCGAGCTCATAGCCCGTCATCGGACGTTCCGTGAGACAAACCAGGATCGCATCGCCCAGCGCCACGGGTCGGCCCTTTCGTCTTAGTCGGTCGTATTGACTTTATGCATAGAATTGCATATGCGTCAATGTGCATAGCAACTGAGCCTGCGGGCGAACCGCCGATCGATGCGTCTGCGCGGGCTTGCCGTTGTACCGCAGGCCGCTGAAGAGAAGGTCAAGGAGACGTCCCGTGACGATGACCGTGCTCGACAAATGGTACGCTTACGCCCAGTCCCATGACGGCAAGGCGCTCTGGGAGCTGCTGCATCCCGACGTGGTGTTCGAAAGCCCGGTTGTCCATACCCCGCAGCGCGGGCGCGACATCACCTTCAAATATCTTGCGAGTGCGCTGGAGGTCCTTGGCGGCTCCGGCTTCACCTATGTCGGCGAATGGCGCAACGACAAAGGCGCAGTGCTCGAGTTCGAGCAGGAGATCGACGGCATCAAGCTGAACGGCGTCGACATCATCAGTTTTTCCGACGATGGCCGCATCATCCATTTCAAGGTGATGGTGCGCCCGTTGAAGGCGGTCAACCTGCTCCATCGCCTGATGGGTGAGCGGTTGGCCAAAGCGTGAGGTGACCTGCGGCCTTCTTGCTGTCTTGACCCCCTCGAAAAGGTTAAGGTCACGCAGGGATCGAGAATCGCCGCGCGCTGGAAGACGTTGTTTAATTCGAGGCCTTCAGGCCTGCCGGGAGATGCGAAATGCCCATCTACAAAGCCCCCGTGGAAGACGTGAACTTCCTGTTCAATGACGTCTTCCAGATCGATCGCTACGACAACCTGCCCGGCTTTTCCGATGCGTCTGCCGATGTGCGCGAGGCGATCCTGGGCGAGGCGGCCAAGCTCGCCGAAGAGGTGCTGCAGCCGCTCAATCGCGCCGGCGATCTCGAAGGCTGCAAGCGCAACGACGATTCCAGCGTCACCACGCCCAAAGGCTTCAAGGAAGCCTTCAAGCAGGTCTCCGAGGGCGGCTGGCTCGGGCTCTCGGCGCCTACCGAATATGGCGGACAGGGCCTGCCCGTGACGCTGTCGCAGGCGGTCAACGAATTTCAGATCTCCGCCAACATGGCGTTCTCGATGTATGGCGGCCTGACCATGGGCGCGACCGCGGCGCTCCTGGTGCACGGCTCGCCCGAGCAGAAGAAGACCTATGTGCCGAAGATGATCGCGGGCGAGTGGACCGGCACCATGAACCTGACCGAGCCGCATTGCGGCACCGATCTCGGCCTCTTGCGCACCAAGGCGGTGCGCCAGGCCGACGGCAGCTTCAAGATCACGGGCACCAAGATCTTCATCTCGGCGGGCGAGCATGATCTTGCCGACAACATCATCCATCTGGTGCTCGCACGTATCGACGGCGCACCCGCCGGCATCAAGGGCGTCTCGCTGTTCGTGGTGCCGAAATTCCTGGTCAATGCCGATGGTTCCGCGGGCGCCCGCAATGGCGTCGCCTGCGGCTCGATCGAGCACAAGATGGGCATCCACGGCAATTCCACCTGCGTGATGAACTACGATAATGCCACCGGCTGGCTGATCGGCGAAGAAAACAAGGGCATGCAGGGCATGTTCGTGATGATGAACGAGGCCCGTCTCGGCGTCGCCGTGCAGGGACTTGCACAGTCCGAGGTCGCCTATCAGAACGCGGTGGCCTACGCCCGCGAGCGCCTGCAGGGCCGTGCGCTCACGGGCGCGAAAGCGCCGGACAAGCCTGCCGATCCCATCATCGTGCATCCTGATGTCCGCCGCACGCTGCTCACCATCCGCGCCTTCAACGAGGCCGCGCGCGCCATGGTGGTGTGGACGGCGCTCAAGAGCGACGTCGCACATCGCTCGGAAGACGCCAAGGATCGCCAGGCCGCCGACGACCACATGGGTCTGATGACGCCGGTGCTGAAGGGCTTCCTCACCGAGATCGGCTTTGCCAACGCGGTGCAGGCGCAGCAGATGTATGGCGGCCACGGCTATATCGCCGAGCAGGGCATGGAGCAGTTCGTGCGCGATGCGCGCATTGCCATGATCTATGAGGGCGCCAACGGCATTCAGGCGCTGGACCTCGTCGGGCGCAAGCTGCCTCGCGACGGCGGCCGCGCGGTGATGGCGTTCTTTGCCGAGGTCGGCGCCTTCGCCAAGGAGCATGGCGCGGACGAGGCCATGAAGCCCTTCATCACGCCGGTATCGACTGCGCTCGGCCATCTGCAGCAGGCCACCATGTGGCTGATGCAGAATGCGATGGCCAAGCCCGACAATGCGGGTGCGGCCGCCACCGACTACATGCATCTGTTCGGCTACACCGTGCTCGGCTACATGTGGGCGAAGATGGCGAGGGTCGCGTTGGACAAGATTGCGGCTTCCGGCCCTTCGTCCTATCTGTCGACCAAGCTCGTCACCGGCCGCTTCTACATGGAGCGCATGCTGCCCGAGACCGCGCTGCATCTCGCGCGAGTCCAGAGCGGGTGTGCGACCACGATGGAACTGCCGGCGGAGGCGTTCTAGAGCATGATCCGGAAAAGTGTGCAGCGGTTTTCCGAAAAGATCATGCTCATTCAAGCGCGGATTAGCTTTCGCCGCTTGGCTCAAATCGCTATGATATGATGATCATCATTCCTGGAGGCCGTCATGCCTGAGGCATATATCTACGATCACGTTCGCACCCCGCGTGGCCGCGGCAAGGCCGATGGCGCCCTGCACGAGGTGACCGCCTTGCGGCTCGCCACCGTGCCGCTGGAGGCACTCAAGGAGCGTAACAACCTGCCCGAGGATTCCGTCGACGACGTCGTGCTCGGCGTGGTCGATCCCGTGGGCGAAGCCGGTTCGGACATCGCACGCTTTGCGGCGCTGAACGCGGGCCTCGGCGAAGCCGTGCCGGGCGTGCAGATCAGCCGTTTCTGCGCCTCCGGCCTCGATGCAGTGAATTTCGCCGCCGCCCAGATCATGAGTGGCCAGAATCAGCTCGTGATTGGCGGCGGCGCCGAATCCATGAGCCGTGTCGGCATCGGCGCCTCCGGCGGCGCCTGGCCGATGGACCCGTCGATTGCGGTACCCGCCTATTTCATGCCGCAGGGCGTGTCGGCTGACCTGATCGCCACCAAATACGGTTTCTCCCGCGACGATGTCGATGCCTATGCGGTGCAGAGCCAGCAGCGCGCTGGCAAGGCCTGGGAGGAGGGCCGCTTCAGCAAGTCGGTGGTGCCGGTGAAGGATATCAATGGCCTCACCATCCTGGCCAAGGATGAGCACATGCGTCCCTCCACGACCATGCAGTCGCTGGCGCAACTCAAGCCGTCCTTCGTCGAGATGGCGCAGATGGCGGGCTTCGATGCGGTAGCGGTGCAGTCGCATCCGGAGATCGAGCGCGTCAATTATGTGCACCATGCCGGCAATTCGTCGGGCATCGTCGATGGTGCCGGTGCCGTGCTGCTCGGCAGCAAGGAAGCGGGCACCAAATACGGCCTGAAGGCGCGTGCGAAAATCCGCGCCTTCACCAATATCGGCTCGGAACCGGCGATGATGCTGACCGGTCCGGTCGATGTCACCGAGAAGCTGTTCGAACGCTCGGGCATGAAGAAGTCCGACATCGATTTGTTCGAACTCAACGAAGCCTTCGCCTCTGTAGTGCTGCGCTACATCCAGGCCTTCGAGATCGACAATGACAAGATCAACGTCAATGGCGGCGCGATCGCGCTCGGCCATCCGCTCGGCGCGACCGGCGCGATGATCCTCGGCACCGTGCTCGACGAACTGGAGCGCACCAACAAGGCGACCGCGCTGGTGACGCTGTGCATCGGCGGCGGCATGGGCACCGCGACCATCATCGAGCGGGTGTGACAACGTAGCTGGCGTAGGGTGGGTGAGCCGAAGGCGTAACCCACCAAGCCGCGGTGCAGGAAGTGATGGGTTACGCTTCGCTAACCCACCCTGCGAATTTACAGCTAACCGCCGCGCCGTTCCCGGCAGCCGGCATCGAGGGAGCACCACATGGCGATCAAGGATCTGGCCTTCAAGAATTTCAAAGTCGAAACCGACGCCGACGGCATTGCACTCGTCACCTGGGATATTCCCGGACGTTCGATGAACGTGCTGGACGAGACTTCCGTTACCGAGCTCGAGGAGATCGTGAAGCAGACGTCCGGCGATGCCGCAGTCAAGGGCGTCGTCATCACCTCGGCCAAGGAAGCGCTGTCGGCCGGCGCGGACCTGTCGATGCTGGAGGGCATGAGCCGCACCTATGGGCAGGTGCTAAAGGAAAAGGGCGAGACCGCGGCGAACCAGATGCTGTTCGACCAGAGCCGCCGCTTCTCACAGGTCTTCCGCTCCATCGAGACGTCGGGCAAGCCCTGGGTTGCCGCGATCAACGGGCTTGCGCTCGGCGGCGGCTTCGAGCTGACGCTGTCCTGCCATTATCGCGTCGCCGCGGACAATCCGAAGACGCGGCTTGGTCTGCCCGAGATCAAGGTCGGCCTGTTTCCGGGCGCCGGCGGCACCCAGCGCATCCCGCGCATGGTCTCGCCGCAGGATGCGATGCAGATCCTGCTCAAGGGCGAGGCGATGAATCTCGCCAAGGCGAAGCAGCTGAAGCTGATCGACGCCATCGTACCGGCCGCCGATATGATCAAGACCGCCAAGGACTGGATCAAGGGCGGCGGCAAGGCGGTCGCGCCCTGGGACGAGAAGGGTTTCAAGTTGCCCGGCGGCCCCGTCTTCTCCAAGGGCGGGATGATGATGTTCCCGGCCGGCAACGCCATCTATCGCCGCGAGACCTACGACAATTATCCGGCGGCGCGCGCGGTGATGAGCTGTGTCTACGAAGGCCTGCAGTTGCCGATCGACGCTGGCTTGCGCGTGGAGTCGCGCTACTTCACCCAGATCCTGCGCTCGAACGAGGCGCAGGCGATGATCCGCAGCCTGTTCCTGTCGATGCAGGAATTGAACAAGGGCGCCCGCCGCCCCGAGGGCGTGCCGAAGAACAAGGTCAAGAAGCTTGCCGTCATCGGCGCCGGCTTCATGGGCGCCAGCATCGGCTATGTCTCTGCGCAGGCCGGCATCGACGTGGTGCTGATCGATCGCGACCAGGAGAGCGCCGACAAGGGCAGGGCGCATGCGAAATCCGTCATCGACGGCCTGATCGCGAAGGGCCGCGCCAAGGAGGCCGATCGCGACGCGCTGCTCGGCCGCATCACGGCAACGGCCGATTATGCGGCGCTTTCCGATTGCGACCTCGTCATCGAGGCCGTGTTCGAGGATCGCAAGGTCAAGAACGAGACCTTTGCCAAGGCGCAGCAATATCTGAAGCCCGGCGTGATCTTCGCCTCCAACACCTCGACGCTGCCGATCTCATCGCTCGCCGAGGAGTTCAAGGACCAGGCGCGGTTTGTCGGCATCCATTTCTTCTCGCCGGTCGAGAAGATGATGCTGACCGAAATCATCGTCGGCAAGAACACCGGCGATGCGGCGGTGGCGGCCGCGCTGGACTTTGTGCTCCAGATCAAGAAGACGCCGATTGTCGTCAACGACTCCCGCGGCTTCTTCGCCAACCGCTGCGTGCTGCGCTACATCTCCGAAGGCAACGAGATGTTCCTCGAAGGCGTGCCGCCGGCGATGATCGAGAATGCGGCCAAGATGGCTGGCATGCCGGTCGGTCCCTTGTCGCTGTCCGACGAGGTCGCGCTCGACCTTGGCCTGAAGATCATGAAGGCGACCGAAGCCGATCTTGGCCCCAACGCCATCGACCAGGCGCACAAGAAGCTGATGGTCGAGATGGTCGAGAAGCAAGGCCGCTTCGGCCGCAAGAACGCCAAGGGCTTTTATGATTACCCCGAGAAGGGCAAGGGCCAGAAGAGCCTATGGCCGGGCCTCGGTGATCTGCAGCCCAAGCATCTCGATCCAGACACGCTCAGTGTCGAAGAATTGAAGCAGCGCTTCCTGGTGGTGCAGGCGGTGGAAGCCGCGCGCACGGTGGAAGACCATGTCATCACCGATCCGCGCGAGGCCGATGTCGGCTCGATCCTCGGTTTCGGCTTTGCGCCGTTCACCGGCGGCACGCTGTCCTATATCGACTTCATGGGTACCAAGAAGTTCGTCGAGCTCTGCCACAGGCTGGAGGCCAAATACGGCGCCCGCTTCACCCCGCCGAAGCTGCTGGAAGACATGGCCGCCAAGGGCGAAACCTTCTACGGCCGCTTCCCCCCGAAGAAGCGGCCGGCGGCCGCCTGACGTCGTCCCGGCGAAGGCCGTGATGCCTGTTCCGAAAAAAAATAAAGGCCGGACGTCGGTCCGGCCTTTTGCTGTTTGCCAGCGCAAAAATCTCACGCCGCCTTCAACAGCCCTTCCTTGGTCATCGCTTCCTTGACCTTCGGGCGCGCGGCCACACGCGCCTTGTAGGCCGTCAGGTTCGGCAGCCCCGACAGATCGAAACCGAGACGGTCGGTCGCCCACATCAGCATGGTGAAGAGATAGCCGTCGGCGACGGTGAATTCCTTGCCCATCAGGTAATCGCGGCCGGCGAGCTGGCCGTCGAGATATTTGAACTTGCTCATCGCGCGGTCCTTGAAGAAGGCCTTGGCGTCGTCGGCGAGCACGGGCGAGAACAGCGGGCCGAGGTTCTTGTGCAGCTCGGTCGTGATGAAGTTCAGCCACTCAAGAAATTTGTAGCGCTCCTTGCTGTCGCGGGCCGGCGCGAGATGCTTGGCGGCGGCCTGGTCGGCGATCATTTGGACGATGACCGGGCCTTCGGTGACCAACTCGCCGGAGCCGAGGGCAAGCACAGGCACCTGGCCCTTGGGATTGACCGCCAGGAAGTCCTCGCCATTTTCCAGTTTCTTGGCGCGGAGGTCGACTTTTACCAGATCGTAGGGCAGACCTGCTTCCAGGAGAGCGATATGGGGCGACAGCGAGCAGGCGCCGGGGGTGTAATAAAGCTTCATGGTTTTTTTTCCTCCTGTTGGGTCCTTGGGTGGTGGCGGGGCCATGACTAAATGCGGCTGCATGGAATAGTCAAGATTGATGCAGATGCATTGAGTGCGGTATAGTCGCCGCGCAGGGATCTGAGAACGCGACCTTAAGACCGGGACCATGAAGCGCAAACCATCGACCGAGGCGACCGCCGCCTGGATCCGCCTGGTGCGGGTGCAGAGTCGTGTGCTGGACGCCGTCGAGCAGGACTTGAAGAAGGCCGGCTTCCCGCCGTTGGCCTGGTACGATGCACTATTGGAACTGTCGCGTGCGCCGACTGGCGAGCTGCGTCCGGTGGAGCTGGAGCGGCAGATGCTGATCCCGCAATATTCGACCTCGCGGCTGATCGACCGGCTGGTCGAGGAGGGGCTGGCGGCACGGCGCGAATGCAAGGTCGACAAGCGCGGCCAGTTCGTGGAGATCACCGAGGCCGGGCGCGAGCTGCAAAAGCGGATGTGGGGTGCTTATTCGGCCGCAATCGAGAAATATGTCGGTTCCAAGCTATCGGACGCGGATGCGGCAAAGCTATGCGGCCTGCTCGACCGGCTGGGCTGCTCCTGCGGTGAGATGGCCCCGCCGGTGGCGGCCGAGGGTGCGCCTGTCCGATGAGCACCGTTTTGATTAATAGCGTTCGCGCAAGGCAAGCTTCGCGGACATTCCCGACAACGCGCGCATTGATCGAAGCGCCCTGGATCCGGATTTAGTATGGCGCGAGACCAGATCGACATGACGCCGCTGCAATCGCGCGACGAACTCGTTGCGTGGCTCGAGGCGGGCGAAAAGCCTCCGTCCGAGTTCCGCATCGGCACCGAGCACGAGAAGACGCCCTTCACCCTCGAAGGCCACAAGCCCGTGCCTTACGAGGGCGCGCACGGCATCGGCATGCTGCTGGAGGGGATGCAGCTCCTGCTCGGCTGGGAGCCGATCATGGAGCGCGGCAATATCATCGGCCTCCATGACGTGACCGGCGGCGGCGCCATCTCGCTGGAGCCGGGCGGACAGTTCGAATTGTCGGGCGCGCCGGTCGAAACCGTGCATCAGACCCAGGCCGAGCTGATGGCACATCTTGCGCAGGTGCGCGAGATCGCGACCCCTCTGGGGATCGGCTTTCTCGGCCTCGGCATGACGCCCTCCTGGTCGCGGGCGCAGATCCCGGTCATGCCCAAGGGCCGCTACAAGATCATGACCAATTACATGCCGAAGGTGGGCACCCTCGGCATCGACATGATGTACCGGACCTGCACTGTGCAGACCAACCTCGACTTCTCCTCGGAAGCCGACATGGTCAAGAAGCTGCGCGTGTCGCTGGCGCTGCAGCCTGTCGCCACCGCGCTGTTTGCGAATTCGCCTTTCACCGAGGGCAAGCCCAACGGCTTTTTGTCGTTCCGATCCGAGATCTGGCGCGACACCGACAATGCACGCTCCGGCATGCTGCCTTTCGCTTTCGAGGACGGCATGGGGTTCGAGCGCTATGTCGATTACGCGCTCGACGTTCCCATGTATTTCGTGAAGCGCGGCGATGCCTATATCGACGTCTCCGGCACTTCGTTCCGTGATTTCTTCGCGGGCAAGAATCCCGCGATGCCGGGCGAGCGGCCGACATTGTCGGACTGGGCCAATCACCTCTCGACGATTTTCCCGGAGGTGCGGCTGAAGCGCTATCTGGAGATGCGCGGCGCCGACGGCGCGCCGTGGGGCCGGTTGCCGGCGCTGCCGGCGTTCTGGGTCGGCCTGCTCTATGACGACGTCAGCCTCGATGCGGCCTGGGACATCGCCAAGCACTGGCATGCGCATGAGCGCCAGGCGTTGCGCGATGACGTGCCGCGGCTCGGCTTCAAGTCCCGCATCAAGGACCACTATCTGTTCGAGATCGCCAGGGAGTGCCTCGCGCTCGCGCATGCCGGGCTGCGCCGGCGCGCCCGCATCGACCATCTCGGCCGCGACGAGTCCCGTCACCTCGAGCCGCTCGATCACATCATCGATTCCGGCCGCACGCCGGCCGAGGATATGCTGGAGAAATTCGAGGGTCCCTGGCGCGGCTCGGTCGAGCCGGCCTATGCGGAATACGCCTTTTAAGGCTGCTGGGATTAAGTCGATTTGGCCGCGAACTTTGGTCTCACCTCTCCGCGCTGGGGAGAGGTGCAACTCGAGGCAATCAGCTCAAACCAATCTCGATGCCTTAAGCGAACACCTCGCGTAGTGCGGCGCTGTAGGTCGCCTGTACGAGTTCGGGGTGCTTGCTGCTCAGCGCCTCCATCATCACGCCGGAATTGACCTCCAGCACCTGCCAGGCTCCGTTCGCGCGCACCACGTCGACGGAGGCGAAGCGGATGCCGATCGCCTCAGCCGCATCGGCGGCAAGTGCTGCGCAGGCGTCCCGCGTGCCGCCCTCCTGCAGCAAAGCCGGCTCGGCGCCACTCTCCAGATTGTGGCGCCAGTTCAGCAGGCGCCGCTCGCCGGCCGGTACGATCGCGTCGAGTGCGGCTCTGTCGAAATCGGCGAACAGGCCGGGCAGCACGCTCGAGCGTCGCGCGGCCGGCACGCTCTCGAGCGCGAGCGCCAGCAGCGAGCGCCGACCGTCACCGGTCACGGCAGGGCGGTCCTTCGCATAGACGACAAGCGGCTTGCCATCGAGCATGACGACGCGCACCTCGTCCTCGATGTCGAGATAGGGCGAGACGGCAAGCGCCGTATGGGTAGAAAAAATCCGCTTCACCGCAAGCTCGAGCGCCGGCCGGCTCGTGACCCAGAACACCGATTTTCCCGACGTGCCCTCGTTCGGCTTGACGACAATGCCGCCGGGCGATTGCTGCAGCAAATCAAGCATCGCCTCCCATGAGCCGCGTGGCGGGACGAAGGCATTGAGCTCGGGGTTGAGAAACAGCGTGTGCGGAACGCACGCGACACCCGAGAGCGCCAGCACGTCGCTGGTTGCCGATTTGTCGTTGGCGATCCGGTGCGCGACTGCGCTGTTGAGCCCGAGATCATAGGCAAAAGCGAGCTTTCGCCGCGCGCCGTCCCGCATGACGATGAGCCAGCCGTCGGCGCATACATCGACTGCAAGTCCGTGCTCGGTGCAATAGGTCTTGATCGCCTGGACGAAGATGCGCTGGCTGTTGAGCATTTCGAAATTCGCTTGTTAACCGGTTAACTAACGTTGCCGTGAAATTAAGTGGCGGATCGGCGTGTCCCTTGGCAAGGAAATTACCGCTCTCGCCAGCCCATCGCAGCATGCATCGAACTCGTTTGCCAAATCGAGCGACATGCATTTGAACCACGTCAATTACGCGTCATCGCGGGTTGATTATCTCGCGCAATCGCGTAAGTGAAACGCGAAAATCTCCCGCAAATTCAGGGGTTTTGCCCTTCTCGGGGCCACGCAGTCCGTTTGTTCCAACGAGACCCAAGCCGGAAGAATCGCATACCATGAGCGCCTTCTATCGAGAGAAAGTTCTTTCCGTCCAGCACTGGACCGACACGCTGTTCAGCTTCAAGGCCACTCGCGACTCCGGCTTCCGTTTCCAGAACGGCCAGTTCGCGATGATCGGGCTCGAGGTCGAGGGCCGGCCGTTGCTGCGCGCCTACAGCATGGCTAGCGCCAATCACGAGGAAGAGCTGGAGTTCTTCTCGATCAAGGTTGCGGATGGTCCTTTGACCTCGCGCCTGCAGAGGATCAAGCAAGGCGACACCATTTTGGTCGGCCGCAAGGCGACCGGAACGCTGATCACCGACAATCTGATCCCGGGCGACCGGCTCCTGCTGCTGTCGACCGGCACCGGTCTCGCGCCGTTTGCGAGCCTCATCAAGGACCCTGAGGTCTACGAGCGCTTCGAGAAGATCGTGCTGGTGCATGGCTGCCGCCATGTCAACGAGCTCGCTTTCGGCGAGCAGCTGGTGGCGACGCTGACCGAGGACGAGCTGTTCGGCCCGCTGCTCTCGGAGAAGCTGTCCTATTATCCGACGGTGACTCGCGAGCCGTTCCGCAACCGCGGCCGCATCACCGATCTCATCACCTCCGAGCAGCTCTTCAACGACATCGGGCAAAAGCCGCTCAATGTCGAAGGCGACCGCATCATGATGTGCGGCAGCCCGGCGATGCTGGAAGAGCTGAAGCAGATGTTCGAGGCCCGCGCCTTCACTGAGGGCAATCACACCGAGCCCGGCCACTTCGTGATCGAGAAGGCGTTCGTCGAGCGCTGATCGCGCGGGCTGCGTAAGAGCTCGCCTGTCGATCCTCGCTCCGCGGCCATGGCCGGGCTTGTCCCGGCCATCCACGTCGGTCAAAATGCACCCATGGCGGGTGCGTACGTTTACATTCTAGCCAGCGCTGCAAATGGCGTCCTCTACGTGGGGTGACCAGCGATCTCGTTCGTCGCATTCACGAGCATCGAGACGGCCTGGTCCCTGGATTCACGAAAAGATACTCCGTCAAACGACTAGAGCATTTCCGGTTCTGATTGAATCAGGACCGGAGCTCTAGATTCTTGTTTTGACGCGTTTTCTTCACGCGAACCGGTGTCCACTTCGCTCGAAAACGCTCTAAGTCTACTACGAACAGTACGAAGACATCCGAACCGCCATTCAGCGTGAAAAGAACATCAAGCACTGGTCGCGAGCCTGGAAAGTGGGGTTGATCATTGCGGCCAATCCCGAATGGAGCGACTTATATGACTCTATCATCTAAGTCCCGACGTGGATGGCCGGGACAAGCCCGGCCATGACGGTTGAGCCGGTCACGCTCAGCCGCTTCGTCCGCTCTCCATCCCTCTCGCTGCATCGCAAAATACCGGCAGCACCACTGTATTGATTCCCGCCTGCGGCAACGGCTAGCTTCTTCAAAGCGACGTGTTGTCATATGCTTGAACCTGATGCCAGGTAGGCTCGGGCGCTCGCGTGCGTCCGATAACAAAAACCAGGGCCGGACAAGGCCGAGGGGTGCCCCATGGAAACCTTGATGCTTCCGTTCTCGCCACGCTTCATCGTGTTGACGATCTGCGCGGTGGTGACCGCGCTGCTGCTCGGCATCGGCATCTTCGATCACAATCCTAAAGCGTTCGACGTCGTCCTCATTCCGCTGCTGATCTTCGGGGGGCTCACGCTGCTCGGCATCCGCGATCTCACGCAGAAGGGCCACGCGGTTTTGCGCAACTATCCGATCTCGGCGCATATGCGTTTTTTGCTCGAGGAGATCCGGCCCGAGATGCGGCAGTATTTCTTCGAGAGCGAGAAGGACGGCATGCCCTTCTCGCGCGACATTCGCGCCGTGGTCTATCAGCGCGCCAAGATGCAGCTCGACAAGCGCCCGTTTGGCACGCAGGAGGACGTCTATCGCAACGGCTATGAATGGATGCACCACTCGGTCGCGCCGAAAGCGCATTCCAACGAGAAATTCCGCATCACCATCGGCGGGCCGGATTGCACCAAGCCGTATTCCGCCTCGGTGTTCAACATCTCCGCCATGAGCTTCGGCGCCTTGAGCCCCAACGCCGTGCGCGCGCTCAATGCCGGCGCCAAGAAGGGCGGCTTCGCCCATGACACCGGCGAGGGCGGCTTCAGCCCCTATCATGCCGAGATGGGCGGCGACATCATCTGGGAGATCGGCTCCGGCTATTTCGGCTGCCGCACCCGCGACGGAAAATTTAACCCGGACGAGTTCGCTCGCGTCGCGGCCACCGACCAGATCAAGATGGTCGAGCTCAAGATCAGCCAGGGCGCCAAGCCCGGCCATGGCGGCGTGCTGCCGGCAGCCAAGGTATCGGAGGAGATTTCCAAGATCCGCGGCGTCACCATGGGCGAGGACTGCATCTCGCCGCCCTGCCACAGCGCCTTCTCGACCCCGATCGAGATGATGCAGTTCGTCGGCAACATGCGGAAACTCGCGGGCGGCAAGCCGGCCGGCTTCAAGATGTGCATCGGCCATCCCTGGGAGTTCCTCGCCATCTGCAAGGCGATGCTCAAGACCGGCATCTATCCCGACTTCATCGTCATCGACGGCAATGAAGGCGGCACCGGCGCGGCGCCGCTGGAGTTCATGGATCACCTGGGCATGCCGATGCGCGAGGGCGTCAATTTCGTCCACAATGCGCTGGTCGGCATCAATGCCCGCGACCGCATCAAGCTGGGGGCATCGGGCAAGATCGCGACCGCCTTCGACATGGCGCGCGCCATGGCCATCGGCGCCGATTGGTGCAATTCGGCACGCGGTTTCATGTTCTCGCTCGGCTGCATCCAGTCCCTGAGCTGCCACACCGACCGCTGCCCGACCGGCGTGACCACGCAGGATCCGATCCGCAACCGCGCGCTCTACGTGCCGCACAAGATCGAGCGGGTCTATAACTACCATCACTCGACCCTGATCGCGCTCGCCGAGCTGCTCGGGGCGGCTGGCCTGAAGCATCCGCAGGAACTGCGGCCAATCCATTTCTCGCAGCGGACATCGACCACTGAAGTCTGCACCTTCGCACAGCTCTATCCGACGCTGCAGCCGGGCGAGCTGATCAACGGCACCGACGACATCCGCTTTCGCGATGTCTGGCGCATGGCGCAGGCGGAGTCGTTTTCGCCGGTAATGTGATCCTGGACGCGCGCGCGGTTGGAACCGGCGGATAATTTCGGGAACCTTTCGATCCCGATCGCATCCAAGTCTTGTAGCCGTACAGCCGGGCGACAGGCCATGCGTTCGACACCAGCCAACAGCACACCACTTGCCGCGATCAGCGAAAGCGAGCTTGTCCGACGCGCCATGGCCCGCGACGAGACGGCGATCCGCATCATCCTCAAGGCCAACAATCGCCGGCTGTTCCGCATCGTCCGCGGCATCCTGCACAACGATGCGGAAGCCGAGGATGTGGTGCAGGAGGCTTACGTCCGGGCGCTGACGCATCTTGCCGGCTTTCGCGGGGAGTCGAGCCTGTCGACATGGCTGTCGCGCATTGCCATGAACGAGGCATTGGGCCGGTTGCGCAGCAAGCCGCTGTTGCTGGATCTGGATTCGCTGTCGCAAACGAGGCCCGAGGCCGAGATCATTCCGTTTCCCGCCGCATCGAGCGACCCGGAAAAATCAATGGCGCAACGTCAAGTACAGGAAGTCGTCGAGCGCGCGATCGATGCGTTGCCGGAGCCATTTCGGATGGTCTTCATCATGCGCGTGATGGAGGAGATGACCGTGGAAGAGACCGCGGCGCTGCTCTGCCTCAAGCCCGAAACGGTCAAGACGCGCGTGCATCGCGCCCGCGCTCTGTTGCGGCGGAACGTGGAGAGGGAGATCGGCCCGATCGTGCTGGATGCCTTTCCTTTCGCCGGCCGTCGCTGCGAACGATTGACCGAAGCGGTTCTGAGACGACTGGGTTTCGGCGCCTGAATTTTTCGGGAACCTCCGGGCAATTGCACCATCCAACTCCTGTGCAACCGTTTACGCGCCGGCTTCGACCCGGCGCCACAGGAGTTGAAGCGATGTATGTCCGAATAAGCGCAGCGATTGCAGCCATCTGTTTTTCCAGCGGCATGGCGATGGCAGAGGGCGCAAAGCTGACCGATCCGCAGATCGCCCATATCGCCTACACGGCCGGAGAGATCGACATCAAGGCAGCCAAGCAGGCCCTGGACAAGGCGAGCAGCAAGGATGTGAAGCAGTTTGCCCAGGACATGGTGCGCGACCATGAAGCGGTGAACAAGCAGGCGCTTGACCTCGTCAAGAAGCTCAAGGTTACGCCGGAAGACAACGAGACCAGCAAAGCGTTGTCCAGGCAGGCCGCCGACAAGCTTGCCGAGCTCGGCAAGCTCAAAGGCGCAGCCTTTGACAAAGCCTATGTCGCCAACGAGGTCGCTTACCACAAGACCGTGGACGGCGCGCTGGAAACGCAACTCATTCCCTCCGCCAGCAATTCGGAGCTGAAGGGACTGCTGCAAACCGGCCTGAAAATCTTTCAGGGCCACGAACAACATGCCGAGCATGTCGCGGCTGAACTGAAGTAGGAGGGCGGGATGCAACGAGCGCGCCGATTTGCGGCCATCGCCGCGTTGTGGCTGGCGGCCGGTGCTTCGGCGCGCGCAGCTACTATTCAAATCTCGATGGAGAATCTCGAGGTCGCGCCGGCTGTGACCTCGGCCAGGGTCGGCGACACCATAGAATGGACCAACAAGGACGTCCTGCTCCATAGCGCGACGGCCCGCAACGGCGATTTCGACGTGACTCTGCCGCCGAAGAAGACGGCGAGCTTTGTGCTGAAGAAGGCCGGCACGGTCGACTACTACTGCCGTTACCACCCGAACATGAAGGCGACCATCAACGTCGCGCCTTGAAGCAGCGCAAGCCGGTCATGACGGGGGGAGAGATAGAGGCGTGCGCCGTCGCTGCGACGAAGCGCGCTCGCTGCTTTCCTGAATATTGGTGATGGTCGGCGGACAGGTGGTCAACTATGCCGGTAATATTCCCATGAACGTGCCGGAGCAGGTGTCGAACATTTGGGTCACCTGGGATTTCGCGTCCGACTGGTCCGTCTACAGCGGCGTGCAGATCGTCGGTCAAACCTATTCCGACAACGCCAATACGCTGCTCCGTCCGGCCTATGCCGTCGTCAATGGCGGGATACGCTGGAGGCCCGACCAGCGGACGACGGTTGCGTTCCGGCTTTACAACCTGTTCGACACGGTCTACGCGACGTCCGCGCCCTACACCGGGCAATGGCTGCTAGGCATGCCGCGGACGGCGGAAGTCTCGCTCAACGTGAAGTTCTGACCATGCGCCGCGCCTTGATCCGCCGGGGACGGCGATGGCTCTACATCACCCATCGCTGGATCGGCATCGCGACCTGCCTGTTGTTTGCGATGTGGTTCGTCTCCGGCGTCGTCATGATGTATGTGGCGTTCCCGCAGCTCACCGACCGCGAGCGATGGGCCGCGCTGCCGGAGATCGCGTGGGACCAGATCCGTGTGCCGCCCGACCAGGCCATGATCATCGCCGGCGTCGCGCACTATCCGCGCGACCTCCGTCTGGTCATGCTGGACAATACGCCGGTCTACCGGCTCACGGACTGGGATGGCGCGCGCAAAACCGTGAGCGCGACGGATGGTCGCCTGATCGATAGCGTCACGCCCGAACAGGCGCTGGCGATCGCGAGCCACCATCCGAATGCGACGCATCCGCAAGTGATCGGCACCGTCACGCGCGACCAGTGGAGCGTCACCGCGCGCTACAATCCGCTGCGACCGCTGCTCCTGGTCGCGCTCGGAGATGCGGACGGAACGGAGCTTTACGTCTCCGCGCGGACCGGCGAGGTCGCACTCGATACCACGCGGCGCGAGCGCTTTTGGAATTGGCTGGGCTCAATCCCGCACTGGATCTATCCGACAATTCTCCGGCAGGACGGCGCGACCTGGCGGCAGGTGGTGCTCTGGATCTCAGGCATCTGCCTCGTGGTCGCGGTGACCGGTTTCTGGATCGGCGTCCTGCGGTTGCGGTTGCGCCAGCGTTATGCGCGCGGCGCCGTCACACCCTATCGCGGCTGGATGGTCTGGCATCACATCGCCGGGCTGATCGGCGGCATCTTCGTTTTCACCTGGATGTTCAGTGGCTGGTTGTCGCTCGATCCCGGTGAATTTTTTGCAGGCCGCGCTGCGTCCCGGGACATGGCTGTCCGTTATGCCGGACACGACACGCCACGGATTGCAGCGGCCTTCCAGTCGAAACCTGCGCCGGGCGCCGTCGAAGCGCGCTTGGTCTGGATCGGGAGCCATCCGCTCATGATTCTCACCGATCGCGATGGCCGTGAAACCACTGCAGATCCGGCAAGCGGCGCAGCGATAGCGCTGTCCGATGACGAGATTTTCAAAGCCGCCGCCCGTCTGCTGCCGGATGCCGCGCTAACCACTCATCTTCGCCTCTCGCAGTTCGATGCCTATTGGTATGCCCATCACGACGAGCGCCCGTTGCCCGTGCTGCGCGTTGGCTTCGATGACGCGGCGGAGACCTGGTTCCACATCGATCCGCGCAATGGCGACATTCTCGGCCGCACCGACGACAGCCGGCGCACCTATCGCTGGCTCTACAACGGTCTTCACAGTTTGGATTTTCCGTTGCTGCTGCGCCACCGCCCGGCCTGGGACATCGTGACTATGCTGCTGTCGCTGATCGGCACGATCGTGTCGATCAGCGGCATCGTCATCGGCTGGCGGCGACTGCGCCGCGGCTCGCGTCGGAGGGCCGCGCGCGCTTGAATCCTTACCTTAAGGTCGCGCAAGGTTTTCGCGCGAGTCGATATGCCGTTCAACCTGCACCATGAGAATCTCACTGGCTTCCTTGGTCATGGACCCGGTATCTTCGGCGGCATTCGCGTCGCGAGTTATGGCGTGAAACAGGCTGCGGCAAACAGGCTGATCACATGGCGACGGCTGATGATCCCATTGCGTTTCTGGCGGACCAGCTTGCCGAGGTGGAGGCAGGCTTCAGCCTGGGCACATTTGGTGCGATCGCCGAGTTCATGCGCGATGCCGGCGAGCCCGTGTCGTTCGTTCAAGGCGACGGCGCGATCGGCGCGGCGACGGCGCGCGGCGGATTGCGTGTTCTGCGGCATCCGGACATGCGCCTGATCGCTTCGGAATCGCCGACCACCGAGTCCTGGAGCCATCGTGTGGCGCTGTGCCTGCCGCACCTGGTCTGCGCCATGAACGGCCGCACGGAGTTGACGGAGACAGGCATCGATCACGAAGCGTTGCGCGAGGAGGATCGGAACGGCGTCCTTTTCGATCTCGGTCTCGGGACGCTGCAGGTCGACGTCTGCATCCGTAGCGCCGATCCGGAGGTCGTCAGCTTGTTGCGGAGTTACGCCGGAAAATCCATCTTCACGCCGGGTAATGATGCGATGCGCATCATCCTGGCGACCAATCCGCATCGCGTCTTCCTCAGCCGGGTCGGCCGGGCCGAGGTATCTCAACCGATACCGCCGCCGGGCGGCCAAAGTCCGAGCGGGCCACATACCCACCTCCTGCCCAAGCTGCTGGTGCACGGTCGGACCCACGCCGCGACCGAGCCGGTGCCGGACGGCTGGATCCCTTGCGCCCATGTCTATCCGCCACACCCTCTTCGCGATCAATTGGGAAGGAAACGGCCGTTCCGGCTTGACTATCACGACGCCTTCCAAGCCGTGCTCGAAGGTTACGGCGAGGCAGACCGGGTTGCCCTCAAGCGACGGGTCGTCGAGGCTGTGGTGGCCGGGCATGGGCCGTCCACATTGACGCTCCCGGATGATCGCTTTGCGCGCGCGACGGTGCGGGTGGCGCTTCGCCAGCTACAGGCCTTGCAACGGCCATCGCCATCACTTGCGCAATGGCTGGCCGACCATGACCGAGCCGCGTCGACCGAAGATGAAGATCCGATGGAGGCGCTGCACTGACGGCTCGACCAAGTTGTCGTGCCGCCGATCTGTCGCGCGCCCCGAAGAAATGTATTAGAATACCCGGCAAGGAGAATTCCAATGTCCCTCAACCTGCTGTCACCCTCTGCCGACGGTTCCCGGCTCGCCCCGGTCGAGACGCGTCATGCGCCATTATTCTGTTTTGCGCTGCTGACGATCTCTTGCGCGCTTGCAAGCTTCGCGCTTGCCTGTGCGACACCGTTTGCAGCCTTCGCCGTGATTGCCGCGGCGATGCTGCCGCTGCGCCCGGCGCTGCTGGTCGTCACCGGCGCGTGGCTGGTCAATCAAGGTATCGGCTTCGGCGCCCTGCATTACCCCATCAAGACCAATACGATGCTGTGGGGGCTTGCGATCGGCCTTGCCGCGCTTGCCGCTACGGCGATTTCGGCAGCCGTTCTGCGCGCACTCTCGCAAAGCCGCAGTCCGATTGCCTTCGCGCTTGTTCTGGCGCTTACGCTGGCCTGCGCCTACGGCGCCTATGAGCTCGTGCTTTTTGCCGCGACGCCGTTCCTGGGCGGCGCCGGCAGCTTCACCGCAGCCATCATCGGCCGCATCGGCTTCCTGAACGTCGTCTGGCTGATCGGGCTCGTCGCGGCGTGCGAGATTGTCCGGCTGGTCAATCCGTTCAAGCCCGGCCACGCGGTTTCGTGAGGTCCGGATGTCCGCGGCTCGAGCAGGCTAGGCCGTGACGGACGGCGTGCGCTGGCGTCCGGAGATCGATGCGCTGGTGTTTTCGGTCGAAGATCATGCGGCTTTCTGCGCCGTGCATCGCCGGGCATTCCGCACGCTGCTCCGGTTCGAGCCGTCGCCGGACGAGTGCCTCAGCTATTTCGCTGGCTTTGAAGTTGCATTCAGGGCCGCCGCGGGCGACAAGATCGCAAAAAAGGAGCTTCCGGTTGGCCGGAATTTCCACCTGACCAGTCGCGACATCGCCAGGAAGTTGGTAGAGTCGGAAACGAAGCAAGGAGAACAATGATGGCACATTCCCAGACCACCCATCTGCCGGTTGCAGCGGGCCAGGTCAGCCGGCTGACCCAGGCCCTGATGGCGATGACGCTCGGTCTTTTCATCGTCGGCTTTGTCGGCTTCTCGCATATCGACGTCGTCCATAACGCCGCCCATGACGTGCGGCATTCGAACGCGTTTCCCTGCCACTAACCACCGTTGCATGAACACCTTCCGCGCAATCGTGTTCTCGTCGGTCGTTGCAGGTTTTGTGGTCGGCGCGATCGTCACGGTCATCCAGCAATTCGGCACGGTGCCGATCATCCTGAAGGCTGAAGTCTTCGAGAAGGCGGCGGAGCATCATGATCATGGGGCCGCTGCGGCTGCGCCGGGGGGCGCTGCCGCGCACAGCCATGCGGAGCACCAGCATGAACACGCAGCGGGAGCCTGGGGGCCGCAGGACGGGTTGGAGCGGAATGCTTACACCGCGGCGGCGAATGTCCTGACAGCGATCGGTTTCTCGCTGCTGCTCGCCGCCATATTCGCCATGCGCAGCGGCAATGCGGCTGGCCGTGTGTCATGGCACGAGGGTCTCACATGGGGACTTGCGGGCTTTGCGGTGTTCACGCTTGCGCCCGGCCTGGGCCTGCCGCCTGAACTGCCCGGCGTGCCGGCTGCGCCCCTGTTGTCGCGGCAGATCTGGTGGGTTCTGGCGGCCGCGGCGACTGCTGGAGGCTTGAGCCTGATTTTCTTTCGCCGCTCCGTGCCCGCGTCGATCGCGGGGCTGCTCCTCATCGTGCTGCCCCATATCGTCGGAGCGCCGGAGCTGGAGCACATCGAAACCAATGTGCCGGCCTCGCTGTCACACCAGTTCGTCGTGGCGGTGACGCTGACGAGCCTGATCTTCTGGTTCATCCTGGGCGGCGTGACCAGCGTGGCGTTCGCGCATTTCGACCGCGCGAATCCGGACGCTGCGCCGACTTGACCAAGATCGTCCTGGAGAAACGTTGGGGCGCCTCCAGCTATGCGCCATTTGCCTCCCTCTGCCGGACCGAGTGTCCCAACTGACACACGCACGTAATCTCCGTGTCAGGAAAGACCGACGCCGCTTGACTCCCTTCGGAACCCTATTCAGTCTAAAGCCCGGTAGTGCCCGAAGGGCTAATCAAGGGAATGCGGTGCGTCCGTTAACACGGACAATGCCGCAGCTGCCCCCGCAACTGTAAGCGGCGAGCCGACGACCATTTAATGCCACTGGGATCATGTCGGTCCTGGGAAGGTGGTCCGAAGCAGCGACCCGCGAGCCAGGAGACCTGCTACCAGCAATGGTCATGCGCGAACGCGTCGGGCGGGGTGCTCCGAAGCGTTAGGAGTGCCGTGCGGGTCTGCTGCATCAAGGGCGAAGGGCAGATTGTCGCGGCCAGCGTGTGACGGGTCTATTGTTCGCTGTCGGGCACAATCGTGTCGATTTCAAAAATCTCTGTCTGGCATACGCCAGTACACATTTCTGCGCGTTCTCTTCACTTGGCTTCATCAAAAAGGCGCTGGCTGTCCGGCTCCGCGCTGCCGCTCGGAATCCTTCTGGGCCTTGCTGCGGCATCGAAACCTGTGTCTGCACAGACCTCGCAACCGCTCAATCCCGTCATTGTCGCGCCACCTCCTCCGAAGAGCAACGTCACGCGACGCGGCCCCGAGACCCGCGGCGCGCCAAAACGCGTGCAGCGGACGGCGCGGCAGGTCCCGCCCAAGCCGGTGCCGGTGCCGGTGCCGGCCACGCCGGCGCCAACGCCGCTCAACAGCAATGTGGTGGCAGGCAGCGCAAGTCATCTCGGCCTGACCGCGTATCAGATGCCCGCGAGTGTGGAAGTCGTCAGCCAACCACAGATGCAGGAGCAGGGCTACCGCACCACCACCGAAACCGCGCAAGGCGCGGTCGGCGTGCTCTCCGGTGACGCCGGCGGGGCGCCGGCAGGATTTTCCATGCGCGGCTTCACCGGCAGCCAAGTGAACGTGCTCTACAATGGCATCTGGATCGGCCCGCAGGCCATCACCTCGCGTGTGATGGACACGGCCAATCTGCAGCAGGTCGAGTACCTCAAAGGGCCGTCCTCGATCATGTCCGGCCTCGGAGCGATCGGCGGCGCCGTCAATTTCGTCAGCAATCAGCCGGCCACCGGACCGATCAGGAGCGAGCTCGACGGCTCGATCGACTCGCTCGGCACCTACCGCACCCATTTCGGCTCCGGCGGCAGCACCAATATCTCGGGACTCGATTACCGCTTCGATATCAGCTCTTCGAAGGTCAACAGCTTCATCGACGGCGACTACGAGAATCTCAACAACGTCTCGGGGCAGCTCAATTACCGCCTCACCGACTCGTTCAAGGTCTTCGGCGCCATCGATTACAAGCGCGATGACGGCCACGTCTATTGGGGCACGCCGCTGACGACGACGACGTTTTCCGGACCGTTCTCCACGCATAGCGTCGTGGCAGGGTCGGCGATCAACACTTTCGACGGCTCGGTTATCGCGCCCGTGACCGTGGACTCCCGGACGCTCACGACCAGCTACAACGTCGCCGACAATTCCATCGGCGCACATGAATTGTGGCTGCGCGGCGGCTTCGAATGGAACGTCAACGAGGACATCACGATCAAGAACCAGGCCTATGATTACGGCGCCAAGCGTCACTGGTTCGACAGTGAAACCTATGCTTTCAATACCGGCACGTCGTTGATTGATCGCGACCGCTTTTTTGTAAATCACAAGCAGCAGGTCATTGGCGACAATACCGACCTGATCTGGAATTCGTCCTTCTACGGCATGGAAAACCGCTTCGTGACGCAATTGTCGGTGAGCCGGAACGAGATCCAATTCGCCCAGGAACAAAACCCAGACGATTATCCGTTCGACTCCGTGACCGTGGTCAACCCGGACCCAGGGCTTTACAGCATGACCCCGGAGCCAGGCATCCGTAACAGCCGTCTGGATGACGCCGCGATCACGGTCGAGGACCGTCTGAAGATCACCCCGATTCTTGCATTGATCGGCGGCGTCCGTGTCGACGATCTGTCGTTGTCACGCGACGGCATCAATTTCGACGGAACGCTGCCCGCCGGCCAACCCTTCACCACGACCTGGAATCCGGTGTCTTACCGCGCCGCCGCAACACTTGAGCCCGTGAAGGGGCTGATGTTCTACGGCATGTACGCGACGGCTTACGATCCGGCCGCGGCGGGCATCTTCTCGGTCACGCCAGGCACTTCGCTGGAATTGACCAGCGCCAGGATCTTCGAGACCGGCGTCAAGGCGCTCTCGGATGACAAGCGAGCCGAATTCACCTTCGCGGCCTATGACATCCAGCTCAAGAACGTCTATGTGGCGCTCACCAATGCAGTCTCCACCCTTGCCGGCGAAGTCCATACCCAGGGTGTCGAGCTCGCGGCGGCAGTCCGACCGGTCGACAACGTCAAGATCTGGGGCAATGTCGCCGTCACGCAGTCGCGATATGGTGATTTCGACGTGTGGACCGGCAACACGCCATCGAACATCGCGCCCATCATCATCAACGCCGGCGCCTCATACCGGTTCGACAATTGGCGTTGGCCGGTCGAGGTCGGCGGATCAGTCCACCATGTCGGGCAGCGCTATCTGTTCGAGGACGATCTCACGGCCATGCTGCCCTATACCACGGCCGACCTCTTCGCGTTCGTCGACATTCCCGGCAGGGATTTATGGTGGCAGGGCGTCGAGAAGATGCGAGTGACATTTCGGGTGCGAAATATCACCAACACGGTCTACGCCGTCTGGTCAGACCCGGGCTATCCAGATCAGGTTTATCTCGGCGCCCCCCGGACGTTCGAACTGTCTGCCTCGGCGAAGTGGTAACGCTGTTGGCCCAGCGGTGCTCTGCTGTCTATTTTTCGACAGCAGTCGTGCAGGATGATCTGCGTTCGTGAACGTGCGCCGCGGTGCTATTCGCCATCAGCCGCGTGAGTGCCCATTCCCGCTCGCTGGATGCGCCGCATAGCGAGCCTCCATCAGGTCGAAGTCCTGCTTGCCGACCAGCCTCTGGCGCTCGGCAAATGATGTGACGGCGCCCTCATCGAGGATGCCGTTCTGCTTCAGCACTGACAGCGTCGACTGCATGCCATGCACGGCTCCCTGCAAGGCGGCATTGGCGTAAAGCACCAGGCTGAAGCCCACTTCGGCCGCCGCTTTCTGATCGATAATGGGTGTCTTGCCACCAAGCACCATGTTGACCAGCTGAGGCGCCTTCAGGCGGCGCGGGATCGCCTTGAGGTCTTCGAGGCTTTGGGGCGCTTCGATGAATGTGACATCCGCGCCCGCCTCGATGTAGCGGCTGGCCCGCTCGATGGCCGCCTCGAATCCTTCGACAGCGCACGCATCAGTGCGAGCGATGACGACCAAGTCCTGGCGTCTTGTGTCCACCGCGGCTCGTATCTTGCCCACCATTTCCTCCGGGCTGACCAACTCCTTGCCATCAAAGTGGCCGCACCGTTTGGGCGCATGCTGGTCTTCGATCTGGATCGCACTGGCGCCTGCTTGCTCCAGAATGCGAACCGTGTGGGTGACGTTGATGGCGTTGCCGAAGCCGGTGTCGATGTCGACGACCAGCGGCAGGTCGATCACACACCGGATGGCCATCACATGATCTGCTACCTGGGTCAGGTCGATGAACCCAAGGTCCGGCAGGCCCAGGTGCATATTGGTAAGTCCGGCCCCGGTCAGATAGACCGCCTTGAAGCCCAGATCGGCGATGATCCGCGCCGCGAGCGCATTTGGTGCGCCGGGCAGAATAACGCCCTTCTCCTCGCGGAGCATGGCTCGAAGCATCTGGATGTGAGAGGTCGACATCGTGTCTCTCCTGTTCGCGGAAGCGGCTGCGGTCCACACCAAATCTGATCCAATATATGATGCATCCGCCTGTCGTCACCGGTGGCCGCAATTTCATCGCCTCGTTTCTTGATGCGCGAGAATGCGGGCCGATGGCTCGGCCGTCATTGCGAGGGGCGAAGCGACGCGGCAATCCAGCGTCGCTTGGCGTGGCTCTGGATTGCTTCGCTTCGCTCGCGATGACGGGGGAGAGAGTTGGGTCGATGACAACGCCCGGCGCTTTTGCCGGGATGCCGGCGCGTCAGGCGCTACCCTCATCCACGCCCGGGTTCTCCAGACTGAACGTCTCCGACTGCTCGTCATAGGCGAACAGCTCGGCGTAGCGGCCCCAGGAAACGATGGTTTTCAGCGTCTCGTCGGCATATTCCTCCGACATGTAGTCTTCCAGCTCGTTGCGGAAGCGTGCGGCGGGCGCGGTGTGGGAGGGACGCTCGTCGAGCACGCGCTTGATCAGGCCCATGACGGGCACGAAGGCGACCAGGTGCTCGGCAAAGAGTTTTTTGCGCGCGTCGGTCTCGAGATTGGCAAAGCGCTTTCCCGCCTCGGTGAGCACGAGATCGCCCTCCTTGAACTGGGCGAAATGCAGAAGCTGCAGCGACTCGCCGAGATGCAGGATCTCGTCGGCCTCGAGCTGCAACTGGCCGGCCAGCACCGGCAGGTCGGCATGGCCGTTATAGGGCTCGGCCGCCAGCGTCTCGATCAGGCCGGACAGCACGTTGGAGGAGACGTGATCGAGCACCAGGCCGACGCCGACATTGGCCTGCATGTTCTCCATGGTCGGCGGTTTCGTCGGGCGCTGGGTCATGCGCTCATAGAGCGTGTCGACGAGCTGGCGGAACACCGGATCGAGCCGGTTGCGGGGATGTGGCAGGTCGACCTTGTATTCGGCGGCGACGCGGCCGGGATTGGACGAGAACACCAGGACGCGGTCGCACATCAGGACCGCTTCCTCGATGTTGTGCGTCACCATCAGCACCGACTTGATCGGCAGGCGGCCGTCGATCCAGAGGTCGACGAGGTCGGTGCGCAGCGTCTCGGCGGTGAGCACGTCGAGCGCCGAGAACGGCTCGTCCATCAACAGCAGGTCCGGATGCACCACCAGCGCGCGCGCAAAGCCGACGCGCTGGCGCATGCCGCCGGACAATTCCTTGGGGAAGGCGGATTCGAAGCCGTCGAGGCCGATCAGGTCGATGGCAGCGATCGCGCGCTTGCGCCGCTCGGCGGCCTCGATGCCGAGCGCCTCCAGGCCAAGCTCCACGTTCTGCAGCACGGTCAGCCAGGGAAACAGCGCGAACGACTGGAACACCATGGCCACGCCGTTCGGCGGGCCCTCGATGGTTTCTCCACGGCAGGTGGCCTTGCCCGAGGAGGGCGCGACCAGGCCGGCGATGATGCGCAACAGCGTCGACTTGCCCGAGCCGGAACGGCCAAGCAGGCCCACGATCTCACCCGAGCGGATGGTAAGGTCGACCTTGTCCAGCACCAGCAGATCCTCGCCGGATCCTTTCGGGAACGAGCGGCTGACGCCACGGATATCGATCAGGGTGGACTGCTGCTTGGTTTGGTCGAGCATGGAGAAGTCCCTCACATCAGCCGAGGCGAAGCCGGCGCTCGCCGAACGCATAGAGCGGGCGCCAGAACAGGCGATTGGTCAACGTGACCAGTATGCACATGATGGTGATGCCGAGCACGACGCGCGGAAAATCGCCGGCCTCTGTCGCCTTAGCGATATAGGCGCCAAGGCCCGTCGCCGACAGGTGGGTGTCGCCCCAGCTCGCGACCTCCGCGACGATGGAGGCGTTCCAGGAGCCGCCTGACGCGGTGATGGCGCCGGTGACGTAATAGGGGAAGATGCCGGGTAGGATCACCTTGATCCACCAGCGCCAGCCGGCGAGATGAAGGCTGGAAGCGGCCTCGCGCAGATCGCTTGGGAAGGCGCTGGCCCCGGCGATCACATTGAACAGGATGTACCACTGCGTGCCCAGGATCATCAGCGGGCTCAGCCAGACGTTGGAGTTGAGGCCGTAGCGGACAATGATGAAGACGAAGACCGGGAATGCGAGATTGGCGGGGAAGGCCGCGAGGAATTGCGCCAGCGGCTGCACCCGCTCGGCGAGCTTCGGACGAAGCCCGATCCAGACGCCGATCGGCACCCAGATCAGCGTGGCCAGCGCAATCAGCACGATCACCCGGAGCAGGGTGATGAGCCCATCCCTGATCGCGTCATAGACATCCGAGGGCTGCAGGCTGGCGGAGAGATAGATGTAGGCCTTGTAGGCCGCATAGCCGGTGGCAATGCCGACGATGGCGAACCACAGCCCGTCGATCACGCGTGACGGCGCAGCACCCGCCTTGGCCGGCAGGCGGAGCGCCCCGGGCCATTCAATGTTGAGGTTGGAGAAGGTGCGGTTGAGCGCCGCAAAGGGCAGGGTCAGTGTCCGCAACGCGCGGGTGCGGCGGAACAGGTCGAGCATCCAGGAGGTCGGCGCATCGCCCGAGGCGGTCTGCTCGAAGCGGAACTTGTCGGCCCAGGCGACGATGGGGCGGAACAGGAGCTGGTCATAGGCAATGATGACGAGCAGCATGGTCAGGATGGCGTAGCCGATTGCAGTGAGGTCGCGCTTCTCGATCGCCGTCGCGACATAGGAGCCGACGCCGGGCAGCGTGACCGTGGTGTTGCCGACGGTGATCGCTTCCGACGCCACGACGAAAAACCAGCCGCCCGACATCGACATCATGGCGTTCCAGATCAGCCCCGGCATCGCGAAGGGCACGTCGAGCCGCCAGAACCGCTGCCAGCCGCTCAAGTGGAAGCTCTTGGTGGCCTCGTCGAGATCCTTCGGCACGTTGCGCATCGACTGGTACATGCTGAAGGTCATGTTCCAGGCCTGGCTGGTGAAGATCGCGAACACGCAGGCAAGCTCGGCGCCGAGCACCTTGCCGGGAAACAGATTGAGGAAAAACACCACGGTAAAGGTGAGGAAGCCGAGGATCGGTACCGACTGCAGGATGTCGAGCAGTGGAATCAGCACCATCTCGGCGCGCCGGCTCTTGGCCGCGACCGCCGCATAGATGAAGGTGAAGACCGTCGAGCAGACGATGGCGAGCAGCATCCGCAGCGTGGTGCGCAGCGCGTAGACGGGCAGGTGCACCGGATCGAGCGAGACGGGTGCGGTCTCCAGCGCCGACAGCGGCAGCGTGGTCTGCTCGCCGCCGTAGACGATCAGCACCATGGCGCCGATCGCCAGGATCAGGGCAACGAGGTCCCAGATATTCGGCCGTGGCGCCTGCGTCAGCACGGCGATGCGAAGATCCTGCAGCGTCATTGGTCGTCCCGTTCAGAATTCGCCGTGCAGGCGGCAGGCGAAGATCGAAACCGGCCCGCGGTCGGCGTTATAGGCAGGATTGTTGACGAACTGGTAGTCCGCGGTCACGGAGAAATTCTTGGTCATCTGGTAGGCGTAGTAGGCCTCGAAGATCTGCTCAGGGCGATAATTGAGCCGTCCGTCTCCGATCAAGAGACCGAGGCCGCCGGCGGCGAGAAAATCGCGATGCCCAGCCGAGAGCCCGTTGACTGCCCCGCCGATGCCGACCGTGTCGTTCGGGCGGCCCCAATAGCTGCCCTTGATCGAGACCCCGCCCGACAGGCTGCGGTCGATATCGGTGAAGGACAGGATTTCGTTCTGGCCATCGTTCCAGCTCGCGCGGGCAAACACGCCGACATCCTTGGCAACCTGCTGCTCCAGATTGGCATAGAAGCCGTATTTCGGATTGACGTGGCGGATGCTCGCCATCACGGTGTTGATGTCCTGGGCCGGGTCGGTCGCCTCGATCGCCAGTGCCTGATTGTAATTCCCTGTCACGCCCTGGTTGCCGAAGGCGCCAACTCTCACTTTGCCGGGTTGGTCGAAAATGGTGTGGCGTTCCTCGAACTCGACAATCGCGCCGCCGGTGTCGAAGGTCAGGATGTCGCTGTTCGGCTGCGACGGCACCTCGACATAGGCGCCGCGGATCGCCCAGTCCTTGCGGTTGAACTCGACATAGGCGCCGCGGGTGTAGCCGGGCAGGTCGGCGGGGAAGTCGTAGGCAGCGGATTCCCACAGTGCCCAGTTCATGAAGTCCGCGCGCGGGTCGTGTGCATAAGTGTTGTTGTCGAAGAAATCGCCGATCGCAAACCGCCCGACCACCAAGGTCACGCGGTCGATGTCGCGTTTGCCCGCGAGCTGGTTCGGACCGTCCGCGACGTCTTCCTGCTCGCCGCCAAGGCCCCAGGTCTGCTTGAAATAGTAGCGCTGCGGGCGAATCTTCGGGAATGCGGCGCCGGCCTTCTGCGCCTCGCCGTTAGGGAAGCCGGCAACGCCGAGCGTACCGTTGAGGCCAAAACCCTGTGCGAGCTCCGGATCGAAATAGAACTCGCCGCCGTCCCACAGCCTCACGCCGAGGAACGCGGTCGTGGTCCATGTCGCCTGCAGCTGCCCGCCGCCGGGAAGGCTGTTCTGCCCCGCATAAGGCGAGCGGAACGCCGGATAGCCCTGCGGCAGGAACGTGGTCTGCGCATGCACGTTCCAGTCGTCGGATTCGGGCAGCCGTGGCTTGGCGTCGCCTGCGGCAGGCTTCCACAGCGTATCGCCGAACTGATAGTTGAGGCCGATCTTGGCGAGATGGATGCGCGGATCGACATTGATGCCCGGCAAGCCGAAGCTGGAGAGGTCGTAGGCCTGGCGGGCGAGGTCGATGTAGTCGTATTCGAGCTTGGCGGTCCAATTGCCGCTGACCGCGAATTCGAGGCCAAGACCGGCGGTCCAGCCGGGCTGATAGTGCCCGGTGATCGCGCCGCTGCCGTCATTGATATCGGCATGGGTGTGGCCCCAGGCGAAGCCGCCGGTGACGTAGGGCATCCAGCGTCCATAGCCGTAGCCGAGCCGGCCGCGCAGCGTGCCGACATAATCGAGCGTGGTGTTGAAGGGCACCTGCGGTGCACGGCCGACCGCGGCCTGGTCCGTCGGACTGGTGAACGACGCATCCGCCTCGACGCCGAGCACGACATGGTTGGCGAGCTCGCGGTTGTAGCCCGTCTGGTAGCCGCCGATCAGGCCGGTCGGGCTGTGCGGGAAGAAGATACTCTCCAGCGGCAGCGGATTGGTGGCGGCGCCGAGGCTGGCGCCGCCGTAACCGAAATGGCCGCCGATATAGAAGCCGGTCCAGTCGTAGACGCGGTTGAGCGCAGGCGCTTTCACGGGCAGGTCGGCGGCGGCCGCGGGCTTTTCGACCGCGAGCATGCCGAGTGCGGCCGAGACAATAGCGTGCTGCCAGCTCAGCCTGCTGCGGTTCATCGGTTGAGCATTCCCAGCGCGAACATTGCGACAGTCTCTTTCGTCATGGCCCCAACATGCCGACGCACCCGATGCCGCCGAAGAACTCAAACCGCCATCCATCGCGCCATGCCGTCAAGACGCGGGAGGGAAGCTGCACAGCTCATTGCTCCTAACTGCAAATCATTCGCAACTGGACCGTATTGCAAACCTCTCGTGATGGGAAGGAGCCGGACCGGCAGACGCACTCAATCGCATCGTCGAGTGACGTACGTGCAACACCCCGCGAACGCTCGAACGTTCACGGTCTTCGCGGATCGGTGCATTCCGGCCGGAAATGCGCCCGCGATCGCGCAAGGCTAGGCCGGTCTCATCCTGATAAGACGGTTGGAAGACCGTTTTGTGAAGCGGTCGTTCGCGCCGCGCCTCTTCGCCCGACTGCGGACTGGGCCCATCGGCGTGGTCGAGCTCCCAGTGGCAGACCGGCCGGCCTGTGTCCGGCGACACCGACCAGCGGCAAACGAGCCGCGGGGCGTGGACGTGTCGGGAGGTGACGGCCCGTGCGTTGCGGCGGTTGTCATTGGCGGGCGCGTTCATACCGTGCGCCGGGCGCCGGGGGGGAAGTACCCGAGGTGGAAGTACTTTGAATGTCGCGATCTTGTTGAACATCGCTTCGCTCCTTCTCCGCGGGTCACGCGGCAGAGGAGTGAGCGGACGAGCCGTCAGCTAGATGCGACGGCCGACGCTCGCGCGGCTGCCGCCGTCGCGGTCGATTCCAGGATGTGGCGGCAACGCGGCGCCGGTTGTCGGCTTGGCGCTGCCTGAGGGGATACTGCCCATGATCTCGTCGTTCGGGTTGATGTCGCGGCGGCAGGCACAAAGGTGCGAGCCATCGCTTCGCGCACATAGGCCTGCGCCAGGCACAAGTCAAGCCTGAGTCGACGACATCCGGTATCCTCCGGGGAGGATCATTGTTATCCTGGTGGGAGGATATGGGAGACATCGATGCCGGACCACCCGCATGCCGCAATAGCCAGCCGCCTGAAACGCGCGACAGGCCACCTCGAGGCGATCATCGAGATGATCGAAAAGGGCAAGCCTTGCACGCAAATCGCGCAGCAATTGCAGGCCGTGGAAGGGGCGATCGAGAACGCCAAGAAGGCGCTGATCCACGATCACATCAGCCACAGCCTCGAGCGCTCGCTCACGGCCGCCGGCACGAGGGGCCGGGCCGCGCTGAAGGATTTCCGGCAGATCGCGAAGTATCTTTGAGGTGAGTTTTTCCCTTCTCCCGTTGTGGCAGAAGGTGGCGCGAAGCCTTGGGTGAGGGGTCTCTCCGCACGGGACATGGCGGGTGAGAGACTTTGTCCTGCGGAACCCTTACCCGAGCTTGCCGGTGTCTACGAGCGGAGCTGCCCTCTCCCCAATGCGAGGGCACATCAATGCGCCGTTCCGCTTACCCCCGCGCGCCCGGTGCGTGCTGGACCTCCACCGTCACGTGAGAGAGGTCGGCAAAGCAGGCCAGGCGCTTTCGGTAGTGCGCGGCCTCGCGGGCGGTGCCCGTAGCGATCGAGACGATGGCGCCGAGGTGGCCCGGGCCGAGGCGCCACAGATGCAGGTCGGTGACGCGGTCGCCCTCGCTTTCGACCGTTGTCCGGATGCTGTCGGCAATACGCCCGTCCGGCATGCGATCGAGGAGGATGCCGCCGGTGTCGCGGATCAGCGCGACCGACCAGTTGGCGATCACGGCGGCACCGATCAGGCCGGCCAGCGGGTCCATCCAGAGCCAGCCAAACGCGCGCGCCAACAACAGTCCGGTGATCACCAGCACCGAGACGGCGGCGTCCGCCAGCACATGGATGATCGCCGCACGCATATTGTTATCACGATGATGGGTGGCGTCGTGCTCGTGGTGGTGGTCATGCCCATGATCGTGCGCGTCATCATGTTCATTCGCATGGCCATGCACGTGATCATGATCATGCCCATGACCGTGATGGTGCCCGCCCGATAGGAGCCAGGCGCTCGCGATGTTCACGGCGAGCCCGAGCACGGCGATCGGGATCGCTTCATTGAAACTGATCGCGACGGGGTGCAGCAGGCGGTCGATCGCCTCGTAGCCGATCAGGAGCGCGATCATCGCGAGCACGATGGCGCTGGTATAGCCGGCGAGGTCGCCGAACTTGCCGGTACCGAAGGTGAAGCTGCGGTCGTGGGCGTATTTGCGCGCATAGGTATAGGCGAGCGCGGCAAGCAGGAGCGCGCCGGCATGGGTCGACATGTGCAGGCCGTCGGCGATCAGCGCCAGCGAACCGAACAGCGCGCCGCCGATGATCTCGGCGACCATCATGATGCTGCACAGCACGATCACCGCCCAGGTGCGGCGCTCGGCCCTCTCGTGATCCTTGCCGAGAAAGACGTGATCATGCGCGCCGAGCTGAAAATCAGTGTCAGCCATGGTCGCTCACCTCAGATAGCTATGGACGACGTCGATCAGTTGCTCGGCAGCATCGGCGTTCAGCGCGCCCGGATTCTTCTGCGGATCGACCAGATGGGTTCGGACGTGGTCCTCGACCACCTCGGCCATCAGGCCGGCGACGCTGCCGCGAATGCCCGCGATCATATGCATGATACGCCCGCACTCCGTCTCCTCTGCAAGTGCGCGCTCCAGCGCCTCGACCTGGCCGCGGATACGGCCGACCCGGGCCAGGAGCTTCTTCTTCTCTTTGACGGTATGGCTCATCAAATACTTATAGGATACCCCCCTATACTATGTCAATTCAAAGCATGGGAGAGTCAAAGCAAGGTGACCCGCACGGGGGGACGGCCGGACGGGTCGAGGAACGACACAGAGCGGACGAGGCGCCCGTGTCGGACGCGAGAATCCACCACAAGTGAGAGGCCGGGGTCGGGTCCAGGTGCGAACAGCGCCGATGTAATTGCCGAAGGCGTCTGCCGACGATGGCGGCGCCGACAAGGGTTCTGGCGCTCGGCGCTGCTGGCTCTTTAACTCGTGATTCCAGCAGGTTAGGCTGCTCGCGGATTAAGCCCCGGGGCCTTTGGCGAGCTGTTTCACATCAAAATTATCGACGTCGGCGAGAAGCTCGCAGAACGCGCGGGCACCGTGCGCAAGCAGTTGCTCGCCCTTCTCGCACGTGGCCAGGGTCGCGTTGCCGACGGCGCCGCTCGGATGGAGGTCTTGCGCCTGCCAGGCAAACGGCGCCGGCCGTTGCGTCGACAGCCAGCGATGGCGCTTTTCGATGCCGATGCTCGCAGACCGGAAGTCGGCGATGTTCTCCTCGCGCACCTGATCGGCAAACCGCGCGAGCATGATCGAGGTTTCCACCGCGCCGCCATGGATGCCGTGGCGCAGCTCCTCGTCCGGGAACAGTCCCTGCGGCGTGCCAAAGCGCGACCATGATGTGGTGACGACGAGAAGCCCAAGCGACGCGCGCAGCTCCTGGGCAGCGAGCGACATCGCCGCGCTGTTGCCGCCATGGCTCGTGACCATGACGAGTTTCCTCACGCCCGCGCGCGCCACGCTCTCGCCAAGCGCCATCCATTGCTCGAGCGCCGCCATCGGGGACAGCGTCAACGTTCCCGGAAAATCGATATGCTCGGTGGAGATGCCGACCGGCTGCACGGACAGGAATGTCACCGGCAGATCCGCGGGCAAGAGCTTGCGCACCTCCGCAAGATAGGCCTGTGCGATCATCACGTCGGTCGCGAGCGGCAGATGTGGCCCATGCTGCTCAGTCGCAGCCAGCGGCAGCACCGCGATCCAGCTGCCGGCCGTGGCGGCGTCGATATTCGGCCAGTGAATGTCGTTCCAGTCGCGGGGCGGATTGCGGGTCATTGAGTCAAAGGTTTCATTCAGTGGATTTGCAGGCTAGTTTCGTCATCGTCCAGGTGCGCTATATCGGCGCCATGAGCGTTCCGAACTCTCCCTATCATGGGCCAGAATGACCAACGGAGTCCAACCATGAACCCGGCTCTTTTGCTGCGAGCGTTAACCGGCCTTGTCGCGGCATGGCTAATGGCTTCGCCGGTCTTCGCCCAGTCCAAAGCGCAATCAACTCTCGGGGAGCAGCTGGACAAGGTCTCGTTCGGAACCAACTGGGTTGCGGAAGCCGAGCATGGCGGCTTCTTCCAGGCGGTCGCCGACGGCACGTACAAGAAATACGGCCTCGACGTCACCATCGTTCCAGGTGGACCGAACGTCAACAACCGCATGCTGCTGGTCGCGGGCAAGCTCGATTTCTTCATGGCGGCGAACACGCTGATGTCATTCGACGCGGTCACCAACAAGGTGCCGGTCGTCTCGGTCGCCGCGGTGTTCCAGAAGGACCCGCAGGTGCTGTTGACCCATCCCGAGGTCAAGGCGACCAAGCTCGAGGACCTGAAGCCGCTGACGCTGTTCGTGTCCAAGGAGGGTATCACCACCTATTTCCAGTGGCTGAAGTCCGAATACGGCTTCAATGAAAAAAACGTGAGGCCTTATAATTTCAATCCGCAGCCTTTCATCGCCACCGGGCAAAGCGCGATGCAGGGCTATGTCACCTCCGAGCCCTACTCGGTCGAGAAGAGCGCGGGCTGGAAGCCGACCGTCTTCCTGCTCTCCGATTATGGCTACAATTCCTATTCGACCCTGATCGAGACGCGCCAGGACCTGATCGACAAGAAGCCGGATCTCGTGCAGCGCTTTGTCGATGCCTCCATGGTCGGCTGGTACAATTATCTCTACGGCGACAACGCGGCCGCAAACGCCATGATCAAGCAGCTCAATCCGGAAATGACCGACGAGCTGCTCGCCTACTCGATCAAGACGATGAGGGACTATGGCATCGTCGACTCCGGGGATTCGCTGAAGAACGGCATCGGTGCCATGAGCGATGAACGCGTTGCAAGCTTCTTCGAAAAGATGGTGCGGGCGGGCGTGGTGCGCCCCGACATCGACTACCGCAAGTCCTATACGCTGCGCTTCATCAACAAGGGTGTCGGCCTCGACCTGCGGCCCAAAAATGTGATGAACAAGAATTGATGGATGAAGGCATCATCTTGCCCGGTAGCGGAGCCGATATCGCGGGTATCTCGGTCAGCCTGCAAGGCGTCACCAAGATCTATGACAGCGGGGTTGCGGCGCTAGGCCAGCTCGATCTGAAGGTCCGCAAGGGCGAGTTCGTGGCCCTGGTCGGGCCGTCGGGCTGCGGCAAGTCGACGGCGCTGCGCATCATCGCGGGCCTCAGCGCGCCGACGTCGGGCGAGGTGCGTGTGTCCTATCACGGCGAGGAGGGACGGCCGGGACAAGGCATTTCGGGTCAGGCCATCGGATTCGTATTCCAGGAGCCGACCCTGATGCCCTGGACCAGCGTGCGTGAAAATGTGCGGCTGCCCTTGAAGCTCGCGCGGGTGGCGGCGGCGCAAGCCGATGCGCGCGTCGAAGAGGCGCTGCAGCGCGTGGGCCTTCTGGAATTTGCAAAAAGCTATCCGCGCGAGCTCTCCGGCGGCATGAAGATGCGGGTATCGCTGGCGCGCGCACTCGTCACCGATCCGGACATCCTGCTGATGGACGAACCGTTCGCCGCGCTGGACGAGATCACCCGCTTCCGCCTCAACAATGACCTGCTGGCGCTGTGGCGGAACCTGCGCAAGACCGTCATCTTCGTCACCCACTCGGTGTTCGAATCCGTCTATCTGTCGCAGCGCGTGGTGGTGATGACCTCGCGCCCCGGCCGCATCGCCGCCGAGATCAGCGTCACGGCGCTGGAGCCGCGCGGCGAGGAGTTTCGCACCTCCGCGGCTTACACCGATTATTGCCGCAAGGTCTCGGCCGCGCTCGCGCCCTCTTATTCCGGGCGGTCGGCCTTATGAGCGCGCAGCGCAGCGCCGTCGAGAACAGGCGTGGCTTTCGGCTGTTGCGGATCCTGCTGCCGGCCCTGGTGCTGGTGCTCGGGCTCGCCGCCTGGGAGCTCGTGGTGCGCATCAACAACATCCCGCCCTATGTGCTACCCGGGCCGCTCCTGGTGCTGCGGACCTTGATCAGCGACTGGACGGTGCTGTTCCAATCGCTCCTCACCACGCTGCTCACGACGCTCGAAGGCTTCATCGCGGCCAGCATCGGCGGCATCGCGCTTGCGCTTCTGTTCAACCAGTCGAAGCTCGTCGAATATTCGCTGTTTCCCTATGCGGTGATCCTGCAAGTCACGCCGGTCATCGCGATCGCTCCGCTGCTGCTGATCTATCTGCCGCAGCAGACCGCGGTCGTGGTCTGTGCCTGGATCGTCGGCTTCTTTCCGGTCTTGTCCAACACCACGCTCGGCCTCAATTCGGTGGATCGCAATCTCGCCGGATTGTTCCAGCTCTATGGTGCCTCCCGCCTGCAGAGCCTGCGGCTTCTGAAATTGCCCTCGGCCTTGCCCTACATCCTCGGCGGCCTGCGGATATCCGGAGGATTGTCGCTGATCGGCGCGGTGGTCGCGGAAATCGCCGCCGGCACCGCGGGTGCGGGCTCGGGCCTTGCCTACCGGATCGCCGAATCCGGCTATCGGCTGAACATTCCGCGCATGTTTGCGGCGCTTTTGCTGCTTTCGCTGGCCGGGATTGTCATCTATGGGCTGCTGGCGCTAATTTCCCATCTCGCATTAAGACGCTGGCACGAAAGCGCGCTTGGAAAGGAAAACTAATGGCGGCCGGAACAACTCATTCGGGAAAGATCCACCTGCTGGTTCACGGGCCGCGCAAGCCGATCGTCGAAAAGGGCTTTTCGGACCAGTTCGTGCTGCACAGCTTCGAGACGACTGGCGATCTCGAACGGCTGACGCCCGAGGTCGCCGAAAAAGTGCGCGGCATCGCGATCACCTACAACACCGTTCGCGGCGACGCCAGGACCTTGGCGAGATTCCCCAAGCTCGAGATCGTCTCCTCCTTCGGCGTCGGTTACGACCACGTCGACGCGGCCTATGCGCGCGACCACAACATCATGGTCACCAACACGCCCGACGTGCTGACGGAGGAAGTCGCCGACATCGCCATGGGCCTTTTGATCGCGACGCTGCGCGAGTTCGTCAAGGCCGACAAATATCTGCGCGCGGGGCTGTGGCACAACGGGCAATATCCCTTGAGCGCCGGCTCCCTGCGCGATCGCACGGTCGGCATGGTCGGTATGGGCCGGATCGGACAGGCCATCGCGCGGCGGCTGGAAGCCTCGAAGGTGCCGGTGGTCTATCACACCCGCAACCCCATCAAGGAGCTGCCCAACAAGCACTATCCCGACCTGACGGAGATGGCCAAGGCGGTCGATACGCTGGTCGTGATCGTGCCCGGCGGCCCGGGCACGGCCAAGATGATCAATGCGGAGGTGATGAAGGCGCTCGGCCCTCGCGGCGTCATCATCAATGTCGCCCGCGGCACGGTGGTGGACGAACAGGCCATGATCCAGGCGCTTAAGTCGGGCACGATCCTCGCGGCCGGGCTCGACGTGTTCGAGCGTGAGCCAAATGTGCCGGATGAGCTGAAGGCAATGCAGAATGTCGTCTTGTTGCCACATATCGGTTCAGCTTCCGTGGTAACGCGCAATGCCATGGACCAGCTCGTGGTTGACAATCTCAAGACCTGGTTCGCCGGCAAGCCGCCACTGACCCCGGTCATGGAGACGCCGGCCAAAGCTCGCTGAAGCCCAGGCCCGCGTCATAGGCTCTTCGTAAGGCTGTCGCCGATGAAATCCTGCGCCTTCTCACCATATGCCGCGGCTCTGGCGTTGCTCGTCGCGGCAACGCCGGCGCGGACGCAGGATGCGGCAAGCCTGAAGAAGGACATGATCGGCCAGTGGGAGCTCGCCACCACCGAGCGCAGCAAGACCTGTGTGGTGACGCTGAAGGGCGACACCATCCCGCAAGGCCTGAAGCTCGAGCTTGAGCCGGGCTGCGCGACGGCGCTGCCCTTCACCAAGGATATCAAGGCCTGGAGCATCAAGGGGCTCGACATCGTCCGCCTGCAGGATGCGAGCGGCGAGGCCGTGCTCGACTTCACCCAGGTCGAAACCGGCATTTTCGAAGGCGTGCGCGCCAATGAGGGGGTCTACATCCTGCAGAACCTCGCTGCCGCCCGTTCGATCGCCAAGTCGCAGGATCAAATGATCGGCGACTGGGCGATGGTGCGCGGCAATGGCAACACGGTCTGCGGGTTGACGCTGACCAACAATGACGCCGGCAACGACAATTTCCAGGTGTTCCTGAAGCCGAAATGCGATCCGGCCGTCGCCGCCTTCGCGCCGACGCAATGGCGGCTGGAGCACGGCCAGATCCTGCTGATGTCCGACCGCGGCGAAATCTGGCACTTCGAGGCCGACGACAACGCGCAATGGCGGCTGGTGCCCGACAGCGCCGATCCCCTGATCATGCTGCGGCAGTAAGGCCGCCAACCGGCGGCTTCCTCCGTTGGGGCAGGCCGCGCAGAACCAGCGCAATTTTCTCAAGCATCCTGTCGATTTCTCTGCTCCTCGTTCGTCGTCCCATAAGCGAGCCGAATTTCCGGCCGCGGAACGAGGAGCTTCCCGATGCGCTTCATGTATATCGTGACCAGCCCACAGCCTCAGATCGGGCCGACGCCGGCGCTGCTGGAGGCTGTCGGCAAGCTCGCCGAGCGCGAGATCAAGGCCGGACGGATGCTCGACACCGGCGGGCTAATGCCGCTTGCGGCCGGCGCGCAGGTCCATATCGCCGATGGCAAGCTCTCCGTCACCGATGGGCCCTTTGTGGAGGCCAAGGAAGTCATCGGCGGCTATGCGATCTTCGAGCTGCGCGACAGGGACGAAGCGCTCGCGATGGCAAGGGAGTTCATGCAGCTGCATCTCGAACATCTGCCGGGCTGGAACGGAACCTGCGAGGTGCGTGCGTTCGCGACTCAGGGTCCCCCGCAGGTGCACGATATCGGCTGTAATGCCGCCGCAGGCTGAGATCGAACGCTTGATCCTCGCGACCTGGCGCGTCGAGCAGCCGCGGCTGATGACGTCGCTATCGCGCATGCTGCGCGACGTGCCGGTCGCCGAGGATTTTACCCAGGACGCCCTCGTCGCAGCGCTGCAGCATTGGCCGTCGACCGGTGTGCCGGATAATCCCGGCGCCTGGCTGATGGCGACTGCCAAGCGCCGCGCGTTCGATCATCTGCGCCAGCGCCGGATGATCGCGCGCAAGCACGGCCTCATCGCAGGCGACATGGAGCGGGAGCAGCAGGCGATGCCTGATCCGGATGCAGCGCTCGACGACGAGATCGGCGACGAGATGCTACGGCTGGTCTTCACCGCCTGCCATCCCCTGCTCTCGCGCGAGGCACGTGCGGCGCTGGCGTTGCGGATGATCTGCGGCCTCACCACCGCGGAGATCGCCCGCGCGTTCCTGCTGTCCGACGCAACCGTGGCGCAACGCATCGTGCGCGCCAAGCGGACGCTGTCGGAAGCGGGCCTTCATTACGAAACACCGCGCGGAGAGCAGCTGTCGGTGCGGCTCGCCTCGGTCTGCGAGGTCGTCTACCTCGTCTTCAACGAGGGCTATGTCGCCGCGCACGGCGACGATTGGCATCGTCCGCAGCTCTGCAACGAGGCGCTGCGGATGGGCCGCGTGCTCACGGCGCTGGCTCCGCAGCAGCCGGAGACCCACGGACTGCTTGCGCTGATGGAGCTCAACGCCTCGCGCATGGCCGCCCGCGTCGATGCGCGCGGCGCGCCGGTGCTCCTGATGGACCAGAACCGCGCGCTATGGGACCAGCTGCAGATCAGCCGCGGCTTGCGTGCGCTGGCACGTGCGCGCGCCCTCGGCGGCACCGGATTCTATGCGCTGCAGGCAGCGATCGTGGCCTGCCATGCGCAAGCGAGGGGGCGTGAGGATACCGATTGGCGACGCATCGCCGCGCTCTATGACGAGCTTGCGCGATTGGTCTCCTCGCCCGTGATCGAGCTCAATCGCGCGGTCGCCATCGGCATGGCCGAAGGGGCGGGCGCAGGGCTCGCCATTGTCGAGCGCATCGCTGAATCAGGCGCGCTGAATACCTATCATCTCCTTTCAAGTGTGCGCGGCGATTTCCTGTTCAAGCTGGGCCGCCACTGCGAGGCCCGCGCCGCCTTCGAACAGGCCGCAGGACTCGCCGGCAACAGGCGCGAGGCGGAATTCCTGCTGCGCCGCGCCGCCGAAGCGGCTGCTGCGGCTTCGCCTTGATCGGAACCGAATCCGGGCGAGTGCGTTGGCTCCGCCTGATCTGCTTGCGGGAGCAGCGTTCATGGCCAGGAAAAGGGTGCTCGCAATCGGTATCGATCCCGCCTTCGTGGACTTCTCATCGCTGCCGCAATTTACGCCCGAGATGTTTCGCCACTATATCGACAGCCAGCTCGAGCGGGTGCGTTCCGGCGGCTACGATGTCATCTCCTGCCTGATCGATCGCGGTGACACTGCTGAAGCGGTCATCGCAGCCGCGTTGACCAAGGACAGTTTCGACGCCGTGCTGATCGGCGCGGGGTTGCGGCAGCCGGGAGACGTGCTGTTGTTGTTCGAAAAGGTCGTCAATCTCGTCCACAGGCTCGCGCCTGCGGCCTGCATCTGCTTCAACACCACGCCGGCCGACAGCCTTGAGGCCGTGCAGCGCTGGCTCGATCCGCAAAAGCCTGGATGAGGCCAGTGTCGCCGCTATACGCCGACGCCTGTTTGCCATCAGAGCGCTCAAAAATAGCCTCATTATCCGTGTCTGCACGGTTGTTTGTTCCGCCGCCACCCTGTCGTCGTGACAACTCGCGCTGTCATAAGTGGAATCGTCGGTGCAGTCGGTTCAAAGGCAGGCCAGTGCGGGCGAGGGAATCGTGGTTGACTTCTTCTCGAACCATTGCGAACAAGCGTCGTCGACAAGCCAAATGGAGGAGTTGGAATGTTGAGGAAGTTCGGGACTGCGGCCGTCCTTGCGCTCGCGTTTGCCATGCCGGCTCACGAGGCCTTCGCTCAGGATACGCTGGGCGGCGCGATCTTCGGCGGCGCCGCTGGCGCGATCGTCGGGGGAGCGCTCGGCGGGGGCCGCGGTGCGGCCATCGGCGCAGTCCTCGGTGCTGGCACGGGTGCCGCGATCGCCAGCGAAGGCGAGCGCCGCCGCAACGGCTATTACTATTACCGCGATGGCTGCTACCTGCAGCGTCCTGACGGCTATTGGGTCCGCGCCGCCCCGCGTTTTTGCTATTAGTGAAATTGACTTCGCCGCTGCGCCATCGGGCCGGCGGCGAAGCTTTTTGCGTCAGCGATCGCGCCGGACGTCAATTCGAATTTTGATGCAGGCCAGCCTGTTCACTTGAGCAGGGGCCGGTATGACGCTCAGTTGCTTGATCCAACGCAGACATGTGTCGATCAAATCGGCTCGACTCATTGCGAGCGCCGCGCGCCGCATTTGCTCGCCAACCTTGGTCATCATCGATTCCCTCGCATCCGATGATGAGCTACCCCGCTCATTCGATGATCCACTCTCTCACGCATGGCCGGAATCGCGAAGCGAAGAGTTAATAGATGGTAAATGAGCATCGAGACGCGGCGCACACCGCCGTCCTCACATCAGCTTCATCCCCTTCAAACTCGCATGCCCATTCCTGCCTACGATGATGTGGTCATGCACGGTAATGCCGAGTGGGCCTGCGATGTCCACGATTGATTTGGTCATCCGCACGTCGGCCTGCGACGGCGTCGGATCGCCGCTTGGGTGATTGTGCACCAGGATGATCGCGGTGGCCGAAAGCTCCAGGGCACGCTTCATCACCTCGCGGGGATAGACCGGGGTATGGTCGACCGTGCCGGTCTGCTGCACCTCGTCTGATATGAGCTGGTTGCGCTTGTCCAGGAACAGGATGCGGAACTGCTCCTTGTCGGCAAAGGCCATGCTGGTGCGGCAATAGTCGATGACCTCGTTCCATGAGGAGAGCAGGGTGCGATGCTTCAGCTCTCCCCGCGTGACGCGGGTCGCGGCGGCCGCGATCAGCTTGAGCTGGTCGATACAGGCCTCTCCGATGCCGTCGATCTCGCGCAGAAGCGTTTCCGGCGCATGGATAACCTCGGCAAAGGAGCCGAACCGTTTCAGCAGCGCTTTCGCCAGCGGCTTCATGTCGCGCCGTGGCTGGGCCGCGAACAGCACCAGCTCCAGCAGTTCATAATCGCCGAGTGCAGCGGCGCCGGCGCTGCGGAAACGCTCCCGCAACCGCTGGCGATGGCCGTGATAATGTGGCGGCTCTGCGCGCGCGGGCTTGGGCGGCGTCTTGTCGGGGGCTTCGCTGGTCTCGCTGCTCATGGCCCTACTGTGCAGTGACGACGCATCAATTTGCAACCACGAAGTGCGCTACGTTCTGAGGGGCCGGGCGGCGCGAAATTCCATCTGGGCCTATGCCCATGCCGGCTGGACCTTGGTTGCGGCAATCGGCGGCGCGCTGCTGCGTGCCCCGCGCCGGCGTACTTCGCGACCGAATGAAGCGCGTCATATCGGCGAACGCATCCGCCCGCGATCACGGATGCCGCCGCGCGTTGACATTGATCAACTGAAATGTTACTAAACAGATCTGTTAAATAAGGACCTGCCGATGGTTACCTCACAGGCCCCTCGGCTCGACGGCGTCCTTGCGGCGCTCGCCGACCCGACCCGACGGAAGATCGTCGAGCGGCTGCTCGCCGCAGGCGAGCTCAATGTCGGCGATGTCGCCGCGCCTTTCGCGATCAGCACGCAGGCGATCTCACGGCATCTCCAGGTGCTGGAGCGTGCCGGGCTGATTGAACGGCGGGTCGAGCGCCAATGGCGCTATGTGCGCATGCGCGACAACGCGCTCGAGCCGGTGGAAAGCTGGTTAACGCGGCAGCGGCGGTACTGGACCGCTGCACTGGACCGGCTTGAGACCGTGGCCGCCCAGCAAACGCCGAAGCGGAGGAAGTCGTGAGCGATGACGCCGAGACGACGCTCCGTCTGGAGCGATTGATCCCGATGGATCCCGCGCCGCTGTTCGCGCTGTGGACCGAGCCGGCCCAGCTGGTGAAATGGTGGGCGCCTGACGGCTACGAGGCGTCGGTCGATCGGCTGGATAGCAAGGTCGCCGGACACTGGCGTGTGACGATGCGGAAGCCCGACGGTGATGAGGTTGCGACCAGCGGCGTCTATCGGATCGTCGATCCGCCGCACCGACTCTGCTTTACATGGGCGTGGGAAGGCGCCGGCGGTATCCGCGGCCACGAGACCGAGGTGACGGTCACCTTCGAGGCGGCTCCGGGCGGCACCCGCCTGGTGCTGGTGCAGCAGCGCTTCGATACCAAAGGCGCCCGCGATGGTCACGGCAGTGGCTGGTCCGCGGCGTTCGATCGTATGGCGGCGATGGCCCGCGCGTGAGCTTGAGGAGAGCAAGCGATGAGCAAGCCGGAAATCCTCGGCTCCTTGCGGTCCTCATATACACGCGTCGTGCGCATGGTCTGCGAGGAGAAGGGCATCGACTACGTCCTGACCGAGACGTTGCTCGGCGCGCCGGAGCTTTGTCGCATTCATCCCTTCGGCAAGATGCCGGTGCTGCGCGACGGCGACCTTGAGCTCTGCGAGTCCAAGGCAATCGCGACCTATCTTGATCGCCGCTTCCCGGGACCCCAGCTCATCCCGGACGATGCCCGCCTCGCTGCGCTTACCGAGCAGTGGGTGTCGCTGGTGAACACCGTCATGGATGCGACCCTCGTTCGCACCTATCTCTTCGCCTACGCGGTGCCGAAGACCGCCGATGGCAAGCCAGACCGGAACACGATCGAGGCCGTGACACCGGCGGTTCGCACACAGCTCGAGATTCTCGATCATGCGGTGGCCGCGACCGGTTACCTCGTCGGCGACCAGTTCACCCTGGCCGACATCAACCTGATGCCGATCCTCTACTACGTCAGGCAACTGCCCCTGGGTGCGGCGGCCCTCGGGCCCGAGACAAATCTGGGGCGCTATTACGCGCGTCATGCGGCGCGCGAGAGCTTCACACGGACGATGCCGCCCGCCGGGCCACCGAAGCGTGCCGCGAATTAGCGCGCTCGAAGATTGGCTTCGACGGGTCGCCGCGGTGCGCACCTCTGCCTTCGGGAGGGGTGAACATAGCGGCAACCATCCCATCGCATCATTGCCGGCAACGCCGGCCGTAAACGGTCTGACGAAATCAGACCTGCACGTAGGGCCTCTCATTGTGCCGCTGCGACAGCGTAAAGATCTCGACGCCGTCGGCGGTCACGCCGACCGAATGCTCGAACTGCGCCGACAGCGAGCGGTCGCGCGTCACCGCGGTCCAGCCGTCGGAGAGGATCTTCACATGCGGCTTGCCGAGATTGATCATCGGCTCGATGGTGAAGAACATTCCGGGCTTGAGCAGCACGCCCTCGCCGGGCCGGCCGATATGGATGATGTTGGGCTCGTCGTGGAACATGCGCCCCAATCCATGGCCGCAGAAATCGCGCACCACGCTCATGCCCTGCGGCTCGACAAAGCTCTGGATGGCGTAGCCGATGTCGCCGGTGGTGGCGCCGGGCTTCACCGCAGCGATACCGCGCATCATCGCTTCATAGGTGACCTCGATCAGCCGCTCCGATTTGCGCGCGATCGGCTCGATCGCATACATCCGGCTCGAATCGCCGTACCAGCCGTCGACGATGAAGGTGACGTCGACATTGACGACGTCGCCTTCCTTCAGCGCGCGATCGCCCGGCATGCCGTGGCAGACCACATGGTTGATCGAGGTGCAGGTCGAATAGCGATAGCCGCGATACATCAGCGTCGCCGGGTAGGCGCCATGGCTGAAGGCGAACTCGCGCACGAAATCGTCGATCCTTGAGGTTGGAACCCCGGGTCTCACGATGTCGGTAAGCTCATCGAGGCATTTGGCAACCAGGGCGCCCGCCTTGCGCATACCGACAAAAGCGTTCGACCCGTGCAGCTTGATCTGCCCGGTCTTGCGTAAGGAGGTATCGGTGGCGTCGACGTAGCTCATTCGGAAATCGTCTTCTCTTGGGGGGCTTCACTTCTCGCCGGCGGGGAGGGTCGGATTGCGCAGCAATCCGGGTGAGGGGTCTCGGCTCTCACGAGGGACGGTAACCCCTCACCCGATTTGCTCCGCAAATCGACCCCTCCCTTCGGGAGAGGTGAAGGCCGCGGCTGCAGCTCAATTGGCAATCTGGCTAATTTAATGATTGCGGGGGCTTTCGCAAGTCGCGCCTTTCGGCACGCACTGGCGCCTAGGTTGTCAAATCCGAGGTTTGCACCGGCAGCGCGCCATCGCGGACGCGGATCACGCGCACCGGGTAGGGAACATGGATGTCCTCGCGCTTGAAGGCGTCCCACAACGCCAGCATGACGCCGCTTTTGACACCGTCCATGCCGTCGGGATCGGCAATCCAGAAGGTCAGGGAAAACCGCATGCCGGCATCGGTAAAATCGGTCAGCAGGCAGTTCGGCGGCTTGGATTTCAGCGCGCGCGGCGCGGCGGCGGCGATATCGATCGCGAGCTTGCAGACCTGGTGCGGATCGGCCTCGTAATTGGTCCCGAAGGTCACCTTCACCAGCGTGTTCTTGTCGGTATAAGTCCAGTTGGTCACCTTCTGCGTGACGAGGTCCTCGTTCGGGATCAGGAACTCGCGGCCGTCGCCGGCGGCGACCGAGATGTAGCGGGTCTTCATGGCGCTGATGCGTCCGGAATTGTCGCCAATGGTGACGAGGTCGCCGGGTTTCACCGACTTGTCGACCAGAAGGATAATGCCGCTGATGAAGTTGGCGATGATCTTCTGCAGGCCGAAGCCGATGCCGACGCCGGCCGCGCCGGAGAAGATCGCCAGCGCCGAGAGGTTGATGCCGACCGCACTGACGGCGACCGCAATCGCGGTGATCATCAGCCCCATGCGGATCATCTTGACCAGCAGCACCTGCACCGAGGGCGTGAGGTCGCTGGAACGCGCGATCCAGCCTTCCGCGATGTTGCTCGCGATGTTGGTCAGCCAGAGTGCGACGATCAGCAGCACGCCGAGCTTGATCAGGATCAGCGGCGTCAGTCTGAAGCCGCCGAGCACCACCTCGACCGAGTCGAGCGCCTCGATGGTCGGCTCGAGCTCGCCGATGATGCTGAGTGCGGCGACCACCCAGGCCGAGATCGACAGCACGCGGACGATGAAGGGATTGCGTAAGGTCGAGGTTACCAGGCGAATGGCGATCCACGCCAGCGCGAGCTTGGCGCTGACCATCAGCAGATAGCTGCGGCTCGGCCATGTGCTGTGCCACATGATGATGCGGGCAACGATCACCAGGATCGCGAACACTGCGGTCGGCGCACTGTTGATCAGCACGTGCATGAACAGGCGCAGCGGCAGCGGCCAGCCACTACCGAGCTTGTCCATGTCGACGCGCGAGCGGATGGCGGCGCCGGCGGCGAGCGCAAGTCCGGCCGCTGCCAGGATCAAGCCGAACTGCAGATAGAACCAGGGCGATGTCACCTCGGCGCCGACCGAGCGTGCGCCCGCCAGCAGGAAGTCAGTCAGCTCCTTGAAGTCCATGTCCATCGTCGAGGTCTCGTCCGGTCAGGCAAAGCGGTGTTAGCAAAATTGATTCGAAAGTGGCGCAAAATCCCATGACGAGCCCCGGTTGGGGTCGAAAAATCGGACATATCGACGCGATTTCAGGAAAACCGGTTGGCGTCGAAGTGTGGCGACGATAAGGATTTAAATCCAGCTATTTGCAACGGATTTCACGCGTTCCTTTATGGCCTCTCTGGACTCGGTCTCCATTGCCATTCTGCTTGGCGCTGTGCTGGTGATGGCCGGCATCCTGTCGAGCCTGCTCGCGCTGCGCTTCGGCGCACCGCTGCTCCTCGTGTTCCTTTTGATCGGCATGCTGGCCGGCGATTCCGGCCCCGGTCATATCGAGTTCAACGATGTCCGCACCACCTATCTGGTGGGGTCGGTGGCGCTCGCCCTGATCCTGTTCGACGGTGGCCTGCGCACCCGCTTCCAGACCATCCAGGCAGTGCTCGCCCCCTCGATGATTCTGGCGACCGCCGGCGTGCTGCTGACGGCGCTGATCACCGCGCCCGTCGCGCGATTTGCGCTCGATCTGAACTGGACCGAGTCGCTGCTGGTCGGCGCGGTGGTCGCCTCCACCGATGCCGCGGCGGTGTTCCTTCTGGTCCATGCTCAGGGCCTGCGCTTGCGGCCACGCGTCGGCGCGACGCTGGAGGCGGAATCCGGCAGCAACGATCCCTTCGCCGTGTTCCTGACGCTGATGCTGGTCGAGTTCATCACCGTCGGCCAGAGCTCGCCGGGCCATGTCGTGATGGAGTTTCTGCGCGAAGCCGTGCTCGGCGCCGTCATCGGCGTCATCGGCGGCCGGCTGGTGGTGCTCGCGCTCAATCGCGTCGCGCTGCCGCAGGGTCTGCACGCGCCCTTCGTCACCACGGCGGCGCTGGTGATTTTCGGCGCTGCGCAGATCGGTCACACCTCGGGTTACCTTGCGGTCTATCTCGCTGGCATCATCATCGGCAACCGCCCGACGCGCGCACATAATTCCGTCGTCACCTTCCTCGATGCCGCGACCTGGCTGGCCCAGATCGTGATGTTCGTGCTGCTCGGTCTTCTGGTCTCGCCGCATCGGCTTGCCAGCAGCGCCCTGCCGGCGGTGCTGGTCGCCTTGATGTTGATGTTCGTGGCGCGGCCGGCCGCGGTGTTCCTATGCCTTGCGCCATTCCGCTTCAACTGGCGCGAAAAGACCTTCATCGCCTGGACCGGCTTGCGCGGGGCGGTTGCGATCTTCCTCGCCTCGATCCCGATGCTGGTCGGCCTCTCCAAGGCCTATCTCTATTTCGACGTCGCCTTTGTCGTCGTCATCATCTCGCTGCTTGCCCAGGGCTGGACCTTGGCCGCCGCCGCGCGCCGGCTGCATGTCGCGCTGCCGCGCACCGATCGCGGCCCGCGCCGCGTCGAACTCGATCTGCCGGGTCAGCTCGAGCAGGAGCTGGTCGGCTATCCAGTGCGGCCGAAGAGCCTGTTCTTCCGCCGCGGCCTGATCCCGTCCTGGTCCAAGCCCACGCTCGTCATCCGCAACCAGAACATTCTCTCGCCCGCCGAGGCCGATCCGATCTCGCCGGGCGATTACATCTATCTGCTGGCGCCGCCGGAGAAGGCGGAGGCGCTGGACCGCTTCTTTGTCGACATGCAGCCGAGCTCCGCGCCCGACCCGCATCTGCTCGGCGATTTCATGGTCTCGGGCGAGCACACACTTGGCGAGGTCGCCGAGATCTACGGCATCCAAGCTGCCGATGACGACAAGAAGCTGACGCTGTCGGATTACTTCGACGTCCATCTCGATCACGCGCCGAAGGAGGGCGCAACGGTCGCGCTCGACACCATCGTGCTGGTCGCCCGCAGCATCTCCGGCGGCCGCGTCAATGTGGTGGGCCTGCGCCTGCCCGAGGAGGGAGACGAAAAGGTACCGCCCACGCGGTGGGACAGCATCAAGCACAAGCTCGCTGACGTGTGGGCGCAGGTCGCGGGGATTTAGGGCACGATCCGAACCCGCAAGCGTCGCGGTGCCGCGACATCTGAAGCAATTTTCGTCTGCAGCGGGTGAGGCTGCTGGCCGGCAGCTCACCCGCTTCGCCTGACGTCAATGTCTCCGGGGACGCAAACGATCGCCTCAGGCCGGTGCCTTGCCCGTCACCTCGCCTGTCGGCTCCGGGCTCAGCCACCGGTATAGAAATCCGCCGAGCGCGCCGCCGATCAAGGGCGCCACCCAGAACAGCCAGAGCTGCGCCAGCGCCCAGCCGCCGACGAACAGTGCCGGCCCGGTGCTGCGCGCCGGGTTCACCGACGTATTCGTCACGGGGATGCTGATCAGGTGGATCAGCGTCAGCGCGAGCCCGATGGCGATCGGCGCAAATCCCGCGGGCGCCTTGCCGTGGGTCGAGCCCATGATGACAAACAGAAACATCATGGTCAGCACGATTTCGCTCACAAGACAGGAACCGAGCCCGTATTTGCCGGGCGAGTGATCGCCATAGCCGTTCGCCGCGAAGCTGCCGGCGAGGCTGAAGTCGGGCGCTCCGCTGGCAATCACATACAGCACCGCGGCAGCGACGATTGCGCCGATCACCTGCGCGATGATGTAGGGGACGACGAGGCTGGTCGGAAAGCGCCCGCCGCAGGCGAGCCCCACCGTCACGGCGGGATTGAGGTGGCAGCCGGAAATATGACCGATGGAGTACGCCATCGTCAGCACGGTGAGGCCGAATGCGAGCGCCACGCCGAGCAGCCCGATCCCGACATGGGGAAATCCGGCCGAGATCACCGCGCTGCCGCAGCCGCCAAAGGTCAGCCAGAAGGTCCCGATGGCCTCGGCTGCTAGTTTGTCGCTATTCATCAGAGTCCTCCCTTGTCACGGCCATATGGCGCGTCAGCGAGATTAAGCCGCATGTGAGGAGGGAAAAAGGCGCAGCAGGCAACTTGCGGTTAATGCCCACATGAATCGGTCGTTTCGATTTCAGAAAGCGCGCCGGCTTGGAGTGCTTTTGGCGTGCTGCAGTGCACGGCGTGTCTGTGCTCGGTGCCGAACCGCCTGCTCAGCCCGCCATGACGACACGCTCGGGTATGTCTTGTCCTGCAAGGAAGGCCGTGACCTCGTTCTCGAACGTCTTAAGCGCGGCGTCGATCGCCTGGTGCATGTCGAGATATTTGTAGGAGCCGAGCCGGCCGCCGAAGATGACGTTCGGATACGGCTCCATCATCATGCGATAGCCGTACAGGATCGCGCGGTCGGCGGCGGTGTTGATCGGGTAGTACGGCTCGTCACTGCGCATGGCGAACCGCGCAGGAAGCGACTTCCGCGACCTGACCGATGCCTATCCTCCATGCGGCGCTCGGTGCAGGAGATTTGCGAGGTCGCAACCCAAATGGCCGGCGTCGAGGGCGTCAAACTTCTTCCCTCTCTGCCGTCGCCCGCAGGCGTCTGGAGTCCGCCGAAGCCGGCGACGGTGGCCGCGTGAACCGCACGACCGCGCGTCGAGATCAGGTCGAACTGGCAGCAGCGGAAACTGCGGACTTACACCTCTCCCGCCGGGGAGTGATGAGCTACCTCTCGACCGGCGCGGTGAAGAATTTCTCGCCATAGGCGAAGCGGTTTGGCTTGAGGAAGAAGCCCAGGATCACTGCGCCATTGGGGGCGACCGCCTCGTGCTGGTTGCCGGCCGGCCGCCACACGAACTGGCCGGGCCCGCATTTGCCTTCATGATCTTCGAGCGAGCCCTCGATCACGTAGGTCTGCTCGAGCGCGGTGTGCTCGTGCAACGGCACCACCGCGCCGGGCGCGAGCTTGAACAGGGCGGTGGTGATGCCGCTGTCGTCGGTGTAGAGCACCTTGATCTGTATGCCCGGAAACTTGGTCGCCTCCCAGGGCATGTTCGGCACGTCGAGATAGCGCGCCGCACGCTCCGGCGGATTCTCAGGCTTGATGTCGTGATGCACAAGCACGCGCTCTTGCATGGACGCCTCCTCAAGACGCTGTCCGGCTCTGTGGCCGGTATGGCCACCAGCATACTGCGGGGGCCGGCGTGCTGAAAGGGGAAACCTGAATGAGCGATCGAGCAGCAATCGTAGGATCGGCCCATCCGACGGACTGCATGCAGATGCCGCCGCTCAGTCCTCCTTGATCCATTCCGCGAGCGGCTTGACATCCGGCGGCTCGCCATAGGCGTGGGGCCACATGTCGACCACCCATTCGGTCTTGGTCTCGCGATCGACCAGAACAGCCGTATTGTGCGGCAGCTGCAGGGTCAGGGGATTGCCGCGATAATGGGGATCGCCGACCGTGTGATATTTGAACAGGCCCCACGCCTGCATCACCAGCAGCAGGCTCGTGGTGTTTCGCGTTGTGTCCCAGCAGTCGAAATTGTGCTTGTCGTCGAGCGCGCGGATGTCGGCATTGGCGACGCGCTTGTCGGTGCCGATCACCGGCCCCATGCGGTGATCGAACCAGATCACGGCCTTCTGCACGGCGGCGCGCTCGGCCACAGCCGAGCCGCGTCCCGCGGCGATGATCCGGCTCAAGGCGCTGCGATCCGCGGCCGTGAAGTCCAGCATCTCGCGGCGCCGGCAGACGAAGCCGTAGCATACCGTCATCGAACTGGCGGACGGTGGAAAGATCGATACCGTGGTGTAAAGCGCCGCCTGCGCCGACGTCAGTTCGGCCGTAGCGGCATGCCCAGAGCTCGCAAGCCATATCCATGCAACGGCGGCAAGAGTGCATCGCGAAAAACGTGCGCAGATCGAGCCCGATCGCGCCTTGGTGCCGAGTTCCATTGAGACTGAGTCCCCTCAAGATTTGAACTGAAGCTAGCGCGGCAGACTCGCATTGCCAAGATGAAGCAGCGCTCGCGGCCCCGGCAATCCCACGGTCTTGGGTGAGCGCCGAAGGCTGTCCCAAACGCGCAAGACTGATTTGCCCGACGGGGCTCGGTTGCCAAAACCATGTCAAGCCATGGGTCAGAAAATAATTCTGTTTATCGCAATTCAGATTTGGCGTATGGTGTGCTTGTCCCGCCTCGGCATGAGGGCGTATCGCGGTCGTCACGACACGTGAGGCGGGGTGCGGTGGACGTGAAGGCGCTGACTGACGAGCGGCGATTTCGCGGACGGCGAAATCGTGTGGTCCTGGCGCCCCAAGGTCCGGCGCTCAAGTTCGCGATGATGCTTGCGCATCACGCGGGCGACGGTGGCAAACGGGATGGTTCACCGAGGAGAGCGCGTATAAGCCGTAAACCACTGCGCAGGGAAGGCCGGTGTGATCACCGCCTGTGCCTGTGGTTTTCGCGCTCGCGCAAATTTTTTCTGCGCGAGGGCCCCGGGTGCAGCGGCCACCCGGTCTTCCCTGCGCCCTCGGCTTTTTCGAGGGTGATCATTGGCAAAGCTCGGGCGAAACGCGCCGCGAGAAGGCGGCTTCATGTGCTCTCGGTGTCATGCCCCGCGAAAGCGGGGCATCCAGTATTCCAGAGGCCTCTCAGCAAGAACTCCGGCGTCTCTGGAATACTGGATCGCCCGGCTTGCCGGGCGATGACGGCGGCAGGGATGGTTGTTTGAAATTTGAAAGGGATTGCCTCACCGTAGTTGTCCCGGCCTGCGCCGGAACGGCCGCGGAGTGATTGGCTGTTGAGGAATACGCGGCCGCCCTCTAGTCTCACGCCACCAACCATAACCTCGCGACGGAAACGCAAGGAGCCAAAACGATGTCCGCGCCACAAGATGAACAGTTCGGCTTTGCGCCCGACTATGATTCCCCTGTTCCCTACATGCAGCGGACCCGCGATTATTACGCCGCGATCGGCTACACCACGCCATATCGCTGGGCGCATTATGTGGATGCGCCGTTCCAGCAGCTGACAAAGCCGCTGTCGCAAAGCCGCGTCACCATCATCACCACTGCCGCACCCTATGATCCCGCCAGGGGTGATCAGGGGCCGGGCGCGGCCTATAATGGCGGCGCCAAGTTCTACACGGTCTATGATGGCGATACGTCGAAGCAACACGATTTGCGGATCTCGCATATCGGCTATGACCGCAAGCACACCACGGCGACCGACAGCGGCACCTGGTTTCCGCTGCCGCAGCTTCTGAAGGCGAAGGCCGCGGGCCGGCTCGGCGATGTGGCGCCCCGTTTCTTCGGCGCGCCGACCAACCGCAGTCACCGCGTCACCCTCGACACCGACGCGCCCGAGATCCTGGCCCGCTGCCGCGAGGACAAGGTCGATGTTGCCGTGCTGGTGCCGAACTGCCCGGTCTGCCACCAGACCGCGGCGCTGGTCGCGCGCCATCTCGAAGAGAACGGCATTCCGACCGTCGTGATGGGTTGCGCCAAGGACATTGTCGAGCACGCGGCGGTGCCACGCTTCCTGTTCAGCGATTTCCCGCTCGGCAATTCCGCCGGCAAGCCGCATGACGAGGCATCACAGGCACTGACGCTGGAGCTTGCGCTCCGCGTTCTGGAAAGCGCTGTCGGGGCGCGCACTACCATGCAGTCGCCGCTGCGCTGGAGCGATGATGCCTCCTGGAAGCTCGACTACAACAATGTCGCGCAGATGAGCCCCGAAGAGCTCGCGCGCCGCCGGGCCGAGTTCGACCGGCAGAAGGAGATCGCTCGCGGCAACCGCGCGGCGTGAGATCATCCGCGCCAATAGCAAGAACAATGCCGATCAGGAGGATATCGCGGTGACCCGACCCTTCGAGGGCGTCAAGATCCTCGACTTCACGCAGGTGCTGGCCGGCCCCTATGCGAGCTACCAGCTCGCGCTTTTGGGGGCCGATGTCATCAAGGTCGAGCGGCGCGAGGGCGAGGACATGCGTCGCACGCCGCTGAGCCGCGAATGGGCCGAGCGGGGGCTGGCGCCGGGCTGGCAGGCTATCAATGGCAACAAGCGCAGCCTGACGCTCGATCTGTCGAAGCCGGAGGCGATCGAGATCGTCAGGAAGCTCGCCGCGCAGGCCGACGTGGTGATGGAGAATTTCCGTCCCGGCGTGATGGACAAGCTTGGCATCGGCTACGAAGCGCTGTCCAGGATCAACCCGCGGCTGATTTATTGCGCGGTGTCAGGCTTCGGCCAGACCGGGCCGGAGCGGCTGAGTGCGGGTTATGACGGCAAGATCCAGGCGATGTCGGGGATCATGGCGATCACCGGTCACGAGGAGACGGGGCCGACGCGCGCGGGCTTTGCGGTCTGCGACGTGCTGTCGGGCGCGACTGCGGCATTCGGCGTCTCCAGTGCGCTGTTCCAGCGCAACCATACCGGCAAGGGCCAGCTTGTCGACGTCTCCATGCTGGAGGCGACGTTGGCGTTTCTGTCGGGTCAGATCGCGGATTACTCGGTCGCCGGCCATCGCCAGCAACTGTCAGGCAATCAGGCCGTCAGCCGCAAGGTGACGGCGAACCTGTTCAAGGCGGGCGAGGGCTATCTGCTGCTCGCGGTCAACAACGAGAAGCAATATCGTGCGCTGATGGCGGCGCTCGATTGTGAGGACACGCTGAAGGACCCGCGCTTCGTCGATTGGTTCTCACGGCAGGAGAACGAGACGGCATTGCGCGCCATCATCGAGGACGCACTGTCGAAGAAGGGCGCGCGCGAATGGGAAAGGATTCTCGACGCGGCGGGCGCGCCCTGCGCCTCGATCTGGAAGGTCGAGGAGGTGATCGACCATCCGCAGATTGTCGAACGCGGCGCCATCCAGGAGATCGACACGCCCTACGGCCGCCTGCGCTTTGCCGGCTCCGGCTTCCGCCTGGCGCATGGCGGCGGCCGGCTCGACCGCATGGCGCCGGAGCTCGGCGCCCACACTGACGAGGTGCTTTCATCGCTCGGTTATGGCGAAGGAGAGATCAGGGATTTGCGCACGCGCGAAATCATCTGAACGGCATCGCCTATGGCAGCTTTTTCCCGCAGGAAGATGCCGATCGGAATCGGGTCGACGCCAGCAGCGTCGCACAGGCCACGATCTCCTATCGGCGCTGAATCGGCTTGGCTCCGGAAGTTGGGCAGCAGGCCGTTGTGCAGCCCGCTGGTGGACCGGTGTTCGTCCTGGTCGGCAGCTGATGCTGAAGGGCGGCCAAATGGACCCGAACGACACGTTCGAGCGCCTGGTCTTGGGAACGTCAGGAGCCCGACAGCACCTTGACTCCGCCGAACGAGGTAACGCGCCCGTTTTTCAAGAGCACGATCTGGGTCGCTAGCTGGCGCAATTCGGCCGGGTCGTGGCTGACATAGACCATCGGGATTCGCGCCTCGTCGCGCAACCGGACCAGGTAGGGCAGGATCTCGGCGCGCCGTCCCTCGTCGAGGGCGCCCAGGGGTTCGTCGAGCAGGAGCAGCCGCGGCTTCGACAACAACGCCCGGCCGAGCGCGACGCGCTGACGCTCGCCGCCGGACAATTTGCCGGGACGGCGATCGAGCAGATGGCCGATATCGAGCAGCTCGATGACGCGCTGGCGCTGGGCAGGATCGTCCGCCACGCGGTTCATGCGCCGGCCATAGTCGAGATTTTGCGCGACACCGAGATGCGGAAACAGCCGCGCGTCCTGGAACACATAGCCGATGCGGCGCTGCCAGGCCGGCACGTGGACGCCCTTCTCGGTGTCGTCCATGACCTCGCCGTCGATCGAGATGGTGCCACGGTCGGGCCGCAGCAGGCCTGCGATCATGTTGACCAGCGACGTCTTGCCCGAACCCGACGCGCCGAACAGCCCGGTGACGCGGCCCTGGCTTTCGAAGGCGGCCTGCAGCGCGAACTCGCCAAGCTGCTTGACGATGTCGACGTGCAGCATGGGTCAATTCCCGTGCAGGCGCCGGGTCGCGCGACGCGCAAACCATTCCGCGCCAATCAGCGCAGCGACAGCGATAACGACGGAGACGACAACCAGCCGCAACGCGGCGGCGTCACCGTCCGGCGTCTGGATCAGCGAATAGATCGCCGAGGAAATGGTCTGGGTCTCGCCCGGGATGTTCGAGACGAAAGTAATGGTGGCGCCGAATTCGCCGATTGCCTTGGCAAAGCCAAGCACCATGCCGGCCAGCACACCCGGCAGCGCGAGCGGCAGGGTGACGTTGAAGAAGACGCGCCAGGGTGGTGCGCCCAGCGTTTCCGCGGCCTGCTCGAGCCGGCGGTCGACCGCCTCGATCGACAGCCGCATGGGGCGCACCAGCAGTGGAAACGACATCAAACCACAGGACAGCACCGCGCCGGTCCAGCGGAACGCGAGCACGATGCCGAAATAGTCGGCCAGAAAGGCGCCGATCGGCCCGCGCCGACCAAAGGCGAGCAGCAGCAGATAGCCGGTCACGACCGGCGGCAGCACCAGCGGCAGATGGACCAGCGCATCGAGCAGCGACTTGCCCCAGAAATCGCGCCGCGCCAGCAGGTAAGCCAGCGCGATGCCGGGCGGGGTCGCCATCAGCGTCGCCACGGTGGCGACCCGCAGCGAGAGCAGGATCGCCGTCCATTCGGTGGGCGTGATGTCAAACACGTCGACCGATCAGGACGTCGGCTTGACCAGATAGGTGAAGCCGTACTTCTCCAGCACCGCCTTCGCCGCCGACGAGTGCAGGTAATCGAGATATTCCTTCGCTTCCGGCTTGGCAGTGCTCGTAGCGGCGACCGGATAGATGATCGGAGGATGGGAATCCGTCGGGAAGGTGCCGACGATCTTGACGCCGGGCTCCACCTTGGCGTCGGTCGAATAGACGATGCCAAGCACGGCCTCGCCGCGGGCCACCAGCGTCAGCGCCGCGCGCACGCTCTCGGCCATCGCGAATTTCGGCTCTGCGGCCTGCCAGGCGCCGAGCTTCTCCAGCGCCGCCTTGGCATATTTGCCGACTGGCACCGACTTGACGTCGCCGGTCGCGATCTTCCCGTCGCCGGCGAGCTTGGCGAGATCAAAGCCCTGCCCGATCGCGACGTTGTCGATCTTGGAATCCTTCGGCGCGATCAGCACGATCGAGTTGCCGAGCAGATTGACCCGGGTCGATTCATTGATGGTCTTCTTGCTGACCGCGTAATCCATCCAGTCAGTGTCGGCGGAGACGAAGATGTCGGCAGGTGCACCCTGTTCGATCTGCTTTGCCAGGGTCGAGCTTGCCGCATAGCTTGCGGAGACCTTCACACCGGTTTTGGCGGTGAAGGCTGCGTCGATGTCGTCGAGCGCGTTCTTCATCGAGGCGGCGGCGAAAACAGTGAGAGTCTTGTCCTCGGCTGTCGCGGGGGACGAGGCCGATCCCAACAGGATCACAAAAGCGGCGAAAATTCCGGCAAGACGATACATCGAAGCGCTCCATGCATGTTCGCAGGCGCAAACATTTGCGCGCGCAAATCAGGCGTTGGTTCAGGTCAAGGGGCGACAGCGGAAGTGCCGTTCCGGCCATCCCTTACGACTTACGGCCATAGGGGATGTCGCTGCCCGGGACCATAACAGGCTGGGATTGGGGGTAAAGGCGACGGTTTGTCTACTTTCGCCTATTCCGAGGGCAGGATCGCGATCGAGATCGCATCCTCCTTGGCGCCCGAGACCTGCAGCACGAACGGCGACGCCGCCAGCTCATATTTCATCGTCTTGCGGATGCCGTCGCAATCCGTCGCGCCACTAAAGGCCTTGGGCCTGAGGAAATGGCCGTCCTGCACCACGTCGACCCAGGCGCCGGCTGACAGGCTGATAGTGTAGATTCCGGGCTTCGGCGTCGCCTTGAAACTGGTGAAGCCGGCAAAGGTGCCTTCCTTCGGGGCGCGTTCCGGCGGCGACGGCAGTTTGGCTTCGGACGGTGTGCGCAAGCTCAGGATCACGCCTGTCGATGGTACCGCGGCAACTTCGCTGCCCGAGGTCAGCTTCGTACGGTCCGGTGCCGTGAGCGCGGCGCGCGCTTGGTCGATGCTCCATTTGAACTTGTCACAACCGCTCGGCTCCTCCGCCGCAAAGGCAGGAACGAAGGAGACGAGAACTAAGGCAATCGCCAACGTGCCACGCATCATCAATCCACCGCTTTTATTCTGAGGACCCTTCCACGCACGACGATGCTCGTCACATCGGCAGAGCGGAAATGGGCGGATCAGCAGCCTGATCCGGGAGATGGGTCGCGCTTACGGCGCGTATCCGATCCATCTTAGCGAAAGTTGCAGCGGAAGGAAAACACCGTCACGTTATTGCTTCGCGTTAGGCGCGTTGAGCACCTTCCGGCACTCCGCGGGCATTTGCGCCAGCGTGACGGCGTGAGCAGGCTTCGACGGCTCCTTGGGTGGTTCGGGGTGAATGATGGAATCCTTGAACCAGTAGGCAAGATCGGAAGCGCTGCAGCCGTCACCTCCACCCTGGTCCGGCTGGCCCTTGCATTCCTTGTCGCCGATCGGGCAGCGCAGGCGGATGTGAAAGTGATAGTCATGGCCGTACCAGGGGCGGATCTTGCTGAGCCAGCTGCGCTCGCCCCTGGCGTCGCGACACAGGGCCTTCTTGATCGCGGCATTGACGAAAATGCGCTGCACGGCGGGCTCCTGCGCGGCGTCGCGCAGCACCATCCAGTGGTTGGGAGTCCAGGCCTTGGGATCGATGTCGAGCCGGTCGTCGCGCACTATCATGGTCGCCGACATCTCCTCGCGCTCCTCACGCGATAGCAGATGATCCGGCATCGGCGTGAGCCACACGTCGGCATCGATGCCGAGTTGGTGGCTGGCATGTCCTGAGAGCGCGGGCCCGCCACGCGGCTGGCCGATATCGCCGACCAGGATGCCCGGCCAGCCGGCGTCCTTGTGCGCCTTGACCGACAGTCGCTTGAGCAGCGCGATCATGTCGGGATGGCCCCAATTGCGGTTGCGTGACAACCGCATCACCTGCCAGGTGTCACCCGTGATCGGCATCGCTTCGCCACCAGCCAGGCAGCCTTTCGCATAGGATCCGATCGAGTTGGCCGGGCCGGCGGTCGGCTTGAGTTTGCGGGCGAACAGCTCCTTGGCCGCAAGCTTGGGATCCTTGGGATGATCGAGTGGCGGCAGTGGCTTCGGCTGAAGCGTGCCGAGGTCCTGCGCAAGCGCTGAGAGCGCCGTGGCGCAGACGATACCGAACAAAAGCGGGATCAGAATTGGGCGGGCTGGCATTGCGTCACTCTGTGCGTCGGCAAGCCTAGCATGGAAGCGCCGCAGCGTCCCGACCGCAATTTGGACGATCCTCAGTTTTGCGTGCTGGTGATAGAAAGCTTAGGCGATACACTGAAGATTGAAGGCGGTTGCCGCTCGGCATGAGCACCGATGCCGCAAGGGATCTTCCTCTGCTACGGCCTTGCAATCCACGGCACTGACGACATCGCGTCTCAGCGGTCGGCATCGCAAGGCCGCATCCTGCGCATGCGGCGACCTTGTTCGCGCTAGTGAGCTACAGCGGCACTGCCAACACGCGGATCGAGATTGATCAGGCGCGACGGAAAAGCCTTCTTAACCGCGCGATAACCGTCTTCCCCACTGACCAAATTTCGTGCGCGCGAAGAACAACGCGGGGATTTGCCGCGTAAAGCGCAGGCGCGTGGCCGAGTGATAAGAAGCGGTGGTAGTTTAATATCCACTTCGCTATCACGGGTTGCAATAACAAAAAATCGGCTACTTTTGGCTGACGCGTCGCTCCATCAGAGCCATCACAAGACTGCGAGCAGTCGCGTTGGCGAATGGTCCTACGGGGCTCCGCAGGAGAAAGATACCTTTTCTTTAAGAGACTTGGCCGAAAACAAGGGCGCGCAGAATGCGAGTTGGGGGCGCGCGTATGCCGAATGTCCGGCAAAGGAAAAAGAAGTTGAAGCCTGCGTCCGCGCGCCGCAAGTCGCGCCGCCTTGCCAGCCTCGCTCCGAGATCTGCAAACTCGCGACGCCATCCGACCACCGCGGCCGCCGAGATTGCGCGGACCCGTGCCGAAGCCGAAGCCGCGATCGCGGATGCGCGCAAGTCGCATGAACGGCTGCGCGAAGCGATCGAATTGTTGCCGCAGGGCATCGTGTTTCTCGACGCCGAGGGCCGCTACACCCTCTGGAACAAGCAATACGCCGAGATCTACAGCCGCAGCGCCGATCTGTTCGCACCCGGCGCGCGGCTGGAGGACACGCTTCGCATCGGAGTGGAGCGTGGCGACTACCCCCAGGCTGCTGGGCGCGAAGAGGAATGGATCGCCGAGCGGCTCGCCAAGATGTACCAGCCTGGCGCCCGCCACGAGCAGACGCTCTCCGACGGCCGGGTCATCCTGATCGAGGAGCGGCTAACCGGGGATGGTGGCGTCGTGGGGCTGCGCGTCGATATCACGGAGCTCAAGCAGCGTGAGGCGTCGTTCCGTCTGCTGTTCGACGGCAATCCCGTTCCCATGATCGTCTGCGCGCTGGACGGCGGGAGGATTCTTGCCGTCAACGACGCCGCGGTCGAGCATTACGGCTATGGCCGCACCGAGTTCGAGACGCGCACCATTAGCGGCCTGCAGGCCTTCGACAGCGATCCGCCCTGGGCTACCGACCGCCCCGGCGATGAGCAGGCCGCGCGGACCTGGAAGCATGTCAGGGCCGACGGCTCGTTGATCGACCTCGCGATCTATTCGCGCGAGCTGATCTATGACGAAAAGCCGGCCGTCCTGCTCGCGTTGATGGACATCACCGAACGCAAGCGGGCCGAGGCGCGGATCGCCTTCCTCGCCCAGCATGACGACCTCACCGGCTTGCCGAACCGCAACCTGTTGCGGCAGCAGATGGACGATATTCTCGCGCATGCCCGCCGCAGCAGTGACAAGGTCGCGGTGCTGGTCCTGGGGCTCGACAATTTCAAGGCGGTCAACGATTCGCTCGGCCATAGTGTCGGCGACAAGCTGTTGCGTGCCGTCGCCAAGCGCCTGCGCTCGACCTTGCGCGAGGACGACGCGCTGGCGCGGCTCAATTCCGATGAATTTGCCATGATCCAGGGCGGGCTGACGCGGCCCGAGGACGCGGTCTTGATGTCGCGCCGGCTGCTGGAGGCGATCGGCGATCCCTTCCTGCTCGACGGCCATTCCGTGGTGGTCGGCGTAACCATCGGCATTGCGATGGCGCCCGGCGATGGCGACGATTCCGAGATGCTGCTAAAGAACGCAGATATGGCGCTGTCGCGCGCCAAGAACGATTGCCGTGGCACCTTCTCGTTCTTCGAGGCCGCCATGGATGCGCGTGCCCAGACCCGTCGCAAGATCGAGACCGAGCTGCGCGATGCCGTTCGCGACGAACGCCTACAGCCCTATTATCAGCCGCTGATCGATCTTTCCGCCGGGCGCATCACCGGCTTCGAAGCATTGGTGCGCTGGCCGCATCCCCAACGCGGCATGGTCTCGCCGGGCGAGTTCATCCCGGTCGCGGAGGAAACCGGACTGATCAACGCGGTGGGCGGCTTGATGCTGCGGCGGGCCTGCAAGGACGCGGCGACCTGGCCGGACGAGGTCCGCGTCGCGGTCAATCTGTCGCCGCTGCAGTTTCGCACCGGCAACCTGCTGTCCATCGTGATGGATGCGCTGAAGCAGTCGGGCCTGTCGGCCAAGCGGCTGGAGCTCGAGATCACCGAAACCCTGCTCCTGGAGAAGAGTAGCCAGGTGCTGGCAACCTTGCATGCGCTGCGCGCGCTCGGCGTGCGCATCTCCATGGATGATTTCGGTACCGGCTATTCCAGTCTCAGCTACCTGCGCAGCTTTCCCTTCGACAAGATCAAGATCGACCAGTCCTTTGTGCGCGATCTCGGTGCCAACCGCGAAGCGCAGGCGATTATTCGCTCGATCGTCAGTCTCGGCAAGGGGCTTGGCGTCACCATCACCGCGGAAGGCGTCGAGACCGAGGCCGAGCTGAGCTGCCTGCGCGCGGAAGGCTGCCACGAGGGCCAGGGCTTCCTGTTCAGCCGCGCCCGCCCCAATGAGGAGATCGTCGAGCTGTTGCGTGCCCAGCGTGGTGCGGACGAGCCGGATACGGTGAAGGCGCGCGTCGCGTGAGTTAACGTTTGCGCTTGTTCAAATGATAGGTCAGCGCCAGCGCCACGCAGTGGCGCAAGGCCTGTTTCGGCAGCGCCTTGGATGCGTCGAGCAGAATGCTGCGATTGCCGCCATAGCTGAGCTGCGGATAGAGCTCGCGGAACGTCTCGACCAGACTGGTCTGGCAATGGAAATAGACCGCATATTGGTCGGCGGTCGATTTCACCCGGTCGATGCGGACCGTGCTGCCGCTTCCGGTCTCGCTGGTGAGATAGCTGACCTGACCCCATTTGATGGTTTCGTCGAGGCGGCCGACGCCCTCGGTGGTGCGTGCAGTGTCGAGGATCAGTTGCCGCAGTGCCAGCAGTTTTGTTCGCAGCGGCTCTGGGTGGCTGCTGAAGACTGCTGCCACTTTCGGATCGGACGGGCTTGAACCGTTTTGTGCGTGGGTCTTCTTGGCGGGCTTTGCGGCGGAGCTTGGCATCGCAATCCGGGGAAGCGCAGCGTCGAAATAATCCTAGCGCGCTTATCCGGCATGATGAAGCGGTTTGTTGCGGGTGACGAGATGACTCACGCCGCGTTGCGCAGACCTGCGAGGAATGTATCGACGCTCTCAAACAGTGCCGTCGTCTGGTGGCTGAGCTGGCCGGATGCGGTCATCACGGTGTCGGCCAGCGCGCGGGACCGGTCGGCGGCCTGACTTGCGCCTGCCACGTTCTGCGTGACGTCGCTGGTGCCGGCGGCCGCCTGCTGGACGCTGCGCGCGATCTCGCGCGTTGCAGAATCCTGCTCCTCGACGGCGGCGGCAATGCTGGTGGCAATCCCGCTGATATCGCGGATGGTCTGGCTGATGCCGCCGATGGCGGTCGCGCATTCGGAGGTGGCCGACTGGATGGCGGTGACCTGGCCCGCGATCTCCTCGGTTGCCTTGGCGGTCTGGCTCGCGAGTTCCTTCACCTCGGCGGCAACCACGGCAAAGCCGCGGCCAGCATCGCCCGCGCGCGCCGCCTCGATCGTGGCGTTGAGCGCGAGCAGATTGGTCTGGCTTGCGATGGCGTCGATCAGCCGCAGCACGTCGCCGATGCGCTCGGCGGTGGAGGCGAGGCTGCCCACCATTTCGGTGGTCTTGCCGGCCTTTTCGACCGCGCCATTGGCGACGTTGGAGGAGTGTGCTACCTGCCGGCCGATCTCGGCGACGGAGGAGGCCAATTCCTCGGTCGCGGCGGCCACGGTGCTGACGCTGGTGGAGGCCTGTTCCGAGGCGGCCGCCGCGGCCGCAGCGCGCTGTGAGGTGCCGGTGACGCTTTGGGTGATTTCGTCGGCCACGCGTTGCATGTCCTTGGTCGCCTGCGCCACCTGGGCGACCACGCTCTTGACGTCCGCCTCGAAGCGATCGGCCATCTGTCGCTGCAACGCCTGCTTCTCGGCCTCCGACGCTTGCTTGGCGGCCTCCTGCTGCTCGCGCAGGCCATATGTCTCGATCATGTTGCGGCGGAACACGTCCACGGCTTGCGCCATGGTCCCTACCTCGTCCTTGCGCTCCCCGCCGGGGATGGTCACGGACGTGTCGCCGCTGGAGAGCCGGTTCATCACCGCCGTGATCGCCACAAGCGGACGCGACATGCCGCGGCCAAGCAGGAAGGCGAGCAGTGCCGCGCCGGCCAGGATGGCCAGTGTCGCCAATAACAGCGTCGTCTGGGCGCGGCTCGCGGCGGCCTCATAGGCCGTGGTGTCCTTGATGATCTCGAGCACGGCGAGCGGCTGGCCGGCATAGTTCTTGATCTGTCCGACATAGAGGGCCGCGGGGTGGCCCTGGAACGTCGTGTCACGCTGCTGGGCGGCGCCGTCGAATGCGGATTTCAATTCGGCGGGCGTGGCCACCTCGCCGTCGCCGAAGGTGGACGACAGCCGCTTGAAGCTCGTGCCGTCGAACCAGTGGACGGCGATGTCGATGCCAAAACGCTGCTTGACGCGGTCGACGAATTCCCTGCCGAAGGCGGCGCCGACATCGACATTTGCAAGGCTCTTGCCGTCGCGGATGATCGGCGTCATGCCGAATATGCCGAGGTCCGCTCGCGCCGGCTCGACGCCGACAATAGATTTGCCGGTCCTGATCGCCTCGACCACGGTGTTGCGACGTCCGGTGACGTCGTCCCCGTAGGTTTGCGGGGCATGAACCCGATAGAACGACAGTGCCGGCGGGACCTGGAACGTGATGAGCGGGATGCCCTGCTCCTTCAGCGCCTTCATCGAATTGCCAAGCAACGAGCCCAGTTCCGCGCGGTCCCCCTTGGCGATCGCGTCCGCCACCGGCGGCAGCCCCGCAATCGTCGCGCTGACGGCGAGCGCGGCGCGGCCTTCATAGTCGATCGCCGCCACCACGCTGTCATATTGCAGCTTGAGCTGCTGATCGAGCGCAAGGTGGGTCAGCGACCGCTGTTGCAGGATGGAGAAAGTCCCGAGGATTCCGCAGGCCGCGGCGACCGTGAGCGAGATCGCAAGGATAAGGCGGGCGGCGATCGACTGGAGCTTGAACATCGAAGTATTCCGAAACACGTCATGGGTGGTTCGGAAATACCCAGGATTGATTAATATTGGCTAATGCCACCATGCGTATCCGTCATGGGAGGGAGCTGAACATGCGCGGCACTTCGCCGCTGAGGCGCGCCGCTCAACTTTCGTCTCATCGCGCCGTGGGCGGAGCCTGCAGCTTGCCCGAAAGGATCGCCCGTCCCGCGTCCTCGTAATGGGTGTCGCGAGCCTGGATCTGCTGGGCGATGGTGTGCATGTCGCGAAAGCGCCGCTCGAACGGGTTGGCGGCGAACACAGCGGTCGCACCAGCCATGTGATAGGCGGTGTCGACCACTGACGTCGACTGGTGAATGGTCCAGGTTGCGGCTATGCGCATGGCGATGCGGTGGGCTTCGGTCATGGGGCCGCCGCCCTCGAGATCGCGCCAGACCTCGGCCGCCGTGGAATAGAGATAAGCCCGCGCGGCGCGCAAAGTCGCTTCTGTGCGGCCGATCAATCCCTGGACGGCATTGTTCTCGCGCATGGCCGCGAGCCCTTGCGGCGTCTTCTTGCGTGAGAGGTCGACCGCCGAATCCAGCATGGCGCGCGCGACACCAAGCGAGGTCGCGGCAAAGCCCATGCCAAAGACCATGTTGGTCGAGATCCTATAGATCGGCCCCTTCTCGCGCAGCGCCGTCGGCTCGTCGCGAAGGGCTGCGAATTTTTCTGGGATGAAGAGATCGCTCACCGAATAGGAATCAGTGCCGGTGCCCTTGAGTCCGATGACGTCCCAGACGTCGTGCATGGTCGCGCTGGTGATGGGAAACAGGATGGTGCGGATTTCGGGCGTGCTGTCCGGCTTCTTGCGCGGGGTGCCGTCAGCCTCGACGATCCTGACATGGGCGCCGAGCCAGCTGGCCTGCCGCGAGCCCGAGGCGAACTCCCAGCGCGCGCTGGCCCGGTAGCCGCCGAGAACCGCGCGTACCTCATGGGCGATGGCGCCCCAGGCCAGGATGCCCGGTGGGTTGTTGAAGATTTCGTGGGCGGCGTCATGGTCGAGATACGCCGCAACCATGGCGCACACGCTGCATTGGCCGAGGCACCAGGCGGTGGACGCATCCGCCTTCGCAATCTCCTCCTGCATTTGCATGAAAATGTCGAGTGGCGCCTCGGTTCCCCCGAGGCTTCGCGGCAATAGCGCGCGGTAGAGCCCGTTCTCGATCAGCGCCGCCGTCACAGCGGGCGTGAGCCGCCGCGTGCGCTCGATCTCGTCGGCCTCTTTCGTGATGAGCGGGGCCAACGCGCGGGCGCGCACGACGAGATCGAAGGCGGCAGGCGTGCTCATTGAGTTTCCCTCTTATTTATCGATTTATAAATTAGAGGGGCAATGGTGATCCATCTCGGCCAAGAGGGCAAGATGCCGAGAACGCGACCCCCTCATTCCGTGACGAACGAACCTGGAATCATGCGACACAACCTCTGGATTCTGGGTTCGCGCCTGAAGGCCGGCCTGGGAATGACGGTGGACCTAGATCAGCTATCCACCTTCAGCGCGGCAATGAAGGCTTCCTGCGGGATGTCGACCTTGCCGAACTGCCGCATCTTCTTCTTGCCTTCCTTCTGCTTCTCCAGAAGCTTGCGCTTGCGGGTGATGTCGCCGCCGTAGCACTTTGCGGTGACGTCCTTGCGCAGCGCGCGCACGGTTTCGCGCGCAATCACCTTGCCGCCGATCGCCGCCTGGATCGGGATCTGGAACATGTGCGGCGGGATCAGTTCCTTCATCTTCTCGACCATTGCGCGGCCGCGGCCTTCGGCACGGGTCCGGTGCACCAGCATCGAGAGCGCATCCACCGGCTCACCATTGACCAGGATCTGCATCTTGACCAGATCGGCCGGCTTGTAGTCGGTCAGGTGATAGTCGAACGAAGCGTAGCCTTTGGAGACGGATTTCAGGCGGTCGTAGAAGTCGAACACGACCTCGTTGAGCGGCAGGTCGTACTTCACCATGGCGCGGTTGCCGACGTAGGTGAGCTCCTTTTGCGAGCCGCGCCGGTCCTGGCAAAGTTTCAGGACGCTGCCGAGATATTCGTCCGGGGTGAGGATGGTCGCCTCGATCCACGGCTCCTCGATCTCCGCAATCTTGACGACGTCGGGCATGTCGACGGGATTGTGGATCTCGATGGTCGCGCCGTCGGTCAGATGCATCTTGTAGATCACGCTCGGCGCGGTCGCGATCAGGTTGAGATCGAACTCGCGCGACAGGCGCTCCTGGATGATCTCCAGATGCAAAAGCCCGAGGAAGCCGCAGCGGAAGCCGAAGCCGAGCGCTGCAGACGTCTCCATCTCAAAGGAGAAGCTCGCGTCGTTGAGGCGCAATTTGCCCATCGCCGCGCGCAGCGTTTCGAAATCGTCGGCATCGACCGGGAACAGGCCGCAGAACACCACCGGAATGGCGGGCTTGAAGCCGGGCAGCATGTCCTTCACCGGGTTCTTGTCGTCGGTGATGGTGTCCCCGACCCGGGTGTCGGCAACTTCCTTGATCGCCGCGGTGATGAAGCCGATCTCGCCGGGGCCAAGCTCGTCGACCTGCTGCATTTTCGGCGTGAAGAAGCCGACGCGCTCGACATCATAGGCCGCTTTCGTGCCCATCATGCGGATTCGCTGACCCTTCTTCATCACGCCGTCGACGACGCGGATCAGGACCACGACACCGAGATAGACGTCGTACCAGCTGTCGACCAACAGCGCCTTCAGGGTCGCGTCGCGGTCGCCGTTCGGCGGCGGCAGGCGAGTGACGATCGCCTCCAGCACGTCGGGAATGCCAAGGCCGGTCTTGGCCGAGATCATCACGGCGTCGGACGCGTCGATGCCGATCACGTCCTCGATCTGCTGCTTGATCTTCTCGGGCTCGGCGGCCGGCAGGTCGATCTTGTTCAGGACCGGCACGATCTCGTGGTTGTTGTCGAGCGCCTGGTAGACATTGGCCAGCGTCTGCGCCTCCACGCCCTGGCTCGCGTCGACCACCAGCAGCGAGCCTTCGCAAGCTGCGAGCGAGCGGGAGACTTCATAGGCGAAGTCGACATGGCCCGGCGTGTCCATCAGGTTGAAGATGTAATCCTTGCCATCCTTGGCATGGTAGTTCAGCCGGACCGTCTGCGCCTTGATGGTGATGCCGCGCTCGCGCTCGATATCCATGGAATCGAGCACCTGCTCCTTGCCAGCCATTTCACGATCCGACAGGCCGCCGGTCATCTGGATCAGGCGGTCGGCCAAGGTCGACTTGCCATGGTCGATATGGGCGACGATGGAGAAGTTGCGAATGTTGGAAATGGGGGCGGTCGTCATGGGGCGCGGGATAGCATTGGCCTCCTCAGGCGGCAACCTTATTGCTTGTTTCAACGGGGTTTTGTTCACGCCAAGCTGATTCCACTTGCGCCAAAAAAGCGCTACGCGTGAACCATGACGACTGCATCGATTTTGCCCACGGCCGCTCGCGCACGGCGCTGGCGTAATCTCCTGCGCCGCCCTGCGGCGCGGCTCCTGGCGTGGGTCCGGGATCCCGAGACCGGGCTCTGGCTCGTCATCACCTTTGCCCTTCTGCATGGTCTGATCTGGACCCAAACCATGATCAAGCTGAAGGCGGCCCAGGACGTCCATATGGACGTCGCCGAGGCCTTCGCCTGGGGCCAGAAGTTCCAGTGGGGCTATGGCAAGCATCCGCCGCTGTCGGGCTGGATCGCAGGCCTCTGGTTCAGGTTTTTTCCTGTCGCGGACTGGGCCACGTACCTGCTCGCAATGACGACGCTTGGGGTGGGGCTCGTGCTCTGCTACCTGATCGCGCTTCGCGTGGTCGACCGCCGCCGCGCCTTTTTCACGGTTGTCCTGCTCGCGCTGTACCCGATCTTCAATTTCAAGGGTTTCAAGTACAACCCCGACCTGCTGCAGCTTGTCACACTGCCGCTTTTGGTACTGGCCTATCTTGATGCCTTCAAGAAGCGCACCTGGCTTTCCGGCGTCTGGCTGGGGCTTGCCGGCGCGCTGGCTCTGATGACCAAATACTGGGTGCTGACCATGATCGGCGCCATCGGGCTTGCCGCGCTGATCCATCCCGAGCGGCTGAAATTCCTGCGCTCGCCGGCGCCGTGGGTGGGAATCGCAACCCTTGTGGTCGCGATGATCCCGCATTTCATCTGGCTCAAGAGTGTCGATTTCGTTCCGCTGACTTACGCCGACGACATCTATGGACATCCGACCCGGGCGCTGAGCGCCCGTCTTGTGCTCGGCTATGTCGAGCACAATCTCGGACTGTTGGCCGTGCCGGTGCTGCTCGGGCTGTTGGCGCTGGCCTTCCGGTCGCGTTTTCCTGCCGCGATCTGGTCGCGCGGGCCCAATCCGGCGGTCAATCGCGCGCAGGCGCTCAATGTCTGGATCATCCAGATCATCGTCGCGGTCGGACCGCCGCTCGGCGGCCTTGCGCTCGCGGTCTATATGAAGACCGATTGGGGAATCTCGCTGTTCTTCCTGGTGCCATTGGCGCTGGTCGCGATCCCTCAGCTGCGTGTGCCGGGGCTCGCGCTATTCCGGATCGTCGTGATCTGGCTCGTGCTCTCGATCGCCGCGCTGCTCGCCGCGCCAACCATCGCCGAGCGCGAAATGGCCGACAACCCGAATGGCGCAAACAGCTACGCGGCACGCTCGCAGCTGGCGCGCGAATTGACGCAGGCCTGGCGCATGCGCTTCGGCTCGCGCTGGGCGGTGGTCGCAGGCACCACCGAAATCGGCGAGCCCATGACCTTCTACAGCCCGGATCATCCCGCGCCCCTCACGCCTGGCGAAGTCTGGTCGTCCGGGCTGACCTCGCTGGAGGAGGCAAAGCGGCTCGGCTTCATCGGCATCTGCGATACCACCGACAACCGGCTGCCGGAATGCGAAGCCTGGATGAAGGTCAACGCGCCCAATGCCGAGCAGTTGGTGATGACGACGCAGCGTTTCTTCCAGGGCCACCCAGGCCCGTCGGTCGCGTGGAAGATTTATATTCAGCCGCCTGCAAAATAACGCCGTCGTCCTGGCGTTCGGGACGACGTGGGGATGGACTCAAGCTCCCTCACGTCCCTTCTTCGTTGAACTTGCTTTCGACGAGCTCGGTGATCGCGGCGATGGCGGCGTCGGCTTCGGGGCCCGTCGCTGACACCACGATGGTGGTGCCCGGCGCGGCTGCCAGCATCATCAACCCCATGATCGAGGTCCCGCCGACGGTCTCGCTGCCGCGCGTCACCCACACTTCGGCGTTGAAGCGCTCGACGGTCTGGACGAATTTTGCGGAGGCGCGTGCGTGCAGGCCGCGCTTGTTGACGATCAGAAGCTCTTTGGAAATGGCCCCCTCGGGCACCCGCGGCCCGGGAACGTGCTCCAGCGACGCTTCATCGTCGTCGCTCATTTGCCGGCGAGGACGCGGCTGGCGATAGTGACGTATTTGCGCCCCGCTTCCTGCGCCATTGCGATCGCGTCGGGGAGGGAGCGCTCTTCGCGCACCTTGGCAAGCTTCACCAGCATGGGAAGATTGATGCCTGCAAGCACTTCGACCTTCGGGCGGCTCATGCAGGAAATCGCGAGGTTCGACGGCGTGCCGCCGAACATGTCAGTCAGGATGGCAACACCATCACCGGAATCGACGCGGTTGACCGCTTCGATAATGTCGCTGCGACAGAGATCGGAATCATCTTCGGCGCCGATCGTGACCGCCTCGATTTGTTTTTGCGGACCCATCACATGCTCAAGCGCCGCCTTGAACTCGTCGGCGAGGCGCCCATGGGTCACCAGTACTAGGCCAATCATCGGAAACTCCTCGCGGGTGCCATTCTGGTGCACCGCACGAACGCGCCACTTTGACCATCCAGAGCCCTCGCGCAAGAGGGGATGTTTGCGGTTCTCCCGGAATCTGGCGGCTGGGGAGAGGGGGCCGCGACGGTCTATTCGGTCGCGAGTGTGGGATTGATATGGTTACCAATTCCCTTCACACAATGGCCCGAATGGTTAACGGAAGGTGAACTTGCAGTTGTCGTCAGCGCAGCGACAACCAGCGGGAGGGGGTCGTGCCCGGCTGCGACCGGGATTCGCGGTAGCGAAACACCAAAAAGTGCGATTTGCAGAGATTCCGGAGGCGGTAGCCGCTCGGCGTCGTTGGCCGCCAGATCGACCACCAGCCCTACTCGAGCCGCATTCACATAGTCGCAGCGGCGAATTCCGAGTCCAAAAATCTCGATCAGGCCGGCGAGCTCCGGTATCGTACGGGCCCACAATTCCTTGCCATCTGTGTCCAGCCGGACACGGTCGTCGGCCACCAGGACGGCCGGGGGAAGCTGTCCGGCGCGCCCCGCAAGGATCAGATCGAAGGCGAGGCGCGACTTGCCGGCGCCCGACGGGCCCCGGATCAGGACCGCGTGGCTGCCCACCTTGACGGCGGAGGCGTGCACACTCGGCGGCGTCGCCTGAGCGGTCATAGCGCCGGCAACCTGACAATGAATCGTGCGCCGACGACCGTTGGCTCGCCGTCCTCGTCTGCCGGACCTGAACGGTTCTCGGCCCAGATGCGGCCGCCATGCGCCTCGATGATCTGCTTGGAGATCGATAGCCCCAGGCCCGAGTTCTGGCCGAAGCCCTGGTGCGGACGGTCGGTATAGAAGCGCTCGAACACGCGCTCCAGCGCATCGGGGCGAATGCCGGGGCCGTCGTCATCGACCATGATCTCGATCTCGGAGCGTGGGCGGCGGCAGTTGATGCGCACCTTGTTGCCGGGCTCGGAGAACGACTGCGCATTCGACAACAGGTTGGTGATCACCTGGCCGAGCCGCGAATCATGGCCGAGCACCGCGTAGGTGTCGCTGAAGCTCTTTCCGTCGAAGCGCAACTCGACCCCGACGTCGTGGCCGAGCTTGGTTTCGTTGGCAACGGAGGTGAGCGTCGTCAGAAGCCGCCGGATGTCGACCGGAGCCATGTCCTGCCGCTGCAATTCGGCGTCCAGCCGGCTCGCATCGGAAATGTCCGAGATCAGGCGATCGAGCCGCCTGACGTCATGCTCGATGACACCGAGCAGACGGCCGCGGCTGCTCTCGTTGCGCGCCAAGGGCAGCGTTTCCACCGCGGAGCGCAGCGAGGTGAGCGGGTTCTTCAGCTCATGCGCGACGTCGGCGGCGAACATCTCGATCGCCTCCATGCGGTTATAGAGCGCATCCGTCATGTCGCGCAGCGCGCCGGAGAGATGGCCGATCTCGTCGCGGCGGCGGGTGAAGTCGGGAATTTCGACGCGGGTCTTGATGCGGCGACGGACACGCTCGGCACTGTCGGCGAGCCGCCGGACTGGCCCTGCGATGGTGCTGGCAAGCAGCAGTGACAGCAGCATCATGACCGCGGAGGCGACGCCGCCGACCTTCAGGATCGCCAAGCGTTCCGCTGTTACCATCTGGTCAATGTCGTCGCCCTGCGTCGACAGCATCAGGACGCCGTGGATGGTGCGCGAGCGCTGCACGGGAACCGCGACCGAGACGATCACCTCGCCGCGGGAATTGACCCGCACCATGCTGCGCTTCTGACCCTTGAGCGCGTCCGCGACCTCCTCATAGCTGCCGCCATTGTCATATTCGCGATAGAGCGGCAGGTCGCCGCGGTTGAGCCAGGTGCGCACCGCGGTCGTCGCGCGCTCGGCGAGGCCGGGTTGCGACGGCGGCGGCAGGTCGTAGCGGAGCACGTTTTCGAGGCTGCGGCTGTCGAGGATGATGCCGCCGTTGGGATCATAGATGCGCGCGCGCGTCTTGGTCGGCGAGATCAGCGTGCGCAGCACCGGCGCCACCCGCTCCGGATTGATCGGGAAATCGAGCGGCGAATATTCGTCCGGAGCCCCGATGCTCTCGCCGGGCTTGAGGTCGAGCAGCCGGTCGGGATCGATGGTGATGGTGTTGGTCTGCACAGTCGCGGAGGCCGCGATCGCGCCTGCGATGATCTCCCCCTGCACCAGCAGGCTTTGGGCGCGTGCGTCGATCAGGCCGGCGCGGAATTGCGACAAGTAGAGAATGCTCGCCACCAGTGCGAGCAGGCCGGCGATGTTGAGCGAGACGATGCGCCGGGTCAGGCTCGAGAAGGAGAGCGTGAACAGGAACTGTCCGGCCCGGCTCAGCCAGCCGAGCGGCCGACGCCAACCCATGACCGGTGGCGCATCCGCTTCCGCGGCTTCCATGACCACGGAGGACGGAACGCCCGGATCGTTCAGGCCTGACTCAGGCTGCGTTCGATCAAGCACTGCCGATTGTTTCTCGTCTTAGGTCCCCCGCCATCCTACCCCAGTCCGATGATGGCGTCGCGAAGGCACGTCAAACAAATGCAAATCAGGCTTCTTTGAAACGATAGCCGACGCCATAAAGCGTCTCGATCATCTCGAACTCGTTGTCGACTACCTTGAACTTCTTGCGCAGCCGCTTGATGTGGCTGTCGATGGTCCGGTCGTCGACATAAACCTGATCGTCATAGGCCGCATCCATCAGCGCATTGCGGCTCTTCACGACACCGGGGCGCGTAGCCAGGGCCTGCAGGATCAGAAATTCGGTCACCGTCAGCGTCACCGGCTCGTTCTTCCAGGTGCAGGTATGTCGCTCAGGGTCCATCCGCAGCAGGCCGCGATCGAGCGCCTTGGCATCCTGCTCCTTCGGAGCGGCGGTCGGATCCTTGGGCTGCGAGCGGCGCAGCACGGCTTTGACGCGCTCGACCAGAAGCCGCTGCGAGAACGGCTTGCGTATGAAATCGTCGGCGCCCATCTTGAGGCCGAACAATTCGTCGATCTCTTCATCCTTGGAGGTCAGGAAAATCACCGGCAGATCCGATTTCTGCCGAAGGCGACGCAGCGTCTCCATGCCATCCATGCGCGGCATCTTGATGTCGAGGATGGCGAGATCGGGTTGGGTTGTACGGAAACCGTCAAGCGCGGAAGCACCATCAGTATAAGTCATGATGCGGTAGCCTTCGGCTTCTAGCGCGATCGAGACGGAGGTGAGAATGTTGCGGTCATCGTCGACCAGAGCGATTGTGGGCATGGGCCTGCTTTCAGTTTCAGGTTGGCTGAACGGCGGGCGATCCAGGTGATGCGCCGCATAGATGGGTTTCGAACGTGGCCAGCGAGCAATGCAAGCTGGGCTGAAGTGTGACCGAGTTCCCGGGAGACGACTCGCGTCCCGACCCACCTGAAAGCCTTTAGCCGAAAAAAGGGCATCATTGCAATAACATGACGAGTTAAATTCGATGCGACCGACCGTTGATTTCGACCCATCCAAAGTTACCCGCTCGCTGCTCCGCCGCCGCCGCGAGGGAGCACTCGCGACCCTGATGGCCGGAACGGGCGATCCTTACTGCTCCCTGGTCAACCTGGCGAGCCACCCCGATGGTACGTCCATCCTGCTGATTTCCCGGCTTGCCCTGCATACCCGCAATATCCTGGCGGATTCGCGCGTTTCCCTCATGCTGGACGAGCGCGCCCCCGGCGATCCGCTGGAGGGCGCGCGGGTCATGTTGCAGGGCCGGGCGGAGCCGGTCGCCGGGGAACAGCTGGAACTGGTGCGCCGGCGCTATCTGGCGGCCCATCCGAGCGCGGCAGACTTTGTCGACTTCGCGGACTTTTCCTTCTTCCGGATCGTGCCCAGCGGTGCCCACCTGGTGGCCGGATTTGGCCGGATCCTCGACCTGAAGCCGGAACAGTTCCTGACCGACATCAGTGATGCGCAGGGTTTGACCGAGGCGGAGGCTGGCGCGGTCGCGCATATGAACACTGATCACCGTGACGCGCTCGGTCTCTATGCGACCAAATTGCTTGGCGCCGCAGGCGGCGACTGGCAGTGCACCTCGATCGACCCTGACGGCATCGATCTGCAGGCTGGGGAAGTGACGCTGCGGCTCGATTTTCCCGAGCGCGTCACGAGCCCCGGCGAATTGCGCAAGATGCTCGTGAGGCTTGCCGAACAGGCGCGCGCCGTGACTTGACGAACGATCGCAGCCGTAGGCGCGACCAAAGGCAGGGCTGGCCTTGTTGTGCGCGGACGGTGATGAAGCCTGTTTGTCGAGCGGGCATCTCGCTGTCGTTCGCGCTCGACGCGGGTCTTGTCCACAATACCGTGGCGCCGGCACAGGGCGAACAATCTCGCCCAGCTCTATGGCGAGGTGGCCCGCGATGCCGAGGCCGAGCCGATCTTTCAAGCGCGAGATCGCCGTCATGGAGAAGGCCGGCGGCTGGACAACGATTTCGATTTTCGGTCGCTTGAAGGCCGATCCGAAACTCGGGCGCGCGGAAAGTGCGAATCCTCGCCACGCAATGCCCATCCGGCGATCTGGAGGCGGATCGGGATGGGCGCGGCACGATAAATCGTTGTGCGCCGCAAAATCTGCTCATATCGCGGGCCGTCGCGGCCATTGTCGCCCATCCGTGCAGTAAATTCATGCCGCATCGTCGTAAGCACTCGAGGAGCGCCAGAGACCGCGCGGAATAAACCAATCAGGCGGGATCGGCTTGGCAAGCCCGGCGTTCATCAGTAATAGGTCGCCGGACCTAGGCCGGTGGGGCTATAGTGGTGCCACCGCAAAAAGCGGCGCGTCGAGCAAGACGCTGCGTAATTGCGGGATCGAGGAGGAGCCTTCGTGCAAGAAACAGGCGTGCGTAACGGTGCCTTCGGCGCCGACAAATTCGGTTTAAGAAATCTCAAGCAGGTGCACTGGAACCTCGGCGCGCCGCAGCTTTACCAATATTCATTGGCGGCCGGCGAAGCGATGCTGTCGGCCGATGGCGCGTTATGCGCCGATACCGGCGAGTTCACCGGGCGCAGCCCGAAGGACAAGTTCACGGTCCGCGATGCGACCACCGACAAGAAGATGTGGTGGGCCGGCAACCAGTCGATATCAGCTGAGCAGTTCGAGGCGCTCTACCAGGACTTCCTGAAGCATGCCGAAGGCAAGCGGCTGTTCGCGCAGGATCTCTACGGCGGCGCCGATCCGACCTACCGGATCAAGACCCGCGTCTTCACCGAGCTTGCCTGGCACTCGCTGTTCATCCGCACCCTGCTGATCCGCCCGCAAGCGATCGAGCTCTCGACCTTCGTACCCGAGCTTACCATCATCGACATGCCGAGCTTCAAGGCCGATCCGAAGCGCCATGGCGTGCGTTCGGAGAATGTCGTGGCCATCGATTTCGCCCGCAAGATCGTCCTGATCGGCGGGTCTTATTATGCCGGCGAGATGAAGAAGAGCGTGTTCACGACGCTCAACTATTATCTGCCAGAGCGCGGCGTGATGCCGATGCACTGCTCGGCCAATGTCGGCCCGAAGGGCGACAGCGCGATCTTCTTCGGCCTCTCCGGCACCGGCAAGACCACGTTGTCGGCCGATCCGAACCGCACGCTGATCGGCGACGATGAGCACGGCTGGGGTCCGGACGGCATCTTCAATTTCGAAGGCGGCTGCTACGCCAAGTGCATCAAGCTGTCGCAGGAAGCCGAGCCGCAGATTTACGCGGCTTCCAACCGCTTCGGCGCGGTGCTTGAAAACTGCGTGCTCGACGAGGATACCCGCGCCGTCGATTTCAACGACGGCTCCAAGACCGAGAACACCCGCTCGGCCTATCCGCTCGACTTCATCCCCAACGCCTCGCACACCGGGCGCGCGTCGCATCCGAAGAACGTGGTGATGCTGGCTGCCGACGCCTTCGGCGTGCTGCCGCCGATCGCGAAGCTGTCGCCGGCGCAGGCGATGTATCACTTCCTGTCGGGCTATACGGCCAAGGTCGCCGGCACCGAGCGCGGTCTCGGCAACGAGCCGCAGCCGGAGTTCTCCACCTGCTTCGGTTCGCCGTTCCTGCCGCTCGATCCCTCGGTCTACGGCAACATGCTGCGTGAGCTGATTGCCAATCACAATGTCGACTGCTGGCTGGTCAACACTGGATGGACCGGCGGTAAATTTGGCACCGGCAGCCGCATGCCGATCCAGGTCACGCGTGCGCTGTTGACCGCGGCGCTCGACGGCTCCTTGCGCAATGTCGAATTCCGCACCGACAAATATTTTGGCTTTGCAGTGCCGACCGCGCTGCCGGGCGTGCCGAGCGAGATCCTCAATCCGGTCAACACCTGGAAGGACAAGGACGAGTTCGACAAGACCGCGCGCGCCCTGGTCGGCATGTTCCAGAAGAACTTTGCCAAGTTCGAGGAGAAGGTCGACGCCGACGTGCGTGCGGCCGCGCCCGAGGTGAAGCTGGCCGCGGAGTAAGTGATATGGTCATTCCGGGGCGGCTCGATCGAGCCGACCCCGGAATCTCGAGCTTCGGGGTTTGCGTCTTCGACGCGCCCCGGAATGACGGCGGGAGAAGAAGGGCGGCCTTGGGCCGCCTTTTTCAATTCCGTTGAGCCCCAAAGCGGGACTTAACCCGCGATTAACCAGCATTGGCCTCTAGTGATAGCGACCTAATGTCGCGGAGCCGGGAAGCCCATGTCGGACATTTACAGCGTTCTCTCGAGCTCCTACGCATCGGCTCCGCTGGCCACACCGAACATCAAATACACGCCCGTCGATGCCAAGAGCTACGAGGGCACCTGGACCGGGACCTATTCCAACGGCCAGAAATTCGACTTCCAGATTTCAGAGGTCTCCGGCTTCCGCGCACGGGTCAAATATCAGAGCGGAGACACCACGCAGTATCAGCAGGTGCTGATCGGCAACTCGTCGTTCCGGATCGGCGATACCAAATTCATGCTGAGCGGGAGCGGCACGGCGGTGGTCGGCAACGTCGTGACCAATCCGGTGACGGGCGAAAGCAGCCTGGTACAGGGCAACGCGACCCAGAGCACTTGATTTTCCAGCGCTGCTGCCGGGCCTCAAGCCTTGAAATAAGTCATTTGCGTCGTGGTGGCGAGCAGGCGTCCAGAGGGCGACCATAGCTCGCCGTTTTGATCGCCATAGCTCTTGTGAAAGATTTTTGCATCGGCAACGCCGAGCACGTGCGTGATGTCTTCGCGCGAAAGATCCTCGGCGTCAGCGTGGAAATGGGTCGTCAGCGACACCGTTCCGATCGGAACGATCTCGCCTTTGACATGGAAGATGCGGGCGAAGAACGCGTCAGACATCGCGAGCAGCGAGAGCGCATCGATCTTGCGCGGCACGCGGTCGCCGATCCAGAGCTTTGAAAAGGCACTCCCTGGCTGCTGCAGCTCGACGCCCGCCGCCATGTCGACAAGACCCTCGACGAAACGGAAATCGTATTGCCTGGTCCAGCTGGCTGCGACATCGGGATAGCGCCTGATCTTCTCGAACGGCTGGGCCTCGGGCATCGTTACCTGCGCCTGTGACCACGACGGACGACGCTCGGCAAAGACGGCGGTCGCAAGCGTCGCGGGCTCGCGCCCTTCCTGCGACAGCTCCACGTACCAATGCTGGCTCGAGCGGTTGGCCTTCACCAGGCGCAGGTCGAGATCGAACGCGCCTTCGGCGATCGGCGCGCAGTAGTTGACGGTCACAGCAAGTGGATCACCCGCGACTTGCGGATGCTCCATCAGCGCACGCAGGATGGTCGCTGCCGTGAAGCCGCCGAATGGGCCGACAAAGGCCCAGTAATCCGGGCTGGTGCGTCCCTGCCAGCGGCTGTCGCCGGCTGTGATGCGCGTTGCGTCGTCGAAGAGGTGTTGGGATTTGGCGTGCATGAACTGATCGACGCTCCGTCATTCCGGATGGTGCATTAGCTAGCACCAGACCCGGAATCTCGTGACTCTCAGGTGCGCAATCGCGCACGATGCTCGCGCATCGCCCCGGTGACCGAGCCAATATCGCGATCCGCGCGCCAAATTCAATGACGTCCAGGGTAATGGATTTCCGTGCGGCAAAATTCACCGCGCGCCGCGCTGGGCACCGCTCTCCGCCATAGTCGACGGCGTCGGACGCACCGGCACATTCCAGATCTCCTCGGCATATTCGCGGATGGTGCGGTCGGAGGAGAACCACGCCATGCGCGCGACATTGAGGATGCTGGCGCGCGTCCATGCCGGCACTACCTGCCAGCGTGCGTCGATGCCCCGCTGCGCCTCGTAGTAGGAGTCGAAGTCGGCGCTGACCATGTAGTGGTCGAGATAGCGCAGCGCGTGCGCGATGGATTCGAAGCGGCCGGGCTCGCCGGGCGAGAACTCGCCGGCGCCGACCGAATTGATGGCACGCGCAAGCTGGGGCGACTTGCGGATCACGTCGCTCGCGTCCAGCCCCTGCTTGCGGCGGACCGTGACGTCCATCGCCTCCATGCCGAAGATCGCGATGTTCTCGGGGCCCACATGCTCGCGGATCTCGATATTGGCGCCATCCAGCGTGCCGATGGTCAGCGCGCCGTTCAGCGCCAGCTTCATGTTGCCGGTGCCGGAAGCTTCCATGCCCGCGGTCGAGATCTGCTCGGAGAGGTCGGCGGCCGGGATGATCACCTCGGCAAGGCTGACATTGTAGTCGGGCAGGAAGGCGACCTTGAGCCGGTCGGCGATCGTGGGGTCGTTGTTGACGACCTCGGCAACGTCGTTGATCAGCTTGATGATCAGCTTGGCATAGCGGTAGCTCGCTGCCGCCTTGCCGGCAAAGATCTTGACTCGCGGCACCCAGTCGCGTTTGGGATCGTCCTTCATCGCCTGATACAGCGCGACCGTCTCCAGGATGTTGAGCAATTGGCGCTTGTATTCATGGATGCGCTTGATCTGCACGTCGAACAGCGCGCCGGGATCGACCCTGACATTGAGCTTCTCACTGATCAGCCGCGCCAGTGCCAGCTTGTTGTGGTGCTTCACCTTGCGGAACTCGACCTGGAAGGCGTTGTCGCTGGCGCGCGCCTCCAGCAGTTCGAGCCGCGCGGGATCGTCGAGCACTGCCTCGCCGCAGGCCTCGCGCAAGAGATTGGTGAGCTTCGGATTGGCGAGCATCAGCCAGCGACGGAAGGTGATGCCGTTGGTCTTGTTGGTGATGCGGCCGGGATAGAGATGATTGAGGTCATGGAATACGGTCTCGCGCATCAATTCGGAATGCATCGCCGAGACGCCGTTGATGCGGTGCGAGCCGACAAAGGCGAGCTGCCCCATCCGCACCTTGCGTCCGCTCTTCTCGTCGATCAGCGAGACGGAAGCGCGGAAATCGATGTCGCCGGGACAGCGATGCTCGGCGAGCGCCAGATGCTGGCTGTTGATGCGGTAGATGATCTCGAGATGCCGCGGCAGCAGGCGTTCGAACAGTTCGACCGGCCAGGTCTCGAGCGCCTCCGGCAGCAGCGTGTGGTTGGTGTAGGACAGCGTGCTGACCGTGAGCTTCCAGGCTTCCTCCCAGCGGAAATTGTGCAGGTCCACCAGGATGCGCATCAGCTCGGTGACGGCGAGCGAGGGATGGGTATCGTTGAGCTGCACCGCGACCTTCATGGCAAGGCTGCGCAGCTGCCCATCAGAGGCGAGGTGGCGCCTCACCAGGTCCTGCAGCGAGGCCGACACGAAGAAATATTCCTGCCGCAGGCGCAGCTCGCGCCCGGCCGGACTCTCGTCATTCGGATAGAGGAATTTGCAGATCGCCTCGGCGCGGGACTGCTCGGCGCTGGCGCCGAGATAGTCGCCTTTGTTGAAGACATCGAGCTTGAGCGGATCGGGCGACCGCGCCGACCAGAGTCTCAGTGCGTTGACGTGCTGGCCGCGCCAGCCGACGATCGGAGTGTCGTAGGCCATGGCCTGCACGGTCTCGGCCGGATGCCAGACCGCGAGGTCGCGGCCCTTGTCATCGACATGCTCCACGCCACCGCCGAAATGGATGTGGTAGACCACTTCCGGCCGCTGCAATTCCCAGGGATTGCCGAGCGAAAGCCACTCGTCGGGATATTCCTGCTGCCAGCCATCCTTGATGATCTGGCGGAACAGGCCGTAGTCGTAGCGGATGCCATAGCCGATTGCCGGGATTTGCAGCGTGGCCATGCTCTCCATGAAGCAGGCGGCGAGTCGCCCGAGGCCGCCATTGCCGAGCGCCGCATCCGGCTCGCATTTGCGTAGCTCGTCCAGGCCGACGCCGAGATCGCCAAGCGCCGTCTCGAACACCTGCAACAGACCCATGTTGTTGAGCGCATCGGAGAACAGCCGGCCAATCAGGAATTCCAGCGAGAGGTAATAGACCCGCTTGCTTCCGGAATCGTAGCTCTGCTTTTCCGCCGTCAGCCAGCGGTGCACGATGCGGTCGCGCAGCGCCAGCGCTGCAGCCATATACCAGTCGTGCCTGGTCGCCATGCCGGCGTCCTTGCCGATGGCGAGCCGCAGCTTGGCGAGAATTGTGCTCTTGATCTCGGACAGCGCGAGTTCGTCGACCGGCTCGCCGGGCACGGGATAATGGAGCGTTTGGTCTGCCAACTTGAAATCCTGACAGTGAGACTCACTGAAATCATAAGCACGTTGCGCCTGGCCCGAAACCCGGAACGGCACGGTTTGTGCGACGCATGCATCAAATTTATGCAAGGACCGGGCCGATTCAGCCTGTCATGGTTTCCGGTCGCCTCACGCCTATACTGAGGTATAGTGAGCTGGCTTCGGCCTCTCGGGAGGACCGCATCCATGCGACTGACCATCGAGATCATCGCAGCACTGCTGCTCCTCGTCTGCGTCTCCGGATCGAGCGCTGCCTTCGCCACCAGCAAGATCGGCGGTAGCGCCGATGGCCGAAGCTGCGCTTTCAGCCTGCCGTAGAATGCCTCCCCCGCCGCCCGTTGCGCCGCCATCCACGGGCAATGCGGCGGGAAATTCTATGCCAATTCGTGCGGCGACCGGATGCTGGCGGATATGCGACGGCCTTCGCCGGGGCGGCGAATATTTTTAGAACAAATTAAGAACAATTTAGCAAGTATTTGATATAGCATAGCGATTCGGCGCGTTGCCGATACAACATCTATGGTCTGTCCGTTCTCGTGAGAACTACATGTCCACTATCGCTTTTGATCAATTCGCGCTCACCCGGATTGCCGATTTTGCGCGCAGCCTGTCGCGGCTGCATCTGGCGTCACGTCGGCGATTTGTCGACGACGACGAGATCGACCGCGAGTTCAACGCGGTCTGCGCCTCGATCTGGGGCTACACCATCGATGACGTCAGCGACGAGCTGTTTTCGCCCGAAGACCACGTCTTCCTCGATACGCTGGACGAAGCCCAGGCGCGCATCTTTGCCGCCCAAGCGGGCTACGATCTCGTCGACGACACCGGCATGCTCACGGACTGGTGGGGCTATTGCTGGATGATCCTGGCCGAGAAACGCGGTCTGCTCACGCCGGAGAACCGCGCCGCCGCGCGCGCCGCGATCGAAGAGAAATATCTGGCGGCGCCGAATGTGATCGGCGTGATCGTGGGGCGGTGATCTGCACCGTCATTTCCGCGTTCGCGCTTGAGCGCGTTGCGGAATGACATCCATCAATCCGCTTCCGCGCGCTTGTCGCGTCCCGGCGATTGTTTCGGCGCAACGTTCACCGGCGGCAGCGGTGCGCGGGACACGTCGGAGGCGGCGGTTTCATTCGCCATCATGTCGGCCCGGACGGGCGCGACCTTCATCTCGTTCAGGCGGGCGCGCACTTCCGCCGTCAGACCCGGATAGGACGCGACAGGCGTGAAATCCGGGGTCTGGTCGTTGCCGACGCGGATGCCGGAATAGGCGACGAGTCCATCGGTTGTGGCGATCACATCGCCCGCGCGCAGCGAGCCGTCGAGCGCGAGATCGACCGGCGCGAGCCCCGCCGGATCGCGACCGTTGCAGGTGCAGTCCGCGCGCAGTGCCTTGCGATAGGCATAGGCGTTCTCGCTATCGGCGTAGCGCTCGCCGCTGGCGGCATAGGCATCGTCGATGCTGGAGCCGAAGAAAACCTTGGTCGCACTCGCGGGACAGAACGCCTGGCACATCTGCACCGGCGAAGCGGCGCCGCGCAGCGGAAAATACTTTCCGTCGCAGCTGCGCACGCAGAACGCAGGTCCCGAGCTTGCGACAGCCGGGTGCGGCGGCACCGATTGCGGATTGTCCGGATCGGCGAAGAACGGAGCCTGCGGCGAGGTCTGGCGTTGCTGCTTCTGGATGCCGCCGAAGAAGAAGTCGAACAGGCCTTCGGCAGAACTCGCCTCAGGCAGAAGCGCTACGGCGCCGATGATGGCGGCAGCAACAAGCATGCGGCTCAGCTTGCGCTGAAAGGACAACTTGGTACGCAACGCTTACTCCACCCGACGCAACGAACCTCATTTGCAAGCGCAAGGCGCTGCAAAGTTCTGATTCACCATAATCGCGGATGGTAAACGAGCTCTAACCGGGCGAGGCTGAGGCAAGGGAAATGCGCTCTCTCCCAGTTCGCCCCGCTTGTGGAGAGAGGGAGAGCTCTCAGTCCTTCAAAAATTCCGAGGCCTTGTAGATCGAGCGGAACGGCAGACCGGTCTGCGCGAACGTGTCGGTGGCGCCTTCCTCGCGGTCGACCATGCTCAGGACCAGCACGACATTGGCGCCAACCTCGCGCAGCGCCTCGACGGCCTTCATCGCCGAGCCGCCGGTGGTGGTGACGTCCTCGACCACGACGACCCGCTTGCCCTCGAGATTTTCGCCCTTGGCGAGCCCCTCGATCGCCAGCCGCGCGCCGTGCTCCTTGGGCTTCTTGCGCACGAAGAAGGCCGCGATCGGATGTCCCTTGAGCCAGGACAGCTGCGCGATGGCGCCAGCCAGCGGAACCGCGCCCATCTCCAGGCCGCCGATATAGTCGAGCTGGTCGTCTCGCAACGCCTCGTAGGTGACTTCCGCGAGCAGCGCGGCGCCTTCGGGGTCGAGCATGGTCGGCTTGAGGTTGAAATAGAAGTCGCTCTTGCGACCGGAGGCCAGCGTGATCTCGCCGCGGCCGAACGAGCGCCTGCGAATGATGTCGTGAAGACGGGCACGGGAGGCGGATTTGGACACGGTTTTTCTCGCTTTTTCGGCAGCGTGGCAATCTATCGGCGGTCCGCGGCACATTCCAGAGCCGATAGCCGCCGTCAATAGCGGGAATGGCTATCATCTCATTCCTCCCGACGAGAGGAGCAGAGGTCATAGGCAGCTTTGCTCAGGGGTAGCGGCAATGCTAGAGACGCGCGTCTGAACAAGAGCTGAAAGGCCGACATGACCATCGAATTTCACACCTGGAACACGCCGAACGGCCGCAAGATTTCCGTGGCGTTGGAGGAAATGGGGCTGTCCTATAAGGTGGTACCGGTGAATATCACCAAGGGCGAGCAGATGTCGCCCTCCTTCCTCGCCATCAGCCCGAACAACAAGATCCCGGCCATTATCGACCCCGACGGTCCCGAGGGGAAGCCCGTCAGCATCTTCGAATCCGGCGCCATCCTGCTCTATCTTGGCGAGAAGACCGGAAAGTTCCTGCCGAACCCGCTTTCCAAGCGCATCCCGGTCTATGAATGGCTGATGTGGCAGATGGGCGGTTTCGGGCCGATGCCGGGCCAGGTGCATCATTTCATCGCGCTGGAGAACGAGCAGGACCGCGCCTATGGCCTGAAGCGTTTCATGGCCGAGACGCGGCGGCTCTATGGCGTGCTCGACCGGCGGCTTTCCGGTCGCGACTATGTCGCGGGCGAGCTGTCGGTCGCCGATTTCGCCATTCTCGGCTGGGTCTGGCGCCATCCGCGCCACAAGGTGGAGCTTTCGGACTTTCCCAATGTCGAGCGCTGGTACAACACGCTGATGTCCCGACCCGGCGTCAAACGCGGCATGGAAGCGAAGCTGGATTGAAGACTTTCGATATGATGGCCGGACCGCCCATGACGGCGCTACGCCCGCCTCGCTTCGAACGCCATCCGCATCGCCAGCCCCGCGAGCACCGTGCCCATCAGATAGCGCTGCGCTTGCATCCATGTCGGGCGCGTCGACAGGAACAACGCGATCGCGCCGGCTGACAGCGCAATCGCCGCGTTGCAGCTGACGCTGATGGCGATCTGGATTGCGCCGAGCACCAGCGATTGCACCAGCACGCTGCCGGAGGCCGGATCGATGAACTGCGGCAGCAGCGCCAGATACAGCATCGCGATCTTGGGATTGAGCAAGTTGGTGACAAAGCCCATCGCGAACAGTTTGCGCGGGCTGTCCGCCGCCAGCTTTTTCACTTCGAACGGCGAGCGCCCGTTGGGCTTGATCGCCTGCCAGGCCATCCAGAGCAGATAGGCGCAGCCCGCAAAGCGCAGCGCGTCATAGGCATAAGGCACGGCGAGCAGCAGTGCGGTGATGCCGAAGGCCGCGCACAGCATGTAGAACACGAAGCCGAGCGCAACGCCGCCCAGGGACACGATGCCGGCCGCCGATCCCTGCGTGATCGAGCGCGAGATCAGGTAGATCATGTTCGGTCCCGGCGTCAGCGCAAGACCAAGGGAGACCAGGGCAAAGCCGATCAGTGCGGAGATGTGGGGCATAGCGAACTCGTGCGGGAGGGCGAGCCGTTCTAGCGTCGGGCGGTCAGCGATGCCATCGCGCAATTGCTCCGAAATTCGGAGCAATCCGTGACGATCACGGCTGGTGCTCGCCGTCCTTTACGGCGAGGGGGTGGGGTGAGGGGCTGCCATCAACGAGTCGCGCGTGCGTAGAGTCCCCCTCACCAGCCGCGCTTCGCGCGTCGGTCTCTCCCCGCAAGCGGCCGCACGCGGGGCGAGGTAAGAGGCATCGAGCCGAGTTAGTGCGCCTCGTCCCAATTCGTCGCGGCGCGGGCGTCGACATGTAGCGGCACGGACAGCAACACCGCCGGGAACGGCGCATCCTGCATCACGTGCTGCACGACCGGTAGCGTCGCCGCTACTTCATCGTCGGGTACCTCGAAGATCAACTCGTCATGCACCTGCAACAGCATCTGCGCTGACAGCTTCTTCGCCGCCAGCGCATCCTCCACGCGCGTCATGGCGCGGCGGATGATGTCTGCAGCGGTGCCCTGCAGCCGTGCGTTGATCGCGGCGCGCTCGTTGAAGGAACGGACCGAGGCGTTGCTCGCCTTGATATCGGGGTAATGGCATTTGCGGCCGAACAGCGTGGTCACAAAGCCGTTCTTGCGGCAGAACTCACGGGTCTCGTCCATGTAGGCGCGGATGCCCGGGAAGCGCTCGAAATATTTCTTGATGTAGGCCGAGGCCTCCTCGCGCGCGATACCGAGCTGGTTGGCGAGGCCGAAGGCGGAGATGCCGTAGATGATGCCGAAGTTGATTGCTTTCGCGCGGCGGCGCACTTCGCTCGGCATGTCCTTGATCGGCACGCCGAACATTTCCGACGCCGTCATCGCATGAATATCGAGCCCGTCGCGGAACGCCTGCTTCAGCACGGGAATGTCGGCGATCTCGGCAAGCAGCCGCAGCTCGATCTGCGAGTAGTCGGCCGAGACCAGCTTGTGCCCGGGCGTCGCGATAAAGGCGCGGCGGATCTTGCGGCCGTCCTCGGTGCGAACAGGGATGTTCTGCAGATTCGGCTCGTTCGACGACAATCGGCCTGTCGTGGTCGCGGCCAGTGCGTAGGTCGTGTGCACGCGATGGGTCTGCGGATTGACGTAAGTGGGCAGCGCGTCGGTATAGGTCGACTTCAGCTTGGAGACCTGGCGCCATTCCAGGATCTTCTTTGGGAAGTCGTAGCCCTGCTCGGCAAGGTCATCCAGCACCTGCGCCGAGGTCGACCAGGCGCCGGTCTTGGTCTTGGTGCCGCCCGGCAGTCCCATCTTGCCGAACAGGATGTCGCCGATCTGCTTGGGACTGCCGACATTGATCGGCTCGCCCGCGAGCTCCTGCAGCTCGGCTTCGACGCGCGCCGCGGTCTGCGCGAAATCGCCTGACAGCCGCGACAGCACCTGGCGATCGATCGAGATGCCGCGCCGCTCCATTCGCGCCAGCACGGTGACCAGAGGCCGCTCCAACGTCTCGTAGACCGCGGTCATGCGCTCGGCGATCAGGCGCGGCTTGAGCAGATACCACAGCCGCAGGATGACATCGGCATCCTCGGCCGAATAGGCGGTCGCCCTCTCGATCGCCACCTGGCCGAAGGAAAGCTTGTTCTTGCCGCTCCCGGTGAGCTCGCCGAAGGTCAGTGTCGCATGACCGAGCCAGCGCTCGGCGAGCGAATCGAGCCCATGCGAGCCGCGGCCGGCGTCCAGCGCATAAGACATCAGCTGCGCGTCGTCGTAATTGCGCAAGGTGATGCCGGCCTGCGCCAGCATCACAGCGGTGAATTTGATGTTGAATCCGATCTTGAGAATGCCCGCTGATTCCAGCAGCGGCTTCAGTGCAGCGAGCGCATCGTCCTGCTGGATCTGTCCCGGGGCGAGGCCGGCATCGAACAAGCCCGCCCCACTGCCGGGCTGCTTGTGGGCGAGCGGGATGTAGCAGGCGTCATTCGGCGCCAGCGCCAGCGCGATGCCGCTGATATCCGCCCGCATCGGGTCGATTGAATCGGCCTTGGCTTCGATGGCGAAATGGCCGACATCGTGGATGCGCGCGATGAAGGCGTCGAGCTGGCCGAGGCTTTCGACGGTCTGGTATCTGGTCCGATCGATGCGGGCATTGCGCGCGGCCTCCGCGCGTGCGGTGGCGAGCGCTGCCGGCGTGCCCTTGAGGCTGCCGGCCCGGTCGCTCTTGTCGGGGGCGGCGCGGTTGGGGCCGGCGGCGTTGGCCCGCGGACGATCCTTGGCGGTTGCGATCCCATTCGTGGTCGCAGGGGTGTCGGAAGCGGCGCTCGATCCCGATACTGCTTCGGCGGTCGCGCCGCCGCTCTTCAGAAGCGCATCCGGCGCGATATCGGCCGGCTCGATCTGCGCATATTCGGCGACGCGCCGCGTCAAGGTCGAGAATTCCATCGCCTTCAAAAACGCGACGAGTTTGCGTGCGTCCGGCTCATGCACCGCGAGATCGTCGAGCGGGACCTCAAGGCCGACCTTGTCGTCGAGCAGCACGAGCTGCCGCGAGATCCGCGCCTTCTCCGCATTCTCGAGCAGCGCCTCGCGCCGCTTCGGCTGCTTGATCTCGCCGGCCCGCTGCAACAGGCCTTCGAGGTCGCCATATTCGACGATCAGCTGCGCCGCGGTCTTGATGCCGATGCCGGGCACGCCGGGCACGTTGTCGGTGGAATCGCCGGCCAGCGCCTGCACCTCGACCACCTTCTCCGGCGGCACGCCGAATTTCTCGATCACCTCGGGAATGCCGATGCGTCGATCCTTCATGGTGTCGTACATCGTGACGTCTTTCGTCACGAGTTGCATCAGGTCCTTGTCGGAGGAGACGATGGTCGCGGTCGCGCCGCGCTCGCGCGCCTCGCGCACATAGGTCGCGATCAGGTCGTCGGCCTCGAAGCCGGCCTGCTCCAGGCAGGGCAGGTCGAAGGCGCGTACCGCGGAACGGATCAGCGCGAACTGCGGGATCAGGTCATCGGGTGCCGGCGGCCGGTGCGCCTTGTAGTCGGGATAGATCTTGTTGCGGAAGGTGACCTCAGATTTATCGAATACGATGGCGAGATGGGTCGGCCGCTCGGCCTGCGGCATGTCGCGCAACAGCTTCCACAGCATGTTGCAGAAGCCGAGCACCGCATTGACCATCAGCCCGTCCGACTTGCGATTCAGCGGTGGCAGCGCGTGATAGGCGCGGAAAATGTAAGAGGAGCCGTCGACCAGGAACACATGATCGCCCTTGGCAAGCGCCTTGGCGGCGACAGGCTTGGCGGCAGCGGGCTTTGCGGCGGTAGCGGCTTTGGGAGAGGTTTTGGGCATGGCCGCAATGTAGGGATTTTTGCGCAGCTTGACAGCCATTCCGGCAGGGCCACGCACCGGATTTTTCGCTTGCTTTATGGCTTGAGGCAGCGCGCCGGAAAGCGGCGAACTGCCGGGAGTAGGGGCGGCCTGTCGCTTGCGCGACGTGGCGCCAGCCCATGCCGACCTCGAAACGGGGCGCACCTGCGGTGCGCTCTATCTCAAGCCTTGATCACTCCGCCGGCTGCAGCGCGACGGCCGGCTTTCTCGGCGCGATCCAGAAAGTGTCGGGCCGCTCGAACAGGAAGTGGGCGTGCGCGGCCAGCGCCAGCCGCCAGATCGCGAGCGCGCCCACGACGCCGACGATCGTGACGATCAGCGAGACGGTGCCGATGTCGTGAATGAGTCCGCTTTTCAGGAGCAGGGTGCGGGATGCTGCCATCGGCAGGAAAAAGGCGAGATAGATCACGATCGAATGCTCGCCGCAGAAGCGAATAAAGTCGAGCCAACGCGCGCGGGCGAGCAGCGTGCCAGTCGTGATCACGGCACAGGCGCCTGCAAGGCCGAGCATCAGCGACACCACGCGAAGCTCGCTCCAGCCAAGCGCGACAAGACTTCCTTCGATGAGCACCCAGGCTGCGAGTGCAGCGAGTGCGTAGGCCGGATAGCGGCGGGCGCGATCCGACAGCGCGAAGACATAGTCGGCGAACAGATAGCCCGAATAGATGTAGACGAATCGCGCGCAGAATTCGTCGATCACGGTCCAGCCGGTTGCAACACGCAGTGTTTCCAGCAACGCGGCGATGCTCCAGACCAGAAGCGGCGGCACGTTTCGCGTCAGTTTTATGAGGGCGAAGAAGATTGGTAACAGATAGATGAACCACAATGTGCCGAACGGCTCGATAAAGGATTCCAGATACAGGTAACCGACATCTGTCCAACTCGATTCGGCGGCAAAGGCGGGTGCCTTGAACGCGAACTGGATCGTCACCCACAGCACGTAGAAATATGCGAAATGCACCACCTTGCGATCGAGATAGAGCCGCCAGTCGCGGCCGATCACGAGTGGCAGAAAAAGCCCTGAAATCAAGAAGAAGTCCGGCATCCGGAACGGCTTGGCGAAGGCCACCAGGACATGCATGAAGCCGGTCTTGCCGGCGGCGAGTTCCACCCCCAGCACCGAATGCATCATCACCACCATGACGATGCAGATTCCCTTGGCGTAGTCGACCCAGTCGACGCGCGCGGCGGCGCGATCACCTGTCGGCGCTGTGCCGTTTTCCGTCATGGCTGTCCCTTTGTGAGGCGGCATGTCTGCATCATCGGACCAATCAGTTGCCGACTGCTTTATTCATACAAATGACATGCCGAATCGAAGGGCTTCCCTTTGCGGGGACATGCGCGATACGCTAAGAGGCGGTTGCGTTAACCATACGGAGACGGCTATCTCATGCGAATCGCCATGATCGGCACAGGTTATGTGGGGTTGGTTTCCGGCGCCTGCTTTGCGGACTTCGGCCACCAGGTTACCTGCGTGGACAAGGATGCAGGGAAGATCGCAGCGCTCAAGCGTGGCGAGATACCGATCTTCGAACCCGGCCTCGATACCCTCGTCGCGACCAACGTGAAGGCAAAGCGGCTGGACTTCACCACGGATCTGTCGGCGCCGGTTGCGGAAGCCGACGCCGTCTTCATCGCCGTCGGCACGCCATCGCGCCGCGGCGACGGCCATGCCGACCTCACTTACGTCTACGCGGCGGCACGCGAAATCGCGAGCGTGCTCTCCGGCTTCACCGTGGTGGTGAATAAATCGACAGTGCCGGTCGGCACCGGCGACGAGGTCGAGCGGCTGATCCGCGAAACCAATCCGCAAGCCGAGGTCGAGGTCGCCTCCAATCCGGAATTCCTGCGCGAGGGCGCGGCGATCCGCGATTTCAAGTTTCCCGACCGCATCGTGATCGGCACCTCGGATGAGCGAGCGCGCAAGGTGATGGCCGAGATCTACCGACCACTGTCCTTGAACCAGGGCCCGCTGATGTTCACGGCGCGCCGCACCGCCGAGCTGATCAAATACGCCGCCAACGCTTTTCTCGCCACCAAGATCACCTTCATCAACGAGATCGCCGATCTCTCCGAAAAGGTCGGTGCCGACGTGCAGGAGGTCGCGCGCGGCATCGGGCTCGATAACCGCATCGGCTCGAAGTTCCTGCATGCCGGGCCCGGCTATGGTGGCTCCTGCTTTCCCAAGGACACCCGCGCGCTGATCAAGATCGCGCAGGACTATGACGTGCAGCTGCGCATCGTCGAAGCCACCCTCGGCGTCAACGACAATCGCAAACGCGCGATGGCGCGAAAGGTCGTCAACGCCGTCGGCACCAGCCTGCGCGGCAAGACCATCGCCGTGCTGGGCCTGACCTTCAAGCCCGACACCGACGACATGCGCGAGGCGCCCTCGATCCCGCTGGTCACCGGCCTGCTCGACATGGGTGCCAAGGTGCGCGCGCATGACCCTGTCGGCATCGAGCAGGCGCGCAAGGAGCTGCCCGAGATCGAATATTGCGATGACCCCTATCTCTGCGCCAGGGGCGCCGACGCTTTGGTCCTGGTGACCGAGTGGGTGCAGTACCGCGCCATGGACCTGAGGCGGTTGCGGCAGGAAATGGCCCAGCCCGTCGTCGTCGACCTGCGCAACATCTACCGCGCGGATGAAATGGCCGAGCATGGCTTCATTTACGAAAGCGTCGGCCGTCCGCCCTTGAAGCGGACGTGAATCGATGCTGCTTCCGTCACGGCCGGATCAAGCCGATCAAGCCCGGGCATGACGAATGGTGAGATTCTTGCCCCGCAGCTTCGACGCACCCCTGCCGATCGACGCGGTTCTGGACGAGCTGTCCGACACGCTCGAAAAGGCCAATGCCGCGGTGCTGGTCGCGCCGCCGGGCGCGGGCAAGACCACGCGCGTGCCATTGGCACTGTTGGACGCCCCCTGGGCCAAGGGCAAGAAGATCATCGTGCTGGAGCCGCGGCGCATCGCGGCCCGCGCCAGCGCCGAGCGCATGGCGAAGACGCTCGGCGAGCGCGCCGGCGACACTGTCGGCTACCGCGTCCGGTTTGGTTCAAAAGTGTCGCGCGCGACGCGAATCGAGGTCGTCACCGAAGGCATTTTCTCGCGGCAGATTCTCGATGATCCCGAACTCCATGGTGTCGCGGCGGTGCTGTTCGACGAATTTCACGAACGCTCGCTCGATGCCGATCTCGGTCTTGCCCTGGCGCGAGACGCGCAAACCGGTTTGCGCGAGGATTTGCGGATCCTCGTGATGTCGGCCACGCTCGACGGCGCACGCGTCGCCAAATTGCTGGGCGACGCGCCGGTCGTTGCCAGCGAAGGCCGCGCCTTTCCGGTCGAGACGCGCTATCTCGGCCGCAGGCCGGATGCGCCGCTCGAGCGTCAGATGGCGGACGCGATTGCAACAGCTCTGCGCGCCGATCCCGGCTCGGTGCTAGCCTTCCTGCCGGGAGCGGCCGAAATCCGCCGCACCGAAACGTTTCTGAAGGAGCGCATCCAGGACGCCGGAATCGAAATCGTCCCGCTGTTCGGGGCTCTGGACGCGGCCGTCCAGGACCGCGCGATCGCGCCCGCGCCGAAGGGCACCCGCAAGGTCGTGCTGGCGACCTCGATCGCCGAGACATCGCTGACCATTGAAGGCGTGCGCATTGTCGTCGATTCCGGCCTTGCGCGTGTGCCGCGCTATGAGCCCGACATCGGCCTGACGCGGCTGGAGACGGTGCGCGCCTCGCGCGCCGCGGTCGACCAGCGCCGCGGTCGCGCCGGCCGCACCGAGTCCGGCATCTGCTACCGGCTGTGGGACGAGCCGCAGACCGCCTCGCTTGCGCCCTTCACCCCGCCGGAAATCCTGAGCGCCGATCTGTCATCGCTGGTGCTCGACACAGCGCAATGGGGCGTCACCGACCCGACCACGCTGCCGTTCCTCGATCCGCCGCCGGCGCCGGCGCTGAAGGAGGCGAAGAGCCTGCTCCGCGAGCTCGGTGCGCTGGACGAAGGCGGCCGCATCACGGCAGAGGGGAAAAGTCTGCGCGCGCTGGCGCTGCCGCCGCGACTCGCACGCATGATCGTGGATTCCGCGCGCTTGGGCGCGGCAGGGCCGGCGGCCGATATCGCCGCCATTCTCACCGAGCGCGGCCTCGGCGGCGACAGTGCCGACCTCGATGCGCGGCTCGACCAGTTCCGTCGCGACCGGACGCCACGTGCGGCAGGCGCGCGGGACATGGCGCGCCGCTGGGCATCGCAGGTGACGGCGGGCGACCCGCCTTCGCCCGAGGCCGGCGAATTGTCCAGCGGCGTCATGCTGGCCTTTGCTTTCCCTGATCGCGTCGCGCGCAACCGAGGGAATGGCAGCTTCGTGCTTGCCAATGGCCGCGGCGCCACCGTCGAGCAGACCTCGGGCCTTGCGCGTGTGCCCTATATCGCGGTCGGCGAGCTGACCGGGACTGCCGCCAGCGGCCGCATCCTGCTGGCCGCGCCGATCGCGCAAAGCGAGATCGAGGCGAATTTCGCCGACCAGATCGAGACGGTGGACGAGATTACTTTCGATCGCGGCGCGATGGCTTTGCGTGCGCGGCGTCGCCGCAACCTGCATGCGGTGACGCTGGCCGAAGCGCCGCTGGCGCTCACGCCGGCGGCGGACACCGCGCGCATCTTCGCCGACGGCCTGGTCGCCGCGGGCCTCGACAGCCTGCCGTGGTCGAAGGCCGCCATACAATGGCGCGACCGGGTGATGTTCCTGCGCAAGGCGGAGGGCGAGCCCTGGCCCGACCTGTCCGACGATGGACTCGCTGCGCGGCGCGAGGACTGGCTGGTGCCAGCTCTCTACGACAAGACTTCGCTGAAGGATGTTTCCGCCGGCGATCTGTCGGACGCGCTGATGGCGCTATTGCCCTGGGATTTGCGGGCGCGGCTCGATCGCGAGGCGCCGACCCATTTCGAGGCGCCGACGGGCACGCAGCTTGCAATCGACTATGAAGCCGAGCAGGGACCAACGATTGCGGTGCGCCTGCAGGAGTTGTTCGGGCTCAACGTCCATCCCTCGATCGCCGGCGGCGCGGTACCGCTGGTGCTCGAACTTTTGTCGCCGGCGCAACGCCCGGTGCAGGTCACGCGCGACCTGCCGGGGTTTTGGCGCGGCAGCTATGGCGCCGTTCGCTCCGACCTGCGCGGCCGTTATCCGCGCCACCCCTGGCCGGACGATCCCGCCACTGCGGCACCGACGCGCCGCGCCAAGCCGCGCGGAACGTGAGCCGCATTAACCGTTCGCTCATCCTTTTCGCGAAAATAGCGGGGTTCGGACGTCACGGCCTTTGGCGGTCGTGGTCAAATGGTCCGGTCGTCGATCGACGAGTGGTGGCCTCATGCGTAACCTGATGATCTTGGCGGCGGTGATGATAGCGCTCGGCAGCTTCATGGCGCAGATGGCGGACCGCATGACGGCGGCGTCGGCTTCCCCGAACCCTGCGAAGACGGTGGTCGCGCCGGAGCCGGTGATACCGGCAGATGGCAGCTCTCACAGCCTCAGCCTTGCAGCCGATAGCCGCGGCCACTTCCTGACTGAAGCGAGGATCAACGGCCAGCGCGTCAACGTCATGATCGACACCGGCGCCTCGGTGGTCGCCATCAATGAGAGCTCGGCGGCGCATTTCGGCCTGTATCCGTCGCGTGGGGAATTTACCGCGAATGTCACCACTGCCAACGGCACCATCAAGGGCGCACGCGCCCGCCTTGCGATGGTCGATGTCGGCGGCCTCGTGGTGCGCGACGTCGACGCGCTGGTGCTGCCCGACGAGGCGCTGTCGGAAAACCTGCTGGGCCTGTCATTCCTGTCCAAGCTGAAGCGGTTCGAGTACAGCAACGGGCAAATGGTGCTGCAGCAGTAGACCGTTTTCAAGCGATCATGCTTCGGTTTGACCGGGCATGACGGACACTCTTCCGCCTCGCTCGAATTGTAATGGTCCGGTCGCAATCCCGCCTTCCGCAGCGGCGATCTATTGGCTATGGCTGCATTTGGATTGCAGTCGAGTTCCTGACGAGGTCGTTTCCCGATGTTTCCCAAACCGAAACCCGCGCTCTCCCAAAATACCTATGCCTTCGAATCCGAGCCGATGGTCAAGCCAACCGGCTTTCGCGAGTACGACGCGCGGTGGCTGTTCAACAAGGAAATCAATCTCATGGGCGTGCAGGCGCTCGGCATGGGGTTGGGTGCGCTGATCGCCGAGCGTGGGGTCAAGCAGGAGATCGTCACCGGGCACGATTTCCGCGGCTATTCGGCGTCGATCAAATATGCATTGATCTCAGGCCTGATGGCATCAGGCTGCAAGGTGCATGATATCGGCCTTGCCGTGACGCCGATGGCCTATTTCGCCCAGTTCGACCTCGACGTGCCCTGCGTCGCGATGGTGACGGCGTCCCACAACGACAATGGCTGGACCGGGGTCAAGATGGGCGCCAACCGCCCGCTGACCTTCGGCCCGGACGAAATGACCCGGCTGAAGGAGATCGTGCTCAACGCCGATTTCAAGAACAAGGCAGGCGGCTCCTATCAATTCCACGAGAACTTCCCGGCGCGCTACATCAAGGATCTCACCAACAGGCCGAAGCTGAAGCGCAAGCTCAAGGTCGTGGTCGCCTGCGGCAACGGCACTGCGGGCGCCTTCGCGCCGCAAGTGATGGAGGCGATCGGCTGCGATGTGATCCCGCTCGATACCGAGCTCGATCATACTTTCCCGAAATACAATCCGAACCCGGAAGACCTCGAGATGCTGCACGCGATCCGCGATGCGGTGCTGGCGCACAAGGCCGATGTCGGCTTGGGTTTCGACGGCGACGGCGACCGCTGTGGCGTGGTCGACAACACCGGCGAGGAGATCTTCGCCGACAAAGTTGGCGTGATGCTGGCACGCGATATGTCGGCGATCCACGAGAACGCGCAGTTCGTGGTCGACGTGAAGTCGACCGGGCTTTTCATCACCGATCCGGTGCTGCAAAAGCAGGGCGCGAAGACGGCCTATTGGAAGACCGGTCACTCCTACATGAAGCGGCGCACCAATGAGCTCGGCGCGCTCGCAGGCTTCGAGAAGTCGGGCCATTTCTTCTTCAACAAGCCGTTCGGCCGCGGCTATGACGACGGCCTCGTCTCGGCGATTGCGATCTGCGAGATGCTCGACCGCGCGCCCGACAAGTCGATGGCCGATCTGAAGAACGCGCTGCCGAAAACCTGGTCGTCGCCGACCATGTCGCCGCATTGCGCCGACGAGGTCAAATACGGCGTCGTGGATGCCGTGGTGAAGCATTTCGAGGGCTTGCAGAAAAAGGGCGAGCCGGTCACGGGGCAAAAGATCCGCGATCTCGTCACCGTAAACGGCATCCGCGTCACGGTCGAGGACGGCAGCTGGGGCCTGGTGCGGGCCTCGTCGAACAAGCCGGAGCTGGTCGTCGTGGTCGAGAGCCCGGTCTCCGAACGGCGCATGCGCGACATGTTCGAAGCAGTCGACAAGGTGCTGCGCACCCATCCCGAGGTGGGCGAATACAATCAGAAGATCTGATGTCTCCGCTCCGCGGTGCTCGCGGAGCGGGTTGCCCGGGTCAGACTGCGAGCAGCGAGCCGAGGAAGTTGGCGACCTCGGCTTTCAGCCGTGCGGATTGCGAATCTTACCGCGGGTAAAGAACGGTTGGTCCTCGCAACGATCAATCGGCCCGCTGATCTCAGATGAGGGGCATATCTTACTGTCGGAGATTGACGCGAGGGCTACGCCGCCGCGACCGCAGGCACCGGTAGCGCGGTGACCGACTTGATCTTCTCCATCGCAAAGCGCGAGGTGACGTTCTTCAGTGTCACGGTTGCGATCAGCCTTTTGTAGAACACGTCATAGCTCTGCATATCCGCGACCACGACGCGAAGCATGTAGTCGACGTCGCCCGCCATCCGGTAGACCTCCATCACCTCGGGCATCGCACTGACGGCGTCGGCAAATTTCTTCAGCCAGGCTTCCGAATGGTCGGCGCTCTCGACGGACACGAACACCGTGATGCCGAGCCCGATCTTGTTCTGGTCGACCAGGGCGACCCGGCGCAGGATCACGCCGTCGGCCTCTAGGCGCTGGATGCGCTTCCAGCAGGGGGTCGAGGACAGTCCGACCCGGTCGCCGATTTCGGCCACCGAAAGCGAGGCGTCCTCCTGGAGCACCATCAGGATCTTGCGGTCGATCGCATCGAGCCTGCGGTTGGATTCGTGGGGGACCTGAATGGCGAGTTCGCTCATGAGAAGAATGTTCCATATATTGGGTTACCAGAACTGATATATAGAAAATTCTTCTATAGCAAGCCCATTCGATGGGCGAGCGCGCCCTGGAGGGGTTCTGGCCCCGCCGAAAATTGGTTCCACTCCAATAGGTTGCGCCGCAGCAAGGGCGCCGCGAATATGGATATAAGGAGATTTGCGAAGGGCTGGCGACGATCTGGACCGTCTCGGCAGGGAAGAGACGAGAACCCGGAGAGCGCGTCGGCCGCCTCAGGTCTCGCCCTCATGCACCCAGCGCCCGAGCAGATGGTGGGCGATGGCGAAGGGATGCGGGCCGGCGAACCCGTCGGGGTGCTTCCGCGTCAGCATCAGGCGTGCCTCCTCGCGGTCGAACCAGCGCGCATCTTCCAGTTCGGTGCGGTCGACCACGATGTTCTCGGTGAGCGCACGCGCCGTGCAGCCGATCATCAGCGACGACGGATAGGGCCAGGGTTGGGCCATGTAATAGGTGACATCGGTGCAGCGGATGCCGGCCTCCTCGAACACCTCGCGCAGGACAGCGTCCTCGATGGTCTCGGCCGCTTCGACAAAGCCGGCGAGACAGGAGTACATGCCGGTCGCAAAGCGCGACTGCCGGCCCATCAGGCACTTGTCGCCTTTGGTCACCAGCATGATCACGACCGGGTCGATGCGCGGAAAGTGCTCGGCCTTGCAACTCGGACACTCGCGTTTCCAGCCCCCCTCACGCATCCCGGTTTTGGCACCGCAATTGGCGCAGAAGCCGTGGCGCTGGTGCCAGTTGACCAGCGATTTCGCCATCGCGACCGCCGATAGCTCTTCCGGAGGAACCGCGCCCTGCGTCGCCATGCCGCGCAACTCGCTCACCGCGACGTCGTCGCGGCCGATCAGCTTCTCGGCCGACGGGGCGGAGATGCCCATGCCGAACACCGCCGCGCCGTCGCGCAGACCCAGGAAAATCGTGCCCGGATTGGCGCCGAATTTCAGCGCCTCGTCGATGGTGAGCAGCGCGCGCGTGGCATCGCCGTCGCGCCGTACCACCAGGGAATCCCGGAACACCACATAGGCACGCGACCTGGAATCGCTTTCCATCGCCATCAGCTTTTCGTCTTTGCCGCGCAGATGCGCGGCGCGGTCAAGCACGTGACTTACAAAAGCGGGTCTACCAAGCGGAAAAGCATCGGATGCGGACATGTCTATTCAACCCAACCAGATCTTGCGGCGCAATGCGCTGATGAAATGTTGTACTTCCTGGGCGTCGTGCTCGAGCGGCGGCGCCGCGCCCCAGACCGGGCGCGGCCATGCAGCGTCGGTCTTGCGGCGCGCGATGACGTGCACATGCAGCTGCGGCACGGCATTACCCAGCGCGGCGATGTTGAGCTTGTCGCATTTTGTGACCTCTTTCAGCGCGCGCGCCACGCGCGAGGTCTCGGTCATCAGCTGTGCTTGTTCGACTTCCGAGAGGTCGATGATCTCAACCGCCTCCTCGCGCCGCGGCACCAGCAGCAGCCAGGGGTAATTGGCGTCCTTGATGACAAGCACCCGGCACAGCGGTAGGTCGCCGATGTCGATGGTGTCCTTCTTGAGCTGGGGATGCAGCGACCAGGCGGATTCGGGCATGAGGGTTCCAAATGCCCATCGTGGGGGCACTGACGAGGTTTCATATCAAGCTGTCATCGTCCGCGAAAGCGGATGATCCAGTAGCCGGCGGCCTATCGATTTGGAGGCCAGGCCAGCGTTTACTGGATACCTCGCTTTCGCGGCGTGTGACAGCCGATACCCCGCTTGCTTTCTGACCCTTTTGGCCCCAAATAGAGGCCGGGAGATTGGCGGTGGACGAGCCACTCGCCAACCGGGTCAGGTCCGGAAGGAAGCAGCCCTAACGAGGTCCGGATCGGGTCGCTCGTCAGTCTCCTACCTACTTTTGTCAAGCGAATCGCGCAAAGAAGGACGATCTTTCGCCCGCATTCGCGTTTTGGCGGGTCGGTTGCCAATGACTTCATCGGCGACCGCGCGCCAGCCAGCCGATCGAAGCCGGCCGAAAGACTTCATTTGCGGATCGATCGATGACCGACGCTGGCCCCCCTCCCATAAAGCCCGATAGCGCCGTATCCGGCAGCCTCGACCTGGGCATGCCAGAGGGCGGCGCAAAGCCCTATCGGGTTCTGGCGCGGAAATACCGCCCGTCCAACTTTGCCGACCTGATCGGCCAGGATGCCGTGGTTCGGACCGTTTCCAACGCGTTTGAAACCGGGCGCATTCCCCAAGCCTGGATCCTGACCGGGGTGCGCGGGGTCGGCAAGACCACCACCGCCCGCATCTTGGCGCGTGCGCTCAATTATGAGCTGCCGGACGGCTCGGTGAAGGGGCCGACCATCGACATGCCCGGGCTGGGCGTGCACTGCCAGGCGATCATGGAAAGCCGGCACATGGACGTGCTGGAGATGGACGCCGCGTCCCATACCGGCGTCGACGATGTCAGGCAGATCAACGATAGCGTGCGCTATGCGCCGGCGAGCGCGCGCTACAAGGTCTACATCATCGACGAAGTCCATATGCTGTCGACCGCAGCCTTCAACGCGTTCCTGAAAACGCTGGAGGAACCGCCGGAGCACGCCAAATTCGTCTTCGCCACCACCGAAATCCGCAAGGTCCCTGTTACGGTGTTGTCGCGCTGCCAGCGCTTTGATCTACGCCGGGTGGAAGCGGATGTGCTGATGAAGCATCTTTCCAATATCGCGACCAAGGAAGGCGTGGCGATCGAGCCGGAAGCGCTCGGCATCATCGCGCGCGCCGCCGAAGGCTCGGTGCGTGATTCGCTGTCGCTGCTCGACCAGGCAATTGCGCATGCGGCCGGCGAAGTGCGCGCCGACGCGGTGCGGCAAATGTTGGGGCTCGCCGACCGCACGCGGGTGATCGATCTCTTCGATTCGCTGGTGCGCGGCGACATCGCCGGCGCGTTCCGTGAGTTCCGCGAGCAGTATGACACCGGCGCCGACCCGATCGTGGTGCTGTCCGATCTCGCCGAGTTCGTGAATTTCGTCACCCGCGTCAAAATCGTGCCGGCGACCGCCGACAACGTCGCCTACAGCGAGACCGAGCGGCTGCGCGCCCGCGACTTCGCGACCAAGCTGTCGATGCGGGTGCTGTCGCGGACGTGGCAGATGCTGCTCAAGGGCATCGCCGAGACGCAGGCCGCGACGCGTCCGGCTGCCGCCGCCGAAATGGTGCTGGTGCGGATCGCCTATGTCGCCGACCTGCCGACGCCGGATGAGGCGATCCGGATGATCGAGCAGAATGGCGGAGCGTCGGCTACGATTGCGGCGGGCGCGGCCCCGCGGGGCGGCCCGGCATCGACCATTTCCTCAATATCCGCTTCCGCGGCGCGCGCACCGGCGGTGCCGCGGCCGGAAGCCGCGGCTCGCACGCAACCGCAGATGGCTGCACCGGAACCGCAAGCTGCGCCGGCGCTGAGAATCACCAGCTTTCCGCAGCTGGTCGCGCTGGCCGGCGAGAAGCGCGATCTCCTGACCAAGGCGGCACTGGAAGCCGACGTTCGCCTCGTCCGCATCGAGGACGGCCGGCTGGAAGTTGCGCTGGAACCGAACGCCTCGCGCACCATGGTGACCGAGCTGTCGCGCAAGCTCGAGCTATGGACAGGTCGGCGCTGGACGGTCGTTGTCTCCAACGAGGCCGGACAGGCGACGCTGCGCGAGCAGAACCTGGTCAAGAAGAACGAGCGCGAGCGTACCGCCGAAGCCGACCCGCGCGTGCAGGAAGTGCTGGCACGTTTTCCGGGCACGCGCATTATCGAGGTGCGCAAGCTTGCCGCCGAGGCGCCGGAAGCCGATATCGGCGCAGGCGACTTGGGCGACGAATTCGGCGGCGAGGATGCCGCCGACCTTGACGATTGATCTCCAGAAGGAAGGCACCGATGCCCGATTTTCTCGGCATGATGAAACAGGCGGCGCAGCTGCAGTCCAAGATGCAGGCGATGCAGGAAGAGCTCGGTAATGTCGAGGTCGAGGGGCTCGCCGGCGGTGGGCTGGTTGCCGTGCGCATGACCGCAAAGATGGAAGTGAAGGGTGTGAAGATTGATCCCTCGCTGCTGAAGCCGGAAGAGGTCGAAATCCTGGAGGACCTCCTGGTGACTGCGCATGCCGATGCGCGACGCAAGGCGGAGACGGCGATGCAGGAGAAAATGCAGTCGCTTACGGGCGGACTCGGGCTACCGCCGGGCTTTCTGGGGTTCGGTTCGTAACACAATGCCTGCTGCCGTTGCCGGTCCCGAGATTGAGCGCCTGATCCAGCTTCTGGCCCGCCTGCCGGGGCTCGGTCCCCGCTCCGCGCGGCGCGCGGCGCTGCATCTGATCAAGAAGCGCGAGGCGTTGATGACGCCGTTGGCGAGCGCTCTTCAGGTCGCGATCGACAAGATCCAGGTCTGCAAGACCTGCGGCAATATCGACACGCAAAATCCCTGCACGGTCTGCACCGATCCGCGCCGCGACGGCGCGATCATCGTGGTGGTTGCCGATGTCGCCGATCTCTGGGCGCTGGAGCGGGCGACCGCGACCAATGGGCGCTACCATGTGTTGGGCGGCACGCTGTCGCCGCTCGATGGCGTAGGTCCCCAGGACCTCACCATCGATGCGCTGGTCAAGCGCGCGCACGAGGCCGAGGTGAGCGAGGTCATCCTCGCGCTGAATGCAACCGTGGATGGGCAGACCACCGCTCACTACATCACCGACCTCCTGCAGGACGCCAATGTCAGGGTGACGCGCCTTGCTCACGGCGTGCCTGTAGGCGGCGAGCTTGATTATCTCGACGAAGGTACGCTATCAGCCGCGATGCGCCAGCGCACCTTGTTCTAGCCAAACACTGGGAATTCCGACGAATGACGAAACGACGATTCGCCATGGGCTTGGTCTTTGCGTCCATTTTGCTGGCGAGCTTCCCGGCCTCCGCAGGCCGGGCCCAGGGACCAGAGCCAGCACAAGAGGAGGCTCGGCCGGACAATGCGCCGCTGAAAGCCGGCAAGCCGATCAATGCCGGCGACGTGCTGTCGGGCGAACTCAATAGTTTGCGGGTACGCGATCCCAAGCAGCAGGGTAGGCGCATCGCGACCTATCAGATCACCACAGAGCCGCGCCGGCTGCCGCCGCCGAGCGGGCTCTGCAACCTCGAGACGGGACCTGAGACCTTTCAGCTCATCGTCAGCAGCAATGCGCAGACCAACCAGTTGAAATCGCTGGTCGGCAAGGAAATCTCGGTCAAGGTCGACGAGGTCACCTGTGCCGAGGATGCCGGGCAGATGAGCGAGGCGGTGATCACGAAGTGGAGTCTGGTGAGGCATTGATGAGCCGGTGATCCCTGAGCAGGATGTCATCGTCCGGCTCGACGAGACGATCCGGTAAGCCGCGGCTATTCCGAATCTCCCGAACGCCCCTCGAATACTGGATCACCCGCCTTTCGGGTGACGACCACCGAAAACCAGAGTGACGACCCATAAACTGAACGAAAAACTCGGATGACGACTTCGAGCCCAGGACGGACCTCATCACTCGGTCGTCGGCTTACCGGTGTTGACCGCCAATTGAGCGGCGAAAGCCCGCTTATAGGCAGGCCGCGCTTCGCCGCGAGCGAGATAGGCGGTTAGGTTCGAAAATTCGTCCAGAATGCCGGATGATTTCAGCCTGAGCAGCACCGACACCATCATCAGGTCGCCCGCGCTGAACGCACCATCGAGCCAATCGGCATCGCTCAAGCGAGCGGAAAGCTGGTGCAGCCGGCCACGGACACGATCCTCGACCAGAGGCAGGCGCTCCTTGTTCCAAGGCTTGTCGCCCTCCAAAAGCCTGGCCGTGCCAAGTTCAATGATCGGCGGCTCTACCGTGTTGACCGCGGCAAACATCCAGGTGATCGCGCGAGCGCGGGCATTGGCATCATCCGGCAGCAGGCCCGCATGGCGCTCGGCGATATGGAAGACGATCGCACCCGTCTCGAACAGGGCGAGATCGCCTTCCTCATAGGTCGGAATCTGACCGAAAGGATGAAGCGCCAGATGCGCCGGCTCCTTCATCGCATGGAACGAAACCAGGCGAACCTTGTAGGGCTGGCCCACTTCCTCGAGCGCCCAGCGAACGCGCGTATCACGCGCCAATCCCTTGCCGCCATCGGGTGATCGTTCAAAGGCGGTAATGGTGATTGTCATCGTGACGCTGCTCCGTCGCCAGTTGCCCCTAAAGCGCGATGAGACTTGGTTGAATCGTCATCGCGCTTTAGGTCCTTGATTGAGCATGATCTCTTCGGAAAACCGCTACACACATTTCCGGATCGTGCTTTAGACCTTCACCGGCCCCAAAGCGGCAAAATGGCCACGCCGATCAAGCCAGGCGAGCAGCAACAGGCTCGGCACGGCGACCACGACGCAGATCACGAAGAACAGTGGCCATCCTGCGGCCTTCGCGACGAAGCCTGCGCCCGAGGAGAGATAGGTGCGGCCAACTGCGGCAAGCGCGGTGAGCAGCGCATATTGGGTCGCGGTGTGCAGCGGGTTCTGGCACAGCGCGGAGAGATACGCGACGAAGATCACGGTGCCGATCGCGCTGGTGAAATTCTCTGCCGTGATCGCTAGCGCCAGCGCCCATTGATTGGTGCCGACAACCGCCAGCCAGGAGAAGGAAAGATTGGCGAGCGCCTGCAGGCAGCCGCCGATCAACAGGCTCGCGGCGAGCGAATAGCGCCGCGCGACGAACCCGCCGGCGAAGCCGCCAATCAGCGTCGCGGCCAGCCCGACGCCCTTGACGATCGCCGCATAGTCGTTGCGTGAAAAGCCGATGTCGATCACGAACGGCGCGGTCATGGTGCCGGAGAAGGCGTCGGTGAATTTGAACAGCACCACGAAGGCGAGTGCCGCAATGGCATCCTTGCGGGAGAGGAATTCCGTGAAGGCGCCCATCGCGGCATGCAGCACGCGGGTTGAGGCGGTCTCGGTGCGGGTTGCCCTGTCCGCTTGCTGCGACTGTTCCGGCTCGGTGGCGAGGAGCGCCGTGACCGTGCCGGTCAGGACCAGCGCCGCCATCACTGCATAGCCCCACATCCAGGCGGCTGAGCGCGCGAGCCCCGTTGCTTCGAAGCCGGAGACGATGAATAGCGCGCCCGCGGTCGAAACCAGCATTCCGATGCGATAGGCCGCGACATAGGACGCCATGCCCGCGGCCTGCTCGCTTTCCGGCAAGCTCTCGACCCGGAAGGCATCAACCACGATGTCCTGGGTCGAGGAGGCGGTCGCGACCAGCAGGGCCGCGAACGCCACATACGCCGGCGAGCGCGCGGGGTCGGCAATCGCAAGCAGCAGGATGGTTATGATGAGCAGCAGTTGCGAGAACAACAGCCAGCCGCGGCGCCGGCCGAAGGCTTTGGTGAACATCGGCACATGCAGCGCATCGACCAGCGGCGCCCAGATGAATTTGAGCGTGTAGGGCGTGCCGACCAGTGCGAACAGCCCAATGGTGCCGAGATCGACGCCGGCCTCCCGCATCCACACCAGAAGCGTCGAGCCCGACAGCGCCAGCGGCAGTCCTGAGGAAAAGCCGAGGAACAGCACGATCAGCACGCGCGGCTGCAGATAGACGGCAAGGCTCTCGCGCCAGGAGGTTTTGGCGGCCTCAGCGGGGGCGTTGGTCTCGGACGCGATTTCGGGTGCGGTCATGCGGAACTGGTTCGACCATTGAAAAGCTGTCATCGCCCGGCTTGACCGGGCGATCCAGTATTCCAGAGACTGAAGTCATGGGCTACCGGCAATGCCCGGATAAAGGTCGTTCCAATCCGGGTTTTCTTTTCGATCAGCGAAATTTTCCAGGCGCGCCGCCACTTTTTGAGCCGCTTTTCGCGATGGATCGCCTGCTCAACTTCGTCAAAACATTCAAAGTAGACCAATCGCGCCACGTCGTAACGTTTGGTGAAGCCTTCAGCGAGCTTCAATCTATGTTCCGCGACGCGACGCATGAGATCGTTGGTTACGCCGATGTAAAGCGTGCCGCCGATCTTGCTGGCGAGGATGTAGACGTAATAGCTGCGCGCTCCCATCCACTGCCTCTGGAATACTGGATCGCGTGGTCAAACCGGGCGATGACAGCTGAATTTGTGGCTTATTCCCCCGCCTGAATCTTCCGCGGCACTGGAAACAGTTCCGGCGTTCCCGTCTTCACCAGCCGCGGCGCTTCGGGCGCGGCGTCGCTCTTGGAGAAATCAAGTTCCTCGATACGGCCGGCGCGCTTTTCGATCTTGTCGGCGGAGATCAGGATCTGCCTGATGTCCTCGTTTACGTCGCCAAAATGCTTCTGCAGCTTCAGCACGCGCTCGCGCAGGCGGCCGAGATCGTCGCCGAGGTTGATCACTTCGGTGCGGATCTGGTCGGCCGCGTCGCGGATGCGGGCGTCTTTCATGATCTGTTGCATCACCTGGATCGCCAGCATCAGCAGCGAGGGCGACACCAGCACGACGCGGGCGCGATAGGCCTTCTGGATCACGTCGTCGAAGCCGTCATGGATCTCGGCATACACAGATTCCGACGGCACGAACATCAGTGCGGTGTCCTGCGTCTCGCCGGCAATCAGGTATTTCTCGGCGATATCGCTGACATGTTTCAGGACATCGCCGCGCAGCCGTTGCGAGGCGAGCTTGCGCTCCTCGTCCGAGCGTGCGTCATGCAGCGCGGTCATCGCTTCCAGCGGAAACTTGGCATCGATGCAGAGCGGACGCTGGTCGGGCAGGAACACCACGCAATCCGGCCGCTTGCCGCTGGTGAGGGTGTACTGGAATTCGTAGGAGCCCTTCGGCAGGCCGTCCTGCACGATCGCCTCCATCCGGGCCTGGCCGAAGGCGCCGCGGGACTGCTTGTTGGCGAGCACGTCGCGCAGGGTCGTGACCTGGTTGCTGAGATGGGAGAGGTTCTTCTGCGCGTCGTCGATGATGCCGAGCCGCTCATGCAGCACGCGAAGAGAATCCATGGTGTTGCGCGTGGTCTGCTCCATGGATTGGCCGACGCGGTGCGTCACCGAATCCAGCCGCTCATTGACCGCGCGCGCCATCTCGGCCTGGCGTCCCGCGAGCGCCTGCGCCATCGCGTCCACCCGGCCGTTGGCCTCGCTCTGGGCGCGCATCATGTCGGCGAGCCGCTGCTCGAGATCGTCGGCACGCATGGCCTGCTCGAGGGCGAGGTCCGTACCGCGGCGGCCCGACCGTGCCACCGCGATGACGATGGAAAGGAGCAGGATCAGCACGAGCGCGCCGAAGCCAAGCAGCGCCTCGCCGGCATGGACCGGCCAGTCGCCGATCATGAAAAGGACCTGGTTCATGTCGCTCTCTCTACCCGATTCGCGCGTCGAAGCGAACGAAGAGGGAACGTTTATCGTTAACGAGCGGTGAATTTTTATGGTTAAAGCGGCCTTAAATTTCGTGGTTAGCGGGGCGTTAACGCCTTCCTCTGCGGATTGACCGTTCCGTGCGAAGTGCCTAAATCGCGGCCCATGGCCCTCAAGGAAATCATCATCCTGCCGGACAAGCGGCTCCGGCTCGTGTCCAAACCTGTCGATAAGATCACGCCGGAAATCCGGAAGCTGGTCGACGACATGTTCGAGACCATGTACGACGCGCCTGGCATCGGGCTCGCCGCGATCCAGGTTGCCGAGCCGCTGCGGCTCATCACCATGGACCTCGCCAAGAAGAGCGAGGAGGGCGAGACCGAACGCGAGCCCCGCGTCTTCATCAATCCGGAAATCTTGTCTTCGTCGGAAGATCTGTCCGTTTACGAGGAAGGCTGCCTGTCGATCCCGGAATATTACGAGGAGGTCGAGCGGCCTGCGAAGGTGCGCGTGCGATACACCGATCTCGACGGCAAGGTGCACGAGGAGGACGCCGAAGGGCTGTTCGCGACCTGCATCCAGCACGAGATCGACCATCTCAACGGCGTCTTGTTCATCGACTATCTGTCCAAACTCAAGCGCGACCGCGTGCAGAAGAAATTCGAGAAGGCCGCCAAGCGCGCGGCGGAGTAGCGGCGAAATCTTTCTGCCGTCATGCCCGGGCTTGACCCGGGCATCCACGTGCCTCTCTCTCGTGGCCAGACGTGGATGGCCGGGACAAGCCCGGCCATGACGAGCGAGACTACAACAGTTGAGTACTCGTTCGATGCCCCTTCGCCTGATCTTCATGGGCACGCCGGATTTCTCGGTGCCGACACTGCTGGAACTGGCCAATGCCGGCCACGATATCGCGGCGGTCTATACCCGCGCGCCGAAACCGGCCGGGCGCCGTGGGCTGACGCTGCAGCCGACACCGGTGGAAGAGGCGGCGCGACGACTTGGCATTCCCGTGTTCACGCCGTCGACGCTGAAAACGCCGGAAGCGCTCGAGCAATTTCGCGCGCACAAGACCGATGCGGCGGTCGTCGTGGCCTATGGCATGATCCTGCGGCAGGCCATTCTCGATACGCCGGCGCTCGGCTGCTACAATCTGCATGCCTCGCTACTGCCGCGTTGGCGTGGCGCAGCCCCGATCAACCGCGCGATCATGGCCGGCGACGCCGAGACCGGCATCATGGTGATGAAGATGGATGTTGGGCTCGATACTGGCGATGTCGCCATGGCCGAGCGCGTCGCCATCACCGATGACATGACCGCGGCCGACTTGCATGACCGTCTGTCGCGGCTCGGTGCTGACCTTGCCGTGCGCGCAATGGCCGCGCTCGAGCGGGGCCAATTGCAGCTGACGAAGCAGCCGAGCGACGGCGTGACCTACGCAGCCAAGATCGACAAGGCCGAGGCGCATATAGACTGGAACAGGCCCGCGCACGCTGTGCTGCGGCACATCCACGGCCTGTCGCCATTTCCCGGCGCCTGGGGCGAGTTGCAAACGCCTGCCGAGCCGGCGCGGATCAAGATCCTGCGCTGTACACTGGCTGATGGCACCGGCGCGCCGGGCGAGGTGCTCGACGACCAGCTCACCATCGCCTGCGCCGAGGGCGCGATCCGCATCGTCGAGCTGCAGCGCGCCGGCAAGGCGCCGATGAAAGCGGCTGAATTTTTGAACGGCACGCCGCTCAAGCACGGCGCGCGGTTCACCTGATGCCCCGCTACAAGCTTACCATCGAATATGACGGCGCGCCGTTCTGTGGCTGGCAGCTGCAGGATAACCTGCTCTCCGTGCAGGGTGCGCTGGAGACGGCGGTGGAAGCGATGTGCGGCGAGTCGGTCCGCGTCCACGGCGCGGGACGGACCGATGCTGGCGTGCATGCGTTGGGCCAGGTCGCACATTGCGATATCACAAAGCCGTTCGCAGCCGACCGTTTGCGCGACGGGTTGAACGCGCATCTGCGCCCGCATCCGATTGCGGTGCGCGAGGCCGAGATCGTGCCTGAGACGTTCGAGGCACGCTTCTCCGCGACAAGGCGGCATTATCTCTATCGCATCAGGAACACGCGCGCCAATCTTGCGCTTGATATCGGCCGGGTTTGGCGCGTACCGCGGCGGCTGGATGCGGCCGCAATGCACGAGGCGGCGCAGCGCCTGATCGGCAAGCACGATTTCACCACCTTCCGCGACACCGAGTGCCAGGCGAAATCGCCGGAGAAGACGCTCGACCAGCTCGACGTCACGCGCGAGGGCGATGCGATCAACATTGTGACGTCAGCGCGCTCGTTCCTGCACAGCCAGGTACGCTCGATGGTGGGCTCGCTGGTCTGGGTCGGCGAAGGCCGCTGGAGCACCGACGATCTCGCTGCCGCACTCGCCGCGCGCGACCGCGCCGCCTGCGGCCCGGTCGCGCCGCCGGAGGGGTTGTATCTGGTCCGGGTGGAGTATTGAAGTTATTTGGCCGCGTCGTCGCTTCTTGCCTCTCCCCGCTCGCGAGGCGCTCACGCAAAATACCTCTCCAGTATCCCGCGATAGATCTTCGTCAACGTCTCGATATCGGCCACCGACGCGCGCTCGTCGACCTGGTGCATGGTCTGGCCGACCAGGCCGAACTCGATCACTGGGCAATGGCTCGCGATGAAGCGTGCATCCGAGGTGCCGCCGGTGGTGGAGAGCTCGGGCCTGCGTCCCGTCACCTCCTCGATCGCGGCGACGGCAAGATCGGTGAAGGGGCCGGGCTTGGTGAGGAACACGTTGGAATTCGACGGCAGCCAGTCGATACGGGCGCGGACACGGTTGCCGGCGGCCTTTGCGACCCGTTCCTCCACCAGCTTGCGCAGCGACTCCTGCGTGTGCAGGTCGTTGTAGCGGATGTTGAATTTCGCGCGCGCCTGGCTCGGAATCACGTTGGTGGCGCTGTTGCCGACATCGACCGAGGTGAATTCGAGATTGGACGGCTGGAACTGCGCGCTGCCGCGGTCGAGCGGCTCGTCGGAGATCGCCACGATTAGCCGCGCAATATCCGGCACCGGATTCTGTGCGCGATGCGGATAGGCGACATGGCCCTGCACGCCCTCGACGATCAGCGTACCCGATTGCGAGCCGCGGCGACCGATCTTGATGCAGTCGCCCATCACCTCCTGGTTGGAGGGCTCGCCCAGCACGCAATGATCGAACTTTTCCCCGCGTGCGGCCGCCCATTGCAACAGCTTGATGGTGCCGTTGATGGAAACATCTTCCTCGTCGCCGGTGATGAGGAAGGAGATCGAGCCCTTGTCGTCTTCTCGGGCCTTGCCACCGTGCTCTCTCAGATAATCCAGCACCGCTGCGACGCTGCAGGCGATGCCGCCTTTCATGTCGACCGCGCCGCGGCCATAGACGAAGCCGTCCTTCACATCGCCGGAGAAGGCGCCGTGGCTCCAGGCGCTCTCATCGCCGGCCGGCACCACATCGGTGTGGCCGGCAAAGGTGATGTGCGGTGCGCTGTTGCCGATGCGCGCATAGAGATTGTCGACATCTGCCGTGCCGGCCTCGCTGAAGGTGACGCGGTGCACCTCGAAGCCTGCGGTTTTCAGCAGGGTCTCGAGAACGCCAAGTGCACCGGCGTCAAGCGGGGTTACGGAAGGGCAGCGGATAAGATCGCGGACGATCGAAAGAGCATCGGTCATGCCCCGACTTAACACGCGACAACGGCGGCGGGCTACCTCTGTGCTGCAGCGAATTCGATCTCGCTCTGCTGATTCCAGCCTGTCCCGCACGCCCGGCTGCGGCGGGGCCGTCGCCCTTCGAGGCCGCCGCTGCGCGACGGTGCCTCGGGGCGACGCGTTGAATGGTGGTCTTTAATCGCGCAGCAGCTCGTTGATGCTGGTCTTGGCGCGGGTGCGTTCGTCGACACGTTTGACGATGACGGCGCAGGCGGTCGCGGGGCCGGGCTGGCCGTTTTTCAGCGGCTTGGCGGGCAGCGAGCCCGGCACCACCACGGCGTATTCCGGCACCTCGCCGACGAAAATCTCGCCGGTCTCGCGGTCGACGATCTTGGTCGAGGCACCCAGGAACACGCCCATCGCCAGCACCGCGCCCTTGCGCACGATGACGCCCTCGGCGACCTCGCTGCGCGCGCCGATGAAGCAATCGTCCTCGACGATCACGGGCTCGGCCTGCAAAGGCTCCAGCACGCCGCCGATGCCCACGCCGCCGGAAATGTGCACGCGCTTGCCGATCTGGGCGCAGGAGCCGACGGTTGACCAGGTGTCGACCATGGTCGCTTCATCGACATAGGCGCCGAGATTGACGAAGGAGGGCATCAGCACGACGTTCTTGGCGATGAAGGCCGAGCGGCGCACGATGGCGCCGGGGACGGCGCGAAAACCCGCATCGCGAAAGCGGTTCTCGCCCCAGCCCTCGAATTTCGACGGCACCTTGTCCCACCAGGAGGCCTTGCTCGGGCCGCCCGGAATCACGCTCATGTCGTTGAGGCGGAACGACAGCAGCACGGCCTTTTTCAGCCACTGATTGACCTTCCACTTGCCGCCGGCCTCGCGCTCGGCGACACGCGCCTCGCCTTTGTCGAGCAGCTCCAGCGCGCTATCAACCGCCTCGCGCACCTCACCTTTGGTCGCGGTCGAAATGCCGTCGCGCGCCTCAAAGGCGGCATTGATGGTGGATTCGAGAGCGGACAAAGACATCGCGAGCTATCCCTTGGGTCGTTTAGGGGGAGGGGAAGCTTTTTCGGGATTTGGCGGGTGAGAGTCAAGCCGCACGTCATCATGGTGGCGAGACGATGATCCCCTCCCCACGTCGTCGCGGCGAAGGCCGGGAACCATACCCTTCGCCAAACCACTCCCCGGGATTATGGGCGCTGGCCTTCGCCGGGGCGACGAGAGAGCGTTTGCAAAAACCCGGTCAGATCATCGGTCACATGATCCACATGGGCGGCGTCCCGGCCTTCCAGCTCCCAGTCCTCGCGCACCACTTCCTTGGTGCCGTCGGGCACCACCAGTACCGTGGTCATGCCGAGCCGGTGCGGGATAACGAGGTTGCGGGCGAGGTCCTCGAACATCGCGGCGCGAGTCGGATCGACCTCGTGCTGTTTCAGGAACCGCTCATAGGTCTGCGCCGCCGGCTTGGGCTCGAGATCGGCTGCGATGATGTCGAATACGCCGTCGAAATGGTCGTTCAGGCCGAGCCGCTCCAACACCTTCCCGACATGGTCGACCGAGCCGTTGGTCAGGATCAGCTTGCGGCCGGCCAGTTGTGCGATCGCCGCGCCCATCGCAGGATTGGGCTCGAGCGGCGAGTGGTCGATCTGGTGGACGTAGGCGAGATAGTCGTCGGCGCTGACGCCATGCAGCGTCATCATTCCGCGCATGGTGGTGCCGAAGCGCTGGTAATAATCCTTTTGCAGCAGGCGCGCCTCGTGCTCCGGGATGTTCAGCCAGCGGCTGACATATTCGCTGATCCTCTTGTCGACCTGCTGCCACAGATTGACATGATGTGGATAGAGCGTGTTGTCGAGGTCGAACACCCATGTGTCGACATGATCGAAGCTGCGGGGTGTGGTTTGACTTGAAGGCATCACTTTCTCATTTCGTCGTCCTGGCGTAAGCCAGGACGACAGCAAGCATCATCATGGCACCGCAAAGCGCAGGGTCTTGCCGCCGTTTGCCATCTCGACCGCGGCGAAGCCGGTCGCGGCAAAGCCGCGACTTGTGCAATCGCCCTGCTCGTTGGTCTCGAACTTGCTCTCGCGGGTGCAGAGCTCCTTCGTCCCACCCCAGCTCAAGGGCTTGTCCTTGAGCTTGATGGTGCGGTTGTCGGCATCGACGGCTTCGGCGAAGCTGTAGACCTGCTTGGGCTGACCTGCGATATCGGGGTGCAGGCATTTGCCGGGATCGACGCGGTACCAGCCGCGACTGACCACGCTCTTGCCGTCGTCGGTTGCAACCGCCGCCATCACCTTGTGCGGCGTGTCGTTGCACCAGGTCAGTCCGGTGGCCGATGGCGACTGCACCGCGTCGATCATGGTGGCGAAGAAGTTCGGCGACTGCACCACATCGGCGGGCAGGTTGTGGCTTTTGAGGAAAGAGGCGAGCGCTCCTTGCGTCTTCGGCCCGTCGACGCCGTCGATCGGGGCGGCGTCGTAGCCGGCGATCAGCAGCAACCGCTGAATGCCGGCGAGCCGCGCCTGCTCGTCGTCATATTCGGAATCCTCGGCGAGATAGGCCACCATATTGCCGTCGTCGGTTTGTGTCGGCGTTACCTGCGTGAACGGCACCGGCGTCTGCCCCGAGCGGCATTCGCGGGCGGCGGCGATGACGAAATTGCCCGGGGCCACGCACAGCGTGTCGCTGCCGCTCTGCGGTAGGGGCGAAGCACCATAGACGCCGAGCGCGCGGGCATTGAGCAGGATGCGGTCGGCGGTGAGCGTGCCTTGCACCACCACGCGGCAGGCGGCCGGATCGATGCGAAACCACCCGCGGGTCGCGGTCGCCGCCTTCTCGTCAATGCCGATCGCGGCCTCGACGACATAGCTCATGCGGTTGCAGATCTTCAGGTCTGCAAAAGCCGGTGCGGAGGAGAAGAGGGAGACGATCGCTGCCGGCAGCGCGAGCCATGCGCGCTTCCATGACGAGGAGAGATGGTCGCGCGCCATCACTTGTAGATCAGCGTGCCGGTGCCCTGGTTTGTAAACAACTCAAGCAGCACGGCGTGCTGCATCTTGCCGTCGATGATGACGACGCCCTCGACGCCCTGTTCGAGCGCGTAAATGCAGGTCTCGACCTTCGGGATCATGCCGCCGGAAATGGTGCCGTCGGCGATCAGCTTGCGCGCCTCCTTGATCGAGAGCTGGGGGATCAACTTCTTCGACTTGTCGAGCACGCCGGGCACGTCGGTGAGCAGCAAGAGCCGCTTGGCCTTGAGTGCACCCGCGATGGCGCCAGCAAAGGTGTCGGCGTTGACGTTGAAGGTCTGGCCCGTGCTCGAGGTCGCAAGCGGCGCCAGCACCGGGATCAGCTCATAGCCGATCAGCTGGTTCAACAGCTTCAGGTCGACCTTCTCCGGTTCGCCGACGAAGCCGAGATCGACCACCTTTTCGATATGCGAGCCCGGATCGACGACGGTGCGGTTGGCCTTGGTCGCGGTGACCATGTTGCCGTCCTTGCCGCTGAGGCCGACCGCCTTGCCGCCGGCTTCGTTGATGTAGCCGACCAGCTGCTTGTTGATCGAGCCGGCCAGCACCATCTCGACGATCTCGATGGTCGCGGCATCCGTGATGCGCAGGCCCGCGGCGAACTCGGACTGGATGCCGAGGCGCTTGAGCATGGTCGCGATCTGCGGCCCGCCGCCATGCACCACCACCGGATTGATCGCGGTCTGCTCCAGGAGCACGATGTCGCGGGCGAACTGGCGCGCGGTGTCCTCGGCGCCCATGGCATGACCACCGTATTTAATGACGATGGTCTCTTCGTCATATTGCTGCATGTGGGGCAGCGCTTCCGACAGGATGCGGGCCTGATCGAGCGGGCTGATTTGGGGCGCGTCGGCCATGAAACGAATCTCTTGCAGACGGGATGCGGGGAAACCGGGCGGTTCTATCCGATTGGCGGGGCCAGCGCAAAGTGTCGGGTGAGACCCATGATCCGGAAAAGTGTGCAGCGATTTTCCGAAAAGATCATGCTCAATCAAGCACCTGAAGCGCGATGACGCTTCAGCCCGATCTCATCGCGCTTTAGCGCGGCCAGGCCGCCGAAACCGCCAGTAAAAGCCAGCTCAGGATGAGAAGCGTGCCGCCGGCAGGCGCCGCGAAGGCAAACAGGCTGTGCCCGGCGAAGTGCCGCATTGTCAGGTCGCCGGCGAACAAAAATGCAGCCGCGACAAAGCCGATGGCTGCGGCCAGGCCGACCTTGCCATGGATGAGGCCGCGTTCGGCGAGCGCCACGACGCCGAGCACGGCGCTGGCGTGAAACAGCAACATGGAGAAGGCGGGCGTAAGCAGGGCAGAGTCGCCGCCATGCGCCGCCACCGCAGCCAGGATCACGCCATCGGCGCCCATCAGGCCAGCCAGGATGACAAGAATACGACCGACCTTGCTCAAGAGCTGCGTTCCTGCAGAAGCCGCATGATCGCTGCCCGCAGCTCCGGCATGCCGTCGCTGGAACGCGAGGACGTCGCGAGCACGTCGGGGAAGGCCGCCGGATGCTTTGCCAGCACCGCCTTCGTCTCCGCAATGCGCTCCGCGAGCTCGGCCGGCTTGACCTGGTCGGCCTTGGTGAGGACGAGCTGGTAGCTCACGGCGGACTTGTCCAGCGTCTTCAGGATGTCGGTGTCGACTTCCTTCAGCCCGTGCCGCGAATCGATCAGGACATAGACGCGCGCGAGCGAAGCGCGGCCGAGCAGGAATTTGTGGATCAGCGTCGTCCAGGCCGCGACCTTGGATTTCGGCGCCTGGGCATAGCCATAGCCGGGCATGTCGACCAGGCGAAGCCCGCCGGTCGGTGGCCCCTCGAAGAAGATCAGCTCCTGGGTACGGCCGGGCGTGTGCGAGGTGCGCGCCAGGCTGTTGCGCCCGGTGAGCGCGTTGATGAGGGAAGACTTGCCGACATTGGAACGGCCGGCGAAGGCGATCTCGACCGCGCCCATCGGCGGCAGCGTCTCGATCGAGGGCGAAGCATAGGAAAAATGCCAGTCGCCCGCGAACAGCTTTCGCCCGGCTTCGATCAGCTCCGCATCGGGCTCGGTGGTCATGCGAAGCTTTCCTGTGAGTTATTTGCCTCTCTCATTCCGGGGCGATGCGCAGCATCGAACCCGGAATCTCGAGATTCCGGGTTCACGCTTCGCGTGCCCCGGAATGACGCTGCGCGTCACGTCGCCTTCTTGGAAGCGAACGTGCCGCGGATGTTGTCGAACAGCTCTACCTTCACCCCGTTGCGGCGCATGATGAAGCTCTGCTGGAGCACCGAGAGTGTGTTGTTCCAGGCCCAGTAGATCACCAGACCTGCGGGGAAGCCGGCGAGCATGAAGGTGAAGATCAGCGGCATCCAGTCGAAGATCATCTTCTGCGTCGGGTCCGGCGGCGTCGGGTTCAGCTTCATCTGGAACCACATCGTGATGCCCATGATGATCGGCCAGATGCCGAGCGCGAGGTAATGGCCGAACACCGGGAGCTGGGTGGGGTCTCCGGGAATGAGGCCGAACAGGGTGAAGAGGTTGGTCGGATCCGGCGCCGAGAGGTCCTTGATCCAGCCAAAGAACGGCGCGTGGCGCATTTCGATGGTGACGAACAGCACCTTGTAGAGCGAGAAGAACACGGGGATCTGGATCACCACGGGAAGACAGCCGGCGATCGGGTTGATCTTCTCCTTCTTGTAGATCTCCATCATCTCCTGCTGCTGCTTCACCCGGTCGTCGGGATAGCGCTCTTTCAGCGCCTGCAGCTGCGGCTGCACCGACTTCATCTTCGCCATCGAGGCGTAGGACTTGTTGGCGAGCGGGAAGAACAGGAGCTTCACGATCACCGTCACGAGCAGGATCGAGATGCCGAAATTGCCGAACAGGCGATAGAAGAAGTCGAGCGCCAGGAACATCGGCTTGGTGATGAAGTAGAAGTAGCCCCAGTCGATCAACAGATCGAAGTGGTTGAGGCCGAGCTCGCGGTTATAGCCGCCGAAGCCGAGGATCGGGAAATTGAGGCCGACCACGCTCGCCTCCTTGGCGCCGGCAAACAGCCGGGTCGACACGGAGGCGCTGCCGCCGATCGCAACCGTCCTGGGGTCCTCGATATAGTCGGTCTGGTAGTTGTGGTTGGTGCCGACTGCGTTCGACGAGAAGCGCGCCTGCAACTGGGCATTGGTCTCGGGCAGAAGCGCCGAGGCCCAGTATTTGTCGGTGATGCCGAGCCAGCCGTTGGTGACCTTCCAGCCGACCGACTTGGCTTCGTCGATCTTCTTGTAGGTGTATTGCTGCAGACCCTCGTCACCGAGATAGCCGATCAGGCCCTCATGCAGGATGTAGTAGCCGGAGACCTGCGGGGTGCCGTGGCGCGAGATCAGCGCGTAAGGGTAGAGCGTGACCGCCACGTTGCCGACGTTGGAGACCTCGTCCTTGATGGTGAAGAGGTAGCGGTCGTCGATCGAGATGGTGCGGTGGAAGGTGAGGCCTTCGCCATTGTCATATTTCAGGATCACCGGATTGGACGGCGTCAGGCTGCCACCGTTCTCCTGCTGCCACACCGTACTCTGATCGGGCAGGCGCGCATTGGTGCCGGCGGTGCCAACCCAACCGAACTCGGCGTAATAGGGCGCAGCTGTGCCGGACGGCGAATAGAGCACGATCGGCGGCGAATGCGGGTCCACCGTCTCGCGGAATTTCACCAGCGACAAATCGTCGATGCGCGCGCCCTTCAGCGCGATGCTGCCGACCACGCTCGGAGTTTCTATCTTGATGCGCGGGCTGGCTTCGATCGCCTCGTCGCGGCCGACGACCGGCGCATTGGCGCTTGCTGCGGGCGCTGCCGCTGGCGCATTGCCGGCCTGCGGCTGTCCCGTCGGCGAGGCGGCCGGCGTTGGGGCCGGCTGGGTCGTCTTGGCAAGTTCGGCCTGCTGCTGCTGGAGCGCGCGCTGCCGCTCCATCTGCGGGATGTTGTAGAAATATTGCCAGCCGATCAGCACGATGCCGGACAGGATGATGGCAATGATGGTGTTGCGATTTTCAAGCATCAGTCAAAATCTCGTCATCCAATCCGATTGGTCAGGCGCGCGCCTTAGCGTCGTGCGCTGGTATCCTGCTTGGCATTCTGCCGGTCGAGACGACCCAGAGCGTTGCCGAGATCGTCGAGCATGGTGTTGAAGTCGCGCGAAAGGGCGGCGCGGCGGCCGATTAGCACATAGTCACTGTGCGGCCGCAGCGCCATGACATCGAGCCGACGCACCAACTCGCGCAAGCGCCGCCGGATGCGGTTCCGCTCGGTGGCGGTGCCGTTTTTCTTGGTTACGGTAAAGCCGACCCTGACAGGGCCGGCATCGTCACGGCGGCGGCTTTGCAGCGTGAATGCCGGAGCGGCCACCCGCGCGCCATCGGCCACAGCGAGGAAGTCCACCCGCTGCCTTAGCCGCTCCATGATCGGGTCTCCGGCGAGAAACGCCCTGGACAGCCTAAGATCAGGCGCTCAGGCGCTTGCGGCCGCGGGCACGGCGCGCGGCCAGGACCTTCTTGCCACCGGTGGTGGCCAGACGGGCGCGGAAGCCGTGACGGCGCTTGCGCACCAGTTTACTGGGTTGATAAGTCCGCTTCACGGGTCGTTCTCCGCTGACCGGGCAATCTGCCTTTTGAGATGCCGCTGAAAGAGTTGAGAGCTTGAAAGTCCAGATGCTTCAGGCCCAAAACGGGCCGCGTCCGGCCCGATGGAGCCGGCCCCGGTAAAGCCAAGGGCATCGCGGACAATTTCGCGCGGCTTATACGGGAGCGACCCGGCTTCGTCAATTGTTGTGGCCGGCGTGAAAGGTCGCAAATGGGGCGAATATTTTGGCTTTTTTGGGGTTTTTCAGCTGGAGCATGGCGTGCGACGGGAATCATGACTAAATCAGCCTCCTGACGACATTAGCGATCCGTAATTTGACCAGGTCCGGGGGCGGATCGCATCCTCCGGTCAGGTCACCAGGGTGCACTAAAGGCAAGCACAGGTGTCAGCGACTGCCGACCAGCCGGTCACGGAAGTGCCCCGGCCGAGACCGCCGCGCCGGCTCGGTCTGTCGGGCAAATTACTGCTTTTGACCATTCCGCTGGTGATGATTGCGGAAGTGCTGATCTATGTGCCTGCGATCGCCAATTTCTGGACCAACCGGCTGAACGACCGCCTGGCGGCGGCCAACACCGCGGCCCTGGTGCTGGATGCCGCGCCGCTCGGCATGGTGCCGGATTCGCTGGCGCGGCAAATCCTCACAAGCATCCAGGCGCGCGCGGTCGCGATCAAGCTCGGCCAGCAGCGCCGCCTGCTCGCCAGCGCCGACCTGCCACCCTCGATCGACCATGACATCGATGTGCGCAACATGACGGTGTGGCAGGCGATCACCGGCTCGTTCGAGATGATGTTCGAGACCGGGCACGAGGTGATCCGCATCGTCGGACCTGCGTCGAGCGACGCGCAATTCATCGAGGTGGTGACGGACGAGCGGCCGCTGCGCCAGGCCATGTTCCGCTTCTCCCGCAATCTCCTGGCGGTGTCGCTGATCATCGCGGTGCTGACCGCGGCGCTGGTCTATCTCGCTTTGCATTTCCTGTTCGTGCGGCCGATGCGGCGCCTGACCGCGAGCCTGGCCGATTTCCACGAGAATCCGGAGAGCTCGGCGCGCATCATCGTGCCGAGCCAGCGCAGCGACGAGATCGGGGTCGCCGAGCGCGAACTCTCCGACATGCAGCGCGACCTCGTCTCGATGTTGCATCAGAAGAGCCGGCTCGCCGCACTTGGGCTCGCCGTTTCCAAGATCAATCATGATTTGCGCAACCTGCTTGCCTCGGCGCAATTGATCTCCGACCAGCTGGCGAGCGTGCCTGACCCGCGTGTACAGCGCTTTGCGCCAAAACTCGTACGCTCGCTGGAGCGGGCGATCGCGTTCTGCCAGTCGACCTTGTCCTATGGCCGCGCTCAGGAGGCTGCGCCCGATCGCCGCATGGTCCCGATCGAGCCGATCGCGGTCGAGGTGCGCGAGACCGCAGGGCTTGCCAACGACGTCTCGATCAGCTGGATCACCGCGATCGAGCGCGGGCTCGCCGCCGATGCCGATCCGGATCAGCTGTTCCGCGTGATGCTCAACTTGGTGCGCAACGCGGCGCAGGCGCTGGAGAGCAATCCGAACAGCGACCGCTCAAGCATGCAGATCCGCGTCTCTGGCCGCCGCGAGGGCGCGGTCGCCATCCTGGAAGTTTCCGATACCGGCCCGGGCGTGCCGCAGAAGACCCGCGAGCATCTGTTCGAGGCGTTCCAGACCTCCGGCCGCCCTGGCGGCAGCGGGCTCGGCCTTGCCATCGCCGCCGAGCTCATCCGCGCCCATGGCGGCGACATCCATCTGGTCGAGGGCACCATCGGCGCCACCTTCCGGATCGTGATCCCCGACCGCCCCGTGGAACTCTTGTCCATTCGCAACGAGCGGGCGCGGGCCTAGAGCATTTCCGGTTCTGATTGAATCAGAACCGGAGCTCTAGATTCTTGTTTTGACGCGTTTTCTTCACGCGAACCGGTCTCCACTTCGCTCGAAAACACTCTAAGGCTGACACGAGTTTGACGACAGCCGATCAGCCCTTTCCCGTCATTCCAGGGCGATGTGCCAGCATCGAACCCGCAAGCCCGAGATTTTCGGGTTCGCCGCTACCGCAAGCGCCGCGGAATGTCGGCACAAATGCCCATCAAATCCGCAAATCCGGACCTTGCCATTTGCACCCGGAGCCGGTAGGAGGGGGACCGCTTTCGCCGCCGTCCGATCTCTTGGTCCGGACGGCCGCGGGCCCTTTGCCCGCAAGACAGATGCGAAACACGCGCCCGTAGCTCAGCTGGATAGAGCATCAGACTACGAATCTGAGGGTCGGACGTTCGAATCGTTCCGGGCGCGCCATTTGCGTTATTGACGGGTATCACGTCTTCCCTTTCTGCTTGATGTGCTGGCGGTCTACATCGCCCATAGTCGCCCCGTATTTTCAATTCGTGCTTGAGATTGGGCAACTTCACGAGCTTTTTCTGGTGAGCTGCACTGATCAGGTCCAGCCCCCTCACGCGGCGCCGCAAGCAGGAAGACCTGCCCGGCCGCCCCGCCGGCCGGTCGAACTCGGGTTGAAGACGAAGAAGTGAGCCGCGCGCGGCGCGCGCCCGCGCCCGTTTAACCCGGTAAGGCCGCGGGACCGATCAGGGAACGCTAAAGCCATGAACGTCAAGACGCCGGAATTTTGGATCGTAGTAAGCTTTAGCGCCGTTGCAGGCATCATCGGCGCATGGCGGGGAAATGGCGAAGTGGTGCTACTGGCGACCGCGGTCATCTTCCTCGTATCCGCCTTGGTGGCTCACTGGCGATCCCCCTGGAGCGACTAATTTGGCCGCCGGTCTTCGACATGCACATGTAGCTGAAGGCTAAGAAATGAGCAGATCTGGCAAAGTGGTGCGCGATGACGATTCAACTAAATCTCATCGCGCTTTGGTCGTCAGCGAGGAGCTTCGCAACAAGGGCGGCCTTCACTCTGAGTTGTCCAGCTTGTCCATCTCAGCCCTCGCCAGCGCCGTGGCTCTCTCGATGGCCTGCTCTCGTGTGAGGGTGTTGGGGCTCAACCGGCGTGAGACAAGGTTGTCCCAATAAAACCTGACGGATTTCCGTCCGTCCGCGAACCACACCTCGAAGCTTCCGCAGTTATCGTCTGCGCCGCGATGAGGGATAATGCGGATGAGATCGCCTTCGGCCATGGGTGAATTGCTACCCTTCCGGCAGGATGGAAACAACGGCCCGCAGCCACCGTCTCGAGACTCGTCACGCCGCCCATATCAATTACCCACCAGGTGTAGAAGCGTTACATTTATGCGGCCCAAATTGTTGGGTTAAAGGGGCGCCAACGTCAGCGCTGGTGTTCAGGAAGGGGCTTTGCCGCGGAGGCTTGTACCTGCGGCTGCTCCAGAGTGACGCATGGGCGCGGCCGGCGGGGGCGCGGCTGCCGATAACGTGAGTGACCGGTGAACCGCTACAGGTTGCGAAAACGGTCGGTGCAGCGCACTTGAACTGTAACGCTTCGCCTCGACGAGCGGCTTCCTAAAGCATGATCCGGAAAAGTGTGTAGCGGTTTTCCGAAAAGATCATGCTCAATCAAAGACCTAAAGCGCGATGACGATTCAACCAAATCTCATCGCGCTTTAGTTCGCCGCGGTTGAGTCTGTTGACCTCATAGACATTAACCCATCGGAGCAATCGAATGCGTTCTATTCTGGTGGTTCTAGGACTATTTATCGCGCTGAGCACCTCGGCTGATGCCGCAACCATGCATCACTCCAGGACGCGGCATCACCTCTCCCCCAACGTAGCCTCGAGTTTCAACCTCGCTCCAGGTTGGGGCTACGAACGGACAGCGCCGTCGGTTCACTACGAATACGCGCCGCCAGCCTACAATGATGGCGGCCCGAACAACGCTGGAGGCTTGGTTGGCGGCCACCCCGAGGGCGGTTGATCTCGACGCCCGGGCGATGCGCCAAGTCGATCAGCGCGCGTCGAGCGCGCGCTCCATGCATGTAAACTCTCTTCCTGCATCGGCTCCTTGAGTTCGGCGAAGCGTGATCAGTGGACGCGACGCTGCCAGCACAGCAACCATTCAGGCATGACGTCGAGCGCATGGCACAGCCTTATCAGCTCGATCGGATAGAGCGACGCTCGACCGCGTTCCCAACTCAAGATCTGTGCCTCGCTGTAGCCCGTCAGTTCGGCAAGCTCTCTGCGATCCATGTGGGCCCTGGCCATCGCGCGCGTCAGGCGCTGGCCAATCCGCTGCTGCTTGGCGACGTGATTCTCTTTGAGCACCGCCATGCCTCCCCTGTCCATCGCAGCCTACACCGAATTTGCAGGCGGACAACAAAAAGCCCCCGCCTGACGGGGAGCGCCCGGCGGGGCAAGGACGGGCTGGCTCTGGACGGGCCAGCCACCTTTTGAAGCCGGAAAGCGGTTGACGAGGGGATGACGGGGATGGGTCGCCGACTGCCGCACCCGGCATCACCCAAGCGTGGAGTTGCCGAACATGATAGGGGCGAGCCAGGTTGTCCCCCAAATCGCCAGCGCAAGGGCAATAGCAAACGCGATCGCGATGACGATGATGGCTCGCCGCCCCATGTGCTTTCAGCCTAGCCGATCCAAAGGTGTCAGGCATCTTTCATACGACAAGTTTACTGCCGCAATCACCTGCGGCGGCCTCAAATTCAGCGTCAACGCAGAATCAGCGCCAGAAGTCGTTGAAACGATCGGGCGCAGCTCAGCGTAGCGCACGGTGTGTCGAGTGTTCTTGTGCCCTGGGTAGGCCTGAGGCGATACCAGCTTGAAGAACGCGATTGGGCGCCAGTTCAGCGGATTCCAAATCGTTTTTTTTTGCAAATGCATCAGTAAGATAGGGGGCGATCTGTCCGGCCTGTGTCCTTCAGGTTCCCGTTCTGCCCATCGTTCATTCAGCGTGAATTACCACCGGTGTGTCCCTCCGGATACAGCTTTTCCGGGGAATCCGCGTAGAGTCTGGCAATCAAAGCTCGCTTCCGGGGATTTTTGACTATGAAGAAGGTAATTCTGGCACTTGCCGCCTTTGGGGCACTAACGAGTGCGGCTTCTGCTGCCGACCTTGCTGCGAAACCTTATGTCAAGGCTCCGCCCCCGGTAGCTCCGGCTTATAATTGGACCGGGTTCTACGTGTTCGGTGGTGGCGGCGGCGGCCTGTGGGCGGCTGACCAGCACGTCCAGCTTACCGGATCGAACATCCCGCTGACCATCGACCAGCGCCAGGGTGGCTCTGGATGGTTCGGCACGGTGGGTGCCGGTTATGATTGGCAGTTCAGCCAGACGTGGGTGGCCGGCGTGTTTGCTGACGGCCAGTTCGGCAGCATCAGGGGCACCATTCAGGACCCGATCAACTTCATGAGCTCGACCCAAAAGCTTGAGGACTCCTGGGCAGTTGGTGTGCGGCTCGGCTGGCTGGTGGCTCCAAATGTCCTGTCTTACGTGAACGGTGGTTACTCGGGTTCGCAGTGGGGACGTTCGGAGTTCTTCGATACCAATACCGGCCTGAACGTGGGTATCCACACCAACAGCTTTACCCGCAACGGTTGGTTCATCGGCGGTGGTGTCGAGAACAATCTCGACATCTTCGGCATCCACGCTCCCGGTTGGTTCTGGAAGACGGAATATCGTTCGGCCTTCTATGATCGGAAAACTCAGGATGAGCTGTTCGATGCCACCAATCTACCGGTTGGAACCAGCATCCGCTCCAACAACTGGAACCAGACCATTTCGACGTCGATTGTCTACCGCTTCAACTGGGGTGGTCCCCCGATTGCTGCGAGGTACTGATCTCCTCCCTGTGACGTGAAGACTTGAAAGCCCCGGCATCGCCCGGGGCTTCTTGTTTCGGCACGCGCCGTGGGCGTGACGCGCGGCGCGCTACTCACCGCCGACCCTATGCGCTGGTTCCATCTGTTGACGGTGCGCGCCCCCAAGCTCAGACTGGTGGAAGACAGCATCTGGACAGGGATGATGTCGCCGGGGCAGCTTGGCCATGGAGCAGGAGCAGCCAGTTCGGGTCGGACGCAGATTGGCCGCCATAGTCGCAGCTGACGTGGCGGGCTACTCGCGGCTCATGGGGCTGGACGAGGTCGGCACCGCCCGCACGCTCCGCGAACACCGCAAGGTTACCGACGCCCTCGTGGCAAAACACGGGGGTCGCCTCGTGAAGACCACGGGGGATGGTGTGTTGCTTGAATTTCCCTCGGTGGTCGACGCGGTCGAATGCGCCGTGGCGGTGCAGGCGGTGATGGCCGAACGCAACCAAGGCGCCCCCGAGGACCGCCGTATGCAGTTTCGGATCGGGATTAACCTCGGAGACATCCTGGTCGAGGGCGATGACATCCTTGGGGATGGCGTTAACGTCGCGGCTCGACTTGAGGGGATCGCAGAACCCGGCGGCATCTGTGTTTCGTCATCCGCTTACGAACAGGTTCGCGGCAAGGTCGCGGTCGATTTCACTGATCTTGGTGAGCAGTCCCTCAAGAACATCTCCCGGCCGATCCGAGCTTATGCGGCTGGCCTGAGCGCGAATGCTCATCAAATCGCCTCGCTGCTATCCTCAGTTCCGCGTCTGTCCATCGTGGTGCTGCCGTTTGCGAACATCGGCGGCGGTCCCGAGCAGGACTATTTTGTGGATGGCGTGACTGAGAGCCTGACCACGGACCTGTCGCGCATCAGTGGCGCGTTCGTGATTGCGCGCAACACCGCGTTCACCTTCAAAGGCAAGGCAGTCGACGTAAAGAAGCTGGGGCGCGAGCTGGACATTCGATACGTTCTCGAAGGTTCGGTGCAACGAGGAGGCAATCACCTCCGGGTGAACGTGCAGTTGATCGACGCCGGAACCGGCAATCAAGTCTGGGCGGAGCGGTTCGACAAAGCCGTCACCGATTTGTTCGATCTGCAAGATGAAATCGTGTCGCGCATCGCTAATACTCTCGATGCCCAGTTGGTTTCGGCCGAAGCTCGGCGAGCAGAGGGTTCGCTGCACCCCGATGCGATGGACTTGTATTTCCAAGGCAGGGCTTGGGCTAATAAGGGCGTTACGATTGAGCAGACGATGCAAGCGCGCGGTTTTTTTGAGCGTGCGTTGAAACTCGATCCCGAAAATCTAGAAGCCCTGGTTGGTATCGCACTCGTGGATGCAACGATAGGCGCCACCTATACCAGCGACGACCGTCCGGCTCGCTTTGCGGCGGCTGAACCGGCTGTAATCAAGGCGCTCTCGACGGCTCCGCAGCACGCGCTGGCCCACGCCGTGCTGGGCATGATCCAGATTGTAACGTATCGCGCAGCCCAAGGGATTGCTGAATGCGAACGGGCCCTGGCTCTGGACCCTAATTTGGCGACTGCTCACGCGTGGATCGGACTCGGCAAAACCTATCTGGGCCGACCAGCGGAAACTGAGGGCCATGTCCGAGCGGCGCTTCGGCTCTCTCCTCGGGATACTTTCGCCCTCAGATGGATGCTATTCGTCGGTCATGCCAAGCTACTGCTGGGGGCGGACGAAGAAGCAGCTATGTGGCTGGGTCGTGGTATCGAAACCAACCGCAATTACCCGCTCGGGCATTTCCTTCTCGCCTCCACATTGGCGCTGCTCGGCAAGCTCGATCAAGCAAAAGCCGCCGTGCGGGGAGGACTTGCGCTTGATCCGAGCTTCACGATCCATCGGTATAACTCCCACTTATCGAGCAATGATCCGACGTACCTTGCCGGACGGGAGCGCATTTATGAGGGGATGCGCATCGCCGGGGTGCCAGAGGGGTCGGGCCTCGGCACCATCGCGTGACGGTGAAAACTGAAGCTGCCCTTCGCTTGACGCTGGTAGACCCTCGGCCCACACTGGTTCACCATAGGTGCCATTGGTGCACACATGTCAGACCCTATGGCGGTCAGCCGACGCCTTGTCGCAGTCTTCGCAGCAGATGTGGAAGGCTACAGCCGCCTCATGGGCGCTGACGAGGTTGGCACGCTCAAGGGACTGACCGAACGGCGCGCAATCCTCGACCGGCTGATTGGGGACCACAGGGGCCGCATAGCGAACACGGCGGGCGACAGTGTCCTTGCGGAGTTCGGGAGCGCCGTGGACGCAGTGCAGTGCGCGGTGGAGGCGCAAGCCGCTTTGGCCGAAGCCAACTCCGGTCTCGCGTCTGACCGACGCATTAGCTTCCGTATTGGTATCCACATCGGCGACGTGATGGTCCGTGACGGTGATCTGTTTGGTGATGGTGTGAACATCGCGGCGCGTTTGCAGGCATTGGCGCAGCCGAGCAGCGTCTGTGTCTCCGGCGCTACTTATGACCAGGTCAAGAAGATTCTGCCGTTGTCGTTCACCGACCTCGGCCGTCAACAGGTCAAGAACATCGAGGAGCCGATCAGGGCTTACGTCGTTGGCAGGCTGGTTGATACTCCGAGTGCAGCAGCATTCGCGAACGCTTCCAAGTCGCTGCCGCTGCCCGACAAGCCATCCATCGCGGTGCTTCCGTTCCAGAACATGAGCGGTGATCCGGAACAGGAGTATTTCGCCGACGGCATCGCTGAAGATGTGCTGACGACATTGTCGAAAATCCAGGCACTGCTGGTCATAGCCCGCAATTCGAGTTTTGTGTTCAGGGGACCGGCGCGGGACATCCGCGAAATCGGGCGAATACTCGGCGCTCGCTATGTGCTGGAAGGGAGCGTTCGCAAAGCCGGCAACCGAGTGAGACTGGCGGCACAGTTGATCGACAGCCTTAATGGCGCCCATGTGTGGGCAGACCGATTTGAGGGCGACCTTGACGACGTTTTCGACCTTCAGGACCGAATAACGCAGGACATCGCCGCCGCGCTTGAGGTCCGGTTGACAATTGGCGAAGAGGCGAGGGTATGGCGAAAGCGTTCAGGTAGCCCGTTGGTTTATGAGCATTACATCAAAGGTCGAACACTTCAGCTCAACTATGCCAAGCACACTCATGCTCAGGCGCGCCTCGAACTCGAACAGGCTTTGGCAATCAACCCTAACTTCACAGCGGCGCTTGCGTTGTTGGGGCTCATAGTGACCGATCAGGCTCACTTTGGTTGGCGACGGGACGAGACGACAAGCTACGAGGCAGGGCTGGAACATGCTGCCCGGGCTGTGACTGCCGACCCGAGCAACTGTTGGGGCTACTTGGCGATAGGATATACGCGCTTGTTTCAACGTCAGCATGATGAGGCTTTGGCCGCAGGTGAAAAGGCAATTGCCCTCAACCCGAACTGCTCCGATGCCTATCTCATAGCCGGTACGTTTCTCAGTTACGCTGGCGATTTTCGCAAATCCGCTGAGTATCAAGAGCAAGCGCAACGGCTTTGCCCTCTTAGTCGCAATGAAAGTATGGCCGGTGAGGCTCGGGCGAAGTTTCATCTTGGCAATCCAGTAGCTGCACGCGACATTGCCTCACGCGTCCTGATCGAGAGGCCGCACTGGCTAACGATGCAAGCCATTCTTGCAGCATCGCTCTGGAACCTCGGTAGTGAGGACGAAGCGCGCCTCACTGTGAAGAAGATGCTGGCGGATCATCCCAACTTGACCGCAAGCCGCTGGGCACAGGGGTTGCCTTACCGTTATCAGACGGATCTGGACGCGGTGGTTACGCCGTTGCGCCTCGCGGGAATGCCCGAATGAACCCGGTGTATCCCCCTCGTTTCCCTGTGGCGAATACGCGGCCCTGGGAACCTTGGCGGCCAGCCCCTTCGTGCGTTGATCTATCTCAAACACCCGTACGTCCGATTACGATTTCTCTTTTGTCCAAGCCTTTAGTTTGATCGCGACTCATCAATAGGGCGGAAACATGCGTGATGTTCTCAGCGTGATTACCTCTGCTTTTTTGGCCCTCGCAGCCTGGACGGCCACGGTAAAACCATCACAAGCAGAGACGGGCACCGTGCGTGTTGTCTTCGGCTCGGCTGGCGTCGTCGCTGGCGTGGGTAGTGGTGAGGGCACGCTAACATTCCAGGGGAAGACTTATCCGTTCAAGATTTCCGGGGCGAGTTTTGGAGCCACGCTTTCGCTAACCGTCAGTGAGTATGAGGGGCGAGTGCTGAACTTACATAGTCCCGGTGATTTAGCGGGCAACTATATTGCGCTCGGAGCCGGTGGTGCCATCGCCGGAGGAATAGGCGTCGCACGGTTGCGAAACGCGAGAGGAGTCATCATGGTCGTTCGTGGCCCCAAGCTGGGTGCGGGGCTCTCGGTCGCCCTGGCTCGCATCACCATTACCATGAGGTGACAACAGTCCGCATCTAGGTCCCCTTCAGCGGCTCTGAGCGAGCGAGCTTTTCGGATAGCTACAACGAGAGCAAACAATGAACCGGCACGACCGCCGAAAGGCAGAAGTAGCAGAACGAAAATCGCGTCGGTTGGTAAGGCTGCGCTGCTCCGGTTGCGACCGGGTCGGGCTACCGATGACCTAGGAGCATTTTTTCCCGAAGTGGCTCATTGATTGCGTCAAAGTGTTGGCTTGAGCTTCGTAAAAGCGCTGCAATACCTCCAGGGAATCGTTTGCCAAGACCCCACCTGCAGCCGCAGTCGCGGGCCCGCGATGCGCTGGGCGCGAATTGTCGGCTTATCGTCAACTTCGTTCCAGAACCGGAACTCGTGATAGGATACAATGCTGCGCGGCATTCTGCACTGAAGGAGCTTGTCATGTCCGAGGCGACCACGGCTTTCGCGACGACTACGCTAAGCGGATACGAGTTGCTGGCCGATCCGCAGTTTAACAAGGGCACAGCGTTCTCCGAGACCGAGCGCGAGGCGTTCGACCTTCACGGCCTTCTGCCGCCCAATGTCGCGACGCTGGACGAGCAGGTATCGCGCCGCCTTCAGGCGCTGCGCGGCTTCGAGACCGATCTCGAACGCTACGCCTTCCTGCGCGAGCTGCAGGACACCAACGAAACCCTGTTTTACGCGCTGCTGGTCGAAAATTTGGAAGAGCTGTTGCCGATCGTCTACACGCCAACCGTCGGCGCCGGCTGTGAGCATTTCAGCCGTCTGTTCCGGAAGCCGCGCGGGCTGTTCCTCAGTATCCCGCACAAGGACCGGATCGATCGCATCTTTGCACAGCAGCGCTTCGACAGGGTCGAGGCAATCGTCGTGACCGATGGTGAACGCATCCTCGGCCTAGGAGACCAGGGCGCCGGCGGCATGGGCATCCCGATCGGGAAGCTCGCGCTCTATACGGGGTGCGGTGGCCTGCATCCCGCGACGACCCTGCCGATCCTGCTCGATGTCGGGACCGACAATCCTGACTGTCTGGCCGATCCACTCTATATCGGCTGGCGTCACGAGCGGGTGCGCGGTCAGGAGTATGACGATTTCGTCGAAACCTTCGTCTCGGCCGTCGTGAAGCGCTGGCCACATGTCCTGCTGCAGTGGGAGGATTTCGCGAAGAACAATGCGACTCGCTTGCTCGAGCGCTATCGTGATCGGCTCTGCACCTTCAACGACGATGTCCAAGGCACGGCAGCAGTTGCGACCGGTACCTTGCTGGCCGCGATCAATGTCACCGGCGTGCCGCTCACCGATCAGCGCGTGGCCGTGCTCGGCGCCGGCTCGGCCGGCTGCGGCATCGCCGGCCTGATCCGCGCCGCCATGCGCGATGCCGGCCTGCCGGAGAGCGAGGCGGCGGCACGCTTCTTTATGGTCGACCGTGACGGGCTGCTGGTTGAGGGCATGACCGGACTGGCCTCGTTTCAGCTCCCCTTTGTCCAGAAGAAGCAGGCGATCGAAGGTTGGAAGCTCAATCACCCCGACAAGATCGGGCTGCTCGACGTCGTGCGCAATGCTCGTCCGACCGTGCTGATCGGCGTTTCCGGCCAGGCCGGCGCCTTCTCTGAACCCGTCGTCCGAGCGATGGCCGAATGCAACAATCGGCCGGTGATCTTTCCGCTGTCGAATCCGACTTCGCGCGAGGAGGCGACGCCTGCGGACATCGAGGCCTGGACTGAGGGGCGGGCATTGATCGGCGTCGGCAGCCCGTTCCCGCCGATTTCACGCGATGGCTCTCGATTCAAGGTCGACCAGACCAATAACTCCTACATATTTCCGGGTATGGGTCTGGGGGCGCTTGCGGTCGGCGCCAGCCGCGTCAGCGACGGGATGTTCATGGCCGCGGCAAAGGCGCTGGCGAGTTCTTCTCCTGCCCGCGACAACCCGAAGCACAATTTGCTTCCTCCGGTCAGCGCGCTGCGGGAGGTCGCGGTGACGGTCGCTCTCGCGGTGGCACTCCAGGCACATAAGGAAGGGCTGGTCACTGATGTCCCAACCGACCAGATCGAGCAGCGCATTCGTGCAAAGGTCTGGACGCCTCGTTACGTGCCCTATCGCCGCGTATAGGTCGCCGTTCGGCAGAACCCATGCGGCGCAAGCGCGCGATGATGATCGTTGGCTCCTGTGTCGCCCGCGAGACGGTGGAGGCGACCATCGTGGAGCGATCGGCTAAGATTGGACAAGCCGTTTCTATCGGGGCGCACGGGTAGCTCCAAGCGTTGCTCAAAGAAAGAGGAAGTCATGGCTGCCATATATCCAGATCTCGCCGGCAAGGTGGTTCTCGTCACGGGTGGTGCTTCGGGCATCGGCGAAGCGATCGTGCGGCGCTTTGCGCAGCAGAAGTCTACTGTCGTGTTTTTCGACATCAAGGTCGAGGAGGGGGCCCGTCTCGCGCGTGAGCTATCGGGCGAGGGTCTTGGTGCGCACTTCCACAACGTCGATCTCACCGATATCGCGGCGCTGCGTGCCGGTATCTCCGACGCGCGGAAGGCCCATGGTCCGATCGGCGTCCTCGTCAACAACGCCGCGCATGACGAACGGCATCCGACGGAAGAGATGACGCCGGAATATTGGGACGACCGTATCGCCGTGAACCTGAAGCATCAGTTCTTTGCGGCGCAGGCCGTGCTGCCGGACATGAAAGCGGCGAATGCCGGCGCCATCATCAACTTCGGCTCGGTGTCGTGGATGGTGGGACAAGGCGGCATGGCCGCCTACACTGCCAGCAAATCGGGCGTGCTCGGCCTCACCCGCTCACTGGCGCGCGACTACGGCCCCTACAACATTCGCGTCAATGCCATCGCGCCCGGCTGGATCATGACCCAGCGCCAGATCGACAAATGGCTGACGCCGGAGGGCGTGGACGAGTTGATGCGCCGCCAGTGTCTGAAGCGCAAGCTCGTTCCGGACGAGATCGCGAAATTCACGGTGTTCCTAGCGTCCGAGGAAGCCTCCGCCTGCACATCCCAGCACTACGTCGTGGACGGCGGCTGGGTCTGAGGGGCAGGGCGAGCTGCCCGCGGCGACCGCCTTCACGCCTGGCGTGAGTGCCAGGCGTCACTTCGCATTCGCCCGCTCGAGCGGCGCTGCGGCGACATTTGCCTGTGGCCGTCCCTTCGCCATCGTCGCCCGACGGCTGCGTTGCATGAGGTATTGGTCGGCGAGCACGCCGACAAGGATCACCGTACCCATCACGGCAAAATTGAGCGAGCTCGGTATGCCCAGCAGGTTGACGAGGTTTTGCAGCACCTGCAGCAGCACGGTGCCGAGCACGACTCCGATGATCGAGCCTTCGCCGCCGCGCAATGAGCAACCACCGAGCACGGCGGCGGCAATGGCGTAGAGCTCGTAGAAGGAGCCGTGCACCGCCGGAGAGATCGAACGCGTGTACATCGCAAGCAGGATCGCCGAAAACGCCGTCAGCCCGCCGCAGACGACGTAGGCGGAGATGACGACGCGGTTGGCGCGGATGCCGGAATAGCGCGCGGCCTCTTCGTTCTTACCGACCGCATAGAGATAACGTCCGAACACGGAGCGATGCAGCACGACCCAGGCGACCGCGGTGACGATGATCAGCGCCACGACACTGTGCGGGAGCGGAAACCCAAGCACGTTGGTGCGGCCAGCGGTCAGCCATTCCAGTGTCGGAAAGCTCGCGCCAAAGCCGAAGCCGGCCGTCGCGTCCTCGGTGTAGTAGCGCGCGGCGCCGCGGTAGATCAGCAAGCCGCACAGCGTGACGACGAACGGCTGAATCCGCATCTTGGTGACGAGCGTTCCGTGCACCAGGCCGATCGCGAGCCCGCCGCCGATAATGATCCCGAAGGCTGCGATCCAGTTGACGTCGCGATTGACAATCAGGTCGATGAACAGGACGCCGAGCAGCGCGATCACCGAGCCGACCGACAGCTCGATGCCGCCGACGATGATGACGAAGGCCTCGGCGATGGAAAAGATGCCGAACAGGCCGACCTGGTTGGCGGTATTGGAGAGATTGCCGACCAGCAGGAAGCGCGGATTGATGAAGGCGACGACGGCGCCGACCACCAGGATCAGGACGAGCAGGCTCAAGTCTTTCTTGTGCAAGGTTTCCTCGCCTAGACTGTGTGACCGACGGCAAGCTGGAGCACATTGTGCTCGCTGAACTGACTGCGATCAAGAAACCCCGAAATCGCGCCCTCATGCATGACCGCGATCCGGTCGCTGACCCCGATCACTTCCTCCATATCGCTGGAGATCATCAGGATCGCGACGCCCGCGTCGGTCAGTCGGCGCAGCATGTCGTAGATCTCCTGCTTGGCGCCGACGTCGACGCCGCGCGTCGGCTCGTCAAAGATCAGAACCTTGGGCCGCATCGAGAGCCATTTGGCGAGCACGACTTTCTGCTGATTGCCGCCGGACAATGAGTCTACGGATGTCGCGACGTCAGGCGCGCGGATCTTGAGACGCTCGCGCTGGCGCTGTGCGTTCTCGGTCTCGCGCGCGGTATTCACCAGCCAGAAGCGCAAATAGGATGCGAGATCCGGCAGCGAGATGTTTTCTGCGATCGAGACATCGAGCAGCAGACCCGAGCTCTTGCGGTCCTCCGGGATCAGATAAATCCCATGCTCGATTGCCGCTCGCGGGGTGTCAATGCGGATCGGTTGAGCATCGAGCCTGATCGCGCCACCGCGAAGCCGGTCGACCCCAAAGATCGCGCGGGCAAGCTCCGTACGTCCGGAGCCGACGAGCCCCGCAAGGCCGAGGATCTCGCCCCGGCGGACCGACAGACTTACCGCGCGGTTCGGGTAGGTGTCGGTCATGGCCTCGACAATGTCGAGCATGGCCTCGCCGGGCGGGGCCGCTGGCGGCACGTAAAGTGATTTCAGGTCACGCCCGATCATCAGCCGGATCATCGCGGCCGGGCTCAGCTCGGCCCGTGGGAGCGCGCCAACCATGCGCCCGTCGCGCAACACCACCGCGCGATCGGCACACTGCATCACCTCGTTCAGGCGATGGGTGATGAAAATGACGCTGACACCGTCGGCCTTGAGTCCCGCGATGACCCGCATCAGGCGATCGGTTTCGGTCAGGGTCAGGCTGGAGGTCGGCTCGTCCATGATGACGAGGCGCGCATCGAGGGACAGTGCCTTGATGATCTCGACGAGCTGGCGCTGCGCCAGCGACAGTTCGGCGAGCAGTGCATCGGGCCCGAAATCGGCACCCAGTCGGTCGAGCAACGGCCGTACCTGGGCATAGAGGCGCTTGCGGTCGATGAGCTTCAATGGCCCGCCGTGCACCGGCTCTCGGCCGATATAGACGTTGCCGGCAACGTCGAGATTATCGAAAAGATTGAGCTCCTGATGGACGAAGGCGATGCCCGCCTTGATTGCGTCCGCAACCGTGAGCGACCGCCTCTCGACACCGTCGACCCGGATAGCGCCGACGCTCGGCTCCGCCACGCCGCCGAGCACCCGCATCAGCGTTGACTTGCCAGCGCCGTTCTCGCCGATCAGCGCAATCACCTCGCCGCGGGACACGGAGAGGTCGACGTGGTCGAGTGCGACCACGCCGGGATAGATCTTGCCGATGTCGACCAGTTCGAGGAACGGCTCCGGCATGGACGGCCGCACCGGGGGCAGCGCTGACAAGAGCCTTACTTGTGGAGCATCTGCTTCATCTGCGCCATGAAGTCGTCGACGTTCGATTTGTCGATCAGCTTGCCGGGAACAATGATGACGCCGTTGGCTGGAATGCCCGACTTGTCGCCTTCGACATATTTTGCCATCAGCTTCATGCCCTGGTAGCCCCACTCGAACGGCTGCTGCACAACGGTCCCGACGATGCTGCCCTCCTTGACCCCACCCAGCGTGATCGGATCCTCGTCAAAGCCGATGATCTTGATCTTGTCGAGCTTGCCCGCTTCCTTCAGCACCTCGTAGATGCGCGGCGTATTGTAGGAGTAGAAGCCGACCAGGCAGCTCACGTCAGGCATGGCGGCGAGAATGTCCTCCACATTGCGCTTGGCGCGGGTCTGGTCGATCTCGTCGCCGCGAACATCGACGAGTTCGACCTTCGAACCCTTGATCGTCTCCTTGACGCCTTCGATACGCTCACGCGCATTGTCGGCCCCGGGTAGTCCGACGAAGCCAACGCACTTGCCTCCATTCGGCAACGCCTTCAACATCAGCTTGCCGGCTTCCTTGCCGAGATCGGTGTTGGACGAGCCGATATAGGCCACGCGCTTCGATTGTGGGGCATCGCTGTCGGTGGTGAACAGCACCGTCTGGGAGGCGATCTTGTTGAGCTCCGCCGTCTGGTTCTTGGGATCCACCGAGCTGACCATGATTCCGGCAGCGCCCGCTGCTACGAGGTCGTCCATCACCCGCTGCTGCACCGCAGCGGCAGCCTGCTCCGGATATTTGAACTGAAGGTCGTAACTGGGCAGTTCGCCCTGCGCCTTCTTCACGCCGGCCTCGGCGATCTTCCAGAAGTCGGAGGCGCCGTTGACGACGAAGGCCAGGACCTTCTTGTCGGCCGCATTCGCCGAGCCGAGACCAAGCGCCATTGCCAAGGCAACGGACGCACCTGCAACCAAGAGACGCTGCATTACACTCCTCCCTGTGGTCGGCCATTCGCGCGGCCAACGTTTCATATTATTGAGCGAACCTCTATTTCTGCTGCCCACGAGGAGAGCTGCCATTCGCATTTGCCGAAGAATGCTTCGTCGCAGCTCTGCCCCGCAAGTCGAAATGCGGAACGCAACTCAAAGTACTTGAAGCAGACTGGATGTTCAACTGCTAGGCGTTCGCCCGGCTGGTACAATCGGCCGATATTCGCGACAACGGAAAATCCGGCGGAGCTGTCCGACGATCATCGGCGACAGGATTCGATTGTCAGCTTGATGTAATCCGTGGGACGGAGCTGGATTCCCAACGAGAGGTCAGACCGCTGACATCGTCAGACCAACCCTCATGTCCTTGGCGACGTAGACGCATTCGTCGTCGGCAAGCACGCGGCCGTTGGCGATCCCGAGAACCAGTCTGCCGCGCCGCGCCTGGCGCATATGAATCTCATAGCGCACGCGCATTGTGTCCGGGGTGATGGGCCCTCGGAACTCCACCGCGCCAACACCGACGGCGCGGCCTTTGCCGGGTGAGCCCGACCAGCCAAGCCAATAGCCGATCATCTGCCACATGGCGTCCAGGCCCAGACAGCCCGGCATGACGGGATCGCCAGGATTGAAGAACCAGAGCTTCGGCGTAATGTCCAACTCGCCGATCATATGGCCTTTTCCGAATTCGCCGCCGTTCATGCTGATCTCCGTGATGCGGTCAATCATCAGCATGGGAGGCGCGGGCAACTGCGCGTTGCCCGGACCGAAATAGCCGCCTTCGCTTGATTTGAGCAGATCGTCCCTGCTGTAGGACGATTGCGGCGTGTGAAAATCGTGTGGGTTGGGCAAGACAACAAAGCCTTCGGTGCGATGCGGGACCGGCGTTGCTCAACGTCGGGCGACCCAGTCGCCTACATCATTATCGGCGATGCATGTCTTGCTGTCCATCCACGCGACGAGTTCGGCGTGTCCAAATCAACGATGGGACAGCATCGGCGGGCCGACAACCTCAATCTGGAAGCTCGCCCCCAGCGCCAGCATGTCAATGTCGCCGCCCCTTGCAATCACGCGAAACGCATCTTCACAGCCTCCCGGCGAAGCGATGACCACCATCCGGAATGGGGTATCAAACGGGTTGCACCAGGCGTGGGGAATATTTCTCAGTCCGGAGACCGATGTGCCGGCGGGTGCGTCAAACGTTCGGTCGCCGCAAAGGAAGCGCGCCGTACCCTCCAGAATAACGAAATGCTCGTCCTCATTTCGGTGGATGTGTACGGCTGTGCCGTCACCTGGCTGCGATATGATCTCGACCACCGAGAAATCGCCGCCAGTGTCGGCTGCCGATGTACGAATCAGGCAGCGCTCCCCGGGGCGCGTCTGTAGCCACTCCTCCTTGCCGTCGGCAGAAATTGAATCGTCGAGCGCAGAAAATCGCTTTCTCATTAGCGTCTCCATGAATACGCATACGTCACCTTTCGCATCGGCGACGCGGCGGCTATTGGCTGCAGAATGAGACGGAGTTGAGGACAAGCATCGGCGGTCGCCGTTCCGGTTACAGCGGTAACGCAAAAAAGCCCGGGAATGCTGGTCGCTCTGCTTAGCCCCACAGCTACTTGGTCTGCCGTGAAGGCTGCAGGTCACCAACCGCTAGACATCAGAGCTTTTTGCTGGGCTTGGGAGCGTTGGTGTCCGACCGTCGGAGAGCATCATCGTCTGTGCTGTCAGCAGCCAGGGCATCCACATCAATCGCGCGGCACGTAGCCAAAAAGCGAACGGGTCGGCGACCTCGGAAAGGCTCCCGAGCGCTTCGAAGGACGGCGTTGCACGCAAGTTGATCGAGATCTGCTCCCACTCACCATTCGGCGATCTCTGGTGAACAATGTCGATGTCGACTCCGGGCAACCTGGCGCTTGCTTTTGTAGAATCCATCTCGCTCTGTCGGCCATATGTCGTTTCAGACATGAGAGCTCCTGTCCCGTTTGACGTCTCGTTCGATGACTTCCACAGCAGGCCCGTCTCTCGCACGTCATTATCAGCAAATGAAGCTCGGCCTGGAACACGGCCCCGCTTCACTTGCCCATCCGCAGGCCCTTCGTCGTGAACCGCTGCATCTTGTCCCCGCCGCGCAACGGGCGGCGCGTGCCGGCGGCCTTGCCGGTGCCGGGCGGCTGATGGGCCGGCACGAGCTGCTCGGGGCGCGAGCCGATCAGGTCGGCGCGGCCCATCTGTTTTAGCGCCTCGCGCAGGATCGGCCAGTTGTCGGGGTCGTGATAGCGCAGGAAGGCCTTGTGCAGCCTTCGCTGCTTCAACCCCTTGATCGCCTCGACCTTGTCGCTGCCGCCGTGCCGCACGCCGCGCAGCGGGTTGACGCCGGTGTGGTACATGGCGGTCGCGGTCGCCATCGGCGAGGGCAGGAAGGTCTGCACCTGGTCGGCGCGGTAGCGGTTCTTCTTGAGCCAGAGCGCGAGGTTCATCATGTCCTCGTCGGTCGTGCCCGGATGTGCCGCAATGAAATAAGGGATCAGGTAATATTTCTTGCCGGCCTCTTTCGCTGCGGCATCGAACATCTGCTTGAAGCGGTCGTAGGCGCCAATGCCCGGCTTCATCATCTTGTCGAGCGGGCCGCGCTCGGTGTGCTCGGGCGCGATCTTCAGATAGCCGCCGACGTGATGGGTGACGAGCTCCTTGACATATTCGGGGCTCTGCACCGCGAGGTCGTAGCGCACGCCGGATGCGACCATCACCCTTTTGACGCCCTTCACCTCGCGCACCTTGCGATAGAGCCGGATCAGATCGTCATGCGAGGTGTTCAGGTTCGGGCAAATGTCGGGGAATACGCAAGACGGCCGTCTGCACAATGCTTCGACTTTCGGATCCTTGCACGCCATCCGGTACATGTTGGCGGTGGGACCGCCGATGTCGGAGATCACGCCGGTGAAGCCCGGCGTCTTGTCGCGGATCCGCTCGATCTCGCGCAGGACCGAGCCTTCCGAGCGGTTCTGGATGATGCGGCCCTCATGCTCGGTGATGGAGCAGAAGGTGCAGCCGCCGAAGCAGCCGCGCATGATCGTCACCGAGAACTTGATCATCTCCCAGGCCGGAATCTTGGCATCGCCGTAAGAGGGATGCGGCGCGCGGGCGTAGGGCAGGTCGTAGACCGAATCCATCTCCGCCGTGGTCAGCGGGATCGGCGGCGGGTTCAGCCACAAATCGCGGTCGCCGTGGCGCTGCACCAGCGGGCGCGCGTTGCCGGGATTGCTCTCCCGGTGCAGCACGCGCGAGGCGCGGGCATAGGCCTCGCGGTCCTGCTCGACCTGCTCGCAGGCCGGCAGCCGGATCACGGTGTCGCCGGGGTGGCGGCCTGCGCCTTCATCGGCGGAGTCGAGGTCGTCGGCATGCAGCTCGGTGTAACCATCAGGCACGCGGCGGAACAGCGCGGTGCCCCGGACGGAGCCGAGATCGCGCGGCGCTTCGCCGGCGGCCAGCCGGTGCGCGACCTCGACGACGGCACGCTCGGCGTTGCCGTAGAGCAGGAGGTCCGCCTTGGCATCGGCCAGCATCGAGCGTCGCACCTTTTCGGACCAGTAGTCGTAATGCGCAATACGGCGCAACGACGCCTCGATGCCGCCGAGCACGATCGGCACGTCCTTGTACGCCTCGCGGCAGCGCTGCGCGTAGACGATGGTGCAGCGGTCCGGCCGCCGGCCGCCGCCGCCGTCCGGCGTATAGGCGTCGTCATGGCGCAGCCTGCGGTCGGCCGTGTAGCGGTTGACCATCGAGTCCATGTTGCCGCCGGTGATGCCGAAGAACACGCGCGGCTTGCCCAGTGCCTTGAACGGCTCGGCCGACTGCCAGTCAGGCTGGGCAATGATGCCGACCCGGAAGCCCTGGGATTCGAGCAGCCGGCCGATGATCGCCATGCCGAAGCTCGGATGGTCGACATAGGCGTCGCCCGTCACCAGCACGATGTCGCAGGCATCCCAGCCGAGCGCCGTCATCTCGGCGCGGCTCATCGGCAGGAACGGCGCCGGCTTTCCGGGTTGCGCCCGGTGGCGGGGCCAGGAACTCAGGGGCTTTGCGGCAAGGGCGAGGGTGCTCATGGCGCCGACGAATAGGACTCTGGCGTCGCAAATTCAACTGGCCGGCATACCATCTGACGCGGCCGTGTATCGGTTCCCCTGACGACCCGGGGGGTCTGCCCTAGGGCTGGCGCCGCGCCAGGTTCAAGTTCGAGGCCTTGTCCAGATTGCGGGCCTTTTCCAGCGCGGCCGCGCCTGGCAAAAGGGCCGACGCCAGGTCGGTCTCGGTAAAATCGGCACCGGCGAGGCGGGCGTTGGACAAGTCGGCTCCCGCAAGGTCGGCACGGCTGAGGTTGCAATTCGCCAGATTGGCGTTCCGCAGTTTGGCGAATTCGAGATCGGCGCGCGCGAGGTTGGCGCCGCTCAGATCCGCATTGCTGAGGTCGGCGGATTTGAGCACGCCACGCATCATGCCCATCGATTGGTTGCGCATATCGGCGCTCAAGTCGGCGCCCGCAAGCCTTGCCCCGATCAGGCTCGCACCGGAAAGATCCGCGGTGATGCGCGCGTCTTTCAAATCGGCACGGCCAAGCCTGGCGCGTTGCATCTGCGTGCCGAGCAGCGATGCCCCTACCAGGGACGCCCCGGTCAAATCCGCATCGATCAGCCACGCCTGATTCAGGATGGCCCGATCGAAGCGCGCGCCTTTCAGATTCGCACCGTTGAGCTTGACGAGGCGAAGATTGCCGCCGGAGAAGTCGACGCCCGAGAGATCGAGGTGCGACAGCCGCTTTCCCTGCAAATCTGCAGAGCGCGCTCCCGTGGCGTCTTGAGGCGACGCCTCGAGAAGCGCCTCGACCTCGCTGCGCGTCATCTCCGATGTCGACATTTCGGGGCTGTCGAGGTCGACGTTGCGCAGCATGTCCTGTGCTACGGCGTCAATGGGATCGACCAGCAGTGCCGTCATCGACACCAGAGCAATCGACGCAAAAGCAAATGCGAGACGAAACAGCATCGCCGTCTCTCCGCTAGCCGGTTTCAGCTGTAGCACCGGATCAGGACCTTGGCGATGCCCGTTGCCGCCCTTTTTAGCGCCGGGTGGCTTCGGCCTACACTTCGAGCCATTCCTTGCGAACGGCATCGTTGGCTTTCAGCTCATCCGGCGTGCCTTCGAATACGATGCGGCCGTGGCCCATGACGTAGACGCGGTGGGAGATTCGCAGCGCAATCGACAGCTTCTGCTCGACTAGCAGGATGGCGACACCGGCTTCCGCGATCCGCGCGATGAGGTCGCCGACCTGCTGCACGATCAGCGGCGCGAGCCCTTCCGTCGGCTCGTCGATCATGATGAGCTCCGGATCGCCCATCAGCGTGCGGCAGATGGTCAGCATCTGCTTCTCGCCGCCGGACAGGACGCCGGCCGGTGTGTCGGCGCGCGCGGCGAGATTGGGGAACATCTCCAGCATGCCCTCGAGCCGCCACTTGCCGGGACGGCGGACATCCTTGACGCCGAGCAGCAGGTTCTGGCGGACGGTGAGGCCGGGGAAGATGTCGCGATGCTCCGGCACATAGCCGAGACCGCGATGCGCGATCTTGTAGCTCGGTAGCCCCGCGATCTGCTGTCCCTTGAAACGAATTGTGCCCTGCGGCGGCACCTCGCCCATGATCGCCTTCACCGTGGTGGAGCGGCCGACGCCGTTGCGCCCCAACAGGCTCACGACCTCGCCGCCGGCGATGTTGAGATCGACGCCCTGCAGGATGTGGCTTTTGCCGTAATAGGCGTGAAGATCCCTGACCTCCAGCATCAGTGCCCCTCCTCGCCGAGATAGGCTTCCCTGACCTTGGGATTGGCGCGAATTTCCTCCGGCGTGCCGGAGGCGATGATGTGTCCATAGACCAGCACCGAGATGCGGTCGGCCAGGCCGAACACCACACTCATGTCGTGCTCGACGATCACGAGCGTGCGCCCTTCGGTCAGGCGGCGGATCAGCGCTACGGCGCGCTCGGTCTCGGCGTGGCTCATGCCCGCGGTCGGCTCGTCCAGCATGATGACATTGGCGCCGCCGGCGATGGTGATGCCGATCTCGAGCTCGCGCTGCTCGGCATAGGTCAGAAGCCCCGCAGGCACGTCGCGGCGATGGCTGAGATGGATGTCATCGAGGATCTCGGCGGTGCGCTGCTTCACTTCCGGCAGGTGATCGACGTTCTTCCAGAAGGCGTAGCGGTGACCGGTCGCCCACAGCACGGCGCAGCGGACGTTTTCCCACACGGTCATGCGGGCGAAGACGTTGGTGACCTGGAACGAGCGCGACAGCCCGCGCCGGTTGATCTCGAAGGGACGCAAGCCCGAGATCACGCCGCCGTTCAGGCGGATCTCGCCCGAGCTCGGCTTGAGATGGCCGCTGATCAGGTTGAACGTCGTCGACTTGCCGGCGCCGTTAGGGCCGATGATGGCGTGACGTTCGCCCTTCGCGACGCTCAGATTGAGGTCGCGGATGATGCTGACATTGCCGAAGTGCTTCTGAACGGCATTGACTTCGATCGCTGCGGTCACGCGAGATACCCCCGGTCACGGGCCACAGTGGCGGCGCGGTCCCAGGCCTCCGCGACACGCCGCCAGGTGAGGCGGGCGACCAGGAAGCCGCCGACGACGAGCAGTGCCGCGACGATCCATGTCACAGGCGCTGTCGCGTTGAAGGGAATGCCGAGCAAATTGATGATGTTGCCCTCGCCTTCGCTCGCGGTGTAGCGCGCCACCGTCTCGATCGAGAGGATGACGCCGAGTGCCAGAGCCAAAGTCGGGATCGCCGCCATCAGATAGGACGGGATCACCATGCCGAGCGATCCGGCACGGATCAGCGGACGGTGCATCATCAGGAGCCCTGCGATGCCGCCCGGCGCGAACATCACGATGCCGATGAAGATGATGCCGAAATAGAGCTGCCAGACCGTGGTGAGGTTGGTGAGCCCGAGCTGCAGATAGGTGACGAGGATCGCGCCGAGGATCGGCCCAAAGAAATAGGCGGCGCCGCCGATGAAGGCCGCGAACAGCACGAGGCCGGATTGCGTCGCGCCCAGATAGGCAGAGTTGGCGATCTCGAAATTGATCGCGGCGAGGCCGCCGGCGATGCCGGCGAAGAAGCCGGCAAAGCCGTAGGCGAGATAGCGGACGACGTGCGGGTCGTAGCCGATGAACTCGACACGCTCGGGATTGTCGCGCACTGCGTTGCAGATGCGCCCCAGCGGCGTGCGGGTCAGCGCATACATCGCGATCGCCGAAATCATCACCCAGAACGCGATCAGGTAGTAGACTTGGAGCTGCGGCCCGAAGGTCCAGCCGAACATGTGCGGCAGGGCGGTGCGATCGGTGGTGATGCCGGCTTCGCCGCCGAACATGCTGCGCAGGATCAGCGAGGACGACGCCACCAGCTCGCCGATGCCGAGCGAGATCATGGCGAACACGGTTCCGGCGCGCTTGGTCATGACCCAGCCAACCAGGATCGCAAAGGCGACGCCGCCGATGCCGCCGATGAGGGGAATGAACGGCAGCGGGAGCGGCCAGTTGTAGTTGGCGACCGCGTTCATGGCATGGACGGCGATGAAGCCGCCGAGGCCGTAGTGAACAGCGTGCCCGAAGGACAGCAGCCCGGTCTGGCCGAGCAGGATGTTGTAGGACAGCGCGAAGATGATGGCGATACCGATCAGGCTGAACGAGGTGAGCGAGCCGCCCGAGGAGAAGATCAGCGGCAGCACGATGAGCGCGATCGCTGCGATCAGCCAGATGCTGTAGAAGCGCGCGCTGCTGCCGGACTGCTCCTTCGGCATATCGGACGTGGTGGTTGCGGCATCGCTCATGTCTCGCGCGTCCCCAACAGGCCCATCGGGCGGAAGATCAGGATCAGCACCAGCAGCACATAGGGCAGGATCGGCGCGATCTGCGCGATCGTCACATTCCAGATGTCGGTCAGAACCGACGGGCCGAGGCTCGGGTCAAGCGGCCCGAACGCGCTCGCAAGCGACCCGTTCAGCGCGACCGCAAAAGTCTGGATCAGGCCGATCAGGAGCGAGGCGATGAAGGCGCCGGGCAGCGAGCCGAGCCCACCGAACACGATGACGACGAACAGGATCGGGCCGAGCAGGCCTGCCATGTCGGACTGCGTCACCAGCGAGGGGCCGGCGATGACGCCGGCAAGGCCGGCAAGCGCGCTGCCGACGCCGAACACCACCATGAACACGCGTCCGACATTGTGGCCGAGATGCCCGACCATGCTCGGATGCGTCAGCGCGGCCTGCACGATGAGGCCGACGCGCGTCCTCTTGAGGACGATCAGAAGCGCCACGAAGATCGCGACGGATACGACCAGCATGAAGATCTTGTAGGCGGGATAGTTGGTCGAGAACACGGTGAAGGCGGGAAAGTCGAGCGCCGCGGGGATCCGGTAATCCATCGGGCTCTTGCCCCAGATCATCGAGACGATTTCCTCGATCGCGAAGGCAAGGCCAAAGGTCAGCAACAGTTCGGCGACGTGTCCGTGCTTGTGGGTGTTGCGCAGGCCGTAGCGCTCGACCGCCATGCCGACCGCGCCGACCAGAAGCGGCGCCAAGACCAGAGCCGGCCAGAAGCCGATCCATTTGGTGAGCTGATAGCCGAAGAATGCGCCCAGCATGTAGAAGCTGGCATGGGCGAAGTTGAGCACGCCCATCATGCTGAAGATGACGGTCAGCCCGCTGGACAGCAGGAACAGCAGCATTCCGAACAGAACGCCGTTGAGCGTGGAAATGACGATCAACTCAAGCACAGCGCCCTCGCTGACGGGCTCGTTGGCTCACAGGGGACAAGATTCCGAAGAAAAAGGGACGTCCGGCATGACAGGTCAGCCGGACAAGGAAGCCCCGGTGCCAGGATACTGCACCGGGGCGGATGCGTCGGCCTATCAGGGCCGCTTCATGTTGCAGGTCGTCGGCAGCATGGTCTGCGCGGTGTCAATCTTGGACACGAGATGCCAGCCCCAGCCGGTGTTTTCCTCGTCGAAGGGTTCCTTATCCTTGTCGGTCATGGTTCCGAACGAGGAGATGTAGATTGGCTGGAAGAATTGGTGATCGTCCTTGCGCATGAAGCCTTCGCCGCCGTCGAGCACTTCGAACTTCATGTCCTCCAGCGCGGCCGCGACCTTCACCGGATCGATCGAATTGGCCTTCTCGGCCGCCGCCTTGAACATCCGCATCTCGTTGACGGCGCGTGGATACCACAGCGACAGGTTGACCTTGGCACGGAAATCCTTCTCGAACTCCATTGCCGCCTTGTTACCGGAGTTCGGGAAGCCTTCGGTGATCTGGAACACCTGATGGTCGAGGCCGGTTTGCTTGATCGCGGTCGGCCCGCCGGCACCGCCGGCATAATAGGTATACCAGTTGACCTTGAGGCCGGCATCGGCCGCCGCCTTCAGCAGCAGCGCGATGTCCTGTCCCCAGTTGCCGGTGACGACGCTGTCGGCGCCGGAGGCCTTGATCTTGGCGATATAGGGCGAGAAGTCGGTGATCTTGAGCAGCGGATGCAGCTCGTCGCCGACGATCTGGATATCGGGCCGCTTGGCAGCCAGCATCTTGCGTGCCTCGGTGCGGACCGACTGGCCGAACGAATAGTCCTGGTTGATCAGGTAGACTTTCTTGATCGACTGCTCACCCTTCATGTAGTTGGTGAGCGCCTCCATCTTGATGTCCGAGTTGGCATCCCAGCGAAAGTGCCAGTAGCTGCACTTCTCGTTGGTCATGCTCGGATCGACCGCGGCATAGTTGAAGTAGAGCACTTCCTTGCCGGGGTTGCGTCCATTGTTCTTGGTGACGAAATCCTCCAGCGCCGCGCCAACCGACGAGCCATTGCCCTGTGTGATGTAATGGATGCCGGCGTCGACCGCCTTCTGGGCCTGGACCAGGCTTTCCTGCGGGTTGGTCTTGTTGTCCATCGGCACGATTTCGACCTTGTGACCGAGGATGCCGCCTTTCGCGTTGAGTTCATCGGCAAGGTACTGGAACGTCTTGAGGCCGCCTTCGCCGACGCTGGCGCCGCCTCCCGACAGAGGATCGATATAACCAATCTTGACACTGTCCTGCGCATGCGCCACCCCGAAGACAAACGGCAACGTCACCGCGGCGGACATAATAATTTTGCGCATGCTTGGGCTTCCTCTTTGAGCTTATGAGACCTGTCGGAAGGTCTTATCGATTGAAAACAACAAGGCCATTCATAATTCGGCTAATCGCGCATTGACAAGGCTGCGCGCGGCCGAGCTTAGCCTGCCGGTATGTCGTGGACGCATGTATGGGCAATGCGCAATGTGATCGGCGCTTGCCTTATTTGGCGCACTGGCGCGCAACCGGTCAGCGAGTTTGCCTTGAGGCCCCGGGGTTTGCGACCGCCAAAATTGCACGTCTGTCCTCGGATATTCCGCCGGGAGGACAGATGCCCTGTGGCGATTTAACTCACCCTTGCTGCGCGCTTGAAGGGGCCTGCGGCGCGGCTACCCAGGTGATCCTCTAGGCGGCGGTCGCCTCAATCGAGTGGCGTATCACCCGCTGCACGTCCGCATTCGACAGAAACAGATCGTGATTGATGATGCCCCAGCCGGCATCGGAGGCGTCGACCACGCGCACCCCGAGGCGTTCGATGGCCGCCTTCTCGGCGGCGCCGACCCGTGTCATTCCACCGGCCAATCGCCCTGACAGCTCCAGCGCACGATCGTTCGTCGCGGCGATGACGGTGATCTTGCCGGCAAGCGGACCGATGCGGCCGACCGCGGATGAGAACACGTCCATGTCGATGTCGGGCGCGGCGAACACCACGGCGCCGATTCTGCCGGTCACGGTGTCACCGTAGTGCCCATAAAGCTGCCGCAGGCTCTCGAGCGCCAGCATGGTTCCCATGCTGTGCGCGACGATGTGGACGCGTCCGGCGCCGGGAGCCGACACGATGGACGACAGCACGCGTTCGAAGCCATCGCGCGACCACATCGCGCTATCGCGGTCATAAGCGTAATCGAATAGTCCCGCCTTCGAAGGCCAGGAGAAGACCATTGTCCGGCCGCGGAACCTGATTGCATCCGAGAGGTGTGCCGCATCAAGCGCCGCCGTCTCGAACGTCTGCTTGAAGCCGTGCACATATATCAGCACATCCGGTCCACCGCCGGCTTGCGCGAGCAGAGTGCTGACGTCTCCCTGTACCGGCTCGACCGTATCGATGCGCCAATCGGCAAGTCCGACTGCGGCGAGCGAGAGGCGGCCATCGTCCGGCGGCACCAGCTTGGCGCGCGCAACCGTCATCTCGGGAGCCCGCTCCGGCCCAAACCATGGCTTCGCGCGAGCGCCGTTCACCGGCTTGCGCGTGGTCGTGACAAGCAAGGTGGGATCCACCGAAAGCGACGAGGCGTCGTAGCGCGTGCCGGTCGCGGCCATGTCGGTGCAGCCGCCGAGCGCGAGCGTGCCGGCCACGGATGAAAGGCCGCCCAGCAGCGCGCGGCGGGAGACAAGAACGTTGGGCTGCAGCAAATCTGGGACGATCACACGGAACCTTTGGGAACAACGCCTGCACCAAGACCCGCCCCGGCGCTTCTCTGAATGGCAATGGCGGCCACAAAGCGGCACGGCCGACGAAGAGAGCGCAAAATAAAGCCTTGTGGACTGGCCGATTGGAACAGCGGCAGGTTCCCATCGTGGCGCTATGGAGATGCCGTGCCCGCGTCTCCTTCAGAGCCGTTCGGCGCCGATCTGGAACTCCTGCACGGTCGCGGGCTTCGCGCTGCGCAGCATGATCATGAAGATCAGCGCGATCATCGCAACGACGCCGAACCCGCCGATCGACAGCACATCGAGATATTGCACGTCCTTCGACGTCCCGAGGCGCGTGGCGATCAGACAGCCATAGACGCCGACGATCATCGGCACGGTGTAGATGATCGTCCGCTCGCCCTCGCGTGCAATCGTCTGCAGTTCCGGAAGCAGCATCGCCAGCCCCATGCCGAAGATCAGGAAGTCATAGTCGTAGGCGTATGGGCTGAGCGAGACTGAGACCATCGCGGTCAGGCCAAGCGTCCAGCGCGCGGGAAGCTGCCGGTACAGCGCAAGGGCGATGCTGCCGAGCGCGATGGCGGCGACGGCGGCCTGGCTGAAAAAAGCGGCCGACGCGGATGCCCCCAGCGTTCTCAGGCCGGCGTAGGCAGAGATCATGCGGTACAGCGGATAGTAGCCGCCCTGCAGGAACATCGCGGAATCGTGCACGCTCTGCATGAGCGCAGGCCAAATTTTCACACCGAATACCAGCGTGCAAACCAGCGAGCTGCCGATCACGACCGTGCCGGCCGTCATAACGACGGTCCAGCGCCGGGTCAGGAGCGCGTAGGCTCCGAAGGCAATCGCAAGATGCGGCTTGATGACCATGAGGCCGAGCGCCAATCCGGCCACGACGGGCCGCTCCTCGATGGTAAGGCAGATCAATCCTATAAGGCCGGCGGTGAGGAAGCCATTTTGACCGCAGGCGATCGTGACTTCGATCGCGGGAAAAAGAATGATCAGCAGGACCGGGAAGTACGTCGTGGCAATTGACCTCAGCACGGTGAGATAGAATGCAAGCGTTCCGGCAATGAACAGAAGGTACGCAGTGCCGATCGGAATCAGGCCGAACGGCGCAAGCAAGAGGTCGAACTGCGGCGGATAGGTCCACGGCATGAAGTTTTCGGAGCCGCCAGAGGCCGCCTTCTGCATGTCGATGAATCTTTCGAACTGGTAGGCCAGATCGGCATCGCCCAGCCGGACATGCTGGGCGATGATGTGGAAGGCATCGAAGTCGACCAGCTCGCGGTGCTGCCCGAAACCCAGTCGCGCAAACCAGATGGCCTTGAGCGCAACGCCGATGGCCAGCACGGCCAGGAGCGCGCGCGTATAGGCGGCCTGCTTCGGCGCCGAGGACTCAATTGTTTCGAGCGTTTTTGCGAGCATCGCCGGCACCCGTCTTTGCGAAAACTTAAGGTAGTTTGAATAGGTTAAGCAGCCGAAAACGCGGCGCACGATCACCCAGGCATTGATGGTTTAGGAATGTTGAAGGAGCAGCCAGCTTTCCCTGCCCATGCGTCCCAAAGCCGGCAGCTCGAGGCCGTTGCAGGAGAGGAGGCGGCAATCCGGCCTGCGCTGCACTCCACGCACGAAGGCGGGACAGTTCCGCTTGTGGTCGATCTGGATCGCGCGCTGATACTCTCGAACCCGCAACTGGAAGCCATCCTTGCGCATTTCGGGCAGAACGCCGTCCGGCTCGGAGAAGCGGTGCGCGCACGGCTGCGCGGGAAGGCCGCGCTCAAGTCCCACATCGCCGCCACGACGTCCTTCGATGTGACCCGGCTTCGCTACGATGAGGCCGTGCTCGACCTGGTGCGCGCCTCGGTCGCGGAGGGTGTTCCTGTCTATCTCGTCTCCTGTCACGATGAGCAGCATGTGCGCGCAATTGTCGAACATCTCGGACTCTTCACCGGCTGGTTTGTGTCGTCCGCCGGCGACGAGCTGTCCCAATCGGCCAGGACGCAGCGCCTGATCGACGCATTCGGACACGGAGGATTCGATTACGTCGGCAGCAGCGCCGACGACCATCCGATCTGGACCGTCGCGCGAAAGCGGATTGCCGCGCGCCAGTCGAGGGCTGTGCGCACGAGCCTTGCCGGACTCGACGGCGACGCCATCTTTCTCTCGTCGCGTTCCAGCCGCCTACATGCGTGGGCGAAACTGCTGAGGGTGCATCAGTGGGCGAAGAACGCGCTCGTTTTTGTCCCGCTGGCGACGGCCCATCGCTTCGATCTTTCCGCGTTCGGCGCCGCGATCGCGGCCTTCGTCGCCTTTTCGCTCGCCGCCTCCGCGATCTACATCGTCAACGACCTCGCTGACATCGAAGCCGATCGCCAGCACCCGACCAAGAAGAACCGGCCCCTGGCGGCGGGAGCGCTGCCGGCGGCAGCGGCGCTGTACGCGGCAGGCGGTCTGGTCCTGGCCGCGATCGCGCTCGCCTCATGCGTCACCATCGAGTTCGTGGCGGTGCTGGGCTTCTATCTCGTCCTGACGACGGCCTATTCCTTCTACCTGAAGCGGAAGATGCTGGTCGACGTCATTGCGCTGGCGATCCTGTACACGACCCGCGTGATTGCGGGGGCCGCGGCCGTGGCGGTGCCCTTGTCGGCGTGGCTCCTGGTGTTTTCGATTTTCATCTTCACGACGCTGGCGCTGACCAAGCGCTATGTCGAACTCGCCGCGCGGATCGATGCCGACCTGCCTGATCCCTCAAACCGCGACTATCGCAAGTCGGATCTCGGCGTCGTCGCAGCGCTGGCCGCCGGTGCCGCCTTCAACGCGGTGACGGTCTTTGCGCTCTACATCTCTTCAGATGCCGTTCACCATCTTTACCGCCGCCCGGATGCGCTGTGGCTGATCTGCCCGATATTAATGTATTGGTTGAGCCGGATCCTTATGTTGGCGCACCGGCGTGCACTCGACGATGATCCGGTTCTCTTCGCCCTGAAGGATCTCAACAGCCTGGTCGCATTCGGCCTGATTGCTGAAATCCTGGCCATTGCGATCTGACGTCGGCAGACATCGCCGAGCGATCAGCCTGCAACCGCGCCAGGCTCAAGCCCCGGAGGGCCCGAAACAGTGACGGCGATTTCGGGCTGGGGCCGCTATCCCATCATTGACACCGAGCTGATCGGTCCCCGTACGACCGAGGCGATCGTGCGTGCGACCGAGCAGGGCGATCAGGCGGTCGCCCGCGGCAATGGCCGGGCTTACGGAGACGCCGCCGTCGGCGTCCGCCAGACCATCACGATGACTCACCTCAATCGCATGCGCGCCTTCGATCATGCGACGGGTCAGGTAACCGTGGAAGCCGGCGTCCTGCTGTCCGATCTGATTGCGGCCTTCCTGCCCCGCGGGTTCTTTCCCTATGTCGTTCCGGGCACGAGCTTCATCACAGTGGGCGGAGCGATTGCGGCCGACGTGCATGGCAAGAACCACCATGGCGAGGGTGGCTTCGGTCGGTATGTCGAAACACTGCTCCTGGCGCTTCCGACAGGCGAGGTCGTTCGCGCGTCGCGCAAGGATCATCCCGACCTGCTCCAGGCGACGATCGGTGGAATGGGACTGACCGGCTCCATTCTCGAAGCGACGATCCAGCTCCGCCGCGTCGAGACCGGCTGGATTCGCCAGCGCACTATGGTTGCGAACAATCTTGCCGCCGCCATCGCCGCGCTGGATGGCAATGAGAGTGTCACTTATTCGGTGGCCTGGATCGATTGCCTGGCAAAGGGCGCAAGCCTCGGCCGCTCGCTGATCTTCCTGGGCGAGCACGCGGCCTCTAATCAGCTCGACGAGAGGCAGTTCGCGAATCGCTTTCCGCTGCGAAAGCCGCCTCTCTCGGTGCCGATCGACATGCCGTCCTTTGCATTGAATCACTGGAGTGTCGCGGCCTTCAACGAGCTCTATTTTCGCGCCGGCGCGCGCAAGGCCGGTTCATCCATCCTGGTGCCTGCTGCACCTTACTTCTTTCCGCTAGATGCGCTCGGCAATTGGAACAGGATTTATGGACGGCGCGGCTTCGTGCAGCACCAATGCGTGCTTCCCGCGAAAAATGCGGAAGCTGCGCTCGCCGACATGCTCGGGCGGATTGCGAGGCGCGGCGGCTCCTCATTCCTGGCCGTGCTGAAGAAGCTGGGCGAGGCAAGTGGCGGGCTGTCGTTTCCGATGCCAGGCTACACGCTCGCCCTCGACTTCCCGATCGGGCGCGACCTGTTCTCCTTCCTCGATGAGCTCGACGTGCTCGTCGTCAAAGCAGGCGGCAGGCTTTATCTCGCGAAGGACGCCCGGCAGTCGCGCGCGACCTTTGATGCAGGCTACGCTGATTTGTCCGGCTTTCGCGATGTCAGGCGGACGATCGACCCTACCGGGAAAATAAAATCGCGGCTCGCCGCGCGACTTGGAATCTGAGAGGAGCCGATGGCCATGGCCGAAAAAGCCGTTCTGATCCTGGGAGGCACCTCGGACATTGCCAGGGCAACCGCGCTGGCCTTCGCCAAGCGCGATTGGACGGTCCGGCTGGCGGGACGCGCGCCGCCCGAGCTTCAGCGCGAGGCCGACGATATTTCGGCGCGCACGGGCCGCACGGTCACCATCCACCAGTTTGATGTGCTCGCGACAGGCTCGTTCGCCGCCTTCGCCGATGCGCTGCCCGGCCTTCCGGATGTCGTCATCTCGGTCGTCGGCCTGCTCGGCGACCAGGCCCGCGCCGAAACCGACCCTGACCACGCAAGCGAGATCATGCGCTCGAACTACGAGGGCCCGGCGCTGATCCTCTCGCTGTTCGCGGAGCGATTTCGCGCGCGCGGCGCCGGCGCCATTGTCGGGATTTCATCCGTCGCGGGTGACCGCGGACGCGGCTCCAATTATGTCTACGGGTCCGCGAAGGCTGGATTCACAGCCTTTCTCTCCGGCCTGCGAAATCGCCTGGCTGCATCAGGCGTTCATGTGATGACGGTCAAGCCGGGGTTCGTTCGAACCCGGATGACCGAACACATGAAGCTGCCGCCGATCATCACGGCGACCCCGGAGGAGGTCGGCGAAGCCGTGCTCGCCGGCCTCAGTCGACACAAGGACGTCATTTATGTGCGACCGATCTGGCTCCTCGTGATGCTGATCATCCGCATGATTCCGGAGCCGGTCTTCAAGCGGCTGAAGCTATAGACTGAAGCTTCGGGCGATAGCTTCAGTCGAATAGCAAGACTCAGGCCAAACGCGTCGCGACAGCTGCATTGCAGAGCCGCTGTTTCGTCGGAACTAAATCTTTACCGTCGGAGCGGCGGCTAAAGCATGATCCGGAAAAGTATGTAGCGGTTTTCCGAAAAGATCATGCTCAATCAAAGGCCTAAAGCGCGATAACGATTCAACCAAATCTCATCGCGCTTTAGCTGATCGCCTCAATTGTGTTAATGAAGTACGCTATCTCTCCCGAAGGTACGGGATCGATAGCTGACGCACATGGAAGGCCATCCGCCTGATCGAAAATCCCCGGCAGAATTTTCTGGTATCATGAAGAACGGCCAGATCTACAAGAACACCGTCGTCCAAAACTAACCCATCAGCTCCGCGCCACTGTTTCTCAGTCAGGATTGACCATGAATCGGGAGCCCGTTGTCGTCGACCTTGCCTTGCAGGGTGGAGGCTCGCATGGAGCGTTCACCTGGGGTGTCCTCGATCGTCTGCTCGAGGAGGAATGGCTCAACATCGTGGCCATCTCGGGAACGTCGGCCGGCGCCATGAATGCCGCAGTGTTTGCCGATGGCTGGACCGCGGGCGGCGCCAATGGCGCGCGCGAGGCGCTCGACAAATATTGGCGCCACGTATCGCGCGCAGCCGCCTTCAGCCCGCTGCAGCGTTCCCCGCTCGACAGGCTCATGGGGCGCTGGACCCTCGATACTTCGCCGGCCTACATTTTCACGGATTTGATGTCGCGGCTGCTTTCGCCCTATGACTTCAATCCGCTCGACTTCAATCCGTTGCGGCAAGTGCTTGCCGAGAACATCGATTTCGAGCGGCTTGCGCGATCGCCGATCAAGCTGTTCATCACCGCGACGACGGTGCGGACCGGCCGCGGGCGCATTTTTCGCAACGCCGAGATCACGGCCGACGTCCTGCTCGCCTCGGCCTGCCTGCCGACCATGTTCCGAGCGGTCGAAATCGACGGCGAGCCCTACTGGGACGGCGGCTTCGCCGGCAATCCGACGATGACGCCGCTGATCCGCGAGAGCGACGCGCACGACACGATCTTTGTGCAGATCAACCCGACGGAGCGCACCGATGCGCCGCGATCTGCCTCGGAGATACTGAACCGGCTGAACGAAATTTCCTTCAATTCGGCGCTGATGAAGGAATTGCGCATGATTGCGATGTTGCGGCAGATTGCCGATCCTGGAAGCGGCGAGGGCGCGAGCTGGGCAAAGATGCGGGCGCACCGGGTCATGAGCGACATGCTGGCGCAGCTCGGGGCTTCCTCCAAGCTCAACGCGGAATGGGAGTTCGTCTCGATGCTCCACGCCGAAGGACGGCGCGCGGCAGAGGAATTCATCGATCGCTTCGGCAATGATATCGGCAAGCGCTCCACCATCGACCTGGATTTCCTGCTGACGGAGTGCTGAATGGGACTTCTGGGCATTCTGGTCGGGCTTGGTCTGCTCGTCGCCCTCGCTTTTCGCGGCTGGAGCGTGCTGCTGCTCGCGCCCTTCGCGGCGCTGGTGGCGGCCATGTTCGGCGGTCAGCCGTTGCTTGCCAACTGGACCCAGACCTTCATGGCGAGCGCCGCCGGCTTCCTGGCGCAGTTCTTTCCGATCTTCCTGCTCGGCGCCGTGTTCGGAAAGGTGATGGATGACAGCGGTGCGGTCACGGCGGTGGCCGCCTTGATGTCCAGATGGCTCGGTCACGGCCGTGCGGTGCTGGCCGTGGTGCTGGCAGGAGCGCTCGTCACCTACGGTGGCGTGAGCCTGTTCGTCGCCTTCTTCGTCATCGTTCCGATGGCCCAGTCGCTATTCCGTGCAGCCGCAATTCCGCGTCGGCTGCTGCCGGCTGCCGTTGTGCTCGGCACGTCGAGCTTCACCATGTCGGCGCTGCCCGGGACGCCATCGATCCAGAATGTCATCCCGATGCCGTTTTTCGGTACGACGCCGTTTGCCGCGCCCGGCCTCGGCATCGTCGCCTCTCTTGTCATGCTCGCGGTCGGCCTGTGGTGGCTGCGACGCGCCGAGACAGCGTCGCGTCGCGCCGGCGAGGGCTACGGCGAGGACAAGCAAGGGGCGGCCGAGCGCGCGCAGGATGATGAGCTGGTCCGTGAGCGCGCGACGACCGCCCGCGAGTTCGATCCCGCCGAGATCCGCCATGGACGTCGCAGCGAAACATCGCCGCCGGCCTTGAGCGCCATCCTGCCCCTGATCGTCGTCGTCGCCGTCAATCTTCTGATGTCGCTCGTCGTGCTGCCGCGGCTGGATTTCTCCTATCTGGCTGAAGAGCGCTGGGGCGGTACGTCGATCTCCGCCGTTGCCGGCGTATGGTCGGTCGCCATCGCGTTGACAGCGGCCATCGCGACGGCCATTGCTTTCAACTGGAGCCGGCTGCCGGCCCTTCGGGAGACCATGGACGCCGGCGCCAATGCATCGGTTTTGCCGGCGCTGAGCGTTGCAAGCCTCGTCGGGTTCGGCGCCGTCATTGCGGCGCTGCCGGCCTTCGAGATGGTGCGCGACTGGGTCTTGGCCATCGAAGGCGGCCCGCTGGTCTCGCTCGCGGTCGCAACCAATGTTCTCGCGGCGTTGACCGGCTCGGCCTCGGGCGGCTTGACGATCGCGCTCGATGCCCTCGGCCAGATCTATATGGAGACGGCGGCGCGGACCGGCATCGACCCCGCTCTCATGCATCGCGTCGCGGTGATCGGCTCAGGCACGCTCGACATTCTGCCGCACAACGGCGCCGTGGTCAGCCTGCTCTCGATCTGCGGATTGACCCACCGCGACAGCTATTTCGATATCATCATGGTTGGAATTGTTCCTTCTCTGCTGGCCTTGGCGGTCGTGATCGCGCTTGGAACTGCCTTCGGCTCATTTTGAATGGATTGATGCGTGAATTTGCCGCCGAAGCGGGCCTTTGGCGTCAAGTTTCAGCGGCTGAGCGGCAAAGCTGACGGCTGGGGTATGGACTGCCTTTCACTCCTGCAAAAATAATGTCCTGCAAGAATAATGGCTTGCAAAAATAGTGTTTCGCAAGATGGGATCTTGAGGACATAGGGTTCGCTGCCCATCGGCATCAATGCCATCGGGGAGAATGCGATGGAGGAAAGCGCAGCGCGCTGATAGCTTGGTCGGGAAAACTCGAGCCCGGCCCGCCATCTATGACCCTTCCTTTCGTGACACCCCAGGATATCCGCACAGCGTTGTTATTGCGCGAGGAGATAGCGCTGCTCGATCTCAGGCATGAGGCCGCGTTTGCGGCCGGCCATCCCTTGTTTGCGGCCAATATGGCGGCCGACCGGATCGCGATCGAGGCGACGATAAGGCTCCCGCGCAAGAACGTGCCGATCGTGCTCTATGACGCCGGCGAGAGGCTGGTCGAGCCGGCGGCCGAGCGCTTCGCGGACTTAGGCTATGGCAATATCAGCGCGCTCGGTGGCGGCCTGCAGGCCTGGCGGGCGGCAGGTTATGAAGTCTTCCAGGATGTCAACTCCTACGCCAAGGCGTTTGGCGAGCTGGTCGAGTCGCGCAGGCACACGCCCTCGCTCACTGCCGACGAGGTCGCCGCCTTGATCGCGGACAAGGCCAATGTCGCCATTCTCGATGTCCGCCGCTTCGACGAATACGCCACCATGAATATCCCCGGCTCGGTTAGCGTGCCGGGTGCGGAGCTTGTGCTTCGCGCGGGACGTGCTGCACCCGATCCCGACACGACCATCATCGTCAACTGCGCGGGACGGACACGCTCGATCATCGGTACCCAGTCGCTGATCAATGCCGGGGTGACCAACAAGGTGCGTGCCTTGCGCAACGGCACCATCGGCTGGACGCTCGCAAAGCACGGCCTCGAGCGCGGCGCGGACCGGCGCGGCGGGATCGGCGCGGTCGACGGCGCCAGGGACAAGGCCCGCGACGTCGCCTACCGCGCTGGCGTCCGCCATATCGGCCAGCGCGAGGCAGCCGCGCTGGCAGCCCAAGGCGGTCGCACACTCTATCGTTTCGATGTCCGCCCCGAGGAGGAGTATACGGCCGGTCATCTAAAGGGCTTTCGCCATTATCCGGGCGGCCAGCTCGTGCAGGAGATCGACATGGCGGCTCCCGTGCGCGGCGCGCGCATTCTGCTGTCCGACGACAAAAGCGTCCGCGCCGACATGACGGCGTCCTGGCTCGCGCAGATGGCATGGGAGGTCTATGTGCTCGACGGCGGCTATGACGGCGCGCTGGAGGTGGGGCCGCCGCAGCCATTGTCCAAGCCCGATCCGTCGCATCGCTACCGGCGTCCCTATGAAGGCATCGATGTCGCGCGCGAGGCAATGCAGGCCTATCTCGATTGGGAATACGGGCTGGTTGAGCAGCTCCGCCGCGATGCGACCCACGGGTTCTCCGTGATTTGATTGAGGGCCGCCCTTTATGCGGGTCGCGCGGGCCAGCTCGGGGCCTGAGCTAAACCGGCAGGGTTCGCTTCTGATACGCCCGTCCCTTGATCGCGGCCTCCTCGCTGTGGCCCGCGATCACGCGCACGCCTTCGTCGATCCGCGCAATGATGTTGTCCGGGCTGCAGCTCTGCAGGAAGGCGACGCCGTTGTTGCGGCAGGCCGCTAGCACACGGTCGCGCGCGATCTGCATCTCCGGTGGAAAGGGCTCCTGCGGGATTGTACGATAGCCGAGCGAGAGGCTCAGATCGCCCGGGCCGATCTCGGCAAATCCGAGCCCCGGCACGCTGACGATCTCCTCGCAATTGGCAATGCCCTCCGGGCTTTCGAGCTTGACCCCCAGCAACAATTCGCCGATCGGATTGAGCGGCCAGGGATCGCAGCGCGCCATATAGTCCTCGGCCGACAGGCCCCAGATCGGCGCCGCGGTCGATTCCGAGCCGCGCCCCCGCGTGCCAATGCCCAAGAGCCGTCGCCCGGTGGTATCGGTGCTTGGGTCCTTCGGCCGCGTCGCGCCTGCCATCCGTGCCGTCGGTGAGGGGATATTCGGATCGACACCAATGGTGTTGTGCGGATAGCGGCAAGATTCCACGAAGGCGCGCACCGCGTCTGCGCTCTCCGCCTGGCACAGCAGGATGCCGTGCACCCCGCGGCCGAGGATCTGGCGGAATTGCCAGGCATTGTAGCGCACATGCGCGGCGTCGATGCCGTTAACCGGCGCCTCGACGATCACTGCAGGCGTGTGGTGCCCCGAGCGCGTCGGTCCGGCCTCGGCCATGCCGCGCATGTATTCGGCAAGGCCGGCCATGTCGAAGGCGCCGTGCTCCATGCCGACATTCATGTAGTCGGCCCAGCTCGCGGCGTCGGAGCGTCCTTGCGCAGGCGTGAGCACGTGGCCGCTATGCGGGCCGTCGTAATAGACCGCCTGATGCTGCTCCAACAGCTCGATGCAGCGATTGATCCGCCTGCCCATGAAAGCTCGCCCTCGCGGCCTCTCCTGGAGGCAGGAGACAGGCTAGCATGACGCGGCCGCGGCGCGCGAGAATCTGACGCTGCGGTTCAGCCCAATGCCATCAGCTCATCCGTCGCCGGCCGATGGCAACGCCCAGCAGGAACGCGACGAGCAGCGAGCCGAGTGGTGCCTCGCGCGCGATGTTGCTGAGAATGCTGAGCGGCCTGCCGGGCTTGCGTCCCGCCTCGATGGCGTCGTTGATGCCACGGACCGTACCCGCGACCGCCTCCGAAGCCTGTGTGAAAGCCGACTTCGGCTCCGGGAGAGGGTCGAGGCCCTCATAGACATAGGGCGCCAGCGGAATATCGTCACTCACGACTTCATCTCCGCAAGTTCGTCATCTCTGTGATCCCACGCCCGGTCAGCCGAAATAGCGGCCGCGGCGGCGCGAGGGCGGCGAGGGCCGCATCATCATCAAGGCGAGCGCAAAGCCGATGCCGCCCGCGATCAGGACCGATCCGATCGGATTGTCCCGAACCCTCTTGGCAAGTGCTTCCGACCCATCGCGGAACGTGTCGCCGCTGTTCTCATAGGCCTGCTTGGCATAGTTGCTGGCGGCATCGGTCGCGTCGCGCGTCGCATCCTTGGCCTGGCCGTACAAATTCTGCGCGGTGCCGGCGGCCTCGCGCAGGCGACCCGAGGCCTGGGTGCCGGCGTCCCCGGCCATTTCGCCGACCGTGGTCTCTGCCTTCCCAGCAAAATCCTTTGCCGTACCGACAATCCGATCCTTGTCCATGGCGTTCACTCCCGTAGCAACAGAAGACTTGGACTGCTAACCGGCCGCGGCAGATTCGGTTCCATGCCGCCGGCTGATTTGCCGCGGCGCATTCCGCTAACGGGCCTGCTGCCTGAATTCTCCCGGCGTCATGTTGGTCGCGCGGCGGAACGCGCGGGTGAAGCTTGCCTGCGACCTGAAGGGCAGCCTCGATCAGGAAGCACTAGCGCGATGGCGATCAATCCGATCCCATCGCGCTTTCGCGCAACCGTCATGATCAGGATGCGAACAGGACCTAAGTTCACCAGCGCTTGGCCCGGGATAGGGGAACGGTCATGAGGACTCTTGTAGCTGTTACGTTTGCGGCATTGGTGCCGTTCTCGGCCGCGTCGGCACAGCCGGCAATCTTCCCGGGTAGAGAGCCGCCGGTCGCCTCGGCATTCGGTCCCGATCCTGTCATCCAGATCACGACGACGTTCCGCGCCCGCATCGAGGGCGTGGCTGATATTGGCGATGTACCCTCGCCGACGGCCCAGGACAGCGCGCGCCGCACGCTCTACAACATGGCGGCGAACGAATGCACTGTTCTCGCCGAGTACTGGAAGGCAGAATGCCGGCTCAATTCGCTCTCGGTCGATGTCTCGCTCGAGAGACTCGCGGGACCAGGCGCAGAGCGCGAGACGCCTTCGATGTTCGGCACCGCTGTGTATGAACTGAGGCTGCAATCGCCGGGGCGGTAGGTCTTCTGGCTGGCAGACGCGACAGCGGCCTCTGGGAAGGGATTGGCGTATTTTGCCGGCTTGATTACTGTTGTCGTGCAGCGCAACCCGCGTCGGCGGCACCATAGCGCAGCAGGATTCGACAGGGCTCAAACACAACGGAGCATCAGGCCATGCGTACCATCACGCTTGAAGAGCATTTCGCGACGCCTGCGTTTCTCGATGGCCCGGGCCGCGATCTCAAGGAACAGGCGCGCCAGCTTGGCAGCCGCGCCGAGCATCTGATGCGCGATCTGTGCGACCTCGGCAAAGGGCGGATCGCCCAGATGGACGCCGCCGGCATCGACATGCAGGTGGTGTCGCTGACTGCACCGGGCGTCGAGCAATTGGAAGCTGCGGATGCCGCGGCGCTCGCACACGAGACCAACGATGTGCTGGCCGACGCGATCGCCAGCTACCCGACAAGATTGTCCGGCTTCGCGGCGCTGCCGATGGCGGCACCGGACCAGGCCGCCGAGGAGCTCCAACGTCGCGTCAGCGATCAGGCATTCGCCGGCGCGGTGATCAACGGCCATCAGCGCGGCCGCTATCTCGACGACAAATTCTTCTGGCCGGTGCTGGAGGCCGCCGAAGCGCTGGACGCGCCGATCTATCTGCATCCGACCAGGCCGCCGAGGCCCGTGATCGATGCGTCCTTCGGCGGCTTTGCGCCGCTTGTGACCGAAATGCTGGCGGGGCCGGGCTTCGGCTGGCACATCGAGACCGCGGTGCATGTGCTGCGCATGGTGCTGGGCGGCGTATTCGATCGCTTCCCCAGGCTGCAGGTCGTGATCGGCCATATGGGCGAAGGCCTGCCGTTCTTCATGCAACGGGTCGACGTGATGCCGGTCGAGCTGACGCGGCTCAAGCGCCCGGTCAGTGCGTATCTGCGCGACAATCTGCACTACACTTTCGCCGGCTTCAATTTCGCGCCGACATTTCTCGATCTGCTGCTCGAGATCGGCGTCAGCCGCATCATGTTTTCGGCCGACTATCCCTACGCCTCGATGGGCAAGGCGCGCGCGTTTCTTGAGCAGATCCCGGTGTCCGCCGCCGACCGCGAGCGGATCGCGCATGGCAACGCGGAAAAATTGTTCGGGCTTTGAGCGCGTTTTGCCGCGCGGCCGAAAGCCGCTCCTTTCGGCCAGCCGTCGAAGGCTCGATATCAACGAGAACTTTGCTGGAGCGCTTGGCACAAAACGCACATCGCGATCGAAACTCATGGGATATCATCTCGAAGCCGCGATGAAACGCGCAGGGCCTGCTGTTAGGCCCGTTAGTGGAGGTGATTTATGGCGAACAAGGTCGACGGCCCCAGCGTATCAGAACAGTCAAGTTCACTCTCTCGGCAAAGTGTGCCCACCCGGCGAAATCTCCTCGCAGGGACAGCAGCGATCACGACCGCTCTTGCGACCTCGGCTTTGGTGTCGCCCGTACAGGCGCAGCAAGCGACGCCAGCTCCGGCGGCAGGTGCTTCGGGCCGCAAGCCGAACATCCTCGTGATATTCGGCGACGATATCGGCATTCCGCAGATCAGCGCCTACACGATGGGAATGATGGGCTATCGCACGCCCAATATCGACCGCATCGCCCGGGAGGGCGCCATCTTCACCGACAGCTACGGCCAGCAGAGTTGTACGGCTGGACGCGCATCATTCATTCTCGGCCAGGAGCCGTTCCGAACCGGCCTTCTCACGATCGGCATGCCGGGCGATCCTCACGGCATCCAGGACTGGATGCCGACCATCGCCGACGTCATGAAGACGCAGGGCTATGCCACCGGCCAGTTCGGCAAGAACCATCTCGGCGACCGCGACGAACATTTGCCTACCAAGCATGGTTTCGACGAGTTCTTTGGCAATCTCTATCACCTCAATGCCGAGGAAGAGCCCGAAGGATATTTCTATCCAAAGGACCCCGCATTCCGAAAGCAGTATGGACCGCGCGGTGTCATAAGGTCATCGGCGGACGGAAAGATCGAAGACACCGGCCCGTTGAATACGGCGCGCATGCCGACCGTCGACGAGGAGTTCCTGGGTGCGACCAAGGATTTCATCGGCCGGCAAGCCAAGGCAAATCGCCCTTTCTTCGTGTGGTTCAACACGACGCGCATGCATGTCTTCACCCACTTGAAGCAGGGGTCTCTCGGCAAGACGGGGAAGGGCATCGAGGCGGACGGCATGGTCGAGCACGATGGAATGATCGGCGAACTGCTTCAACAGCTGGATGACCTCGGCATCGCCGACAACACGATTGTGGTCTACACCACCGACAACGGCGCAGAACTCGCACTGTGGCCTGACGGCGCCATGACACCCTTCCACGGGGAAAAAGGCACAACATGGGAAGGTGGGATGCGCATTCCGATGATGGTGCGCTGGCCCGGCGTGGTGAAGCCGGGAACACAATACAACGACATCATCTCGCTGATCGACTGGTTCCCAACGCTCTGCGCGGCAGCGGGCATCCCCGACATCAAGGAGAAGATGAAAACCGGGTTCGCCGCCGGCGGCAAAACTTTCAAGGTGCATCTCGATGGCTACAACTTCATGCCGTATTTCAAAGGCGAGGTGAAGCAGGGTCCGCGCGATGCCCTCTATTATTTCGATCAGGGCGGGAATCTCAACGCCATCAGATGGAATGACTGGAAGCTGAGTTTTGCAATTGCATCCGAGGGCAACATCGCAACCGCAACACGAGAAGTGCCATCCTGGGCGTTGATTGCCAATCTGCGGATGGACCCCTACGAGCGCGGCATGAAAGAAGGCGGTGGAGCGATTGAGTTTCTTGCGCGAAATATGTGGTTGATCGTGCCCGTCCAGGGAAAGATCAAGGAGTTCTTCTCCGACTTCGATCAATTCCCATACCAGGAGGGCAGTTCGCTCAATGCGTCCGGGATCAACTACGGCATGCTCCGCCAGCAGGCGGCACTGAAACGGCTCAACGAACTGGAGCGATTGACGCCGCAATAGCGAGTTTTCGCATGGGAGATTTCTTGCTTGGGCATCTTCGACCTCACCGGGCGACCGGTGAGGTCTTTTCTGTAAGAGCAGTAACGCACACGTGAGGGTTGCGCCTCGGCTGCAGAGACGTATTCGTCGCAAGCGTGACGTACAGCCATTGATCGCCGATATTCGGAGCGTTGTTCAAGAACTCCTGTTTCAGACTGGCCTGAAAAAATGATCAAACATCAGCGCGCGCGGTGAACGGCAGCGCGGCAACGCACCGTGCCGAAGCGGGCCGTCACTGCGGCCAATCCTTGTAGAGCGTGATTACGATCATCATCAGCGAGCCGATTGCGACCACCACCGGGCAGATAAACGGCAACTCTTCCAGCACGCCGACGAGAACCGCCCGGACGCGGAGCGTTCTCTTCATTCTCTTCATATGCGCGAAGCGCCAGCCTGCCACACCCATCGGACATCTCCGGTTGGCCCACAGCAGCGGCGGCGATTCTTCAACGCGAAGGGATCCCCGGCTATAGCCAATTCGGGTGTATCCCCAGATCAAGGTGAAGGAACCCTTGCAAGGTCGTAGGTCCGCTCGCCTCGATCGGGGCCATTGAAGTTTATCTACATAAGACACCCCAAGCTCCGCAGCTTCTCAAGCGCGCAACGCCTTTGCGGTGGCCTATCCGGCTGCGACCTCCGAGATGATCGACGATGCCGGCCATTATTCGATGCTGGCGACGCCGGTCCGCGTCGCCACATCGAGAAGCAGGTCGCAGCGGCTGGCCGACAATTGAGCAGGCGCTAGATTTCGATTTCGGTCCCGAATTCGACAACCTGCCGCGTGGGCACGTCGAAGAAGGCGGCCGTCCGCTCGGCGTTTCGCTGCAGGAAGGCGAAAATCGCCTCGCGCCACACCCACATGCCCGGGACATCCTCGCGCGGGATGATGGTCTCACGGCCGATGTAATAGGTAACGTCGGCGAGGTCGATGCCCTCGAGCTTGCCCTGCCGACAGGCAAGCCGCAGCCCTTCATGGATAGTCGGGTATTGCATGAAGCCGTAATGCAGGATGACCCGCGTGATGCCTTGCGTGATCTCGATCACCTCGACGCGATCCTCGTCGGCGATGCGCGGTGACTCCGCGATCAGAATCGTGACCAGCAGCACGCGCTCGTGCAGGCACTGGTTATGCTTGACGAACTGGGTCAGCGCGAGCGGAACGCCCGTCGGCGTCGACGCCAGGAAGATCGCCGTCCTGGAGAGGCGGGCGCGGCATTTGCTGATTGCGGTCTCGATCAGTTCTTCCTCGGGCTGTCGAAGCCTGCCGCGCGCGCCTTCGACCAGCTTGACCCCACTGCGCCAGGTCAGCATCAGGAAGGCGACGACGCCGGCCAGCACCAGCGGGAACCAGCCGCCTTCGATCAGCTTGGTCGAATTGGCGGCGAAGAAGATGCAGTCGATGATGAAGAAGAAGCCGTTCACCGCAATGACGATGACGGGCGAATAGCCCCACTGGATGGCGACCAGCGCCGCAAGCAAGGTCGTGATCACCATCAACAGCGACACGGCAATGCCATAGGCGCCGGCCAGCGCATCCGACGAGCCGAAGACGATCACCGCGCCGAGCGTCGCCGCCGCGAGCAGCCAGTTCACCAGCGGCACGTAGATCTGGCCGATGGCATGGCTCGTGGTGTGGTTGATCTGCATCCGCGGCAGAAAGCCGAGCTGGATCGACTGCTGGGTCAGCGAAAATACACCGGAGATGATTGCCTGCGACGCGATCACGGTGGCAACGGTTGCGAGCGCAACCAGCGGATATTGCGCCCAATCAGGCGCGAGCTGATAGAAGGGATGGTCGAGTGCGGTCGGATCGGTGAGCAAAAGAGCGCCCTGCCCGAAATAGTTCAGCATCAGCGCCGGGAGCGCGACACTGAACCAGGCAAGCCGGATCGGCACGCGGCCGAAATGCCCCATGTCGGCATACATTGCCTCGCCGCCCGTCACCGCGAGAAACGCGGCGCCAAGCACGGCGAAGCTGATGCGAAAGTCTTCGTGGATCAGGAACTCGAAGGCATGAAGAGGGCTCAGCGCGGCAAGCACGGCCGGCGCCTTGACGATGCCGTGGATGCCAAGGGCTGCAATCACGGCAAACCAGACGAACATCACGGGGCCGAAGATCTGCCCGATGATGCTGGTGCCATGCTTCTGCATGATGAACAGCCCGACCAGGATGACGATGGTGATGGGTACGATGATGTGTGCAAGCGAGGGCGCATCAACCTTCAATCCTTCGATGGCGCTGAGCACGGAAATCGCCGGGGTGATGGCGCCGTCGCCATAGAGCAGCGCTGCGCCGACAAGACCGACGATCAGGAGCTGCGCGCGCCACGTGCCGGGCGCGGCACTACGCACGTGCAGCAGCGCCAGCAATGCCACGATGCCGCCTTCGCCACGGTTGTCGGCACGGAGGATCAGCAGCGCATATTTGATCGAGACGATCAGGATCAGCGCCCACAGGATCAGCGACACCAGGCCGAGGATCGCGCCTGGGCTGGGCGTCCCGCCATCGGCCGCAGCCCGGGCCGCCTCTTTCAATGCGTAGAGGGGGCTGGTGCCGATGTCGCCATAGACGACGCCAAGGGCACCGATTGTGGCCGTGACCGGAAGCGCGGTGGAATTGATCGAACTCGCGACGGGCGTGGCGGTCATTGCAAGAGACCCCAAAGCTGTCATCCGCCGGACGGATGACCGGCGGTCACGACCAAGTCATAGTCTGCGGCATCGCGCGATAAATTGCTACTGGCTTGAAACGGAAAGCGAGCTGGATTCCGCGGAATATTTGGTGGTAGTTGGCCGGTCAGGCGCCGCCCACGGATCGTGCCGCCGGTAACGGCGGATAGTCTCAAATACAAACCGTCCAGTAAGCGTGGCGGAAAGCTGTGCAAAGATCGGGCAAATGCCGCGCGTTACTGACACGGTGATTTGCTCCACAATGCCGCTTGATGAATCAATCGAACCTGGTCCATAAGCACCGTCCCGCGACGGCAGTTCGGTCGCCTCGATCGGTTCCAGAGGGATTTTGCGTGGCAAACATCAATCAGAAAATTGCGCAAGAGCTTGGTGTTCGTGAACAGCAGGTCGAGGCCGCGGTCACGCTGCTCGACGGTGGCGCTACGGTGCCGTTCATCGCCCGCTACCGCAAGGAGCTGACCGGCACGCTCGACGACGCGCAGCTGCGCACGCTGGAGGAGCGGCTGACCTACCTGCGCGAGCTTGAAGAGCGCCGCAAGGCCGTTCTCGAGTCGATCCGCGAGCAGGGCAAGCTCGATGCGGCGTTGGAGGCCACGATTCTCGCCGCCGACAGCAAGGCGCGTCTGGAGGACATCTATCTTCCCTTCAAGCCGAAGCGCCGTACCAAGGCGGAGATCGCCAAGGAGGCGGGGCTCGAGCCGTTGTCGGAGCTGCTCTTGAAGGAGCCGCAGAACGATCCGAAACAGGCGGCGAAGCCGTTTGTCGATGCCGAGAAGGGCGTGGCTGACGCGGCCGCCGCGCTGGAGGGGGCGCGCGCGATCCTGGTGGAGCGTTTCGATGAAGACGCCGACCTGATCGGCGAACTGCGCGAGGAGATGTGGTCGAAGGGGCGCATGGTCTCCAGCGTGCGCAAGGGCAAGAAGACCGACGGCGAGAAATTCAAGGACTATTTCGACTGGAGCGAGCCGCTGCACAAGATGCCCTCGCACCGGATCCTCGCGATGTTCCGCGGCGAGAAGGAGGAAATTCTCGACCTGCAGATCGATCCGGAGCCGCAGGCCCAGTCCCAGGTCCAGCCGCCGGCCGCGGGCGTGCCCGGCACTTATGAATTGAAGATCATGAGGCGCTTCGAGATCTCCGACCAGAGCCGGCCGGGTGACCGCTGGCTGATGGAGACGGTGCGCTGGGCCTGGCGCACCAAGATCCAGCTCCATCTCAACATCGACCTGCGCATGCGGCTGTGGACGGCGGCCGAGACCGAGGGCGTGCGGGTGTTCGCCTCCAACCTGCGCGACCTGTTGCTGGCGGCGCCGGCCGGCGCACGCGTGACCATGGGGCTCGATCCCGGCTATCGTACCGGCGTGAAGGTTGCCGTCGTCGATTCTACCGGCAAGGTGCTGGCGACCACCGCGGTCTATCCGCACGAGCCGCAGCGGCAATGGAATGAGGCGCTGGCCACTCTCGGCAAGCTGGCGGTCGCGCATCGCGTCGATCTGATCGCGATCGGCAACGGGACCGCCTCGCGAGAGACCGACAGGCTCGCGACCGAGCTGGTGAAGCTGCTGCCCGATCTGAAGATGACAAAGATCGTGGTGTCGGAGGCCGGCGCGTCGGTCTATTCGGCCTCAGCTTTCGCATCGGGCGAACTGCCTGGTCTCGACGTCACCATGCGCGGTGCGGTGTCGATTGCGCGGCGGCTGCAGGATCCGTTGGCCGAGCTGGTGAAGATCGATCCCAAGGCAATCGGCGTCGGTCAGTACCAGCACGATCTCGGCGAAGCCAAGCTAGCGAAATCGCTCGATGCGGTGGTTGAGGACTGCGTCAACGCGGTCGGCGTCGATCTCAACACGGCCTCGGTGCCGCTGCTGTCGCGGGTCTCGGGCATCGGCCCGTCGCTCGCGCAGAGCATCGTGCAGCATCGCGACGAGAACGGCCTGTTCAAGTCGCGCAAGGCGCTGAAGGAGGTGCCGCGGCTGGGACCGAAGGCGTTCGAACAATGTGCGGGCTTCCTGCGCATCAATGGCGGCGAGGACCCGCTCGATGCGTCGGGCGTGCATCCGGAAGCCTATCCGGTGGTGCGGCGGATTCTGAGCGCCACCAAGAGCGACATCAAGGCGCTGATCGGCAACAGCGACGTCGTGCGCCAGCTCAAGCCGCAATCCTTTGTCGACGACACGTTCGGCCTGCCGACCGTGACCGACATCCTGCGCGAACTGGAAAAGCCCGGTCGCGACCCGCGGCCCGCGTTCAAGGCGGCGGTGTTCAAGGAGGGTGTCGAGGAGATCAAGGATCTCAAGCGCGGCATGATCCTGGAGGGTACGGTCACCAATGTCGCCGCGTTCGGCGCCTTCGTCGACATCGGCGTGCACCAGGATGGCCTTGTCCATGTCTCGGCGATGTCGAAAACCTTCATCAAGGACCCGCGCGAGGTGGTGAAGCCGGGCGACATTGTCAAGGTGAAGGTGCTGGATGTCGAGGTCGCCCGCAAGCGCATCTCGCTGACGCTGCGGCTCGACGACGAGGTCGGCGCCAAGCAGGATGCGAAGGGGCCGGCGCGCGAGACGTCGCAGGTGTCGACGAAATCCGCCTCCAGCCGCAAGCCGCAGGAGCAGGCGGGCGGCGGCGCGCTTGCCGAAGCCTTGCGTCGCGCAGCCGAGAAGAGCGGCCGCGGCAAGGGGGCCTGAGCCGAAGCGGCGGCGCCCTTCTTGCTTCGAGCACGGCGAAGGAGGGGGCCTTGAATGGATGTCTGTGTCAAGCGTCGTTATCGATGAATTTTTCACGACGCGCTTCTCTGAGCGTCTCCACGGTTACCAGCGCTATTTCAACCATCGCGTGCGCCGCGCCGCGCGGCGCTCGCGATAGCCGGCGTTGACAGCACGTGAAATCGCGCGCCGACGTGCTAAACACGTATGCCGGTTTATTAGGAGATATTTGCCCCATGAACGACAGCCGCGACATCTGGCAATTCGTTGACGCCAAGCAGGAGCCGTTGATCGCGCTTAGCGACCGGGTCTGGGCGATGCCGGAGCTGTGCTATGCGGAGACGCGGTCCGCTGCCGAGCATGCGGCCGAGCTCGAGCGGCAGGGCTTTCGCATCACGCGCAATGTTGCCGGAATCCCGACCGCGATGATCGGGGAGGCTGGTGAAGACGGTCCGGTGATCGCGATCCTCGGCGAATATGACGCGCTGCCCGGCCTGTCGCAGGAAGCAGGCATCGCCGAGCCACGTCCGCTCGAGAATGGCGGCAACGGCCACGGCTGCGGTCATAATCTGCTTGGCGCCGGCGCGATGCTCGCGGCGGTCGCTGTGAAGGATTGGCTAGCCAGAAACGGCCTCAAGGGCCGCGTGCGCTATTATGGCTGTCCGGCGGAAGAGGGCGGAGCGGCCAAGGCCTTCATGGTGCGGGCCGGCGCCTTCGGCGACGTCGATGCCGCGATCTCCTGGCATCCAGCAAGCTTCTGCGAGGTGATGCCGGCGGTGTCGCTCGCCAACACCCGCATCGACTTCACCTTCCACGGCCGCGCGTCGCACGCGGCAGCCTCGCCGCATCTCGGGCGCAGCGCGCTCGATGCCGTGGAGCTGATGAGTGTCGGCGTCAACTATATGCGCGAGCATATGCCGGGCGATGCGCGTGTCCATTATGCGCTGCTGGAGACCGGCGGCATCGCGCCGAACGTCGTGCAGGCGCGGGCGAAAGTGCGCTATTCGGTGCGGGCGCGCGATCTTGCCGGCATGCATGAGCTGGTCGAGCGGGTGAAGAGGGTGGCGCAAGGCGCGGCGCTGATGACCGAGACCAGGGTCGAGCCGCAGATCATCAGCGCGGTGTCGAACCTGCTCGCCAATGACCCTCTGGAGCGCGCGATGCACGATGTGCTGCAGCAGCTCGGCCCGCCACCCTTCGACATGGCCGACCGCAAGTTCGCGAGGGCGATTCAGGACACGCTGACCGATCAGGATATCGACAGCGTCTACCGCACCGTCGGCGAGCCGCGCGGCGATGCGCCGCTGTGCGACAAGATCATCCCGCTGGATGCGCCGCGTAACCTGATGCGCGGCTCGACCGATGTCGGCGACGTCAGCTGGGCGGTCCCCACCGTGCAGGCCCATGGCGCGATGATGGCGATCGGCACGCCCTTGCATTCGTGGCAGGTGGTGGCGCAGGGCAAGATGCCCGCCGCGCACAAGGGCATGGTTCATGTAGCCAAGGTGATGGCGGCAACCGCCTGCAAGCTTCTGACCGACCAGGCGCTGCGGGACGCAGCGAAGGCCGATCACGCCGCCCGCACCGCGCGCCATCCTTACCATTGCCCGATCCCGGCCGACGTGGCGCCTCCGCTGGATATGGCGCGGGTGTGAGGGGCTTGCGTCTTTCGATCCGTCATTCCCGAGAAGGCGCGTAAGTGCCGTGTAAGGATGAGCGGGTCCGCAGTTGCAGCAGGGCCGTCGCCCTACGAGCGCGCTGAAGCGAGTACCTCAGGGTGACGGTGATGGGTGCGAGCTCTTGCAGAGAAACCGAGTGATCGCCTCGCCGAGCCTCTCGTTCTCCAGCGGCAGCTCCAGCGAGGCCTTTGCCGTCGCCACCACATCATCCGGCGCGTTGCCCTCGCGCAGTTCACAGCAGACTTTGGCGAAGCCGACCGAAAACTCTGGATGGGGCTGCACCGACAGCGCGGCGCCGTTGCCGTAGAGCAACCCGGCATGGGGTGTGAAATCGGAGAACATGAAGGTCTTGGTGGCAGGTGGCGCCTCAATGACCTGGTCCTGGTGCGAGCAGGCGAGCGCAATGCGTCGGTCCTCGATCACGCCATTGCCGGGCGCGATGTCGTAGACATGGCGGCCGATGCCCCAGCCCTTGTCCGATTTCCGCACGACGCCGCCGAGTGCCTGCGCCATCAATTGGTGTCCGAAGCAGACGCCGACCATCGGAGTTCTGCTCGCATAGGCTGCGCGGACAAAATCCTCCAGCGGCGCGATCCAGTCGAGCGCATCATAGGCGCCGGCCGAGGAGCCCGTGATCAGGATCGCCTCCAGCGTCTTCGGATCGGGAAGCGGCCCGCCCGCGATGACGCTCACGACGTCAAAGGCGATGAATGCATCCACGGCATGGATCATGCGCTGAAACATCTGGGGAAACGACCCGTGACGGTCGCGCCGCCGCTGGGCGATGAGCCCGGTCTCGATGATCGTCACGCGCGGCATGAAATGTCCCGCAGATGGAAGTTTGGTACGCCCGAGAGTTGAGCCAAAATGCAAGAAGCTACAAGCGATATGGCGACACGTCCCTCATGTCCGGCGGACATTGCTAGCTGCATGCAGGGTTCGCGGCCTTCGGAATCGCAAGAAACGTGATGGTGCGAGGCGCGAGTGCGACCAATCCCGCCGCGGTCGGCATGCCAGCAATCTCCGGCAGTGCGTCACTGTCTCGCAAGGAGAGCCTCGCGTCGTTGAGCAGCACCGTGCCGCTCTGCAGCCGCGGTGCATGCAATGTGTAGCGCATCGTGGCAAGCGGCAGCGTCAGCGCGCGCGGCTTGTCCGAGGCGTTGATCGCAAGCATGGTTACACCGCCCGACCGTCCGGGATCGCAATGAGCGTAGACATGCAGGCCGCCTTGCATCGGCACCCCAGCATCGAGCACGGTCGTTCCCATCAGTCGATGCCACAGCAGCGCCGCCCAGTAGTTCGGTCGCGGCGCAAAGCTCTTTTCGTCGAGCAGGCCGTAGTCGCTGCCGGACAAAGTGTTGTGCATGACGACGGCCACGCCCGATTTCGCCAACCGCCCCAGCTGATCGAGATAGCGGAAGCTGTCGAGAAATGTCGCGTCCCACGCGTTGCCGCCGCAGGCGGCGTCCGCAGTTTCGGTCAGCCAGATCGGCTTTCCGGGTGCATATTCGTGGCGGAGGGTCTTGTAGAAGGCGAGCGCCTTGTCGGTGCGGGAGAGCCACGCCTCTGTCAGCGCCTGCGCCGGCCAGTCGCGGCCGCCGCAGCGCGGCGAGAGCGCATCGTAGTGATGATAGGAGATCACGTCGAAATCGCGAGCCGTGGCCGCGAGCAGATCGCGGGGTCCCAGCCCGGATGCAGGGGCCGCGCCGTCGCCGATGCTACCAGGGCCGGCAATGAGAGTTTCAGGCGAGGCGGTCTTCATGAAATCGCGAAACGTCCCGACGTCGCGCCCGTACGCGGTCGCGTCATATCCTGGCGGCGCAGCGTTCTGCGATGCGAGGTCTGGCTCGTTCATGAACTCTACGGCTGCGATATGGGCGCCGAGCGAACCCGTATAGGCGAGCAGGCGTTTCGCCTGCGCAGGCCGCCAGGCGCCAGCGGCATCGCGGCTGCCCGGGCTGACGGCGAAGGAGGTCACGATCTGCGCATCAACGGCAGCCGCAAAGTCGAGCACGCCCCGCCACTGTGCACGCGTCAGGACGCCGTTGTAGCCGGAAGGCGGCGCTCCGCTGCTCTCGTCCGCATCCGCAAAATACGTCGCATTGGCCCAACTCCCGCTGACTCGCATGTAGGCCGGGCCCAGCGCCGCCGCGAGCTTGCGCAAGCGCGCGTTGGCGAGATCGATCGGCGGCCTCTCGGCGTAGAGCTCACGATCCCGCCGGCTGCCATAGGGCTTCCAGAAACGTCCGCCCGTGACCGTTACCATCTCCACATTGTAGGACTGAAAGCGTGGATCGACCTCGCCAATGCGCGGCATGGTGCCGGGCATGATCGGTTGCTGGCCGCCGGCTTCGTTTGCGGCCAGCAGCAGGGTCAATGCCGCTATTGCAAGTCTCGAGGCCATCGAGATCGCTTAAGGAACGTTGCGGGAAATGTGATCTTATAAACGCGCCACGTGCGTGGGCTCAATGGGCAATGTAGCGTGCATTGCTCGCCGTTCAGATTGGGGCGCCGACCTGGACAATGTACAGCCTATCGTCACGCAATCAGCCGTTGGCGCCCAACTCGGCGCGGTCGAGTTCTTCCTCGATCTGGTGGAAGGCGTCGTCGCCGATCGCCTCGGATTGCCGAAGCTTCAGGATCGCGTTGCGGGCGGCTGCGATCGCGCGCCGCCGCAAGGGGTCGGCGGGCAGTTCGCTCGAGGTAATGGCACCATCAGGATCGCCTTCAGCCTGCAGCAGGACCCCGCGATATTCCAGCCGCAGCAGCTCCGCCTCCTCGGAAGGATCGCCGTCGATCTCCTCCAACGCGGCGCGATAGGCGGCGCCGCGGGCACGGGCGACTTCGCCGGCGACGAAATTGTCCTGCTTGAGGTCAAGCGCGACAATCAGCGGCCGCAGCGTGACGCCCTGGATCACCAGCGATCCCAGCACCACCCCGAAGGCGGTGAGCAGGATCAGGTCGCGATAGGGAAAACTTTCCGGCAGTGCAAAGGCGGAAGCCAGCGTGACGATGCCGCGCATGCCGCACCATGCGATGACGATGCCGCTTTTCGGCGACGGCAATTTGATGGTCTCGCGCGCGCGAGCCGGTCGCAGGGCCGCGAGTGTCCGCAAGGTCACCTGATAGATCGCGATCCAGCCGATGCGGGCTAGGATCACGGCGGCGAGCACGAGACCCGCGATCTCGCTATATTGCCAGCGGACGGCATCGTCGAGCCGGCTCCAGATCGGGCCCAGCTGCAGGCCGATCATGATAAAGGCCAGCACATTGAGGATGAAGACCGCGGTGTCCCATACCGCATAGCTCGGCACGCGCAACCGCGCCGAGGTACGCGCCGGCACAAACTGGGCCAGCGCGATGGCATAGACGACGATGGTCAGGATCCCCGAGAGTCCGAGCCGCTCGGCCACGATCCACACCGTGAAGGCGCCGACGAATTGCAGGATGATCGCGCTCGGCGCATCTTCGAAGCGCGGGGCGGCAAACATCCAGAACTTGGCAAACAGGTGGCCCGCCACAACGCTACCGACCAGGACGAGCGCGATCGAAGAGGAGAACTCGCTCCAGCTCAGATGTTGGGCCGCCCAGGCGGCGACAGCGATACGGTAGATCAGGAGCGCGCTGGCGTCATTGAGCAGGCTCTCGCCTTCGAGGATCTTCATGATCCGGTAGGGCAGGTTGACCTGGCGCAACACGGCGGTCGCCGCCGCCGCATCCGGCGGCGCCACGATGGCGCCGAGCGCGATCGCGGCCGGCCATGGCATGTCAGGCAGCAGATGATGCACCAGCACCGCAACGATCACCGTGGTGGCGCCGACCGCGGCGATCACCAGCGTCGAGATCGGCAGCCAGTTGGCCCGCAAATCCCGCAGCGAGGTGTCGTAGGCGGCGTCCAGCAGCACGGGTGCGACAAACAGCGCCAGCGCAAGTTTTGGATCGAGCGTCCAGAAGGGTGAGGCCGGGACGAAGGCGAGCAGCGCGCCGCCGACGGCGAGGAACGTCGGATAGGGCACGCCCAAACGCCGTGCCAGCGCCGACAGAATGACCGAGGCGAGCAGGAGGCCGATGATCCATTCGAAGGTGGTCAACTTGAAAGTCCCTGGAGATGGCAAGACGCTGTGTTGCGTGTGTAACTTAGCATCAAAATCCACATGTACAGGCGGGGCATTGCCGTGCGAGCGGTGGCGTGGCAAAGCGGGGTTTTATGGTTCCGGGATGCGCCTGGCCTTGAAAGCTTTGTTATTGTCCACCGCGCTGGCGCTCTCGGCGTCGGCCGGCGTTGCGTTCGCGCATGCGACCGCCGCGGGTGCGGAGAAGGAACCGCCGATCGATCCCGCGCCCTGCCTTGCCGCCGTTACCGCGGGGGTCGATGACAGGATCATCAACGATTGCGGCCCACTGATCGACAGTGACAAGACGGCGCGCGCCGACCGAATCAAGGCGCTGACGGCGCGCGGCAGTGCGTTCGCACGGCAGGGCCAGGCCGACCGCGCCATTGCCGATTACGACGTCCTGCTGCGGGTCGACCCGACGCTCGCAAACATCTTCAATGCCCGCGGCGAGCTCTATTGGAAGAAGGGTGACCGGCCGAGGGCCGTCGCCGATTTCTCTGCGGCTCTCAAGCTCGATCCGAATCACCCGGCTGCAAAGGACAATTACCGCCGCATCGCGCTGGAGCTGGAGCGGCTCGGCGCGATGATGGCGGTGGCGGGCAAGCCGAGCTTCAATTGCGCCACCGCCCGCCGCGCGGTGGAAAAGGCGATTTGCGCCAGCCCCGACCTCGCCGATCTCGATCGCGAGATCAATGCGATGAACGCCAAGCTGGTGCGCGCGGCAGCCGGCGGCACCACGGTGCGCGACCTGCGGCGCAAGCAGGAGGAATTTATTGCCAGGCGCAATGCCTCGTTCGGAAAGGCCGGCTACGACCTGCAGAAGGCGATGCGCGAGCGGCTGGATTACCTGCAGTCGATCGGGCCGCAATAGCCAAACGGCGCACTTCTTTCGGCTTGAAACGAAGGCGCATCCCTCGGACAATGCCGCAAAAATCGTGACCAATTGATCCGGATCATGGCCGAGACGACCGCGGCCGGTGAGGTCAAGACAAGCGGGAGAGAGATGCCATGAACATCCTGGGAAAAAGCCGTTACCACGAGGTCTATGCGCGCTCGCTCGCAGATCCCGAAGGTTTTTGGGCGGAAGCGGCGCGGGAGATCGACTGGATCGAGCCCGCGAAAAAAATATTCGATTCCACGCAAGGCGCCTACGGCCGCTGGTTCACCGGCGCGGTGGTCAACACCTGCTACAACGCGCTCGACCGCCATGTCGAAACTGGCCGCGCCGACCAGCTGGCGCTGATCCATGATTCGCCACTCACCAACACCATCACCAAATTCACCTATGCCGAGCTGCTCAGGGAAGTGCAGACGCTTGCGGCGATCATGACCGATTTCGGCGTCACCAAAGGGGATCGCGTCATCCTCTATATGCCGATGGTGCCGGAAGCGGTGGTGGCGATGCTTGCCTGCGCGCGTATCGGCGTGGTGCATAGTGTGGTGTTCGGCGGCTTTGCGGCCAAGGAACTGGCGACCCGCATCGACGATGCGCGGCCCAAGCTGATCTTTTCCGCGAGCTGCGGCATCGAGCCCGGCCGCGTCGTGCAGTACAAGCCGCTGCTCGATGAAGCGATCAGGCTCGCCTCCGCCAGGCCCGATGCCTGCATCATCCTGCAGCGGCCGCAAGCCGAATGCGATCTCACACCGCGACGCGATTACGATTGGGCGAGCCTGCGCAAGAAGGCGCTGCTCGCCGGCAAGCTTGCGCCCTGCGTACCGGTGCTTGCGACCGATCCGCTCTATATCCTCTACACGTCGGGGACGACAGGCGTGCCGAAAGGCGTGGTGCGTGACAATGGCGGGCACCTCGTCGCGGTGAAATGGTCGATGTTCAACCTCTACGGCGTCAACCCCGGCGAGGTCTGGTGGTGCGGCTCCGACATCGGCTGGGTGGTCGGCCACAGCTACATCGTCTACGGGCCGCTGTTTCATGGTGCGACCTCGGTCATGTATGAGGGCAAGCCGGTCGGCACGCCCGATGCCGGCGCATTCTGGCGCGTCATCTCCGAGCACAAGGCGGTTGCTTTCTTCACTGCGCCGACCGCGTTTCGCGCCATCAAGAAGGAAGACCCCGAAGGAAAATTCATCAGGCAATACGACCTGTCGCGTTTCCGCACGCTGTTCCTCGCCGGCGAGCGTGCCGATCCGCCGACGGTCGAGTGGGCGGAGGCGCAATTGGAAGTGCCTGTCATCGACCATTGGTGGCAGACCGAGACCGGCTGGTGCATTGCCGGCAATCCCATGGGATTGGGCATGCTGCCGGTCAAGCACGGCTCGCCGACCGTGCCGATGCCGGGCTACCAGGTCGACGTGGTGGATGAATCAGCCAAGCCGGTGCCAGCCAACACCATGGGCTCGATCGTGATCAGGCTGCCGATGCCGCCCGGTTGTCTGCCGACGCTGTGGCAACAGGAGGATCGCTTCAGGGACGCCTATCTCACCGAATTTCCCGGCTACTACAAAACCTCCGACGCCGGCTTCAAGGACGATGACGGCTATGTCTTCGTCATGGGTCGCACCGACGATATCATCAATGTAGCAGGGCACCGGCTGTCCACCGGTGGCATGGAGGAGATCCTCGCCTCACATCCCGATGTTGCCGAATGCGCCGTGCTCGGCGTCAATGATGCGATCAAGGGCGAGGTGCCCTGCGGCTTCCTGGTGCTGAAAGCGGGCGTGACGCGCGCGCCTGTTGAGATCGAGAAGGAGATCGTGGCGCTGGTGCGCGAGAGGCTTGGACCGGTCGCCGCATTCAAGCTCGCCATCACCGTGGCGCGTCTGCCGAAGACACGCTCGGGCAAGATCCTCCGTGGCACCATGAAGAAGATCGCCGACGGCGAGCCCTGGTCCATGCCGGCGACCATCGAGGACCCCAAGGTGCTCGAGGAGATCGGCGCGGCGTTGAAGGACAGGGTGTGAGATCTGCACGCTCATTCCGGGGCAATGCGCGCGCGTGAACCCAGGTGTGCCGCAGCACACCTGAGAATCTCGCGCCGCAACTTCTGGATTCCCGGTTCGCTGCTTTGCCGGCGCCCCGTGCCCCGGGATGACGCTGTGGGGGGACTTACAAATTCCTCAATCCGCGCTACTGAGTGCGGGCCGACCAAGCCTGGAACCCTGGATGCGCCTGATTACCGCCCGACACCTCCTAGCCCTTGCCCTCACCGCGCTGTCGCTGTCCGCCTGCGTCTCGCGCACCGAGGTCCCGATGTCCGCGGGACTCAGCGAGGATGACGATGCCTATTGCCGCCGTACGGCCGGCACAGCCGGTTCGCCTGAATATGTCGCCTGCCGCAAGGATCGCGATGTCCAGCGGGGCGACGCGGTCACCCGCGCCGACAAGAAGCAGCGCGATCTCGGTGAATGGATGCTAAACCACCCGAACTGACGTTTATCCCAGCGGGAGGCTGTCATGAACGAAGACCTGTTCAACGAAAGCTTGCGCAGGTTTCTGAAAAAGGTCGGTATCACATCGCAGCGCGAGATCGAAAAGGCGGTGCGCGACGGCATCGCCAGCGGGCGCCTCAAAGGTCATGAGAAGCTGCAGGCGAAGATGGTGCTGACGCTAGGAACCGTTGGCCTGACCCATGAGGTCTCGGACGAGATCGAGTTGGGCTGAACGCGCCAAGAACCGTAGCAAGAACCGTAGGGTGGGTAGAGCGAAGCGAAACCCACCATCTTCCGCTGCCTTGGCGAAGGCGGTGGGTTTTGCTTGCGCTCTACTCGCCATACGAAGCGGCAGCTCGCCCCTTACTCTTCCTCTTCGTGCTTCTTGCCGCCGATCGTCTTGAGCTTGGCGAACACGGCGTCGACGTTGAGATCGTCGCTCTTCCGCTCCGACGTCTCGTACTCCGGCTCCTTGCGCGTGGTTTCGGAGGCCGGCAGCAGCGTGGCGCCACCATAGGCCGCATCGATCGGCTTCTCCTTGGCCGCGCGCTGAACCTCGAAATCGAGCTCGAGCTGCGAGCAGAGGCCGAGCGTGACCGGGTCCATCGGGGTCAGAGTGGAAGCGTTCCAGTGGGTGCGGTCGCGTACGCTCTGGATGGTGGTCTTGGTGGTACCGACGAGGCGCATGATCTGCGCGTCTTTCAGCTCCGGGTGGTTGCGAACCAGCCACAGGATGGCGCTCGGCCGTTCATGGCGGCGCGACACCGGGGTATAGCGCGGGCCCTTGCGCTTGGCCTGGGGCGGCAGCACCACCTTGGTCTCCTGCAGCCGCAGGCGGTATTCGGGGTTCCTCTCGCCCTTTTCGATCTCCTCGCGGGTGAGCTGCCCATTGGAAAGCGGGTCCATGCCCTTGATGCCCTGGGCGGCGTCGCCGTCGGCAATGGCGCGCACCTCGAGCGGGTGCATCTTGGTGAAATCGGCGACCTGATCGAAAGTCAGTGCAGTATTGTCGAGCAGCCAGACGGCGGTCGCCTTGGGCATCAGCGGTGCGTTGCTCATGGCAAATCTCCTTTGTGCTTCGCCCACCTGTTTTGCAGGCGAAACCGGGGGTCATCAACGATGACGGGAATTGCGGCCTATATAGGCCCTTTGCGGCCGCCCGCGCAATGGTTCTGGGCCGCGGCCCCGAACAGTTAATGAACCTCGATCTTTTATTAAGTAAGCTAGGACGCTTTGTGTTATGCAGCGCTTAAGGGGCCGGATTGGGCGCTAAACTGCCTTGACAGCGCCCGAAACCAGTACCAAGTCGTAACCTGAATTGACCGTCCATTGACCGTCCCTGGCCTGCCGGTGAGGGGTGATTCGGTCCCGAGATCGCTCCCATGTCCGCCAAACCAGACCTGAAACTCGTGCTTTGTTCGCCCCGTGGCTTCTGTGCCGGGGTGGTGCGGGCCATTGATACCGTGGAACGGGCCCTGACCATCTATGGCGCCCCGGTCTATGTCCGCCACGAGATCGTCCACAACAAATATGTCGTCGACGGCCTGAAGAAAAAGGGTGCCATCTTCGTCGAGGAGCTCGCGGAGATCCCCGACAATACCGATGCACCGGTGGTGTTTTCGGCCCATGGCGTGCCGAAATCGGTTCCGGCCGAGGCCCAGGAACGCAAATTCTTCTCACTGGACGCGACCTGTCCGCTGGTGACCAAGGTGCACCGGGAGGCTGCGATCCACTTCAAGCGTGGCCGCGAAATCCTCCTGATCGGCCATTCCCATCACCCCGAGGTGGTCGGCACGCTCGGGCAGCTGCCGCAGGGCGCGGTGACCTTGATCGAAACCGCCGACGATGCTGCGACCTTCACCCCGAAGAATCCGGATAACCTCGCCTTCGTCACCCAGACCACGCTCTCGATCGACGACACCGCCGATATCGTCGCGGTCCTGAAGGGGCGTTTCCCCAACATCTCCGGGCCGCACAAGGAAGACATCTGCTACGCCACCACCAACCGTCAGCTCGCGGTGAAGAAGGTGGCGCCGGTGGTCGACGCGCTGATCGTGGTCGGCGCGCCAAACTCGTCGAACTCGCAGCGCCTGCGGGAGGTCGCCGAGCGCGAGGGCTGCCCGATCGCGGTGCTCGCCCAGCGCGCCAGCGACATCGACTGGAATCGCTTTGAAGGCATCACGAGTCTCGGCATCACGGCCGGCGCTTCCGCGCCCGAGGTGATCGTCGAGGAGATCATGGACGCCTTTGCCCAGCGCTACGAGCTGCATGTGGAGACGGTGTCGGCCGCGGAAGAGAACGAGTTCTTCCCGCTGCCGCGCTCGGTACGCCCCGACGCGGCCTAAAGCCCATGGCGGTCTATACCGACGTCGCCGCCGACGAGCTTGCTGCGTACCTCGCCCAATACGACCTCGGCGACCTGCTGTCCTACAAGGGCATCGCCGAGGGGGTCGAGAATTCCAACTTCCTGCTGCATACCTCCAAGGGCTCCTTCATCCTGACGCTTTATGAGAAGCGTGTCGCGAAGGGCGACCTGCCGTTCTTTCTCGGCCTGATGACGCATCTGGCCGAACACGGCATCATCTGCCCGCAGCCGGTCAAGAACAGGCGCGGCGAAGCGCTCGGCGAACTCGTCGGGAGGCCGACCGCGATCATCACATTTCTTGAGGGCGTCTGGCCGCGCAAGCCGAACGCCACCCATTGTGCCGGCGTAGGTGGGGCGCTGGCCAAGATGCATCTGGCGGGCCGCGATTTTGCGATGTCGCGGGAGAACGCGCTGTCGGTCGCAGGCTGGCGGCCGCTGTTCGATGCGGCGGCCTCGCGCGCCGACGAGGTGCAGCCGGGCCTGCGCGACTTCCTCGCGGCCGAGCTCGATCATCTCGAGAGCGGCGTGTGGCCGACCAATCTGCCTGATGGCGTCATCCATGCCGACCTGTTTCCGGACAACGCCTTTTTTCTCGGCGACAAGCTCTCCGGCATCATCGACTTCACCTTCGCTTGCCACGACATCCTCGCCTATGACGTCGCGATCTGCCTGAACGCCTGGTGCTTCGAGGCCGATCATTCCTTCAACGTCACCAAGGCGCGCGCCTTCCTCTCCGCCTATGGCAAGGAGCGCAAGCTGTCGGAGGCCGAGCAGGACGCGCTGCCGCTACTGGCGCGCGGCGCTGCGATCCGCTTTCTGCTGACGCGGCTGGTCGACTGGCTGAACGTGCCGCCGGGCGCGCTGGTGCGGCCGAAGGACCCGCTGGAATATGTCCGCAAGCTGCGCTTTCACCAGAGCGTCAGAAGCGTGCGCGATTATGGTCTTGCCGCAGGACTGGTCGCGTGAGCGCTCTGCCCAAGGTTGCCGTGTACACCGATGGCGCCTGCTCGGGTAATCCCGGGCCGGGCGGCTGGGGCGCCATCCTGCGCTTCGGCGACGTTGAAAAGGAATTGAAGGGCGGCGAGCCTCACACCACCAACAACCGAATGGAGCTGATGGCGGCGATCTCGGCGCTGGAAGCGTTGAAGAAGCCCTGCGACGTCGAGCTCTACACCGACAGCCAATATGTGCGCCAGGGCATCACCAGCTGGATCCACGGCTGGAAGCGAAACGGCTGGCGCACCGCCGATAAGAAGCCGGTGAAGAATGCCGAGCTGTGGCAGCGCCTCGACGAAGCACTAAAGCCGCACCAGGTGCATTGGCACTGGGTCAAGGGCCACGCCGGCCACGACGAGAACGAGCGCGCCGACCAACTCGCTCGCGACGGTGTCGCGATGGCAAGGATGCAGCAGAGGGTACGGGAGTAGATTTTTTTGGTCATTCCGGGGCGCCTCGAAGAGGCGAACCCGGAATCTCGCGCCACAACCTCTGGATTCCGGGTTCGCGCTTGCGCGCGCCCCGGAATGACGACAAGGAATTACAGCTGCGCCAGCAGCGTGTCGCCGCCGGAGACCTCGACCTTGCCCGGGGCGGGCTCGAGGTTGAGCTTCTTCACCACGCCATTGTCGACCAGCATCGAGTAGCGCTTGGAGCGGATGCCGAGGCCGTTGCCGGACGCATCAAGCTCCATGCCGATCGCCTTGGTGAAATCCGCGTTGCCGTCGGCGAGGAAAGTCGCCTCGTCGCGCTGGTCGGTGTCGCGCTTCCAGGCGTTCATCACGAAGGCGTCGTTGACGGAGACGATGGCGATGGTGTCGACGCCCTTGTCCTTGATGGCATAGGCGTTGAGGAAGATGCTCGGCAGGTGCATCTTGTGGCAGGTGCCGGTGTAGGCGCCGGGCACTGCGAACAGCGCGACCTTCTTGCCCTTGAAAATGTCGTCGGTGGTTTTGACCTGCGGACCCTCCGCCGTCATGACGCGGAATTTGGCCTCGGGCAGCTTGTCGCCAACTTGGATGGTCATCGTCGGTTCTCCTTGAACGGGACGGCACGTTCTAGTGCATTTTCGTGACCGGGGAAATCACTTCGGGCGCGACCTATTCCGTGTCAACGTCCTCCAGCCTGACTCCTTGTCCGGCACGCAGGCTCCCGCGAGCCTGTTCGATGCGACGCAGGAAGCGTGGATCGTGCTCAAGGCGATAGTCGAACCAATCCTCTTCCGATTCGAAGCCAATCAACACGCCAGCCGGTCTGCCGTGCCGAGTGATGATGATTTCCTGTGTCTCGGCTTCCCGAAGGTACCGGGACAGATCATCCTTGATTTCCGAGAGCGGGACTTCCTTCACTCCGGATTTCCGAATTGTACGAGCCATGTTTCGGCCTCCGATTTGGTTACGATCGCGAGGGTCTCGACGGTCGTATCGGCTACGTCATAGAACACCCGAATTTCTCCTACCCGAAGCCTGTATTGCGGGCGGCGCAATCCGCGCAAACGTTTGATTCGACTGCGGCTGACCTTCCTCGGCTCGGACTGCAAATGGGTTTCGAGCGCTGAGCGCAGCGACGCCCGAAGGTTCGCTTTGAGCCGCTTGAAGTCCTCGACGGCTTGGGGTGCCAAGACGATTGCAAAGGGCATTCTGGCTAGAATATAGCTAGAATACCCTGGCGTTAAAAGGTCAAAAGGCGAACCTGGGCGAAAACGACCTTACGCCGCTGCCGCCGTTTTCTCGTCGCGCAACTGCCGGCGCAGGATCTTGCCGACATTGGTCTTGGGCAGCGAGGTCCTGAACTCGATGTGCCTGGGCACCTTGTAGGCGGTCAGCTGATCGCGGCAGAACTTGACGATGTCTTCGGCTGTGAGGTTCGGGTCCTTCTTCACCACGAAGGCCTTCACCGCCTCGCCCGACTTCTCGTCGGGTACGCCGATCACGGCGCATTCCAGCACGCCAGGGTGACTTGCGATCACTTCCTCGATCTCGTTGGGATAGACGTTGAAGCCCGAGACCAGGATCATGTCCTTCTTGCGATCGACGATCTTGATGTAGCCGTCCGCCGCCATCACGCCGATGTCGCCGGTGCGGAAAAAGCCGTCCGCGGTCATCACCTTCGCGGTCTCGTCGGGCCTGTTCCAGTAGCCGACCATCACCTGCGGGCCCTTGGCGCAAATCTCGCCGGCCTCGCCGATCGGCACCTCCTTGCCGTCGTCGTCGCGGATCGAGATCAGGGTCGAGGGCACGGGAATGCCGATCGAGCCGTTGAACTCGGCCATCGTCGCGGGATTGCAAGTCAGTGTCGGCGAGGTCTCCGACAGGCCGTAGCCTTCCGCGATCGAGCAGCCGGTGATCTTCTTCCACTGCTCGGCGACGGGCCGTTGCACCGCCATGCCGCCGCCGTTGGAGATCTTCAGCTTGGAGAAATCGAGCTTGGCGAAGTCGGGGTGGTGCATCAGTCCGTTGTAGAGCGTGTTGACTGCGGGGAAGCTGTTGACCTGATACTTCATCAACTCCTTGATGAAGCCGGCTATGTCGCGCGGGTTCGGAATCAGAAGATTGGCGCCACCGGCGCGCACCGCGAGCAGATAGCAGGCAGTCAGTGCGAAGATGTGATAGAGCGGCAGCGCGCAGACGACCAGTAACTGGTCGACATGCGGCGGGCTCACCAGTGCCGGCTGCAGCCAGGCGTCGTTCTGCAGCACGTTGGCCACGATGTTGCGGTGGAGCAGGGTCGCTCCCTTGGAGACGCCGGTGGTGCCGCCGGTATATTGCAGGAAGGCGACGTCGTCGGGCCCGATCTTCGGCTTGTTGAAGGACAGGCGCTTGCCCGCCGCGAGCGCGTCGTTGAAGGCGACCGCTGACGGCAACGAGAAGGCCGGCACCATCTTCTTCACCCGGCGTACCACCAGGTTGACGATCACGCCCTTGAAGCCGAGCAGGTCGCCCATGCTGGCGACGATGACGTGCTTGACCTCGGTATGCGGCAACACCTGCTCAACGGTGTGGGCGAAGTTCTCCAGTACGACGATCGCCTCGGCGCCGGAGTCCTTGAGCTGATGCTCGAGCTCGCGCGGGGTGTAGAGCGGATTGACGTTGACGACGGCGTAGCCCGCGCGCAGCACCGCGGCGGTCGCGATCGGGTATTGCAGCACGTTCGGCATCATCAGCGCGACGCGTGCGCCCTTGGTCAGTCCCCTGCTCTGCAGGAAGGCTGCCAGCGCCTTCGACATCTCGTCGAGGTCGCGGTAGCTGATCGACTTGTCCATGCAGATGAAGGCCTTGCGAGCTGAGAATTTCGCAAAGCTCTCCTCGAGGAGCGCGACCAGCGAGCCATATTGGCTGATGTCGATATCGGCCGGCACGCCGGCTGGGTATTGCTTTAGCCAGATCCGCTCCATGGCCTCTCCCCTCTACCGAAGCACACGCCCGCCCAAGGCGGGGTGGCTTGTTTTAACGCAGTATTGGGCCATGGGCGCGGCCATGGCAAGCGGGCCAAGTTGCTGCAGCTGCTTTGGATTAACGGCCGCTTTGCCGCACGCTAGCCGGACGGCTTGGCATCCGAGGCGGCCGGCTTGCCGTCCCCCGTCGTAGGCTTCGGCTTTTTGGCGGCGACCGGTTTGGGCTTGACGGGCTTGGCGGTCGTGACATCCGACGCTGTGGCGGCAGGCTTGTCAGCCGATTTTGCGGCAGCGTTCGGCTTGGCATTGGCATGTTTGGCGGCTGCAGGCTTGGTCGCAGCCTTTGGCTCGGATTTGGCGTCGCTCTTCGCTTCGGCCGCCGCGTCCGGTTTCTTTGCCGCAAGACGCGCCTTCTTGCCCCTGGCCTTTGGCGTGTCCTGGCTCGCCGTGTCAGCAGCAACGGCTGCGATCAGCGCGGCTCCCGTCCGCGTCGGCCCGGTGTAGACGACAACAGGTTCATTCGGCTCAGGGGCACCTGCGATCAGCGCCACAGGATTGGCGACCGGCGGCTGCAGGCCCGCAGTGTAGAACATCGGGTTGGTGTCGCCTGCGCCGGTCGATCCAGCCGTACCGTTGCTCGCGACCTCGTCCTCGTCGCTCGCCGGCTTGTGGCGATGGCCGCCGCACATATCGTCGCGCAGGTTCGGTGGAGAGGTGTCGACAGGCGCCAGGTTTTCGACCGTGCCGAGCGAGGGCTTCAGCCAGCCCAGCGAGTTCTGCGCGAAGCCGCGCTCAAGCAGCTGGGCAGCGCGCACCGCGCGCATCTGGCCCGAGGAGGCGCCCAGCACGACGGCGATCAGCCGCCTTCCGTTGTGGGTGGCCGAGCCGACCAGATTGTAACCGGAGGCGCAGATGAAGCCGGTCTTGAAGCCGTCGGCACCAGGGTAACGGCCGATCAGCTTGTTGAAATTCTGCGTGACACGCTTGCCGAAGCGGATCGCGGGAATGTGGACGTAATACTCATATTCGGGGAGGTCGCGCAGGAAGGAGCGCGACAGGATGCCGAGGTCGCGCGCCGAGGTGATCTGGCCATCGGCGGGCAGTCCGTTCGGATTGACATAGCTCGTCTGCGTCATGCCGAGCTTCTGCGCAGTGTCGTTCATCATCGCGGAGAAGCCGTCGATCGAGCCGCCAACGCCCTCGGCGAGCACCACCGCCATGTCGTTGGCAGATTTCACCAGCATCATCTTCAGCGCGTTGTCGACGGTCACCCGCGTGCCCGGCTTGAAGCCCATCTTCGACGGCGATTGCGAGGCCGCCGTCGGCGATACGGTGAACAGCGTATCGAGCGTGATCTTGCCATCCTTGACGGCCTTGAGCGTGACATAGGCGGTCATGATCTTGGTCAGGGACGCGGGGTACCACGGGATGGTCGCGTTCTCGGCCTCCAGCACCTTGCCGGTATCGGCCTCGATCAGAAGATGCGCCTCGGTGGCGCAGGCAACGCGCGGCGCGGCGAACGCCAGCGCGGCGGCGAGCACCATTCCGTTCAGCGCGGCTTTGCGAAGCAGGCCGCGGAACGGCGAAAAAAGATGCGAGGTGCGAAGCAGAGGCACAATCCGGTTCCGGTCCTTTGCGATCCTTCTCTCAAGATCCGCCTGCTCAGGCGAGACAAAGACGGGTCTTGAACGCGAAAGTCTGTTCTCACGCATGTTGTGGCGCCGGCGCGCACGGCAAGTCGAAACCTATACCGGCTCGGCGATCCAGAACAGAGGCTTCCGCCGACTTATTCCTCGGATATCACGGCCGAATTCTGACCGGATATCAAGCCTTGACGATGGAGCTTCCGGCCGACGTCTCGGTGCTTTGGTTCGCGTTCTGGTCGGTGCTTTGTTTCACACTCTCTTGCACCATGAACTGGGCGCGCGCGAGTTCCGTAAAACGGCCGCCTTTTGCCACGAGTTCATCGAAAGTTCCGCTTTCGATCACCCGCCCGCTCTCGAACAAAAGGATTCGCGTCGCGTTTCGGATGGTGGACAGGCGGTGGGCGATCACGAAAGTGGTGCGCCCTCTCATCACTTCGTCGAGCGCCGCGTTCACTTTTGCTTCCGTGACCGCGTCGAGCGCGCTGGTCGCCTCGTCCAGGATCAGGATCGGTGGATCCTTCAACAGCGCGCGTGCGATCGACAGCCGTTGCCGCTCGCCGCCGGACAACAGCCGCCCGCGCTCGCCGACATTGGTGTCGAAACCGTGGCTGCTGCGATCGATGAACTCCAGCGCCTGTGCCCGCGCCGCGGCCTTGCGCATCTCCTCCTCGCTCGCATCCGGCTTGCCGACGCGCAAATTGTCGGCAATCGAGCGGTTGAACAGCAGCGCCTCCTGGAACACCACGCCGATGTTCCGGCGCAGCGCGGCGAGCTTGATCCCGCGCACGTCCATGCCGTCGATCTTGATGAAGCCGGATTGCGGGTCGAAGGCGCGGTGCAACAGCGCAATCGCGGTGGACTTGCCGGCGCCGGTCGGCCCGACCAGCGCGATGGTCTGGCCGGGCAGCGCGGTAAAGGAGAGGTCCTCGACCGCCGGCCGCTTGCCGTCATAGGAGAAGGTCACGTCGCTGAACTCGACCAGCCCCGCAAGCCGTCCGGCCTCGATCGCATCGGGCCGGTCGCGCACCGCGGGCACCGCGTCCAGCACCTGGAAGAATTCCTTCAGCCGCGGCGCCTCCATGAAGATGTTGTTGATGAAGGCGACCACCTGCTCCAGCTTCTGGATCAGGATGGTGGCGAAGGAGACGAACATCACGATCTCGCCGACCGTGGTCAGGCCTCTGGCATGCAGCGCGATGCCGAGTGCAAAGATCGCCAGCACCGTGATGGTGGTGGAAGCCTTGGTGATCACGGTGACCAGCGCCCACCAGGACAGCACCGGCATCTGCGCCTGCAACAGATTGGCGGCGATGAAGCGCAGGCCCTGCACCTCGGCCTCGATCCGCACGAAGCTTTGCACCAGCGCGACATTGCCGATGGCATCGGACGCGCGTGCCGAGAGATCGCTGTAGTGCTCCTCGACCTGGCTCTGCATGCCGTAGGTCTTGCGCACCACGAAGGTGGTGATCAGCGTGAACACGATGCAGAGCACGAACAGCAGGATCGCAAGCCGCCAGTTCACCACCAGCGACAGCGGCAGCAGCACGATCACCGAGAGGATGGCGGCGAAATGCTCGCGGAAGAAGCCGAGCCACAGCCGCCAGAGCGCGTCGGTGCCGTTGAGCATCACCTTCATCAGCCGCCCCGAATGGGTGCCGGAATGGAAGGTGAGGGGAAGCTGCATGATATGCTCGAAATAGTTCGAGAGCACGGCCTGGCGCTGCCGGTGCGCCAGCCGATCCGCATTCAGCGCAACGGCGGCGCCGGTGATGATGGTGAACAGCCCGAACGCGACCCAGGCTCCTAACAGCGGCCAGGCCGAAGAGGCCGGCTTGTCGGACGAGAGCACGTCAACGATGCGACCGAACAGCACCGGCTCGGCGAACTGGGCGCCGGCCAGCACCAGATTGGCGAAGGCGAGAGCGAGACCAAGCCGCGCCTCCTTGCCGAGCAGTTCGAGCACACGAACATAAAGGCGGAACATGCCGACAGGATCCCCAAGCGCCCGCCAGACGGTGGGCAGGAAGCGCATTCTAATCCGGGATCGCGCGCAAGCTCAATTGATCAGGCGCAAGCTTGCCGGCGGCAGGAAGCTGTCATCGAAGATATCGCCGGCTTGCGGCTTTTTGTGAAATCTGAAGTCTTCGCCGATCTGGTCGATCGCGCGAGCAAAGCGCGCCGGATCGATGCCGCCAAGACCGTTGCGCCTGACCTCGCCGGTCAGGATGTTGTCGGCAATCACGGTGCGCAGCCGCTCCAGTTCCAGATCGCGCTGCCCGCCATCCATGCGGGCGACGACCTCGTCGGCCGCGCGTTCGGGCTGCTCGATGGCGAGATGGATGCCGGCGATGACCGCGCGCAAAAAGCCCCTGACGGCCTCAGGCTTTGCCGCCGCGAAGGCTGGATTGACGATGACGGCAAAGCCATAGGCCGCGCAGCCATAATCGGCGTAGCGCAGCACCGCGAGGTCGCCTGCCGGCACGCCGCGGTCGCGCAGATTGACGGCCGACAGATAGGAGAAGCCGGCCACCGCATCGACCTGGCCCGCGGACAGGATCGGCTCGCGCACTGCCGCGCTCATTTTGTAGACCTTCACGCTCGACGCCTTGATGCCGTTTTCATTCGCCAGCGCCGGCCACAGACGGAACGACAGGTCGCTTTCCGCGGCCCCAAGCGTCTTGCCTTGAATATCCGACAGCCCATGGATGCCGCGGCTCTTGCGTGCGACGATGGCATAAGGCGCCTGGTTGAATAGCACGAACACGGCCTTGACCGGCGGGGCATCCGCCTTGTCGCGGAAGCGGACCAGCTCGTTGATGTCGATAAGCGCGAATTCGCTGGCACCGGACGCAACCCGTGCAATCGCCTCCGGCGAGCCGTCCGCAAAGCCGAAATTGACGGCCAGATTCTCCGCCCCGAACAGGCCGCGATTTGCCGCGAGCACGAACGGCGCCATGCCGGCGTCGAGCGGGCGGTCGAAGGCGAGCTGAACCTGGGTGATGCGCCGGTTGTCGGCCGCTCGGCCGCTGCCGGTCCCACCCGACACGAGCATAGCGAGGCTCGCCAGCGCGGCGAGACAGCAGCGAAACAGGCTCGTCCGTCTTCTACGCATCATGTTACGCCAGGAGCGGCTGTGCCAGCGGTTGGGCTGGCCAGGCGATGCAACCGCCACGCCGGCCATTGTGGCGGATCGAATCTGAACGTTTCATGAGCAATTCGCCACGGCGAATTCGGAGTAAGCCGCCCGTCGCAGCGGCCGAAAGCCCATTCTGAGATGACCGTACGAATACGGTGGTCCGTAATCGTACGGTTTCGGCGCGCGGGCGAATCGGCCTAAAAATACAACCGGACATCCGCTCTTGAGCGGCTCCTCCTTGACCTTGATCCGCCGGTCTCCTGCCGGCGGATTTTTTCTTTTAACTCTTTGCGTTAACGCGCTGGCGATGGCTTTCGTCTATCTTCGGTGGTCATGAGCGATTCGATCGAACGACTCTATCAGGCGGTGCTGGCCGCCCGACATCTGGACCCCGCCACGTCGCGCACCGCGCGGCTGTTTCAGCGCGGCCCGGCCAAGATGGCCAAGAAGGTGGCCGAGGAGGCCATCGAGGTTGCGATCGATTCCGTCAACGGGGACGCGGACGCCATGATCCGCGAAAGCGCTGACCTGCTCTATAATCTCGCGGTGCTGTGGGCCGCCGCGGGCGTCCGCCCGGCCGACGTCTGGCGCGAGATGGAGCGGCGCGAGCACCTGCTCGGCATCGCCGAGAAGCTGCCGAAGTCAGCGCTGAAAATGCCGAAGCCCGCCGCCGCCCGCGCTGCCGCCCGGCGGCCCATTGTGGCGTTGGAAGGCCGCAATCTGCGCAAGCGGCACTAGGCCTTGGTCGCCGTCGCCATCGCGCCACGGACCATTCGTTAAGCACGATTCCCGCGCAAACTCGGCCGGTTTGTCGCATGGCAAAATCGGTGTCGGCCTGGTTCCCTCATAAAAATTTGCTCCGTCGCGAGGTGGACAAATCCGTCGCATGGTGGTTCATCGCGGCCATGCTGAAACGGATCTATGACTGGTGTATCGACGCCGCGCACAAGCCGTATGCGCTGTGGATCATGGCGGGCGTGGCGTTCGCGGAAAGCTCGTTCTTCCCGGTGCCGCCGGACGTGATGCTGATCCCGATGTCGCTGGCGCGCCCCAAATCCGCCTGGCTCTATGCAGCGGTCTGCACGGTGGCGTCCGTGCTCGGCGGCATCCTGGGCTACGCCATTGGCGCACTGCTCTATGACTCGCTCGGCCATTGGCTGATCGATGTCTACCATCTCTCGGACAAGGTCGAGGCGTTTCGTGCCGGCTATTCGACCTGGGGCGCGCTGATCATCATCGGCAAGGGGCTGACCCCCATTCCCTACAAGCTCGTCACCATCACCTCGGGCTTTGCCGGCTTCAATGTCTGGCTGTTCATCCTGTGCTCGATCATCGCGCGCGGGATGCGCTTCTTTGTCGCGGCCGTCCTGCTCAACCGCTACGGCGAATGGATCAGGGTCAGGATCGAGAAGAACCTCACGCTGTGGGTAGTGCTGGGCGCCGCCGTGCTCGTCTTCGGGTTCGTCATCGTCTACTGGCTGCTCTGATACCGGCGCGTTGGCGACCGAGTATCGGGCTGAGGCCGAAGTCTCGCACGGTCCTATCGCTGAAGACGCCAGGCGCGCTCTGCCAGTAATTCATTCGGCTGCCAGCGCCGCGCCGGCCGGCAACTGCCGACTAATAAGCGCGGCGCGAGCACCGCGGCGCCGCCGATCAGGATGCCCGGCACCAGGGCCACCTCCAGCAGGGCCGTTGCCGCAACGACAGCCAGTCCCACGGTCACGGCTTGCTTCATCGCGATACCTCCGGCGGAGATCTTCACGTCGGGAACGGCAGTCGCGTTGAGTGTAGGAAAATTGTCGCGAATTCGCTCCGCGGAGAGGCCAATCGTATCGCCGAGCTCCAATCTCCCGGCGCACGCGTTCCCGCAGTTGCTTTCATGGCATGATGTCTGGCATCTTTACAGTGGAAAGCAAACCATCCCGCATCGCGGAATAAGCCAAAGGAAACGTTCGCGCATGTCCATGCCAGCCTTGTTCAAGGGCCGCCTCTCGATCCCCGTGATCGGTGCGCCGCTGTTCATCATCTCCGTGCCCGATCTCGTGATCGCCCAATGCAAGGCTGGCGTGGTCGGCTCGTTTCCAGCGCTCAATGCGCGGCCGCCGGAATTGCTCGACGAATGGCTCCATCGCATCAGGGAGGAGCTTGCCGCCTATGACAAAGCCCATCCCGAGCGGCCTTCGGCGCCGTTCGCGGTGAACCAGATCGTGCACAAGTCGAACAACCGGCTCGATCATGATCTTGCGCTTTGCGAGAAGCACAAGGTGCCGATGATCATCTCCTCGCTCGGCGCGCGGGAGGAGCTCAATCAGGCGGCGCACAACTGGGGCGGCATCGTCTTCCACGACGTGATCAACCAGAAATTCGCTCACAAGGCGATCGAGAAGGGCGCCGACGGCTTGATCCTGGTGGCGGCCGGCGCAGGCGGCCACGCCGGCACCATCTCGCCCTTTGCCTTCGTGGCGGAGACGCGGCAGTGGTTCGATGGTCCGATCGCGCTGTCGGGCGCGATGGGCAACGGCCGCGCCATCCGCGCGGCGCGCATCCTGGGGGCGGATTTCGCCTATATCGGGTCGGCCTTCATTGCGACACAGGAGGCCAACGCCGTAGAGCACTACAAGGAGATGATCACCTCATCCAGCGCCGAGGACATCGTCTATTCGAACCTCTTCACCGGCGTGCACGGCAATTACCTGAAGCCCTCGATCGTCGCCGCCGGCATGGATCCGGAGAGCCTGCCGACCTCCGATTCCTCCAAGATGAGCTTTGGCACCGACGCCTCCGGCGAGCGCGCCAAGCCGAAGGCATGGAAGGAGATCTGGGGCAGTGGCCAGGGTGTCGGCTCGATCGGCAAGGTCGCGCCGGCTGCGGACCTGATTGCACGGTTCAAGAAGGAATACGACGAAGCCAAGGATCAGCCGTTGTAAGAGCAGAGCAGGCAATCGCCTCGTCGAAGTTCACCCTCCCCGTCGACGGTCCGTCGAGGGGAGGGACGCTGGCGTAGGATGCGAGCGGGGCGACAGGCCTGTCCGCGTCGTTGCTGTTTCAAGGGCACGGCTTCCTGCGGGGGGGGGGCGCGCCATGCAGGTGAACAAGCAGCCGTGACACGGCTCAAGAGGATTTTAGTGTTAAGATTGCCGGGTACGTGCGTTGTCCCCTATCGAGACGAAAGGGAGAGAACAACCATGATGACGATCAGACTGGCGATTGCTGCGCTTCTTACCGTTGCGCTGGCGGGTGCGCCCTCTGTTGCGAGTGCAAAGAAGCACAAGCATGTCACGCATCATTATTCGACGGCGCAACCCGGAACTTACGCCAGCTCTGGAATGTCGGCAGCGGCACCCAGAACGACTTTTGGCACGTCCGGATCTCCGATCGGAACTGTCACCGCTCCGTCAGTTGGGTCGTACTATTGGCCCTCGGTAGGCGTAACAAACGCAGTTCCGACCTGGAGCAACACCGGTCCTAGGTGAAGCAACGGCAATCGCCGCGCTTCACGAACGCAGTCGCTGCACCGGACCGAGGGGGACGGACCAGCTCCGCTGGTCGCCCTACTCCAGTTCAATCGGCTGATACTTTCCGTTGTCGTCGATCGAGGTGCCCCAGATCTTGTGCGAGGCCTGGTGTTCGCCCCTGCCGTAATTGAGCGGCGTGCCGAGACCGAGGTCGAGATTGCGCATATTCTCCAGCGTATCGATCAGCCTTTCGGTTTCGAGGGGCCCAGACCGCTTCATGCCCTGGATCAGCACATTGGCTGCAACGTAGCCTTCGAACGAGACATAGTCCGGCGCCTCACCCGGAAAATATTTGGCGAGCGCATTCTTGTATTCCATCACCGCGCTGGAATAGCCGCCGACCGCGGGCACCACCTGGGTGACGATCACTCCGCTCGCAAAGCGCGGGCCGAGCAACATCAATTCATCCGCTAGCTCGGTCGAGCCGACGAAGGAAACGTTGGAGTAGATCATGCCGGGATACAGGTCGCGGGTCTTCTCGATGAACTTGGCCGCGGCACGATAGGTCGCGACCATTACCACGGCCTTGATTGCGGGCTTCTGCACCTTGAGCATATTGACCGCTTCGTCCACGTCCACCGTGTTGCGCTTGTAGTTGAGGCGCAGGATCGCGCCGTCGTTCAGTCCGAGCGCGCGGTAGGCCTTTGCCACCCCGGCAAAGCCGGCATCGCCATAGGCGTCCTGCTGGGCGAACACCGCGATCTGCCGCGGCTGCAGGCGGCGGATCTTGAGCAGATAGCGCACCACCGCATCGGTCTCCTCGGAGTAGGAGGCGCGGAAGTTGAACACATAGCGATCCGGCGGATCGTTGCGCAACAGATTGGCGCCGGTGAAGGCGCCGAAGAACAGCGTGCGGTGCTCAAGTGCGAAGGGCAGCGCCACGGCGGCGGTCGGCGTGCCGACATTGCCGATGAAGCCGAATACCTGCTCCTTGTCGTAGAGCTGCTTCATCGCCTCCAGCGTCCGGGCCGGCTCGTAGCCGTCGTCGGCCGCGATCAGCTTGAGCGTGCGTCCATCCACGCCGCCTGCGTCGTTGGCGCGGTTGAAGGCGGTGTCGATGCCGAGCTTCATCTGCCGGCCGAGCTCGCGCGCTGCGCCGGAGAAGGGCGCGACGATGCCGAACTTGATTTCGCGATCGGTCACGCCGCGGGCGTTGCTGGGAGCCGGCAGCGACAGCGGTGCCATTGGCGCCGTGGCGGCTGCCGCGGGCGTCGGCGCGATGACGCCGGACAGCGACGGTCCGCTGCTGGCGGGTGCGGACGGCTGTCCCGAGAGGGATTGCTCGAGATCGGCAAGCTGGCGCTCGGCCGATTTGCAGTCGACGCGGCCGCCGCTGACCGCGCCGCGGCCGTTGGTGACGTAGCGCTCGAAGGTGCGCGCGAGATCGTCGCGCTCTGCGTCGCTTGACGCGGTTTGCCTGATCACCGCGCGAAACTTGTCGGCGATGGTCTGGATGCGGGCCTGCGCGATCTCGGGACAGGCGAGCGCCGAGCCGATGATCGGCCCGACGCGGCCGGCGAGGTCGCGGACCACGTCGCCGGGCGCAGCCAGTGCGGCGTTGGCGATCAGGATGCCGACGAGCGCCATGGCGACGCCCACAGGACGCCGCCAATGCCGCGTCGAGATGATGCTGGACGCGTGATGAGCCATGGTGATTTCCCCCTTGGGTGTCTGCCGAGACGCGATGAGATTTGGTTGTATCATCATCGCGCTTCAGGTCTTTGATTGAGCATGAGCTTTCCGAAACTCCGCTACACACGTTTCCGGATCATGCTTTAGCGAGCTTGATCTCCTGCATCGCTCTTCTGGCGCCACTGCATGAATTGCTGCAGCAGCTGGTCGGACTGTTCGTGGTTGACGGACTGTTCGTGGTGGACAGTCTGGTCGTGGTTGACGGTCTGGTCGCCGTCGTTGGCGCCGAGCAACGCGCGGAATTGCGCCAGCGCCGGCTTCGTCGCGTCGTCCTGTGCCGGCGATGACGCGGCCGCGAGTGATGCGCCGGAATCGTCGTGCGGAGTGAGCACGACGAGCAGTGTCGCTGCGATGGCGGCTGCTGCGACGGCGGCACCGACGCCGATCCATGCGCGACGCCACAAGCGTCCGTCGGTCATGGGCGGCTCCGGAATGATCTCCGGGTCCATCTGACGCTGCAGCGATTGGAACACGGCATGCTCCAGCTCGGCACTCAGGGATGTCGGCGGCAGCGGTGCGCGGCGGACCAGTTCCGGTTTCGATGACCGGTCGAAGGCCGTCTCGCCCACGGCGGCGCTGACGGTCGAAAGGCGCAGCTCGGCACGCGGGCTGGTCCGACGCGGCGCATAGTGCCGCGGATCCTGTGGATCGATCGGGCTGTCCTCACGTAACACACTCATACGCTACTCCTTCCACATTCACCTGACGCACGCTGACACGCTCCCGGCTTCGCAGGCCGGAAACAGAAAAGGTCGAGCAGCCCTTTGAGAGCGGCTGTCCAGCCGCGCGCGGAAGAATCGGACGTATTGCCCGGCCGGCGGCGCATCGCGCCAATTGCCGGCGGGCTGATCGCGAAGATGATTCGAGATCGCGGCGTCGCCATTCATCACATTGCCCATGCCCTGGCAGATCTTTGGCAAACGCCGAAGCTCACGCGCGGACGTGACGGTCTGCTCGTTTCAACAAAGAAGTGATGGAACAAACCTGCGACCATATTGCGCTCAAATCAGGGCAGAAGCGCGTTGAGTCTTTGTTCACCCTGCGCGTTGTTGGGCATTTCTGCGACCAACTGGGGACATTGTGGGTCGCGGTTTCGGAATTAACCGTCCGTTAACCATGGCGGCCGTTGAGTTTGTCAACCCTTAATACGAACGGTGAGTCGAAACCCATGGACGCTATCGCGGGACCAGTCACTCAGCCGGTTCGCCTGCGCGGCCGCTCCTATCTCGCTTTCGTGCTGACGCCGGTGGTGCCGATCATGGAATGGCTGCACGAGCTCGACGATACGCTGGTGCGCTCGCCCGGCTTTTTCGTCGGCAAGCCGGTCGTGCTCGATCTCTCCGCGGTCGAGCTCAGTCGTGCCGCGATCACGCATCTCATCGTGAGCCTCGACAAGAAGAACATCCGCGTTCTCGGCATCGAGGGCGTGGACGCATCGCTGCTCACCTCGAACATGCCGCCGGCCTTGAGCGGCGGCCGCACTTGCGCGATCGCACTGGCCGAGCCGGAGAAGCCGGAGGTGAAGCCGCCCGTTGCTTCGCTCATGCTCGATATTCCCGTGCGCTCGGGGCAGTCGGTGGTGTTTCCCGACGGCGACGTCACCGTGCTCGGTTCGGTCGGTTCGGGTGCGGAAATCGTTGCCGGTGGCTCCATCCATGTCTACGGGACGCTGCGCGGTCGCGCCATGGCAGGCGTCAACGGCAATCCATCGGCGCGGATCTTTTGCCAGAAGATCGAGGCCGAGCTGCTCGCGATCGACGGCTACTACCAGACCGCTGAAGAATTGGATGCAAGCCTGCGCAATCGGCCCGCGCAGGCGTGGCTTGACGGCCGGATCATGCGGATTACGCCGCTTACTTGAAGCAGAGAGTTCAGAGAGTTCAAAGGAGGTTCATGATGGCCAAAGTGCTCGTGGTGACGTCGGGCAAAGGTGGTGTCGGCAAGACCACGTCCACGGCTGCGATCGGCGCAGCGCTGGCGCAAAGCGGACAGAAGGTCGTGGTGGTGGATTTCGATGTCGGCCTGCGCAACCTCGACCTCGTGATGGGCGCGGAGCGACGGGTGGTCTTCGATCTCATCAACGTGGTGCAGGGCGTGGCCAAACTCAGCCAGGCGCTGATCCGCGACAAGCGGCTGGAAAATCTCTGGCTCTTGCCGGCCTCCCAAACCCGCGACAAGGATGCGCTGACGGAAGAGGGCGTCGCGCGCGTCATCGCCGAGCTCAAGCCGAGCTTCGACTGGGTGGTCTGCGACAGCCCCGCCGGCATCGAGCGCGGCGCGACGCTCGCCATGCGCTTTGCCGACGAGGCCATCATCGTCACCAATCCCGAGGTCTCCTCGGTCCGGGACTCCGACCGCATCATCGGCATGCTGGATTCCAAGACGGTGAGGGCGGAGAATGGCGAGCGCGTCGAAAAGCACATCCTGATCTCGCGCTATGATGCCGGCCGCGCGGCGCGCGGCGAGATGCTCGGCATCGAGGACGTGCTGGAGATCCTGGCAACGCCGCTGCTCGGCATCATCCCGGAGAGCCAGGACATCCTGCGCGCCTCCAATATCGGCTGTCCCGTCACCCTGAACAGCCCGGGCAGCGCCGCGGCGCGTGCCTACATGGACGCGACGAAGCGGCTGTGCGGCGAGACCGTGCCGATGGTGGTGCCGGCCGAGCGCAAGGGGCTTTTCAACAAGCTGCTCGGACGGAGGGCTGCATGAGCTTGCTGCGGTTCTTCTCCAATCGCAATCCCTCCGCGACCGTCGCGCGCGAGCGGCTGCAGATATTGCTCGCCCACGAGCGCAGCACGCTCGGCCAGCCCGATCTTCTGTTGCGGCTGCGTGAAGAAATTCTCGCCGTCGTCTCGCGACATGTTACGCTTGATCCTGACAAGGTCGTGGTCAAGATGGACAGGGGAAAACATGTCTCGACGCTGGAAGTGGATATCGAGCTGCCGAACGAGCCGTTGCGCCGCGCAAGCTGAGTCTGCCGCTCGCATTTCTGTATCCGCGGCCGCGGCCTGATCGATGGACGCCATTTTCCGCGTGGAGGACAATCGTGTCCTCGTCAGTCCCAATGCGGCCGGCCCCTGGGACCCGCGCATGCAGCATGGTGCTGCACCGTCGTCGCTCGCAGTGTGGGCTGCCGAGCGCATCGCCACTCCGAGCGAGATGCGGATCGCGCGCGTGACCATCGATCTGATGCGTCCGGTGCCGCTTGCACCACTCACCTTTGAGACCGAGGTATTGCGTGATGGGCGAAAGATCCAGCTCTGCGCCGTCAGGCTGAAAGCCGACGGCGTCCTGGTGGTGGCCGCGACCGTGCTCAAGGTCAGGACTGTCGCGCTGCCGCTGCCGGGCGATCTCACCGAAGAGAAAGTCGCGCTTCCGGGGCCTGACGAGGCGCCGGAAGACCCGGCCCAATTCTCCAACAGCGCCTTCGTCACCGGCATGTCGCTGCGATCGGCTCGTGGCAAGTTCGGCGTGCCTGGTCCGGGCGCCATCTGGTACCGGGTCGACCGGCGGTTGGTGGAAGGTTTTGCCGTTTCGCAGGCGATGCGCGCCGTCGCCGCCGCCGACTTCGCCAACGGCACCTCGGCCGCGCTGGATTTCCGGCACTGGACCTTTCTCAATGCCGATCTCACCGTCAGCATGGCTCGCGAGCCGGTCGGCGAATGGGTGCTGCTCGACGGCGAATCCTGGATCGGTCCTGACGGCGCGGGCCTGGCAATGATGCGGCTCGCCGATCAGCGCGGCTATTTCGGCCGCGCCGTGCAGAGCCTCGTGATCGAAAAACGGTGAGGGCCTCGCTTCTTCACTTCGCTACCCCACCATCCGATCCCTGCCAGCCCAGAAGCTCGCGCGCAGCACCTTCTTGTCGACCTTGCCGACGCCCGTCATCGGCAATTCGTTGACGAACTTGACCTGCTTGGGCGCATGCGCCGGGCCCTTGCGCGCCTTCACCAGATTGATCAGCTCATCCGGATTTGGCTGTGCGCCCTCGCGCGCGACGACCACCGCGGTGACCGCCTCGCCCCATTTGTCGTCGGGCACTCCGACCACCGCGACCATCGCGACATCGGCATGCTGCGACAGCACGTCCTCGACCTCGCGCGGAAAGATGTTGAAGCCGCCGGAGACGATCATGTCCTTCTTGCGGTCGAGAATGAACATGTAGCCGCGTTCGTCCTTGCGCGCGATGTCGCCGGTGTGCAGCCAGCCGTTCTTCAAGGTCTCGGCGGTGATGTCGGGACGCTTCCAGTATTCGCGCATCACGTGCGGCGCGCGCACGCAGATTTCCCCCGCCGCGCCGGTCTCGACCTCCTGGTCATTGTCGTCGAGGATTTTCACTTCGCAGGCTGCGATCGGGAAGCCGCAGGACAAAAGCAGCTCGGGTCGCTTGGGATCATGATCGGCCTTGCGCAGCACCGAGACCGGATAGCATTCGGTCTGGCCGTAGAGCTGCGAGAACACCGGCCCGATCCGCTCGATGCCTTCGACGAGCCGCGACGGCGACATCGCGGAGGCGCCATAAAGCACGAGCTCAAGCGAGGAGAGGTCCGTGTTGGCAAGTGCCGGATGATCCAGCAGCACATAGATCATGGTCGGCACGAACAGCGTGAAATTGATGCGCTCGCGCTGGATGGTCTGCAGCACGGCTTCGGGATCGAATCCTTTCAGCATGTGCACGGTGCCGCCGCGCATCAAGGTCGGCAGCACTTTCGTTCCTGCGACATGGCTGATTGGAGCGACCGTCAGGTAGCGCGCGGCATCCGGGATTTCGAAGTCGGCGAGAATGGCGGTGGCGAAGCCGCCATATTCGCGGTGGGTGCGCAGCGCGCCCTTGGATTTGCCGGTCGTGCCGCCGGTATAATTCAGCGTGGCGAGATCGTCGGGGCCGGCAAGGCTGCGCGCGGTGGCGTGGCCTGCCTGCTCCAGTCGCTGCAACAGGTCGATGCCATAATCGGTGGGTCCGAGCGTGAACACGGTCTTGACGCCCGCCGCCCGCGCCGCGAGCTCGCCGCCGCGATCGCCGAAGGCGACCGCGTCGATCACCAGCACCTGCGCCTCGGAATCCTCGAGCTGGAACAGCTGGTCCTGAAGCGAGCCGAGCGGATGCAGCCAGGTCAGCGCCAGCCGCGACAATTGGGCAGCGACGCCGGCGCACCAGCTGTCGGCGCGGTTGGCGGTGAGGAAGGCCGCGCGGGTGCCCGGCGGCAGGCCGAGACCAATGAAGACGTTCTGCATGCGCCCGATCAGGTCGGTCGCGCCCTGATAGGTGAGCGAGCCGCCCGGCCAGGCAAACGCCGTCCGCGACGGATAGCGCGCCAGCGTCCGCAGGGTCTGTCCGCAGACCGTTGGAAATGCGTTGAGCGGGTCGCTCATGAAGATCCCTCCTGTGAGGTTTTGTGCCGGCGGTTCGAACGTGCCAGACTTGCCGGCAACGCTAGCATCACGACAGACACCGGGAAACGCCCTTGCCAATCACTGATCCGCTTGCCCGCTTTCGCGATCGCCTCACGCTGCCGTTGATCGCAGCACCCATGTTCCTGGTCTCGGGCGTGGATCTCGTGACGGCGGCCTGCCGTAACGGCGTGATCGGTTCATTTCCGACGGTGAATTGCCGCACGACGGAACAACTCGATGACTGGCTTGCCGAGATCGAAACCCGCTTGCGTCGCCATGAAGACGCGCAGGGCAGGGCGGCGGCGCCGGTCTGCCCGAATCTCATCGTGCATCGCTCCAACACGAGGCTCGCCGACGACCTGCACGCGCTGCTGCGGCACCAAAGCGAGGTCGTCATCACCTCGGTCGGCTCGCCAGCTCCAGTGGTGCAGTCGCTGCATGACGCCGGCTGCCTGGTGCTTGCGGATGTCGCGACCATTCGCCATGCCGAGCGCGCGATCGAGGCCGGCGCCGACGGGCTGGTACTGCTCACCGCCGGTGCGGGCGGCCAGACCGGCTGGCTCAATCCCTTTGCCTTCGTCCGCGCCGTGCGCGGCTTCTTCGACGGACCGATCGTGCTTGCAGGCGGTATCAGCGATGGCCATGCGCTGCGCGCGGCCGAGGCCCTGTCCTGCGATCTCGCCTATATGGGCTCCAAATTCATCGCCACGCGCGAGAGCATGGCGGACGAGCGTTACAAGGCGATGCTGGTGGAATCTTCGGCCGACGACATCCTGCTCACCACGGCCTTCACAGGCCTGCAGACCAACATGCTGAAACCCTCGATCCTGGCCGCGGGCCTCGACCCCGAGGATCTGCCCGCGCGCGGCGCCATCGACATCGGCCAGGACATCGACGTCGCAGCGCGCGAGGCGCGGCCCAAGCGCTGGCGCGACATCTGGAGTGCGGGCCATTCGACCTCGGGTGTGACGGCGGTGCTGCCGGTCGATGAACTCGTGGCGCGGACGGTGGCCGAATATCGTGCAGGCGACGCAAGCCGGCATGGCTTGCGGAAATCGTGAACGCACGCGACCTTAACCTTAACGCGCCATTAACCAGCGCAGTCCGACAATCCCCCTCATCCGGGAAGGGGATTTTCGGGAATGGGACTCGAAACATTTTTCGACAAGACGCCGGCCACGCTCGACGAACTCCGGAACCGCGTTTACTTTGCCCTGCAGCGTCATCCCTTGTGCCGCACTGTGCAGTTCGATGTTGTCTCGACACCGCGCACCGCGCGCGGTGCCAACTGGACGGTGAGCCTGCGCTCGGTCGAGCCGCGCGCGCTGTTCGAGGCCTCCGATATCGTCGCCGACATCCAGGAGGCCTATGAGCTCCAGGCTGCGGCCTGATTTGCCAAATTTTTCAGGTGTTTGTCGCGGCATCGAACCGCCCCTGTCGCAACCATGGCCTGTTTAAGCCTTATTTAACGCTCAGTTTTTCGGCATTTCACGCCGATTACCGATCCCGGGACGGAGAGTTGCGTGACGAAGTCCATCACAATCCTGATGCTGGCCTGCCTCCTTGTCGCGGGGTCGGCCATCGCCAGCATTCTGACCCGTGAAAGCATCCCGGCGGCCGGCGTGGCCGCATCGTTACCCGATCTCAAATCTTCCGTCGTCTCCAACCGTGAGGCCAAGCAGGACAGGCTGGCGGTTGCTGCGCTGCCGGAGACGCCGGCCGAACCCGCGCAGCAAGCCGCCTCCGTCGCGGGCGAGGCGCTGCGCCAGGCCTATGCCTCCACCACCGACGTCGATGTCGAGGCCGCCAAGGCGGTAACGCCTGAGCCCGCCGCCGCGCTTCCGTCACCGCCGAAGCCGAAGGTCGCGAGCCATCCGCAGCCGCAAAAATCCTACGCCTTCCTCTCCGACGTTCAGATCGCCGGCATCAAGGAGCGGCTGCACCTGACCTCTGACCAGGAATATTACTGGCCCGGCATCGAGCAGGCCCTGCGCGGCATCGCGCGCAAGATCCAGGCGGCGCGGCTGTCCAACCCGAACGCCAATGCCGGCTCAATCGATCCGGATTCGGCAGAAGTGCAGCAGTTGAAATCGGCCGCGATGCCGCTCCTGTTCCAGCTGCGCGACGACCAGAAGGAAGAAGTGCGCAAGCTCGCCCGCGTCATCGGGCTGGAGAAGGTTGCGTCGGCGATCTGAGGCTTTCGCCAATCATAGGAATATAGCCCGCATCAGCGACGCGAATGCGGGACAAAACGCAAAACCCGGATACCGCTTATCCGGGGTACGAGAAGATCCAGCATTAAACCAGACCCCGCGCGCCAACCCGCGCTGCTTGCTCTCCGCGGGTTGGCGGCTTCGGCCGTCGTTCTCAGCCCCGGTCCTCAGCCACCGTGGGCTTCGACGACCTCTCGACAAGGCACGGAGAGCTTTGCCTTGTTCTCGGCGAGGCAGGCACGCATCTGCGGCGGGTGGCCGATGAATTGTGAGCAGAGGCTTTCGGCATCTGCGCGGCAGGCCATCTTCTCCTGCATCGACGGAGCAGAAGCCGCCATCGCCTGCGAAGCACCTGCGATCACCAGCGCGAGCGCAAGGAGGCTGGAGGAGCGGTTGATCGACTTGGTCATGACATCACCTTTTCAGATCAGGGGTTGGTGTTGAAAGCGGCCAGAACCTCGTCGAAATGGGCCGCGCTTTCTATGCCATGATCATGGGAGGGCCATCCCATCAGCGTTTTTCGGATGCCCGGACTTCAATAATTATTGTTGTAAGTCAATAAGATAGAGCGCGACAAAAATCTCGCATCAGGCCGCGAAGACCCGCCGAACACGCGCCGGCGGGCGATACCCCCATCTTCATGGGATGTTGGAGCGCAGCGCCCGGGAGCATGTATCGCCGCGTCGGTTGCGAAGGCCGCACGGTCGATCGCGAGAAGCCGAGAACAGATCAAAGGAGAGATACATGTCCAAGTCCAAAACCTTGAGCGCTGCCGTTGCTGCTGTCCTGATGTCGGTTGCCGCAGCCTCGGTGGCTACCACGCCTGCCAATGCGGCGACTGTGTATTGCGCGACGGCCGGTGTGCCGCAGGGCTGCATCGTTCGCGCGACGCCTGCGCCCGTCGTGGTCGCGCCGGCTGCTCGGGTTGCCGCTGCGAGCGTGACGCGTGTCGGCTACGGCTACTATGGTGGTCCGGCTGCGATCCACCATGTCGGCTACACCCGCGTCACCCCCTATGGTGTGCGCCATGTCGGCTACACCCGCGTGTGGCGCTGACACCACCTTCATCCGCTGGCGGCGTCACTCTCTGGGAAGCGGTGAGGCAATGTCAGCCTCACCCGCGTCCCGGCCCCACCGGAGACCACCTCGCAAGTCGCTCCACAGCGCGCGGCACGGGTCTGCATGTTGCGCAGGCCGCGTCCCGCTGTCCGGCCGCTCCCGCCGTCCGATGCGGTCGCAAATCCTTGTCCATCGTCCTCGACGGTGATGCAGCCATAAGGCCCGGATGCATCACGCAGCGTCGCAATATGCACGGTGACCGTCTTTGCGCCGGCATGCTTGACCGCATTGGTCACAGCTTCATCCAGCAGCCGCACGATCTGGATCACGTGAGACGGGCGAAGCTCCGGATGCACGGGCAGGCCCGGCGGCGCGATCTGCCAATCCAGTGCGATCTGGTGCGGGCGCAGTTGCGCCGCGACGCGGTCACGCCATGTGCCCAGCGCCAGCATCAGGTCACCGCCGATATCGTCCATGGAATCGATCACGAGGCGCAGGTCCTTCAGCGCCGCGCGTGCGGCGTCGCCGATTCCGCTGGCGCTCTCGCCACGCTCGGAGAGCGCGACGATGCTGACGAGCTGGCCACCGAGCCCGTCATGCAGATCGCGCATCAGCCGCGTGCGCTCGCGCGCCAGCGCCATTGCGCGCGCCTGTTCCTGCTCGCGGGCAAAGCTTGCGCGCAATTTCTCCTCGGCCTCGCGCAGCTGAATCACCAGGTGCGCGGCAAAGCCGTCGACCCGATTGAGCGCATTGGCAAAGCGCCAGGTCAGCCCCGCGCCGATCGCCACCAGCAGGACCGAGTAGGACAGCCGGCTGAAGAAGATGCGCCGGTCAGGCAGGATCTGCGCGACCATCAGCAGGTCATGCGCCAGACAGATTATCAGAATAGTGACGGCACAGCCGAGCATCAGGCTCGGCACGTCCTGCCTGCGCAGCTCGGACCAGCCGACGACCAGCGCGAGCAGCAGCAGGTTGACGCCGATCGCCGGGATGCCGAGCAACATGAAAGTCGTGCGCAGCGCGAGCGGCGTTCCGAACAGTCCGACCAGCACGACCAGCACGCCGGGTACGAAGATCAGCGTGGCGTAGCGCGGCCATCTGCGAGCAAAGAACAGGATCGCGAAGCCAAGGATGAAGCCGCTCTCTAGCGGGGCTGACGCGATCAGCGTCGCATTCAGCTCAGGATGCCTGGGCTGGTCCACGACCGTCACCAGGAATGTCTGCGCCGCGCCCAGCGCCATTGCACCGGCGAGCATGCCGTAGGCGACCTCGTGACGCCGCACCGCCCACAACACGATTAGGATCAGGGCGAGGATTCCCTGCCATGCCGAGAACACCGTGGGCAGGGTCACGAACCAGAGCGTCCGCTGCTCGAAATAGGGACGGAGCACATCGTCGGGACCGACAAAAAGCCGGTCGAGAAAGCCCGAGATCGGCTCCCAGGCATAGAGCCTGACCACCAGCTCGTTCGTGCCCTCGCGCAACAGCGAGGCCGGGATGACCGCGATCTCCGGCGTATCGCGATCGGGCCGGTTCGCGGAAGGATCGCGTCGGCTGTCCATGATCACGGTGCTGTTGACGATCACCTCGACGCCATTGGTGAAACGCGGCAGATAGACCGACCATGCCTGCTCCGTCTCGCCACGTGTCCAAGTAAAGTTGGCGGTGAACACGGCCGGATCGTTCATTCCCGACCGCGAAGGCACGAAAGCGGGCAGCGTCACCTCACGCGCAGCGCCGCGATCGGACAGCGCGAACGTCGCCACGAGATAGCGTGCCGGCGGCTCGGGCAGCGGGTGGCGCAACGCCAGGATCACGAGGGCGGCGATAACAGCCTGCAGCAGCACGTATTGCACAAGGCGGGAGGCGAATTTGCGCGATCGCGGGCCCTGGCCGCCGCTCGCCGGTTTCGCCTTTTCGGTCACAGCTTGATCAGGCCCTGCTGCACCGCCTCGAACACTGCCTCGCCGCGGGTGTGCACCTCGAGCTTGCGATAGATGCTCTTGATGTGGCCGGGAACGGTCTGTTTAGACATGCCGAGATGGCTCGCGATCTCGGCATAGCTGAAGCCTTTGGCGATGCCCCAGAGGATGTCGATTTCGCGCGGTGTCAGTTTGGTGGTGTTGAGCGGCGGCCCCGGTGGCGGTTCGGCGGCGCTCTGCGTCCTGCGTACGATGAAGCGGGCGATCGAGGCGGAGATCGGCGAGTGCCCGGCGACCAGCTCGCGTACGGTCGCGGCGATGTCGGTCGGAAATGCGTCTTTCAGGATATAGCCAGTTGCGCCAACGGTAATGGCGGAGATCACGCTCTCCTCGTCGCCGAGGATCGAGATCACCATGATCTCGGTGTCGGGCAGTCTGGCCCGCGACTCGCGGATCAGCTCGATGCCATGGCCGTCAGGCAATTGCAGGTCGGTGAGCAACACGCGCGGCTTGCGCCTGTCCAAGCTCGCCCGAGCCTCGGCGAGCGTCATTGCCGCGGCCACATCGAAGCCCGCCTGCTCCAGCGCGTCCTTGAGCCGCCAATTGGTCGGCGGATCGTCCTCGACCAGGAGGATCGAGATGTCGTGCGCAGGAATGTCTTCGGCCGACGACGTCATCGCGTTTCCTGCTCCCGCTGTTTTTCTGGCGCAAGCTTACCCGCGGTGTCATACTTTGCTACCCCCATATTCATGGGAGCTGGGCACGTCGAGCGCTTCTGATGCGATCGATCGCCTCATAACTCGTGCTTGTCAGCGGTCCATCGCGACCGGTTGGTGGTCGCGAGGTGCATCCCAGCTCTCCAGCAGGACGTCCGAGATAGCACCGGTGCTGCGCTGGCAGCGGTTCCGCCCGCGCTGTCCGGAACATCGTGAAAGCTCGAACGTTGCCCGCGAGGAAGAGGAGGCGGATCATGCGCGCTTCGACAGCTTTTCTTGTTGGCGTAGGAACGGTGGGCCTTGCGATCAGCGGAGGCCTCGGCGGCGGGCTCCTGATCGGCAACATGATGAGCACGTCTCCGCCGAAGCACGCGGCTGAAGCGGCGCCGGTCGAGCGATCGAAGTCGTCGCCGCCGCCGATGCCTGCCGCGAGCGCGCTCCCCTACGCCGCGGCGACGCTGGCCTTCACCGATCCGTCGATCGACGGAAGCGCGCAGCAAGCCGATCAGCAGGCGGACAACGCTGCCACGTCGTCGCCTGCGGTGTCAGCCGCGACAGCCGTGCCGGGTGACCTGAAGACAAGGCTTTCGGGTGGCGCGGCAGCCCGGCAGCCGACGCAAGAGGCGCAACAGGCTCCGCCCGCAAAGCAACCCTCCGCGCCGGAAGACGCTTACGCCAAGGCGCGCGACTCCAACCTCAAGCACGCGGCCGACAAGCGCCACGCCGAACGCGCCCAGCGCTGGACCGACCGCCGCCGCCACGACGAGGACCAGAACTCCGACCAGCAGGCGCGGGACGATCGCGACAGCGTGGACGGCCCCTCACGCTATTCCTACACCTATTCCGATCGCCGATATCGCGATGACAGAAGCGGTCGATATCGCGACGCCGAGCGTGGCGACGGCGGTGATGGCGCGCCGCCCCATTACGTCGACGAGGCGCCCCGCTTCGATGTCCCGCGCCTCCGGCCGTTCGGGCCGGACGACTGATCTGGCCTGACGATTGGTTCTTGTTGCGCACGCAGCCGAGCCGATGAAGATAAAGCCGAATGGGGGCTTGATGACCCGCGTGCCCGCTCGGTAGCCGCCCTTCTCACATCGTGAAACGCGCGTTTGTACGACCGCACAAATACCTTATTGCCCGGTCTCGTCGGGCAAATCAGCTCGCCTTCGATTCCAACTGATCCTGCTTGTCCAGTGCTCGCGCGAAAAATATCCTTCTTTCGCTTTATCGGAAATCATGCTATCCCATTCACGTTCCGCGCCGACACAAGGGGCGTATCGCGATCGTCACGAACGTGGAGCGGAATGCGGTGACCAACTCGGACATTGAGCGTCAAGAGCCAACGCTAGATTTCAAGCAAATCCCGTCCAGCAATAATCTCGCCGGAGAAAGCTTTGCGAGCTTCTTCCACAAACACCTGCTCGGGGACAGCTCCATTTCCCGGCACGAAATGAGTAAGAACCAGCGTTTTGACTCCTGCGGCTTGAGCCACTTCGCCCGCCTGTTCGACGGTAAGCGCATTGCCTGAGATGCTTCTGAGAAGGCTATCCGCGATGTCTTTGTCGTATCCCGCCTTTACGGCTCTTTGGAGCACTTCCTCTATTCCCGGAAGATACTGCGCCTCGCACACGAATACGTCCGCGCCTTTGGCGAGATTAATCAGAGCGTCAGTCTTTCGGGTATCTCCTGAAAAAACAACGGAGCGATCGGCAGTATCAAAGCGATATGACAGCGCCACCGGAAGCGGCGGGTGGTCGGCCAAGGCGCACGTGACTTTTACATTGTCATCCTGCATCACGATTCCGGCAGACATGATCTCATGCGGAACGAGCAGTTGCCTCGGATCATGCCGGCCTTCATCACGAATCCGAATGTCGATATCAAAGGCGTTAAGTTCAAAGAATTTTTTTGTCATTTCTGCCAGTGGCGGCGGCCCGTAGGAATTCACTTGGCCGTGCAGACCCGCGTACCAAGCAAGATAGAACAGATTTCCGTAGTCCAAATTGTGGTCCGAATGCTGATGCGTAATGAAGATGCTTTTCAACGCGCTGAGCCTAAGACCCGCTTGCACGATTTGTCGGGCAACGCCATTACCGCAATCAATGACATAAAGGGCCCCCCCGACTAAGACGGCGTTTGAAGGCGCAGCTCGCATAACCGTCAAGGGCGGCCCCCCAGTCGTGCCCAACAACACGATTTTCGTGCGGGCCGATTGTCCTGCGGCGAGGTTCGGCACAAGTGTCGGCAGAAGTGCTCCTGCCGCGATCTTTAATGTCTCTCGTCTGTTCGGACCGCCGTCGCGCTTCGACTTGTCAACCTGATTGTTCCGATCAGCGTTAAGTGAATGAATTGTTGCCGACATAACAAGGTGCCCCCGTAGTGGATGCCAGGTCGGAACGAAATTATTCTCGTACTGTAGATCGGCCGGAGCGTATTGCACAAGCCAATCAATTTGCAGGTGCACTAGCGATTGTGCGATGCGTGAGTCGCAACTGGCCCAAAGCGGCGGTCCCCGGATTGTGCGCTCTCGCGCCGCTGTTGAGGGTTAAGCAGACGTGAGCCCGAAGGCTCTCTTTGCACGATGGTGATGGTGTGCGCTCGGTTCGCATCGAGGTTGAAGCGCCGGCGCCGGGTCCTCTGGGGCGCGCGCGAAAAGCGGGGTACGCGCGACCGACCTGTATGAAGATATTTGCAGCAGGAAAATCGGTGGTTGCAGTTGCAGAGACGGTACGTCGTACTCAATGCCCGCTATGCCCCGATAGCGACCGAGTTCTGCATCGCCGCGAAATGACGGGCCAACAGCGGGGCCGCTACGACCAAAAAGCAGCCGTCAGCCGAGCCTACGTCGGTTTCTGACCAGTGCCTTAGTTTGTTGGCTTGAAGATGTCGGCGGTGACGAAGACAACGGCGTCGTTGCCGTCATTGCGGTGCCAATGAATTGTCGCGCCGGGCTCTCCCGTCACGTCACCGGCTTTAAAGGTCTGGGAGGTGCCGTCGTCTCGAATGACTGTGTCCGTTCCCTGCAAAAAATAGACAACCGCAGGCCGCTCCTTGTGATTATGCAGGCCAATATGACCGCCGGGCTCAATTGTGAGCACACGTAGCCTCAACTGGCGGCCGTCCATGCCGGCGAATTCAGGCCCAAGTTCGACCACCGCAGTCTTGCTGGTTGTGTATCCCTTGTTGTCCTTTGGAGCATCTGCGGCCTGCGACAAAGTGGTGCCGAAAGCAAATGAAGAGATTAAAAGCCCGTAAGCGACATTTCGTGACATCATGCCAGTACCCCTTCCTTCAATAAGCGGAGGATCGCGCCTTGCAGGATAAAACGTCAACAGCGGCGCTATGTCGCAATGACCGCTTCGCGTCATTCGCGGCCGGATTGGGCCAGCGGTAAGTTGCAACAGGAGCGAACACACGATGACTGAGACCGTCAGTAATGATTGTCCGCCCGTCGCCTCTCGGGCGCGATCCAGAAAGCCGCCACCGTCAGCGCGTCGGCACTGGCGGTGCACCTCGATTGCAGTCGGGCCTACATCTCTAAGCTCGAAGCGGAAGGCGTGATCCAGCGGCGAGGAGACGGCTTTCCGCTCGACCAGAGCCGCGTTGTTCGCGAGGACGACGACAGAGAGAAGCCCATTGTCAAAGATGTCTCGCCAAAATCCGCGCAATTTGACTCATCTCCGAGCCAGCGCGTGTTCATAATCTTCACCCGGGGCTGGTAGCTGAGATTGCCGCGTCCCCGCTGCTTCGCCTTGGGCGCGAAACTGTTGAAGAGACCAAACAAATGACAATGCTCAATTCCCTGATCCACGACGTGCAGGATGCCTCCATGTCCGGATCGACCAGGCGACAGCTCCGGGCGCTCACACGAATCACCGATCTGTTTCTGGCGGGCTCGGCGCGCTATTCCATGCGCCAGGTCGAGTTGTTCGACGAGGTGTTCAAGGTTCTGGTCGAGGCGATCGAATTGCAGACCCGCATCAAGCTCGCCCGCCGCTTCGCCGCCGACCCCGCCGCACCAGCCGTGCTGGTTCGCGCCATCGCGGCAAACGACGAGGTGGCCGTCGCCGCGCCGGTGCTCAGCCAATCTCCTGTCCTGACCGAGCCGGACCTGATCGCAAGCGCCGCCACCCAGGGCCAGGGACACCTGCTGGCGATTGCGCAGCGCGAAACGGTCAGTGCCGCGATCACCGACATCCTGATCGAGCGCGGCGAACAGCAGGTCGTGCGCGCGGTTGCGAAGAATGCAGGCGCGCAAATCTCCGACGACGGCTTTTCCGAGCTCGTGCTGCGCGCCGGCGCCGATGTCGATCTCGCGCTGCATGTCGGCACGCGGAGCGACATTCCGCGCCATCATTTCGTGAGGCTGCTGGAGACTGCCTCGGCCTCGGTGTGCAGCCGGATCGTCGCCGCCAATCCGAAGCTGGCCGAGGTCGTGCAGGAGACCGTCACCGATGTCGTCGACGACATCAATGGCGAGGTGCGCAGGCACTCGGCCGTGCATGCCAAGGCCAAATTCCGGGTCAAGCGGCTCAGCGAATGGAAGGATCTGCGCGAGGTCGATGTGCATGCCGGCGCGCGATCGCAGAATTTCGAGAAGACGGTGACGGCGCTCGCGGCCCTCGCCGGCTGTCGAATCGAGGTCGCCGAGCGCGCGGTGCTCAACGAGAATCCCGGCGCGGCGCAAATCATCGCCAAGGCCGCCGGCTGCTCCTGGGCGACGGCGAAGGCGCTGCTGTTGATGACGGTCGCCGAACGCAAGATGTCGAAAGCTGATCTGGAGCGGGCGCGCGCCAATTTCGAACAGCTGGAGCAGCGGACCGCCCGGCGCGTGATGGAATTCTATGAAGCTCGCCGCAACATGTTCGCCCATGCGAGTCCGACGATCACGGCCGGCGAGACCGCGAAGCTGGAAGCGATGATGGGTTGAGCACGGCCGTTGTCCTGAATCGTGCCAGTGATCCCTGATCGTTGCCGCTCGCGTCGCTTTGCTTTACAAGCGGCAAGCGCTCGAAGCGATTTTCGATAGTCCGTTCTCTCAACCTGCGGAACCCGTACGCCGTCCTTCAGCGTGCGGTCAGGGAGACAGCGATGCAATTGCGGGCTTTTGGACGCACTGGACTGCAGCTCTCGGCGCTGGGCTTCGGCTGCGGTGCCGTCGGTGGTTTGATGGTGCGAGGGGATGCTGCCGATCAGGAACGCACGGTTGCCCGGGCGATCGCTGCGGGCCTGAACTACTTCGACACCGCGGTACAGTACGGCAATGGCGAATCCGAAAGGAACCTTGGACGCATCCTGCAAAAGCTGAAGCCGGCGAACGTCGTCGTTGGCACCAAGGTCCGGTTGCAGCCCGGTGATGTCGGTCGTATTGCCGAAGCCGTCACCACCTCACTCGAAGGCAGCTTGGCGCGACTGCGGCTCGACCAGGTCGACATCTTCCATCTGCACAATCCGATCACCGAAAAGGGCGACGAGCAGGCGCTCGATGTCCGACAGGTGCTCCACGACGTGGTGCCAGTGTTTGAGCGGCTGCGCCAGCAGGGCAAGGTTCGCTTCCTGGGCCTCACGGCCATCGGCGAGACGGGGCCGCTGCATCGCGTGATCGATTCCGGCGCCTTCGAAAGTGCGCAGGTCGTCTACAACATGCTCAATCCATCCGCCGCCCAGGACTTGCCCGCGAACTATCCGGCCCAGGATTATGGGCGCTTGTTCGATCACACCAGCGCGGCCGGCGTCGGCGTCGTCGACATCCGTGTGCTGGCGGGCGGAGCGCTTTCCGGATCGGCCGAGCGTCATCCGATTGCAGGCCCGGCGCCCGAGCCGATCGGTTCGGCAGCAAGCTATGACGGAGATATCGATCGCGCGCGCCGTCTCATGCCGCTGGTTGAAGAGGGGTTTGCCGACAGCCTGACCGAGGCTGCCATCCGCTTCACCCTGTCGAACCCGGCGGTGAGCACCATCCTGGTTGGCATGGCGACGCCGCAGCAGTTCGACGGCGCGCTCGCCGCGGTCGAAAAAGGGCCGCTTGCCCAAGCCGCGATCGACCGCCTGTCGGCGTTGCAACAGGCGTTCATCGGTGAACCGCGCTGACGGATGCAGCGCACGGATCGGGACAGGTTCGCCCGGGAAAAGGCGCATCCGGAAACGCGGCCCCGCCCGCGCATCACCGAGGGGACGCCGGGTCCGGGGCGGGCAAGGGAAAATACGTGGGCCGGCCGCCAACTGCGCCAAATGAAGAGGGTTCCGGCTGCCTTCCCGTCAAATGGCCTGTCTGTTCACTTTTGAACATTTCCTTTGCTCGCGCGTTAGGCCTGCTTGGGAACCCTGACTGTTCCGTTGTGTCGAGTAGGGGCGGAAGCGCTGTGCCAGATGTGCCGATCGTTTTGCTCGTCGAAGATGACGAGCCGCTGCAGGACATCGTTCATGATGCGTTGGAGGAGGGGGGCTTCGACCTTCTGACGACCGCATCGGGCGATGAGGCCATGACGCTGCTGAGAAGCGGCGTCGTGAAGTATTCGGCGCTCGTGACCGACATCAATCTCAAGGGCGGCACCAGTGGCTGGGGAATCGCCCGGCAGGCAAGAGAGATCGATCCGACAATGCCGGTCGTCTACATGACTGGAGCCGCGGCCGACGAATGGTCGTCGCAGGGTGTGCCGAACAGCATCCTTCTGCAAAAGCCGTTTGCTCCGGCGCAGCTCGTCACGGCGGTGGCGCAGCTTCTCAACAAGGGCAGCCCGGCGACGTGATCGCTCGGGCTATCCGAAAGATGCATGAGCGGCTCCTCGACAGCGCGCCTTGACTCCATCCTGTCCACGATCTGAACTGCCGCGATGAGTCCGAAGGTCAGGGCTTCGTCGCGCAGCACGCGTACCGCGTGGAATGGCGCCTCGTCCGCCTGCAGTGAATAAATGGAAGTGAAATGAACGACGTCAGCCGTGCCGGCACCGATCCCTCCCTGCTTTCGGCCTCTGATCTCGCGCAGGACATCGCCGCCAAAAGATTGTCGCCCGTCGATGTCGTCGATACGCTGCTTGCACGCATCGAGAGGCTTGAGCCGAAGCTGCATGCCTATGTCGAGGTTTACGGCGCAAGCGCGCGCCTCGCCGCGGAGGCCGCGCACAAGGCGATCAGGTCCGGGCATGCGGTCGGGCCGCTGCATGGCGTTCCCGTCGCGCTCAAGGATCTGATTGAACTCGAGGGGCAGATCACCACCGGCGGCTCCGCCAATTGGCGCCAGCGTCGCTCGGTCGAGACCGCGACCATCGCCCGCCGCATGATTGCCGCGGGCATAATCGTGCTCGGCAAGACCCACACAGTCGAATTCGCCTATGGCGGCTGGGGCACCAACCAGCACATGGGCACACCATGGAATCCATGGGACACGGAGACGGCACGAACCCCGGGTGGTTCGAGCAGCGGATCGGGCGTTGCGGTGGCCGCGCGCATGGCGCCCTGGGCGATCGGCACCGACACCGGCGGCTCGGTTCGGCTGCCATCGTCCTTCTGCGGGTTGACCGGGCTCAAGGTGACGATCGGGCGTATCAGCACCCATGGCATTCTCCCACTCAGCCAGACGCTCGACACGCCGGGGCCGATGGCCCGCTCGGTAGAGGATGCGGCCTTGCTGTACAACCTGCTGCAGGGACCTGATCCCAAGGATCCGAACACCCGCGGCATCCTGCCTGATGATCCGATGCCGACGCTCAAGCGCGGCGTGCGCGGTCTTCGCCTGGGCCGCATGCCGGCGGCCGAGCGCGAGGGTGTTGCCGCCGATGTGCTGGAAGCCTACGACCGCTCGCTCGACATATTGAGTCGGCTCGGCGCCGAGATCGTCGACATCGCGCTTCCGTTCCGCTTCGTGGACTGCCTCAACGTGCTGGCGCTGGTGCAGGCGGAGGCCTATTTCAACGCCGGCCATCTGGCGGAGGATGCGACGACACAGCTCGACGACGCGGTGCGCCGGCGTCTGCTCGGTGGAGCGCGCGTGTCGGCGCAGGATTATCTCGCCGCCCGCAAAGTGCTCGCCGATCTCAAGCGGAAGATGTATTGGGCGCTCGATGGCATCGATGCGCTGCTCACGCCGACGACGGAGACCGCGGCTCTGAGGCTGACGGAGGTGGACCAGGACAAGCTGCCGTCGCGCTTCACCCGCCCCGGCAATCTGCTGGAAATGTGCGCATTGGCGCTGCCCAATGGTGCCACGGCGGCGGGGTTGCCGCTGTCGCTCCAGATCGTGTGCCGCGGCTATGAAGAGGCCATGGCGCTACGCATCGGCCACGCCTATCAGCAGGCCACCGAGTGGCATTTGCGCGCGCCACCGGTGTGACAGCGGCTTCAGGAATTGGGAGATGGTGTCGCTTCGCCGCTCGATGTCGCCCGGTTTCGCCAAGAGGCTTCGCCAGACACGTTCCCTCATCGCGGCTGTGCGCGGCCGCGCCCCGCGAGGGCGAAGCGTGGTGCCCCTGGCCGGAATCGAACCAGCACTCCTTGCGGAACTCGATTTTGAGTCGAGCGCGTCTACCAGTTCCGCCACAGGGGCCTTCGGCGGGGACATTGGGCAAGAGCGCCGGTTCCCCCGCGAAGCGGGCGGACTATAGCCAGCGGTCCGGCCGGGTCAACCCGGTCAACCCGCACTGATGTGATTACACATCGGCTCGACAGCGATCGGTGCGGGGGGTACGACCCGGAACGGTCATTCCTGAGGGGGAGGCGAAGGTGACATCCACGGCCATGCCGTCGCAGGCACGATCTGAGGCAAATGCCACGCTGACCGCGGCCCTTCTGGTGTTGGTGGTCGCGAGTGCGACCATTGCCGGGGCCTGGTTCTTCCAACTGGTGCTGGACATCCTGCCCTGCCCGATGTGTCTGGAGCAGCGCTACGCGTATTACACGATCATCCCGCTGTCGGCGCTGGTCGCACTGGGGGCGGCCACGGGCGCGCCGCGGCCGCTTCTGATCGCTGGGCTCATTGTCATCGCGCTGATCGCGGCCGGCAATTCGGTGTTCGGCGTCTACCACGCCGGCGTCGAATGGAAGTTCTGGCAGGGGCCGACCGATTGCACGGGACCGCTGGTCGATTTTGGCAAGGCGGGCAGCCTGCTGGACCAGCTCGACAAGGTGAAGGTGATTCGCTGCGACGAGGTGCAGTGGCGCTTTCTGGGTATCTCGCTCGCCGGCTACAACGCGCTGATCTCGGCCCTGATGGCCGCCATCGCCGGTTGGGGCGTGGTGAGGTCGGCCAAGGGTTAGTCGTCCACATCTTCCTGCGGCCGTCCGAACAGGTGGACGATGCCGGGGGTGGCGATGGTGACAAATACGAAACGCGACAAATGATGCGCGCCGACGAAGATCGGGTCGATGTGCAAGGTGAGCGCCAGCGCCAGCATGGCGTCCATTGCGCCCGGCGCAAAAGCGACCATCAGGTCGCCCGGGCGGACATGCGTGGTCAGCACGATCAGCCCGACGAAAACGGCCGAGACCAGGATCGCGACCGCGAACGACCCGAGGGCCGCATTGATGTGGCCGAGCAGCGTCTTCATCTTCATCCGCGCAAAGCGGCTGCCGATCACCGCGCCGATACCGACCAGAGCCACGGAGCGCACCCAGATCGGCAGGCCGCCCTGGACGAGATCGGTGCCATGCAGCACGCCCGAGGCGATCATGGCGCCGAACATCCAGCTTGCCGGAAATCTCAAGAGACGGAAGATCAGCGCCAGCGCCAGCGAAGCGGCGCCCAGCGCCAATAATTCCAGCGGTGAGGCTGGGGTGGCGAGCAATGCGGCCGATGAGGCAGTCGCCGTACCGGTCAGCGCCAGCAGCATTGGCAGCGCAGCGGTGAGGATGATGACGCGCATGGTCTGCACCACCGCGATCGCCGGCAGATCGGCGCCGCGCTCGACCGCCAGAATGGTGATCTGTGACAGCGCGCCGGGGCTGCCGGCCAGGAAGGCCGAGGTGCGGTCCCAGTTATGGACGCGCTGCAGATAGAGGCTGGAGCCGAAGGTCGAGCAGAAGGTCGCGAGTGCCAGCAGCGCAATGGTCACCGGATAGGCGCCGACATGCTGGATCAGCTGCCGCGACACCACGGAGCCTAAGGAAATGCCGAGCAGCACCAAAAGCGTCTGGGTGACATGCGGCGGTAGGCTCAGGGGGCGACCGGCAAGCGCGGCTGCGGCAACCGCGATCATCGCGCCGGAGATCAGACCGCCCGGCAGGTTTGCCCACAGAAACAGCAAGCCGCCCGCCGCCCCGATCGCAAGCGTCTCCACCGCACTCAGGAGTTTGGCACGGTCAGGCACGACAAGATTGAGGGATGCAGCGAATTGCCTCACGCTGCCTTATGGCAAATCCGGCTGCGACCGACAATTGCGCCAACGCAGTGCAGCAATGCGACAAGGCTCCCCGGGTGAGCCCCGGGAAGCGGTATCACGCGCGATACGCGAGACGAGGCGGGCTGACGATGTCACCCCGTCTCATCCAGGAGATCACTTGGTCGAGATCACTTGGTCGAGATCACTTGGTCGCGCCAGCCCCGCCGGCCTTGGCACTCTTGATGCACTCTGAGCGGAATTTCTTGCGCTCCTTGCCATGCAAGCCCTTGGCGTCGGCTTGCTTCGAGCATTCGATCGATTCCGGGCTGTGCGCCTTGGTCGCCTTCTTGTCGGCGGCGGCGGCCGGAGCCGCGGTGTCGGACTTGGCGGCGGGCGCCGTGGTGCTCTGGGCGAGCACCGGGCCTGCGAGCAGCAGGGACGAGACGGCGGCGGCGGCAAACAGCGAAGAGAGCTTCATGGGTTGGCACCTGTGGAAAGGGAGAAACAGCCGCAAGCTCGCGCTGTCATGATGAACCGTAGATGAATGAGCGAGGGGCCAGCGCCACTATATTTTGCAAGCTCTGATTGTTCGCTCCTTTGTCATCTGCATTGGCTAACGATAGGATGTCGACCCCTTTCAGCCAGTTGCAGGGAGACTAGAGATGACATTTCAAGCGAGATTGATGTGCGCGATTGCGGGTGCGAGCTTGGCGGCGCTGGCGGCCAGCGCGCCAGCGCAGGCGCTGACCATGCAGGAATGCAGCGCGAAATATAAGGCCGCCAAGGAGGCCGGCACACTGAATGGCGAGAAGTGGAATGACTTCCGCAAGGCTCAGTGCGGCGCGGATGCGACGAATGCAGCTGCGCCCGCCGCGGCACCGGCTCCCGCAGCGCCCAAGGAAGCCAAGGCGGCGCCCTCAGCGGCTCCCGCGCTGCCCTCTGGTCCCGCGGTCTTCCCGAACGCGATCGACCCGAAATACGCCAAGGAAAGCGCGGGCAAGGGCCGCATGCATACTTGCGTCGACCAGTACAACGCCAACAAGACGACTAATGGCAATGGTGGCCTGAAGTGGATCGAGAAGGGCGGCGGATATTACTCCGAGTGCAATAAGCGCCTGAAAGGCGCTGCCTGATTCCCGATGAAGCGCGCGGTCAGATGTTCCGGCATCCGGCCGCAGCCTAACCCTCGTCAAGCAGTTTTTCGGCCGACTTCGCGATGAGTTGCGCGCGCCGGCGCTGGCCGCGATCGAGAAACAGCAGGCTCTGGCCGAACACGAAGCAATAGAACAGGAAGGCCTTGGCTTCGGCAGCCTCCGCCGTAAGTCCGTTCGCCCGATAGAGTTGGGCGACGTTCTTGAGCCGCGCAGTATCGACGCTTGCGACCGCTGCCGCCGCGGTGTCATCGGCGCGGGCCCATTGGCGGATTGCAAGCTCGATCGCCATTCCCTCGGTGTTCATTCGCTCCGAATAGAGCCGGATCAGTGATGCAAGGCGCTCGCGCGCGGTGGCGCCGGAAAGGCTCGCCTGCTGCTCGATTGCGGCGATCCGCCCCTCACGCCAGACCTCCAGCATCGCGCCCAGCAGCGCCGCGCGATCCCGAAAGCGCCGGTAGAAGCCGCCTTTGGTGACGCCGAGAGCCTTGGCCAGCACCTCGACCCGCACGCCTGCGATGCCGCTGCGTGCGAGCTCGGCAAAGCCGGCTTCGATCCAGACATCGCCCCCGCCGCCCGTCATGTCCATCGTCTCACTGCCTCTTGATACGGTGCCGTATTGCTAGCGCGCCACCGCTCTGATACGCTACCGTATCAAAACGAATGAGCAGGAAATCGGAACAGGAAACCGAACAGGAGGGCGGCACGTCATGAGGGAGGCGACCTATCGCGGCACGGTTTATCCGTGGCAATGCGACCATGTCGGCCACATGAACATCATGTGGTATGTCGGCAAATTCGACGAGGCCAACTGGAATCTGTTCGCGCGCATCGGACTGACGCCAACCTATTTGCGTGAGGCCAATCGCGGCATGGCCGCGGTGCAGCAGAACATCTCTTACAAGCGCGAGCTGCTCGCCGGCGACATCGTCGAGATCCGCAGCACGCTCCTGGAGCTGCGCGAAAAATCCATCCGCTTCGTCCATGAGATGCGCAATGCCGAGACCGGCGAGGTCGCGGCCGTTTGCGAGATCACGGGCGTGCATATGGACCGCCAGGCCCGCAAGGCGATCCCGTTCGCGGAGGCGATCCGCCACGCGGCGTCGCGCGAGCTCGCCGCCGAGCCGGCGACCGCGTGAGGCGCGCTGTGGCACGCTTCGAGCCGAAGGACCCCGATTTTCGCCGCCGCGCGGCCGCGCTGTTCGATGCGCAGCCCGCCATGCGGACGCTCGGCATTTCGCTTGTCCGGCTCGATCCGGGCGAGGTTGAACTCGCAATGCCCCACGCCACGGCCTTTACCCAGCAGAATGGCTTTGTCCATGCCGGCATCATCACCGCCGGCCTCGACAACGCCTGCGGCGTTGCGGCGTTCTCGCTGATGCCTGCGGACTGCGATATCCTGACGGTGGAGTTCAAGACCAACCTCATCGCGCCGGCCAGGGGCGAGCGGTTCCTGTTCCGGGCGCAGGTGATAAAGCCCGGGCGGACGTTGACGGTATGCGAGGCCCGCGCGGTGGCAGCGCACGACGAGACCGTGATCGCGACCATGACCGGAACGCTGATGGCGATCACGCACAGGGCGTGAAGACGCCGCTGCCCGCCCGCAAATCCACCCGATGATGCACCGCTGCTGGCTGGCGATCATGCGGCCGCTGGGCTAGGGTCGTCGCGTGCACACGAGTCTTTCCTCTTGATCCTCTCCGCGTTGCAAAGCGCGCTCGGACTTGTATGCGGAGCGTTGGTCGGATTTTCGTTAGGGCTGGTCGGCGGCGGCGGGTCCATCCTCGCGGTGCCGCAGATGGTCTATGTGGTCGGCAGGCGCTCAACACGGTTTTTGCCGCTGTCATTATCGCCGTGGCGTTCTATATGTTGGCAAGAAACTTGTGGCCGTCCTGACGCGTCGAATCTCGAGGGTCAGGCCGAACGGGGCGAGACAATGGATAAGTGTGATGATGATTCCGCGGCGGCGCTGAACCGGCGCAGCGTGCTGGGCCTTTTGGGCGCCGGTGCCGCGACGCTGGGCGCGCTGGCGGCTCCGGCCTATGCGCAGCGCCGCGGCGAGCCGAGCGAGGCAGCAGTGTTGCGCGATCCCGAGGTGCCTGTCAGCGGCAACGCGGATGGCGATGTCACGATTGTCGAATGGTTCGACTACCAGTGCCCCTATTGCCGCAAGCTCGAACCGGAGTTGCGCCAGGTGGCGCATGACGACGGCAAGGTGCGCCTGGTGTGGAAGGACTGGCCGATCCTGGGGCCGGTCTCCGTTCTCGCCGCGCGCATGGCGCTCGCTGCCAAGTATCAGGGCAAATATGCCGAGGCCCACGACGCCATGCTGGCGCTCAACTCCAGGCTGACGGAAGCCAAGATCGATGAGGCGTTGGCGGCGGCCGGCGTTGATGTCGATCGCGCCAAGCGCGATCTCGGCGCCAATGACAAGGCGATCAATGCGATTCTCGCCCGCAACAACGAGCAGGCCGAGGGGCTCGCCTTCAAGGGTACGCCGTCATTCATTGTTGGGAAATTCCGCGTGCCCGGCGCGCTGACCATGGACGAATTCGGACAAGTCATCGCCGATGCGCGCAAGGCCAAGTCAGCAAATTGAGTCAGCGAATTAGGTCGGCCGCCCAGGGCAGCGTATTCGCGCCCTCGCTATCGCGAGGAGATCCGCGTCCAGTCCTCATGCGCGCGCGTCTTCAGTGCGTGCCAGTCGGTGGCAACCACGTCCCAGTTCACGATAGTCCGGTTGGCCTCCGCCACCCCGCCATTGGCCACGCTCGAGGTCTGCATGGAGTCATAGACATAGACGCCGCATGCCAACAGCACGGCGCCCAAAATCATTCCGAAAACGGTCTGCATGGACAATCCTCCGGTGACGGCCAATAACGTGGTCGGCGCCTGATGGTTCCGCGGCCTGTTCCATGTATAGGATCACCTATCCGTTCACCCAGCGCAAAATCTCGGCATTGATCTCGCGCGGGTAGCAGTGGCTGAGGTCGTCGATTTCGCGATAGGTGACATTGGCGCCGGCGGCTGTAAGCGTGTCGCTGGTGTGGCGGGCAACTTCCACCGGAAACATCCAGTCGAGCTTGCCGTGCGTGATGTGGATCGGCAAGCCGCGCATGCGCTCCGCGTCGGCCATCGCTGCCATCAGGGGATGGAAGGTGGCGGAGACGGGGGCGAGATGGGTGAAGGGTGAGGCGCGCTCGAGCCCCGTGACGTAGCAGAAGGTGCCGCCATCGCTCATGCCGGTGAGCAGGAGCCTTGTGGAATCGATGTTCCAGCGGCTACGCACCGTCTCCAGGATGCGCGACAGATTTGGCGTGTCTGCATCGTCGCCCATCAGAGCCCAGGTCTGGGCCATTGCAGTCGGCGCAACCAGAATCGCGCCAAGGCTGCGCGCATCGCGAAGCCAGCTCCAGAGAAAGCCGCGACCGTTGCCGCTGCCACCGTGTAGTGCCATCACCAAAGGCCACGCGCGATCCTGCACATAATATTCCGGCACATAGACCGAAAAGCCGCCGCGGCTGCCGTGCTCATTGCGGTCGTGGAAGATGCCGCTGTTCGCGGCCGCGGAGTCCGCGAGGCGAGAGGCAAGTGCGGCATCATCGCGCAAGGCGGGATCGAGGAAGAACGTGCTCACCGGCGGGAATTTGGCCGCCAGTGGATAGAGCGCCTCCTCGGCGCGCGGCAGATAGCGCACTGCGCGAAATACCGCGGTGATATCGCCGCCGCCGTGTTGCACGGCGCGCAGACCCGTGAAAGCCGAAAGTGCCGCATCGCCGGCGGTTTCAATTGCCGCGCGCACGTCGGCAAATTGCGGCGGCCATTCGCTCAATCGCGAGCGCGCGGCAGATAGCGTATCCTCCGGCGAGCCGATAGCCGTCATCACGCCGTCGAAATCGGCCGGATTGAGATGACGCGCGACAAAGATGAGCGCTTGCAGCGAGTCCAGCAAAGGCGGCAGCACGGCCACGATGTCGTCGACCACGGCCTCGCTCATTGTCCCGTCCTGCTGTTGAATTCAGTGAAGCCGCGGCGCCTTGAGCAGCCTCGTGCGGTCGATCGAGGCGAGCACCACGTCGAAGGTGACGCCTTCATGGTGCACGGTGAGCGGCACGTCGACGCCGGCATTTCCGAGCGACCAGAGCTTGCGATAGAATGCACTCTGGCTCGTGACTCGCTCGCCGTCCACGGCGAGGATGACGTCGCCGGCCTTCAGCTCCGCGCGGGCCGCCGGACCGTTATTCGAGATGCCGATGACGACGACCTTGTTGTCGATCTCGGTCGAATAAAGGCCGAGCCAGGGCCGCGCCGGCCGAGTGACGCGGCCGAACTTGCGAAGATCGTCCAGCACCGGCTTGAGCAGGTCGATCGGCACGATCATGTTGACGTGCTCGGCCTTGCCCTCGCGCTCGCGCTCGAGCTGCAGCGAGCCGATGCCGATCAACTCGCCGGCCGCCGAGATCAGGCCAGTGCCGCCCCAGTTCGGATGCGCCGGATAGGTAAAGACGGCTTCGTCGAGCAGATATTCCCAGTAGCCGGCGAACTCCTGCTTGGCGATGATCTGGCTCGCCAGTGAACGCGTGCGGCCTCCGGCGCCGCCGACCACGACGCGATCGCCGACCCGGGTTGTGGCCGAGGTGCCGAGCGGCAATGGATCGAGATCGAGCGACCCCAGCGCCTGCACCAGGCCGAATCCGGTAACGGCGTCGAAGCCGAGCGCATGCCCTTCCACCACCCGCCCGTCGCCCCGGTGCAGCCAGACCGCTTCGGCCTCGGTGATCAGATAGCCTATGGTCAGCACCAGCCCGTCATCGATCACGACGCCATTGCCGGCGCGCTCGGTGCCCAGCGTTTCCGCGCTCGACGCATCAGGTGGAATCAGGGAGTGCAGGCCGACGATCGATGACAGCACGTGATCGAGATCGAAGGTGTAGTCGCCGGCGTGCGGCTGATACGCGGGCGGCACTCTCCATTCGGTCAAAGAGGGCATCGCGGCTCTCCTGTTCAATCGGCGTCGATGTCGCGCTGATGGACGGCCGGACTTCGGCAAAGCCGGCCTCGGCAACGGCCGAAGCGGCACGTAACTTTACCACCAATGACGGCGCGCGCGCCAGAGCGCGATCGATTTTCTTCGAAACGTCGCCTTGCTCTGTGGTCTTGTTTGGACATCGTTCGGCCACGCCGGGCAACAATGAAAATTTCTTCCGCAAGGCGGATTGCGGCAACGCGCGATGCCGGTTCGGTTAGCCTCGACCGCAGCCTCGCGCGATGATCGGCCAGACGAACCATGCGCCGGCGGCATAGAGGCTCTTTACCGTACCGGGCCCGGTCCGGGCGGCGACGGTGAAGCGGCCGGCATTGAGCAGATAGCCGTTAGACCAGACGACGGCCGGGATCATCTTTGCAGGCGGTCCAAAACCTATCACTGCGTCGGGCTGCACCAGCGTCGCCGCAGCGCCCATGCCGAGAAACCAGATCGCGACGACCGCAAGCAGCCCGCTAAGCGGAAGCCGGCCGACCGGCATGATTTTAATAGATATGACCCTCGCCGATCTGGTTCTCTCAATAGTCATAGGCATGCTCGAATTTGTATCCCGCCGCCTCGATCCGATGGACATCTTTTACCAAAGTGCGCACCGGGGTGTCGACGCCGACGCGGCGTCGGCCTGGCGAGGCCTGTATCTTCAGGTTGAAGATGGGAACGCCGCCGGACGCCGTCAATTCAGTGGTCACATTGCCGTCCTCTCCGGGAACAATCACCGTGATCAGGATGCGATGACTGCCCGCGATCTCGAGCAGCGCGGCGCCTGAATGTTGTGTCAGTTCCCGGACAAAGGCATCGAAGGCGGCATAGCGCGCGGTCTCGACCAGCACGCCGCGTTCTCCATTGGCGCCCACGACCTCGCGGATCACCTTGACGCCGCCGATACCCTGCAATTCGGCCGGTGACAGACCGCCGACCACGCTCTTGATGGTGAGATCCGCCGGATCGTAGCCGGCAATGAAGCGCATCAGCGCGGCATAGCCGGCGCGTCCGCCATATTGCAGGCTGAGCGAGCCGCGCCGTTCCACCGCGCGGACCGAGGGAACGAACGGTGTCTCGCGCCAGAACTGCTTGAGCCTGGCGCCGAAGGGGAATTGATACCACGGCGTCTGGTAGAGGAACGCACCATATTCCTTCCAGAGCGCCGCATTGAACGCATCCTCCGCAGTCTTGCGTCCCCCGGTGGTCCATTCGCTCAAAGCGCCGATGCTCCGGTCATAGGCGCCCTGCAGCGCCATTTCGAGGGTGAAGCTGAAGCCGATGATGTAATTGGTCGCCTTCTGATCGGCGGTCGCGGGTCCCGAGGTCGAGGCCTGCCGCGTCGCGCCGCACAGGCTGCTCCAGAAGCCGCGGACGCTGGCGAGATAATCGAAATCTGATTCCGAAGCCCGCTCCGTTACGCCCGCGAGATCATTATAGGCGTGGACGATGTACCATTCGGGGAAGGTGAGGAAGCTGTCGCCCTGCTGGCGGGCATAGCCTTCGTCGGTGATTCCAAAATCCGACGTGATCTTTGGCGTGGGTCCATCGGCGACGCAGAATGTTTCTACGCTAACGATGGTCGCCCCAATTCCAATCGCCCCAAGCACGGCGAGCGCCACGGCTGCATAGAGCGCCTTGCGCCAAAAGCTCATACCGTCACGCTGCTTGTGCGCCAGGGCGAGAAGCCGACGGCGATGCCGAAGGCCCCGAGGCCGAGATGCGGCACGCTGGAGAGGAATTTTATCGTCGGGGAGACGTTGCGGATGCCGTCGATGAAGATGGAGAGGTCGAGATAGCCGGACCCCGTGAACACGCCCATCACGCCATCGAGAAAATACAGCGTGCCGAACACGCGCAGGAAGAAGATGGCGCTGCGACGACTCAAAGCGCTGGCGAGCGCCCACAATCCTGACACGACATGGAGCGCATCCTTGTAGATGTCGAGATGGAACAGGCCGAATACGCGGCCTTCCGAATCGATGAAGGCCGGAATGTAGTCGGTTGCGGCGGCAAACAGCAGCGCTGCTCCCAGCAGCAGGGCTCCGATGCGATAGCGGTCCATCCTTGTCCCTTCATGCGAAATAGGTGTCCCACATCGCGTTGCGGAACAGGAGGTTGGGATCGTAACGCCGTTTGGCAGCGGCAAATGCGGCGGCCGCCGGATAGGCCTTCTCCACCTGGTCGCGGCGGGCGTGCAGACGATAGGGCAGATAGAAGGCGCCGCCGATGGCCGTGACGCGATCGATCAGCGCTTCGGTCAGCTGCATCATGTCGATCTCGCCTTCGGGCGAGGTCTCCTGCGAGAACGACATCACCGCAGCGATGCGGCGGACCGGCGCAATCGTCAGCACGGGGGTGTGGTCCTCGGCGACATAGCGCAGCGTGACGTTCAGGAACTCAGCGCGCGATTTGGGGATGATGTCACGGCACGCCGCGACGAATTCGCCGAAGCGCTCGGGTGCGACAAAATACTCGTGCAGGATATCGGTGCGCCGCAAATCATTTTGCGCGAGGTTGGAGACCGGCTCGGCCATCAGCGAGTTGCGCGTCGCATGGCTGCCGGTGATCGCGGGCCCGATGCGCGATTCCATGAACCAGCGCAGCCCCTTTGCGACTTCCCATCCCGTTTGCGCGCGGTAGATGTCGTTCTGAAAGCCCGTCAATTTTCCCGCGCTTGCGACCGGCGGCAGCGTCGCCGGCGGGTTTGTGACCGGCCGGTAGGTCACCATCAGCGCGTCATCGAAGAAAGTCTTGCGCGAGACCGACATGCGGCCATAGGCCATGGCGAGCGAGGTATCCGTGTCGATCGCGTGGGTGAAGGCGTCTGCGAATTTCTCCGGTATCATCCGCTCGAAGCGGGGCTCGAGCAGAACGTTCGGCGTCATCTCGACATCGAGATCGACGATGATGCCGAACAGGCCATAGCCGCCCATGGCAAGCGAGAACAGTTCGGCGTTCTCGGTGCGCGAGCACTGCACAAGCGTGCCATCGGCCAGCACCATGCGGATCGCCCTCACCGTCGAGCCGAACGGGCCATGCGGCACCGGCCAGCCATGGGCGTTGACGCAGAAGGTGCTGCCTACGCCGAAATCGCTATTGGACTGCATCACCGCAGGCGAGAAGCCGCGCGGATCGAGGATGCGGATCACGTCCCACCAGCGATTTGCCGCCGAGGTGCGATAGGTCTTGGCAGCGGTGTCCATCTCCAGCGGGCCGCCGTCGAGCGAGATCGCGGTGCCGTCGCGCGGCAGGCTCTGGCCGCCCATCGAGTGCCGCGCGACCGACGCCGCGGCCGGACGATGCTCAGCGGCTGCCTCCTTCAGCTCGGCGCGGATGCGCGCGATCAGGTCGTTGGTCTCCGCCTTCGCGATCGTGACATGCTTGGCGACGGGGGTCGGGCTGAGGCGGCTCGCGTCGTTCAGGATGATGCGTTGGGTGGCGCGCGCCCGCGGGGCGCCCCAGAAGGGTATCGTCGCCGCCGCCGGCAGGATGCGCAGGAAATCTCTTCGCGTCGTCATCGGAACGGGATTCCTCGTGAAATCGTGCCGCATTTTAAAAGCGGGAGGTCCGCGCCGGAAGCAAAGCGTGGGCCTTTCCCACAAATGAGGTTTAGGGATCGATAAGATGGCATCGGAATTACGAAAAGACTGCGCCTGCTTCCGTCCACTGTGCTTCGTCGATGTGAAGCCGGATGAAGTTCATCGATCGATGGTCTTCCGGTTGCCGCGCCATTACGGCGCTGCCATAGTGGCGGCAATGGTGGCGGTCTCGCGCCGCCAAGATCACTCGGGGAAACGTTCAAGGAAACGCCCATGTCAGCTGCTGCCTCAAATCCGTCCGTCCGGCCCTACCGTGGCGTCTTCCCGGTCGCACCGACCATTTTCGACGACCGCGGGGAACTGGATCTCGACGGGCAGCGCCGCTGCGTCGACTTCATGATCGATGCCGGCTCGCACGGCATCTGCATCCTCGCCAATTTCTCCGAGCAGTTTGTGCTGACCGATGCCGAGCGCGATACGGTGATGCATGCAGTGCTGGAACATGTGGCGGGGAGGGTTCCGGTCATCGTCACCACCAGTCATTTCTCCTCAGCGGTCTGCGCCGCCCGCAGCCGCGAGGCCCAACAGGCAGGTGCCGCCATGGTCATGGTGATGCCGCCCTATCATGGCGCCACGTTCCGGGTCGACGATAAGGCGGTCTACGAGTTCTTCCAGGTGCTGTCGAAGGCGATCCAGATCCCGATCATGATCCAGGATGCGCCGGTCGCGGGCACGCCGCTGTCGGTCGCGCTGTTGGCGCGGCTGGCCAAGGAATTCGCCAACATCCGCTATTTCAAGGTCGAGGTGCCGATGGCGGCAGCCAAGCTGCGCGGCCTGATCGAGGCGGGCGGTAGCGCCATCGAAGGCCCGTGGGACGGCGAGGAGGCGATCACGCTGATGGCCGATCTCGATGCGGGCGCGACCGGCGCAATGACCGGCGGCGGCTATCCCGACGGCATCCGCCAGATCATCGATCCCTATTTCGCGGGGCGCCGCGATGAGGCGAAGGCCGCCTATGCCCGTTGGCTGCCGTTGATCAATTACGAGAACCGCCAATGTGGCCTGCGCGCGGCCAAGACGCTGATGCAGGCCGGCGGCGTGATACGGTCGGATGCGGTGCGCCATCCGCTGCAGCCACTGCCGGCTCCGACGCGCGCGGGGCTATTGGAGCTTGCGAAGGATCTCGATGCGCTGGCACTGCGATGGGGAAGATGAGCAGAGCGAAATCCGCGACCTCCGCCGCCTTGGCCGCGATCCGCGATTGCCTCGTCAGGGATGTCAGGACTGGAGGCTGCCCTGATCGGTCCCGGAGCCGCTGCATTGATCGCGCATTCTCTGCAGCATGCCGTCGGCGTCGACCTTCCAGAACTCGGTGAAGATCACCGTGCCATCGATGTCAACGTATTGCACGGTCACGCAATCGCCCTTTAGCGTCATCTGCGCATAGCCGTTGTAGCCGATCGTCAGATTCTCGTCGTTCGGATAGTGTCGATGGTCGGTGAATTCGACGATGCATTCGCGATGCTTCGGTTTTGCAGGCGGCAGGTCGACCGGCATGCCGCCATGGCCGATGCAGCGACCGAAGGCGCGGATGCCGTCGGGCACTCCGAACTCCTGGTAGACCGCCATGCGATGCTCGTGACCCCAGTACCACAGCACTGGGCGGGAGAAGAACTCGGCGAGTTGCTTCGCCTGCGTCGGATACCAGTAGTCGTAACGCGAATAATACTGATGATGAGTCAGCAGAATGATCCCGCGCGTATCGTCCTTGCGGGGGCACACGACCTCGCGCAGCCACTCGATCTGCTCCGGGCGCAGCGCGCAGGGCGGCGAGCGGAAAAATTCGATGATCGGCCAGTCGATCGAATTGTAACCGGTGTCGAGCGCGATGATGCGCCAATGCTCGTTCTCCAGGCAGAAGAAGCTTGCCTTTTGCCCGCACGGCTTGCCGTACACAGTGAGGCCGAGGTTCGGCAGCATCCGGTCGAAATAGGCGACGCCGCGCGCGTACATTTCATGGTTGCCGTTGAGCGCGAAGCTGCCGATCGAACCTCGCGGCCATGTGCACGGCTCATATTCGTTCCGTGGGTTCTTGATGCCCAGAAAGTTCTCGCCGACCTCCAGGGGGCCGCCGACATAATAGACGTCGCCGAGATGAATCGAGTAGTGCGGATGGTACGCCGTCATCAGATCGGCGATACGATGGGCTTCGTCAGTGCCGGTCGCCCAGTCGCCCGCGAGCACGATCCGCACCTCCGCATCGCCGCCGGCCATCGGATAGACGCCCTTGTCCCCAGCCGAGTTTGCGTAGGTGAGAAACCGGTGGCGCGGTCCAAGGCGCAGCGAGAGATACTGCCAGATCCACGTGAAGACTTGCGTGCTCGCAAAGGCAGCGAGCAGTGGATAGCTGGTCGGGACGAGATTGGCGGTCTTGCGCCGCGGCGCTTTTGGTTGAGCCTGCTTCTGCAGGTAGGACAGCACGGGACTGCGCGGCAGGTCTTGCAGATCCTCCAGGTCCTTGCCGCGGCCGTGGTGCCTGGTCGAGCGTAGCCCGGGCGCGACGCCGGTCTGCTCCTGGAGCAACAGCTCCACTCCGCGCTCGGCGAGCGCCGCGATCGTCTTCGAAGGATTGAGCCCGATCGCCCGCGGCACGATCGAGCCATCGAAGACGTAAAGGCCGGGATGAGCGAACACCTGCCCGGCATGGTCGGTCACGCCGGCCGACGGGCTCGCCGCCATGCCGCAGCCGCCCAGCGGATGCGGGGTCACGAGCTGATGCAGGACCGACCAGGTTAGTGGCACGATCGCCTCGCCGCCGGTCGCAGCCGAGAGCCGCTCATGCATGCCGATCAGGCCGTCGATCGCATCCTTTGATTCGGCAACGTCCCAGTCGAGCGCGAGATAGCGCCGCCACGGCGCATACCAGCGGCGGCCAAGATGGAAGTTTCCGTTCGCGGCATCGACGCCCTGGCCGAACCAGGGCATCACATTGGCGAGCGCGTCCACGGCCGGCATGCTTCGAAGCAGTTGGCGCAGGAACGCGGCGCGCGCGCCGATGCGGCCGACATGCTTGGACTTGGCCTTGATATAGTTGCTCAGCACGTTCGGAAAACCGCCATCCTCAACGAAGAACCGTGCGCCTTTCTCGCTGCCATCGAGAAAGTCGATCGCACATGTGATGGTCGGGCCGATGGTCGGGTCGATCCTGCGGTCGCCGTAAAGCGCCGGGGTGAGGAAGTCGCCGTTGGAACTCCAGCCACGGCCGAGATGCGCGCTCAGATTGGCGAGCGTGCCGTATTGATCGCGCGAGCGCAGCAGGATCTCGGTCGAGCCGAGCGAGCCGGCGGCAAGCACGACCCGCTTGCCGACAACGCTCGCCGGCTCGCGCTGTCCATCGACGAGGCGGTCGTAGTGCACGCGCCAGCCGTCTGCTGCCGGCGACACGTGAGTCACGAGCGAGAGCGGCTGCACGATCGCGCCCGCCCGCTCGGCGTCGGCGATGTAGTTGAGATCGAGCGTGTTCTTTGCCTGGACCTCGCAGCCGATGTCGCAATTGCCGCAGTGAACGCAGGTGCCTTGCGCTTTGCCGAAGCGATTGGTCCATGGCTTCGAATGCTTGGGACTGACGGCGTCGGGCAGGTCATAGGACCATGCGTCGTCGAAGGTGACTGCGAGATCGAGTTTCCGGAAGCGCGCGGCCTCGTCGATCTTGCCGGCCGCCTCGCGCATCAGCTTGAACCGCCGTGTCAGCTGGCCGTCCGGGAGCGGGCGCGAGCCGAGCATGTCGGCGACACGCTCGTAATAGGGCTGCAGCGCATCGTAGCTGATCTGCGATGGCCAGCCGGCCGTGAAGGCGGACGGCTTGGCGTCGATCGAGATATTGGCGTAGATCAACGAGCCGCCGCCGACGCCGGCTCCCTGCGCAACCCACATCTGTCCGAGGAAGCGCATGTCGATCCAGCCATTGAGGCGTTCCGGCGCGTCCTGGTCCCAGATCCAGGCATCGTCGATGTCGCGCGGATACTGATCTGGCGTCCAGCGCCTCCCGCGCTCGAGCACCAGCACGGAGCGGCCCGCATGCGCAAGCCGGCACGCCGCGACCGCGCCGCCAAATCCGCTGCCGATCACGACGACGTCGTAGCCGTGGTTCATGGCCTGGCTCCCGCCTTGGCGGCCGGCCGGCGCAGCACATAGGTGCGCCACAACTCGCGCGTGAAGAATGCCGCAAAGCGCCAGATCGCCCGCCAGCGCTCGATCGGCGTCTCGCAGCCGGTCGCATGCAACGTTCCGAGCAGCGCAAAGAGATCGAACAAATTGAGGCGCAGGATGCCGGCCGCGACCACGGGCCCGGCCGCGTCGCGCTCATGCAGCGTCACGTAGAGTGTCGTGGTCTCGGTCCAGGCGCGCCACGGGGGGCCGATACGGACGTGCTTGCGGCCCGCGAAGTAGTAGGCCTTGCCGTCCCGCTCATAACCGATCTCGTAGACCATCCAGGTCTCTCTGGGGTCCTTGGTCGGCGCGAACAGGCGGAAGACGCCGCTGGTTCCGGGCAGCGTGAAGCCGGCGCGCGGCGCGTACAAATGTCCGGTAAGTTCGCCGGTATGTCTCTTCGTGGCGACGAACTTGTCGATGTCATGGATGTCGATCGAGGCCTTGAGGGTGAACGGGATGGCGGCCGGGTCGTCATAGCCGGCGCGCGGATCGGTGGCGCCGAAGGTCAGCCGCCCGGTCATCGCCTCGCGGAAATTGATGCCGTGGCCCGGCGTCTTCATCTTGGTCGACGTGGGATCGAGCGCGATGCCGGTTGGCGTCATCGCCGCCAGATAGGCGCTCGCGTCGCGATAGCCGGAGTTGACCAGGGTGGGCGTGTCGATATGGCCGGCGAGCAAGTCCGGATCGAGCGGAAGCGGGTAGGCGGGCTTGATGAAGTGGACGACGATCGGGCGGTCGTGGCCGTAGGGGCGCTCGCCGCGCGCGATCTGCGCGTTGAGCGCGGCGATCTCGGCGAATTCGGCATGCAGCGCGCCGAGCGCACTCATCTCGATCATGTGGACATATTGCTCGATCAGGCGCTTCTCGAACCGCGGCGTGTTGCCGATGCACCAGATCACCCAGATCTCGTTGGCGCCGGCGCGCACCGTCGCCATCAGGTTCGAGTCGCGGATCCACACCGCGTCGGTGAAAGTGTGGTGCTCGTAGCGCACGGGCGGCGTCACCAGCGGCAGCGAGATGCCGGCGAGCAGCAGCTCCAGCGACATGCGGCGCTGCGGAATGGGCTGGACGATCTTGTCGTCGAAATCGCAGACGTTGAAGGTCGCCTGCACCGAGCGGGCGTGTCGCACCTTGTCGATGTCGATGCCGAGATGCGGAAACACCTTGCCGTGGATTCCGGAAAAGCCGCCGAAGGCGCCGATCGCCGGGATCTGCAGATAGGCACTCAACGGACGTGGCGAGACGAAATCGGTGACGTCCAGGCTGCGCCAGCGCGCACAGAGGTCGTCCGGCGTAATGCCAGACATCAGAGCCGCGAGATTCATCGTGCCGCCGGAGGCCCCGTCGGCGAAGGAAAAGCGCAGACCGCTGTCGCTCAGCGCCTTCACGGCGCCGGCCTGGTAGGCGACCCGGATCCCTCCGCCCGGTAGGATGAGCGCGCGCCGGTTCGGCGTTTCGGGGGCGATCGCGACGTCGGGCCTAGCCATGCGACATCCTCAGATGCAGTGCGCCGGTGGCAAGCTCCCGGCGAGCGGTGAAGATCCCGGCGGCACCGATTCCGACCAGCATGGCCGAATGGGCGAGCTGGAGAATGGATGCGATCATGGCCACCGCGCGCTTCATTTCGGCATCCGCCGCCAGAACGAGAATGTGAGCACGGCGGTCGCGCCGTCGAAGGCGGCAACCGCATAGGCGAGCGGCGCCAGCAGGCCGCGCAGGACAGCCCAGGCGACCAGCACGCAGGCGGCAGCCTTCTGCACGCCGATCCAGAACGGGATCGCGCCTTCGGTCGAATGCGTAAGCAGGCTCTGCGCGAACATCGCGCCCGTGATGACCATGAACATGCCGACGGTGGCGAAGAAGTGCGCACCGAGGGCCGAATGGTCGCCGGCGATGAAGCTCAGGACCCAGCCAGGCGCCACGAGCTGTGTCAGCCCGGTGAGCACCGTGATGGCGGCGATTGCGACGAGCACGCTGCGGAGCAGGAAATCCTTCATCGATCAGCCCGGGCTTTCAGCGCCAATCGGTAGAACCAGTAGGCCATCGCGGCCCACTGGATGACCCATAATGCGAAGCGCACGCGGTTCAGATTGGCCCATTCATGGAATACGGTCTTGAGCCGCGCCGGATCAGCCACGCCGGCCGCGAGCTCGTTGTTGAGCGGAATGATGACCCACACGGTGAGTGCCGTCGCGGCTATGATGGCGAGCAGCACCACCACCGGGACCCAACGCAGGCCGGACAACCATTCGGTCGCGAGCATGATGGCGCCGCAGATCAGCATCACGATCGTCATGTAGGTGAAGAAATGGGTCGCCGCGGTCACGGGCGCGACGAAGATGAGCTGATAGTTGTCTACGGTGAGTTGCCGCTCGAGCGGAAACTGGAAGAAGACGAGCGAGAAGCCGGTGCCGAGATAGATCGAGCAGCACAGCAGCAGGAGGACGTGATTGAGCAAAAGCGGCCGCGGCATGGTCAGGCCTTGTCGAGCTTGAAATTGGGGTCGCGTTTCGGCGGCGGCAGCCATTGACGGCCGTAGCCGAGCGGGTAGGTCGCATCCAGTCCTTCGCTGATCGGCTTGGCCGGCTCCTCCTCGAGCGTGACGAACCAGCACTCGAAATAATCGTCGAGCAATCCGAGCACCGAGGGGATATGACCCGCGAAGATCGGCCTCGGTTCGACGTCGAGGGCGCGGATCACGTCGGCGCGCGGGTGGCTGCCGAGAACGAGCCGCGCCGCATCCGGCCGCAGCAGGTGAAAGCCGACCTTGCCGTTGAAATAAATCGTCGACTTCATCATCATGTCGCGGAAGACGCAGTAGTTGATGGCGCCCATGTTCAACGGGAGCCAGTACGACGATGGTCTGCGCACGTCGAAGCGCGACACCATTTGGCCGTCGAGATCGTATTGCGCCGAGACCCACTTGGCGCCGGTGACGAAGTCGAGATTCGCCTGATGCTTGGGCATACCCCAGATGCCTTTGCCGCCCTTCACCGAAATCTCGGTCGACACCGGCAGATCGAAGACGTACTGCCCGGTGCCGAAAAATTTCATCAAGAGCCCCGGCAAAAGCCGCGGCGCCGGCCGCGCTCCCTTGGTGCAGGCGATTGCCAGGCTGTATTCGATGTAGGGGCCGATATCGGTCGCGCGATAGTCGATCACGGTGACGATCAACAGACCGCGGTTCCACAGCCGAAACGGATGCACGTCGCCGGGCGGGATCAGCGCCCGCGCCTTGTCCCAGTCGATGGGAAACGCCGCGATGATGGCCGAGGAGTCGCGGGAGTCGACCGGCATGGTGAAGTGGATGCCGTCGACATAGGCGTGACGCCCGCGCAGTCGCTCTTGCCGTCGTGGAGTGGTCATGCCTCGGCTCGCGTTAGGCCCATCGTCAGTTCCTGCGCAATTCGTCGATGATCAGCGGAAAGTTGTCGCGTGCAGCGTTCTTGCCGACGAACACGTCGAGATGTCCGTAGCCGGAGAGCTCGTAGAAGGCGTGCCGCCCCGGCGTGTGGCGGTCGAAGAAGTCGAAGGTGCGCTGCTGGCTCTCCGGCACAAAGCACTGATTGAATTCACCGCCGAGGAAAACGAAACGCGCCTCGGTCTTCGGCGCCTGGGCGTCGAAGACGCGCGGCAGCTCCGGGTATTTGCCGTTCGACACCAGAACGCCCGCCGCGATGCAGTCGTGCATCTCGCGGAAGAACGACATCGGCACATGGGCGAATTCGCCCTTGAGCCATTCGTGGACATCGTCATCGAGGTTCTCATGCCGCCAGAGCGTCGGGAAACCCGCGCCGAATGTGAAGCTCGAATGCTTGCACACCGGGTTGTTGCATTCGTGATGGGTGGCGCGCACAAACCAGTCGATCAGTGTCGGCCAGCCGCGCGGGGCCGAGAGACCCCATTGCGGGTTGAGGTAGGTCATGAAGCGGCCGACGCTGTTGGTGACGTAGCGCGATTTCAGGTAGGCAAGGCGCGGCACGATCGGATGCAGCGCCACAGCGTTGCTCACCACCGTGGTGATCTCCGGCAGCAGGCCGGCGACCGCCGACATCATGAAGCTGGTCGAGCCCTGGCAGTGAATCACCGCCTTCGCGCTCTTGGCGCCGGTGCGATCGAGCACGGTGCGCACGGCCGCCGGGTGGTCGAGCACCGCGGCGTCCTGGAGCGTCCACTCGTTGGGTCGCAGGTCGATGCTGGCGCGCCAGTTCAGCAACCAGACGTCGTAGCCGGCATCGAGCAGGGCATCGACGAAGGTTTCCTCGACCGGCGGAAGGAAGAGGTTGGCGCGAACGCCCGCGCCGTGCAGGACGATGACCGGCTCGCCGTGCCCGGCGCGGCGGCCAGGGAAATGATGCAGATTGAGACGAAAGCCGTCACGAGCGGCGAACTCGATGATCTCCGGCTTTGCGCCATGACGCATAGGGCGGCTCCCTATACCCAAGATTGTATTACAACGAACAAGAAATCAACTCAGTTACTCAAACGAAAGCTACTTAAGAATGCAGCCGCTCGCTGATCATCCCCTTCGTGTTCAGCTCGCGCGTCGCGCCGATCAGCCCCAGCTCAGCCTGCCGCATGCGCGCGGCCTTGAAGCCGAAATTGTCGCGGCCGTATGGCATTCCGAACATCGCATCGAACTGGCCGGTCCGGCGCAGGCTGTGTCGCAGCGCGGTGCGATTGCCCGGCAGCGTGTCCAGCATGATGATGTTGAAATGCGATGTGGTGGTGGTTTCCTGGCACGGTGTTGGTCCGAGATCGCTGCAAAAGAGCGCATATGCGTCAGTGCTGCTGCCGCGCACCAGCACCGTATATTGGTCGTCGAGGTCCTGTATGACGCCGCCACCGGTGTCCGGCAGGATGAATGGAATGTCGGCCGCATTGACCGACTGCAGCCAGCTGGGCGTAAACTGAAGCGGAGGACCCATGTTGCCGCCAACATCCGCAATACCTTTGCCGCGGGTAGAGGGCCGCAGGCAAAAATGACAACCAAAGAGGGTAACGTAGCACGTCTCTGAAAGAACTCAACCTCGCCGTGTGGTGCTCGACGGCGGTTCTCCCCACAATAGTGTCCGGTCCGCGCCTCGCGTTGACCTGTTCGTCGAGGCAGCTTCTGATTCCAAAAAGGGCCCGGACACAGTAACGCCGGCAAACCTCAATATCAGTGAACGTCGTCGCCCCGGTCGAAATCACCGACCGGACCGGCCGGCGCTGTAATTCGCCTGGGCGTAAATGACGGCGGTGGCATCCGCATCGACGCCGATGTAGCGATGCGTCAACCGGTGATGCGCCGTCGGAGCGCGATGCCAGCCAGCGGGGATGTCGCAAGGGAAGATCGCCGGCCGCCCAGGCATCGCATCCGGCGTGCAGCAATTCGGCAACCAGGCCCGCATCGCGGGCGCCCACGTGCAAGATACGGGACGGCCCAAATACCTCGACGCAGCGCCGCGCGATGTGAAGACTCATCAGAGTTCATGTCCTTGAACCAGCCCGCGAAATTCTCATCAGATAAACGGACGGCGGACAGGAATCAGGCGGCACTGCGAGCCGTGCGGTGTGCAGCGGGTTATCGACGCGAATTGCGGGATCGGCAAAGACCGCAACTCCGGGCGCGGCAGTTTCATGCAATCGTGCTGGCAAGCGGTGGCTTGAAAAAGCACGCAGGACGTCCCGAGATCCATTACGGATCCAGCTCCGTATCCCAGTAGAGATAGTCAAGCCAGCTGTCGTGCAGGTAGTTCGGCGGGAACATGCGGCCGTTGCGGTGCAGCTGGTGGACGGTCGGCGCGTAGGGCGTTTGCCGTGGAAACATCTTGGCTTGGTGCGGCGACATGTTGCCCTTGCGCAGGTTACAGGGCGAGCACGCCGCCACCACATTTTCCCATGTCGTCTGGCCGCCCTTGGAGCGGGGGACGATGTGGTCGAAGGTCAAGTCGTCAGGCGAGCCGCAATATTGGCAATGGAAGCGGTCGCGCAGGAAGACGTTGAACCGGGTGAACGCCGGGTGCGTGGTCGGCTTGACGAAGGATTTGAGCGACACGACGCTCGGCAGCTGCATTTCGAAGGTCGGACTACGCACCGCTTTCTCGTAATGCGCGACGATATTCACGCGATCGAGAAACACCGCCTTGATCGCGTCCTGCCAGGACCAAAGCGACAGCGGATAGTAACTCAGCGGCCGGAAGTCGGCGTTCAACACCAGCACCGGCCAACCGCCTTGCGAGACATGTGCGTTCAAATAACGCTCCTGACCCCCGAAGATCGGCTGCGAAGCAGCATGTATTGACATACTACAGGCAGCGTGACGGGATTGTGAAGAGCTTAGAACAACTTATCCCGCAGGCACGATCTGCACGGCTGCCATAGCGGGGACCGGAAAAACCGGCGAATCAAGGGGAGGGGAGGCCTATGCGCAAGGCTTTTGCGGCGGTGGTTGCGGCCTGTCTCGCACTTCTCGGTAACAAAGCACTCACCGCGGAAAACTATCCGACGCACGCACTTACTATGATCGTGCCATTTCCGGCGGGCGGCGCTACGGACACGCTCGCCCGCCATCTTGGCGAGCGAATGCGGCCGATTCTCGGCCAGTCGGTCATCATCGAGAATGTGGCGGGCGCGGCCGGCACGATCGGAGTGACCCGCGCGGTCCGTTCAGCCGCCGACGGCTACACCCTCAGCGTAGGAACCTCGACCACGCATATGCTGACCGGCGGTCTTTATACGCTGCCGTTCGATCTGATGGTTGATCTCGAGCCCGTGATCCTGATCGGCAGCGAGCCGCTTCTGATTGTCGGTCGCAAGGGCCTGCCGGCGGACGATCTGAAGGGGCTGATCGCCTGGCTCAAGGCCAATCCCGACAAGGCAAGCGTCGGCATCGCCGGCGTCGGTGCCACCGGCCATCTCGCCGGCATCTCCTTCCAGAAATTGACCGGGACAAAATTCCAGTTCGTGCCCTATCGCGGCAACGGGCCCGCGATGCAGGACCTGCTCTCAGAGCAGATCGATTTCATGATCGAGCCTGCCTCGAACTTCAAGGCGCTGCTGGAAGCGGGCAGCATCAAGCCGTTCGCGATCACCGGCAAGGCTCGGCTGCCTTCGCGGCCGACGATTCCGACCGCGGATGAAGCCGGGTTGCCAGGGTTCTTCGCATCCCTCTGGTACGGGCTGTGGGTGCCTAAGGGGACATCGAAGGATATCGTCGCGATGCTGAACGCCACGATGTCGCGCCTGCTTGCCGATCCGCAAGCCAAGCAGCGCTTTGCCGAGCTCGGCATCCAGATTTCCGCGCTCGACCAGCAGGCGCCGGAAGCGCTGCGTGCGTATCAGAAGGCCGAAGCGGCGCGCTGGTGGCCGATCATCAAGGCCGCGCATATCAAGGGGGAGTGACGGAGCAAGTTGTCACGCCCCGCTCCTCGCAATGACCGGCTACGCGGAAATCCGCTCCAGCTTCTGCAAGCACCGCGCCCGCCTGACCTCCGCCGGCATCGGCTCGTCCGGAAAGCTCGTCTTCCAGTCGGTGACACCGACCTCGCCAACATAGATGTCGCCGCGCGAGTCCAGAGCGAGGCCGTGTGGCGCGAGGAACTTGCCGGCTTCGATACCTGGTCCCTTCTCGCCGCCGAGCCGCGCGATGCGCGCGCCCCTTGCATCGACGAGCGTAAGCCGCGGGCCGAGATTGGGCACCTTGCGATTGACCGCCATGCCCGGGCCGAGCTCGCCAATGAGAAACGTAGGCTGCTTGCCACCGCCACAGCAGCACAGCGCGCAGGGGCGATGCAGATTGTTCCACTGCGTCTCATACCTGCCGTTGCCGTCGAACACCTGCACGCGATGGTTCTCGCGGTCGGCGACGTAGACATAGCCATCGGCGTCGGTCGCGATGTTGTGCACGATGTTGAACTGGCCGGGATCGGAGCCCGGCTCGCCCCAGCTCTTGATCAGCCTGCCGTCGGGAGTGAACTTGTGCACGCGGGCATTGCCATAGCCGTCCGAGACATAGATCTCGCCCTTCGGCGACAGCGCGGTGTGGGTACAGCGGTGGAACGGCTCGCCGCTCATGAACGGCGCGGGCTTTTCGGGGATACCGATCGTGAGCAGCACCTTGCCGTCAGGCGTGCATTTGCGCACGGTGTGGTCGCCGTCGTCGGTGCAATAGAGATTGTCGTCGGCATCGAGATGCAGGCCGTGGGCGCGGGAGAACAAGCCTTCGCCCCAGCTGCGCAAGAAATTGCCGTCGCGGTCGAGCACGATCATCGGATGGGCGCCGCGGTTGAAGACATAGACGCGGTCCTTGCTGTCGACAGCGACAGAAGCGACATCCGTGAGCTCCCAGCCGTCGGGCAATTTTGCCCAGCCTTCGACGACGCGATAGCGGTGCTCGCCCGAGCCGAGAATGGTGGGCATATTGTCTCTCCCTTTCATTGTCATTCCGGGGCTCGCGCAGCAGCGAACCCGGCATCCAGAAGTTGCGGTGCGAGAGTCCGGGTTCGCCCTGGCGCGCGCTCCGGAATGAGAGAGGTAGCTACAGCAGCCCTTCCTCGATCGCCTTGATCTGCAGCGCGAGATATCTCGAATTGATCCGGCACTGCGCGAGGCTGCCAGCGATGAAATAGAGACCGGCCTGTGGCGTGCGCACATACATGTTGCGCAGTTCCTGGCCATCGCCAAAGCCCCAGATCGGACCGACACGGGACGCGACACCCTCGCCGAACAGTTTCCGCACCAGGAACTCCTGGCCCTTGTAGCCGGTCGAGAGCACGACCAGATCGGCAGGCACCATCGTGCGATTCTTCAGCCCGGCGCCTTCGGCGACGAAACCGTCGATCTCTGCGAACTGCAGAAGCTTGATCGCGCCTGAGGCGACGATATCGGAGCAGCCGACATTGAAATAATAGCCGCCGCCGCGGGTGAGATATTTGAACTGCCATCCGGTGCCGTCCTCGCCGAAGTCGAGCTTGAAGCCGATTGCGGCCAGTTTCCCGAGCAGCTCGGCATCGAGCTTTTTCGATTGCTCGGTCAACATCTGGTGGCTGCGGCGCGCCAGCGTCAGCGGCATCGACGTCGCGATCAGGTCGTTGTCCTCGAGTGTTCCTTCGTTGTAGGCGGCATAGGCGAGCTGCGCGGAGGGCTCGATATTGGTGATCAGCGTTGAGCTTCGCTGCACCAGAGTGACGCCGGCGCCTGAGGAATAAAGGTCCTGCGCGATGTCGTGGCCGCTGTTGCCAGTGCCGATCACGATGGCGCGCTTGCCCTTCCAGTCCTCGCCGTCCTCATAGCGGCTGGAATGCACGACGCGGCCCGCGAAGTTCTTCAGGCCCGGAATATCCGGAATATTGGGAATGCCGGAGACCCCGGTCGCCATCACGATGTGGCGCGGCCGCATCGTTCGAGCCGTGCCGTCGGCGCGGCGCAGGGTGACGGACCACCGTCCGTCCGCGCGGTCGTAAGCCCCGCCCTCGAATTCGATGCCGGTCCAGTAATTGAGCTCCATGGCATCGACATAGGCTTCGAACCAGTTGGCGAGCTTGTCCTTGGGGATATAGGTCGGCCAGTTCGGCGGGAACGGCATGTAGGGCAGGTGATTGACCTGCACCTGGTTGTGCAAGGTGAGCGCGTGATAGCGCTTGCGCCAGTTGTCGCCGATCCGTGAGCCCCGGTCGACGATCAGCGTATCGACCTTGAGCTGCTTCAGCCGTGCGGCGATCGCAAGCCCCGCCTGGCCGCCGCCGACCACAAGCACAACCGGATCGCGGTCCGCATAGGCCGTGGAGGCCTGCCGCTGGTCGAGCCAGTTCGGCCCGCGAAAATCGCGCGAATAGGCCTGCCCGCGCGGCCGCGTCCGGTCGAGCGCTTCCTCGAAACCTTTCAATTCCTCGAGCGCCGTGAGCAGCGTCCATGCCTTCAGCCGATTGCCGTCGCGCTCATCCGGAATAAGGCGCACGATGCCACAGCCACGGCCGAGTTTTGTCTCGAACCTGAAAATCGCTTCGATGCTGTTGGTGCCGGCGCGCGTCACCCAGCGGGGCGCGGCGCGGTCGGGATCAAGCTGCAGCTTCTGCAAGGCGGCTTGCTGCGCGAGACGTTTCAGCTCGGCCAGGATGGCGGGTGCCCCGTTGATGGTCTGGAACGTCCAGCTCAACGCCAGCACGTCGCGCCAATAGCTGTCGGCGTGGAACAGTTGGTCCAGTGCGCTATCTTCCGCGGCAAGCGCAGTCTCGAAGGCGAGAAGCCAGTCCCGTGCGGCGAGGGCAATGTCGTCGGTCTTGTCCAGCATCTGAAGCGTTTCCTGACGGCCGTCTTGCTGAGCCTCTTGTCAGTAACGCTATACGGTTTGCGCGCCGTTCAAAAGCGCCTCACTCAAGAAGCGAGAGCATATGGCCCTGATCCGGCGGAATACGTCCGGCGGGAGGATCGAGATGAACCCGCCTGCGGCCCGCACCCCTCGACCATCGTCAGCTACTTTTTCCAAGTTCGGCGCGAAACCTGCAGCGGGTCTTACAATCGCCCCATGGCCGCTCCGCTCCAGCCTCGCTTCTGTCAAACCGTGATTGTCACGTCGGCAATCAAAAGCAACTGACAGCGGAGGCACCGATGGTTTACTCGCAAAGCCCACCACTTGCGGAGAAGGATCTGAATCTTGAAGGCCTTCTGCTTGATGGGCGTGCGCGCGACCTCGATGCTCGATCCGAGCGGCGCATTGAGATACCGCCCAACAAGCCGTCGATCCGTTCTTCCCATTCCTCCGCCCGCAAGGATCGTGAGGTGGTTCATGACCGCCCGTCTGTCGGCAGGCGACTATTTCGTACAGTTACCCGTTTTTTTATTGCAATTCTGATCGGCGTCGGCATCACGCTGGCCTGGCAATCCTACGGCGATGTGGCGAGACAGATATTGGCCGTCCAAGCTCCTGGGCTTGCCGAGTTGTTACCCGTTTCGACCAAGTCGCCACTTGTCCCTGCTCCTTCGGCAGACCCGATGCAGCAACTGGCGCCCTTGGTGTCCAATCTCGATGCGCTACGGCGTAACCTGGAGCAACTCGCTGCCAAGCAAGAACAGATGGCCCAGAACATTGCGGCGCTGCAGGCTGTCGATGAGGAGATCAAACAAAAGATCTCATCCTCACCCCCGATGCAGCAGCCGGCTTCCATCACACAGCCCAAACCTGTGCAGCCCAGAGCGGAATCACCCGCTCCACAGTCAGCGCCGGCGCCTCGGCGGCCGCCTCTCGCTGCGCCGCCACCCGTTGCGTCGCCCTCACGCTGAGGAAGAATGCTGATTTATCATCCTTCATGAAGCGAGAGCATATGGCCTTGATCCGGCGGAATACGTCCTGAGAGGGTATCGAGATAAACTTGCTGCACGGCGCCAAGCCCGTGACCTTCCACGATCGTGAGCCACTTCTCCAGGTTCGGCGCGAAACCTGTCCAGGCCGCGCTGAACCGCTTCTCGATCCCGCCGGGCCCCCATTCCTTGGCCCGCCTGCGGATCTGGTCGGGGGCGAAGAACCAGGTCGGCTTGGCCCCGGGCAATGGCGGCTCATCCGGTGCGCTGGCGCGATGAGTGAGGCCGATGCGGCCGGAGTATTTCATTTGGTCGCCGAAATGATGGTGCAGCCGCGCGCGGAGCTCGCTGTTCCCCGCCATGTCGACGAAGGCAACCGGCACGTCGTTCGGTAGCGCGCTCACGCGGTCATAGGTGATGACCTCGTGATAGCAGCCGAGCGAAGCCACATAATCGGCGTTGGCCGCTGACGTCAGCCCGATCACGCGGATGCCGCCTCGGCTGTGCAACAGATGCGCAAGGCCGAAGGCGGTCTTGCTGGAAGCGGAGGACAGCACGACGCTGCGCGACCCGAAGAATTCATTCTCGGCAAGGAAATCGTCGACCAGGAACGACAGCATGAACAGCGGGCGCAGCAGCGCCTGCTCATCGCCCTGCCGCCCGGCGTAAGCGGCATCGGCCGATACGCGCGCATAGGCGTTGTAGACCGGTGCGACGCCCTGTCGGTGCGGCGCCGCGTCGCGCAGGCCGCGCTTCGAGACATCGGCCGCCTCGATCACCAGATGCGTCGCCATCGGGAAATAGCCGAACAGGCGCTCGCCCACGGAGACCATCGGATGCCGCGAGGCGATCACCTCGCCAAAACCCCAGACCGGGATGTTGCCGAACCCGTTGGGTGCCGGAAACAGGCTCCAATATCGCAGCTGATCGCCGAGTACGGCATAGGTGATGTTGTTGGCGGTGAAGGCGAAGCGGTCGACCTTCACCAACAGCGCCTCATCCGGCAGGCGCGAGGTATCCGGCAGGTCCGTCTCGATGATCTTGCCTTGCTTGAGATCGTCACGCGCAACCACGAAGGCGGTGCAGTTCATGGCTCATGATCCCGGCTGTTTGCGTGCCGTGATCTTTGCTTTGGTTGGGGTGCGCTTGGCAACGCCAACATTGTTTGAAACTGCGTTCTGCTGCGCTTCGCCCGCGATGACGCCTTCGCGCTTCTTCATCACGCGATAATAGCTCCACCACAGATGCGCCGCGGCGCCGCGCAGCGGACGCCAGGGTTCGGCGAGCGGCGCCATCTGCTTTTCGGTCGGGCGCGCTTTCAGGCCGAGGCCGATCCGCATCCCCTCCTGCACGGCGATGTCGCCGGCCGGCCAGGCATCGGCGTGGCCGAGACAAAACAGCAGATAGACGTCGGCGGTCCACGGACCGATGCCGGGCAGGGCGATCAACGTGTGATGAGCGGCATCGGCGTCCTCCTCGGCAAGCACGTCGAGGTTCAGTCGCTCCTCGGCAAGCTCGCGCGCAATGTGCTTCAGCGTCTTGATCTTGGCGGCCGAAAGGCCGAGCCGCCCCAGCCGATCGGCACGCGCACGCCGTAGCGTCTCGTGGTGAAACGGATCGAACGCAGCCGACAGCCGTCCCCAGATCGCCGCAGCACTCGCGGTCGAGAGCTGCTGGCCGCAGACGATGTGGGCCAGCCCGACAAAGCCCGGCTCGCGCCGGCGCAAGGCCGGCATGCCGGTGATCTCGAAGATGGGTTTCAAGCGCGGGTCCTGCTTGAGCAGGGTTCCGATGGCATCCTCGAGGTCGGCTTGGGTGTGGAGGTGGATGGTCATGATCGTTGAGCCAAGGCTCTATCCTATCGTCATGGCCAAGCTTGGGCCGGCCATCCACGTCTGTCTTGCAGAGCGAATAGAAATCTCACTTATAGCAGAGAGCACGAGGTCGGGTCAGTTTGGAGCCAAGATTTGGAGCCAAGACATGGGTGCATTGTGGTCGAAAGACGGGGATGCCCGGTTCAAGCCCGGGCATGACGGAGCCTGTTGAAGCAATGCCACCCGTTTTCCGATTTGCCCCGAGCCCGAACGGCTACCTTCATCTCGGCCATGCCTATTCGGCGCTGTTGAACGCCGATCTGGCGCAGCGGAGCGACGGGCAGATGTTGCTGCGGATCGAGGATATCGATCCCGCGCGCTGTCGTCCGGAGTTCGAGGCGGCGATCTATCAGGATCTCGGCTGGCTTGGCATCATCTGGCAACAGCCGGTGCGGCGGCAGTCCGAGCACCTCGCCGATTATCGCGCCGCGCTGGACAGGCTGAGGGGTCTCGGCCTCGTCTATCCGAGTTTCGAAAGCCGAGCCGAGATCGCGAAGCTGGTGGCGGAGCGCGAGGCGGATGGCGCGTGGCCGCGCGATCCCGACGGCGCGCCGCTCTACCCCGGCACCGCGAAGCAGTTGCCCGAGAGCGAGCGCACGCGGCTGACCGGGCAAGGCGTGCCTTATGCCTTGCGGCTCGACATGGCGGCAGCGGTCGCGCGGGCCGGCGAGTTGGCCTGGACCGAACAGGGCGAAGGTCCGCTCAGCGAGCGCGGCCGGATCCATGCAAGACCGGAGGCCTGGGGCGACGTCATCCTGGCGCGCAAGGAGACGCCGACCAGCTACCATTTGTCGGTCGTAATCGACGACGCCCTGCAGGGTGTGAGCGAGGTGGTCCGCGGCCACGACCTGTTCCACGCAACCAGCGTGCATGTCCTGCTGCAGCACCTGCTTGGCCTGCGACAGCCTGTATATCGACATCACCGGCTGATTGCGGATGATGCCGGGCACAAGCTGTCCAAATCGACCCGGGCAACCGGCTTGCGTGAATTGCGCGCGGCAGGCGTCACGCCGGCCGACATTCGCCGCCGCGTTGGTCTCTCCCAGGATAGATTGTCCTGAAACGTGACAGAATCGCCGCAAAGGTAGCCGTGACTCCCATGGCCCCGGCGTGCCATGGTTGTGATGGCAGGGTGAACGGGCATCATGGTGGCAAAATCGCGCGTAAAGCGTAAGAAAGGGCGGTCGGCCAGGCAGCGTTCTCCCGCGCGCACGCACCAGCAGCGCATCAAGCCGGATCAAAAGCTCAAGTCCAAGTCCAGAGCCAAGCCAAAGCCGGGATCGTCGTCCAGCATGGTCGAGACGGCGCTTGCCGCCTTTGCCCATGAGGTGCGCACGCCGCTGACCGGCATCCTGGCCATCAGCGACCTGCTTGCGACGTCCGATCTCGGCGAGCGCGAGCGGCGCTGGGTCGACACCATCAAGGCGGGCGCCGAGCATCTCTCCGCGCTTGCAACCGTGTTCGTCGATGCCGCCAAGCCCGACAGGGCCAGGGGTCTCATCCGCGACGATTTGTTCGACGTGCGCGCACTGGCGCGCGCCGCCGGCGACTCGCTTGCCGGCCGCGCCGCCGCCAAGGGGCTCGCTTGCGAGGTCGATATCGCCGACAGCGTTCCCTCCCTTGTGACAGGCGATCCGATCAGGCTTCGCGCCGGGCTGGAAAACCTGATCGACAATGCGGTGAAATTCACCGAGCAGGGCGGCGTGTCGCTTCAGGTCAGCGCGTCGCGGCGCGCCAGGGAAAAGGCGGCCGAGGGCGGGACAACCCGGACGAGCGTCGCCTTCGCAGTTTCCGACAGCGGCATCGGCCTGACCTTGCCGGAGGTCAAGCGCCTGTTCCGCCCATTCTCGCAGGCCAATGTCTCCATCGCCTCGCGCTTCGGCGGCGCGGGCCTGGGCCTCTCCTCGGTCAAACAGCTCGCGCGCGCCATGGGCGGCGATGTCACGGTCTCCGAGCCTGCGGGTGGCGGTACGACTTTCCTGCTCACCGTGATGCTCGCGCTCGCGGGGCCGGATGGCGGAGCGATGAAGGGCGGCCCGGGCGAGTCGGTGCGGCAGTCAGTGCGTTCGCTGCGGGTGCTGAGCGTCGAGGACAATCCATTCGGCCGGGTGGTGCTCAACACCATCCTGACCGAGCTCGGGCATCAGGCCGAGTTCATCGGCCGCGGCGAGGATGCGGAGGCGCGGATCGAGCAGGGCGCGTTCGATTGCGTGCTGATGGACATGGTACTGCCGGGCATCGATGGCGTCGAGGCGATCAGGCGGATCCGCAGGCTCGGCCTGCCGCATGGGCGCATTCCCGTCATCGGCGTCTCCGGCCGCGGCGAGGACGAGGCGCCCTCGCGCGCGGCCGGCGCCGACGCCTTCCTGCTCAAGCCTGTTTCTCCGCGGGCTTTAGCGATTGCGCTGCTTGAAGCGACACGCCGTGCGCCAGCTGCGACTTGATGATGGCCGCGTTCAATTCGCCGCCGTAGACGAAGATCGCGGCGATGAAATACAGAAACACGAGCGCGATGATCACCGAAGCGAGCCCCGCATACATGGTGACGTAGTTGTTGGCAAAGCGCGCCAAATATTGGCCGAACACCATGCCCGACACCAGCGAAGCAACAAGCGTGAACACGATGCCGGGCAGGATCTGCAGGAAGCCGCGCCGTCCCGCCGGCAGCCAGGCATGCAGGATGATCAGCGCGATCACCAGCGCGCTGATGGTGACGCCGTAGCGCAAGATATTGAGCAGCTGCTCGTTGCTCTCGACGATCAGCGGAATGTAGTGTCGTGCCGCCTCGATCATGAGCGGCCCCAGCACGATCAAAAATCCCATCGCCAGCGCGGTAAACGCAGCCACCAGCGTGTAGCCGATCGATTCCAGCCGCAGCCAGTACCAGCGCCGCGGCTCGACCACGGCATAGGCGCGGTTGAGCCCCACCCGCAGCGCCTCGACGCCGTTGGAGGCAAAATAGACCGCCAACACCGCACCCACGGTCAGGACATCGCTGCGCGTGGTGGTCAGCACCTCGTGGATCTGGCCGGACAGCGCATCGGCGACCTGGTGCGGCCAGGTCTGCAGCAGCAGTCCGACAGCCTCGTCGGCAAGCTCCTTGGAGCCGAACAGAAAGGCGGCGAGCGAGGTCAGCACGATCAGGAACGGGAACAGCGCCATCAAGGTCGACAGCGCGATGTGGCTCGCAATCGCCCAGCCGTCATCGGCCAGGAAGGTGTAGAAGGCATCCCACAACACTTGGAAGACGTAGCGAAGCTGTCTCACATCGCACCTTGACTGGATGCCCGCGTGAAAAGGCTACCATCTGATATTAAAGGATAAAAGGCGAATGCTGCTGCCGAGGGCCTTGCCTCCACAGGGGCGATGGCGAACGGCCCGGTGGGGTGTTATGTAGCCCTGATGGCTACGTTTCTGAGCAAGTTCATTCTTCCCATTGCAGTCGCGGCGGTTGCGTTCGTCCTGCTGCTAGGTCTTGTCAACATGATGCGGGGCGGCTCGCCCAACACCTCGCAGCGACTGATGCGGCTGCGCGTGCTGTTGCAGTTCGTCGCCATCGTCATCACCATGGTCGCGCTCTGGGCCATGGGACGGTAAGAATCGGGACGCTAAGAATTGGGACGCTGAGAGGGAGCATCGCGCATGGTCGTGCTCAATCGCATCTATACGCGGACGGGGGACGACGGCACCACCGCGCTCGGCAGCGGCGAGCGCCGGCCGAAATATGATCTGCGCGTCGCCGCCTATGGAACCGTGGACGAGACCAACGCGGCCATCGGCGTCGCGCGGCTGCATCTGCAGGAGATGACTGCGCTCGACGCCATGCTGGGCCTGATCCAGAACGATTTGTTCGATCTCGGTGCCGATCTCTCGGTGCCGCAGCGGGAGGGCAAGGCGGAGCGGCTGCGAGTCGTCGCAAGCCAGGTCGAGCGGCTGGAAAAGGACATCGACAGCCTCAATGCCGATCTTGCGCCGCTGACATCCTTCATCCTGCCTGGCGGCACGCCCGGGGCGGCGTATCTGCACCTTGCGCGGACAATATGCCGCCGTGCGGAACGGATGGTGGTGGAACTTGCCAGCCAGCCCGCCGAGCCGGTCAGCGAGGCTGCCATTCAGTATATCAACCGTCTGTCCGATTTCTTGTTTGTCGCGAGCCGCGCGGCCAATCATAATGGAGGCAACGACGTGCTCTGGGTCCCGGGCCAGAACAGGTAAGCCGAAGGGCAACGCCGCCCGGCAAGAATGGCTCGCGAAGCCGATTTTTGGCCCCTGCGCGCGTTGACCCCGATTGGCGGGGGCTTTAGGTTCCGCGCCCGAAAGAGCGAAGCCCACAAATTAGAAGCGAAAGAGGATCGATGAAGGTTCTGGTGCCGGTAAAACGGGTGGTCGACTACAACGTCAAGGTCCGCGTCAAAAGCGACGGAACGGGCGTCGAACTCGCCAACGTCAAGATGTCGATGAATCCCTTCGATGAAATCGCAGTCGAGGAAGCGCTGCGCCTGAAGGAAGCCGGCAAGGCGACCGAGGTCGTGGTGGTTTCGATCGGACCTGCACAGGCGTCTGAAACGATCCGCACGGGGCTCGCGATGGGCGCCGACCGCGGCATCCTGGTCAAGGCCGAAGGC
>NZ_AXAI01000004.1 GCF_000472425.1 Bradyrhizobium sp. Tv2a-2 | reverse complement strand
AGAAGATTGAACTGATCGATGCGGAACTCGACGCCGTGTGTGGTGGGTCCGGCAGCGTCAACATCGGTAATCCGCTCACCCTGCTGAACCTGAACTCGCAGTCCGCGACGGCTGTCGGCGGCCTCAGCGTCACCGGTGACGTTGGCCCGGCTATCGCTTCGAACTATAACGGACCTCAGACGAACGCCGTCGTGTTCGGCTAAGTTACGGATGCCCGCACACCCCTTGGCTGCTCCCGGGGGTGTGCGGGTACTCATTTCAATCGAGATGCTTCGGGATCACCGTCCGCCGCCGCCGTTAGGCTAGCGATGAGCCGGTTCAAGCAACTGCCGCTCGACAAAATCCGCAAACGGTCCTTGCTCGCTCATGAGCTGTGCGTAGCTTCCCGCTTGCACGATTTTGCCGCGCAACAGCATGACAATACGATCTGCATTGCGGATGGTGCTGAGGCGATGCGCAATCACAATCCGCGTGATGCTCAGTCGTTCCAGCGAGGCGCCGACGATGCTTTGGGTTTGGTTGTCGAGCGCGCTGGTTGCCTCGTCAAACAGAAGAATCCGTGGTGAACGCGCAAGAGCCCGGGCGATCAATAGTCGTTGCCGCTGACCGCCTGACAGCGTACTCACGCCTTCCGCAACCAGCGTATGCATGCCCATCGGCATCTGCGCGATGTCGATATCCAGCGCCGCCAGCCGCGCGGCCTCCCACGCCTTCTCCAGCGGTAAATCAACGCCGCCGCAAATGTTTTCGAAAAGGCTTCCGGTTGCGAGCTTGGTGTCTTGCAGCACCACCCCAAGCTGCCGGCGTACGGCGCTGATGTCGAGCGTGTTGAGCGCCTTGCCGTCGTAAAACACCGTGCCGGCTTCCGCCCGCTCAAAACCGAGCAGCAAACGGAAGAGCGACGATTTCCCGCTGCCTGAGGGACCGACGATCGCGACGTAGTCACCCGTCGCAATGCTGAGGCTGATGTCATCCAGGATCTTCGGCCCGCCTTGCGTATAGCGGAAGACGACGCCGGAAAGTTCGATCTCCCCGGATAGTTCTCCAGGCGATCGCCGCTCCTCGGAGATCTCGGCAGGTGTGGAAATCATGGGCTTCAAGCGGGTGAGGTGAGGAATCGCTACCAGTGATTCGCTGACGCTCGAGGCCCAATTGCCGATCGCGGCCATGGTCTGTCCCAACGCTGCCATAAAGCCGAGAAAAGCGCCGAGATCGAGCAGGAGGTGACTGCTTGTGTACGAGGCAAGCGCAAAGATGGTCAATGTCGCCAGCATCGGAAAGGCGGTGTCAAAGGTGCTCAGCGCGTTGGCCGCTCGCTGCGAGACGATGAAGTAGCGCCTCTGCACAGCAAATTGGTGCGACCATCGCGCTAACGCGCGCGCCGTTGCGCCTGCCACGCGCAGCTTGCTGACTCCCGCAATCAATTGCAGAACAAAGCCGCTGGCCCTGCCTTGCAGGTTGAAATGTCTGGTCTCGTAGTAGAGCCGCACGGCGCTCATGGCAAGAATCGCAGCCGCTCTAATCATCGCGAGCAGCAGTGCAATGGTGCCCAGACGAGGGTCATAGTAGAGCATCAGCCCAATGCTGAAGAGACAAAAGAACGCGGCCGTAAAGCCGCGCAGCACGCGTCCGGTGAAGATCCGGCGAGCGGCGTCGATGCCCATGGCGCGATCGACCAAATCGCCGCTTGTATATTCGCGAAACAGAGAGGTGGGTAGGCGGAGCAGTCGGTCGATCAGCGCGGCCTGCAGCTTATAGTCGAGCAGACCTTCGAGCCTTAACGTGACCCGTCCTTGCATCATTTGCAGACTGGCGATCGCCACAGCGCTGACCGTCAGCGCAAGGGCACAAACAACGAGCTGATCGATTTCGGTGCGCGGGATAACCGAATTGACCAGGACACTGGTGAGCAGTGGCGGCATCAGCGACAGTAGCCCGATTGCGAGAACCGCCAACGCGATGCGCGCGATGCTGCCGGAAACGCCGCGCATCGCAAAGGTAAACAGATCGCGATATTGGAGCCGGCGGGACGGCAACGCTGGATAGAAAGCGATGGCCTCCGGTTCGAGCTCGCCGGCAACGGAGCGGTCGACCGAGCGATGCCTTCCGCCCTTTGGGTCGAACATCATGTAGGTGTTTGCCCGATTGCGCAGCAGAGCCACTGGACTGCGTTCGTCTCCAAGCCAGCCGAGCAGCGGTCCAGCATCGGTCTTCCACCAGGCATCGCGCAGAAGCACACGGCGGATCCGCATTTGGGCCGCGCGAGCGATCTCCAGAATCTCGCTGAAGGCCCGTCCCGCGGGTTGAGCGCGCCGCGAGAGCGTAACCGGTATTCCCAGTTCTTCTCCGACGACGCGGCAACTGTAAAGCAGCGGGTCTGCCGGGTCCCGTTCGGATTGCGCGCGATCGGGTTTTCTGACCACGACATCAGAGAGCCGCTCGAAGGAGTCGAGCATTTGCGACGCAATGAGTTCGCCACGCCGGACCAGCTGTTCCCGCTCTCGAATGACGCCGTCGGCCAGGCTGCGCTCAAGATGGGCAATGACCGCCAGCTGGTATCGATCAATCGCGGACCAGAGAACCGGGGCGTCTGGCGGATTAGCGTCGAGACGCAATTTGCACCCCTGCTCGCCGGCTTCCACCCACACGCCACCCGTCAATGGGAGAGGGGGCTGCCCGGGAGCGAAGCTCGGGCTGAGGTTCATCAGCTTTATTGTCCCGGTTTCGAGGTGTGCCCACACGAGGTTCCGCGTTGGACTGCGACGGCGCTCGCCCGGGTGCAGTTCAATTGCTTCACCGCTCACCAGCTCGGAAATGGTCTCGCTTGCGGCCGACCGAACCATGAACGTCGCCAGGTGGGCAATCCAGCCGGACACTGCACCAAAGGACGCAGCGCCGCGCGGGACCTCCAGAAGCTCGGTCCCGGGCGTTCCGACGGCGATGATTTGCAACCGGCTGCCCGAGGTTTCGCAGGCATTGTGCAGATCCAGAATGGCGTCGCCGGCTTCGAGACGAAACAAATGTTGGCGCGTGCCGGTCGGCTGCGCTGCAAACAAATCGACGTGACCGGCGGCCACTTGAAGAACGTGTTCGTGGTCGCTGAGAAGCATCGGGCGACGCGCATCGAGCGTAGTTCGGTGCAACAGAGCGATCGGCGTCTCCCGTTGAGGCCCAACGAATGTCTCGCTGGCAAATCGATCCGTCATTCGCGCGCCACCAATTTGGCATAGGAGGCCTGAAGCGCAAGAAGCTCTTCATGCGTACCGCGCTCAACGATGCGACCGCGTTCGAGCATGATGATTTCGTCGCAATCGCGTATCGTGCTCAAGCGGTGGGCGATGATGATGCAGCTGCAACCGCGGCGCCGCAAGTTGTCGTCGATGGATTTTTCGGTGACCGGATCGAGTGCAGCCGTCGCTTCATCCAAGACAAGGATCGAGGGATTGCAAACCAGAGCTCGGGCGATTTCGATGCGCTGACGCTGACCACCGCTGAAGTTCGTACCGCCTTCATTGACGTGGCAGTCATAGTTGCCAGGTCTGGACGCGAGGTCTTGATGGATCAGCGCGTCCCTGGCCGCCGTCAGCAGATGGCGCTCATCAGTTGTCGAATCCCAGAGCGTCAAATTGTCTCGTGCGGTTCCCTCAAACAGAAAAATGTCCTGGTCGACATAGCCGACGGAGTTCGCAAAAACGTCCGCAGGGATATCCGCCAGCCTCCATCCATCAAAACGAATCTCGCCCGACCAGGGTTTGTACAGTCCGCAGATCAGTTTGCCGAGGGTTGACTTTCCGCTGCCGGACACGCCAACGAGCGCTACCCGCGAACCGGCAGGGATCACCAGCGAAAGATCCGCCAAAAGCGGCGGCTCGAGCACCGAATAGCCGAAGCTGATGTTGTGAAGTTCTAACCGGCCGGCAAGCTTGGGCGGCAAGGCATCCACGTGTGTCGGCGGTGGCGGCGCTAGCGGGTAGCGGTAGACATCCTCAAGCCGTTCGAGCGATCCCTTGATGGTTTGCATGCCGCCGAAATAGTTCACGAGATTGACGAAAGGCTCGGAGAAATTCAATGCCAAGGATTGGAAGGCCACGAGGCTTCCCAGTGTCAGCGAGCCCTGAATGACCCGCAAGCCTCCGAGGCCAAGAATCGCCGCGACCATGAGGCCTGAGAGCAGGGTCGGGACCATGTCCAATATGATGGCGGAGGCGCCGAGCCTCCGTTCGGCGTTGAGGTTTTTGGCCTGAAGGCCGGCCCACCGGCCGAAGGCGTCGTCTTCCAACCCACTTGCTTTGATGGTTTCGATGGTCCGCACCATGCTGACGGTCGCCCCGTGCAGCTTTCCCTGTTCGAGCGCCAGCCGATAGCTCAGTTCCTGGCGGTGTGACGCGACAAGTCGCAGGAGAAGAACATTGATCAAGGAGATTGCGACGCAAAGCGCGGTCAGGCCGACGTCGTAGACGGCCATGGCCGCGGCGAACAAAACCACCGACATCAGGCTCAGCGCATTGGAGGCAATCCCGCTTGAAAGCAGCCGGGCGATCTGTTCGTTGGCTGCAATGCGGTTCGCAATATCGCCGGCGTGGCGTTGGGTGAAGAATTCCAGCGGCAGCGCCATCACACGCCATAGGAAGCGGCTGGTCATCACGACGGCGAGCTTGGTCTGCAGCCGCAATAGCAGCGATTGGCGTATAATGGTCAGAGCGGCCCGGAAGGCCGCCGTCACCGCCATGCCGATCAGAAGCGGCGCAAGCCAACTCCGCATGTGCTGGATCAAAATCTGATCTACAAAGATTTTCGAGAAGCCCGCGGCGACAATATTGGGTACGACCGCCGCGATGCTGACGACAACCAACAGGGCCACCGCCTCCTTTGATTGGCGCAGCTCACGCATGAGCAGGCGTATGCCCTTCGGCTTGCTGCCGACCTTCTCGAACTTTTCGCCGCGTTCAAATACCAGGACAACGCCGGTGAAGGCGAGATCGAGCTCGACCAGATCGATCCGCCGACGCCCGCTCGCGGGGTCGTTTATGTAGGCGCGCTTTCTATCAATTCCTTCAAGGACAACGAAATGGTTGAAGTTCCAGTGAATGATGCAGGGCATCGGAAGCTCGGCAAGTGCCGAAGGTTCGACGCTGTAGCCCTTCGCCGTCAGCCCGTATCGGCGCGCCGCTCTGATGATATTGCTGGCCTTGCTGCCGTCGCGCGATACGCCGCATGCGATACGAAGCTGCTCCAACGGAATCCACGCCCCGTAATACGCGAGAATGATGCCAAGCGATGCCGCGCCGCATTCGACGGCTTCCATCTGCAGGATGACGGGTGTCCGTCGAATGCTCCGGCGCGGCAACCAGCTCACCATGCGGCTGACGTAAGATTTGGGCCGCTCGCGCTTGCTGGTTAGCGTGTTTGGAGAAGGCTTATCCATCAATTCCCGTGAGGTGCTTGAGCAGGGGGATCACCAGATCGAGGGGGCGCTGCCGGCGTGTTGTGATCTCGGCCCGCACCAACGTTCCGCTCGTGAGATGAATGTTCGGCCCCTCGCCAACGGCCCATCGATATCCGGTTGCAGTGAAGGCGTCTTCATGGAGCGCAACCGTCGCGGCGTAGGGTGCACCGTCGTGCGAGAAGCGTGAAACCAGGCTGTCGTTATGCAGCAGCGCGGCCATGCCTTGCGGCGTCATCGGGAAATCAGAGATGCTGACCACGCTGCCCAGCATCATGCCAAATTCCTCGCGCTTCACCGTGCTCGGCTCGAGGTGCACCTGCATGCCCGGCTTGATCTGTTTGCCCCGTTCGGCGGGAATATAGACGACGGCTTCGAGCCTGATGCCTTCGCTTTCGATCTCGATCACCGGCGTGCCGACGGCTAGCACCGAACCGGGCGAAATCTTCACCTCCAAAACCCGCCCGTCCATCGGGCTGATCACTTGGGTGTTCTGGCTCAGCTGTTCGGTGGCGGCATTCATTTGCCGCCGGGCCTCGTTGAGGGCGAACTCCGACTGTTGAATTTCGCGCCCGCGGTCGGTCTCCAGATCCGTCTTCTGCGCATGCAACTTCAAAATCTCGTTTTGGGCGTCGGTACGGCGTTGTTGGGCATCGGTCAGCTCCTGGCGTCGCTCCTCGACATTGCGCCGCGTCGTGTATCCCTTGGCCAGCAAATCATCGAGGTTTTTGACGTCGACGACGAGATAGTCGACGCGTTGGCTGGTTGCCTTGATCACCTGCTGCAGCGCGATTTCAAGTTTTGCAAAATTCTGGCCCTTGGCGGCGAGCTCGCTTGCAGCTTTCGACACCCGGTCGGCGTGCTCCCGCTCCCGTTCATGAAAGACCTCAGTGGCTGCCTTGTGCTTTTGCTCGATGTCGGTTTGAACGATCTGGGCGACGAGCTGGTCCTTACTGACATGATCGCCAACCGTGACCGCGACCGACTGCAGCCGTCCGGCCGCCGCGGATACGGCGTCGACGACCTTACCTCCACTCCCGATTAGGATTCCCTCGCCCGAGACCCGAGTAGGCACGCGCCCGAAGATGCCCCACAGCATGGCCGCCACAAGCACAATGTACAGTACAAGGGTAAGAATCCAGTCAGCGGGCTTGGTGATAACAACGAGATGATCGAGCTGCTCCGGAGACGCAGCCCGGTCAAGGGCCGCGGCGCGAAATGCCCGTTGCGGCCCGTCGGTCATACTCCTATGCTCCGGCTTTGGGAGCGGTTCGGACGCCGACATATCTGCACGCAAAGCAAGTGGTGAACTGAAGTCGACAAGGCCGGATTTTTGCACAGAATCGACCGTCTAACAATAAGGGGAGGGGACCGATTGGGATGCACGGGCTGATCGGCACCACCAGACTTTCGTTCCCAACGCCAGCGCGGCGAAAGATGCTGGCGGCAAGCTTGGTGCTTGGGCTGTTCTTCCCCAGTGTGTGCCGCGCCGGCGTCCTGTCCGAGAGCGATTTCAGGCAGGCGGAGAGCCTTAAGCCGCTTTTTGCCAACCTCATGAACGACCTTGTCGAAACAGCAAAGCGCCCCGATGTTTCCAGCGGCGACGCCGGCTGTATTAACTCGACCATCCGGGAACTTCTTCAGATCTCCGACGAACTAGCAAGCTATGAGTATCTGATCACGATGGACAAAGATCTGACCGACTTTGGCGACAACAATCCGATGCGGGATATTGTCAAGTTTGCCGTCGACAAGAGCAGCACGATCCTGACGAGCGAAAGAAAGCGGCTGGTTCAGTTATCCGATCAGTGTACCAAATATCCATTCGGGCAAGGCAAGACCCAGCAGGCCGTAACCATCATTGACACGACGACAGGCATATTGGCATCTATTCGCGCTCGCCTTTGACCCGGGCGAAAAAGGAGCGGCCGCCACAGTGAGCGATCTCCACGTCCGGAGATGAGGGCGAGGGACTGTTTGCTGACAACGAAGCGTGCCCAGATCTGGCCGTGAGTAGCCAAGCACCATCGAGAGCAGCCAGATAATGTGCTTGACCCCGGGCTCATCGACGAACTCGACGTCAATCCTGGCGAAGTCGACTTGCGCCTGCTCACCCGGTGGCGTTTTAAAATGCACTTGGAAACCCGCCGGCCGGGGAGGTCGAAGTTCGCGCACGCGACGGCGTGCGGCGCTGTAGCCGCCAGCGAAGCCGCGTTCCTCGAGGTCACGCCACAGCCGCACGGCGGTGAAGGCGGGACCGGCAGCCCCACGCTGCCGCGCGACATTCATCGTAGAGACGTCCGGTCGGACTTGGCCCGCTTGCCGCCGCCGGGAGCCGGAGTATATTGGGCCAATGGCTGTCAGCTCGCCCGATCTGAAAGCGTTCTTGCTCGCCACACCTTTCTTCGGTGGTCTCTCAGACGCAAGCTTCGATCTTTTGGTTTCGATGCTGGTCGAGCGCCGCTTCGACATCGGTGACACGATCGTGGCGGAAGGAGAAGCTGGCCGCTCAATGTTCGTTGTTCACTCCGGTGAACTCGTCGTGAGCAAGCTCGGGGATTCAGGACGCATAATTCGTATGGCAAGTCTTCAGGCTGGCGATTTCTTTGGCGAAATGACGCTTATCGAGATGCAGAACCGATCAGCGACCGTCGTCGCGCAGAGCCCGACCCTGCTGTACGAGCTCACGGCCCGACAGCTCTACATGTGCTACAAGGCCGACATCCACGCATACGTGATGGTGATGCAGAATATCAACCGCGAGCTTTGTCGGCGGCTCCGCCGCGCCGACGACCGCATTGCGGAGCTGCAGATGCTTCACGCGAGTCAATAACGAAGCAACGTTTATGTCCGATTTCAGTACGCGGGGGACTCGGGGCCGAGCCATGCTTCGCGCCGTCGCAGTCGGCATCGGTGTTCACCCCAGCGAATGACACGGGCTCGCGCCTGCCTTCCTCTCCCCGAGGCTTTTCTTTGCCCGTTGCAATCGAACGTCTAAAAAGGACAGGTTTGCTGGCGGGATAGTTCCCGCCATAAGCAGCTACTTTCTGGTCACGGGCTGCGCCCCGTCATGGACAGCACTCCCCGTTATCGGCTTCCTAGACGGAGGTTTCCCAATGGAGAGGAAGGCGGAGTTTCCCAATGGAGAGGAAGGCGGAGATGGAGGGACTTGCTCCCTCGGGACCTTGAGCCCGCGGCGTCTACGTTTCCCGGTTGGCCTTTATCGACCCGACGTAGCACTCGCCTGGACGCTCGCAGGCCGATGATCTGATGCGTCTGTACCAGCTCGCCGAACACGAGGGGGGCCGCAGCAAAAAAAAGCCCCGCTCTCGTTTGGTGGCGGGCGAGCGGGGCGAGTTGCTGGCCCGGGGAGGAAGCCAGCCAGGAGATAACCGCAACAAAGATGCCCCATCACCGCGCCAAAGACTGTGATCCGGCTCACTCGCCTCGTGCGCTCCCAAAATCGTTAGGGTGTTGTTCGGCGTGGGGTTCGAACGCCGATCGGCGTCATCATTGCCGGTCTCGACGATGTCGCAGTGATGGGGCAGCCGGTCGAGCAGCGCAGTGGTCATCTTGGCGTCGCCAAGTCGTTAGCTCGTCACCTGCGCTCGAACTGCAAATCTCAAGGCCCTCGAACAAGGGTGATCATGCCAACAGGGAAAAACTCATCACGAAAATAAGAGGTGTGAGATAGTTTATAGACGGCGTCGCGCATTAATCAGAGCATATCGCAAATCCCCGTTTCATTGGAGTAATTGCGATGCGCTCTTTTTTGGCTTTAGGATTGTTGATCACCCTGTATGCGTCTGCCAGTGCCGCAACAGTGCGCCACTCGCACCATCTTGTTTTATTTTCTTCCAGCGTGGCTAATAGCTTTGCTGCCGTTCCGGGGGGCTATCCGACGATCCACTACAACCCACCTAGCTACGATGATCCGTCCAAGGTTGGCGGCACCCAGAAACAGACCTTAAACGGGCGCACCCCATAAGGATTTTGGGCGCGGTCCCTCTCCCCCTATACGCACGCGCGGCTGGTCTTAAAAATCTGTCCCCCCCCCTGCGTGGTGCCGCGATCCGCCGACCGCCGGGTGCTTGCAGGCCCCTCGTCACCTTAGGCCCGCCGCACCCGACGACCACGCGGAGCGAGCGATCTTGGAAAAGCCGCTGCGCCTATTACGCCGCGGGTGGTGAACTGCCTAGCCTCAGTCTGCCGTGCCGTCTCGTGAATGGCGGCTCGCGTTGCTTAATTCGGAAGGTTGTCGTTCAAGTCGATTGTGTCGCGCTTGGAGCCATTTCCGTACAAGGGGCTACTTCCGTCCGGATACTTGATGTCCGTACGAAATCCGGGGAGGTTCTTGAGGTTTTGCATTCCGCCGCTGACAGCCTCCAGGTCACCAATGCTCAGTTCAGTCGTACGTCTGTCCATGTCTCTCTCCTATAAGGGCCGGTGGGTTTGTGTGATCGCGGGATAGGCCGCGCGCTTCATTCGCACGGTGATGAAGATCACGCACGCCGGGCTGGGCGTGACGCGTCCATGCCTGAGATTTAAAAAGGTTTGCGCTTCCCCTCGTGGCGCCTCGAGCGCTGCGCCTACCTCTGGTCGTGCGGTGCCGGACGCTGCGGCAGGTGACACCGCTCGCGCGCCCATGGCCACGATTTGCTCAATGCAACCTGAACACGCCGTCGACGGCGCGCAGCTCAGCCGGCTTGATCAGCCTGGAATGCGCCACGGTGACCGAGAACAAGGGGCCGTCGAGCTTCTCCTGCCAGAAGGCGAGGAAATCCTGCAGCGCCGGGAATTTCGGAAAGAGATCGTAATTCTGCCAGACATAGGTCTGCAGCAGCGAGCGATGATCCGGCATCCGATAGAGGATCCGCGCCGTCGTCAGCCCGTATCCCATCACTTGTTTCCGAAAATCCTCGGAAGCAATTCCAACCCGAGAAGCCATGCCAACCTCCATTCCCTCCACGCGCTGGTCCGTCCCAGCAGATCGTCTTCGCCGTCGCGGCCTTGCACCCCTTATCGCTCCCGAAGCGCCCGCCATCAGTGATGGCCATCACCAACCGGGGTCTCTGTGATGCGACGGGGCTTTTCTTTGGCCTGGCGCCGCGCCCTGGCTTCACGCTGCCGTCACGGTCCGGTTGGCACAATGATCCCGAGGGCATTCCCGGCAACACAGCTGGCCCGCGACACCCTAAAGCCCCTTCAGGAGCCAAGCCTGGAGGGGCTTTTGCTTTTGCCCCGCGCCGCGCAGCGGGGTGGAAGCCGTGCGTTCATGCGTGTGTCGCCTACAAATTCGGTGCAGGCTGTAACGGACAACGCAGGGCATGGCGATGATGCTTAGGGAGAATCACGTCGCCAAGCAGCAGCGGATCGGCCAGCGCCTGACGCGCGATGGTCAAGGCCCACATGGATCGCAGAGAGCTCGCCGAACTGACGGGCTACAGTGAGGCACAGATCTTGAGCTGGGAACGCGGTCGAGCGGCGCTCTACCCGATCGAGCTGATAAAGGTCGTGTGCTCGACGTAATGCCGGAATGGTTGCTGCGCTGGGAGCGTATGAGCGACGCCGATTTGCTCTGCATATGCCCGTTGCGTCTTTCCGTTCCCAGCGCATGTCAGTTAGCATAAGTCGCGATAAGTCGATCTTCATGCCAAAGCTCGGCATTGCGGCCGGATAGATATTTCCTCGCGCATTCCCTTGCCTGCTCGTCGTCGGTGCACTCCATGTCGACGACGTTTGAAATATGCCCGTTCTCATCGAGGAGATAGGTCCGATAATGCGGCATTACGCAACTCCTGACATTCACGCCCATTTTATTCGTCGAACGGCGATCGAGGCAATCGGAGAACATGCTGATATGAGCGGACCCGCCTCTCCACGGCGATCCCTGACGTATGGGTACGCCTGGCAGGACTGCCTCGCCGTCGATGAGGTCGGGCCGCATCGGCGCCGGGGCAGATCACCTCTATCGGGCTTTCCCGCCTCGTGCCCGTTATTCCTTCCGAATGTTGCTGGACGGTAACAGCCATTGACTCGCGCCGAGCTGTAACCTGCTTTTGCTGGAATCGTTTCATGGGGCTGGGCATGCGCAAATCAGTTCGGATCATCGCCGGTTCTCTATTCCTTTTCGCTCAACCTCTGGGCGCGTTAGCCGCCGATCTGCCGCTGAAGGCGCCACCGCCTGCGCCGGTCGTGAGTTGGAGCGGTTGGTATGCCGGTTTGAATGCGGGCGGGGTTTGGTCGAACAGCAACGGCGTGGCTCACAGTGCCGTCGAAGGCCCCTGCAACACAGCGGTTGTAGGGTGTAGCCCCGGGGTGCCCGCCGCGGACCTCGGTACTGCGCTCGCAGCCGGCTCGACATTCAACACGAGTTTGGGAACGGGTGCCGGGTTCATCGGGGGCGGCCAATTTGGCTACAACTGGCAGTTCAATGGCAGAGGTGTTGTGGGCTTCGAGGCCGACATAGCCTGGGCCAACCAACCCAGACGCGCGGCTTTTGCCAGCTCCACCGTGATTCCGGCCTTCGCGCCTACTGCGGATGCTTACAACGCGACAATCACCAGTCATCTCGATTATCTGGGTACGGTGCGCGGCCGACTTGGTTTCCTCGCTACTCCCGCGTTCTTGCTGTATGGCACGGGCGGCCTTGCCTATGGCGCCGTGCGCAGTTCGACGGCGGAGACCGCTCTGATCACGCCACCAGCAGCTTGTGCGGGCGTTGTATGTTCTGCGTCAGGTGGCGGGTCCTTCTCTGACACGCGCGTTGGTTGGACGGCTGGCGCCGGCGGCGAATGGAAATTCGCGCCCAACTGGAGCTTAAAGCTGGAGTACCTGTACTATGACCTTGGGAGGGCGAATTACGCTACATCTTTGACGCAGACCTGTAGCGGCGCTGCTGGATGCCTGTTCAATGGTGTTGTGATTGGCAGCACGGCGGGCGCGACATCCCTGCGTTATACAGGCTCGATTGCGCGCTTTGGGGTGAATTGGCACTTTAACGGCCCGATCGCAGCGAATTACTGACCTGAATAGACAAACACGCACAGCTCTGCCAGCGCGTGCCCCGCCCTTCGATCGCTAATTGCCCCTCAAGAGCCCGAGCACACGTTCTGCCGAAGTCGGGTCCTTACGCAAAGGGTCTGGGCGTAGCTATCTGCGTAACATCTCTCACGCCGAGACCGCAAAGCTGGGGCGAGGCAACCTTTTCGACTTTTCGACACTCCAGGTCATGGAGGTCACAGCAGGTTCCGCACCGATGCGGCGGCTCGGTCCTCATTGCCAAGCGCTTGTCAAGTTACCAGTGCGCGGGAACTTAGAATCATCCTGCTTGCATTGAGCGATGGAGCGGTTAGACCGCTCACACGCCAAGAGACAATAGCGATCTGGCGCCCCCCAAAAACCTAGCCTACCTCTCAAGACTGTTAGAGGCGGCCCCTTCTCTCGAAGGAGCGGAGATGATCGAACAATGGACGGTGGTCGCCGGGATTTGGCTGAGCATGATCGTAGGATTCGGCTACTGGCTCCTGCGATACGTGGAGCGATGACACGAAGAAAACTCCCGACGATCCGAAGTCTGCGCCGTTCGCCGAGAAGACTTTCCTCTCGGTTTCGGTCCGGCGCGGCTTTTGGTTTAAGCCTTCTCGGTACGAGCGAACTGCCTGTTTCCCGTTTCCGCCTCGCGCTTTCGAGAAGCGACACGCGAAAATCAAGCGGCTCGGGCATGAGGCTCGCGGACGTCACTGCCCTGAGATCCGACGACCGGGATTCATGGGCGCGGCGGTCCGCGTCAAAGTGCTCACACTGGCTGCAGCGCTGTCCGGAGCAGTAGAGTGATGCCAGCTGCTCGAAGTTCACGTTCGGGCAGGTCTTCTACTATTCAGGAAGCCCATCTGCATTGAGCCTGGCGACCACAACTCCGTTACCAGGGGCTGCGCCAATGAAGCGTCCACGGATCTTGTTCTGGTCTCGCCAAAATTCGAACGCTGGCGACCTCGAGGTGCTCGGTATCAAGCCGCCCGGCGGAAGCGCCAGCATTTTCACAATCAGCAGGCTGAGGCCTCGGCCATGCGTTCTGCTGTCCCAGAGCTGTCTGGCCTGCTTTTCCCAAGCCTCTCGGATAGCTGCACACGAGTCATTTGGGCCGTTCGTCATCGATCTGCCCCGGCTTGAATCGGTAACCAAGCTTGGTCTCCAATCGGTCCCAACTGAATTGGAAATACGTAGTACTGCGCGGCGGCCTCCGGGCCGCGCTCGGTGTTTTCATCAATCTCAGATCATCCTTCCGCCTGGCGATTGCGGCTTAGTCAGCTTTCGACGAGCGAATGTTGCACCGCCAGCCGACCAGCACCGGCGGCCACCGGTGGTGCAATTGACCGCGCCTCAGACACTTAAAATCGCAGCGTAGAGGTGAAGATGTTGAGAAGCATCCACGGGATGAGGACGAGAAAAAGCATGGCTACCTCGTTGTGTGCGGCAGTCCAATTCCAAACCCGCTCAATACTTACCTGAGTCGCTTGGTGCGCTGCCGATCGCTCAGGTGCTCGGCGGCACGATAATTCCAACGTGTTGCATCCGCGCCAGTCCAATGGGGCCGTCAGCGCCGAACTCGGGGAAAAAGTCGAAAATCCCTTGAAATTTCAATAGCCCGCCCGCGTGGGCGGCCACCTGTTGCCACAAACGAAACTGGCCGGCCGTCAGCCAGCGCGGTGCCCAGGGCTCGGGCCTTCGGCGGGGCCGCGCGGTCGGGCTGCTTTACTCGTGAAGCTCGTTCCGTGCGGAAAACACCGTGATTTTCCGGAATCCACACAGTTATCCACAGGCTGTACGGTTGTTTTGCCGGCGCGGCTTTTCATTCCCGAATAAATTTAGACCGGCGAGGGAGCCGCGCGAATGCGGCTCTCTTTTCGATTCCGTTGCAATCACAAAGATCTAGACGCGCGTGAACAGGTCGTGAACAAACGCCGCCGGTTACCCAGTATGGTCTATGAACAGAATTAGGCAGGCGAACAGATCGCGGCGAAAGTGTGGCCGCCAAATACGGCACGTTGAGGGTGAAAGCCCGTCCGGCTGGTGACTGGGCAGCCCCCAACTGAGGCGGCCTCAAATCGAAAACACCGCCCAAACAGCCAGTGCGGTTGAAATGACTCCGACTGTCACGACGGTGACCTCGAAGGCGCGTTTTCTGGCCATTTGCCTCGGCTCCGGTTGCAAGGAATAAGTCCACAGCCGGAACATCCGGTTCAAATTTCGGAACCACAAAATACAAAATAGTCAGAAGACCGTCGGTGATCGAATGGTCGCTGGGTGCCCCCGGTGATGCTGATCGAGCAGGGCGCGTCTCGGCCTTCGAAATAAAAGCATCGCGTTTGCGACATCAAACAGCAGCGGGGAGGGCAGCTTCAGGCGCGAAACGCCTCAGCAGGCAGAGAGCTTTGCGAGTCACCCGGATTTCGCCGTCGCTGTGAGCGGTGCTTCTTCCCGGCAGACAGTCCGCTGGCGGTGTTACTTCGTCAAAAATCTGTACACGGCAATCAACGCCACCATGCTCGCGAAAATTAGCAATGCCGTGAGTGATTTTTGGTTGATTGGCCGTGTCGAATGGCGCGCGGACGATAGGCTGACCTGAGGTCCAGGCCGTCTCTTGACTTTGCCCGCTCCCTTTGTTGTGCGACCATTTGGTTCCGGCGCCGCGCCCACGCCTCCCATCTCGCTATAGTAAGCATTGTACACCTCGCGAACGGCGAGGGCCGTGGACTCGGCCTCGCTCATCGTCCCGAGCCTGGTTCGATAGTTGGTCAGAAAGCTCTGTGCGTTTGGCGGAAGATCATCGAAACCACCCAGTTTGGCCATCATGAGCCAAGTGGCAAAATCCGCCTCGGCCTTCGTGCGAGCTTTCCTGGCGATACTGGTATTAGAGCTGGAGGACATGGTGGTCCGATTGGTTCCTGCCCAAGCTTGCCGGTGCTTGTGGCGATCGTTGGACAATATCTCGGTTGACGTCAGCTGTCCCGAGTGGCGCCTGTCTTGGCACGGGAGGATTTCTTGGCACGCGAGGATTTGGCCTTGCCGCCAAAGACCGCCACGGGCAGGTCAAAGGACTCTCCCACTATCCAACTGACCTAGGAAGTTCCTACCGGCGTTGTGGCACTTGCATGATAGCAGGCTCGGCCCTGCTTAGGTTTCCACATCCATCGCTATCCTATATTCTCAGTACGTCAATCGACGCTGTGCGTCTCAATAGGAGCTGCGGCTAAACATGCGTGCGATGAAAGCGATCGCTATTGTAGTGCTCCTGCTCCTGGTCGTGGTGAACGCTCTGGAATTGCTGCCGGCGGCGAGCGCGTTCCGAATGTATCTGTCGGGTGCAGCCGTGGCGCTGAGCCTTGTCGCGTTGATAGCGATCCTGGTCGGGAACGGTCCGTCACGGGACGACCGAAGTGCTGGCGCTGAGGCGGCCCGACCGATGGCTGTTCCGACTCGCGCAAACCAGACAGACGCCGAGATCGTCGGCTTTTTGGCGATGCTGCAGGCGAGGGGCCGGCTGGTCGATTTCCTGATGGACGATATCAACGCGTATGATGATGCACAGGTTGGGGCAGCCGCGCGCGTGGTCCATGCCGGATGCAGGACCGCCCTGCTGGAGCACTTCCAAATCTCGCCCGTGCGCACAGAGAGCGAGGGATCGAGAGTGCAGGTCGCCGCTGGCTATGCACCGGACGAGTACCGATTGCTGGGCAAGATCAGCGGTTCCGCGCCGTTCTCGGGAGTGCTTGTCCATCACGGCTGGAAAACGGATGCGGTGAATCTACCGCGCGTTTTGCGGAGCTCGACCGACCGACTTCCAGCAATCGCTCCGGCGGAGGTGGAACTGAGTTAAGCGAGCTCGCATCGGCCGGTCGCCGGACGAGAGAGCCGGATCACGTGCAACCGGTGCTCCCGTCAGGCGCGGTTATTGACGCGAACATACAGCACGACAACCCAGGACAATCCTCTCATGAGCGCTCGTTTCAGTCTTGCTATCGACCTCGGCACCAGCAACAGCGCAATCGCGATCGCCGATCTCGAGAGTGATGAGACCAGAATCATTGAAATCGCGCAGACCTTAGGACCAAATCAGATCGGCGAGATGCCGACATTGCCGTCCGCCATTTATATTCCGCACTCCGAGGAGTTCCCGGAGAGCTCGTTTCCTCTGCCCTGGAATGATGCCGGCGAGCGCGCGATCATCGGCCAGTTCGCGCGGGAGCGGGGGGCGCTCGTGCCTGATCGGCTCGTGACCTCCGCCAAATCCTGGCTGTCCAACCCGCATATCGACCCGAAGCAGCGGGTCCTGCCCTGGCGATCCGACATCGCGGAAGAGAAGCTCTCGCCATTCGAATGTTCACGCCTTTACCTCCAACATCTCAGGGACGCCTTCCTGCATACCGAACGGGCGCAGGGCCGGGACCTCTCGGAAGGCGAGATCGTTGTAACCGTTCCTGCCTCGTTCGATGAGGTTGCAAGAAGCCTCACCGCCGAGGCCGCTAAGGATGCGGGGCTTGGGGACGTCACATTGCTCGAGGAGCCGCAGGCCGCGTTCTACGCCTGGATGGCGCAGACGCACAAAGAATGGCGAAACCTAATTGCTGATGGCGATATCGTGCTGGTCTGCGATGTCGGTGGCGGGACAGCCGATTTCAGCTTGATCGCGGTCACAGATGTCGAAGGCCGCCTGGAACTTGAGCGTGTCAGCGTCGGCGAACACATCCTGCTGGGTGGCGACAATATGGATTTGGCGCTCGCATATGCGCTGAACGCCAAGCTCGAGGCCGCGGGCAAACAGCTGGACTCCTGGCAGTTCCTGGCGCTGGTGCATGCCGCCTCAAAAGCCAAGATCGTTCTGTTTGATGATGGCGAACTGGCGCAGGCGCCAATCGCGGTCCCCTCACGCGGCTCCAGCCTGCTTGCCAAGACGGTCTCAACGACTCTCGATCGCGAGACGCTGGAGCAAGTTGTTGTCGACGGTTTTTTCGCCAGAACCAGCCTTGACGACCTGCCGCGCGAGAGCGGTGCGGCAGGGCTGCAGGAATTCGGTCTGCCCTATGCTTCCGATCCGGTCGTCAGCAAACATATCGCCCGCTTTCTCACCCAGAGCCTGCAGAACGTGAAGGCAAGCGAAAAGCTTGCCGCTCTGGTGGGAGCGTCGGCCGGCACGCAGGCGCTGATGCCGACAGCAGTCTTGTTCAATGGGGGCGTCTTCAAGGCCGCGCCAATTCGTAGCAGGGTGCTTGATCTGCTGGCGTCCTGGAATGGGGGCCAGCCAGTCCGCGAATTGCAGGGTTTTGAACCAGATCTCGCCGTCGCACGCGGCGGCGCGATCTACGGACGTCTCCGCGCCACTGGCAAGGGCATGCGCATCAAGGCCGGCGCGGCCCGCTCCTATTACATCGGCCTGGAAACGTCGATGCCCGCCATTCCGGGTTACAAGCCGCCACTGAAGGCATTGTGTGTCGTCCCGCAGGGGATGCAGGAAGGCACGGAACTGCTGATCGAAGGACGCGAGTTCGGCCTTGTCACCGGCCGCACGGCGGAGTTTCGGTTTTTTTCCTCCTCGGTACGAAGCGGCGATACGCCCGGACAGATACTCCCCGACGCCGAGCGTGAGCTTGATGACGCTGGCCTGCTCGAAGTCGCGATCCCGGCACTGGACGTCCCGGTGGGTCAGGTGGTGCCGGTTCGCGTCAGCCCCGTCGTCACCGAACTTGGCATCCTTGAGCTTTGGATGAGGCACACGAACTCCGATCGCCGATGGAAGGTTGAGTTCCAGGTCCGCACGGAATAGGGGCGGTACTGCCTCTGGAGATAGCCCTTGACGAAAGACCGCGCCCGCTTCGCCATTGGTATTGATCTCGGCACGACCAACTCCGCACTCGCTTTCGCACCACTGGTCGGTGAGGGGACGCCAGAGGTCTTTCTCGTCCCGCAATGGGAAGGCCTGGCTAGTCTGACCGAGAAGCCAACGCTACCTTCCTTCCTGTACCTGCCAGAGGAAACGGTCGCAGCACACTTGCATGGTGAGGACGTCAAAGCCGGGCAATGGATCGTCGGCCTCTTTGCACGCATGAAGGCTAGCGAAGCGCCCGGACGAGTGGTCCATTCCGCGAAGTCGTGGCTTTGCCATCACGCCGCCGACCGGTCGGCACCCTTTCTGCCATGGGGATCGACGGTTCTGGAAGGCGAGCAGAAAATCTCACCGGTGCGCGCGTCGGCACTGGTTCTCAACTATCTGCGGGGGATCTGGAACAGCCGGTTTGCGCAGGCCGGGTTTGCGTTCGATGATCAGGACATCACGATTACCGTCCCGGCTTCCTTCGATGCGGCGGCGCAGCGGCTGACGATTACCGCCGCCGAGGAAGCCGGCTTCCCCAACGATGTGCGACTGCTCGAAGAACCGCAGGCTGCGTTCTATTGTTGGCTGGAAAGCCACGACCCAACGCGCGAATTGTGGCAGCGGCCCGACAACGGCGATGCCGGGCTGCGACACGTGTTGGTCATCGATATCGGCGGCGGCACCTCGGATTTCAGCATTTTTGAAGTTCGCCCGAACGAGCAAACGCCGGATCCTGACATCAGGCGTGTCGCGGTGAGCGAGCATACGCTGCTCGGCGGCGACAATATCGACCTTGCTGTCGCCCATTTCCTGGAGCCGCGGCTTGCCGGGGCGGGCGGCCAGCTATCCGGCCCGCAATGGGATCAGTTCGTCGCCGCCTGCCGTCATCTGAAAGAGCACGCACTGGCCGCTACGGGGCCGCCGGATGAGCGGTTCGTTGTTGCACTGGCTGGTCGAGGGTCGGGGATGGTCGGCGGCTCGCAGACGGCGACGGTGATGCGGGCGGAAATCGAGAGCCTATTGCTGGACGGCTTTTTTCCCTTGTGCGACGCGGCGGCGCGACCGTACCGGACGCACGCGGCACTGAGGGAATGGGGACTTCCCTATCCTTCCGACAGCGCGATAACCCGACATCTTGCCGAATTCCTCAACGATCGCCCGCGCATTGATGCCGTCCTGTTCAACGGCGGATCCGTCCGACCGTCGCTGGTGCGCCAAAGACTTCGCGAGCAGATCGGAAACTGGCAGAACGGCTTCGTGCCGCAGGTCCTTGAGAACGAGGAGCCGGATCTGGCGGTGGCGCGCGGAGCCGCACGCTTTGGTGCCCTTCTCCACAACCGTTCGGGTCGCATCGCCGCAGGGGCCGCCGCTGCGATCTTTCTCGAAGTGGAGGGGATAGAGGCAACGGATCGCCAGACTGTGCGTCCGCCCCTCTTATGCGTGCTTCCTCAGGGTGCAGCGCCGTCGCAGCTTTTTAAGATCGCTGATCTCGGGCTTAAGCTGCGCACCGATCAGCTGGTGCGCTTCCAGGCGTATTCCTCAACCCGGAAGAGCGTCAGTCGAGCCGGAGACATCGTCTACTGGTCCGAAGGCGAATTCCACCCGTTGCCCCCGCTCCAGACTATCGTAAGGACGGCCGAACTATCCGGTCCGGAAGCGGGCGGCATGTTGCCCGTCGGCCTGACGGCGCAGATGAACGCATTGGGGCTGCTCCAGATCTCGTGCGTCAGCGCCGACCCCGCCATCCAGCAGTCCTGGCCGCTGGAATTCAACATGCGCGAGCACGTCCAAGGCGTCGCGGGCGCGCCCGCTGCGGGGCGGGCGCGGGAGGCAAACGTTCCGATTGAACCGAACGCTTCAGCGGACGCGCTGGAAACGGCACGCAGGCAGATCGGGATCGTCTTCACCCGGCCTGTCAATAACAGCAAAAAGGACAAGATTACCGCTGCAACGATCCTCAAGGGTATGGAGCGCATCCTCACGTCTGCCAGAAGTGAATGGAACGGGCCACTGCTGCGCTCCCTTTGGCCTGCGCTCGAGGAGCGGCGCGACGACAGACGACGTTCGGCGGACCACGAAGAGGCATGGCTCATCATGGCTGGTTTCCTGCTACGCCCGGGCTTCGGAGTCGTCCGGGACGACCTTCGTATTGATGCCCTGTGGCGGGTGCACGATGATGGGCCGTGCTTTCCCGGTCGGCGCATCAGGAGCCAGGAATACATTCTCTGGCGCCGGGTGGCGGGCGGGCTCACGCGCGAACGCCAGACCAGGCTTATGGCCCGAGAGATCGACAGGATCCGCGACGGCAGGGCGCCCGACGAACTCGTGCGCCTGGCCGGATCCCTGGAACTGATCCACCACGACACCAAGGCGGAACTGGTGCGTTGCTTCTGCGACATCGCGGTGACGCTTGCAGAGGCCAAGCGTCACTGCGCTCCTTATCTTGCGGCGCTCGGGCGACTGCTCAATCGAACTCCGCTCTATGCAGGGCCGGAGACTGTCGTCTCGCCTGACCTCGTCGAGCACGCGTACCAGGCTTTCGAGCGCTTCGATTGGACCACGCCGGAGTTGCTCGATCTGCAGTCTCTGTTCCTTCGGGCCGCGCGCGTCGTCGACGATCGGAGCCTGGATCTACCGAAGCCTTTGCGCGGTCGGATTGCCAGCAAGCTGGAGAAATCCGGCGTCCCCGCGCTACAGACCGCAAAAATCAAAGGGTTCGTTCCGATCGCACGATCCGACCAGGACAATTTATTCGACGATTCACTCCCTCCCGGTCTGATCCTGATCGAATAAACATGTGCAAGGCTCGCGCCGCGCGATGGTTCGGGGGTTTCGCCTTGCCCTCAGCCAATGTGTTTCACGGAATCATCTTTGCCGGGTTTCTGCGGTGCACGGTCAGAGCCGGCACCGCGAGAATGAGGCTGAGCCTAATTTGCGAGGCGAGGAACTGTTTTGGCGGCACCCGATTGAATCATCACTAAAGTCTACGGCAGCCCTTTCGCAAACGGCTACTCCCAGGAAACTCTTGCCGGCCGTGCGGTTTAGAGTTTCGGAAACTGGAAAGGCTTCGGACATGAAAAAAGCAGTATTTGCATTTGCGATCGCTGCGACGCTAGGTGTCACAGCCTTAGTGACACCATCACCAGCTCAAGCGTGGCGGGGNGGTTGGGGCCCCGGTCTGGCCGGCGGACTGATTGCCGGCGCGGTGATAGGCGGCCTGGCATCCGGTGCGTACGCTTATGGCCCTGGATACGGTTACTATGGCGGACCAGGGTACGGCTATTATGGCGGTTATGCACCCGCTTACGGCGGATACGCTCCATCGTATTACAGCGGCGGCTACGCTCCCGCATACTACGGCTATTCGAGTTACTATGCTCCCGCCTATTATGGTCCTGGGTATTATGGTCCCCGGTACTATCGGGGCTGGTGATCGCTAGAGCATGATCCGGAAAAGTGTGTAGCGGTTTTCCGGAAAGGTCATGCTCAATCAAAGACCTAAAGCGCGATGACGATTCAACCAAATCTCATCGCGCTTTAGGCACGACACTTAAGTCCGGGCAATGAAAGGTCGCGGAAATATCTGCGGCCGGCCCTTGGTGGGAGGATCGAGCCTCGCGATGCGCGCCCGTATCGCTACCGATCTCCCTGGGTAATTGAAATCGGAAGTGCAGTGGGTACCATTGGCGTGAGGGGGGCGCTCTTGGAAGGGAGCGCGACGGCAATGAGGGTTCGAGTGGCGTTCGTTGTGTTATTCGTTGCTTTTGGCTTGGCCGCGCTAGGCGCAGCGATTACCACAACCAAATACGTCGGGACGCATCAGGCCCAGACGCACCCGCCCGCGGCGCGGCCAGCCGGGTGAGTTCTGGCGCATCTGCTTCGAGGCCATACGGCACGCGACCTGATTCTTTTTGGGCGCAGGGAATTGCGCCTCGCGCGCACTAAGCATGGTCCGGAAAAATGTGTAGCGGTTTTCCGAAAGGTCATGCTCAATCAAAGACCTAAAGCGCGATGACGATCCAACCAAATCTGATCGCGCTTTGGTCCCGAAACTCGACGTGAGCCGAAACTCTTGGCTAACGAGGCACGAGCGGTACGCGAAGCACTTTGAAACCCTTGATTTCGGGGAACGCCTCGGCCGCGTCTGGAGACACCCGCTCCAACACCGCGGCTTGTACGTCTCCACTGACAAGCCGGTCGAAGGGGGCGGTGTCGCCCAGCGAAAGCCGGATGTCCGTAGCGCCGGCAGCCGCCAATCCAGAGCGGATGTCTTCTTCGACGCTCGCCTGGGCAGAGCCGATGGCAATATTCAGGCCCTGGAGCGCGGAAGCTGATTTTACATCCGGTCGTGAAATCAGGAGGGCGACCAAAGGATGGCCGTCTGTGGGAGGGGCGGCATTATCGTCGCCGGCAGATGCGGGTTTGCTTTCATATGCACCATCGATTGGCGTTTCGGCCTTCGTCATTTGCTCAGCGACAGCCAACGCCGCCATGACCTGCTCCTGAGGACTTCTTTCCAAGGAGGCTTCGGGCATCTGCGCCTTGAAAGGCGCATTCTCGGCTTTTGGCCAGGGAGGAGGTGGCCCTGGAGTCACCCGAACCGCGGCTTGAAGATCATTGGTCTTCTTTTGGCGCGACGCGTCGACGGAAGGCGGTACCACGTGTCTCGAAACCTGTTTGCGGGGAGCTGCCTTTGCTGCCCGGTGAGCAGACGCGTTCGATGCGCCCGCGGCAGTACCCAGCGTTCCCTTCAGCGTGCGGCGACTCCAGTCCATATAGGACTGACAGGCCAGATTGCATGGCGCTCCATCTATGTAGACGGTCCCGGGCGAATCCAGTGGATGAGCCGATGACGCTCCAACCAAAACAAGAGTTGCGCAGGCCGCTATTGCCGAAACCCGCATTGAAATCACTCCGTCGAATTATGAGAACCGGAGAACCGCTACTCCAATCTTGACCAAGCGGAAAACAGGAAAGAACACTTAAATCCGGTCCATGGCGTCTCCATGGCGTCTCGTCCGCGCCAACCGCGGAGAAAAGTGGATGGACTATCGAGCCGGATAACCACGGGTGCGTGATCAATGTTCCTAAACCTGTACAGTTTCTGAACCGATCAGAGCGCGTCGCCAAGGGGAACCGTGGGGCAAACTGACGGATGACGATCCTCGACGTCATCAACGGCAAGCAGGATCAACTCGAAGGTCGGCTGCAACAGCGCCATGGCTATGGCACAGCTAAGCCCCCGAGCAAGACGGAAATCGTATCGCAATTGCCGATGACCGTAGATGGTTAAGCTGCGGTCGGCCTGAAAAATGGAACGATTCCCGTCTCCATTTGCGTTATGCTGAAGTCCGCTTCTGATGATTAGGAGGTCGCGGTGACATCGACCGTTACCGATTTGCTCGCACGAAAACAGCAGCTCTTGGAGCGTCTGCAGGGCGAGGCGCCAGGTTTGGATGAGCAGGACGAGATCGAGCGCCTACTGGCCAAGATCAATGCAATGTTGAACCGGCTCGACGCGGAGTCGAGCGAACCGATAGCAACGCGACATTAGCGCCCCTTCGGGGGCCGCTAGTGGCGACCAAGCCACCGCGGCGCTCTCTGGGTCGGCGCCAAGTAGCTTCACCCCGGGGCGCGTCCAGTTCGATCGATCGTTGGGACTTCCCGGTCCGCTTCGCAGTATCTTCCGACTTTCTTCGTCTCGACATGCAGGTCGTGATAGGCGGCCTTCCGCTTCGCAATCACTTTCGCCCCCTGCGCCGACTTTCCGACAAGGTTCGAGCAACGCTCTGACGAAACCAAAAGCCCCAGCGCCTGAGCTGGGGCCTTTCTCTCGGCCGTTCACGCGGTTCGGCTAGGCTGCGCGACGCATCCGTTCCATATTCTCCCTGATGTGCTTGGCCGTATCATCGGCCAGCTTCAGCGACATATCTGCCATTCTGCGACCGCTCTGGAAGGCCCCCTCGAAGGATTGACGCACAAGATCGGTTTGCAAAGCCGTAAAGTCGTGAGGCGTTCGGCAACGCCACAAGTCGTTCATGCGCTCCATGTTGTTCTCGACCTGACGCCGAACAAATTCGAGATATTCACGAGAAGCTTCGGTCATGCATTTGGCGACTGCAGCGGTGGAATAGAGAATAACTTCGGTATTGCGTGCCGATCGCTCAGCGGCTTGTTGCGCCTCGTCACCTGACAATCCCAGCGTACGACTAAGCTGATCAGCTGAGCTGCCCATTACAGTCGTCGTTGTGTCAAGGCTGGAACGCCACGTATTCTTTAACGTTTCCGCGTTCTGCTGGAGAATGTCGGCGCCGGCACGGGCTGCGTCCTGGCCAGCATCAATGGTTGCTTGTCCGATTTGTCTGGCTTGTTCAGCAGTCTTCTCGCCGGCTCGCCGAAGTTTCTCGTCAGCTCGTTGGGCACCGGTCTCGTCTTCACGTGGATTGGCCATGTTCCCTCGTCCTCCTTTTTGAGCCGCGCGGAACACGAGCGCCTATCCGTGGTCGGGCCACTTGATCGTCGGCAACTCGGAGTTTCGCGGGCTGGCTTGCGTAGGGCGTTAATCCGCGGCACCGCATTTCGTTCTGCGCCGGAGCGGCCGCCGTACATTAATTTCCACTTCGAGTGAGTGAGGAACATCCAGTACAGCAGTCAAGACAATGCCACCTCGCCACAGGCGTAGCGGAACTCTTCTCGCGACAGATTTCGGTCGTCCGCTTTCGCTGGCTTCGCCTCCGATGCATTGCTTCAAAGCCACCCACAAACAACAACGTGGGCGGCCGGGTATCCCGGCCGCCCCTTCCTTCCCGCGCGTCTCAGATCCGCGCGGCCTCAGGCTCTAGTCCAAGCCCTATTCGGCCAAGCACGACGTAGTTATTCGGAGTCATCGCAACGTGATGGCTCGCGGCGTGAACGTCGCGAAGGGCCCGTTCCAGTGGGCAGGACTCGAAGATCGAAACTGCACCAGCTTCCCTGGCGAGTAGGTTCACAACCCGCGCGGCGGCTTCCGCGGCATTTGTGCAAGCCGCCCGAAACACGGCGCGCGCATGAAGTGACGGTTCCCCACTGACTTCGGCCACGCCAATGAGCTCCTCCATTGCGTCGATCAGGAAAGCTCTGGCCGCGCGGTGCATTGCTTCCGCTTGTCCGACCACCTTTTGGACGGTTTCGCGATCACGCAACATGGCAGTTGTCCCTTGCCGCTTCTTGGCCGCCGCCAGTTCGGCAAAGGTCTTGATCGCACCACGCGCGATGCCCAACGGAACGCACGCAACAGTCCATGAAAACATGGACACGACAGGCAGCCGATAGATTGCGCCGGGCTGCAGCTGTTTCGGCGCCGACGAATCGTGGGTGTGTGATCTCGGAACAAAGACTTCGCGCGCTTCGAAGTTATAGCTCCCCGTCGCGCGTAAGCCGGATACGTTCCACGTGTCGTTGATGATCAGCGCTTCCCGATCCATGTAGCAGCTTAGTTGCGTGCTTTGACCGTGCACATTGGCTAGTCCCATAAAGACGGTCCCATGAGGCGCGCCGCTGCCGAACGGCCAACGTCCGGAAACAAGATAGCCGCCGTCCACGGGAACGGCTTCGCCGACTGCGCCGGTCGAAGCGACGATGAACGCGCGGGGTTGGGCAAACCACTTGCGCGCCGTAGCTTCTGAAACGAATGCGCAGGCCCGGCTCATCCCACCGCCGTTACCGACAAGCCACCCAATGGAGCCGTCTAGCGCCGCGGCTGCTTCGACCACTATCATGAATTCGAAGGCGGACAATTGCGGACCGCCTAATGCTTCGGGAAGCCAAAGCCGAAACAGTCCGGCATCGGCGAGTGCATCGAAGATGCGATCCGGCAACCGCCGGTCGCGATCGAACGACTCTCGAAACTTTGCAACAAGCGGTGCGATCGCTTGGAGAGCCTCCAGGTACTCAGCAACCCGAGTGGATTTTTGCATTTGGGCGTTCCTCTGATGGAGCACCCGATTGTTTCGCGAGCCCGGTCCATTAGGAACCGGGCATAGCGCCGCAGACAGTGCAAATACGAGCGTTCGCGCACCTGGAATTAGCGGTGCCAACGGGCCAAAAAACGGTTACGAGCAAGGAGCACGTCCAACGTTCGCTTGGCAGTGTCTCGGTTAAGCTCGCTGAAAGTGCCCGTATGCGCCCTTGTGGAAGACCAGCGGACTGCAGGCCATCTCGTCGCCCGACATGACTTCGCCCAAGATTATGTCGTGGTCGCCCGCTTTGTGCACCGTGGTGACACGGCAGCACATCTGCGCCGCTGCACCCTGCAACAGGGGCAGGCCGTCGGAGCTGAAGGCAACGGCAAGATCCTCGAACCGGTTCTTCTGCTTTCCTGTGAAGCGGGCGGATAGATCTAATTGATGGGCACCGAGGATGTTGACCGAGAACAACCCCCGTTTCCGAATGGCAGCGCCCGTCGCGCTGCCTTCGGTGGTGCAGAACAGCAGTATGCAGGGTTGAAGTGACACCGACGTTAGTGAATTGACGGTGGCGCCAAACAGCTCGTGATCCCACGCCGTCGCAACCACCGCGACCCCGGTTGGAAAGCTGCCCATGACCGATCTGAAATGCTTCGGATCTATCGCAGCACCACGCATCTGTCTCACTTTCGCAGCATGTGATAGCTGAGCTCGCCAGGGTCGGTGAGGTCGGGGACTCTCCAGCCGTCCAGGTCGTATTCTGCCATGCAGTCCTCGGCGAGGCCCTTGAAGCGATCGGCATTGCCGGATGCCTGCGCGCCGAATAGGCAGTAGCGGCGAATCTCCTCGGTCGAACCGCCGTAGTTGATCTCGTAGAGTTCATGGCGGCCACCGAATTCGCTGCCGATACAATCCCACAGCAACTTGAGCAGCTTGACGCGTTCTTCGGCCTTGTAGCCGTTGGAGCCGCGCAGGTAGCGGTCGAGATAGGGGCGGATCTCGTCGTTCTTGAAATCGCGGGCGTGGCTGTTGAGATAGATCAGGCCGGAGGCGACCGTCTGCTCTATCAGGTACTTCACCTTGGTGTAGGCCATGGTGGCGATGATCTGGTAGGCGTTGCCAGGATCCATGTTCGGCAGCATGTAGTCGCCGATCCAGGGCTTGGGATCCCTGACCATCGCGTCCGACAGGCTCCAGAACAGGTTGCGCCAGGCGATGACCTCGCCGACATTGGCCTGCACACCGCGATAATCCTTGGTGCCGGCCGCTTCCGTCGCCTTCAAGAGCAGGCCGCTGATAAAGTCGAGCTTGACGGCAAGCCGTGTGCAGCCATGCACGACGAAGCGCGGCAGGAAGCCGGTGCGCGGGAAGAAATTGTTGGCCTTCTCAATGTCGCCGTAGACGAAGACGTTCTCCCAGGGCACCAGCACCTTGTCCATGATGAACACGGCGTCGTTCTCGTCGAGTCGACTCGAGATCGGGTAGTCGAACGGACTTCCCATCACGCTGGCGCTCATCTCGTAGGAGGTGCGGCAGATGAATTTCACACCGGCCGCATTGGTCGGCACCATGAAGACAACGGCGAATTTCTTGTCCTGGAGCGGAATGAGTCCGTGATGAGCAACGAACGTGTAGTTCGTCAGCACCGATCCCGTCGCAACCACCTTGGCGCCTGACACGATGATCCCGGCGTCAGTCTCCTTCTCGATATGGCAGCAGACATCGGCCACTTCGTTCGGCGGACGGTCGCGATCAACCGGCGGATGAATGATGGCGTGATTGATGAAGGGCACGCGCTCCTGGCTAAACTTGTACCAGCGTTTGGCGTTGTCCTGGTATGGCTCGTAGAAGTCGGAGTTCGCGCCGAGCGTTGCGAGGAAGGCGGCTTTGTAATCCGGCGCGCGTCCCATCCAGCCATAGGTGATCCTGGCCCATTCTGCGATCGCGTCACGGCCGGCGATCATCTCGTTCGTGTTTTTCGGCGCCTTGAAGAAGGCGTGCGTCATCCCGCCATTACCAGTGTCCGTTGGCAGCAGGATCTTGCCCTTTAGTTTGTCATCATGCAGCGCGTCGTAGAGGCGGGCGACCATGCGCGACGTGTTACGGAAGGCAGGGTGTTTGGTGACGTCTTTGACCCGCTCGCCATAGATGTAGACGGTGCGATCGTCGCGCAGTGAATCCAGATATTCCGCACCCGTTTGCGGGCGCGCGACTTTGACGTTGCCCGTATGCTCCGGCGGAATTGCCGGTGCTGCCTGCGCCTTGCCTGCCATGCTCACACTCCCATTTGTTCGATTATCGAACCAATGTCCGTATTTCGAACTTGTGACGATAAGGCCGCGCCTGCAGCTTGGCAAGGGCACAACTTGGCAAGGGCAGGGGTCAGACGGTCGTCGAGGAGATCTGTTCCGCGAGCCGATTGAGCTCGGGCAGGAAGTGCTCGCGCATCTCGTTGCGCGTTGTCCGGGTCGAGTGGGTCGAAAGGTTGATGGCGCCGACTGCCTGGCCGCCGCGATCGAGTACCGGCACCGCGAGTGCGCGCAGGCCACGCTCGAGCTCTTCATCGATGATGGAAAATCTCTGGGCGCGATCGGTGCGGATGCGATCGAACAGCGCCTGCGGGTCGGTGATGGTCTGCGGCGTGTAGGCGTCGATGCGCTGCGATCGCAGCCGGCGCCAGATTTCGGCCTCGTCGAGATAGCCGAACAGGACACGCCCGAGTGCCGTGTGCAAAGCAGGCAGGCGGCTCCCGACCGAGAGCGCAGCCGACATGATCCGCCGCGCCGGTACGCGCGCGACATATACGATGTCGTTGCCCTGCAGGATCGCGGCCGAGCAACTCTCGCCCAGCCGCTCGCTCAATTCGCGCATCAGGGGCAGCGCGCGGTCGATCCAGCTCTGCGTCGACAGATAGGCAAAGCCAAGTTCGAGAATCTGTGGCGACAGCGAAAACGTGCGGCCCTCCTGCTCGACATAGCCGAGTTGGGTCAAGGTGCGGAGCACACGGCGCGCGGTGGCGCGTGAGAGGTCGGCGACCTGTGCAGCCTCCGATAAGGTCATGGTCGGCCGCTGTTTGCCGAACGCGCCCAGCACCGCGAGGCCCTTGGCGAGCGTCGTCATGAACTCCTTGTCGTCGGGTTCACCTCGATGCTGCTGCGAAGTTTGCGTCATGACGCGGCCTGTTGACTCCATCTGGCCTCTGGCGGACACTGGCCGACATACGAACTATTGTTCGAATATCGAACGCCGGCCCGTGTGTCAAGCGATCCACGATGAGAATCCGGCGCATCCGGAGGGGAGGACGCGCAGATGACCTGCCGCAAAACCAGTTTGACTCATCGCGGTTCAATCGACCGGCGCGCGCTGCTGAAATACTCCGCAGCAACCGGCGCCGCGCTCTCACTTGGCTTGAAATCTCCGGCGATCGCGCAGACGCGCGCCATCAAGCTTGGCTATGTCTCGCCACTCACCGGGCCACTTGCAGCCTTCGCGGAGGCCGACAATTTCATCCTCGCCAATTTTAGGGAAGCGACCAAGACCGGGGTAAAAGTCGGTAACGCGACTGTGCCGGTCGAGGTCATCGTAAAGGACAGTCAGTCCAACCCGAACCGCGCTGCCGAAGTCGCAAAGGATCTGATCGTCCAGGACAAGATCGATCTGATGCTGGTTGCATCGACGCCGGAGACGACGAATCCCGTCTCGACCCAATGCGAGATCGAGGAGGTCCCGTGCATCTCTACCGTTGCGCCATGGCAGCCCTGGTTCATCGGCCGTCAGGCCAATCCCGGCGGCGGGCCGCCGGCGTGGAAGGGCTTCAACTACACCTACCACTTCTTCTGGGGTCTGGAGGACGTCATTGCCGTCTTCACCAACATGTGGGGCCAGGTTGCAACCAACAAATCGGTTGGTGGGCTGTTTCCAAACGATGGCGACGGCAACGCGTGGGGCGACAAGGTCGTCGGCTTCCCGCCCGTGCTGGAGAAGGGCGGCTACAAGCTCACCGATCCGGGGCGCTATCAGAATCTCACCGATAGTTTCTCGGCCCAGATCGGTGCGTTCAAATCAGCCAATTGCGAGATTATCACCGGCGTGGTGTTGCCGCCGGACTTCACCACCTTCTGGAAACAGGCGCTGCAACAGGGCTTCAAGCCGAAGGTTGCGTCCGTCGGCAAGGCAATTCTCTTCCCGGTCGCAGTGGAAGCACTTGGCAAGGATGGCCACAATTTGTCCTCGGAGGTCTGGTGGACGCCGAACCATCCCTTCAAGTCGTCGCTCACCGGCATGAGCGCCAAGGATCTCGCCGGCGCCTATCAGAGCGCGACCAAGAGGCAATGGACGCAGCCGATTGGCTTTGCGCATGCGCTATTCGAAGTTGCCGTCGACGTGCTCAAGCGTGCGCCGGACCGTGATGGGAAAGCAATTGCCGCCACGATCGCCGCAACCGATCTCGACACCGTCGTTGGCAAGGTGCAATGGGGCAGTGCGAGCCTGCCGCCCTTTGCCGCCAAGAACGTCGCGAAGACGCCACTCGTCGGCGGCCAATGGCGTTTTAATGACGGCAAATATGATATCGTCATTACCGACAACAAGACGGCGCCGGTGATTCCCGTCGGAGGCACGATGGAGGCCATCACCTGATCGCGCGCGTCGACGTATCATGCTGCTGGAAGTCGAAGGCCTGAAGAAGAGCTTCGGTTCGATCGTCGTTGCCGATGATCTCGACCTCTCGATCGCGACCGGCGAGGCCGTTGGCATCATCGGGCCAAACGGCGCTGGCAAGACCTCGATGTTCAACCTGATTGCCGGCGGGCTCTCCCCGAGCGCCGGCAGCATCCGCTTCGATGGTCATGACCTCGCCGGCGTGCCGCCACAAGGCCGCTGCCGTGCCGGAATGGCGCGCACCCACCAAATTCCCCAGCCGTTCGAAAAGCTCACCGTGTTCGAAAACCTTCTGGTCGGCGCGGTCTATGGCCGGCGCAGGACGGAGCGTGAGGCCACGCAATCCTGTGGTGAGATCCTCGAGCGACTTGGCCTGCTCAGGCGTGCCAATGCGCTCGCGGGTTCATTGACCCTGCTCGAGCGCAAGCGGCTGGAAATGGCGCGTGCACTGGCGACAGCGCCGAAGCTTCTGCTGCTCGACGAGATTGCAGGCGGCTTGACCGAAGGGGAATGCGCCGAGCTCGTCGCGACGATCGGCGATATCCGCAAATCCGGCATTGCCATCCTCTGGATCGAGCACATCGTGAATGCCCTGTTCGCCGTGATCGATCGCCTCGTCGTGCTCAATTTTGGGCGCAAGATTGCGGAAGGCCTGCCGAAGGAGGTCATGCAACGGCCAGACGTGCATCAGATCTATATCGGCATAGAGGCGTAATGCATGCCGCTGCTTGAGACGCACAACCTTGTGGCCTGCTACGGCGACTTCCAGGCGCTCTATGGCATCGACACCACGCTGGAGCGTGGCGAGACCATCGCCATCATCGGCGCCAATGGAGCAGGGAAGTCGACCTTCCTGAAGGCGATCGCCGGGCTTATCCGAGGAGCGACCGACAGCGTCGTCTTTGATGGCCAGCCGATCGGCGCGCGAAGTGCAGCCGAAATCGTCAAGCTCGGTATCGCGCTCGTACCCGAAGGGCGGCGTCTTTTCCCCTCGCTGACCGTGGAGGAAAATCTCCTGATTGGCGGCTACGGCCGCAAGACTGCAGGACCCTGGACGCTCGAGCGAGTGCAGGCGTTGTTCCCAATCTTGAAGGAACGGCGCTCGGCGGCCACGCCGACGCTGTCGGGTGGTCAGCAGCAGATGGCCGCGATCGGACGAGCGCTGATGTCCAACCCGCGCATTCTGCTTTGTGACGAAATCAGTCTTGGTTTGGCGCCGATCGTGATCGCCGACATCTACGCGGCACTGCCGCAGGTCAAGGCGGAGGGGACGAGCGTTGTGCTGGTCGAGCAGGACATCGTCCAGGCACTGAAGGTCGCCGACCGCGTCTATTGCTTTCAGGAGGGCCGCCTGTCGCTCACCGGCCGACCGCGCGACCTCACGCGCGAGCAGATTCACCGCGCCTATTTCGGGTCCTGACATGACCGGCTGGCTTGATGCGTTGATCCAAGGCGTGCTGCTCGGTGGTCTCTACGCGCTGTTCGCCGCCGGGCTGTCGCTGATGTTTGGCGTGATGCGGCTCGTGAACCTCGCGCATGGCGATCTCATCGTGCTTGCCGCCTTCGCCATACTCGTGATCGCGCAAAAGCTGGGCCTTGATCCGTTTGTCGCGGTGCTGTTCGCGCTTCCGATCCTGTTCGTGATCGGCTTTGGACTTCAGCACGTGCTGTTGAACCGGACGCTGGGACGCGACCTGCTGCCGCCGCTGCTCGTTACCTTCGGTCTTTCGATCATCATCCAGAACGGCCTGCTGCAGATTTTCTCGGCCGACAGCCAGCGCCTGCGCTCGGGCGCGATCGAGACGGCCTCGATCCCGCTCGGCGGCGGGATTGCAGTGGGTGTCGTGCCGCTTTTGACGTTGCTCTCCGCCGTTGCCGTGGTCGTCATCCTCAATTTCATCTTCTACCGTACTCCGATCGGCCGCGCCTTTCGCGCGACCTCGGATGATCTCGAGATCGCGCAACTCATGGGGATCGATCATCGGCGGGTCTTTGCGACTGCGATGGGCGTGGCGTTTGTCGTGATCACGATCGCTGCACTCTATCTCGGGTTGCGGGCCAATTTCGATCCGACAATCGGCCCGGCGCGGCTGCTCTATGCTTTCGAGGCCGTGATCATCGGCGGTCTCGGCAGCTTCTGGGGTACGCTTGCTGGCGGTATCGTGCTGGGCCTGGCTCAGACGATTGGAGCGCGAATCGACCCCGAATGGCAGATCCTGGCCGGCCATCTCGCCTTCCTCGCGGTGCTGGTGATACGACCGCGCGGCCTGTTCCCGCGTGCGCAGGATTGAGCCGACAATGAATGATGCCGCAGCAGCAAAATCGACGCAGGACTTCAGCGTTACTATGGCCAGCAGCGCTTCGCGCGTCTCTGCCGGTGGCGTCTGCGCCATTCTCCTTTCGCTGGTCGTGCTCCCGGCCTTTGCCGGCCGCAATCTGATTCAGGACCTGATCTTCCTGTTTTATATGCTGGCATTGGCGCAGTGCTGGAACCTACTGGCCGGTTATGCCGGTCTCATCTCCGTCGGGCAGCAGACCTTTGTCGGGCTCGGCGGCTATCTGCTGTTCGCCCTCACGCTGCTTGGCGGCATCAATCCACTGCTTGCCATTCCGCTCGCCGGTATTGTATCTGCACTCCTCGCGTTGCCCACCGCTTTGATCGTCTTCCGCCTGCGCGGCGCTTATTTTGCGATCGGTACCTGGGTCGTCGCCGAAGTTTACCGACTTGTTTTTGCCCAGTTCAAGCCGCTTGGCGGCGGCACTGGGACATCCCTGACGCCGGCGATCACCTCATCCGTGCCCGGCATCGAATGGGCGAAGACGCTATTTGACGTACGCACGCCGGCGGCCCGCGACATCGTTTCCTACTGGATGGCTCTGGCGTTGATGTCAGGCACGCTTGCCTTTGTATATTTCACCCTCCGCTCACGCCGCGGCCTAGCGCTGGGCGCGATCCGCGATCACGAGGCGGCAGCTTCCAGTCTCGGGGTCGACATCTATCGGACCAAGTTCGCCATCTATATCGGGACCGCCGCGGTGACCGGCATGATTGGCGCGCTCATCTATCTTCAGAAGGCCCGCATCTCTCCGGATGCGGCCTTCTCGGTACTCGATTGGACCGCTTATGTCCTATTCATCGTGGTGATTGGCGGCATTGGCACGATGGAAGGTCCAGTAATCGGCGCTATAATCTTCTACCTGTTGCAGCGCTATCTCGCCGACTTCGGCGCGTCCTACCTTATCCTGCTCGGCGCGCTCGGCGTCCTCGTCATGCTGTTTGCGCCAAGGGGCCTCTGGGGTCTCGTCTCCGAGCGCCACGGCTTGATATTGTTCCCAACCCGGCGCCGGTTGGTTGTCGCCCCCAAAGGGAGGATCAGGGCCGACACGTAAAGGCTGCGCGAAGCGGCCTTCACTGCTCGTGAAAGGCCCGATGAAAACTATCGCGGATCGGCTGGGTGATGTAGCGGAAGAAGCTGCGTTCTCCGAGTTGCACCATCGCTTCCACCGGCATTCCGGGCGTGAGATGGACGTTGGGCAGATGATCGAGCTGATCTTGGTCCAGCAAAATCTGCACCTTGTAGTAATCGGTCTTGGTCTTATCGTCGATGGTGACGTCCGACGCAACGAAGATGACACGTCCGCCCACAGACGGCACCAGGCGTTGCTTGAAAGCTGGAAGACGGATCTGCGCATCGAGGCCTGGATATACCACGTCGATGTCATCGGGCGAGAGATTGACCTCGGCAACGAGCCGGTCGCGCGATGGAACGAGTTCCATCACGGTGTCCCCAGGCTTGACGACCGCGCCGACATTGAAGACGTGCAAGTTGAGAATGGTGCCGTCTTCGGGCGCTACAATGTCCCGCCGTACGGCCACATCCTGTGCTGCCCGCAAACTGTCCTCGGCGTCGTTCAGCTTGGAACGAGCATCCCGCCTGTCGTCCGATACGTCCTGCAGCCGTTGATCCCGAGTCTGTTTCATGGACGAACGGCTCTCCGCAATGGTAGCGCGCGCGCGTTGGATCTGTCCGGCAAGATCACCCAACGTGCCGTTCAACGCAGCCTCGCTGCGTTGAAGTTGCAGTACTTCACTCAGCCTCGCCAATCCCTTTGAGAGCAATGTCTGCTTCACCTCGACCTCGCGCTGTATCAGCTCGAGTTGCTGCCCGGTCGCCCGCTGCTGTTGTTCGGCGGAGCTGATGACGGCAAGCTGCTGGTCGATGCGATCCCGCAGCACGGAGATCTGACTGTTCAGGCCGACCGTACGCGCCTCGAAAAGCGCGCGTTGCACGCTCATCGCATCGGCTGCTCGCGCGGCGTCGAGACCCCGACCGCCGGCGGCGGCCAGCAGCTCCGGTTGGAACTGTATCTTGGCGTCGCCTGCGGTTTCTGAATCGAGGCGAGCCAGTTGCGCAAGCAACGTCCATCGCTGTGCCTTCGCCGTCTCCGCCGCGGCACTTGCCTGCGCGTCATTCATTCGGATCAGCACCTGGCCGGCTCGAACGCGATCGCCAGCGTGCACCAGCAATTCCTGGACCGATCCACCCTCCTGGTTGGCGATGATTCGGTGTTCACCCTCGACGCCGATCGCGCCGTCTGCTATCGCGGCTTCGGCGAGCGGAGCGAACAATGACCAGGCCGCGAAGCCACCAAAAAAGATCGCCATGGAGATGAGGCCGAGCAGCACGACACTGTGCGTCGGCGGATGCGGCGCATCCATCCATGCCAACAACGGAGCCGGCTGCTCGAGCTGCGAGACAGCGATATTGTGCGGGAGCGCAGGGACCTGGGTCATGATGCGGCGCGGCTCTGTTCGCGTCGAATCGGTGCGGCAACCTTGGCGACGCTGACCTCGGTGCTCGGGCGATTGTCGGGGGCGGGCCGCGCTATAACGCGGTTCAGAACTTCGCTGCGTCGTCCGAACATCTCGACCGCACCATCCCGCATCATCAGCACCAGATCGACGTGCTGCACCAATGCTGGACGATGGGAGACAAGGACGACGGTGGTCTCAAGCGCCTTCAGCTTCTCCAGTGCGCTGATCAGATTTTTCTCGGAATCGCCATCGAGATTGCTGTTGGGCTCGTCCAGGACGATGAACCTCGGATTGCCGAACAAAGCGCGCGCCAGGCCGATCAATTGCCGCTGACCACCGGACAGGAACTGGCCGCTCTCGCCGATCTCGGTTTCGTAGCCCTGCGGCAACCGCAGTATCATCTCGTGGCATCCCGCAAGCCGCGCTGCCTCGAAGACCTGCTCTGGACGCGCTTCCCCCATCCGCGCGATGTTGCGGAACACTGTGCCGTCAAACAGTTCGACGCCCTGCGGCAGGTAGCCGACATATCGTCCAAAATCCTCCCGCATCCAGCTATGCACGCAAGCGCCGTCGAGGCGGACGGTACCGGCGCTGGGAGCCAGCGTTCCGATCAGCATCTTGATCAGCGTGCTCTTGCCGGCGGCCGACGGCCCAATCACCGCAAGGCTGTCGCCGGGGTTGAGGGTGAACTGGACGCCTTTCACGATCGCTGAATTGGTGTTGGGGAGGAGGTACGTGACTCGCTCCACCGAGAGGCGCCCGACCGGTTCGGGCAGCGGAAATCCGGGCGGGCGGAGGCGCGGCTGGCGCAGGAATGTCTGCAGCCGGAAGAAGGCCTGCCTCACCTGAACGAAGTGCTTCCAGCCACCGATCAGCATTTCGACCGGCGCGAGCGCCCGGCCCATGATGACAGAGCCCGCCATCGAGGCCCCCGACGTCAGCTCATGCTGCAGCACCAGATAGCATCCGACGCCGAGCACCGCGATCTGCACGCCCAGTCGCGAGAATTTGGCTATGGCCGACAGCACTGATCCTCTTTGCGCGGCGCATCGCTGCGGCATCAGCATTTCCGCCACGGACTCCTGCCAGCGTCCCATGACCGCCGGCATCATGCCCATGCTGTCAATCACCTCGGCATTGCGCGCGATGCTGTCGGCGCGCCGCTGCGAGTTGATCGCGGCAGTGTTCGCTTCCTTCGTCAGTCGCGATGTCATCAGCTCATTAAGCAGGGTCAGAACGAAAAGAGCGATCGCGCCGCCCGTCGCGACGAAACCCAGCATCGGATGCAGAATGAAAATGACGCCAAGAAACACCGGCACCCAGGGCACATCGTACAACGCGAGCGCTGCGGTCGATCCGACATAGCCGCGGCAGGTGGCGAGGTCCCGCAACGCCTCCATACGATAGGAGTGGCCGCACAGGACATTCTCGATCGCCCTTGCGAATCCCTCCGGGGCGACCTTCAATTCCACCCAGGTCGCCAGTCGCTGCATGATCTGGTTGCGCGAAAATTCCAGAATGGCCAGCAGCAGGATGGCGGTGCCTGCGATCAGCGAGAGATACAACAGAGTGTTGACGTTGCGCGTCGCCAGCACGCGGTCGAAAATCTGCATCATGTATATGGAAACGGTGAGCTGCAGCAGATTCACCATGCCACTGAATAAGCCAACCAGCAGCAACTGTTTCTTGCAACAGCCGACGCTACGGCTGAGGACGGTTTCGGTCGGCTCGCGCTGGTCAAGCGTTGCGAGCCTCGGCATCGACTTCATAACTTGAGTTCCCCGGCCTTATTCGCAACTTTTAGTTTAGATGTTAACCCCGGCAAATCTAGGAATTTGGTGCTACCGCAGTAACGCGGGTGATCGGCCGTGTAGTGGTTGTGTAACTGAGCGAAAGCGTGGTTGCGTTCACCGGCTCTTTTTCGCTCAGTTCGTGTTGGCGGCCCAATCTCACTCGCCCTCAGTTTGAAGTCGCGATGATGTGTCCTCGGTCGAGTGCGTAAATTGCTCCCGTAACGAAGAAAGACCATTCATCGCGACGCCTGTAGTACGGTCGATACCATGCGGTAATGCGACGTTGAAAACCTAAGGTTGTGTTCGAGGACGAGTTCCAAAGACTGCAACTCGTGTTCGAGCACGGTGTGTCAAACACAGTGAGGACGACTATGAATATGAATCTGGGACTGACTGACATCTCTCTACACACACTCGATATCATCGCGGGCACCGACAACGCGGATACGCTGGACGGAACTGCGGGGATCGACACCATCGTCGGCGGGAACGGCGACGACATGATAAACGGCGAAGCCGGGAACGACCTGCTCATTGGCGGCTCCGGCAACGACGTTATCTACGGCGGTGAAGGCGATGATATTGTGCTCGGGGATGACGCCGGCGCAACCAACGGCAATGATCAGTTGTTCGGCGGCGCTGGCGACGATCAACTGGACGGCGGCGTCGGGAATGACATCCTTCACGGTGGTGATGGTAACGATATTCTGACCGGTGATGAGGCCGGCAGACTTGGCGGCGATGATCAGCTGTTCGGCGATGCTGGCAACGATCAGCTGAACGGCGGCTCCGGGAATGACACTTTGGACGGCGGCCTCGATAATGACTTGCTCATCGGCGGCGCCGGGTCTGACACTCTGCACGGCGGAGACGGTCAAGACGTCTTGTGGGCTGGCGACGTTGACGCCATTAACGGCCAGGGGGCAATCGACCATCTATTCGGCGACGCAGGTGACGATACATTGCATGGTATCGGCAACGGCATCCTCGACGGAGGCGACGGCAACGACATGCTGATCGCTGGTGGCCAGCCGTTTGGCAAGGGCGACGAGCTGATTGGCGGTGCCGGCAATGATACCCTCGTTAGTGGCGCCGGCAACGATGTGATGGCCGGGCAAGAGGGTGCTGACACCTTCACGTTCAGCACGTCGGCTGGTGGTAACAGCCACGACGTCGTCCAAGATTTCCTCAACGGGAATGATGTCGTCGATCTCGTCGGGGTCGGCTCGGACTTCGACATCTTTGCCCATATGGTCGACGGTCCCAATGGTACTCTGGGAGCGACGCTCACGCTCGACAATGGCGCGAGCATTGAATTCCAGGGCCACACGGTAGCGGACCTTGAAGCCCATGCCAGCCAGTTCCACCTCGCATGACGTAGGGCTGAGGACGGCTTCGTAGCCTTTGTGGCGATGGCTTAACTGCCATCGCCACACCTAAGTGGGTGGCCATCGGCGAGCGAGGGCGGGACATTGGAGCGGCAGGTTCCTGATCTCCGCGGCGCACTAGCCGAGAGTACCAAGAGGGTAGGCCACGGTCATTCCAGTCCGTTTGGAACAGTCGTGCAACAAGGCTGCAGCGGAACGACGCGCTGCCGGTCGGTGCAAGCCCTGGTCCGGCTGCTGACCTTACCTAAATTTCATTTCGACTGCGGATCGATCGAGCGTTACCCCCTCGGGGCGGCGCCAAAGCCTTTCCAGTAGGAGAGGGCGATGCAACGCATATTCATTCTGGCGATCTTCCTTTTCGGGCTCACCGCTGCCCAATCCCAAACCAGCGCGCAGGTGAACGGCCAGACGAACAGTGGCGAGACCGGAACGACTGCGGCTTTCTCCGACCCGCTAAGTGTTCCGCCGTCTACTAGTACGGCAGTGGTCGCGGTCACGGGTGGCTCGTCCGCGGCGGGATCGTCGGCGGCAGCGTCCGCCGGCGCCGCATCGATCGCTGCGTCCGCGGCCAACACGTCTCAGTCGCCTCTGGAACTGTCGGGAGAGGGCCCGGATACTTCAACACAGGCCGCGGGCAGCACCGCCGCGGCGCCAAGTGCTCCACCACCCATCTGCGGACCCGCGGTCCCAACGACGGATGGCGGCTCGGCAAACATAGACCGATTGGCGGGAGGCGTGTCACTCGGCGGGTGTTGATGTAGTACTCGGTCGTGCCGGCCGCGTGAGTACGCAAGGAGACGGCGGGAGGATGGTTCCATCGGGGGCCGGGCGGCGACCTGAAATTCGGCTCAACCCCAATGACCAGGCGGTAATCCGCTGTGCGCTCAGCCGTAGAGGTCGCTGCTGATGCCGTATTCCTCGTAAATCTGTAAGGGATCGATGTCGGGATTGAGCCGGCACTTGGCCTGCGCCAGATGCAGGCTGACGGTCGCAGGCTCGCGGCCGCTGGCAAGCAGCTTCTTGATGTCGTCCATATGGGTCTTTGGCCGGTGCTTTTCCGGCAGCTGCTCCAGCGCCACGTAGGCGGTTGCGAGCGCCTCGGTGACGACCCATTCGTCGTGGCCGGTAATTCCTTTTCTAGGCATCGGCGCACCCGAAGATGTTGAGCGGGAGACATTGTAAACCGATCTCGCGCCCGCGGCTATTGTGTGGCGTCTACTCGACTTTCAACTGGGCGAACTTCACCACCTTGGCCCATTTCTCCGTCTCGTCCGCGACAAGCTTGCCGAATGCGGCTGGCGAGCCCGGCAGCGCGTCGCCGCTGATGGCGGCAAAGCGCGACTGCATCGTATTGTCGGCAAAGGCCGCATTGATCTCGCGGTTCAGCCGCTCGACGATTTCTGTGGGCGTCTTGAGCGGCGCCGCGATGCCGTACCACTGGCTTGCCTCATAACCGGGCAGGGAACTCGCAACCAGCGGCAGCTCCTTCAAGACCTCGGCGCTGGTCGGGCTGGTCACGGCGAGCGCCTTCAACTGCCCGGTCCTGACGTAATCGGCGGTGCCGGGCGCTGCGGCAAACAGGAGCTGGACCTGGCCGCCCAAAAGGTCCGCTAGCGCCGGGCTCTGGCCGCGATAGGGGACATGCATCATGGCGACGCCCGCCATGGCGCAGAATAATTCGCCCGCCATATGCGGCGCGCTGCCGGTGCCGGCCGAGGCCATGTTGATCTTGCCCGGATTGGCTTTCGCATAGGCGATCAGCGCGGGCACGTCCGCGACTTCGAGCGAGGGATGGACCAGCGCCACCATCGGCACGCGAATGACACCGGCGACGGGAGCGCTGTCGCGCAAAAAATCGAACTTGAGGTGGGGATAGAGCGTTGCATTCACCGCGTTCGGCAGCGTGGCGAGCAGCAGCGTGTAGCCGTCGGCGTCCGCCTTGATCGCAGCTTCGGTCGCGATATTGCCGTCGGCGCCGGTGCGGTTTTCGACCACGAAGGGCTGGCCCAGCCGGTCCGACAGCCACTGGCCGATCAGGCGCGCGGTGATGTCGACCCCGCCGCCGGCGGCAAAGCCCGCAATGATACGCACCGCACGTGCCGGATACGCGTCGGCAAAGCTCCGCGGCATTGCACCGAGCGCGGCGAGGCCGCCGAATAGGGTGAAGACATCGCGCCGTCTCATGCCCGTTCCTCGCTCAAGTCACCCCGATAAAATAGACGATTCATATACTCTGCCCGACGACGCAAACGGAATTGGGGTTGAAGGTGTTCGTTCGCACGCGTAAATGAGCGGGCGGCCGGGCTGCGTTGGGGACAAGTGCGGGCGGGCCGTGCATCCGTTGCCTCGCTGTTACAACATTGGCGTAAGCCCGGTCGGGAGTCGCGTTCCGCTGCTCCTGTCGCGCGGCTTGACGGCGAGGCTCGTGCGCGAGCAGGACGACACCTAAGCCATTCGGGGAGCTGCATGAGAATCCTGAGCTTCGTCTACCGGTTCCTCACCAATTTTGCCTTCCTCGCCGCGGTCTATTTCAGCCTGAACTACATCGAGAAGTACAACAACCGCGCCATCCTCGCGATGCTGGTCCTGGTCTATGCCGGCATGCGCGCGGTCTCGGCGGTGCGGCAGTTCTTCTTCTACCAGAAGATCGAGCGGATGGAGGTCGAGGCGCGCAGGCTGGTTTCGCTGATCGACCAAGGCGGCGCGGTGTCGCCGCTGAAGAAGCAGACCATCGCCGACGTCAGTGTGCTGCGCCGCGACAGCGAGGTGAAGGCCTATATGGACCTGTTCTTCCTCGCCCTCGTCGTGCTGCTCTGCGTCGCCAAGATCGTGACGGATTGAGGGGCGGCGAGTAAGCCGCCGTTGTCCCGGCCTTCGTCGGGACGACTCGTCGACGCGTTCCGATCCAATATTCAAACAGCAAAGTCCGTTGTTGCGAACGTAGGCGAAGCACGCCACGCTCGTGGCTCTGGATTGCTCCGGGCAGCCGCCGCATCGATCACAATCCTGCCTTCTTTGCGATCCACGTGGTCGCGGATGCGGGCCGTGTCGGGGGCAAGGAGCTGGCTCTGTCTCACGCTGGCGCTGAGCGCGCTGGCGTGGCTCGCCGCGCTGGGCGGGTTGTTGTCGGTTGCGCGGCATGTTCATGACGACGTGCCGGCGCTCTTGGCGAAGAAGCTGCCGCTCCTGAAAACTCATCCCTCCCTGATCTTCGCAGGCGAAAGCCGGACCGAATACCAGGTCGATCCGGTTCTCGCCGCGCAACTCACCGGCAAGCGCCCGGGCGATGCCGTCAACATCGCCTATGATGCGGGCGAGCCGCTGGCGCTCGAGGCCGCGATGCGCCGCGAGCCCGATGCATTTCGCAACGCTCACGTGGTCACGAGCGTGGCGCCGTTCCTGTTCAATGAAGGCGTGAAGTCTGCGGCGATCTATCCGCTCGATGTGACGGCGCGGTTGCCGGTCGCGGATCAAATGGCCGGCTTTCTGCCGTTGCGGATCGGCACGCTGATCCGCTTCGTGCGCGAGGCGTTTGCCTCGCGTCTTGCCGCGGACCAGGACATTGCCGATCGCGCAGCCGCGCCTGCTGCGTTCGGGCTGGTGACGATCGATCGATCCCAGCCGGCGGACCGCTGGCCCGCGACCATCGGGGCGCACGGCCATTACGCGAACTGGGACCTCACGGGGCCGAAGACGCACTTCGAGATCGGCGCTCTGTGCGACATGGTCAAGCTAACACGCAAGCTCACCGTGGTGATCCCGCCCTGGGCCCCGCGCTATGATCGCGCGTCCGATCCAAACTGGCGGGAAAGGGATGACGCCTACGTCGCTCTGGTCGAAGATGCCGGCCGGCGCTGCGGCTTCGAGGTGATCAATCTGCCGTCGATCCCTTCGCTCGCACAAGCCGACTATGCAGACGAGATGCACGTCACCGCTTCAGGCGTGCCGATCTATACCCGCGCGCTGGTGGCGCGGCTGAACCTGTAGCCGCCCGCGATGCTGTTCTCGTCCTTTACATTCCTGTTTCAATTCCTGCCTGCCACCATCCTGGCCTTTGCGGCCGCGCGCCTTCATTCGCCGCGGGCGGGGATTCTGGTGCTCGTGGCGGCGTCGCTGGTGTTCTACGGCGCGTGGCGGCCGGTCTACCTGCTTTTGTTTCTGGCGTCCGTTGCGACCAACTTCCTGCTCGGGCTCGCGATGGAGGATCCGCTGCGCCGCCGCGCGGTCGGTCTGTGCGGCGTAGCCCTCAATCTCGCGCTGCTCGGCTTTTTCAAATACGCCAATTTCCTCCTCGATACCGTCCATGATGTGAGCGGCGCGTCCCTCCCGCACCTCGATATCATCCTGCCGCTCGGCATCTCATTCTTCACGTTCCAGCAGATCGCCTATCTGGTCGACGTGATGCGTGGCGCCAAGGTCGAGCGTGACATCATAAGCTTCACGCTGTTCGTCGCCTTCTTCCCGCACCTGATCGCGGGTCCGCTTGTGCATCATGCGGAGATGATCCCGCAGTTCAAGCGCGAGCGGTTGGGCCGCTCGGCACGGCTTGCGGCGCAAGGCTGGGCGATCTTTGTCGCCGGTTTGTTCAAGAAGGTCGTGATTGCCGACAACCTCGCGCAATTTGCCAATCCGCTCTTCGCGCATGTGGACCTGGGCGGCAGCGTGCCGACGCAATGGGCGTGGCTTGCGATCCTCGCCTACACCTTGCAGATCTACTTCGACTTCTCCGGCTATTCCGACATGGCGATCGGGCTCGCGCTGCTGTTCGGCATTCGCTTGCCCGTCAATTTCCGCTCGCCCTACAAGGCTGTCTCGATCATCGAGTTCTGGCGGCGCTGGCACATCACGCTGTCGCGCTTCCTGCGCGACTATCTCTACATCCCGCTCGGCGGCAACAGGTTCGGCGTCGGGCGGCGCTACATCAACCTGATGCTGACGATGCTGCTTGGCGGGTTGTGGCACGGGGCGGGGTGGACCTTCCTGATCTGGGGCGGGCTGCACGGCCTCTATCTGGTCGTGAACCACCAGTGGCGGGACCGCAAGCGCCGATGGCCGGAAGGCGCCGTCGGACAAGCGGCCGCGTGGGGCCTGACATTTCTCGCGGTCGTGATCGCCTGGGTGTTCTTTCGCGCCAAGACGCTGCTGGGAGCAGGGCAGATGCTGACCAGCCTGGCGGGGCTCAAGGCTGCCGGCACTGCCTATGTGTCCGATGGCGTCGTTCGCGTAATGGATCTGCCGGTGCTGGTCGGTGAGGGGAGGCTGCTTTTGATCGGCTGGGGCGCGGTGATGTCGGCGCTGGCGGTTGCGCTGCTGCTGCCCAACGTGCCCCAGACCTTCAGATACCGCGAATACCGCCATGCGCCGGAGAGCCGCAGCTTCCTGTGCTGGCGGCTGAGTCTGGGCTGGGCAGTGCTCTGCGCCGTCGCGCTGGCGATTTCGCTGTTCGGGATGTGGCAGCGCGTCGAGTTTCTCTACTTCCAGTTCTAAGAGCATTTCCGGTTCTGATTGAATCAGAACCGGAGCTCTAGATTCTTGTTTTGACGCGTTTTCTTCACGCGAACCGGTCCCCACTTCGCTCGAAAACACTTTAGATCGATATCATTCGACGGAGTTTGTCTAAGGCCAGTTCGCGAGCTGAGGAAGCTCGCGGACGGGTGCACATGACCGCCTGGATGGCGGCTTGAGCATGCGCTTACTTCTCGCGTTTCTTCAGGCTGGCGACTTTCACCTGGCGGCGTGGTGTGATCTTGGCGGCTTCGGCCTGCTGCATCTTCCCAGACTTGCCGACATGGCCTGCGTGCCTCTGATTGCCGCGTCCATGGCCAAGTCTACCGACGGCGACCCTGTGCCCGGCGCGTGCAGCCGCCGCGGGCGGCTCGGGTTCGTTGGTCTGCGCGGCGGCCGCTTGCACTGGAGGCTGGGTCTTCTCCGGCATCGCGAACACGGTCTCGGATGGGGCCGGCAGTATTGCGGCGGCGTCCTCGGCCGGCGGCACGGGATTGGGCCAGAGCGCCGCGGGATTGTTCTGCATAGGCCGCTTGACACGGTCGAACGGCTCTCCGCTCAGGAGCAATTTGCCGTCAGGCGTCGAGAAGTCCGAAGCAACGGGTGCCACCAGCTGCTCGGCCTCGGCAAACACGAAACTCGGGAATTTCGGCCGCTCGGCAACAGGCAGGGTCTCCGGCGCCGGATGCTCGCGCCAGTCCTGCGGGTCGGTCGGTGTCGCCGGCCGGTCGGGCGTTGCGGGCACCACCTGGACGATGTGGTAGCCACGCACCTTCATTTCATGCAAAATCTTCGGCAGCGCCGCTGCGGTCCGCGCCTGGATGTCGTGCAGGAGCAGGATGCCCTTGTGCCTGGCCTCCAGCCGCTTGATCGCAAGGTCATAGACCTTGGCCGAGGAGATGTGCCGCCAATCGTCGGCGAGGAAGTCTGCGCTCCAGATCTGGATGCCCTTGGAGCCGAGATATTGCTCGACGTTCGGCCCGCGCAAAAGCCCGGGAACGCGGAAGAATGGCGCCAACGCCGATGGGTCGGTCAACGCCGCCGTCACCGAGGCGATGCCGTCGTCGACCTGCTTCTGCACCTTGTCCATCGGCATTTTTTCAAAGGTGAGCGGATGCGTCTGGCTGTGCGTGCCGATGGTGTGGCCGGCGGCGACCAGCTTGCGCACGCCGTCCGGAAAGGCACGCGCCTGCTCGCCGATCAGGAAGAACGTCGCCTTGGCGCAATTGTCGGCGAGGATCTGCAGCACCTGGTTGCTGTTCTTCGGCAGCGGGCCGTCGTCGAAGGTCAGCACCACCTCGTGGTCGCGCAGCGGCAGCGTTTCCGGATATTGCATGGTGCCGATGCGCGGGTGTGCGAGTGGATCGACCACGATGGTGCGCGAGGTGCCGATCGCGTCGGGGTGGCCGGGACATTCCTCGGCAAGGGCCGCCGGGACGTGGAGCGAGGCCAGCGCCAGCATGGCCAATCCACCGATCCGGACGCCGATCGTGCTGCTACTTCCCATCACTCAACCGCTCGCATTCCCGCTCGACTAGACCATGATTGCATACAAGCGGATGAACACAACATTAACCGCCCAGTCACGCACCTTTTGATGTCACAAAGACGTCACATCAGGGCGTCCGGCTGATATCAACCGTGGCTTGCTTCGGGACGACTTGCACCACGTGATAGTCGTTCTCGCGCAGATAGCGCAAAAAAGCCGGCAACATGGCCGCGGTGTGCGCCTTGGGATCGTGCAGGAGGATGATGCCCTTTCGCGCCTCCTTCAGCCGCCGGATCAGGAGCTCGAGTTCCTGTTTCGATGACATTTCGTGCCAGTCGCTGGCCCAGAGGTCGGCACCGAACACCGAGATGCCGCGCGATTGCATGAGATCAAGCAGGGCAGGGGTCGATTGGAAGCCGGGAAACCGGAAGAACGGTGTCGACGGCGTGGTCGTCGCGGTGCCGTGCAGCGCCTTTTCATCGGCTGCGATGCCGCGGTCGATCTGACTGATCGCATCGCTTTCGGGCATGTGCGCGAGATCCGGATGCGACCAGCTATGATGGCCGATCGTGTGGCCGCCTGCCTCGATCAGCTTCACGATGTCAGGATGCTCGGAGGCCGGCTTGCCGATCAGGAAGAAAGTCGCGTGCACGCATTCCTGGGCCAGCGCAGCCAATACTTTCTTGGTCGTCGGCGGCCAGGGCCCGTCGTCGAAGGTCAGCACCACCTCCTTGTCGCGCAGGGGCAGGGATTGCGGAAAGCTCTTCAGGCCGACACGCGGATAAGTCGCCGCATCGACGGCGATGACGCGCGAAGTGCCGAGCGCATCCTTGCGCGGGCAATCAGTGGTCGCGGCCTGCGCGGTTCCACCGAGCACAGCCAACACGAATAACGAAGCAACAAGGGTGGAGCAATTCAAAGCAAGAAATCTCCATGTGAAAACTCGGGCGATTATCGTTAATCACGCCTTAATCGGCTTGACCGATGATGCTTTTAGCGGGCGCGATCGGCAAATTCGAGTCTTGTTCGGCGGTTGCAATCCGGTCTCGCACGTGGAACAGCGCGGGGTTAAGTCATGCAGCGGTTTCGGCTGAAGGCGGACGGTCGGATTGTTGAATTGCGCGACGGGCGGGAATTTCCGCTCGCGCCCGAGATGGATGCAAGGGCGGGGGGCGAGACGCTGGCCGTGCGCGACCTGCGCCGCCGCGCGCAGCTCACCCAGCAGGAATTTGCCGCCAAGGTCGGCGTGCCCGTCGAAACCATCAGGAACTGGGAGCAGGGCAAGCGCATGCCGCGCGGGCCGGCGCGCGCCTTGCTCGCCGTCATCGCGCATGCACCCGATACGGTGTTTGCCGCCCTGTCAAAGGGCTGATCAGGCCTGTCGGGGCCACGGTTGGCAGAGGCACTCGCGCGGGACATAATACCCGTGTAACGCTTTTCGAGTCTCTGCCATGCATGTCATCGAAGCCAATGGTGCCAGAATTCCCGCGATCGGACTTGGCACCTGGGAGCTACGCGGGCGAACCTGCGCACGCATCGTCGAGCAGGCGCTGAAGCTCGGCTATCGCCATCTCGACACCGCGCAGGCTTATGACAACGAGCGCGAGGTTGGCGACGGCATACGCGCCTCCGGCGTGAAGCGCGACGAGATCTTCCTCACCACCAAGATCTGGACCAATCATTTCGCTCCGCACGAGCTGGAGCGCTCGGCAAAGGAGAGCCTGGTCAGGCTGCGCCAGCCCTACGTCGACCTGTTGCTGCTGCACTGGCCCAACCCGCAGGTGCCGCTGGCCGAGACGCTCGGCGCGCTTGCGCACGCCAAAAGCATGGGGCTCGCGCGTCACATCGGCGTCTCCAACTTCACGGTGGCGCTGATCGAGCAAGCGGTGAAGGCCTGTCCCGAGCCGCTGGTCTGCGACCAGGTCGAATATCATCCCTATCTCGACCAGAGCAAAGTGATGGCTGCGTGCGCGCAAGCCGGAATGGCGCTGGTTGCCTATAGCCCCGTGGCCAAGGGCAAGATCAAGACCGACGAGACGCTGGGTCGGATCGGCCGCTTCTACCGCAAGACGCCGGCGCAGGTTTGCCTGCGCTGGCTCGTCCAGCAGAATGTCCCGGCGGTCCCGCGGACCTCGAAGATCGAGCGGTTGTCGGAAAACCTCGATATTTTCGATTTCGAGCTCACCGACGAGGAAATGAAAGCGATTTTCGCGCTTCATAATCCCAAGGGACGCATGACCGATTTCGGATTCGCGCCGAAATGGGATTGAGGCCGCAGCAGTAACCAGTATCATTGCGACCGGGGACGGCAATCTATTCGGTCAATTGCAATGCACGTTCGGCAGCTCATCCAGCCGGGCATAACGGCGTCAGCGCTCGCGCATCTTCTGCTGCTCGGGCTCGTCGTGCTGTTCAGCGAGGTGCATCCGTTCGGCACAGTGACGGCCGAGCCGATCGCCGTCGATCTCGTCACGCCGGACGAGATTGCGAAAAAGCCGGACGAGCCGAAGCCCGATAGCGACAAGCTGCAGCTGCAGTTCCCGAAGGAGGACGTCACCGCGCCCGCGCAGCAGGCCGCTTCGTCGCCGCCAGCGGCGCCACCGTCGCCGCCCGCTGCCGCTCCGGCCAAGCAACAGCCGCGCGCCGGGGGGGCCGATCGACGCGAGGCTGCGGCCGCCGCGCAGCCGCAACCCGCGCAGCCGCAATCCGCCCAAACGCAACCCGCACAGCCGCAACCCACACAGCCGCAACCCACACAGCAGCCGTCTTCGACGCCGCCGCCGACAATGCCGGTGGCGTCGCAACAGCAACAGCAGCCGGCCTACACGCCGCCCGAGCCAGACGTGACAGTCAAATATGGCGTCATGCTCGGCCTGCCGGACGCGCTGCCGCCGCTTCCAAGCTCATCCAGCGACAAACCGGGCGACGGGACCGACGCCAACGCGTCGTCAGCGGCCAATATCGCCTCAAACGTGGTCGCAAAGTTCCGCGAGCATCTGAAGACCTGCGCGAAGCTGCCGGCTTCCGTGGCGCGCTCCGACAATGTCTTTGTCAGATTGCGCGTGCTGATGACGCCGCAGGCGCGGCTTGCGGCCGAGCCGATCCTGATCGAAGGCTCCGCGTCCGTAAAAGCGCTGGACATGAAGGAGAGCGCGGCCCAGGCGCTGTCAGACTGCCAGCCCTATGACATGCTGCCCGCGGACCGCTACGGAGAATGGAAAGTGCTCGACCTCTCCTTCACGCCGCAAGACTTCTCCTAAAGCGCGATGAGGTTTGGTTGAATCGTCATCGCGTTTTAGGTCTTTGATTGAGCATGATCTTTTCGGAAAACCGCTACACACTTTTCCGGATCATGCTTTAGCTTCCCATTGCCTGCCAGGCCGTGGACGCAAATTGCCGCCGCCAGGTCACGATGACGACCGCGGCCGTCGTCACGAATAGCACCCACGGGCTGATGAACCAGCCAAGATAGCCGAGCGCAAAGAAGAAGGCGCGCTGGCCGCGGTTGAAGTGCCGGCCCGCCGCCTCGAACAGGCGGGTGGTGCGCAACACATGCGCCTCAGCCTGTGGCGTGTCACGGTGTCCGGCCGGCGGCATCGCGCCATAGAGGATCGCGACATAGTTGAACAGACGGTAAGCCCAGGCGAATTTGAAGAAGGTGTAGACGAAGATCAGGATCAGGCCGACGCATTTGACCTCCCACAGATGCGCCGACTGGCTCAAATCGACGGGCAGCTTGCCCAGGATGATCGCGGCGTCAGGACCAGCGCGCAACAGCGCCAGTGACCCGCCGATGGCAAAGGCGCTGGTCGAGGCGAAAAAGGCGGTGCCGTTCTGCAGCGAGGCCATGATCTGCATGTCGACCATCCGCGCCTCGCGGTCGAGCAGCCGGCGTACCCAGACCTCGCGATAGACGTTCATCCGCGCCGACAGGCTGTCGCGGCCATAGGCTGTGTGCTCCAGCGTGACGGCGTAGACCAGCCATTCCAGGATGAAAAAGCCGACCGCCAGAATGTCGACCGAATAGGACCCCATGCTCGCTGCCTCGTTGCGGACGTGCTAGAGCAGGATCCGAACGGATCGCGCTCGATCAAAAAAGCGCTCAGGCGCTCGCGTCACCATACCTGTAAAAGGATTCGTCCGGGATGACCCTGACCCTCGTGATCGGCAACAAGAATTATTCGTCATGGTCGATGCGGCCGTGGCTGGCGCTGCGCGCCAACGACATCCCCTTCGAGGAAGTGTTCGTTCCGCTCTACACCGACAATCCCGCCGACAAGCAGCGTATCCTGAGTTTTTCGCGCGCGGGTAAGGTGCCTGCGCTGGTGGATGGCGACATCACGGTGTGGGATTCGCTTGCCATCATCGAATATCTCGCCGAGCGTTTTCCGCAGGCAAAACTCTGGCCCGAGAACCGCTCCATGCGGGCGCATGCGCGCTCGATCTCGGCGGAGATGCATTCAGGCTTCATGCCCTTGCGCAATGAATGCGGCATGAACCTGCACCGGCCGGTCGGTCCGGTCGCGCTGTCCGCCGATGCCAAGGCCAATATCGTGCGGATCGAGGAGATCTGGCGCGATTGCCGGCAACGCCATGGCAAGGGCGGCCCGTTCCTGTTCGGCGCGTTTTGCGGCGCGGACGCGATGTATGCGCCGGTGGTGCATCGCTTCCGCACCTATGCGGTCGACCTCGGCGCGGAGGCGAAAGCCTACATGGAGACGATGATGGCGCTGCCGGCGTTTCGCGAATGGACGGAAGCGGGACTTGCCGAGACGCTTCGGATCGAGAAGTTCGAGACCGTTTGAGCGAAGCGACATTCAATAAGACGGCGTTCGCGGCTTGACGGACGGTCGCGAACGCGCCCAAATCTTCGGTAGCGAGCAGAGCTCAAGCAAAGGGAATGACCATGGGCATCCTCGATTCACTGGAGAACAATCCGGCCTTCCGAAGCGCACTCAGCCAGCTCGGCGCAGCCGTGTTGCCGGTGGTGATGAGCGAGGTCATGGGCACCGGCGGTCAGGGCGGCCTTTCCGCTGTCGTCGCCAAGCTCCAGCAGTCCGGTCTCGGCGATCAGGTCAAGTCCTGGATCGGCAATGGACAGAACCTGCCGATCACCGCCGACCAAGTCAGTCAGGTGCTGGGTAACGACACCGTCCGGCAGATCGCCGCCAGGTACCACATTCCCATCGACCAGGTGGCGGAGGTGCTGGCGCACCAGCTACCGCTTGCCGTGGACAAGGCGAGCCCCGACGGCAAGCTGCCGCACACGGCCTGATAAAGCCGGGTCCCGGCGGCGGGCAGGCCCCCTCGGCCGTCGGCTTCGGATAGCCTCCGGTAATCGGCTATCGCCCTGAAACGAAAGAAAAAATGCGGATTTGCCATGCCGCTATGAGGCTGGCCAATTCGCGCTGGCGCGTGCTATACCCCGCCCCGGGTGGTTATCCATGAGGCCGCAAGCTTAGGGACCAAAGAAGCAGCGGCCCGGTATAATGGTGTGATGGAGAGGGCGTTGAAGCACAAATTCCCCGTTGGATCGACCGTGTACTTCACTGCGAGCAATATCTCGCGTCCGGCCGCGACCGGTACCTATGAGGTGATGCGCCAGCTCCCGAGCGACGGCGATGATTGCCAATACCGGATCAAGAGCTCCACGGAAGCGTTCGAGCGGGTCGCGAAGGAAAGCCAGCTGGCGATGTCGTGAGGCTGCGCGCAGCATTGCCGAAAACGGACGAAGGCCTGACACCCAGCGCGCAGAACTTGCGCGTGAAGCCGTATCGACAGAGGAACGCCTGCGGCCCAAGTGCCGAGAGGCGCTCCTCCGCTCCGGAGCCGCTACGGCCATAGCCACGCTGCGGAACCCGCGCAAGTCGTGCCGAGAAACCGGTTCATAGCAATTCTGCCAAGTGCTCCATGCGCTTGCAGCGGCATCCGGCATCGTTGAATATGCGTCAGGCTGGCTCAGGAACGAATACGCATGAATTGGGCATGGCCTACGTCACTCGACCAGATATCGTCGGCGTTTCCCATGTGGCTGACGCTTGCCGCCGCAGTCTTCTTCGGCCTGTTGACGCTGATCACGGTGGTGCGCGCCGAGAGGTCGGTCGCCAACGGTGCGCTCACCGTCATCGCGCTGCTCGCGGTCGGGATTGCGGTGGCGGCGACCATTCGCGGCTCTGGCACAACCGCAACCCGCGGTGCCGGCGGCGAGGCGCGGATGACGCCTGCTTCGACTGCTGCGATTCCCTCGCTCGCCTGTCTTGATGATCTCGCCGGCGACATGGTGCTCGGGGTCTGCGAAAAGGCGGTGTTTGCCTCGGCGGAATCCACCGCCGCTGCGGTGAGCTATGTCGCCGGCCAGATTTCGCGGCTGACCGCCTCTGGCGATGCTGCAACCGCAGGCAAGAGCATGACGCCGGAACTGCAGGCGCTGCGCCGTTCGATCGAGCACGATCGCTATGGCATCGTGGCGCAGGTGCTGCAGGTACGCGACCATTGTACGCCGACCGAATGCACGGTTTTTCGCGCGCTGACCGACAACCACCAGATCATCACCAACATGGACGAGCACCTCTATGAGGGGCTCGTCAACCGCTACGCCACGATCTGGACCGCGCCGCCGCCGGCCGCTGTTGCCGCGGCGCCGGGGATTGGGGCGCTTGCGGGCTATCCGCCTTCGGTGCCCACGGGCAGACCGACCAATGCCGACTTCCCATCCTCGAACTCGATTCCGCCCGTCAGCATCATGTCGCCCGAGCCCACCGCGCGCGAGAAGCCGGCGCCGGCAACCGCAGCAGCGCCCGCGGCACGTCCGAGCCCCGCGCCTTCGCAATCGCCAGCGCCGGCCGCGTCTGCGGCAAAGAAGTCCGCCGCCAAGCAGCCGCCGCATCCGCAACCTGCGCCCGCAGCTCAGCCGACGCAGATTTCCCCAGCGCCGTCGGCACCTGCGGCGTCGAATGATTGATCGGGCATCCCGCGACCGTTAGGTTTGACCAATCATGACGCTTCATCTGATCAAGCTGGCCGTTGGCTGCGATTCCGTGAAAGATCTGAAGGGACGGGTTGCGGAACGCATGAAGGTGGCCAAGGCCAAGGGCCTGCCCCAGCGCCACATCCACATCACCCGGATGACGCCGAAGCGCATCGAGGACATCCTTGCTGGCGGCTCGCTCTATTGGGTGATCCGCGGTGAGGTCGCTGCCAGAGAGAAAATCGTCGCCATCGAGCCGTTCCGCGACAAGGACGGCATCGGGCGCTGCCGGATCGTGATGCAGCCCAGGGTGATCGCGGTCTCGCCGCGGCCGATGCGACCGTTCCAGGGATGGCGCTACCTGAAGCAGGCTGACGCCCCGCCGGATCTCACCAAGACCTCGGCCACCGGCCTTGCCGCCATGCCGGAACCGATGCGCCGCGAGCTGCGCGAACTGGGACTGCTGTAGCTTCATCTCTCCCGATAAGAGGCGGGGACCTCCCGCGTTCGCAGAAGCTCAAACCCCGATATTGTCGATCAACCGGGTCTTGCCGAGGCGGGCGGCAACCACGATCCGCAGCGGGCCGTCCTTGATTGAGGTCACTGGGGCCAGCGTTTCGGAGTGGCGGAGCTCGAAGTAGTCGAGGGCAAAGCCCGCCGCGGCGATGATCTCGCTGCCCGCGGCCATCGCGGTCTCGATGTCGGTGCCACCGCGCAACAGCCGGGCGCTCTCCTTCATGGCGCGGTGAAGCTCGGGGGCGATCCGCCGTTCCTCCGCCGACAGGTAGACGTTGCGGGAGGACATCGCGAGCCCGTCGCGTTCGCGCACCGTCTTCGACCCGACCACCCTGACGCCGAGATCGAGGTCATCAGCCATCCGCGTCACCACCCGCAATTGCTGGAAGTCCTTCTCGCCAAAAATCGCAACATCGGGCCGCACCTGGGTGAACAATTTGGCCACCACGGTCGCGACCCCGCCGAAGAAGTGCGGGCGGAAGCGGTCCTCGAGGCCCACGGTTGCCGGCCCCTCCGGCACGACGCGGGTGGAAAAGCCGTCCGGGTACATCGCCTTGGCGTCGGGATGCCAGATCAGGTCGGTCTTCTCCGCTGCAAGCTTTGCGACATCTTCCTTCCAGGTCCGCGGATAGGCGCCGAAATCCTCTGTCGGTGCGAACTGAGTCGGATTCACGAAGATAGAGACGACGACCTTGTCGGCGCGGCGCTTGGCAAGCCGGACCAGCGCCACATGGCCGTCATGGAGGGCACCCATGGTCGGCACCAACGCGACGGTGGCCTTGCGGCTGCGGAGATGATCTACGGCACGCCGCAAAGCGGGAACTGTGCGGACGATCTGGGGAGTGCGGGGCATCTGGGCTCGGCGAGTTGAGGTCGGAACGGCGCGTCTCGCCTTTCCACGCGCAGACGGCGTTGGCAAGCGGGCGGCGTATTTGCACGCAAGCCGACTCTAGCAAGACCAACGTTGCTGCGCCACGCGCGTCGATTGGCATCGACGTGTTGATCGCGTGCATCACCCGCGAAAAATTTGTCGGATCGAGCACAGACGATGCAACGGCCGCGGGCGATTCATCATTAAGACGAACGAGCTCGATTTAATACGCATCGCGCGCATTTCGCTTGACCGCGAACGCGCGCGACTCGAAGATGCGCAAGGGGTCAAAACATGCTGCTGCAGGCTAGCCAAGGGCAATCGGGCTCTGCCCATGTCGTCGTGCTGGGCAATGAGAAGGGCGGGTCGGGGAAGTCGACCGCGGCGTTGCACATCGCGGTTGCCCTTTTGAAGGCAGGCCAGCGCGTCGCCACCATCGATCTCGATTGCCGCCAGCAGAGCTTCACCCGCTACATCAACAACCGCAGCGCCTGGGCGCGGCGAACCGGACTCAATCTCGAGTTGCCGGTGCATTGCTGCATTCGCCTCGGCGAGACCATGCAGATCGCCGACAACGAGAACTCAGAATTCCAGCAATTCGTCGAGGCGGTCAGCGCGGTGGAGCGGACGTTCGACTTCATCGTCATCGACACGCCCGGAACCGACAGCTACCTGATGCGGCTCGCCCATTCGATGGCCGACACCCTGGTCACGCCGATCAATGACAGCTTCCTGGATTTCGACGTGCTGGGCCAGGTCGATCCCGCGACCTATGCCGTGACCGGCCCCAGCCACTATGCCGAGATGGTGCGGGATACCCGCCGCAAGCGCCGCCAACTGGACGGTGCGACGACGGACTGGATCGTGGTGCGCAACCGCCTCTCGATGCTGGGCTCGCGCAACAAGCAACTCGTGGCCGACGGATTGAAGGAATTGTCCTTCCAGCTCGGTTTTCGCGCCATCGACGGTTTTGCCGAGCGCGTGGTCTACCGTGAGTTCTTTCCGCGGGGGCTGACAGCACTCGACGATATCGACGAGGCGACGCTCGGCACCCGCCCGTCGCTTGGTCACGTCACCGCGCGCGAGGAGGTGACGAGCCTGTTGCGCCAGCTCAAGCTGCCGCTGGATGAGCGCGGCCGGCGCCGCGCTGCCAACCGGGCCGAATGGTTCACCCAGGTCGACAAGCCGCTCGAGGTGCACGACATTATCGCTTGAGGCGGCGCGGTAATTAACTACTACCCATGATTGATCTAGCGCAATGTGAAGCCCGCGAAAGCGGGCTTTTTATTGTTTGTTTAGACAGGATTTGAACCAGACTTTGACGGAAGACGTCTGAATATCGGCGAAATGCAGCCGGAACGGCGACTTTCTCCCATTGCGCAACAATTAGGTGCGACGCACAACGTTCAGGCCGGCATTTCACAATATTTGGCCTTCCCGTCACGTCGCCGTTACATATACTGGGAATAGAGCGTTTTTCACTTCCAGTGCACTCGACTTGGGGCAGCACGCCCATCTCCGAGGACGAAAATGAAGCGTGGAATTACGGTTCTCTTGTCGGTCGGCGCCCTGATGGTGGCGGGCTATTTCACCGCCAGCAAATGGGCGATCAAGCACGAGTCTCTGACGTTCTACGATGCGTCGCGCGACAACCGGCCCGTGCCGGTCGACATCGCCGTCCGTCGCGACAAGGAGATGCAGGCCAATGCCGGCATGATCAAGCTGCCGGTGGTGGTCTTCAACCACGGCAACACGGTCAAGAACACCGACTACTCCTTCATCAACAACATCTTTGCCGCGCGCGGCTACATGGTCGTCAGCATCCAGCATGACCTACCGAGCGATCCGCCCATGGTGACCAAGGCCGGCGAGCTCTTTGTCGGCCGGCTGAAGCAGATCCAGCGCGGCGTCGCCAACATCAAATTCGCCGTCGAGGAAATGCGGAACGTTCAGCCCAACGCGGACTATGATCATTTGACCGTGGTCGGTCATTCCATGGGCGGCGACATCACCATGTACTTCGCCAAGCAGTATCCCGAAGAGGTCAAGAAGGTCGTCACGCTCGACAATCTGCGTGTGCCCTTCGTCACCTCCGGCAAGTTCAAGATCCTCTCGTTCCGCTCGCATGATCCGCAGTTCAAGGCCGACCCCGGCGTCGTTCCGAACGAGGACATCTGTGAGAAAGAGGGGATTACCGTCGTCAAGACCGAATTCCAGCATAACGACATGCGCGATACCGGCTCGGAGCAGGCGAAGTCCTCGATCGAGAGCATGCTGGACAAGTTCCTCGCCGATACCGATTCGGCGGACACTATGCCGCTCGCCGTCAATGCGCAGCCGAAGATGACCGACCCCGGTCCCGTTGCGCCCTATGTTCCTCTTGGCAACGAGCCGGCGAAGCCCAAACCCTTCACTCAATAAGTCGCTCACCCAATAAATCGCTGACCCAGTAGACGTCGCGACGCTGGCGTTTTCGAACAAGTCGGCCCAGATTAGTCTCGCTTCTCGAGCAAGCGAGGGATGTTTGTCGCGCGAGCCTACCAAGCAAGCACCTGCGGACGCCGTATCGGGGCGGCAAGCCGACGAGTCGCTGCCGGAAGCGCAGCGCTCGACGACGGATGATATCGCCGCCTTTGTCGAGAAGGCCCGGGCGATGTCGCCTTTCGCCGCAGGACAGCGCGGGCGGCTGGTGTTCGCGCTTGACGCCACCATGAGCCGGCAGCCGACCTGGGACATGGCGTGCACCCTGCAAGCCGATATGTTCCGCGAGGCGGCCTCGCTCGGCCGCCTCGACATCCGCCTGGTCTATTATCGCGGGTTCAACGAATGCCGCGCCAGCAAGTGGATCTCCGATTCAGCCGAGCTCGCCCGCCTGATGGGCAAGATCGATTGCCGTGGCGGCAATACCCAGATCGGGCGCGTATTGTCAGAGGCGCGGCGCGAGGCGGCGGGTGCAGGCGTGCGCGCAGTCGTATTCGTCGGCGACGCCATGGAAGAAAGCGTCGACGATCTCTGCGCCAGGGCGGGCGAGCTCGGCATGCTCAAGGTGCCGGTGTTCATGTTCCAGGAAGGCCATGATCCCACGGCCGAGCAGGCGTTCCGCGAGATCGCACGCCTCTCTGGCGGGGCGTGGTGCCGCTTCGATCCGGGCGCAGCCGCGCAATTGCGTGAATTGCTACGGGCGGCGGCCGCCTATGCCGCCGGCGGGCGCGAAGCGCTGAAGCGGCTCTCGGCGCGCGACGGTGGCGCGGCCAGGCTGCTCGCCCAGATCAAGTGAAGCGGCTGCAACTGATCCCTCAAACTGGTTCTGCCTTTTTGCCACCGATCTCATTATATTGTCAGTCATGCCGACCCTGATCGCGGGCGCCGTCGCCGTCCTGGTTCTTTATTTGCTGCTGCAGATGTTCCGCGCTGCCAATCCGACCATGCTGGCGCGGGCGCTCAAGATTACGGGCGGCATCCTGGCGCTGGCGGTCGCAGCCTTTCTCGGCCTGCGCGGCGGGTTGGCGGTTGCCATTCCGCTCGGCGTGTTCGGCGCGGGCCTGTTGGGCTGGTCGCCGTTCGGCGGGCAAACCGGCTTTGGCAATTTCGGCAGGATCGGCGAAATGTTCGGCGCGAGATCGCGCTCGTCGGGTCAGAGCTCGCAGGTGCGCTCACAATTCCTGGACATGATGCTCGATCATGACAGCGGCGAGCTGAAGGGCACGATCATCGCCGGGCCCTATGCCGGGCGTGCGCTCGATTCCTTCGACCTGTCGCAGCTCACCGCGATGATGGCCAATTTCGATGCGGAGAGCATTCCCTTACTTGAAAGCTATCTGGACCGCCGGTTTCCCGCTTGGCGACAGAACGCGCAGGGCAACGGGGCAGGGCGGCAGGGCCGCGCGCCTGCGAGCGGAAAAATGACGGAGGAGGAGGCCTATCAGATCCTTGGCCTGCAGCCTGGCGCGGGGCGGGACGAAATCAGTCGCGCTCACCGTGCGCTCATGAAGAAACTGCATCCCGACCAGGGGGGCTCGACGTACCTCGCCGCCCGTGTAAACGAGGCCAAGGATACTTTGCTTCGCACGCATAACGGCTAACTCCGGCAACGCCTACAAACGCAACGAACCGATGAGCCTGCTTCTCTGGATGACGCCGACGTCGTCCGCCGCCAGGCGGCGCGGTCGTGATTTGTTGCAGAAAGTTTTAACCGCAAATTCTTGACGAGAGGTTTGCAGGCCGTGCTGCGCCTGCAACACCCGCCCGCGAAAAAAGCCCGCGGCCAGTTGTGGCGCGGGCTTTTGGGCGTGTCTCTAAAGTATGATCCGGAAAAGTGTTTAGCGGTTTTCCGAAAAGATCATGCTCAATCAAAGACCTGAAGCGCGATGACGCTTCAACCAAATCTCATCGCGCTTTAGGTGGGTCTCAGATCAGTTGCGCATGGTGATGCAAGAGATTTCGGAGCGCTTGAGCGCCTTGCAGACGGCTTCGGCCTGGTCGCGATCAAGGCCGGCAAAGCGGGCGCGGTAGAGCTTGCGGTCGCCCTTGGCGATGACAGTCTCCGTGAAGGGATCGGCCTTGGCGAGCAGCCCGTGGGCGCCGTTGCGCGCCGCCTCGATGCGCGCCTGCGCTTCGTTCTCGCTCTCGAGCGCGCCGACCTGGACGATCCAGCCGGTGTGCACCGCAGGTTTGCTGCTGGCGGTGCTCTGGATGGCGGGCTGCGGTGCCGGTGTCAGCGCGGCCATGGCCTGCTGGGCGGCCGGCGAAGCGGCGGCCTGGCTCGGTGGCAGGCTCGAGGCTGGAAGCACGCCCAAGATGCCGTTGCCGGTGCCGTGGCCGGGCGGCTGCCGCGGCAAATCGTTGCGCGCCACGTCGGGCGACGGTTCGCTCTTGCTGGTTTCGGCCCGGGCGACGACCGCGTTGGAGGTTTCGGCGACTTCAGGCCGCGCGGAGGGAATCGCGCTGGTGACGGGCGGCGCCGGCTGGGAGGGCCCGGCGGAGGCAAGCTTCATCGGGCCGGCCTTGACCTGGACCGTCTTCACCCTCACCGGCTTCATCGGCTCGGTCGAGCCGGGGATGCTGGCGAGCGCCTGGGTCTGGATCACGCCTGATGTGAGGGGAGCGGGGTCGGACTTGGGCTGCGCCGGCGGCACGGCCGCCGTGGCCTGGGCGAGGACGGACATACGCGGCGCCGGCATCGGCACCGGTGCAGGCGCCTGCGCGGCCGCAGCCGGCTCGGAGGTGGCGGCCTGTGCCACGGTCGGACGCGCATCGTCGGTGTCAGCAGTCATATCCTGCCCTGCATTCTCGGTGATCGCCGCAGCCGTGCGGGTGGTGGAGGCTTTTTCAAGGTTTTCTGCCAGCAGGCTGCGCATGGTGGCGTCGCGCGAGCCGCCGCTGCGGCCGCCCATGACCACGCCGATCAGGAAGCGATTGCCGCGATGCATCGAGGTCACGAGGTTGAAGCCGGAGGCGCGGGTATAGCCGGTCTTGATCCCGTCGACGCCCTCGACGCTGCCGAGTAGGTGATTGTGCCCGGTGATGGTGTGGCCGCGAAAATTGAAGGCGGTGGTTGAGAAGTAACGATAGTAGCGCGGGAAGCGGTCCTGCAGCGCCCGGCCCAGGATCGACTGATCGCGCGCGGTTGTGACCTGTTCGTCATTCGGCAGACCGGAGGCGTTGCGATAGATGGTACGGCTCATGCCGAGTCCATGCGCCTTGTGCGTCATCATCTTCGCGAAATTGTCCTCACTGCCTCCGAGCGCCTCGGCGATCACGACGGCCGCGTCGTTGGCGGAACGCGTAATCAAGCCCTTGATCGCGTCCTCAACGCGGATGGTCTGGCCGGCACGCAGGCCGAGCTTGGTCGGGTCCTGGTCGGAGGCGTGCTCCGAAACCTGCATCTCGGTGTCGAGCTTGATCTTGCCGGCGTCGAGACGCTCGAACAGGAGATAAAGCGTCATCATCTTGGTGAGCGAAGCCGGGTGGCGCAGGCCGTCGGGGCTGTTTGCGGTCAACACCGAGCCGGAATTGCCGTCCACGATGATGGACGAGAATTTCGGGCTGTAATCGTCGTCCGAATCGTGGCTGTGGGAGACTTGGTGGTGGCGAGAGTGCCGACGCGCCTGCGCATCGGTCGTGCAAATCGCCGCGGAAGTGACTGCAACCAGCCCGAAAACGCCAACCCGCACCAAGCGCGAGGACGCCAAGTTTTTGCGAAGCATGAAATCCCCGTCCCAGTTTCCGACTTGATCACCGGCTCGTGAGGCGAAATTGTGCCCAATCTCCGCCGATCATTCCCCTGCGCGGAACCCGCAAAACCACTGCTTGGCCGTCGAGTGGTTCGGCAAGTCCAGGCCGCCTTTCTAGCTAAGGCTCTGTTCACAAACAGTTTTTTGACTGCCTGCGGAAGGATGAACAGGTCCAGGAATCAGGGTAGGTGGCGAGTCTTGCCAAAACATTAAGGAACCCTTGCGGGAACCCCCAGTATTCGGTCGAAAACTGACGATGTTTGTGCGGCGCACAAGATTCCTTGACATATTTGTGCATTGCACTATGTCTATTTTGCGTCAGGGAGCCGGGACTCTCCCGGCACTTCAAGCAGTCTGGGAAAAAGGGATTCCATGATGTTCAAGGTTGAGGACTTTCAGAACTACGGCAAAGAGCAGTTCGAGAATGCGGTGGCCTCGGCCACTACCGTTCAGAACGGCCTGAGTGCGATCGCGACCGCCTATGGCGACTACAGTAAGAAGTCGTATGAGGACACCAAGTCCTTCGTCGAGAAGCTCTCCGGCGTGAAGTCGCTGGACAAGGCCCTCGAGGCGCAGAGCGAATACGCCAAGACGGCTTACGAGACCTTCGTCGCGGACTCGCAGAAGATCGCGGGCCTCTATGGCGATCTCGCCAAGCAGGTGTTCAAGCCGCTCGAATCGATGGTCGCGAAGTACGCGCCGCAGGCGCAGTAACGGCCGCGAACAGCGCCTGTTATCGCAGAAAGCCCGGCCGATTCGCCGGGCTTTTATTTTGTGCTCCTCTTGCTCGTTCGTCCGCCCGGCGGTCTCCGTGGTTCTACGGTGGACGCGTGCCGCCATTGTTCCGCCCGGTCGCAGCTTTTTGTCACCGGGGCTCGCGCGATTTGCTTTTGTCAAACCGCGCCGGATTGATTAACCTTCGATGTTGATCGCCGGGTTCGGGAATCGGCCCTGCGGCATGCGCGTGGCGTCCTGCCGGCGCTTGCGGCGAGCCGGCGACCGACCCATATGTGCAACGTTCGGACCGGCCGGCCCGAGCGCAGCAGCGATTTTCGAAAGTTTGAGTGGGTTACCGGGATAGCTTCGGCTGCGCCACGCGGATCCGCTATCCGGCCTCGCCGTCTGCCTCCTGTGGGGATTTTTTGAACGCTTGTGCCATGTCGCGACCAACTCCCAGCCCTGATCCGCAACCAAAGCCTCCAATCGTTCTCCATGCTGTCTGCATGAGCAATGACGAGAACCGTCCGCCGAACACCAGCGGCCCCTCCACCTCCGTCATCACCAAGGTCAAGCCCAAAACCAAGCGGCCCAATCTCTACCGCGTCCTGATCCTCAACGACGACTACACGCCGATGGAGTTCGTCGTTCATGTGCTGGAGAAGTTCTTCAACAAGGACGCGGAAGCGGCGACCAAGATCATGCTCCATGTCCACCACCACGGGATCGGCGAGTGCGGCGTTTTTACCTATGAGATTGCCGAGACCAAAGTGACCCAGGTAATGGATTTTGCGCGTAAGCATCAGCACCCCCTGCAGTGCGTGATGGAAAAAAAATGAAAACATAACGCCGGCGGTCGCGCGACACGGGCGGACATGGCTGGCGGAACGGGATTTGCATCGTCCCTTTGTGCAGGGATAGCTATTTCCGGGAAGATTTGGGGTACGCTGCGCGGGTGGCGGAACAGGCCTTTTTGCCGAGACTTGAATAACTATATGGTGACGAAGGTTGTTGTTGCCTCGACAGGCAACGGCGATCATGATGGCGGGGGGCCACAGGAGCGCGAATGCCGACTTTTTCCCAGAGCCTTGAGCAGTCCTTGCACCGAGCGCTGGCGATTGCGAATGAGCGACACCACCAATACGCGACGCTCGAGCATTTGCTGCTCTCGCTGATCGACGACTCCGATGCGGCAGCGGTGATGCGCGCCTGCAGCGTCGATCTCGACAAGCTGCGTACGAGCCTCGTCAATTATCTCGAAACCGAATTCGAAAACCTGGTCACCGATGGCGCCGATGACGCCAAGCCGACCGCGGGCTTCCAGCGCGTGATCCAGCGCGCGGTGATCCATGTGCAGTCGTCGGGCCGCGAAGAGGTGACCGGCGCCAATGTGCTGATCGCAATCTTCGCCGAGCGCGAGAGCCATGCCGCGTATTTCCTGCAGGAGCAGGACATGACGCGCTATGACGCGGTCAACTATATCAGCCACGGGATCGCCAAGCGCCCCGGCGTGTCCGAAGCGCGTCCCGTGCGCGGCGTCGACGAGGAGACCGAGACCAAGGGCAACGAAGACTCCAAGAAAAAGGGCGAAGCGCTCGACACCTATTGCGTCAACCTCAACAAGAAGGCGCGCGAGGGCAAGATCGATCCCGTCATCGGCCGCAACTCAGAGATCAACCGCGCGATTCAGGTGCTCTGCCGCCGGCAGAAGAACAATCCCTTGTTCGTCGGTGAGGCCGGCGTCGGCAAGACCGCGATCGCGGAAGGTCTGGCAAAGCGCATCGTCGACAGCGAGGTGCCGGAAGTGCTGGCGGCCGCCACTGTGTTCTCACTCGACATGGGCACGCTGCTTGCCGGCACGCGCTATCGCGGCGACTTCGAGGAGCGTCTGAAGCAGGTCTTGAAGGAGCTGGAGGCCCATCCGAACGCCATCCTGTTCATCGACGAGATCCACACCGTGATCGGCGCCGGCGCCACCTCCGGCGGTGCCATGGACGCGTCCAATCTTTTGAAGCCGGCACTCGCCTCGGGCACCATCCGCTGCATGGGCTCGACGACCTACAAGGAATACCGCCAGCATTTCGAGAAGGACCGCGCGCTGGTGCGCCGCTTCCAGAAGATCGACATCAACGAGCCGTCGGTCGATGATGCAATCGCGATCCTCAAGGGTTTGAAGCCCTATTTCGAGGACTATCACCGGCTGAAATACACCAACGAGGCGATCGAGGCCGCAGTGCAGCTGTCCTCGCGCTACATCCATGACCGCAAGCTGCCGGACAAGGCGATCGACGTGATCGACGAGTCGGGCGCGGCGCAGATGCTGGTGGCCGAGAACAAGCGCAAGAAGACCATCGGCATCAAGGAGATCGAGACCACGATCGCCACCATGGCGCGCATTCCACCGAAGAGCGTGTCCAAGGACGACGCCGAGGTGCTCAAGCACCTCGAGCAGACGTTGAAGCGCGTGGTGTTCGGCCAGGACCGGGCGATCGAGTCACTCTCCGCCTCGATCAAGCTGGCGCGCGCCGGCTTGCGCGAGCCGGAGAAGCCGATCGGCTGCTACCTGTTCTCGGGTCCCACCGGCGTCGGCAAGACCGAAGTTGCAAAGCAGCTCGCGGCGACGCTCGGCGTGGAGCTCCTGCGCTTCGATATGTCCGAGTACATGGAGCGGCACACGGTGTCGCGCCTGATCGGCGCGCCTCCGGGCTATGTCGGCTTCGACCAGGGCGGCCTGCTCACCGACGGCGTCGACCAGCATCCGCACTGCGTGGTGTTGCTCGACGAAATCGAGAAGGCGCATCCCGATCTCTACAACGTGCTGTTGCAGATCATGGATCATGGCCGGCTCACCGACCACAACGGCAAGCAGGTCAATTTCCGCAACGTGATCCTGATCATGACCACGAACGCGGGCGCGGCGGATCTTGCGAAGCAGGCCTTCGGCTTCACCCGCTCGAAGCGGGAAGGCGACGACCACGAGGCGATCAACCGGCAGTTCGCGCCGGAATTCCGCAACCGCCTCGATGCCGTCATCTCCTTCGCGCATCTCAATGTCGACGTGATCGGCATGGTGGTGGAGAAGTTCGTGCTGCAGCTGGAAGCCCAGCTCGCCGACCGCGACGTCACCATCGAGCTGTCGGAGCCCGCCAAGGCCTGGTTGATCGAGCACGGCTACGACCAGCAGATGGGCGCACGCCCGATGGCGCGCGTGATCCAGGAACACATCAAGAAGCCTCTGGCCGACGAGGTGCTGTTCGGCAAGCTCAAGGGCGGCGGCCATGTCCGCGTGGTCCTTGTCAAGGACGAGGCCACCGCGCTCGACAAGATCGGCTTCGAGTTCGTCGAAGGCCCGGTCACGCCCAAGCCGGAGAAGCTGCCCGGCGCGCGCAAGCGCAAGCCGCCGAAGTCCGGCGGTGGCGGCGGTACCAAGGGCCCGACCTCGAAGGGGCCGCTGGTCAAGGCGTGACGAGAAATCCAAGAATGAGAGACTAAAAGAGGCCGGCTTCAGCGCCGGCCTCTTTGCTGTCCGCAGTTGGAGGCGAGCCCGCTCACTCGCCCTTGAGCCGTTGGCCCTCCTGCACCTGTACATGCTCGGCGCCGCGGGCGCCGGCTTCCGACAGCCGCAGCATGCTCAGCATGGCGCCGACCAGCGCTGCGCCGACAGCGGCAAGCAGGGAGATGTGGGTGCCGTCGTCCGGATAACGCGCCAGGAACAGTGCGACCAGCGCTGCGCCCGTGGTCTGTCCCAATAGCCGCGCTGTGCCGAGCATGCCGCTGGCGCCACCCGAGCGTTCGCGCGGCGCGGCCGCCAGCATGGTGCGGTTGTTGGGCGTCTGGAACAGGCCGAAGCCGAAGCCCGCGAGCGCCATGCGCCAGATCACATCGCTCGGGGTCGGACGATCTGGAAGAAACGCCAGTGCCGCGAGTCCCAGCGCAAATATGAGCAGGCCGATACCGCCGAGCAGGCCGGCCGGGTAGCGCTCCACGAGCCGGCCGGCCAATGGGGCAGCGACGCCGACCGCAAGCGGCCAGGGCGTGATCAGAAGGCCCATCTGCACCGCCGAGTAGCCGAAACGGTGTTGCAGGTAGAAGGGCAGCGCGGTGAACGCCAGCATCTGGCCGCAGAAGGAGGCAATCGAGGTCGCAATCGACAGCGCAAAGATCGGGATGCGCAAGAGATCCACCGGCAACAGCGGCGGGGTCGTCATATGCGTCCCGCGATAGAGCAGCGCGCCGCCGGCACAGGCTGCGATGGCAAATTGCAGCAGGCACGTGGCGAGCGCCTCGCCATGGCCGACGCTATCGATCGCGGCGATGCCAACCCCGAAGGTCACGGCGCTGAGCGCGGCACTTTGCCAATCGAAGGCGTGCTCGGCGGGCCGCGTATGCGGCAGCGAACGCCACGCCAGGACGAAGGTGACGAGGCCGATCGGCACATTGATAGCGAACAGGTAGGGCCAGCTCAGAAACGCAAGAATGCCGGCCGCGATCGTCGGGCCGACTGCGGCTGAAGTGGCGACCACCATGGCATTGATGCCGATGCCGCGGCCGAGCTGGTCGTGCGGATAGGTGTAACGTACCAGCGCCGAGTTGACGCTCAGGATGCCGGCGGCGCCGAAGCCCTGCAGGATGCGCGCGACCGTCAACAGCAGCAGCGTATGTGCCAGCGCGCAGAACAGCGACGCCAGCGTGAACAGCACGAGCCCCGCGAGATAGACGCGCCGATAGCCGATGATCTCGCCAAGCGAGGCCAGCGGCAAAAGCGAGATCGTGACGGCGAGCTGATAGCCGTTGACGATCCAGATCGAGAAGGCAGGAGATGCATCAAGATCGGTCGCAATGGTCGGCAGCGCGACGTTGGCGATGGAGCCGTCGACCACCGCCATGACGATGCCGAGAGCAATGGTGAGGATCGCCCAATACCGCTGCGGCAGCGGCAGGCCATCCGCGTGTTCAACTGCTGTAATTGACATTCTCTCTTGGAAACGGGCTTCTTCGATTTGATTGCGGCAAGATAGCCGCCCAGTGGCCAACCGGGCAGGGTGGCCATGGTTCCTCAGCCATGCGCGCTCCCTATTGCTTGATCGCCCAATCCGCGATCTCGATCGCTTCCGCCGAGGTTTTGGCCTTTCAGGCGGCGATGGGCTGCGGGGCGGCCTCGCGCCGCGCCGCGATCAGGCCTGGTGGCGCCGGTTCGATGATGCTGACGCCGTTGGCGCGCATCCGCGCATAATTTCCGCCGTGCGGTTGATCTTTGCCTCGTTGTCGAACGCGATCGTGGCCGTCACCTGGCCGCCGGTATGTGCGGTCACCAACCTCGCGAAAGTCGAATTGAAGCTACGCCTCAGCCTTCGCCGATCAATTGCTTGATGCGGCGCTGCAGCTCGCGCTTCTTCTTTTCGCTGGCGCGGAGCCGGGCGTCGAGATCGGAGGAGCCGGGGTCGGTGATCATCGCGCGGAAGGCAAGCCCGAGCCGATTGGCTTCGCGCCAGACCACCTGTGCAAGGTAGGAGCGGCCCTTGCGGGCGATGGTGAGGTTGATCTCTTGGGGCACGCGGGCGTCGCCATCGACCTCGACGCATGCGCCGTTCTCGCTGAGATTGCGCACCACGCAGTTCATGCTCGAACGCGCGTCGACAGCGGCACGCCCGCCGAAAAGCACTTTGTCGCGCGCGTTTGCCCGCCGATCCTGCATCTCTCTCCTCCGGAAAAATACGGTGAAGTCTACGCAGAGAGCGATCTCGATGAGAAGGCCGGCCCGGCGGCTTCCTTGCGTTAACGTAAATCCCTTGGCTGCAAGTTTAACCGTATCCGGGCGCAATGCCGCCGCAATTCGACCCAACGCGGCTCAGTGGGCGAGCTTATTCTGCCGCCATTCGCGCGGCGAGGCGCCGTAATGCTCGCGGAAGACCCGCCCGAAATGGGAGAGGTCATTGAAGCCCCAGGCAAAGGCAATTTCACCGACCTGGCGGTGGGCGAGCATCGGCGACGCAAGATCGCGTGCACATCGCGAAAGCCGCTCTTTCAGCACATGGCGCTGGAATGAGGTCGCCTCATCGGAGAGAAGATCGTTGACATAGCGCGGCGAGATGCCGAGCGCCCCGGCGGTCTCGGCCAGCGAGAGGTCGGGATCGGAAAGATGCGCGCGGATATAGGCCTTGAGCCGGTAGAGCAGCGCCGCGCGATGGGTCGAGGCCGCAGGCTGCGCCGGAAGCCGCTCGGCAAGCGCCATCGCAACCAGATCGACCGCCTGCTCGGACAGCCGCGTCGCCTGCGCGGGCGCAATTCGGTCGGCGCTCTGGCAGAGCTGACAGACAAAGTCATGGGCAAGCTTCGACAGCGGACGGTCGGAGCCGAAGCTGATCGCGGTCAGGGCTTCGGTGCCGGCGATGCAGCGGTTTAGCATGTCGCGTGGCACCTGCAGGATCGTCTGCGTGAAGGCGTCGTCGAAGCGCAGTTCGTAAGGGCGGGTGGTGTCGTAGATCGCGAACTCGCCGGGATGGATCACCGTCTCGCGGCCGTCCTGCGCGACGCTTCCGACACCATGCTTGCCGAGTGCGATCAGGACGTACTCCTCGTGCGAGCGGGCGATCCGCGCCGGCGTGCGGCGGACGCGCTGCTGGTCCGAGGAGACTTCCGAGCAGGCAGCCCGGCCGAGCGGCGTGCGCGTCACCGCGCCGTGAAAATCGCTGCCGCGCGACGAGGTGCAGTCGAGCCCGACATAGACGTCGCAGACGATGTCCTGCCAGAGCGCCAACCGCCGGTATCCCGGCGCGGCATCGGTGGTGAAATGGACCGACATCAGGCCCGTCTCCCTTCACGTCGGCTGCAGGCAATGCCCTCTTGCTTCGCCGCCGCCACGAGCCGCTGCCTCCGCAGTCGAATTCTTGTTCCCGGGCAGACGAGCGAGCGGCCGCGCCCGCAGGCAAAACAGACTGCAACGGACGCAGGCTTCGATCAACGGGAAACCGCCCGTCGGTGGGGCCGGCTCTTAGCGATGGAGGCAGCGATGGGCATTTCGCATCCCAGATACAAGGTGGCCGTGGTGCAGGCGGCGCCAGCCTTTCTCGATCTCGACGGTTCGATCGGGAAGACTATCGCGCTGATCGAGGAGGCGGCCGAAAAGGGTGCCAAGCTGATCGCTTTCCCGGAGGTCTTCATTCCCGGCTATCCTTGGCACATCTGGCTGGATTCGCCCGCCTGGGCGATCGGCCGCGGCTTTGTGCAGCGCTATTTCGACAATTCGCTGGCCTATGACAGCCCAGAGGCCGAGACGCTGCGCGCCGCGGTGAAAAAGGCAAAGCTCACCGCCGTCATCGGCCTGTCCGAGCGGGACGGCGGCAGCCTCTACATCGCGCAATGGCTGATCGGGCCCGATGGCGAGACCATCGCCAAGCGGCGCAAGCTGCGGCCGACCCATGCCGAGCGCACGGTCTATGGCGAGGGCGACGGCAGCGACCTCGCGGTGCATGACCGCCCGGGCATCGGGCGGCTCGGTGCCTTGTGCTGCTGGGAGCATCTGCAGCCGCTGTCGAAATACGCCATGTACGCCCAGAACGAGCAGGTTCACGTCGCCTCATGGCCGAGCTTCTCGCTCTACGATCCCTTTGCGCCGGCGCTGGGCGCGGAGGTGAACAATGCCGCCTCCCGCGTCTATGCGGTGGAGGGCTCCTGCTTCGTGCTGGCACCGTGTGCGACCGTCTCGCAAGCCATGATCGAGGAGCTTTGCGACCGCCCCGACAAGCATGGCCTGTTGCACGCCGGCGGCGGACATGCCGCGATCTATGGCCCCGATGGCAGCTCGCTCGCGGAGAAGCTGGCGCCGGACGCGGAGGGCCTCCTGATGGCCGAGATCGATCTCGGCGCTATCGGTGTCGCCAAGAACGCGGCCGATCCGGCCGGGCATTATTCGCGACCCGACGTGACGCGGCTGCTCCTGAACAAGACGCCGCTGAACCGGGTTGAGCCGTTCGCGCTGCCGCTCGATACGACGGCACCGGAAGAGGCTGAGCCTGCGCCCGCGAGGTCCACCCAGGCCGCGTGAGGAGGGCGCCATGGAATCCGCTATTCCCGCGCATCTGAAGACCGCTCGCTCTCGCCATCGCCGCGTCCCCGATGACTACCATCCGCCATATCCGTCTTTCGTGGCGCGGCACAAACCTGATGTCACCCGGGTCGTGATGGCTTATTTCGGCCTGCAATATCGCGGTCAGGCACCGGCAGGTGCGTCAAGCTCGCTCGGCGATATCGCTGCGCGCTTTGCGGGCGCACATGCGCCTTCGCATTGGGATCGCGCGCACTACGTCGACCAGGCCGGATTCTCGAACGTGGTTTCGGTCGCCTATTGGGATGATGTCGCGAAGTTCGACGCCTGGTTTGCGCCGGCGCGGGAGGCTTGGACCGGCGACGGCGAAGAGGGCGTCGGCCGCTACATCGAGGTGCTGCGGCCGGCCGTGGCACGCTACGAGACTCTGTTCTCCTCGCCGGATCGCGCCGAAGGTGTTGCGGTCATTGCCGAGGGTATGAGCGACGAGGTGCAGGAGCACGCTTATTGGGGCGGCATGCGCGATCGCATCCCGCTGTCGCAGACGGACGAGATGGCGCCCGGCGGAAATCCGACGCTAAGGCGCGATGGCGCGCGCCTGCGCGTGGTCGCCCATGACAATCTCTGCCTGATCCGCTCCGGCCAGGACTGGAGCGACACGGAAGCTGCCGAGCGCAAACTCTATCTCGAAGAGGTCGAGCCGGTGTTGCGCGAAGGCATGGATTTCCTGCGTGACGATGGCCGTGGCATCGGGTGCTATGCCAACCGCTATATGCGCGTGCTTGGTGCTGACGGTGTGCCGACCGAAAAATCCTACGGGCAGAGCTGGTGGCGCAGCCTCGCGGCACTGGAGCGCTGGGCGGAATCGCACCCGACCCATGTCAGGATCTTTGGTGCGGCGATGAAGTATCTCTCGACCCTCGGGCCCGCGGCGAAGCTCAGGCTCTATCACGAGGTCACGGTCGCGGCTGCGGGCGAACAGTTTTTTGAATATCGCGACTGTCATCCGAGAACCGGCATGCTGGCGGCGGTGGCGGCCACCTGATCAAGGTCTGGTACGATTTCCCGGGATGGGTAGACTGCCGTTCTCTCGAACGGGCTCTCGGGAACCAGCATGGGCTTGCCGACTTCTGTCCGGATGCGTGCCGCGCCCTGTCTCGTTGTTGCGCTGCTGCTGCCGCTCTTTGGCGCGGCGGCGGCCGATGATGCTTCGACACAGACACGTGACAGGACCGGCGTCGCGGTTCCGAGCGTCGAGGAACTGGCGACCCCGAGCCAGCCGCCAAAGCCATCCGAGACGGAGAGCGCGACCCGCGAGGCGATCTGCCTGATGGTGGAATCGGCTGCGCGTGCCAACGATCTGCCGCTGGAGTTTTTCGCCCGTGTGATCTGGCAGGAGAGCCGCTTTCAATCCGATGCCGTCGGACCCATGACCCGCAGCGGCCAGCGCGCGCAGGGCATTGCGCAGTTCATGCCGGGCACGGCGAGCGAGCGGCGGCTGCTTGATCCCTTCGATCCGGTGCAGGCGCTGCCGAAGTCGGCCGAGTTCTTGAACGAGCTGCGCAATCAGTTCGGCAATCTCGGGCTCGCTGCAGCCGCTTACAACGCCGGCCCGCGCCGGGTGCAGGATTGGCTCGCCGGGACAGGCCCTATGCCGCAGGAAACTCGCAACTATGTTTCGGCGATCACGGGCTCGTCGATCGACGAATGGGCGAAGGCGGGTAAGGGCGGTGTCAAGCCGCCGCCGAGCGCGCCGCCGACGAGCTGTCATGATCTGATCGCGCTCTTGAAGCGCGCACCGAATCCGTTTGTCGCCCAGCTCGAGCAGCATGTAGAACTGGCGGCCGCAAAACTTTGGGGCGTGCAGCTTGCCGCCGGCTTTGACCGCAACAAGGCGCTCGCGATGTACGCCCGCGCCATCAAGGGCCTGTCTGCCGTCATCGGCGACCGCGATCCGAGCCTCTTGTCCTCGGTGATGCGCAACCGCGGCACGCGCGCCTTCTACCAGGTACGCATCGGCGCCGACACGAGGCCTGAGGCGGATGACCTCTGCAACCGCATCCGCCGCGCCGGGGGCGCGTGCTTTGTGTTGAGGAATATGGGAGTGAGGGGGTGAAGGAGGCGCGTCATTCCGGGTCTGGTCCTGTCGGACGCCCCGGATAACTGGACTCTGCGCATAACAGCCCCACCCCCGCGTTGCTTGACGCAGCTCTCGTTCATCCGCCTTATCGCGGCACGATTCACTCCGTCCCATTTCGCCGTGCCGTTTCCGCCGCTCGATTCACCCCAATGGCATCCGCCCCTGCGCGCCTTCGCGATCGGGATGGGCGCGGTTCGCTCGACCATTCTCTCGCTGGTGCTGTTCGTCACCTATGTTGGGATCGGCGCGCTCGCCCATGACACGCATTTTTCGCTCGCCTGGGCGATGATGGGCACGCTGCTGGTGTGGGCGGGGCCGGCGCAGATCATTCTCATCTCCACGCTCGCCTCCGGTGCTTCCATCGTGCAGTCGGCGATCGCGGTGACCGTGAGCGCGATCAGGCTGTTTCCGATGGTGGTTGCGGTGCTGCCGATGATGCGCGCGCCGGAGACGAAACGGCGGCAGCTGGTGCTGGTTGCGCATTTCACGGCGGTGACGCTGTGGGTCGAATGCTATCGCTTCCTGCCGCATGTGCCGCGCGACAAGCGCATCGCCTTCGTCCATGGGCTCGGATGCGGGCTTGTCCTGATCGGTCTGGTCGCCACCGTGATCGGCTATGAGCTTGCCGCCAACCTGACGCAGACCTTCGGCTCGGCGATCCTCTTGCTGACGCCGCTGTCTTTTCTGTTCTCCACCGCGCGCAACTCGAAGGAGCTTGCGGACGTGCTGGCGCTGGGACTCGGACTTGCCTTCTATCCGCTGGCGTCGTTGCTCAACAGCGGTCTCGATATCCTGGTCAGTGGCGTCGCCGCCGGTACCATCGCCTTTGCCGTCCACAAATGGCGGGAGGGGCCATGAGCACGACATGAGCGGTACCATGAGCGAATTCTTCGGCGACTGGCACGCGCTACTGGTCCTGCTGCTGGCAGGTGTAATCCCGAACCAGATCTGGCGTATGCTTGGCCTGTGGCTCGGCGGCGGGCTGGACGAGGGATCGGACCTCCTGATGTGGGTGAAGGCGGTGGCGACCGCTATCCTCGCCGGCGTGATTGCGCAGATCCTTGTGCAGCCGCCGGGAGCTTTGGCCAGCGTGCCCGGCTTCTTGCGCTACGGCGCGCTGGTGGTGGGTTTTGCCGCCTTCATGCTGACGCGGCGCTCGATCTTTGCCGGCGTCCTCTGCGGCGAAATCTTCATGCTGACGGGCAGATGGTTCCTTGGCTAGAGAGCGTTTTCGAGCGAAGTGGACACCGGTTCGCGTGAAGAAAACGCGTCAAAACAAGAATCCGGAGCTTCGGTTCTGATTCAATCAGAACCGGAAATGCTCTAAGGTCCGCAATTTGCAGTGTCGCCATAATTCGCTAGACTCGCTGGCGGACTTACGGGACTGATCGAGATGGTACGAGAAAACGAAATTCGCGAGGGCGAGCGCGCGGTTGATATGCCCGAGACGACCGATGCGGGGCTCGTCTTCATCGGCCGCATCCGTACGCCCTGGACCTCGCGGCTGGAGACGCCGCGGCAAGGCCGGCATGACGGGCCGATCTGCCGGCTGGAGATCTTCGAGCCCTGGGTGCCCGCCATCAAGGGCGTCGACTTCTATTCCAACCTCGAGGTGATCTATTGGCTCGACCAGTCGCGCCGTGACCTCGTGCTGCAGAGCCCGAAGAACAACAAATCGACCCGCGGCACCTTCTCGCTACGCTCGCCGGTGCGTCCCAACCCGATCGGGACGTCAATCGTGAAACTGGAGCGCATCGAAGGCAACATGATCCTGGTGCGAGGGCTCGATTGCCTCGACGGCACCCCGCTCCTGGACGTGAAGCCCGACCGTTGCGAGTTCACCCCGCTGGCCGCACCGCAACCGGGCGATTTTCAGACGGAGTAGCCGCCGTCATTGCGAGGAGCGGAGCGACGAAGCAATCCAGAGTCGTGGCGTGGCCCTGGATTGCTTTGCGTCGCTCGCAATGACGGTGAAGACGGCGAGGACCTACATCCCCTCCAACGCAGCCATGAGCTTCGTCGCGTTGTCTTCCAGGACCTTCACATCTTCCTTTCGAGATGCCGGCGGCAACAGCGCGATGCCGTCGTAGCGGGGCATGACGTGAACATGGAGGTGAAACACCACCTGGCCTCCGGCTGGCTCGTTGAACTGCTGGATGGTGATGCCGTCGGCGTCGAATGCGTCCTTGGCCGCACGCGCGATGAGGCGGGTGGCGCGGCCGACATGGAGGTAGTCCTCCTCCGTGATGTCGAGGATGTTACGGGCAGGGGCCTTGGGGATCACCAGCGTATGGCCGGGTACGCGCGGCATGATGTCGAGGAAGGCGAGCACATGCTCGTTCTCATAGACCTTGTGGCAGGGAAACTCACCGCGCAGGATTTTGGCGAACGCGTTGTTGTTGTCGTAGGCAGTCATAGCGGCTCTCCCGGCGGCTTCTCAGAAAATTGGCGGCAATTTCGCCGTGCGCTGGCGCGCGGTCAAGACGCTTCGTCGGAGCTTTTGCGGAACGGTACGGCTTCCGCAAGCTCGCGGCCGGCCTCGGCCACATAGGCGCGCTCGCGCCTGAGATATTCGTCGATCGCGCGGTGCAGGCCGGCGTCTGCAATGTAATGCGCCGAATAGGTCGTGCGCGGTTCATAGCCGCGGGCAAGCTTGTGCTCGCCTTGCGCGCCGGCCTCGACGACCTTCAGGCCATGCTTGATGGCGTAGTCGATCGCCTGGTAGTAGCAGACCTCGAAATGCAGGAACGGGTGATGCTCGATCGCGCCCCAATGCCGGCCGAACAGCGTGTCCGAGCCGATGAAATTGATCGCGCCCGCGATCCAGCGATGATTGCGGCGGACCATTACGAGCAACACGTCCTTCGCCATGCTGCTGCCGATCAGCGAATAGAATGAGCGGGTGAGATAGGGCCGGCCCCATTTACGCGAGCCGGTCTCCATGTAGAATTGAAAGAACGCATCCCACGCGTCCTCGGTGATGGCGGCACCGGTCAGCCAATGAATGCTGACGCCGGCGGCGACCGCCTCGCGCCGCTCGCGCTTGATCGCCTTGCGGTGGCGCGAGTTGAGCGTGGCGAGAAAGTCGTCGAAGCTGGCAAAGCCCTGGTTCTGCCAGTGGAATTGCTGGTCGGTCCGCTGCAGGAAACCGTGCTTTGCGAGCAGCCTCCATTCTTCCTCGCGCGCAAAGGTCACGTGCGCCGACGACGCCTTGCTCACACCCGTCAGCGCGATCAGGCCGCTCGCAAGGGCCGACGCAATCTCGTCGCGGTTCACACCGTCGCGGATCAGAAGGCGCGGGCCGGTCGCGGGCGTGAAGGGAACCGAGGCTTGCAGCTTCGGATAATAGCGCCCGCCGGCTCGCTCATAGGCATCGGCCCAACCGCGGTCGAAGACATATTCGCCTTGCGAATGCGATTTCAGATAGCAGGGGACGATGCCGGCGGCCTTGCCGTCGATCTTGGCGATCAGATGCCGCGCTCCCCAGCCGGTGCGCGGTGCGGCCGAGCCGGAGGCTTCCAGCGCCGAGAAAAACGCGTGGGAAACGAAGGGGTTGTAGGCGCGTTTTGTGGTCGCGCAAGAGCCGGCGAGAGGATCGGCGCCGTTGCCGTGGCTGTTGCTCACGTCCGGATTGGCGCACGCATTCCATTCCTCCGCCGGGACTTCGGCGACCGAGGGAACTGCTTCAAGGGTGATTTCAGACGACGCCATCTGCTTCAAAGATCGTGCATTGCAGCAGCGAGTTCAAGGGGGCGCTCTGTCGACCGTTCAGGGCACAAACCCCTCAAAAATCATCTGGTCCGCATATTGCCGGGCATGGGCACGCTGGGCCGGCGTACGCACCGTCCAGGTAAGCAGCGGACAGCGGAAGACATTGCGCGCAAGCCAGGGTGCGAACGCGGGCAGCTCGTCGACGTAATAGGCGACGAAATCCGGCCTGGTGCGGAGGACATGCCGCAAATGTGTCATGTCGCGGCGTTGTGCGGGCGAGGCTTCCGGCCAATCTTTGGCCGTGTAGTGCCGCTCAGCGACGATGCCGCGCGGGCGCGATGGGATCAGCTCGCGCAGCGCCATCACCTGGTCGGGATCGAAGGACATGCCGACCGCCGGGCCCCGATAGGATGACAACACCTGCGACATCCGCGCCACCAGCTTGCGGTCGCCGTCAAAAACGCTCTTCACCTCGATCACCAGCGGTACGCGGCCGGCGACGAGTTCGCAGAGCTCAGAGAGCGTCATCATCCGCTCGGCGGTCCCCTTGAAGGGCACGGATTTCAGCTCCGCCGCGGTCTTCTCGCGCAGCCGCCCGCTGCCCTCGGTGAGACGACCGAGCGCGCCATCATGATGCACCATGGCTTCGCCATCGGCCGATAACTGGATGTCGCACTCGATGGCGAAGTTGCCGTCGATGGCGGCTTGTGCCGCCGCCGGCATGTTCTCGATGATGCCGCGCGCGGCATTGTGCAGGCCGCGGTGAGCGACGGGACGCGCCGTCAGCCAATCGGGGGCGCTCAAGGTTTAAGCAACCTCGAACAGGCCCTCGACTTCAACCGACGCATCCGCCGGCAGCGAAGCGACGCCGACCGTGGTGCGGGCATGGCGGCCCTTGTCGCCGAACACCTCGACCATCAGGTCCGAGGCGCCGTTGAGCACCTTCGGCCCATCGAGGAAGTCCGGCGCCGAATTGACGAAGCCGCCGAGGCGCACCACGCGCACCACCTTGTCCAGATCGCCGATCGCGGCCTTGACCTGGGCCAACAGGTTGATGCCGCAGCCACGCGCCGCCGCAGCGCCTTGCTCGACGGTGACGCCGCCCCCCAGCTTGCCCTTGGCGATCAGCTTGCCGGCGCCATCGAAGCAGACCTGGCCCGACACGAACAGGAGATTGCCGGTGCGGACGAAGCCGACATAGTTCGCCACCGGCGCCGCAGGCGCGTGCAGGGTGATACCCAGGGATGCCAATTTCTGTTCGATCGTGCCCGCCATCTGAACGTCCTCGCTTTTTTTATACCATCATCCGGCCGGGATGCGGTCGGGTGCGGCCCTGTTTCGCCGATTGCGCTATGACATGCAAGCCGCCCCGGGGCGCGCGCTCGCTTGCGATTTCACGCCGGAAAACAAAGCCATGCGCGCCAAATTTGCACTTTTCCGTGAGGGCGCCCCAGTTGCGACGCAATAGGGCGGCCATTAGAGTGCCGAATCTTCGCTTGCAAGGATCAGCCAGCCATGGGTTTTGCGCTTCCTCGGTTCAGGACTTCGCTCGGTGTGCTGGCAGTCGCTGCCATGGCTTGCGGACCGGCGGTCGCGGCTGCCACCGTGCCGTTTCTGCCGCATCAGGCGCTGTATGATTTGAGCCTCGTCAAGTCGCGCGGCTCCAACCCCGTCAACAGCGCGCGCGGCCGCATCCTCTATAATTTCTCCGGCAATGCCTGCGAGGGCTACACCTCCGAATTTCGCCAGGTCTCCGAGCTCGAGATCGGCGAGGGCAAGATGATGCTGTCCGATCTGCGCTCGACGTCCTGGGAGGATGGCGCTGGCAAGAGCTACCGCTTCAAGATCGAGACGCGCACCAATGATTCCGATCCCGCGCCGGTCGACGGCATTGCCGAGCGCACCGGCGATCACATCACGGTCAAGCTGAAGCAGCCGGAGAACAAGACGTTTACGATCGACGGCGCGACCGTTTTCCCAACCGAGCAGATCCAGCGCATCATCGCAGCCGCCAAGGAAGGCAAGTCGCTGCTGGAATTGACCGTCTATGACGGCTCCGACAATGGCGAGAAGATCTACAACACGCTGACCGTGATCGGGCAGCAGGTGCCCGCCGACAAGACCGTGGCTTCGCCCGATCCTTCGACCGAGAACGACCAGATGAAGTCGCTGGCGCGATGGCCTGTCACGGTGAGCTATTACGACCGCGACGCCAAGGCCAAGGAAGGCGAGCAGACGCCGGTCTATGCAATGTCGTTCGAATTGTACGAGAACGGCGTTTCGCGCGCGCTGGTGCTCGACTACAACGATTTCGTGATCTCGGGCACGATGGGCAAATTCGACATCAAGGACGCCAAGCCCTGTAATTGATGCGTATTCGATGCGCCTTTTTGAATGACGCATGTCAGTTAAATGACGCATCGGAACTGAATCTAGCTCGCGCGTCCTTGAAATAACGTGAGCGGCTGTCCTCTTTAAATGGTGTGCTCGCTTTCTCATCTCTCTCGATGGGGCTGAACTTTGTGTCGGCTTCCTCAACGGAGAAACAAGATGGCCAACCTGAAATTGCTATCGGCTGCGCTGTTCGCTGCGGCCGTGATCGCTGCCCCCGCCTTGGCGCGCGAGCACCATGCGAGTTCGCGGTCTGTCGCCCAGGATACCTATGCCGCCGCTGCGCCTGATGCCGCCTATGCCGGCCCGGTCTACGGCAACGGCTATCGTTGCATCCCGGCACCGCGCGTCGGCGCATTCGCGGGTGCGCCCTGGACCAACAGCGTGCCCTGTGAGCCGGCCTTCGTGTCGCCGCAGGCCTACTACTGAGCGCTCTTCGTTCGTCATTGCGAGCGTAAGCGAAGCAATCCAGGGCCACGACGAGGACCCTGGATTGCGTCGTCGCGTTGTTTCAGGTCGCGTTGTTTCTCACAATGACGCAGATCGCTGTCAATCCGCCTTTTCCGGCCCGTCATAGGCGATGCCGCGGATCACTGCGGTTTGCCCGAATTTCTTGCGCAAATTGTCCATTGCACGCTCGGCATGCGCGGCGCGGCGGTCCAGCATGTCGGTATCGTCGCCTCGCGAGCCCGCGCGCAGCGCACTGACCCCGGTGCCCATCAGGCGAAAGGCGGTGCCGTCGATCTCTTTCGAGAGCAGCTCGCGCGATATCGCGAATATCTTGGACGCCAGCTGCGTCGGCGCGTTGATCGATTGCGAGCGCGTGCGCTGGCGGAAGTCGGCGGTCTTCAGCTTCAGCGTGACGGTCGAGCCCGCCAGCTCGGCGTTTTTCAGCCGCGAGGAGAGCTTCTCCGACAGCCGCCACAACAGTTTTTCCAGCGTGGCAAAATCGCGGATGTCGGTCTCGAAGGTGGTTTCGCTGGAGATCGTCTTGGCGCCGCGATCGGCCTCCACCTTGCGCTGGTCGATGCCGCGCGCGAGCCGCCAGAGCCTGCGGCCGTCGGACGGAAACTGCTTCATCATCTCGATCTCGTCGGCGCGCTGCAGATCGGCGATGGTGCGGAAGCCGCGGTTGACGAGCTTCTCCTGGGTCGCAGGTCCGACGCCGAAGATGAAGCCGACGGGCTTGTCCGCGAGCAGGTTACGCGCCTGCTCCTGGTCGAGCGCGGCAAAGCCGCGCGGCTTGTCGAGGTCGGAGGCGATCTTGGCCAGGAACTTGTTGCAGGACAGCCCGACCGAGACCGTGATGCCGATATTGCGCTCGACGTCTCGGGCAAAACGCGCCAGCACCTTTGCCGGGATCATGCCATGCACGCGTTCGGTGCCGGCAAGGTCGAGAAAAGCCTCGTCGATCGAGAGCGGCTCGACCAGCGGCGTCAGCGCCTGCATGGCCTCACGCACCTCGCGTCCGACCCGGACGTATTTGGCCATGTCGGGCCGCACCACCGTCGCGTCAGGGCAAAGCTCCAACGCTTTGAACATCGGCATCGCCGAGCGCACGCCATAGGTGCGTGCGACATAGCAGGCCGCCGACACCACGCCGCGCTTGCCTCCACCGATGATCACGGGTCTGTCGGCAATATCGGGGTTGTCGCGCTTCTCGACGGTCGCATAGAACGCGTCGCAGTCGATATGGGCGAGCGACAGGGTCGGCAACGCACGATGACGCACGAGGCGAGGGGAGCCGCACGCGCTGCAGCGCCGGGCCCGCGCGTCCAGGTCGGCGAGGCAGTCCCGGCAGAAGCAGGTCGGCCCGCTCGACGCTGGCGCAATGTCGCTCACGGCACGTCGCGCTCCCATTTGGGATCGCCGAGCACCTGGCGGGCGGCTGCGATGTTGGTCGGATGCAGCTCGGAGGCCTCGGCGAATGCCTTCACGGTTGCGTCATCGCGCAGCACGAAATCGAGCACACTGGCCAGGAACCGTGGATCGGCGGCGGATTTGCGCAGGGTGTCCGGGCCGATTCCGGTCTCGGCCAGGAACCCGCCCAGCCGCTCGGGATCGCCCGCAATGAAGCTCAACGCCTGAATCGCAACGATTTCAGCCACTTCTCGGGGGTTTTGAACAGGCTTTTTCAATTGAATGGTTTGCCTTTCTGTTAACTTATGGTCTCTAATTCCAAAACGATCATGCCCGAGTCTTCCGAAGCTGTTCAAGCAAGTGGAAACCAAGACCAAGAAGAAGGCGCGCGGACTTAACGGGTTAGAGCGAATCTGCGGCTATTTTGAATTAGATTTCGAGATGGCGCGTGAGCGTGGTCGAGTGTGCTTGAAGACCGGATGTGCTCTTTGAGATGGATTGGGAGGACGGGATGGCCAAGACCGTCCTGATCGTCGAAGACAACGAGCTCAACATGAAGCTCTTCCGTGACCTCCTGGAGGCGCACGGCTATCAAACCTCGGGAACCAGCAACGGTTTCGAGGCGCTCAATCTCGTACGCAAGATGCGCCCCGACTTGATCCTGATGGACATTCAATTGCCGCAGGTGTCGGGTCTCGAAGTCACGCGCTGGATCAAGGACGATCCGGAGCTGCGCGCGATTCCCGTCGTGGCCGTCACTGCTTTTGCCATGAAGGGCGATGAAGAACGCATCCGCGAAGGCGGCTGCGAGGCCTATCTTTCCAAGCCGATCTCGGTCGGCAAATTCATTGAGACAGTCCGGCGTTTTATCGGGTAGGAGTGAGTTTCGGTGTCTGCGCGTATCCTGGTGGTCGACGACGTCCCCGCCAACGTCAAGCTTTTGGAAGCCCGCCTGTCGGCCGAATATTTCGATGTGCTGACGGCAAGCAACGGTACCGAAGCGCTGAAGATGTGCCAGCGCGCGGAATGCGACATCATCCTGCTCGACGTGATGATGCCTGACATCGACGGTTTTGAAGTCTGCCGCCGGCTGAAATCCGATCCGTTGACCCACCACATTCCCGTCGTCATGGTCACCGCGCTCGACAGTCCCGCCGACCGCGTGCGCGGGCTCGAGGCCGGCGCCGACGATTTTCTCACCAAGCCGGTCTCCGACATCGTGTTGCTGACGCGCGTGCGCTCGCTGACGCGGCTGAAGATGATGACAGATGAATTGCGCATGCGCGCGCTCACGTCGCTGGAGATCGGCGTGCAGACGCCGGAGCGCAGCGCAGTGGCCGACACGGGCAAGGGCGGGCGCGTCCTGCTGGTCGACGATCGCCAGTCTTCCTATGAGCGGATTGCGCCGCTGCTGTCCAGAGAGCACACGGTGGATGTCGAGACCAACCCGGCCGAGGCGCTGTTTCACGCCGCCGAGGGCAATTACGACCTCCTGATCGTCTCGCTCGACCTCGACAATTTCGATGGCCTGAGGCTCGCGAGCCAGGCGCGTTCGCTGGAGCGCACCCGCCATGTGCCGATTCTCGCGATCGCCGACCCCGAGAGTAACACGCGCCTGCTGCGCGGGCTCGAGATCGGGGTCAACGACTATCTGTTGCGTCCGATCGACAAGAACGAGTTGCTGGCGCGCGCCCGCACGCAGGTCCGCCGCCGCCGCTACACCGATCATCTGCGCGACAATGTGCAGAACTCGATCGAGATGGCGATCACGGACGCGCTGACCGGCCTGCATAACCGCCGCTACATGGAGAGCCATCTGGCGACGCTCGCCGAGCAGGCCGCATCCCGCGGCAAGCCGCTGGCGCTGATGATGCTCGACATCGACTATTTCAAGTCGATCAACGACACCTATGGCCACGACGCCGGCGACGACGTGCTGCGCGAATTCGCCGTGCGCATCCGCAAGTCGATCCGCGGCATCGATCTCGCCTGCCGCTATGGCGGCGAGGAGTTCGTGATCGTGATGCCGGAAACGGACTTGCACGTCGCGGGCATGGTGGCCGAGCGGCTGCGCCGCGCCATCGCCGGCGAGCCCTTCGCCGTCAACAAGGGCGGCAAGCGCATCGAGGTCACGATTTCGGTCGGGCTCGCGACCCTCGAAAGCAAGGGCGAACCCATCGCCGACGTGCTCAAGCGCGCCGACAAGGCTCTCTACCGCGCCAAGCACGACGGCCGCAACCGCGTGGTCTCGCAGGCGGCATAGGCCTTCCTTTGGTGTCTTCCCGGTGCCTCTTGCTCGGTGCGGAAACGGAAGAGCAAGAGTTCGATAAAAACGAAATAAAAATATTCTAGCGCAAGGAGCTGGACGCGATTTTCGTAGCGGTGCCGCCCGTCCGGGCAAATCAGTTACTGGGCCGTTTGCCCATAAACGCGTTGGCACGACGCGACGAGGCTACGTCGCTTTGCCCAGTTGGCGGCCAAGTTAACGTGTCGGCGCAATATTTCGCGAAGGACCACTAACCGACTCAGGCGCCGCAGCAGTTGTCGGCCTTTTCGATTATGATGTATCGCGGAAGAGTGCAGCGGAAAATCGGTACGCCGAACACATCAAAAAGGCCCGCCAACCGTGGGACCGTAGTAGCCGCCCCAGTGGCCCCACACGTCGCGGTCCCCGTAACCGCAGAATTCACCGCGCAAGCCGCTAGCGCGGTTACCGTAGCAAGAACTCCAGTCGTTATGACCCGCGCCGATAGTGGTATTTCCGTCGGCGTGCCGCGAGGTCATATGGTTCTCGCGAGCCAGAGCGGGAGTTGCGAGCATGGCTACGGTGATCAATGCGGCCGAGAGAAGTTCAAGCTTTCTCATTCAATTTCTCCATCGGATAGGAAGCCTGTGTTCTCTATCAAAATGGAGAGGCGATCGACCGATTAAAGGAACCTATCGTCACATCGTTTCAACTATACGCGACTCGACGCGCCGTATGATGTCGATATCACTCCGACCACGGCGCACGCCAGCTTCGGGTCACACGCGAAGAACTCAGGTTGAGCATATCGGGTCTGCTTCCAGTTATTGGGCCGTTTGCTCATAAGGTCGGTTCGGCGCGACGAGGCTACGTCGCTTTGCTCAGTCAGCGACCAAGTCAGCGCGGCGGCGCGACATGTCGCGAAAGGCCATTTGCAGACATCGCTCATTGGGGAATTCGTCAGGAGCTCGCACATACGGCTTTGGCGTTTGATCAACGCAATTGTCGATGCGCATCCCATGCCTTCGAAGGCACGATCATCTTCAAATCAAAAGGGTTGGTGTGAGCCAGCTCACACATCTACCGCGAGAAATTCGTGCAGTATGCACCTGCGAACCATGGAAGGTCTTAAATATCGATCCCGTTCCTTCGAGAGACAATTGGGAAGATATCTCGAACCGAGGTATTTGTCATGTCTGCGACGCGAACCACCATCGCCTTTGCCATGCTGTCTGTGATTTGCGCGACGCCAGTAAGCGCACAAGACATCTATTTGAGCCGTCAAAAACAGGCTTTAGGTGTGATCCTGGAGACAGCTAATTCGTTGTGTTATACGCTGAACCAGCAAGGACGTATGGTCGAAGGCGACGTTTCGGGGACCACCAAAGCCACGCTGGACGATGCAGTTTCACGTATAAAGAGTTTGGATCTCATTGGTACCGGTAAGCTCACCGAGAGGGACTATCAGGGAGTACAGCAGGACGCCCTGCCAGACGCGCTAGAAAGTTCGCAGGCCTGTAAACGCGCGATCTTCGACAGGCTAGTCGTTGTAATGGTTCCTGGCGTGGCAGATACCGGGCTTCCTATCTCTAGAAGCGTCCACCTGAATCCGCGCCGGCCCGAACATAAGCCAAGCATTGACTGCTCAAATACCAATGAGCCTCTTGAGGAACTGCTGTGTGCAGATGACGATTTGGCTCAATGGGACGGACGAATGGGCCAACTTTATTGGACCCAGATGCGACAGCTGTCTTCTGATGGACGGCGAGCGCTAAAGCAACAGCAGGTTAGTTGGATACGGAGCAGAAATCTCACCTGCAACTATACCCCATATGAAAGCTATTCGCTCGATCAGCTTTCCCCGGCAAAGCCGTGTATCTTGCAAATGACCAGACGGCGGGTAGAGGAATTGGGCAACTAAGCAACTAAAAAGGATTGCAAAGCCATCTCTGGAGGCAAGCCGATGAGGGCTCTTGGAACGCTAGGGCGGCTATCCGCAATGGGATTCTTCCTGCTGCTCATACAACCGCTAAAAGCTCAGGATCTTGAGGGGCAGACAAAGGCGTTGAGAGCCATCAGCGCTTTCGCGGCGGAAACCTGCGGCAATCCTCTCGCGTTGGAAGGAAACGCGACTAATTTGGAGCTTTCGGGTGACGTAAAGGCCCAATTGCAAGGATTGGTTGCGCGAGTCGCCGACCTTGGAATGACTGGAGCTGGAAAATACAGAAGCGACACTTTTAAGAATGTGCTGCATGATCAGCTAGCGAATGCTCTCAAGGATAACGCGACGTGTAAGCTCAAGGTATTTGAGCTCTTACAGGAAAAGATGGTCCCTCAACGTTAGAATGGTCACTCCAGAGGAGAGGGCTGGTCCACTGCCGAGAGAGCGATATCAGCGGGCGATGCTGGCTGTTGTGCTCGCAGCTCTGAGTATTTCTTGCGCGCCGGCGGGCGCCATCGCAGCCCCCGACATCGCGCCTAGCCCTGACACAGGAGTTGATCGAAATCCCAGCTGCCGACGCGAGGACTTCAGAATTGCGATTGACGTCGGCCACACACCCGACGCGCCGGGCGCATTGAGCGCCCGGGGTAGGCCGGAGTATGAATTTAATCACCAGCTTGCGCAGGAGATGAACGACACTTTTCGTCGGGCCGGCTTTGCAAAAACGTTGCTAATTCTAATGCGAGGTGAAGGTAAGACACAGTTGCGAGAACGCTCGGTCCTGGCAAGCTCATTTAAGGCCGACCTGTTCCTCTCCATACACCACGACGATGTGCAACCAATCTTCTATGACGAATGGACGTACAATGGTAGATTTCATCACTTCAGTGACAAGTACGCCGGGTTTTCCATTTTCGTGTCAAGACGAAATCGATTCGCGGATCAAAGCGTCCAGTTCGCCACGTTACTTGGAGCAGAATTGAAGAAGAGAGGTATGACATTCACTGCGCACCACGCAGAGGATATCCGCGGAGAGCGCCGTCAAATCTTGGATCACGAGCGAGGGGTGTACCGATACGACCAGCTCATGGTTCTGAAAAATACCGAAGCTCCCGCTGTGCTGCTCGAGGCCGGAGTCATCGTGAACAGGGACGAGGAGTCCGTGTTGAGTTCTCCGAACCGACGGAAACAGATCAGTGAGGCAGCACTTGCGGCTGCGGTTCGATTTTGCAGCGAAGCACAGGACGCGCAACCTCGCGAGAAGCGGTAGTTTCCAAACTGAGGAAAGACCCCTTTAAGGTCAAAGGCGGCGGTCGCGGTCCGTTCGCTAGATCTCTAGATCTTTGCCTATCCGCTGAGAGCGACGGCATAGCAGACATCCCTTCACCAGCCCTTGGGCTAGTTTCGGGCGTTGCTGACCACACGAAAAAGTCAGTCAGAAAATCGCAACCAATCGAAACGTGTCCAATAGCACGCCGAGTCGTTGACGGGTTTCACACATCGGAAGAACTGATATCGCCGGGCTCAACCGGGGACGACAAGTGGTAGGCGCACCCTCATTCAACATCGGCTCCCGCATTCCGCAGCAACACCGTCGCGGCCGCCTTCGCCGCGCGTGCCATGGCGGGATCGTCACGCACCAGGTCCTGCGCGATCGCGCCGTCGACCAGCACCACGAGCTGCGTGGCTAGTGCTTCCTTGTCTTCCACATCGAGCAACGCCAGCAGATCGCGAAACCACAGCCTGCGTGCTTCCTTGAACGCCGCCGCGATCTTCTTCACCGAACGATCCTCGGGGCCGAGTTCGGCCACCGCGTTGACGAAGGGGCAGCCGCGGAAATCCTTGGCGGAGAAGCGGCGTTCCAGTGCGTCGAAATAGCCGAGGATCTGGTCTGTGGCCGGCCTTTCGGTCGGGCTTGCCACCACGAAGCGTCGCTTCAGGTAGGCCGCGATCAATTCGTCCTTGGAGGGGAAGTGGTTGTAGAGCGTGCGTTTGGAAATGCCGATCTCGGCCGCGATGGTGTCGACGCCGATGGCGCGGATGCCCTTGAGATAGAACAGCCGGTCGGCGGTCTGCAATATCCGCTCTTTCATGTCGCGTTTGTTCGCGGCCGTCTTGTCCGCGCCAGGCTTGTCGATACGGGGCTTGGAAACGCGCGTCTTGTAAAGGCGAGACTTGGCGGCGGCGAGCATATTACACAGACCTGTTTACTTTGTCCTTGACAAGCGGTGGCGCTTCGCATGTTAATTACACAGACTTGTGTAATCAAGCGGCGCCTCGGCTGAGAAGCAGGCCAGTGCGCTCCGTCATTCCGGGTTCGATGCTTCGCGTTGCCCCCGGAACAACGGAGCGACAGGCACAAAAGCGGAGAAGAACAACCATGCCCCTCGCCAGGAGCCTGCCCAAGGCCTCGTTCGCCAAGACCCTTGGTCCCGCGCTGCCCATCCTGATCGGAACCTCGCTGATGCTGACGCTCAGCATGGGCCTGAGGCAATCGCTCGGCATTTTCATGCAGCCACTCACGCATGATGTCGGCATTTCCATCTCCGAGTTCACGCTCGCGATCGCCGTGCAGAACCTCGCCTGGGGCTTCCTGCAGCCACTCGCCGGCGCGCTCACCGTGCGCTACGGGTTCCGCGCCATCATGGTTGGCGGTGCGGTGCTCTATATCGCAGGGCTCGTGCTGCTGGCGTCCGCCCATGGCCTCATCAGCGTGCTGATCGGAGCAGGGGTCCTGATCGGGACGTCGCTCGCCTGCACCGCGGCGGCGATTGCGATGTCGGTCGCGGCGCGCGCCGTGCCTGAAACCGTGCGCTCGACGGTGCTCGGCATCGTCTCGGCGGCGGGATCGCTGGGGGCGCTGCTGTCGGCGCCGATCGGGCAGGTGCTCAGCGAAGATTTCGGCTGGCGCTTTGGCCTGGCAAGCTTTGTGGTGCTGGCGCTGGTCATGCTGCCGGCCGCCTGGCTTGCGGGCCGTGTCGACAGGATCGAGCTGCCGAAGCCGTCATCCGACCAGATCGGCAACATCTCCGCCGGTGCCGCGGTGGGCATGGCCTTTTCCAACGCCTCATTCGTGGTGATGACGCTGGCCTACTTCGTCTGCGGCATGCAACTGGTGTTCATCACCACGCATCTGCCGTCCTATCTGCTGATCTGCGGTATGGATCCGATGCTTAGCGCACAGACGCTTGGCGTGATCGGCGGCTTCAACGTGCTGGGCAGTCTCTTTTTCGGTTGGGCCGGCGGTCGGTGGAACAAGCTCGCGCTGCTCGGCGGCATCTATGTTTGCCGCTCGCTGGTGCTCGCCTGGTACTTCATGCTGCCGCCGACCCCTGCGACCACGCTGGTATTCGGCGCGCTGATGGGTTTCCTCTGGCTTGGCGTCGGTCCGCTGGTGGCGGGCGCGGTCGCCGAAATGTTTGGCCTGCAATGGCAGGCAATGATCCAGGGGCTTGCCTTCATGAGCCACCAGATCGGCAGCTTTGTCGGCGCCTATGGCGGCGGGCTGATCTACGATGCGCTGGGCTCCTACGGGCTCGCCTGGCGGATCGGCGTCGCAGTGGGGCTGGCCGCCGGCCTTATCCAGGTGGCGTTCGCGCTGATCCGTCCCACGGCGCCGCCCATGCTGCGCACAGCCTGAGGCTGTGGCGCATTTTTGAACGGCAGTCTGCTTACGAAATCGGCAGTATCGGCCTAATCCCTGTGCGATTGTTGCCAAATCCGCGACGGATCAAGCCGTTAGTTTGATCCTTGGTATGGCACGAATCTTGACTGACCTTGGCTAAGAATTGGTTCGGGAACCGTCATCGACGTGTCCCGGCTTTGGGAGATTCCCAGGGAAGAACCAAGGGAAAGGCCGGTCAGCCATGGGGCTCGTCGCCGCCAATCCTGGGCTGGTTCAGCTCGACCGCCGCGTCGCGGCGCCGGGCACGGTGGTATCTGTGCCAGATCGGCTGCGGCACGGCCCTGGCCGCCAGACAACAGAAATCCAGACAACACACGGCTCGAGACGACGGCGCGATGGCCTGTTTGGGCCAGACGCGGCGGTCGCTCGCCTTTGCTTCGGACAATGAAGGAGCTCGAAGAAGCCTGCACTGAAGACGCAACTGGACAAGCTACTTGGGACAAGGAGGACGACAATGGACTCGGGGAAATTCACGCGCAGTCAGCTCATGACGTGGCTGGTGGCGCTCGCAGGGATCGCGTTCGTCTGGCTCGCGCTGTCAGGTGCAGCGCTGGCCGACGATGCGCCGCCGGCCTGCGGCGGCAAGATCCTGGAGAAATGCACGCCCAATTCCGGCGATACCGCGTGGATGCTGACATCCGTTGCGCTGGTCCTGATGATGACCATCCCCGGCCTCGGCCTGTTCTACGGCGGCATGGTGCGCAAGAAGAATGTCGGCGACACCGTGATGACGAGCTTCGCGGTGACCTGCCTCGTCACCATCCTGTTTGCGGTTCTCACCTACAGCATGGCCTTCCGCGCCGGCTCGCCCTTTATCGGCGGGCTCGACCGCATGTTCCTGAAGGACATCCTGAGCGACATCGGCGCCGGCGGCATCGGCAATCCCAATCCGCTCGCGGCGACCATCCCTGAAAGCGTCTACATCTGCTTCCAGATGACGTTCGCCATCATCACACCGGCGCTGATTGCCGGCGCCTTTGCCGAGCGCATGAAATTCTCGGCCATGCTGTGGTTCATCGGGCTGTGGGCGATCTTCGTCTATGCGCCGATCGCGCACTGGGTCTGGGGACCGGATGGCATCTTCTCCTCCGGCAATGACGACGCCTGGGTCAAGGTGCTCGATTTCGCCGGCGGCACGGTGGTGCATATCAATGCAGGCGTGGCGGGGCTGATGTGCGCCATCATGCTTGGCAGGCGAGTCGACACGGCGCCGGCACACAACATGGTGCTCACCTTCATCGGCGCCTCGCTGCTGTGGGTCGGCTGGTTCGGCTTCAATGCCGGTTCCGCCGTCACCGCAGGCATGCAGGCTGGCATGGCCATGCTGGTGACCCAGATCGCGACCGCCGTTGCCGGTTTCACCTGGATGCTGGTGGAGTGGGCGCTGAAGGGCAAGCCGACCGTGGTCGGCATCTGCTCCGGCGCGGTCGCAGGTCTTGTCGCCATTACGCCGGCCTCGGGCTTTGTCGGGCCGGTCGGCGCCTTTGCCATCGGCGTCGCCGCTGGTATCGCTTGCTACTGGGGCTGCACGGGCTTGAAGCACATGTTCAGCTATGACGACGCGTTGGACTGCTTCGGCGTGCATGCACTGGGCGGCATCGTTGGCGCGTTGCTGACCGGCATTTTTGCAGTGAAGCAATATGGCGGCACCGCGGGACTGCTGGAGGGCAATCCCGGCCAGTTCGTCAACCAGTGCATCGGCGTTGCCACGGTGTTCGTCTATGACGCGGTGGTCAGCCTGATCATCCTGTTCGTAATCAAGATCTTCGTGGGCCTGCGCGTCTCCGAGGATGCCGAGCGGGAAGGTCTCGATCTCTCCCTGCATGGTGAGGTGGTGCACTGAAGCCTTGCTTGAGATCACGCGCAATCAAAAGGCCTGAAGCGCGACGATGATTCAAACCTAATCTCGTCGCGCTTCAGAGAGACGTGCTATACTGTCGCGATCCAAGGACAGGCCTCGCACGGAAACGTAAGAAGACCTGTCCGAAAACAAGAATTGGGTGGAACAGAGAGCACCCAGCACATCGCCGGGTGCTATTTGCGCACAAGGAGATGGCGATGGCAGAGATCTTCGCACAAGGCGACCTGTTGCTCGAGCGGGTCGCCGATGTTCCGGCGTCGGGAAGAATCGCGGAAAATCTCGACGGTGTGGCGATGGTGCTGGCCGAGGGCGAGGAAACCGGCCACCGCCATGCGATCAAGGAACGGGTCACTCTGTTTCACGATGAAGCGCTGGCAACCGATATCCCGAAGGGACTTTATATCGGGCATGTGAAGGTCGCCTCCGACTATGCGCGGGTGACGCATGAGGAGCATGCGCCGGTCACGCTGCCGCGTGGAACCTACCGCGTGCGCCGGCAGCGCGAGCTCGGCCCGCTGGATGCGCGCGTCCTTGCCGACTAGAGCGGCGTTGACGGCGGAGCAGACGGCTGCGCTCGACCGCTACCGCGCGCGCTGGCTTGCGATCCGGCGTTCGACCGAGCCGGCCGATCGTGGCGCGGCAGAGGAGGGCGTGCGCCAGGCCTATCGGGCGGTGGGGTTGCCGCATCCCGACCGCTTCGTCTGGTGCGAAAGCCCAATCGCGCTCTCGCATCGCGCCTGCGCGGCGTCGCCCGCGGACGGGGCGAATGTCAGGTCGCAGCTCCTCGATCGCACGCGCAGGCGTGCCGCGCGGCTGGTGCGAAAGCGCCTCGGCCGGCGATTGCTGGCCGAGGTCGCAGATGCGGTGAATCCGGCCGACGGACTCATCGCCTCGGTCTCCGAGATGGTGCTGCAGCACGCCAACCAGGACGAGGTTTCGCTCGCGGCACGGCTGCGCCGGTCGCGCCCGCTGTCGCTGCGGCGGATCCTCACTGCGCTGCTCGCGCCACAGAATTTCAGCGAAAGCGTGGCTGGTCCCGCCGAACTGTCCTGGCTCGGTCCCTATGAATTTGTCCGCGGCGTGCTTGGCCTGAAGGCCGAGACCGCGCCGCTGCTCGGCCTCATGCAGGTCGCGGCGAATGTCGGCTGGCTGCAGCCGCATGAGCGCACCTGCTGGCTGTCCGAACGGCCGCGCCTGTTGCGTGGCGATATCGAGGGACGGCTGCATGAGGCGCGCGGGCCCGCGCTTTGCTTTGGCGACGGCTGGTCGGCCTTTGCCTGGAAGGGCGTCGAGATCCCCGCCTGGCTGATCGAGCAGAGAGGGGCTATCACACTCGCCACTGTTGACGCGGAGTCCAATGTGCAGGTGCGACGCTGCATGATCGAGATCATGACGCCCGCGCGCTATGTGGCGCTTGGCGGCGCGCGAAAGGTCGCCCAGGACGAGACCGGCGTGCTCTGGCGCAAGATCTGGCTCAATTACGACATCTGGACCGCGGTCGAGGTGATCAACGCCACGCCGGAGCCTGACGGCACGCACAGGCACTATTTCCTGCAGGTGCCCGCCAATATCAACTCCGCACGCGAAGCCGTGGCCTGGACCTACGGCATGCAGCCGGACGACTATTCAAAGCTCGTGGTGCGGACGTGAGCGCCGTCTCTTAGCTCGCCCCGCTTGCGGGGAGAGGTCGGATCGCATCGAAGATGCGATCCGGGTGAGGGGGAGTTTCCGTGCGCTCATCTGTTTCCGAATTTGCGGAGATTGCCGCTCAAGCCAGTCCTCTCGCCGCGAAGTGCGGGGAGAGGGAGGGACAGCACCTAACTCCGATAAAACCGCCACATCCGCAGGAACGTGCGGTGGATCGCGTCGGGCGGCTGGTCGAACGGCTCGATATCGATGCGTACCATGTTGTTGTGTGTCATCCGCCAGGGCAGCCGCATGAAGCGGCGCCAGTTGGGCTGCTTGCGCCAGTCGGCGACGAGTGCGCTGGAGAGTGGCGCGTTCAGCGTGATCTGCAGCTCATGCACGGTCATGGCGCGTTCGGCGATCTCGACCAGGTCGATGCGCTCGACGGCACGCCAGCGCAACAGCCCGAAGGCCTGGATGAAGATGCCGTATTGGTTGGCGCCGATGGTGGGCCGGCCCGTCTCGAGCAGGGGGATGTTGTAATAGGTGAAGGCGGCGGCGGCGAACGCCAGCGGAAGCCAATAGAGCGCGCCGGTGATCCAGCCGGCGGCGAGGAAGATCAGCGCAAGCGCCGCGGTGATGTAGACAGGAAAATAGCTGTCATCGCGGCCATAGGCGACCGAGTAGCCCCCGACATTGCTTTCGTCCGAGATTGCGACCATTCCGAACCCTTGCGGCCTTCAGGCAGGATATTGACGCAAGGATTGTGCCCGAACGCGGTGGGCGAAGACCGCAAAATAAGAACGGGGCCACAAGGGCCCCGTCGAAGTCTATAGCATTCCCGCGATGTTACTTGATCTTGGCTTCGCGGAACTCGACGTGCTTGCGCGCGACGGGATCGTACTTCTTCTTTACCAGCTTGTCGGTCATCGTGCGCGAATTCTTCTTGGCGACGTAGTAGTAGCCGGTGTCGGCCGTGGACACGAGCTTGATCTTTATGGTGACCGCTTTGGCCATTGTCTTGAGACCTTCGATAGTTCGATTTTGGGGGCAGGGCGCCCGCCAAACCGGACGCGTGTTTGGTGCGCAACGTAGCCAGAAAAGCCCTGATGTCAAGGTTTTCGCACCCGAAAACGGACCAATTCGGGGTGATTATGCCTCGAAAAACCGGTTTTTCGGCCGCGGCAGCCCCAGATTCTCCCGCAGCGTCTTGCCCTCATATTCGCGGCGGAAGATCTCCCGCCGTTGCAGCTCCGGGACCACCTTGTCGACGAAGTCGCTCAGGCCCTGCGGCAGGTAGGGGAACATGATGTTGAATCCATCGGAGCCGCGGGTCGTGAGCCACTCCTCCATCTGGTCGGCGATGGATTTCGGTGTGCCGACGAACGACAGTCCCCCATAGCCGCCGACCCGCTGCGCGAGCTGACGCACGGTGAGTTTTTCGCGCGCGGCAAGATCGACCAGCCGCTGGCGACCGCTTTTCGACGCATTGGTCTCGGGGATTTCAGGCAGCTGACCGTCGGGATCGAAGCCGGAGGCATCAGTGCCGAGGATCACGGAGAGGGAAGCAATCGCACTGTCGTAATGCACGCGGCTGTCGAGCAGCGCTCGTTTCTCCTTGGCTTCCTCGACGCTGTCGCCGACCACGACAAAGGCGCCGGGCAGGATCTTCAGATGCTCGGGGTCGCGGCCGATCTTCTCCATGCGGCCCTTGATGTCGGCATAGAGCTTTTGTCCATCGGCGAGGCTGCCGCCGCCGGTGAACACGGCTTCCGCCGTCTCGGCCGCGAGCTGCCTGCCGTCCTCGGAGGCGCCGGCCTGCACGATGACCGGCCAGCCCTGCACAGGGCGGCCGATATTGAGCGGCCCGCGCACCTTCAGAAATTCGCCTTTGTGATCGAGCACATGCATGCGCTCCGGATCGAAATAGAGGCCGCTTTCGACATCGCGCACAAAGGCGTCGTCGGCGAAGGAGTCCCACAGGCCGGTGACGACATCATAGAACTCGCGGGCGCGGCGATAGCGCTCGGCATGCTCCATGTGGTCATCGAGGCCGAAATTGAGCGCGGCATCCGGATTGGACGTGGTGACGATATTCCAGCCCGCACGGCCGCCCGAGATGTGGTCGAGCGAGGCAAAGCGGCGGGCGACGTGATAGGGCGCATCGAACGTGGTCGAGCCGGTCGCGATCAGGCCGATATGCTCGGTGACGGCCGACAGCGCCGAGAGCAAGGTGAATGGTTCGAACGAGGTCACCGTGTGGCTGCGCTTGAGCGCATTGACCGGCATGTTGAGCACGGCGAGGTGATCGGCCATGAAGAAGGCGTCGAACTTGCCGGCTTCCAGCTTGCGGATCAGGTCTTTCAAATGGGCGAAGTTGAAATTGGCGTCGGGCCACGCCCCGGGATAGCGCCAGGCGCCGGTGTGAATGCTGACCGGGCGCATGAACGCGCCAAGCTTGAGTTGACGTTTTGCCATGAGCCCGTTGGTCCCCGGAAAGTTGCTGGTCCAACTGAGATAGGCATGGCGTGGGGCGGCGCCATCGTGGGGCAGTGGAAGATTATTCTGTTTTGGGCCTGCCCTCCGACATGCCCATCATTCCGGGCCGCTCTAGGTTGTCCATTCGGTCCGTGCGGCGAACGCTGATGTCGCCAAACATACAGTCGTCCGCGGCAGACCGAATGGACACTCACAAGGATACGAGAGGGGCGCTCGATGCTGACTTCGAGAAGCCTCAGCGCGTCACAGGCAACGCCGTGCTGCCGCCAAATTTGGACGGATCGTTGTAGCTCGGGGTCGAGTCGTATTGGACCGGCGGTCGAGGCGCTGCGTAGGACCATCGCGGAATGGCGTAGCCTTGGCTGGGACGAACGATGTTGATGTAACGCGGCGCTTTATGGGCGTGGCGATGCTCCTTGGCGAAGACCATCGGGGTCGCCGTCAGCGCCGACAGAACGACAGCGGCGGCGAAAATTAAGCGGGACATTCGGACACTCCTTCATTTGAATCGAGCAACGATTGCGGAGTGAACGTAACGTCCTGAGATCAGACCCTGAATGCTAGCGAGTGTCGTCTACATGCTGGATGGTCTCGACCTTGAGTTCGTGCAGCGTATTCGAAACGGGGTCGGCAGCTTCGAGTGGGACGCTCGGCGTCGTCACGCTCGCCCAAATTACCAAGCGTTCAGTGTCGCGTTAGAACGATTAATTCGAACGATCGACCGCGGCTGACGCGACCAGCGTCGGAACGCGCGACTGAATAAAGCCGAATGGGCGTGCTACCGCGAGATCTTCAGCGCGGCGAGTGAGCGGCTATGCTACTGCAGGTTTGATCTTCCGATTGGCTTCGAGCCTTCGATCGACCAACGCCACGATCTCATCGAGAGCCGGATGGCTCATGCCCTTCTGCTTGGCTACAAGCTGGACGAGTCTGTCCGCGCGCTCGATGTTCGGGGCACCGTTGTTCAAAGCGCGAGCGGCGGAGGCGGGACGTGACAGGCTCTCCGCAGCGGCGGCGTACTTTTCGAAAGGCACCAGGTCGTTGCGCGAGGCCCCTATCTTGATGCAAACATCGAGAACAAAATCGTAAATCGAACGCGACGCTGCCAGATCCGAGTGAACCGCCTCTCGTGCGGTCCGCATACCCTGCTCGGTTATGCACCGGTAGTTGCCGGCCATCAGCATGGCCCATTTCGCCAGCGGCACGAAGATAGAGTTGTAGAATCGCAGCTTTACCGGCAACTCGATCTCGGCTTCGGGCGTATTGAAGCGCGCAACATCGATCTCCTTCTCCAGCTGCCGGACGATTTCGCTCCCCTTTTCGAGGTCGAAGCGCGCCACTTTGAAGTTCGTTGGCAGAGTCACCTGCAGCACGTTGGCCTTCTCGTCTGCCGGCCTTATTGCTTGGGGATCTGGACTGCAAAGCGTCATTGTCGCGGGGTCGAAGTCTTCCCAAACCTCGGGCGCGGTGTAAGCAGGCTTGAGCAGCTCGGCATCGATCCCCGGAATGCGCCTCATATACGGAAGCGGCGGCATGTTCATGATCGACATGCACGGCACTCGCGACTTGGCCACAGCGCTCATAAGCTCCCGCACCCCGGGCGATCCGTACTGGGGTTCCTGCATCGCAAGTCCGATGAGGTCATAATCCTTCGGATCGACGCCCGCCGCTCCTGTTGCCGACACGCGGCCGTGCAGCTTGCGTGAATCAAGCTCGACAGGTTCGCTCCGCCCGCGGACCGGAATCCGAACACGAAAGCCCTCGGAATTGATGAGGTCTGCCTCGGCCGGAAGGCAGACGAGCTTTACCGAATGACCTCCAAGAAGAATTTTCGACGCAAGCAACGAGCCGTACGAAGCGCCCAGGATCAAGATGTTGTACTTCAGCATCGGCAGCTATCCTCCAATGAGATTGATTTGGGTTCGGCGCGATCTCCCTTATGTCCTCCACGAGTCCGACACCCATAGTTACGTAGGCGCCGGCGAGGTCTGCACCGGCCCGGACAACAGCCTTTTTGCAAACGCCGAGAGTCCGTGCACACGGTAATCCGGCGCCAAACCGAGTTCGTCCATTTGCATGCGAAGTGCTTTGAACATCGTCAGCGGCGGGATGAGATCGCTGTTCCGGGAGCTCTCCGCCATCGCCTCCGGCGTGACGCGTTCGATCCACGCGCTGTTGAACCCAACCGCCTTTGCTCCGATCGCATCCCACGGGTTTGATGAAACGAAGATAACTTCAGCAGGCGCAATCCCGAGGCGCGCCTCGACCAATGAATACGCCTCGGGGCTCGGCTTGAAGACTCGTTTCGAGTCGATGCTGATCGTGGCATGGAGGACCTTGTCCAGGCCGGTATTGCGGACCAGCGCGGCCAGCATATCGGTGCTGCCGTTGGAAAGGATCGCCAGCTTATAGTCCTTCAGGTCGGCAAGCACCTGTCTCGCGTCGGGATAAAGATCGAGGTGGACGTATTTGTCCATGATCCGCTCGAGAACCCTGGTGTCGTACTTCAGGCCCAGCGCCCGAAGCGTGTAGACCAGCGCGTCGCGCGTAATCACGGAAAAATCCTCGTACCGGCGCATCAGCGAACGGTGCCAGGTATATTCTAGCTGCTTGAGCCGCCAGATCTGCGTGATCATTTCACCGTAGCCAGGGAACGCCTCGTCCGTAACCGTTGCGACGGACTGAGTGTCGTACAGGGTGCCGTAGGCGTCGAAGACAACTGCCTTGATGGTCATTGACGGTCCTCGTTCGGATTAGGATCTACTTTTCGCAATGGTTCGCCTGTCGAGGGACTCCGGTTCGATGCCGGTATGAACCTGGAAGAGGAACGCGTCGAAGCGCTTTTCGTTGGCGAGGTCGCGCCCCGCGACCAAGGTCCCGAGCACGCCGCCGAGGAAACCCAGGGGCAGTGACACGATGGTCGGATTGACGAGCGGCCAGAGCGCATCCGTACCCCGCATCGCAGGTCCTATCATCGCCAGCACGACGGAAGACGTCAGACCAAGCACCATTCCGCCGACCACGCCGCCGGTGTTAAAGCGACGCCAGAACAGCGAAAGGACCAAGACCGGGAAATTTGCGCTTGCGGCGACGCAGATTGCGAGGATGACCAGCACCGCGACGTTGACGCCTTGTGCGAGAATTCCGAGCGCGATGGCCAAAGCTCCGATAAGGACCGCGACTGTGCGCGCAACCCATACCTCCTGCCTGCTATCGACCTGCCCCCGCTTGATCCAGTTGGCGTAGAAGTCGTGCGCGATCGCGGTTGATGTTGAAAGCGTCAGGCCCGAAACCACGGCCAGGATCGAAGCCGTCGCGACTGCGGCGACGAGGCCGAGCATCAAGTCACCACCAAAGCTTCCCTTGCCTCCACCGAGGTGCTGCGCCAACAAGGGCAGCGTGAGATTGCCGCCGCTGTCCGCGGCCCGAATCGCGTCCTGCCCCACAAAGTCCGCCGCGGCCAAGCCGAACAATGTCGTACTCGCAAAGAAGGCCCCTGCCAGAAACATCACCCACACGACGGAACGTCGGGCCGTCTTGGCGTCGGGCACTGTAAAAAATCGCGTCATCACATGCGGCAGACCGGCGAGACCCAAGACGTAACCCAATCCCAGCGAAATCTGGTCGAAGGGATTCTTCAGGTAATTGCCGGGTAGGAGATAAGCGGCGCCGTATCTCTTTTCTGCCTCTGAGAACAAGACGAGCGGATCGAAGTGCACCACCAGAAGGACCATCAGCAAGATGATCGCGCCGGCACTCAGCATGAGGACCGCCTTCACGATCTGGACCCAAGTAGTGGCAAGCATTCCACCGAAAGCGACATAAACGATCATGCTGGCGCCAACAAAGACCACGGCCCGATCGTAGGAAATCCCCGTTAGCAGGCGCACCAGAACTCCCGCCCCGGCCATTTGTGGCATGAGGTAAGCGAAATTGACGACGACGGTCCCCGCAATGACGGCGAGAAGCGATGTCCGGGTCTGCATCCGGCCGCGCACGATATCACCGATGGTGTACTTTCCGGCATTTCGCATCGGCTCCGCGATCAGAAAGAGCACCGTGCAAAAGGCGACCAGAGGACCGAGCGCGTAAAATCCTCCATCCATGCCGTAGAGCGCGGTTAATCCGCTGAAGCCGAGGAATGCCGCGGCGCTGGCCCAGTCGCCGGCCAAAGCGAGGCCGTTCTGTGCGGCCGTAAGTGCGCCGTCAGCCGCGTAGAAACCGCTGGTGGTCATGGTGCGCCGCGCAGCCCAATACGTTATCCCGAGCGTAATCAGCAGGATCACGGCGAATATCGCGAGCGTCGTGCTCATTTCCGTACTCCCTCAGAAGCGGCCGATGCGGCACGTGCGGCTAACGGATCGAACTTGGACTGCGCGATGTGGCCATAAAGGATCGCAAGCAGCCAGGACAGCAGGTAGTTGAGGGCGATAAGCACGAACCCGAGATTGACCGAGCCGATGACCTTCATTCCGACCAGGCCCTTCGCGAAGCCCGCAAGCGCCGTCAAGCCGACGTAACACGTCATGAAAACGACGGTCATCGGCACCAGGTATTTGAGCTTCTCTGCTATCAGAGCCCTGACCGAGGCATGCGCAGCCTCGAGCGATGCTCTGTTGGAGGCCATCGACCTCCCCTGACTGCGATCGCAAGCACTTCGACACGCGAGGCTTCGATTACGATATCGTGACAGCATTGCGCAGGCGCCATTTTGATTGCGGGATGGCTGATGATTATTCAGCCGAGTTGTTTCGAGTACGGGTCCCTTTGGTTGATAGGCTTTGGCGTTTCTCGGGTCGTCAACCAAGGAGTGCGTCGGCAAACTCGCGGTTCTGAACGCGACCGTTGGTAGAGAAGCGGCAATACTTATGCTGATGCTCGCTCGCTTCTGCTGAGTTCTAATGGGCGCGCGCCCCAGCCGAGGTCTTGCTTAGAAAAGCGAATGCGATTAACGCGGGAAACGCGAGTGCGATTAATCTGGAAAGCGCGTGTGTGTGTTTCGGCTCCGAACGTTGACCCCTTTCGGCGTCCAACATTGGCTCCAGCGTGCAATGGGTTTCGACGGCTGTTCGAACGCTTGAGTGATCTGCAAAGCGGACATTCAGACTCTCCTTGGGTCGCTCTTTTTTGTTTGCGCTAAGCAACGCTTGCGGAGCGACTCTATGAGCCCGACACGAGAGTCTGAATGTCAGTCGGGATCATCTATGTGCTGGATCGTCTCAACTTGGAGGTCTGCTTCTCGAGGCCACGGCGGGCTGAATGCACGCAACCGGCGGCGGGCAATTCTCGATCGCACTCGATCAGCAGGCTTGGCTTGGTCGGGAAAAACCTCTTGAGGCTCCAGCGAGCCGCGCTGTCATTGCGAGCGCAGGGAAGCAATCCAGACTGCTTCCGCGGAGGCGGTCGGGATTGCCGCGTCGCTTCGCTCCTCGTAATGACGGGGAGCGAGCCTGCACCCCTTAGTGCCCCCTGGCGTGGCGGTCGAACGCGCTCAAGACCGCCAGCGTCATTGCCTCGACGCCGGTCTCGATGGTCGGCTTCGGCACCGGCGCGAACAAAGGCGAGTGGTTGGCGGGCAGTTGCGGGCCAGTGTCATTGCGGGCGGCGGCGACGCGCTCGGGCTCGTAGACGCCGATGTTGAAGAACATCGAGGGCACGCCCGCGTTGATGAACTCCGAATAGTCCTCGCTCGGCGTGCCCGGCGGCGAGGTGCGGAATTTGTCGCCGAATGCGGTTTTCAACACCTTCTCGGCAGTCCCGACCACCTCTGCATCATTGACCACGGCCTTGGCGCCTTCGGTGATCTTGATCTCGGGCTCCGGAGCGTTCGACATCGCGGCCACCGCCTTTGCGGTGCGCGCGATGCCTTCGAGCATCTTGGCGCGCACCTCCGGCTTGAAGGTTCTGATCGTGCCGAACAGGACGACATCGTCGGGGATGATGTTCTCCGCGGTGCCGCCATGGATCGCGCCGATGCTGACCACGCCGAATTCGGTCGGGTCCTTTTCGCGGCTGATCACGCTCTGCACATCCACGACAAAGCGCGAAGCCATCATCACGGGATCGATGGTCGCCTGCGGCACCGCGCCATGCCCGCCGCGGCCGCGGAATTTGACGTAAAGGCTGTCGGAATTCGAGGAGCCGACGCCGACCCGATAGAGCACGGTGCCGTAGGCGAAGGGCCCGTCATGCAGCGCGAAGCCGAAATCGGGCTTTGGAAAGCGCGTGAACAGGCCATCCTCCAGCATCGCCTTGGCGCCTGAGCCGATCTCTTCGGCAGGCTGGCCGATGAACATCAGCGTGCCCTTCCACTGGTCCTTCAGGCCGACCAGCGTCTTTGCAGCGCCGATCCAGCTCGCCATGTGGATGTCGTGGCCGCAGCTATGGTCCACGAAGGTTTCGCGGCCCTGCCAGATGGTCTTGTCGTGGCTCGCATAGGGCAGGCCGGTTTTCTCCTCCATCGGCAGCGCGTCGAGCTCGGTGCGCACCATGATGGTTGGGCCGTCGCCGTTCTTGTAGATCGCGACCAAACCGGTCTTGCCCACATGCTCGGTGACCTCGAAGCCCAGCGCGCGCATTTCGGCGGCAAGCTTGGCGGCGGTCTTTTCCTCCTGGAAGGCGATCTCGGGGTGGGCGTGGATGTCCTTGTAGAGCGCGTCGAGCTTCGGGTAGTCGCTCTCGAGCGACTTCTCGATTTTCGTCTTCAGGGCGGGGCCGTCGAGCTCCGCATGGGCATATTGGGGCAACGACGCGCTTAGCGCCGCCGAGGCGAGCAACGCCGCAAAGTACCTGCTCATAATAAAAACCCTAGACTAAGTCTCGGGCGTTTCCGCCCAAAACATCCCGGTGCATTCGGCCGCCATAAAAATGGAAGAACGGCACGTCAGCATCGTGCCGGAGGGGCCCGGTGGCAAGCCGCTTCTGCAATTCGCCCAGGACATTCTTGGTCATTGCATGCAGATCGGCCAGCGGCTGCGAGCCGAGCTCGACCCAAACGAGTTCCACCAGCTCGGCATCAGCATGCACCACGCCCTCGACGCGGTGGGTGATGGCCGACGCATCGGCGGTAAAAAAGCGGGTGTCGAAGCGGCGCACACGGCCGGGCGGGGTGATCGCGCGCGCGATCAGGAACAACCCGGATGGATCGGGCAGCAGGCCCGCATCCGCAAACGGCTTCCAGGCACCCTCAAGCTTAGGTAGCGCGCTCTCGGTCTTGCGTCCAAGGCACAGGCCGGTCTCCTCGCAGGCCTCGCGGATCGCAGCGATCGCAAGCGATTTGGCGCGCGCCGCATTGATCTTCGGGCTGCCCTTGAGGAGATTCGTCTCCAGCTCGTTCGAAATGGGTGCAGCCACTGGCACGCGGTTGTCGGTCTTGTCGACGCGGCCGCCCGGGAAGACGAACTTGCCGGGCATGAACACGACCTTGTCGTGACGCTTGCCGACCAGCACTTTCGGAATGGGACCCGCGCGATCGACCAGGATCAGGGTCGCGGCGTCCTTCGGCCGGTAATAGGGATGGTGGTCGGCCTCTTTCTCTTCCGGCTTTTCCGCTTGTTGTGCTTTCGCTGTATCAGTCATTTCCATCCCGCGAAATTCTTTCTCTTATCGTTGGATTTGGCCACGCTGGCGGATCATCATTATAGCCTTCTTCGCTGTCATCGAAGCCGTGCATACGCAGAGCCCATTGCAGACCGACAACGGCTCCTTTAACCGGCTGCAGCAGCAAGAGCGAGAGGATCAGCGTCACCGGCAGGTAAATCGATAATTGGAGCGCGACCGGCGGCGAATATTCGGTTTCGATCATCAACGCCAGCGGCACCACGAGATGGCCGACAATGACGATGACGAGATAAGCCGGCAAGTCGTCGGCGCGATGCGGGGTGAAGTCGAGGCCACAGGCCGAGCAATTATTGGCAACCTTCAGGTACGCGCGAAACAGCTTGCCCTCGCCGCAGCGCGGACAGCGGCCACGGAAGCCGCGCTTCATCGCAAGCCAGAGGTCGCGCTTTTCGACAGGAGCGGCTGCGATGCCGTCGCGGGTCCACACTTCCGTGGTGTGCTTGGTGCCTTCCATGGCTAGCCTCTGTTGCTCTTGCCCCGCTTGCCGCCGCCTTTCTTGTTCCTGCCGGGCTTCGTCCGGTCCTGCTTGCGATCCTTCTTGCGCGCGGCGCGGCGCAGTTGCGCCTCGCGCATTCTGCCGGCATCGCGCCTTCGTTCGCGGGGCGCAACCTCGCCCTCGGAGAGCAGTTCAAAGCGCAAGGCGCCTGCAATCGGCTGAGCTTCGACCAGACGGACGTCGACGACATCCCCCAACCGGTGCGTGGCACCGCTGCGCGAGCCGATCAAGGCGTGGCGGGTCTCGTCGTAATTGTAGTACTCGCTGCCAAGTGAGCGGATCGGGATGAAACCGTCGGCGCCGGTATCACTGAGCTTCACGAACAGGCCGGCGCGGGTGACGCCGGAAATCCGGCCCTGGAAGGTCGCCCCGATCCGGTCGGCGAGGTGATGGGCGATCAGCCGGTCGGCGGTCTCGCGCTCGGCCTTCATGGCGCGGCGTTCGGTTGCGGAAATCTGGGCTGCGATCTCGCTCAATGTTTCCAGCGACTCGCCGTCGGGGAGGGCGCCTTCGCCAAGACCAAGGCCGCGGATCAGCGCGCGGTGCACGATCAGGTCGGCATAACGGCGGATCGGCGAGGTGAAATGCGCATAACGGCGCAGGTTCAGGCCGAAATGGCCGTAATTCTCGGCCGAATATTCCGCCTGCGCCTGCGAGCGCAGCACGACCTCGTTGACGAGCTGCTCATAGTCCTGGCCCTGGACCTGCGCGAGCACGCCGTTGAACAGCGAAGGCCGCAGCGAGCCGCCTTTGGCGAAGGGAAGATCGAGCGTGCGCAGGAACTCCTGCAACGCCTGCACCTTCTCCACGCTCGGTTCGTCATGCACGCGATAGATCAAAGGCAGCGCCTTCTTCTCCAGCATCTCGGCGGCTGCGACATTGGCGAGGATCATGAACTCCTCGATCAATTTGTGCGCATCGAGCCGTTGCGGCACGACCACCCGATCGACCGTGCCGTCGGGCTTCAGAAGGATCTTGCGCTCGGGAATGTCGAGATCGAGCGGATCGCGCTCCTCGCGCGCACGCTTGGCCGCCGCATAGGCCGCATAAAGCGGCTTCAGGATGGGATCGAGCAGGGGACCCGTGGTGTCATCGGGGCGTCCGTCGATCGCGGCTTGCGCCTGTGCGTAATGCAGCTTCGCGGCCGAGCGCATCAGGATGCGGTGAAAACTGTGCGAGCGCTTGCGCCCATCAGCGCCGATCACCATGCGCACGGCGAGCGCGCCGCGCGGCTCGCCCGGCACCAGCGAGCAGAGATTGTTGGAGATGCGCTCCGGCAGCATCGGCACCACGCGGTCAGGGAAATAGACCGAGTTGCCGCGAACGAGTGCGTCGCGGTCGAGCGCCGAGCCGGGGCGGACATAGAAGGCGACGTCGGCGATGGCGACATTGACGATGAAGCCGCCCTGGTTCTTGGGGTCGGGATCGGCTTCTGCATGCACCGCGTCGTCATGGTCCTTGGCGTCGGGCGGATCGATGGTGACGAGCGGCACCTCGCGCCAATCCTCGCGGCCCTTCAGCGTCGCTGGCCTGGCCTCTTCGGCCTCCGCCAGCGCCGCCTTCGAAAACGCAAGCGGGATTTCGTGGGCGTGGATCGCGATCAGGCTGATCGCCTTTTCCGACTTGATCGGGCCGAGCCTCTCCTTCACCCGTGCTGAGCCGAGGCCGAAAATACGGGTACGGACTAGGTCGACGCTGACGAGGTCACCGTCCTGCGCACCATGTTTGTCCGCTTCCGCAATGTTCAGCTCGCGTCCGGCCTGCTTGCGGTCGATGGGGACGAGCCGGCCGCCGCCGTCGGGCAGGCTTCGGAAGATGCCGAGCGTCCGGCCCTTGGCATGATCCAGCACCTTGATGATGCGGCCACGATAGGCGGCGCCATCGGCCTCATCCGAGAGCTCGACGCGGAGCAGCACGCGGTCGCCGACACCGCCCGTGGCGGCCGGCCGTGCCTTGCGAGCGAGATGAATGCGGATCTTGGGCGGTTCGCCGTTTTCGACCTCGTCCCATTCGGTGGGCGTCGCGATCAACTCGCCGTCGCGGTCGCGGCCGGTGACGTCGGCGACCAAGGTCGGCGGCAGCGCCGAGGTCTCGCTGATCTTCCGTCCCTGCTTCCGGATAGTGCCGTCGTCGGCGAGCTCGCGTAAGAGGCGTTTCAGTTCGACGCGATCGGCGTTCTTCAGGCCGAATTCGCGGGCGATCTCCTTGGTCCCGACCTTGCTGGGATTGTTGCTGATGAAGGCGACAATGGCCTTTCGGTCTGGAAAGCCATTGTCAGGGGTTTTCTTCACCTGTTTCAGCGTGCCTTTCCGGCGCTCTTCTTCGCCTCGGTCTTAGGAGTGGCTGCAGGCTTGGCTGCGGACGTCTTGGCCGCCTTTGCCACCGGCGCGCGCGCCTTGCTGGCGGCGTCGGACTTCGGCTTGGCAGTCGTCTTCTTCGCCGCCTTCTTAGGCGGCTTCGCCGCATCTGCCTCGTCCGAGGCGGCTGCCTTCGAGGCCTTCGCTGATTTGGTCTTCGCAGCCTTGGTCTTCCCCGGCTTGGTCTTCTCGGGCTTGGTCTTCGCAACCTTGCCCTTACCGCCGCCCTTGGCCGCGCGCTCGTCGATCAGCGCGATTGCCTGTTCGAGGGTGAGGCTGTCCTTCTCGAACTCAGCCGGAATGGTGGCATTAACGCCGCCGGCCGTGACATAGGCCCCGTAGCGGCCGTTCTTCAGCGCGACCGCGCCGAGGCTCGGATGATCACCCAGCGCCTTGCCGGGATCCGAACCGAAGCGCCGGCTCGGCCCCTTCGCAGCCTTCTCGGCGATCAGGGTCACGGCACGGTTGAGACCGATGTCAAAGACCTCGTCGCCCGCTTCCAGGCTCGCATAGGTCTTGTCATGGCGCACGAACGGCCCGAAGCGGCCGATACCGGCCGTGATCGGCTGTCCGGTCTCCGGATGCTTGCCGATCTCGCGCGGCAGCGACAACAGTTTCAGCGCGAGCTCAAGTTCGACATCCGCGGGCGAGGTGCCCTTGGGGATGCCGGCGCGCCGGGGCTTTTCACCCTCCGCATAATCCTTCTGCTCGCCGAGCTGGATGTAGGGGCCGAATCGCCCAGCCTTGACGGTGACATCGAGCCCGGAATCGGGGTCCTGGCCCAGCACGCGATCGGCGCTGGCCTCGCTGTCGGCGGCGAGCGGGCGGGTGTAGCGGCACTCCGGATAGTTCGAGCAGCCGACAAAGGCCCCGAACTTGCCGGCCTTCAGATGCAACTTGCCATTGCCGCAGGTCGGGCACTGGCGCGGGTCGCCGCCATCCGCGCGCGGTGGATAGATGTGCGGGCCCAGCATTTCGTCCAGCGCCGACAGCACTTCGGCGACGCGCAGCTCCTTGATGTCGTCGACGGCGCCGATGAAGTCGCGCCAGAAATCCTTCAGCACCTGCTGCCAGGAAATCTCATTGTTGGAGATGCGGTCGAGCTGCTCCTCGAGATCAGCCGTGAAGTCGTACTCGACATAGCGGCGGAAGAAGTTTTCCAGGAACGCAATGACGACGCGGCCCTTATCGTCGCCATAGAGCCGCTTCTTCTCCAGCCGCACATAGCCGCGATCCTTCAGAACCTGCAGGATCGAGGCATAGGTCGAGGGTCGGCCGATGCCGAGCTCTTCCATGCGCTTGACGAGCGAGGCTTCCGAGAAGCGCGGCGGCGGCTCGGTAAAATGCTGGGTGACGGCAAGGTCCTTGCGTTTGAGGTTCTCGCCCTGGCTCATGGCGGGCAGGCGGCCGTCCTCCTCGTCGCCGTCGTCGTCATGGCCTTCCTGATAGAGCGCGAGAAAGCCGTCGAACTTGATGACCTGGCCGGTGGCACGCAGCTCCAGCATGCGCGAGCCGGCCTTTGCGGTGATGTCGACGGTGGTGCGCTCGAGCTCGGCGGATTCCATCTGGCTCGCAATGGTGCGCTTCCAGATCAGCTCGTAGAGCCGCGCCTGGTCGTTATCGAGCTTGCGGCGCATGGCGTCCGGCCGCCGCGTCATGTCGGTCGGACGGATCGCTTCGTGCGCTTCCTGCGCGTTCTTGGCGCGGGTCTGATACTGGCGCGGGGCATCCGGCACATAGGCATTGCCGTAGTCCTCGCCGACCACCTTGCGCGCCTGGGTGATGGCCTCGTTCGCAATCTGCACGCCGTCGGTACGCATATAAGTAATGAGACCGGTGGTCTCGCCGCCGATATCGATACCTTCATAGAGGCGCTGGGCGATGCGCATGGTGTGCGCCGGGGCAAAGCCGAGCTTGCGGCTTGCTTCCTGCTGCAGGGTCGAGGTCGTGAAGGGTGCCTGCGGGTTGCGCCGCGCGGGCTTGGCATCGACCGTGGTGACGGTGTAACCGGCCGTTTCCAGCGCTTTCTTGAACTCCTCGGCCTCGGCACCCGAGCCGATGTCGAGTCTCTGGATCTTCTTGCCGTCGGCGCCGACCAGTCGCGCCTCGAAGGCCTCGCCGCGCGGAGTCAACAGCGTCGCGACCAGCGACCAGTATTCGCGGGCAACGAACTTCTCGATCTCCATCTCGCGGTCGCAAACCAGCCGTAGCGCCACCGACTGCACGCGGCCGGCCGAGCGCGCGCCCGGCAGCTTGCGCCACAGCACGGGGGAGAGGGTGAAGCCGACCAGATAATCCAGCGCGCGGCGCGCCATATAGGCATCGACCAGCGCGCCGTCGATCTGGCGCGGGCTCTTCATGGCGTCGGTGATCGCTTGTTTGGTGATCGCGTTGAAGACCACGCGCTCGATCTTCTGGTCCTTCAGCGCGCGCTTTTCCTTGAGAACCTCCAGCACGTGCCAGGAGATCGCCTCGCCCTCGCGGTCAGGGTCGGTCGCCAGGATCAGGCGGTCGGCGCCCTTCAGGGATTTGGCAATGTCATTGAGCCGGCCGGCCGCCTTGGCGTCGACCTCCCAAATCATTTTGAAATTGTCCTCCGGATCGACCGATCCGTTCTTTGCTGGGAGGTCGCGGACATGGCCAAACGAGGCCAGAACCTCATAGGACGAGCCCAAATATTTGTTGATCGTCTTGGCTTTCGCCGGCGACTCCACAATGACGATATTCATGTAATTCCAGTGACTTACGGGAGAACATGGGGCGATTTCCTGAAGATTCGAACCGCACCCTTCCGGCCCGAACATGGGTGCAGCGGGCCCCTCTGTCAAATCGCCAGATGTTGAAAGTAGGGCGGGGCAATGGAACCCCACCTCATGTCGGTTGTAAAATGCGCCCTATAAGTTGCGCTCTCAATGGGAGTATCTGCAAAGAAATGCACGCAACGAAAGCTCTTCACGCCGCCGGGCGCCGCGCGCGCTTCGCGGAGGGCCGTGGCTTTAGGTCGATATCACCGACTTTCAACAGCCGGCCATCCTCGGCTCGGAGTTCAAGCGTCCTGACCGGCGCGCCGGTCTTCCGATCGACCATGATGGTCGCTATCTGGTCCGGATGGGCGTCGAATGCCTCGCTCCACTGCCGCAGCGCGACCAGGATCGGAAACACGCCGCGCCCTTTATCGGTCAGGACATATTCCTGATAGGCGCTGCCGTCGGCGGCGGGCACGGTAGACAGGATTCCTTCATCCACCAGCATCCGCAGCCGCGTGGACAGGATGTTCTTGGCGAGCCCCAGGCTCTTCTGAAACTCGCCAAACCGCCGCAGGCCCATCAGGGCGTCGCGGATGATCAGCATCGACCACCAGTCGCCGATCACGTCAAGCGCGCGTGCAACCGGGCAGCCATCGCCTGCAAAACTCGTTCGTTTCACCATGGCCCTTAAATATGCGCTTTCCGGCCCGTCTCGGCGGCCATCACGGGCTTGTGTAGTTGCATTATAGGACTGGATACCCTAGATCGCAAGCATCGAGTTTAATGATTAAACCATATATCGGATGGAGGCAGCTATGAGGCTCGCTAACAAGACGGCATTGATCACTGGCGGCAACAGCGGCATCGGGCTTGCGACCGCGAAGCTGTTCGTGGCCGAGGGCGCCAAGGTGACGGTCACCGGTCGCAACAGGGACACGCTCGAGGAAGCGGCAAGGGAACTGGGGCCGAACGCGCTCGCGGTGGTGGCCGATGCCACCGATATCGCGGCCACCGAGGCCGCGATCAAGAAGGCGGCGGAGAAATTCGGCAAGCTCGACATCGTATTCGCCAATGCCGGCATTCCCGGCGATACGCCACTTGGCGCCACCTCGCTGGAAGCCTTCGAGAAAGTGTTGAGGACCAACATCACCTCGGTGTTCTTCACCGTGCAGTCGGCGCTGCCTTATCTGAATGACAACGCCTCGATCATCCTCAATGGCTCGGTGATCTCGGTGCTCGGCAATCCCGGCTATTCCGCCTATGCGGCCAGCAAGGCCGGCGTGCGCGCGATGGCGCGGGTGATGGCTTCCGAACTGTCGCCGCGCGGCATCAGGGTGAATGTCGTGGCACCGGGCGGCGCGCGCACACCGATCTGGAACGGCCGGGCCCCGACTGCGGACGCTTTTGCCGTGCTGGAAAAGCGTATTTCGATGACGACGCCGCTCGGGCGGATGGCCGACGCCGATCATATCGCCAAGACGGTGCTATTCCTCGCCTCTGACGATGCGGCCCACGTGCAGAGCGCGGAGATCTTTGTCGACGGCGGCGCCACCGGCTCGCCGGCCGGCGCACCGATCTTCCGCGGTTGAGCTCGGGAATCCGGTTTTGAAACGTATCATCGGCCGGTGCGCGCATGGAAGCTCCAGCGGGCCGCGCCGGCCGATGTTGTTTTGTCGACGAGATTTCGCGGGCCAACCTTGAGCGTCGCTGCAAAGACAATTTTTACGGTCGGGGATTTTTAAGAAGAAGAATTGGAGTGTCCGGCGATGCCGAAGGCCATTCATTCATTCCCATCGCTAGCCGTTCCACCCGTTGCGATTGACCAAACCGACAAGCAGTCCTCTCATTTCGGCAGTTACGAGTTTGTCTCGGTTGCGCTGTTTTCTATTGTTGGATTTCTCATCTCGCTCGTTGCGATCATCCTCGGCATGAAGATCGGCTGGTACTGATCCCGCTGCCGCCCAGTCGCAAGCGGCAGCGGGTTCGTTCGCACCTATGCCGCGCGTAGCGCGGTCACGGCCTCAAGCGCGCCTGCGAGCGCCTTTTCGCGTTGTCCCGGCCCAGCCTGGATGCCGTCAGCCGAGATGAACTCGGGCGCCGTCACGCCGATGAAGCGGAACACGCCGCGCAAATAGGATTCGAGATGCTCTAGCGCCGCCGCGGGCATGCCGGGGCCGTAGAAGCCGCCGCGCGAGATCGCCACGATCACACGCTTGTTGCCGACCAGTCCCTCAGGTCCGTTCTCGTCGTATTTGAAGGTCTTGCCGACGATGACGATGCGATCGATCCAGGCCTTGAGCTGGCTTGAAACGGTAAAATTGTACATCGGGGCGCCGAGCACCAAGGTGTCTGCGGCCAGGAACTCTTCGAGGACGGCCTGGCTCGTGGCGACGTCTTGCTGCACGGACAGGTCCGAGTTGCCGGCGCCTTGCGCCGCCGCAAGGTGTGCTCCGGAAAGGTGTGCCAAAGGAGTAGCACTGAGGTCACGATAGGTGAGCTCGAGATCGGGGGTCGCCTGGCGTAGCCTCTCGACAATGGCGGCGGACAGTTGCCGGCTGACGGAGTGGGGGCCGAGCACGCTGGAATCGATGTGAAGGAGTTTTTTCATCTGGACGGTCACCTTGGTGTAGGATTGTAACTGGCGCTATATGAGTGACCGTCCAGAAATCACGCAAGAACGCACTTTTTTGAAACACAGGCACATTCTTGAAACCTGAGCACAGCAGAGTTCCTTCTCTCCCACCGCCTCCGGATCCGCAGCATGCGGATTGCCGCGGCGTCGCTTCCATTCTCGCACGGGTCGGCGACAAGTGGAGCGTCTTCGTCATCATGATGTTGTTCGACGGGCCGAAGCGTTTCAACGAGATCAAGCGCATGATCTCCGGCATCTCCCAGCGCATGCTGACGTTGACGCTGCGCGGTCTGGAGCGCGATGGCTTGGTGACGCGCACCGTCTTCCCGACCATTCCGCCACGGGTCGATTATGAGCTGACCGATCTCGGGCGCGGCCTGAGCCAGCCAGTGATTGCGCTCGGCATGTGGGCCCAACAGCATCAGGCCGAGATCGAATCCGCACGAGCCCGCTTCGATGGACGCAAGGACGCGGCCGAATAGTCAGATAAGCGACACTAGGCCGCCGCCGTGACGCTCGAGCTTGCCGGCAAGCTCGAGCTCGAGCAGCACGGTGCGCACCACGGCGGGCGACAGCTCCGCCATCCGGATCAGATCGTCGATCGACACCGGTGTCGGCCCGAGCAGGCCGACGATGCGCATCCGCTCGACGCTTTCCGGTTCGTCGGCGAGGTCATCGCTGTCGTCCTCGCGCAGCTGCAGCGGTGGCGGCCGCTCCATGATCGGCGCCACCGCCTGGATGATGTCGTTAGCCTCGGTGACCAGCGTCGCGCCCTGCTTGATCAGCCCGTTGGTGCCGGCCGCGCGCGGATCAAGCGGGGAACCCGGCACGGCAAACACTTCGCGGCCCTGTTCGGCCGCCATGCGCGCCGTGATCAGCGAGCCCGAGCGCTGCGCGGCTTCGACAATGACCACGCCTAGCGAGGCGCCGGAGATCAGGCGGTTGCGGCGGGGGAAATCCCGCGCCCGCGGCTCGTGGCCGAGCGGCATTTCCGAGATCGCCGCGCCCCCGGCCTCGATGATCGCGGCGAGAAGGCTCTCATGCTCGCTTGGATAGATGCAGTCGTGCCCGCCGGCCAGCACCGCGACCGTCCCGCTTGCGATGCTTGCGCGATGCGCCGCCCGGTCGATGCCGCGTGCGAGTCCGGAAATGACGATGAAGCCGGCTTCGCCGAGGTCATGGGCGAGGGCTTGCGCGAATTTCAGCCCGGCGGCTGAGGCGTTGCGCGAGCCGACGATCCCGATCATGGGCTGCATCAATGTATCAGCCGCTCCGCGCACGGCGAGCAGGGGAGGCGCATCGTCGATCGTGCCGAGCCGCGCCGGATAGCCTGCTTCGCCCGGTACCAGCAGGCTGATGCCGTGCCTTGCACAGGCCAAAAGCTCGGCGCGTGCCTCGTCCTCGCCGCAGATCCGCAGGCGGCCCGCGCCGCCCCGGCGCGCCAGCCCCGGCAGCCGTTGCAGCGCCTCCTGCGCGCTGCTGCAATGGGCCAGCAGCGAGCGAAAGGTGCGCGGCCCGACATTCTCCGAGCGGATCAGCCTGAGACGGTCGAGCCGCTCGGCGTCGGTGATTTCGATCTCAGTGTTGGTGGCGTCCACGCGAGCTCTCCTTGCGTCGCCACCATGACGCAACCTGAGCGCGCAGGGAAGGGGATTGTGCTTCGTTCGAAAGCTTAAGGCGCCACCTTTGCATTCGTGGACCCGCCGGCGTCGAGGGCATGGCGCACCGTGCCGTCGGCCTTGGCGTCGTTCAGGAATTGAGCGGCCCACGCTCCGGCCGCAGCGTGACCTTTGGGTACGACGACGACAACACCGGTCGATTGCACGATGTCGTCCAGCACGCGCGTGCCGGGAAGTTTCCGCGACAGGTCTTCCACCGCTTCGGTGCCCATGGCGAGCGCATCGAGCTCGCTTTTGCCAATCAATTCCGCCGCGGCTTCGGGCTTTGCAAAGGTCGTGACGGTGGCGTGTTTCAATGATTTCGCGACCGTGCGCGACGTCGATGTGCCCTCGATGCAGCCGACCCGGATGCCGTCGCGATCGACATCCGCGCCCACGCGAATGTCGGAGCCGGCGCGCACCAGGTAACTGCTGGTGTAGGCCACATAGGCAGGCCCCTGGTCCACGAACTGCGCGCGCCGGGCCTCGGCCGGCATGAACGAGATATCCCATGCATCCTTGCTGCCGGCGGCTGCGATGTCGTCGGAGCTCAGATACTCCACGAGCTGCAGCGGCACGTGCAGCCTGTCGGCGGCGGCCTTGGCGAGCTCGACGGTTACGCCACGGGGCTTGCCGCTCGCCGGATCGCGTGTGGCCCAAAAGGCCGAGGCCGCGGGACCGACCGCGACCGCCACGCGGAGCGCGCCCGTGGGCGCGATATCGTGCGCGTTCTGCGCTGCCGCCTTGAAGGCGCAGGTCGCGACGAGCAGCGAGGTGACGGCAATCAAACTGGTTCGCAACATCATCGCATCTCCCGAGGTCCGCGATCTTAACCCGGTCGAGGGGTTCTTCAACGTTGTGATCAGCCGGATGACGGAGTTTTGGGTTGCTAGCGCCGCGCCGACGTGATCGCTAACATCCGGCATTATCGCAAGGAGCACGCGCCATGATCTCTCTGTCCGACCTCACGCGCCGCATCGATCGTGGCGAGCTGTCGCCGGAGGCGGCGCTGGCGGAGTCGCTTGGGGTCATCGAGGCACAGGAGCCGACCATCGGCGCCTTTGTCCACCGTGCGAGGAATCCGCGCGCTGCAGGCGAGGGGCCTCTGCGCGGCATTGCCGTCGCCATCAAGGATATCATCGACACCTCGGACCTTCCGACCGAGATGGGCTCTTCGATCTACAAAGGCTGGCAGCCGCGCGCTGACGCGTCCGTCGTGATTATGCTCAAGCGCGCTGGTGCCACTGTCGTGGGCAAGACCACGACCACCGCCTTTGCCGCGCTCGATCCGACCGCCACGCTCAATCCGCGCAACCATGGCCACACGCCGGGCGGCTCCTCCGCAGGCTCGGCGGCGGCGGTGGCGGCCGGCATGGTGCCGCTGGCGCTCGGCACGCAGACTGCGGGCTCGGTGATCCGGCCCGCTTCGTTCTGCGGCGTAGCGGCCATAAAGCCGTCCTACCGGCTGCTGCCGTCGGTCGGCGTCAAATGCTACTCGTGGACGCTGGACACGGTTGGCCTGTTCGCCGCCGGCGTCGAGGACCTCGCGGTTGCGCTCGCGGCCATGACCGAACGGCCGGAGCTCGCGCGTTACCCGCTGACAGAGCCGTTGCGGATTGGTGTGGTCACGCAGGATTTCGCCGGCTCCGTCGAGGCAGCGAGCGATGCCGCCTTGCGCATCGCCGCCGCAGCCGCCGACAAGGCTGGCGCCGGTGTCCGCGTGCTCGAGCTTGCCGAGGTTTTCGCCGAGGCTTGGGACGCCCAGGCCATCATCCAGGATTTCGAGGCGCATCGCGCGCTGGCCTGGGAATACCAGACCCACCACGACGAGATCGCGCCCAAGCTGCGGGCCAAGATGGACGAGACCGCGGGCATCGCACCGTCCGCGCATGTCCAGGCGCTGGCGGTGGCAAACCGCGCCCGCGCTGCCTTCGATGGCGCGCTGGCCGATGCCGACGTCATCCTCACTTATTCTGCGCCTGGCGTGGCGCCGAAGGGCCTCGCCTCGACCGGCGAGCCGCGCTTCAACCGGCTCTGGACCTTGCTGGGCGTGCCCTGTGTCAACGTCACGGCCGATATCGCCGATGGCGGCCTGTCGGTCGGCGTCCAGATCGTCGCCCGCTTCGGCGAAGATGCAAAGGCGCTCGCCGCAGCACGCTTTCTTGAGGACGCGCTGCGGAAGTAACGGCTCGCCTACACCAATTCGGGTGCGAGCGAAGTCTGCACCGGAACGGACTCCTGCGGCGCCGGGGCCGGCTTTGAGCCCCCCCGCAACCAGCGATCGGCGGCGGTTCGTCCGCTCCGGTGCAAGGCCATGACGAAGGCGCGCCCGAGATCGACGGCGCTGCGCTGGGCGAGCCCCTCGATCTCGTCCTCCGCCGCGATCCGCGCAATCCGCGGGACGAGCGCGCCGAGGCTTTCCGCCCATTGCAAGGCCGCGAGCTCGGCGTTCAGCGCGGTGGCGGCGGTGATCTGGTCGAGCCGGCGGTCGATCGCGGCGCCTGTGATCGGCACGTAACTGTCGCGCGATGGCGTTGCCTGGACGACCAGGAGATTGGCAGCGGAAGACTCCTGGACCAAGGCGACCAGCGGCGGGTTGGCCGCATAGCCACCATCCCAATGGGCGTCGCCGTCGATATCGACAGCGCAATGCACCAGCGGCGGACAGGTCGAGGCCAGCACCACGTCGGCGGTCAGCTCCGAATTGCGGAACAGGCGCGCCGCGCCGTCGCGCACTCGGGTCGCCGCGATCAGGAGTTTTGGCGCGTCAGGTGCCCGCAGTGCATCGAAATTGATGTGCTTTGCCAGCACGCGTCGCAAGGGATCGAGGTCGAGCGGATCGAACTGGCCGGAGCGCAGCGCGGCGCCGAAAGCGACCGAGCTTCCCGCCGGCGAGAAGCCGCCAAGCAGCATCAGCGAGCGGAACGAGGCCTCGTTCACCATCCGGTTCCAGAATTGCGCAAGACGCGAGCGTGCGCGCTCGCGACCGCCTTCGGCGAGGCCGGAGGCGAGCAGCACGGCATTGACGCTGCCGGCGCTGGCGCCGCTGATCGCATCGAACGCGCAATTCGGCTCTTCCAGCAGCCGTTCCAGCACACCCCAGGTGAAAGCGGCAAACGAGCCGCCGCCCTGCAGGGCCAGAGACAACCTTTGCGGCGGCCAGCTTGACGGCGGCGCATCCCTGGTTTCAGGCACGACGGGCTTTGCAGGCGGCGGAGGCGCGGCAACGTGCTGCGTCACCACGCGTGCAGATTTGGCTTCTGCAACCGCGGGCGGCACTTGCACAACTTCCGCCGGCTGCTCCGGCGATTTTGCGGCGTCGGGCGTCTCGCTTGCGGCCGGCCGGCTGTCAGCCGTCGACCAGATATTGACCGCGGCGAGCAACGCGCTCGTTCCGCTGCGGAACACGGCAGCGCCCGTTTCAGGCGAAGCGGCGCGGTCTTGTTCAAACCCCCGATCCGCGCCTGATGAATCGTTCTGGTTCATCTTCGGCAACCAATTGACGCGAACTACCCCGCATCAAAATGACAGGCGCAAAATCGTTCCGCCAGCGTCTCACACGGTTTGCGAACAGGATTTGCGGCGGTGTGGTAACTTTGTCGCGGCGCTGATGTGGCGGCGTCATCCGCGGCGGTGCGCAGCCGAACCCGGAATGACGGCAGTGATTACTTCTGCCCGATCTTACCCTCAGTTCTCGCCCGCAGCCGCTGGATGTTGGCGCGGTGCATGTAGATCAGCAACAGCGTCAGCACGGCGAACAGAGCGGCGAGCGCGGGATGGCCCAACAACAACAGAAACAGCGGCGCGACGATGCTTGCGACCAGCGCGGCGAGCGAGGAGTAGCGCGTCAGCAAGGCGACGGCTAGCCAGATCACGCAGAAGACGATCGCGCCCGGCCAGAACAACCCAAGCAAGATGCCGATATAGACGGCCACCCCCTTGCCGCCCTTGAATTGCAGCCAGACCGGGAAAAGGTGGCCCAGAAAAGCGCCGAGCCCAGCCAGCATCGCCGCGTCAGGCCCGCCAATTGAGCCGGCGATGATCACGGCAGCCGTGCCCTTGAGCGCATCGAGCACGAGTGTCCCAACCGCCAACCCCTTGCGGCCGGTGCGCAGCACATTGGTGGCGCCGATATTGCCCGAGCCGATTGAGCGCAGGTCGGGCGTGCCCGCAAGCTTGGTCAGTATCAGTCCGAACGGGATCGAGCCGAGCAGATAGCCGATCACGATCGCGAGGGGCAGGGCAACTTCAGGTCCCATTGCAGCGGCTCCCGAAACCTATTTGCCGTGCGTCACACATGCTCATAGACCGTGCGGCCGCCGACGATGGTGCGCACCACGCGGCCCGAGAAGCGCGCTTCATCGAAGGGCGTATTCTTGCACAGCGACTTCAGATCGGCCGGATCGACGATCCAGGGCGTATCGGGATCGATCACGATCACGTCCGCTGGAGCACCCGGGCGAAGCGAGCCAGACGGCAGCCCCATGAGCTCGGCCGGGCGGGTCGACATGGCGCGGATCAGCGTCTTCCAGTCCATGTCGCCATTGTGGATCAGCCGCAAGGCAGCCGGCAACATGGTTTGCAGGCCGACCGCGCCGGAGGCGGCCTCCGCAAACGGCAGCCGCTTGACCTCGACATCCTGCGGATTGTGATCGGACATGATGACGTCGATCAACCCCGAAGCCACCGCCTGTACCAGCGCCTGCCGGTCGGTCTCCGTGCGCAGCGGCGGGGCAAGTTTCAGGAAGGTCCGGTAAGGGCCAATGTCGTTTTCGTTCAACGCGAGGTGATTGATCGAGACGGAGGCGCTGACGGAGAGGCCGGCATCGCGGGCGCGCTTCAGGATGTCGAGCGACGCGATGCAGGACAGTGACGCCGCGTGATAGCGACCGCCGGTCAGCGCGACGAGGCGCATGTCACGCTCCAGCATCACCGCTTCCGCCGCATCCGGAATGCCCATCAGCCCTAGCCGCGCGGCGAACTCGCCCTCGTTCATCACGCCTTCGCCGACGAGATCGGGATCCTCGGTGTGATGCACGATCAGGGCGTCGAAATCGCGGGCGTAGGTCAGGGCGCGGCGCATGACCTGCGCATTCGTCACGCTCTTCGCGCCATCGCTGAAGGCGACAGCGCCGGCCGCTTTCAACAGCCCGATCTCGGTCATCTCATGGCCGGCGAGGCCTTTTGTCAGCGCCGCCATGGGATGGATATTGACGATCGCGGTGTCGCGGGCGCGGCGCAACACGAAATCGACCGTGGCCGAATTGTCGATCACGGGCTCGGTGTCGGGCTGGCAGATGATGGTGGTGATGCCGCCGCTCGCAGCCGCCTGGCTCGCAGACGCAAACGTCTCGCGATGGCTGTAGCCGGGCTCACCGACGAAGGCGCGCATGTCGACGAGGCCGGGCGCGACGATCTTGCCGCCGCAATTGACGATGTCGGTGCCTTCGGGCACGCCGGCCGCGCCGATGCCGCGTCGCATCTCGCGGACCAGGCCGTCCGCAATCAGCACGTCTCCGGGGCCGTCGAAATCGCGCGACGGATCGACCACGCGTGCATTCGCGAGCAGGATCGGGCGGCGGTCGGTCAGCATCGGCATGGGGTAGTCTTTTGTTGCTGCATGTTCTTGTCGGAAAACCGGTGTCCACTTTTCGCTGACGCGGCCGTGTCGGTCCGGATCATGCGCTACGCGTTAGGTAAGTTGCGGGCGAGCGCTTCGAGAACCGCCATGCGCACGGCGACGCCCATCTCAACCTGCTCGCGGATTAACGACTGCGCGCCGTCGGCCACGATGGAGTCGATCTCGACGCCGCGGTTCATCGGTCCCGGATGCATCACGAGCGCATCGGGCTTGGCGTAGGCGAGCTTCTTCTGGTCGAGCCCGAAATAGTGGAAATATTCGCTGGAGGACGGCACGAAGGAGCCGTTCATGCGTTCGCGCTGCAGGCGCAGCATCATCACAATATCGGCGCCTTCCAGCCCCTCGCGCATGTCGCGCGCGACCTCGACGCCCATCCGCTCGATGCCCATAGGCAGGAGCGTGGAGGGCGCCACCACGCGCACCCGCGCGCCCATGGTGTTGAGCAGGAGGATGTTGGAGCGCGCCACGCGTGAGTGCAGCACGTCGCCGCAGATCGCGACCTTGAGCCCCTCGATCCGGCCCTTGTTGCGGCGGATGGTGAGCGCATCGAGCAGCGCCTGGGTCGGGTGCTCGTGCGCGCCATCGCCGGCATTGATCACGGAACCGTCAACCTTGCGCGCCAAAAGTTCCACCGCGCCCGACGCATGGTGCCGTACCACCAGGATATCAGGGTGCATGGCGTTCAGCGTCACGGCGGTGTCAATCAGCGTCTCGCCCTTGCGCATGGAGGAGGAGGAGACCGACATGTTCATGACGTCGGCGCCCAGGCGTTTGCCCGCGATTTCGAACGACGATTGCGTGCGGGTCGAGGCCTCGAAGAAGAGGTTGACCTGCGTGCGCCCCCGTAAGGACGTGCGCTTCTTGTCGATCTGGCGGTTGAGCTCGACATATTCTTCTGAAAGGTCGAGCAGGCCGGTAATGTCGGCAGCGGAAAGGCCCTCGATTCCCAGCAAATGCCGGTGACCGAGGACAAAGGTCGATTTCGTTGGCGATGTCATTAAAGCGAGAGCTATAGGCGGGGATGGGGGGTAGGGCAAGGGCCAATGGCAGTCACAAGAGTTATCCCCCGATCAGTCGCGGACAGCGTGAACGAGGATTTGCCGGTGCGGCCGCAATCAGGCTCGTGCCATTCCGCCGTCATTCCGGGGCGATGCGCAGCATCGAACCCGGAATCTCGGGATTCCGGGTCTGGTCCTTCGGACCATCCCGGAATGACGGAGCAACTGACGATCACACGAGCTAACCTCGCCATGCAAGCTGCTATCCTTATCAGCTTGATCGGCCAGGTGACGTCGCTCCACGCCCAGCCGCTACCAGGCGATTTCGTCTATCTTCGCGACATCGACCCGACCATCATCCAGGACATCCGCTACGCCACATCTAACAATTTCACCGGCCACCGCCTTGCGGGCTACGATGCTCCTGAATGCGTGGTGAAGCGCGAGGTGGGGCTTAGGCTCAAAGCCGTTCAGCAAGAGCTGGCCAAGCAAAATCTCTCCCTGAAAATGTTCGATTGCTACCGGCCGACCCGCGCAGTTGCCGACATGGTCACCTGGTCGAAGAACGGCAAGGAAACGGCAGCGGAACACCGCTACAATCCGTCATTTGCCAAGGCCGACCTGTTCCGTCGCGGCTTTATCGCCCACCATTCCGGCCATTCCACGGGTGCCGCGCTGGACTTGACCCTGGTCGACCTCAAAGTCGACAATTCGGCCGTCTTTGATCCGAACAAGGACTATGCCGATTGCACGGCGCCGGAGGCTGCGCGGGCGCCGGAGGGCAGTGTTGACATGGGCACGGGTTACGACTGTGCGGATCCCAGGGGGTATACGGCGGCAACCTCGATCACGCCGGCCCAGCGGCGCTGGCGCGGCCTCCTTGTCGCCGCCATGGGGCGGCAAGGCTTTGTGAACTATGCCAAGGAGTGGTGGCACTTTTCGCTGCCGGGCGTGGGCAGGGCAGCCTATGATTTCCCGATTTCGCCGCGCCGGCAGTGACTCCCGGACAGGAAAACGGCCATGACCAAGCCCGCCTTTGCCACGCATGAGGTGTTCAACCAGTCGCCGCCGTTCGAGGATGTGGATCTCTTCACCCTCGATGCGCCGCTGGTCGCAGCAGTCGCGGCCAATGGTGGCGCCGATGCCACCTCGGAACTCTCCGAGTTCGGCAAGCATTGGGGCTCGGCTGCGATGGCCGCGCGCGGTCGGCTCGCCAATGAGAACACGCCGAAGCTCAGGACGTTCGACTCGCGCGGCAACCGCCGCGACGAGATCGAGTTTCATCCATCCTATCACGAGTTGATGGCGCATTCGGCCCATGCCGGCGTGCATAATTCGACATGGACGGCCGACGGCCGCCCCGCGGGCGCGCCGAGCGAGGTGGTGCGCGCGACAAGGTTCTATATCGCGTCGCAAGTCGAAACCGGCCATCTCTGCCCGATCACCATGACGCGCGCCTCGATCGCGGCGCTGGCTACACAGCCGGACCTGCTCGCCAAGGTGATGCCTGTGATTTCGCAAGCCGCCTACGATCCGACCTTTGCGCCATACTGGACCAAGCGCGGCATGACGCTCGGCATGGGCATGACGGAGAAGCAGGGCGGCACCGACGTGCGCGCCAACATGACCCGCGCGGAGCGGACTGGTGACGGCTACCGCATCACCGGCCACAAATGGTTCATGTCGGCGCCGATGTGCGACGCGTTCCTGGTGTTGGCTCAGGCCGAGGGCGGGCTCACCTGCTTCTTCATGCCGCGCTTTGCGCCCGACGGCTCCGTCAACGCCATCCAGTTCCAGCGTCTCAAGGACAAGCTCGGCAACCGCTCCAATGCTTCGTCGGAAGTCGAATTCATCGGCGCCCATGCGACGCCGGTTGGGGAAGAAGGCAAGGGCATCCGCACCATCATCCAGATGGTGCAGCTGACGCGGCAGGATTGCGCGATTGCCTCCGCCGGCCTGATGCGCTCGGGGCTTGCGCATGCGCTGCATCACACACGCCATCGCAGCGTATTCCAGAAGCATCTCGCCGATCAGCCGCTGATGCGGGCGGTGCTTGCCGACATGGCGCTGCATGTGGAAGCGACGGTTGCGCTGGTCATGCGGCTCTGCCGCGCCTTCGACCGCACGCCATCGGATGCCCGCGAGGCCGCCTATATGCGGCTGCTGACGCCTGCCATCAAATACTGGGTCTGCAAGAGCGCACCGCCGTTTCTCTACGAGGCCATGGAGTGCCTCGGCGGCAACGGCTATGTGGAAGAGGGCATATTGGCGCGACATTATCGGGAATCCCCCGTTAATGCGATCTGGGAAGGCTCGGGCAATGTGATGTGTCTCGACGTCTTGCGTGCCTTGTCGCGCGAGGCGGATGCGGCGCTTGCGGTGCTGCGCGAGCTTGCCGAGGAAACGCAGGGCTTGCCGGGAGCAGGCGAGGCGGTCGCCTTCATCGGCCAGACCTTCCGCCGGCCGGACAGTGAGCGCGTCGCGCGCCTTGCGGTGGAGAAGCTGGCGCTGCTTGCCGCCGCCGCCGCGCTGAGCAAGGCCGCGCCGCGGAGTGCAGAGCTGTTCGCCGCAACGCGGCTTGCAGCCAATCACACCGCCATGTATGGCGCGGTCGATCTCGCCAATGACGATGTGCGCGTGCTTCTGGAACGGGCGCTGCCGTGAACCGAGAAATGAAAGCCGACTAATGGATTCCCTTACCCCCGAAACTTCACCCGAGCTTGCTGCCTCCGCGCCGCCCAGGCGGCATGTCTGGAAATTCTGGGGCACCGCGCTGTGGGGCGTGTTCGCCTTTGCCGCACTGTTCGCCGGCCAGGCCCTGGTGCTGGTCTATGAGGTTTTGCGCAACCGCGAAGCGACCGACATCGCCGAAACCGTGCGCGCCGCCGCCAGCAGCGGGCTGACCATCTCGCTGTCGGTCATCATGGGCCTGCCGGCGGTGGTTGCCGCGCTGTGGTTTGCGATCAGCTTCACTGACACGTCCTTCGCCAACTATCTCGCGCTGCGCCGGACATCCTGGAAGAATCTCGCAATCGGCATCGTCGGCCTCGTGGCCGTGATTGGGATCTGGGAGGTGTTGTCACGTGTGTCGGGTCACGAATCCGAGCCCGGATTCATGGTGGATGTGTTGAAGTCCGCGCGCGCCGACGGTGCAGTATTGCTTCTCACCGTGGCCTTCTGCGTCGCCGCGCCGATCTCGGAGGAGTTTTTTGCCCGCGGCTTTCTTTATCGCGGCTGGTCCGAGACGCGGCTCGGCCCTATCGGTGCCATCGTGCTGTCGTCGCTGGTGTGGACCGGACTGCATCTGCAATACAACTGGTTCTTCTTCGGCGAGGTGTTCACGCTCGGTCTGTGGTTCGGCTACCTGCGCTACCGCAGCGGCTCGATCTGGCTGACTATCGTGCTGCATGGCCTGAACAATCTTGCTGCGGTCGCGCAAACGATCTGGCTCGCGGGGCAGGGCTAGCTATCTGTTCAAATTCGCCAGCCGGTCGAGCGCGCCCTGCAGGATGAAGATCGCGGCGTGCTCGTCGATCACCTCGGCGCGCTTGGCGCGGCTGACGTCCATGCCGATCAATTCGCGCTCCACTGCCGCGGTCGAGAGACGCTCGTCCCACAGCGCGATTGCAAGCTCGGTCAGTTGCGCCAGGTTGCGGGCAAAGGCGCGGGTCGATTGCGCGCGGGGGCCTTCGCTGCCGTCCATGTTGATCGGCAATCCCAGCACGAAGCCGGCCGCCTTCCGCTCCGCGGCGACGGCGAGCAGGCGGGCGGCGTCAAGCTTGAACGCCTTGCGCTTGACCGTCTCGACCCCGATCGCGAGCCGGCGATCGGGATCGGATACGGCAACGCCGATGGTCTTGGTGCCGAGGTCGAGCCCAATCAGCGCACCGCGCGCGGGCCAATGCGTGATCGCTTCGGTCAGGGGAAGGATTGGAGCGGGCATGGCGCGGCATAACATGTGCCGGCAGGCCGAGGCAAAGCCGCAATGCGCGGGCGGTGCGTGCCTGACTTGTTCTCATTGCAGGATCGAGATCGGAACATTCTCAATTATTGAATTTCCGGCAGGCGCGGAGAGGGCTACTCTCTCGTCCGGGCGCGCAACGCTGCTCGCTTATTGCCTCAAAGCGAAAGAACAGAACATGTGGCCGGATCGCCGCCTCACGGACTTGTTGAAGATCGAACATCCGATCCTGCTCGCGCCGATGGCGAGCGCCATCGATGCCGAGATCGCGATTGCGGTGGCGCAAGGCGGCGGGCTCCCCTCGGTGCCGTGTGCCATGCTCTCGGTGGAGAAAGCGCGCGAACAGGTCAACATCATCCGCCAGCGTGTTGCGGCGCCGATTAATGTCAATTTTTTCTGTCATCGGCCGGTCGAAGCCGACGCTAGCCGGGAGGCCGGCTGGCGACAGCGGCTCGCACCGTATTACAGGGAGATGGGGCTCGACCCTGCCGCATCGGTCAATGCCGCCAGCCGCGCGCCGTTCGATGCGGCAATGTGTGAGCTGATGGAGGAATTGAAGCCCGAGGTCGTCAGCTTCCATTTCGGCCTGCCGGAGCCCGCGCTGCTCAAGCGCGTCAAGGCGGCCGGCTGCCTTGTGATGGGATCGGCGACCATCGTGAAGGAGGCCATCTGGCTCGAGGCCAACGGTTCCGACATCATCATCGCGCAAGGCGCCGAGGCCGGCGGTCATCGCGGCATGTTCCTGACCGATAATATCGCGCACCAGCCCGGCACGTTCGCGCTGGTGCCGCAGGTGGTCGATGCCGTGAAGGTGCCGGTTGTCGCTGCCGGCGGCATCGCCGACGGGCGGGGGATCGCGGCGGCCTTCGCGCTGGGCGCGGCCGGCGTCCAGATCGGCAGCGCATATCTGCGCTGCCCCGAATCCAAGGTCAGCGCTGTCGCACGGGGCGCGCTGGCGCAAGCCTCTGACGATTCGACCGTGATCACCAATGTGATGACCGGGCGGCCGGCACGCGGTGTCGCCAACCGTGCCATGCGCGAGGTGGGTCCGATTTCGCCCGATGCACCGGCTTTTCCCCATGCGGCAACCGCCTTCGTTCTGTTGCGGCAGGCCGCCGAGAAGCGAGGCAACGCCGATTTCACCAATCTTTGGGCAGGCCAGGCGGTGGCGATGGGGCGCGAACTGCCCGCCGCCGAGCTGACCCGTTCGCTCGCCGAGGCCGCGCAGGCGCAAATGCGTAAATTGGCCGGATAGGCGCCTCCAGCCGCGGTTGCGGTGCAAAAGCGGCCTCTGCTATACGGCAGGCTGAAACTGCCGTCCGAGGCCCTATATAATGTCAGTCGACGCCGATACCGTCCGCCGGATCGCGCATCTCGCGCGCATTGCGGTGAATGATGCCGAGGTTCCGCATCTGCAGGGCGAGCTCAATGCCATGCTGAGCTTTGTCGAGCAGTTATCGGAGGTGGATGTCTCCGGCGTCGAGCCGATGACGTCTGTCATGCCGATGGAGATGAAGAAGCGCGCCGACGTGGTCAATGATGGCGAGATCTCCGACGACATCGTGAAGAATGCGCCGGCGACCGAGAACCACTTCTTCCTGGTGCCGAAGGTCGTCGAATAACCCCTTCCTGGAATAGCGGGACGTTGCGATGTGTATGCTCTGCGACGATGAAAAGGCCTACCAAGCCTATATGAACTATCTCGACACGATGGAGCGCCAGGGCAAGGCAGCCGATCCCGAGGCCGCGGTCAATGCCGTGCTCGATGGGCTCGAGGCTGCGGACAAGGCCCGCGCCAAAACGCTTAACAACGACGATCCCAAAAACGACAAGACCCTGTCTCCGTTCTTTTGCAGCCCGATCAATAAATGACCGACTTTACATCGCTGACGATCGCCGAGGCCCGTGACGGCCTCGCGAACAAATCATTCACTTCGCTTGAGCTGACGGATGCGCATCTCAAGGCGATCGAGGACGCGCGCGCGCTCAACGCCTTCGTGCTTGAAACGCCGGACAAAGCCCGCGACATGGCGCGCGAGGCGGACGGCAAGATTGGCAAAGGCGAGGGCGGGCCGCTTGCCGGAATTCCGCTCGGGATCAAGGACCTGTTCGCGACCAAGGGCGTGCGCACCACGGCCTGCTCAAAGATCCTGGATGACTTCGTGCCGACCTATGAGTCGACCGTGACGTCCCAGCTTTGGCGCGATGGCGCCGTCATGCTCGGCAAGCTCAACAATGACGAGTTCGCCATGGGCTCGTCGAACGAGACCTCCTGCTTCGGCCCGGTCGCCAATCCCTGGCGGCGCGAGGGCTCGAACACCAACCTGGTGCCGGGCGGCTCGTCCGGCGGCTCGGCGTCGGCAGTGGCGGCTCTCCTTTGCATGGGCGCGACCGCGACCGACACCGGCGGCTCGATCCGCCAACCGGCCGCGTTCACCGCGACCGTCGGCATCAAGCCGACCTATGGCCGCTGCTCACGCTGGGGTATCGTGGCGTTCGCATCCTCGCTGGACCAGGCCGGTCCGATCGGGCGCACCGTGCGCGACAGCGCGATCCTGTTGCGCTCGATGGCCGGATACGATCCCAAGGACACCACCTCGGTGGACACGCCGGTGCCGGACTACGAGGCCGCGATCGGCAAGTCCGTGAAGGGGATGAAGATCGGCATCCCCAAAGAGTATCGCCTCGACGGCATGCCGACCGAGATCGAAAAGCTCTGGAGCGAGGGCGCGGCCTGGCTGAAGGCCGCCGGCGCCGAACTTGTCGAAGTGTCGCTGCCGTACACCAAATACGCGCTGCCGGCCTATTACATCGTGGCGCCGGCGGAGGCGTCGTCGAACCTCGCACGCTACGACGGCGTGCGTTACGGCCTGCGCGTGCCCGGCCGCTCGATCGGCGAGATGTATGAGGGTACCCGCGCCGCCGGCTTCGGTGCCGAGGTGCGCCGCCGCGTCATGATAGGCACCTATGTGCTTTCGGCCGGTTATTACGATGCCTATTATCTGCGGGCGCAGAAGGTGCGCACGCTGATCAAGAAGGACTTCGAGGACTGCTTTGCCAAGGGCGTGAACGCGATCCTGACGCCGGCGACGCCGTCGGCCGCCTTCGGCGTCGGCGAGAAGGGTGGCGCCGATCCGATCGAGATGTATCTCAACGACATCTTCACGGTGACCGTAAACATGGCGGGGCTGCCGGGCATCGCGGTGCCCGCGGGCAAGGATGCGCAGGGGTTGCCGCTGGCGCTGCAGCTGATCGGCAAGCCCTTTGACGAGGACACGCTGTTCTCGCTCGGCGAGGTGATCGAGCAGGCGGCGGGGCGCTTCACACCCGCGAGGTGGTGGTGAGGTTAGCCGACCTCAAGGCAAGCCTGTCGGGCGCAGCGCCCACGCCTTCACTTGCGCCGTCGCTCGCCGGGCTCTGGTGGGCGGCAAAAGGCGATTGGGACAAGGCGCACAGGATCGTGCAGGACGAGCCGACGCGCGAGGCGGCCTGGGTGCATGCCTATCTGCACCGCGTCGAGGGCGATCTCGGCAATGCGGCCTACTGGTATCGGCAGGCCGGCCAGCCGGTCGCGAAAGAGACTCTGGAAGCCGAATGGGAGCGGATCGCATTCGCCCTGATTGAGGATGACAAGGCATGACGGCAACGAGCGGCAAGCTTCTCAAGGGCGCAACCGGCGACTGGGAGGTCGTGATCGGCATGGAGGTGCATGCCCAGGTCACCTCGAAGTCGAAACTGTTTTCCGGTGCGTCCACCGCCTTCGGCGGCGAGCCGAACAGTCATGTCTCGCTGGTCGATGCGGCGATGCCAGGCATGCTGCCTGTTATCAACGAGGAGTGCGTCAAGCAGGCGGTGCGCACCGGGCTTGGCCTGAACGCGAAGATCAATCTGCGCTCGGTGTTCGACCGCAAGAATTATTTCTACCCCGACCTGCCGCAAGGCTACCAGATCAGCCAGCACAAGTCGCCGGTCGTGGGCGAGGGCGAGGTCACCGTCGAACTCGACGGCGGCAAGACGGCGACCATCGGCATCGAGCGGCTGCATCTGGAGCAGGACGCCGGCAAGTTGGTGCACGATCAGTCACCGACCATGTCCTTTGTCGATCTCAACCGTTCGGGCGTCGCGCTGATGGAGATCGTCTCCAAGCCTGACGTCCGTGACGCAGAGCAGGCCAAGGCGTACGTGACCAAGCTGCGCTCGATCCTGCGCTATCTCGGTACCTGCGACGGCGACATGGAGAAGGGCAACCTGCGCGCCGACGTCAACGTCTCCGTGCGCAAGGTGGGCGGCCCGCTCGGCACCCGCTGCGAGATCAAGAACATGAACTCGATCAACTTCATCGGCCAGGCGATCGAGTACGAGGCGCGCCGCCAGATCGAGATCATCGAGGACGGTGGCGCGATCGAGCAGGAGACCCGCCTGTTCGACCCCAACAAGGGCGAGACGCGTTCGATGCGCTCCAAGGAGGAGGCGCACGACTACCGTTACTTCCCCGATCCCGACCTCTTGCCGCTGGAGTTTTCGCAAAGCTTCGTCGACGAGCTGAAGGCGGGGCTGCCCGAGCTGCCGGACCAGAAGCGCGCGCGTTTCGTCGCTGACCTCGGTCTGTCGCCCTATGACGCCAGCGTGCTGGTGGCCGAGCGTGAGAGCGCCGACTTCTACGAAACCGTGCTGGGCAAGCTCGGCAGCGCCAAACGTGACGGCAAGGTCGCCGCCAACTGGGTGATCAACGAGCTGTTCGGCCGCCTCAACAAGGAAGGCAAGGACATCGCGACCTCGCCGGTCTCCGCCGCGCAATTGGCTGCCATTGTCGACCTGATCGGAGAGGGCACCATCTCCGGCAAGATCGCCAAGGACCTGTTCGAGATCGTCTGGCAGGACGGCGGCGACCCGAAGCGCCTGGTCGAAGAGCGCGGCATGAAGCAGGTCACCGACGTGAGCGCCATCGAGAAGGTGGTCGACGACATCGTTGCCGCCAATCCCGACAAGGTGGAGCAGGCAAAGGCCAAGCCCGCCGCGATCCAGTGGTTCGTCGGCCAGGTGATGAAGTCGACCGGCGGCAAGGCTGATCCGAAAGCTGTCAACGCGCTGCTGAAGTCCAAGCTCGGCGTCTGAGGCCGAAGACCGAAGACGGTCTTTCGTCATCGCGAGGAGCCTCGGCGACGACCGCTCACTCTGGCAATGACGACGGGCGGCCATGCGCCGATCCGAATCGGCGATCCACGATTCGGCTCGTCAGCCGCCGTCGGCACTCCCGGCGGAAGCCCCGGCGGCGTTAATCATGAAAATTTTTTCATTGCCAAAACGAGCGACTCAGAGTCCGCGCAACGGTGTTTTTCACATGCGTCGCGACAAACGGAGATGGCGCGACGATTTCGCAAGCATCAAACATCAATCCGAGAAAGTACTGCAGCGCAGGCATTTCCTGCATTCTTGAAAAGCGCGGACTGCGAAAATTCTCACACGCTTCGCCTGGTCTTGCGCGCGTCCTACACGATCGCGAGTCGAAGTGCTCTGCGCGGACACGTCTTTGCTCGTCAACACTTCTTTAAGCGGGACGCTGTTTTTTTCGGTGTGTTGGTGTATTCGGGATGTCGTGCATCTCGATTCCCGAGTGCACGCAGCATTGAACAGCCATCTCACTAATCGGAGGGCACTATGGCTAAGAAAGCGAAGAAGGCGAAGAAGGCGAAGAGCGCAGTGAAGAAGACTGCGAAGAAGACCCGCAAGGTCGCCAAGAAGAAGAAGTAAGTCTCGTCTGACTTACTAAAATGCCGGCAGGCTTCTTTGCCGGCACGTCATTGGAGCCGATGGGACAAACCAGAGCGCTCCGGTTGACGAAAGAGGGTGTCGGCGAGACATCAGGTCAAGCGGCTGGACCGTCGTTTTGAAAGCCTCGGCTCGAGAGCCGGTCCAGTAGAAGAGACAAGCTTTCTTCGTTCGGTGCGGATCCTTCCCTCTCAGGAGGGACCGCAGTTTCACCGGAAGCTCCTTCCGGTTCGAAATTTGGTCCTGACGTGTTCGCCGACGCCCTCGTTCCCAGCGAGCCGGGTCAAGCTGCCGGCACTTTCTCATTCCCCCGACATCGATGGCAGGTATCCCGGCGGCGCCAGCACGGCTCGGCCTTCGTCCGGCTTGCGACCAGCGGCGCGTTGCTCCGTCCCATTCAATGTCATCATCCCGCGCCTTCGCCGAGCCCGATCGCCGCCGTGAGCGCCTGATCCAGGTTCGACCCACCGTCGTCATGACCGAGTAGCCGCCTGTTGCCGGGTCGCAGGCACGCACATGGCGAGGGAGAGAAGGGCGGTTGAGCCCTGCGGTCCTCTCGCACCACGTCCAGCAATGGTTATCGCCAGCCCAACCAGCACGGTAAACCGAACGTCACGCGCCGGCACAAATCCTTGAAATACAGGCACTTCTTGCAACCGCCGGCTTATCGCGTTTACGTCTGGTTCATCGCACCTCTTAAACTGCCCTTCAAATTTGAACGGCCATGATCAGCGTCAACAGGCCCGAAGCGGCTTGGGGGATAGCAGGGATCAAGTGGACAGGAGCCGCGCTCGGCAAAAGGGCGGCGGCGCTAAGAAAAAGGGGAGCTACTTATGTTTCAGGGTATGATCGATCAGGGTCTGGCGATGCCGGTTGCCGAGACCGCGATCCCGGACGTGCTGTTTGACCGCGGGCTTTACTGGGCGAGCGGCCGCTCTGGCCTCGTCGATCTCGTCGCCGCGCATAAATGGTTCAACCTCGCCGCACTCAAGGGGCGGGCGGACGCGATTGCGCTACGCCGCGAGGTCGCCGAGCAGATGTCTGACGATGAGATCGCCCGCGCCCAGCGCGAGGCCCGCGCCTGGATCGCGACGCATTGAGCGGTGGCGCTCTTTCGATCGCGCGACCAAAAGCTTTATCCGGATCGCGATGGACTGCCATGGCGATCCGGATTTTTTGTCGGTGGCATGGCCGGCATGCAAGCCCGCCCGTCGTGGCCACGGCGCCGTCGGCTCATCGCCGACCGGGCGGAGTATGATGAAAGTCCGCCGGCGGCTGTGAAGGGCACGCCGTATCGATGAGGGCGTAACCGCATTGCTGCTACCGGTCGCGTCCTGCATATATCCGATCAGCGGACCAACTGTGCCGCCAGAGCGCCAGCGAAGCCCAGCACGAGAATGGCCGAGGCTGTTACAGCGACCAAGTCAATGGTCCATGGGGGATCGCCTTCGACTATGATGTCAAAATGTCTGGAGCAGCTTTCGTCCCGATATGTGTGAAGGCGCATTGCAGTGGCCTCCGTCTCCGCACGACAAGACCCCCCGTCTTGGCCACGCAGACTACCACATTCTCAGGCCGCATGGACGGATGTGATGAAAAATACCGACCCCTCCGCCCTCTGAAATTGCTGCCCCGCAGCCGCCGCTCCCACGCTGCGCTGCCCGCAGACCTGAAATGGTGCGTTCCGCTTGGCCAGAGGCTGGAAAATTCGCATTTCCGAGTGCATATTCCGGGCATGTCGACAATTGTTCAATGCAATTGCGGCGCTGAGTACCGGCGCACCGAAGAGAAGTTCTTGGTGCCGCATACGGGTGACGCGATCTGCGCGGTCTGCGGCGCTGCGCTAGAATCGTGGCATGAAAGTACCCACGTCCCCTCGTACGAGCTTGTCGAGCGTCCGGACAGAAAGCCGGAGTGACAAAGCTGTCCCGAACGCCCTCCGGGCTGGCTGTGGTGTTCAACAATCTCGTCGTCTTCGACCAGCACAAGCCGCAGGTCAGCCTCGAGACCACAGTCTCTGATCTGCCGACAAGCCGGCGCATGGAGGATGTCTGGCTAGACAAGTAGAGGGATCCGCTCATAAGGAAATGCCGGCGCGCTACCCCAGCCAATATTGTCGGGTCGACGCCTAGTTTACCTGGCCCGGCTCGTCCTGCCACACAACTGTGGTGCACTTACCGCAGCCGAAGACGCGAGTCGGTTTCCCGCTTTTGGTCACAAGGAGTACGCCACCCAGTTTTGTCCTGGCCCCACAGCGGGGACATAGTGGTGGCTCTTTTCGCCTCTGCTCGTCGCTCATTCTTCGCCTATTCCGCAGCCGGAGCGTTTGAGTTGTCTGACCAACGCCGCGAACGGTTCCGTGGTTCCATCCGGATCGTGGCCGCCCGGTGACCACCCGGGTGCGTCGGGCATCGGCGCTCTTGCTCACAAGCGCTACGTTTTGAGCAAACAAATGCCCGATTCGGCGCGCTGTGTTGCGCGTCTAGGTGCTTTTTCGTTTTTCTCGTACCTAGACTTTTTTGAGTGCGCATTATTTTCACATCCACTTATTTCGGAGCCGCACTGTGTCCGCCGTACCTTTTCAGCTCATAATTGCCAAGCTTGGCGATCGGGCCGCGCGCTGGGTCGTGAACCTCCTTCAGTCCGCATTGCCCATCGCATTGGTTCTTTACGTCGGCTTATTCGCGCGAATGACGAGTGTCGCGGAAGCCCTCTTGATCTTCTTCGTGTGCGGCGCCTTTGTCTGTTTCAGCATGTTTACCGCATCTGTCGTAGAACTATTCGAGCGCTCTTGATCGGGATCCCGGAAAGCCGTGCCGGTCGAAATCAAGGAACATGCGCCGGAGCGGCGGTAAGAACAGATTGGCCGCGGCCGGGCAGTTGCGACTGGTCGGAGGGTCACCTCGACAGCCAGGCTCGCAGTTGGTCACGTCCTTCGACCGTCCAGAGTATCATCTGCCCATCTACCAGTCGGGCTGAAATCTTCAGGCGCCTCTTCAGCAGCCTTCGGGCAATCACCTTCGCTTCAGTCTCATCGCGGCAGTCAACGATCTGATGCCCATACAAGACTTGCCAGCGGCCGACTTCGATGGAGCGTCTCGTCGGTGATTGTTTTCCGGGCGTCAGGAGTCGCGCGAGTGCCGCTTCGGCAGCATCGCGAGACAAACGAACGAGTTTTCGATCATCGAGGCTTGCCGCACCTCGCGTAACGCGATCCCAGATCATCCAATCGCCCTTGCCTCCTGCCCTGATGAGAAAACGCGGCATTTGTCATTGATTGCGAAGACGGACGACGTTGTTCTGGGAGGTGAGCGCGCGGACCTCTACCTCGGCATCGAGGTCAACCAGGACCTCTTCACAGGCCGTAATGACCTGCTGAAGTGCAGCGATCTGCATCAGTTGCCAACCGCTAATCGGCCCCCGTGTTCTTTGCAGGGAGACGATAAGGTCCCGCCTTTGTTCTTTGAGCCGCACGAGCGGGAGGCCGTGGTCGGCCAAGCTGTTCATCTAATTCCCCTTGCCGGAAGGTTCGGCATTCAAATCAAAAAATTCTGCGAACTTGGTTGCTGGTTTTGAGAAGATTTTAGCGACCCCGATAGATGCTGATCTCAGCCCAAGAAAAAGGTCGGCGGGCATTACGCCGCCGACCTCCTCTTGCAACTGCCGGCTCGGTCGACAGGCCGGTTCCGCTGCATTCCAGGCGCCTAAGCGTGCTACGGTGTGGTTAACCGGAATTTAATGAATTCGGGCTGCCTCTAGGCCTTTCGGGGGCGAAACGCAGGCCGTCCGTTCACCGGCCTCGCCACGCACCTCTGGTGCTGATCTTGAACCGCGGGAGATGCTTTGGAATGGTTTTGAGCACCCACGCTATCGTTGGCGGCGCGATAGCCAGCCTGTTCCCGTCTGATCCCATACTGGCGGCGGCGGCGGGCTTCGCCAGCCACTTTGCAATCGACGCTATTCCACATTGGGACTATCCGCTTCGATCCATCTCCGTCGGGAAGGGCGCCGATAACCGGCGCCTTAAGTTGACCCGAACCGTGATGATCGATCTGATTTGTATTGGACTTGACGCCTGTGCAGGCCTTGCGCTTGCGATCTGGTTGTTTGCCACGCCTGCTTCGGCGTGGGTTGTTTCGCTCGGCGCGATCGCTGCAATGCTGCCTGATCCGCTTCAGTTCTTACATAGCGTTCATCCGCGGGAGCCGCTTGTCTCACTCCAGCGCTTTCATGGGTGGATCCACTCCAAGCGTAAGTTGGCTTGGCGATTAGGCGTCGGCTCGCAGATAGCGTTCGCGGTTGCAGTGTCTGCGGCGGCTGGCGCCTTCCGCTGAGCGAAGGGCAGAGGTCGATCTTGGTGTTACGTCTGAAGCGATGGACAGCGCGGTGATCGCGATGAAAAGGCCGGCGGGTGATATGCCGCCGGCCTTCCGAACGCTGCCTTGGGGCTGGGGGGCGAATTAGGCAGCGTGGTCCTCGATCGAGTAAGCGTAAGACTGCCGCTTGCCGTTTAACAATCCGTTAAGCAATTTGGGCAGGCTCTCGACCTTTCGCAGGCGATAAAGCGGTCGCCTGTCTTGCAGCTCGCATTTTGGGTCAGGGCGAAGAGGCGCTCCAGCGCCTCGTCGTGCAAGATGTCGGGGGGAGGGGGGCCACGTGCAGCGCCGGTGGGGTTCTTTGAAACCTGGGTCGTCCGGCTGAAAAAGCACAGCGCCGCCCGAGCGGAATATATTCGCTTGGCGGCGCTGCGTTACGCACTGGATAACTGAAATTCCCCAGCCTTATCTTTGGTGCGTTCATGGCGGAAGAGAGTTCATCCACTTCAAGGGCCGCGGCGGCAATTTGGAGGTACCTCTTTCGCATGACTCAATTTCCCACGCGCAGTGCAATAAAAGTTAACGCGCCCGCTGGACCGATAGCCCCCCAGCCCTCGACAGTTCAGTGGGTGAGCGACCCTGCGGCGGCAGGGGCGTTCGGGGCTATTCCCAATCCTCTCGACGACGAAGCTCGCGGGCCTTTCGGGCAGCTCCGATTGCAGACCGGGCGGAGCTCGCCAGGTGCGCCGCAGCTGCGCTCCTATGATCGCCAGCCGTTCGCACCCGGCTCGACCGCTTCCGGCACGGTCTAGGTCGTGGAGCTTAGCACCAGCGGCAGCGTCCCCAGCGCGCGCAGCAGCCACCGCAGCCACCGCAACCACCGCACCGGCAGCCACGCCAAGCTCCGCAGGCACGGCAGCCACCGCAGCCTCGGCAGCCGCGAACAACGACGGCGAGCTGCACATCGCCGCCAGCCTGTTCCTTATCGAAGAGATGGAAGGTGGCGAGGCTGACGTCAGCCATTTCCTCCTCGTCAAGGACGAAGCGCTGATTGGGCGGCGGGAGATTCGATGACTGCGGATGAGCGGTTGGCATCGTCGATGCCGACGCGCTCCCCGCCAGCGAAAGACCCAGTCCCGTGGCGCCGAGTGCCGTGACGGCGGCGGCGTTAGTTGCAAATTTCTGCTGTTTCACCTGTGACATTAGCATTCTCCGCCTAGCTTGCCCCAACCTTAAGCGGTGAGCTCGCGCTTCGTTCCTGTTTATCTTCATGAATGAGATCAATGGCGGCGGGTGAGGGGGCATCGCCGATGATTCTGCCAGGCTGGCTCATTCAAAGCGCGACCATGGTTAAGCCGCGCTGCCGCCGCCGCGCCGCCCGTCAGGGCTTTTGAGCGCACTCGCGCAGCATCGCGGTGACTTCCTGTCCGGGCATCCCGATCATTCCATTTTTCCGAATCTTCGCCGATGCTCAGCGCGACCTCATCGAGGCGCGAGTGCATGGCTTGCTGTAGGCGCAGACGATCGCCGCAGCACCGACAAGGGATGAAGGCGCTTTTCCGACCTCGCATCCCACTCGGATTGTTCGTATGCAGCGCTGAGGCGGTCATCACTCAAGGCGAAGCGCGCGCCTGAGATACCGCCACGCTTTTCAAGAAAGCTGCAGCTTCGGCTCGGTTGCGGTGGTCGATAAATGCCTGTCCCGTGACGAGCAATACGGCCGCAAAGACAACCGTCAGCATCATCATGAAAAGCTCATCTTTCATCGCGACGTCCCGCAACGGCCTATCTAGCCAACAATGCAGGCACAGCCACGGTTGTTCCGGAGCGAGTGCAGTCATATGCAACGGAAAGACACCGAAGTTGAATTTGGAACTCTTCTAATTGGTTCTAGGATCATGGCCGAGGGTGCGTGCAGGATGGGCTCGGGGCGCATGTCAGTGTACAAGGTTTATGTTCTGGGCGGCGACGGGCGCGTCGACGCGCCACCGCATGTCATTGAATGTGACGACGATGGCGAAGCGATCCGCCAAGCGCGTCGGTACGCCGTTGGGACGGCGATCGAGGTCTGGCAAGACGCAACGCTCGTTGCCCGGCTTGACCCGAAGTAGCACTCACAATCAAGTCCACTGAAATGCCCAGCTCCCCGCCGTGGGGTTCAAAGTTCAGTTGTGAACAGACCTGCGCCGCGCTCGTGCGTAGTTTGGGGGAGCTCCGGTAAGGATCAGAGAACCAGAGTTACTCGCTTACTAACCCCGTTTGCGATCCCACAGCCGCGACGGGGATTTCTTGATTGGTTCAATTCGCCTGGTCTGCGGCCGCCGGAATGGGAGGCAGCTACGAAGGATGAAGCTGAGCCTTCTGGTTTCGCATTTCGTCGATCAGGAGCTTGATGCGATCAACGGTCCATTGATCGGTTATCCCCTGCGCGATGCGGTTATAGCGTTCGATCCTTTGGTCGAGATCCCTGCACTTCTCACACATGTTCAGTTCCGCGCGATCGGCGCCCTCTCAAGAAGTAGACTGCCGAACTGCGGATTGGTTCATAATCGAATTAGAACATCGCGGCGGGCATTAGTTGCGCGCTCGGGTCAATGCCCCATTATTGTCTGTGGTCATCGGTATGCGCCCTCCATTGACAGCGGAGAGAGTGCCGCAATGTTTCGGAGGATGTCCTCCCGCTCATATGACAATATCGAGCATGGACCTTCGGACTAAGCCACGAGTCGGAACCTTGTAGCCTCGCGCAAAGAGGCCGGCGCCGGCCTCGGTCAGCCGGACACAGGTGCCGCTCCCGTGCATCTTGAGCCAGTCTTTGGCGGTTAGCGGATCAGTTTGATTGCGGCGCGCGCGGGGTGGAACTTGCGCAACGACGTCGGTGCAGCGGCAGAAAAGGCGTTGTCTTTAATTTTGGGCGGCCTCAACTGCTCAGGCGCACTGCGTCTCTAGCTTTATGATCCCAGCGCCAGTCGGGCATTCCCGTTCCGATCTGCACGCCGCCAACCCAACGGCTCGGTGGTGTCAGCGACATGAAATCAAACCCGCCCTTCAGGACCGCGCGCCCGAGATCGGTGATGCTCAGTATATCCGTCCAGGGCGGCCGCGAGTTACCGTCGGGTCCGACGCCGGCGCGGCGCTCGAAAACGCGAGCACTCGCGCCTTCCATATTGAGCACGCGATCTCGCACATGAAGGTCGCCTTGCCCGGGAAGCGGATCGAGGTCCCAGTGCATCGCTGAATAGATCTTTGCGAGATTGACGTTGCCGCCCCAGCGCGGGAGCGGCTGCGCCATCAACGTTAGCGCCATCTCCTCTGTGAGCGACAGGCCATTGATGCTGGAGGGCAGCTCGCGCAGATGGCGATGGAGGGCACAAGCGAGCAACGGCAGCGCGGGGGTAGCGCTGCGCATGATCGCGGCGAGCGGAAGCGGGTCGGGGCTGGCTAATGCGCGCCAGGCGTCTAGGCCCAACCGCAACTGCGCCGCGCTGACGGGCTTGCGGGTCATCCACAGCAGGCGCAACGCTTCGGGCGGCAACTCTCCCAATCCGGTGAAGCGCCTGGCGCCCGGGAAGTCGCTGATGCTGACCAGTTCCAGTCGCGATGGACGCCGATGTGTTGCGTAATGTCCCAGCAGGTGGATCAGGGACAGCTGGTCGGTGACATCGTGTTCGAACCAGAGCACGACGCGCCCGTAATCGGCGGAATCGTGGAGCTCTCGCTCCTTGTCCTTAAGAGATCGAAGTTGCCCTTCGTATTCCAGTGGCGGATCGAATTGATCGCCGTAACAGTCGACAATGTGGCGCGCACGCTGCTCGAGGTACCCCGCGCCCTCGCGTACAGGCCCAATGATATAGGGGTAGATATCGACGTAGTAATCGCCGCCGAAGCCGGCTTCCTTCAGCTGCTCCTGCAGATCATGACCGCAACGGATATGGAGCGTTGGAAGATCGCTGTCGGGCGCCGAAGCATTCATTGCCTCGCGCGCCAGAGTCATTTCACTGATATGACGCTTCATTGAGGCCCAGTTGTCGAAGCGCAACTCCCGCGCAATCAGGTACTGGGCCTCGGCGAGCCTTGGGGGCGTCTTGAAGCGCGCGAGCGCTTCGGCCTCGCCGGCGCGCGCTGCCTTGAGCAAATCCTTGGCGCGTTTGCCCTGCTGTTCGAAATTGAGACGAAATTGCGGATAGGACCCGAGCGCGTCGGCCATAACTGCTTCCCTTATCGGTTACCTGCGTTCGCTCAGGCAGATAAGGGGGGACCGTAGACCTGCATCGGTAGGTCTTCTGTCGTGGGCGCAGCCCTTTCCGCGAACGTGGATGCTCCGACCGAGCGCAGACATGTTGAACCATTTCGGCCAAAAGGGTCAAGGTAGAGTTCAATTTTCACTTTGCTGGAATGAACCCTGACCCGTCCAGGATCGATCGTAGCCGTCGACCAAGGTCTGATGGAAGGAAAGGTTTCTCCACAATTGGGAACTCACCAAGCCCGTCGTGTCGTTCAAGTACGTTTGTCCCATAGCCGGAGGATAGAAGGACTTTAATATCTCTTCTCGTTCGCTTCGCTTCGCGAGCAAGCTCAACACCGTTCACTCCATTTGGCATTATTACATCGCTGAGCAGGAGTTCAAAAGGTTGACCGCTGTGGAGGATGCGAAGTGCCTCCGCGCCGTCGCGAGCACGAGAGACCCGATAGCCCAATGACGTCAATGTTTCTGACGTGACTTCGAGTAGATCATCATCGTCTTCAACGATTAAGATCCGCTCCGTGCCTGTCGGTACGCTTTGACATTGAAGGTATTCCGGTTCAGTTTCAGGGGCCTGCGTGGCCTTCGGTAGATACAGATCCACGGTGGTGCCTGCTCCGAGCGCACTTTTAACAGCAATATGGCCGCCAGACTGTCGAACAAAGCCATAGACCATGCTGAGACCAAGCCCGGTGCCCTTGCCGACATCCTTAGTCGTGAAGAATGGTTCAAACACCCGATCCCGCACCTCGGGAGTCATCCCGCAACCTGTGTCTGCGACCGAGAGTCTCACATATGAACCGGGGGGACACTCCGGTACCAAGCTCCCGTCTTCTACAACGTTCCGGGTCTCGATCTGGAGTACACCTCCATCTGGCATGGCGTCTCGCGCATTTAGCGCCAGGTTGAGGACAGCTGTCTCCAGCAGCGTCGGATCCACGTGGCACGGCCACAATCGATCATCGAACTGCAGTTTGACTTCACATACCTCTCCAACAGCTTGGTGAACCAGTTCCTTGAACTCCGAGAGAAGTTGGTTGGCGTCGATCAATTTTGGCTTTAGCGCTTGGCGACGGGAAAAAGCGAGAAGTTGTGCGGTGAGCTTGGTTCCGCGACTAATGGCGCGTCGTGCCGCGGCGGCGCATCGACGAACCCTGCCAATGTCAGCGTCATGCTCGATCAATTCAAGGTTCGCAGAGATCACAGTAAGCAAGTTGTTGAAATCGTGCGCGACGCCGCCGGTAAGTTGTCCGACCGATTCCATCTTTTGGCTCTGAAAGAGCTGCTCCTCGATCAGGCGACGTGCTTCCATGGCATGCTTGTGGTCGGTGATATCTCGGATGAAGATCGCCATCCCCTGGCTCGAGGGGAATGCGTTAATTGCGTACCAGATGTTTGTGCGTGGACAGAGAGTTTCGAGGAATGCCGGACGCTGTTCTGATGTGGCATTTTGAATTTGTTCTAAGGCCTCCATGCCGGCGGCGACGGGGAACGCTTCCGAAAGGGACATGCCCACGATGTCTCGTCCTTCGGCGAGTTGCACCCCGGCTGGACCGTTGAGGTAGCTAACGCGCCAGTTGCGGTCGACGATTAGCACACTGTCGGTGGTGCTCTCGAAGATCATCGTGATCCGAGCCGCTGCTTCCTCAGTTTTCTCCTTCGACAGGGACAACTCATGATCGCGACGTTCCAAACCATCGGCCATTGTGTTGAACGCATCGGCTACCCGCGTGATTTCTGACGGCCCGCGAATGTCCACACGTCCCGCGAACTTGCCGAGCCGCCACTGGTTCGCCCCTTTGACCAACTCGCCAAGCGGGCGATGGATGTATCGTCGAGCACCCAACAATGTCAGGACCAGCACGAGTACGGTGCTTAGGACCATTAGAAAGATGCCTCGGCGGGTTTCCGACTGAATCCCGGCGAACGCTCGCGCCTTGTCGAGGCCATAGCCGACAAGGAGTCCTGCATCCGGTAACGATGAATAGCCAATAATTCGGCTAGCACCGTCGAGGTCGACCCCCTCGACAGGGCCCCGAGCGGGTTTGCCGATCATCTTCTGGCCAACGAAAGTCGCGTTGTCCGGATAGCGGGCGAGGTAGGTTCCGTTGCGGTCAATGACAGCAAGAGCAGCCCCTGGAGGCACATTTTGCTGACCAAGTGTATCTGCGAGCCAATTCAAGCTCAAAGCGGCAATAACAACGCCGCCAAGACGGTCCCCGTCGTCGTAGAAAGGCAACGCAAAATGGAGGACTTTGCGGCCGGTTTTTCGACCGAACGCAAACTCTCCAACGGTAAATTCCTCGGTCTTCAGGACTGTGGCGAAGTAGGGTCTCCCCGCAGCGGTTGTTGGTTTATTATCGTCGCTCGCGTCGCAGATCGACGTGCCGTTGGTGTCGACAACAACAAAGCTGACGAAACCCGGATACCGCTTCTTGATCCTCGCAAGGTAGGAGTTGCACTCTTCCGCGTCCTTAGCCTTTATGGCGGGAAGCTCTGATAGTGCGATCAGTGCCTGATGAATTCCCTGAACGATTTCACGCTGCTCTGCCGCAGCAAGCCGAGCCATGTAGAGCGCTTGATTTTCGACCTCGACTCGACTTGCGTGGCGTAACGCGAGTTCGCTGTGTGCTTGAAAGGCGATGGCGGGCAGCAACGCGATTGCGACCAACACCAGTAGATATGATAAAAGAGAGGCTTCCTTCACAAAGGTGTTCTGGCGATCCTGCATTAGCGCCCTCGTACTCTACTTTCATCGAATATCGGCGAGCCCTGTTACCAGATCTCGCTACCTAATAAATGAAGGGTTACAATTGCCGCTCTATGCGTCGGCCTCCGGCTTGCACTCTGCCGATTTTTCGATTTCCAGGACAAGAACCTCGTGTGAATTCAGAGTTCACCGCACGACGAAATGTTCGCAGGGCAGGGAGTTTTCGAGCAAAGTGCTTTCGAGCACGCGTATTTGCGCGAGCCATTGCTCGGTGGTCGTCCGCCCGATGCCGGACAGGTCGCCAATCGCCCATGCAACGTTGCCGTCCAAGACGTCCGTTTTCGGCCGATACATAGTCCGAATGTACAGAACTAGGCGGTCGGCGCATGGATGAAAACGCCCTCATTTGCGGACTCGCGCGCACTCCTCGACATGCAGCGCAGGGCATCCGGGCGTCTGAAGCCGGCTCGGCCTCAGACGAACCGAAAGTCATGTCATCTGGTTGATCTCACGAAACAGCCGAGGGAAGCTTCCCTAATCGTCCGGCAATAACAATTGCCTCACAAACGAGATTGCAATCCATGTGTATCAAGTAACTTCGCGGACGCTTTGCAGCACGCAAGCAACAAAGGTGGCGAACGCGTTCGCGGTGGCCAGCGAGACAATTCTTTTCGAGGAGCGCGTGGTTTTCAGATCGCCAGACAGCTGTGAGACCAAGGGCCATTCGAGGAGCAATTGTTGGCGACCAGCGCTCGGCCGTTGGTCCAGAAGCTGACCCTGCCGGTCACATCGCCTCGTCGAGGGCCTTTCGACGTTGCCCAATGTCCGCGCGGGCTCGTGCGTTGTCGTTACCGGGGACGCCCTGCTCCGGCGGCGCCCGGCGCGGAGCCGAAACGGCGGCGGAATCCGCGCGCAAAATACGTGTAGTCGCGAAAGCCGCAGGCGTAGGCAATATCGCTGAGAGGCTGACCTGTCTTCATCAACGCGTGGCGTTCGATCAGGTGCGCCGCATGATCCAGACGAAGCGAAGATATGTACTTACTGTATGTCGACCCGCGGACCGTGAACAGCTTCTGCAAATAGCGCAGCGAAATTCCCGTCTCGGCAGCCACCTCGTGCGGAGAGATGTCCGGATCGGCAAACCGGTCCTTGATGATACCGCACACGCGCATGAACAGCTTGTCGTTGTGGCGGGAGCAAAGCGGGGTGGGGGGCGCAAACAGTGCGCCGAGAAGGTCATAGACCACAAGACCCATAAAATTATCGGCCGACGCGCACGCCGGTTCTGTATCGCTGACGGAGTCAGCAGCGAGTTGACAGAGCAGACGTGCCGCTTGCGCCTGCCGGCGACCGCATGCGCCACCTTGCGGTTCGAAGCCGAGATGCGACGCCAGGGTCTGGCGCGGCACTTGTAGACCAAGCCATTTCGCGCTGTCTTGGGCCGGCGAGATGAAAGTCACGGGTCTCGTGGAATCGAGCAAGATGACATCGCCAGCAGTGATATTTACGACTCGGTCGTTGTGAATGATGGTCGAGCCGCCGGTATCCTGAACTGTGACGTAATAGTACTCCATGTTATCACGGCGAATGTCCAGTTCCGTCCGATCAAGGCGGGTAGCGTTGCAGGTGAGATCCACTGCAGCGAATCCGTAAACGCGCCGCGTGCGCACCTTGCTGGCGAAGATGTTGGTTTCGCGAGCGGGAGTAAACCATCCCCAATCCTTACTCATTGCAGTTCGGAAACCGTCATAGTCCAATTCTTGAGCGCTGAGAAAATCGTCGTTCGGGTGCATCATCGCCTCCACGCGGAGATAATCTTGCAAGCCTATCGTATGGTTTGTAACGGCCCGCGCTAGAGCACGGGCAGACGTTGGTCAAGCTAGCGTGGCCCCGAGACAGGTGCCGCTCAATTCCGCGTCACGCCAAATCACGCCCCCGAGATTGTGTCAGCACCGCCGCGCGGCGCGTCAGGTGGTGCGCGCTAGTACGGAAGATCGGGCGCATCGCCTCACGACACCCGAGGTCCCGCCGCCTAGAATTGGGATCATGGCAGTCACGAGTTGCAAAGATCGGAGACAAGGAATGGAAGTTTCCAAGCGCGGTTGATCGAGGACTTAGACAATTCCGGTGTCAACTATTACAGAGGCGGAGATTTCAATGACGCTAACGGGAAAACGAGCTCTTGTGACAGGAGCAAGCAGAGGTATTGGCGCGGCGATCGCAAAGGCGCTTGCGAGCACGATGGCTCAATACATCACCCGTGCGACGCTCACCATCGACGGCGGCGCGAACGCCTAGATGCCGAAAGAGGCCAGGTGGACGTAGTACCGGCCGGCTGGCCCGTCGCAGTGCTCTTCAGCCTCTACGTTTTACAGACTTTATGTCGCAACCCAACGGAGATCGCTATGTCGATCCGTAGCATGCTTGTTGCCGCAGCATTTGCCTTGGCCTCTCTGGAGCCCGCCCGCGCCGATGGCCTGCGTCCGATTGATGCCATGGGCATCGACTTTGGTGAAGTGTCCGGTGTCGCCTACTACACCGTCGAGCGCGACGGTTTCCATATCGTCGCGACCCTTGCGCAGGGCATAACGGGTACGCCGATCCGTGTTGTGTGTGTTCTTGCACCGGGTCAGAGGGTGGCTTTCTCAACGCCGCATCAGTTAGGTGCACTCGAAATCAGCCGGAACGCCGACAGCGTGCTCGTCCGCAAGGTGAAATCGGTCGCGAACTAATTTCGAGCGCATTGTCACTGATTCGATGCCTCCAATGCGAGGACGCTTGGCTCACTCCAAGCCGATCGTGAACTAAACCCAGTGAAAGGACGATATCCATGAGTAAGGACGAGACTGCGGTGCCAACGGGAATCGCGCTGACCCACCTGGATGCTGTCTTCCGCGAGCGGCCGCACGAATATCTGGATATGCTGAGGTCGCGGGAGCCGGTGCACCGGGATCGGATGTTCGATCGGGTCGTGCTGACCCGTGCAGTCGATGTCGATGCCGTCATGAATAATCGCAAGCTGGCATCCGATCCACGGAAATCCCGCCCAGGTTCGTTCTCTCGGGTGCAACTGAAGGTCGATGAGACATTTCGGCCGCTCATACTGCATATGGACGACCCGGACCATAAGCGCCTGCGCAACCTCGTCGTCAAGGCGTTCAACCAGATCGCAGTCGATGCCATGCGCCCGCGTATCACTGAGGTCGCATGTGGCTTGCTGGATGATATCGACGATCCATCCTGCTTCGATATCATGGACGCTTATGCCCGACCGTTGCCGACGATAGCCATCGCGCTGATGTTGGGCGTCGATACCGCCCGCTGCCATGACTTCAAGCAGTGGTCTGACGGCAAAATGCTGATGTTCAACCCACAACGCACGCCAGAGCAGGAGGCCGTCCTGGCGTCGTGCGACGCCGCTCTCACCGGCTACTTCACCGAATTGATCCAAAAGCGTCGTAAGGAACGCCGGGCCGATCTGATCAGCAGCCTGATCGACGCCGAAGAGAACGGCGAGCAACTCGACGAAGCGGAGATCATTGGCGTTTGCATTGCTCTGCTCATTGCGGGCAACGTGACGACAACTGACCTTATCGGCAACGCCGTACTGGCACTGCTGCAGCATCCAAGTGAACTCAGCAAACTGCTCGCTGAGCCGAACCTGGTCCGTAGCACCGTCGAGGAGGTATTGCGCTATGACTCGCCAGTCATGCAAGGCACTCGGGTCGCAACCGAGGCGATGCAGATCGGCGGCTGCCCGGTCGCCGCGGGGCAGACGATCAATGCAATGCTTTATGCGGCGAATCATGATCCGGAGGCGCATCCCGATCCAAAGCGGTTTGACATCGAACGACCAGATAAGCGTCACAATTCATTTGGCGGGGGCGCTCATTTCTGCCTTGGCGCGCCATTGGCCCGGGCGGAGACACAGATCGCTCTTTCGATGCTTTTCGAGCATTTCCCGAAGCTGCGCCTGAGAACCGAACGCCCCGTGGAGCGCCGGGCGATGCTGAACTTCAATGGACTAGAAGCGCTTTGGGTGCGTGCGGACTAGTCCCGAGTCCCAGCGATGATGGCTGTTTGTCCTACCGCCGACCTGATCGCTAAGCGGGCGCGATACCGGCGGAAGAAGAGAATGCCAATCAGGAGGCAACTATGTCCGAGCGCGTAAAGCAAATCGTTCCTGACTTGATCGAAGCGGTCCGCAATGTTCTTCGTGACCACAAGGTCACCTTCGATGAATATCGAGCCGGTTTCGGCTATATGATCGGGGTGCAGGAAGCGAAGGAAATCCCGCTGCTACTGGACGCGTTGCTGAACTCAACCATTGTCGAAATCGAAAACCAGACCCGCGGCGGCACCAAGGCCGATATCCAAGGACCGTATTATCTGGACGAGAATTACCCGTTGGTCACAAAAGCGCTTGCGGTCCGTCCGGAGGATGCTGACGCCGAAGACATGATCATTCGCGGCTGCGTCACGGATCTAGCCGGCCAGCCCGTGTCTGGTGCCGAGATCGATATCTGGCATTCAACTCCCGACGGGCTCTATTCCGGCATTCATGACAACATCGACCGCAAATATTATCGTGGTCGCGTGTTAACCGATGCGGACGGACATTATTCAGTCACGTCCAAGACTCCCGTCGCCTATCAAATCCCTAATCAAGGGCCGACGGGCGAGTTACTCGAAAAGCATCTTGGTCGCCACTCATGGCGTCCGGCCCACATTCACTTCTGGGTTCGATGCGTAGGTAAGCGCGATCTCATCAACCAAGCTTATTTTGAAGGCGGAGACTATGTCGGGAACGATTGCTGCGAGACCGATCATTTGGATCTGGTCGTCCCCAAGATCTATGAGAACGGTAAGCGGGTCATGCAAGTGAACTTCGTGCTTGAGCCTGCCTACACGATCTCTGCCGGATAGGCCTTTGCTCGTCCTGGACGATTAGAAAACGGAGAGGCTCGTGCTCCTTGTTCTCATCGTTGTTCGTGAATGATCCGGGAGCGATTGAGTAAACGTTACTCTTGATCGTGGATCGGTGCGCTCCGGCTCGAATGTGAACTTGGCTAGTTCGTCGCTGCCGCTTCGGCAAAGCCGACGATAAACGAACCGCGTCGACGACTGAGACGGGAGGAGGGCTTGTAAGTAGCTCGGCTCTCCCAACTACGCGCCCTTCAGCTCGGCGCGCGGCCATCTTGTGCATGGCCGCGGAAAGCGTAATGCCCATCGGCATTCGGACCGATTAGTGCGCTTTGGTCTCGGCCCTGGTTAGCTTTCATGAGAAAGCAACTTTCCAAATCTTCCTTTGTGAAACATCAGCGGAGCTTTTTCGGGATCGACATGTATGTGGCTAACCCGACCCACAAAAATAACATGATCGCCCGCTGCAACCTCTTGCTCGACTTCAGCGGCGAGAACGGTACAAGCGTCCTTGACGCCCGGCAGATCGTCAAAATCGAAAAATGGCTCCGCGACCGATCCGTCGGGCCGCCCTGCGAAATGCAGCGCCAATGCTTCACAGCTCTCCTCTAGGATCGATACTGCGAACCGGCCGGACTGTCGGATTCGAACGAGCATATTGGTCGTATTGGCCACGGAGACGGCAATCAGTGGAGGCGCCAGTGATATCGACATGAAGGCATTTGCAGTCATGCCGTAGTCCACGCCGTCGCTACGCGTCGTGATCACGGTGACACCGGTGCCAAACATACCGCACGCATTACGGAATGCGCCGGGTCGAATTGAAGCCATAGAATGAACGGAGGAACTGGTCTGGCTTTGCATACTATTGACCGTCGATGTTATGTGTTTCCCCGTAGTTTCGGTCATTTCAACCACAGACCTTCCGACTCGCCTCCAAAACTACGTCGGTGCTGGCGGGCACTTCGGCGTGTGAGTTGATCATAAGCCTCAATCGGAAGCGGCCAGCAGCTCGCTTTCGAATCAAACCTGTCTTGGCAAGTCCATTGAGAAGTTCATGAGCGGATGAACGCGCCATTTCGAGACTCTCGGCTACTTCGGACGTGCTCGGCGTCGGCCGAAGCGCTGTAAACAGGCAAAGCAATTCTACGACTCTGTCCGTCGCTTTCATCGCACCTCCCCGCATGCCTGCCATTAGAGCGGTCCGAAATTTCATTTAGGTGTAGACGAAGTTGCCACATCGGTTGCGCTTTAGCATTCGAGAGTTACGAACACAGATCAAGGTATGACGCGATACCTTACAAAAACGCCAAATCGCGTTAACACTCCACCTGGGAATTGCGGGAAAACAACAAGCTTGAGCCCGGGAAATGCCGACGGGAAGGGGACCGAAAATCTCGCCATAGCGCGCCATTGGGATAGGAACAGAATAATGACTAGCAGCAAAGCCGCGGCCAAGAGCGCACCGATTTTGCCCTATACCGGTGCCGAGTACCTCTCCAGTCTCAACGATGGCCGCTGCGTTTATCTTCATGGCGAGCGTGTCAAGGACATCGTAAACCATCCCGCCTTCCGCAATTCAGCACGGATGATCGCCCGCTGGTACGACGCACTGCATGAAAAGAGGGAACAGATCTGTGTGCGAACTGATACCGGATCCAGCGGCTTTACGCATCCGTTCTTCCTCGGCAGTAAGTCTGTAGATGATTTGGCAAAGTCGCGCGACGCCATCGCCGAACTTCAGCGCACATCCTACGGTTGGATGGGGCGGACGCCGGACTACAAGGGATCGTTTCTAGGAACGCTCGGCGCCAATTGCGAGTTCTACGGTGACTACAAGCAGAACGCCCTAAACTGGTACGCCAAGGCGCAAGAGCGCCTGGATTATTGGAACCACGCCATCGTCCATCCGCCGATCGACCGTGGCAAGGCTATCGAAGACATTCGCGATGTAATCATCCACGTCGAAAAGGAAACGGACGCTGGTCTGATCGTTTCCGGTGCCAAGGTCGTCGCGACGGGTTCGGCCCTGACGCACTTCAACTTCATCGCCCATTATGGCGTGCCGGTAAAGGACAAAGCCTTCGCATTGATATTTACCACACCGACGGCCTCGAAGGGCGTTAAGCTGATTTCACGAAGCTCATATGAGCTAAATGCCGCGATCACCGGATCCCCGTTCGACTATCCGCTGTCGAGCCGGTTCGATGAAAATGACGCGATCCTTGTTTTCGACAAAGTGCTAGTGCCGTGGGAGAACGTCTTCGTTTACGGCGATCTGGACAAGGCCAACAATTTTTTTCCGATGAGCGGGTTCTTTCCGCGCTACACCATGCATGGTGCAACCCGGCTAGCGGTGAAACTCGAATTCATCGCTGGCCTTTTCAGCAAGGCCGTCGAAGCGACCGGCACCAAGGATTTTCGTGGCGTGCAGACCGCGGTCGGTGAAGTGATTGCTTGGGCCAACCTATTCAAGGGGCTAACTGACGCGATGGTTCTTAGCCCGGTGCCCTGGCGCGGAACGGATGGATATATACTTCCCAACATGTTCTCGGCCGCGGCCTATCGCGTATTCGCTCCGATGGCCTACCAGCGCATTAAGCTGTTAATCGAGCGTCATGTTGCATCAGGGCTGATCTACCTGCCTGGCTCGGTCCAGGACCTCCAGAGCCCCGAGGTCCGACCCTATATCGATCGTTTTGTTCGCGGTTCAAACGGATATGCCGCGATTGACCGGATCAAGCTCTTAAAACTGCTCTGGGACGCCATCGGTACGGAGTTCGGAGGTCGCCACGAACTTTATGAAATCAATTATGGCGGTAACCACGAGGCCATCAGGATCGAAACTTTGGCGATGTCGGAGGCAACCGGTCAGCTTGCCGGAATGCGAGCCTTCGCCGAAAAATGCATGTCGGAATACGATCTTGGCGGATGGACTAGCCACGGCCTGGTCAATCCCGATGACGTGAATATTCTCAAGCGCATCGCGAAATAAGCGGGCGGTACGCAGAAGCCAATAAGATGCAGGAGCTCCTCACATTGCGCGGGCTCGACAATGTTATGCCCGGCGGTTCTGCTTCTTGAAGGTCTTCAACAGGCCAAAGAAGTTTGACACGTGTCGGGACTGATTATCAAGACGGGCGTGAATCGAGAGCGACGTTCCCGGATTCTCGCCTATGTAGGGGCGGAAGGCGATACCCGAAATATTAGATTGCGAGACACTCTCGGGCACGACAGAGATACCAACGCCAACCGAGACCAAACTGATGGCCGTTTGAAAGTCTTGCGACATCACAGGCTGCTTCGGGGTGAACCCTTCCTTTTGGCAAGCCTCCAAAATGCGGTCGCAGTAGGCCGGTCTTGGCCGTCTAGGAAACAGCACGAACACTTCGTCATGCAAATCGGCCAGCGCGACTTTTTCGACCTCGCTCCATTTGGAGTCCTCTGGCAGCGCCAGGATGAACGGCTCAGAATTCAGAATATCCGTACGGAACTCATTGCCTGACAGCCACGGCCGCGCGACTGCGATATCGATTTCCCGCTGGACGAGCGCGCGCTCGGACTCGGCATTGTTCATTGTAAAAAGGGCGAGATCGACCGTCGGATAATTGGAACGAAAGGCCTTGATCAACCTGGGCAGGGGGCCATGGGTGGCTGAACCCACAAAGCCTATTCGGAGCATGCCTGCGCCCCCTTTGCCGATCAGCGTTGTCTCGCGACAGGTGCTATCGAGCAGTTCGAGAAGCTCCCGCGCGCGTTCAAAGAGAGCTTCGCCAGCCTGGGTCAGGCGGATCTGACTGCGCGAGCGGTCGAACAAAAGCACGTCGAGATCGCGCTCAAGCTGCGCGATCTGCCGCGAGAGCGGTGGTTGGGCTATTTCCAGGCGTTCCGCCGCTCTGCCAAAATGCAGTTCTTCCGCAACCGCGACAAAGTATTTGAGGTGCTTGAAATCCATACTCTTAGCCCCAGCGCGATGTCATCACCGGATGGCTTGACAGAGCCGGCAGGCGAACTGGAACGCTGACCGCCACGCGGGTCACTTTCGACGGCAGCGTGGACCCGCTTCCGCTGATGACCCGAGAGCGACACGCGCATGATTGAAGCAGGATAAGATCTCTCAAATACATGTTGGCGGCGGCAGCTCCAGGGGAGCCGCCGCACACTGCCAATGCTGACATCACCAGCCGTAAGCGTAGCCGGGATAGGAGTAGTAATAAGTCGGATGGCTCCAATATGAATTATAGGCCGGATAGCCCCAATACGAATTATAGCTCGGATAAACTCCATACGAATAATAGATGGGATAGCCCCCGTCCGGATAATCCCGACGTACCCGATAGCGCACGTCCGTCGTCGCAGCTGGTACCGCAGCCTTGATCGACATGCCATTGATCGGCGCAGCAAATGATTTGGCCGTGGTAGCCGAAGCGAGAGGACCGGCAATCGCGAGTGCAACCACGAGCCTGCGGACTTGAATCTTCATGGTAACTCCTGTTCGCGTTAGAGGTGACTATTCACCACGTGACGATGATGAGGCAGGATGGCTACAGAGAAGTTGCAACCATCGGGAAATTAGTTACCTGGGTAACGAGCGATCTGCTCGTTGCATGCTCAGGTGGATGGTGGCGCAAAGCCAAGTCCCGCGACCCGCCACTCGATCGGAACTGGCTGGGACACATCACATCGCCTCTCAACCCTGGCTCTGTGAAAAGTCGCGAGTGAGCCAGAATTCTTCCGTTGCCTGATGGGGAGATACGGATGGGCGCTTCGTTGAAGGCAAACCGCCGAGCTGTTTTCGCGAGTACTCAATCGCACCTCCGAGATCGTGTCAGCGGCGCGGCGCGCCAGGCAGTGCGCGCTAGTATGGACGATTGGGCGCGTCACCTGTCGACATCTGGGGCCAGCCGTCGAGATTCCGGTCTCGGCAGCACAAGTTGCAGAGATCGGAATGGAAAGTTTTCAAACTCGAAAGCAAGGTTTGGGGGCACGTTGTAGATCGTTACTCTCAAGCAGGCTCGTGAGGTCGGCGGCCAGATTATATGGGCTATGCGCGGGTGAGCCGTTCGATCGTTATCTGAACCGCATGATCGAGAGATCGGCATACAGAAGCGCGTTCGCCGATATAGATCGATTTGTGCTGCAGGTGCCTGAGGATTCGCCTGTAGTAACGATGTTCACGGGTTAACCAGCTAAGAGCGGCGCTGGGCATAACGAACTTCGGACGGCCTGGGCGGAGCTTTTCGGACGCGGCCGGCGCCACGACTTGAGGACCCGGCAAGCCATCGAGGCGCACCTCAAGCGCCGCGGTGGGTGGGTTTATGCGTGGGTAGAGAATCGAAACGCTTCGACTTCTCGGGGATTTTGCTCATATTCTGGCGGAGACGGAGGGATTCGAACCCTCGATAGGGCTTTACAACCCTATAACGGTTTAGCAAACCGCCGCCTTCAGCCACTCGGCCACGTCTCCGGCTGTCGCCGATATGCCCGACGCGGCCCCGCGCCGCAAGCACCAGATTTGCTGTATCCCGCCTGCGTGATCGTAAAGTTCGGCTACGCCGGCTCCGTTGGATTCCAGCCATCAGGAGGGGCCTGGTTGGCGGCTGTCTTGCGCTGCACGTCCCCGGCTCACCGACTCAATATTATGTAGGCGCGTGGACACGCGACTCTTTGCCGGTCTCGTTCGATTCGAGGTCACCACCGGTTGTTTGCAGAGGAAAACCGGATCGTCGGTTGCCTACGGGGCGATCGAGCCACAAAATGGAACCGTTTTTAAAAGTCATTTGATAACAATGACTTATTGAAGCCGCTCTATCACGTTTGCGTGTTGTTTGTGCAACACCCGTCTGAAAACGCGCTGCAGCAAGCCGTTTGACGCGGTTCCTTTGTTGCTTGTGCAAGGTGCTTCGGTAATTCTCAAGGTGCGACGGAGGGGGGCATCCCGATGTCGTCCCGTGTTTTGAGCTTTGTCGCTTAAGTCCCTCGCGTTCAGCGGGTGTGTCCGAAGGCGCGATGGAACTTAAGCGCGGGTCCCACGGGGACTAAGGAACCAGCCTTAAGGGTGTCAGCACCCAGCGGATCCGGAACCTTCCCTGATAGAGCAACTTGGAGGTTTAACATGAAGTTGGTTAAGAGCCTTATGCTCGGCTCAGCGGCGGGTCTTATCGCCATGAGCGGGGCACAGGCAGCCGACCTTCCCGTCAAGGCCAAAGCGGTCGAGTACGTGAGGATCTGCTCCCTGTATGGTGCTGGGTTCTGGTACATCCCTGGCACCGATACCTGCATCAAGATCGGCGGTTATCTGCGCGTTGACACCACGTTCAACGGCGGCATCTACGGCCAGCCAGCCTGGAACGGCGGCCTCGGCACCGGCGACCGGTTCACCGATCGCCTGAACAGCCGCTCCCGTATGGCGCTGACGGTTGATACCCGTACCGCCACTGAATATGGCGTCGTCCGCACCTTCGCTCAGGGCGACTTCCAGTTCAATAACTTCGGCACCACCAACCCGACCGTGCTTGGCGCGGCCCCGACTGCACTCGGCGGCAGCAACTCGTCGCTGCTCGACGGCGTGGGCGGCGGTTACGTCGCGGTTGAATACGTCTTCATCCAGTTCGCCGGCTTCACCTTCGGTAAGTCGTCCTCGGCCTACGCGACGCCTTGGAACGGTTATCCGGGCAACAACAACTCGTTCCTGATCGGTGGCAACGACTCCGTCACCGGCGTGAACAACATCCAGTACACCGCTCAGTTCGGCAACGGCGTGTCGGCCACCGTCGGTCTCGACGATCCGACGCTGTTCAACCGCACCACGCTGGCGAACCTCTCGGTGCCTCTCGGCACACCGCTTACGACCGGTTTCGCCCTCTCCAACGCCTATGGCGGCTTCGTCATGCCTGACGTGGTCGGCAACGTGCGCGTCGATCAGGCCTGGGGTCTGTTCCAGGCGTCAGGCGCGATACATATGGTCAACGCATCGTATAACCTCCTTGGCGCTGGCGGCGCTCCAGTGTCGGGCGCGACGGCTCTGACCGACTCGATCCTGTCGGGCCATCCGGAGACCAAGATCGGTGGTTCGGCGATGCTCGCGTTGCAGATCAAGAACATCCCAACCGGTCCCGGCGACGACTTCAAGATCGACGCCAGCTGGTCGAAGGGTGACACCAAGAACGTGGTCTCCACCTCGGGTGCTTCGCCGAGCTTCCTGATGATGGGCGGCGTTCCCAACCAGTTCGCTGGCAGCGGAACGATCGGCCTCGGTGCGACCACCGACGGTGTCTTCCTGCCGGTGGCTAACGGTGGCGATGGCAACATCCATCTGACCACGGCCTACGGTGTCCGCGGTGCCTTCAACCACAACTGGGACCCCTACTGGTCAACCAGCTTGTGGGGTGGCGCCGCTTGGGTGCGGTATGACGGCGTGGCTCGGGCCGAGATGTGCGCAGCCTTCGGCGCCTTGGTTCCCGGCTTGGGCGTGACCTACAGCTGTAACCCGAACTACACTGCCGCGATGGCGGGTGTGGTGACCCGCTGGACCCCGGTCAAGAACTTCACGTTCTCGGCCGAAGTCGGCTGGTTTGGCCTGCAGCAGAACTGGTCGGGTACTGCGACCTTCTCGCCTGGCGCGCCGCAGCCGATCCAGGCTTTGACGTTCGCCAACCAGAACACCATGTTCTTGAACGTCCGCGTTCAGCGCAACTTCTGACCGAGGCCTCCTAACGGAGGATCTCACCAGACCCCCGGCAGGCAACTGCCGGGGGTTTTGCTTTGTTAGCCTGGATTTACAGTGCACTGAGTGACATGTGGAGGAGCCGCTGGCCCCGCAAATCCGCTCAACTCTCCTGTTGTAGCGAAGCGAGCCCAGCCAGGTGCCGCCGGCCTTCCTCGGTCAGAGACACCATCGCGGCCCCGGGTTTTTCGCCGGATGCCTTCAGCCGAATGAGGCCCTTGTTCTCCAGAAACCTCGCATGCGAGGTCACGAAGGTCGGGTTGACCTGCAGCGCATCGGCGATCGCCTGTACGCTTGCGCCGTCGCCCTGGTCGAGCGGCCGCAAGGCCATCACGATCATCCATTGCGGGCCGGGGACGCCCAGCACCTGCGTCCAGAAGTTGCGAAACTCTTCCAACTGCACGGGCGATTCTCCGAACGCAAATCGCCAGACAAGGTCTTGGCTCGGCGGTGCGAATGGTCTCACGCCGATGTTGCCGCTTCAAGACCGCGATCACGAGCACCGCGCGCGATTGTGAGCGACCGGCGGATTGCTGGCGCGGATCTCGATCGCTAGCCTCCTGTTGCATACCCGCCAAACACGCTGTTGCGGGGCATAACAAGATTCTCGTTCAAGGGAGCAGTTAAGGCCGTGGCCGATCTCACACCGCCCGCCATGCTGGAATTCCGCTGCCCGGCCGAATTGCACGGCGTCATTCCTGCGCCTCAGCCTGCGAGCCTGGCGCTGCCGGATTGGCTGAAAGCAATGCCGGCGCAGGCCTTCCACACGCTGAACGCCCGGGAGGAAAGCACGGTCAAGCGCTGCCCGCCCTTTATCGATGCGATGACGTCCGGTTTCCTGATTCCCCTGATGTGCGATGTCAGAATCGAGAACGGCGAGTTCATCTGGGACAATGAGTTGCCGCCGGGCGGCTCGCTTTCATTCGTGCGCTCGCCGATCAGCTTCCACGATTCGAGCCAGGTGACCGGCTCGCCCCTGTTTGCCGACGATCGTTTCCTGATCAAGTTTCACAATCTTTGGACCATTCGGGCGCCGGAAGGCTATGCGATCCTGTTCACCCACCCGTTCAACCGCTTCGATCTGCCTTTCACGACCCTGACCGGCATGGTCGATTGCGACCGTTATAGCGACAACTGGATCCATTTCCCGGCGCACTGGCACGATCTGGATTTCACCGGCGTGCTGCCGAAAGGCACGCCGATCGCTCAATGCATGCCGGTCAAGAGGGAGACGTGGAAGGCAAGCTTTGCGGCCTTCACCGACGAGGATACCAGGAGCGTGCACGAATTGACGACAGCCGTCGGGCAGGAGCCCGGACTGTACCGCCGCAAGTTTCGCGCCTGACCTCATCGCGCTTTAGCGCAAGTCGGATGACTTGTTGAGGAAGTTCACCGCCGCGCTTCTACGCAGGAAGAAGCGCCCATGGCTTGGCGCGGCCAGCGAGTGAATGGCGCGCCCGATCATGTCGGGGCGCCCGCGCACAGCCTCGCGGAGCTTCATTTCTCCCTGGTCTCGCTCGCCCATCTCGAGCAGACACACCGCAAGATTGGCGCGGCTCATCGCATCGTCCGGCCGCAATGCGAGCGCCTGCTGATAGCGCGTTGCGGCCGCGTCATAGGCCCCGTCAAGACACAGCGCTCGCCCCAGTTCGGCAAGAATGTCGGGCCTGTTTGGCGCAAGCGCCGCGGCGCGCTCGAGCAGTGCCCGCGCGTGATGGCGGGCATTCTGCTGCAGCTGCAGCGAGCCAAGGTCGAGCAACAGCTCGACCACATCGGGAAGCAGGAGAAGGCCGCGCTCCAGCACCGCTACCGCCTGATCGAGCTCGCCCTTGTTTGAGAGCAGGCTCGCAAGCTCGCGGAAGGCCGGCGCGAACGGCGGCCGCTGCCTCGTGGTCCGTTCCAGCTGGCCGATCGCCTCGTCGCGATGTCCCGATTTCGCAAGCGCAATCGCCAGAAACGTTTCCAGGCGCGGGTCCTGGCTTCGCTTCGCGGCTTGACGGAGTGCCGCGGCGGCTTCCTCAAAGCGTGCCTGCTGCAGCAGCACTTGTGCCAGGATCGACGCGGCGGCGGAATTGGCCTTGTCCGCGCGCAAGACGGAAGAGGCAAGCCGCTCAGCCTCGTCCTGCCGCCCGGCGCGCAGCGCCCAGGATGCGCGCTCGACCTTCTCGTCCGCCGCGCTGCGCCGCGTCGTTGCGCCGGACGCCGGTTGCTTGGTCTTCATTCCCGCAGTCTTCTTGCTTTTGTCCGGCACACGGCATTGCCGCGCGGCGTCACCAAGGAATCGCAGTCACCGGGGATGACGACAACCTTCGCGTCCGCAACGGTGCGATGCGCCGCGCCCAGGAATAATCATTCAGGGAAGGGGTTTAGGCGCAGCGACGGCGTCCCGATCGCGCGGCAGAATAACCGTGGCTATTCCACCGCGCCGCGACGCAGGTCGGCCTCGATCTGCAGATGCATGCCGCCGCCGAAGCGGGCCCGGTAGACCTGCAGGTTTTCCATCACCCGCTGCACATAGTTGCGGGTCTCGGAGAAGGGGATCAATTCCACCCAGTCGACCGCGTCCACCTTCGGATCGCGCGGATCGCCATAGCGGTCGACCCATTTCTTGAGGCTGCCGCGGCCGGCATTGTAGGCGGCAAAGGTCATAATGTAGGAGCCGCGATAGTCCTCGATCAGCCCGCCAAGCTCGGCGGCGCCGAGCGCGGTGTTGTAGACGGAATCGCTCTTCATCCGCCTGAGGTCGAAGGTGACGCCGGCGCGCTTGCAGACATATTGGCCGGCATCAGGGGTCACCTGCATCAACCCATAGGCCTGTGCCGGCGACACCACGGCCGGATTGAAGGCGCTTTCCTGCCGCGCAATCGCGAAGATCACGCTGTGCTCGACCTCCGGTCCGATCGCGCGGTACTGCGGAATGCCGTTGAGCGGGTAGGCGTAATGATCGAACGGCAGGCCGCGGTTGAGCGCGGCCTTGCCGACCAGGAGCATGCCGCGCGCGTCGCCATAGTGCTCGGCGAGCTCGCCAAGCCCGACCAGCGCCTCGGGATCGCCGTTCTCGCCCTCGTCGGCAAGGACCGGCACCGCGAGCTCGCGCTCATCGAGCTCATAGAGCAGTTGCACGGCGCGCACGATCTCCAGCCGCTCAGCGGCGCGGCTATGCGGGGCGGGGCGCAAGCCAAGCTGCGGCAGGCCGAGCCTGGCGCGGGCCAATTGACCGTAGTAGCTGGTCGATTGCTCGGCAGCGGACTGATAGGCCGCGCGGGCCTCCTGCACGCGGCCTGCAGCATCCGCGGCGCGGCCCTGCCAATAGCCGGCCCGCGCCAGCGTGGTCGGATTGGCGCTGCCGATCCCGATGCGAGCGAAATGCTGAGCGGCGACGGTGGGATCGTTGAGGAAGCGCAGCGCGATCCAGCCCGCGGTGAACTCCTGCTCGGTCTTGTAGATGTCGCGGTTGGGAAGTGCGGAATCGCGGGCGATCAGGTAGGCGGTACGGTTCTCGCCGGCGTCGATCATCTTGCGTGCGAGCAGCCGTCGCTCGATCCACCATTCGTCGACATTGTAGAGGCGGCCCGGGTCGCGCGGCGCACTGAGCATCAGCTGCGCGGCTTCCGTAAATTTCTCCTCCCGCCGCAGCAGCTGGATCTTGGCAAAGAGGTAGCCGACATCGCCATGCAGCTCGTACGGCACGGCCTCCAGCAGCGCGCGCAGGTTGGGCGCCTTCCCGCTGGCTGCGATGCGCGCTTTGGCGAGCGCGACGTAACCCGCGCCGAGCCGCTTCGCCTCCCGCATGCCGCCTGCCTGCTGCTCGCTGCCGTAGAGCAGCGTGTCCATGCGCGCCTTGTGATCGGCGCCCGTGAGCAGGGCGCCGAACATGTCGAGCGCGGTGCTCTCGGTGTCCTCGCTCATCCCGTCATTGCGCCAGGCTTCGCGCACCAGCCGCTCGGCATTGGTTCGGTCACCGCGCGCGAGCATTGCCTTGGCGAGCGCCAGGCGGCCCTTCGCAGACAGCGGCGATTCATTCTCGAACCAGGACCAGACGACGGAATCCTCGCGCTTGTCGTCCCACATGGCGGCTTCGAGCCGCCGCCGCAGGAAGCTCTGCGAGGGCCAGCTCGGATTGGCCTCGATGAAGGCACGGTAGCGCTCCACGCTCGCGCCATTGTCATCGCTGCGCAGGATGATCCATTCGGCAAGTTTTCGGGCGACAGGATCGGAAATCGAGGCCTCGGCCTGGGTGGCGTCGCCCGGGTTGTGCTTGCGGAGGAGCTCGATGACGTTCTCCAGCGCGTTCTTGTCGCCTTGCGAGGTCGATGACGTCGCGGCGACCGCGGCAGGCGTGACCGGCTTGCGCGGCGGCGTCGCGGGCAAGCCTGGCCGCAGCCGCGGCGCCGGAGCCATCGGCACGGCCGAGGCAATGCTGGCCGTCATCTTGGGCGGCGCTGCGGGCACGGCGATGGCGGTCGCGGGCGCAGCGGCGGGAATCGGTTTCGGCACGACGCTGCGGGCGACCGGACGCGGCTTCGGCAGCGGAACCTTCTGGGCCATCAGCTCGTTTGCGGCAAAGGCCGTCACGGCGACCGAGACGGTCAGCGCGCCCGCCAACATGGCGGAGAGCGCGGCGCGACTTGTTGACCGCAGTGCGGCTGCGAGTGGAGAAGGGGGCACGGCGTTCCTTCGCGGCGAATCGTGGGGTCGCCTAAGGGTTAGCTGCAATTGACTGAATATTTCGGAAAGGAACAGTAAACGCTCGACCAGCCGCGGTTTTTCTGCTCCCGCACCGCGGCAAAATCGCGACCGAATGGCCCCGTCGCCTTACGGTGAACATCGGCCGCCGCTACGGTGCCGGGTCTTTCGCCTGGCAGCCAGACCCGATATGAAGGGCCTTTCGTACGAGCAGCGCGGCCTTTGGCCGGCGTTTCGGAGGAGTTCCATGGCAGCCAAGACGAAATTCCGGGGTTCCTTCACAGCCCTCGTGACACCGTTCAAGAACGGCTCTCTGGACGAGGCGGCGTTTCGCGCCCTGGTCGGCTGGCAGATCTCGGAAGGTACCCACGGCCTGGTCCCGGTCGGCACGACAGGCGAGAGCCCGACCTTGAGCCATGACGAGCACAAGCGCGTCGTGGAGTGGTGCATCGACGAGGCCAAGGGCCGCGTGCCCGTGATTGCGGGAGCCGGCTCGAACTCGACCAAGGAAGCCATCGAGCTCGCAGAGCATGCCGAGAAGGCGGGCGCCGCAGCCGTGCTGGTGGTGACGCCCTATTACAACAAGCCGACCCAGGAAGGGCTCTACCAGCACTTCAAGGCGATCAATGACGCGATCGGAATCCCGATCATCATCTACAACATCCCGCCGCGCTCGGTGATCGACATGTCCGTCGACACCATGAAGCGGCTGTTCGAGTTGAAGAACATCGCAGGCGTCAAGGACGCGACCGCGAGCATGGTGCGCGTGTCGCAGCAGCGCGCGGCAATGGGCGAGGAGTTCAACCAGCTCTCCGGCGAGGACGCCACCGTGCTCGGCTACATGGCGCATGGCGGCCATGGCTGCATTTCCGTCACCTCGAACGTCGCGCCGCGGCTGTGCTCGGAGTTCCACACCGCCTGGCAGCGCGGCGATCACGCTACCGCCTTGAAGCTGCACGATAAGCTGATGCCGCTGCACATGAACCTGTTCATTGAAAGCAATCCGGCGCCAGTGAAATATGCGCTGTCGTTGCTCGGCAAGCTCGAGGAGAAGCTGCGGCTGCCGATGGTGCCGGTGACCGAGCCGACCCGCGTCGCCGTGCGCAACGCCATGGTTCATGCCGGACTGATCAACTGACCAGTCGTTGCGCAGAAGCGCAGCAAGAAGGGGACAGGGGCGATGCTGAAGGAGTTCCGCGAATTTGCGATGAAGGGCAATGTCGTCGACCTCGCGGTTGGCGTCATCATCGGTGCGGCCTTCGGCGCTATCGTCAACTCGCTGGTTGGCGACATCATCATGCCGATCATCGGCGCGGTCACGGGTGGCCTGGATTTCTCGAACTACTACGTCCCGCTTGCGAAGTCGGTCACCGCCAGCAATTTGGCCGACGCGAAAAAGCAAGGCGCCGTATTGGCCTGGGGCAATTTCATCACGCTTACGCTGAACTTCCTGATCATCGCGGTCGTGTTGTTCGTGGTGGTTCGCGCCATGAACCAGCTCAAGCGGCACGAGGCCGCGGCCCCGGCCGCGCCGCCGAAGCCGTCGCGTGAGGAAGAGCTTTTGACCGAAATCCGGGATTTGCTGAAGAAGGCTTGATGTGGCCGAGAAAAACGAGCGAGCGATCAAGGTCGTCGCGGAAAACCGCAAGGCACGGTTCAACTACGCGATCGAGGATACTGTGGAGGCGGGGCTCGCGCTGACCGGTACCGAGGTGAAGTCGATCCGCTCCGGCAAGAGCACGATCGCTGAATCCTATGCGGACGCGCGGGACGGCGAGATCTGGCTGATCAACGCCAATATCCCCGAATATCTGCAGGCCAACCGTTTCAATCACCTGCCGAAGCGGCCACGCAAGCTGCTGCTGCACAGAAAGCAGATCAACAAGTTGATCGGCGCCGTCGACCGCGAAGGCATGACGCTGATCCCGTTGAAGCTTTACTTCAACGAACGTGGCCGCGCCAAGCTGCAACTCGCGCTCGCCAAGGGCAAGAAGCTGCACGACAAGCGCGAGACCGTGAAGAAGCGCGACTGGGGCCGGGAGAAGGGCCGCCTGATGCGGGCGAGGGGATGATCTTGGCGCCATGCGGATGCGCGCTTATCTAAGCGGTCGCGCCTTGTGCGCGGAGGAAACCACGCGATGAACCAGCGAAATCTACAAGAAGTCGATTGGAGCAAGATCCCGGCACCCGTCGATGACGGCGCCACCGCGCATCTGGTCGGCATGCGCCTGCCGCCAGTGTCCTTGCGCGCCACCGACGATACCATGGTGACGCTGTCGTCGCTTGCCGGCCGCACGGTCGTGTTCGGCTATCCGCGCACCGGCGAGCCGGGCAAGATCGCACTTGTGGACGATTGGGATATGATTCCGGGCGCCCGCGGCTGCACGCCGCAGACCTGCTCGTTTCGAGATCTCTTTGCCGAACTGAAGGCGGCGGGCGCTTCGCAGGTATTCGGCCTGTCGACGCAGGACAACATCTATCAGACCGAGATGGCTTCGCGGCTGCATCTGCCGTTTCCTGTGCTGTCAGACGAGAAGCTCGAACTGACCCGCGCTCTGCGACTGCCCGTCATGGAGGTGGCCGGGCTCACGCTGATCAAGCGGCTCGCGCTGATCATCGACGACGCCCGCATTGCGCACGTGTTCTATCCGGTGTTCCCGCCGGACCGGAACGCCGCCGAAGTGCTGGCCTGGCTGAAGCAAAATCAGGTCTGAGAGCGTTTTCGAGCGAAGTGGACACCGGTTCGCGTGAAGAAAACGCGTCAAAACAAGAATCTAGAGCTCCGGTTCTGATTCAATCAGAACCGGAAATGCTCTTGTGTCCCGAGTCTGAAGTTTGGCGGACTCCAAATCGACTCGATGATAGCGGAATCTTCTCATTTTGGAGAGGATTGGCTCATGGGTCGACGCTTCGCTCCGCTGCAACTGAATGAGATTGAGCTCGCCGAGCATCGTTCGTCGTCGTGGCTGTGATCGGCCGGCGCGCTATCATCGCAGGGCGCGCTATCATCGCAGATTGCTTACGGATGCAACACTTCGCAAGCGTACTTATACCTTTCAGATACCTTTTCTTTTTCGTTCGGATACGATCGGCAGTACCTTGAATGTGCCCCTGAGGTTAGCCGATGGTAGGTTCGATCCGCCCGAGTGTCGAGACTATTGGAAACGCTGATCCGGAGCTGGGCGGTCTCGATCCTGCCCTTGCCTCAGATGCAGCCGAAGAGGCTCAGGCGTGGCAACGGCAGTTGGCGGATGGCTCAAAAACCGTCCATCCGGAAGAAGCTGCAACTGTCCAGCCGGAAGAAGCTGCGCTCGAACCAGAGACCCTTCCGGCGGAAATTGCCAACCCGCTCGACCCGGATGTAAACGCTTCGCAAAATATTCGGCTCGAACCTCTGCGCAGGATCCCCACGCCAGTGGGCGACGGTGCCGGGGATCCGAAACCAGCCAGCTTTAACCTGTTCGACGGAAAGATAGGGAGTGAATTAAGCAACCTTTTAGCTGAAGTGGCGACCCTTGCCGGCGTTGACCAAGTGGGAATAGTCGGTGAGAGCCTGTTTGCGGTAGGAGGTGCATCGCAAGCCCAGAAAGTCACGAAGCTTCTGCAATCGGGCTCTCTTCAGCAGACCGAGGAGCTTCTCGATGCGGGTGTACAGTTTGTGAGGGGGATCGGAAACGTAGCTTCGGGAATAGCCGGCATTGCTGGTTTCAGCGGACATGTCGCGGCCGGTAAGGCATCTTCGGGTCTCTGGTCTTTCACAGAAGCACTGAATGCGTTGAAGCAGGCCTATCACTTAATCAAAGCAGGCAAGAAGCTTACACCTGATCAACAGGTCCGCGTCGGGGAGATAATCGGCAGTATTCTAAAATCCGTTGGAGCTGCTGCATCGACGCGAGTTCCGGGACCCGGGCCAACCATTACCCAGGTCGTCGGGACAGGAATCAGCATAGGCAGCGGTTTCCTCAATGCCCGCAACAAAAATATTGATGTGAGCCTTACCGCAAAAGAACTCTACGTTAACTTAAAAAATCTTTTGGGTGCCCTCCAGACGCCGCACGGCCAGAGTCGATCCGAACCGGTATCGGAGCAATTCAACCCCGATGCTCACGGGACGGTCTGACGCCGCCAGTACCGCCGGCGCACGTACGGTGCCTGCGGGATTGAGCCTCTCGAGCTCTTCCTGCGCTGTCGGCATCCCGCGATCGTCCCCAAGCATTGAGATCGGAAACAAGGTCCGCTGGCCGCTGTAGCCCGGTGCGGTTAGCACGGCGGAACACCGCCGATCCGGCATTATTTGGTTGCAAATGACATGGGCCGCACTTGCCGGTGAAATCGACATTCGCCGATGCCTGCGGCCGTTTGCGTAATTCACGAGCTGGTTGGAGATTGTTTCTTCGCCTTGGTCCCTTTGTCGACCATCACGACAGCCATGGAGTTCTTATGCCGAAGCTTGCACTAGCAGCCTCGCTCACACATGGTCCGACTTGTGGCTGGACGAGCGGGAGGAACGCGAGGTGAGGAGCAGCTGCTTCAGGGCTAATCCAGATCCGCCTTCACCTTCGCAAACACGCTGCGGAACATTTCCGGTGTCAGCACACCCGTATTCGTGTTGTAGCGCGAGCAGTGATAGCTGTCGTAAAGTTTGAAGCGGCCGGCCTGGTGCACGGCGCCATGCCCAAAGGGCACCGTCGAGCCGCGCAGCTTCAGGACCTTCGCAACCGTCTCATGCGCGATGCGCCCGAGCGCCACGATCGCGCGCACTCGGGGCAGGGCTTCGATAGTCAGTCCCAGGAAGCTGCGGCAGGTGTTGATCTCCGCCGGCAGCGGCTTGTTCTGCGGCGGCACGCAACGCACCGCGTTGCTGATCAGGCAGTCGACCAGCGTCATCCCGTCATCGGGGCGCGCCTCGTAACTGCCGCGCGCAAATCCGTAACTCAGCAGCGTCGCATAGAGCAGGTCGCCGGCATAGTCGCCGGTGAACGGCCGTCCCGTGCGATTCGCGCCCTGCATGCCCGGCGCAAGGCCGACGATCAGAAGTCGCGCCTGCGGATCGCCAAAGGACGACACCGGGGCGTTGTACCAGGCCGGCTCCTTCGCGCGCGCCTGCGCACGGAAATCGGCCAGCCGCGGGCACAGCTGGCAGTTGCGATCGGGCTCGGTCGAGAGCAACGTGGCAGGCGGGATCTGGCCGTTCGCCTGTCGCTTCTCAATCGTCGAAGTCTTCATCGGCACCGCCCCGAGGCGCCACGGTCGTCGCGCGCTGCAGGAATTGCGGCGCATGATGGCGTGGCTCGCGCGGCGCCGGACGCTCGGACGGATCGCGGCCGAGCTTCGACTGCAGCTCCACGAGATCGGTAAAGACGTCGGCCTGACGGCGCAGCTCGTCGGCGATCATCGGCGGCTGGCTGGAGATGGTCGAGATGACCGTCACCCGCACGCCGCGGCGCTGCACGGCTTCGACCAGCGAACGGAAATCGCCGTCGCCGGAGAACAGCACCATCTGGTCGATATGCTCGGCGAGTTCCATGGCATCGACCGCGAGCTCGATGTCCATGTTACCCTTGACCTTGCGGCGGCCCGAGGCGTCGATGAACTCCTTGGTCGCCTTGGTGACGACGGTGTAGCCGTTATAGTCGAGCCAATCGATCAGGGGGCGGATCGAGGAGTATTCCTGATCTTCGATGATCGCCGTGTAGTAGAACGCCCGCACCAGATTGCCGCGGCCCTGGAATTCCTTGAGCAGGCGCTTGTAGTCAATGTCGAAACCGAGCGTCTTGGCCGTCGCGTAAAGATTGGCGCCGTCGATAAAGAGCGCGATCTTATTGGTAGAAGATGACATCAGTGGGTTACTCGCTTGAGTTGGTATCCATTTTTGGCGCGATGGCAGCGACCGCGCTTTTCAAAGCACTGCCAAGACCGGGTACTGCCGAGACTCATCATGCCAAGACTTATACTGCCGACACCTAGCGGTCATTCCGGTAAGATTACCGCACATCCGGCGGGGTGGGGGCAATAAGGGTATGTTTATGACGACGCAAGAAAGCGCTTTTTTGTCCGAATCCGCCAAACGCGGCCTTCGCACTTTGCGTCTCGAGCGTCTACATATGGGGTTAGCAAACCGGCCGGCAGGGGCCAAATCACAAATTTGTCTTGCGAACTGGCACCAGCCTCTATAACTACCCGACAAAATCCGCATTTTGGGCCCTCAAAACAACGGAGCGACAAGCGATGGCGCGCGTCACGGTCGAAGATTGCATCGACAAAGTGGACAACCGGTTCGACCTGGTCCTGCTGGCGGCCCACCGGGCCCGCATGATCTCGTCCGGCTCACAACTAACAGTTGACCGAGATAACGACAAGAACCCTGTAGTATCGCTGCGCGAGATCGCAGACGCTACCATCTCGCCGGAAGATTTGCGCGAGGAACTGGTGCATTCCCTGCAGAAATTCGTCGAGGTTGACGAACCGGAGCCTGACACCGTTCCACTGATCGGCTCGGCCGGCGCCAGCGTCGATGCAGACGATACCGAGGTGGCGGTTGAGCGCATGACGGAAGAGGAACTCCTCAAAGGTCTGGAAGGCCTGGCGCCGCCGGAAGAGCAGCCGGAAGAGGACGAATAGGCAAGGCCCGTTTTGTTTCGTCCTGTTACGGCCTAACGGCTCGGCAGTTCTTGGAAGCCGCGACACGCGCTGCAACATGGCGCTAAAATTTAAGGCCCGGATGTCCATCCGGGCCTTTGCTTTTGTTGACCTTTTCGTGGTTACCATAGAGCCTTCACGGCTCCCGGACATCGGCAGTCTTATCTGTCCCCGATTTGATCGGCGGACAGGCTGTTCGGCGTTACACTGGAGGCGAAAACGAGCAGGGCCGCCGTCTCAGGAGGTCCCGCGACATGGTCAAGAGGCGGTTTTTCGATGGCGTATCGGCGCCAGAGCCCTCCCCAGATGCAGGCTGCAACCGAATCGGTTGCTGCGGCCCCGTCGTCGCCCGTGAGGGCGTCGCCCAAGGCGTCGCGGGCGCGCATGATGCGCCAATATGATCTGGTCGAGCGGGTCCGTTCCTACAACCCCGATACAAACGAGGATCTGCTCAACCGCGCCTATGTCTACGCCATGAAGGCGCACGGCTCGCAGACCCGCGCCTCCGGCGATCCCTATTTTTCCCATCCGCTCGAAGTCGCCGCCATCCTCACCGATTTGAAGCTCGACGACGCCACCATCGTGGCGGCGCTGCTGCACGATACCATCGAGGATACCGAAGCGACGCGCGCCGAGATCGACCAGATATTCGGCGCCGAGATCGGCGCCCTGGTCGAGGGCCTTACCAAGCTGAAGCGGCTGGAGCTGGTGTCGCGGGAGGCCAAGCAGGCGGAAAACCTGCGCAAGCTCCTGCTCGCGATCTCCGACGACGTGCGCGTGCTTCTGGTCAAGCTCGCCGACCGCCTGCACAACATGCGCACGCTGGAATTCGTGCCGCCGGAGTCGCGCAAGCGCATCGCCGAGGAGACGCTCGACATCTACGCCCCGCTCGCCGGTCGCATGGGCATGCAGGAACTGCGCGAGGAGCTCGAGGACCTGTCGTTCCGCACTCTCGATCCCGAGGCTCATGCGGTGGTGAAGCAGCGCCTCGATGCGCTGGCCGAGCGCAACCGCAACCTGATCGGCGAGATCGAGACCCAGCTCACCACCAATCTGCGCAAGAACGGGCTGAGCGCGAAGGTCTATGGAAGACGCAAGAAGCCGTTCTCGATCTGGACAAAGATGGAGCGCAAATCGGTCGGCTTCGAGCAGTTGTCCGACATCTTTGCATTCCGTGTCATCGTCAGCGATGTGGAGGCCTGCTATCGCGCGCTCGGCATCGTGCATACCACCTGGCCGGTCGTGCCGGGGCGTTTCAAGGATTACATCTCGACGCCCAAGCAGAACGATTATCGCTCGATCCACACCACCGTGATCGGCCCCGGCAACCAGCGCGTTGAACTCCAGATCCGCACCGAGGAGATGCACCGCATCGCCGAATTCGGTATCGCCGCGCATGTGCTTTACAAGGACGGGGCCGGCTCGCCGAACGAGCGGTTGAAGCACGAATCCAATGCATTTGCCTGGCTGCGCTCAACCATCGCCATCCTCTCCGAAGGCGCCAATCCGGAAGAGTTTCTGGAGCACACCAAGCTCGAGCTGTTCCACGACCAGGTGTTCTGCTTCACCCCGAAGGGCAAGCTGATCGCGCTACCGCGGCACGCCAATGTGATCGACTTTGCCTATGCCGTGCATACCGATGTCGGCAACAGCGCGGTGGGCTGCAAGATCAACGGCAAGTTCGCGCCATTGTCGTCCGAGTTGCAGAACGGCGACGAAGTCGAGGTCATGACCTCGGAGGCGCAATCCGCGCCGCCCTCGGCCTGGGAAGCGCTCGCACGCACCGGCAAGGCGCGCGCGGCGATCCGCCGTGCCACCCGCACGGCGGTGCGCGATCAATATGCCGGCCTCGGCCGGCGCATCGTCGAGCGCCTGTTCGAGCGCGCCAAGCTGGAATATGCCGACGACAAGCTGAAGGGGGCGCTGCCGCGCCTAGCGCGGAACTCGATCGACGACGTAATGGCCGCTGTCGGTCGCGGCGAGATGAAGGCCTCCAACGTCGCCCGGGCGATGTATCCCGACTACAAGGAAGAGCGCGGCGCTCGCTATGGCGGCAAGAAGAGCCTTTCAATTAAATCGCCTGCGGATCCGCACCGTAGCCCGTCGGCGATCCCGATCCGCGGCATCAATTCCGACCTGCCGGTGAAGTTCGCGCCCAATGGGGGCGCGGTGCCGGGCGACCGCATCGTCGGCATCGTCACGCCAGGGGAGGGCATCACGATCTATCCGATCCAGTCCCCGGCCCTGAAGGATTTCGAGGAGGAACCGGAGCGCTGGCTCGACGTACGCTGGGATGTCGACGACTCCACGCCGCAGCGCTTTCCGGCGCGCATTCTCATTCAGAACGTCAACGAGCCCGGCAGCCTTGCCCAGGTGGCGACCGTGATTGCCGAGCACGACGGCAATATCGACAATATCAGCATGCACCGCCGTTCGCCTGACTTCACGGAGCTGACCATCGATCTGGAGGTCTATGACCTCAAGCATCTCAGCGCTATTATCGCGCAGCTGCGCGCCAAATCCGTGGTCGCCCGGGTGGAGCGCGTGAACGGTTAGTTCTTTTAGAATTCTTGTGAGTGCCAATATGCCCGCTTCCCCGCTGCGCCTTGGCGTCAATGTCGATCATGTCGCGACCTTGCGTAACGCGCGGAGCGGCGCGCGGCCCGATCCGGTCCGCGCCGCGTTGCTTGCGATCGAGGCGGGCGCCGACGGCATCACTGCGCATCTGCGCGAAGACCGCCGCCATATCCGCGATGCCGACATGGCGCGGCTGAAGGCGGAGATTTCAAAGCCGCTGAATTTCGAGATGGCGGCGACCGAGGACATGCTGCGGATCTCGCTCGCGACCAGGCCGCATGCGGTCTGCCTGGTGCCGGAGCGGCGCGAGGAACTGACCACCGAGGGCGGGCTCGACGTGGTCGGCCAGCACAATGCGCTCGCCCCCTTCATCGCCAAACTGACCGACGGCGGCATCAGGGTGTCGCTGTTCATCGCCGCCGACGTCAGGCAGATCGAGATGGCGGCGAAGCTGCGCGCGCCGGTGGTGGAACTGCACACCGGGGCTTGGTGTGATGCCGTCGTCGATGGCCATGCCGAGAAGGCCGAGGCCGAGTGGCAGCGGATCGTGACCGGCGCCAGGCTTGCCAAAGCGGCCGGACTGGAGGTCCATGCCGGACACGGGCTGGATTATGCGACCGCCGAGACGATCTCCGCACTGCCGGAGCTTGCCGAACTCAACATCGGCTATTTCATGATCGGCGAGGCCATCTTCGTCGGCCTGGCCGAGACGGTGAAGGCCATGCGCGCTGCGATGAACCGGGGGCGGAGCAGGGCATGATCATCGGCATCGGTTCCGACCTGATCGACATCCGCCGCGTCGCCCAGGTCATCGAGCGCCATGGCGACCGCTTCCTGGAGCGCATCTTCACTGCCGAGGAGCGCGCCAAGGCCGCGCGCCGGGCCAAGAACGAGAAGATGCTGGTCGCGACCTACGCCAAGCGATTCGCCGCGAAGGAGGCCTGTTCCAAGGCGCTCGGCACCGGCATCCGGCTCGGCGTCTGGTGGCGCGACATGGGAGTCGTCAACCTGCCGGGCGGGCGCCCAACCATGCGCCTGACCGGCGGGGCGCTGGCGCGGCTTGAGAAGCTGACGCCGCCCGGCCTTCAGGCACGGATCGACCTCTCCATTACTGACGACTGGCCTTTGGCCCAGGCCTTTGTGGTCATTTCGGCCGCGGCCGCCGCGCCGTCCTAGCCAAAAGCCGTCAAAAACAAAAAGTCAAACAATTCCAATTGCTTGTAAGTTTCTAGTGCGGCTGTTGATTGCGAAGCAGCGCGCAACCGTCTAAAACCGGTACTCCAACGTGGGCGAATTCGGGTTTGCGCCGGAATTGGCCCTCACTATCAAAAAACCAGAACCAATTCCTCATGAACGCGAGGCGAAGCGCTGTTCGCGTGGGGATTTTCTGCTACCGCGAGCGGCGGTGGGCTGCGACGGAATCAGGATGCGATGAGCGTGACATCTCCGACCAAAACTGAGAGCGGCCTAGGCGAAACCATCCGCGTCATCATTCACGCTCTCCTGATCGCGCTTGTCATCCGTACCTTCCTGTTCCAGCCGTTCAACATCCCCTCGGGATCGATGAAGGCGACGCTGCTGGTCGGTGACTATCTGTTCGTCTCCAAATATTCTTACGGCTACAGCCATTATTCGATCCCGCTGTCGCCGCCCTTGTTCACCGGCCGCATCTTCGGCTCCGAGCCCAACCGCGGCGACGTCGTGGTGTTTCGGCTGCCGAAGGACGACTCCACCGACTTCATCAAGCGTGTGATCGGGCTGCCCGGCGACCGTATCCAGGTGAAGGAAGGGCTGCTCTACATCAACGATCAGCCGATCCAGCGCGAGCGCCTGAGCGACTTCATCGGCGAGGACCCTTGCGGCTCGGAAGCGACCGCGCGGGTCAAACGCTGGAAGGAGACGCTGCCGAATGGGGTAAGCTACGAGACGCTCGACTGCGTCGACAACGGTTTCTACGACAACACCAATATCTACACGGTGCCGCCCGGTCACTTCTTCATGATGGGCGACAACCGCGACAATTCGACCGACAGCCGCGTGCTGTCGGCAGTTGGCTACGTCCCGCTCGAAAACATCGTCGGCCGCGCCCAGATGATCTTCTTCTCGGTGTCTGAAAACGAGCATGCCTGGATGTTTTGGCGCTGGCCGTGGACCGTCCGCTGGAATCGTCTGTTCAAAATCGTGCGATGACCGACGACACGCCTGACATCAACACCGCCTCGATCGCTCCCGCCTTGAGCGAAGGGCCCGAGGCCGTGCCCGAAGGCAAGGTGGCGAAGAAGAGGCGCAGCAAGCCCCGCGCCAAGGGGCAGGCGAGCAAGGCGGCAGCGAAGTCCGCGCATGCCGAAATCGAGGCGCGGATCGGCCACAGCTTCAGCGACCCGAACCTCCTGATCACCGCCTTCACCCATGTCTCGGCCTTGAAGCCGCAGCGCAAGCGTGCCGACAGCTACCAGCGCCTGGAGTTTCTTGGCGACCACGTGCTCGGGCTCATCGTCTCCGACATGCTCTACCGCGCCTTTCCCAATGCGGACGAGGGCGAATTGTCCAAGCGTCTCGCCGAGCTCGTGCGCAAGGAGAGCTGCGCCGACGTTGCGCGCCTGCTTGGGCTGGCCGACGACATCAAGCTCGGCGCCGTCGGCGCGAGTGCGGGCGCGAGGTTGCGCAAATCCGTGCTCGGCGACGTCTGCGAGGCCGTGATCGGCGCGATCTATCTCGATGGCGGTTATGTTGCGGCCGCCGACTTTGTTGCGCGCAACTGGACCGAGCGGATGCAGAAGCCGCGACGGCCGTTGCGCGATCCCAAGACGGTCCTGCAGGAATGGGCGCAAGGCAAGGGCCTGCCGACCCCCGTCTATCGTGAAGTCGAGCGCACCGGTCCCCATCACGATCCGCAGTTCCGCGTTGCTGTGGACCTGCCTGGGCTCGCGCCGGCCGAGGGAATCGGCAGCTCCAAGCGCGCGGCCGAGAAGGTCGCGGCATCCGTCATGATCGAGCGCGAAGGCGTTGGCGGCGGCAATGACGGATGATGCACCCGCGGCTGGGGCACCAGACGCGACGCGCTGCGGCTTCGTCGCGCTGATCGGCGCGCCCAATGTCGGCAAATCCACCCTCGTCAATGGGCTGGTCGGCTCCAAGGTCACGATCGTCTCGCGCAAGGTGCAGACCACGCGCGCGCTGATCCGCGGCATCGTGGTCGAGGACAACGCCCAGATCATCCTGGTCGACACGCCCGGCATCTTCTCGCCCAAGCGCCGGCTCGACCGCGCCATGGTCAAGACAGCCTGGAGCGGTGCGCATGATGCCGACCTCGTCTGCGTGCTGCTCGACGCCAAAAGCGGGCTCGACGAGGAGGCCGACAGCATCCTGAGCAAACTGGCCTCCGTCGACCATGAGAAGATTCTGATCCTGAACAAGATCGATCTCGTCCCGCGGGAAAAGCTCCTGGCGCTGGCGCAGGCTGCCAACGAGCGTCTGAAGTTTGCCAACACCTTCATGATCTCGGCCCTGTCGGGCGACGGCGTCGACGATCTGCGCAAAGCGCTGGCCGCGGCGGTTCCGCCCGGCCCGTTCCTCTATCCCGAGGACCAGATGTCGGACGCGCCGCTGCGCAGCCTTGCGGCGGAAATCACCCGGGAGAAGATCTTCCAGCAGCTGCACCAGGAGCTGCCGTACCAATCCACCGTCGAGACCGACAGCTGGACCGAGCGCAAGGACAAGTCGGTTCGCATCGAGCAGACGGTTTTTGTCGAGCGGGAAGGACAGCGCAAGATCGTGCTCGGCAAGGGCGGTGCGACCATCAAGTCGATCGGCGCCGAGGCGCGCAAGGAGATCGCCGAGATCCTTGGCGTGCCGGTACACCTGTTCCTGTTCGTCAAAGTGCGCGAGAATTGGGGCGATGATCCCGATCGCTACCGGGAGATGGGGCTGGAGTTTCCCAAGGAATGACGTGAAGCAATGATTTGCCTGTTACGATGAACGTCCCGAACAATGTGCTGTGGTTCCAGCTTCTGCTCTATCTGTCCTTGATTCTGGACGCGGTGTCGGTTGCGTTTAACGACCGCACGCCGACCCCTGACGCGACCGATGCCATGATCGCGGCAAACACGCTTCTCAATGGCGGCCTGATCCTGCTCTTGGTCTACTTCGTCCATCTCGCCGCCCGCCGCCGCAAGAACTGGCCGCGCTGGGTGCTGGTCGCAGCGCTCGTGCTGTCGGTGATCTCGCTGGTCGACGTCATCGGCACGAGGGGCCTGGAACTCGACAGCGGCATCGAGATTGTCTCCTGCGTGCTGACGGCTTTGGGGCTGTATTTCTCCTTCACTGGCGATGCCAAAGGCTGGTTCAACGCGTGATGCTCGCTCCGTCAGTCCGGGTTCGATGCTCTGCATCGCCCCGGAATGACCGGTAAAAGCGGAGCCCACTGGACAGATCGGTTGAGCTCGCTTCGCTTAACGGACCCCACATGGTAGTTTCCCACCCATGGAATGGACCGACGAGGGCATTGTGCTGGGCGTGCGGCGGCACGGCGAGGCCTCCGCCATTGTCGAACTCCTGACCCGCAGCCATGGCCGCCATCTTGGGTTGGTCCGGGGCGCGGCCAGCGCGCGGATGCGGCCATGGCTGCAGCCTGGCAACAGCGTGAGCGCGGTGTGGCGGGCGCGGCTCGACGAACATCTCGGCACTTATGCCATCGAGGGGACGCGGTTGCGTGCCGCCGGCCTGCTTGCCTCATCGCATGCGGTCTACGGCGTGACCCATCTCGCGTCGCTCGCGCGGCTGTTGCCGGAGCGCGATCCACATGAGGATCTCTACGAGATGCTGGAGCGCACGCTCGACGATTTCGACGATGCCGGCGAGGCCGCGGTGCACCTGGTGCGTTTCGAGCTTGCGATGCTGACCGAGCTCGGCTTCGGCCTTGACCTCGCCAATTGCGCCGCGACCGGCGAGACCGAGGACCTCGTCTACGTCTCGCCGAAATCCGGCAGCGCGGTGTCGCGCTCCGCCGGTGAGCCCTGGCGCGACCGCCTGTTGCGATTGCCGTCCTTCCTGCGCGAGGAGGAGGGCGGCGAGGCCAGCTTCTCCGATCAGGATCTGCTCGACGGTTTCCAGCTCACCGGCCTGTTCCTGCTTCGCCATGTGCTGGAGCCGCGCGGCCAGCACCATTCCGACGCCCGCGAAGGCTTCATCGGCGCGGTGGCACGGCAGCGTGCGAAGCGGGCCATTTCGTCGTCCTGAGGCGTGGTCCCTGGCGCGACCGATGGCGAGGTCACCCGGTACTGCCGGAAGGACGGCCAGCCAACGATCCAGGCCGCGCATTTCGGCGGGTAGTCAACGGGCGGGTTGGAGTCTTCCGCCTCACGGCCTTGGCGAGATCTGCAGCTCCAGGAGCGCAATCCGCTGCAGCGCTGTGACGTCGCGCTCGCCCGCCTTGGCCGAGCGGAGGATTGATTGCGCGAGAAGGTTCACCTGGGTCGAGCTGACCGGCTCCGGCAGGGTGGCAACCGAGGCCTCGAGCGCTGCCGTCATGAGTTCAATGATTTCTGGAGCGAAAACGGCGTCCGAGAAGTCCTTCATCGCCATGAACTCCTCTCACGCGGTGCAACGCCAGGGGACGATGCGGGGTTCCACGACGGAGACATTGGCAAACAAGCTGAAATATCCTTGGCTTGGACGGGTAGTCTCGCACCTGCCGTGAGCGGTGAACAGCACTGATTCGAAGCCTTGCCGCCGGCTGCCGGAGCGTTTAACCAGCAGCCCATGGGAAAAACACTGATTCCGCCCGAGCCGGACCGGTCGAAGATCGACGAGATCCAGCTGCGGGACGCGCTGGAAGAGCGCTATCTCTCCTATGCGCTATCCACCATCATGCATCGTGCGCTGCCGGACGCCCGCGACGGGCTGAAGCCGGTGCACCGGCGCATCCTTTACGGTATGCGGTTGCTGCGGCTCGATCCGAGCTCGGCCTTCAAGAAATCGGCCAAGATCGTTGGCGACGTGATGGGTTCGTTCCATCCGCATGGCGACCAGGCGATCTACGACGCCATGGTCCGTCTCGCACAGGATTTCTCCTCGCGCTATCCCTTGGTCGACGGCCAGGGCAATTTCGGCAATATCGACGGCGACAATGCCGCCGCCTACCGCTACACCGAAGCCCGCATGACCGATGTTGCGCAGCTCCTGCTCGACGGCATCGACGAGGACGCGGTCGACTTCCGCCCGAACTATGACGGCCAGTCCAAGGAGCCTGTGGTTCTGCCGGGCGGATTCCCGAACCTGCTCGCCAACGGCGCGCAGGGCATCGCGGTCGGCATGGCAACCGCGATTCCGCCGCACAACGCCGCCGAGCTCTGCGAGGCCGCGCTGCATCTGATCGAGAAACCGACGGCGAAGTCGCGCGCTCTGATGCGCTGGGTCAAGGGCCCGGATTTCCCGACCGGCGGCATCATCGTCGATTCCAAGGAATCGATCGCGGAAGCCTATGCGACCGGGCGTGGCTCGTTCCGCACCCGCGCCAAGTGGGTGCAGGAGGAGGGGGCGCGCGGCACCTGGCAGATCGTCATCACCGAGATCCCCTGGCTGGTGCAGAAGTCGCGGCTGGTCGAGAAGATCGCCGAGCTTCTGAATGAGAAGAAGCTGCCGCTGGTTGGTGACGTTCGCGACGAATCCGCCGAGGACGTCCGCCTCGTCATCGAGCCAAAGTCGCGCACGGTCGATCCCGAACTGATGATGGAATCGCTGTTCCGGCTCACGGAGCTGGAAAGCCGCATTCCCTTGAACCTCAACGTGCTGGTGAAGGGCCGGGTGCCGAAGGTGCTCGGGCTCGCGGAATGCCTGCGCGAATGGCTCGACCATTTGCGCGACGTGCTGATCCGCCGCTCCAACTTCCGCAAAGGCCAGATCGAGCATCGGCTGGAGATCCTTGGCGGCTACCTGATCGCCTATCTGAACATCGACAAGGTGATCAAGATCATCCGCACCGAGGATGAGCCCAAGCCGGTGCTGATGAAGACCTTCAAGCTCAGTGAGGTACAGGCCGAAGCCATCCTCAACATGCGCCTGCGTTCGTTGCGCAAGCTGGAGGAGATGGAGATCCGCACCGAGGACAAGGAGCTTCGCAAGGAGCTGAAAGGCCTCGAGGCGCTGCTCGCCTCGGAGACCGAGCAATGGTCCAAGGTTGGCGAGCAGATCAGGAAGGTCCGCGACATCTTCGGACCCAAGACCCCGCTCGGCAAGCGCCGCACGCAATTCGCCGACGCACCCGAGCATGACCTTGCCGCGATCGAGGAAGCCTTCGTCGAGCGCGAGCCGGTCACCATCGTCGTGTCCGAAAAGGGCTGGGTGCGCACGCTGAAAGGCCATGTCGCCGATCTCTCGAGCCTTGCCTTCAAAACCGACGACAAGCTCGACCACGCCTTCTTCGCCGAGACGACGTCGAAGCTTTTGCTGTTTGCGACCAACGGCAAGTTCTATTCCCTCGACGTCGCGAAGCTGCCGGGCGGGCGCGGCCATGGCGAGCCGATCCGCATGTTCGTCGACATGGAGCAGGATGCGGCGATCGTCTCGCTGTTCGTCAACAAGGGCGAGCGCAAATTCCTGATCGCGAGCACTGAAGGTCAGGGTTTTGTCGTCAAGGAAGAGGACTGCGTCGGCACCACCCGCAAGGGCAAGCAGGTGCTCAATGTGCAGATGCCGGTCGAAGCGCGCGCGATTTCGACCGTCACTGGCGACACGGTCGCGGTGATCGGCTCCAACCACAAGATGGTGGTCTTCCCGCTCGACCAGATCCCGGAAATGGCGCGCGGCCGCGGCGTGCGGTTGCAGAAATACACCAGCGCTACGCTCTCCGACGTCACCACCTTCGATGCCAAGACCGGCCTTGCCTGGAAGGATTCGGCCGGCCGTGAGCAGGGCCTCTCCATGAAGGAATTGGCGGACTGGCGCGGCAACCGCGCCGACGCCGGCCGGCTCGCGCACGGCCTGCCCAAGTCGAACCGTTTCGGCAGGGGCGTGGAGTAAGCCCGAAACAAGAAGCGCGATGACGATCATATGGATCTCATCGCGCTCCGGCGCTGTAATAGTATTCATTTCCAGGCGCGCTATAACCCGAACCGTCGAACCGTCGGACCAGGGTTGTTTCCGCGATGGCGCATGCCCACGATCATGACCACGATCATGACCACGATCATTCGCGCGCCGGCCATTCCCACGACCACAGCCATTCCCATGATCATGCTCACGCGCATGATCATGCCGGCCACAGCCACGCGCCTGCCAGCTTCGGGTTCGCCTTCGCGGTCGGCGTGACGCTCAACGCAGGCTTTGTGGTTGCAGAGCTTTTCTTCGGCTATCTCGCCAATTCGCTCGCGCTGGTGTCCGACGCGCTGCACAATTTCGCCGACGTGATTGCGCTGCTGTTGGCCTGGGGGGCGGTGTTGCTTTCGCGTAAACTGCCGACCGAGCTGCATACCTATGGTTACCGCCGCGCCTCAATCCTGGCGGCGCTGGCGAATGCCGGCCTGCTCTTGCTTGGCGTCGGAGCCATCGTCGTGGAGGCCATCGACCGGCTGAGTGCTCCCGCACCCGTAGCCGGCTCGACGGTGATCTGGGTTGCGGCGCTCGGCATCCTCATCAACGGGGCGACTGCGCTGCTGTTCATGCGCGGCAGCGAGCACGACCTCAACATTCGCGGCGCCTATCTGCACATGGCGGCCGATGCCGCGGTGTCCTTCGGTGTCGTCGTCGCCGCCCTGGTGATCATGCTGACCGGCTGGTTGTGGGTCGACCCGGTGACCAGCCTCATCGTTGCCGCGCTCGTGCTGGTGAGCGGCTGGGGTCTGGCACGCGACAGCGTCAACCTCGCGCTCGATGCGGTGCCCCGCCATGTCGACTTCGCCGATGTGCGCGACTATCTCGCCGGTCTCGACGGCGTCTCCGACGTGCATGACCTGCACATCTGGGCCATGAGCACCAGCGAGACGGCGCTGACGGCACATCTGGTGCGGCCCGGCGGCTTCGACGATATCTTCCTGCATGGTGTCTGCGAGGATCTGTCGCACCGCTTCAGGATTCAGCACGCCACGCTTCAGGTGGAGGCGAGCCGCGAGACCTGTCGGCTCGCGCCGGCCGATGTGGTCTGACCACGCGACGCGGCCTATACAGTAGCGTCGGCAGCAACATCAAATAGCCGTCACTGCCGATCACGGCCGCCCGTAATGGTGTAGCTTCCGCCGCAATCAGGTGGAGGAGACGTGTCGCATGAGAAGAATGATCAGCGTTGTAGCGGTGCTGTTGTCGGCCGGCTGGTCGGCGGTCGCCGCGGCACAATCGGGCGTCGAGAAGCTCTACGTCCTCAATTGCGGGGAGGGCACCGCCGGCGACATTTCGCGCTGGTCGCCCGGCGTCAATGAGGGCCAGTCGATGGCCTTTGTCGACAATTGTTATCTCATCAAGCATGCGCAGGGCTGGTTCCTGTGGGACACCGGCATTCCCGACGCGGTGGCTGCGATGCCGGATGGGTTGCCCGCAGCGGACCCGAAGGCCGTGCACTGGTATCGCCCGAAGACGCTGGCCGCGCAGCTCGATCAGATCGGTGTCAAGCCGTCCGACATCAAGGCGATGGCGGTGTCGCACACCCACCCCGATCACATCGGGAATGTTGAGATGTTTCCGACCGCGATGCTCTATGTACAGAAGGCCGAGTATGAGTGGCCGGGTGCCAACAACCAGCCGCGCTTCAAGCCCGAGCATCCGGTCACCTTGTTGGAGGGCGATCGCGACTTGTTCGGCGACGGTAGTCTCGTGATCCTGTCGACCCCCGGCCACACACCGGGCCATCAGTCGCTGCTGGTGAAGTTGCCAAAGACCGGCGGGGTGGTGCTGTCAGGGGATGCCGTCCACTTCAAGAGCAATTGGGACAATCGCCGCGTGCCCGCGCTTAACTTCAGCAAGGAAGCGTCCGTGTTCTCGATGGAGAAGATCGACGCAATCCTGCAAAGGGACCACGCGCAGCTCTGGATCAACCACGACAAGGCCCAGCGCGACGGTCTCAAGCTCGCACCGGAGTTTTACGAGTAAAGTTATATTGCAGCGATCGCCTCGATCTCGATCAGGAAGTCCGGCCCATACAGCTTTGACACCTCGACCAATGTCACGGCTGGCGCCGCGGGCGGGGTGACCGAGGCGAAGAAGCGGTTGCGCGCCTCGCGATAGGCCGTGAGGTTCTCCATGTCGGTCAGGAACACGGTCAGCTTCACGAGGTTCGCAGCGGTGCAGCCGCTTGCCTGCAAGGCGTGAGTGAGGTTGACAAAGACTTGGCCGGCCTGGGCGGCGAAATCGCCTTTGCCGACCAAATTGCCATCGCGATCGAGCGCGGTCTGGCCGGCAATGAAAATGATCCTGTTGGCGCTGACGTCCACGATCTGGGAATAGCCGGGCGGGGAGCCGAGCTCTGGCGGGTTGAGGCGCCGAATCGAAAGTGTCGCATCAGACGTCATCGTGGCAAGCTCCTGCGAGGAGAGCGCGAAGGCTTCAGTTTTTCGACCCGGAGACCGGTGGCGCAACCGGTGCAGAAGCTGGCGCTGAGCCTGGCGGGGGGCCGAAACCTGTGCCGCGCTTCGGATTCAACGTGCCGGCATAGAACGACACCATCCAGACCAGGATCAGGCCGACCAGGTAGAACACATAGACCTGCGGCGGCGACTTGATCCATTGCCACAGCTGCGACATCTGACCTTGTTGCTCTGCGTCCTTTGTCATGGTCCTGGGTTGTGCGCCAAACCTGGCGCGAGGGGAAGCGCTATTTCCGCAGGCGCCGTCATTGCCGCGACGTTGGCTTCAGCAGCAGAAGGGCCGCGAATGCCGCAAGGCTGAGTGCGGAGGAGACGATCAGGATGCGGCTTCCCATGACATTGAGCAGCAGGCCGAAGGCGAGCGGCGCCACCGCCTGTGCCAGCCGCGCCGGCGCGCCAATGAGGCCGAGGCGGTAGGCGTAGTTCTGCGGCCCGAACATCGCGAGCGGCAGCGTGCCGCGCGCGATGGTCAATATGCCATTGCCGGAGCCGTGGCAGATCGCGAACACACTTGCCGCCGCGCCGCCTGTCATCGCGACAATCAGGGCCCCCAAGGGATGCGTCAGGCAAGCGAGCCGGGTCGAGACGATCGGGTGGTAGCGCTTGAGCACGCTGGCTTCCACGATGCGCGCGCCGACCTGCGCCGGGCCAATCAGCGCGCCGGCCGCGATCGCCTCGACCGGCGTAGCGCCGGCCGCTTCCAGGATGCGCGGGAAGTGCGCGGCCATGGCGCCGGTCACGGTCCAGGCGGCCGCGAATGCAAAGGCGATCAGGATCATGGTCCTGTCGATCGGGATCTGCGGTTTCGTGGCGGTGGCGGCCGCGATCTTCGCGCCGGGCACGGCCGGCAGCATGAAGAAGTTGAGCGGCAGCCCGATCAGCATGTGCGCCGCCGCCCAGGCAAAGCAGGTGTCGCGCCAGCCGATATGCGACAACCCCAGCGCCGTCAGCGGCCAGCCGACCGTGGAAGCAAAGCCCGCGATCAGGGTGATGCCGGTGATTGGCCCGCGCGCGGCCTCGCCATAGATGCGCCCCAGCGCGCCGAAGGCCGCATCATAGAGCCCATAGCCCATGCCGATCCCGAGTAGCAGCCAGGCTACAAACAGAAGCGGAAGCGTGTACGTCAGTCCGAGCAGCACGAGGCCGGCTGCCATCGTCAGGTTCGAGATGGTCAGCACCGGCCTGCCGCCGATCAGATCGATCTGGCGGCCGACCCGAGGGCCTAGCACGGCCGTAATCACCGCCGCGGCCGAGAAGGCCGCAAATACCCAGTTGGGAGATACGCCGAGATCATGCGCGATCGGATCGGCCAGGATCGCCGGCAGATAATAGCTGGAGGCCCAGGCGAGCGTCTGGGTGGTGCCGAGTGCCAGGATGAGTGGATAATGGCGCCCGTTCATGTCAACGGCGCCGTCGTTTCTTGTTGCATACGCATTTGACGCATTTGCGGTGTCACGGCTCGATACGTCAAGCGCGCAAGGCGGGTGGCTCACCTTCCGTCCGACATGATTGCGGGGCATAATCGGTCGCATGGAACTTGCCCCCCGTATCGAGCTGATGAGCTGGCTGGTCAGCCAGGGGCTCACCGGCCTTCCCGAACCAGATCTGATCCGCGGTTTCTGTGAGCGCTGCAGGGCCGCCGGGCTCGATCTGTCGCGCGGCCTCGCCTTCATCGACACGCTGCATCCGATCTATGAGGGCCGCGGTTTTCGCTGGAACGATCGCGGGAGCAACGAAGGCGAGACCTTCGAATACACATCGAGCGCCGAAGGCGATGCTGCCAAGAATTGGCGCCGCTCGGTCTTCCACCACATGCTCGAGAACGGCCACGACGAGTTCATCATCGATCTCGGCGACAGCGAGTCTCTCGACTTCTCAATGATCGGCGACCTCGCCGAGAAGGGCCACAAGCACTTCCTTGCTTTCGTGCACCGGTTCGGCGATGCCGGCACGCTCGGCCAGATGGACTGCTTCTATTCCTACTGGGCGACGCGCCGCGACGGCGGCTTCTCGCAAGGCGAGATCGCGGCGCTCCGCGACCTCGTGCCCGTGCTGGGCCTTGCAATCAAATCGGCGCAGCATGTCGATATCGTGCGCACCCTGGGGCGGGTCTATCTCGGGCGCGATGCCTCCGAGCAGGTGCTCCGCGGGCGCATCTCGCGCGGCGTCACCGAGCGCATCAAGGCGGTGTTGTGGTTCTCCGATCTGCGCGGCTCGACCCGGATTTCGGAAGGCATCGGCCCGGACGAGATCATCCCGTTCCTCAACGATTATGCCCAAGCCTCGATCGAAGCCATCCACGATGCCGGCGGCGACGTGTTGAAGCTGATCGGAGACGGGGTGCTCGCGATCTTCACCGGCGATGACATGGGCACTGCCCGCCGCGCTGCGCTGCGGGCCGAGCACAGATTCCGCCTCAACATGGCTGAGCTCAATGCGCGGCGCTCCGTCGCCGGCCGCCCCGTCACCACGGCCTATGTGGGCCTTCATATCGGCGAGGTGTTTTACGGCAATATCGGCAGTGAGGACCGGCTCGACTTCACCGTGGTGGGGCCTGCGGTCAACGAGGTCAGCCGCATCGCCTCGATGTGCAACTCGGTCGACCGCGAGCTGTTGGCGTCATCGGAGTTTCGCGGCGGGCTGGACGCAACCGGCCGACGCTATCTGGTCTCGACCGGCCGCTACGCGCTGCGCGGCATCGGCCGCGCCCAGGATCTCTACACACTCGACCCTGATATGGAAGGCAACGAGGCCATGACGGGCGGCTATGAGCGTTATTTGAAGAGTTAGACCGTTCATTCCGCAGCTCTCTCGTCATTCCGGGTTCGGTGCTAACGCGCCGCCCCGGAACAACGGAGTTCAACACGCCTGCGCCGCCTCATCCCCGACCATCTCCGGTTGCCGCGCGAGCGACACGGCCGGCGAGAGCAGGATCACCACGGCTTGCGCGCCGAAGATTGCAACCGCGAGATAGAGGCAGGTCTCCGCCCCGGCGAGTCCGCCGACGATGGCACCGATCGCCGAGCCCAGCGGCCGCGCACCATAGCTCAGGATGTTGATCGCGGAGACGCGGCCGAGCAGCCGCGGCGGCGTCACCGATTGCCGCAGGGTGGTGGTCGAGATCACCCACAGGATCGGGCCGACGCCGAGCAGGAAGAAGCTCAAGCCCGCGAGCAGCGGCGTTGCCACGACGGTTGTCAGCGCCATGACGCCGGCCGCGACGAAGCCGCACACCGGACCAAGCCCGATCACGGTGCCGAAGGCGAGCCGCCGCATCACCCGTGTTGCGACCAGCGCGCCGATCACCATCCCGACGCCATACATCGCAAGCGTGGTGCCGACGCCGGTTGCCGAGAGCGACAGATGCCTGACCGCATAGGGCACGAACACCGCCAGCACGAGGAACGAGCCGGTGTTGAAGATGAACTGGGTCACGAACACCGGCCGCAGCAGCGCGTGGTGCAGCACGAAGCCGAGGCCCTCGCGGATCTCCTGCAGCGGATGGCGACGCGAAGCCATCGGCCGCGCCGGTTCGTAAAGTCCGGCCAGCAGCACCACCGCGACTGCCGACAGCGCCGCGGCAAATCCGAAGGCCGGGCCGGCGCCGACCCAGCCGACAAGCGCGCCGCCGAGCGCAGGGCCGCTTGCGAAGGCAACGGTGCGCGCGAGCTCAATCCTGGCGTTGGCGGCCGGCAACAATTCCGGCGTCACCAGCGAGGGTACCAGCGCCGGCGCCGCGACGCTGTAGACGACCGTGCCGCACACTGCGGCAAAACCGAGCGTCGCGAGCCAGGGCAGAGTCAGGAACCCCAGCCAGGTCAGGATCAGGATCGTGGCCAGCGCCGCCGCGCGCAGCGCTTCGGCACCGGCCATCAGCAGGCGCCGCGGCAGGCGGTCGGTGAGCAGGCCGGCGGGAATGGCAAACAGCACGAAGGGGGCCGTCAGCGCGGTCTGCAACAGCCCGGTCTCGCCCTCCGCGAGGCCGAGCGTCAGCACGGCCACGATGGGCGCGGCCGCGAGCGCAATCTGCTCAGCCGATTGCGCCGTGAGGTTTGACCAGGCGAGACGGTTGAAGGTGGTCGGAAGAGAAGGATTGGGAAGGGAAGCGGTCTCTTTGAGCGAGGGCATAGCGTCGTTCCCGATTGCTGATTTGATCGCAATCTGGGGGACGATCGCCGCCAAACCCACCCGCTTACCGACAGGTTGGGAGCGGAAACCGGGTGGGGAACTCGTTGGCCACGCAAGGTGTTTCCAGATGCAGTTGCAAATGAGTTGCAATAAAAATCGAAATCGGCCATCCTCCGATCATGGACGCTAGATCCCCTGAATTTGCCTCCGAAACCGAGGCGGGCGCCGTCCGGGACATCTCACTGGACCGGGGCTGGCGGGGTGCGCGGGGCGAGCCAGCACTGTCGGATATGTTCGCCACGGTTCCCACCGCCCGACAGGGGTCGTTCTGGCGCAAGCTGCTGGCCTTCTTGGGGCCTGGCTATCTGGTCGCTGTCGGCTATATGGACCCCGGCAATTGGGCGACCTCGCTCGCCGGCGGCTCGAAATTTGGCTACTCGCTGCTGACGGTCGCACTGCTCTCCAACGTGATGGCGATCGTGCTGCAGTCGCTGTGCACGCGGCTTGGTGTCGGCGCGGGCCGCGACCTCGCGCAGGCCTGCCGCGACTCCTACCCTCGCTGGGTGGCTTGGCCGCTCTGGCTGTCGGCAGAGGTCGCGATTACCGCTACTGATCTTGCCGAGGTGATCGGGACTGCGATCGGCCTCAACCTGCTGTTCCATATTCCGCTTGCCATCGGCGTCGTCATCACGGCGCTGGATGTTTTTCTCATCCTCGCGCTACAGGCGTTCGGCTTCCGCTGGATCGAGGCCTTTGTGGTGGCGATGCTCGGCGTGATCGCCACCTGCTTTGCTGTGCAGATCGCGCTCGCCGATCCCGATTGGGGCGCGGTGATCCGCGGCTTCGTGCCGAGCCGCGAGCTCTTCGTCGACCACGACATGCTTTATCTTGCGCTCGGCATTCTTGGCGCCACCGTGATGCCGCATAATCTCTATCTGCATTCGGGACTGGTGCAGACCCGTGGCTATGGCGAGGCGGCGGCGGACAAGCACGAGGCGATCAAGTTTGCGACCATCGATTCAACGATCGCGCTGTGCTTTGCCTTCGTGATCAACGCCTCGATCCTGATCCTGGCAGCGGCAACCTTCTATCGCACGGGCCGCACCGATGTCGCCGAGCTCGACCAGGCCCATTCGTTCCTGGCGCCGCTGCTCGGCTCCACGCTCGCACCGACGTTGTTTGCCATTGCGCTCATCTGCTGCGGTCTGAATTCCACTATCACCGCGACCCTGTCCGGCCAGATCGTGATGGAGGGTTTTTTGAATTTCCGCGTCGCGCCGTGGCTGCGCCGGCTGGTGACGCGGATGATCGCGATCCTGCCCGCTGTCGTCGTCACCATCTGGGCCGGTGAGAAGGCGACAGGGCAGCTTCTGATCCTGAGCCAGGTCGTGCTCAGCCTGCAACTGCCGTTCGCCGTGGTGCCGCTGGTGATGTTTACCGCGAGCAAGAGCAAGATGGGCGCCTATGCCGCTCCGCGTTGGCTCACGTGGCTGGCGACCGTGACGGCCGCATTGATCATCGGCCTGAACGCGAAGCTGGTGGTGGATTATCTGAGCGGGTGAGACGTCTACGATTGTCATCGCCCGCGACTTATTTCGCGGGGCGCGCATGACGAGCGGAGTTGGTTCTAATCCTGCGGCTCGCTCGCCACGTCTCCCGTGGCATCCACCCGCAGCCAGCCCGAGGGCGCCAGCCGCTGCTGCGGCAGGAAGCGGCCCTTGTAGTCCATCTTCTTGGAGCCTTCGATCCAGTAGCCGAGATAGACGTAAGGCAGGCCCATGCGACGGGCGCGGGCGATGTGGTCGAGGATCATGAAGGTGCCGAGCGAGCGCTCCTGCTCGCCGGGATCGAAGAAGGAATAGACCATCGACAGCCCGTCGCTGAGTACGTCGGTCAGGGCGACCGCGATCAGCTCCTCGCCGCGTCCCGTGATGCCGCTGTCGATGTTACGGCGACGGTACTCGATGATGCGGGTTTCGACATGGCTGTCCTCCACCATCATGGCGTAGTCGAGCACGGTCATGTCGGCCATGCCGCCATGGCGATGGCGCTGGTCGAGATAGGCGCGGAAGATTGAATATTGCTCCGAGGTCGGTACCGCACTGCGCTGCTCGCCGATCAGGTCGGCATTGCGCGCCAGCACCCGGCGGAAGCCGCGGGAAGGGCGGAACTCGTTGGCGACGACCCGGATCGAGACGCAGGCGCGGCACTGGTCGCACGCCGGCCGATAGGCGATCGACTGGCTGCGGCGGAAGCCGCCATGGGTGAGCAGATCGTTGAGATCGGCTGCCTTGTCGCCGACAAGATGCGTGAACACCTTGCGTTCATGCCGGCCCGGCAAATAGGGGCAGGGCGAGGGCGCCGTCAGGTAGAATTGCGGAGTATCACGCGAGTGCTGGGTCACGGGGCTACTGATCTCTAAAGCAAATGAGCATCGCGCTGACGGAGCTTACGGTCAATCGGTTTGGGTGCAGTTAATTTGAACACCTCTCAATAGGTTCGGGCCGGCTGGCCGACGGGGGCGCGGACCGAATTGTTGATAATGACCGTTCCCAGCACGAAATCATGCAACAGCCGCCGGCGGGAATTGAACAGCCCGACCAGGAGGACAAAGGGCGACAGCACCGAGATCGAAATCCAGAACAAGACCGCGTGCATCGCGCCGAGCAGGAAATAGCCCGGTGCGCCGTACCAGGTGCGCAGTTCCAGATCCATCACCCGCATGCCGATGGTAGCCGAATGCGGGCCACCCAAGGTGGCGCCATAATACACCAGCGCCCAGATCACCGACGCCGGCGACACCAGCCAGAACAGCGCCCAGCCGAGCCCCAGCGTCACCAGGCCGAACACGGCGATGAACACGACCGCGAGCACCACTGGGATGGACAGCAGGATGACGTCGATGATGAAGGCAAACACGCGCCGGGTCAGCACGCCGCGAAACAATTCCGGCTCCGAATAAGGGTCGAAGGCGTGCGGCTGGACATTGGGGCCGCCGCTCCAGCCGCCACCCGTATTGGTTGAACCCGAATAGGAACCTGAGTTCGACATGGGGCCTCCCGACTGCGCAATAGCTAGGCAACCACATGGGAACGGGCCTGCCGCTTGCAAGCCCGATTCCCGTTAGTTCGGCAAGATTCCTTGATGACTGCGGCGCAGGTTAGGCGTGCTTCTGCACCCGTTCCGCCGCCTGGGGCGCAAAATAGGTCAGGATGCCGTCGGCGCCGGCCCGCTTGAATGCAAGCAGGCTTTCCATCATGGCGCGTTCGCCGTCGATCCAGCCATTGTTCGCAGCCGCGGCAATCATCGCATATTCGCCGGAGACCTGGTAGGCGAAGGTCGGCATGGCAAAGGTGTCTTTGACCCGGCGCAGCACGTCGAGATAGGGCATGCCCGGCTTGACCATGACCATGTCGGCGCCTTCCGCAATGTCGAGCTCGACCTCGCGCAATGCCTCGTCCGTATTGGCGCTGTCCATCTGGTAGGTGCGCTTGTCGCCGGTCAGCGTCTTGGCTGAGCCGATGGCGTCGCGGAACGGGCCGTAGAAGGCGGAGGCATATTTCGCCGCATAGGCCATGATCTGCACGTCGAGGAAGCCCGCCTGATCCAGCGCCTGCCGGATCGCGCCGACGCGGCCGTCCATCATGTCGGAGGGCGCGATGATGTCGCAGCCCGCTTCGGCCTGCACCAGCGCCTGCCGCACGAGGACCGCCACCGTCTCGTCGTTGAGGATCCTGCCGTCCTCGATCAGCCCGTCATGGCCGTGGCTGGTGAAGGGATCGAGCGCGACGTCGCAGAGGATGCCGAGGTCGGGAAACTCCTGTTTGACTGCGCGCACCGTCTTGCAGACGAGGTTGTCGGGGTTGACGGCCTCCGACCCTAGCGGATCGCGCAGGGACGGATCGGTATAGGGGAATAGCGCGACGCAGGGGATGTTGAGCTTCATCGCCCGCTCGGCGTCGCGCACGGCCTGGTCGACCGAGATCCGCTCCACGCCCGGCATCGAGGTGACCTGTGCGCGCGCATTGTGGCCGTCGACCACGAACAGCGGCCAGATCAGGTCGTCGGTGGTGAGGACATTCTCGCGCACCAGCCGCCGCGCCCATTCCGCTTTCCGGTTGCGGCGTGGGCGAACCGTCAGGTCGAGGGTAGAGGTCTGGGCCGTAGCCTGTTGCCGCGCCACCTCGCGCACTTCGATCGGACGGCCGAACTTGATCGCCATGCTTGTCATCTCCCGGCGGCGCGTTGATTTGTTCTAATTCTAGCATCCCGATTGGGTCGCGTCACTTGACCTGCCGCAAGGCTCCAATGCCTCGGAAGTGCCCGATTGATGATTGATTTTGCCGGGGTAAGCGGTCATGTCTTGGCCATGAACGCCCATTTTTTGATTGCAGGCGGCTAGAAGCGCATGTCCGATATTACCTCGCGCGAGCAGGCGCGGGACAGTGCAAGTTCCAGGGACAATGCCAGGGACATGGCGATGTCGGTCGCCGCCATCTCGTCCGAGCGGATCGAGAGCGACGAGAATGTCTGGACGCGGCGGCTGGTGCTGTTCCTGCGCATCATGGCCGTGCTGTCGCTCATCAAGGGCCTTTATCACTGGGCCCAGGTGACGGGCTTCGTCGGCGCGGAGGACGAGGCTTTCGAGAACCAGCCGACCGCCTGGCAGGCCGCGACCGTCTATTTCGCCGTGATCGAGCTCGTCGCCGCCGTCGGCCTCTGGCTTGCCACGCCCTGGGGCGCGGTGGTGTGGCTGACAACCGTGGTCTCGATGGCGGTGATCGAGCTGATGTTCCCGGGCATCTATGGTGGCAGTCTCTTTGTCGTGGGCAGCGAAGCCTTCATGCTCGCCGCCTATCTCGCGCTTGCCTGGATGGCCGCGCGCGAGCGGCCGCCGTAGCATCTCGGCGTTACGATCTGTTGTGGTCTATGGCGGCACGGATCAACGCCTTGAAGGCATCGGCATCGATCTCTTCGCCCTCATGGATATCGATGGCGCGCCTGACATTGCCTTCAAGGCTTGCGTTGAACAGACCCTTGGGATCCCCAAGCGCCGCCCCCTTTGCAAAAGTCAGCTTCACCGCGCCTTTATAGGTCTCGCCGGTGCAGATCATTCCATCGTGGTACCACACCGGAACGCCGCGCCATTTCCACTCCTCGACCACCTCGGGATCGGCCTGCTTGATGAGCGCGCGGACGTGAGCGAGCACCTTGCCCCGCCAGTCGCCCAGTTCCTTGATCCGCGCGTCGATCAGCCGGGAAGGGGACGCGTCCTTGGCGGCTGTCTTGACGGTCGTCTTGACGGTCGTCTTGGCGGTTGCGCTCTTTTTGGCTTGTTTCATCTGTTCGCGGCTCCTCCGGCTGTCTCTATGTTTCAGGTAGCACCGATAAAGTGCTGACCCGTAAAATTTGTCGATAATTGCAGGTTAAACGGATCTCGCCACAGCCGTTACGCGAACCTTTCCGCTTTCCGGGGGGTGTTTTGGAATGCGACAGGGGTGTGGAGACGAAGCGTGAACATCGGGGCCGGAGCGTCAATGGAAAGTTGAAAAAAGGCCTTTGTTCACAGGCTTAAACTACGATTCACTCTCTGAAATTCATTCTCTCTTTATTGTCTTATTTAAGCGGATGTTCAAACCGCCCCTTTAAGTTGCAGCTATCAGACGGGACTCAAGTTTCGTCGAATAAGTCGATAAAGCGACAACAGGGGAAGTGTCATGATGAAAGCCGTTGCCACGGCGGCGGAAGCCTCCGAGCGCGTGTCCGGCCAGCCGGCAGTGCAGCCTCTCTATCTCGAAGCCTTGACCTTGGTGGAGCGGCTGCATCGCCGCCTGCTCGACGTCATCAAGGATGAATTCGATCGCCGCGGCCGTTCCGATATCAACTCGGTGCAGGCGCTCCTGCTCTACAATATCGGCGACAAGGAGCTCACCGCGGGCGAGCTCCGCACGCGCGGTTACTATCTCGGCTCCAACGTCTCCTACAATCTGAAGAAGCTGGTCGAGCTCGGCTTCCTCGATCACCAGCGCTCGCGTGTCGACCGTCGCTCGGTGCGCATTCGCCTGACCCCGCAGGGCCAGGAGATCCGCCGTATCGTCGATACGCTGTATCAGAAGCACGTCAAGACAGTGGAGCAGGTCGGCGGCATCTCCAACGAGGAGTTCGCTACCCTGAACAAGTCGCTGCATCGGCTCGAGCGGTTCTGGACCGACCAGATCCTGTACCGCCTCTAATCGTTCCCCGCCAAGCCGGCCCTTTGGAGAAGACCGGCAGGCGAACTGGATGAGAACTTCCCCATCGCACACTGGGCTCTTGCAGGGACCCGGTGTGCTCTTGTCTTCTCTCGGTTGCTTCGCACTCGCGATAAATATTGCGCGAGCCCGAGGGAACTTGTTCCCGCCGTCTTGCTTATCCTTGTGACGCAAGCGGAGGAACGTGCGACATGCTCGTCGAGCGCGGAATGCGGGTGCTGAATACCGAGGTTGTAGGTGATGCCTACGCCATCGCATCCAACTATTTGCGGCGAAGCGGCCAGCTCCCCGACAATTTCGTGACCAGCGATCGCCTGCTAACCATCGTCGTACAGCTGTTTCACAGCGGTGAGGCCAACAAGCTGAAGCTCGCCAACAGGGCGATCGCGATCTTCGAGCAGGGGCAGGTCTAACTCATGCCGCAGGGCGCAACGCGGGCGGTGATCGACCGCATCATGCATACCTATAACCTCATGGCGAGCCGCTCGGCAGCCGCCAGCGCCGAGGCGCGCGACAAGGTGACCGATTACGTCAACATGCTGTTCGAAGGCGGCGAGAGAGACGACCAGCGTCTGGTCGTCTGCGGTCTCACCTATCTGCGCGAGCTTGACGGATCGAACGATCCGGTGAAGGCCGGCTATACCGGGCTGTGAGGGCCGGGCCCTCGCAGCGCGGAAGCGCCTGACTGCGCTATGCCGCGAGGCTCTCTAGGAGATCGCGTACCAGTCCCTCGAGCAGATCCAGTTTATAGGCCGTCATCGGCAGTGGCTTTGCGCCGATGGCGGCAAGCCGCGTGGCTTCTGCAATCGCTGCCTCGTTTGCAGCTTTGCCATGCAGCGCGCGTTCGCAAGCCGAGAGGCGAAGCGGTACCGCTGCAATGCCGCCGGCAACAAGCCGCACGACTTGGAATTTGCCATCCGCGATCGCCGCGCGCGCACAGACCTCGACCAGCGGCCATTCGGCATAGGTGCGGCTGATCGCGCGCTTGTAGGCGGCGCGCTCGCCGGCGAGCGGCGCCGGCAGCACGATTTTGGTGATCATCTCGCCGGGCGCGAGCGCATGGTCGGCGCGTCCATTGGAGCCGTCGCCAAGCAGATCGACGATGGTCAGGCCGTCGCGACGATTGGTGACAACATGCGCATCATAGGCTAGCAGCGCCGCCGCCATGGTCGAGGGATGCGGCGCGACGCAGTCGCCGAGGTCGAAGGCGACGCCGTAGAGATGATTGCCTGATCGGGCCGGGCATTCGCTGCCGCGCTTCTTCAGGCAATCGATATGCGGATTGCGAAAATACCAGCAGCGCGAACGCTGCGCGAGGTTGCCGCCGAGCGTTGCCAAATGCCGCACCTGCGGCGTGGCGAGACCTTGCGCGCTCGCCGCCATCCCCGGATAGGCCGCAGCGACGTGCGCATCCGCAGCGATCGCGGCAATCGTCGTCAAAGCGCCGATCGTGGCCGCGCCATCCACGCCCCATGCTATCCCGCTTTCGCCCGACGACAGGATATCGATCAGCGGTCCTGCTGAGACGCCGCTGCGGCGGCGTTCGGAGAGGTCGGTGCCGGCGGCGCGGAATTCCGCGGCGGACGCGATGACGGATGCGATGCTCATGCGGCGTCCCTCCCTTTCAGTGCGGCGGCCAGCCGATCCGGCCGGAACGGAATCTCGGTCAGGCGAACGCCGATCGCGGCACGGATGGCGTTTGCGATCGCGGGCGATGTCGGCACGGTCGCGACCTCGCCGACGCCGACGCTGCCGCCCGGCACGTGATCGAAGCCGGCCTCGTCGAAATGCACGTCGAGCCGCGGCATGTCGGCAATGCCGGGAATGCGGTAGTCCTCCATGCCGCTGCTCAGCACGTGGCCGGTCGAGGGATCGGTCTCGCGTGCCTCGTAGAGCGCATAGCCGATGCCTTGAATGACTGCGCCTGCGGCCTGGCTGCGCGCCAGCGACGGCGCAGCGAGCTTGCCGATCGCAAGCCCGGTATAGGCGTTGAGCACGCGCACATGGCCGAGCCAGGTGTCGACCTCGACCTCCATCACCTGCACCGAGCTCGGCACGCCCGCGCCGACCACCACGTGGTTGAAGGTCCGCAGTATCCACGAGAACACCAGGCCCATGAAGCCCGCCTGCCGCAGCGGCGATCGGACGCCGAGCGGCGGCTTGTTGTCATGCTGCCGCTTGGCGGACACCACAAGATCGGGCGAGGCTGCGACCAATTCGCGCCAGGGAGCGTTCGAGCCGGGTTGTGGTGGCCGCGCAGCGGTGCGCTCGATCTCTGCCTTAAGCTTTTCAATCGCAAGCAGTGTCGGTGGCACGACCGAGGCCGTGACGCGGCTGCCGCCCGAGCCCGGACCTCGCGGCAGGTTCGAATGACCGATGCGGACCTCGATGTCCTGCGGCTCCAGATCAAAGGCTTTTGCAATGGTGTTGGCGATCACGCTGCGCGTGCCGGTGCCGATATCCTGCACGGCGCAGCTTGCGATGATGCGGCCGCCCTTGATCGCGAGCTCGACCGAGGATCCAGTCTGCCATAGATAGAGCCAATAGCCCGAGGCCATGCCGACACCGCGCCGGTAACGACCGCTTTGCGATGAAGGGGCGCGGCGGTTCTTCCAGACATCGAGGCCGGCGGCCCAGTCGTAAAGTCGCTGCCGGTTCGGATCAGGATCCCAGCGCTTGCGCAGCTGGATCGGATCAATCTTCAACCGCAGCGCCGCCTCGTCGACCGCCTGCTCGAGCGCAAACGCCATCGGCGGTCCACCGGGGCCGCGGAACGGCGCGCCAGGAGGCAGGTTGCTCAGCACGTCGAAGTCGACCAGCTCCTTTGCCTCCGCCGGATAGATCAGTCGCGCAAGGCCGGCGATCAGAGAGTTGGTCGCCGCACCGGTGTCGGCATGGGCGGTGAGCGATAGCGCCTTGAGGTCGCCTTGCGCTGAAGGGAGCAGGGACAGTTTCAATTCCGCGGCCGGACGATAGCCGGTGACAGACAGTTCTTCCTCGCGATCGAACACGACGCGCACCGGAGCCTTCGCGGCGCGCGCGAGCTCAATAGCTGCGATGGTCTCGACTCCAAGGCTGCCCTTGGAGCCAAACCCGCCGCCGACGTGATCGGCAATCACCTGCACCTTGTCGTGGGCGAGGTTGTAGCGCTTGGCGATCTTCTCCATGGTTTCATGGACGGCTTGCGTCGAGATGTGCACCGTGAGCTGGTCGCCGGCGAACCGCGCCACCGCGGCATGGGGCTCGAGACAGGCATGTTGCTGGGTCGAGACCCGGAACGTCTCTTCCACGAGAAGGGGATCGTGTGCCGCGCGGGCGTCCGTGAGCCAGCCCTTCGCGCGCTTGGCTTTCTGCGAGAACGGTGCCGATGGCCCACGCACATTGCCGTTCCATGGCGCCGGACCGCCGCCGCCTTCGGACACATTGCCAGCACGCTTTCGATTGGCTCTGTCGAACACGACAGGCGCGTTTTCTTGCCGTGCCGCGTCGAGCCCGATCACCGCGGGCAGTTTCTCGCACGCGAACTTGATCGCGGCGAGCGCCTGAAGCGCAGTGCGGCGATCCTTTGCGGCGACCGCTGCAATCGGCGCGCCGACAAATCGTACCATGCCGTCATCAGCGAGCAGCGAGACGGCGGCGGCGACGCCGGCCATGGCGCGCGCCGCCGCAAGGTCGAGGCCGACAATCTTCGCATGAGCGACGCGCGAGCGCAGAATGACGCCCTCGAGCTGCCCGTCGTGGCGGATGTCGACCGTGTAGCGCGCAAGCCCCGTCACCTTGTCGCGCGCTTCGAGCCGCGGCGCGATGGGGGCGTTGCCATCGAAGCGGCCGGCGCAAGCCTCTGCCACCGCGCGAAAGATGCCGTCATAGGCGCCACAGCGGCAGAGATGTCCTGATAGCGCGGCAGCAATGTCCTCGCGCGATGGGATCCCTGAGCCGCGGGTCGCGCGCCAGCGGTCATGGAAGGCAGTCGCCTCCACCACAAATCCTGGCGTGCAGAAGCCGCATTGCAACGCGTCATGCGCCATGAACGCCTTCTGGATCGGGTGGAGCCCGGCACTGCCGATGGCCTCGATCGTTGTCAGCGTCTTTCCTGCAGCGGCTTGCGCCGGCAGCAGGCAACTCACGACCGGTTGGCCGTCGAGCAGGACCGTGCAGGCGCCGCAGACGCCGGAACCGCAGACGAGCTTGGTTCCGGTGAGGTTCAGACGGTCGCGGATCACATCTATCAGGAGCGCGTCGGGATCGTCAGGCAGGGCCGCAGGGCAGCCGTTGACCGTCATGGTGCTCATCTGCGATCTCCTGTGCTCACGCACACTTTGCGTTGGGATCTCTTTGCCGGCGGTGCGGTTTGCGGCGCCATCGCGCCGGCGATCAGCATCCGCAGCATCACGGCAAGCTGGTTCAGGAAGGCGTCGGCCGGCTGCATCGACGGGTAGGCGGATTTGGTGCCATGGATCGCCATCTCGCCGCAGCGCGCCAGTTCCTCGACGGTAACGCCGCTCGCGAGCTTCAGTCTCCGCGCGCGGCAGACCCGCGCGACCGTCTTCGCAACCTCGGCTTCGAAGCGCGCCGAATAGGTCTGGTAGGGATCCCGTGCCTGCGCGAGATGCTCGGAGAACAGCTCTTCCAGATGCGGCGAACCTTCGAGTGCCGCGAACAGCGTGCCGAGCCGGGCGCCGATCTCGGCAATGAGAATATCGGAAAGGGCGGCATCGGTCGCTTCCGCGGCCTTGGCCGCCGCGGTCTCGGCGAGAACCGCCCTTTCATAAAGGCGCTCGATAGCGGCGCAGAACAGCGCCTCCTTGGACGGGAAATGATGATAGAGCGCCTGCCGCGTCAGTCCCGCCTCATCGGCCGCCTGCTCGATCGAGGAGCGGCGGAAGCCGTGGCGGCGGAACACGCGCATAGCGGCGTCCAGGATGCGGTCATGGGGCGGTTGTCGGGCCTGCATTTGTCGAATTTTACAAATGAAGGAGAAATGTCCAATCACGGTTTGATGACGGCTGCGTTCGTCGGCCGCCGACGAGTCAGGCGGGATCATCCTGAACCGGTGAACGGGCTGTCGCTCTGTTGCCCCCGCATTCACCGCGCCGCGGTCTGCAGCGCGTCGAGGCGGCGCTGCATGACTTGGCGGAGGTCATATCCCGGCTGCCCGAAGCCCGCATTTGCGGCCGGCGACGAAGTCGCGCTGAGCCCGGCGCAGCGTATCAGCGGAGCGGCGGCCCGAATTGGTCATCAGCCGTTGCCGACAGCCGCGACGACGGCGCATCGATCTTTTGCGCCATCAGGCTCGCGCTCATGATCGTCGCGCTTTGGGTCGCGGCGTCAGGCCAGGGCGACGTCTCGGCGGCAATGTTTTGAACTACAGGAATAGGCGGCGAAGATCGTAGATCGGATGAGCGAAGCCATGTCCGGGAAATAGGCGGCCCGCATATCGCTTCGCTCGCGCCGCCAACTGGCTTACCCATCCTGCAACCGGTCGGCGCAATCACATGAACATCTTGTCGATTTCAATGGTCGAGCGGGTGCCGATATGCTCGAAATTCCGATCGAGCCAGTCGCTGGCCGTCTGCCGTCCTGCATCACGCAGCTTGCACAGGAGCCCCCATTCCGGGTGAAACTGCGTCGCGGTGCCGAGCTCCGACATCAGCGTGTCGTTGCCGATCCAGTGCATGAACATCCGCCGGTGCTTGGTGCTGTCCAGCTCGCCGCTGTCGATCAGTCGGGTGGCGAAGGCGATCGCGCGCATTTCCCGCATCAGGGACGAGTTGAAGCTGATCTCGTTGATCCGGTGCAGGATGTCAGCGGCGCTCGCCGGCAATTCGTTGCGCGTGATCGCCGTCACCTGCATGATGATGACGTCGCTCGTGCCTTGCCGGTAGATCAGCGGAAAGATCGCGGGATTTCCGAGGTAGCCGCCGTCCCAGTAATGCTCGCCATCGACCTCGACCGCCTGGAAATAGGGCGGCAGGCAGGCGGAGGCGAGCACGGCCTCGACGCTGATCGCGGGCGTCTCGAACACCTTGAGCTTGCCGGTGCGGATATTGGTTGCGTTGAGGAACAGCTTCGGCGCCCGTGGCGAGCGGTTGAGCTCGTCAAAATCGACCGCGCGCAACAGCAGCTCGCGGAGCGGATTGAAATTAAACGGATTGAGCAGGTTGGGGGGCAGGGTGTGGGTGAGGAAATGGAGCAGCGCATGAACCGGATGGTATTCGGGCGGCAGTTTCAAGGCCTGAATCCATTGATTCCAGCGCGAGAAGACGTCGAACGTCTGATCCATGCGCGAGACCTCGGCCCAGAAAAACTCCAGGTTTTGCCGCGCCCCCTCGGGCCCGCCAGCGGCCATGCCGGAGGCAAGCGCCACCGCATTCATGGCGCCTGCGCTTGTCGCACTGATCGCCTCGATTCCGAGCCGTCCGTCCTCCAGCACCTTGTCGACTACGCCCCAGACAAAGGCCCCATGCGCCCCGCCGCCCTGGAGTGCGAGCGTGACGTTTTTCAGTGGATGCATGTTCGCGCCTGTCGCACTTCCCAACCTCAGCGATGATGGATCTCGCCGCCCGTGAAGCGGCGATTGCTGTTCCCTGCAGCCTATGATGGCTTCGTACCGGTGGACAACTGGCGCCGATGTCGGAGGTGTTGCGATCTTGATGATTTGAAGTCGCTGAACTCACAACGGGTTTACCATCTAATGGTTGTAATGTAACAGAGTTGCGACTCATTGGGGACGAACTGGGCGCGCGCTGCGGTGCGCCAAATCTCCCTTTACAGCCTCATCATGCGGAACATGTCGCGACGGCACGAATGCCGCGGGGCTTCGTTTCCGTTGACGTTCGGCGCATTTGCTTGTCGTGTATCGTTCCGCTCGGGGCCGATGGCATCGAACGCCGCCTTCTGCTCGCCGGTGAGCGGGTTGTAGAAGTCATCGAGTGCCAGGCGCACTATCCCAACGAGTCATAGCCCCAGCCCTTCTAGGTGTAGCCATGATCTTCGTACGTGCATCGACCCGGGCGGCACCAGAGCAATGTGTTGTACGTTTAGATACGGGTTTGTGACCACGCGCCTTGCAAAGACTGCGCAAGCGGCGAGTTGAAGAGCCATGAGAACATTGTTTCTGTCACTTGCAATTCTGGGCGCTGAATTGACGGCCGCTTCCGGCGACAGCGTGCCCAGGATAAACATCGAGTCCTTGTGTAAGGCGAGGTCGGCTGAGGACAGGCTGATGAAACTCCCGGAGGCGCAGAGCGTCGCTGATTGCGTGCAGGAAGAAAAAGCATCCAAGGACAAACTTGGCGCGATATGGCCGGCCGCGGCGAACTCAATTCGTTCCCGCTGCCGGGCGGACGCCGCCGCATTGGGCACCTTGAGCTACGTCGATCTGCTCGTCTGCCTGCAAATGGCTGACGACATCAGGGGATTTTCGTCCGAGGCGAAAACAACCAGGAAATCGCGAAACAGGTAGTTGCGGGATGCCTGTTGTTGTCGCTCATGGGGTGAAGAAGCAACGCTGAGCAAACCGGACTCAACTGCCCGGATAGAATGGCAGGCCGACTAGTGGTTATGCTTGAGCAGCTTTCGTGCTTCCTCGATTTCAGGGAGATCTTGCGGCGTGTTGAAGTTGACGAGGATGGGTACAAGCACATCGGATACAGCCGCTGCGCGGCCATTTGTGCCATAGAGACGCGCAAGTCCAAGTGCGCAACGCAGTTCAAAGGTCTTTGTCTGCTGGCGTCGGGCGATTTCCAGGGCTCTATTGAAGGCCTGCTCGGCAGAGCAAGTGTTCGAGGGATCACAGAGCATCAAAAGCTCACCCTGGACACGATGCAGTTCGGCATCGAGCCAATGCTGGCCGGATTGCTCCACCCAGACGATCAACTCCCTCAAGATGTCCAGCGCCGTCCCGATTTGCCCAGTCTCCGCATTTGCCACGGCAACCTGCATTCCCCAGAATGGCTCACAGAGATAGCAATCATTTTCGTGAAGCAATGTCCACCCGCGCCGCATTTCCGAAAGTCCATCTGTTCGGTCGCCGGCACGCCACCGCGCCAAGCCACTCAGGTGTGTGCCGGCCGCTACATACAGGGGCATCGTGTGCTCGCGGGCCAGCGCAAGCACCGTCTCCGTTTCTTCCAACATGGTCCCGCACAATCCGTCGAAAACGGCCTTGTGAACAAGCGCGTTGGCTTGAGCAAGTGCACGCCTTTCACCAAGAGCCTTCATCGCTTCCGCGGCAAGCCAGCGCGATTGATCGATTTTACCAAGTGGCCAAAGAACCAGCGCAAGAAATCTCAGGATGACGGAGGGCAGGTCCAGCGTCGCGGCCTTGAAAGTTGCGGGATCAGGCTCATCATTATAAATCGCAAGCGCTCGCTCCAGATGCAGTCTCGCGTTCAAGTAATCGCCCCCGAACCAGCAGGTCACTCCGCTGGTCCAGTGTGCGACGACCGCGGCTACGGGTGATTCTGCTTGCCGACTGGCGGCGCCCATTATTGTTTCCGCCAACTCTCGCATCGGCGCGAGCTCGCCATGGGTCAAGCAGGCGTTGAACAAGCCCGAATGGATCGGCGCCCACTCAACCGGATCATTGATGTCGGCCGCGAGCTGCCGGGCGCGTCTCCATGCGGCCACCGTTTCGCTTGCGCTGTGCCCGAGGCTACCGCGCAGCGCGCGGCCATATTCGATTTGTAGATGGAGCCGGTCTATGGTTCGGCCTCTTCCATCAGCCAGCCCATCGGCGAGGGCGACCGCCTTGCCGAGGTGTGCAATCGCCTCGGAATAAGCCGATCGCTTCAACGCCCGTTGGCCTGCCTTGCGCCACCATTCCAAGGCAACTTCGCTCAGCCCAGCTTCAGTGAAATGGTGCGCCACGACTTCCGGTTCAGTCTCAGAAATGGCCGGAAATTTGCTGCGCAGAACGTCGCCGATGTTCCGGTGGAGCAATTGCCGGCGGCTCCTGAGGAGGCTTTCATAGGCTGCTTCCTGGATCAGCGCATGCTTGAAACTATAGCTCGCATCCGGCGGCGTCCCGTGGCGCAACAGAAGTTCCGCGTCCTCGAGCTGCGTAAGCGCCGTACTTAACGTCAGGTCGTCGCGTCCGGCCACGCCTCGCAGCAGCGTGTATGAGAAGTCGCGGCCGATGGCCGCACCGATCTGGGCGACCTCCTTCACCGGCGCCAGTCTGTCGAGCCGAGCCATCAGCGAATCGTGCAGTGTCGCAGGAATAGCAAGCGGCGGCAGCGGGCCATCGATGCGATAGCGCCCGGCATCTTCCACAAGCAGTCCCGACTCCAGCACCATCTTGGTCAATTCCTCGACGAAGAGGGGGATGCCATCCGTCTTGTTGACGATCTGTGCCATCATCTTGCGCGGCAGCTGTCGACCGGCCGCCACCTGCTCGACCAAAGCGCGTGTGTCTTGCCGATCAAGCCGATCGAGCTGCAACAGGCTGACATTGGCCAGACCCGTCCAAGGCGGCTCGAACTCGGGCCGAAATGTCATGAGTACGAGTATTGGCAGTCCCCTGATCCGATCTACGGCGAGGTCGTACAGCTCGAGTGTTGTGGCATCGGCCCAATGCATGTCTTCACAGACAATCAACAGAGGTTGCGTCCTCGCCAGCCCCTCAAGCTGGTCGAGAAGGGCCGCGAATGTTTGCCGCCGCTGCTGCACTGGACTCAAGCCGAGCGGCGGGTAGCGCTCACTTGTAGCCACCGAAAGAAGAGCGGCAATGATCGGTGTCGCCTTCGCCACGCGTTGCGTTCCAAGCGCAAGCATCGCCTCAAGCTTGTCCAGCTTCTGGTCGGACGTGTCCTGCGGCCTGATGCCGGCGGCGTGCTCCAACTGAGCAATGAAGGGATGAAGCGAGCTGTTCGTGTGGTAAGGCGAGCACTGATAACGCACCCGTCGGTGCGCCCCCAATGCGGGGCTTTCACAAAGCGCTGCCACATAGCGCGATTTGCCGATTCCGGGCTCGCCGGAAATCAGCACGACCTGTCCTTGGCCTCGCCACGCCAGCTGCTGGCGCGAGAGCACGAATTCGATTTCTGCCGTGCGGCCAATGAAGCCGATCGATCGCCCCGTTCGCACCGCCTCGAACCGGCTCTCCGATTCGGCTGCACCTTCGACCGCCCAGACTTCGATTGGTTCGGAAATGCCTTTTACTTCGCGGTGGCCGAGATTGCGAAACGTGAACAGATCGCCGAGCAGCCGGCGCGTCGACGCGGCAACGACAACGGCTCCTGGCTCCGCCAGACTCTGAAGCCGGGCAGCGACGTTCGGCGTATCACCGACCATGCCCTGCTCCTCTGACACGCCTTCGCTGATCAGGTCGCCTACCACCACAAGCCCGGTCGCGATGGCGATCCGGACCTCGACCTTTTCGTTCGCGCGCGTTGCGAGCGTTCCTACGGCGGCGATGATGTCGAGGCCCGCTCGGACTGCGCGCTCCGCATCATCCTCATGTGCGCGAGGGTAGCCGAAATAAGACAATATTCCGTCGCCGACGAACCTGGCGATGATGCTGTCGTAGGAGGTGATGACTCTCGCGCAGGCCGCGCGATAAGCGCGGAGCACCTCCCACATGTCCTCGGGATCGAGGCGCGAGGAGAGCGCAGTCGAGCCGACCAGATCGCAGAACATAACGGTGAGATGGCGTCGCTCGGCATCGTGCTGACAGGTCGGCTCAGCCCCCGATCCTGCTTGATCGATTTCGGCGATCGCACGCTGCATTTTACGGCGATGGCCGAGCAAGACTTCGAGCCTATCGAAGTCCTCGTCCTTCAGGTCAGGCAGAACACCGACATCGATCCCGTTCTCGGCAAAACGCTGCGCGTATTGCCCAAGCCCAAGCCTTTCGAGCCAGTCCGCAATCTGCTGCATTGCTGCATTCCAGCGACCGTTTCGTTGCGGCCAGCCGAATTTTGGACCACGGCAATGAAACGTTATCCTGATATCTCGGCGGATAGCATGCGTTAATTTGCGGCATTCAGCCGCGCTCTTCGTGCTCCATCCCTGCCCAAATGGTGCATGGGTACAGCTGTCCGCTACCAAGCAGCGCGGGAGATGAACAGAAGAACCGGATTGCAGCAAGCACGCGCGCTCCAGCGCAAAGCGGATTGCGGCACGTGCTCTCGGCGACATCGCACCGCAATCTGTTTCGCGAACATTATGTCGGTATTCTCAGGCGCAAGCATCCGTTCGTCGGCCGCAAGCTGACACTCAAGACGATGGAAACGCTTGACCATGTCGTCATCACCTCTCCTTTTGCCGGCCATCACGTGATTGAGTGGCGCTTGAGGGAAGCTTGCCTGTCGCGAAAGCCACGCCTCGCAATCCAGAGCTTCGCTGGCGTGCCCGAGGTGGTCGCGCATACCAATTTGCTTGCGATCGCACCGTCGCGGGTCGCCAAGGCTTATGAAAGGAGCCATGGCCTTCGCACGGTCGCGCTGCCCGTCGGCACGAGAAGGCGGTCCAGAGGAACCCGGTCGCGGCGGGCTGTTAATCCCCCAATCCCCACCATATCTGGCATAAACTGGCGGGTAGAACCGCAAAAGCTTGGCCGCCGGGGGCCAATGTGCTAATCGGACGGACCTGCTTCCGCTTTCTCGACCAAGACCGGCCGTGGCCCGCTAAGTGGTTGCGGTGATAGGGATATTTCGCCGATGACCTCAAGCGCCAAGACTGCATCCGCCCCCGATTCCTTCTTTGCCGCTGGTCTCGCGCAGGCCGATCCGGAGATCGCCGCTGCGATCCAGGGCGAGCTTGGCCGGCAGCGTCATGAGATCGAGCTGATCGCCTCCGAAAACATCGTCAGCCGCGCAGTGCTGGAAGCGCAGGGCTCGGTGATGACCAACAAATACGCCGAAGGCTATCCCGGCGCCCGCTATTACGGCGGCTGCGAATGGGTCGATGTCGCCGAGACTTTGGCAATCGAGCGGGCCAAGAAGCTGTTCGGTGCCAATTTCGCCAACGTGCAGCCGAACTCCGGCAGCCAGATGAACCAGGCCGTGTTCCTGGCGCTGATGCAGCCCGGCGACACTTTCATGGGCCTTGATCTTGCGGCTGGCGGCCACCTCACTCACGGCTCGCCTGTCAATATGTCCGGCAAGTGGTTCAAGGCCTCGCACTATACCGTGCGGCGCGAGGACCAGATCATCGACATGGACGCGGTGGCAAAGCAGGCCGAGCAGGTGAAACCGAAGCTGATCATCGCCGGCGGCTCCGCCTATTCGCGCGCCTGGGACTTCAAGCGTTTCCGCGAGATTGCTGACGGCGTCGGCGCGTATCTTCTGGTCGACATGGCCCATTTCGCCGGCCTCGTCGCCGGTGGCGTGCATGCCTCGCCCGTTCCGTATGCGCATGTCACGACCACGACCACACACAAGTCGCTGCGCGGCCCGCGCGGCGGCCTGATGCTGTGGAATGACGAGACGCTGACCAAGAAGCTCAACTCGGCAATCTTCCCGGGACTGCAGGGCGGTCCCTTGATGCATGTGATCGCGGCGAAGGCAGTGGCCTTCGGCGAGGCGCTGCGGCCGGACTTCAAGGTCTATGCCAAAAACGTGGTCGAGAACGCCAAGGCGCTGGCCGAAACACTGCGCGGCCACGGCCTCGACATCGTCTCCGGCGGCACCGACAACCATCTGATGCTGGTTGACCTCAGGCCGAAGGGGCTGAAGGGCAATCTCTCGGAGAAGGCGCTGGTTCGCGCAGGTATCACCTGCAACAAGAACGGCATTCCGTTCGATCCCGAGACGCCTTTCGTAACCTCGGGCTTGCGGCTCGGCACGCCGGCCACGACGACGCGCGGCTTTGGCGTTGCCGAGTTCAAGCAGGTCGGCGGCATGATCGCGGAAGTGCTGAACGCGATCGCGCAAGGCCAGGACGGCAAGGCGCCGCTGGTCGAAGCTGCGGTCAGGGAACGTGTCAAGTCGCTCACTGATCGTTTCCCGATCTACCAATAAGGCATTGCCCGGATGCGCTGTCCCAGCTGCAACAGTCTCGATACACAAGTGAAGGACTCGCGTCCGACCGAGGACTCCGCGGTGATCCGGCGGCGGCGCGTCTGCGTCGCCTGCAATTTCCGCTTCACCACCTTCGAGCGTGTGCAGCTGCGTGAACTCACCGTGATCAAACGCAACGGCCGCCGCGTGCCGTTCGACCGTGACAAGCTGGTGCGCTCGGTGCAGATCTCGCTGCGCAAGCGCCCCGTGGAGCCAGAGCGGGTGGAGAAGATGGTGTCGGCGATCGTGCGCGAGCTCGAGAGCGCCGGCGAGGCCGAGGTGTCCTCGGAAGCGATCGGCGAGATCGTGATGGAGCATCTGCGCGCGCTTGATGACGTTGCCTATGTCCGCTTCGCCTCGGTGTATCGCAATTTCCGCGAAGCCAAGGACTTTGAGGCCGTGCTCGGCGAGCTGTCTGGGGAGGACGAGGCACGGATCGTCCCGATCCGCAAATGATCTTTCGTATCCTTGAGGATCAGCTGGCGCAGAAGGCGCGCGACGCCGAAGCGACCGATCGCCGCTTCATGCAGCTTGCTCTGACACTCGGGCGGCGCGGCCTCGGGCGCACCTGGCCAAATCCGGCCGTCGGTGCCGTGGTGGTCAAGGATGGTATCATCGTCGGCCGCGGCTGGACCCAGCCCGGCGGGCGTCCGCATGCCGAGCCGGTCGCGTTGCGCGAGGCGGGCGAGGCCGCACGCGGCGCCACGCTTTATGTGACATTGGAGCCGTGCTCGCATTTCGGCAGATCGCCGCCTTGCAGCGATGCTGTGATTGCCTCCGGCATTGCCCGCGTGGTCGCGGCGATTGAGGACCCCAATCCGCTGGTGGCGGGCCAGGGTTTTGCAAAGCTGCGCGCCGTCGGCATTGCCGTCGATGTCGGCCTTGAGCGGGAGGAGGCGGCCTACGCCCATGCCGGCCATTTCCGCCGTATCCGCGATCAGCGGCCGCATGTCATCCTGAAGCTCGCCGTCTCCGCCGACGACAAGATCGGCGCTGCGGGGCGCAAGCCGGTCGCGATCACGGGCGAGGCGGCGCGGACGCGGGTGCACCTGCTGCGCGCCCAGTGCGACGCAATCCTGGTTGGTATCGGCACGGCGCTGGCGGATGATCCTGAACTCACCTGCCGATTGCCAGGCATGGAGGCGCGCTCGCCGGTGCGGGTGGTGCTGGACCGGGCCTTGCGCACACCGGGCGACAGCCGGCTTGTCCATTCCGCGCGGCAGACACCGCTTTGGGTGATGGCGTCGGAATTGGCAGAAGCGCCCGCCGCCGCAAAACTCGGCGCCGCGGGCGCCGTCGTGATCCGGATGCCGCCCAAGGCCGGCTCTGGCCTCGATCCGCATGCCGTGCTGCATGCATTGGCGGAAAAAGGTATCACGCGGCTGATTGTCGAGGGCGGCAGCCGCGTGGCGGCCTCCTTCGTCGCGGCCGACCTCGTCGACGAGGCCTGGCTGTTGCGCGCGCCGCAGGCGATCGGCGCCGACGCGATCAACGCGTTGGATGCATTGCCGCTCACGCAAATCACGCGGTCGTCGGCCTTCCGCGTCCGTGCTAGCGAGATGTTGGATCAGGACACTCTCACCATCTACGAGCGCGCTTGAATGTTTACCGGCATAGTCACCGACATCGGCGAGATCGTTGCGCTGAAGCCAGTGGCGCAGGGCCAGTTGCACCGTTTGCGCATTGCCTGCCGCTACGATCGCGCCACGATTGCGGACGGTGCCTCGATCGCATGCAACGGCGTCTGCCTGACTGTTGTTGCGGCAGGGGTTGAAAGCGGCAACACCTGGTTCGATGTCGACACCGCGGCCGAAACGCTTGCCATGACCACGGCCAGGCATTGGACGGTCGGAACCAGGCTCAACCTGGAGCGCGCTCTGAAGATCGGCGATGAGCTTGGCGGACACATCGTCGCCGGCCATGCCGACGGCATCGCCACCATCCTGAGCCGCGACGATCTTCCCGATATGGCACGCTTCGAGCTCAACACCGCGCGCGAACTCGCGCGCTTCATCGCGCCCAAGGGCTCGATCACGCTGGATGGGGTGTCGCTCACCGTCAATGCGGTGCGCGACACGGCATTTTCCGTGTTGATCATCCCGCACACGCTCAATGTAACGACATTGTCGTCCTGGCGTGCGGGCACCGAGATCAATATCGAGGTCGATTTGATGGCCCGTTACGCGGCGCGATTGACGGAAATGAAATGAGTGGTTGGTCTTGGCTTTGTCCAGGGCTACGCCTAAAAGCGGCTCAATGCGAAAAATTTCTCTGATTGGCAAAAGTGATGGCTGACGCACGACGCGCTCCGTTGAAGGACCAGACCGACATCCGAGGCGCCCGCGCCCTGATCGTCGAAGCGCGCTTCTACGACGATATCCAGGACGCGCTGCTTGAAGGCGCGCTCGCTGAGCTGAAGGCGGCGGGCGTGAGCCATGACGTGATCACGGTTCCCGGCGCGCTGGAAATTCCCGCTGCGGTCGCGATCGCGGTCGATGCGGCGGAAGCCGCGGGCATGCCTTATGACGCCGCAATCGCGCTCGGCTGCGTCATCAGGGGCGACACCATCCATTTCGAGATCGTGTCGATGGAATCCTCGCGCGCCCTGATGGATTTGGCGGTGGTGCGGAAGCTTCCGCTGGGCAACGGTATTCTGACCGTCAACACCGAAGCCCAGGCCTGGGCACGGGCTCGCGCGAGCGAACTCAACAAGGGCGGCGATGCGGCGCGGGCGGCGCTTGCGATGCTGCGCATCAAACGCCGTCTGGCTAAGTCCTAGATCATGGCTGACGCAAAGAAAAATCAGATCAGGGGACCTGAGAGCAAGGCGCCGGAGAAGAAGGCGAACCGGCGTGGTGCCGCGCGACTCGCTGCCGTGCAGGCGCTCTACCAGATGGATATCGCAGGCGCCGGCATCAACGACATCTTCGCCGAGTTCGAAAGCCATTGGCTCGGCGGCGAGGTCGAGGGTGAAAAATACCTTCCTGCGGAAGCGGCCTTCTTTCGCGATGTCGTCGCCGGCGTCGTGCGCGATCAGGCCAAGCTCGATCCCTTGATCGACGAGGCGCTGTCGAGGGGTTGGCCGCTGAAGCGGATCGACGCGATTTTGCGCGCGGTCTTGCGCGCCGGCGCCTATGAGCTCGAGCATCGCCGGGACGTGCCGGGCCGGGTCGTGGTATCCGAATATGTCGATGTCGCGCATGCTTTCGTCGAGCGGGAAGAGACCGGCATGGTGAACGCAGTGCTGGACCAGATCGCACGGCAGTTCCGTTCCGAGGAATTTACACGCGGCTAACATCCCGGAGGTCGCGACAAGCGCTGACGCATGACCAACCGCCCTGGCCCATCCGGCGAAGATTCCCTGATCGCGCGCTACTTCAAGCCGCTTGCGACCGACCCGGGCGCATTCGGACTCGTGGACGACGCGGCCATCCTCAAGGCTGCGGGTGAGGATATCGTCGTCACCACGGATGCGATCGTAGAGGGCGTGCATTTCCTTCCCGACGATCCGCCCGATACGGTCGCACGCAAGGCGCTGCGGGTCAACCTGTCCGATCTCGCTGCCAAGGGCGCAACGACCGCCGGTTTTGTGCTGACGCTGGCGCTCTGCCGGGCCGACGACGCCTGGCTCTCGGCGTTTGCGCATGGCCTGGGGGAGGACGCGCGCAGCTTCGGCTGCCCGTTGCTTGGCGGTGACACGGTTTCGACTCCGGGGCCGCTCACCGTCTCGATCACGGCCTTTGGGCGTGTGCCGGTGGGGCAGATGGTTCAGCGCACTGGTGCCAGGCCCGGCGATCAGGTGATGGTGACGGGGACGATCGGCGATGCCGCGATCGGACTCGACATTCTTACCGGCGGGCCAGCGGCTGCTGCGCTTGCAGGCAATGACGCGGCAAGACAGATGCTGATCGGCCGCTACCGCGTGCCGCAGCCGCGCAATGCGCTGGCTGACGTCATCCGCGTGCATGCGACTGGCGCGATGGATGTTTCCGACGGGCTGGCCGGCGACCTCACCAAGCTCTGCGCGGCCTCGCGCGTCTCGGCCGTGATCGATGTCGCGCGCATTCCGATCTCCGTAGCGGCGCAAAGCCTGCTCACACGCCGTGCCGTCGACATCGAGGCCCTGATCTCCGGCGGCGACGATTATGAGATCCTCTGCACGGTTCCGGAGGCCGGCACTGCGACGCTGGCCGCGGCCGCAGCACGTGCCGGCATCGCGCTGACGCCCATCGGCCGCATCGTCGAAGGCACCGACGCCCCGCGCTTCCTGGACGGCGAGGGCAGGGAGCTGCCGCTCGCACGCCGCTCCTACAGCCATTTCTAGGACCAAGCCGTAAAACCCACGATTTTTCACCGGGAAAGCCTGCGAAATTGGATCTATTTTGCCGTTCTCGGCGTTGCGCGGGCGCAGCAACTTTGGCAACCTCCCCGCCGATTTGCGGCCGCCCTTTGGGCAGGGCGGACCAGCATTCTGCGCCCGAGCAACGGGCGTGGGGGATAAATATAAGAATCTGAGGGAGTGCAATGACAGCTCTATGGTTGATCGTGCTCTGCGGAGCGCTTTCCATCGCCTACGCGATCTGGGCGACGTCGTCGGTTCTGAGTGCCGATGCCGGTAATCCGCGGATGCAGGAAATCGCGGGCGCCGTCCGCGAAGGCGCACAGGCCTATCTGCGGCGCCAATACACCACCATCGGCGTGGTCGGCATCGTTATCTTCGCGCTGCTTGCCTACTTCCTCGGTCTGCTCGTGTCCTTTGGCTTTGCGATCGGCGCCATCCTCTCGGGTGCGGCCGGCTTCATCGGCATGAACGTGTCGGTGCGTGCCAATGTCCGCACCGCGCAGGCCGCGACCACCTCGCTCGCCGGCGGCCTTGAGCTCGCCTTCAAGGCCGGCGCCATCACCGGCCTTCTGGTCGCGGGCCTGGCGCTGCTCGGCGTCACCCTTTATTTCGGCTTCCTGACCTACTCGCTGAAGCTCGCGCCTGACAGCCGCACCGTGATCGATGCGATGGTTGCGCTCGGCTTCGGCGCCTCGCTGATCTCGATCTTCGCCCGTCTCGGCGGCGGCATCTTTACCAAGGGCGCCGATGTCGGCGGCGACCTCGTCGGCAAGGTCGAGGCCGGTATCCCCGAGGACGATCCGCGCAACCCCGCGACCATCGCCGACAACGTCGGTGACAACGTCGGCGACTGCGCCGGCATGGCCGCCGACCTGTTCGAGACCTATGCGGTGACCGCGGTCGCGACCATGGTCTTGGCCGCGATCTTCTTCGCCAAGACGCCGATCCTTGCCAACATGATGACCCTGCCGCTTGCGATCGGCGGCATCTGCATCATCACCTCGATCATCGGCACCTTCTTCGTCAAGCTCGGCCCGAGCCAGTCCATCATGGGCGCGCTCTACAAGGGCTTGATTGCGACCGGGGTGCTGTCGCTCGCAGGCGTTGCCCTCGTCATCTATTGGCTGATCGGCTTCGGCAAGCTTGATGGCGTGGACTACACCGGCGCATCGCTGTTCGCCTGCGGCGTAGTCGGCCTTGCGGTGACCGGCCTGATCATCTGGATCACCGAATACTATACCGGCACCGATTTTCGCCCGGTGAAGTCGATCGCCTCGGCCTCCGTCACCGGTCACGGCACCAACGTGATCCAGGGCCTGGCGATATCGATGGAAGCGACCGCGCTGCCCGCGCTCGTTATCATTGCCGGCATTCTCATCACCTATAACTTCGCCGGACTGTTCGGGATCGCGATCGCCACCGCGACCATGCTGTCGCTGGCCGGCATGATCGTCGCGCTGGACGCTTTCGGCCCCGTTACCGACAACGCCGGCGGTATCGCCGAGATGGCGGGCCTGCCGAAGGAGGTGCGCAAGTCGACCGACGCGCTGGATGCGGTCGGCAACACCACCAAGGCGGTGACCAAGGGCTACGCGATCGGCTCCGCCGGTCTCGGCGCGCTGGTGCTGTTTGCGGCCTATAACCAGGACCTCAAATTCTTCATCGCCGATTCCGCGAACCATCCTTACTTCGCTGGCATCAACCCCGACTTCTCGCTGAACAACCCGTATGTGGTGGTCGGCCTGTTGTTCGGCGGCCTGCTGCCCTATCTGTTCGGCGCGATGGGCATGACGGCGGTCGGACGCGCGGCCGGCGCCATCGTGGAAGAGGTGCGGCGGCAGTTCCGCGAAAAGCCCGGCATCATGCAGGGCAGCGACAAGCCCGACTACGGCAAGGCCGTCGACCTCCTCACCAAGGCCGCGATCAAGGAAATGATCATTCCCTCGTTGCTGCCGGTGCTGTCGCCGATCGTGGTCTACTTCGTGATCTACGCCATCGCTGGCAAGTCGGCGGCGTTCTCGGCGGTCGGCGCCATGCTGCTCGGCGTGATCGTCACCGGCCTGTTCGTCGCGATCTCGATGACCTCGGGCGGCGGCGCCTGGGACAACGCCAAGAAGTACATCGAGGATGGCCATTACGGCGGCAAGGGCTCGGATGCGCACAAGTCGGCTGTGACCGGCGACACCGTCGGCGATCCCTACAAGGACACGGCCGGTCCCGCCGTGAACCCGATGATCAAGATCACCAACATCGTGGCGCTCCTGCTGCTGGCGGTACTGGCGCATTAAGCGAGTAGCGTAGAGCAGGGATAATGAACCCCGCCGGTGCGAGCCGGCGGGGTTTTGCTTGATTCTGAAGCTCGTCGTCCGGCCTTGGCGGTTCGCTTGGCTGGGAGGACGTGCGGATATTTCCTGATTCAAATTTTCAAACAGCGCCGTCATTGCGAACGTACAAAGCCTTCGCGCAAACGCGATCGTCGCTTTGCTCCTCTCAATGACCGCGGCGAGACATACGTCTAGAACCTCGCCCTTGTGCCGGCAGCGGAACGGGGCGGACCATACGACTGTTTCCGTCTACTGAAAAACAGAAATATTTTTTTGTGAGCGGCTTGACAGGATTTTTGCGACCGCGCCCGTCAGGCAAATCAGTTTGTCTGCCGATGCCGTGGTGCTAGGCTCGATCCTGGCAGGGAGTACCTGCTTCCTGCCCATACCGAACGGGAGGACCACATGCCTGAGAGCGTCTACAAGGTTATTGAACTGGTCGGTACCAGCGGCGAATCCTGGGAAAAGGCAGCCAGCAACGCGGTCGAGCAGGCCGCGAAATCTTTGCGTGACCTTCGCGTCGCGGAGATCGTCAAGCTCGATATGCAACTCGACGCCAAGGGGAAGATCGAGGCCTATCGCGCCAAGGTGAACGTGTCGTTCAAGTTTGAAGGCACCTGAGCCTGTTGAGTTCTCCCCGCAGGCGCCGCTTGCGGGGAGCATTTTTGATTTGCCGCGCAACAATCGGAGCGCCGTTACGTTCTTTCATCACCTGCAGGTTCCCCGATCTTGTCCTGGGTCCTGGTCTCGAAATCGCTCGCCGCATGACGTTCGCGCAATTGGCTTGCGGGGTCGCCCGAGACGCGATTGACCATGCGGCCGCGCTTCACGGCCGGGCGCTTGGCGATCTGGTTGGTCCAGCGCTGCACGTGCTTATAGTCCTGCACGGAGAGGAATTCGCCGCCGCCATAGAGTAGCCCCTTGGCGAGCGCGCCGTACCAGGGCCACACCGCGATATCGGCGATCGAATAATCTCCGCCGGAGAGGTACTCGTTGTCGGCAAGCCGCCGGTCGAGCACGTCAAGCTGGCGTTTGATCTCCATCGCAAAACGATCGATCGCATACTCCATCTTGCTCGGGGCATAGGCGTAGAAATGGCCGAAGCCGCCACCAAGATAGGGCGCGCTGCCCATCTGCCAGAACAGCCATGACAGGCACTCGGTGCGCGTCTTGAGGTCCTTCGGCAGGAACGCGCCGAATTTCTCGGCTAAGTAAAGCAGGATCGATCCCGACTCGAACACCCGGATAGGCTCGGGCCCGGCGCGATCCATCAGGGCCGGGATCTTGGAGTTCGGGTTGATCGCGACGAAGCCGCTGCCAAATTGATCGCCTTTGTTGATGTCGATCAGCCAGGCGTCGTACTCAGCACCGCTATGGCCGAGTGCCAAAAGCTCCTCCAGCATTACGGTGACCTTCACGCCGTTGGGCGTCGCCAGAGAATATAGTTGCAGCGGATGGCGACCGATCGGCAGTTCGTGTTCATGCGTAGGCCCCGCGATAGGACGATTGATGCTGGCAAAGCGCCCGCCACTCTCTTTATTCCAGGTCCAGACGTTCGGCGGCTCGTAGGCGGGGGCGTCGGTCATGTATGGCTCCAGAGCGGAAAACACGTGGCGTAGTAGCTAACGTCGAATGCACGGTTGACAAGGGTGGCAAGGGGGAGATTGGCGCATTCCGTGCAACGCCTTCATTCCGTCGTTGGCCTTCCTTTATCCTCGCGGGGATTGCAGATCGGCGGCGTTGAGCCGCAACAGGCGCACGAACTCGTTCGCCGCTGGCGACAGCGAGCGATCCTCCCGGTGCGCCACGTCGATCTCGCGCGTCACGTTCGGATCGACCAACGCTCGCGCGACGAGGGACTGCGTCGGCAGCGCGGATAGTGCGTAGAGCGGCAGCACCGTGATGCCGAAGCCGGCCTCCACCATCGCGAAGATGGTGGTGAGCTGATCGAGCTCGAAGGCAGGCTGCGCATCCAGTCCAGCGGCGGCGTAACCCTGCTCGATCTGCTCGCGGATGCCGTTGCCGCGCCGAAGTGCGATGAGTGGCACGCCGGCGAGATCGCCCCAGCGCGGACGCGCAATGGCGGCGAGCGGATGGTCGGCATGGCACAGCAGCGCGAACAGATAGGACACCAGCGGAAGACGCACGATGCCGGCCTCGTTGCGGCGGAAGGTCCCGACCGCGAGATCGATATCGCCTGACGTCAAGAGCTCCTGGACTGCCGCCAGCGAGCGGTCCACCACGCTGACCGCGACGCCGGGCGATGACTGAGCGAAAGCGCGGATCGCCTTCGGCAACAGCGCCGCAGCCAGGAGCGGCGGCGCGCCGACCTTGATCTGGCCGCGCCGGCGCGCTCCCACATCGCGGGCGCGGCGGAGCGCGCTCTCCATGTCGCGGCTCAGCCGCCGCGCATCGTTCAGGAATTCCGTCGCCGCACCAGTGAGCTGGACTTTCCGCGTGGTGCGATCGAACAGGCGAAAGCCGAGCTCGGTTTCGAGCTCCCGCACCAGGCCCGACACCATGGGCTGGGCCATCCGCAGCCGCGCCGAGGCGCGGGTGAAATTGCTGGTCTCGGCAACCGCAATGAATGCCTCGAGTTGTCGAAAGGTGATGGCCATGTTCAGCGCTTAAGTTGATTTATACTGTTTTCATATAACTCGATAAACGAACGCCGTGTTGTAAAATAATTCCGACGTCCCTACGGTCTGGTCAAAAGCTGCCCCGGCGAGAGCGCCGCGAAATGGCAGCACACCGGGGAAGATGAATGAGAGAAACCGCCTACCAGGGAGAACTCGCCGTGCCGCTTGCCGGCGAGAAGGTGTCGACGGGCTGGCTCGTGGTGTTGGGCTCGACGCTGGCGCTGGTCGTGGGCAATGGCCCGATCATCCTCTTCACCTTCGGCGTGCTGCTACAGCCGATCAGCGCCGAGTTCGGCTGGCAGCGCAGCGTGCTCGCCACCGCCGTCGTGACATCCCATGTTACCGGCGCGCTGATGATGCCGTTCGTCGGCACTGTGGTGGACCGCGTCGGCGTGCGCCGGATTGCGCTGCCCGCCATCGTCATCTTCGCGATCGCCACCGCTTCGGGCGGATTTCTCGGCGCGAGCCCGATGGCCTTCATCCTGCTCTACGGCTTTCTCGGGCTTGTCGGCGCCGGCCACTCCACGCTGACCTACGGGCGGGTGGTGTCGACCTGGTTCGACGCGCGGCGCGGTCTTGCGCTTGGCGTCACGCTATCGGGGATCGGCATCGGGGCCGCCCTGATGCCGAAATACACGCATTACTTTGTCGCCCAGTATGATTGGCGCCACGCTTATTTCGCACTCGGTGCGGCGTTGCTCTTCATTGGGTTTCCGGCGGTGGCCTTGTTCGTACGCGAGAAGCCGCGCCAGGCGCGCGTCGAAAGCGTGCTGACCGAAGGGCTGACGCTGTCCGAGGCGCTGCGCGGCTATCGCTTCTGGTTTGCGTCGGCCGCAATGTTGCTTGCGGCCGCGGCCATCAACGGCACCATCGCCCATATCGTGCCGATCCTGACCGATCGCGGCATTGCCACCGACACTGCGACCACGGCGGTCGCAGCCGCGGGACTGTCGTTGATCATCGGCCGCGTGCTGTCCGGACTTGCGCTTGACCGCTTCTATGGTCCCTACGTTGCCGCGTTCTTCTTCCTGGTCCCGCTTGTCGGCATGACCATGCTCGGCGCCGGCGTCACCGGGCCGCTCGCGGTCGTGGCGGCCGTGCTGCTTGGTCTCGGCATCGGCGCCGAGGGCGACATCATGGCCTATCTCACCAGTCGCTATTTCGGCATTGCCCATTACGGGCTGGTCTATGGCTGCATCCTCGCCTTCTTCACGCTCGGCTCCGGGCTTGGCCCATGGATCATGGCGCATGCCTTCGACGCCAATCGTAACTATACGGCGGGGCTGATCGGGCTCGGGCTGGCGCTGCTTGCAGCGATCGTGCTGGTCGTCTCGCTCGGCGCCTATCGCTATCCACCGCGCAAGGATTTGCTCGCGCCTGCGCCGCAAACCTGACCGCGCAATTCCGCTCACAACGAAACTACAGAGACGAACACCCATGAACATGATGACATCGACGCGATGCCTGCGCGCGGCCATCGTCGGCGGCGGCATCGGAGGCCTGTCCGCAGCCAATGCGCTGCGCCGGCGCGGCATCGAGGTGACCGTGTTCGAGCAGGCGAGGGCGCTTGGAGAGGTCGGCGCCGGCGTCTTCATCTATCCCAACAGTCTGCGCCAACTCGAGCGCATGGGGTTTCGCGATGCGCTCGCCGCGGTCGGCGCCAAGGTTGGGCGTGGCTCGGAATATTGCCGGATGGATGGCACGGTGGTCGGGCCGATCCTGACCACCGATTCAAGCGGCTGGAACGGTATGTATGGCATGCACCGGGCGGATTTGCTCAATGTGCTCGCGAGCGCATTGCCCGCAAGTTCGATCTGCACGGATCATCGCTGCATCGGCTTCGAGCAGGACGAGGCCGGCGCACGGCTGCACTTTGCCAATGGCGCGAGTGCTGAGGCCGATGTCGTGATTGCCGCCGACGGTATCCAATCAGCGCTGCAGCACCAGGTCGTCGTACCGCAGCCGCCGGAATATTCCGGCGTGCGCGCTTATCGCGGTCTGATCGCGCGCGAGAAGCTGCCGCAGTGGCGCAACGAGGCGCATCAGGTGTGGATGGGTGACGGCAAGCACTTCATGGTGTTTCCCGTGCGCAGCGGCACGCTGCTCAATTACGTCGGCTTTGTTCCGACCAAGACAGAGACCGTGGAGTCCTGGTCAGCGCCCGGCGACCGAAACGAACTGGCGTCGTCGTTCCAGGGCTGGGACCCCAATGTGACGGCGCTGCTCGAGAAGGTCGAGACCTGTTTCTGGTGGGGTCTCTACGATCGCCGGCCGCTCGCATCCTGGACCAATGGAAGGCTGGCGCTGCTGGGCGACGCGGCGCATGCGATGCTGCCGCATCTCGGCCAGGGCGCCAATCAGGCGATCGAGGACGGTGTTGCGCTGGCGGTGTTGCTCGAGAACTGCGATCAGGCCGAGGTGCCCGCGACGTTGAAGCTCTACGAAGAATTGCGTCGGGTCCGAACCGACGTGGTCCAGGCGGAGGCCCGACAGAACGGCCTGCGCTACGATTCAAAGTACGCGAGCCTCGAGCAGCGCGACCGCGAGATCAAGAATGCGGCGGAGTTTCGCAAGTGGCTCTACGACTACGATGTCGAGAAAGCCACCATCGCCGCACTCGAGGTGAGCGCTAGTTGAAGCTCAACAGCTTGAACAGAGGCTGCAGGTAGCTCATCTCCTGGCCCGAGGTCGCCGTGGTGCGGCTGATGAAGTCGAAGATCTTGCCGTCTTTCAGGCCGTAATTGGCGAGACGGCGGACTTGGCGGTTTTTGTCGAAATAGATCGCGATCACGCGCTGGTCGGTGACCTTCTGGTTCATGAAGGCGACCGAGCGCTCCGCGCGCTGCGAGATGTAGTAGAACACTTCACCGTCGAGGGTGGCGACGGTCGAGGGCGTGCCCATCACGATCAGGACCTGGTCCTGGCTCGCGCCGATCGGAATCTGCTCCAGCGCGCCGGGCGGCAGGATGTAGCCCTTCTGGAACTGCTCGCTGGTGCAGGCGGCAAGCATGGTGCAGGTCAGCGCCACGGCGGCCGCGAGGCGCCAGCGCACAAGAGGACGGCGGCGCGCGGGCGCGCCAGACATTTTCATCATCGCATCAATCATTGCGCAACGGGGCCGGTCCCCTTAGAACCGGCCACCCCAAGCCGTCAACCGGCAACAGGGCTCGCTTGCGGAACCCACAATGCTTTGGCCGTTCAATCACTTCAGGAAACCCCGGCTAGCCCCGCGCGGCACCATCGAAGCCATCTATGGCATGATCGTGACGCAAGCGCGAGAACCCGTGTTTTATCAGGGCCTGGGCGTGCCGGATACCGTTAATGGCCGTTTTGACCTGCTTCTGGTGCACTTGTGGATGATTCTGCGCCGGTTGCGGCAGGTCGAGGGTGGCGCAGAGGCCGCACAAGCGCTGTTCGACCATTTCTGCAACGATATGGACGCGAACTTGCGGGAGATGGGGGTAGGCGACCTCGCGGTCCCCAAGCGGATGCTGGCTTTTGGCGAGGCCTTCTACGGCCGGAGCGCGGCGTACGACCTCGCGCTCACCGATAGCGGTGAGGCGCTGGCTCAGGCGTTTTGCAAGAATGTCCTGGGGGGCGACAACATCGACCACGCTCGACGCCTGGCCAGCTATGCGCAGGCGGCGATTGCGGGGCTGGATGGGATCGACGATGCGGCCTTGCTGGCGGCATCCTGGAGATTCCCGTCACCGCTGAGTTTGACGGAGCAGGGTCATGACTAAAGCTCCCACCGCACCGGCCGATCCCTGGCGCGTCGTTGTCAACGTGGCGCAGATCCCGAAGAGCGGGCTGCATCGGGACATCGAGGCGGATGCGGCGACGCGCGCGGCAATGGCGGAGATGGCGGGCCTGCGCGACGTCTCTGCAGCGCGCGCCTCCTTCGAGTTGAGCCTGGAGAGCGGCGGGCGCGTCCATGTCGCCGGCCACCTGACGGCGCGGATCGGGCAGACCTGCGTCGTGACACTCGATCCGATCGAGAGCGACATCGACGAGGACATCGATCTGGTCTTCGCGCCCGCCGACGAGGTCGAGCAGTTGATCGATGATCTCGACGAGGGGGTCGAGGAGGGCGACATGCCCGAGCCGCCGGAGCCGATCGTGAACGGCATGATCGATCTCGGGCGTCTCGCCACCGACGTGCTGTTCCTGGCGGTCGATCCCTATCCCCGTAAGGAGGGAGCGGTGTTCGAAGCCCCGGTCTTAGCGGCCGACCCCGAGGACCATCCCTTTGCGGCCCTGAAGACGCTGAAGAGCGGACCGAAGAAGCCCAAGTCCGGTGCGCACGAAGAGGACTAGTCTAGCAGGGCAAAAGGGCTGCATTGCCTCATACTTCGCACGATACGTTCGCAGCTCGCTTCGAGATGAAGTTATAAGTCATTGAAATATAAAATGTTTGGCGATGGGTTGATTCCGTGGCCGTGCGGAGTCAAGCCAAAAAGGCTGAGGTCAAGAGGTTGTGTCAGAGCCGGGACAGGCTATTGTCGCGGCCCGGCCGGGCAGCTTCCGTTGCGCCTGGCCGCTCCGCCGCAAGGAAAGCGGCGCCATGAAAATGGTTTCCGGGACGTTCATGCCGCAAAAGGTTAGAATCGCGCTTGACGCCATGGGCGGCGATGTCGGCGCAGCTGTCGTCATTCCCGGTGCCGCGATTTCGCTCAGACGCCATCCCGACACCGAGTTTCTCCTGGTCGGCGATCGCGCCCGGATCGAGCCGGAGCTGGCGAAACAACCGAACCTCAAGGCGGCCTCGCGCATCATCCACACCGATGTGGCGGTCAGTTCGAACGACAAGCCGAGCCAGGCGCTGCGGCGCGGGCGCAAGACCTCCTCGATGTGGCTTGCGATCGACGCGGTGAAAAAAGGCGAGGCGGACGTTGCGGTCTCCGCCGGCAATACCGGCGCGCTGATGGCGATGGCTCGCTTCAACCTCCACACCTTGCCGGGAATCGATCGCCCGGCGATCGCGGGGATCTGGCCGACCATGCGTGGCGATTCGGTCGTACTTGATCTCGGCGCCACCATCGGCGGCGGTGCGCAGCATCTGGTTGCGCTCGCGGTGATGGGCAGCGCCATGGCCAGCGTGCTGTTCAATCTCAAGCGGCCGACGGTGGGCCTGCTCAATATCGGCGTCGAGGAAATGAAGGGCCATGAGGATATCCGCGAGGCGGCAGAGCAGTTGCGTGCAATGAACCTGCCGCAGCTCGACTATATCGGCTTTGTCGAAGGCGACAGCATCGGCCGCGGCGTCGCCGACGTGGTGGTCACGGAAGGCTTCAGCGGTAACATCGCCCTGAAGGCAGCCGAGGGAACCGCTCGCCAGATCTCGGAATATCTGCGTAATGCCATCGGACGATCCTGGCTCTCGCAGATCGGCTATCTGTTCGCACGCCCCGCTTTCCGCGCGCTGCGCGACAAGATGAATCCCAGCAAATCCAATGGCGGCGTAATGCTTGGACTGAACGGAGTCGTGGTCAAGAGCCATGGCGGCGCGGACGCAGAGGGCTTTGCCTATGCCGTCGAATACGGCTATGAGATGGTCCACTTCGATCTCCTGACCAAGATCAATCAAATGCTCAATCGTGATGGCGGGGCGCTTGTGTCAGCGCCGGCCGCGCAGGAGGCTGTCTCGTGACTGTTCGTTCGGTGGTGCTCGGCTGCGGTTCGTATCTGCCGCGCCAGATACTGACCAATGCCGAACTGGCAACGCGCGTCGACACGTCCGACGAATGGATCGTGCAGCGCACCGGCATCCGGCAGCGCCATATCGCAGCCGAAGGCGAGTTCACCTCGCATCTGGCGATCAATGCTGCGCGCGCCGCGCTGGCCGATGCCGGCCTCGATGCGCAGGCGATCGACCTGATCGTGCTTGCGACCTCGACGCCCGACAACACCTTTCCGGCCACGGCCGTTGCCGTCCAGCACGGGCTCGGCATCAACCATGGCGCGGCCTTCGACCTGCAGGCGGTGTGCTCCGGCTTCGTCTTTGCACTGGCGACCGCCGATAATTTCCTGCGCACCGGCGCCTACAAGCGTGCGCTCGTGATCGGCGCCGAGACCTTTTCGCGCATCCTCGACTGGAATGATCGCGGCACCTGTGTGCTGTTCGGCGACGGCGCGGGCGCGGTCGTGCTGGAGGCACAGGACCAGCCCGGCAAGTCCGGCGACCGCGGCGTACTCACCACGCATCTGCGCTCCGACGGTCGCCACAAGTCAAAACTCTATGTTGATGGCGGTCCGTCATCGACCCAGACGGTCGGCCATCTGCGCATGGAAGGCCGCGAGGTGTTCAAGCACGCGGTCGGCATGATCACCGACGTCATCGTCGATGCATTCAATGCCACGGGGCTGTCGGCCGAAGACATCAACTGGTTCGTTCCGCACCAGGCGAACAAGCGAATCATCGATGCTTCAGCGCACAAGCTCCATATTGCGCCGCAGAAAGTGGTGCTGACGGTCGATCGGCACGGCAACACCTCGGCGGCGTCCATTCCGCTTGCACTTTCGGTCGCGGTGAGGGACGGCCGCATCAAGAGGGGCGATCTGGTGCTGCTGGAAGCCATGGGCGGCGGCTTCACCTGGGGCTCGGCGGTCCTGCGCTGGTAGGATTAGACTAAAAAGATCGCCTGCGCCTTTGCACTGTTTTAGATACTTTGCTGTCATGGCGCAGTTGACCGATGCTGCGTAACCTCATAATTTCATGCCAGAAATTGTTCGCCGTGAGTTGGGGCAGGCGATGACCGGAACCGGAAAGACAGTTACCCGAGTTGATTTGTGCGAAGCCGTGTACCAGAAGGTGGGGTTGTCTCGTACCGAATCCTCAGCGTTCGTTGAGTTGGTTTTGAAAGAGATCACGGACTGCCTGGAGAAGGGCGAGACGGTAAAACTATCTTCGTTCGGCTCCTTCATGGTCAGGAAGAAGGGCCAGCGGATTGGCCGCAATCCAAAGACCGGAACCGAGGTTCCCATCTCGCCGCGGCGGGTCATGGTGTTCAAGCCGTCGGCGATCCTGAAGCAGCGGATCAACAATGGTCACGCGAACTTCAAGCTCAACGGCGAGGACAATCCCGCGTAAACTGGCGCGCGATTCGTCGTGCGTTAGGTTTCGATCGGGTGTGATCCTCCAGGAGAGCCGCTCGTCGGTGTTCCGGATCATGCCGTAGGCCCATTCACAAGCCTCGAAGGGAAGCGAGCCTTTGGACAAGGCGCCGGACGCATTCCGAACGATCAGCGAGGTCGCACAGGATCTCGACATTCCCCAGCATGTGCTGCGCTTCTGGGAAACCCGCTTCAGCCAGATCAAGCCGATGAAGCGCAGCGGCGGCCGCCGCTACTACCGCCCCGATGACGTCGACCTGCTCAAGGGCATCCGCCGCCTGCTCTATGGCGAGGGCTACACCATCCGCGGGGTGCAGCGCATCCTCAAAGAGCACGGCATCAAATCCGTGCAGAACCTTGCCGACAATTCCGCCGCCGTGTCCTTCGGCGCAATCGAGGAGGCGATCGGCCAGAGCCTGATGGAAGACGACCTCAGCGAGCCCGGCTCACCGGTCGAGCCGGCGGAGGAGGAGTATGAGGGCTCTGACGAGGACGGGATCGATTTCCGCTTTGTCGAGACCGAGGAGGACATCCTGGCGACCTTCCGCGGCAACGGCCCGTCCGCGCGGGGCGCAGGGGCGGATGGCGGCGGCGAGCTCGACCGCGAGCGGCTCGAGGGCGTGCTGAAAGACCTCATCGACTGCCGCCAGCTGCTCGACCGGGCCATGAAGGACGGTTGAGGCGCGGCGGCAGGCCCTGAGCCGAGGGCTGACAGTGATGTCCCAAGCCTTGCGCCGGGACGGGATCGCAGCTATGGGAACGGCATCGGAGCGTGGCGCAGCCCGGTTAGCGCACTAGTCTGGGAGACTAGGGGTCGGAGGTTCAAATCCTCTCGCTCCGACCAATAAAAACAAAGACTTGGAGCTAAATCCGGAGGCTCAAACTTCCCAGAAATTTTAATTGGGAAGATCATGGGAAGACAATTTGTCGCAGGCCGCAGGAGCCCCATGACCGTCGAGAACGATACCGAAGTCTTTCATGAGGTTCGCGTTGAGCCTCTCACAGGCGAGCACATCTACACCGATCGAACGGGCACGCGCGAAGCGATTCACAAAAGCGGCAGGAAGCTTGATCCGATGTCGCAAGCCTTTTGCCCGCGCCAGTGGCTCGACGCCGACGGCTTCGTGAGCCAGGAACTGGCAAACCAATATCCCCGTACAAAATAAGAGCGCGGGACCGAAGCCCCGCTCGCGCGGTTTTGCACCGGCCGTTCACAGCGTGGTCCACATGTTATGAACATCGGCGGCCCGGCGCACTTTCCCCGCCGAAGGTGTGCCGGGCCTAACCTGTCAGTGCACTGGTCGATGCCGACCGGCTAAATTGAAGTATGACAGCGACGCGACATCGTGAGAATGGCGCGGCGGCAACAGTGCTGAACTAAAAACCCGCGCTTGATCCTGATCGATGCGATCATGTCGCCGGTCGACGACGCGCGGGATAACGCGCCTGTTCAGGGAGCTTTGGGTACCAATCGATCCATCCCATGACATGGAGGTTCTGATGCGTATTCTGGCCTTGGCGATTTTGACCAGCGCGGCGATTTTAACAGCACCACCGATGCGGGCTCAGACATACGGTGGGACTTTTCCGTATTGCTTGCGGTGGGCTCATTCTTACGATTGCAGCTACACGTCGTTGCCTCAGTGCAACGCGTCGGCATCGGGCCGTACGGCACAGTGCTTCATCAATCCATATTTTTCGAGCGCGCAAGTGCCCTCGGAATATTGGCGGCATCGGCGCGCCTACTAAAGCTTACCGAACGCACGCAATGGCGCACCATCCGGATGGCATTCGCGCCGGCCGGGCAGGATTTCAATGATTTGCTGGTGGCAACTTGAGGCAATCAATTAAGGTCGCGTTGCAGTTTATCGATCTCGCTCTTGAGGGAAGCTTCCAGTCTGGCGCAGGCCTCACCGAGGGCCGAGGCGTTCTCCTTAAAAAATTTACCCAGTTCTATGAGTCCTTTCCGCGCGGTCTCGTCCGCCTCGTCGGACAGTTCCGGTAGCGACGCGCCCATCGGCGACGGAGAATGGCAACATCGCCGAAGACTGTGAGCGATGGGTTTTGCAGCGCCGTGGATCACCCAACGAGCCGCGTACGGACGATTTGCACGGTCGCAGCTAACTGATCTACGAAAGCTACCAACAAGGCAAATTCGCCATTGCTCAGCGAGACTTGTGTTACATCTGCCACCGTACCATAAGTTGATCTTGGGAGTGTCTAAAACCGTCTATAGTCAGCGGAGGTCATCAATAGGAGCTGCCGCGTGTCCTCCTCTTTGATCATCTTTGTCATGCTTGCCGTCGTTCTCGCAGTAGCATTGTGGTCTGGACGCCTGACCGCGAAATACGCGGCAAAGAGGGGGCGCTCTGAACGCGCTTGGTTCCTCGTGGGCGCCTTACTGTTTCCGCTCTTTCCCATTCCGTGGATGGCCTTGGCATTGCTGCCAAAGAAATAATAAGGGCCGCCTCAGATCGACCAGGGTGGAGGGCCGGACGGTCCTCCACCTTCGCGCCTGTCCCGCGCGGACGAACTGATCGAATAACCGTCGATGTCGCATGTCGGCACATCAGCGAAGTGGCGGCGCGTTTCATTGAGGTCTGCTCAGTGGGACATGGCGGACTAGATTTGCTCACGTTGAGTTCTTCGCTATTTGACTCAAACTCGGACGTCATGGACTGTCACCTGTCGCCCGATTGTTTCCCCGCCCTAGTTTGACCGGCTGCGCGGCCCGTCGGTAGATTAGCTCGCTTGAGCGTATTGGCGGCGCGCTGCCGAAGTAATAGAGTTGTCAGGCGGCAACTAAATCGCGGAAGCGTAGCGAGTGGGGCGGAGCCGCAGCTACACAAGGGAGGATCGCAATGTTCTTCTTTCAAGAAGGCTTCACCTATCGAAATTTCCTGATGGATATGATTGCGATATTCGCGTTCGTCGTATGGTTCTGGCTTCTCGTCGTAATCTACGGCGACCTGTTCAGGCGTCACGACATCTCCGGTTGGGGTAAAGCGCTATGGGTGCTGGCGCTGGTTCTAACCTCCTATTTCGGCATCCTTGCCTACCTGATCACCCAAGGAAGAGGCATGGCCGAGCGTAACGCTCAGCAGGCTCAACAGGCTCGCGACGAGTTGCGACGCGTTGTTGGCTTTAGTGTCGCAGACGAAATTACCAAGCTTGATCAGCTAAAGAAGTCCGGATCAATCACTGACGTCGAGTACGGACGTCTTCGCACCAAGCTGGTCCAGTAGGGGGGAGTTGGTCGTTTAGCAATCGGCGCAGACGGGTTGGTGATCAACCTCAAGACCGTGAAGGCGCTCGGCCACGCCGTGCCGCCTTCGCTGCTCGACCGCACCGACGAGGTGATCGAATGGGGCCAGCCTCGAGCGACCGACGACCGATCCGTCATTCGCCGATTTTCCGGACCGACATAGCTCGGTGCTTGGCGGCCATCGCAATCTACCTCTGCTTCGATGACCTCTAGTGGCGACCGGCACCGATCCCATGATGCTGGCGACGATAGGCCTGCTCAATTCTCCCATCGGCCCGACGCGGACCTTCCGACGCGTCACCTCTTAGGTCGGCTGTTCGGCGTGCAGCCGACGCCTTATGCTCACGCGTGCCATTTCCGTTTGTGACCTGACTGAGACGTCGAGGTCCAGCAATGCTTTCAGCGCCGGACACGGCGTTAGCGGGACTTGGCGCGCATCGCATCCCACCACGGACAGGTGCCAGCCATGCGTTCGTAGTTGCCTTCCATCACCTGAACAGGGGCTCGGCGCGTCTCGGCAGGTGGGGCAGGCGCGCCAAGGTCCTCGAACAGGCCCTTGTGACCCCAGAAGCTGCCGAGGTTGGTCATCTCCACGGGCGCCGTCACGTCGTCGACCTCCCTGCCGCCCCAGCCGCATTCCACGTAGATATCCGACGGAGTGCGCATGTAATACGACGTTATGAGGTCATTGGGGTGGCGGCCGAGTGTGGCGACGACTTGCTCCGGGGTGCTCTGCAATAGATCGTAGCCCTGGCCGACATCGTCGAGCTGATAGTACTCGACCATGAGGTGATGCATGCTGCGCACCGGCGCGGCCACGAGAGCCACGCTGTGGTGGCGTGCGTTGACATGCATGAAGTAGGCCTTCACCGGGGCAACCATGAAGTCGCTGATGCGAAACCCCAGCAGGTCCTTGTAGAAGGCGAGGGCGGCATCGATGTCGGGGAATGTCAGAAGAGTGTGCCCCATGCCTTGTGGGCCGGTACGGAAACCGGAGACGTCGCGACCAGGCTTAAAGGCAGTGTCAGCTACCTGGGCGCCGTGGAAGGCTTCCAAACGATTGCCGGCGGGATCGGCAAAGGAAATCAGGTCGGTCACACGGCGCTGGTCGGCCAGCGCTGCGGGTTCGCGCTTCACGGCGACGCTGGCGGCCTCGAGGCGGGCAGCGAGCGAGTCAAGAGCCGCTGCATTGGCGACTTCCCAGCCGAAGACTTGAGCGCCCTGCTCAATCGCTCGGTCGATGAACAGGCGCTGTTTGCGGTCGTCCATACGGAAGGCACGCATCGAACTGGCGCGGTCCACGGCCTGCATGCCAACGTTTGATGTGGCGAACGCGGCCCAATCATCGAGGTTCGTCGCGCCGACGCCGAGATAACCGAAGGCCTGGATTTCCATGTCGATCCTCCCCGGCTGTTTTCTCGACAAGGCTAAGCGGCGGCAAGCGTCATTGCAATCGGTGTATTGGGGCGTTCACTCGTCAACCGACAGCCAAATACCGCTGTGGTTGCGATAGACCGAAGCGGAAGCGGGCACGTCTTATGTCAATATAGAAGTGTGGCACCGTAAAATGCGGGAATGAGGGCCACGATGAAGTGCGTCACTTGCACTGATCACGTGCGGAATGGGTTCTTTTGCAGAGCCCAACGCGGCTCTTGGATTGTCGACTTGTGCCGGAAGCGGTCAGCTGCTCGTTTAGGCGGCGGCCTGACCAAAGCAGCGTCCCAGGGAGCCACAGCGTCATCGTAATAGTTTTAGCCGAAGCAGACGACGCTACCGCCGGCAAATTCCGAAGAATGTGACACCGCGCTATGCTATAAAAGCTGATCTCTCCATGTTGCACCAGGGTCTGTCTTCACAGCACGCCGATAACCGCCGCATTGCCGGAAGGGAGTTTCCCATGTCTCATCATCTCGATACGCCTCTTGCCGCGCAGAACGGCCAGCTCTTTATCGACGACATGTACGTGTTTTCAGGCAATGACAGCACGGTGTTCATCATGGATGTCAACTCGAACATCACGGGCGTACACGTACAGCCCGGCTTTCATCACGAGGCACGCTATGAGTTCAAGGTCCACTTCGATGGGGCTGAATTCGAAACCTTGACCTATCGGGTGTCGTTCGAACAGGCCGATGCTCAGGGCCGACAGGTGATGAAATTGCACGCTCTCACAGGCAAGGAGGCTCGCGAGGACTCTCCGGCTGGCGAACTGGTACTGGAAGGCCGGACTGGCGAAGCGGCGAGCGCGGGTGGCGTTCGGCTATGGGCTGGACGTATCGCGGACCCGTTCTACATCGATCTGTCGCTGCTTGCGAAGGTCAACGGACCGGTGAATAGCGGGACCGCGATAGACCTCTCGGATTGGCAGCCCGAAAACGCGAAGAACAGCTTCGCCGGCACTAAAGTTGAGTCGATCGTGCTTGAGGTCTCTCACCAGCATCCTCAACTAAAGCCTGGAACGCGCATCGGTGTTTGGTGCGCCACGAAACTGGCCACAGACGCGGGCGGCTGGAGGCAGATCAACCGGGGCGGCTATCCCATGATGTGGCCGATCTTCTGGCCTGATGACACTCACTTTACAAATTCCGCCAACACGAGACACCCGTCCAAAGATTTTGAGGCGGAAGGCAAGCATATCGCGGAGCATGTTGCTGCCGTTGTCGCAGCCAGCGGGACCTCCGACGATCCGAAAGGCTACGGCCTTACTGTGGTCCGTCAGTTATTCCCCGATATTCTGCCCTACGTCGTAGGAACGCCGGCGACATTTGGCTTCGCCGCACGCAACGGTCGCACGCTGGCGGACAACGCTCCTGAAGTAATGCTGTCTCTTGTCGCCGGCACGGGCGTGAACTCGGGGCTAAAACCCTCCATCGCCGAAGGCCAACGAGGGAAGAACTTCCCGTACGTTGTGCCGATGTGACCTGAGCCGGTCTCAGCTGCCATGCACGCACGAACCTGAAGGCGCTGCGGGACAGCGGCACGATATCCGTCGAGACAAACGTGATCTACGCCGTGGCGCAGAAGGTGTAGCGTCGATGCGGCTCCGTGGGCTGAAAATCGCGAATGACGTTGTCGGTATCACCTCTGAGGTGCGGCGCGACACGCCGTCGAACCGACCGGGCGACCGCTCCAATTTCCTGCGGATGTCGGCTGTTGGCCGGTTGTGTTGAAAAAGTCCTCGCCACCGCCGGGCCAAATTTTTTAAGAGCCGCAGGTGCGCTTTATGCCGTCGCGCACGGTGGACCACATCAGAACGCAATCTCAAGAGAAATCAGAAGCGAGCAAGCCTTCAGCATTGGCAGTATCTCCGACTTTTTCAACAGAATCGACCCCGAGCTGACGTCGCCTGCGGATGCGAAGATGTGGTTAGGCCTGGTACTGGAAGCGCTTCACGGCATCTTCATTCCATTCGATGCCAGCACCCGGTCGATTCGGAATTTGAAGCGTGCCGGAATCGAGGCTAAACGGCTCCTGCAAGATAGGATCAGCCCAATCCTGCCATTCCAGCCAGTGCCCAGTTTCTGTCACACGCATTAGATGCGCAGCAAACTCAGGATACAGATGAGTAGATATCTCTATCCCGGCGGCGCCTGCAATCGCAGCGGCACGTAGCCAGCCGGTGACTCCACCAATCCGCATGAGGTCTGGCATGACAAGGTCGCCGGCACCCGCCGCGATGGCTTGCGAGACCGCGCGCGGTCCGTAGAAGTTTTCGCCGAGTTGCACGGGTGTTCTTAGTTCGCGCGACAACTGAGCGTAACCCGCAAGGTTGTTGTACGTAATCGGCTCCTCGAACCAATAGATGCCCTGGTCGTCGAGCGCGTGACAGCGATGTAACGCCTGTCCCAGCGTAAGGCCTTGATTGAAGTCCACCATTAGCTTGATCTCGGCACCCACGCGCTTGCGCACCTTATCGATCGCGGCGAGGTCGTCAGCCAGGCGCTCGCGGCCCAGACGTATCTTCAATCCCTTAAATCCTCCTTCCGCGACCAATGCTTCGGCTTCATCGGCGAGTGTGTCGACGTCCGCGAGCCAAAGACCGTTGCTATTGTAGGCGGGCACGGAGCCGATCGTCCCGCCAAGCAATGCAGCGAGCGGTAAATTGGCGGCCTTCGCCAGCGCGTCCCACGCGGCCATATCGAGACCGGAGACCGCGATCAGGGACATGCCTTCATAGCCAACGAGGCTGAGGGATTGGTGATCGATCCGGAAGCCGTCGATCGGCGCGACACATTTGTTCAGTCGCGCGGTCGCTAAATCGCGAATTGCCGGGACCAAATAGCGCAGAGACTGTCGCAGATACGGCTCAAGATAGCTGTGACCTGTGATGCCCTGTTCGGTGTGCAGGTCGATTAGGATCATCGGCCATTGGTCGAAGCAACCGACCTTGGATACGATCTTGCGGCGCAACGGCACCAACACTGCGCGCACCTCGACCGATCGAAGGGTTAGCTTCTCTAAGGTCACGCTGTGCTCCGTTCGCTATCGGAGTTTTGCCGGAACCAATGCAAGTGAGCCTAATTCCCATTTCAGGCGAGGTTGGAATCGTTGTAAACTCACTGTGTAGTATACAAACGAAGGTGGTCATGCCGCGATCAGGCCAGCAGACACGAGAGCGGATCCTGGAAAACGCTTACCGTCAGTTTCGGCGGAAGGGATATACACGCGTGAGCATGGATTCGATTGCTGCCGCGTCCAGAGTGACGAAGCGTACACTGTACTACCACTTTGAGAGCAAGGACACGTTGCTGGCCTCGGTCCTGGAAGCCCAGCACCAATTGGCCTTGGCTGCGTTCAAAACCTTTGGCGACCAGTTGTCCGGATCCCCACTTGGGATTATCGAGGGATTGTTTCACGATCTTGTGGCGTGGGCCGATACGCCGCGCTGGGCGGGATCCGGTTTTACGCGTCTCGTCGTTGAGCTTGCCGATCTCCCGGGACATCCCGCGCGCCGAATCGCCCGCCGCCACAAGGCGATGTTGGAGGCGCATTTTGCTGACGTCTTGGAGCGCGCAGGCGTCGCTCTGCCGCTCGAACGGGCCCGCGAAATCTGGTTGTTATCCGAAGGCGCGATCTCACTGATGCTGGTGCATGGTGATCGGCGCTACGCACTCGCCGCCGCTGTCGCGGCAAAGAAACTGCTGAAAGCGTCAATTAGCTAGGATGCTGCTGGCTCAATTTTGTGCTTGCCCGTACCGTCGGACACTAGAAACGTCTGCTCATTGGGGTAGTCGGCCGACAGCCAGAACGGCTCTTTTGCCCTCTTGCGGAAGTCGGCAGGCTCTGTACTCTCGACGACATGACGACGGGAGACGCATCGGCTCTAACCTCCAAGCTGTCGGTGTTTCCGCGCATGGGGCTCGCGAGCCTGCCCACACCTCTTGAGGCAATGAGGCGACTGACCGCGTATTTGGGTGGGCCACGCCTATGGGTCAAGCGCGAGGACGCGACAGGTCTTGGCTTTGGTGGCAACAAGCTGCGAAAGCTCGATTACGTGCTTCACGACGCCGTGGCATCCAGGGCTGATGTGCTGGTCTCCGGTGGCGTCGTCCAGTCCAATAGTCAGCGCCAGGTCGCTGCCGCGGCAGCCAAGCTCGGGATGGAGTGCCATCTTGCTGTCTACCACGGTCGTGTAGCTCCGCCGACCCCTGAGTACGAAACTTCGGGAAATGCGCTGCTCAATCGATTGTTCGGCGCGCATCTCCATGATGTGCCGTGGACAGGAAATCGTAATGCTGCGATTGAGGAACTGGGAAACCGGCTCAGGGCAGAAGGTCGTCGGCCATACTTCGTGCCGTACGGTGTTTCCAATCCACTCGGCGCGATTGCCTACGCGTCGACAATTGTGGAGATCGCGGAGCAGTCGCGGGGACTCGGCATGCGCCCCGCTGCGATCGTACATTGCACCGGTAGCGCGGGAACACAGGCCGGTCTTGTCGTCGGGGCATCGGTTGCGATGCCTGAGACGCGGATCATCGGTATCGACATCGACGCCGAACCCGAGCGCGTACGTTCTGACGTCATCGCCTACGCAAGAGCGGCAGCCGATTTGATAAGCACCGATTTCGACGAGGACGATGTCGAGGTCGTCGCCGGGCACGCTGGTCCGGCTTACGGCGTGCCGCATGCAGCAACTATCGAGGCCATCAAGCTTGCGGGAGCGCTCGAAGCCTTGCTCGTAGACCCGGTCTACTCCGGGAAGGGATTGGCTGGCCTGATCGCGCTTGTTCGGGCGAGGCGATGGCAGCCGGACACGGATGTTGTTTTCATTCATACTGGCGGAGCGCCGGCTCTGTTCGCCTACCAGAGTTTGCTTGGCATTTGATCGGTCTATTTGCTTGTCCGCTCACGGCCCAAGCAGGGTTTGGGGATGTCGGCTATTCCGCTGTGTCAGGGGACTGTCGTGGAATAGGATTACCTTGTCGGTCCGATCGCGAGGCCAAGATGGAGCGGCGAGCGTTTGTTCTGGGGTTGAGTACGGTCGTTGCTGCATGGCCGCCGCGCACTCGGGCTGAAGCTGCGATTCGCACCATCGGGCTCTGGTGGTCCCCGTCGCAACTCAATGACGGACTGTTTCGTTACAAGCAGCGGCTTGCACAGCTTGGCTGGTCAGAAGATCGTAACCTGCGTATTCAAGTCCGCGCCTGGCAAGGCGATATGGGGACAATGCGCGAACAGGCCAGTGAATTGCTGGCGATGCATCCCGACGTGATTGTCGCGTCCAGCAACCCGGCGCTTGCGATCCTGAAGCCGCTCAGCGGAGGCGTTCCAGTCGTATTTGTTTTTGTGGCTGATCCGGTCGGAAGCGGCTTCGTCGAGAGTTTGGCCCATCCCGGTGGAAACATCACCGGCTTCACCAACTTCGAGCCAGCAATGGGAGGCAAATGGCTCGAGCTATTGAGAGAAGCGGTGCCGGCGATGAAAAGCGTCCTCGTCTTGATGCATCCAGAGACAACCGCGCACAAGGAGTTCTCGCGAAGCATCGAGGCGGTGGCCGGGTCCCTGCAGGTCGAGATCGTACCAGCCGGCGTTCACAATGCGGTAGAGATCGAGCGTGCCATCGCGGACTTCGCTGCAAATCACAACGGGGGCGTCATTGCACTGCCACACCCTGTTACTGAGGTTCATAGCGACCTCATCATCCAGCAGGCAACTTCACACTCGCTGCCAACGATCTTCGCTTCCGCGACACACGCCTCCGCTGGCGCACTTATCACCTACGGGATCGTTCTTGCTGCCGCTCTCCTGCAGACGACCGAATATGTCGACCGTATCTTGCGCGGCACCAAACCTGCCGACCTGCCGGTTCAGGCACCGCAAACGTTCGAATTGGCTGTGAATTTGAAAACAGCGAAATCGCTCGGCCTCACTATCGCGCCCACGCTGCTTGCCCGTGCCGACGAGGTGATCGAGTAGCTTTTTTTGCCGCGGCGCATAAGTCCGCTGTTGGCCGTCCCGAGCGGCTGCCGCTGCATGTCCGCTAGATGCCAGCTCTTGCGGGGTGAAGCAGACTCGATAAGCTAACCTGAGTTCTTCCGGGTCTGACCCGAGCCGGACCAAGCACTCCCCTTGCATCCCGGATCGGCGAGCGCACCGCGCGGTTCTATCTTGCCGTCGAAGGTGCGCTCTGCCTCGCCCGTGCCGAACGAGACTCGAGACTCGCCACGGCATCCAGTGCGGGATAGCATGCGTCAAATCCTCGGTGTGCGGGCTGCCAGACGTTGGTGTGTTCGGCACCCCAACGCCTCCGCCCTGGTTGGAGTGCGTTTCCGCGCGGCGCCCTGCGGTAGCAAAGGGCGCGCCAAGGGAGGATTGGATTATGTTAATTTGCCAGTGTAACGCAATTGATCGGCGCGACGTGGTGTGTGGCGGCGGGGCAGCTCTGTTCGGCGCCGTTGTGGCGTCGTTGATCGGCAGCGCGAAGCCGGTACGCGCGGAAACGATCGCCGGCAAGGTTCCCGAGATAGATCGCGCGGCAGTGCGCGTCGTGGTCGACAGCTATCAATTCGCGGTGGCGCCGAGCCGAAAGAATGCTGATGTCGAGATCGAACACTTCGGCTGGGGCATCGGTGCCGGCAAGCCGCCCGGTAAAACGCTGATCAGTGAATTTGGTCTGTCGATGCACATCGAGACGCGACGCGGCACCGAGACACGAAATGTTCTGATGGATTTCGGCTTCACACCGGATGCGCTGGTAAACAACGCCAATCTCGTAGGCATCGATCCGGCTGCGCTTGATGCCCTTGTCTTAAGCCACGGTCACTACGATCATTTTGGCGGTCTCGCCGGCTTCCTGAAGCAAAACAGTGGCAAGCTGAAAGCCAAACTACCGATTTACATCGGCGGCGAGGAGGTATTCTGCTCGCGCGAATGGACGGCTCCGCCGGTGCGTGGCGACTTCGGAGCCTTGGATCGCAAAGCACTCGAAGATGCCAATGTTGCGGTGACCTATGCAGAAGGACCCGCACTGGTCGCCGATCACGGCTTCACTACCGGGCACATCGGCCAGACGAGCTTTGAGAAGCTGCTGTCCCCCAGCGCCATGAAGATTGGCGTGGACCACGGCATTGGATGCTATGGCGACAAGCTTCCGGAGGACGAACGCACAAGTGCTGTTATACCGGATCAGTTCCGGCACGAGATTGCCACTGCGTTCAATCTAAGGGGCCGTGGATTGATCGTATTGACCTCTTGCAGTCATCGCGGGGTGATCAACGCAATCAAACAGGCCCAAGCGGCCTCGGGCGTCAACAAGGTTCATGCGGTGATCGGCGGCTTCCACCTCGCGCCCTATAAGGAAGATTATGTGCGCGACACGATCACAGCGCTCAAGAATATGGACATCGACTACATCATTCCACTGCACTGCACTGGTGAGCCGTTCTACGACATGGCAAAGGCCGAGATACCGAACAAGCTCCTGCGTTCCTACACGGGCACACGCTTGATTTTCGCTGCCTGAGAAGGACACATGCAATCCTTGCGCCCACGGGCCGAGAACGGGAGCAATTTTTGGCCGCGGCCGATCCTGGGGTGCTGAATCACAGCGCCACGGCGATCGAGTGCGAAATTTGTCGGATGACCTATTCCACATACACGACGAAACCTGTCTCGGCTGCTCGCCGGCCAAATTGGATTCAGCGAGATGCGAACTCACGACGCCTGCCCCGGAGAGACCTCTGCGTCCGAGGGCGCCTCGTCTCGTTGCGGTGCAGGAGTCAGCTCTTGATCCATCGCGTCGCTTTGCTGCTATGCAGCAATACGTCGGCCACCAGGGCACAGCGGACTCTGACGGGCCGTTCGCCCGGCGCGTTCATGTGCTAACGGCCCAGCTAGCCCGATCGCTGTTCTGCGGCCGAGGGAAACACACGGCTAAGGCCGCTCGGCGGCTCAGATCAGCTACCGCCGACACCGTTGAAGTCACGATTGCGGGAGCTTGAGGCGACAAGCCGTGGCGGTCTGCTTGGTCGGAACCATTTATCCTTAACATGCTTGCCTTGTGGGCTGTCGGGTTGGTTGGTTCCAACAAGCGATCGAAGTCATGACGAAAAGCCGCTTGGTCCTGTTCGTCACTTTGGCTCTTCTGCCTGCCGGGCTTGTTACGGCACGGGACGATGGCCGATACGCAAACTCGCCCCTCAAGCCCTGGTTCGACAGTCTGCGGAGCAGCAGGGGACTGTGCTGTTCGGATGCCGACGGATTTGCCGTGTCCGATCCGGACTGGGATTCGAAGGATGGACATTATCGGGTTCGCCTCGAGGGCGAGTGGATCGTGGTGCCTGACGATGCCGTCATCACCGAGCCCAATCGTGCAGGCCGTACCATGGTGTGGCCGGTGAAGAGCTCGCTCGGAATCTCCATTCGATGCTTCCTGCCGGGAAGCTTGAGCTGACACGACGGGCCTCGCGGCGCGGTCGATGTGAAGCTGATCACGCTGCCGCGCCCTTGCGCCACTGATGAAGACCTCTCGTCTTATTCGGCGGCGTCGGCCAGGGATCTCATCTCCTCGTGGTGCTGGACCTGCCTGGGCTTGCCCATCAGCACCGGCTGGAACAATACGGCCGCTGCCATCGTGCAGAGGAGGGCGAGCGCCATCATCTTGCCCATGCTCGACATGCCCGGATAGTTCGATACCCACATGCTGCCGAATGCCACCGCATTGGTCATGGCACTGAAGATCACCGCGCGCGTAAGGGTCGACTGCAACAGCCCGGTTTTGCCGGCGCGCCAGGCCATTATGTAATAGATCTTGAAAGCAACACCCACGCCAAGCAGCAGCGGGAGTGCGACGATATTGGCAAAATTGAGCGGAAGTCCCCATAGGACAGAAATTTCCAGCGTCACCGCGCCCGCAAGCAGCAGCGGGATGAGCGTAAGGAGAACATCGATCGTTCGCCGCAGTGCGATGAAGAGCAGGATTGCGATGGCAATGAGCGCCAGGATGCCCGCTTCAATGAAGGCTCTCGTGACGGTTTGCGCGGACTCATAGTAGCTGACCGCAGCACCCGCCGCCGAAGGCTCGGCATGAAGGACGGCAATGGCGAAATCGCGCAGCACGGTGAGATCGTTGGGATCGCCCTTCGGCAGTGCCTGCACCCGCGCGCGCCCGTCGGACAGCATCCAGTCGCGCACCAGATTTGCCGGCAGATTCTGCAGCGTGATCGTTTGCGGATCGAGGCTCTTGTCAAGGCGCGCCAGATCGTAATGCAGGGGCGACAGGATCGCACTGGCGGCTCGGGCGCGGGTATCGGAATTGGAGTTCGCAAGCTGCTTGAGCAAGGCGGCCAGCTCTCGCGCATCGTCGGCCGCGCTCCCTGTTGCGCCGGCCGCAGCCCGATCGAGCGCGTCTGCGGCGTGCCGAATGGCTGCCACATCGTCCTGATCGCTCGGGGCGTCAGCTCGTCGCCGCGGGTGCAATGCCGGACCGAGCGCCTGCGCGGCCGCGTGCAGCGCCGCGATCTTCTGGTCTTGATCGCCTGGTATGAAATTCGTCAATGTCAGCGCCCGCTTGACCTCGGGAACCGAGGCCAGGCGTTTGGCGATTTGATCGGCCTGCTCGAGTGACGGCGCCAGCACCTCCGCGTCATTGCCGCTGGTCTCGGGCTCGGACTGCAATTGTCGATATGTCACGACAGACGGCGAATTCGGATTCTGCAGGTCGATCGGGTTGAAATCGAAGCTCAGATGGAACAGCAGCGGAGCGCCGGCCAGCACCGCGAGGAACGTGCCTGCGATCACGGCGATGCGATGGCGTTGCAGGAAGTCGTCAACGGGGGCGAGGACCTTAAAGCCGACCGCAGCGGGCTCCCCCGGCGGATTGAGCGCAGTCAGCATGGCCGGCACCAGCGTGATGCTGCAAAGAAAGGCGATCAGCATGCCGCATCCGGCAATCAGACCAAGTTCGGAAAGACCTCGGTAGCTCGTCGGCAGGAAGGCGAAAAAGCCAACGGAAGTCGCAGCCGCCGCCAGCGACAGCGGCTTTCCGGCCTTGTGGGCCGCGCTGCAGAGCGCATGTCGCAGGCTGCCCAGCTCATGCCGCTCGGTGCGGTAACGTACACTGAATTGAATCCCGAAGTCGACGCCAAGCCCGACGAACAGCACAAAGAACGCAATCGAGATCAGATTGAAGGACCCGACCATCACAAGGCCCAGCGCGGCGGTCGCAGCCAAGCCGACAATGAGGCTGAAGAACACTGCGGCAATCAGCTTGAACGAGCGCAGTGCGAGCCACAGGACGATCAGCACGCCGAGCGTGGCCGTCAGCGTGTCGCGCAGCGCGCTGTATCGAATCACGGAGAACTGATCATCGTTCATAGGCACCTGGCCGGTCAGGCGAACATCGACTCCCGGCGTCTTGAGATCGGCCGCTGTCCTGTGGATACCGTCGGTCGCCGCGCGCCCCGGCTGCAGCGCGCTGAAGTCAAGCCTGGGGGCGACCTCGACAAAATGCCTCAACTGGCTGGCCGGCAACGCATGGCCCTCCAACAGCTCCTGCCAGGAAAAGAATGCAGGCCTGCCGGCGAGCACATCGGTCAGGGTCGTCCTGGCGAGCGAGAGCGGCCACGCCAGCTGCTCCAGCTTGAGTCGACCGTCATGAACGCCGTCCGCCGCGGAGGCGAGCACATTGGCGACGCCGCGCAGGCTTGGATCGGCTGCCAGCTCCGCCAGAAAGGGTTGCGCACGGCTCAGCCCCTCGGCCGTGGTCCTGACGTCGGACAAGGAGCCGTACAGCAATCCGTTGCGGTCGAAGAAATCGCCGCTGTAGGGCTGCGTGACCTCGCGATAAAGGTCGGGATTCTTGGCCAGCTTTTCGGCGAGGGCGCTGGTGGCAATCGCGGCGTTTTCCGGCGTCGGTGCCGTCACAACGGCGGTGATGCCCTTTTGCGGAAAGGCTTGCGTCAGCTGCACCTGCCGTTGGTGCCAGGGCAATTTCGACGAGACGAGCGTCTCGATATCAGTGTTGATGGAGAAGCGAACGACATCGTAGACCGTCGTTCCAAGCAGCAGGATGACCCCGGCCGCGATGACGGCCCGCCAGTGGCGCACACAGACGTCCACAATGCCGACAATGGCCTTGTTCATATTCATAATGGAGACGCGTCCGGATAATGCTTTTCCGGACAAGCCTCATGGGGCTGCGGCAGTTCCCTGGTCCGCGCTACGACGTCTATCTCTTTTCCGCGAGCACTCGAACCAAAGCCGCTGCGAGAACGAAGTTCCGCAGCGGCCCGGCTTTGCAGCGCGTGAGGCGTGGTCCGGTTTCGAAACTGACCTGGACGACATCCGCGCGCCGATTGCGCTCAGCCTTTCAGCACCTTGACCCATCGTGTGCCGCGCTGGCCGCCCCCGCAGCGCAGGGTGACGATGGGACCGTCTTCGAGCGCGAGTTTGACGGCTTTCGCTTTCTTCACCCGCCGCAGCAGAGGTTCCGGTCCGCAGATCGAGCCTTCCGCGACCACGCGCCCCGGTTCGCTGGCCAGAATCAGTGAATAGGGGACCAGCGCCACGTCGCGCCCTTCGATGATGATCATGCCGTCGCCGCGGAGCTCACTGGCGACCTCGCCGTGGATCTCCATCGCAAACCTCCACACAAAAATGGAAAGGCCCGACGCGGCCGATTGGTTCCAACTCGCGACGCCAGCGCCGTGAAGCCTGCAGCCGGCAGTGATGCAAGGATGAAACAGTCGGCTCGTGGACAGTGGGGAATTCGGTGCTTAGGCGCAGGTTTAATTTGCCGCGCTTGAGCGAGTCTGATTCTCTGCTGGTGGGGTAGATTCAGGGGGCGTTATGTTGACGCGTGCCGTCGGCGCGATCGCGCTGACTTTTTCTCTTTCGTCCACCGCGCTGGCCGGACATCATCCGGGTATCGTGCAGCGCGTGTCCTGCTCGGTGGTTCGCTACTACGTCGCGAAATATTCGGCGTCGGCCGCTGAAATGTGGGCGCGCAGCCATGGCGCGACTGATGCCGAGATCGCGGCTGGCCGGCGCTGCCTGAACGATCAGCCGACGCAAAATGTCGAAGCGACACGCTGGTCCGGGCAGTAGGCCCGCCCGCGAGCATCAGCCTGACTTGCCGACGAAGGTGACGGGGATGCCCTTGCTCACCTCCATAGCCAGTTGTTGCGCATCCCAGTTGGTCAGGCGGACGCAACCGTGCGAGGCCGCTTTGCTGACCTTGCCGGGATTGGGTGTGCCATGAATGCCATAACCCTCGGCTGAAAGGCTGATCCAGACCGTACCGACCGGATTGTTCGGCCCAGGCCTGATGATGAAGGGCGATCTCGCGTGGACGCCCTTGAAGTGATAGGCGGGATTGTAGCGGTAGGTCGGGTCACGATCGATGCTCGTGACTTGCAGGGTGCCAATCGGCGAGGGCTTTTCCTCGCTGCCCACGGTTGCCGGATAGAAGTCGATGAGCTGGTTGGAGGCGCCGAATACCTTCACGGTTTGGCTGATCTTGTCGACCTCGATGTGATCCGCTTTGCCAGGCCCGTTTGCCACCGCCGCGTCGGTCACGACGATGGTAGCGCCAGCCCGGCGAAATTGCCGTCCCGGATTAAGCGCTGCCAACAAGTCCTCGCTCATGTGGAATTTCTCGGCCAGCTCTTCGTGTGGGCTCGTATAGGCCAGCCGGCCGAGACGTTTCATCTCCTCCATCCTGTGTGGCAGCTTTGCCAGGAAGGGCCCGGCGACATCCTTGGTCGTGACCTGATAGGTCGAGAGCACGGCGCGGCTATCGGCCGTAAGCTTCTGCCAGATCTCCGGCGTCAGCTGGTCGCCGCCGCCAAGCTGCTGCGCGGCGGCATAGGCTCGCAGCGCCTTTCTGGCATTGTCGCCGAACTTGCCGTCGATCTCGCCGGGTGAAAAACGAGCCCGCGCCAGCAGCACCTGGAGCCGCACTGCGAGCGGCGAGATATCGTGCACCGCTGGCTGCTTGCCGGAAAACTCCGCCGCGTTGACCCGCTCGAGCGTCAGCTCAGCGGCGTTGATGGGCGCAGAGGAGCCGATGAGGGCGCAGCAAACCGACGCAACCAGGGCAACCACGCGCACGCGGCCTCGGACCGGGCGGGCTGCCTCGCTGAGCCTATGTCGTGTCGCCCTGGTCATGGGACGCCTCGCCTGGATAACGCCTTACCAACGCGTTGCGCCGGTTTTATTTCCCGGCGAAAACTGCGCCCCTACGAACGCCATGATGGTGACTGAGGTCTGCTAGGCCGTCGGGCGGCTGGATCGCTCCGCCCGCAGCCGGTAATCTCTCCCTCGATCCGAACAGCGCCGGCAGAACGTCGCGCGCACCGATGCCGGAAGCGTCAAGTTCGCAACAGGCGGCGATCGAGAAGGCGCTGGATGGTCTGGGCGCGCTTGCGAGCCGGCGGATCGAGGCGGCGGACTAACGCAAGACCGTGGCAGTCTTTTCGCCGATGCCGTAAGACTTGCGCGGCATCGGCGCGGCACGTTTTGCAGGCCAATAACAACCATCGCGAACAACACGCAGGGAAAGGTCGATCATGAAGGATTTCGCCGGGAAGATCGCCGTCGTCACCGGGGGCGGCACGGGCATGGGGCGGGAGCTCGCGCGCCAGCTCGTGGCGGAGGGCTGCAATGTCGCGATGTGCGACGTCTCGGCAGAGGCCATGGCGGAGACGAAACGGCTGTGCGAGGTGGAGGAGCTGCCGCAGGGCCTGCGCGTCACGACCCATATTGCGGATGTCTCGATCGAGGATCAGCTCAAGCGCTTCCGCGACGAGCTCGCCGAGCAGCAAAAGACCGACCGCATCCATCTCTTGTTCAACAATGCCGGCATCGGCGGGGGCGGCAGCCTGTTCACCAACAGCCGCGAGCAGTGGGAGCGCACCTTCAACATCTGCTGGGGCGGGGTGTATCTCGGTGTGCGTACCTTCCTGCCGATGCTGATGAAGGCGGACGAGGCCCACATCGTCAATACCTCCAGTGTCAACGGCTTCTGGGCCTCGGTCGGCATGGGCGTGGCGCACACGGCCTACAGCGCCGCCAAATTCGCGGTGAAGGGATTTACCGAGGCTCTGATCAACGATCTCAGGCTCAACGCGCCGCATATCAGATGCTCGGTGGTGATGCCCGGCCACATCGGCACGTCCATGATCTCGAACTCGCGCCTCGTATTGAACGGCAGCGAGCGCCTGAGCGAGACCGATATTGCGCAGGCGCGCGTGCGCCTCAAGACCGCGGGTGTCGATGGCGCCGACGAGATGTCGGATGAGGAGATCCAGGTCCGCGCCGCCGAGCGCGCCCGCAGCTTCCTCGAGGAAGCCCCGACCACGGCGGTGCAAGCCGCGAAAATCATCCTTGACGGCGTCAAGCGCGACCAATGGCGCATCCTGGTCGGCGACGACGCGCACAATCTCGATGCGCGCGTGCGGCAGCGCCCGGAGGACGCCTACACGACGGAGTTCTACAAGAGCTTCGCCGAGGAGGTCGGCTGGCGGCTGGGCTGAAGTCGCCGTCGACAGGGGCCGATAGCGGTAGGCTAGAGCATTTCCGGTTCTGATTGAATCAGAACCGCAGCTCTAGATTCTTGTTTTGACGCGTTTTCTTCACGCGAACCGGTCCCCACTTCGCTCGAAAACACTCTAAGGAGTGCTTGCTGCCGCAGCGGAGACCTTGCTTCGATTTGAGTCAATGCGCTTGGCCTCGGCGATGTCGGCAAAGGCGTGCTTCAGATCACCCATGCGATGGTAGACAATGGCGCGATCGATATACGCGTCCGAGGCGGTGGGATTGTGAGAGATCGCCAGATCGAAGTCGACGAGCGCGAGAAAGAGGTCGCCACTGCGATACGCCGAGATGCCTCGCTCCTGGTAATATTTGGCGTCGTCGGTTTCAGAGTAGCGTACCAGCGGGGTGTTCGGACTTGATGCTGCGCTGGCTGCATCCTCTGAAGACGCAATGGCGTCCTGTGTGGTCTGCTTGGGGCTTTCCGCGTTCGCTTGCGCCTTGGGTGCTGCGATCTCATAGGGCTGGTCGCGGGCGCTGGCTTGTCCAATTGTGTCGGACGATCCAGTCGATGGCGCGGGCGCGGTCGGCGCCGATTTGGGTGTCGACACTGCGAACACATGTGCCGGAGCGAAAAGGATATTGGGTGAGGGCGCGAGAAGCAGGTAGCCCGCGCCGAACACGCCCATCGTGAGAGAAGCGCCGGTAATGGTGTCGAGGACTGCCCTCCGGATCGTGTCGAACATGGCGCGCCTTGGCTTCGAACCTTGCTGCCGAAGGGCGGTTTCGAGCAGTTGGTCGTAAGTCGCGCGCTGACGCTCGTCGCGGAGAATGGCGTTGGCGCGCACGATCCGCCGGAATCTCTGTGGAGCATCCGGGTCGTCGGGATTTGTGTCAGGATGGTTGGCTTTGACGGCCTTACGGAATGCAGCTCTGAGACTTTCGGCGTCGTCGTCCGGAAGTGCACCAAGCAAATCGTAAAGGGTTTTCATAATTGCTCACGCAGCTATTACTCGTCCTCAGGCAATTCCTCATTCCAATGCACTGCTGTCTTGGGCCCACGATCGATGGGCGAAATCAAAGAAACCGTATGACCAAGAGCGTGATACCTCGGTGCGGCAAAAAAAAGACTGGATTTCGGAGCCGCCGCCTTACTGCTGTCATCAAGGAGTCACGCGGGTCCCGATCGCCTTGCTGGGGCTATGGATGTGCACGACGATCGTTGTGGGCCCCGAGCGGACTCAATCTCGTGTGTGCTGGACGGATGCCTGGAGCACGCCAAGACGCTCACGCGCTGCCTTCTCGGCGTCCTGGTAACATTGCCGCTCGTATTCGGCTTTCAGGCGGGCCCACTCGTCAGGGTCCACTGTCTTGAGGTCCGATCTCTTGTAGTCGCAATCGGGGGCGGGCTGTGGCGTGAGCAGCGCCGGGTCGAGCCGGCGGACCGGCGGCTGCGCATGCTGGTGCTGTTCGGGGGATCGACGGGGGGGCGGCCTGACCCGGACAGCGGTCACTTTCAACTCATGGAGCGCCAGATTGGGTTCGTGCTGCGCGGAATCGCGCGCGCAATTCGTGACTAACAGCGCGCATGAAATGGCGCAGAGGATCGCAACTCCTCGAGCAACGCGGGTACGACCGGCAGTACGCGGCCGTGCTGTTTCGAACTCATGGAAGGGGAGAGCCGAAGCCGCTTGATCCGCAAGCGTCATGCTTTTGGTTCCGGTTCGGCGCGAGACTGATTGGAGCGCCCATCACAATGTCAATTCACCCAATGCGGTGATCATGGATGGAAAATTTGAATCGCATTCTAACAAGCACGATGAATCAAAGGTAAATCGGCTTACCCTTCAGCGGGAGCCCGAGGTCACGCGCAAAAGGCGCGACCCCGGTTCGCCCAATCCCGCGATCGTCAGCGTGCGCTGACGCGATAGGCCATCCGGCTGTGGCCGGGGCAATAGGGCAGGCCTTCGACCGGCGGGTTGCCGCAGAAGCAGAAATCGTCGGCGCCCGGTGTCGAGATCGGCCAACGGCAGGTCTGGGCGCTGAGTTCGAACAGCGTGCAGGTGTGTCCGTTGTGGACCGGTGCCTCCAGTGTCGCTGTATCGTCGGCGGCTGTGACCGCACGCAGGAACTGTCGCCTGAATCGCAGGGTGGGCCGTCCGCGGGGATCGCGCGCGGCGTCCTTGCGCACGGGACCGGTGGCCCTTTCGCGCTTCAGATTGAGCCGTGAGATCTTGCCGATCACCGCGTTGCGGCTCACCCCGATACGATCGGCGATTTCGCGGCAACTCAGCCCGGCATCAAAACAGGATTTCAAAAGTTCGAGGCGTTCTTCGGTCCAGGTCGGCTGTAAGGCGGGCATGTTGTCTTATCCAAGCTTGATCCTTGATTGGATCGTCCTGGCCAACGCGCCGCGCCCGCCGCGCTACGCAGAACAACATCCCCGTTCACGGCTTGCCATTGTCGCGGATGGACAAGAGCCCGTCCTTGATGGCGTTACGGACGCCTTCCTCGATCAATGTCCTTGCTACGCCTGGAACGCTGGTGCCGTGGGTGCCCTGTCGCACCAGTTTCTCAAGATAAGCAATGGTTGAAAGCGCTAACGTAACGGGGATGCGGTCAGTCTCGGCTTTTTCGGTGGCCATGCAAAAAGCTATGCTCTAACGCAGATACATAAAAGTAACGATTAAGAGTCTATTTAGAAGTAGCGTTTTTGTACAGTGCCAAGGTAAGCCATTGAAATTTCTAGCAAAGAACGAAAGGCGCCCGCCCGCCCGGCGCTCGCGCGCGCGCCCCGGGCAGTTCGCAGGTCAAAAGATAGGGAATCGGCTGTCTTACGGCTCGCTCGCGACGGATCGCCCGCTGGCCTACTGGCCGGCCGCTGCATCGGATCGGATTGGCCTGATGGACCTGCGCAGAAGGTGAGGGCGCTGTCAGCCGTGGACGATGTCCTTGGCGAGCATGCAGTGGATACCTTTGGAGCCGTTTACGGTCTGCGTCACCCGCAGGTCGGCGGCGAGGCTGCACAGCGTGTAGGCGTCCTCGCGGGAGAGATTTCGCTTCTCGCCGATCAGCGCGATCATGTCGCGCAACGCCCGCACCACGCATTGGTCGAGGTCGGGATCCATCGCCATGGTCATGTAGTGTGTTGCCGTCTCGGCACGGGGATAATCGAGCTTGAGGTCCTTGCGCAGCGTCAAGCGGAAGCGGCCTTGCAGCGCGGTCTCGATCGCGGTGACACAGACTTCGCCGTCGCCCTGCACGCCGTGGCCGTCGCCGCAGGAAAACAATGCGCCCGGCACGAACACCGGCAGATAGAGTTTCGCGCCCGCGCCCAATTCCTTGTTGTCGAGATTGCCGCCCATGGCGCGCGGGATCAGCGAGGTGATGCGGCCCCAGGCCGGCGGCGGCGCCACGCCCATCACGCCGAAGAACGGCCTTAACGGCAGTTCGAGCCCCCAGGGCAGCTGGCCGACCATTCGCTTGCGATCAAGCGGGATGTTGAGGAGCCGCGGCTCGTGGAAATCGTCGGGCAGGGTGCCCGCGAGCGGCCGGATCAGATTGTAGCCCCAGTCCTGCCGGAGCGTGACGTCGAGAATATCGACCTCCAGCACATCACCGGGCTCCGCACCCTTGACTGCAACCGGGCCGGTGAGGATATGCCCCGGCACCATCCGCTCGCTCCTGGCGTGCACCTCGAACAATTCGGGCGGCACATGGAATTTGCTCTTGTCCGGCACCACATCGGGCCCGCCGCTGATGGTATCGATCGTGATCTCGTCGCCGCTGTCGACGGTGAGCACCGGCTTGAGCCGCGCCTCAAAAAACCCCCAATGGCAGGTTTCGGGACTGGATTTGAGATGATGGTGGGTCATGTCAGGACTTTGTGTTTTGGACGACGACAATTTATGACGCTGTAGCAGAAATCGCGAAGAGGTTTGTGTGTTTTTCGTTCTGTCCAAAACGCTCGGCGTCATCATTCTGCCGACGCACTTTCTGCTCATCATTGGCCTGCTCGGTGCGCTGTTGCTGCTCACGCGCTTTCGTGCGCTCGGCCGCAAATGCCTGGTGCTTTCGATCGTCCTGCTTGCGATCTGTGCCTTTTCGCCGCTCGGCAATGTCCTGATCTATTCGCTGGAGAGCCGGTTTCCGCCCTGGGACGCAAGCCGCGGCGCGCCTGACGGCATCATCGTTCTCGGTGGCCCGATCGATGCCGATATTTCGGTGGCGCATGACGCGCCAGTCATCCGGAGCGCCGCCGATCGCATCGTGGCGGGCGCGGCACTGGCCCGCAAATATCCGAACGCCCGCGTCATCTTCACCGGCGGCAGCCCGAACCTGATCTCGAACGATGCGCGCGAGGCTGATTATGCCGCGATGGTTTTCGACAGCCTCGGGATCGATCGCTCGCGGCTGATCGTCGAGCGGAGATCGCGCAATACGTTGGAGAATGCGGAATTTTCCAAAGCGCTCGCCGATCCCAGACCCGGCGAGCGCTGGCTCCTCGTCACCTCCGCCTTCCACATGCCACGCGCGGTCGGCCTATTCCGCAGGGCGGGCTTTCCGGTAGAACCCTATCCCGTGGATTGGCGGACCGGTGACAAGTCGGACCTGTTATCGTTCTCGAACACGGCGACAGACGGGCTGCTTAGGACCGATATTGCCATTCGCGAATGGATCGGGCTGATTGCTTATCGTCTCGCCGGCAAGACGGATGATTTGCTTCCCGGCCCCTCCCAGGACTAGAACGTTGGTGGACGAAAAGGGAGTAAGGCCATGCAACAGCAAACGCTGACCGAGGAGCTGGACCTACCCGGCATGGTGGCCGATCTCAACAGCCTGTTGCGGCTGAAGACCACCGTGATCGGCATGAAGCTGTTCGCGCGTGTCGAAGACATGGAAGCGATCCCGAAAATCAGGCGACCCAACGCCGTGCATACCACCGACCAGATCGTGAGCATGGCCTCGCGGCTCGGCTGGACGGTCGGCATCACCGGCGACGATCTTGTCGGCGCGCAATGCCGCGCGGTAATCGGGCTCGGTCCGCAGGACGACAAGTGGCTGGCAGGCGAGAATTATGTCGGCGTCTGGCACGGCACGGCGGACGACGCACGCAAGCGCCAGGAGGCGCTTGACGTGGTTCCATCAGGGCAATACCAGGCGCTCGCGGTCAGCCCGCTCGCAAGCGGCCGGCTCAATCCGCCCGATATTTGTCTTGTCTATGCCACGCCCGGTCAGATGATCATCCTGATCAACGGGCTGCAATATACCGGCTACCGCAAGTTCGAATGGAGCGTGGTCGGCGAGACGGCCTGCGCGGATTCCTGGGGGCGGGCGCTGAAGACCGGCGAGCCGAGCCTGTCGCTGCCATGTTTTGCGGAACGGCGCTATGGCGGCGTGCCCGATGAGGAGATGCTGATGGCGCTGCCGCCTTCCCATCTTGCCAAGGCCATCGCGGGCATGAAACAGCTTGCCAAGAACGGCCTGCGCTATCCGATCGCGCCCTACGGCATCCAGAACGACGTCCGCGCCGGCATGAACGTGTCTTATGGGAAGAAGTGAGGCTGCTTCAACATACACCATCGTCATTGCGAGGAGCGCAGCGACGAAGCAATCCAGAGCCTCACGCTCGGCTCTGGATTGCTTCGCTTCGCTCGCAATGACCGAAAAATAGGATCTTAGAATGAACTCGTCGAAATTCGACATCGTCGTGTATGGCGCGACCGGTTTCACCGGCCAGCTCGTCGCCGAATATCTTGCCACACACTACCGCAATGACAAGCAGCTGAAATGGGCGATGGCCGGGCGCAGTCTCGACAAGCTCGCGAAAGTGCGCGATGCGATCGGCGCTCCGGCCGACACGCCGCTGATCGTCGCCGATTCCGCCGATCGCGCCTCGCTGAAGGCGATGATCGACCAGACCAAATGCGTCATCTCGACCGTCGGACCGTACCAGCTTTACGGCTCCGAGCTCGTCGCGGCCTGCGCGGCCTCCGGCACGGATTACATCGATCTCTGCGGCGAGCCGATCTGGATGCGGCAGATGATCGATGCTCATGAGGCGGCCGCGAAAGCAAGCGGCGCGCGCATCGTCTTTTCATGCGGCTTCGATTCGGTGCCGTTCGAGCTCGGCGCCTATTTCGTGCAGCAGGAAGCCAGGCGCGCGTTCGGTGCACCGGCACCTCGCGTCAAGGGCCGCGTGCGGGAGATGCGTGGCACGCTTTCGGGCGGCACGGCGGCGAGTGCCAAGGCGACATTCGAGGCGGTCGCCAGGGATCTCAGCCTGGTTGCGATCCTCAAGGACGCGTTCGCGCTGAATCCCGGTTTCAAGGGACCCAAACAGCCGCCGGGTAGCAGGCCGGTCTATGAAGAAGACCTGAAGTCCTGGACCGCGCCCTTCATGATGGCCGCCGTCAACACGCGCAATGTCCATCGCTCCAACATGCTGATGGGCTATCCTTATGGCCAGGATTTTGTCTACGACGAGATGGTGCTGACCGGTCCCGGCGAGACGGGCGAGGCCAACGCGAAGAAGGTGATGGCGGCGAACACGGAAAAGACCGGGCCCAATGCGCCCAAGCCGGGCGAGGGGCCGTCGAAGGAAGAGCGCGAGAACGGGCGTTATGATCTGCTCTATGTCGCGATCGCCCCCGACGGTCGCCAGGTTCGCGCCGCGGTGAAGGGCGACCGCGATCCCGGCTACGGCTCGACCTCGAAGATGATCTCCGAATGCGCGATCTGCCTGTTGCGCGATACGCCCGAGGTCCCCGCCGGTTTCTGGACGCCGGGCGCTGCGATGCGCGAGGCCCTGATCAAGCGGCTTGTCGACAATGCCGGGCTGACGTTCCAGCTGGAGAGCTGACTGCTTCGGCTGGATTGTAGGCGTACATCCAGTCCATACCCTTCGAGGTCAGGGGGATCAGCAGCTTCATCATCCGATCGCGGATCCAGGCGCCGGTCGGGCTGAACTCGCGCTTGCTGTTGCCATTGCGGCGGGCGATCGCCACGACTCGCTCGGCGCGGGGCCGCCGCTCCGCTTCGAACTGCGCGAAGGTCTCGCACAGCTCGCCGCCCTCCTGGATCCGCCGCACCAGCCGCAGTGCGTCTTCAAGCGCAATCGAGGCGCCCTGGCCGGCATGCGGGCTGGTGGCATGCGCCGCGTCGCCAATCAGCACGGTGCGCCCGCGCGACCAGGTCGGCAAGCTCGCGACGTCGAGCGTGTCTGTGACCACGATGTTCTCGGCCGCATCGATGATCTCTGGAATAGGATCGTGCCAGCCGGCGTGGAAGTCGCGCACATGCTGCTTGAGCGGGTCGCGGCCCATCGCGCGGAAGGTCGCGGCATCGACGCCGTTGGACGGCTGGGTGCTCCACCACATCGCGCCCTGGTCCGGGTCGGAACCGCAATAGCCGCAACCGAAGAAGCCTGCCTTACCGAAGGTCGCCTCGATCCGCGGTCCAATGCCGGCGTCCTCGAGCAGAGAACGGCGGATGAAGCCACCAAAGCTGACGAGGCCGGTGTCGAAAGGCCTGGGGCCATCCGGCGCGACATGTTGTCGTACCAGCGAATGAACGCCATCGGCGCCAATCACGAAATCGCCTTCGGCGGTCGAACCGTCGGTGAAGGTTGCGACGATCTGTCGGTCGGCGCGATCCTCGATCTTCGCCAGCCGCTTCTCGAAGTAGAGCTCGACGCCCTCGCACCAGGCGCGGTCGACCAGCACCTCGTTCAGGGCGGCGCGGCGCATATTCACGGCGGGCTGGCCGAAGCGCGCCTTCATGTTGCGGTTGATCGAGCCGATTCGGGCGCCGTTCTGCGAATAGAAGTCGAAGGATTCCGCGACCTCGCCGCGGCTGATCATCTCCTCGGCCAGGCCGAGCTCGGCCAGCACATGCATGCCGTTCGGCGCGATCTGCAGGCCGCCGCCGATGCCGGTGGCGTAGGGCCAGGCCTCATAGACGGCGGCATCGATGCCGGCGCGCTTGAGGAAGAGGGCTGCGACGGGGCCGGCGATGCCGGCGCCGATGATCAGGGCCTTGCGGGGAAGATTTCTCATCTCTTGCTCCTTGTGCCGTGTCGATGTTAGGAAAGTCAGTAGCTAAATATCTTATATTCTAAGATATTAATCTACTAAGAGATAGGATTGGCCTTGTCAAGAGCGAAGGCGCGGGTGGCGCTGCTGCAGGAACTGGAAGAAGCAATGCGACGGACCTCGGCGCAGGGCGTGCTGTTCGGTCAGGCCGTCGCCAATGTCGCGGGAATCTCCGGCTCCGACCTCGACTGCATGGATTTTCTCAATCTCGAGGGGCGGATGACCGCGGGCCGGCTCGCTGAGCTCACCGGGTTGACCACGGGCGCCATCACCGGCGTGGTCGATCGGCTCGAGAAAGCGGGCTTCGTGCGCCGCGAGCGCGACGAGACCGACCGGCGCAAGGTCTTCATCGCGACCGTGCCGGAAAACATCGCCCGGATCGGACGGCTCTACGTGCCGATGCAACAGGCCATGCAGAAGCTGTGGAGCACTTATTCGGATGCCGAGCTGCAACTGTTGTTGCGCTTCGCGCGCGAAGGCTACAAGGCCGGTCTGGAGGCGACCGAAGCGCTCAAGGGGCTGGTTGAGACCGAGACGGGCAAGGCGGATGCGCCGAAGAGAAAGGGGCGGCCGCGGCGATAGGCTGGCGCGAGCCTGAGATGCGGGCCGGGTGCTTGCCGGTCCGGTCCTGGTCGCTCACTGGCATATCCTGCGCCACTCGTATTGTTGCGTTGTGGGGTTCAGAACCTGTTGCCGTTCGCAATGGAATGTACCGAGCGGTGGCAGGTGCGTCCGTTCGATCGGTTTGATCGCGGCGGGAGGAATTCCGCACACCGCTACCGGGCATGCCGGGGCGATATCGATGGCGTTGCTGCACAGGGCGCGCATCTTGCCGTCGACGCAGCGGCATACGCAGGAGGCGTGAGCCTGCGCAGTCAATCCAAGCCCGAGCATGATCGCCAGAATAATGATGCGGTAACACATCCCGATCTCCAAAACAGCTTCGTCGAGTCGCGCTGATATCAGGTTTGCGTCTGCACTGCAGCAACCGGCGGCGCAACGGTCTTATGGCGCTGCGCGGCTGCGATCATGCCCCACATCGCACCCAGCATCATCCAGAAATGCCGCCAGTGGTCGGTGTCGATCACGAAGCTCTCGCCGACGGTGCCAAGAAAGGCGGAAAACATCGCGAGGTAAGCGCGCTGCCAGGGTACGCGAACGAAGAGATGGCTGAATCCGAGAATGACAGTCGTGAAGATCAGCGCGGGATAGCAGATGCCGGAGAGCCAGCCGCCCGACATGAAGGCATTGAGATAGGAGTTGTGGGTGTCTTCCGGGAAGTAATGGTGGAACTGCAAGGGGCCGATGCCGAAGGGAAGGTCGAGCGCCATGTCGGCGCCGAGGATGTGGCGGCCGAAGCGCCCGAAGCGGCCTTCGTCATAGCTCTGGTCGAAGCTCGCGCGCTGGCGGAACATCTCCGAAATCGAGTCGAAGGACAACAGCACCGCGATCAGGAGCACGCCGATGAGGACAGCAACCATCGTGATGACGATGATGCGCGAGCGCTCGGCGCGCGATTTGCCGGTCAGGACCATCAGCGTCAACATGAATGCCGCGGTCAGGATCAGGCCGCCCCAGGCGGCGCGCGAGAATGCGAGCAGAATGGCGAGCGATATGATGCCGAACGCAATTGCATTGCAAAACGCCTTGGCGAAGCGCTCGGTGACAACGCTCTGCAGCGCGAACAACGCCGGCAGGATCAGGAAGGCGCCCAAAACGTTCGGATCCTTGAACGTGCCACGCGCGCGGTCATACAGCGTCAGCAGGTCATGCCCGCCGGGCACCAGGTTGAAGTAGCCGCCGATTGCGGCCAGCGACGCGATCATGGCGCCGACGATAAGCCCCCGGCGCAGCATGTCGAGGCGGGCAAGCGTGTCCTCACTCAGCACCATGGCAAGCAAGACCACGGTAATCCCCATGTACCAGGAGGTCATGATCCAGCTGAACACGTCGGATTGCGCGTAGAGCGGAATCGCGCCGATGCTGTAGCCGATGTTGAGCAGCACCAGCAGCAGGATCAGCGGCATGAACACCAGCCGCAGCCGTAAGCCCGTCGCGAAGAACAATGCGGCCGCCGTGAGCGTCATGATCTCATACGGGCTCGGTTCGATGAAGACGATGGCGACGGATGCGCCTATCAGCCAGACCAGCGCGCGCTGCAGAGCAAGCGTGACGGGCGCTGCCGCGGCTTCGGAAAAGTCTGATGTTGTGGCATACGCCATCAAACGCTGTACCTGCTCAACGCATACGCGACGCTTACGCCACTGCCGCTACGTCATGCCCAGTCAGACCGGCGATGACGTCGGGGGAAAACCTCAATACGCATTCTCGTTCTTGGTCATCAGCGCGATCGGCGTCTTGAGTAGGATGTAGGCGTCGAACAGCGCCGACCAATTCTCGATATAATAGAGATCGAACTCGACGCGCTTCTGGATTTTTTCCTCATTGTCTATCTCGCCGCGCCAGCCGTTGATCTGGGCCCAGCCGGTGATGCCGGGCTTGACGCGGTGGCGGGCGAAATAGCCGTCGACGGCCTCGTCGAACAGCTGGCTTTGCAGCTTGCCCAGCACCGCATGGGGGCGCGGACCGACCAGCGAGAGATTGCTCTTGAAGACCACGTTGAAAAGCTGCGGCAGCTCGTCAAGGCTGGTCTTGCGGATGAAGCGGCCGACGCAGGTGACGCGCGGATCGTTCTTGGTCACGACCTTGGAGGCGGTCGGATCAGCCTGGTGGTGGTAGAGCGAGCGGAACTTGAAGACGTCGATACGCTCATTGTTGAAACCGAAGCGTTTCTGGCGGAACAGCACCGGACCCGGACTGTCGAGTTTGATGGCAAGCGCGACCAGCGCCATGACCGGCAGTGCGGCGAGCAGCACGACCCCCCCGACGATGTGGTCGAAAAGCCATTTCATCACCAGGTCCCAATCGGTGATCGGCGCCTCGAACACGTCAAGCGTCGGCACCTCGCCGAGATAGGAATAAGAGCGGGGGCGGAAGCGCAGCTTGTTGGTGTGGGCGGAGAGGCGGATGTCGACCGGCAGCACCCACAACTTCTTCAGCATTTCGAGGATGCGCGTCTCCGCCGAGATCGGCAGTGCGAACAGCACGAGGTCGACGCGGGTGCGGCGGGCGAATTCGACGATGTCGTTGATCTTGCCGAGCTTGGGACTGCCGGCGCAGGTGTCCATCGCGCGATCGTCATTGCGGTCGTCAAACACGCCGAGCACATGAATGTCTGTGTCGTCCTGCTCGCCGAGCGCCTCGACCAGCCGCTCGCCGTTCTCGTCGGCGCCGACGATCACGGTGCGGCGGTCGAGCCGGCCTTCGCGGGCCCAGCGGCGCACCAGGGTGCGCACGACGAGGCGCTCGCAGACCAGCGCAGCAAGGCCGAGAAAGAAGAAGGCGGAAAGCCACAGCCGGGAGAACTCGCCGCCCACCTTGGCGAAGAAGGACACGCCGATAAAGAGCAGGAACACGAACGCCCAGGACGAGAGCATCCGTGTCATCTGGCCAAGGTGACCGCGAAACACCTGGATATCGTAGATGTCGGCGGCCTGGAAACAGATCACCGCGGCTAAGGTCATGCCGAAGATCGCCGCGATATATTCCCAGACGAAGCCGTCGAGAGGAACCACATAGGCGAAATAGACCGCGATGCCGACGGCGCTGAGCACCAGGAAATCGGCGAGACGGACTGCGCCAGCAATTACAATCGGCGAATAGGCGCGGGCCACTTTCTGGTTGGTGACTGCGAGTGCGGCCGGCGAGAGCCGTCGCCGCCGTTCAACCTGCGGGCGGCCGGACGTCATCGTTGCTGCCGCGGAAGCCGCGGCATCCACCATCGAGCGTGCGTTGATCTGTTCCACTGTCGTCCACGTCCCGTTATTGCGCGCCACATAACTCCTCGCGCGCAGTTGCGGTATGCCCCCGAAGTCGGGCTTAGCGGACAAATCGGAAGAAACTGTTAGCTTGGTAAATAAGGGTAAATGAACTATTTCGCTTGCGCTGCGAGCGCGGCGAAAGCGTCCTGGTAGCCGGCAAGCACGCCATCGACCATCGCGTTTTGCGAGAAATGCAGGAAGATGCGCTCGCGCAGCGTCTTGGCGCGTACCTGCGCTGCGGCGGGATCGGCAAGGGCGGCTTGAATGGCGCCGGCCATTGCGTCGACCGAGCTCGAGGCGAACAGCGACTCCGCCCGGGGCCCGAAGATTTCGGGAATCCCGCCGACATCTGCGGCAACCATCGGGATACCCGCGGCACCCGCCTCGATCACCACATACGGCATGGAATCGCCGCGCGAGGGCACGACCAGGAGCCGGCCCTTGGAGAAGCCGTAGCGCGCTTTCACATGGCCGATGAAGCGTATCGAGTTGGAAAGACCGAGCCGTTCTATTTGTGCTCTCAGCGCCGGCATTTCTTCGCCATCCCCGGCAAGCGTCAGCGTCAGCTTGTTGCCGCCGGCATGCAAACGGGCAAGCGCTTCGATCAGGAGATCGGCACCCTTGATGCGCCTGAATTCGCCGACATAAACGATATCCGTGGCATCATCGGCCTTGGGGACGGGATCGAATTCGTCGGCCGTGACGCCGTTGAAGACCCAACGCACCACGCCCTGCTGCGGTGTGCCGATCATGCGCTGATAGGTGTCGCGGGCAAACTTGCTTTCGAAAAGGAAAAGCTCGGTGGCATCCATCAGCCGGCGTTCGAGGCGGCCATAGAACTGGCCCTTGAACGTGTCGGACGCATAGTGCAGCGAGCCGCCATGGGGTGTGTAGACCCGGATCACCCGTCGCGAGCGCGACCTCAGGCGGATATAGGCGCCGGCCTTGGCGCCGTGCCCATGCAGCACATCCGGCTTGATGGCACGGATCATGCGCATGAACTGAGACCAGACCCAGAAATCGCTCGGCCATGGTTCGCGGCGGATTGGAAGCCGGTGCACCCCGAGCTTCAAGCGCGGTGCGATTTCGGCGAATGCTGTGTCGGCGCGCTCGCCGCCGGTGAGGCTGTCGGCGATGATGCCGACCTGGTGTCCGCGATCGGCCTGCCCGTTGGCGAGGTCGAGGATATGACGAAAAATGCCGCCGACCGGCGGGCGCACGGCATGGAGGATGCGAAGCGGCTGATCGGCGGGCGGGGGCATATCAGAACCGGCTTGCGCGCGTGGGTACAGCGATCATGTGGCAGATGGCGGCGCGCAGGCCTCGCATGGCGCCACCCAAGGCAGGATTACCAAGGCAAAATCTCGATTCGGATTAAGGACTTTCGTGGTTAACAAAGCATAATGGCAAGCGTCCCCATAGTCATCTCTGGCCGCAAAGCGCGCAAGGGCCCGTCCGGGCTTAACCCAGCCTCAACCTTAATGGAGTGTAATCAGGCGAAGTTTGGGTGGAGTCGTGGCGTTCGCGGGAGTTTGCAATGCATTTGGCGTTCTGGCGTAGGGGCGGGGACAAGGCTGAGGCCGTCGAGGTCGCCGCAAAGCCCGTACAGGCCGCGATCGCGAGACCTGCCGTCTCCGTCCACTCCGCCGCCCACCCCGGCGCTGAGGCCGCCGACATCGATCTGCGCGCGTTGCGCGAGGCGATCGCACGCAATCGGCGATGGATCGTCCTGCCGACCCTGTTGGCCGCTGTGCTTTCGGTCGCGTCGGTCAATCTCATCACGCCCCGCTACAAGTCAGAAGCGCGCATCCTGATCGACGGCCGCGAGAACGTATTCCTGCGTCCCAATGGCGAGCGCAACGAGGAGCGGGCGACCGTCGATGCCGAGGCGGTGACGAGCCAGGTTCAGCTCGTGCTGTCGCGCGACCTTGCCCGCGAGATCATCAAGAAGAACAGGCTTGCCGAGCTGCCGGAATTCGATCCGGTGCTGCACGGCCTGTCGCCGTTGAAGTCGCTGCTGGCGCTGTTCGGGATCGGACGCGACCCGTTCACGATGACGCCGGAGGAGCGGGTGCTGGACGCCTATTTCGACCGGTTGACGGCCTACGCCGTAGACAAGTCGCGCGTCATCGTCGTTGAATTCCAGTCGCGCGATCCGGATCTTGCCGCGCGCGTCGCCAACTCGATCGCCGACGGTTACCTCGTGCTGCAGCAGAATTCGCGGCGGGAGCAGGCGAAGTCGGCAAGCCAGTGGCTGTCGGGCGAGATAGACAATCTGCGCCAGAAGGTCGCCGAGGACGAGGCGAAAGTGGAGGATTTCCGCTCCAGGTCGAGCCTGTTCGTCGGCACCAACAACACCACGCTGTCGAACCAGCAACTCGGCGAGCTCAACACCCAATTGAACAATGCGCGTGCGCTGAAGTCCGACGCCGAGGCCAAGGCACGGCTGATCCGCGAGATGATCCAGAGCGGCAAGCCGATCGAAGCTTCGGAAGTGCTCAATTCCGAGCTGATCCGCAGGCTCTCCGAGCAGCGGGTCACGCTGCGGGCGCAGCTTGCCGAGCAGTCCTCGACCCTGCTCGACAACCATCCCCGCATCAAGGAGCTCAAGGCGCAACTCGCCGATCTCGACCAGCAGATCCGCGACGAGGCCGCCAAGCTGTCGCGCTCGCTGGAAAATGACGCGCGCATCGCCGGCGGCCGCGTCGAGAGTCTGACCGCGAGCCTTGATCAGTTGAAGAAGCAGGCCTCCTCGACCAACGGCCAGGACGTCCAGCTGCGTGCCCTGGAGCGTGAGGCCAAGGCACAACGCGATTTGCTCGAATCCTATCTCGCCAAATATCGCGAGGCGAATACGCGCGAGAGCATCGATGCAGCGCCCCCCGACGGCCGCATCATTTCCCGAGCCATCGTCTCCAACACCCCGGCCTATCCGAAGAAGCTGCCGGTCGTTCTGATTGCTACGCTGGCGACGCTGCTCCTGAGCACCGGCCTGGTCGTCACGGGCGAGCTCCTGCGCATGACCGCGCCGCGCGCGATGGCTGCGCTTGGCGCGGCAATGCCTGCGGCGACTGCGCCTGAGATTGCGGATGCCGCCGTTGCCGCGTCGATGCCGGCTGCGGTGCCTCGGGTCGAGCCCACATTGGCTGTCCTGGAGGAGGCGGCGCCTCCGCTGAGCCCGCCGATCGACGCGGTCGTAACGGAGACCCTGGAGGGGACCGCCGAAAACCTCAGCGAAATCGATCAGCTGGCCGAGAAGCTGCACCGCGCGGACGCAGCCGCGCGCAAGATCACCGTGCTCGGCACCGCCGGCGGCAACGCCATCACGCTGACCGCGCTGACGCTGGCGCGGCGCCTTGCGTTGAGGGCGCGCGTGGCCGTTGTCGACCTCGAGGCGTCCTCGCCCGCGATCCAGGCCGTCTCGGTCGATCCAGTCGCGCCGGGCATTGCTGAATTGGTGCAAGGCGAGGCGTCCTTCTCGCAGGTGATCACCCGCGATCGGCTGTCGCGCGTGCAGCTGGTCAGCGCCGGGCGTCCGGGATTCGACCGCGGCCTCCTGCAGTCGCCGCGGCTATCGCTCGCCATCGATGCGCTGCTGCGGGTCTACGACCACGTGCTGCTTAATGCCGGCCTTGCCTCGGATCTGCCCGCGGAGCTGCTCACCGCCGAGGCCCGCGCCGTCGTGGTGCCGGATGCCGCGATGGAGGAGGATGCGCGCCATCTGATGTGCGAGCAGCTGAAGGCAGTGGGTTTTTCCGAGGTGACGATGCTGAGCAAGCCGGTACAGCCGTCCGATCCGACCGACGCCGCACCGACGGTCGTTGCGGCCTGAGAGGTAGCGAAAACATGTACGGTGGGTAGAGCGCCGCGAAACCCGCCATCTTTCGGACGGCGGAATGACGGGTTTGGCGAAGCCCGTCACGGGGCGCGCATTCGCGCGACCCGTCGGCTCAAGCCATCCTACGAGCTGCTGAGTGCTGGCGGAACGCCTTTCGCAGGCCGTCCGCGACCCAAAGCAGCGCGCGGTTGTGCTTCACCAGATACTTGGCGCGGGCAGACAAAGACATCGCCAGCGCAGCAACTCGGCCGCGCGCACTGAGTGCGATAAAACTGTCGAAGATCGGCTCCTCGCGCTTGCAGAACATCTGCTTGTAACTGTCCGAGCCGACGCCGAGGTCGAGCGCGCGATAGCCCCGCGCGGCGCAGTGGTCGATAATGTTGCGGATCAGCAGCAGCCCGGGGCTGAAGCGCGAATGATCCGACAGCGTGTAGCTGTTGAACATCATCGAGAAGCGTTGGCCGTCGGCGACGCCGGCATAGAGCGCGATGATTTCTTCGTCGCACTCCAGCGCGTGAATATCGATCAGGCGGCCGCCGCCCGGCCGTCGTGCCAGGCAGGCCCTGTGGATGAAGTCGGCCACGCCGGCTTCAGCGAACACATTCGGCAGCCGCTGCTGCGCCATGCGCATGGGCTTGACACGAAGGAACCAGCTGAGCAAGCGCATGATATCAGCATCGTCGGTCGCGACATAATGGCGATAGCCGGGGAGCTCCTTGAGCTTGCGCTCCTTGGCCTTGAGACGGCGGCGCAGCGAGTTGGAGATCAGCGCCTGTGGCGTGGCGCCGACCTCCATGCTCAAAACCGGGCAATCATTCGCCGAAGGCTGATGTGACAATAGAGCGAGTGGATTTACCACATCGTTCCAGCGCAGCGGCTGCTGGCTGAGCCCGACCACGTCGACCGCACGATGCTGCCGCAGCTCGCCGAGCACGGTTTCGATATCGGCGCGCTGCGCCATCGCGGCAAAATCGCGGTCCCACAGCGCCATGTTGAAGGTGGTATGCTTGCCGCCCATGAAGGACGCCACGCCAAAGCCATAGATGTTTTTCAATGTCAGCGGCAGCAGCAGCAGCGGGCGGCGCTCGACATCGTAGGCGATCACGATCAGCGGCGTTGCATCATCGCGCGCGCCGACGTCATTCTGCCAGCATTGCAGGAAATCGAAGCGCTGGTAGGCGGTGAGAAGCTGCCCCGACTTTTCCAGCTTCCGCCAAGCGCGTTCCGCGGAACTGAAGTCGGTGACGATGTCGACCTGCGCGATGTGGCCCGGCTTCGCCCGCGGCGCCGCTTCGGCCGTCCGGCTATCGATCGCGGCAGCCATGCTCATCGCCAAATCCGATTCGACCGGGAAATATTTACGCTTTTCACCTTCGGCCGACCTTTGCAAAGAAGTGTCAACAAAGGGTAAGGAGGGGGTGGCGAGGGGCAGGCATATCGGTTTGCCGGGGGCGGGACATTGGAATCCGACATCAGATGGCTGACGAGCCTCAAGCTTGAGCTCGCCTATTTCTCAGGCCGTGCCTGGTGGGGCGAGATCGAGAACCGCGGGGCTGGCGCCATCCTGCGCTTCCAGCGGGTGCGGCCGTCGCGCCGCGCCGCGTTCCAGCCGCTCAAAGCCGACGAAATCACGCCGCGCTTTCTCGACCGCACCATCCGCGCGTTGAAGCGCTGGCGCTACGACATCGTCAGCATTGATGAGGCGTGCCGGCGCGCGGTGATCATGCCAGAGCGAAAACGCTTCGTTTGCCTGAGTTTTGACGGCGCGGCAAAGGATCTTGTCAGCAATGCCTATCCGGTGCTCGCGCGTCACCGCGTTCCCTTCACCGTCTATGTGCCGACGGCGTTTCCGGATGGCGTGGGGGAAGCCTGGTGGCTTGCGCTTGAGGCGATCATCGCCAAGGAAAGCCGGCTGAGCCTGGTGATCGAGCGGAACGAGCGGCATTTTTCGACCCGGACGAACGGGGAGAAATACGACGTCTTTGCGTTTCTGTCGGGATGGCTGCGCCTTCTGTCGCCATCCGAGCTTTCCGCTGCCATCAATGATCTCTGCTCGCGCTACGGCGTCGATATCAGGCAATTGTCGCGCGAGGCCTCGATCGATTGGGCCGATCTCGCAACGCTTGCATCCGACCCGAATGTGACCTTGGGCAGCGCGACGGTGAACTATCCTGTGCTGTCGAACCTGAAGGATGCGGTTGCGCGGCGCGAGATGAGCATGGGAAAGGTGGTGGCGGAAGCGGCGTTGCACCGCGAGGTCAGGCATTTTGCCTATCCGTTCGGTGACCGCAATTCCTGGCGGCGTGCGCATGTCGTGATGACGGAGGCGGCCGGCTTCACCAGCGCCGTCTCCACGATATCCGGCATCATAGAGACGGAAGGGCGCACCAATCTGCACGCGCTGCCGCGTATCAGCTGGGATGGGCGGCGGCGCTCGCTGCGGGCCATGCGCGCGCTTCTGTCGGGTGTCACGTTTCCGCCGGTGCAGCCGACGCGGGCGAAGTCGGCGGGATAATCCGACTGGGCTACGGCCAATCGATTTGAGCTGTCCGCTTGCGAGGATCAAGCGCACACGACATAAGACTGTAGCCGCAAAGACCAATTTGTAAGCGTGGCGTTTAGCTCACCCGTGGCCGCGACATCCAGCTCACGATCGGCATCGCCGGCAGCACCCAACCCATGCCGGCCACCACATAGAAGATCGCCTGAAGCCAGCCGGAATTGGCGAGCACCGGCAGTTGCGCCACCACCATGCCAGTCAACGCCCAGACCAGCGCCAGCAGGAGCAGCGCGATGGTTCCGAGGAATTTGCGGGTGCGAATGGTCATGACGGAATTGCAGGGTTTTGGGCCTGGTGGAGCGGCTTGCGCGCGAGCCGTGCGGGACTATAAGGGGCGCGCCAGTTCATTCAAGCGAGCCGTCCGCCTTTCTGATGACAATTGCGGTAAAATCAGCCTCGGCCAACCGCGCCGTCCGTATTTGGCTGCTCACGGTCGCCGCCATGATCGCACTCATGGTGGTGGTCGGTGGTGCCACGCGGCTGACTGAATCAGGACTTTCGATCGTCGAGTGGAAACCAGTCACCGGCGCTCTGCCGCCGCTTAGCGAAGCGCAATGGACCGCGGCGTTCGAGGCCTACAAGAAGATCCCGCAATATGACGCGCTCAATGCGGGGATGAATCTTGCGCAGTTCAAGACCATCTTCTGGTGGGAATGGAGCCACCGGCTAATCGGCCGCGTGATCGGCATGGTCTATCTGCTGCCGTTCCTGTTTTTCCTATGGCGCGGTGCTTTCGGCGCGGAATTGAAGCGACGGCTGTGGGCGATCTTCGGGCTCGGCGCGCTCCAGGGCGCGGTCGGCTGGTGGATGGTGGCCTCGGGACTCTCGGAGCGCATCGAGGTCTCGCATTATCGGCTCGCCACCCATCTCGTGCTTGCACTTTTGATCTATGCGGCGATTGTCTGGACCTTGCGGCGGCTTGGCGAGCGCGAGCCACTTGTGGTTCCCGCGCGCATGAGGATCGCGAGCTTCGTGCTGGTCGCCGTCACTTTCGTGCAGCTCTATCTCGGGGCGCTGGTTGCAGGCTTGCGCGCGGGCCTTGTCTACAACACCTGGCCCTTGATCGACGGCGAGTTCATTCCGGCAAGCGCGCGGCTATGGTTCGATGTGCCCTGGTGGCGCAATCTGTTCGACAATACGCTCACCGTTCAGTTCGAGCATCGCATGACCGCCTATGCGCTATTCGTACTCGCGGTCCTGCATGCTTTCGACGCGCTACGCGCGCACGCGCCGCGCGCCGCGGTTCAGGGGGCGCTCTGGCTGGTTGCGGCGATCACATTGCAGGCGACGCTCGGCATTCTCACTTTGCTCAACCAGGTTCCACTGGGGCTCGCACTGTCGCACCAGGCGGTTGCCATCGCGGTGCTGACGCTTGCGGTGATGCAGGCCGAGCGGCTGGCGGCGCGGCGCACGGAAGCCGCCTCACATAGGCTGGCCGCTCAGGCCGGCTAGAGCATTTCCGGTTCTGATTGAATCAGAACCGCAACTCTAGATTCTTGTTTTGACGCGTTTTCTTCACGCGAACCGGTCCCCACTTCGCTCGAAAACACTCTAGCAATAGCCGTAGACGCCGCAAGCGTAGGGCAGGCGCCAAAAATAGCTCGGATAGGGGCCGCCCCCGTAATACGGGCCCTGGTAGTCATAGTCGAAGGCGCGGCCGTAATAGCCTGGCAGCGTGGTCGATCCCGGCAGCAGCGGCGTCGACGGCCACGATGAAATCAGCACGTCGGGATTGTTCTCGACCACCACGATCGGCGGCGGCGCCGGCTGATAGACGACCGTCGTCCGGGCCTTGTAGTGCACGCGGGGAAGCCCTGGTGGCAGCGCCCCGCGCGCCTCGCGCCTGACATGAGATGTTGCGATCTGGTCGGCAGCGAAGGATGGGGTGGTCGCCGCAACCAGGAGAGACGTCAATATCGCAGCCCGCAGCATCGCTCGCTCCCGAATCATGCCGAATGGTTCCAGGCGAATTTATGCCTGAATATCCGTTAACGGGAGACCACCAGCGCAAACGAGGTTAACGACCTACGCGGTCAGCGCCTGCTCGAGGTCCGCAATCAGGTCCTCCTTGTCCTCGATGCCGATCGAGAGCCGCACCACGTCGGGGCCGGCGCCGGCCTTGACCTTGGCGGCATCGTCCAGCTGACTGTGGGTGGTCGAGGCCGGATGGATGACCAGTGAGCGGGTGTCGCCGACATTGGCGAGGTGCGAGAACAGTTTCAGGTTCGACACCAGGTTCACGCCGGCCTGGTACCCGCCCTTGAGGTTGAAGGTGAACACCGCGCCGGCGCCCTTGGGCGCATATTTGCGGGCGAGGTTGTTGTATTTGTCGCCGGGCAGGCCCGCATAGCTGACCGCGGCGACCGCCGGATGTCCCGCCAGGAACTCCGCCACCGCCTTGGCATTGTCGCAGTGCTTTTGCATGCGCAGCGGCAGCGTCTCGATGCCGGTGAGAATGAGGAAGGCGTTGAACGGCGACAGCGCAGGCCCGAGGTCGCGCAGCCCCAGCACGCGGCAGGCGATCGCAAAGGCGAAATTGCCGAATGTCTCCTGGATTCTGATGCCGTGATATTCGGGCCGGGGCTCGCTCAGCATGGGATATTTGTCGCCCTTCGACCAGTCGAAGGTGCCAGCATCGACGATGATGCCGCCGAGCGAATTGCCATGGCCGCCGAGAAACTTGGTCAGCGAATGCACGACGATGTCGGCGCCATGGTCGATCGGGCGGATCAGATAGGGCGTCGCGAGCGTGTTGTCGACGATCAAGGGCACACCGGCGTTGCGCGCCACCGAAGCGATCGCCTCGATGTCGGTGATGGTGCCGCCGGGATTGGCGACGGATTCGATGAAGACCGCCTTGGTGCGCGGGCTCACCGCACGCTCAAAACTCGAGGGCTCGTCGGTGTCGGCCCACACCACGTTCCAGCCAAAGCTCTTGAAGGCATGCGTGAACTGGTTGATCGAGCCGCCATACAGCTTTCGCGCGGCGACGAATTCATCGCCCGGCTTCAGCAGCTGCTGCAGCACGATGACTTGCGCGGCGTGGCCGGATGCAACCGCAAGCGCCGCCGTACCACCCTCGAGCGCCGCAACGCGCTCCTCGAGCACCGCATTGGTCGGATTTCCGATGCGCGTATAGATGTTGCCGAACGCCTGCAGTCCGAACAGCGAGGCAGCGTGATCCGCATCATTGAACACGAACGACGTGGTTTGATAGATCGGCGTTGCGCGCGCGCCCGTGGTCGGATCGGGCTGGGCGCCGGCATGCACGGCGAGGGTCGAAAATCCGGGAATACGATCGTTCATCCTGACGGTCCTGCTGTTCGCGCGTGAAATCGCGCGGCGCATGCTTAAGCCCCGCGCTTTCCTCGTCAAGGCACGCTGGGCGGCTGCGACAAATTCGCAAGGATTATGCCTGGGGGGAAACCGCCGCCGACACAATCTTCTCGCAACTGCGTCAGGATTGCTCTGTCTTGTTCTTCGCCGCGCGATCGGACGCAGCGGTCGTGCCGCCGCCGACGCTCATTCGGTTGAGCGAGAGGCGCATGCCCTGTGTCGGTATCGGCGCACGCTTGGCGCTGATGGTGCGCGAATTGACGCCCATCCAGGAGATCTCGGAGGACAGGCGGCCGTATTCGATCTTGGGACAGCGGTTCATCACGACCTTGAGGCCTGCGGCTTCAGCCTTCGCCGCCGCTTCGTCATCGCGTCCGCCGAGCTGCATCCAGATCACCTTAGGCGGCGGCGCGAGCTTCAAGGCCTCTTCGACGATTGGCATGATGTGGTTCGAACTCCTGAAGATCTCCACCATGTCGATTGGCTTGCCGATCTCGGCGAGCGACGCCACGAACGGCCGGCCCATGAGGCTCTTTCCGATATGACCGGGATTGACCGGAATCATGTCGTAGCCTCGCTGCACCAGGTATTTGAACGCAAAATAGCTCGGCCGTACCTCGACCGGCGAAGCGCCGACCATCGCGATGGTCTTCACGCTGTTGAGGATGCCGCGGATGTAATCGTCGGAGTAGGTATCGTGATTCATTTTTGTACGTTCGGCTCAGTATGAAAATCCTGCGCCGTCATTCCGGGGCGATACGAAAGCATCGAACCCGGAATCTCGAGTCCGGGTCTGGTGCTTGCGCACCATCCCGAAAATGACGGCGCGAGCGTTTAGCGGTCCTGCCATTTCGGCGCGCGCTTTTCGATGAAAGCGCAGATGCCTTCCTCGGCGTCAAGCGCCATCATGTTTTCGGTCATCACCTCGGCTGCGTAGGCATAGGCATCGGCGAGGCTCATCTCGGCCTGGCGATAGAAGGCGGACTTGCCGAGCTTGACGGTGTGGGCGGACTTGAGTGCGACCTTTTGCGCGAGCTCGATCGCGGCGCTGCGCTCGGCGCCGGCCGGGACGACGCGATTGACGAGGCCGATGCTTTGCGCCGTTGCAGCCGAGACAGGCTCGCCGGTGAGCAACATCTCCATCGCCTGCTTGCGCGGTACGTTGCGCGACAGCGCCACCATCGGGGTCGAGCAGAACAGGCCAATATCGACGCCGGGCGTTGCGAAGCCTGCAAGCTCCGAAGCCACCGCAAGGTCGCAGCTCGCGACGAGCTGGCAGCCGGCCGCGGTGGCCATCCCCTGCACCGCGGCAACCACGGGCTTCGGCAAATGGACGATCGCCTGCATCATGGCGCTGCAGGCATTCATCAGCTCTGCGAAATAGGCGCGCCCGCCATCGGCATCGCTGCGGCGCGCGGTGAGCTCTTTCAAATCGTGGCCTGCCGAGAAAGCCGGGCCGTTGGCAGCAATCACGACCGCTCGGGCGTTATTGTCCGTGCTGATCTCATCCAATGCCGCATGAAGCTCGGCAATCAACGCGTCCGACAGGCTGTTGCGTGCGGCAGGGCGATTGAGGGTGAGCACAGCGACTGCTCCCGCCATCTCGCGCAGCAGGATCGGAACATCAGGTACGGAAGCGCGAAGCGGCTCGGCGGGCATATTCGAAATTCCATTTGGGTTACAATCGTAACCTAGTGTAACTGACAGCCCAAATCGAGGGCAGGGAACACATGCCAGTTACGAAAATGAGCGTGCCGGAACTGGAGCAATTCCTCCACGAGATATTTCCGCAGGTGTTCCGCACCGGGGGCGACATCAGGATCGAGCACGCTGACGGCAACGCCTGCCGCGTGCGCCAGCGCTATAGCGAGACGATGCTGCGCCCGGGCGGCACGATCTCGGGGCCGACGCTGATGGCGCTCGCGGATTGCGCGATGTATGTGGTGCTGCTGTCCGCGATCGGCCCGGTCGGGCTTGCGGTCACCACCAACCTCAACATCAATTTCCTGCGCAAGGGTGTCGCCGGCCAGGACGTCGTGGCCGAAGCACGACTGTTGAAGCTCGGAAAGCGGCTGGCGGTTGGCGAGGTGACGCTGCTTTCCGCCGATTCACCCGATCCGATCGCCCATGTCACGGCAACCTATTCCATTCCAAATAAATAGGGATTCTCGTGGTAATATGACACCTTAATTGTAAGTCATTGTTTTGTAAGGTATAAATTTTGCCTTCTAGCGTTGACGGACGAGGCGCCAATCTCTAGAAGAGCGCCAGTTCGGCCGTGCAATTTCGGCGCGCCGGTTTCCCTTTCCAGGATACAGCAGATGAAAACCTTTTCGGCAAAGCCTGCCGAGGTGACGAAGAAGTGGGTGCTGATCGACGCCAAGGGCGTCGTGGTCGGCCGTCTCGCTTCGCTGGTCGCCATGCGGCTGCGCGGCAAGCATCTCCCGATCTACACCCCTCACGTGGATTGCGGTGACAATGTCATCATCATCAACGCGGCGCATGCCGTGCTGACGGGTCGCAAGCGCGAGCAGAAGACCTATTACAAGCACACCGGCTATGTCGGCCACGTCAAGGAGCGGACAGCGCGCCAGATCCTCGAGGGACGTTTCCCCGAGCGCGTGGTGGAGAAAGCGATCGAGCGCATGATCCCGCGCGGGCCGCTCGGCCGCGTGCAGATGGGCAATCTGCGGGTCTATCCGGGTGCCGAGCATCCGCACGAGGCCCAGCAGCCTGAGAAGGTTGATATCGCCAAGATGAACCGCAAGAACATGAGGGCCGCATAAGATGGCCGAAAGCATTCAGTCGCTCGATCAACTGTCGCAGTTGAAGCCGGCCGCACCCGACGCGCCGAAATACATCAAGAAGGTCGACAAGCAGGGTCGCGCCTACGCCACCGGCAAGCGCAAGGACGCGGTCGCCCGCGTCTGGATCAAGCCGGGCGCCGGCAAGATCACCGTCAACGCCCGCGAGCTCGATATCTATTTCGCCCGTCCGGTGCTGCGGATGATGATCGAGCAGCCGCTGGTTGTTGCCGCCCGCAACGGCCAGTATGACGTGATCTGCACGGTCGCCGGCGGCGGCCTGTCGGGCCAGGCCGGTGCGGTGCGTCACGGCATCTCGAAGGCGCTGACCAACTTCGAGCCGGATCTGCGCTCCGTGCTCAAGAAGGGCGGCTTCCTGACCCGCGACTCGCGCGTGGTCGAGCGCAAGAAGTACGGCCGCGCCAAGGCGCGCAAGTCGTTCCAGTTCTCGAAGCGGTAATCGCTTCGATTCAATTTGCCGCGAATGCGGCCTGTCTCTGCGAAAGGGCGCCCTTGCACGGCGCCCTTTTTGTTTTGGTTTGTGTTTGCTTTTTGCGTTTGTTTGTCGCGGTATGGCGCTGAACGTGTCGCAGTTTTTCCTGAAAACTGAGACATGGTCGGGCTTTGTTCGATCGGCTACCCGGAAATCGGCACGGTGCGAGACGCAGATTGGCTGCTCGCGGCATGAGCACGATCCTCGAAACCACCAAAGCCGCCCTCTAGCCGGTGTTTGATCACGAAAGACTTCCTGAGCTTCAGCGATGGATACTCAAACAAGTGCCACGAGATCACGGCTGCCGTCAGCGCGAGTGGAAACCCAGCAAAAAACAATGTCCACCATCGGTCACCGATCCAAGCCTCAGGGAAATAGTGGATCAGCAATTGGAGGAAGGGCGTATGGTAGAGATATAGGCCGTATGAATAATCACCGGTCCCAAATCCGGGAAGGCGAGGCATCGGCGACAGCCCAATCATCACGGTCAAATATCCGAGCAGCGGAAGTATGATCGAGAAGACTGCGGGATGGCTCAACAGGACCGCGGGATCGCCAAACGTGCTCACAAGCATCGCCACACACACCAGGCCAATCGCAATCGCTTTGGAGAAAGGCACGTAGTACCGCAGCTGATAAAGGACAATTCCGATCAAAAAAGAGGGCCAAAGTAACGATCCGACGGAAAAGAAGACGTGCACCGCCAGGTTTTCAAGAAACGATGCATGATCGCTTAGCAGGTGCGCCGTTAGCAGCCGGAGCGGAATCCCGACGATCAAAGCGGCGTATGTGAGCACTAGTACCAATCCGGGGCGTTTGATCGCTCCAGAAATCATCAGTCCAGCAAGAATGGCGTAACAGCCGATCTCGAAGGGGATCGTCCAAAGTGCCCCATTCACCTCTGGCGATGGGTTGTTCTCAAACACGCCCGGAAGGGAGTACTGCATCCAGCCCGTGATATTGAGGAAGTAAGTAAAGAAAGTTGCGTCAGTAAAATACTCCTTTGCAGGCAGCCTCGTCACAAGCGGACCAATTAGAAGCGCCGCGAAAACGATGTCGGCGACGAGTGCAGGCAAGATACGCGCAGCGCGGTTCAACAGGAAGTTTTTCGTAGAGAGCCGCATACTGCTTCCCGCTACGAGAAATCCGCTTAAAGCAAAAAACATGGGCACGAGCATGTATTGGGAAAGCCAAAAGGCGGAGGACTTTACCGTCTCCACATGCCCGCTCAGCCACGCGGTGTGCCAGCCGATAATGCCTGCTGCCAAAAATACGCGCAGGAAATCGAAGCCTCGGCCGAACCCCTTTTGGTCGTCCAAGGCGGAGCCTAAGGTTTGCATCCAGTACTTCCCAAGGGACGTGAAGGCCCCTGGTGGGACCCATACGCTACAACCTAAGCGCGACGGTAATATGGGAGTCCTAAACCCCTGTTAATTGTTGTGATATGCATTGCACTATAGGTTGTGTTGCATGAGTGCACGACGCCTAGGGCAAAGCGAGCAAACGCCGTGCCCGAAAAGCGTCCTACGATTTGCGGCTAACCTATTGAACTGGTTAGAGGCACTTAGAGGCGTTTTTACAGCTAAGTGTCTGAAAGTGTTAATATCCGCAATATTTCCTGAAAACTTGCCTGTGAACGCAAACCGAATGCGAACTCGCCGTCGCTCACAGTGTGAGCTGCAATGGGCGCGCAACGTCATTTCGGAAATCCAACCGAAAGCGTTGCCAGCATTCGGAGTGAGCGATGTCGCTCGATAGCATCACGCTTTATATCATGGCCACGATGGTCGCCGCACTGCTCGGCACCATGCTGCTGTTCTTCGGCAGCCAGGAGAAAAATCCCGCATTGAAATGGTGGGGCACTGCCTATCTGCTCGGCGCGGCCTCGGTCGCGCTGTGGAGCATGGCGAGCCACATTCTGGGCGAGACGCTCTCGCTCGCGCTCAACGCGGTTGGCTTCGTCGCCTGCGGCATGGTCTGGAACGCCGCCCGCGTGTTCCACGGTAGAAAGCCCAACCTGCCGGGTCTCGTGCTCGGAGCGATCGCCTGGGTGACCACGGTCACGACGCTCAATCCGCAGGCGCATGAGCTGCGGCTCACCATCGGCGCCGCGATTGTCGCAGTCTACGCCGCGCTGACCGCGACCGAGCTGTGGTCGGAGCGTCGCAAGCAACTGCAGCGGCGCTGGCCGGCGCTGACGGTGCCGGTGCTGCATGGCTTTGTGCTGATGCTGCCGATCCTGCTCGGCGACACCCTGCGGCCTGGCGACGAGAAATTCGCCACCAGCATCTGGGTCACGATTTTCTCGATCGAGCTAGTGCTCTATGCGGTGGGCACCGTGTTCGTCATATTCATGCTGGTGTCCGAACGCACGGTGAGCGCGCACAAGACCGCGGCCTCGGTCGACCCCTTGACCGGTCTGTTCAACCGTCGCGGCTTCGCCGAGGCCTGCACACGGGTGATCGATCGCGAGGCCAAAGCCGGGCGGCCGGTGAGCGCCCTGATTTTCGACATCGATCATTTTAAGGGCATCAACGACCGCTTCGGCCATCCGGCGGGCGACGAGATCCTGAAGCTGTTCTCCACCATCGTGGTCAACAATCTGCGCATCAGCGATCTGTCCGGCCGCATCGGCGGTGAGGAGTTTGCCGCGCTGCTGCCCTGCTCGCTGGAGGAAGGCGTGCTGGTCGCCGAGCGGGTGCGCGAGGCCTTCGAGGCCTCCGATATCGTGGTCGAGGAGGGCAAGGTCGACACCACGGTCAGCATCGGCGTCGCCGGTGGTCCGGCCGGCACCGAGCTCGAAGTGCTGCTTGCCGCCGCCGACACCGCGCTGTACCAGGCCAAGCGTGGCGGTCGTAACCGGGTCGAAACCGCGGAGGAGTTGCCGCTGTCGCTGGAGAACTGGCGGCGAAAGACGGCGGGCCTGCCGCCGCCGGCGCGAAGCTCGCCTGCGATCGCCTGAGGGCTTTTGCTGCGCCTGCTCTGGTCGGAAAGCCGCTACACAATTTTCCGGATCAGGCTGTAACGGTGCGTTTACCATTCGGTCTCATCCTTGAACGATGAGGATCAGCCGGAATCACGCACCGAAAGCCCTGCTGCTGGCGCTGGAAGCAGATGCGGCATCCGCCCGCGGCGGCTTTGCCTGCCTGTTCTCGTCGTCCGACGAATATGAGGCCGCGCTGATCATGGCGCGGCGTGCACGGGGATACTATCAGCGCCGTCACAATGCCTGGCCGGTCGTCGCCCTCATCGCCTGCGCAATCGCAATCGTCGGCGCGGTGCTGCTCGCCGGTTGAACGCGGGGCCGCTTAGGCTTACGAGGCGCCATGCGGCGCCTTTTTCTTTTGTCCCGTTTGAGCTAGACACGCGCTCTCAAAAAACACGGAGACAAGCCTCATGGTCACCGAAATCGCGCAAATCGACGTCAAGCCTGGCACCGAGAAGGAATTCGAGGCTGCGGTTGCCAAGGCGCGCGCCGCCTTCGGCCGCTCCAAAGGCTTTCACGGCTTCGAGCTGCACAAGTCGATCGAGAAGCCGCAGCGCTACCGGCTGATGGTGAAATGGGCGACGCTGGAAAACCACACTGTCGATTTCCGCGGCTCGGAGAATTTTGCCGAATGGCGCGGACTGGTCGGGCAGTATTTTGCGGCACCGCCCGAGGTCGAGCACACCGAGACGGTGCTGACCTCGGCGGGTTAGGTGGTCAGGCCGCTGCCGGCGCGGCCGCGGTCTCGTTTGACTTGAAATAGTCGATGATGACCTTGGCTATGGCCATCATCGGCAGCGCCAGCGCCAATCCCCAGATCCCGAACACCACGCCAAGCAGGATCTGGAAGGCGAACAGCGTTGCAGGCGGGATATCGAGCGCCTGCCGCTGCAGCAGTGGCGTCAGCACATAGCTTTCCATCGCGTGCACGCCGAGGAATAGCAGGAACGCGCTCAGTGTCGCGATCCAGCCCGAGGACAGGCTCGCCAGGACGACGATCAGGCCCGCGATCAGCGCACCGACAGTCGGGATGAAGCCGAGCAATCCGGCCTGAACGCCCAGAATGAACGAGCCGGGAATGCCGATGATGGCGAGCCCGATCCAGGTGACCACGAAGATCGCAAACATGGTGGCGATCTGGGCGATCAACCAGCGCTCCAGTGTTTCGCCGATGCGATCGACGATGACGGTGGTGCGAGCGCGCTGCTTCGCCGGGACCAGGAACAAAAGCCCGTTGCGGTAGACGGAAGGCTGGGCGGCAAAGGCGAGCCCGAGGAACAGAACAATGAAGAGATTGCCGACGGCGCCGACCGTACCCAGCAGCAATTTGAAGGTCTGGCTGACGATCGCCCCACCGCTCGAGGCGATCGTTCCGGCGCTCGGAAGATGCGAGCTCGCACCGGCCCCGGTTGGTGTGCCCGACGGTCCGCCCTTGTCGCCGCTGTTGCCGAGGTCGAAATAGCTGGTATCGATGCCGTTCTTGTCGAGGAAGCTTTTGAAGTGGACGAGCTGACCCTTAATGGTGTCGCTGAGCGCCGAGGCCTGCTGGGCGATCGTGGCGCCCCCGAGATAGCTCACGCCAGAGGCCAGCACCGCCAGCACCACGCAGACCATGGCTAGCCGCAGCGGGTGGGGCAGGGGGATCAGCCGACCAAGCCGGTTAGTCATGGCGTTGAGCGCCACCGCCAGCAGCACGCCGGTGAAGATCAAGAACAGCGTCGCGGCGAAATACCAGGCAAACATCAGGACGGCCGCGAACAGCACGACGCCGATGCCGCCGATGGCGATTGCCCAGGCCAGATCAATGCGCGCCTGCAGGCGCTCGTCGTTCGACACCGCCAATTTTGTCCCCACGTTCAGAGAGCCCTTACCGCACTGTTCAGCCAAAAGCTGCCGGGATCAAGCCGTGTGCAGCCGGGCGCGCATTTTGGCCGAGGGATGAACCCACCGCAGAGCAGCGCGGCCGTGGAAAGGGGTTCTAAAATATTGATCCGGCGCAGGACGGAGGGCATGATTAGGGTTTCGAACAGGGAGGGCTGGAAGAGGCATGAGGAGAAAGCCGGTCGTCGGCGTGATCGGGAACGCCCACCGCATCGAAAGTCGCTTCGACGTGCAGGTGGTCGGCGAACGCAATATGCGCGCCGTGGCTGAGGTCGCCGGCGCGCTGCCTCTGATGTTTGCCGGGTGCCCTGAGATCACCGATGTCGGCGCCTTGCTCGACGTGGTCGACGGTATTGTGCTGACGGGCGCTCGCGCCAACGTCCATCCGACCCGCTTCAATATCGAGCCCCATGTCAGGCACGAGCCCTATGACATCAAGCGCGACGAGGTCGCGTTGGCGCTGGCGGAGGCCTGCGTTGCCCGTGGTATTCCACTGTTCGGCATCTGCCGCGGCCTGCAGGAGATGAATGTCGCCTTCGGCGGCTCGCTGCATCCGGAGATCCGCGAGATCCCGGGGCGGATCAACCATCGCATGCCCCGGCTCGAGAACGGCGAAATCCATCCCGACCCGCGGGTCGTGTTCGCCGATCGTCACGAGGTCTCCCTGGCGCCGGACGGGGCCTTTGCCAAAATCCTCGGCTGCGAGAAGATCCGGGTCAATTCGCTGCACGGGCAGGGCATTCTCGAGCCCGGCAAGCGCGTGGTGATCGAAGGCATCGCGGAAGACGGCACGATCGAGGCTATCAGGATTGCGGACGCGCCCGGCTTTGCGCTCGGGGTGCAATGGCACGCCGAGTACGACCCGCAGAGGAATCCGATCAACCGCAAGCTATTCCAGGCCTTTGGCGTGGCGCTCAGCACGCACGTCAAAGTGGGGGCCAGCGCGTAGGGGCGATACACGCAGCCAAAAAGCAAAGGCGCTCCGCGAGGGAGCGCCTTTTTCGTTGTCGGATGTGAGCGGCGCTCAACCCGAATAGTACATGTCGAACTCGACCGGGTGCGGGGTCATTTCGAAGCGCTCGACCTCGGTCATCTTCAGCTCGATGTAGCTGTCGATGAAGTCGTCGTCGAACACGCCGCCAGCCTTCAGGAAGGCGCGGTCCTTGTCGAGATTCTCCAGCGCCTCGCGGAGCGAACCGCACACGGTCGGGATCTGCTTCAGCTCTTCTTTCGGCAGGTCGTAGAGGTCCTTGTCCATCGCCGGGCCCGGATCGAGCTTGTTCTTCACGCCGTCGAGACCCGCCATCAGCATCGCGGCAAAGCCGAGATAGGGATTGGCGAGCGGATCGGGGAAGCGCACCTCGACGCGCTTGGCCTTGGGCGAAGCGGTGTAGGGGATGCGACAGGAGGCGGAGCGGTTGCGCGCCGAATAGGCGAGCAGCACCGGCGCTTCATAACCCGGGACCAGACGCTTGTAGGAGTTGGTCGAGGGGTTGGTGAAGGCGTTGATCGCCTTGGCGTGCTTGATGACGCCGGCGATGTAGGACAGGCAGATTTCCGACAGGTCGGAATATTTGTTGCCGGCGAATACCGGCTTGCCGTCCTTCCAGATCGACTGGTGGCAGTGCATGCCTGAGCCGTTGTCGCCATAGACCGGCTTCGGCATGAAGGTGGCGGTCTTGCCATAGATATGCGCGACCTGCTGGATGCAGTATTTGTAGATCTGCATCTGGTCGGCCATCAGCGTCATGGTGTCGAACTTCATGCCGAGCTCGTGTTGGGCGGACGCGACTTCATGATGGTGCTTCTCGACCTTGACGCCCATCTTGGCCATGGCGCCGAGCATTTCGGAACGCATGTCCTGCACCGAGTCCTGCGGCGGCACCGGGAAGTAGCCGGCCTTGGTGCGGATGCGGTGACCGAGATTGCCGCCCTCATATTCAGTGCCGGAATTGATCGGCAGCTCCGAGGAATCCAGCCTGAAGCCGGTGTTGTAGGGGTCCGTCGAATAGCGAACGTCGTCGAACACGAAGAATTCGGCCTCGGGGCCGAACATGACGGTGTCGCCGATACCCATCGACTTCACCATCGCCTCCGCCTTCTTGGCGATGCCGCGGGGGTCGCGGTTGTAGGGCTCGCCGGTGGTCGGCTCCAGCACGTCGCAGACCAGGATCAGGGTGGTTTCCGCAAAGAACGGATCGATCGTCGCCGTCACGGGATCGGGCATCAGGCACATGTCGGATTCATTGATCGCCTTCCAGCCGGCGATCGACGAGCCGTCGAACATCAGGCCTTCGGCAAACGTGTCCTCTTCGATCATGCTGACGTCGAAAGTGACGTGCTGCCACTTGCCGCGCGGATCGGTGAAACGCAGGTCGACATATTTGACGTCGTTATCTTTGATCGATTTGAGGACGTCCTTGGCGGTCTTCATGAATCCCCCTCTAGGCTTTTGAGGCTACAGGTCGAGTTAATCCGTCCGCGGACCATCGACCGCGGGTGGATGGTCAATAGCCGGGGGGACGGCCCAAGACAACACAAAGGCAAACGCAAACTGCCGGAAATACCGGCACCTGTCGCCGATTTGACTTCTTGCGCGCCGGAAAAAGGAACTAAATTGCATCCAGACCGGATTCACCGGTGCGGATGCGGATAGCCTCCTCGATATTCGAAACGAAAATCTTGCCGTCGCCGATGCGCCCCGTCTGGGCGGCACGGCGGATCGCATCGATCGCTCGCTCGACCAGATCGTCGCCGATCACGATCTCGATTTTGACCTTGGGCAGGAAGTCGACAATGTATTCGGCGCCGCGATAGAGCTCGGCATGTCCCTTCTGCCGGCCGAAGCCCTTGGCCTCGGTCACGGTGATACCCTGGAGACCGACCTCCTGAAGCGCTTCCTTCACCTCGTCGAGCTTGAACGGCTTGATGATGGCTTCGATCTTCTTCACGTGAGCGCCTCCCGGGCCTTTCCCAAATTGCAATAACGTCATCAGGCTGCGCATAAGACGCAAAGATGAGATTCCTGACGTTTCGGACCACGCCCGACCCTCCAGCAGCGCCAACCATTGGTTTCAGGGCCAGTGAGCGCGGGCGAACCGAAGCGGCTTCCTCAAAAGCAGGGTCTATGCCAAGTTGTTAATCGGCCTGATTTTGGAACGTTATCAGACTTTTAACGGGCATTTCGCTTGCTAATGTGCGAACCGGCCCAGAATAGCGAAGCCTACGGAATAGGCAAATAGATGAGCAAGTGTGCAGTCATCGGCTGCGCCCGCCCGGCACGATGGCTGGATGCCTCAGGATAAGGCGTTTGAGTTAGGAATTCGGCATGGACGTATTGACCACCGCTGAGATGGAACGGGCCGACCGGCTCACGATCGCGGCCGGCACGCCGGGCTTTGCGTTGATGCTCAGTGCTGGCCAGGCTGTCGCCGAGGCCGCAGGAGACCTGGTGGAGGAGGGGCCGATCCTGGTGGTTGCCGGTCCGGGCAACAATGGCGGCGACGGTTTTGTGGCGGCAGCCGAGCTGGCTGCGCAGGGACGCGAGGTCTCGGTGAGCCTGATGGGCGAGCGCGACGCGCTCAAGGGGGACTCGGCCTCGGCGGCGAAGGGATGGAAGCATCCGCTGCTGCCGTTCACGCCGCAGGCGATCGGCAAGCCGGCCCTCATCATCGATGCGCTGTTCGGTGCCGGCCTCAACCGCAGCATCGCTGGAGAAGCCCATGACATGATCGCGGCGATCAATGCCAATGGAGCGCCGGTGATGGCAGTCGATCTGCCGAGCGGAATCAACGGCAACTCGGCGGCCGTGATGGGGATTGCGGTGCGCGCGACGGAGACGATCACTTTCTTCCGCAAGAAGCCGGCGCATCTGTTGCTGCCGGGGCGCCTCTATTGCGGCCGCGTGCGCGTCGCCGATATCGGCATCGGGGCAGGCGTGCTCGACGAGATCAAGCCGCAGACCTTCGAAAACACCCCGCAGGTTTGGCGCAACGCCTTCCCGGTGCCGCGTACCGAGGCCCACAAATATGCGCGCGGTCACGTGCTCGCGGTTTCCGGCGACATGGCGGCAACCGGCGCCGCACGAATGGCGGCGCGCGGCGCGCTGCGAGCCGGTGCGGGACTCGTGACGTTGGCCTCGCCGCGCGACGCGCTTGCCATCAATGCGACTGCGCTCACCGCTGTCATGGTCCGCCCCGTGGATACTGCAATCGAATTTGGCGAGCTGCTTGCCGACAAGCGGTTCAATGCCTGCATAATCGGCCCCGGCGCAGGGTTCGGCGAGCGCACCCGCGACTTCGTTCACACGGCACTATCCGCAAAACGCGCGGTGGTGCTCGACGCCGATGCGCTGACCAGCTTTGCCGATGCGCCGGAGCGCCTGTTCGAGTCGATCAAGGCGGCCGCTGAGAGCCAGGTCGTCCTCACCCCGCATGAGGGCGAGTTTCCACGTCTGTTCAGCGACATCAGCAACAAGAATCCCGGGCGTTCCAAGCTCGAGCGCGTGCGCGCCGCGGCTGTGCGCTCCGGCGCCGTCGTGCTGTTGAAAGGGCCTGATACCACGGTCGCCGCACCCGATGGCCGCGCCGCCATCGCCGCCAACGCACCGCCCTGGTTGGCGACCGCCGGTGCCGGCGATGTGCTCGCTGGCATCATCGCCGGCCTCATGGCGCAGGGCGTTCCTGCTTTCGAAGCCGCAAGCATCGGGGTCTGGATGCATGGCGAGGCCGGGCGGGAAGCGGGGCCGGGCCTGATCGCCGAAGACCTGCCGGAAGTGATGCCGGCGGTGCATCGGCACATCTATGACGAGTTCGGCATCGATTACTGACGCAACAATCCGGCGGCTCGTCAGATCAGATATTTTGCGACCGCTGTCTCGTTCCACTCGAGGCCGAGGCCCGGGCCACGCGCGGTGAGAGTACCGTCAACAATCTGAATCGGATTGGCGAGGATCGCAGCGGCGAGATCGAGCACCTCCAGCCAATGCGCGGTCGGCGTCACCGAGAGCATGTGGGCACTTGCTTCGGCAAACAGATGGCTCGACATCGGGATCGAGGCTGCATCAGCTTGCCCCGCGACATTGAGCCAACCGGTGATGCCGCCGACCTTCATCAGGTCTGGCATGATGAAGTCGCTGGCGCGGGCCGCGATGGCCTCGGCAAAGCCGCGTGGAAACCACCAGTTCTCGCCGGCCTGGATCGGGATCGGCGACCCTTCACGCACGCGGGCGTGGCCGATCAGATTTTCCTGCGGCACCGGCTCTTCGACCCAGGTGAGATCGTAAGGCGCAAGACGGGCGATGCGGCGCTTGGCTTCAGCCGGATCGAGCGATTGGTTGAAGTCGATCATCAGCGCGACGTCGGGGCCGAGCAGCGCGCGTACGCCCTTGACCACCCGCTCGTCGTTGGCGGCATCGCCGTCGCCGCCCTTGATCTTGATGCCGCGAAAACCCTGGTCCAGCGAACGCCGCAGCGCCCTTTCGTCGGCGACCGGATCGACCGCGCCATAGCTGTCATAGGCTCGCATGGGCCGCGCGGCGCCGCCGAGCAGTTCAACGAGCGGTTTGCCGGCGATGCGGCCAAGCGCATCCCAGAACGCCATGTCGAGGCCAGAGACGGCCATGCCGACCAGGCCCTGCCAGCCGAGCAGGCGAAACCTGGCGTCCATCGCCTTCATCAGCTCGAACGGCGTCAGCGATTTGCCTTCGAGATCGCGCCCGATCTCCTCGATCAGCAGCACCAGAGGTTTCAGCGTGACCCTCGAGTAGCCAAAAATATACGAGCGTCCGGTCACGCCTTGATCGGTTGCGATGTCGATCAGGACCAGCGGCGCGGCTTCGATCACACCGAAGGCGTTTCTGACCGGCCGCGCGATCGGCGCGACGACGGCGCGGGCATTGACGCTGCGAATAGCGGGGATTGTCTTGTTCATTGCCGATTCCCTTGATCTGCTGTTTCGGCCGTTCCCTCAGTCGACACTGTACCACCTGACCAGGCGTGGCGCGCCCCAGCGCGTCGCCGTGGACTCGATCAGCCAGCGGCCTGAAAACGTAGCGGCAAAGGCAATGCGCTGGGTCTGGCCCGGCTCGATCACCAGCGTATCCAGCCAGAACGGTTTCCAGCCGTCATCGAGCCGGTCGAGCAGCCGGAAATGATGGCCATGGAAGTGAAAGCTGGTCGCGAGTGCGACGCGATTGCTCAGCGCGAGAACAATGACGCGGTCCCTCCTGACCTTGAAGGCGGGAGCAGCCGCGGCCGACAAACCGGCCGGGGTCACCCATTCGGCGCCATCGAGTGCGAGCTCGGCCCGTAAGGCGCTTTTCAGGTCCAGCTGCGCTGGCAGGCCGTCCGCCGGCAGCGCGGGAGGCAGCGGCAGCGGGCTTGGGCGGATCGACGCCTCGCCGGAGGCGACGACCCGGCCGATGGGGCGGGCCTGCTGGCCGTCGTGCAACAGAATTTGGGAAACGCTGCCCGGCGGCACGGTCGCGTCGATCAGGGCGTCCACGCGGCCGCCGGGGGCCAGCACCAGCGCGCTGTTGCGGGCTGGAAAGGGCTCCGCAGGGGCACTGTCCATGGCGATGACGCGAACCTCCAGCCCCTCGATTTTGACTGCGAAGACCTGCTGTTGGCTGCCATTGATGAAGCGCAGCCAGAGGCGCTCGCCGGAACGCACGGGAATATCTGGTAAAACCTGCCCGTTGACGGTGAAAAGCGGCTCGCCCGCGGTCTCAGGGCGGGATGCCGTCGCTCCCGCCCGCCAATCCTCGATCAGCACGATCTCGTCGCGATCGACCGCGATCGGGACGCTCTCCTCGACGATGAACGGCAGCGGCCGCGAGGGCGGTGCCCCAGGAGCGGCAAGGAGCCGGAGATCAGCAAAGAACGTCCCGGCGCGGCGCAGCGGCAATGGGAAGGTCGCCTCGGCGCCGGGTGGGACCGCGGGGCGGGCGATCAAAGGCTCGGCCAGAGCCGCGCCATCGATCCCCCGCCAGTCGGGCACGGCCGCCACCGGCAAACGATTCCGAAAAGTCACCTCGACCTGACCGCCCTTGAGCCGAAGGGGTGAGATGGATGGGACCAGCCCCCATATTGTGGTCGGCGCCTGACCGGGACCCAACGGAATCGTCGCTAGTTGCGCCTCAAGCCTGAGGCTTTGGTCCGCCTGCGCAGGCGATGCCGGTGACAGGCTGGCGCTCAAGGCAGCCGCGCCTAATCCGGCCATGAAGTGGCGCCGGTCAGGGGCAAAAAACCTATTTGCTATGAGGCAGGTGGGGGCCATTCTTAGTCTATGGTATCGACGGGCTTGGATGGTTGCAAAAAGGTGCCATTTTTTTGCTGCGGATGGACAGGCTCATGTTATAAGCCCGCCCGCCCGCGGTATCGCGGCCTGACTTGCTAGTCACGCGGGCGTGGCGGAACTGGTAGACGCGCTGGATTTAGGTTCCAGTGACGAAAGTTGTGGGGGTTCGAGTCCCTCCGCCCGCACCAAGCGCTGTTTTGGCGTTTGCACCAGGGATCACTGGAGAACCTTCTTCCCCGTCCGGGGATTCGGTTCGCCGACAACACCGGCGCAAGGCTTTGGCTGCGCGCCGAACAGATGGACAATTTTCGGGGCAAAACCCCGACGAAGCGGAAGAAGATTTTTTGCCATGCAGGTCACCGAAACCCTCGCTCAGGGATTGAAGCACGAGTTCCAGATCAGCGTTCCCGCTTCCGACCTCGATGCCAAGGCGGATGCGCGTCTGGTCGATATGAAGGACAAGGTCCGCCTCAACGGCTTTCGTCCTGGCAAGGTGCCGGTCGCTCATTTGAAGAAGGTCTATGGTCGCTCGGTGATGGCCGAGACCATCGACCAGACCATCCGCGACACCAATACCCAGATCTTTACCGAGCGCGGCTTCCGCCTGGCGACCGAGCCGAAGATCACCATGCCCACCGAGAAGCAGGAGGTCGATGATATTCTCGCCGGCAAGTCGGACCTCAAATATACGGTTGCAATCGAGGTGGTGCCCGCGATCCAGCTCGCCGACTTCAAGAGCTTCGATGTCGAGAAACTCGTCGCCGACGTCAGCGACGCCGACATCGATGAGGCGATCAAGCGCATCGCCGACCAGAACCGCAGCTATGCGGCGAAGGGCGAGGGCGCCAAGGCTGAGTCCGGCGACCGCGTCACCATCAGCTTCAAGGGAAGCATCAACGGCACGCCGTTCGAGGGCGGCACCGGCGAGAACATTCCGGTCGTGATCGGTTCGAACACCTTCATTCCCGGCTTCGAGGAGCAACTGACCGGCGTCGGCAGCGGCGAGACGCGCACGCTGAAGGTCACCTTCCCGAAGAACTACGGCAATGCCACGCTCGCGGGCCAGCCGGCGGAGTTCGAGACCACGGCAACGCTGGTCGAGGCGCCCCAGCCGGTCGAGATCAATGACGAGTTCGCCAAGACACTCGGCCTTGAGTCGCTCGACAAGTTGAAGGATGCCATGCGCGAGCGCCTGACAGCGGAGTTCTCCGGCGCGACGCGCCAGCGCGTCAAGCGCGCGCTGCTCGACCGTCTCGACGAGACCCACAAGTTCGAGGCGCCGCCCTCGCTGATCGAGGAAGAGTTCAACCTGATGTGGAACTCGGTCAAGGCCGAGATGGATTCCGGCGGCAAGACTTTTGCCGATGAGAACACCACCGAGGAAGCGGCGAAGGAGGAGTACCACAAGATTGCCGACCGCCGCGTCCGCCTCGGGCTGGTGCTGTCCGAAATCGGGGAGAAGAACAAGATCACGGTGACCGATGACGAGGTCAGTCGCGCGGTCATCGAGCGGGCGCGCTCGATGCCGGGCCGCGAGAAGGAAGTCTGGGATTTTTACCGCAACAACGCCAATGCGCTGGCCCAGCTTCGTGCACCGATCTATGAGGACAAGGTCGTCGACTTCATCCTCGAGCTCGCCAACGTGACCGAGAAGAAGGTCTCGCGCGAAGAGCTGTTCAAGGACGACGACGAGAAGGCCGCGGCCTGATTTTTACCAGTCAGGCCTGCGTTAATGATGAATGGCGAAGGCCGCCGCAAAAGCTGGCGGCGGCATCGCGAATCGGTTTGAACAGCAGCCGCCGAGGCGGTCGCGGCCGGCGGTTTGTCGCAGGTCTTGCCGCTGCGAATTTGGCTCATATCTCTGCCTTCCGTCCAGCATCACGGGACGGGCGTCAGGCCAGTCACGTCCTTGATTCCAAGGCATGCTGTCGGACGTTCGGCCCCAGCAGTTAGGGTGACTCATGCGCGATCCCGTTGAAACCTACATGAACCTCGTGCCGATGGTCGTCGAGCAGACCAACCGCGGTGAACGCGCCTACGACATTTTCTCGCGGCTTCTGAAGGAGCGCATCATCTTCGTGACCGGTCCGGTCGAGGACGGCATGTCGACGCTGATCGTCGCACAGCTGCTGTTCCTCGAGGCGGAAAATCCGAAGAAAGAAATTTCGATGTACATCAACTCGCCGGGTGGCGTGGTTACGTCGGGACTTGCGATCTACGACACCATGCAATTCATCCGCCCGCCAGTGTCGACGTTGTGCACGGGCCAGGCGGCCTCGATGGGCTCGCTGTTGCTCGCCGCCGGCGAGAAGGACATGCGCTTCTCGTTGCCGAACTCGCGCATCATGGTGCACCAGCCCTCCGGCGGCTTCCAGGGCCAGGCCACCGACATCATGCTGCATGCTCAGGAGATCTTGAACCTGAAGAAGCGGCTCAATGAAATCTACGTCAAGCACACCGGGCAGACCTACAAGGCGATCGAGGACGCGCTGGAGCGCGACAAATTCCTCACCGCCGACCAGGCCAAGGATTTCGGGCTTGTGGACAAGGTGATCGACAGGCGTCCTGAGGATCCGCAGGCAGCCAAGGCGGCGTGATTGGGCGGCATGGATTCCGTCAAGGGTAACGGTTTGCAACTCCTGCGGCAGGCAGGCATGTGCGGCACTGCGGCAACGCGCCCGCGCAGGCAGAAAGTTCCCCTTTCGTGCTGATTTTGGCGTGGCAAAGGCGCCACGCCGGGCGGATTTCGAGGATTTCCGCTCGTGCGAAGGTCACAAATCACGGTATTGTCACGGATTGAGGCAGACGCCCGTTTAGCGAATTCTTGATAGTCGGGTGTCAGCATGGTTGGCTACGAAAAGATCGGTCAGGATCATGGGATTCGTAAGTCAACCGTGATCTGCACGGTGAACAAGGCTAGGGTCTTTTTTGGTACGGAATTTGCTCTATCTAGTTTCCATGACGGACCTTCCCGAAGTGGAGCGATCGAGCGGACGAGGTCGAACGGCGGACGGAGACAGGAATGAGTAAGGTCGGCACGAGCGACTCCAAGAACACGCTGTATTGCTCGTTCTGCGGCAAGAGCCAGCACGAGGTCCGCAAGCTGATCGCGGGACCGACGGTCTTCATCTGCGACGAATGCGTCGAACTCTGCATGGATATCATTCGCGAGGAGAACAAGTCTTCGCTGGTGAAGTCGCGCGACGGCATCCCGACGCCGAAGGAAATCTGCAAGGTCCTCGACGACTACGTGATCGGCCAGAGCCACGCCAAGAAGGTGCTCTCGGTTGCGGTCCACAATCACTACAAGCGGCTCAATCACCAGACCAAGCACAACGACGTCGAGCTTGCGAAGTCGAACATCCTGCTGATCGGTCCGACCGGCTCGGGCAAGACGCTGCTGGCGCAGACGCTGGCGCGGATTCTCGACGTGCCCTTCACCATGGCGGATGCGACGACACTGACCGAAGCCGGCTATGTCGGCGAGGACGTCGAGAACATCATCCTGAAGCTGCTGCAGGCGGCCGACTACAATGTCGAGCGCGCGCAGCGCGGCATCGTCTATATCGACGAAATCGACAAGATCAGCCGCAAGTCCGACAACCCCTCGATCACCCGGGACGTCTCGGGCGAGGGCGTGCAGCAGGCGCTGTTGAAGATCATGGAAGGCACGGTGGCTTCGGTCCCGCCGCAGGGCGGCCGCAAGCACCCGCAGCAGGAGTTCCTGCAGGTCGATACGACCAACATCCTCTTCATCTGCGGTGGCGCGTTCTCTGGGCTCGAGAAGATCATCTCGGCGCGGGGGCGTTCAACCTCGATCGGCTTTGCCGCTCAGGTGCTGGCGCCGGAGGACCGGCGTACCGGCGAAATTTTCCGCCATGTCGAGCCCGAGGATCTCCTGAAGTACGGCCTGATCCCCGAATTTGTTGGACGTCTGCCTGTCGTGGCGACGCTGGAGGATCTGGACGAGGCCTCGCTGAAGAAGATCCTGACCGATCCGAAGAACGCGCTGGTCAAGCAGTATCAGCGCCTGTTCGAGATGGAGAACATCGAGCTCACCTTCGCCGACGAGGCGCTGGGCGCGGTCGCCCGCAAGGCAATCGAGCGCAAGACCGGTGCGCGCGGCCTGCGTTCGATCCTGGAGAGCATCCTGCTCGAAACCATGTTCGACCTGCCTGGCCTCGAAGGCGTCGAAGAGGTAGTCATCTCGCGCGAGGTCGTGGAAGGTACGGCGCGACCGCTGTACATCTATGCCGACCGTTCGGACCGCGCGGTCGAGAGCAGCGCGAGCGCCTGATCCCGTCAGGTTTCGTGCTTGGAAGAGTAGTCGAAAGACGGCTGCGGAGCATTTTCCCGCAGCCGTGTTTGCGTGAGCGTTATGCTGCGCTGGACGGCAATTTTACGGGCAATTTCACGGACTTGACACCTCCCTACCCGATAGCCACCTAATAGCGTCGGGCGATGAAGAATCTGCTTTAGATTCGCCTCTCATCGATCCTGAAACTGAACCGGTCTTCCCTCCAAAAAGGCCGTTTCGTTCGGATCAATTCGGCACCTTGTGGCGGTTGCGCAAAGACGCGGGCTGCGTGCAAGGGGGCACAGCAAAAGGAACAGGCCATGACTACCCCGAAAACTCGGCCAACCATCATCCACGGCGAATCGCATTCCTATCCGGTGCTGCCGCTGCGCGATATCGTCGTTTTCCCGCACAACATCGTGCCGCTGTTCGTCGGCCGCGAGAAGTCGATTCGCGCGCTTGAAGAGGTGATGCGCAACGACGCGCTGGTGATGCTGGCGACGCAGAAGAACGCCTCCGATGACGATCCTGCGCCCGACGCGATCTACGAGACCGGTACGCTCGCAAGCGTGCTGCAGCTCCTGAAATTGCCCGACGGCACCGTGAAGGTGCTGGTCGAAGGGCTGGAGCGCGCGCATGTCGAGAAATATTCCGATCGCAGCGAATTCTATGAGGCGACTGCCGTTGCGCTCGCCGACACCGACGCCAAGTCCGTCGAGGCCGAAGCCTTGTCGCGTTCGGTCGTGTCCGATTTCGAAAGCTATGTGAAGCTGAACAAGAAGATCTCCGCCGAAGTGGTCGGCGTGGTCCAGGCCATCACCGATTTCGGCAAGCTCGCCGACACCGTGGCCTCGCATCTTGCCGTGAAGATCGCCGATCGCCAGGGCATCCTGGAGACGCTGTCGGTCACCACGCGCCTGGAGAAGGTGCTTGGTCTGATGGAGAGCGAGATCTCGGTGCTGCAGGTCGAGAAGCGCATCCGTTCGCGCGTCAAGCGCCAGATGGAGAAGACCCAGCGCGAGTATTACCTGAACGAGCAAATGAAGGCGATCCAGAAGGAGCTGGGCGACGAGGACGGTCGCGACGAACTCGCCGATCTGGAAGAGAAAATCAACAAGACCAAGCTCTCCAAGGAGGCGCGGGAGAAGGCGCAGCATGAGCTGAAGAAGCTGCGCCAGATGTCGCCGATGTCCGCGGAAGCGACCGTCGTGCGCAACTATCTCGACTGGCTGTTGTCGATCCCGTGGAACAAGAAGTCGAAGGTCAAGAAGGACCTGGAGCAGGCGCAGGCAATCCTGGACGCCGATCACTACGGGCTTGAGAAGGTCAAGGACCGCATCGTCGAGTATCTCGCGGTGCAGTCGCGCGCCAACAAGTTGACCGGACCGATCCTGTGCCTGGTCGGGCCTCCCGGCGTCGGCAAGACCTCGCTCGGCAAGTCGATCGCCAAGGCCACGGGCCGCGAATTCGTGCGCGTCTCGCTCGGCGGCGTGCGCGACGAGGCGGAGATCCGCGGTCACCGCCGCACCTATATCGGCTCGATGCCCGGCAAGATCATCCAGTCGATGCGCAAGGCCAAGACCTCGAATCCGCTGTTCCTGCTGGACGAGATCGACAAGATGGGCGCCGATTTCCGCGGCGATCCGTCGTCGGCGCTGCTTGAGGTCCTCGACCCCGAGCAGAACTCGACCTTCAACGATCACTATCTCGAGGTCGACTATGATCTCTCCAACGTCATGTTCATCACGACCGCGAATACCCTGAATATTCCCGGCCCGCTGATGGATCGCATGGAGATCATCCGCATCGCCGGCTACACCGAGAACGAGAAGGTCGAGATCGCGCGCAAGCACCTGATCCCGAACGCGGTCTCGAAGCACGGGCTGGACTCGAAGGAGTGGTCGATCGACGACGACGCGCTGCTCCTGATGATCCGCCGCTACACCCGTGAAGCGGGCGTGCGTAATTTGGAGCGTGAGCTCTCGACGCTGGCCCGCAAGGCCGTCAAGGAGCTGATGATCTCGAAGAAGAAGTCGGTGAAGGTGACCGAGAAGACACTGGAAGAGTTCTTGGGCGTGCCGAAGTACCGCTTCGGCGAGATCGAGAGCGACGACCAGGTCGGCATCGTCACCGGTCTTGCTTGGACTGACGTCGGTGGTGAGCTGCTCACCATCGAAGGCGTCATGATGCCCGGCAAGGGCAAGATGACCGTCACCGGCAACCTGCGCGACGTCATGAAGGAATCGATCTCGGCCGCGGCGTCGTACGTCCGCTCCCGCGCGATCACCTATGGCATCGAGCCGCCGATGTTCGACAGGCGCGACATCCACGTCCATGTGCCGGAGGGGGCGACCCCGAAGGATGGGCCTTCCGCCGGTGTTGCGATGGCGACCGCGATCATCTCGGTCATGACGGGCATCCCGGTCCGTCACGACGTGGCGATGACCGGCGAGATCACGCTACGCGGTCGAGTGCTGCCGATCGGCGGCTTGAAGGAGAAGCTGCTCGCGGCCGCCCGCGGCGGCATCAAGACGGTCCTGATCCCCGAGGACAATGCCAAGGATCTCACGGAAATTTCCGATGCGATCAAGGGCGGCATGGAGATCATTCCCGTCGCCCGTCTCGACGACGTCGTCTCGCGGGCGCTTGTCCGCCCGCCGGTGCCGATCGTCTGGGAGGAGGATACCAAGGTTCCCGTTGCCTCCGAAACGGGCGACGAAGCCTCCGGCGGCCTGACCGCTCACTGACAAAAAAACAACCATCAAAAAACGGCGCCTTCGGGCGCCGTTTCTTTTTTTGATCTCATTTTTCGCGCGAGATGGAGGGCGGTGCGCCAAGAAAATCGCGTCAAACAAGAATGAGAGTTCATGCGCCATGCATATCGACGGGCAATGCCACTGCGGCCGAATCGTTTTTGAGGCCGATATCGATCAAGAAGCCGTCTGGATCTGCAACTGTACGGATTGCCAGACCCTGACGGGCTCACCCTACCGGGTGACGGTGATCTGCTCAGGTAGCCAGATCCACAGCAGAGGTGAGACGAAAATCTACGCCAAGACCGGAGACAACGGCGGCGTCCGCTATCAGCATTTCTGCGGCGATTGCGGTTCGCCGCTGTTTACCAGCGGCGAGGGCGAGCACACCGACGACTGGGGCATTCGCTGGGGCGCGATCCGCCAGCGCGCCGCGCTCAAGCCCACCCGTCAGATCTGGTGCCGCTCGGCCGTGCCATGGCGCAGCGAGGTGTCGGACTTACCTGGACGGCCAACGGACTGATCCTGGGACCAGCCTTGCGCATCGGGGTGGGTCAGGGTTAAACAGCGCCTTGTAAAGGGCGGTTAGCTCAGCGGTAGAGCACTGGTTTTACACACCATTGGTCGGGAGTTCGATCCTCTCACCGCCCACCATTCATGCTTCGTGCGAAAGCGACGCACCGTAAGGCTCGTGTCAGCATTTGGCTAACCCAAGCTGGAGCCTCGCTCGGTGGTTTTCGTCGGGCCAGGCTTTTTCTCGCCTCGTGTCGCTCGTTCTCCTAGGCAGGCCTTTGGTCGACGGCTCAGAACGATACGCCGACTCGCATGGCCCGTTTCCAGACCAGCCGGCAGCGCTTTCTGGTGGTGCCGTAGATCAGCTCGAAGCGCGGGGGCAGGTCGGCAAATTTCTGCAACTGCAGGCAAGCGCCGCCAGCCGAGTAGTCGATCAGGGTGCACTCGATGACCGGCGCATTCGGAGCCGACAGGATCTTGGCGGCCTTGGAAAGCCGGCCATCGGGCCTTTGTCGCGGATACAATCGCTGTTGAGACATGAGCGGATCCTACGTTTCATCGACAAGTTCGGCAGAGCGAATACATTCCAGTGGCAACCGGACACCTCACATTCTGCACAGGACGCGCTTCGTTAGGGTTTAGCCGAATGATCAATTTTGATGGTTTGGCCGCTTGATTCCCCGGGGCGATCGGACCGCCGTGCGTTTTGCGCACCGGGCCTCGCGTGGTTAACCGGCATTGAATGGGGCCGGTCAAGTGCCCGGGGCCGCGGCTGTCTGCGGTCGGTGGCGTCGCAAAACTTTCGCGCAGGGGCCCTTGGGTCCATTACCGCGTTCCAGTACGATTCATTGATTCGTATCCGACCAGCATGTCGTCGCCTTCCGAAATCGAGATGAGAGGAGTTTTCCGTCCGCCGGCGCCCGTGCCGCCAGCGGACATGCCCGGCCTGTTGCGGCTTCTGGCAACGCTGAAGCGAAACCCCCTGGAGTGCTGGAGCGCGGGATTTTTCGAACAGCCGATTGTACGGGTGAGGCTGCCATTCCTCGACCCTGTCCTGGTTCATGATCCCGCCGCGATCAAGCGCGTGCTGGTCGACAATTCGGCGAATTATCGCAAGGACCCGATCCAGCGCCGCATCCTCGCGACCGGGCTTGCTGATGGCCTCTTGAGCGTCGAAGGGCAGCGATGGGACGTGCAGCGCCGGACGCTTGCGCCGTTGTTTGCGCGCCGCACGGTGACGTCCTTCACTGATGCCATGCTCAGGGCTGCCGATAATCTCGGCAATCACTGGGGCAAGCTCAAGCCTGGAAGCATTGTCGATGTCGCCGCCGAGTTCACCCTGCTGACGTTGCACGTGCTCGCGCTCACCATCTTCTCGGACGGCATCGGTAGCAATTTCGATGCCTTTCGCGTTGCCATGAACGACTATTTTGGCGCGATTGGCAGGATCAGCGTGCTGGACCTGATCGGCGCACCCGATTACGTGCCGCGGCGCGGTCGCAGGCGCTTGCGGCAAACCATGGCCTATTTCGAGGGTGTCATCGACGAGGTTATCGCGGCCAGGCGTCGCCGGCTTGATCATTCGACGGATACCGGTGCACCCGATGATCTCCTGGCGCTGCTCCTGCGCGCGCTCGATCCGGCGACGGGGCGGCCGATGAGCCTCGCCGAGGTGCGCGCGAATGTCCTGACCTTTCTTTCGGCGGGGCATGAGACCACAGCGAATGCCTTGGCCTGGGCGGCATTCCTGCTGTCGCAATCGCCATATTGGTCTGCGCGGGTGCGGGCAGAGGCGGATGCGGAACTCGATGGCGATCGCAACGGGCTCCTCGAGCGGTTGGTCGTGACCAAAGCCGTGGTCGAGGAGGCGTTGCGGCTCTACCCATCCATCGCCGCGCTGAGCCGCGTGCCGGAACGCGCCGAGGTGATCGGCGAGATCAGCCTGCAGCCGCAATCGCTGATCGTGATCGCGCCCTACATCCTGCATCGGCACCGTCGCTTGTGGGAGCAGCCCGATCTGTTCGATCCGACGCGGTTTCTTGGCGCCGCAAAAGCCAAAATTCCTCGCTTTGCCTATTTGCCGTTCGGTGCCGGTCCTCGCACCTGCATCGGCTCGTCCTTCGCCTTGCAGGAAGCCACACTTGTGCTGGCGAGGCTGGTGCAGCGGTTCGACATGCAGCTGGTACCTGGTGCGAAAGTGTGGCCGTTGCAGAAGATCACCCTGCGGCCTGGCTATGGCTTGCCGATGCGGATCACGCCCCGATCAAATGCCCGACATCCGCCGTGCTGCGATTGCCAACCTGGGTGATTTCATCAACACTCGTGCAGCACGGCCCGCAACGTATTGCGAGGTGATGATGGAAACGCCCGTAGGTCATGATCGTAACGCCGACCAGATCGCCTATTGGAATGGTCCGGGCGGTCAGCACTGGACGGATCGGCAGGCGGTGCAGGACATTCTGCTGGCGCCGATCTCGGATATCTTGATCGCCTCCGCCGCGCCCAAGGCTGGCAACCGTGTCATCGATGTCGGCTGTGGCTGCGGCGCGACCAGCATTGCGCTGGCTGGACGTGTTGCACCCGGCGGCTTTGTGCTCGGCGTCGATATCTCTGCGCCGATGCTTGCGCGGGGGCGTGAGCTCGCGCCCAAAGACTTACCGCTGGATTTCGCGCTCGCGGATGCGACCGTCTATCCCTTCGATCCCCAGAGCTTCGATCTCGTGACCTCGCGCTTTGGCGTGATGTTCTTCGCTGAGCCTGCCGTCTCTTTTGCGAATTTGCGCAAGGCGCTGAAGCGTGACGGGCGCGTGGCCTTCATCTGCTGGCGCGAGCCGAAGCATAATCCGTGGATGATGACCCCCTTGCAAGCGGTCTACAAGCACGTCCCCAAGCTGCCGCAGGTCGGCCCCGAGGATCCCGGGCCGTTCTCATTTGCCTCCGAAGAACGGGTACACCGGATTCTCGGCGAGGCCGGCTACACCGGGATTACGATGCGGCCGCACGATCTGTCGCTCGATATCGCGATCGGGCGCGGGCTCGATGCTGCCGTTCAAGGCGCGCTCGAAATCGGCCCGGCCAGCCGCGCGCTGCAGGATCAGCCGGAGGAGGTGCGCGAAGCGGCGCGCGCCTCGATCCGCGATGCGCTCGCGCAATTCGTGCAGGGCGAGAGCGTGGTGCTGCCGGCCGCGATCTGGATCGTCACGGCACGGGCGTCGTAGCGAGGCGGATCAGGCTACGACTTCTCTTCCCAAATCATCGCCAAGTGTACGATGGTCTCGGCGGCCTTTTCCATGTCCTGGCGGCTGACCCATTCCAGGCGGGAGTGGAAGGCGTGTTCGCCAGCGAAGATGTTGGGGCAGGGCAGGCCCATGAAGGAGAGGCGTGAGCCATCGGTGCCGCCGCGGATCGAACTGCGCTCCGGCGTGAGCCCGGCGCGGCGGATCGCTTCGATCGCGTAGTCGACCGTTTCGGGGTGACGGTCGATGATCTCTTTCATGTTGCGGTACTGCTCCTTGATCTCCATGCGGTAGGTGGAGCGCGGATAGTCCTTCATCACGTCCTTGACGATCCGCTCCAGGAGCGCCTCTTTCTGCTTCAGCCCGGCAACGGTGAAGTCACGCACGATGAATCCGATCGTTGTCTGCTCCAGCGCGCCGGAGATGCCGATCGGGTGCAGGAAACCTTCCTTGCCCTCGGTGGTCTCGGGCGAGCAGGTGTCCTTCGGCAGCTGCTCGATGATTGCTGCCGCGATCTTGATCGCGTGCTCCATCTTGCCCTTGGCAAAGCCCGGATGGGTGCTGACGCCCTGGATGATGATGGTAGCGGCGTCGGCCGAGAAAGTTTCGTCCTCGATCTGGCCCGCAGTCTCGCCGTCCATCGTATAGGCGAAATCGGCAGCCAACTTCTTCAGGTCGACCTTGTCGACGCCGCGGCCGATCTCCTCGTCGGGTGTGAACAGTATCTTGATCGTGCCGTGCTTGATCTGCGGGTTCTGCACCAGGAACTGCGCCGCATCCATGATCTCGGCAACGCCGGCCTTGTTGTCGGCACCAAGCAGCGTCGTCCCGTCGGTCGTGATGATGTCATGGCCGATCTGCTGCTGCAGCGCCGGATGTTCGGCTGCGCGGATGATCTGGCTCGGATCGGCGGACAGGGTTATGTCGCCGCCCTGGTAGTTCCTGACGATCTGCGGCTTGACGTTCTTGCCGGTGCAGTCGGGCGAAGTGTCCATGTGCGAGCAGAAGCAGATCACCGGCACCTTCTTGGTCGTCGTAGCCGGGATCGTTGCGTAGACATAGCCGTGCTCGTCGAGATGGGCGTCGGCAAGGCCAATGTCTTTCAGCTCTGCGGCGAGCAGGCGGCCGAGGTCCTTCTGCTTCCCGGTCGAGGGGCAGGTCGGCGACTCCGGATCGGATTGGGTGTCGATGGTGACGTAGCGGAGGAAGCGCTCTGTAACGCTATGCTGAAACGGCAGAGAGGAGGACACAGTCGAAAACCGCGGCTTGGAGGGGATCGGGAAACAATACCACAAAAAGAAATGCCATTCCGAGGGCCGCGAAAAACCTTCGAAATGGCGCGAAGCCGATAGACGAGGCGAGAGGTCTTTTTAGATCGCTTCCTTGAGCTCCTTGGCGGCGCGGAAGGCGACCTTCTTGCTGGCCTTGATCTGGATCTGCTCGCCGGTGGCCGGGTTCCGCCCCATGCGGGCGGCGCGCTTGCGCACCTGGAGGATGCCGAGTCCAACGATGCGGATGCGTTCGCCCTTCTTCAGGTGCTTGGTGATCCGCGTGACCATGTCGGTCAGGATGCTTTCGGCCTGCTTCTTGGACAGCTCCTGATCCTCGGCGATCGCCGCGGCAAGGTGCTTGAGCGTAATGGTGGCCGGGCTAGCTGCTTTCTTCGCCATGTTTGGCCCTCCTCGTTGTTAAGAACGGCTTAGGAACCTAAGACTTTCAGGCCTTAGACGATTCGGCTGGGGCCTACTATGCCACTTCGCCCTGAAAACAGGGCATTTCCTGCATCGGCATCGCGAAAACCGCCGGATAATGCGGACTTGTCCAAGCTGCTTGACTTGGAAAGGTGGCCCCTTTAAGCCCTGCTCGAACGCGGTCTTCACTGCATCCGCGGGAGTAGCTCAGTTGGTTAGAGCGCCGCCCTGTCACGGCGGAGGTCGCGGGTTCGAGCCCCGTCTCTCGCGCCATTATTTCAATGGCTTAGCAGGTTTCCCTGATTTCATGAGTGTCATAAAGGGCGGCGATATGACCCTTTTGGCTGCTTTCTGTTCTAGGTTCTTGCCCCCAGACTAGCTTCATCGAACCGCCGAACGCTGGTGGTGTTCACCGGGTTGTAGACTTTCCGGGGCCGGTTGTTCGCGGCCACGGTATTCGCCATCTTGTTCGATTAATCGGTAATGGAGCCGCCGTCGGCGTCTCCCTCGACGGCCCCCTGATCGGCGCATGTCGGCGAGCTGTCGGCGCTCCCATTGCCAAAGGCAAGTTCCCGCACCTCGGCGAAGTTCTTCTGCAAGCGATCCTCGGAATAGGGCCGCGGCGCGACCGCGCAACTTAAGCAAGGCATCACCGCTCTGTGATTTCCGAGACAGCATCGTTACCGCGACGCCAAGCACGAGAGTCAGACCGAAAACAACGATCACCTCATGAATGTGATTTGAATCTATCTCAACCTGAGAGTGAAATCGCGACCAAACCTGATCAGGCGCGATCGCATCCCAACAGCCGCCTTCGGGCGGCTTTCTCTTTGAGAAGACCCATGAACATCAAGGCGTCACAGGCCAGCATCGACGAGCTCGTTACCGAGGAAGACAGCGGTCAGGCCTACCACACCAAGCACTACACTCATTTCGAGTGGCCGAAGGGCGCTTCGGGCCCGACCGTCGGCATCGGCTACGACTGCGGCTACTCCACGCCTGACCAGATCCGCAAGGACTGGGCAGGCATTATCCCCGACAACATGATCGCCGCGCTGGTCAGCGCTGCCGGACTGAAGAGCGCTGCAGCTGCAGATTTCGTTCGCCGGCACGGATCGAGCGTCACCATCACTTGGGACCAGGCGATGGGGGAGTTCATGCAGCGCGAGCTGCCGAAGTGGGAGGAGCTGTGTCGCGCGGCGCTGCCGAACTATGACCTGTTGCCGGGCGATTGCGCCGGCGCAATCGACAGCCTCGCCTACAACAGGGGCGCGGACGGCTTTCATCTTGCCGGGCCTCGATACACCGAGATGCGCAACATCAGGGCGCACATGGAGGCCAAGGAGTTCGCCAAGATCCCAGCCGAGTACCTGGGCATGCGCAGGCTCTGGCCCGTCAACAGCGACCTGTGGAAGCGCCGCGGCCATGAGGCGTCGCTGTTCTCGAAGGGGCTGCAGGACGCGTGACGCCATCCACGCTCCTTGAGAGACTGCAGTCCTTCAAGGGCAAGCAGATCATCGATTGCATCGACGAGATATCGCGGATCGCCGACGGCTTCACCTCAATGTGATGGACCCGACGTACAATGTTTTTGCAATCGACAACGACTATCGCCGCCTGAACGTGCGGACGGATAGCGAGTCTATCATCACCTCCTTACCATCGGTTAGCCGAAATGACGCCTCCGAGCGACCGCGCTCGTGGATCTGTGCGCTCAGATCTACGGCGGCGCTGGCAATTGGGATCACCTCGACGAAGGTCAGAATGATGGAGGCTATTGGGCCCTGAAGCGGCTCGATGGCTTCGAAGTCGTGGTGTTTCGCGGCTCAATCACGCGCCACGACCGAGTGAACCATGAGATCGACTTATCGAGGAGCGAAGTCTGTACAGAACAGGCCCCGATGAAATATCGATGCCATTATGATGCTCCCTCAGGATGGACTGCCGGGGAGCGCTTGGCCGAAAAGCGCTCGCTTTGGGACCCAAGTGAAATCAAAAACGAGGAGGTCCACTATGCGGTTGTCTAAATTCGGCGCCTTGGCGCTTATCGTGGGAGCAGCAAACGTAACGTCCGCGTCGTTCGCGCGCGCCGCTTCTGATTGTTCGATATTGGTAACGCTAGCGGATTGGGGCCAGAACTCGGCCGGCTACATTGACCTCAGATCCGGGGCAAGTTGCCTATTTCCAATCAGGAAACGCGGCGTGAGCGGCTCGGACGTCTCACAGAAGCCGGAGCACGGCAAGTTGAAAAAGCTCAACATGACGACTTACGAATACACGGCGAAGGCCAGATACAAGGGAAGCGATACTTTTGCCATCAAAGCAACGGGTCAGGGGCAGGCGGCTTCGGGGACGTCGGTCGTCACTGTGCACGCTACGATCAAATAGCGTTCCTCGCGTCCATCGGGACGTATCCGACCTTCCGGTCATTGTGCCATCATCGTGACTACGCCGCTGAAGATCCAAAATGGCTCCGGCAGTCCGCTTGGCGTGATCGCGCTCGACGACCGTTGCTCGGATGGGCCGAACCGATCGTGTCGACGACCTGCCTTCCGCCGTTCGTACGAGGTAGATGACTAGGAACGGAGGCGCGCCAGACGCCGGTGTGCGACAGGCGCTTGCTGATCCGGTCCGCGATGTCGAGCACGAAAATGATGAAGGCGGAACCGACGATCGATCCCAGCGGCGAGCCGACGCCTCCGTAGGCCCGGCTTGGCTACTTGGTGATGGCGGACGTCAGGTCGTGGGACTTAACACAGGCGGCACGCGCCCCAGGATACGCAGCAGCCCGCGCAACCGGCGCAGCCCGCGCAGACAAGGAACCAACCACCGAGCCCCCAGCCGCCACAGCCGCCGCCACAGCCGCCGCCGCAGCCTCGACAGCCGACGAAGCCACCACCGCCGCAGCCTCGGCAGCCGACGAAGCCGCCACCGCCGCAGCCTCGGCAGCCGGCAAAACCGCCACCGCCGCAACCTCGGCAGCCGCCGCCACCGCCGCAACCGTGGCAGCCGCAACCACCACATCCGCGGGCTAGCTGTATGGCGCTGCCGACGTTTTCCCTGTCGAAGAGATGGAACGTGGCGAGACTGACATCGGCCATTTCCTCTTCGCCAAGAACGAAGCGCTGATTAGGCGATGTATGGTCGGATTGCGGGATATCAGCGGTGGGCATCGTGGATGCGGATGCGCTACCGATCAGCGAAAGACCAAGTCCGGCCGCGCCCAATACCTTCGCGGCGGCGGCCTTGGTTGTGCGTTTCTGCTTCGAAGCTTGCTTGACCCGTCGCATGGTCGCATCCTCCGTAAGTACCTGTGAAAGCGCTAGGCTAGGGTGCCCTCAGCGAAGCCGGTGCGCAAGAGTTCCCTGTGCCAAAAGTGCGAAACATTTCATTGAGTTCCCATTCATCTTCATGAACGGGATCGACGGATAGCCGCTTTTGGAGGAGGCTGGGAAATGTCCAAAACAGCGCATTTTGACCCCGACAGACATTCGTCATTCGCTGATTTTGACCAACTTCGGCCGGCCGAACTCCCGCTGGAAAACCCACGAATCCCTGAGATCGTTCGGCCGCTGCCGGGTTCTGCCGCGCTCATTCCGTGCCCACGCAAGTAGCGCACCGTGCGAGAAGACGATCGGCGAACCGAATCCGCCCGGATCTTCGCAATAATGTTGTTGGCCGTTGACACCAGCGTAGGGCACGTCTCTGCCTCCGGTTTACAGCATCGAAACATCCGATGCCGGCCTGACAAAAGCCAGAGAATTTGGACTACATCGGTAACTGAGCTGTCCGTGCTCCAGCGCGTGACTAAAGCTCGCAGCCGATGCCACCGTAGCTGGCGGCGGTTTGTCATGAGCGAAATCGTTTTCGGAAAACCGCTGGAATAGCCCTGAAGGAAACGCGTGCGTGGTCCACTCCGATCGCGGGATACGCGCTTCAATCCGGTCCGCGGTCCAATCGCTGCATGGCTCCAAGTATCTTGAGCAGATAGTGCAGGGTGTGGGTGACGTCGTTGATCGAGAAATCCGCAAGCACCTCTTCGTAATAGGCGCGGATTTTCGGCTGGGCCTGAATGTGCCAGACGCGCCGTCCGGATTTCGTCATCGTCACGATCCGTGAACGGCGGTCGCGCGAGTCGGTCACGATTGAGACGTGGCCGTCCCGCTCCATGCGGCCGATGAGACCTGCGAGGTTCTGCCGGCTGACCATCAGATATTTCGCGAGATCGCCGATGCTCATGCCGCGCTGAACCTCCTGGCGGGACAGCGCCCCGAGGATGGCCCATTGCTGGGTGGTCAGGCCTTCCGCCTCGACGGCGCGGCTTCCGGTTTTATGCAACATATTGGCGCATTGGTAGAGGCGAAAGAACAAGCGGTTCGCCAGCTCCAGCCGTACCGATGGCTCTGTCGAACGATCCGTTACGTCCTCGCCGAGGTCGATCATCGAATCTTTCCTCTTGTGTTCGTCGACTTAATAGGACAATATATTGTCATATATCGCGCGAGAGTGCAAGAGCGCTGCCAAACGACGCGACGACGGGCCGGTGAAAGGCCGGACAAAATCGGGAGGTGTCATGACGCGTTTCAACGGCAAGATGGTCATTGTTACGGGCGGCGGCGGGGGCATCGGCGGTGCCACCTGTCGCCGGTTCGCGCGTGAAGGCGCGAGGGTTGCCGTCCTCGATCTCGATCAAGCCGCCGCGGAAAAGGTCGTTGGCTCTATCCGGAGCGAGGGTGGCACGGCGGAAGCGTATCGCTGCGATATCACCGACAGGGCCAGCGTCGACGCGGCGATCGCCGCCGCCGAATCCCGACTGGGCCCTGCCGATGTTCTGGTGAACAATGCAGGCTGGGATGTCTTCCTTCCCTTCACCAAGACCGTGCCGGCGCAATGGGAGAAGCTGATTGCCATCAACCTCGTCGGTGCACTCCATATGCACCACGCCGTGCTGCCGGGCATGGTGGCACGCAGATCGGGCCGCATCGTCAACATCTCCTCGGACGCGGCGCGCGTCGGCTCGTCCGGCGAGGCGGTCTACGCCGCCTGCAAGGGCGGCCTGGTGGCGTTCTCGAAGACGATTGCGCGCGAGCATGCCCGTCACGGCATCACCGTGAACGTCGTCTGCCCTGGCCCAACCGATACGGCACTGTTTGCCGACTACAAGCAAGGCGTCGGCAATCCGGAAAAGCTGCTGGAGGCGTTCAAGCGGTCGATCCCGCTTGCGCGCATCGGCCAGCCCGAGGATCTGCCCGGCGCCATCCTGTTCTTCGCAAGCGAGGACGCGGCTTATGTGACCGGCCAGGTCCTGAGCGTGTCCGGCGGCCTCACCATGAACGGCTGACCAATAGCAAAGGAGGATCAAATGCAATTCGAAGACATCATCTACGAGGTTCGCAACGGCGTTGCCTGGATCATCATCAACAGGCCGGACAAGATGAACGCCTTTCGTGGCCGGACCTGCGACGAACTGATAAAGGCGCTCCACAGGGCGGGTTACGACAAGACCATCGGCGCGATCGTACTGGCCGGCGCCGGCGACCGCGCGTTCTGTACCGGCGGCGACCAGTCGGCGCATGACGGCAACTATGACGGCCGGGGGACGATCGGCCTTCCGATCGAAGAACTGCATACGGCGATACGGGACGTGCCAAAGCCGGTGATTGCGCGTGTTCAGGGCTTTGCCATCGGGGGCGGCAACGTACTCTGCACCATCTGCGACCTGACGATCTGCTCGGAAAAGGCCATCTTCGGCCAGGTCGGCCCCAAGATGGGGTCCGTCGACCCCGGTTACGGCACGGCATTTCTGGCGCGCGCGGTCGGCGAAAAGAAGGCCCGCGAGATCTGGTACATGTGCCGGCGCTACAGCGGTCAGGAAGCGGTGGCGATGGGCCTGGCTAACGCCTGCGTGCCGCACGACCAGCTCGATGCCGAGGTCCAGAAATGGGGCGAGGAGCTCTGCGAGCGCAGCCCCACCGCGATCGCCATCGCCAAGCGCAGCTTCAACATGGATACCGCACACCAGGCTGGTATCGCCGGCATGGGCATGTATGCGCTCAAGCTCTATTACGACACCGAGGAATCGCGCGAAGGCGTCACGGCGCTGAAGGAAAAGCGCAAGCCCGATTTCCGCAAATTCGCCAAATAGCAGGGAATGCCGGGATCATTAGCGGCCGCCTCAAGGCGGCCCGCGATCATGCATCGGGAGGTACCTCATGAATCCTTACCTGGATGAAGATCTGGTCGCACTGGGTGAACAGGCGCGACGGTTCGCAACCGATCGCATCGCGCCCGGCTTCCAGGAGCGCGACCGCTCGCGCGTCCTGGACCGCGGGCTGATGGGGCAAATGGGCGAGATGGGCTTCATCGCCCCGGAGCTGCCGGTACGCTTCGGCGGCCTGGGATTGGGCTGCCTTGCCGCCGGCGTCATCCATGAGGAGATCGCCCGCGCCGACCTCAGTCTGTCTTACATCAATCTGCTGGGATCGCTGAACAGCCAGATCCTGTCGCATCACGGCCGCCCCGACATTGTCGGCCCGTGGCTTGCGCGTCTGATCCGCGGCGAGGCGCTGCTGGCACTCGCCCTGACCGAACCGCGCGGCGGCTCGGACGCCGCAAGCCTGCGTCTCCAGGTCGAGCGGACTGGCAACGACTACGTCATCAATGGCGAGAAGACGTCGATTTCCGCCGCCGATCAGGCCGATGCCGCCGTGGTGTTCGGCCGCACGGGCACGGCTGATTCAGGCGCACGCGGCATCACGGCTCTCCTCGTTCCCATGGACCTGCCTGGCGTGACGCGAAACCGCTTTGACTGTCACGGCCAGCGCGCCATCGGGCGCGGCTCCATCTTCTTCGAGAACGTCCGCGTGCCGGTGTCGCATCGTCTCGGCGAGGAGAATGCCGGATTCATCCAGGTGATGCAGGGCTTCGATTTTTCGCGTGCCCTGATCGGGCTGCAGGTGCTTGCCGTGGCGCGCGTTGCCCTGGAGGAAACTTGGGCCTATGTCGCCGAGCGTCATGCATTCGGCAAGCCGTTGTCCGCCTTCCAGGGCGTGTCGCATCCGCTTGCCGGGCTCGACACGCAGGTCGAGGCGGCGCGGCTGCTGTGTCTGCAGGCGCTCTGGCTGAAAGACAAGGATGCTCCACACAGCGCCGAGGCTGCCATGTGCAAATGGTGGGCGCCGAAGCTCGCCTACGACGTCGTGCACGAGTGCCTGCTGATGTTCGGCCACGGCGGTTATGATCGCGGCCCCATGGAGCAGCGGCTGCGTGACGTGCTTGGCTTCCAGATCGGCGACGGCACGGCCCAGATCATGAAGACCATCATCGCGCGCAACCGCGCGGGTCGTGCTGCCGTGCCGGCCTGACGACGATAAGAGAAGAGCGCGAAAACACGCGCCTCGTGGAAAAATTGGAGGAGGAAACATGGAGTTCGATGCCGTTCTTCTGCCGTCACGCCGCGCCGAAAGCATGGCACGCGGCCAGTGGCATGATCGTACGATCAACCACTATCTCGACGCCTGCGCGGCTGCAGTCCCTGACAAGCTGGCGCTGACTGCGGTTCGCGCCGAGGGTGGCGATTTCAGGCAATTCACCTATCGGCAGCTCGCGGCCCTGGCAGATCGGATCGCCATCGGCCTGTCCCGTCTCGGTGTTGGCCGCGACGACGTCGTTGCCATGCAGATGCCGAACTGGTGGCAGTTCAGCCTGCTGTACCTCGCTTGCTCGCGAATCGGCGCGGTTCTCAATCCGCTGATGCCGATCTTCCGCGAGCGCGAGCTCGGCTTCATGCTCAGGCACGGGGAAGCAAAACTCCTGGTGGTGCCAAGGCAGTTCCGCAATTTCGACCATGAAGCGATGGCGCGGCGCCTGAAGCCGCAACTGCCGTCGCTGGCGCGTATTGTGGTCGTCGACGGCGGCGGTGAGGATGACTTCGATACGTTGCTGACCAAACCGGAATGGGAGAAGCAGCCGGACGCGACCCGCATCCTCGCGGCAAACCGGCCGGGGCCTGATGACATTACGCAGCTGATCTATACATCAGGCACGACGGGCGAGCCGAAAGGCGTGATGCATTCAGCCAATACGCTGATGGCCAATATCGTGCCCTATGCGGAGCGGCTGAAGCTGGGCAAGGCGGACGTGGTGCTGATGGCCTCGCCAATGGCGCACCAGACCGGCTTTATGTACGGATTGATGATGCCGATCATGCTGCAGGCACAGGCGGTGCTGCAGGATGTCTGGGAGCCCGCAAAGGCGGCCGAGTTGATCCGCCAGCAAGACGTGACGTTCACGATGGCCTCGACACCATTCCTGACCGACCTGACGCGCGTGGTGTCGGAGACGGGCAGGGGCGTTCCGGGTCTCAAGACTTTCCTGTGTGCAGGAGCCCCCATTCCCGGGCCGCTGGTCGAGCAGGCGCGCAAGGCCCTCGGCGCGAAGATCGTCTCCGCCTGGGGAATGACGGAGAACGGCGCGGTCACGCTGATCAGGCTCGACGATGACGATGAGCGTGCCTTCACGACCGATGGCTGCGCGCTGCCGGGCGTCGAGGTCAGGATTCTTGATGGCGACGGCGCCACGGCGCCGGCGGGCGAGATCGGCAGGCTCGTCGTTCGCGCGAGCTCGAATTTCGGCGGATATTTGAAACGGCCGCAGTGGAATAACACGGACCCCGACGGATGGTTTGACACTGGCGACCTCGCGCGCATCGATGCTGCCGGCTATATCCGTATCACCGGCCGCAGCAAGGATGTCATCATCAGGGGCGGGGAGAACATTCCCGTCGTCGAGATCGAGGCGTTGCTCTACAGGCACCCGGCGGTCGCCCAGGTGGCGATCGTGGCCTATCCGGACGAGCGTCTTGGCGAACGGGCCTGCGCGGTCGTTGTGCCGAAATCCAACCAGACATTCGATCAGGCGGCGATGACTGAGTTCCTCAAGCAGCAGAAAGTGACCACCCAATATATCCCGGAGCGGCTGGTCGTCTGCGATGCGATGCCTGCGACGCCATCGGGAAAGATCCAGAAATTCCGGCTGCGCGAGATGCTGCGTGAGGGCGCGCTGTGAGCTTGATGCCGTCGTCATGACGACGCGATCGGGTCTTGCGCAAGATCGCCGTGGCTAGGCCCTCATATCCGGCCGCGCGGCCGCAGCGCCTAGCGTATGAGCGACGCGCCCAGGGGGGGCCAGGCCCGCATCCATTCCCGGATGTCGCTTCGCTCATCCGGGCTGCCCTGGTTAGTCAATCCCATTTTGCGTCATCCACTCGCCGGGAACCTGCCTCTTTACGGGATCGGTGCGAGGCGGTCGCGCCTGATGGGGTTCTGGAGAGGAGCAGTGTCGGCCAATCTACGGAAAGCATGATCGCATCGGGGATGCGTCGACATTCACGGCTTGCCGCGATTTCGGCAGAAGCGCGAGTGGGCCGGATAGAGCTTTCGTGAATTATGAACCAGTTCACAGGCGAATGTTGCCGTCCAGGGCTATTCGGTTTGGTCGAAGCGGGGATCGACGAGTTCGAGACCGCGCCTGACGGATAGGAATCGAATATATGAACCAGGACATTGAACGCACCGGCTATATCCTGATCGTCAATCGTGATCCGGCGATGCGACAGGCGGTGAGCGGGTACTTTACCGACCACAATTTCCTCACCAGCTGTCTGTCCGACTGGAGCGAGTTGAGACGTGACGGCGCCCATCCCTGCCTGATCATCATGGACCAGCCGCGCGGCCTGCACGAGGGGTTGGACCGGCTGCGGTTAATCCGGTCCGAATCAGATGTCCCGGTCATTATCACCAGCCACCTCGCCGACGACGTCGATCCTATCGTCAATCTTGAGCTTGGTGCCGACGATTTCATCGTAAGGCCCAGTCCCAGAGAGCTACTCGCGCGTACCCGCGCCATATTGCGGCGCCGGCGGATGGCATCTGATGCGCCGGGTCGCGATTCGGAAGCAGGCGGCTATCGATTCGATGGCTGGCGACTCGAGCGTTGTGGCCGAAGACTTGTTGATCGCAATGAAACGCCGGTCCGGCTGAGCAAGGGCGAATATGCCTTGTTGCTGGTGTTTCTGGAAGCGCCTCAGCGACCTCTTACGCGCGAACATCTGCTGCGCGCGACGCGCGTTCATGAAGATATTTTCGATCGGAGCATCGATGTTCAGGTCTTGCGGCTCAGGCGCAAATTGGAGAGGAATCCGAATGCGCCGCGCATGATCTGCAGCGAGCGCGGCATCGGCTATGTTTTTACGCTGCCGGTCGAGCGATATTGAGGGCGGAGCCTGGTGGTTACGTCTTGCGCAAGACAAACGCCCCGGTGATCGGTCGCAGCAATCGCAGCGCGTTTTGCGAGTGATCCCGGTTGCCGCTCCTGTCGAGGGCCTCACCTGTCGACTCGCTCAATTCCTCCGATGCCAGGTCGACCTGCCGGGTTACGCTTGAAACGCATTCTTCGGCGAGCTGCAATCGAACCGTAGCTTCCCGGCTCAAGATTGTTGTTTTTCCGCTCCCTGGCTGCAGGAGGATAGCGCGTTGACGACCCGTCTCGACAAGAAGCAGTCAGCGACCAGTAACATCGGAAATCCCGACGAGGCCACATTGGATCAGGTGCTTACCCGCATAAATGCGCTTGCACCTGTTGTCGCGCGGCACGTTCGCGACATTGAGGAAAATCGGCGGCTGCCGGAGGAGATCGTCGCGGCTCTCAAATCGGCGCGGATTTACAGCATGCTCGTGCCCAGGCGTTACGGCGGCCTCGAGCTTGATGCGCCAAGCGCGTTTCGAGCGGTCTCGGCGCTGGCCAGGCTCGATGGGTCGGTAGGCTGGAACGTCATGATTGGCCACCTCGCGAGCCTGATCCCGTTCGTGGCGCATCCGACCTTGGGCGAGCAAATCTTCCAGGACGGCAAGGATCACATCTTTGCGAGTTCGGCGCAGCCGGTCGGCACGGCCGAGCGCGTCCCCGGAGGGTGGCGGGTGACCGGCGTATGGCCGTTTGCCAGCGGGTGCCAGAATGCCGAGTGGATTGTAGGCTCCTGCGTGATGACGGAGGGCGGTTCTCCCATCGACGCGGCAGACGGCCCCGGCCCAATGATCCGCACCTTTGTCATGCCGGCCGAACACTGGGAGATCCGGGACACCTGGCACACCTTCGGCCTCCGGGGCACTGGCAGTCACGATGTCGCATTGACCGACGTGATTGTTCCCAACGAGAACTTTTTCGAGTATCCGTTCGGCATCCCGTTCGCGCCTGATCCTCTGTTCGGCAAGTTCCCCGAGCTCCTCGTGCTGTCGCATGGCGCTCTCGCAGTCGGGATTGCGGAGGGGGCCATCTTGGACCTCGTCGAACTGGCGACAACCGGCATCAAACAAAGATTCATGACCACGCCGTTGGTGGAAACCGAGCGCTTCAAGGAAGGCCTCGGACGGCTTGATGCCGACCTCAAGGCGGCGCGCGCGCTGCTTGAGGCGGAGGTCGCCCGCGTTTGGCAGAGCCCCGAGCGAGCAGCGGGGAAGGACCTGAGCCGCGTCGCGGAACAATTTCAAGCAGTGATCTGGATTACTGCGACCTGCGTCCGCGTCGCGGAAGGCTGCTTCGAACTCGCCGGTAGCAGAGCTATTTTTGAAAGCTCGCCGCTGCAACGGAGGGTGCGTGATCTTGGCGTCGCGGCCCAACATTTGGCGGTCCAACCGCGCCAATACGTAGTGGCTGGGACGGCAGCGCTGGCACGTCTGTCATGAGCATGCATTCCGCGTCGAGGCGGCCGGAGATCACGGCTCGCGCAGAATTTCAGCCGCAAGCGCCCTGGTGATCGGCCGCCCCAGCCGCAGCGCCTCGCAGTCGAGCAGGGTGACGGTGTCGCGCGCGGCCGCATAGGAGCGCTCGATCCGGGTGGCGAGATAGCTGACGACCGTTTCGTCGACGGCAAGCTGGCGGTCGGCGCAGAGCTTGACGATGAGGGCGCGGAACAGCTGGTCGTCAGGCGGCAGCACGGACACCACAGGCACGGCCCGCAGCCGCGAGCGCAGGTCCTTGAGCTCGATCTCGAAGGCGGTCGGCGCCTCGCGCGCGGTGATCAGCACGAAGGCGGTCTCTTCGCGCGCGAGGTTGAGCAAATGGAAGAGGGCGCGCTCATCGGCATCGCCCGGGCGCAGGTCCTCCACGACCAGTGCGCCGGTTGCGAGCGCGCCGGGCACGTTGGCCGGGTTGAGCGCATGCGCCGCGGTGATGCGCGCGCCGGAGGCCTCCGCCCAGATCGCGGCGAGATGGCTCTTGCCGGAGCCCTCGGGGCCCGAAAGCCACATCGTGCGGGCAGGCCATTCCGGCCAGGCCTCGATCAGCGCCAGCGCCGCGGCGTTGGCCGGCCCCTCCAGAAAATTGTCACGCGTCAGGCTCTCTTCGTGCGGCAACACAAAAGCTAGCTGACGCGGATGAACGGCCACGCAAATCTCCTTGAGACCCCGACGTGCGGGGCAGTCGACCACCGGGTCAGTTGATCAGTTCGCCCGGCCGATCACTTGACGTCGATCGTGCTCATGTGGCGTCCCCACTCCACCAGATAAAGGGATACGGAAGCCAGCGAAAACACGGTGACAAGGCCCATCAGCATCACATCATAGGGGCCGGGGTTAAAGTCGAAGGTGAGCGAGGCCAGCACGAGCGCCGCCAGCGCTACCTGCGCGACCGTGTTGATCTTCGACACCATCAAGGGCTTCATCGGGATCGGCTTGTCGAACAACCACGACACGATCACGGCCGAGACGATCATGATGTCGCGCGACACCACCAGGATCACGATCCAGCGCGGGATGGCGCCCCAGATCCCGAGCGCCATGTAGATCGACACGAGCAGCGCCTTGTCGGCGAGCGGGTCGAGCATGGCCCCGAGCTCGCTTGCCATATTGAAGCGCTTCGCCAGAAACCCGTCGACGGCGTCGCTGACGCCGGCAATGACGAAGACCGCGAAGGCTATTTCCATTTGGTTTGAGGCGATCGCCCAGACGACGATCGGGACCAGCAGGATGCGGCCCAGGGTAATAATGTTTGGAATACTCACGCGGCGCTTCCTGGCAACCCGCCCGTACTAGATGCGACCCGGCTCTTTGAACAGTGAGCCAATTGTTATCTACATAGTACAAGCTTACCCGCGTTGCGAGCCATTGCGCCCAGGCGAAATCCGACGTAACCCACCCCAAAACCTGTTGGATTTGCCATGACCGAGCGCAAGAACGGCCTTACTTACGCGGATTCGGGCGTCGATATCGACGCCGGGAACCGGCTGGTCGACCTCATCAAGCCGCTGGTACGCGCCACCGCGCGTGCGGGAGCAGACGCCGAGATTGGCGGATTCGGCGGATTGTTCGATCTCAAGGCGGCGGGCTTTACCGATCCCGTCCTGGTGGCGGCGACCGACGGCGTCGGCACCAAGGTCAAGATTGCAATTGAGGCCGGGCTGCATTCGGGAATCGGCATCGACCTCGTCGCGATGAGCGTCAACGACCTCGTGGTACAGGGCGCCGAGCCCTTGTTCTTCCTGGACTACTTTGCCTGCGGCAGGCTCGAGCCGGAGGCAACGGCTGCGATCGTCGCCGGGATCGCCGAAGGCTGTCGCGAATCGGGCTGCGCCCTGATCGGCGGCGAGACCGCGGAAATGCCGGGGCTCTACAAGGAGGGCGATTACGACCTCGCTGGTTTCGCGGTCGGCGCCGCCGAGCGCGGCACGCTGCTGCCGCATGGTGACATCGAGGCGGGCGATGCGGTGATTGGCCTCGCTTCCTCCGGAGTTCATTCCAACGGTTTTTCGCTGGTGCGCAAGATCGTCGCCAACTCTGGCGTTGCGCTCAATGCGCCGGCGCCATTCGCGCCGGTCATGACGCTCGGCGGCGCGTTGCTCACCCCGACCAAGCTCTATGTCAAATCCTGCCTTCGCGCGATCCGCGAGACGGGAGCGGTAAAGGGGCTCGCGCACATCACCGGCGGCGGCTTCACCGACAACATTCCGCGCGTGCTGCCCAAGCACCTCGGCGTGGGCATCGATCTGGCGCGAGTGCCGGTGCTGCCGGTGTTCAAGTGGCTGGCGGAGCAGGGCGGCGTTGCCCAGCTCGAGCTGCTCAGGACCTTCAACTGCGGCATCGGCATGATCGCGATCGTCAAGCAGGAGGCCGTTGACACGGTGAGCGACGCCTTCACGGCGAGTGGAGAGAGCGTCGCGCTGCTCGGCGAGGTCATCCCGGCCGCGGGCGAGCATCGCGTCGTCTATAACGGCCACCTCGACCTTTCCAGGTGAAGCCATGAAGCGCCGTGTCGCGATCCTCATCTCCGGCCGCGGGTCGAACATGGCCGCACTGCTCAAGGCTGCTGCGGAGGCGGATTTCCCGGCCGAGATCGCTATCGTCGTGTCCAACCGCGCCGACGCGGCGGGACTTGCGAAGGCGAGGGCCGCGGGCGCACCGACGGTGGTGGTCGAGAGCAAACCGTTCGGCAAGGACCGCGCAGGCTTCGAGACGGCGCTGCAGGCGATGCTCGATACGCACGGGGTCGAGCTGATTTGCCTCGCCGGCTTCATGCGGCTGTTTACGACGGAATTCGTGCAGCGCTGGTACGGGAAGATGCTCAACATCCATCCCTCATTGCTGCCGTCCTTCCCCGGACTCGATCCACATGGCCAGGCGCTGCGCGCGGGCGTGAAGATATCCGGCGCCACCGTTCATTTCGTGATCCCCGAGACCGATGCCGGCCCGATCCTGATGCAGGGAGCGGTGTCGGTGAGCGATCACGACAGCGCCGACACGCTGTCGGAGCGCATCCTCGAGGTCGAGCATCGCATCTATCCCGACGCGCTGCGGCTGCTCGCAAGCGGCCAGGTGCGGCTCGAGGGCGATGTCTGCAAGACGATTGCGAGCGCCGCCTCCGGCAATTTCCTGATCTCGCCTGTCATCGACCAGGCGGGAGGTTAAAATCCCCCGGCAGGCGGCCAGGGGACGATGATTGCTGTACTACGCGGGGTCAGGATACTTTCAGGTTTTCCGCTGACGCCTTGCCGCGATTTTCCACGAGGTCGTATTCCACGACCTGGTTTTCGTTCAGCGTACTGAGTCCGGCGCGCTCGACTGCGGAGATGTGGACGAACACGTCCTTGTCGCCGCCATTCGGCTTGATGAAGCCATAACCCTTGGTGGGGTTGAACCATTTGACGGTGCCCTTTTGCATCGTCATCTCCTCTTGTTTCCTCGTCTAGACAAAAAAAGACGCGGTCACGCCGTCAAGCGTGCCACGCCACAAACGGGCTTTGACGATGTCTGCTCGATTTCTCTCGTCGCGAAACACACAGAAGAACGGCCAATTCCCTTTGCAGCGGAATTGCAACACGAAATTCGCGCCTTAGCAAGTCTATGGCATCGCTCGTGAAATCCGTTTTGGCAGAAATCCGGCGGCAAGCCCTGTGGCGGCGGAGGCACAACGGGTGGCAATCCCGGCTCGCCTGAAACCAACCGATGAGGGGAACTGGGGCAAATCGGGCACGGCCGCCGTAATTTCATGGGTATTTTTGGGCTGGCGCTGCTTTTTGGAACGGAATTGATGCGCTGCGTCTCGCAGGCACAGGGCGCCGGGGCAGGCGGCGCGACATCACGCAGCCTTACCAACACGGCACGGCAATGACGGCAAATTCCGCTCCAACCTGCAATCCCACCAGAGGGGCCGCACACGCCTCAGAGCGGCTGCGGCGCGACGTAGCCGTTAAGCCCGAAACTCTGCCGCGCAGCCGTCATCAACGGCACGAGATCGACCGGATGAATGAACTCGTCCCGGAAGCAGGCATGGACCTTCGGATCGAAAATGCTCTTCAACCAGTCGATGACGAGCTTGTGGCGATCGGAATTGCGGAACTCCTTGTGATAGGTGAGCCACAGGTCCATGTGGTAATTGATGCCAAGATCAATCGCCACGAGCGGTGCGCCAAGCGCAATCGCCGAGGTCGGCAGGAAGCCGATGCCGGCGCCGCGCTCGATGGCATAGAGCACGGCGACGCTGGAATTGGTCGAGATACCGACTATGCCCTCTAGCGACTTCAAGCCCAGGATGCGCGCATAGCCGGTCTCGTCGAGTTGCACGCCGTGCTGCTTGACGATGCGGTGGTTACGCAGATCGGCAAGCGACTGCGGCAGGCCGTAGGCGTCGCGATAGGCTCCCGAGGCGAAGGTGTAAATGTGTAGCCGCCCGAGCCTGGTAACGATCTGGTCCGGATTGGTCGGGCGCTCGAACTGGATCGAGATGTCGGCCTCCAGCCGCGACACGTCGGCCTGCTCCATGGCGCAGCGAAGGTCGACCGTGATCTTGCGATAGGTCTTCTGGAAGTCGATCAGCCGCGGCAGGACCCAGAAGTTGCCGGGTCCCTCGGTCACCGCGACACGCACGGTGCCATGCGTATCGGTCGACAGCGAGGCACGGCGCAGGATGTTGAAGCTGAGCCGTTCCATCTGCTCGACGTCGAACAGTAGCGCCCGGCCTTCGTCGCTCAGCGATAAGCCCGCCTGGTCGCGAATGAAAAGCTTGAGGCCGAGTTCCTCCTCCAGCCGGTCGATCTTTCGCATCAAGGTCGTGCCGGTCAGCCCGAGCGCCTCGGCGGCGTGCCGGAAGCTCTGATAACGCGCGCAGACGAGATAGGCGCGCAAGTCCTCCCATGACGCGTTGAGCGGCTCGTCGAGCCGACGACGCTGCGTCAATGCAGCACCCCGATGCAAACCTTGCGGCATACCCGCCATCCCGTCACAGGTATGGTTGATGTCATACTTAGGGGGACATTAAATGCAGATGGCGACTCAAGGAAGCGGGGATTGTTCCCCACGTCACGAGCTCGACCGGCTATCCCAAAGCAGCGTGATCGATGCTGGGCCCGCGACCCAGGGAGAGCTCGCGGGACTTGCGGCGATTGCCGAACGCGAGATCCCTGGCGTCAATGCCTCCACCGAGCTCGTGCAGGTCCTGCGCGCAGATCCAGAATCGATCTTCTCGTTTCGGAGGGCAGGAAAGCTCGTCGGTGGTATCGCCTTCCTCTATTTCAATAGTACCGGTCACGACGCGCTTCTGCGCGACACTATCGACCTGAAAAATCCTGATCGCGCGTATCTGGCGGGGCCGCACGAGAACGTCGCCGCAATCTATGTATGGGCCCTCGCAGGCTACGGCCGTGCGGTGATGGGGCTCGGCAGCGTCGCCGCCCATTTGCGCTCGCCTCGCTTTGCGGAGGCCGATTACTACGCGCGGCCGTCGAGCAAGGATGGACGCGAGCTCCTGATCGCCCTGGGCTTCCGCCCCATCCCGAGGTTCCAGCCTGATCTCTGGTGCTACCAGAGGCTATGGCACCGACAGCAAGGGTTTCCCGCGTTCGAACATTCAATTTGGAGTGGAATAGATGCACGGCACTGAGCGCAGCCCGTCGACCAGGACCCCGTCAACGAGGCCCGATTCGCGCGCGGTCACGATCCGGATCGCTCGCGACCCCAACGATCTGATGCTGGTGATGGCGATCCGCTCGGCGGTCTATCTCGCCGAGCAGGATTGTCCGCTGGAAGAGGAGTTCGATGGCAACGACCTGGTCGCGGCGCACTTCATCGGATTTGTCGGCCGCGAGCCGGCTGGCTGCCTGCGGGTGCGCTTCTTCGGCGACTTCGCCAAGGTCGAACGTCTCGCGGTTCGGCATCAATTCCGGCGCTCGCGGGTGTCGTTCAAGCTGGTCCAGGCCAGCGTCGACTATGTGAGGCGCAAGGGCTTTCGCAAGATCTACGGGCAGGCGCAGGACCGGCTGGTCGATTTCTGGGCGCATTTCGGCGCCAAGCCGCTTCCCAATGATCGCAAGATCACGTTCTCCGATTTCTCCTACACGGAGATGGTGCTCGAGATCGAGCCCTCGGCAGACGCGATCACGCTCGAGAGCGATCCTTACATGATCATTCGTCCCGAAGGCGATTGGGACCGGCCGGGGGTGCTCGACCTCTCGGCAAGCCGCGCGGCGACTTCGCCATTGCGCGATGCGGCGCTGTCGCGAGGCTGACTGTTCGACATCAACGAGAGCGGGGCCATGCTCGACAACACGCCGATCCTGATCTGCGCCGATCTGCAGATCGAATATTTAACCGACGGACGAAGCCATGTGATCAATGACGCCGATGCCATCATGTCGCGCTGCCTTCGACTGATGACCTATTGGCGTGACAATCTCTGGCCGGTGATTCATCTGAAGCGGATTGCGCAGGCGGCCTGGTTCAATCCTGCTTCCAACCTGACGAACTGGGTTGCGGAGTTCAAGCCGCAGCCCGGCGAATTGTCCTTCGAGCATCCGCTGCCATCGGCCTACAGTTCGACGCGCTTTGCCGAATACATGGGAAATATCCGCAGCCTCAACTGCGTGCTGCTCGGCTTCTCGCTGGACGAGACCATCCTGGCGACGGTCGTCGAAGGATTCCACCGCAGCCATCGCTACCAGGTGGTAGCGGATGCAGTCGCGTGCCGCCGCGGCCTCGGCGACGCCGTCGCCTACAAGAGCGCGGTCATCAACGTGATCGATCACTTCGCCGGCATTCGCACAAGCGCCGAGCTGATCGGCGCTGGTGGCCGCATCGCGGTCTGAGCGAAGCCCATCGCGTCAGCCGTTCGGCGAGCTCGACCCGATGCCGCTCGCGATGCGTCAGCTGCGATTGACGCTGACGACGCGGCCGCGCTCGATCGCAAGTGCGAGCTGCCCGCGCTTGAGCGCGAGCGCAGCTTCGCCGAACAGCTCGCGGCGCCAGCCCTGGAGTGCTGCGACCTCGGCCTCGTCGTCGGCTGCGATCTCCTCGAGATCGTCGACGGTGGCGATGACCTTGCTCGCCACGCCGTAGCGCTCCGAGGTCATCCGCAGCAACACTTTCAGCAGCTCGACAATGGCCCCGCCGTTGGAATTGTTGCGCGGCTTCTCGAGCTTAGGCAGCGTCGCAACATCGCGCTCGATCCCGCGCTGGACAGCGGCGACGATGTCGGTACCCCATTTCGAGCGTTCAAAGCCCTTCGGCAGCGAGCGCAGCTGGCCGAGCTTTTCCAGGGTGGTCGGCGCGTGGGTCGCGATGTCGCCGACGGCCTCGTCCTTGAGCACGCGGCCGCGCGGCACGTCGCGGCTCTGCGCCTCCTGCTCGCGCCAGGCCGCAACTTCCATCAGCACCGCAAGCTCCTTCGGCTTGCGCACCCGCGTCTTGAGCCGCACCCAGGCGCGCTCCGGATGGAAGTCGTAGGTCCTGGGCGACGTCAGGATATCCATCTCGACGCTGACCCAGTCGCTGCGGCCGCGCTTTTTTAGATCGGCGTCGAGCGTAGTGAAGACGTCGCGCAAATGGGTGACGTCGGACAGGGCGTAATGGAGCTGCTCCTTGCTCAGCGGCCGGCGCGACCAGTCCGTGAAGCGGTGGGTCTTGTCCGGGCGGTGACCGGTGATGCGCTGTACAAGCTGGTCGTAGGCGATGCTATCGCCATAGCCCAGCACCATCGCGGCGACTTGGGTGTCGAAGATCGGGTGCGGCAGGATCCCCGCCTGGTGCCAGACGATCTCGATATCCTGGCGCGCGGCATGGAATACCTTCAGCACCTTCTCATTGGCCATCAGCTCGAAGAACGCCTTGAGGTCGATGCCGGGGGCCAGCGCGTCCACGACAACAGCTTCCTCCGGGCTCGCCATCTGCACGACGCAGAGCAGGGGGTAATAGGTGGTTTCCCGCAGGAACTCGGTATCCACGGTTATCATGGGATGCCGGGCAAGGCGGTCGCAGGCGGCCGCGAGCTCCGAGGTGGTGGCAATGACTTCCATAAAATGAGGCGTTCTGCCGAAAGCGCTGTTCTGTCAAGGGTCTCGGGATAGATTCGAGGCCTGCATTTAAGCTTGCCCCTAGGCTCCTGGAAAGAAGGTTCCTGGGAAAGGCCTGGTAGTCCTAAGGCACGTAGCGACGTGAATATGACCTAGTAATCGCGGATCCGGCGGGATGGCCGCGCGCTTGACGGCATTGCCAGCACAACTACGCAGAGCGCCAGCATCACCAGGCCCATAAACTCGAATACCAATGCGTCCACGGCAATGTCTCCTTACAAACACGTAACGTTTGTAGGGGCCGCGTTTAACGTTTCTTAATGGATGCGGCCGAGGACAGCGCCGCCTGGCCAAATGGTGCACACGGGGTTAACGGCTCCCGCGTGTAGGATCGATGGCGCGCCGCGAAACCCATCATTCTTCATCTGAAAAGAAAGATCGAGGGTTTCGCAGAGCCTGTAATCGGGTACGCGTTCGCGCGACCCGTTGGCTCTACCTATCGATCCTTCGCTCAGGTCCCGCAGAACGTTTGGCAGACCCGCTCCTCGGGCCGCGGGGGCTCGGCATAGGCCGCAAACTCCGGCTGGTCCTCATAGGGCTTCGACAGCACGGTGAGCAGTTCTTCGAACGGACGGTAATCGTCGCCGTCCACCGCTGCCTTGATGATGGCCTCCACGCGGTGGTTGCGCGGAATGAAGGCCGGGTTGACGGCGCGCATCAGGGCCTGCCGTTGGTTTGCTGATTGCGGCTCCTGGCCGATCCGCTGCCGCCAGCGCTCAGACCAGGCGTCATAGGCCTCCGGCTCGGTGAAGAGCTGGCGCACGTTCCGGTCGGCCTCGGGATCGCCAGCCGCCTCGCTGAGGCGACGGAAGGTGAGGGTGAAGTCGGCCGCGCCCTTGGCCATTTCGTCCAGCAGCGCCTGCGCCAGACCCTGGTCATCCTCATGCTCGGCGAACAGGCCGAGCTTGGCACGCAGCCCCGTCGTGTAGTGGAGGTTGAACTCCTCGCCGAACGTCATCAGCAGGGTCTGGGCCTCCTCGACGGCCTTGTCCTTGTCGTCGGAGAACAGCGGCAGCAGGCACTCGGCAAAGCGCGTCAGATTCCACAGTGCAATGCGCGGCTGATTGGCATAGGCGTAACGGCCGAGTTCGTCGATGGAGCTATAGACCTGCGCGGGATCGTAACTATCCATGAAGGCGCAGGGGCCATAGTCGATGGTCTCGCCGGAAATGGAGGTGTTGTCGGTGTTCATCACGCCATGGATGAAGCCGACCAGAAGCCAGCGCGCGACGAGTTTTGCCTGCCGCGCGATCACGGCCGAGAGCAGGCCCTGATAGGGCCGCTCTGTTGCAAGAAGCTCCGGATAGTGGCGCGCGATGACATGATCGGCGAGGCTGCGCAGCGCCTCGACGTCGCCGCGCGCGGCAAAGTACTGGAAGGTGCCGACGCGGATATGACTCGAGGCCACGCGGGTCAGCACCGCGCCGGGCAAGGCCGTCTCGCGCATCACCTGCTCGCCGGTGACGACGGCGGCAAGCGAACGCGTGGTGGGAATGCCGAGCGCGGCCATGGCCTCGCTAACCACATATTCGCGCAACACGGGGCCGAGGGCGGCGCGGCCGTCGCCGCGGCGCGAGAATGGCGTCGGGCCGGACCCCTTGAGCTGGATGTCGCGCCTGATACCGTCTCCGTCGATGACCTCGCCGAGCAGGATGGCGCGGCCATCGCCGAGCTGGGGAACGAAATGGCCGAACTGGTGGCCGGCATAGGCCATAGCGATCGGGTCGGCGCCGCCGGGCAGGGTCTTGCCGGACAGGATTTCGGCCCCTTCCGGCGACTCCAGGATGTCAGGATCAAGCCCGAGATGGATCGCGAGCGGCCGGTTCAGCTTGATCAGCCGGGGGGCGGCGACCGGCGTCGGGGCCACGCGGGCGAAAAAATTCGCCGGCAGGGCCGCATAAGTGTTCTGGAAGGGGAAATGCACGGTCATGACCCGAAGATAGGTAGAAGAGGCGGCTTTTTCGAGCCCAAACCAGTGACGCATTCGGTTGCCGGGCGGAAACGGCTCGGCTAAACCCTCCCGCAAGTCGACAGAGGGTTCTTTGGGGCCTTCCGATTCGCTTTTCTCCGACATCAGTTTTGGACGTTCCATGCACCGTTACCGCACCCATACCTGCGGCCAGCTCCGCGAGACCAACATCGGCGAGACCGTCCGCCTGTCCGGCTGGTGCCATCGCATCCGCGACCATGGCGGGGTGTTGTTCATCGACCTGCGCGACCATTACGGGATCACCCAATGCGTGGTCGATCCGGATTCGCCGGCCTTTGCAGCCGCCGAAAAGCTGCGCTCGGAATGGGTGGTGCGGATGGAAGGCAGGATGCGCCGCCGCCCTGAGGGCACCGACAATGCGGAACTGCCGACCGGTCAGGTCGAGCTCTACGTCGCCGACATCGAGGTGCTGGGGCCGGCCGGCGAACTGCCGCTGCCAGTGTTCGGCGAGCAGGAATACCCCGAAGATATCAGACTGAAGTACCGGTTCCTCGACCTCCGCCGTGAAAAGCTGCACCAGAACATCATGACCCGCGGCGGCATCATAGATTCCATGCGCCGGCGGATGAAGGAGGCCGGGTTCTTCGAGTTCCAGACCCCGATCCTGACCGCGTCCTCGCCCGAGGGGGCGCGCGACTTTCTGGTGCCCTCGCGCATCCATCCCGGCAAGTTCTATGCGCTGCCGCAGGCGCCGCAGCAATACAAGCAGCTCCTGATGATGTCGGGCTTCGATCGCTACTTCCAGATCGCGCCCTGTTTCCGCGATGAGGACCCGCGCGCGGATCGCCTGCCGGGCGAGTTCTATCAGCTTGACGTCGAGATGAGCTTTGTCACCCAGGACGACGTGTTCGCGGCGATGGAGCCTGTCGTCACCGGCGTGTTCGAGGAGTTCGCCAAGGGCAAGCCGGTCACCAAGGGCTGGCCGCGAATTCCGTTTGCCGAAGCCATCCGCAAATACGGCAGCGACAAGCCGGACCTGCGCAACCCGATCGTGATGCAGGATGTGTCCGAGCATTTCCGCGGTTCCGGCTTCAAAGTGTTCGCGCGGATGCTGGAAGACCCGAAGAACCAGGTCTGGGCGATCCCGGGCAAGGGCGGCGGCAGCCGCGCCTTCTGCGACCGCATGAATTCCTGGGCGCAAGGCGAGGGCCAGCCGGGCCTCGGCTACATCATGTGGCGCGAGGGCAATGAGGGCGCGGGTCCGCTTGCCAACAATATCGGGCCTGAGCGGACCGCGGCGATCCGCGAGCAGCTCGGGCTGGCCGAAGGCGATGCCGCCTTCTTCGTTGCCGGCGATCCCGAGAAATTCTGGAAGTTCGCAGGCCTTGCGCGCACCAAGGTTGGCGAGGAGTTGAACCTCGTCGACAAGGATCGCTTCGAGCTCGCCTGGATCGTCGACTTCCCGATGTATGAGTATAGCGAGGAGGAGAAGAAGGTCGACTTCTCGCACAACCCGTTCTCGATGCCGCAGGGCGGGTTAGAGGCGCTGCAGACCCAGGATCCCCTAACCATCAAGGCGTTCCAGTACGACATCTGCTGCAACGGCTACGAGATCGCCTCCGGCGGCATCCGCAACCATCGCCCGGAGGCGATGGTGAAGGCGTTCGAGATCGCAGGCTACGGCGAACAGGAAGTGGTCGACCGCTTCGGCGGCATGTACCGCGCCTTCCAGTTCGGTGCGCCGCCGCATGGCGGCATGGCGGCCGGCGTGGACCGCATCGTCATGCTGCTCTGCGGCACCACTAACCTGCGCGAGATCTCGCTCTTCCCGATGAATCAGCAGGCGATGGATTTGCTGATGGGCGCACCGTCAGAGGTGACACAGAAGCAGCTGCGTGAGCTCCACATCCGGCTCAACCTGCCGCAGAAGTAGGGTTCGACGGGGCTACAGACCCGTCGACGCCTCGATCTTGAACTGCGCCAGCGCAGCCATCGGATCGGTCTTCAACAGTTGCAACAGCTGCAGCGCCGGCAGCTTGCCGATCGGTGTCAGCTTGATGACCAGCGTCTGTTGCGAGGTCTCGACGAAGCGTCCGATCGCCTCCACCGCCGCGACCGCGTCGGGATTGGCGCCCTCGGCCTGCGTGCCATGGGTCTTGATGGCGTCGAGGAGGGTGCTGCGCGCGGCGTCGTGGCCCAGGTTCTGACTGCGGGCATATTGGTTGACCAGGACATCGACGCCGCCGAGATCATGCAGCGTGAACTCGATCGCGCCGGTGTCGATCTGGGCCGCGGTCGTAGCGGCCTGTTGCGGCTCGGAGAACAGCGTGCGCGGAACGTTGGTGAGAGACAGGCGCGCCTGGGCCTTGGCGAGCCCGGCGATCTCCAGCGTCGCGGGCTCCAGCGCGATCGCGCCGGATGTTTCGGTCCAGTTGGCACCAAAGTCGGCATCGATCCTGGTCGACTGGATACCGGCCGCAAGCAGCGGCCGCATGTTCTTATCGCTCGCCGCGATCGGAACGTCCGCCTTGGCACTCAAATGAGCCTGCGTCGGAGCAGGCCCCACGAACTGGCCCCAATTGATGTTGAGGGTCTCGATACTGACCGGCTTGTTGGCCTCCTTGGAGGGCGCGACCAAATCCTTCACCTCGGCGCCCTGCACGAGCTGGAACAGCGCGAGCGCCTGTTCGGCCGGCGGCTTCTGGCCGGGCGCCATGGTCGCCGAAAGACCTATGAGCTTGACCAGATCGATGCCCTTGAGTGCAAAGTGACCGGCCTTGAACGGCCCTTGCGGCGTGCGCGCATCGAGCCCCTCGACCGCAAGGTCGCCCTTTCCACGGTCCAGGTTGAAGCGGAACGTCGCAAGTTTGGCCGGCCCCTGCGGTGTGTCGATCGAGATGTCGCTGATCTCGAAATTGCCGAGGCGGAATCCCTCATACAGGGCGGCAACCTTCTCCAGGATCTCGCGGGCTTGCGCGGGCGGGGGCGTCGTGCCCGCCTGCGGCAGCATGGCAATCAGCGCAGGCAATTGCAGCCGTGACGGCTGAATGGCGAAATCATCGGCGACGACATGACCGAGGCTGAGGTGAAGGGCCGGCGGGGACTTGATGTCATAATTATCGAGCGAGATGCGCCGGTGCACCTGGTGGAACGTGTCATCGCCGCTCTTTTGCGGATCGAGGATGGTGGCCATCGCCGCCACATCGAAACCTTCGAGCATGAGATTGCCGAACGTCCCGTTGAAGCTCTGCGGCTTGCCGGCGATCTGATTGGTGTAGGCGGTGTCGCCTTTTTCCACTTTGACGGTCGCGATCTTGCCGTCCTTGACGCCGTCGATGCTGATCCCGGAATAGGTGATGTCGCCGGTGCTCTGGACCGAGGAGGCGAGCTTCACCGCTGCGGAAAGCTGCGGAATTGTCACCGAGGAGGCGGCAAGCTGCGTGAAGCGAGCGAAGGCGAACCGGTACAGGTCAAGCGTCGAAGCGTTTGACGGTGGCGCGTCCGTCTGGGTCGGCCCCACATAATCCGTCACCGTGAGCTTCGGCAGTTTGTAGGCATATTGCAGCTGCGTGCTGCCGGAGGCGAGCGCGAACACGGCCTCGATATCCGTGCCCTCGATTCGGTCGACCGAAACCCGTCCGGGCCCCGCTTCGGTGACGCCGAAGGCTGTCACATTCGCGATCTTGATGGTGGTCGGCGGCTGAGTGGCGGTTTCGCCGGCAATGTCCTTGATGGTCAGTATGCGCTTCCAGACGTCGTAGGTCACATCGCCATGGCTCGCCTGGGCGCCCGTACTGCGCATCCGCAGAAAGGCGGCCTCGACCTCGGCGGCCACCCGGTGCTGGGCGTAAAATGTGAAGCCGAAATAGCCGCCGGCCGCCACGATGACCGCAGCGATCAGGCCGATCACGAACTTCATCATTGAAGTCAACTCCGGATTGCGCAGAGGGGTACTGCCGTATTTTCGGTCGAACCGCCGGGATTGGGAAGAGCCGACGCGGTGTCAATGACTTGTGAACGCGCAGACGCTGGGACTTTGCGGATCCAGTTAATCGAATGTTGCATGCCAACAGCGACACGTGCTTCACAACCGCCTCGTTTTGCCGGAAAAAGGCAGACGGGTCCCGGATTGGCAGCCGGGAGCCGGAAATGCGGGAGCATCCATGTCGTCCTATTCTGAAGACCTCCATTCGGCGGCGCTGGCGTATCACCGGCTGCCGCGACCGGGAAAACTGGAAATCCAGGCCATCAAGCCGCTCGCCAACCAGCGCGACCTGGCATTGGCCTATTCGCCGGGGGTCGCTGCGGCCTGCACCGAAATCGCCAGGGATCCGGCCCAGGCCGCGAGCCTGACCACGCGGTCGAACCTCGTCGCCGTCGTCTCGAATGGCACCGCCGTGCTTGGGCTCGGCAATATCGGACCCTTGGCGTCGAAGCCGGTCATGGAGGGCAAGGCGGTCCTGTTCAAGAAATTCGCTGGCATCGACGTGTTCGACATCGAGATTGCCGCCGACACCATCGAGCGGGTGGTGGAGACGGTGGCGGCGCTGGAGCCGACTTTTGGCGGCATCAATCTCGAAGATATCAAGGGTCCGGAATGTTTCGAGATCGAGGCGCGCCTGAAGGAGCGCATGAAGATCCCGGTCTTCCATGACGACCAGCACGGGACCGCGATCATCGTGGCTGCTGCGATCACGAATGCCCTACTGCTCAACGGCAAGAAGCTGTCCGACGTCAAGATCGTGGTGTCGGGTGCGGGCGCTGCGGCGCTCGCCTGCCTCAATCTGCTGGTCTCCCTGGGCGCGCAGCGCAAGAACATCTGGGTCTGCGACATCGAGGGCCTGGTCTATGAGGGCCGGCCGGTGCTGATGGACCGCTGGAAATCGGTCTATGCGCAAGTGAGCGACAAGCGGAAGCTGGCTGACGTGATCGGCGGGGCGGATATCTTCATGGGCCTGTCGGCGCCAAATGTGCTGACCCAGGACATGGTCAAGCAGATGGCGGAACAGCCGCTGGTGCTGGCGCTTGCCAATCCGACGCCGGAGATCATGCCGGATGAGGCGCGCGCGGCGCGGCCCGACGCCATGATCTGCACCGGCCGTTCCGACTTCCCCAACCAGGTCAACAACGTCCTCTGCTTCCCCTTCATCTTCCGCGGCGCGCTCGATGTCGGCGCCACCGCCATCAACGAGGAGATGAAGCACGCGGCCGTCAACGCGATCGCACAGCTCGCGCGCGATGCGCCGTCGGACGTGGTCGCGCGCGGCTTCGACTCGACCGAAGTGCAGGGCTTCGGACCGGGCTCGCTGATTCCGAGCCCGTTCGATCCGCGGCTGATCCAGCGCATCGCGCCGGCGGTGGCGAAGGCTGCCATGGACTCGGGCGTCGCGACGCGGCCGATCAAGAATTTCGACGAGTATGCCGCTGGCCTCGAGCGCTTCTCCTTCCGCTCCGGCCTTGTCATGAAGCCGGTGTTCGCGAAGGCCAAGTCGCAGCCGGTTCGCGTCATCTATGCCGAAGGCGAGGACGAGCGGGTGCTGCGCGCCACCCAGCAGGTGCTTGAGGAGAAATTGGCAAAACCGATCCTGGTCGGACGCCCCTCGGTGGTGGAAGCCCGCATCAAGCGGTTCGGCCTGTCCATCAAGGCGGGCCGGGATTTCGACCTGGTCAATCCCGAGGACGATCCACGCTACCGCTCCTATGTGCAGTCCTATATCGATGTTGCCGGCCGCCGCGGCGTGACGCCTGACGCCGCGCGCACCGTGGTGCGTACCAACAATACCGTGATTGCTGCGCTTGCGGTGATCCGTGGCGAGGCGGATGCCATGATCTGTGGCGTCGAGGGCCGTTATATGAGCCATCTGCGCCATGTACGCGAGATCGTCGGCTGCTGCGACGGCATCAGCGAGTTCGCGGCGCTGGCGCTGCTGATCACCGCCAAGGGCGCCTATTTCATCGGGGATACCGAGGTGCGCTCCAACCCGAGCGCGGAGGAATTGGCGGAGATTGCATCACTGGCCTCCAGCCATGTGCAGCGCTTCAACCTGAAGCCGAAGATCGCATTCCTGTCGCATTCGGATTTCGGCAGCTACGACACCGATTCCTCGCGCAAGATGCGCCATGCCACCGCGCTTCTGAAGCACCATCATCCGGAGCTGGAGTCCGACGGCGAGATGCAGGGCGACACCGCGCTGTCGGAGGCGACGCGCAAGCTGGTCCTGCCGCAGAACCTGCTCGAGGGCGTCGCCAACATCCTGATCATGCCCAACCTGGACGCCGCCAACATCGCCTACCAGATGGTCAAGGTGCTCACCGATGCGGTGCCTGTCGGGCCGATCCTGATCGGACCCTCGCGTCCCGCGCATATCCTCACTCCTTCGGTGACCGCACGCGGCATTCTGAACATGACGGCGATTGCCGCGGTCGAGGCCCAGGAGTGCGCCGGACGGGCGCAGCCGACACCTGAAGAGGCGAGGGAGCGTTCCGAGGGCGTCGCAATTTGATGGTTTGAAAAGCGCAGGCGGACCCCCCATAATCCGCTTGCGCTTTCGCGATCGATCCGCCCCTGACCCGCGTCTGACGAGGCCGACCATGCCAGCTCTGATTACATTCGGGCGAGTTCTGTTCGCCGCTCTCTTCATCTATCTCGGTGCGACCAAGCTGTTTGCCATCCAGCCCACCGCGGATTTCGTCGCCTCGAAGGTGACGATCCCCTCTCAGCTGGCTCCCTATGTCACCCAGGTGGAAACTGCCACCGGAATGACCATGCAGCAGCTGCTTGCGATCGGCGCCGGCGTGTTCGAGACCCTGGCAGGGTTGATGATCGCACTCAATTTCGGGGTGCGGTTCTTTGCGATCATCCTGATCCTGTACGTTGCAGGATCGACCTTCTACTTCCAGGATTTCTGGAATCAGAGCGCGCCCGAAAACGCAAAGACCGTGGTCGATGCCTTGAAGAACCTCGCCCTCATCGGCGCGCTGTTCATCATTGCTGGCTACGGACGAGGCCCGCGAACGGCCGAGCCAGCCTACGGGGATGTATGAGGATCCGGTTCAGCTAGCTGCCCCAGGGGCACCTCTCCCCGCTGGGGAGAGGTGAACGAACTCGCGGCGCGAACCAGTTCAACCCAATCGGCAGTGCTCTCGGAAAACGCTCAGGCGTGACGCTGCCACGGGGTCACCGTGACATCATGGGCCGCATCAAGAATCCGCGCTTGGCCCGGCTTCAGCCCATGCGCGGCGAGCACCTGTTGTGGTGAGCGCCCTGGCACACCACCGAAGCAGGGCTCTCCGCCCGGCAGACGGACGTGTGGCGCCTGGGAGAGCCAGAAGGTGTCATAGCGATCCATGAAAAGGTCGAACACGGCAGGGCCGCCGATGACTGCGATCTTCCCCGAGACGACGCCGGCAAATTCGCAAGCCGCTTCAAGACGGCTGCCGGCCGGATTCCACAGAATCGCCCTGGGATTATCGGGGGCAGTGGCGAGCGAGGCCACCTTGCGAGTCAGGATGATCCGCTTTCGCTTCGGCGAGTTCGGGTGATCCTCCTGTGACAGGCGGCCGTGCAAGACCAGATCCGTTCGGTCGAGGGCCGCCGAGAAGAAGGCCTTGTCGGCATCGAATTTGAGCTCGCGCGGCATCACGTGATCGCCCTTGGCAAGCATGCCGTCGGCGGAGACGATGACGTAGGCTTCGATGCAGAAACGCGACGCCTGTGGCATCAAACTATGTCCACATCGCGCGGGTGCGATAGACCTCAACGCCCGGTTCGGACTCGTTGAAGATGTTCAGCTTGGTGATCGAGACGTGGCAGGCCTCGACACGGTCGTCGGCAAAGCATTTGTCGACGATCTCGTCGAGCAGGGTCTCCAGCAGCGGCGTGTGCGGCCGTCCCGGGAATGCCTTGAGGAAGTTGCGGATATGATCGTAATCGATATAGCCGAAGCTTGCGAGCCGGCGATGCTCGAGCCTGGCGAACAGGCTGATATCGATCGACAGCTTGTTGGGCCGCTCCGGATGCTGCTCCCACGGATGGATGCCGCAGCGTGTCTCCACGACCACGTTCTTCAGCCGTACGATCAGGTGGTCCTGGTGTGAGAAGGTCATGGGCTGGATCGTCATGAGGCCTCGGCCCATACGGACCGAGGCCTCATGGAATCGTTGTCGATCGTTATTGCGAAACCGTGGTAACGACGCTGGAGACCGGACGCTGGCTGACTGTCGGCAGCTTGACGTCCTCTTTCATCAGTTCCTGGTCATATTGGGGCAGCGACTCGACCGGCGCCTTGGCGCGCATGGCCACCACCTTGTAGCCTCCCGCCTTCAGGCGGCGCAGCATCTCCGGCAGTGCCTCGGCGGTGTGCTTGTGGAAGTCGTGCATCAGAATGATGCCCTTGCCGAGCTTGTCGAGCTTCTTGAAGGTGACGTCGATCACCTGCTGGGCATTCTTCGCCTTGAAGTCGAAGGAGTCGAGATCGCAGGAGAAGATCGCGACGTTGCGGGTGCCGAGATAGGTGACCATCTCCGGCGGATGCTGCAGCGCCGGGAAGCGGAAGAACGGCGCGGGCGAGACGCCGCCCAATGCCCATTTCACCGCGCTGATGCCCTTTTCGATCTCTTCCTTGCGTTGGTCCTCGCTGAGCTTCTTGTTGGTGAGCGTGGCGTGCGACCAGGTGTGCGTGCCGACGGTGTGGCCGGCCGCGTAAACCTGCTTGAGGATTTCCGGATAGTAGGTGGCGTGCTTGCCGATCGAGAAGAAGATACCGGTGGTGCACTGATCGGCAAGCGCCTTCAAGACCGCCGGCGTGTTCTCGACCCAGGGGCCGTCGTCGAAGGTCAGTACCACCTCATGATCGCGCAGAAAGTCGAGTTCCTTGAAATGTTCGAAGCCGAAGCCGGGACCGCCTGTGGTGTCGATTTCGACGGTGCGGGCGACGCCGAGAGCGTCCGGATTGTTGCAGGGCGCGCGTGCCGGTTGGACTTGCGTAGCAGCTGCCTGTTGCGGTGCGGCCGGAGTGGGGGCGGCCTGCGCGGGTGCGGGGGCGGTTTGTGCGGCTGCGGCCGGCTTGGGAGGTGCGCTCTGCGACCATGCGACGCCGGGAGCACACAGCGAAACCGCGAAGATCAATCCTGCCGCAACACGCATTGTCGTTTCCCTTGATTGCCGCATAGCCCACTCGGCATCGCTCGCCGTCGGCCAAGCCGTTTCACCCGAAACATCATAGTCCTGCCGGACCTCAACGCAATGATTCTAGGGCTTTGGAGCCGATTTGTCCTGTATGCCGGTTAACGGGCGAATCATCGGGTAAGTCATGGGGGAAGGCCGCTTTCAGCTGACAGCAAGCGCCCGCGCGATCGCGGTTTTGACCCTCGTGTCCGTCGGCTCGACCGCCGATGCAAAGACGTCAGCAATATAGCCGTCGCGGCCGATCAGATATTTGTGGAAGTTCCAGCGGGGAACATCCTTGGGGCGTGCCTCAGCGGCCCATTTGTAGAAAGGGTGCGCATTGGGTCCGACGACGACAGCCTTTGCCGCGATCGGGAAGGTCACGGCATATTGATGCTGGGCAGTCTCCGCAATCTCCGCCGGGCTGCCCGGCTCCTGGCTGCCGAAATCGTTGGAGGGAACGCCGATCATGCCGAGCCCGCGCTCGCCAAATTCGGTCCACAGCTGCTGCAGCCCGGCATATTGCGGGGTGTAACCGCACAGCGAGGCGGTGTTGACTACGAGCAGCGGCCGGCCGGAGTAGTCGGCGAGGCGAATCTCGCCCTGCGACAGCGCCGGAAAGGAGAACGCGTAAGCCGTAATCCGACTCGCCGCAGTCTCTGCACGCGCGCCTCGGCCAGCCAAAACGGCAAGCGCGCCGGCCATCACGCTTCTGCGGTCGATCATGGCAACCTTCCATGCGTCTTGCTGCACGGCGATCATAGCCGATCCAGTTGCTTGCTGCCGCTCAAGAGCGCGTCATCGGCGGGCACCACGGCAACGGCAATAGCGGCATATAATAGACGTTCCAGTCGCAGGCCGACTGCGGTCCGGTTCGCTTGAAGGCGTATTTGATCGGCTCGGATTGTCCGACGCCGATATGTAGTACGATCAGCACCAGCGCGATCGGGTAGGTCCATTTGTGAAAGCGCAGGTCGCGCATCCGCTCGAGCAACACCGCGCCGGCGAGGATGATCAGCGGATCGGTGAAGATGAAATATTCGGTCTTGAGCCCGCGCCGCACCCCAAGCGTATCGATCGCGATCGCCGCACACATGAGCACGAGCGCCTGCACCGCGGCGCGCCGCTCGCCGCGGTGAAAGGCGTAGACGATGCCGGGGATGACCAGCCAGGTCAGGAACACCGTCGGTCGCGCCGAGGAATGCAGCACGAAGGTGTAGCGTGCCAGTACCGATCCCAATCCCTGCAGCAACAGGACGACTGCGCCAAGTCCCGAGCCGTGGGCGGCGTCGGCCGTTGAGGGATCGGCAAAGGTCAGCATCTTCTCCAGCGGATTGAAGACGGCGATCACGTTGTTGGTGTCGTAGGCGAGGTTGAGCAGCAGCAGTGTGATGGCAGCGCCGGCTGCCACCGCACAGATCGCAGCCAGCGTCTCGGCAACGCTGATGCGCCACAGCGTGGCATAGGCGACCATCGCGACCACGATGAAACCGATCAGTGCGAGCTGATAGATCCCAAAGCGGCCAAGCAGCAGCGGATGGAAGCCGGCGGCGTCGAGCAGTTGACGGTCGAAGCCGGTTACCGCGAGCGGCCATGCCGCCCAGCCGGCTGCGCAGGCGAGAAGGCCGGCTGCGATCGCGAGAAGCCAGCTCTGCCTGCTGTTCTGCCAGAACGCGACACTTGCGCTTCGCATACTGCCGAACGGCAGGATCACAAGTGGCAATAGCGCGATCAGCAGGATGGCCTGCACCTTGTTTTCAAGGCCGAGCACGCACAGCGCCGCAGCCAGCGCCATCGCCAGCGGACGCCAGCGGCTGGCACGACGTCCCGCGGCCATCAGGATCATCAGCGCGAAGATGACGGGGCATGCAGCGACCAGCTCGCTGCGCAGGATCCGCGAATGCACGGCTATGCCGCCGGACAGCGCGAACGCCAGCACCGCCAACATGGCGACGCGCCAGTCGCGTACGATGAGGCGGATCAGGCCGGCGAAAATCACCACACAGCCCGTCGCGATCAGGAACGCCAGTACGCGGCCCGCGCGGACGGCGTGTGTCATCGCGGCATCGAAGGCGGCGGTATCGCTCGCCGGCGGGATGGCCGGCAGGGCCCACGCGTCCAGCAGTCCTAAGCCGTGCAGAAAGGCGAACCATGATTTGACGGTCAGGATGGTGAGATAGGCGGTGTGATCGAAGAAATGCTGCGGCTTGCCGTCATTCATGACGAGCGCGTTGTAGATCACCATGAAGTCCATGTCGGCGTTGCGCCAGTAGACGGTGGTATAGCCGAACAGGACGAACGACACGGCAAGGCCCGCGATGATCGCAAGCAGGCCCTTGCGCCAGGTGAGGCGTATCAGCCGATCGAAGGCGTCGTCGGTGATGGCGGGGCGCTGTGCGCGAGTTGCAGCAGGCGTAGAAAGCTGGGTCATGCGGGGCTTGTTTTAGCCGACCCGCCCCGACAAATCGACTAGCGCAGCGACACGATGAAGTCGGTGCCTTCGCCGGTTTCGCCCTGGTTGATGCCCTGGTCCGACACAATGATCGAGCCGCCGGTGGTCAGGGCATCGGTGATGCGAGCCATCACATCAGCGGGAATGGTGATGCGGTTGAGCGCCTCGGTTGGGCTGTCGATCGCAGGCGTCGCCCTGGCCGCGACGGGCTCCGGCTTTACGCCCTTGCGGCGCATGGCGCTGCGCGGCTCGTCCTCATGGACCAGACCGCGCGTCGAGACCGGCAGCGATACCACCGACCAGTGCACGACGTTGGGATCGTTCCTGTCTATCTCGGCGGTGAACACATGGGTTCCGAGCGGCCGGTCCGAGGGCGCGATGGTCACCGGTGAATCGAACAGCGGCGCAAGGTTCTGGCGCACATAAAGCTTGGAGTCCTTGCGGCTGATGAAGACCGCAATCTGGCCGGCCCGCTTGGCAGCCTCGGTCTTCGCCGCCGCGGCCTTGGCGGCATCTGGCAGGCGGGTGTCATCCTTCCTGGCATCGGGGGCGGCATCGGCCTTTGCCGCAGGCTTCTGCGCGGCCGCATCGCCAGCCTTTGCGGGTTCGGCCGGCTTGACCGCGCTCTTCGCATCGCTTGCGCGCATATCGACCTTGGGCGTGGCGGTCGCGACGTCTTCGGTCTTTGGCGTGGCGTTGTCGGCCGTAGGCTGCTTGGTGGCGGCAAGATCGACGGTGACATCACCCCTGGGCGCCGCCGACCCGGCATCGGACATGGTCGCCTGCGCCTTGCTGCTCGCATCTGCGGTGCGGGTCTTGTCGCGCGTCGCATCCGCATCGGGCGAGGGGGCCTCGTTGTGGTCGACCGCCGCCCGCAGCTCGAGCCTGGTCTCAACGACATCCGGCTTGTCTGCCGCGCCCTTGTCGGCCTTGGTGGCGAGCGGTGCATCGGTTGCGGCGTCCGCCGACACTTGCGGTTGCGGCTGCACCTTGATGCTGGGAAGCAGGGGATGCGTGAAACTCGTGGGTGAGATCTCGCCGGGCGTGACCAGCACGCGCGCACCCATCCGCGTCCAGTTCCACATCTTGATTGCAAACGCCTCGGGCATGCGGATGCAGCCGTGCGAGGCCGGATAGCCCGGCAGCACGCCGGCATGCAGGGCCACACCGGACCAGGTGATGCGCTGCATATAGGGCATCGGCGCGCCACTATAGATGTTGGAATGATGCCATTTGTGCTTCTGGATCACGCTGAACACGCCCATCGGTGTGCCGTGGCCCTTCATGCCGGTGGACACCGGCGCTTCGGCAAAGAAACCGTTGGCGTCGTAGAGCTTGACCTGCTGCTTGTTGATCGAGACGGCGATGATCAGCGCGCCCTGCGGCTTGGCGCCGGTCTCCTTCGGCGCGACGACGTTCTTCTTGACCTGACGCCGTTCGACCGGACGGCGCGGCTGCATCGCCGGCACGGGCCGGTAATAGGTCGGATCGGAATCCTGCCAGTAGTAATAGGCGGCGTCGGCGCGCGAAACGCTGCCGATCGCGCCGGCGGCGGCAACGATCGCAATTCGCCAAAACGTTTGGCCTGCAATGTTGGCCGTTACTCTTTGTTGAAAAGCCAAGTGCAGTATCCCCAAAATTCCGATCGGCGGTGCCGATTGGTTCTCGCAGACGCGAAACCCGTTCACCAGCGCGGCGGCGCGAAGCTTCGTCAGTTTCGCCCCAAGCGTAACAAAAAAGCCTCACATTCCGTTAAGCGCCGGCTGGGCCCGGCCTTCCCAGCAATGCTTCGCGCGCCTACATGGCGAAAGCGCGGCCGGTGCATGCTCTGTGACATCGGTAGCGGGAAAAATCTCGCCTTAGACATCACAGCCAATAGTGCACCCAAATCCATGATTTCAGTGCCGCTTTTCGTCTCCTTGCACGGAGGTCGAACCGGTCGCGCGCGGCGCTTTCGGAGAGTTTTATGACACGCGTTACCGCAGCCAGGCGCACCGGATTGGCAGGTCTTTTCCTGTTGCCGCTGGTCTTGCTCACATTTTCGTTTTCGCGCACTTTCGCCGCCGATGAGCCGGACCTGATCTTCCGCCGCTCTACGGTTTTCAAGCTGATGAGCCCGAATGATAAGCTCGCCACCTATGGCGTTGATGATCCGGAGGTTGATGGAGTTGCCTGTCATTTCACCGTGCCGGAAAAGGGCGGCTATGCGGGCTGGCTGGGACTTGCGGAGCAGGTCTCTGACGTGTCGCTGGCGTGCCGGCAGATCGGTCCGATCCGCTTCAAGCGCAAGCTGGAGCAGGCTGACGACATGTTCCGGCAGCGCCGCTCACTTTTCTTCAAGAGGATGCAGATCGTGCGTGGCTGCGACGCCAAGCGCAACGTGCTGGTCTACATGGTCTATTCGGACAAGCTGATCGACGGCTCGCCGAAAAACTCGACGTCGACCGTACCCATCATGCCCTGGGGTGCCGCCGACAGCGAGGTGCAGAAATGCGGCGACTTCATCCAGTGAGCGCCTGATTCCGAGCCGGCGCTGGCCGGTGGTAGCCGCCGACCAGGCGAATGAATTGTTGTGGTGTTGATTGCAAGCCAAGGCTGCAGTCCTGCTGCATCATTGCACCGCAACGGACAGGCCGGCGGTCCGCCAGCGCGCCGCCTGCCAGCGCACGGTCCTGCTGCTGCGATGTTTCGCCTGCGACGGTGTCGCCATGTTCCATGATCGGCATCCTCCCCTTGTTGCCATCTCTTTACGCAGAGATACGTAAAGAATCCGCCGCCTGGTCCTGCACGCCGCGGTTGATAAGTCCGCGGAAGGTGGCATCTCCGGCGCCGCTTCGGTCGTTCTCCTAAGTCATTGAAATGGCATTCGTTCCAGCCGCAATGTTTCGTCGGAACCGCTCCGACGAAACAATTGGCCGGTCCGACGAAACCATTTTGCCGTCTGAGTGCAGAATTGGCGAAACGAAGCATGGTTAATCAGCCGCCATTGCCAGGGGCGATCATAAGCTGCCGGTGATAACTGGAGACGCTCAGATGCGGACGCTGAAATGCCTGCTTGCGTGTGCCTTTATGCTGGCCGGTTTGTCGATGGCGGGTCCCGTGGAGGGAGGTCTGCCGGGCATCGGCACCTTCGCCTATAGCGGCCCGTCGATTGTATCGCCCGCCCTGGTGGTTGCTGCGAACGAGAAGTAGTCGTTGATCATGCTGTTCCGTATTGGTGCCGCGACGCTGGTCGCAACTTTGTCTCTCGCTGCTTCAGCCCACGCCCAGTCGCGCGCGCCGATCAGGTTGCCTGATCCGCGCGCTGACTTCGTGCGCCAATGCGCGCCGCATATGCTCGGCCGCTGGGCGCATCCGGAGGAGGTTTGCAGCTGTCTGCATGATCACGCCGTGGCCGTTGTCGAGGACAACGACCTGCGCGAGGCGCTCTTGCGCGGCATCAGCGAGACCGGCGTGCCGACCATCGAGAACGCGTGGGTGCCGGCCTCGAAGCAATGGGAGATTGGCCCGACTTTTACCATGATCGCCAAGCCTGCACTGCAGTGCATGTTCGATCCGGCGCAATAGCGGTCGGTTTTTCCTGCGTTCTATTTTCCGCTTTTGTTGGGCAGCCGTGCCACACATTTGCGCGCGGGTACCACTCCCGTCGCCGTCATCTTTGAGCCGGAGACTTCTTTCACCTGGCCGGCGGGGCAGGTTCCATCATCGACCAGAACGCGCTGACCGAGCCGCAAGTTCACAATGTTCTGCTCGCGGCCCACATATTGCGCATGCGCCGGGCAGCCGAGGGCGGAAACTGAGGCGGCAGCTACGGTGAGATGAAAAAAGCGCGTGCGTAAAGACGTTGGCATTGGTGTTCGCCGCATATCTCTTTGGGTACGTGAGTGTAAGGACGGACTTGCGATTCTGAAAGACAGCCGGGATGCTGGTTCCCTTGGCCGTCGAATGTGCTTTGATCGGACGGTAACTGGACGAAAGGTGCAGATGAACACTGATATGACCCGACGGATCGTCGATGCCGTCGACGCGGCTTTCGATGCGCAGATTGCGACGACCCGCGATTTTATCGCGATCCCCTCGACCCGTGGCGCGGAAGGCCCCTGCCAGGACATGATGGGTGACCTCCTGCGCGAGCGCGGCTATGAGGTTGACGACTGGCAGATCGACCTCGATGAGCTCGAGGAGCTGCGCGGCTTCGGGCCGGTCGAGACGGATTTCTCCCGGGCCCGTTCGGTGGTCGGCACCTACCGTCCCGCTGCCACGGCTGGAAAATCGCTCATCCTGCAGGGCCACTGCGACGTCGTGCCGACCGGGCCGCTCGACATGTGGGAAACGCCGCCATTTTCGCCTGTGATCCGCGACGGCAAGATGTATGGCCGCGGCGCTTGCGACATGAAGTCGGGCACCATCGGCGCCCTCTACGCGGTCGACGCGATCAAGGCTGCCGGCCTCAACCCCACTGCACGGATTCACTTTCAATCCGTGATCGAGGAGGAGAGCACCGGTGTCGGCGCGCTCTCCACCCTGCAGCGTGGCTACCGCGCGGATGCCTGTTTTATCCCGGAGCCGACCAACGGCAAGATGGTGCGCTCGCAGGTGGGCGTGATCTGGTTTCGCCTCAAGGTGCGTGGCCATCCCGTGCATGTGTTCGAGGCCGGCTCCGGCGCCAACGCCATCACTGCGGCCTATCACCTGATTGCCGCCTTGCAGCAGCTCGAGGCCAAATGGAACGAGCGCGCCAGGGCCGACCGCCATTTCAAGACGCTCACCAATCCCATCAACTTCAACCCCGGTATCATCAAGGGCGGCGACTGGGCGTCCAGCGTGCCGGCCTGGTGCGATGTCGATTGCCGGATCGCGATCCTGCCAGGCTGGTCGGTTGCCGAGGCGCAGGCCGAGATCCGCGCCTGTGTGGCCGCCGCTGCGCGCGACCACCGCTTCCTCTCCAACAATCCGCCTGAGCTCGAATGGTCGGGCTTTCTGTCGGAGGGGTACGAGTTGAAGGATAGTGCCGACGCCGAAGGGGCGTTCGCCAAGGCCTATGGCGCCGTCTATGGCGGCACGGTGCAGGATCTGGTCTTTACCGCGCTCACCGACACCCGCTTCTATGGATTGAACTACAACATTCCGAGCCTGTGCTTTGGCGCAAGCGGCGGGGCCATGCACGGCTTCAACGAATATGTCGAGCTCGAGTCGCTGCGCCAATTCACCAAGGCCACCGCGCTGTTCGTCGCGGAATGGTGCGGCGTAGAGAAGGCCTGACGGAGTAGGGTGGGCAAGGCGCACCTGCGCCGTGCCCACCACAATTCTGGAGGCGCGGTGGCGGTGGGCATGCTTCGCTTTGCGCACCCGACGCGGTGCCATTACCTCCGACGTCATTGCCTGACTTACCCGGCTGCTCCTATCCTTGTCGGAAGCAAGAACTGGAGGATTCATGACGCCGCTGGAGAAGATCAATTCGCTGAAAATGCCCTTTGCCGAGCTCAAGGGCGTGAGCTTCACCGAGGCGAGCCAGGACAAGGTGGTGGCGCGGATGACCGTGCGCGCGGATCTCTGCACCCTTGGTCACCTTCTTCATGGTGGCGCAGTCATGGCACTGGCCGATTCCGTCGGCGCGGCCGCGACCGTGATCAATCTGCCCGAAGATGCCAAGGGCACCACGACGCTCGAAAGCAAGACCAACTTCATCGGTCCCGCCAGGGAGGGCAGCACGGTGATCGCAACCGCGACCCCGATCCATCGCGGCCGTCGCACCCAGGTCTGGCAGACGCGGCTGGAGACGGCAGAGGGCAAGCTGGTTGCCATCGTCACTCAGACCCAGATGGTGCTGGTATGAAAGTAGCGGCCGGACCCCATTAACCGTCGTGCCTTTTGCGTGAAATTCGGGGCCAGACGCGGTCTTGAATTCTATGGTGCGATGCACAATATCCGTTGTTCTAGGGATTCGAACGCCTCCTCGAGGGCTATCCACGAGGAGTTTTGACTTGCCATACGAAGATACCTACCGCCCGCGGCCGGGCTTCGGCTATGTGCGGACTCTGAGCCGCAGGGAAGAATTGCCGCTGTTGCGCGATCACCTGCTGCGGCTCGATCCGGAGAGCCGGCACGACCGCTTCAATGGTTTTCTGGACGATAGTTTCATCGAGAGCTACGCCGAGAAATGCGCTGACGACGGCACGATCATCGTTGCCTATATGGAAAGCGGCATCGTCCGCGGCGCGGCCGAACTGCATCCTGCGGAGCAATCGGAAGATGGGCTGCCCGAGGTCGCGTTCAGTGTCGAGAAATGCGTGCGCCGGCACGGCGTGGGCAGCGTGCTGTTCAAGCGCCTGATTTCGGAAGCGCAATGGAGGGGCCATCGCCGCCTGCGCATCACCACGGGCGCGCAGAACCAGGCCATGCGCGCGCTCGCCGCGAAGTTCGGCGCGTGCCTGATCTTCCGCCGTGGCGAATCCACCGGCACGCTCGATGTCCCGCCGCAGCCGCAGGCTGAATTGGCAAAACTCGCGATCGATACACCGCTGGTCGCAGCGCGCGCGATGATGAATTTGAACCGCGCCTGCTGGAGGCTGTTTTCGAGAATGTACAGTTCGGGGCGCGCGGCCTGACCCGCACGCCCAGCGGTTTCGCCGCGCCCCAGCGCGGCAGGCCTTCAAAACGAAAGTGCCAAAACAAAAGCGCAATGGCAGCCGCCATCGCGCTTGCTTGTTCTGACGCTTGCGCCCGCGCGACCTGCGGCGGGCAGAGAGGGCTGATCAGGTCCCGGTACGCTTGGCAGCGGTTGGGATGCGCCGGACCACGCGGCGCTCGACCACGACCGAGCGCTGGGCGCCCTGTTCGCCCGCAATCACCCGCGTCACGACGCCGCCGCGCGCGGCCACACGGCTCTGCTTCTTCACCTCGGCCTGCACCGCGTCGAGCGGCATCCCCATCAGCGCTGCAGCAATCTCGGCCTGCGCGTCATGATCCTCGGTAATCCCGGCCGCAGCGAAGATCGCTTCTTCCAGGGTTGGCGGATCGCGCCTGACGCGCCGCGGTCCATACTTGGTATTCCAGTCTTCGCTCATGGAGGCCTCTCGTCTGATCCGGGATACCTAGGAGCCAGTATGTTGCATTGCAATATGAAACTGCTATGGCAATTCAGCTATGCGTTGGCGGATTTCCCCATAATTTGATTGTTGCGAATCAGGATTCTCGCCTTTGCCGAGGAGGAGAGTCATGGCACTGCCTTCGCAGTGCGGATCGGCTCCGGCACATGCTGCGGCCAGCGTTTCAGCGCCGCGCGTCCCGCATCGGTCAGGATGTAGACGCCGCGCTCAGCGCGATCGAACCAGCCATAGACATTGTTGAGCAGGATCTTCGGCGCATCCGGAATCTCCGGCTTGAGGTCGCGGACGCGGCGCGGGCCTTGCGACAGGGCGGAGGCGCAGGCCAGTGCCTGCTGCCGGTAGGCAGTCATAATGGGGGCTCGGGTCGAGCCGCCGAGCACGGGATCGCCCAGCCGGCGCTGGTGCTCGGAGATCAGCCGCGAGCGCTTCTTCGGATCGCGCCGGGGCGCCGTGGTTGGCGGCTTCACCAGCACCTCGACCTCGCCGCGGGCGGTGACGCCGAGCATGCCGAAGCCGAGCCGCCGGCAGAGGTTGCGATAGCGCGCGTCGCTTTCGCGTCCCTTGCCGCGCGCCGACATCCTCGCGGCAAGCCAGACCTCGTCGCAGGCAGAAGCGCGATCGACCGCCTGCAGCACCAGCTCCAGATTGAAGCTGAGCTTCAACTCACCGATCACGACGACAGGCGGATCCCCACCCTTGAGCGCGACGAGGTCGCAGCCGCCGATCTCGCCCTTGACCGCAAAGCCGAGCTTTTCGAGGAAGCGTTTGACAGGCAGATAAAGCGCGGTTTCCAAGCTAGCTCCGCTCGACAGCTGCGACTCAGTTTTGCGATTCTAACAGCTGAGCGCCGTGCGCGAGGGCCAGGATTCGTCTCGTCAGTGCGCCCCGTGCCTCAGACCCGGCCTGCGACCGGGATCAGGGCACCGGTCACCGCGCTTGCCGCGTCGCTTGCCAGGAACAGGATCACCTCGGCAAGCTCGAGCGGCCGCACCCACTTTGCAAAGTCCGCCCTCGGCATGCTGCCACGGTTGGCCGCGGTGTCGATGGTCGACGGCAGCACCGCATTCACCGTGACCTTGCCCTTCCACTCCGCGGCCATCGCCTCGGTGAGGCGATGCACGCCGGCCTTGGAAGCCGCGTAGGGGCCCATGCCGGCACCGGCCTGCAGCGCGCCCATGGCGCCGATATTGACGATGCGCCCATTGCCGGACTTGGCAAGGTGGGGCAACGCCGCGTGCGAGGCGTTCAGCGCCGTCATCACGTTCATCGCATGCATGCGTTGCCAGCTCTTGTCGGTGCCGTCGCCAACCGTCTCGAACACGAAGCCGCCGGCAATATTGATCAGCGCATCCAGCCTGCCGAAATGCGCCGCCGCGGCATCGATGGCCTTTTTGGCCTGGGCTGCATCGGTGAGGTCGACACTGCCGAGCTCGATTCGATCCGTCGTTGCGGCGCTTTGCGAAGGCGCGTGATCGATGCCTGCCACGCACGCGCCGCGCGCCTCGGCCGTCTCGGCGACGACCTTGCCGAGCGCGCCCAGCGCGCCGGTTATGACCAGGACCTTTCCGTTCATCTGACGTCTCCGAAGCTGCCGGGCGAAGGCGCACCCTAGCGCGATCCACGCGATGCGGCGAGCCGCCGCGAGCAGCGCGCGTGTACCATTCGGTAAAATTTTCTGGATCTTTGTAAGCGGATGGCCAGAACCCTTCGCCTATCCTGATCGCTCGTGCAATTCGGGGCTGGAGCTCATGATGCGACATTTACCTGACCATGGCCTGCCGCTAATTCAGCTCAAGGAGCAGCGGCGTGACCTTGTGGTTGCCCTGCAGAACAGGAACGGCCCGATCAGCGGCTGGGAGCTGATGCAGATCGCGGCCGTGCAGCAGGCGATCACGGCTTTCGAGGAGGTCATCGCCGATCTCGACGCGGAAGCCGAAATGGACGCCGCGGCCTAGCGCTCCAGCTGATCTTCCTGCGAGTGGTTCGGCCGGTGTTGCAGGCCTGGCGCTGCCCTAGGCCTGAAGATAGCGCGCCTTCAGCTCGGCGCGTTGACGCGCGCCGACCTTCAGCCCATCCCTGAAATAGCTTTCGAGATCACCATACTCGGCGCAGACCGCGTCGAAGCCGGCGGCCAGGAAAGACGCGTCCACCGATCCGATGGCTTGCCTCACATCGTCCGGCAGGTCGGTCGCGGCGGAGGGATCGCGCCGGTAGAAGCGGTTGGTCAACAGATAGTCGTCGGTGATCACTTCGTCGGGCACGTCGAGTGCATGCAGGATCAGCGCGGCGGCAAAGCCGGTACGGTCCTTTCCGGCGGTGCAATGGATCACCAGCGGCGCGTGATCCTCGACGAGATGTCCGAACAGGGCGCGGAAGCTGTGGGTGTTGTGACGCACATAGTTGCGATAGGACTCGCGCATGATGTCGCGCGCGACCGGCGCCGATAGCGTTCCCGCGGCGAGCTCGTTGCGCAAGGCCGTGACCACGGTCGGCTCGATCGGCAGCGAGTGCACGACGATCTCGGACAGCCCGCAGGCCGCACCCGTCCGCTCGTCGATGCCGCGAAAATCGAAGGCGTTCCTCACGCCGAGCCGGCGCACGATATCGATATCGGTAGCGGTGAGGTGGCCGAGATGATTGGAACGGAAAAGCTGCCGCCAGCGCACCACGCGGCCATCGCGCGCGGGATAGCCGCCAAGATCACGAAAATTGCTGGCACCCTGCAGGTCGAAATGGCGGTCCGGGGCTTCTCGCATCGATGTCACTTGCAGCCCCGTTTTCCGATGGCGTCACGAGCGTTCGCCCATGCTGCCGCAGGCGGCGGCTCTCGTCTATAGTGCAAGCTTCCAGGAGGAAGTATGAAGCGATCAGAGATTTCTTTGAGGGGTTTGGTATGTGTCGCGGTTCTCGGCACGGCGCCGGTCCATGCGCAGAGCTTTCAGACTTATCATTGTGCGGACGGAACGCAGTTCATTGTCGGCTTCTATCCTTATGATCCCCGTGCCTATGTGCAGATCGACGGGCGCGAGATCACCTTGCCCAAGCGGCTTGCCCTATCGGGGACCAGATATTCCGGCGGCGACGTCACCCTAAAGATGACCAAAGCCGGCGTCACCACGATCAGACATGCAAGGCGGCGCGAGGCGGCCTGCGAGCTGTTCAAATGAATAAGGCCGAAACCTCGTTGTTTCGGCCTTATTCAGTTCTCTCCATCCAGGCGCCGGCTGGCGCGGGACGTCAACGCAACGGACGGCATCAGCTTTCCCATCCGGGCTTCGATCCGGACCTGGACTCCTGGATCGCCTCTTCGTGGTACCAGCTGCCGCTGCAGATGGTTTCGCTCACGCGGGGCGTGTTCTGGTCGATGGGTGACTGGGTTTCGCCATGGGGGCGACCGAGCAGGGCCGCACGGCCCCCGATTGGGAATTGGTAGATCTTGGCGGACCCGTAACTCAGACTGCCTTTCATAAGGATTCTCCTTCAGCCAGCGCGCCACTTACCTCAATCGTGCGCCCGACTCGTTCGTGGTTGGTTACCGATTCCGATATCGACCGCCGATGTTTCAGAAGCAATCTGACTATTTCCAAATCATTCCCCGGCTAATTTATAGGCAGTTTTGCTTTTGCCTCACGAAGGGCGACGCGCATCTGGCTAACGCTTGGGCCCTTGCAAAGGTTGCTCCAAGGCTCGATTCAGCTTTTCGAATATTACCGTCACCTGCCAACGCCTTCATCCGGACGGCGAAGCGTTCTGATGGCTGCCGCGAAAACAGGCGGAAAATCAGACACTAATGCTGACGTTTCCCGGTTCCGCAAAAACATGGGCGCGCGCCTATGACGCACCCCCAATACGGAAGGCGCGGAGCTGATCGCGCTGCAGCATAGGCAGGCAGCCGCGGAGGTGAGTTCCGGTTCCAGGCCTTGTCGATTGGCACAGTAAATGCTTCAGGAACCCCGGCCGATCGTGGCCGGGTAGGCGTGGCGCGACCAATACCTTTCGGTTCCCGCGTTCGAATTATTCAACAGAGAGGCTCAATGACGAAGTACAAGCTCGAGTATATATGGCTCGACGGTTATACGCCGACACCGAATTTGCGCGGCAAAACCCAGATCAAGGAATTCGCCTCGTTCCCGACCTTGGAACAGCTCCCGCTGTGGGGCTTTGACGGCTCCTCGACCATGCAGGCCGAAGGCCACAGCTCCGATTGCGTGCTCAAGCCCGTCGCCGTTTATCCCGACGCTGCGCGTACCAACGGCGCGCTCGTGATGTGCGAAGTCATGATGCCCGACGGCAAGACGCCACACCCGTCCAACAAGCGCGCTACCATCCTCGACGATGCCGACGCCTGGTTCGGCTTCGAGCAGGAATATTTCTTCTACAAGGATGGTCGTCCGCTCGGCTTCCCGTCGGCAGGCTATCCGGCCCCGCAGGGTCCGTACTACACCGGCGTCGGCTACAAGAATGTCGGCGACGTCGCCCGCACCCTCGTCGAAGAGCATCTCGACCTCTGCCTTGCGGCCGGCATCAACCATGAAGGCATCAACGCGGAAGTCGCGAAGGGCCAGTGGGAATTCCAGATCTTCGGCAAGGGCTCCCGCACCGCGGCCGACCAGATGTGGATGGCGCGCTATTTGATGCTGCGCCTGACCGAGAAATACGGCATCGACATCGAATTCCACTGCAAGCCGCTCGGTGACACCGACTGGAACGGCTCGGGCATGCACTGCAACTTCTCGACCAAGTACATGCGCGAAGTGGGTGGCAAGGAGTATTTCGAGCAGCTGATGGACGCCTTCAAGGTGGCCCGTGCCGATCACATCGCGGTCTACGGTCCGGACAACCATATGCGCCTGACCGGCAAGCATGAGACGGCCTCTATCGACACCTTCAGCTGGGGCGTGGCCGACCGCGGCGCTTCGATCCGCGTGCCGCATTCCTTCGTCAACAACAGCTACAAGGGGTATCTGGAAGACCGCCGTCCGAATTCGCAAGGCGACCCCTACCAGATCGCTTCGCAGGTTCTGAAGACCATCTCCACCGTGCCGACCGGCGCCAAGGCCGCCGCATAAGGCACTGATCAAACAGACCGGGCTCATCATCTGGCCCGGATCGCTACAGGGCCCGTCGGCGTGCACAGCGCGCCGGCGGGCTCTGCTGTTCCAGCAGCCCTCTCATGACAAGCGCTTAAACGCATTTCCCCCGTAACCGAACCGCGCTAGATAGCGGGCGCAGATAAGAACCGGGGGCAACCGTGTTCGGAGGTTTCTACACCGTCAAATTCCAGCTCGGTGAGGCACAGGGCCGCAGCGTGATGTATGTGCGCGACGGCAGGATGCTCGGCGGCAACTCCGCGTTTGCCCATATCGGCACCTATCAGGAGATTGGCGACGAGATCGCCATTGTGGTCGACACGGTTCGTCACAATCCCGATCCGAACTATCCGGCCATGGCGGGCACTGACGACGCGACCCTGCTGGCGCGTGGCCGGCGCGACGGCGAGCAGATCCGCTTTGAGGGGGGCCTGCGCGAATTGCCCGGTGTGCCCTTTCAGTCCGTGATGATGCCGATCAAGGAGCAGCCGCTTCCGATCGCAGGTGGCGTGGGCGAGGACTGCATCCGCAATGGGCTCTACTCCATCCACGTTCGCACGCTTGATGGCGTGGAAGGCGGCTTGACCGGGGTGATGCTGCTCAATGACGGCCGCATTCTCGGCGGTGACGCGTGCTTTTACTATCTCGGCACCTACACCTCCGAGAATGGCCGCTGGAAAGGCCAGATCCTGAACCAGGAACATACTCCGGCCACGGGCGACAATCCGATTTTCGGCGGGCACGAGGTCGGCATCGGCTTTTCCGGGCGTTGCGATGCTGACGGCGCGTCCTGGGAGGCCACGGCGCTGGTCGGCAAGCGCAGCCTGCGGCTGACGGCGGCCTTGAAGCTGATGCGCCGGCTCTGAGAGGGAAGGAATCGACGATGGCGGATGTGGTTCGGCTGCTCTCGACTCTTGCGCTGCAGGGCGCGCTCATTCGCCTGGCTGGACAATTCGAAGCCGCGACCGGCATCCGCATCGCTGCCGATTTTGCGCCGACGGTTGGGCTGTTGCCGCGCCTGCGCGGTGGCGAGGCCGCCGACCTCGTGATCCTCACGCGCGAGGGGCTCGACGAGCTCGCACAGGAGGGGCGCCTGGTCGTCGACAGCCGTACCGATCTCGCGCGCTCCTATGTCGGCCTCGCGGTCAAGGCCGGCGCGCCGCACCCGGACATCGCGACGCCCGCGGCACTGCGGGCGACGCTGCTGGCTGCGCGCTCGGTCGCCTATTCCCGCATCGGCGCCAGCGGCATCTTCTTTGCGCAGCTGATCGGCCAGCTCGGCATAGCGGCCGAGATCGATGCCAGGGCCACCATTGTCCCTGCAGGCTTCACCGCGGAGCGGCTCGTTTCGGGCGAAGCGGATATCGCGATCCAGCAGATCAGCGAACTGAAGCAGGTCAGGGGCATCGAAGTGGTCGGTTCGATCCCGCTCGAACTGCAGACGCCGGGACTGTTCTCGGCTGGCGTGATGGTGAACGCCAAGCGGCCGGTCGAGGCGGCGCGGCTGCTGTGCTACCTCGCTTCGCCGGAGGTTGCGCCCGTGCTGCGCGAGACCGGGCTCGAGCCTTGAATTTGCCCGGACGACGAAGCAATTTCGCTCCCCATGAGTAAATTGTTTTATCGGGCTGGCTTCGCCGTGATCCTCGCCGCATGCGCGCCGTCGCTGGCGCTTGCGCAGTCGGCCGATCTCGTGCTGTGCGACCGCGTTGCTGCCGACCCCACCGATCCCGACAAGCCCGCCGATATCAAGGGTGTCACCGAGATTGCGGCGTCCGACGTCGCGACTGCGATCAAGTTCTGCAAGAACGCTGCGGCGGGCTCGCGCCGTGCGATGTTCGAGCTTGGCCGCGCCTACGCCGCGAACCAGAAGACGGCGGATGCCATCGCCGCCTGGCGCAAGGCGGCGGACAAGGGCTCGACGTCTGCGATGGTCGAGCTCGGCGTGCTCTATGCCACAGGCGCCGGCGTTGGAAAGGACGAGGCGCAGGCGCGAAAACTGTTCGAGCGCGCGGCCGCAGCCGGCAATCCGCGCGGCGTCTCCAATCTCGCGGCTCTCGGCGACGGTGCCAGCACGCCGTCCGATCCGGCGCGTGCTCGCGAAATGCTGGCAAAGGCCGCCGAGACCAACGCCGAAGCGCAGTACCAGCTCGGCCTGATGCTGGCGGACGGCACCGGCGGTCCGAAGGACGAGGAGGGTGCGCGTGCCCTGTTCCAGAAGGCGGCGGCGCAGAACCATCCTGGCGCGCTCGAGCAAATGGGGGTCTTTGCGCAGGAAGGCCGTGGCGGGCCGAAGGACACGGACGCCGCCAAGGCCTATTACCAGCGCGCCGCCGACCTCGGCGACGAAAACGCCAAGGCGGCATTGAAGCGGATGCAGTGTCCGTTCGCGATTAAGGACAAGCGCGGCAACCTCGTCACCAATCTCTGTTTCTAGATCAAGGCGCCGATCGGCCTTCTCGTGCAGTGATAGGGAACCGGGCAGGCCAATCGCCGTTTGCACGATCATGCCCAAGGAGAAGGATCATGATCCGCAAACTGCGATCCGGCGAGTACCGGCTCTATTCGCGCAAGATCGATCCCAGGACCGGCAAGCGCCGTAATCTCGGGACCTTCAAATCGCGCACCGCGGCCGAGAAACACGAACGCGAAGTCCAGTATTTCAAGCGGCACTAAGGCTTCGGTTCTGATTGAATCAGAACCGAAGTTCTAGATTCTTGTTTTGAGGCGCTTTCTTCACGCGAACCGGCGTCCACTTCGCTCGACAACGCTCTGGCGGGCACTTGAACTGCCGTCCGCTTCCGTTGCCTTGATGGCGGCACTCGCGCCCGGTACGCTGCCGGGAAACTTGCGGGAGCACGCCATGAAGCAAATAAGGCTCGGCGAAGTCACAATCGACGCGGTGATCGAACGCGAAGGACCGTGGCGACGGCCGCAAGATTTCTTCCCGGCCTACAACGCAGCCATCTTCAGGCAACACCTGCAGACCATGGAACCGGAGGTGTTCGATCCGTCGCTGGGCATGATGCTCATCACCTACCAGACCTTCGTGGTGCGCACCCCGCGCCATACGATCCTGGTCGATACCTGCACCGGCGAGGACAAGGGCCATCCGCCGCCGTTCGATTTCCCCGGCAAGGAGCGCTGGCGCAAGGAGTTGTTCGCGCTCGGCATCGGCTTCGAGATGATCGACTATGTGTTCTGCACCCATCTGCATATCGACCACACTGGCTGGAACACGGTGTTACGCGACGGACGCTGGATGCCGACGTTTCCGAACGCGAAATATGTCTTTCACAAGCGCGAATATGCGGCTTGGGAGGCCGAGCACAACAAGGGCAACAATCCGCCCGGCACCGTGTTTCGCGACAATTGCCTGCCCATCGTCGAGGCCGGGCAGGCGCTTCTGGTCGACGACGACTATGCGCTCGACGACACCATCACGCTGACGCCGACACCGGGGCACTCGCCCTGCCATTGCTGTGTCAACATCGCCTCGCGGGGTCAGCGCGCGGTGGTGGCTGGCGATCTCATGCACCACCTCATCCAGTGCCGCGAGCCGGACTGGTCGGCAAAGCCGGATTGGGACCCGAAGGAGTCGGCGGCCTCGCGGCGAAAATTCTTTGCCGCGGTCGCGGACACCGATACCTTGGTCATGCCTATACATTTTCCGCGTCCGACGGTGGGCCTGATCAAGACCCTCGGCACCGGATTCGATTATCGGTTCAAACGGGAGTAGGGATGGCCGGTGTTTTGCAATTGAAAGAAAGCTGAGGCCTTGGTGTGAGTGAGGGTTCGAAAGCAGTCTCGCGGGTGGCGATCGCCGGCCTTGGAGCGATTGGCACCAGCGTCGCCAAGGCGATCGATGCCGGGATCGATGGCGTCGTCTTAAGTGCGGTCTCGTCGCAGTCGATCGGCAAGCATCGCGACTGGCTCTCGCAACTGAAATCCGCGCCCGCGACCTTGCCGATCGAACAGTTGGCCGATGTCGCCGACATCGTCATCGAATGCGCGCCGAGCGGGCTGGTCAGGTCGATCGTGGCGCCGGTGGTATCGCGCGGCAAGACCGCGATCGTGCTCTCGGCCGGCGCGCTGCTGGAAAATGACGATCTGATCGAGCTTGCGCGGAAGCATGGCGGCCAGATCGTGGTGCCGACAGGAGCGCTGATCGGGCTCGATGCCGTCACGGCGGCCGCGGTCGGGACCATTCATTCCGCGCGGATGGTCTCGCGCAAGCCGCCCCGGGGCTTTGCCGGCGCGCCTTACGTCGTCGAGAACAAAATCGACCTCGAGGCGGTCACAGCTCCGCAGAAGATCTTCGAGGGGAATGCGCGTGCGGCCGCAAAAGGCTTTCCCGCCAATATCAACGTGTCGGTGGCGCTGTCGCTTGCAGGCATCGGGGCTGACCGTACGATGGTCGAGATCTGGGCGGACCCGACGGTGACGCGCAATGTGCATCGCATCGAGGTGGATTCGGATTCCGCGCGCTTCTCGATGATGATCGAGAACATTCCATCCGAAAATCCCAAGACCGGGCGGATCACGGCGCTGTCGGTAATCGCAGCCTTGCGCAAGCTCCACGCCCCCTTGCGGGTCGGGACCTGAATCAAACGGGCGGCCGTGCGGCCACCCGTTTATTCCGGGTTTGCAGCCGCTTACGCGCCCTTTTCGCACTTCTTCATGAAACTCGTCTTGGCCGCTCCTGCGAGCGGCTTGCCGTCGGAGCCGACCGCTTTGGTCGCGCAGGCATCCGCCATGCACTTCTTCATGAACGAGGTTTTTGCAGCGCCCGCGAGCGGCTTGCCGTCCTTGCCGACCGCCTTGCTGTCGCAGGAGGCATCCTGCGCGAATGCCGAGCCGGCGGCGAATGTGGCGACGATGGCAGCCAGAACAATCTTCTTCATGTGGTGTCTCCCTAAACCAGCAGTGTGCCGATTGGAACCCCAAATTCCGGAGCGATCAAGCGGGATCGTGCGGTTCATCGATAAAATCGCCTCATATGCTGCGCGCGAGAAGCGCCTTGAAGTCGGCCCGCGCCCGCTGGGCCTCCAGCCGCGCAGCTTCCGAGACGTCGCCGATGCCGCCGAAGAAGCCGTGGATGAGGCCCAGTCCCTCGTGATGGCGCACCGCAACGCCTGCGGCCTGCAAAGCCTTTGCATAGGCCATGCCTTCGTCCCGCAGCGGATCGAACCAGGCCGTGCAGACCACGGCCGGTGCAACGCCCGCAAAACTTCTGGCGCGCAGCGGTGAGACCCGCCAATCGGCCCCGTCCTGCGGGTCCTGGATGTACTGGCCGCAGAACCACTCCATCACGGCGCGGGTCAGGAAATAGCCCTCGGCATTTTCGGTGCGGGAGGGAAAGCGCGCGTTCTCGGTTGGATCGGCAAATTGTCCGAAGACGTCGACAACCGGATAGACCAGCAATTGGCCGGCGAGCGGCAATCCGACATCACGGGCCGCAATCGCAGCGGCGGCCGCAAGATTGCCGCCTGCGCTGTCACCGGCAACAGCCAGGCGTGTCGGATCGCCACCGAACTCAGCGATCCGGCTGGCGATATCGCTCACGGCGGTGAACGCATCCCCGAAGGCGCCGGGAAAACAAACCTCGGGCGGACGGCGATAGTCAACGGATACCACGACCGCATCCGTTTCGATCGCCAAAAGGCGTGCCTGCCAGTCATGGGTTTCGAGATCACCGGCGACCCAGCCGCCGCCGTGAAAGAACACGATGGTGGGTGAGTTCACCGACTCCATCCGATAGACCCGTGCCGCGAGGGGGCCGCTGGCGCCCTTGACCTCAACATTCTGCACATTTGCGACCAGTGGCGGCGGCAGGTGCGCGCGCGAGGCTGCGACCGCGCGCAGTGCCTCGCGCGCGCTCTGTGGTGTCATGTTGTCGGGATCGCGCAAGGGAAGCGTCGGAATGACCTTGGCGATGGCGGGATCAAGGGGAACACTCATGGCAAATCCTTGGGTCTTCTTGGTTGTTCTTGCACCCACCTTAGATTTCGCAGACCAGCCCTGCAATCGACCGAATGGTCGGCATGATCAGCACTTTTGGGGTGACAGCTCCGGCATTTCGTGCATTTATTTCGCATGCGAAATAAATCCGGCCTGTCGTGTCCTCGCCTAGACCGTATCGCCTTATCTACCTTCTGAGCGTGGCGCAGCGGCGAGTGCAGCGCGCCGTGGCCGCAAGCTCGGTCGACGCGGTGCCGCCGGCCCAGGCAGGACTATTGTTTGTGCTGGGACGGCAGGACGGCGCGCTGATGGGGGAGGCGGGCGCCGCGCTTGATCTCGGGCCGGCCGGGATCAGCGGACTGGTGGACCGCATGGCGGCCGCCGGCCTGGTCGAGCGGCGCTCTGATCCGAGTGACGCGCGCGCCTCGCGCATCTTTCTTACGGCAAAGGGCCGCAAGGCACTGGTCCGCGCCAAAGACGTCGCGCACGAGACCAATGCGCGCCTGATGGACGGTTTCAGCGTGGAAGAGATCGACATCGTGGCGCGGTGGCTGACGAGCATCCAGCGTAAATTTTCCAAAGGAGACGGCGAATGACCGAGCAAGTTGAGATCAAGAAAGAGAATGGCATCCTGACGCTCACACTGAGGCGCCCCGACAAGAAGAACGCGCTGACCAACGAGATGTATGGTGCGCTTGCCGACGCCATCGAAGGCGCCGAAAACGACGCTGCCGTGCGCGTCATCCTGATCCGGGGCGAGGGCGATTCCTTCACCGCCGGCAACGATCTCGGCGAGTTCGCCGCCGTCGCCTCGGGCAAGGCGACCGGCGAGCGCCATGTCACCCGCTTCATCCATTCGCTGGGAAAGGCGACCAAGCCGTTGGTGGCGGCCGTGCAGGGGCGGGCCGTCGGCGTCGGCACCACCATGCTCCTGCATTGCGATCTCGTGGTGCTCGCGGAGAATGCGCTGCTGTCGACGCCCTTCATCAGCCTCGCGCTGGTGCCGGAAGCGGCCTCGAGCATCCTGATGCCGCTGCGCATCGGTTATGCGCGCGCTTTCGAACTGTTCGCGTTGGGCGAGCCGATTGCCGCGAACGTCGCATTTGAATGGGGGCTGGCGAACCGCGTGGTGCCGCTCGACAAGCTCAATGCGGAGGCCACCGCGCTCGCGCAGCGCCTTGCCCGGCAGCCCCTGGGATCGCTGGTTGCGACCAAGAGGCTGATGCGCAACGGCGAGATGCTGGTGAAGCAGATGCAGGCCGAAGGCGAGCATTTCGAGGCACGGCTGAAATCCGCCGAGGCACGCGAGGCCTTCCAGGCCTTCGCCGAGCGCCGTCCGCCGGACTTTGCGAAGGTCGCGTAAGTCACGCGCGTGTGAAGCGGGAATAATTCTTTCGGCACCGACCGCCCCGAACAAGATCTTTCCCGCTTTCTGCTCTGCAGCGGAAGCAACGTTGCTATTTCGCAGATGCACTTGTCGAGACGCGTGCGCCCGCAAACATGCAGTCAACCGTGTCGTTCGGGAGATTGGCCATGGGCCTGCAAGAGACAAAAATCGAATCGCTTCCTTTCGTCAAAGCCGAGCTGAACTATCTGGCGCCAGTTGCCGGCAAGCCGCGCACCTACGCCTTCGATCCGCCGCCGGGCGAGCCGAAATCGACCGCTCTGCCGGAGCCGCATGTCCTCCCGATCTTCGACGGACGCGTTGTCGCGAACAACTTCTCGCTCGACCGCCAGGGGTTTGAGCTGGTGCGGCACCCGACAGTGGTGCGCAATTTCTACGACGACGAGGAGGTGAAGCGGGTCTACTATCCCGCTGTCGAAGCCTTCCTCAAGGCGACGCTGAAAGCCGATCGCGTCCTCATTTTTGACCATACCGTGCGCAGGCGCGTGGAAGGCGCGGCCGATATTCGCGGCGCCGGACCGCGGCAGCCGGCGACGCGGGTCCACGTCGACCAGACCGCAAGCTCGGGTGCCAACCGCGTCCGCGAGCATCTGCCCGATGAAGCCGAGGAGCTCTTGAAGGGGCGTGTGCAGGTGATCAATCTGTGGCGCCCGATCCGCGGACCCTTGCGGGATTCACCGCTTGCGATGCTTGACGGGACGACGGTGAAGGACGGTGACCTCATCGCCTCCGACCTGATCTATCCGAACCGGCAGGGCGAGACCTATTCGGTGAGATTCAATCCCGGACATCGCTGGTTCTATTTCCGCGACATGACGCCGGACGAGGCGATCCTGCTCAAGTGTTACGACTCTGCAACCGACGGCCGCACCCGCTTCGGGCCGCACACGGCCTTCGTCGACCCCACTACGCCAACGGATGCGCCGCCGCGCGAAAGCATCGAGCTGCGGACGCTGGTGTTTCATAAGAGGTAGTTGCTGCGCTTTCGGTGTCGTCCCGGCCTGCGCCTATCGAAAGCCGGGACCCACACTACGGTCTGCGAGGCGTCACCGCGCGATCCATACTGTCATGCCGGGCTCGAGGCCCGCTGCATTGCTTTGCGGATCGAGCCGAAGGCGCAGCGTGTTGCGGTCGTGATCGCCGATGACCCGCTCGGCCTGCCAGGTCGCAAACACGCCGAGCGGGTGCATCTCGGTGACGACCGCCTTGATTGGGCCCGCGGCGCCGCTTCGTGTGACGTCGACGGTGCTGCCGATCGAAAGGCCGCGGAGTTCGTCCTCGCGCGCATTGAATGACAGCCATTGCTTGCCGGCTTCCTCGATCACCAGGATCGGCTGTCCGGCACGCACGTTCTCGCCGATCTCGGCCGCAATGACGCTCACAACACCATCGGCAGGCGCACGCAGGATGGTCTTGTCCAGGTGACGTTCGAGAACCGCGAGGGCTGCTTGTGCCGCCTGTACCTCGGCATCCGCGATGCTGCGTTCCTCCTTGGTCGGGCCGGCGACGGCGGCGTCGTAATTGGCCTGTGCGGCCGCCACGTCGGCGCGAGCTCCGGCTGCGTCGTTTTCGGCCTCATCCAACGCCTGCTTCGATGCGAAGTTCTGACTTGCGAGCGTCGCGGCCCTTGTCAGCTGCAGGTCCAGAAATTCGCGGCGCGCATTGGCCTTCGCGATCTCGTTCTTCAGGGATTCCACTTCTTCGTGACGCACCCCGGCATAGACATTATCGCGGTTTGCCGTCGCTGCCGCCAATGCGGCCCGCGCCTGGGCGACCTGTGCGTTCAGCTCGATCGCGGAAAGCTTGGCGACAACATCGCCGGCGTGCACATGCGCGCCTTTCTCGACCGCAATAGAGGCGAGCTGGCCGGTCACCTCGGGTTCGACGTGCACTTCGGTGGCACGGACCACACCGATCAACGACGCCGCGGCGCAGGATTCGCGTGTAAAGGAAATCAGGGCGCCCAAGACCATGACGAGGCCAACCGCAACGATGGCAATACGCTTAAGCCCGCGCATACGCCAGCCTCCGTTTCATCCTAAAAGCCGAGATGACTGCGAGCACAAAATAGATGAGCGCGAGCGTCCACAATCCAAACCAGTCGTGTGAAACTTCCCAGATATTCGCGCCGAGCTGGTTGATGCGGACGATGCCGTCGATCGCAAAGTCCGCGGGGAAGATGCGGCCGAGTGCGCTTGCTACTGGCGGAACGGCCTCGCGCGGCCACGCGAAACCCATGGTGAAGAATTGCGGAAGGCTGGTCGCGATCAGGACGAGAGTAGCGTTCTCTGGTCGCGTGAACCACGTCCCGATCGCCTGTCCCATGAAGCTGGTCGCGAGCAGGAACACCGACGCCAGCGCCAACGACTGGCCGACCGATCCGAGCGTCGAGAATCCATAGACATGCGGTAGCACGATCAGATAAAGCGCAAGTGCCGGCAGATAGATGGTAAGGTGCGCCACGCCTCGGCCCAATACGCCGGATATCATGCTCGCGCGGCCGACTTGTTGCGCTAGCGCCGTTCGCGTCAGCATTGCCGAACCGATCAGCAGCGTCTGCTGCAGGATCAGGAGGAAGGCAGCCGGCACGATGTAGCTCGCATAGCCGCCCACGGGATTGAATATCGGCTGCAACAGCACGTCGGCCGGGCTCAGGCTCGCCAGCCTGGCCTGCGCCAGACTGCCATCGGGGCGTGCGCCACGAGCGACAAGGTCGGAGGTCAAGTTCCCGATCGCTGTGGCGATGCCGCTTGCCGTCGATCTCAGGATGAAGAGGTAGGTCGCATCCGCATAGATCGGCACATGAACGATCAGCCCCTTGAGCGCGTCGCGTTCCGCGCCGGGTGGGATCTCCACGGCGGCATAGGCATCGCGACGGTCGATTGCAGCTTTGGCGTCAACTAGCGTGCGAGCGCGAACCGCGACGTTCACGGCGTTGCTCGCGTCGAGTGTATCGACGATCTGGCGGCTCAGCTCGGTCAAGTCATTGTCCACGACCGCGATCGGTATTTTGCGCAGGATCTGGCTCAGATAAGGTTGCGGATAATAGATGCCGTAGATCAAGGGCGCGAGGAATAGCAGGCTGAACGCGCTGCGCATCGACAGCACGCGTCGCCATTCGGCGGCAAAGGCGCCCCCAACCCCGCGCGGCGGGGCGATGGTCTCCGTTGCTTCGGCTGGTGCGGGCGCATCAAACCGGCGGTTGCGCTGGAGCGCGCTCATGCGGAGGAGGGCAAGCGCGGCATAGAGCAGAGCAAGCCCGGCGAGCGCGGCAAACGGGAACGCGGATTCGCTTGGCGGCAGCCCGCGCGCCGCCTGTCCCATGAGGACGGCCATATACCAGCGGATCGGCAGGATCGCGCTCCAGGTTTGGGCGAAGGCGTTCATCCCCAGCGTCGGAAAGCCAACGCCCGCATAGCCGAAGGCGGGCGAGACCACGATGCCGGCAAGCCCGAGCCCGCTCGCAAGATCAAAGGTCAGGAGCTGCAGCAGTGCGCCCAGCGACAAATGGGCGATAATCAGGAGCGACCCGGCGGCGACCATCATCGGTACAGCGCCTCTGAACGGGATCTGCAGAAATCCCTCGAGCACGAAGGGTTCCGCCAGCATGATGAAGAAGAGGATGACGAATAACGGTGCGAGTTTGCCGGTCAGCGCAACAATCGGATTGCCGCCGGCGGCTTCCAGCCACTCGCGCGCATTACGGCGGCGAAATTCGGAACCGACCGCATAGCCAGCGGCGAGTGTGATGACCACGTGGATGATCATCGGCAGCAATGCGCGCAGCAGGAATTGCGCGTAGTTCTTCTGTGGATTAACCAGCACGATGGTTTCGCTGGTCAGTTTTCCTATTCCAGCTGCCGTGGGCGCCGCGTGGCCGGCGGGCGCCGCGGCCGCGGCCGTAGCGGAGAGCGTATCGCCGAGGCCAGATGATGCGATGCCGGCAGCGGTCAAATATTGCTGGTTATAAAAGCCGACGACCTGCGGCCGGCGATTGGCTTGCAGGTCCCGTTCGAAATCGGCCGGAATGTAGATCGCTCCGATCGCCTTGCCCGAGCGGATGTCGCGCGCTGCCTCCGAGAGGTCCGTGGCGCGATCGGTAATGCCGAGGCTCGGAGATGCCGCAACATATTCGACAAGGGTGCGCGAGGCCGCTGAATGGTCCGCATCGACGATCGCGACTCCAAGCCCGCGAATGACGGGTTGACTGAATACCGTCGCGAGAACGGTGAAAGCGAACAGCGGTACACCGAAGATCAGGATCAATGCCACGCGGTCATGCAGCAGCCAACGGGCCTCGCGCTTGGCGACCCGCCAAAATCCCGGATTGGCGCCGAGCGTCATTGCCGCGACCGCCAATCGAGATAGGCACTCATGCCGGGCCGCAGCTCCGGCACTGGCTTGACCGGATAGGCACGGATCGAAAACGTCCGCAGATCGAAATCGCCGGTCGCGCGCGTGGCGCGCCAGCTCGCATACTCGCCCTTGGTCGCGATCAGTTTGACCTCGACGGTGATGCTGCGGTCCTCGAGCGCGGGAATGCGTACATCAAAGCGATCGCCGACCTTCAATGTCTTCACGAGATCCTCGCGAAGATCGAAATGGATCCAGACGTCGGATAGATCGATCAAAGTGACGAGCGGCACACCTGGCGACACATATTCGCCAGGCTCGACGTTGCGCTGATAGACCTGTGCGGCGACGGGGGCATAGATCGTCATCTGATCGACGATGGATTGAACCGTCTCGATATCGGCGTTGGCCTTGTCGACGTTGGTCTTGGCGATCTGCCGCTCTTCCTTGGTATAGCCATTCACCGCCTGGTCGTAGGCGGACTTGGCCTGGTCGACCGCTTGTTCGGCCTCATGTAAGGAATCCGTCGCCTGGTCGAGGCGGGCCTGCGGGGCGTTACCTTGCCCGGCCAAGATCTGGGTGCGGTCGAAAGTCTTTTGCGCCAGCACCCGGGCCGCCTCGGCGCGCTCGAGCGCGGCTTTCTTGGCGGCGATGACTTCGACCCGGGTGCCGACCAAGATATTCGCAAGCTGTGCCTCAGCCACGGCTTTCGCAGCCACCAGTTGCGCGTTCTTGGCGAGTGTTTCCGGATTGTCGATGCGAACGAGCACGGCGCCCTTGTCGACATTCTGGCCGCGTTCGACGGGGATGGCCTGAACCCGCCCGTCCACGCGCGCGGCAATGTCGAGCCGCGTCGCATCGACTTCACCCTGCACGAGCAGCGGTTGGGGCCGCAGAAGATAGAAAACGGAAAGCCCTGCGACGACGAGGGCAACGATGCCGACAATAATGGAAGGAATGCGTGTCGCCGATTTTTTGCTGTCTTCCGGCGTTTGCGGCCGGGTTTCGGGCCCAGTTTGAGATGCGCCGCCAGGGTCCGACATTCCATGCCTCGCTGCATTGTCGTGAACAGCAGAACGATTCTGCCACGACAGCGCACGGGCGTCCACTGTTTGACCTTCGCGCGACTGCGCGGAGAGCGCCTATCACGACATATTGCGCAAGTGCAACATCCGTGCGCCGCTCAGTGACGACCGAACGCTGCATTGCCCTGATGACAAGGCGCGCGCGTGGGAATAGCTTGTCGCCGAAATCAAGCGCACGAGAGGAATGCCATGCCAGATGCAGCAGTTGCACGCGCCTCGGAAACCAACAACCCAAGCACAACGCAACAAGTCGACGTCGCCGTGATCGGCGCCGGCTTTGCCGGCCTTTACGCTCTGCATCGGCTGCGCAAGGCAGGCTTCACGGCGGTGGGCCTCGACGAGGCCGGCGATGTCGGCGGCACCTGGTACTGGAACCGCTATCCCGGCGCGCGCTGCGACATCCAGACCATCGACTACAGCTACACCTTCGATCCGGAGCTGGAGACCGCGTGGACCTGGTCGGAAAAATACGCAACCCAGCCAGAGATCCTGCGCTATCTCGGCTTCGTCGCCGACCGCTACGACCTCAGGCGCGATATCCGCTTCCAGACCAAGGTCACCGCGGCGACATGGGACGAGGCGGCCGCGCGCTGGCTGCTGGCAACCGATAGCGGCCCGAGCGTTTCCTGCCGCTATTACATCATGGCCACAGGGTGCCTTTCCGCGCCAAAACCGCCGGAGATCGACGGCGTCAAGGACTTCAAGGGCGAGGTCTACTTCACCAGCCGCTGGCCGCATGACGGCGTCGATCTCAAGGGGAAGCGTGTCGGCGTGATCGGCACGGGTTCGTCGGGCATCCAGGCGATCCCGCTGATCGCCGAACAGGCTACGCAACTCACCGTGTTCCAGCGCACGCCGAACTTCGCCTTGCCGGCCCATAACGGGCCCGCACCTGCAGACCGCATGGCCTTGCTGCAAGGCGACCGCGCCGTGTACCGCGAGCAGGCCCGCTGGTCGATGGCGGGCGTGCCCTGGCCGCAGCAAGCGGCAGTGAGCTGGCAGCTCAGCGATGCAGAGCGCCGCGAGCGTTTTGAAACTGCATGGGGCAAGGGCGATCTGGTCTATATCCTGACCCAGCTCTGGGCCGACCAGGCTGTGGATGTCGACGGCAATACGCACGTCGCCGATCTGGTCCGCGAGAAGATCCGCAGCGTGGTCAAAGACCCCGAGACCGCGGCTGCGCTCAGTCCGCACGACCATCCATTCGGAGCCAAGCGTCCCTGCCTCGATACCAATTACTACGCGACCTATAACCGTCCCAACGTCACGCTGGTGAACCTGCGGCAGGAGCCGATCAAGGCAATCACGGCGTCCGGCATTACGACTGACAAGCGCAGCTTCGACCTAGACGTCATCGTCTTTGCCACCGGCTTCGACGCCATGACCGGCGCGATCCTTGCGGTGCACCCGATCACGGGCCGTGGCGGCAAGCGGCTCGCCGAGGCCTGGGCTAGCGGTCCGCAGACCTATCTTGGTCTCACCGTTGCCGGCTTCCCCAATCTGTTCATGATCACGGGGCCCGGCAGCCCCTCGGTGCTGTCGAACATGGCGGTGTCGATCGAGCAGCATATCGACTGGGTCGTGGATCGGCTGGCAGCGGCGCGCGAAGCCGGCTTTACGACGATGGAGGCGACCGACACGGCGCAAGCAGGCTGGGCGCGCCACATGGCCGACTGCTCGATGCTGACGCTGCATCGGCTGGCAAACACCTGGTACACGGGCGCCAACGTCCCAGGCAAAGTGCAGGGGGTGATGCCTTATACCGGCGGCGTCGGCCCCTATCGCAGTATCTGCAACGAGATCGTTGGCCGTGGCATGCTCGGCTTCAGGCTCACTGGCCCTGATGGAGCCGAACAGTGCAATGACGGCGAGATCGTGCGCCTGCAACCGGACGTGCGGCTGGTCCTCAACATGATGGCAGAGATGAACCTGCCGCCGGTCGAGACGATGGGTGCCGCGGGTGCACGCGCTTTTGTTGCCGAGTTCAACAAGGCGAGGCCTGCCGGAAGGCCGGTCGGAGAAGTGGGCGAGGGCCTGCTACAGGGCGCCGAGGGTCCCTTGCCATATCGCCTGTACCGTCCGGCGACGCCGGGGCCGCATCCCATCGTGGTCTATTTCCATGGCGGCGGCTGGGTGCTGGGCGACGAACTGTCCGACGATCCGTTCTGCCGCGACATGTGCCGGCGCACCGACATGATCGTTGTGAGTGTCGGCTATCGCCATGCGCCTGAGCACCGCTTCCCGGCCGCTCCCGAGGATGGCTATGCGGCCACGCGCTGGATCGCCGAACATGCCGCCGATCTCGGCGGAAGGCCTGGTCCGGTGCTGGTCGCGGGCTGGAGCGCGGGCGCTAATATCGCGGCGGTGACTTGCCAGCTTGCGAAAGCCCGTGGCGGTCCAGAGATCGCGGGCCAGCTTCTGGTATGCCCTGTCACCGACTGCTCGTTCGATCGCCCGTCCTACACCGAGAATGCGACCGGCTATTTCCTGACCCGCGGATTGATGTTCTGGTTCTGGGACATCTACTGCTCGCCCGCCGACCGCACCGATCCGCGAGCCTCGCCAATCCGCGGCGAACTCAACGGCCTGCCGCCGGCGTTCATTGCGACGTGCGAGTTCGATCCGCTGCGCGACGAAGGCATCGCTTACGGCGAGGCCCTGGCAAAAGCTGGCGTCCCGGTCGAGCAGCTCAAGGCCGCCGGTCAGTTCCATTCGTCCTTCACAATGGTCGATGTCGTGATCACGGGCGTCAGCGGTCGCGCACAAATGGCTGAGGCGCTCCGCGGCTTTGCCGGATTGCCCAAGCAATTTGACGAGAGCACACGAACGGGGCGGCCGGCTGCTCCGCTCGACATCAATGCGGCTGCGGGATAGGGCGCACGCATGAAGTCGTCCGTTGCGCGGCGGACGACTTCGGCTGCTTATTTTTCTTTGCAGCGACACGGATAGATTTTTTATAGCTTCCTGATCGATACATCCGTCGACGTGCCAGCGCCGTCCGCGCAGCACGGTCCGCTCTCTACTGCTGAGAAGGAGCGGCCGAGAGGCCCGACGATCGTGATCGATCTGAAATGTCTTGATACCCCCGATGGGCATTACGCCAGAATGGTGCGTGCATGGCACCTGGCGATCCTGCGCTTTGCGGTCACACGGGATAATGCCGACAGGCTCGGGGTCTTTGCCATCGCCAATGGCATGGACCGGCTTGGCGGGGATTGTGCCGAGACGACACGGTTCGGATTCTTCCGCAGGATCAGCGTCGGTCTCTGCGTCTCGATCGTGCAGAGGAGCGAAGCCGACGATACCGAGTTACGGCAATATCTTGCGCGCATCGAGGACATCAGGCTGAGGCGCACGCTGGCAGCGGCCATTGAGATTGAAGAGCCGGAGATGGTGGCCGTCAGGCGCCGTCGCAGGCCGGAAGACGATCTGTGGAAAGGATTGCCTCCACGCATCGTTGCTGGCCGTTGACGGGCACGCGTGCCGGTGCCAGGCGCGCGTGCGGCACGGTTGTCACAGCTTGATGTCGGCCTGCACCAGCACGCGGTGCTTTGTGCCAAGATGCTCCTGCAGCGCTTTCAACGCAGCAGTGCCGCAGGCCATGTCCTGCTCGCCGTTGCCGCCCGACAGGCCCACGCCGCCGACCACTTCGCCGTCGAAAACGATCGGGAAGCTGCGCGGGGCGAAGCCGCAGAAGCGCAAGAAGCTCGCCTGATCAGACGGGTTCGACGCGGAATTACCGCGTCTGGGTCTCGCCCACGCCGCCATGCGCGGCGGATTTGCGCGGAGCCTGCGCCGGAGCGCCCGCCTCCTGGCAAGGCTGCTGCCGCCACGCGCCATCCGGCCCCATTTCATAGGCATGGCAGGGCGTGGATGGGGCCGCTTCTTCAGCGGGCTTCTGGGCGTCAGAATTCCTGGCCAAAGCGGGCGTTGCGAGCGCGATGGCGCCTGCAATCGAGCCCGCGAAGATCACTGCCGCGATCCGCATCTTGAGCTCTCCTTCTGAGGTAGGCTCCATTCGCAAAATGATTTGGGCGGCTTTGGGGCGATCGGAACATCAAGCGACAGTTTGCTTAATGATCGGAAAAGTAGCCGGTCGGGCTTCATTGGCGGCTTATTCCAAAGTAGCATGCATCAGCCATGAACCATCGCATTCTCGTCTTCTACGGTTCTTACCGCTCCGACCGGATGGGCATCCGGCTCGCGCATTTCGTCGTCGAGGGTTTTCGCGCCCGCGGTGATGACGTCGGGTTCATCGATGCCAAGACGGTCGGGCTGCCGATCATCGATCGCATGTACAAGGAATATCCGAAAGGCACTGCGCCCGAAGCGCTGGAGACGCTTGCCGGCCAGATCCGCAACGCCGACGGCTTCGTCTTCATCACCGGTGAATATAATTGGGGCGTGCAGCCGGGGCTGAAAAACCTCACCGATCATTTTCTCGAAGAATGGTTCTGGCGGCCGGCCGCGATCGCAAGCTATTCGGCCGGCCGCTTCTCCGGCGCCCGTGCCGCAACCGCCTGGCACGGGACGCTCTCGGAAATGGGGATGGTGGTGGTGTCGAGCACGATTGCGGCAGGCCCGATTGCGCATACGCTGTCGGCTGAAGGCAAGCCGGTCGGCGATGGCGGCAAGGCCCTGGAACACGCTTTCCCGCGCTTTGCCGATGATTTTGGGTGGTGGGTCGAAGCTGCCAAGGCGCAGCGGGCGAAGAGGCCGCCCCCTTATTGAGGACGCTGGCCGTGAAGGCATTTCTGCCGGCCAGCCGGGTCGCGCCGTCTCGCGCTTGCGCCATTTCTTGATGAACACTTTCGGCGCCGGTGCATCGCCCCGGTGCAACCGATCGAGCGAGATCGGTTGTGTGCTCTCCTCAACGATTCTGGACTCACTCCAAGGTCTGGACCGGCGGCGCGCCCGGCGCACCTGTGTTCGCCGTGCTCGTGTTCGCAGTCGTTGCTTGCGCGGACGAAGGCGGCGCGGTGACGGGAGATGGCGCACTCATGCGGTCTCCTGCGGTTTGCTGATTCGCGCTCGCGGAAGCTCGCGCTTCCTGTGCATTTGTCTTGGTGCGCTGATGCGCGGCACGCGCTCGCCCGGAGCTCCAGGAATGTGAAATCGACGGTCCGGCGGAGTAACCGACAAGGGCGCCAGCCACCGCGCCAATTGGTCCAAATACGACGGCGCCCGACACCGCTCCGATCGCGGCATCCGTCGTGCGCTCCGCGGCAACCGCCGCTGACGAGATCAGCGACAGTCCCAGCGCGGTCATGGCAATCATCTTGTTCATCGTGGTTTTCCCTGGCTCGTCGGAGCCAACAATAGGCGAGAATGGGGCGAGAAAAGTACGACGTCGCGCGAATCGCCGGTTTAGTGGCCGAGCCGCGCGAGGCGATCGAGTGTCGCCTGGTCCCTGCCGTCGCGGTAATATTTCGCGATCGCCTCGCCAAATATCGCATTGTCGGAGACTTCGCCGAAAAGCGTCATCGACGAGCGGAACTTCATGTCGTCCGGCGCGCCCAGTATCTCGCGGATCGGCTTGCCCGTAATATCGAGCACCAGGCGTGTGCATTCGAAGAGACGCGGCCCGAGCACATCGTGCGCCAGATAGGCGAGGCCCTCAGCGCGGGAGGCGATGGCATAGCGCTGTGCCATGGCGGAAAAGCCGAGACCGGCGATCTGCGGAAAGATGAACCACATCCAGTGGCTGCGCTTGCGCCCTTGCCCGAGCTCAGCGACGACGTTGCCGTATACGGCCTCCTGGGCCTCGACAAAGCGTTGAAGATCATAGGAATCTGACATGGCGACAGCTTTCGTGGCGACAGCTTGCGGACCGGGTAAGGGGCCTTTCGAGCCCGGGACCGCCGGTATCCGGAGGGGTAGGGGCCTCTTTAAGCTCAGGGGTCGCGCAGTTGGTCTCGAATATGCCTCACTTTTGGTCCCCCATAGAATACGCTATGGTAGGATTCCCCGGCTTGGGATTTCTGACTTGGGATTTCGCACTGGAACTTGAACTTGGGGAGTTCAGTGCGTGGGGTTCGGACTAGGTTGGGCTTGGGGATTGAGACTTTGGGGACTTGATGGCTTTCGAGGTTGCGGAGGCTGACAGGCTGCTGTCGCGCGGTGGGCTAGGGCGGTCCGAGAAGGGCCTGCTCGCCCTTGCGGCCATCGCGCTAGCGCTTGGAGTCGCTGCCTGGATCACCGATGCCGGGCAGGGCGTGCCCTTTGCGTCCGCGGCGCTCCCGGGCCCGCAGGATAGCGCTCAGGACGCCCCCCAGGATGCCCAACAAGATGCCCAAGATCAGGTTTCGTTCCGCGATCGCTTCCTCGGCGCCCCTGTGCGTGCCGGACAGGCCGTCGGCACCACCTTGCAGGCGCTAGACCGCACAGCCCTGAACAACATCGAAAGCAAGATCTGGGACGCCAAGGCATTGCTCGCCCGACAGCTGATGTACGGCAATTGGCGGTCAGCCACCGTGGATGACGTCAGGTCAACGATATCAGCGGACGACACGCCGCCAGCCACTGCTTCCCAGATCGGTGTACCGCTGCCCCGGCCTCGGCCGACCTTGGCGAGCCAGGATCCAGAGACGACACAGGCCCTGCAATCGGTCGCCCAGGCCGATACTGGGTCCAAGGCGGACAGTCGGACCCTGATGGAAAAGCTCTCCGACCTCCTGCCGGGCAAGGTAAGGCTTGCCTCGCTGACGACGGACGGCGGGATGTTCCGCCAAGGGCCTGATCTCGCCGCGCTCGGCTACCAACCGCAGACCGCAGTCTACGACATCTCCGCCCACGCGGTTTACTTGCCGAACGGCCTGGTTCTCGAGGCCCATTCCGGTATGGGCAGCCTGCGGGACGATCCCGATCATGTCGACAGGCGCATGGTCGGCGCGACCCCGCCGGCCACCTACGATCTGAAGCCGCGTGAATCACTGTTCCACGGCGTCGCCGCCTTGCGTATGACACCCGCGGGCGGCGCCACGATTTTCGGTCGCGCCGGGCTGCTTGCGCATCCCTACATGCTGGGACCGCTTGGCGACTCCAACGGCTGCGTCTCGTTCAGGGACTATGAGCGCTTCCTCAAGGCGTACAGTGACGGTGAGGTCACCCGGATCGTCGTGGTGCCCAGCCTGCGGGGCGCCACCGCGACCTCGCAGCGCGCTTCGGCGCAAGCATCGCCATCATGACGCTGACCTGCGCAAGGTACGGCCTGCGCGTTGTTGTTTGATCGTGCGCGCTCCGAACCAAGCTACGCCCAAGGCCGTCTCGAAGGCGGCTCTGTCCGAGACGTTGTTGCGCACGACATTCCGTATCAGGCTGAACGGCGAGACAGTCGCAATCACGACCGTTGGTCAGGCCCATCGCTTCCTGACCGAATACTCGTCCATCGAGTGGATGGAGTTTCGCACGCTGCACGGCGAAGCCATGGAGTGCCTCGAGCGCGCCGCCGAAAACGCGATGCTGACGGTGCAGGCGACCGATGCTGTGCGCTCGCTGCTCGTCTCCACCAAGCTGTTGTGATCTCTGCCGCAGACTTGATGATTTGTTGCCATCATTTCAGCGCGTTTGCAGCCGCAAATTACAGCTTAGGGATGATCCGGAAAAGTGCGTAGCGGTTTTCCGACGAGATCATACCCAATTGGGGAAGCTAAAGTGCAATGATCATTTGACCTTTTGTCATTGCGCTCTAGTGGCACTTCGGAGGGCGAGCAGTGTCAGAGCGGGGCGGGAAGCTTGGACGCGCGTTGGGGCTCACAGCGGTGTTACTGCTCGGTGGGTGCATGCAGGCAACGCTTGCGCCGTCCTCGACGGCCAGTCTGACCCCGCGGGACCGGCAGCTGTTGGCTAATCCGCCGTATGCAAAGGCAAGCATACCCCAAGAATTTCAACGCCACATCGTGGACTACACGCGCCGGGAAGCTCCCGGCACGATCCTGGTCGATACCGATGCGCGCTTTCTCTATTACGTGCTGCCCAATGGCAAGGCGATCCGCTACGGGGTGGCTGTTGGTGAGGAGGCGATGGCCTTCTCCGGCGTTGCCACGATCGGGCGCATGTCGGAATGGCCGGACTGGGTACCGACCCAGGAGATCCAGGCGCGGCTGGGTCCTTATCCCGCGCGCGTTCGCGGCGGCCCGGCCAATCCGCTCGGTGCGCGGGCGCTTTACCTCTATGCCGACGGTAAGGACACGCTGTATCGCATCCATGGCACCAACCAGCCGGAATATATCGGCCAGGCCATCTCGTCCGGCTGCATCCGCATGACCAATGAAGACGTCATCGATCTCTTTGATCGGGCGAAGCAGGGCGCGACCGTGATCGTGCTGGCGCCGAGCCAGAACGCCTGGGCCAGTCCCACCGTGGGGCGCCGCGGCTGAAGCCGATCGCGGCGCACGCGAATTACGCACAGGCAAGCGGCGCTTTAAGCCGCAATCTTATCCCACTTTCCCACTAGCGCTCGCATAATCAGTTCGCCGGCCGATTCGGCGGGCCGCCGCGCATTCGCCAAACGGGATTTCGTAAAAGGGATATTGCCATGGCGTTTTTCAAGCGAGACCTCAGTCCGGTCCAGCGGTTCGAGGCGGCGCTCAAGACCAAGCAGGCCGAGCGCTCAAAGCTCGCCGACCGCTTGAGCCTCGCCGAATCCGTGCTCGGCGAAAAGCGTGCCGTGGCTGAGCGGCTTGCAGTGGCCGGTGCCAGCAACGCCAAGCTCGAACGCGCGGATGCGACGCTGCGCACGGTGGAGGACCGCGCCAAGACCTTGCGCGCGGCGCTGGCCGAACTCGACGCACAGATCGCCTCGAACGAGCGCGCGCTATCCGAGGCGCGGGCGCAGCGCGAGCGCGAAACGCGTGCCGACCAGATCGAGCAGCTTGCTGCGGCGATCGAGCAGGCCTTACCCAGATTCGCTGGAGGCGCCGCCGCCCTCGTCGAAGTTGTCGCAGGGAGCGCGGTGACGATCGCGGAAGCCGCGGGCTTTTCGGCGAGCGTAGACGCGGTGCGGCGCGAGGTGCTCTCGGCTGCGGACCTCGTCTGCTGGGAGCTGCGGGCGCTTGCGGTGCGCACGCGCGTGGGCAACGTCAACGTTCCGCTATTGGCGCCGCCGGTCGCCGCGCAGCCGCGGCCGCCCGAGATCGAGCGCCAATCGATCTATACGCTGAACGCGCTGTTGTGGCGGGAAGGCGGTGTCGTGCGCAAGGCGCCGGCCTTTGCGCTGGTCGAATTGCCCAAGACCTTGTTGCCGGTCGCGCTGCGCTATCAGCACGTCGATCATCTCAACGCCCGCCGCGTGCAGACTTTGATGCATGTTCACGGTTCCGATGCGCTTGAGAAGAGCGGTGAGCCCGACGAGGCGCAATGTGTCGACCTTGACGCGCTCGCTGCGGACGAGCAGTCGAGTACGCGCGCTGATGTGGCCTGACGCGCTGCTGATCGGGGCCAAAAACGAATAAGCCAGCCATCGTCAAATGGCCGGCTCGGCAAGCGCAACAAACTCAAACCGAAGCACACCACCGGGGAGGCTAGGGGCCATGCCTCACTGATGCAGCCCACTAAACCTTCGCCCGGCGTGCCGTCCGCGGATTTGGCCGCTCTGCGGTGGTCCGAACGTCTACCGCCGCATTAAGCGGCTTGTCTCTTCGGAGGTGGTGTCATCAAAACCTCCTTCGCGCTGGATTTGCCGCTCATGGCGACATGCAGGTAATGCTCCTCCCATTGCGCGGCACTGTCAAGCCGGATCGGCGTTAATTGGTAGCGGGTCAGCAAATTCCGCCCCGCCATTTACCCAACGGAACTGCACCGGGAGATCACCATGATATCCGAGCTCAAGGTTCACGAGATCGCTCGCCAAATGCTGGAGAAGCATGGTTTTGAAGCGATTGCACAAGCAGCACGACAGGCGCAGGCGTGCGAGGCGAAAGGCGATGCCGATGAAGCCAGGGAATGGCGTCACATCGAGGACGCCATGAAGATCATGCGTGGACCGCATCAGAGCTGAAGTCGATTTGGCGGTAACAATTGACGACCGCAGTCGTAACGCGACGAGGCCCGGTGTGCCTAGGAGTCCGGGCCTCGTTTACCAGCATGACTCTCTTGGCAAGTCACCCCGGCATGGATGGACACATAATGGTGAAGCGACGCGGCCATATTGATCTGGCGCAAGCCGCAGGCTGAATTGCAAGCCGCAGGCTGAATTCAGGAGAGCGCACCGCCGGCCGCAAAAAACGCACCGACCGCACGCAGCAAGCGAGCGAGTCGGTCCGCGATACCGTGGAGGATTTCGCCTTGGACGACAGGGCGACCGGAAGCGCGGTCTTCCTCAAGCGTGATCTCTGGGTGGGCAATCGGGATCGCGCGCTCGAGCATAGGGTTTCTCCGCGGCGGGTCGTTCAAGTCGTTCAACGCAAACAAGATATATCATGTTTGCTTCGGATCGATTGATCAAGCAGGCCCGCGAGAATGGTCTGCGCCACAGTCGCGGAAAGGCCAGCATTGGTGCCGCACGCCGCGTGCGTTGCAACAAAGTTGATCCTGGTCAACATGCGGGATGAAAACTGGGTTGAAAGCAACAGTTGAGGAAGCGGTCAGGAATGACTCATGAGTGAGGTCACTCAGTTCATCGCAGTACCGATCGACCGGACCGATGAGGGATTTGTCGCCGGTGAAGCCTTCAAATGCGCAAGCCCAGCTGCGGCCATCGAGCGGGCGAAAGGCTTCTGGAAAATCTTCGGCCATGCTGGCGCGGTCGCGTTAGTTCGGGCCGGCTATCCTGATACCCAAACCACGGTGCTCAGGCGATTTGGCAGCGTACCTGACGAACTGAGTTTCTAAGTGCGGGTCACTGTTCTCGGGATCGTGCCCGCGTCGTGCATGATCCGCTCTTTGCCCCTGCAGGCAGCGCTGCATTTTTTGAGACTGCAGCGCCGCAATATAATTCCGCGATCTCCGTGATTCCCCCGTGTTGGTCTGCGGCGCGGAGTTGCGCTATCCTGACCTTGCAGAGTGAATGAGGCGTCGGGTAGCGGTTGGCTGTTGGCGAAGCAGGGGCGGCGTCCATGATGACCTTACCGGAGCTGGCGGCGGACTCCCTGGAGCAGTTTCTGGGCGACTATATGCGCCGCCGCTACGGCGCGTCGCAGGCTCATTTCGTGGAAATCGTGACGAGCGCGACGCGCGTCGCCATGGAATGCATCGGAACCAGCGACGCGCTCTATCACAACATCGAACACACCATGCTGGTGACGCTGGCCGGGCACGACATCCTGCGCGGGCGCGGGTTGTACGCGCACGTCCCGGCGGATGATTACGCTCATGTCATCATCGCCTGCCTCGCCCACGACATCGGCTACGTGCGCGGCCTGTTCAAGGAAGACGGCGAGGACGGATTCCTGATCGATGCGACAGGCAAGCGGGCGATATTGCCGCGCGGCTCCTCGGATGCCTCCTTGATGCCCTACCACGTCGACCGCTCGAAGCTTTATCTGGCGCGGCGGATCGAGGACATCCGGCCGCTCGACAGGGAGCGCATCCTGCAGGCGATCGAAGGCACGCGATTTCCGCCGCTCGAGGGCCAGCAATATGACGAGGAGGCCTCGATCGTTCGCGCCGCTGATTTCATCGGTCAGCTCGGCGATCCCAACTATATCCGCAAGGCCAACGCGCTCTATTGCGAGTTCGAGGAGGTCGGCATCAATCGTCAACTCGGCTATGAATCGCCCGCCGACATCGTCGAGCGCTATCCGCACTTCTATTGGGACAGCGTCGCTCCTCACATCCAGACCGAGATCGGCTATCTCAACAGGACCTCCAGCGGCCGGCAGTGGATCGCGAACCTCTATGCCAATGTCTTCCGTGCCGAGCGCGAAATCTCGCTGTCGGGGCCGCAGCAATAAGTTTGGGCAAGCGCCAAGGTGCGATGCGGCCCTCGCCACGAGGGACAAAGCCGACGCGGACCTGCTTCTTGAGCTCGCGGATGAATGCGACCGGGGGTTTCTCTGGACGGCTCAACTGCTTTCGGCCCGGCCATCCGCCAAAATGAGCAGCCGAAAAGAGCAGGAGACGTCAAGGTTTGAGCGAGACCCATGAGGGGACATTGAAAAAGTAGTGCGGGACCGGAGCCCCCCGCGCGGTTTTGCACCGCCAGATCACAGTGTGATCCACATGTTATGAACATCGGCGGCCCGGCACGCTTCCCCCGCCGAAGGCGTGCCGGGCCTAACCTGTCAGTGCGCTGGTCGATGCCGACCGGTTGAATTGAAGTATGACAGCGACGCGACATCGTGAGAATGGCGCGGCGGCAACAGTGTTGAATTAAAGCGAAACCCGCCGACGTTGCGCACCCGCGGGGAGAGCTGAGTGTCATCAGGATGGGTCACGGGGTACCGCAGGCGGGTTGGGGCCCGGTCTCCTAGGCACACCGGGCCTCGTTCTTACCGCGTCAGCCGGCGGCATGTGTTGCCAGCCACATCCAGGAGGCCGGGCCTGGACCCGCCGAATGACCATGAGACATCCCCTCGATTTCAGCCTGGTCGCGGTAACGCTCTGGTTGCTGGTGTCTATGATCATTGATGCGGTGACGCCCAAGTGGCTCACGGTCTACGTGATCGGAGCAGCACTCGCGCCGCTGATGCTGACAGGTGTCATCTTGCACGTTGTAAACTGGCGCGCACGGCACGCGCGTTCGCGCAAGAGCCGATCGGCGACGTCGTTCTCAGAGAGGCGCCGCCTCGGCGGCTGAGCACCGAAGCCGTGACCAGCCGTGTGAGAGCGGGGCGATCGGTCGCACCGACCGTGTAAAGCGCTTCACATATCGTTGGCATTACCCTTGGTAATTTGCCGATGCGCGAATTGCAGGCGGGCCCCCGCCAGAGCCACGTCGAGCCTGGCGGCATTGATAGCCGTGGTGGCCTCGCTGAACGGCGAGACCGACCAAAGCGCGCCCGCCAAATTTCCGGAAAAAACCGGGCATTCGCCTCCCGAACATTCTCAGAGGGTCTGCAAGGATGATCACGTTAAAAATCTCTGCCGCTATTGTCTGCGCCTTGATCGCAATCGGCCTTGTTCTGACGTTTGCACCAAATTTCTGCGACGATTTTGCACTCGCTGTTATGGCGTGCCTCTCGTAGCCGTCGGAGATCCTGGACGAAAGGAAAGCCCGCCGACGCTTGGGGTCGTCGGCGGGTACTCTGGGCTAGGTGTCGCGGGTTGCGCGTTCGCGACACCTTCACGATATCGACGATCAGTTGAAATCCGGTTAGCGATTCAACCATCTGCGGTGTATCGCCAGAAGTTGCTTGTACCGGACTGCATCGGCGCTTCTTCATCACGCACAGCATTCAGGCTAGGGCACCGGCTTCGGCGGCCGTGGCGCGTTAGGCAAGGCCGCGTCATCAGCCGGAGACGACGCGACGGCTTGTGGCGGCGGCGCGATGGCCTGTGGCGGCGGCAGCGTCGAGACCGGCGGTGGCGGCGGCCTATGCGCCGCGGCGAGGGGCGGCGGCTTTGGCGACGCCGGCAGCGGCGGTCTCGGATGCATGCTCGCCTCGGAGGCGCGCGCCATGACGCGACTCAACTGCTCCTGGTTCGCCTTCAACTGTTCGCTCAGCCTGGCATTATCGCGGGCCATCTGCTCCTGGCCAGCCTTAAGCTGGTCGATGCCTTGCTGAAGGCTGGCAATATCGCGCGCCATGTTTTGCAGCATCTGTTCGACATCGCCGGCCGGCGCCGGTGCGGCTGCAACTGCGGCGGCCGGCGATGCGCTTGGCTGCGCCGGAGCTATTTGCTGAGCGGAAGTCTCGGCGGTTGCGCTTTGCGTTGGTAGGGTGCCTTGCGTTGCTGGGGCGGTTCGCTCGCCGTTTAATCCGAGCTTTTCCGACACCAATGACCAGGTCGCTCCGATCTGTGGTGTCCAGCTCGCGATCAAGGGCTTTACGTCCTCGCCATAGGCGGCCCAGGCCGCACCGGCGCCGACGATGGCGCCGGCCACCATCAGGCCGGTCAGGACGCGGGCGACGCCGCGCCTGCGCGACGGTCGTACATCTCCACCCTCGACACCACTGACGTCCGCCGCGCGAAACGCGGTGATGTTGGCATCGAGCCCGTTCGCGTTTGAGGCGTTGGCGCTGAGAGCATCAGATGCAATTTTCACGTCCGGCGGTGGCGCAGCGGAAAGCATGCCGACTGGCGCCAGTTGGGAGAGTCGCTCTTGCACCCGCGCGAGCTCCTCGCGCACAATCCGCTCGTAGTCCCCGTTCGGCCTCGTATCGCCGTGCGCAAGCAGGAGATCCTCCGCTCCCGCCGCGGCCGGCTTCGCTGTGGAATCCATTGGCGCTCCTATTGGTCCCAAACTGCTCAAGCACCGCGTTATCCCAACCAGGGGCCGCTGACGAGTCACCCCCCTATCGTCAACGGATTACCCAAGACTCATTCAGGTTTTGACCAAAGCAAGGCCGCAGCGTGGTAACTATGGGGCCGACTGTGGAGAGCCTCTGGAACCCCGCGGGGCCATGACCCACGCGGCGGGTGCAATGCCGTGATACAATGCCTGTCCTGCGGAACTAAATCCTGCCGCAGCGCCTTGTGCCACGAGCGAAACCGGGAGAGGCCGATGAAGACAGTTAGCGCAATGATCACAGTCGCGGCCATCGCCTTCTGTGGCGCGGCGTTGGCCCAACAGCAGGACAGCGCAGGGACGATCACCGGCATCAACCGGCTTACCGGCATGGTCGCGATTACGCCGACGCAAAGCGGCACGGTTGGATCGAATGCGCCCGCGTCCGCGCCTGCACCTGCCGAGGAGTTCAAGGTCAAGGACGGTGCACTCCTGGATTCCGTGCATGCTGGCGATCGCGTGACCTACACCCTCGCGGAGACGGGTGGCGTGAAGACGATTACGAAGCTCGATCGGCAGAAATAGCGTTGCACCGGTAACCGCTGGGTTGGTGCGCCGCTGGCTCTCGGCGGCCGCTCAGTCGCACCCTGGCGTTGCAGCCAACGGGACCGCCGCGGGGCCGGGCATGAAAATTCGTCCCCAGCACCATAGATGGCTTATATGAGCAGAGCATTCGTCAACGAAGACAGCTTTATTGAGGAGCTGCCGGATCGGCCGATCTCCCGGCATCCCAACCTTGTTACCGAGCGCGGGCTTGCGCTCATCGAGCAGGCGCTCGAGACGGCACGTCGGGAGTACGGCGAAGCCCAGATCGCCGGCGACCGTGAAGGCCTCGCCAGGGCCGGGCGCGACCTGCGCTACTGGAATGCCCGTCGCGCCACGGCACAGCTGCGCAGGCCGCAACCGGGCGCGGACGCCGTGCAATTCGGTCACGCCGTGACCATCCTGCGCGACGATGGACGGCAGCAGACGTTCCGCATCGTCGGCGAGGACGAGGCCGATCCGGCCACGGGATCGATCTCGTATGTCGCACCCATCGCCCAGGCACTGCTGGGAAAACGCGTCGGCGACACCTTGCGCGCAGGCAAGGACGGGGCCGAGATCACGACGATCGGGTAGGGCAGGCGCGGGACGCTAACTCTTGCTGCGGATGAAGCCGGCGAGGCTCGACTTCTGGGTTTCGCACCAGGTCGGCATGCCCAGCCGCCGCTGGTCCATGTCCGTCGATTGCACGGCGATGGCGATCTCCTGCATCAGCTCGTCATTGCCGCGCTCGCCCATCTTGCCACCGGTCAGCATGTAGGCAATGGCCTTGCGCACCGTTTCGGTGGTGCCGTCCGGCTGCTGCATCTCCTGCGCCTTCTTCACGAGATCCTGGTAGACGACGTCGGTTCCGGGGCATTCGACCTTGGCGGCGAAGGCCTGCAGGACCAGGGTCACATAGGCAGTGCGTGGCTCAGCACGAGCGGGGGCCGCAAGGGCCATCGCCCCAAGCGTGAGCACGATAAAGGCGCCGTGGCGCATCTGAACCTCCCTAGGACCTTGCCTGCGTGTGCAGTGCTGTTTCGAGGAGGCTAGCGCCGGCGGAGCGCGGGACGCAAGAGCCCGCGCTGGTTGCATGATGCACGGCTTCGTTGTGGCCTACCTGCCACACTCGGCGCGGATTCGTCACGCTGCAATCGTGCCAACCTCAGCTGGCCACGGTTCTGCCCCCATTCACTGCGGAGTTGTATGTGCTGGAGGCTGGTGCTTATGGGGGGGACGGCATGTCTTCCGATCGTGCCAGAATGTTTCAGGTAGCGCGTTGCGTAAACCGCGTTGCGTGGCGTGAGGCTGTCGACTTGCACGGTCGTGCGTTGGGGAGGCTGGCTGCGGCGAGTGTCGCGGCAGGCTGCCTCGCGGCCTGCGCGCAGTCCTCGGTCGTTTCCGACCGAACGGCGTTCAGATCGTCGTCATCTCCGACCCGGCAGGCCGCGCTGGAGCACCATCGCATCGTCCGTGTCGCGCGGCATCAGCCGGTGAGCGTCGTACGGCGAGAGGTGCCGGCGGAATCTGAGCCGACAGGCGAGAAGCCGCCGCGCGCGTCGCAAGGGATCGCGTCCTTCTACACCGAGGGAACGCAGACCGCGAGCGGCGAGAAATTCGATACGCATGAACTCACCGCGGCGCATCCGACCTTGCCCTTCGGCACCCGGCTGCGGGTGACCAATGTCAGCACAGGTAAGTCGGTGACGGTCCGCGTCAACGACCGCGGTCCGTATGTGCACGGGCGCGTCGTTGATGTCTCCTATTCGGCCGCGGAGGCGCTGGGCATGGTCGGGCAGGGTGTTGCGAAGGTGAAGCTCGACGTCGTGCAGTAACCAGAGTTCACGCGACGCGCGCCACCTCCCGTTGCCGCGCAGCCACGCGACGGATCAACGCCGCGCAGCGATCCGGTGCGGTCATCGGCAGCATGTGACCGCCCTCCATCAGTTCGAGATCGAGCGCAGGGCAGGTTGCCTTCATTGCTTCCCCTTGCGCGCGATAGTCGAGCAGCCGGTCACCCCAGGCGAACAGCATGCCCATCGGGAGCGTGAGCGACGCATAGCGGGCGACATATTTCGGCAGCACATATTCGGCCAGCACGGCATCCGACGACGCCGAACAAAACGCCTTGGGGCGGAGACCGAGCAGCCCGCCGGCGCGAACCGGAAAATCTGAGGGCGCAGGCTCCGGTCCGAAGACCTCCTTCAGCGCCGCAGCGCCGCGCAGAATGCCGAGCGGCGTCGCCAGGGTCCAGGCGATGACCTTGCGCAAGGTTGGCGAACGGATGATCAGGCCCTTGAATACATCCGGCACGGTCTCGGGCGCATGCGTGAGCGGTGCGATCAGCGCCAGCGCGCCGGCGCAATCGGGATGGTCGAGCGCGATCGCAAGCGAGAGCGCTCCGCCGAGCGAATGCCCAACGACCAGCGGCTGCTTCAGCCCGAGCGCGCGCATGAATTTTGCGAGTGTCGCGGCCTGCGCGGTCAAGTCCGCGGGCGCGTCGTCCGGACGCTCCGAATAGCCACAGCCGGGGCGGTCGACCATGATGACGCGACAATCGCCTGTGAGTTCGTTGGCGAGCGCGTAGGTGAAATGCATGAGATTGCCGGCAAGTCCATGGATCATCACGATCGCTGGCCCCGTGCCGCCGCTATCGACATAATGGATGCGCTCGCCATCGATCTGCATGAACTTGCCGCGCGGCGGCAGCGCTGCCTCGACCTTGCGCGCAGTGCGGGCGGTGAAGACGACCAGTCCCAGGATGACCACCGCGAGGATGACGACCAGTGCTATCAGGATGCTCATGATGGATTCCCTTTCTCGGCGTCCGCCGAGCGGCGGAGCAGGGGCCCCAGAATATTCCAATACGAGACCGGCGCGAGCCTTTCCAGCAGCGCCATCATCTTGGCGTCGCGGCCGACCAGGACGCGGGCGGCGCGTCGTTCGACCGCCTTGACGATGATCTGCCCGGCTTGCGCCGGCGGCATGGTGAGCACGCGGCGGGCCCGCTCGATCTGCTCATTCACCTCGGCATTGCTGGTACCAGCGGGACGGCGGGCATTGTCGGCGATTTTGGTGGCAACGCCGCCCGGATGCACGACGGTGACACCGACATTGCTGCCTTGCAGCTCGAAGCGCAGTGAATTGGAGAAACCACGCACCGCGAATTTGCTTGCGGCATAGGCGGTCTGGCCCGGCGGCGAGATCAGGCCGAACAGGCTGGACAGGTTGATGATCCGTGCCTCGTCGTTCGCCTTCAACAGCGGCATGAAGGCACGCGTGAGTCTGACCACCGCCCAGAAATTGATCTCGAACAACCATTCGAAATCGCGCTCACTCACCTGATCGAAGGTGCCGCCAATCGCAACGCCCGCATTGTTGAACAAGAGCGCCACCCCGCCATGCGCGGCAGCCACAATGTCCGGGAATGCCGCGACCGCCTCGCGATCGGCAACGTCGAGCTTGTGACTGGTCACGCGCAAGTTTGCGCTTTTCACGAGGGCTGCGGTCTCGGCAAGGCCCGCCTCGCTGATGTCGGCAAGCGCGAGATGACAGCCGCGTTGCGCCAGCGACTGCGCGATCGCCCGGCCGATGCCGGAGCCTGCGCCGGTGACGACGGCGGTGCGGTCCTTCAGTCTCATGCGCGCTTGCCAGCCCGCTGCTGCAGCCTGGAAAACACCAGCGTGCCGTCGTCGATTGTACCGAAGCGCAACGCCAGCATGTCCTTGGCGTAGTTCTGGTACAGTTTCCACGGACGCTTCGAGCCTTGTTTCGGCATCACGTCCTTGCCGCGCTGCATGTAGCCGGACGATAGCGGCGGTGTCGCATCTGGCGTCACCGTGGGATCGGTATTGCGCGGCGTGCAATAGGCATAGCCGCCGCGCTGCATCTTGTTCAGGATACGACAGAGATATTCGGCCGTCAGGTCCGCCTTCAGGGTCCATGAGGCGTTGGTGTAGCCGAAGGTGGAGGCGAGGTTTGGCACGTCCGAGAACATCATGCCCTTATAGCTCATGCTCGTGCCTGAATTGACAATCTTGCCGTCGACCACGAGCTGCATGCCGCCCAGCGCTCGCATGACGAGTCCGGTTGCGGTGACGATGATGTCGGCGGGCAGCTCATCGCCGGAGCGAAGCTTGAGGCCGGTCTCGGTGAAGGTCTCTATCTCGTCGGTGACGACCACTGCTTTGCCGGCGCGGATCGCCGTAAACAGGTCGCCATCGGGCACCAGGCAAAGCCGCTGATCCCAGGGATTGTAGCGTGGCGTGAAGTGCTTCGCCATGTCGATGTCGGGGCCGAGATTGGCCTTCGCCATCGCGATGATGCGCTGCTTGGCGCCATCCGGATTTTTGCGCGCGGCGTTGTAGAAATACATCGAGAGCAGGATATTCTTCCAGCGGGCGGCGGTGTGCGCCAGTCCCTCGGGCAGTTTGGCGTAGAGCCAGTTGGCGATCGGATCCTTGGCAGGACGCGCCACGATGTAAGTCGGCGAACGCTGCAGCATCGTGACTTGCGCGGCCCTGTCGGTCATCGCCGGCACCAGCGTCACCGCGGTCGCACCGCTTCCGATCACGACCACACGCTTGCCCGCGTAGTCGAGGTCTTGCGGCCATTTCTGCGGGTGCACGATCTCGCCCTTGAAGCGGTCCATGCCCGGCCAGCCTGGCATATAGCCGCCGTCGTAATCATAGTAGCCGCTGCACATCTGCAGGAAGTTGCAGCTATAGGCGACCGTCTTACCGTCGGGGCCTTCGACGTCGAGTGTCCAGCGTGCGTCCGTCGACGACCACGACGCGCGCTTCACCTTGTGGCGGAAGCGGATCTTGCGGTCGATGCCGTATTCGCGGGCGGTGTCGTTGAGATAGTCGAGGATCGCAGGGCCGTCAGCGATCGCCTTCTCGCCGCGCCACGGACGGAAGCGAAAGCCAAGCGTATGCATGTCGGAATCGGAGCGGATGCCGGGATAGCGGAACAGGTCCCAGGTCCCGCCGAGCGCCTCACGCCCCTCCAGGATGATGAAGGACTTTTTCGGGCAGTCGCGCTGCAGGTGATAGGCAACACCGATTCCGGAGAGGCCTGCGCCGACAATGATGACGTCGAAATCGACCTGGTCGGGCTTGGGCTTGAACGCGGTGACGTTGGCCGCAGTGTTTGCCGCGTCGGCCTTGGCGGCCGGCTGTGCGATCGTACCAGCGTCGCGTGCGGCGACCTGCTCTCGTGCCTGTTCGAGCATTCCAAGAACCTCCCGGATTCGACCTCTGCTCCAGCGCGCATCTGTTTTCTTCTTTTGACATGCGCTATTGTCAGAATTAAGCATCTGACAATGTGGCATGTCAAGTAGGTTAATATGGCGGAAGCGGCGGGACAGCGGCACTATGGCGGGCATTCGACCGAGCAGCGGCGCCTGGCGCGGCGCGAGCGGCTGATCGAGGCGGCGACCCGCGTCTATGGCGAGGTCGGCTATCGCAATGCCACGGTAAAGGCAGTGTGCGAGGCTGCGGGGCTCACCGAGCGGTATTTCTACGAGTCCTTTGCCAACAGCGAGGCGCTCCTGATCGCGGCCTTCGACGTCGTGTCGCACCGGCTGATCGATTGCCTCGAGGCCATTCGCAAGGACCACGCGGGTTCCACCGACGAGCGGGGCCATGCGGTGTTGCGGGCCTATTACCAGGCGCTGAAGGACGATCCGGTCGGCGCGCAGCTGTTCGTGGTCGAGATCGCCCGCGTGGGGCCCGCCGTCGATGAGGTGGGGGCGGCATTGTTGCGCGAGTTCGGCGAATTGTTGTCGCGCTCCTTGGCGCCAGAGGCGAACGCAAAACTCAAGAGCACGGAGCTCGTGCGCGCGGGGGCAGTCGGAGCGATGATCCAGATCGCCAAGGCATGGATCAGAAGCGGCTATGCCAGAAGTGTCGACGCGGTCGCCGCCGATGCACTGAAGATTTGTCGCGTGCTGGCGGAGTAATCTCGGCGCTCGCGTGGAACCCGAAGTCGCGTTCGCCGTTGGTGTATCGGCGAAAGCGCAAGTACCGATTTATCATTAAGGGAGAGGCGTATGCCGGACATCGGCGTGTCGCCATCAGTCGTGCCGTATGGGGCCGATCAGACGATCTACCTTGTGGTGGATTGCATCGGTGCCGGCAGGGCCAGCCGCGAAACCGAGACAGAGCGGTCCGACCTCGACGGTCTCATTGCTGACTTGCTCGCCGGCCAGTTCGGCGCTCCTGTGCGCGTCATCGCGTTCAACACGCTGGAGCACTGGCGCAAGGACATCTCCAAAGAGGTCGCGGAGGAAATCCGCATGCTCTGCGACATCGAAGGTACTTCGGTGCCTGAGCATCTCGACGACTTCGTCGAGCGCCAGACAACGCGGGCGTCCCAACTCGCGCTTTGGGCCTAAGATTCCAACAGATTTGATTCAAGGTGGTTTCGTTCCGCTCTGTTGCGTCGCGGAAGAGCCCAGCAATTGTGCGCGTCTCGCAGAGAGGCCTTGTCAGCGACGCGAATCTTGCCGCTAGAATAGCCGGCGCGGGAAAGGCGATCTGATGAGCCTGCTCGATAGATCTTGCGTGCGACGCGTCGGGCTTTTGCTAGCCTTGGCCCTGGTCGTCGTCGCCTGTTCCCAGCAGGAACCCGACTCCACCGGCTCGATCGACGATTGCGCGCGCAATCTGTTTCCGTCCTACAATCCCAAAATCTACGACCAATGCGTCGCGGTCTGCAAAAAATGTCAACGCGGCATCACCACAACTTGTACGACCTCCTGCACGTTGAAGGGCGCGCGGTAGCGGTCGCCGCCGCGCTTGTCGTGGCGTTGTCGCTCTCGCTGGCTGCGGCAGGCCGGGGCGATCCGCTCGCCGCCACGGCGGATCAGCTCTATCGCGCCCAGACCGTCGTCACCGGGCAGGGCGAGGCCAATCGGCTCACCGGTTTCGCCGCGTGCCTGGAGGATGTCGTGATCAAGGTTGCGGCCGCGGGAACGCTTGCCGACGGTCCGCGGTTGCAAGCCGCCAAGGCGAATGCACGCGACTATGTCGAAGCTTTCTCCTATCATGACCAGATGTCCGGTACGCCGACGCGCGACGAGCAGGGCACGCGCGACCGGCCTTATGATCTCACGGTCAACTTCGACGAAGCCAAGATCGATGGCCTGCTCGCAACGCTTGGCCTCAGACCCTGGTCGTCGCATCGCCCGGTGCTTGCTGTCTTTGTCGAGATGGAACAGGGCGCGCGGCAATACATCGTGACGTCTGACATGCGGCAATCCGATCTGCAGCGGGACTCGCTCCGTGCGGCCGCCGACAAGCGCGGCATGCCGATCGTGCTGCCGAACGCCGCCGAGCTTTCGAAATCGGAGATAACGGTGGCCACACTGCCGACCCTGTCGGCCGCAGCGCTCGCGGCCGCGACCGCCGAGCAGGGCGGCGAGATTGCGCTGCTCGGCCGCCTCGTGTGGAGCGATCAGGATCTAGGCTGGGCTACCGAGTGGCGGCTGGAGTGGCAGGGTGAGCCGCACCGCTGGCAGCTACGCGGCATCACCTTCGATGAAGCCTTCCGCCGCGGTATCAGCGGCGCGGCGCAGATTTTATCCGGCAACGGTAAGCCTGGATAGGCGCCTGGTCTGCGCGCGCAGCAGGGCCGTAGAGTCCCGGATATCCCTTTCGCTCATCCGCCCTGCAAGATGCGCAATCGTCATCTTGCTCTCGCGCGCGCCATGGATAGCGGGCTTCTCCAGGCCTTGCGGCTCGCTACCGCTCATCTCAGGTTGGCACCGGCTTTGCAGCGGCGAGGGCAAGGGGCTACGACTTTCGGGGGCTGCTGCATAATGAAGGGGACTGAACGATCGACGGTAAGTTTGCGCGACTGGATGATCCCGGTCGTCGTGGTTTTCTCGACCGCCATGGCCGGTCATGTGCTTGCGCCTCTCGACGCGGCCGCCCGCGATCTCGAGGGGCGCTATGCGAACTCTCCGCTCAAGAGCTGGTTCGAGAGTCTGCATTCGAGCAAGGGCGCCTGCTGCTCCGATGCCGACGGCACCGCATTGTCGGACGTCGACTGGGAATCGAAGGACGGCCACTATCGCGTCCGCATCATGGACCAGTGGTGGGACGTTCCCGATGAGGCCGTGATCAAGGAGCCGAACCGGGTCGGGCGGACCATGGTGTGGCCGATCTACTACTGGGTGGTCGGCGCGCCGCTCCGCATGGAGATCCGCTGCTTCATGCCGGGCAGCATGACATAGAGCGTTACATAGAGCGTTTTCGAGCGAAGTGGACACCGGTTCGCGTGAAGAAAACGCGTCAAAACAGAACATAGAGCGTTTTCGAGCGAAGTGGACACCGGTTCGCGTGAAGAAAACGCGTCAAAACAAGAATCCAGAGCTTCGGTTCTTTCAATCAGAACCGGAAATGCTCCTAGTCCCCGCGCAGCCAGCGGCGTCCGCGCTCGTAGAGCGCCTCGACCTCGGGGCCCTTCAGGCCGGGCATGTCGCGTTTCACGGGATAGCCGATCCCGGACTGCAGATAGGCGAGATGGCGGTAGCCAGCCGGAAATTGTGCGAGCAGATTGCCGTCGAGTTTCAGGCTCACGCTTGGATCCACCGGATCCATGCGGTCCTTCTCGTAGATCGGCTGGCGCTCGACCACGCCCCAGCGTCCGCCGCGCTTTTCGAGGAAGTCGTAGAAGCGGCCGGTGCAGACCACGTCGCAGAGGACGCCGTGAACCTCGCCACGCTGCGAGATCGTCATCTTGGTCTGGGCGATGGCGCGGGGAGTTGCGAGATCGATCGCGATCCCGCCCAAAAAATGCAGGATGCTGACGCCGCGATTCCAGCCGTCAATCGACGCCTTGATGAACTCGTCGGCGGTACCCTGCTTCCAGGTGGCGTTCATCCGGCCGTCATCGTGCCAGACGGTGCGGAAGCGCTCCCAGTCGCCCGCATCGCGCCATACAGCCCAATTCTCGATCAGGTCGCGAATGAGCGACCGGTCTCGCGCTTGCTCTGCCCGCCCTCTTTCGGAATCGTCCGCGGCTTCCCTGCCCATCGTTGCCCTGCTCGTTCTGCGCCCGCGCTCTTGCGGCCGGGACATTTCCACGCGCTGAAGGTCGGTTGTCAATGCTGGCGCCATTCCGGCCTGCGATCCTGCGATCGCCGTGATAGAATGGGCCGATATTGGCCGGCCCGCGTGCCGACAGGGAGTTTTTTGAATGATCAAGCGCAGAGAGCTTGCGATCGCGACGTTGACCGCCTGGACGGTGCTGGCGGGTCTCGCACCGGACGCGCGGGCCGCACAATGTGGCAACGGGCCTGGCGGCTTTGAGGCCTGGAAGCGGGAATTTGCCGCGGAGGCGCAGGCCAAGGGCGTCGGCGGTGCGGGCATCGCCGCGCTCCAGCAGACCAATTACGCAAGCGCAACCATTGCCGCAGACCGCAGCCTGCGTAGTTTCAAGTTGTCGCTCGATCAGTTCATGGTCAAGCGCGGAGCGGCTGCGATCGTGGCGCGTGGCCGCAGCATGAGGCAGAAAAACGCGGCGCTGTTTGCGTCAATCGAGCAGCGCTACGGCGTGCCGGCAGGGCCGCTGATCGCGATCTGGGGCATGGAGACGGGATTTGGCAGCCAGCGCGGCAATCAGAACATGCTGTCGTCGATCGCGACCCTTGCCTATGACTGTCGGCGGCCGGAATATTTCACCGACCAGCTCTACGCCGCACTGAAGCTGATCGATCGCGGAACGTTGTCGGGAAGCCAGCGCGGCTCCATGCATGGCGAGATTGGCCAGACGCAGTTCCTGCCCAAGACGATGCTGGAATACGGCGTCGGCAATCTCGAATCCTCGTCCGGCGCGCTGTCCTCGACCGCCAACTTCCTGAAGGCCCATGGCTGGCGTGCGGGCGCAGGCTACCAGCCGGGCGAGCCGAACTTTGCGGCGATCGAAGCCTGGAATGCGGCAACCGTCTATCAGCGGTCGATCGCGATCATGGGCAAGCAGATCGACGGGGGCGGTTAGGCGGCGGCATCATCCGCGCAGGCGACGCTCCTGCTCCTTGAGCAGGCTTTCCAGCTCATCGTTGGACCGCGCCAAGCGCTCGGCGTTTCGATCTTCGTCCGCGGCCCCTGACTGCGATGCGGCCTGCTCGGTGATCTGGCGGATGTTGTCGCGCAGGATGGCGATTCGGTCGGCGAGCTCGGATGTGGACAAGAGGCTGAAATCGGTCATGGCGTGTTCCCGGGGTCGATGCGTTTTACTGCTCGGCCTCGGTTAATACATTCGTCACCTGTTTGCGTCCATTTTTCCGCGTCCCATCAAACAGAGAGTGACCATGTCTGACATCACCATTCCGGGCGGACGTATTCGTTCATTCGTGGAGCGGGTCGAGCAGCTCGATGCTGAGCTGCAGGAGCTGAACGAATCGAAAAAGGAGGTCTTCTTGGAGGCCAAGGCCGAAGGCTTCGACGTAAAAATCCTCAAGGAGATCATCAAGCTGCGCAAGCAGGACCAGGACGAGCGCGACGAGCGCGATAGTCTTCTCGATCTCTATATGCGTGCGATGGAAGGCTCTGAGGCCGAGCCCAAGGCCAAGGCAGCGTAACAAAGCGGCGTGAGCTGGCGGACAGCTAAAGCGCGATGAGATTTGGTTGAATCGTCATCGCGCTTTAGGTCTTTGATTGAGCATGATCTTTTCGGAAAACCGCTACACACTTTTCCGGATCATGATTTAGGCATCGACGCGAACGGGGTGGGTTCGCCGAAGGCGTGACCCACCTTGCGGATCGCTCTTACTGCTGCTCCGACAGCCGCACGATCTGCCGGCCGCTGTTGAGGGCCTTGAGCTCGTTGACATACCCCTCGGGGCGGATCCAGCGGGAGGGCGTCTTCAATCCCATAAACTCGGCGATTTGGCCGATGAAGCCGTTGCAATTGGTGGTCTCAGCGTTCCACACCGGCGAACTCGCTTGCAATTTCTTGATATAGGCGAACACCCGCTTGGCGTCGGCCTCGTTCAGATAGACCTTGTAGTGCGCGGTCAGATATTGCGGGTCGAGGTCGCCATAGCTCGCGCCGGTCTCGGATGGCACCCAGGTGAAGTAGCCGACGATATAGGACGTGGTATCGCCCGCCGGCGTGAGGCCCGCGACGTCGACCGCCCGTTCGCTGGTCTTGCCATACCAGACGAAGGCGTGACCCCAGCTCGCGGCTGTGCGCGCCCTGAAGTCGACATAGTAAGGGCCTTTTGCGGATGTCGACCCCGGCTTTCGGGTCGCCGCTTTCGCGGCCTCGCCCGACGTGTCAGCAGAAGCGAGCGCCTTCGCGTCGACCGCGCGGGATGCAACGCTATCATTGGCAGCGGCGGGCTGGATGGCAGTCACAGGTGCCACACAAAGTCCCACGAGCAAGCACAGCGCCAAGCTGCTCAGTTTGTTCGCCATGCTTGCTCCATCTGCAATTCCAAATGTGTCGCTGGCCGAGTTCGGCCAGCGACAGAGTCCCCAGTCAATCCGGGTCAGTACCTGCCGACGACCGGCCCCGGCGCCTTGCCAATCGGCCCCTTGCCGACCGGCGACTTGCCAATCGGCATCTTGCCGACCGGGGCCACGGGATAGGCGGGAACGGGCTGCGGGCGGGGCAGGTCGGCTGCAGAAGCAGCAGTCACCAGGGCGAGCATAGCACCCGTTGCGATCAGAACTTTCACCACGGAATCTCTCCTTCGAATTAGCAGGAACAGGCAGTGTCCTGCCGTAGCTCCCATCCGTTGCGCTGCAAGCATGAACGTCCGAATTGGTCCAGAATGCGGCAGGTGTGGCTTATTCGGAAGCGCTATACGCCGCGTCCTCGCGAATTTGCCCGGAGTGTTGCGCACGCGCCGCACCTTAGCTCTGCCGCGAACTCCCCGTGTGGGAAACCGCGACTTTCACGGCCTGATCAAGGCCACTTCCATGCCCCAGGCCGCGCGCGGCGAGGATCTCCGACAGCTTCACGGCCAGTGCGCGGAGCTCGGCATTGGCCTTGAGCAGCGCAAGGATGTTGTCGACGCTGCGCTGGCGTGATTCGTCGTCTGACAGGGCTGAATCCTCGCTCAGCGGCGATGCCAGGACATCGTGGAATTCGTGATCACAGTGGTGTGATTTGCGCGTGCGTTTGACACGGTCGGCATCACGGAACGGCACAACAAGCGGTTGCCTGTCGTGCGACCGATTTTCGCTACTCATTAATAAGCCCCCAAAAACTCAAGCCACAGGCCCAGTCGCATCGACGAGCCTCGATTGAGTCGGAGGCGAATTTGAGTCCGAAAATGGGACCGGCGGCGACGTTGCCGCATCAGTCTTTGGGCAGGACGACAGTCTCCTTCGATCACCGACGAATGTCGTATCGAGCCTTAGGCATCCTCATAGCCCGAACGAGTGCCGAATTTGCTTCAGCATCGCCAGCGCGGCATCGGTGTAGTGACCATCATAGACGTACTTGTCGAGCAGTGAGGCAGCCACAACGGCGATGATGGCATTCCCGAGCCCGCGGATCATGGGGCATTGACCATCCTGAACCGCGGTGTCCATCCGCCGTCATTCTGCAGATCACTGGAGAGGCGCCAGGCGGTCGCGCCGAAATAGGCGGTCAAAGCCAGGCTCGTCGCAATCAAAAGTCCAAAGGAAATTCGAACGACCATAACGAACTCCGACAGCACCAAATAATGATGGCAATTCATCACCTCATGCTGATTCGAAAAACGCAGCAGCACTGTCCTAAGCACATCTTGTTGTTGATGCGGTGTGCTGCGCTCCGCAAAATCGCGGACTTAAGCAAACGTTAACCACTGCTAACGCAGCCTTCTGTCCGGGCGCCTGGGGGCTTTTTCGCCGATTCTGTCTCGGCACAAAGCGAGGGTGTTCGTTATGGCGTTAGACCCAGAAGAGTTCGTCATTCTTGAAGATCACGGTCCGATGACACTGCATTCGGCCGTGGCGAGGGCCATGATCCTGCCGCCCGATCAGCGGCGTCACGCCTCGATTCTGCGAAAGGGCCGGCCGTGGCTTTTGAACTTCGACGAGATCAAGCATCTCGCGATGCGCTGGGATCATGGGCCGTACACGCTGGATGATTCCGACATGGTTGCCGGTGCGTTCCGCCTCAGGCATGTGAGCTAGCGTCGCGTTGGTCGTCGAGGCGAAGAGCGACCTCGGAAGAGCGAAGAGGCACCCTTCCACCCTCATCCTGAGGAGGCGCCTTACCGCCGTCTCCAAGGATGAAGGCCCCCCGCTACCGACGGTCGGGCGCTTCACCCGTAGAGATGCGCGCCAGCGCGCATCTGATAATCCTCAAACACAGAGTATTTGGTGAACGCGCCTGACAGGAAAATCGGTTCACGCGCGGACTATTCTTTCGGCTCTAGCCCAAGGGCGTCGTCAAGTGCTCCAGGACGATTGCACATGCTCGTTCGGCCTCGACAAGCGTCTTGAAGGGTGAACCGCCGATCTTGATGGCAGACCTGTTTTGATGGGCCGGACGCCACGAGACTACAAAGCCCGGATTTCCGTGGAGGCCGGGACCGCTGCGGCTCTCATGGCTGATCACAAAAGAAAAGCCGCTGCTGCTCGCACTCCATATCTCAATGTCTTTGACAGGCGTGACCACGCGACTGAACTGCATGTTGAACCCGAGAGTTCTCCTCCCCGCCCCGGAATGGACATCGGCTTGGCGAGTCGGAAAATGCAGGCGCACTGACCTAAGGCCGGCTTTTCAACCGCTATCAACGTTGATGCAGACGTGACGGCTGCTCCCATACGCGTCCAGGCAAGCCTTGAAGGCGTGGTCTACTGGCGCAAGCCAAGGCTTTGCAGGAACGAGGGTGCCAGGGCATTTTGCGGCGGCTGGTCCTGTGGTCGGTAATCCTGTCCAGATCCGACCCCCGCATTTTGCGCCCGCTGCACCCTTGCCCGGGGCCGCTGAATGTGCCGGATCTCTGCCCGCGCATTTTGAGCGGACCTGCCCCTTCGGTGCGTTCGCACGGGCCGTGCAGCAGTGGGGGTATTTTCCGCAACCCGTGCTGGAGCATCCTGCACGGGCTGCGCAGGCTCAACCGGTGTTGGAGTATCTAGCACGGGCTGCGCAGGTTCAACCTCTGCCCGTGTATCTTCTTTGGCTGCCCATGCCTGGAATTGCTCGAGCAGGGCTCCAGATGATGGCTCGCTATCTCCCGCCTGAGTTTGCGCGGTCGGCCCTGGGGCGGCAGCAGTTCCGTCGGGCGTTTGCGCACTGTCTGTCGTCGGGGTGGACTGCTTGGTATCAGCGGGCGATTGATCAGGCCGAGCCTGAGCGATGGTCGGAGTTGTCGGGGTCGATTGATTGGCGCCATCGCCAACGGCGGTGTTGTCGATCAGCGAAGCCGCGGCGCCGGTAAAGACCTTCAACGGGTTTCCCAGCGATAGCGCAATCGCGATGCCGCTCACCGCCACCGCGGAGACCAGCATGCTCGCCTTCAGCATTGGCGACATGCCCCGCGGTTCCAGTTCATAAGCCTGACCAGAGAGGAAGCGAGGCAAGGGATCGTCCGGCTCAAAACCGTTTTCCGTCGGCATTGGGAAGGCTCCGCTTGATTGTCTTGCGGACCATTAGCCTGATATCGGGGTCCAAAAGCGGAGGAATCTTGATCTCAACTGGGCTGGGGAACCCGCCCTATCGGGGGCAGGGCGTTGTCGCACCGAGGGAGATACTGGTAAAACGAAAACGCCGCGATCCGCCGCTCGCTTGCCGAACGGCGGATCACGTTTTCGATGATTTGGCCCAGCGGTCCCGCGTCAGCTCGAGACCGAAGCCGCTCAGTAGCGGGCGGCGACCGGTGCGCCGAGGCCGCCGAAGCCACCAAAGCGGTAGTTCAGGCGGACCAGGCCGATATCGACGTTCTGGCTGATGTGTTCGGTCTCGAAGAACGCCCCGGTCGAATCCGACAGACTGAGGTTGTGGCTACCCATGAACAGATGGTCGTACTCGACACCGATTGACCAGTTCGGCGTGAACCCATACTCGAATCCTGCACCGACCGTGCCGCCCCAGCGCGTTTCGTCGGCCGAGGCCAGCAATCCGCCGGTGACTCCACTGAACGCGCCATATCGGTTGCCGACGACGGCGGCGCCGCCCTTGATGTAGAACAGCGCGTTGTTCCAGGCGTAGCCGACCTGACCTGTGATCAACCCGAACGCATCGAGCTTCGACTGGTTGAAGTCGGGTGCGAAGAGAATGCTGGTATTGCTGCCTTTGAAATCGGCCCAGTTGCCCTGGCCTTCAACGCCCCACACCACGCCGCCTGTCTGCCAGCGATAGCCGATCTGGCCACCGACCGTGCCGCCGGTTGCATTGTGGCAACCTTCCGCCCCCGGCAGATCGCCAAAGGCATCTGTAATCAGATCCCAGCAAGTGTGCGCGGAACCGCCGCCGCCGTTGATGCCGATATAGAAGCCCGTCCAGTCGTAAATCGCGGCAACCGGCGGCGGTGCCTTGACATACGGCTTCGCAGCCAGATCGGCTGCCGAAGCGGGGGCGGCAATGCCCAGTGCCACGAAGCCAATGGTGGTCAAAAGAACTTTCTTCATTTCACTTTCTCCATCCCCTTGTTCCCCCTGCCGGATCGACAGATGCGCTCCCTATCGTCAGGAGCGATTCCTGCAATTCCGAACTCAGGCTAACCTGCTGCGGCTCGAATTCCTGTGTCAAAATGGCAACGATGCGATTTTCAACTATGACGAGGAGAAGGCACATGGGTCATGGCTTTTGACCTTAATGCGTCGCGCTTTCTGCGCGCATTTCTCGTTCGGGAGAGGATCGCCGTTTCATCGACATCGTGATCGATGAGGTCGAGGGTAAGCTCAATCAAGACGAGAGAGATGAGGACCGCGTAGCGATTGCCAACGCTTGGCGCGTTCGCAGGACTCTGCGAGATTGGATTGCTGCGGATGATCGCGCGACGCTTATTCCTTTATTCGCCCTGCGTCGCGAGCCCGGGAGCAGGCCCCCTGGAGACCTGCGCCTCGGGCGCAAGCGTGAATGTCGGCCGGAGGCTCGCCAGTCGAGGGGCCGTTTCCCGCGCAGCCATCACGGCCAGCACGGTCATCGATGCGATCAGGATCATCAGGAGCGAGACCGGCCAGGTTGCGCCGCCGGTCAATCCGACGACCGCGGCGGCTGCCAGCGGAACCAGTCCGCCTCCGATGGGGGCGGCGAGCTGGTATCCGAGTGAGGCGCCGCTATAGCGCAAATTGGAAGGAAACATTTCGCTGAGGAAGCTCGCCTGGACGCCGTACATGATGCCGTGACCGACCGACATGCCGATCACGAATGCCAGCACCACCACGACTGGATCGCGTGTGGCGAGCGCCCAGAAGATCGGGAATGAAAGCAGGATCGCGGCGATGCATCCGAGAAGATATATCGGGCGCCTGCCGACGTGATCCGAAAGCCATCCGAACAGGGGGATGGTAATCAGCTCCACCGCTGCGCCGAGCGCGATGGCTCCGAGAACCAGGCTGCGGGGAAGGGCGAGGGTGGTGACGGCGTAACTCAGTCCGAAGATGGTCAGCACGTAGATCCAAGAAATCTCGGTGATGCGCGCGCCGAGCCCGATCAGAAGGTCTTTCGGATGACGTCGTACGGTCTCCAGAACCGGCATGCGCGCAACCTTGCCTTCGCGCACGACACGCTTGAAGTCAGGAGTTTCGTCGATCCGCAGCCTGATGAAAGTTCCTATCGCCACCAGTGCGGCACTTGCCACGAACGGAATCCTCCAGCCCCACGACATGAACTGCTTGTCGTCGAGATAGGCCAGGGCAAAAAACGACGCCGTGCCAAGGCTCATGCCCAGCGGAAAGCCGATTTGAACCAGGCTTCCATAGAAGCCTCGCTTGTCGGCTGGCGAATGTTCGGTGGCGATCAGCACGGCGCCGCCCCATTCCCCGCCGACTGCTATTCCCTGCACCAGGCGGCACGCGACCAGCAGGATCGGAGCTGCAATGCCGATGCTCGCATAGGTGGGAAGCAGGCCGATCAGCGTGGTCGCGATGCCCATGCTCACCAGCGTCAGGATCAATGGCGCCTTGCGGCCCAGGCGGTCGCCGAAGTGGCTCAGCACGACGGCTCCGATCGGCCGGGCGAAAAAGCCGACGCCGATGGTGCTGATCGAAATGAGCTTTCCAACCAGCGGGTCCTCGGTCGGGAAAAACAGCTTGTTGAGAACGAGCGAGGCCGCGGTGGCGTAGATCAGGAAATCGTACCACTCGATGGTCGTGCCGATGGCGCTGGCCGCCACGATCGTGCGGATCGAACTGGGCTGGGCATTGGGTCGTATTGTCGGACGCGAGTCCATTTCCACCTCCACCATCGTCCCGCCGGCACGGGCTGTGTCCGGCCTTCCAAGCCGGGCCGGCATCGCGACGCGCGTCAGGACGCGGTCGGATGCGCGGCATTGCCATCGTATCGATGCTCGCGCCCGGAGATCGAATCTGTCGAGGGGCCAAAGGGATTTCAGTTCTGAACGGCGGGAGCCCAAAAGAGGTAGCCCGGAGGTGTACAGGAGGGCGGGGTTGGTGCCTCGTTCGCTATGGCGTGGCGCAGTGCGCGCGTTCACTGCGGCTCGGTTGTGATGATGTGCAGCCTGCTCCAGTCGGCGGGCGATAGCTCGGTGTTGCGATGCTGCTCCGTGTTGCGGTCGACGATGTCGAGCAATTCGGTGTCGACCCCATCTGGCGCAGATAGAGACGGAACTGCTGGCCGAACCGCGTGGTCAGGCCTTCGCGGCGCTCCTCGGGCGTGCTCATGACGAGAAGCCCCCCTTGCTCCTGACGTTGCCATACAGTCATCGTGATGTTCAATCGTGAAGCCGCTGGCGTGACAGGCGTACGACACGCCGCTCCGTTCTCGCGGCGCGTTTCGCCCGAGTGTTGTTTCATCGTTGTCCCCCCTTTGAAATCGGAGGGCGCAGGGAAGGCCGGGTGGCCGCTGCACCCGGGGCCCTCGCGCAGAAGGAATTTGCGCGAGCGCAAAGACCACAGGTACAGGCGGTGATCACACCGGCCTTCCCCGCGCAGTGGTTTACGGCTTACTTCGGGCTCTCCTCGGTGAACCAATGCTTGTTTGCCACCGTCGCCTCGCGACTGCCTTTGGAGCACACGCGAGACTTGGCGCCAGCGTCGGGGCGCCAGGACCACACGACTTCGCCGTCCGCAATCTGTGCCGCTCGTCAGTCAGCATGATCACGTCCACCGCATTCCGCTCCACGTTCGTGACGACGCGTACGCCCCTGATCGGAGTGGAACGAGGACACCATACACTTGATTGTTGTTTCTGAAAAGAAGAATATTTTTGAAGGGCGGGGTTGACAGGATTTTGCGGGGGGTCTTGTCGGTTGCCAGTCCCGGATATTGCTGCGCTCATCCGGGCTGCCTATGTTCACTCGATCACCTTGTCGGCCATCAGCAGGACCTGCTCTGGAATCGTGACCCCCAGAGGCTTCGCGGTCCGCAGATTGACCACGAAAACAAATTTGGTCGGCTGCTCGACCGGCATCTCTGACGGCTTCTGTCCGTCGAGGATGCGAATGGTGTAGTCGGCGGCGCGACTAAGGAGCGCCTGCAGGTCCGGCCCGTAGCTCATGAGACCGCCGAGATCAGGATAGGTGCTAACCTGGTAGACGGTCGGCAGCCGGTATCGAAGCGCGATCTGGGGCAGGGCGGGTCTGGGTGGATCGGCCAGAACGTAGACCACCTCGCAACTTGCGGCTTTCATGTCTGCGAAGGTCTTGTCGAGGTCCTCGGGATCAGCGGCTGTGAAGAGTTCGGCCGCGACACCGATCGCGGCGGCGCCTTGCTTGGCAAGCTTTGCCATTGCTGGATGGGTGGCATTGTGCGAGCCGAGCAAGCCGATCTTTTTCACCGAGGGGAAGACGAGGCGGACGATGTCGAGTGTCTTGGTTAGCTCGCCGAACATGTTGGCGACGCCCGTGATGTTTCCGCCCGGCTGCGCGAAGGTCTTGATGAAGCCGGAGCCGACCGGGTCGGTCGCAGGCGCCATCACGATCGGGATGACTGACGTGGCGTGCTGGGCGACCGCGACGGCTGGTGTCGCCTCCGCAATGATGACGTCGGGCTTTTGCGCGAGCAGTTCGGCGACAAGGTTGGGCAGGGCATCGTAGTGGCCGCCCGCCTCACGGACGTCGATGATGAGGTTCTTGCCTTCCTCATAGCCTCGCTCCCTGAATGCGTCGCGCAGCCAGGATAGGATCAGCGTCGACCGGCCGGACGTCACCAAGGCCACGCGCCAGGGCCGCGAGGTATCGGCCACCGCTATAAGTGGCGAAAGCACAAGGCCAAGGCTGCCAAGAAATGCCGCTCGCCGTGTTACCAACGGAGCTACCATCATATCCTCTGTCCGAAGCATGGTGAGGGACGCTAGCACAGGCGCGGCCGCCATGACCTGCCCCAAGACCTCGGAATGGCGGACTATCTCGTTGGCAGGAAGCCCGGATGAGCGCAGTGACATCCGGGAATGCTGGCCGACAACCCGGTTATCGCTGCGCTCATCCGGGCTTCTGTAACCGGCCCCTCGTCAGTCAATCCCTTTTTGCGTCTTCCACTCGCCGGGAATCTGCTTCTGTGCGGGATCGGCGCGACGCCGTCGCCTACGTTTCCTTGTGAGCCGAGAGACGCCCAAACGCAGCGAGCATTATCGACCGATCTTGCAAGTGTGGGTCTTGCAAGTGTGGGTCTTGCAAGTGTGGGGTCAATGTCAGGTGCCGATTCACAATAGAAGGAAGAGCGGAGTCGGGAGACTCCACCCTCTTTCGATGGCTGAGTGCAGGCGCAGAGAACCTGCGCTGCTCGGTCTTGACGTCGATCAGAACTTATAGTTGATCCCGGCCCGGGCGATGTTGCCGACGTCCTTGAGCTTGACTGACGCCGCATTCAACGGCCCCGCGAAATTCAAGCTGGTGTCGTCGAGTTCGTAGCGCAGGTATTCCGCTCTCACCGTGACTGCGCTTGTACTGGACATGTGGAAGAATGTGTCGACGGGCAGCGCATATTCAAAGCCGCCACCGTAAGTAAAGCCGGTTTCGGTCGTCTTGAGGTTTGCGTTCACGAATGGGACGAATAAATCCAGCGTGGCACTGTGCTCGACGGTTCCATATGCAAAGCCGCCGGTCCCATAGACCAGGAAGCGATCGTATGCGTAGCCCAGCCTGCCGCGAATAGTTCCCAGATAATCCAGGCGGCTGCTGACGTTCCCCGTGATGAGGCCGGCGGCGATCGGGAGATTGCTCGACAGATCGGTGTAGGCCGCATCGGCTTCGAGACCGATCACGATACCGTTCAGATTGCCAAGTGCGAACTCGTAATTGTAACCGGCCTGGCCGCCCGCCGTGATGCCGCTGCTCTTGTTACGAAGCGAGAACGGATCGGAACCGAAAAGAATACTCGTCACGGAACCGTCGATGCGGTCGGAGTTGTCGAATGCGCCGCCGACGTTCACGCCCACGTAGAAGCCTGTCCACGAAAACGCCTGTGGCAAAGGGGGGGCCTTCACGGCCGGCTGATAACGAACCGGCAAATCCGCGGCGAAAGAGACGCCCGGGGCGGTGAGGAGCGCGAGTGCTAAGATCAGTTTCTTGGGCATGACTAGGTCCTGCATGATGAAGATGCTGGTCCTGACGCCTCCCCTTGATGACAACGAGGTGCCATAAATGACGACTTTCGAGGACCATGCTCCTCTTGCGTTGCGGGTGTTACGCTTTCATTGCGGAAACCATGCCTCCCATTGCGGTTGAAATCCTGCCCGGGATTCGCCGCAGATTGCGCAGATCTGGTGCTGTTGAGCAACACATTCGCCACGCGAGGCAAGATCCTTTGGGCTTACGAAACATATCCGGCGTCTATTGAGCGGCTCGACCTCCTCGAGCAGAGAATCTGACCATCCTTCGAGCGCATGCCCGGACGCGGTATAGACCGACGCGATATCCGGGGTTTTGTCGATTGCCAGTCCCGGATATCGCTGCGCTCATCCGGGCTCCGCGCGCCAATCCGACCTGGGCTTGTCAGGAGCGGCCTAGCGGCTGCCGTCGCCTGCAAGTTGCAGGAATTCTCGCCGCATTGAATTGACTGTCGCGACATAGGCCGCGACGAGGTGATCGCCGCAGCGCTCACCGGCGATCATGTGAAGCCTGCGGCGCGCGTAAGCCGTGGCGGGGCCGGAGCCACAGAGATGGATGAAGGCCGCGAGATCCTGCTTCTGCGCCGGACTCGCCGACGCTACCCCGGCGCGGGCGAGCGTGGCCGCAACATTGCGGTCCAGATAAACGGAGGTGAGCTCGATGGCATGGCTTGGGATAACCGGAAAGTGAGCGTGGTGAACCCGCAGCCGGTATCCACGACTTCGTTGTCCCGTATGCTGTAGCGAAGAAATTCGGGCAACTGGCAGATGCCGGTCCTCAACGTATAGGGGCGTAGTCGAAATGGATATCGTTTCGGTTCTCTCGATGCTTATCGCTATACTGAGCATTGTAGTCGTCGGCGCAATCGGTTTCTGGGCGGTCGAGCGCTTCGTCGCCGACCGCCGGCTGGCGCTCCTGCTCAAGTTGCTTGTCGTGCTTGTCTGTCTGGGCTCCATTGTGCACCGTTTGCCTGCGCTGAGTATTAGTTAGCAGGCGGCTCGGGATGCTGGCGCCCGCATCGCTGCAACAAGCGGCGAGTAATCACCGTTAGTCGCAGGTATGTTACACTTTCCGTTTATAATGGTGGATGCCGTTGGGTGACAGGGCGAGTTAGCGGAGCGTAACCCGCCGCTCGGCTGCAGAATGGCGGATTACGCTATCGCCAATCCGCCCCTACGGACTTGGTCGGGGTTGCCAAAGGTCGACGAAACCCGGATTCGCACACTCGTCCGACCGCCTTAGGCTGCCGGCATCAATACCCTCGCCAACGCCCTTGCGGATACCCTTGCGGATACCCTTGCCAGTATCCTGGCCGCTGGGCGGCAAAGGCGTAGTGCGGGTCGATCTCACAATACGAGTGGGTACCGGATGCGCTTGCCATGCATTGTCCGTAAGTCGAGAAGTAGCAAAGGCCCGGCCAGCCCCAGTCTCCGCCTGTCAGGCAGTAGGGGTAGCCTTGAGCGGCGGCGGGGTCTGATCCGGCTACCGTAAGCAATGCTGCAGCGGAAACGGCGGCGAACAGATGACGTGGCATGAAACAGCTCCTCAGCATTGGTCTCGGAGCCCCTACAGCAACCAATTGTCGCCATTATGGTCATAGGCTAACGCGTTTGCAGACGTGGCGTTGATCTAGATCAAGGGATCGCTAGCTGACTAGCGGGTGCCGTCGCCTGCAAGGCGCAGGAATTCCCGTCGCATTGAATTGACTCTTGCGACATAGGCCGCGACGAGGTGATCGCCGCAGCGCTCGCTCGCGATCATGTGAAACCTGCGGCGCGCGTAAGCCGTGGCGGGGCCCGCGCCGCAGAGATGGATGAAGGCCGCAAGATCCTTCTTCTGCTCCGGGCTTGCTGTCGCAATGCCGGCGCGGGCGAGCGTGGCCGCAACATTGCGGTCCAGATACACCGATGTGAGCCCGATGGCATGGCTCGGGATGATTCGGATGGTGAGGCTGGTGAACCCGCAGCCGCTATCCACGACGACGTTGCCCCGGATACACGACTGTCGAGCTTCCAGGTAGGCCGCATCGATCGTCTGGAACAGGCCGACGGCGCTGGAGGCGGGCTTATAGATCGCGAAAGGATTGAAGCTCCATTGCCAGCGCCAATAGGTGCGCGCCACCGGATTGCCGCTGCTCTCGACCTGCGCCAGCGCAGCCAAGAGTTCAGGCGTGATCGTGCTGGTGGAATAGGCGCGGAACAGCGGCCCGTACTGCTGCCACGTCTCGGCCGGCTCCTTGTCGAGCCTGTGCCCGACAAAGAAGAACAGCTCGGTCGGCTTGCGGATCACCTGATAGGCGATGTTCAACGGCGCGAGGACCGCAAGCAGGATCACGATGCTCGCCAGGATTTGAACCGCGCGCGGTGCGCGCGCGAACTGCCGCCTCGCCCATCGCGCGTGCCGTCGCCAGCGGCGAAGGCGAAAACGGCGACTGCTTTTTCTTGGCATGCGGCCTGTGGGAGCGAGTAGGGCGGGTTAGCGCCAACGTAACCCGCCGTCTGCGCGGACGGAATGGCGGATTCCGCTGTCGCTGATCCGCTCGCCTGGAACGAATGCATTTTTGATAACGGATCGTTAGCATGTCGTCGACGCCGCAGTGCGTGTTTCGATTCGTTCTTTCGGAACGAATTGGAGTCAGATGATGAACAAAGAGCGAGTGGCGCGAGCTGGCGAAAGATTCCTTGAATTGCAGCTAAGAAAGAGGCCGCCCGAGCGACCGGCCCGTTCGGCTCCGATCTAGCGAGTAGCCCGGATGAGCGCAGCGACATCCGGGACATTGGCCGACGGCACCCGGGATATCGCTCCGCTCATTCGGGTTACGCTTGCTTTTTTGGGCATACGTTTGTAGGACGGATTCGTCCCGGTCCATCCGCATTCGTTAGATCAGGTACGCCCGGACTTGTTCAACCAAGGTCTGAAATTCGTCCCGTCGAGTTAGATGGATAGCGCCATCGCGACGAAACACTCCTTCTTTAGCAATAGTGCTTGTTTCCGCCCCCGAGGGTGCACGTTCATACTTGTCGCGGATGTCGTCCTTAAATAGCAAAAAGGGCTGCGCACAATCGCTCTTGGCCGCAAATTCGTTTACTGCAGCTTCATACTCTGATTTTCTATCGCCATCAAAGATGGCCGCGCATTTGATGCCGAGATCGACGCACAATCGCATCCACGGGCGAATAACGCTAGCGCCGCCACATCCGTAACCCATAATTGGGAGTGGCGCCTGATTAGTAGCTTCTAAAAAATTTTCTATGTAATGAACGTCTTCAGAGCCCTCCAACAGGACAGCCCGATCCGCAAAGAACAATTCTTTGCAAACCGAGTCATAGTACTTTCTGCTCATCACGTCCGAATGCGCGTTGACTGCGTTAAATGAACTGCTGGTTGGGCTTGCTATTCTGGATTCGCCAGCCTCATCAATAGACACCCGGAATAGCTTCGCTGGACCTGATATCTCTCGCCAGCCAACGAAATGGGGTGAGTGCGTGACGCAAACCACTTGTCGATCCTGACTGTAGTCGAGCAACACTTTAAAGAGGTTGCGCTGCAGTTGGGGATGCAGCGAAAGTTCTGGCTCGTCGATAATAATACAGGAGCCAGGCTCGCTCGTTACAAGCGAGTAGATTATCCTCACGAGGTTAGTTATTCCATCACCTGTATCCGACACAACGTGAGGTAGCTTGGATGGGCCTGTGTACAGAAGGACATTCCTGCCGCCGATGTTGTCGGTTGAAAACTTGGCAGTACTCGGATCAACAGCGGCTAATGCTTTAAGAAAGGCTGCTTTTGACGACTCTTCACCAAAGAGCGTTGCGATTGAAGTCGCAAGGTAGCCATCAAAGTAGGCCGGATTGCTCAGTCTGGCGCTGAGTTCATTTGCCTCGTATTCCGATACGCGTAGTGGGCTAACGTTATAGTCCGATCCGAAAGGTCGGCGTGAGGGAACAAATCTAGTCTTCCCGCGAAGCTTGTGCCTGTTTCCGCTCTTCTGAAAAATTGCGCCCTCAACATTGTTGTTGATCCAGACTTGCTCCTCGGTCGTCTCATTTTGCCAAGTGATTTCGAGAACGGGCTTCTGAGGTTCGCGACGAGCTTCCTGACCGATCGTGATACGGTCATCGTTCGATAGGAGCAGGCGAGTCATGGTGATCAACGTGCTCTTGCCGGTATTGTTCTGTCCAACAATTACGTTGTAGCCGCTTCCTCGCTCCCCATTCGGTCGGGCAAGCTCAATGGATTGCGGCTTCGCAAAGGATTTGATGTATCCAATGGAGATTGAAGTAATCACGATAAGACTCAGAGGCTGTTGATTGGACGCGTAGACGCCTAGGCAACTCGTTGAACGACTTTCGTTATAAAGTGCTTGGTGCTTATCTTGTTTCCAAGGTTTTCCTGCACTGTTCTTAGCCTCACTAACAGGCGATCGCCGTGGCTGAAGCTTTCCTCTCCGTGCTCGACGCGCCTTCGATAATCTTCATCAGTGAGCTTTGCGGCGATCGACATACGACCGTACTTGAATCTCCACATACCTTCCCCCTCGAGCACGGGGGCTTTCACCTCAAGAATTGCTTCAACCTCGCTCTCTAATGGCCTGTCCTTTGGTTTCACGGCCTTGAAATTAGAGAGATCAACTGCATCGTAGCTCGCTATTTTCTTTCCTTGATGTCTAAGTTCAAGCTTCTTCGCGCCGAGTTTGGTCGGGATATCTAATTTCTCGGCATCGTTTCCGATTCCGCTCAAGAGGAAAGTGTTATAGATATTGCCATTTATGATTGTTGTCTCGCCATGAACGTTTTCGATCTGAAGGGCACTTCCATTGTCGACATTTTGAATTCTCTGCGGAGGTTGTCCTTTTAGAAATTTCAGCAGATCGAGCCACAACTTAACCAGCGATGCGACATCTTTGACACCCAACAACAGCCCCGGAAAGGCTGGGAAGGCAGATTGAGCTGTTGCGGCTACGTCGTAGAGCCAATGCAGGTCTATCGAGCCAGGTTGGATTCGTTCGATGCGGACGGACGTTTTTGCTTTCGCTCCGTGATACGTCTGGTTTGCTTTTGTCGCTATTCGCGTGAAGGCGCTTAAGAGGCGGATGAGTTCGTGTGCCTCCACGGTCGCTGGCACGACCCTACCAAAGTAGTACAAGGACAGGCTTTGTTCGCTCGGCATATGAGATTGACCCCGTGTCACACGCGTAAGTTGCCATGGATTGGTTCCTCGATGGAAGTAAGAAAAAAGGCGGCCTTTCGGCCGCCCTTTCGTGGATGCCCGGGTCAAGCCCACGGCTGTCCGGTTTAATTTGGGTGGACAGGGCGCATGGCGTGGATTCTTCTGCGGTCTTGAGCATCGCCAAATGTTCGAGACACGCCAGGAAGATCCCGCCATGCGCCACCACAATACAGTATTTCACGGCATTCTGAACTTAGTGCCGTGGCGTGTTCTGGATCGGCTTGTGGACAGATATCGAGCCAATAAGCGGGTGCGCCGGCTCAGTACGCAGAACCAATTTGTCGCGATGCTCTATGCACAGCTTTCGGACGCCCAGAGTCTGCGAGCGATCGAAGCATCGTTTGAGAGCCATGCCACGCGGCTCTATCACCTCGGAGCGAGAGAGTTGTCGCGCTCGACCTTGGCTGACGCCAACGCCAAACGTTCCTGCGCGGTATTTACGGAGTTGTTGTCGGAGCTGATGGGCCGGTGTGAACGCGGCCTCGCCGGCAAGGTCGCGGACGCCGTGTATCTGGTCGATTCCACTGGGTTCCGACTGAACTCGCTGAGCGCCGATTGGGCGCGGTTTTGTTCCGGCTGCACGGGGCCAAGCTGCATATTGTCTATAACCCAGACAGCGAGCGCCCGAGCTTCGCCGAACTGACCCCGGCCAATGTCAACGACATCACCGTCGCCAAAACCATGCCGATCCGACCCGGTGCGACCTATGTCTTCGACCTCGGCTACTACGACTATGGCTGGTGGGCTGAACTCCATGCCGCGGGATGCCGCCTCGTCACCCGTCTGAAGGCCAATACACCGCTGTTGGTGACGGCCGAGAACAAGGTGCCTAAGGGCTCTTCGGTGCTTTCCGACCGCATCGCTCTGTTGCCGGCACGGCAGGCCAAGTCCCGCAAGAACCCTTTCCAGGACCCGGTGCGCGAGATCAGGGTCCAAACCGAGACCGGCAAGATCCTGCGTATTGTCACCAATGATCTTGATGCTCCGGCCGATGAGATCGCCGAACTCTACAAGCGCCGCTGGCACATCGAACTGTTCTTCCGCTGGATCAAGCAAACCCTCAAAATCCGCCACTTTTTCGGTGCTTCCGAGAACGCCGTGCGCATTCAGATCGCCATCGCACTTATCGCCTTCCTGCTCTTGCGCATGGCCCATGCCACCCAGAGCAGCGTCACAACTCTCCTGACCTTCACACGGCTGGTAGCTCAAAATCTCATGCAACGGCGGCGGATTGATCGTCTCCTCGATCCACCTCCGCCGATCCTTAAAGATCACCGACAGATGAACCTCAGCCTATGCTAAATTTAAACCGGACAGCCGTGGGTCAAGCCCGGGCATGACGTTCTTCGCTACTACAGCAGCAAGCCCTTAGCCCGCGCCTCACGAACACCCCGTCGTGCTGCCGCACGTATCGCACTTCATGCACGTGCCATTCCGCACCAGCGTGAAGTTGCCGCACTCCGAGCACATCTCGCCTTCGTAGCCCTTGGCTTTGGCCTCGGCGCGCCGCTCTGCCTTGGTCGCTACGTGCGCCACCGCTGCCGTGCCGGGCTTGCTCCATTGCATGGCTTCCAGCTTCTCGGTCGGCGAGAGGTCGTGGCTGGTCTCCTGCTTCAGCGCGACGGCGCCTTCGACGGCATCGCCGGCACCGGCGCGGTTGAGCGCCGTCACCTTCGAGCCGCCTGAGGGCGCGTTGTCAGCGCCCTGGCTGACGGCGGCGCTGCCGCCGCGCATGACGACCAGGTTGTCGGTGCGGGAGCGGGTGAGGCCGCGGGAGACGTATTTGGTCGCCTGGGGCGCGGGGCCGTCGTCGGGGGTCTTGCCTTCCTCGACGCCCTTGCCGAGCGCATCGAAGCTCGACTCGGTGGGATCGACATGGGCGAGGTCGAAGCGGCTCATATAGCTCACCGCGAGCTCGCGGAAGACATAGTCGAGGATCGAGGTTGCGTACTTGATGGAGTCGTTGCCCTGCACCGGACCCGCAGGCTCGAAGCGGGTGAAGGTGAAGGCATCGACGTATTCATCGAGCGGCACGCCGTATTGCAGGCCGAGCGAGACTGCGATGGCGAAGTTGTTGATGAAGGAGCGGAGCGCCGCGCCCTCCTTGTGCATATCGATGAAGATCTCGCCGAGACGCCCATCGTCATATTCGCCGGTTCGCAAGTAGACCTTGTGTCCGCCGACCACCGCCTTCTGGGTGTAGCCCTTGCGGCGATCCGGCATCTTCTCGCGCTCGCGCATCACCACGATGCGCTCGACCAGCTTCTCGACGATCTTCTCCGAGACTTGCGCCGCGCGCGCGGCCATCGGCTTCTCGTAGAGCCCCTCCACCGCATCATCCTCGTCCTCATCGTCGCTGATGAGCTGCGAGTTGAGCGGCTGCGACAGTTTCGAGCCGTCGCGGTAGAGCGCGTTGGCCTTCAGCGCGAGCTTCCAGGACAACAGGTAAGCAGCCTTACAGTCCTCGACGGTCGCATCGTTCGGCATGTTGATGGTCTTGGAGATCGCACCCGAGATGAATGGCTGCGAGGCCGCCATCATGCGGATGTGGCTTTCCACCGACAGATAGCGCTTGCCGATCTTGCCGCAGGGGTTGGCGCAGTCGAACACCGCGTAATGTTCTGGTTTGAGGTGCGGAGCCGATTCCACCGTCATGGCGCCGCAGATGTGCACGTTCGCGGCCTCGATCTCGCGCTTGGTGAAGCCCAGCGCTGCGAGCAGGTCGAAGTTCGGCGCGCCGAGGGCCTCAGGCCCGATGCCGAGCTGGTCGCGGATGAACTCCTCGCCAAAGGTCCACTTGTTGAAGGCGAACTTGATGTCGAAGGCGGTCGGCAGGGCCTTCTCGACCTTGGCGATCGCTTCATCCGTGAAGCCCTTGGACTTCAGCGTCGTGACGTTGATGCCCGGCGCATTGGCGAGCGAGCCGTGGCCGACGGCGTAGGCCTCGATCTCCGCGATCTCGCTTTCGCGATAGCCGAGCGCGCGCAGTGCCTCAGGGACAGCGCGGTTGATGATCTTGAAGTAGCCGCCGCCGGCGAGCTTCTTGAACTTCACCAGCGCGAAGTCGGGCTCGATGCCGGTGGTGTCGCAATCCATCACAAGGCCGATCGTGCCGGTCGGCGCGACCACGGTGACCTGCGCGTTGCGATAGCCGTTCTGCTCGCCGAGCGAGAGCGCATCGTCCCAGGCCATCTTGGCGTGGGCGATGAGGTCGGCCTGCGGGCAGGAGGCATGGTCGAGCGGCACCGGGTTGACGGAGAGCGCCTCGTAGCCGCGGCTTTCGCCATGGGCCGCGCGGCGGTGGTTGCGGATCACGCGCAGGATGTGCGCGGCGTTCTTCTTGTGGCCGGGGAAGGGGCCGAGCTCGCCCGACATCTCGGCCGAGGTCTTGTATGCGATGCCGGTCATGATGGCGGTCAGCGCGCCGCAGAGCGAACGGCCTTCCTTGCTGTCATAGGGCAGGCCCATGGTCATCAAGAGGCCGCCGATATTGGCAAAGCCCAGGCCCAGCGTGCGGAACTCGTAGGAGAGCTCGGCGATCGCCTTGGACGGGAATTGCGCCATCAGCACAGAGATCTCGAGCACCAGCGTCCAGAGCCGGCAGAGATGCTCGTAAGAGGCGACGTCGAACTGCTTGGTCGTGGTGTTGTAGAAGGTGAGCAGGTTGGCCGACGCCAGGTTGCAGGCGGTGTCGTCCAGGAACATGTATTCCGAGCACGGATTGGACGCACGGATGTCGCCTGACGCCTTGCAGGTGTGCCAGTCGTTCATCGTGGTGTTGAAGTGCAGGCCGGGATCGGCGGAGGCCCAGGCGGCGTAGCCGATCTTCTCCCAGAGATCGCGCGCCTTCAGCGTCTTCATCACCTTCTTGTTGGTGCGCCCGATCAGCTGCCAGTCGCCGTCGGTCTCGACCGCGCGCAGGAAGTCGTCCTTCAGCGAGACCGAGTTGTTGGAGTTCTGGCCTGACACCGTGAGATAGGCTTCCGAATCCCAGTCGGTGTCATAGGTGTCGAACTGAATGTCCTTGTAGCCTTGCCTGGCGAACTGGATGACACGCTTGATGTAGTTGTCGGCGACCAGCGCGCGGCGCGCGAGCTTGATCTCGCGGCGGAGCGCCGGGTTCTTCTCGGGGTCGAAGCAGTCGTCGCCTGAACCTTCGCAGTTCACGCAGGCCTTCATTACGGCCTTGAGGTGCTTCTGGTTGACCTTGGAGCCGGTGACGAGGGCAGCAACCTTCTGCTCCTCCTTCACCTTCCAGTCGATATAGGTCTCGATGTCGGGGTGATCGGCGTCGACCACGACCATCTTGGCCGCGCGGCGCGTGGTGCCGCCGGACTTGATCGCGCCCGCCGCGCGGTCGCCGATCTTGAGGAAGCTCATCAGGCCGGACGAGCGGCCGCCGCCGGAAAGGCGTTCGCCTTCGCCGCGCAGCTTCGAGAAGTTCGAGCCGGTGCCGGAGCCATATTTGAACAGGCGCGCCTCGCGCACCCAGAGATCCATGATGCCGCCGTCGTTGACGAGGTCGTCCTCGATGCCCTGGATGAAGCAGGCGTGCGGCTGCGGATGCTCGTAGGCCGACTTGGATTTCGTCAGCTTGCCGGTCCTGTGGTCGACGTAATAGTGGCCCTGGCCGGGACCGTCGACGCCATAGGCCCAGTGCAGGCCGGTGTTGAACCATTGCGGCGAGTTCGGCGCCACCATCTGCATGGCGAGCATGTAGCGGAGTTCGTCATAGAAGGCGGACGCGTCGTCTTCGCTCGAGAAATAGCCGCCCTTCCAGCCCCAATAGGTCCAGCAACCGGCGAGACGGTCGAACACCTGCTTGGCGGAGAGCTCGCTGACATAGCGCTCTTTCTCCGGCAGGCTCTCCAGCGCCTCGGTGTCGGGCACCGAGCGCCACAGCCATGACGGGACGCTTTCTTCCTCGATCCTTTTCAGCCGCGCGGCAACGCCGGCTTTCCGGAAATATTTCTGCGCAAGCACGTCGGAGGCGACCTGCGACCAGGCCGAGGGGACCTCGACATTGTCGAGACGAAACACGATGGAACCATCCGGGTTCTTGATCTCAGATGTCGTCAATCTGAAATCAATCCGTGCGTACGGTGTTTCACCTTGCGTGGTGTGGCGACGTTCGATTCGCATAGTTTTCTTGCCCCGTATTTTCTCTTGGACCGCGCCGTCAACCCACGGCTACGGTTCGCTATTGCCTTGCGCGATCCGCCCAAGCCGCGGGTGTCTCCCACGCTCGTCCGTTTCGCAGTTCAGACCGGTTGGCCCGGTCCCTTCTCTTCAACGCCCCAACTTCAAACAACGTCACGCGGGCCTTTTCGGCCTCGTCTTGGCACCCCGGATTTCCCTCAAGTTTCAGGGCGCAAAAGCCCTGCACCCGCTGCCCGAACCGGCCGACGGAGTGGTCATTTTGGAACCCTGGTGGGAGCGACCGGCGGGACCCAAACTCACTCGCGCCGAACCGGTCCAAAGCTAGGCCAAACCCGTCTCGCCCGTCAAGGACTAGTGCGATTTCCTGAATCAAATACTAAATATGGTGGAAAGCGTGGGATAACAGGGGCCAATGCCACGCCTGTGATGGGGTCAAGTATCAGTGAGTCCTCAAGGATTCGGAAGCCAAAAAATTATCCCCAAGGGGCCTGTCCGAGCTTCACCCCACTATGCACAGGCAAGATTTTGTTGGGCGCAACGGCTTGCATCCGGAAGACTCAGCTAAGGGTGCGGGCAAGTTTTAGCTGACATCTCCTACAGCGTGTGGTGAACAGGTCCGGCGGCGGCAAGGGAGCCGCCAATTTCAGTTTCAGCCCAGCCATCCCATGACAGAATCAGTCGCAAAACCGGCGCGGCCGGGCCTCGCGCCGGCAGGCCTTGCCTTCCTCGCCATCACCTCGATCGGCTGGGGCTTCAATTGGCCCGCGACCAAGTACCTGTTGTCCGAACTGCCGCCGCTGACGCTGCGCGGCGGTACCGGCGTCGTGGGCGCCGTGCTGCTTGCGCTCCTGGCCATCCTGCGCGGGCAGTCCTTGCGCGTGCCGGACGGGATGTGGCCGCGGCTGGTGCTGGCGGGGCTCCTCAACGTCACCGGCTGGATGGTCCTGATGGGGCTGGCGCTGGTGTTCCTGCCGGCGAGCGAGACCGCGCTGATCGCCTACACCATGCCAGTATGGGCCTCGATCCTGGCCTGGCCGGTGCTGGGCGAGCAGCCGACCCCGTTGCGGGCGCTTGCGCTTGTGCTGGCCTTTGGCGGGCTGCTCGCGATCATGGGCGGCAACGGCGTTGCGGCGAGCATGGAAAAGCTGCCGGGAATCATCATGGCGCTGTGCGGCTCGATCGGCTTTGCCGTGGGCACCGTGCTCGCCAAACGCTGGCCGCTGAAGATGGCGCCTATCCCTGCCGCCGCCTGGCAAATCGGCATTGGCTGCGCGCCGGTGGCGGTCGCCGGCTTTTTGCTCGAAACCGCCTATTTCGATGCGGTCACGCCGGTCGGCTGGTGGGTCCTGCTCTACAGCACCTTGGTGCAGTTCTGCATCGCCTATGTCGCCTGGTTTGCCGCACTCGCCCGGCTGCCCGCGTCGGTCGCGGCGACCGGCACCATGGCGGTTCCAGTGATCGGGGTTGTGGCCTCCGCACTCGCTCTGCACGAGCCGCTCGGTGCCGGCCAGATCGCGGCGCTGGTTCTAACGCTGGCGGCGGTCGCGCTGGCGACGCGGAGTTAATAGAAAGCGGCGCCCGAAGGCGCCGCTCGCAAAGATTTCACCCCGAGGCTTGCGATTACGGGCAGGGGTGCCGCATTCCGTCATAGCCGAGATAGGTGCCGCTGGAGGGATCGTAGGAGCGGTAGCGCTGGGCGCAGTAGCTCGCGTCGCCGCCGACCGGCGCCGGCACCACAGCCACGCCGCTGTCATAGTAGTCGGGGCCAGCGTCGTCGTCATAGTAGGTATCGCCATAGTAACCCGGATAGCCGCCATCATAATAGGCGTAGCTGCCGAGCGCTGCGCCAGCCGCAACTCCTGCCGCGACTGCACCGGCGCCATAGCCCCAGCCGCGATTGCGCCAGCCGTTGCCGTGCCAGCCGCCATTCCAGTTGCGGCCGCCATTCCAGGCGACACCGCCGCCGCCGACCGGTCGCGAGGCCGCGAAGCCCGCGCCGCCAACCGGTCGTGAAGCGGCAAAGGCTGCGCCGCCGCCCGGGCGCGCAAAGCCGCCACCGCCCATGTGCATGCCGCCACCGCCGCCGCCGAAATGCATGCCGCCACCGCCGCCGATATGGCCGCCGCCGCCACCGCCACGACCAAAGGCGAAGCTGGCCGAAGGCATCGCCGTCGCCAGCGCAAGAGCAAGCGCGGTTGAGGCACTTAAAAGCATTGATTTACGCATGATTGAAGCTCCATCGAATGACGCTGACTTAATGGCCTTGCCGCCCCAATGTTCCCCGCGGAGAACCCTGCCAAAGCGCTTGTGAAGCGCACGTGAACGGGATCTCCGCCCGACTGGACAATTCGTCGCGCCGGTGGCATCAGGGCTCTCAGGATCCAAGGTCAACCGACAGCCCGCATGAAACAATTCCTGCTCAAATTCTTCACCTGGTGGAATGGCCAGACCTTTGGCACTCAGCTCTGGACCTCCAGGTTCGGTGAACTGGTCGGCGAGGATGAGCAGGGCAACCGCTACTACCGGACCCGCGGCGGCAAGATCGACCCCACCCTGAATTTCGAGCGGCGCTGGGTGATCTATAACGGCCTTGCCGAAGCAAGCCGCATCCCGACAGGCTGGCATGGCTGGATCCATCACGTCGTCGACACCCCGCCGACCGAGGACGGCTACAAGCCGCGCGAGTGGGAAAAGCCGCACGTGCCGAACCTGACTGGCACGCCCTATGCGTACCGGCCGTCGGGCTCGACTCTTGCGAGCGGCAAACGCCCGAAGGCAACCGGCGACTACGTGCCATGGACGCCGGGCAGCTGACTAATCGGTCGAGCGCTCTCGCGATTCCCTCGCGAAGATGACCCGGCGCCTCCTCATGTACCGCGCGCGCGAAGAACATTGTGCGCCGCCCACGCGTCTGTGAACAACGGTATCAGCGGGGACGGCGTGCAGGCAGCGCTTGTGCTCCAGGCGTGGTTGCTGCTTGATAATCCCATCTTACGGAGATGGGAGACCATCGCGACGGTTCGGGTGCCAGAAATCGCGACTGCCCCGATTTGCAGCGGATGCCGAGTAGGACAGGCCGGGAGATAGGCCCCTGGCGGAGAGGTCCTGAAATCGCCCGTCAATGTGCAACCGCCGTAAGACAGGAAAGGCCGCTCGGGAAACCGGGCGGCCTTTTTCTGTTGTTGTCAGGCCGTCGCAGCTCCGGCATTGAGCCGCGCCGCCGCGCGCGCCACCGCTTCGGCCCGACGGGCCTTGAACGGCGCCATGCGCTCGTTGATCAGCGCCAGCACTTCTTTCGGCGCGGTCTCGGGCGAGCCTGAGTTGAACGGGGGCGCCGGGTTGTATTCCAGGCGCAATTGGATCGCTTCGGCCGTCTTGCGGTCGACGAGATGCGAGACCAGGGTCAGCGCGAAATCAATGCCCGCGGTGACGCCGCCGCCGGTGACGCGATTGCGGTCGACGCAGACACGTTCGTCGCTGACGATCGCGCCGAAAGCGGCCAGGTGATCGCGCGCATTCCAATGGGTCGCGGCGCGATACCCCGCGAGCAGGCCGGCCGCGCCGAGCACCAGGGACCCAGTGCAGACCGAGGTGATGTATCTCGCGCTTTCCGCCTGCCGGCGCAGAAAGGCGAGCACCTCCTCGTCATTGACCATGTCGTCGGTGCCGGCGCCGCCGGGCACGCAGACCACATCGCAGGGTGGGCAGTCAGCGAAGGTCGTCGTCGGCGTCAGCGTCAGCACGGAATCGCTCGGCACCGGCTCGATGCGTTTCCAGACCAGATGCAGTTTGGCGCCGGGTACGCTGGAGAACACCTGCACCGGACCCGTGAGGTCGAGCTGGGTGAGTTTCGGGAAAATCAGAAGACCGATCTGCAGGGACATCGGGCTGCCTCCAACACATGCGCTTTTCAACAATGCACTTGACCTGGGTAGCGTGCCATGATGGGTTTTGGTCCGAAATGGCAAATTTCCCTCGTTTTGAGACATGGGAGCCTCACATGATCGGCGTGCTGATCTTTCCCGATTTCCAACTGCTCGATGCCGCGGGCCCGGTCTCGGTGTTCGAAATCGCCAGCCGCTACGCAAAACGCCCCGTCGACATCAAGATGATTGCCGCCAAGCCCGGCGCGGTGCGCTCGACGTCGGGGGTGGAGATGCTGGCGCGCAAGTTCGGCTCGCCCAACGCCATCTCGACGCTGCTCATCGCGGGCGGAGAGGGCGTCGATGCCGCCGCGCGAAACGAGTGCACGCTGCAGTTTGTGCGCGCAGTGGCCAGGCGCGGTGCTCGGGTCGCCAGCGTATGCTCGGGCGCCATGATGCTGGCCGAAGCTGGCCTGCTGGAGGGGCGCCGCGCCACCACGCATTGGCAGCGCACGCGGCAGTTTCTCGCCGCCTATCCCAACGTGAAGCTCGAGCCCGACCAGATCTTCGTGCGCGATGGCAATATCTGGAGCTCGGCCGGCATTTCCGCCGGCATCGACCTTGCGCTTGCCATGGTCGAGGAGGATTTCGGCAAGGAGATCGTCGAGAAGACCGCGCGCCAGCTCGTGCTCTATCACCGCAGGAGCGGTGGACAGTCGCAGTTCTCCTCGCTGCTGGAATTGAAGGCACCGACCGGCCGTTTCGGTCCGCTGCTCACCTGGGCGCGCGAGCATCTCGAGGAGAAGCTGACAGTCGACGACCTCGCCGAACGTGCCGGAATGAGCGCGCGGCATTTCACCCGCGCCTTCATTGCGGAGACCGGTACCACGCCATCGAAAGCGATCGAGCGGCTGCGCGTCGAGGCTGCGCGCTCGCGCGTGCAATCGTCACACGAGGCGATCGAGCGAGTCGCCGAACTCACCGGCTTTCGCGATCCCGAGCGCATGCGCCGCGCCTTCATCCGCGCCTTCGGCCAGCCGCCGCAATCGCTGCGCCGGGCTGCAAGGGAGAGCAGGCTTCCGGGCTGATGAGCGTGGGCCAAGTCGGGAAGGGCGCATGCTTCGAGGGAGATTACGGAAGGGTTCTTCGTGCTTTACCAATCGGAGCGGTATGAGACGCTGACGTCCAAATGCTATCCGGCCGGCTGAATGCTCGGACCACCTGGTCGACGAAGATGATGCCTTGTCACCTGAACATGATCCGCAGCCAAGTCGCGTGTCGATTTATTCGGTCATCAATCGCTTACTCCTGACCGGCAGGAGGTTTAAGCTTAGCGAGAGCCCCTTCCTGCAACTGGGACGCGCGCATCGCTGAGATTCTTTTATAAAGCTGTGATTGTGCCTCGCCGCGCAATGAACCAAGATTGTCGAAAGCGACGTGTAGAACGTAACCAAGTGGAAAATCGTGAAAGCCAGCGAAGGCGCTAACCCAACTCATTTGCTGGCCTTGAGTCAGCCGAGGTAACAGCAGCTGTCCGGCCGTTCCGGCTGTGGTGTATGCTAGCGTAGTATTTCTAAACGACTGCAAGCCATCGAGGAGGATGTCTTGCTGAGGCTCAGGTAAATTATTCCAGCCGTTAAAGGCAAGAACCATTGTAGTTCTGCGCTGTTGCTCGTCCGGTATACCGACTATCCCCTGCATAAGGGCATCGGCCTGCCCCTCTTCGAGGTATCTCATGTGAGGGCCAAGCAGCTCATAGCGTTCGTTGAAGGAATCACTGTTTGGATCAAGGGGCCCATTGCGCTCCAACCCGCTCATCGCTCCATGTGCCTGTTGAGCTCCCGTAAGGCGCAGCCTGAGGGTAGAGTCGCTCCTCGCGAGGGTACGAGTAGCTTTATTTGTCTCACTGAAACGCCGCAGATCCTGGGGCGGCATCCGCCTCATGATTTCTAGCTTAAGCTCGGCGGGTAAGGAGTCCAGTGGCCTTTCCTTAAGGCGCTGGCGGAGGGTGGGGTTTTGCTTCACGAGTTGACGAACGTGTTTGTTTATCTCACTGAATGGCTGGAAATCCTCACGCGGCATCATTTCCATGGTTCGTTGGATAAGTTCGCCAGGCAGAACTTCCATGGTGCCTAGACCTCGTGTCGACGTGGTATGAACTGCGGCAGAAGAAAATTCATCCGCCTCTGCCGATCCTTCGGCATCAGGTGTGCGATCGGCAGTTAGGGCGAGGTCGTCAGACAGTCGCAGAGTGATGCTTGGCAGGACGATCCCTCCATACATTCAAGTGAAGCGAGGCCGCTCCCATGATCTGCCGCCGCTGAATAATTTACAAGCCGAAGATCGTTACATTCGTAGAAACTTCGCGAAAGTCTACGAATAAGCAGCCCTCGGGGTGCCTTGCGTCAGCCTGCTGATGGCCGAGTCATATCAGGAACGATACTGCACATCATGTATAGGTCTTTGACACCGACCCGCAGCGATGAAGAGGCTGCTAGTTTTGCTGATCTGCGTCTTTGCAGAGGAGCAACGCAACGAAGCCATCCAGACTGTGGTCGCGGCGAATGTCTGGATTGCTTCGCGTGAACCCGCCAACGGATGCCCGTATGAAGCCGGTGGTCCGCAATCACGGGATGGGAGGCCGGGTGGCGATGCCAGTAGGTTCAGCTGGTCGATGGATCTATTCGGTTATCGATCGCCTGGTCCTGCCCCCTCGGCACGAGGAGACGCAAGCTTTTCGAGAGCTCGCTCCCGCAACGGGGAAAAGTCATTCGCGGGTGAGCGTATCACCGCGCTTTAGGGCGTGTACGGATACCGGACTCATGCACCGCAGCAAACAGACATGACTCGCTCGCGATAGCAGAACAGTCGACGCCTAGCGGGGCTGGGATAGCGGCTCGACCTGAACGGTCGCCGTCAATCCGGTAACGAGGCGAACACCTTCGGGTACTTGCTTTATGTTGATCCGAACCGGGATTCGCTGCGCTAGCCGCACCCAGGTGAAGATTGGGTTGACATTTGCAAGCCCCGCCAGATCGGGTTGCGCGTTCGCCACGGTAATGCCACGCGCGAGGCCGCTGACTTCGCCCATGATAATGTTCCTGTGTCCCATCAACTTGATTTTCGCAGTGTCCCCTTCTTGGATGGATGGAAGGCTCGTCTCTTCGAAATAGGCGTCGATCCAGAACGAGTCGGCGTCGACCACCGAAATGACATTCCGTCCGACGCTTGCGTAGTCTCCTACTTGCGTCAGGAGATTAGTCACCCAGCCATTCACGGGAGAGCGGAGCTCTGTACGTTCGAGATTGACCTTGGTCTGATCTCGACTGACCTGGGCGCCTTGGTATTGAGCCTTGCTCGCAGCGGCGTTCGCCTCATGGATCTGTCGGTCCTCGACCGTCTCCGCGAGTTCGCTCAGCTTCTGCCGTCGCTGCAACTCCAATTGGGCATTGAGCGCATTTGCCCGAGCCTGCTCGACATTGGCCTCCGCCAACTGCAGTGCGTTCTTATAGTCGGTGGGATCGATGACGAGCAACAAATCGCCCTTGTGAACGAACTGGTTGTCCTTCACCGGCAGTTGCACGATACGACCCGCGACTTCCGGAGCCATGGTCACCACGTAAGTCCGCACTGTTGCGTCGCGCGTCCATGGCGCAGCCATATACGCGTCCCACATGAGGGCGCCCATGACGATCGCAACCGCGGTCGCTGCAAGCGTGATCACAAGCGGAACGGCAGCTATTCTCGGCTTGGAGACCTTCGCGGTCGGCGAAGCCGCTGTGGGATCAACATGGTCGGGTTCGCGTCGCTCCAGTTTTGCGTCAGCTTCGGACATGGCAATCTCAGCGTGCGATGAAGAGAACCATTGATGAAAGCACGATAATGTAGACGTCGAACACGAGCAGCGCCGGATGCCAGACGTAATGGAATAGACCAAATCGAGCCGCAGCGCGACGCAAGCCGACGGTCACGATCCACGCCGCGATCATCAGCAGCGAGATCGGGGCAACGTAGACGCCGAGCAGGTTGATCTCAACAAATTTCAATCTTAGGCTCCGGTTTCAAAATAGGCACGATGATCGGACAGAGCATCACGGATGGCTAGGAGGTGCCCTCTCGCGCGCATGGCCGCCGGGTCGTCGTTGCCCGCAAGCCCGCGTTCTGTCGCCTCAAGCTGCGTCATCATGGCCGAACAAGTTCCCGAACGGAAGTGTTTCAGGGCTGCCTCGAATTCGCCGGCAAAACCCAGTTGAGGGGCGATTTGCTGAAGTGCGACCATGCTTTCGCCGACGGTCAGCGACGTGACAAGGACAGCTCGTTGCCGAGGGTCCGCGCCGTCGGGCAATGCGACGATGCGGCTGTACAATCGTCCCTCCCAGGGCACTTGGCGCCGGTCGGGATCGGCCGCGAGACGGCGCAAGTCGCGCAGGCTCAAGGCCAGCAAGCGCTGCGACCGCAGCTGTGGTGAGATTGGTGGGATGAGGCGGAAGGACAGTGCGCCGGCCGCGCATCCTGCGACGATCGCGAGTGCCGAGTTATAGAATTTTATCGTGTCGTAGCTCATCTGATTGGCTGGACCGATCATCGGTATGAAATTGGCGACGATCGCCACGAACACAGGGGTGTTCCAGGGTTGAGCGATCATCGCGCCGGCCGGAATGAGGAAAAGGCCCAACACGATCGCAAAGCCGACAAAGCTATCCATAGCCGGCAAACCCGCAAACAATGCGATCGCGGCGGCAAGAGCCGCGATGGTGGCGCCCGTAGTAAATTTGATCGCCGCGGCGTAGGACTCGTCAGCCCGCGGTGAAAGCAGGATGACGGTGATCGCCGCAAACGTGATCGCGAAGGCCCCATTGGGCCACTGGGTCCAAATCCAGAAGATCTGAACGGCGACGATCGTCACAAACGTCCGTCCGGCGTTGACAAGGGGCGGCAGCCAATCAGCGACATGCAGTTTCAGGCCGCGATCTGATGTATGCTCTTGCGCAATATCACCCGCCAGCAGCGCAAGTCCGTCGAGGATTTGGGCGAAGCCCGTGATCACGGCGGCGGTCTGGTCTGCGAGCAGCCGCAGCGTTATCGTCCGCGAAGGCATCCCGGCAAGCGCATGGATCGCTGCACGGCAAAGCCCACGCATTCTGGCCGGATCGCTCGACCAGGACGAGGGTTCGTTGGCTTCGAGGGCTTCACGCAGCTCCGTTGGAATGTTGCGCAGGACGTGGAGCGCTTCGTGCGCGCCTGACGAGGCCGACACGCGCCGCAGTCGTGCATCGATCGTTCGCCACGCCGCGAGCACCGTAAACATCGCATGGACGGCTTGCTGCAACACCGGCGAATGGTAGCGGAGCGTCGACGACTCGCCTTTCACCTCGTCGATGACAGAATCAGTCGCGATGACCTTGCGGATGAGCTCGCGTCGGACTGTCTGCGCCGAAGGCTCCGGGCGGCCCCGTCGCAGGGTCGACGTGAAGCGCGTAGCGATGTCTCCTGCCAGTTCCGCCAGATGACGGGCAAGTCGGCGCCGCGCGCCGCCAAAGTCCGTTCCGGCCAGGACGATCCCGGCGCACACGATGCCGATCCAGATTTCGCTTACGCGGTCGATGGCAAGAGTGAACGCCTGGCCGTTGACACCGCCGACCGCACCAAGTTCATCTCCGGCGATGATCGCGGCTGTAAACCCGGCAAGCGCCGCGGCATACGCCGCGAAATTGCGCAGCAAGGTTGCGATAAGCGAACAAAGACCGCCCCACAACGCCAGGCTAAGGAGGAAACCAGCACGATTTTGCGGGAAGAGGGCTGTCAGAGCCACGATCGCTACCGCTCCGATGAAGGTTCCGATCATTCGGAACCATCCTTTGCGCAATGATGCGCCGAGACTTGGTTGGCAGACCAGCGCCGCTGTCGTGCCTGCCCAAAAGGCGGTATCAAGTTCGAGCCAGAATGCGACGTACAAGGCGAGACACACAGCCGCCCACAGCCGGATCCCAAACAGCAGTGGCGGAGCAGCCCACGCCGCTGCCGCAAATGGTGTGCCCCATCGCCCCGTGTCGACAAATCGATATGAGGACGATATGTCCGGTTCCCGCTTGGCTACCATCTCACCGAGGTTTGCTGGCAGGCTGTTGAAAGAAGTATGCCACGGTTTGGCGATGAAGTCCGCCTCGTCGCCGCGTCTCCTGCGCTCAGGTCACAGCCGGTAAAGCTCTTAACGAGTATAAGATTTCCGCTTTGTCGTAAAACCCGACATCTGCGCCATTATGAGCACACACCCTGACAAGATCAGTCGCACTCAACGTTCAACCAGATGCGCGCGGGAGGGCGAGGGTTCAAATGGGTCGGCGAAATATTGCGTTTCGTGCGCCACCAATCCTTCGCGGAATTCCATGATGCTCACCGTATAAGATGGTCTATCGTCATAGCTAAGCGTGAACTCGGTGACCCAGAGATCGCCGCTTCCGACAATCCGCCGGACCTTGAAGCGCTTTTTGTTCGGCTGAACGTATCTGCTCTCCTGAATGTTGCGCCGACCGCGAATGCGTTCGCCTGATTGCGGATAATCAAGCACGGCATCCTCGCGGTAGATGTCATGCTCGGCATCGAAATCTCCCGCATCGGAAGCAGTCCAGTGGCGCTCCAACGCCTGGCGCACGGTCCGGTCATCCATGTCGATCCTCCCATCTCTGCTGTGGCGATCATCGTGCCGTTAAGACCTGCCGCGAAGACTCGTCGTGAAGGCTTCGTTAAGACTTGGCCCGGGGAATAAATCCAGGCACGCCAGTCTCCACCACTGAATTGAACCTGACGTTTGTGGTGATGGAGTCCCGGATCTCCTGCATGGCGTCTTCAGGCAGGGCCGAAATATCAAAATTCTCCAGGATGCGGCCGGGGTTCGTGGAAGTGGTCAGGAAGGAGGTGCCGCGCTGCACGGCCCAGGCGAGCAGGACTTGAGCAGGTGTCTTGCCGACACGATGGGCGATGGCTCTGACCACGGGGTCGTCGATCACTCTGGGCTCCATGGCATGTCCCAACGCCGCAAACGCCTGCAATACAATCCCATGCTGCCGACAGAAGTCGAGCAGATCCCATTCGGGCAGGTATGGATGCGATTCGACCTGCACAACGGCTGGCTTGATCCGCGCGGCCGCAACAATTTCCCGCAGCTTCTCCAGGGTAATGTCCGACAGGCCGATCGCCTTGCAGTGTCCGTCGTCCACAAGGCGTTCCAGCGCGTGCCAGGTCTCCACCAACGTAACCCCTGAGTCATAGATCACGCGACCGCTCGCGTCGCGTGGGTCCTGCTCGTCGCCGGGCTGAAAGGCGAAGGGGGTATGAATGAGGTAACAATCGATGTGGTCGAGGCGCAGCCGCCGACGGCTCCCGTCGAATGCGGCCTTGACTCGCTCTGGACGATGATTGGTGTTCCACAACTTCGTGGTCACGAACACGTCTTCGCGTCGAACCGTGCCAGCTCTGAACACGTTCTGCATGGCATCGCCAACCGCTTCTTCATTGCGGTAACGCTCCGCACCATCGAGATGCCGAAAGCCGGCCTCCAATGCGGCTTTGGTCGCCTGCCTCGTCGCGACAGGATCGGGAATGAGTGTACCAAACCCGGCAGCGGGGATCGCGCCAGATCCGTTGTTAAGTGGAATTCTCGTGTAGCGAAGGGCATCGGGTGTTGTCATATTCGTACTCCTTGTTTAGGCCGGGCGCGGCTTGCGGAGAAAGAGCACAAGCGGGCTCACGATCAGCATGGCGAACATCAGGATCTTGAACTGGTCGATGACCGCAACGACGGCAGCCTGCTGGGTGACCATCTCGTTGAGCATGGCAAGCCCCGGACCGGCGATCGAACCCCCGATATGAGCAGCCGCGCGGTAAGGCACGAGGTTCTTTGCGAGGGCGAGATGCATCGCCTGGGTGTTGTTGTAGAAGAAGATCTGCACGATCGCGATCCCGATCGTGCTTCCGTAGACGCGCGACAGGCTGAAGATCGCGGTGCCTTCCGGGCGGAATTTCGAGTCGAGCGTACTGAACGCCGCCTTGGAGAGCGACGGTAGCAACATTCCGAGACCGGTGCCCTGGAGCAGGGTTGCCGCGATCACCAGTCGCTTATCCATCAAGGGTGAATAGCCGAGCATCAGCGAATTGGCATAAATCACCACCACGGCGCCTCCGACTATGAACAGCCGGTTGTCGATTCCTGCCGGAGCGAAGCCCATCAGCACCACTGCACTCACGAGCGTGACACCGCGCGCGAGGGTCATGTAGCCCGCAGTGTCGACGGGATAATTGAGCAAGCCTTCCAGCATCGGCGAGGTCAAGGCCAGGGTCGGTAACAGGATGAAGCCGACGGCGAAGAACATGATCGCCGAAAGAACGAAATTTCGATCCTTGAGCAGCGCCTTGTTGAGAAAATGCACATCCCTCGTCATGACGTGCACGATGAAAAGATAGAATCCCAGCGCCGAGATGATCGCTTCGATCCTGATTTCCGTCGAGGCGAACCACTCCAGCCGCTCGCCGCGATCAAGCACCATCTGCAAGCCGATCATGCCGAGCGAGAACGTTGCCAGGCCGAAGAAGTCGAAGGACGGGCTCTGCTCCGCTCTCTTCTCGGGGAGTAACAGTTCCACTGTCAGGAAGATGAACCCCGTCATCGGCAGGCTGAAATAGAAGATCGAGTGCCAGCCGTGATATTCACTGAGCCAGCCCCCGATGCTCGCGCCGCTGCTGATGCCGAGCACGAGGCACGCCGACCACGCCAGGCTGATCCGCGGATGGCGTGCCGGCGGCAACACATCAAGCAGGATCGCCAGCGACAGAGCAGCGAGCGGCCCGCTCGCTGCTCCCTGGACAATCCGGGCGAACACGAGCTGGATGGACGTCGTCGCCAGCGTGTCGAGCATCAGCCCGAGCGCGAAGATGGCAAGCGACACCTGATAGATCGTCTTGCGGCCATAGCGCCCAGCGAGCCAGCGCGCCATCGGCATGACGGCGGCGCCCGCCGCGAGATATGCGGTAAACACCCAGCCGACCTCGTCGTCGGCCATCGATAATGTGCCCTGGATATGTGGCAGGGCCGCATTCGGGAGCGAGATATTCACCGCTTCCATGTAGGTCGCCATCAGGGCTGCCACGATGATGGTGCGATGGCCGGTGGCTGCAGCGGCCGATGGGAAGGCCGGGCTCATTTGACCTCCTTAGCGAACGCGTGCTCGAACGGGGCAGGCCAGGGGTGGCGATAGCCGGTGTCAACCCGCGCAGTGACACTGCTGCCGGAGAACAGCGGCCGGTTCGGATCGACCTCATCAAGCTCGAGACGCACCGGGAGGCGCTGCACGACCTTGACCCAATTGCCGGTCGCATTCTCGGGTGGCAGCACCGCGAATTCCGATCCAGTGCCCGGACTCATGCTGGCGACATGCGCCTTGAACGCGTGATCCGGATAAGCATCGACGTCGATCGTCGCCTCCTGACCCGGACGCATATGGGTCAGGCCCGTTTCGCGGAAATTCGCCTCGATCCAGATGCGGTGGCTCGACATCAGCGAGAACACAGTGGCGCCGGCATTGACGAAGTTGCCGACCTGGAGGTCGTCGACCCTCGCCACGGTTCCGTCGTCGGGCGCGGTGACGGTTGCATAGGAGAGGTCAAGCCGTGCACGATCGAGCTGAGCCTTGGCCGCGCGAACTGTCGGATGGCGATCGATCCCCACATCCGGATTACCGTCCAACGCGACCACGGTGTTGGCGATCTGCTGTTCGATCGATGCGACGTGCTGACGCGCGACCTTGAGAGTCGTCTCGGTCTGGTCATAGACCTCGCGCGGGGTGAAATCGTTGGCAACCAGCGCTTTCTTGCGATTATATTCGCGCTCATCATAACCGGCCGTTTCCTTGGCGGACTCTAATTCAGCCTGTTGCTCACGGTAGGTTGCTTTGAGCCCGCCGATTTGAAGGCGCGCGCTGGCGAGCCGCGCTTCCGCCAGATCCACCGCAATTTGATAGGGCTCCGGATCAATCCGGAACAGAACCTGGCCCCGGTGAACGAGCTCGTTATCTTGGACAGCGATTTCGACGGCCTGGCCCGCAACACGCGCGTTGACCGTCATCTTTGCCGCGCGCACGAACGCATCATCGGTCGAGACATAAGGTTCTTCGGCGGCATACCAGGCAAGACCAAAGACGGCCAAGACGATTGGCAGCCCCAGCATCAACGGGCGACGCAGCCGCTCCTTGAGCGGTATCTCCGGCATGACCGCGACGTGATCGGATGAGCGGCTACCTATCGCTCTGTCAAACTGTCCAGCGATAGCTGAGTCCGCAATTCCCGTTGAGGTCGCGCCGGTCGACGCAGCGAGTTCCGTCCATGTGGGCATCCAGCGGCCGAATGGCGAAGAAATAAACCACATCGTAGCACCTCGACCCTATTGCTTTTTTCATAACGTTCGTTACAAATACATCGTCTGTAGGTGGTAAGCAAGGGGTTACGCGACATGACACGGAAAAAAGCGGATACGGCTCCGGCACGTCGAGGGCGACCCCGTGCGTACGACGCACAGGCAGCGCTCAAGCAGGCAACAGAAACGTTTTGGAGAGGCGGTTACTCCGGTACCTCGCTCGACGAAGTAGCGGCAGCAACCGGCATGAATCCGCCGAGCCTTTATGCGGCGTTCGGCAACAAGCGCGCGATGTATCTCGAGGCTCTCGCGCACTATTGGGAGATCAGCCTGGCCGCGAACCGGGAAGCTCTTGCGAAGGACCGGCCCTTGCGCGAAGCACTGATGCTTGCCTACGAAGCGGCATTGTCCATCTATTTCTCGGGCAAGGGGCGTGCGCGCGGCTGCTTCGTGATCGGGACCGCGATAGCGGAAGCCGTCGACGATCCCGATATCCGGAACAGTGTCGCAGCCGGGCTCCGTGCGATTGACGCGGACTTTGAGGCACGTTTCCAAGCCGCACGAGAGAGGGGAGAGCTGAAACGAACGGCCGATCCAGCGGCGCTGGCGGTGCTTGCATCGGCCACGATGCACACCATCGCGATCCGTGCGCGTGCCGGCGTACCTCGTTCCGCGCTGAGGGAGATCGCCCAGAAGGCGGTGAATGCCATTTGCGCGTGCCAGCCGGATGAGAGCTGACCCGTGTATTCGGGAAATAAATCGCAAACCCAGTGGCTTCGGCGGGAAAATGCGTGAGAGCGTTCACGATCATCCGTTCTCCCTGGATGCAGGGAATGCGTCAGTGCAACTGTCCTTCAGGCGTCTTCCCTTTGGTTGCCGCCCGTAATCTGACTGTGCACCTAAATCGGATGATCGGCCCGTTATGTATCGTTAGATTTTGCGAGGCGGCGTTTGCCGCGCGAGTTTTCGAGTTGACCCAGAATCAATGGCGGCCTTCGGCGAAGTCCGCGATGGCGCGCCGCGCGATGATCCCGAGTTCGCCGCGGGTGACGTATCCGCGTTCGGCCGCCTTGATCAATTGCTCAGCCACGAATTTGCGGGCGATGTGGTCGCCCCCATGCGGCAGCCTGCGGCAGGTCTCCTCCAGGACTTGATCCAATTTCGTCCTGGTGCGCTCACTCAATTCACTCATCGGACGTGGCTCGTCACTCATTGGACGTGGCTCGCTGCAACTGAAATGCCTGAAAAGAACGACGGTCGGGCGCTTGGGATAACCGGTGCTTGCAAAGTTCTTCGGCGCTGCGGTCTTCCAATCAATGGCCGGTGCAGTTGGTTCCGGATACCCGGAATACTACGGGGGGCGGCGCAGCTACTGCACGGCGCACGGCTTGCGGCGGTGCATGGGATCGGCCGCCTTTTTGCAATTGCGGTCCGCCACTCGCCGAACGATCATGAGCTCCATCAACGAAACAATCGGGGAGGCAGCTTATGGACAAGACGGTTGGCGTCATTGGGCTTGGGATTATGGGAGGCGCGATCTCGCGCAATCTGCGCCAGCGTGGATGGCGCGTCATCGGCGTCGATGTCGACGCCCGCCGCCGCGCCGAACTCGCCGCCGATGGCATCGAAATCGTCCCGGACGTGGCCAGCGCCGCCCGCTCAGCCCAGGTGCTGCTCCTGAGCCTACCGAGCCCGTCCGCCCTCAAGGACGTCGCGGCTGAGATCGCCGCGGCGAATGTGGACAGGCGGATCGTCGTTGAGCTCAGCACATTTTCGATTGAGGACAAGCTGTTCCTGCACAGAACGATGGCAGCCGCGGGCCATGATGCGCTCGATTGTCCGCTGAGCGGCACCGGCGCGCAGGCGGCGAACAGGGATCTGGTCGTCTATGCCAGCGGCGACGAGGCGGCGGTCGAGGCATGCTGCGCGCTGTTTGCGGATTTTGCCAAGAAAAGCGCCTATCTCGGGATATTCGGCAATGGCAGCCGCATGAAGTTCGTCGCCAACCTGCTGGTCGCGATCCACAATGTTGCGGCCGCGGAAGCGATGGCACTGGCAGTGAAGTCGGGACTTAATCCGGCGGATGTGATCGAGGTGGTTGCGCCTGGTGCAGGCGGATCGCGCATGTTTGAGATGCGTGCGCCGATGATGGCCCGCGATGACTATCTGCCGGCCACGATGCGGGTCTCGACCTGGAGCAAGGACATGTCGATCATTGCCAAGTTTGCCAAAAGCCTCGCGGTGGAAACGCCATGCTTTGACGCGACACGCCCGGTCTACGACGAAGCGTTGCATCTGGGATTTGGCGAGATGGATACTGCCGCGGTCTATCGCGTCATCGCGCGCCATTCGAATTTGGGCAGCGCCGGATCGTAACCTTGCGTCCGGGCTCGAAGTTGCGTTGCAAAAGCCTGCCCGCCACTACAGATGCAGCCAACAACAATTCGCCTGCGGATCGCTCATGGCCGGCTCATCCATAGCCTTCACGATCCTGTTTCCCTCTCCCTACCAGGTGGAAATCTCGAAGCTGCGGCAGCAACTCGAGGAGGCGCATCGCGCATGGGCGGTCGAGTGGAGGGCGCGGCAGGCAGACTTCAGGATCGAAAATATCCGCTTCGACCATGATCCGCTCTGGAACCAGCGTGTCTTCAGCCTGCAGGCCGCCCGCGACGGCGAGACCTGGCTGTGGCGGGTCACGCAGATGATCGTGGTGTTCGGCGGCGTATCTGTTTGAAGCGCCGACGGCTCAGAAAAATCCCCAGCTCAGATCGAGGCCGTAAGTCGACATGCCGAACAAGGCGACGACGACGAGCATGATGCCGCCAAAAATCAACCCGGCGCTTAGCTGCTCAACGTCAATTCGGATTCCGGTCGTCCGTGAGATGATCTGGGTAAGCGTAGTCATGACGTCATTCTCCAAACTGCCCCGAAGAGTGGGGCAGACTTTCATATCCCTCACGACGACCAGAGAACGTGAGCCAACTCACGCGTGCGTCGGGCGGAGACATATTTTGGAGGTTGATTGTTTCAGGATCGTTTCGTCGGCCTCTTCGTGATCAGGCCGAGCCGATTGCCGAGCCATTGCGTGGTCGGCGCCTGGATCAGGATGGTCATCAGGATGGTCACGAAAGTGACAGATGCGATCAGAGGCGCTTCCGGCGCCTTGCTGCCGAGCAGGAGGCCGGCGAGCGCGGCTGGAATGACGCCGGTCTCGCGCGTCCAGCACATGAAGAGGAGTTCGGCGAACGTCCAGCGCGCGCGGCGATCGGGTAGGGCGCAGACGAACACGGTAATCGGGCGGGCCACGAACATCAGGACGAGGGCAATGGCGACGCCACCCTCCCAGTGCCGCGCCATCTGTGCGAAATCAAGCTGGGTGCCGAGCAGGATGAAGATGAACAGGCGCATGATGAAAGCCGTGGTCAACACGAACTCGTTCAGCGTCCGCGCTTCGCCGTCCTCCATGCGAAAGCCGAGTTGCTCCTTGTTGCCGAGCACGATGCCAAACACGAACACCGCCATGAAGCCCGAGGCCTGCAGGCCGCTTGCAGCGAAATAGGCGCCGATCACCGCGACCAGCGTTACCACGGGGGCATATTCGGCAAGCACCGCCCAGCGCTCATGCGCAATCAGGAGTGCCGCGAGATAACCGAACGCAAGGCCGGCGGCGATGCCGATTACGGCTTGCTTGATCAGATCGAGGAAGGCGCCGCCGGGCGAGAAGTGCCCGCTGCCGGTCGCGACGGTCAGCACCGAGAAGGTGAGGATTGCGGCCATGGCGTCGTTGAAGGCGGATTCGCTGATCACGGTCTGGGCGACGCGCTCCGAGATCCGGATCTGGCGGAAGATCGGCACCAGCGCCGCAGGATCGGTCGAGGCGATGCATGCACCGAGCAGCAGCGCAAGCACAGGCGCTAGTCCGAACACGAGATGCGCGGCAAGCGCGACGATTGCCGCCGTGATCAGGACGCCCAGGGTCGCCAGCACCACGATGGTGATCCACACCTGCTTCAACACCGGAAGCCGGAGCGCAGCGCCGCCGTCGAACAGGATGTAGCTCGCGCCGAACAAGAGGATGGTCTGGTTCAACGCCGAGTCCGCTGAAATGTCGATCAGCTTCAGCCCGTGCGGCCCCAGCGCGATCCCCGCAAGCAGGAACAGCGCGATGTCGGGGATCCGGATCTTCTGCGCGATAAGGCCCGCGATCGTGCCGATCGCAAGGATCAATCCGCAGCTGAGCAGGGTGTGCTTGGCGATCTCGATCGAGACAGAGGTGTCCACGCGTCAAAAAATCCAGGAAGCGAGAACGGTGCTGCTTCAACAAGGCGCTCTCGACAGGTGCCTTCAGCCAAGCGCCTTCAACCAAGTCCCGATCTCGTGGATGGCGATATTGGACTGCTCCAGAAACTTGCCCATCGTGAAGAAACCATGGAATTGGCCGGGAAAGTGGCGATATGTCACAGCAACGCCAGAATCCTTCATGCGCCGCGCATAATCCGCGCCTTCGTCGCGCAAGGGATCGGCGCCTGCGGTGAGCACATAGGCCGGTGGCAGGTTGGCGAGACTTTTGGCGCGCGCGGGCGAGGCACGCCAGTCGTCGCCATCGGCGGGGCCGTTCAAATAGTGATCGCTGAACCAGCGGATCACGCTGTGCGTGAGCAGCACCGAGGTCTCTGGTTCGCTGTGCGAGGGATGGCGCATTGCGAAATCGGTGGCGGGGTAAATCAGGAGCTGTGCGGCGAGCGCAGGACCGCCGCCCTCGCGTGCGGACAAGGCCACCACCGCGGCTAGATTGCCGCCGGCGCTGTCGCCGCCGATCGTGAGGCGGGATGCATCGATGCCGAGCCGTGTTGCGTTTGCCGCAATCCATTGCGTGGCCGTGATCGCGTCCTCGACGGCCGCTGGGAATTTGTGCTCCGGTGCGAGGCGGTAATCAACCGCGATCACGATCATCTCGCCCTCATGCGCCAGCTTCTGGCAGGCGACGTCATGGGTGTCGAGATTGCCGATCACCCAGCCGCCGCCGTGAAAGAACACGAGCGCAGGCGCGAGCCCGGATTTGTCGCGGCGCCGCTGCGGCGTGTACACGCGCGCCGGGATCGTGCCACGCGGGGAGGGGATTTCGAGCGGAGCGATGCTGGCGAGCTCAGGCGGTTCGGGGCTCGCTGCCTGGCAGCCCTTCAAATAGAGTTCGCGCGCTTCCTGCGGCGTGACGGTTTCATAGGGCGGGCGGCCGGACTCCTGGAACAGCTTGTAGACAGTGGCGGCATCGGCATCGAGGGCAACGGGCATTTCCTGGCGAACCTGTGTTGGCTTTGTTGTTGGTTATCGTCATTCCGGGGCAATGCGACTATTCCATCCGGAACTGACTCTGGCCAGTGCCCCGGGGTGGCCGGCGGCCCTTTCCCCGCCGTATTCGGCGTGTTAACCCGACAACTAGCGAGCGGCGGCTGGTCCTGTGTCGCTGTACAATGACCTTAAGCCAGATGCCCTGGAGCCTGATTCGCTTAAATCATGCCGCGCGAGATGATTCGAACCATTGCCCTGACCGGTTTTGCGGCCCTTTTTGCCGCCACAGCGATCCCGTTTGCGCCGCCGGCGCGGGCGCAGATCGGCACCATCTTTTCCGATCCGCCCCCGCCGCGCCCGCCGGGCGGCATTCCCAGGGGACAGCAGCAGGCCCAGCCCGACGACGAGGAAGAGGTTCCCGAGCTGCCGCAAGGCGGCCGGGTGCTGCCAGCGCCCAACCGGCCCTATCCAGGCCAGCGACAGGGCAATGCCCTGCCGGGTCCGGTGCAGTCGGAGCCCTTGGCGCCGGTGCCAGGCACGACCGTGGTGCCGCAGAACGTGCCGCCCGGTATCGCGGTGACGCCGCCGCAGCCAAGGCAAGGCGGCAGCCAGCCGCCGCAGCAGGCCAACGTGCCACCGGGCGCCAATCCGGCGCTGCCGCCCGGACAGCCCCAGGCCAAGGGAGGCGTGCCGCCGGCGCCGGCCTCGCTGCAGCCCGGTGACGAAGTCGTCACCGAGCCGCCGGCCCAAAAAATCATCAACAAGAAGGCGAGCTTCGCCGGCCTCGACAAGATCACCGGCCGCATCATCAATTTCGACGAGGACATCGGCGAGACCGTGCAGTTCGGCGCGCTCCGGGTGAAGACCGATGCCTGCTACACGCGGCCGGCCACCGAGGCCGCCAATACCGATGCCTTTGTCGAGGTCGACGAGATCACGCTGCAGGGCGAAGTGAAGCGGATCTTCTCGGGCTGGATGTTCGCCTCAAGTCCGGGCCTGCACGCCATCGAGCATCCGGTCTACGACATCTGGCTGACCGACTGTAAGGGGCCCGAAACCACCGTGGTCAGCGCAGCGCCCGCCGCCGACCAGCCGAAGCCTCAGCCTTCGCCGGTCACGCAGCAGAAGAAGCCGCCGGTGGCCAAGCAGCCAGCCGCGCCACGGCCGCCACCCCTGCCGCAGCAGCAGACCCAGCAGCTGCCGCCGCCACCACCACCCCCGCCGCAGCCCCAGCCGCAAGGCGGCGGGCTGTTCGGGATTTTCAGGTAGTTTGAGCTCCGTTGCCGAGCAGGCGGCAATCTTGTGCTCGCCGCGACGACCGGGGGACCGTCGCCGAAGCGATTGTCGCTGGCCGGAGCTACGATCATCGCCTCGCGCCCAGGCCAGGTGACACCATCACTGCGGATCAAAGCGTCGCTGGCTAGAAGTGCAGCGCGAAATGAAACAGCCGATTCCTTCCCCCGAAGACCTGCCCCAGATAGATGGCAGACTCGATCATCCTGATCTCGTCTCGGATCCATCCCGCAACGATTGATGTTTCGGAATAGTCGAGCACAATGCATCCCTTGCCATCAAACCAGCTTTCCGCCTTGTAGACCCTGGCGACGATAGCGGCGATACCGAAAGGCGAGATCATATTCTTCAGAAGACCGGCTTTCGCATCGAAGATCTTGCCTTGCCAGGCGAAATAGCTGATGAGGCGGGCGATCTCAGGCGTAAGAGGCGTCCCCCTCGACGATCAACGCAGTTCCTTGCCCCTCACCGTCGGGTATGCCGCCTGGAGGACTCCTCGTAAACAGTTCGTTGAGGTCATCTTCAACAATTGCTCGATTTGATACGTCATCTCTCACGTTCTCCGTCCCTTTTAGCATCGGCCAAAACGAGGTCCGCCGCCTTCTCGGCGGCGATGTACACAGCGCTCGCGATGAAAAATCCGGGAATGCGCGTAAAGATGGAGGCATCGACGACACGGAGGCCGCGCGTCCCGTGAACCTTGAAGCGGGAATCGACGACGCCGTTGCGACTGCGTGGACCGATCGCACAAGTACCGCAGGCATGATGTCCCCACGCATTATCTCGGACAAATTGAGCCAGTTCCTCATCACTCTGCAGCGAGCGGCCGGGCAGTTCCTCGACGACGATGGGCTTCGGGTCATTGAGCGCGTCGACCATACGCCGAACGACACGGATGCCTTCGACGACGGCTCGCAAGTCCTCGCCGTCGGCATCGTCGCTGGCGTCGAAATAATTGAAGTCGATCTTGGGCACGGAGCGAGGATCGCTGGACACAAGCGTCACCGTTCCGGCTCGATTGCGAGTATATGCCTTCAGCACCACCCAACTCAGGTAGTCGTGGTGATCGACGATCTCGCGAGAGTAGCCCGGAAAATAGCCGAAGAACTTCGCGATCAGCGCCATCATAAATAGATCAGGTATGGGCTTCTTCGGATCCGAGCGCTGTATTACCGCAACCGCAGCGCCGGCCGAGGTGTACATTCCGGTCCGCCGCTCGGCCCATTCGCGATACAGCGGATCGCTTGCTTCGAATTTGGCGCCGTTAAGCACCGACCAAGGCTTTGCCAGCCGGTTGACCACGCTGATCTCGTAGCGATCCTGCAGGTTGCGCCCGACACCGGGAAGATCAACGCGAACTTGAATACCGTGGTTGTGGAGTTGCTCAGCCGGCCCAATTCCCGATAACATCAGGAGCTGCGGCGAATTGAAGGCGCCCCCTGCGAGTATGACTTCTCGTCGTACCCGGACACGATCGACCGTGCCGGCTGTGGTCGACGCAGATGGATCGGCACCATAGAGATGCTTACCTTTGAGATATTCAACGCCGGTCGCACGACCGTCCTCATCCAGAATCACGCGCGTCACCAGAGAGTAAAGTCGCAATTCCAGCCGATCACGATGACGGGCGATGACATCGCGGAGTCGATCGCGTGTGCCAAAGCGCTGATGATGATTGGTCGAAAGCGGGGTAAAGGAGAGCCCTTCGAAATCCCTCCGTCCGGGCAAGCGCGAATTGGGATCGCCCTCTCCAAGCACGAGCATTCGCAACACCCGGAGCGGCTGCCTTGCGGCACAGAAAAGCGAACGGGCGGAAGATATGATCAGGCGAACCAGCTGGTCGTCCCGAAATGCCTCTCTCGTACTGGCCCTCTCCGTGGAGAGCCACCCAGCCCATCCACGGCCCATTATGTTAAGACCGATCCGAGCCATCAACCGTAAGAAAGGCCTGTACTGACACTTCTCCACCAATCGCTGATAGCGCCGCATGTTGGAGGCACGCCAGGAAGCGTCTCCGGTGAGCTCGGCGATGGCGTTCCAGTCCTGGTCATGCGGGACGACAAATATCATCGCATTATGGGCGGTGCAGCCACCGAGAGTACCGGCCCGTGGGTAGAGGATGCCACGCTCGTCACTCTTCGGATCGCGGCGATGGTGTGCGTCGTCGGCGTAATGACGGACGAAGAAATCCCAGCGCATGGCCGGATGCTCCGTGGCGAACGGATGGAAAGCCGGCACGTCGTATGCATCCGGAAGCCCCGGCGTATCCATCAGGTCGGAATCGCCGCCAGCTTCAAGCAAAATAACGTGCCAACCGGCTTCTGCGAGACGAGCAGCGACCGTTCCACCGCCCGCCCCTGAGCCGACAACGACGTAATCGCAATCGACCGCGCCCGGAATCGTCATCGGACGAAATCACCTAGAACGTCTTGACGAATTCGATGAGCGCGCGCTTGTCATCGTCGCTCAAAGGCGATTCATCGGGAGTTAGGGCCGTACCGAAATAATGCCCTCGATTGACCACGAAATCCGGGCACTTATTGAGCTTTAGCAGCGGCTCCTTGAGGTTGGAAAAGATCTTGAGCAACTCTTGGTCGCTTGCCGATTTCGGCATGGCGATCAGATCGAGCTTCAATTTGACCAGAAGCTCGACCACTTGCGCGAGGTGCTCGGCTCGACGCAGGGGGGCCGACGTTTCCGCCAAGGGCTGGAGATTGGCAAGCAGATTGACCGGCACACCCGCAGGAATGGGGCCGATCACGATTGTGCCGTCCGGGTCCAAGATTTTCGGCAGCAGTTTGCGCACCGGCGCGTCGAGAACGCGCAAAAGATCCGGCTGGAAGCCGACAGGGATCCTGATGTAGCTCCGTGTCGTGGTACGATCGATGAGACCGGGAACCTTATTGCCCAGAACAGGGTCTTTCGCCCGCTGCTCTGGCCAGAGAAGTTGTTCGATCGAGGCATTGAAGACCCTCATCCGCGCATCCACTGAGGGCTCCTGTTCGAACGGGCCCAAACTGTTGTTGAGCAGGAATGGCGCGGTCGACCAGGCGCTGATGAGTGAAGCCGGCCTTGTGTATCCGCGCCCGCCTGCGGGCATCTGGTAGCTCTGCGGCGCTCCCGTGAACGGGTCGTGGATCGTGATCGACCCAACTGAGGGGAGATCCTTGTAGGACTGCGAAGAGAAATTATCCCAAATATTTCCGGAAAGCGCGTTGGTCGCAAGCGGGCTGCAGGCGTTGGTCTGCAACAAGGTAACCGGCACACGCAGCTCACTTGACAGGTAGTTTCCGTCCAGAAAATCCGGAGCGTTGACGATCGCCCGCATCCGCTGCTTGAACTCATCGGTCTTCGTCGATGCCCAATATTTGTTCCAGCACGCAAGATAATCCGGCTTGTTGCACCCTCTCGGATCGAGCCCTTCTGCCATCGGTGGCAGCTTGCTCGAATGACATCGAGCACAGGTGTCGGCAAACACTCGCTTGCCTCGATCGAGCACGGCCCGATCCGTCGATAGGTATCTTGCGCCTCCCGGTGCGTCGGCCAGATGATCGACAGAAGCCGACGCCTTGGCCAGAAACAGTGCCATTGACGGCGTCGTCGCCTCCGTGACGCGCCAGTAAACGGAATTTCGTTCGGCAACAGCGATCGACATCGGGCTGATCGGCTTTCCGCCCACCACCGCATTGAAATGGAGCAACCATTCTTCACTGAACAGACCAATATTCAGGTAGACGCGGTTCAGCGCTCCCAGCACGCCGACCGAGTCGGAGCCGTCTTTGAGCACACGTGGCGTAAAGACAACGTCCGGCTTGACGAAATAACGTGTCAGTGGTCCGTCAGGAAGGAAGTCGTTGAACTGTTTGTTGAGCAGCTGCGGTCCGGCCAACGTTTCGCGCCCCCGGCGCAAGGAGTTGTCAAGCCGAGGACCGAGCGCGTAGATTGCGTTCATGGTTCGAGGGTTGTTGATGTTGTCAGTCGAAATCAATGAGGTGTCCATGGCTCCCGGCCGGTACGTATGGACCAACTGCTCGATGAAGTTGGAGGCCTGAGAGCCATAAACGAAAATTCTGTCCACCCACATGTACTGAGCGCCGACGGTTGAACTCAGGTTTGACCATTGTGGATGTACCGGATCCGCGGGCGGTTTGGTTGGACTCGGGCCGACGTGACAAAATCCGCACGACATGCCGACGCGATAGGGCCGGACGAGGTTCTTGTCGTTATAGTAGGCCGGGTCGTTGAAGTAGCGAATCGGGTCCCAGCGTTTTGCGGCAATCTCATCAAAATCGGGGTTGGGAAACAGCCGAAGGCCGACGATGCCGCTCGGCTCACCATAATACGAGCCAACTGGGACCGTCTTGCCACGCGCTCCGATCGCTACGCCAGGATATTTGTCAGGACTGGTGAACGGATCGGCCGGACAATCCTCGCGCCGCGCATCGAGGAGCAGGCCAAACCGCTGAGGATCGGGTGCGCTTGGTGCGTCAAAGCAAGGCTCGTTGATCACCCCAAAATAGGTCCATCGTCTGCCGCGATCGATCTTCTGTTTAGGATCGTAGGCGACGATCTTCAGCAGGTCGAGCGCACCGAACGTGCTCTTTGTTATGCCGTTCCAAAGCCGGTCGTTGCCACCAGTCCAGAGAATCCACATATTGCGGCCCTTGACTTCCTCCGGAGTGAGCTTGATGCCGCCATCCATGTCATGAAAATAATCTTCGTCCGCGGGGGGAAATGACGTGACGTTACGTCCGGCCAATCGTGCTTCGTCGACCACCTGTCCGGATCGTGGCGAACTGTCGAATGCCATCAACGGAAAGCACAAGAGCATCGCCGAACCAGCTAATATGGCAGATCTTATTGACATTGAACCCCTCCTGATGTGATTTCGAGCATTGGTCGGGCAGCTTTTCCGCTGCGGCCAAGAAGATATTTTGCGCAGCATCGTCATCTGAATATGTCGAGCATCTTTCTTTCGAGCGAGATGGCGGTCTTGTCACCCTGCCACGGCACCGCATCCGGTTTCATGGCAACCTTATCGGCGCAGCTGAACGCAGAATGGACGGCGTGGAATCCAAGCGCGCGATAGACCTCGAACTGTTCCTCGGAGAAGAACTGATCCAATGTCGTCTCGTGAGGGAATTCGGGATGGCGTCGCTTATAATCCACGATGTAGTCGTTCTCGTCGCCGGTGAATGACGACTTCACAAAAAGCAGAACGCCAGTGCTATCATCCTCGTGTGTCTCGCCGGCCTTCCCGGGATAATGGATGGTGCCGAGGGCACAGTGGGGTCCATGTGATTCCTGGCCCGGCGACAGTCCGCTGCTTTTAACAATCTCCTGCGAAGCTCGCCGGCTCTCATCGCGCAAGGCAGCCCATGGAAGATCAATTCGAACGCCGAAATCAATGCGCGCATAACGCTCAAGAGTGACCAGATCCCCAAACGACATCTCTGGATCCTCGTCACCATCTATAGCAACGATCAACTTGCAGCGTCGGCGCAACAGCTCATAGAGGCCGAGGTTTTCGATGTGTCCTCCATCAGTGAGGTATACGGTCTCACTCTCCTCACTCAATAAGCCGAAGAGTTCCTTGAAAAAATACAGGCGATCGAACGACCGCGCGATCAGCGATTTTTTCAGCACACCGGCGACCTTGCGGGGATTGATGAGCCAATAACCCAAGCGAACATTGAGAATGGACAGTGCCGGCACCGCAGGCTTGATCGTGTCCGATCCCATATTTGCCGAGGTCGCCGCCCCCGACACCGCCATGGCTGTTGCGACCGTAATTCCGCGCTGCTCCTTCTCCATTAGTAGCGTTTCAACATAGCCGGTGGCTTCACTTCCCGTGAATAACGGACTGAAGATGAAGAAATCAGCATTCCGACCACGCCGATTGGCATATTTAGACGCGCCGATATTCAGGGCTGTGTTGATCAGATGATACGGCGCATGCGCTGTGGTCAAACTACTGATGCGCTTGTCCTTCAACGGAAGCAGATCAGAGTTGCGCAAAGCGGCATCAGTTTCGGCGCCGCTCATCTCGGCCGGGCACCTCCAGATGCCCTCCGTCAGCCGCCGATTGGGATCAAATAAGAACGCCTTGCTCAGGCGATCCCGGTAAATCCGATGGAGGGAATTTGCGTTTGCGCGGAAACATGCACCGATGGCCAAAAGAAGAACACTAGCTCCAACATAGAAGGTCGCAACGTTTCCGCCGAGGTACGGAGTTGCCTGGGAGAGCGCTTTCAGCCAGGTCTGCTGATGGTTCGGATCGCCAGCCTCGATTCCCCAATAGGCGAGATAGAAGTAGATCAGCCACAACGCCAACGGCACGGCAGCGCCTGCCATATACATTGCAAGTTTGATCGCGATCCCGGCGAGGAGCGTCCGCGAGGAACCGAGCTGTTCTTCCGCACGCCTTAGAGCGTTGGCAAGAGTGCTGCTCGAAAATCCAACGAGAGTCCCGAAGCTGGCGAGCAACCCCGCAACGGTACTTAGCCACTTTGCCACGGCGGCGAAGAGGCCACCGGCGTCGTGCCCAATCAGAAAGAAGCCGGCCAACAGCAATGGCTGGACCTCGACGATTGCGGTCGCAAGCAGGATGACCAGCAGGACTCCAAAGAAGCGGGCTCCGACGCCGACATCGGAAGCATGACGTCCCAAGGGCATCGATCGCCACAACGCCCAAAGGGCCAGAAGGACGCCGACAATCAAAACACCGCCAAGCATGAACGTGAAATCGCTAATGGCTACGCCGCGAACGCCGATCGCCGGCAGGGCGGCCTGATCTGGATAAAGCGCGACCGTAACTGCCGCTTCCAGCAGGAGCCAAGGCATCACGAGCACGGCATTTGCGAATAGGCCACGCAGATAGACGGCAACGTTTGCGAAGATGTTGAGAACGCCCTTCGGAAAAAGAAAGTTCGCGTGATCGCGGATGTGTTGAACGCCAGCTTGCTCGCCCTCGCATAATTTGCTCGCAAACGGAAATCTCTCAGTGGCGCTTTCGCTCATGGCGGCCGTCATCGATAGTCCGACATAGCCTCCGCCGGATACGCTCGAGAGATAGTCAAATTTGTTCATTAAGCCGCGAGAATCGAGCGCTTGCATGGCTCCAAGGCAGAACGCCGCTGATCGCATTCCACCACCGGAGAGCGCAAGGCCGATCAACTTTGACTCGGGTGTCGGACGCAATACCGGCGTTCCATCCCGCTGGCGCTCCTCTTCTTCCAGTAGGACGGGGCCTCGCTGCTGCAGCCTGCGGCGCTTATTGATTGCGTTGACCTCATGCGCAAAGATCTCATGGAAGCTCTTGATACTCATCCGCCGCACTTCCGATCAGCCTTGCGAAATGGCAACGTCGAAAAACCTGAGTCCTGCACCGCCTGCCGATCAAAAGGATCGAGCACCCTTCGCGTCCCGGCCGAATGCGAGAGTTCATTGATTTGCCCAAGGACGCCGATTTGATCCTCGACGGATCTGTGGGAAGAAGTCCGCTTTGCTCGCCTGCGATTTAGATTCATTGACAACTTTCAGACGCTTCTGGCTTAGCGCGTTCGCGCGATCGACTGCTGAGAATGCCACCTAAGATAGACGCTCGGTGGCTACGCAAGTATGTCGCTTATGGCGAATGACGTTACAGACGAAATCAACATGATCGATTTATCGAACTAAGCCCAACTCTCAATCTATGCGAGTGATGAACTACCTCGAGTCGAAGATGCCGAACGTAAACGTCGCTCTGCATGCGGGAGAGCTGACGCACGGACTCGTGACGCCCGAACGCTTACGCTCCCACATTCGAGCAGCGGTCGAGACGTTCGGTCATGGCGTTGATGTCATGTACGAAGACCGACCGTGCGAGCTGTTGCAAATGCTTGCCGATCGGCACATTGCGGTGGAAATCGCTCTCACCGCTCATTTTGGGCGTGGCGGGCAAGCAGCACCCGTTGCCAATCGATCGGCGCTTCCTCTAGTCATTGCGACCGATGACGAATTGTGGTCCAGAACCGATATGACCAATGAGCTGGCGGCTGCGCCGATTGGCCAGCGCGCCGCTGAACGGCCGGAATAGGGATTGGGGCTATAACAGGCCGAATTGCGCCAACACTTCGCCGATAAAAGAAAATCACTGGCCGATAAGGACGGTCCAGAACCGGATCCGCCAGTTCTGTCCGGGATCATACATTAGCTACCCCCGCGCCGCGATGATGGCGAGCGCTTCAATGCCCGGGATCGGCCGGTCGACCGGAAGCCTTGCAAAATTTGCGGATTCTCCGAGCAGTGCCTTGTCGAGCAGCGCGGTATAGCGGCGGCGAGGCACTTCGACTGCGCCGAAGGTCTTCAGATGGTCGGTGACATATTGGGTGTCGAGCAGCTCGAAGCCGCCTTCGATCAGCCGCGCGACCAGATGTACCAGCGCGACTTTGGAGGCGTCGCGGGCGCGGTGGAACATGCTCTCGCCGAAAAAGGCGCGTCCCAGGCTGACGCCATAGAGCCCGCCGACCAGCTCGTCACCCTGCCACGCCTCCACGCTGTGGCAATGGCCAAGGGCATGCAACCGGCCATAAAGATCGCGGATCCGCTTGTTGATCCAGGTGTCCTCACGCCCTTCCTGGGGAGCTGCGCAGCCGGCCATCACCGCCTTGAAGGCGGTGTTGACCCTTACGGTGAAGACATCCGCGCGCACGGTACGGGCGAGGCGAGAGGTAACGCGAAAGCCCGCCAGCGGGATGATGCCGCGCATTTCGGGCTCGACCCAGAACAGGCTGGGATCGTCTGCGCTCTCGGCCATCGGGAAAATGCCGCAGGCATAGGCCCGCAGCAACACTTCGGGCGTGATGTCGGAGGAGGCGGAGTCGCGGGACGTCATGACCGCAAGCTTAGCAGGTTGAGCGAATCTGCGCGATGGCTTTGCGCTGCACCGTACGATCGGGATTCGGTATCGGGCGCACTTGACCTCAGCTCGCGACGGCGGCGCTGGCGGATTTGGCGGGCGAAGCCTTGATGCGGGGAAAGCGGAGCACGATCCTGGTGCCGCTATGGACGGGGTCGCGCGCCACGTCCGCCTCGAGCTTCGCCGCCATCGCGGTGACGATACGTTGGCCCATGCCGGTCGAGCGGGGGTCGGATTTGCCATTATCGCCGACACCATCGTCGGCGATCGACAGCACGAGCTCGTCGCCCTCGGCGCGCAAATCCACATGGATCGGACCTGAGCCGTCGGGATAGGCGTATTTCACCGCGTTCATCACCAGCTCGTTGACGATGATGCCGATCGCGACCGCGCGGTCCGGATCGATCTCGATCGGCTCCGATGTCAGCGTCAGACGCGACATCCGGTTGCCCTCGGCCGACCGGCGCAGATCGTCGAGCAGCGATTCCAGGTATTGGTTGAGCAGCACGTTCTTCAGGTCATGGGAGGTGTAGAGCCGGCGATGCACCTGCGCGACCGCAGCAACGCGGCCCATCGCATTGGTGAGCGCTGCCTTGACATCCTCCTGCGCGGCCGAGTTGGCCTGCAGGTGCAGGAGCGAAGCGATGATCTGCAGACTGTTGCCGACACGGTGGTTGACCTCGCGCAGCAAAAGCTCGCGCTCGGCGGCAAGCGCTGCAAAACGGTCGCGCGAGGCGTGGACCTCGGCTTCGGCCTCGTCGCGCGCCTTCTGCAGGCGGGCCTGTTTCAGCGCGCCACTGGCTGCGACCTGCAGCAACGGAATGAACTCGCCCTGGACGTCCTTGACGAGATAGTCGGCTGCGCCCGCCTTCAAAGCGGTGACCGCAATCGAGGAATCCTGCGAGGCCGTCACGAACACGACCGGGGGTGCGTCGGGGATTGCCAGAATCCGCTGCAGCGTGTCGAGCCCGTCGAGCCCAGGCATATATTGATCGAGCGCGACCACGTCGACACCGCCTTCCGCGATGCGCGCAAGTCCTTCCTCGCCGCTCGTCGCCTGCAGCACCTTGAATCCGAGGCGCGTCAGGCCGCGATCGACCAGACGCGCCAGTACCGCGTCGTCATCGATATAGAGCAGCGTGGGCGTGTTGGCGTTCATATGGCGGCCGGCGGTACCTGAATGACTGAGAAGAACAGACCGAGCTGCCGGATGGCGTTGGCGAAGCTCTCGTAGTTCACTGGCTTGGTGATATAGACGCTGCAGCCGAGTTCGTAGCATCGCTTGATCTCCTGGGCGTCGTCGGTCGTGGTCAAAACCACCACGGGCGTGCTCTTGAAATGCTTGCTCTCCTTCAGCTGCCGCAGGATCTCGGTTCCAGTCATGTCGGGCAGGTTGAGATCGAGCAGGATCAGGAGCGCCTGTCCCTTGTGCGCGGAACCGCTGTGATCCTTAGCGAACAGGTAGGCTAGGGCGTCTGTACCGTTGCTGAACGGGATGATCTCGTTGTTGACGCCGGAACGGCGGATGTTCCGCTCGATCAGCCGGGCATGGCCTTCGTCGTCCTCGATCATGATGATGGTGACGGGTGTCGTCATGCTTCCTCGTTCCGGTTGCCGGCGGTCCACTGCAGGGGAAGTGTTATCGTGAAGCTCGAGCCGCTGTTAAGCTCTGAATTGACCGACATGGTTCCTCCAAGCCGGCGCACAAGCGTGCGGACATGTGCCAACCCGATTCCCTGGCCGGGCTTGTCCTGGGTTCCGGCGCGACGGAACAGGTCGAAGATGCGCTGGTGATCCTTCGGATCGATGCCGCGGCCGTTGTCGGCGACCTCGAAAACGGCAAACCCAAGTTTGGTGCGCCCCTTCACCGTGATGATGCCGGGGATGTCCGGTTTCAGATATTTGATCGCATTGTCGATCAGGTTCGAAAAGATTTGCTCCAGCGCAAGACGGTCGCTGGTCAAATTCGGCAGGTTCCCGATTTCGATCCTGGCCTCGGCTTTGGCCGCCTGGTGCGCGAGCGTCGAGACAATGGTCTCGATCAATTGACGCATGTCGATCCGCACCGGCTCGAACTGGCGCCGGCCCTCGCGGGTGAGGTTGAGGATCGCCGAGATCAGCCGGTCCATCTTCCCGATTGATGATTTGATGAAGGAGAGCGCCTCGGAAAAATCCTGCGCCAACCGCTGGTCCTCGCCTTCGAGCGCGGGCTCGGCGTCCACGGTGGCGATCGGTTCGGGTGAGGCGGCAGCGGCGCGGCCCAGCGCGGCGACGCGCTTGAATATGTCCTGGCGAAGCTCGTCCAATTCGCTGGTGAAGCCCATGATGTTGACCAGCGGCGAACGCAGGTCGTGGCTGACGATATAGGCGAAGCGCTGGATTTCATTGTTGGCTTCGCGCAAGTCCGCGGTACGTTCGTCCACGGTGGCCTCGAGGTTGAGATTGGCGTCGCGCAGCGCCGCTTCGGCGGCGTCACGCGCCTGTGCCGACCGGCGCAGCAGCACGATCGATATTGCAGCGAAAGCAACAACCAAGCCAGAGCCGGTGATGGTGACGGTCGACGACAGCTGTTGCGTGCGATCAGCATTGGTGCTGCGCAGGACGAACAGCCGGTTCTCCTCGGCAAGCATCGCCTCGGCGAGCTTCTGGATGGCTTCCGCCGTGCTGCCTGTCGCAGCTTCGCGCACCATGGCCGTGGCCCCGGCCAGATCGCCGTGGCTGACGGCGTTGATTTCCCGCTCGAACAGCGCGAGACGGGTTGCGATGGCGCTGCGCAGATTGTCGATATTTTCACGCTGCGCCGGGTTGTCCACGGTCAGGCTGTCGAGCTTGTCGACCTCGGTCGGAATTGCTGCCGCGGCGTCCCTGTAGTCGTTCAGGAATTCGGGCGCTGCCGTCAGCAGGTAACCACGCGCCGAGCTTTCGGCGCGGCGAAGCTCGAGGAGAAGGGCGTTGGTCTGGTTCTCCACTTCGATCGTATGGATGACCCAGGCGCTGTCGTTCCGCGCCTTGTTGACCAGCAGCACGGAGGCGGCGCTGATCGCCACCAGCACCAGGAATGCCGCTGTGAGCAGCAGGATTTGCAGCAGCGCACGCCTGTGCCTGCGTTCAGGCGTCACGGCCAGATCGCGTCGTAGCTGATGGATATCGACGTCCCCCGAAGCGGCAATCACTTAACATGGCTTAACGCCTCGGGGCGGGATCGGTTCCCGACCGCCTTTAGCCCGGCTGCTGGCCCGCCAGGTACTGCTCGAGCCAATGGATGTGATAGTCGCCATCGATGATCGCAGGCTCCCGCACCAGGGCGCGGAACAATGGAAGCGTGGTCTCGATGCCGTCGACCACCATCTCGTCAAGCGCGCGGCGCAGCCGCATCAGGCATTCGCCGCGGGTTTTGCCATGTACGATCAGCTTGCCTACCAGCGAATCGTAATAGGGCGGGATGACATAGCCCTGATACACCGCCGAATCGATGCGCACCCCGAGCCCGCCGGGCGGATGGTACTGCAGGATCTTGCCGGGTGACGGGCGGAAGGTCACGGGGTTCTCGGCATTGACCCGGCACTCGATGGAGTGGCCGGTGATGGTCACCTCGTCCTGCCTGAGCGGCAGGTCGCCGCCGGCGGCAACCCGGATCTGCTCCAGCACCAGATCGAGCCCGGTGATCATCTCGGTCACGGGATGTTCGACCTGGATGCGGGTGTTCATTTCGATGAAATAGAACTCGCCATCCTCGTAGAGAAACTCCACGGTGCCGACACCGAGATATTTCATCTGCTGCATGGCCTTCGCGACCGTGTTGCCGATCTTGGCGCGGGCTGCGGCATCGATGACCGGTGAGGGGCCTTCTTCCCAGACCTTCTGATGCCGCCGCTGCAGTGAGCAGTCGCGCTCGCCGAGATGGATCGCGCCGCCGCGGCCGTCGCCCAAAACCTGGATCTCGATGTGGCGCGGCTTCTGCAGATATTTTTCCAGATAGACGGAGGCATCGCCGAAGGCGGACTTCGCCTCGTTGGCAGCGGTGGTCAGCGCGAGCGCGAGATCGGCTTCGGTGTGCGCCACCTTCATTCCGCGTCCGCCGCCGCCGGCCGCGGCCTTCACCAGCACCGGAAAGCCGATTCCCTTCGCAATCGCCACTGCGTCCTGGTCGGGACTGACGGCGCCGTCGGAGCCCGGCACCACGGGAATGCCGAGCTTCTTTGCGGTCTTCTTGGCCTCGATCTTGTCGCCCATCAGGCGGATGTGCTCGGCCTTCGGACCGATAAAATGCAGATTGTGCTCGGCAAGGATTTCCGCGAACCGCGCGTTTTCCGACAGGAAACCGTAGCCGGGATGCACGGCGTCAGCGCCGGTGATCTCGCATGCCGCAAGCAGCGCCGGCACGTTGAGATAGGAGTCCTTGGAGGGCGGCGGGCCGATGCAGACGCTCTCATCCGCAAGCCGCACATGCATGGCATCCGCGTCGGCGGTCGAATGCACCGCGACCGTGGAAATGCCGAGTTCCTTGCAGGCCCGCAGAATTCGCAGTGCGATCTCGCCGCGATTGGCTATGAGGATCTTGTCGAACATCCTCTACTCGATAATTACCAGCGGCTCGCCGAATTCGACCGGCTGGCCGTCCTCGATCAGGATCTGCGTCACGGTGCCCGCGCGAGGCGACGGAATCTGGTTCATCGTCTTCATCGCCTCGATGATCAGGAGCGTCTGGCCCGCGGTGACCCGCGAGCCCACCTCGATGAACGGCTTGGCGCCGGGCTCGGGCGCCCAATAGGCGGTGCCAACCATGGGCGAGGGCACCACGCCCGGATGCTTTGCGAGGTCGGTCGCGGCCGCTGCTGCAGCCGGGGCTGCGCCCGCAGCCACGGGCGCGGCATGGGCAGCCACCGCGACGGGCACCGAGGTCGCGACGCTGATGTTACGCGCGACGCGCAGCCTCAGACCGGCACGCTCGATCTCGATCTCGCTGAGATCGGTTTCGTCGAGCAGGAGGGCGAGTTCGCGGATCAGTGCGCTGTCCTCGCTGGAAAACTTTGCGGCTACTTTGTCGTCCGGCTGGCGCGCCATGATCTCTGATCCAAACTCTCTGTTCCGTTGGGCGAGGGTGGCCTTAGGCCTTGCTCTGGGCGTTGGCCTTGATGCGGGCAGCAAGGCCGGTGATCGCGAGCCGATAGCCGTCGATGCCGAAGCCGCACAGGCTCGCAAACGCGGCGCGGGCGGTAAAGGAGTGGTGACGGAAACTCTCGCGGGCGTAGACGTTGGAGATGTGCACTTCGACGGTCGGAATCTGCACACCGACAATCGCGTCATGTAGCGCGATCGAGGTGTGCGAATAGGCGCCAGCGTTGATGACAATGCCGGCCACCCCCTTGGCGTGCGCCTCGTGGATGAAATCCACCAACTCGCCTTCGCGGTTGGACTGCCGGCAATCCGCCTTGAGGCCGAACTGCGCGGCGGTGTCCACGCACAATTTTTCGACGTCGGCAAGCGTGGCATGGCCATAGGTCGCAGGCTCCCGTGTCCCCAACAAATTGAGGTTCGGGCCGTTCAGCACATAAATTATCCGCTCAACCGTCTTGGCCATCCTGTTTCCGGCAATGATCGTGCAGGTGGCGGCCCTTATAGGTAACAAAGTTGGTGAGGGGAAGCCTAAAGGGTGCGAAGAATGGCCCTCAAAGCCTTCATCCGGCTTGAAAAAACCTCAATAGAACCAACGAAAAAAGCCGCATTAACCAACGCCTGTGGACAACCTGTGGCGGGCGCCTGCGGAAGAGGGCCGGCGGTACGGCCCCGGGGACAAAAAACAAAGGCGGGCCGTTCCGCCCGCCTTTGCTAGCTCGAACGCAAAACGCGTTACACGTTGAGGACGGCGACGATCTCGTACGTGTTGGGATCGATGATGACGATCTCGTCGCGGACCATGATGAAGTTGTAACCACGCCACTCCGGATAGATCGTGACCACATCGGCCGGGAGCGTGCGGAAGGCGACGCCCTCGCGCGGCACGCGGGTGCCGACCGCGATCGAGAAGTTCACATTATTTACCGGCGCGACATGCTCGTTGCGGATGATGGTGGTGATCTTGGTGCGTTGCTCGGTCGAGAGCTTCGCAGCCGCGCCTGCCTGGCCGACGGTGGTGTTGGACTCGTTGCGCGACTGTGCATTCTTGTCGGCATCGCGACCCTCGCGGTTCTGGGCGTTCTGGTTGGTTTCGCGCCCTTCCTTTTGCGCGCTCTTCTCGTTCTCGCGGCCCTGGGTCTGCGCGTTCTTCTCGGTGTCGCGGCCCGGCTGCTTGCTCTCGGCGGCCTTGTTGGCGTTGCGGTCCTCGCGGCCTTCCGCCTTCATATTGTTGGGCGCGCTCTTGGTCCCGTTCTCAGAGCTCATGCTCTTCGACTTCTGACCCTGCATATTTTCTTCAGCGCGCTGGCCCTGGCCAGCCGCAGGCGACTTCTCGGACTTCATGCCCGACGCGCCCGCGCCGGCTTTGCTGTTTTCATGTTCCGTCGCTGCACCGCCAGCGCCGCCGCCAGCAGACGACGGAGCGCTCTGCATTTGCGCGCCGCCGCCGGATTCGCGGCCACCCTGTGCGTTGGCGAGACCCGTCCCAGCAATCAGCGCAAGCGCGGCGACCGAGACCAGAAAGCGATTAGTCATTCCTCTCTCCTCACAAATTTGGCATTGCCCGCGCCGTCAACAGCAGGCGCGTTGAGAGGTTCCTGCTCCAGCTGCCTCGTTTTTTTCTGGGCGCGCAGGAACAAAATGAGAGACCAAAATGAAAAAGGGCCGGCTGCAATTCAGCCGCCCCTTTCGTGGCCTTGACGGTCTCGCGTCGTACTTCAGCAGGTGGCCTTGCCGCACCGCGCAATGCCGATCTTCTCCTTCAAGCCGTCGAGCCCGACGGCGCCGACCACGATCTGCTTGCCGATCACGTAGCTCGGCGTGCCGTTGAGGCCCATCTCCTCGGCAAGCTTCATGTTCTCCTCGATCGTCGCCCTGACCTCGGGGCTTGCCATGTCCTTCTCGATGCGCGCGGTGTCGTAGCCCGCATCCTTGGCGACGGCCATGGCGCGCGCCTTGTCCGCGGGGCCGCGGCCGCCAAGCAGCTTGGTGTGGAAGTCGAGATACTTCTTTGGGTCTTGCATGCGTGCGGCGATCGCGACCTTCGCCGCCTCCACCGAGCCTTCGCTCAAGACCGGAAATTCCTTCAGCACGACCTTGAGCTTCGGATCACTCTTCATGAGGTCGAGCATGTCGGCCATCGCACGCTTGCAGTAGCCGCAATTGTAGTCGAAGAACTCGACAAAGGTGACGTCGCCGTCCTTGTTGCCAAGCGTCACGCCGCGCGGCGAGTTGAAGATCGTATCCGCATTCTGCGTGATCATCGCCTCATGCTTGGCCTGGTCCGCGGCCGCCTGGCGCTTGGACAATTCGTTCATCGCCTCCTCAAGCACCTCGGGGTGGGTGACGAGATAGTTCCTGATGATGCCTTCAATGTCGCTGCGCTGGGCGTCGTTGAAACTCTGGGCCGAGGCCGGCGCGCCGCAGAATGCGAGAGCGAGCAGGGCAGGGACGAACGAACGGTAGAAACGCATTTGCAGATCCTTTTTGCGTGAAAGCCGGTGTCCTGAAACGTCCAGCAACCGTACTTTGTCTTTCAGTATCTCAGCGGGATTAGGACGAGTATTGTCAGTTGCTTTTCTGGCCCGGCAGCGGCTTGGCCGAGACAATGTCGTCGGCCTTGACCCACCCGGGCGTGCCGATCGCGAAACGTGTTTTCGCCCGCGAGGCGAGCTCGCGTGCGGTCTTGTTGTCGCCGCGCAGGTAAGCGGCCTGGGCGGAAGCGAGGTCGGCCTCCGCATAGTCTCCCTTTCGGCCATAGGCCATGGCGAGCTGGGTAAAGCCGAGCGGCGCCTCGCCCTCGCGTCCGACCGCCGCACGCAGGATGGAAATCGCCTCGTCAGTATAGGCCTTGTTCTCGGTGGCGACCAACGCTTGCCCCAGTAACATCTCGATGAGCGGTGCGTTGCCCGAGAGCTGCACAGCCTTGCGCAGCGGTGCGATCGCCTCCGCCGGATGACCGCCTTCCAGCAGTGCCTGGCCAAGCAGCTCGTGGAAGTAGGGGTTGTTGGGCTGCGCCTGGATCAAGCCCTCGATCTGGGTCGCGGCGCTGCGTGGATCGCCGTGCAGATAGGACGCGATCGCCCGCGCATAGCGCGCCGGCAGGCTGGTGTTCGACGGCGGATAGCGGCGATAGACGGTGTCCGACCGCTCCATGAAAGCCGAGATCTTGGCACGCACCATGTCGTGCCGGAATTGCAGCTCGGGTGGATCCTTCTTGTCCCAATAGGGGCTCGCGCGGGCAACCCCCTCCAGCGCCGCGACACGCTCGGCGGGCATCGGGTGGGACTGCAAATAGGGATCGGCGCCGCGCGCGGCGAACAGGCTGTCGCTGGTGAAGCGCTTGAAGGTCTCGTACATGCCCTTCGCGGACTGACCGGTCGCGGTCAGAAACTTGACGCCGGCGCGGTCGGCCTGGTCCTCCTGCTGGCGCTGGTAGGAGAGCAAGGACCGCTGGATCATTGACTGAGGACCCACGACGGCCGCCGCGCCCGCATTGGCGAGGCCGTTATTGGCGCCGCCGCGCGCACCAGCCACCATGGCGCCGGCGCCGAGCAGCATCGCGATGATCATGCCGGTCTGAGCCCGCGCCAGTTCCTCGCGCATCTTGGACAGATGCCCGCCGGCCAAGTGGCCGGTTTCGTGCGCGAGCACGCCGATCAGCTGGTTCGGCGTCTCCGACTGCATGATTGCCCCGTAATTGACGAAGATGCGGCGGCCGTCGGCGACGAAGGCGTTGAAGGAGCTGTCGTTGATGATCACGACATTGATGTTCTGCTTTTCAAGCCCCGCAACCCGCAGGATCGGCCGCGTGTACTCGCGCAACAGCTGCTCGGTCTCGGTGTCGCGCAGGGTCGACGGGCCCTTGCTCTGCTCCTGCGCAAAAGCAGGCGCAACCGGGGCGAGCGAAAGCGCCGCAGCGACGATTGCGGCCACAAGACCAGTCGTCTTCTTCCGGAGTGTTAGGCGGAGCAGCATTGCGCGGTCTTTGATGATGCGGATTAGGGTTGGATTCTAGTGTTCAGTTTTGGCGATTGGCGACGGGCCCGATACCGGCTATGCCCTAACAAACCGCCGAATGCGGCTAGTCTGGGGCACCCCTCACTGGTAATGGGATGCCTGTTCCGGTTTGAACCGAAATAGCAGATATCGATGCGCGACGCGACAGTGCGAGATCACCTGGAACTCCTGAAGGCAGCCTCCGCGCGCAGCGACGTCCCGCCGTTCATGGTGATGGACGTGATGGCCGCGGCCGAGCGCATCGAGGCCGCTGGCGGCCATGTGATTCACATGGAGGTCGGCCAACCCGCCGCGCCCGCGCCGAAAACTGCGATTGCCGCGGCCCGCCGGGCGCTCGATGCGGCGCGAATCGATTACACATCGGCGCTCGGCGTCCTTTCCTTGCGCGAGCGCATCGCCCGTCATTACCGAGAAGCCTATGCTTGCGACGTTGACGTGGGGCGTATCGTGGTTACCACGGGCTCCTCCGGCGCGTTCATCCTGGGGTTTCTGGCGATGTTCGCGCCCGGTGACCGCGTCGCGGTCACGGTGCCCGGTTATCCGCCTTACCGCCATATCCTGACCGCGCTCGGCTGCGAGCCGGTGTTGATCGAAACTTCGGGCGACACGAGGCATGCTCTGACCGGCGAGGCGCTGCTCGCCGCCCACCGCAAGGCGCCGCTGAAGGGCGTCCTGGTGGGCAGCCCGGCCAATCCGACCGGTACCATGATGTCGCGGGACACGCTGACCGGGTTGATCGCGGCGGCCGAGGGCGCGGGGATCCGCTTCATTTCCGACGAGATCTATCATGGTCTCGACTATGCCTTTCCCGCGGTGACCGCGGCCGAGCTCTCGCCGTATGCGCTCGTCATCAACTCGTTCTCGAAGTATTTCTGCATGACCGGCTGGCGGGTCGGCTGGATGGTGGTGCCGGAGGCGCTGGTGCGCCCGATCGAGCGGCTGCAGCAGAATCTCGCCATTTCGGTGCCGACCCTGTCGCAGCTCGCGGCCGAAGCCGCCTTCGACGGGCGACAGGAGATGGAGGCGGTCAAGCGCGGTTATGTGGAGAACCGCCGCATCCTGATCGAGGGGCTGCCGCGAGCGGGGCTCACCAAATTCCTGCCCGCCGACGGCGCCTTCTATCTCTATGCCGACGTCTCCGACTTCACTGCCGACAGCTACGCCTTTGCCAAGACCATGCTGGAGGAGGCCCATGTCGCGGCGACCCCCGGCATCGACTTCGATCCCATCCATGGCCGCAACTTCATCCGCTTTTCCTACGCCCGCTCGGCCGACGACATGCGGGAAGCGGTGGCGCGGATCGCGTGCTGGTTGGGCTGAGTCGTTTTACGGCCTTCGCCGGCGCGTACGCCCACAAGGCTGTAGATTCCGGATTCGCGCCCCGGAATGACGAGAGCAAATCGAGCAAGAAACCGCCCGGCTTTGCCGGGCGGCTTTGGTTCGATTGCTTACATTATTATCGCGATTATTCGCGGTTGCCGAAGCGACGCGACCACCAGCCGGCGCGACGCGGGCCGGCTTCTGCGGCCGGCTCGGCCGGTTGCGCCACCGACGGCTCCGCCTCGACCGGGGTGGGCTGCGGCTCGGCCTCGCTCACCGCGACCGGCGCGGGTGCCGCTTCCGGCTGAGCGGCAGACAGGAAGCTGACCTTCTCGCGCACCGTGGAGCGCCGCGGCGCCTTTTCCGAGTGTTCGGCTTCGGCCTGAGGTGCGCTCGCCACCTCGGGCTCGCTGAAAGTCGTGATCGGCTGCGCCGCCGCCGGGGTAACCGGCTCGGGCAAAGCCTCGGGTGCGCTCGGCGGGGCGCCATCGCCGTCGAAATCCGCGACCGCCTCGGTTACTTCGGGCGTCGGCAGCGGCACGAACTCGTCGCTGATCGAGCCGGCCAATCCTTCGTCCAAGGCACTGTCCGCGCCTCCGCCACCACGTCGGCGGCGTCCACCGCGACGGCCACGACGGCGCGGCCGCCGTTCGCCCGGAGGCTGATCAGCTCGCGCCACGCCCGCAATGTCCTCGGATTCCTCGTCGTCGCCCTCGGCCTCTTCGAACGCGCCTGCTCCCTGGCCCTCGGACATCGGTCGCTGCTCGGCCGCAAGACCCTCCTGCTCCTCGCGCGGGGAGTCTTGAGCCTGAGCCGCCTCGCGGGCCTCGCCGCGGCCACGCCGGCGCCGGCGCCGCTTGCGGCGCTGACCGTCGCCCTCGGCTGAGGCTTCCTCGGTAAGCCCTTCGGTCTCCTCGGTCTCGACCTCGGATTCGCTCTCGATATCGAAGGCCTCGTCGTCGTCGTAAGCCTCGTCCGCCGCGGGCGGTGGAGAGGCAGCCGCCTGCGCCGCAAGCAGCGCCTTGGCGGCCTCCAACGTGTGCACCTGCTCGCCGCGGTCGATGATGTAGGATTGCTGGCCGCTGACGGAGGGATCGGCGATGACCGCGAGCGTGACCTTGAAGCTGTTCTCGAGGTCGCGCAGGTGGCCGCGCTTGTGATTGAGCACATAGAGCGCCACGTCGGTGCGGGTGCGGACCACGAGATTGTGGGTCGCGCCCTTCATCAGGGTCTCTTCGAGCCCGCGCAACAGCTGCAGCGCGACCGAGGAGACCGAGCGTACATGACCGGTGCCGCCGCATTGCGGGCAGGGCTCGGTCGAGCTCTCCAGCACGCTGGCGCGGATGCGCTGGCGCGACATCTCGAGAAGGCCGAAATGCGAGATGCGGCCGACCTGGATGCGCGCGCGATCCTGCCGCAGGCAGTCGGAGAGCTTGCGCTCGACCGCGCGGTTGTTGCGCTTCTCGTCCATGTCGATGAAGTCGATGACGATGAGGCCGGCCAGGTCACGCAGGCGAAGTTGGCGCGCGACCTCCTCGGCCGCCTCCAGATTCGTCTTCAGCGCGGTGTCCTCGATGTGGTGCTCACGGGTGGCGCGGCCGGAATTCACGTCGATCGAGACCAGCGCCTCGGTCTGGTTGATTACGATGTAGCCGCCGGAGCGCAACTGCACGACGGGAGAGAACATCGCATCCAGCTGGCTCTCCACCCCCATGCGGGAGAACAGCGGCTGACCGTCGCGATACTGCTTCACCGCCCTCACATTGGTCGGCATCAGCATCTTCATGAAGTCATGCGCCTCGCGGTAGCCGGCCTCGCCGGCGACCAGGATCTCGTCGATCTCCTTGTTGTAGAGATCGCGCAGCGAGCGCTTGATCAGCGAGCCCTCTTCATAGACCAGGGTCGGCGCCTGCGATTTCAGCGTGGTGTCGCGCACCGTCTCCCACAGCCGGATCAGATATTCGAAGTCGCGCTTGATCTCCGGCGGGGTGCGCGAGGCGCCCGCGGTGCGCAGGATGATGCCCATGCCCTCGGGCACGTCGAGATCCTGCACCACTTCCTTCAGGCGTGAACGGTCCTGTGCGGAGGTAATCTTGCGGCTGATGCCGCCGCCCCGCGCGGTGTTGGGCATCAAGACGGCATAGCGGCCGGCGAGCGACAGATAGGTGGTCAGCGCCGCGCCCTTGTTGCCGCGCTCTTCCTTGACGACCTGCACCAGCATGACCTGCCGGCGCTTGATGACTTCCTGGATCTTATACTGACGGCGCGGACGGAACGAGCGCTCCGGCACCTCTTCCAGCACATCGTCACCGCCGACGGATTCGACGAGATCTTCTTCCTCGGTGTCCTCGCCGTCCTCGTCATCCTCATCGGTGTCGTCGCCCACGGGGGCTGCGTGCTGTTCACCCACCGGCGCGGCGTGATCCTCGCCGGCGGCAGGTTCGTCGGTGTGGACGTCGGAGGTCACGGACACGGCCTCGCCGTGCTCGAGGGTCTCGACCTCGTTCTTGGTGTGGTCGTGGACCTCGCGGACATCAGGCGATTCAAGCACGTCGGGGGCGACTGCGGCGAGCGAAGCCGGAACTTCGGGAAGTGGCGGCGGAACGCCGGTTCCGCCTACGGCGTCATGCGCTTCGTGCTCGATATGCTCATCGTCATGGCCTTCGTGGCCGTGGTGATCTTCGTCGTGACCGTGATCATCAATGCCTTCGTCGTCGTGGGCATGCGCGCCGAGTTCCGCCGCGATCGACAGTGGCGGCGTCGGATGCTCGCCGGCCTCGTCGTAGCCATGTTCGGGCAGGGTGTGTTCAGCGTCGTAATGTGCAGCATCCTGATGTTCGCTGTGCTCGACGACCGGTGCTTCGCCATTGGCCGGCGCCTCAGCGGCTTCGACCACCGCGCTGCGGACACGGTCGCCATGGCCGCGGCGGCGCATGTTGCGGTGGCGCGAGCGGCGGCGGCTGGAACGATTCTCGGTCTCTTCCTCGGCCTCGCGATGGGCGCGTTCCTCGGCCTCGATCAGCGCCTGCCGGTCGGCGACTGGGATCTGGTAGTAATCGGGGTGGATTTCGCTGAAGGCCAGGAAGCCGTGGCGATTGCCGCCATATTCGACAAAGGCCGCCTGCAGCGACGGTTCGACCCGCGTGACTTTCGCGAGGTAGATATTGCCGCGCAGCTGCTTGCGCTGGGCGGTCTCGAAATCAAACTCCTCGACGCGATTGCCGCGGACCACGACAACCCGGGTCTCTTCCGGGTGGGTGGCATCGATCAACATTTTGTTCGGCATCTTTAAACTCTTGAAGGCGGGGCGCGTGGGTCAAGGGAAGCGCATGCCGCGCCGCCGGGTGACGCGACGGTCCACCTGATTCGGGGGTGAGGGGAAGGCCGAAACGCAACCCGGGGCGCCCTGCCGAGCCTCGCGAAGGAAAGCGACGGACGGAGCCTTGGCTCCGCATCGGCGCGGGTCTTCCGCTAGCTTTGGTCGGCATTACAGTCTGGCGCATCAAGCGTCGGCCCGTCTGGAACAGTTGGCGGCAGAATTGGCCGCCTGGTCGGTTGCTGAAGGCCGTTCGATGGCGCTTTCAGGCGCTCACCTTCGGATGAGGCCCTTGTCGGGGGCCCCGGTATCTGGCTATGCCGCTGTCCCCAAAACAAACGCGCCTGGGACTGAAGGCCGCTCGGGCTTGAGAACCACGTCTCCGATCGGCCGCGCGGCACGCGCTGGCTTTACGGAGAGTGGAAAACGCTGGAATCTTAAAAATTTAAGGTTCCGGCGCCACACGGGCGGCTGAACGCGACACAACTGGCAGTAAATGGCCGTCAGCACGTGTTACATACGTGGATTGGCGCCCCCGCGCAAGGGAGCGTCGGGAGAGCGTCATATGCCTGCCACACTCCGTTTTATTCACGCAATCAACATTAGGGCGCCGTTAACCCTGTGGTTCTATTGCGCTAAAAGGCCTGTTCGGAGGCGAGGGATTCAGTGACTAGCGGCACAAAACAGGGCCTTTTGCTAGGCCGCGCGCTATTGTGCGCCGCAGCATTGTCGTGCGCCGGCACCGGGCCGGCGCGCGCCGACGAGCAGGCGCCGATGACCGCCCCAAGCCTTCCGATCGTGTCGGATGCGCGCCTGGCGGGCGATACCAAGCAGACCCGATTCGTCCTGGATCTCGACAAGCCGGTCGCCTTCCGTGCTTTTGCGCTGCCCAACCCCTACCGGGTGGTCCTGGACATGGGGCAGGTGAGTTTCCGCCTGCCAACGGGGGTTGGTGTCAACGGGCGCGGCTTGGTCCGGGCGTTCCGATACGGCATGGTGATGCCGGGTGGCTCCCGATTCGTGTTCGACCTCACCGGCCCGGTGCGCATTACCAGCGCCAAGATGATGGAGGCCGCCAACGGCCAGCCGGCGCGGTTAGTGCTTGAATTGGAAGAGGTTGATCAGGCGGCCTTCACCGAGGCCCTGAACCAGGACGCCGCCCTTGCACTGAAGCCCGCGGTCCCCGATGCGCCGCCCTTGATCACTCCGCCACAGACCGTGCCTGCCGCCAAACCGGCGCAGCCTGTCGATCCCAGGCCGGTTGTCGTAGTCGATCCCGGCCATGGCGGGGTCGACAACGGTACCCAGTCGGGTAGCGAGGCAGAAAAGAACGTCGTGCTGGCCTTCGGCATTGCCCTGCGCGACCGCCTGGAGAAGAGCGGCAAATACCGGGTGGTGATGACCCGATCCGACGACACTTTCATTCCCCTGAATGACCGGGTGAAAATCGCTCATGACGAGAAGGCCGCGCTGTTCGTCTCGATTCATGCCGACGCGCTGCCCAAAGGCGAGGGCGATGCACAGGGCGCGACCATTTACACCCTGTCCGACAAGGCCTCCGACGCCGAAGCCCAGCGCCTGGCTGACGCGGAAAACCGGGCAGACGCCATCGGCGGGGTCAATCTGACCGACGAGCCGACTGACGTGGCCGACATCCTGATCGACCTGGCGCAGCGGGAAACCCGCACCTTTTCAAATCGCTTTGCGCGAACGTTGATGGGAGAGATGAAGACCTCCACGCGGATGCACAAGAACCCGCTGAAGTCGGCAGGCTTTCGGGTGCTGAAAGCTCCGGACGTGCCTTCCGTGCTGGTCGAACTCGGCTATGTGTCCAACAAGGGCGACATGGAGCATCTGGTTTCAGATGGCTGGCGCAGCAAGACGGCGGCGTCGATGGCTCAGGCAATCGACGCCTTTCTGGCCAAGCGGCTGGCCACCGCAGGTCCGTCGAACTAAGGAGAGATTGCCTTAAGCCCTAGTTTGGCCACAGCGGCGGACGTATAGGTGCGGGGCGCCGGGAATCGTTTTGAAAGGTTCCGGCCTCGCCGACAAATGTAGCCGGCCCGAAGGAACGCCGGAACGTCCTTTTTTGAAAAGCGCCAAAGACAATCACGGCGCATGGGTTGGAGCGGATTGATTTAGCATGCGCTTGCTGGTGCGGTTCCTGGGTTTCCTGTTCGCCGCCGGAACGGTCGTGTTCCTCGTGGGCGTGGCTGGCGTCGCCGGGCTGATCTGGCATTTCTCCCAGGATTTGCCGGACTATTCGCAGTTGCAGGATTATGAGCCGCCGGTGATGACGCGCGTGCACGCGGCCGATGGCTCGCTGCTCGCCGAATACGCCAAGGAACGCAGGCTCTATCTACCGATCCAGGCGGTGCCAAAGCTCGTGATCAACGCTTTCCTCGCGGCCGAGGACAAGAACTTCTATGAGCATGGCGGCATCGATTACACCGGCATGGCGCGCGCCGCGATCCTCTATGCCCAGAACTACGGCTCCAACAGGCGTCCGCAGGGCGCCTCCACGATCACCCAGCAGGTCGCGAAGAATTTCTTCTTCACCAACGAGGTGTCCTTCAGCCGCAAGATCAAGGAAGCGCTGCTCGCGATGCGGCTTGAGCGCACCTATTCCAAGGACAAGATCCTCGAGCTCTATCTGAACGAAATCTATCTCGGCCTTGGCGCCTACGGCATTGCCGCGGCCTCGCTGGTCTATTTCGACAAGTCGGTGAACGAGCTCACCGTCGCGGAAGCGGCTTATCTCGCGGCGTTGCCGAAGATGCCCGGGGCGCTGCATCCGGTGCGCAACCACGATCGTGCGGTCGAGCGGCGCAATTATGTGATCGACCGCCTGCAGGAGAACGGTTGGATCAGTGTGGCGGACGCCGACAAGGCCCGCAAATCGCCGCTGACTGTCACCAGCCATCCCACCTCCGCGCACATCTTCGCCGGTGAATATTTCGCCGAGGAAGTGCGTCGCGACATCTTCGAGCGGTATGGCGAGAAGAAGCTCTATGAGGGCGGCCTGTCGGTGCGCACCACGCTGGATCCGAAGATCCAGCTGGAGGCGCGCAAGACCATGGTCGCCGGCCTTGTCAATTATGATGAGCAGCAGGGTTATCGCGGTGCGATCTCCAAGCTCGACATCTCCGGCGACTGGGGCGTGAAGCTCGCCGACATCAAGGCGCTGTCCGACATCTCGCCATGGCGGATGGCGGTCGTGCTCGAGACCAGCGAACAGTCCGCGCGCATCGGCTTCCAGCCAGGCCGCGAGCTCGGCGGCGCAATCTCCAAGCAGCGCGAGACCGGCATCGTCACGCTCGACGGCGTGCGATGGGCCAGGCCCACCTATGGCGCGTTCAAGGGCAAGACGCCCACGGCGGTGTCGCAGGTGCTGCAGCCGGGCGACGTGGTCTACGCCGATCCGCTCTTCAAGGATGGCAATCCGGTCGAGGGCCAATACAGGCTGCGGCAGGTGCCGGAAGTCTCGGGCGCCATGGTGGTGATGGATCCCTGGACCGGGCGCGTGCTCGCCATGGTCGGCGGCTTCTCCTTCGACCAGAGCCAGTTCAATCGCGCCACGCAGGCCTATCGGCAGCCCGGCTCGTCGTTCAAGCCGATCGTCTATTCAGCAGCGCTCGATAATGGCTATACGCCCTCGACCCAGGTGATCGACGCGCCGATCGAGATCGATCAGGGGCAGGGCGGCGGAGTCTGGCGGCCGGAAAACTTCTCCAACGGAAAATATCAGGGGCCGACCACGCTTCGCAATGCGCTTCGGCTGTCGCTGAACACGGTGACGGTGCGGCTCGCGCAGGACATCGGCATGCCCTTGATCAGCGAATATGCGCGCCGCTTCGGCGTCTATGACGAGCTGCCGAACTATCTCTCCTACGCGCTCGGCGCTGGCGAGACCACGGCGCTGCGCATGGTCACGGCCTACTCCATGATCGCCAACGGCGGCCGGCGCGTGAAGCCGACCCTGATCGATCGCATCCAGGATCGCTACGGCCACACCATCTACAAGCACGACGCCCGCGAATGCCGCGGCTGCGACGTGCCGGATGGCTGGAAGAACCAGCCCGAGCCGCAGCTCGTCGACCGTCGCGAACAGGTACTGGATTCCATGACCGCCTATCAGATCACCTCGATGCTCGAGGGTGTGGTGCAGGCCGGTACCGCTACTGCGGTGAAAGAGGTCGGCAAGCCGATCGCCGGCAAGACCGGCACCACCAACGAGGCCAAGGACGCCTGGTTCGTGGGCTTCTCGCCCGATATCGCGGTCGGCATCTATATGGGCTATGACAAGCCGCGTCCGCTGGGCAGGGGCAACGCGGCCACCGGCGGTCACCTGGCCGCGCCGATCGCGCGCGATTTCTTGAAGCTTGCGCTCGCCGACAAGGCAGCGATTCCGTTCAAGGTTCCGGCCGGCATCAAGCTGATCCGCGTCGACGCCAAGTCCGGCATGCGCGCCGGTCCCGGCGACTCCGGTCGAACGATTCTGGAAGCCTTCAAGCCGGGCACGGCGCCGCCTGACAATTACAGCGTGATCGGTGTAGCCGATGCCGACGGCAACCGCACCATGGTTCCGCAAGGGGTGACACCGGACGCCGGCAACATCATGCGGCCGGGCACCGGCGGGCTTTACTAGAAAATTCGGTCGCCTGGCAGTTGATCGCGGCGCTTTGCGCGATTGCGCTTTGCGCGCCGCGCCGTTACATCGACAGCAGCATTATTCGGGCTGGCCCAAGCTGTCCGTTAGAGAGAAGACCATGCGCGCCGAAGTCGAACGGTTGGTAGAAGAGATCAAGCAGTCAGTCGGGCTGCTGAGGAGGCATCTTTGACGTCGAACAATCGACGGCACGACTGGCTGAGCTGAACAAGCTCGCCGAGGATCCCAATCTCTGGAACGATCCGCAAAAAGCCCAGAAGCTGATGCAGGAGCGAACCTCGCTGGAGGATGCGCTGTCCGGCATCGGCAAGGTCGAACGAGAGCTTCAGGACAATACCGACATGATCGAGCTCGGCGAGGCCGAGAACGATGCCGGCGTCGTCAAGGAAGCCGAGGACGCGCTGAAGGCCCTGAAAAAGGACGTGGCGCGGCGCGAGCTCGAAGCGTTGCTCGGTGGCGAGGCCGACCGTTTCGATTCCTATCTCGAAGTCCATGCCGGCGCTGGGGGCACCGAGAGCCAGGACTGGGCGCAGATGCTCTTGCGCATGTATACGCGCTGGGCGGAAAAGCACGGCTTCAAGGTCGAATTCCTTGAGGAGTCGCAAGGTGAAGAGGCCGGCATCAAGTCGGCCACGCTGCAGATCAGCGGCCACAACGCCTATGGCTGGCTGAAGACGGAGGCCGGAGTGCACCGCCTGGTGCGCATCTCTCCGTTCGATTCCAACGCGCGGCGCCACACCTCGTTCTCGTCGGTGCAGATTTTCCCCGTGATCGACGACTCCATCAAGATCGAGATCAAGGAATCCGACGTCCGCACCGATACCATGCGGTCCGGCGGCGCCGGTGGACAGCACGTCAACAAGACCGAGTCTGCGGTTCGGCTGACGCACATCCCGACAGGCATCGCGGTGGTGTGCCAGGCTGGCCGCTCCCAGCACAAGAACCGCGCCCAGGCCTGGGACATGCTGCGGGCCCGGCTCTACGAGATCGAGCTGAAAAAGCGTGAGGAGAAGGCGGCGGCCGACCAGGCCGCCAAGACCGACATCGGCTGGGGTCATCAGATCCGCTCTTACGTGCTGCAGCCCTATCAGATGGTGAAAGACCTGCGCACGGGCGTGCAGACCTCCGACACCTCAGGCGTGCTTGATGGTGACCTCGACGAGTTCATGGCGGCAGCGCTCGCGCAACGCGCCTTCGGCGAAGCGCCTGGCGAGGTCGAGGACGTGGACTAAGCCATGCCGCATGTCGCATTCATCGGTCTCGGGAGGATGGGGCACGGCATGGCCGGCCGCTATCTGGATGCCGGCTTTTCGGTCGCGGTGTGGAATCGGAGCCGTGCCAAGGCCGAGGATCTGATCATGCGCGGCGCGCGATGGGCGAGCTCGCCAGCGGATGCCGCGATCGACGCCGATGCCGTGGTGACCATGGTCGCCGATGACGAGGCCTCGCGCGCGGTCTGGCTCGGAACGGACGGCGCGGCGATGACGATGAAAGCCGGCACGCTCGCGATCGAATGCTCCACGGTGTCCTATCAGCACGCCCGCGAGATGGGGCGCGAGCTCAACGGCCGCGGTCTGATCTACGTCGATTGCCCGGTCACCGGCCTGCCGGATGCTGCTGCCGGCGGCAAGCTGACGCTTCTGGTCGGTGCCGACGCCGCCGATCTCGAAAAAGCACGGCCGTTCCTTGAACCGATCGGATCGACCATTCGCCATTTCGGCGCCGTCGGCTCCGGCACCGTCTACAAGCTGATCAACAACCTGATGGGCGCGATCCAGATCGCCGGCATCGCCGAGGGCCTTGCGATTGCGGAGCAGGCGGGCCTCGATATGAAGCTTGTGCTGGAAGCCGTCGAGACCGGGGTTGCCGCGAGCCCGCAGGTGATCCGCCATTCCAAGCGCATGGTCGCGCGCAATTTCGCCGGCGCGACGTTTACGTCGGCGCTGCGTCACAAGGATGCGGCCTACGCGGTTGCGCTGGCGGAAAGCCTGCTCGCGGAGAAGCCGTTGATGGGCCGCGCCGCCGTGGATGTCTATGCACGCGCCAAGGCTGTCGCACCTGACGATGACGAAGCCAAGATGATCGAGATCGTCTCGCGGCCAAAGGGCTAGATGATCGTAATCACCGAGGAAAAATAAAGCAGACGGGCAGGCTTCGGTGATGAAAAGCGCGATCGTTCTCGGCGCCGGCATGGTCGGCGTGGCCACGGCAGTGCATTTGCAGAAGCGCGGCTGGTCGGTCGCGCTGGTTGACCGCAAGGAGCCCGGTCGCGAGACCAGCTATGGCAATGCCGGGATCATTCAGAGCGAGGCGCTGCGGCCCTATCCGATGCCGCATAGCTGGCGCGAGCTTTTGAAGATCGCGACAGGTCGCACCAATGACGTGCGCTATCATGTGGCCTCGCTGCCCGATCAAGTCGGGCCGCTGTTCCGCTATTGGTGGAACTCGTTTCCAACGGCGCATGCGCGTGCGTCTGCCGCCTATGCCGAAATTATCGCTCAGGCCGTAGGCGAGCATGAACGTCTGATCCTGGAGTCCGGGGCCGGCAATCTCGTCCGCCGCAACGGCTTTCGCGTCCTGCATCGAGAGCAGGCGATGTTCGATGCTGAGGCTGCGGCGGCCGAAGCCTTGCGCGAGGCCTATGGGGTCAAGTTCAGCGTTCTGACGTCGCGCGAGCTGCAACAGGCCGAACCGGCGCTCACCGAAGGCGGCGTAGGCGGGCTGCACTGGCAGGACCCGTGGACGGTGTCGAGCCCGGGCGCCTTGGTCTCAGCCTATGCCGATCTCTTCACGCGCTCGGGCGGCAGCATTCTGCGCGGCGAGGCGCAAACGCTGCGGCAATGTCATAACGGCTGGTCAGTCGTCACCGAAACTGGCGAGATCGAATCCGAGGCCGTCGTGGTCGCGATGGGGCCGTGGTCGCCGGAGCTGTTGAAGCGGTTCGGCTATCGCATTTCGATGGTGCGCAAGCGCGGCTATCACCGTCACTATGCGGGTGGCGGCCCGCTCGATCTGCCGTTACGCGATGCCGCGAACGGCTATGTCATGGCGCCGATGCAGAACGGCGTGCGCATCACGACCGGCGCCGAACTGACCTCGCCCGACGGCAAGTCCGATCCCGTCCAGTTGACCTATGCCGAGCAGGCTGCGCGCAAGCTCATCGACCTTGGCCGCCAGGTCGAGCCCGAACCGTGGTTCGGCACAAGGCCGTGCATGCCCGACATGCTGCCGGTCATCGGCCGGACCGCGCGCCACGAAGGTCTGTGGCTCAACTTCGGACATGGCCATCAGGGCTTTACGCTCGGCCCGACCACGGGACGACTGGTCGCCGAATTGATGAGCGGCGAGCCGCCGATCGTCGATCCCTCTCCCTATCGCCCGGATCGGCTCTGATCAGGTGCCGCGCGCCCAGCCTTCCATTCGGCGAGCCAGCCCGTGAACCGGCCGCTGTCGCGCGCACCGCCGTGCCAGGCGGCATGGACCGCGCCGTCGCCTGCGACCAGGAGCACGGCATCCAGCCCCTTGGAGCGGCGCAGCGTGTCGATCGCCTGCTGCGGCGTCTGCGCGATGGGACCTGCGACATTGAATGAGGTGTTCACCGACATCTCCACGCCGATGCGGCGACCGAGCGACTTCAGATAGGCGTAGGTGAGGGGATCATCCGCCTCGCGCACGATCTGGAGGCGGCCGGTGCCGTCGGCGTGAATCACCGCCGGAATCTTGTCGCGCGCCCCTGGCTTCGAATGCGCGGTTAGCACCATGTAATTGTAGGCGTTATAATCGGAGTCGGACGCGCCGTCTTCCAGCTCAAAATATTGCCGTGCGCCTTCGAGCGTTGCCATTGGCGCGAGGGGGCGGATTGCCTCGCGATATTTGACGCGCTCGTTGAGCTTCTCGCGCGCGTCCGGATCGCAGGGATTGGCGAGAATGGAGCGATGGCCAAGCGCGCGTGGGCCGGTTTCCGCCGCGCCCTGGTAGAGCGCGATCACGCCATCGTTTGCCACCATGAACGCCATCAGGTCGGCAATCTCCGCGCAGCCCTGCTGCGTCGAGACCTCGCCGACCTGTTGTGAGGCGACATCGTCGGCGGCAAGCGCGGTCTCGATCTCGGCGCGCGCCGGCGGCTCGCCGCAATAGAATGCATGCGTCAGCGGCGCACCGCGCGGCGCGCCGGCGAGATGGGCGAACAGCCAGGCCGCACCGATGGTGACGCCGGCATCGCCCGGCACCGGCGGCACCCACAGGTGCAGCCGCGCCTTGCGACCCTGGTTGTTGGCAAACCAGGCCTCATCAAAATGCTCGAGCAGCCGCATATTGCCGAGCGCGTTGAGCGCGACGCCGCCGGTCAGCACCAGCCGCTGCGCACCGGTCTGCCGCAACAGATGATCCACCACATGGATCATGGCGTCCTCGAACACGAGTTGGGTTGCGGCCGCCTTGTCGAGACGATCCTGCGTGTCCGGCCGATGCTTGATGTCCTCGACCCGGAGCACGGCGTCAGGATTCCAGAGCTGCTCCGGCTTGAGCGGCTCGCCCAGGATATCAATCAGCGCGCGCTTGTACGGATTCTGGAACGGGTCGCAATGCCAGTTTGCCAGCGCGCGGTTGAGTTTCACCTCGCCATTCGGCTCGAACTGCAGCACCTCGCGCAGCCGTGCATAATAGGGATTGCTGGCGCGGTTCATGTCGCCCCAGGCGGCAGCGCCCATGTAGCGGCCCTCGCTGGAGAGCCAGGTCCAGCCGCCTTGGGTGGAGGAGATCACGCTGTAGAAGGCCCCTAACGAGTCGAACATGTTCTCGTTGCAATAAAGCCGCCGCATCGCGCCGCCTTGCGCGACATAGAGCGAGACCGAGCCGAGATCGCCGGTGCCGTCGAGCACGGCAATCGCTACCGGCTCGCCGTCATCCGCAAAAGGGGAGGCGGCGTAGGAGAACCAGGCGTGATTGTCGTGATGCGGCAATGCGATCAGCGGCACGGGCGCGGCGAGGCCAAATTGACGCGCGACAATCTTCGACGTGCGGGTCATCTGGTCGAGCCTGCGACCGTCGAAGCCGGTCGCTTCGAGCGTGCGCATCAGTTTCAAGCTTTGCGGCAGCTCCTCAAGCACGGTGCGGAAGATGGTGCCGGCGAGCGTCGGATAGTCCCATGACGTCACCCAGGCGAAAATGTCGGTGACGTCGAGCCCTCTGGCGCGTAGCGACGCCGCCATCGCCCGAAGCGACCCTTGCGGAAATTCGCTCGTATGCTTGTTGCCGGAAAAGCGCTCCTCTTCATTGTTCAGGATGAGCCGCGGCCCGGTCGCCTGCGTCACCTCGACCAGCGCCACACCGGAGTTGTGGGTGCCCGGCAGGCCGAGACCGGCGATATAAAGCGTCTCGCCGTGGGCGAGCTTTTGGCGCGCGAGCGACAATTGTGCCTTCGCATGGCTGGAGTCGAGCTGATGAATACCCGCAGCCCCCATGGTGAGCTTGGCAAGCCAGCGCGCAAAATGGAATCCCGCTCGACCAAGCCTCGGATGTCGCGGGCCAACTCGCCTCTCAAGTGCCAAACCCAAAATCCCCTGTTTCGGTCCTGCATCAAACACAAATGTCCGCGCCCAACAATGCCGTTTCGAAAACTCCGACATAAGCCGCACTTGCCAGCCGGGACGGACCTTGCAAGACTGGTCGGCAAAACAAAGCAAAGGGGAGATTGCGATGCCCGGGTGTGTCAGGAACCTTGTTGCCTGGGCTGCGGCCGGGGCGTTGTGCGTTGCGGCCGGCGCGGTCCACGCCGAGAAGAAATACGATCCCGGCGCCAGCGACACCGAGATCAAGATCGGCAATATCATGCCCTATAGCGGCCCGGCGTCTTCGTATGGCGTCATTGGCAAGACGGAAGCCGCTTATTTCAACATGGTCAATGCCGAGGGCGGCATCAACGGGCGCAAGATCAATTTCATCTCCTATGACGACGCCTACAGCCCGCCCAAGGCGATCGAGCAGGCGCGCAAGCTGGTCGAGAGCGACGAGGTGCTCCTGATCTTCCAGTCACTCGGGACCCCGTCAAATTCCGCGATCCAAAAATACATGAACGCCAAGAAGGTGCCGCAGCTCTTTGTCGCGTCCGGTGGGACCAAATTCGGCGATCCCAAGAACTTTCCCTGGACCATGGGATTTCAGCCGAACTACCAGAGCGAGGGGCGCATCTATGCGAAGTACATCCTGGGACATTATCCGGACAGCAAGATCGCCGTGTTCTGGCAGAATGACGATGCGGGCCGCGACCAGTTCAAGGGGCTGAAGGACGGATTAGGCGACAAGGTCAACATGATCATCGCCGACAAGTCCTATGAGGTGAGCGATCCTTCGATTGACTCCCAGATCGTGACGCTGCACGATTCCGGAGCGGATATCTTTTTCTCCTGGGCCGCGCCAAAAGGCTCCGCGCAGGCCATCCGCAAGGTCGGCGAACTCGGCTGGAAGCCGAAATTCTTCCTCGCCAACACCGCAACCACCATTGCCTCGGTGCTCAAGCCCGCCGGCCTGGACAATTCGAAGGGGATTATCTCGACCGTCTATGTCAAGGATCCGACGGATGCTCGCTGGAAGGATGACCCGGGGGTGCAGAAGTGGCGTGCCTTCATGGACAAGTATTATCCCGACGGCGACAAGGCCAACGCTAACAACGCCTATGCATATGTGGAATCGCAGGCAATGGTGCAGGTCCTGAAGCAATGCGGCGACGTTCTCACACGAGAGAATGTCATGAAACAGGCCGCGAACCTCAAGAACTTCACCAGCGACATGCTGCTGCCGGGCATCACCGTCAACACCTCGCCCGACGATTATTTTCCGATCGAGCAGATGCAGTTGATGCGGTTCAATGGCGAGAGCTGGGAGCTGTTCGGCGACGTCATCACCGGCGAAGTCGGCCACGACGCGAGCCATTGAGGGCTACGCGTCGGCGGCCGCGATCGTCATGTCCCGTGCGCGGCCGGGCCTGCCATGACTGGCTCGACTTCGCTCGAGAACGCTCTACCGCCGTCAAAAAAGAATACGCCCGCATTGCGGGCGTTGGTGGATCGTCCAAGACTGATGGGATGGTTGGCTTGGGCTAACCGGCCGCCAGGCGAACGCCGGCGCGCAAGAACTTCTGCGGATCCACCGCTTCGCCATCAATGCGCGTTTCGTAGTGCAGATGCGGACCGGTCGAACGTCCAGTCGAGCCGACGGCGCCGATCACCTGTCCGATCTTCACATACTCGCCGACCTTGACGTTGATCTCCGACAAGTGGCCGTAGCGCGTGGACAGCCCGTTGCCATGGTCGATCTCCACCATGCGGCCATAGCCACCGGCCCAGCTGGAGTTCACCACCTTGCCGTTGGCGGTGGCACGGACGGGATCGCCAGTCTGGGCGCGGAAATCGAGCCCGGTGTGCATGGCGGGCCGGCCGACAAACGGATCGACGCGCACGCCGAAACCAGAGGTGAACTCGACCTCGCCGACGACAGGCTTGCGATAGGGCACGAGCGCCAGCGTCCGGGTCAGCCGGTCCATCTGGGCACGCGTGATGTTGATGCGGTAGAGCTGGCGCTCGAAAGAGCCTGCATTCGGCGGCAGTTTGACCGGAATGAACGGGCCGCCCATCGGCGCGCGCGGCGTGGCCGCTTCGAGATGCGCCATGTCGAGCCCGAGATCGCCAATGATGCCGCGCATGCGCCGCACCCGCGATTCCATGCCGTCCTCATAGGAGTTCAGTGCCGCCATCTGGCGGGTCTCGACCTGGTCCAGCGACTGCTCCAGCCGAACCAGCACATTGTCGAGGCCACCGTTCTTCGCGAACTGGCTCGGCGCAGCACCGCTGACGACAGGCGTGCGCGATTCCAGCCGCGCCTCGCGGTCCGGCGGCGCAACGAAGATCACGGTGTCGCTGATCGGCGAGGGCTTCGGCGTAGCTGTCGGCGCATCCGCAGGCGAGGCACCGCGCGTCGGCGCTGACGGCCTGATCGATCCCGTGACATCGGGCATCGCGCCGAGCGCGGTGGCACGCGCTTCCAGCGCGGTCTGCCGGCGCATGATCTGATCGAGTTTCTTGTCGAACTGTTCCTGGTCGAGCAATTGCCGGCTGGTGGTGCGGTCGACCTTGGCGCGTAGCTCGGAGATACGGTCCTCATAGGCGTTCTGCATCTCGGTCTGCCGCGCGATGAGTCGCGTCAGCACGTCGTCGCGGAACGCGAAGTAAGTTGCGGTTGCGGCCGACCAGAGGCCGAGCAGCGTGACCGTGCCGACCACGGTCCAGAACGCCACGGGACCGAATCGGACGCGCTTTCCAGCATGGACGAGGGTGTAGCCGTTCTCGCTGTCCGCTGCCGCTACCGGCGACGCAGCACCGTGCTGGGGCTGCGGCTGACGCTTGAGCGTCCTGCCATGATTGTGCGGATGGTGTTGACGGTATTGGGAATATTGACCAGACCGGTGCAAAATCGGCACTCCCGCGCCGGTCGGAAGAACATCCGTACGGCAGAAAAACGTGGAAGCGATTTGACCTGGCCATGGTTAATTTTCCGGAAACGGTATTTCTCGGAGTAAAGCGGGATGCGATCAGGCGGGTATCGCCGTCGCTTTGAGATTTTTTTTGGAAGCATGATCATCTCGGAAAGCCGCTGCACTATTCGGATCATGCTCTAGATTGATCGTGCGGCCTCCAAGACGGCCTCAGCATGGCCGTCGACCTTCACATGACGCCAGATCCGCTTCACGAGCCCGTCGGCGCCGATCAGAACCGTGGTCCGAATGATCCCGAGGAAGATCCTGCCGTACAAGGATTTTTCGCCCCAGGCGCCATAGGCCTCCAGCATCTCATGTTTCTCATCGGAGATCAGAGGAACGTCGAGCTTGTGCTTGTCGCGAAACGACTCCTGCGCCTTCTGGGAGTCAGCGGAGACGCCGAGGACCGCGGTTCCCGAGTCCGCGAACGCGCCGGACAGGCGAGTGAAGTCCATTGCCTCCTTGGTGCAGCCGGGGGTGTTGGCTCGGGGATAAAAGAACAGCACCAATTTCTTGCCGGCGAAGTCCGACAACGAAACCACCTCGCCACCGTCGCGCGGCAGTCGGAACGCGGGTGCCTTGGCGCCCTCGGCGAGGACACGCGAATTGCCGGCTGGTGATTCGGTCTTGGCGGCCGGTTTGGGGGCTGTCTTCGCCTTGGCGGCCTTTAACGGTTTTGATGCGGCCTTATGCGATAGTCCGTTGCTTGCTTTCGTTGCCGATTTGCGTGCCGCAGGCTTGAGCGTTTGTCGCAGGTTTGTTCCAGCCTCTGCCGCTGTTTTTGCCCGGGCTTTACCGGAGGAGGCCGATTTGGAGGATTTCTTGCGCGATTTCTTGGACATACGCCTTCCTTTCGTCGCTTTCGGCGGATCAATCATTGGACTATTGCGGGACTTGCCCGAACTCCTGGAATCGCGCCTTTGGCCGGGCAAATCTGACGGCACCGGAGTATGGTGACAAGGAATTCGACGCGTCCCCGACTGCTCGTAGGATAGCTTCTCTTTGGGGATTGATGACGGGCAACTGGATTAATCGAGGATGGGCAACCATGCTGCCACAGGAGCGCGCGTTACCCGTCAACGGGCGCCAAGGCGGCGAGCCATCCTGCAGTGAACGCCAACACCGAGAGACGACCCACCGAGAGGCAATGGCCAGGACTATGTCGCCTCAAGGGACGGACAACCGGGGGCAACTCAAGGACTCCTCGAAGCCCGGATCGAAGCGGACTTCCGGTTCGCCCGCTGCCACCGTGCAACAGTTGCACTGGGACGATCCGGCGTGGGAGCGCGACCAGGACGAGGCGACCGGCCACCAGGCGCGGCAGCTATTGTCGCGTTCGAACCTCGGCTTTCATCGGTTCGGTGATCGGTTCGCGGCCGTGCAGCATTGGCTTGTCGGTGAACGCTGGGTGCGGCGGCTTGCCGTCGTCACCGCGGCGCTGATCTTCCTGTTCGCGGCTTGCTTTGGCGGCTTGTGGTGGCGGCTCGGCGCGGGCCCCATCAATCTCGACATGGCTACGCCTTGGCTTGCCGAGGCAATCGAGCAGAACATCGGCAACGGCAACACCGTCGAGGTCGGCGGCACGCAGATCGAACGCGCCGGCCGCATCCGTATCGCAGTGCGCATCCGTGACATCGTCGTGCGCGATCGCGACCATGCGATCGTCGCCAGCGCGCCCAAGGCCGAGGTGCGGCTATCGGGCGCGGCCCTGTTCATGGGACGGCTGCGTGCCGAAAGTCTCAATCTGGTCGACGCGGTGCTCGCGGTGCGGATCACGCCCGACGGTTATGTCACCGTGTCCGCCGGCGATACCGCAAAGCCGCTTGCAACGGGCGTCGCCAAGCGGGTGGTGGGCGCAGCACCGGTTCCGGCCCCGCCGGGTGTGGCACCGACGGCGGTCATTCCCCCGGTGCCAGCCGCGCCGCAGGCTGGCGGCAGTGGCGGCCTGCTTGCCGGCCTCGATTGGCTCGACAGCCTGAGCCTGACCGGACTCGACGGGCAGAACCTCAACGAGATCGGCCTGAAGAACGGCAGCCTCGTGGTCGACGACCAGCAGCGCGGCAACAAATGGAATTTCGACAACATCAGCCTCAGCCTGCGCCGACCGCTCGGCGGCGGCGTCGCATTCAGCCTGGGCGAGGACGGAACGCATCCCTGGTCGTTGCGCGTGACGGTCGGACCGGCCGAGAACGGCGTGCGCAGTGTCGACATCCGCGCCGACAAGGTCTCCACCAGCAACATTCTCCTCGCCCTGCGCGTCAAAGATCTGACCTATAGCGCCGACCTGCCACTCTCGGGTGAGTTGAAGGGCGAGATCGGGCGCGACGGCATGCCGACCTTCTTCCGCGGCAAGCTCGTCGCCGGAAGCGGCACCATCATCGACAGCGACACACCGGATTACCCGATGGCGATCGATTCGATGGAGCTGAACGTCGAGTGGGACGCGGCCCGACGCGTGCTGGTCGCCCCCTTCAAGGTTGTTTCCGGCGCCAACCGCGTCACGCTGCTCGCCCATCTCGAGCCGCCGAACGACATCGTCAACGACTGGCAGCTCGGCTTTTCCGGCGGCACCATCCTGCTCGGCGGCATCGACAACGAGCCGCCGCTGATCTTCAACCGTATCTCGATCGCGTTCCGCTTCGACACCGACCACAAGCGGGTGGTGCTCACGCAGGCCGATATCAGCAATGGCGAGGTCGGCGTCGCCGGCAGCGGTTCGATCGACTATTCCGGCGAGCCCCAGCTGACGCTGGGCTTTGCGGGCACGCCGATGTCGGCGTCCAACCTGAAGCGGATCTGGCCGATCCTGATCGTGCCGGAGGTGCGCGAATGGGTGATCGATCGGATCGAGCGCGGGCAGCTGCAGCGCGTCGAGATCGGCGTCAACACCGCGGTGAAAAACCTGCCGCGCAAGGGACCGCCGATCCCCGACGATGGCCTGTCCGTCAATATCGTCGCGAGTGGCGTGACGGTGCGTCCGGTGGACGGCCTGCCGTCGGTGCATGATGCGGACCTGAAGGCGCACGTCACCGGCCGCACTGCGACGGTGACGATCGGGCAGGGGATCGCGGATACGAACACCGGGCGCAAGCTCACGCTCTCGGACTTCATCTTCGAGGTCCCCGATACCCATCCAAAGCCGCCGCCCGCGCGCGTCAAGCTGAAGATCGACGGGCCGGTGCCGGCCGCGGCCGAGGTCCTCTCATCCGACCGGCTGAGCGATCTCGCCTCGATGCCGATCGATCCGAACACCAGCAAGGGCACGTTCTCGGCCACCATCAATCTCGGCGTGCCGGTCAAGGGCGAACTGACCAAGGCCGACACGACATATGCGGTCGCCGCCGATCTCAACGGTTTTGCTGCCGACAAGCTGGTGATGAACCAGAAGCTCGAGGCCAATGCGCTGAAGATCACGGCCAACAACCAGGGCTACCAGGTCAAGGGCGACGTCAAGATCAACGGCCAGGCGGCCTCGCTGGATTACAAGAAGCCGGCGGACGGCGATGCCGACATCAAGTTGCAGGCGACGCTCGATGATGCGGGTCGCGCGCGCCTTGGGCTTGATCTCGGTTCCGCCGTGAGTGGCGCGATCCCGATCAAGCTGACCGGCAAGATCGGCGGCCCCGATCGCGACAGCAAGATGGGAATCGAGGCCGACCTCACCGCGCTCAAGCTCGACAACATCCTGCCCGGCTGGGTGAAAGCAGCGGGCAAATCCGGCAAGGCCACCTTCAACCTCATTCCCAAGGCGCAATCGACGCGGTTCGAGGACATCGTCATCGAGGGCGGTGGCGCCTCGATCAAGGGGGCGCTGGAAGTCGACCAGAACGGCGATCTCCTGAACGCCAATTTCCCGACCTATTCACCTTCCGAAAGCGACAAGACGTCGCTGAAGGCCGAGCGCGGACCTGACGGCGTGGTGAAGGTCGTGATGCGCGGTGACGTTTTCGACGGCCGCGGCTTCCTCAAGTCTGCAATCTCGGGCTCGGGCAAGGACGACAGCAAGAGCAAGATGAAGAACATCGACCTCGATGTCGATCTCAAGCTCGGTGCCGTCGCGGGCTATAACGGCGAGGCGATCCGGAGCGTCGACCTGAAATTCGTCCGCAAGGGCGGCGTGATCAGGACCTTTGCGCTCAACGGCAAGATCGGGAAGGATGCGCCGTTGACCGCGGAACTCAGACCGCGCGGCCAAGGCGGGTTCGGGCGCGACGTGATCTATCTCGAGACTAACGACGCCGGCGCATTCTTCCGCTTCAACGACATGTATTCGAAGGTGGTCGGTGGTCAGCTGTCCCTCGCCATGGATCCGCCGACGATCGAGCCGAGTGCCAAGGAAGGCCTGTTGAATGTGCGCGACTTCACAGTGAAGGGCGAGGCCTCGCTTGACCGTATCGCGGCCGGCGGTCCGGGCGGTATCCAGAACGGAATCTTCTTCTCGCGCCTTCGCGCCGAGTTCAGCCGCCAGAACGGCCAGCTCACGGTACGCGAAGGCGTCGCGAAGGGCCCGGCGATCGGCGGCACCATCGAGGGTACGCTGGACTACAACACCAACCAGGTGCGTATGAGTGGCACCTTCGTGCCGCTCTTTGGAGTTAACAACATTTTTGGCCAGATCCCCGTACTTGGCCTCGTCCTCGGCAACGGTAACAATGAAGGCCTGTTTGCCATCACCTATGAAGTGGTCGGTAGCCCGAGCGCACCGGTGCTGCGCGTCAATCCGATCTCGGCGATCTTCCCCGGCGTGACGCGCAAGATCATGGAATTCAACACCGGCAAGCAGCAGAACCAGATCGAACTCCCGCCGAACAACTGAGCCTTTTGGCTAAGGCCGGAAAACGCGTTCCATGAGCTTGGCATCGTCGCGCCAGCGTGGCACGCTGCATGAAAAACATGCAGGGAGAGATTGCTTTGCGCTGCCGTGTCACCTTTCTGAGCTCCGTCGCAATCATCGTGCTTGGCTCCACAACCGCCGCGTTCGCAGCTGAGTCGCCGCGATGCCAGGAAGTGGGACGAAAGTTTCGCACCGAGCGAGCTGAGATCACGGCTATCGAGGTGTCGTCGACACTGTTTTCCGCGGCAGACGCGAACTGCACAGACCTCGCGACGGAATTGCTGGACTATGGCGCGTCGGTTGACGCGCGCGACCGGCTCGGCACTCGGCCGCTCGGGCATGCCGCCAAATCCGGCCATTTAGAGATGGTCGATCTCCTGCTTGCCCATGGTGCGCCAATCGATGCCCGCAATCTCGCAGGCGCCACCGCGCTTTACGCTGCCGCCGAATCTGGCCGTGTCGATGTGGCGCTGCGGCTCATGGACCATGGCGCCGATGTCAAGCTGACCGGGCGTAGCGGAATTTCCCCTGTCGCCGCCGCGGCCTATGCCGGGAGCGATGCGATCGTCGAAGCGCTGCTTACCCACGGAGCCGACGAGCGTCTCCCCGACGATACCGGCAAGCCGCCGATTGTTTATGCGGCGGCCCGCGCCCACCTCGATATCGTGAAGCGGCTGTTGGCGCGTAACATCGATATCAACGCCCGCTATCCGAATGATCTCACGCTGTTGATGTGGGCATCGGGGCCGGATGAAAAGGTCGCCGAAGCAGACGCGATCAAGGTCGTTGCCTATCTGCTGGATGCAGGCGCGCACATCGATGACCGGGACGACCGCGGTCGCACGGCACTGATGATTGCCGCGGAAGGCGGTCATGCCGAGATGGCCGCTCTGTTGCTCGCACGCGGCGCTGATCCAGCGCTCAAGGACAAGGCCGGCAAGCGCGCGGCGGATCTCACCGCCTTGACGTCGCTGCGGGAACGGCTTGCGGTGCCCTGAGTGGTCTAGAGGCCGGCCAGATATTGCGCGAGCGCCGTGATGTCGTCGGGCGGTGTGGCGAGCATCAGATCGGTCATGCCGGGATTGTTGCCGCGCGCACGAGTCCGGAAGTCGTTCATCGTCTTGGTCAGGTACTCGTGGCTCTGGCCCGCCAATCGCGGCACTGTGCTGTCGCCCTGAAAGTGATCGAGATGGCAACCGGTGCAGCCGACCGAGTGCTCGGCGCTGAGCGCCCGCTCCGCGACATCCTTCGGGGATCGTGGCTGGCCGAGATCGGGCCACGGCTTCTGTGAGAAATATTGCGCGATCGCGAGCATGTCGTCCTTCTCGAAGCCTGATGCGATCCGCTGCATGATCTCGTTCTTGCGGTCGCCGCGTTTGAAATCGCGAAGCTGGATGTAGATGTATCCGGCCTGCTGCCCCCAGATGACCGGAATCGACTTATCGGTCGGCTTGCCGACCTGGCCGTGGCAGCGTGTGCAGACCTCGACCTTGTCTGCAATGCTATCGGCCAACGCAGCATGTGGGCCGGCGCCCAGCAGCAACACGAAGACAACTCCGCTAGAAATGAACCGCCCCAATTCGCCACCCCTGTATTCATTCCGCATCCGCTCAACGGAAGCGGGGCCGTCACCGGCCCCGCTCTAGTCGTCACGTTACATGCGCCTGCTCAATCGAGCGTGAAGGCGATGATGTTGTTGCCGCGGTGGAAGTTGACCTGGACGTTACCGCCAGCGCCAACCACAATGTATTGCTTGCCTCCCACCGTGTAGCTGGAGGGCGGTGCATTGACGCCGGCGCCGGCGCGGAAGCTCCACAATTCCTTGCCGTTGGAGGAGTTGTAGGCCGCAAACTTGCCATTGCCTTCACCGGTGAAAACAAGACCTCCGGCGGTCGCGAGGATGCCGCCGATCATCGGTTCGGGCGTCTTCACCTGCCATTTGATCTTGCCGGTGTCGTAGTTGACGGCGGTGATGTTGCCCGATTGCTTTTCGCCGGGAATGGCGGTGAATGCGCCGCCAAGCCACAGCTTGCCGTTCGGATAGGGCGAGCTTTCGACCCGGTAAGTCATCGGCTGATGCAGGTTGATGGCGTAGGCCAGCTGCTGCCCGGGGTCGGTGGCGATCGGCGACCATTCGACGCCGCCATTGGCGCCCGGAAGCATGCGCGCGCCTTCCTTGGTCGGCAGTACCCACATGTTCTCCTGCGGGACCATCGCCTCGGAGAAGCGGATCAGGCTGCAGTCCTTGCGGTCATGAACATAGATGTGACCGGTCTTGCCGGCATGGATCACGCCGGGAATGGTCTTGCCGCTCTTGTCCTTGACGTCCACCAGCACCGGCGGGCTGACCGCATCCAGGTCCCAGACGTCATGGGCGATGTACTGGAAGTGGCAAACATATTTGCCGGTATCCAGGTCAAGCGCGACCAGCGAGTCCGTGTAGAGATTGTCGCCGGGGCGCAGCGATCCGTCGAGGTCGGGGGAGGGGTTGCCAACCACGAAATAGATCCGGTTGGTCGCGAGATCGACGGCCGGATTTTGCCAAACGCCGCCGCCCAGCTTCTTGTAGGGATCGCCGTTCTTGGCGAGCTGGTCTTTCTCGGCCTGGATATCGCGGTGCATGTCGCGACCGGTGGCGTCCTTGGCTGCCCAGACGCCTACGGAATTCTCCGGCACGGTGTCGAAATTCCAGACCAGCTTGCCGGTCTTGGCGTCGTAGGCTCTGAGGAAGCCGCGGATGCCGTACTCACCGCCATTGGTGCCGATCAGGACCTTGTCCTTCACCACGGTCGGCGCCATCGTCTCGCTATAGCCGAGCTCGGGATCGGCAATGTCGGTCTTCCAGACGACGTCGCCGGTCTTGGCATTCAGCGCTACGAGCTTCGAATCGAGCGTAGCGAGATAGACCATGTCGCCCAGCACCTGGACGCCGCGATTATTGGGACCGCAGCAATAGGTCGTGATGGGCCCCATCTTGTGATTGTAGTGCCAGAGCTGCTCGCCGGTCTTGGCATCGAGCGCATAGACGTGGCTGTAGGACGTCGTCACATACATGACCCCGTCGACGATGATCGGCGATGTCTCCAGCGATTCCTTGACGTCGGTCTGGAAGATCCAGGCGACATGCAGGTTCTTCACGTTGTCGCGGTTGATCAGCTTGGCCGGGTGAAAGCGCGTCTGGGCATAGTTGCCGTTGGTCAGGAGAAAGTTGGTGGAGTTCTTGTCGGCCGCGTTGAGCTGAGACTGCGTGACCGGAGAAATCTTGGCTTCGCGGGAGGGCGCCCAGGGATCCTGCTTCACCTCCTGCTGCGCATTGGCTGCACCTCCGAGCAAACAGCCCAAGCCGAACAACGTGGCGTATGCAATAGAATATCTGTTCATGATTTCCGCCCCAGATTATTTGAACCGGCCATTGTGGATGCCGGTGTGGGAGAAATCTGGTCTGACCGTGCGCTTTTGACAAGCGAAAAGCCGCAAGTCGATCAGTTCTTCTGAGGTACATGCGGCGCTGTTCGCGGGCGCGAGATCAAAGTGCGCTGCAACGTCGAGGGCTGCATGTGCCGAGTCCATCGGTGACCAGCTCGGCGGTGGCCGCCTCGACATTTGCGCCTGCTGATCGGTCCGCTATGCCACGCTCCTCGCGCGGTAGCTCTTCGCAAATTCCTGGTACCAGTCCAGGCAGCCCGGGTTGGCCATGGCGTCCCTGTTGATGACTTTCTCGACGGCGTGGCCGAGCAGGAGCTTCTTGATCGGTAACTCCTGCTTCTTTCCGGAAAGCGTCCGCGGAATTTCGGCGACGGCAATGATTTCGTTGGGCAGGAAGCGGCGCGACAGGCCGGCTTCGATCGCCTTGTTGATCTTGCTTTCCATCGCCGCGTCAAGCGCTGTCCCCTCGCGGAGCACCACGAACAGGGGCATATAGCTGTCGCGCCCGAGATATTCGAGGTCGACCACCATGGAGTCCAGGACTTCCGGAAGGGCCTCGATCGCGGAATAGAGCTCGCTGGTCCCCATGCGCAAGCCGTGCCGGTTGATGGTCGCGTCGCTCCGGCCATAGATCACGCAGGACCCGTCCGGCTCGACCTTTAACCAGTCGCCATGCCGCCAGACCGCGCCGCGTCCGGTGCCGTCGAAATTGTCGGGGTAGGTCTCGAAATAGCTCGCGCGATAGCGCTGGTCGCCCGCATCGTTCCAGAATCGTAACGGCATCGACGGCAAGGGCTCCGTGCAGACGAGTTCGCCGACTTCGCCCGTGACGGCGCGCCCCTGGTCGTCGAAGGCTTCGACCGCGCAGCCGAGCAGGCGGCACTGCATCGCGCCAGGCGTCTGCGGCAGCTCGCGGTTGCCGCCGATGAAGGCACCGGCAAAGTCAGTGCCGCCCGATATGTTCGCCCACCAGATGTCCGCCTGCGCCTTGCTGCCGATGAGCCTGGCGAGCGCAGCAAAACGGGCGCTGAACCAGGCCTGCGTGTCGGCGCTGAGCGGCGAGCCGGTCGATCCGAGCGCACGCAATCGCGAGAGGTCGCCGATGGATGTCAGGTCGATGTCGGCCTTCGCGCAGCTTGCAAAGAATGCCGCGCCCGCACCGAAGAACGTGGATTCGCTATCGGCAACGAAGCGCCACAGTGTCGTCCAGTCGGGCTTGTCCCTCGATCCCGCAGGGCTACCGTCGAACAGGCAACAGGTCGTTCCGTTGAGCAGGCCGTTGGCCTGGCAGTTCCACATGATCCAACCGGTCGAGCTGTACCAATGGAAGCGCTCGCCAAACGAGTTGGGCTGGTAGCTGCTGCCGATGTCGTTGTGCAGCCCAAGCAGCGCCAAAGCGACGATCACGACGCCGCCATGGCTGTGGACGATCGGCTTTGGCAGGCCGGTCGTTCCGCTGGAATAGACGATCCAGAGCGGGTGGTCGAATGGCAGCCAGGTCGGCTCGAAGGCGTCGACTGCAGCGTCCCTGCGTGCGAGGATCGTCGAGAACAGGGCGTCAGATGTCGCGGCGGGTGCCTCCGCCTCGCTCTGGAGCACAAAATGTTCGACGGTCGGCAGCGATCGCCTGAGCTCGTCGACGACAGGCCGACGATCGTGACGCCGGCCGGCATAGGTGACGGCGTCGCAGGCGATCAGCACCTTTGGCTCGATCTGCTTGAAGCGGTCGATCACCGCAGGCGCCGCCATATCAGGCGCGCAGACGCTCCAGATCGCGCCGATGCTGGCCGCGGCGAGGAGCGCGATGATGGTCTCCGGAATGTTCGGCAGATAAGCCGCGACGCGATCGCCGGGGCCGACGCCCTGGTCCCTCAGATGCAGCGCAAGTGCTGCAGCCTTTCGGCGCAGCTCGGGCCAACTCGTTTCCTTCAGCGCGCCGTCTTCGCCGCTGCTCACGATTGCCGGCAGGTGCGCTGCTTCGGCTGGTTTCACGTGCCGAAACACCTGGTGGGCATAGTTCACCGAGGCACCTGGAAACCAGACCGCGCCGGGCATCTTCCGTTCGGTCAGCACCGCGGCAAACGGCGTCGGCGACTTCAGGTCGAAATAGTCCCAGATGCTGCGCCAGAAGGCGTCGACGTCGCTGACCGACCATCGCCACATGTCTTCGTAAGTGGCGAAGCCCAAGCCGCGATTCTCCTGGAGCCAGCGGCGGTAGAGCGTGATCTGGGGAACGTAAGGTGCTGTCATGGCCGTCAACTTGTGTCGTGGAGCCGGCATTCGGCCGAGGTCGCACTATAGCAGAACTGGCAGCTAGGCGGGCGCGTCAACTTCAGCCTGCTCTTCCAGCTTTGCCCGTAACACTTTGACGACGCGGTCGACCGTTGTGATGTCCCTGACCGACAGCCCATCAGCAAGACGGTTGATCCAGGGCGCCTGCAACTCCATCGCTTCGTCGAAGGCGCGCTTTCCCTTCTCGGTCAGCATGACAAGTTGCGCCCGTCGGTGATGCGGATTGGTCTCGAATGCGACCAGTCCCTCCCGGTGCAGGTCGTTGATGATCCGCTGCACGTTCTGGCGGTTGGCGCCGAGATCGCGCGCGAGCCACGCTACCGGCTGCGGCCGCTCGGCGGCGACGATCGCGCCCAGGACCTGCCAGCGCGCGCTGGTCAGCCCGAGCCGGGCGACGAGCCGGTCGCCGGAGGTCTGAACCAGGCTGTTCAGGCGGAAAAAGTCGAGCATCACGCCGCTGAGGGCGTCGCCTGCCGGCGTTCGCCTGGTCTTTTTCATGCGTCGTCACCATAAACCGTAATTGACATTATGATGTCAAAGCGAGTATGATGCATTGTACCAGGCTGGCAATATCAATCCAAATTGACGGAATATGTCATGCCCCAACTGCGCCCTCTGGATGCCGCCTTTCCGATCGACCGCCAGATCATGATCGACGCCAGTCCCGTCGTTCTGGTGAACGTGTTCACGCTGGACGCGGCCGACGAACAGACCTTTCTTAGGGTCCGGGAAGACGATGCCGCCTTCATGAAGCGCCAGCCGGGCTTCATATCCACGCAGCTTCACCGCGCCATCGGGCAGAGCTGAATTGATATGTTCAACCTGAGTTCTTCCGAGTCTGACCCTGAGGCTGCGTAAAAATATGTGGTGTTGTCCACGCTGGGGGCCGTCCTCGCTCTGCTGGGATTTTTGATCCTCTATTGGGGATCCCGCGCGCGGGGTTGGCGCCGTTCACCTGGGTTGGGCTGGTTGACACAGCTTCAAGAGAGTGGCTGCGTGTCCGGAAATATATCAACGATCTTATTGGTCATGCCGTTCACGATCAGCACCTGGTCCTTCATTTTCACGTACATGTAGTCACGCAGTTCCGGCAATTGCGAGAGAACTGCCGTTGGCAGCGATTGGGCCTTAACTCCCTTCGGAATCGTCGCGCCAACAACAGGGTTAAAATCTTTGGCGGCCTTGGTTGCCTTTAGCCGGAATTCGACCTCGTTGTGTTCGGTTAGCACGGCCTTGCGAATGCTTTCGCGCTGCATGTTTGTGAGGTTGAGTGTCGGTAGCGATGAATTCTGCGGCACTTTGGTGCCGTTGCTCAGTTCAACCGCGCCCTGCGCATTCGATTGAGCCGAAGAGGTTACGCTGCTTGTGAGTATGATCGCGACTGCGGCAACTAAGGTGGAGGCCCTCATGGCCGTTCATCCTTTTCTGGAGACTCCGCCCATAGGAAAACAACGAAAACATTGCTTGCGCGTTCCGCGCCGGAGTACAAAGGGTTCCAAGTCAGGGACCTGAGGACCCCCAGCGCAAGAATCCTGGGAGCTGTGCGGCGGCTCAGACGCCCACGACGCGCTTCGCACTATCAGATTGCTGCAGGAGCTTTGTCGGAGTTCAGCCGAACAAGAGATTTCCCATGAAGCTTTTGATCATTGTTTCCTTCATTGCCGCTGTCGGTTTGCTTGCAGCTGCGACCGGCATCTCGCGACCGCACGCTATCTCGACGGTCGGACGTGCCGGAGCAGGTGGCGCGTTGACGTTGCAAGACATGCAAAGTAGCCGAAGCGCAGCAGAGCTTCCTGCCGACGACTTTGACGATCGGTCACTGGTCTTTCCGCGGGAATCGAAGCGTTAAGAAGCTTGAAGGAGGTCGAAAGAAAAGCCTGGTCGAGCGGCAGAGGCTCAAGGGCTCAAGAAAGCGGCCGGAATCGAGTAGTTGTGTCCCGAAAGGCCAAGTGATTCCAATTCGTCCCGATGAGCGTCGATTTCCAGAGCTGCCAAGAGAAACGCCAGCACGACCACGGCATAGATGAGGGACGGCGAGGCTTCAGCACGCACATCTCCCTGGTGTGGCGGGATCGAATCACGAAAGGAACGCCACAGCGAGATGAAATGCAGATACGCCTTAGGTCGTATTTGCATGACGCCGTCCTCGACGCGCTAAAACAACTATAGGATCTGGCTATATTGGATTCAAGCCGGACCTATTTCGGCATTAAGTGGTGGGTCGTCCGTTCGTGCGGCGCAATATGGAAACTGGATGACGGCTCCGGTCGTTGACCTCGTCAAGCGTGAGCAGATATCCGGCTTGAACCGTGCATGACGACCGGCCTGACCAGAAAACGACCGATGAATTGGGTCCCAAATCTGAGTACCAGCCTCTGCATCGTCGCGGCGTTGCTGACGATTCATTCGACGTCGGCGCACGCGCAATTGACGGGTCACGGTGGACCCGTGCGAGCCATTGCAATTTCCAGCGATGGCAACAGCGTGCTGTCCGGCAGCTTCGACACCGCCGCCATCCGATGGTCGCTCAAGACCGAGTCCGCGGAGCAGGTCCTTCGGTTTCACTCTGATGCAGTGAACGCTGTCGCCTTCCTGAAGGACGGGCGTATGGCGACTGCCGGAGCGGACGCGCGGATAGCGATCTGGACGCAAGGTCGCCAACAGCCGGATCAGGTGTTCGAGGGCCATCGCGGGCCAATCGTTTCGATTGCCGTGTCGCCCGATGGCGCGAGGCTCGCGTCTGCGTCCTGGGACCACACGGTTCGCATAAGGTCGCTCGGCGACGGCCGGCAGCAGGTGCTGGAAGGACATGCGCAGAACGTCAACGGCGTCGCGTTCACGCCCGATGGACGATCGTTGGTCAGCGTCGGCTACGATCGTGAGCTGAGGATCTGGCCATTGGCGGGCGGCACCTCGAATGTCATCACGCTGGCGTCACCCCTTAACGCCGTGGCGGTCGCACCCGATGGCGAGATCGTTACGGGCGGCGCCGATGGCGAGCTACGCTTTCTGATACCGGAGAGCCAGGAAAGCGGCGGGGTGAAAGCCGGAACGACGCCGATCATCGCGCTGGCGATGTCGCCAGATGGCACGTTGATCGCTGCTGCAGGAACGAGCGGTATTGTGACCGTCATCGATCGGAAGGCGCGGAGCATCGTGCGAACGTTCGGCGATCCCGGTTCGCCGGTGTGGTCAGTCGCGTTCCTGCCGGACAACGCGAACCTGTTGACGGGGGGCTCCGACGGCAAAATCCGACGCTGGAGTGCGCTGACTGGTGAATCTATCGGCTCATCGTTGCAAGCGACGCCGCGCGATCCGCTTGGCGCTTATGCGGGAGATCATGGCGCCGAGGTATTCAGGGCATGCGTTGCCTGCCACACCTTGTCGGAAAAAGAGACGCAGCGTGCTGGCCCCACGCTAGCCGGCTTGTACGGCCGCAGGATCGCGTCGCTTCCCGGCTACCGGTTCTCCGACGCGCTCAAAGGCATGGACATCGTGTGGACTCCGGAGACGGTGTCAAGATTGTTCGAGCTTGGCCCGACTATCTATACGCCAGGAACCAAAATGCCAGAGCAACGCATTGGATCAGCGGAAGACCGCAAGGCGCTCACCGATTTTCTCGCGCGGGCAACACCGAAATAAACTGTCATCGGTGACCCGTGGATCAACGAAGGCTTCGGGTGTCCTGCTCGTGTCTTGGTTCGTCCGTCTAGAAGCCGGGCCAGTGCTCGACTGGAAGTTTCCTCAAATCCGGATGGGCTTTGAGCATCGTCGTGACGTCTATATTGGGATGGTCCTTCATGGCCTGCGTGACGCAGTTGTTGACGTATTTGCGGCGCGAGAGCCATTTGATCTTCCTGCCTTTCGCCTCCGCCTTACAGGCCACAATCGCCCGCTTGAGGGCCGCCCTGTCGGCCTGGGATGGCCTCGCTGCCTCGGCGGGCCAAGGCGTCACTGCAGCGACGCCAACGAATAGAACAGCAATGAAAGACATAACTTTTGTGACTTGAGACATAACGTGCTTCCCCCGGTTGGCTTATCGTTGGTCTGCGCGCGGCCGCTCGTTTGCGCCCTAATCCTTGTTTTCGCGGTCGCGCAAATAATCGTCCGTCGTACGCGGGGGCGCCCGCGCCGAAATGTCCTTAAATGGATCGAACTGCTGTTCACTCATGGCGATGACGCGGCAGTCCGCGCACATTCTGACCGCGCCCAGCCGCTTGTCGCCCGCAGGATACATCCAGTGCCGGCCCTCGAGTTTCGCCGCGATCTTCTCGATCGTGCTCTTCACGCCAAAGGGCCGGTTGCAACGGATGCAAAGTGCCGGCTCTTCTTCCTTGATAATCTGGGCTGGCGCCCTTGCCGCACGGAAATCGATCTGCGGCTTCAGCGTAATGACCTTCTCTGGGCACGTGCTCTGGCATAGCCCGCACTGCACACAGGCATCTTCGACGAATTTCAGCACGGGACGTTCGGGATCGTCGCGGAGAGCGCCGGTGGGGCAGGCTGAGACACAGGACAGGCACAAGGTGCATCCACCCACGTTGACGCTGATCGCACCAAGTGGTGCGCCTTCGGGCAGGGTGATCACGTCGACCGGCGTTGGTGCGACGCGGTGCAGTTCATGAAGCGCGAAGCGAAGAAGCTCGCGCCGCCTGCCAACTGTTTTGAAGGTTGCGGGACATTGCACGGCTGGCGCGGGTTCGATTGCCCGCAGCACTTGCCCCAGCACATCAGGGTCGTCTGTTTCGATCGTCGCGATCCGCTTTCCAGAAAAACCGAGCCCGGACACAATGGCATCAGCCATCGCGAGGGTCTGGGAAAGACCGGAAAGGTCGTGTAGCGGTTTCGCCCGTAGAAGAAACCGGAGTCCCGCCGCGCCGTAGGCAAAGGAAGCTGCAACTGCCTCGAGTCCAACCTGCGTCACCTCGTTGACGGCGAACGGCAGCACATTGGCCGGAAGGCCGTCGCCGTGGCGGGCTAGCGCATCGATTAGCGTGCTTCCATGCCGGGTGTCGTGGAACAGAACAATGGCATTGGAGCCGCCGGCTTCACGGTAGGTCAAGAGCATGGCGCGCAACTTGTGCAGCAGCGCATCCGCAGGCGGCAGGGCATAGGCTGCTGCGCCCGTCGGACAGGTTGCGGTGCATTGGCCGCACCCGGCGCAGACCTCCGCGTTGATTTTGACGTGATCGCCATCTGGCGTGATCGCTGTGGTCGGGCAGAGGTCGAGGCAGCGATGGCAGCCGGTAAGCTTTGAGCGCGAATGGACGCAGATTTCTGGGGTGAATTTAACAAATTTGGGCTTGTCGAAATTGCCGACAAGGTCGCGCGCCTTGAGCACCGCACGCAGCATCGCGGACGGGGCGCGCGGATCGGCGCGGAGATAGCCGTCGCGCAAGTCGTGAGCGGGGAAAAGCGGCGTTCTACCGGAAAGATCAAGGATGATGTCGCACCGCGAAGTCAGGCCGCTGCGAGGAGCCTCGAAGACCAGTGCATCGCGCGAGGAAGGGCGCGGCGCAGCGTAGTCGTCAACCGTCAACTCGAAGGCCCCCAAATGGCCCTTGGCATTGCGGATTGTTCCCTTGACGATGGGGAACGTTGTCGTCGCCGGCGGCGTAATCTGCGTCGGCTTTGTGATCATGACCGTCACATCGAGGTGATCGGCAAGCAGCTGGCCTGCTTCGGCCGCAACCTCGTCGCAACCGTAGATCAGGGCCACGCCCCCGCTTTTCAAGGCAACGAACGGATAGGCGGGCGAAGGCTCGGACGCCGCGGCGAGCAGCGCGGCCATTTTCGGCCCCGCCTGCGCGCCCTCCGTGGACCAACCCGCCGTCTCGCGCAGGTTGACGAAGTCCATCTTCCAGGAACGTCCTTCCGCCTCATCGTCAAACAGCGGTGTCTCCTGAGTGCAGCCGACGATGAGCGGGCCTTCCGTCCTCGCTGCGTTGTGAAAATGATCAAGCTCGGCCCGGCAGAGCTGACGGAATTCCGCGATTTCGGTGTTGCGGCATCCTCGCCTAACGGCGGCCGTATCGAGGCGCATCGTGTCTTCACACGAGCAAATCAGGATCTTTTTCGGCGGATCCGGCATGCGCAGCTGTCTACCTTCCAAGGAGGTCCGGAAGCGACAGCGAGTAAACTCGCGTCGACCGTTCTGCTCGATTAAGCTATTCTCACAAGCGAAGAAAAGGAAGCTGGAGGTCCGACTGACACCGACAGCCCCGTCGCGCTCATCGGTCTCGGAGCCGATCACTCTGCCTCCGCCATTTACGCTGGTGAGGCTGCGCGAAAGTCGTGACGCCTTCGCCCACGCCATGGATATAGCCGAAGAGAGCGGGGCAGGTACGCTGACCTATGTTGGCCGGTTTGACCTTGCCGAGTTCGCGGTCGTGCTTGAACCCGGCGAGCCCCTGCGCGCCGCGCGCCGCGCGTTCTACGCGGGAATGGTGGCACTCACGGACGCCTTGCGTGCCTATGCGCCGCCGAACAAGGAGATCGCGATCGACTGGCCGGACGCGATCCGTGTCGACGGGGGGCTGGTTGGCGGCGGGCGGCTTGGCTGGCCCTCGTCCGCGAAGGAAGATGAACCGCCGCGGTGGCTGGTGTTCGGCGCCATGATCCGGACAGTTGCGATGAACGACAGGGAAGCTGCTGTTTATCCGCTCGCCTCCGCGCTGGATCAGGAGGGCTTCGGTGAGACAGGCGCGGTTCAGGTGACCGAGAGCTTTACACGGCATCTGATGCGCGCTCTGGATACCTGGCAAGCCGACGAATTCGACAGGATCGCAAGCCAATTCCTGAACCGGCTGGTGCGCGAACGGAATACCTCGCATGTGATCGCGAACAACGGCGATCTCCTGGTGCACCGCATCGGGACAGACAGAACCGATCGGCGTGATTTGAGCAAAGGCCTGCTGTTGCCCTCCTGGCTCGATCCGAAGCTCGGAGGGCCGCGCCTGTGAAGCTCCTGCGCACCATCGCGCTCGATTCTTCCGATACTTTCGTTTTCGACGGGGCGGCCGCGTCCGGCGATTGGGCGGTATCTGGCGCATTCCGCTTTTGCGATCGCGATCCGACGAAGCTGAGCGGCAAGGATCGTTCGGCGTTCCGCAGCGGGTTTCTCGGCGTGCAGTCCTGGGGCTGGTCGACGCTGGTGCAAATTGTCCACGCGACCGAGGACGATCGCCGGACGTTGGTGGAGCTTCTTGCGAGGCAGCTGGTCGAACGGTTCGGTGCACCGGATCTTGCAACCGCCCACTTCGCCGCAGAAGAGGAAGTCGCCTTTGCGCAATCGCTCTGCGCGCATCCCGTCAGCGCGCTGATTGCGGTTCATCGCTCGGCGAGCGATGGCGAGGTCCGCGAGTCATTCCGCAGATTGCAATTGCGTGAGGGGCAGCCTCACGGCAAGGCGTTCTCGTTCATGCAAGTAGAGGATGACACCGCGCCCGAGGGCAATCTCAATCTTGCGAATATGAGCGAGGAGCCGCAGCGCCGATGAAGGATTTCTGGATCGCCTGCGGCTATCACTTGCTCGATCGCAATGCGAACGGCGCGCTTGTGGTCACGGATGAGTTTCTGAAGGCCTATTTCGCGCGTCCCGAACTGAAGCCGCCGGACGATGCATGCGCAGTGGAGCGGAGGCTGCGCCAGGAACTGCTGGCTTATCCGCGTCGGATAGTTGGGGCAGAGGAGGTTGTTGCGATCGCCGACCCAGACGCACGGGAGAATTGGCAATTCGTGCTGGCATTTCGGAAGATCTTGCTGCGCGAGCCTACGGTGGAAGCGGCATATCTTGCATTAATTCGTTCAGGATGTATCGAGTTGCCTCCGCTGTTTTTGAAGCAGCTCGCTCACGTGATCCTGCGAAACGCGCTCGACGGATGCGAAGATCCGTTCGTGGTGCGCGCGGCTGAACTGTTTTTCCGGCCGCAGCGTATCGTGACGCACGAAAATTCGCTGCTCTTGGGCGACGAGGAAGTCGTTGGCGGGCCAAACCCGGCGCCTGTGCTGCCGCTGATGTCCATGTTGGTGGCGGTGACTGACGCCGAGGTCGAGGTTCTCAGCGAGGAGAATGCCGAAAGCTACTGGCAGCGCAGCGATCGGTTCGATCTCGCGCTCGATTTCACCGGCGGAACACGCGGTCCGGCTGCGCTGGCGGACGCGATGCGGCGCTGGATTTCCCATTTGCTCGGAGTTGACGTTACGATCGAGCCGCTCACCGCCCTGCGCGACGCCACGCTCACCTGGTATGTTGGGCTCGATGCTGAAGCCAGCGGGATAGGCGACCGGCTTTGGCATGGAGAAGCGCTGGATGACCGCACGGCAAGCCGTGTGCTGGCGCTTTTTCGGCTCACCTTTCCCGATGTCGGCTTAGTCATTGATGCCGTCGGGCACGAGCCGGTCTATTTGATCCTTGCAATGAGCTCCGAGCGGCTTTTGCGCATGAAACCGCAGAATCTGTTGACGGGGCTGCCGATCAAACACCTGGAGGCTGCAACGTGAACCCGGGCGTCCTGCCGTTGTTGCGCATTCCGGTCGGCATCGTAGTCGAGCGGCGAAGAGCGGATTCGCCGTGGATCGAATTTGTCTGGCGCGGCATCGGGGTGTTGCCGGACGGGCCGGAAATGACGCCGTGGACTATCATACGGGAGCAGGAGGGAACGACGCTCTTCTATGCCGGCAGCGCGACGGTCGATCTCTATCGGTCGGAAACGGCGCGCTACCGTGACAATCTTGCCACCGGTGCTCCCAGTGTCTGGATCGTCTTGGCTCCTTCCGAAGGCGCCTGGCCCTACGTTGTTTTGGCCGTCACCGCGGACCCCGCGGAAGGGGAGGCATTCACGGAAGCCGGTGCCAATCTGGTCGAAGCGGTACCGATGCCTGAGGTGCTGTGTCAGGCGATTGAAAATTTCGTCGCCGAGCACCATGTCGAGACTGAGTTCGTCAAGCGCGAGCGGCGCCGCGCCGATCCAGAGGCGCTCGCGCGACGTCACCACGACGGTGGGCACGAATGAGCGACGAGCAATTCCTGGCGCGCTGGTCGCGCCGCAAGCAAGAGGCGAAGGCCGATCACGCTGAGCCAGTACCTGACGAAGCTGCCGAGGCAGTTAGGCCGGCGCCCTTCGATCGTGGCGAGGCAGAGCCAGGTCCCCCGGAGACCGATCTTTCGAACTTGCCGCCCATTGAAGCGATTGACGCTGTCACCGACGTCACGGCTTTCCTCGGCAAAGGTATTCCGCTGGAGTTGAGCCGCGCCGCGCTTCGTCGCGCCTGGAGGACCGACCCCGCCATCCGCGATTTCGTGGGGTTGGCAGAGAACGCCTGGGACTTTAATGACCCGAATGCCATGCCTGGCTTCGGTCCGCTGGACTACTCGGTCGAGCAGGTTGACGCACTCGTCCGCCGCTTCGTCGGAGATGTGGTGGAGATCGCCGAGAGCCACCCCAAGCCGCTCGCAGCGGCCGCCGAGGAAAGTGGGCGATCCGCAGATGCGGAGGCTGGTTCCGCGCAATCATCAAATCCGGTGAAGACGACGGAACCTCGGCCACTCGACGAGTCCGCAGACGCGGAATTGTCGGCAGTTTCTGCTGCACTGCAATCCCCGGCTGCGAATGAAGGAGCTCCGCTTCCGCACCGCACTCACGGCGGCGCGTTGCCTCGGTAGACTGCGACAAAATACATAGCTTTAGGCTATGCTAGTTGATTGACCGCTCCGCGACATGCGCCGTAGTCTTCTGGCGCGCAGAAGCAATCAAGCGCTTGGCCCCTGGGATGGGAGGTCGGCGTGCGCGATGCAGGCCTTGAACGTGCCATTGATGCGGCGGGCGGCGTTGCCCGGCTTGCCCGGAAAATGGGTATTGCCCAGCCCTCAGTGTCGAACTGGAACAGGGTGCCCGCTCAGCGCGTGATAGCGGTCGAAAGCGCAACTGGCGTGTCGCGCCGGGTGCTTCGTCCCGATCTCTATAGCGAGCCTGCCGTGACGGACGACGCGATTGATCCGATCGATGCCGGACGCGCGCAGGAATACGCGCTGCTTGCGACCTTGCTCTCCTCCGCGCCGTCAGCCGCATTGCTTCAGCAGATCGCACAGCTAAACATCGATGCAACGCCACTTGGCCGCGCCCATGCAACGCTTGCAGAGGCTGCGTCGGTAGCGGTCGCAACCAAGGTCGAGCGCGAGTACTTCGATCTGTTCATCGGTCTCGGCCGCGGCGAGTTGCTGCCTTACGCATCCTATTACCTGACGGGTTTTCTCAACGAACGCCCGTTGTCGCGCCTGCGCGACGATCTTGCCACGCTCGGCATCGAGCGGGTGGAGGGTAATCTTGAGTCCGAGGATCATGCGGCGACGCTATGCGAGATCATGGCGGACCTTGCGGCGGCGCGCTTCCCGGCGACACCGGAGGCACAACGAGCCTTTTTCGAGAAGCACGTGTCCCGCTGGATGGGACGTTTGTTCGCCGACATGGAGAGGGCGGAAAACGCCAAATTCTACCGGTCGGTCGGAACACTTGGACGAGTTTTTCTGGAAGTAGAGACCGAGGCTTTCACATTCGCCAACTGACCGCACTGCTGGATCAGGAGAGATGCGATGAGGGACGAGAAGAAATCGACAGTCGGCCGCCGCGACTTCCTTCGCAAGGTCGGCTTCGGCACGGTCGGCGCCGGAGCGACGTTGGCAACACCCCTGATGGCCCCGGCGCAGGCAGACAGCGAGACCGACCAAGAGAAACGCAAGGCGCGCTACAAGGAAACTGAGCACGTCAAAACCTATTACCGAGTCAATCGATATCCTTCCTGAAGGAGACGGCTGTGCTGATCAAGAGAACACAACAGCGCTCTGAAACCGCTTCACGCGGATCAATCGCTGCAGCCCTGGTCGGTCAAGGCAACAGCCTCGACCGCCGCACCTTCCTGCGCCGATCCGGTCTTGCCGGTGGCGCTCTGGCCGCTCTGGGCACGCTGTCCGTCGGCAGCGTCCGCAAGGCCGAAGCTGCCGCGGCCGGACCGTTGACCTCGGGTGCCGCCACTCGCAAGAGTATCTGCACGCATTGCTCGGTTGGATGCACCGTGACCGCGGAGGTGTTGAACGGGGTATGGATCGGTCAGGAGCCGAGCTGGGATTCTCCGATCAATCGCGGATCGCATTGCGCCAAGGGCGCTTCGGTGCGCGAGCTCGTGCATAGCGAGCGGCGATTGCGCTATCCCATGAAGCTCGTTGGCGGCCAATGGACGCGCGTCTCTTGGGACACGGCTATCAACGAGATCGGCGACAAGATACTGCAAGTGCGCGAGAAGTCGGGTCCCGACTCCGTCTATTGGCTCGGCTCGGCTAAGATGACTAACGAAGGTTCCTATCTGTTCCGCAAGCTCGGCGCGTTCTGGGGCACAAACAATACCGACCATCAGGCGCGCATCTGCCATTCAACGACAGTCACGGGCGTAGCCAACACCTGGGGCTACGGCGCGATGACCAACAGCTTCAACGACATCCGCAATGCCAAAACTCAGATCATCATGGGCGGCAATCCGGCCGAGGCGCATCCGGTATCGTTGCAGCATTTGCTTGAAGGCAAGGAGCTTCAAAATGCCAACTTCGTCGTCATCGATCCACGCCTGACGCGCACCGCCGCCCATGCGACTGAATATGTGCGCATGCGGCCGGGCACCGACATCCCTGTGCTCTACGGCATGATGTGGCACATCCTCCAGAATGGCTGGGAGGACAAGGAGTTCATCAGGCAGCGCGTCTACGGTTTCGATGATCTGCGAAAAGAAGCGGAGAAGTGGAATCCGGAAGAAGTCGAACGCGTCAGCGGCGTTCCTGGCGAGCAGCTCAAGCGCGTCGCCAAGCTGCTTGCCACTGAGAAGCCGGCAACGCTGATATGGGCCATGGGCCAGACCCAGAAGACCGTCGGGACTGCTAACGTACGGGCGAGCTGCATCGCACTGTTGATGACCGGCAATGTCGGCGCTCCCGGCACTGGTGCGAATATCTTCCGCGGCCATGACAATGTACAGGGAGCGACCGACGTCGGGCTCGATATCGTCACGCTTCCGTTCTATTACGGCCTGGCCGAGGGCGCTTGGAAGCATTGGTCTCGGGTATGGGAAGTCGACTACGACTTTCTGAAGTCGCGCTTCGACTCCAAGCAGATCATGGAAACGCCCGGCATCCCGCTCACCCGCTGGTTTGAGGCGGTGATACTGCCGAAAGATCAGGTTGCGCAAAAAGACAATGTACGGGCGGTGTTCGTACAGGGACACGCCAGCAACAGCATCACGCGCGTTCCTGAATCCCTCAAGGGTCTGAAGGCGCTCGAGCTGCTGGTTGTTGCCGACCCTCATCCGACCACATGGGCTTCGCTGGCGGTAGAGGCAGGGCGCACGGATAACCTCTACCTCCTTCCGGTTGCTACGCAATTCGAGTGCAAGGGGTCGCGCGTTGCCTCGAACCGCTCGTTGCAGTGGGGCGAGCAGATTGTGAAACCCGTATTCGAATCGAAGGATGACCTAGAGGTCACGTACCTAATGGCGAAGAAGCTCGGCTTTGCCGACAAGATGTTCAAGAACATCAAGGTCGAGAACAACCTTCCCGAGGCTGAGGATATCCTGCGCGAGATGAATCGCGGCAGCTGGTTGACCGGTTACTGCGGCCAGTCACCCGAGCGTCTCAAGGCGCATATGAAGAACCAGGCCAAGTTCGACTTTCTGACCATGCGCGCGCCCAAGGACGATCCGGAAGTCGGCGGCGACTATTACGGCCTGCCTTGGCCATGCTGGGGCTCGCCGGAAGTCAAGCATCCCGGCACTCCGCTGCTCTACAATACCAACCTTCATGTGATGGATGGCGGTGGCACGTTCCGGCCCCGCTTCGGCCTTGAGCGCGAGGAGAAGCTGCCCGATGGCACGACGCGGAAGGTCAGTCTGCTGGCGGATGGATCTTATTCCAAGGGCTCGGCGATCCAGGATGGCTATCCGGAGTTCACGCTGGCGATCCTGAAGAAGCTCGGCTGGGATAAAGATCTGACCGCGGGCGAAATGGCCACCATCAACACGGTCAATCCGGCCAACCCTGATGCGGTGTCATGGGCGCTTGACCTGTCGGGCGGCATTCAGCGCGTTGCGCTGATGCACGGCTGTGTGCCTTACGGGAACGGGAAGGCACGCATGAACGCGTTCGGCCTGCCGGATCCCATTCCGGTCCACCGCGAACCGATTTATACGCCGCGCGTGGATCTGGTTGCGAAATATCCGACGATGCCTGACGCAAAACAGTTCCGAATGCCCAATATCGGCTTCTCTGTGCAGAAGGCGGCGGTGGAGAAAGGGATCGCCAAGCAATTCCCACTCATCCTCTCCTCCGGTCGGCTCGTCGAGTACGAGGGCGGCGGGGAGGAGACGCGCACCAATCCTTGGCTCGCCGAGCTCCAGCAGGACATGTTCATCGAGATCAGCCCGGCTGATGCCGCCGATCGCGGCATCAAGGACGGCGGCTGGGTCTGGGTCACCGGCGCAGAAAACAATTCGCGCGCCAGGATGAAGGCGCTCGTTACCGAGCGTGTCGGCAAGGGTGTTGCCTGGATGCCCTTCCACTTTGGCGGCTGGTTCGCAGGCAAGGATCTTCGTGGCAATTATCCGAAGGGCACTGATCCGATCGTGCTCGGCGAAAGCGCCAACACGATCACCACCTACGGATACGATCCGGCGACCGGCATGCAGGAGCCCAAAGTCACTCTCTGCCAAATCGCGGCAGCATAAGGAGCAACGACTATGGCACGTATGAAATTCCTCTGCGACGCCGACCGTTGCATCGAGTGCAATGCCTGCGTCACTGCCTGCAAGAACGAGCACGAGGTGCCCTGGGGTATCAACCGGCGTCGCGTTGTTACCATCGATGACGGCAAACCCGGCGAACGGTCGGTCTCGATGGCCTGCATGCATTGCACCGATGCGCCCTGCGCCGCGGTTTGTCCGGTGAACTGCATCTACACGACGGCTGACGGCGTCGTGCTTCACTCCAAGGACCTCTGCATTGGGTGCGGCTATTGCTTCTACGCTTGCCCGTTCGGCGCGCCGCAATATCCACAGGTCGGCAACTTCGGCTCGCGCGGCAAGATGGATAAGTGCACATTTTGCGCCGGCGGGCCCGAGGCCGACGGCAGCAGGGAGGAATACGAGAAATATGGAGCGAACCGTCTCGCAGAGGGCAAATTGCCGCTGTGCGCCGAGATGTGTTCAACCAAGTCGTTGCTCGCCGGCGATGGCGAAATAATCGCCCAGATTTACAAGGAGCGCGTCATGAAGCGTGGCTACGGCTCCGGCGCCTGGGGCTGGAAAACCGCCTATCGCGAGACCATCGAGTCCTGAGGGCGATGGGACTTTCGAGGCGTGCAACTATCAGGAGGAAGCTCATGGCGTCTTTTGCTCGATCGATTCGCCTGATTGCCGGCGCGTGGGCATTGCTGTTGATATTGACGGCGTCAGCGCCATCCATCGCCCAACAAAGCCAGATCAACCCGACGGCGAGTTCAGTGAGAGAGCGGCAGCTCCTGCAAGAGTTCGACCGAATCCAGGGGCGTGTCAGCATTCCCGATCAGCGCTCAAGTGTTCTCATCCAACCCGCTGGCCGCGAGTGGCGTGAATTCCGAACCGTGGCTTTGCGCTGGGTCGGCGGAATCGCGATCCTCGGCATGCTCGCGGTGCTCGTGATCTTCTATCTCCGTCGTGGCATGGTTCGGCTCGAGGCCGGGCGTTCGGGCCGGACTATCGTGCGTTTCACGACCTTTGAGCGCTTCGTGCACTGGATGACGGCAACCTGCTTCATCGTTTTGGCGATTTCCGGATTGAACATCACCTTTGGCCGTCCGTTGCTGCTACCGTTGATCGGTCACGAGGCGTTTTCCGAATGGTCGCAGTGGGCGAAGTATGCGCATAACTATCTGAGCTTCCCGTTCACCATCGGAGTCGTGCTGATCTTCTTGATGTGGATTGCGGGGAATATCCCCAACAAGGTAGATGTCGATTGGGTCAAGCGCGGTGGTGGTATCGTGGGTCGCGATCATCCGCCGGCCTACCGCTTTAATGCCGGTCAGAAGGCGATCTATTGGATCGTGGTCATCGGCGGAGGCCTGGTGGCGGCCACCGGATATGAGCTGATGTTCCCCTTCTATCTGTCGGGCATCGAAGGGATGCAGTTCGCACAAATGGTCCACGCAACCGTGGCGTTGCTGTTCATGGCGGTGATGCTCGCGCACATCTATATCGGCACGATCGGCATGGAAGGTGCGTTCGAAGCGATGGGGAGCGGCACCGTCGACGTCAATTGGGCCAGGGAGCACCATAGTCTCTGGCTCGAAGAGGAGAATGCCCGTGCTGAAGCCAATGCGCGGCCTCGGCCGGCGGTCACTGCGGCGGAGTAGGAATCACGCGATCCATAACGTGCATGGGCTTTGGTCAGAGCCGCACACCCGTCGTCGCAAACGCTTGTTGGACGGGCTCCTGGACCTGGTTAAGGACGACAAAGCCTGCGACTGCAATTATGATTGCGGCTGTGCAGGCGAGCACGAAAGCTTTCATGGCGAGACTCCGCAGGAGATCGGCGGGCAGTTTATATGAGAGAGCGAACTGCGGACAACTGAATCAGCGCGCGCCAAAATTCACTTCGTTGGACAATCGTCGCGTTGTCCTGCGGTTGGAGGCGAGCGGTTCTGTACCTGTCGGAAACCTGATCCGGCTGGTACGCGAGAGCAGTGTGTACCGAAAACTTAAACCTGGGCGTAGCGGCGATGGAGTCCGCCGAGGATGGGGAACGATTTGATGCTCCCGGTCCGCTGAACCGGGGCGGGGACCGGCGGTGTGTGCCGAAAACGTCATCCGTATTGATGCCGTGATGGAATCGCCTAAGCTGGCGGAATGATCGGGCTGTTCTGTTTCGTGCTGGCCGTCCTGGCCTCACCATTCAAGTCGAGGTTGCGGCTCGAAGCCGAGAACGCGGCGCTTCGACATCAGCTGATCATCTTGAAGCGCAGGCTGCATGGTCGCGTCCGGCTCACGAATCATGATCGCTGGTTCTTTATCCAGCTGTATCGCTGGTTTCCATCAATCCTGCAGGTTCTCACAATTATCCGGCCCGAGACGCTTGTGCGCTGGCATCGGGCCGGCTTTCGGCGCTACTGGCATTGGAAATCGCGTCGACGGGGAGGGCGGCCGCCAGTCGAAACGGAACTATGTGCGCTGATCCGGCGGATGAGCGTCGAAAACCCGCTCTGGGGCGCGCCGCGCAATCCACAGCGAACTGCTCAAGCTGGGGTCTGAGGTCGCGCAGTCGAGCGTCGCCAAGTACATGGTCAAACGGCGAGGGTCACCCAGCCAGGGATGGCGGACCTTCTTGCGCAACCACGCGCCGGAGGTTGCCGCCATGGACTTCTGCATCGTCCCGACGATCGGTTTCTGACCTGCTCTAAGCCTTCATCGTCGTCCGGCTAGACCGCAGAGACCTCATCTGGATCAACATCACGAAAAATCCGACGGCGGAATGGGTTGCGCGTCAGATCACGGAGGCATTTCCCTGGGATGAGGCTCCCGGCTACATGATCCGAGACCGCGATCGCATTTATGGCGGCAACGTCACTCGTCGATTGCGTGCCATGGGCATTCGGGACACGCCTACCGCGCCAGCATCACCTTGGCAAAATGGCTTTGCCGAACGGTTGATCGGATCGATCCGGCGGGAATGTGTGGACCACCTCATTGTATTGGACGAGGCACATCTAAGCGGGATTCTGCGATCCTATGCCCGCTATTACAACAATATCAGAGCGCATCGGTCGTTGGATGAGGATGCGCCGGTCTCTCGTCCGGTTCGACGAATAGGAAGCATCAAATCACGCGCCATCCTTGGCGGACTTCACCACCACTACCTCCGTGTTTAAGTTTTCGGCACACACAACTCCGCGAAGGCGGCTTCTTCATTTGGAAACGGCTGTCAACCTATTGATAACATTGCAGAGCATTTTTCACCTTTTTTCCAAATGCGGGTTGAAATCGTTCAATAATCAAACTGATTTTGATTCCGCCATTCGGAGGTTCGATCCCTCCCGCCCCAGCCAACGGTGCATCGCAATATGTCGCCGTGTGCCTCGTCGGCTGTGGGTCATTGCGTCGGTTTGACTGCACGGTGGCCATGTCCGGTTTACCCGCTGAATGCGGACATGGGCACATAGGTCGAATTTTGTCGGTGTGGGCCATTTCCGGACTCATGCATTGCAGCTAAGTCATTCGATCAGCTGGTCGGCGCGCGCGAGGAAGGACTCTGAGATCGTCAGGTCGATCGCCTTGGCGGTCTTGAGGTTGATCACCAGCGAGAATTTGGTCGGCTGCTGGATGGCAAGATCTGTAGGCTTAGCACCCTTCAAAATGCTATCGACGTAGTTCGCGGCACGCCTCTGGAGATCAGGGTAATTTGCGTCATAGGCCATCAGGCCACCGGCATCAGTGACTTGGATTGAAAAAGGATGCATTGACGGCAGTCTATGGCGGATCGCGAGCTCGTTCACTCGTTCGCGCTGTGCAACGAATATGCTCTCGGCCGTCGTGAGGAGGCCGTCAGCGTGCGCCGCGGCTCCTGCGTCGAACGCGGCCGGAAGATCATCCGCAGTCCTAATGTCCTGGATTTGCAGCGTCACGCCCAGTGAAGGGGCCGCCTTGTTCAAAGCTTTCACCTGGAGCGGCGCGATCGGGTCGACGAGGTACGTCAGCACAAGCACCCGCGAGATGCTGGGAACGCCCTCCTTCAGCAGTTCAAGGCGCTTGACCGCAAGCTCAGGGACCATCAAGGACATGCCGGTGACATTTCCCCCAGGTCGCGCAAGGCTATCTACGAGCCCCGTTCCCACGGGGTCGCCGAGTGCAATCATGACGATCGGGATCGTGCGGGTTGCATTCTTCGCGGCCTGAGCGGCCGGGGTGGTGCTTAAGGCAATGATATCCGCCTTCAGGCGCAGACATTCTTCGGCGAGGGCTGAAAATCTCTCGCCCTGGCCGCCTGCGGAAAGGTAGTCGATAGTAATTGTCTCTCCGTTCACGTAACCGAGGTCACGCAGAGCCTGGAAGAAGGCATCAAATCTCGTCGACTGCAACGTACCAGGATCAAACGTAAGAAAGCAAAGCCGCGGGGTATTCTTGGACTGCTGCGCGTGTGCCGCGAGTGGCCATACAGCCATGCCGCCAACCATCGCTATAAATTCTCGGCGTCTCATAGGCCGTTTCCCCGATGCCGATGATGTGACAATTACCACATAAAACCCGAGCCGTCGTGCATGACAGCGGGATCGAGTGACTTCCGTTTAGGGTCAGACGCGGAAGAACTCAAGTAGAGCATATAAAGTCCGCTTCACCCCCAAAAGCGGACATCTAGCGGACATGCCGGGTCAGCCGCTTGGGGCCAGACGTGGACTTCGTCTTACGACTGAAGCGGCGGCTACGCTGGCGAATGATATGGTCCGCCCGACCAACTGCCGGTGCTAGTCCGTCGGCTCAAGCAAGTCGTCCAGATTGTCGACCACAGCCCGAATCACATCGGCGCGGCTGACCATGCCAACCATCACGCCGTCACGCAGGATAAGGACGCGCTTGATCCCATGTTTCAGCATCAGATCAGCCAACTCCGCAAGCGAGGCTTCCTCATCAGCGGAGACGATGGCCGTGCTCATAATTTCCCGGACGTGTCGCTGGTTGAGGCGGATTTCGGCGAGGAACTCCGGGGCGAGTTTCTCACCTTCCGCCAGCATACGTAGCCATTGCGCTCGCTTACTTTGAAACTGCGCGCCGAAATGGCGCATCACGTCGCCTTCGCTGACCAATCCAAGTGGCCGGTTATCGGGGGCAACTACCGGGACGGCGCTGACGTGATGGATCAACATGCGGCGGGCGGTCTCGGCTACGGTGGTCTCAGGCGGCACGGTAACTATATCCGTTGTCATCACCGACTTAGCGGGGATCGTCATGTGTACGGCTCCAACTGGAAGAGCATGCACGATAGCGGACCGCCCGCTGTGCTTATTGATGTGCCGCAATGCAATGCGAATTGACCAGTAATCTGATGGGCCTCACGAACTCGGAGGCGCGCCGCTGATTGCGCTCGATATGCCGTCCGCTAGAGCGCTGTCGTGACCGTCAAAGATTGATGAAGCGTCTTGTAGTGATCGATAAGTTCGATCTCGCGATCCAGCTCCTGGCCGATCTCCATCGTCGGCAGATTTCGCTCTCGCTCATCGATGTCTGCCTTCAGACCCGCGACGTCGAATTCCTCGATCCGATCGGCGGCGTTCGCTAGAACCGTGAGTTCCTCGTTTGAATACTCTGCGACGCCCCCCATGACGACGAACTTCTCGTCCTGGCCATCGGAAATAACTCTGACGATTCCGGGACGCAAGATCGTCACAATTGGCGCGTGTCCGGCAAGCACGCCCATGTCGCCTTCGGCGCCGGGGAGGTCGACCTGCTCGACCTCGCCGACAAAGACAAGAGCGTCAGGACGAACCAACGATAGCAGAAAGCGCGGCATCGATACCTTTTCTCTTTTTAGCTTGGAGACCGATCTAGGCCCCCCTTGGCGCTGGCCTTCTCGCTGGAGCCGTCAACGCGCAGAGTGGTAAACGTCACGTAGGACGTTCGTCTCAAGCTCCAGATCCTCCAGTCGATGCTTGACTACATCGCCGATGCTGACGATACCGACCAGCTTGTCGCCGCGTAATACCGGCATGTGGCGCACGCGATGGTGCGTCATCAGGTTCATCACGCGATTGACACTCTCGTCCGGGGACACGGTATAAACACCGCGCTGCATGATTTCCTTCACAAGCAACGACCCGGTTGCCTCGCCATGGCGAGAAAGTGCATCAACGATTTCACGTTCGGAAATGAGACCAAGAACTGCGTTCCCACTCGTCACCACGAGGGCGCCAATATTCTTCGCGCGGAGCCAGTCTGCCGCCGTCTTGACGCTGGCCTCGGGAGCTATTGTTGTGACGTCGATCCCCTTCCGCCTCAGAATGCTTTCGATGGTCATAGCCTCCTCCCATCCTGTGGCCTAACCGCCTCTCGCGGAGCGACCAGTCTCGTATATAGCCGAAAACTTTACCGCTTCTCCCGATGGACGGAAGGAGTGAAGGCCCTGAGCGCCAGTCAATTGTGCGTCACCGGCGGCCAATTTCTGACTTACTTAAGGCACCCGGCCTCCGCAGCTCCTCTATCGCAGCGGCCTCCTGTCCCGCGGTTATCCACTGGCTCACCGCTGCGAGACAGCTTTACCGGCGTTGAATTTGCCATCTTCACCCCCGCTTTGGCACCGGTGGCCATGACTATCTCGCGCGCCGGTAACGCCGCTAAATGAATAGGCCCACGGTCGGGCTACATTGCTCTTGATTTGCATCAAGCTTCATCGATTGGCGCCCAATGTCCGCCTCGGGTCATCAGCGTCGGTTGCGCCGCTTTACCGGCATTTCCGCTCTACCCCCTCAAAGCTGACATTCGGATGATCGCCGGAGTTCGTTGGTGTGTAGGCGGACATCGAGCCGTACGGTTCGGCGCACCAACGCCGTCGCGTGCACGCATCACGCCCGCAATCTCTGCGCAGTTCAGTCGGGCAATCCCGCGAGGCGTAATGGCGTTATGAACGCGTCGAGGTCTTTCTGGTGGCGGTAATACAATCCCTGCGCCCAACGGCTTGCGCTCAAGTTGGGGTGGTGCCAGCATCTTCCCGACAGTCGCGCGTGCCTCGTCCTCACCGCCAAGGTTCCAGAGTGGCGCCCAACCAGTTTTACGACCGCGAGCACATGATGTTCAGCCCGTGGAATTGCTTGCCCGAGCATCGCCCCCTCGGTAGCATCAGTCGAATGCGGCTTGCCGTATATCTCGCTTCGTTGCAGGTGCGACGGAAGCTGAACATGGTCGGGGCGTGAGCGGGGATACAAAACCGGGGCAGTTCGATGGTCCTCGGCTTGCGGGGTCCTCGCCCGATGCCGACATGGCAAGCCTGGATGCCGAACGGCGACAGCTTACCGTGGTCTTTGTCGATCTTGTCGGATCGACGCCGCTGAGCGAACGGATCGATCCCGAAGAGTTTTTTGCGGTGATCCGAGGCTATCGGGATATCTGCGACGAGAAGATTCGCCAATATGGCGGCCACATCGCCAGGATGATCGGGGACGGGCTGCTGGCCTATTTCGGCGTACCACAGGCGCACGAGAACGATCCCGAGCGCGCGGTGCGCGCCTCACTGGCCATTGCCGCCGCCGTCAGGCAGCGGAAATTCCACCTCTCCGACGGCAGCTTCGTCCGGCTCAAGGTGCGAGTCGGTGTGAACACCGGGCTCGTCGTCGTCGGAAGCGTGCCCGGTGAGCCGGCTGACCGTCGTGAAGTCTTCGGCAGTTCGGCACATATCGCGGCCCGTTTGCAGGGCATCGCGGGCGACAACTGCGTTGTCATCGGCTCTGCGACCTACGAGCTGATCCGCGGAATGTTCAGTTGTTCCCCGCTCGGCCGGCGCCGGTTGAAGGGCGTCGAAGATCCGGTCGAGGCGTGGCGCGTTGACGCCGTTGCGCCGGGCGGAAGCAGGTTCGATAGAACGCGCACCTCGCCGCTCCCGGCGATGATCAATCGAGCCAGCGACTTGAAGATATTGTCCGAGCTGTGGCGGCAAAGTATCGCGAGGTCGGGACGTGTCGGCGCCATCTCCGGCGAACCCGGCATCGGCAAGTCCCGACTCATTCGTGAATTCCGCAGTTCTCTCGATAAGTCCACGATCAACGTTCTCTCCCTCCAGTGCTCACCATTCCACGTCAACACGCCGCTTGCTCCTGAAATCGAGCGGCTGAGGCGCGCAACGGGCATTCAGGAAGCCGACGATCCGACGCTTTCGATCGCGAAACTGCGATCGCTGCTGGCGAGAGCCATCATGGATGACGACCATACGCTTCGCTACTACGGGGCGCTTCTGTCCATACCGGCCCATCCGGGATACGATCCTGCAGATCTCGGTTCACCCTCCGAGCGCGAGCGTGCCTTCCAGGTGTTGACCGACGCCCTCGTCGCCGCCTCGCGCAAGAAGCCAATCCTGATGATCATCGAGGACGTCCAGTGGATCGATCCGACGAGCATCGAGCTGTTTTTTCGTATCGTCGCGCGCTGCGCCCGCGAGCGAGTTCTGATCCTCGTCACGCACCGCGATGATTACCGGGCGAACTGGCTGTCGGGACCGACAGTGCTGCACATGTCGCTACAAAAGCTGGCAGGAGCCGAATGCGAGCAGATGGTCGCTGCCGTCGCTGGCGCCGGATTCGTGCCGCGACGGGTCACGAGCCAGATCATCGAAAGGACCGATGGTGTGCCACTGTTCATCGAGGAAGTCACGCGGGCCGTAATGGATTCCGGGGCGGTCTCGGGCGCCGCCGACGGCAAGGTGTCGAAGGACGAATTGCCCGCCCCCCAGGTCCCGGTAACCATCCAGGATTCGCTCATGGAGCGACTGGACCGTCTCGGTGCTGCCAAGCGCGTGGCCCAGGTCGCCTCTGTGTTTGGTCGGCAGTTCGAGTATCGGGGCGTCGCCAGCGTGCTTTCCGAAAATGCCGAGTCACTGAAGCGCGCGCTTGAAGCTTTGGAGCGAGCCGGGATCGTCTATCGCATCAACAAATTCCAGCGCACACTCTTCGCGTTCAAGCACGCGATGATACAGGAAGCCGCCTATGGCTCCTTGCTCAAGGAGGAACGGCGCGAGCTCCATGCGCGAGCGGCCGCGTGGCTGGTTCAGCAGACCACTGTCGCGAGCAGCCAGCCTGCCGTGCTGGGCTATCATTACGCGCGCGCAGGCGATATTCCGCAAGCTGTCGACGCATGGCTGCAGGCCGGCAAGTCCGCGCTACGCCGATCGGCCACCAAGGAAGCGGTCGCTCATCTGCGCGAGGGCATTTCGCTGTTGCCAAAGCTGCCGCCTTCGCCACGGCGGTACGATGCCGAAATCGCCCTGCAGGCCAACCTCGCGATGGCCTACACGGCGAACGCGGGATGGTCGCATCCGAACGTTTATGGACCTTATCGCCGGGCACTCAAGCTCTGTCCGAACTACGGCACCATTCGCGAAAAGACCACGGTTCTCTGGGGCATCTCGATCGCCAAGATCGTGAATTGCGAACTCAGCAGGGCGCTCGAGCATGCGCAGAAGTTCGTGCAGCGAGCCCAGGAATGGCGCGATGAGGAGGCTACACTCATGGCGTATACCTCGGCCATGCTTGCCAATTTCTTTGTCGGCCGTCTGCGACAGGCAAGCGAATTCGCCGGCTTGATCCGGGCGCGGTACAATCCAAAAGAGCACGGCAAGCTGGTCCAGACATATCAACACGATCCGCTGGTCCTGGCGCTCATCTATTCCGGCCGCACCGAATGGCTGCTGGGGAGGCCAAACGAAACCAGAGAGTACAGCGAGGCTGCACGTCGGCTTGCCGGCGAGATCGGACACCCGTTCATGGTCGCCTTTGCCCACATCCTTGGCGTCAGCGATTACTGGTATGAAGGCGACTTTGCGTCCAACCTGGCCTCCGTCGAGCTGGGGATGAAGGTGGCCGCCGACTATGGCTATCCGATGTATCAGGTTCTCGGACCGCTATGGGCTGCCTCGGCACTGGCGGCGCGCGGCCCCGCGCCGGTCGTGCTCGAGACACTGTGCGGCCTTATTGCGAAACTGCCGCCGGAGAATCGATGCATTCAAATGCCGCTCTACAAGAGCGTGCTGGCGCAGGAATTCAACCGGATCGGGCAGAAGGACAGGGCGCTGGCGCTCGCCACTTCTGCCGAGGCCCTGGTCAGGCAAACCGGCGAACGGTGGCTGACACCGGAGATTTATCGGATTCACGGCGCCCTTCTCTGCAGCGGACCGGATCGCGACGACGACGCGGCCATCCACCTGTTCAGGCGCTCGCTCGCATCAGCAAGGAAGCTGGAGGCAGTCGGTTGGGAACTGCGGACCGCGATCAGCCTCGCTCGCCTGCTCATGGGCACAACCGGAAGCCGCCACAGATGGACCGAGGCACGAAACCTGCTCGCGCCGGTGCGAGCGCGATTTCCCGCCGGCGAAACCTCAGCAGATCTGCGCGAGGCCGATGAGCTGCTGCAACGGTTGAACTAGCGCGTGATCCGGAAAAGTGTGCAGCTGTTTTCTCTGACGACAACGCGTAACGTTTGCGCGGAGATCATGCGCAAAACAAGAATCTAAAGCGCGGCGCTGCATCGCGCAGGCGCGTTTGGTGTCCGCTGTGGCCTCCATGGCGGCGAAAAAGCAGACATCGCGGCTCGTCGCAGACATCTTGATCAGCAATGTGTCACTCAGGCATCTCCGATCTGGGCGGATTGTCTTCAACTCAGCGCCGGTTTTCATGCTGAAATGGGTCTTTTGTTTTGAAGATTGAGAATTTCGCGTGTGAAGCAGGGTGCCCGGTCGACGGCGATCAACCTTCAGACTTTTAGCGGCCCACTATCTCCTCGTCCGACTAATCAATTGGCTCGGTAGCCGGACCTAGCAAGTGGGCGTCATTCGATAGCCCGTCTTGCTTTACGCCGAACAGCGGACTTCTGCACCACACCGTCCATGTCGCCTATGGGCCACAGGAGACTCATGCACGGCAACAAACAGCGCCTCTATCTGCTACACCGGGACTTATGTAGCGACTATAGTTCGGTCAGATCTACGCGCGGTCGGACGGAACTTCAGGATCATATAAGGCTTGGCCAGTTCGGCGGCGGAGTCATTCTTGGCGATAAAGATCAGCTCCCAAACGATCGCTCGCTATCGTGGAGACATCCGAACTGCTACGATTGTGTTCGTTCTCTCACGATGAGAGAGGGTCGAGAAAATATTTGGACAGGAGAGCAATATGACGATCTACATTTCGCAAGGGCGTTATACTGCCGCAGCGGTTCGCGCTATGACCACAAAGCCGGAAGATCGCTCCGCAGCGATTGCCGAGTTGCTCGCCGCCGTCGGCGGTCGTCTAATCGGTTGGTATCTTACGTTAGGACGGTACGATTGGCTGATAATAGCCGAAGCGCCCGACGAGCGTACCTTGGTTTCGACGGTGCTTGCCGCGGCAGCTGGCGGAAGCCTGTCAGACATAACCACGACCGTTGCGCTCTCGGCCCATGATACAGTGAAGGCTTTCGGCCAGGCGGGTGAGCTTGCGAAGAAGTTCAGATCGGCCGGAGCCGACTACTACGGGGTGCCGGTCGAGTCGGTTGGCGAAATTACAGCCGAACCAAAGTAGAGAGTCTATCATCACTTCCTAGAGGTTCTCCTTTACGACATTTCGCGTCAGCAAGATCATGCGCTCAACCGGCGAGCATCGGGAACAGCTTGGGATCGAGCGCTGCAAATTTGAAGGTGGCGAGATCCCCACCAAGGACGTGTATCTCAAGCCGGTCGTACGCTGACGATGCGCGAACATATGCGCCCGTCCACGTCATGATGACTAGGCTTAGATGCCATCGTCAGCTTGAGTTGCGCTTGCGGTTGGATGTCACTTGTGGGTCACGAGCGTCGATTTCGGTCTGCTCGCCAGATGTCCGCTTACCTCCTATGGGCCAGCTTTTTTGCTGAAGCCCGTCATGTGTCAAATGTAGCCAAATTCCAGCCCCCAGAAATTCCATTGTAACTCATGCTGTCCAAGTTCCGGAGCGCATAAACCTACTCGCCATTGCCGGGACGAATAGCTGCAGCAACACGGTGACGATTGCTAGTCCGCCAGTTGTCCTTTGTTCAAAGGAATGGATGGCCAACATGAAGCACTTGAGAACCGCGACTGTCAGCGGCGACGCCGAAGTCAATCGGGCAATTGGCACTCTGGTTTCGGCCTTTGAAATCGACCCGGTTGCGCGCTGGATGTATCACGCCCTGGATCAGTATCTTTTGCACATCCCTCGACTGTTCCGCGCGCTTGGAGCGAGTTCGTTTGAAGTAGGCGCGGCCCATCGCTCACCCGACGGAGCCGGGGTTGCTATTTGGCTTCCTCCGGGTGCGCGCGGCGATGGTGCACCCATCGTAGCGGTCATTTCAGACAGCCTACCTGGAGATATGCAAAGGGATGTCAGTGCGGTGTTCGAGATGACAGAACATTATCGGCCGACAGAGCCGCACTGGTATTTGTCGCTGATCGGTGTCGAAGGGTCGCATCGAAACAAGGGATATGGAGCGGCTCTCCTTAGGCACGGTCTTCAGCAGTGCGATAGAGAACACCGGGCAGCGTATCTTTGGTCTTCAAACAAGCAAAATACCTCTCTTTACGAAAGACATGGCTTTGAAGTCGTAGCCACAATCCAGATTGGCTCGTCGCCCCCCATCTTTCCGATGCTACGCCGCCCACGTTGATCGTGCTGACACCATGGTGGCAGCAGGGGGTGGCTAGTGTGCGAGCCTAGTGGAGAGGACTTGACGTTCGATATCAGCATTAGTTTTGGGAGCTAAAAATGTCCATGCACTCGCACCAAATGATGGCAAATCATCATGGTCTGGGAATTTGGACCCACCTAGGCGAGACCCTGCACATCTGGCGGCAGCGTTACCAGGACCGTCAGGAGCTCGCCCGATGGACCGACAGGGACCTGCACGACGTTGGCCTCTCATGGAGCGACATCGCCGACGAAGTCGACAAACCCTTCTGGCGGGCTTGATCAGGCAGCCGCGCGCCGGCATGGTCGCGACCATGCAACTCAACGGCTTTGAAACGATGATCTGCAGAATGCGACTTCACGTCCGCTGTGGGTCAAAAGCGCCGTTTTGGCTGTCGGGCGATTACTTCCGCTCTACCCCAATGAGCAGACATTTCTAGTGTCCGACGGCATGTCGCAAACGGGCCATAGGCGACCTCCACGTCCTCATCGGCGCGACCTACCAACAGGAATTTCGCCGGAGCGTTGAGCGCTATTCGACCTTTTGGAAATCGAGCGTGGCTACGGTCTGGCCGTGGATTACGGTCGACGTATACGGCGGTGTTTTTAGCGTGAGTTTTCTTTGTCGTTTATCTCAAAAAATCGGGTTTGCTCCACCTCTCTCAGCTTGAAAACCGCCGATCGGCACGGAGATGCGGTGTGCGAAAAAAAAGCGGAAGGGCGCGGGTGTGCGTGGCCAAAAAAGCCGCTCCGGTGTTACCCGGAGCGTTCCATGACATCATTCGCCCCTCAAGCGAAGCTTGTTGTCCCGTGAAACATTATTTTGAAGTCAACCGATACTCGAACTGCTGTGTGCAGGCGACCTGACCTTTGTCATTCAGGAACTTGCACTGGAACGGTGCCTGACCTTGGATGCCACTGAACTTGCCGGTTCCACCGGTAATCTTGTTCATGCCTTCCAGCGAACCCGATGGCGAGATGCTGCCTGAATAACTTGTAAATATCTTGTCCCCGTCGACGTCGCCCCAAGCGCATGTGCCCTGGGCCGTTCCGGCGCCCTTAACGGTGTCGAGGGTGTACGGGCAGACCACGGCTCCATTGTGCAAGGCGCCGGTGCCCCCATCATTGTAAGTCACCCCCCAGAAGTTTCCAGAGCCAACGACGTGGTCCTCCGCAACCTGTATCGTTTCTCCGAGGCTCTTCCAACCACTATGAAGCTTGAAGGTCCCCGAGCTTGGAACTTCGGTTTTCTGCTGAGCAATAACGGGGATCGCGGACCCGACACAGAGCACACCGATTATGCCGGTCACGAGTAGAGACTTAGCGAACATGCTTCCTCCCCCCCTGATGTACGGTTAACTACGCGCAGGTTGAATTTGTGCGGCTAGCAAACCAAAGATTACTCTTCATCAATTGCTAGATCAATCAGTCACCGCATGCGTGAGCAGGTGCAGTCGCGCGGTATCCAGGCCCGGCCTTTCTTCGCCATCGTCTCGCTGTCACCTTCCTGCCGCTGGCCCCTGCGGGCCGCCGGGCGCACCTTCCTGCGCCCGCCTAGCGGCCCCGCTGAAGCGAAAGGGATGCTACATATTGACCCGACGGGCGCCAACCTTTTGGGGCGTACGGCAGCAATGGGTCATCAGCCTCGGTTGCGCAGCCTTACCGGCATTTCCGTCTACCCCCAAACAGCGGACTTCTGCACCACACCGTCGATAGTCGCCTACGGGCCATAACCGGACTCATGCGCCGCAGCAAACCGCTTCTATTCAATCACCTCGTCGGCGCGAACCAAGCAACGAGGGGGGCACGGGTTTGCCGATCGCTTTAGCCGTCTTAACGTCGATAACCAGCTCGAATCTTGTCGGTTGCTCTACCACCAGATCGGAAGGCTTGATCCCTTTGAGGATCGATCTTGCGCAGTTCGCCGTTGCTTCCCTCAGTGTGCCCGAAACCAAACCAACCGCTTTGCCTAACGCTTTGCGGCTAGTCACCATGCGGTAGCCGTCAGGAGATTCAACGAGGCAACGTTCATGTTTCCTCGCGCGAGAACCCGGCACAGCTAGCCCTTGCGGTCTTGTCGGTCCCATCGGTAGATGCACGGGAAGTCCTGCATTTACTTCACGCCCTCCAAGCTCTAGGGTCGCCGCCTATCTCGGCCAAATGATGGGGGATTTTCTGAGAAAGCCCCCCGGCAACGCGGATGCGGTCGCCGCGCCCATTCGCCTGGACCGAAGCCTACGCCTGCCTGCGAGGAACCGCTAGGGCGCGACGCGCGTTGAGAACGTTCACGGCAGGAAAATCGTAACCGGAGGTGGGTGGTGAATACGATCCCCTCTGCACTTTCAAAGAAGGTGCGACAGCGTTGGGCCGCCCGATATCAGTGGCCATAGGAACTGACTGCGCCAAGGATTTTTCGGATTTTGCAAAATGGTCAGGCTCACGGGCTATTTCGGAAAAAATTAATCAGGCGCGGATGCGTGTGAGACAAGCGGTTGTGGTTGGAGGTTGTATTGTGATTTAATTTTTAATGTGTGCAGGTAGTCGGATGTTTTCATGGATGCTGACGTCGCAATTGTAGGTGCTGGGCCTTATGGGTTGGCGCTCGCCGCATGTTTGCGAGCCGCAGGGGTCGATCATCAAATTTTTGGCCGCCCTATGGATATGTGGCAGCGTCACATGCCGGAGGGTATGCTATTGAAGTCCGACGCCTTTGCCTCCAGCCTTTACGATCCCGGAAATGATTTGCCACTGTCGCGCTTCTGCAAGGAGCGTTCAATCGAATATCACGACGATCTAATCCCGGTTCGCCTGCAGACGTTCGTCGAGTACGGCCTGACGTTTAAAGACCGCTTCGCCCCACATCTCGAAGAAACGATTGTCGACTCACTTCGTCAGGAGGGCGCGGGCTTTGCATTCAACCTGGCGAACGGGACCCGCGTCCTGGCTCGTCGTGTGGTCGCTGCAACCGGCATTGGACACTTCCGCTATGTGCCGCCGCCGCTCAACAGGCTTCCGGCGGAATTTGCTTCGCACAGTTACGATCATCACGATCTCAGTCCGTTTGAAGGCCGTCGCGTCGCGGTGATTGGTGGCGGAGCGTCCGCGATCGACCTGGCGGGCCTGCTGCAGCAGCGAGGTTGCGACGTTCAATTGATCTGCAGGCGCGAGAAGCTCAGGTTCGCGAGCCCGCCGCAGATCAGGCGATCGTTGTGGCAACGTATCAGGTATCCGCGCTCCGGCATCGGGCCAGGCTTGAGGTCGCGGCTCTATACGGATGCGCCCCTGCTTTTCCACCTCATGCCTGAGGCTCTCCGCCAGCACATAGTTAGCCGTCACCTCGGACCCGCGGCGGGATGGCCGATGAGAGACAAGGTCGTCGGGCGCGTCGCTGTGACAAATGGGTGCGAATTGCAGGCGGCGTCGATCACCGATGGATGCGTGGGCTTAGAACTGCGCAACAGGACCGGCGAGGCAATCAGCGTGCGCGCGGACCATCTGATTGCCGCCACGGGTTATCGTGTCGACATTCGGCGACTTTCTTATCTCGATAAATCGCTACTCTTGCGCTTAGCGCACGCGACTCACGCTCCCGTTCTGTCGAGACACTTTGAATCCTCGGTCAAAGGGCTTTTCTTCACCGGACCGATCGCCGCCAATAGCTTTGGGCCCATGATGCGTTTTGCATTTGGCGCTAGCTTTGCCTCCCGTTGTCTCTTGCCAATCTTAAGTCGATCTGTCGCGTACCGTAGTTCCGGCGCAATGGCTGCGGTCGATGGACAGGCGGGGAAATGACACCACGTGTCCTGCTTGCACATGGTATGTCCTGGTCCAACATCGGCCGGTTGGCGATAGCGTTCCGAAAGGCAGGCTTTACAGTAGACGCCGTCGCGCCAGCGCGTCATCCGGTCCATCGGATGCGGTCGCCAAGTCGCACATTCAAATATCGGCCGACCGCGGCGTATGATTCTATCAGGAACGCGGTCGACGCGTCCCAGCCTGATCTCATTGTACCTTGCGACGATCGCGTCGTTGGTCATCTGCATAGGCTGCACAAAGACACATCAGTGGCGCGCGACCGCAGCGACATGCGTAGGATAGCTTCGCTCATTGAGACGTCGTTGGGATCACCATCGTCCTATGAAATCGTCACTCGACGTTCGTCTCTTGCCGAACTCGCACCATTACCCGACGTGCACATTCCACAAACCGCGCATGTTGATAGCGTTGGACACCTGTTGGACTGGATTCAACAGTATGGGCTCCCCGCCGTGCTGAAGCTGGATGGCAGTTCCGGAGGCTGGGATGTGGTTATGATCCGGACGACGCGCGAAGTTGTGCCCAGCCTTCTGAAAGTGCGACTTCACAAAATTGCGATGCGTCGCATGAAATCGCTGCTGTTTGGCGGCGACGTCGAGCCTTTTTTTGTAGCCAGCAGCTTTTCAAGCGGGGGAGTGTGTGTGCAGTCGTATGTTTCTGGTCGCTTGGCCAACTGTGCTGTCGCGTGCTGGCAGGGCGACGTTCTAGCCTCGACGGCGGTGGAGGTCCTACAACGTAGCAGCGACTTTGGGGTGGCAACCGTGGTCCGTCGCGTTAAAGGAGAGCCGATGATCGCTGCCGCCCGTTCTATCACGAAACATCTGCAGCTCTCCGGGTTCTTTGGTTTTGACTTCGTATTGGATCAGTGCAAGCCGCAGGCGAACCTAATAGAGATTAATCCGCGGGCTACTCAGATCAATCATTTCCCAAGTTACGACAGCCCAGATTTGCCATCGGCATTGTTCGGTGCAATTTGCAACAAGGAAGTTCTCAGTTCTTCGGATCGATGGTCAACCGATGAAGTAGCCTTATTCCCCAACGAATGGAACCGGGATCCTGCCAGCGAATGGCTCTCGAAGGCCATTCACGATGTGCCGTTTGAGGAGCCGGAGTTGGTGCGTTATTTCGCACATAGTAGGAGTATCTCCCAGATTATCTCCTCCAAAATCTCGGCGTTCAGATGACACCTCCTTCGAGATCGTTAAGGTATACCGTAACTAGTCATCTGGAACGCAAGTTCGTCGCTTTATATGATAGCTCGAATCTCTGTAGAGGAGAGCGCTTGTGGCGAATGCAGGTGGCGCCCCAGTGCACAGCCTTCGTCCCGATAACGGACGCAACGGTTCGCCAGGCGCGCCTGGGGGACCGGCCATCGAAGAAAAGCATCAAGCGCATGGTGGAGACCATTCATGCGTTGACGGCCCGAACCGGGACAGGGGCAAGGCACCGCAGAGTTGGTGGCGAAGTTGAACCGCACGCTGCGCGGATGGGCGAACTACTTCAATGTAGGCACCGTCACCAAGACGTATCGGGCGACCGACAACTACACCGCTGTGCGGTTGCGCCGTTGGTTGCGCATCAAGCACAGGACGGATCTCGGTCCTCGGTGCGGCCGCTGGCCCGATCGAAGGGGCCTTGGTCAGCCAGACGGGGTATCGCAGCATCGAATGCTGACGGTCAGGGTCGTAATTGCCCACCAGCAGAATGCGAGAGGAAGCGTATCAGGAACAGGGACCTTTTCTGCCAAATCGAGGCCCTTTCTTAAGCCAGTTCGACGTGGGACCGGGGTGATATTGGGCGTAAGCTACTGGTGAATCATATTAACGCAAAAACTGCCCGGATTCCCGATGATGCGGGATCAAGGGTAAATAGAGACTATGTGAGGCAGGTTTTCGGAAGTTCCAGAAGACAAATGAACGTGGTGTCTTCAGCCAGGACGATCGCTAACCATGGGCAAAACCAAGCCTAGCCTGGTCCGGCGCCTTGCGATCGGCCTTGTCGGGCAAGGGCTGTGGCGCGTTGCGGTCGCTCTCAATGCTGTCTTGCTGGTGCCGACGCTGATTGCCCATTGGGGGGTCCAAGGATACGGCCAATGGATGACGATCAGCGCCATCGTCTCGTGCCTTGGTTATGCGACCCTGGGGCTCGTGTCGACAGTCATCAACGACATCATCATGGCTGTGGCCTCGCAAAATCAGGCGCGCGCGCAGCGCAGCTTCCAGATGTCCTGCAATCTGGCGCTGGGACCTTTTCCCATTCTGCTTGCTGCATTGGTTGCAGCGCTGAGCATCCTACCTTTGTCGGTCTGGTTCAACCTGACGGACTTCTCGCGGCTTGATCTAGCGCTGATCCTGGGCTTTGGCGCGCTGCAGCTCAATTTTGAAACCTTGCGCGGCATCATGGCCTCCATTCTGTACAGCCGGGGCAACTATGGGCTGTCATACAACAGCGCCGCTGGCGCCAAGCTGCTGGAACTTGTTTCGGCGATCTCTGCAGTTGCGCTTCTGAACGCGCGCCCCGTCTACCTAGCTGCCCTGATGGCTGGTTTTTCCTGTCTCGACCTCTTCATCGTGACTCTGATGGCGCGTGCCGCCGCTCCCTGGGCCAGGTTAAATCCTCGCCTGATGGACGCGGAATGGCTTCTCCGTCAATTGAAGCCGGGCTTGGGCTTCAATTGCTATAATTTCGCTACGCAGGGCGTGCTCGTGCAAGGACCGCGTCTGGTGCTGGGCATGCTTCTCGGCGGCTCTGCGGTCGCGGTCTATGCGGTCTACGCAACGGCCATGCGGCTGGTCGATCAGCTCTTCATTGCGCTGATTGCACCGGCCGGCGTCGAAATCAGCCACGCTGCGGGACGCGGCGAAGGCGAACAGCTTGTCCGCCTGATCGCCATCGTTGCCCAGCTGTCCGTCCTGGCTTTCCTCGGCGTCAGCGTGTTCCTGATGGCGCTTGGACCAATCATCTTCGAATGGTGGACGCATGACCGTATCGCCTTCCATCATGGGTTCATGGCACTGTATCTGGCGATGTCGGCGGCCTACCTGCCGGGCCGCGTCGCGGCGCAGGTCCTTATCAGCCTCAATGCGATGCGCAGCGCGGCCCTCGGTGGGCTCGCCATCGCGTGCCTTTCGCTTGTCGTCGGCGCCGCCTTCGTACCGATGCTTGGACTGCCGGCGGTGTTGTTCGCCGGCATTTTCGGAGAGATCGCAAGCTCGGCCCTGATGCTGAGCTATCTCAAACGCAGACTTGATTTGCCGCTCGATCACCTCGCGCGCCAGGTTGCCAATGTTTCCGGATCCGCGGCTGTGGTCTGGACCCATGCGCGAGCGATGCTGAGGCGGTAAAATGAGGGAAAACCCGGAGGGCCGAACATTGATGAATTTAGCCGAAAGGTAAGAACGAGACATGCCTTTAAGGAAGTCCCCCGGCCGCCCACATCAACGACTGGCTAAACTCACCGGGCTTGCGGCTACCGGAGTTAAGGTCGTCTCCCAGAAGGTCGCGGTATCCGGCATCTGTGTCGCATGAGGGCTCGCAACACTGGCTCGCCTGTCGCGGCGATGTAATTCGCATGAAGCAACGAAACGCTGGCCTCGACCGCCAAGTTCCCGACGATGGCCGCGATGACGAGCCATCGGATTCTCCATTTATTTCACCTGTAACGCCGAGGCGTTTCAAATTTAGAAATATTCAAGCCACACGCTGTCGTTGATTGCGGAATACCACGGCGCGGCGCTTGTTGTCCGCCGCATGGGCTCGCGACGAACCGTCGTCGGTCCGGTTAGTTCGATTCTAAATTGTGCCGGGGGAATAGTGTGGTGAGGCCGCAAACAACGTGGCCGGGTGGCAAGCACCCGGGCAGTCATTTCGTCATGTCTCGTTGCGTCGGAATTGTCTGCGTCGCCTTGCCGGCATTCGCGGTCAGTTCTGCGCGTGCGCAGACCAGTCCGACGCAGTTGCCCCCGGTGCAGGTCGAGGCGCCGCAGCAACGCGCAAAACCACGGCAAACCGCGAATGCGAACACGAATGGGCCGGCGAGGCGCCGAACGACGCGTGCCAACAATCGGCCGAAGCCCGCGGGGCAGACCGCCATTGCCGCTGACGATGGCAACGGTCCGAACAACAACAATTCGGGCCCCCCGTTGCAGCAAGTGCCGGGTGTCGGCAAGACCGGAACCAAGCTTGGGGACCTGCCCATGAGCGTGCAGATCATCCCGCGGGAAGTCCTGACCGAGCAGGGCGCTATCGCGCTCAGGGATGCTGTTGTCAACGCCAGCGGCATCAATACCGGCGGCCAGGATTCGCTCGGCTATTTCGATCATTTCCTAGTTCGTGGCCTGAATGCGCAGGTCTACACCGACGGCTTCTCCGATGGCGATCAGCTTGGCGGCCTCACGCATTCGCTGAACGGCGTGCGACGTATCGAAATCCTGGAAGGACCGGGCTCCGCGCTGTTTGGAAGTGGGCCGCCCGGCGGCACCGTCAACGTCGTTCACTATGATCCGTCGCCGGTCTTTCACTGGGGATCGAGTCTGCAATTCGGGTCGTTCAGCACCATCGTCAATAGCAATTATGTGACGGGGCCGACGACAATCGACGGGCTCAATTATCGCGTCGATGCGACCTTTGGCGGCGCGCAGGGGTTTCGCGATCTGGGTTACCGCGACTACGAGATTCGCCCTGAATTCTCCTGGCATGTGCAGGACCACACCCTCACTTTCGCGCTTGACGCCCGCCATATCGAGCAGACGCCGGATGCCTACGGCCTGATCTATCTCAATGGCTCGCCCATCAACGGCGTCTCGACCGGTGCGAAATATTCGACGCCATTCTCTTTCGCGAACCAGGACTACATCCGCCCAACGTTGACCGACGCATGGAACGTTTCCGACTATCTGACCATCAATAACCGCTTTTCCTACACGCATCGCGACATCGACGTGATGCGCAACAATGACAGCATGAGTGCGACCGGCACCCACATCGTCGGCAACCAACTGGTCGGCCGTCAGCTCCGCTCGCAGGACGATTCAGATGCGTTTTATGACTATCAGTTCGAGCCGGTCTGGAAGTTCTACACCGGCTCGGTCCATCACACGCTGCTGACCGGGTTCGAGTACCAGCACCAGTTGATGGACACCAACCGCGTGACCGCCGATCTGCCGAACATCACCAACATCTTTGCGCCGACCCCGCCGGAGCTGTCGCCAAATAGCCTGACGTTCCAGTGCGACGCTAAGCATTCCTGCGATCAGAACCATCTTGTCGCGAATTACTACGGCCTCTATGCGACAGACCAGATCGACCTAACTGAAAAATGGAAGCTGCGCGTCGGCGCCCGCCAGGACTGGTACAACACTGAGCTCAATCCGCTGATCACCGTGCCGACCTCGCCCACCAATCCCGCCCCGAGCCTGTTCACCAGCACGGGCGTTCCGATCGTAGCCGGCGTTCCCCTGTTTCGCGACGACAAGCCGGTGAGTTGGAACGTCGGCACGCTCTATCACGTGACGCCGTGGATGGCGCCCTACATCGGCGCCTCCAGAAGCTATCTGACGAACTTCAACTCGGAAAACACCCAGAACGGCATCGGCGCGCCGGAATCGGCGCTGCAATACGAGGCCGGGATTCGCTTCTCCTTCCTGAACGAGCGGGTCGTGCTGAGCACCGCGGCCTTCAACATCTCGCGGGACAACGTTGCAGCGCTCCTGGTCCTCAACGGGGTGGAGACGGTTGTATTTGACAGCCAGCTCACCAACGGCGTGGAAGCTTCGCTGGACGCCAAGATCACCGATCAATGGCATCTGCTTGCCAATGCCACCGCACTGCAGGCGGTGGTGACGTCGGCGCCGCAGGCCGTGACGACTATCGGCAATCACCCGCAGGGCGTGCCGCCGTATATGGCCAACCTCTGGAGCACTTATAAATTCGCGATCGCAGGCATCCCCGGATTCCAGATCGGAATCGGCGCCAACTACCGCGACAAGACCTATAGCGACACGACCAATGTGAACTCCGTGCCCGCCTACGTAATCGGCAACGCGATGGTTGGCTGGGAGAACGCCAATTGGGGCGTCGCGCTCAACGTGAAGAACTTTACCAACGAGCGCTATTTCGTCGCCGCCAACGGTGCCGGCGGCTTCGTCGGCGAGGGATTGGGCGCCCTCCTGACCGTTCGCTATCACGAATAGAGCCAAGTCAGCCGATCGCGACGCACGCGATCGAGGGGTCAGCGGGGAGACGCCAGCGTTACGAGCAAAACGTTGGCGTCGCCTGCCTGGACATCGGCCGATGCCGGTTTCGGGTCCGTTCGGGCAGTCTCTTCGTCTTTTGACACAGGCTCGGTGTGAAACGCGACCGCAGCCTGCACAAGAGCGAGAAGCTCGGGAAGAAGGCCGTCGCCGCGAGCGGCGGCAGCGGCGTGGAAGCTCAGAAAGGATGTCATGGTTCGTCATCTCCTCGGGGCTGCATGGAGCCCGCCCTGAGGCCAATCCCTGCCATGCACGCGATGACGGAGCACTCCGCTTCTTCCTCTCAAATCGGAAGCCGCGCCTCAAATCTCGGCACGTTCGGCAGTGTCGATGCCTCTGTCGTTAGATGGACGAGGAATCGCAGGACGATCGTTCGCGGTCCAATAACTTGCGCTTGCGTTCGGCGCCCCAGGCATATCCCGAAAGCTCTCCGTTATTGCGGACAACGCGATGGCAGGGAATGGCGACCGCCAGATTGTTTGCTGCGCACGCACCGGCAACCGCACGCGCGGCGTTCGGAGAACCGATACGGCGGGCGATCTCGGCATAGGAAACTGTTTCTCCGACGGGGATCTCCTTGAGGGCCTGCCACACACGTCGCTCGAAGGCCGTGCAGCGAACGTCGAGAGGCAAATCGAGGCCGATGGCTGGTACTTCAACGAAGCCGACGACCCGCGCGACCAAGGCCTCATAGTTGCGGTCTGCCCCGATGAGATGGGCTTTTGGAAAGCTGTCCTGAAGATTGCGGACGAGCTCGTCAGGGTCGTCTCCCATGAGAATCGATGCGACTCCCTTCTTGCTCGATGCAACGAGGATGGCGCCCAGAGACGTCTGCCCGACAGCGAATCTGAGCTCCTCATCCACGCCACCAGCGCGATAGTGGGATGGAGTCATGCCCAGCATCTCCGGTGCCTTCTCATAGAATCGGCCGCTGGAATTGAAACCGGCTTCATAGATCGTCTCGGTGACGGTGTTACCGCAGGCCAATCCTTGCCGGACCCTCTTCGCGCGGTGTGCTGCGGCATAGTCCTTGGGTGTCAGGCCGGTCGCGGTCTTGAATATGCGGTGGAAGTAGCGCGGACTGCGACCGATGGCATCTGCAAGTTCAGCCAGCGACGACGCCTCTTCGCTCTCCTCGATGATCCGGCACGCCTTTGCAACCAGGGCCGCATTCTCAGATTCGACCGAAGGGCCGTCCGGCTTGCAGCGCCTGCAAGGCCGGAAGCCGGTTGCCTTGGCCTTTTCCAGGGTGTCGTGAAGTTGAACATTCCTCGGGTTGGCGGCGCGCGACGGACACGACGGTCGACAATAAACGCCAGTTGTCGAAACCGAATACCAGAAATGGCCGTCGGCAGTCCGGTCGCGCGTTACAATTCGTGCCCATCGGGGATCATTTGCCACTGGCGGCGCGGAGAGCGGGGTCATAGTGGGCGCTGTGGTCATATTGCATGGCTTCATGGTGCCGGATCGTGGCTGAGCGTCGGCGTGAGCTGATGATGCTGAATTGTCGGTCCGGCTGCCCGGCATTGCCACCCGATTTCCGTCGCGCTGCGGTCGAACGGAATGGTCGAAAAGCAAAATGAGGTCCGCACCGTGTCTGCGGACCTCATTGCACTGTCGTTGATCGCCGCCGGCGGCTCGGCCTGGATCAAGCCGCCTTGAGGAGCCCGAGTTGGGTCAGCGCAGTTACGCCGTCATCGAGGCCGATCTCCTGGACGATCTTGCCGTTGATGACCTTCAGCACCGTCGTGCCGGTGAAGTGCATCTTGCGGCCGGTCGCGGCCGGAAGCCTGCCGATCAGGAAGTCGCTGAACGCCGAACCCGTGTGGGTGCCGCCGCCTTCCCATTGTCCGACGACGTAGTCGCCCTCGGCGAGGAGATCCGCCGTTCCCCAGAAATTGAGATCGGGGAACGCTGCCCGGAAATCGGTCATGAAGGACTTGATATCGTCGCGACCTCGGCGGGGCTCGTGCAACGAATATTTGAGCAGCATGTCGGGTGCTGCGATTTCGTCAATGACCCCGAGATTGACGTTCTTGCCCCAGAATTCAGTAAACCATCGTCCGACGATGGCCTTGTTATCTTGTTCCGTGCTCATGGCATATCTCCTCGTGATCTGTCTCGTGAGGATCATCGAAGCCGATCGACGACCTGGGCGACTGATTACGCTGGAGGCGGTCGCGTTGAACTCCGGTTCTTGCTTTGAAATCGAAAGGCGAGGCTGCTGTGACCTGTTTCGGCGCAGCTTTCCCGCCGTGGTGCTCGACTTCGCATGCGCGGCGTGATTAATTGGCCTCGCTCTGGGGTAATCGAGATGCGGGCGCGACTACAGAAGTATTTTCCGATCTTCCTCATCGCTTTATTGGTGCAAGTGCTTGCTCCAATCGGCGCATGCTGGGCGGCTGCCGTCGCGGCCTCCGATCCGTTGAGCATCGCTGAAATCTGTCACGCTGGCGGTGCGGAACAGCCGACCGATCAGGGTGGTCAACAGAGCGAGCATGGCAGCGGATGCTCGATCTGTTGCCTTGCAGGTGCCAGCGCCTCCATCGATACACCCATCTTGGTGGCTTTTGCGGCTCCCTATCGCGAGATGGCGGCCGTCGCGTGGCAAGAGCAGACGCCGGACCTGTCGGCTCTTCGTGTCAGGGCCAACGCACGAGCGCGGGCCCCACCTTTTTCCTCCTGAGCAAGCTTCGAGTCTGCCGAGGCGGCCGAAAAGAGCCGTCAGATTTGAGTTTTGCGGCCGGCGCCCAGCGTAGCCGCCAGGAAGGTCCTTTTAGAAAATGTCTCGCGTTCATGCCCTCAGCGGCGTGAGTGCTGTTGCCGTTGGGCTTGCGCTTGTGGCGCCGGCACCGATGGTCAGTGCTCAAAACGCAGGTCAGTCCCTGCCGCCGGTGACGGTGGATGCGCCAGCACCTGCTCGTACCAAGCCAGCCAGGCCAAAGGCCCATACGGCTTCGGCGGCGCGGCAAGCGAAACCGACAAGAGCGACGGCGGCCGCACCGGCAACCAACCAGGCTACGGCGGCCGCAAACGCCGCGCCCAGCGCGGCACGCGCCAATCTCAATCAGGCGCCGACCGGCCAGACCACGACCACGATCGACCGGAGTCGGTTCGACACCAAACCAGCCTTCTCGGTCGCTGACATATTGAGCGACAGCCCCGGCATATCGATGAAGCAGGGCAATGGGCCCCGCGACATCGGGATTTCGATCCGCGGCTCCAATGCCCGCAATGGCTTCGGCATTCGCAATATTGTGATCTTTGACGACGGCTTCCCTGTCACCCAGCCTGACGGCCTGTCGCGAACCGACCTGATCGACCCGCATGCTTACGGCGCCATCGACGTGATCCGGGGACCCTCGTCCGCGCTGTACGGCAACTACGCCACAGGTGGCGCGCTGAACTTCCGGATGCGGCCGGGCGGCACCATAAGCGGGGTCGAATACGGGACCGAGGGCGGAAGCTTCGGCTATCTCAACAACTACGTGACCGCCGGCCGGAAGGTCGGCAATTTCGAGGCCTCGCTGTTCGCGAGCGATGCACGTGGCGACGGCTTCATCCAGAATAGCTGGTTCAATACCCAGACGGTGAATTTCCTCGCGACTTTGCAGGCAACACCGGATGACCGCTTCACCTTCAAGCTGATCAACAATGATCTTTACACCCGTCTGCCCCTGCGGTTGTCGCTCAACCAGTTCTACCAGAACCCGTTCCAGGCGGGGTGCGAGGTCACGACCACGCTCGGCTGCGGGACGGTGTCACTTTTCAACAACGGCTTCAACGGCACCAAGTTGACAACGACGGCCGTAGAGGCAGGCCTCGGTCGCGACGACCGTCGCTCCATCGTCGGTGGTCGATGGGAACATGATTTTGACAACACGACCACTTGGCGCAACCAGTTCGTGTTCGACGACCGCGACATCAGTCAGCCGACCGGTTCGACGACCGCCATCGGCGATTATCCGTCCTATAATTTTATGAGCGACGTCACGAAGCGTGGCGAATTGTTTGGAATGGAGTCGACCTCGTTCTTCGGCGGTTGGTACAACACGCTGACCTCGGCGGGCGAGACGCGCAATGTCATGCCGGGAGGCAATGCTGCGCTCGGGTTGGTCCAGAGCAGCCTGCTCAGCACAACGACTAACTACGGCTTGCGGGCCCGTGAAGAGCTCAAGCTCAATCCGACGATCACTGCGATTGCAGGCATCGGCTGGGAGACGACGAGCCTGAACGGCGTCAATACCGCCTATGCTTATCCAACCGTGAACAATCCGGCGGCTGTCGTCCCGACCTTCACGACGGCAGCGCCACAATACCAGAATACGGCGCCCGAGCTGGCGCTGGTCTACAAGCCCAACAACGAATGGCAATGGCACGCGCGCGTCGCCACGGGTTACGGAACGCCGCAGGTGAGCAACCTGTTTGTCCTTCCCAGCGGCGCCTCTGGCAACAACACGTCGCTCAAGACGCAAACCAACCTTGGTTACGACGTTGGCTCGGACTGGACGCCCAACAAGGCCGTGAAGCTGAGCGCCACCGCCTTCTATGAATTCTTCAACAATGAACTGGTCTCGCAAGCGACGCCAGTCGCCGGCATCAGCTACACCTTCAATGCACCACGTTCGGAACATCGCGGCATCGAACTCGCGGCCCAATGGGGCTTTTCGGAAGGATGGCAGCTTACGGCGGCCTATACCTATCTGAACGAAATCTACACCGACTACATCGAGAGCATCAGTGGGTTCAGCTTCAACCGGGTCGGCAACAGGATTCCGGGAATTTCGCCGAACGAGCTCACGGCGCGGTTGGGTTATGACGAGCCTCACGGAGCGTTGAGGGGCCTCGGCGGCTTCGTCGAGGTAATCTGGAAGGACTCCTTCTACATGGACAACGCCAATTTCCTGAAGGCGCCGGGATATGACCTCGTCAACCTCAACCTGCACTACAAGACGGATCTTACGTCCGACTATTTCCGGCAGCTCACTTTGTTCTTCGAGGTGCGAAACGTCTTCGACAAGACCTATGTCGCTTCCGCGAACAATATCGCCGATACCGTGACGGCCGCCGGACTCCAGAACCCCGGCAGCGTGCTTGCGGCGACCCAGACCGGATCGATCTATGCGGGATCACCGCGGGCCTTCGTCGCGGGAATGAGGATCGCCTTCCGGTAAGCTTCCATCGAGGAACAGACCATGATGCATCGAACATTCGTTCTCGCGCTCGCATTGGCGATCACCCAGGGCAGCGCCTGGGCCGAGATGAACCACAATCATGTTTCGGAGGCCGCTTGTGAGGCGACGGAACTTCGTTGCGCCTCGAAGGTGACGCCCACTTTCAGCCAGGACGGTACGTTGTGGCTGGCATGGATGGCGGGCGGACAGGTGTTGGTCGCGAGCTCGAAGGATGGAGGGCGCACGCTCTCCACTCCGGTTCAGGTGACGCAAGGCAAGCTTGATCTCGATTGGGGCCCCGACGCGCGACCGAAGATTGCGCTCGATCGCAAAGGCGACATCGCGGTGGCTTTTTCTACTTTCCGCGACAAGGCTTTCAACGGAGAAGTCTTTTACAGCCGGTCGAGCGATGGCGGGAAGACATTCGCTAATCCGCGGCCGATCACAGACAATACCGAGAGCCAGCGCTTCGAAGCGCTGGCCTTCGATACCAACGGCACCTTGTTTGCGGCGTGGCTCGACAAGCGCAATCGCGTCCCGGTTCAGCAGGCGGGCAAGAAATACGAAGGTGCTGCCCTGTTTTTCGCGACGTCGAAGGACGGCGGTGTCACGTATTCCGAAGCCAAGATGGCGGTCGACAACACTTGTGAATGCTGCCGGCTCGGCCTTGCGTTCGACCCGTCGGGTCATCCCGTGGTCGTGTTCAGGAATATCTTTGAGGGTGGCATCCGGGACCACGCGATCATGACTTTCACCGATGGGGGAACGCCGGGCGCCGTTCATCGGGTCAGTGAGGATGACTGGCAGATCGCGGCATGCCCTCATCAGGGACCGAGCCTGTCGATCGCGTCGAACGGAACGTACCATGTCGTGTGGTACACGAACGGCAAGGTTCGCAAAGGTCTGTTCTATGCGCAGTCCCGCGACAGCGGTAGGACGTTTTCCGATCCGATGCCGATTGGTCAGCCGGGTCGGGCGCCGTCGCGGCCTTACGTCATCACCGGGCCGCAAGGAACGGCAATCGTGTGGAAGGAGTTCGACGGCGAGAAGACGTCGGTCAACCTCATGACCTCGGGTGATGACGGCAAAACATGGTCGCAGCCGCGGATCATCGCCACTACGTCAGACTCGTCCGACCATCCGTTGTTGGTCTCGGATCGGCGGCGATACTATCTATCCTGGATGACCAAGGCCGACGGCTACCGCCTGCAGCCGATCGAGGGCGAGCCATGAAGCGCATGATATTCGCCAGCATAGCATTGCTGGCAGGTCTGCCCGCACTGTCGGCGTCGGATGGATCGAAGCTCAGGCTGTTCGAACGCGGAAGCTGGCAGCAACTTTTGCATTCGCACGCGGGGCGTCCGACACTGGTGCATTTTTGGGGCGTGACGTGCGGGCCGTGCAAGGTCGAACTGCCTCAGCTCGGCGAGTTCATGAAACAACATCCAGCCGTGGACATCGTGACGGTCGACGCGGACCTGGTTCCGAATTCGGACAGCGCGGCCTTGTCGATGTTGCGGGAAGCCGGCCTTTCCGCCGCTGAGAATTGGATGTTCAGCGACGGCTTCGCCGAGCGACTTCGATACGAAATCGATCCCGTCTGGCAGGGCGACATCCCCCGCACGATCCTGATTTCCGGCAACGGAGACGTTACGACGATCGAGGGAGCTGCTGAGCCGTCTGCACTCCAGAAATGGTCCGATGAACAGGTGGCGACAACGAAATAATTTGCGACGGCGGCCCGGCGTGATCCCGTCGGGTCAAGGCCTTGGCGGCGGATGCGGTGGCTGGCGCTCCCATCAATGCCTCAGCGCCGGCACGACCAGGAACGGAATCATTCCGAGTACGACGGCAATCAGCGCAAAGGCGAGCAGCGGATTGTAGCTGTGCGTGAGATCGTGGATCAGGCCGCCGCTCCATGAGCCGATCGCAGACCCGAGCCCGCTGCCGATGGAAATGCTGCCATAGATGGTGCCGATGCGATTGCCCCGGAACAGCTTCATCGCGGTCGCCGACAGGAGCGGGCCACGCGAGCCGATCATGCTGCCGAAGCAGACGACAAAGCCGGTCAGCAGCCAGAAGTTCGGGTACCATTGCAGGGCCCACAGCATGACGATGCCGATGATGGAGAGCGCATAAGAGAACAGCACCGAAGGCCTTCGTCCGATCAGCCCGTCGAGCGAGGAGACGCCGAGCATGCCGAACAACAGCACGACGCCGGAGAAGCCCCAGGCGGTCGCGGCCTGCAATGGCGGGAAGCCAGCCTCGATCAGATAGGCGACGACCTGCGGGGAGATTGCGTACATGCCGATGGCGGTGAAGAAGAAGGTCGCAAACAGCGCCCAGAAGGCGTGGTGGCGCATCGCGCTCGCCAAGGTCCAGCCTTCGCCCTCGAAACTCTCGGCGGCTTTTTTCACCACATGCGGTGAGCCGCCCGCAAACAGCCGCCACGGCAGCAGCAACAGCGGAACGAGCAGCACCAGCGCTAGCGTGCCGAAGGATTGATAGGCACCGCGCCAGCCGATGCGGTCGATCAGGATTTGCGACAGCGGCAATAGGATCAGGACGCCCGCGCCGGTCGCTGAATAGACCACGGCCATGGCGGTGGGCAGCTTCGGGCCGAACCAGCGGCCGAGCAGGATCGAATTCGGCACATTGCCGATGAAGGCGATGCCGACGCCGACGGCGAGGCCGATACTGAGCTGGAATTGCCAGAGATGGTGGGCAAGGCTGGCGAACAGGAACGAACCGCCGAGCAGGAGCAGCCCGAGGGTATAGACCGAGCGTGGCCCGGAGATGTCGAACAGACGTCCGATCAGGGGCGCGGACAAGCCGCCGGCCAGCGCGCAGAGCGAATAAACCGATACGACTTCGGCGCGGTCCCAGCCAAAGTTTTCCGAAATGGGTTTGAGGAACACCGTAAAGCTTTCGCCGAGCCCGCGCCCCAGCACCGAGAGCGCAAAGCATAGGGCGAGCACGACCAGCGCCACGCGCGCCGGCCTGGCCGGCGCCGTCACAAGTTCCTCCTGCGGCGTGTTCTGATCCATCGCCGACAGGGAGCCCGCTTCGCGTGCGCCGAGCAAGGGGCGAAAACGAATAGGCCTATGCAGGCTTGAGCAGGACGTGACGCTTCTTGCCCATCGACAGCTTGATCACACCCTCGGGCGTGAGATTCGCTTCCGTCAGCGCCATGCGCTCGTCGGTGACAGGCATGTCGTTGACTCGCAGGCCGCCGCCCTTGATCTGCCGCCGCGCCTCGCCGTTGGAGGCGACCAGGCCCGCTTTCACAAACGCTCCCAGCACGCCGTAACCAGCCTGCAACTCGTTCTGCGGAATTTCCACGGTCGGAAGGTTCTCCGCGATCGCGCCTTCCTCGAATGTCTGCCGCGCGGTCTCCGCAGCCTGGCGCGCGGCGTGCGCGCCGTGGAGCAGGGTGGTTGCGGCATCCGCGAGCGCTTTCTTGGCCTCGTTGATCTCCGCGCCCTGCAATTTCGCAAGCCTGCCGATCTCCTCCATCGGCAGCGTCGTGAACAGTTTGAGGAAGCGCACGACGTCGGCGTCCTCGACGTTGCGCCAGTACTGCCAGAAATCGTAGGGGCTGAACTGGTCGGCGTTGAGCCACACCGCGCCTTGCGCGGTCTTGCCCATCTTGGCACCAGAGGCGGTGGTGAGCAGCGGCGTGGTCAGCGCGTACAGTTGCGGCGTGCCCATGCGGCGGCCGAGATCGACGCCCATGATGATGTTGCCCCACTGGTCGGAGCCGCCCATCTGCAGCCGGCAGCCGACGCGCTCGGAGAGCTGCACGAAGTCATAGGCCTGGCAGACCATGTAGTTGAACTCGATGAAGCTCATCTCGTGCTCGCGTTCCAGACGTAGGCGCACGGAGTCCATGGTCAGCATGCGGTTGACCGAGAAGTGCCGGCCGACGTCGCGCAGCATCTCGATCCAGTTCAGCTTGGTCAGCCATTCCGCATTGTCGAGCATGAGCGCATCGGTCGCGCCGGAACCATAATGCAGCACCTTGGCAAACACGCCGCGGATGCTGGCCTTGTTGGCTTCGATCTCGGCCACGGTGCGGATTGCCCGGGTCTCATCCTTGCCCGAGGGGTCGCCGACCATTGTGGTACCGCCGCCCATCAGGGTGATCGGCTTGTTGCCGGTCTGCTGCAGCCAGTGCAGCATCATCATGGTCAGGTAATTGCCGATATGCAGCGACGGGGCCGTGCAATCATAGCCGACATAGGCCGTGGCCTCGCCCTTGGCGGCCAGCGCATCCAGGCCCTCGGAGTCGGAGCATTGATGAATGAAGCCGCGCTCTTGCAGCACATTCAGAAAATCAGATTTAAAGGCACTCATCTGTCTGGGAGCCTGATCATTCTTGTTTTACGGTATTTGCAGCAAATTCGCGGGAACCCGGTTACGTGGGCTGCCGCGGCTGCGGGCGCTGTGGCATTATAAGATGTGCTGCTCTGGCACAAGCAGGGCGGCACAGGCAGGGCGTCCGGGGTAGGACTCGTAAGGCTCGCTGCGCGATGATGTTGACGGCAATTGGCTTGATGAGCGGCACCTCGCTGGACGGGGTGGACGTCGCCTTGATCGAAACCGATGGCAGGCGGGTCCAGTCGCTCGGGCCCTCCGGCTACCGGCCCTATAGCGAGCCCGAACGGCGTCTGTTGCGCGAGGCGCTGGCCGCGGCGGTCAATTTGCCGCAGCGGGATGCCAGGCCGGGCGTGCTGGCAGAGGCCGAGCGGGTTGTGACGCAGGCGCATGCGGAGGCGGTCAAGGCCTTCACCGCCCAGAACCATCTCACCAGCGAGGACATCGATATTGTCGGTTTCCACGGCCAGACCGTGCTGCACCGCCCCGAGCGGAAGCTGACGGTGCAGATCGGGGACGCGGCCGCGCTAGCCAAGACCATCCATATCCCGGTGATGCATGATTTCCGCGCCGCCGACGTCGCCGCCGGCGGGCAGGGCGCGCCCTTCGTGCCGGTCTACCACCGTGCCCTGGCTCAGTCCCTGGAGCGCGAGGGGCCGATCGTTGTGGTTAATATCGGCGGCGTCTCCAACATCACCTATATCGATGGCAACGACACGCTGATTGCCTGCGACACCGGTCCCGGTAATGCGCTGCTGGACGACCATGTTTACCGCACCATCGGCCAGCCGTTCGATTGCGATGGCCGCTTTGCCGCGCAGGGCCGGGTGAACGTCGCCCGGGTCGTGCGCACGCTGACCCATCCCTTCTTCTTGAAGCCGCCGCCCAAATCGCTCGACCGTAACGATTTCGCCCATGTCGATCTGGGCGACATGACGCCCGCCGATGGTGCTGCGACGCTGACGGCGCTCACCGCCGCTGCGATCGCCAAGATCGTGCCACTGTTGCCGAAGGTGCCGAAGAGCTGGATCGTTTCCGGCGGCGGCGCCCGCAACCTCACCATGATGCGGATGCTCCGGGAGAAGCTTTCGCCGGCAACCGTGGAAGCGGCTGACGCGTTCGGCTGGTCGGCCGACGCCATCGAGGCCCAGGCCTTCGGTTTCCTCGCGGCGCGCGGCCTGAAGGGCCTGCCGCTGAGCTATCCTGCGACGACCGGCGTGCCGATGCCGATGACGGGCGGGGTGATTGCGCGGCCTTGACAGATTCATGCAGTTGCATTTAACTTGATGCAATTGCATGGACGTGCGAGGTTGACCGATGTCCGGGCTCAAGCTGATCAGCCACAGGCTCTGTCCTTATGTGCAACGCGCGGTGATCGCGCTCACCGAGAAGGGCGTCGCGTTCGAGCGGATCGACATCGATCTCGCCGACAAGCCGGACTGGTTTCTCAAGATATCGCCGCTGGGCAAGACGCCGGTACTCCTGGTCGGGGAGCACGCAATCTTCGAATCCGCTGTGATCCTCGAATATCTGGAGGAGACCCAGGCGAATGCGCTGCATCCGGCCGATCCGCTTGTGCGTGCCGAGCATCGCGCCTGGATCGAGTTCGGCTCGGCTGTGCTCAGCGACATTGCGGGGTTCTATACCGCGCCGGACGAGGCCGCCTTCAAGGCGAAGGCGTCGCAGCTCGGGCGGAAATTCGCGCGGCTGGAAGCGCGTGTATCCGCGGCGCCCTGGTTCGATGGAGAACAATTCTCGCTCGTCGACGCCGCGTTCGGCCCGGTGTTCCGCTACTTCGATGTGTTCGATGCCATCAGCGATTTCGGCATTCTCGCCGACAAGCCGAAGCTCTCGCGCTGGCGCGCCTCGCTCGCGGCGCGGCCCTCGGTGAGGTCGGCCGTCAGCCCCGACTATCCGGCACTGCTCCACGATTTTCTGATCCGGCGCAACTCTTTCCTTTCGCGGCTCGTGATGCGGGCGACGGCCTAGCTGCCGTTATCGGCTGCCATTTCCGCGAGCGTTGCCACGGTGTTCATGTTGCGTGCGGTGCCCAATTTGGCCGCCGCAATGGCGAGCTTGGATTTCCCAATACCTGAGGGGTAGTGCACATAGATCTCGCGCCGCCCAAGCCTGATCTCCTCGTCCAGCCTGGCGCGGACACCTGCAAGTGTGTCGGCCGGCGGCGCGCGGTCGAGGAAGATGGCGACGGTGAAATTCGGCTTTGCCTTGGGAAAAGGATTCCTCGCCGCGACTTCCGCCATCTCGGCCGCACTGCGTATGATGACGCCGACCGGCTTGCCGGCATGGGCCTCGAGCCGCTTCTCGAGCGCGGCCTTGATCGCCGCCTCCGACTTGCGGCTATCGAACACCACGTTGCCGCTGGCGATGTAGGTGCGCACGGCCGAGAAGCCGAGTTCCTCGCAGATCACCTTGAGCTCGCTCATCGGCAGCTTGCCCGTGCCGCCGACATTGACGGCACGCAGCAGAGCGACGAACGCACCCACCGCGGATTCGCTCGGCTAGCGCACGTTGGCGAGCCGCATGTCGAGATAGGCGGTGATGGTCTCCATCAGCGGCTCGAGCTTGCCGTCGAAGAAATGGTTGGCGCCGGTGATGACCTGCTGGTCGATCACGATGCCCTTCTGCGTCTTCAGCTTCTCGACCAGCGTGTTGACGTCCTTCGGCGGCACCACCGCGTCCTTTTCGCCATGCACGATCAATCCGGAGGACGGGCAGGGCGCAAGGAAGGAAAAATCATAGAGGTTGGCGGGCGGCGCGATCGAGATGAAACCCTCGACCTCGGGCCGTCGCATCAGGAGCTGCATGCCGATCCAGGCGCCGAAGGAGAAGCCGGCGACCCAGCAGGCGCGCGCCTCGGGATTGATGGTCTGCGCCCAATCCAGCGCAGAAGCCGCGTCCGACAGCTCGCCGGTGCCATGGTCGAACGAGCCCTGGCTGCGCCCGACGCCGCGGAAATTGAAGCGCAGCACCGAGAAGCCGCGATGCGCAAAGGCGTAGTAGCACTGATAGACGATCTGGTGATTCATCGTGCCATGAAACTGCGGATGCGGATGCAGGATCATCGCGATCGGCGCGTTCTTCTGTTTGGCCGGATGGTAACGGCCCTCGAGGCGGCCCGCCGGACCGTTGAATATGACTTCAGGCATCAGTGAACCCTTAAAGGTACCCTTTGGTGAGAGATCAGCCGACTTCGTGCTTGCTTCATCTGGGCCTCCGCAGATGAAACCCCGCAGTAAAAGTGGTGATCGGGCGCCGCTACAGCGAGTGCGCGAACGACGCTTTTGCGAACCGGAGGCGTGCCTTCTAACATGGAGCGAGGGGCAAAAAGCAAGCATCTTGAGCATCCCTCAATGCATTCGAGACGCTGGCGTTTTGCTGGTTGCTGCAGAAGAGATAGATCACCAATTGCATCTCGTCCCCGCGAACTGGCAGAAGTTCCACAGCGTGTCCGCGATCAATTTTGAGGTATGATACAACCGCATGACTGCCCGCGTCTATCTCGATTGGAACGCAACGACTCCGCTGCGCCCCGAAGCCCGGGCGGCAATGGCGGCGGCGTGGGACTTGGCTGGCAACCCATCCTCGGTCCACGCCGAGGGCCGGGAGGCGCGCCGGTTGGTCGAGGCCGCACGGGCCGCCACCGCGGCGGCGGTGGGCGCGTTGCCGCGGAATGTCGTGTTCACCTCCAGCGGAACCGAGGCCAATGCCCTTGCGCTGGCGCCCGGCCTGCGCAACGGCGCCCGGGGGCCTGTCGGGCGGCTTCTGATCTCGGCGATCGAGCACGCCTCGGTGCTTGCGGGGGGACGGTTTGCACCCGGGGCGGTCAGCAAGATCACCGTAACGAAGTCCGGGGTGATCGATCTCGACGATCTGCGCCGCCACCTTGTCTCCGGCCCTCCGGCACTGGTCTCGATCATGGCGGCCAATAATGAGACCGGCGCCCTTCAACCGGTTCGCGAGGCCGCCGGGATCGTCCATGAAGCGGGCGGCCTGCTGCACGTCGATGCGATTCAGGCGTTTGGAAAAATACCATTTAATATCAGTGCAATAGGCGCTGATCTTGCGACACTGTCGGCACACAAGATCGGCGGTCCCAAGGGCGTCGGTGCCTTGGTCGTGGCGGAAGGGCTGGGCGCTCTCGTTCCGCTCTTGCGTGGCGGCGGCCAGGAACTGGGCCGGCGAGCGGGGACCGAGAATGTGGCGGGCATTGCGGGCTTTGGGGCTGCCGTCGAGGCGGCAATTGTGGCCAGGGATGCGGAAGCTGCGCGCATAGGCCTGTTACGGAGCCGGCTTGAACGGGGCCTTCGCCAAAGCGAGGGTTTAACCTTGTTCTCGGAAGAGGTTGCCCGGCTCCCCAACACCACGCTATTCACCGCGCCGGGGCTGAAAGCCGAAACGGCTGTCATTGGCTTCGATCTGGAGGGCATCGCCGTGTCCTCAGGCTCTGCCTGCTCTTCAGGCAAGGTGCAGCCTTCGCACGTGCTCCAAGCCATGGGATTTGCTGCTCAAATGGCCCAGGGCGCAGTGCGCCTCAGTCTGGGCTGGTCCACGTCCGAGGCAGACATTGATTGCTGCCTTGAGGCTTGGCGAAAGCTCTCAGGTGCCTTACTTAGAGGTGAGCGACGAAACACTGCTTGAACGGTTCTAAGCAGGTGATTTCCTCGCCAAAGCATCGTAATAGTTCCGCGAGAGGGACTATCCACCGCGGTCCTTGAAACCGCGAGCGGAGGATGGAATGCCAGCCGTACAAGAGACGGTCGACCGGGTGCGCCGGATCGACGTTGACCAATATCGATATGGATTCGAGACGATTATTGAATCCGAGAAGGCCCCGAAGGGTCTTTCGGAGGACATCGTCCGTTTTATCTCGGCCAAGAAGAACGAGCCGGAATGGATGCTGCAGTGGCGGCTGGAGGCGTATCGCCGCTGGCTGACTATGACCGAACCCACCTGGGCGCGTGTCGACTATCCCAAAATCGACTACCAGGACCTCTATTATTACGCGGCGCCGAAGCCGAAGAAGCAGGTCAACTCGCTCGACGAGATCGATCCGGAGATCCTCAAGACCTATGAGAAGCTCGGCATTCCCTTGCGGGAAGTCGCGATGCTCGAAGGCGTCGAGCCGAAGGTCGGCGAGACCGACGAGGTCAAGCACAAGATC
>NZ_AXAI01000003.1 GCF_000472425.1 Bradyrhizobium sp. Tv2a-2 | reverse complement strand
GGTCCTCAACGTCCTGGTCGGCCCGCCATCGCGCAAGCCATTTGTAGCCCGTATCGGGATGGATATTAAATCGCCGGCAGAGCTCCCGCCGATTCGCTTTTTCCTGCATCGCAAGTCGAACGAACTCCCGCCGCTGATCCATAACCGACACCTCTCGCCAGGGCATGGACTTGGCCTCCCACACTGCCAAATCCGTGCACTATGATGTGTCGGCTATGTCCCCGAACACCCGTCGGTCATGTCCCCGGGCTGAACACTCGACCGGGCGATCCAGCATTCCGCAAACGCCGGAGTTCTCGCTGAGAAGCCTCTGGAATACTGGATGCCCCGCTTCCGTGAGGTCTGACACCGAGAGAGCATGAAACAGCATTCTCGCGACGATATTCGTCCGAGCTCCAACGATGACCCTCGAGAAGTCGAGGGCGCAAGGAAGGCCGGGTGGCCGCTGCACCCGGGGGTCAATGAAGCTCGTCGAGCAAGGCCTCGGCCTGTCGCAGATCACTGGTGTCAAAACCTTGGCTGAACCAATCGTAGATCGGGGCGAGGAGGTCACGTGCTGTTTGCCGGTTGCCTTGATCCTTCAAAAGCCGCGCCATGCTCATCGCCGCACGCAATTCCCACGACTTTGCCTGCTGTGCTCGCGCAAGGGCCAGGGATTGCTCGAAATGGGCCCGTGCTTTGGTTACGTCCCGTTCTGGCGACCTGAGCACGATTTCACCGGCAACGCGATGAACCTCGGCCTCGCACCACCTTTCCTGGGTCGCTTGCATTGCCGTCATCGCATTGTCGATGCAGCGCCGCGCATCGTCAAATCGGCCTAAATTTGAATGGGCGATGGCCAACATGAACTCATGCTCCGGCGTGAATATTGTCGATCCCGCCGCGCGCCATAAGGCGATACCGGACGAGACCATCTCGACTGCCTTCGCTGCTTCTCCCGCAAGCGTGACGATATACCCTCGCCTTACTACCCCTTCCGCCTTTCGGAAGGGGGCGCCCTTCTCCTCCGCCAGGACGACAAGCTCATCGAGCAGCGCGTTTGCCCGCTCGTAGTTCCCGCAATAGGTATTGACGAGAATCGGGAAATTCAGCGTGAACATCAAGGTCGCCGCATGTCCGATCTGGCGCGCCTCCGTTAGCGCGCAATCCGCATCCTCGAGCGCCTCCTCGGGATAACCAAGCAGCCACAAGGCCATTGAACGAAAGCCCAAGCATGTAACCCGGAGGTCCTGGCCAAATCGCGTCATCAACCGCCTGTGTTCGGCGGGACTGTAAAGAGCGAGCGCTTCATTGTAGTGCGCTCGAGCCTGAACGAGGTTTCCCATCAGTGCGAGCGTACTGCCCATGGTGCGGTGTCCGACGATAAGGGGCACCGTCCCGTCCTTGTCGCCCAGCGCCAGAAAGCGCGCCGCGAGCTCTCGCGCAATGTCACCATCAAAGCTTATGAAGTTGACAATCCACTGACCAAAGAGAGCCGAGAGCAGCAACGAAGCATCGTCGGGAGATTCTCCCAGCCGTTCCGCCTGCTCGATCGATGTCTTCACCTGGGCTACGGCAGCCTTGGTTTCGGGCGCGCCGTATCCCTTGACATGCATGAGGGTATTCAACAGCGCGACTTGCCAGATGATCTGCTCGCGTCGCAGGTCGGCCGCGCTGGGCAAGGTCGCGATTTGCGCCAGAGCCTGGCTAAGCTGCTCCGCGGCCTCGATCAGCGCTGAAAGCTCCTGCGACCGCTGTCCGGCCTTGCCCCACAGGCGCGCCGACTTCTCGATCAGGTCGGCCTTGGTGTAGTGACGCGCCAGCAACTCGGGCTGACCCTCGGCAATTTCGGCGAACTGACTTTCGAGGATGTCGGCGATGCGCGCGTGGAGCACGCGCCTCGGATCCCGCAACAGCGTACTGTAGGCTACGTCCTGCACCAGCGCATGCTTGAACAGGTAGCTTGCATGCGGCGGGGTGCCCTGTCGAAACAGCAGACCTGCTGCAATGAGTCGATCGAGGTCGGCATGCAATTCCGCCTCCGGCTTTCGCACGACCGCAGCCAGCAACATGTGGGGAAATTCGCGCCCGATCGCCGCACCGATCTGCGCCACCTCTTTCGCCGGACCGAGCCGGTCGAGCCGCGACATCAGCGAAGCCTGCAGGCTTGCCGGAACCGTCACGCCACGCGTCTTTTCTCCTGCGACAGCCAGCCGCGCTTTGCTCTCGCCTTCCGCATCCAGCACCGCCTTCGTCATCTCTTCGACGAACAGCGGAATGCCATCGGTGCGCTCGATGATATCCTGGCGGACGCCCGCCGGTAACGACCGGTTACCGGCGACTTCCTCGATGAGGGACTCGACGGCGCGCCGCGTCAGCCGATTGAGGGTCAGCGCTGTCACATGCGGCCGCCCGATCCAGGGCGGGCTGAATTCCGGCCTGAAAGTAACAAGTATCAAGAGCCGACGGCTGGCCGCCAGATCCATTACCCGGGAGAACAATTCGAGGCTGGTTGGATCGACCCAGTGCGCGTCCTCCAAAATGATCAGGACGGGATTGGCTCGTGCAAGCGACTCGAGCTGCGAACAAAGCGCCTGCAGCGTTTTCTGACGACGAAGCTGAGGCTCAACTTCGACCGGAGGATAGCGTCCGTCGTGAGGAAGCGAGAGCAACTCGGCAATCAGCGACGCGTCCTCCGGCGAAGTTGAGCTGAGCCTCAGGAGCACATCGAGCTTGTCCAATTTGGTTTGCGGGCTGTCATCATCTTCCAACCCGGCGGCGCGCATCAGCTGGTTGATGATCGGATAGAGCGCGCTGTCGGTATGCTGCGGCGAACAGACGTAGCGCAGGCGCACGTGCGGCTCCCGGGCGAGCTCTTCCAACAGCGCGAAAGTGAGCCGTGACTTGCCGATGCCGGCCTCACCGGAGAGCAATACCACCTGACCTTCGCCGCTCTTGGCGCGTGACCAGCGTCGCAGCAGCAACTCCAGCTCTTCATCTCGCCCGACCAGGGGTGTCAGGCCCCCCGCGTGCAACGCCTCAAAGCGGCTCGCTGCTGAGCTTGGTCGCAGCGCCGCCCATGCGCGCAACTCACCATGGAGGCCCTTGATGTCCTTTGTTCCGAGGTCCTCCAGCTCGAACAGATTTCCGAGAAGCTTCCGTGTTCCGTCCGCAATGACCACCACATTGGGTGGCGCCATCGCTTCCAGCCGCGCAGCCAGATTAGGGGTCTCACCGACAATGCCGCGTTCCTGAGCTTCGCCCGACCCGATCATGTCTCCGACGATCACCACTCCGGTCGCTATGCCGACACGGATTTGCAGCAGAACCGGAGCCTTGAGCGCAGATATCGCCGCGATCAACTCCAGCCCGGCCCGTACCGCGCGCTCAGGATCATCCTCGTGAGCCTCGGGATAGCCGAAATATGCCAGCGCGCCGTCACCCATATATTTGGCGACGAAACCATCGAACCGTCGCACGGTATCGGCGACGCATCTCTGATACGCCGAGATGATGTCCCGTAGATCTTCCGGGTCCATGCGGGCGGAGAGCGCCGTCGAGCCAACAAGATCGCAAAACATCACGGTAACCTGGCGGCGCTCGGCGAAATCCGGCGGACGCGCCGCGCTGGCCGCGGCAGCCGGCCGGCTGTCCTCAGGCGCAGGTCTTTCCGGGTTTTTCAGCTCCGCGATCGCCCGCAGCAGCCTGCGGCGATGGCCAAGCGACAGCACGCCGATCTTTTCGAGATCGGATTCGTCCAGATCACGCAGAATCAAAAAATCAATATCGTTCTCGGCGAAGCAGCGTATGTACTGCTGAAAGCCAAGACCTATGAGCCAGTCCGCAATGTCCGGCATCGCGGCCTCCAAACGCTCAACTTGTCAGCTAACGAACTCGGAAGCGAAAATTCCAACTGTATCCTGATGAGTTCCGCATCGCATCTCATTCATTGGGTCTTGGTTGCTGACCTATCGGGTCGGGATCAATAGGCTCGCAGATTCCTCGGCTTGCCGCAGGCACGACGACCAACTACTTCACAAACGAGCGCGATGGCACCGCGTGCAGGGCAAACGCATCGACCTTGTCGCTCGCCCGCGGATAGATTTCCGCCACAATCGGATCGTGCCCTGGGATGAAACGGTCGGGATGGCCGGCCAGCCGCTCCACGGTCTCCCAGCCCGCCGCCATGTCGCCGACATTGTAGACGATCGGAAACGGGCTGCGGCGTTGCAGATTGGCGTAGTAATGCGCGGCGTCGGAGGCAAGCACCACGGGGCCGCGCGCGGTTTCGACCCTGACCACCTGCAAACCATCCGAATGGCCGCCGACACGATGCACGGTGACGCCGGGCGCGACCTCGCCATCACCGGAATGGAAGGTGACGCGTTCGCCATAGACATGGCGAACCATCTGCGTCACGTGCTCCACGGTGAAGGGATGACGCAACAGACCGTTGCACATGCAGCGGCCCGTCGCATAGGCCATCTCGCGCTCCTGTAGATGGAAGCGGGCATTGGGAAAGCGGTCGAGATTGCCTGCATGATCGTAATGCAGATGGGTGACGATGATATCGCGGATGTCACCGGCCGCGACGCCAAAGCGTGCCAGCGCATCGACCGGATTGAGCGTGAGCTTGCGGGCGCGCAGCTCCGCCTCTTCGGCATTGAAGCCGGTGTCAACCAGGATATCGCGCCCCTGCCCGCGCACCAGCCAGACAAAATAGTCCAGCGCCTGTGCCGTGGTCTCGTGCGGATCGGGTGACAGGAAGTTCATGTGCGGCGTGCGCGGCGACATGGTCGCATAGCGCAGGGCATAGATCTCGTAGGCGTTTCCCATTGTTTTTATCCTGCGAAGGGAGTGGCGACACCAAGCCACCGCTCGCGCGAAAGGTCAAATCGCGCGATTCGTCGCAGGGCTTGTCACCGACTTGACGCAGACCCGTCGCAATGTGAGCCCAATCACATTATTACTCCCGTCGGGAACTTAAGGATTTGGTGGCGGCCAAGCTTCCCGAAGCGACCGGCGGTGGGCGCCGTCGCACTGTTTGCCGCGCGCCGCGCAGCAGCAATTGCTGCGAGTCTCCAAGTGGTTGACGGGTGGGAGGGGCGGTTTGATAATGCCCTATGCGTAGAGTAAGGTCGCTGGGGCGCAAGCTGGTATCGGCGCCATTTTCGCTGGACCGCTAAGTGATGAAGATTTGCCTCGCAATATTGCTTGCCCTGATTGTCTCGGTCGCCTCGATCGTTCCATCGTCCGCCGCCGGTGATCGTTATGCCCTTGTCATCGGCAACGCCAAATATCCCGACGCCGACACGCCGCTGAAGGAACCCGTCAACGACGCCCGTGACGTCGCTGACGAGCTCAAGCGGGACGGATTCAAGGTCGATATCGGCGAGAACCTCAACGGCGACGGCATGCGACGCGCCTTCGACCGGCTCTATGCCAAGATCAAACCCGGCGATGTGGTGCTCCTGTTCTTCAGCGGTTATGGCATCCAGTCCAACCGCCAGAGCTACATGATGCCGATCGACGCCCAGCTCTGGCAGGAGTCCGACGTCCGCCGTGACGGCTTCAGTCTCGAAGCCGTGCTGGGCGAGATCAATAACCGCGGCGCGGGCGTCAAGATCGCGCTGCTCGATGCTTCCAGGCGCAACCCTTACGAGCGGCGCTTCCGCAGCTTCTCCGCCGGGCTCGCGCCGGTCGTCGCGCCCAATGGTACGCTGGTGATGTATTCGGCGGCGCTGTCGTCGGTGATATCAGACAATGGCGGCGACCACAGCCTGTTCGTCCAGGAGCTCTTGAAGGAGATCCGCGTCCCCGACCTGATGGCCGAGGAGACGCTGAACAAGACGCGTATCGGCGTCAGCCGCGCCTCGCGCCAGGAGCAGATTCCCTGGATTTCCTCGTCGCTGTCCGAGGACTTTTCCTTTGTCCCGGGAGCCGGCGGACCGCGCCCGCCGGGCCCGGTCGCGACACTCCCCTCACCCCAGACGCCGGCGTCCCCGCCGCCCGCCCCTGCGCCCAGTTCGACGGCGGTCGTCAACCTACCGCCACCTCCGCCGCCGCCGAAGGTCGAGATACCGGCGCCACCTGCCCCGGCGACGCCGCCCGCGGCGACCGACAGCCAGCCGGCGCAGCCGACCCAGGTGGCGCTCGCCGACGATCCCACCATCAAGAGCCTGACCGCCAAGATCGACGCCAATCCTGACGACGTCAACGCGCTGTACCGGCGCGGGCAGGTCTATGCCAGCAAGGGGGCTTATAACCTCGCGATCAAGGATTTCGACGACTCGATCCGGCTGAACCCGAAGGACGTCGAGGCGCTCAACAACCGCTGCTGGGCCCGCTCGGTCGTCGGCGATCTGCAATCGGCGCTGAAGGATTGCAACGAGGCGCTGCGCCTGCGCCCGAATTTCGTCGACGCCCTGGACAGTCGCGGCCTCGTCAATCTCAAGGCTGGCTTGAACAAGAACGCCATTGCGGATTTCGACGCGGCGCTGAAGATCAATCCGCGGCTGACCTCCTCGCTCTACGGGCGCGGCCTTGCCAAGCAGCGGAATGGGTCGATTTCCGAGGGCAATGTCGATATAGCCAATGCCAAGGCCATGGACCCCAATATCGCGCAGGAATACGAGGGTTACGGGGTTCGCTGACGCAATATATTCGAGCAGGCGGGCAGACGCTCACGCGCGAACCGATCCGTGCCGCAGGCGACATAATAATAGGATAATAGGCGGCTGGGACCGGCGATTGGGCCGCCTTTCTTCCGAAAATGATTTGGAACCGTGCTGCACGGCGCAGGAGGGACTGGCAATGTTAGGGGTGTCGGGAAAACGTTTCAGCGTGCTGCTTTCTGCCGTGGCCATCGGCGCTGTATTCCTGTTTGGGCTCGCGCAGGCGCGGGCCGGCGACGACAATGTCACCGAGGATCAGATCGTTCGCGCGCTAGCCGCGCCCAAGAAGCCCTTGACCCGTGGATTATCGATTGGCCGGCAGGCCGACCCGGCCGCGACCGAGGCCGAAGGCAAGTTCGTCCAGAGCATCCGCGGCCGCGCCACGCGCTCGCTGTCCACGGCCGAACGCGAGGAGATCGCCACCATCGCCAAGGACAAGCCGAATATCGATCTCGAGATCACCTTCGACTACAATTCCGCCAACATCAGCGCCAAATCTTTGCCCTCGGTACAGGCGCTCGGCCGCGCGCTGACCAATCCCGACCTGAAGGGCTCGACCTTCATCGTCGCCGGCCACACCGACGCCGCGGGCGGCGAAGGCTACAACCAGGATCTGTCGGAACGGCGCGCCGACGCCATCAAGCGCTATCTGATGCAAAGCTACGGCATCGCGCCCGCTGACCTCGTCACCGTCGGCTATGGCAAGAGCAAGCTGAAGGATCCGAACCAGCCGCTCGCCGAGGTGAACCGTCGCGTGCAGGTGGTCAACATGGAAAACAAGGCGACCGCGTCGAAGTGACCGGCGCGTCGCTATTCTGACGCTCAAGACGCGTCCCGCAGGGTTGCGGGACGCGCATTTGTCTGGATTGATCTGACGATGAAGCTTACCGAGTACGTAAAGCCCGCTGGCGGCGTGGTGTTCTTCGCTGCGTTGATCGGGTTCTATTATTGGTTCGAACATCGTCCGCGTCCCGTGGAGACGGAGAAGCTGCGCGAAGCGCAGGTGGTGGTGACCAAGTCCACCAATGGCTGCTTCTCCGACCAGGTGCGCGTGACCGGCCATCTCGTTCCGCGCCGCGAAGCGGTGGTGGGAGTCGACCAGGAAGGCTCCAAGGTCACCGACCTCTTTGTCCGCGAAGGCGATCTCGTCACCGACAACCAGGAACTCGCGCGACTGTCGGCGCCGCCGCAACAACCCGGCGCCCCGGCCGGGCGCTCCGGCCCGATCTCGCTGCGCGCCCCAGGCCCCGGCCTCGTCACCGAGGTGAGGACCGCGGTCGGCGCACCGGCCTCGCCCCAGGCCGGCCCGATGTTTCGCATCTCGATCAACAACGACATCGAGCTCGATGCCGAGGTGCCCGCGGTTCATCTGCCCAAGCTCAATCCCGGCGCGCCTGCGCGCGTGAGCCGTGACGATGCCCCTGACATGGTCGGGCGGGTCAGGCTGATCTCGCCGGAGATCGACCGCGCCACCCAGCTCGGCCATGTCAGGATCGCGCTCACCAACAATCCGACCCTGAAGATCGGCATGTTCGCCCGCGCCAGCATCGACGCCAAGCGCAGCTGCGGCGTCTCGATTCCGAACAGCGCCATCGATCATTTGACCGTCCAGGTGGTCAAGGCGAACACCATCGAGACGCGCAAGGTGCATATCGGGCTGGTCACCGACACCGATACCGAAATCACCGACGGGCTCGAAGTCGGCGAAATCGTCGTGGCCGACGCCGGCAGCTCGCTGCATGATGGCGACCAGGTGAAGACCGTCTTCGCCGAAGAACTCGACCGACAGGTACGCTGATGGCACTCAATATCTCGGCATGGTCGATCCGCAACCCGCTTCCGCCGGTCGTCTTCTCGATCATCCTGCTGGTGCTCGGCTGGCTCAGCTTCACCAAGCTCGCGGTCACGCACCTGCCCTCTGCCGACATCCCCGTGATCTCTGTTGCGGTCGCGCAATTCGGCGCAGCGCCTGTCGAGCTTGAATCCCAGGTCACCAAGGTCATCGAGGACGGCGTCTCCGGCGTCGAAGGGGTGCGGCACATCTCGTCCTCGATCACCGACGGCTTGTCAGTGACCACGATCGCCTTCGCGCTCGAGACCAACACCGATCGGGCGCTCAACGACGTCAAGGACGCGGTCACCCGCGTGCGCTCCAATCTGCCGCAGAACGTGACGGAGCCGTTGATCCAGCGCGTCGACGTGATCGGGCTGCCGATCGTCACCTATGCCGCGATCTCGCCCGGCAAGACGCCGGAGCAGCTGTCCTATTTCGTCGATGATGTCGTCAAGCGCGCGCTGCAGGGCGTGCGCGGCGTCGCGGAGGTGGAGCGCATCGGCGGCGTCGACCGCGAGATCCTGGTTTCGCTCGATCCCGACCGGCTGCAGGCCGCGGGGCTCACGGCCGTCAATGTCAGCCAGAGCCTGCGCGGCACCAACGTCGATCTCGCCGGCGGACGCGCCGAGATCGGCACCAACGACCAGGCAATCCGCACGCTCGCCGGCGCCAAGTCGCTGAACGACCTCCGAGGCACCATGATTCCGCTGTTCGGCGGCGGCACGATGCGGCTGGGCGATCTCGGCACTGTCACCGACACCATCGCCGACCGCCGCACTTTCGCCCGGTTCAATGGCGAGCCCGTGGTGGCCCTCGGCATCAAGCGTGCGAAGGGCGCAAGCGATGTCGTGGTCGCGGCCGCGGTGCAGAAGCGTATCGACGAGCTCAAGGGCGAGCATCCCGATGTCGACCTCAAGCTGATCGACACCTCGGTCGACTTCACCAAGGGAAACTACGAAGCGGCAATCTCGACCTTGTTCGAGGGCGCGATCCTCGCGGTGATCATCGTGATGCTGTTCCTGCGCGACATCCGCGCCACGCTGATTGCCGCGATCTCGCTGCCACTGTCGATCTTTCCCGCGTTCTGGGCGATGGATATCCTCGGCTTCTCGCTGAACCTGGTGTCGTTCCTCGCCATCACGCTGTCGACAGGTATCCTGGTTGACGACGCCATCGTCGAAATCGAGAACATCGTGCGCCACATGAACATGGGCAAGACGCCCTATCGTGCCGCGCTCGATGCCGCCGACGAGATCGGCCTTGCCGTCATAGCGATCAGCTTCACCATTATCGCAATCTTCGCGCCTGCAAGCTTCATGCCCGGCATCGCCGGACAGTTCTTCAAGCAGTTCGGCATCACGGTGTCGGTGCAGGTGTTCTTCTCGCTGCTCGCCGCGCGCTTCGTGACACCGATGCTTGCGGCCTATTTCCTCAAGCACCACTCTCATGGGGAGCCGCCGGCGGGACGGATCCTCAACACCTATCACCGCGTGGTCGCCTGGTCGGTGAAGCACCACTACATCACCGTGCTGATCGGCATCGGCATCTTCGCCGCCTCGATCTGGAGCATCACGTTGCTGCCGCAGAGCTTTCTGCCGGCGCAGGATTCGTCGCGCTCCTGGCTAGGGCTGGAGCTGCCGCCCGGCACCCAGCTCGAATACACCGAGAAGGTGACCGAGGATATCGTCGCGCGCCTGCGCAAGCGGCCGGAGATCAGAAGCGTATTCGTCGATGGCGGACGCTCGCCGCAGGGCGCGGAGGAAGTACGCCGCGCCACCCTCATCATCAACTATACGCCCAAGAACCAGCGCAAGATCACCCAGCGCGAACTCGAACTGGCCATTGGCCGCGAGCTCGACAACATCCCCGACATTCGCTTCTGGTTCCTTGACGACCAGGGCAACCGCGCGATCTCGCTGACCGTGCTCGGCGCCGACAGCAATATCGTGAATAATGTCGCGAGCGAACTCGCGACGCAGATGAAGCGCATTCCGCTGGTTGCCAATGTCGTGTCCGAAACCGCACTGGACCGGCCCGAGTTACGCATCCGGCCGCGCCTCGACCTGGCGGCACGGCTGGGCGTCTCCACCGAGAGCCTGTCGCAGACCATTCGCGTCGCGACCATCGGCGATGTGGGTCCTGCGCTCGCCAAATACGACGCCGGCAACCGGCTGGTGCCCATTCGGGCGCAGCTCGAGGATTCCGCGCGCGCTGACTTGAAGACGCTGGAGCAGTTGCGAGTGCCGCTCGGCGAACATGGCGAGAAGGGCGGCGTGCCGCTGTCGGTAGTCGCCGACATCAAGCTCGACCAGGGCCCGACCAGCATCAGCCGCTTTGATCGGCAGCGCCAGGCCACCGTCGCCGCCGATCTCGCGGGCACCGCGGCTTCCGGCGAGGCGATGGCGCAGATCGACAATCTGCCGGTCATGCGGAGCCTTCCCACCGGCGTCAAGGTGACCGAAGGGCAGGATGCGGAAGCCATGAAGGAGCTGCAAGACGGCTTCTCCAGCGCGATGGCCACCGGCCTGATGATGGTCTATGCGGTGCTGGTGCTGTTGTTCGGCACCTTCCTGCAGCCGATCACCATCCTGTTCTCGTTGCCGCTCTCGATCGGCGGCGCCATCGGCGCGCTGTGGCTCACCGGCAAGCAGCTCACCATCCCCGTCTATATCGGCATCCTGATGTTGATGGGCATCGTGACCAAGAACGCCATCATGCTGGTGGAGTTCGCGCTCGAATCGATCCATGCCGGCAGACCGCGCGAGGAAGCGATGATCGACGCCGGCTTGAAGCGCGCGCGTCCAATCGTGATGACCACCGTCGCCATGGTCGCCGGCATGACGCCGAGCGCACTCGCGGTCGGCGCCGGCGGCGAATTCCGCTCGCCAATGGCGCTCGCCGTGATCGGCGGCCTGATCTTCTCGACCGTGCTGTCCCTGGTGTTCGTGCCGGCGATGTTCATGGTGATGGACGATCTCGGCTCGCTGATCTGGCGCTTGGGCAGGCGGCTCGTCGTCACCCACCACGATGACGCCGATCACACGACCGGCGGCACGCATGATACATCGCCGCACGCAGCCTCGTCCGACAAGCCAGCGGCCGCCGCGGAGTAGCGCATCGGGCGCATCACGGTGAGGCCGCAGCTTGTGAAGCCGTCCGGAACAGCGGATGCGCCGTCCAGTCGGCGGGGTCGATCAGCACATAATCCTTCGGCAGCAGGCCGCCGCCATCGATCTGGTCGAGGTGGCGGCGGAAATAGGTTGGGAACATCGAGTCCACATCCGCCGAGACCGAATGGCGCCGGGTTTCGATCGCGACCCGGCTGGTGACGCCGCTGCCGGCGAAAAAATCCAGCACCGTCGATTCCGGATACGAGAGCGCGCGGACGAGCCGCTCGATCAGCTGTTTCGGCTTCTGTGTCGGATGGCCGACGCGCTCACGGGAGTTGCCGTTGAGCCGCGGAATCCGCCAGACATTGGTCGGATTGATGCCCTTGTCGAGATTGTCAGGATTGAGCCGCTTGTCGCGTTTGTAACGCTCGAGCCTCAAGACATCGAGCTTGCTGCGCACCGCATCGAGATCGAAATAATATTTGGGCGATTTGGCGAACCAGGCGATCTCTTCATGGCGGTTGGCGAAGAAGCGGTGCGCGCCGAGGCCGTTCGGATAGTTCCAGATGATAAGATTGGCGAGCCGCATGTTCGCGTGCGCGCGCATCCAACCGATCAGACTGACCAGGTCGCCGCTACCGGCCTCGCCCTGATATTGCAGGCCGCCGAAGATGACGAGATTGCCTGACGGCGCCAGCACGCGTTCGACCTCGGACAGCCATTGCCCGGCCCAGTCGACATACTGCGCGCGGTCGTCCCAGCTGGCGACATTGATGTTGTAGGGCGGATCGCAGACCACGAGCTGGATCGACCCGGACGGGAGGCCGCGCAGGAGCGTCAGGCAATCCATCACCGCGATGATGTGCGAGGTCGGCGCGGTGCTTGGCGCCATCGCAACATTCGCCGAGGAATGCTTGAGCCCCCGCTTCCGCAGGAGGTTCATCGCGATGTGGCGGGCGTTGTGATGCGACCTGTTTGGCATCTCAGGGCCCGCCAGGCGATGCTATTCGTTTCGCGCGATCGCGTGCAGCCGCTGCAGGTTCTGCAACAGGATGCGACCGCGCTGCAGGTCGAGGATGCCGTCCTTGCGCCAACTCTGCAGCTGGCGGTTGACGCTTTCGCGCGCGGCGCCGACGAAGATGCCGAGCTGCTCCTGCGAAATATGCACCTCCGAGCCGAAATCGGCAGCGAGCGCACAAAGCCTGCGCGCCAACCGCACCGGCAGAGGCTGCAGCACCGATTCCTCCATCCGCTCGCTCTGCCAGCGAATGCGCTGGCACAGAAGCGCGATGATCCTGATCGCGACCTTCGGTTCCCGTTCGAGGAAGTTCAGGAAATCCTCACGCCGCAGCACGAACAATTCGCTCGCCTCGCCTGCGGTCGCATCCGCCGTGCGGCTCTGGCCGTCCAGCACCGCGACCTCACCGAACAGGTCGCCCGGTCCCATGAAATTCAGGGTCAGTCGGCTGCCATCGGGCGCCCCGGTCTCGATCCGGATCTGACCCCGGCGTACGCCGAACAGGGCATCGCCCGAATCGCCCTTCTGGAACAGGACCGCACCGGCGTTGAGATGCTGGGTGTGGCAGAAATTGGAGAGCCGGGAGAGCTCGTCGGCCCCCAGATCCGCAAACATCGGATTCATTTTTAAAATGACCGCAAATTCGGCCTGTTTACTCATTGCAATGCCTTTGAATGTCGATGCGAGGACCTTAAATGCGTCCTGCGCCACGGAAGTGTGCCATAAGTCACATAAGTTTGCAGCACCCCGGATTATTTTTAACCTCTTTTGAGCAGCCCCTGCGTTTTGCAGGATAAGCTCGTAACGCACGGTCCGGGGGGATGGCTGCCCGGGCCTGACATGATGCCGTTTGCCCCGGTTGGAACGTCGACATGAGAGTCCTCAAAGTCGCAGGCGCTGCGATCGCCGCCATCGTTGTCGTGATCGCGCTGCTATTGGTGGTGGGAATACCCTCCGGCTTCGTCAACGCGAGCATCCGCGACCATGTCGAGCATGCGACCGGCTATCGCCTGACCGTCGATGGCACGACCAGGATCAGCCTATGGCCGCGGCTGAATGTCACGCTCAGCCGAATTACGCTGCAGGATCCGAAGGACCGCGACGGCGCGGGCCGTATCACCATCGGCAGCGTCGAGGCCGTCATGCCGCTGTCGAGCGCCTGGTCCGGCAAGCCTGCAATCAGCGAGCTGATCATTACCAGGCCTGTCGTCCATGTTCCGCTGTTGCGCAACCGCGAGGCCGTCCCAGCCACCAAGCCCGCCAAGCAAGCGGGCGAAGCGGAGGCCGTCGCCGTCGACCGCGTCAAGGTGACCAACGGCTCAATCATATTCTCCAACCCGCACGACCGGATCGAGAACCGCATCGACGGTATCGAGGTGGATGCCACGATCGGCGCCGACCAGAAGGTCAGGCTGACGGGCTCAGCGGGCACCGAGTCTTCGCCGCTGAAATTCGATATCACGGCGATCGCGCCGCGACCGCCGATCGAGCGGCAAAATATCCCCGTCGACATCAAGATCGACGCGCCGGAGCTGTTGCATGCGCCGCTGGCGGCCAAGGCGGAGCTGCGCCTCACCGGCACGGTGATCCGCTTCAACGGCGTCAGCGGCACGCTTGGCGACGGCAGTTTCAGCGGCTGGGCCTCGATCGACGCATCGAGCAAACCGCTGGTCAAGCTTGATCTCGACTTTCAGCGTTTCGATATCCCACTGCCCAAGACGCCACCCGGCGCACCCGTGCAGGCCTGGAGCAATGCGCCGTTTGACTTGACGGGCCTGAACTATATCGATGCGCAGGCGCGCGTCTCCGCTGCGCAACTCACCATTGGTCAGGCGCAATTTGCGCCGGCGGCAATCGACGCGACGCTGGCCGGCGGCGTGCTGAAAACCTCGGTCGAGAATCTCGGCGCCTATGGCGGACAGGCGAGCGGCGAGTTGATCGTCGATGCCACCGCTCCAAACCCGACTTTTGCGATGCATTGCGACCTCGTCAATGTCGGCGCGCTGCCGCTGCTGACCTCGCTTGCCGATTTCGACAAGATCGACGGGCGCCTGCAGGCCAAGGTCGTGGCACGCTCGGCCGGCAACAGCCGGCAGGCGATCATGTCCAATATGTCCGGCACAGTGTTCGCCAACTTCCAGGACGGTGCGATCCGCGGCATCAATGTGGCGCAGATGATCCGCAACCTTTCCGCCCAGACCTTGACGGGCTGGCAGGAGGACGCGACCAAGGAGCAGTCGACCGATCTCAGCCAGCTCTCGGCCTCCTTCCGCATCGACCGCGGCCAGGCCCAGACCACCGACCTCAGCCTGGTGGGACCGCTTGTCAAGGTGACCGGCGCCGGCACCATCGATCTCTCCACCAAGCAGATCGGCTTCCGTGTCGAGCCCAAGCTCGTGCTGACGACGCAGGGCCAGGGCCGCACCTCCGATCCCGTCGGCTTCGGCATTCCCGTGATGATCGAGGGTCCCTGGTCCCAGCCGCGCATTTACCCCGACGTAGCCGGGGTGTTGGACAATCCCGACGCCGCCTATGCCAAGCTGCGCGAGATGGGCAACGGCCTGTTCGGACCGAATAGCGGGCTGAACGGCATCCTTGGCGGTCTGGCCGGTGGCGGCCAGACCAGCGGCACGGGCGGGACTGGCGGCGCAGACACTAGCGGTGCAGGCAATCCGCTCAGCGGCCCGCTCGGCCAGACCCTGGGCAATATGATCCAACAAGGGCTTGGTGCGGCCCAGCAGGGCGGCGAGCGCGGGACGACGCGCCGCAGCCGGTCGATCCCGCCGATTGAGGGGACGCCGCCGCAACCCCCGCAGCCGGACGGCGGTTCGACCGAGGCCCCGGGCAACCAGCGGGACGGCCCGCAGGACAGCCAGCCCATGAATGATGTGCTGCGCCAATTGTTTAGCCGGTAGGCTCACGCCAATTCCCTGACCTTTCCGAGCCGTTATCCGGCTCATTCACCCGTCATCCTGCGATGCCGGAACCCGGCGCAGGCCTCGCCGATGAACGGCCCCGTAGCCGGGCCGTCGCCACTTGAGACGGCGCTTTCGCGGCCTCCTCAGGGTGACATGGTTCATACGATCGGGGCGCCCACGGTGCTAACCACACCGACGAGCCCTTCCGGCAGGTCCTCCCCGACTGTGCTAGAAGCGGATCGTCAGCGCGGCCCGTCCCTGGCAATGCCGTATCCTTGCGAGGGCAGGCGCACGAGGGTCTTGGATGATCGGCGTCAAACCGAAGGTCTGGTTTCTTCGCGAGGGTCTGTTTGTCAAATACGTGGTCTCCCTCGTCGGCCTCGTCTTGTTCGTGCTGGCGGTGAACGGCGCAATCGAGACCTTCATCAGCTATCGCGCCACCAAGGCTTCCCTGACCGCCGCAATGAGCGAGAAGGCGGAGGCGACCGCCAAGCACATCGACCAGTCGATCTCGGAGCTGGAGCGCCAGATCAGCTGGGTGACTCGCGCCAGCGTCAACACACTGGAGAAGCGTCGCAACGACTACACCCAGCTCATGAACCAGGTCGCCCCGGTGAGCCAGCTCATCTGGCTCGACGGTCAGGGCCGCGAGCTGCTGCGCCTGTCCCGGACCGAGGCCGTGTATTCCAGCGGCATCGACTTCTCGCACGACTTGCGCTTCGTCGAGACGACGGCGCGCGGCGTGAGCTTCACGCCCGCCACCTTCTCCGGCGACCGCCCCTCGATGTCGATCTCGGTCGCGCATTCCGGCTTCAACAACGGCATCACTATCGCCGACATCGATCTGCGCTTCCTCTCCGATTTCCTGGGGGATGCCCAGGTCGGCAAGGCGACCTTTGCGTATGTCGTCGACTCCCATGGCAAGGTGTTGGCCTCATCGAGCAAGGGCCCGGATGTCGGGCGCGACCTCTCCTCACTACCCCAGGTCGCCGCTTTGATCGCCCCCGACGGCAGCCCGCTCGCATCGGGCCGCGATGTCAACGGCGATTCGGTGCTGACTGCGTCCACAAGTTTGCCGAAGCTCGGCTGGGTCGTGTTCTTCGAGCAGCCGACCGCACTTGCGCTGGAACCGATCCGCGATCAGTTGGTGCGCGTGGCGCTGCTGCTCGGGCTCGGCCTGATGGTTGCGATCGCTGCCGGCATGGTGCTGGCGCGCCGCATGCTGGTGCCGATCACCGCACTCCGCACCGGCGCACGCAAGCTCGGCGCCGGGGACTTCAGCCATCGCATCGACGTCAACACCAAGGACGAACTGCAGGAGCTCGCAGGCCAGTTCAACAGCATGGCGGGCCAGCTGCAGGAGACCTATTCCGGCCTCGAAACCAAGGTCGAGGAGCGCACGCGCGATCTCGCGCGTTCGATCAACGAGCTCAAGGTGCTGGAGGAGGTCGGCCGCGCGGTGGCGTCCTCGCTCGATCTTGACGCCGTGCTGCCGACGGTTGCGGCGCGCGCGCTCGAGATCACCCATGCCGATGCGGTGCTGATCTATGGCTACGACGCAGCGAAGCGCCAATTCACGCTGGTGGAAGCGAGCGGCATCGACAAATCGGTCGAGGGTGAGCATCTCACCGTCGATGGCGGCCTCAATATCCTCGCCCAAGCCGCCGAGAAGGGCGAGCCGATCGAAGTGCCCGATCTCGCCGCGGCCGGCGACCATCCCTTGCACGACATAGCGATCGCGGCCGGCTTCCATGCGGTGCTGGTAGTGCCGCTGGTCGACCAGCAGGGCGCGCTCGGCGCGCTGGTCGTGCTGCGAAGCAAAGCCGGAGAGTTCGCGCCTAATCTGATCGGACTGATGCGCACCTTCGGCCATCAGGCGGCGCTCGCGATGCGCAATGCGCGGCTGTTTACGGAGGTCGACCACAAGGGGCGCGAGCTTGCCTCTGCGCACACCACCGTGCAGCAGCAGGCGGCGAAGCTGCAGGAGCAGACCGACGAGCTGCGCAACTTCAACCGCTCGCTGGAGGATCGCGTCGAGAAGCAGCTCGCCGAGATCGAGCGCATCAGGAAGCTCGAGCGCTTCCTCGCACCGCAGGTGGCGCAACTGATCGCCTCCTCCGACGGCCACGATACGCTGCTGCAGAGTCATCGCCGCGAGGTGACGGTGGTGTTCTGCGATCTGCGCGGCTTCACTGCGTTCACCGAGGCCACGGAGCCGGAGGAGGCGATGAACGTGCTGCGCGAATATCACGCAGCGCTCGGCGAATTGATCTTCAAATATGAGGGCACGCTCGACCGCTATGCCGGCGACGGCGTGATGATCATGTTCAACGCGCCGATCCAGTTGGAGGACCACACCAAGCGTGCGGTGAAGATGGCGGTCGAGATGCGCGAGGTGATCGGCGAACTGACGCAGCGCTGGCGCAACCGTGGACACAGTCTCGGTTTCGGCGTGGGCATCGCGCTCGGCTATGCGACGCTCGGCCAGGTCGGCTTCGAACACCGCCTGGAATACGCCGCCATCGGCAGCGTCACCAACCTCGCCTCCCGCCTCTGTGGCGAAGCCAAGGCCGGCCAGGTCGTGGTGAGCCGACGCGTCTACGGCATGGTCGAACAATGGGTCGACGCCGCGCCAATGGATGATCTGCAGCTGAAGGGCTTCAACCATCCCGTGCTGGCGATGGAGATTTTGCGCTGGCGCGAGGAGGTGGACAAGGTGGTCGATGCGACGGCAGCGGCGGTCGCGCGGCGAAGGAAGTAGCGACGCGCGGAGGAAGCAGCCCCGCCGATGCACGGGAGATCACGCTGCGCGGTTTTGCCGTCTTACGTTGCGGCGAATTGTGCTTCGCGAATCCGCCCTACGATCGTTGCGCTGTCCGCAGCCAGAACAAGAGGCCCGCCGCTGCGAAGGAGGCTCCCAATCCTGCCACGCCGGCCCAGCCGGCGACAGCGTACATCCCGGTGGATGCAATCGCGCCGGCGCCGCTGCCGATCGAGTAGAACAGCATGTAGCAGCCGACCAGGCGGCTGGTCGCCTCCGGGCGGCCGGCGAAGATAACGCTCTGGTTGGTTACATGGATCGCCTGGACCGCGAGATCCAGCAGGATGATGCCAAGGACCAGGGCGCCCATCGAATGATGCAGAAGTCCGATCGGCACCCAGGAAGCCAGGAGCAAGGAGAGTGCGGATACCGTCGTCAGGTCGGCCCAGCCCCGATCGGCCAGGCGGCCCGCAGATCTCGCCGCGGCCGCGCCGGCCATGCCAGCGAGGCCCAATAGTCCGATCTCGGTGTGAGACAGCGACATGGGCGGCGCGCGCAGCGGCAGAACAATGCTGGTCCACAATGTGCTGAAGCTGGCAAACGTCAGCATCGCCAGCGTTGCGCGTGTCCGAAGCAACGGATCGGTGCGCAAGAGAATCGTCATCGAGCGCAGGACGGCGCCGTAGCTTTCACGACTCCGGCAAGCCCGATCGTTCGGGAGCAGCCAGGCGAGTGCCAGGCCCGCCGACAACGTCAGAATGGCAGACGTCAGGTACACCGCGCGCCAGCCGCCGATGTCCGCGATGGCACCGGACACCGACCGCGCCGCGAGAATTCCGATCACCACGCCGCTGGTGACGAGGCCGACCGACGCGCCGCGCTGCGAGGGCGTGGCCAGCGCGGCGGTGTAGGCGACGATCACCTGAATGACAACGGCGAGCAATCCCATGACGACCATCGCGATGAAGAGCGTCGCGGGACTTCGGGCGGTGCCGACAGCCAGCAGCGCAACAGCCGAAGCCGCGACCTGCGCGACGATGAGCCTCCTCCGATCGATGATGTCTCCGAAGGGAACGAGAAAGACAAGTCCGAGCGCGTACCCCACCTGGGTCAAGGTCACGACCATCCCGATGGTCGAGGCAGGAATGGCGAAGCTGCTCGCGAGCGCGTCGAGCAGCGGTTGAGCGTAGTAGATATTGGCGACGCTGATTCCGCAGGTGATGGCGAATGTCAGCAGGATCGGCGTGGACAATCCTTCGCGGCTCGTGCGCGAAGTATCGGTGCAGCAGTCGGCTGTCGCGTTCATGTAATCTTCCGGACCTCTGGGGCATGCGGTCTCATTATAAGACCAGTTGCCGATCACACAGTCTAGTTCTAAATTAGCACCAGCTTGACCGACCTTCCTTGACCGACCTTGGAGTTCGCCGTCATGGTGAAAAGAACGACTTTCGCCTCCGCTGATTGTCCGGTTGCGCGATCGCTGGATGCAATCGGCGACTGGTGGTCGTTGCTGATCATTCGCGACGCGTTCGATGGCGTCAGGCGGTTCAGCGAATTTCAAACAGGTCTGGGGATCGCCAAAGGCATGTTGTCGACCCGGTTGCGCGACCTGGTCGCACGCGGGGTCATGACGACGATGCCGGCGTCGGACGGGAGCGCCTATCGCGAATACGGGCTGACAGAGCGCGGCGTCTCCTTGTTTCTCGTCATCGTCGCGCTTAGGCAGTGGGGCGAGGACCACCTCTACGAGCCGGGCGAGGCGCATTCGATGCTCGTCGACAAGGAGAGAGGTCAGATGGTGGCCCGGCTGCAATTGCGATCCCGCGCCGGAAAGCCACTCGCCTGGACGGACACCCTTGTGCGCAAGGCCGATCACAAACCGGACAGAGGCGGACGCCGAAAGGCTCGCGAGCGCTCTGCAATCGGGCAAAGGGCAACCTAATCAATCATCCCGGAGAATTCGCGCGATCAGCGCTACCTCGCTCCGCCTGCGGGCACTCCAAACGCGAGCAACACGTTGCCTGGAATGCCACTCCACTGCGCGTAGCCCGAATTGACATAAACCATGCCGTCGACAATGACCGGCCCGGGCCCGTCCATCGCTCCGCCGTGCGCCGAAACGCCGTTCACCGTAGTGTAGTCGCGCGCGGTATCAAACTCCCAAAGCAGCCGCGCACCTTCTGTCGCGTATGCGCGCAGATAGCCGCTAACACTGCCCGAAAAGACCACACCCGGGATGACAGTGACCGCCGCGGAGAGTGCCGGACTGCATCGCTCGCGTTCACCACAGGGGACCGGCGGCACCTGCATCGTGACTTTGCCGTCCGATAAATTCAGCCCGAACAGTCCGCCTCCTTCCTTCGGATCGAGACGCCGAGTGCCGTCGCGCAGAAATCGCACGTCGGAGTTCGCGACATACACACGTTCTTGATCCGCAGCCGAGCCCCATTCGCTGCCGCCGAGTGGTCCGCCTTTGCCGATCCGCGTCTCCCAGAGTGCCTTGCCTTCGTGGTCAGGGTCCAACGCGTGAACGACTCCCGATTTCTGCCCGATGACCAGTTCGCGGTGCCCATCGGGCAACGTGACCAGGATAGGTGATTGACCGAAGTCGTGATCGGGACCGTGGTCCTGCGGACAGTTGGTCTGGTCTACGCCGAAACATGCCACGACGAAGCTATCGCTGGGCGTGGCCTGCCGGTGCCACAACATTCGACCAGTCTTCAAATCGAAAGCCAGGACGGCATCGCTGGTATCGGCCGGCGGATTTGAATAGGAGTTGCTGGTTGCGACATAGAGCGCCTCGCGCTGAACGTCGATCGTCGGGGCCGACCAGACCGAAGCGCCGGAGGGACCGTAGAGTTGCGTTCCGACCGCATTCTTGGTCGTGGGACGTGGCACCTCGGGAATGGTGTACGACTTCCAGATCACGCCACCGCTCGCCGCATCCAGCGCCGCCACGCTGCCGCGGAAAGTGCAGCACTCGTAGGTCGGACGCGATCCGGTCGCTTCTTCGATGGAGGAAACCGGGACATAGAGGACGCCCGAATATGGCGTCGGCGCGCCCGTGATCCGGGCCGCTGGATGATCCTCCACCTTCTTCTTCCAGATCAGCGCGCCGGTTGCCGCGTTCAAGGCGTAAGCGTTGGCACGCACGTCACCGAAGAACACTGCGAACTGATCTGTCCCGGATAGCGGACCAAAACTGATCGCCGTACGAACCGGGGCCTCCGTTGCATAGGTCCAGATCGTGCATCCGCTCTTGGCATCCAGGGCATGCACCTTGTAATCGCCGCCTCCGACAAACAGCACTCCGCCAACGACCGTCGGCTGTGCATTGGCAGCAGGAGTATTTGCAAAGCCGAACGCCCATTTCAGCTCCAATCTTGGCACCTGATCTGGCGGAAGCCGTGCGGCCTCGGCCGGCTGAAAGCGGCTGTTGTTGAGGTCCGCGCCCCAACCGTTCCACTGCCGTCGGTCGAGCCGTCCGGCAAATGTTAGCGGAGCTTTGGCGCACTCCCTTGAGGTGTCATTGGTGGCGGAAGCGTCGTTCGCAATTCCGCCCGTGGCGTAGGAAGCAATGGCCTTGAGCTCATCGTCAGTCCGCCCCTGGGCCATGGGTGCCATGGTGCCCGATGTGATTGTCCTGAGAACATGCTCGAACGACATCGACTGCAGCGCGCCGCGGCTGGGAGCGCGACTCTGCGGCCCGCCTCCATCGTGGCACAGGGCGCAATGTTGGGCATAAAGGGTGGCACCGCTCTGCTGCGCCAGTGCAGGAAGCGAACCCAGCAGTAACAGCCCGGCCACCGCAGCGCTTAGCTTCATGGAAATCTCCGAGGTCGGCTCGTGATTTCAGATCTTGCTACCTGTAATGATAGTCTGATTGAAAGGCTCGGAAAAGGCTATGCCGGAAACAGAGGCGGTCCCTTTGTTCACTGGCTCCGAATTGCGGATATGCGCGGAGCAATCGGCTGACATCGCGCCGAGGTTTGACCTCGTTGGCGTGACGTATGTCCTTCTGATATGCATATCGCCCTGAACCTCGCCAACATGCCAACGACCAATTTCACGATGACCCCCATTCGCCGCACCTTCCTGTTCCCCCTCGCCGGCCTGCTCTGCCTCGCCGCCGGCGCCACCCGCGCAGACCAGACCACCGTCGAGCCGCGCGGTGCGGCCGTTTCCGTCCTCAAGGCCACCCGGACCTGCTTCAACAACACGGTGGAGGTTTCCGGCACGGTGCTTGCGCGGGAAGAGACGATGGTGCGTCCCGAACGGCCGGGGTTGAAGGTGTCGGATGTCTCGGCCGATGCCGGGGATACGGTGACGGCGGGGCAGGTGCTGGCGCGGCTGACGCTGCCGGAGGGCGGGTCGATCAATGTGACGGCGCCGGTGGCGGGCGTGATCGCCTCCTCGACCGCGACCATCGGGGCGATCGCCTCGCCGCGCGGCGAGGCGCTGTTCTCGATCATCGCGCGCAGCGAATATGACCTGGTCGGCCTCGTGCCGGTCGAGGATCTCGGCAAGCTTCAGGCCAACCAGCAGGCGATCATCAACATCATCGGGGCCGGCACGGTGCAGGGCGTGGTGCGGCGCGTGGCGCCGACGGTCGAGCCCAACAGCCAGCTCGGCCAGGTGTTCATCGCGATCACCACCAACCGCAGGCTTCTGATCAATTCGTCGGGCCGCGCGATCATCCGCACCACGCAGAGCTGCGGCCTGTCGGTGCCGCTCGCCGCGGTGCTCTATTCGAATGCCGGCACCGTGGTGCAGGTGGTCAAGGGCCAGCGGATCGAGACCCGGCGGGTCGAGATCGGGCTGATGTCGGGCGGCAATGTGGAGATCAAGGGCGGCTTGAGCGAAGGCGACGACGTGGTCGCGCGCGCGGGCTCGCTGCTGCGCGAAGGCGATCCGGTGCGGCCGTTCGTGAATGGGGCTGAGGCGAAGCAGTGAGCTTTTCTGCAACCGCAGACCAGTGAGCACCGCTCTTGGAGATCAGCTTCCTGCGTTAGCGGATTCAGTAGCGCCGAAGCGGACGTCCTCCAGCAGGGAGGACGAGACCGACGGGACCTGTTCGCCGTCGGAGGCGCGGGAGACGGCGACGCGGGTCTGGTTGAAGACGGCTTCCGCACCGCTCTCCTTGACGCTGAGGTTATTGAGCAGCTCGGAAATCAGCACGCTGTTCTCGCCCTTGCTGTCGTCAGCGACCTTGCCCGGCGTAGCCGAGGACAGGATCAGCGCATTGTCGGGCGCGGCGATCGGCGCAAGCCCGTGCGAGAAGGCGCGGAATCGCCGCTCATAAGGGTTGCGGCGGGAGGCGTCGAGCACGACCAGCTTGGCACGCGCGCCGTGGTCCTTCATCACGTCGAGCACGGATTCGACGCTGACGCCCTCGCGGCGAACGTCGCTTTCCTTCCAGATCGTGGCGTCGACCGGAATCATGTAGCTCTCGCGTCCGGTCTGCACGCCATAGCCGCCGAAGAAAAGCATCACGACGGCGTCTTGCTTGATCCGGCCCTTCAGCCGCTCGATGGCGCGGCTCATGTCGTCCTTGGTGGCGTCCTCTACGACGTCGACGTCGAAGCCGTCGCGGCGCAGGGCACGGGTGAGCGAGCGGGCATCGTTGATCGGCTGCGCCAGCGGGTCGCCGGCGTCGGGATAATGGCCGTTGCCGATGACGAGCGCGAGCTTCGACGGCTTGTTGACCGGCAGCGCCACCTGCTCGGTGGCAACGGCCTTGGCGGCATCGAGCGCACGAACGGACAACGCAGCATGGGCGCCAATCGCCAGCGACAGCGTGCCGACAAGGCCGGCGGCAATCGCAAGCGAACGGCGGGAGATCGGAAGCTGCGTCAGTTTCATCAGGCGTGTCCTACTCAACAACGCGCGAGGCCCATTGATCGCGCCAACATGATCTTGGTTTTTGGGATGGGCGGGGTGTGTCGTCGAATTGTGCTCGATTTGCGGCATTGCAATAAGGCTCCCTTAACCCGCATCCGCCCGCATCGCAATACGCCAGATCAATTCTCGATTAATTGGCTGAAATCACTGGATATTTTCCCATGCGACGATTTGTTCCGACCGCCGTCCCCCCGGCATCATGCGGGCTCGGGCTTCGTTGCCACTGTAACCACCATCACATTCGGTTTTGCGCCCGTAACCATCGCCGGATTGCGTTTCGGAGGGGTTTGGGCCAGTTTTCAAGCACTTGAGGGGACGACCGCCAGTCATCATGGGGCCGGCGGCCTGCCTTGAGAACGGCCGGCCTACCCTGGGGGTTAGCACAATTGATTTTGCGTCATTTCGCCGCCGCGACCTGCCGCGCGCTGACGGCGGCCAAGCGCGGGCCCTCGCTCTATGACCTCTGCGACCCCGTGCTCGCGGTTCCGCATCGGGGCGACGCGCATCTGTCGAAATTCTACAAGACCGCGCTGTGCAATCCGGCCCTGCGGCTGTTGTTGCGGCGAGCCGGCCTGCCTGAGCTGGCCGAGAGTGGCCGGCGCGATGCGTTGCAGGGCGCGCTGCTGCGCGCCCGCGACGATGCCGCGCCGGATTGGGCTGCGGTCGGCGCCCCGATCGCCGAGTTGCTCGACACGGTGAAGCTCAGCCATCCTCACCCCAAGCCGGCCTCCGCAAGCGGAACGGCACCGCGGCCTGCCGAGATCGACCACGCGATCCAGGTCGCGAGCGCGCATCTGTTGCGCTCGTTCAGGAGAAACGGCTTCATCCCGACCTATGCCGCGTTCAACCTGATCGGCGATCCCGACCTTGGCGGCCGAGAATTCCTGATGGCGCTGACCGGACTCAATGCCCGCGGCTACAAGAACTCGACGCTGCTGTTCAACCTTGCCCGCGTCTTCATCGCACGCTCGCCTTTGGGCACGCTGATCAACCCGCCCTGGACAGGCATTGCCGAGCCGATGTGGGCGCCGGTGCAGATCCGCCACCGCTCGGCTTACTACGATGCCTTCTTCACCGAAGCGCTGCTCGCCTTCATCGAGACCGGGCTTGCGACAGCCGAGGAGACTGCGGCCGCGCGGAAGGCGATTGCCGACATGGTGGCGTTCTGCATCTCCACCAGCCGCGAGGAGGTGCGCGGCGCGGACGGCACGCCGTTCGATGTGATTACCGCGCTGGCGCCGCCGCCGCATCCGCGCTTCTCGAAGTTTTTCGCGCAGATCAAGCAGGACCTCGGCTTCGGCATCTATGTGCCCGATTGCGACACCACCGCCTGCTCTTTCTCCGCCGCGACACAGGCCGGCTCCAACGATCCGATCCTGAACCAGCCGTTGCTCGACTTCTATGCCGGCTACCAGGTGCGTGCCGGCGCCAATGAGCCGCGCGTCACCGTGCCGCTCAACGACAACATCGATTTCGAGGGCGGCATCGCCACCTGGATCGACAATCTCGCCGGCGAGCGGCCCTATGGCAACGATCTCGACCCGACGCTCAATCTCGATGTGCTGGAAGTGAGTTTCCGCAATCTCGCCCGCTGGAAGGTTCTGGAGACGCCATCACGGCTCGAGACCGTGCAGCGCATTATCGGCTTCCAGCTGCGCCTGGCCGAAAGCGGCGCGTTCAAGAATCCGCGCTCGCACATCTATTATCTGCCGGAGCTCTATTGTGCCTATTTCGGCCGCTGCTTTGCCGCCTTCCGCGCGCTGTCGCGCGAGGCGCAGGCCGCGATCGATCCCGAGGGCGCGTTCGAGGCGATCCGCGGGCACGTGCTCTGCTATGTGCAGGTCGAAATGCTCGGCGCGGAACTGAACGCGTTCGATGCGGCGCTGGCGCTGATCGCGCTCGCCCATCTCGGCGCCGACGTCGCAACCTTTGCGCCTGCGCTGACCTGCATCATCGCCTCTCTCGGCGAGGGTGGCCGACATGGGCCGTTCAAGGCCTATGAATGGAACAAGATGAAGACCCCGACACGAATCCTGGTCGGCGGTCCGGAAGTCACCTCCGCCTTCGTGCTGATGGGGCTCGCGCTGGCGAGGCAGGCGATGGCGGGACGCAGATGAGAGGATTTGGGTGATAATCCCGGAACTCGAAACCTGCCCGCCACATTGTCACTTTCCCTTCAGCCCAATCCGCACCACAATCCCGGCATTGATCGCCTGTTACGCTTGACCGGCTCTTTGCATGTCCAGATTTGCTGCAGCACTCCTTGCTCTGCTCGTCCCGTCGCTGGCGTATGCGGCCGACGTCTCGGGCGTGCCGAAAATCCGCGAGGCCGACCTGGTCCAGATCGGCAACAGCCGCGTCCGCCTGTCCGGCATCGACGCGCCTTCGGTGGACCAGCTCTGCCTCAACACCAGGGGCGAGCGCTGGACCTGCGGCGTCGCGGCGCGCGACGAGCTGATCAAGCATGTCGAGGGCAAGAGCTGGACCTGCCATCTCGGCCAGGCGGACCGTCGCGGCCGCATGCTGTCGCGCTGCGAGGTCGACGGCGAGGACATCCAGAAATGGCTGGTGCGATCGGGCTGGGCGCTCGCCTTTACCCGCTTCTCGCACGACTATGAGGCGGACGAGAAAGAGGCGCGCGAGGCCAAGGTCGGCATGTGGCAGGGCGCCTTCATCGCGCCCTGGGACTGGCGCGTACGCAACAAGAGGACCGCGATCCTCGGCGCTGTGAAGGTGCCGGAAAATGCGCATGCGATCTTGTTGGCATCGGCGTCCGGCCCGGTGGCGCCCTCGCCCGACTGCACCATCAAGGGCAATGTCAACTCGTCGGGCGAATGCATCTATCACCAGCCGACCAGCCGCTGGTACGCCCAGATCAAGATGCAGATCTCGAAGGGCACGCGCTGGTTCTGCTCGGTGGAAGAGGCGGAAGCCGCCGGCTGCCGCGAAACGCGGCGGTAGGGGCTGTTTTGCCTCACGCCGCCGAAGGACCAGATCCCAGGAAGCATAACGGATGCGCCGAAATCGTGATGGCTGGAGCCTTGAAATTCCGCGCCATTGACGGCATCCATGACCCGTCCCAACGCTCCAAGGAATCCACCCAATGACCGTTCGTGCCGGCCGGGAATTTCTGGCCATTCCCGGACCCACCAACATGCCGGACGAGGTGTTGCGTGCGATGCATCGGCCCGCGCTCGACATCTATTCCGAGCAGATGGAGGAGCTGAGCGACAGCCTGCAGCGCGATCTCTCGAGGCTCTTCGCGACCGAGGGCAAATGCTACATCCACATTGCCAACGGCCACGGCGCCTGGGAAGCGGCGCTCTCCAACGTGCTGTCGCGCGGCGACAAGGTGCTGGTGCTCGAGAGCGGCCGCTTTGCGGTCGGCTGGGGCAACGCCGCGGGCGCGATGGGCGCCGAGGTCGAGGTGCTCAAGGGCGACTGGCGACGCGCGGTGCGCCCCGAGGAGGTAGCGGCGCGGCTGCGCGCCGACAAGAACCACGACATCAAGGCGATTCTCGTGGCGCAGATCGATACCGCGTCGGGCGTCTGCAACGATGTCGAGGCCATCGGCAAGGCGATCAAGGCGACCGGTCATCCCGCGCTCTACATGGTCGATACCGTGGCCTCCCTCGGCTGCATGCCGTTCGAGATGGACAAATGGGGCATCGATGTCGCGATGTCCGGCTCGCAGAAGGGCCTGATGACGCCGCCGGGCCTCGGCTTCGTCGCCGCCAATGAGCGCGCGCAAGCCGTGCACAAGAAGGCGGACATGCGCACGCCCTATTGGGACTGGACCGAGCGCGAAGGCACCGAGCACTACCGCCGCTACGCCGGCACCGCGCCGGTGCATCTGTTGTTCGCGCTGCGCCAGGCCATCGATCTGCTGGTCGCTGAGGGCCTCGACAAGGTCTTCCGCCGCCATGCTCTGCTCGCGGAAGCCGTGCGCCGCGCGGTCGCGGTGTGGGCCGAGGGCCAGGTGCTCGGCTTCAACATTCTAGACAGCGCCGAGCGCTCCAACACGGTGACGACCGTGCTGGTCGGCAACGGCCACAACCCGATGAAGCTGCATCGCTACTGCAAGGAAAGATGCGGCGTTGTGCTCGGCGTCGGCATCGGTGATCTGCAGGGCCAGGCCTTCCGCATCGCCCATATGGGCCACATCAACGCCCCGATGATTTTGGGCACGCTCGGCGTGATCGAGGTCGGTCTCAACGCACTGCAGATTCCGCACGGCAAGGGCGGAACGGAGGCGGCGATCGCCTATCTCGGCGAGAATGTAGCGGCTTAATCACGCTCGCTCTGTCACCTCTCCCCGCTGGGGTGAGGTGCCCTTCGCCGCACGAGCCAGGCTCACCTCGTCAGGCGCGCGTATGGCAATCCGCGCCGTCGACGCCCATATGTGCGGGGCCTCTCCCCTCTCGCGCACACGAGGATCCGAGTGACCGACATCAAGGACAAGCAGGCTGCCACAAGCGCTCCGGTGGCTCCCCGCCGCCCGCATTCCTTTGCGCGCCACGGCATTACCGTCCCCGACGATTATGCCTGGCTGAAGGACTCCAACTGGCAGGAGGTGCTGCACGATCCGAAAGTGCTGGATGCGGATATCCGCTTCTATCTCGAGGCGGAGAATGCCTATGCCGAGGGGCTGCTCGGCCATACCGCGCCGCTGCAGAAAAAGCTTGTTGCGGAAATGCGCGCGCGCATCAAGGAAGATGATTCATCCGTCCCCTCGCCTGACGGCGCCTACGCCTATTTCCGCAAGTTCCGCGAAGGCGGGCAGCATGAGATGTTCGGCCGCAAGCCGCGCGACGGCGGTGAGGAAAAGATCGTGCTCGACGGCGACGCGCTCGCCAGCGACCACGGCTATTTCAAGTTCGGCGGCAGCCGCCATTCCTGGGACCACCGCTTGCAGGCCTGGAGCGCCGACACCAAGGGCTCGGAATATTTTGCGATCCGCATCCGCGACTGGGACACCGGTCGGGACCACGCCGATCTGGTCGAGGAGACCGATGGCGGTGTGGTGTGGAGCGCGGATTCAAAGAGCTTCTTCTATGTCAAGCTCGACGACAACCATCGCCCGATGCAGGTCTGGCGTCATCGCCTCGGCACCGCGCAGGCCGACGATCTCCTCGTCTATGAGGAAAAGGACCCGGGCTGGTTCACCCATCTGCATGAATCCACCTCAGGCCGCTTCTGTGTGATTGCCGGTGGCGACCACGAGACATCAGAGCAGCGGCTGATCGACCTGAACCATCCCGACGCGCAGCCGCTGCTCGTCGCCGCGCGCGAGACCGGCGTGCAATATTCCATCGCCGATCGCGGCGATGAATTGTTCATCCTCACCAATGCGGACAAGGCGATCGATTTCAAGATCGTCACGGCGCCGCTCACCGCGCCCGAGCGCGGCAATTGGCGTGACCTGATCCCGCACCGCGCCGGCGTCTACATCCTCGACCATGATCTCTATTCAGGCCATCTGGTGCGGCTGGAGCGCGCCAACGCGCTGCCCTCGATCATCATCCGCGATCTCGACAACGGCGAGGAGCACGCCATCGCGTTCGACGAGGCGGCCTATTCGCTCGACACCATGGGCTCCTACGAATTCGACACCACCAATCTGCGCTTCTCCTATTCGTCGATGACGACGCCGTCCGAAGTCTACGATTACGACATGGCAAGTCGAACGCGGACTTTAAGGAAGCGCCAGGAAATCCCCTCAGGCCACAATCCGGCCGACTATGTCACCACCCGCATCATGGCGCGGTCGCATGACGGCGCCGAGGTGCCGATCTCCCTTCTGCACCGCCGCGACTTCAAGCGTGACGGCCGCGCGCCGCTGCTACTCTATGGCTACGGCTCCTATGGCATGGCGATGCCGGCCTCCTTCAACACCAACCGCCTGTCGCTGGTCGATCGCGGCTTCGTTTACGCGATTGCGCATATCCGCGGCGGCACCGACAAGGGCTGGGGCTGGTATCTCGACGGCAAGCGCGACAAGAAGACCAACACGTTCGATGATTTCGCCGCCTGCGCCCGCGCACTGTGCGAGGCGAAATACACCAGCCAGAGGCGGATCGTCGGCCATGGCGGCAGCGCCGGCGGCATGCTGATGGGCGCGGTCGCCAACCGCGCCGGCGAATGGTTCGGCGGCATCGTCGCCGAAGTGCCGTTCGTCGACGTGCTTAACACCATGCTCGACGACACCCTGCCGCTGACGCCGCCAGAATGGCCGGAATGGGGCAATCCAATCGAGAGTGAAAAGGACTTCCGCACCATCCTGTCCTACTCGCCCTATGACAATGTCGCAGCAAAGGACTATCCGGCGATCCTCGCCATGGCGGGCCTCAGCGATCCGCGCGTCACCTATTGGGAGCCCGCCAAATGGATCGCGCGGCTGCGCGCGACCATGACTGGCGGCGGACCCGTGGTGCTGCGCACCAATATGGGCGCCGGCCATGGCGGCGCCTCCGGCCGCTTCAACCGGCTCGACGAAGTCGCCATCGTCTACGCTTTCGCGCTGTGGGCGGTGGGCATGGCGGAGAAGGAAGCAGCGTGAGCCGTATGCCCGATATCGTGCATACGGGGCCTGACCTTCCCCGCGCCTGGCACAATCCGGTCGCGTCGAGCCAAGCCCTTGCACTGGATTTCGCGATTGGGCAGACCTCCGCAACCTGTCGTTGTTCCTGATTCATTGCACGCCGGGAGATTTGGCTTTGGCTAACATTCTCGTTGTCGATGACGATCCCGCCGTACGGATGACGATCCAGCTCTTGTTGGAGCGGAGCGGACACCGCGTCGTCGCTGCAGGCGACGGACGCAAAGGACTTGCGGCGTTCGAAGCAGGCAATTTCGATCTGCTGTTTCTCGACATCTTCATGCCGGGCATGGACGGGCTCGAGACCATGCGGCTGATGCTCCAGCAGCGGCCGGGTCTCCCGATCATCGTCATCTCTGGCCGCCCGATCGGGTCGGACGCGATGGGCGAGCCTGACTTCCTGGGCATGGCGATCAAGCTCGGCGCCGTCAGGACCCTGCCGAAGCCGTTTCGGCCCGTGGAGCTGCACGCCGCGGTTTCCAGTTGTCTTGAGGCCGCAAAGGAGACATCGTTGGACCGGGGGCAGGATGGCGATATCGCATCCGGCACCTGACGCTTGCGGGCGGCGGCGCCGAACCGCGCGGCGGCGGCACCAAGAGCGCGAGGCGGCGACTTTAGAGAGAGATGACGCTCACCACCCGGTTAGCCATCGCGATGATCCTGCTGGTCGCGGTTGCGGTCTCCGCGGTCGGTTGGCTGAGCTATCGTAGCCTCGAGCACGCTCTGTTGCCGCGCATCCTCGACCGTATCGAGGCGCACGGCAGGCTCGTCGCCAACGAGCTGCAATCCTATGTGCGCGGCGCCCGCGCGGATGTGACGACCTTTGCTGCCGACGCGGCGACGCGCGGCATGGTGACGGCGCATTTCAACGGCGGCATTGATCCGGTCGACCACATTACGGAGGGCGCGTGGCGTGACCGTCTGGCGACCCGGCTGGTGGCCGACCTCGAGGCGAAGCCTGCTTACGTGCAGTTCCGCCTGATCAGCGTCGAGGATGGCGGGCGCGAGGTGCTCCGCGTCGACCACTCCGCCCGGAACGGCGGGATCCGGATCGTCCCCGAGTTCGAGCTGCAGCGGAAGGGTGATCAGCCGTATTTCACGGAGACCGTCAAGCTGCCGGCCGGTGACATCTATGTCTCGCCGATCGACCTCAATCAGGAATATGGCTCGCTCGAGATCCCCTATGTTCCGACCATCCGGATCGCCTCGCCCGTCTATGCGCCCGACGGCAGGCTCTATGGCATCGTCGTCATCAACGTCGATTTGCGTACGGCGCTGGACCAGATCCGCGACGCGGCGCGCGACAGCGAGGTGGTCTATCTCGTCGATGCGAAGGGCGACTATCTTGTGCATCCCGACAGGATCCGCGAATTCGCCAGCGACCTCGGCGGACCACACAGCTGGCAGGCGGATTTTCCCTATTTCGCCTCGCTGGCAGGCTCCACCAGAAGCGCGTCGCAAGCCGTTCCGGATGCTTCGGGCCGGCCCGGCGGCGCGGCGCTGGTACCGGCCTTGCTTGTCGGCAAGGAATGGGTCGGCATCATCGAGACGGTGCCGAACGCCGTGTTCCTCGCCAGCGCAACCGCCATCGGCCGGACGACTCTTCTGGTCGGCCTGGTCGCAATGCTTTGCGCGGCAGTGCTTGCGCTGATCGTTGCCCGCTCGCTGACGCGGCCCATCAACCAGCTGCGCTGGGCCGTGGAGGGCATCGGCCGCAACGAGCTGGTCAGGATTCCCGCCGACGCCAGCGGCGAGACCGGCGTACTGGCGCGGGCGTTTGAGCGCGTCATCGGCGAGCTCAAGGCCAAGACCGCCGAGCTCGAGCGCGAGGTCGAGGAACATCGCCGCACCGAAGCCGCGCGCGCCCATCACGCCGCGCGCGAGCAATTATTCAGCGCGGCGGTCGAATCTTCAAACGACGCGATCGTCACCAAGTCGCTGGACGGCACCATCACGGGCTGGAATCCCGCGGCCGAGCGCATGTTCGGCTACAGCGCAGAGGAAGCGGTCGGCCAGAGCATTGGCCTGATCGTTCCTTCCGACCGCACCAACGAGATACAGGCGATCCTGCGCCGGATCGCCCGTGGCGAGCGCATCGAGCACCACGAGACCATGCGCCGCCGCAAGGATGGCACGTTGGTGGAGGTCCAGCTCAGCATCTCGCCGATCGAGAACCAGGCCGGCGTGATTGTCGGCGCCGCCAAGATCGCCCGCGACGTCACGGAGATCAGGCGCACCGAGCGGGCGCTGCACCAGCAGATTGAGGAGCGCGAGCGCATCTTCGAGACCTCGCAGGATCTGATCCTTGTGCTGGATTCCAGGGGCTATCTGGTTCAGCTCAGCCCGAGCTGCGAGACCATTCTGGGCTACCGGCCCGACGAGATGATCGGCCATAGCGGGGAAGAATTCATCCACCCCGACGATCTCGAGATGTCCCGCGGCGAAATGCGCGCCCTTCGGCACGGCGAGCGCGGCAAGATTTCCGATACCCGCGTCATCCACAAGGACGGCCGCGAGGTGACGCTGTCATGGCTCGGCACCTGGTCCGACCCGGTCCAGCGCTACTTCTTCGTCGGCCGCGACATGACCGAAAGCCGGATTGCGCAGGAAACCCTGCGCGAGAACGAGCGCATGGCACGCAACATCGTCGAGACGGCGCTCGACGCCTTCGTCCAGACCGACGAGGGCGACGCCATCCTGAACTGGAATTCCGAGGCCGAGCGGATCTTCGGCTGGCCGCGCGAACAGGTGCTGGGCAAGAAGCTGATCGACCTGATCGCGACGGAGTCCGACAAGGAGGATATGAAGGAGCGGCGGGATCACCTGCTGCAGACCGGGCATCAAGACGTGCTGCGCCGTCGCCGCGAGCTCTGGGTGCGCCGGCATGACGGCGTCGAGTTCAAGGCCGAGCTCAGCGTCACCGCGCTGAAGACCTCGGGCGGCATGGTGTTCAACGCCTTCTTCCGCGATCTGACTGACAAGATCGCGGCCGAGGAGCGCATCAGGCAGTCGGAGAAGATGGAGGCAGTCGGCCAGCTCACCGGCGGCATCGCCCATGACTTCAACAACATCCTCACCGTCATCACCGGCACCATCGAGATTCTCGCGCAAGCGGTGGCCAAGGAGCCGCAGCTCGCCGCCATTACCAAGATGATCGACGAGGCGGCGGCGCGCGGCGCCGACCTCACCCAGCATCTGCTGGCATTCGCGCGCAAGCAGCCGCTGCAGCCGCGCGAGATCGACATCAACGCCCTGGTCATCGACACCGCCAAGCTGCTCCGCCCGACGCTTGGCGAGCAGATCGAGATCGAGTCCGTGTTCGAGGACGAGGCCTGCATCGCGGTGGTCGATCCCAATCAGCTGGCGACCGCGATCCTCAATCTCGCGCTCAATGCGCGCGACGCCATGCCGGGCGGCGGCAAGCTGATCCTGGAAACCGCCTCGATCTTTCTCGACGAGACCTATGCGAGCCTGCACGACATCCGCTCCGGTCGCTACTCACTGATCGCAGTGAGTGACACCGGAACCGGCATTTCCACGGGAATCATCGACCGCGTGTTCGATCCCTTCTTCACCTCCAAGGGCCCGGGCAAGGGCACCGGCCTTGGCCTCAGCATGGTCTACGGTTTCATCAAGCAGTCGTCCGGGCACATCAAGATCTACAGCGAGGAAGGCCATGGCACGACCATCAAGATGTACCTGCCGCCGGGAACGGGCGGCACGCTTGCGCCGGAGAACCAGCTGGTTGCAGATATCCAGGGCGGCCACGAGACCATCCTGGTGGTCGAGGACGACCGGCTGGTGAAGGACTACGTGCTCGCGCAGCTGCGTTCGCTGGGTTATGCCACGCTGGATGCAGCGAACGCCGCCGAGGCGCTCGCGCTTTTCGAACAGGGACGCAAGTTCGACCTGCTGTTCACCGACGTGATCATGCCCGGCACGATCAACGGGCGACAGCTCGCCGACAGACTCCTTGAGGAATGCCCCGACCTGAAGATATTGTTCACCTCGGGCTACACCGAGAACGCGATCATCCACCACGGCCGGCTGGATTCCGGCGTGTTGCTGTTGGCCAAGCCCTACCGCAAATCCGACATGGCGCGGATGATTCGCAGGGCGCTGGACGCGTGAGGGCTGCGCGGGTTGCTGTACTTGGCGCGCGCGCGGGTAGCGCGAGCCTGCGCAGATTCCTCGCCTCAAAATATGCAGCTCGAGCCCCTCATCCCGCCCTTCTCTCCTCGAAGGGCGGGGAGAAGGGGAAGAATCACGACACCCGCTGCTGCGCGGTCATCACGATCCGCACCAGGTCGGCCGCGTTCTTGGCGCCGAGCTTCTTCATGATGTTGGCGCGATGATCCTCGATGGTGCGCGGGCTGATGCCGAGCGTCCGGCCGGCTTCCTTGTTCGAGGCGCCGGCGGTGAACTGCTCCAGCACCTCGCGCTCGCGCCGGGTCAAGGGCTCGCGGCCCGGGAAATGCAGCGTGGCGATGTTGGAGCCCGCGAATTGTGCCTGCCGGCGTGCATAGGCGCCGATCGCCTCCTCCAGCCGGGTAACGAGCTCGCTGCCACGGAACGGCTTCTCGATGAAGTCTAGCGCACCGTTCTTGATGGCACTGACCGCCATAGCGATATCGCCGTGGCCTGAGATCATGAAGATCGGCGCGGGATAATCGTCGCCATGAAGTTCCCTCAGGATATCGAGTCCCGATTTTCCGGGAATGTGGACATCGAGCAGGATAGCGGCGGGTGTGCGGCTCCTGGAGACGGCGAGCAGCGCTGCGCCATCTGCAAAGCAGATCACCTGATAGCCCGCCGTCGACAACACCAGGGACAAGGTGTCGCGAACGGCAGGATCGTCGTCCACCACGAAGATTTCACCGCGGGAGGCAACTTTATCGACCATGTGCCATCGTCCGAATAGTTAGCAATGACGCGCACCTGCCAAACCATTAGCGTTCGGCATGGATTCGACCCACCCGTATTTGTACGGGACAACCACTTAACTCACAAGTAGCAGCAACCCTCCTAAAACGCATTGGTGGAGAACAGCATGCAAAACGCGCCTGTCCGGGACGCGACGGTTCCGCTCGGGGATGAGGCTCTCCATGTGGTCGTATTTGACCCCGTAGTAGCCCTGATCGACCGCGTCCAGGCCAGCATCAAGGTGATCGAGACCGCGCGGGCTCGCCTGGTAACCGCCGAGGCGGAGGCTACCGATGTCGTCGTGCTGGACGATGTCACACACCACTTTACGCGAAGGCGGGCGCGGCGCTCGACGCCTGCAATGCGAGCCTGAGCGCTGCCTTGCAGTTCCTATCGCAAGCACCGACGTGACGCCGCGTGACTGAAGCGCGTTCCACTTTGCGGATACGGCGCGCGATGCGACGCATGCGCAGTCAGCATAGCCGCATGCCACGCCGTCCGCTCAGGCGTCGATCATGGCCTCATCGGCCGCGGTGCCGCCTGCGCGCTTCTTCTTGTTCTTCCCCTTGATGAACTGAATGTCCATCTCCGCGCCGTTGACGCGCACCAGTTCGCAGCGGCGATAGGCAAGCCCCGTCGACGACAACAGCAGAAAGAACTCCTTCAGGTTCAGACCCTGGATCGAACCTTCGACCGTCAGGATTGCGTCATTGTCGGAGATGGCGTTGAGCTGGCAGTTCCGCCGCCAGGTTCCGTCAATCGCCATGATGCAGACGTCATAGCCGCGGCTGAAGGTGACGCGGTCCGCGCCTTTGTTGTCTTCTGACATATTTACAATCCTGCTACTGCCGCCAGCTTGGGCGCAGCCGCGCCTGCCGGCAGTCCTTTACCCGGCGCGCTTTGCGCGCCGTTCGGCCGATAGAGACCTCGCCGATCCGGGAATGGTTTGAAGACTTCGGTCAACCCGACCACCGTTTCCGCAGCACCAAGTACCAGGAAGCCGTCCGCCTCGACCCCCTTGGCGAGCCGGGCGAAGATCTTGCTCTTGGTGTCCTGGTCGAAATAGATCAGCACGTTGCGGCAGAAGATCACATCGAAGACGCCGAGCTGCGAGAAATCATGCAGCAGGTTGAGCTGGCGGTGCTGCACCATGCCGCGGATGTCGGGATTGATCTGCCAAAGCTCGCCGATCTGTTTGAAATGCTTGACCAGCAGCTGGATCGGCAGGCCGCGCTGCACCTCGAACTGGCTGTAGATGCCGGCCTTTGATTTTTCCAGCACTTCCTGCGACAGGTCGGTGGCCAGAATCTCGATGCGCCAGCCGGCAAGCGCCGCGCCCATCTCCTTCAGGCACATCGCAATCGAATACGGCTCTTGCCCCGTGGAGCCCGCGGCACACCAGATCCGGATGTTCTTGCGTAGGGCGCGGGCGCGCAAGACATTCGGCAAGATGGTGTCGCGCAGGTGATCGAACGGCACCTTGTCGCGGAAGAAGAAGGTCTCGTTGGTGGTCATGGCTTCGACCACCTGGTTGATGAGCGCGGACGAGCCGCCCTTCATCTTCTGCACCAGCGCGGCAATGTCCGACAGGCCGGACTTCCGCGCCAGCGGCAAAAGACGGCTCTCGATCAGGTATTGCTTGTCGGCGGAAAGGTCGAGACCGGAGAGGTCCTTCAGAACTTTGCGCAGGTACTCATAATCGGGCGGATTCACAGGGGGCCTCTTGAGGGATCAGATCGACGCCGGCGACGTCAGTTGCACAAGACCAACTTCCATAAATTTCGCGGCAACAATGTCCTTGTCAAAAGGCTTCATGATATATTCGTTGGCTCCGGCCTCCAGCGCGCGCGCGATGTGGTCGATGCCGTTCTCGGTGGTGCAAAACACGACTTTCGGCACATCGCCGCCAGGCATGCGACGGAGATTTCCGAGGAATTCGTAGCCGTCCATGACCGGCATGTTCCAGTCGAGCAACACGGCATCGGGAAGGGCGCGCCTGCAGGCTTCCAGCGCCTTCTCGCCGTCCTCGGCTTCGATGATCTCGAACTGCATCTCTTCGAGGATGCGCCGGGCGATCTTCCGCACCACGCTCGAATCGTCGACGACCAGACAGGTTTTCATTGGCTTTCTCCCGTGGGACGCGGTTCTGTTACGTTGTTCTCTTGGAATGTTGTTTTGGGACCATGGCCTTCAGGCCGCTTTGGCGATCCTCGGCGCCATTTCGAGCACGCGATCGACGTCGAGCACGACCATGAGCTGGCCGTCGAGGCGATGGACGCCGCCGGCAAGCTTGGCCATGCGCGGATCGAGGTTGACCGGGTTCTCCTCGCGGCTTTCCTCGGGCANCCTCAGGACCTCGCCGATCTGGTCGATCAGAAGGCCATAGGATTCGCCGCGCAGATCGACGCCGACCGCCATCGGCGGCTTGCCGTCAGAGGCCTTGGGCAGGCCGAGGCGNGCGCGCATGTCGATCACGGTGACGATGCGGCCGCGCAGGTTGAGAACGCCNGCGATCTCGCTGGAGGCGAGCGGAACGCGCGTCAGCCGCTCCGGCATGAACACGTCCTGGACGCGGGAGATCGGCAGGCCGAACAGCTGGCCGCCGATCACCGCGGTGACGTACTCGGCCATCGCGCCCTCGCTTGTGTGCGTCTTGCTGGTCATCTCGGTCATGTCAGGTCAATCCTTCAGGCCGTCAGGCTGAACTTGTTCATGCCGCCCGGTCCATCTCATTGTGGGCATGCGCCGTCTGCTCCTTCAGCGCCGCGATCAGGCCGGGGCGGTCGAACTTGGCGACATAGTCGTGGAAGCCGGCGAGCTTGCCGCGCTCGATCGCGGCAGGCGACACCAGCGAGGACAACGCGATGATCGGCATCTGGCCGAGATGCTGGTCGGAGCGGACCACTTCGGCGAACTCGTAGCCGTTCATGTCGGGCATTTCGATGTCGGTCAGCACCACGTCGAAGGCCTGGCCCGAGCGCAGCGTGGCAAGCGCCTCCTGCGCACCGGTCGCGGTCCGCACCTTGTAGCCGGCCGCTTTCAGCACCGGCGCCAGCATGTTGCGGAAGAAGGCACTGTCGTCGACCAGCAGCACCGATTGCGAAGCCATCGACGGGCGCATCTCCTTGCGGGTGAACCAGTCCGAGAACGCCATCGGCAGGAAGTGGCCGACATCGATCACTTCGGTGGCCTGGCCCTTGATCACGGCCGAGCCGAGGATGCCCTGCCCGCTGGAGCCGGCCACCTCGATGTGCAACCGCTCCTCGACGATGTCGATGATCTCGTCGACCACGAGCCCCATCGAGCGGCCGTCATCGGCGAACACCAGGATCGGCTGCGAGCCGGTCGCGCGCACCTCGACGCCCTCCATCTGCACCAGCGGCATCAGCTGCTCGCGGTACTGCACCATGTAGCGGCCGTTCGAGAGCTCGATCTTGTCGGCGCCGATCTCTTCGAGCCGGGTGACGAGGCCGAGCGGCACCGCCTTGGGCTGGGTGGAGCCGGCACGGAACACCAGGAGCGAGGTCAGCTGCTCGCCGCTTCCCGCATGCTGGCCGGCGGTCTCGTCGGCGAGGTCGCGCGAGGCGGAACCGGCGGCGCCGAGCGCCTTGGCAATGCCGTTGGGGTCGATGATCATGATCACCGCGCCGTCGCCCAGAATGGTGTTGCCGGAGAACATGTCGATGTGGCGCAGCTTGGTGGACATCGGCTTGACCACGATTTCCTCGGTGTGGAACACGCCGTCGACCACGATGCCGAAGGTCTGGCTGCCGACCTGCGTCACCACGATGAAGCCGTTCTCGGGATCGCTCGAGGAGCCGTCGTCGATCTTGAGGAGCTTCTTCAAATGCATCAGCGGCAGCAGCTTGTTGCGCAGACGCAGCACCGCGGTGTCCTTGATGCGCTCGATGCGGTGCTCGGAGTTGGCGCGCGCCCGCACCAGCTCGACGACGGACAGTTGCGGGATGGCAAAGCGGTCGCCGGCGGCTTCCACGATCAGCGCCGAGACGATGGCCAGGGTCAGCGGAATCTTGATGGTGACGGAGGAGCCTTCGCCGGCAACCGACTTGATGTCGATGGTGCCGCCGATCTGGTCGATATTGGTGCGCACCACGTCCATGCCGACGCCGCGGCCGGAGACCGAGGTGACGGTGGCCGCGGTCGAGAAGCCGGGCGCAAAGATGAACTTGTGGATCTGGGCTTCCGTCATCTTCTCCAGATCGGCCTCGGTGACGAGGTTGTTCTGCAGCGCCTTGGCCTTGATCCGCTCGGTGTTGAGCCCGCGGCCATTGTCGGCGATGCAGATGATGATGTGGCCGCCCTCGTGATAGGCGGAGAGCCTGATCGTGCCGATCTCCGGCTTGCCGGCGGCCGAGCGCTCGGCGGGCGTCTCCAGGCCATGGTCGGCGGAGTTGCGCACCATGTGGGTGAGCGGGTCCTTGATCAGGTCGAGCACCTGGCGGTCGAGCTCGGTATCGGCACCGTGCATTTCCAATTCGATCTGCTTGCCGAGTTCGCCCGAGAGGTCGCGCACGATGCGCGGCAGCTTCTGCCAGGCATTGCCGATCGGCTGCATGCGCGTCTTCATGACGCCTTCCTGCAGCTCGGCGGTGACGTTGGAGAGCCTCTGCAGCGGCACCTTGAACTCGGTATCCTCGTTGCGGCGGGAGATCTCCAGGAGCTGGTTGCGGGTCAGCACCAGCTCGGAGACCATGGTCATCAGGTGCTCGAGGGTGTCGACATTGACGCGGATCGACTGGTTGGCGACGCGGTCGCCTTCGGCGGCCTCCTCGCCCGTGGACGAGCCCGCCTTGCGCGCGGGCTTGGCCTCTTTCTTCGTGTCCTTCTTCGCCTCGGGGGCCTTGGCCTCGGCAGCTTTGGCCTCGGCAGCTTTGGCCTCGGCAGCTTTGGCTTCGGTAGCTTTGGCCTCGGGGGCCGGTGCGGGAGCAACCTCGGCTTCGACCGCGGTCTCGCGGAAGGCGCGCTCCAGATCGTCCAGCGACACCTCGCCCGGACGCAGCGGCCGCTCCAGCGTCTGCACCACCAGCGAGCCTTCGGTGACATTGGCCGCAGCCGGCACGGGAGCCGGTTCAGGCGCGGTCGCAACCGGCGCCGCAGCGCCCGCTGCCATGCCCTGCACGACCATTGCCTCCAATTGATCGATCAGGTCGCGGTCATTGCCTTCCGGCTCGGCTTCAGTCGCCTCAAGTCCACCCAGGATCTCCTTGATGCGATCGAGCGAGGACAGGATCACCGTCACCGCTTCCGCACGCACCGGCATGCCGTCGCGGAATTTGCCCATCAAGGTCTCGCCGGCATGCGCCAGCGCTTCCAATCGCGGCAGTCCCAGAAAGCCGCACGTCCCCTTGATGGTGTGAACAAGGCGGAAGATGTTATCCAGGATCTTGGCGTTGTTCGGCTCCTGCTCGAACTTCACCAGCTGATTGTCGACGGTATCCAGACTCTCGCTGGTCTCCGTCAAAAACTCCCGCAACAGATCATCCATGAAACTGGCCTTCGCACGCAACGGCGCGCGACCTCGACGCGCCTACTTGAGAATGCCGCCAGCTTCACCGCAAAGCGTTTAATATTGGTTGAGTAAGCGGAAACGAATGGGCTCAACAAAGACATAAGAGCACGCAATCATTCTGCGGTGCTCTCTCAACTTTTGATTAACCATACTTTGGGGTAAGCGCCTCGTCAGGACGCGGTCACCACGATCGTCTCGCCTTCGGGCGCGAGCCGGACGCTCAAGCCACAGGCCTGTGCGAGCAGGCGCGTATAATAAGGCTGCACGGCATGCGCATCGGCAGCCGGCGCCTCTGTCGAACTCAAGAGATCGGCGATATTCTGCGGCAGACGGGCATGAAGGCCCGCCGCGGTGACGCGGAACGCCATCGTCTCGCCTTCGCCGATCGGATCGACCGTCAGCGTGCCGCCGCGCGGGATGGTCTGCTGCGCGATCACCAGCATGTTGAGCAGCAGCTTGACGCGATTCTTGGGCAACAGGATCCGCGGCAGATTCCAGCTGATCGAGACCTTGCCGTCCTCGATGTGTCCGCGCGCCATCGCCTGTGCATCGCCGACGTCGATCTGCGCGCCGGCCGAACCCGCCGCCCCGAACGCCAAGCGGCAGAATTGCAGCCGAGCGGAGGCGGTCTTCGCGCTCTTCCGAATCAGCTCCAGCGCGAAATCGCGATCTTCTGGCTTCGGATTGTCGTCGAGAACCTCGAGCCCGTTGACGATGGCGCCGACCGGGCTGATCAGGTCGTGGCACACCCGCGAGCACAAGAGTGCAGCCAATTCGAGCGCGTCGGGAGCGGGACCGGGTGAAGTGGTGCCAGACATTCGATCTTCCCAGAAATTTTCCGAAGAAATCCGCAGGCTGCGGCGAATCACGCGTACCTAAGGGCTTGATACACTGCGCCCGCGCGGCCTGCCAACCCGCCGTGCAGTGGATAGACACATCCTGTCAGGGAACTTGAGGCCGGCCTGAGACGTTCAGGCGGCGGATTTGCGAGCGCCTTTATTATTGTGCGAGATTATTGTGCGAGCCCCTGCTCCAGCGCCGGCCAGCGTGTTCTTGCCTTAGCGAGGAACCCTTGCGGGTCGGCGGCAAAGGCGTCGCGATTGGCCTCGAACCCGAACAGATAGAGCCGCTCGCCCGCGACCACCCAGAACAGGGGATTACCGGCCACGGTCACGCCGCGCGCCACGTCAACGGGATCGTAACCTCCGAATTGCGGCCCATAGACTTCGGGATGGGCGAGAAAGGAGGCGCGGTTTCCCTCATTGTGGAAGCGCCAGACCACCCCATCCTTCCACGCCTCGAACTGGCGCAAGCCGGCGACGGGCGCACCATCGACGAAATAGGCCACGGGATCGAAGCCGTCGATGGCAAGGCCCGAGAAGCGGCTGGTGACTATTCGTTCGGTGGTGGCAGCATGGGCGGCCCAGCCTGGGACAGCCGCTTCCCGAGCAGCATCGAGAGCGAGACTCAACCCCGCCAGCAGCGCGATCGCGGCTATTCGGGGGCGGAGACCGTATCTTTCTTGCCGTTGTGCCGTCATAGTTGGTGCCGATAACGTTGAGTCTCGGGAATTAAGTGGGACTTCCCGGGATTGAGCGACGTGGGGACTTACAGAGACTGACTTTGAGAGACTTGGGACACTAGGTCGTAGGCTAGAGCTTTGCTGTTGGCGTCAGGTTAAGGCCGCGGCCGGTATTCGGATGGGGTAGTTTGATGAATGGGGTTTCGCGCCTTGCCGCCGTGACGCTCGCGGCGCTGACGTGCTGGGTCATGCCCGCCTGCGCGCAGTCGGCACCGCCGCCCGATCTTCCGCCGCCGCAACGCACGCCGGGTCCCAATAACTATGGACCGGACGAGCTGGTCGGCGCCGGCCACCGCTTCTTCGGCAACGTCTCGCGGGGACTGGCTTCGGTGATCGAGCGCGCGGTCAGCCAATGGGGCCTGCCGAATGGCTATGTGTTGGGCGAGGAAGGCTCCGGCGCGTTTGTCGCCGGCCTGAGATATGGCGAAGGCACCCTCTACACCAAGAACGCCGGCGATCTGCGGGTCTACTGGCAAGGGCCCTCGGTCGGCTTCGACTGGGGCGGCGACGGTGCCCGCACCATGACGCTGGTTTACAACCTGCCGGCGACGAGCGCGATCTACCAGCGCTTTGTCGGCATCGACGGCTCGGCCTATATCGTCGGCGGCTTCGGCATGACCGCACTGACTTCGAACGGCATCGTGCTGGTGCCGATCCGTTCCGGCATCGGGCTAAGGCTTGGCGCCAATGTCGGCTATCTCAAATATACGCCGCGGGCGACCTGGAACCCGTTCTGATCGATCGCGCCTGCCGGCCACCGGAAAACTCCGGTGAGATCAACGTTAATGCTGCGACGGGCTGGCGTTTTGCGCCTCGCCCGTGGCATTGTCTTTGGTAAATTTTCTCTTGCACGCTTAAGGAGTCTCCATGATCGAGCCGATCATGTATGGCGCGATCGGTTTCCTGATCTCGATGCTGTTTGGCCTGATGATCGTGCCGCTGGTGCACAATCGCGCGGTGCGGCTGACCACGCGCCGGCTCGAAGCGGCGACGCCGTTGTCAATGGCCGAGATCCAGGCGGACAAGGACCAGCTGCGTGCGGAATTTGCCATGTCGGCGCGGCGGCTGGAGATGAGCGTCGAGCAGCTCAAGAACAAGACCACGAGCCAGCTCGCCGAGCTCGGCAAGAAGACCGATGCCATCAACCGCATGAAGATCGAGCTTGGCGAGAAGAACGCTACGATCTTCGCGTTGGAAGCGCGCGAGAAGGCGGTGAAGGAGCAGCTGCGGGCCACCGAAGAGGAGTTCGCGACCAAGACCGAGGGGCTGCGCCAGGCCGAGAGGGCGCTGACCGACAAGCAAGGCGAGCTTGCAAAGATCAACACCGAGCTGAATGACCGTTCGATGGTCGCCGACAGCCGGCAGGTGGAACTGGTCGCGGTGCGGGCGCAGATCGAGGAGTTGAAGAGCCGCGTCGGCGATGCCGAGAAGGACTTTGCCGCGACGCAAGCCCGCCTGGTGCAGGAGCGCGCCGATTCCGAAGGCGCGACCAGGAACCTCCAGGATGCGCGTGGGCGGGTCGAAAACTTGAACCAGCGCGTCACCGATCTCGACCGCCAGCTGATCGTACAGGTCAAGGAAGCCGAGATGCTGTCGGGCCGCGTCAACGAGCTCGAAGGGCGGCTCGCCGCGCAAGGCAAGCTGCTCGCCGAGCGCGACTATGAGAACGGCCAGCTGCGCAAGGCCAACGAGGTCGCCGAGCGTACGCTCAACGAGATGCGCCAAGAGCTCAGCCGGAACGATTCGGGCAATTGGCCGGCGCTGGAAAAGCTGAAGACGGAAAAGGCCGCGGTCGAGGAACAGCTGCGCCTTGCGCGCGACGAGCGCGCCAAGCTGCAGCGCGACATCAACGCGATCCAGCAGCAGGCCGAGAGCTCCTGGGCGACCGAGCGGATGGAGAATGCGCTGCTGCGCGAGCGCATCAACGACATCGCGGCCGAGGTCGCCAAACTTGCGATGCAGCTGGAGGGCCCGAACTCTCCGATCGAGGCCATGCTGGCCGCCGAGCCTGTGCCAGCCAAGCCCGCCAATGGCGCTGTAGTCGCCAATGGTGCAGCCACGAGCGCCCCGCAAGGCGGCACGCTCGCAGAACGCATCCGCGCACTGCAGGCCCACGCCTCGAGGGCGCGGCAACAGGGGGCATGAGGGCATTAAGGGATTGATTGCCCGGTATTTGCCTTGACACTGACGGGTCCGGCTTCGTAAATCCGGGCTCCGATTGAGGCCGTGTGTTGGTCTTGGCTGGTTTTCCAAGCCATTGGCCGTGCACATAGTTTCCCGGGCGCATAGCTCAGCGGGAGAGCGTTCCCTTCACACGGGAGAGGTCCAAGGTTCGATCCCTTGTGCGCCCACCATAAAGCCTTGCAAAACAATGCTTTAGCGGCGCGGTTCCCTACGGATGTGCCCTCAAAGAACTAGGGCACATCAGGGGCACATTAATCCAGCTCGTGGAAAAAAATGCGCAAATCTCCTGTGCAAGCTGCGGCGATCTCGACGTCAATTAAGTGAGTAGACGCGGGTGATCCCTCGCGACGACGGCAAGGTCATACGTTCACATCAATTCGAGCGTGCAAATTCGGCGTCAGGAAATCCGCGTGCCAGCCGCAACTGCGCGACGCGAGCCGACCTTCAGAATGCCGTCGATGGCGATCAATCCGGCGAGCGCTCTCGCGGTATATGCGCCGCGGCTGAAGCCGAAGATGAAGATTTCGTCGCCGTCGTTGTAGTTCTCGATCAGCCATTCGTAGGCTAAGCGAATGTTGTCATCTAAGCCTTGGCCGAACATGCCGCCAATAACGCCATTGACGCCCACCGAGTAATAGACGAGCTGCGGCCTGTCGTCCTTGCTCTTCGACGCGGTAAGCGCCCGCATCCGCCAGACGTTCGTGTTGCTGTCAACAGAATTCCATGTGCCGTCGAGATATGCCGCGAGGCGCTTCTGCTTCTGATCCGCACCGGCGAAAGTCGGTTGGCTCCCGCTTTCCGCGGGTCGACCGACTATCACGCCGATCCAAACGATGGCCACGATGCCGAGAAAAAGTGCGAACCAGTGAGCGATACGTTCGACAAATCGCAAAATTTCTTCAAGGGCCGGCTCCGGGCTCAAAAACACTGACCGTCATAAGATTTTCGACGACCTTCCGATGGATACTCGGTCCGATGATTTCGATGCACGTCCTGTGTTTGTTTCGTGGGCCCGATTCAGTCGTCCGTGAAGAATTCAGATCGTGCTGAGACATTAGCGGAATTGGTCTTGATATAGTATTTGATTTTGCAGGAAAGCTGGGTGTTGGACCTCGCTTTCTTGCGGTTTGGGATTTTGCTTTTGGGCGATTCGTGATTCCCTGTCGGCAGGTCATCGACATTGGGGAAGGCGATGAGCAAACCGCGGGACGATCGTCAGAAAGACCTGCTGCTTCCGGCCCTGGATCGGATCATCGACATGAGCCATCCGCTGGTGCGGTTGGCTGCGCTGATCGACTGGAATGTCCTGGATGAGCGCTTCAGTTCGGTGTGCCAAGCAGGGTCGGGGCAGCCTGGCCTTCCGACGCGGCTTGTCGCTGGCCTGTTCATTTTGAAGCACATGCACAACCTGTCGGATGAGGTGTTGTGCGCCCGCTGGATCGAGAACCCCTATTACCNAGGACCTCGCCGATCTGGTCGATCAGAAGGCCATAGGATTCGCCGCGCAGATCGACGCCGACCGCCATCGGCGGCTTGCCGTCAGAGGCCTTGGGCAGGCCGAGGCGGGCGCGCATGTCGATCACGGTGACGATGCGGCCGCGCAGGTTGAGAACGCCGGCGATCTCGCTGGAGGCGAGCGGAACGCGCGTCAGCCGCTCCGGCATGAACACGTCCTGGACGCGGGAGATCGGCAGGCCGAACAGCTGGCCGCCGATCACCGCGGTGACGTACTCGGCCATCGCGCCTTCGCTGGTGTGCGTCTTGCTGGTCATCTCGGTCATGTCAGGTCAATCCTTCAGGCCGTCGGGCTGAACTTGTTCATGCCGCCCGGTCCATCTCGTTGTGGGCATGCGCCGTCTGCTCCTTCAGCGCCGCGATCAGGCCGGGGCCAACACCCAAGCGATAGCCGTAACGGCTTGTCTTTCCCGTTAATTTCCTCGTCCGTTCTAATACGGGTGCACAAACGGTAAACCATGCCGCATGATGGCCGCCGCTATCCAGAGCATACTTTGATCGGGGCACCTGCACGCCTCACACCATCGATGGCTCAGGCGCGCGCTTGATCAACTTGCGGATCTCCTTGAGCGCCTTGTACAGCAGGCCCTTCGACACGAGCTCTGCAACGACTGCGATGACGTCGCGACAGTCGGGTATCTCCCGAACCAGTTCGTCAAGCAGGCCGAGACAGGCGGTCCGGTTTGGCTCCGGATCGTTCTTCAGGTACATCGTCTGGACGCAGAGATAGAGCCGCTTCGCCGTCGTGTCGGCGGTCTCGGCGGTGATCGTATCCTGCTCGCGCAGGATCGGCACCTCACCGTCGACGAGGAAGCAGGTGCGGCTGGCGGAATTGATGATCACGCTCTGGCCGATGACGATGCGTTCGAACGGCTTCAGTTCGACCCTTAGCGGCATTGTCGTCGCTCCTCTCTGGGAGACGGCCCGAGCGTAAGTGATTTCGACACGCGGCATTGTAGCCGGTCATGAAACGGGAGAGAGGCGGCGGGGTATCCCCGCCGCCTCGAGGATTTGAGAGCTCAGCCGCTACTAGCGGAGCAGCTGCAGCACGCTGGCCTGCGACTGGTTGGCGAGCGACAGCGCCTGGACCGCGATGGACTGGCGGGTCGACAGCGCCTGGCTGTCGGCCGCGAGTTCATTGGTGTCGGCGAGCGTCAGGTTCGACGAACCGGTCTGCAGCACGTCGATCAGGCTCTTGTTGAAATCCTGACGGACCTGCACGATCGACAGGTTCGAACCGAGCGTCGAAGCTTCCGACCGCAACGTGGTCGAAGCGCTGTTGAGCGCGGTCAGGACCTTGTTCGCCGACGCGTTGTCGAGGAAGTCAGTGCCCGAGGTCAGGTTCGAGAGGCCGAGGCCTGCCGAGTTGTAGGTCACGCCGGTGATGCTCAGCGTTGACTTGCCGGTCTCGTCGAACACGAGCTTCAGGGTGTCACCATTCAGCAGGTTGACGCCGTTGAAGGAGGCATCCTGCGCGGTCGAGTTGATCTGCGACAGCACGTTGTTGTACTGCGCTACCAGACCTGCGCGCTGCGACTGCGACGTTGCGTTAGCAACAGGAGCCGCCGCGGTCAGGCCGTTGAACGCCTGGCTTGCTGCGGTCGCGGTGCCGGTGATCGCGCCGATGGTGGAAGACGCCGCATCGTTCGTGGTCGTGATGTTGATTTGGCCGTTGGTGACCGTGGCCTGCAGGTTGTTCGCCGCCAGCGCCGTGTTGAGCTGGTTCAGCGTCGAGACCTGCCCTGACAGCGTGCCGAAGGTGATCGCGGTCGCCGTGCCGCCGCCGGTGGCAGCGATGCTGAGCGTCTCGCCCTCCAGGCTGTTGCCGGTCGCGGTGAGGCCGAGGTCGCCGAGAACCGCGGCCGAGCCCCCAATGGTCACGCCGGTCGTGCTGGACGTTGGCGCAAACGTGATCTGGCCGCCCGAGATGCTGGAGGTGACGCCAGCCGCGGCATCGACCGTGGACAACAGATGCGCCACGGTATCGCCGATGCCGATCGAGGTGCCGGAGCTGGAGGTGCCGGCCACGAAGCCGAAGGTGACGCCGTTGACGACCAGCGAGTCGGCGGTGGTGAGCCCGGTGGCGAGGTCGTTCGAGCCGGTGCCGGCGGTGCCCGACAGCAGCGTCGAACCGGAGATCGCGGCCGCGTTGCCGCCGGTGGCGTCGTTGTTGACGGCGGTGCCGACGAGCGGGCCGGCGTTGAAGTTCAACAGGTTGGTCGAGGTGGCGCCCGTCAACGTCGTCGAGGTGACGTTGGACTTGGTGTCGTAGCCGACCGGGCTCTGCAGCACCTGGTTGGCGATCGACTTGGCACTGTCGACGAGGCTCTGCAGCGACGTGATGCCGGTGTTGGCAGCCTGCAGCACCTGCACGCCGTTGCCGATGCTGTCGAGCAGGTTGCTGATGTCGCTGGCGCGGTTGTTCAGAGACTGCGCGGTGAAGAAGTTGGTCGGGTTGTCGAGAGCGGAGTTGACCTTGTTGCCGGTGGCGAGGTCATTCTGCGTGGTGGCGAGCAGCGAAGCAGTCGACTGCAGCGAGAGCAGGTTCTGCCGAACCGAGGACGAAAGAACAATACCTGACATGATGTTTCCCTTCTGGATGAACACACAAGTGACGAGCCGCCCCGCACTTCTGCGGGCGGTGTCGGCAGACTGTGCTTTGCTGCCCTACCCATTGGTTAAATCGGGCAGGTCGCGTCAGGCGAAACACCGGCCTCGCGTTGTTAATACTAACTCGGGCTGAATCCATCGCGCCGCATTATCGGCAATGTCGGCACGATCCGGCACGCAGGAGGCGGCTTGCGAGCAGGCTTTGCGCCGATGCATCGCGCATATGAATTGATTCACGATCTTCGTTGGGCGTCCGCTAACCATCGCTTGCGGGCAGGACAAGGCGGAATTAACCATGCGCGCTACGGCAACGCGCATTTCGCCGTCAGCAGCGACACGGCTTCGAGATCATGCGCCTTAAGGCGCGACGGCGACTGCAGTCTGGTGGAGCTGGCGCGACTGCGATGTCATCGTCGTCGCGTCCGTTGCGCGTACGCGACCCCCGCGATGGCAATGCGCTGCCGCCGATGCAGGGAGTCTGGCGCGCGCGGTCGGTGTGCGACGCAATGCCATCCCGAGGGTGGCTCACGCGTTGCAGCAAGCCGAGCAGCCTATCGGGATACGGCAATGAGCGGGTGGGTTTGCACGCTAACGAGCATAAGGGTACGCGCAGCCTGCGTTGCAATTCGGTACAAATTTTTCTTGTCAACGATTGGCCCCGAACGCATGCTGAAATGATATTTGATGTCAATTGTGGCTGGCGATCGCGGAAGGCCTGTTTTGCCCTTTTAAAGGCAGGAGACGGCTTTGGATTCGGTCTCTCGTCCACCAAATGGATTTTTGTCGGCACTGACGACAGATGATTTCGAGCAGATACGCCCGCATCTTCGCACGGTCGATCTGACCCAGGATCTCGTGCTCGTCGAAGTCGGGCAGGTGTTGAAGCGCGCCTACCTGCCACATCGCGGCGTGATCTCGATCGTGGTCGACCTGTCGCGCGGCGAGCATGTCCAGGCCGGGCTGGTCGGCCGCGACAGCGTCTTTGGTGCCTTCGCGACCCTCGGCGATCCGGTTGCGCTGAACCGCGCGGTGGTGGTGGTTCCCGGCGCGGCTTCCACCATCGATCTCGATCGCTTTCGAGCGGCCGCCGACTCCAGCGCGACCTTGCGCACGCTGCTGCTGCGGCATGGTATGACAGTGTTCGCGCAAATTCAGCAGACCGCCGGTTGCAACGCCTCCCACACCGTAGAGGCCCGTCTCGCGCGATGCCTGCTGCAGACTCACGACCTTTCCGGCGCGGGTGAATTGGTGCTGACCCAGGAGGCGCTGGCGCAGATGATCGGCGCACGGCGCAACAGCGTCTCGCTGGTTGCCAACACGCTGCAGCAGGCGGGCTTCATCAATTACAGCCGGGGACATATCCGCATCACCAATCTCGAGGGGCTGCGCAAGACGGCCTGCGAGTGCTATGCGACGGTGAGGCGACATCACGAGCGTCTTCTCAATCCGCCCGTGCCGCCCTGAACATTGCTCTCGCAGCGCGAGCGTGCAAAGGCTCCAACCGTGTTTCTACGGCGTTCGATCTTCATATCCGGCTAAGGATGAAAGGAGATAGTTCACCGCGAGCACAGGAGAGCCTCATGTTCACATTCGAGACCGCCGACGAGAAGGAAGTTCGGCGTTTCCGTATGGCGCAATTCAACGGCAGAACAGCCGCCATCAAATCCGGCAGCGAGACGATCATCGGCCATGTCCGTTCAGTGCAGGAGCAGGACGCGGCGGCGCCGCCGCGCTGGACCATCACCATCGTCCCGGGCCCTGCCAAGCCGGCAGCTCGGCCGCCGCGGCCCGCCGCGCCGCGGCTGCATTCGATGATCGAGGATCTCTGCTGAGAGGTGCCAGGCCGGCGCAAGCCGCGCGCGCTCGATTGCCGCGAGCGCAAATGTCAGGGCGTCGCTGTCGCGCGCCCATTTCCCCGGCACGCTACCGTGAAGCTTTAACCGGCTCGACGCGACCCATGGCTTCAGTCGAGCCGCTCGTCGATTCGCAGCAACAGCGCGGTGCGGACGAGCTCGGCGGTGTTGCGCGCGCCGAGCTTGCGCATGGCCTCGGCGCGATGGCTTTCGAAGGTGCGGGGGCTGATGCGCATGCGCAGCGCGCCCTGCTTGTTGGAATGGCCCTCGCTGATGAGCTGCAGTACCTCGCGCTCCCGCTTGGTCAGGGGACGCTGGCCGCCTGCGGCTGCAATCGTGGCGCGCGGCGCTCGTCCGGAATCGCCTGTCCGTCCGCTGCGCCCTTCATCCTCACGCCTTGCACCCGTCATCAGCGCCGGCTCGTCGGCAACGGCGATCTGCTTGACCAGGGCGCACACCCGCTCGGTCTGCTGCAGGGCATTGTCGACGATCTTCTGCAGATACGCCCGGTCCTCCGCGCTTGGCGAGAGTTGGCGGCTGTGCTGCTTGATTTCGCCCATATAAAGCAGCAGTGCGGTCAGCGGCCCGTTGAGCTCGCGCGCGACGGCGACCGTCGCCTCATCCGTGGGGCGCGGGCGCGCAACCCAGTGCCGGACGGCTTCGAACTCGCCGAGCGGCGCGTCGATATCGACCTGCTCGGCAACGCCGATTTCACTGATGCTGCGGCTTTCCTGCTGTGACATATCGGTTGTTTAACGGATGCAATGCGGTTCTGCGGTTAATAATTTGCACCGTAAGACTACGGTAATCTTGGGCCAAAACGGCACAGAAATCGCTGATCCACACTTATTGCGAGTAAAATAATCGCGTAATTTCCGTGTAGGTTGCAGCGTACTGGACAAATCGGCTTCGGCAGCACCTGCGATGCCGCAACGTGCCGCAACCGCAGCTGGCGATTCGGTCCTGTTGCCCGCCGTAAGGCGTCTGACCACCTTACCACTTAATTAACGATAGCTTGCTTTGCTTGGGTTCCCGGTTCCGAGCGCGCAAATGCCTCTCGCCACCCGATACACCGGATGAAAGACTCCGGAACAGTTGCGGAACACTGCGTGCCATGCTGCCAGCCGACCGGATCGCAGATTACCTCAAGCGGCTGACGCCGCAGGCGCGCAGCAATCTGCTCAACGAGCTCGAGCGGCTTCAGCTTTGCGGCGCCGACGTACCGGGTAACGGCGCCCTGCTCGAGAGCCTGCGCGCGGAATTCCGCAAGGACGGCCAGACCCACAACCGGATGGGCAACCCGTCGCGCTATTTCTTCGCCCCGCTCGAGCCGTTTCTGATGGACGGCGATCCGGACTATCCCAATCCGGGGCGCATCTCGCGCGGCTCGCTTTCACCGATCTGGGACTGGATCAGCCGCGACCTCCTGCCGACCATGGCGCGCGACTATGCCGAGCAGATGAGGAGCCTGATCGCGAGCGACAAGAAGAGCGAGGCGCAACGGGCGGCGAGCACATTCCAGACCAAGGTGATCAAGTCGCTGGAAAACACCTTCGCCTCGGCTGACGCGACCGAGCAGGCCCGCGCCAAGCTCGCCACCTATACCGCCTCGCGCGCCGTGTTCGGCGACCTTGGCAAGATGGTGAGCGTGCTGCGCGCGCGCGAGGCGCTGGCAAGGCTTGCGAGCGAGCTGCCGGAGAAGATCTCGAAATTCGACGACGGCAAAGTTGCCAGCGTCAGGGAGCTAATCGACGCCTTCGTCAAGACTGGCAAGGAGGGCGACAGGGAGGCGGTGCCGTTTGCCCTGACGCTGGTCGCCAACCGCCTCAAGACGCCATGGCAGCTGATCCGCTTCGCCACCAAGGCAGCCGCCAGCAAGGCTGCATCCGATGTCGCGGCAACTCCTTATGCGGTTGCGGTCACCATGGTGCTGGACCTCATCGAGGATAAGAAACTCGCCTTGCACTTCGCGCTCAGGAACAATCGCGTGCTGGTCGCCAGGGAGCTGCTGGTCAGCATCTACGATACGGAATATGCGCTGCAAGTTCGCATCGACAATCTCGAGCCATCCGATTGGGGCGTCAGGCTGCATCGGCTGATGGAGGCGATCGCCGCACTGGTCGAAGCCGAGGTCAGCCGGTTTCCGGGCGAAGTCGGCCACGTGCTGGGATCGAGCAGCCTGCGCAGCCACCAATCGTTCTCGGGACGGCTGACTCATCTTGCCTGGAAAGGGCGTGACGCCATGCACGAAGGCGCAGCGTTCTTCAAAGGGTTGATGGGCCAGAGCTAGATCCTGGCGTCTGCTGGACGCGCAGGAAGCGCTCGAGGAAGCGTCCCGACAGGACGATCCTGAACCACCAAGACAACATCCGCCGCATATTCATTCGATCGCGCCTTCGCGTTCTGCGAGCCCGGCCTCACCCCTATATAGCGCAGATGCAGCATGACCAGTGTGAGATGCTTCACACTTGGGCGAAAGGAAGGAACCTAACGGCAGGTGATGCGTTGAGCGCCAATTATACCCACTTAGTCATTGCTCGGGGGCGACAGGGAGAAGCCCCATGAACATATCGCACGCCGACCCCACGCCCCTCTCCTCGTCGGAGCATCAGGTGCAATTGCGCCGCGCGGTGATCGCTTCCACGATCGGAACCGCGATCGAATGGTACGACTTCTTTCTCTATTCCACCGTCACCGGCCTCGTCTTCGCGAAACTGTTTTTCCCGCATTCCGACCCCTGGGTCGGCACGCTGGAGGCGTTCGCCATCTACGCCGTCGGCTTCATTGCGCGCCCGGTGGGGGCTGCCATCTTTGGCCATTACGGCGACCGCATTGGACGCAAGTCAACGCTGATCGCGACCCTGCTCTTGATGGGCCTTGCGACTTTCGCAGTAGCATTGGTGCCGACCTATCAGAGCGTCGGCATCTGGGGCGCTGTCATTCTCACCGTCCTGCGCTTCGTCCAGGGCATCGGTGTCGGCGGCGAATGGGGCGGCTCGGTGCTGATGTCGATGGAGTGGGCGCGCAACGACCGGACGCGCGGGCTGATCGCCTCGTGGCCGCAATTCGGCGTGCCCTGCGGATTGTTCCTCTCCAATCTCGCCGTGCTCGCCTTCAGCCAGATGTCGGGTGAACAGTTTCTGGCCTGGGGCTGGCGCATCCCCTTTGCGCTCAGCCTGATCCTGGTCGGCGTCGGTCTCTACATCCGGCTCGGCATCATGGAGACGCCGGTTTTCACGCGGCTGATCGCCGAGCAGAAGATTGAGCGCACGCCGATGCTCCAGGTGCTCATTGAGCATCCCAAGGAGATCCTGTGTTCGGCCTTCGCGCGCATGGCCGAGCAGGCACCTTTCTACATCTTTACCGCGTTCATCTTTTCCTACGGCACACAGAGCCTGCACGTCTCGCGCGACTTCCTGCTCACCGCGGTTCTGACGGCTTCCGTGCTGTCCTTTGTGTCGATCCCCTTTTTCGGGCATCTGTCGGACCAGATCGGCCGCAAGAACATGTACATGATCGGCGCGGTGGTCACGGGCGTGTTCGGCTTCATCTATTTCGGCATGCTCAACACCGGATCAGCCGTGGTGATCTTCGTGGCGATCATCCTGTCGCTGGTGCCGCATGACATGATGTACGGACCGCAGGCGGCACTGATCGCCGAGAGCTTCACCGGCCGGCTGCGCTACAGCGGCGCCTCGCTCGGCTATCAGCTCGCTTCGGTGATCGCGGGCGGCCCCGCGCCGCTGATCGCGACATGGCTGTACGGGACCTATAAATCCGCCACGGCCATCGCGATCTATATCGCCGTCTGTGCGGTGATCAGCCTGATCGCCACCGCCTTGATGACCGACTACACCGGCCGGGACATTTCCGGCGAATACAAGATGCAGTGAATCACAAGCCTAGTTTAGGCGCGTCCGCCGATATGGCGATGCGTAGCGCCTGCAGTTCGCCGCGGTACCGGCGGCGAACTGCAGGCGCTCACTCGTCGAGATTACGTCCCGGGCCGCGGCTGGTCCAATATTTCTCTCACGAGTTGCTGAGCTCTGGCGTAGGTAGTTAACGTTGTCAACGCGGCCGCGATGCTATCCCGTGAATGACCTAAATCATGCTGTTGCCTAACCCACTGCACGCCTGTTGGTGTCAGGACCGTTCCCTCGCTCGGCGAAACAGCATTCTGCGGAGGATTTCGAGGAATTGCTCGCCGTTCCGCATACCGCGCCATATCATAGGCACTAGCTTGCCCAGCGCCAAGCCTATCCTCGCGCGCCCTTTTTTCCCTATATTCGGTGTTTGCCGCTGTTAACTGTGCCGGGAGGGCTTTTTTGGATGCGGCTCTGTTCGCATAAAAGGCTCGTGCCGCCTCGGGATCGATGGGTGTCTTGCCCGAGTTATTCAGACTGCTCAGTTCTTCTTCGAACCGCGCCATAGTCCTTGGCGCCAGCTTGCCAATCTTCTTGGACTGAGCAAAGGTTTGAACGCGCGCTGTCGCCGCTTCCAACGATCCCTGACGGTCTGGAGGAATCTCGGGCTGCTGCGACGGCGGCTCTCCGCTTCCTGATGGCGGGGCAGCGCTTTGGGGCCGATTGCCGATAGCGGAGGTGCCAGAGCGGGACGCGGCAGGGCGATTGCTCGGCCCCGCTTCGGGAAGCGCCGAGGGCGGGAGCTCTGACGACCGCCGCCCATAAGCGGTGTCCAGCGAAGCGAGTCTCGCCTGCTCCATTCCCGGCCACCCGTCAGAAGGCATAAGCTGTAACGACGGGTGAAGCGGGGCATGGCCACTTGCTGAGGCTGGCGCCTGCAGGATGGGTCCGGGTTCGCGTGCCTTTCCCTTGTCCCGCGCCGGTGCGCCGCCGCCTTTATCCGCTGCCGCTGCGCCAGCAGACTCTGGAGCGTTGGGCGCTCGGGTGCGGCGATTCATCGGACCAGAAAGCCCTCCCCGAAATGCGCTCTGCATGGAACCCGGCACGGGATCATTAGCTCGCCTTGCGACCCTCGGCCTCGGCGGTCCCGGTGGCTCATTGGCAGCAGACCGCTTTGCCCCATGTGTTCCACCCGCTGATGACGCTGCACTGCTCGATGTGGCGCCTGGACCGCCGGCGGACCCTGGGGGATGCCCGCTCAGAGGAGCGCGAGCGTCTCCGCGAAAGTCGCCTCCCGGCGACATCATTGGGAGATGTGGGCGTTCGCGAACGACGGGAGACCGCGGGTCGTGTGGCGACAGTGACAACCCAGGCGTTGGCGATGCCCGGGTCGACAGATTGGGCCCGCCAGCGTCGAACACTAGTGAGCCTCCTAAATTGAAGGGCGATTGCGGGGCATGGAGGGGCGAGAGCGGGCCATGGAGGGGCGAGAGCGGGCCATGGAGGGGCGAGAGCGGGCCATGGAGGGGCGAGAGCGGGCCATGGAGGGGCGAGAGCGAGGCATGGAGGGGCGAGGGCGGACCGTCACCGAAATTGATCAAGTCTCGCTCCGCCCGATACATACGGTCATAATCCGGGCCGATCGTGCCCTGCTGGGGCGTACGCGGATCCCGATCGCCTCGTCCCGGGGAGCTGGTAATGCCAAGCTGAGTAGCAAACGCATCACCAGTCGGATCCGAGGACAGATGCGGTTCCTCATGCGGGACCGACGAGTCTCGAAAAGGGGGGATCGACGACATGTGTGTTGCTCTCGGTTGTGTTGCTCTCGGTGTCACGAACGGTATCGTCCGCGTTTCGCAGTCCCAGCGCAACGATTTTTCGGCTACGCCTGAAACAGCGGCCGCCATCGGTAGCACCAACTCCGCGGTCGTGATTCACGGTGATCGACTGCAGGTCCTAACATTCGGCCGCCGCCATCGCGATCTATATCGCCGTCTGTGCGGTGATCAGCCTGATCGCCACCGCCTTGATGACCGACTACACCGGCCGGGACATTTCCGGCGAATACAAGATGCAGTGATCACTGCTTGAGAGCGGATCGCCTCGTCGCCGATCGCCCGCTACAATTCTTGCTCACGACATCGAAGATCAACAAGCGGGAGACTGCGATGAGGCGGATGCGGGTGGCAGTGACGGCGCTGGCGATCATGATCTCGGCGGCGACGTGCAATGCGGCGACGGTCGCGCAGACGGCACCGAGCGACAACGCGGCACCGACCCCTGACAATGCCGTCATGATCACCATCTTCCTCAAGCACGACCAGTCGCGCCCGCTAGGCGAGCTCAATGCGCAGCTCGAGAAGCAGGGCTTCTACAAGGCTTTTCCGCCACCCGGCGTCGAGGTCGTGAGCTGGTATGTGATGATGGGGATCGGCCAGGTCGTGACATTGCGGCTGCCGGCCTCGCGCCTGCGCGAGGTCAACCGCATCTTCGAGACCTCCGCCTGGGGCGCCTATCACACGGAGTTCTATCCCACCTACGACTACAAGGCAGTTGGCATCGCCAACCATGAGAAGGCACAGTGAGCGGGCGCCAGCGCCGCATCTTGCTCAGCAACAGCCGGCGCCGGCATCACGTGGCGGTCCCGCCCGCGGTCTCGCCGAGATCGGTCTGCGTCAAGATGCCCTGCCGCAGCGCGAGTCGAACCAGCTCGATATCCGAGCTCACGCCGAGCTTGTCCTTGATCAGGGAATGTAAATTGGCAACCGTCTTCGGGCTGATGTGCAGCGCCTCGGCGATCTCCTGCGTGGTGCGCTCGGCAAGCAGCATCTGCAGGACTTCAAACTCGCGCGCGCTCAGGACATCGGCGGCGACGGTCTCGCCGGCAAGCCTTCCAAGCGCGAGCTGATGATCGATATCGGGGCTGACGGCGATCTGGCCGGCCAGCACATCCTTCACCGCGCGCACCAATGTTTCGGGCGGGCTGGTCTTGGTGACAAAGCCTCTCGCGCCGGCGCGGATCGCCTGCACGGCAAAGCCCGCGTTCTGATGCATGGTGAACACGAGGATCCGGGCGTCGCGGTCCCATTGCCGGATGCGCCTGATGGCTTCGATGCCGCCGACGCCCGGCATGGCGAGATCCATGATCACGACATCCGGCCGCACCTCCTTGAACAGGCGATAGGCCTCGGCGCCATCGGAAGCTTCCGCAATCACCTTCAGGCCCGCCTGCTTCTGCAGCACGCTTCGATAGCCCTCGCGGACCACGGCGTGATCGTCGACCAGCATGATGGTGCCGCCGGCCATCTTCATGCCGCGCACTCCGGCTCGGGAATGATTTGCTCGACAGGGCTCTCCGCAGCGCGCAGAGCCTCCGTCCCGGCGACGGGAATGACAACGCGCAAGACCGCGCCCAGTCCCGGGCGGGCGTTGAAGGTCAGCTCGCCCCCAAGACTCGCGACGCGCTCGCGCATGCCGAGCAGGCCCATGCCCGACTTGACCGCGCGCTCGCTGGCGCGGCCGTCATCCTCGACAATGAGCTCGATCCGCTTTTCGACCTTCGTCTCCTTGCCGTGGCCATCGGGCGCGTCGCGCAGCGCAAGGCGCAAGCTGACCGCTGTCGCCTCCGCATGCTTGGCCGCGTTGGTGATAGCCTCCTGCGCGACGCGATAGAGGTTGTCGCCGATCGCCGCCGGCAGGCTATCGACATCGCCCGTGAGTTTTAGCTCAAAGCGCGGCTGGCCGCGGCTGCGCCCATTCCATCCGGCGACCAGCCCATCAAGGCTCGCGGCAAGACCAAGCTCCTCGACATCGGGCGGGCGCAGGCGGAACAGCGCACCGCGCAACGTCTCCATCATGCCGGTCGCGGTGCGCGCGATGCCGTCGCATTCGACCAGGATTGCCGGGCAATCCTGGGCGGCCGTCTGGCGGGCCGAGGCCGCAAGCGCGCGGATCGCGGCGAGCGACTGCCCGAACTCGTCATGCAGCTCGCGCGCGAGATGCCGCCGCTCCTCGTCCTGCAGCGCGATCAGCCGGCGCGTCAGCTCGTTGCGCTCGGCAAGCGCCGACGCGAGGTTTTCCGCGAGCTGGTTGAACACGTCGCGGAGCGCCGACAGCTCGGCGAGATCGAACGGCGGCAGCCGCGCAGCCAGATCGCCGCCAGCGATGCGCTCGAGGCCGTTCCTGATCAACCGCGTCGGCCGCAGCGCCCGCGCCAGTGCCGCATAGACCAGCGCGCAGAGCAGCGGCAGCGCGACCAGGAGCGCCGCCATCAACCGTCCCGCCTCATGCCAGGCCTCTGCCGTCAGCACATTCGGATCGACCCAGACCACGGCGTCGCCGATCTTGGTGTTGTCCGGTGCAAGCACCGGCCGCACCGCTTCGCGGCCGGGGTCGAACAGTGTGCGATAGAATGCCGCAAACAGCCAGGGCGGATCGCTTTGTCCGCTGGGCGGGCCAACGCAGGCGCGCTGACTGCTGTCGCCGTCATTGCCGCGATAGGCGATGCACAGACCAGGCGTCATGAGATAGCTCGTGACCAGGTCGAGATCTGGAAAGTTGGGACGGCTGCGACTTGCCCACAGCGCCCGGCTCTGCTGCAGAGCCAGCGTCTTCGCCGTGATCTCGGCGATGCCGTTGATCCTGGCGTGCACGGCTCTGTCAGCATCGAGCAGGAAATAGGCTGAGATCGCAGCGAAGCAGAGCGCCGACACCGCAGCCACCCGCAGCGTCAGGCGGTATTTGAGATCACTCCCGGCAAACGTCCACATCAGCGGTTGCCTTTTCCCGATGCCTTGCGCCGGTGATCCCGGCGCAGATCGCATTAAACGGCAGAATTTCGGCGCGTGAAAGCATAGCCGATGCTGCGTAGCGGTATCGGGAGATTTTCCCGGCTCTGACGGCGGGCCCACATGCGGGAGGGTTGGCAGGAATTTGCGAGTGCGCGCCCCCCGGGGCAAATCAACTGCGGTTCGCTCCGGCCCCGAACAGGGGAGCAGCTGGGGCTGGTAAACCGGCCCCAGCTGCCAAATTCAGATCCGTGCTTCCAGGATCAGGTTGAACGGTGTGTCGGCTGCACGGCGGAAGCGGGAGAGGCCGGCCTGCCGCGCGACCTCGCGAAGCCTTGCCTCGCCGGCCTGTGCTCCGAGCGCGAGACCGACCTCCTGGTCGAGCGAGGCGGGCGTGCAGATCATGGTTGACGATGCGTAAAAAACCCGCCCGACCGGATTGAGATTATCCTCCAGGCGATCATTGGCGAACGGCTCCACCAGCATGCACGTTCCGTCGGAGGCCAAGGTCTCTCGCACGTGCTTGAGCGCACCTACCGGATCGCCCATGTCATGCAGGCAATCAAAGAAGCAGACCAGATCGTAGCCGCTTCCGGGATAGGTCTTGGCGCTGTGAACATCGAAGGTCACGCGATCGCCGAGCGCTGCTTCTCTTGCCGCCAGCCGCGCAGCGTCGATGGAACCCTCGTGATAGTCAAAGCCGAAGAAACGGGATTTCGGAAAGGCCTCCGCCAAGAACCGGGTGGATACGCCGTGGCCGCAACCGATATCGACCACGCTAGCCCCGCGCTGCAGCTTTTCCACCACGCCGTCGAGCGCTGGCAACCATTCCTGCACAAGATGATGCTTGTAGCTGGTTCGAAAAAAGCGCGCAGTGCCGCAGAACAGGCATTCGCTGCGCCGATTCCAGCCGACGCCTTTGCCGCTCTTGAACGCGTCCGAGATTTTCGGTTCGTCCAGAAACGCCGCGGCAACGAGATTGCCGATGGCGGCCATGAAAAAAGGGCTTTCCTCGTTCGCCAACGCTAGCGCCTGCTCGGGCTGCATCGAGAACGTCTTGCGATCCGGATCATAGTCCACGTAGCCGGAGGCGGCCTGCGTTGCCAGCCACTCCCGAATGTAGCGCTCGGCGGTGCCTGTGGCCTCGGCAAGCGCGGTCGAATTCATCGGACCTTTCTCGGCGAGCACCTTGTAAAGCCCGAGCTTGTCGCCGACCAGCATCGACGAAGCGCTCATCGCCGCTCCGAAGTCGCCGACCATTTTTCCCATGAACGCATTCAACTTATCAGTATCGATAGCCGTGTCGGTATCAATAGCCATTGCCGGCCTCCATCGCGTATCGCCACATTGCGTCAAATCGGATACTTCAGGACGATGATGGGATCGGATGCCCGCAGAATAATGTCAGCGTTCAGAAATTGCATTGCATCTGTAACGACCCGGGTGCACCTCGTCGCTCAGTCTGGAAGAAGACGTGCCATGAATGATCACAGCGTAAAAGCTGCGCTATAGCTGCACGCGGCGAAGCGACCGAAACAGCAGCCGCTCTATAGCTTCCGAACGAAGGCTTCGAGCGCTTCGTTCGTCTCCGGCGGGGCTTCCTGCTGCACCCAATGTCCAATGCCCGGAATGATAGTGGACCCGCGGAAGTCAGCACAAGCAATCCCTGGGCTGGCGTAAAGGTCCAGGTCCGGGACAAATGCGCGCACGGGGTCGCGCTCGCCGGCAATGAACGTTGACGGTTGCACGATGCTCCGCCCGCTTAATTCGGCGAGTTCGTTGAAATCGATCTCCTCGGCGCGGTATCGATTGATGGGTCCGCGAAAACCGCCCGCGCGAAATGCGTCAAGGTAAATATCGAGATCAGACTCGTCCATCCACCCTGGAAACGGCTGCGGATCGACCAGCCCGTCCAGCAGCTTTGCCTCCAGCGGCTTCCGCTCGATCCACTTGTTGAGGGGCGCGGCCCCGGACAGCGCAAAATAAATCCTGCGTAACGCGCTCGCGACATCCGACTCCAGCTCGGCCTCGACGACGCCCTCCTGCTGGAAGTACAACTGATAGAAGAAACGTCCCTTGTAGGCGGATCGCACCAGGTCGATGAACGGCGCGCGTCCCCGCGGAATGTAGGGAACGCTGAATCCCGCAACCGCCCTGACCTTATCGGGGTGCAGCAAAGCGGTGTTCCAGGCGATGGGCGCGCCCCAGTCATGACCAAACAGAATGGCCGGCTCATCTCCCATGCGATCGATCACGGCAGCGACGTCAGAGGCCATATTGCGCAACGTGTAGGCCTCGATCTCCCGGGGCTTCGAGCTGCGTCCGTAGCCGCGCACGTCTAGCGCGGCTACGCGAAAGCCGCGACTTGCAAAATGCGCGATCTGGTGCCGCCAGGAATACCACAGCTCCGGGAAACCATGAATGCAGACGATCAGAGGTCCTGAGCCGCTAACCGCCACGTTAAGCTCGACTGGCCCGTTATAGACAGTGAGAAAATCCACCACGACCTTACATGTCCCGGAATCGTATTGAATGGCGGGTCCGGCGTCGCGCGCGCCCCAACACGCTGCTAGGCGCTTCGTGTTACCTGGCAGTGTCCAGTTCGGGAATTGGCGTTACATCGGTAACCGGCGGTGCGGTCGACGCGCCCGGCGCTCATGCATGGCCGAGTCAGTCCTCGAAGGGCAGCCCGACATACTGCTCGGCCAGCGCAGCCTGCGCGGCATTGGACGAACGCAGATAATCGAATTCGTTGAGATGCATGCGGCGGCCGAATGGGTCTTCATCGGGAAATACGTGCAAGAGCTGCGTCAGGTGCCAGGAGATGCGCTCCGCGCTCCAGACGCGCCTCAACGCCATGTCCGAATAGAGATCGAGATATCGAGACTCTCCTCGCTTGAACCATGCCTCGAGCGCCCGATGCAAAAAGAACACGTCGGATACCGCGAGATTCAGGCCCTTGGCGCCGGTCGGCGGGACGATATGGGCGGCATCTCCCGCAAGGAACAGCCGTCCGTGGCGCATCGGCTCCGAGACAAAACTGCGCAACGGGGCGATCGACTTTTCGATCACGGGGCCCTCGACGATCCGATCGGCGACGTCCTGCGGAAAGCGGCGCTTGAGCTCGTTCCAGAATTTTTCGTCGGGCCATTCGGCGACATCAGTACCAAGATCGCACTGAATGTAGTACCGGCTCAGCGTCGGACTGCGCTGTGAAGCCAGCGCGAATCCGCGGCTGTGATGTGCATACATGATTTCGTTGAGCGGCGCCGCTTCCGACATGACGCCGAGCCAACCGAACGCGTAGGTGCGCTCGAAGGTTCTTTGCACCGAGGCCGGAATGCTGCGCCGGGAGACGCCGTGGAAGCCATCGCAACCCGCGATGATCCCGCAGTCCAGGCGCTGCTCCACACCATTATGCGCGAAGGTCACATATGGCTTGTCGCCGGCGATATCATGCAGCTCAACGTTCTTGGCCTCATCGATCACCTGTCCTCCATTGCGGGTGCGGATCCGGTACAGTTCCTCCGTTATGGCGGTCTGTCCAAAGGCCATCATCTGTCTGCCGGTAAACTTCCTGGTGTCGATCAGAAATAGCGGCCGATCCTCCCAGGCGATCCAGGCTCCGTCATGAACATGACCCTCTCGATCCATGCGCTCGCCGAGCCCGACGTCCCGCAACAGCTTGATGGTGCCGCTTTCAAGCACACCCGCGCGGATTCGCTGCAGCACATGGTCCCTGCTCTGCCGTTCGAGCACGATGCTGTCGATGCCTGCGAGATGCAGCATGTGCGAGAGCAATAGGCCTGCCGGCCCACCGCCAATGATTGCAACCTGCGTCCTCAACATCGTTTCTCCTTGGCCGCAGCCTGAGCGAACATTTGCCGCCAACCGAGCATGTGCGTTCCCGGTTCCTGCATAGTCCTATTCGGCTGCGACGCGCGGCTCTGGTTTCCAGGCGCCCGCCGCCGGGCGCTGCAGTCCGAGATTTTCGCGCAACGTCTTCCCGGAATAGTCCTGGTGAAAGAGCCCGCGCCGCTGCAGTTCCGGCACCACGTACTCGACAAAATCGGCGTAGGAGCCGGGCACATGGGTTGCGGCGATGACGAAGCCGTCACAGGCCCGGCCGACGAACAGCTCTTCCAGTTCGTCGGCGACCTCCTTTGGTCCGCCGACGATCGCGTCAAAGGGCTTGGAGCGGTCGCCATATGTGAGAAAGTCGCGCGTGGATGGATTGGCCTTGCCGGACGCTTTCACCACCATGTCGCGGATGGGAATCATGCCCTGCATGCTCTGAAGCTCTGCAGTGGTCAGCGGCTCGTCGATCGGCTTCGCGCCGAAATCGAAGTTGAGACCTTCGGCGAGCAGTGACAGCGCATCGATTTCCAGCGACAGCTTCTGGATCAGCGCCATCTTGTCCTCCGCTTCCGACTTGGTCGCCGCGCAGACGGGCGTTGTCAGCTTGCAGATCAACACCTGGTCGGGATCGCGACCGGCCTGTGCAGCCTCGCGCCGCGCCGCGTCATAGCCCGTATAGCCCTCTCGGACCATTGCGCGCGTCGGGAAGGGCGTGAAGATCACTTCTGCCCATCGGCCGGCGAAACGCTGGCCGCGGCCGGAGGCGCCGGCCTGGATGATGACGGGATGGCCTTGCGGCGAGCGAGGCACGGTGAAAGGCCCGCGCGATCTGAAGAACCTCCCCTGATGATCCAGCCGCCTGACCTTGGCCGGATCGGCGAAGTGGCCGCGCGCCTTGTCGACGATCAACGCACCGTCTTCCCAGGTATCCCAGTGGCCAAGCACAACTTCCATGAATTCATCGGCGCGGTCATAGCGCAGATCGTGCGCGAGGTGCTCGTCCTTGCCCATGTTGAGGGCTTCGCCGTCATTGACCGATGTCACGACGTTCCAGCCGACGCGGCCGCCTGTCATCAGGTCGAGCGTTGCGAAGCGGCGGGCCAAATCGAACGGCTCGAAATAGGTCGTCGAGCCGGTCGCGGCGAGCCCGAGATTCTCGGTGACCGTGGCCATCGCCGTCAGCACGACGATGGGATCCATCTTCACACAGCGGATGCCATATTCGACCGCATGCGCGTGGTCGTTACCGTAGCGGTCCGGCATCGCCAGCCGATCGTCGAAGAAGGCCATGTGGAACTTGCCCGCTTCCAGAATGCGAGCGATCTCCTGGTAATAGCCCACCGACATCGAGTCGGTGCGCGATTGCGGATGACGCCAGGAGCTTGGCAAGGTGGTGCAGTTCTGAGCTTGCATGAAGCCGATGATCGTCATTTGCCGCATCGGGCTGTCCTCGTTTTGTTGGCGCTTGTCCTGCTTGCCGCCCCACGCATTGCGAGCCGCCTTGAGGGCGCTCAAACGCAGGATCATGGCCAACGTGTTGCACCGAGGTTTCAAGTCTGGAGAACTTGGCTACGACGGAAACGGCGGCGCCACGCGAATTTGCTCATGGGGAATCTGCTTCGACATCGCCAATGTCTTGGATTGGGGGATGTCCGGAGTTGAGAGGCGGGATCAGATGATCCCGCCATTGGCGCGAAGCACCTGGCCGTTGATCCAGCTTCCGTCGGGGCCGGCGAGGAAGGAGACCGACGCGGCGATATCGGAGGGCTCGCCGAGCCGCTCCAGCGGCGCGAGCTTCACCAGGCGATCAATCACCTCTTTCGGCTTGCCCTCAAGGAACAGTTTCGTTGCCGTCGGTCCCGGAGCGACTGCGTTAACGGTGATGTTGCGGCCACGCAGCTCCTTGGAGAGCACATGCGTCATGGCTTCGACCGCGGCCTTGGTGGCAGCGTAGACGCCGTAGGTCGGATGGAGCAGGTAGGCCTGGCTCGACGACAGGTTGATGATGCGCCCGCCATTGCGCAGCCGGCGCGACGCCTCGCGCAGCGTGTTGAAGGTGCCCTTGAGGTTGATCGCCATATGGCTATCGAACAATGCGTCATCGCTGTCGGCGAGGCTCTGCAGCCGCATGATCCCGGCATTGTTGACCAGCACGTCGACACCGCCGAACGCCGCATCCGCCATGTCGAACATCCGCGATACGGCAGCAGCGTCGCTGACGTCCGCCTGCGCGGTGACCGCGCGGCCGCCTGCCTGCTCGATCTTTCCGGCCAGCGCCTCGGCCTCGGCCTCGCCGCCCGCATAGTTGATCACGACCGTGAAGCCGTCGGCTGCGAGCCGCTCGGCGATAGCGGCGCCGATGCCCCGCGAGGAGCCGGTGACGATTGCGACTTTTCCGTTTGCCTTTGACATTTTCCCTCTCCGTATTTTTGACGCCGCGCTCTCTGCGGCCGACACGGAGGAATTTGCGCTTTACACAATCAAAGATAATCAGGCATAAATTGACATCATTGTTCTATTATGACGAACAATAGACCATGGACCGATTTGATGCGATGCGGCTGTTCATACGCGTGGTCGAGCGTCGCAGCTTCACGCAGGCCGCCCACGACATCGGATTGCCGCGCTCGACGGCGACGCAGGCGATCCACCAGCTCGAACGCAGGCTCGGCGTGCGGCTGCTCCAGCGCACCACGCGCGTGGTGCGGCCGACGCTGGATGGCGAAGCCTATTACCGGCGATGCCTCGCGATCCTCCAGGACGTGGACGACGCGGAGGGCGCGTTCGCCGGCACCAAGCCGAAGGGCACGTTGCGCATCGAGGTGCAGGGCACGCTGGCGCGCCATTTCCTGATGCCGAACCTGCCGGCATTCCTCGAGCAATATCCCGACATCGAGATCGTGATGAGCGAGAGCGATCGCTGGGTCGACCTTGTGCATGAAGGCGTGGACTGCGCGCTGCGCTGGGGCGAACTCGCCGACAGCGGATTGGTGGCGCGCCGCCTCACCGTGCTGACCCGCATCACCTGCGCGGCTCCCACCTATCTGAAGCGCTTCGGCCACCCGAAATCGTTACAGAGCCTCGGCGTGGGCCATCAGATTGTCGGCTTGCGTCTGCTCACCAGCGGCGACCTCGAACCGCTGACCTTTACCGTCGATGGCAGGATCGAGAGCATGCTGCTTCCCGCCCCGTTCTCGGCCACGGGGCCGGAAAGCTATCTGCTGGCGACGAGGCTTGGTCTCGGGCTCGCACAGATGCCGCATTTTCACATTGCCGAGGATCTCAAACGCGGTAGCCTGGTGGCTGTGCTGACCGACAATCCGCCGCCATCCGCGCCAGTCTCGCTGATGTATGCGCAGAACCGCCAGCTCTCGCCGCGCGTGCGCGCCTTCAGCGACTGGCTCGCGCAGCAGTTTCGCAGAAGCGAGGCGTGAAGCGTGGGCTGTAGCCGTTGCTGCCCCCGCTTCGCTCAAGAGCCTCTGGTCCCGGCACTCCGCGCTCCTACGCCGACAAGCCGCGCCGGATTCGATCAGAGCCGGGTCACGGTTCGAACTTACCGCTCTCCGCCATCTCATCCAAGCTGAGGCTAGGCACGAACTTCTGATCGCGGCGATAGACCGGCTCGAGTTCCTCCTCTTCGTAGGTCCTTATCTTGGCTTTGGGGACGCCGGACCCTCCGCCGGCTTGCCAGGCCGACGTCCAGAGCGCGGCAAGCACTCTCACGCTATCTGCCAAGGACCGTATCGTCGCCTTCCTGATATCGTCGTCATTCCAGAGAGCGGTAGCTCTCGCTTTCGGGCCCAGCGACGGGTCGTCCGCGTCAATGATCGTCTTGGGTGCGAGGCGGGTCTGCGCATCGCTCATTAGCGCGATGACGGCCTTCGCCGCACCATGGCCGCTTCGATCCACTTTCACATCGCGCTGCTTTTTGAGTTCCTCGTCGATCGCAGCGAGAGCACCCGCCGTGTCGACCTCAAGCATGGTCTCTTCGTAAATGCCGTGGATCTGCGCCTCGCGGCTCGTCTTGAACTCCTTGAACTCGTCACTGTCGCGCGGCACCGGATAATTTCGGCCGCCCACCCTCTTCATCGGAGGGATGCCGTGATGCATGTATGAACAGTGCAGTGGTTGAGACGCGTCGCCGACATAGTGTGCCATGACGCCCGCGCCGGCCACGAAACGAAGCACGTCACCTTTCTTGAGGTAAGCCACCATCGCATCCCATATCTGCCAGACCCGGAATGGCAGCGCGCCCTCCTCGGGCCCGACGTCTTTTGCGGCGAATCCATCGAAGTAAGCCTTCCATTTGCTGGCGGAGATGTTGGCCGGGTCGTCCACGCAGCGTTGCAGCATGGACGGGCCGCCATCGATGTCCTCAATGTCGATATCCGCAAAGTGCTGGATGTTTTCCGAGCCTCGGCCTGCGCCATGGACCCAAACATAGTCTGGAACATCCGCCAGCGGGACGAATCCGTCACGTCCAACGCGAAATCCCGATCCGTCCGCGATCGTCTCATTGGGGAAGCCGATGCGCTCCTGATTCGCCTTCATGAGGCGACCGAGATCGCCGGAGAGCCGGTCGCAGGCTTTCCATCCGATGGAGAAGTGACCGATTTTACCCCAATACTCATCGTGACCGAGGCTCCAATTGCGGACCACCTCCACATCGAGCGAGCGGCAGATGCTGGAGAGAAACGATCCCAGGGCGTAAGCGCTTCGTACGCCGTCCTGCGTCATCACGCGCTGGCCACCCCATTGCATTGCGATCGGGCGAAGCCGGCGAACCCGCACGCCTGCCTCGGCGGCCTCCTCGCCAACGCCGAGGTCTTCGTTGGCGTCATTGGGGCGCGGTTTGAATGGCGGATCATAGAACCAGAGCGTTCCGGAGTCCCCCGGACGGGTCAGAGGATGCTCGATCTTGGGGTGCTTGATCCTGGCGTGGTCGTCGTTGCGCCGCGGACCGATCAGCAGATCGGTCGCGTATTCGCGCCCGCCCTGGACCTCGTAGCGGAAGAACAGCGCCCGCACCTCGCCTTCGATCACGCCGCTTGTGCCGCCAAAGGCGCGCACCGGACAGCCGATGATGTCAAGGGTGACCGAATGCTCAGTCGCATCGAACACGTCGCCAATCTCGCCAATGCCGAAGGCCTGCGAGGTCCACTCGTTTATGTCGTTGATCTTGATCAGACCCGCATCAAGAGTGAGCAGCGTGCTCTGCTCGCCCCACAGCGGGAACACCGACGACATCGGTTGGCGATCAACGGCAATATTGGAAGTCTTCCCGATAGGTTCGTAGTTGCCGCGGATATAGGCCTTCACGATCTCGCCATCGCCGCCGGCGACGTGACGATTCGTAAGACCATAGTAGGAGCCGCCCTTCCGCACGAGACAAGCGAAAGTGCCGAGCGCCTGCTCCCCCTGATGTTCCCGCAGACATGAGTAGCCGCCGCCCAGCAGATGGCTGGCGTGGAACGGTCCAGCGCTCTGCTCAGGCAGAGCTTCGTCTGGCGGCGCTGCGATGACGCAGGTCGGGACCACGCGACCATCCGCGAGGTACAGGGTGCTCGGCACGGCATTGGCCCCGAGATGTTCTGGCTGCTCCCATTGTTTGACAAAAACCAGAACGGCGGGCCAAGACCATGGCCGAATGACCGAGTTTGCCAACGTCCGAGGACCCTTGACACGCGCGACACTTGGCGGGCGTGGCCGGTCAGGTGGATTCTCCGCGTACCAATCATCTTGCCGAATGCAGTAGCGCCCGATGGCCGTCGCGATCACGTTGTCAAGCTGCGAAAGATAGACGTGATACGCCTCACGCGCGTCGAGCAGGTCCTTGAGCGAGAGCGAGGCGTAGTCCCGTCGTGGTGGAAAGATGCCCGTGCTGCCGGCAGGGCGTCGGGTCTGCAGCGCCATCACACCCTTGGAAGGTCGAGGCGATTTGCGCGTCGATCTTGCATTCATGACATTTCGCTCCGATGTCGAATCAGACGGCGGCATCGCAACAACCTTGCGGCAAGCAGATTCTCTGTCGGGTTGAACGCCTGAACGAAGTCGCACCGGTCGGCGCCGCGAACTTTCGTTCCGGAGCCGGCCGCCCGCGACTCTGATTCTGGTAGTACGCAGTAACCAGACGGCAATCGCAATTGCGGCTACTTACACAAGGTGGTTGATCGCAGCCCTCAGAAATAGCAGTTTTCGAAATCACTAACTCAAGTAGTATACAACCACGACTTGTTTATTCGCAAGGGCGCAGGTCTAAACCACACCTCAATAATCTCACCTGCGATTGCGTCGCGCAGGTGCTTGAAAATTGACATGCTCGCTGCAGGCGCATCGCTTCGATCAGGTCGCAGGTTTTTCCTGGATGCAACAATGTTGCAAAAGAATGCCCGGGTTCAAGCCCGGGCACGGAAAGCGTCGCCGACGCGGCGGCCTGTGGCTATCAGCTACGCCTTCGCCGCGGCGATGCTACAATCGCACGGCGGGATTACACCCCCGCCATCATCACATACTTGATCTCGAGATATTCCTCGATGCCGTGATGCGAGCCTTCGCGGCCGAGGCCGCTTTCCTTGACGCCGCCGAACGGCGCGACCTCGGTGGTGATCAGGCCGGTGTTGACGCCGACCATGCCGCTTTCCAGCGCTTCGGCCACCCGCCAGACGCGCCCCAAATCGCGGGCGTAGAAATAGGAGGCAAGCCCGAACGGCGACTTGTTGCACATCGCGATCACGTCGGCCTCGTCCTTGAAGCGGATCACCGGCGCGAGCGGGCCGAAGGTTTCCTCGTGCGCGACCAGCGCGTCAGGGCTCACATGGGAAAGCACCGTCGGCTCGAAGAAGGTGCCGCCGAGCGCCGAGCGCTTGCCGCCGATGACGATCTTCGCACCGCCTTTCACCGCGTCGGCAATATGACGCTCGACCTTGTCGACCGCTTCCATGTTGATCAGCGGTCCCTGCGTGACGCCTTGCTCGGTACCGTCGCCGATCTTCATGGCGCCGACCTTCTTGGTCAGCTTCTGGACGAACTCATCGTAGATCTTGTCCTGGGCATAGATGCGGTTGGCACAGACGCAGGTCTGCCCCGCGTTGCGGTATTTGGAGACGATGGCGCCCTCGACCGCCGCGTCGATATCGGCATCGTCGAACACCACGAAGGGCGCATTGCCGCCGAGCTCGAGCCCGAGCTTCTTCACGCCGACGGCGGACTGGCGATACAAAATCTTGCCGACCTCGGTCGAGCCGGTGAAGCCGACGAAGCGCACGGCGGGATGTTCGCACAAGACCTTGCCGATCGGCGGTGCATCGCCGGTGATGATGTTCAAAACGCCCTTGGGGATGCCCGCCTTCTCGGCGAGCGCAGCAAGCGCGAGTGCCGAGAGCGGCGTCTCGTTGGCGGGTTTGAGCACCACGGTGCAGCCGGCGGCGATCGCGGGCGACACCTTGCGGGTGATCATGGAGTTCGGGAAATTCCACGGCGTGATGGCGCCGCAGACGCCCACCGGCTGCTTGATCGCAAGTAGCCGCGCATCGGCGCGCTGCGAGGGAATGGTCTCGCCATAGACGCGGCGCGCCTCCTCGGCGAAGAACTCGATATAGGCTGCGCCGATATCGACCTCGCCCAGCGCCTCCGCCAGCGGCTTGCCCTGCTCGGAGGTGAGGATCAACGCGAGGTCGTCGCGGTTGGCGATGATCAGCTCGAACCATTTGCGCAAGGTATTGGAACGCTGCTTGGCGGTGAGCTTGGCCCAGGCTGGAAACGCACGCTGCGCCGCTTCCACGGCCTGCGTGCAATCGTCGGCGCTGAGCTGCGGTATTTTGGCGATCTCGCGACCTGTCGCCGGATTGTTCACCGCGAACACCGGCGTGCCGACCCAGGCGCCGTCGATATAGCAGCGGTCGCGCAACAGCGAGGGATCTTTCAGGCGATCGCGCAGGCTTTGGATCGCTTGCGAAGCGCGTGCGGCGGCAGTCGGGGTCATGGCGTCTCTCCAGGCCTTCTCGGGATTGATCCCAATATAGGCCGGCAGGCGCGCCAAAGCGACCTCCGCCGGAAGCGAGGCTGCGTCAAGCCAAAGTCAGGGCTGAACGGAAGGACAGATAAAGAAGGGGCGGCAACTTCAGGCGGCGCCGCTGATATAGGTTTCGCGGCGGCCGATCATACGATCGGCGGCGTCCCTCGCGTCCGCCTTGGTCGAGGTGGCACAGGTCCGATATTCGAGATCAGGAACCTCCGACGTATCGCGCCGGCCGAACCAGGATTTCGTGCCCAGCGGCAACAGCGCCAGCGCCTGCGCGAGATTGTCGACCGCGCCGAACGAATGCACGGCGCCGGTTGCGGCAATTCGTACTTCGTAAATGCCCGGCGAAATCGGCGCTTCGAGATTCTCGCCACGCCCGGGTCTGGGGTAGCGTTTCCATTCGCTCCAGGTGGAGATCATTTCAGCCCCCTTGCGGCTTTCAGGAAGCCGCAAAAATCTGTATTAAAATTTATGGAAAATTGGCGCCAGCCAGCGTCAATTCATCCGGGATGTGAACGCCTTACTGTGAAAATGGTTTCAAGGACAGTACGCCACGAGCATATCGCCGATGCGCTGTAGGGTCACTGCGGGTTGAAGCGGTTTCCCCCTCAATTTGCACAGTGTGGTAAATCCGCACGCCCCCATGGCCTTTTTCGTTCGCGCGCGATCACGAGATTGCGGCCGCTATCGCTGCGCCGAAAACCCTGCTTGCCGGATCACGATCTTGGGAGGAAGATCATTCTCTCATAAAACAATCGGGAGGATGCCCATGCAAAGCAAGGCTCAGATCGACCAGGCGTTGCGTTCCAAATGCGACGCCAAGGAAATCCCCGGCGTTGTTGCCGTCGCTGCCAGCGGCAGCGAGGTGATCTACCAGGGCGCATTCGGCAAGCGCGACCTGGCAAAAGACGATCCGATGACAACAGACAGCGTGTTCTGGATCGCCTCGATGACGAAAGCGGTGACAAGCGCCGCGGCGATGCAGCTGGTCGAGCAGGGCAAGCTCTCGCTCGACGATCCCATCGGCAAGCTCTTGCCCGATCTCGCCTCGCCCCAGGTGCTCGAAGGTTTTGATGCGAAAGGCGAGCCGGTGCTGCGTGCCGCAAAGCGGCCGATCACGCTGCGCCATCTCATGACCCACACCGCAGGCTTCTGCTACGATCTGTGGAACGCCGACATGGGCCGCTACATGGAGAAGAAGGGCGTTCCCGGCATCATAAGCTGCAAGAATGATGCGCTGAAGACCCCGCTCGCGACCGATCCCGGCACGCGCTGGGAATACGGCATCAATATCGATTTCGTCGGCAAGGCCGTGGAAGCCGCGTCTGGCAAGCGTCTCAATGCCTATTTGCGCGATCACATTTTCGCCCCGCTCGGGATGAACGACACCGACTTCAAGATCACCGACGAAATGCGCAAACGCCTGGTCGGCGCGCATGCGCGCGGACCGGATGGGACACTCTCGCCATTGCCGTTCGAGCTGGAGCAGGAGCCGGAATTCCACATGGGCGGCGGCGGGCTCTATTCGACCGGCGGCGACTACATCAAGTTCTGCCAGATGATCCTCAACAGGGGCCGCGGCAACGGAAACCAGCTGCTCAAGCCGGAAACGGTCGCGTTGATGGCGCAGAACAATATGGGCGATCTCGTCGTCACCAAGATGGTCACGGCCGCGCCGATCTATACCAACGACGTCGACCTCTTCCCTGGCATGGTCAAGCAGTGGGGCCTCAGCTTCATGATCAACACCGCGCTCACGCCGGAAGGGCGCAGCCCCGGCAGCCTGTTCTGGGCCGGGCTCGCCAACACCTACTTCTGGATCGATCCGGCGCGCGACGTGGCCGGCGTGATCCTGATGCAGCTGTTGCCGTTCGCGGACAGGGACTGCCTGGAAGCCTTCGCCGCGTTTGAGCGCGGCGTCTATGCCGGACTCGATGCCGCCGGCGGCAAGAAGGCGGCCTGACCGGTCCTGTCATACCCGTCGTTCGCCCCGGCCCTTTGCAAGACCAGGGGCGAACCTTCCTGCAACGTAAGTCGAACCTGCCGAACGCCCGGCAATTTACTATGATGCGTGTAAAAGCGCCGGGCGGGACGCTGCGCGATCTTGTGCGCAGACACCCGGCCAGGGGAGGAGATGGACGTGGGCGAGCGAGCAGATAGCTATGTGTGCGGCGTCTCCGACACGCCGCTGTTGGGCGAGACGATCGGCCGAAGCCTCGATCGCGCGCGCGAGCGCTGGGGCGACCGCGAAGCGCTGGTGTCGCCGAGCCACAATGTCCGCTGGAGCTGGCGCGAATTCGCCGAGCGCGTCGATGCGCTGGCCGCGGGCTTCCTGGCACTCGGCCTCGAACGCGGCGAGCGGATCGGCATCTGGTCGCTCAATCGTCCCGAATGGACGCTCACACAATTCGCCGCCGCCAAGGCGGGGCTGATCCTGGTCACAATCAATCCCGCCTATCGTCTGAGCGAGCTGGAATTCGCGCTCGCGAAAGTAGGATGCGCGGCGATCGTCACCGCGACCACGTTCAAGACCAGCAACTACATGGAGATGGTCAATACGCTGGTGCCCGAACTCGCGAGCGCCGAACCGGGCCACCTGCGGGCAAGCCGCCTGCCGCAATTGCGCGCGGTGATCCAGATCGGCGGTTCTCTCTTTCCCGGCACGATCCCGTTCGACGAGGTCGCGACCATGGGCGGCGCTCGGCATCGCGAGCAACTGGAGAGAATCGGCAAAGATCTGCAGTTCGATGACCCCGTCAATATCCAGTTCACCAGCGGCACCACCGGATCGCCGAAGGGCGTGACGCTGACCCATCACAACATTCTCAACAACGGTTATTTCACCGGCCGCGCGATGCGCCTGACCGAGAACGACCGGATCTGCATCCCGGTGCCGCTCTATCACTGCTTTGGCATGGTGATGGGCAATCTCGCCTCGGTCTCGATCGGTGCCACCATGGTCTATCCCGGCGAGGGATTTGATCCGCTGGCGACCTTGCGCACCATCGAGCAGGAAAAATGCACCGCGCTCTATGGCGTGCCGACCATGTTCATCGCCGAGCTCGATCACCCTGAATTTGCAAGCTTCAATCTCAAATCGCTGCGCACCGGCATCATGGCCGGCGCCCCCTGCCCGATCGAGGTGATGAAGCGCGTCAACAATGAGATGAACATGGGCGAGGTCACGATCGCCTATGGCATGACCGAGACCAGCCCGGTCAGCTTCCAGAGCGCGGTCGATGATCCGCTCGAACGGCGGGTGTCGACGGTCGGACGCATCCATCCGCATGTCGAGGTCAAGATCGTCGATCTCGAAGGCAAGATCGTGCCGCGCGGCCAGCGCGGCGAGCTTTGCACCCGCGGCTACAGCGTCATGCTCGGCTATTGGGATGAGCCTGCAAAAACCGGCGAGGTGCTCGACCGCAGCGGCTGGATGCACACCGGCGACCTCGCCGTCATCGACGACGACGGCTATTGCAACATTGTCGGCCGCATCAAGGACATGGTGATCCGCGGCGGCGAGAACCTCTACCCGCGCGAGATCGAGGAGTTCCTCTATCGCCATCCCAAGATCCAGGACGTGCAGATCTTCGGCGTCGCCGACGAGCGCTATGGCGAGGAGCTCTGCGCCTGGATCAGGGTCCGCAGCGGAGAAGCGCTGACCGCGGACGAGGTGCGTACGTTCTGCCAGGGGCAGATCGCGCACAATAAGATCCCGCGCTATGTCGAATTCGTCGACGAATTCCCGATGACCGTGACCGGGAAGATCCAGAAATTTTTGATGCGGGAGGCGGTCGAGCGGCGACTCGGGTTGAAGGCGGCGAAGACGGCGTAGCTGTGGTCGAGATTGGGTTCAGCTGATTGAGGCCGTGCGCACCTCTCCCCGGCGGGGAGAGGTGAACGGAGGGTCCGCCCCGTCCCTAAACCGATAGCCCGTTCTGCTGTGCCAGCTCCTTCAGCGACACCTGCGGCCGCGCGCCGATGTGCTGGATCACCTCGGCCGCCGCGAGGCCGCCGAGCCGCCCGGCATTCTCGTAGCCCGCGCCACGCACCAGGCCGAACAGGAAGCCGGCCGCGAACAGATCGCCGGCACCGGTCGTATCCGTGACCTGGGCGACCGGAAAGGCCGGTACCGCGATCACGCCCTCGCTTGAGGCCACCACGCATCCCTTTTCGCTGCGCGTGACCACGCCGAGCTTGGCATCCACACGCAGCTGTTTCAGCGCGGTGTCGAAGTCGGACGTTTCGTAAAGCGAGCGCAGCTCGGCCTCGTTGGCGAACACCAGGTCCACCGTGCCCTTGCGCATCAGCTCCAGGAACTCGTCGCGGTAGCGATCGACGCAGAAGGAATCCGACAGCGTCAGCGCGACCTGCCGCCCCGCCTCATGGGCGATGTCGGATGCCTTGACGAAGGCGTCCTTGGCGCTCTTCGGGTCCCACAAATAGCCCTCGAGATAGACGATCCGCGAAGCCGCAATCTGCGCCGGATCGATATCATCAGGCGTCAGGTCCTGCGCCGCGCCGAGATAGGTGTTCATGGTCCGCTCGCCGTCGCCCGTGACCAGGATGTAGGAGCAGCCGGTGGCCGGGCCGTCAGACGCAGGTGTTGTGTCGAATGTAACGCCCGCGGCGCGGATGTCATGGGCATAGAGCCCGCCGATCTGGTCGGCCTTGACCTTTCCGACATAGGCGGCGCGGGCCCCGAAGCTCGCGAGCCCGACAATGGTATTGGCGGCGGAGCCGCCACTCATTTCGGTCGCCGGCCCCATATCGCCGTAGATTGCCCTGGCGCGCGGCTCATCGATCAGCGCCATGCCACCCTTGGTCATGCCGTGGCGGCTCAGGAAGGCCTCATCCGTCTTGACCAGCACGTCGAAAATCGCATTGCCGATCCCGAGAACGTCGTATCTGGCGTCAGTCATTCCTTTAGGTCCTGCGTTTAAGCTCTGGTTCCGGCGATTGCGGTCCGGTCAAAAATCCGGTTTAGAAACCTGTCCTAGAAATCCGTTTCTTTGGCGGCCGAATTGGCGCTCGCGGCCTATCACGGCCGCCCCGGCAGGAGCAAGCGACGGTTCCGTCCCTTTAAAGCAATGATCCGCTCCTTTCTCACGGTATCGACGGGAACACTGGCCTCGCGCCTGCTCGGATTCGTGCGGGACTCCATGATTGCCGCTTTGCTCGGCGCCGGTCCTGTCGCCGACGCCTTCCTGGTGGCCTTCCAGATGGTCAATGTCGTGCGCCGGCTTCTGTCGGAGGGTGCGCTGAACGCCGCGCTGGTGCCGGCCTGGCTGCGCCTGCGCGAGACCGATGGCGCAGCAGCGGCCGCGGCGTTCGCCGGCAAGGTGCTCGCAACAATAAGCGTCGCGCTGCTGGCTCTGTCCGCGCTGATCGGCCTTTTGATGCCACTGGTGCTGACCGCGCTCGCGCCGGGCTTTGCGGGTGAGGAGACGCTGAAGCTCGCGGTCGGCGATGCCCGGCTGATGCTGCCTTATCTCGCCTTCGCCGGCCCCTCCACGGTGATGCTGGCACTTTATTCCGCCCAGTCGCGCTTCGCTCTCACCGCCTTCTCGCCGCTTCTGTTCAACATCGCGCTGATCGCTGTCATGATCGCGCTGCTGCCGACGAGGCCAGAGGCCGGCCTCGTCGCGCGCGCGCTTGCGGCAACCGTCGGCATTGCAGGCTTCCTGCAGCTCCTGATCCTGTTCTCACGGCGCAGCGGCGCGATCGCGAGCCCGTTGCGCGTCTCCCTCGCCGCCGATATGCGCGGCTTCTTCGCCCGCGCCATCCCCGGCATGGTGGCGAACGCCGCACCGCAGCTCCTGATCGTCGGCGGCGCCATCATCGCATCCTCCTCGCCTTCGGCGGTGTCGTGGCTCTATTTCGCCAATCGCCTGGTCGAGCTGCCGCTCGGCATTGTCGGGGTGGCGATGGGGACCGTGCTGGTGAGCGAACTGGCCCGCGCCCATCGCAGCAGTGATGCGGCCGTGATCGCGCAAGCGCAATCCCACGCGCTGGAGCTTGCGACAGGGCTCGCGCTGCCGGCGATGCTCGGGCTCGCCGTGCTGAGCGAGCCGATCGTGCGGCTGTTGTTCGAGCACGGCGCGTTCACTGCCGAAGACACGCGTGCGACCGCGCAGGCGCTGGTCTGGCTCGCGCTGGCGCTGCCGGCCCATGTTCTGACCAAGGCACTGTCCCCGTCCTTCTTCGCGCGCGAGGACACTGCAACGCCGCTCACGGCGAGCCTCGTTGGGCTGGTCGTCGCCATGGCCGCCGCGTTCCTGCTCGACCGCGCGTTCGGCGCGAGCGGGATCGCGGCCGGCCTCGCGCTTGGCGCCTGGACCAGCACCATCTGCCTGATCCGGAGCGGCGTGGCCGCGTTCGGATTTTCGCTGCTTCCCGGCACGCGCGGGCGGCTTGTGCGGATCGCCATGGCCGCGCTGCTGATGGCCGGCCTGCTTGATCTGGCAACACGCCTGCCCGGGCTGCATGCACCCGCACACGGCCTTGCGCAGGCCCTTGCCCTGGCGCTCCTGATCGGCAGCGCGGTCGCGATTTACCTATTTTTGCTCGCCTTGTTCGGAATCGGCACCTGGCGACAGGCGGTTAACGCGATCCAGACGGGCAAGCCACGCGACTTGCGCAATTGACCGCTCTCGTGGCAAACGACGCCCGCAAACAGCGCTATTAGCGGGAAGCTGGTTATGGCCTTCGTGGAACGGGTATTTTCGGGCGTCCAGCCGACGGGCAATCTGCACCTCGGCAATTACCTCGGCGCCATCGTCAACTTCGTGAAGATGCAGGAGACACACAACTGCATCTATTGCGTGGTCGACATGCATGCGCTCACCCAAGGCATCGACGTCTGGGGCGGCCCGACCGAGCTCGCACGCAACACCCGCGAGGTGACCGCGGCGTTCCTTGCCGCAGGCATCGATCCGAAGAAGCACATCGTCTTCAACCAGAGCCAGGTCGCGGGCCACGCCGAGCTGACATGGATATTCAACTGTGTCGCGCGTATCGGCTGGCTTAGCCGCATGACCCAGTTCAAGGAGAAGGCGGGCAAGGACCGCGAGAATGCGTCGGTCGGTCTCTACGACTATCCGGTGCTGATGGCGGCCGACATTCTGCTCTACCACGCCACCCATGTGCCTGTTGGCGAGGACCAGAAGCAGCATCTGGAGCTGTCACGCGACATCGCCCAGAAGTTCAACAACGACTTCGCCGATTCCATCCGCGCCCACGGCATTGCCGACGGCCTGTTCTTCCCGCTGCCGGAGCCGATGATCACCGGACCCGCGACGCGGGTGATGAGCCTGCGCGACGGCACCAAGAAGATGTCGAAGTCGGACGCATCAGACTATTCGCGCATCAACCTGACCGACGATGCCGACACCATCGCGCAGAAGATCCGGAAAGCGAAGACCGATCCGGAACCGCTGCCGACGGAGGAGAAGGGCCTGGAGACGCGGCCCGAGGCCGACAATCTCGTCGGCATCTTTGCCGCGCTCTCCGGACGCAGCAAGCAGCAGGTGCTGAGCGATTTCGGCGGCGGGCAGTTCTCGGCCTTCAAGAACGCGCTGGTCGAATTGTGCGTCGTCAAGCTCGCGCCGATCGCCTCCGAGATGAAGCGGCTGGTCGCCGATCCCGGCCATGTCGATGCGATCCTGGTCGACGGCGCCAATCGCGCACGCGAAATTGCCGAAGCGAACATGGTAAAGACCAAGGACATCGTCGGCTTCGTCCGCAAGGCCTGATTTTGCGTTGCGAAGTGCCGGCCGCGGCGAATGTCGCGTCGTGCCCGATGTCACCACGTCCCCTCTCCTCATGCGAGAGGGGATGTGGCACCATGCGCGGCGTCTGACGCCGTAAGCCACCGGGACATGCATGACCACCCAGCGACGCAGCTACGAGGCGGGTCACAAGCCGAAATGCCTTGTCATCGTCGACGCCTCAGCGGACTGGGATCGCGCGGTGTATTACTCCAGCCGCTGGGCCAAACGGATCGGCGGCGGCGTGGTGATGCTGCATGTCATCGAGACCGAAGAACAGAACCAGCAATGGCTCGGGGTCGCCGACATCATGCGCGCCGAGGCGCATGAGAACGCCAATGCCGCGCTCGATCGCGCCGCCGGCCGCGCCAACGGCATCGCCGCCATCACGCCGGAGCGCGTGATCCGCGAGGGCGACGCGACCGAGCAGATCCTCGACGTGATTGAGCAGGACGTCGATATCGCCATGCTGGTGCTATCGGCCAGTCCCGGTGCCGAGGGCCCCGGACCGCTCACGACCATGCTGGCCAAGACGGTCGGGACGTTCCCGATACCGGTTGTGATCGTCCCGGGCGATCTCGGCGATTCCGATCTCGACGCACTGTCATAGCGGGGGGCCATGGCCAGGCCGCCGGGGGAACCCGCGTTTCTGTCCCCTTGATCGTGCGTTTGCAGATGCCATCTGCTAGAAGGCCTCACGCGCCGGCCTTGAACCGGCGACGCCGGAGAAAACCATGTTCATTCAGACTGAAGCGACCCCCAATCCCGCCACCTTGAAATTCATTCCCGGGCGCCTCGTGCTCGACGGCGGCCCCATGGAATTTGCCAGCCGCGAGGCCGCTGCGCGCTCGCCGCTCGCCGAGCGCCTGTTTGGCGTACCGGGCGTCACCAGCGTGTTCTACGGCGCCGACTTCATCACCGTCACCAAGGACGGCAGTGACTGGCAGCATTTGAAGCCGGCAATCCTCGGCGCGATCATGGAGCACTATATGTCAGGCGAGCCGCTGCTTGCCGACGGCAGCGCCTCCAGCGCCGCGGACATCGATGGTGGGGATGAGTTCTTCGACGAGAACGATGCCGAGACCGTCGAGATGATCAAGGACCTGATCGAGACGCGGGTGCGGCCCGCCGTCGCCAATGACGGCGGCGACATCACCTTCCGCGGCTTCAAGGACGGCATCGTCTATCTCAACATGAAGGGCGCCTGCTCGGGCTGCCCGTCGTCAACCGCGACACTGCAGCACGGCATCCAGAACCTGCTGCGCCACTTCGTGCCCGACGTGGTGGAAGTGCGGCCAATGTGACTTTTGATGCGTCGCGGCGCGACGCCTTGAAAACCATGCCCCCGGGGCGATGCATCAGCATCGAACCCCGGATCTTGAGGTCCTCAGGTGTGCAACAGCACATTACGGGCCGGCTTGCCAAGATTTTTCCAATTGTTTCAATTGGTTGCGCCAATCCATGATTGCAGGCCAAAGCCGGCCGATCGACTGGAGCGAGCCGGCTGGAATTTCGGCTTGGACAAAGTCCTCAGGTCGCCGGTCCGGCCTTGACCTGTGGCGCCGCAAAGCATGTTAAGAGCGGAACATGCTGATCCTCGCCATCGATACCGCGCTCGACGCCTGCGCGGCCGCCGTGCTCGACACCGGTAGCGGCAGGCTGATTGCGCAAGCCTCCCAGGCCATGAAGCGCGGGCACGCCGAGGCCTTGATGCCGCTGCTCGCAGACGTAATGAAGGACGCGGGCATGCCCTTTGCGGCCCTCGATCGTATCGCGGTGACGACCGGCCCCGGCAGCTTTACCGGCCTGCGCGTCGGCCTGTCCGCCGCGCGCGGTATCGCGCTTGCGGCCAACAAGCCGGTGGTCGGCCTCACCACGCTGTCGGCCTACGCCGCTCCCGTGATCGGCGAGGATGAGGCGCATCCGATTATCTCCGCCATCGATGCGCGCCATGACCAGGTCTATTACCAGGTCGTGGGCGGCGACGGCGCCTCGCTCGCCGAGCCGCGGGTCGCGCCCATCGCCGAGGTGCTGGAAGCATCGCGCTTCGGCGCGCCCTACCTGGTCGGCAATGCCGCGGGGCTGCTGGCGCAGCGCTGGCCCGCCGATGCACCGCCGCCGCGCAAGGTCGATCCGCAAGCAGCGCCCGACATCACCTGGGTGGCGTGGCTCGGCGCCGTCGCCGATCCCGCCACGGCGCCCGCCCGCCCCTTTTATCTGCGCGCGCCCGATGCCAAGCCGAGCGTCGATCCACAGCGCCCGCCGGCCGGCCCCGCGGCAACACAATGAGCTGGTTCAGCGCGTTTTTGGGTGGCGGCACGGCCTCGGTCGAGCCGGCAACGCTGGCCGATGCGCAACGGCTTGCACAGCTGCACGGCGCCTCCTTTCACCGCGGCTGGGGCGAAAGCGAATTCGAAAGCATGCTCGGCGAGACCAACACGCTCGTGCATCGCTTGCGGCTCGGACGAAAGACAGTGGGGTTCGCGGTCTCGCGGATCGGCGCGGACGAGGCCGAGATCCTGTCAGTCGCCATCGACCCGCGCTGTCGCGGCCAGGGACTGTCGCGAAATCTGCTGTTGACCCATCTCGGCCATCTCGCCGGCCGCGGCGTGCGAACTATATTTCTCGAGGTCGAGGAAAATAACCGCGCGGCGCTCAGCCTCTACAAGCGAGCCGGATTTGCCGTGGTCGGCCGGCGCGAAAGATACTACCTGGAGCCCAACGGGGAACAGCTGAACGCGCTTCTGATGCGCCGCGACTTGTCGTAAAATGACCGAGGTGGCACAAGGCTCTCGTTTCCTGGTGCTCATCTCTTTAGGCCGGAATGTCCATGACCGCATTGAAATCGACGTCAGCACCAAAAACTTCCGGCATTGAGGCGCGCTGCGCCGCGACCGGCATGCGCATGACCGAGCAGCGCCGCGTCATCGCACGCGTGCTGGCGGAGGCCGAGGACCATCCCGACGTCGAGGAGCTCTATCACCGCTGTGTCGCGGTCGACGACAAGATCTCGATCTCGACGGTGTATCGCACCGTCAAGCTGTTCGAGGACGCCGGCATCATCGAGCGGCATGATTTCCGCGAGGGCCGCGCGCGCTACGAACAGATGCGCGACAGCCATCACGATCACCTGATCAATCTGCGCGACGGCAAGGTGATCGAGTTCACCTCGGAGGAGATCGAGAAGCTGCAGGCCGAGATCGCCCGCAAGCTGGGCTTCAGGCTGGTCGATCATCGGCTGGAGCTTTACTGCGTCCCGCTGGATGAGGATAAGGGCTGAGCGGGAAACTCCCTCATTATTCCGGGGAGACGCGCAATCATCAAACCATGGTGCGCAGTTGCGCACCTGGGAATCTCGAGATTGCGGGCCTTGCCCTTCGGACCATCCCGGAATGACGGTTCCAACGGATCAGCGGCCATTTTGGCGCGAAAATCGACGGATTCGGCCGAATTGCGGCCCGAACTCGGCCGCCGTCGTTCTGGATTTTTGTCCCCTAAACCTATATTTCACCCTCGCGCTCCGAGCCTGATCCGGCACGGGCGCAATTATCTATATTTCAACCGGTTTTCATGACTTCGAAGCGCAAGCTGCACATCAAATCCTATGGCTGCCAGATGAACGTCTACGATGCCCAGCGCATGGTGGACTCGCTGGCGGGCGAAGGCTTTGTGGAGTCGGCAAGCGCCGAGGATGCGGACCTCGTAATCCTCAACACCTGCCACATCCGCGAGAAGGCCTCCGAGAAGGTCTATTCGGAACTCGGCCGGCTGCGTGCGGCCAAGACCGAAGCGGCACAGAACGGCCGCGAGATGCAGATCGCAGTCGCCGGCTGCGTCGCTCAGGCGGAGGGCGACGAGATCATCCGCCGCGCGCCGGTGGTCGACATCGTCGTGGGCCCGCAGAGCTATCACCATCTGCCGCAGCTGATCGCGCGCGCCAAGACGCAGGGGCGCGCCATCGAGACGGAATTTCCGGTTCAGGACAAGTTCGGTGTGCTGCCGCAGCCCGCGGCCAGCGCGATCCGCGCGCGCGGGATTTCCGCTTTCGTCACCGTGCAGGAAGGTTGCGACAAGTTCTGCACTTTCTGCGTGGTGCCCTATACGCGCGGCGCCGAGGTGTCGCGCCCGGTCGAGAAGATCGTCGAGGACGTGAAGCGCCTCACCGACAACGGCGTGCGCGAGATCACGCTGATCGGGCAGAACGTCAACGCCTATCACGGCGAAGGCAAGGACGGCGCAAGCTGGCCGCTCGGCAAACTGCTGCACCGGCTCGCGGAGATCCCCGGGGTGGCGCGGATGCGCTATTCGACGAGCCATCCCCGCGATGTCGAAGACAGTCTGATCGCGGCGCATCGCGAACTGCCGCAGCTGATGCCCTTCGTGCATCTGCCGGTGCAGTCGGGTTCCGACCGGATTCTTGCGGCCATGAACCGCAAACATACCGCCCGCGATTATTGCGAAATCATTGAGCGTTTTCGCGCGAGCCGGCAAGATATTGCTTTTTCATCGGATTTTATTGTCGGCTTCCCCGGCGAGACGGAGGAGGATTTTTCCGCCACCCTCGCGCTTGTCACGCAAATCGGCTACGCTGCGGCTTATTCGTTCAAATATTCGCCGCGGCCCGGCACGCCGGCGGCGGACATGCAGGAGACGGTGTCGACAGCGGGGATGGACGAGCGTTTGGCGCGGCTTCAGGACCTGATCAACAGCCAGCAATCGGCCTTCAACAAGGCCGCCATCGGCACCACCATGGACGTGCTGTTCGAAGCCGAGGGACGCGTTCCCGGCCAAATGGTCGGACGCAGCGCCTATTTGCAGCCGGTCCATGTCATGGCCTCTCCCGACATCGTCGGCCGGGTACTGCCGGTGACAATTGAAAAGCTCGAGCGCTACAGCCTGTTCGGCGCGCTCGCTTCCCCCGTTTCGACTGTTCAGCCAACGCCCTTTCAAATGACCATTGGAGCCTGAAACCCTTGCCTAAAAGCGCATCGGATTCGTCTTCGCTCGCTCCCAGCCGCAAATTTGACCGCGACATGCAGGTTCCACCCGAGACGCAAGTCGTCATCGATTTCGACGACAACCGCGCGGTGTCCGTGCTGGTCGGTCCGTACGGGCAAAACCTCGCGCAGATCGAACGACGGCTTGGCATCGTCGTCGATTCCCGCGGCAACCACATCACGATTGCGGGCTCGCGCGACGGCTGCGACGCGGGCCGTCGCGTGCTGGAAGCGCTCTATGCGCAGGCGCTGCAGGGCCACGATCTCGACCAGGGCGAGGTCGAAGGCGCGATCCGCGCCGTGATCGCGCAGGGCTCGCTGTTCGAATACGACGCCAAGTCCGCCAAGGGCGCGTTCGAGATCATCAATCTGCGCAAGCGTCCGGTGCGCGCGCGCACCGCGGCGCAGGACTCATATATTCGCGCCCTCAAACGCCATGAGCTGGTGTTCGGTGTTGGCCCCGCCGGCACCGGCAAGACCTGGCTTGCGGTGGCGCACGCCGCGCAACTGTTCGAGCGCAAGGAAGTCGATCGCATCATCCTGTCGCGCCCCGCAGTCGAGGCCGGCGAGCGGCTCGGCTTCCTGCCCGGCGATTTGCGCGAGAAGGTCGATCCCTATCTGCGCCCGATTTATGACGCGCTCTATGACCTCATGGATGCACGCATCGTCGAGCGTGCGCTGCAGACCGGCGAGATCGAAATCGCGCCGCTCGCTTTCATGCGCGGCCGCACGTTGACCAATGCCGCCATCATCCTGGACGAGGCGCAGAACACCACAGCCATGCAGATGAAGATGTTCCTGACCCGCCTCGGCGAGAACAGCCGCATGATCGTGACGGGCGATCCGTCACAGGTCGACTTGCCGAACGGCCAGATGTCGGGCCTTGCCGAAGCCAGCAGACTGCTCGACGGCGTCGAGGGTATCGCGCAAGTGAAATTCACGGCCGAAGACGTGATCCGCCACGAGCTGGTGGCACGGATCGTCGCGGCCTATGAAAGCGCGCCGCAAAAGCAAGCGGCCAACAAGGCTTAAGGGAAGGATCGCGCCGGACGGAAGCGTGATTTCCGTCCGAAAGATGTTCCGTTTGATATGCCACAAAGAGCTTATCCCATCACCGAGGTCGTCGTCGCCGCCGACTGCTGGCAGCGCGAGCCGGACGCCGAGGCCATCGTGCAGCGCGCGATCCTTGCCGCAAGCACGGCCGCGGACGCCGATGTGGGCAATGCCGAGGTCGCTGTGATGCTCACGGACGATGCAGCCATCCGCACGCTCAACAGGGATTTTCGCGGCATCGACAAGCCGACCAATGTGCTGTCGTTCCCGGCTCCCGAAACGCACGGTGCGGACGATGAAGACGTTGCGCCTCATGCGCTCGGCGACATCGCGATTGCCTATGAGACGCTGCGCCGCGAGGCCGAAGAGGAAGCAAAGCCGTTCCTGAACCATTTGAGCCACCTTGCAGTGCACGGCTTCCTGCATCTGATCGGCTACGATCACGAGACCGATGACGAAGCCGACGAGATGGAGGCGCTCGAGACAGCGATTCTGGCGCAGCTCGGCATTCCCGATCCCTATGCGGAACGGGAACGGATGGATTGAGATGCCCGATTCCGACCCCGTCCACGACAATCCGCGCAACACGCGCAACCTGCCTGCGGTGGTGCCGGCGAACGAGGTCGCTCGCCCTGCCGCCGAGAACTGGATGGTGCGCGCGATCCGCGCCTTGTTCGGCTGGAAACCGGGCTCGGTCCGCGACGATCTACAGGTCGTGCTCGATGCGTCGGCGCCCGACGATGTCGGTTTCACCGCCGTCGAGCGCACCATGCTGCGCAACATCCTGTCGCTGCACGAGCGGCGCATCGCCGACGTCATGGTGCATCGCGCCGACATCATCGCGGTGAAGCGCGACATTCAGCTCGGCGAATTGATGGACCTGTTCGAAAGCGCCGCGCATTCGCGGCTCGTGGTCTACCACGAGACTCTCGACGATCCCGAAGGAATGGTTCACATCCGCGACCTGCTCGCCTTCATGACCGCGCGGGCGCGCCTGCGCGATCCCGCCAAGACCCGGCGCAAGAAGCCGTTCCCCGCGGGCCTCGATTTGCGCACGGTCGACCTCGCAATGCCACTGTCGGACGCCAACATCATCCGCAAGCTGCTCTATGTGCCGCCTTCGATGCGCGCGATCGATCTGCTCGCGCAGATGCAGGCCTCGCGCATCCATCTTGCGCTTGTGGTAGATGAATATGGCGGTACCGACGGCCTGGTCTCCATCGAGGACATTGTCGAGCAGATCGTCGGCGAGATCGACGACGAGCATGACAGCGACGACCCGCCGGCGATCGTGCGACAGGCCGACAATTCCTTCGTGGCCGACGCGCGGGCAAGCCTCGACGACGTCCGCTCGGTGATCGGCGAGGATTTCGTGACTGGGGAAGCCGGCGAAGAGGTGCAGACGCTGGGCGGCTATCTCGTCAGCCATGTCGGGCGTTTGCCGGTGCGCGGCGAGGTGATTTCCGGTCCCGGCAATTTCGAGGTCGAGGTGCTGGACGCCGATCCCAGGCGGGTGAAGCGGTTGCGCATCGCCGTGCGCAAGGAACGGCCGCCCCCACGGACGGCGCGCGAGGGCCGCAAGCGCGAGGCCGCATCTGACGGCGGGCCGACGCCGAGCAACGACAATTCGACAAGCCCGCCCTCCTCCGGCGACGGAGCCGGCTCACAGTGACGCTGGACAAGAAACTTCGCCGCGCTGGGTTGACCTTCATCCTGCCGATCATCCTGTCTTGGGGCTGGAAGCGCGAGCTGATTGCGCTTGTCGCAGGCGCGCTGTCCTCGCTTGCGATGGCGCCGTTCAATGCCTGGCCGGTGCTGTTCCTGACCTTTCCGGTGGCGGTCTTCCTGATCGACGGCGCCGGCGCCGGCCGCGCGCAGGGCCTGCCAGCCGCGGCGCTGACCGGCTTCTGGTTCGGGCTCGGCTATTTCGTGCCGGGCCTCTACTGGATCGGCAACGCCTTTCTGGTCGAAGCCGACACGTTCGGCTGGCTGCTGCCCTTCGCCGTGCTGGGATTGCCGGCATTTCTCGCCCTCTTCACGGCGTTCGGCTTTGCGCTGGCCCGCCTGGTCTGGACCAAGGGCGGCTCGCGGGTGATCGGGCTTGCTGCAAGCCTCACCATTTCGGAATGGCTGCGCGGCCATGTGCTGACCGGCTTCCCCTGGAACGCGTTCGGCTATGCCCTGACCGAGCCCCTGGCGCTGGCGCAGACAGCCTCGCTGATCGGCATCTGGGGGCTAACGTTCCTGAGTGTCGCCATCTTTGCCTCGCCCGCCGTGCTGATCGACGGCAGCACCCGCGGTCGCGCGCGCCTTGCCGCCCCCATCGCGGCGCTGGCGCTCCTGGTCGCCATGGGCGCCTTCGGCGTCGTTCGCCTGAGCCAGCACCCGACCACAATGACCGCGAACGTCAAGCTCAGGATCATGCAACCGAACCTGCAGCAGGACGAGAAGTTCAACTACTCCGCCAAGGCGGCAGTGATGCAGAAATATCTCGCGCTCTCCGACCGCGCGACCGGGCCGCACGCGACCGGCGTGCGTGACGCGACGGTGCTGATCTGGCCGGAATCGGCATTCCCTTTCTTCCTGACCCGCGAGCCAGACGCGATGGCGCAGATTGCGGATCTGCTGCCCAAAGGAACGACCCTGATCACCGGCGCGGTGCGCGCCCCCGACCTGCCGCCAGGCGTACGAGTGACGCGGGCCTACAACTCGATCTATGTGATCGATGATGAAGGTACGGTGCTGTCGGTCTATGACAAGCTGCACCTCGTGCCGTTCGGGGAATATCTCCCTTTCCAGGACTTGATGGAGAGCCTGGGCTTGGAGCAACTCACCAGGGTCAGGGGCGGCTTCATTCCCGGTAAGGTCCGGCGCACTTTGGGAATTCCCAACGCGCCGCGCGCGCTGCCCCTGATTTGCTATGAAGCGGCCTTTCCTTCCGCCACAGCGACCCCCGACGATCGCCCCGGCTGGATGGTCAACCTGACCAATGACGGCTGGTTCGGGATCTCGACCGGGCCCTATCAGCATCTGCAGCAGGCACGGATGCGCGCCGTCGAGCAGGGGCTGCCGCTGGTCCGTGCCGCCAACACTGGAATTTCCGCGGTCATCGATCCCATGGGCCGCATCGTGGCGCAGCTTCCGCTGGGCATCGAGGGCGTGCTGGATGCTCCCCTGCCGGCCCCGATCGCACCGACGGTCTACGCGCGCGTCGGCAATATCCCGGCCGCCATCCTTGTCGCCGCGGCCCTGCTGCTGGTCATTCGCCGCCGTTTCCTGCGGCGCTGAGCGTATCAAACACCCATTTGATTGCTTCTGATTGTGGCCCCGCCTCCGGGCGGCAAATTTTTTTTCGAGCAACCGCGGTTCCACTAGTTGACAGAATACCACAGGCATTCTCATTTTGCGCCCGCCGGTAACAATCCACCAGTCACTGCATTGTCAATTTCTCTGATCACTCCCGCGATCTCCGAGCAAGGTTTGACGGTGCTGGTAACGGGGCCAATCCGCGCGCGATTTGCCTCGCTCGTTGATGCCTGATCGCAGAAGGAGTGTCGGAAATGTCCACCAAAGCACCGAACCCTGTTGACAAATATGTCGGCAGCCGGGTGCGGATGCGCCGAATTATGCTGGGTATGAGCCAGGAGAAGCTTGGCGAGGCCTTGGGGCTGACCTTCCAGCAGATTCAGAAATACGAGAAGGGCACCAACCGGGTCGGAGCGAGCCGCATCCAGCAGATCGCGGAAGTCCTGCAGATCCCGGTCTCCTTCCTGTTCGAGGGCGGGCCGACCAGTTCGCCCGGCAAAGATAATTTTGGCGAAGGCGCCTCGCCGACCTATGTCTCCGATTTCCTTGCAACGTCCGAGGGGCTGGCGCTGACCCGCGCGTTCACGCGGATCGCCGACTCCAAACTCAGACGCAGCATCGTCGACCTGGTCGAACAGATTGCCGCGCGTGAGGTCCTCGAGCGGAGCTGACCCCGCCCATTTGGATTTGAGCCATCGCGAAATCTGGCCTATGCCGTGAGAAAGTCATTCTTTCTCAGCAAGGCCACGCGATGCTCAAGTCTGCCAATCCGTTCGACTCCGGGACCATCCTCGACGGCATCCGCCGTTGGGTCGAGATCGAGACGCCGACGGAGGCGCCCGAGCAGGTCAACCGGCTGGTGTCGTTGGTTGCCGACGGCTATCGCGACCTTGCCGCACATCTCGAGCGCGTGCCGGGCCAGAACGGCTGCGGCGATCATCTGATCGTGCGCTCGGCCTGGGGGCAGGATGCACCCGGCATCCTGGTGCTGAGCCATCTCGACACCGTGCACCCGCTGGGCTTCATCGCGCGGCTGCCGTTCAAGATCGACGGCGACAGCGCCTTCGGGCCTGGCATCTATGACATGAAGGGCGGCGCCTATCTCGCTTTCCACGCCTTCCGGCAGCTTTGCGCCGAGGGCAAGCCGACCCCGCTCGGCATCACCCAGCTCTATGTGTCGGATGAGGAGATCGGCAGCCCGACCTCGCGCAGGCTGATCGAGCGCGAAGGCGAGAAAGCCAAATATGTGCTGGTGACAGAGCCCGCGCGCGAGGGCGGCAAGGTCGTCACCGGGCGCAAGGGCGTCGGCCGCTTCGAGGTCTTCATCAAGGGCGTGCCCGCGCATGCCGGCAGCCGGCCCGAGGATGGCCGCAGCGCTATCCGCGAACTCGCCAATATCATTCAGACGCTGGAGGGGCTGAACGATCCGAAGCGCGGCATCACCGTCAATGTTGGTGTGGTCAGAGGCGGCACGCGTCCCAATGTGATCGCGGAAGAGGCCTATGCGGAGGTCGATCTGCGCGCCCCGTCGGTCGCCGCCGCCGACGAGCTGGTCGAGAGGATCCTCGGCATCAAGTCGCGCAGCGAGGGCGTCAGCGTCACCGTGACGGGCGAATTGAACCGGCCGCCTTACGAGAAAGGCAACGCCGGCGCGGCGCTGTTCGAGCACGCCAAGACGCTCGCCACCGAGCTCGGCTTCGAGCTGGTTGACATGTTCACGGGCGGCGGCTCGGACGGCAATTTCACCGCGGCGCATACCGCAACCCTCGACGGCCTTGGCGTCGACGGCAAGGGCGCGCACACGCACCGTGAGCAGCTCTACATCTCCTCGATCGAGCCGCGCGCGCGGCTTCTGTATCGGCTGTTTCAGACCCTGCGATGAGCGCGGCAGAACACGACAGTGAGCAGCGCACGTCCTCCGCCAGCGAGGGCGCGCGTCAGGCGGGCTCGTTTTTCGGCCGTCGCAAGGGGCACAAGCTGCGCGCCCACCAAGCCGACCTGATTGAGCATCTGCTGCCGCATTTGGCGCTGAACATCGCAGGCCCGCCGCCTGATGTCGCTGAACTGTTCGATTCCGCGCGGAGCGCCTTGCGGCTCGAGATCGGCTTCGGCGGCGGCGAGCACCTGGTGGCCGAAGCCATGACATTTCCCGACACGGGCTTCATCGGCTGCGAGCCCTATGTCAACGGCATGGCCAAGATCCTGACCCAGATCGAGGCTCACAACATCGGCAACATCCGCCTGCTCGCAGGCGATGCGGCCGAGCTGCTCGCCTGGCTGCCGCCGCAATCATTGGCGCGGATCGACCTGATCCATCCCGATCCCTGGCCCAAGCGCCGGCACTGGAAGCGGCGCTTTGTTCAGGACGCGACGATTGCCGCGATGGCGCGTGTGGTGAAAGCCGGCGGCGAGTTTCGCTTTGCCAGCGACATCGACGATTACGCCAACTGGACGCTGGCGCATATGTTGCGCTCGCCCGACTTCGAATGGATCGCGGAGCATGCCGACGACTGGCGCCTGCCGTGGGCAGGCTTTACGAAAACACGCTACGGCCAGAAGGCCGAGCGCGAGGGCCGCAAGGCGACATATTTGCGGTTTCGGCGGGTGTGACTCGTCGCAATTGGAGCATCTACACCATTGGCCCGCCGTCATTCCGGGGCGATGCGAAGCATCAAACCCGAGATCTCGAGATTCCGGGTCTGGTCCTTCGGACCATCCCGGAATGACAGCGCGCCATAACGGAAAGAACTATCGCTCCGCCGCCATCCGCGCCTTCTTCGCATCGGTCGCTTCCCAGACCATGCGCTTGCCGCGCTCGCGCCCCAAAAGCTCGATCGGGTCGCGATTGTCGATGTGGCCGAACTGCCCCTTGTAGACGCTGTAGCCGCACAGTTCCTGCAGGCGCCGCGGAAAGCGCGCCGCGGTCTCGCGGGGAATGCCGAGTTGCAGATTCTCCTGCTGGCGCATCCAGCCCCAGCAATAGGCGCAGGAGAAGGCGAAGCGCCTGGCCTCGCTGACATTGGCGCCGCCGCCATGCCACAGCGCACTGTCGAACAGCATCACGCTGCCAGCCGGCATGGTCGCCGTCACCGTCTCATAGTGTCTGCCGTAGTCCGGCGACGAATCATATTTGTGGCTGCCGGGAACGATCCGCGTCGCGCCATTTTTCTCGGTGAAATCCGACAGCGCCCAGATCGCATTGACCGTGATCGGGATATGCGGCCGCGGCAGCGGAATGAGCTGAGTGTCCTCATGGATCGGCTGCGCCTCCTGGCCCGGTCCGAGCACCAGCGAGCAGAACGATGACAACAGGCACTCCCTGTCGAGCATGCCTTCGACCACGGGCAGCACGTTCTCGTGCAGCGGCACCTCCCAGAACAGATCGTCATAGGTCAGGAGATTGTTGATGCGGACGGTCTTGAAACCCTCGAACGAGGTCTTGGCGTAACCCAGATCGTGCTCGCGCTCGATGCGCTCCAGCGTCCGCTTCAGCCCCTCGACCAGATCAATCGAGGCCGCCTGCTCGATCACGGTGTAGCCATCGTCGCGGATGCGCGCGAGATGCGCCTTGATGTCATCTTCGGTCAACATTTCCACTCCCCAATGGCGCTTTTGCGCGCCTTGAGGCAAAACATAGCGCGAGGTCTCCGACCTTGGGAAGCGCTAGAGCATTTCCGGTTCTGATTGAATCAGAACCGAAGCTCCGGATTCTTGTTTTGACGCGTTTTCTTCACGCGAACCGGTGTCCACTTCGCTCGAAAACGCTCTAACCCGACTGGCGCGTCTTCCAGAAGCTCACTACGCGCTCGGCGGTGGCCGGCATCAGGCGCGCATAATTGACCCGCACGGTTTCGATATCGGCCGGCGCCGGCACACGGTTGAGACCGAGCCGGAGCAGCACCAGAGCGCGGACGGTCGCCCATTCGAGCCCGATGAACTTGCCGACGATCAGGATCGGATCATGGCGATCGCCCGAGATCAGCCGGTCAAGCGTTGCAATGCCGATCCGCGACATCGCAGCCAGTGCGGCGATCGACTCTTCATACGAGAAACTCTTGGCAAAGCCGAGTAGCGCGGCCTCGTTGAGATCGCCGGTTTTGTGCAGAGCAAGGATGGCGCGCTGTGCGGGGACGAAGTTGCGCTTGCTTTCGAACGTCTCCGGGACGCCAGTGATGTCGCCGATGACGCGATTGATCGCGGCCTGACGCTCGGGCTTGACGAGGTCGAACAGGCGGCGGCGGATCACCTCAAGCGATCCGCCCATGAGCTCCTTCAGATGTGCATCCGACAGATCGCTGCGCTGACCGACCGTGAGCGTCAGCACGCCGTCCTGCGTGGCGCGCTTGATCAGCGCCTGATAGCCGATCACGGAAAATGCCGCGCCTGGATTGCCCGCCGTGCGGCGCACCACCTCACGGTCGCCGCGCCGGACCATGACATCGGTGAGGCCGGTCGAGAGCGTGCTGCGCTCGGCCATTGCAAGCAAATGGCCCTGTCCTTTCAGCCGCGCCACCTCGAGCAGCACCTCGTCGTCGAGCACGGGCGAGCGGCGCAGCACGGGCCCGGCCACCAGAATCTCGTTCTCGCGCGCAAGCTGGCCGATCAGTGCACGCGGTGCGTTGGCGAGCTGCGAGAAGCGCTCGGCGAGCTCGGCCCGCGCCACCGTTTCAACGTAAGGGACGAGGTCGACCAGGATGTCGTCGAACAGCGCAACATGGCCCGCACGCAGCTTCGCGGCGTCCTCGAAGAACAGTTGCGAAATTCGCCGCGCGGCCTCGCGACGGCGCGCGGGATCGCTGTGGCGTATGATCTTGTCAAGCCCGGGGATCAGCGACGCGGCCGCCGTCATCAAACCTGCCCCATGCGCAACCGCCCCCACGTGACGACGCGCCCCTCGAAAAAAAGCAGGCAACGGACGCTCTTGCCAATTTAGGCCGGCTTGGTGAACGAACGGTTAGAGCGTGATCCGGGAAAATTGTGCGGCGGTCTTCCGGAAGGTCATGTTCCATCGGAAACCGAAGGCGCGGTGACGGCTCAACCTGAACCGATCGCGGTTTAGGCCGGCTCTTGGGCATTTGAGGGGCCTCAAAATCGGCCCGATGAGAGCTGGTTCCTCTTGTGGGGGGAGAGGAAAAACGCTATATCGGCGGCAACTTACAGTTCTCATACGAAACGCGTATTGAGAGTGGGCCCCCCGGGACCCGCTCTTTTTTATTACCCGAAGCAGGCCAGCGGATGATCGCCGGCAGGTTCGGGTTAATGCCATCGGGCGGACTTCCGGCGAGCTTGGATCCACCCCACCTGAAAGCAGAATAGACCTGTCGCACGTTCAACCTGTCTTGACACTGGATATGACCGATCCGACCGCTCCGATGACGGATGCTGACCTGCTGGCCGAACCGCGCCTGGTGGTCGAGCCGGGCGTGGCGGCGCGGGTCGCGGCGGTGGCGGGCCCGGTCCTGCAGGGCATGGGTTACCGGCTGGTGCGGATCAGAATTACCGGCGAGGCCGGCTGCACCGTCCAGATCATGGCGGAACGGCCTGACGGCTCGATGCAGATCGAGGATTGCGAGGCGGTTTCCAAGGCCCTGTCGCCGGTGCTCGACGTCGCCGACCCCATCGATCGTGCCTACCGGCTGGAAATTTCCTCGCCCGGGATCGACCGGCCGCTGGTGCGCCGTTCGGATTTCGAGCGTTCCCGCGGCCATCTTGCTAAGATCGAAATGGCGGTCGCCCATGAGGGCCGCAAGAGATTCCGCGGCACGATAGAAGGCGTCGACGGCGATCGCGTAAGACTGCATCGGGATGACGCGCCGGAAGGCGAAGATGCCGATGTGCTGTTGACCATGGAAGACATCGCGGAAGCGAAGCTCGTGCTGACCGACGAGTTGATCGCCGAATCCATGCGTCGCGGCAAGGCTGCCGAACGCGAGCTGAAGCGTGACCTCGGGCTTGAGCCTCCGGCCCCCGCGCACGCCAAGAGACAGACCAGGACGATTGCGCCGAAACCAAAGAGCAAGCCGGCGCCGACGAATACGAAGAAACACCGCCTCGCCGGGACAAGCGCGCGCAGAGGCGAAACCGATCCTGATAGAGGAGATTGAGCCATGGCAGTCAGTGCCAACCGATTAGAACTGCTGCAGATCGCAGACGCGGTGGCGCGCGAGAAATCGATCGACCGCGGCATCGTGATCTCCGCGATGGAAGACGCCATCGCCAAGGCCGCCCGCGCCCGTTACGGCAGCGAGACCGACGTCCATGCCGAGATCGATCCGAAGAAGGGCGAGCTGCGCCTGTCGCGCCACATGCTCGTCGTCGAAAAGGTCGAGAACTCCTCCAACCAGATTTCGCTCGAGGATGCGCGGCGCGCCAATCCGGGCGCGCAGATCGGCGACACCATCGCCGACACGCTGCCGCCGCTGGAATATGGCCGCATCGCCGCGCAGTCGGCCAAGCAGGTGATCGTGCAGAAGGTGCGCGAGGCCGAGCGTGACCGGCAGTACCAGGAGTTCAAGGACCGCATCGGCGACATCGTCAACGGCATCGTCAAGCGCGTCGAATATGGCAGCGTGATCGTCGATCTGGGCCGTGGCGAAGCCATCATCCGCCGCGACGAGATGCTGCCGCGCGAGGTGTTCCGCAACGGCGACCGCGTCCGCGCCTATATCTTCGACGTGCGGCGCGAGACCCGCGGCCCGCAGATCTTCCTCTCCCGCACCCATCCGCAGTTCATGGCGAAGCTGTTCGCGCAGGAAGTGCCGGAAATCTATGACGGCATCGTCGAGATCAAGGCGGTCGCCCGCGATCCCGGCTCGCGCGCCAAGATCGGCGTGATTTCGCGGGATTCCTCGGTCGATCCGGTCGGCGCCTGCGTCGGCATGCGCGGCTCGCGCGTGCAGGCCGTGGTCAACGAGCTGCAGGGCGAGAAGATCGACATCATTCCCTGGTCGCCCGACATCGCGACCTTCGTGGTCAACGCGCTGGCGCCGGCGGAAGTCGCCAAGGTCGTGATCGACGAGGATCGCGAGCGCATCGAGGTCGTGGTGCCCGACACCAACAACCAGCTGTCACTGGCGATCGGCCGGCGCGGCCAGAATGTGCGCCTCGCCTCGCAGCTCACCGGCTGGGACATCGACATCCTGACCGAGCAGGAGGAATCGGAGCGCCGCCAGGCCGATTTCGAGAACTCCACCCGCGTGTTCATGGAATCGCTCAATGTCGACGAGGTGGTGGGCCAGCTGCTTGCCTCCGAAGGCTTCACCTCGGTCGAGGAACTCGCGCTGGTCGACGTCAAGGACCTCGCCGGCATCGAGGGCTTCGACGAGGAGACCGCGACCGAGCTGCAGAACCGCGCCAAGGAATATCTGGAGCAGCAGGAGGCCGAGCTCGAGGCCAAGCGCAAGGAGCTGGGCGTCGAGGACGCACTCACGACCGTACCGGGCGTGACCTCCAAGATGCTGGTGAAACTCGGCGAGAACGACATCAAGACCGTCGACGATCTCGCAGGCTGCGCCACCGACGATCTGGTCGGCTGGACCGAGCGCAAGGAAGGCAGCGAGCCGACCAAGCATGCCGGCGCGCTCGACGGCATCGAGATCTCCCGGGATGATGCGGAACAGCTGATCATGCAGGCGCGCGTCAAGGCCGGCTGGATCAGCGAGGCCGATCTTGCCAAGCCGAGCGAGCCGGCCGAGACCGCCGACGCGCCAAGCGCATAGGCATCAGGGAGATGGCCCACGCATGCTCGCTGCTGTTGACCCCGAACTCGACCTTGGACCGCGGACCGAAAAGTCCGCGACCAGGCGGATGTGCGCGGTCAGCCGCGAGGTGCGCCCCATCGAGGAACTGATCCGCTTCGTCGTGGCGCCCACCGGCGAGGTGATCGCCGATCTCAAGCGCAAATTGCCGGGCCGTGGCCTGTGGGTCACCGCCTCGCGGCAGGCGGTTGCGGAAGCCGTCCGCCGTCACCATTTTTCCAGAGGATTCAAGCGCGACCTTCGGGTCTCGCCGAGCCTTGCCGCCGACACTGAAGCTCTCCTTGTCCGCAGCACGACCGATGCCTTAGGCGTGGCCGCCAAGGCCGGTCAGGTTGTGGCCGGGTTCAGCAAGGTCGAGGCGGCCCTGAAGCAGCGTGGCTCCCGGAACACGGTTCAGGCACTGATCCATGCCAGCGACGGGGCGGAGGACGGAATCCGCAAATTGGACGCCCTGTTGGGTCAAAATAGCGGGCAGAATATCGAGATCCCGGGGGGATCCATGCAGATTCCCGTCATCACCGTCTTAACTTCAGCAGAATTGGATTTGGCACTAACCCGGTCAAATGTGATACATGCAGCGCTGCTCGCGGGCCCGGCGAGCAAGACTTTCCTGTCGCGCAGCCAGACCTTGGTCCGATACCGGATGGCCGACGCGGACAAGACTGCCGGAATCGGTGCCAGGAATTCGAAACCGCATTCAACGTCGCTCTCGCGAGACGGTGACGACTTGCAATAATAGACGGTGCGCCGAGCGCACCTTGAGGAACAGATTGGGACGACTGAATGGCTGATAACAATACGCCTGGCGACAAGAAATTGAGTGTGCCCAGCAAGACCTTGACGCTGAAGCCGCGCGTCGAGACCGGCACCGTGCGCCAGAGCTTTCCCCATGGCCGCAGCAAGCAGGTCGTGGTGGAGAAGCGCGGCAAGCGCAGGGTCGGCGGCGAAGGGGATGCCCCGCACGCCCCTGAGCCCGTCGCGCCCAAGCCCGCGCCGGCCGCCAGGCCGCCGATGCAGGGCCGCCCGGGCCACGGTTCGCACCCATCCCAGCCGCGCAATACCTCCGGCGTGGTATTGCGCACCCTGACCGAGGACGAGCATGCAGCGCGCGCCAGCGCGCTCGCCGACGCCAAGCTCCGCGACGTCGAGGAACGCCGCCAGGCCGAGGAAGAGGCCAAGCGCCGCGCCGTGCGCGAAGCCGCCGAAAAGGCCGAGCGTGAGGCTGCGGAAGCGCGTCGCAAGGCCGAGGAAGAGCGCCATCGCCACGAAGAGGAAGCCAGGCGCAAGGCGGAAACCGAGGCCAAGAAGCGCTTTGGCGAGGGTGAAGCGCCGCGCCCCGCGCCGGCTGCAGCCAGCGCGGCCCCGGCGGCCGCAGCTGCCACCGCTGCAGCGGCGCCGCAGTCCGCCACAGCCCGCGCACCCGCGCCGGCCCGCGCCGGAGCGCCCGCCACCGCGCGCGCGCCAGCGGCACGTGCGCCGGGGGCAACACCAGGCGCTGCCCGCCCCGCTGTGCCGGCGCGCGCGCCGGGCGTCGCCGCTGAAGCGGAAGAGGATGAAGGTCCGCGCCAGATCCGGCGCGGCCCCGGCGGCGCCATGCGTCCGGTTGCCGCGCCAAAAACCACCCACAAGCCCTCGCCGCAGAAGCAGCGCGGCCGCCTGACCGTGGTCACGGCACTCAATGCCGACGACGTGCGCGAGCGCTCGATTGCCTCGTTCCGCCGCCGTACCCAGCGCCTGAAGGGGCATGCCTCCAACGAGGCAAAGGAGAAGCTGGTTCGCGAGGTGACGATCCCGGAAGCCATCACCATCCAGGAACTCGCCAACCGCATGTCGGAGCGCGCGGTCGATGTCATCCGCCTGCTGATGAAGCAGGGCGCGATGTACAAGATCACCGACGTGATCGACGCCGACACTGCGCAGCTGATCGCCGAGGAGCTCGGCCACACCGTGAAGCGCGTGGCGGCCTCCGACGTCGAGGAAGGCCTGTTCGACGTCGTCGACGATTCCACCGACACCGAGGAGCGCTCGCCGGTCGTGACCGTGATGGGCCATGTCGACCACGGCAAGACCTCGCTGCTCGACGCGTTGCGCCACGCCAATGTCGTCTCCGGCGAAGCCGGCGGCATCACCCAGCATATCGGCGCCTATCAGGTGAGCTCGCCGGAAACCGGCAAGAAGATCACCTTCATCGACACGCCCGGCCACGCCGCGTTCACCGCGATGCGCGCGCGCGGCGCCAAGGTCACCGATATCGTCGTGCTGGTGGTCGCGGCCGATGACGGCGTCATGCCGCAGACGGTGGAAGCCATCAATCACGCCAAGGCGGCCAGGGTTCCGATCATCGTCGCCATCAACAAGATCGACAAGCCGGACGCCCGGCCCGAGCGCGTGCGCACCGAACTGCTGCAGCATGAGGTGCAGGTCGAATCGCTCGGCGGCGAGGTCGTCGATGTCGAGGTCTCGGCCAAGAACAAGACCAATCTTGACCGCCTGCTCGAAATGATCGCGCTGCAGGCCGAAATCCTCGACCTCAAGACCAACTCGGAGCGTCCTGCGGAAGGCACCGTGATCGAAGCCAAGCTCGACCGCGGCCGCGGCCCGGTGGCGACCGTGCTGGTCCAGCGCGGCACCTTGCGTGTCGGCGACATCATCGTGGCCGGCGCCGAGATGGGTCGCGTCCGCGCGCTGATCTCCGACCAGGGCGAGACCGTTCAGGAGGCAGGTCCCTCCGTGCCGGTGGAAGTGCTCGGCTTCAACGGCCCGCCGGAGGCCGGCGACCGCCTCGCCGTGGTCGAGAACGAAGCCCGCGCCCGCCAGATCACGAGCTACCGCGCGCACCAGAAGCGCGAGAACGCGGCCGCCTCGATCTCCGGCATGCGCGGCTCGCTCGAGCAGATGATGTCGCAGCTCAAGACCGCGGGCCGCAAGGAGTTCCCGCTGATCGTCAAGGCTGACGTGCAGGGCTCGCTCGAAGCCATTCTCGGCTCGCTCGAGAAGCTCGGCACCGACGAAGTCGCCGCGCGCATCCTGCATGCGGGCGTCGGCGGCATCTCCGAATCCGACGTGACGCTGGCTGAAGGCTTCAACGCCGCGATCATCGGCTTCAACGTGCGCGCCAACAAGGAGGCCTCGGCCTCCGCCAAGCGCAACGGCATTGAGATCCGCTACTACAACATCATCTACGACCTCGTGGATGACGTGAAGAAGGCCATGAGCGGCCTGCTTGCGCCGACATTGCGCGAGACCATGCTGGGCAACGCGCAGATCCTGGAGATCTTCAACATCTCCAAGGTCGGCAAGGTCGCGGGCTGCCGGGTCACCGACGGCACCGTGGAGCGCGGCGCCAATGTCCGTCTGATCCGCGACAACGTCGTCGTGCACGAAGGCAAGCTATCGACACTGAAGCGCTTCAAGGACGAAGTGAAGGAAGTGCAGGCCGGCCAGGAATGCGGCATGGCGTTCGAGAGCTATCACGACATGCGTGTCGGCGACGTGATCGAATGCTACCGCGTGGAGACCATCCAGCGCTCGCTGTAAGTCCAAATCTTACGAAGCGCCTGAGGTTTTTTGCGAACTGAATGACGTCGGCATGGCCGGAATTGTTCCGGCCATGCACGTTTTGGCTGTTTTGGAAAAGAAAAACGTCGATGCCCGCATCACGCGCGGGCGTTTCGGCTTTGAGAGAACACAATGCCTCGTGCTCACCAGAAAAAAGGCTCTGCGCCCGGCGGCTCGCAACGCCAGCTGCGCGTAGGCGAAGCCGTGCGCCACGCTGTTGCCGATATTCTTCTGCACGGTAGCGCTCATGATCCCGACCTTGAGGGTCACATCATTACGATACCCGAGGTTCGGATGTCCCCGGATCTCAAGCTTGCAACAATCTACGTGATGCCACTCGGCGGACGCGACACGGACACCGTGCTCGCGGCGCTCGACCGCAACAAGAAATTCCTGCGTGGCGAGATTGCTCGGCGCGTTAACTTAAAATTTGCTCCCGATGTCCGCTTTCGCGTCGACGACCGATTCGACGAAGCGGAACGTATCGAGAAATTACTGCGAACGCCTGCGGTGCAAAGAGACCTCGCACCCGATTCGGACGAAGATCAATGAACGTGACCCCGGCCAAGAGCCCGGCAGAGCGCGCGGTCGGCGCGCAAACGCCGGCTGATTCACGCAGCGACGAGAATATTTTTGTCGATGCGCGCCGCGACGAGCCGCGCGGCAACAATGACCCGCGCGCTGGCAAACAGCAGAGGAACAATCAGCCGCGTCGCGACAAGCGCGACATCCACGGCTGGGTCGTGCTTGACAAGCCGATCGGCATGACCTCGACGCAGGCCGTCGCCGTGGTGAAGCGGCTGTTCTCGGCCAAGCGCGCCGGCCATGCCGGCACCCTCGATCCGCTCGCCTCCGGCGGCCTGCCGATCGCGCTTGGCGAAGCCACCAAGACCGTTCCTTTCGTGATGGACGGCCGCAAGCGCTACCGCTTCACCGTGCGCTGGGGCGAGGAGCGCGACACCGACGACACCGAGGGCCAGGTGGTGAAGACCAGCGAGAACAGGCCGACGGCGGAGGCGATTCGTGCGCTGCTTCCGCAGTTCACCGGCCTTATCGAGCAGACCCCGCCCCGCTATTCCGCGATCAAGGTCCAAGGCGAACGCGCCTATGACCTCGCGCGCGACGGCGAGGTTGTGGAACTGGCGCCCCGTCCCGTGGAGATTCACCAATTAACCTTGTTGGATCAACCAGACAATGACCATTCCCTGTTCGAGGCCGAGTGCGGCAAGGGAACCTATGTCCGGGCGCTGGCCCGCGATATCGGCCGGATTCTGGGCTGTTTCGGCCATATCTCGGCGCTCAGGCGGACCCTGGTCGGGCCTTTCGGCGAAAACGACATGATTCCGCTGGAACAGTTGGAGGCTTTATGCAATAGAGCCGCGTCGGGCGAGGGAAGCCTCGCCGACGCGCTTTTGCCCGTTGAGACCGCGCTGGACGACATCCCGGCACTGGCCGTCACACGGGCTGATGCGGCAAGGCTTCACAGAGGCCAAGCCGTTTTGTTGCGCGGACGGGATGCGCCCAATAGTAGCGGCACAGTCTATGTCACGGTGGCAGGCCGGCTTCTCGCGCTTGCCGAAATTGGCAATGGCGAACTCATCCCCAAGCGTGTGTTCAACCTGACCGGGCTGACAGCCAGTTCCGGCCGCAACGAGAGAGTTTGACGATGTCGATTACCGCCGAACGCAAAGCGGAAGTCATCAAGGGAAGTGCCAACAAGGCCGGCGACACGGGCTCGCCGGAGGTTCAGGTCGCGATCCTGTCGGAGCGCATCAACAACCTGACCGAACATTTCAAGACCCACGTGAAGGACAACCATTCGCGCCGGGGCTTGTTGAAGCTCGTCTCCACCCGCCGCTCGCTCCTCGATTATCTCCGCAGGACGGACGAGGCGCGCTACAAGGCGCTGCTTGAGAAGCACAACATTCGTCGTTGAGCTTTTTATGAAGTACACGCGCGCAAGGTTGCGCGCGTTTTTGCATGACGCTTCGGGGTCCGGGAATGGCCCTCGCGGCGTTCATCATGCCAAGGGCATGATCGGGAGGCCTCGATGGAGAGGGTTCCGGCATGCCCAACCAGAGCGCCCAGCAGCAATCCGGCCGCTGGACGCAACGGGCAAGGTGCCCGTGATAACGATAAGGATGGTCGCCATCCGAAAGATAACAACCATGGCAGGATCGCCGGACGCTGATCTTTTGCGATCAGCGTCCGGCCGTCTTGCGCATGGTTTTTGTGTTTTGGAGCGGCCGTTCTTTCGGAAACCATGAAAGAAGACCGCAATGTTTAATATCCATAAAGTTGAGATCGATTGGGGCGGGCGTCCGCTCAAGCTGGAGACCGGAAAGGTCGCACGCCAGGCCAATGGCGCGGTGCTCGCGAGCTATGGCGAGACCGTCGTGCTCGCCACCGTCGTCGCCGCCAAGACCCCGCGCGAGGGCGTCGATTTCCTTCCCCTGACCGTCGACTATCAGGAAAAAGCCTATGCCGCGGGCCGCATTCCCGGCGGCTATTTCAAGCGCGAAGGCCGCCCCACCGAAAAGGAAACCCTGGTTTCCCGCCTGATCGACCGTCCGATCCGTCCGCTGTTCGTCGACGGCTGGCGCAATGAGACCCAGGTGATCGTCACCACCCTCTCCCATGACATGGAAAACGATCCCGACATGGTCGCGATGGTCGCGGCGTCCGCCGCGCTGACGCTGTCGGGTGTGCCGTTCAAGGGCCCGATCGGCGCCGCCCGCGTCGGCTTCGTCAACGACGAATATGTGCTCAACCCGACGCTCGACGAGATGACCGAGACCCAGCTCGATCTGGTCGTCGCCGGCACCGCCGACGCCGTGCTGATGGTGGAATCGGAAGCCAAGGAGCTCAACGAGGAAATCATGCTGGGCGCGGTGATGTTCGGTCATCGCCACTTCCAGCCGGTGATCAACGCGATCATCGACCTCGCCGAGAAGGCCGCCAAGGAGCCGCTCGAGGTCAAGGCGATCGACGACAGCGCGATCGAGAAGGAGATGCTCGGGCTGATCGAGCAGGAGCTGCGTTCGGCCTACGCCATTCCGGTGAAGCAGGAGCGCTACGCCGCCGTCGGCGCCGCCAAGGAAAAGGTGATGGCGCACTTCTTCCCGGAAGGGCAGGAGCCGCGGTTTGAGAAGCTGCGCGTCGCCGACGTCTTCAAGGCGCTCGAAGCCAAGATCGTCCGCTGGAACATCCTCGACACCGGCCGCCGCATCGACGGCCGTGACGTCAAGACCGTGCGCAACATCGTCTGCGAGGTCGGCGTGCTGCCGCGCGCCCACGGTTCGGCGCTGTTCACCCGCGGCGAGACTCAGGCGCTGGTCGTTACCACGCTCGGTACCGGCGAGGACGAGCAGTATGTCGACGCGCTGTCGGGAACGTACAAGGAAACGTTCCTGCTGCACTACAACTTCCCGCCCTTCTCGGTCGGCGAGACCGGCCGTCTCGGCGGCACCAAGCGGCGCGAGATCGGCCATGGCAAGCTCGCGTGGCGTGCCATCCACCCGGTGCTGCCGCCGCATCACGAGTTCCCCTACACCATTCGCGTGGTGTCGGAGATCACCGAGTCCAACGGCTCGTCGTCGATGGCGACCGTCTGCGGCTCCTCGCTCGCGCTGATGGACGCCGGCGTGCCGCTGAAGCGGCCGACCGCGGGCATCGCCATGGGCCTGATCCTCGAAGACAGCCGCTACGCGGTACTTTCCGACATCCTTGGCGATGAGGACCATCTCGGCGACATGGACTTCAAGGTCGCCGGCACCGAAGGTGGCATCACCTCGCTGCAGATGGACATCAAGATCGAGGGCATCACCGAAGAGATCATGAAGGTTGCGCTCGGTCAGGCCCGCGACGGTCGCCTGCACATCCTGGGCGAGATGTCCAAGGCGCTGACCGCCGCGCGTGCCGAGCTTGGCGAATACGCGCCGCGCATCGAGACCTTCAAGATCCCGACCGACAAGATCCGCGAAGTGATCGGCACCGGCGGCAAGGTGATCCGCGAGATCGTCGAAAAGACCGGCGCCAAGATCAACATCGAGGACGACGGCACCGTGAAGGTCGCCTCCAACGACGGCGACGCCATGAAGGCCGCCATCAAGTGGATCAAGTCGATCACCTCGGAGCCGGAAGTCGGCCAGATCTACGAGGGCACCGTGGTCAAGGTGATGGAATTTGGCGCCTTCGTGAACTTCTTCGGTTCCAAGGACGGCCTGGTCCATATCAGCCAGCTCGCGGCCAACCGAGTGCAGAAGACGAGCGACGTCGTCAAGGAAGGCGACAAGGTCAAGGTCAAGCTGCTCGGCTTCGACGATCGCGGCAAGACCCGGTTGTCGATGCGAGCGGTCGACCAGACCACCGGCGAGGACCTCGAGGCCAAGCAGAAGGCCGAGGACAAGCAGAAGGGCGACGCCCCGGCGCCGCGCGAAGCCGCCGGCGAGTAAGGCTTCCGACTGAAGCGCGCTGAGATTCAGTTGAATCGTCATCGCGCTTCGGGCCTTTGATTGAGCATGATCTTTTCGGAAAACCGCTACACACTTTTCCGGATCATGCTTTAAATCGCGATGAGATTCAGTTGAATCGTCATCGCGCTTCAGGCCTTCGATTGAGCATGATCTTTTCGGAAAACTGCTACACACTTTTCCGGATCATGCCTTAGCGAAAAGAGAAAGGGCGGCTTTTCAGCCGCCCTTTTGTTTTGTCTCGGTAAGCGCCGCGTTCTGAGGCGACGCCTCCCGCGGTCACGCCTTCAGATCGAACCGATCCAGGTTCATCACCTTGGTCCACGCCGCCACGAAGTCCTTCACGAACTTCTCCTTCGCGTCGGCACAGGCATAGACTTCCGCGAATGCACGCAGCTGCGAATGCGAGCCGAAGATCAGGTCCACGCGGGTACCGGTCCACTTGGCCTGCTTGGTCTTGCGGTCGCGGCCCTCATACGCGCCATCGGCGGTGGGCTGCCACTCCGTGCCCATGTCGAGCAGGCTGACGAAGAAGTCGTTGGTCAGCGTCCCCGGCTTCTTGGTGAAGACGCCATGCTTGGACTGGTTGGCATTCGCGCCGAGCACGCGCAGGCCGCCGACGAGCACAGTCAACTCGGGCGCGGTCAGCGTCAGCAATTGCGCGCGGTCCACCAGGGCCTCCTCGGGCTGCATGAACTGCCGCTTGCCGTTGACATAGTTGCGGAAGCCATCAGCTCGCGGTTCGAGCGGTGCGAAGGAAGCGACGTCGGTCTGCTGCTCTGACGCATCGGTGCGACCTGGCGTGAAGGGCACCTTCACGTCGGTCCCGCCGTCCTTTGCCGCCTTCTCGACGCCGGCGCTGCCGGCGAGAACGATGAGGTCAGCGAGAGAGATCTTCTTGGTGCCGGCGTTGAACTCCTTCTGGATCGCTTCGAGCTTGCCGAGCACTTTGGCAAGCTGAGCCGGCTGGTTGACCTCCCAGTCCTTCTGTGGAGCAAGTCGGATCCGAGCGCCGTTGGCGCCACCGCGCTTGTCGGAGCCGCGGAAGGTCGATGCCGAGGCCCAGGCCGTCGTGACCAGTTCGGAGACAGACAGGCCCGAGGCCAGGATCTTGGCCTTCAGCGCGGCCACGTCCTGCTCATTGACCAGCGGATGATCGACCGCCGGAATCGGGTCCTGCCAGATCAGCGCCTCCTTCGGAACAAGCGGCCCGAGGTAGCGCACGACCGGCCCCATGTCGCGGTGCGTGAGCTTGAACCAGGCACGGGCAAACGCGTCCGCGAACTGGTCCGGATGCTCGTAGAAGCGCCGAGAGATCTTCTCGTAGGCCGGATCGAAGCGCAGCGAGAGGTCCGTGGTCAGCATGGTCGGCACGCGCTTCTTCGACTTGTCGAAGGGGTCGGGAATCGTCGCGGCGGCGCCTTTTGCCTGCCACTGCTGTGCGCCCGCCGGGCTCTTGGTCAGTTCCCACTCATATTTGAACAGGTTCTCGAAGAAGTAGTTGCTCCACTTGGTCGGGGTCTCCGTCCAGACGACCTCCGGCCCGCCGGTGATCGCGTCCGCGCCCACACCCGTGCCGTACTTGCTCTTCCAGCCGAGGCCCTGGTCCTCGAGGGCGCCGCCCTCGGGTTCCGGACCGATCAAGGACGGATCGCCCGCGCCGTGGGTCTTTCCGAACGTGTGGCCGCCGGCAATCAGAGCGACGGTCTCCTCGTCGTTCATCGCCATGCGGAAGAACGTCTCGCGGATGTCCTTGGCTGCGGCGATCGGGTCCGGCTTGCCGTTCGGGCCTTCGGGATTGACGTAGATGAGGCCCATCTGTACCGCACCGAGCGGTTCGGAAAGCTGACGCTCGCCGCTGTAGCGCTCGTCGCCAAGCCACGTGCCCTCGGGACCCCAGTACAGCTCTTCGGGCTCCCAGACGTCGGCCCGACCGCCGGCAAAGCCGAACGTCTTGAAGCCCATCGACTCCAGGGCGACGTTGCCGGCAAGCACCATCAGGTCGGCCCACGAGATCTTCCTGCCGTACTTCTGCTTGATCGGCCACAGCAGCCGGCGCGCCTTGTCGAGGTTCGCGTTGTCGGGCCAGCTGTTCAGCGGCGCGAAGCGCTGCTGACCGGCTCCGGCGCCGCCGCGGCCGTCGGTGATGCGATAGGTGCCGGCGGAGTGCCAGGCCATGCGGATCATGAGGCCGCCGTAATGGCCATAGTCGGCCGGCCACCATTCCTGCGAATCCGTCATCAATGCGGTGAGGTCCTTGATCACGGCTTTGAGGTCGAGGCTCTTGAATTCCTTGGCGTAGTCGAACGCCTCGCCCATCGGATCGGAGAGCTTGGAGTGATGGTGCAGGACCCGAAGGTCCAGCTGGTCGGGCCACCAATCACGGTTGGCGTGGCCGCGGGTTCCCGTAAACGGGCATTTGGTTTTGTCATCCATGTTTCTTCTCCTCCGGAAATCCTGCTCCGGGCGCCCGCACTCTAAGCAGAGCACCCGATCAGGTGAAATTGGTTTTAGTGATCAGCGCGATCAATTATTCTGATCTCGCAATTTCCATTCGATGGCGATGTCGTGCTTTCGGCTCCGTATACTAGCATCGCCGAACCATGGAAAGCGATCGACGCACGCGGGGCGGCGTTTGCCAGCCTTGCGACAAACACCGCATGGTCGTGATCTTTTCGCTCGCATGTCCGTGAATTGAAACCTAGGCTCGCTCCAGCGTCGCAGACGCGGCCGCGCCTGAAAGTTTCGATCGATGAACGCAGTGATCCGACCCGCCCGTGCAGAGGAATATGACGAGATCGCCCGCGTCTGGATGGAAGGCTGGGTCTCCACCGGTCTCGAGGAGGCGAGCAACTTCCTTCTGGCAAAATTACGCGCACGCGTGCCGCAGGAGATCGAGAAGGGCTGGACGCTTTTTGTCGCAGATGACAATGGTGCGCTCGCGGCCATGCTGGCGCTTCATGTGCCAAAGCTCTATCTCGACCAGCTGTTCGTCGCGCCCGCCTGGCAGGGACGCTCGCTGGGCCGGCAGTTGCTCGCCTTCACGCGAACGCAACTGCCGGCCGAAATTTTCCTGCGCTGCGTGCGCGAAAACGAAAAGGCATGGCGCTGGTATGAGCGTCAGGGTTTTGTGTTCGAAGAGGAGCAGGTCGAGCCGATGACCGGCTTCGTGATGAAGCATTATCGATGGAAGAGGGGAAACACGTCATGATGCAACTCTACTGGTCGCCGCGCTCGCGCTCGTTCTCGGCGCTTTGGCTGATGGAGGAGACGGGCAAGCCCTACGATCGGGTCCTGACCGACATTTCGACCGGTGCGCAAAGGCGCGCGGAATACCTCGCGATCAATCCGATGGGCAAGGTGCCGGCGCTGAAGGATGGCGAGGCCACGCTCGCGGAATCCGCCGCGATCTGCGCCTATGTCGCCGAACGTTGTCCCGACGCGAAACTGGCGCCGCCACTCAGCGATCCCCTGCGCGCGAAATATCTGCAATGGCTGTTCTTCGCGCCCGGCTGCATCGAGCCCGCGATGGTACAGATCGCAACCAAGCTGGAGATGAATCCGGTTTCCGCCGGCTGGGGCGATGCCCAACGGGTGTTCGACGTGCTCGACGTTGCGCTGGAAAAGGGCCCCTGGATCCTCGGCGAGCAGTTCTCGGCTGCCGATATCGCAATCGGCTCGGCGCTGAATTTCTCCGTGCGGCTGTTCAAGATGGTGCCGTCGCGCCCAACCTTCGACGCCTACATCGCCCGCTGCGTCTCGCGCCCCGCCTTCCAGCGGGCGGAGAAGATCGCGGCAGGCTAAGCCTCCTCCCACAACCACGCATGGTCATCCTCCGCAAAAGCGGAGGACACATGCCGCATCAGCTTGCGCGCGGACGGCTCTCGCTTTAGCTTTGTTTCGTCGTTTCCTCAACTTTCGTTTGTCAGTCATGTTACGTCGTTTCGTCGTCGCCACGATCCTGTTGTCGTGCCTCGTTCCGGCCGGCCGGGCACAATCCCCATCACCGGCGAATGCTCCCGCAGCCGCCAACAAGCCTCCCGCCAATACGCCAGTCGCGCACAAGCCCGTTGCGAAGAAGCCTGCGCCCAAGTCCAAGGCCGCAGCGACGCAACATGACGTGGCGCAAACCGGTCCCTGCAGGCTTGGCGTGATTTCGGCGCTCGGCGACCAGTTTGCCGTGCAGCATTTCGGCATCACGGTCTTTGAGAACAAGGAGAGTGTAGTTCCGGTCGCGGGTTGGGGGCTCGACGATCTGGTGCTCGCGCGGGTGCGAGCCGCAACCGGCTCCGATCCCACGGTCCGGGGAATCAGCTATCCCACCGGCGCGTTCGACCCGTTCTACAATCCGAAATCCAGATTCATTCCCGACCCGAGTGAGCGTTTGCCGACGATCGTCAAGAACATCACGTCAAATGCGAATTGCGAGCGCTATCTTGTCGTGACCCGTTCCAAGGGCGAGCTTCCCGGCACGCACATGACGCTCGATGGCATCGGCACCTACGACCAGGGCATCGGATCGGTGCTCAGACACACGCATCTGTTCGCAAACATCTGGATCCTGATCCTCGACGGCAAGACATACGAGGCGATCAACCATCCGTTTGCGAATTTCGGGACCCATTTTGCCGATAGCCTCAGGCTGACCGAGGACCCGTTGACCAGGCTGGACACTTCGCTCTTTCCCGACCCACCGGAAACCGCTTCAAGCAGTGCGACCCTTCGCGAAAGGACCCGCGCGCTGGTCGCAGCACTGCTCGACAAGGAACTGCCTGGCTATCTCAAGGAGTAATGCGCAAAGCGCGCCAAACTCACTCGCCTTCGAGATGGTCCGGGCGCGGCTGCAAGATGATGTTGAAGCCGCTGTCGACGTAATGCACCTCGCCGGTCACGCCACCGGAGAGATCGGACAACAGATACAGCGCTGAGCCACCGAGTTCGTCCAGTGTGACGCCACGCCCGAGCGGCGAATGCTTTTGCTGGAAGGCGAACATGGCACGTGAATCGCCGATCACCGATCCGGCGAGCGTCCGCACCGGACCGGCCGAGATCGCGTTGACGCGAATGCCCTGGCAGCCGAAATCGGAGGCGAGGTAGCGCACTGAGGCTTCCAGCCCCGCCTTGGCGACGCCCATGACGTTGTAGTTCGGCATCGCCCGCTGCGAGGCACCGTAGGTCAGCGTGATCATGGAGCCGCTGCCGCCTGTCATCAGTTCGGCGGCGCGCTTGGCAACTTCCGTGAACGAGAAGCACGAGATCAGCATGGTGCGCGAGAAATTGTCCCGCGTGGTATCGGCATAGCGGCCGCGCAGCTCGTTCTTGTCGGTGAAGCCGATGGCGTGGACGAGAAAATCGAGCCGGCTCCATTTCTCGCGCAGCGCCGCGAAGACGGCATCGACACTCGCGGTATCCTCGACATCGCAGGGCAGCACGAGGTCGGAGCCGAGCTCTCGTGCCAGCGGCTTCAACCGCTTGGCCTGCGCGTCGCCCTGATAGGTGAAAGCCATCTCCGCGCCATGAGCGCCGAGCGTCCTGGCAATGCCCCAGGCGATCGAATGATCGTTGGCAATGCCCATGATGAGGCCACGCTTGCCTTGCATCAAACCCTGCATCGTCCCTCTCCTTCGTCATGCCCGGGTTTGAGGCGTTCGCGGGGCCGAAGCCCCTCCGGCGAAGCGAAGGCCCGGGCATCCACGCGACCAGCATTCCGCACTTCAAGACGTGGATGGCCGGGACGAGCCCGGCCATGGCGGTAATATGACTGTCGTGTTCGCAGATAAAGCTTACGCATCCAGCCGCTTGAAGACCAGCGTGGCGTTGGTGCCGCCGAAACCGAAGGAGTTCGACAGCACGGTGCCGAGCCTGGCGTTGTCGATGCGCTTGCGCACGATCGGCATGTCGGCAAAGACGGGATCGAGCTCGGTGATATGGGCGCTCTCGCAGATGAAGCCGTTGTTGAGCATCAGCAGGGAATAGATCGCCTCCTGCACGCCGGTGGCGCCGAGCGAATGGCCGGTCAGCGCCTTCGTGGCCGAGATCGGCGGGCACTTCTCGCCGGTGCCGAACACCTTGCGGATCGCCTCGATCTCGGGCGGATCTCCTGCCGGCGTCGACGTCGCATGCGGATTGATGTAGTCGATCCTGGTCTTCACGGTCGACAGCGCCATCTTCATGCAGCGCTCGGCGCCCTCACCCGATGGCGCCACCATGTCGTAGCCATCCGAGGTCGCGCCGTAACCGACGATTTCGCCATAGATGCGCGCGCCGCGCGCTTTCGCATACTCGAGCTCTTCGAGCACCAGCACGCCCGCGCCGCCGGCGATCACGAACCCATCGCGGCTGATGTCATAGGGGCGCGAGGCCGTCGCCGGCGTGTCGTTGTATTTCGAGGACATCGCCCCCATGGCGTCGAACAGGACCGACAGCGTCCAGTCGAGTTCCTCGCAGCCGCCGGCAAAGATCACGTCCTGCTTGCCGATCTGGATGGTCTCATAGGCATTGCCGATGCAGTGATTGGAGGTCGCGCAGGCCGACGAGATCGAATAATTGACGCCCTTGATCTTGAACCAGGTGGCGAGCGTGGCGGAGGCGGTCGACGACATCGCCTTCGGCACCGCAAAAGGCCCGACCTTTCTCGGCCCCTTGGTCCGGGTGATGTCGGCCGCTTCGACGATGGTACGGGCGGACGGTCCGCCTGAGCCCATGATGATGCCTGTGCGCTCGTTGGACACCTCTGATGGCTCCAACCCGGCGTCCCGGATCGCCTGCTCCATGGCGATGTGATTCCAGGCTGCGCCCTGGCCGAGGAAACGCATCGCGCGACGATCGATCACGGCACCCGGATCGAGTGTCGGTGCACCTTGCACCTGCGAACGAAAGCCGAGCTCGGCATATTTCTCGGCTCGCGAGATTCCCGATTTCGCCTCATGGAGGCTCGCAAGCACTTCCTGGGTGTTGTTTCCGATGGATGAGACGATGCCCATCCCCGTGATGACAACCCGCTTCATCTCCCGCCTCGCCTGCCGTTACGTCCCTTAAGTCCCTGCTGACTGCTTCCCGGTTCAACCGGGCGCCGAGCCCAGCTTGAAAAGCCCGACCTTTAGATCCTTCGCGCGATAGATAATCGCGTCGTCAACGGAAAGCCACCCGTCGGCGATACCCAGCACCAGCTTTGAACGCATCACGCGCTTGACATCGATGTTGTACACAACCTTGCGTGCCTCAGGCAGCACCTGGCCGCCGAACTTGAGCTCGCTCAAGCCCAGCGCCCGGCCGCGGCCCTCGCCGCCGATCCAGCCGAGATAGAAGCCGACCATCTGCCAGAGCGCATCGAGCCCGAGGCAGCCCGGCATGACGGGATCGTTCTTGAAATGGCAGCCAAAGAACCAGAGGTCCGGCTTGACGTCGAGTTCGGCGCGCACATGGCCCTTGCCGAATTCGCCGCCATTGTCGGAAATTTCCGTGATGCGGTCGAACATCAGCATTGGCGGCAGCGGCAGTTGTGCATTGCCCGGGCCAAACATCTCGCCACGGGCGCAAGCCAGCAAATCTTCGTATTCGTAGCCCGAGCGCCTATTCAGCATGTGACAATTCGCCTCTCTCAAATTCCCGCTTGAGCTTCTCATTGACCGAGAGAACCCTGATCCGCTTACCAAGCGCACCGGACAATTCGGGGCGTAGATCGGCAGATGACCTCAGGCTGTCAGAACGCGCCAATGCACGCCCTAGCCCATATCGGCGACCAGTGTCCGCGCGCTCTCTAACACAGGCCCCGTGGCCGTCAAAGCTCAGTCGCGGGGTTTAAATCGTCGCGTTGGACCTATAGTTCCGCACATGGCGGCTCTGCAGCCATTCCAGTTGCGAAAAACTTGCATCTGGCGGATTTCTTCCATATGTTTCGGGGCATAGTAGAAAAATGGCCAACCGGTGGTTGACGTGGAAATGAATGACAAGGCGGCCCGTCCGAGCGGCGAAACCGCGCCCTCCGCTGTCCTGCAGCAGGGCCGACAGCCGTCCTTGACCGGCTGTCCCTGGCACGATGTCAATGAAATGCTGCAGTCGGCCGGCTTGCGCCCGACCCGGCAGCGTATGGCCCTGGGCTGGCTGTTGTTCGGCAAGGGCGCCCGCCATCTGACCGCGGAAATGCTCTATGAGGAGGCGACGCTCGCCAAGGTGCCGGTGTCGCTCGCGACCGTCTACAACACCCTCAACCAGCTGACCGATGCCGGCCTGTTGCGCCAGGTCAGCGTCGACGGCACCAAGACCTATTTCGACACCAACGTCACCTCGCATCACCACTTCTATCTCGAGCACAACCACGAGCTGGTCGACATTCCCGACCCGCATCTGGCGCTGTCGAAGATGCCTGACGTGCCCGACGGCTACGAGATCTCCCGTATCGACATGGTCGTGCGCCTGCGCAAGCGACGCTGAAGCCGCGCTCCGCTGTCGTCCCGGCCAAGCGCGCAATTGCGCACGGGGGCTGGGACCATACCGCGGAATCTATCCGCGAATTGAAGGCGGAAGACGCGTTTTTCAAACAACAAAATCTTGGGGTCATGAGTCCCGGCCTTCGCCGGGACGAGAGAGAAATCAGTTCACCTGCTCGTCGGAATAGACGCCCCACAGCCGCTGCTGCTCGATCCAGCCGTCAAACCCGCCGCCGGCAATGTGGCACCAGTGCGCGTCGCATTTCTTGACCTGGGCGACGACTCCGGCCTGCAGGCGGGCGGTAACGGCGCTGTCGGTGTCGGCGGTCTCGTGCAGTGCGGCGAGATCGTCCTTGTTCTTCATGGTGACGACCGCGGTGCGGCGACCTGACAGCAGCGAATGATAAACCCAGCCCTCCGCGCCTTCGGAATCGCGGACGCGGCGCCAGTTCTCGAACTCGGCCGTAATTTCGACCGGCAGGCCTGAGCGGGTATAGACCCAGGCGACATCATTGTCTTTGGTCGGGCCGGCACGGACGTTCACGTGATCGGACTTCAGGCTGACGTAGCGCGGAACGGGAAGGCCGCTCGCGGTCGTTGCCGTGTCCTTTGCGGAAAACCCTGTCGTAACCGAAGCCCCGAGCCAACCACCCACCAGCACTGCGATCACACAGAAACGCCCGAACGCCATTCCACTCGTCTCCTGCCGAGAAACAGTTCAACCCGCTTCTTCGAGCTGAATTTCACGAAACCTTCGCCTGATCCCCTTTGATCCCCGCCGCTTTGGACCGCGGCACGCCGGCCTCACCCCAATTCAGGGGGTCTTGCCTGGCTTCTTGTCTTGGCGTCCCCTTCTGCTAGAGAGGACGGAACACACTGAAGCCAAGACGCTGAGTCAAGACGAGCCCGAGGCCTGCTGGCGAAACCCAGCGGGAATATCGGGAACCCCCAAAGGAAACGCCGGGACCAGCGGCCATGGCAGTGTCGAACAACCGGGTTAATGAGGCCTGAACAGCCTCATGAGTGCAGGCCATGTCGGTGAAGAAAAAACCTCTCGTCGTCGTCACCCGCAAACTGCCGGATTCGATCGAGACGCGGATGCGCGAATTGTTCGATGCCCGGCTCAATCTCGACGACACGCCGATGACTGCCGAGCAGATCGCAGACGCGATGCGCACTGCCGATGTGCTGGTGCCGACGGTGACCGACCACATCAATGAGAGCATCCTCAAGGCGGAGGATTGCAAGGTCCGCCTGATCGCCAATTTCGGCAATGGCGTCGACAATATCGACGTCATCGCGGCGCATGCGCGCGGCATCACCGTCACCAACACGCCGAAGGTTCTGACCGAAGACACCGCCGACATGACCATGGCGCTGATCCTGGCGGTGCCGCGGCGGCTGATCGAGGGATCGCTGATCCTGACCGAGGGGCGCCACTGGCCGGGCTGGTCGCCGACCTGGATGCTCGGCCATCGTATCGGAGGAAAGCGGCTCGGCATTGTCGGCATGGGCCGGATCGGCCAGGCCGTTGCACGCCGTGCCCGGGCCTTCGGCTTGCAGATCCATTATCACAACCGCCGGCCGGTCGCGCCGCACATCGCCGAGGAGCTCGGGGCCACCTATTGGGAAAGCCTCGACCAGATGCTGGCGCGAATGGACATCATCTCGGTGAACTGCCCGCACACGCCCGCGACATTCCATTTGCTGTCCGCGCGGCGGCTGAAGCTGATCCGCAAGGACGCCTACGTCGTCAACACCGCGCGCGGCGAGGTGATCGACGAAGACACGCTGGTCAAGCTGATCGAAGCGGGCGACATCGGCGGTGCAGGCCTCGACGTCTACGAGAATGAGCCGGCGGTCAGCCCGAAACTGGTGCGGCTGGCAAAGGCCGGCAAGGCCACGCTATTGCCGCACATGGGTTCGGCCACCATCGAAGGCCGCGTCGAGATGGGCGAGAAGGTGATCATCAACATCCGCACCTTCCTCGACAACCACAAGCCGCCGGATCGCGTGCTGCCGAGCATGCTCTGACCGTCATTGCGAGCGGAGCGAAGCAATCCAGACTATCACCGCGGGCACAGTCTGGATTGCTTCGTCGCTTCGCTCCTCGCAATGACGGAGGAGAAGAACTCGGGTAGCGGTATCGGTCCCGGCGTTAGCCGGGACCGCGGCAGAAAAGTCTGAGCCGAGCCCGCCTCAGGCGTGCAGCTTTTCCAGCTCCTTCAGGATCGCCTCGCCCATCTGGGTGGTGCTGGCGGGCTTGGTGCCTTCCGACTTGATGTCGGAGGTGCGCAGGCCGCTGGCGAGCACTGCGGCGATCGCGGCATCGAGCTTGTCGGCGAGTGCGCCCATGTCGAAGGAATATCGCAGCGCCATGCCGAAGGAGGCGAGCATCGCGATCGGGTTGGCGAGGCCCTTGCCTGCGATATCGGGCGCCGACCCGTGCACCGGCTCATACAGCGCCTTGCGCTTCTTGCTCTTCGCGTCGACCTCGCCGAGCGAGGCCGAAGGCAGCATCCCGAGCGAGCCGGTGAGCATAGCGGCGATGTCGGAGAGCATGTCGCCGAACAGGTTGTCGGTGACGATGACGTCGAACTGCTTCGGCGACTTCACCAGATTCATGCCGCCGGAATCGGCGAGCTGGTGTTCCAGCGTGACGTCCTTGTATTCGCGGGCGTGAACCTGCGTTACCACCTCGTTCCAGAGCACGCCCGACTTCATGACGTTGCGCTTCTCCATCGAGGTGACCTTGTTACGCCGCTTGCGCGCAAGATCGAAGGCGACCCGCGCGATGCGCTCGATCTCATAGGTGTCGTAGACCTGGGTATCGACGGCGCGCTTCTGGCCGTTGCCGAGATCGGTGATGGTCTTGGGCTCACCGAAATAAACGCCGCCGGTGAGTTCGCGCACGATCATGATATCGAGCCCCTCGACCACGTCGCGCTTCAGGCTGGAGGCTTCCGCGAGTGCCGGATAGCACACGGCGGGGCGCAGATTGCCGAACAGGCCGAGATCCTTGCGCAGCCGCAGCAGCCCGGCCTCGGGCCGCACCTCATAGGGCACGCTGTCCCATTTCGGACCGCCGACCGCACCGAAGATCACCGCATCCGCGGCCTTCGCCTTGTCCATGTCGCCTTCGGAGATCGAGACCTTGTGCGCATCATAGGCCGAACCGCCGACTAGGCCCTGCTCGGTCTCGAAGCTCGCAATGCCCTTTGCATTGAGCCAGTCGATCAGGCGCTTCACCTCAGCCATCACTTCGGGGCCGATGCCGTCGCCGGGCAGGAGCAGGAGCTTGTGGGTCGCCATGGTGTTTCCTCGCGAGGGGCCTTTAAAATCCGGCCGGAGTGCTAAAGCGCCATTGCGCAATTGGCAAGACACCATTGCCCCGAAGCGCCTGTGCAAGGCCCCCTGCGCCTGCCACAATACCGATCGCCGGAGTGACCTTTGCACGCCCCTCATCCGCCTACGACCGCGCATGCCGCGCGGCTGATCCTCACGTTGTCGCTTGCCGCCACCGTTGGGCTCGGCATTGGCCGTTTTGCCTATGCGCTGGTGCTGCCGGACATGCGGGATTCCCTGCACTGGTCGTATTCGGCGGCCGGGTTCCTCAACACCGTTAACGCGGCCGGCTATCTGATCGGCGCGCTGTTGACGTCACAGATGATCCGCCGCTTCGGCTGGTCGGCGACGGTGCGCGGGGGCACGCTCGCGGCACTTGCTTCGCTCGCGCTTTGCGCCGTGACAGGCAATTTCGTGGCACTCAGCCTTGCCCGCCTGGCCGCCGGCGTCGGCGCCGCCGCGAGCTTCGTCGCCGGCGGGGCGCTGGCGGCACAAATCGCGCAGTCCCGCCCCGAGCGCGCCGATTTTCTCCTGAGCCTGTATTACGCGGCACCCGGCATCGGTATTCTCGCCTCCGGCCTGATCGCACCCTTCACGCTGCAGGTATTCGGCGCCGGCTCCTGGTGGATCGTATGGTGGGCGCTGACAGCCTTGTCCGCCGTGATGGCGGTTCCGCTGCTGCTGACCCCGATCGCCAGCAAGGCCAATATCGCCGGCGGCTCGCAGGCGAGGTTCGCGATCGGGCCAGTGGCGATCTACCTCACTGGCTATTTCCTGTTCGGCGCGGGCTACATCGCCTACATGACCTTCATGATCGCCTATGTCCGCGATCTCGGCGGTGGCGCGAGCGCCCAGGCCGCGTTCTGGTGCCTGATCGGCGTATCGGCCTTTGTCACGCCCTGGGTCTGGCGCGGCGTGCTTGCGCTCGATCGCGGCGGGCTTTCCACCGCGATTATTCTCGCCGTGAATGCGATCGGAGCCGCGTTGCCGATCTTCGGCCATTCGGTCGCCTGGCTCGCGGTCTCCGCAGTCGTGTTCGGTGTCGCCTTCTTTGCCGTCGTCGGCTCGACCACCGCCTTCATTCGCTTCAATTACCCACCCGTCGCCTGGCCGGCCGGGATCGCCGCCATGACGATCTCGTTCGGCATCGGCCAGACGCTCGGCCCCATCGTGGTCGGTGCGATCACGGATGCGCTGGGAAGTTTGACCTACGCGCTGAACGTATCAGCCGCGACGCTCGCGTTGGGGGCGCTGGCCGCGGCGTGCCAAGGGAAACTGAGGCGAGGCCAGTGATGACATTCCGGGGCGCTCGCGAACAGCGAGCGAATTCGGAATCCGGAGGTTGTGGCGCGAGATTCCCGGTTCGCGCTGTCGCGCGCGCCGGAATGACGGAAATCAGCTCCCGCTGAACGAATTATAGCCCTGGTCTTCCCAGTAGCCGCCCTTGTAGTCGTTGGTGACTTCCATCGAGACCACGTATTTCGGGTTCTTGAAGCCGAGTTTTGTGGGTACCCTGATTTTCATCGGGAAGCCGTAGGCGCGCGGCAGGATTTCGTTGCCGAATTTGAACGTCATCTGCGTCTGCGGATGGAGCGCGCTTTCCATATCGAGCGGCGAATTGTAGCCGTCCTTGTCGGCGCACTGGAACCAGACATATTTCGCGCGCGTGTCGGCGCCGATCAATTTGAGGAAATCGCGCAGGGGCGTGCCGGTCCAGCTGCCGATCGCGCTCCAGCCCTCGACGCAGATGTGACGCGTGATCTGGTTGACCTGCGGCAACTTGTAGAGTTCGTCCAGCGTCCAGGAATTCTTGTTTTCGACGAGGCCGCGCACCTCGAGCTTCCAGTCCTTGCCGTCGATATCAGGGGCATCGTCGACATCGTAATAACCGTTGAACGGAAACGGCTTTGTAATCGCACTTTCCGGAAAGGTCGGCGCCATCGCGTTCGGATTGAACATCCATGACTGCACGGCATCGTTGAATTTCGAGACCCGCGCCAGCATGGCATCAGCGCTGTCGCTATCGAGCACGTCGCAGCCGGTGAGAAGCGTCAGCGCGCCGAGGCTTGCGCCTGCCGTGATGAAGCGGCGGCGCGTCAGATCGGGCATCACCTTGACCGCGTCCTTGACCAGGAGCCGCTTGTCGACGCCGGGAACGAGGAACCTGCGTTTGCGCAGCATAATCATATCTCCGAAATCAACGGCCGATGATCATCGCGCGTAGGCTTTTGGGCACCAGAAGCGCCAGCGCGACATGGACGATCAGGAACAGGCAGATCAGCGACATGCAGACGAAGTGGACATAGCGCGCCACGTCATAACCGCCGAACAGCGCGGTCAGGTATTGCAGCTGCACCGGCTTCCAGATCGACAGGCCCGACAGCACGATGACGACGCCGACCGCGATGATGCCGGCATAGAGCAGCCTCTGCACATAGTTGTAGGTGGTGAGGTCGTCATGCGCGAGCTTGAAAGTGAGCGCCGCCTTCAGGTCAGTCAGCACGCCGCCGGGCGTGATCGGAAACAGCTTGCGGCGAAAGCGCCCTGTCGCAAAGCCAGTGATGAGATAGGCAAGGCCGTTGATCATCAACAGCCACATCGCCGCGAAATGCCATAGCAGAGCGCCGCCGAGCCAGCCACCAAGCGTTATGCTGCGCGAAAATGAGAAGCCGAACAGCGGCGAGGCGTTATAGATCTGCCATCCCGACATGATCATCAGGATCATGGCAACTGCATTGATCCAGTGCATGGTCCGCACCCAGGCCGGCTGGACCACCTTCGCCTTTGTCGGCGCGGGCGCTACGTGATGGTCTGTGACAATCAGGGTCGACATGGCAGCTCCGTTCACGTGTCAGGCGGCTTCCCAATATAATTCGTCGGGAACCGGGCGTCCGTTACTCCAACCCCGCCCCCGGAAGATAATGCCCCAATCGAAAAACGTTCACAAAAAAGCGAGCCGGGTCGCCCCCGGCTCGCCTGTCGCCCATCCGGTTTGGCGGATGGATCGGATGGACGCCCGGGTCGCTATCAGCTCGCGGGCATCAGCACAGTGTCGACCACATGGATGACGCCGTTGGACTGGTGGACGTTGGAGATCGTGACCATCGAGGTGTCGCCCTTGGCGTCGACGATCCAGATCTTGCCGCCGTCTTTTTTCACGGTGAGGGTTTCGCCCTCGACGGTCTTGAGCGTCTTGCCGTCGCTGAGGTCGGAGGCCTCTAGCCGGCCAGGCACCACATGGTAGGTGAGGATCTTGGTCAGCGTCGCCTTGTTCTCAGGCTTGACCAGATTGTCCACCGTGCCGGCCGGCAGCTTGCCGAAGGCGGTGTTGGTCGGCGCGAACACCGTGAACGGGCCCTTGCTCTCCAGCGTATCGACCAGGCCGGCGGCCTTCACCGCGGCGACCAGTGTGGTGTGGTCCTTCGAATTGACGGCGTTCTGGACGATGTTCTTCGAGGGATACATCGCGGCACCGCCGACCATCACGGTCTTCTCCTCGGCATGCAGGGGCGCTGCGATGGTCGTGACGAGCGCGAACACGCTGAAGGCGGCGGCGGACAACAGGGCAAGACGCTTGGACATGAGACGCTTGGACATGAAGAATCTCCCGAATGGTATGACCGGCTTCAAGCCGGCGGTGAAGGGTGGCGGCGACGCTGTTGCGTGAGCGGTTCTCGTCGTCGTCGCGCCGAACTACGAGAGATTTCGGCGGGCGGTTTCGGGAAAAAATTCTTTGTGATGCGTGAAACTATTGGCGGGACTTTTCGTGGGGGCGCGAGGGCACCGCATTCTCGCTGTCGTCCCGGCAGTAGAACGGGGACCCAAAACCACGGGATCTCATTGTCGCGAAGAACGTCTATCGCTCTGCCCTTTTCAGAAAATTACGCGGCATGGGTCCCGGCCGTGCGCTTCGCTCGGCCGGGACGACGGCCGCTTTTTCCTCGTCGACTAATCCCTGTTCGCAGGCGTCTGGATAAATCCCCTGTTCCACGTCGGGCTGATCAGGATTTCATTCACGCACACCCGTGGCGGAAGGCTCGCGATAAACGCGATGGTGCGCCCCAGGTCCTCGGACTGCAGCATCTTCGCCTGCTCCTCCTCGCTCGGCACCACCGGGCGCAGCTTCAGAATGGGTGTCGCGACCTCGCCAGGCATCAGGCAGCAGGCACGCAGGCCGTTGACGCATTCGTCCATGTTGAAGGAATGGGTCAGCGCCAGCACCGCATGTTTCGTTGTGGTGTAGGCCGGACCCGGCATTTTCGAGACATGGCGGCCGGCCCAGGAGGAGACGTTGATGATGATGCCGTCCTTCTGCCTGCGCATCGCCGGCAGCACCGCGCGCATGCAATAGAGCACGCCGTTGAGATTGATCTCGACCAATTTGTTCCAACCGTCGAGCTCCATGTCGTCCCAGCGCCGCTTGGCTACATTGATGCCGGCACTGTTGACCAGGAGATCGATGCGGCCGTGCCTGGCTACGATTTCGCCGGCCACGGTCTCGACGTCGGCGGCGTCGCTGACATCGAGCGGGATCGCCGCCGCCAGCCCGCCCGCCTTGGTAATATTCGAAACCACAGTGTCCAGCGTGTCCTTGCGGCGGCCCGAAACCACCACCGTCCAGCCCTCCGCGGCCAGCGCCTCCGCGCCCGCCTCGCCAATCCCGCTGCCTCCACCCGTCACCCAGGCCACGCGTTTTTCGCTTTTTGTCATGCCAACTGTCTCCGTTGCCTTTTGAAGGGCGTTTTTGCTAAGCAGCCTTTGTCATAAAGAGGCCGTGCCCCACGGAATGTTGCATGAACACAAGCGCCAACGCCAACCTGTTTTCCCGCCTGTTTGATCACCTCGACGATCCCAACCGGCTCGCGATCGAGACGCACGACGGCGAGCGCATCACTTATGGCAACCTGATCGCTCGGGCCGGCCAGTTTGCCAATGTGCTGGTCGAGCGCGGCGTCAAGCCGGGCGACCGCGTCGCCGTGCAGGTCGAGAAGTCGGTCGCGAACCTCGTGCTCTATCTGGCAACGGTGCGAGCCGGCGCGGTCTATCTGCCGCTCAACACTGCCTATACGCTGAACGAGCTCGACTACTTCATCGCCGACGCCGAGCCGTCGCTGGTGGTCTGCGATCCCGCCAAGGCCGAAGGCATCAAGGCAATCGCCGCCAGGGTTGGCGCAAGGGTCGAGACGCTGGATTCCCATGGCAAGGGCTCGTTGACGGAGGCAGCCAGCAAGGCGAGCCCCGCCTTCGAGACCGTGCAGCGCGGCAATGACGATCTCGCCGCCATCCTCTACACGTCAGGCACCACCGGCCGCTCCAAGGGAGCGATGCTGAGCCACGACAATCTCGCATCGAACTCGTTGACGCTGGTCGACTACTGGCGCTTCACGGACAAGGACGTCCTGATCCACGCGCTGCCGATCTATCACACCCACGGCCTGTTCGTGGCGAGCAATGTCACGCTGTTCGCGCGCGCCTCGATGATCTTCCTGCCGAAGCTCGATCCGGACCTGATCATCAAGCTGATGGCGCGCGCAACCGTCCTGATGGGCGTGCCGACCTTCTACACCCGCCTGCTGCAGAACCCGGCGCTGTCGCGCGAGACCACCAGGCATATGCGGCTGTTCGTCTCCGGCTCGGCGCCCCTGCTTGCCGACACCCATCGGGAATGGTTTGCGCGCACCGGACACGCCGTGCTCGAACGCTACGGCATGACCGAGACCAACATGAACACCTCGAACCCCTACGACGGCGAGCGTGTGCCCGGCGCGGTCGGCTTTCCGCTGCCCGGCGTGAGCGCCCGCGTTACCGATCCCGAGACCGGCAAAGTGCTGCCGCCGGACAATATCGGCATGATCGAGGTGAAGGGCCCGAACGTATTCAAGGGCTATTGGCGGATGCCGGAGAAGACCAGGTCGGAGTTTCGTGACGACGGTTTCTTCATCACCGGCGACCTCGGCAAGATCGACGACAAGGGTTACGTGCACATCGTCGGCCGCGGCAAGGATCTCGTGATTTCGGGCGGCTTCAACGTCTATCCGAAGGAAATCGAGAACGAGATCGACGCCATGCCGGGCGTGGTGGAATCCGCTGTGATCGGCGTGCCCCATGCCGATTTCGGCGAGGGCGTCACCGCCGTCGTGGTCAAGCAACCCAGTGCAGCCGTGGATGAAGCGACCGTGCTGAAGGGGCTGGAAGGGCGGCTCGCAAAGTTCAAGATGCCAAAGCGGGTCTTTGTCGTCGACGAACTGCCCCGCAACACCATGGGGAAGGTGCAGAAGAATATTTTGCGGGATATGTATAAGGATATTTACAACAAGGCCTGAGGGGACATCGCGGTGATCCCGAGGACCCATACCGCGGAATCCGTCCATGGCATTCGGTGGCTGAAGATCTTCGCGCGAACGTTCAGATGTCACTGGCCCGACCAGAGACTCATCACAAAGCGGCTGCCGACGAGCAAGAGATAGCAGCCGAAGGCGATCTCAAGCTGGCGTTTTGACAAGGCATGCGCGGCCCTCACGCCAAGCGGCGCGGTGAAGAGCGACATCGGCATCACCAGGATAGCTCCTATCAGCGAGATGTAGCCGAGCGCGAAGGGAAGCTGCAGCGCCATCACATCGGGAAAGCGCGCAGCCGCGGGCCAGCCCGCGTAGACATAGCCAAGCGCTCCGGGGATCGAGATCAGAACCGCAAGCGCCGAGGAGGTCGCGACCGATTGATGGATCGGCCGGCCGTAGAAGGTCATCAGCAGATTGGAGAACAGGCCGCCGCCGATCCCCATTAGGGTGGAGAGGATGCCGATCAGCCAGCCGTAGACCTTCATCAGCGCGCCTTTCGGCAGATCATCGCCGAGCTTCCAGCTCTCGCGCCCGAAGAACAGCCGCACCGTCGCGGAATAGGCCACGGCGACAAAGACGATCTTGAACAGCCGCTCCGGCGCATAGCGCGCGATCACGCTGCCAACGACGACGCCGATCAGGATCGGCAGCCACCATTGCCTGAGAATCGACAAGTCAACGGCGCCACGGGCGTAATGTGCACGGAAGGAGCGGATCGAGGTCGGGATGATCACGGCGAGCGAGGTGCCGACGCAAAGCGGCATGCGCACCTCCAGCGGCACGCCGGCCAGCCGAAAGCATTCGTAGAACACAGGGACCAGGATCGCGCCGCCGCCGATGCCGAACACGCCGGCGAGAAAGCCGGCGAGGCCGCCGACGACGATCAGAAGCGCCGCCAGCTCGATCACTTCAGAAGGGTTGAGTCCGGTCGGCAAGAATCGCTTCTCCGAGGTTGCGCCGATCATAGACTATGGCGAATTATGGGAGTATTGGCTTTCTTGAGATACTTCCTTGCGCTAAGCGGAAGGATCGAGCCCGGGATGGATCAGTTCGCGTCTCTCGCGACCTTTGTGCAGGTCATCGACGCCGGCAGCCTGTCCGGTGCCGCGCGGTCGGCGCGCAGCTCGCTGACATCGGTCAGCCGCCAGCTCTCCGCGCTTGAACGGCACTTCGGAACGCAGCTCGTCAAGCGCACCACGCGCCGGCTCGCGCTCACCGAGGAGGGGCGGATCCTCTATGCCCGCGCCAAAGCCATTCTCGCAGAGCTCGGCGAGGTCGAGCGCGCGCTGTCCGCGGGCAAGGCAGAGCCCACCGGGCGGCTCCGCCTCAGCGCGCCGAACCTGCTCGGCCGGTTGCTGGTCGCACCGCTGCTGCCGGAGTTCCTGCGCCGCCATCCGTCGCTGTCGGTCGACCTCATGCTCGCCGACCGCCCCGTCGATATGATCGAAGAGGACATCCACCTTGCGCTGCGCGTCGGACGCCTGCCGGATTCGCAGCTCGTCGCGCGCAAGCTCGCCGACATCAGGATGATCGTCTGCGCTGCACCGGCCTATCTCGAGCGGCATGGCACGCCTCGCGACCCCGAGGAGCTCGACACGCACGATTGCCTGGTGTTCTCCAGTGCGCCCGGCGCCGGAACCTGGCGCTTCCGCATCGACGGGAGCGCGGAATGCAAAATTCCGATATCTGCCAAGCTCTGGATCAATAGCCTCGATGCGCTGGTCACAGCCGCGCGCGAGGGCGGCGGCATTGTGCGCGTGCCGTCCTGGCAGGTGCGGGACGATCTTGCCGCCGGCCGTCTGCGGCGCATCCTGCAGGCGCAGGAGGCGGCGCCGGCGCCACTGCATCTGCTGTTCGACGCCTCGCGCCTCGCAGCGCCAAAGACACGGATATTTGCGGATTATCTGACCGAACAATGGCGTGCGTCAGACCCCTTCACCGACTGACGCCCGCCGCCAGACCAAGCAGTAAACCGCGATTCGACCTTTCAGCTGTAACGCAGCTGCCTGGTATACCACGAGCGATTTCCATCCATATTTACGTGCAGCCTAACGATGAATGCGGATTCGCTTAGCTGGCATTTGGCCGTTGCACTGACTGATTCGACTCCGTAAATAAGGCGCGTCTCTCCCGCGATCTTATGACGCGCCTTCGCGGGGCCCGCACAACAATCGAAGCCGCCTGCAGCCGCTTTAGAAGCAGCGTGAACATGACCGCCAGGATCGAACGACCGCTTTCGCCCCATATCCAGACCTATCGATGGACACTGACGATGATCATGTCCATCGTCCATCGCGCCACCGGGATCGCCCTGTATGTCGGCACCCTTTTATTGGTGTGGTGGCTGCTCGCGGCCGCCTCCGGGCCGACCGCTTACGCCAATGTGCAGGCCTTCACCGGCAGCTTCATCGGCCGGCTGATCGTGTTCGGCTATACTTGGGCGATCATGCACCATCTGCTCAGCGGTATCAGGCATTTCGTCTGGGACCTCGGCTACGGCTTCAAGGCCAATGAGCGCGAGGCGCTGACCTGGGGCGCGCTGATCGGCGGCATCTCGCTGACCGTGCTGTTGTGGATCATTGCCTATGCGATCGGAGGCGGACGATGAGTGCACTGGATTCACAAGGCGCTCCCCGCTCGATGCGCACCCCGCTCGGCCGCGTTCGCGCACTCGGCGCCGCCCATTCCGGCACCCAGGATTTCTGGCGCCAGCGCCTCACCGCAGTCGCCATGACGATTCTGATGATCCCCGGGATCGTCGTCGTCATGATGGTGCTCGGCCGCAACCAGGCCGGTGCCGCGCAGATCCTCGGCTCGTCCTGGGTCGCGCTGATCCTGCTGCTCTTCATCCTCGCTTCCACCTGGCACATGAAGATCGGCATGCAGGTGGTGATCGAGGATTACGTCCATAACGAGAAGCTGAAAATTGCTTCCATCATGGCCAACAACTTCTTCACGGTCGCGGTGGCGCTGGCAGCGGTCTACGCGATCTTCAAACTGTCATCGGGAGTATGAGCCATGGCCGCTGATGGCAACGGCAAGGCTGGGAACGGCGGCGCGCCGGCGACGAACGGAAAAGCCTATCCGATCGAGGACCACACCTACGACGTCGTCGTGGTCGGCGCCGGCGGCGCGGGCCTGCGCGCCGTGGTCGGCTGCAGCGAGACCGGCTTGCGCACCGCCTGCATCACCAAGGTGTTTCCGACCCGCTCGCACACGGTCGCGGCACAGGGCGGCATTTCGGCCTCGCTCGGCAACATGCATCCGGACGACTGGCGCTGGCACATGTACGACACCGTGAAGGGATCGGACTGGCTCGGCGACCAGGACGCCATCGAATACATGGTGCGCAACGCACCCGAAGCCGTCTACGAACTCGAACATTGGGGCGTGCCGTTTTCGCGTACCGAGGACGGCAAGATCTACCAGCGTCCGTTCGGCGGCATGACCATCGACTACGGCAAGAGCCAGGCGCAGCGGACTTGCGCCGCCGCCGACCGCACCGGCCACGCCATGCTGCACACCATGTACGGCCAGGCGCTGCGCCATTCCGCGGAGTTCTTCATCGAATATTTCGCCATCGACCTGATCATGGACGATCAGGGCACCTGCCGCGGCGTGATCGCGCTCAAGCTTGATGACGGCACATTGCATCGCTTCCGCGCCCAGACCACGATTCTGGCTACCGGCGGTTACGGCCGCGCCTATGCCTCCTGCACCTCGGCGCACACCTGCACCGGCGACGGCGGCGGCATGGCGCTCCGCGCCGGGCTTCCGATGCAGGACATGGAGTTCGTGCAGTTCCATCCGACCGGTATCTACGGCTCGGGCTGTCTCGTCACAGAAGGCGCCCGCGGCGAAGGCGGCTATCTGGTCAACTCCGAGGGCGAGCGCTTCATGGAGCGCTATGCGCCCTCGGCCAAGGACCTCGCCTCGCGCGACGTCGTCTCCCGCGCCATGACCATCGAGATCCGCGAAGGCCGCGGCGTCGGCAAGAAGAAGGACCACATCTTCCTGCACCTCGATCATCTCGATCCCAAGGTGCTGGCCGAGCGCCTGCCCGGCATTTCCGAATCGGCGCGGATCTTCGCCAATGTCGACGTCACCCGCGAGCCGATCCCGATCGTGCCGACCGTGCACTACAACATGGGCGGCATCCCGACCAATTATCATGCCGAGGTCCTGACCAAGGCGAATGGCGACGACAACTCGGTGGTGCCCGGCCTGATGGCGATCGGCGAAGCGGCTTGCGTCTCCGTGCATGGCGCCAACCGTCTCGGCTCCAACTCGCTGATCGACCTGGTCGTGTTCGGCCGCGCTGCGGCACTACGTCTCGCGGAGAAGCTCACGGCCGACGCCAAGCAGCCGGACCTGCCGAAGGATTCGGCCGATAAGGCGCTTGGCCGTCTCGACCATTTCCGCAATGCTTCCGGCGGCACGCCGACCGCAAAGCTGCGCGAGAGCATGCAGCATGTGATGCAGAACAATTGCGCGGTGTTCCGCACCGGCGAGGTGCTGCATGAGGGCCAGAACCTGATCCACAAGGTGCATGGCGGCATCACCGACATCTCGGTGTCCGACCGCTCGCTGATCTGGAACTCGGACCTGATCGAGACGCTGGAGTTCGACAATCTGATCGTGCAGGCTGTGGTCACCATGGACTCTGCCGCCAACCGCACCGAAAGCCGGGGAGCGCATGCGCGCGAGGATTTCTCCGAGCGCGATGACAAGAACTGGATGAAGCACACGCTGGCGTGGATGGACCCGAACGGCAAGACCACGATCGACTACCGGCCCGTGCACAACTACACCATGACCAACGACGTGCAGTACATCCCGCCCAAAGCGCGCGTTTACTGAGGCCGCGGGTTTACTGACAACGACAGCGCAAGGTTTTGCCTAATGGTTGAATTTGCCCTTCCGAAGAACTCGAAGATCACTGCCAACGGCAAGACCTGGCCGAAGCCGGCCGGCGCCACGCAACTGCGCGAGTACAAGATCTATCGCTGGAATCCGGACGACGGCCAGAACCCGCGCATCGATACCTACTACGTCAACACCGAGGACTGCGGTCCGATGGTGCTGGACGGCCTGATCTGGATCAAGAACAACATCGACCCGTCGCTGACCTTCCGCCGCTCCTGCCGCGAAGGCGTCTGCGGCTCCTGCGCCATGAACATCGACGGACAGAACACGCTCGCCTGCACCCGTTCGATGCATGACGTGAAAGACGGTGCGGTGAAGATCAACCCGCTGCCGCACCAGCCGGTCGTAAAGGACCTGGTGCCGGATCTCACCAATTTCTACGCGCAATATGCATCCATCGAGCCCTGGCTGAAGACCTCGACGCCGACGCCGCAGAAGGAATGGCGCCAGAGCCATGAGGACCGCGAGAAACTCGACGGCCTCTACGAGTGCATCCTGTGCGCCTGCTGCTCGACCTCCTGCCCGAGCTATTGGTGGAACAGCGAGCGCTTCCTCGGCCCGGCTGCGCTGTTGCAGGCGACGCGCTGGGTCAAGGACTCCCGTGACGAGGCCACCGGCGAGCGGCTCGACAATCTGGAAGATCCCTTCCGCCTCTACCGCTGCCACACCATCATGAACTGCGCGAAGGCCTGCCCGAAGGGGTTGAACCCGTCGGAAGCGATCGCCGAGCTCAAGCTGAAGCTGGTCGAGCGGCAGGTTTAAGATCGCTTATCTGGTTGTCTCGGCTTTCGCCGGGACGACGGAAGGTTTGGCGCCGCGCTCAAAACCGGTTATGCATCGCTCGCTTCTCACGAGGATGCTCAGGTGACCCCGGACAACGATACTTCGCCCGCCCCGTTTGGCACGTTTGCGCCGAATGTGGCGCAGGCGGCGTTGCTTCGGCTGGCGCACGGGTCCGGGCTGAAGCGTGGGGCGTTTCGCCCGTGGCTGTCGCGGCTGACCAATCTGCTCCGCGGCGGCCCTGTCGACGTGCAGTATCAGGGCGCGTCCTTCCGCTTCTATCACCAGGTGAGCGCCACGGAGCGTGGCGCGCTGTTCAATCCCGACTACAACCGCGAAGAGCTCGACTTCCTGCGCGCGTCCCTGGCCGAGGGCGGCGTATTCGTCGACATCGGCGCCAATGTCGGCACCTATGCGCTGGCGCTCGCGCGCGACGTCGGGGGGCGCGGCATGGTGATCGCGATCGAGCCCCATCCGGTGATTCATGGGCGGCTTGCCTTCAACCGCGCGGCCAGTGGCTTTGCACAGGTCCGGTTGGTCGCGGCGGCCGCCGGCGATTGCGACGGCGAGGTGATGATCGAGACTGACGGCGGCAATCTTGGCGCCAGCCATGTCGTGACCGGCAGCGCCTCGACCGACGCCTTCAAGGTGCCGTGCTTCACCTTGCAGCGCATTCTCCGCGATGCTGGCGCCGCCAGGATCGATGCGCTGAAGATCGACGTCGAAGGCTTCGAGGATCGCGTGCTGACAGGTTTCTTCGCACAAGCGCCGCAAACCCTGTGGCCGCGCGCGGTCGTGATCGAGCACCTGTCGCGCGGCGAGTGGCAAAACGACTGCATCGCCGACATGATCGCGCGCGGCTATCGCGAGGCTGGCAGGACAAGGAGCAATACGCTGTTGCTGCGTGGGTAGCGTTTGAACACGGGAGACCCTCATGATCGACCATATCGGCTTTCCGGTTTCCGATTATGCCCGCGCCAAGGCGTTCTACACGCAGGCGCTGGCGCCGCTGGGCTATAGCCTCATCATGGAGGTGACCCAGGAGGATCGTCCGGGCGAATCCGCCGCCGGCTTCGGCGCCAATGGCAAGCCGGATTTCTGGATCGGCGGTGAAGGCGCGCTCAACAAGCCCGTGCACGTTGCGATCCAGGCCAACGATCGCGCGACGGTCGATGCATTCTACAAAGCGGCGCTCGCGGCTGGCGGACGCGACAATGGTGCGCCGGGCATCCGCGCCCACTATCATCCCAACTACTATTGCGCGTTCGTGCTCGATCCCGACGGCCACAATATCGAAGCGGTGTGCCACACGCCGTAGTTCCAGCGGCAGCGCTCAGGAACATCGCCGTCACGGGACCGTTGACGCTCCAGCGATGAAAGGAGCGGGACATGGCCAACAAGGGTACCGGCAGCAATCCGCAGGATATCGACCGCGCCTGGGAACTGATGAAGCGCATCGGCTATGCCATGCTGGTGACACGCGACGGCGAGAAGCTGCGGGCGCGTCCGATGGCGGCCTTTGTCGAGCACGATGAGGGCGCGGTCTACTTCCTCGCCGATGCGCGCCACCATGCAGACGACGAGATCGCGCGGTCTCCCGTCGTCAATCTGTCCTTTGCCGACACCGGCGGTCAAAAATATGTTTCCGTCAGCGGCAAGGCAGTCGTCTCGAACGACCGCGCCAAGATCGGTGAATTATTCGCGACGCCGGCGCGCGCATGGTGGGACAACGCCGACGATCCGAACATCCGCCTGCTGAAAATCACTCCTGATGAAGCGGAGTTCTGGGATTCGCCAGGCACGCTCGTCACCTATGTCAAGATGGCGGCCGCGGCGGTCTCGGGCACGCGGCCTGCTGTGGGCGACAAGCGCAAGGTCGCGATGTGATGGGCAATCCATCGCCCACCGAACCACCGGACATTCCGCCGCCCACACCGGGACATCCGACCGAGCCGCCGCCGGAGAGTCCGCCCGTCAATCCCAATCCGGAAGCGCCGCCGCCGATGCGTGAGCCTGGCGAGGCGCCGGTGCCGGACGAATTACCAGGCAACGTGCCGGACGAACTTCCAACGCGCGGACCGAAAGGGCCGCGTACGCCGAGTCCTGCGACGGATTAGCACCAAGGCCGAATCATCCGCTTTCGCGGACGATGGCGGCGTGTGCTCGGCGCCTTCCGCGTCCCACGGTCGCAGGGGGACGCGCAAAGGTTCGATTTGAAAGCACCGGCTGAATGCGCCATGAACGAAGTTCCAGGCCGGGGCCATGTCTTGCGAAAATATATCCCGGTCAGCCCGCCAGCGCCGCCACATTGCGGCCTAACCCGTATTTGTTGATCGCCGCGTTTTTCGCTTCCGTTGACTCCGGGAACCATAGCACATGTCTAAACTTCGTCTCCTGCTGCTTGCCACGACCGCCATGACGGCGATGCAATTTGCAAGCTCCGCATCGCACGCCGAGGGCGCACCGATCGTCGTTGCGCAAGCGCAAAGGGAAGAGCTCGGCCCCGACGGCAAGCCGAAGCAGCCGCCGAGGGAAGCGCCGAAGCAGCCGCCGGCAAAGGGAGCCCCAACGCCGCCTCCGCCGCCTCCTGCGGTAGCACCGCGCCCCGCGCCGCCTCCGCCGCCTCCCGCCGCAGCACCACACCCCGCGCCGCCTCCGCCGCCTCCCGCCGCAACACCACACCCGGCGCCGCCTCCGCCGCAACGTCCCACGGCTCCGCCTCCGCCGCCGCCGGCTGTGCGTCCCGTGCAACCGCCACCTCCGCCGCCGCCTGCGGCACCAAGGCCGCCGGCTCCTCCGACCGCTCAGCCGGCACCGCAGCAGCACGCGCCAACCCCGCCAGCTCCTCCGCCTCCGCCGACGCCGCCCGCGGGACGCCCGCAAGGGTCACCTGCGCCTGCGCCGCAGCCGGGACAGCATGAGCGTCCCGTGGAGACGCCGGCGCCCGGACACGCGGTCCCACCGCCTGCCTCTCCTGCGCCGGGAGCGGGGCGTCCCAACGCCGCACCGGCGGCCCAGCCTCCCGCGCCACCGCCGCCTCCTCCGCCAGCCGCCGGTGCGCCGGCGATCCGGCCCGGCACTGCTCCCGGCGCAACTCCGCCCGCTCCACCCCCGCCACAGGGCGCCGGCGCGCCGCCGAGCCGTCCGGGTACGGCACCGGGCAATCAAACTGCCGCACCGCCGGCGAGTGCTCCGCCTGTGCTGGTGCGGCGCGCACCGCCGCAGGTGACTGCGCCGTTACCGCCGCCGCCTCCGCCGCCGCAGAATCTGACGCCGCTGCCGGCGAACCCGGCCGCGATCCAGGGGCCGCGCCGGCTCGAGGACTTCCGTGCCGAGCGCCGCGAGGTGCAGGAAGGCGGACGAACCGTCATCACCGAGCCCGGCCGCGTCATCATTCGCGATCCCTCCGGCGAAGCCTTCGTCCGCCACGACGAGATGGAACGCTTCCGCTTCGGCGCGCGTGACATCCAGACGCAGCGGGTAGGCAACGAGATGCGCACCATCGTGGTGCGGCCTGACGGCTCACAGGTCATCACTGTGCTTGCACCCGACGGCTCGCTGCTCAGGCGTATCCGACGCGACCCGCGCGGCCAGGAGTTTGTCATCATCGACAACTCCTATCGCGATCCGCGCGCGGTCGGCGGCTTCTATGTCGACCTGCCGCCGCCGGTCATCCGCATCCCCTACGATCGCTACATCGTCGATGCTTCGGATGCGCCGCCCGAGCTGATCTACGACACCATGATGGCGCCGCCGGTCGACCGCATCGACCGCCGCTACTCGCTTGACGAGATCCGCTACAGCCCGAACGTGCGCATGCTGATGCCGAGCATCGACGTCAACACCATCAACTTCGAGCTCGGCTCATGGGAGATTGCTCCCGACCAAGCCGCGAAGCTGCAGGCGATCGCCGACGGCCTCAACCGCGCCATCCAGCGCAACCCGCGCGAGGTGTTCCTGATCGAGGGCCACACGGATGCGACCGGCAACGACACCGACAACCTGTCGCTGTCGGACCGCCGCGCCGAATCCGCGGCCGAGCTGCTGACCCAGCAATTCGGCGTGCCGGCCGAGAACCTGACCTCGCAGGGTTATGGCTCGCAATATCTGAAGGAGCAGACCGATGGACCGAGCCGGGTCAACCGGCGCGTCACCATCCGCCGCATCACCCCGCTGCTCAACGGCGCCGCCGCATCGCTGCCCCCGCCCCCGCCGGGCATCGCGCCGCCGCGGTGAGGGTAGACGGAGACGAAATGCAAATGGCCGGGAGCGATCCCGGCCATTTTTGTTTTTGCGTCGTGATACCGATGCTGCAAGGACAGCGAGGATGGCCTCTCACGCGCGACTCAGTCCTTGTCACTTTCGAGCCTCAGGATGTCGGAGCCCTCGCCGACCGACAGCAGGCCTGTTCGTGCATAGATATCGAGCTTGGCTCGGGTGTCGGTGATGTCGAGATTGCGCATGGTCAGCTGGCCGATGCGGTCCGCCGGAGTGAACGCCGCGTCTTCGACCTTTTCCATGCTCAACCGCTCAGGCTGATAGGTCAGGTTGGGACTCTCGGTGTTCACGATAGAATAGTCGTTGCCACGGCGCAGCTCGAGCGTCACCTCGCCAGTGATGGCGCGCGCCACCCAGCGCTGGGCGGTTTCGCGGAGCATCAGGGCTTGCGAATCGAACCACCGCCCTTGATAGAGCAGGCGGCCGAGGCGCAGGCCGTTGATCCGGTATTGCTCGATGGTGTCCTGGTTGTGGATGCCGGTGATCAGGCGCTCATAGGCAATGTATAAAAGCGCCATGCCGGGAGCTTCGTAAATGCCGCGGCTCTTGGCCTCGATGATCCGGTTCTCGATCTGATCGCTCATGCCGAGGCCATGCCGGCCACCGATGGCGTTGGCCTCCAGAAACAGCGCGACCGGGTCAGCAAACGTCTTGCCGTTCAGCGCAACGGGCTGCCCTTCGTCGAAGCGGACCACGACCTTCTCGGCCTTGACGGCACAATCGTCGCGCCAGAACGGCACCCCCATGATCGGGCTGACGATGTTGATGCCGGTGTCCAGGCTCTCGAGATCCTTGGCCTCGTGGGTTGCACCGAGAATATTGCTGTCGGTAGAATAGGCCTTCTCGGCGCTCATCTTGTAGTGGAAGCCATGGGCAGTCAGGAACGCCGACATCTCGGCGCGGCCGCCGAGTTCGTCGATGAATTGCTGGTCGAGCCAGGGCTTGTAGATTTTCAGGCTCGGATTGGTCAGAAGGCCGTAGCGATAGAACCGCTCGATATCATTGCCTTTGAAGGTCGAGCCATCGCCCCAGACGTTGACGCCGTCCTCCTTCATTGCGGCAACCAGCATCGTACCGGTCACGGCGCGGCCGAGCGGCGTGGTGTTGAAGTAGGTGGCGCCGCCGGTCGAGATGTGGAAAGCGCCGGACTGGATCGCGGCGATGCCCTCATGGACCAGCTGCGTGCGGCAGTCGACGAGACGGGCGATCTCGGCGCCGAAGGCGAGCGCTTTGCGCGGAATCTCGTCGTAGTCGGTCTCGTCAGGCTGGCCGAGATTTGCCGTGTAAGCAAAGACGCGTGCGCCCTTTTGCTTCATCCACAACAGCGCCGCGCTGGTGTCGAGACCGCCCGAGAAAGCGATGCCGACTTTTTCCCCCTTGGGCAGGCCTTTCAAAATCGTACTCATAGAGCGTCCAATCGATCTAACCAGCTGACGTCATTTGCGACTTGAGGGCCGCGAATATCAAATTTCGCCGACATCGGCACGCGTTTAATGGCGGCCGGCCGCGATTGACGCCACTCATACCGACGACGCAGGTCCTGTTTTGCGGCCGAACAGGCGCTGGCGGAGCCGATAGCCGGGCCAGGCGAAGCGGGTGATCGCAGCGTCGATGGCCGCGTCCGACAGGCGGGTGCGCGGCCAGCGGTAAATATAGCCGTGGGCGAGCCAGATCACGAAAAACGACACCAGGCCCGCGGCGGCAACGTCGGTGAAGAAATGGCCGCCAAAGGCCATGCGCAGCACGCTGGTCGTCAGCCCGAACAGGGTTGCCGCCGCGTAGGCCAGGGGCCGCCACGCCGGCGGCGTCAGCGCGGCCGGCGCGATGGTCCAGAACGCGGTCGCGCCCTCACCGGAGAAGAACGAGCAGTTATGCCCGCAGCGCCCGCGCGGATCCCACCAGGCCACAAAAGGCAGATCACCGTTGAACTCCGTCACCAGCACCGGGCGCGGCCGGCCCCAATAAGTCTTGAAGGTGAAATTGGTCAGCACGCCCGCCGACAGCGTCATCGTGAGCAGCAGGAACACAATCGCGCGGCCCGACATCAGAAGCGGCCGGTCCGGCCGGATCAGCTTGATCAAAAGCGAACCGATCGCGGGTACAGCAAGCCCCCAGGCGATCCACATCGCACCGTCGCGCGCCAGCGACGCGAGCCAGTCCTGCTTCAGCGGAAAGGTCCGCGTCTCAGGATCATAGAACAGCGCCGCCAGCTTGAGATCGAGCTCGGGATAGACGGCGAACAACAGCCCGATGACGAGCGCGATCGCCAGTGCGATGAAAAGTCCGGTCCGATTCATGAGCGCGGTTTAGCGGAGCGAGGCAGATGTGAAAACCCCTGCCGTCATTCCGGGCTGCGCGCAGCGCAGACCCGGAATCTCGAGATTCCGGGTTCGATACTGGCGCATCGCCCCGAAATCACTGAACAAGCCTCACAACGGCGGCCGCGAGGCCGAAGGGAGCGGCGGTGGCGGGTCGAGGCGGGGCGGCGGCTTGCGCCAGGCGCCTGCGTTGCGGCCAGCAATCAGCCAGTAGACAAGGCCCGCGACAATGCCGGCGCCGGTCATGATTTCCAGGTGCCGCCGGACGACGCCCTCGAACTGCCACGTGTCGGTATCGAAGGGAACCAGGCCGAGATAACAGGCCAACCCCATGAAGCCGCCGCCGATCGCATAGGTCAGGGGCCCGCGGATATAGAAAGCCTCGGTGATCGCGGCGATGAGCGTCGCCGGCACCAGCGCAAAGCCTGATACGATGATGAAGCTGAAGCCGAGCAGAACATCCAGCGCGCCCTCGTCCACCGGGCCGGTGCCGAGCTCACTGAACTCCGGAAACAAAAGCGCGCTGACGACAATGATCCCCGCTGCAAGGCAGGCGGCGAGGAACGCGAGGAAGATAACAAGAAGGCGGCCGATCAGCGCCATGCAGGGTAACCACCGATGCTTGCCTCATTGCGAGGAGCCACCGGGTCCGCGCAAGCGCGGCCCGATGACAGGCTCCGCGACGAAGCAATCCGGAGCCGCACGTGGGGTTCTGGATTGCTTCGCTTCACTTGTACAGACGAATTAGGCGACACTACAGATTCTCAATCCGTCATGGCCATGGCGCGCAACGCCTGGCGCTCGCGCGCGGAGAGTTTTTCGGTCTCCGATTTCAACTGCCCGCAGGCGGCGAGGATGTCGCGGCCGCGCGGCGTGCGCACCGGCGAAGAGTAGCCGGCGTTGAAGATGTATTCGGAGAATTTTTCAATCTCGTCCCAGTCCGAGCATTCGTAAGCGGTGCCCGGCCACGGATTGAACGGTATCAGGTTGATCTTGGCAGGAATGCCCTTGAGCAGCTTGACCAGGAGCCTGGCATCGTCGAGCGAATCGTTGACGCCCTTGAGCATCACATATTCGAAGGTGATGCGTCGAGCATTCGACGCGCCGGGATAGTCGCGGCAGGCCTGCAGCAACTCGGCTATCGGATATTTGCGGTTGAGCGGCACGAGCTCGTTGCGCAATTCGTCGCGCACCGCGTGCAGCGAGATCGCCAGCATCACCCCGATCTCGTCGCCGGCACGGATGATGTTCGGCACCACGCCGGAGGTCGACAGCGTGATGCGCCGGCGCGAGATCCCGATGCCTTCATTATCGGCGACGATCAAAAGCGCATCGCGCACCGCATCGAAATTATAGAGCGGCTCGCCCATGCCCATCATGACGATGTTGGTGACGAGCCGGCCGCCGCTCTCGCGGTCGGCCCAGTCATTCAGACGATCCCGCGCCACCATCACTTGGCCAACGATCTCGCCGGCCGTGAGGTTGCGCACCAGCCGCTGCGTGCCGGTGTGGCAGAAGGAGCAATTGAGGGTGCAGCCGACCTGGGAGGATACGCAGAGCGTGCCGCGGTCGGTCTCGGGAATATAGACGCACTCGACCTCATGCGGCCTTTCGAGCTTGTCGCCCGATGGCAGCCGCAGCAGCCATTTGCGGGTACCGTCATTGGAGATCTGCTCAGCAACGACCTCGGGCCGGTCGACGGTAAAATGCCCGGCGAGCTCCGCGCGGGTATCCTTGGAGATCGATGTCATCTCCTCGAAGCTTTTGGCGCCACGGAAATAGATCCAGTGCCAGAGCTGCTGCACCCGCATCCTGCGCTGCGCCGGTGCGATCCCGATCTCCCCGAGACGATCGGCGAGCTCGGCGCGCGACAGGCCGATCAGCGACGGCTTGGCCGGCGGCACATAGGTCTCGAGCGGCGTTTTTTCCAAGGGCGCGGTCGCGCCTCCGCTAGCTGATGTCATGAGGTCGGTCATGTCTCATCAAATAAGCCTTCCCGCTCGCGCTGGAAAGGCAGCAAAACACCCGATTTCTATCTAAAATAACCCTAGCGCTTGCAGTCCTGCGCGATGCGATCGAGCGCCTGGGACAGGCCTTTCAGCGAGAAAGTGTCGGTCGTCTCGGTGCCCTTGGCTGAGACGCCCTTGACCACGGCGTCCGCGGCGCGGCGCATGGCCTCGACCATGCGCTCCTCTTCTGCAGCATTCTTGATCCAGAGCCCGTCGCCCTGGGTGTACATCGCGTAACTCGCGCCGCCGACCTCGAGCGTCGATTCCGATCCCGGCTTGAGGGCATAGCCGATCATGACCGAGACCTCGTTAAAGACCTTCTCCGAAGGCCGCGTCGAGACGAAGGCAAAGGCCGGATCGCGCGGCCGGTTCGGCGGATTGGTCTTGGACGAGGTGGGCTTGGCCAGCGCAAAGCACACCTTCTTGCCGTTCGGGGTCGCGGTGTAGGCGCCCCAGGTACCGAACTGGCCGATGAGGACAGGCTCGGCGCCACCTGCCACAGCAGCTGCCGGCGATTTCGGCGCTGCCGCCGGCTTGGCCGTGGTCTTCGCGGGCTTTGGAGATGGCGCAGCCTGCGCCAGCGCGAGGTCGGCAACCCCGCACGCCAGCCCGTTGATGGCCAAGATTGTCAGCGCCCGCCGAAACCACATGGTGCGGTTGGTTCCTCCAATATTGTGACTGGAAGATGGCCCGAGATTGGAACGTACAAGGCGAGCCATCGCCGTGATTGCGATTCGTCGAAAGGAAACCACGAACGATCGTCACTTGGCCTTCGTATTTAGCCCCTTGGTAACTAACGCTTCGCTAATTGCGGTCTCATCTTAGCCTAGCTTTTGCCGCGCGACGCGCGCAGATCGCGCCACCGCGCTTCGCTCCATTGCAGCAGATCTTCGGCGCCGGACGAGCGCAGATGTGCGCCACCGTCCTGCACCACCATCTCACCATTGATATAGGCGGCGGCATCCGAGATCAGGAAGCTTGCAAGATCGGCGAGCTCGCGGTGCTCGCCGACGCGGCCGAGCGGATTGCGCGCGGCCCAGCCGGAGTCGCGGCCCTCCGGGCGCAGCTGGCCCGAGGCACCAGGCGTCGGAAACGCGCCCGGCGCGATCGCCACCGTGCGGATGCCCTTCGGTCCCCACTCCACCGCAAGACTCCTGGTCATCGCAAGTACCGCCGATTTCGCCATCGCCGAGGGCACGGTGAAGGCGCGGCCGGTGATGGTGGAGGTCGATAGGATCGAGAGCACCACGCCTTTGTGACCGCCTTCGATCCAGCGTCTGCCTGTTGCGATCGTGCAATACATGGTGCCATGCAGAGTTGGCGCGAGGATGGCATCCGCCGCACGGAATGACAGCTGCTCCGTCTGCGCGATAAAGGTCGCCGCGGCATTGTTGACCAGGATGTCGAGCGGCGCCTCGCGCCAGATCTCGTCCATCATGGCATCGACGCCGGCTCCATCGCGGATGTCGCAGGCGATCGCACTGACCGTGCCGCCCGTGGCCGCTCGCAGCTCTGCTGCGGTCGTTTCCAGGAGTTCCCGCCTGCGGCCGCAAATGACGATCTCGGCACCGAGCTCCAGGAAGCGGCGGCCCATTGCGGCGCCAAGTCCGCTACCACCGCCGGTGACGAGGATGCGCTTGTCCTTCAGCAGGTTCTTTTCAAACATTGTTCTATTCCTCCCTGAGCCGGCCGCCACGCCCCGCAGTTGAGAATGGCGCACGCGACGAGGCAATTCATCATCTTTGTGCCGCGCTGGATTGCTTCGCCGCGCTCGCAATGACAAGCTGGAATCATCAACTCTGCGACCGAAACCCGGGTGTATCCATGAAAGCCATTCTCTGCTCGCAATTTTGCCAACCCGACGATCTCGTGCTGGCGGACATCCCCGATCCGGTGGCGGAGGCTGGACAGGCCGTGATCGCGATCAAGGCGGCGGCGCTGAATTTTTTCGACATCCTGATGATCCAGGGCAAGTACCAGATCAAACCGCCCTTCCCGTTCTCGCCCGCGGCCGAAGTTGCCGGCGTGATCGAGAGCGTCGGCCCCGGCGTCACCGATCTGAAGGTCGGCGATCGCGTGGTGGCCTCCTGCGGCCATAATGGCGCGCGTGAGAAGATCGCGCTGCCGGCCGCGTCGATTGTCAAGATTCCCGACAGTCTCGACTTCGACCGTGCTGCGGGCATCATCATCATCTACGGCACGGCGCTGCATGCGCTGGAAGATCGCGCAAGCCCCAAGAAGGGCGAGACGCTTGCCGTGCTCGGTGCCGCCGGCGGCACGGGCCTCGCGGCTTGCGAGCTCGGCAAGCTGATGGGGCTCAAGGTGATCGCCTGCGCCTCGTCGGAGGAGAAGCTTGAATTTGCCAAAGCGCACGGCGCCGAGTTGACGCTGAACTACGCCAAGGAAGACTTGAAGGAAGGTTTGCGACGGCTGACCGACGGCAAGGGCGCCGACATCATCTTCGATCCCGTCGGCGGCACTTACGCCGAAGCTGCCTTGCGCTCGATCGCATGGGAAGGCCGCTTCCTGGTGATCGGCTTTGCCGCCGGCGACATTCCGAAAATGCCGCTCAACCTCGCATTGCTCAAGGGCTGCGACATCCGCGGCGTGTTCTGGGGCAATTGGGCACGGCTGAACCCGGCAAAAAACCGAACCAATCTGCAGAAGCTCGTGCAATGGACCGCGGAGGGCAAGATCTCCTCCCACGTCGATCGCACCTTCCCGCTCGCGCAGACCGCCGATGCGCTGAAAGTACTGGCGGGCCGCCAAGCCATGGGCAAGGTGATCCTGCATCCCTGAGCGGCGCTGCAGGGTCGCGCGTTAACCGTCGCAACTAATTACGCGCGATCCTTCGCACGAATGTCATGTTCCGCAAGATTGCCACAAATTAGCCATCAGCGGTGACGGCGGGATAATGCCGTCTCGCGTGCGGCAATCGGCGCTTGACCAACGCCGCCGTCACCCCGCGCTGCCGGCTGCCGATCGATGTGCATGCACAAGTTATTGCGGCGCGGCGCAGAGATTCGTGACTCGGCCCGCCGCCCAAGGCTGCGCAATCGCTGCAACAGATCATCTGATGCAACATGCCCGATTGCGCCGGATTTGAATAAAAGAGGCCACGCAATCTCGGCGTGAATTGTTCGCATGCGCCTCAATAAATCCAAAATATCTCCCCATTCGCGCCAAAGAGGGCCGTCTTTTGGGCTGATTCAAACGGCGGATTAGGCGTTCCAGTACCGGGGCGGCGTCTGGACAACTATAATAAGCAGGGAAAGTTCTGGCCGAGCGGCTGCCCCAATTGTTGCGTCACAGTTGTGGGAAGCATCATCATGGTCGAACACAAGTCGCGATTTCGTTCCTTCGCGCCCAGTCTAGACGGGTATGACGAAGACCTCACCGACACCAACACGCAGTCGGCTGCCTACAAGTTCGGACGCTCCGCGCGGGATGAGTACACAGCCGAACCATCGATCCCGCTGTTCCTCTCCGATCCCGATGGCGAACCGGAGCCGGAGGAATTCGTACCGGCGCGCAAGCGCCGGATGGCTTCGGTCTCCTCGAAAATCCTGATGGCCGTCGTTGCGGCATCCGGCGTCGCCATGCTGTTCGCATGGTTTTCCTCCGACGCCACGCGCGACATCATCGTCAACGCCAAGGCATCGATTGCCGCTTCTATACCGACGCCTTCCGCGACCGCACAGGCCGATGCTGCGCAGCTCACGTCCGGCGACCTGCAGTTGAGGGATCCCGCGCACGGCGGCGCACCGCCGGTTCAGCCGCAAGTCGCAGCACCCGCGCAAGCGCCCGTCGTGGTCGCCAACGTTGCGCCCTCGCGCGAGGATATCGCCACCGCCTATCAGAGCGCGCTGCAGGCGCGCCCGCCCGTCGCCGTCGCGCCTACCGCGCCACAAGCGGCCGTGCCGTCGCCGGCACTGATGCCGCAGGCACCGGAGCCCCAGGCGGCAACGCAGCCACTCAAGCGGATCGAGCCCCAGGAGCTTGCCGTGCTGATGAAGCGCGCCAAGGACATGCTCGCCATGGGCGACATCCCGGCCGCGCGGCTTCTGCTCGAGCGCGCCGCCGAGGGCCAGGACGCCAACGCGGCGCTGATTCTGGCGCGGACCTATGACCCGACCGCACTCGGCACGTCGGATGTCCGCAACATCACGCCGGAGCCTGACAAGGCGCGGGCTTGGTACCAGAAGGCCGCGCAACTCGGCTCCCCCGAGGCGCAACGGCTTCTCGCGCAATTGCCGAACTGACACGTCTTCTTCGACATCACGACGCGATATCAAGGGAACCTCATGCGACGTATTTTCGGACTGGCACTCGTTGCCATCATGATGGCGTGCGGCTTTGCGGCGCGCGCCGACGAGACCGAGTATGACCCGGCCAAGGTCAGCGACAGTCTCCGGGCAATCTTTCAATTTGGCTCGGCCCAGACCAAGCAGTCGCTCAATGCCAACACGGTGACGCTGATCACCGGCACGATCGGCGGCACCTACGTGCAGTTCGGCGCCGACCTCGCTTCTCTGCTCGACAACGGCAACCAGCTGCGCGTGCTGCCGATCGTCGGCCGCGGCTCGGTGCAGAGCGTCGCCGACATTCTGTTCCTGCAGGGCGTCGACCTCGGCATCGTACGCGCCGACACGCTCGACTATCTCGAGCGCAAGGGTTTCGCCAAGGACATCAAGAAGCAATTCACCTACGTCACCAAGCTCTACAACGAGGAGATGCAGGTTATTGCTCCGAAGACCTTCCACAATCTGCGGGAGCTCGAGGGCAAGACCATCAGCGTCGATCTGCCCAATGGCGGCACCTTCGTCACCGCGCTGACCGTGTTCGAGCGGCTCGGACTGAAGGCCAATTTCGTCTATATCGAGCAGCGCATCGCGATGGAGAAGCTCAAGAAGGGCGAGATCGACGCCGTGATCGTGGTTGGCGGCAAGCCCTACAAGTCCGTCTCGACCTTCGCCAATGACGGCCGCTTTCATCTCGTGACGGTGGATTACGACAAGCCACTGCAGGGCGACTATCTGCCGGCGCGCCTGACCTCGGCCGATTATCCGAACCTGATCTCCAAGGAGGAGGGCCAGGTCGACACCATCGCAGTGCCGGCCGTGCTTGCGGCCTATAACTGGGCGCAGAATACCGACCGCTACCGCAAGCTGTCGCTGTTCGTGGATGCCTTCTTCACCAAGTTCCCGGCATTCCAGAACCCACCCTTCCATCCGAAGTGGAAGGAAGTGTCGCTGGCGGCGCCGCTGCAGGGCTGGCAACGCCTGCCCTACGCCAAGCAATGGCTCGATCAGCACGGCCTCGAACAAGGTGCACGCAATCGCTTCGACGACTTCCTGCAGCAGAACCCGGCTGCGGCCAAAGGCGCGCAGTCGGAGGCCGACAAGGAAGCGCTGTTCAAGCAATTCCAGGCTTGGCAGGCCGATCAGACGGCCAAGGAGAATGCGCAGGCCCAGGCACAGGCGGCTGCTCCCGCCGAGACCAAGCCCGCGCGGCGCGCGCGCTCCAGCCAGTAGTTTGGCTCACCACTCCCACCCAACTCGCGGGGGAGCCGGAATTGGGCATTGAGCACAGTCGAAGTCGGATCACTCCGACTTCGATGCCGAAAGTCGAGTTGAGTATTGAGTCGCACGTCGAGTTGCTACTGGCGATCGCGCAGCATCGTCCAGCGCAAATGGGTGAGGGGCTACGGTATCTGGTTGGCGTTGCGCGCCCCTCACCCGAATTGCGTTACAGGCAATCCGCTTCAGCTTTCGCCGTCGATGCCCCGCTTCAGCGCGGCGCGCGCGGCTTGGCGGTGCTCGTCCGTGATGTGGCTTGCTACCAGACGGAGCGCGGTCGCGAGGATGGCCGCGTCATCGGTGAAGCCGAGCACGGGAAGCATGTCGGGAATGAAGTCGAACGGCAGGATGAAATAGGCAATCGCCCCTAGCAGCGACGCCTGGACGTGGCGCGGCGTCTGCCGGTCGAAAGCGCAGTAATAGGCAGCGAGCAGATCTTCCGCGAAAGGAAGCTTCGCCACCACGCGCTTGAACTTGATCCAGAACTTCCGGCGTACGCTTTCGCGGTCTTCCGCCAGCCGGTCAGCCGGCTCGAAACCCACCGAATATTCACTTGCCATCGCTGCGGCTCCCTCCAACGACAAGCAATTGGGCATTGGGCGCCGCAGGTGCAAGGTTTCTCTATCAGGACTCGCGGCTCACACCCCGAGTTGGCCTGCGATCGCATTCATTGCCTTGGCAAGGGCGACGTCGCGCTCGGTGACGCCACCGGCATCGTGAGTGGCAAGCACCACCTCCACGGTCTTGTAGACATTGCGCCACTCCGGATGATGGTCGTGTTTCTCGGCAACCAGCGCTGCGCGCGACATGAAGCCGAAGGCCTCGTTGAAATCCTTGAATACGAAGGTCCGTGCGATCGCCTCCCGGCCCGCCACCTCGGTCCAGCCGGACAGGGTCTTCAGGGCCGATTTGCGGGCTTCTGCCGATAACCGCTCCACCATGATCGTCTCCCATGCTTTCCCGGAACTTTACCTTAACACCGCAAGTTGGCGCTGGGTCCGGCAACCATGACGCAGTTGTAACCCTTTCCGGGCAAGGAATTTGCTAGACTGTCTTTTGAACCATGCCGGCCAGATGAAGCTAAGCCTGAAACGCTTGTTTGGGAGATCCATGACCGGAGGCGTCAAATTGGCCGCCGCGCCGGCCGCGTCCTCGCCGCGCCAGGCGGGGCGGCAGACGCTCTTGGTGGCGATCGCCCTGCTCCTCGCACTGGTCGGCGCCATCGCCGGCGGCTATTATTTCGTCATGCGGCCGGAGACGTTGAAGATCGCCGTTGGGCCGACCAACAGCGACGACGTCAGGGTGGTGCAGACGCTGACCCATGCTTTCGCGCAAACCCATGGCCATGTCCGGCTGAAACTGATCCAGACCGACGGCGCCGTCGCAAGCGCGGATGCGCTGTCGCAGGGCAAGGTCGACCTCGCCATCATCCGCGGCGATCTCGACGTGCCAAAGAATGCGCAGGCCGTCGCCACGCTGCGCAAGAATGTCGTGGTGATCTGGGTGCCGGCGCCGGCAAAGGGCAAAAAGAAGTCGGGCGCCAGGATCACCAAGATCTCCCAGGTGGCCGGACATCGCATCGGCGTGGTCGGCCGGACCGAGGCCAATGTGAACCTGCTCAAGGTGATCCTGCAGCAATCCGGCGTCGATCCCAACAAGGTCGATGTCGTGCAATTCCCCGCCGCCGAGGCGTCCGAGGCCATCCGCAACCAGAAGGCGGACGTCTATCTCGCCGCCGGCCCGGTCAACAGCAAGATCACCGCTGACGCGATCGCTGCTTCTGCCAAGGACGGCGGCGAGCCGACCTTCCTTGCCATCGATTCGGCGGAAGCGATTGCACAGAACCATCCTGTGTATGAGTCCGCGGAAATTCCCTCCGGCGCGTTCGGCGGCTCGCCGGAGCGGCCCGACGACGAGGTGAAAACCATCAGCTTCAACCACCACATCGTCGCCCGCAAAGGCCTGTCGGAATCGACCGTGGCTGCGCTCACCCGCCAGCTTTTCGCGGCCCGCCAGCAATTGCTGACCGAATTCCCGCTGGCCGCAAAGATCGAGACCCCCGACACCGACAAGGACGCCGTGATCCCGGCGCATCCCGGTGCCGCCGCCTTTGTCGACGGCGAGGAGAAGACGTTCCTGGACAAATACAGCGATTACATCTGGTGGACCCTGATGGCACTGTCGGCCACGGGCTCGCTGGGGGCCTGGTTCGCCGGCTATCTCAAGCGCGACGAGCGCACCAACAACGGCCATCTGCGCGAGCGCCTGCTCGACATGATCGCGGTCGCGCGCCGGAGCGAATCGACCGATGAACTCGATGTCCTGCAGAGCGAGGCGGATACGATCCTGCGCGACACGCTGCATTGCTTCGAGGACGGCGCGATCCCGGAAGGCGCGCTGACCGCCTTCAATATCGCTCTGGAGCAATTCCACCGTGCGGTCGCCGACCGCAAGCTGGTGCTTGCAACCATCGCCCAGAGCCTGCCACGCGCCGGCGCTCAGCTCCGCGCCGCTGGCACGCTTTAATTCGGCCGTCACACAATCTTCCTATAGCGAGCGATCAGCGTCTTACCTCACCCTGATCTCATCCCCCGCCGCAACGCTGCTTCCAGCGTGTCCGCCGTGCAAGGCTTGCCGAGCCTCGGTCGGCCCGCAAAAGCCGCCGGCACGCTCGCAGCGCCGCCATAGCCGGTCACGAACGCGAACGGAATGTTCAGCACGTCGAGCTGCTCGGCGACCGCAAAGCTCTTCTCGCGCGCAAGGGCGACATCGAGCAGGGCGAAATCCGGCGGCCGCGCCGCGATGGCGGCAAGCGCGGCGGCGACATTGCCGACCGAACGCACCGAGGTCACACCGAAGCCGAGAATCGTGTCCTCGAAATCGAGCGCGATGATCGGGTCGTCTTCGACGATCAGCACGTCATTGGGCAGCGTGGGAAAGCCGTTGAGAGGGGCGGACTCCATTGATCAGCCATGTCTGTTGGATTTGGCAGGACGGCCCGCTGTCGGTGCCTGGGATTAGCGCGCCGACGGGTTCCCAGGATGAAGCCATCACAGCCTGCGCTGCAGGTCTGTGCACTAGTAGACGGAACCAAGAAACTGGCTTGGCGATTATCCCTCAGCGAGGAGAGATTTCATTCATGCTGAGACGGCTCGACCCGACAGCCGAGGTTACCGACCGCCCCTACAACAACCTGCTGCGGCGGTTGAATGCGGATGACTATGCGCTGATCGCACCGCATCTGTCGTTCGAGGAGGTCGAGGCAAATGACGTGCTCTACAGCCCCGGCGACGATGTCAGCGTGGTGCATTTCCCCTGCGGGCCGAGCCTCGCGACCTTCCTGGTCACGAGCGAAGACGGCCGCGACGTCGAGACCATCCTGGTCGGCCGCGAGGGCGCGGTCGGCGGCATTGTTAGCCAGGGCTTTCTGCCGGCGTACACGCGCATCATTGTCAAATTCGGTGGCCCTTTCGAGCGCATGCCTGTCAGCAGGCTCGATGCGGCGAAAGCCGAATCGAAAACCCTGCGCAACGTGTTCACCCGCTATGCCGACTGCATGCTGGCGCAGATCTTCCAGTCGACCGCCTGCAACGCCATCCATTCCATCGAGCAGCGCACCGCCAAATGGATCATCTCAGCGATCGAGCGCACCGAAGCTGCCGACGCCGTGCCGCTGACGCATGAGCAGCTCGCCACCCTGCTCGGGGTCGGGCGCTCCTATGTCAGCCGCGTGATCCAGACTTTCAAGGCCGAGGGCATCCTGCAGACCAGACGCGGCGCCATCCTGGTGTGCGACCGCGCGCGTCTGGCCGAGCGCGCCTGCCTCTGCAACGAGCAGGTGAAGAGCCATTTCGAGGAGGTCTTGCGGGGGGTCTACCCGACCAAGGAAGGCCCAGCTTGAAACGCCAAATCGCGCTTCAGTGGTTTTTCAGCATGAACTTTTCGGAAAACCGACCCGGTTTTCGCTAACGCGGTCCCACGGGTCCGGATCATGCCCTAAACCCGCGTTTTTGCGGTCGGAAAACGGCTAACCAATTGTCAAACAGCCCCATTGTTTTTTGGCTTTTTCTGAATATATTGCGCTGCAAACGCGCAAGGTGCCCGGTCGTTTGGCCGGGCTTCCTTTTTGGGATCGCGCGGCCCCTCAATTTCTCAGGTTTCAAGCGTTAACGGAAACAGGTCCCGGCTATCCCGCGAGATCGCGCCTTGAGCCATTGCACGACCAAAAGAAGCAACCCATGAACCTCCGCAACGTCGCCATCATCGCCCACGTCGACCACGGCAAGACCACCCTCGTCGACCGCTTGCTGCAGCAATCCGGCACCTTCCGCGAGAACCAGAAGGTCGCCGAGCGCGCCATGGACTCCAACGACCTGGAGCGCGAGCGCGGCATCACCATTCTGGCCAAGGCGGCCTCGGTGCAGTGGAAGGACACCCGCATCAACATCGTCGACACCCCCGGCCACGCTGATTTCGGCGGCGAGGTCGAGCGCATCCTCAACATGGTGGACGGCGCGCTGGTGCTGGTCGACGCCGCCGAAGGTCCGCTGCCGCAGACCAAATTCGTGGTCTCCAAGGCATTGAAGGTGGGCCTGCGGCCGATCGTCGTGATCAACAAGGTTGACCGCCCCGACGCGCGGCCGACCGAGGTTATCAACGAGGTGTTCGACCTGTTCGCAGCGCTCGACGCGAACGAAGAGCAGCTTGATTTTCCGATCCTCTACGGGTCGGCCAAGCAGGGCTGGATGGCGAATAGCCCGGAAGGCCCGAAGGACGCCGGTATGGAGCCGCTGTTCAACCTGATCCTCCGCCATGTGCCGGCGCCGCAGATCGAGGAAGGTCCGTTCCGCATGATCGGCACCATCCTCGAGGCCAATCCCTATCTCGGACGCCTGATCACCGGCCGCATCACCTCGGGCAGCATCAAGCCGAACCAGCAGGTCAAGGTGCTCGCCGGCGACGGCAAGCTGATCGAGCAGGGACGGATCAGCAAGATCCTCGCCTTCCGCGGCATCGAACGCACGCCGCTGGAGGAGGCCGATGCCGGAGACATCGTCGCTATTGCGGGCCTCACCAAGGGCACTGTCGCCGACACGTTCTGCGATCCCACGGTCGAGACGCCGCTGACGGCGCAGCCGATCGACCCGCCGACGGTGTCGATGTCCTTCATCGTCAACAACTCGCCGCTCGCGGGCACCGAGGGCGACAAGGTGACCAGCCGCATGATCCGCGATCGCCTGCTGCGCGAGGCCGAGGGCAATGTCGCGCTGCGCGTCCGCGAAGCCGAGGACAAGGATTCCATGGACGTCTCGGGCCGCGGCGAATTGCAGCTCGCGATCCTGATCGAGACCATGCGCCGCGAGGGCTTCGAGCTTTCGGTGTCGCGTCCGCGCGTCGTCTATAAGAAGGACGAGGCCACCGGGCAGACGCTGGAGCCGATCGAGGAGGTCGTGATCGACGTCGACGAGGAGCATTCCGGCGTCGTCGTGCAGAAGATGAGCGAGCGCAGGGCCGAGATGATCGAGATGCGTCCCTCTGGCGGCAACCGGCTGCGGCTGGTGTTCTACGCGCCGACCCGCGGCCTGATCGGCTATCAGGGTGAACTGCTCACCGACACCCGGGGCACCGCGATCATGAACCGCCTGTTCCACGGCTATGCGCCCTACAAGGGCGAGATCCAGGGCCGCCGCAACGGCGTGTTGATTTCCAATGACCAGGGCGACGCAGTGGCCTACGCCATGTTCAAGCTGGAAGATCGCGGCCCGATGATGATCGAGCCGGGCTGGAAGGTCTACAAGGGCATGATCGTCGGCGAGCACACCCGCGACAATGATCTCGAGATCAACGTGCTCAAGGGCAAGCAGCTCACCAACATCCGCACCACGTCGAAGGACGAGGCAGTGCGGCTGACGCCGCCGATCAAGATGACGCTGGAAAAGGCGCTCGCCTATATCGAGGACGACGAGCTCGTCGAGGTGACGCCGAAGTCGATCCGCCTGCGCAAGAAGCACCTCGATCCCAACGACCGCAAGCGCGCCGAAAAGGCCAAGGAAGCGGTGGCGTAACGGCGCCAACCGCGCGGCAGCCGTGATGGCCAGGCTTGTCCCGGCCATCCACGTCTCCGATACTGGGCGGGAAAGACGTGGATGCCCGGGAGCATGAGAACGAAGATGCGCTTTGCGCTCGTGCCCGGGGTATAGCGACGAAACCAGACATCCAATGCCCCTCTCCTCCTCGGTCGATGTCGTCATCATCGGCGCAGGCGCCGCCGGCCTGGGGGCCGCGCATGCGCTGAAAGATTCCGGCCTCAACATCATCCTGTTGGAAGCGCGCGACCGCGTCGGCGGGCGCGGCCATACGGTGCAGGCGGCGCCTGATGTCATCTTCGACGTCGGCTGCGGCTGGTTGCATTCGGCGGATCAAAATTCCTTCGTCCTCATCGCCGAGCAGCTGAATTTTGAGGTCGATCGCACGCTGCCGCCGTGGCGTGACCGGGCCTTTGGCGAGGTGTTTCCGGAACGAGAGCGGCAGGAATTCTTCCGCGCGATCGACGCCTTCTATGACCGCCTCGGACAAGCCGCGCTTCGGGGCGAGGACTGCGCCGCCAACCTCTATCTCGAGCCGGATAACCGCTGGAATCCGATGATCGATGCGATTTCCACCTATGTAAACGGGTGCGAACTCGACCAGGTTTCGGTGCTCGATGTCGATGCCTATGAGGACAGCGGCCACAATTGGCGGGTGCGACGCGGCTATGGCGCGCTGATCGCGGCCTATGGCGCGGGGCTGCCGATCGCATTCAATTGCAACGTCGCTCTAATCGATCATTCGCAACAGCGCTTGCGCATCGAGACTTCGCTCGGCACGCTGACCGCGGACAAGGTCATTGTGACGGTGCCGACCAACCTGATCGCAGATCAGGCGATCCGCTTTTTCCCGGCGCTATCCGCGAAAGTAGACGCCGCGGCGGCCCTGCCGCTCGGGGTCGACGAGAAGGTGACACTGGCGCTGTCCGGGCCCGAGGCGCTGCCAAGGGATGGCAATCTGCGCGGCGCCACGATGCGCACGGCGATGGGCACCTACCACATCCGCCCGTTCGGCCAGCCCTGCATCGAAGGCTTTTTCGGCGGCCGCTATGCCAGGGAATTGGAAGATGCAGGCGACGGCGCGATCGCTGCCGCGAGCATCGACGAGATCGTGTCGTATCTCGGCAGTGATTTCCGTCGCAGGCTGACGCCGCTACGTGAGTCGCGCTGGGCCCACGACCCCTTCGCCCGCGGCTCCTATTCGCACGCGCTGCCCGGACATGCGGGGAAGCGCGCTGTGCTGGCGGCACCGGTGGATGGACGGCTGTTCTTTGCGGGCGAAGCGACGTCGCCGAACTTCTTCTCGACGGCGCATGGGGCGCGGGATTCAGGCGAGCGGGCGGCGAATGAGGTGCTGGCGGTAATTGAGAGCGCTAATCGTTAGCGCCGTCATTCCGGGGCACGCGGAGCGTGAACTATGGCGCATAATTACGCGCCTGAGAATCTCGAGATTCCCGGCTCGATGCTTTCGCATCGCCCGGAATGACGGGACCTTCGAGCTCTATTCCAGTACCCGCGCCCGCATCGCCACATCAGGCACGAAGCAAGCATCATACTTCCCGAAAATCCGATACCTGTTGCGTGCGGCGACCGTGTAGACCGCGTTGCGCAGCGGCTTTGGCATCATAAACAACGCCCTCGTCCAGCCCCACCCCGGCAGATGCGACAGCACGGTCAGCGCGGCGTCGGATTTGAAATAGGCAATGCCGCCGTGCACCACCGCGTTCGTATCGGGATCATCGGGATCGATCCCAAAGGCCTGCGCCAGACGCGTGCCATAGGCCGACTGGATCGGCGTGAAGCGGAAACGGGCGGCTACGTCACGCTTCGCGATGAAGCGAATCCAGCGCGAGCAGAATACGCAGACGCCGTCATAGAGGATCACGTCATCGTCGGGCCAGCGGCTCATCTGTTGTCCAGCATCAGCAATGCGACCACCATCAGCACGATCGCCGGTCTTGGCGCAGCTACGAAGCCCTGAGCCGAGCAACAGCACGGCATCTCGAGATCAAGCGCGCTGATGCGCTGGCCCGCGAAGAATTTCCGCGCGACGCCTGTCGCCGCAAAGCCCCGTTGCCGCAGATCGTCGGTGACGAACCGGCCAATCAGGCCGGACGCGCCGAGCACGAGAACGTTGCGCGCGTTCGCTTCACTCATCTTTCGCCCTCAAAACGGCTTTGCGATCATCAGCCACAGGATGATCATGACCGAGCCAAAGCCCGGAATGCCGAAGGCAAACCAGCGGCGAAACAGCGTGAAGTATCGCGGCGGCAGCCCCGTTCCTTTTTCCGCCGCGAGGCGGGCAAGATCGCGCATCTCGATCTGCATGAAAATGACAGGCACCCAGAGCAGGCCGGCGACGGCATAAAGCCCGAGCGAGGAAACAAGCCAGCGTTCGCCAAGGCCCGTGCTCGAAAGCTTCATCAGAAGGAGGCCTGTGATCGGCTGCGCGATCACCGCCGACAGCGTGAACAGCATGTCCGCGGTCACCACGACAGATGCGGTACGAGCGACGAAGGCAGCATCGCCGGTTCGATGCGCCATTAGCATGAAGAACGCGATGCCCGTCCCGGTGCCGAGAATGACGATAGCGCCGAGGACGTGCAGGTATTTGGCCAGGAAATAGAGCGTCATGGTTTTTTGGCCGTCCTGGAGGCGTCAGGCTTCAGCGCACGGTTCAGCGCGCTTTCCGCATGCTTCACGCCTGTTGCGGTCTCCGCCATCCAGTGTCCCTCGCTGCCGGACGGCGGCAACACGGAAAATTGAACCTTGCCACCGGCCGCATGGAATGCGTCCGCCAATCTCCGCGACAATTCCGGAGAGAAATAGGTATCGTTCGCGGCGACCAGCCAGGTCACGCGCACGCGCGCGGCCTTGCCAAAAGCGGATGCTGCGGCGATCAGCGTATGCGGTGCGCACACCTGGTTCTCGCGATCATTGGCATGTCCGCCGCGGCCGGGCGCAAAAGCGATGATCGCAGCAATCTCGCGGGGGTCGCTCGAGCTAAGTGCGAGCGCGCCCCAGCCGCCGGCGGAATGGCCGATCACGACCACCCCTTCAGGCCGCACGAAGGGCTGTGTGCGCATGAAGCTCAGCGCCGCGGCAATCTCATCGGCCGTTGCGCGTCCGGAGCGGGCATAGTCCGCCTCGTCGCAACCACCCTGGTCTTCCAGATAAGTCCCGCCAGTGGCGCCATGGCCCAGGCGTTCCGGCACCAGCACGGCAAAGCCGCGACCGACCAGGAACGCCGCGAGCGGCTGATAGTCCGGTTGCGGCATCTGCGCCCGGCGCAGGACATTTTGCGTCGAGGCATGTGCGATCACCGCCAATCGGAACGGCCCATCACCATCGGGGCGAAACAGGATTGCACGCGCGGCAACCGCAGCATCGCCTGACGGAACCAGCCATTGCTGCGCGCGCAGGCCTGCGCCTTCCGCTCCCACCGCGCCGAAGGTCTGGGCAGATGCGGCGGCAAGGCCGACCGCAAGCCACGCGAAAACCGCAGTTAAGAAACGCATGAAATTCCGATCCCTTCGGCTCTCCCGCAACGGCAACACACCAGCCGCAGCGAATCAAATGCGGCGTCGACCGGGGGCAAAGCGGTAAAAAACTTTGAGCGCAGTGAAGTTGCACTGGCCCCGGCCAGCCGGCGACCGCTTCAAGAGGCGCTTTGTCCTTTTTCGATACAGGCTTGCGATGAACTGATGCAGAAAGTCCACACGTTAACCGATAATTAACGATGGACCTTGAAGCGAGCCCGCGGACTTGGTTTGATCAGCGTCATGAGCACAACCCTGATCGAGGTCCGGCCGGCCAAAGCTGCAGATGCAACTGCAGTGGCATCCACCCATGACGAAGCCTGGCGTGCAGCCTATCAGGGCATCATCCCCGGTGCCGAACTGGAAAAGCTGATCAATCGCCGCGGCCCGCAATGGTGGGACAGTGCGATCCGCAAGGGCAGCCGCGTCAGCGTGCTGGTGTTCGGCGACAAGATCGCAGGTTACGCCAATTACGGTCGCAACCGCGCGCGTAGCCTCCACTTCGAAGGCGAGATCTACGAACTCTATCTACGGCCGGAATTCCAGGGCCTCGGCTTCGGCCGCCGGCTCTTTACCGCCGCCAAGCGTGATCTCGCGCAGAGCGGCCTGCGCAGCATGGTGGTCTGGGCACTGTCGGACAATGATCCCGCCACCGAATTCTACCGCACTCTCGGCGGCCGCATGGTAGCCCGCTCCTCGGAACGCTTCGGGCCGAAGTCGCTCGACAAGGTCGCGTTCGCCTGGACTAACTAAGGCGCGAGCCCGCTTTAGCGGGCACAACTTTTCAGCCATATTTGAGCTGTCAAGGTGCATACCATTTTTGTGCACTGCGCTCTGGCGCCCGCGCGGTTTGACGCGTATTAGCCGGTCCAGAAGCCCACGTTTCAAAGCCTGACTGCAGGCCGCACGGAGCCCATTTTCATGCGTATTGACGCCATCCCGATCGGGATCGATCCGCCACGCGAAGTCAACGTCGTCATCGAGGTGCCGGTCGGCGGCGAGCCAATCAAATACGAGATGGACAAGGAAGCCGGTACGCTGATCGTCGACCGGTTCCTCTATACCGCCATGCGCTATCCCGGCAATTACGGCTTCATCCCGCACACACTGTCCGATGACGGCGACCCCTGCGACGTCCTGGTCGCCAACACCCGCGCCATCGTGCCCGGCGCTGTGATGAGCGTGCGTCCGGTCGGGGTGCTGTTCATGGAAGACGAGGCCGGCGGCGATGAGAAGATCATCGCAGTGCCCTCCTCCAAGCTCACCCAGCGCTACGACCGGGTGAAGACCTATAGCGACCTGCCCGACATCACCCTGCAGCAGATCCAGCACTTCTTCGAACACTACAAGGATTTGGAGCGCGGCAAGTGGGTCAAGATCAAGCGTTGGGGCGGGCCTGAGGACGCCCAGAAGCTGATTGCCGAAGGCATCGAGCGCGCGAAGAGGAAGTAAGGCGGCCGTCATTCCGGGGCGATGCGCTGGTATCGAGCTCAGATGTGCAATCGCACATCCGAGAATCTTCAGGTTCCGGGTTCGCTCTTCGAGGCGCCCCGGAACGACAACCGATCACACCGCCGGCTTCGGTAATCCTGCGATCGCACACGCCGCGCGCAGCGTGTTCACCAGAAGGCACGCCACGGTCATCTGCCCGACGCCGCCGGGCACCGGCGTGATCGCTCCGGCGACTTGCGACACTTCCGCAAAGGCCACGTCCCCGACCAGCTTCGTCTTGCCTGCCGCCGTCGGCAGACGATTGATACCGACGTCGATTACGGTCGCGCCTGGCTTGATCCAGTCGGCGCGCACCATTTCCGGCTTGCCGACCGCCGCATAGACCAGGTCAGCCTGGGCACAGAGTTTCGCCAGGTCGCGCGAGCGCGAATGCGCGATCGTTACCGTCGCGTTCTCATTCAGCAGCAACTGCAGGAGCGGCCTTCCAACGAGATTGGAGCGGCCGATCACGATCGCGTTCATGCCTGCGAGCGAGGTATGCACGCTCTTGCTCAGGATGATGCAGCCGAGCGGCGTGCATGGCGCCAGCGCCGCAAAGCCGCCGGCAAGCCGCCCGGCATTATGCGGATGCAGGCCGTCGACATCCTTGGCGGGATCGATAGCGTTGATGATGGTTTCGGTGTCGAGCCTTTTCGGCAGCGGCAATTGCACGAGAATGCCATGCACCGTGGGATCGCGGTTCAGCTTCGCAATCAGCGCCAGCAAATGCTCCTGCGAGACCTCGGCCGGCAGCTTGTGCTCGAAGGACGCCATGCCGGCAGCTTGCGTCTGGGTGTGCTTGCTGCGCACATAGACTTCGCTCGCGGGATCGTTGCCAACCAGCACGACCGCAAGCCCCGGTGTGAGGCCGTGATCGCGCCTGACGCGAGCGACCTCGCCCGCGACCTGGGCGCGAAGCTCGGCGGCGATCGTCTTTCCATCGATGATGCGAGCCGTCATGTCGATTCCCTTAGGTAGTTAGGTCTTGCTGTGCCTGGCCTGCGTCAGCGTCCGCAAGGACCTGCCGAGTTCTGCTGGATCGCCGTCGATCGCAACCTGCTTCAGCCGCGAGGTCGCGCCTGAGACGAGCCGCAACTTCGCCTTTGGCACGCCTAGCGCTCTGGCCAGCAATTCGATGACGGCGCGATTGGCTTCGCCGCCATCGGCCATGGCACGGACCCGCATCTTCAACACGCTGCGTCCGTCAGAGAGCGTCTCGATCCCCTCGATATCGTCGCGGCCTCCGCGTGGCGTCACCCGCAGCGCGACACTGATGCCCCCGGTCGAAGCACGCCAAGGGAGCATCAGGCCATCGGTCAAGTGTCAGAACACCGCCGGATAGATGTAATAGGTGATCACCCGTTCAAGGAACATGATGATCAGGATCAGAATGATCGGCGAGATATCGAGCCCGCCAAGGCTGGGCAGGAAATTGCGGATCGGCGCCAGCAACGGCTCGGTGATCCGATAGAGGAATTCGGCCACCGCTGCGACGAACTGGTTGCGGGTATTCACGACATTGAACGCAACCAGCCAGGACAGGATCGCGGACGCGATCAAGAGCCAGATGTAGAGATCAAGGACGATGAGAACGATGTCGAGAACAGCTCGCATGGGGGAGGGGCTCGAATGCTGCGGTCGTGGGATAGCTCCCGCTAGATATCGGTTCCGACCCCACCAAACAAGGGAACTTCCCGGCAAATCCGCGCAAATCCGGGATTTTCGCACCTCCCGACTTCTCAATTGACTTGGGGTTGTCACGGACTGTAAATGGCGCCGCTTGAAGCCGCCTTTGCCCTCCCTATTTCTGCAAAGGTGGTCGTGACGGGGCCATAGCTCAGCTGGGAGAGCGCATCGTTCGCAATGATGAGGTCGGCGGTTCGATCCCGCCTGGCTCCACCACGCTCTGCCTTCGGCTACGCGTGGCGCAGCCGCGCTTGGCCGAAGACAGAGCGTGCCCGGCGTAGCCCAACGGGCGAAGACGGGCTTTCAAGATTACCGCTCAGGATCAGCAACTCACTCCGCTACCTGAGCGAACACCGGCACCTGCAGCAGCCATCCCTCAATGAAATGCGTCAGCCACGCGCGCTCGACGGCGTCGTAGACCGCGCGGTCTGCGAAGTGCTGGTGACGCGGCCGAGCGCCAGGCGCATCCATGCGGTCGCAGCTGCGGGCAGTCCAGCGATGCATCATGGCGTACGTGACGTCGGGGTGGAACTGCAGGCCGAAGCAGGTGTCGTAGCGGATTGCTTGCACCGGGAAATCGTCGCCCGAAGCCAACAGTTCGGCGCCGCACGGCAGCTCAAAGCCCTCGCGATGCCAGTGATAGACCTGTTCCGGCCAGTCAGAGCAGACGCCCATGCCCGCAGCCGTGGGACGGATCGGGTAATAGCCGACCTGAACCACGCCTTGCTCATGCGGGGCGACGGCGGCACCAAGCTGCTTGGCCAGCATCTGCGCGCCGAGGCAAATCCCGAGGAAGGGACGGCCCTCGCGCAAGGGGATCTCGATCCAGTCGATCTCGGCGCGGACATAGTCGTCGGTATCATTGGCGCTCATCGGGCCGCCGAAAATGACGGCACCGGCGTGCCCATCCAGCGTTGTCGGAAGCGCATCACCAAAGCGCGGCCGGCGGATGTCAAGCTGGTAGCCGAGCGTGCGCAAGGCGTTGCCCACCCGACCGGGGCTGGATGTCTCCTGGTGCAGGACCACCAGGACCGGTCGTAACGGCTTCGGCTCGCTGGACCTCGAGATCGGAGGGCGGGCAGGCGGAAAGGAAACCAGGTTCTGGCCGCGAAGGTATTTCGAGCGATTCGACATGGGCCCGCGCAAAGTTCTTTAACCCAGCGCGAAATCGTACCTAAGCAATTCTTAATTTCGCGTGAGTTCAGTCACACACGGAAGCAAGTCGCGGGCCAAAGCAGTGGTTTTGCACGCCTTGTTCACCTCTCGCGGCGAGCAGAGGTGAGCGTCAACCGCCCAGCCAAGCCTCGAAACTACTGCTTGGTCTGGAAACGGCCGACGGCGGCGAGAATGAAGCCGCGCGGGAACAGACGCAACATGAATGGCACCAGCTTGATGCCAAGGCCGGGAAGCACTGCGCGCTTGTTGGCCATCAAGCCGCGATAGGCCTGCTCCGCGACCTCGCGGGGCGACATGTCGAGCACGGAGTAATCGAAGCCAGGCTTGTAGTTGGCGCGCTCCTGAAACTCGGTCTGCACCGGCCCCGGACAAAGCAAGGTGACGCGCACGCCATGAGGCTCGAGCTCCTTGCGCAGCGCCTCGGTGAAAGACAACACATACGCCTTCGACGCGTAGTACACGGCCATGCCGGGACCCGGCAAGAAACCGGCGATCGATCCGACATTGAGCAGCCCGCCGCGATTCTTGATCAGGGTTTTGGAGAACCGCAGCGAGAGGTCGGTCAGCGCCCGGATGTTGACATCAATGATGCCGAGCTGGCGTGCGCGATCAAGTTCGAGACTCGGACCGCACGCACCAAAGCCGGCATTGTTGACGAGATATTCAAGCTCCACGCCGGCCGCCGTGAGCGCGGCCTCGATCTTGTCGCCGGCGTCGGCCGCCTCGAGATCGCAGGGAATGACAACGGGCTCCGGCCTGCCCTGGGCCTTCAACTCCGAGGCGAGCGCAAACAGTCGATCCGCCCGCCGTGCAGCCAAGGCTAGACGGTGGCCTCGACTCGCAAAGACGCGCGCAAGTTCGGCGCCTATTCCCGCCGAGGCACCGGTTATCAGCGTCACACGTTCAGTCACGATTCCAGTGCTCTAAGATGATTTGGCTATGGTTCTAACACTGAAGACGAGAGCATAGGGTTGCCGTGGGTTGCAAGTCGCCCAAACCGCATGGCGATGTGCGCAAACGTTTAGAAGCGGGCGCCTGCGACCGCGTCGCGCCAAACTTACCGTTTGGCGGTAGCAGCCGAGACACCCCGCAGATTAAAGTTTCTTCATGTAGGGCGTCGACTGCGCGGCAGCGAGGCGGATTGCCGCAGCGTCCGGACCAGGCAGGGAGCAAGCGCCCTAGGGAAAGGCCTCGCGCGAACCAACTGAAAGCCCGCCCTTCAGGCGCCGGCCTCGGCTGAGCGTCGGCCTGCGACCAGGTGCTTCAGATCGATGCGATCGCGCGAGGAGATGCCGAGCAGGTCGGCGGCACGCCAGACCACATTGTCCTCGAACTCGCTGACTGCGCCGTCGGCATAGACCAACTCCCACATCATCTCGACAATGCGCAGGCGCCCCTCTTCATTGACCTCGCGCATGATGACGCTGGTGAAATGATAGAGGTCGACCGCCTCACCCTCGGCCAGGGTCGCGGACCTGATCAGCTGGTCGGCAGTGCCGGGATCGAGCCCGAAGCGGCTCTCGATCAGGCTGTGTAGCTTGCGCTTCTCGATCTCGGACGGCTCGCCGTCGAGCGAGATCACATGGATCAATAGCGCAGTGGCAGCCAGTTGATAGCCGTTCTCATCGAAGGCGCGGTTGCCATGGGGATGGGGTGATACAACGTCGGCAATGAATTGGCGTAGTCCGTCGAGCATCTGGTCCTACCGCGGGCTTCGGCATCCGCCGGAATGGCAGTGCCTCATGCTCAATATGTGGGGAAAGCGAACATCCGCACAATGCGGAACACGACGGCGACGGCATTACGTTTCGGCAATTTCGCGGTCCATATCGCCGAACGCTGGTATACTATTGCATACTTTGGAATCTCGAGATTTCGGGTTGGCCTTTTCAGGGCGCCCCCGGAATAACCGCAACAGCCTATGGTATCTCGTACACCACCATCTTGTCGGCGATGCCGCGCAGGGCGGCGTGCTTCTGGATCGGCTTGATGGACTGCCGCTCCAGAATGCCCGCGACTTCCGGCGCCTCGATCACGGGCGCCGTGGCATGGATCTCCTGCGAGGTCGACAGGCTCTGCACACGCGCCGCGACATTGACGGTCTGGCCGAAATAGTCCTGCCGCTCGTTGAGCATCACTGCCAGGCACGGACCTTCGTGAATGCCGATCTTGACCACGAGGTCGTTGCTGCCACGCTCCTTGTTTAGCTCGTCCATCGCAGCGCGCATGCGCAGGCCCGCCGTCAGCGCATGTTCGGGGCGGATGAAGGTCGCCATCACCGCATCGCCAATGGTCTTCACCACCGCCCCCTTTTCGGACGCGATGATTTCGAGCAGCGCCCGGAAATGCGCGCGCACAAGATCGAAGGCGGCGAGATCGCCGACGCGTTCGTACAGCGCGGTCGAGCCCTTGAGATCGGTGAACAGGAAGGTCAGCGAGGTGATCCTCAGGCGCTGGTCGACATTGAGATTGTCGGCCTTGAAGACGTCACGGAAGGTCTGGTTGGACAGCATCCGCTTGGCGGTGAGGAAGGGCCTCCGCTTGCCCAGGAGCTCATGCAGCGGCTCGGCGGCGATGAAGACCGAGGGCAGCACACGCACGCCGGCCTGGTTGTCGACCGACAGCCGCAACGGTCCGGGACGCATGGCCATCGATCCCGTCGGCGGATGATGCTTGTTGTAGACCAGCGAAAGCTGCTGCCGCTCCTTGGTTGGCTCGCCCTGCACATCGATGAAATGCGCGGAGTGCGTCACCGGCTCGAACACGATGATGAATTGCGCCGGCAGTTGCAGCGACATCACCGCCTTCTCGCCCGCGGGCAATTCCATCGTCTCGAGCGCGACCTCCTCGGTCAGCGACGCAAAATTGCGCTTGTTGAGATCGATGCCCGAGCTCCAGAACACCTGCTTGTAGTACTCCCACAGCGGCAGCGTGTTGGGATCGTGAGCGGCTATGCGGCGGACCCTGGGGCTGACAGTGAACGCGACCTCGACCTGCTCGTCGACCGACGGCTGATAGCCGCAAGCGCAAAGCCCGCAATGATAGTCATCGGGCTTGAGGGATTTCAGCGTGTCATGAGCGCCGAGCACGCCACCGCAACCCGGGCACAGCACATTCCAGCCGAGCTCGAACAGGCCGAGCCGGGACGCGTGCAGAAAGCCCGAGATCACCTTCTCCTCGTCGAGCGAGGTACGCCTGGAAAAATCCAGCGCATTGATCCGGTTGAGCTCGGCATCGTCGCCGGTCCTGATGAGCTCCCCGATCGCGTCTGCGACAGCAGGATCGGCGCTCTGCTTCAGGACGGAAATCTGGGCGGAGATATCGCTCATGGCCAACTCTAGATGGGATTGCTTGGGCTCTCGGACAATCCCCTGTTACCGCACCTTGATGACAAAAGGTGGCGAATGATCCGGCTGCGTGGTGACCACGCCCAGAGGCATGACAGGCACACTGTCCTTCAACTGGACATGGAACGCGCCGATCAGCCGCGCAAGCGCGAGCGTCGCCTCGACGATCGCAAAATGCGCGCCAATGCATATCCTTGGCCCTGCGCCGAACGGCATATAGGCAAAGCGATCCGGCGGCGGGATTCCCGGCATAAAGCGCTGTGGCACGAATGCTGCCGGCTGCTGCCACAGCTTTTCGTGCCGGTGCAACAGCCAGGGCGCAATCAGCATCAAATCGCCCCTTCGCACGGGAAGGCCGGCGACCCTGTCGTGGCCGGTCGCGGCACGCGCGATCAGGAAGGCCGGTGGATAGAGCCGCATGGTCTCGTCAATGACCGCGCGGGTGAATTTCAGGCGATCGGGATCGGTGGCGTCGTTGGCGGCGACGCCGCGCGCCTCCCGCGCCACCTGCTCCTGCGTTTCCGGATCAAGCGCGAGCAGATAGAGCGCCCAGAACAGCGTGGTCGCGGTGGTTTCATGTCCGGCAAGGATCATGGTTGCGACCTCGTCGCCGAGCTGGGCGTCGGAGAACGCGGCTCCGGTCTCGGGATCGCGCGCCTCGCCCATCAGGTCGAACAGGTCGCGCGCCGGCGCGCCTTCTTGCTTGCCGGCCGCGCGGCGCTCCGCCATCAGCTGGCCGACGAACGCGGTCCAGCGCTTGCGGAAGCGGGCGCGGGGGAAATCCTTTGGGCTTGGCCAGGACAGCGGCAGCAACATATCGAGGACATGCGGCCGCGCCAGCTTGTCGCCATATTCCATGACGAAGTCGCGCAGCGTCGATCCATGCTGGGCCATCCCGAACGAGAACATGGTGCGGCCGGCGATCTCGAGCGTCATGTGCTGCATGGTCTCGCGCAGATCGACTTGCGCGCCGCTCTTGTCCTTGAGCGCGGCAACCGTCTCGTCGATCACCGCAACCATGTGCGGCACCAGCATCGTCACCGCGCGCGGCGTGAAGGCGGGCGCGAGCGTGCGGCGCTGATGCTTCCAGGCCCGTCCCTCCGCAATCAGCACACCCTGGCCGAGGATCGGGCGCAGCACGCGAATGCCGGCCGGCGTGCGCGCGTAATTCTCGTAATTGTCGACCAGCACATGCCTGATGGCATCCGGCGCGTTGAGGACAAAGCTCGCTCGCCCCAGGAAGCGGCTCTGGATCACGTCCTCTTCATAGGCGCGACCACCCCAGGTGGAGATGATGTTTTCGCGCATCATCTTCATCCGGCCGAAGGCGGTTTGATTGTCCGGCGCGCGCGGCAGGCTCGGCGGCACCAGTGGCCGGCGCGTTGACGGGAAATCGTAGGCTTCGGCGATGCTCATGACGGCCCGCTCCGGTAGCCCGCATGAGCGAAGCGACATGCGGCACTTGCAAATATTACTCCGCATATCGCTTCGCTCATGCGGGCTACAGTCACCATCAAACCCAATTGCGTCAACACGGCGCTCTTGAAACAGCTAGTAAGTCGGCTCAATGACCGCAATCCTGTTCTCCAACGCAGTCCGGACGCGGAAAACGTGACCGTCGCCGCGCGCCAGCGGATCGGTGAAGTTGATGACGAACATCCGGTCGCGCGGCACGCCATTCGACTGCATCCGCGACAGCGTGGTGATCCAGAGCGCAGCATGGTCGCCATTGCCGTGCACGAACAGAATCGGCGGCACGTCAGAGGCGCCTGCGCCGCGGTTTCCGCAGGCGCCCGGATGCCGAAGCCACCAGCCAGCAGGGGCAAGGCCGTGGCGTCCCAAAGAACTTTGCGCCGGGTCAGGCCCATCATAATCCTTCCTTATCTTTCAATATCTTACCTGCGGTATGACGGGCGAAAGCGCATTCCCGGTCTTGCCAGCGATCGCCTTTCCCGGGCATCACTTGACGTCATCCAGAATCAAACCATGGCAGGTGAGGTGGGACCCGATATGACTGATGCGCCCAGATCCCAGACGTTCAGCGGCGACGGTATCACTGCGCCGCTGCGGTATCCGACCTTCCGGCGCATCTGGCTCGCAAGCCTGCTCTCCAATCTCGGCATCCTGATCCAGGGGGTGGGCGCGGCCTGGTCGATGACCCAGATGACGTCGTCGGCCGACAAGGTCGCGCTGGTGCAGACGGCCTTGATGCTGCCTATCATGCTGATCTCGATGCCTGCCGGCGCCATTGCCGACATGCACGACCGGCGCGTCGTCGCACTTGTCGCGCTCTCGATCTCGCTGGTCGGTGCGACCACGCTGACCGCGCTCGACTGGCTCGGTCTGGTTCAGCCGAACCTCCTGCTGACGCTCTGCTTCGTGGTCGGCAGCGGCATGGCGCTGATGGGACCGGCCTGGCAATCCTCGGTCAGCGAGCAGGTGCCTTCGGAGACATTGCCGGCGGCGGTCGCGCTCAACGGCATCAGCTACAATATTGCGCGCAGCTTTGGGCCTGCGATCGGCGGCATCGTGGTGGCAACCGCGGGGGCGGTGGCGGCGTTTGCTCTCAACGCAGTGCTCTATCTGCCGCTGATGGTCGCTTTGTTCACCTGGAAGCGCGAGGCCGAAGCGTCGCGCCTGCCGCGCGAGAGGTTGAGCCGCGCCATCGTCTCCGGCGTGCGCTATATCACCAATTCGCCCTCGATCAAGATCGTGCTGACCCGCACCATGGTGACCGGCCTGATCGGCGGCTCGGTGTCGGCGTTGATGCCGCTGGTGGCACGCGACCTCCTGCATGGCGGCGCGCAGACCTATGGCATCATGCTCGGCGCCTTCGGCCTTGGCGCGGTGATCGGCGCGCTCAATATCGGCGAGTTGCGCAAGCGCATGAGTGGCGAGGCCGCGATCCGCGCCTGCACGCTGTCGATGGGTGGCGCGATCGCGGCCGTGGCGCTGAGCCATCAACCCGTGCTCACCGCGGCCGCGCTGGTGGTGGCCGGCGCCGTCTGGATGATGGCGGTCGCGCTGTTCAATATCGGCGTACAGCTTTCGGCGCCGCGCTGGGTGGCGGGACGGTCGCTCGCGGCCTACCAGGCTGCGATTTCTGGCGGTATTGCGATCGGCAGCTGGTTGTGGGGCCGGCTCACCGATGCGGCGGGCGTCGAAACCGCGCTGCTGGTCTCCGCCGCGCTGATGCTGGCCTCGCCGCTGCTCGGCCTGTGGCTGCGCATGCCGCGCATCGGCGCGCGCGGCGAGCAGGCGGAGTCGCTCGACGATCCCGAGGTGCGGCTGGCACTGACCGGGCGCAGCGGACCGCTGGTGGTCGAGATCGAATACCGCGTGGCCCAGGACAATGCGCGTGCGTTTCATAACGTGATGCAGGACGTGCAGCTGAGCCGGCAGCGCAACGGCGCCTATGGCTGGTCGATCGCGCGCGACATCGCCGACCCCGAATTGTGGACAGAGCGCTACCACTGCCCGACCTGGCTGGATTACCTACGCCAGCGCAACCGCTCGACCCAGTCGGAGCGCGCGCTGCATCAGCAGGCCATCGCCTTCCATATCGGCCCCGACCCCGTGCGCATCCGCCGCATGCTGGAACGCCCGTTCGGCTCGGTGCGCTGGAGGGAGGAGACCCCCGACCGCGCCGCAAACGAAGTGCTGCCGGTGGTCGCGAGCGCGGCGGGCAGCAGCACCTAAGTTTCTTGCACCGCCATTCCGGGGCGGTTCGAAGCCGAACCCGGAATCTGGAGACTGCGGCGCGAGATTCCGGGTTCGCGCTTCGCGCGCCCCGGAATGACAGAGAACATTACTGCCCGTGCTCGGTCAGCACCTTGTCGCAGGCGCGGCTAAGGCGTCGGCGGTTCTGTTGCAGGCAGGACAGGACCATCTGGTCGCCCTCGCTCATATGGGCGCGGCAGAAGCGCGTCACATCGCGCGCGCAGGCATCATGCTCGTGCGCCGACTGTGCAAGCGAGCTGGAAGCGATCAGGACAAGGGGAATGCAATAAAGAAATCTGCTCATCAGGACCGCCTCAATAGCAAGCCACAACCTTGGTTTTGTTGTCTTTGTTTCCTTGAGGCTTTCTAAGGCGAAAAACCATCCAGCCGCAATGCATTTCGCATCGGCCGAAACGCTGATGGCAGCGCAGCGTTTTGCCGCACCGCCGTCAAAGCGTTGCACGCTCGCTATGCCGGCTCAGTCCGTCGTCGCGACCTTGCCGCCGCCCTTGGCGAGATCCTTGTCCATCACCGCGCGGCAGCCGGGCGAGAGGTCGCTGCGATGCTTGACCATGCAGGCGGTGATCTTCGGGATGTTGGGGATTTCCGAACTGCAGAGGCGGAAGGCGTCGCTTGTGCACATCTGCTCTGCTTCCGCGGTGTAGGCGAAGCTTCCCGTGGCCGACAGCGTCGAGAGCGAGAGCGCGAAGGCCAGCACCAAACCGGCCCGGCGAATCGTGCGCAAGAAGGATGCGGTCATTGTCGGCTCCCATTGGCGGCCCGCAAAACTTCGGGCCCGTTGTTGCGATGGCACGATCTTGCGCCCGGGCCGTTGCCTTCACTGTGAGGCCTGTCACGTCAGCGAGCGCGACCGTGACGTCGGTCACGAACGGGATATCGGCGTGAATTCCTTCCGCAAAACGTGTCGTGTTGGCGTCACGTTAAGACTTCCTTCGCATTAATGAGACGAAGTGAATGCCAAGCTTCGCGAAGCCAAGTCCTGGTTAATGCCAGGGTTTCGCGGCCAAGGTTTCGTTGCCAGGTCTGCGTTGCCAAATCTGCATTGCCAGGTCTGCATTACCAAGTCCTCGTTGTTGGCTACTGGAAGAGACACATGCGTAGTGCGTTAGCCCTGATGCTGGGCGTCGTCGTCATGGCGGGTGCGATCGCCGCAGGCTGGTACCTCGTGGGAGCGCTGCGCGGCGATGGCGCCGTTCCTCAGTTCGCCGCGGCCCACCAGGCTCCGCCATCGGCCAATCCGCCGGCAAAGCTCGCCGCCAAGGAAGGCGCGAAGGATGATGTCGAGGTCACCGGCGCGATCGGGCCCAAGCCCGCCGCGCCCGCACCGGTGCCGGCGCCTGCCCCCGTCGTGGAAAAGGCCTGCGCCAATCCGGATGCACTCGGCGTCTCCCGCGTGGTCGAGATCGACACCACGGGCGGTCCCGGCTTCGGCTTCCAGCATTTCAAGCAATTCGATTTCCTGACCGACAAGGAAGTGGTGCTGACCTTCGACGACGGTCCCTGGCCCGGCAGCACGCCGGCCGTGCTTAAGGCGCTCGACGACCAGTGTACCAAGGGCCTGTTCTTCTCGATCGGCAAGCACGCGACCTATCACCCCGAGATCCTGAAGCAGGTTCTTGCCGCAGGCCACACCGTGGGTGCGCACACCTGGTCGCATGTCAATCTGAACGGCAAGAAGATGACCGAGCAGATGGACACGGACGAGATCGAGAAGGGTTTCAGCGCCGTGAAATGGGCGCTGGGAACCGAGCCGGCGCCGTTCTTCCGCTTCCCCGAGTTGCAGCATAACCCTGCGATGGTGACCTATCTCGGGACCCGCAATGTCGCGATGTTCTCCTGCGACATCGACTCCCACGACTACAAGCACGATTCCACGCCCGAGAAGGTCGTGAGCACCGTGATGACCGAGCTCGCCAAGCAGGGCAAGGGCATCATCCTGATGCACGATTTCCAGAAGCGCACGGCAGAAGCATTGCCGACGCTGCTCAAGCAGCTCAAGGCCGGCGGCTACAAGGTCGTGCAGATCAAGGCCAAGAGCACCTTCCAGACGCTGCCGGACTATGACGAGGCCTTTGCCAAGGAGATGAAGCTGCCCACCGCCAGCTCGCGACCGATCTCCAGCGTGGTGCAGACGGTGATGTCGAAGTAAGGCGGCAACACAAGAATTCCGCTGCGTCCACAGACGCAGTCATCATGCCCGGGCTTGTCCAGCTGGCGGGGCCGAAGCCCCTCCGCCGAGGCGCAGCCCCGGGCATCGACGTTTTGAGACACGTGCGGGAGCACGTGGATGGGCGGGACAAGCCCGCAGCGTCGCTTACCAATAAATCCCGTGGCGATGCAGCTCGTAGATCACGCGGGCTTCCACGGATGCGCGGTGCTTCTTCCGGTCCGCCTTGACGACCGGCTTGGCATCAGCCTTCGGCTGATCCGTCGTCGCCTTGGTGTCGACCGCGGACGGCCGCTCGACATATTTCGGTGCATCGGCGGGCGTGGCCTCAGGCGCGGGCGCGCTCTGCGTGGTCGCCGCCGGATCGTCATTGGAGGCGAGCGTCAGGCTGTGTGAGCCACCAGCCTGGGCGGAAGCGGAGGCCAGAACCATCGCGGCAATCAAAACGAATTTGCGCATGTGAAGTCTCCCCTGGATCTGATTGAACGGCTTGGATCAGGGGAGATTAGAGGAGAGCGGCGCACGGTTGTGTGAGACGAATCACGAAAGGCGTACCGTCTCGCGTTCGGCGACCGCGGGCGCCAATGTCCGGAAACGTGGTGCCGCAAGAGGGACTCGAACCCCCGACCCCGTCATTACGAATGACGTGCTCTACCAACTGAGCTATTGCGGCAAACCGAGAAGCCGCGCCGGAACCTGATCCCGGGCAACGCGCGCTTCTGATATCGGCGGACGGGCGAATTGGCAAGGACAACCCGGCAATCCGGCGCACGATCCGATCCGGATCGGCACGGCGCCGCTACCCCCCCAGACGGTTCCAAAATCCACGCCAGCCGCCGGCCTGCGCCTTGGGCGAACCAATTTGTTCCGAAAATTCGTCCGGAGGGGCCTCCTCGTCCACCCCGGGATCGTCGGGCGCGCGCACGATGGGAATCACGGGCGGAACGGGCGCCGTGGCCGGCTTGGCGAACTCAGGACGGGCGCGGAAGAGCGGCTGCGCAGCGGGGGCCGGCGCCGGAGCGACCGATTCGGCCGGCGGCGCTGCGGCCGGCTTGGGCGGGTTGGCCGGCTCAGGCGCTACCTCGACCACCTTCTCCCCGACCTTGGGCGGCGGCGGCGCATTGTCCTGGATGGCGTCGGCGGCAGCTGGCGCGGCCGGCGGTTCCCGCAATGGCTCGGCAAGACCCTCGTTGGGCTCGATAATGGGCTGCGGCGACGGCGCGGCGAGCATGGCCTCCTCGAAGGCGGACGATTCGATGGTCTTACCCCTGTCCGAGGGCAGGCTGGCGACAGGGGTCTGCCATTGGAAGGCGTCGAGCCGTCCGGTCACCGGCGACACCGGGCGCCAGCGGTCGCTGACATAGCCATCGGCGGTCCAGGCCGGATCGTGACGCGCGCGCACCGCGCGCAGGGTCCATGCGCGCGCCTTGCCGCTGTCGCCATGCTCGGTGCGCTCGAGCTCGGCCATCAACACCGCGACCCGCTGAGTCGGATCGGCGACAAAGGGTTTCAGCGCCTCGCGCGCCTTGGCAAATTCGGAGGCGTCGATCGCCGCACGCGCCACGGCCAGTGCGCCCTCGATATGGCCGGGTGTCTTGGCCGCGAGCGTCTCCACCCGCACCAGCCGCTGCCGCGCGGCGTCGCCCAGCCGCACATGCGCATAAGCATCCGCAAGATCAGGATGCGGCTGTGCGAGCCATGCCGTTTCAACGATCCGCATCGCGCGGCGCACCTGATGCGCCTCGCTCTCGAATTTTGCCGCGAGCACCGCGGCCGGCACCAGCGTCGGCGCGAGCTTCACCGCCTCCATCGCACTCTCGCGCGACAGGTCGCGGTCGACCGTCTCCAATTCGAGCGCGCGGGCGGCGAGCAGCACGCCACGCTGGCGCTTGAACGTTGGCTTGTCGATCAGGCCGGAGGCGAGATTGTTGTCGAGAATTTTCAGCGCACCGTTCCAGTCGCCCCTGGCGCAGCGGAAGCCGAGCACCGCATGGGACGCCCAGGTCGAGGACGGCGCGAGCTTCAAGGCTTCGTCCGCGATCATCACGGCAGCAACCGCATCGTCGGCGCGCTGGGCCTCGATGAAGAGGCCGCGAAGCCCGAGCAGCCGCGTATCGTCGCGCTCGGCCATGGCGTGGAACGCCGCCTTCGCACCCTCGCGATCGCCCTCAAGCTGCGCCGACTGCGCGTGCAACAGAAGCGTCAGCGGATCATGCCCCACAAGCCTGCGCGCCACGGCAGCATGCTGACGCGCGGCGGCCGGATCGCCATGGCCGATCGCAAGCAGGCCTTGGGTGATGGCATGGCGGCCGCGGGCATGGCGGCGCTCATGGCGATGCCGGCGGACCCGCCCCGGCGTCCGCCACAGTATGGTGAAGATGCTCCAGACGATAATCGTAGCCACCGCCAGGATGCCCAGGCCGAGCGCAAATACCGGCAGCGTGGCCGTGAGCTTGTAGCCGCCCCAGGACAGCACGATCGAGCCGGGCTGGTCGGCGATCCAGACCTCGCCGGCCGCAGCGAGCGCGATCAACAACAGGAACAGAACGATGCGGATCATGAACGCCCTATTGTCCGGGATTACCGAGCGCCGCCATCGCAGAATCGGCGAATTGACGGGAAGCGGAAAGCGCCGCATCGCGTGCAGCGACCTTGTCGAGCCAGGCCTGTGCCGGAGCGCGGTCTTCCGGCGATAGTGTACTCAGCTCGCGCCGCGCCTCGACGATGTCGTTGCGCAGTGCAGCCCCGGTGGCACGCGCGATCACTGCGCCACGGTCGTTGCCGACCGCGTCGGTGCGCTCGATCTGCACCAGCTTTTCGGCGCCGTGCTCCAGCCGATCAAGGATGCTGCCGCCGGATGCCGTTGCTCCCGCCGAGCTCGGCGAGAATTTCGGCACCAGGTTCAACAACTCCCGGCCGAGCATTTGCGGGCTCGGCACGCCGGTTGACGCAAACTGGTCCAGCGGCTTGAGCGCAGCGGGATCGGGCGCCAGCGTCTTTGCGGTCGCGAGCGTCGATTTGAAGGGGTCGCCATGGCGAGCCGCGACATCGAGCAAGGATGCCGCCACCAGCCGCCGCAGCGGCAGATCGTCGGCAGCCTTGGCATCGGCAGCTTTGGCATCCGCGGCGGCCGCATCGGCTTTTGCGATTGCCGTGCTTTGCACGGTGATCGCCTGCTCGAGCTTGGCGATACGGTCGTTAATGCCGGTGAGATCGACATTGCCCGCGGCATCGCGCGGGGCCGATTTGAGCGCGTCGATCGCCGCACCGAGCTTGTCGACCTGCGCGCGCAAATTGCCGACATCGCCGCGTAACGTGGTGACCGATTTCTCCAGCGCGTCCGCGCGCCCGGCAAGCGCCGGATCGACCACAGGTTTGCCGGCCCTGGCCTCAAGACTCGTCACGCGCGCGCCGAGATCGTCGACCGTGGACGCACTCACCTGAGGTGCCGCCGGCGGTGCCTGCACCGCGGGCCAGCCGAGCATCCAGCCGATCCCAATCACCAGCGCTGCCGCGACCGCGCCTGAAAACGGCGCGACCACCCAGGGCGAAATTCCCGATCGGCTCGGCGGTGTGCTCGGACCGGCTGCACCTGCCGCGGACCGCTCCGGCGCAGGCTGCTCCGGCGCGGCCTCTGCTTGCGGCTTGGCATCGCCGGGTTCCGCTGCGGTCTCGGTGGCTTCGACTTTTGGCGCAGTGGTCACGTCGGTCGCTTCAAGATCGATGGTGGGCGGGGCGCGCCTGGTACGGCCGGCATCGGCCGGCGGTGATGCGTCTTGTTGACTGTCATCGGCCATCGTGTGCATCCCGATCTGGAGCATGTTTCCTAAAAAATCATGCTCAACCCATGGCGCGGAGCGGATTTATCAAGATTCGAACGCTCTCTTACGCCAATCGGGATGGCAAAGCACGCTCTAGCGCCTCGAACAAGGCATTTTCATCGGTTGACGCGGCCACCTTGACCTGGGCGGCGCCGGCCTCGTGCAGAACCGTGGCGACATTGGCGGACATGCAGCATTGCGGCACCGCCAGGGCCGAGATCTCGATTCCGGCGTTCCGCACGGCCTCAAGAAATGCTGCGGCACTTCGCCGCGAATAGTGCAGCACGGCCTCCACCTCGTCTCTTGCGAAAGCATCGCAGGCCGCGCGCGGCAGCGCGGCGAGCGCAACCATGCGATAGGTGGTCTGGGTCACGACCTCGAGGCCATGCTGGCCGAGATCGCCGGCGAGATCGCGCGACAAGTCGGCGCCGGCGAGATAGAGCAGCGGTCGTTTCTTCTTCAGCTCTTTGGCGCGCAAGCTCTCCAGCACGCGGTCACGCAAGGTACCCGCATCGCCCTTGGCGACGATCACCTTGGCAAAACCGAGGTCGCGCGCGACGGAGGCCGTGTGTTCGCCAACCGCAAACAGCGGCAGCTTGCGCAACGGGCTTTGCGCAAGCGTCGCCTCCACTGCGCGCAGCGCATTGGCGGAGGACACGATCACGGCCTGATAATCGACGCCGGGCTCATCGGCAGACTCCACCGGCTCGAACCGCAGCATCGGCGCCAGCAGCACCTCGAACCCGCGTGCCCGCAAGGCTTCGCCACTGGTCTCATTGTCGGGAGAAGGGCGCGTGAGCAGAACGGCCATGCCTGAAACCTTTGCGAACCCGCGCACCGTCATCCTGAGATAGTCGCGACGGCGAGCCTCGAAGGATGAACAGCCTCGCTGCGACCATCCGGCCGTCACCCTTCGAGACGGCCGCCGCGCGGCCTCCTCAGGTAACGGTGATAGAGGGAGACTCCGATGATACAAGCCGCAAACGACGATTGCACCTTATGACCGCGGAATGCTACGCGGTTGTTACGAAAAGTCCTGCGTCGCAAGCAAGAATTTTGGCGACGATTTTTGTTGAGGGTTTTGGGATTGGATCGCAACCGACCGATGCTGGTTCTGGGCATTGAGACCACCTGCGACGAGACCGCCGCAGCCGTGGTGGAACGCGCCCCTGACGGTTCCGGCAAGATCCTGTCCAACATCGTGCGCTCGCAGACCGAGGAGCATGCGCGGTTCGGCGGCGTGGTGCCGGAGATCGCGGCGCGCGCCCATGTCGACGTGCTCGATGGCCTGGTCGCCCGCGCCATGGCGGAGGCCGGTGCACATTTCAACCAATTGTCGGGCGTCGCCGCCGCGGCCGGACCCGGTCTGATCGGCGGGGTGATCGTCGGTCTCACCACCGCAAAAGCGATCGCCATGGTGCACAACACGCCGCTGGTCGCGGTGAACCACCTGGAGGCCCATGCGCTGACCCCCCGCCTCACCTGCGCGCTCGCCTTTCCCTATTGCCTGTTCCTCGCCTCCGGCGGCCACACCCAGATCGTCGCCGTGACCGGGGTCGGCGATTATGTCCGGCTCGGCACTACCGTCGACGACGCCATCGGTGAGGCCTTCGACAAGGTCGCGAAGATGCTAGGCCTGCCTTATCCGGGTGGGCCCGAGGTGGAGCGCGCTGCACGCAGGGGCGATCCCGCCCGATTTGCCTTTCCGCGGCCGATGCTGGGACGCCCGAACGCGAATTTCTCGCTGTCGGGGCTGAAGACCGCCGTGCGCAACGAAGCGAGCCGGCTTGGCGAACTCAAGCAGCAGGATATCAGCGATCTCTGCGCGGGCTTCCAAGCGGCAGTGCTGGAATCGACCGCGGACCGGCTGAGCATGGGACTGAAATTGTTCGCCGAACAATTCGGTCCGGCGCGCGCGCTGGTCGCGGCCGGCGGTGTTGCCGCCAACCAGGCCATCCGCGGCGCGCTGCAGGAGGTCGCAGCGAAGGCCGAGACCACGCTGATCATCCCGCCGCCAGCGCTTTGCACCGACAATGGCGCCATGATCGCCTGGGCCGGCGCCGAGCGGCTCGCGCTCGGCATGACCGACACCATGGACGCCCCGCCCCGCGCCCGCTGGCTGCTCGACGCCAACGCGAAAGCGCCCGCGGGTTTTGCGAATACGCGCGCGGGATTTTGAGAATGAACGGCTCGCGCCGCTTGCTCCTCCTTACCTCGCCCCGCGAGCTGGGAAAGGTCGAATTGCATCAAAGACCGGGTGAAGGGAATTCTCCGTGCACTCCTCTCTCTCCGAATATGCCGATACAGCCTGTTAGCCCAACCCTCTCCCCGCAAAGGCGGGTAGAGGGAGTTTCGGAGGCTGCCTGATGGCCTCGTACAGCTCCGTCGCAGTGATGGGGGCCGGCGCGTGGGGAACGGCGCTTGCTTCCGTTGCCGCGCGGACCGGGCGTGAAGTGATGCTCTACGCCCGCGACGCAGCGCATGCTGCACATATCGATGCCGCACGCGAAAATCCGCGGCTGCCGGGAATCGCGCTGGCACCGGGCATCGCCGTCACCAACGATCTTGCAGCCGCGGGGCGTTCCGACATCGTACTCATCGCGACACCGGCGCAGCATCTGCGCGCCGCGGTGACGCATCTTGCGCCGCATCTTCGCAAGGGCACGCCGGTGATCGCCTGCGCCAAGGGCATCGAGCACGGCACTCACAAATTCATGACCGAGGTGATCGCGGCTGCCGCGCCAAACGCGGTCCCCGCCATCCTCTCCGGCCCGAGCTTCGCCGAGGACGTCGCGCGCGGCTTTCCGACCGCGGTGACGCTGGCCACACATGAGGAAAAGCTCGCGAGCGAGCTGGTGCAGGCCCTGGGATCGCCGACCTTCCGGCCCTATCACACGACAGACGTGCGCGGCGTCGAGATCGGCGGCGCCGCTAAGAACGTGCTCGCCATCGCTGCCGGCATCGCGGTAGGCAAGAAGCTCGGGGCCTCCGCGCAGGCCGCGCTGACCACGCGCGCATTTTCAGAGCTCACCCGGTTCGGCCGCGCGCTGGGTGCGCGCAGCGAGACGCTGACTGGCCTGTCCGGCCTCGGCGATCTGATCCTGACCTGCTCCAGCCCGCAGTCGCGCAATTTTGCGCTGGGGCTTTCGCTCGGCCGCGGCGAAAACGCTCCGCCGGGCAAGCTCGCGGAAGGCGAGTTCACCGCGCCGGTTTTGGTTGAGCTCGCGGCTTCGCAAAATGTCGAGATGCCGGTATCAAGGGCGGTGGCCGCGATCCTGAGTGGCAAGACCACGATCGACGCCGCGATCGAAGGTTTGTTGATGCGCCCCTTCAAGGCGGAGGAATGAGTATGGCGTACTGGCTGGTGAAATCCGAACCATCGGTGTGGTCGTGGGACCAGCAGGTGACCAAGGGCGCCAAGGGCGAGGCATGGACCGGCGTGCGCAATTTCACCGCGCGGCAAAATCTCGTCAACATGAAGAAGGGCGACAAGGCCTTCTTCTACCATTCCAACGAGGGCAAGGAGATCGTCGGCATCGCCGAGGTGATCAAGGAAGCCTACCCCGATCCGACCGACAAGACCGGCAAATTTGTCTGCGTCGACATCAAGGCCGACAAGCCGCTACCGAAGGCCGTGACGATGGCCGCCATCAAGGCCGACAAGAAACTGGCCGAGATGGCGTTGGTGAAATATTCGCGCCTCTCGGTGCAGCCCGTGACGGCCGAGGAGTGGAAGATGGTCTGCAAAATGGGCGGCCTGTAAGCCAGCGCGATCATCGATTCGTACAGTCGTTCGGCGGCGCCTCGCCTGCTAGGCGGTCGGTCATCCAGTTCACCGCCGCCATCGTGCTGGCCTGGGCCGCTCGGCCGTGACCGATGTTCGGGAGCATCATCAGCCTGACCTTGCTGCCGGCCTTGCAGAGCTTGCTCATATAGTCGCGAGTGACGTCGGGGCGGATGATCTTGTCGATCGTCCCCTGGGCCAGGAAGACGGGAATCTCCGGCGGCAGGGCGCCGGGCGTGTTCTTTTCCAGCAGCGCGTGCCAGGGCTCGACATTGGCCGGCTTGTCGACGGTGAGGAAATGCTGCTCAAGCGGCTTTTCGGTTCGCTGTCGTTCGATCAGGTCGAAGGGACTTTCGATGCATTCCCGCGCGAGGCGATCGACGGTGGGCATCGCGCGCGGATCGATGACCTCGTCGATCGGCGCGTCGTAGACGCGATGCCATGACCACAGCGTCATCGCCGTGATGTTCTTGCCGCCAACCGAGTCGATGTCGTCATTCATGAGCGTGACGAGATCGGTCGCTGGTGCTGCGGCCGCCACACCGAGAAGCGTGAGCTCCGGCGCGTAAGTCTTCGCGAGTATCCCGGTGAAGAGCGCGGCCTGCCCGCCCTGCGAATGACCCCACACGACGAAGCGTTTGCCGCCACCAGAACCCGGCACGGTGCCCGCAACCCGCACGGCATCGATGACCGCGCGGCCTTCGCTGTCGCCGACGAGATAGGGATGGGTCTGGGGCGTGCCGAGGCCGGGATAATCAGTCGCGGCGACGACGTAGCCACGTTGAACGAACGAGCGCAGGCCCTGGATCTGCTGGAAAAGGAAGATCGCGAGCGACGGCGCGCAGCGCGGCGTGATGCCGGTGGTCGGATGCGCCCAGGCGATGATGGGGCGGCCGTCAGCCGGCGGCTCGCCGGGCGGCACCACGACGACGCCCGAGACGAAGATCGGCTCGCCTTGCAATCCGGTCGAACGGTAAAGCACCCGATAGGCGGCGGCGCCAAGCGGCGCCCCATCGATGCGCTCCTGTCGAACCAGACTACCGGGCTCGCCGGCAAGCATGGATTTCGGCGCATCATAGAACGAGCCCTGCGCCGACAAAGGACTGATGCCAGCAGAAAGCGCCAGCAACCCGGCGACATGCGCCAGCCAGCTGCGCGCCCGAAAGCCTGCGGTGAGGCGCGCCAGGGTGAGCCGGTTCATGGCTTACATTCCATATAAAATTTCCAAGGCGCCGGTTGCGCGGAGCGCGATCACGACGCCATCGGCGGGGAGGTAGACCTTCTCCAGCTTGGCCGAGGCGAGGTGTCCTTCCATCCGGTAACCGTCCTTCAGCCGACGAGTGAGCTTATCGTTCGCGGCATTCAGCAAGTTCTGATAGGCAACGTCGTAATCCACGCTGATCTTGTCGCGCAATTGCGCGATGATCGGCGTAATGACGTCGTTGATGTCGGCATTGTCGGTGGTCAGACCGAGATCGGAAAGATGGACGGCATGGCCGTCCGCATCGACCTGAAGCGCGCCTGACAGATAGAACCGCTGCCCGCCATTCGCGCCGACATCGCCGGCCTTGGTCAGATGCAGGCCGATGATGAGCTTGCCCGACGACGGATAGACATCGACATCCCCGACCGACATTCCCGCAATGGGCGTCACCGCTGCGAGCGCCTCGTTGATCTTGTCCTTGAGCACATCGTAGCCGATGCGGATGGGAAGGATCACGTCAAACGCACCGGGACCGCTGACATCGTGGCCGAACGCCGGCAATGCCGTCGCCGTTGCGGCCGGCGCGCTCTGCCCAACGGAGGTTTCCGCCCTTCCCGCGAATTCCAGTGAGCCACGCAGGACATGACTGTCCGCCCGCACGCCGGCGAAAGCGGCCGACTGCGGTGTCAGCTGCAGCCAAACTTGCGGACTGTCAGAGAGTTGGATCGGCTCAAACGCGTGGCGCCAGGCGGTTGCCGCCTTGTCATGCAGATCGAGCCGCCGGGCGGCGGCAAGCGCACGCGACCTGACATGGGCCAATTGCGCGCGAATCCGGGGCTCGGCATATTTTGCCAGCGGAATTTCGCGCCCGAGCACATGCAGAATCGGCGGCTCGCTCCAGCGGAAGCCGTCGCTGAAATTCAGATCCAGCGACCAGTCGCGGCCAAGCTCGGGGCGCGCCTCGGCTTCGACTGTCGCGCTCGCTTCGGTCTCACCATGGATGCGTGCAGTGAAGCGGTTCGCGCCCTGCCCCTCCAGTGCACCATGAATCGGCACCGAGCCGTAAACGCGATCGCCGCGACCATACAGCGAGACCGGGCCGGTGCGCTCGACATAGCCCCAGACGTCGCAATTGGCGTTGACCCGGAAGATCAGCACCCGGCGATGCACGCAGTTCACACGATCGTCGATCGTGGCGAGGCGTCGAGGAATGTCCTTGCCGATCTCCTCCGCCAGCGCCGGCAAGCCGAACTCGATCGTCGCCGAAATTCGCGAGTCCGTGGAAAATTGGGCAACCGTATCCGGCGCCAAAGCCGGCTTGTCCGCCGCAAATGAGACCGAACAGAGTCCAACGAGACCGAAAGCGGCAAGTGCCGCGCGGGCCCATCGGTCAAAACGGATGGTGCGGGCCGTCACGCGAACAGCGGAAATGAAAGCCATGATGGAATGACCTCGAAGAATATGTATTACCTCAAGAAATATCTGGGCGCGACCGCCACATCGGCGCGCGCCGGTACGGTGAGCATTCAGACGCACGACACACGCGGCTCCCCCTACACTGCTCTCATTGGCAATTGGCTTGAGAAGAGGAAACGGGCCACCGGTAGTGAACCTCAGGCACGAATCTGTCACGGTTGTGGAGACGCACCCCCAATCCCTTGCAAGTTGCGCGAGACGCCGCCACTATAGGTTGTCTAGGAGTGACGCATGGCAAGAAACTATGGGATGTATCCCATTCAAATGGATGGAAGTTGGAGCCTTGAGGATCTTTATAAGTTTCCCCGAACATACGAGCAGGCTTATTTCGCGCTGGACGCATTGATTCCTTCGGATGGTCAGGTTGACCTTGATCGTATTGATCGAGCCTTTAAAACGTTTCCCTGGCAGGGCGGATACAGCGCGGTCAATTTCTACAATCAGCTAAAATATGCCACTCCGATAGGGACGAGGCCGACGGTCCTATCAATCCGCTATGCCTCCCCAGGCGTCATCAGCTTAGCCCTCATTCTGGAACAGGCGCAAATGCTGGCTGCGATCGTCACTGCCGTGGCTGGCTCGGTCGCTGCTTGCAACGCACTTTACAATCAGATCATGAACGACCTTCAGCGCCGCAAATTGTTGCGCATCGAGGTCGAGAAGGCAAGAATCACGCTAAGCCGAGAAGAGCTGAACCTCATACGCGAGTACAACAAGGAGATGGCCGAAATACTGAAGATTGGCACGCCCGATGTGCTCGATGAGCGTACAGGAAAACCACTTGTTTCATTAAAGATCCTGCTGTCGGTTTATCGCCGGATTCGGACATTGGCTGAGTATCACAACCGACACAAAGCCGTTCTCCCGACTAAGGTGCCTCCAGCGGCACGGTTACCCCCACCCGCACAAGACGATCTCTTCTGATCGCCTTCATTGAGCCCCCAAAAAGAGACGTGAATATGGGCAAGAACTCTCCCGCAGAGCAGATATGGCGAGCTAACGTGGCCGTACCCGGTGGTGGCCACACGCTTTACCTCGATCGTGAGCAAGCAGAGCGCTATCGCGCCGATCCTGACGCCTACGCAGCCTCACAATTCGGCTTGAGCAAGATGGAGTACTTGCAGTGGGTCGACCTTGATGGAGCGCCACTATGTGGTCACCGCACCAAGGGTGGAGACCTGTGCCGCAACATGACGGGCGGATATCAGTTGAGAGCTGGCAAATGGAAGGCACGACACCGGAAGCTTTTTTGCACATCTCACGGTGGAGAACGTTCTGCCAACCGATAGGATAACAGCTGACCATAGCCTGACCGCCTTTCTCGCTGCGTGATAGATAACCCGGTGGCGGCCCCTACGCTCGATAAGATTGAGTAGAGGGATCCAAAATGGGCGGCAAGCCCCAACGGCTGCCCGAAGGCAAGCTCAAGCTGGTCGCCGTCAGGGGAGCGTTTGATCAGTTCCATGCCGTAGCTCAACTTAACAGAGCCGTGCCGCTCGTCGAAATCTTGGATGGCACTACTAGCTATTAGGCAGGTTCAAGTCTCGCCGCCGCGCCAAAGTTATTGCTTCTTGTTCTTGGTGGCCCGCCCCGGCTTGGCAACAAGCAACTGTGTCGACGAGACGACCGTAATCGTCCGCGAAGCCCTGGTTAGCGCAACGTAGAGGTCATTTCGGCTCAGCTTCTCCGGAGCAACTATGACAGCGTGATCGAACTGCATGCCCTTCACAAGCAGCGTGCTGCCAAGGGATCGTTGCGCCAATCGGCGCCCGGCATGGCGCATTTTGTGCTGCACTTGCCAGGCCGCTTCATCCAAACTTGGCTGCTCCCCGCTTATGACTAGCTTGAGTGTTTTTTGAAGCGCCGACAGCAACTCCCTACGAAAGACGACTACGCCTGATTGCCTCCGGAGACCTTCCAAAAGTCTGTGGGTATGAAAGAGATCGTCGGATGTAAGAATATCGAGAGCCGCTCGTTCAAGCTCTGTCGGCTTGTTTCTCGGATTCCAGCCTTCCGAGCGACGAACAACTCGCTCTTCGAACGCAGCCCTCTTGATTCCGGTCATCGTGCTGGCCGCAAATTTTAGCACCAAGGCCAAACGCTGCTTCGCTGAGCAAGTTTCGATCGCCTGGAGAAAGTCGCCAAGCGTTTTGCAAGCCACCGGTTCGATCGCACAACATTTCATCTTGCTTGCGAGAGAGCCACGCACCACCTCACTTGCCTTGTCGCCGATTACGATGAGTGTTTCTGAGGCTTTGACGCTGGGCTGCCGGCTAGCCTTTATATTCGCTTTAAGCACGTTCTGTTGACCGGACGATTCGGGTGTAATGCGAACAACACAGGCAGGAGCTGCGGCAAGATTGACCCGATTTGACGCCTCCAGCTCCTCGCGGATATCGATCAGCCACCGTCCCAGCTTGTCGTTCTTTACCCTTTTCCACCGCCAAGGCTCACTCAGCGTGCCAATCGGCGCAAAATCAGCCGTGACAGTCGTCCAATCCACCAATTGTTCATTGCGAAAGCCGAAGATCGCTTGCAGATGGTCGCCAAAAATACACGTTGGCAGATGCTTCGACAGTGCGACGATCAGCGCGTGCTGCTGGACGGTGCAGTCCTGATATTCGTCGACCAGAACCCTCTCGTATGAAGCCTTCAGCACGCTGGTTATGAAGCCACCCTGGATTAGCCGGGCCGCAGCTTCATAGACGGCAGACCATTCCTCGCCTCGAGGTTCGCGCACTATGAGGCCCGACCTCCGCGGGAAGGCTGCAGCAAATCTCAATGACCACCCGGCGATAGTTTCTAGGTCCGCTTGCGGAAGCCTGACGCCCTTGTTCTTCATTCGCGTCCGAAGCGAGTCCACGCCAGCGAGGGTATGGGTGAGAACGAGGCATTTGCCGGGACCACTTGCCGCCTTCACCACATCGACAATGCAGTCGGTTTTGCCGCAGCCTGCTGGGGCAACGACGCTCCCCAGCCTGCAGCTATGGACCGCGTGAACGAGCCTCTCATTGCTCACGGTCCACCCAGGTGCGGATTTCGGCGATGGTGTCTGGGAATTTTCCCTTTAGACGGTCAAGTGAGGGGCCAACATGTTTAAGGCCGATCCATTCCGCAAGACTAATGTCCTTGAACCATCCACGCTCACGTTCCCGCTCACGTTCATCCTTCTGTTCTCGCGCTTTTTCTCGTGCTTTCGCCAGTTCGCCGAGGACCATGCGGACATCAGGACTATCTGCAGCACTTTCAATCTCAGAGAAGGTCGCGAACTTCCTGGCCGGGAGCTTTCTGTTGAGGCGGTCGAGAATCGATTGTTCGTCAGCTTGAGTGACAGCTGCAGCTTTGATGAGATTGACAACCGAGTGTGATGGCAGGTCCCTAAAGAGATGGTCTTCCGTTGCGTGGCCATCGGCCCAACGGAAAACCGTTACACCAGCAGACCTAAGCTCGTTCAGGATGTTGCTGTCTTTGGGGTCACGATCGCTATCGAGCAGAAGTCCCACACGATAGCCGAGAGAGCAAAAATAGCCTGCCACGTCGGGTGCCTTGTCGACACCACCACCAGAAACGGCAACAACGCCGGCGGTAGAGAACGGCAATCGGTCTTTTGTTACCCAGAAATCGTCAAGGCCGCGGACAAGGCCAACTTCTGTTTTCCCTTCACACACCAGAATGGCAGGTGCCAAATAGGCCTGTGGGTTAGCCCTAGGTTGGGTTTGTACGTCAAACTTTTTGTAGGGCTTATTGGCCGGTGAGATCGTGACATTACCGCTCTTGGGGTCGCGCCTGACCACGTTTAGTTCGGCTACACTCAGCTCCTGCAGCACAACAGAAGAGTGCGTCGTTAAGAACACCTGAGCCTTCGTTTTGCCATTGACCTCTTTCAATTGCCTCAACAGCCTGGATATTCGATGGGGCTCCAACCCATGCTCGACCTCGTCAATTAAAGCCACCGATGCATTGGCCATGGCGTAATCTTGCAAGGCCGCCGTAAACAATCGCGACGACCCGACGCCCAGTCGCCGGAGCGGAAGATCGCCATCATGAAGTGAGATGCCACCACCAGTGAGACCTAAAGCTTGAACATCAAGCATAGCGTGGAGCTCATCGCTGACCGGAACGCCGAACCGTTGTGCGGCCGCCTTAGCCTGCGCGATGGTATCTGCAAAGAAGGTTCTAGAGTCCTTCGAGAACTCTTGCCTTGCAACACGTGCTGCTTCGGCCATGACGCCACGCGATGCAGCAGGCCCCTTTTTTGTGATCCGATTTAGCACCGACTGACGTCCCCAACTCAGATGCCGGTTTGCGTAGGGACCTAGGCGACTTGGTGCGATGTCCTGCCGATCATGAAAGGCCAAGGCCCGAGTAGGGGCGCCTTGTTCGACTCGTTCGTTAAAGAGCGTCCATTCCCCTTCAAGGCTTTGATCAACGGTTAGTCTGATAGAGAGCACATCTTCGAGCCCGTGACCTTCGTCTGGCTCATCTTCTAGTTTCTTAACCGCCTCGTTCCAGCCTCTCAGGTAAGGCCCGTACCGATCTTCCTTCAGAAACTCAGAAGGCAAATCTCCGATCGTTACGGTGATAGTGATCGGGTTGGCCTTCGGGTTTACTCCGAAGAAATCCGCATCATCAAACGTAACGCCGTTTCGCGCGACAAAGGCCAGCTCTATAGCATCGAGCACGCTCGTCTTGCCCGAGTCGCCCGGTCCGATCAGACAGTTCGTGCCTACTGACGGATTCCAAAGAAGTCGTTTGATTCCACGAAAGTTGGAGACTTCAACCTGAACTATTCGCAATCGTCACCCCCGCTGCCAATGGTAAGGTTAGCACGGTTGCGCAACCATTGGTAGTTTTTCTGCCGTCCCGACGAAACTGACAATCTGGTTGCTTTGCACGTTGCAACAAGGCAGGCCTCACCGCCGAGCCGAACCCGCACGTCACGCAGGCTTTCCTGGTCTCCTCGTTCCCCTTTCGTCTGCTCTACGCGCGGCCTCGATTTCGGTCATGGGTCGGCTTGGGTGCCACTTTGAATCTCCATTAGCGCAGACGGTAGGTCGAGTTTTCCTGGCGACTGGTGCTGAGGAGTGCAAGCGCATTGGCGCCGAATCGTAAAATCGCAAGGCCAATCAATTTGCCGCGCGTTCAATATTTGTGGCAGGGATGGCTGTTTCGACAACAGCGAGATCGGCGCGGACTTCGCGATCGATCGGGCTTCGGGGCGCGACCGCGCAAGATGCGGCGGCCGGCTGCAACCGGGAGTACAGGGTCGGTCGATCGGCACCATATCCGTTTAGACACGGCTACATCAAGAGATATGCGCGACACGCGTTCTGGCCACGGGTCCTGAAACGCGTCCGCAAGCAATGCCTGTCCAACCGAGAAGCTTCGGCACGAACCGATTTTGCCCGTCGCGTTAATGTGCCGCAGACGCGCGGCTTGCACCGTCGGGCAAATCAGGCGCACCTCTTCGGGCGTCCCGCCTCTCTTGCAGAGGGACGTATCGCGATCGTCACGACACGTGAGGCGGAGATGCGGTGGACGTGAAGGTGCTGACTGACGAGCGGCACTCTTCGCGGACGGCGAAATCGTGTGGTCCTGGCGCCCCAAGGTCTGGCGCCAAGTTGGCGATGATGCTTGCGCATCACGCCGACGACGGTGGCAAACGGGATGGTTCACCGAGGAGAGCGCGTATAAGCCGTAAACCACTGCGCAGGGAAGGCCGGTGTGATCACCGCCGTACCTGTGGTTTTCGCGCTCGCGCAAATCTTTTCTGCGCGAGGGCCCCGGGTGCAGCGGCCACCCGGCCTTCCCTGCGCCCTCTGTTCTCGATGAGGGTACGACGATGCAAAAACTCGGGCGAATTCCGTCGCGAGAATGCTGAGCTGCGTCGACGGCCTTGGCATGGCCCATCCTTCGAGACGACGCTGACGTGCCTTCTCAGAATAACGTCGTCACGGTGGCTCTCGCTGCTGGACCGTGATGGTGAGGAGGCGCGCAAGCGCCACCAACGAGGTGCTGCATACCGTTTCAAATATTGAAAGCAGAAAGCTACGCCGCAGCCGCGGCAACCACCTGCGCCAGCAACTGCTCGCGCCTGGTCTGCGAGCGGCAGCCTTTCATCGTGGCGGCGAAACGCTCCAAAATGCCGTCCTCGAACGCGGTGACGATGGTGTCGTGCACGTAGCTCTTGCGGCAGATCGCCGGCGTGTTGGAGAGCTGGTCGGCGGCGGCGCGGATGGCATCCAGCACCTGCTTCTTGCGGCCGCGGGCGCTTGCCGCCGGTGTGATCCGCGACAGCGATTCCAGCGCGACCGCAGACGCCATCAGAGTGCGGAAGTCCTTCAGCGAAATCTTGATACCAGCGATGTCGCGCAGGAAGGCGTTCACTTGCGTGGTGTTGACCGCGCGCATGACACCGGCACCATCGCGGAACTGGAACATGCGTTTTCCCGGCAGGCCGCGCAGGATGCCGATGGCACGAACGAGCTTGGCCGCGTTGCATTCCTTGCGCACCGCCTTGCCACCCTTGGCCTTGAAGGTCAGGACGACGGCGTCGTCCTCGATCGTGACGTTCGACTTCAACAGCGTCGAGGCGCCGCGGGTGCCGTTCAGCCGCGCGTAGGATTCGCTTCCGGGCCGGATCGCAGTGCGCGCGATCAGCTCGATCACGGCGGCGAGCGCGAATTCCCGGGTCGGCTCTTCACCGGACAGGATCGCCGAAACGTTGCGCCGGATCTTTGGCAGCGCAGCGACGAGTTTGGCCAGGCGGTGCGCCTTGCGCTGCTCGCGCACCTTCTCCCAGTCCGCATGGTAGCGGTATTGCAGCCGGCCCGCGGCGTCGATACCGACGGCCTGCAGGTGGGACGCGGGATCGGGCGAATAGCGCACCTTGCGATAGGCCGGCGGCACCGCCATCGCATGCAGGCGGCGGATGGTGCGGGCATCGCGGATATGCGAGCCGTTGGCGCGGACGAAAGAATAGCCCTTGCCGCGCTTGATGCGGCGGATGGTCAATTGGTTCTGGTCGCCGAGCCGCAAACCGAGCTCTTTGGCCAGCGCTTCGACCGAAGCAGCGCCGCTGAGAGGGGCTTTGATGGGGGCCGGTTTGGGCCCGGGTTTCGGCCACTGGCCGAGGGCAACGGCCAAAGCCACTTCCGGATCGGCCGCACGCGGCCGCGACGCAGCAAGATTCTGCTGATCCATCATAGCTTTAGACGCCTTGCTCCTGTTGTCCTGTCAAACGCCGGTTTTTATCGCTTTGTTCCGGCGGGGCCGCTAGGGCCATGGTCTGGCCATTTAGGGGCTTCGTTTTCCCATTGCGAGTCAGAATCTGGCGATCAACGGTTGCCAAGTACCGGTCATGGGAGGTATTCGCCCGCTAACCTTGACGGTCGGTCGCGGCAGAAGCCGGCATCCGAGCGGTCGCGGAAAGCCGAGCGCCGCCATGGCGTGGCTGATCGCGCCTCTTTGATCCCGCTCATGTCACGCCTCTCCGAAGGTCTTAACTGTTCCGCTTGTCGGTGCTGCTCAGCCCGACGCATAATCGGAAATCCAATCAAAAGACGGCAGCCGGAGGCTTTCGCTGGCTGCATCGGTGGAGGGTGTGAAATGTCCGAGAAGATTTACGACGTGCCGGCCGAGTGGTCGAAGCGCGCCTGGGTTGACCAGGCGAAATACAGCGAGATGTACGCACGCTCGATCTCGGACCCCGACGGCTTCTGGGCCGAGCAGGCCAAGAGGCTGGACTGGATGAAGGCCCCCCACAAGATCGGGAACTGGTCGTTCGAGCCGGGCAATATCTCCATCAAATGGTTCGAGGACGGCGTGCTCAACGTCGCCGCCAACTGCGTCGACCGTCACCTCCATAAGCGCGCCAACCAGACCGCCATCATCTGGGAGGGTGACGATCCCTCGCAGTCCAAGCACATCACCTACAAGGAACTGCATGACGAAGTGTGCCGGATGGCCAACATCCTGCGCACGCGTAATGTCAAGAAGGGCGACCGCGTCACCATCTACCTGCCGATGATTCCGGAAGCCGCCTATGCGATGCTCGCCTGCGCCCGGATCGGCGCCATCCATTCGGTGGTATTCGCCGGCTTCTCGCCGGACAGCCTCGCCCAGCGCATCAACGACTGCAAATCCAAGGTGATCATCACGGCGGACGAAGGCCTGCGCGGCGGCAAGAAGGTGCCGCTGAAGGCCAATGTCGATGCGGCGCTCTCCAAGGTCGACGGCGTCGACTGGGTCGTCGTGGTCAAGCGCACCGGCGGCAAGATCGACATGAAGCCGTCGCGCGACCTCTGGTACCACGAGGCGGCGGCGATGGTGACCACCGAATGCCCGATGGAGCACATGCACGCGGAAGACCCGCTGTTTATCCTCTATACGTCGGGCTCGACCGGCCAGCCCAAGGGCGTGCTGCACACCACCGGCGGCTATCTCCTGTTCGCCTCTATGACGCATCAATACGTCTTCGACTATCACGACGGCGACATCTACTGGTGTACCGCCGATGTCGGCTGGGTCACCGGCCACAGCTACATTCTCTACGGGCCGCTCGCCAATGGCGCGACTACGCTGATGTTCGAAGGCGTGCCGAACTATCCCGACAATTCGCGCTTCTGGAACGTCATCGACAAGCACAAGGTCAACACCTTCTACACTGCGCCGACCGCAATCCGGGCGCTGATGCAGGCGGGCGACGAGCCAGTCACGAAGACCTCGCGCAAATCGCTGCGGCTGCTCGGCAGCGTCGGCGAGCCGATCAATCCGGAGGCGTGGGAATGGTATCACCGCGTGGTCGGCGACGAGCGCTGCCCGATCGTCGACACCTGGTGGCAGACCGAGACGGGCGGCATTCTGATCACGCCGCTGCCCGGCGCGACCAAATTGAAGCCCGGCTCGGCGACGCAGCCCTTCTTCGGGGTGGTGCCCGAGATCGTCGATGCCGACGGCAAGACGCTGGACGGCGAGGCCACGGGCAATCTCTGCATCACCCGTTCGTGGCCGGGTCAGATGCGCACCGTCTATGGCGATCACGCCCGCTTCGAACAGACTTACTTCTCGACCTACAAGGGCAAGTATTTCACCGGCGACGGCTGCCGGCGCGATGCCGATGGCTATTACTGGATCACCGGCCGCGTCGACGACGTCATCAATGTCTCCGGCCATCGCATGGGCACGGCGGAAGTCGAGAGCGCGCTGGTGGCGCACGCGAAAGTGTCCGAGGCCGCGGTGGTCGGCTATCCCCACGACATCAAGGGTCAGGGCATCTATGCCTATGTGACGCTGATGGCGGGCACCGAGCCTTCAGAGGATTTGCGCAAGGAACTGGTGACCTGGGTGCGCAAGGAGATCGGCCCGATCGCGTCTCCCGACCAGATCCAGTTCGCGCCCGGCCTGCCCAAAACCCGTTCCGGCAAGATCATGCGCCGCATCCTGCGCAAGATCGCCGAGGACGAGCCCGGTAGCCTCGGCGACACCTCCACCCTGGCCGATCCCGCCGTGGTCGACGACCTCGTCAAGAACCGCCAGAACCGGCGGCCCGCGTAGCGGACATTTTCGAAATTCCGGGGCGCGCGGACAGCGAGCGAGCCCGGAATCCGGAGGTTATGGTGCGAGATCCCGGGTTCGTCGCTGCGCGACGCCCCGGAGGGATCGAATTCGTTCCGGTCACGCGATCGTCAGACGCGACCCGGCGGCAATCTTCAGGCAAGCATTGTTTCCGAGTCATTTACTTTAATTGTAACATTCCCCTTCCGCCCCCCAGTCGAATGCACCGACACCACCCGCTTGGAAACCATCCAGTCAACGCACGCGGTTAAGAATGTGTCGGCAAGCGGCGTTTGCCGTCGTCGCGTGGATTTTGAAGCCCCGGTCGGGCGCTTGATGCGAAAGCGGAGAGAAAGTCGATGTCGAAGGGTATTGCGGTGGCGTTGGCTGCCACCATCGGGGTTGGGGCTCTCATGACCACGGCGGCGCAGGCGTCGCCCGAAATGGTGGCTATCCACAATCAATATTCGCCGGGAACCGTCGTGGTGAAGACCAACGAGCGCCGGCTATACTTCATTCTCGATGCCGACCACGCCATGCGTTATCCGGTCGGCGTCGGCAAGTCAGGCAAGCAATGGGCGGGCACCACTCAGATCGATGGCAAGTACCGCAACCCAGCCTGGTCGCCGCCCGCGGAAGTGAAGCACGACAAGCCCAACATGCCGGACGTCATTCCGGGCGGCGCACCGAACAATCCGATGGGAGTTGCGGCGATGACGCTTGCCGGCGGTGAATATGCAATTCACGGCACCAACAGGCCGAACTCGGTCGGCGGCTTCGTCTCCTATGGCTGCATCCGCATGCTCAATACCGACATCACCGACCTCTATCAGCGGGTCTCGGTTGGAACCACTGTGGTCGTGACTCACTGATCCCAAGCTCGCCAAGGCGCAGATTTACCGACAGTCGGCGTAAGGCTGCCCGTCAGCCCCGACCGCTCGTCAAGAAACACCAGCGGCACGCGCCGGTGATGCGGATCAACAGCAGGACAGGGTGCACACGAGACTCGACCATTCGTACACCCAGAATTATCCGCGGAGCACCGACGACGTCGTCGTCACCGCACCGCGCCTGGTTGCCGCCTCGTCCGATTTGGTTGCCACGGTGGTGACTCCCGTCGCGTAAGACAGGCTATCCGTTCGCGACGTCGCGAGATCCTCGCGCACGCCGCGCAACGCAATCCAGTGATCGATCTTGATCTGGTCCTGCAGTTGGATTCCGACCTGATCGAGTTGCTGATGGTTGCTGGTCGTCAGCGGCAGCGGGACCACAGCAAGACTACCGCTGAGCGTGCTGGTAAGCGCCGCGCGTAAAGTTGGTCGAACCATGAATCTCAAGACGAGCTCAAAAATCCGAGGCGATGCCCTTGCTTTCCCAATCACCATAACGCGTCGGCTCCGGTCCCTTCGGGCCCTGGAATTCCTTCGGAAGCGGTTTCGCGGCGGCAGCCGCCTGCCGGCGCGCCTCGGCCTCCGCAAGCGCGCGTTGGGCGGCGGGCGTCAGCGGCTTGCGTGCAGATTCAGCCGTGTGCGATTGCGATGGATCGTCGGTCATCGGCTTGCTCTATAGCTCAACTTTGTTTGAGCGTGATCTTCCCGTAAAACCGCTATACACTTTTCCGGATGGTACTCCAGCTTCATATGTGGGAGACCGCCGCAGAGCTGCCAAGACGCGGAAGGCAATTCTTACAATTGGCATATTCGCGTGGCAGAGGTATTGCGTCTCAATGGCATGCGCCGAAGCTTTGCGGGGCTACCCTTTTACTCTGATTGACGTTCCAGCATGCCTCAACGAATAGCGACGCCGTCCGAAGTGCCTGGTCTTGCGGCGCGACGGATCGCAGCCGACATACTGGACGGCGTGTTGCACAAGCACCGCACGCTCGACGACCAGCTTGACGGCTCAGGCGCTCATCCTGGATTGAAGACGCTGCCCGATCGCGACCGCGCGCTGATGCGGCGGCTGGTCGCAACCATTCTGCGCAGGCTCGGAACGCTCGGCCACGTGCTGTCGCGCCTGCTCGATCGCGGCATGCCGACCGACGCGCCGCGTGCGCAGAGCGCGCTTCTGATCGGTGCCGCGCAGATTCTCTGGATGGACGTGCCGGATCACGCGGCCGTGGACCTGTCGGTGCGGCTGGTGCAGTCGGATCGACGCGCGGCGAAATATGCCGGCCTCGTCAACGCCGTGTTGCGCCGTTGTGCACGCGAGGGCGAAGGCCTGGTCGCGGAGGTGAAGGGCGAGATGCTCGATCTGCCGCCCTGGCTCACCAAGCGTTGGATCGCCCACTATGGCGAGGCCATCGCACGCGAGATGGCGGCAGCGATCGGCCACGAGCCTTCGCTCGACATCACCGTCAAAGCGGACTCCACGCAATGGGCGAACCGGCTGCATGGTATGACATTGCCGACCGGCTCGGTGCGCACGCTGCTGCAGGGTTCCGTGCCCATGCTGCCCGGCTTTGCCGAGGGGCAATGGTGGGTGCAGGATGCAGCCGCGGCTTTGCCCGCGAGGCTGCTTGGCGACGTTGCCGGCAAGACCATCCTTGATCTCTGCGCCGCGCCCGGCGGCAAGACGGCGCAGCTTGCGCTTGCCGGCGCAGAAGTGACCGCGATCGACCGCTCGCCGGCGCGGATGGCGCGGCTGCGCGACAATCTCAACCGGCTTTCGTTGCAGGCCGAAGCCATCGTCGCCGATGCCTGCGAATGGCAGAGCACGAATCCGGACGGCTTCGACGGCATCCTGCTCGATGCACCCTGCACATCGACCGGCACCATCCGCCGCCATCCTGATGTCGCCTGGCTGCGCGAGGAAACCGACATCGCCCAGCTCGTTGGCCTGCAGAAGCGCCTGTTGCAGAAGGCCGTGAGCCTGCTCAAGCCCGGCGGCAAGCTCGTCTATTGCACGTGTTCCCTCGAGCCCGAGGAAGGCGAGGCGGCCATCGCGAGCCTGCTTGCCGCAGAGCCTGGCCTGCGCCGCCTGCCGATCGGGCCTGCAGAGCTCGGCGAGCTGGCCGAACTCATCGGCCGCGAGGGCGATTTGCGGACCTTGCCCAGCCACCTGCCCCATGCCGACCCGCGCTTTGCCGGGCTTGACGGATTTTACGCGGCGCGCTTGGTGCGTTGACGGGCAGGCATAACAGATGGATGGTAGGACCCGTCCATTCGTCTTAAATCCTGATTTTGCACCGGATTTTGCACGCCGCGCCTGATTCGTACGCTTTCAAGAGGATGTTAAAGCTGCGTTTCCGGATTAAAAGGATTCGCGTAGAGCTATCCCCCAATCCAAGGCCAAGCGTGTCGGCAGGTCAACGCAGACGCATTTCGACCCTGATCATGGGCCGTTTCGCGCGGAACCTGGTGGCCCGCGCCAGCGGCGGATCGGTCGCGCTGTCGCGGGTGTTGCCTGGGCGGGCTGACCGGCTGATTATTGCGCCGCACGACCTGCGCACGGCCGATGCCACTCGCGCCGCCGAGATTTATGCCGGCCGCTTCGTCTTCGCCGGCAAGATCGTGACCTGCCACGGCCGCTCGATCTTCGATCTCGAGCCGCCGTCGGAGGACTGGGAGGTGTCGCTGCTCGGCTTCGGCTGGCTCCGGCACCTGCGCGCCGCCGACACCGCGCTGACCCGCGCCAACGCACGTGCGCTGGTCGACGACTGGATTTCCAACCAGTCGTGGAAGCGCCCGATCGGGCGGCGAGCCGACGTGCTGTCGCGCCGACTGATCTCGCTGCTATCACAGGCCCCGTTGGTACTCAGCGACACCGACGGCAAGTTCTACCGGCGCTATTTGCGCGGGCTGACCCGCGAGATCCGCCAGCTGCGCCATGCGATGCTCGACATGCCCGATGGCGTGCCGCGGCTGCAGGTGATGATTGCGCTGTGCTATGCCTCGCTGTGCCTTGCCAACCAGGCGCGGCAGATCAAAAACGCCAGCAAGCGACTGTCCGACGAATTGCAGCGCCAGATCCTGCCTGACGGCGGTCACGTCTCGCGCAACCCCGGCGCGCTGATCGAGCTTCTGATCGACCTGTTGCCGCTGCGGCAGACCTTTGCCGCACGCAACATTCCGCCGCCGCCGGCACTTCTCAATGCGATCGACCGCATGATGCCGATGCTGCGCTTCTTCCGCCATGGCGACGGCTCGACCGCGCTGTTCAACGGCATGAGCGGCACGCCGTCCGATCTGTTGGCAACCTTGCTTGCCTATGACGACACCCATGGCACGCCAATGGCGAGCATGCCGCATACCGGCTTTCAGCGGCTGGATGCCGCCACCACCACCCTGATCATGGATACCGGCGCGCCGCCGCCAGCCAGCGTCAGCCATGAGGCCCATGCCGGCGGCCTGTCGTTCGAATTGTCCTCGGGCCAGAGCCGCATCATTATCAACTGCGGGATGCCCTCGACCGGGCGCGACAATTGGCGCAGCTTCGCGCGCTCCACCGCGGCGCATTCGACACTGACCTATCACGATACGTCATCGTGCCAATTCGTCGAGATGTCGGCGATGAAGCGCTTCCTGCACGGTGCGCCGGTGACCCGCGGCCCTGCGCATGTGGAGAGTACCCGCGAGACGGTGGCCAATGGCGTGCTGCTCACCACCTCTCATGACGGCTATGTGCCGCGCTTCGGCGTCGTGCATCGGCGCGTGGTCCTGCTCGCCCATGACGGCTCCCGCATCGACGGCGAGGACTCGGTGTCGCCAGCCGCGGGCTCGCGCATCAAGGGAACCGGCACCGACTATGCGCTGCGCTTCCATCTGCATCCTTCGGTGAAAGCGAGCCGGCTCTCCGATGCACGGGGGGTGATGCTGGTGTTGCCCAATCGCGACGTCTGGATCTTCGAGGCGTTCGACGACAAGGTCGACCTTGAAGACAGCGTATTCCTGGCCGGCACTGACGGTCCCCGCCGCACGGCGCAGATCGTGGTCCGGCAGGACTCGCGGCACGCGAGCTCGGTCCGCTGGAGCCTCGTGCGCTCGGCCACCTCGCCCGCCGCGCCCAATGCCCGCCGCAACGGCCGCCGCGAGCCGGAATTGCCGCTATAGTATCGTTCTCGGCCCGCGGGCCAAGCGCTCGACGATGCCCTATCTTTCCGTTGTGAATGCGGCCCAAAGCTGCTACTCAGCCACCGCTCGCGCGACTGGCGACTTTGGATGGAGCACCATCGGGAAGCGCGGGAATTTCAGCCGTGCGCCTGGGCATCAGTACCCCTGAACAGAGGATTTTGCCCATGACCGATCCGACGCGCCGCGTCTCCCGCGCTCTATTGTCCGTTTCCGACAAGACTGGATTGATCGAATTCGCCCGGGCGCTCGCAGCCCATGGCGTCGAGCTGGTCTCGACGGGCGGCACCGCCAAGGCGATCGCAGCCAGCGGGCTCAAGGTCAGGGACGTCTCCGACCTCACCGGCTTTCCCGAGATGATGGACGGGCGGGTGAAGACGCTGCATCCCAAGGTGCATGGCGGGCTGCTCGCGATCCGCGACAATGCCGAGCATGCAGAGGCGATGAAGATGCATGGCATCGCGCCGATCGATCTCCTGGTGGTCAACCTCTATCCGTTCGAAGCCACCGTCACGAAGGGCGCGGATTTCGAGGAGTGCATCGAGAACATCGACATCGGCGGCCCCGCGATGATCCGCGCCGCAGCCAAGAACCACGAGCATGTCGCCGTCGTGGTCGAAGCGGCGGATTACCAGGCGGTGCTGGACGAACTTGCCGCCAATAGCGGCGCGACCACTCTCGCGCTCCGCCGCAAGCTCGCCGCGAAAGCCTATGCGCGCACCGGCGCCTATGACGCCGCGATCTCCAATTGGTTCGCGAACGAGCTGAAGATCGATGCGCCGGATTTTCGCGCCATTGGTGGCCGCCTGATCCAGTCGCTGCGCTATGGCGAAAACCCGCACCAGAATGCTGCCTTCTATGCACTGCCGGAGAAGCGCGCAGGCATCGCGACCGCGCGGCAGCTGCAGGGCAAGGAGCTGTCCTACAACAACATCAACGACACCGATGCGGCCTACGAATGCATCGCCGAGTTCGATCCCAAGCGCACCGCGGCCTGCGTCATCGTCAAGCACGCCAACCCCTGCGGCGTCGCGGAGGGTCCCGATCTCGCGACCGCTTATCGCAAAGCGCTCGCCTGTGACTCGACCTCGGCCTATGGCGGCATCATCGCGCTCAACCGCACGCTGGATGCCGAGACCGCGCGCGCCGTCATCGGGATCTTCACCGAGGTGATCATCGCGCCTGATGCCACCGACGAGGCGATTGCGATCATCGCCGGGCGTCGCAATTTGCGGCTGCTGCTGGCGGGCGGCCTGCCCGATCCGCGCGCGGCGGGGCTGACCGCGAAGACGGTTGCCGGCGGGCTCCTGGTGCAGAGCCGCGACAACGCCGTGATCGACGACATGGTGCTGAAGACCGTGACCAGGCGCGCGCCGACCGAAGCCGAACTGCGCGACCTGAAATTTGCTTTTCGCGTCACCAAGCACGTCAAGTCCAACACCATCGTCTACGCCAAGGACCTCGCCACCGTCGGGATCGGCGCCGGCCAGATGAGCCGCGTCGATTCCGCGCGTATCGCGGCGCGCAAGGCCGAGGATGCGGCGAAGGAGTTGAAGCTCGCCGAACCCCTGACCAAGGGCTCGGTGGTAGCGTCGGATGCGTTCTTCCCCTTCGCCGACGGCATGCTCGCTTGCATCGAGGCTGGCGCTACCGCTGTGATCCAGCCCGGTGGCTCGATCCGCGACGACGAGGTGATCAAGGCCGCCGATGAGCACAAAATCGCCATGGTATTCACCGGCGTGAGGCATTTCCGGCATTAGCCGCACCACGATCGTCGTTCCCGGAATTCGCAAGCGATGAACCCGAAATCTGGAGACGAGGCGCGAAATTTCGGGTTCGCGCTAACACGCGCCCCGGAATGACTGCAAAACACCTATTCTTTGACCTGCGCCAGCAACGCCAATCCCGTCACGAAAAACGCCACCAGCACGGCCATGCCGGCCTTCTGGCTCGCGGTCGCCGCCGTCACGACGCCGATCAACAGGGGGCCAAGAAAAGACGTGACCTTGCCGGTCAACGCGAACAGCCCGAAGAACTGCGCGATGCGGTCTTTTGGCGCGAGCCGAATCAGGAGCGAGCGCGAGGCCGCCTGCAGCGGCGCGCCGGCGGCGCCGATCATGCAGCCGAGCACGAGATAAGCGCGCTCGGCGGCGGAAGCGAACAAGGCTCCGCCTGATACGGGCGGCGCGACCTTGATGAACAGCACGGAATCCTTGTCCACCAGGAGGATGGCGACGATCGCTGTCAGCAGCACGGTCATGCTGCCGGCAATCACCGTCTTCGGTCCGAGATAATCGTCGAGCTTGCCGCCGATCCAGCCGCCAAAGGTGCCGGCAATCGCGAGGATGATGCCGAAAGTGCCGATCTGGATCGTGTTCCAGCCGAAGGTGCCGGCGGCGTAGATGCCGCCGAAGGCAAACAGCGAGACCAGGCCGTCGGTGTAGATCATGTTGGCAAGCAGGAAGGTCGCGAGCGTTCTTCGCTTCGGCAGCTCGAGCAGCGTATGTTTGAGCTCACCCAGGCCTTCGCGCAAGGCAGCGCGCCAAGGATACCGCGGCGGATAATCCGGCGTCAGCACGAACATCGGCAGCACGAAGACAACGAACCATATGCCGGTCAGGGGCCCGGAGATGCGGTCGCCCTGATGGGTGACGGGATCAAGTCCGAACAGCGGCGTCAAGCCGAACAGTGTGCGCCCGGTTTCCGGGTTCGCGGCCATGAAGCCCAGCACGAGGATCAGACTCAAGATGCCGCCGATATAGCCTGTCGCCCAGCCGGTACCGGACAGGCGACCGATTCGGTCCGGCGGCACCAGTGTCGGCATCATCGCGTTGTTGAAGACGGTAGCGAACTCCACGCCCACGGTGGCGATCGAATAGGCCAGAAGCAGCGGCGGAATGAGGTGCGTGTCGCCGGGCGCGCCGAACCACATCAGCGACGAGCCAATCACCAGCATGGCGCCAAAGGCCGCGATCCAGGGTTTGCGGCGGCCGGAAGCGTCGGCGACGGCGCCGAGAACCGGCGAAAGCAGCGCAATCGCGAGGCCGGCAGCCGCGGTGGCAAAGCCCCAAAGCGCCTGTCCGCTGGCCGGATCGGGCGCGACATGGGCCGCGAAATAAGGCGCGAAGACGAAGGTCATGATCAGCGTGAAATAGGGCTGCACCGCCCAATCGAAAAAAATCCAGCCGATGACGGCAGCGCGTGAAGGATAGGTCTTCTCGGCCCCGGTGCTACCGTCCGCCAATGCCGTCACTGCCATCTGGAAAATACCCTTCACGTCTGCCGCAATCCCTATAGCATGGCGGCGGCATCCCCTTGATCCGATCCCGCGGCGAAAGTTTGATGATGGAATTTCCCCTCAGCCGGCGCAGATTCTTCGTCACCTTCGCCCTGCTCGCGATCCTGCTCGGAGCCGCGCCTGCGCAAGCCCAGCGCCGCGCTGCCTACACGCCGCCGGCACCGGACAGCATTCATGCCGTCGCGGCCGAGCATGGCCTCGTGGTTGCGCAGGAGAAGCTCTCTGCCCAGATCGGCGCCGATATCTTGAGGCGCGGCGGCAATGCCGTCGACGCTGCGGTCGCCACCGGCTTTGCCATGGCCGTGACCTATCCGCGCGCCGGCAATATCGGCGGCGGCGGCTTCATGGTGATCCATCTTGCCGCAAGTGGCGAGGATGTCGCGCTCGATTATCGCGAGACCGCGCCGAGTGCGACGACGCCGCAGATCTTCCTCGGCGCCGATGGCAAGCCCGACCCCGCGAAATCGCGCGATTCCGCGCTCGGCATCGGCGTTCCCGGAACCGTCGCGGGTCTTGCGCTGGCGCTGGATAAATACGGCTCCGGGAAATTCAGGCTTGACCAGCTGCTGCAACCGGCGATCGCGCTGGCGCGCGACGGCTTTGTCATCACCGACGACGTCGCCGACACGCTGCCACAATGGTATCGGCGGCTCGCACGCTGGCCTGCCGCGGTGAAGATATTCTCGCGGCCCGATGGCAACTCACTGGGTGAGGGTGACAGGCTGGTGCAGGCCGATCTCGCGATGACGCTGACCGCGATCGCAGCACAGGGGCCGCGCGGTTTCTACGAGGGGCCGGTCGCGGAAAAGCTTGCCAAGGCAGTATGCGATGCCGGCGGCATCATGACGACGGATGACTTGAGTGCCTATCAGCCCGTTATCCGCACGTCGGTGCGCGGCACCTATCGCGGCTACGACATCGTCTCCATGCCGCTGCCGTCCTCGGGCGGCATCGTGCTCCTGGAGTCGCTGAACATCCTCGAGGGCTTTGCGCTCGCCGACATGAAGCAGGGCTCGGCGGCCTCGCTGCATCTCTTGGTCGAGGCGATGAAGCGCGCCTATGCCGATCGCGCCCGCTATCTCGGCGATCCCGCCTTTGTCAACGCGCCGCTCACGACCTTGCTGGACAAGGATTATGCGGCCAGACAGCGTGCCAGCATCGATCCCGATCGCGCGACGCCCGCGGCAAATATCGCCACCGCAATGTCACCGCGTGAAGGCAGCAACACCACCCATTTCTCGGTGGTCGACCAATTTGGCAATGCGGTCGCCAATACCTACACATTGAACTTGAGCTACGGCGTCGGCCTCGTCGCAGAGGGCACCGGCGTATTGCTCAACAACGAGCTCGACGATTTCACCGCCGCGCCGGGCGCCTCGAACGCCTTTGGCCTTGTCGGCTTCGAGGCCAATCTGCCCGGACCCGGCAAACGGCCGCTGTCCTCGATGTCGCCGACCATCGTGCTGAAGGACGGCAAGGTGGTTCTTGTCACGGGATCGCCGGGCGGCAGCCGCATCATCTCTACGGTGCTGCAGGTCATCGTCAACGTGCTCGACTATAAATTGGACGTGGCGCAGGCCGTCGCCGCGCCTCGGCTGCACCATCAATGGCTGCCGGACGACGTCTCGATCGAGCCGGGCTTTTCCGACGAGGTGCTGACGGCGCTGAGGGAGAAAGGGCATCACGTGGTGGGATCGGCGGGTTACTCGTCGGCGAATTCGATCCTGGTGACGCCAACCGGCTTGTTGGGGGCGCCCGATCCGCGCACGCGTGGTGCAGAAGCGGCGGGACATTGAACATCCGGCGGATTTGCCTCCCTGCGGCAGCAGAGTATAACGCCGATCAAAGTCCGGGAGGAAACCAATGACAACGGCCGAACCGTCGCAGCACATCGAGACCGCAGAGATCGAGGACACCAGCCTGGTGGCGTTCTACCGCGACATGGATCTTGCGGAGCGTCGGACCTTTTGGGCCTGTGCCGCGGGCTGGGCGCTCGACGGCATGGACTTCATGATCTATCCGCTCGTGATCGGTACCATCATCACGCTGTGGAAGGTGGACACCGGCATGGCCGGTCTCGCCGGCACCGTGACGCTGCTGTCCTCCGCCGTCGGCGGCTGGCTCGGCGGCTACCTCGCCGACCGCATCGGTCGCGTCAGGACGCTGCAATTCACCATCCTCTGGTTCTCCTTCTTCTCGCTGGTCTGCGCCATCGTGCAGAATTTCGATCAGCTCCTGCTCGCGCGTGCAGTGTTGGGCCTGGGCTTCGGTGGCGAATGGGCGGCCGGCGCGGTGCTCATGGGCGAGGCGATCCGGCCACAATATCGCGGGCGCGCGGTCGGCTCGGTGCAGTCGGGCTGGGCCGTCGGTTGGGGGCTCGCAGTGCTGTCGCAAGCAATCCTGTTCTCAGTTCTGCCGGCGGAGACCGCCTGGCGCTGGATGTTCGCCGTCGGCGCGTTGCCTGCGCTGCTCGTGTTCTATCTCCGTCGGTATGTCACCGAGCCTGAGATTGCGGAGGCGACCCGCGTGAAACAGGCCCAGGCCGGCGACCAGCCGCAGCTCTGGGAGATCTTCTCGGGCCCCATTCTGAAGACCACCATCCTCGCCTCGCTGATGGCAACGGGATGCCAGGGCGGCTATTACGCCATCACCTTCTGGGTGCCGCGGTTTCTCACCACCGAGCGCAAGCTCTCAGTCGTCTCGTCGACCGGCTATCTCTCCGCGCTGATCATCGGCTCCTTCATCGGCTATCTCGTCGGCGCGTGGCTCGCCGACCGCATCGGCCGGCGCAACCTCTTCCTGACCTTCTCGATCGGCGCCATCGCGGTGGTGCTGCTCTACACCCAATTGCCGCTGACCAACGAGGTGCTGTGGATGCTGGGCTTCCCGCTCGGCTTCTTCGCATCAGGCTATTTTTCCGGAATGGGCGCTTTCCTGACCGAGCTCTACCCGACGCGCCTGCGCGGCTCCGGCCAGGGTTTCTGCTACAATTTCGGCCGCGGCATCGGCGCGCTGTTTCCCTTTCTGGTCGGCGCGCTCTCGACGACCACGACGCTCGCCAACGCCATCGCGATCTTCGCGGTGGCTGCCTATGGCGTATTCTTCCTCGCAGCGTTCGCCCTTCCGGAGACGCGCGGCCGGGTGCTGCACGCCGATGCATAACGCGCCGACCGCTGCACCGTCATTCCGGGGCGCTCGCCCATGCGAGCGAACCCGAAATCCAGGGGTGCGAGATTCTCAGGTGCGCAATTGCGCACCATAGTTCGCGCTCACGCGCGCCCCGGAATGACGGGGCCTTACCTTCCCACTTGATACGGCCCGCCCTTTTCCAGCGCGCGTTGATAGGCGGGGCGGCCGTGGATGCGATCGAGAAACGCCATTGCCTTGGGATGACCCTGCTCGAGTCCGCCGCGCGCGGCGGCGGCTTCCAGCGGAAAGCTCATCTGGATGTCGGCGGCCGTAATTTCATTGCCGGCGAACCATTCGCTCTTGGAAAGCTCCGCTTCCCAGAAATCCATGTGCTGCTTGAGCTGCGGATTGACCAGCGTCGTCAGCGCCTGGCTCGACACCTTGCGCACCAGCGGACGCAACAGTGCCGGCGCACGCTTCGGCATCAGCGTGAACAGAAGCTTCAACAGCAGCGGCGGCATTGCCGAGCCTTCCGCATAATGCAGCCAATAGGTATAGCGCAGCCGCTCCGGCGTATTCGGCGGCGGGATCAGCCGGCCGTTGCCGTAGGTTTGGATGAGGTATTCGACGATCGCGCCTGATTCGGCGATGGTGTTGCCGTTGTCGGTGATCACAGGCGACTTGCCGAGCGGATGAATCGCCCGCAGCTCCTTTGGCGCGCGCATATCGGGCTGGCGCTGATAGCGCACGATCTCGTAAGCGACGCCGAGTTCTTCCAGGAGCCAAAGCACCCGCTGCGAGCGCGAGTTGTTGAGATGATGAACCGTCAGCATGGATCGTACCCCGGGGTGATGCGTTGTGCGCCTCTCCCGTAACAGGCCGCCGCTGCATTAGCGATGCGGCGAAGGACGAGCTTCGAAAATTTAAGTCCGGGTAATATTGACTTGCATTATTTTACCCGGATATAAATGACGGGCAATCCGCCGGGAGAGAGACCGCTCATGACCGATCGTTTTACCGCCTTTGAGGGACCACGCCGGCTGGCGGCAGGCCCACTGGCCGATGTCGCGCTTGCGGTCAAGCGGGCGGAGCAGCAGCAGGCCGCCGAGCCGATCCTGATTTTCAGCGATGCGACGGGGCGCGCGATCGATCTCGACCTGCGCGGCGAGGCGCACGCCGTGCTCGCTCGACTGGCCAAACCCGCGCCGGCAGACGACACAACCGAAACATCAACGCAAAGCGAGCCGCGCGGCCGCGGCCGGCCAAAGCTCGGCGTCGTCGCGCGCGAGGTGACGTTGTTGCCCCGGCATTGGGAATGGCTCAATGCCCAGCCGGGCGGCGCCTCGGTCGCGCTGCGCAAGTTGGTCGAGCAGGCGCGCCGTGCCAACGGCGCTGCGGAACGCCAGCGCGCTGCGCGTGACGCGGCCTATCACTTCATGTCGGCGATGGCTGGCAACCTGCCCGACTTCGAGGAAGCCTCGCGCGCGCTGTTCGCCGACGACCGCCGCAACTTCACGCGCCTGATCGCGCCCTGGCCTGCCGACATTCGCGATCACGTCGTCAAACTCGCCTATGCGGATTGCGCCGAGTAGCCGGCGGAACTTCCGACAGCACCAAATCTGCCGACAACGTTTGCGCATTGCGCGAAGAGCTGCCACGCCGCTCAACAGGTCAACCCATGTCGAATACCCAGTCCTTGCGAAAGCCCTTCTTGATGTTCTTGGCGCCGATGATGCTGAGCAACATCCTGCAAGCGCTGTTCGGCACCATCAACAGCGTCTATCTCGGCCAGATGATCGGCGTGCACGCACTCGCCGCCGTCTCGGTGTTCTTCCCGATGATGTTCCTGCTCGTCGCTTTTGTTGTGGGCTTGGGCTCGGGCGCGAGCGTCCTAGTCGGGCAGGCATGGGGCGCGGCCGAACCCGCCAAGGTGAAGGCGGTAGCCGGCACGACCTTGACGGTGGCGCTGCTGCTTGCCGGCATCATTGCCATCTTCGGCGGCCTGTTCAGCCGGCAGCTGCTTGCGGCGCTCGCCACGCCGCCTGACGTCCTCGATGCGGCGAGCGTCTATGCGCGGATCATGATGATCACCATGCCCTTGACCTTCACCTTCATCCTGATGAGCTCATTGATGCGCGGCGTCGGCGACACCTTGACGCCGCTGCTGGCGCTGGCGGTGTCCACCGTGATCGGCCTGGCCGTCACGCCGACGCTGATTCGCGGCTGGTTCGGTCTGCCGCAGCTCGGCGTTGCCAGCGCGGCCTGCGCCTCTGCGGTGTCGAGCTTCGTCACCCTGGCATGGCTCAACATCCATCTGCGCCGGCGCGGCCATGCGCTCGCCTTCGATGCCGCGTTCCTGCGATCCATGCGGCTCGACGGCGCGCTGCTGAAAACCGTGCTGCGGCTCGGAATCCCCGCGGCGATCGGCATGATCGTGATGTCGCTGGCCGAGCTCGTACTGCTGCACCTTGTCAACAGCTTCGGCTCCAACGCCACCGCAGCTTACGGCGCCGTCAACCAGGTCATCAGCTATGTGCAATTCCCTGCGCTTTCCATCGCGATCTCGGTCTCGATCTTCGGGGCGCAGGCGATCGGGCGCGGCAATGCGGCCCAGATCGGGGCCATCGTTCGCACCGGGCTCGAAATGAACATCGTGCTGACGGGCGCACTGATCGCGATCGTCTACATCTTCTCGCGCGTGCTGATGGGCTTCTTCATCACCGATGCCGCAGTGCTGGAACTCGCCCAGAGCTTGCTGCATATCGTGCTCTGGAGCCTCGTGATGTTTGGCATGTCCACGGTTTTTTCCGGGGCCATGCGCGCCAGCGGCACGGTGTGGATGCCGCTCCTGATCTCGATCTTCGCGATTCTCGCCATCGAGGTGCCGTCTGCGCTCGTGCTCAGCCGCGTCATGGGAATCGAGGGCATCTGGATCGCCTATCCCATCACCTTCTGCGCCATGTTCGTGCTGCAGATGGCCTATTACGGGCTGGTCTGGCGCAAGCGCGCGATCAAGCGCCTGATCTGACCGGGCTGCGCTCACATGTCACAATATTATAACCATCATAGATAGGGCGGATGCATGCCGCGTCTGCACCAAATGCGGCATAATAGGGGGTGAACGGTAGACGGCAACACGCTAGGCTGTCCGCTGTCAAATTGTCTAGGGAAGAGGAAGCAGCTTCATGCGGGTTCTCGTGGTCGGTGCCGGCGCCATCGGCGGATATTTTGGCGGCAGGATGCTGCAGGCCGGCCGCGACATTACCTTTCTGGTACGGCCGCGCCGTGCCGGAGAATTGGCTTCGGCCGGCCTTGTGATCAAGAGCCCGAACGGCGATGCGACGCTGAAGAGCCCGCCGACCGTTCAGGCCGATACGATCAAGAACACGTTCGACGTCGTGCTGCTGAGCTGCAAGGCCTATGACCTCGCCGACGCGATCAAGTCGTTCGCGCCCGCGGTCGGGCCGCAGACCTCGATCGTCCCGCTCCTGAACGGCATGCTGCATCTCGACATCCTCGATCAGGAGTTCAGCCGCGAGCGCGTGCTCGGGGGCCTCTGCGCCATCGCGGCGACGCTGAACGAGAAGCGCGAGGTGGTGCAGCTGACGCCGATGCAGTCGCTGACCTTCGGCGAGCGCGACGGGAACATGAGCGAGCGCGTCCGCGCGATCGCCGAGGTGATCAAGAGCGGCGATTTCAACGGCACGGCCAGCGAGAACGTCATGCACGACATGTGGGAGAAGTGGGTGTTCCTGTGCTCGCTCGCGGCCTCGACCAGCCTGATGCGTGCTTCGCTGGGCAACATCCTGGCTGCGCCGGGCGGCAAGGATTTCGTGCTCGGCATTCTCGACGAGTGCAAGTCGGTCGCATCGGCCGAAGGCTATTCGCCCCGCGCGCCCTTCATGGAGCGGACGCTTGCGATGCTGACCGCAGAAGGCTCGCCCCTGACGGCGTCGATGTTCCGCGACATCAAGGCCGGCCTGCCGGTGGAGGCTGATCATGTGGTCGGCGACCTGATCGCACGCGGCGATGCCGCCAAGGTGCCGGTTCCGCGGCTCCGCGTCGCCTATACCCATCTGAAGGCCTATGAGCGCCAGCGTGCCGGCGGCTAGGCCGGCTTGATAGAATCATGCTCTCGCCGTGAGCTTTTGGAGGAATATCTTTCAAGACCAGGCGTCGGCGTCACGCCCGCCGGACGCTCCTGCTTTCCAAGAAGCTCCGGCGCCATAAAGCTGGCGAACATGTGAGGGCCGATTTGCATTCTTGGGTAGCAATGACGCGGGCCTTCCGCTATCTGCCGGGACAAGAATCGGATTACGCCTAACGGACGTCGCGCGTGGAGCCCTCAGACATTCTGGAAATGCCCGCGACCGGGTGGGACAAGCGGATTGCTGCCGACCTAACCGCGGAAATGGAGCGACATCTTTCGGAAAAGGTCGCGACAATCCCCGAAATGCGCCGCATCCTTGCGGTCAAAGGCTATAACGAGTTGCGGGAAGCCGTGGAACGCGCGATCGCCGGCAAGACCGGCACCGATGCGCTGCGTGCCATGATGCTCGCGATGCGACGTTATGCGCTGGACCGCCCGGGTATGTCGGCGGCCACCTTCCGCACGCCGGAAACCGACAGCCCGGAGTGGCGCGCCGCCTATATGGAGCTCGGCGCCGTCGTGTTTGGCGTGTTCGGCCAGCTCGGCGTCCGCGGCGAGCAGGCCCAACATGCGCTGCGAATCCTTCGCGCCATCGTCCGCGGCTTCGTGCTCCACGAAATGGCCTCGTCCTTCCTCGAACCGCTCGGCCACGACCAGAGCTACGAGCTCGCCATCAAGGTTTTCAACGATGGACTTTCAGCCCTGCGCAAGTAAGGCGTGAGACTGGCCTGAAGCGCGATGAGATTTGGTTGAATAGTCATCGCGCTTCAGGTCTTTGATTGAGCATGATCTTTTCGGAAAACCGCTACACACTTTTCCGGATCATGCTTTTAGGCCTCAATAGGCCTTGCGGGGCAGGAAGGCCGGAATATCCAGGGCGTTTTCGTCGGCCAAGCTGCGCGCGGCAGACGTGTGCCCGTATGGACGGGGGCTCTGCGGAGCAGCATGGCGCGCGTGTTGCGAAGCCGGTATTGGCGATCGCCCTTCAACTTGGTGGGTCGTCGCGCGCAGTGGCGGCGTCTTGATCTGCAGCAGTTGTGCCGCGCGCTCAGTCCGGCTGCCGCCGGGATAGCTCTCTTTGTTCAGCCTGCCAGCAAGGTGCGGGAGTGCGCGTTCCGCTGGTTCCGCGTGGCATGCCGGTCCAAGATTGTCGATGCCGGTCGCCACGACCGAGACGCGGACAAGACCCTCCAGGCTCGCATCGAACGTGGCGCCGACGATGATATTGGCGTCCTGATCGGCCTGCTCGCGAATGCGGGTCGCGGCTTCGTCAACCTCGAACAGGGTCAGGTCCTTTCCGCCGGTGATGGAAATGATGAGGCCACTGGCCCGCTTGATGGAGGGGTCCTCGATCAATGGGTTGGATATCGCGGCCACGGCGGCCTTGAGCACACGCTTTTCGCCAGAAGCCTCGCCCCTGCCCATCATGGCTTTGCCCTTTTCGCGCATGATGGAGAGAACATCGGCAAAGTCGAGATTGATCAGACCTTCCTTGACGATGAGATCGCTGATGCAGGCCACGCCCGCGTAGAGCACGTCATCGGCAAGGGCAAATGCGTCGGCGAACGTGGTCTTTTCGTTGGCTACCCGGAACAGGTTCTGGTTCGGTATAATCAGCAGGGTGTCCACGGCCTTCAACAGTTCCGCGATGCCGGCTTCGGCAAGGCGCATTCGGCGCCCGCCCTCGAAGAGGAAAGGCTTGGTGACGACACCGATAGTCAGAATGCCAAGCTCACGTGCAATTCTGGCGATAACAGGCGCGGCGCCGGTGCCGGTGCCGCCGCCCATGCCGGCAGTCACGAACACCATGTGTGCGCCGGCCAAATGATCGCGGATTGTATCGATTGCCTCTTCTGCTGCTGCGCGCCCGACTTCAGGCTGCGAGCCGGCGCCAAGGCCTTCGGTCACCCGAGTACCCAGCTGGATGAGACGCTTGGCCTTCGACATGGTGAGCGCCTGCGCATCGGTGTTGGCGACGATGAAGTCGACGCCTTCCAGGCCGGCCGCGATCATGTTGTTGACGGCATTTCCGCCGGCGCCGCCGACGCCGAATACGACAATGCGCGCCTTCAGCTCGCGAATATCGCTGATGTCAGTCATTTCGCCTCACAATTACTTCGGCACGCCAGTGAATGAGACGATAAGGTTTACGATCTCCGGGCCTTGCGATCGGCCTCAACCAACTCGGCGGCCAGATGCCCCAATCGGCGGGGAGCTTGTCCGTGGCCATCGATCGACCCAACAGCGCCGCCACCGCTCCGCAGCGAGCCTTCAAGCCGCGCTTTCGCCTCCCTGGCTGCCATAGCCTCGGCGTTCGCCTGCCGCAGCTCAGCCATCAGACGATCGGCGCGCTCGCGCTCATGCTCGAAATCTGCCCGGTGACCGGCTGCCGCTGCTTCGAGCCGCACGATCTCCGCCTGCAATGCCACGATCTTTACTGTGAGCTGGGAGGCGTCGCCTGACTTGCTACCAGTGCGCGGCCGTGGCGTGTGCCTTATCTCGGCGAGATCCACGTTCACCAATGCCTTGCCGTCATCCGCAAGTGAGCATGGCAACCGGAGCCGCTTGGCAAGCGAACGAGCAGCTGCCGGCGAGATTCGCAGGCGGGCACCAAGTGCGGCATATGTGAGCGTTTCAACGGGCATCGGTTGTTCTCCTGGAACGAACCGGGGAACGATCGGCTGTTAACCGAAAGGTAACTGCAGGCTAGGCCGCGATGGTTAATAGACCGTTAACGGGTGAGCAACGACCTGCCCGTTGAGCGACGATCAGCTCACCTTCGACCACTCCATCGCCGAGCCTGGCGTGCATGACCCGCGCAACAGCATCAGTCGCCGGCACACGCCCTTAGAGATGCGCAAGATAATGCGCCAGCGCTTCGATTTCCTCATCGCTCAGGGGATAGGCGACGTCGGCCATCACGGCCTGGCCGCCGCCTACGCGCTTGCTGGATTTATAGTCATGCAGCGCCTTGACCAGATATTCCTCGCGCTGGTCGGCAATGCGCGCAACCGCCTTGGTGCCGGCAAAGCTGTCGGTATGGCAGGAGGCACAGCGGCGGCCGACGGCCGCCTGTGCGCCCTTCTTGGACAGATCCGGATTGTCGTCCTGCGGCGGCGCCTTGGGCGGCGTCAGCGCGGCGAAATAGGCGCCCAGACTGCGGATGTCCTCGTTGCTGAGACCTTCCACGATCGGCTGCATCTGCTCGTTTTTGCGGGAGCCGGCGCGAAAGAACACCAGCTGCCACTGGATGTACTGGTCGGGCTGGCCGGCGAGCGACGGGATATTCTCGGTCTGCGAGATGCCGCTCTCGCCATGACAGCCGGCGCAGACCGCGGCCTTCTCCTTGATCGCCGCATCGTCGGCCGCACGGGCAGGCAAAACGCCGACCAGGGCGACCGCCAGCATTCCCATCAACAATTTTCGCATCGCCATATCCTTCGGCGCCATCGGGCCGACAACGCGCGACAAGTTCGCGCGTGCCGCCGGGACGCTTCTGTTTTTCAACGCAAGTTGCGGCAAGGGCAACTGAACGGGAGCACTAACAGAAAGGCTGCGGACGCCTTAAGGCAACCGCAGCCTCTGTTTCGTCACTTCTTCGCTACTTGCTGTAGCTGATTCGATAGATCGCACCGGCCCAGTCGTCGGCAACGAGGATCGAACCGTCCTTGGCCAGGATGATGTCGTCGGGACGGCCGAGATAGCCCTGGTCACCCTCGATCCAGCCGGAGGCGAAGACTTCCTGCTTGGGGTTCTTGCCATCAGGACCGACGATTACCCGCACGATGCGGCCGCCCTGATATTTATGCCGGTTCCAGGAGCCGTGCTCGGCGATCAGGATGTTGTTCTTGTACTCGGCGGGGAATTGGTCACCGGTATAGAACTTCATGCCGAGCGGAGCCACATGCGCGCCCAGGTTCAGGACGGGCGGGGCGAACTCCGAGCACTTGTGACCCATCGCGAATTTCGGATCCGGCAGATCGCCCTGGTGGCAATAGGGATAGCCGAAATGCTCGCCGATCTTCTGGATCATGTTGAGCTTGTCGGAGGGCAGGTCGTCGCTGATCCAGTCGCGGGCGTTTTCCGTGAACCAGTATTTGCCGGAGCGCGGATCGACGTCGCCGCCGACGCTGTTGCGTACGCCCAGCGCCCAGGTCTCGGCATTGCCGGTCTGCGGATCGACGCGGCGGATCTGCGAGACGCTGGTCGGGGGTATGCCGACATTGAAGGGAGGTCCGAACGGAATGTAGAACCAGCCGTCCTTGTCGACCGCGATATATTTCCAGCCATGCGCGGCGTAGGACGGCATGTCGTCATACACCACCTTGCCCTCGCCGAGATTGTCGAGATTGGCCTCGGCATTGTCATATTTGATCAGCTTGTCGACCGCGATCACATAGAGCGCGCCGTTCTTGAAGGCGAGCCCGGTGGGCATGTTCAGGCCCTTGAGGATCGTCTTGACCTCGCGCTTTCCGCCATTGTCCTTGATCGCATAGACGTTGCCGAGACCGAAGGAGCCGACGAACAGCGTCCCCTTGTCGCCCCAGGCCATCTGGCGCGCTGCGAGCACCCCCGGTGCCCAGACCTCGATCTTGAAGCCCGGCGGCAGCTTGATCTTCTTCACCAGCGCTGCGAGCTCGGCATCCGACGCGCCGGTCGGCGGGCCGGATGGCGGCGCCAAACCCTTCTGCTGCTCGGTCTCGTCGCCGAGGAACCAGTCATCCGGCGGGTGGGTCCAGAATTCCTTGGTGCCGGATTCGTAATGTTTGAGCGCGCGGCTCTGGTCCTGCTTCTGCTGGGCCTTGGCAAGGCCCGCACCCGCGATTAGGCCTACGGCCGCAAGCGCAAGAATGGTGTGATGGAAAGCCGGTTTCATCGCTACTCCCTTGGAGCGACCTGAGGGCCGCGTTGTTCTATTTTGGACATTTCGTGGGACGAACTTTGGCGTCTGCGAACAGATCAGACGATGAAACTCTAGCACATCTCAAGCCGGAGAGAAGCGGGCCGCGCACCGCGCGATGACGCGCCGCAAAATTTGAGAAGAAGTTTCTGCAGTGCGCGGCAGGCCAAGACGTTTTGTAACGCAGCGCTGCAGCGCAGTATCCGATGCCGTGAGATGGCTGCAAAATTCTTGGCCACGTGCCGGCAAGCAAACCTCATCGGCAACGTTCACTCCTTGCGACTATAACGGTCGTGCGCGGAGAACGCGGTCGACCATCTCGCCGCATAGGCCGAGATAATTGGTGGGATCGCAGTAGCGGCGGATGCCGTCTTTGCCGCCCAACGCCGCCATCACCTCGGGCGTGCCGGCCAGGATGTCGGCGAGATCGCCGCCGCCTTCGATCGCCTTGCGGCAGGCATCATAGACGACGTCATGCGCATGCTGCCGGCCGAGCACAGGCGCGGCCGCCATCATCACGGCTTCGGCAACGATCAGGCCGTGGGTGAGGTCCAGATTGGCGCGCATACGATCCTCGTGAACGACAAGGCCGGTGAGCATGAACTTCGCGTTGGCGAGCGCCGACGCGGTCAGGTGAAAACTCTCCGGCAGCGACACCCATTCGAGGTGCCACGGGCCGGTCGCCCGCTCGAAATCATGGATCATGCCGTCGAGCATGGTGGCAACATGCTGGCGGACCGCCTTCGCGGCCGCCAGGATCAGCTCGCTGGAGATGGGGTTGCGCTTTTGCGGCATGGTGGAAGACGCCCCGCGACCCGGCACGAACGGCTCCGACACCTCGCCGAATTCGGTTGCAGACATTATCATGACGTCGGTTGCGATCTTGCCGAGCGTGCCCGTGATCAGGCCGAGCAAGGTCACGGCTTCCGCAAGGCCGTCGCGCGCAACATGCCAGGTGATCGGCGGCTGGTGCAGGCCGAGCTCCTCGCAGTATAGCCGCTGCACCTCGAGCCCGGCTGTGCCGATCGAGGCCAGCGTGCCGGCGGCACCGGAAAACTCGCCGAGGAGAATGCGCGGCAGCGCTTGCGCGAGGCGTTCGATATGACGGTCGATGGAGGAGAGCCAGACCGCGGCCTTGTAGCCGAAGGTGATCGGCAGCGCCTGCTGCAGATGCGTGCGCCCAGCCATCGGCGTATCGCGATACTTTCGCGCGAGGTCGGCAAGCACGGCACGGACGGCGCGCAGATCGCGATCGACAACGACGAGCGCCGCACGGATCTGTAGCACGGTCGCCGTATCCATGATGTCCTGGGTGGTCGCACCCCAATGCACATAGCGGCCGGCCTCGCCGGCTGCCTTGGCGAGCTGGTGGACCAGCGGAAGGATCGGATAGCCGACGATCTCGGTCTCGTGGCGTAGCGTTTCGTAGTCGATCTCGATGGAGCGGGAGGCCGCGTCGATCGCTGCGGCCGCCTCGTCCGGAATGATATCCAGCCGCGCCTGGGCGCGGGCCAGCGCCGCCTCCGCCTCGAGATAGCGGCCCACCAGGGCCTGGTCAGAGAACACCGCGCGCATCTCGGCGGTGCCGAACATGTCGCGGAACAGGGCGGAATCGAAGACGGTACTGGTCAAATTGTCCTCCCGGTCGATGCTATCCGTTCATAATCGGCACGACGGAGATTGGCGAGCGGATTGCTGACAAGGCCGGCCTGCGGCGGCGCTCCCAATATTCCTCCGATGTAATTGAGGCGCCGCCTTATCTGGATCATTTAACCGAGGGTCATCTCGCAACGCCAGCCGGCGCGAGAGGCGCGCTCAGGCCAGTTCTGTCCAAGTCACGAAGGCCTGCGACGCATTGACAAATCCGAACCCAGCTTCAGGAGAAGCAAAATGCAGGTCACTTTTACCAGGAAAGAACCGCCGCAATGGCTGCTCGAAATGTGGAAGGAGATCGACGACAAGACCTTCGGGAAGGGCTTTGACTGCTTCACCGAGGATGCCGTGTGCAATCTGGGCGTGGCGGACTGGAAGGGCCGCGAGGCCATCCGCGCGAACCTGAAGGCCTTCATCGACACCGGATTCACTGCGTTACATCACGTCACCGAGTATTGGGACGGCGGTTTCCTGAAGGTGTTTCGCGGCACGGTCGATATGACGCCGGACAACCGCTCCGGACCGACCTTGCATCCGACGATGACGCATTTCTTCTATATGGACGAGACGGACAACACCAGGGTGCGCCATTGGATCGGCGCGGTGGGTCCGGTCGCCTTCGGCTAGGATGGCGGCGCCCGCAACCCGATCAGGCCGGAAACCATCCGGCCTGATCGGCCTCGCCCATTTCGAGTTGGATCATAAAGCCATGGCAACATCGACCGTCCAGACCAAAGCGGCAACCAGCCAGGCAGGAATCATCCTGCGCCAATGGCGCGGCAGCCGCGGCAAGACACAGCTCGATTTGTCTTTCGACTCCGGCATTTCACAGAAGCACATCAGCTTCGTCGAAAGCGGCCGCAGCATGCCGAGCCGGCAAACGCTGCTGGATCTGGCGCAGGCGCTCCAGATTCCCTTGCGTGAACAGAATACGCTGCTGCTCGCTGCCGGCTACGCGCCGGTCTATTCACAGGACCCGCTGGATGCACCGGCCATGACAAGCATCACCAGGGCTTTGCAGCGCATGCTGCGCCAGCACGAGCCGTTTCCGGCGATCGTCATGGACCGGCACTGGAACGTGCTCATGACCAACGACGCCAGCCCACGGTTCTTCAACTGCTTCATCGACATGAACGCGCGGCCGCAACCGCGCAACCTCCTGCATCTGATGTTCGATCCCAGGGGTATGCGTCCCTTCATCGCCAACTGGAGGATTGCGGCGAAAAGCCTGCTGGCGCGCGTTCACCGCGAGGCGCTGGGGGGCGTGATTGATCCCGGGACCAGGAGCCTTTTGGACGAGCTTGCGAAATATCCTGATGTCGCGCCCGAATGGCGCAATCCGACGCCCGATGCTGGCGTCCCCGTGATCCCGTTGTCCTTCCGCAAGGGCGCCGTGACGCTGAATTATTTCTCGATGATCACGACAGTCGGAACGCCGCAGACGGTCGCTACGGAAGAATTGCGGCTGGAATCCATGTTTCCGGCGGACGAACAGACGGAAGAGGCGCATAGCCGGTTCGTGCGCGACAATGCTGACACTGGATCAGTGCCGAAGCCGAACTAGACGACGCATTCCTCACGGCGGCGAAATCAACCGTCCCAGCCGCACAGCCGTCAGGCCCGCTATGAGGCGCTGCGACGGCATCAGGACGAAGCAGTCGTCATACGGAGTCACGACCGGCTCGCCGCCGTCATGGCCGATGACAGTGCCGGCGCGGGGGATGATTTCGCCGCCGCGAAGCGGCAGGGCAAAGACGAACTCGCGCTTGACCGTCACCGGCATCGTGATCTCGACAAAGCGGCTCGGCACCTCCGGCAGGGTGACAGACGGTTGCTCGAAGGTGGCAGGCGCCATCTCCAGCCGTTCCAGCATGCGGATTGCAGCCGCATACGCGACTTCGCCGCTTGAGGCCGCCCAGTGCTGGCCGCATTCGATCAACAGCGCCGTGTTGGCGGAGCCCGGATCGGCAAAGCCACCATAGTCGCGCATGCGGGGCCCCTGGGCGTGGCCGCGGTCGACCACGACGAGATCGGCAAGGGCGGCCTTGCGCGCGAGTTCGCGGCTACGTGGGAGCGGCCCGGCCAGCACCAGGGGCTCATTCGGATGCTGGGTGGTGTGCAGGTCGAGCAGATAGTCGGCCTGTTCGACCAAGGGCCGCAATTCAATGGCCCGCGCGACATCGGCGCTGCGCGGTGGCGCTACGAGAATATCGGGCGACCAGACCCGGTTCATGTCCTCTTCCACCGAGCGGCTGGCGCGAGGCGAAGATGGATCGAAGCGCGCATAAGCGCCGACATTGGCGAAGGCGAGCGTCAGACGTCCGCGGCTGGGACGCAGCTGTTGCGACAGCAGGCGATTCAACGCCACGGCGCCGGCCGGCTCGTTGCCATGCACCAGCGCGGTGATCAGAAGATGCGGCCCGGGCCGCGCAGCCTCGAAGCTATGGACAAAAGGCACACCCGCGTTGCCGTCGCGAAAGCGCACGATGTCGGGCGGCGAAAACTCGACGGGATATTCGATCACGGCCTGCGCCTGGGCGCGTGTTCCGGTCACGACCCCTCCTGCATTCGCCTGTCTGCGCGCCGCCCGAGCGTGAATACCATCTGCGAGAGCGGGGCAAAAGGCGCTCGCGCAAAATCGAAAGCAGCGAAACCCGCCTGCAAAAGCGGCGTCAGGGGATGATAGATCGCAGGACGTTGCGCCGAAATTTCGACAAGGCCCAAGCGGCGCATGGCGTCGAGCACCGACACGCTCCAGAACGGCGCACCTTGCGTGTATGAGAAGGTCGTGACGGCTAGACCGTTCCGTTCGGCCAGATCGATAAAGCTCTCGCGGTTGAACAGAACGAAATGGCGCGGCGTGTGATAGCCGGCCCACGAGCGATGCCGGAATAATCGCGCATCAAGTGCGTCGAAATTCGGCGTCTTGAGCAACGCGCGACCGTGGGGCGTGAGAAGCTCCGCGATGCGACGCAACACGTGTGCGGGATCACGCACATGCTCAATCAGATTGAGCGCGAGGATTAGGTCAAATCGCCGATCGGTCTCGAACTCTTCGATGGCACCAAGATGATAGGCGTGCCCGCGCGCGACCGCCTCGGCCTGGGCACCCTCGTCAAGATCGACGCATTGCGTGAAGCTCACACGCGGCGAACAGGCCTTGACCTGATCGAGCAGCCAACCACTGCCGCCGCCGATATCGAGCACGCTCAGCTTCTCGCCAGGGATGGATGCCAGGAGTTTCTCGAAGAGGCGCCGGTCGAGCGCCTCCTTGAGACGCTGCACAAGGCCCTTCTTCGCCGGTGCGTAGGAGTAATAGTTCTTCGGATAGATCTCCCCGAGACGATCCCACAGCATCGGCGCGATGAACAGAACATCGCACCTCCCGCACTTGTGGATGGCATAGGTGCGCTCGGACGTGTGGTACTCGATATCGCAGGCATCGGCGTACCAGGAGGTGTCAGTGCATCCTTTGATCGGGCATGCAGGCGACGGACTGTCAGTCATCACCACCGGAACAACTCCCGGAACGCGCGGATATAGGTGGTCCGGCGCGCTTCCAGCACAGGTGCGATCTCAGTACGCATCAGGAAGCGTTCGAGATCGGGCAACCGCGTGTAGGACACCTGCGGCTCCCAATGATGCAGCAGATGTCGATTGAAGCCAGCGCCGCCAAAAGTCGACGCCAAGGGACCGTCGCCAAAGATGCGCGTATAGGCGCCATGGTCACTCCTGGCATAATCAGTCTCCGGATCGGCCGAGGGATCCCGATGTTCGAGCAACTGACGCAGCGCGCCGAGCAGCGGAAACACGATCGCAACGCCGATGATCCAACTCGCGGTCGCGGTCCAGCTGACCAGCGCTAATCCGATCGCGATAAGTGCGTGCAGGGCAAGACCAACCACGAGCACCGTCCTTGCTTGTGGTGATCGGCCAGGGCCCTGCTCTCGCCCACTTGTTGTGGCGGCCACCTTCCCGGATTGCACCATCCTGTGCCGGGCGAGGAATACCTCGATGGCGCGGATGCCAAATGCACACCGGATCATGAACAGCAGATTGAGAGGAAAGAAGTAGGTAAACTCGCTGTCCTCGACTGTTCCGATCTTGCGATGATGCTGCCAATGGACCACGCGGTAGCTCGCGATATCAGTTCCGATCATCCAGCCGATCAACGCATTGCAGAACATATCGCTGCGCGAGCGGTCGGAATGCAGGTTGAAGTGCGCCCCCTCGTGGAGGAACAGTTGCAAATAGGCGAACCAATATCCGACACCCAGGGCGCCGAACGCGACGAGCAGCGGTGGCCATACCCAGCGAGACAAGACCGCGACCGCCAGGACGGTCGCGGCGAGGGCCACATAGCCAAAGGCGATGTCGCGCCAAACCCGGTGGTAGTTCGCCGTCAGGGATTGGACAAAGGCGACGTAGGAGCGGCGGTCTTGATCGAGGAGGCGACCGCGCAACGGCGCGAACGACCCCGACCGGTCATCGTCGATCCTCACCGCTGGCGGAAACTCGGTCGGATAATCGTCGACAGGCCGGAAGGGGGCGCGTGTATCGGTCACGATCCCTCCTGCATTCGCCCGTCGTCGCGAGAAATATTGGAGCGGGCGAAGGGGCTCGAACCCTCGACCCCGACCTTGGCAAGGTCGTGCTCTACCACTGAGCTACACCCGCATCCTTAAGAGAGTTGGCGGCGGCGTAAGCCCGTCGGCAACGGCAGACGTATGGCAAATGCCGCCGGCGAATGCAATGCCCGCGAGGGGGGTGAGGTCACCCAAAATTGGTTATTCTCGCAGCCAAAGCCGGTAAACGAGTCCGAATCTCCACTGTTCCGGGTCGGAATCCGGCACTTCCGTGGCGGCGTGACGGACAGACCCTCAAGATGGGCCCGCACCGATTCGAGCCATTTGGCAAACCGGCCGCTTGGGGTGGTCGCCATTTCCTCGCGGCTTTCGGACTCGCGATCAAATGTCGTCGACCATTCGACGAAGGCGCGCCTGCCATCGATCATCGGACGCAAGCCGGCCTGGAAATCGTGCGGGCGCGCCACGAAATTCGTAAGTCTGCGTGCGCTCGATGTCGGGCAGAGGAAGAGGGCGTTGGCGGATTCGCCGTCCCCGGTAGAGCACGTCCCCGACGGCGCCGACGTCTCGCCGGCCTTGCCGTCGTCGATCCGGCTTTCGTCGGCAGCGCCGACCGGGACCGGGTAGTTATTGAAATCCCGAATGATTTTCCGATCCTCGGGCGCCGCCTAGTGAAAAACCGTGCTGTGACAGGCCCTGATCATCGCGCTATCTCCACGAAAAGAGGCACCTCGTGATCCTGATGCTGCGAGAGCCGCCGGACCCACCCGCGCTCTGGCCGGCATAACAAGGAACCCGATTGAATTTTGCCCACAGACTGCCATCTAGAGCATGATCCGGCGCATGGTCCGGACCTGGAGGGCCGCGCCAGCGAAAGATCCGCAGCTGTGGTCCGACCAGACCATGCTCATGCAAACCACCTAAGGCGCTGCGACCGGTCATGGCGCGTTAGGCTGAACAGAATTTCCAACCCAGCGCGTGGGCCGTGCTAGAAGGCCCATTCCAGACATCCGATGAGGATCCCGTGACGATAGTAGAGCAGGGCAACGGAGCGGCGCCGGCCGCGCCTGATCTGATCAAGGAAACCACGACCCAGACCTTCGTGAAGGATGTGATCGAGGAATCCAAGCGCCAGCCCGTCCTGATCGACTTCTGGGCACCCTGGTGCGGACCGTGTCGGCAGCTGACGCCGATCCTGGAGAAGGCGGTTCGTGCCGCCAAGGGCAGGGTCAAGCTGGTCAAGATGAACATCGACGAGCATCCGGGCATTCCAGGCCAGATGGGCATCCAGTCGATCCCGGCCGTGATCGCCTTTGTCGGGGGACAGCCGGCCGACGGATTCATGGGCGCGATTCCGGAGAGCCAGGTCAACGCCTTCATCGAGAAGCTGACGCGCGGCGTGCCGGCGGCGGGCGAGCCCAATCTCGCGGATGTCCTGAAAGAGGCCGAGGCCGTTTTCGCCGAGGGCGATGTCGAGACCGCGGCGCAAATCTATGCCGAAATCCTGGCCCATGATGCGGCCAATATTCCCGCGATCGCGGGGCTTGCGAAATGCTACGTCGCGACCGACGCGATCGACAAGGCCAAGCAGACACTGGAGCTGGTGCCGGAAGCCAAGCGCAACGACGCCGCTGTCAAGGCGGTGCAGGCCGCGATCGATCTTGCGGAGCAGGCCTCCTCGCTCGGCCCGGTGAACGAGCTGGAACGGAAAGTAGCCGCCAATCCACTCGATCATCAGGCGCGTTTCGATCTTGCCACCGCGCTGAACGCGGCGGGCAAGCGCAGCGAGGCGACCGACCAGCTGCTCGCGATCGTCAAGCGCGATCGCAAATGGAACGACGATGGTGCGCGGAAGCAGCTCGTGCAGTTCTTCGAGGCCTGGGGTGGCACGGACGAGGCCACCATCGAGGGACGCAAGCGGCTGTCGACGATCCTGTTCTCGTAACTCCAGAGATCACCGGGGCGGGTAATGCCGATCAACGCCGACTATCGCGGGCCCGGCGACCTTCCCGAGGTGATCCCCGTGTTTCCGCTGCCGGGCGCCTTGCTGCTGCCGCGCGGGCAGATGCCGCTCAACATTTTCGAGCAGCGCTACCTGTCGATGGTGGACGATGCCTTCCGCGACGGCCACCGTCTGATCGGCATGATCCAGCCCGACGCCGCCCACTCGCGGAGCGAAGAGCGGCCGGTGCTGTTTAGCATCGGATGTGTCGGGCGCATCACCCAGCTCGCCGAGACCGGCGACGGCCGTTACATCCTGGAGCTGACCGGCGTTTGCCGCTTCAGGGTGGTCGAGGAGATGACCGTGCTGACCGCCTATCGGCAGTGCAAGGTCGACTATTTCCCCTTCATCGACGATTTCACCGCGCGCAAGGGCGAGGACGCCGTCGACCGCGAGGCGCTGCTTGCCGTGCTGTCGGATTTTCTGAAGGCCAACAATCTCAGCGTCGATTGGGAAGGCATCGAGAATGCGCCCAACGAAGCGCTGGTGAATGCGCTGGCGATGATGTCGCCTTATGGTCCCGCGGAGAAGCAGGCGATGCTGGAAGCGCCTGACCTGAAGACCCGCGCCGAGATCCTGATCGCCATCACCGAGATCGATCTCGCCAAGAAGCGTACCAGCGGCGACCCGCCGCTGCAGTAGCGCGCGTTTCGTAGGTCACGGCGTGACCGCACGTCACCAGCGCTGTAGCCATGCCGATTTCAATAGCCGGCGACTGCGAGTGCCACCACGGCGCTCATGGCGATCCAGCCGAAATGGCGGCCGCGCAGCGCCCAGGCATTGCCCAGCGCGGCGGAGGCGAACACCACCGCGAAGGTCACGATGATCCAGTGCCGCGCCGTATCCGAGCCCATCCAGGGCGCCGCCAGCAGCAGCACCCCGCCAGCAATCCAGGCGACGGTGCCGGCCTGCCAGACGGCGCGGACGAGCGCGGCGACCCGTTTCGGCTCGATCGTGGCGCGGGCGAAAACCTTCGTTTCGCCAAGCACGCCATGCGTAAGCGAGGCGACGACGGCAAGCAGCCCCGCACATTGCAGCAGGATATCGCGCATTGAACGCCTCCATGCTCCATACCATACAGCACTGTATGGTATGTGCGCCTCCCGCTGGCATCTGTCAATACAGTAGTGTATGGTGCGGCATCATGGCAGATCAGCTCTCGGCAAAGGACTGGCTCGACGCCGGCCTGAAAGCGCTTGCGGCAAGCGGCTTCACGGCGCTCAAGGCCGAGCCGCTTTCGAAGGCGCTCAAGGTATCGCGCGGCAGCTTCTATTGGCATTTCGCCGACCTCAACGCCTTTCATGCTGCGGTGCTTGCGCATTGGCGCGAGGTCGCCGCCGAGCGCATCATTGCCGACCTCGAGTCCGCGCCCGCCGGCGAAAGCCCGATTCGGCTGTTGCTGCGCCGGACCTTTTCCGGGCGGCTCGCTCTGGAGAGGGCGGTGCGAAGCTGGGCGACATCAGATGCACAGGCCCGCAGCGCGGTGCAGGCGATCGACCGCCGCCGGCTGGATTATGTCTCTATGTTGCTGCGGGACGCCGGACTGCCGGCGGAAATCGCGCAGGCGCGGGCGCAGATCCTTTATTGGGCCTTTATCGGCTATGCGCTGTCCGACAAGCCGCTGCCGAAGACGCGGCAAGAGGCGGTCCTTGACGAGTTAATGGGGATGGCCCTGGCGCTGGACGACACGCGGGCGCGAGCTGTGCTAGAAGCCGGCAGATAGCCGGAGCTCCCGATATGACCGCGCCTGAACGCCCCGAAAACACTGTCGATCCCAAGCTGCTCGAAATCCTGGTCTGCCCTGTGACCAAGGGCCCGCTCGAATTCGATGCAGTGAAGCAGGAGCTGATCTCGCGTTCAGCCAGGCTCGCCTATCCGATTCGCGACGGCATCCCGATCATGCTCCCGGAAGAGGCGCGCAAGATTGACTAGGCTTCGCATGCGCACCGCGCTCGCCGGCATCGCTGCCTTGCTCGCCGCATTCGCTGCGAACGCTTCCGCCGAGGAGACCAAGGTCACCGTCGCCGCCATCGACGCCGTCCTGACGATGCCCGCCGGTGTCGAGAAACCACCGGTTGCGCTGCTGATCGCGGGCTCCGGAACCGTCGATCATGACGGCAACGGGCCGCAGATGAAGCCCGCCACGCTGAAAAAGCTGTCCGATCAGCTGGTCGCGCACAACATCGCAACGCCGCGCTATGACAAGCGCGGGGCGGGCGGCTGGAAGCCTGAGTTCGGCAAGCCGGAAGATTTCCGCTTCAAGGACTTTGTGCAGGATGCCTCCGCGCTGGCGAAATATTTGCGCGACAGCGGAAAATTCTCGAAAATCATCCTGGTCGGGCATAGCGAGGGCGGGCTGGTCGCGATCCTTGCCGCGCAGCAACAGACCGCTGACCGCCTGGTGCTGCTCGCCACCGCCGCGCGCAAGCAGGGCGACCTGTTGAAGGCGCAACTGGAGAAGAAGCTCTCGCCGGAGGCCTATGCGCCGATCGCCAAGGCGGTCGATACCATCATGGCCGGCCAGATCGTCGATCCGCCGCCGCAAGGCCTGCCGATCCCGCCCGCGATGCAGCCAAGCCTTGCCTCATCTTTCAACCAGGATCCGATCGACCCGCTGCAAAAGCTGACGCTACCGATCCTGATTGTCGCCGGCGGCCGCGACCTGCAGCTCGCGCGCGTCGACATGATCGCACTCTCCACCGCCGCACCCCAGGCCAAGACGGCGTGGGAGCCCGACATGAACCACGTGCTGGTCGACGTCACCAACGATGCCGACAATCTCGCGGCCTACGGCCAGTCCGACCGGCCGCTCGATCGCGACATGATTGACGAGGTGGCCGCGTTCATTCTGGAGGGCGCGGGACGCTGATCAAAGCGCCTCGCCCTTCAACAACCGCGGCACTTCGCCGGTCAACCCCGCTGCCTGGCGGATGAACAGGTTCTTCAGCGGCGGGGTACGGTCGACGACGCCGAGGCCGATGTCGCGCACGGTGCGGAGCAGGGTCGACTTGTTGGAGAACAGGAAGTTGAGCGAGTTGGTGGCGACGCCCATCGCCATGGTGTCGAAGCGGCGCCAGCGCTGGTAGCGCTCGATTACATCGGCTTGTCCAATGTCCATGCCAAGCCGCGCGGCGTCGACCACGACCTCGGCCAGAGCCGCGACATCCTTCAGGCCCATATTGAGGCCCTGGCCCGCGATCGGATGAATGACATGCGCGGCGTCACCGATCAGGGCAAGGCGATCAGCGACGAACGAGCGCGCGACGAAATAGGAGAGGGGGAACGCGCGCGGCTTGTCGAGCAGCTTGATCTCGCCGAGATGCAGCCCAAAACGCTCTTCGAGTTCGGGCAGGAATTCCTCCTCGGATAGACCGATGATGCGTGCAGCTTCACTGCGCTTCTCGGTCCACACCAACGAGGAGCGTTTTCCCTTCAGCGGCAGGATCGCGAACGGACCGGCCGGGAGAAAATGCTCCTCGGCGCGGCCATCATGATCGCGCTCATGGCCAACGGTGACGACAATGCCGGACTGATCATAGTCCCAGCCATGGGTCGGGATGCCCGCGCGCTCGCGCAGCCTGGAGCGGGCGCCATCGGCGGCGACCAGAAGGCTCGCGGCAATGCGACTGCCATCGGCCAGCGTGACGTCGATGCCATCGGGCCGCGCATCATAGCTTTCGACCGCGGTGGCCTTGAGCTCGACACCGGCCGCCTCGGCGTGCCTGACCAGCGCGTCGATCAAATGGCGGTTCTCGACCATATGCGCGAAGGGTTCGCCCGGCTCGACATGACCGGCAAAGGTCAAGAACACCGGCCGCGTTGCATCGTGCAGCTTGGAATCGGTGACCACCATGTCGAGGATCGGCTGCGCCTCGCCGGCCACCTCGTCCCAAACCCCGATGGTCGCAAACAGTCGCCGGCAGGCGGCGACAATCGCGGTGGCGCGCGGATCGCGGCTCGGGCGGGTCGCCAATGCGGGATCGGCGACAATGACGGGCACTTCGGGCCCAAGGCCCTGGCGCAAGGCGAGCGCCAGCGCCAGCCCCGCAAACGCACCGCCCCCGATCACAATACCTGCCTGTCCTGACATCAGCCTGTTCGCCTTCCGGTCTTGCCCTCAGCCTATACCTGGGCGAAACAGATGGGCGAAACAAGGGCCTCGAAGGCCCAGGTCGTCATTCCGGGGCACGCGAAGCGTGAACCCGGAATCTCGCGCCGCAACTTCTGGATTTCCGGGTCCGCTCGCTGCTCGCGAGCGCCCCGGAATGACGGAGCACTGGAACCGGATATGTCCAAAAGCCTGATCGACCTGCTCGCCATTCTCGACATCGAACCAATCGAGGTGAACCTGTTCCGCGGCAATAGCCCGAAGACCAGCTGGCAGCGGGTGTTCGGCGGACAGGTGATCGGGCAGGCGATGGTCGCGGCCTGCCGCACCGTCGAGGGCCGGCTGCCGCATTCGCTGCATTGCTATTTCATCCTGCCCGGCGACCCTCAGGTGCCGATCATCTATCAGGTCGAGCGCTTGCGTGACGGCAAGAGCTATTCGACGCGGCGCGTCACGGCGATCCAGCATGGCAACGCGATCTTCTCGATCATGGTGTCGTTCCATGCCGAGGAGGAGGGCGCCTTCGACCATCAGGACAAGATGCCGGACGTGCCGCCGCCCGAGAAGCTCACTGCGGAAGAGGTCGCGAAGCAGCCGATGTTCCGCGAGATGCCGGAGTTCATCCGCCGCTATTACGAGTCCGATCGCCCGATCGAACTGCGCCCGGTCGAACTCGGCCGCTATTTCGGCCAGAGGATCGACGACGGCCGCATCCATGTCTGGATCAAGACCGCCGCGACGCTGCCCGACGATCCGGCGCTTCATATGTGCGCTCTCGCCTATGCTTCGGATTTCTCGCTGCTCGATGCCGTGATGGCGCGCTATGGCCGCACGCTGTTCGACAAGCGCATGATGCCGGCGAGCCTCGACCATGCGATGTGGTTTCACCGCCCGTTCCGCGCCGACGAATGGCTGCTTTACGCCCAGGATTCGCCGAGCGCGCAGGGCGGCCGCGGCCTGACGCGCGGGCTGATCTTCAAGCCTGATGGGACGCTGGTGGCTTCCGTCGCCCAGGAAGGCTCGGTGCGCGAGCGGAAGTAGATGACGATGAGAGTTGGTGACCGTTTCGCATTAGACGCCGGTTCACTTCTCCCCGTCGGGAGAGGTGTACCGGGAGGCGCAATTGAGCTGGATCTCATCGCCGGAGTCTGGCTCGTCATCCGTTACTCAACGAGCTGCGTCTGCGACGCGATCCAGCGCGCCATCCAGCGGGCAACCCATGGAATCGGAATGATGAAGGCGCTTGCGATCGCCGTGACGATGCCGCGCCACAGATATTCCAGGCCCGTACCCTTGAAGACGACCTGTCGCCGCGTGCCTTCGATTCTGCGGCAGTACCAGCGCATCATCGCGGCAGCGACCCAGGCCCAGCCGACGATGGTGATGACGGAAAGGCCGAGCAGGATGTTCCAACCGAGATAGGCCCAGAACGAGCCTGCGAATTTGAGCCCCAGAGGCTGGCCATTCGAGGCAAGATTGGCGACGAACCAGCGGATGAAGAGCCAGTCGAGGGCGATCCAGACCAGCGACATCGCATTGCTCAGCCCCTGCGCGTCCACCCAGTAGATCAGGGCGTAGAGCACCGCTATGCCCAGGACCCACGGCAAGAGCGTCATCGGTTGCCCGGTGAAGGAGAGATTGGGCCGTCCCGGAACGTGCACACAGGAAAGCAGCCAGTTGAAATACCAGACGATCGCCCACGGCGCTGGAATGACGAGGCCGACGCCGATGGCGAACACGATGGTCCGCCAGACATAGTCCAGGATGCCGAAATCGATCGATAGCGTGCCACCGCCATAGCCGCCGGCGCCCATGACGGCACCGCCGGCACGTGCAATTACTGGGGGAGTCGAAGAGGCGGAAAACAGCCCGGGGACTTCGCCGGCCTTTTGCCAGCCAGCCATGCCCTCGCTCCAGACCAACGTATCCGCTGTCACCGCGCCGCGGGCGATCAGGTCGCGAAATTGCGCCTCGCCATAGGGGCCCTGCTGCTGCCCGCTCGCCGCAAAAAACCACGATCTTTCGGCCATTTCGTCCCTCATGAAAACACTGGACTCACGGGACTAATACGCCCGCTGGAACCATTGTGCGGGAGCCAGTGCGGTGCTGTACAGGGGGCAACTTGGGAATAGGCCGCAACAGCCTCTTACCCTTGCAACTTTTTTGTGCCATTTGCCCAGAAAGATGCCAGATTGCGGAGTGGGCCGCTGATCGACCCATTCGCCGAACCGGGGAACCGCCATGAAGCTCGTTGTCGCCATCATCAAACCGTTCAAGCTTGACGAGGTGCGCCAGGCGCTGACGGCGATCGGCGTGCATGGCATGACGGTGACCGAGGTCAAGGGCTATGGCCGCCAAAAGGGCCACACCGAAATCTATCGTGGCGCCGAGTATGTAGTGAATTTCCTGCCCAAGCTACGCATCGAGATCGCCGTCGCCTCGGACATTGCGGACAAGGCGGTCGAGGTTATCACCGCCCATGCCCGCACCGGCCAGATCGGCGACGGCAAGATCTTTGTCACGCCGATCGATCACGCGCTGCGCATTCGCACCGGTGAGACCGACAGCGACGCGCTCTGAACCCTCTCTTTCTCATCTTCTCATCGCGCGGACGGCAACGGCGCCGGCGGCTCGCGCAAGACAATGCCGGGGATACGACAATGGGGGCATTCCTGCTTCGCCCAGCGCGCGGCGCTGTTGCGACGATCAGCCTGAGCGCGATCTGTTCATTTGCGACGCCGGCGTTCGCCGCGCCGTCCGGAATCAACACAGCCGACACGGCCTGGATGATCGTCGCAACTGCGCTGGTGCTGATGATGACGATCCCGGGGCTTGCGCTGTTCTACTCGGGCATGGTGCGCAAGAAGAATGTGCTGGCGACCATGGCGCAGAGCCTCGCCGCGGTGATGATCGTCTCGATCCTCTGGGTCGCATTCGGCTATTCGCTGGTGTTCGCCGGTGACGGCCCATGGGTCGGCACGCTCGATCGACTGTTCCTCACAGGCATGGGCATGGACAGCGTTCACCCGAGTGCAAAGACCATTCCTGAAGCGCTTTTCATGCTCTACCAGATGACCTTCGCGATCATCACGGTGGCGCTGGTCGCCGGCTCGGTCGCCGACCGGATGCGGTTTTCCGCCTATCTGTTCTTCTCGGTTCTCTGGTTCGTCCTGGTCTATGTGCCGCTTGCGCATTGGATCTGGGGCGGCGGATTTCTTGCGTCGATGGGCGTTGTCGATTTCGCCGGCGGCCTGGTGGTACATCTCTCCGCCGGTGTCAGCGGGCTTGTCGCGGCGAAGGTGATGGGAAACCGCCAGGGCTATGGCCATGACAACCTGTCGCCGTTCGATCTGTCGCTCGCGGTGATGGGCACCGGGCTGCTCTGGGTCGGCTGGTTTGGTTTCAACGGCGGCTCGGCGCTGGCTGCCGACTCGCGGGCGGTAATGGCGATCATCGCCACCCATCTTGCCGCCTGTGCCGGTGCGCTGGTCTGGGGCGGCATCGAATGGTCGGCGCGCAGGAAGCCTTCCGTGCTCGGCATGATCTCCGGTGCAGTGGCCGGTCTCGGCACCATCACGCCGGCATCCGGTTTCGTCACGCCATGGCAGGGCCTTGTCATCGGCATGATCGCGGGCGCGGTGTGCTACTGGGCCTGTACCTGGCTGAAGCATCGCTTCAAATATGACGACTCGCTCGATGTGTTCGGCGTGCATGGCGTCGGCGGCATGACCGGCACATTGCTCGCCGGCGTGTTCGCGACCGCCTCCATCGGCGGCGTGTCAGGGCTGATCGAAGGCCATCCGCAGCAATTGTTGATCCAGTTCTATGGCGTGCTCGTCACGCTGGTGTGGTGCGTGGGCGTGACCTACGCGATCCTGAAGCTGGTCAGCATTTTCATACCGCTGCGGGTAACGCGGGAGCACGAGCTCGAGGGCCTGGACATCTCGCAGCATGGCGAGGCGCTGCAGTAGGAGCATGATCCGGCCCAAACGACCGCGCTGGACCATGGCGTCGGCGCTTGCCGGGAAAGTTCAAGCTCAATCAAGCAGCTAAGGCCGGACGAGGCCCGTTCGAACCGGCGCTCAAAACGGCGCGGAAAGCGCGTTGACTCGGCCGGACGCCCCATATTCCGGCAGCCGGCATGCCGCTGCTGCCGCAGTGAGCAGGATTTTGTCGAGAGTCAGGGCCTGCCCGCGTTTTAATCACGCGTGACTATGATTTAGGCGCGACCAAATAGCGCATTTTTGCACTGCGCTCGAAAAGCACGAAAAGGCTCGCGTTCATAATCCGTTAGACAAACCGCGCGTTCTGGCACGGCATTTGATTCTGTGGGTCCCGGCTGTGCCCGCGTCGTGAATTTGTTTCTCCGCGTGGTGAACCTCAGTCGATAACGCCCGGTCACGTCCGGACCGGGCCCAAGCGGGGATAGGGACCGATGAAAATTGTTATGGCGATCATCAAGCCATTCAAGCTCGAGGAAGTCCGTGACGCCCTGACCGCCATTGGCGTTCATGGTCTCACGGTAACTGAAGTCAAGGGATATGGCCGGCAGAAGGGCCACACTGAAATCTATCGCGGCGCCGAATATGCCGTGAGTTTCCTGCCCAAGATCAAAATCGAGGTCGCTGTCGCCTCCGACCAGGTCGACCAAACCATCGATGCCATCACCTCGGCCGCCAAGACCGGCCAGATCGGCGACGGCAAGATCTTCGTCATCAACCTCGACCACGCGGTTCGCATCCGCACCGGCGAGGCGGATGCGGCGGCCCTCTGATACGCGCTCACCCTTATTACCACTCAGGAGTAATCGAAAATGACGTTTAAGCGTCCCACCCGCGCGGGTTGGGCAGCCCTCGCGATCGCAACGCTCTGCGTTGCGGGTTTCGTCGACGTAGCGTTCGCCGACGACGCGGCGCCTGCCGCGGCCGCAGCCGCACCCGTGGCCAACAAGGGCGATGTGGCCTGGATGCTCACATCCAGCGCGCTCGTTCTGATGATGTCGATTCCCGGCCTCGCCCTGTTCTATGGCGGCCTGGTCCGCACCAAGAACATGGCGTCCGTGCTGACCCAGGTCTTCGCGATCGTCTCCATGATCGGCGTGACCTGGACGATCTACGGCTACTCGATGGCCTTCAGCGACGGCGGCAGCATGACGCCGTGGGTCGGCGGCTTCAGCAAGGCCTTCATGCACGGCATCGACGCCAGCTCGACGGCGGCGACCTTCTCCAATGGCGTGGTGATTCCGGAACTCGCTTATTTCGTGTTCCAGATGACCTTCGCGATGATCACGCCGGCCCTGATCGTCGGCGCTTTCGCCGAGCGCATCAAGTTCTCGGCCGTCATGCTGTTCATCCTGCTCTGGTCGACCGTGATCTACTACCCGATCGCGCACTGGGTCTGGTACGTCGCTGCGCCGGATGACGTCGCTGCCGCTGCCAAGGCGCTCGCCGCCGCAACCGATGCAGCTGCAAAGACCGCGGCACAGGCCAAGCTCGACGAAGTCACCGGCAATGTCGGCTGGCTCGCCGGCGCTGGCGCCCTCGACTTTGCGGGCGGCACGGTCGTGCACATCAACGCCGGCATCGCCGGCCTGGTCGGCGCTCTGATCATCGGCAAGCGCACCGGCTACGGCAAGGACCTGATGGCTCCGCACTCGCTGACCATGACCATGATCGGCGCCTCGCTGCTGTGGGTTGGCTGGTTCGGCTTCAACGCCGGATCGAACCTCGAAGCCAACGGCACCACTGCGCTGGCCTTCGTCAACACCATGGTCGCCACCGCTGGTGCCGCGCTCTCGTGGCTGCTCTGCGAATGGATGGTCAAGGGCAAGCCCTCGCTGCTCGGCATCTGCTCCGGTGCCGTGGCCGGCCTCGTCGCGGTCACCCCGGCGTCCGGTTTCGCCGGCCCGGTCGGCGCGCTGGTGCTGGGTCTTGTCGTGTCGCCGATCTGCCTGTTCTTCGTCTCGACGGTGAAGAACGCTCTCGGCTACGACGACGCGCTTGACGTGTTCGGCGTGCACTGCATCGGCGGCATCGTCGGCGCGCTCGGAACCGGCATCCTGGTCAACCCCGCGCTCGGTGGCGTCGGCATCACCGACTACACCAACATCACGGGCAATAACGCCGGCACCTATGATCTGGTCACCCAGATGATCGCACAAGGCAAGGCGGTGCTGGCAACCCTGATCTGGTCCGGCGTCGGTTCGGCCATCCTCTACAAGATCGTCGATCTCATCGTCGGCCTGCGTCCCTCGGTCGATGAGGAGCGCGAGGGTCTCGACATCACCGATCACGGCGAGCGCGCCTACAACATGTGATTCCTCCCGGGGCGCGGACTTTTTCAAAAGCCCGCGCCCACAACTTCGGTTTGGGCACATACCCGGCAATGCCCCGACCGTTGAGGGGCTCCAGCGCAGGTTGGAGCCCCTTCTTTTTTGAGAAAAACAGATTACAAATGCCGCGCGCAGACGTCGAAATAGAAAAAATGCACCCGGGAGGAAAAAGCCATGAAGGTCGAAGGCGGATGCTATTGCGGGGCGGTGCGTTATGCCTCCGAGGGCGATGCGATGATGAAGGCGCAATGCCATTGCCGCGAATGCCAGTACATCACCGGCGGCTCGCCCAACACGTTCGTGGCCATGCCGGCCGACGGCTTCCGCTACACCAAGGGAAGTCCGAAGCAATTCACGCGCAAGGACCTGGAGCGCGCGGTTACGCGTGAATTTTGCGCGGAATGCGGCACGCACATGGTGACCAAGGTGCCGGGCATGCCGATGACGGTCCTGAAGGTCGGCACCTTCGACGATCCGAGCCTCGGCCAGCCGCAGATGGCGATCTACACCGTCGACAAGCAGGTGTTCCACCATATCCCGCAGGGCATGCCGGCCTTCGAGCGGCTGCCGCAACGGTAGCGGAAGCCGCGCGAGCGCGATCGCTGCCCAAGTGTGGGCTGGCGAGGCCCCACGGGAGGTGATTTCCCGGCTGCCAGCGGCGTGAAAATCGCCGCTGGCGTCGATGGTTAATCGCGTCTTAACCTCGCCTTATCTATGGTGATTTGATCCGCCTCCCGGCCGGTCCTACCGATCGGCGGCCTTTGAGTATTGGCGCCTACAGTATGGCTATCACCGCTCCATCCCGCGCGCCGCTGGGCGCAGGACCTGTGCAAAACCCCCAGGACACGGAACGCTCGCCTTTTGCCCGCACGGCCGAGCTCTTGGCACCCTACCAACCCGGTAAGCCCTTGATAACGCTATCATTAGGTGAGCCGCAGCATCCGCTGCCGGATTTTGTTGGGCCGGTGCTGGCCCAGCATATCGCCGAATTCGGCCGCTATCCGCTCGCCAAAGGTATCGAGCCGTTCCGCAAGGCCGCCGCCGACTGGCTCTCCAGACGCTTCAACCTGCCCCGCACCATCGACCCCGAAAGCGAGGTGCTGGTGCTCAATGGCAGTCGCGAGGGGCTGTTCTTCGCGGCCATCACCGCCATGCGCTATGTCGGCGAACGCCGGGGGCGTCCCGCGATCCTGATGCCGAATCCGTTCTATCCAGTCTATGGCGCCGGCAGCCGCGCCGCCGGCTGCGAGCTGGTGTACCTGCCGACCACGCTTGCCAACGGCTTTCTGCCCGACCTCGACGCAATCGATGAAGCGACGCTGGCGCGCACCGTGGCGTTCTACATCGCCTCCCCCGCAAATCCGCAAGGCGCGGTCGCCTCGCCCGACTATTTCAGGAAGCTGAAGCAGCTCGCGGACCGCTTCGGCTTCGTCATCCTGAGCGACGAGTGTTATTCGGAGATCTACACCCGCGAGGCACCGGGCAGCGCACTGGAATATGCGGGCGCTGATTTCGCCCGTGTCGTTGCCTTCCAGTCGCTGTCGAAGCGCTCGAATCTGCCGGGTATGCGCGTCGGCTTTGCCGCCGGCGACAAACGATTCCTCACACTGTTCCACGAGCTGCGCAATGTCGCGGCCCCGCAAGTTCCGGTGCCGTTGCAGCATGTCGCAGTCGCGGCTTACGGCGATGAAGCACATGTCGAGGAGAATCGCAGGCTCTATCGAATCAAGTTCGATCTGGCCGACCAGATTCTGGGGAGCCGCTACGGCTACCGGCGGCCCGCGGGCGGGTTCTGCGTCTGGCTCGACGTATCCAGGCTTGGCGGCGACGAGGCCGTGACGGTGCAGCTTTATCGCGACGCCGGCGTGCGCGTGATCCCCGGCAGCTATCTCGCGCGGTTGCAGCCCGACGGCTTCAATCCAGGCGCCGGTTACATCCGGTTGGCACTGGTTTCCGACAGCGAATCGACGGGCGATGCGCTGAATCGCCTTGTCGAGACACTCGGCTAATCGCGGGGGCAAGCGGATGCCGGCGATCGAACGTGTCATTCCCCTGGTCGGGCACCTGCCGACCTCGATACGCGACGCGCTCACACGCCGCGTACGAGAACTCGCGGGGCTGGGCCTGATCATGCTCGCCGGCCTGATGGCGGCGGCGCTGATGACCTGGTCGGTGCACGATCCCTCGCTCAGCCATGCAACGTCGCGCGGCATCCACAACATCATGGGCTATCCCGGCGCGATCGGCGCCGATCTCCTGATGCAGATCCTCGGGCTTGGCGCGATCATGCTGATCCTTCCCGTTGCGATCCGCGGCTGGCGCATGATGAACCATCGCCCGTTCGACCGCGAAGCGCTGCGTTATGGCTGCTGGGTGCTTTGCACCGTGACTGCTGCCGGCTTTGCGAGCTGCTGGCCGCATAATGGCGCGTGGCCCTTGCCGACCGGGCTCGGCGGCGTCGTTGGCGACGCGCTGGTCCGCGCACCGGCTGTCGTATTCGGACCGCCCGGCTTCACCTACCGCCTGGTGCTCGGCATCATCTTCCTCAGTGCGACGATCGTGACGCTTGCATTCGCCGGCGGTTTGGGCGCGCAGGAGGCGGATGAGGAAGAGGCGGCGATCGAGGACGACGGCGCACCGTTCGAGGAGGACGAGGAGAACCATCGCGGCTCAGTCTCGCTGGGCTGGATTTTCCACGCGCTGATGAGCGCGAAGGCGCGTCTCACCTGGCTCGCGATCCGGCTCTATCGGCTCCTTGTGTCGAGCGAGACGCCGACGCAGCTGAAGTTCCAACGCCAGGAGCCCAATCTCGGCGGCCGCGCCGCGCCTTCCATCGCACCCGACGCCGAAGCCGATTTCGACGAGGACGAGGGAGAAGAGGTCGAGGACGACGACGAGGAAGAGGAGGCCCCGCGGCCGCGCAAGAAGGCCGCGTCCCGCGCGCCCGCACGCAAGGCCGACAAGTTCGAGCTGCCTGCGGTCTCCATGCTCGCCGCGCCCAAGGCCGCCGACCGTCAGCCGCTCAGCAAGAGCGAACTGGAGGCCAACTCGCGCGCGCTGGAAGGCGTGCTGCAGGATTTCGGCGTGCGTGGCGAGATCGTCAAGGCCAATCCGGGCCCCGTTGTCACGCTGTACGAGCTCGAGCCCGCGCCCGGCATCAAGTCGTCGCGCGTCATTGGGCTGGCCGACGACATCGCGCGCTCGATGAGCGCGCTGTCGGCGCGCGTCGCGGTCGTGCCCGGCCGCAATGCCATCGGCATCGAGCTGCCGAACGCACATCGCGAGAAGGTCTATTTGCGCGAGCTCCTGGTCGCCAAGGAATTCAACGAGTCGGTCGCCAAGCTGCCGCTGTGCCTTGGCAAGAACATCGGCGGCGAGAGCATCATCGTCGACCTCGCGCGCATGCCGCATCTGTTGATCGCCGGCACCACCGGCTCCGGCAAATCGGTCGCCATCAACACCATGATCCTGAGCCTGCTGTATCGGCTACGCCCCGATCAATGCCGCCTGATCATGGTCGACCCGAAGATGCTCGAATTGTCGGTCTATGACGGCATCCCGCATCTTCTCACCCCCGTCGTCACCGATCCGAAGAAAGCCGTCGTCGCGCTGAAATGGGCCGTGCGCGAGATGGAAGAGCGCTACAAGCGCATGGCCAAGCTCGGCGTGCGCAACATCGACGGCTACAATGCGCGGCTTGCGGAAGCCAAGGCGAAGGGCGAGGATCTCACGCGCACCGTGCACACCGGCTTCGACAAGGAGACCGGCAAGGCTATCTATGAGGAGGAGAAGCTCGATCTCGATCCCCTGCCCTACATCGTCATCATCGTCGACGAAATGGCCGACCTGATGATGGTCGCGGGCAAGGACATCGAGGGCGCGGTACAGCGCCTTGCGCAGATGGCGCGCGCCGCCGGCCTGCATGTGGTGCTCGCCACTCAGCGTCCGTCGGTCGACGTCATCACCGGCACCATCAAGGCGAACTTCCCGACCCGCATCTCCTTCCAGGTCACCTCCAAGATCGACAGCCGCACCATCCTCGGCGAAATGGGCGCCGAGCAGCTGCTCGGCCAGGGCGACATGCTCTACATGGCGGGCGGCGGACGCATCAGCCGCGTGCACGGCCCGTTCTGCTCCGACGAGGAAGTCGAGAAGGTCGTGCGCTATCTGAAGACGCAGGGCGCGCCCGAATATCTTGAAGCGGTCACCGCAGAAGAGCCGAGCGAGGACGACGCTGCCGTGTTCGACGCCACCGGCATGGGCACCGGCGGCGAAGGCGATCTGTTCGCGCAGGCGGTTGCAATCGTCAAACGCGACCGCAAGGCCTCGACCTCCTACATTCAGCGCCGACTGCAAATCGGCTATAATCGCGCCGCTTCGCTGATGGAGCGCATGGAACTTGAAGGCATCGTGGGCCAGGCCAATCACGCAGGAAAGCGCGAGATTCTGGTCCCCGAGGAAGAAGGCGGTTTTTGAGGCGTTGAGCGGATGGATTTCCGCGAGCGGCCCCAGAAAAGGGGCGGCTGACTTCACGGAAAAGCCATATCTCCCAGTATCGAACCAAGATAGAATGGCTCGAACCCAGGCAGGACGACTCGTTGCATAAAAGCCCAGAATCTCAATCGGCGAAAACGTTGTCGCGCGGCCTCTCCGTGGTGGCGCGACTTCTGATGGCCGTGTCCATGGCCGCGCTTGCCACGCCGCTGTCGGCGCAGTCCGTGCCGGTCCCGCCGCAAAGCGTCCCGGTGCCGAAGCCTGCACCCAAAAGTCGCACGCAGCTGTCCGCTTCGGAGACGCAACGTGGCCCATCGGTCACCGGCACGACGCAGACACAGCCGCCCGATCCCGTGATCCCAGATCCGCGCCGTAACGTGCCGTCGAGCATTTTCACGACCTTCGATGCCAACCAGAAGGCGCAGGCTGCGAAAGTGAGTGCCTATCTCTCTTCGCTACAGACCCTGGTCGGAAACTTCGTGCAGGTCGGACCCGACGGCAGCAAGACCACCGGCGATTTCTACATCCAGAAGCCGGGCAAGGTGCGTTTCGAATACAATCCGCCGACCCCGATCGAAATCATCGCCGATGGCTCCTCGCTCGCCGTGCGCGATCGCAATCTCGCGACCCAGGACATCTATCCGCTGTCGCAGACGCCGCTACGTTTTCTCTTGTCGGACCGCATCGACCTGATGAAGGACACCAATGTCGTGAGCGTCACCGCCGACGACGTCTTCATCAGCGTCACCATCGAGGAAAAGCAGGCGCTGGTCGGCACCAGCCGATTGATGCTGATGGTCGGCGCCAAGGACGGCCAGCTCAAGCAATGGACGGTTACAGACCCCCAAGGCTACGACACCACGATCGCTGTCTATAATCTCGATACCAGCAAGAAGGTCGATCCAGGCCTGTTCAAGATCGATTTCACCAAGTACCCGACCTCGCCGGGGTAGGCGCGCAGCGGCCGCCGCGGATCACCTCTTCCCAACGGGGAGAAGTGCGGCAGCCATCGTTGGCGGCGGAAAACGTGTGGATGATCGCGCCCCGCCCCACGATCCAGGCAATCGACACCAATTCGATCCATGCTAAGACGCAACTCCCATGCGTCTTTCCCTGACAACCTGGAATATCAACTCGGTGCGACTGCGCATCGACCTGGTGGCAAAATTCATCAAGGCGGTGCGGCCGGATGTGCTGTGCCTGCAGGAGACCAAGTGCATTGACGACGCATTTCCGCTGAAGCGCTTCAAGCGGCTCGGCTATGAGCATGTCGCGCTGAACGGGCAGAAGGGCTATCATGGCGTCGCCATCATCTCGAAACTGCCGTTCGACACCACAGATGTCAGAACCTTCTGCGACAAGATCGACTCCCGCCACATCTCGGTGGCCTTCGGCGAGAAGGCGCAGCTTGCGAGCCCCATGGTGCTCCACAATTTCTACGTTCCCGCTGGCGGAGACATTCCCGACCCGCTCGAGAACCCGAAGTTCGATCACAAGCTCAAATTCCTCGACGAGATGAAGACCTGCGAACCCTTGCATCCGCGCGGCGAGGATCGTCACATCCTGGTCGGCGATCTCAATGTCGCGCCGTATGAGAACGACGTGTGGTCGCACAAGCAGCTCCTGAAAGTCGTCTCGCACACGCCGATCGAATGCGAGAAGCTGCTCGAGGCCCAAGCGCACGGCGAGTGGTTCGACGTTGCGCGCGAGCGGATTCCGCAGTCGGAGAAGGTCTATACCTGGTGGAGCTACCGCGCCGCCGACTGGACCGCCGGCGACCGCGGCCGCAGGCTCGATCACATCTGGGTCTCGCGCGCGCTCAAGGACAGGATCAGCGACTTCCAGATCCTGCGCGCCGCCCGCGGCTGGGAGCGGCCGTCGGACCATGTACCGGTAACCGTGACGCTGGAGGTGTAGCCGTCGCCCTGGCGAAGGCCGGGGGCCATAATCACAGGCGCGCGTTGTTGCGTCGAGCGGCTGACACAATCATCTTCTTGATGGATTCCGCGGTATCGGTTCCGGCCATCGCCGGGACGACAACCGCGAGCCGGAAGCAGCCATGTGCAAAGAAAATCAAGCCACCGCCATCAGGGCCATTGCCGTCGGAGTTCTGCTCGCAACACTGGGCACGCTCATCGCGATATCCCCCGCCATGGCGCAATCGAGCGCGCTGTCGGCCACGCAAGCGGACGCCCTCGGCGCCTATAATCGCGCGTTGAGCCATTTCAAATCGATCCTTGCCGAGCGGCGCGGCCAGATCGATGCGCATCGCGGGCTGCCGAACCTGCCGGGCCAGGCGCTTTACCTCGCACGCGTCGACGTGATGAGCACCTACAAGGACCTCACCGACGCGCTGCCCTCGCGGATCGGAAGGCCAAACAAATTTGCGATTCCTCCGGCCTATTACGATGCCGACAACGAACCGCTGAGCGACGAGTACCGGAGCCTGTTCGACATCATGGAGGCGCCGCCGGCCAATGCACAGAAATCGGCGACGCCGTTCAAGGACGTGGTCGAACTGGGCGCCGCGATCGCGCGCGCCAAGGGCCTCGATGCGGCCAATGCTGACCTCGCCGGCCGCATCAGCCTCGGCCTGTTCTTCGCGGAGACCAACGGCAACCAGAATGTCGGCAATGCACGCTCGAACACCTACAAGGGTAGTTTCCAGACTGGACCATCGGAAGACCGTAACGGCCGCAGAAAATGGGACGCCATCAAGGAGCGGATCGCGGCTTTCGATCCCCAACTGATCGCACGCGACGAGACGGAGGAGCGACACGCCGACGGCCTCGATCACCGCTTCAACCACTGGACCGCGGTGAGGGACGGCCTGATGAATGCACATGCCGAACTCTTCACCCAGATACCAGCGATCGCGAAGACGCTGCCGAACCCGATTGATCAGATGAAGGTCTTCGAACTCATCCAGATCATCCCGACGCCGACGCGATCCGCGCTTCAATCAGGTAATTTGCTTGGCTATCGGGTATCCGAACCTCGCATCATGGGCTACTTGCGCAACAACTCGATCTTCGCCTACGGCCATGCCGACCGGGCCAGAACATCCGCCACCTTTCGCGAAATTCTCGATGCGATGTGGCTCTTCAACAGCAAGTTCGAGAAGGCGCTGGCGACATACAAAGAGGTCGCATCGCGATAGGACGCGCAAATCGTCCATCGCGGCCTTTTATCGCGGCCTGTCATATCCTACGGTGATGGCATCACCCGTCAGGTCCTAAACCATGAGCCGTTTCTGGAGTCCCGTCGTCCGCAGCCTGTCGCCATATGTGCCCGGCGAGCAGCCAAAGCAGGATGGCATCATCAAGCTCAATACCAACGAGAATCCCTACCCGCCCTCGCCGCACGTGCTGACTGCGATCAACGCTGCGACCGACCGCCTGCGTCTCTACCCCGATCCGCGCGCGTCCGCCCTGCGCGAGACGATCGCGGCCCATCACAATGTTGCCGCTGAAGAGGTGTTCGTCGGTAACGGCTCCGACGAGGTGCTGGCCCACACCTTCCAGGCCTTGCTGAAACATGATGCGCCGCTGCTGTTTCCCGACATCACCTACAGCTTCTATCCGGTCTATTGCCGCCTCTATGGTGTCAGTCACGAAGAAGTGCCGCTTGATGCCGCGATGAGAGTGCAGATTACCGACTACCGGCGGCCGTGCAGCACCATCCTCTTGTCCAATCCGAACGCGCCCACCGGCATCAGTCTTCCGCGCAAGACGATCGAGGCGCTGGTGACCGAACATCCGGACCAACTGGTGGTGATCGACGAAGCCTATGTCGACTTCGGCGCCGAGAGCGCCGTTCCGCTGATTGCACGCTACGGCAACCTGCTTGTCATTCAGACCCTCTCCAAGTCGCGGGCGTTGGCTGGACTGCGCGTTGGCTTTGCGATCGGTCAACGTCCCCTGATCGAGGCGCTGGAGCGGGTCAAGGACAGTTTCAACTCCTACCCGCTCGATTGCCTCGCCATTGCTGGAGCGGTCGCCTCCATCAAGGACGATGCATGGTTTCATGATACGCGCCAACGCGTCATCGCGACCCGCGAAGCACTGGTCCGCGCGCTCTCCGAACTCGGGTTCGAGGTGCTGCCGTCGCTCGCGAACTTCGTCTTCGCACGCCATCCGAACTGTCGCGGCGCCGAGCTGGCAGCCGGGCTTCGCCAGCGCGGCGTTCTGGTGCGGCATTTCCAGAAGCCGCGGATCGACGACTTCCTCCGCATCACCGTCGGAACCGACGACCAATGCGGCCGCTTGATCGCGCTATTGCGCGATCTGGTTTGAGCCTTCGATTGTGAATACACCTCTCGGCCTGCGCCGGGACGACGGATGCATAGCCCCAAAAGCCAATGGCCGGGACGAGCCCACCATGGCAAGGCGACAGCGGCAATGCGAGGTTTACGTGCTCAGCTTGGCGCCGGCCATCATGATATCGCTGGCGATCTGGCTGGAGCGCAGAGCGAACTCATCGCGCAGCCGGCGGGCGGCTTCGGGGTCGCTTTCAAGCACACGCTGAAACAGGCTGCGGGCGATGCGGACGACGGTCGCGTATTCGAGCGCGGTCGCAGTCGAGGGCCGGTGCATCGCGACCACCAGAGCGAGCTCGCCGAGCAAGACGCCGGGGCCCGCGGTGACTTCGGCGCCGGAGTCGTCCTGGATGCGAAAGGAGCCACGCTGCACGATAAAGCCGCAATCGGCATTGTCGCCCTGCTTGAACAGCGTATCGCCGCGAGCAACGTCGCGCTGCTCGGAGCCGATCGCCAGCATGCGCAGCGCAGCGCTGCCTAATAGCCGCAGCGTCGGGACCCGCTCCAGGAGGGCGACATCATCTTCGATCGACATTCAGGACCGGTGATCGGGACACGTCTATGCGAATCGGTGGCCCGAATCGTATCACGGCACCAGCTTGTAGCCACCGGCTTCCGTTACCAGGATCTCGGGATTGGCCGCGTCTTTCTCGATCTTCTGGCGCAGCCTGTAGATATGGGTTTCCAGGGTATGGGTGGTGACGCCGGAATTATAACCCCACACCTCCTGCAACAGCGTCTCGCGCGACACCGGAAGCTGGCCGGCGCGGTAGAGGAAGCGCAGGATCGCGGTCTCCTTCTCCGTCAGCCGCACCTTTCGGGCATTCGCCCCGGTCAGCATCTTGGAGCCGGGCCGGAAGCTGTAGGGGCCGACCGAGAACACGGCGTCTTCGCTCGCCTCATGCTGGCGCAGCTGCGCCCGGATCCGGGCGAGCAGCACGGCAAAGCGGAAGGGCTTTGCCACATAATCATTGGCGCCGGATTCGAGGCCCAGAATGGTGTCTGAGTCAGTGTCATGCCCGGTCAGCATGATGATCGGAGCCTTGAAGCCGCCTTTGCGCAGGGAGCGCACCACCTCGCGGCCGTCGGTGTCGGGGAGCCCGACATCCATCAGCACCAGATCGGGAGCATTGGCTTTGGCGGCGCTGGCGCCCTTGGCGCCCGTATCGACAGCGGAAGCCTCGAATTCGTCGTGTAGCGACAATTGCTCCACCAACGTATCGCGCAGATCGGTATCGTCATCCACGATGAGGATCTTGCGGGCATTGGCCATAGTCAAATCCTTTAAAGGGGCTGCGGCGGGAGCAACGAAGCTGGCGGCCGGCCCAGTTTTTCGGTGCGGCCGCCTTCAGTTGATATGTCTTGAGGTAGGCGGCCATTACCGATTCACAAGTCGGACCTGTACTTTACTCCATAAAAGCCAGCCGTTCAGGTGAATGTCCGGTAATCAGGCTGCAGCCGTAACAATCCTGCAGGATCGACAAGATTGATGAAAAAGCCCGTAATATCAAATGATTACAAGGCTACTAGGGGCTGCAGACCGATGTCATCGGTGACAATTCGCCCCGCCGCAGGTAACCCGCGGCGGGGGTGGCTGACCGGCGGCGGCCTAACAATTCCGGTGGCGCTGGGACGGGGCGGCATCATCGCCAACAAGCGTGAAGGCGACGGCGGCACGCCGCGCGGCACCTTCCATCCCAGGCAATTATGGTGGCGCGCGGACCGGCACAATCGCCCGCGAACGTTGCTCCCCGCACGATCGATCAAGCCGGAGGACGCCTGGTGCGAAGACCCCAGCGACAGCCACTATAACCAGCCGTTGCGACTAAAGCCCGATCGCAGCGGCGACCGGCTGATGCGGCGCGATCATCTCTACGATTTCATTGTCGAGATCGACCACAACACCAGGCCGCGCATTGCCGGGCGGGGCAGCGCCGTGTTCCTGCATCTGGCGCGAGAGAATTATGGGCCGACCGCGGGGTGCGTATCAATGACCAAGGCGGCGATGCTGCGGCTGTTGCGGCGGTTGTCGCCAAAAACAAGAATCATGATCGGGTGAGGATTTGAAATGCTAGAGCAAGACCAGATACAGGCTGCCTCGCGGCTGCTGCATGGCCATTGGCGCGCCGGAACCAAGATCGGCGCACTCCAAGACTCGATGCGTCCGCACAGTCGCGCAGAGGCTTACGCAATTCAGGCGGAACTCGAGCGCACGTCGCGCGAAAAGCTATTCGGCTGGAAGATCGCAGCGACCAGCGACGCCGGGCAGCGCCATATCAATGTTGCTGGTCCCTTGGCCGGCCGCATCCTCGCCGAGACCGTGCTGCCCGATGGCGGCACGGCACACATGGCGGGCAATGAGATGCGCGTCGCCGAGCCGGAATTCGCCTTCCGCATGGGCAAAGACTTGCCCCCGCGCGCAACGCCTTTCTCCGTCGCCGAGGTCCTTGACGCAGTGGCGACGCTGCATCCGGCGATCGAAATTCCTGACTCCCGCTTCGCCGATTTCGTCAGCGCCGGCGAAGCACAGCTGATTGCGGACAACGCCTGCGCGCATCTGTTCGTGCTGGGCGCGGCGACCACGGCTGACTGGCGCGCGCGCGATCTGGTCGAGGAGCGACCACGCATCGCGATGCGGGGCCAACACTATGTCGGCCACGGCAAGAACGTGCTCGGCGATCCCCGTGTGGCGCTCGCCTGGATCGCCAACGAATTGCGCGGGCTCGGCGTCACGTTGCGCGCCGGCGAAGTGGTGACGACGGGCACCTGCCATCCGCCACTGCCGATCGCCGCGGGCGACCGAATGGACGCCGATTTCGGCCTGCTCGGAAAAGTGTCGGTGGGGTTTGAGTAGTTGGCTCACGTCCTCCCCGGCCTTCGCCGGGCCTGCGGCGGGACGACAGTCACCGATGCCCGAAAATCGCTGACCCTACGCGCACATGGGTGGCACCGAATTTGATCGCGGTGGCGAAATCCGCGCTCATGCCCATCGAGAGCCTGGCGAGGCCATTGCGCGCGGCGATCTTGGCGGTCAGCGCGAAATGCGGGCCTGGCGCCTCGTCGACCGGCGGAATGCACATCAGCCCCGAGATGCTAAGCCCATAGGCCTCGCGACAGCTCCTGATGAACGCATCGGCATCGGAAGGCGCCACGCCCGCCTTCTGCGCCTCCTCGCCGGTGTTGATCTGCACGAACAGCTCGGGATGTTTTTTCTGCGCTTCGATTTCCTTGGCTAACGCCTGGCAAATGCTCGGACGATCGACCGAATGAATGGCATGAAACAGCGCAACCGCCTCTTTCGCCTTGTTCGATTGCAACGGCCCGATCAGATGCAGGACGATATCGGAGTAAGCAGTCATTAACGCTGGCCACTTCGCCCTGGCTTCCTGGACGCGGTTTTCGCCAAAAACGCGCTGTCCACTTTCGATCACCGGCGTAATCGCGTCTGCGGCGAAAGTCTTCGACACCGCAATCAGCGTGACCGATGAACGCTCGCGGCCGGCCTCGGCGCAGGCGCGCGCGATCTCCTGTTCGACGCTGAGCAGCGCGTTTGGTGAATGCGAAGTTACAGCGGATGTGTTTTCAGGCGTCATGGCGATACGGAGGCGTAGTTTTACGGGGGTCGCTCGAATTTTACCGAGTTCGAGAAAGGCTTCTTGAACCATTCCCGCTAGCCTCGCTCGCGGGGTTAGGGTGAAGATGTCCAGGGTCAGTTTCAACCGTAAACGAGTGAAACTCAAGCAGCTGCTTGGGATCCGCGCGCGGCTTGCGCTGCTGGCGTTGATCCTGGTCGCGCCCTTGATGCTGGAACGCGCCCGCTCGCTGGAAGACGCCAGGACGAAGCAGATCGAAGCCGCCGCGGCGGAATTCTCAAGCCTTGCCAGGCACAGCGCTGATACCGAGCGCGAGGTGATCTCGTCGGTCGAAACAGTGCTGAAATCCGCAGCCTATATTCGGGCGACCTCCGGCGGCATCGCCAAGAGTTGCGACTTGCTGCGGGCCAGTCTGCCGTCGAACCTGCCCTGGATCCGCAATATCCTGATGGTGGGCGGCGACGGGCGGGTGCAATGCTCGACCAGCAATACGTCTGTCGGTGTCGACCTGAGCGATCGCGCCTATTTGCGGGACGCTCGGGCAACCAGGAATTTCATCTTCAGCGACTTCCTGTTCGCGCGACAGAGCCATGTGCCCGTCGTGATGGCCGCCTATCCGGTCGCGGCGATCAACAGTGAGAGCGACGCCGTGGTGCTCGCTGCCGTCAACATCGACTGGATGTCGAAGGTGATCAGCAATCTCGGCGGCCGGCCCGGCGTCTCGGCGGTGCTGGTCGACGGCAACGGCGTCGTGGTTGCCGCGCCGTCCGATCAGACCCATCTGGTCGGCAAATCCTTGGACGACCTGCCGCTGTTGTCGGCCATCGCGGAACCTGCGCTGACCTCGAACCAGGAGGAAGGCTCGCTCTCCTTCGTCGCGGCTGACGGCTCGAAGCGCGCCATCAGCTTCGCCCGCATCGCCGGCACGAGCGCGCGCCTGATCGTCAGCAATGACGAGGGGCAGGCGACCTCGGCGATCGACCGCAACATCCGCACCGCCTATCTGCAGCTCGGCTTCGTCAGCCTGTTCGTGTTGCTGGGAGCATTGATCGCGGCGGAAAAGCTGATCATCCAGCCGATCGAGATCCTCGTCGGCACCGCAAGACGCTTTGGCCAGGGCGACTGGTCGGCGCGCGCCACCCGCGATCGCCTGCCGTCGGAATTCGTTCCGCTGGCGCGCGCCTTCAACGCGATGGCGGCAAAATTGAGCCAGCGCGAGCGCGAGCTGCTCGCCACCAACGACCGCCTCACCGTGATGGCCTCCATCGACATGCTGTCCGGGCTTGCGAACCGGCGCGGTTTCCAGAGCCGGCTGGAATATGAATGGATGAAGGCGCAGCAATATGGCTCGGACCTGTCGCTCCTGATGATCGACGTCGATCATTTCAAACTCTACAACGACACTTATGGCCATCCCGAAGGCGACGCCTGCCTGACCCGGCTCGGCGAGACTCTGTCGGCAATCGCTGCGGAAAATCTCGGCTTCGCTGGCCGCTATGGCGGCGAGGAATTCTGCCTGCTGCTGCCGAACACGGACGCCGACAGCGCCCGCGAGGTCGGCGAGACGGTCCGCGCGGCGGTGCAGGACCTCAACCTCCCGCACCGGACCTCGCTGCACCAATGCGTCACCGTCAGCGTCGGCGTGGCCTCGACCAGGCCGAACGACAGCCAGCGTCCCGGCGATCTGATCGAGGCGGCGGATGCCGCGCTCTACGCCGCCAAGCACCGCGGCCGTAACACCGTGCTCGAACACGGCTTTATGCTGGCGGCTGAACGCGCAAACGGTATTGCGATGGCGGGCTAGATCCGGCCCCCCGGGGACCGCTTTTCAGGACGTCAACCGTTGACCGTGCGGCCGCTTTTGTGGCCTAGTCCGCCGTCCTTATGGACGGCCCGAATCCACGAAAACCTAAGCGATTCCATGAGCTCCGAACGCTATAACGCCCGCGAAGCCGAACCGCGCTGGCAACGCCAGTGGGACGAGAAGGCAATCTTCGCCTCCAAGAACGAGGATCCCAGGCCGAAATATTACGTGCTCGAGATGTTCCCCTACCCGTCCGGGCGCATCCATATCGGCCATGTCCGCAACTACACGCTTGGCGACGTGCTCGCGCGCTACATGCGCGCCAAGGGGTTCAACGTCATCCATCCCATGGGCTGGGATGCGTTCGGCCTGCCGGCGGAGAACGCGGCAATCGAGCGCAAGGTCGCGCCGAAGCAGTGGACCTACGACAACATCGCCGCGATGAAGAAGCAGCTGCGCTCGATCGGGCTGTCGCTTGACTGGGCGCGCGAGTTCGCGACCTGCGATCCCTCCTACTACAAGCATCAGCAGAAGCTGTTCCTGGACTTCCTCGCCGCCGGCCTTGCCGAGCGCGAGAAGCGCAAGGTGAACTGGGACCCGGTCGACATGACCGTGCTCGCCAACGAGCAGGTGATCGACGGCCGCGGCTGGCGCTCGGGCGCCGTGGTCGAGCAGCGCGAGATGAATCAATGGGTGTTCAAGATCACCAAATACGCCCCAGAGCTGCTGGAGGCGCTCGATACGCTTGACCGCTGGCCCGACAAGGTCCGGCTGATGCAGCGCAACTGGATCGGCCGCTCCGAAGGCTTGCTTGTCCGCTTCATGCTGGACGCAGCGACGACGCCTGCTGGCGAAACCGAGCTGAAGATCTTCACGACGCGGCCGGACACGCTGTTCGGCGCGAAATTCATGGCGATTTCCGCTGATCACCCGCTGGCGCAGGCTGCGGCCGCGAAGGACCCGAAGCTTGCGGAGTTCATCGCCGAGATCAAGCGCATGGGCACAGCCCAGGAGATCATCGATACCGCCGAGAAACAGGGCTACGACACCGGCATCCGGGCGATCCACCCGTTCGATTCCAGCTGGAAGCTGCCGGTCTATGTCGCGAACTTCGTGCTGATGGAATACGGCACCGGCGCGATCTTCGGCTGCCCGGCGCATGACCAGCGCGACCTCGACTTCGTCAACAAATACGGCCTCGGCAATATTCCGGTGGTGTGCCCGGAGGGCCAGGATCCGAACAGCTTCGTGATCACGGACACCGCCTATGACGGCGACGGCCGGATGATCAATTCGCGCTTCCTCGACGGCATGACCATCGACGCCGCCAAGGAAGAGGTCGCCAAGCGGCTGGAAAGCGAGTTGCGCGGCAACGCGCCGGTCGGCGAAAGGCAGGTCAATTACCGCCTGCGTGACTGGGGCATCTCGCGGCAGCGCTATTGGGGCTGCCCGATCCCGGTGATCCACTGCCCCAAATGCGATGTCGTGCCGGTGCCGGCAAAGGACCTGCCGGTCAAGCTGCCGGAGGACGCGACCTTCGACAAACCCGGCAATGCGCTCGACCACCACCCGACCTGGAAGCACGTCAGCTGCCCGAAATGCGGCGGCAAGGCACTGCGCGAAACCGACACCATGGACACCTTCGTCGATTCGTCCTGGTATTTCGCGCGCTTTACCGATCCGTGGAACGAGAACGCTCCGACCACGCGCGCTGTCGTCGATCGGCTGATGCCGGTCGATTGGTATATCGGTGGTGTCGAGCATGCGATTTTGCACCTGCTGTACGCTCGATTCTTTACGCGCGCGATGAAGGCCACGGGTCACATTGCGTTCGATGAGCCATTCGTAGGCCAATACACTCAGGGCATGGTCGTCTATGAGACCTATAAGAAGGCGGACGGGGGCTGGGCTGCGCCTGCGGAGGTCAGGATAGAGGTCGGTGCCAATAACCGCCGTGCTTTCCTGATCGACACCGGCGAGGAGGTCACGATCGGCTCGATCGAGAAGATGTCGAAGTCGAAGAAGAACACCGTCGACCCCGACGACATCATCGCGACCTATGGCGCCGACGTCGCGCGCTGGTTCATGCTGTCGGACTCCCCCCCCGATCGCGACGTGATCTGGAGCGACGAGCGGGTGCAAGGCGCGGCGCGTTTTGTGCAGCGGCTATGGCGGCTGGTCAACGAGGCGGCCGAGATCGCCGGCAAACCTGCGGCGCGGCCCCAGAGCTTCGGCGCCGACGCGCTCGCCTTGCGCAAGGCGGCTCATGGCGCGCTCGACAAGGTGTCGACCGGTATCGAGCGGCTGCATTTCAACGTCTGCCTCGCCTATATACGAGAGTTCACCAACGCGCTCGCGGAGGCGCTGTCGAAGGACGGTCGGCCGTCAGCCGACCTCGCCTTTGCAATCCGGGAAGCCGCCACCATTCTGGTTCAGCTGATTGCCCCGATGATGCCGCACCTGGCGGAAGAATGCTGGCAAGTGCTGGGCCAGAGCGGGTTGATCTCGGAGGCCAATTGGCCGCAAATCGAACGCGATTTGCTGGTTGAAGACAGCGTCACCCTGGTGGTCCAGGTGAACGGCAAGAAGCGCGGCGAGGTAACGGTGCCCAAGGCGGCCCAGAATGCCGAAATTGAGGCTGCCGTTTTGGCGCTCGATGCGGTAAAAGCCGCGCTGGGGGACAAACCCGTCCGTAAAGTGATTATCGTTCCCATGAGGATCGTTAATGTGGTTGGCTAGAATCCGCATCGCCCTCCGGCTGTTGGCCGTGGCCGCCCTCGCGGCAACCACCGCCGGCTGCTTCCAGCCGATGTATGCCGAGCACACCGACGGCACGCCGGACCTGCGGGAAAAACTGCTGGGCGTGGAAGTTCCCCCGGTCGACAAGCCGAACGGCTCCCGCGAGGCCCGGATCGGGGTCGAGATCCGCAATGCACTGGCATTCAAGCTCTACGGCAATGCCACCGGCATGCCGCCGACGCACCGCCTGGTCCTGAACTTCAACACCGCCAAATCCTCGCTGATGATCGACCAGGCCACCGGGCTGCCAACCAGCGAGAATTACGGCATCAACGTGCAGTTCAACCTGATCGATATCGCGTCCAACAAGTCGGTCATGACGGGCAACACCTTCTCCCGTGTCTCCTACGACATTCCTGGCTCCTACCAGCGCTACGCCCGTTCCCGTGCCTTGCGCGATGCCGAAGACCGCGCCGCACAGGAGGTCGCGGACAATATCCAGACGCGCCTCGCCTCCTTCTTTGTGGCTGGGAGCTGACGCGGCAGCGTTCAGACGAACGCCGATGTCCGGTAGCCGGCGGCGGCAAGCTAAAGCGCGATGAGATTTGGTTGAATCGTCATCGCGCTTTAGGTCTTTGATTGAGCATGATCTTTTCGGAAAACCGCTCCACACTTTTCCGGATCATGCTCTAGCTTCGGTTCTAAATGGTCGCGCTGCGCGGAAGAGACATCGACGCCTATCTTGCCCGGCCTGACGCCGGCCGACCGATCGTCCTGCTCTATGGTCCGGATGCAGGTCTGGTCCGCGAGCGCGCCGACCTGCTGATCGCATCCGCTGTCGACGATCCCAATGACCCCTTCTCTCTCGTCAGGCTCGACGGCGACGAGTTGGCTGCCGAGCCATCGCGGCTGGTGGACGAAGCGCTGACCGTTCCGCTGTTCGGCGGGCGCCGCGCCATTCGCGTGCGGGCGGGCTCCCGTAACTTCGCCTCCGGCGTCGATACTCTGGCCGGCTCATCGCTGAAAGATTGCCGGGTCGTGATCGAAGCCGGTGACCTCCGCGCGGAGTCGCCGCTGCGCAAGGCTTGCGAGCGCGCCAAGACGGCGGTTGCGATCGCCTGCTATCCCGACGGCGAGCGCGATCTTGCCAAGCTGATCGACGATGAGTTGAGGTTCGCCAATCTGCGCATCGCACCCGACGCGCGCGCAACGCTGACGACATTGCTCGGCGGCGACCGCCAGGCCTCGCGCAACGAACTGCGCAAGTTGGCGTTGTTCGCCCATGGCGAGGGCGAGGTGACGCTGGACCACGTGATGGCCGTCGTTGCCGATGCCTCCGAGCTCAAGCTCGATCCGATCGTCGATGGCGCCTTTGCGGGCAAGCCAGAGCTTGTGGAAAGCGAGTTCGCCAAGGCGATGGTCGCGGGCACCTATCCCGGCGTGATCATGGCGGCCGCCCAGCGCCAGGCCGCCTGGCTGCACAAGTCGGCGCTCGCGCTCGCCGAGGGCACGCCGCTGTCGACCTTGCTCGAAGGCGGCTATCCGCGGCTGCATTTTTCCCGCAAGGGCGCGGTCGAAGTCGCGCTGCGCAATTTCAGTCCCGAGCGGCTGGTCGTCATCATCGATCAGCTGGCAACCGCTGCGCTCGACATGCGCAAACAGGCCTCGCTCGGTGCGGTCATCGCTCAGCGCGCCCTGCTGTCGATCGCGGTGAACGCGCGACGGCGGGGGTGACGTTCGAACGCTGTCAGGCGTTCCGCGCCAGCCGCCTCATCACTTCGTCAAGCTGTTCGAGATTGCGGTAGTTGATCTGCACCGTGCCGCCGGGATCGCGGTGATTGACGGCGACCGCAAGTCCCAGCGCGTCGCTGACCCGCTTCTCCAGCGCGACCGTGTCGGGGTCCTTGATCTTGGCGCCGGCGCGCGCCTTTTGCGGCTTGCGCTCGGGCACGCCCTCTTCATGCGCCAAGGCCTCGACCTGGCGCACATTGAGGCCCTCTTCAACGATGCGCTTTGCGGTGGCGAGCGGATCCGGCACGTTGATCAACGCGCGTGCGTGACCAGCGGACAATTGTCCGGCCGCAATGAAGGCCTGCACCTCCGCCGGCAATTTCGTCAGCCGCATCATGTTGGCGACGTGGCTGCGGCTCTTGCCGACGATCTTGGCGATGTCTTCCTGGCTGCGTTTGAACTCGCCCGCGAGCGCGTGATAGCCCTGCGCCTCCTCCATCGGGTTGAGGTCCTCGCGCTGCACATTCTCGATGATCGCGATCTCCAGCGCGTCGCTGTCGCTGACATCGACCGGAACGATCGGCACCTCGTGGAGACCTGCGGCCTGGGCCGCGCGCCAGCGCCGCTCGCCGGCGATGATCTCAAAACGATCCTGCGTGCCGCGCACCGGACGCGCCACGATCGGCTGGATCACACCGTGCTGTCTGACCGATTCGGTGAGCTCAGCGAGCTCCGCGTCGGAAAAGGTGCGCCGTGGATTGCGCGGATTGGGTTTTAGAAACTCGATCGGCACCTTGCGCTGACCACGCGGGCGCTCGACATGCGCGGCCTCGCCGCCGACATCGCCGATCAGACTTGCAAGACCCCGGCCCAGTCGCGAACGCGCTTCTTCGGCCATCGCCAGCTCCCTTGGGTTCAACTTGAGCGCTCCTGTCATTTCGTCTCCATCGCCCAAGAGCACATCGCCAGACGTAGCCCCGGACTCTCGTAGGGTGGGCAAAGGCGCCTCTTCGCGCCGTGCCCACCATCAGGCAATTCCAATGTATCGGTGGAACCGCTTCGCTTTGCCCACCCTCGTCTTCAGCCGCTCAACTCGCCCGCAGCTCGCGCTCGCGCTGGATCACTTCAGTGGCGAGCTTGAGGTAGGCTTCGCTGCCGACGCATTTGAGGTCGTAGACCAAGACCGGCTTGCCGTAGGACGGTGCCTCCGAGATGCGCACATTGCGTGGGATCATGGTCTTGTAGACCTTGGCACCCATGAATTGCCGGACGTCGGCGACCACCTGATTCGACAGATTGTTACGGGAGTCGAACATGGTCAGCACGATACCGTGGATCGACAGATTCGGATTGAGGGTCGAGCGTACCTGTTCGACCGTCGACAGAAGCTGCGACAAACCTTCGAGAGCGAAGAACTCGCACTGCAGCGGCACCAGGATCGCATCCGACGCCGCCATCGCATTCACGGTGAGCAGGTTGAGCGAGGGTGGGCAGTCGATCAGCACATAGGTGTAGTCATTGTCCGGCGAGACATTGTTGTTCAACGCCGCGATTGCATCGCGCAGGCGAAACGCGCGGCCCGGGGTGGTGCCAAGCTCGAGCTCAAGGCCGGAGAGGTCCATGGTGGAGGGCGCGATATGCAGGCGCGGCACGGCGGTCGCCACTACCGATTCGCGCAAGCTCGCCTCGCCAACCAGAACGTCATAGGTCGAGCAGCTGCGGTTGCGCCGGTCGATACCAAGACCGGTCGAGGCGTTGCCTTGCGGATCGAGATCGACGATCAGAACACGTTCCCCAATCGCAGCGAGTGCTGTCCCGAGATTGATCGCGGTGGTTGTCTTGCCGACCCCGCCTTTCTGGTTGGCCAGCGCCAGGATCCGCGGATGGCCAGCTGGAACCTGAGCATTATCATCTTGATAAACTTGATCAATTACGGTCATCGGCGATTGCCATCTGCTGTCGGGGACACCTCCCGCCGCTCGATCCGGTCGAGTTCGACGATCCAGCCCTGTCCGCCCGTACGGCTGGAGATAAGTTTAGGCTCAATCTTCCAATATCTGGTAGCTTCGGTCAATTCGGCCTCAACATCTTGACCTTTCAAAAACAGCGCTTTCGCGCCTTTTTGCACCAGCGGCTCTGCAAAGCCGATGAGTTGATGTAACGGAGCCAGCGCGCGTGCGGTGACACAATCGACCGACCCGGCGAATCTATCCACAGTATGTCCGATCTCGGCGAGGTGCACCATGCCCGGTGCTCCCGTAACCCGCAGCGCCTCGCGCAAAAAGGCGGCCTTCTTGGCATTGCGTTCGACGAGATGGACGGAGGCACCCGACGTCTCCGCCAGAGCGCAGGCCAGCACAACGCCGGGAAAGCCGCCGCCACTGCCCAGATCGACCCAGATTTTGGCAGTCGGCGCGAGCGACAGAAGCTGCAGCGAATCGGCGATGTGACGAGTCCAGAGCTGCGGCAAGGTCGATGGTGCAACCAGATTGGTCTTGGCCTGCCACTGCTTCAGGAGATCGAGATAGCGATCGAGCCGCGCTTCCGTTTCACGTGAAACGGGCGTCAGCGCCAACGCTGACGCCTTGTCGGTAGCAACGGCCTTGGCGTCGGCTGACACAACCGCCGACCGCCCCGCGTCCGCCGTCCGGCCTTGTCCTCGCCTCTGTTTCACGTGAAACACCTACGCGCTGACGCGGGCCGCTTTCCGTCGCGCCTCGCGGCGCAGATAGGCGGCTAGGATTCCCAGAGCGGCAGGAGTCATTCCATCGATGCGGCCTGCTTGCCCAACAGTCCATGGGCGCGCTGTCGCCAGCTTTGCCCGTACCTCGTTGGATAGTCCGGGCACCTGGCCATAGTCGATGTCAGCCAGCACCAGACCCTCGTCACGCCGGAACGCTTCCACGTCAGCGGTCTGTCGCTTCAGATAGACATCGTATTTGGCGTCGATCTCGAGATGGACGGCGACGCCTGGTTCAACGACCGACAACTCCGGCCAGATCCTATTGACCTCGGTCCAGCCGATTTCCGGATAGGCCAGCAGTTCAAAAGCCGACCGGCGGTGACCATCCTTATTAAGGGTAATGCCATGCCCGGCCGCTTCGTTCGGGGTCAGGGTCAGCGCTTTCGCCAGCGACTTGGCGGTGTCCAGCGCAGTCATCTTTGCGGTATGGCGGGCGCTGCGGATTTCCCCGACACAGCCGAGCGCGATGCCCTTGCAGGTGAGGCGCTGATCGGCATTGTCGGCCCGGAGTGTCAACCGATACTCGGCGCGCGAGGTGAACATGCGATACGGCTCGGCGATCCCCCTCGTCACCAGGTCGTCGATCATCACACCGAGATAGCCGTCGGCTCGATCGAACACGACCGCGGTGGATCCACCCGACGTTAGGGCCGCATTGAGACCCGCGACGATCCCCTGTGCCGCCGCCTCCTCATAGCCCGTGGTGCCGTTGATCTGACCGGCCAGAAACAGCCCTGGCAGGCGCTTGGCCTCCAAGGTGGGATCGAGTTCGCGTGGATCGACGTGATCGTATTCAATGGCGTAGCCGGGCCGAACCATCCGCACCCGCTCCAGCCCCGGGATGGTCGGTAGCAGCGCGAGCTGCACCTCCTCCGGCAACGAGGTCGAGATCCCGTTGGGATAGACGGTGGAGTCGTCGAGTCCTTCGGGCTCCAGGAAGATCTGGTGTCCATCGCGGTCGCCGAATCGGACAATCTTGTCCTCGACTGACGGACAATAGCGCGGTCCCGTGCTCTTGATCTGTCCCGAATACATCGGCGAGCGATGCACATTGGCCCGGATCACCTCATGGGTGGCAGGCGTGGTCCGGGTGATCCCGCATTGGATCTGAGGCGTGGTGATACGGTCGGTCAGCATCGAGAACGGCTCCGGCGGATCATCACCAGGCTGCATCTCGACGGCGGACCAGTCGATGGTGGTGCCATCGAGCCGCGGAGGGGTGCCGGTCTTCAGGCGCCCTAGCTTGAACCCTGCCCGCTCAAAGGACTTCGAGAGCCCCATCGCCGCCGCCTCACCAACTCGGCCAGCGGGCCAGTTCTTCTCCCCGAGATGGATCAGACCACGCAAGAAGGTGCCGGTGGTGACGACGACCGCCCCACAGCTGAGTTCACGTCCGTCCGCCAACCGGATGCCGGTTATGCGGCCGTCTGAAACGACGAGCTCGGCGGCTTCGCCCTCCACGACGGAGAGATTGGCGGTCTCCTTGATGGCGGCTTGCATGGCGGCAGCGTAGAGCTTGCGGTCGGCTTGGGCGCGGGGTCCACGGACTGCGGGACCCTTGCGGCGATTGAGCACACGAAATTGGATGCCGCCAACGTCCGCGACCCGACCCATCAGGCCATCCAGCGCATCTACCTCGCGGACCAGATGACCCTTGCCCAACCCGCCGATGGCGGGATTGCAGGACATCGCGCCGATGGTGGCAAAGCGATGGGTCACCAAGGCCGTGGCCGCGCCCATCCGGGCGGCCGCAGCCGCGGCTTCGCAGCCGGCATGACCACCGCCGATCACAATGACATCGAATAATTCTGCGTGTGCGCTCATGCCGCGGACTTCTATCGCGAGATGACCAATGCCGGAAGACGTTTCACGTGAAACGCGGTCAACGAAGTTGCTCCAGGTGTTTCACGTGAAACGTTTGGCCCATGGCCCCTGCTGATTCACGTGAAACGATTCCCCAACCACAATCCGAAAGCATTCGTTAACGGACTGGGCCAGCGGCTCACTATTTGCCGATGCAGAACTCACGAAAGATCAGGTCGAGAATGTCCTCGACGTTGACCCGCCCGAGCAGGCGCCCCAAAGCATAACTCGCTCGTCGCAACTCCTCAGCCGCTAGCTCCTCACCCTCATCAATCACCGTGGTGCTCCGTCGCAGCGCCTCCACGGTCTCCTGCAACAATATCCTCTGCCGCTCCCGAGTGACGAGGCTACTCTCGTGGCCACCGAAAAAAACTTCCGCGAAGTCGACCAAGGCGGTCACGAGCTCAGCGACACCATTGCCCAACGCCGCAGAGATCCGGAAGGCTGGGATGGTGGTTGTCATTGGAGCCATGCCAGTGGCAGACCCATCCAGGTCAGACTTGTTCCGCACCAGCCAGGTCGGAGCAGGACTCTCATCCGGAGGCGAAACGCCGTCCGCATCAGTCAGCCAAAGAACCAGATCGGCAGCCTCAGCCCGCGCCCGTGCGCGTCGCACACCCTCTTGCTCCACCGGGTCGTCGGTCTCGCGAATGCCGGCGGTGTCAATCACCGTGACCGGATAGCCGTCAAGATCGAGCTGGACCTCGATCACGTCCCGGGTTGTGCCGGCATGCGGCGAGACGATCGCGACCTCGCGCCGCGCCAGCTGGTTCATCAACGTCGACTTACCGACATTCGGAGGGCCGGCGATGGCGACGACTAGGCCATCACGCATCCGCTCGCCCCTGCCCTCGACTGCCAGCACCGCCTCGATCTCATCGAGCAGCGTTGCAACCTTTATCAGTGCCGGCGCGATCAGCTCCGTCGGCACATCGCCTTCATCGGCGAAATCGATGCCGGCCTCGAACAGCGCCTGGACCTCGATGATACGAGCCCGCCAATCGCGAGCCTTGTCGCCGAGCAGTCCCGTGAGCTGACGCAATGCCTGGTGGCGCTGCCGATCCGTGTCGGCATGAATCAGGTCGTCGAGGCCTTCGGCTTCGGTCAGGTCGAGCTTGCCATTTTCGAACGCGCGTCGCGTGAACTCACCCGGCTCGGCCGGACGCACTTGCTCTATTGCCGACAGCGCCGCAAAGACTGCGGCGAGCACGGCACGGCCACCATGGACATGAAGCTCGGCGACATCCTCACCGGTCGCGCTCGCAGGTCCGGGAAACCAGAGCACCACCGCATCGTCGATCGGCTGCGCCTGTCCATCCCGCAGCAAGGCGCGCGTTGCCTGGCGTGGTGTCGGGATTTTGCCGGCGAGCGATTCTAGCGCGATGCCGGCCTGGGACCCGGACACCCTGATGATCGCGATCGCACTCGGTAGCCGGCCGGATGAGAGCGCAAAGATGGTTTGGTCATTGGGGTGCATTACGCTTCTGTTTGTGCCGCAGCCCCTGCAAAGGCAACGCTTGTTTGAGTTGGCCGCAAAGCCAGCGATGGTCGCCGGAAGATATTGCGCTCGCTGAGCGGCAGCATTTTCAAAGCGGGAGATGAGCATGACCCCCGTTCGTCCAGATAAATGTTATAAATATCAATTACTTAAACAAGAACTGGGTTCCAGACAGTATGTTCATGCTTTATGTTGCGGCGCAATATAGGTGGACTTCAAACAAAAAGGGCGCCCGCTTGCACAGGCGCCCTCTTCAATCGGTATTGCCCCGGATATCAGGTGTTCATCGACTCGAAGAACTCGCCGTTGTTCTTGGTGTTGCGGAGCTTGTCGAGCAGGAAGTCGATCGCATCCATCGTGCCCATCGGATTGAGGATCCGGCGCAGCACATACATCTTCTTCAGGAGTTGCGGATCGGTGATCAGCTCCTCCTTGCGGGTGCCGGAGCGCGAGATATCGATCGCCGGGAAGGTGCGCTTGTCCGAGACCTTGCGGTCGAGGATCAGCTCCGAGTTGCCGGTGCCCTTGAACTCTTCGAAGATGACTTCGTCCATGCGGCTGCCGGTGTCCACCAGCGCGGTGGCGATGATGGTGAGCGAGCCGCCCTCCTCGATGTTGCGCGCCGCGCCGAAGAAGCGCTTCGGCCGCTGCAAGGCATTGGCATCGACACCGCCGGTCAGCACCTTGCCGGATGACGGCACCACGGTGTTGTAGGCGCGGCCGAGGCGGGTAATCGAATCGAGCAGGATGACCACATCGCGACCGTGTTCGACCAGTCGCTTGGCCTTCTCGATCACCATCTCGGCGACCTGGACGTGACGCACGGCCGGTTCGTCAAAGGTCGAGGACACCACCTCGCCCTTCACCGAGCGCTGCATGTCGGTGACTTCCTCTGGGCGCTCGTCGATCAGAAGCACGATCAGATAGCACTCGGGATGATTATGCGTGATCGAATGCGCGATATTCTGCATCAGCACGGTCTTGCCGGTGCGCGGCGGTGCCACGATCAGGGCGCGCTGGCCCTTGCCTATCGGTGCGACGATGTCGATGACCCTGGCCGAAAGATCCTTGCGGGTGGGATCGTCGATCTCCATCCGGAAGCGCTGATTCGGGAACAGTGGCGTCAGATTGTCGAAATTGACCTTGTGCTTGGATTTCTCCGGGTCCTCGAAATTGAGGGTGTTGACCTTCAAAAGTGCAAAATACCGCTCGCCCTCCTTCGGACTTCGGATATGGCCTTCGATGGTGTCGCCAGTACGCAGGCCGAATCGGCGGATCTGCGAGGGCGAGACGTAGATGTCGTCCGGTCCCGGCAGGTAGTTGGCATCCGGCGAGCGGAGGAACCCGAAGCCGTCGGAGAGCACCTCGACGACGCCCTCGCCGATGATGTCAGTTTCCGCAATCGCCAGCTGCTTGAGGATGGCGAACATCAGCTCCTGCTTGCGCATGGTGCTGGCATTTTCGACCCCGTTCTCTTCCGCGAACGAGACCAGCTCGGCCGGTGTTTTCGATTTGAGGTCTTGAAGTTTGATTTCCCGCATTGGGGTAGTCCTGTGGAGCATTTCGGAATGGATGGGGGTGCAAGGGGGCTTCGAGAAAAGCGGACGCCAAGGGCAAGAAGGTCCGCAGGTCTGAGCAAGGAAAGCGCCGGTTAGGCTTCAAACCTGATGCGGCGGCCGGCCTAAAACCGGGACGCAATCACATCCGCCTGCGTTGGGTGGGATTTGCTCAATATAGAAAATTGATCGGCGTTCCGCAAGCAGGCCAAATGACTGAATGATCGGCTTTGCCTGCCCATCAAAACGGCTTCACGACCACAAGGATGACGATCAGGATCATCAACAAAGTCGGCACTTCGTTGATAAATCGATAGAATCTCTGGCTCCGGGTGTTGCGGTCGGCCTCGAAGTCCTTACGCCAGCGTGAAAAAAAACCGTGGACCCCTGACATGATCAAGACCAGCAGAAATTTGGCATGAAACCAGGGCGCCACATACCAATGGCCCGCCCAGGCGAGATACAGGCCGGCAAGCCAGGTTACGATCATGGCGGGATTGATGATGGCCCGCATCAGGCGCCGTTCCATCACCTTGAAGGTCTCGGACTGCCTGGAGCCCTTCTCGGCCTCGCAATGATAAACGAACAGCCGCGGCAGATAGAGCATGCCCGCCATCCAGGAGATGACGGCAATGACATGCAGCGCCTTGATCCACTCATACATTGCGGGACTGCCTCTTCACCAAGCTGGGAGAGCGCGCGTGGGTTCGTGGCCGGCGTCTCCTCGTCTGGGAGCGAGACATATCCGCGAACGCGTCTCTTCCAAACCAAATAATTTTAGAATCTTAAGGTTTGAGTCTGTTGTGACGGTGGATTGGACTCACGCAATGGGATGCTGCAATTGCGCGGGCCTTGTTCACATCCCTCAACATTCCTTGGGCATCGTGGGTCAAGCCTGATTCCGCTTCATCCATCAGGGCTTTGCCAAAGCAGGTGGGCAGCTTATGCAGAGACAAGTCCACATAACCCCACTATCATTGCTGATGCCTAGCTGACTTGTTCTTTGGCGAGGTGATGTGAAGAAAAATTTTGGTTGTCCGCCGCTTTTGAAAGCCGAACCCTTGACACTGGGTTAAGTCCACAAGTGTCCACAGGACTTAAAGGATCGACGTGCCCAGCTCAGGCAATTATTTCCATCTCCATCTGGTGTCCGACTCGACCGGCGAGACGTTGATCACCGTGGCGCGCGCAGTCGCCGCGCAATATGCCAATGTGACGGCGGTGGAGCATGTCTATCCGCTGGTCCGCAGCCAGAAGCAGCTCGATCGCGTGCTCGACGAGATCGAGGAGTCACCCGGGATCGTGCTTTTCACGTTGCTGGAAAAGGATCTGGTCGGCCGGCTCGAGTCCAAATGCAAGGACATCAATGTTCCGAGCCTGTCGATCATTGGCCCGGTGATGCAGTTGTTCGAGGCCTATCTGGGCGCAGCGACCGCGGGCCGGGTCGGCGCGCAGCACGTGCTCAACGCCGAATATTTCAAGCGTATCGACGCCCTGAACTACACCATGATTCACGACGACGGTCAGCATGTCGAGGGCCTGGAAGAAGCCGACGTCGTGCTGGTCGGCGTTTCCCGCACGTCCAAGACCCCGACCTCGATCTATCTCGCCAATCGCGGCATCCGCACTGCCAACGTACCGCTGGTGCCCGGGATTCCTATTCCCCACCAGCTTGAGATTCTGACCAAGCCGTTGGTGGTGAGCCTGCATGCGACGCCGGAACGCCTGATCCAGGTCCGGCAGAACCGGCTGCTCAGCATGGGCGCGGGTCCCAGCAACGAGGACTACGTCGATCGCCAGTCGGTGACTGACGAAGTCGCCTACGCGCGCAGGCTGAGCGCCAAATTCAATTGGCCGCAGCTTGATGTAACGCGCCGCTCTATCGAGGAGACCGCGGCCGCGGTGATCAAGCTCTATTCCGACCGGCAACGGCAGCGGCTTGCGGAATGACGATTTGGCGCGATCACCGGCCCCTGGTGCTTGCATCGCAAAGCAAGGCGCGGCAGATGCTGCTCGCCAACGCCGGCATCACCTTCGAAACGCTGCCTGCCGAGATCGACGAGCGCGCCATCCAGGAGAATTCAGGCCTTGCGGCGCCGGGCAAGGTTGCCGCGTTGCTCGCGCGGGAGAAGGCACTTGCCGTCTCGCTGCATAAGCATCAGCAATTCGTGGTCGGGGCGGATCAGACGCTGGCGCTCGGCAGCCATATCTTCAACAAGCCGTCTGGCCGAGCGCAGGCGCTTGCTCAGCTGTCGCAGCTTGCCGGCCAGAGTCACGAACTGCATTCAGCGGTTGCCGTCGCCAAGGGCGGAACAATTCTATTCGAGCATGTCGCCGTCGCGCGCATGACCATGCGCTCGCTCAGCGAGGCCGAGATCGCGGCCTATCTCGACGCGGCGGGCGAGGCTGTGACCTCGAGCGTCGGCGCCTACCAGCTCGAGGGCCTGGGCATCCATCTCTTTGCACGGATCGAGGGCGATCACTTCACGATTCTCGGCCTGCCGCTGTTGCCCTTGCTTGATTTCCTGCGCAGTCGGAAGCTGCTTGCGGTATGAGAGCCAATTGGCCAGACAACGTTTGATGCGGATTGCCAAATGCGAATTGTTGGTTTGACCGGCTCGATCGGGATGGGGAAGTCCACCACCGCGAGATTGTTCGCGGAAGCGGGTGTGCCGGTCTACGACGCCGATGCGACTGTGCACAAAGTCTATGAGGGCGAGGCAGCACCTGCCATCGAGGCAGCCTTTCCTGGCACGACCGTCGACGGCAAGGTCGATCGCAGCAAGCTCTCTGCCGAAGTCGTGCATGATCCCGCCGCCATCAAGCGGCTGGAAGCAATCGTGCATCCGATGCTTCGCGCCTATCACCAGAAGTTCCTGGAGGATGCTGAGCGATCCGGTGCGCCGGTAGCCGTGATGGACGTGCCCTTGTTGTTTGAAACTGGTGGCGACAGGCGTGTCGATGCGGTCGTGGTGGTGACCACCTCGCCGGAACTGCAACGGGAGCGGATTCTCGCACGCGGCACCATGACGAACGAAGCTCTGGATTCCATCCTGGCGCGGCAGATGCCGGATGCGGAGAAGCGCAAGCGTGCCGATTTCGTCGTGGATACGTCACATGGACTTGATCCGGTGCGCACCCGGATCCGCGACATTCTGGAGCAGGTGGTTAAGATGCCACAGCGGCGCGCCTGATTCGCCGCACGAGCCTGAAATTTGGTCCATGCGCGAAATCGTCCTCGATACTGAAACCACCGGCCTTGATGCCTTGCGCGGCGATCGTCTGGTCGAGGTCGGCTGTGTCGAGATTTTTAATCGCATGCCGACCGGGCAGACCTTCCACCGACACATCAATCCACAGCGCGCGGTCAACCCGGAAGCTGTGGCCGTGCACGGGCTCACGGACGAGTTTCTCGCCGACAAGCCCTTGTTCGCCGAGATCGTCGAGGAATTTCTGGCCTTCATCGGCGATGCGCCGCTGGTGATCCACAACGCTTCCTTCGATATCGGCTTCATCAATGCCGAGCTCGACCGGATCAAAATGCCGCCGATCCCGCGCGAGCGGATGATCGACACGCTGCTTCTGGCACGGCGCAAGCATCCTGGCGTATCGAACCGGCTGGATGATCTCTGCTCGCGCTACTCGATCGATAACTCTCACCGCACAAAGCACGGCGCGTTGCTCGATGCCGAGCTTTTGGCGGAAGTCTATGTCGACCTGATCGGGGCGCGGCAATCGTCACTGATCCTGGCCTCTGACACGCGCGAGATTCGCGTCACCGGCACGACGGATGCACCGCGTCGCCAACGGCTGATCCAACTGGCGCCACGGCTGACCGATGCCGAACGCGAGGCGCATCGTGCCTTTGTCGCCACATTGGGCGACAAACCGATCTGGAATGATTTTCTGCCGCCACCCCCGGCGGCGGAGGCAGCCGCCAGTTAGCTCGGCCTCACCTGGGCGTCGGCCTGCCGCTCCATGTTCTGCCGGTACAGGCCGACAAAATCGACCGGATCGAGCATCAGCGGCGGGAAGCCACCATCACGCACGGAGGTTGCGATGATCTCGCGTGCGAACGGGAACAACAACCGCGGGCATTCGATCATGATGAGGGGATGCAGGTTTTCCTTCGGCACGTTCATGATCCTGAACACGCCGGCATAGATCAGCTCGAACGAGAACATCACCTTGCCGGCGTTCTCGGCCTTGCCCTCGATGGTGAGGCTCACTTCGTATTCGGTTTCCGAAAGCGGATTGGCGCCAACATTGATCTGGATGTTGATCTGCGGCGGATTTGCCTGCGGCTGCAGCGACCCCGGCGCGTTCGGATTCTCGAAGGAGAGGTCCTTGGTATATTGCGCCAGAACGTTGAGCTGGGGCGGAGCACCCGCCGTGGGAGGGGTACCATTGCCGTTGGTCATGAAAATCTTCTCCTGGCGCGAAAAGCGTCGTTCCGCGCGAGTGGCTATCATAGCCCTGCCATCCTCCACAAGGATACGTCCCAGAAAGCGTTGCGCTTTGTTAACCTTGGGGCTGGCAGGCCGGGCCGAAGAGAACCAAGGCCCGTCGGCCGGCACCTTAAATGATTGAAGACGTGTGATTTCCACCCAAACGATCGGGTTTCCCCTCGACCGCAAAAAGCGCTACAATTCGTCTCAACCAGCATGCCATTGGCCGGGCAAGATTTCGTTCCTACATCCTGTCGGTCCTGAAACGGTGATGTAGTGTCGAGCCGTTCCTGACGAGGGAGGGCTTCCGGCGCCGGTCCCGTTACCGGCCGAAGACATTAGAGAGAAGCGGAAAGCGACGTGGACATTTATACGATCATCTTCCTGGCGTTAGCCGTCTTCATCTTCCTGCGGCTGCGCAATGTGCTCGGCCAGCGCACCGGGAGTGAACGGCCGCCGTTCGACCGCGCCGCGCGCAATGCCATGCCGGGCACGCCCGACACCGGGGTGGTTCCGATGCCAGGCAAGGTCATCGACCAGCCACCGCCGGTGCCTCCGGCCGAAGCCGCACCAACTACTGACCGCTGGAAGGGCGTCGCGGAACCGGGCACCCCGCTGGCGCAGGGCCTCGACGCCATTGTCGCGCAAGACTCCTCGTTCGACCCCAAGCATTTCCTCTCCGGCGCGCGCAGCGCCTATGAGATGATCGTGCTTGCTTTTGCCAATGGTGATCGTCGCGCGCTTCGCGACCTGTTGTCATCCGACGTCTATGAAAGCTTCGAGGCGGTCATCAAGGATCGCGAGAAGCACGACCAGAAGACCGAGACGCGCTTTGTCTCGATCGACAAGGCGGAACTGGTTGGCGCCGAGCAGCGCGACCGCACCGCCCAGCTCACCGTTCGCTTTGTGTCGCAGATGATCTCCGTGACCCGCGACAAGGCCGGCACGATCGTCGACGGCAATCCGGACAAGGTCGCCGACATCACCGATGTCTGGACCTTCGCCCGCGACACCACTTCACGCGATCCGAACTGGAAGCTGGTTGGCACGGGAAGCGCTCACTGACATCACGGGTCTGAAGCGATACGCCGCGGTCGGCCTTCTCACCGCGGTGGTGCTGTCGCTGGTGCCGCTTGCGGCATGGGCGGCACGGAGCTGGCGGGCGCATCACCTGCCGCCCCAGGTCGTTCGCCAACTGCCCTACCCGCGCCTCGACTTTCCGCTTCAAATCGCCAACACCCAATATATCCCGCTCGGCTTTGCCGATATTCCGAGCTGGACCGAGGACGATCATCTCGCCGCCTACAGGGCGTTCCGGACCAGCTGCCGGCCGATTGCAGCGCAGCCACCGCAGCCTATCGACGACAAGGCGCTGGGAAGCTCGTTGCGCGATCCGTGCCGGCTGGCGCGGGAGACTGATATCAACGACGCCGCCACCGCTCGGCTGTTTTTCGAGCGGCATTTCGTGCCGCTGCAGATCTCGCGCCTCGGCGAGGGCGACGGCTTTGTCACCGGCTATTACGAGCCTGTTCTCGATGGCTCGCGGACGCAAACCGACATCTACAATGTGCCGGTCTATCGCCGCCCCTCGAACCTGTTCGTGCGCGGCTACAGCCAGGATGCGCCGAACCTGCCGAACAAGGGGTCGGTCTACCGCAAGATCGGGCGCCGCAAGCTCGTGCCCTATTACGATCGCGCCCAGATCGAGGACGGCGCGATCGCCGGCCGCGGACTGGAAATCTGCTGGTTGAAGAACCCGACCGACCTGCTATTTGCGCAAATCCAGGGCTCGGCACGGATTCGCCTCGCGGACGGCTCGACCGTCCGCATCAATTATGACGCCCATAACGGCTATCCATATACAGCGGTGGGCCGCGTCCTGATCGAGCGCGGCATCATCCCGAAAGAGCAGATGTCGATGCAGAAGATCCGGGAGTGGATGGAGCAGAATCCCGACGGCGCGAAGGACGTGCGGCGGCAGAACCGCTCCTATGTCTTCTTCCGCGAGGTGCAGCTCTCCGACAAGGACGAGCCGGTCGGCGCGCAGGGCGTGCCGCTGACCCCGGGCCGCTCCATTGCCGTCGACAATTCTCTGCATGTCTACGGTACGCCGTTCTTCATCGAGGGCGAGCTGCCGATCGACTCCGCGCAATCCAGGACGCCGTTCCACCGGCTGATGATCGCCCAGGACACCGGCTCGGCCATTGTCGGCCCGGCCCGCGCCGATCTTTATTTCGGCGCCGGCGCCGATGCCGGCAAGGTTTCCGGGCGGCTGCGCCATTCCATGCATTTTGTGATGCTGGTGCCGAAGGGCATCGATCCGGTCGAGCGGGGCCGCAAGATGCCCCTGCCCGACCCACGGCCTTCAGAGAAGATCGCAAGGTTGTTCCCGCAGCCGGAGCCGGCAAAGCAGCTCCCGAAGGAGGAGGTCAAGCAACAGGCCAAGGACCAGCCGAAGGAACAGGCCGGGGCGCAAGTCAAGGACCAAGTCAAGGACCAAGCCAAAGATCAGTTTAAGGATCAGCCGAAGGACCAGAAGGCTGCCACGCCTGCGACCGTCTCGACCGTCGCGCAGGCGACGAGCCCCACCGCGGCCGGCGTACCGCTGCCAGAGCCGCGGCCAAAGATCGCGCCGGAGACTGAGCTGCCGCGGCATCACTATATCAGGCGCTATCATCACAGCCGATGAAGCGCTCAAGCTCATTTCCTGGCCTCGATGTTCCCGCGCCGCGGCGCAAGCGCGGCCTGAGCGAGGAGGAGCGCTCGCTTTGGGAGAGCGTGGCCAAGCAGGTCAAGCCGCTGCGCAAGAAATCGCGTCCGCTCAAGCCGCATGCCGCCGAGCCGAAACCATCGACGCCGGCGCCGGCCAGGCTGGCGCCGCGGTCGTTGGCGTCAGCGCCGGCGCCCAAGCCGAGCAAGCCGGCAGTGCCGCCGCTGGTGACGCTTGGCCGGCGCGAGCGAGCAAAGCTCTCGCGCGGCAAGAGCGAGATCGATGCAAGGCTCGATCTGCACGGCATGACCCAAATCCGCGCCCATCATGCGCTGCTCGGCTTTCTGCAGCGCGCCCGTCATGACGGACTCACCTTCGTGCTTGTGATCACCGGCAAGGGCACGGCCAACGGACTGGATGCCGAGCGCGGCGTGCTGCGAAGGCAGGTTCCGCAATGGCTGGGCCTGCCGGAATTCCGCTCACTCGTCGTCGGCTTCGAGCAGGCCCATATCGGCCATGGCGGCGAGGGCGCACTCTATGTGCGCATCAGGCGGGCGAGAGGCTGAGGGGGACCCGACCGAAGCGCCCTTTCGTCAAGCTTACAGAATGAACCGGCTCAGATCGGCATTCTTGGCGAGGTCGCCGACATGCTTCTTCACATAGTCGGCGTCGACCTGCACGGTCTCACCGTTGCGGTCGGGCGCAGTGAAGGAAATCTCGTCCAACACGCGCTCCATCACGGTCTGCAACCGCCGCGCGCCGATATTCTCCACCGTCGAGTTGACGGCGACCGCGACATCGGCGAGCGCGTCGATGGCGCCATCGGTGATGTCGAGCGTCACGCCCTCGGTCCGCATCAGCGCCACATATTGCTTGATCAGCGAGGCCTCCGGCTCGGTCAGGATGCGGCGCATGTCGTCACGCGTCAGCGCCTGCAGCTCGACGCGGATCGGTAGCCGACCTTGCAGCTCCGGCAGAAGGTCGGAGGGTTTTGCAATGTGGAAAGCGCCCGAGGCGATGAACAGGATGTGGTCGGTCTTGACCGCGCCATGCTTGGTCGAAACCGTCGTGCCTTCGATCAGCGGCAGGAGATCGCGCTGCACGCCCTCGCGGGAAACGTCGCCGCCGACGCGGCCGTCGCGCACGCAGATCTTGTCGATCTCGTCGAGGAAGACGATGCCATTGTTTTCGACCGCGCTGATCGCCTCCAGCACCAGCTGGTCACTGTCGAGCAGCTTGTCGGATTCCTCGTTGACCAGGATCTCGTGCGAGCCGGCAACCGTAAGCCGCCGCGTCTTGGTGCGGCCGCCGAGCTTGCCGAAAATGTCGCCGATCGAGATCGCGCCCATCTGGGCGCCGGGCATGCCCGGGATCTCGAACATCGGCATGCCGCCTGACGACTGCGTCTCGATCTCGATTTCCTTGTCGTTGAGCTCGCCGGCGCGGAGCTTGCGGCGGAAAGAATCGCGTGTCGCGGCGCTGGAATTGGCGCCGACCAGCGCATCGAGCACTCGGTCCTCGGCGGCGAGCTGCGCGCGGGCCTGCACATCCTTGCGCTTGCGCTCGCGCACCTGCGCGATCGCGACCTCGACGAGGTCGCGGACGATCTGCTCGACATCGCGGCCGACATAGCCGACCTCGGTGAACTTGGTGGCCTCGACCTTGATGAAGGGCGCGCCGGCGAGCTTTGCCAATCGCCGCGCGATCTCGGTCTTGCCGACGCCGGTCGGCCCGATCATGAGAATATTTTTCGGCAGCACCTCCTCGCGCAGGCCGTTGTCGAGCTGGAGCCGGCGCCAGCGGTTGCGCAGCGCAATCGAGACGGCGCGCTTGGCCTCGCCCTGGCCGACGATGAAGCGATCGAGTTCGGAGACGATTTCGCGGGGGGAGAAGTCTGTCATGGGTTCTAGCTAGGATAGGAATGTGATCAGAACAAGCGGCTTGGATCGTGAACCATCAGTAAGGCAGGTCCATCCGGTGTGGCGACTGTGCGATCCGTCGCAAACCCCGCCTTCTCATAGGCCCGAATGGCGCGGGCATTTGCCGGATCGGGATCGGTCACGATCCGAGGCACGCCGTTGCGCAACTGATCCTGCACGAAGCGACCGATCAATGCCGATCCATGGCCGATCATGTCCGGCTCCCCGATGAAGAGGTCGATGCCGCGCGTGCCGTCGGGCTGCTCGCCGAAGCCGGAATTCCAGGCCGTGAGGTCGTAGCATTGCAGGTAGGCGAAGGCGCGGCCGTCTGCCTCGACAACATATTGATCCATTGCGGGCTCGTTGAGGTCACCACTCACCAGCGCATATTGCTCGGCGGGATCGCCCCACCACTCCCTGACATGTAGCAAAGCGAGCCATCGTGCGACCAGCGGTAGATCGTCGGCTTGCATTGGGCGGAAGAGGTAATCCGGCGTCATGCTTTGGAGCGCCTAGCCGCTTTGCAAGGTCTCGATGGTCACGTTGCGGTTGGTGTAGACGCAGATATCGGCGGCGATATCGAGGGAACGGCGCACGATGGCCTCGGCGTCCCGGTCGGTGTCGATCAGCGCCCGCGCGGCGGCCAGCGCATAATTGCCGCCAGAGCCGATTGCCATCACCCCGGCCTCGGGCTCCAGCACGTCGCCAGTGCCGGTGAGGATCAGCGAAACGTCCTTGTCGGCGACGATCATCATGGCTTCCAGCCGCCGCAAATAGCGGTCGGTCCGCCAGTCCTTGGCGAGCTCGACGGCGGCCCGGGTCAGCTGCCCCGGATATTGCTCCAGCTTGCTCTCCAGTCGCTCGAACAGCGTGAAGGCATCGGCGGTGGCGCCGGCAAAGCCGCCGATCACGTCGCCCTTGCCGAGCTTGCGAACCTTTTTGGCATTCGACTTGATCACGGTCTGGCCGATCGAGACCTGGCCATCGCCGCCGATCACGACCTTGCCGTCCTTGCGGACTGTGACAATTGTGGTGCCGTGCCAGACCAGTGGCTCGTTTTGGGATGCTTGCATAGGGGTACCTCGTTCAGAGCCTGATTTAGGGGCTTGAGGCCATCCTTACAATCAGGGGCGACCGGGCGCGAAATCCGGTCACCATAGCCGGAAGTTCAGGCCTGACCGGCCCATGCCGCAGTAGCGAAGGGGCTATCTGCCTGCTAAAAGGGCGCGTTTTTTGACGTCCGGAAGCACCTTCATGCGCAGCGCCACCATCAAGCGTAAGACCAAGGAAACCGATGTCGAGGTGACGGTAAACCTCGACGGCACGGGCGCGTCCAGCGTCTCGACCGGGATCGGCTTCTTCGACCATATGCTCGATTCGCTGGCGCGACATTCCCGCATCGACATCTCCGTGAAGGCGGTCGGCGACCTCCATGTCGACCATCACCACACCACTGAGGACGTCGGGATCGCGCTCGGCCAGGCCGTCAAGCAGGCGCTCGGCAGCATGGCCGGCATCACCCGCTATGCCTCCGTACACATGCCGATGGACGAGACGCTGTCGCGGATCGCGCTCGATATTTCGGGCCGGCCGTTCCTGGTGTTCAAGGCGGCGTTCCCGCGCGACAAGATCGGCACCTTCGACACCGAGCTCGTGCGCGAATGGTTCAACGCCTTTGCCATCAATGCGGGCGTGACTTTGCACGTCGAGACCCTATATGGCGAGAACAGCCATCATATCGCCGAATCCTGCTTCAAGGGTCTTGCGCGAGCGTTGCGTGTGGCTGTCGCGATCGATCCGCGCGCCGCGGGCGAGGTGCCGTCCACCAAGGGTCAGCTCGGCGGCTAGGCAAGCCCGCCCAAAGCTGATCGGAGAGCTGCGATGCCGGTCTACACAGTTCATGCGCCGGGAGCGGGCGGGGCGGATCTCCGTTCGACCGACAGGTTCGTTTTCGTTCGCGACGGCTTCCATTTCTGGGCCGCGCTGTTCGGGCCGTTTTGGCTCGCCGCGCATCGGCTGTGGCTGGCGCTGATCGGCTGGATCATCGCCGTCATCGCGCTTGAGCTGGTGTTGAGGCAGCTTGGCGCCGGTTCGGCAGCGATCCTCTTCGCCGATATCATCGTGGCGCTGCTGACGGGCTTCGAGGCCGCCAGCCTCGAGCGCTGGACCTTGTCGCGGAATCGCTGGCTGCAGCTCGATGTCGTGATCGCCGATGACGAGGAAGCCGCCGAGCGGCGCTTTTTCGAGCGCTGGGCCGGAAAGCAGCACGGCATTGTCAATGACCAGCAGGCCGTCGATCGCGGCGCGCCGCCGCCGACGCGGGATCTCGCCGGGCAGCCGTTCTCGCGGCCGCCGCAGCTGCCGGGCAGCGGGATCATAGGATTGTTTCCGGAGCCGGGAGGGCCACGATGACCGTTGCCATCATCGACTACGGGTCGGGCAATCTCCATTCGGCGGCGAAAGCCTTTGAGCGGGCCGCGCGCGGTGCCGAGGACCCCGAACGGATCGTGGTCACCCGCGATCCCGATTTCGTCTACCGTGCCGACCGCATCGTGCTGCCGGGCGTCGGCGCCTTTGCCGATTGCCGCAGGGGCGTCGATGCGCTCAACGGCATGCTGGAGGCGCTGACCGAGGCGGTACGCCACAAGGCGCGGCCGTTCCTTGGCATCTGTGTCGGCATGCAGTTGATGGCGACCCGCGGCAAGGAGCACGTCACGACCGACGGCTTCAACTGGATCGAGGGCGATGTCGAAAAGATCGCGCCGCGCGACGAAAGCCTGAAGATCCCGCACATGGGCTGGAACACGCTCGAGCTGACGCGAGAGCACCCGGTTCTGGAGCGGCTGCCGCTGGGGCCGAAGGGGCGGCACGCCTATTTCGTGCACTCCTATCACCTCAATGCCAGGAACGAAGGCGACGTGCTGGCGCGCGCAGACTATGGCGGGCCGGTCACCGCTGTCGTGGCCAGGGACACCGCCATTGGCACCCAGTTTCACCCCGAGAAGAGCCAGCGTTTTGGGCTGGCTCTGATCTCGAATTTCCTGAAATGGAAGCCGTGATCCTCTTCCCTGCCATCGATCTGAAAAACGGCCAGTGTGTGCGGCTCGAACAGGGCGACATGGCGCGCGCGACCGTGTTCAACCTCGATCCCGCCGCCCAGGCGCGGAGCTTTGCCGCGCAAGGCTTCGAATATCTCCACGTGGTGGATCTCGATGGCGCCTTCGCCGGCAAGCCGATGAACGCGCAAGCCGTCGAGGCCATGCTGAAGGCGATCACAATTCCGGTTCAGCTTGGCGGCGGCATCCGCGATATCGGGACGGTCGAAGCCTGGCTTGCCAAGGGTATCGCGCGGGTGATCATCGGCACCGCGGCGGTGCGCGATCCGGAACTGGTCAAGAGCGCGGCGAGGAAATACCCCGGCCGCGTCGCGGTCGGGCTGGATGCGCGGCACGGCAAGGTCGCGGTCGAAGGCTGGGCCGAGACCTCGCAAGTGACGGCGCTTGAGATCGCCCAGCGCTTCGAGGATGCCGGCGTCGCCGCGATTATCTTCACCGACATTTCCCGCGATGGCCTGCTCAAGGGCCTCAATCTCGAGGCGACGATTGCGCTCGCCGACCGCATCTCCATTCCGGTGATCGCCTCTGGCGGCCTCGCCTCGATCGAGGACGTCCAGGCGATGCTGCAGCCCGCGGCCGGGAAGCTCGCTGGCGCCATCGCTGGTCGCGCACTTTATGACGGTCGGCTCGACCCGGCAGCCGCGCTGGCGCTGATCCGCCAGGCGCGTGCTTAAGGAGCATTTGCATGTTCAAGGTCCGCGTCATTCCCTGCCTCGACGTCAAGGACGGGCGTGTGGTCAAGGGCGTCAACTTTGTCGACCTGCGCGACGCCGGCGATCCGGTCGAAGCGGCGATCGCCTATGATGCCGCCGGCGCCGACGAACTGTGCTTCCTGGACATCACCGCGACCCATGAAAACCGCGGCATCATGCTGGATGTGGTCCGGCGCACCGCGGAAGCCTGCTTCATGCCGCTGACCGTCGGTGGCGGGGTCCGCACCGTCGACGACATCAAGACCTTGCTTCGCTCCGGTGCGGATAAGGTCTCGATGAATTCGGCGGCCGTGGCCCGGCGCGACTTCGTCAAGGAAGGGGCCGAAAAGTTCGGCGAGCAGTGCATTGTGGTCGCTATCGACGCCAAGCGGGTCAAACGATCGGGCGGTTCGGACCGCTGGGAGATCTTCACCCATGGCGGCCGCAAGGCGACCGGGATCGACGCGATCGAATATGCCCAGGAGGTGGTCTCGCTCGGCGCCGGTGAAATCCTGCTGACCTCAATGGACCGCGACGGCACCAGGCAGGGCTTTGACCTGCCACTGACCCGGGCGATCGCCGACAGCGTGCCGGTCCCGGTCATCGCCTCCGGCGGCGTAGGCAACCTGGATCATCTGGTCGACGGTATCCGCGAAGGGCACGCCACGGCGGTACTCGCGGCCTCGATCTTCCATTTCGGGGAATTTACCATCCGCGAGGCCAAGGATCACATGTTGCGCGCCGGTCTATCCGTGCGGCTCGATCCGTGACGACGCCGCGTCACAAAAGTGCTAAATCAGCACCGGAAGAACAGTGCCTGCGATGCGGGCGTGCTTGTCGAGTATGTTGATGCCGCCGCGTTTCACCATCCATGATCTGGCCGCCACCATCGATGCCCGTGCCGCGTCGGGGGGAGACGCGTCCTACACCAAAAAGCTGCTCGACCGGGGCGCCGAATATTGCGCCAAGAAACTGGGCGAGGAGGCGGTGGAAGCCGTGATTGCCGCGATCGAGAATGATCGCGGGCATCTCATCGCCGAATCCGCCGACCTGCTTTACCACCTGCTGGTTCTCCTGAAATCGCGCGGAGTCACGCTCGCCGAGGTGGAAGCTGCACTTGCGCAGCGCACCTCGATGTCCGGGCTGGAAGAGAAAGCGTCGCGCACACGTAATCAGTAATGAAAGGCGGCTTCATGGACATCCGCGCGCCCGACCAGAAATATAATCCTTATCGTCTTTTCACCCGTGAGCAGTGGGCAGAGCTGCGCAACGACACGCCAATGACGCTGGAGCCGGGCGAGTTCTCTCAGCTGCGCTCGATGCATGACCGCCTCGACCTCAAGGAGGTCGAGGAGATCTACCTGCCACTGTCGCGCCTGTTGTCGATCTATGTCGACGCCACCCAGCGCCTCTATTATTCGCAGCGCCAGTTCCTGGGGATTCGCGACCGCAAGGTGCCCTATATCGTCGGCGTGGCCGGATCGGTCGCGGTCGGCAAATCCACCACCGCGCGCGTGCTGCAGGCGATGCTGGCGCGCTGGTCGCCGCGTCCGAAGGTCGACCTGGTGACCACGGATGGCTTCCTCTATCCCAACGCCGTGCTCGAGCGGCAGGGGCTGATGCAGAAGAAGGGCTTTCCCGAAAGCTACGACCTGCCACTGCTCTTGTCGTTCCTGAGCGACATCAAGTCTGGCCGAGCCAAGGTGCGTGCGCCGGTCTATTCGCATTTGACCTATGACATCGTGCCGAACCAATGGATCGAGATTGACCGGCCCGACATTCTCATCGTCGAGGGCGTCAATGTGCTGCAGACCGGGCCGTTGCCGCGCGACGGCAAGGCGGTCCCTGTCGTCTCCGACTTCTTTGATTTCTCGGTTTACATCGACGCGGACGAGTCGGTGCTGCGGCAATGGTATGTGAAGCGCTTCCTGACGCTGCGCGACACGGCATTCACCGACCCAAAATCCTATTTCCATCGCTATGCGCTGCTGTCGGATGACGAAGCGATCGCCACCGCGATCGCGATCTGGGAGCGCACCAACCTCGCCAATCTCGAGGATAACATCCTGCCGACCCGCCCGCGCGCGACGGCGATCCTCAAGAAGGGCGCCGATCACGTGGTGGAGACCGTGGCGCTCAGGCGGCTGTAGCGGTCACGCCACAACTCCAACGTCATTGCGGAGAAATTACGCTGCCAGGTGCCGCGTGGCGGCCAGCCCGCTCAGCGCTTCCTCGAGCTTCTCGCGATCGAGCGGCTTGATCAGGAAGCCGTCCATGCCGGCTTCGAAACAGGCGTAGCGATCTTCCACCAGCGTGTTGGCGGTCAGTGCCAGGATCGGCGTGCGCGCGCCCGGCTGCTCCGCCTCAAGCCTGCGAATACGCTTGGCCGCCTCGATGCCGTCGAGCTCGGGCATCTGGATGTCCATCAGCACCAGGTCGTAAGGCGTGCCGGCGGACCTTGCCGCAACCCAAGACTCGAGCGCGGCTGCGCCGTTGGTGGCGATGACCGCGTGATGGCCGAGCCGGGTCAGGAGCGAGCGCATCAAAAGTGCGTTGATCTCGTTGTCCTCGGCTACCAGGATCGATAGCGCTCTCGGCTGGTTCTCGCCGGGCGCCGCGATCTCCGCGGGCAATGCGTCACTGCCGAGCGACGGTGCTGAGACCTCCGGCGGCGCCGACAGTCGCGCCGCGAGGGACGCGGCGCGCAGCGGCTTGACCAAATAGCCGGTGAAGGCCTCGGACGGCTTGATGTCGTGTCGCGTCGCCGGTGTCACCATCAGGATCCGCAGGCTCGCGTGGCGACGCGCGGCTTCGCTCAAGGTTTCCGCGATGTCGGCCCCCAGCGCCTGGTCGACCAGGAGCGCGTGCCAGGGGCGCTCCGGCAGCAGCGCTTCGGCGGCTCTGGCATCGGAGATCAGGCAGGTCTGCCCGCCCCAGCGCTGCAACCGTCGCGCCACCAGCGAGACCTCGATGCCCTGCGCGCTCACCAGCATGATCGATTGGCCGGTCAGATCAGGCGCAACGAAGGTCGGCCGCGCAATGCTCGTCTCGGCCGCCGGTAGCGGCAGCGATACTTCGAACGTGGAGCCGTTGCCCGGCTCGCTCTCCAGTGAAATCCGCCCGCCCATGCGCTTGACGATGCGTTCAGAGATGCTCAATCCGAGGCCGGTGCCGCCGTAGTGCCGTCCGATGTGGTCGCTGGCCTGCTCGAACTCGCGGAAGATGCGTTCGCGCGCCTCCGGCGCGATGCCGATGCCGGTGTCGCGCACCAGGAAGCGGACTTCGTTCGGCCAGATCCCTGGTTCGGCGATCAGGGCGACCCCGCCCGTCGAGGTGAACTTGATCGCATTGCCGGCAAGGTTGAGCAGTACCTGGCGCAGCCGCGCCGCGTCGCCGACGACTTGCGCCGGCAGTCGCTCGTCGACGAAAGCTGCGATCTCGAGCTGTTTCGACTGCGCGCGCGGCGCCAGCAATTCGCTGATTTCCTCGATCAGCCCGGTCAGCGCGAACGGGCGCTGCTCGAGATCGATCTTGCCGGCCTCGATCTTGGAGTAGTCGAGCAGCTCCTCGATCAGGGACAGCAGCGCTTCGCCCGAGGTCTTCACGGCCTTGGCGTAGGTAGCCTGCTCCGGCGTGAGCTGTGTGTCGAGCAATAGGCCGCTCATGCCGATGATGCCATTCAGCGGCGTGCGGATCTCGTGGCTGGTCATGGCGAGGAAGCGCGACTTGGCGCGGTTGGCGCTATTCGCCTGGTCGCGCGCATCGGTGAGCGCACGCTCTGTCTCGGTGCGATCGGTGACGTCGCGGCCGACGCATTGCAATTCCGCGGGCTGGCCCGCGTCGCTGCGGACGAGGCCCTCGCGCCAGGCGATCCATCGCGGGCCCAGCGGACTTGCGATCTTCTGGTCGTGAATTCGGGTACCGTTCGGCTCGCGCGCGTCCTCGCCCTGCTCCAGGATCCGAAAATCGAAGCGGGTGCCGATCAGCGCCTCGCGCGATCGTTCGGCAAGCTCACAATAGGCCTCATTGGCGAAGGTGATGTGGCCTGCATTGTCGCGCATCACGATCAGGTCGCCCTGCTGCTCGAACAGGCTGCGAGCGCGCTCCTCTGCTTCCTGCAGCTCCCAATTGCGATCGATCAGCGCTTCATTGTGGAGCGCGATCTTGCGCAGGCGCCTGTTGATGAAGCGCAGTCTGATGCTCAGGGTTGCGAGCGCAAGGCAGGCCAGCGCAAACAGGAAGCTCGCGCCGATCGCGAAAGCATTGGCGTCATAGCCGGATTGCTCCGACCGGCTGCCGGTAATGAAGCCATAGGCACCGCCGAAGGCAGCGGAGAAGATCATGAAGGAGCGAACGATGCTCGTGATCAGCGGATGGCGTCGCGTGAGGCGGCGAACGCGTAGTTTGATACGTAGGCCCCGCCCCATCATCGATCACCTTCAACGAGTGCTGTTCTCAAATCATATGCGCTGGCGCGGGCGACGATGCTGCGACGGTCTTGCAAAGTGTTTGAAGCTTGGAGTGTTCCCTCGGAGCACTGCAAACAGAGCTAATGAAACGTTAAAGCGCTGCCGCAAGCTGCGGCTGCGCGCTGCGGGCGCCGACGATCAGCGCGGCGGCCTCGCGCGGCGTGAAGTGCTTCGAGTTGACGAAAATCCGGTAGTCGGCCGGGCCGTCTTGCGCGAGATAGATGACGGGGGCGGCTTTCGTTGGCTCTGCCGAAACGGCGATGAATTGCGTTGACGGTGTTGTCCCGCAGGCGTTGTCATCGTTGCTCGCGACATCGTCGATCACGGCGAAATCGGCTCCCGCCGCATCGTCGGTCAAGGCGACGCGCACGGTTGCGAGCGCGGGATCATCGGTGAAGCTGACATGGAGGTCGGCGTGCCACGGCTCCGATCCGATCTCCAGCGTCGCGGCGCCGACGGCGATGCAGGGGCGCGGACTGTCGAAGACCTCGACACCGGCGAAGGTCGCGGCTGCCACCAGCGGAACGGCCGAGAGCAGAATCTTGTAACGCAGCTTGAAACTCAACATGACGGGCACTCACTCAAACACAAGCCCGCGAACACTGGGCTTATGGTTGGCAGAGCGTAAAGAAAACTCGTTACCGGCTGGTTGACGGTAGCGCGGAACCCGCGGTGGGATTACGCCGCATGCCGGACGTCGTCGGCGAGCGCGCGATAGGACAGGGCCTCCGCCAGATGCAGCCGGCCAATCTTCTCCGCATGATCGAGATCGGCCAGCGTGCGGGCGACCCGCAGCACGCGGTGATAGCCGCGCGCCGACAGGCGCATGGTCTCGGCGGCGTCGCGCAGGAGTTTTTGTCCTTGCGCATCCGGCTGCGCGATAGTTTCCAGGAGCGATGCCGGCGCTTCCGCATTGGTGCGGACATGTGGCAGGCCGGCCGCGGCATAGCGGGCACGCTGAATGTCGCGCGCGGCCGCGACGCGGGCGGCGACCTCGGCTGAACCTTCGGCCGGCGGCGGCAGGATCAGGTCGGCGGCGGTCACCGCGGGCACCTCGATGCGCAAATCGATGCGGTCCATCAGCGGACCGGAGATCCGCATCTGGTAATCCGCAGTGCAGCGATCGACGGCCGCGCGCTTGCAGGCATAACCGGGCTCGAAGGCGCGCCCGCAGCGGCACGGATTCATGGCCGCCACCAGCATGAAGCGCGCAGGATAAGTCACCCGATGATTGGCGCGGGACACCGCGACCTCGCCATTCTCGAGCGGCTGGCGCAGCGAATCCAGGACGCGCGGATCGAACTCAGGCAATTCGTCGAGAAACAACACCCCCTGATGCGCGAGCGAGATCTCGCCGGGCTTCGCGCGCGTGCCGCCGCCGGTCAGCGCTGCCATGCTTGCGGAATGATGCGGCGCGCGGAACGGCCGCCGCGCAGTGAGCGCGCCGCCCTCGATCTCGCCGGCGACAGAAGCGATCATCGAGACTTCCAGCAGTTCGGACGGCGTCAGCGGCGGCAGGATCGAGGGCAGTCGCTGCGCCAGCATCGACTTGCCAGCGCCGGGCGATCCGATCATGAGCAGGTGATGGCCGCCGGCGGCCGCGATCTCGAGCGCGCGCTTGGCGCTCTCCTGGCCCTTGATATCGCGCAAGTCGAGCGAGGAGACCTGCTCCTCATGGATCCTGGGCTGCGGCCGCGACAGCACCTGCGTGCCCTTGAAATGATTGGCGATCTGGATCAGCGAATTGGCCGCGATGATCAGGATGTCCGGGCTCGCCCACGCGGCTTCCGCGCCACACGCCGCCGGACAGACCAGCCCCTCCTCGCGGGCATTGGCGCCGATCGCGGCCGGCAGTACGCCCGCGACCGCCGCAATCGAGCCGTCAAGCCTGAGCTCGCCGAGCACGGTGAATCCGTTTAACGCATCCGGCGGTATCGCTCCGATCGCGGCCATCAGGCCGAGCGCGATCGGCAGGTCGTAATGGCTGCCTTCCTTCGGCAGGTCGGCGGGCGCGAGATTGACCGTGATCCGCCGTGCCGGCAGTGCAAGCCCCGAGGCAATCAGCGCCGAGCGCACCCGCTCCCGCGCCTCCGAGACGGCCTTGTCCGGCAGGCCGACAATTGTGAATGCCGGCAGGCCCGGCGCGACCTGCACCTGCACGTCAACCGCACGGGCCTCGATCCCCTCAAAGGCAACCGTCGAAACCCGCTGAACCATACCGCCCCCGCCGCCAACCACACAATCAAAGGTAGCGGAGTGCTGCGGATTTGGCAAGAACATTAAGTGAACAATCGTCACCGCCCCGAACATTCGGTCGGCGGCACGCATTGGTAGCTCGCCGGAATATTCGGCGGTCTGTAATCCGAAACCAGCCTCATGCGCTCGAACACGGAGGCATGAATTTTCGCGCCGGCCGCGACGTAGCGGTGCCGCCCCGCATGAATCATCCAGCGCCTCTCGTACTGCGCCGCGGGGTCGCGATAGGGTTTTGGAATGAACTCGGGGATCCACCACAGGCCGTGCAGAGATTCATGAGCCGGGCCGCCGGCAAAGGGCGCAGCATAGGCCGCGTCAGGCACGTTCTGCGCCGGCAGCACCGTTTTCTCCATCTCCGGGTTGAGCACGAGGCCAGCCGCTTTCGCCTCGCCGACCATCCATTGCAAGGCAATGGCCGACAGCCCCGACTCATTCTCGGGGAGTCCGCCGCCGACATCGCCGTGAACGCCGGGAAACCAGATCTGGACGACGTCATCAGGCACGTTGCCCCAGAGGTTCTGCACGAAATAGGCCCGCCGCTCGTCAAGTGCCATCGCATGACGAACCTGGCGCACGATCGGGTTGTTCTGGGTGTATGGCAGGTGCTGCGGGTCAAAGGCCCAGCCGACCGAACTCACGGTATCCCAGAGGCCGAGAAACTCCACCCCGACCGGCCGGCTGAAGGTTGTCTTGAACCCTTCCGCGAGCTTCTTGTCGTCTTCGTACTTGAACATATGCCAGGCGAACGGGATCAGCTCTTCATTGCCCTGAGTCAGCAGCCCGACCTTGTAGAGCATCCCGGCCACTGCGCGCGCGGTGTACGCACCACGGCTGAAGCCGAAGATGAAAACCCTGTCGCCGTCCCGATAGTAGCGCATCAGGAAGCGGTAGGCGTCACAGACATGATCCGACAGGAACAGCGCGACCGCGAGGTCGATCTGCTTGATCACCCACCGCTTGATGCGGCCCCAGATGCTTGTCGGCACCGACGTGCCAATGCCCGGCTGATAGTAGGCCAGCTGATCATGTGCACGCTCGAGCATGGCGTAAAGCTTGACCACATTGGTGTTGGTTGCCGAGTACTGGTTGCTGGTGCCGTCAAGGCACAGAACGATGTTTTGGGGCATTGCAATGCTTTCCGCGAAGTGCGCAGGCCTCGCCAAAAAAATCGCGTCAATCCGGGCTGGATCAGCGCCGCTTGCGGGAAAAAAAGCTCGCAACGAGCGAAAGACTATCTGCTCAACCAAGGATGTACAAGTCATGCAACGCAGCTTGTACGAGATAACGGATGATTGTTCGTGGAGGGTACGAAGAAACTGCGGCGCCGCGTGTTGGGTCGCGGCGCTGCATTGTCAGGCCTTCGCCGCAGCCCGCTTTGCCTCGATCACGTCCCAGATCCTCGCCGCGATGTCGGGTCCGCCTAGCCGGGCAATGGCGCGGATGCCGGTCGGCGAAGTTACATTGATCTCGGTGAGATAGCCGTCGATCACGTCGATGCCGACGAACAGGAGACCGCGCTCGCGCAACGCCGGTCCGATCGTGTTGCAGATCGCGCGTTCGCGATCGGAGAGATCGGTGGCCTGCGCCGCGCCGCCGCGCACCATGTTGGAGCGGAGATCGTCCGCGGCGGGCACGCGGTTGACCGCGCCCGCGAACTCGCCATTGACCAGGATGATGCGCTTGTCGCCGTGCTTCACCTCGGGAAGGAAGCGCTGGATCACCCAGGGCTCCTTGAAGGTCACGGAGAACATGTCGTAGAGAGAGCCGAAATTCATGTCCTGCGGCATGACGCGGAACACCGCGGCGCCGCCGTGGCCGTGCAACGGCTTCATGACGACGGCGCCATGGGTGTCGCGAAAGGCGTTGATCTCGTCGAGATCGCGCGAGATCAATGTCGGCGGCATCAGCTGCGGAAAATTCATTACGAACAGTTTTTCCGGCGCATTGCGGACGCTGGCGGGATCGTTGACCACCAATGTCCTGGGATGCAGCTGCTCCAGGAAATGCGTCGAGGTGATGTAAGCGAGGTCGAACGGCGGGTCCTGTCGCAGCAGGATGACGTCGAAATTGGCCAGCGGTTCGCGCTTCGGCTCGCCCAGCGTGAAATGGTCGCCGACCTCATCGCGCACGGCGAGCAGTTGAACAGGGGCAACCAACTCGTCCCCCACCAGCGAGAGCTTGTCAGGGGTGTAATAGGACAGCCCATGGCCGCGCTTTTGCGCCTCCAATAGCAGCGCGAAGGTCGAATCGCCGCGGATGTTGATGCGCGCGATGGGGTCCATCTGGACGGCGACGTTGAGAGTCATGGTGTGAGGTCCGTGAGCTTGAGGCGCGAGAAGGGGTCTATCTTACGTGCTGGCGTCGAAGGCCGCTATCACATGGCGCGGCAGGTGCCGCGGCGCAATCAGCATGGCGTCGAAACGCAAATCCAGTTCGGCATGTTCGGGATGTGCCATCAGCCAGGCCTGCGCGGCATCGATGATGCGCGCTTTCTGCCGCGGCGTCACCGCGAAGGCCGCTTCGTCGAGGCTGGCGCGAGCCTTGACCTCGACAAAGGCGACGAGGTTGCGCCGCTTGGCGACCAGATCGATCTCGCCATGCGGCGTGCGGAATCGCCTGGCGAGAATGCGATAGCCTTTTGCCATCAGATAGGCGGCGGCGCGGCTTTCGGCTGAAAGCCCGGTGCGAAACGCCGCCACTCGTGCCGGCGACGCCGGTTTGGCGACGGGCTCGGGCGCAGCAGCGCCGTCACGCTTGGCCGGAATCTTGGCCATGATCGCCCTTCATGTTCTTCGCAAGCTCCAGCGCGCGCGCATAAACCTCCCGGCGCGGCCGGCCCGAAAGCTCGACGGCCTGCACCACCGCATCCTTCAAGCTGGAATGCGACAGCGCGTTGCGCAAGAGCGCGTCCAGCGACTCGGCAGACATCAGTTGCGCGTCGGCGTCCGGCGGGCCGATCACCAGCACGAACTCGCCGCGCGTCTCCAGCTGGTCCGCACGGCCTGCAAGCTCGGCAAGGCTCGCGCGCGAGACCTCTTCATGCAGCTTTGTCAGTTCGCGGCAGATCGCGGCCTCGCGGCTACCCATGATGGATGCGAGATCGGCCACCGTCTCCTGCACGCGGCTGCCGGATTCGAACAGCACAAGCGTCGCATCGATCCGGGACAGCTCTGCCAGTCGCGTTCGGCGCGCGGCCTGTTTGGGCGGCAGAAAGCCCGCAAAGTAAAAGCGGTCCGTAGGCAGCCCCGCGACTGTCAGTGCTGCCAGCACCGATGACGGGCCGGGTAGCGCGGTGACGGCAAAGCCCGCCGCGCAGGCCTCGCGCACCAGCTTGAAGCCGGGATCGGAGATCAAGGGGGTTCCGGCGTCCGAGACCAGCGCGACCGCCTCGCCCGCGGCCAGCCGCTGCAGGAGCTTGGGCCGGGCAGTCGTCGCATTGTGCTCATGATAAGGCGTCAGCTCCGCCGAGATGGCGTAACGCTCGGTCAGTCGTCGGGTGATGCGGGTGTCCTCGCAGGCAATGACGTCGACACCGGCAAGCGTCTCCAGCGCGCGCAAGGTCACGTCGGCCAGATTGCCGATCGGGGTCGCCACCAGATAGAGGCCGGGTTCGAGCCTCGCAGCCGGCAGGATGTGCCCGAGAATTGAAAAGCTGCGGGGTTCCCTGCCGCCTTCGGTGTTTATTGGGGCCGTTTTTGCGAGCATAATAATGGAAGCTTAAAGGGGTGATGGTCAGGGCGCCACATCAAGGAGCTGCCCCCGGCGTAACCTTATCCGCAGCGCAAAGCGTCCACAAAACATGACTGCGCGCCCCTTGCGCACGCCCGGCAAAGCCATAATCCTTTTGTTTTAGTTAACTATTCGTCGACAATATGCCCGAATCCGCCCCCCTGATCGGTTTTGATGGAGGGGAGCCGGCCGCCTCCGGTCGGTCAATCCAAGAGATGGTATGGTAGACCCGTTCAATCGCAGGTTCTCGTTATCGGGTCCGCTAGGTGTGGGCGCGACGCGGCGCGCGGCGCTGGGGCTTATCCTGGGCGCGCCCGTGCTGAGCGCCTGCGCCAATGTGCAGCAGAGCCTGAACTCGTTCTCCAACCCGCTCTCGTCGTCGCAGCCAGCCCCGGCTCCAGCCGGCCCACCCCAGCAGCCGATGGTCGCGGGTAACGGCCAGGTGAAGGTTGGGCTCCTGCTGCCGCTGTCGGCGTCCGGCAATGCCGGGGTTGCTGCGCTGTCCATGAGGAACGCGGCAGAGATGGCGCTGGCGGAGTTCCAGAATCCCAACATCCAGCTCCTGATCAAGGACGATGCCGGTAGCCCCCAAGGCGCATCGCAAGGTACACAGCAGGCGGTGGACGAGGGTGCGGAGATCATTCTCGGACCGCTGTTTGCTGCCTCTGTGCCTGCCGCCGCGCAGGTCGCCCGCGCCCGCAACATCTCCTGCATCGCCTTCTCCACCGATTCCACCGTTGCCGGGCGCGGCGTCTTTCTCCTCAGCTTCCTGCCGGAGTCAGACGTCAACCGGATCGTCGAATACGCGGCATCGACCGGGAAGCGCTCCTTTGCGGCGCTGCTGCCGGACAACGCCTACGGCAATGTGGTGGAGCTCGCCTTCAAGCAGGCGGTCGCCCGACGCGGTGGCCGTGTCGCCGCGTTCGATAAATACGGTGCCGATCGTACGACGCCGGCGCGTAACGTGGCGCAGTCGCTGGCACAGGCTGATTCGCTTTTGCTCGCCGATGACGGCGAATCGATCGTGGCGACGGCCGACGCGCTCACGGCCGCGGGGGCAAACCTGCGCAACATCCAGATGCTCGGCACCGGGCTGTGGGACAATCCGCGTGTCTTTGGCAGCGCCTCGCTGCAGGGCGGCTTGTATGCCGCGCCCGATCCCTCGGGCTTCCGCGCCTTTGCCGGCCGCTACCGCACCCGTTATGGCGGTGAACCGGTGCGGACCGCAACGCTGGCCTATGATTCGGTGGCTCTTGTCGCAGCACTTGCAAGGACGCAGAGCGGCCAGCGTTATTCGCCCGACGTCTTGACCAACCCATCCGGCTTTTCCGGCATCGACGGCCTGTTCCGCTTCCGCGCCGATGGCACCAACGAACGCGGGCTCGCGATCATGCGTGTCGGTTCCGGCGGCAGCGTGCCCGTCGCAGGCTCGCCCAAGAGCTTTGGCGCCTGACTAGAGCATTTCCGGTTCTGATTGAATCAGAACCGGAGCTCTAGATTCTTGTTTTGACGCGTTTTCTTCACGCGAACCGGACCCCACTTCGCTCGAAAACACTCTAGTCTAAGCCGCGAGATCCGCGACCACCGCATCGAGCACGGGAAAGCCGGCCTGCGTGACGCGCAGGCGGCCGTCGCTGTCGACCGCGATCGCGCCCTCCTCGCGCAGCAGTGCGATGCGGTCGGGATCGAGCGAGCGCCCGGCGAGCGTCGCATAACGCCTGGGATCGATGCCTTCGGCGAGCCGCAGGCCCATCAGCAGGAATTCGTCGGCGCGCTCTTCGCTGTTGAGTGAGTCGTCGGTGACGACGCCATGGCCGTTCGCCTCGACCCGCATCAGCCAGGCTTCGGGCCGTTTCTCGGTCGCGGTCGCATGCCGGATGCCGTTGATATCGAGCCGGCCATGCGCGCCGGGACCGATGCCGGCATATTCCTGGCCCCGCCAGTAGACCAGATTGTGCCGGCATTCCGCGCCATCGCGGGCGTGGTTGGAAATCTCGTAGGCCGGCAGGCCATGGCGCGCGCAGATTTCCTGGGTCACGTCGTAGAGGGCACGCGCGACCGCCTCGTCCGGCGTCTGCAATTTGCCGGCCGCGTGCAGGCCGAAGAAGGGCGTGCCTTCCTCGATGGTGAGTTGATAGAGCGACAGATGTTCGGCGGCTTCGCCAATGGCTTGCTGTAATTCAGCCGCCCACATTTGCGGCGTCTGATCCGGCCGGGCGTAGATCAGGTCGAAGGAGTAGCGCTCGAAGGCCTTGCGCGCGATCGCGACGGCATCGAGCGCCTCGCGCGCGCTATGCAGTCGGCCGAGTGCCTTCAGCGATGCGTCGTCGAGTGCCTGCACGCCGAGCGAGACGCGGTTGACGCCCGCCGCGCGGTAACCGGCAAAGCGTGTCGCCTCGACGCTGGTCGGATTCGCTTCCAGCGTGACCTCGACGTCGGCGGCGACCTGCCAATGCTTGCCGATCGCCTCGAGAATGGCGCCGACGGTTTGCGGCTGCATCAGCGACGGCGTGCCGCCGCCGAGAAAGATCGACGTCACCTCGCGGCCGGGAATGCGCGCAGCCGTGGTCTCGATCTCGCGCGCGAAGGCGTTCGCAAAGCGCGCCTCGTCGATCGCCGCATGCCGCACATGGCTGTTGAAGTCGCAATAGGGACATTTGGAGAGACAGAACGGCCAATGCACATAGACGCCGAACGCCGTCTGCGTCGCTCCTCTGGCCTGCTTCGCCTTAGCGCGGCTCAAGGCAGACCTCCGCAAGCTTCACGAAGGCGCGGGCGCGGTGCGACAGACCCAGCCCCAGAGGCGGCAGCCCATGCTTCTCGATGCTGGTCATCTCGCCAAAGCTGCGGTCGAAGCCATTGGGCATGAACATGGGATCGTAGCCGAAGCCCGCGGTGCCGCGTGGCGGCCAGACCAGCGTGCCGTCGACGTGCGCCTCGACCTCCTCGATATGGCCATCGGGCCAGGCGACGCAGAGCGCGGAGACGAAATGCGCGCCTCGTCTGCCGGGCGTGGTGGCGCCCCGCTCCTGCAGCAGGCGCTCGATCTGCGCCATCGCCGCGTTGAAATCCTTGTTCGACCCGGCCCAGCGCGCGGAGAAAATGCCAGGCGCACCGTTCAGCGCATCGACCGCCAGTCCCGAATCGTCGGCAAAGGCCGGCAGCTTCGCGGCGTTCGCCGCGGCGATCGCTTTGATCCTCGCATTGGCCTGGAATGTATCGCCGGTCTCCTCCGGCTCGTCGAGACCAAGCTCGCCCGCCGACATGGCCTCGATCCCATAAGGCGTCAACAGCTCGCGCATCTCCGCGAGCTTGCCGGGATTGTGAGTAGCGATGACGAGCTTGCCTGTGATCCGACGATGCATGGTCCTTAGGTCACCGCCATTTTCTGCAGGTCGACCAGCCGCGCAACGCCTTTGCGGGCGAGCGCCATCAGCGCCAGGAATTCATCCTGCGTGAACGGCGTTTTTTCCGCGGTGCCCTGCACCTCGATGATGCGGCCGTCGCCGGTCATGACAAAATTGGCGTCGGTCTCGGCTTCGGAATCCTCGGCGTAATCGAGATCGAGCACCGGTGTGCCATTGAAAATCCCGCAGGAGATCGCGGCGACATTGTCGCGCAGCACGGTCCCCTTCACCATGTTGCGCGCCTTCATCCAGCCAAGGCAGTCGGCCAGCGCGACCCAGGCGCCGGTGATGGACGCCGTGCGCGTGCCGCCATCGGCCTGCAGCACGTCGCAATCGACGGTGATCTGGCGCTCGCCGAGCGCCTCGAGATCCACGGTCGCGCGCAAGGAGCGGCCGATCAGGCGCTGGATCTCCACGGTGCGTCCGCTCTGCTTTCCGGCGGCGGCTTCGCGCCGGGTCCGCTCCAGGGTGGCGCGCGGCAGCATGCCATATTCGGCCGTGACCCAGCCGCGGCCCTGGCCCTTGAGCCAGGGCGGCAGGCGGTCTTCCAATGTCGCCGTCACCAGCACATGGGTATCGCCGAATTTCACCAGGCAGGAGCCCTCGGCATATTTGACCACGCCGCGTTCCAGGCTGACGGCGCGTAGTTCGTCCGGGGCACGGCGGCTCGGCCGCATGGGAATCCTCCGAAAATTCGGCAAAGAAAATAAGGCTGGCGCAGCTTGTAGGTGGGGGACGGCGGGGCGGCAAGCCCCCATGGGGGCGATCTCCGGCTTGTCAGGGGGGCCGCGGAGGGACAAATTATAGGCGTTGGAAGGAGTAGCGATTGGCCCACCACGATCCGATCCACCTGATGACGCCACCTGCCGGGCTTGCCCAGCTCAACGAGCGTTCGCGGGAGATTTTTCGCCAGATCGTCGAAAGCTACCTTGCGACCGGCGAGCCCGTCGGTTCGCGCAATATTTCGCGCCTGATCGCGGTTCCGCTGTCGCCGGCCTCGGTCCGAAATGTCATGGCCGACCTGGAACAACTTGGGTTGATCTATGCCCCGCATACCTCGGCCGGCCGGCTGCCGACGGAACTCGGTTTGCGATTCTTCGTCGATGCCCTGATGCAGATCGGCGACCTCACCGCCGACGAGCGGCAGACCATTCAGAGCCAGCTCGCTTCCGTCGGGCGCGCCCAATCGGTGGAGGCCGCGTTAGGCGAGGCGCTCACGCGGCTGTCTGGATTGACGCGGGCGGCCGCGGTGGTGCTGACCCCGAAATCCAATGCGCGGCTGAAACATATCGAGTTCGTGCGGCTGGAGCCCGAGCGCGCGCTGGTGATCCTGGTCGGCGAGGACGGCCAGGTCGAGAACAGGGTGCTGACCCTGCCACCCGGCGTGCCCTCCTCCGCGTTGATGGAGGCCTCCAATTTCCTCAATGCACGGATACGCGGTCGCACGCTGGCCGAAGCCCGGCTCGAGCTTGAGACTGCGCTGACGCAGGGACGCGCCGAGCTCGATCAATTGACCCAGAAAGTGATCGCGGCGGGGCTTGCCAGCTGGTCCGGCGGCGACAACGAGGACCGCCAGCTGATCGTGCGGGGCCACGCCAATCTGCTGGAAGATCTGCATGCGCTTGATGATCTCGAGCGGGTGCGGCTGCTGTTCGATGATCTCGAGACCAAACGTGGCGTCGTCGACCTGTTGGGCCGCGCGGAACAGGCCGAGGGCGTGCGGATTTTCATTGGCTCGGAGAACAAATTGTTCTCGCTGTCGGGTTCCTCGACCATCATCGCGCCCTATCGCGATGCCGCCGGCCACATTGTCGGCGTTCTCGGCGTGATCGGCCCGACAAGGCTCAATTATGCGCGGGTCATTCCGACCGTGGACTATGCCGCCCGCATCGTGAGCCGGATTCTGGGCGGCTGATTGCGAGCCCTTTGCCCGTTCACGGGCGCTTGATTTTCGCCGCCTAAAGCACGATATCCCGCGCAAGCGAAGAACATGAACTGAGCGATTTCTCGAAAAGGCCGTCAATGTCCGATTCCGAGCCGAAGAACGATCCGGCGAACCCCAGCGAGCCCGTGATGTCAAAGCCCTACATCATGCCCGACGACCCCGAGCCGGCATCGGCGGAGGCGCTGGCGCGGGAAGCGGCCGACGCGCGTGACAAGATGCTGCGCACGCTGGCCGAGATGGAGAACCTGCGCAAGCGCACCGCGAAAGAGGTGCAGGATGCGCGGACCTACGGCGTCACCGGCTTTGCGCGCGACGTGCTCGACATCGCCGACAATCTGCAGCGCGCCCTGGATGCGGTGCCGGCGGAGGCCCGCGCCAACGCCGATCCGGGCCTGAAATCGCTGATCGAAGGCGTCGAGCTCACCGAACGCTCGCTGCACAACACGCTGGAGAAATATGGCGTGAAGCGCCTCGATCCGTCGGGCAACAGGTTCGATCCGAACTTCCACCAGGCAATGTATGAAGTGCCCGACGCCTCAGTGCCGGCAGGTACCGTGGTGCAGGTGGTGCAGGCCGGCTACACTATCGGCGATCGCGTGCTGCGGCCGGCGCTGGTCGGCGTCTCCAAAGGTGGCGTGAAGGCAGCTCCTGCGGCCGCCAACGGCAACGAGCCAAGCGCGGCCTGAGGGCCGCGCTATCTCTCAGCTCGTTATCCCTTAGCTGTTGATGCCTTAAAGCGCGATGAGATTTGGTTGAATCGTCGTCGCGCTTTAGGTCTTTGGTCGAGCATGATCTTTTCGGAAAACCGCTTCACACTTTTCCGGACCATGCCTTAGCTTTTGGGCTCGATGCCGTCGCGTACGGCGCGGAAGCGTGGAAACGCCGCCGACCACTGGTCGCGCGGCGCGCTGCCGACGATCCGCATTGAGGTCGCCCCGCCAAAGCGGATCCATTGCACCACGGTGACCTGGGTGTTGTCCTTGCCGCTGGTTGCATTGATCCGCGTTTCATAGCCGGGCATGCCGCCGATCCGGATCGGCTCGGCCATCGTGATGTGCGCGTCGCGGACACCAGGGATATTGGTCGCGGCCTGCTGGGCGAAGCGGGCGCGGTCATTGGCCTCCGGCGGCGTGGCGCCGATGATCCCGATGATCATGAATGGGGCCGGCTCAAAGCCGGTCTTCTCGTCGGCATCGGCGAGAATGACGGCAGCACCGGGCGCCAGCGTGCGTACGTTCTTGAAGCTCGCGAGGTCGTTGAGCTTGAAGGGCAGCATGCCCAGTTGCTCGCTGATCGGCACCTCCTTGCGCAGGGTCGCGGAGGCGAACATCTGCCGGATGGCATCGTCAGTGTAGATCTTGCTGGTATCTTCCGGGACCTGCACGGCGACATAGCCGGAAAAGGTGCCGGCCGACAGGATCATCGAATAGCGTCGGACATTGGTCGCGCCCTCTTTGGCGTTCTCGACGGTGTAATAGGCAGGGCCCGCGGCGGTCTCAAGGCTCTCCGGCTTGACGCCGCTCACGCCGGCGGGATTGGTGAATGCGTTCTTCACCTCGTTGTAGGCGTCCGCCGGAAGCTCGGTCACCAGCACCTTCACGCTGTGGTCCTCGGTTTCGAAGCCGGGGAAGGTCTTTGCGACGGAGAGGCCGACCAGCGGGGTCAACCCGACCCTTACTCCCTGTGGAAATACGGTGTCCGCGGCAAAAGCTGGCTTGAGCGCGGCAACGAGCAGGACGACGGCGGTCAGGAGTCTGGCAGGCTTCATGAAGAACCTATTTCGGTTGTATTAAGGCCGTTCCATGGTCGGCGAATGCGGCCCGTTGACGCGCAGTCGCTTGACGGACGGTCGCCCGACGGGTCTTGGGATGCGCCCTCGGTCCCGTCGCTTTTAGCGGGTTTGACCTGCCGGCAACAGGGTCCGGGGAACGCTTCCGCTGACGCCCGACCGGACCCGCCACGGCGCGGTTTGCGCCCGCCATTCCTTGACAAGCGGCCGGGCTGGGCCGCATCGGTCGACACTATCTTTCAATTGCACGGCTTTTTCCGGCGCCGGGATTGCCGTTCGGTCCTTGCGGCCCGATGGCCCCCTCCTATATGAGGCTCACCGTCGCAATATCGCGAGTTTTTGATCTAGAGGGGGTTCGGACCGGGCGCCGTCAGGGCCCTGCCAACCTGCCGCAAAAGGAAGGATGTGAGGACCATGGGAAAGGTCATTGGGATCGATCTCGGCACCACCAATTCGTGCGTCGCCGTCATGGATGGCAAGAACGCCAAAGTTATCGAGAACGCCGAAGGCATGCGGACGACACCGTCGATCGTCGCTGTCACTGATGATGGCGAACGTCTCGTCGGCCAGCCGGCCAAGCGCCAGGCAGTCACCAATCCCGAGCGCACCTTCTTCGCGGTGAAGCGGCTGATCGGCCGCCGCTACGACGACCCGATGGTCGAGAAGGACAAGAAGCTCGTCCCCTATAATATCGTCAAGGCGTCCAACGGCGATGCCTGGGTCGAGGCCGACGGCAAGACCTATTCGCCCTCGCAGATCTCCGCCTTCATCCTGCAGAAGATGAAGGAGACCGCGGAAGCTCATCTCGGGCAGAAGGTCGATCAAGCGGTCATCACCGTTCCCGCTTATTTCAACGACGCCCAGCGCCAGGCGACCAAGGATGCCGGCAAGATCGCGGGCCTTGAGGTGCTGCGCATCATCAACGAGCCGACCGCGGCTGCGCTGGCCTATGGCCTCGACAAAACCAAGTCCGGCACCATCGCGGTGTATGACCTCGGCGGCGGCACTTTCGATATCTCCATCCTCGAAATCGGCGATGGCGTGTTCGAGGTGAAGTCGACCAATGGCGACACCTTCTTGGGTGGCGAAGACTTCGACATGCGCCTGGTCAACTATCTGGCCGATGAGTTCCAGAAGGAACAGGGCATCAACCTGCGCAACGACAAGCTCGCGCTGCAGCGCCTGAAAGAGGCGGCCGAGAAGGCGAAGATCGAGCTGTCCTCGACCACGCAGACCGAGATCAACCTGCCCTTCATCACGGCCGACCAGTCGGGTCCGAAGCATCTGACGATGAAGCTGACCCGTGCCAAGTTCGAGGCGCTGGTCGACGACCTCATCCAGAAGACCATCGAGCCCTGCCGCAAGGCGCTCAAGGATGCCGGCGTCACCGCCGGCGAGATCGGTGAAGTGGTGCTGGTTGGCGGCATGATCCGCATGCCCAAGGTCCAGGAAGTCGTGAAGCAGCTGTTCGGCAAGGAGCCGCACAAGGGCGTCAATCCGGACGAGGTCGTCGCCATCGGTGCTGCGATCCAGGCTGGCGTGCTGCAGGGCGACGTCAAGGACGTGCTGCTGCTCGACGTGACCCCGCTGTCGCTGGGCATCGAGACGCTGGGCGGCGTGTTCACCCGCATCATCGACCGCAACACCACGATCCCGACCAAGAAGAGCCAGGTGTTCTCGACCGCCGAGGACAACCAGAATGCGGTGACCATCCGCGTCTTCCAGGGCGAGCGTGAAATGGCGGCCGACAACAAGATGCTCGGCCAGTTCGACCTGATGGGCATTCCGCCCGCCCCGCGTGGCATGCCGCAGATCGAGGTGACCTTCGACATCGACGCCAACGGCATCGTCAACGTCTCGGCCAAGGACAAGGCCACCGGCAAGGAGCAGCAGATCCGCATTCAGGCCTCCGGCGGCCTGTCGGAAGCCGACATCGACAAGATGGTCAAGGAAGCCGAAGTCAATGCCGCGGCCGACAAGAAGCGCCGCGAGGCGGTCGACGCCAAGAACCATGCCGATGCGCTGGTGCATTCCACCGAGAAGGCGCTTGCCGAGCATGGCTCGAAGATCGCCGAGACCGAGCGCCGCGCCATTGAGGACGCTGTCAGCGACCTCAAGGAAGCGCTGAAGGGCGACGACGCCGAGGCGATCAAGGCCAAGACCAACACGCTGGCGCAGGCCTCGATGAAGCTTGGCGAGGCCATGTACAAGCAGCAGGCCGAAGGCGATGCCGCCAAGGCTGCTGAGCACGACGATGTGGTCGACGCGGAGTTCACCGAGGTCGACGACGACAAGAAGAAGTCCGCTTAAAGGGCGCGGGCATTGATCATGACCCTCATACCAAAGAGCGCCGTCAGCGTCTCGATGGATGAGGGTCATTGTTCATTAAGCCGGAGGCTGCATGATTCTTGCAGTTCTTACGGGATGAAGATGAAGTTTGGGCGGGTCTGACGGATGTCTACCAAGCGCTGCTACTACGAAACCCTTGAAGTCGAGCGCAACGCGGACGATACCAAGCTCAAGTCGGCCTTTCGCAAGCTGGCGATGAAGTGGCATCCGGACCGCAATCCCGGCGATGCCCAGAGCGAGGTCAGATTCAAGGAAATCAACGAGGCCTACGAGGTCCTCAAGGACAGCGACAAGCGCGCCGCCTATGACCGCTTTGGCCATGCCGCCTTCGAGCAAGGCGGCATGGGCAACGGCCACGGCTTCGGTGCCGGCTTTGCCTCTTCCTTCTCCGATATTTTCGAAGACCTGTTCGGCATGGCCGGCCAGCGCCGCAGCGGCGGCCGCGAGCGCGGCGCCGACCTGCGCTACAATATGGAAATCACGCTCGAGGAGGCCTACCTCGGCAAAACGGCGCAGATCGAGATTCCGGTCTCGGTAACCTGCGAATCCTGCTCGGGCATCGGCGCCAAGGCCGGCAGCAAGCCGAAGACCTGCTCGATGTGCGGCGGCGCCGGCCGGGTTCGCCAGGCCCAGGGCTTCTTCACGCTCGAGCGCACCTGCCCGGGCTGCCAGGGGCGCGGCCAGATGATCGAGGACGCCTGCTCGTCCTGTTCGGGCTCGGGCCGGGTAGCGCGCGAACGGACGCTGTCGGTCAACATTCCCCAGGGCGTCGAAGATGGCACGCGGATCAGGCTCGCCGGCGAGGGCGAGGCCGGCGTGCGCGGCGGTCCGCCCGGCGACCTCTACATTTTCCTGTCGCTGGCGGGACACCCGTTCTTCCAGCGCGATGGCGCCGACCTGCATTGCCGGGTGCCGATCTCGATGGTTACGGCGGCGCTCGGCGGTGAGTTCGAGGTGCCGACCATCGACAAGGGCAAGACCAAGGTGAAGATCCCTGCGGGCACGCAGTCCGCACGCCGCTTCCGCATTGCGTCCAAGGGCATGCCGGTGCTGCGTTCGCGGCAGATGGGCGACATGTATGTCCAGGTCATGGTCGAGACGCCGCAGAACCTCACCAAGCGGCAGCAGGAACTGCTCGCCGAGTTCGAGAAATTGTCGTCGGGCACGACCCAGCCCGAGGCCACAGGCTTCTTCGCCAAGGTCAAGGACTTCTTCGGCAAATCCGCCGCCAACTAGCCGTTCTGCGTGCGAGTTGGCAGCCATGCGCGGAATGTCGTTTTATGCCGCGCTGTGACCACGGCCGAAACTTAAGACAATCCAGGGTGTTATCGCCAAGCCTCAGCGGTGTCGGCCGGTTGCCGCTGTCGCGGTGCGGCTTGACCGCCCCGTCGCCTGCCTATACGTCTTTGTGACTGTTTTCTGACATCCACCGCGCAAAACGCGGTCCCGTCTGGTTAGTGACATGCCCTCGCAATCGTCCGTGCGTACGCTGAAAAAACCTCGGCTTGACGACGAGGTTCGTTTTCTCCGTTCATGGATTGAGAAGCCGCTCCACGTCGGCGCCGTGATGCCGTCGGGCCGCCCTCTGGCCCGCACAATGGCGCAATATGTCGATCGCCATGCCACAGGTCCGGTGATCGAGCTTGGCCCCGGCACCGGCGCGATCACCAGCGCCCTGGTCGAGCACGGCATCGACCAGAAGCGGCTGGTGCTGGTCGAATATAATCCGGGCTTCTGTGCGTTGTTGCGCGACCGCTATCCGCAGGCGAAGGTGGTGCAGGGCGATGCCTATCGCCTGCGCGATACGCTCTGGAACGTGCTGGGCGCGCCCGCGACTGCCATCGTCTCCTCGCTGCCGCTGGTGACGAAACCGATGCTGACCAGGCTGCGCCTGATCCGCGATGCCTTCGCAACGCTGGCGCCGGGTGCCCCGTTCGTGCAGTACACTTATTCGGTGGTCCCGCCGATTCCGAAATCGTTGCCCGGCGTCTCCACCGAGGCCTCCGAGCGAATCTGGATGAATCTTCCACCCGCCCGCGTGTGGGTGTATCGCAAGGACTAACCCGCGCCCGCCGCATTTGTCGGGTGCATCAACCCGGAATGCGTTTTTCCAGAGATGGCCGCGCCGAAGATCCTGATCATACCCGGCTCGCTGCGCAGCGGCTCGCACAATGCGAAGCTGGCGGCGCAGGCCGCCTATGAGTTTGCGCTCGCCGGTGTCGAGGTGACCCGGCTGTCACTCGCCGATTTTGCGTTGCCGATCTATGACGGTGACCTGCAGGCCAAATCCGGGGTGCCGAAGAACGCGCTCAATATCAAGCGCATGATGGCGGCCCATCACGGCATCCTGCTTGTAACGCCCGAATACAATGCCTCCGTCCCGGCTCTGCTGAAGAATATGCTCGATTGGGTCAGCCGGGTGCAGGATCCCCATGAGACGCGTGGCCAGGTGTTCCGCCAGCGTCCCTTTGCGATCGCGGCCGCCTCGGAGAACCGGCTCGGCGGAACACGGGCGCTGGCTGCCTTGCGATTGATCCTCGCCTCGCTGCAGGCCCATGTGATCCCGAGTCAGCTCTCGCTTTCCTTTGCGCACCAGGCCTATGACGATATGGACAAGCTGAAGAATCCGGCCGATAGCGAGGCGCTGCAAGCGCTGGTCCGGCAGTTGATCGACGTCTCCCGACGCATGATGTGAGGTGAGCATGCCTGCAACCGACATCCCTCCCCGCGACCGGCTGATCGTGGCGCTCGATGTGGCCAGCGTGGAGGCAGCGGAGGCCCTGGTGATGCGCCTCGGCGATAGCGTTACCTTCTACAAGATCGGCTACCAGCTCGCCTTTGCCGGCGGCTTGCCGCTCGTGCGCAAGCTCGCCGACAAGGGCAAGAAGGTCTTCCTCGATCTCAAGCTGCACGACATCGGCAACACGGTCGCGCGCGGCGTCGAGAATATCGCCAAGTCAGGCGCTACCTTTCTCACCGTGCATGCCTATCCGCAGACCATGCAGGCAGCAGTCGAAGCGCGTGGTCCGAACCTGAAGATTCTCGCGGTGACGGTGCTCACCTCCTACAACGAAGACGATGTGAAGGCTGCGGGCTATCGGCTCGGCGTCGCTGATCTGGTCGCGCAGCGCGCGCGCCAGGCCGACGAGCTTGGCGTCGACGGCCTGGTCTGCTCGGCCGAGGAAGCGGCCAACTTGCGCAAGATCGTAGCGAAGCGGCTGTGCCTGGTCACGCCGGGCATCCGACCCGCCGGTTCGGCAAGCGGAGACCAGAAACGCATCATGACGCCGGCGCGTGCGGTCGCCGCGGGCGCGGACTATCTTGTTGTCGGCCGCCCGGTCGTCGAGGCGGCTGATCCCAAGGCGGCCGCGGACGCAATCGTGGCCGAAATCATGCCGGTACTGGTGAGCTAGCAAGAAGGAAGAACAAGCATGGCAAAAGGCTATTGGATCGGGCGCGTCGACGTTCACAACGAGGATGGCTACAAGGCTTACGCGGCGGCCAATCCAGCGATCTTCAACAAGTTCGGTGCGCGCTATGTCGTGCGAGGCGGCAAGTTCACCGGCGTGGAAGGCCAAAGCCGTTCGCGCAATGTCGTGATCGAATTCCCGGACTATGAGACCGCGCTGGCCTGCTACAACTCCCCGGAATATCAGGCGAACATCAAGGTGCGGCAGCCGCATTCGATTGCCGACCTCATCATCATCGAAGGTTTCGACGGCCCGCAGCCCTGAGCCCAATTGGGGTCGGTTGCTGGAACGCTTTCCCCCGGTTACAAGGGCAGCCGGAAAGGTATTGCCATGGCCGACATGCGTTTGATCGTAGCTGGAGCCGGTGGCCGCATGGGCCGCGCGCTGACGCGTGTCATTGCGGAAACCCCGGGTGCGGCGCTCGCGGGCGCGCTCGAAGCGCCCGGCTCGGAACTCCTGGGCCAGGATGCCGGCGTGCTGGCGGGTCTCCCAGCCAATGGTGTCAAGGTGTCCGCCGACCTGTGGTCGCTGTCGGCTGAGGCCGACGGCATTCTCGATTTTACCGTGCCGCGCGCCACTATCGCCAATGTCGCGATCGCTGCCGAACGCGGCCTCGTTCATGTCATCGGCACCACCGGCCTGTCGGTCTCGGACGATGCGGTGATCAGGAGCGTCACCTCGCGCGCCGTGGTGGTGAGGTCGGGCAATATGAGCCTTGGCGTCAATCTCCTGGCTGCGCTGGTCAAGCGCGTTGCGCAGTCGCTCGATCCCTCCTTCGACATCGAAATCCTGGAGATGCACCACAAGGGCAAGATCGACGCGCCCTCGGGCACCGCTTTGATGCTGGGCGAAGCGGCCGCCGCGGGCCGCAGCATTGCGCTCGAGGAGCATTCGGCGCGCGGCCGCGACGGCGTCACCGGTGTCAGGCGAGCCGGCGATATCGGCTTTGCCTCACTTCGAGGCGGCACTGCGGCCGGCGATCACAGCGTGATCTTCGCCGGTCCTTCCGAGCGGCTCACGCTAGCGCATCATGCCGAGGACCGCATGATCTTCGCCCATGGTGCCTTGAAAGCGGCGCTGTGGGCGCATGGCAAGAAACCCGGGCTCTACTCCATGGCTGACGTCCTGGGCCTGGGCGACATCTAAAGCATGATCCGGAAAAGTGTGTAGCGGTTTTCCGAAGAGATCATGCTCAATCAAAGACCTAAAGCGCGATGACGATTCAACCAAATCTCATCGCGCTTTAGACAACGCAAAACTGGAAATCGAAACACATGAGCGATCGACTTCTTGTGCTGGTGCGCCACGGCCAGAGCGAATGGAATCTGAAGAACCTGTTCACAGGCTGGAAGGATCCCGATCTCACCGAGCTCGGCGTGAAAGAAGCAAACGACGCGGGCCGCAAGCTGAAGCAGAAGGGCCTGCAGTTCGACGTCGCCTTCACGTCCGTCTTGACCCGCGCACAGCACACGCTCGATCTGATCCTTGACCAACTTGGCCAGACCGGACTGCCGACCGAGAGGAACCTCGCGTTGAACGAGCGCGACTATGGCGATCTCTCCGGCCTCAACAAGGATGACGCCCGCAAGAAGTGGGGCGAGGACCAGGTCCTGATCTGGCGCCGTTCCTACGACGTGTCGCCGCCCGGCGGCGAAAGCCTGAAGGATACGCTGGCGCGCGCCCTGCCCTATTATGTTCAGGAGATACTGCCCTGTGTGCTGCGCGGCCAGCGCACGCTGGTCGCCGCCCACGGCAATTCGCTGCGCGCGCTGATCATGGTGCTGGAGAAGCTCTCGCCTGAGGGCATCCTGAAGCGCGAGCTCGCGACCGGCGTGCCCATCATCTATCACCTCAACGCCGATTCCACCGTCGCCTCGAAGCTCGACCTCGCGGCGTGAGCGCCGGGCTCGACATCGCCGTCCTCGCGGCGCCTGTCGCCGACAGCGCTCTCGACGAGCTCGCGTCGGTCCTGGTCGATTGCGTCGCGGGCGGCGCCAGCGTCAGCTTCATGGCGCCGTTCTCGCATCACGACGGGCTGAAATTCTTTCGCAAGGTGTCGGCGTCCGTTGCCGACGGCGATACGGTGCTGCTGGCGGCAAGGCTCGACGGCCGCATCATCGGTACGGTGCAGCTCGGGCTCGATACGCCGCCCAACCAGCCGCACCGCGCCGACGTGAAGAAAATGCTGGTGCACCGTTCCGCGCGTCGCAGCGGCGTCGGCGCGGCCCTGATGACGGCTGTCGAGGACGAAGCACGACAGCGCGGTCGCTGGTTGTTGGTGCTCGACACCGTGCCTGGCGAAAACGGCTACCGCCTCTACAAGCGCGCCGGCTGGACCGAGAGCGGCATCATCCCGAACTACGCCCTGTTTCCCGACGGCCGCCTCTGCAACACCGCAATGTTCTGGAAGCGGCTGGATCAGTAGTTTTTTGCGTAGTTATTCTGACGCCATGCGAAGCACCGAGCCCGGAATCTCGAGATTTCGGGTCCGCGCTCACGCGCGCCCTGACCACGCAATCCCCTACTGCATCCCGATCCGTCCCGCTTCCCAGCCGAGCATCGCCTGCTTGCGGGTGACGCCCCAATGATAGCCGGTGAGCTTGCCGTCCTTGCCGAGCGCGCGGTGGCACGGCACCACGAATGAGACCGGGTTCTTGCCGACGGCCGCGCCGACAGCACGCGAGGCCTTTGGTGATTTGATCTTGTTGGCGATGTCGGAATAGGACACCGCGCGGCCCATCGGAATCTTGAGCAGCGTCTCCCACACCCGCACCTCGAAATCGGTCCCGATCAAGACCACCCGCAGCGGCTGGTCCGCGCGCCATAGTTTGGGATCGAAGATGCGTTGCGCGACCGGCGCGGTGCCGAGATAGTCCTCGACATAGGTCGAGTTCGGCCAGCGGCTGGTCATGTCGGCCAGCGCCGACTGCTCCTCGCCGCCATCGGCGAAGGCGAGCCCGGCAAGCCCGCGGGGGGTCGTCATCACGATCGCCATGCCGAACGGCGAGGGATGGAAGCCGTAACGCAGCGTCATGCCTGCGCCGCCATTCTTCCATTCGCCGGGTGACATCGCCTCATGGGTGATGAAGAGATCATGCAGCCGTCCCGGTCCTGAAAGCCCGGAGTCGAGCGCGGCATCGAGCACGCTGGCCGAGCCGCGCAACAGGCCCTTGGCGTGGTCCAGTGTCAGCGCCTGCATGAAGCCCTTGGGCGTGATCCCCGCCCAGCGGCGGAACAAATGATGCAGTTCGTCAGGGGTGACGCTTGCCGAATCGGCCATGGCTTCAATGGTCGGCTGGTTGCGCCAGTGCTCGGAGATGAAGGCGATCGCCCGCCGCACCGAATCGTAATCGCGAAGGGCGGCGCTCTGCGGGCCCGGCTTGGCGAGGCGTTGGTCATGGATGGCGAGTGTCATCATGCTCTCGGATGTAGGCCGGCCAGCTTGGTCAAACCACCCGATTTCTGATGAACTCACACCACCGGGTTATAGGTGAGGCCGCGTCGGGCGGCGCTCAGCGCGGCCGTCAAAGCCTTGGAAAAGCTTGCCTTTTCCCCCGGGCTCAAGAAGCTTCCGATTGCCACCCGCTTACCCCTGGAGGACAGGTAGAGCCGTTCCACGCCATATTCGTCATCCGCCTCCTGATCGAGCCGGACCCAGAGCGGATTGAAGACCCATTCCACGACATGGCCGCGGTGGCTCACCCGGCGCAACCGCAGCACTGAGGCGGTCACCGAGATCTGCTCGCTGGCCAAGGCGCGGCGGAAATTGACCCGGAAGGCGAAATAGATCGCCAGCACGTCGAGCCCGAGAAAGCCGAACACCGGCCAGGCGCCCATCAGCAGAAAAGCGATTCCGGTGGCGAAGCTGACCACGCTCAAGAACACCATCACCATTATAAAACCGGTCCGGTTGAGCGACCGGTGCGGCGTCAACAGCGCCGCAAACAATTCGGGTTCGGCCGTGTCAGGATCAAAGTCATTGCCTGTGCTCATGGCCTGTCAGTATATCCGCTTCATGGCAAAAATCATCCGTGCACAACGCGCCAAGGCAACGCGTGTTCAGTCTGTGCCGAAAAAATCGGCAAAGAAGGTCAAGCCGACCAAGGTCAAGACTGGCAAGGGCGCGGCCGGGCCGAAGCGCGCTGCCAAGACATCCCTTAGGGCACCCAAACCTTGGACTCCCGCCGAAATCCGTGAGGCCTTTGAGCGGTTTCGCAAGGCCAATCCGGAGCCAAAAGGGGAACTGGAGCATCTCAATCCCTACACGCTGCTGGTCGCGGTGGTGCTGTCCGCGCAGGCAACCGACGCCGGCGTCAACAAGGCGACGCGCGCGCTGTTTGCGGTGGCCGACACGCCGCAAAAGATGCTCGCGCTCGGCGAGGAGCGCGTGCGCGACTACATCAAGACCATCGGCCTCTATCGCAACAAGGCGAAGAACGTCATCGCGCTTTCGCAGAAGCTGATCGACGAGTTCAGCGGCGAGGTGCCGCGCACGCGGCCGCAGATCGAAACGCTACCGGGCGCAGGCCGCAAGACCGCCAATGTCGTGCTCAACATGGCCTTTGGCGAACATACGATGGCCGTCGACACCCATGTCTTCCGCGTCGCCAACCGCACGGGTTTGGCGCCTGGCAACACGCCGCTCGAGGTCGAGCTCGGACTTGAGAAAGTGATCCCGGCCGAGTTCATGCTGCATGCGCATCACTGGCTGATCCTGCACGGCCGTTACACCTGCCTTGCGCGCAAGCCACGTTGCGAGCTCTGCCTCATCAACGATCTCTGTCGCTGGCCGGAAAAGACGGTTTGAACCGGCGACGCCTGATGACGCGGTGTCACCGCGAAGCGACCATATCGCCGCCCCCATTCAACTTATAGTGACGGTATCTGCGCGAGGGCGCCCGAGCTTCGCCGAAATATTTGCACGTCGGCGCGGTTTCTATGCCTGGGACAGTTTCGTCGGGCGGGGACAGCAATATGGACCAATCAGCGGCACTCATGTCGCTGGCGACCTCAGTGCCGCCGCATCAATTCCAGCAGACGCAGGTTCTGCAGGCCGCGCGTAGCATCCTGGCGCATCGCTGCGAGCAGTTCGAAACGCTTGCGAGCCTGTTTGCCAATACCGGCATTCGCAATCGCTACGGCGTCAAGCCGATCGAATGGTATCTCGAGCCGCGTGGCTGGCCGGAACGCACCAACGCGTTCCTCGATGGCGCGGAAACCCTGTTCGTCGACGCGGCGCGCGAGGCCATTGCGCGCGCGAACCTCGCAGCGCACGACATCGATACGGTTGTCACTGTCTGCTCGACCGGCATCGCGACGCCGACACTGGAAGCACGTCTCGCGGGCAAAATCGGATTCCGCGCCGATGTATCGCGCGTGCCGGTGTTCGGCCTCGGCTGCGCCGGCGGCGTCTCCGGCCTCGCGGTCGCGGCGCGGCTGGCCGAGTCGCGGCCGGGAACCAATGTGCTGCTGGTAGTGCTCGAGCTCTGCACGCTTGCGGTTCGCCATGACGAAGTGACCAAGGCCAACATCGTGGCCGCGAGCCTGTTCGGCGATGGCGCGGCGGCATTGGTGCTGCGGGCCGGCGACGGCGGATCGACGCGGGTCGAGGCATCGGCCGAGAGATTGTGGCCCGATACGCTCGGCATCATGGGCTGGAGTGTTGACGCGACAGGATTGGGCGTGGTGTTCCAGCGGACCATCCCCGATTTCGTCGTAGAGCACCTGGCTCCTGCCGTCGCCGAGATTCTCGCGCGCATGGATTTGTGCGAAGCCGATATCGACCGCTTTGTCTGTCATCCCGGCGGCACCAAGGTCATCAACGCGCTCGAGCGCGCGCTGTCGCTCGATCAGGGCGCGCTGGATCATGAGCGTGACGTCATTGCCGACTATGGCAACATGTCGGCGCCGACGGTTCTGTTCGTGCTGCAGCGCGCGCTTGTGCAAGGTTTGCCGCCGCGGTCATTGTTGACCGCGCTTGGTCCGGGCTTCACCGCAAGCTGCGTCGCTCTGCGGCACAGCCCGTGACTTCCGCTTCGATCATATTGGCTTTGGTCACGCTGCAACGGCTTGGCGAACTGGTGCTGTCCCGGCACAACACATCGCGGCTGCTGGAGCGGGGCGCGATCGAAGTCGGTGCGGGTCATTACCCGCTGCTTGTCGTGCTTCATGCGGCGTGGCTGATCACACTGTGGACTTTCGGCTGGGATCAGCAAGTGAACTGGCCGGCGCTCGCTGCTTTCGCGCTGCTGCAGTGCTTGCGTCTTTGGGTTCTCGCCAGCCTCGGTTCACGCTGGACCACGCGCATCATCGTGCTGCCGGGCGCGCCGCTGGTCACCGCTGGTCCCTACCGCTACCTCTCCCATCCGAATTACGTGATCGTGGCTGGCGAAATCGCGCTGCTTCCACTGGCGCTGAACTTGCCATGGCCGGCGCTGCTGTTCTCGGTGCTGAACGGCATTGCGCTCGCGGTTCGCATTCGCGCCGAGATCCGTGCGCTTGCCGCCTGCAGCGTCACGCCATGACGGAGCTCCAGAGAGGCTGCGAGGAAATGTCGACTCTCGCGCGGCCGCTGTTCGCGACACCGCGCATCTCAACCTGGGCCGGCTTTCTCCTGATGTGCCTCGGCATGTTCATGGCGATCCTGGACATCCAGGTGGTTGCGACCTCGTTGCCGACCATCCAGCGCGCGCTGAACATTTCGCCTGAGGCGATGAGCTGGATCCAGACCGCCTACCTGATCGCGGAAGTGATCGCGATCCCCCTCACCGGCCTGTTCACGCGAGCTTTGAGCCTGCGCTGGCTGTTTGCCTCGGGCGTCGGGCTGTTCACGCTGGCCTCGATCGGCTGCGCCCTGAGCGACAGCCTCACCACGCTGCTCGGCTTCCGCATCATCCAGGGCTTCTCGGGCGGCGTGCTGATTCCAGCGGTGTTTTCGGCGGTGTTCATGCTGTTTCCGCCGCGGCTTCACGCGGCCGCCACCACCATCGGCGGCGTGGTCGCCGTGCTCGCGCCGACCATCGGGCCGGTGGTCGGCGGCTTCATCACCGAAACCTGGTCGTGGCCCTGGCTGTTTCTGATCAATGTCATCCCGGGATTGATCGCGACCGCGCTGACGCCGCGCCTGTTGCCACGCCAGCCGACCAATCTTGGGGAACTGGCAAAGCTGGACCTGGTCGCGCTTGTCGTCATGGTGCTGGCGCTTGCAAGCCTCGAGATCGGGCTCAAGCAGGCGCCGCAGAGTGGCTGGCTCTCGCCGCTCTGCGCCGGGCTGCTGCTCGCGAGCGCGCTCGGCATCGCCATCTTTGTCTGGCGCAGCTTTCGCGCCGCGCACCCGATTGTGCAATTCGCGGTCATGAAGCGGCGGTCCTTTGCGATCGGCTGCGCCTTGAGCTTCTGTCTCGGCGTCGGCCTCTACGGCTCGGTCTATCTGATGCCCGTGTTCCTCTCATTCGTCCGTCGCCATGATGCGTTCGAGATCGGCACGATCATGCTGGTGACGGGGATTTCGCAACTGATCGCGGCACCGTTGGCGGCGCTGCTGGAGAGCAGGCTCGGCGCGCGCCTGCTGACCGCTGCCGGCTTCTTGCTGTTCGCGCTCGGCCTCGGGCTTTCCAGCTTGCAGCCGCGCACGGCGGATTTTGCCGAGATGTTCTGGCCGCAGGTCCTGCGCGGCGTCGCCATCATGTTCTGCCTGCTGCCGCCGACCCGCATTGCGCTCGGCTCACTGCCGGAAAAAGACGTCGCCGACGCCAGCGCCCTGTTCAATCTGATGCGCAATCTCGGCGGCGCGATCGGCATCGCGCTGATCGACACCATTCTCTACGGCCGCGTCGCTGCCTATGCCGAGGACTTTCGGATCCGCCTGCTGGCCGGCGATCTCACGGCCGCGCAGGCGATCGGGCTCGATCCGTCGCGGCTGCTCAACCGGCCGCCGGGGCCGCCGACCCCCGAGGAAATCGACTTTGTCCGCCCGATGGTCGAGAAGGCCTCGCTCGCGCTGTGTGTCGGCGAGGCCTGGGCGATGCTCGCGGGCGTCGCCGTCCTCGGTGTCCTGCTGGTGTTTTTGGCAAATGATCGCGCCAAGCAATGAACTGCGTTCACGATTGGTATGAATGAACGCCGTCGTAAGCTGCTCGCCGCGACAGGAACTTTGGCATATGGTCGTTTCCGCAATTCGGAGAGCGTAAGATTTGACTCAGCAGGACCAGACCATACCGGCCGCCCCGTCCAAACCAGCCGTGGCGCCCGCGGCGGTTCCGCCGCCGTCGGGTCTGCGAACGCAAGCCCCGATCAGCGTGCGCAGCACGCTGGCGCGGCTCGCGATTCCGCTGCTTGCGGTGATCGCAGCGCTCGCGTTTGTCGCGGTGGCGACGTTGCGCTGGGATATCTGGATCGGGAGCGCGGCGATCCAGACCACCGATGACGCCTATGTGCGCGCCGATCTGACTAGGTTGAGCAGCCGCGTCTCCGGCGAGGTGCTGAGCGTCGCCGTTGACGATTTCCAGCGCGTCAAACAAGGCCAGCTCCTGATCCAGATCGATCCGGCGGACTATGAGGCGCAGGTGACGCAGGCGGAGGCGGGCGTGCTCGGCGCGCAGGCCGCGCTCGATAATCTCGCCAACCAGATCGAGCTGCAATATGCGACCATCGCGCAGGCCGAGGCCGCGCAGGCGTCGGCAGAGGCGATCGAGATCGAGGCGCACCAGGAGCAGGTGCGCCAGCAATCGCTGTCCCAGACCGATGCCGGGACTCGGCAACGGCTGGAACAGGCGGTCGCGGCCTATTCCAAGGCGCAGGCCGATGTCCACGCCAGCCGCGCCCTCGTTGCCGCGCAAAAGCATCAGCAGGAGGTGCTGCAAGGAACCCGCAAGCAGCGCGCCGCGGACGTCGAGGCCGCGAAGGCGATGCTGCGCCTGGCCAAGCTGAAGCTCGGCTATACCAAGATCATCGCCCCGTTCGACGGCGTCGTCAGCGAGCGCCAGGTGCAGCCCGGCGACTATGTCAACATCGGCAGCAATCTCATCAATGTCGTGCCGCTGCCCAATGTCTATGTCATCGCCAATTACAAGGAAACGCAGCTGACCCATGTGCGTCCCGGCCAGCGCGTCGACATCAGGGTCGATACGTTCCGGAACCAGAAACTCACCGGCCGCGTCGAACGGATTGCGCCGGCCTCCGGCTCGCAATTCGCGCTGCTGCCGCCCGACAACGCGACCGGAAACTTCACCAAGGTGGTACAGCGCATCCCGGTTCGCATTGTCTTCGACCGGGACCAGAAGCTGCTCGACCAGCTCCTGCCGGGCATGTCGGTGGAAACCCGCATTCACACCACCGACGACGACGTCGATGGCGGAAAGTAGCGGCAATCGCGGGCCGGTCTCGCGCGGCGGCGTTGCGCGTTATCCGATTTTTGCTGTCGGCGCGGTGCTGCTCGGCGCCTTTCTCGCCAATTTCGACACCAGGCTGACTTCGGTCGGGCTGCCGGACCTGCGCGGCGGCTTCTCGCTCGGCTTTGACGAAGGCGCGTGGTTCTCGACTGCGGCGATCGGCTCGCAGATCTTCATCGCGCCGTCGGTGGCGTGGCTGGCGACCGCGTTCGGCCTGCGCTGGGTGCTCGGCTTTGCGAGCCTGCTCTATTCAGTGGTATCGCTCGTGATCCCGCTGGTTCATCAATATCCGGTACTGATCACGCTCAGTGTCGTCCACGGCATGTTGCTCGGCACCTTCGTGCCTGCGACCTTGATGATCATTTTCCGTAACTTGCCGATCCGCTGGTGGCTGCCGGCGATCTCGATTTACGCCATCCGTGTCGGCTTTGCCTTCGATACCAGCCAGTCCGCGGTTGGCTACTATGTCGAGCATCTCGGCTGGCAGTGGCTGTACTGGCAAGGCGTTTTCATCGCGCCGCTGATGGCGCTTTTCGTCTATCTCGGCACGCCAAGCGAGCCGATCAATCGTGACCTGCTCAGGAATGCGGATTGGGGCGGCATGCTGCTGCTTGGCACCTCCGTGTCCATGATCTATGCCGGGCTCGACCAGGGCAATCGGCTCGACTGGCTGGGATCCGGCACGGTGATCGCACTGCTGGCCGGCGGCGCGGTGCTGTTCGTCGTCTTCGTAATCAACGAGATGCTCGTCAAGGAGCCCTGGGCTCATGTCAACGTGCTGTTCTCGCGCAATATAGGGCTCTCGCTGCTCGGGATCGTGCTCTACACGCTGTCGGGTCTGGCCAACTCGTCGCTGGTGCCGAATTTCCTCGCGACCATCGCAGGCCTGAGGCCAGAGCAGACCGGCACGCTGCTGCTGACTTACGGCGCTCTGCCGATGATCGTGCTGGTGCCGCTGTCGATCTGGCTGCTGCGGCATTTCGATACGAGGGCCGTCGTGGTGCTGGGCTTCTCCGCTTTCGCCGCAGCCAATCTGCTCGGCACGCAGCTCACCCATGAGTGGGCGCGCGGAGATTTCGTCGTCATCGTGGTGCTGCTGTCGATCGGCCAGGCGCTGACGCTGTTGCCTGTCATCATCACGCTGCTGTCGAACTCCGATCCGAGCCGGGCCACGGCCTTCGCGGCCTATATCCAGGTCTGCCGGCTCGGCGGCTCCGAGATCGGCATTGCGCTGATGGGCACCTGGCTCCGCGTGCGCGAGCAGATCCATTCCTATTACATCGGCGTGCATGTCGAGAACGGCAGCGCGGACGTGACCGGGATGCTGAAGCAATTCTCGAATTACTTCGCGGGCTTCGACGCAGGCAGTGCGCCGGCGCGCGCGGTCGACCTGTTGGCCTCGCTGGTCCAGCGCGAAGCCAATGTGCTCGCCTATATTGACGGCTTCTGGCTGTGCTTCTGGTTTGCGATCGCGGGGCTCGTGGTCACAGCCTGTATCACCCGTGCGCCGCCCGGGCCGTTCACGCCCGAGCCGTTCAAGTTCGCCAAGATCGTACTGCGGCGCTGCGGCTTTTCGCCGTCAGCGTAACGAGGCCTCGCGCCGCCGCGCCGGCTCGATCAGCTCGGGCCGCGGCCCCGACAGCCTCTTGTGCATGTGGACCATGAAGGCCATGCCGAACAGCGGTGTCGCCAGGTTGACGACCGGGATCGAGACGAAAGCGGCGATGAAGAGTCCGGCGGTGAAGATGGTGGCGGCATTGTCGCGCCGCATCGCCTTGGCCTCCTCCGGCGAGCGGAAGCGCATGGCCGCGAGCTCGAAATATTCGCGGCCGAGAAGCCAGGCGGTCGCGATGAAGAAGCCGACGAAGCCGACGCCGGCCAGGAACACGAACGGCAGCGCGATCAAATAGACCAGGATGGTGAGAAGCGCCGTCTTGACGCCCTCGTGCATGGCGATCGCAAACGGCAGCGCCACGCCCGGACGTTCGGCCGGATAGTGCTCGCGCTCCACATGGTCGGCGATCTCATCAACAAAAAGACTCGCCACCAGCGAGGTGATCGCCGGCATCAACAGGATAGCGCCGAACACGATGCCGAGCCCGGCGGCGACCGAGACGATCCAGGCCAGCACATAGAGCGGCATGTGGGCGCCGGGGCCGATCGCCGCCTCTGCCCAGCTCTCGCCGGATGTGGCAAGCCAGCTCAAGAGACGCTGTAGTCCGACCGACAGCACCGTGATCAGCACCAAGGCGAGCCCGATCGAGCGCCACAGAATGGAACGCATCGGCGGCGACAGCATTTCCTCAAGCGCCTTGACGGCGGCCTCGATCATAATGGCTTACCTCTCGCAAAGGGTCACGCGAGAGGTAGATACGCTTTCTGGCTTCGGCAAGGTCTTGATTTTCAAGGCCGCGACGATCGGCCGCTTGACGTCCTAGGCGTCGAGCGCCTTGCCGCGCACATCGGGGCCGAATGCCGCGAGCGTCACGATCACCACGACCATCGCGGCCGTGATCAGGGCGAACACGGCGGTGACGCCGCCCTCGCGCAGCATGAAGGCAACGATGAAACCGGAGAAGGTCGCGCTGATCCGGCTCATGGAATAGACAAGCCCGGCCGCCCGCGCCCGTACCGCGGTCGGAAACACCTCGGTCTGGTAGGCGTGATAGGCGTAGGACATCGTGGTGTTGGCTGCCGTCAGCAGCACGCCGCAGGCGATCAGCAGCACGGGCTGGGTCAGCTCGGCGAAGGCAAGCCCGAAGGCGATAATGGCGACGCAGGCTCCCGAGATGATCCATTTGCGCTCGTAGCGATCAGCAAAGCTTGCCGCAAGCAGCGGCGCGATCGGATAGGCGAAAGCCACGATGAAGGAATATTGCAGGCTCTTGGTGACGGTGATGCCCTTTTCCACCAGCAGCGTCGGTACCCAGTTGGCGAAGCCATAGAAGCCGAAGGCCTGGCAGAAATTGAACACCATGAACAGCACGACCAGCGACAGATAGGGCGCTCGGAACAGCTCGCTGAAGCTCGCCTTCTGCGCCGCGGCCGACGGCCGTCCCTCTGGCATAAGAAAGTCCTGCGGTTGGCCGCCGGTCGCGGCCTCAAGCTTGCGAACCACTGCAATCGCCTCGCGGTCGCGGCCATGGCGGGCGAGCCAGAGCGGGCTCTCCGGCACGAATAATCGCAGCACCCAGATCACCATGCTGGCGGCGGCTCCAATCAAGACCACCCAGCGCCAGCCATCGAGGCCGTAAGGTTTTAGCGGCACCAGCGACCAGGCGAGGAAGGCGACAACCGGCACGGCCATGAACATCACCGCCTGGTTGATGGCAAAGGCGCGCCCGCGCATCCAGCTCGGCACCAACTCGGTGATGTAGGCGTCGATGGTGATGATCTCGACGCCGATGCCGATCCCCGCGATGAAACGCCATAGCAGCAGGCCGCCGGAGGTGGTCTGGAATGTCATGATCACCGATGCCGCGCTATAGCTAAGCAGCGCGAACGTGAAGATCGCACGCCGTCCGAACCGGTCGGCGAGAAACCCCAGGAAGAACGTGCCGGCAAACAGGCCTGCAAAGGTCGCCGCGACAAAGGCGCCGATGCCCGAGAAACCGAAGAAGCTCTCGGTTGTGGTGCTCAACAGGCCGCTGCGGGTCAGCCCCGGCGCGATATAGCCTGTCAGGAACAGATCATAGATCTCGAAGCAGCCGCCGAGCGAGAGCAGGATCACCAGCCGCCAGAGATAGGGCGAGGCCGGCAGGCTTTCCAGCCGTCGCGAAATCTCGTTCGGCCCACTGGTCGCGGGCGCATAACCAACATTGCTGCTGTCGATGCCGACGGCACTCATTGATGTCCTCCCCGGCGCGCCAGGCGTTCTCCCCGCGCTGCTCTGCGGCCATTCCTTCTTGGCGAGAATGGTCCTGACAGCCATGTTTGGGCGCTTGTCAGCCGGAAATCCAGAAGAACATATCGATGGAAGCGTTCGATAAAAGCGAAGGCTCCAATCGAGCGCAGGATTGAGAACCATCCCTGATGGTCTGCCGGTGACGCACGCTCCGGCAGGCGGGGAATAATGGGTGATGCTCGTCTTCGTCTGGAGTTAGCCCATTTCCGCCATTGCGCGGTCTCGCCCTGCGGCGGACCTTCGCTTTTCGAATGATGCGGACGAAAACCGTCCGCCATGCGGTGCGTCGCTCAGGCTGGACAGCCGACGACATGTTGGCTCGCCGATATGGGCAATAAGGAAAAGAGGTGCCTTCAGGGAGGGGCCTCATGATGACGAGGCGCTGGTCGAGCTTGCTCAGCCTTCTTTGTCTGATTGCATCGCACGCGGCGGTGGCCCAGGACTATCCCTCTCACGTCATTACCATCGTTGTTCCAAATGCCCCTGGCGGTCCATCAGACCTGTTCGCGCGCTGGATCGGAAACTTGATGAGCGCGGAACTCGGACAGCAGATCGTCATCGAAAATGTGGGAGGCGCCAGCGGTACGATTGGTGTGGGGCGGGTCGCCCAGGCCGCGCCGGACGGATACACGCTTCTGATGCATAACATCACGTTTGCGGCGGCGCCCGCGCTCTACAAGAGGCGCACCTATGATCCTCTCAAGGACTTCGATCCGATCGGTCTGGTCACCAGAACACCGCAGGTGATCGTGGCCAGGAGGGCAATCGCTGCGACGAATTTGCGCGAGCTCGTTGCCTACATCAAGACGAACCAGCAGACCATCAATCTCGCCGACGCAGGACGGGGTAGCGCATCCTATCTCTGCAACCTGTTCTTTGCCCAGTCCATCGGCGCTTCAGTGACCGCCATTTCCTATCGCGGAATGAATCCTGCCCTGAACGATTTGGTGGCAGGTCAAGTCGACCTGATGTGCGACCAGGTCGCCAATACGGCCGAACAGATCAAGGCCGGAAATATCAAGGCCTATTGCGTGACCACCCATGAAAAGCTGGACCAGCTGCCATCCTTGCCGACCTGCGACGAGGCGGGACTCGCGCATCTCGAAACGAGCGTCTGGATCGCCCTACTTGGTCCCAGAGGAATGCCGCAGCACGTCGTCTCCCGGCTCGCCTTCGCCTTGCGGCAGGCTCTGCATGACCCAACATTGGCGCGGCAACTGGCGAAGCTCGAAACCACCGTTGTCCCGGACGATCTCGCCACGCCGGAGGGCCTGAGCGCATTTCTCAAGGCGGAAGTTGACAAGTGGAGTCAGACACTGGACGCGATGCATGTTCGGCCTGAGTAGCGCGTGGAGCGGATGACGCTGGCACTCATCCGCCCCATACGCTGCGACGATGCTTGTCAGGAGGAGCCGGAGCCGCCCGGCACGATCTTCTCGCTCAACTTCTGATCCACGATATCGACCGTGCGATCGACCTCGCCATTGGGCATGTCGAGCTGATGGGAGATCAGCTTCACCAGCAGGTCGACCCGCTCGATGAAGGGCGCGCCGCTGGCGACCGCGCGTGCTGCCGACGACGGCTTGAGCAGGCTCTGCGCCGCCTTGGCATATTTCTCGAACGGAACCTGGTCGTTCGCCTCGGCGCCGAGACGTCGCGCAACCGCATCGACATGGTCGTAGATTGACTGCGACAGCTTCAGGTCGCCATGCACGGCATCGCGGATCGACTGCGGCTCGTGCGGCGTGATGCAGCGATAATTCCCGGTCAGCAGCATCGACCATTTCGCCAGCGGCACGAACAGCGAGTCGAACACTTTCAGCTTCACCGGCACGTCCTGGCCAGCGAGCGTTACCGCATCGATGTCGGCTTCCAGCTCTCGCAGCACCTTGTTGTGCTTCTCGTCCGCGAAGACCGAAGCCTTGAAGTTGGTGGGCAGGCCGACATGCAGCACGTTCGCCGCCTCTTCCGGCGGACGAAACGCCTGCGGATCGGGCGAGCACAGCGTCACCAGCCCTGGCTTGAACCGCTCCCACACCTGGGCATTGGTATAGGCCTCCTCGAGGTCCATATCCTTGAGCGCCGTGATCCGCTTCAGATACGGCAGCGGCGGCATGTTCATGATCGAGAGACAGGGCAGCCCCGCCTCCGCGATCTTGATCATCAGGACGCGGACCGTGTGGTTGGTGTATTGCGGCTCCTGCATCGCAAGACCGACCATGTCGTAACGGGACACGTCGACCTTGTCGGGCGTAACCGCGTCCAGCTTGCCAGGCAGATCGCGTGAGAAGATCGCACGGTGCGTCGCTTCGTCACGCAGCTTGATGCGGACTTCGGTACCGTCGCGATTGATAAGCTCTGCAGTCTTCGTCCGGCAAACCAGGGTCACATTGTGACCCGCCATCAGAAGCTTTGTCCCCAGCAAGGAGCCGTACGAAGCTCCAAGGATCAGAATATTGCGCGCCATGCTCCCTCTTCCAGTGATTGTGTCTGTATTTTCTTGAATGCCCGATCCAAGCCGGGCTGGAAATTCCGTTAGCGCGTATGGCGGATCAACACCAGCGTAATTGCGCGGGCGCCAAGCCAGTTAGGTCGGCGAAACCTCGTCCGCATTATCGAGCTCGGCTATCGCGCAATCGGGATTGCCTATCGAGACAAGGTTCTTAGGGCGGATTGGGTTCTACCCGCAATTCCATGCGGGACCAATCGGCGTCCAGGTCCAGCACGGACCAAAACCGCCGCCGTTGTAGCGCCCGCGATAAAAGCCGGGACGACCGAAATAGTGCCAATCGCCCATGTACCAGTACATCGGCGTAAAATCCGGCCCACTGCGGTTTGCACCATACACCGGGATGTGAGGGTTCGGCGGCTGATGATAGCCCGGCAGGAAGCCGTAGCCATGCCAATGATGGAGCTGCTGCTTGTGAGCGGACGCCGAGAATGCGCTGGCCGGCAGCAGCGACACGAGAAGGACACTCGACAGGGACAATATGCGCAACATCGTTGCAAGCTAGACTGTGTTCCGTCCGAAGGCGATTCAAATCGATGTTGCCGCAATGCCATCGGGATGACGATCATGATCCCGGACAGAATCAGAAATAAATCCCGCACCCCTATGCGCGCGCTGTGCCCTCTGGACTCGCGCGACCGGCAGTGTCCAAACTCGCACGAATCAGAGGAGACGTCCCAATGATGAAGATCGATTCCCAGGTTCATGCCTACGAGGCAAACACGCCAAAGCGCCCCTGGGCGACGGTGCCGAACTGGCCTGATCACGTCACTGGCGACGAGATGGTGGCGGCGATGGACAAGGTTGGCGTCGATGGCGCGATCTTCATCTCGGCCTTTTCGATGTATCGTTACGATGCAAGCTACGCCGTCGAGGTGCAGCGGGCGCATCCGACCCGCTTCGGCATCGTCAAGCCCGTCGACCCCGACAATCCCGATGTGGCCGATGTCGTCGCGGATTGGAAGAAGACGCCGGGCACCGTCGGCATACGCATCATGCTGACCAGGGAGCACAAGCGCGCGTCCGATGAGGGCCTCGACCGGATCGCACGCGCGGCCGTTCGTTACGACTTCCCGGTCAACATCCTGTGCTGGGGCAATCTCGACGCCGGCATGGCGCTCATCGATCGCCATCCTGACACGCGTTTCATCCTCGACCATCTCGGCATCATCCAGCCGCGGGTGCCGCCGGCGCCGCAAGAGCCCTGGGCCGATCTGCCGAAGGTGGTGGAGCTTGCCAAGCGCGCGAACCTGGTGATCAAGATCAGCGGCGCCTGCACGCTGTCCCGCGAGCCTTATCCATTCCCCGATATCTGGGATCCACTCGGGCGCATCTTTGACGCCTGGGGTTTCGAGCGTTGCCTCTGGGGAACCGACTGGACGCGCGCCTTCGCGGTCGTCAACTACGCGGAGGCGGTCGAGCCCTTCCTCGGCACTGATCGGCTGAGCGACAGCGAGCGGGCCATGCTGATGGGCGGAGCCTGTGCCAAGGCCTATGGCTGGTCGCCAAAGCCGTACCCGTAGTCGTACGGGCTGGCCAGTTCAACGTTCCAAATGCGAACACGTGTCTGCCGCGCCGAGAACAGGCCACAACCCAGATTCGAGCGCAAAGATGGCGGACGCTGCCGTCCGAATCGATACTTGGAACCTAAGGAGTATTTCAGTCATGTTAAGTGGGGACGAGACCGAGAACAAGCCGGTGAAGAAACCCGTGCAGCGTAAGGGGAAGGCGGAGCAGGAGGGCAAGAAGGCCGAGTCGCGGAAGCGGAAGCCCGCTGCAGCACAGGAACCGCAGGCGGATCAGTTGCCCGAAGTCGCGACGACAATCGATGCACCCATTGTGGTTCCAGAAACCGTGGTGGTTCCAGCAACGCTGCTCGACGACACCATGCCGATCGAGGACGCTCCGTTGGTCCCGGTTGCTGCGGCGGAAGCGGCCGCGGTTGTTCCGGTGACGGCGGTCGAGGAGACCGCAGTTGCCCCGGTGGCAGCCGTGCAGGTGGTCCCAGTCAGCTATCAAACAATCGTCGACGCCTATAGCAACTACACGCGGCACTCGCTCGATCAGACGCAGTCGTTCTTCGCGCGGCTTGCAACCGTGCGGTCGCTGGACAAGGTGATCCAGCTTCAGACCGAATTCGCCAAGCAGGCTTATGACGGCTTCGTCGCCGAGACGCGCAAGATTGGCAAGCTCCACAGCCAACTGGCCCGACAGAGGTTGCAGCACTGGGAGGGCCTTGTTGCCCGAATGATCAGCCCTCGCTGATCTCGCCTCGTTTGCAGAGGGACGTATCACGGTCGTCACGACACGTGAGGCGGGGATGCGGTGGACGCAAAGGCGCTGACTGACGGGCGGCGGTCTTTGCGGACGGCGAAATCGTGTGGTCCTGGCGCCCCGAGGTCCGGCGCTCAAGTTCGCGATGATGCTTGCGCATCACGCGGGCGACGGTCGCAAACGGGATGGTTCACCGAGGAGAGCGCGTATAAGCCGTAAAACCACTGCGCAGGGAAGGCCGGTATGATCACCGCCCGCACCTGTGGTGGTCGCGCTCGCGCAAATTTTTTCTGCGCGAGGGCCCCGGGTGCAGCGGCCACCCGGCCTTCCCTGCGCCCTCTGACTTTTTAGGAGGGCGCGAACGATGCAAAGCTCGGGCGAGATCCGTCTCGAACGATGCAGCCCCGATGCAGCAGAGTCGTCAAATCAACAGCGTCGCCTCCCACGCCCCCTGCCCAACCTGCTCGGCAATCAGCGCCAGGATCAGGCGCCGCATCTCCTCCATGGCGTAGGTCATGGGGCGATTGCGGAGGTGGCAGAGATAGAGCGTGCGCGTCAGCTTCGGCTCGATCACCTCGCGGGCGACGAGCTTGCCTGTTTCCAGATGTTCCTGGGCAAACAGCTTGGTCGCCACCGCACAGCCGAGTCCGGCGAGCAGTGCGCCGGACATGCCGGTGATGGAGTTGAGATGCAGGATGGCGTTGGCTTCCAGTCGCTTCAGCAGCACGGGATCGTCGAGCAAAGCGCGCGAGGACAGCCCATGCACCAGCGTGATCAGCGGCAGGCGGGTCAGCTCCTCGAACCTGATCGGCGCCTTGGGCTTGCCGACCAGTTTCGGCGTACCGACGCAGAACATCTGCTCCTCCAACACGGGCTCGGCGACCAGGTCCTTTTCCGAGGGCGGATTGTAGACCAGCGCGAGATCGACCTCGGAGGCCATCAGATGCATCAGCGTCGCACCCGACAGGCTCTCGGTCAGCGACATCTTCAGGTCAGGATATTTGCCGAGCACGGCGCGCATCAGCGGTACGCCGATCGCCTTGACCCCTGAATTGGCCATGCCGATCGAGATGTCGCCGGCGACGGTGCGGCTGCCTTCGCGGATCTCACGCTCGGCCGCGGCCATTGCCCGCAGGATGATGCGGGCATGCTCATAGAGCCGCTCGCCGGCCGCGGTCGGTTCCATGCCGCGCGGCTTGCGCGCGAACAGCGGCGTTGCAAACTCGGCCTCCAGGTTCGAAATGTGATGGCTCAGCGCCGATTGCGCGACGCTCGCCTGATCCGCCGCCCGCGACAGGTTGCGCTGTTCGTAGACGGCAATGAAATAGCGAAGCTGCCGCGAATCCATGGGATCAATAATATGAGGGCCGAGCGTTCGAAAGTAACGAATGTAATCTTCGACAGATTATAATTTTCAGATGGCGTGGGAAAGGCTTAGTCTGACAGGGAGAATTCAGGGAGACGTGCGATGGCTGTAACCGGACTGCCGCTCGAAGGCGTGAGGGTCGTGGAAATGACCCACATGGTCATGGGCCCGACCTGCGGCATGATCCTCGCCCAGTTGGGCGCCGAGGTGATCAAGGTCGAGCCGCTGGTCGGCGACAAGACCCGCTCGCTCGGCGGCATGGGGACCTCGTTTTTCCCGCTGTTCAATAGGGGAAAGCGCAGCGTCGTGCTCGATCTCGCAAAAGCCGAGGACCGCGAGACCATGCACCGCCTGCTCGCGACCGCAGACGTGTTCCTGGAAAATTTCCGCGACGGCCAGCTCGACAAACAGGGCCTGGGTACGGAGGAGCTGCGCCGCCGCCATCCGCACCTGATTGTCGCCGGCCACAAAGGCTTCTTGTCCGGCCCCTATGAGCATCGCCCGGCGCTGGATGAGGTCGTGCAGATGATGTCGGGTCTCGCCGCCATGACCGGCACGAAGGAGAAGCCGCAGCGTGTCGGCTCCTCTGCCAACGACATCATGGGCGGCATGTTCGGCGTGATCTCGATTCTCGCGGCGCTGTACCAGAAGCGCGGCGGCAAAAAGGAAGGCACGGACATCCGGATCGGCCTGTTCGAAAACTGTTTGTTCCTGGTCGCCCAGCACATGGTCGAATATGAGATGACCGGCAACAAGCCGCGCTCGATGCCCGAACGCGAACATGCCTGGCCGATCTACGATATCTTCGACACCGCGGGTGGAAACCGCATCTTCATCGGCGTGGTCACCGAAGGCCACTGGCAAAGCTTCTGCCGCGAGTTCGGCATGCAGGAATTCCTTGATGATCCGGCTCTGCGCAGCACGACCGATCGAATCATGGCGCGCGGCCGGATCATTCCGCGCGCGGCGGAGGAGATCAGGCACTGGGATGTCAAAGAGCTCTCCGCCAAGCTCGATGCGCTCAACATCTGCTTTTCGCCGATCAACCGCCCCGAGGATCTGTTCGATGATCCGCATGTGCTGCGGCCGGGCGGTCTGGTCAACAATGTCAATGCTGATGGCGCGCCGTTCCGCGTGCCCGCGCTGCCGATCGAATGGAACGGCGCCAATCTCGGCGAGGGCCTGAAAGTTGCTCCACTCGGCGCCGACACGGCCGCTGTCTGCGCCGAGCTCGACAATCAAGAAACACCAACCGCAAAAGCCGCAGGGAGGCGCGCATGACCAGGGTTCAGGAGATCTATCCGCAAGGCCGCATCACGCTCCGCGAAGTGGGGCTGCGCGACGGGCTGCAGCTCGTGAACCGCTTTCCCTCGACCGAGGCCAAGCAGCGCTGGGTGCGCGAGGAATATGCCGCCGGCGTCAGGCATTTCGAGGTCGGCTCGTTCCTGCCGGCCAAAACCTTTCCGCAATTTGCCGATGTGCGCGACATCGCCCAGCAGGTCGCGGCGCTATCAGGCTGCCATGGCATCGCGCTGGTGCTGAACGAGCGCGGGGCCAACGAGGCGCTTGCCGCTGGCGTGCCCGAGATCGCGTCAGTGGTGTCGGCGACCGAAGAGCACAGCCAGGCCAATGCCAACCGCTCGCGGGAGGCGGCGATTGCCAACATCAGACGGCTGTGCGAGCTGCGCGATGCGGGCACGCACAAGCCGATCGTGCATGCGGCGATCTCGATGGCGCTCGGCTGTTCCATCGCCGGGCCGGTCGACCCGAACGAGGTGCTGCGGCTGGTCGAGAAATGCTTCGAGGCCGGTGTCGATGCCGTCGGCATCGCCGACACGGTCGGCTACGCCGGGCCGAAGCAGGTCGGTGATCTCACGCGCGCAGCGGTGAAGCTCGCGGGCGAAAAGCCGATCTGCATTCACCTGCATGATACGCGCGGTATGGGCATCGCGAACGCGTCCGCCGCGCTCGACGAAGGGGCGCGCATTCTCGACGGCTCGCTCGGCGGCCTGGGCGGCTGCCCCTTCGCGCCCGGCGCCACCGGCAATGTCGTGTTCGAGGATCTCGTGTTCCTGTGCGAGAGCAAGGGATTCGCCACCGGCATCGATATCGATAAGCTGGTCAAGGTGCGCGCCATCCTGCGCGCAGCGATGCCTGACGAAGCCCTCTATGGCGGCCTCGCCCGCGCGGGCCTGCCGCGCGGAGCCGCGGCAAAGGCGGCATGATTACAATCGCGTTCCACGTAATCGGAGCGCGTTGCCGACCACACTCACCGACGACAACGCCATCGCGGCCGCCGCGATGATCGGCGACAGCAGGATGCCGAATGCCGGATAAAGAACGCCGGCGGCGATCGGAATGCCGGCGGCGTTGTAGAGGAAGGCGAAGAACAGATTCTGCCGGATGTTGCGCATGGTCGCCTGCGACAGCTTGCGCGCCTTTACGATGGCAGTCAGGTCGCCCTTGAGCAGCGTCACACCCGCGCTTTCCATCGCGACGTCAGTCCCCGTGCCCATGGCAATGCCGACATCGGCGGCGGCAAGTGCAGGGGCGTCGTTGACGCCGTCGCCGGCCATGGCGACGACCCAGCCCGCATTGCGCAGCTTGGTCACCACGGCGCTCTTCTGATTCGGCAGCACCTCCGCTTCGACCTCGTTCAGCCCGAGCCTGTTTGCCACCGCGTTGGCCGTGGTGCGGTTGTCGCCGGTCAGCATGATCACCTTGATGCCATCAGCTTTCAGCGCCCGCAGCGCTTCCGGCGTCGACGGCTTGACCGGGTCGGCGATTGCGATGACGCCGGCGAGGCCGCCGTCGACCGCCATGTTGATGACGGTCGCACCATCCTGCCGCAGCCGCTCGGCCTCGGCTTCCATCGCGGTGGTCGCGATACCGAGAGAATTGAGATAGCCGGCATTGCCCAGCACGATTGCCCTGCCCTCGACCTTGCCGCTGGCGCCCTTGCCCGTCGGCGAATCGAAGGCGTCGGCGGCCTTCAGCGCGAGCCCGCGCTCCTTCGCGGACCGCACGATCGCGTCGGCAAGCGGATGCTCGCTGGCGCGCTCGACACTGGCGGCAAGCTGCAGGAGGTCGCCTTCCGAGAATCCTGCGGCCGGAACCACCGCAACAACCTTCGGCTTGCCCTCGGTGAGGGTGCCGGTCTTGTCGACCACCAGCGTGTCGACCCGTTCCATTCGCTCCAGCGCCTCGGCATTCTTGATCAGGACGCCGGCCTGCGCACCACGTCCAACGCCGACCATGATCGACATCGGTGTCGCGAGCCCCAGTGCGCAGGGGCACGCGATGATCAGCACACTCACGGCGGCGACAAGGCCGAATGCTATGCGGGGCTCAGGCCCGAACCAGCTCCAAGCGGCAAAGGCGATGATTGCAACGGCAATGACCGTCGGGACGAACCAGCCCGCGACCTGGTCGGCGAGGCGCTGGATCGGCGCGCGCGAGCGCTGCGCGTCGGCAACCATCTGCACGATCTGGGACAGGAGCGTGTCGCGCCCGACCTTCTCGGCACGCATCACAAAACTGCCCGACTGGTTGAGCGTGCCGGCGATCACCCTGGCGCCTGCCTCCTTGGTCACCGGCATGGATTCGCCTGTGACCAGGGATTCGTCGAGCGCGGAGCGTCCCTCGAGAATGATGCCGTCAACCGGAACCTTCTCGCCGGGCCGCACGCGCAATTGGTCGCCGACGGCGAGGGCGTCGATTTCGACCTCGTGGTCGTTGCCGTCAGCGCCGATGCGACGCGCCGTCTTGGGCGCCAGCTGCAGCAGCGCTTTGATCGCGCCCGACGTCGCTTCCCGCGCCCGCAGTTCCAGGACCTGCCCAAGCAGGACGAGCACGGTGATGACGGATGCGGCCTCGAAATACACCGCGACCGACCCGTCATGTCCGCGAAATGTTGCGGGGAACAGCTGTGGCGCCAGGGTGCCGATCAGGCTGTAGACATAGGCCACGCCCGTGCCCATCGCGATCAGCGTGAACATGTTGAGATTGCGCGTGATGATAGATTGCCAGCCGCGCACGAAGAACGGCCAGCCGGCCCACAGCACGACGGGGGTCGCGAGCAAGAGCTGGATCCAGTTCGACCAGGTCTGCTCGATCAGCCCGTGTCCGCCGACCAGATGTCCGCCCATCTCCAGCACAAAAACGGGTGCCGTCAACGCCAGCGCGATCCAGAACCGTCGCGTCATGTCGGCAAGCTCGGGATTCGGCCCGGTATCGAGGCTCGCAACCTCCGGCTCCAGCGCCATGCCGCAGATCGGGCAACTGCCGGGGCCGACCTGGCGAATCTCGGGATGCATCGGGCAGGTGTAGATGGTGCCCGCGGGCAGCTCGGGCTCCGGCTCGCGCTTGTCGAGATATTTGGCCGGGTCGGCCGCGAACTTGGCACGGCAGCCCGCCGAGCAGAAATGGAAGGTTTCGCCGTGGTGCTCGAAGCGGTGCTTCGAGGTCGCGGGATCGACGCTCATGCCGCAGACGGGATCAAGAACCTTGGACGTCTCGTGGTGATGATGGTGCGCATGGCCGGCGTGGCCGCCCCGCGCACCACAGCGGGTCGATTGCTCGACGTTCTCAGCCACCTTCACAGCCGCCTTGCCCCCGCAGCCGCACGCGGAATGCTCTTTGTGGTCCGGTGTTTCGCGTGAGGCTTCCGTCATGAGGACACTCCGGTCTTGAAACCTATACCCGGTAGGGGTATATAGGCCGCATGCGCAAGGACATCAAGGCATCCGTTCAAAAACGTCTGAGCCGGATCGAGGGCCAGGTCCGCGGCCTCTCGAAAATGGTCGAGGAGGATCGTTATTGCATCGACGTCGTCACGCAGATTGCGGCGGTGCGTGCCGCGCTTCGGCGTGTCGAGGAGGAGGTGCTGCGCGACCACGTCGCCCATTGCGTCGAGCATGCCATCGCAAGCGGCGACAAATCCGATCAGCGGCAGAAGATCGCTGAGCTGATGGCGGTGATCGGACGATCAGACCGATAGATCTATGGAATCTCGAGATTGCGGGTCTGCGATTCGCGCATCCCGGAATGACGGGGGTATCTAATACCCTACGTCGCAACCCCGCGGCGACGGGCCGGACGGCGCATCTCGACATATTCGGCACGCAGAAAATGCTCTTCCACGGTCACGCGCTCGACCGCTATGGGCGCACTCACTTCCTCAACAGGAAGCGCCGCTTCCTCGTCAGCCTCTTCAGGAATAAGCGGCGGCGAACCGAGCGTTTCCGGAAACACACCGAGTTCGCCCGCTACCTCCGGGAGCGGCTTCTGCTTGTCGGCCCAATGCAGGGCCGTGTAGTCGAAGCCGTGCACGATGGTGGGTTTGACGACTTCGAAATAGGGCGAGATGTCGAAGTCGCGCGGCATGTAGAGCGAGGAATCGCGGATGTGCAGGATCTCGCGCCGCGCCTGTCGCGAGCCTGCGCGGGTAATCTTGGGCAGGATCGGGTAGCGCACTGCCTCGAAGGCCTGTGCGATCAGCGCGGAGCAGATCATCTTGGTCGGATCGCCGGAGCCGAAGGCGATCAAGCGCCGACGCCAGCGCTGCGGCACCGGCAGCGGAAACAGGTAGCGCATCAAATCGAGGATGTTCTTGGTGTCGTAGCCGAAGCCGATCCGGTTGATGGCATAGCGGCAGACCGTGTTGCGGTCTTCGAAGGACAGGCCGACCGGCCGGCAAATTCGGGTGTGATAGGTGAAATATTTGGACAATGGCGCGGATGTGACGCCCTCGCCGACATTGGCCTCGATCAGCACGTGCGGCTCGCCGTCCGGCTCCCGCGCGCCGTCGACCGGGCCGACATAGAGCGCCGCATGAGACCAGGTGGACTGCGTCAGGTATTTGATGATGCCGGAGATGCGGTTGTTGCCTTCGACCAGCAGTACGTCGCCGGGTGCAATCACGCCGCGCAAATAGTCCGGATCGCTGGGCGTGAACGGCTCGTAGCCGGGCAGCTCAGTCTGAAGGTAACTGGCGATCAGCTTGCCGATGGTATCGAGCATGACGCCCATGCTAATTTCCCCCCAAAGCGGACCTTGCCGGCCCCCTTATTAACCTCAGATAACATGGTCCGAAGCCGTTTCAATTTCGTTCATGGCGAAGGGCGGATCAATCATGATTGATTCGCCGTGATGGTTGCCGCGCCGCATCGGATGCGGCAAGTTCATATCCCCACGCCTGCTTTTGCAAAGCTTTCGGAAACCATGCCATGACAATCACGCGCCGCGGCTTCCTTTCGGCATCCGCGGCCCTTGCAGCGATGCCCGCTCTGACCGGGCGAGCCCTTGGTGCGGCGCCGCTGCCACGCGAGGCGGATATTGTCGTGATCGGTGCGGGCGCTGCCGGCATTGCCGCAGCGCGGCGCGTTGCGGCGGCCGGCCGCAAGGTGATCGTGATCGAGGCTGATAGCCGCATCGGCGGCCGCTGTGTGACGGATGCGAGCTCGTTCGAGGTGCCATTCGATCGCGGCGCGCGCTGGCTGCACAATCCCGATAGCAATCCGTTGCTGAAGCTGGGGCGTGCCGCCGGCCTCGATGTGGCCCCGGTCACCTTGGGCCAGAAGATCCGCATCGGCCGCCGCTTTGCCCGCGCCGGCGAAACCGAGGAGTTCCTCGCCGCACTGGTACGTGCCAACCGCGCGATCGATGAAGTGTCGCGCGGCAGGCTCGATGTGTCCTGCGCGTCGGCGCTGCCGAAGGACCTTGGCGATTGGGCCGCGACGGCCGAGTTCGTGCTCGGCGCCAGTGCCTTCGGCAAGGACTTGAAGGATCTGTCGGCGATGGACAAGGCCCACGCGCAGGATCGCTCGGCCTTGATCGCCTGCCGCCAGGGGGTGGGCACATTGATTGCGAAGCTCGGGGAGGCATTGCCGGTGTCGTTGTCGACGCCCGCAACCCGCGTCATGTGGAGCAATCGCGACGTTGCCGTAGAGACTCAGTCGGGGAAGATCACTGCACGAGCCGCCATTGTCACGGTGTCGAGTAACGTCCTTACCAACGATGCGATCAAATTCACGCCCGACTTTCCCAAGCGCCAGCTCGATGCCGCCACCAAACTGAGCCTCGGCAGCTACGACCACATCGCGCTGCAGCTGCCAGGCAATCCGACGGGTCTCGCCCGAGATGAACTGCTGATCGAGCAGAGCAGCTCGACGCGAACCGCGATGATGCTCGCGAACGTCGGTGGCTCCTCGCTCTGCGTGATCGACGTCGCCGGCTCCTTCGGCAGAGATCTATCCGCACAGGGCGAGCCGGCGATGGTTGCTTTTGCGAAGGAGTGGCTGACAAAATTGTTCGGCAGCGAGACCGCTGCTATGGTGAAGAAGACCGCCGTCACACGCTGGAATGCCGCGCCTTACGTGCTCGGCGCGATGTCGGCCGCGGTGCCGGGCGCGCTACTGTCGCGCCGGGTCCTGACCGAGCCAATCGGCAATGTCTTCCTCGCGGGCGAAGCAACCCATGAGACCATGTGGGGAACGGTCGACGGCGCCTGGGACAGCGGCGAGCGCGCGGCGGATGCAGCGTTGCGCAAGATCGGCGCACTCAAGGATGATACGGTCGAGGCACCGGCGCGGCCTGCGCGGTCCAATCGCCGCGCGCCGCGGCGTTAGAGTGTTTTCGAGCGAAGTGAGGACCGGTTCTTCGCGTGAAGAAAACGCGTCTTCAGCCCTGGCGCAGCACGCCGTCGAGGATGGGTAGACCGACGATCACGGCGAGCGCGATCAGTGCGTAGCAGATCGCGCGAAAAACCCGCTCGCTGGCGCGGCCGAACAGCGAGGCGCCAACCCCGAGGCCAATGGCGTAGATTGGTCCAACCAAAAGCGCAAAACGCACGGCATCAGCGTTGATCAGGCCGGCCGCGACATAGCTGACCAGAGAGAAGAAATCGGACGCCGCGAAGAACAGCACGATATTGGCGCGGGCTATATCCGGCTTGATCGGCCGGCCCAGCCAGTAGCCGACGATAGGCGGCCCGCCGGTCTGCGCAAGCCCGCTGCAAAAGCCGGCGAGGCCACCGATGCCGACCGACAGCACGACATGGTCCCTGCCGCGATAGCGCCAGCCCGACAGCAAGAGCACGAGCAATGCGCCGACAAAGGCGGAGATGATCCAGCGCGTCGTGACCGGATCGAGCCGGCTCAGGAAATATGTACCGACCGGCACGCCGACCAGTGCGCCGGTCACGATGATCGCGGTGGCCTTGCGGTCGGCATGTCTCCAGGCATTCGGGATCAGCGGCGTCGCTGCGATGAAGTCGATGATCAAGAGCAGCGCTGCGACAAGCCGGGGCGCGGCCATGCTGCTTGCGAGCGGCATGAAGATCAGCGCCGAGCCGAAGCCGGAGAAGCCGCGCGCCGTTCCCGAGACGAAGGCGATGGCGCAGATCGCGATGGCTGCGCGAATGCCGACGTCAGGCGGGATCAGCCCGAAGAAGGTCATCCCCGCAGCGTGCCACCGGTCTTCTTGGCGACCTCCGCGACGACCTTGGCGGCGACCGCCTCGATCTCCTCGTCGGTCATGGTCTTCTCGCGCGGCTGCATGGTCACCGCGATCGCGATCGATTTCTTGGCGTCGTCGATGCCCTTGCCTTCATAGACGTCGAAGACTGCGACGTCGGTGATGAGCTTTTTGTCGCCGCCCAGCGCAGCACGGACGATATCGCCGGCCTTGACGGTGCGGTCGACGATGAAGGCGAAATCGCGCGAGACCGGCTGGAATGGCGACAGCTCGAGCGGGGGCTTGGCCCGCGTCGGGCGCTGCTTGCCCTGCGGGATGCGGTCGAGGATCACCTCGAATGCGACAAGTGGGCCGTCGGCGCGCAACGTTTCCAGCGTACGCGGATGCATCTCGCCGAAATAGCCGAGCACGTTCTGCGGGCCGATCTGGATCGTACCGGAGCGTCCGGGATGCAGCCACGCCGGGCCGCCGGGCACGATCTGCAGCGCCTGCATCGGCGCGCCAGCTTCGGCGAGCACGGCAAGCGCATCGGCCTTGGCATCGAACGCATCCGCCGTCTTCGAGCCCGACCAATGCCGGCCGATGCCCTGCGAGGTCGCAAAACCATGGCGCACGCCGGCGGCGGCGATGAACTGGTCTTCCGGGCGGTCGCCGCGGAACACCTGGCCGACCTCGAACAGCGCGACATCGGAGAAGCCGCGGTCCGCATTTGCCTGGGCAGCCGCGATCAGGCCCGGCAGCAGCGAGGGTCGCATGTCGGAAAGGTCAGCCGCGATCGGGTTGGCGAGCGCAAGCTCGGGCTCGCCGCCGCCGAACAATTCCGCTGCCGGCTTGGAGATGAACGACCACGTCACCGCTTCCACCATGCCGCGCGCGGCGGCAGCGCGCTTGGCGCGGCGGGTGCGGAGCTGGATCGGCGTCAGAACCGGCTTACGTGGCGCGTCACCGCGCTCGAACGGTGTCTCCGGCACCTTGTCGACGCCGACGATGCGCACGATCTCCTCGACGATGTCGGCCTTGCCCTCGACATCTGAGCGCCAGGTCGGAATGGCGATCTTCACGACGGGGCCGGAGCCAGCCAGCGTGAAACCGAGACGCGTCAAAATGCTGCGCACCTCCGGGAACGGCACTTCGAGTCCGGCGAGGCGCTTCACCTCGGAGAGAGGAAAATCGATGATGCGGTCGTCGGCAAAGGCCTTGCCGACCACGACGTTCTCCGATGGCGTGCCGCCGCACAACTCCATCACCATCTTTGTCGCGAACTCGAGCCCTGGCACCATGAACGCCGGATCGACGCCACGCTCGAAGCGGTAGCGCGCATCCGAATTGATACCGAGCTTGCGTCCGGTCTGCGCGATATTGATCGTGTTCCACAGCGCCGATTCGATCAGCACGTCGGTGGTGTTTCCGTCGCAGCCGGAAGCCTCGCCGCCCATGATGCCGGCCAGCGATTCCACACCGTGCTCGTCCGCGATGACGCACATGGATGCATCGAGCGTGTAGGTACGGCCGTCGAGCGCCAGCAGGGTCTCACCCTCGCGCCCGCGGCGCACGACGAGATTGCCCCTCACCTTCTTGGCGTCGAACACGTGCAACGGCCGCGCGCGGTCATAGGTCATGAAGTTCGTGATATCGACCAGCGCGTTGATCGGACGCAGGCCGATCGCGGTCAGCCGCTGCTGCAGCCACTTTGGCGAAGGGCCGTTTTTCACGCCGCGTACCAGCCGCAGCGCAAAGCCCGGGCAGAGCTCGGCGTCCTCGACTTTCACCTGCACCGGGCAGGGAAACTCGCCCTTGACCGGCTTGATTGCGGGATCCCTGAACTTGCCCATGTCGGCAGCGGCGAGGTCGCGCGCAATGCCATGCACGCCGGTGCAGTCGGGACGATTGGGCGTCAGGTTGATCTCGAAAACGGGATCGCCAAGGCCTGCCCATTCCGCATAACTCTTGCCGACCGGCGCATCCGCCGGCAGTTCCATGATGCCGTCGTGGTTCTGCGACAGCTCAAGCTCGGCCTCGGAGCACAGCATGCCGTGGCTTTCGACGCCGCGGATGGTGCCGATCGAAAGCGTGATGTTCTTGCCGGGGATGAAAGTTCCGGGCGGCGAGAACACGCTGATGAGGCCCGTGCGCGCATTCGGCGCGCCGCAGACGACCTGCACCGGCGCTCCACCATTGCCGGTGTCGACCATGCAGACCCGCAGGCGGTCGGCATTCGGGTGCTGCTCGGCGGAAATCACCCGTGCGATGCTGAAAGGCGCGAGCAGCTTGGCCTTGTCCTCGAGGTGTTCGACCTCGAGCCCGACCATGGTGAGCTTGTCGGCGAGCTTTTCGACCGAATCGTCGGTGTCTAGATGGTCCTTCAGCCAGGAGAGAGTGAATTTCACGAGCCTAGGCCTCCCGCCAGCGTCGGCACTTCAAGCGGCCTGAAGCCGTAATGATTGAGCCAGCGAACATCGCTGTCGAACAGCTGGCGCAGGTCGCTCATGCCGTACTTCAGCATCGCGATACGGTCGATGCCCATGCCCCAGGCGAAGCCCTGATACTCGTCGGGATCGATGCCGCAGGCACGCAGCACATTCGGATGCACCATGCCGCAGCCGAGAATCTCCAGCCAATCCTCGCCCTCGCCGAAGCGGATCTCGCCCTTGTCGCGCCGGCACTGGATATCGGCCTCGAGCGACGGCTCGGTGAAGGGGAAGAACGAGGGACGGAAACGCATGTTGATGTGGTCGACCTCGAAGAAGGCCTTGCAGAACTCGTGCAGGATCCATTTGAGATGGCCGAGATGCGACCCCTTGTCGATCACGAGCCCCTCAACCTGGTGGAATTGCGGGGTGTGGGTGGCGTCGGAATCGATGCGGTAGGTGCGGCCCGGGCAGATCACACGGATCGGCGGCTTCTGGCTCAGCATGGTGCGCACCTGCACCGGCGAAGTGTGGGTGCGCAGCAGAAGGCGCGAGCCGTCCTCCTTCGGATTGAAGAAGAAGGTGTCGTGCATCTCGCGCGCGGGGTGGCCGATCGGGAAGTTGAGCTTGGTGAAATTGTAGTCGTCGGTCTCGATGTCCGGGCCCTCGGCAATGGAGAAGCCCATATCGGCGAAGATCGTGGTCAGCTCGTCCATCACCTGGCTGAGCGGATGGATGCGGCCGGCTTCGACCGGCGGCTCGCGTAACGGTAGCGTGACGTCGATGGTCTCGTTGGCGAGCCGCGCATCGAGGGCAACTGACTTCAGCACCTCGCGGCGCTGGCTGAGCGCTTCCGTCACCTTGTCCTTGGCGAGGTTGATGGCCGCACCCTGGGTCTTGCGCTCCTCCGGCGACATCTTGCCGAGGGTCGAGAGCAGGGCCGAGATCGAGCCCTTCTTGCCAAGGGCTGCGACGCGCACGGCTTCGAGCGTCGACTCGTCGCCGGCGGCGGTGATCTGTCCAAGGATAGTCTGTTCGAGGGTGGCGAGGTCGGACACGGTCAATCTCTTCCTTCAACGGCGGGCAGGTTCTTGCCGCGCCACGGAAGGCTCGCCTTCGGTCGCGGCCTTTTGCCGGGCGCAAGCCGCCCGGCATACTCGCTCTTTAGAAGCGGAAGGCGGCCGGCGCGGTCGCGCTGGCCGGGCCTTATCAAGCGGCGAGGGCCGCCTTGGCCTTCTCGGCGATCGCCTCGAATGCAGCGGGCTCGTGGATGGCCAGATCCGACAGCACCTTGCGGTCGACGACGATGCCGGACTTGGAGAGCCCGTCGATAAATCGGCTGTAGGTCATGCCGAAGGGGCGGACGGCTGCATTAAGGCGCTGGATCCAGAGCGCGCGGAAGGTGCGCTTCTTGCGCTTGCGGTCGCGGAACGCATACTGGCCGGCTTTCTCGACCGCCTGCTTGGCGATGCGGATGGTGTTCTTCCGGCGGCCGTAATAACCCTTGGCGGCCTTGTAGACTTTCTTGTGCTTGGCGTGGGCGGTCACACCGCGTTTGACGCGAGACATGACGAATATCCTCAATGCGAATGGATGAAGTGGAAGCCGCGTGGAACGCGGGCCTTAGCTCGATTGCGGACGAAAAGTACGATCAGCCGTTGGGCAGGAAGTACTTCTGGATGTTGTCGCCATCCGTCTTGAACAGCACGCGGGTGCCGCGGAGCTGACGGATCTGCTTGTTGGTCCGCTTGATCATGCCGTGGCGCTTGCTGCGCTGGGCGTGCAGCACTTTACCGGTCGCAGTGATCTTGAAGCGCTTTTTGGCGCCCGATTTGGTCTTCAGCTTGGGCATTTGGCTCTCCTAAAGATGGCCGCAACACCAACGTGCCCCGGAGGGAGCGTCGGACGGCTAAAATGCTCGTTAGAGCGTTGGAAGTGCGAGGGTTTTCCGAAAGGGAAGCGCGCTCGCACAAATGATCGCCACGGCAGCCCGTAAATCAGCCGGGCGATCGAAGGCGGCCTTATGGCAGAGCGCGGCGCAAATGGCAACGATGAACCGTCACCCGCCTCGTCTAGACTATTTTGGTATTCCCCCTCCGAAGCCCAACTGGACCAGGACGATGACGAATCCATCCCTAAACATGACGAATCTGGCTGTTTTTCTACATTCAAAGGCGGCGCGCCGCCTATTGGCCACCGCCGCTCTCGTCGCGGTGTTTGTACCAGCCGTGGCTGACGCACGGGGGCCAGGCGCCTATGACGGCGTCTGGGATGTGGTGTTCGCTACCACGCGGGGCAATTGCAGCTCGGGCTACCGCGTCCCCTTCACCGTTGTCGGCGGCCGGGTGTCGTCCGCCGGCGGGGGCAGGGTCGAGGGCCGGGTCAACCGGGCCGGCGCAGTTGCGGTCCGGGTCAGCGTCGGCGCGTCCCAGGCGTCCGGCGGCGGCCGTCTGTTCGGCAATACCGGTAGCGGGGCCTGGAGAGGAATCATTTCCGGGGACCGTTGCAGTGGAACCTGGCAGGCGACGCGAACCTAAGCGACTCCTAACGTTCCCCAAAAAGCATAGTCCCCGCGTGGCGGGGACTTTTGCTTTCGGCCGCGGCGAAGCCGGATCAGCGCGGCGCGAGCACCATCACGACCTGACGACCCTCGAACCTGGCGTCCTGCTCGACCTTGGCGATCTCTGCGACGTCGCCCTTGATCTTGTCGAGGAGCTTGGTGCCGATCTCCTGGTGCGCCATCTCGCGACCACGATAGCGCAAGGTGATCTTGACCTTGTCGCCTTCTTCAAAGAAGCGCTGCATGGCGCGCATCTTCACGTCATAGTCGTGATCGTCGATCATCGGCCGGAGCTTGATCTCCTTGATCTCGACCGTCTTCTGTTTCTTGCGGGCTTCCGCAGCCTTTTTCTGCGCCGAATATTTGAACTTCCCGTAGTCCATAATCTTGCAGACGGGAGGGCTGGTGTTCGGCGAAATCTCAACCAGATCCATGCCCGCTTCCTGGGCCATTCTGATCGCGACCATGGTCTCAACGGTACCGCGGTTGAGGCCGGTCTGATCGATCAGCTGGATCTGCGCATTGCGGATATCATCATTGATGCGCGGCCCGTCTTTGGCGGCAGCGGGCGGGGCTCTATTGGGACGGCGAATGGGTCCTTCTCCAAGGTTGTGAACGATTTCGATATTTTGAAGTAATAAGGCTGAATGGGCAAGCGCACTTGCCGAAGCTCGTGCGAAAAACCCGGACGCGAGCGGCTTTTCGGCCACGGCCAGATGAGATAGCGAGCGAACGACTATTTCGCAAGCGCATGGAAACCCTTAGAGCCCTATTGTGCTGAGGTAAAGCGCGCCATCGACGCCAACTTGAGAGCCGAGCTAACGTTCCATGACCAATCCCGCCGGAGCCGATCAAGCTGTTTTCATCGAGGTCGGAGACGCGTCAGGTCGCCGCATCGCGGTGCGTGCCCGCCCCGGCGGCGGACCCGGGCTGTTCTGGCTCGGCGGCTTCAAATCGGACATGACGGGCACCAAGGCGCTGGCGCTCGATGCCTGGGCGGCCGAGCATGGCCGCGGCTGTGTGCGGTTCGACTATTCCGGCCATGGCGAATCCGGCGGCGAGTTCGTTGACGGTACCATCGGACGCTGGCTTGAGGAGGCGCTCGCCGTGTTCGATCAATTCTGCACTGGTCCCCAGGTCGTGATCGGTTCCTCGATGGGCGGCTGGATGGCGCTGCTTTTGGCGCGCGAGGTCAAACGTCGCCAGACCAAGACTTCGCTGGAGACCAAGACTTCGCTGGAGACCAAGGCTTCGCTTGAGACCAAGGCTTCGCTGGCCGGCCTGGTTCTGATCGCACCGGCTCCCGATTTTACCGAGGAGCTGATGTGGAAGGGCTTTTCGCGGGAGGCCAGGCGCGAGATCGAGGAAAATGGCGTCTGGGACCGGCCGTCGGACTATGGTGATCCCTATCCGATCACGAAAAATCTGATTCAAGAGGGCCGCAACCACCTGATCCTTGGCGCGGCGATCGATGTCGGCTGCCCGGTCCGCATCCTGCAGGGCGCGCAGGACCCCGATGTGCCCTGGCAGCACGCCATGCGGCTCACCCACCGGCTGCCGGCCGAGGATGTCGTGCTAACCATGATCCAGGACGGCGATCATCGGCTGTCGCGCCCGCAGGATATTGCGCGCATCATCGCTGCCGTCGCCGAGATCGGCTGACGTAACGGGGAGAGACACGATGGACATCCCTGCCCTGCTCTACACCTTCTGCGACGCCGTCGAGCGCCGCGACGGCAAGGCATTTGCCGCGCTGTTTGCCGAGGGCGGCGTCTATCACGACGTGTTCTATGGAACCTTCACCGGCCGGGCCGCTATTGCTGACATGATCGACGACTGGTTCTACCGTACGGCGACCGATTTCCGCTGGGACATGCACGACCCCATCAGCGATGGCCGCACGCTCTATGCACGCTACACCTTCAGCTATCGCTCCACCCTGCCGGAGGCCAAGGCTGCGCGCGTGATGTTCGAGGGCGTCGCCATCATGACCTTGCAAGACGGCCTGATCACCTCCTACCGCGAGGTCGCCAACGCTGCGCCGGCTTTTGTCGACATGAACTTCACGCCCGAACGCATCGTCAGGATCGTTGCCAAACAGGGCACCGAGCTGAAGGCGCGGCCGGAAATGCGACGCCATCTGGCGGAGTGATTCGACCTATAGCCTGGGCATCGGCTTGCGCTGCGCCAGCGCCGCCACCGTCGAGGTCCCGATCGGGCCGTGCTCGTCATGCAGCCAGCACTCGCCGATTGCGATGCCGTCGGCTGAATGATGGTTCACCACCTCGAAGCCGATCCATTCCGCAATCGGCAAGCGGTGCAGATAGAGCGTGACGTCGCTGTTGATGAAGGTCAGGCCCCGGTCGCCGGCATTGGCCAGCGGGCTGGCGAAATCGGCAGCGACCGCGACCCGCACGAATGGCGTCAGCGGCGCGTCCTCGACCAGCTCACGCACCTCGCTCATCCAGAGCCGCCGTGGTCCGAGCGAGCCCATGTGGCCGACGATCGGCCGGGTCGCCCATTTACCGTGCATGCCGAGCCGCGCGTCTGTCGGCACTGGAATATCAGCAGGTTTCGGCACATCCCAGTTCGGCGGTGACCAGATGTTGCCTTCTGGATTCCCGGTCCGGCGCAGCAGCTGGCATGAAGCACGCGCCATGGCGACACTGCCGGAGAGGAAATCGGCCTCGATCACGCGAATGCGCAAGCCTTCGCGCACCGCGCGCGTTTTCACCTCGATGGGCGTGGTGATGTTTGGCAGCCGGAACATGTCGACTGTCAGCCGTGCCGGCACGAAATTGTCGCCGCCATGGCGCTGCTCGATCACGAAGGCGAGCAGTCCGATGACGACGCGGCCGTGCAGCGAGTTCGGGTCCCATGGGCCGTTGGAAATTGGATTGGGAAGAAAGTTGTCGCCATCGCGGCGGAAAAAGGGCTGGTTTGTCATGCACGCGACAATGGCGGGTTTTACGCGCCCGAATCAAGCGTGGCCAAGCGCGTATCTCCATTCCGTCAGCACATCATCATCCGTCTCGGTGGCGCGCACCGCGGCCAGTGCCGCGAGCGTGCGTGCGTCGAGCAATTGCGACAGCGCCCACACCGCAGCGCCCCGCACCAGCGGGCTTGCATCGCCGAGCAGGTGCTTCGCCTCGCCCGCCAGCGCGGCGTCGTCCGAATTGCCGATCGCGATCAGCACATTGCGAATGAAGCGCTCGCGGCCGATGCGCTTGATGGGAGATTTGGTAAACAGCGTGCGAAACGCCGCATCGTCGAGCCGCGCCAGCGTTGCAAGGTTCGGCGCGCGCAATGCGTCGCGTGCGGCAAGTTTCGTCTCACGCCCCTCCCGCGCGAATTTGTTCCACGGACAAACCGCAAGGCAATCGTCGCAGCCATAGATGCGATTGCCGATGGCCTTGCGAAATTCGCGCGGGATCGCACCCTTGCTCTCGATGGTCAGATAGGAGATGCAGCGCCGCGCATCGAGCTTGTAGGGCGCTGGGAATGCTGCGGTCGGGCAGATATCCTGGCACGCGTTGCAGGAGCCGCAATAATCGATCTCGGCTGGGTCGCACTCAAACTCCAGCGTGGTGAAGATCGCGCCGAGGAACAGCCATGAGCCGAAGCCGCGCGACACAAGATTGGTGTGCTTGCCCTGCCAGCCAAGGCCCGCGGCTTGCGCCAGCGGCTTCTCCATCACGGCGGCGGTGTCGACGAACACCTTCACCTCGGACGGAACTGCCGCGACCAGCCAGCGCGCGAACGTCTTCAGTCGCTTCTTGATCACGTCGTGATAGTCGTCGCCTTTGGCATAGACCGAGATCGCAGCGTGCGAGCGTTGTTCCAGCACGGCGAGCGGGTTCTCGTCCGGCCCGTAATTGACGCCGAGCATGATAACGGAGCGCACGTCGCGCCACAGTCCGCGCGGATCGGCACGTCGTTCCGGATTGGCCGCAAGCCAATCCATGTCGCCATGAGCGCCGACTTCCAGGAATTCGTAAAAATGCCGCGCCGCATCACCGATTGCATCAGGTGCGGTGATTCCGATGCAGTCGAAGCCGAGCTTGCGGGCCTCATCCGCAAGTGCGGACCTCAGCTCAGTGATCGGCTTTGCCGCAGGCTCGCTCAGAAATCCAGATCCACATAGGTCCGCGACGCCGGCACGCCCGCCAGCCATTCGCTGAGCAGCGGGCGGAACGACGGACGCGACTTGATCCGCGCGTACCAGGCTTTTGCTGCGTCGTTCTCGATCCATGGCACGTCGCCGAGATAATCCATCGCCGACAAGTGGGCCGCCGCGGCAAGATCGGCATAGGTCAGCCGCTCACCCGCCAGATAGTTCCGCCGCTGCGCCAGCCAGCCGATATAGGCGAGATGATAGCGCAGATTGGCCCGTGCCGCGCGCATCACGTCAGACGCCGGTGGGCCGCCGCCGTCCTCCTCACTCATGAAGCGCTTGTAGATGCGCTCCATGACCAGGGGATTCGATGCCTCTTCGAAGAATTTCTCGTTGAACCAGGCCATCAGCCGCCGCACCTCGATGCGCTCGCCCATGGTGGTCGGCAACAGCCTGCGGTCGCCCATCTCGGCGCCGAGAGTCTCGTCGATATATTCGGCGATGATCGCCGCGCCGGGAATCGCCGGCTGCCCATCGGAGAACAGGACCGGCGTGCTGGCCGCGGGGTTCATGGCCAGAAAGCCCTCGCGCCGTTCCCAGACCCGCTCCTCCACCAGCTTGAGATCGCAGCCATATTCGCCGAGCACGAGGCGGACAAAGCGCGAATGCGGGCAGAAGGGGTGATGGAATAGGGTGAACATGCAACCTTTGAATATGCAGATGGTGCTTAAACAATTCCTTAGGAGCGGCCAAACTACCCAAGCAAACGCACGTGGCAACCGAAGTTTTCGCGATTTTTGCGATTGCGGCATCGGGACGAATGAGCGAGAAGGGCCCGCCGATCCGGCCGAAATTCTCCACAACGGGTGAGAAGCATGATCTCGGATATGCTGCGCGCGGTGATTCTTGGCGTCGTCGAGGGTGTCACCGAGTTCCTGCCTGTCTCCTCGACCGGCCATCTGTTGCTGGCGGGTCGCTTCTTCAATCTCGGCGAGGATGATTTCTGGAAGAGCTTCGACATCCTGATCCAGCTCGGCGCGATCCTTGCCATCGTTGCACTCTATTTCGTCAAATTTTGGAAGATCGCGGTGGGAGCCTTGACCAATGCGGAGGACCGCGGGGACCGTCGCTTCATCCTCGGCGTCCTGATCGCATTCCTGCCGGCCGTGGTAGTGGGCCTTGCCGCGGGCAGGCTGATCAAGGAGTATCTGTTCAATCCCTGGGTCGTCTGCTTCTCGCTGATCGTCGGCGGCGCCATCCTGATGTGGGTCGACCAGCTCGATCACAAGCCGCGTGAGCACGACGCGACCAGGTTCCCTCTGCCGATGTATCTGTGGATCGGCATCGCGCAGTGCCTCGCCATGATTCCGGGCGTGTCGCGTTCCGGCGCGACCATCGTGTCGGCCATGCTGCTGGGGGCTGACAAGCGCGCCGCCGCCGAGTTCTCGTTCTTCCTCGCGATCCCGACCATGATCGGCGCCTTCGCTTATGATTTCTACAAGAACCGCGCCGACATGACGACCGATCACCTGGGTATCATCGCGATCGGTTTTGTCGTCTCCTTCGTGGTCGCCATCATCGTGGTGAAGACGTTCCTGGAATATGTCACGCGCCACGGCTTCGCGCTGTTCGCGTGGTGGCGCGTCATCGTCGGCACGCTCGGGCTTGTCGCGCTGGCGCTTGGGCGGTGAGGCAAAACCGTTGTCGTTCCCGCCTTCGCCGGGACGACCACGAACCCTTATGCGTTCTTGCGCTGGAACTGCCCGGCGGGGCGGAAGCGCCAGAGATATTGCGGGGCGACGCCTTCGAGTGAATCCGGCGTGATGCCGAGACCTTCCAGCGTCAGCCCGGCATCCTTCGCCGCCTGCGACACCACATTGTCGCTGCGCAGCAGCTCGACCTGGTCCGGCGTCAGCTTCAGCGCGCCGGGCGCGAATTGCAGGACGTGGGACTGGAACCTGGCAATTCCGAACGGCAGCGAGACCAACATGCGCTCGCGGTCGGTGATATCAAGGATGGTCTCCATGATCTCGCGCATGGAGAGGATTTCGGGCCCGCCGAGCTCGTAAGTGGCACCGGCCTTCGCCTTGCCGTCGACGGCATCCGCGACCGCGCTTGCGACATCGCCGACATAGACCGGCTGCATCTTCGTCACCCCGCCGCCGATCAGCGGCAGGAAGGGCGAAATCCGCGCCAGCGCGCCAAAGCGGTTGGTGAACTGGTCCTCAGGCCCGAACACCACAGAGGGCCGCATGATGGTGGCCGTGGGCACCGCCGCCAACACGGCCTTCTCGCCTTCCGCCTTGGTGCGGGCGTAAGCCGAAGGCGAATTCTCGTCGGCCCCGATGGCCGACACGTGCACCACCTGGGCGGCTGCGCCGGCCGCGGCCTTGGCGATGGTGCCGGCGCCGGCCGCCTGGACCGCTTCAAAGGTCTGCGCGCCGCTTTGAGCGAGGATGCCGACCAGGTTCACCACCACATGGGCGTCGCGCGCCGCTGCCTCGACCGAACCCTGGTGGCGCACATTGGCCTGCACAGTGTGAATCTGCCCGACCCGGCCGAGCGGCTGCAGGTAGCCGGCCAGTTCCGGCCGCCGCACCGCGACCCGGATGCGGTACTCGCGCTTGGCCAGCGCCCGGACCACGCTTCGCCCCACAAAACCCGATCCGCCGAAAACCGTAACCAGAGTGTCCAGATTCGAGGGCATGGCTTTATGTCCTGAGAGGCAAATTCGAGGGTATGGCGGCTATTTAGCGGATTCGCGATAAGCCATCCCGGCTTTTCTGTACAGCCTAAAGCGCGGTGCGTTTTAGGTTTTGATCGGGCATACCGGCCTCCACTTTTCCGGGATCATGCTCACATCGGCAATTTGACAAGCGCGCGACGGCCCCTTAGTAACCGCGCCGGGCCCAGGTGGCGGAATTGGTAGACGCGCTGGCTTCAGGTGCCAGTGGTGTAACAGCCGTGAAGGTTCGAGTCCTTTCCTGGGCACCATTCTCTTTGCCCAATGCCCCGGTTTGCCCTTGAAGGGGCCCTCGAGCCGTTGCTGGCTTCGTCGTCGCGCAGGCAATCCGCGCCGCATGGTCCGCGAGATCACGGTGAGCGCCCGTTCTGCGAAACCGATCCGTCGCCGTTTCAAAATCCTGATTTTGTTGTCCATTCGTCTTGGCAAAGAAGTGAAAATTTGGGGGTTCCCCCGAACCCTGTCCTGTGGGAAGGTTCACCGCCATGAAAGCCGCAAGCTTCCTGCAGCTCCTGTTTGCCGCGCTGATCTCTCTGGGATTGGTGATCGCGCCGCTGTCATCGCCGCTTGCGGTGGCAAATCACATGTCGGACGACGGCATGATGCAGATGGCGGACGTGGCCGGCGACATGCCGTGCTGTCCCCACAAGCAGAAGCCGGCTGATTGCCAGGATTGTCCGTTGTTTGCAGTCTGCATGGTAAAGCTGCTGCTGAACAGACCTTCCGATGGCCTTCCCATTCGCGAGGCCGAAGCGCGGGCCCTGCGCCCGGTTGATGAGCCGGTGCTGGCCGGTCTTGCCCGGCCGCCTCCCGACCAACCACCTCGAACAAGCGTCTGATTCGTCGGCGACGCCGACCGCGTTCGCATGCGCCATGCGCGTGCGCTTGCTTGCCGCCTTAAGCGGCTCATCAGACACGTTCGAGGATTAAAGATAAATGAAGACCTTCACCATCGCGCGCGCCGTTGCTGCGGCGCTGATCAGCCTGTCCGTCATCGGCGCACCGAAGCTCGCGCTGGCCGATATCAAGGACTATGAGTTCGAATTGGTGCAGCCGACCATCCAGGCCGGCGCCGACAAGATCGTAAGCGTCCGGCTTATGAACAAGAAGACCGGCAAGCCGGTGCCTGACGCAGTGATCTTCGCGACTCGTCTGGACATGGCCCCGGAAGGCATGCAGGAGATGGTCACGAAGGTGACGCCGATGTCGGGCGCGGAGCCGGGGACGTACAGCTTCAAGGCCAATTTCAGCATGGCCGGCCGCTGGCAATTGTCGCTTGGCGCCAAGGTGCAGGGCGAGACCGGCACGGTCGAAAGCAAGCTCGTCGTCACGGCACGAAAATGAACCGCGTCGCCGCCATCGGCGCAGCCGCTGCGATCGCCGCAGCGGCTGGCGCCGGCGTGCTCGTGGACGCTTTTCTGCGGGGCAAGCCAATGGCCGGACCGGTGGTCTCCTCAGCCAGAGCCGCCGAGAGCGGCCCGCCTATCTACTACCAGGACCCTGACGGCAAGCCGTTCTATTCGCCGGTCCCGGCGAAGACGCCGGACGGACGCGAGTACAAGCCTGTCGCGGTGGGCGCCGACGTCAGTTTCGACGAGCCCGACGCGCCGGCGCCGGGCATCCAGGTGGATGCATCCGAGCCAAGCCGCAAAATCAAATACTACCGCAATCCGATGGGGCTGCCGGATACCTCGCGGGTGCCGAAGAAGGACTCGATGGGGATGGATTACATCCCGGTCTATGAGGACGAGGCGAGCGACGATGGATCGGTCAGGCTTTCGCCCGGCAAGATCCAGCGCACCGGCGCCAAATCCGAGCCGGTGACGCGTCGGCCGATCAGATCAATCATCCGCGCGCCGGGAACCGTTCAGGAGGACGAGCGGCGCGTCTCGGTCGTCGCGCTGCGCTTCGAAGGCTTCGTCGAAAGCGTGGCCGACGTCACGACCGGCGATCACGTTCACAAGGGCCAGGTGCTCATGAACGTGTATAGCCCCGCGCTCTCCAGCGCGGCCGCTGAATATCTCTCGGCCATCGACACTCGCGCTGCGGGACGGGAATTGAAGGGCGCGCGCCGGAGGCTGGAGAACCTGGCGATGCCGGAGCCGGCTATCAAGGAGCTCGAACGCACGCGCGAAATCTCGCTGTCGATTCCTTGGCTTGCGCCACAGGACGGGGAAATCCTGCAGCGTAACGCTGTCAATGGCATGCGCGCAGGCCCCGGCGACGTCTTGTTTCGGATCGCCGATCACAGCCTGGTCTGGGTTGTCATCGATGTCGCCGAGCGCGACCTGGCGCAAGTCGCGGTCGGCGCGCAGGTAACGGTCCGGCCGCGCGCCCTCGCCGGCCAATCGTTCAGCGGCGCCGTGACGCTGATCTATCCGCATCTCAACGCCCAGACCCGTACCGCGCGTATCCGTATCGAGGTGCCCAACCCGGATGAAGCTTTGCGGCCGGAAATGTACCTCGATGCCGAGATTGAAACCGGCACCGGAGAGCCGGTGCTGGCCGTGCCGGAAAGTGCCGTGCTGGACAGCGGCAGCCGGCAGGCGGTTTTGATCGACAAGGGCGACGGTCGCTTCGAGCCGCGCGAGGTCAAGCTCGGCCACCGCGGCGGTGGCTATGTCGAGGTTACCGATGGTCTTGCGGAAGGCGACGCGGTCGTAACCTCGGCCAATTTCCTGATCGATGCGGAGAGCAATCTGAAAGCGGCGTTGCAGGGTTTTGCCGACGCCGCAAGCACGCAACAGCCGGCGTCAGCGGCCGGCACAGGAGGGCGCCGATGATCGCCCGTCTCATCGGCTGGTCGGCACGCAACCTTCTGCTGGTGCTGTTCGGCACCGGCTTCGCCGCCGCTGCCGGAATCTACGCCCTGCTCCATCTGCCGCTCGACGCCATTCCCGATCTCTCCGACACGCAGGTGATTGTCTACACGGAATATTCGGGCCAGGCGCCGCAGGTCGTGGAGGACCAGGTCACCTATCCGCTCACAACTGCCATGCTGACGGTGCCGAAATCCAAGGTCGTTCGCGGCTTCTCGTTTTTCGGCGTGTCGTTCGTCTACATCATCTTCGAGGACGGTACCGACATCTACTGGGCCCGCTCGCGGGTCCTCGAATTCCTCAACTCCGCCACGTCGCGCCTGCCTGCCGGCGTGTCGCCGACCATCGGCCCCGATGCGACGGGTGTGGGTTGGGTCTACCAATATGCCGTGGTGTCCAGGGAGCTGAACCTCGCCGACACCCGCACGATCCAGGACTGGAATCTCAAATTCGCGCTGGCAAAGGCCGAGGGCGTGGCCGAGGTCGCCAGCGCCGGCGGCTTCGTCAAGCAATACAACGTGATTCTGGACCCGCAGCGGATGCGCGATCTCGGCATCACCATGCAGCGGATGCGGGACGCGATCCGGTCCAGCAACGCCGATGTCGGCGGCCGTACGGTCGAGCTGTCGGAGTTCGAATATGTCATTCGCGGCAAGGGCTATCTGAAGAGCATCAACGATCTCGGCAATATCGTGCTCAAGAACGACGGCGGCACGCCGGTGCTGCTGCGCGACGTCGCACGTGTCGAGCTCGGGCCGGACGAACGGCGCGGCATCACCGAGCTCAACGGCGATGGCGAGGTCACAAGCGGCATCGTGCTGCAGCGCTTCGGCATGAATGCGCTTGACGTCATCGAGAACGTCAAGAGGCGCTTCAAGGAGATCGCGACCAGCCTGCCCAAATCGGTCCAGATCGTGCCGGTCTACGACCGGTCGAACCTGATCTATGCGGCGATCGATACGCTGAGGCACACGCTGGTCGAGGAAAGCCTGATCGTCGCACTCGTCTGCATCGTGTTCCTGTTGCACGTCCGCAGTGCGCTGGTGGCGATCGTGATGCTGCCGGTCGGTGTCCTCATGGCTTTTGGCGCGATGAAGCTGCTCGGCATCGGCTCCAACATCATGAGCCTGGGCGGGATCGCGATCGCAATCGGCGCAATGGTCGATGCTGCGATCGTCATGATCGAGAATGCTCACAAGCATCTCGAAAGAGCTGAGCCCGGTCAATCCAGGCTCGCGATCCTGACCGAGGCGGCGTCCGAAGTGGGGCCGGCGCTGTTCTTCAGCCTGCTGATCATCACCGTCTCCTTCATGCCGATCTTCACGCTGGAGTCGCAGGAAGGACGGTTGTTCAGTCCCCTCGCCTACACCAAGACGTTCTCGATGGCCGCGGCAGCGCTCTTGTCGGTGACGCTGGTGCCGGCGCTGATGGTGATCTTCGTGCGTGGCAGGATCATCCCAGAGCAGAGGAATCCCATCAATCGCTTCCTGATCTGGATCTACCGGCCCGTCATCAAGGGCGTGCTGCAGGCCAAGACATTCGTGATCCTGTTGGCCGCCCTCGCCCTAGCTGTCTCGATCTGGCCGGCCCGCCAGCTCGGCAGCGAGTTCATGCCGAACCTCAACGAAGGAACGCTGCTCTATATGCCCACCACGGTGCCCGGCATTTCCGTCACCAAGGCGGCCGAGCTGATGCAGATGCAGGACCGGATCCTGCATTCGTTTCCGGAGGTGGCATCGGTCTACGGAAAGGCCGGCCGCGCCCAGACGGCCACCGATCCCGCGCCGGCCGAGATGTTCGAGACGATCGTCAATCTGAAGCCGAGGGAACAATGGCGGCCCGGCGTCACCCTCGACAGCCTCGTTGCCGAGATGGACAAGGCGCTGCAATTCCCCGGCGTGTCCAATGCCTGGACCATGCCGATCAAGGCGCGCATCGACATGCTCTCGACCGGCATCCGCACGCCGGTCGGCGTCAAGGTGATCGGCACCGACCTCGGCGAGATCGACCGGCTCGCAAGACAGATCGAGCAGGTGCTGAAGGCAGTCCCGGGCACGTCATCGGCCTACGCCGAACGCGGCCTCGGCGGCTACTATCTGGAGATCACGCCGGACCGGGCGGCGCTTTCGCGCTACGGCATCATGGTTCAGGACGTGCAGGATACGATTGCGACCGCGCTCGGCGGTCAGACCGTGACCACCACCGTGGAAGGCCGGCAGCGCTTCACGGTCAACATGCGCTATCCGCGCGACCTGCGCGACAATCCGAAGACCATCGCGAGCGACATCCTGGTGCCGATGCCCGCCGGTGGCGCCGTGCCGCTCGGCGAGGTGGCCAAGGTCGAACCGGCGCGCGGGCCGAGCTCGATTCGCACCGAGAACGGACAGTTGGCCACCTATATCTATGTCGACATCCGTGACCGCGATCTCGGCGGCTACGTCGCCGATGCGCAGCGCGCGGTGCAGGCCAGCGTCCAGTTTCCGCCGGGCTACTACGTCGTCTGGAGCGGGCAGTACGAATATCTCGAGCGTGCCGCGGCACGTCTGAAGATCGTCGTGCCGGCGACGCTGTTGATCATCTTCCTGCTCCTGTACCTCAACTTCCGCTCGGTCCTGGAGACGATGATCGTGATGCTGTCGCTGCCTTTCGCGCTGGTCGGCGGCCTCTGGCTGATGTGGTGGCTCAATTTCAATCTCTCGGTCGCCGTCGCCGTCGGCTTCATCGCGCTCGCGGGCGTCGCCGCGGAGACAGGCGTCGTCATGCTGATCTATCTCAACGAAGCGCTGCGGAGCGCGGCGGCGCAGCGGGCAATCGAGGGACGACCGCTCACCCGCAAGGACCTCCACCACGCCATCATGGAAGGTGCAGTCGAGCGCGTGCGGCCCAAGATGATGACGGTCGTCGCGATCATGGCCGGGCTGTTGCCGATCATGTGGAGCACGGGCACCGGCTCCGAGATCATGCAGCGCATCGCAGTGCCCATGATCGGCGGCATGATCTCGTCGACGCTGCTGACCCTGATCGTCATCCCCGCGATCTTCGGGCTCGCGAAGGGCTTTGCCCTGCCCTCGGACGTCGGCAATGCCCCATGTCAGCGCGAAGAAGCGCGCCTTGCGGATAAGCGTGATCTTGTCTTGGAGTCGAACCAATGAGGCGATGCACGCACGCCCTGCACCCGAACCGCCGTCACCGCCCTATCTTCTTGATGCAGGTGGGGTCGCCCTTTGGCTGAGGCGTGCAATCCCATTCGCGGCCAAAGCCCGCACTGGCGTTCCGCTGTTGAATGGAAGGAGAGTGAATCATCACAGCCGCAAAGGCGGCGATAACGATAATTGCGGATGTCAACAGGCGCAAAATGCCCGCGCGGTCAGGAGTCCATTGGAGCCGCCACATCAATCTTTGAATTGAATGCTTCAGCCTGGTCAAGTTCCTGCCCGGTGTTGGTAGCGCGTGCCGCATCGGTACACGACGTCAGTGCACAATACCCTACCGGACGACCAAAAATTCTAGTGGATCCGAACCCACGCGACTGCGCACCTGTCCCGCCTCCCTGGCGCTTCGGAGGGTGTCAATTCGGCAGGATTCAGACAGAGTGGCGCGGCAAGACCGGGAGTCGGGGCACGTGAAAGCCAATCAGCAGCCAGCATCGAAAAAGCCGCTCAATTTGAGGGCGCTGCAGAACACGCCGGGATTCATGATCCGGCTGGTGCAATTGAAATTCTTCGAGGGCTTTTACGAGCAGTTCGCGGAAATGGGCATCAGCCCCGCGAGCTATGCCATCCTTGCCCTGGTCCGCGACAATCCGGGCGTAGCCCCGAGCAGCGTGGCGGGCCTGCTCCGCCTGCAGCTGCCGAACCTGATCAAGATGCTGAACGAGCTCGAATCGGCAGGCCTCATCAAGCGCAGCCGCTCCAAGGCCGATCGCCGTGCCGTCGAGCTGGTCCTGACGCCGAAGGGCAATAAGCTGATCCAGGAGGCCGCCAAAATCAGCGAACCCTATAATCGCAGGATGCTTGCGCCGCTCAGCGAGGCCGAGCAGGGCACGCTGATCGAGATGCTCAACCGGATTCTGCCGCTGTGACGGTCCCGAGCCGGTCGAAATCGCGGCCGGCCGACTCGCCTCAGCGGCCTTGCGGCGCTAGGTTGGCGCCCGGAATCAAATCGACCAGAGGCCAGACATTACATGACCGTACGCCTGCACCGCGGCGACCTGCCTGATCTTTCCCGCTACACCCGATCGGTGGCGATCGACACCGAGACCATGGGGCTCAATCCGCACCGCGACCGGCTCTGCGTGGTGCAGCTGTCGAACGGCGACGGCAGCGCCGATGTGGTGCAGATTCCGAAGGATCACACGGAGGCGCCGAACCTGGCGGCGCTGCTCGGCAATCCCGACATCACCAAGATCTTCCACTTCGCCCGCTTCGACATTGCCGTGCTCTACCACACCTTCGGCGTGATGCCGCAGCCGGTCTATTGCACCAAGATCGCCTCCCGCCTCACCCGTACCTATACCGATCGCCATGGGCTGAAGGACCTCGTGCGCGAGCTGCTCAACATCGATTTGTCCAAGCAGCAGCAGTCCAGCGACTGGGGTTCGCAGCAGCTTTCCGAGGCGCAGCTCGCCTACGCGGCCTCCGACGTGCTGCATTTGCACGCGCTGCGGGAGCGGCTCGACGTCATGCTGGCGCGCGAGGGGCGCACTGAGCTTGCGCAAGCCTGTTTCGATTTCCTGCCCACGCGGGCAAGGCTCGACCTCCAGGGCTGGGAGCTCGAGGACATCTTCGCCCACTCGTGAGGATACCTCTCCCGGCCGGGGCGACCTAAAGAACGCCGTCAGGGTTCATTCGTTAATCTCCCCGCCCCGTTTCGGACACAGTCATCGACCCAGTTCCCGACTGCATAGTCGGCCATTGCGGGGTAGAATGCGCAATCCAGCCCGCCATCAGGAGCAGCGGTGAACTCGGTCCAGAACCCGGCCTATCAGGCAAGCCTCGAGGCGCGCTTCGCCATCGCCGCGCGGCACAGCCGCATGGTGCGGGTGCTGCGCATCGCCGTGCCTGCGGCGGTGGGCCTGGCAATGGCGATCGTTATCTTCTACGCGTTCTTCAATAAATTTCGTATCGAGCTGCCCAAGTTCGACATGGGCAAGCTCGTGGTATCGGGCACCAAGATCACCATGGAATCGCCGCATCTGTCCGGCTACTCGACCGACGACCGGCGGCCCTATGAGCTCTGGGCCGAGACGGCGACCCAGGACGTGACCGATGCCGACCATGTTGAGCTGCACACGCTGCGGGGCAAGGTGTTGATGCAGGACCAATCGACCGTGACGCTGACCGCCCGCACCGGGCTTCTCGACAATAAGCAGCAGACGATCGACCTGCACAAGGACATCCATCTGGTGACCTCGAGCGGCTATGAGGCGTGGCTGAGCCACGCGTTTGTCGACATGGGCAAGAGCACGGTGGATTCCGAGGAGCATGTCGACGTCAAGCTGACCAACGGCACCCTCAGCGCCGATCGCCTGCACATCACCGACGGCGGCGCAGTGGTTCGCTTCGACGGCAATGTCGTGATGCATCTCGATCATCTCGACGACAATTCCGCCACCACGGAAGCGAACGCCGCGCCCGCCGCGCCCGCCGCGCCCGCGCCGCCCCCGCCTGCCCCGCCGGCGCGAACGCGCGCCGCGTCCGGCAAATCCAATTTGAGATGATGAGCATGCCTTTCCTGCCGCGATTGTGTGGCCCGAGCGGACAGCTTACCGCTATCGCATTTGCAATCTCGTTCGGCGCAGCCTTTGGCGCGAGTGCACAGAGCTCGGTGCAGGGCGTGCCCAATGCAATGCAGGGCTTCTCGCAGAACCGCGACCAGCCGATCCAGATCGAGGCGGCTTCGCTTGAAATGCGCGACAAGAAGAAGGAAGCGACCTTCTCCGGCAATGTGAAGGTGGTGCAGGGCGACACCACCATGACCTCGAAGACGCTGGTCGTCTTCTATGAGTCAAGCGGGCAAGGGCAGGGCCAAGGCCAGGCGCAGGGCCAGCAGCCCGCGCCGGCGCCAGCCAAGGGCGCGAAGGCGGCGCCACCGCCCGGCGCACCGATGCAGTCGGCAGCTCCCGGACCCGGCGGTAGCTCCTCGATCAAGCGGCTTGAGGCGCACGGCAATGTGGTGGTCACCCAAAAGGACCAGGTCGTGACCGGCGAGACCGCGGTGTTCGACACCAAGAGCAATTTGATCACCATGCTCGGCGGCGTGGTGCTGACCCAGTGCAAGAACGTATTGCGCGGCGACCGCCTGTTCGTCGACATGACCACCGGCGTCTCGCGGGTCGAATCCGACAGCGGCAAGGTGCAGGGCCTGTTCATCAACCAGGGCGGCGGTGGCTGCGAAGGAGCCGGCCCAGGGCCCGGTCCAACCCAGAGCCCGGCGCCGGCTGGCGCCAAGCCTGGCGCAGGATCGCCCCTGTCCATCCTTAATCAGAACAAACCGAAATAAGTTCAATCACTTCCCATATAGGCAGTGGGGCTGCGGTTGAAGCTCGGCGCGCAAGCCTGTATCTAGCTCGGGATCGAGGCGCGCACCCGTCGCAAACCGTCATCCTGAGGTGCGAGCCTCGAAGGCTGAAACGGTCCCGCTGCGAGAGCCGGGCTGTCGCCCTTCGAGGCTCGCCGTCGCGAGCGCCTCGGGACGGCGGAGCTAACTCGGGAGACATGACGTCGGGTGTTCCGCTGGGCAACGGTCATCCAATCCTTCATCCTGAGCGGACGAATCAAGCCGCGGGCGGCCGGCTACCGAACGACTTTTGAGAGGCGTGGGAAGCAAGCGCGGATGGTCGATTTACTCAGCATGTTCCGTCGGCGCCCCGCCAAACGCGGCCGGACCGGGTTCGCCCGCGCTCACGGCGACATCACCGCCTTCGGCGACGGCTATGGCGAGATGGTACCGAGTGCCGTGCGCGATGCACCGCCGATCGCCCGAGAGGCCCAGCTTTCGAGCCTCGATCTCGCAGCCCCGCCCCAGCACGCCGAGGTACCGACACAGGCCCAGCGCCCGCGCCCGCGGCCGGCAGCCAAACAACCGGCCAAGCCGACTGCGGCCTCCGGTGTCCGGTTGTTGCGGCGGCCGGGCTTTCTGGCGGTGCACAGTGTCGAAAAGAGCTTTGGCAGCCGCCAGGTGGTGCGCGGGGTCTCGATCTATGTACGCCGCGGCGAGGCCGTCGGCCTCCTGGGCCCGAACGGCGCCGGCAAGACCACCGTGTTCTACATGATCACCGGCCTGATCAAGGCCGATCGCGGCGCCATCGAGCTCGACGGCCATGATGTGACCCAGCTACCGATGTACCAGCGTGCGCGTCTTGGCATCGGCTATCTGCCGCAGGAAGCCTCGATCTTTCGCGGCCTTACGGTGGAGCAGAACATTCGCGCGGTGCTGGAGGTGGTCGAGCCGTCGAAGAAGAAGCGCGAGCATGAGCTCGATTCGCTGCTCGACGAATTCAACATCACGCGGCTGCGCAAATCGCCGTCGATCGCGCTGTCCGGCGGTGAGCGGCGCCGTGTCGAAATCGCGCGCGCGCTCGCCACGCGCCCGAATTATATGCTGCTCGACGAGCCCTTCGCCGGCATCGACCCGATCGCGGTCGGCGACATCCAGGACCTCGTCCGCCACCTCACCAATCGTGGCATCGGCGTTCTCATCACCGACCACAATGTGCGCGAAACGCTCGGCCTGACCGACCGCGCCTATATTGTTTATGCGGGAGAAATCTTGACGGAAGGCAGTCCGGAGGAGATCGTCAACGATCCCGACGTGCGCCGGCTTTACCTTGGCGAAGAATTCCGCCTCTAGACTATTTTTGCTCTGCGTCAAGACGTGTACATCGAACGCAGACTAGGATAAGCAAGAATCGGACCAAGTTGTATTTTGGGGACGTTCTTGCCTCCATGGCACTGACACAGAGATTAGAGTTCCGCCAGTCACAGTCACTGGTCATGACGCCGCAGCTGATGCAGGCCATCAAGCTGCTGCAACTGTCCAATCTCGACCTGTCGGCCTTCGTCGAGGAGGAACTCGAACGCAATCCGTTGCTGGAGCGGGCCGCCGAGACCCATGAGCCGCCGGTTGCGGGCGAACAGGGGCCAGAACGCGCCGAAATGTCCGATTCCGACCATGGCAGCGGAGCGGAAGATTTTGCCTCCGGCCAATCTGACTTCGTGGGCGCGTCTGCCGACGGCTTCGAGCCGGGGCAGGAAGGGGCACAAGAGGATTGGCTGAGCGGCGATCTCGGCAGCCGCAGCGAGATCGAACAGACTCTCGATACCCGGCTCGACAACGTGTTTTCCGAGGAGCCGGCCGAGGCCGCCGCGCGCAACGCCCAGGACGCCGCGCCCACCGCCTACACCGAATGGGGCGGCGGCGCCTCCAATGACGAGGAATATAATCTCGAGGCCTTTGTCGCCGCCGAGTTGACGCTCGCCGACCATCTTGCCGAGCAGCTCGCGGTCGCCTTCAGCGCGCCATCCGAGCGCATGATCGGGCAATACCTGATCAATCTTGTCGACGAGGCCGGTTACCTGCCTACCGATCTCGGGCAGGCCGCCGAGCGGCTCGGCGCCTCGACTTCCGATGTCGAGAAGGTGCTCGGCGTTCTGCAGCGCTTCGATCCGCCCGGTGTCTGTGCGCGGAACTTGAGCGAGTGCCTGGCGATCCAGCTGCGCGAGCTCAACCGCTACGATCCCGCGATGCAGGCCCTGATCGAGCATCTCGATCTCCTGGCCAAGCGCGATCTCGCCGCGTTGCGCAAAGTGTGCGGCGTCGATGACGAGGACATCGCCGACATGATCGGCGAAATCCGCAGGCTCGATCCGAAGCCGGGCCTGAAATTCAGCGCCGCGCGGCTGCAGGCCATGGTGCCCGACGTCTATGTGCGCCCCGGTCCGGACGGCGGCTGGCAGGTCGAGCTCAACAGCGACACGCTGCCGCGGGTGCTGGTCAACCAGACCTATTATTCGGAGCTGTCCAAGACCATCAAAAAGGACGGCGACAAGTCCTACTTCACCGATTGCCTGCAGAACGCAACCTGGCTCGTGCGCGCGCTCGACCAGCGCGCCCGCACCATCCTGAAAGTCGCAACCGAGATCGTGCGCCAGCAGGATGGCTTCTTCACGCACGGCGTGGCGCATTTGCGCCCGCTCAATCTGAAGGCCGTGGCGGACGCGATCCAGATGCACGAATCGACGGTCTCTCGCGTCACCGCCAACAAATACATGGCGACCAACCGCGGCACCTTCGAGCTCAAATATTTCTTTACCGCCTCGATCGCCTCGGCCGATGGCGGCGAGGCGCATTCGGCCGAAGCCGTGCGCCATCACATCAAGCAGTTGATCGATGCCGAGAATGCGAGCGCAATCCTGTCCGATGACACGATCGTGGAACGCCTGCGCGCGTCAGGCATTGATATCGCCCGCCGTACGGTCGCGAAGTACCGCGAGGCGATGCGCATTCCTTCCTCGGTGCAGCGCCGTCGCGAGAAGCAGAGTGTGCTCGTCCTGCCGATGTAGATTTGTTGCAAGATTGCCGTAGTTTCCCGGGGGGCGGATGCGCGCTTGCGCCAGATTGCGTCCGGATCAAATCGCGTTAGTGTCAGTTTTCCCAGATCATCCAGTCGAGGATCCCCAGATCAGGGATCCGGTGGGAGGCTCACATGACTCTTCGGATTTCGGGAAAAAGCATCAGCGTCGGCGAGGCCTTGCGCGGGCGTATCGGCGAGCGCACCGAGGAGGTCTTGCGGAAATATTTCGACGGCAATTTTTCCGGCCATATCACCCTGAGCAAGGACGGCTTCGGCTTCCGCACCGACTGCGCGCTGCATCTGGATTCCGGCATAACGCTGGAGGCCGATTCCAACGCCCCTGACGCCTATGCCAGCGCCGATCAGGCGCTGCTGATGATCGAGAAGCGGCTGCGCCGCTACAAGAGCCGACTGAAAGACCGCTCAGCGCGCAAGGCCGCAGCGGAAGCAGCGGCTTTCGCAGGGCTCGATGCCCCAAGCTACGTGATCGAGGCTCCGGGTGAGGGCGAGGACGAGGTCACCGGCTACAACCCCGTGATCATCGCCGAGGCGACCACGGCCTTGAAACGGCTCTCGGTCAGCGAGGCGGTGATGGAGCTCGATCTCACCGGCGCCGCGTGCCTCGTGTTCCAGCATGGCTCCAGTGGCCGGGTAAACATCATTTACCGCCGTGCCGACGGCAATGTCGGCTGGGTCGACCCGCCAGCGGTAAAGCCGTAGAAAAACGGGGCCAAATCCGGTGATTTGCCGGCTCTCACCGTCGTTCACCGATTTTAGGATTAGAATGCAGGAAACGCGTCGGGGGTGTTGGCATGGCCATTGCGTTGGAGTAGAAGCGCCCCACATCAGGGACCCGGGGCAGGGACAAACCCGCCTTCCACCTCACCTTCTTGACGCGGGCCGCGTAAGGCCTATTTCGCAACCTGACGGTTCAATTCACCCTCGGAACGCTCCATGACGATTACCGATCTGGTCGCACCCGAGGCGATTCTCCCGGCGTTGAAGGTCAACAGCAAGAAGCAGGCTCTGCAGGAGCTTGCCGCCAAGGCCGCCGAACTGACCGGGCAGAACGAGCGGGCTGTCTTCGAAGTTCTGCTGCAGCGCGAAAAGCTCGGCACCACTGCCGTCGGCTATGGCGTCGCGATCCCACACGGAAAGCTGCCGAAGCTGGAAAAGATTTTTGGCCTGTTCGCCCGGCTCGAGCGTCCGATCGATTTCGAGGCCATGGACGGTCAGCCGGTCGATCTCATCTTCCTGCTGCTCGCGCCGGAAGGCGCCGGTGCCGACCACCTGAAGGCGCTCGCCCGCATCGCCCGTCTCTTGCGCGACCAGGACATCGCGAAAAAGCTCCGCGCCTCCCGCGACGCGCAAGCGATCTATTCCGTGCTGGCGCTGCCGCCGGCGAGCGCCGCGTAAATCTAATTTTTCTCCATCATCTGCGAGGTCCCTTTGCCTGGCCCGGGAGGAAAAAGGTAATCCGCGCCGCTGCAGCAGCGCGACCCCACCGAATCAGAGAACATAGAAACGGCGAGCCACCTCCAATCGGAAGCGGCCCGCCGTTGTTGAATTCGCTGGTGTGCGCGCCTCAGTGCACGCTGACGGCCTGAAGTTCGTTGCTCCAGGCGTTCGCAATCGCGGCTTCGCGGCTGTCGGTCAGCATGATCGGCGTGCCGTCGGCGGCGTGGAGCGCGAACAGCTTCAGGCCCGGCGCGATCTTCGGCGCCTGCGGAAACAGGTCCGGCACGTCCTCGGAGCGAATCTGCTTCACATAGGCGATATGCCCCTCGCCGAGATGTTCCAGGGCCTCCGGGGAAACGCGGTCTAACGCAACATTCACTTCAGTCATGGTCTCGACTCCTTCAGAGTCTCAAGCGGTCGAGTCCGCCACTCGTTCCATTATTCGTGTTCATTGATAGCGATTGTCTTAACGATCCTCTCCGGCTCGGGCCGGCAGAGGTCGATCGACAACAGCCCGTTCTTCAGATCCGCACCCAACACCTGCATCCCCTCCGCCAGCACGAAGGTGCGCTGGAAGTGGCGCGCGGCGATGCCGCGATGGATGTATTGCCGGGCTTTGTCGTCCTGCTGACGACCGCGGATCACGAGCTGGTTTTCCTCAATGGTTACATCGAGTTGATCGCGGGTAAAACCCGCCACCGCCAGCGTGATGCGCAGCCGCTCGGGCGAACCGTTGGTACGCTCGCACCTTTCGATATTGTACGGAGGGTACCCGTCGGCCCCTTTGACGACCCGATCGAGCACACGCTCGATCTCGTCAAATCCCAGAAGGAACGGACTGGATAACGTCGGAACACGAGTCATAGTCTACAAAGTCCTCGCGGAAGCGACTTTGATGTTTCAGGGCCCTTGCGGCACCCCTTGGACAGCAATATGGGCACGAACGCGCATGCGTTCAAGGAACCATCTCCAAGCGCGGTAAATACTAGATTTCGATCCGCTTTCGCCCGTCGGCTGAGAACAGATGCAGCTTGTCCCGCACCGCAGTGGCGCGGATTGTCTCGCCGATCGCCGGCCCTTCTTGGCCCGGGATCCGCACCAGAATTTCCCCGGGTGGCAGCTCGCCGGGCCTGGCGCTGATCGCCGCCTGGCCCCGCTGCTGCGGGCGCTGGCCGTAGATATAGGTCTCCGCGCCGACCCGCTCGATCGCCTCGACCGTGAGGTCGAGCGCCACTCCGCCATCTGGAACGGCGCCGCTGACCATCTGCAGGTCTTCCGGGCGGATGCCAAGGATACCGGCCTCGGCCTTGCAAGCGGGAAGATGGATGTTCGAATCGCGCAGCGGGATCAGGTTCATCGGCGGGGCGCCAATGAAGGCCGCGACAAAGGTCGTTGCCGGCTTCTGGTAGATCTCGAGCGGATTGCCGATCTGCTCGACCTGCCCGCCATTCATCACGACGAGAATATCGGCAAGCGTCATCGCCTCGAGCTGGTCGTGGGTGACATAGATCGAGGTCGTCGACAGCCTGCGCTGCAATTTGCGGATCTCGACCCGCATGGCGATGCGCAGCTTGGCGTCGAGATTCGATAGCGGCTCGTCGAACAGGAACACCTTTGGCTGGCGAACGATGGCGCGGCCCATCGCGACGCGCTGACGCTGGCCGCCGGACAATTGCCCCGGCTTGCGGTCGAGCAGCGCCGCAAGCTCGAGTATCCGCGCGGCTTCCTGCACGCGGGTGTCGATCTCGTCCTTCGGCATGCCGCGATTGCGCAGGCCATAGGCCATGTTGTTGTAGACGCTCATATGCGGGTAGAGCGCGTAGTTCTGGAACACCATGGCGATGTCGCGGTCGGCCGGCTCGACCTGGTTGACCACGCGCCCGCCGATATCGATCTCGCCTGTCGTGATGGTCTCAAGTCCCGCGACCATTCGCAGCAGCGTTGACTTGCCGCAGCCGGAGGGGCCGACCAGCACGCAGAACTGGCCGTCACCGACTTCGAAATCGACCCCTTTGATAGCCTCGAACCCGTTGGGATAGGCCTTGCGGACGTTGCGCAGCGCGACGTTGGCCATAGGGACTACTTCTCCGTCTCGATCAGGCCTTTGACGAACAGCCGCTGCAGTAACACTACGACCGCGACCGGCGGCAACATCGCGAGCACGGCGGTTGCCATCGCCACGCTCCATTCGGTGAGCGCGTCGTGAACGTCGATGATCTTCTTGATGCCGATGACGATGGTCTGCATGTCGTCGCGTGTCGTGATCAGAAGCGGCCAGAGATATTGATTCCAGCCATAGATGAAGAGGATCACGAACAGCGCGGCGATATTGGTCACCGACAACGGCAGCAGTGTATCGAAGAAAAAACGGATCGGCCCCGCGCCATCCATCTTCGACGCCTCGACCAGCTCCTTCGGAATGGTCATGAAGAACTGCCTGAATAATAGCGTCGCGGTCGCGGACGCAATCAGCGGCAGGATCAGGCCGGAATAGGAGTCCAGCATGTGCAGGTCGCTTGTGATCTTGTAGGTCGGAAAGATGCGCACCTCGACCGGCAGCATCAAGGTGATGAAGATGATCCAGAACGTCGTCATCCGGAACGGGAAGGCGAAGAACACGATCGCATAGGCCGAGATGATCGAGATCGCGATCTTGCCGACGGCAATGCCGACCGCCATGATCAGGCTCGCCAGCATCATGCCGCCGACCGGCTGGCGCGTGGTCTTGCCGGTGCCCGAGACGATGGTGTGCCAATAGGTCTCGAGGCCGTGCGTGCCGGGATAGAGCGGCATCTGGCCGTTGGCGATCAGCGTGTCGTCATGGGTCGACGCGACGATGGCGAGATAGACCGGAAAGGCGACGATCAGTACGCCGATCAGCAGCACGAGGTGCGGGAGCAGGTTTCCGAAGCGGCGATGCTCGACCATGGCTAGTAGTGCACCTTCTTCTCGACATAGCGGAATTGAACCGCGGTGAGGATCACCACGATGACCATCAGAATCACCGATTGCGCCGCCGAGCCGCCGAGATCGGAGCCCACCTTGCCGTCCTGAAACACCTTGTAGACCAGTGTCTGCGTCGCCCCGTTCGGGCCGCCGCCGGTCGCGGTGTCGATGATGCCGAGCGTGTTGAAGAAGGCGTAGGTGATGTTGACCACGATCAGGAAGAAGGTAGTCGGCGACAACAGCGGAAACACGATGGTCCAGAACCGGCGCATCGGCCGTGCGCCGTCGATTGCAGCGGCCTCGATCACGCTTTTCGGGATCGACTGCAGACCTGCGAGGAAGAACAGGAAATTGTAGCTGATCTGGTTCCAGACCGCGACGATGATGACCAGGGTCATCGCGTGCGTGCCATTGAGCACGGGATTCCAGTCGATGCCCCAGCGCTGCAGGGCGCGGGCGAACATGCCGAGCCCGGGCTGGAACATGAAGATGAAGAGCACGCTTGCAACCGCGGGTGCCACTGCATAGGGGATGATCAGGAAGGTGCGGTAGATCTGCACGCCCCTGATGTTGCGGTTGGCCATCACCGCGAGCAGAAGCCCGATCGCGAGTGAGAACACCACGACAAGGGTTGAGAAGAGAAAGGTGACGCCGACCGCGTGATAATATTCAGGCGTCTTCAACAGCTCGACATAGTTCTCGAACCAGACAAACTCGGTCGATAGCCCGAACGCGTCCTGCACGAGGAACGATTGCCACACCGCCTGCGCCGCCGGCCAATAGAAGAAGATCAGCGAGACCGCGAGCTGCGGCGCCACCAGGAGAAATGCCAGCAGCTTGCCTGAAAAGATCGCGCGGTTTTCCATCACGCCCCCCGGTCGTGCCGCGATACATTACGGATGATGGCCGGCTAAGCCGGCCATCATCAAGTCGTGCATTATTTCGCCGCGGTACGCTCGAACTGCCGCAGCATCTGGTTGCCGCGCGAGACGGCGGCATCCAGTGCCTCCTTGGCCGACTTCTTGCCGGCCAGCGCCGCCTCGATCTCCTCCGACCAGACGTCGCGCATCTGCACCATGCCGCCGAAGCGAAGCCCGCGCGAATTCTCGGTCGGGGTCTTGTTGGTCAATTCCTTCAAAGGCACTTCCAGGATCGGGTTCTTGTCATAGAAGCCCGATTCCTTGGTCTTCTCATAGGCCGCCTTGGTGATCGGCAGATAGCCCGACACCTCGTGCAGATAGACCTGGCGGTCGGTGTCGGAGAGGAAGGTGAAGAACTTCGCAATGCCCCTGTACTCTTCCGGCTTTTGCCCGGCCATCACCCACAGCGAAGCGCCGCCGATGATGGAGTTTTGCGGCGCGCCGTTGACGTCAGGGAAATAGGGCATCGGCACCGCGGTGTAGCTGAACTTCGCGTTGGCCTTGACGTTCGGATAGAAGGCCGAGGACGTCATGTAGAGCGGGCATTCGCCCGAGGTGAAGCGGCCTTCGCCGGTGTTGGTGCGCCCGGAATAGTCGTAGCTCTTGTCCTTCTGCAGCTCGATCAGGTTTTCCAGCAGCTTGGTCTCGAGCGGGTTGTTGAAGGACAGCACGGTGTCAAAACCGTCGAGGCCGTTGGCCTTGCTGCCGATCGGAATGTTGTGCCAGGCCGAGAATTGCTCGATGAAGCCCCAGGTTACCCAGGACGAGGAGAAGCCGCAGGTCGGGCTCGTGGCGTGCAGCTTCTTGGCATCGGCGAACACCTCCGGCCAGGTCTTCGGCGGCTCGGCGATGCCGGCCGCTTTCAGCGCGTCGAGATTGACCCACATGACCATGCTTGAGGAGTTGAACGGAAACGACAGCATCTCGCCCTTGGAGGTCGAGTAGTAGCCGGTGATCGCCGGCAGATAGGCCTGCGGATCGAATTTCTCGCCCTGCTCCTTCATCAGTTCGAACACCGGTTTGACGGCGCCCTTGGCGGCCATCATGGTTGCGGTGCCGACCTCGAACACCTGCATGATGCCGGGTGCATTGCCGGCGCGGAAGGCCGCGATGCCGGCGTTGAGCGTATCAGCGTAAGAGCCCTTGAAAGAGGGGACGATCTTGTACTCGCTCTGCGAGGCATTGAAGTCGTTGGCGAGCTTGACCACCACGTCATTGTTCGGGCCGGTCATGGCGTGCCACCACTGGATCTCGGTCACCGCGAATGCGGGCGACGCGGCAAAAGCAAGCGATATGGCGCCGGCCGCGGCAGCACTGAACCCTCGAAAAACCATCAAAACCCCTCCCATTTGAACCATCTTGTTGCGCGGTAGCAGTGCTCAATGACGCGCAAATGACTTTATGACAAGGGATGGTACGGGGGAAAAGCGGGATGAGGGAAGCAGGAAAAAGGGCGCAGAGCAGGACGGCCGCCTGCGAGAAGGGTTGTCGTCCCGGCGAACGCCAGGACGACCATAATTAACTGCTTCGTTCCGTCAGCGCTTCCGCTCCTCGCAGACGACGCCCTTTTCGACGAGCCCATCGATGTCGCCGTCGGAATAGCCGAACTCGGCGAGCACCTCGCGGGCATGCTGGCTGAATTTCGGAGGCAGGCTGCGCAGGCTCGGCCTGGTACGGTCGAGCCGGATCGGCGAGGCCACGCCTTTGTACCAGTCCTTCTCGATCACGTCGCCGCGGTAGATGGTGTGCGGGTTGGTCAGCGCCTGGTCGATCTTTTGCACGGGGCCCGCGGGCAGGCCCGCGGCGAGCAGGCGGTTGCAGAGCGGCTCGGCTTCGTGCAGCGAAAACACCGCGCCGAGTTCGGTGCGCAACGCCTCGCGGTTTGCGATGCGATCCTTGTTGCGGGCAAAGCGCGGGTCGGTGCCGAGATCGGGCTTGCCGATCTCCTTGCAGAGCTTCCTGAAGGTGCCGTCATTGCCGACGCCGATGAAGATGTCGTCGGTCCTGGTCGGGAAGATGGCATAGGGCACGAGGTTCGGATGCTCGTTGCCGGTGAGCGACGGCGGTTTGCCATGCATGAAATAATTCGCCGTATGCGGATGCATGATGGCAAGCCCGGTCTCGTACAGCGTGACCTCGAGGAATTGCCCCTTGCCCGACTTTTGCCGCTCCGACAGCGCCATCAGGATGCCGATCGCAGCATAGAGGCCGGTCGTGATGTCGACCAGCGGCACGCCGATCCGCATCGGGCCGCTCTCGGGTGAGCCGGTTGCCGCGATCATGCCGGTCATGGCCTGGATGATGGCGTCATAACCGGGATTGCCGCCGCGCGGGCCGTCGGCGCCGAAGCCGCAGATGCGGCAATGTACCAGCTTGGGAAACTTCTCCTGCAGCACGTCACTGCCGATGCCCCATTTCTCCAGCGTGCCCGGCTTGAAATTCTCGATCAGGACGTCGGCGCCCTCAAGCATCCTCATCAGGATTGCGCGGCCGCCGACGGAAGCGAGGTCCATGCCGATCGAGCGCTTGTTGCGATTGATGCCGACGAAATAGGCCGCATCCTCCTCATGGAAGGGAGGGCCCCAGTCGCGCACCTCGTCGCCCGCGGGCGGCTCGACCTTGATCACGTCGGCGCCGTGATCGGCGAGGATCTGCGTGCAATAGGGGCCGCCGAGCACGCGCGTGAGATCGATCACGCGCAGTCCGGCCATAGCGCCGGGAGCAAATTGAGGGGTCATCAATGGGTTCGCGAGGTTGGTGTTGCGATTCCGACCATTAAGCATCGCAACCGCAGCTACGCAAATGCGTCACCGCCATGCGGTTCCCTCGCGCGCGCATGAGCAATTCCGCAACACGAAAGGCCCGCCGAACTTTCCGGAGGGCCTTCCGTTATGCGATCAGACCACCTTCAGACGGACGTCGACATTGCCGCGGGTGGCGTTGGAGTAGGGGCATACCTGATGGGCCTTCTCGACCAGCGCTTCGGCTTCGTTGCGGGCGAGGCCCGGCAACGAGACCGCGAGTTCGATGTCGAGCCCGAAGCCACCGGCCGAGCGCGGACCGATGCCGACGGTGGAAGTGACGGAGGCATCCGCTGGAACCTTCGGGCCGCCCTGCGAGGCCACGAACTTCATGGCACCGATGAAGCAGGCGGCGTAGCCTGCGGCGAACAGCTGTTCCGGATTGTTGCCGGTGCCACCCGTGCCGCCGAGCTCCTTCGGGGTGGTGAGCTTGACGTCGAGCGCGCCGTCGAGGGTTGCGGCGTGGCCGTCGCGGCCGCCGGTGGCCTTGGCGGAGGTCTTGTAGAGCACATTCACGGACATCGTGGTTCTCCCTTCCTGGTTGCGATCTTCGATGGCGGCTCTATCGCACGCAATTAAATTGTGCGCAATATGATTGTCGGTCGAATTTTCGTGATTAGATTGTGCGCAATTGATTGAAGGGGGCCCGCTGGCGCATAATGGGCCAGTCCGCGGTCCCGAAGAGGCAGGAATGGCAAAGAAGTTCATGGCAGAAGCCCAGCTGATGCTCAGCAATCAGCTCTGTTTCGCGATCTACTCGACCGCGCATGCGTTCAACCGCGTCTACAAGCCGCTTCTGGATAGGCTTGGCCTGACCTATCCGCAATATCTTGTCATGCTGGTATTATGGGAGCGTGACGGCGTTGCGGTCAGGGAAATCGGCGAACGGCTGTTCCTGGATTCCGGCACCCTTACGCCGCTCCTGAAGCGGCTGGAGGCGGCGCATTTGGTCCGACGGACCCGCTCGAGCGAGGACGAGCGCCACGTGCTGATCGCGCTGACCGCCCAGGGCCACGCACTGCGGGAGAAGGCGAGGGCGGTGCCGGCTGCGATCCTGTCGGCGTCGGGATGCTCCATCGGGGAGCTGTCGAGCCTGAGGAAGAGCCTGGTCGCGCTGCGGGACCAGCTGAACGCCGCGGCGAGGGAGTGAGGGGGCTAAAAGTGTTTCTTCGCGAAGGCTCGTCCCGAGCCCGACTTGAGATACCTTTCGAAGGCGAAAGCAAGACTTTCGTCGGTAAACGCGACGTAGGTCCGAATCCGCCACGGTCGGTACTTCGAGGTGTGAGATACCTCGCCGGCGTTGTGCTTGATCAACCGCGCAGGCACATCATCGGCAATACCGACGTAGAAATGACCTCCGTCGAGGCTCTCGAGGATGTAGACGTGCTTCATTGGATCAGTTCGCCGGCCAATGCTCCCTCGCGATGCGAGTGGGAATTATGAGCTTGCGGATAGAGCCCGCCTTCGCCCTTTGGGCTACGGCGGGGCAGCCTTCGCTCTCTTCGCCGCGAGCGAGCGTGGCCTGCCCAGCCGTAGCTCGCGAAGCGAGCGAAGGCTGGTGGAGCCAGGCGGGATCGAACCGCCGACCTCTTGCATGCCATGCAAGCGCTCTCCCAGCTGAGCTATGGCCCCATCAGGCGAACCAGCGCGCCTGGGCGACGCGCCGGGAAATCAGGAACGACCGTTGATCACACTTCGGCGATAAGCTCAAGTCTCCTCATCGCCGCCGACGTCGCCGATAATATCGGTGACGTCCTCATCGCCCTCTTCCTCGTCGGGGATGAAGGTCGAATCGTCGTCGTCATCGTCCTCGATTGTCTCGTCAACCTCGATATCGTCCTCCGATTCGGGGACGACGGCCTTGACCTTGCCGGTGTTCTCTTCGGCATCGGCCTCCTCGAGCGAGACCAATTCTTCAGACTCCGCGGCCTCCGGAGCAACGTCACGGACGGGTGCGGCGCGCGCAGCCTCACTACTACGGGAGGCGCGTACAGGGGCAACCGGAGCAATCGGCACCACCTCGCCGGTATAGGGCGAGATCACTGGATTCTTGTTCAGATCATAGAATTTCTTGCCCGTGGTCGGGCAAATGCGTTTGGTTCCAAGATCGGTTTTGGCCACGTGCAAAATCCTGGCAATGTCGGAAAAGCGGAGCTTCACTTGGCTAGTTGAGGGCCGGCTGTCAATAGCGCTTCGTGTAAGAAATGGGTGCCATTACCCCTCCCCATCGCTATCGCGCCGACGCATCCTCCGCGTGACGTCGCCGGCCGGCTGTGTTACCTGCGCCTCGCGCACAGGACCGAAAATTGACCCATTCCGACCATTCCTCCTCGCCCACGCCCCTGGAATCGCGTGCCAGCGGCCCGCTTTCGGGCAAGGCGCGCGTCCCCGGCGACAAATCGATCTCGCACCGAGCCCTGATATTGGGCGCGCTCGCAATCGGGGAGACCTCGATTTCGGGCCTTTTGGAGGGCGAGGACGTCCTCAACACCGCCAAATCCATGCAGGCGCTGGGCGCGCGGGTCGAGCGTACCGGCGATTTCGCCTGGAAAGTGTGGGGTGTCGGAGTCTCGGGCTTCGCCCAGCCCAGCGCTCCTCTCGATTTCGGCAATTCCGGCACCGGCTGCCGGCTGGTCATGGGCGCGGTCGCGGGCTGTCCGATCAGCGCGGTGTTCGATGGGGATGCCTCGCTCCGCAGCCGTCCCATGCGTCGCGTGCTCGATCCCCTGGCCCTGATGGGCGCCAAGGTAACCGCAAGCGGCGAGGGTGGCCGGCTGCCGCTGACCTTGCAGGGGGCGCGCGATCCGGTTCCGGTAACCTACCGCACCCCGGTGGCCTCCGCCCAGATCAAGTCGGCTGTGCTGCTGGCGGGGCTTGCGGCCCCCGGCGTCACTACCGTGATCGAGCAGGAGGCGAGCCGCGACCATACCGAGCTGATGCTCAAGCATTTTGGCGCCGACATCGTCTCGAGCCTTGAGGGCAGCCATGGCCGGCGTATCGCGCTGTCCGGCCAGCCGGAGCTGCATGGCGCTGCGGTGGTGGTGCCGGCAGATCCCTCATCTGCCGCGTTTCCCTTGGTCGCAGCCCTGATCGTGGAGGGTTCCGACATCGTCCTCTCCGACGTCATGACCAATCCGCTGCGGACCGGGCTTTTCGCGACATTGCGCGAAATGGGCGCCTCGATCGAGGAAACCGGTGCGCGCGGCGACGCCGGTGAGCCCATGGCGCAACTGCGCGTGCGAGCGTCAAGACTGCGCGGGGTCGAGGTCCCGCCGGAGCGCGCGCCGTCGATGATCGACGAATATCTGGTGCTGGCGGTCGCGGCTTCCTTCGCAGAAGGGACCACCATCATGCGCGGCCTGCAGGAACTACGGGTCAAGGAGTCCGACCGGCTGGAGGCCACGGCCGCGATGCTGCGGGTCAACGGGGTCAAGGTCGAGATATCAGGCGATGACTTGATCGTCGAAGGCAGGGGCCATGTGCCCGGTGGCGGGCTGGTCGCCACCCACATGGATCATCGCATCGCCATGTCGGCGCTGGTCATGGGGCTGGCCTCCGACAAGCCGGTCACCATCGACGACACCGCGTTCATCGCCACCAGCTTCCCCGACTTCATTCCCATGATGCGCGGCCTGGGGGCGGAGTTTTCATGATCATTGCCATCGACGGACCGGCAGCCTCGGGCAAGGGTACGCTCGCCAGGAAGCTCGCCCAGCACTACGGTTATAGGCACCTCGATACCGGCGTGATCTACCGCGCGGTGGGTTATGCCTTGCTCCAGGCGGGCGCGGACCTGCGCGACGAGGCACTGGCGGTCAGGGCAGCCATGGAACTCGATCCCGATACTTTCGGCAATCCGGCCCTGAAGAGCCAGAAGGCCGGCGAGGCCGCGTCGGTGGTCTCGGCTATTCCTCGGGTCCGCGAAGTCCTGCTCGACTTCCAACGCCGGTTTGCGGCCACCCCGCCCGGGGCGGTGCTCGACGGGCGCGATATCGGAACCGTGATCTGCCCGGATGCCGAGGTGAAGATCTTCGTCGTTGCGGATGCAAAGGTCCGGGCCCACCGCCGCGCTCTCGAGGCGAAGTCGCGAGGCGAGGAGGCCGACGAGGCGAAGATCCTCGCGGACATCATCCAGCGCGACGAACGCGACCGGACTCGCGCTTCAGCGCCTTTAAAACAAGCCGCCGATGCTTACTTGCTAGATAATACCAATCTCGATATAGAGGCGGGCGTCCGGGCCGCCATTGACATTGTCGAGGCCGTCCGAGCGGGCCGGCAGCGGGTTTGAGCCCCTGCCGTCACTGGAGGAACGCCCGCTCCCGCGTCTAGTCAGGTCGATCTCCTGAGATCTTTCGGTCTCGCGAGTCTCGTCGTCTCCGGACACAATCAACGTATCGAACGTGCAGGCTCTGCCGGCCCGCTGCTCGCGTTTTTTTCAGCGCGATACACGGTCGTCCGAGGGCTTTGCGGACCTTGGATCACTGCGCGCGCGATACGCCCTTTAACCGCAATGGCCGGCAAGATCCCGCATTGGAGAACATATGGCTTCGACTTCTGCGAATACTTATTCCCCGTCCCGCGACGATTTCGCCGCGATGCTCGACGAGTCCTTTGCCGGCGGTAACCTGCAGGAATCCTCCGTCGTCAAAGGCACGGTGGTTGCGATTGAAAAGGACATGGCCGTCATCGACGTCGGCCTGAAGACCGAGGGCCGCGTCGCGCTGCGCGAATTCTCCGGCCCCGGCCGTGACAGCGAGATCAAGGTCGGCGACGAAGTCGAGGTGTTCCTCGACCGCATCGAGAATGCGCTCGGCGAAGCCGTGCTGTCGCGCGACAAGGCGCGCCGCGAGGAGAGCTGGGGCAAGCTGGAGAAGGCGTTCCAGAACAACGAAAAGGTCATGGGCGTCATCTTCAACCAGGTCAAGGGCGGCTTCACCGTCGATCTCGACGGCGCCGTGGCCTTCCTGCCGCGCTCGCAGGTGGACATTCGTCCGATCCGCGACGTTGCGCCGCTGATGAACAACTCGCAGCCGTTCCAGATCCTCAAGATGGACCGCCGCCGCGGCAATATCGTCGTCTCCCGACGTACCGTGCTGGAAGAGACCCGCGCCGAGCAGCGCCAGGAGCTGGTGCAGAACCTCGAAGAGGGGCAGGTGATCGACGGCGTGGTCAAGAACATCACCGATTACGGCGCGTTCGTCGATCTCGGCGGCATCGACGGTCTGCTGCACGTCACCGATATCGCCTGGCGCCGCGTCAACCATCCGACCGAGGTGCTTAGCATCGGCCAGTCGGTGAAGGTCAAGATCATCAAGATCAACCACGAGACGCACCGCATCTCGCTCGGCATGAAGCAGCTGCTCGACGATCCGTGGCAGGGCATCGAGGCGAAATACCCGCTGGGTGCTCGCTTCCACGGCCGCGTCACCAACATCACCGACTACGGCGCCTTCGTGGAGCTGGAGCCGGGCATCGAGGGCCTGATCCACGTCTCCGAGATGTCGTGGACCAAGAAGAACATGCACCCCGGCAAGATCGTTTCGACCTCGCAGGAAGTCGAAGTGCAGGTCTTGGAAGTCGATTCCGTCAAGCGCCGCATCTCGCTCGGCCTCAAGCAGACCATGCGCAATCCCTGGGAAGTCTTCGTCGAGGCGCACCCGGTTGGTTCGACAGTCGATGGCGAGGTCAAGAACAAGACCGAGTTCGGCCTGTTCCTCGGCCTCGAGGGCGATGTCGACGGCATGGTGCATCTGTCCGATCTCGACTGGAAGCTTCCGGGCGAGCAGGTGATCGACAACTTCAAGAAGGGCGACCACGTCAAGGCTGTGGTGCTCGACGTGGACGTCGAAAAGGAGCGCATCTCGCTCGGCATCAAGCAGCTCGAAGGCGATCCCTTCGCGGAGCCCGGCGATGTCAAGAAGGGTGCGGTCGTGACCTGCGAAGTGCTCGAGGTCAAGGAAAGCGGCATCGAGGTCAAGATCGTCGGTACCGACTTCGCGACCTTCATCAAGCGCTCCGAGCTTGCGCGTGACCGCAACGACCAGCGCTCCGACCGTTTCGCGGTCGGCGAGAAGGTCGATGCGCGCGTGATCCAGTTCGACAAGAAGGCCCGCAAGGTGCAGGTCTCGATCAAGGCGCTGGAAGTCGCCGAGGAGAAGGAGGCCATCGCGCAATACGGCTCCTCCGACTCGGGGGCCACACTGGGCGACATCCTGGGCACTGCGCTCAAGAACCGCGACAAGGACAAGTAAGCGGATTTGCGTTCCGCTTGCGACAGAGGCCCCGGCATTCGCCGGGGCCTTTTTGTTTGTGACCTCTCCAGGCCGGGGAGCAGTGAAGGACCTGCCGGGGGCGACTACGACCGAAGACCAAGTCACGTTTTCTTCATATTGCGTGGCAATTGATGTATTCAGCTAAGGCGTCGTTGACGCTGCCGAGGCAAAACGGCGGCGACTTATCTGGGAGCATTTCGATGTCGCTTGATTCGGATGTGATCGTCGATCGCCGCAGGATGCGGCGCAAGCTCACCTTCTGGCGCGTCTCGGCGGCAGTGGTTGCGATCGCGGCAATCGCGGCGATCGGCGTCCTGGTTTCGCCGCGCGGGCAAAGCGCCTTCACGCGCGCAGGCTCGATTGCGCGGGTCAACATCGAGGGCCTGATACGCAGCGACCGCGAGCGCGTCGCGGCGCTGGAGCGGCTGGAGAGCTCGAATGCGGCGGCGGTCGTCGTGCACATCAATTCGCCCGGCGGCACCACCGCGGGCTCCGAGCAGCTCTACGATTCGCTGGTAAGGCTGAAGGCCAAGAAGCCTCTTGTCGTGGTGGTCGAGGGCCTGGCAGCCTCCGGTGGCTACATCGCGGCGATCGCCTCCGATCACATCGTTGCACAGCAGAGCTCGCTGGTCGGCTCGATCGGCGTGCTGTTTCAATATCCGAATGTCGCGGAGCTCCTGAAAACCATCGGCGTCAAGGTCGAGGAAGTGAAATCCTCGCCGCTGAAAGCCGCGCCGAACGGTTTTGAGCCGACCAGCCCCGAAGCGCGCGCAGCGCTCGACGCGCTGGTGAAGGATTCGTATGCCTGGTTCCGCGATCTGGTGAAGAGCCGTCGCGGCATGGACGACGCGCAGCTCGAGAAAGTGGCCGATGGTCGTGTCTTCACCGGCCGTCAAGGCGTCGATCTCAAGCTCGTCGACGAGCTCGGCGACGAGAAGACTGCAGTCGCCTGGCTGGTCGAGCAGAAGAACGTCAAGAAAGACCTGCCGATCCGCGATTACAAGCTCGCGCCGCGCTTCGGCGACCTCACTTTCTTGCGCACGGCGGCATCAATTACGCTTGACGCACTCGGCCTGAATGGCATCGCGCACAAGATCGAGCAGGCCGGTGTGGCGCAGGCAGTTGATCGCCTCAGCCTCGACGGAATGCTCGCGCTCTGGGAGCCCGGAGGAACCAATTGACGGCCTCCGGCCGCGATTGTGACGGGTCATTCCCGTCCTGCTTGTATTGTGACAGCCCGGTTTTGGCCGTTTGTCACCCCTTTTCGTGCCGGGCTAAATTGATTTAGCGTCTTGACAGTTCTAGGTATTTTCACAGAAATGAGAGACGACGTCCCCGGGCCCACTCCTTTATGATCAAATCCGAACTCGTCCAGCGTATTGCCGAGCACAACCCGCACCTCTATCAGCGGGACATCGAGAACATCGTGAACGCGATTCTCGACGAGATCGTCGCAGCGCTCGCGCGCGGCGATCGGGTGGAGCTGCGCGGCTTCGGCGCCTTTTCGGTCAAGCATCGCCCGGCGCGTGCGGGCCGCAATCCGCGGACCGGTGCCCATGTGCCCGTCGACCAGAAGAACGTGCCGTTCTTCAAGACCGGCAAGGAAATGCGCGAGCGGCTCAACCGGGATGATCCCGGGGCTGCCGAGGCCGACGACTGATCTCGCGCTTGCCTCATTGAGGGCGGCAGCCGCTTAAAGGGCTGTTTTTGGCCCTTGCGCATGATACGCATGCGCCGGTGGCGATCCATGCGAGCGCGTCTGATGCGAAAATTCCTCACCTATCTGATCGTCGTTCCGCTGTTCCTCATCCTCGTGGCCTTTGGGGTGGCGAACCGGCATTTCGTCACGGTCTCGTTCGATCCCTTCAATTCCGCCGATCCGGCTCTCTCAGCCGATGTGCGGCTGTTCGTCCTGGTCATCGTGGTCGCGATGCTAGGCGTCATCATGGGCGGCATTGCCACCTGGTGGGGCCAGCGACATTGGCGGCGGGCGGCGCGCCGGCACGAGGCCGATGCGCGGGCGGCGAGGGCCGAGCTGGCGGACCTTCGCGCCAGCACCATGCGCACCGGCTCCGGGCGGCTTCCGGCCCCGGCAAATGGCGGGTTTTACGGGGCTTCCGGGCGAGACAAGCAGGGTGCGACGTTGTAGAAGCGCGCATGCGGAAGCCCGGCTTCCGCCCCACGAAAAGCCGACCCGAACCGAGCCATGTCCTTGACGGTAAAGATTTGCGGCCTGTCCACGCGCGAGACGCTCGACGCGGCGCTTGGTGCGGGCGCCGACATGGTGGGTTTCGTATTCTTCCCGCCCTCGCCCCGGAATGTTTCATTTGACATGGCCCGCGAGCTGGCTGCTTCCGTCGCGGGCCGCGCCCAAAAGGCCGCGCTGACGGTCGATGCCGATGACGCGGCCCTGTCTGCCATTGTCACGGCGCTCAGGCCCGACATTCTGCAGCTGCACGGCCACGAGAGCGTGGCGCGGATTCTGGAACTGAAGCAGAGATTCGGCCTCGAGGTGATGAAGGCGCTCCCGGTCGAGACCTCAGCCGATCTTGCCGGCCTGCTTGATTACGCCGCGGTCTCCGACCGCATCCTGTTCGATGCGCGCCCGCCCAAGCACGCCACGCGGCCGGGCGGGCTGGGGACGACCTTCGACTGGCGCGTGCTGACAAATCTCGACCTGAAGCGGCCCTTCATGGTCTCCGGCGGGCTCACCGCTGACAATGTCGCGGAGGCGCTGCGCGTCACCCGGGCCGGTGGCGTCGATGTCTCCTCCAGCGTCGAGCGCGCGCCCGGCGTCAAAGACCCGCAGCTGATCGAATGTTTCATCCGCGCGGCGCGCGCCACCCAAGAACTGGCGATACGATAACTGGCGATACGATGACACTGGCAAAACCAAATTCCTTCCGCAGCGGTCCCGACGAGCGCGGCCATTTCGGCATCTTCGGTGGCCGCTTTGTCGCGGAAACCCTGATGCCGCTGATCCTCGACCTGGAGAAGGCCTACGCCGACGCCAAGGCCGATCCGGCCTTCCGGGCCGAGATGGATGGTTATCTGAAGAACTATGTCGGCCGGCCTTCGCCGCTTTATTACGCCGAGCGTCTCACGGAGCATCTCGGTGGCGCGAAGATCTATCTGAAGCGCGAGGAGCTCAATCACACCGGCTCCCACAAGGTGAACAATGTGCTCGGCCAGATCATGCTCGCACGGCGCATGGGCAAGAAGCGGATCATCGCCGAGACCGGCGCCGGCCAGCACGGCGTCGCGACCGCGACGCTGTGCGCGCGCTTTGGGCTGGAATGCATCGTCTATATGGGCGCGGTCGACGTGGCGCGGCAGCAGCCCAATGTGATCCGCATGGAGATGCTGGGCGCGGAGGTCGTCCCGGTGCAGTCCGGCACCAGGACGCTGAAGGACGCCATGAACGAGGCGCTGCGCGACTGGGTCACCAATGTGCACAACACGTTCTATTGCATCGGCACGGTCGCCGGTCCCCATCCCTATCCGACGCTGGTGCGTGACTTCCAGTCCGTGATCGGCAACGAGACGCGCCAACAGATGCAGGACGTGGAGGGGCGGCTGCCGGATTCGCTGATCGCCTGCATCGGCGGCGGCTCCAATGCGATGGGGCTGTTTCACCCGTTCCTCGACGATCCCTCGGTCGAGATCTTCGGTGTCGAAGCGGCGGGCCATGGGCTCACGCAATTGCATGCTGCCTCGATCGCCGGCGGCCGGCCTGGCGTGCTGCATGGCAACCGCACCTATCTCCTGATGAACGAGGACGGCCAGATCCAGGACGCGCATTCGATCTCCGCAGGCCTCGATTATCCCGGCATCGGCCCGGAGCATTCCTGGCTGCACGAGGTCGGCCGCGTGAACTATCTGTCCGCGACCGACGACGAGGCGCTTGCCGCGTTTCAACTCTTGTCGCGGCTCGAAGGTATCATCCCGGCGCTGGAGCCGGCCCACGCCATCGCCAAGGTCATGGAGCTCGCGCCCAAGCGGCCCAGGGATCATCTGATGGTTGTCAATCTCTCCGGCCGTGGCGACAAGGACGTCCCGCAAGTCGGCGACATCCTGCGGGGGAGGAAGTGACCATCGAGCGGCGCTCTCTCCTGCACCTCTCCCCTGTGGGGAGAGGTCGGCTGCGAAGCAGCCGGGTGAGGGATCTCTCCTCTCAATCGAATCGAAGTGTGCCTGCGATCATCTCGAGAACTCCCTCAAGATTGTCATACACATCGGTGTTCGACACCCGAACGACGAGGAAGCCGAAAGCCTCGAGTGCTTTCGTCCGCTCCTCATCCCGCGCGACGTCCGCCGGCTCAGTATGGGTAACGCCATCCACTTCCACGATGAGCTTTCCTGCCAGACTTACAAAGTCCACGACGTATCGGTCGATGGAATGCTGTCGCCGGAACTTCCAATGGGCCAATCGCAGGTTGCGGAGCGCCTGCCATAGCCTCGCTTCAGCGTTGGTTTGCGAAGCCCGAAGGATTCGTGCCCTGGTTTTGAACCTGTCCATTCCCCTCACCCGGCTCGCATCTTGCGATGCGATCCGACCTCTCCCCTCTGGGGAGAGGTGTACCACAGCGTGTGCCGCATTATGACGACTCGCATCGATGCACTGTTCGCAAAGCTCAAGCGCGAGGGCCGGTCGGCGTTCGTGACCTTCCTGATGGCCGGCGATCCCGATCCGGAGACGTCGCTGCAGGTCATCAAGGCGATGCCGAAGGCCGGCGCCGATATCATCGAGATCGGCATGCCCTTTACCGATCCGATGGCCGACGGCCCGTCGATCCAGGCGGCGGGCCTGCGTGCGCTCAACGCCGGCATGACGCTGAAGAAAACGCTGGAGTTGGTGCGCAGCTTCCGCAAGGACGACGCCGCGACGCCGCTGGTGCTGATGGGTTACTACAACCCGATCTACATCTACGGGGTGGACAAGTTCCTGGACGACGCCAAGAGCGCCGGTATCGATGGCCTGATCATCGTCGACCTGCCGCCGGAGGAGGACACCGAGCTCTGCGTGCCCGCGCTCAAGGCGGGGCTCAATTTCATTCGCCTGGCGACGCCGACTACCGACGACAAACGCTTGCCCGCGGTGCTCGCCAACACCTCGGGCTTTGTCTACTACGTCTCGATCACCGGCATCACGGGTGCGGCGGCGGCCGATTCCAGGGCGGTCGGCGACGCGGTGGCGCGGATCAAGCGGCACACCGATCTGCCGGTCTGCGTCGGCTTCGGCATCCGCACGCCGCAAGCCGCGCGCGCCATCGCCGAGCATGCCGACGGAGCAGTGGTCGGCACCGCGCTGGTCGATGCGCTGCGCGGCAGTCTCGATGCCGACGGCCGCGCCACGGCCCGGACCGTCGATGCAGTGGCCGAGCTCGCCGTATCGCTGGCGCAAGGCGTCCGGGGCGCCCAACAGGCCGCAGAATAAGCCACAATCTGCCCCTAACCACGGCTTGCCGGGCCCGAGCCCGGCGGCCATATATTCGAGGGCGATCCCCACCGAATCGCGAACCGGAGCAAGACATGAACTGGCTCACCAATGTGGTCCGGCCAAAGATCCGCAACATCCTGCGGCGCGAGACGCCGGAGAATTTGTGGATCAAATGCCCCGATTCCGGGCAGCTCGTGTTCTACAAGGATGTCGAGGCCAACCAGTTCGTCATTCCCGGCTCGAACTACCACATGCGCATGGGCGCGGTGGCGCGGCTGAAATCGATGTTCGACAACGAGACCTGGTTCGACGTGGCGCTGCCGGAGGTGACGCCCGATCCGCTCAAGTTCCGTGACGAGAAGCGTTACGCCGACCGCATCAAGGATGCGCGCGCCCGCACCAGCCTGAACGATGCGGTGAAGATCGGCTACGGCAAGCTGGAAGGCGCGGCCGTCGTGATCGCGGTGCAGGATTTCGATTTCATGGGCGGCTCGCTCGGCATGGCGGCGGGCGAAGCGATCGTCCGCGGCATGGAGCTTGCGGTCGAGAAGAAATCGCCCTTCATCGTTTTCGCGGCTTCCGGCGGCGCGCGGATGCAGGAAGGCATCCTGTCGCTGATGCAGATGCCGCGCACCACGGTCGCCGTGCAGATGCTGCGCGAGGCGCGGCTGCCCTATATCGTCGTACTGACCAATCCCACCACCGGCGGCGTCACCGCCTCCTATGCCATGCTGGGTGACGTGCAGATCGCCGAGCCCGGTGCGCTGATCGGCTTTGCCGGTGCGCGCGTGATCGAGCAGACCATCCGCGAGAAGCTGCCGGAAGGTTTCCAGCGCGCCGAATATCTGAAGGACCACGGCATGGTCGATATGGTCGTGCATCGCCACGACCTGCGGCCGACGCTGGCGCGGCTGTTGCGGGTGTTGACCAAGTCGCCGGCGGTGCCGAGCATGCCCAGGGCGGCGCCACTGGTTCCGGAGCCGGCGACAATCGTGGCGGCGCCCGACGTGGCGCCGGCCGATGACGCGTGAACGCGGCTGCTGAAACACCGCAGGCACCACTCGGCGATTTGATCGCGCGGCTGTCTGCGCTGCATCCGAAGAAAATCGATCTCACCCTCGACCGCATCGAGCGTCTACTTGCGCGGCTCGGCCATCCCGAAGCGATGTTGGCGCCTGTGATCCATGTCGCCGGCACCAATGGCAAAGGCTCGACGGTCGCCTACTTGCGGGCGATCCTGGAAGCCGCCGGCCTGCGCGTTCACACCTACACCTCGCCCTATCTGGTGCGGATCAACGAGAGCTTTCGGATCGGCCAGGTCGGCGGCGGCCGGCTCGCCACCGATGAGGAGTTGTGCGAGGCGTTTGCGCATTGCGAAGCCGTCAATGCCGGCGCGCCCATTACCTTCTTCGAGGCGAAGACGGCGGCGGCCTTTCACCTGTTCGCGCAGCATCCGGCTGACGTGGTGCTGCTGGAGGTCGGGCTCGGCGGCCGCTTGGATGCGACCAACGTCGTCGCCAGCCCGCTCGCCTCAGTGCTGACGCCGATCAGCATGGACCATATGGATTTCCTTGGGCCCACCTTGACCTCCATCGCCGGCGAAAAGGCCGCCATCATCAAGCGCGGCGTGCCGGTGGTCTGCGGCGAACAGATGGCTGAGGCGATGGACGAGATCGAACAAGAGGCGCGGCGGATGCGGGCGCCGATGCATGTGGCCGGCCAGCAATGGCATGTCGGCGTCGAGCACGGCCGGCTGGTCTACCAGGACGAGCGCGGCTTGATGGATCTTGCCGCGCCAAAACTGTTCGGGCGGCATCAGTTCGACAATGCCGGGCTTGCGATCGCAACGCTGCGGGCGATCGATCGCTTGAAGATACCGCATCGCGCATACGAAGCCGGCATCGTCAATGCCGAATGGCCGGCGCGGATGCAGCGCCTGTCGTCGGGCGCGCTGATTGCGCTGGGGCCGCAGGGCTCCGAGATCTGGCTCGACGGCGGCCACAATGCGGAAGGCGGCCGGGTCGCAGCCACGGCGTTGGGCGATCTCGAGGAGCGCGTCTCGCGCCCGCTGGTGGTGATCGCGGGCATGATGGCGAACAAGGACGCCAGCGCCTTTCTCACCAATTTCGCCGGGCTTACGCGCCACATCATCGCAGTGCCGATTCCGGACCAGGACAATGCGATGCCACCGGAGCGCCTTGCCGACGCCGCGCGCGCGCTCGGCATGCGCGTGGAAATCGCCCGCGGGGTTGAGGCTGCGCTGTGCGGGATCGCGCGGCTCGCCTATGAGGTGTCCCCGCGCATCCTGATCACGGGCTCCCTCTACCTTGCCGGCCACGTGCTGGCGATCAACGGCACACCGCCAAGCTAGGGAGGGGGCTGATGCGGTTTGCGGTGATCGCGGACGTGCGCGGCAATCATCTCGCGCTGGAAGCTCTGCTCGCCGATATCCGGGCACAGGGCGTCACCGGCATCGCTCCCGCTTCAATCAAACAAAACAGCCGGCTGTTGGCCGGCCGTTTCACAAGCACTCACTATCCGAACGCGGCAATCACACCGCGCCGGAAATCCACTGCTGCAGCTTTGCCTTCGGTGCGGCACCGACCTGGCGGGAAGCCATTTCGCCGCCCTTGAAAATCATCAGGGTCGGGATCGACATCACGCCGTATTTCGACGCTGTCTTCGGGCTCTCGTCGACATTGAGCTTCACGATCTTGACCTTGTCACCCATCGTGCCGGCGATCTCGTCGAGCGCAGGCGCGATCATGCGACAGGGGCCGCACCACTCGGCCCAGAAATCGACAACCACCGGGCCGGACGCCTTGAGCACTTCAGCTTCGAAATCGGCGTCAGATACTTTACCAACGGCCATGGAGATACCTCGTTCAGTTGGAGAGAGGGCGCTTTGCTGGACCTGAGAATCGCGCCCGGGATCATGCGCTGAAACCTATGAACGGGGTGTTGCCGGGTCAAGCGGGCTGGCGCCCGCGATCCAGGGATGCCAGTGCCGCGTCCAGCGCGGGAGCCAAAATTTCCATGAAATCAGGCGTTTCGGTCCAAAGCAGCGCGGCACGGACTGCCCGATTGGGATAAAGCTTGCGCAGGACGGCCCGGTAAAGCGCCAGTTGGCGGACGTAAGTGGGAGGCGCCAGGGCAGGATCGGTGGGGGGAGAGTGGTTGGTCTTGAAATCGACGATCAGCACCTCGTTGTCCGCGACCACCAGCCGGTCGATCTGGCCTGAGACCAACGGCCGGCCGGGCAGCTCCAGCCGACCCACGATCGAGACCTCGGCACGGCTGCCGGGCGCGAACACAGCGGCAAAGCGCGGGTCGTCGATCAGGGCCAGCGCGCCTTGCCCAAGCGCCTCGCGCTCGGGCTCGCTCCAGCCGATGGCGTTGCGGGCGAGATAGTTGGTCGCGGCGTCGCGGCGCCTGATAGGGGAGATGTCGGGCAGCGATTGCAGCAGCCGGTGCACCAGCGAGCCGCGCTGCATGGCGCGCGACCGTTCCAGCACCGATTCCCCCGACGCTGCGCTGCGGCTCGCGCCACCCGCCTCCGATGGGCGCAGCAGATTGTCGAGGGAAGGCCGGCCCGGCAGCGGCGTCACCAGCCAATCCGGCAGCGCGCTCGGAGGGCTCCGTACAACAGGCGCCGGCGTGCCGGCGGCCGGCTGTCCATCGGCCGTGCGCGAAAACCGCTTGACCGGACCATCCGGCGTCTCGACGGTTTCCTGCCCAAGGCCGGATTGGGTGAGGCCCTTGTCGATCAGATCATACCAGGAGTGGAGGCGGACCTTGTTCATGTTGCCGGGCATGCAGCCGCCGACGACAAGGCGGTCGGCGGCGCGAGTCATGGCGACATAAAGCAGGCGGCGGTATTCGTCCTCGGTGTCGTCAAGCATCGCCTGGCGAGCCTGCGCGACCATGACGGGGTCCTCCGCCTTGCGGCCGGCCCAGACCACGACCTTGCCGCCTTTGCTGTCGGGCAGGTGAATGAGCCGCAGCCGCTGTGTGTCCGAGGGCGAGGAGGTGGTGTCGACCAGGAACACCACGGAAGCCTCCAACCCTTTGGCGCCATGCACGGTCATGACGCGAACCTCGTCGCGCGAGATTTCCATGTCGCGCTTGACCTCGGTGTCGGCGGCGCGTAGCCACGCCACGAATCCCTGCAGCGAGGCTGGCGCCTTGCGCTCATAGCTCAGCGCGAGCTCAAGGAATTCGTCGAGCGCATCATTGGCCTCATGGCCGAGCCGTCGCAGAAAGCGCTTGCGTCCGCCATCGCCGCCGAGCAGCCAGGCATAGAATGCAAACGGTGTGTCCTGCACAGAGCGGCGCTCGCATTGATCGAGCCGGTCGAGCACGTCCTTGAATTTGGCGTTGTCCGACGCCTGAAGCGACAGCGCCTGCCGCAGCGATCCCTTGCGTTCATGGGCGAGTGTGAACAGGTCGTCATCGTCGAGCCCGAACAGTGGGCTTTTCAGCGCGACGGCCAGCGCCAGATCGTCTTGCGGCAGCAGCAGTGCATCTGCGAGATTCATCAGGTCAATGATCGCGATATGCTCGGTCAGCTTCAGCCGGTCGGCGCCGGCGACGGGAATATTGGCGTGCTTGAGCGCCTGGATCACCGCATCGAATGCGTTGCCGCGCCGGCGTACCAGGATGAGAACGTCGCCATAGCGCAGCGACCGTCGCGCACCCTCATGCCCCGTGAGGGTGCCGCTCTCGATCAGCCGCTTGATCTCGGCCTGGATGCGGCGGGAGAGTTTCACTTCCGGGCTGGTCGCCGAGACGCCGTCGAACGGCGCGCGCCAGCCCTCGATATCATTGCGTTTGTCAGGCTCGGCGAGATCCCAGAACTCGATCAGGCTGGGGCCGGCATCGCCGAGCGATTCGTGCACCGGATAGGCGTTTTCCGCATGGATGCTGCCGTAGATCCGTGGATCGCGGAATACATGGTCGACGGATTGCAGGATCGCCGGCCCCGAGCGGAACGAATAGGTGAAAGAGACCGGGTCGAATTTCAGCCCGGCGTCCTCGAATTTCTTTCTGAGATCGCGCCGGCGCTCGGCGAACTCGCGGGGTGCGGCGCCCTGGAAGGAGAAGATCGACTGCTTCTCGTCGCCGACCGCGAAGATGGTGCGGGTCAGGCCCTCGCGCGCGCCTTTGCCTGAGGTGAACTCCTCGATCAGGCGGGCGACAATGTCCCATTGCTTGGGGCTGGTATCCTGCGCTTCGTCGATCAAAACATGATCGACACCGCGGTCGAGCTTGTAATGCACCCAGCCGGCGGAGACACGGTCGAGCATGGCGAGCGTCTTGTCGATCAGGTCCTCGTAGTCCAGAAGCCCGCGCTCGTCCTTCTCGCGCCGGTAATGCGCGGCTGCCGCGGTTGCGATATGCAGCAAGGCGGAGGTGCGGTCGCGCACCGTGATTGCCCGGCGCTTTTCGATCAGCGACGACAGGCGCTGAATTTCCGCGTCGAACAGGCGTGCGACGCTCGGGTTGTCGTCACAAAATCTCTGAGTGAGCACCGCCTTGCGAGGCACTCGCTCCTCGGTGAGAAAAACAGTTAGATATGAATCGACTTGTGCGGCGCCAGAAAACGCCAACGACCCGCGCAGACGCGTTCCCTGATCTTGGTCCGACTTTCTGCCTGTATCGAGGGCCTGCGCTATCGCCTCCCAGCGTCGGCGAGGCAGGAACGAGCCGTCCAGGATCTCGCGCTCGACGTCCTCAATGGCGTCGTCGGCGCTGACGCCGAGCGCGGCGGCTGCTTGCGCCGCCGCTGTGTCCGCGCTGCCAGCCGTATCGGTCCAGCGCATGAAATGATCGCGGGAGAGGCAGGCTTCGCGCACCACGTCCTTGAAGGTGACATCGGCTGCGCTCGCCATGGCGGTCAGCAGCGCGCGGCCGGTCGCGCTCGAGGGATCGCGCGACGCCTCGAGGAAGACGGATAGATTGGCGCGCTCCATCATCTCGGCCTGGTCGCGGTCGTCGAGCACGGCAAAGCGCGCGGGAACGTTGGCCTCGAAGGGAAATTGCTGCAAGAGGCGGGCGCAGAGCGCGTGAATGGTCTGCACCTTCAGGCCGCCCGGCGTTTCCAGCGCGCTGGCGAACAGCTTGCGCGCAGAGTCGCGCAGCCGTGCGTTGGGATAGGGAATGCCGGCCTCGCGGATAGCGGCATCGAGCGAGGCATCGTCCAGCGTCACCCAGTGGCCGAGGGTCGAGAACACGCGCTCGGCCATGTTGGCGGCGGCAGCCTTGGTGAAAGTGATGCAGAGGATCTTTTCCGGCGGTGCGCCTGATAGCAGCAGCCGGATCACCCGCTGTACAAGAACATGGGTCTTGCCCGAGCCGGCATTGGCCGAGACGAAGGCCGAGGCGTCCGGGTCCGAGGCGCGCTTCTGCGCGGCGCGAACAGCGTCGGGGATAGGACGGGGCGCCTTCACCATTCCTCAATCCCCAGTCCGCCCGCCGCCGACCATTCCTTGATCCGCGCGAGATCGTCGTATGCGCCGTAGCGATTGCTCCACATCGGCAGGTTCAGCGAGCGATACGGCTCGTCTTCATTTTCGAACTTGCGGACGAGTACCTCGAGCTGCTCGCGCGCATAGTTGGCGGCTCGATCAGGCGGCTGCGGCGTGTCACCCGGCCTGATCTTCAATTCGAGGCTTCGTTCTTCGCCCGGCGGATTGTTGCCGGAGAGACGGACATAGACCAGCTCGCCGACCGAGCCGCCGCCCGGGATGTTGGGAAAGCCGCCTTCGCGCAAAATTGCCGCTTCCAGCGTCAGTTGCGGCGACAGGCCCATGCGCACCTGCTTGCCCGTCGGCGGCTGGCCGGTCTTGTAGTCGAGAATGGCGTAGGTGCCGTCGCGGCGGCGCTCGATGCGGTCGGCGCGGGCGTTGAGACGGAAAGAACGGCCATTGTCGAGGGGAATGGTGATCTCACCCATGATCTCGGCGTTGATTGCTTCGATATGGTCGCGCCGCGCGCTCTCCCATTCCGCGAACCAGCCGGCGATGCGCAGGAAGCGCGGCCACCACAGCGCGCGCGCCTCGGGGCGCTCCATCAGCGGTGCGAAATAACGCGTGCCGATCTGCCGGAGCATTTCCGCCGCCTGGTCGGGGAGCTTCTCTGTGAACTCCCTGGTGAACGCACCGATCGCGTCATGGATCGCCGAGCCGCGGTCGGCCGCCGACAGCGGCATGTCGACGGGATCGAGCGCCTCGAGCCTGAGGATGTATTTGGCGTAGATGGTGTAGGGATCGCGCAGCCAGTCCTCGATCGCGGTGACCGAGAGCTTTTGCGGCCGCGTCGCGCGTGGCGGTCTCGGCTCGGGCTGGCCGATCGGCGTGACCTTCTCGGGCCGGTCGAGCTCTTCCGCGAAGCGGACGTAGCGCTCGCCCTTCTCCTTCGCCGCCTGCCACGGCGCATCGCCCGCAACCGCTTGCAGCCGATGCAGGAAGCGCGAGGCGACGGCCGGCGCGCCGCCGGCCTTCGCGGCGTGACTGAGGATCACCTCGTCGCCGCCGAGCAGTTGCGCGAAGTCATGGGCGGAAAGGCCGATGCGCCGCTCGGGTAGATCGAGGCCAAGCTCATGGCGCATCGGCCGGCTCAGCCACGGATCCATCCGCGGCGCCGGGGGCCAGACGCCTTCGATCAGCCCGCCGATGATGAAGCGATCGGCCTGCATCAGCCGGGACTCCAGCGGACCATAGATGTGCAAGGTGGCGCCGATCTTCTCGGCGCGGCGCACGGCGCGGTCGGCGAAAGCGGTCTGGAACACCTCTGGATAATCAGGCAGTTGCAGCAGCAGTCCGCTGCGCCGCTGTTCGGCGAGCAGATCGTCGAAAGCCGCGGCGAGCGCAAGGCCGTCCTGTCCCTCGAAAGCAAGTGCGATGCCGCGCTCGTCGCGCGACAGCTCGATCAGCACGTCGCGATGCCGCTGCGCCAGCTCGGCGAAATCAAATGGCTTTTTCGCTGCCAGCGCTTCCAACGGCGCAAGCGCTGCCTTGAGCCGTCCGACAAGCGCGCTGATGCCATCGAGCTGATCGTTGCTCAGCCGCGCCCGCTGCTCGGCCTTGTGCAGCCCGGAGGGGTCGCCACGGTTCAGTTTGCCGAGCTCCTCATGGAAGCGGCAAAACTCGTTTGCGAGCCCGCTGGTGCCGGGTTGCGGCCGGGTGCCGCGTAGCACGGCCAGCTCCAGCGCTTCGATCGTGGACTTGAAACTGCCTGCCCCGCCGCCGAGCCGGCACAGCGGATGCTTCAGCAGCGCGAGCAAGGTCGGCGGCTCCAGCCCTCGCGCTACGGCCTCGGCGACAAGGCGGGCAAAGATGCCGGTCGAGGTCTCGATCAGTGCCTCGCCGCCGGAATCGTCAAAGTCGAGATTCCAGCGTGCCAGCGCCGCCGTCACGCGCCGCGCAAGCGCGCGGTCCGGCGTTACCAGCGCCGCGGATTTCTGCAGGTGTTGCGCCTCGCGCATGGCGACCGCAATCGCCAGTGCCTCCATTTCCGGGTTGGGCGCTTCGATCACCGCGAGATTTTGCATGCCGGCTGCGATGCGCGCGGCGACGTCTTGCTGCTGCAGCCGTTCGTGCCAATGGTCGGTGGCGTGCGAGGGACGCATCGCCTCTGACAGCAGCATTTCGCGGCCATTGGCCGCGGGCATCGACAGGATCTCGACATCGCGCCGCGCGAAGCCGAAGCGGCGCAAAAGCGCGTGCATGGCGAATTGTGGATGGTTGGAGGCGGGATGAATCTCGAAGGCGCCAGCTGCGTTCTTCACGCCGCCGATGCTCTTCCAGGCGTCCTCGTCGAGATCGGTGTCGAGCCCCGGCAGCACCACCGCGCCGTTGGGCAGGTTCGCCACCGCATGGAGGAATTTCGCGGTGGCCGGCATCGAGCCGGTGGAACCGGCTGCGATCACGGGGCCCGCGTGATGCGCACTCAGCCGCTTCGCTTCCGCGGCGATCAGGAAATCGCGCCGTGCCGCGGGCTCGATCTTGCCGATCTCGGCGAGATAGTCCGGCCAGGTCTTGCGGGCGATCTGCAGGAACTGCAGCGAGTGCTGCCAATACGGGTCGAGATTGTCAGGCACGAGATCGTCGAGAGCGTCCCACGGCACGTCGCGCGTCACCATGTCGTCGATCAACCGCGCCAGATCGGCGGCAAGTGACAATGTTGACGCTGGCCCGCCGACCACCAGCGGCGCCAGCACCTCGCCCTTGGCCCAGGCCGCGACCAGGCGCGCCAGGGTCAGGCGCCGCTCCAGCTCGCCTAGCCGCGGCGGAATTTCCAGCGGCGCGGCGCCGCCGAGCGCCTCAGCCTCGTCGGCAAAAGCGAGTTCGTCCTCGTCGATGTCTCCGAGCGGCACGATGCGCGGCAGCACCGCCGCGTCGCTTTGCAGTTCGTCGAGGAACACCTCGCGCGCCACCCGCACCGCGCGGCGGGTCGGCAAGTACAGCGTTGCTTCGGCTAGCCGCGCCGGATCGTTCCGTGCCTCAAAGCCTTGCACCAGCCGGCCGTCGATCAGCGCGGCAATGACGCTGCGCAGGAACGGCACGGAAAGCGGAACACTGAAGACGCGCATGAAAGTCCTGATTCGATGTCACGGCGAATATACGGATGGATCGTGGATCGGTCATGGGCATGCAAGCGTTGGCAGTGGAAAATGGGGATGCCCGCATGGGCTGGGTAGAGCCCAGCGAAACCCATCATTTTTACGACGAGGGCAATTGGTTTCGCTGAGCTCTACCCATTCTGCAAAGCGCGCTCAACTCATCCCGCACCTTTTCGACCACACTCGCATAGTTGCGGCTCTCATCCTGGCGGAACAGCCGTACGCTCGGATACCAGGGGCTGTCATCGCGATCGAGCAGCCAGCGATAGTCCGGGGTATAGGGCAGCAGGATCCATATCGGGCAGGCAAGCGCGCCGGCGAGATGGGCAACGCTGGTGTCCACCGAGACGACGAGGTCGAGGCGGGCGATCAGCGCCGCCGTCTCGGCGAAATCGGTGAGGTGGCCTGCGAGGTCGATGATGCCGCTTTGCGCGAGGCTCGCCATGTCATCCGCGCGTGCGTCCTTTTGCAGGCTGATGAAGGTGGCGTCGACGTCGCAGATGCGCGCCAGCATCTGCAGCGGAATGGACCTGTTATGGTCGTTGCCATGGTTCGGATTGCCCGACCAGACAAGGCCGACGCGCAATTTGTCATGCGCGCCGAGCCGCTCCTCCCAGGCGCGCACGCTGCTCACGGCAGGCATGGGCAAATAGGGCGTCGCGCCCGGGATGGTGTCGAGGCTTGTTTCGAACGCGAGCGGCAGGCTCGAGACCGGGCAATGCAGATCGAAGGCGGGCAGGGCGGCGGCCGATCGCGGCAGGCATTGGGCGATGCCGGTCATGTCCTTCAGCAGCGGATACAATGCGTCCTGCACCATCAGTACGACGCGCGCGCCGCGCGCGGCGAGCATCGGCACATAGCGTACGAATTGCAGCGTGTCGCCAAAACCTTCCTCGGCGCAGACCAGAATTGTTTTGCCCGCGATGTCGCCTTCGCCCAGCCACATCGGTTGCGACAAAGCCGGATAGATGTGGGCAAATGCTGGAATCTTCCAGCGCGCCTCGCGCCCACGCAAACCGGCCGCGAAATCTCCGAGCAGGAGCTGCAGCAGGGCCAGATTCCATTCGGCCTGCGCTTGGTTGGGATCGATGGCGATGGCCTGCTGAAAGGCTGCGCGTGCCTCGTCGAAACGATGCAGCGCCGTGAGCGCGACCGCCTTTTCCATCAGCGTTGCCGCGGCATCCGGGCGGAGCGCAAGCGCGCGGTCGAACCAGGGGAGCGCCTCCGCATCGCGCCCGAGCATGCGCAGGATGTTTCCGATGTTGCAGCAAACGTCGGCGTTGCCAGGATCAAGCGCCGAGAGGCGCTCATTGTCGGCCAGCGCTTCGGCAAATCGTTTCAAATTGTGCAACGTGCGTGCACGCATATAGAGCGTCGGGACGTGGTCCGGCCGCATTTTGTCGCAGAGCGAGAAATAGCCGAGCGCGTCCTCGAGCTGCCCGTCCTCGAACAGCAGCACCGCCGCCTTGTTGGCGGCGTCCCAATCGCCGGCGTCCCGGCTTACGGCCTCGCGAAAGCTTGACAGCGCATCGGCGCGCCGTCCGACGGCGGCCAGCGCATTGCCGAGATCGCGCCATGGCTCGGCCCTGTCGGGGTTGAGCCGCACCGACTTGCCGAACACCTGCAGCGCGTCGGCGTGCCGCCCGTGCTTCAAGAGTGTCGTGCCGAGGCTCCGCAGATAATCGTGCCGCGGCTCGCGCCGGATCGCATGTGAGATCCACGTCACGGCCTGGTCGTAGTGCCCGGCATGGAGGGCGAGGATCCCGAGCAGATGAAGCGCGTCGGCGTGATCGCTGTCGTGCGCGAGCGCCCGCCGGCAGCACAGCTCGGCGTCAGGATAGCTGCCGGCACGGAAATGGTTGAGCGCGGCCTGGTAAAGCTGAGCGGATGAGCTTGTCGTGGAGGCGGTCGGTTCGTTCTCGGCGCTCATCAAGGTTTGCAAGCGCCGACCTAGGCCACGCTCTCCAGGAATGCTTCTTCCGCAGCGCCAATGGCGTCGGGGGTGCCGACATGCATCCAGACGCCGTCGAGACGCAGGCCAAACAGGCGCTCCTGCTCGTTGGCGCGATCGAACATCCTGGTCAGCGAGAACGCGCCCTTCGGTGCATCGGCAAAGATCGCGGGCGAGATGATCGCAGCTCCCGCATAGACGAACGGCACCACCTGGTTCTCGCGGCGCTTGCGCAAGGCGCCATCCGGCAGCATGCCATAGTCACCCGAGCCGCTATAGCCGATGCTGCTCGCGGTCGGCGCCATCAACAGCAGGATGTCCATGCGTGCGGGGTCGAAGGTCTCGGCCAACCGCGCCAGATTGGAGCGCACGCCGTCGATCCACAGCGTGTCGGAATTGACATGGAAGAACGGCGCGTTGCCGAGCATCGGCAGCGCCTTGACCACGCCGCCGCCGGTGCCGAGCACCTGGTCGCGCTCGTCGGAGACGATCACGCGCGGATGCTTTCGCGATGCGACATGGTCGATGATCTGATCGGGCAGATAATGCACATTGACCACCGCCTCGGTGACGTCGGCATCGGCAAGCTTGTCCAGCGCATGGTCGAGCAGCGGGCGGCCCGCGACCGGAACCAGCGGTTTCGGCATTCGCTCGGTCAGCGGGCGCATGCGCAGGCCGAGACCAGCGGCGAGGACCATGGCTTTGGTGGGCTTGACCGGCATGTTCGGGATGCTTTCGGGACGATGCTTGCGAGGAGTCTCGGGATTGGCGATTCGCTGGCAGGACTGATCATATCACGTTGATTCGCAGCCGCCCGATTCGTGCTGCCTTAGCGGGCCGAGATGACGGTTGTAAGACTGGAGGATCACACTTCCGCCGTGGTCTGCCGTGCGGACTTTTTCCCCTTGTTGCCCTGCTTGATGAAGCTGACGCCAATCTGGTCGCCGTTGACCCAGGAGAGCTCGCAGCGCCGGTAGGCCAGCCCGGTCGACGACAGCAGCAGAAAAAATTCCTTCAAATGCAGCCCCTCGACGGAACCCTCCACCGTCAGCTTGGCGCCGGCCTCGGAGACGTCCTCCATCATGCAGTTGCGCCGCCAGGTGCCGTCGATCGCCATCATAAAGGCTGGTATTCCGCGCTCGAATGCGACGCGGCCCTCATTGCGCCGTTCACCACTCGCCATAGTCCGCTCCGGCCTCGAAATTGAGCGGTCGCCATGCCCGGCCGACCGCTCGGCAAAGACTACCGGGCTGATGGCTAACAAGCCGTAAAGGCCGGAAACCCGGTAAAATCAGAAACTTGGCGGCGGCAAACCTGGTGGCGGAACGTGGGCGGCGTACCAGGCCTTGATGGAGGCCAGCGCCGGGTGGTCCAGCGAGCGCGTCAGGTAGCTCCAGATCCGCGGCTGGTGACGGAGATAGTGCGGCTTTCCGTCGCGCCGGTTGAGCCGGGCGAAGGTGCCGAGCAGACGGGTGTTGCGCTGTGCCGACAGGATGGCATAGGTCGCCGCAAAGGCGCCGGCGTCGAATTGGGCGTCCGCCGCGCGTCGGGCCTTGATGTAGCGCGAGAACAGCATGAGCTCGAGCATCTCCGGCACGTCGAGCCGTGCGTCCTGCAACAGCGACACCAGATCATAGGCAGGCGAGCCCAGCACCGCATCCTGAAAATCGATCAGGCCGACGCGCTTGATGTCTTCACGTGTCTCCAGCCAGATCAGATTGGGCGAGTGGAAGTCGCGCAGCACCCAGCTTCGCGTTGATGATACGGACGTATCCAGGAGCTCGCGCCACATCGCGAAAAACTCCGCGCGCGCGGCATCGCCGAGCGCAGCGCCGCGATCGGGAAGGTACCATTCCGGCATCAGCCCGATCTCGACCAGCAATGCGTCGGTATCAAAAACCGGAATCGAATAGCTCGCCTGCTCCGCGATCGGCAGCGTCTCCGGCAACATCTCGCGATGCAGCGCCGCCAGCATGTCGGTCGCCACCTCGTAGCGGTCCTGCATCGGCTGCGGCGGATCGCCCTCGAACAACACGGCCTGGCCGAGATCCTCGGTGATCAAAAAGCCGCTGTCGAGATCGGCATGAAAAATCTCGGGCGCCGAAAGGCCGCGTGCGCGCAAGCCGCCGGCGATGGCGACAAAAGGCTTCACGTCTTCGGCGAGATGCACAGCGGCGCTATAGGGCTTGCCGTCATAGATCGGCGGGCCGTCCGGCCGTCGCGGCGAGTTCATCAGGATGAAGCTGGCGCCGTCCTTGTTCAGCCGCGCATAGGAGCGGATCGAGGCATCCCCCGCCATGCGCCGCCGCGTCGCCTTGCCGAAGCCGGCCTTGTCAAGGAATTGCCTGAGCGATTTGAGCCGCTCGACCTGCGCCGCCGCCTTGCCATGGCCTGCGATCTCGGCTGTGCGCGCCTCTGCGTCAAGTTCGTTGCGGTGACTGAGTGCGATGTCGATGCGGTTGGACGGCAAAGCATCGCCGGCGCGCTCCGGCCATTCGATCAGGACCACCGTGCCTTCGGGAAAGGGCTGTAGCCCAATCTCCTCCAGCTCGGAGGTGTGGGCTATCCGGTAGAGGTCGGCGTGCAGCAGCGGGAACGACGGCAGCTCATAGGCCTGCACCAGCGTGAAGGTCGGACTCGGGACCTCGAGCTCCGCGTCATCGGCGAGATAGCGGATCATCGCCCGCGCCGCCGTGGTCTTGCCGGCGCCGAGGTCACCTGTGAGGGTGATGATGTCGCCGGCGCCAAGCAGGAGCGCGAGATCGGCCATCAGATGTGCGGTCGCGGCCTCGTCGGGCAGCGTTACAGAGAAAGTCGCAAATTCTGTCATTCCGCAGCGTTACGCTGAGCCTGTTCGGTTGGGAAGTCGCAAGTGACCATGGTGCCCTTGCCGACCACCGAATCCACCCGCACCTTTCCGCCATGCAGCTCGACAAAGGAGCGCACCAGCGACAGCCCGAGCCCGGCGCCGCGGTGCCGCGAGCCGTGGGACCGGCTCTCGAACCAGTCGAACACCTTGTCCTTCATTTCGGGCGGGATGCCGGGGCCGGAATCGCTGACGGAAAACACCACGCTGCGCTCGGTCCTGGTGGCGCTGACCACGACCGTCCCGTCCTGTGGCGAGAAGCCGACCGCGTTGGCAAGCAGGTTATAGAGCACCTGCACCACGCGCCGCTCATCGCCGGTGAAGCTGCCGACATTGGGGTCGACCTCGACCTTGAGGTGAATGCGGTCGGTGGCGAGCCGGTCCTGGATGCCCTCCGCCGCCGCCATGATGGCCTTGGTCGCATCGACAGACCCAAGCTCCAGCCGCATCGCGCCGGCATCGATGGTGGCGAGATCGAGAATGTTGTTGGTCAGCGCGAGCAGCGCGTTGGTCGATTTGGTGACGTAGTCGAGATACTCGGCCTGCTTCGGCGTCAGCGGCCCCGTCGAGGGGTCGCTCAGGAAATGCGCAAAGCCGATGATGGTGGTGAGCGGGGCGCGCAGCTCGTAGGACACGTGATGCACGAAGTCGATCTTCATCTGTCCGGCGGTCTCGAGCGCTTCGTTGCGCTCGCGCAGCGCGCGCTCGACATTCTCGGTGTCGGTGATGTCCTGGAAGGTCAGCATGGTGGCGCCATCGGGCAGCGGGCGCAGCATGCAGTCGAGCACGCTGCCGTCCTTGCGATCCAGCTTCAGGGGTACGTCGATGCGATTCTCGATCGCCGTGATGGCTTCGCGAATCGTCTGCCAGGCTCTCGGCTCGTCGAACAATGGGCGGCACCAGCCGGCCACGGCATCGATATGGGGTTGTTCGCGCAACGATTCCGCCGAGAGCTTCCACATCCTGGCAAAAGCCGGATTGAACAATTGCGCCCGCCCGTTGCTGCCGAACACGGCGACGCCTTCGGCAAGGCTGTCCAGCGTCTCGCGCTGGACGCGGATCAGGCCGTCGAAGCGGCGCGCAAGGTCCAGGCTCTCGGTGACGTCGTCGAACAGATAGGTGACGCCGCCCTCCGGGTTGGGCGTGGTGACGACCGAAAGCGCGCGGCCGTCGGGCAGGAACCAGGTGTCCTTCGCGGTCTCGACCGCGCGATAGGCTTCTTGCAGTTTTGCTTTCCAGGCGCGGAAGTCGGCCTGCTCGGGAAGTTTTCTCGCCGCGCGCAGACGGTCGAGCACGCTGGAGTCATCGGGATGGCTGTCGAGAAAGGCGGTATCGAGATCCCACAGGCGCCGATAGGAATCGTTGTAGAACGCAAGCCGTCGCTGGCCGTCGAACACGGCAACACCCGACGAGAGCTGGTCGAGTGTGCGGCGATGTGCATCCGCCATCCGCACCAGGGCCTGTCGCAGTGCATCCGCTTCGCTGGCATCGATGGCGATGCCGATGCTACCCTCGCCGATATTGATCGCGCGGACATCATAGAAGGCGCGTTCGCCGCTGGTGACGATCGCCAGGCGCGCGTTGAATGCGGAGCCGCCATGCAGCGCGCGCTCCATCTCGCTGCGGCCGGCGCTGTCGAGCAGCTCGAGATTGCGGCTGATGGCATCAGCGGCATCGGCGGCGTCGGTCGCACGCGCATAGGCGTCGTTGACGTAAGAGAGACCCCTGGCATCCCTAGCCCAGATCGGCCAGGGGGAGGTGGCGGCGAAGCCGCGCAGCATCTTGGTCTCGTCCGCAAGCTGCTTGAAGCGGAGATTGGTTTCCGCAAGCTCACGGCGCAGGCCCGAAAGCTCGCGAATGCGGACAATGGCCTGTCCGCCAATGGCACGTCCCGTAGCCTCGATGGCGCGTCCCGTGACGGTGGTGAGGTTGAGCAGGAAGCCTTCGCCGGTCTCGCGCAACGCGTCGACCGCATGATCCATCTGCAGCGCCGGTTCCGGCGGCAGCCAGGTTCCGAAGGCGAGCAGGCGCTGCGGCGAGTCCTGATGCACCAGAAGCGAGATATCGCCTGAGATCTGTGGGCGGTTGTCGCCCGCGGCCCAGGAGATCAGGACCTGGGGCTCGGCAAACAGCAGCGCGCGATAGCTGTCGGTCTGCACCTGCAGTTCCCCGATACGGCTCCTGAGCCGTGCCTCGTCGCGCGCCGCCGACAGCCGGCTGCGCATCAGGAGAATCGCAGACACCACGGAGAAGCCGAGCAGCGCGAGCGCGGTCGTCAGCACCGCGATTTCCTGGCGGTTGAAGCCGAGCAGGCCGGCGAGCTCGTTGAGCACGGGCAAGTCGGCGGCCATCGCGCGACCTGCCGGCAGCAGGGTCGCCGCGGCAAGCCCGATCAGGCCGCTGCGTGCAAGCGTCGTGCACGACAGCAGCGTCCGACGCATCGCCGTGATCACGCCTGACATCATTGCCCCAAAGACCGAAAAGAATATCCGCGACCGTCGCGGGTCGAATGGTACGCGCGCTTGCCGCGAATCAAAGAACAATATCGCCGGGAGGACTCCAGGGGTAAGAGTCCAGACCGTGAACGTGAATCTTGTTGTGCAAAAAGTGGAACGCAAACGCTCCACTTTAATGAAAATGAATCCAGAGTTTTATGTGAGCCACAAACGATTCGGTCGAATCGATGTCGCCGTGGGTTCCAGCCTTCTCGCCTTACAAGGGGAGAGGCTGCAACGCGAATGTGAACGTCTCTTCGGTCGCACCGAAGCGCTACCGCCCCGTCGAGCCGAAGCCTCCGGCGCCGCGTTCGGTGCTCGACAGCGCGCTAACGGGAACAAGCTCGGCCCGCGACACCGGAGCGATCACCATTTGCGCGATGCGCTCCCCGCGGCGGATGGTGAAGGGAGCGCTCCCGTGGTTGACCAGTAGCACCGCGACCTCGCCGCGATAATCCGCATCGATGGTTCCGGGTGCATTGAGCACGGTAACGCCATGCTTGGCGGCGAGCCCCGAGCGCGGCCGCACCTGCGCCTCGAATCCTTCCGGCAGCGCGATCGACAGACCGGTCGGCACCATCACGTATCTGGCGGGCTCGAGCACGACCGGCGCGCCCTCGGGAACCGCAGCGAGCAGATCGAGCCCCGCCGCATGGGCGGTCTGGTAGGCTGGCAGCGTCAGGCCCGCGCCATGCGGCAGTTGCAAGATTTCGACTTTGACTGCGCTCATGCCAGTGTCCTCAAGGCTTCAACGATTTGTGCGACCAGGGCGACCGCGACCTCGTCCTTGGTCATGACCGGCCAATCGTCGACGCTGATCTCGCCGCCCTCGCGGCGAAGCAGATGGATGGTGTTGCGGTCGCCGCCAAAAGTGCCGGCTGCGGGCGACACATCGTTGGCGACGATCCAGTCACAGCCCTTCCGCTTCAGCTTGGTCTTGGCGTTGTCGATCAGATGTTCGGTCTCGGCGGCGAAGCCGATGACAAGGCCCGGCCGTCTCTCGTTCAGCTTGGAGATCGTCGCGAGAATGTCCGGGTTCTCGACCAGCTGCAACGGTGCGGGCAATTGGCCCGCGGTCTTCTTCAATTTCTGGCCGCCCTCATGCGCGACGCGCCAGTCGGCCACTGCCGCCGCGAAGATCGCGATGTCGGCGGGCAGCATCGCCTCGACCTTCTCGAGCATCTGCCGGGCCGATTCAACATGCACCATCGCAACGCCCTTGGGATCGTCGAGCTCGACGGGACCGGTGATCAGCGTGACATCGGCGCCCGCGGCCTTGGCGGCTGCGGCAATCGCAAAACCCTGCTTGCCCGATGAGCGGTTGGAGATGTAGCGCACGGGATCGATCGCCTCTTGGGTCGGGCCCGCCGTGATCAGCACGCGCTTGCCGGCCAGCGGTTGCGGCGGCAGCGGCCGCAGGAAGCGCTCGGCGCTGGCCGCGATCTCCAGCGGCTCGGCCATGCGGCCGACGCCGGCCTCGCCCGCCTCCGCCATCTCGCCGGCATTGGGGCCGACAAAATGGATGCCGTCGCGGCGAAGCTGCTCGGCATTGCGACGGGTGGCGGCGTTGGACCACATCATCGGGTTCATGGCCGGCGCGAGCAGGATCGGCCGGCTGGCTGCGAGCAGAACGGCGCTGGCGAGGTCGTCGGCATGACCGTTCGCCATCTTCGCCATCAGGTCAGCGGTCGCCGGCGCCACCACGATGAGGTCGCAGTCGCGGGCAAGGCGAATGTGGCCGGCGTCGAACTCGCTGTCGGGATCGAACAGGTCGGTGTAGCTGCGCGCGCCCGAGAGCGCGCTGGCTGCGAGCGGCGTCACGAATTGCTGCGCCGCCTTGGTCAGCACGCAGCGGATGTGGATGCGGCGCTCCTTCAGCCGCCGGATCAGGTCAAGCGCCTTGTAGGCGGCAATACCGCCGCCGATAATCAGGGTGATGCGCGCTTCGCCGGTCGCGCGCACGGCTTGCGGCACGGCCGCAGGGAGCTCGGTCGGCGCAGCGCCTACCAGAAAGGTGCCCGGCGGCACCGGGCTTCCTTCCACATAGTCCCGCAGGATGACCCGGACCTCTTCCTCGACCGAGCGGCCATTCTTGGCCGAGCGCAGCCGGAGGTATGACTTGATGGCGTCGTCGAGCTTGCGGATGGTCAGGCTGGCCATGGACGACCTCCCCCGGAGCGGACCGGTGCTAGCAATGCTAGCATCGGCATGATTGCAATGCAATCAAAGTCGGGTGACCGCGATCAAGATGCCGATGAACGTCGCCGCGATGATCCAGAGCGCGACGGTGCGCCAGCGGTTCTTCCTGCCCTCGCTGCGGCCCAAGGCGGCGATCGTCTCCGGCGACAACTGCACGCCCTCGCGGGTCAACACCTCGAGCTGCTCCAGCACCGCGACCGCGCGGAGCCCCATGGTTGGCAGCGCAGTCAGCACGCGCGCCAGATCGCCCGCGCCGGAGGCCGCGCCCTGCAGGCGCCCGACAGGACCGAGATTGCGTTCGATCCATTCCCGCACCACGGGCTCGGCCACCCGCCAGATATCGAGCCTGGGGTTGAAGCTGCGCGCCACGCCCTCGACCACGACCATGGTCTTCTGCAGCAGGATCAACTCGGGGCGCGTGCGCATGTCGAACAGGCCGGTGACCTCGAGCAGCAGCGTGAGCAGCCGCGCCATGGAAATCTCTTCGGCGGTACGGTTGTGGATCGGCTCGCCGATGGCGCGGATGGCTTGCGCGAAATTCTCCACCGAATGGTGCGCGGGCACATAGCCCGCCTCGAAATGCACCTCGGCGACGCGGCGATAGTTGCGGGTGATGAAGCCGAGCAGGATCTCGGCGAGGAAGCGCCGCTCCTTGTCGCCGAGCCGGCCCATGATGCCGAAATCGACCGCGACCAGCCGGCCATCCTTGTCGAGGAACAGGTTGCCCGGATGCATGTCGGCATGGAAGAAGCCGTCGCGCAGCGCGTGGCGCAGGAAGCTCTGGATCACCTTGCGGCCGAGATCGGGCAGGTCGACATTCGCCTGCGCCAGCCGTGCATGATCGGACAGCGGAATGCCGTCGATCCATTCCATGGTCAGCACGTTGTGGGTGGTGCGGTCCCAGTCGACCTTCGGCACCCGGAAATCCGGGTCGCTGTCGGTGTTCTCGGCCATCTCGGAGAGCGCGGCCGCCTCCAGCCGCAGGTCCATCTCCATAGCGACCGACCGCGACATGGTGTTGATGACCTCGACCAGCCGCAGCCGCCGCGCTTCGGAAGAATGCGTTTCGGCCTTGTGCGCGACGAAGAAGAAATCGGAGAGATCGCGGCGGAAGCGCGTGGCGACGTTCGGGCGCAGCACCTTGACCGCGACAGGATGGAGCGCGCCGTCGCGCAGCACCTCGCCGCGATGTACCTGGGCGATTGATGCGGCCGCGACCGCCGGGCCCAGGCTTGCGAAGGCCTGGTTGATAGGCTGCTCCAGCGAGGTCGCGATGGCGGCCTCGGCTTCAGCCTGCGGGAAAGGCGGCAGGCGGTCCTGCAGGCTTTCGAGGTCGCGCGCGAGGCCGACGCCGACCACGTCCGGGCGCGTCGCCAGGAATTGGCCGAGCTTCAGATAGGCCGGGCCCATGCGCTCCAGCGCGCGCGACAGCCTTGGTCCCGACTTGGCGCCGCGGCGCTCGACCAGCCCCGCGATCTTGATCGCGAGCTGTCCGGGCGGCGGCACCAGCGCGGGATCGACGACGCCAAACACGCCCTCGCGCGCCAGCACGAAGGCGGCCCGGCTCAGCCGCAGGATGTGGGTTGCAGCAGAGATCACAAACGCCAGCCCGAATGCAGTGCCACGATGCCGCCGGACAGGATCTGCCAGTTGACGCGGGAGAAGCCGGCCGCGCGGATCATGTCGGCGAAGGCGGGCGGCCTTGGGAATTTGCGGATGGATTCCACGAGATATTGGTAGGAATCCGCGTCACCCGTCACCATGCGGCCGAGTGGCGGGATCACCCTGAAGGAAAACAGATCATAGAGCCGGTCGAGCCCAGGCACCTCGACGGTGGAGAATTCCAGGCACAGAAAACGGCCGCCGGGTCTGAGCACGCGGAACGCTTCGTTCAGCGCGCGATCGATTCGCGGCACGTTGCGGATGCCGAATGCGATGGTGTAGCCGTCGAAGTGCCGGTCAGGAAAGGCCAACGCTTCCGCATTGCCTTCGACAAAGCAGACGCGGTCGTCGAGATGCCGAGCAATGGCGCGTTCGCGGCCGACACGGAGCATGTCCTCATTGATGTCGCAGACGGTCGCCCGGAATCCGGCGCCGGAGGCATTGGCCGCGCGGAAGGAAATGTCGCCGGTGCCGCCGGCCACGTCGAGCAGGGCAAAGGGCGCATCGCCCTTCGGCGGGTTCAGGATGTTGATCATGATGTCCTTCCAGACCCGGTGCAGGCCCATCGACATCAGATCGTTCATCAAATCGTAGCGCGAGGCGACGCTGTGAAACACCTCGTTAACCAGCGTCTGCTTCTCGCCGAGCGGCACGTCGCGGTAGCCGAAATGCGTGGTGGGGTCCGGTTGACTCATACTCTTAGGATCCTGGATAGGCATTTCGATCGTCATTGCGAGCGAAGCGAGGCAATGACGAGGGGACGGCGGACGGGCCGGGACCATAGCGCGCCGGCCGCAATGGCGCTATCACGTCACCCCGCCAAGGTGAATGACCAAAATGCCTGAATTGCCTGAAGTCGAGACCGTCCGGCGCGGCCTGCAGCCGATCATGGAGGGGGCCAAAATCGTTCATGCGGAGGCCCGCCGCAAGGACCTGCGGTTTCCGTTCCAGAAGGACTTCTCCGCCCGCCTGAACGGCCAGACTATTACCGGGCTGGGGCGACGGGCCAAATACCTGCTCGCCGATCTTGCCTCGGGCGACGTGCTGTTGATGCATCTGGGTATGTCGGGTTCGTTCCGGATCCGAAAGCTGGGCGAGGAGGGCACGCCGGGCCAATTTCACCACCCACGCGACAAGGACGAGGCGCATGACCATGTGGTGTTTCATATGTCCTCGGGCGCCGATGTCGTGTTCAACGATCCGCGCCGTTTCGGCTACATGAAGATCATCGCGCGCAATGCGATGGATGAGGAGCCGCTGTTGCAGGGTCTCGGCCCCGAGCCGCTCGGCAATGAATTCGACGCCAGGATGCTGGCGCGCTCCTGCGCCAACAAGAAGACCAGCCTGAAGGCGGCGCTGCTCGATCAGCGCGTGGTCGCAGGCCTCGGTAACATCTATGTCTGTGAGGCGCTGTTTCGCGCGCATCTTTCGCCGCGCCGGTTGGCGGCCACGCTCGCAACGAAGACCGGACAACGCAAGGGCGTTCCCGGGGGCGAGCCGACCGATCATGCGAAACACCTGGTCGAGGCGATCCACGCGGTGCTCAACGAAGCCATCAAGGCCGGCGGCTCATCCCTGCGCGATCACCGCCAGGCCTCTGGCGAGCTCGGCTATTTCCAGCATTCGTTCCAGGTCTATGACCGCGAGGGCGAGCCCTGCCGGACCAAAGGCTGCAGCGGCGTCGTCCGCCGCTTCACCCAAAACGGCCGCTCGACCTTCTGGTGCCCGAAGTGCCAGAAGTGAGCTGGACGTGGATCAAGGCTGCGTTGATTGATTCACTGATCAGACGAGTCGGCTCGCCTCGCCCCGCGCGCGGGGAGAGTCCGCAATGCATCGAAACGATGCGTTGCCGGTGAGGGGACTCTCCGCGAGGTTCGGCTCGCGGAGGCGGGCCCTCACCCCGACCCTCTCAGCGCGAGCTTTGCTCGTCGCGGCCCCGCAAGAGCGGGGCGATGGAGAATAATTACAAACAGGCGTCCCAGTTGGGACCGCTGTCGCGCAAGGAGGCAAGGCGGATCACCGGCTTCTCCGCTTGCACGGGCTGCTCGACGAAAATGATCGGGAACGGCGATTCCGTCTGCTCGTCCACGACTTCGTCTGCCAGTGGGCGGCCAGTCAACTTGGCCTCGGTCCACCGCCAGAGATCGCCGATTTCCGCGGCCGATTTGCCGCCCGGCGCATATTCAGTGACAGCAAGGCCTGCGGCCAGTGCGTCCTGATGATCGTTGCGCATCACGATGAAGGGCTGGGCGAGGACGTCCGCGAGCTCCAGGGCCGCTTCGTCGGCGAGCGTGGTCGCGGCGTTGGTGATGCGAGCGCCGCGGATCGGCGTCTGGTTGAGGACGAAGGCAAACGGCTTCCTCCAGGCGCGCGCGACACTCAGCGTGGAGCTCGTGGCCTCGATATCCGCAGCGCTCGGCCGCGCCGGGATCAGGCAGAGATCGGCATAGCGGATCGCAGCGGTCGTCGCGGCGCTGACGCCGCCGGCGGTGTCGATGATGGCGACCGTCACACCGCTGGCGCGAAGCGCCTCCAGGCGGGGCTCGATCGCGGCGGCATCATGTACGGCTTCCACCAGGGGCTCGGCCCGGCCGCGGCGGGTCTGCCAGTTCATCAGCGTGGCCTGCGGGTCGGTATCGACGAGTCGGACAGTCTGACCGGCCTGCTTGGCTGCCAAGGCGAGGCCAATGGCAAGCGTGGACTTGCCGCTGCCGCCCTTTTGGGTGGCCAATACGATCGTCAACATGGAAGAAATCCTTGAGGAGTTTACGGGATTTTTTGGATACGCCACACTGCGTGCACCGCCTCTCGCGGCGCCGGGCGGTTCTGGCCCAGGACGTTCCGGCCCGATCCCAAGGACAAGGGAATCGCGGTGGTCCGAATCAGCTGTGATAATGACGGATTGCCACAATTGTGGCAAATCCGTTCGACTACTGGAGTAAGTATGAATACTGACTGGCGAAATCGGAGTGAGGCGGCGTTTGAATGCGAGCGGCAGCCGGCGCGCGGCAGCCGCGGCATGGTGGTGAGCAACCATCCGTTGGCCTCCAGCGCCGGCGCGGAAATGCTCGCCGCCGGCGGCAATGCGATCGATGCGGCGATCGCAACCCTGTTCACGCTGACGGTGGTGGAGCCGATGATGGTCGGCATCATTGGCGGCGGCATGGCGCATATCCGTCTCGCCGACGGCAGCCACCGCTTCATCGACGGCCAGAGCACGGTGCCGAAGGCCGTGAAGCCCGACACCTATCGCTCCAGGCCGGGCTCGGCGCCGCATGTGTTCGACACGGTCGACGACGAAAACCTGACCGGGCCGAAGGCGGTCGCGGTGCCGGGCTCCCTGAAAGCCTGGTGCGAGACTTTGCAGCGGTTCGGCACCATGAGCCTTGCCGACGTACTGCAGCCCGCGATCAAGCATGCCTCGCGCGGTTATGCCGCAACGCCCTATTTGCATGGATGCATCTCTGAATCCGCGCGCGAGATGCGCAAGGACAAGGCGATCTCGGCGGTCTATCTGCCAAAGGGCGAGCCGCTCAAGCCCGGTGAGCGCGTGCTGCAGGCCGAGTATGCCGAGACGCTGCGCCATATCGCGCAGCATGGCGAGGCCGCGCTCTATCGCGGGCCGCTCGGCGATATCCTGGTCGACTATATGACAGCGCATGGCGGCTTTATCGCCAGGGAGGACCTCACCACCTACAAGACCGTGGAACGCGCGCCGATCCGCGCCGATTATCGCGGCTGGGAGATTCTGGGACCGCCACCGCCCGCGGCGTCCGGCGTGCATATCGCCGAGATGCTCAACATCCTCGAAGGCTATGATCTCGCGACGCTCGGCTTTGGCACCGCCGAGACCGTCCATCTGGTCGCGGAGGCCCTGAAGATCGCCTTTGCCGATCGCGCCGCGGCCTCGGGCGATCCGGACTATGTCGGCGTTCCCGTGGGCCGGCTGACCTCAAAGGACTACGCACACGAGCGCCGTGCCGCGATCGATTTGAACCGCGCGAAAAACTGGGGTGCGGGCGTGACGCAGCTCGAAAGCGCGCACACTACGCATATGACGGCCGCGGATTCGTTCGGCAACGTGGTCGCGACCACGCAGACCATCAACAATCTGTTCGGCGCCAAGATCATGATCCCGGGCCTCGGCACCATCCCGAACAATTACATGAACCTGTACGATCCCAGGCCCGGACATGCGCTGTCGCTGATGCCGGGCAAGCGCGTCACCACCTCGATGTCGCCGATGATGGCGCTGCGCGACGGCAAGCTCGTCTATGCGCTGGGATTACCCGGCGGAAAACGCATCTTCCCGAGCGCGATGCAGGCGCTGATCAACCTGATCGACCACGGCATGAGCCTGCAGGAAGCGGTGGAAGCGCCACGGGTCTGGACCGAGGGCCATGCGCTGGAAGTCGAAGGCGGCATTCCTGAAAACGTCCGCTCGTCGTTGCGCGACAGAGGTCACGAGGTCGTGGTGATGCCGACCATTGCCGGCGGCATGAACGCCATCCAGTTCCGCGCCGACGGCACCCTCGAAGGCGCCGCCTGCTGGCGCGCCGACGGCACGCCGATCGGGATCGCCGGCGGGCTCGCACGCTCCGGCGTGCGCTTTGACTTGAGGTGAGGTTGGGCGGCGAGTCATCCGGGGTGAGATGGAAAGCCGGGGCTACACGCAAATGGTGGTCATACCCGCGAAAGCGGGTATCCAGTACGCCGCGGCTCCTCCGTATCTCTCGACGTCTCTGGAATACTGGATCCTCCGCTTTCGCGGAGGATGACAGCGGAATGGAAGGCCAGAGCGGAGAAATCCGGCTACTTCCTCACGCAGATCACGCGCACCACGGCGGCCTTGGCATCGGTCGATGTGCCGTTCGCAGTCACGCCGTTGGCCTTGAGAAACGTCCGCACGGTGCCTGATGACACCAGCACCGCCTGCGACGTGGCTGCCGTAGTCGAGACGCCCGCGACAATCACCGGCTTCAACAGCGCGATGCCGGCGAACTTGCTGCTCGCATCAAGCGCTGCGGCGCCGGAAAATCCGAGGGCCGGCGCGGGCGACAGCACGGCGTCGCCATCGCCGCCAATCTCCGCGGCCCGCGCTTTGACGCTTGAGACGGTGCTGCCGCCGCCCTGGTTCTGCGGATCGGCGATGCCGGTGATCTCGACGCCCGTCGCCACGCCATCCGCAAGCGCGAGCGGCTTCAACTCGCGCACGCCATAAACGCGCAACAGCGCCAGCCCATGCTCCTTGTCGTCGGCAACGCGGTCGGCATGGCCGAATCCTGCCATGGTGAGGGCGATGCAGCCTTCCGTGATCTCACGATCGGCGATGATCGCGCCGTCATCGCTCACCACGACGCCCGTGCCGTAATCGACGGTCTTGCGCGGTGGCGGGCCGGGCTGCGGCCCGGATGGAAATGCGTTGAACGCGCTCGACATCGCGATCACCACCGGCTCGACGGTGTTTTCCGTCGCCTGGTCGTAGAGAATAGTCATGACGCGGACTTCGTCGCCCTTGGAGGTGCCGCGAATGTAGAATTTCTTCAGCCCCTGCAGGCCCGAGAGCACGAAGAAATCCGGCTTGACCACGGTGTAGTCGACATTGCGGCCCGGCTGCTTCTTCTCCTCGTCCGCGAGCTTCGCGGTGGTGGGGCCGGCCTCCTTCCGCCGCGACAGCAGGATCTGGATGGTGCCGGTCGGCGACGTCCATTTGCTGCCGTTGGCGTCGCTCGCCTGTTGCGGGACGAGCTTTGCGGGGATGCCGAGCCGTGCACCGGTGACCATGTCGGTGACGATCTTCCAGCCGACACTCTCCTGCCGCCGCCGCGCGGTGTCAGCCAGCACGTTGCGCTCCTGCGGATTGAGCACGCCGGTCTGCTTGCCGCCTCTGGCCTTCTGGTATTCCTTGATTGCGGCGACCATGCGCTCGCTGACGTCACCCGTGATCGCGCCATTATATTCGCCGACCCAGGCGAGGTCGGACTGCAGCGCCAGCCGCTCGGCCTGCGCCATGGCGTTGGCGGTATCGGCTGGCGCCTGCACTGCCGGGCGGATCGGAACCGTCGCCATTTGCTTCGGCTTGGCGGCGGCGGTAGTCGGCTGGGTCAATTGGGCCTGCGTCAGGGAAGTCGAGGTCAGCAAGATCATTGCAGCGAGCGTCGCTCTCATGACAAATCCCTGAAAACCCGATTGACGTTGTGCAAGCTTAAGCACATCTCGTTGGTCGGCAACAACAGCGCCACGGTTCAGCACCTGCTGTATGATCCTCACCATGAGGGGAGGCAGTGATCACCAAGCGTAAGGAGTAGCCAGGACCATGTTCAGCGAGGACGAACTCGAACGCTACGCCCGTCATATCGTGCTGCGCGAGGTCGGCGGTCCCGGCCAGGCCGCGCTGAAGGAGGCCTCTGTCCTCGTCATCGGTGCCGGCGGGCTCGGCGCGCCTGCGCTGATGTATCTCGCCGCGGCCGGAATCGGCGCGCTAGGCGTGGTCGACGACGATGTCGTTTCGCTCTCCAACCTGCAGCGCCAGATCATCCACACCACGCCCGATATCGGCCGGCGCAAGGTCGATACCGCGGCCGAGCGCATCCATGCGCTGAACCCGTATGTCCGCTTTGCCGCGCATGCTACCTGGCTCAAGGCCGACAACGCGCTGGATCTGATCGGCGGTTATGATCTCGTGCTCGACGGCTCGGATAATTTCGAGACTCGCTATCTCGTTTCCGACGCCTGTTTCCTGGCGGCCAAGCCGCTGATCACGGCCGCGCTCGGCACATTCGACGGTTCGCTCACTACCATCCGCGCGCATGAGCGGAATGAGAAGGGTGAGTTCAACCCGACCTATCGCTGCCTGTTTCCGGAGGCGCCGCCGCCCGGCACCGTGCCGCCTTGCGCGGAGGCCGGCGTGATGGGCGCGCTTGCTGGCGTGCTCGGCTCGATGACGGCGCTGGAGGCGATCCGCGAGATCGTCGGCTTCGGCGAGGGCCTGGTCGGACGCCTCTTGATGGTCGATGCCCGCACCATGCGTTTCGAAACGCTGCGCTACGCGCGCGACCCGAATAACCCGCTCAATGGCGATGGCCTGACGATCACGGATCTAAGTGCGCATGTATGAGCTCTGTCCTCTCTCTCCCCGTTCTTGCGGGAAGAGGGCTGGGGTGAGGGACCATCTCAGCGAATGAGGTGACTGAGGTGCGCAAATGGCCGGGACGAGCCCGGCCATTGCGACGGCAAAAATCGCAAAATTCAGTACAGTGGGAAGCGCGTCGGCTCGCCGCCGAGATCGGAGGGCGGGTTGAGCGGCTGGCGCTCGGTCGGGCGGTTGTTGTTCTGAACGCCGAACGACGGTCCCGGCGGGTAGGCGTAGTCGGTGAACTTGCGCTCGCCGGGGAGCACCTCGGTGCCGGCATCGAGCCAAGAGCGCTTGCTGATAAAGAGGCGCGTATGCGGGCCCTGCTGCACCACGACGTTCGGACCGCCCTGATAGGTCACGCGGCCGTTCTTGTCGTAGTTGAGCTGCTCGGCCTGCGCCGGCGCGCCGGCGACGAGGGCGGGCACGGTGAGGGCCAGCGCGAGACCAGCGGCGGAAAATTTCATTGTCATTGTCACGTCCTTGAGGTGGCAGTCCCTGCCGATGGTCCCGACAGATGTCTTGGCCGGTCGCCACTCACCTGATTTGGCTGCACTTTATCCGCGCGGCCGAGCTCCCCACAAGGTTAATCCGGCCACACCTTGAGACATAATGCGCCCGCGCAACAAAACATTACGAATTCGCAAGCCCTTGGCCGCGTCATAACGCCCCGCGCAGGGGCGGATTGTCGGCCTGGGTCACCCAGTCGCCGGAGGACGCGGTTGCCCCGGCGGCGCCGCAATTGAGCCGGTTCAGCTCGGCGCGGGCGAACAATTCGGCGAGCTTCGGCTCGCTTCCAGCCGAAACCAGCGTCAGCCGGTCGAGCATGCAGGCGACAGCGCCACGCTGGGCGGGCAGGGTATCGCCCTGGCAGGACCAGCCGGAGATGCGCATGGCGGAATCGTCGATGCCCCTGAAAAAGCCGAGGCAGCCGGAAGTCCGGTGCTCGTCCTTGCCCTTGTCGGCGCCCTTTTCTTCTCCTTTGGAGCTACCAGCAGCGGTCGCGCCGCGCCAGAGCAGCGACACGGTGCCGAATTTGCTGTCGATGACGCCGGCAGCCTCCAATTCGCCGCCGGGCGGCATCCGCAAAGCCAGGTCCTCTGATGGCAGCGAGGCGGAAGCCGCCTCATCGCCCAGGCGGTAGATTTCGAGCTCGGCGGCCGGCCGGTCGCCTGCGCCGGGCCAGCTGAAGATGTCCCTGCGGCCGCCCTGAGGGTGCCTGAGGATCGTGTAAGTGGCTGATTTATCGGCCTGATCGGAAGCGCCGAGGGAGAAAGCGGGCTGGCTGTGGCCAGCCACGCTCCAGCTTGGCAGGCTGGCCGCATCGCCCGCGAACTGCGGCAGCTGGCCCCAGAAATGCACGGCCAGGATGGCGATCAGCGCCAGCGTCCCCACATAGGCGAACAGGCGCGCGATCGTGGCGCAGACTTCGTCGGCGAAGCTGGTCAGTGCGGGATGGATTGCGGTCGAAAAGGGGGAATTGGCCAAGGAGTTGGCGGGGTCGGTCCAAAACGGTCGCATTCTACGCCCGAACGCCATGGTAACGTTGTCAGGGTCATGTTTCTCGCATAGAAGCGCTGCCGCTTCCCTATCCGCTGTGAGCCGGGGCGAGGCATTTTTCGTCGGAGAGTGAATGATGGGTTACAAAGTCGCAGTGGTCGGCGCGACCGGCAATGTCGGGCGCGAAATGCTCACCATCCTGGACGAGCGCAAATTCCCGGCCGACGAGGTGGTGGCGCTGGCATCACGCCGCAGCGTCGGTGTCGATGTCTCCTATGGCGACAAGACGCTGAAGGTCAAGGCGCTCGAGCATTACGACTTCTCCGACGTCGACATCTGCCTGATGTCGGCCGGCGGCTCGGTCTCCAAGGAATGGTCGCCGAAAATCGCGGCGCAGGGCGCGGTCGTGATCGACAATTCCTCGGCCTGGCGGATGGATCCGGACGTGCCGCTGATCGTGCCCGAGGTGAATGCGGATGCGACGGCCGGCTTCACCAGGAAGAACATCATCGCCAACCCGAACTGCTCGACCGCGCAGCTCGTGGTCGCGCTGAAGCCGTTGCATGATGCCGCCAAGATCAAGCGCGTGGTGGTCGCGACCTATCAGTCGGTGTCGGGCGCCGGCAAGGACGCGATGGATGAGCTGTTCTCGCAGACCAAGGCCGTCTACACCAATGACGAGCTGGTCAACAAGAAATTCCCCAAGCGTATCGCCTTCAACGTCATCCCCGAGATCGACGTGTTCATGGAGGACGGCTACACCAAGGAAGAGTGGAAGATGATGGCGGAGACCAAGAAGATTCTTGATCCCAAGATCAAGCTCTCCGCCACCTGCGTGCGCGTGCCGGTGTTCGTCGGACATTCGGAAGCCGTCAATATCGAGTTCGAAAATCCGATCACGGCGGACGAAGCGCGCAACCTCCTGCGCCGATCGCCCGGCCTGCTCGTGATCGACAAGCAGGAGCCGGGCGGCTACGTCACGCCTTACGAAGCGGCCGGCGAGGACGCGACTTATGTCAGCCGCATCCGCGAGGACGCGACGGTGGAGAACGGCCTGGTGCTGTGGTGCGTGTCGGACAATTTGCGCAAGGGTGCGGCGCTGAACGCGGTGCAGATCGCGGAAATCCTGCTCAACCGCAAGCTGCTCACCGCCAAGAAGAAGGCGGCTTGAGGCTGGTCGTTTAAGGAGTCGGAGCACATGTCCGAGACCCCGGCTCCGTCGCGGCCAGACAGGATGCGCAACGCAATCGCGCGCGGTGCCGAGACGGCGCTGTTCAACAGCCGCTGGCTGATGGCGCCGTTCTATCTCGGCCTCATCATCAGCATCGTCGTCCTGCTTCTCAAATTCGTTCGTATGCTCTGGGAGTTCATTCTCGAGGCGCCCGGCGCCAAGTCGACCGACACCATTCTCGGCGTGCTGTCGCTGATCGACGTGGTGCTGGTCGCCAACCTGATCCTGATCGTGGTGTTCTCAGGCTACGAGAACTTCGTCTCCCGCATCGACACGTCCAACTATCCGAACTGGCCGGTCTGGATGACCAAGATCGATTTCGCAGGGCTGAAGCAGAAGCTGCTCGCCTCCATCGTCGCGATCTCGGCGATCCACGTGCTGGAGGCATTTCTGAACATCGACCACGCCTTCGATGCCACGCGGATGACCTGGCTGGTTGCCGTGCATCTGGTGTTCGTCATCTCGGCGCTGCTGCTCGCGATGTCCGACCGCTGGTCGGCGGATCACGATGCCGAGTAACCCTATGGACTCGCCGTGTCCGTTGCGGCGCTCCTGAATTCCTTGCTTTGCTTGTCGAGCACGAACAGCGAGCCTTCGGCGACGCCGAAATAGGCGCCGTGCAACTGCAACTCGCCGCTCTCGACTCGTGCGCGCACGAACGGAAAGGTCTGCAGATTCTCGAGGCTGCGGAACACCGCCGCCTTCTCGATGCGCGTGACGAAATCCTGCATGGATTCGTGGGCGCGCTGCTCGACCACCTCGCCCGGCTTGATGAACATCGCCATCCATTTGCCGATGAAATCGCCCGGCGACAGCGGCTCGATCTTGTCGACGAAGGCTCGAATGCCGCCACATTGGGCGTGGCCCAGCACCACGATGTGCTTGATGCGCAGCACGTTGACCGCGTATTCCAGCGCCGCCGAAACGCCATGGGCGTTCTCGTCAGGCTGGTAGACCGGCACCAGATTGGCGATGTTGCGCATCACGAACAGTTCGCCGGGGCCGGCGTCGAAGATCACCTCCGGCGAGACCCGCGAATCGCAGCAGCCGATCACCATGGTCTCGGGCGACTGGCCGCGCACCGACAGCTCGCGGTAGCGGGATTGTTCGATCGGCAGCCGCTGGGTCCGGAAGGCCCGGTAGCCGTCGAGCAGGCTCTGCGGAAACGTAATCATACCCATGCCTAAGCATAGGCCGCGAACATGACAAGCCTTTCGATTAGGCAGGCAAAGTGATATCGGCTCGGTTCCGGCCCCATAATCACGAGGAAACTACGCCATGACCCGTCCGCGCCGCAGCGTCTTGTTCATGCCGGGGTCCAATCCGCGGGCGCTGGAGAAGGCGCGGACCTTGCCGGCCGACGGTCTGGTGCTCGACCTCGAGGATTCCGTGGCGCCAGACGCCAAATCCAAGGCCCGCGACCTGATCGCGCAAACGGTTGCCATAAAACCTTTCGGCAAGCGCGAGGTCCTGATCCGCATCAACGCGCTCGACACTCCGTGGTGGCGCGACGACGTTGCCATGGCGGCGAAATCCGGTGCCGATGGCATCCTGGTGCCGAAGATCTCGAGCGTGGACGATCTCAACAATGTCGGCGCGCGGCTGGCCGAGGCCGGTGCGCCCAGCTCGCTAGCGGTCTGGGCGATGATCGAGACCGCGCCTGCGATCCTCCATGCCGAGGAACTCGCCGCGGCCTCGCGCGATCCGAAGACGCGGCTCGCCGGGTTCGTGTTCGGGCCCAACGATATCGCGCGTGAGACGCGCATCAGGATGGTGCCGGGGCGCGCTACCATGATCCCGATGATCACCCACTGCATCCTGGCCGCGCATGCCTATGGCATCGAGATGCTGGACGGTCCCTACAGCGACTTCTCCAACCCGCAGGGCTTCGCCGCGGAGTGTCGCCAGGCGCTCGACCTGGGCTTCGACGGCAAGACGCTGATCCATCCCGGCCAGATCGAGGCCTGCAACATCATCTTCACGCCGCCCGCCGATGAGGTGGCACAGGCACGCCGGATCATTGCAGCATTCGAATTGCCGGAGAATGCCTCCCGCGGTGCGATCCAGCTCGACGGCCGGATGGTCGAGCGGCTGCATGCGGAGATGGCCAGGCGCACCATCGCGATCGCGGATGCGATCGAGGCTATGGGAAACTAGAGCATTTCCGGTTCTGATTGAATCAGAACCGGAGCTCTAGATTCTTGTTTTGACGCGTTTCTTCACGCGAACCGGTGTCCACTTCGCTCGAAAACGCTCTCTAACTCGCCTTCGCTTGGTCGAGCTGCTCGATCGTCGGCGCGTTGAGGCAGTAATCGCTGTAGCGATTGGCTGCTGTGCCGGCGGCGAGATCGTGGTCGCATTGCGGCTTGTGCAGGCAAAGCGCACAGACGCGCTCCATGTCGCGCAACAGAAGCGGCTGGGTGTCGGCAAGGTCGCCCTCGTCGATGCCGAGCACCTTCAACAGCTGCGGCAGCTCGTCGGCGGCATGCGGTCCGTGCCGGACCAACTCGTCGAGATCGCCGGGAGAGACGCGCAAATCGCCGGCGATGCGATCGAACTCGGTGCGGTCGAGCCGGCGCATCTCGATCAGCTCGCGGCGGTGCTTGAGCCAGTCGGCGAACGTGCTGATCAGGAGTTCGACGCGAGGATATGGCTTGTCATGAGCGGTCATGGCTCACCTCCTTCTCGCCAGAGACCACGGGTCAGAGCCGCAGTCGTTGCGCTGGATCAAAAAGAGGGTCAGCCGCCGAAGCGTTCGCTTGCCCAGGCATAGAGGCTGCCCTGGACGGGCGCCTGGTTGCCGCGGCCCTTGGGGGAGATGTGCAAGCCTGTCACAGCAGGATCCGTGATCAGCGCCGAAAAATCCGAGGGCTCGAAGAAGCGCTTCGGCTCCGCATGCACGGCATAAAACGATCGCTTCGGCAGCGCGTATTGCAGCTCGCCATGGCGGCGCGCGAGCGCGGTGAGAGACGCGGGACCGAAGATCGCCACGCGAAGATCGGCAGCGCGGCCGGAACGGCCGATCACGCGGCGCAGTGTGAGCAAAACGCGGTGGCGTGGTGAGAGCCAGTCGGGCTCGAGATCATCGCTTGCCATCAGCTGTGTGTAGGCGGCCACGATTGGATCGTCGGCCGGCAGGCAGAGCACGGAATTGCCGAGTTGGCGCGGCCGCTCCCAGGCGAAGTAAGGCTTGGCCGGATCGATCTCGATCGCCTTGAGCAACAGCACGTCGGCATCACACCAGATGCCGGCGCGGACCGCCATCAGCCGCATGCGAAAGAAGTCGCTGAACTGCAATAGCGTCCAGTCGCGCCAGCTTCCGTCCGGCTCTGCGGGCCGCAACCGTTCCGAAAATGCGTGCGGCAGGATCGCTTCGGCCTCGGCATTGCCGACGCCGACGGGCAGGCCGGGAATGGGATCGAAACTATAGACGGTGACCTTGTGGCCGGCAGCCAGCTGAGACCTCAGACAGGTCTGCCGCAATCGGTCGAGCGGGCCGTGCCAGAAGGTGACGATGTCGGGCAACATGCGTCACCATCTCACACACAGCGTTTTCAAGCGAAGTGGAGGCCGGCTCGCGTGAAGAAACGCGAAGGAAAAACCGGGCGATCGAGTATCAGGCCCAGGCACGCTCGCGCTTGAGCTTGTCCTCATAGGAGTCGATCGAGGCCTTCTTCTCCATGGTGAGCCCGATGTCGTCGAGGCCGTTGATCAGGCAATGCTTGCGGAACGGGTCGATCTCGAACTTCACCGTGCCGCCATCCGGGCCGCGAATCTCCTGCTTCTCAAGGTCGATGCTCAGCGTTGCGTTGGCGCCGCGCTCGGCGTCGTCGAACAGCTTGTCGAGGTCTTCCTGGCTGACGCGGATCGGCAGGATGCCGTTCTTGAAGCAGTTATTGTAGAAGATGTCGCCGAACGAGGTCGAGATCACGCAACGGATGCCGAAATCCATCAGCGCCCAGGGCGCGTGCTCGCGGCTCGAGCCGCAGCCGAAATTGTCGCCGGCGACGAGAATCTTGGACTGGCGATAGGCCGGCTTGTTGAGCACGAAATCCGGATTCTCGCTGCCGTCGTCCTTGTAGCGCTGCTCGGAGAAAAGCCCCTTGCCAAGGCCGGTGCGCTTGATGGTCTTCAAATACTGCTTGGGGATGATCATGTCGGTGTCGACATTGATGATCTTCAAAGGCGCCGCGACGCCTTCCAGCCTGGTGAACTTTTCCATCGGTGCGCTTCCCGTCTACATAAGGGCAAGTCTTGAGGGGCAAGGGCGATGGTCTAACGCGGATAGCGCCAATAATAAAGGCAGAAATCCCGAGGGGCTCCGGCATAGGCGCCCCGGCTTATGCCAACCTTACCTCGCCCCGGCCTCGATCTTGGCCATGTCGTCGTCCGATAGGCCAAAATGGTGGCCGATCTCATGGATCAGCACGTGGCGGACGATGTTGCCCAGCGTTTCCTCGTGCTCGGCCCAATAGTCCAGGATCGGGCGACGGTAGAGCCAGACCATGTTGGGCAGGCGGGCGATATCGCTACCGCTCTGGAACGGCAAGCCGACCCCCTGGAACAGGCCGAGCAGGTCGAACTCGGACTCGCACTCCATGTCATCCAGCACCTCGTCGGTCGGAAAATCATCGACGCGGATGATCACGCCCTCGCACAGGCCGCGAAAGCCTTCGGGCAGGCGCGCAAAGACGTCGTGGGCCATCGCCTCCATTTCGGCGAGCGAGGGTGCCTTCAGGTCGGTCCACATGACTCCTGTTTAGCGCGCCTTCGGCAACTCTGCATCTCGCTTTTGTGACGGGGCTGGCTGCGCCCGATGGCGGATGCTAGAAGTTAACGCGGGGATAAATTCGGGTGAACGTAATGAAGGCAATCGGGGTGGTAGTTACGGTTTTCCTGGCGGGGGCGCTTGTCCTGCCATCGCAAGCCAGCCGGGCGCAGAGCGCGTCCTCTGGTGTGCGCGTCGCGCAAGCGGCGCCGACCGATGCCCCTGTTCCGCCGGCGCGCAGGACGCCGCGGCTGCGCATCTATCCGAACTATGAAGCCCCGCCCGAGGTGTACCCGCGCTATTTTCCCGGCCCGAACGCCGTGCGCGAATGCAATGCCACCTATGTGCAGGAATATCGGCCGAGTGGCACCGTCATCGTGCCGCGCATGCATTGTTTCTGGCGGCCCGGCTAACGCATGATCCGGAAAAGTGTGCAGCGGTTTTCCGGAAAGATCATGCTCAATCAAAGACCAAAAGCGCGATGAGGATTCAACCAAATCTCATCGCGCTTTAGCGCGCCGCGAATTGCATCGTTCATCTCTGCGGCAAGACTGTTCAGGCCGCATTCAACTCCCCCATGTTCAAGTTTGCTCCGTGAGGAGCGCACGATGAGCGTGCGTCATCTGCGCGACATCGGGTGGGAGAAAATCGGAATGAACGGGATGAGGATCTTGGGGCTTGCCGCGGTCGGGGCAGCATTCGTGCTGACTGCGCCGATCGAACGTGCGGCGGCGCTTTCGCTGAGCAATCCAGCGGCGGCGACCGCCGTGCAGAACAGCGCGAAAGTGACCACCGAGGTGGGTTGGCACCATCACTGGCATCATCGCGGCTGGCACCATCGCCATTGGCATCACCGCTATTGGCACCATCGGCACTGGCACCACCGGCATTATCGGTGAACGGCTGACATGAAGAGGGCGCCGATCAGGCGCCCTTGTGCCCCGGAACGATGGAGGACTCGTCGGCGGTGCGCGACTTGCCGCTGGCGCCTCAGGTCCAGTCCTTGTACGTCCAGCCCTTCACCTTCATCTTCCACGGCGTGATATTCTCCAGCCGCCACTTCGCGAAGCGCGCCGGAGGCCAGTTACTCAGCCGCCGTTCGGGCTGTGGCTCCTCGGGCTCATCGAACACGGTCTTGGCGACGACGTGGCTTTCCTCACGCCGCCTCCGCTTTTGCCGCGTGGCATCGCCGATCAAGTCGACATATCGAGATTTGTCAGCCATGGCCGCTCCTTGCGCGAGATAAGCCTGCGCAAGGAGCGAGTGTGCCGAGGGTCCTTTAACGAGTCGTTGCCAAAGCCGGGCGGACTTTAGCAAAAGCGCGTTACCGCCAGTCCCTGACATCGACGAAGTGCCCGGCGATCGCGGCCGCTGCCGCCATCGCGGGCGACACCAGATGCGTACGGCCCTTGAAGCCCTGGCGGCCCTCGAAGTTGCGGTTCGAGGTCGAGGCGCAGCGCTCTTCGGGCCTGAGCTTGTCGGGATTCATGGCAAGGCACATCGAGCAGCCGGGCTCGCGCCATTCGAAACCGGCCTCGAGGAAGATCTTGTCCAGCCCTTCGGCCTCCGCCTGCTCCTTCACGATGCCGGAGCCCGGCACGATCATGGCGTTGACGTTGGCGTTGACCGTCTTGCCCTCGGCGATCTTGGCGGCTGCGCGCAGATCCTCGATGCGACCGTTGGTGCAGGAGCCGATGAAGACACGGTCGAGCTTGATGTCGGTGACCTTGGTCCCAGCCGCGAGCCCCATGTATTTCAGCGCGCGATGCTTGGAGATGCGCTTGGCCTCGTCCTCGATCTTGTCAGGGTCGGGCACGAATCCGGTGACCGAGATAACGTCCTCGGGTGATGTGCCCCAGGTGACGATCGGCGGCAGCTTGGCAGCATCGAGCCTGATCTCATGGTCGAAATGCGCATTGTCATCGGAGCGAAGCCGCTCCCAGTAACGCATCGCCGCGTCCCAGTCGGCACCCTTGGGCGATTTTGGTCGACCGCGCAGGAAGTCGTAAGCCTTCTGGTCCGGTGCGACCAGACCCGCGCGCGCGCCGCCCTCGATCGACATGTTGCAAACGGTCATGCGGCCTTCCATCGACAACGAACGGATCGCCTCGCCGGCATATTCCAGCACATAGCCGGTGCCGCCGGCGGTGCCGATCTCACCGATGATGGCGAGGATGATGTCCTTCGCGGTCACGCCGTCAGGCAGTTTGCCGTCGACGAGCACGCGCATGTTTTTCGCCTTCTTCTGGATCAGCGTCTGGGTCGCCAGCACATGCTCCACTTCAGACGTGCCGATGCCATGCGCCAGCGCACCGAAAGCGCCGTGGGTCGAGGTGTGGCTGTCGCCGCAGACGATGGTGGTGCCGGGCAGCGTAAAGCCCTGCTCGGGGCCGATGACGTGGACGATGCCCTGGCGCTTGTCGAACTCGTTGTAATATTCGATGCCGAAATCGCGCGCATTGTCGGCGAGCGCGCGGATCTGCTCGATGCTCTCGGGGTCGGGGTTCGGTTTGGTGCGATCGGTGGTCGGCACGTTGTGGTCGACGACGGCGAGCGTCTTCTCCGGCGCGTGGACCTTGCGGCCGGTCACGCGCAGGCCTTCGAAGGCCTGCGGCGAGGTCACCTCATGGACCAGATGGCGGTCGATATAGAGCAAGCAGGTGCCGTCTTCGGCTTCGTGCACCAGGTGGTCGTTCCAGATCTTGTCGTACAGCGTGGTCGGTTTGGACATGAGCACAAGCTCCAGGCATAAATTTTGTGATCGGGTGGCGTGTAGGCGCCGGGAAATGACAGGAAGCGGTTTGCGTCAAAACGCGCGCGTAAGCTCCGACGTCGCAGACGTCGCGAAACGGCCGAAGAAGCGGCTGGGCAGGCGCGAGCGATCGTCGATCACGATGCGCCGGCAGGCCACGCTGGTTGAATCCAAAACCATTCTAAATTTCTAACACAGGCCTTGCGGCTGGGACAATCGATCGATCGGCGGACCTGCTCTGGTCCGCATGACCAGCGGAAGGCGTGATTTCCGCCATTACATAGGAACGCGCCAACAAAAAAGCGCGGGGCCAGCCCCGCGCTTTTCGTCAACTCTGAGAGCTGGCGCTTACTCGCCAACCGCCGTGGCGCGGTCCTGCTTCTCGACAATCCGGGCCGACTTGCCGCGCAGATTGCGGAGATAATAAAGCTTGGCACGGCGAACCTTGCCGCGGCGCACAACCTTGATCGAGTCGATCATCGGCGACAGCACCGGGAACACGCGCTCTACGCCCTCGCCGTACGAAATCTTGCGCACGGTGAAGCTCTCATTGATGCCCTGGCCAGAGCGGCCGATGCAGACGCCTTCATAGGCCTGCACGCGGGTGCGGTCGCCTTCGACCACCTTGACGTTGACGATCACGGTGTCGCCAGGCGCGAAATCCGGGATTTCCTTGGTGGCGGCAAGCTTGTCGTACTGCTCTTTTTCGAGCTGCTGAATCAGGTTCACGGCTAAATCTCCATCGGCGGCGCGCCCGGCGGCTTTGAGTTCAAGCGCGGGCTAGCGCGAGCGTCCTATCATCCTGCGACTTGTCGGATTGGCCGCTCCTATAAGGCAAAGCCCAGCGTTTGTCACCCGTCTGTCGTGTTTTTTGTGCGGCCACCCGTATTAGGCCGCTGGGCCCAGAGATCCGGGCGTCGGGCCCGGGTCAGTGACTCGGCTTCAGTCTTCCGCCAGGCCGCAACCTTGGCATGGTCGCCGGAAGTGAGGATTTCGGGGATCGGGCGTCCTTCGAACAGCTGCGGACGGGTGTATTGCGGGTATTCAAGTAGGGGAGAAGAAAAGCTTTCTTCAGCCGCCGAGTCCGCCTTGCCCATGACCCCCGGCAGCAGCCGGACGCAGGCATCGATCAGAGCCATGGCAGCAATCTCGCCGCCGGACAGCACGTAATCGCCGATCGAAACCTCCTCGAGGCCCCTTGCCTCGATCACCCGCTGGTCGACCCCCTCGAAGCGGCCACAGACGATCAGGGCGCCGGGACCTTCGGCGAGTTCCCGCACCAGGGGCTGGGCCAATGGCCGACCCCGCGGGCTCATCAGCAGCCGCGGCCGGTCCGGCCCGATATCGGCGGCATCGATCGCCGCCGCCAGGACATCGGCCCGCAGCACCATGCCGGGGCCGCCGCCTGCCGGTGTGTCGTCGACGCTGCGATGCCTGTCGGTTGCGGAAGCGCGGATGTCGCGCGCCTCGAGCGCCCAGAGCCCCGTGGCGAGCGCCTTGCCGGCCAGGCTGACACCAAGCGGACCCGGAAACATGTCCGGGAATAGCGTCAGTACGGTTGCCCGCCAGATTGGAGTCCCGCTCATCGGCTTCGACTCATGGGATTACAGCCGTAAGGTCGAGGCCCTGCATCAGGGCGGCGGCCTCGACGGCGCGTTTGAAATCGGCGAGCGGAAAACTCGTCACGACGATCTTCTTCAGGTCGAGCAGGTTCTCGGCAGCGAGGGTTGCGAGCTCGCCGGGCGCGGTGCGCTCGTACATGAATTGCCCGACCACCTCCCAGTCATTTGCCAGCATCTCGCGGAATGACAATTCCAGCGGCACCTCTGCGCTGCCCATCAGCACCAGTCGCCCGCCGCGTTTGAGCGCACGCAAGGTCGAGAGCGTGGTCGCGGTGCTCTTGGCGCTACCCAGGAGATCGAGCGCGACATCGGCGCCGCCACCCGCGGCGCGGCGGATGGTGGGGAGGTCCATGGCCGGGTCGCCCGTCGCGACAGCTGGGATCACGCGCGGGCCGAAGGCGTCGCGCAATTGCTCCAGCGCGGCCTGTTTGCGCCCGACCGCGACGACGCGGCCCGCGCCCATCGCAACCGCAAGCATCACGGCGCCCGAGCCGAAATAGCCGGTCGCGCCGTTGATGATGACGGTCTGTCCGCCACGCAAGCCGGTTCGCTGCAAGCCGCCGAAAGGCACGATGAGCTTGGCCAATCCGATCAGCTCGGTCGCGGGCCTGTCGTCGAGGCTCGACAGCGGTGTGACGCAGGCGGCAGGCCAATGCGCGATTTCCGCGAACACGCCGTCGCGCCAGCGCGTCTGCAATGCAAGCGCCGCATCCGTGGTCACGGTTGCAGTGAGTCCGATCAGGATCTGCGGCGGCTCGCGGTCGGGCACATCGGCGCGAAGATGCGGGCTCAGGAAAACCCGGTCGCCGCTCTGCACATGGCTGACATCGCCGCCGGTCCCGACCACCCGACCGATGGCGTTGGTGCCGGGCACGAAGGGCATCGGCGGCAGGCTGTAGGGCACCGCGCCCGTGAGCACGCGGCCCATATAGGACAGCACCATGGCCGCCTCGATGCGCACCAGCACGCCATCCGGCGCGGGAGGCACAGTTTCAACCGTATCGAAGCGCAGATCGTTGTGCGCGTGCAGCCGCCAGGCTTTGTGGGTTTTGGGCATGTGCCAGATTCCAAACTCTCTGTCGTCCGGGCCGAACAGCCGGGACCCATAAGCATAGGTCCTGGGTTTCGCGAGAGACGAAGGAGGGAGCTTACGCGATTGCAGCCGGTATTGGCTACTCAGCCAGCCTCCGGCCCGTCACCCTCGACTTCCTGCGGCAATTCGATCAGCACACGGCCGCCGGCGATATCGACCGTCGGCACCACGGCATTGGTGAAGGGCAGCAGCATGGTCGCGCCCTGTGGCGGCGCGATTTCCAGGATGTCGCCGGCGCCGAAATTGTGAATGGCGACGACACGGCCGAGCAACTCTTCCGTCGTGGTAACAGCGGCAAGCCCGATCAGGTCGGCGTGGTAATATTCATCCTCGTCAGCGGCCGGCAGCTTGTCACGGGGGACATAAAGCTCCAGGCCGTTGAGGCGCTCCGCTTCGTCGCGCGTCGCTATCCCCCTGAATTGCGCGACCAGGTGGTCCTTGGCCTCCCGCGCGCTTGCGATCTCAAACTTCCGCGTGCCGTCCTTGGTTGAGAGCGGCCCGTACCGCTTCACCGCGAAGGGGTCCTCGGTGAAGGTCCAAAGCTTCACGGCGCCGCGCACACCATGCGCAGCGCCGATCCGGGCGACACAGACTTGTGCGGGCGCCGTCACGCGCGACCGCGATTAGGCCTTGGCAGCAGCTTCGGCCTGCGCCTTGCGCTCCTTGCGCGGCACGGCCTTTTCCGGATTGTTGCGGGCTTCGCGCTTTTTCACGCCAGCGGCGTCGAGGAAGCGCATCACGCGGTCCGACGGCTGCGCACCCTTGGCGAGCCACGACTTGACCTTGTCCATGTCGAGCTTCAGGCGGCCCTCATTGTCCTTGGGCAGCAGCGGGTTGAAATGACCGAGGCGCTCGATGAAGCGGCCGTCGCGCGGAAAGCGCGAGTCGGCGGCGACGACATGATAGACCGGACGCTTCTTGGTGCCCGCACGAGCGAGGCGGATGACGACTGACATTTGGTTCTCCTGTTTGTTCGTCTGAAGTTCAATCAATTGAAAGTTGGTCCGTCATCTTTCCAGGCGCGTTCCTGAGGACGACGGTGAGAGAGTGTGCGCCCCTCATTTCTTCTTCCCCGGGAAACCGCCGAGTCCGGGCAGGGTTGGCTTGCCGCTGAGGCCGGTGAGCCCGGGCAGGTTGGGAAGGCCCGTGCGCAGCCCCGGGGGAAGATCTTTCGGCAGATTGGGCATGCCTTCCGGCAGGCCACCACCGCCCTTCATCTTCTCGGCCATCGCCTTCATCTGCTCGGGCGAGGGCATGCCGCCACCGCCGCCGCCAAAGCCCATGGCCTGCGCGATGCCGGCGAGCGGACCGCGCTTGCCGGAGCCCATGGCCTTCATCACGTCGGCCATGTTCCGGTGCATCTTGAGGAGCTTGTTGACTTGTTCGACGCTTTGGCCGGCGCCGGCGGCAATGCGCTTCTTGCGGCTGGCCTTGAGAACATCCGGATGGCGCCGCTCGTCGCGCGTCATGGAGTCGATGATCGCAACCTGGCGCTTCAGGATCTTGTCGTCGATGCCGGCGGCCGCGATCTGGTTCTTCATCTTGGCAATGCCGGGCATCATGCCCATCAGGCCGCTGATGCCGCCCATATTCGCCATCTGCGACAGCTGCTCGCGCATGTCGTTGAGGTCGAACTGGCCCTTGCGCATGCGTTCCGCAGTGCGTGCGGCCTTCTCGGCGTCGATCGAGGCTGCAGCTCGCTCGACCAGCGACACCACGTCGCCCATGCCGAGGATGCGTCCGGCGATACGGCTGGGGTGAAACTCCTCCAGCGCGTCGGTCTTTTCGCCGGTGCCGATCAGCTTGATCGGCTTGCCGGTGACCGCGCGCATCGAGAGCGCCGCGCCGCCGCGCCCGTCGCCGTCGACGCGGGTCAGCACGATGCCGGTCAGGCCCACACGCTGGTCGAACGAACGGGCGAGGTTGACCGCGTCCTGGCCGGTCAGGGCGTCGGCGACCAGCAGCACTTCATGCGGATTGGCGGCGGCTTTGATGGCGGCTGCTTCGGCCATCATCTCTTCGTCGAGCGTGGTGCGGCCGGCGGTGTCGAGCAGCACGACGTCATAGCCGCCGAGCTTGCCGGCCTCCATCGCGCGCTTCGCGATCTGAGTCGGCTGCTGGCCTTCGACGATCGGCAGCGTCGCGATGTCGAGATCGCGTCCCAGCACCGCCAGCTGCTCCATGGCCGCCGGACGGTAGACGTCGAGCGAAGCCATCAGCACCTTGCGCTTGTCGCGCTGGGTGAGGCGGCGCGCGAGCTTTGCGGTGGTGGTGGTTTTGCCGGAGCCTTGGAGACCGACCATCATTATCGGAACCGGCGGCACGGCGTTGAGGTCGATGGTCTGACCGTCGGCGCCGAGGGTGGCGACGAGCTCGTCATGGACGATCTTCACAACCATCTGGCCGGGCGTGACCGATTTCACGACCGTGGCGCCGATCGCCTGCTCGCGGACCTTCTCGATGAAGCTCCGCACCACCTCCAGCGCGACGTCAGCTTCCAGGAGAGCGCGCCGCACCTCGCGCATTGCGGCATCGACGTCCTTTTCGGTCAGCGCACCGCGCCCCGTCAAACGATCGAGGATGCCGCCAAGCCTTTCCGACAGATTGTCGAACAATGCCGTTGTCCTTTGTCCTGCCCGCAGACCAGCGGGACATGACGCCCAAATAAGCGCTTCCACACCGGGCGAAAGCACCACACAAAACACATTCGCGCCCGAGGGCGCACAGCGCTGTCGGGCGTTGACCTCCGGCCTCTTGGACCGGGCGGTGGCTCGAAAAGAGTACACTTTCCGATGAACGGGCTGCGTTAAACCCCCGGAGGGCCAAAAAGTCAAGGAAACTCGGCCCGAAACGCCGTGCGTTTCGGTCTCGCCGATTGGCTGCCTCTTGCGGAAACGGCGTTTTCTGGCTCAATCGAGAATGAAATGAGCCGCCGCAACGAAAAGACCTATTCCGGACCCAAATCCGATCATTTTGACGGGGAGCGCTTCTTCGATCCCCAGGGCGCGCCGCCAAAGAAGCTGCGCGAGGTGCTGCGCTGGCAGTTCGGCGGCGAGCGGGAGCGGGTGAAATGGCCCGAATGGGTCGATAACGCCTTTTCCGATACCCCGCCGCCGCGGGTCGATGGCGGCAAGGTCCGGCTGTCCTTTGTCGGCCATGCGAGCTGGCTGATCCAGACCGCGGGTCTGAACATCCTGGTCGATCCGGTCTGGTCGATGCGGGTGTCGCCCGTCAGATGGGCCGGGCCGAAGCGGCACAATGATCCCGGCATTGCCTTCCCGGCGCTGCCGCGCATCGACACCGTACTGGTCTCGCACGGCCATTACGACCATCTCGATGTTGCGACGCTCTCACGGCTCGCCAAGACATTTGCGCCGCGCGTGATCACGCCGCTCGGCAATGATCTCGCCATGCGGGCGGCCGACGTGGCGATCAAAGCGGAGAGCTACGACTGGCACAACCGCGTCGAAATCGGCGGTGGCGTTGCCGTGACTCTGGTGCCGACCCATCATTGGTCGGCGCGCGGGATGTTCGACCGCAACCGCGCGCTGTGGGCAAGCTTCGTGCTGGAGACACAAGCGGGCAAGATCTACATCGTCGGCGACTCCGGCTACGGCGAGGGCAAGCATTTCCGCCATGTGGCGGAAGCGCATGGACCTCTGCGGCTCGCGCTGCTGCCGATCGGCGCCTATGAGCCGCGCTGGTTCATGCGCGACCAGCACATGAATCCGGCCGATGCTGTGAAGGCGCTGGCCGATTGCAGGGCGGAAGCCGCGCTCGCTCATCACCACGGCACGTTCCAGCTCACCGATGAAGCCATCGACGCACCGGCGCTGGCGCTGGCCGAGGCGCTCGACGCGGCGAAGATCCCGCGCGAGCGGTTTGCGGTGCTAAAGCCGGGACAGGTGGTGGAGATTTAGACTCGGTCGTCCTGGCGACGGACTATTACTGCGATGCCTTGATCCCCCAGGACACGGCGACCGTCACCGACAGCGTTTCCTCGCCTTGCGCGATCGGTGTCGGGGCAGCCATCGCCATCGGAGCGGCGCCCAGCATCTTGGCACGGAACATCGGCGTGGGCGCGCCTTCCTCGGCGATGGAGAGGGGCGTGCCGAGTGTCACGCCGGCGGCCCTGGCGTAGATCTCCGCCTTGCGTCTGGCGTCGGCGAATGCCTTGTCGCGGGCCTGGTCGAGCAGCTCGGACGCCTTTGACACGGTGAAATTGACATTGCCGATGTCGTTGGCGCCGGCGCCGACCAGCGCGTCGATCGTGCTCGCGACCTTGCTCACGTCGTGCAGCTTTACGGTCACGCGGTTGCTGGCGCGGTAGCCCGTGATTGCAGAAGGACCGGAGCGGTTGGGCGCATATTGCGGCTGCAGCGACAGGCGCGAGGTCTGAACATCCTTGTCCTCGATGCCGGCGGTCTTCAACGCTGCCAGCACTTTGGCCATCGCGGTGTTGTTGGCGTCGGACGCTTCCCGCGCGGTCTTGCCGTCGGAGGCGACGCCTGCGTCGAGGAGGGCGAGATCAGGCGATACCGAGACCGAGGCTTCGCCCGTGACTGAAATCGCCGGTGGGATATCCGATTGGGCCAGTGCCGGCGCTGCGTAGAGCGAGGCGCAGGCAACAGTCACGGCAAGAGCGAGGGCGTGTTTCATGGAGCCTACTTCAGCGGCACGTAGACATTGATCACGAGCTTGTCCTCAGCCGTCTTGATGGGATCGGTGAGGTATTCCTCGATGAAGGTGTCCTTGGCCTCGAGCTTCTTCTCGTCGAGGTGATTGGTGATCGCCTCATAGGTGTTGTCCATGTTGTCGTAGGAGCCGCGATGGACGAATTTCAGCGCGCGGCCCTCCGGCGACTGGCCCATGCTCATGGCCTTAGGCAGATTCTTCGGCTCCTGGTCAACAGGGATCTCGGCAAGGAAGGTGAAGCCGGTGTCGTCGGTCGAGGTGTAGACGATCAGCGGATTGCCCGACGGCTTGATGCCCTGCTTGTCGAGCAGCGTGCTCACTGCCTTCAGCGAATCCACCAGCGTGTCGAAGGCGGCGTCCCAATTGGCGCTGCCCTTGGCGATCACGACCTTCTTCGCCTCGAGCTTGATCTCCTGGCCGAAGGGATCGGCGGCCTGCACATTCGCTGCCGGGGGTGGGTTCTGCGCGGCGGCCGGCGGGGCCGGGGGCGCAGGTGAAGCGCCTGGCGCCGGCGAGGCGCTCGCGGCCGGCGCTGGCGTTGCCGCAGGGGCGGGGCTGGCGCTCGCCGCGGGGGCCGGGCTTGCCGCGGGGGCGGGGCTTGCGCTCGGCGCGGGCGAGGGACTTGCGGAGACCTCTGGCGTCGGCGTCGGGGAGGGCGCCTGCGCCAGCACCTCACCTGCCCAAAACGCCAGCGCGGCCGGCGCCAACGCGGCCAGAGCGAGGCGGAACATACGGAAATTCATTCGGTATTCTCCAAAACCGGCTGATGGCGCCGGCGAAGCATGGCTGTCTAACACGCTGACTGGCGTTTCGTCCCATAACAGATGAGTCATGCTGCCTTTGCTGCCCTGCGGGCTGGTCAGCGCCTCGTCTCTCGCCATATAAGGCGGACACAATTTGGATATTTTCATGAGCGTGCTTGCCAACCATGCCTTTGCCAAGATGAACGGCATCGGCAACGAGATCGTCGTCGTCGACCTGCGCGACGGCAAGGCTGCCGTGACGCCGGAGGAGGCGCGCGCGGTTGCAGCGCATGTTCCTTACGACCAGCTGATGGTGCTCTCGAGGCCGCGGCTGGACGGCACCGAGGCTTTCATCCGCATCTACAACAATGACGGATCCGAAGCCGGCGCCTGCGGCAACGGCATGCGCTGCGTGGTCCGTCGCTTGTTCGAGGCGACCGGGCAGAGCACGGCAACCTTCGAGACCAAGGCAGGATTGTTGAGCTGCTGGCAGGGGCCCACGCCCGATCTCTACACCGTCGACATGGGCGCGCCGAAGTTTGGCTGGCAGGACATTCCGCTGGCCGAGGAATTTCGCGACACCCGCTATATCGAGCTGCAGATCGGGCCGATCGATGCGCCGCTGCTGCATTCGCCCTCGGCGGTCAGCATGGGCAATCCGCACGCGATCTTCTGGGTCGACGACGTCAATGCCTACGACCTCGGCCGCTTCGGGCCGCTCCTGGAAAACCATCCGATTTTCCCGGAGCGCGCCAACATCACCCTCGCCCATATCGTTGACCGCGACCACATCACCATCCGCACCTGGGAGCGCGGCGCGGGGCTGACAAAAGCCTGCGGCTCGGCGGGCTGCGCCACTGCGGTGGCGGCGGCCCGCCTGAAGCGCGCCAATCGCACGGTGGAGATTACCCTTCCCGGCGGCAAGCTCTCGATCGAATGGCGCGAGCGCGACGATCATGTGCTGATGACCGGACCTGCCACCTTCGAATATGAGGCGCAGTTCGATCCGGCGCTGTTCGCCGGCGTCGCGTGACGCGATGAGCATCGAGGTCATCACCTTCGGCTGTCGCCTCAATGCATTTGAGTCCGAGGTCATCGCGCGCGAGGCGTCAGGCGCAGGGCTTTCCGACACCGTCGTCATCAACAGCTGCGCGGTGACCAACGAGGCCGTGGCGCAGGCGAGGCAATCAATTCGGCGACTGAAGCGCGAGCGACCGGCTGCGCGCATTGTCGTGACCGGTTGCGCGGCACAGACGCAAGCCAAGATGTTTGCCGACATGGGCGAGGTCGACCGCGTCATCGGCAATGACGACAAGATGCGCAGCTCCGCCTGGCGCGCGGCGCGCGCTGCGTTCGATGTCGAGGCGGCCGAGAAGATCGCGGTCAGCGACATCATGGCCGTGACGGAAATGGCGCCTCATCTGGTCGACGGCTTCCAGAGCGGTTTGCCGCGGGTGTTCGTGCAGGTGCAGAACGGCTGCGACCATCGCTGCACCTTCTGCATCATCCCCTTTGGACGCGGCAATTCGCGCTCGGTGCCGATGGGCGCGGTGGTCGACCAGGTGCGCGCGCTGGTTGAGCGCGGCCATGCCGAGATCGTGCTAACCGGCGTCGATTTGACGAGCTATGGCGCGGACCTGCCGGGCGCGCCGAAGCTTGGGACGTTGACCAGGCAGATCCTCCGGCACGTGCCGGAGCTGCGGCGTTTGCGGATTTCATCGATCGATTCGATCGAGGCTGATGCCGATCTGCTTGACGTCATCGCCGGCGACGAGCGGTTGATGCCGCATCTGCATTTATCGCTGCAATCGGGCGACGACCTGATCCTAAAGCGGATGAAGCGGCGCCATTTGCGTCAGCACGCGATCGATTTCTGCGCCCAGGTGCGGCGCCTGCGGCCGGATATTGCGTTGGGGGCCGATATCATCGCGGGTTTCCCGACCGAGACGGACGAGGCGTTCAAGCGCTCGGAAGATCTGGTCGAGCAGTGTGGGCTGACCTTCCTGCATGTCTTTCCCTATTCGCCGCGCCCCGGCACGCCGGCCGCGCGCATGCCGCAGGTCGCAAGCAGTCTGATCAAGGAGCGTGCGAAACGGCTGCGCGCCGCGGGCGAGGCGGCTTTGCGGCAGCGGCTGGGGTCGGAGATCGGCAAGACGCGTGATGTGCTGATCGAGAGCGAGAAGCTGGGGCGGACGGAGCATTATCTGCCAGTTGCCATATCCAGCGATACACCGGGCAAGGTGCGTCGGCTTGCGATGACCGGCCATGATGGGGCCCGGCTGTTGGCCTAGCGCACTGTCATTCCGGGCGATGCTTGGCACCGAACTCTGATGTGCTGTTACACATCTGAGAATCTCGAGATTCCGGGTCTGGTCCTTCGGACCATCCCGGAATGACCGGGCAAACTAACGTGGACGGTCGAGACAAACCGGGCCACGACGAGTGGAGAGATCACTCCCCATTCCACCCGCACGCACGCAGCCGCTCATGCATGTGCTCCGGGGCCGGCGCGACCGCGCGCACCGGGTCCTTGTTCTTCGAAATCGGGATAACCAACTCGCGTGAATGCAGGTGCAGCACCGGCTCGCCGAAGCGCGGGCCGTTGCCGTAGATATTGTCGCCGACGATCGGCCAGCCCTGGGAGGCCGCGTGTACGCGCAATTGATGGGTGCGGCCGGTGACGGGTTCCATGGCGAGCCAGGTGAGACCGTCAGCGCGGCCCAACACTTTCCATTTCGTCACCGCCGGCTGGCCGTCCGGATCAGGCTTTTGCCACCAGCCGCGCTCGGCATTGAGACGGCCAAGCGGCAGCTCGATGGTGCCTGCATCGGCAGCAGGGCCGCCTTCCACGACGGACCAATAGGTCTTGGCAATCTTGCCGTGCTTGAACAAGAGGCCGAGCGAGGCCGTCGCCTTGCGGTGGCGTCCCAGAACCAGGCAGCCCGAGGTGTCCTTGTCCAGCCGATGGGCGAGCACGGGCGGCCGCGGCAGGCCGAAGCGAAGCGCGTCGAAGGACGCCTCCAGATTGGCGCCACCCTTGGGGCCGCGGTGGACGGGTAGCCCCGCCGGCTTGTCGATCACCAGCATCAACCCGTCGCGGTGGAGCACGCGGGCCTGGATTTGCTCTGCCGTCAGTTCGGGAACATCGTTCAAGTGCAAGTCTTTCGTTTGGTGCGAGGAACGGCTAACACACCCCCCATGAACGACACCACCGCAGAAACACCCAAATTGAGCTGGTGGCGGCGGCTCTCCAACGGGCTGAAGCGCACCTCATCCTCGCTTGGCACGGCGGTCGCCGACCTCGTCACCAAGCGCAAGCTCGACCGCGCGATGCTCGAGGACATCGAGGACGTGCTCTTGCAAGCCGATCTCGGCACCGCGGTCGCTGCGCGCATTGCCGAAGCGGTCGGCACCGGCCGCTACGACAAGGCGATCAGCGCTGAAGAGGTGAAGAGCGTCGTTGCCACGGAAGTCGAGAAGGTGCTGGCGCCGGTGGCGCGGCCGCTGGTCATCGACGCCGCCAGGAAGCCGTTCGTGATCCTGGTGGTCGGTGTCAACGGCTCCGGCAAGACCACGACCATCGGCAAGCTTGCCGCGAAATTTTCCGCCGAAGGCCGCAGCGTGATGCTGGCAGCCGGCGATACGTTTCGTGCCGCCGCCATCGAGCAGCTCAAGGTCTGGGGCGAGCGCACCAAGTCGCCCGTTGTCGCGGGCGCGCAAGGCTCGGACGCCGCAAGCCTTGCCTTCAATGCGCTCAGTACGGCGAAAGAGCAGCAGCGCGACGTGCTGTTGATCGACACCGCCGGCCGGCTGCAAAACAAGGCGGAGCTCATGAACGAGCTCGAAAAGGTCGTTCGCGTCGTCAGGAAGGTCGATGCGACGGCGCCGCATGCGGTGCTGCTCGTGCTCGATGCGACCGTCGGCCAGAACGCGCTGTCGCAGGTTGAGGCATTTCACCGCACTGCCGGCGTCACGGGCCTCGCGATGACCAAGCTTGACGGCACCGCACGCGGCGGAATCCTGGTTGCGCTGGCCGAAAAACACCAACTGCCGGTGCATTTCATTGGCGTCGGCGAAGGTGTAGACGATCTCGCTCCGTTCACTGCAAGGGATTTCGCCAAGGCGGTTGCGGGAATCGAAAGTTAGATTTTTCTCTTGTCATTACCAGCGCAGGCAAGGCATCCAGTACGCCCGCGCCACGGGCTGAGGAAGAGCGGCGCGTTCGGCTATCGATCATCATTTCGCGGCCAGCGACCGCTACAGAAGGCGCTTCATGGACAAGACTCAGCCGCATCCTTTGTTCAAGCTCGCGACCGAGCTCGGCCCGCTTCTGGTGTTCTTCGGCGTCAACGCCAAATTCCAGCTGTTTGTGGCAACCGGCGCCTTCATGGTCGCGATCGTCGCGGCTATGGTCGCCTGCTATGTCGTGACAAAGCACGTGCCCATCATGGCGCTCGTCACCGGCGGCGTGGTCCTGGTGTTCGGCACGCTGACCCTGGTGCTGCATGACGAGACTTTCATCAAGGTCAAGCCGACCATCATCTACGGCCTGTTCGCGGCCGTGCTCGGCGGTGGGCTGTTGTTCGGTCGCTCCTTCATCGCCGTGATGTTCGACCAGATGTTCAATCTGACGCCGACAGGCTGGCGCATCCTCACCGGGCGCTGGGCGCTGTTCTTTCTGGCCATGGCGATCCTCAACGAGGTCATCTGGCGCACCCAGAGCACGGACTTCTGGGTCGCGTTCAAGGCGTTCGGCGTTATCCCGCTCACGATGGGGTTTGCGATCCTGCAGATGCCGCTGATCAAGCGGTATCATATCGAGCCCGTTTCGCTGGAAGCGAGCGAGGCGGAAGCGGGCGATGTGAGCAAGGGGTGAAGTCTTGCACCGCCCCGGAATGACGGAGGAAACTAACTCCCCGCCTTCACCGCCCTATCGATCTGCGCTTTCACCACGCTCTCGAGGTTGTCCGGTGTAATCGGGCCGACCAGCTTGTAGGCGATCTTGCCGTCGCGGCCGACGATGAAGGTCTCCGGCACGCCATAGACGCCCCATTCGATCGCGGCACGGCCGTTACCGTCGACGCCGACTGAGGCGAACGGATTGCCATAGCGGCCGAGGAAACGGCGGGCGTTATCGGCCGTGTCCTTGTAGTTGATGCCGACGAGCTGGATGCGGGTGTCCTTGGCAAGCTCGGTCAGCAGAGGGGCCTCCTCATGGCAGGGCACGCACCAGGAGGCCCAGACATTGACGATCGAGACCTTGCCTTTGAACGCGGCCGGATCGAGCCCGGGCACCTGTGTGCCGTTGTTGGAGAGGCCCTCGAGTGCCGGCAGCGCAGTCTGCGGCGCCGGATGACCGATCAGCGCAGAAGGGATTCGCGAGGGATCGTCGTTGCCGAGCCGGAACCAGAAAATCGCCGCGAGCGCCATGAAGGCTACGAGCGGTAGCAGCATCAGCAACGACCTGCGCCGCGGAGCGGCTTCGGATGTCATTTGCTCGCTCATGCCGGTTCACTCATCTCATATCCGTCGCGCTGCGGCCGGAGCGTCGCGATACGCCGCTCTCCTCGAGCTCGCGCAGGCGCTGCTTCTGGCTGCGGTAGTCGAGCGTGATCCAGCCGATCAACAGCGCCACCACCAGCGCGACGGCGAGGTAGGAGGTCACGATGAAGGAGGCGTAGGGGCCAAGCGACATGGTGCGTCACGCCGGCTGCGAGGCGGGCGATGTCGCGCCCACGTCATTCGAAGCGGCACGGGCCTGCATCATCTGCAACGACCGCACCCGCCGCCGCAGGATTTCGTTGCGCATCGCCGCCACATGCAGCGTGATGAACAAAACTGTGAAGGCGATCGCCATCACCAGCAGCGGATAAAGGAAGGCCCGATCGAGCGTCGACCCGCCCATCCGGAACACGGAGGCCGGCTGGTGCAGCGTATTCCACCAGTCCACCGAGAATTTGATGATCGGCAGGTTGATCGCGCCGACCAGCGTCAGCACCGCCGCGGCGCGTGCCGCGCGCGCCGGATCTTCCACCGCCCGCCACAGCGCCATCAGGCCGAGATACATCAGAAAGAGAATGAGCACCGACGTCAGCCGCGCGTCCCATTCCCAATAGGTGCCCCACATCGGCCGGCCCCACAGCGACCCCGTCACCAGTGCGAGAAAAGTGAAGCTGGCGCCGATTGGTGCGGCAGCCTTGGCCGCGACGTCGGCAAGCGGATGCCGCCACACCAGCGTGCCGAGCGCCGATGCGCTCATCACCGCCCAGACGAACATCGACAGCCACGCATTGGGCACGTGTATGAACATGATCTTGACGGTGGCGCCCTGCTGATAGTCATCAGGCGCGGTCGCCGAGAGGTAGAGGCCGATCGCGAGCAGGACCACGGTTCCCGCCACGAGATACGGCAACAGCCGTGCCGTCAGCGACAGGAACCTGGAGGGGTTGGCGAGGTCGATCAGCGTCATGGCATCCTGTTAATGGCGGCGGCCGCCCCGCGCAATCAGCATAAGGGCGCTCGGCAAGAGTTGATCGTCATCAATCGTCAGTCCAGTCCGTGGCGCAGGCTGGCGGCGGCGGCAAACGGCCCCACCACCAGACTGACCAGCGACAATGCGCAGAGAATCGAAAATGGCGCGCCGAACGGTACCGGGCCGCTGATCGCGGCTTCCGATGCCGCCACGCCGAAAATCAAAACGGGAATCGAGAGCGGCAACACCAGCACGGCAAGCAGAAGCCCGCCGCGATGAAGCGTCACGGCCAGCGCGGCGCCGATCATGCCTGTGAAGGTCAGCGCCGGCGTACCGGCAAGCAGGGTCAGCGCCACGGCGGAAGTTGCGGCCATGTCGAGATTGAGCAAAAGGCCCAGCACCGGGGTCGCCACGATCAACGGAAGCCCGGCCGCGAGCCAATGCGCCAGTGCCTTGGCGGCGCAGGCGAGTTCCAGCGGCGTGCGGCCCATCACGATCAGGTCGAGCGAGCCGTCCTCGTGGTCGGCCGTGAACAGCCGGTCCAGCGTTAGCAGGCTCGCCAGCAGCGCACCGAGCCAGAGGATCGCGGGACCCAGCCGCGTCAGCAGCGGCAGATCGGGTCCGAGCGCAAACGGCATCAGTACCACCACGGTGAGAAAGAAGAGTACGCCAATGAGCGCCCCGCCGCCGACGCGAAGGGCGATGCTGATGTCCCGGCGGATGAGGGCGGCCAGCGCTGTCATGAGGGGCACGGCTCCACGTCGCAATTCGGCTCTTCGCCTACAGGGAAATGGCGGAGCCAGGCACGCGCTGCTCTCCCTCCCTCCTTGCGGTTGTTCAGACCGGGGACATAGTGGACGGGTGCTCGGAGACATCGTGGACACTTTCGACAGCGAATCAAGGAGGCTGTCGGATGCCGTGCCGTGGGGCACCCCCCTCCCTGATCCTCTCTCGCAAGGGGCGAGGCAACGGAGAGGGCGGTGTGCGAAGTGCGGTGGGCCAGTGGAGTCATTGCTCGCCTCCGATCCGCAACTCCTTGGAGGTCAGCCCTAGCGGCGCGTGGGTGGTCGCCACGATCAGGCCGCCGCCTGCGAGGTGGTTGCGCATCAGGCCGGTGACCATGTCTTGGCCGGTGGTGTCCAGCGCGCTGGTCGGCTCGTCCAGGAGCCAGAGCGGGCGCTTGACCGCGAGCAGGCGGGCGAGCGACAGGCGGCGGCGCTGGCCGGCGGAGAGATAGGCGGCGGGGAGGTGAGCGGCGTGCGCAAGCCCGACCGTGGCGAGGCTTTCCGCGGGATCGAAGGGCTTGCCGCCGAGAAAATCCCGCCAGAATTGCAGGTTTTCCAAAACGCTCAGCGCCGGCTTCAACGCGTCGCGGTGGCCAAGATAATGCGCCTGCTCGGGCAACGTCAGCTCGGTATCGCCGCCCTCGAGCGCCAGCGAACCCCCGGCCGGCGTAAGCAGCCCTGCAACCAGCCGCAGCAGCGACGTCTTGCCCGAGCCGTTGCGGCCGGTGACCGCCAAGAGCTCGCCCGCAACCGCTTCGAACGTCAGGGCTGAAAACACCTCGCGGCCGCCGCGCACGCATGTCAGGCCGCTTGCCAATAGCCGCATGGATTCTCGTTCCGTGCCCTCTGATAGCCCAACCGATCGCCCTGCCGATGCCCCAACGATGCCCCAACGATGCCCCAACGATTCCTGGGGGTAGCGCAGCAGAATTTATGGGCCCCAACCGCTTATCGGATGATTGACGCTGTGGCGGTGACGTTAGAAAGCTTCTATAAGCCGGAACTTGATGCAGCACACAATAATGATGGCTGCGAACCATCGGGCCCTCGGCTCGCGGTGTTATAATACCCTAAGCCGGGTAAAACTGACAATTGGGATTTCCTCGCATGACCTCTCTCGACAGCTTCAAATGCCAGAAGACCCTCAAGGTCGGCAGCAAGACCTATGTGTATTACAGCCTGGCCACCGCCGAGAAAAACGGTCTCAAGGGAATTTCCAAGCTGCCGTATTCGATGAAGGTGCTGCTGGAAAACCTGCTGCGCAATGAAGATGGGCGGTCCGTCAAGAAAGAGGACATCCAGGCGATCGCGAAGTGGGTCAGGAAGCGCAAGCTCGGGCATGAGATCGCCTTCCGTCCGGCGCGCGTCCTGATGCAGGATTTCACCGGCGTGCCGGCCGTGGTCGATCTCGCCGCCATGCGCAACGCCATGCAGAGCCTCGGCGGCGATGCCGAGAAGATCAACCCGCTGGTGCCCGTCGATCTCGTCATCGACCACTCGGTGATCGTGAACTTCTTCGGCGACAACAAGGCTTTCGCCAAGAACGTGTCAGAGGAATACAAGCAGAACCAGGAGCGCTACGAGTTCCTGAAGTGGGGCCAGAAGGCTTTCTCGAACTTCTCGGTGGTCCCGCCCGGCACCGGGATCTGCCACCAGGTCAATCTCGAATATCTCGCCCAGACCGTCTGGACCAAGAAGCAGAAGATGACGGTCGGCAAGAAGACCGCAACCTTCGAGGTCGCCTATCCGGACTCCCTCGTCGGGACTGATTCGCACACCACCATGGTCAACGGACTTGCCGTGCTTGGCTGGGGCGTCGGCGGTATCGAGGCGGAAGCCTGCATGCTTGGCCAGCCGCTGTCGATGCTGTTGCCCGACGTGGTCGGCTTCAAGCTCAAGGGGCAGCTCAAGGAAGGCGTCACCGCAACCGACCTCGTGCTGACCGTCACGCAGATGCTCCGCAAGCAGGGCGTGGTCGGCAAGTTCGTCGAGTTCTTCGGCCCTGGCCTTGACAACCTCTCGGTTGCGGACAAGGCGACCATCGGCAACATGGCGCCCGAATATGGCGCCACCTGCGGCTTCTTCCCGGTCGATAGCGCTACCATCGATTATCTCAAGACCTCGGGCCGCAAGTCGGATCGCGTGGCGCTGGTGGCTGCCTATGCCAAGGCGCAGGGCCTGTTCCGCACGGCCAAGTCGACCGATCCGGTCTTCACCGAGACCCTCACGCTCGACCTTGGTGCCGTAGTGCCTTCGATGGCCGGTCCGAAGCGTCCGGAAGGCCGCGTCGCGCTGCCCTCGGTTTCAGAAGGCTTCGCCGCGGCAATGGCCAGCGAATACAAGAAAGCGACTGATGCCGACCATCACTACGCGGTGGATGGCCGCAACTTCGAGATCGGCCACGGCCACGTGGTGATCGCCGCGATCACTTCGTGCACCAACACCTCCAATCCAAGCGTGCTGATCGGCGCCGGGCTGCTCGCGCGCAATGCAGCCGCAAAGGGTCTGAAGGCCAAGCCATGGGTGAAGACCTCGCTTGCGCCGGGAAGCCAGGTCGTCGCGGAATATCTCTCCAATTCGGGCCTGCAGACCGATCTCGACAAGGTCGGCTTCAATCTGGTCGGATTCGGCTGCACCACCTGCATCGGCAATTCCGGCCCGCTGCCCGAGGAAATTTCCAAGTCGATCAACGACAATGGCGTCGTTGCGGCGGCCGTGCTCTCCGGCAACCGCAATTTCGAAGGACGCGTCAGCCCGGACGTGCAGGCGAACTATCTCGCCTCGCCTCCGCTGGTCGTGGCTTACGCGCTCGCAGGCAGCGTGACCAAGAATCTCGCCGTCGAGCCGCTCGGCGAAGGCAAGGACGGCAAGCCGGTGTACCTGAAGGACATCTGGCCGACCGCGAAGGAGATCAGCGCCTTCGTCAAGAAGTACGTGACGGCGCCGATCTTCAAGAAGAAATATGCCGACGTGTTCAAGGGCGACACCAACTGGCGCAAGATCAAGACCACTGACAGCGAGACCTATCGCTGGAACATGAGCTCGACCTATGTGCAGAACCCGCCCTACTTCGAAGGCATGAAGAAAGAGCCGGAGCCGACCAACGACATCGTCGAAGCGCGGATTCTCGCGATGTTCGGCGACAAGATCACCACCGACCACATCTCGCCGGCCGGTTCGATCAAGCTGACCTCGCCCGCCGGCAAATTCCTGAGCGAGCACCAGGTACGGCCCGCGGACTTCAACCAGTACGGCACGCGGCGCGGCAACCACGAAGTGATGATGCGCGGCACCTTCGCCAACATCCGCATCAAGAACTTCATGCTCAAGGGCGCTGACGGCAACATCCCCGAAGGCGGTAACACCAAGCACTGGCCGGACGGCGAGCAGATGTCGATCTACGATGCCGCGATGAAGTACCAGGCCGAGGGCGTGCCGCTGGTGGTGTTTGCCGGCGCCGAATACGGCAACGGCTCCTCGCGCGACTGGGCCGCGAAGGGGACCCGTCTGCTCGGCGTGCGCGCCGTGATCTGCCAAAGCTTCGAGCGTATCCACCGCTCCAACCTCGTCGGTATGGGCGTGCTGCCGTTAACCTTTGAGGAAGGGACATCGTGGCAGTCCATCGGGCTTAAAGGGGACGAGAAGGTGACGATTCGGGGGCTGCAGGGCGAGCTGAAGCCGCGCCAGATACTGACCGCGGAGATCGTCTCCGGCGACGGCGCGTTGCAGCGCGTGCCCCTGTTGTGCCGCATCGATACCCTGGATGAGCTCGAATACTATCGAAACGGCGGCATTCTCCACTACGTGCTGCGGAAACTTGCGGCTTGATCCGAACTATGATCGGTGGCTCACTGCGAAGTGAGTAGCGGGCACCTGGGAGGCGGCCTAAGACAAAGGCCGCCTTCTTGGTGTTCGAGCATGGTCCGGACCCAAAGGAGCCCATTGGCGCCAATGCCGTGAACGAATTCTGCCCTGTGCGAAGCGCAAAGCGCTTGTACAGCCTGTGCGCGAGGAAACGGATGCGCATAGAAACTCAGCTGGCGCGCCACCGCGCCGAGAAACGGGTGTGGTGATGCAGGTGCGTGGTTGGCAATGACAGCGATGATGGCTCATAGTTCTTTCTCGCGCTGGTCAGGCGCACTCGGACTCTTTGCGATCATCGCCGTTATACGGCCAGCCCACGCCGATCCGCGTGCGGTGGTCGAGCTCTTCACCTCGCAAGGCTGCTCGTCATGCCCGCCGGCCGACAAGGTCATCGGCGAGCTTGCCAAGGATCCCGACGTCATCGCGCTCAGCATGCCGATCGACTATTGGGACTATCTCGGCTGGAAGGATACGCTTGCGGACGCGCGTTTCTCGGCGCGGCAAAAGGCGTATTCCAGGATGCGCGGCGATCGTGACGTCTACACGCCGCAGGCGATCGTCAACGGCTCGGCGCAGGTGATCGGCAGCGACATCGCGGGCATCACCCAGGCCATCCACGATACCAAGAAAAACGGCGTGATGTCGGTACCGGTGTCGATGACGCTCGCCGGCAAGCAAATCAATGTGTCGGTTGCCGAGAGCAAGGTCCCCAGCATCACGCATGGCGAGGTGTGGATCTGCTCGATCTCGAAAGCCGTGCCGATCTCCATCGGCCGCGGCGAAAATCGCGGGCAGGAAATTACCTACCACAATGTGGTGCGCAACATCCTGAAGGTTGGTGACTGGAACGGTGCGCCCGCGAGTTGGAGCGTGCCGCTCGAGAACGTGATGCGGGACGGCGTCGACGGCGCCGTGGTCTATCTGCAGGACGGCCGCAGCGACCGGCCCGGGCCAATGCTGGGTGCGGCTTTTGAACCGCTGACCACCACCTACAGCTCGCTACGCTGATATCTGCCGAATTTGTCCGTGCTTGGCGCTTGCAGCGGTGTTCGCGTGCCTTCGCGTGTTGACGAAGGCAAACGACCGCAGAAACAAAACGGGCGCCCATACATAAACAAAAAGGACCAACTTTCGTTGGTCCAGTCTGGCGTTTTGCTGCGTCAGGCCCGATCCCGACAATCCCGGGGGGCTGGGGGCTGAGGAATCCGGAACCGAAAGGACCGGGCCAACGCAGTATCCACTTATGGCTAAATAGGACGGCATGCGCTGGGCGGAAGTGGGGCGGCTTTATGATTCTACTAACGATACCGTGACGCGCTATGTTCCATTGAAGGCGGACGATCCGTCGCGTTTACCGGTCGACTATTCGCAAACCGCCCCTTGCGGCGCTCCCTCATTGGCGCAATCATGTCATGGGTATGACAGGAGGCGCTCCATGAGCCTGACGTCGGAGGATGCCGATCCAAGCGCAAGCCACGCAGCGGCCCGCGGCGCCGTTGCGAATCCCGTTGGCAATCCGGCTGCTGCAGCCGTGCCGAACCGGGTGACATTCAATCGCTTCGAGCTCAATCGCATCCTCAACCTTTACGGCCGCATGGTCGCGGACGGCGAATGGCGCGACTATGCCATCGACTTTCTCAAAGACCGCGCGGTGTTCTCGGTGTTTCGCCGTTCCTCCGAGGTGCCGATCTACCGGATCGAGAAAGACCCGCGGCTGCGTAACAAGCAGGGCATGTACAGCGTGATCTCGGCCACGGGGCTGATTCTGCGGCGCGGCCCCGATCTTGACCGCGTGCTGCTCGCGATCGATCGCAAGCTCGCGCTGGTGTAGCTCCTTGCACCTTCATCGAGGCGCGCCTGAAACGTGCGGATTCGGACTCTGTTTCGGATCAAGCTCAAAGCGCTCGTCCGGAACGACGCCTTATATCTGCTCCGCCGGCACCGTGATCGCGCCGTCGCCGAGCGAGCGTTGCATCGTCACGATGTCGAGCCAGCGGCCGAATTTGAGGCCGACATTGGGATGGGTGCCGATCAGCGTGAATCCGGTCCTCGTGTGCACGCCGATCGATCCGGCGTTGGCGGAATCGCCGATGACCGCGATCATCTGCCGGAAGCCGCGCGCCTCGCATTCGACGATCAGTCGCTGCAGCAATTGCAGGCCGATGCCGCGGCGGTGGATCGAAGGCTGCAGATAGATCGAGTTCTCGACGGTAAAGCGATAGGCCGGCCGCGCCCGGTAGGCGGCGGCATAGGCGTAGCCGATTACGCGGCCCTCGACCGTGGCGGCGAAGTACGGGAAGCCGCCGTCCATCAGCGCGCGATAGCGCTGGGTCATCTCGGCCAGATCCGGCGGGACAAGCTCGAAGGTCGCGGTGCCATGGCGCACCGCGTGCTCGTAGATCTCGGTGATCAAGGGAAGGTCGGCCTCTTCGGCCGGACGGATATCGAGTTTGGACATGGCGTGAAGATAGCAGCCGATCGCGCCCGATCAACTTTCTTTCGCCATGGCGGTACAAGCCCCGGGCATGACAGCGCAGCGCATGACCGCCAAAAACAAAAGCCCCGGCGCGAAAGCCGGGGCTCGGTATTGGTTTCTCGTTCGACCGATCAGTTGTCGCGCTGTCCAAGCAGCTGCAACAGCAGCGTGAACAGGTTGATGAAGTTCAAGTACAGCGACAGCGCACCGATGATCGAGGCCCGCTCGGCCATGTCGCCGCCGGCCGAGGCGTAGCCGTAGATGTAATCGTTCTTCAGCCGCTGGGTGTCCCAGGCGGTGAGGCCCGCGAACACCAGGACGCCGACCAGGGAGACGATGAACTGCAGCGCCGAGCTCGCCAGGAACAGGTTGACCAGGCTCGCGATGATGATGCCGATCAAGCCCATGAACAGGAACGAGCCGAAGCCGGTGAGGTCACGCCGCGTCGTATAGCCGTAGAGGCTGAGCGCGCCGAAGGTCGCCGCCGTGATGAAGAACACCCGCACGATCGACGTGTGGGTGTACACCAGGAAGATCGACGACAGCGAGACGCCCATCAGCGCCGAGAACACCCAGAACAGGAGCTGGGCGGTCGAGGGCGCGAGCCGATTGATGCCGGCCGAGAGCGCGAACACCATCGCGAGCGGCGCGAGGATGAACAGCCACTTCAGCGGACTCACGAACATCGCGTAGCCGAACGGCGTCAGGAACGCGCTGCCAATCTTGGCGGCCGCACCCGATGGATCGCTGGTCACAGCGGCCATATAGACGCCAAGCGCGGCAAGGCCGGTGATGGCGAGGCCAATGCTCATGTAGTTGTAGATGCGCAGCATGTAGGCGCGCAGTCCGGCATCGACCGTCGCGGCGTCAGCGCGCCCTGCGGCCCGGCCGAACGGGGAAGTGTAATTGCGGTCTAGATCCGACATGGTCGAATTCCCGTTTGTTGTGTCGGCGGAGCGCAAGGGCTGCGTCGCCGAGGAAAACCTATCTCAGATGGCTCGGCTTGCGGACATTAATTTTGTGTCATCAAGTCCCGGCTGGCCATCTGACCCAGCGCTTAAATGGGAAACTACCACATCTGCCGCAACCTTCCACGCGCGGCCGAATGTCGCTTCCGGGTGCCGGGAAACTGCGGCAAAAGGGCTCAATCCTGCCGCGCCGCAGGAAGATTAACCTAGGAAATCTTTATGATTTTTTTATAAGTTGCGGAGCACCGACGCCGGCTTCTGGTTCAGGGCCAAAAGCGTGCCGGCAAGCCCGAGCCCGACGGTCACGAGCAGGGCAGCGAGGACCACGATCGTGGCGCTGCCGGCCTGCCAGACGAAACTCAAGGTCATCAGGCGCGTCACGATCAGATAGGCCGCAACGGAGCCGGCAAAGACGCCGAATACGGCGGTGGCGAGCCCGATCAGGAGATATTCCAGCGCATATGCCCCGAGCAGCCGCAGCCGGGTCGCACCCAGAGTCTTCAGGACGACGGCGTCATAGACCCGGTGGCGATGGCCGGCGGCCAGCGCCCCGCCCAGGACCAGGATAGCCGAGATCAGGGTCACGGCGCTGGCGCCGCGGATCGCCAGCGCAAGGTTCGAGACGACCGCGCCGACGGTTTCCATCACCTCGCGCACGCGCACGCTGGTCACCATGGGAAACGCATCGGCCACCCGGCGGATGATGCGGCCATCGCTTCCCGGGTCCGGCTGGGCCTCGGTCAGCGTCGCGATATGGGTGTGCGGCGCGCCCTTGAACGCATTGGGCGAGTACACCAGCACGAAGTTGATGCCGAGTCCCTGCCAGTCGATGCTGCGCATATTGCCGATATGGGCGTGGATATCGCGCCCGAGCACGTTCACCACGATCTCGTCGCCGAGCTTCAGCTTGAGCCCGTCGGCGATCTTCTTCTCGATCGAGACCAGCGGCGGCCCGCTATAGTCGGCGCTCCACCACTCACCCTCGACGATCTTGGAGCCCTTGGGAATCTCGCTGGTATAGGTCAGGCCGCGGTCGCTCTGCAGCACCCATTCTGCGTCGGTCGTGGGATCGAGGTCTTCGGCCCTGACACCGCGTGCCGCGATGATCCGTCCGCGCAGCATCGGCACCTCCTCGACCGTCGATTGCGGCTCGATTTGCTGCAGGAAGTCGTGGAAGCGTTGGGCGTCGGCCGAGGGAATGTCGATGAAGAAGAACGACGGTGCGCGGTCCGGCAGCGAAGCCATGAACTGCCGACGCAGATTGCCGTCGATCTGGGTGATGGTGACGAGCACCGCGAGCCCGAGCCCGAGCGACAGCACCACCGAGGGCGTCAGCGCGCCCGGCCGGTAGATGTTGGAGATCGCAAGCCGGAGCATTGGAAAACGCGTCCGCGGCAGGCGGGCGGCCAGCGCCATCACGCCGGCGGCAATGCCGCGCAGCACGGCGAAGACGATCACGGAGGCGACCACGAATATCGCGGCGATCTTCTTGTCATAGGCGAGGCCGATCACGACCGCAACCAACGCCGCCACCACGAGCGCCATCAGCGCCAGATACGGCCAGCGCGGCCGATGCCACTCGGCCCTGACAGCCTCGCGGAACAGTGCCGCCACTGGCACGTCATGCACGCGGCCGAGCGGCCACAGGCCGAAAGCAAGCGCGGTCAGCAGGCCGTACCCGAACGATAGCGCGAGTTCATCCGGATGCAACGCCGGCGTCACCGGCAAGGGCAGCAGCTTGCCGAACAGCCCGATAATGACAAAGGGCAGCGCCGCACCCGCGGCGAGGCCGATCACCGCGCCCAGACTTGCCAGCAGCATCACCTGCGCAAGATAGATCGCGAACACGTCGCGCCCGGTGGCGCCGAGCGCCTTCAGGGCGGCGATCACCTCCAGCCGCCGATCGACATGGCTTTTCACGGCGTTCGCAACGCCGACGCCGCCGACCAGGAGCGCGGCCAGTCCAACGAGCGTGAGGAACTGAGTGAAACGGTCGATGGTGCGCTCAAGCTGCGGCGAAGCATTGGTCCGGCTGCGCACCTCCCATCCGGCTTCCGGTGCGGCCGTCCGCGCATCCTCGATCAGCGCGGTTAGCGCGCGATCATTGCCGGCGCCTTCATCGGGCAGCTTCACGCGATAGCTCCAGCGCACCAGGCTGCCGGGCTGCAACAGGCCGGTCGCGCGCAAGGCGTCGACGCTGATCAGAAAGCGCGGGCCGAGCCCGACGCCACCGGCGAGCTTGTCGGGTTCGGCATCCACGGCGCTGCGGATCTGGAAGGTCGCATCGCCGAGTGTGACGTTGTCGCCGATCTTGAGATCGAGCCGAGCCAAGAGTGTCGGATCGGCGGCCGCGCCGAACGCGCCGTCGCGCTCCGCGAACAGCTCGGGCATTGGCAAATCGGGTTTGAGCGTCAACGCGCCAAACATCGGATAGACGCCGTCAACCGCCTTCATCTCCACCAACGCAAGCTTGCCGTCGGCCGCCTTCGCCATCGCGCGCAGCGTCGCCGCAGCCGACACCTCGCCGCGCGAGCGCAGGAAGCCGAACTCGGCCGGCGTCAACTCGCGGTGGAACAGCACGAAGGCGGCATCGCCGCCGAGCAAGGTGCGGCCTTCACGCGCGAGACCCTCGGACAGGCTGGCGGCGACCGAGCCGACGCCGGCAATTGCGAACACGCCAAGCGCGATGCAGGCGATGAAGACGTAGAAGCCGCGCAAGCCGCCGCGTAGCTCGCGCAACGCATAGCGCAACGGTAGCATCGCGGTGCGGCCGTCATGAGCAGGCTGGGGTGCGAGATCGATACCTTCGGATGCGATGCTCATGAGGCGGATTTGCGCGATGTCGTCGAGTCGACCCGACCCGACCGCAGCCGCACCACGCGGTCGCAACGCTCGGCGAGCGAATGATCGTGGGTGACCAGCACCAGCGTCATGCCGCGCTCGGCATGCTTGCCGAAGATGAGATCGACGATCTGCTTGCCGGTGGATTCATCGAGATTGCCGGTTGGCTCGTCCGCGACCAGGATTGCAGGGTCGGGCGCCAGCGCACGCGCGAGCGCCACGCGCTGCTGCTCGCCGCCGGAGAGCTGGCTCGGATAATGATGCAGCCGGTCGCCGAGGCCGACGGAAGCGAGTTCCTGCGCGGCGCGCGTGGCGGCATCGCCAACGCCCGCAAGTTCGAGCGGGACGGCGACATTCTCCAGCGCCGTCATGGTCGGGATCAAATGAAATGACTGGAAGACGATGCCGACCTGGCGACCGCGAAAGCGCGCCAGCGCATCCTCGTTCAGGGCATTGAAAGGCGTGCCGTTGACCACCACGTTTCCACTATCAGGACGTTCCAACCCGGCCATCACCATCAGCAGCGTGGATTTTCCGGAGCCTGACGGCCCGATCAGGCCGAGTGCCTCGCCCGAGGCCACCTGAAGGCTGATGTCCTTCAGAATATGGACGCGCGCTGCACCAGTGCCGAGCGAGAGGTTGACGTTGGAAATGGAAATGGTGTCCGGCCCAAGGCCTGACAAATGTGAGGGATCGATGCGACTGTCCATGGCTCGGTCATATGGCACTTCGTGTACTCGGGTCGAGAGGCGCGCGCCAAACTTCGTGCACATACTCGTGTTGATGGTCGCGATGATGACGGCCTGGCCGGCTCTTTCACAGCCCGCGCCGGGTGGTGAGGCCAAACCGATCAAGCTGGTCGTTCTGGGTGATTCCTTAAGTGCCGGCCTCGGCCTTCCCGGCCAGGCCGCGTTCCCGGCCCGCCTGCAAAAGGCCTTGAACGACAACGGCCTGGATGTCGAGATCAGCAATGCAGGGGTATCGGGAGATACCGCCTCCGGTGGACGCGACCGCCTTGACTGGTCGGTGCCCGATGGAACCGAGGGCGTTATCCTCGAGCTCGGCGCCAATGACGCACTTCGCGGGATCGATCCCAAGATCACGCGCGATGCGCTGTCCGATATCGTCGGCCGGTTGAAGGCGCGCGGCATTCCGGTGATGGTGTGCGGTATGCTGGCGCCGCCGAACTACGGCAGCGACTATGCGGCACAGTTCAACGCGATCTATCCGGATTTGGCGAAATCCTTCGGTGTGCCGCTCTATCCGTTCTTCCTCGATGGCGTCGCCGCCGACGCGAAGCTCAACCAGGCGGATGGAATGCATCCGACGGCGGAGGGCGTCGACATCATCGTCAATCGAATCCTGCCCACGGTGCGGGCATTCGTCGGCACGATCGGTGGGCAACACCGTTGAAATTAGGGCAGCTTCAAGCTTAACCCTCAGGATTTCTACGGAGTTTCCGATCCGTTAACCCGGGATGCTTCGCAGAGTCATATATCTACGGTACAAATTCCTCATCGGTGATTCGCCGCCGGGATTTGTGGTCAGGTTTGGTCGAGCTTTGGGTCTTTCCATGGCGTTGCATCAAGCCTCAAGCATCGGGAGTCCTGACGATGCCGCGTTTGTTTACTGGACTGGAGATACCTCAAGACGTCTGCCAGACGCTATCCAGTTTGCGAGGTGGCCTTCCCGGCGCCCGCTGGATCGATCCCGAAAACTACCATGTCACCCTGCGCTTCATCGGCGATATCGACGGCGTCTCCGCCAACGAGATCGCCATGTTGCTTGCGCGTATCGACCGCAAGCCCTTTGAAGTGACGGTGCAAGGGCTCACAAGCTTCGGCGGACGCAAGCCGCGCGCAGTTGTCGCGACGATTGCGCCGAGCCGGCCCTTGATCGAGCTGCAGGCGGAGCTGGAGCGGCTGATGCAACGCCTCGGCCTCGATCCGGAGGGCCGCAAATTCGTCCCGCATGTGACGCTCGCCCGGCTCTATGACGCATCAAGCCAGGACGTCGCCGATTATCTCTCGGTGCGCGGCTACTTCCCGAGCAAGGTCTTCACCGCCGAGCGTTTCGTCCTGTTCTCCGCGCGCGCCTCTACCGGCGGCGGCCCCTATGTGGTCGAGGATTCCTACGCGCTGAGCGCGTGAGGTGCGGGGCGCTTTCGCCAATCCTGCGCTCGCATCGCCCGGCTCGAACCGGGCGATCCAGTATCCCGGCGACAATAGTCCTTAAGTCGATGGGCCGGTGGCTACCGGATGCCCCGCTTTTGCGGGGCATGACCGGGGATGTTAATCCCTGCATACCCCGACTGCATTTGCCGGCTTGAATCTTGCCCCTTCTCATGCGGTAAGGAGGCAATGCTGACCCCGCCGTCATCTTCCTTCCGCACGCAGTACCTTGCTCTGATCGCCTCCGGCGCCATCGAGGCGGACCCGGCGCAGGCCGAGCTTGTCGAGGCCTATGCAGGCCTCGAACAGCGCCTGGATGGTTACAAGCCGCTGCGCAGGCAGGGCCTGCTCGGTCGGCTGTTCGGCGACAAGGACGCGCCGCCCCCGCGTGGCCTTTACGTCCATGGCGAGGTCGGCCGCGGCAAGACCATGCTGATGGACCTGTTCTTTCAGGCAAGCCCGGTCGAGCACAAGCGCAGGGCGCATTTCCACGAGTTCATGGCCGACGTGCATGAGCGCATCTATGGCTACCGTCAGTCGATCGCGCGCGGCGAGATCGCCGATGCCGACGTGATCACGCTGACCGCGTCGGCGGTTTTCGACGAAGCGTGGCTGCTCTGTTTCGACGAGTTTCACGTCACCGACATTGCCGATGCCATGATCCTCGGCCGCCTGTTCGCAAGATTGTTCGAACTCGGCACCGTGGTGGTCGCGACTTCCAATGTCGCGCCGGAAGATCTCTACAAGGGCGGCTTGAACCGCGCCCTGTTCCTGCCCTTCATCGCGCACATCCAGGCGCACATGGATGTTGTGAGGCTGGATGCGCGCACCGATTTTCGCCTGGAGAAGCTCGCCGGCGGCAAGATGTGGTGGGTGCCGGCGGATGCGGAAGCCGATACGGCCCTGGACAAGGCCTGGGCAAAAATGACCGGCAAGGCGCCGTGCAAGCCGCGGGATATTTCGATCAAGGGCCGCACGCTGCACGTGCCGTGCTCCTCGCATGGCGTGGCGCGGTTTTCCTTTGCCGATCTCTGCGAGAAGCCGCTCGGCGCCTCGGACTACCTGCGGCTCGCGCATGATTACCATACCATCCTGCTCGACCATGTCCCGGTCATGGACTATTCCGAGCGAAATGCCGCCAAGCGCTTCATCTCGCTGATCGACACGCTCTATGACAATGCCGTGAAGTTGATGGCGTCGGCTGCGGCGCATCCGGTGGCGCTGTACATTGCATCCGAGGGCGTCGAAGCCAACGAGTTCAAGCGGACGTCCTCGCGCCTGATCGAGATGAGTTCAGCGTCCTATTTGGCGCAACCGCACGGAAGGAAGGACTCGGCCGCCAGCGGCGCTACGACCGGGCTGGTGGAGACGTAAGTCTGCCTGGCGTCATTCCGGGCGTCGCGCAGCGAGGAGCCCGGAATCTCGCGTTACAACCTCCGGATTCCGGGTTCGATTCCGGGCGCATCGCCCCGGAATGACGGGGTGCATGGCTGAATTCTCGGCAGGGCCGACAAATGGGCCTAGCGTGACTTGAACGGTCTCACCGAAAGGGATAACAGCCACTCAATTCCAAACTTCCCGGCTCGGGTTCAAAGGACGGATTTCCCATGGCGCGCGACAAGATTGCTTTGATTGGCTCCGGTCAAATCGGTGGAACGCTGGCTCACCTCATCGGGTTGAAGGAGCTTGGTGATGTCGTCATGTTCGACATTGCTGAGGGTGTGCCCCAGGGTAAGTCGCTCGACATCGCGCAGTCCTCGCCGGTCGACGGCTTCGACGCCCACTTTACCGGTGCCAACTCCTACGACGCGCTGGATAAGGCCGATGTCTGCATCGTCACCGCCGGGGTGCCGCGCAAGCCCGGCATGAGCCGCGACGACCTCCTGTCCATCAACCTCAAGGTCATGGAGCAGGTCGGCGCCGGCATCAAGAAGTACGCCCCCGACGCCTTCGTCATCTGCATCACCAATCCGCTGGACGCCATGGTCTGGGCGCTGCAGAAGGCCTCGGGCCTGCCGCACAAGAAGGTGGTCGGGATGGCCGGCGTGCTCGACTCCGCGCGCTTCCGCTATTTCCTCGCTGACGAGTTCAACGTCTCGGTCGAGGACGTCACCGCCTTCGTGCTCGGTGGCCATGGCGACACCATGGTGCCGCTGGCGCGCTACTCCACCATCGCCGGCATTCCGCTGCCCGACCTCGTCAAGATGGGCTGGACCTCGCAGGCGCGCATCGACGAGATCGTCGACCGCACCCGCAACGGCGGCGCCGAAATCGTCAACCTGCTCAAGACCGGGTCGGCCTTTTATGCGCCGGCAGCATCCGCGATCGCGATGGCCGAAAGCTATCTGCGCGACAAGAAGCGTGTGCTGCCCTGCGCTGCCTACCTCAACGGCGAATATGGCGTGAAGGACATGTATGTCGGCGTGCCCGTCGTGATCGGCAGCAAGGGTGTCGAGCGCATCGTCGAGATCGAGCTGTCCGGCAAGGACCGCGAGGGCTTCGACAAGTCGGTCGGCGCCGTCCAGGGCCTGGTCGATGCCTGCAAGAAGATCGCGCCCGACCTCCTGGGTCGCTGAGCCGGTCGAAAGTCAGTTCCGACGTCTTGATGCGATCTTGGTATATGGTATACCAGACGGGAAATGGGTGTGGGCCTGGCAGGGCTCGCGGGCAAGCCTTTGGGGAGCGTCCTAGATGAATATCCACGAGTATCAGGCCAAGGCGGTGCTCAGCGAGTTTGGCGTGGCCATCTCCAAGGGCGTGCCGGTGCTCCGGCCCGAGGATGCGGAAGCGGCCGCCAAGGCGCTGCCCGGACCGATCTGGGTGGTGAAGAGCCAGATCCATGCCGGCGGTCGCGGCAAGGGCAAGTTCAAGGAAGCGAGTGCCGGCGACAAGGGCGGCGTGCGCATCGCCAAGTCGGTCGCTGAAGTCTCCGAGTTCGCCAAGCAGATGTTAGGGGCCACCCTGGTGACGGTGCAGACCGGTGCGCATGGCAAGCAGGTCAACCGCCTCTACATCGAGGACGGTTCCGACATCGACAAGGAGTTCTATCTGTCGCTGCTGGTCAACCGCGAAAGCTCGGAAGTCTCCTTCGTGGTGTCGACCGAGGGCGGCATCAACATCGAGGACGTCGCGCATTCGACGCCGGAAAAGATCATTTCTTTCTCGGTCGATCCGGCCACCGGCATCATGGGCCATCACGGCCGCGCGGTGGCGAAAGCGCTGAACCTCACCGGCGATCTTGCCAAGCAGGCCGAGAAGCTGACCGCCCAGCTCTACAACGCCTTCACCGCCAAGGACATGGCGATGCTGGAGATCAACCCGCTGGTCGTCACCAAGCAGGGCCAGCTCCGCGTCCTCGATGCCAAGGTCGCGTTCGACGACAACGCGCTGTTCCGCCATCCCGATGTGGTGGCGTTGCGCGACACCACCGAAGAGGACGCCAAGGAGATCGAGGCCTCGAAATACGATCTCAACTATGTCGCGCTCGACGGCACCATCGGCTGCATGGTCAACGGCGCGGGCCTCGCCATGGCGACCATGGACATCATCAAGCTCTACGGCATGGAGCCGGCGAATTTCCTCGACGTCGGCGGTGGCGCCACCGTGGAGAAGGTGGCTGCGGCGTTCAAGATCATCACCTCCGATCCCAATGTGAAGGGCATCCTGGTCAACATCTTCGGCGGCATCATGAAGTGCGACGTGATCGCCGAGGGCGTGGTCGCGGCCGTGAAGCAGGTCGGCCTCAAGGTGCCCCTGGTGGTGCGGCTCGAAGGCACCAATGTCGAATTGGGCAAGAAGATCATCCGTGAATCAGGCCTCAACGTGCTGCCGGCCGACAACCTCGATGACGCCGCGCAAAAAATCGTGAAGGCCGTCAAAGGGAGCTAAGGCCATGACCGAGAACCATCTCGCCGCGCCGTCGCCATCGGAGGAGCACCGCAAATTGAAGGTGTTCGCCGGCGAATGGAGCGGAGAGGAGATGGTCTACCCGTCGCGCTGGGTGCAAGGCGGCCCTGCTACCTCGCGTGTTGTCGCGCGCATCGATCTCAACGGCTTCTATCTGATCCAGGACGTGCACCAGACCCGCGACGGCAAGGAGAGCTTTGCGACTCATGCGCTCTTCACCTACGACCGCGAGGACCGCCTCTACAAATTGTTCTGGCACGACTCGCTCGGCTATTTCCCGCCGTCGCCGGCCTCCGGCTCCTGGGTCGGCAAGACCCTGACACTGGTGCGCGGCTCGCTGCGCGGCAATGCGCGTCACGTCTACGACATCGTCGACGACAACAGCTACTCCATGAAAATCCAGTTCTCGCCCGATGCCGAAGGTTGGAGCGACGTGCTCACCGGCGTCTACAAGCGGATCAATTAGTCCACCTCAGTTCGCGCGGAAGCATCAGCAAACATGTCCATCCTGATCGACAAGAACACCAAGGTCATCTGCCAGGGCTTTACCGGCAAGAACGGCACCTTCCATTCCGAGGCGGCGATCGCCTACGGCACGCAGATGGTCGGCGGTACCTCGCCCGGCAAAGGCGGCTCGACGCATCTGGGGCTACCGGTGTTCGATACGGTGCAGGAAGCACGCAACAAGACCGGCGCCGATGCGTCGGTGATCTACGTGCCGCCGCCGGGTGCGGCGGATGCGATCTGCGAGGCGATCGATGCGGAGATCCCGCTGATCGTCTGCATCACCGAGGGCATCCCGGTGCTCGACATGGTCCGGGTGAAGCGCTCGCTGTCCGGCTCCAAGTCCCGCCTGATCGGGCCGAACTGCCCGGGCGTGATGACCGCCGGCGAATGCAAGATCGGCATCATGCCGGCCAACATCTTCAAGCCCGGCAATGTCGGCATCGTCTCCCGCTCCGGTACCCTGACCTATGAGGCGGTGTTCCAGACCACCCAGGAAGGCCTCGGCCAGACCACCGCGGTCGGCATCGGCGGCGATCCGGTCAAGGGCACCGAGTTCATCGACGTGCTGGAAATGTTTCTCGCCGACCCCAAGACCACCTCGATCATCATGATCGGCGAGATCGGCGGCTCGGCCGAGGAGGACGCCGCCCAGTTCATCAAGGACGAGGCCAAGCGCGGCCGCAAGAAGCCCATGGTCGGCTTCATCGCCGGCGTCACCGCTCCTCCGGGCCGCCGCATGGGTCACGCCGGCGCCATCATCTCCGGGGGCAAGGGTGACGCTGGTTCAAAGACCGAGGCGATGGAATCGGCCGGAATCACTGTCTCTCCGTCGCCCGCGCGGCTCGGGCATACGCTGGCCGAAAAATTGAAAGCTTGATTCACGGCTTAGTTCTTTTCGGCGAGAACATTCATACTAAATAAGGTAAACGGTCGGTATGACCGCGCTAATCCCTGCCCGGGGGATCGGCGACGGCGACCTATTCGTCGCGCAAAGTAAAAATCACCAGGACGCCATCATGTCTCGCCAAGACGCGAACGCAGCCTTTGCCCTCTCGTCATTTCTGCAGGGCACAAACGCCGCCTATATCGATGATATCTATGCCCGCTACGAGAACGACCCGGCCTCGGTCGACGGTGAGTGGCAGGCGTTCTTCAAGAGCCTGAAGGATACCCCCGCCGACGTCATCAAGAACGCCGAAGGCGCCTCCTGGGGTCGCGACAACTGGCCGCTGACCCCGCGCGACGAACTCACCAGCGCGCTGGACGGCAATTGGGCCACCGTCGAGAAGGCGGTCGGCGACAAGATCGCCGCCAAGGCGAAGACCAAGGGCGCCGAGATCACCGCGGCCGAACTGCACCAGGCGACCCGTGATTCAGTCCGCGCCCTGATGCTGATCCGCGCCTACCGCATGCGCGGACACTTCCACGCCAATCTCGATCCGCTCGGCATCGAGGTGCATCCCTCCCGCGAGGAGCTCGATCCGCGCACCTACGGCTTCGAGGAGGCCGATTTCGACCGCAAGATATTTCTCGATCACGTCCTTGGTCTCGAATACGGCACGATCCGCGAGATCGTCGCGCTATGCGAGCGCACCTATTGCCAGACGCTCGGCGTCGAATTCATGCACATCTCGAACCCGGCGCAGAAGGCCTGGATCCAGGAGCGCATCGAGGGGCCGGACAAGGAGATCAGTTTCACCCGCGAGGGCCGTCGCGCCATCCTCAACAAGCTGATCGAATCGGAAGGGTTTGAGAAGTTCTGTGATACCAAGTTCACCGGCACCAAGCGCTTCGGGCTAGACGGCGCCGAATCGCTGATCCCCGCGCTGGAGCAGATCATCAAGCGCGGCGGCAATCTCGGCGTGAAGGAAATCGTGGTCGGCATGCCGCATCGCGGCCGCCTCAACGTGCTCACGCAAGTGATGGGCAAGGCGCATCGCGCGCTGTTTCACGAGTTCAAGGGCGGCTCGGCCAATCCGGAGGACGTCGAAGGTTCGGGCGACGTGAAGTACCATCTCGGTGCTTCGTCGGATCGCGAGTTCGACGGCAACCGCATCCATCTGTCGCTGACCGCCAATCCCTCGCATCTCGAGATCGTCGATCCCGTTGTGCTCGGCAAGGTGCGCGCCAAGCAAGATCAGCACGGCGATCCGCCCGACCAGCGCATCTCGGTGCTGCCGCTTCTGATGCATGGCGATGCGGCTTTCGCCGGCCAGGGCGTCGTCGCGGAATGCTTCAGCCTGTCCGACCTGAAGGGCTACCGCACCGGCGGCTCGCTGCATTTCATCGTCAACAACCAGATCGGCTTCACGACCTATCCGCGCTACTCGCGCTCCTCGCCCTATCCGTCGGATGTGGCGAAGATGATCGATGCGCCGATCTTCCATGTGAATGGCGACGATCCGGAAGCTGTGGTGTTCGCCGCCAAGGTCGCGATCGAATTCCGGCAGAAATTCCACAAACCGGTCGTGATCGACATGTGGTGCTATCGTCGCCACGGCCATAACGAGGGCGACGAGCCGGCCTTCACCCAGCCGGTGATGTACAAGAAGATCGCCTCGCATGCCTCGACGGTGGAGATCTATGCCAAGCGGCTGGTCTCCGAAGGCGTGATGACTGAAGGCGAGGTCGACAAGGCCAAGTCCGACTGGCGCGCGCGGCTTGATGCCGAATTCGAGGCCGGCACCGGCTACAAGCCGAACAAGGCCGACTGGCTCGACGGCAAGTGGGCCGGCTTCAAGATCGCCGACCAGGAAGAGGATGCGCGGCGCGGCGTCACTGGCGTCGACGTCGCGACCTTGAAGGAGATCGGCCGCAAGATCACCAAGGTGCCCGATGGCTTCCGCGTTCACCGCACCATCCAGCGCTTCCTCGACAACCGCGCCAAGGCGATCGACACCGGCGTCGGCATCGACTGGGCGACCGGCGAGGCGCTTGCCTTCTGCTCGCTTTTGCAGGAGGGCTATCATGTCCGCCTCTCGGGCCAGGACTCCGAGCGCGGCACCTTCTCACAGCGCCACTCGGTCCTGATCGATCAGGAAGACGAGAGCCGCTACACGCCGTACAATCATCTCGGCAACGACCAGGGTCATTACGAGGTCATCAACTCGCTGCTGTCGGAAGAAGCCGTGCTCGGCTTCGAATACGGCTATTCGCTCGCCGAGCCCAATGCGCTCGCGCTGTGGGAAGCGCAGTTCGGCGATTTCGCCAACGGTGCGCAGGTCGTGTTCGACCAGTTCATTTCATCGGGCGAACGCAAGTGGCTGCGCATGTCCGGCCTCGTCTGCCTGCTGCCGCATGGCTATGAGGGTCAGGGACCGGAGCACTCGTCCGCCCGCCTGGAGCGTTACCTGCAGATGTGCGCCGAAGACAACATGCAGGTCGTCAATCCGACCACGCCGGCAAACTACTTCCACGCGCTGCGGCGCCAGTTGCATCGTGAGATCAGGAAGCCGTTGATCATGATGACGCCGAAGTCGCTGCTGCGCCATAAGCGCGCGGTATCGCGGCTCGAGGAACTCGCCAAGGGCGCGACCTTCCACCGCATCCTGTATGATGACGCCCAGATGCTGCCCGACGAGAAGATCAAGCTGGTGCCGGATGACAAGATCCGCCGGGTGATCCTGTGCGCGGGCAAGGTCTACTACGACCTCTACGAGGAGCGCGAGAAGCGCGGCATCGACGACGTCTATCTGATGCGGATCGAGCAGCTTTATCCGGTGCCGCTGAAGGCGCTGGTGATGGAGCTCGGCCGCTTCAAGGGTGCCGAGATGGTCTGGTGCCAGGAAGAGCCGCGCAACATGGGTTCGTGGCACTTCATCGAACCCTATCTGGAGTGGGTCCTGAACCAGATCGGCGCCACGCACCGCCGTCCGCGCTATGCGGGCCGTGCGGCTGCTGCGGCCACCGCCACCGGCCTGATGTCCAAGCACCTCGCCCAGCTCAAGGCCTTCCTGGACGAGGCGCTGAGCTAGGAATTTTCACGTTGTCATGCCCCGCGTAAGCGGGGCATCCGGTACGCTGCGAAATCAGTTTTCTCACAATCGTCTCGGCGCACCGGGCCGCCCGCCCCACCTGCGCAATCGCGCACAAGGCGGGCGATGACCGTTAATCCATGACCGCACAGGTTCTCTTCGAGGAAAAATCATGACCGAAATTCGCGTTCCGACGCTCGGCGAGTCCGTCACTGAGGCCACCATCGGCCGCTGGTTCAAGAAAGCGGGCGACCCGGTCGCAGTCGACGAGCCCCTGGTCGAGCTCGAGACCGACAAGGTCACCATCGAGGTGCCGGCACCGTCGGCCGGGACGCTCGGCGAGATCATCGCCAAGGATGGCCAGACGGTTGCGGTCGGCGCGCTGCTTGGCCAGATCACCGATGGTGCGGCTGGCGCAAAGCCGGCTGCGGCGCCTGCCGCGGCCGCCGCGCCTGCTGCCGCCAAGCCGGCTGCGCCGCCGCCGGCCCCCGCCGCCCCGCCGAAGGTCGCGCCGGCCGATGCGCCGCTCGCACCCTCGGTGCGCAAGCTCTCGGCCGAGAGCGGTGTCGATGCTTCCACCGTGCCGGGCTCCGGCAAGGATGGCCGCGTCACCAAGGGCGACATGCTGGCGGCCATCGAGCGCGCCGCGTCCGCGCCGACGCCGGTCAATCAGCCCGCTGCCGCGGTGCAGGTCCGCGCGCCGTCGCCGGCCGATGATGCCGCCCGCGAGGAGCGGGTGCGAATGACCCGGCTGCGCCAGACCATCGCGCGCCGCCTGAAGGACGTGCAGAACACCGCGGCGATGCTGACGACCTTCAACGAGGTCGACATGACCCACGTCATGGCGATGCGCGCCCAGTACAAGGACGTGTTCGAGAAGAAGCACGGCGTGAAGCTCGGCTTCATGGGCTTCTTCACCAAAGCCTGCGTGCAGGCGCTGAAGGACATCCCGGCCGTCAATGCCGAGATCGATGGCTCGGACCTGATCTACAAGAACTACTACCACATCGGCATTGCGGTCGGCACCGACCGCGGCCTCGTGGTGCCGGTGGTACGCGACTGCGACGAGAAGTCGATCGCCCAAATCGAGAAGGGAATCGCCGATTACGGCCGCCGCGCCCGCGACGGCCAGCTCAAGATCGAGGAGATGCAGGGCGGCACCTTCACCATCACCAATGGCGGCATCTACGGCTCCTTGATGTCGACCCCGATCCTGAACGCGCCGCAGTCGGCCATCCTCGGCATGCACAAGATCCAGGAACGGCCGATGGTGGTCGGCGGCAAGATCGAAGCGCGCCCGATGATGTATCTGGCCCTGTCCTACGATCATCGCGTCATCGACGGCAAGGAAGCAGTCACCTTCCTGGTGCGCGTCAAGGAGAGCCTGGAGGACCCGGCACGCCTGGTGCTGGACCTGTGATCGCGCATAGCCGGGTGGGCATTCAGCATCGGGGGCGACGTTGACCGACAAGGTTGTAGTGATCACCGGCGGCAGCCGCGGCATTGGCCGCGCTGCGGCGCTTGCTTGTGCTGAACGCGGCTATCGCGTCGTCGTTGGCTATGCCAGCAATGAGGCTGCCGCAAACCAAGTCGTTGCCGCGATCGAGGCCAGGAACGGCAAGGCGATCGCGGTGAAATGCGATGTCGGCGAGGAGGCCGACATCCTCGCGCTGTTTGCGGCCGCCGACAAATTCGGTACGCTCGGCGCGCTGGTCAACAATGCCGGTATTGTCGGCAAGACCTCGCGTGTCGACGAGATGCCGGCCGAGCGTATCCAGCGGATGATGGCGGTCAATGTCACCGGCAGCATTTTGTGCGCACGGGAAGCTGTGAAGAGAATGTCGACCCGCCATGGCGGCAGGGGCGGCGTGATCGTCAATCTGTCGTCGGTCGCGGCCAAGCTCGGCTCGCCCAACACCTATGTCGATTACGCGGCTTCGAAAGGCGCGATCGATTCCTTCACCATCGGCCTCGGCTATGAGGTCGCGGGCGAAGGTATCCGCGTCGCCGGAATCAGGCCCGGGCTGATCGATACGGACATCCATGCTTCAGGCGGCGAGCCTGACCGGGCGCATCGCCTTGCGCCCAACGTGCCGATGAAGCGCGTCGGCACTGCGGATGAAATCGCCAATGCCATCGTCTGGCTGATGTCGGACGACGCCTCCTACGTGACCAGCACCATCCTTGATGTCTCGGGCGGTCGCTAATACCTGTCACAAGCCTTAAGCATACAGGACGTCAATCATGCCCACTTACGATCTCGTTGTCATCGGCACCGGTCCTGGCGGCTATGTCTGCGCGATCCGCGCGGCTCAGCTCGGTATGAAAGTCGCCGTTGTCGAGAAGAACGCGACCCTCGGCGGCACCTGCCTCAATATCGGCTGCATGCCGTCGAAGGCGCTTCTGCATGCGTCCGAAATGTTCGAGGAAGCGGAGCATTCCTTTGCCAAGATGGGCGTTAGCGTCTCCGCGCCGAAGCTCGATTTGCCCTCGATGATGAACTTCAAGCAGCAGGGCATTGACGGCAACGTCAAGGGCGTCGAGTTCCTGATGAAGAAGAACAAGATCGACGTAATCCGCGGCGTCGGCAGGATTCTCGGCGCCGGCAAGGTCGAGGTTTCGGCCGACGGCAAGACCGAGACGATCGAGACCAGGAACATAGTGATCGCCACCGGCTCCGATGTCGCGAAGCTGAAGGGCATCGATATCGACGAGAAGCGCATCGTCTCCTCGACCGGCGCGCTGTCGCTTGAGAAGGTGCCGGAGAAGCTTCTGATCGTCGGCGCCGGCGTCATTGGCCTCGAGCTTGGCTCGGTCTGGCGCCGCCTCGGTGCCGAGGTCATGGTCGTGGAATTCCTGGACCGTATTTTACCGGGGATGGACGGCGAGATCGCCAAGCAATTTCAGCGTCTCCTGGAAAAGCAGGGCTTTGTCTTCAAGCTGTCGTCCAAGGTCACCGCCGTCGACACCTCGGGCAAGATGCTCGGCGTCAAGATCGAGCCCGCGGCCGGTGGCGCGGCGGAAACGATCGAAGCCGACGTCGTGCTGGTCTGCATCGGACGCGTGCCCTACACCGAAGGCCTCGGGCTGAAGGAGGCCGGTGTCGCGCTGGACAATCGCGGCCGGGTTCAGATCGATCCGCATTTCGCAACCTCGGTCAAGGGTATCTATGCCATCGGCGATGTGGTGGCGGGTCCGATGCTGGCGCACAAGGCCGAGGATGAAGGCGTTGCCGTTGCCGAAATCATCGCCGGCCAGGCGGGACACGTGAATTACGACGTGATCCCTGGCGTCGTGTATACAACGCCGGAAGTGTCCTCAGTCGGCAAGACTGAGGAAGAGCTGAAGCAGGCCGGCATTCCGTATACCGTCGGTAAATTTCCCTTCACCGCCAATGGCCGCTCCAAGGTCAACCAGACCACTGACGGCTTTGTGAAAATTCTCGCAGATGCGAAGACCGACCGCGTGCTCGGCGTTCATATTGTCGGCCGCGAAGCCGGCGAAATGATCCACGAAGCGGCGGTATTAATGGAGTTCGGTGGTTCTGCGGAGGACCTCGCGCGCACCTGCCACGCCCATCCGACCCGTTCGGAAGCCATCAAGGAAGCGGCGCTTGCGGTCGGCAAGCGGGCGATCCATATGTAGGCGACGCCCTTTTAAGAATTGGGCGGGATAAACTTGATGATGCGCCGCCTCCTTCAACCGGTCTGGATTCTGCTGGCGATCATCTTCCTGATCGAAGCCTGGCTGTGGGATCATCTCGAGCCCATCATCGCCAGGGTCGTTGCCGCGATTCCGCTGCGCGCCTTCAAGCAATGGCTCTCCGAACGTGTCGACACGCTGTCGCCCGCGATGACGCTGATCGTGTTCATCGTGCCGGTGATCCCGCTGTTTCCGCTGAAGATGGTCGGCGTGTGGCTGCTCATGCACGAATATTGGTTGAGCGCGGTCACGACCATTCTGTTCGCCAAAATGCTCGGCGTCGGCATCACTGCCTTTGTGTTCGACGTGACACGGCCGAAGCTGTTGGAAATGGCGTGGTTCGAGAAGCTCTATGAGTTCGTGCTGGCGCTGCGGGCCAAGTGCAACGAACTGGTCGATCCGGTGAAGGCCAGGATCGTCGGGGTCTTCCGCGGCGACGGTGACCGCTGGTCCTCTCGCGTCATGCGGCTGATCCTGCGCTTCCGTAAGAGCGTGCGCGAGGCGCGGTAGCTTTTCTCTCTTTCTCTCGCCTCGCTCATGACGATTAATGCAGCGGCAGCAGATGCGGCTGGAAAATGCCGAACGCAGTCACGGCGATGCCGGCGAGCATCAGCAATCCCGAAATATAGGCCAGTCCAACAATGCCGGTGATGATGGTGGCCGAGGCCAGCACGATCGCGATCTGGAACGCGGCGGAGCCCAGCTCGAAATGATGGTATTTGGCGGTCGCGAGATTGCGCTCTTCCTCGGCGTGCTTGGCGCGTTCGGCAAGCTGCTCGCTCCCCTCGCCGGTCTCGGGCTCCGAGCGGTAGCGCTGCGCGGTCTTTTGCCAGTCGTCGATCTGCTTCTGGGCAGCGGCCCTGGCGGCATCGTCGCCGATTGAGCCCAGGTTCAGCTTGGTGGCTTCGGCTGCTGTCTGAACCGTGGTACGGCGGATCGTCTTGGCCTGGAAGAACGCCCAGAGATTGGAGGCCTCGACGTTCATGCTGATGGCCTCGGTCTGTGCGCCTTTGCCGAGCGTCTCCGACAGTGCAAGGCATAGCGCGATCACCGCGATCAACAGCGCGATCTTCTTGTTCTCGCTGGATGCGTGCTCGACGTGTTCGGCGTGCTCCATGCTCTCTTGCGCGCTCATTGGTTTCCCCTCCAGATAAAGGCAGAGCGTCACGATTGCAGGAAGGCGGCCATAAGCGCAAGAGCTCAAACTGTGAATAGGTCAAGGTGTCAGGCAGATGAACGAGCTGTTCAGCTGCGTGGATGCGCGCGGCGGTAGACCTCAAGCAGGCGCTCGCTGTCGATGCCGGTGTAGATTTGCGTGGTCGAGAGCGAGGAATGGCCGAGGAGCTCCTGGATCGCGCGCAACTCGCCGCCGCGGGACAGCAGATGCGTTGCGAACGAATGGCGCAACGCATGTGGCGTGGCGCTGTCGGGCAGACCAAGCGCGCCGCGCAGTCGCTGCATGGTGAGCTGGATGATGCGGGGACTTAAAGGTCCGCTGCGGGCGCCGATGAAGATCGGTCCATCTTGCGGCAGCGTGTGCGGGCAGATCGCGACATATTCGGCAATCAACTGCAGCACGTTGTTGAGCACCGGCACCATGCGGGTCTTGTTGCCCTTGCCTGTCACGGTCAGCACGTCGGCTTCGCCGGGCCGCGGTACATCGCGTCGCTTGAGCGACAATGCTTCGGAGATGCGCAGGCCCGAGCCATACAGCAGCGCCATCACCGCGGCGTCGCGCACCAGCACCCAGGTCTCGCGCTCCTCGCCCGCGCGTTCGTCGGCGTCGGTCAGCCGTTTTGCCGCGGCGATATGGATCGGCTTCGGCAGGCTCTTGCCCACTTTCGGTGCCCGGATCGCGGAGAGCGCGCCGACCTTGCCCTTGCCCTCGCGCTCCAGAAAGCGGCCAAAGGAGCGTAAACCCGCAAGGCTGCGCATCAGCGAGCGACTGCCGATCTCGTCGGCCCGTCGCATGGCCATGAAGGCGCGGACATCCGTCGCCTCCAGCCCGGCGAATTGCGCGAGCGTCACCCGAGCGCCCCAATGTTCACAGAGGAACTCCAGGCATTGGCGAAGGTCGCGGGAATAGGCTTCCAACGTCTTCGGCGACAGCCTGCGCTCGGCGCGCAAATGCGACAGCCAGCGCGTTACTTCGACCGCAATGCTCTGATCGGCGCAGGCGAGCTCAATCGGCTCGGGCGCAGATTCAGCAGATCCAGGTGCAGCCTGTTTGCGGGCCATAGCGGGTATCGCCGGATTGATTCTCCTGATTATATCGCACCTCGTTCCTTTACCCTTCGCTAAGGCCGCCGACCGGCGTTAATCTCACGCTCCGATGGACCACGCCCCCCACCTAGGTGCACATTCCACCACATCGACGCGCGTCGTCGACGTGCTGGTTCCGGTTGCGCTGAACCAGACCTATTCCTACCGCGTGCCGCGCGGCATGGAGCTTGTGGCCGGCGATGTCGTCGGCGTGGCCTTGGGGCCGCGCGAGGTGCTTGCGGTGGTCTGGGGCGAGAATGCCAATCCGGATCCGCGGCTGCATAACCGGCTGAAGGACGTCGCCGAGAAGCTCGACGTGCCGCCGCTGAAGGGCGAGTTGCGCTCCCTGGTCGATTGGGTTGCCAATTACACGCTGTCATCGCGCGGCATGGTGCTCAGAATGTGCCTGCGCATGGGCGAGCATCTCGGTCCCGAGCGCGTGCGTCTCGGGGTGAGGCTGGTTGGCGCGCCGCCGCAGCGGATGACGCCGGCGCGGCGGCGGGTGGTCGCGGTGCTGTCCGACCACCTGTTGCATGGCAAATCCGAGACCGCGCATGAAGCCGGCGTCTCCACCGGCGTGATCGACGGCCTGGTCGACGAGGGGACGCTGACGACGGAGCCGATGCCGAATGCGCCGCCGCCGTCGCCGCCCGATCCGTCCTATGCACAGCCGGAATTCTCGCGCGAGCAGCGCACTGCCGTCGACACCATGCGCGCGCTCGCCGCCAGCGGCAGCTTCCATGTTGCGCTGCTCGACGGTGTCACCGGCTCCGGCAAGACCGAGGTCTATTTCGAAGCCGTGGCCGAGATCATCCGGCGGCGCAAGCAGGCGCTGATCCTGATGCCGGAAATCGCGCTCACCGGCCAGTTCCTCGATCGTTTCTCGCAGCGCTTCGGCGTGCGGCCGATCGAATGGCATTCGGAGCTGACCCCGCGCACCCGCGCCCGCAACTGGGCTGCGATTTCCGCGGGCGACGCCCCGGTCGTGGTCGGCGCGCGCTCGGCGCTGTTTCTGCCCTATGCCAATCTCGGGCTCATCGTCGTGGATGAGGAGCACGACCAGTCCTACAAGCAGGACGACGGCGTGCACTATCATGCGCGCGACATGGCGGTGGTGCGCGGCCATATCGCGAAGATTCCCGTTGTGCTCGCCTCTGCCACGCCCTCGGTCGAAACCGAGGTCAACGCGCGCAAGAACCGCTACCAGCGCGTGGTGCTGCCGCGACGCTTCGGCGGGGCGACCATGCCCCATATCGAGGCGATCGACCTGCGCCGCGAGGCGCCGCCGCGAGGCCGCTTCATATCGCCGCATCTCGCGCAGGAGATCCAGAATGCGATCGAGCGGCGTGAGCAGGCGCTGTTGTTCCTCAACCGCCGCGGCTATGCGCCGCTGACATTGTGCCGCGCCTGCGGTCACCGCTTTGCCTGCACCATCTGCGACGCCTGGCTGGTCGACCACCGCTTTCGCCAGCGCCTGGTCTGCCATCACTGCGGCTTCTCGATGCCGCGCCCGCATATCTGCCCGCATTGCGCGGCGGAGGAATCGCTGGTTGCAGTCGGGCCCGGCGTGGAGCGGCTGCAGGAGGAGGCGGCAAGCCTGTTCCCCAATGCCCGCACCATGGTGCTGTCGAGCGATCTCATCACCTCGATCGAGACCATGCGCAGCGAGCTCAACGAGATCGCGCAAGGCCGCGTCGACATCATCATCGGCACGCAATTGGTGGCCAAGGGTCATCATTTTCCGCGCCTCAACCTGGTCGGCGTGGTCGACGCCGACCTCGGCCTTGGCAATGGCGATCCGCGTGCGGCCGAGCGCACCTGGCAATTGCTCAACCAGGTGATCGGGCGCGCCGGCCGCGACCAGGGCCGCGGCGTCGGCTATATGCAGACGCACCAGCCCGAGCATCCCGTGATGAAGGCGCTGATCGCTTGCGACCGCGAGGCGTTCTATGCCAGCGAAATCGAGGCGCGTGAGCGCACCGGCTATCCGCCGTTTGGGCGGCTCGCGAGCCTCATCATCTCAGCTGGCGACCGCGCCACCGCGGAGGGATATGCGCGCAAGCTCGCGGGCTCAGCGCCGCGCGAGGAGCAGGTGCTGTTGCTGGGACCGGCGGAAGCGCCGCTCGCGGTGATCAAGGGCCGCTATCGCTTCCGCCTGCTTTTGAAGTCCGCGCGCGGCTTCGATCTCTCTGACTATCTTCGGCACTGGCTTGCGGTAGCGCCGAAGACCACGGGCAATCTGAAGCTCGAGGTTGACGTCGATCCGCAGAGTTTTCTGTGATGTTGCCACCGTCATTGCGGGGTGATGCGATGGCATCGAACCCGGAATCGCGAGGTTCTCCGGTGCGCAATAACAAAACCCGCCGTCATTCGTGACGGCGGGTTTCAGTGTCAGCGCGTGAACCAGTTCCGCCGCGCTCGACAAGAGCGACGGTACGCCAATCGCGCTGATGTCGTGTGAACTGCGCTTGAAACCGCGCGGGGTTAGGAGATGACCTCGGCGGTGACGCGGCCAACGCCCGCACTGGTCAGGCCGACGGCGCGCGCCGCGGCGGTGGAGAGATCGAGAACCCGGCCCCGGACGAACGGGCCGCGGTCATTGACGGTGACGATGACGCTGCGATCGCCATGGGTGACACGCAGCTTGGTGCCGAAGGGCAGCGAGCGGTGCGCGCAGGTGAGGGCGTTCTGATCAAAGCGCTGTCCCGAGGCGGTCTGGCGGCCGGACTCGTTGCCGTAAAAGGAGGCTATGCCCGAGAACGTGCGACCGCCGCCGGAGGACGGACCGATCGAGGCGTTGGCGTCGCGCCAGGACGATTCGGAGGCGTGACGGGCTTGGTGGGCATAGTGACGGTGATGATGCCTGGATCTGGCCGAAGCCTCGGTGGCAGTACCACCGACCAGGAGGGTAGCAGCGACAACGGCAAGCGCCGTGCGCGAGCGGGTCATGGTTCCCGCCATCGACTTCATCGAGTTCAGCATTAGTAGATAGACCCTTGATAAGTATTGCCACATTAGTGGCAAGTGGAACCCCCATTGCTTGGTGGAGCGATTGCCGTTTCACGGCGCAATGAGGCGTGAATTGGGCAGTAATTCCCGTTTCTCTCCGGATGAAATATCTTGTTACCGGAGGGGATCATCACGAAAGGTTCCGTAAATTCGCGCGTTAACTTATAATTAACCATTGAAATACTTATGGTTATTTACGAATACAGTCATCACCAGTTTTCACGCGGACGTGTCAAGTAATGCGCGATGTAAAGGGGAATCCTTGGGCGAGCGCCGCTTTGCGGTTCGCACATATGCCCATGCGCCTATCCAGAGAACAAAAGCGCGCGTTGGTGACGATCGAGTCGCCCGCGGAGCTGACCAGGCTGGTCGGTCGATGAGGTCGGCATGAGCCCGCGGGTGCGCCGACCCGGCGATAAAAATTTGCGGCTAGAGATCAGGAAGAAAGGATGCGCAACTCACGTTGCCGTCATGTTGCACCTGCGCGCCTGCTATGTTAGCAAAGCCGCGATTTTTAGGATCCCGGTGCCCTCACGTGCCGGTTAAAAAATCGAAGTCCCGCTTGAATTCCAAGGGCTTGGATCGCTTAGCCGCCGCTTTCCGCGGCGACGGTTTTTCCCTTGCGAGTTTGACAGCAAAAAGAGCGCGTCAGTGGCTGCAGAAGAAACGTCTGTTTCGGGAGTGTCCGGTCGTTATGCAACGGCCCTGTTCGAACTGGCCCGCGATGAGAAATCCATCGATGCGGTCCTGCTCGATCTCGACAAGTTCAATTCAATGCTCGAACAGAGCGCCGACCTGCAGCGCCTGGTGCGCAGCCCGGTGTTTTCAGCTGATATCCAGCTCAGCGCGCTGACGGCGATCCTCAATCAGGCCGGCATATCGGGCATCTCCGCCAATTTCCTCAAAGTCCTCACCGCCAACCGGCGCCTGTTCGCTGTCGCTGACATGATCCGCGCTTTCCGCGCGCTGGTCGCCAAGTTCAAGGGCGAGGCGAGCGCCGACGTCACGGTTGCCGAGGCGCTGAATGAAAAGAATCTCGACGCTCTCAAGACGGCGCTGAAATCAGTGACCGGCAAGGACGTCACCCTCAATGTGAAAGTCGATCCTGCGATCATCGGCGGGCTTGTCGTCAAGCTCGGCAGCCGCATGGTCGACAGTTCGCTTCGCACCAAACTCAATTCGATCAAGCACGCGATGAAAGAGGCAGGCTGATGGACATCCGCGCCGCGGAAATTTCCGCGATCCTCAAAGACCAGATCAAGAATTTTGGCCAGGAGGCCGAGGTCTCCGAAGTCGGACAGGTGTTGTCCGTTGGTGACGGCATCGCCCGCGTCTACGGTCTGGACAACGTCCAGGCCGGTGAGATGGTCGAGTTCGAGAACGGCACCCGCGGCATGGCGCTGAACCTCGAAACCGACAACGTCGGTATCGTGATCTTCGGCGGCGACCGCGAGATCAAGGAAGGCCAGACGGTCAAGCGCACCCGCGCCATCGTCGATACCCCCGTCGGCAAGGGCCTGCTCGGCCGCGTCGTCGACGCGCTGGGCAACCCGATCGACGGCAAGGGTCCGATCGTGGCAAGCGAGCGCCGCCGCGTCGACGTCAAGGCGCCCGGCATCATTCCGCGCAAGTCGGTGCACGAGCCGATGGCGACCGGCCTCAAGGCAATCGACGCCCTGATCCCGATCGGCCGCGGCCAGCGCGAGCTGATCATCGGCGACCGTCAGACCGGCAAGACCGCGATCGCGCTCGACGCCATGCTGAACCAGAAGCCGCTGAACGCGACCGGCGACGAGAAGATCAAGCTCTATTGCGTCTATGTCGCGATCGGGCAGAAACGCTCCACCGTGGCGCAGTTCGTCAAGGTGCTGGAAGAGCAGGGCGCGTTGGAATATTCCATCGTGGTCGCCGCCACCGCCTCGGACCCGGCTCCGATGCAGTACATCGCCCCGTTCACCGGCTGCACCATGGGCGAGTACTTCCGCGACAACGGCATGCACGCCGTGATCATCTATGACGACTTGTCCAAGCAGGCCGTCGCCTACCGCCAGATGTCGCTACTGCTGCGCCGCCCGCCGGGCCGCGAAGCCTATCCGGGCGACGTGTTCTATCTGCACTCCCGCCTGCTCGAGCGCGCCGCCAAGCTCAATGACGACAACGGCAACGGCTCGCTGACCGCGCTTCCGGTCATCGAGACCCAGGCCAACGACGTGTCGGCCTACATTCCGACCAACGTCATTTCGATCACCGACGGCCAGATCTTCCTGGAAACCGACCTGTTCTTCCAGGGCATCCGTCCCGCGGTGAACGTCGGTCTGTCGGTGTCGCGCGTCGGATCGTCGGCGCAGACCAAGGCGATGAAGAAGGTCGCCGGCAAGATCAAGGGTGAGCTCGCGCAGTACCGCGAAATGGCGGCCTTCGCGCAGTTCGGCTCCGACCTCGACGCCACCACCCAGCGCCTGCTCAACCGCGGCTCGCGTCTGACCGAGCTCCTGAAGCAGCCGCAGTTCTCGCCGCTGAAGATGGAAGAGCAGGTCTGCGTGATCTGGTCCGGGACCAACGGCTATCTGGATCCGCTGCCGGTCAACAAGGTGAAGAGCTTCGAGGACGGCCTGTTGTCGCTGCTCCGCAGCAAGCACGTCGACCTCCTCAACGCCATCCGCGACACCCGCGAACTCTCGGGTGATAGCGAGGCCAAGCTCAAGGGCGTGGTCGAGGGTTACGCCAAGAGCTTTGCGTAACGCGAAGCGTGATGGTCGGCCAAATGCGCGGAGCGCGTCTTCGCACGAGATGCCCGACCGTCCCGCGCGTCTCGCTCGAAACAGAGCACTGAATGCCCGGCGCAACGCCGGGCATGACGATGGAATAGGCTAGCGGTCCGTATCAGGGATCGGATCGCGGGGGTGAGAGCTAACAATGGCGTCACTAAAAGACATGCGGGTCCGCATCGCCTCCACCAAGGCGACGCAGAAAATCACCAAGGCCATGCAGATGGTCGCGGCCTCCAAGCTGCGCCGTGCGCAGACTGCGGCAGAGGCCGCGCGCCCCTATGCCGACAAGATGGCGGCGGTGATCGCCAACATCGCAAGCGCTGCTGCAGGCTCGCCCGGCGCGTCGCCGCTTTTGGCCGGCACGGGCAAGGACCAGGTGCACCTGCTGCTGGTCTGCACCGGCGAGCGCGGCCTGTCGGGCGCCTTCAACTCCTCGATCGTTCGCCTGGCGCGCGAGCGCGCAATTGCGCTGATGAACGAGGGCAAGGAAGTCAAGTTCTTCTGCGTCGGCCGCAAGGGCTATGAGCAGCTGCGCCGCCAGTTCGAGAAACAGATCGTCGAGCACATGGACCTGCGCAGCGTGCGCCAGCTCGCGTTCCATCATGCCGACGACATCGCCAAGAAGGTGATCGCGCGGTTCGAAGCCGGTGAATTCGACGTCTGCACCCTGTTTTTTGCGCGTTTCAAGTCGGTGATCGCGCAAGTGCCGACTGCACAGCAGATCATTCCGCTGGTCATCGAGGAAGGTGCCGGCAATGGCGGCGCGGCGACGTCTTACGAATACGAGCCGGAGGAGGACGTGATCCTGCCGCGCCTGTTGCCGCGCAATCTGGCGATGCAGGTGTTCCGCGCGCTGCTCGAGAACAACGCCTCGTTCTACGGCGCGCAGATGTCGGCGATGGACAACGCCACCCGCAACGCGGGCGAAATGATCCGCAAGCAGACGCTGATCTACAACCGCACGCGCCAGGCCATGATCACCAAGGAGCTGATCGAGATCATCTCCGGCGCCGAGGCCGTCTAACAGGGTCGAGCTGGAGCATGATCCGGAAAAGAGGAAACCGGTTTTTCCGAAAAGATCATGCTCAAACGAAGAGATGAGATCATAATGCGATCTAGTCGCATCATGACTGGTACAAAGTTTTGATCGAAGGAGATAGTTGAATGGCCACCGCAGCCAACCAGACCGGTCGCATCACGCAGGTCATGGGCGCCGTCGTCGACGTCCAGTTCGAAGGCCACCTGCCGGCGATCTTGAACTCGCTGGAAACCAAGAACGCCGGCCACCGCCTTGTGCTCGAGGTCGCCCAGCATCTCGGCGAATCCACCGTTCGTACGATCGCGATGGACGCGACCGAAGGTCTGGTTCGCGGCCAGGAAGTCACCGACACCGGCCGTCCGATCGCAGTTCCCGTTGGCGACGGCACGCTCGGCCGTATCATGAACGTGGTCGGCGAGCCCGTCGATGAAGCCGGCCCCATCAAGGCCACCGAAGTCCGCGCCATCCACCAGCCGGCACCCGAATACACCGAGCAGTCCACCGAAGCCGAAATTCTCGTCACCGGCATCAAGGTCGTGGACCTGCTCGCGCCCTACGCCAAGGGCGGCAAGATCGGCCTGTTCGGCGGCGCCGGCGTCGGCAAGACCGTGCTGATTCAGGAGCTGATCAACAACGTCGCCAAGGCGCACGGCGGTTACTCGGTATTCGCCGGCGTCGGCGAGCGCACCCGCGAGGGCAACGACCTCTATCACGAGTTCATCGAATCCAAGGTCAACGCCGATCCGAAGCATCCCGACCCGAACGTGAAGTCGAAATGCGCGCTGGTGTACGGGCAGATGAACGAGCCGCCGGGCGCGCGCGCCCGCGTCGGCCTCTCGGGTCTGACGGTCGCCGAATATTTCCGTGACCAGGGCCAGGACGTGCTGTTCTTCGTCGACAACATCTTCCGCTTCACGCAGGCCGGTTCGGAAGTGTCGGCGCTGCTCGGCCGTATTCCTTCGGCCGTGGGTTATCAGCCGACGCTCGCCACCGATATGGGCGCGCTGCAGGAGCGCATTACCACCACCACCAAGGGCTCGATCACCTCGGTGCAGGCGATCTACGTGCCGGCCGACGACTTGACCGACCCGGCGCCCGCCACCTCGTTCGCGCATCTTGACGCCACCACGGTGCTGTCGCGTGCGATCTCGGAAAAGGGCATCTATCCGGCGGTCGACCCGCTCGACTCCACCTCGCGCATGCTCTCTCCGCTCGTCGTCGGCGACGAGCACTACAACACCGCGCGCGTGGTCCAGCAGATCCTGCAGCGCTACAAGTCGCTGCAGGACATCATCGCCATTCTCGGCATGGACGAGCTGTCGGAAGAGGACAAGCTGACGGTGGCGCGCGCCCGCAAGATCGAGCGCTTCCTGTCGCAGCCCTTCCACGTCGCCGAAGTCTTTACCGGCTCGCCCGGCAAGTTCGTCGAGCTCAAGGATACCATCAAGGGCTTCCGCGACCTCAGCGAAGGCAAGTACGACCACCTGCCGGAAGCTGCCTTCTACATGGTCGGCACCATCGAAGAGGCGGTCGAGAAGGGCAAGAAGCTCGCTGCCGAAGCAGCCTAGTCTCTAGAGCATGATCCGGAAAAATGTGTAGCGGTATTCCGGAAAGATCATGCTCAATCAAAGACCTAAAGCGCGATGACGATTCAACCAAATCTCATCGCGCTTTAGAGCCATCATTACCGGGCAACAGCGCGAAGCGCGTCTCCGAGCCGGATGCCCGGCAATCCATCGGGAAAATTTTCGATTGATGGACCCGCGGGTCAGCCGCGCGGGTGACGATCGGAGAGAACGGAAAGACCATGGCCACCTTCCATTTCAATCTCGTCTCGCCGGAAAAGCTCGTCTTCTCGGGTGAGGTCGACCAGGTTGATATTCCCGGCACCGAGGGCGACTTCGGCGTCCTGGCGGGCCATGCGCCGATCATTGCCGGGATTCGCCCGGGCATCCTCACGGTCATCACCGGCTCTGCCCGCGAGAAGATCATCATCCACGGCGGCATTGCCGAGTTTTCCGAGAAGGGCCTGACCGTGCTCGCCGAGGTCGCGCACTCGCTGGATGAGCTTGACCGGGGACAATTGTCCGAAACCATCTCGCAGATGGAGGAGCGGCTCAAGGAGCAGGCAGGCTCCGAGCTCGACCTCGCACTCGAGCGGCTCGATCACTTCAAGAGCATCGAGCAAGAGCTCGGCACGACCGGGATGCATTGAGGCCTGTCGGTGAACAGGCCTTAGCGCGGCTCGTCATCGCCGCCCAGAGAATCGCAATCATTTCGAGCTAAGCGCTTTAGCTATGGCGCTGAAAGCCGGTTGCGCCGCAGCGCGTCTGGCGGCATTCTGCCGCCCGCCAATGCAGTGCGGGGCTGCCTTTTATGAAACGGAAGATCGCTGCGATTTTTGCAGCCGATATCGCCGGCTACTCGCGGCTGGTCGCCGAGGACGAAGAGGAGACGCTGCGGCGTCTGGCCGCCTATCGCGCCGTCACCGACGACTTCATCGCCAAGGCCGGCGGGCGGATCTTCAACACTGCGGGTGACGCCGTGCTCGCGGAGTTTCCGAGCGCGGTGGAAGCCGTGCGCTGCGCCATCGACATCCAGGAGAGTCTGCGTACGCGCAACATGGCCTATCCGCCGAGCCGGCAGATGAACTTCCGCATCGGCATCACCATCGGCGATGTGGTCGAGCGCGACGGCGACCTGCTTGGCGATGGTGTCAACATCGCCGCGCGCCTGGAGGGGCTCGCGGAAGTCGGCGGCATCTGCATCTCGCGCGCGGTGCACGAGCAGGTCGCCAACAAGCTGTCGGTGCAGTTCGCCGATATCGGTGAGCAGGAGGTCAAGAACATCCCGACCCCGGTGCATGCCTACATGGTCGCGATGCGGCGTGAGGACGGAACGTACGCGACCCCGCAGGTGAAGAAACCGCCGCCGAAGCCGGCTGCTGCAGGCGCGCCGAGTTGGATGTGGCCGGCGGTGGTGCTGGTGGTCGCCTTGTTTGCCATCGGCGTCGCCGGCTTTCTCTATTTCACCAAGCTGGAGTTGCCGGCCGGGAGGGACACCGCGCCGCCGGAGAAGATGGCCGCGGCGTCTCCCGTTGCGCCGTCGCCTTCGCAGATCCCGGTCGCCACGTCCGCACCGCGCCTGACGGCGTCGCCGTCTCCCGCGCCAACATCCGCCAACGCTGTGTCGCCGTCACCGCTGTCTCCGTCGCCGTCGAGCGCGCCGGGCGAAAAAATCGTGGCCCAGGACGTTCCGTTCATCGGCGAACGGACGCGGGCTAACCTTGCCAGCGAATATGTCGGAGGCGCTGACCACAAGGCCTTTGCCCTGACCACGCTCGGCGTTCCCGGATTCGTGGTGGGGCAGCCGAGCGAGGAGGCGGCCAGGAATGGGGCACTCGAGCTCTGCCAGAAGCGGGCCGACAGCAACCCGGCCGGCGGAGGGCGGCATTGCGAGATCTACGCCATTGGCAACACCGTGGTCTATCAGCACGGCAAGCCTCCAATGCCGCCGCAGCCCTGGATCCGGAATGACCCGCCGACGGAACGTCCCTTCGCTTCCAAGGACATGCCGCTGGTCCGCGATCAGGGCAAAGCGCGGCTGGACGCGATGTATGTGCCTGCCAGGAAATCGCGCAGCATCGCGCTGGGGCCGGGTGGCCAGTTCATCTTCAACAGCAACGGCGAATCGATCGATGAATCGGCGCGTCGTGCGCTGGAATCCTGCGGCGTGCTGGCCGGCGTGCCGTGCATGATCGTGGCCGCCGACGACAATTTCGTCGTCCCGGTCCCGACCATCATGAAAGCGACCGGCTTCTTTCACGCCGCCGGTAACGCGTCCATCATCGCCGATGCGCGCGACGACGTCACGCGCCGGCTGAATGATGCCGCAAGCGGATGGAATGCGGTTGCGGTCGGCACCCAGGGCCGGCCCGGCCTGGGGCTCAAGGCCGCGAACGAGCAGAACGCCGTCAACGAAGCTCTCGCCAATTGCGCCAAACGCGACACCGACTGCCACGTCATCGCCGTCGGCCCCTTCACGGTGGGACCGAATTGATGCTCCGCAGGCGCGGCGAGGGACAGAGAATCACCCCGCGAACTTCGCGAATTGCCGCGCCACCTCGCGATAGACCTCGCGCCTGAACGGGACGACCAGGCCGGCGACGCGGTCGAGGCGCTCCCAGCGCCAGGCATCGAATTCGGCCGGCTGGCCGTTGCGTTCCGAGAGGGGATCGATCTCGCTGTCGTCGCCGGTGAAACGCAGCGCGAACCATTTCTGCCGCTGGCCGCCGAATCCGCCGAGCCGGTGCGGTGGGCCGTCATAGGGTGGAAACTCGTAGGAGAGCCAGTCGGTCTCGCCGAGATAGCCGGCCTTCACAACGCCGGTCTCCTCCCACAATTCGCGCGCAGCCGCTGCGCGAAGGTCCTCGCCTGCATCGACGCCGCCTTGCGGCATCTGCCACTCGAGGCCCGGCAGGATGATCTCGGGCCCATCGCTGCGAAAGCGATGACCGATCAGGACCAGGCCGGCCGCGTTGAACAGCGCGATGCCGACATTGGGGCGGTAGGGTTTTTCGGTCGGCATGGATTTTCTTTCAGCGCTCATTCCCGGGCGGTGCGACGGCACCGAACCTCAGATGCGCAATTGCACATCGGGAATCTCGAGGTTCCCAGGTGCGCAATTGCGCACCTTAAAGCGCGATGAGATTTGGTTGAATCGTCATCGCGCTTTAGGTCCTTGATTGAGCATGATCTTTTCGGAAAACCGCTACACACTTTTCCGGATCATGCTTTAGTTCGCGCGGCGCGCGCCCCCGGAACGGCTCCGGAAACCTCAGCCTTTCGCAAGCTTCAAAAATTCCCGCACCACGCGATCGTAGACCGGGCGCTTGAACGGAATGATCAAATCCGGGAGATTTTTCATCGGCTCCCAGCGCCAGCCGATGAACTCTGCCTTGTGGCCGCCGGGCGGGTGCTCGACATTGATCTCGCTGTCCTTGCCGGTGAAGCGCATGGCGAACCATTTCTGCCGCTGGCCGCGATAGCGTCCCTTCCAGGTGCGCCCCGCCACCGTGCGTGGAATGTCGTAGGTGAGCCAGTCCGCGATTTCGCCGAGCTTCTCGACCGAGCGGACGCTGGTCTCCTCGTAGAGCTCGCGCTTGGCGGCTTCCCAGGCGTCCTCGCCGGGATCGACGCCACCTTGCGGCATCTGCCAGATGTGGCTTTCGTCGACATGCTCGATGCCGGAGGTGCGGCGACCGATGAAAACCAGCCCTTCCTTATTGATCAGCATCATGCCGACGCAGGTTCGATAGGGCAGATCCTCATAGCGCGTCATGCCGCAAGTCACCTCTCTGCCCCGTTTCGCCGCCAAAGCGCGGCCGGACGGGCGCCACCCCCGCCAGTTCAGCTTGATTTTGATTTCGTCATCGCGGTTGTCAATGGCGCAAGCAGGACACCATGGGCCTCGAGCCCTTTGACCCAGAGGCCGATCCGCTCGATCGAGACCGGCAGTGCGGAGGCCGCGCCGATGGCCGTGCCGCGTTCCTTGGCGAGTTCCTCGAGCTTGGCCAGAGCGCGATCGATCTCGCCGGGCGTCGGCACCCCGTCGATGATGAGGTCGGCCTTGGCGAACGGCATGGCCTGCGCGCCCGCAACCGCGGACGCCACGCTGCGCGGCGCCGCGCCGTCGTCGAAGAAGGCCAGGCCCCGCTTGGCGGCGTCGCGCACGATCGGCTGCATCACCGGTTCGGTTGCGATGAAGCGCGCGCCCATGAAGTTTGCAACCCCGACATAGGCCTGAATGCGACTCAAGTGCCAGTAGAGCCGGTCGAGATTCTGGTCCGGCCCGAGCGTGGTGAGCAGCGTCTGCGGCCCCGGATCATTGTCCGGATAATCGTAGGGCTCCATCGGAACCTGCAGCAGGATCTCGTGATGCTGCGCGCGGGCGCGCTCGGCGAGCTTGCCGGGATCGGCGCCATAGGGCGTGAAGGCGAGGGTCACCGCGCCCGGCAGCTTCATGATGGCGTCGGTGGTCTTGGCCGCGCCGACGCCGAGGCCGCCGATCACGATCGCGACCACCGGCATCTTCGCCGCCTTCGCCCTGTCGGCGTCAGCGGCGTAGACCGTGAACGGCTTCAGGCCGTCTGTGGCCACCGGGATCATGCCGTAGCGCGACGGCTCCAGCAGCCGCTGGTCGACGCCCGCCATGATGCCGGGCGCGTTCTCGGTCTTGTCGCCAGACTCGGGCGAGATCACCACGTCATGATGTGCGCCGTTCGATCCGTCGATGATGGTGACGGTCTTCTGGTCACCGGAAGCCTGTTTGGTGACCGCCGTCTCGCCATGCCCCGCGGCCGGAGCGGCGGCCTTCTCCATGGCCTTGCCGTCCCCGGCCTCTTTCTTGGCGTCGTCGGTGGTCCCGTTCAGCGCCACACGCGCGATCGGCTCGCCGCCGAGCGGATCATTGTTGAAAATGGCGAAGCCGATGAAGGCGAGCAGAAACAGGCCAAGCAGCACTGCCAGTCCCTGGGTCCCCGTGAAAGGCAGGCGGAAGCGGCGCTTGCGGCGCGCCGGCTTCTGGCCGAGCGGGGCGCTCAAATCGTCGACCGTCTCTGTCATAAAGTATCCCGAATCAGTCGGGGAACGATACCACGCCAGGACGTGACCGCGGCAGTCCGGCCGGACGCGGCGCGGGCTGCAAAAAAAGGCGGCCTCTTGGGCCGCCTTTTCGAGCAGTCGCTGTGATGCTTTGCGCTGCTTAGTTCTGCGCCTTGGCCGGCTTGTTATCGCCCGCCGCTGGCGTATCGCTGGCCGCCGGGACTGCCGCGGTCGTCGCCGAGGACTTGATGCCGTGCAGGAGGTCGTCGGCCATCTTCAGTGCTTTGTCGTCCTTGGCATCCGGCGGAACATAGGACTGCGAGCCGGTCTTCTCGTCGCCGTCGTTCTTCAGATGGCCGCGCAGCGAAGCCTCGCCCTTGGTGTCGGTGCGGGATTTCAGCTCGTCCGGCACGTCCTGCAGAACCTCGATGTCGGGCACAATGCCCTTGGCCTGGATCGATCTGCCCGACGGCGTGTAGTAGCGCGCCGTGGTCAGACGCAGCGCGCCGTTGCCGCTGCCGAGCGGAATGATGGTCTGCACCGAGCCCTTGCCGAAGGAACGGGTGCCGACCAGGGTCGCCCGCTTGTGGTCCTGCAGCGCGCCGGCGACGATTTCGGACGCCGAAGCCGAGCCGCCGTTGATCAGGACGATCACCGGCTTGCCCTTGGTCAGGTCGCCCGGATGGGCGGTGCGGCGCTGGGTCTCTTCGGCGTTGCGGCCGCGGGTGGAGACGATCTCGCCGTGATCGAGGACCGCGTCGGAGACGGTGACCGCCTCCTCGAGCAGGCCGCCCGGATTGTTGCGCAGGTCGATGATGTAGCCCTTCAGCTTGTCGCCGAGCTGGTTCTGCAGGTCCGCGATGCTCTTCTTCAGGCCTTCGGTGGTCTGCTCGTTGAAGGTCGTGATGCGGATATAGGCGATGTCGTCGGCCTCGACGCGCGAGCGCACCGATCGGACGCGGATGTTGTCGCGCACCAGCGTGATGTCGAGCGGATTGTCCACGCCCTTGCGAAGCACCTTGAGCTTGATCTTGGTGTTGACCGGCCCGCGCATCTTCTCGACTGCCTGGTTCAGGGTGAGGCCCTGCACCTGCTCGTCGTCGAGTTGGGTGATGATGTCATTGGCGAGGATGCCCGCGCGCGACGCCGGCGTCTCGTCGATCGGCGACACCACCTTGATCAGGCCGTCTTCCATGGTCACCTCGATGCCGAGGCCGCCGAACTCGCCGCGGGTCTGCACCTGCATGTCGCGGAAGCTCTTGGCGTCCATGTAGCTCGAATGCGGATCGAGGCCGCTCAGCATGCCCGAGATCGCGGATTCCACCAGCTTGCTGTCGTCGGGCTTCTCGACATAGTCGTTGCGCACGCGCTCGAACACGTCGCCGAACAAATTGAGCTGGCGATAGGTGTCGGCGGTCGCCGCCCTCGCGCTCGATCCCATCAGCACGCGCGGCTGAGTCACAAACAGCGTCAATGCCGCGCCCGTCGCAGCGCTGAGGAGAACTATCGAAGTCTTGCGCATCATCCGCGAACCTTTTCGCCTTCTTTACTGGCCCACCATGGGCTTGGATCAATTGGAGTGCCGTCCTTACGGAACTCGACGTAGAGCACGGGCTGACTGACATTGGGTGCAAAGATCGACGCCACCTGGGACGTCGTGCCCATGGTCGCGACAGGTTCACCCGTCAGAACAAACTGCCCGATATTGACCGAAATGCGCTCCATCCCAGCGATCAGGACATGATACCCGCCACCGGCATTGAGGATCAAGAGTTGACCATAGCTGCGAAACGGTCCGGCATAAACTATCCAGCCGTCGCAGGGCGTCGTCACCTGCGCGCCAGGGCGGGCTGCCAAAGAAATGCCCTTTTCTGCGCCACCAGCGCCGTCGGAACTGCCGAACTCGCGAATCTTGTTGCCGTTGACCGGGAAGGCGAGCAGGCCTTTGGCTGAGGCGAAGGCAATCGCCGGGCTGGTCCGGTTGGGATTCTTCAACTGCGCCGGGTTACCGCTCACCGGCGTGCCCTGGCGGCTGGCGGTCGCGGCCGCCTTCGCCGCCGTCTTGACGTCCTGTTCCATCTTGGCGATCAGGCCCTGCAGGTCGTCGACCTGCTTTGAGAGCGCAATTGCACGCGCGCTCTCCGTCGTCATGTCCTTTTCCATCGCCGCCTGCTGGCGCTGCCGCTCCTCGATCAACGCCGCGAGCCGGGCCTGATCGTCCCTGAAATGGTCGCGGTCGGCTGCGAGCCGGTCGCGCTCGCCGGCTATGGTCTTGCGCAAGGCGACGAGCTCGCCGAGCTGGCTCGCCAGCACCTCGGCGCGGGCGCGCAGTTCCGGCACCACAGCGCCGAGCAGCATCGCCGTGCGTAGCGATTGCAGCGCGTCTTCTGGTCGCACCAGGAGCGCCGGCGGTGTGCGCCGTCCGGCCCGCTGCAGCGCTGCGAGCACCTCGATCACCTCGGCGCGGCGGGAGTTGAGATTGTTGCGCAGCTCCTGCTCACGCGAATCGAGCGAATGCAGCCGCGTTTCCGCGGCCGCCATCCGATCTTCAAGCCCGCGCACCTGGGCAGCGCTGTCGATCAGCTGCTGATTGAGCTTGCTGCGATCCTGCCCGATCGAGGCGATCTCGCCGCGCAGCCTGGTCTGGGTCTCGGCGGCACGAGTTTGCTCGGCGCGGGCCGCCTCCAGTTCCTGCGACCGCTGCTTGATCGCGTCGGGCGAGCCGGGTGCGGCTTGCGGCGGCGCCGGTGTCTGCGCAGCCGACCAGGGGCCGAGCAGTCCGGCGGAGAGCAGGGTGACAGAAAGCGTCAGCGCGGCCAGCCCGCTGCGGCGAGCGGTGTCATGGTAGGAAGCGTGGGGCTGCGCGCGCTGCATCTTTCCCGAAAGCTGCTCTTTGTCCCGTGCGCTTCCCAAAAGCGCGATTGCTGCGCCTCTCAAGCGCGGTGGTATGGATGTCCCGACAAAATGGTCGCCGCCCGGTAGAGCTGCTCCAGAAGCATGACGCGTACCATTTGATGCGGCCAGGTCGCAGCCCCGAAAGCGATCCTGGACTTTTCATTGGGGCCCAATTCGGGCGAAAGTCCGTCAGCACCGCCGATCACGAACACGGCGCTCGGGATCGATTGATCCCGCCAGCGGCCAAGGCGCTGGGCCAACGCTTGACTTCCGACATTTTCGCCGCGTTCGTCAAGCGTGACAAGCACGGAGTTTTCCGGGATTGCTGCGCGAATCGCCGCGGCTTCCTCGGCGATCCGGGCTTGCGCGTCACGGGCGCGGCTTTCAGGAATTTCATGGATGTCGAGGCCGCGAAAGCCGAGCTTGCGGCCGATGTCATCGAAGCGCTTGCGGTAGCGCTCGGCGAGCTCGCGCTCGGGTCCCTGTTTCAGCCGGCCGACGGCAATGACGACAAGTCGCATCAATGGTTTCCGGCAGAGTGGAGACTGTTTGCCGGGGAAAAGGCGTCGCAACCACCTCGCGCGCAACATGCGCGCGTGCTCGGACGTCATGCGCTCCGGCCGATGCGAAACCGGCTTCGGCTACTGTACGACCTTCGCCCCCGAGGGTCCTTGGGTCCACAACCGCTCGAGGTTGTAGAACTCGCGAACCTCCGGCCTGAACACGTGGACGATCACGTCGCCGGAATCAATCACCACCCAGTCGCAATTGGGCAAGCCTTCGACATGGATGTTCTTGATGCCGTTTTCCTTCAGCGTCTTGTTGACGTTTTCCGCGATCGCGCCGACGTGCCGGTTGGCCCGGCCCGTGGTGACGATCATGTAGTCGGAAAATGCCGATTTGCCGCGAAGGTCGATGGTGACCGTTTCTTCCGCCTTCATATCGTCGAGGCGGGAGAGGATCATCTTCAGCGTCTTGTCGGCGTCGGGTTGCGCCTTCAAGGCCGCAGCTGGGGTCGATGTTTTACGCGCGGTCTTTTGAGCCTTGGGTAAAACACTCTTTGACAATACAGAAGATGTCGCCAGGGACCATTCCTTTCACTGTATCGCGGGAGACCGAATCCGGGCTCCGTGGTTATACTAGCCATGTGGGGTTAAAGGTTTCAATATCCAGTACCGCCGTTAACCCCAGCGGCGGTGCTGTATTCTACTTCCAGCTCCCGTCCGGGTTCCTTAATCCGGTCGAGGACAGGTTGAGCTTGAGCCCGGTCAGGAAAACCCAGGCCGGCGGCCTTAGCTCCGCGAGCCGGCTGGCCCTGTTTTCAGGAATTCGGTAGCGCGCCAAGGCCTGTCCGGCGGGCGCGGTTAGTGCGCGAAAGCTTTGTGGCGGGCGATCGATTACCGCGATTGGGATCTGCATCGCGATGCGCTGCCAGTTCTGCCAGCGATGGAATTGCGCGAGGTTATCGGCGCCCATGATCCATACAAAGTGCAGCTGCGACGCGCGGCGGCGCATGAAATTGATCGTGTCGACAGTGTAGCGTGTTCCGATGACGGATTCGAGACATGTCACGTCGATGCGCGGATCCTCGGCGACCTCGCGCGCGCGCTGCATGCGCTGTTCCAGCGCATGCAGCGCGCCCGGGTCCTTCAGCGGATTACCCGGAGTGACCAGCCACCAGACCCGATCAAGCTTGAGCCGCTTGATCGCAAACAGGCTGATGGCGCGATGCGCAAGGTGCGGCGGATTGAACGATCCGCCCAGCAGGCCGATGCGCATGCCGTCGCTGTAAGGCGGAAACGCCTGGGCGACGGAAAGGGAGGCGGCTGATGCTTCCTTCAACGCGTCCCCGCGTGACCTGCAGACATCACGGCCGCGTCTGTCCGCTGCCATGGATGCGATATTTGAACGTCGTCAGCTGCTCGACGCCGACTGGCCCGCGCGCGTGAAACTTGCCGGTGGCAATGCCGATCTCGGCACCGAAGCCGAACTCGCCGCCATCGGCGAATTGCGTGGAGGCGTTGTGCAGCACGATCGCTGAATCGACCTCGTTCAGGAATTTCTCGGCGGCCTTGTCGTCCTCGGTCACGATCGCGTCGGTGTGATGCGAGCCGTGAGCCTGGATATGGGCGATCGCGCCGCCGACGCCGTCGACGACTTTGGCCGCGATGATGGCGTCGAGATATTCCGCGCCCCAGTCCTGCTCGCTCGCCGGCTTCACGCGCGCATCGATGCGCTGCACGGCGTCATCGCCTCGCACCTCGCAGCCGGCCTCGAGCAGCATCTCGATCAGCGGCTTGAGATTGCCGCTGGCACCGGCGCGATCCACCAGCAGCGTCTCGGCGGCGCCGCAGACGCCGGTGCGGCGCATCTTGGCGTTCAGCACAATGTCCTTGGCCATATCGAGGTTGGCGGCGTGATCGACATAGACGTGGTTGACGCCTTCGAGATGCGCAAACACCGGAACCCGTGCTTCCTGCTCGACACGGGCGACCAGGCTCTTGCCCCCGCGCGGCACAATGACATCGACACCGCCGTTCAGGCCGCTGAGCAGAAGACCAACGGCCGCGCGGTCGCGGGTCGGCACCAGCGTGATCGCGGCTTCCGGCAGGCCGGCTTCGCGCAGGCCCGCGACCAGGCAATCATGAATGGCGCGGCAGGAGCGGAAGCTGTCGGAGCCGCCGCGCAGGATCACGGCGTTGCCCGACTTCAGGCACAAGACGCCGGCATCGGCCGCGACATTGGGACGGCTCTCGAAGATGACGCCGACCACGCCGAGCGGCACGCGCACGCGCTCGATGGTCATGCCGTTCGGGCGCTGCCAGCTCTCCGTGATGACGCCGACGGGATCGGGAATGGCGCGCACGACTGCGATGCCGTCAGCCATCGCATTGATGCGCGCCGGCGTCAGCGTCAGGCGATCGAGGAAGGCAGCGGTGATGCCGCTCGCGCGCGCTTCGGCCACGTCCTCGGCATTCGCTGCGAGGATCGCCTGCGCATGGTTGCGGACGGCGTGCTCCATCGCGTCCAGCGCCCGGTTCTTCTGCTCGCTCGGGGCCAGCGACAACACCCGCGCGGCTGCGCGCGCACGCGAGGCGAGCTCGTTCATCAGGGCCGGCAAATCGGCATTGCCGTCGATTGCCTTCAGTGACGCGGACATGTCAGTTCCAAATCCAGATTAAGGCCGTGTCCTAGCACGGAATTTGCGCGCTTGGCGAGGCTGCGAGCCGCGATAAGGGCTTAACGCCCTCCATTGCTTAACACCCTCCATTTAAGACGGGCCCGGGCTCAGCCAATGGCCTACTTCGCGGTCTCCGGTCCCTGCGGGCCGACCACGAGGTCGTCGCGGTGGATCATTTCGGACCGGCCGCTGATGCCGAGGATGCTCATGACATCGGGTGAGGAGCGGCCTTTGATCCTCTCGGCGTCCTCCGCGTCATAGGCGACCAGCCCCCGGCCGATCTCGCGGGTATCCGGCCCCCGCACCACCACGGCATCGCCCCGGGCGAACTGCCCGTCTACCCGGATCACGCCCGCCGGCAGCAGGCTCTTTCCCGCGCGCAGCGCGTTGACGGCGCCGGCGTCGATGGTCAGCGTCCCTTTCGGCTCCAGGGAGCCGGCGATCCAGCGCTTTCGCGCCGTGACCGGGTTGGCCGGGGTGAGGAACCAGGTGCAGCGGCCGCCATCGGCGATCGCCTGTAGCGGATGCTCGATCTTGCCTGACGCTATCAGCATATGGGTGCCGCCGGTGGTGGCGATCTTCGCCGCCTCGATCTTGGTCCGCATCCCGCCGCGCGACAATTCGGACGCCGCGTCGCCCGCCACCGCCTCGATTTCCGAGGTGACGGTGTCGACCACCGGAATGAGCCTGGCGTTCGGATTTTGCGCGGGCGGCGCGTCGTAGAGGCCGTCGATGTCGGACAGCAGGACCAGCAGGTCGGCGCTGGCCATGGTGGCGACGCGGGCGGCGAGGCGGTCGTTGTCGCCATAGCGGATCTCGTTGGTCGCGACCGTGTCGTTCTCGTTGATGACCGGCACTGCCCGCCATTCCAGCAATTTGGCGATGGTGGAGCGTGCGTTGAGATAGCGCCGCCGCTCCTCGGTGTCCTGCAGCGTCACCAGGATCTGGCCGGCGCCGATGCCATGGTCGTCCAGTACCTCGGACCAGATGCGCGCCAGCGCAATTTGCCCGACCGCCGCCGCCGCCTGGCTTTCCTCAAGCTTCAGAGGCCCGCGCGGCAGCTTCAGCCGGCTGCGGCCAAGCGCGATCGAGCCTGAGGAAACGATCAGGAGATCGCTGCCGCCGTTGTGCAGCTTGGCGATATCGGCCGCCAGCGCCTGTAGCCACGACGCGCGCACCTCGCCCGCATCGGAGTCGATCAGGAGCGACGAGCCGACCTTGACGACAATGCGACGGAAATTCTCAAGCCGGGGGCGACGGGACATGGACGTGCTTTTGCAGCAGGATCCAGTCAGGCGCAAGGCAAGTTGCGCCAGAGGCCGATCACAAGGTCTCCCGCTTTAAGCTGTCCAGGGCTCCGCCTCGGCGGCGCGCTTGGCTTTGGACGTCACCTGCTTGTCGCCGATGATGTCGGCGAGCGCGCGCAAGGCCTGCTTGACGCCGGTGCCGGTCGCGCCGGAGAGCAGGAGCGGGGTTTTCTTTGCCGCGCGCTTCAGGCGGTCCTTCTGCTTCTTCAGCGTGTCTGCATCGACCGCATCGATCTTGTTGAGAGCGACGATCTCGGTCTTCTCGGTGAGGCTGCCGCCATACGCCTCTAACTCGGCGCGCACGGTCTTGTAGGCCTTGCCGGCGTGCTCGCTGGTGGCGTCGACCAGATGCAGCAGCACGCGGCAGCGCTCGACATGACCGAGGAAACGGTCGCCGAGGCCGGCGCCTTCATGCGCGCCCTCGATGAGGCCCGGAATATCCGCCAGCACGAACTCGCGCCCGTCGGCGTTCACGACGCCGAGCTGGGGATGCAGCGTAGTGAAGGGATAGTCGGCGATCTTGGGCCGCGCGGCACTGACCGCCGCAAGGAAGGTCGATTTGCCGGCATTGGGCAGGCCGACGAGACCTGCGTCGGCAATGAGTTTCAGCCGCAGCCAAATCCAGCGCTCCTCGCCCGGCTGCCCCGGATTGGCGTTGCGCGGCGCGCGATTGGTGGAGGATTTGAAATGCGCGTTGCCGAAGCCGCCATTGCCGCCCTGCGCGAGCACGAATTTTTCGCGGAGCGTGGTGAAGTCGTGCAGCAGGGTTTCCTTGTCCTCGTCGAACACCTGGGTGCCGACCGGAACTTTCAAAACGATGGGCTTGCCATTGGCGCCATGGCGGTCCTTGCCCATGCCGTTCACGCCCCGCTCGGCTTTGAAGTGCTGCTGGTAGCGATAGTCGATCAGCGTGTTCAGCCCGTCGACCGCCTCGATCACGACATCGCCGCCGCGGCCGCCATTGCCGCCGGACGGGCCGCCGAACTCAATGAACTTCTCGCGGCGAAACGCCACGCAGCCGTTACCGCCGTCGCCGGAGCGAATATAGACCTTTGCCTCGTCAAGGAATTTCATGGGTCCTAGGTAAGCCAGCCGCCGTGCGGCGGCAACCCGAACAGGTGGTTAAACCGCCGGTATTTTCGCGCGATTTTGGGAGCCCGGCGGCGTTCCCCTGATGTGCCGGTATGCTACGGTCGCGCCAAAATCCGCGGACTGAGGGACGAGGGATGAAGCGCCGCAGCTCGGGCGACCAAGTTCGAGTTCGTCGTCAACCGCAGGACCGCGCGCACGTTAGGCATCGAGGTGTCGTCGACGCTGCTCGCAACGGCGGATGATGTGATCGATCGAGTTATGCCGGCCTCCGGCGGATCAAAAACTTCTGCATACCCTCGAGTGCCAGCTCACGGCGCTGGTTGAACACCGTCGAGCGCAAGGTCACGACTCCGGTGGTGCGGCCGGGCGCAAGCTCGGTGACCTCGAGCGCGGGATAGAGCGTATCGTCCGCATAGACAGGCTTGAGGAAGCGGCTCGACTGTTCGAGGAAGCCGACCAGCGATTCCTCGACCAGGAACGGGAACAGGCCGGCGCCGGGCGCGGTGTGGATCAGGGTCTGGAAGCCGTGCGCGAGCAGGTTCGGCATGCCGCGGGCGCGACAATATTCGACATCGTAATGGACAGGATGGGTATCGCCGCTCGCAGCCTGGAAGGCCGCGAAGATCGCGCTGGTCTGGGTGCGGCTCGGCAGCACGAAGCGCTCGCCGAGCACGAAATCCTCGAACCAGCGCTGCTCTTGAACCATGCGATGGCTTACGGGATCGAAATCGGGCATGGCGGAGGTTCCCTGGTTTGGCGGCTGAAGAACCGGTATCGCGACTCGATAGGGGCGGCAATCTGTCTCTATCGTCATGGCCGGGCTTGTCCCGGGCATCCACGCGCTTAAAAAGGGCCCGCAACGAAAAACGTCGCGCTCCAACTCATGTCCCTGCTCGCCAAAATCTCTGCTCACAGCGACGAACGTTCCGCGCGCCTGGCCGGCATCGGCCTGATGGTGCTGGCGGTGTTCATGTTCTCCTTTGGCGATGCGACCGGCAAATTCATTGTCGCGACCTATTCGGTCGGGCAGTTGCTGCTCCTGCGCGCCTGTGCGGCGCTCTTGTTTCTGGCGCCGATGATCTGGCGGCAGCGTCGGCATTTCACGAGGTTGGAGCGGCCGCGGCTGCAACTGTTCCGTGTCGCGCTGTCCACGCTCGAGGTGGCCGCCTTCTTTCTCGCCACCGTCTATCTGCCGCTTGCCGATGTGGTCACTTATTATCTCGCCTGCCCGATCTTCGTCACCGCCTTGTCGGCGATCGTGCTGCGCGAGCAGGTCGGCTGGCGGCGCTGGAGCGCGATCCTGATCGGCTTTCTAGGCGTGCTGATCGCGCTGCATCCGTCGACTCAGAGCTACAGCTGGCCGGCGCTGATCGCACTATGCGGCAGCATGTCCTTTGCGGTGCTGATGCTGATCACGCGCTCGTTGCGCAGGACGCCCGACATCGTGATGGCGACCTCGCAATTCGTCGGCACCTTCCTGCTCGGCGCGGTGCTCGCGCCGATCGGCTGGGTGCGGCCCACGCCGCATAGCCTCGGGCTGTTCGCCGCGGCGGGTCTCATCTCGGTTTGCGCGCTGATGTGCGTCAACCGCTCACTGAAGCTCGCGCCGGCGAGCGTCGTGGTGCCCTACCAATATTCGATGATCGTCTGGGCGGTGATCTTCGGCATCGTCGTGTTCGGCGACCTGCCGTCGCCGGCCACGCTGGTGGGCGCAGCGATCATCATCGGCGCCGGGCTTTATATCTTTTTGCGCGAGCGCAGCCTCGGGCGGGAGGAAACCGCGGTCAATCCGCCAGCGTGACGTCCCGACTCCGCCGGGACGTCGTTTTTTGCGTGGTGGCCGGCGTGCCTTACCGCACCCGCCGCAGGGCGCTGGTCCAGTTCTTCAGGGAGGACCAGACGCCGCGGGAGAGGCGGAAGCGGTCGACCGGGGTGGAGGAGCCCAGCGCTTCGAAACGGTGCAGCTCGACGCCGCTCCACTGGAAGCCGCACTTTTCCAGCACGTTGCGCGAGGTCGGGTTGGTAACGCGCGCCCCGGCATGGAGCTGGTCGAAATCGAACTCCTCGAAGAAATAGTCGATCGTGGCGCGCGCGGCCTCGGTGCCAAAGCCCTGGCCCCAATGCTCCACGCCGAGCCAGTAGCCGAGTTCCGGCGCGTCGCGCTCGCTCCAACTGACGCCGACCATGCCGATTGGCACGAAATTGTTTTCGATCAGGAAAGCGTTGTCGCCCGCATCGGCCATGGTGCGCACGAAGTTCACCGCATGGTCTTGCAGGTAGGGATACGGCAGGCGGCGGGTGTTCTCGGCGATGCGGCGGTCATTGGCGAGGCGGGCAATGGCCCTGACATCCGCAAGCGTCGGCCGGCGCAGGGTCAGCCGTTCCGTATCGAGGACGCAAGAGCTGGTCTCGCGCCGCGTGGGGGTCGGGATATCCTGCAACATGTCGGGCTCCTCAAAGCGCATCGTCGCAATCGCACAAACAAAGACGCAAATGAAAAAGAGGAGGCCGGTATCCCGCCTCCCCTTGGGAGCCCTTATGAGCTCCGCCGGTTCATCAGGATGCCGGCGGACTCAAAACTCGATCCACCGTTTACTCGGCCGCGGCCTCCGTGATCGGGAGCACCGATACGAATGTGCGGCCATTGGCCTTGGCCTGGAATTCCACATGACCTTCGACCTTGGCGAACAAGGTATGATCAGTGCCCATGCCGACATTAAGGCCGGGGTGCCAGGTGGTGCCGCGCTGACGCGCAATGATGTTGCCGGGAATCACACGCTCGCCGCCAAAAATCTTGATCCCAAGACGTTTGCCTTTGGAATCACGACCGTTCCGCGATGATCCGCCTGCTTTTTTGTGAGCCATGGCCCAGTCTCCAAACCTATCGATCTCTAGTTCAATTCCTTGAAGGAATCATTTCACTTTTTGTCACGCAAAAGTTTTGCGTGTGCGTCACTCTGCCGCTTCGGTCGCGGGTGCGGCCTTCGCCTTCTTCGGCCGCGGCCCGATCGTGGGCTTGGCGTTGTCGGCGAGGATCTCGGTGATGCGAAGCACCGTGATCTCGTCGCGATAGCCGCGCTTGCGGCGCGAGTTCTGGCGACGGCGCTTCTTGAACGCGATCACCTTCGGGCCGCGCTTATGATCCAGCACCTCGGCGGCCACGGTCGCGCCCGCCACGGTGGGCGCGCCGAGCACGGGCGTATCGCCACCAAGCACCAGCACCTCGGAGAGCTGCACGATGGTGCCAACTTCGCCCTCGATCTTGCCGATCTCGAGCACATCATCAGGGACGACGCGGTATTGCCGGCCGCCGGTTTTGATGACTGCGAACATCTTTTTTATCCTTCGTGTTCGATCCCAGCCTCGAGCCTTTGCCCGGGCCGGCTTCTTGTTCAGTCGCGTTAGGGTTTAAGCTCTTCGCGCGTGAGGGCATGCCCTCAGAATCAAATTCCAGAATCAAATTCCAGCGTCAAATTCCGCGCAAAAGCAAATGGCGCGAGAAACGCCCCGCGCCGGATGGAGCGGACTTATAGCCACCGCGGGCCTGGAGTCAAGGTAAAGACGGGCAAAAACGGTCCGAAACTGAAGGATTTGGCCAGAATGCGCTAATGGCGAGCGGCGATTTGCGAACCGGCCCCGATTCTCCCTTCCGATTCACCATTCACCCCTGAAACCAAGCGGTTCCACCGCCGTTGTTCCGTCTCTCATTACAGGCAAGGGGTTTTGCATGGCCGAAGACCTGATCGCGACCACCGGCATCGCCGGCCATGGCTCAACCCGGCTGCCCTCGGTCGAGGTGGATAGTTTCAACCTCGAATTGAAGGAGGAGGATGGCTTCCTGGGCGATCGCGCCTCCAAGGGCGCGTTCCGGGAGATCTTCGACCGCTGGCGCAAGCCGCTGCGCAAGACCGGCAAGGACCCGTTCGGGGACCTGCCGTCGGAGCAGATCAGCAAGAAGGCGCTGGATGACATGCTGGTGGGCGACGACACCGAGGCCTCCGCGGTCGTGCACAGCACCATCGAGGAGTTCGCCCAGGAGCTCGCCCATGTGACTCGCCGTTTCCTTAAGACCAAGGCCTGGGCGAAAACCGCGCGTATCGTGGTCGGCGGCGGCTTGCGCGACAGCCGGCTCGGCGAGCTCGCCATCGCCCGCACCGAGATCATCCTGAAATCCGAGGATTTCAAAATTGACATGCGGCCGATCCGCTACCATCCGGACGAGGCCGCGCTGATCGGCGCCCTGCATTTGGCACCGTCCTGGATATTCGAGGCGCATGACAGCATTCTCGCCGTCGATATCGGCGGCACCAATATCCGCTGCGGTGTGGTCGCGACGCGCTGGAAGAAGGCGTCGGACTTGTCGAAGGCCGAGGTGTGGAAGTCGCTGTTGTGGCGCCATGCCGACGACGAGCCGACGCGCGAGGGCGCGGTGAAGCGGCTGGTTCGCATGCTCAAGGAATTGATCGGCGAGGCGGAGGCCGAGAAATTCAAGCTCGCGCCGTTCATCGGCATTGCCTGCCCCGGCGTGATCAAGGAGGACGGCTCGATCGAGAAGGGCGCCCAGAACCTGCCGGGCAATTGGGAGAGCTCGAAATTCAACCTTCCGGCGAGTCTGGTCGAGGCCATCCCTGGTATCGGCGATCACGACACCGCGGTGCTGATGCATAATGACGGCGTGGTGCAGGGCCTGTCGGAGATCCCTTTCATGCAAGACGTCGAGCGCTGGGGTGTTTTGACCATCGGCACCGGCCTTGGCAATGCGCGCTTCACCAACCGCCATAAGGACAACGGCAAGAAGGCGCAGAACAGCAGCGGCGACCACAAGAACGGCGACAGGAAGAACGGCGAAAAGAAGGACAAAAAGGCCTGATTCCGGCTCCCCTCGACGGCGGTAACCTTGACTGGTGAGGTTAAAATCAGCTTCGCGTTGCCGCCCTTTTTCCCGCCGCTAGCGTTACGAGCGTCGCATCACGCCGCTCGCCGAGGCCCCGCTTCGTCTGGTGGCATTGCAATGAGGCGGCACGGGACCGCCGATGTGTTCGTGCGTACGGCGGTCCCAACTTTTTAGACGCGGTCGCGACGGGGGCGGCGCCGTTCGGCCAGCCTTCTGCTATGGGCGAATCAGCCGCCTCGGGAGAATCTCCGCGAATCCGGTGCGATCGGTACCGCGATCGCCCTCCCGCAAGGTCATCCAGCGCAGTCGAAGCGCAAAAATCCGCAGGGTTCGGCCCGATCCGCGGCCACAGGCATTTTTTCCGCTCCGCGCCTTGTCTGGTCAGCCGTCCTCGCCTATTACGGCCCCGACCACGGCGGGCTCGGTCCCGATTTGGCGCCTGGAGAGGTGGCAGAGTGGTTGAATGCACCGCACTCGAAATGCGGCATAGGTGCAAGCCTATCGGGGGTTCGAATCCCTCCCTCTCCGCCAGTTAATTCGCCCATCCGCCACTTTTTGGACCTGCAAAAAGCCTCGGAAAACAACGCTTCCGGCCTGCCCGAGTGTGCAAGTGTCGAAGCGTGTATCCCGCAATGTAGTCCGCAAAGTAGTCCAGCAGAAAAGTGCATCCGAGCGCCCGGCGCCCCGGCCCAGAGGGCCGGGGCGGGCACCAACCTATCTGGTGCGTAGGCTTTCCACGTATTTCTTCCAAATCCGGCCCCCCTCAAACCTTGCAGCCAGTCTGCCGTCATGCGCTCCTATTCGGGTGCGACTTGGGGTGCTTCCGCATCGCGAGGCACAACGACGGGCCTCATGGCTGGGCGCGCTGGCGCAAACCGGCTTCAGCCAGTGGAGATGCGGGGTGAATATTCAAACCGGGGAAGAGATTCCGTGCAGCGATGTCGGGTTTCCGAAGGGCGATAGCCCTGAGGAATTCCTGGCGAACATGCTCGCCTTCCTCGAAACGGCAGCGGCCAAGATCGCCAATCCCCCTCCGTGGCCGGATTTTTCGCCCGACGTGCTGCGCGATATCGCCTCGATACAAGAGGCGGTGCTGATCGAAAAGGAGGTCAGCAAAGGTGAAGCGGGAAATTCGACGGTCGTGGCCCGCGCCGATCTGTTGCGTCGAGACGTCTGGAATCGCTGGCGAGCCGGTGCGGGCCTAGCGCCTGGTGGTGAGCCATTGTCGGACGTGCTCGGCAAGCTCACCGAAGTCGCCGATAGGCAACTTGCAATTCTGGAACGGACCTCGGCGGCGGCTCCGGCTGGCCGCTCTGCCATCTCGCGCGACCTCAGGCCGGCGAAGCCGCCGCCCCAATCACTTGAACAGCCGCCTGCAGACGTTCTGCCTACCATCAACACATCGTCTGCGCCGAAATTCGGCGAGTTGGAAGATGAATATTTCGAACTTCGAAGGGCTGGGGGAGCATCTGAGAGCGCCATCAGCACTGGCCGGATGCGTGCGGCGACCTTCAAAGCGCTTGTGGGAGATCGGCCGATCGATTGCTACTTGCCAATTGATCTCCAGAATTTCGTCAACGAGCTTCAGTATGTCCCGCTTGAGCTTTCGCGCGAAGGTGAAAACACCGAAGAACTGCGACAGATGGGGATCCATGCGGCGATCGCAAAGAATAAGGCCGAAAGCTGCTACGAGCCGCTCGCATTGAAAACCATCCAAGATGGATACGTGCAGACGGTTCGAGCTATCATCAATAATGCGGTAGGATTGCATCGCCTTCGTAACCCGTTCGAGGGCTATAGGGTGCGATGGCCGGACAACGCCAAGCCCTCGGTAAAACGCGAGGCATTGGATTACGAAAAAGTCGACAAGGTCTTCAGGCTGGGCGTCGACACCGGCTACCTGGACGACGCAATGCTCGGGCCGCTGTGCCTTCTTTCTTCGCGCCGTATTGGAATTCTGCCGTTCATCCGAGGTAGCGACTTCGACCGCAAACACGGGGTCGACATCGTTCGCGTCAACGGTATCGTCTATGACAAAGAAAAAGGCATGTACAAGCGGGTCGGATTCAAAACCGAAGGCAGCCTGCGCTTTTTCGTGCTGCATGACTTTTTCCGCCGTATTGGCTTTGTCGATTGGGCGACGGAGCAGGGCGATAACTTTATCTTCCGCTTGCTCGCATCCACGTCCGATCCCGGTGACGTCGCATCCAAGCGCGTGAACCGACTCCTCAAAAAGGCCGGCGCCATCGGCATGAATATCGAGGTGGCCCATTCCCTTCGACATGGCGCCAAGGACATGTTCATCGAGGAAGACCTCGACGACGAGGCCACGAGGTTGCAGATGGGTCACGAAGCAAACGATGTTCACGGCAACTATGGCCAGCAGTCTGCACTACGCCGCAAACAGTGCCAGGAGTTGGCTCACTTTGATCTGCCGAAAGAGATCGAATGGTCGATGTTCGATAATCTGAATTTTGGCGCGATGGCATCTAAGCAGAGAATTGTAGGGCGGCCGAAGACGGCGAGGGTGGGCTAGGGACCAAATCGAGTTGTGCTCGGCGAGGCGTCACCTTAGAATTGAGAAGGTTCTGGTTTATTTCGCATTGCAAAAGGAGGTGCGCCTGATGTCTGGGCCTTCTAACTCGGATTCTGACGGCTGGCGGACCGCCGGTGGTGACGGGAGTGGAGCGAGCGGTGCGGACAAGTGCGCGATTACGGAGAGGACGGTCCTGGCATCACCCGTGCCCGCGGTCGTCGCCAATTTGAAGGTGGGCGACATACTCACAGTCGAGCTTGAGACGACTCCGCGCACGCGGGTTGTGGTCAAGCGGCTCGGTCAAACGGCTGGAGCCCTTACATCAGCACGATTGGTGGACATCATCGAATGTTTGCGAAATTCGTTTTCCTACGAAGCTGAAGTTCTATCGATCAAAGGAGGAAGAATCGAAATCGAGATTCGGCCGAAATGAAATCGATAGATATCGTCGGTGGCGTGTACGGCGAGACATGCGCCTTCCCGACAAGAAAGCAGATATTTGGTTCTGGCGGGCGAGCTGCGGTTACCTTGTCATCCCCGCATTTCGAGACTGTCAGGTTGCACACTATTCTAACACCGGGGGCAGCGGAACAGGCTGTGCCTAACTTTGATGCCTACGATATAGATGTCGTGGTTCATCAAGGGCAGCAGTTTATCAGCTTTGAATATCTCCACTGCCTCTCTGTACCCTTGGTACATCCGCCCATTCCGAACATTACCCAACAGTCCTCCTTCCCCGTAAAAGGCGAGTTGGTTGTGCAATTCGGCATGATGGAATGCCGGCCAACGATTGAAGCCGACGTCTGCGTCTACGATCCCCAATCCGCAACTAGTCCGCGCCTGTTCTCAGGAGCTGGGTCTGCCGCCGGTCGCTTGGCCATCGTTGCGAACGCGCGCGAGATACAATTACTGACCGGTCTTGAGGTGGATGAGGGGGCCAATCGCTTGCTTCGCGACGAGAAAGCGGAGGTCGTTGTCGCTAAATGCGGTTTAGACGGAGCGCGTGTCTTCGACGGGAACGGTCTAGTAGGAAGCGTACCTGCTTACGTCACGGAAAATATGTTTACGATCGGCTCTGGTGACGTCTTCGTTGCCGCGTTTGCCTTGGCCTGGGGAAAGGAGAAGCTGGATGCGATGGCGGCTGCAGATTTTGCCTCCAAGTCGGTGGCTTCATACGTGGAGACGGAACTCCTGCCGATTCCGACGATTGCCGAAGCCAGGCAAAGCACTCGGGATCCAGTGAAACTTGCCGGGGGAAATATCTATCTAGCCGGACCATTTAGAGAGCTCGGCCAACGGGTGATCATAAACGAAGCGAGAAAAGTACTAAACGATCTGAGGATGCGACCCTTCAGCCCCGTTCACGACATCGGCCATGGCCCAGCGAGGGCAGTCGTTCAGAAGGACCTCGATGCGATAAGGAACTGTGATGCGGTCCTTGCGATTCTCAATGGGAGCAGTCCCGGCACACTATTCGAAGTCGGATTCGCGGTGGCGTTGAACAAACCAGTGTACTGCGTGGCGCAGAACATGCGGTCGAACGACATAAAGCTTCCGGAAGGCGCGGGGTGCATCATACACGAGGACTTCATCAGCGCCCTTCATCTTCTTGCGTGGCGACAATGACGACTGCGCTTTTGTTGTCCGGCGGCATGGACTCAACATGCATCGCGTTTTGGAAACGCCCGTCGCTGGCGATTACAATTAATTACGGTCAAAAAGCTGCGGCCGGCGAGATCCGCGCATCCAGTGCGATCTGTGAGGCTCTTGATATCCAGCACGTGGTGGTCGAGGCCAACATTTCCGCCCTAGGAAGCGGCGACATGGCTGGGAGGGCGCCTTCCGTATCCGCGCCGGCAACCGAATGGTGGCCGTATCGCAATCAATTCCTTATCACGACTGCAGCGATGAAGTGCCACGCTGTAGGTGTGAGCGAACTCATGTTCGGCAGCCTTAAGTCGGACGGATTCCACGCCGACGGTGCACCACCGTTCTTCGCCGCTATAAATCACTTGCTCGCACTTCAAGAAGGAACTGTGGTCGTGACCACCCCGGCGATCCATTTGGATGCCCATGAATTAGTCCAAGTATCAGGGACACCGATTGAAATTCTGGGTTGGTCCCATTCGTGTCACGTGAACGACATCGCTTGCGGCTTTTGCCGGGGATGTCGAAAACATTTCGAAACCATGGGTATCGTTTTTGGATATTCCTACTGAACCAAGGCCCAGACGAATGCAGCAGGTCCTGGGAAAGCGCCGCTGGACCATGACGTCGGTCTATGAGACGCTCGCCTGCTCGCAATGGCCAGCGAAGAATTTTCGAGATGTGATGCTCAGTCGTCGGACCATGCGAGTAGCCGAACCGATGGCGCTTTTGGACCTTATGTCTCTGGTTCGCTTCGTAACAGCGCGGAGAGAGATTGGCGTCGCAGAAAATAACGGTCGATCGCGAAAGATACCCGTGTCGGCCGGAGCTCTGCATCCAATCGACGTCTTGATAGTTGCCGGCCCAGGAGTATCCGAACCAATCGTCTACTCTGACGTCGATGATCGTTTTGGAAGTGTTCCGTTAATCAACGATCATGACTTCTCTTCCGAAATCGAGAAGCTGGAAAGCATGTTGCCCTGCGCAAAGGGGCATCTTTTGCTCTTTACTGGTGATCTCGATATGGTCGATCGGGCCTATGAAAATCCCGCTTCGCTGCTTTGGCGTGATGCCGGCGCTATGCTTCAGTCCTTCGCATTCGCTGCCACAGTTCTCGACCTCGCCTTCGTTCCGCTCGGGCCTTTAGGAACGGGTGTTCTGAGGAATCTGCGTTGCCCGAGCTCCACTTTCCTGGCCGTTGCGACAGCCTTTATGGGCGTAGCTAAGTCGGACTAAGTGTTCCGAGTCTGCGCCGACGCTTTGCCTATTCGTCTCATGTAGTCCCACATCAGGGCATCGATTAGGCTTGCGGGCTCGCCAAGAGCGTCACAGAACCGAAGGAAAATTTCCTCTAATCGAAAGTATTCCTTTGACGGGTTGACGTCGGGTGGAAATAAGCCGATCGCCGTCCCAGCACGCAGAACGTGCACGTCAATGATCGCGACTTCGTCCGATCGCAGGTGATTCCTGACGACCCATGAAGCGGTTTTGGGCCCGATGCCAGGCAGGCTTGTTAAAAAATCCCGAAGGGGCCGAGAGGAACTCGGCAACGCCGTGCACGACAAGGTTTGCATTGCGTGCCAGAGATAGTTTGCCTTTTGACGCGGAAATCGGTAGCGCCGCTGACCTTGATCGAATGGGAATGGCTCATGGAGCGCTTCCTCTAATACGTCGACCGTCGTGGCCTGCTTGAGAAGGTCACGATCGCGAAGACGACAGAAAGCAGCAAGCCCCAGCTCGGCGGGCATGCCGTATCCGCCGAGCAGGCAAACTGCGACCTCCTCTATAATCGTTTTGCCGATGCAATGCGAAATATTGACGTTTTGCGCCCTGAAGGCCGCGGATTGATATTTCCAAAATGCCGGAGTGAACACCTCGGTGGCACAGCCCCATTGTACGCCAGGGATGACGTCCTCCTGGGGGCCAGGAATCGAAATCGCAATGAGTCCTCGACTGGCGTTGGCCCACGCCGTTTGATGACTGCGATAGTGTTCCATAAAGGCTTGAATCAAGCCCATAGAAACGTATCAAGCACTCAAATTTTCTGTTCCGGTCTTGATCCGCTTTTGGACTCCTTTTGATTCACGATCGGCGTGCGGATTTCTAATTCTGTGTAGCCAAGAAATCACGTCGGGACCCGGTTACGGGCTCGAATTGAGCGCGCGATTCGTCGTGGAGAATCGAGCCGAGGCACTCTCCGAGCCGTGAATCTCTTCCTCTAGTCATCGACAAAATCTGCCAAATTGATGCGGAGGACTCCCGGCGGGGCGAGAAGGTTTTCAATCCAGGCAACCGGCTGGCCGCGCTCAAGACATAGAGTGAAGAAGGCCCTCTGCTTCGCGCGAGTGAAGGCCACAAAAAAAGAGTTCAGCTCCTCCGTTCGATCAGGAGTGAGGCTCCACCACGTTTGATTATCAAGCCCGTAGAAGATGACAGTGTGGAACTCAAGTCCCTTGCTCTTGTGAATCGTCATGAGGGCGATTTGGCCGAGCCCTTCGAATTCGTCGAGTGCGCCTGACCAGGTTTCTGCGTGCTGGAGGGATTCCTGTAGGAGCAGTGTGAAGCCAGTCCAGACGCGATCGAAGTCGAGCTGCCTCTGATAAGAGGGGAAAGCCTGACGCAGGACCTCTAACCCGATGAAATCGAGCGCTGCCTGTGCGGCCTCCGCGGCGGACTCCGGGACGGGGTCAAGCCCTTTTAGGGTTCGCCGCATCTCACGTACGAACCTTTGAAGCCGCTCCTGAAGGTGCTGCTGTCCCATTTCATCGGCGAGATCCAACGCTTTGAGAAACTGCAAATCGAGCAGCGCTGCGTTCCAATTCTCGGGACTTCGGGCGGTCGCGCCGAGACGTATCAATCGAAGAAGAATTTGGGTCAAGTCCTCGCCGAGCAGGTCCTGAATGGCGATGTCGCCTACGTTACGCGCCACGTTGCGCAGCCTTAGGCCCCGGTTTTCAAACGCGAGGGCGAGCTGGTCTTCGACTTCATTGGCGCGCATGCGCACAAGGACGGCGACGTTGTGAGGCTCGACATTACCCGACTGCACCTCGCGCTCTATCCATTGAGCGAGGCAATCGCTTTCTTCATCCTGAGTTTCGAATTCCCAGATGGCCGCAACGTCGCCGTCCACAAGCCGGTCGGCGCGCGCTTCCGGCTCCTCAACATTCGGATCGATCCTGCTCGCGATGACGTGCTGAATTCGCACGAGGTCTTCGTGCGAGCGCCAGTTGCTAATCAGCGATATCCGCTCAGCGGCGAAATGCTGTTCGAACTGCGCGAACGCATTTGGCATCGCTCCGGCCCAGACCATGATGCGCTGCTTGTCATCGCCAACCGCGGTGAAGATTGCTCCGCTGCCGTCAAATGCCCTGCGCAGGAGCTGAAATTGCGCAAACGTGGTGTCCTGAAACTCGTCGAGAAAAACGACAGGGAACGTGAGGTGCAGGGCCCTCAGTATCGAAGGGTTTTGCCGGATAAGCAATTCCACGAGTCGGTTGACCATCGGAAACGAAAGCAGTGCATCGTCCTGATCGTTGTATTGAGCGTGCCAGTACGCGGCGACAGCGCGCTGGAGTGCCGTGCCTTGATCGGCGACCGGCAATCGCGCTCTAGCTATCGCACGTTCGAACTGATCAGCATTCACGCCGCGGAATTCACGCGCATCCAGAAAATCAGCATAATCCTGCCGGCGCGGCATCACTATCCGGTAGTCCGCAGGCGGGCGATATGGCTCGGGCACAGCAGCACGAAAGCGATCCACGAGGCTCTTCCCAAATGCATCAAAGGTGTACGAGTTGAAGCGTCGCGCCTGCTCGGGCGGGCAGCGCTTTGCTACCCGCTCCGCGAGATTGCGCGCTGCATCGCGCTTGAAACTGATCGCAAGTATGCGCCTCGGCGACCTGCAAAGGCCAGTTTGGAGAAGATAGGTCGCCTTCTGTGCAAGAAACTCTGTCTTTCCCGCGCCCGCTCCTGCTGTGACGAGCACGCTCTTTTCCGTCTGCCGCAGCGCGTCCAATGCGCGTGGCTCAAGGTCATCAACGCCTTGTGGCTTCCAGTCTTCAGGATGCATCTGGCTCATTGATCGTCCTCAAGACCGAGCCGTTCCTTCACATGCTCAATGAGCGCCTTGAGCTCGGCAGGCGCGGCTTCGGCAAGGTCGTCCTGCGCGATTCGGGCAAGCGCCGCGATGTGGGTTTCGGGCTTGCTTCCGCTCAGGAACAGGTATGGGTACCATTTAAACTCGTCATCGTAATCGTCGTCGTACAGGTCCGGATCGCCACCGGTCTTAAGGGTGACGCCCTTCTTCCCTCTAATGATGTCAGCGCCACCGCGCGGGCCGTGACCTCCAGGATTCGGATGCTGGTAGGCTTCCGGGAAAGCGCTGAGCATCGAGAAATCGATATCAAGCGGAAACGAGAAAAATATCCCCTCTTCCCTAAAGGCTTTCACCCACTCGTTGTCCACGCCTTCTTCTAGGAGATCGTCATCCGCGACATCGTCCACGTCTTCGGGATCTATAGTGCCGTCCACAATGAGCGGGTTTTCGCTCAGATCATTATCGATTTCACCGAGCTTCTCGACGACATTGGCGATGAGGGTTGCTCCGCCGTGCACCCTTCCAAGGTCAAGGTCCAGCAGCGTCGCATGAGGGATACGAAGATCGTTGAGAAGTCTCCAAAAGTGGCTAACATATCGTCCACCCAGCGGCACGATCGGCACAAACGAAGGATCTAGCTGAACACCCATGGCCTCCGCGACCCGCGGGATCACAAGGCGCTCGGAATCGCCTTCGCCTAGAATGACGAAGCGGGCGAAGTAAAGTTCCGGATACGCCTTGATGGCGAGCCGCACATACTGGCTCGCCTCGTTATCGCCGTCGGGCAGCGTAATGCGTCGGACATGAGTGCGCCGTCGTGAGCGGTCCAGCCGAAAATAGCGCACCTCCTTCGGGTCTATACGGCTGAGGATAGCAGGCGAGTGGCTGGAAAGTGCGACCTGCGCAGACGCAAGAGCGCCGATATCCCGCGCCTGCGCGACAATGCGTGAGAGGAAGAAGGGAGAGAGGCTGTTCTCCGGCTCTTCGATTGCAAGGAAGGTAAGACTGGTCCTCCGCAGCTTCTCCTGATCGAACGCGCATTCGTCAGCGGCCTGCGCGAACACGTCTTTCTCGACTTCCAGAGCTGCGGCGGTAAGTGCGATATGGAAGAGCGAGCGCTGGCCATCGCTTAGGTCCGCGAGCTCGCGCTCCTGCTCTGCTTCATCGGGAGAAAAAGCGAATTCAGCTTTGCGGACCAGCTCCTCGAAGCGGCTTTCGACGAGGCGCAGGACTGGCGTTGTGTCCGTATCTGCCTCATGGACCTGACGCCAGCGCTTGGTAAGCCGCTCAATAATGAACTCCGCAGGCTTCTCGCTCTCGAATTGTTGCTGAATCTCCAGGGCGCTTGCCGCACTGCTATCGCGAAATTCGTCTGACCATCTTGCTGCCTGCCACAACCGGCCCTTGAGCAACGCGGTCACCTGCGTCGCTGCGTCGCGGGCAGCCGGGACATAGATGAGTTGGACCGAGCCGCGCTCGACTGCCTGTACTCGCTTGCAATCATCCCACTCGAATTCGTCGTCAAGCGTGGTAACCCACCGGAGATCCTCGTCGACGCTGCCGTCCGGCGTGCCGTCGTCCGTCCATGTCGCCTGAAGCCTCATCCTCGCCTTGAGCGAGGCGCCCGGCGCGGAAGCTGCCATTTGGAGAAAGAATTCCGGAACGGCGCCCGCCCCATCCTCCTCGTCGAGCTCGTCCAGCTCCGGAAACGAGCAGACGACCTCGATCGACAGGGTTGCTCCCGACTGAAGCCCCTGCTGATTAGCGGGCACATGGAAATCTTGCCGCCGCACCGCCCTCTGCGCGGGCGTGACGCCAAAGAGCCGCGATAGCGCCTGAAAGGCTGCCGTCTTGCCGGAGCCATTGGCGCCAACGAAGGCGGTGACGACACTTCTCAACCTAATCTGCGTCCCTAGCGGGCCGAAGCAGCGGAAATTTTTAAGAGTGACCTTTTCGATCTTCATCGGCGTTCGCCCTAGATGGTTTTGAGATCCCGGAATTGTCGACGGCAGCCGGCGCCTAGGCCGCCGCAGTCTGATCCTGTTCATCACCGCGGTGTTCGATCATCGGTAGTGACAATGCTTCAATCTCTTCGAGAGCCTTACCCGCGATGCCTTGAAGGTCGCCGTACATTCCAGAGGTCGTCTCTATCACGCCGCGGATTTGCTTTTCGCGCTTGGCCCAGAGGCGCGTCATAGCAGTGCGCTCTTTTTCCAAGTCGGTCCGCATTTCCTCGAATTTTTCGACGATTGCCGCGACTCTCTGACGAAAGTGCGGTCCAGTCAGATACTGGTAGACCAGCTCCATCTTGGTCTGTTGCCCGTCGCGTGCTTGTCGGGCATTCGCTACCTCTACAAGGCTTTGCCGGAGAGCGAGCGCAAGTGAAAAGGCATAGCGTGGTTCAGTCACCCAAATCCCGTCAACATACGCAAAGCCTTGCACGCCCTTCGGAAGATTGTCCGAGACGATCAACGCAACGTCCGCCTTCGCTCTGCGCTGGTCCTCTCGGAGCTTTATAGGCCAGCCGTCGCTCCAATGTTTCGTGCGCTTGGATTCCCAGAGAATGGTCCCGCAAGGCTTGTTCTGTGGTCCCATGACCGTCTGCAGGATATCGCCACCGAACTCACCCTTCGGGACGGGCTGAATCGAATCGCGCGGAAATTTCGCTCGCAAGGTCCCTTCCAGCTCAATCTCTTGGACCTCGCCTTGCAGTTGTTGTGATCCTTGCTCGGCCTTGCGCTTGAGCTCGTCAATTTGACGCTGCATGGAAGCAATCTGTTCTTCCCTTTCCAGAACACGAAGCCTCAACGGTTCCTCGGCCTCTAATTTCGCCTTCTCCTGAGCCACAGCAATTCGCGACTGCACGCGTCTCTCCACGCTGAGCTCCAGCTCACGCTTCTCGTCCTGGAGTTCCCGTTCCTTGCGCATCAATTCGGCTTGCGCCGTCTGTGCCTCAGCTAACTTTTCATCCCGCTGTTTGAGGATGGTGTGAAGCTCGGCAAGTTCGCGAGACTTGGAATCCAAATCAGCAGCGGCAATTCGCTTGGCCTTGGCTGCTTCCTCGGCGGCAATGCGCTGGCGTTCGGCGTCCAATTTTTGTGTGAAGTCTTCCTCAAACGCAGCCCGGTCCTTTTCAAGCAATTCCCGTTGGGCTCCGATAGAGGCCTCCGCTTCGGCGATGCGCGACTGCACGCGCTTTTCGACGCTGAGCTCTAACTCCCGCTTCTCACCTTCGAGTTGCCGTTCCTTTCGCATCAGCTTGGCCTGCGCCATTTGCGCCTCAGCCAATTTCTCGTCTCGCTGTTTGAGGACCGCGCTAAGCTCGGCAACCTCACGAGTCTTCGAATCGAGATCGGCAGCCGCAAGTCGCTTGGCTTTGGCGGCTTCCTCCGCAGCGATGCGCAGGCGTTCGGCGTCCAACTTCTCGGCAAGGTTCTCTTCGAAGGCGGCCCGATCCCTATCAAGCAATTCCCGCTGCGCCCCAATTGAGGCTTCTCGCTCCGCGATATCGCGATCCTTCGCCGCCATGGCCTGTTCGTATTTCTGCTGCGTCGCTTTGATCAGGGGGGCGGCAAGCGATGCCGTTAGCGGGATGTTGGTGCTGCAATTTGGGCACGTGACGATTGGCTCCGACATGGAAGTTCCCCGTTTGGAAAAGCCTAACTCCCGCACATGCTGAGCCCGGTTCCCCCGCCCGTCAATGTATCAATCAGTGCCGCCGGCAAGTTTGCCGGCGTAAAATACCGGAATTTCAAACCGAATAATGCCTTTGAGCCATTTCGCCGGCAAGTTTGCCGGCGAGATGTTCCAAGTCTGTTGACGATTTATGAGGGATGGCGCACTGTCAGACGCGGGGGGTGAGGCGCTTGAGGTACAACTTCTTTCACAACGACAAACTGCCGATGCCGAGCGGTTTTCGGGCGGGCGCGCGCGGCACGCATTCGAGCCGCACCATTATGCTGACCGAACTCGCGTTGCTCTGTTCAGCAACCGGCCTCTCGGGCGACCTCAAGAAGGCGATCGTGGATGATAACGCCCTCGGCAAGTCCAGTAGCTCTGGCAGGGGTCTCAGCCTACAGAGGCTTTCGGAGCTCTACTGCTTCGACAGCAAGGTACCTACGTTCAGGATTTTCCGGGCCCTGTGCAAGCGTGATCCTTCAGCGCTTCCGCAGCTTGCGTTGTTGATGGCAATCGCTCGCGATCCTCTTCTGAGGGCAAGTGCCAGGCCGATCCTCGGACTTGCGCCCAATTCAGAACTGATGCGGGACAGCGTGCGAAACGCAATTGCTTCTGCGGTCGGCAGTCGAATGAATGAAGCGGTACTAAACAAGGTCGTCCGCAACGCAGCAAGCAGCTGGACGAAAGCAGGGCATCTCGCCGGACGAACCCTCAAACGTCGTGTGCGAGTTCGAGCAAATCAAATCGCTTTCGCCTTTGCTCTTTGGCTCGCCCAACAGTCTGGCTTCGTTGGCGCTGAAATTTTCGATAATGGCTGGATGGCAGCGCTCGATCTCGATCCTGCCGCGGCGCGCAGTCTCGCCGAACGCGCGCACGCAACTGGCTTGATCAACTATCGAACGCTCGGCGACAGTTTCGAGCTCGATACTTCACCCTTGGAACGACTGAATTGAGACTTTTGAAATGTCAAAGATCGATCAGCTCGCTGTCGTCTTCCGGGACCACGTGGCCGTCGGGTGGCCCAGTGGTAGTTCCGGCGCGCAGCGCGTGATCATGATTGTTTACGACCCGAACGAAGAGCGTGCCCTCCGAGGCAAAATAGATATGTTCGCTCAAGCGGCGCGTACCCACAGCTATGATTGGCACGGCCTCGATTTGACTTCGTCCTTCGGGGCGTGGCTGGGCGCGCATCGGTATCGCGAAGGCTATTTCGAAGAACCGCACATGCTGTCTGCTGGCGCGAACGAGCGTTTCACCCAGTATGCTGCCGACGCTGTGCTTCGGGTCTTGCGACGCCCCGAACACACGGAACGCGAGATTGTGGGCCTGATCGGCGTCGCCTCTCTATTCGGCGTGGCCTCCGTTTCGGATCTCCTAGCGCGCGTGGATCACGCAATCAAAGGACGCCTTGCGGTTTTCTTTCCGGGGCGAGCGCGCGACGGGCGATATCGACTGCTCGATGCCCGCGATGGCTGGGACTACCACGCCGTTTCTATTCAAATCGAACCCATTGGAGCGCACCAATGACGGTGATCGCCGACTTGCTTGACCGCGACCCGCGCGGCCAACGGCTCGTCAATAACGGCCAAGCGCGCCTCAGCGACACCAGCCCGGAAGAGGATCGTGGCGAATTGCGAACGTTCGTCTGCGAAGGTCGTTACGCGGAGGGAATCACGCGCATTATCGAAAGCTTCTGTCGCGACCTTGGCAAATCAAGCCAACAAGCGGCATGGGTCAGTGGCTTCTACGGCTCCGGCAAGTCGCATCTCTTGAAGATGCTCGGGTACTTGTGGGCCAATGAATTGTTCCCCGACGGCATGAGCCCGCGCACGTTGGTCGAGGATATGCCGGAATCCGCGCGAGCGGCGCTTCGTGAATTAGACGTTGAGGCCGCCCGCCATGGCGGCTTGTTTGCTGCTGCAGGGCCGATGCCCAGCGGCCAGCTCGAACGGCCACGCCATTCGGTTCTATCGATTGTCCTGCGCGCAGCCGGTCTGCCTGGCGACTACGGCAAAGCCGCGTTCTGCCTTTGGCTAGAAGACAAAGGCATTGCCGACGAGGTCAAGGCGGCGGTTGCATCTGCTGGCGGGCAATTCGAGGATGAGATCGAAGAACTCTACATGAGCCCCGTCATCCCCAAGGCGATTGCGGGCCAGTTCAAGGACGAAAGCATTAAGGAAATTCGCGAGCGTATCCGCACGCAATACAAGACACCCGATATTGATATCGACCGAAATCAGTTTGTGTCGATGTTGAAACGCGTGCTTGCGCGCCGGGGCAAGAGCGGCAAGACCCCGCTTACCCTGATCCTCTTGGATGAGGTGCAAATCTATATTGGCGACAGCCAGGATCGTGCCGGCGCGATAGCCGAGATCGCAGAGACGCTGGCGAAGGAATTCGATAGCCGGGTCATCCTGGTGGGCGCCGGGCAGAGTGCGCTCCAAGGCACCTCCCAATCAAATCCGCAACTTGTCCGCCTTCTCGACCGCTTCACGATCCGCGTGCAGCTCGACGACAATGATGTTGAGACGGTCACACGGAAGGTGCTGTTGCGTAAGAAAGCCGACGCCCGACCGCTCATCGAACGTTGTCTCGACGAAAATGATGGGGCGATATCCCGCCAGCTCGGGGAGACGAAGATAGCCGCTCGCCCCAGCGATCGCGCGATAAGAGTTGACGATTATCCAATGTTGCCGATTCGGCGTCGGTTCTGGGATGTGTGCTTTCGTGCTGCCGATCTTCAAGGCACGCAGAGTCAGCTCCGATCACAGCTCCGTATCCTTCACGATGCGCTTGCCGAAAATGCGGAGAAACCGCTGGGCGCGGTCGTGCCGGCAGACGTTCTCTATGAGGCCTTGAAGGCTGCACTTGTCCAATCCGGCGCGCTCCCGCGCGACGCCTATGATCGCATCGAACCGCTCGACAAGGCCTATGGCGCAGATGGCGCTCTCGCAAAGCGGCTCGCAGGCCTCGCTTTTCTGATTTCGCGGCTTCCGACGGAGGCCGGCGCTGACATCGGAGTCCGAGCGACACCCGATCACTTAGCCGATCTGCTCGTTGATGATTTGACAGTCGACCAGGGCGCATTCCGCTCCCGCGTGCGTGTCCTGATCGACCGCATGGTCGAGGACGGACATCTGGTGCGCATCGGCGAGGAAGTCCGGATTCAGACCACTGAAGGGCGCGCATGGCAGCAGGAGTTCCAAAAATTCCGCAGCCACTACGGCAACGATCTGTCGGCGATTGCAGATTCCCGGGATAAGTTGATCGAGGAGGGGCTTGCTTCGGCAGTGCGGCAAGTCTCCGCTGTGCATGGCGACGCGAAGGTGCCGTGCAAGGTCGTGGCCCACAGGGGCGACCGTGCGCCTGAGAAGGACGGTCGAAATGTGCCTCTCTGGGTTCGTGATGGCTGGCGAACGCCCGCTAAAGAGGCGCGCGAGGCGGCGCGGACGCTCGGATCGGCGGACGGAATCGTTCACCTCTACATCGACAAGCCGGCGAACAACGACCTGAGGGACGCAATCGCGGACCTGCTCGCGGCCAAGGCGACGCTCGACAGGCGTGGGCTCGGGCATGGAGCGTCGGGAGAAGAGGCGCGGCGCGGTATGGAAACGCGCGAGCGCATCGCGGAAGAGCGGGCAAAAGACCTTGCCGGAAAGCTCGTTGACGACGCCGAAGTGCTGCTCGGCGGTGGCACGGCCGAAAAGCAGGCGACGCTCGTTGCGCGTCTCGAAGCGGCCGTCGAGACGGCTCGCAAGCGCCTCTTTCCGCAGTTCAAGGATGCTGATCGGCCTGCGGTCGAGTGGGAGAAGGCGCTCAAGACCGCCCGGGAAGGCGGCGAGCATCCGTTTGCGGCAGTGGGCCATGTGGCGGAGGCCGATACCCATCCGGTGGGTCGCGCGGTTCTTGGCCTCATTGGCCCTGGTAAGTCCGGGCGCGACGTGCGCCAGCAATTCGAGCGTGAGCCCTACGGCTGGCCAAAGGACGCCATCGACGCCGCACTCGTTGCCCTCGTGCGCGCGAACAAGCTCACCGTCATTCTGAACGGTGAGCCGGCCTCTGCCACGGCTCTGGACGGCACGGCCATCGGCAAAGCGACCTTTCGGCGCGAGGAGATTTCGATTTCAGCGCGGGAGAAGATTGGGCTTGCCGGCCTTTTGCAGAGGCTAGTCGGCCCGATCTCTAATCGAGATGATCTCGCCGAGCCGGCTCGCGAATTCCTGCGCAAACTGAGAGCGTTGGGCGAGAGCGCCGGTGGCGAGCGGCCCTTGCCGGCTGCGCCACGGCTCGCGTTCGAAGACGAGGCGCAGGCGCTTGCCGGCAATGCGCTTCTGCGGCTCCTGCTCGACCGGAAATCCGAGATCGAGCAGGCGATCGAATCGTGGAAAGAGCGGGCTAAGCTCAAGGCTGAACGCATCGCGCGCTGGCGCACGGCGGAACGGCTTGCCCGCCACGCCGAGCCGCTGACCGAGGCGACGACAGATCTGATTGAGCTCAAAGGCATCCGCGATGGACGCCAGCTGCTGGAATCGAACAACCCCTTGCCGCCGCCAATGCGAAGGTTGCGCGAACTGCTGACAAAACAGCTCGTGGCAGCGCACAAAGATTTGAGTGAGGCGGTACGGAGCGCTCTCGATGCGCTCAATGCCAATCCCGTCTGGGCGACACTCGATCTCGCGAGGAAGGAGGCGATTCTGGCTGAGGTTGGGCTGAAGCTTCCGCAACCGCCCGACACCTCCGACGATGAGGTGCTCGCAGACAGCCTTGATCGTCGGCCATTGGGGCAGTGGCAGGCGGAAATCCGCGGTGTGGCCGATCTTCAAGTCAGCGCGGCGCAGAAGGCAGCTCAAGTGTCGGCGCCGCAAACTCAACGTGCCGCGATCGAGCGGGGCACTATCGTGAGCTCCGAGCCAGAGGTCGACGTCTGGCTTGCTCGGCAGCGCGCGATGCTCGTGGCTGCAGTCAAGCGCGGCCCTGTAGTGATCTCCTGAAAGGTGCATTATGGCAACCGCCCTCGATCGCGAAATTCGAAAGTTACTGGACAAGGCGGTGCGTAAAGCGCGCTTCGTCGCGGAGGACGGCGCTCGCAAGGCGTTAACGGAGCTCGGAGTCGAAGATGCGAGAAAGCCGGACGGGCTTTCCAGGGAGAGGGCAGACTTGCGCAGTCGTTTACGTGCGCATGCGCAATCGCTGGGAGACGTCAAAGCGCCTAACGACTCCATCAGAGCGAGCCGACTTGTGCGCGAGATTGCCTATGAGCATTGGCATCGTGCGCTGTTCGCGCGCTTGCTGGCCGAGAACAATTTGCTCACTGATCCCGACCACAAGGTCGCGGTGTCATTGTCCGATCTGGAGGAGATAGCCAGGGAAGAAGGACGCGATCTTGTTGAGCTTGCCGCCGACTGGGCGGAGCCGATGCTGCCGCAGATTTTCCGCAAGGACGATCCCATTCTGGCGCTCACGCTTCCGCCCGAGACCAAGGCAGGTATTACTGATATCGTGAAGGAGTTACCGCGGGCGGTGTTCGCGGCGGACGATTCTCTTGGTTGGGCTTACCAGTTCTGGCAGGCGGACCAGAAGGACCGGATCAACGAGTCCGAGGTGAAGATCGGCGCCGACGAGCTGCCCGCCGTGACCCAGCTTTTCACCGAGGATTATATGGTTCTCTTTCTGCTGGAGAACACGCTCGGCGCCTGGTGGGCCGGCAAGGTCTTGGTCGCGGATCCGGCATTGGCGGCGGGGGCCGAGACGGAAGAGGATCTGCGACAGAAGACCAGTCCGCCCGGCTATCGCTGGACCTATCTCCGCTTCGTGCGCGAACCGTACCAGGACGAGACGCACGAGACCGCGACCGGTCCTTGGAGGCCGGCGGCCGGCGCCTTCGATGGCTGGCCTAAGGCGGCGAGGGACGTGACGATCCTCGATCCCTGCATGGGATCGGGGCATTTTCTCGTGTTCGCGTTGTCGATCTTGATCGCCTTCCGCTGTGCCGAGGAAGGGCTTGATGAGCGCGCCGCTGTGAGGGCGGTTCTTGCCGAGAACCTCTTCGGTCTGGAAATTGACCCACGCTGTACGCAGATAGCCGCGTTCGCTCTTGCGCTCGCAAGCTGGAAGCGCCTTGGCGGTCCGGAGCAACTGCCGCAGCTGAATCTCGCTTGCTCGGGCTTGGCTATCGGACTGGGTAAAGCGGCGTTCTTAGATCTCGCAGAGAAGATCGCCGATGCCGAAGGTTGGACCGGAAAAACTGATCCTCTTGGGACCGATAGAACTCCCTTAGGAGCTACCGCTTCGGCTGCGCATCGTGGTGAACTTGCAGCCCTTTATCATCTCTTCGAACAAGCTCCACAGCTTGGAAGTTTGATCGATCCGCGCCGAACGCTTGAGCAGGCATTCGGTCCTTTGTACGCAACTGGCATCGACAAGCTCGGCACAGTGCTCGATCGCCTGTTGGAGGCTGGAGCGGCAACAGCAACAGCTGAGGTACACGAGATTGCGGTCACGGCGCATGGGATTGCCAAAGCAGCGGAACTGCTGGGCCGGCGGTACACATTGGCAGCCACCAATGTTCCGTATTTGGGAAACGGAAAATTTTCGCGTGAGCTCAAGGAATATATCGAGAGGACATTTGAAGAAGCGAGAGCGGATATTGCGAACGTCTTCGTATTAAGGCTCTTGGCACTCTGTTCCGAAGGTGGAAGTTACGGCGTGGTTACCCCACAAAATTGGCTCGCGCAGGTAACTTTCAAAGACTTCAGAGTAAGCTTGCTCTGCACGAGCACCATAAATTTTCTCGCGTTGCTCGATAAGAATGCCTTCCAAGATATGAATTGGTGGGCAGCGATCACCTTACTGACTGTTGGATCAAACATCGCGCCAACGGCCAAAGCACATTACTCTGGACTCAATTTAGCGGGGCAGCACTTGCCCTCAGAAAAAGCGGCCGAGCTACCAAACATCGAGTTGGTGACCGTTGCTCAAGCGAGCCAATTGACAAATCCTGATTCGATGATTGGCCTGGAGGATCTTACTGGACGCACGCGATTGTCAAAGTATGCCGATTGTTATCAGGGGATTTCGCCGGGCGATTCGGCGCGAACTGTATTTTGTTTCTGGGAATACGGCAGCCTTCGGAAAGGTTGGGAGTTCATACAATATCCGCCTCACGAAACGACAGAATACGCAGGATGCCATTACGTCCTTCGCTGGTCCTTATTGCAGGGTGGTTTTGAATCTGCTGCGGTTCGCGGCGAGGCAGCCTGGGGTCAAAGGGGGCTCGCCTTCGGGCAAATGAACAATTTGCCCCTCACAATCTTTGGCGGGACTAAATTCTCTAATTCCTCACCGGTTGTTGTGCCAAAGGAAGCGTCAAATCTAGAAGCGCTGTACGCATTCTTTGTGTCTCCTCAATTTCGCACCGAGCTAAGAAAGATCAACGCGAAGACTAGCGTCGACAATGGGTACTTCGGAAAAATTCCTTTCGATCTCACCCACTGGAAGGAGGTCGCTGCCGTTGAGCTTCCGAAGGGCTTACCCAAACCACGTTCGAACGATCCGACTCAGTGGTACTTCGACGGCCACCCGCGTGGCAGCGCTGATCCGAACGTCTCAAGAAGTGGCGCCACCAATCCACGCCTGGTGACGCCGTATGGCGTCCGTCCGGGCATGGCCGAGCATCCGTTGCAAGTCGTCGTCGCTCGGCTGCTCAACTATCGCTGGCCGCGCCAAACCGGTTCGTCGTTCATGGATTGCCCGGCGGCCCCTGCGCCGGACGAGGTGGATCGATCAGGCGTCATCGATACCGACGGTATCGTCCCCCTGGCCGCGCTTGGTGGTGAGGCCGACGCGGCGACGCGTTTGCGCGACCTGATTCGTGCAGTCTGGGGACCGGACTACGCCGAGGATACCATCCGCGAATTGCTCACGGCGGAAGCGGCGAAGGCCACCGACCTCGGTACGTGGCTCGCCGACGAGTTTTTTGAAGGACATTGCAAGCTATTCCATCAAACCCCATTTGTCTGGCACATCTGGGACGGTGTGCGCGGCGGCTTTTCCGCCCTCGTCAACTACCATCGGCTGTGTGAAGCTAATGGCGCTGGCCGTCGCCTCCTTGAAAAGCTGCGCGACAGCTATCTAGGTGAATGGATCGCAGCCCAACGTCGCGCCCTCGCCGCAGGTGAAGCGGGTGCGGAAGACCGTTTGCTTGCGGCCGAGCATCTTCGCGGCGAGCTGACCAAGATCATCGAGGGTGATCCGCCGTACGACATTTTCGTGCGCTGGAAGCCGCTGCATCGCCAGTCGATCGGCTGGGAGCCGGACATCGACGATGGCATTCGCCTCAACATTCGTCCTTTCCTGACCGCGAAGCCGAAGAATTCCGCGCGGAGGGACGGTTGTATACTGCGAGTCACGCCGCGCGTGAAGAAACACGCTGGTGCCGACCGGGGTGCTGAACCAAAACTGGAGAAGGGGGATTTCCCTTGGTTCTGGGCCGAGGATCATGACGTTGACACGACAGATTTTGCCGGTGGACCACAGTTTAAAGGGCGTCGCTACAACGACCTCCACTACACGCGCGCGTTCAAGCAGAGCGCTCGGGAGACCAAAGCGGGAGCGGTATCCGGTGCTCTGTCTGAACCGGTTTTGGAAGACCAGGGCAGAACATCGTGAGCGACCGCACCCTTATTCAAGGTCTTGCCCGCACCCTCATCGACGCCTCCCAGACCTTCGCCGGCGAGGAATGGCCCGCGGCGCTGATCTGGCCTGACCCTGAACGACAATGGTTTTCTGCGTTCGCCGACCTTCGCCGTCGGCTCGCCTTGCAGCACGTGGGGCTGTACGCACTCGGTGACTATGCGCCAGACGATGGTATCGGACCGGCTATCTGGATTCGCTGCGTCGTCGAGGCGTCGGATGCACCAGATCTGAAAGGTGTTGTCGTCGGCGCAGCTCATTCGGTCGTCCTCTTGCCGGGCATTTCATGGCGCGATTTGCGTGAGCCGCTCACTCTCACGAAGAGCGCCCAGATGCTCGTTGACATGCAGTATCGCGGCGACGTCTTTCGTCAGCGCCGTCAGGCCCGCGATTGGACGGTAGCGACTTTCCTGCGCGATCCCGACCAGGGATTAGGGCTCGATGTCTCGACCGATTCCCGCACCGACGAATCCGCCCGCCGCGCACTCGCGGGCCTTCTCGATCTCCCGCTCGATGGTTGGCGTCAGAAACGTCTGTCCGCGGACGATTTCGACAGCTTGCTGGTCGAGGACAAAGAGCGCGATCTCTTGCGGTGGATTGCCGATCCGGATGCCGTACGCGCCGGCATGGCCGGCGCGGCGTGGAGTGCCTTCCGGGATCAGATCGAGCGAGACTACAGAATCGACCTTGAGCAAAAGGGAGCACTCCAGACGGCAATCGAGCGTTTGGCGCGCCGGTCTGGCGCATGGGTTCGCGTGTGGAATCGACTTGCCGCGGAGCCCCACCAGTTCCGTTCGGTCTGCGAGCGGATTCGTGAAGCGACCAGCCCTAAGCAAGGCAATCTTCTCGGAGGATTGGAAGAGGGTGATCCTGTCACAAGCCCGCATGACAATGCGCTCGCCGAGAAGATTCTAACGCAGGAGCTCAGCGCAATCGCGCAGCTTCCGAGCCGCGAGGCAGCAGCGAAAGTCATCGCGCTGGAAGAGCGTCACCGAGCCCGCCGCGATACGCTCTGGGCAAAGCTCGGCGAAGCGCCACTTGCTCGAGCACTCGAACCGCTTACGCGTTTGGCGGCAGCAACTGAGACGGCTCTGCTGGGCGATGACCTTACCGCGATTGCGACCGCCTATTGCGAAGAGGGATGGCGAGTCGATAGGGCGCTGATTGAGACGATCGCAGCAGCGAGAACGCGCGAAGATGTCGTCGCGCGGGCCGCAGGGGCTCTCTATCGTCCGTGGGTCGATCCGCTGGCGCGACGATTTCGAGCCGCGGTGGAGGCGGCCGGCAACGCTGCCCGGCCGCATCCACTCGCGATCGAGGCGGGCACTCTCGTGCTCTTTGTTGATGGATTGCGCATGGATCTCGGCCATGAGGTTGCTGAGCTGTTGAACAACGCCAGTGTCGCGGCATCGCTCACATGGAGACTTTCACCCGTTCCCAGCCTTACGGCCACGGCAAAGCCATTGGTTACGCCGGTGGGAGACAGCATTGCCGGAAAGGGCAAGGTGGACGCTTTTCAGCCGCTCGAAGCATCTTCTGGGAAGCCAGCAAGTATCGACGTCCTCAGGAAAGCCATGCTCGCGCGTGGCATTCAGGTCCTCAATCGCAACGAAGCGCTACCACCGGAAAGGCCAACGTCGATCGGATATGCGGAATGCGGTAACATCGACAATGATGGCCACAACATGGGCTTGCGGCTCGCTGGCCAACTCGACACCGAACTCGCTCGCATCGCCGGGTACGCGAAGGCGCTAAAGGCGGCCGGCTGGTCTCGCGTACGGATTGTGACTGATCACGGTTGGCTCCTGATGCCGGGCGGCTTTGAGGTGGTACGCCTGCCGCCTTCGGCGGTGATCGCGAAGGGCTCGCGGGCCGCGATTCTTCAGGAACAAGCCACTGCCGAGCTATCTTTCCTGCCGTGGCATTGGGATGGCTCTGTTCGGATCGCCGTGCCTCCAGGCGCAGAGGCATTTCGCGCCGGCGAGGTCTATTCCCACGGCGGCCTCTCGCCGCAGGAATGTGTGATTCCCGATATTGCCGTTGGAGGTGAGACCGCGGTCGCAGGCACTTTGCGTATTAGCTCAATTAGCTGGCGGCGCTTGCGCTTGACCGTCGAGCTTAGCGGTGAAGGGACAGACTTCACTGTCGAAGTTCGTCGCAAAGAGCGCGATCCAGCTTCCCGGGTCGATGTTGCGTCAACAATCGAAGGAGCGCGAGCCCGCTTAACGGTTTCTGACGAGATAGAAGAGGGAGATCCCGTTCTCGTCGTAGTCATCGATCGGCACGGTAGCGTCATTGATGCGCGTGCCACCCGTGTTGGAGAGCGCGTATGACTCTAGAACTCGATCGGCTTGACCATTTGGGCGCGAGCGCCTTTGAGGGTTTCATTGTCCGAAAGGATTTGGTCCGGCGCTATTCCAAGGCGTACCCAGTACCGGCCTACGTCGTGGAGTTTTTGCTTGGTCGTTACTGTGCGTCCATAGACGAACAAGAAATCAAAGAAGGGCTTGAAATCGTCGAGAAGCAACTGAAGGACCGGTGCGTGCGCACCGGCCAGGAGGAAGTTTTCAAAAACGAAGCCTATCGAAAAGGATCTGTCCGCATCATTGATAGTGTGCGCGCCCGCCTGGACGCGAAGAACGCCTGCTACATCGCTGAGCTACCCAGCCTTGCTCTGCGCGACGTTCGCATCCCCGATAATATAGTTGAAGAAAATGATCGCATTCTGATTGATGGGTTCTACGCCGAAGTGACGCTCACATACGACAGCGTCATTGCCGAGGAAAAGAACGGTCGACCGTTCGGAATTGAGGCGCTTCGTCCAATCCAAATGTCGCGGGCTGACGTCCTTGATACGTTTTACGAAGGGCGCTCGAAATTTGAATCGACTAGTGATTGGGTCGATTTCTTACTCCGCTCGGCTGGGTTTGAGCCGAGCGAGTTTGATGAACGAGCTAAGCGCGTTGCGTTGCTGCGAATGGTCCCGTTCGTGGAGCGGAACTACAACCTTGTCGAGCTTGGCCCGCGCGGCACCGGCAAGAGCCACTTGTTCCAGCAGGTATCGCCTTATGCGCACCTTATATCTGGGGGGAAGGCCACCGTCGCTCGCATGTTTGTCAATATGGCCTCCGGGCAGCGAGGACTCGTATGCCAATACGATGTTGTTTGTTTCGACGAAATAGCTGGCGTCTCCTTTGATTCAAAGGATGGCGTGAACATAATGAAGGGCTACATGGCCTCTGGGGAATTCTCGCGAGGTAAGGATTCCATTAGAGCCGAAGGTGGGGTCGTTCTGGTCGGTAATCTGGATATGGATCTTGACCAAGCCCAAAGGGTCGGGCATTTGCTCGCGCCGCTTCCTCCAGAAATGCGTGATGATACCGCGTTCATGGATCGTCTCCACGCATATGCTCCGGGTTGGGACTTTCCAAAGCTCGACCCTCGGCGCCATTTGACAGACCACTTTGGTCTTGTTTCGGACTTTCTTTCTGAGTGCTTTACTCGCCTGCGCAATAGTTCCCGCGCTGGCATTCTAGATGGCCGGGTCCATTTCGGTGGTGCGTTGTCGGGTCGCGATATCGAAGCCGTTCGCAAGACGGTGAGCGGGCTCGCAAAGCTTCTCTATCCAAGCTCGACCAGTCAAATTCCTGATGCCGACCTAGAATGGATTGTGCGGCTCGCGCTTGAGGCGAGGCGACGTGTGAAGGAACAACAACGGCGCGTGTTCAAGAGCGAGTTTCGTAACACGCATTTCAGCTACACGTTGGGCCTTGAGGGCGTGGAGACGTTTGTCGCGACGCCTGAACTTCGATCCGACCAGGCGATCGAAAGCGATCCACTCCCACCAGGTCAGATTTGGGCTATCGCCTCGGGGTCAAGGGAGGCCGGTGCCGGTCTGTACCGTATTGAAGTCTCGCATCAACCTGGTTCGGGTGTGCGTATCCTCAATCAGCCTGCACCTCCTCCTTTCCGCGAGAGCGTAAAGGTAGGCGAGCAAATCCTGTTTGCACAAGCTCGTAACTTGGTCGGCGACCGCGATCCGCGAGAACAAGAGTTCACGCTACAATTGCGCGCGATCGATGCTGACAAATCCGGCGCCGGACTTGGCGTTGCCGTGTTGACCGCATTATGTGGATCACTGCTCGGTCGGAACACCCGAGGCGGAACAATCTTGGTTGGATCTGCAAGTCTTGGAGGTTCGCTAGAAACGGTATCGAACGCAGTGCAACTGGCTGAGCTGGCAATCGAGAAGCAAGCGCAAACGATATTGATGCCTGTTTCTGCTCGCCGGCAGCTAAACGATCTTCCCGACGAGCTTTGGACGAAGATCAATATTGAGTTCTACAAAGACGCACCCGACGCGGTTTTCAAGGCTTTGGAAGAATGAGTTGCCTTTTATAAGGACGGATTTGGCCTTCAGGCTTACATGAAGTCGTCGACCGAAAATTCGTGTCGATCCGGAACGCGAAACAAGGGGCTCCGGCTAAGCCGAGGCCCTTTGAGAGCAGTGCGCTCTTGTTCACTTGCCGTCGTACACAAAGCGGCCGGCGCGGCCAGGATGCGCCGCCTTGGGCGTCTCCTGCCAATAGAAGTCGATGGTGACCGGAATTTTGGCTGCCTTGGCCACCTTGATGATTGAGCGGTAGCAGAGGTTCGCGTCACGGCCTTGCACAGTAATGCCGGCCTCCTTGATGTACTCACCAAAACCGGTGTGCTCCCCCTCCTTGTAGTTCACGTCGAGGTGCGGCTTCAGGCTTTCCATCCCCATAGCGGCGGCGGCCAAGCGGATCATCTCGAACAGCACCGGGTTCCAGTACTTCTTGTCGAAGCTATTGCCGTCGATCAGAACATTGCTGAGGCTCGTATATGTCAGCAGGGGCGGGTTCTCGGTCGGGTAGGTTTTGACCGAAAGATCCTGGTCCTCTCCGATCGAGGTCGGTGCAGCCTTGGAACCGACGGCCCTTTCGTAAACATCCAGGATCTTGGCCAGGACGCTGTCCAGGTCGTCGACAAGCGGCGTGGCGTGGCTTTGTAGACGAGAGAAATTCACATTTGAGATCGTAACCATAGGCACCTATAACTCCTTGTAAATGGCTTAATTGCCGTGTCTATACATTATTGACTTATAAGCTTATACAAACAAGCCTCTTGCAGATGGATATTGGCAGGGTCGAATTAGCCGCTAAGGTTGTGCACCATCCACGCCGAATCGCTCTTCCTGTGCAATCATTTCACAATTTGTTATTGCTCTTGTGCAACTATTGCACTAGCCTTACGTTATAGAGGCAACATGGCGAGCGTTGATGCTCCCTTAAGTAATTGTAAGGTCTACGTTTATCCGGGGGATCATAATCCTCCGCACTTCCACCTAAAGGGGCCGGATTCCAGAGCTTCCATCGATATAGTGAGCTTGGAAATCATCGCGGGGAGGGCGTCGAAAAGGGATCTAGCTGAAGCCAGAGAATGGGCCGCAAAGCCAGAAAACCTGGCCGTCTTAGTATCAGAGTGGAGAAGGCTCAATGAGCGGGAATGACATCGTTGATAGCGGAATCCCCCTCCCTCGGATGGCAAGTGTCCAGCCGCTCCATGACTTTGTGCTTCGGGTTAAGTGGGCAGAGGGTCCTCGGGCTGGACGTGAAGACTTCGTCGACGTTAGTCCAGCAATTTTCAGCTATAAGGTCTTCCGTCCCCTTAGAGATGAGAGTTTCTTTCTGAGTGGCGCTCTTGCCGAAGATGGCGACGCGGTGGCGTGGAGTGACAATGCGGATTTGATGATGTCGGCAGACAACATCCTATCCCTCGCGCAGGAAAGCTGGACGCCCAAAGAATTCGTGGATTTCCTGACGCGGAATAGGCTTACCCAAGAAGCAGCCGCAGCCTTGCTAGGCAGAAGCAGAAGGCAAATTGCAACCTATGCCAAGCTAGGCCCAATCCCTCGCGTGATCGCGCTCGCTTGCTACGGGTTTGAATCTCTAAGGCGCGATCGGTTCTTGCAAGGCTCGGGCAGCGATATCAACGCGCAACCACCCACAGTTTATACCAGCCGGGCTCCAGAACAGAGCGAACAATCTCGCGGCGCCGCCGGCAGTGCAGCGCAACGTCAACGCGTTTCGTCGTGAGACCAAATCTTCTCTTTGTGGCCGATGACGGGAAGCACGGGCTGTGCGCCGTGACGCAAGGTAGTCATTCGCCGCGGCAGCCGTCGACCCTCTCTTTGGCAGCCGTCCCGCGGGTGTGAAATCCAGAAATCTAGTTCGCCCCACGGCTCAGGCAGTCGCCGTCCAGCAGCCTCTCAAAGGGTTCAGTTTCGACTTCGCCTTGAATGCCCACGCAGGCCAGCGCCAGTTGGGCAACGAGCGCGCCTTTCATGGCTCCGTGCATCTCACGCCCTTCGTCAGCGAAAAATCCTTCAAGAGCGGTTGCAATCCAATCTTGCGGTCTGCGGTCCATGTAACTCTCCACTGGAGATGGGCGGAATCGCCCTGGATCGTGATTCTGGGAGCGGCTGTATGTCAAAAGCCGGCGGGCATTTGTTAGTTGGACCTAATCCATGCTGACCTGATTGAGCTATCCCGCTGAATTGGCGCATTCGGAAAGGGCCACTCCAGTCCAAAGGCCGCATTGCCGATGAGCAAATAGCCTTGCGCACCGTCACGTGTGATTTCTAATCTTGAGAGGTCGTCCTGGGACAAAATGCGGATCTCCTTAGATCCTGGCTCTTTGATACCCGTCTTGTCGTTTGCGATCCAGGTACGCACCGGAGCCGTCGTCAGCCTCTCCTCGCAAACGCGCTTGGCGTCCGCGCCAGGATTGAGGCGAAAACATACTAAGGTGCCGATGAGTTGAAGGAGTTCCGCGGGTGCGTGCTGGCCCTGGATACGCGAGAGTTGTTGGAAGTTTTGCAACCCGACCATCGCGCGTACGCCGAGCGAGCGACCGACCTCTAACAATGGCAAAAAGCTCGACGAAATCGGTCCGAGTTGCGCAAACTCGTCGAGCAAGAGCCACACGTCCGGCGGATGGGAGGCATGTTGGTCGCCTGGATTCCGATCTCGCCGTGTTCCGACAAGGTGTTGCGCAATCACTTGGACGGCGGAGCCGATCCATGCTGTTGATAAGGCGCCGAGGTCAGGGGCCCTCTGCAGTATCAAGGTCCGGAAAGTTGGGTTGGGATTGTCGAGCCATTCCGTCAGAGACATTTGAAATTGCGGCCTGAGGCCGCCCCAAGCCGCCGCCAGCGGCTCGATCAATCTATTGATAGGCGCCATCAACGTGGAAACATAACTTCCGGCGTTCTTCGTGAAATTCTGGTCGCCATCGAGCGACGTGAATCGCTTCGCTACGGGATGAAAGCGGCACGCAAAATCTTTCAGAGCCGCATCATCAAGTTCGAGGGCTGCTTTCAAGTCGGGCCAGCCCCATTCCGTTCTTCGCTCATGTTGCAGCGTCTTGATGATCCCGACAAGAATCTCGCGGGCCCCTTCGGCCCACTGCGGATCATTGCCAGCTGCCGCGACCAGCAATGTGGATAGCTCGCGCGCAAGGACGGTACCGACGATGTCCCGTCCAATTGCCCAACCCCAGGATCGCGCGTCGTGAGGCGCCAGCAGAATAAATTGCCCAGGCCAACGAGCCGTCAGATCACCCTTCACATCGTGGCCAATGATGTGGCACCTCCGTTTGAGAAGCTGGAAAATTACCTGCCAAAACGCGACAGTTTTTCCGCTGCCAGGCTCGCCGACGACGGCCAACGAGCGTGCCTCTTGTTCCTTGGACAGTGGGATGCCGGGGCAGATCTCCAAGCCCCGGCCGGTCCGTTTGATTCCGGCGAGTAGTGTTGAATTGGCGTTGGCGATAGCGTCCTTTCCTTCCGACCAGGGCGGGATGTCCCTATCGATCCATTTCGTTCGTAGGCGGCGGGGTGTTTGTCTCCTGCGCCACTCGGCGATGGTAACTGCGGCGAGGAAAGCGGCGGCGAACACGATTCCGACACGCCCGAAGAAGGATAGCGTTAGCCCTCCACGTTCAAGCACCTGCGCAACCGTAATGTTGTCGAGTTGAAAGCCGACCGCCTCGCACATCGCGCGGCCGAGGACGGTCAAGGCCATGGTCGATTGAGACAGAAAGGGACCGACCGAGTTCGGGAAACGAGTGATGTCGAATGCTGCTACCCAGCCCGCTGCTGACGCAGCGACGAACACGAAGCAACCCCAAGTGAACGCCTTCCAGGAAGAACGATGGCGTTCCGTGATCTCGGTTGAAGCGGCCATAGCTAACCTCCAGCAAAAATTTTCAAGAGAGAGAGGCCGATCACGATGATCGAAATCCAATAGGCTGCGGCGATCTTCATGGCGTAGCGGAGTTCGCGACTGATGAAGGCCCGGCGCGGCGCGGCCGCCGATTTCGTCACGGGTCCGACTTTGATCGGAGCACGGAGAGATTTTGCTTTGGCGGCTTGGGACCCACCTGCCCGCGGGGCTGCGACCGGCCGGCTGACGCCCGTTTCAAGCCTCTTCCAAATGGTATTTTGATCCTCCGGCGTCAGGTTTTTGAACTTCGGGTGCTGCGTAAATCTCAGCAGCTTGTCAGCCGGCCAGGAGAGAGCGATGGCCAGACCTTTGGCCGAGAACGCGCGCCAAATCGCTTCATTTGGTCCCACATCCGTCATTTCAGGTGTTTCCGAGGGTTGCGCGCCGAGCGGAGGTAGCGTATGAACGTCACTTTCGTCACTAGTGACGTTAGCAACTGGTAGCGGGCCGGTCAACGGCGCCTTTACCCAAGCCCGACGACACGTTGGCGGATACCGAGGCGTCGTCAGGCGCGGACCGGGGAACATAGGAGAAGTCGAGTGACGGTCGTAATCGTCGGCGGTGATAAGGGCGGGATCGGAAAGGATACGGTATCGGACGGGCTCTTCATCGCTGCGGTGCAACGGCAGCTGACCCCGACCATGTTCGAGATCGAGATCGAGCGCCGGATGGCGGTGAAGTATCCGAACTCAATTTATGTCCCGACCGGCGCGCCCTCGCCCGAGGCGCTCTATGCGCGGCCCGACCTCCTGTTCGCCCCGCTCGATCGGGCCGCCTCGCAGATGGCGGAGCAAGACTTGGCCATCGTCAATGCCGGGGCGTCTGTGACGACGGCCTTCATCAGGTGGAGCGAAGGCGACGTCGGGCGTGCATTTTTTGGCGACGGGGAAATCCTGCATTTCGTTTGCCTTCTCACCATGCAAGACCAAGCGCTGCGGTCCGGATTCAGCAATCTGGCTCGCTTCGGCGAAATCTATCCGCAAGCTCGCCGCACGGCCGTGCTGAACCCGGTGGTCGCGGATTTTGTGGAGGGAGATCAAAATATCGAACGCGCCATCGAAGCGGCGACCGGCAAGGCCCAGCCGATCAATGTGATAAAAATTGAGCGCATGGCCGCTCCGGCCTGGGGCTACATGATGAACCAGGGACGACTGGATCAAATCGCGAGCATGAGCTGGAAGGACCTCGTCGCACTTGGGCTGCCCGAGGCTCCTTCCATTCGGTCGGCCGGAATTTTCGAGGGCTGGCTGAAGCGGCTGCTCGCGTCTCTCGGTCCAATCCTGCCGGACGCCAAACCGACAAACCGCAAGGCCAAAAAGGAATGATGACCGAGCCCCCGGCAGGTTCTGCGGCGCGAACGCGCGATTGGCGAGCGCGCAGGCGGCAGCACCCGGGCGGTCTCACGCAGGTCATCACCTGGGTTCCTAGCGAATATGCGGCGCAGCTTCGGAAAATCTTCGCCTTGCTCGGCGACCCGGACTGGCGCGGTATTGCATACCGCAGCGTGGTCGCACCCTGGCTTCATCGCCGTCGGCCGGGCATGTTTCGCGGCGCCGGAGACGGCTACGCGATCGAAATCGACGCGCCGGAAATAGACAATGGCCGCGAACTGATTCCGATCGGCGGGCGCATTTTTGGCGCAGACCGCAGCTTCGTGGAGCTTAATCCTGTCGAAGCCGACGAGCTGAACAAAAACCTGCAGGCGGCCATCGCGGGGGTGGCGCGAGATTTTCTCGCACGCCATGGTCTGGAAAAACACCTGAGGGATCGGACGGGTGTCCTACTGCCCGACATCGCGCCGCACCATGCAGGCTATCGGCCCCCGGACATGGAAGTCTATGACGTCGATCGCCCCGAAAACGAGCAACAATATGTCGTACGCGAAGCGACCGTCGTTGCCGAGATCTGCAGCTCCCAAGAGCCGATCGCCATTGATACGGTTTCTGAAGGCATCCACGAGCTGCGCTATCTCGGCGGCGGCGGGATGCCGAGCCGCGCTCTGTTGGTGATAGGAATAAAGGGTGATCACGGCCGCACGATCGATGATCAGTCTTCGCTAATCACCCTTATCGGCCTGCCCGGAGGGGGAACGCCCCCGACCTTGGTGTTTGCCGATCTGGTCAAGACGGTACGCGAAAAATTTCTGGCAGGCCACGACGCCCCGCTGCGCTATCTCGACGTGGAGCCCAATGAATTTTCCCCGTCAGCCGCCTTGCGGATGTCGGAAGTCAAGCCGAACGACGGCGACTTCAGCGCGCTTCAATGGCTGCCGAATCCGAAAATCTCATTCGGCCTAAATTACGGCTTGCGAGCGGCCTTGGAAGACTACCGGGCTTGGCGGCGGCGGGGTCGTTTGAGCGAAGCGGACGTCGAGGCCTTGGGATCATTAGGCGACGGTGGAGGAGGGAATTGATTCCTGCCAAACATCGCATCCAATGCCGCACCGATGTCACGATCGATTGCCGCCTCACGCTCCTGTTCCGCAACCTGGCGTGCGGAGCGCTCAGCGAGCGCCGCGAGATTGTCGGCCATATTCAACTCGGTCGAAGCAGCGCGCTGCTCGTCCGCCGCGCGCGGCGCCAGCTTAATTTGTTGGGAGGGGTGGCTCCGATGCTGGCGTCTGCGGCCGCGGGCCTTTGCGCGCGCACGGGTCACCATCACCGCAAAGTGGCCCGCCGTCAGGCGTTGGCCACCACGATGCGTCACGCCGGCGGCGGCAAGATGCGCGGCGAGCTCGGTCATGGACCAGCCTGCGGCCAGCACGGTCTCGATGTGATCGAGCGCGTAAGTCACCCGACGCTGCAGCAGCGTATGGGTGGACCTTCGCCGTAGCGCTTCGACAATTTCACCTAAAGGCTTCTCGGTCTCGCTCATGGCCGAAGCGTAGCAAAAGCGTAATAAAAGCGTAAGAGCATATTTCTTGAAGTGTCCAATCCATTGAAGTAACGAAGGAATCATCGTAGTGCGAACGAGGAAGCTTGAAGATAAGGCTTGGGGCAAGCCATGCGCGGTAATACCGCGCCGACTTGCGGAAGGGGGCGCCACCCCCGTTCGATCCCCCAGCTTCAGCGTAGTTAGCCGCCTCCTGGCCGAAGGAGGCGGGTGCGCAGGTTGGTCCGAAGTTGGCTCAGGCGGCTGTCATGGCCGGTTCTGAAAAGCGCCAGCGAGGTGAACTTCTTCAGATTCGTCTCTCCAATGAAGAGTGGACAAAAATCTGGGAGGACGCCGACAGGGCCGGGCTCTCGGCGGCTTCGCACGCCCGCAACGTGCTCCTGGCGGCCAAGACCATTCGGTCGGTGCGGAGGCCGCCAATCGACCGGACCGCCGTGGCGCAACTCTTGGCAACGCTCGGTCAGGCCGCGACCGAGTTGCGCACGCTGGCGAGGCCGTCCAACGCGAACGAGGACGATCGCAAAAAAATTGCCGATTGCCTCTCGCAAATATCCGAAATGCGCAACGCGTTGATGAACGCGCTGCGCCGGCAGCCTTGATCGTCGCTCATGATCATCAAGGGCCGTTCACGCGCAGGACCGGACGAATTGGCCGTCCATTTGATGCGGGTCGATACCAATGAGGTAATGGAAGTCATCGAAATCCGCGGCACGGTTGCATCTGATCTAAAAGGCGCGTTCCGGGAAATGAGCGCTGTTGCAGCGGGCACCCGCTGCAAACGCAATCTCTATCATGCGTCAATCAACGTCCGTGTCGAAGAGCGCCTCGAACTCGAGCAATGGATGTATTCGATCGATTCGCTGGAGAAGCGGCTGCAGTTGCTTGGGCAGCCACGAGCAATCGTGATGCACAAGAAGCATGGCCGGGAGCACCTGCACATCGTCTGGTCCCGGATCGACGCTTCAAAAATGTGCGCAATTCCGGACTCGCACAACTACCGTGCTCACGAGGAGGCCTCTCGCGAGCTGGAGCGAGTCTTCGGCCATCAATATACGCAAGGTGCCCACGTCGAGCGCGACGGCCTCGCCCGGCCAAAGCGAACTCATTCCCACGCGGAACAGCAACAGCGTGACCGTACGAAGGGCAATGAAATAGCCTCCATTGTCTCCGAAGTTACAAGCCTGTGGCGCTCGACGGACAATGGAATGTCATTCCAGGCAGCATTGCAGGAAAAGGGCTATGTGCTCGCGCGGGGCGACCGTCGAGATTACGTCATCGTCGACCGCCAAGGCGGAATCCATTCTCTCGCGCGCAGGATCGAAGGCGTACGCGTGGCGCAGCTGCACGCGCGGCTGCAAGATTTGGACGTTCAATCTCTGCCTTCGGCCAAGGAGGCCCGTGTTCAGCAGGAGGCGCGGCTCGCGGCACAGCGTCCGGCCCCTGCCGACCTGCAAAGTCCGCTGGCAACCTTTCAGAACCTTCTGCGAACGCGGTCCTATGTGACGGAGCAGGACCTGGAGCAGGCCTTCGAAGACGTCGTTACCCGTAAGTTGGCGATAAACCTCATTCGGGAACAATCCGGCACTCTTAGATTGTATGAAGCTGCAGGCGGTCAGTTCGTCGGTTACACGACCCGAGACGTATGTATGCAAGAGAGCGCCACTGTCGCAGCGGCCCGCCGCCTGGCGACGACTCAGCGCTCGCCGATCGCTTCAAACCATCTTGAAGCGCTCCGTGAATGGGGGCTTTCGGAGGAGCAGGCCATTGCAGCGCGTCAAATTCTCTCTGGCATGCAGCTCAGTGTGCTCATTGGGCGGGCGGGCACTGGAAAAACCGCGGCACTCAATGCAATCCGTCTCTTAGCTGAACGCGATGGCTACAAAATATGCGCACTCGGGCCGACCAACGCCGTCGTGGCAGACCTCAAGGATGCCGGCTTTGCACGCGCTTCGACGATCCACTCTCTATTGTGGTATCAAGACCATGCTCCCCATCACTCCAACGCACAGTTTGCACGCAAGACCTTGATCGTGTTGGACGAGGCGGGCATGGTGGATACAGTCAGGCTGCAAAGGCTCCTTGCGCTTACCGAGCAATCCAAAGGCGACGTGCGCCTCGTCATGGTCGGCGACGATCGACAGCTTGCCAGCATTGAACGCGGCGGAATTTTTGCCAACCTGGCCCACGAAATCAACGCCGCGAAGTTGTCGACTGTCCAACGGCAGAGGAAGGATTGGGCGCGTCGCGCTTCCGAGGCTTTCTCCGAGGGCCGCTTCCGTGAAGGCGTGGAGGCATTCTCGGCCCAGGGATGCATTGCTTGGTCGACATCCCTAGATGAAAGTCGTGCGGCTCTTATCACTCAATATCGGAACGACACGATTTCCGCGCGGGGCAAGCGCTTCGTCTTTGCCTATACGAACGAAGAAGCGCGACGGCTGAACGATACGATCCAGGCTCTCGAAATCGAACGCGGGCGCGTCCGCAGCATCGGTCATTTCGAGACCGGTAGCGGTACGTTAAAGATCGGCGAGGGTGATCGCATCGTTTTTCGCAGCACCGACAAGAAGCGCGGCATTGTGAACGGCTTGTTCGCTTCGGTGCTCGCAATCGAGAAATCCAATGTGACGGTTCGAACCGACCGCGGCAAGCTAATCGCCATCGATCTTTCGAAAGGAGATGTTGCGGTGGACCTGGGATACGCCGGGACGATCTATCGCGGCCAAGGTCGAACGCTAGACGAAGTGTATCTCTTGCATACCCATCACTGGCGCGATGCTGCGAGCTATGTCGCTCTCACCAGATCTCGGGGGACTACGCGCGTATTCGTCTCGAAAGATCAGGCGCGAAACCTCGATGAACTCGCGAGACAGTTTAGCCGCCAGAGCCGTCGCGGAACGACGCTCGACTTCACAACAGCTAATCCGGAGGCGTCGGCGTCGAAGGTCGCCACGCTGCAAGACTCGAAAATCAATGCATCTGATCGCGTTAGTAATTCTGAGAGAGAAAACTAAGGACTAAATCTCGCGATAGGCGCACGCGGCGCTGATCCGGCCTGGCACGTCATCGAGGCCGTGAATCCATAAAATCCGCCGAGCGGACGGCTCGCGAGAGCCCGCTGTGCCCCGGGTCGCTGCCAAGTGTTCCGATAGGGTAACATCAATGAGAAAGCAATGATCAGAGGTATCTGGCAAGAATTGAGGTTGGTCTGGTTTGTCAGGCGATTGGAAATGCGCATGAAATCATTCGCACCAACGCTAAGTCCCGTCGAGCGACTTGTCCGCTTCAAATACTGCCTCGATAGATTATCCAGAAAAAGTCTTCGGCAGCGAAGCAAAGGATCATTCTGCGTCAACTTCCGGGGTGGCCCACAGCAGCAGTATGCGTTGGATCCAGTCGCCTGCGCGGGGATCTTTCTGAGAGCGGCCGATGGCGAAATAGAAAGTGAGGCAGCGTTAGTCGATGCCAAAACTATGGTCGGGTCAAATTGGAGGGTGTATCCTGCGTTACCCAGCTTAGACACAATTTCTAGCCTAAACGAGCAGCCGGTCGGCGTTGGAAACTACTGCGGTGTAGTGAGGGTCGGCCCAACGCACCTTCACATCGTTCTTGAGGGCAAAAACCGCATCCGATGGTTTCAAATTCATAACCAAGCAGTGCGTTGTCGCTCAACGCAGCTCGTATTTGGCCAACTCGTTCTCGCCCGAGATTTGCTCGGGCATTGGTATCTAAAAACGTGGTCGGGACAGTATGAGGTGATACCGTTTCCATTCCTGATGTTACCCATTATTAGGTCCATGCCCTTTCGAACAAGAAGCGCGCGCCTGTGGCGTATCGGAATTATGGCTCGGCTGATAACCTATAAAAACATGTTCAGCAGCTTCAATAAGGCGTAGCCGCTTCAGGAGTGTGATGACCCGAGGTGCTGGGCCCTCATTGAGGCTGTCGGACGGCATTTTGCATTATCTGCGCCGCGCGCTCGTCCTCGTCATCGGAAGGAAGCGCCGCCTTTGCCGCAAGCCTTCTGCGCGAGCATGATTCGAGTTCGTTGCTGTCATCGCCAAGTTCGTAAATCTGCTTTTCGACCCGTTAAGGCCTTCGGAGCTTGGCCGGAGCGCAAGTTCAGCAGCGATCTGCGTCATGACCACTGCGTAGTCTTGGCGATGGCTTGAAACATCCCAGCAGCTCCCGCACTAAACGGATTGAGAGCTTCCGCATTCGCCTTTGCCCACTCGACCCATTCCTTTAGAGTGCGGTCACCGATCACAATATCAGCCTCATCGGCCAGTCGAGCTTCGATCTCAACGAGAAACTTCAGCAGTATCTGGCGCTCATCCCAATTGACGGCGTACTCGCGAAACTTATTCCAGCGCTTTTCATTGATTTCCCGCAAGCGACGGGCTTCGTAGCGGCGCGTTTCCTCCTCACGGTGTCGTTTCTCCTGCTCTTCGCGCTCGCGCTTCCTCTTCTCAAGGATCGGCCCTGCAGCCATTATCTGGCCGACAAAGGTCGGTATGAGTTGAGCAATTTTGACTTTTTGGGTTTCGACCCACTCAGGCCGCCGGCTTTCCAAATAGGTCGTGATGCTGAGCCGCAAAAAGCCTGAAGAATCCAGTCCCGACTTGCAATACTCGGTGAAGGCGGTCCATTTGCGCTGCTCCTCCCATTGCTTGAGAGACTGCACCATCTTTTCAACGATTGAACACTCGACCTGATGTCCGTCGATCAAGAACGTCACCTTGCCCGAAGCTGACGATTTCTCGATCGTGCCACCAGCCTTTTCGACAGCGTAAAATATCGCGCTGCTCGCTCTGAAACGGTAGAGATCGCGCTCTGTGAGGTCAGGGATCAGGGGTGATGCCCACCCGAAATCCCGACGGCGATTCCTGTTTTCCAGCTCGCGCTCTTTCTGCCGTTTCTTGTGGCCGGCGATCCAGGCCTGGACCCTTGGATGAAGGTGATCGTTGCTTTCGGGCACCGCGATTTCGCGAATGCGGTCGGCCACCGCCTCTGCGGTCTGTTTTTCCGCCGGGGAAGGCGCGGGTTTTGGCGGCGTTGGGTGGATGTCTGCTGTGCTTGGGATTCCCTCCCTCTGCGGTGGAAGCTTGAGGGTAACGACTGGCTTTCCCGCCTCCTTCTTCGACCAGTGGCCTCGCGGAGGGTAGGGCACGTCCAGCCTGTCGCAGACCTTGGCCAAACCGTTGCCGGTGATCCCGAATTCCGCGGCCAGCCGGATCAGCGGCTTCTCCCAAACCATCTTGTACAGCTCTTCGCGCGTAACGCGCCGCGCATGCGAGGGTGTCGGCATTTCCACCGCTTGTTCGCTCCAAGGTAGATCGTTTTGGTGAACCCTCGGGCAGCTTGCTCCAGACGAGACGGAGGCCGCAAGCGTGTCGTGGTCATGGGCCGACAGACCCGTCGAGGGACGACGCTCGATTTCTCGATCGGTCAAAGTTCGTCGGATTTTGAGCAGGCGTCATCCCCGAGACCCGGTGCCAAAACACGGCACCATACGATGTTGAGAACGAGAGCTGACTGCGGGACGTCAAATCAAATCGCTGGGCCAGGTTCAGACTCCGTGCGGAGCTACGGCTGAGAGCAAGCTTTGAGGAACGCCGTCATCACTCAAGCCGGCTTTTCAGCTCAGCGCGACGCGGTTGTAGTCCGATGCGGTTACACCCGTTGCCCTGAAAAAGAACAGACATGGAACAAAGATTCTGGAACCTTGCTCTTGCGTTATTAAACTTATAAGCCTATAACAATTGGCGACGGCAATTAAGCCGCTTACAAGGAGTTATAAGTGCCTATGGTTGCGATCTCAAATTCCAATTTTTCACGCCTCCAGAGCCACGCCACGCCCCTTGTCGATGACCTCGACAGCGTCCTGGCCAAAATTCTGGATGTTTATGAAAAGACGACTGGCGCGAGGCCTGCGCCCGCCTCGGTCGGGGAGGATGAGGACCTCTCGGTGAAGACCTATCCGGTCGAGAACCCGCCGCTCCTGACGTACACCAGCCTCAGCAACATCCTGATCGACGGCAAGGCGTTCGATAAGAAGTACTGGAACCCGGTACTGTTCGAAGTCATCCGCCAGGCGACGGTCAAGATGGGGTTTGACGCGCTCAAGCCGCACCTCGACGTCAACTACAAGGACAACGAGGTCACGGGCTTCGGCGAGTTCATCAAAGAGGCGGGCATCACGGTGCAGGGCCGCGACGCGAACCTCTGCTATCGCTCGATCATGAAGGTCGCCAAGGCCGCCAAGATCTCGGTCACCATCGACTTCTATTGGCAGGAAACCCCCAAGGCCGCGCATCCTGGCCGTGCGGGTCGCTTCGTATACGACGGCAAGTGATCGCAAGGTCATTGTCACGCAAAAGGGCCTCGGCGTCGCCGGGGCCTTTTTCGTGTACGCTCGGCATGGGCATTGACTTGGAGGTGGAAGTCCTCTCGTGGGGGTGGCCGAAGAGCGCCTGCCGGTGATCCGCGGTGGATCCGAGTCTGGAGCTAAATGCAGGTCTCAGGCAGATCGCTCCTTTAGAACGCCGCCGGCAACGCCCCATCAACTCTGAATCGACTTTCCACGCTGGTCGGCCCCGAGGGTGTTGACCGCGGCCGGCGGCCGCGCGATTCTGCGCCGCTGACCGCTATGGTAGTCCACGGCATAGTCGTCAGTGTAGTCCGTAACCCGCCGGCTCGCGTTGTTTTATCGAGGTAATTGGCGGATGGACGAAAATTGGTCGAGGAGTCCCTCCGACCCCACCGGTTAATTGAGGCGACGCTTGTCAGGCCGGAACTGACCTTTCAAGCTACATGCCGGCAGGCGATCCGCGTCCGTGACCAGTTGTTACCCAACCTCGAATCAGCGCTCACGCGAAAGCTCTAGCTATAACGCACTGGCGCGTTTCTCAGTGCCGCTGCTGTGAAATTGATGAGATCCACGTTTGCATTCAATAAATCATTGCGGGTTAACTCACATTGCACATCAACCTCTACTCCAAAACCCTCGATCGGTATGCCTGCATTGAAACCTGTGCGCAGGGACCTGCGCCCGGCAATCGTGACCGTGAAGCCGCCGGGCAATTGAGACAACCCGCCATCCACTGCGTCGCTCCAGGAAACTAATTCATTCCAGGCGAATACATTTGCACCCCCGCCGCCGGTCGCCGGATCAACGCCGACCACCAGTCCTACGCCATTGTCCGCAAAATCCGCCGCGAAGAAATCGCTTGTGCTGTACGCGAGCGCGTCAACCACCAGCGCAATTTTTCCCGGATATCGATAAGCCGGCAAATTGTCGTAGCTAGATAAAGCGTACGCTTGCGAGTAATCCAAACCAGTAAGTGTGCGCAATTCAATCGATCGCCTCCAAATCCGGAACTCCTCTAGCTGTGTGAGTTTCAACGTGCAATCGGTGCACCTAAACTCGACGGGCGAGGGCAATAGTGGTTTAGCTGTAAGCACTCTGAGGAGCTTCTGACCCGCGGGAATCAATCCGCCCGGATTGTTGCGGATGTCGATGATCAGCATATCTTGGGGCAATGACGCCAAGATAGATGCCATCTTAATTACAAACGCGACATCGTCTGAAACGTCGAAGCTAAATATACGCACGTAGCCAACGGGGCCGGTGGTAGTTTCGATTTTCCCGTACCGCAAATTGCCATCTGTGATCAGCTCGAAGACCGGTTCGGCACTTACTTTGGGCACGCGCTGAAGGAAGTCATTCGTATGCAAAAGTTGGTAGTCGGCGCCCTGCAAGGCCGCGCCGTAACCATCCCTGACCAAGGTTGGGGCGGAGTTCAATGGCACGCCGTACGCGCAGTACCAGGGGGTCGATATGGACCGGAGTTCGCCAGAATGGAGATAAGTGAGAGTGACCCAGTCCTCAATCGGTATAGGTGAAAATGCGAGAGGTCGCTGGGTCAGGTTCACGATGGCGAGCCGTAACCTTGAAGCTTCATTTGCTCCATTGGTCTGCGCAGCAAGTGCCGCCACGTATAGATCGATCGGCACACCGTTCCAATGGGTAATGCATGCACCTAACGGAACGCTCGTGTATCCGAAGAATTGCTTCGTCACAATATAAGTTGGTTCGCCATTTGTCGTGTAACGTTCAATCATGAATGGAACATAGGCCGTAGCGCCCTGCCACGGCTGCGGCAAACTGATAGTTGTGTGACGGTCTTTCAACGCTTGTACAATGCCGAGCAACCGTTTCGAAAAGTTGTACTCGTTTGATGTTCTTAATATTGTAAGTGCCTGCACCGGCTCGACAGCAAGACTGGAACGCTTCTGCGGAAGATGAACGTAGTAATGCTGGAGCGCTCGCGCGAGCTCGTTGCAAATAATGTCTCGAACTGTTTTTTCCGGCTCAGCGTGCCATCCGCGAATTGCAGCGAGCGTGCAATACCCGAAATCAATCATCCGCGCCTCTAACAATAATCGCCCGATATTGGGAAACGTCAAAGAGGACGGCCCAGCATGAACTCCCCGACTGAACCTTCCATCAGATAATCTTCGCCCGTCATGCGACAGAATCGGTCGCTGTTCCCGATCCCGAGAGCGCAACCCGCGACATTCATCGATGTAGCTACCAAATACATCGTCTGATATATCGCGCCCACATTCTTGAGTTGGGTAGCATATGCCATGCCGCGATATTTCCACCCGATACGATGAAAGCGACTCGCGATCGTAATCAGGATTTGCGGTCGCACCATCCACGCTGCCGAAGCGCTCGCTTCGTCAAGTAACAGCTCCATATCTGCGGTTGGACCAGATATCAGGCAAAGCCCGTGATTTACGCCATCATAGTAGTAGAACCCGCGTGGGCAGTCGAGGCACGCATCAATAGTGACGTAAAATTCCTGCTCATAGAGGCCGCCTCCGTTCGCGTAAGGGCGGCTCAGTAGTTCACCAAATGCGGTCGGTACGATGTGACGCGTTCGAACAGTTCGAAAGAGGAATTCTCCTAGTTGCGTCAGCGAGAGAGGAACTATGCTGTGCTGTCGTATTGAGCGGCGTGTCTCTATCGCTGCGGTTAAGCTGATATCGACTCGGCTCAAACCTACAATGTCAGGTCGAGGAAGGGCATAAAAGGAGCCAGCCCAAGGATTTTTCTTTGCTGCAGGGAGTGGATCGATTTCGCCACGGAAAGCGTACGACCCCCCCATTTTCTGTGTCGTTCGGCCGAGTCGGCTAAGCGAGTGAAACAACAAATCGTGGAGGTCCCATTGCCGGCATTTTTCTTCGTGAGCCTCTAAAGGCTTACCGGAGTACTCACATGGAACGATAATCTCCGCGCGGGCCAGCATTCTACATGCATGCATTACATAATCGTCCGGCTTGCAAGCCGGAAGAGACGACGGGACCCTTGCAGTGTAAAGGATATCACAGACTGTGTGATCGCTGATCTTCAGCCAACAATCTGCCAGAGGGCTTCGAGCAATCAAAAGGCCATCTGAGTAATGCATGTACGCGAAGCGCGAAACCTGCCATGTGCACTCTAGTGATATTGAGTCCAGCCGAAGCTTGAAGTCATCACGGCACGGAACAAGAATTAGTTTGTCGCAAGTATGCCCCGCATGGAGCTCGACCGAGCCTGACCGAGCCATCGCTTCGAGGATTTCAATTAGATCACTATCACAGCCATCTAACGGTATGCCATCTTTTGACAATCGATCAATAATATTGACGCAATGTGAAGTTTGACGTCTGTTCAAGGAAATTGTCGCGTCCTGGATAGACGCCAACTTGGACAAGCGAACAGTGGCCGCTGGTTGCCGCACGTCTGCACGTCGCGTCATAGAAACATTACCGTCGGATTGAGCTCGAGCTCTGCTTTTGCGTTTTCCAGCCAGCCTTCTGTGACGGGAACATCGAAAAGTCGACCCGGCGCGTAACGCGCCCAAAAGTGACGCATCCCCGGAACGACTATCTTGACTACTGGAAGCCCGATATCGGGTCGGGTCTGATCTAAAATCAATATTTCCAAGCCCTTGCCTTCTATTCTGCTAAAGAGCTCTAGAAGCAGCTTCGTAACCGAGCCAGCTGGAGCACGCGGCAAGTCTTCGAGACGAACGCTGGGCAGCGTCGATGTTAAATATGGCTGGTTGTCAACGGTCGCGGTTTTCCACCATGTAATGGCATCTTGATCCGCAGTGCCGTATCGTGTGTGCCCATCCTCGCCAATATCGAGGACGGCGGGCATAAATTGATTCATCTCCGTCAAGGCACGGGAAATCGCAATACGTGGGTCGAAATGGGCGCCGAACCCCATAACAATATCTCTCGTTGGTCCGGTTTCACGTTGACTAACAGCAACAGCAACGGGCACTTTGAAATCGGATGTGACATCGAGTACCCAGAACGTCCTGTTTCGCGCGCCATAAAATGTCCTCAGCTCGTCGATAAAGGGGTCATTCAACGAGTCTAAGTCGACGCGACTTCGCGTTAATCTGTTCGTCCACCAAATTGCAACTGCGTCGCGTTCGACCAGCTCTAAAGCACCTTGCAGTGCTGCGTCTTCGAAATAACTGCCAGCTGCCGCGCCATTTGAGTCAGCCCAAGCGAAGGACAACTCTGCCGATTGCGGAAATCCATAGTACATTAGACTTGTGGGCAGATACTTGCGCCGACCTTCAGTCCACGACCATATCGGTGACCAGCTTATCACGGCATCTTCATCAAATGGTATCGGGACCATTCGATAGAAGCTACGTCGCGCGAGCCATTCATGTCGCTCGCGGTATTGGGTCTCACTAAACTGCATCACAGTGCGCGGGTCGACAGCTTCGTCCTTTAGCTGCTTCAGAGAGGCAAATATTTGCTCTTCCTCTCCACGATACACGCCAGAATATCGTTCGAGCGCTTCACAGAGAGCACTTGTGCGCGCTTGAGCTTCGCTCCTTCCTTTTCCGGAGCTATTTGACCGAAGGGTATCTTTTATAAAGAGAAGGTCGTCGCCCTTCAGCGCAAAATTGTGGCCGGCTATGTAGGACTTGACGGGACCTATGCTGTTTGCAGCGGACGGAGCAACACCCTTTACGACTCCCGACACCTCGGAAATATGGTGGGCGTAGCGATTAAAGGTGGCGTCAGGATCTTCCGCTCGCACCCCGTTCTCATTTGCGGTAGACACTGTCCGTTCCGTCAGCACCACGGGACGGCCCGCAACGCGCGCCACAGCCGGCGTGCCGCAGATTTGGCATTGCGGTCGGCGGGTCACATGATGTGCTCGCTGCTCTCCCGTAAGCACATTGATGGTATGAATGCGTGACTCGAAATGAGAGTTTTCGCCTCTTGCGAGCCAACGCATCATTTGTAATATCGTCAGCGATATGGCTTGGGTTTCACCGAGCGGAACAGCAGCTCTGCTGACCGGGAAATGCGCACTACGACCAGTGTGCTCTTTGATGAATGTCTCCGCATCGCGATTCTGGCGAAGCCGACTTTCTAGGCATGCCCAGCAAGGCCCACGTCCTGGTCGGAAAAACGGCCCGACCATCGGCATGAGACCCTGCGGCTTCATCAAGATCCACGGTCGACCTAAGGAGTGGTTTCGGCGATTGATTTCATCAAGTCCAGGGTTCTGGTAGTCATCCACTATGACGAGTAGAAGAGAACAGTGCGGCGTATCGTTAACCGAAAAGCCGGAAAACCGCAGGTAGTTGACCGCCGCGTTAGTGTCCGCATCAATTCCGACCACGTGGAGCGGATTAGAAGCGATGAGGGCGGCACCGCGCCTCGCATCAAGGCCAAGCTCGCTCCAAAAGATCTGAAATGGGCTTAGGTGAGGCTCAATTGCCTCCTCGAGATGGTTGCATCGATGCAATACATCAAGCCCTGCAAGGACGGCATCGCGCCCCAGCAAAGGATCGAGCACGGTTACTATATCAAGCCAACTATTGTGACCATTGAGGAGGGGAACGATTTGGAACATCGTCTCGCCCTCCAGTAGATGCTTTTCATTTTCGGAAAGGAGGAAGATCCCGTGCCCGTGAACGATCTCAACGTGATATTTTGACTTGATGACCGGAAATCGGAACATTCAAAACACCCAACGTTCACAAGCAACGGGCCGATTAGCTGCCGTCTCCAAGCCGCGGCACGGAGAAAAGCTGTTCAATCCGCGTCCGAGGGAACACAAAAGCACCTCTGCGACCCGGGAGCGGATCGCAGTTTCTGCGTCGTGTGTGTGGTCCAGGGAGGATTTCCGAGGAGAACCAAACTTTAGGATTTGCCCGGGCCGAACGACCCGTGCGTGGCGATCGTCCCAACTGTCGGCGATGTGAACGCGGTGCCGGCTGTGAAGGTCGTCCCGCCGGACAACTGGGAAGAGCTGCCACCCGCCGCGCCGATTGACCCGTGCGTGCCGATCGTTCCCATCGTGGGCGATGTGAACGCGGAGCCGGCTGTGAAGGTCGTCCCGCCGGACAACTGGGAAGAACTTCCGCCCGCGGCACCGAACGACCCCTGCGTGGCGATCGTCCCAACTGTCGGCGACGTGAACGCGGTGCCGGCTGTGAAGGTCGTGCCGCCGGACAACTGGGAAGAGCTGCCCCCCGCCGCGCCGATTGACCCCTGCGTGCCGATCGTTCCCATCGTGGGTGATGTGAACGCGGAGCCGGCTGTGAATGTCGTGCCGCCGGACAACTGGGAAGAGCTGCCACCCGCCGCGCCGATTGACCCCTGCGTGCCGATCGTTCCCATCGTGGGTGATGTGAACGCGGAGCCGGCTGTGAATGTCGTGCCGCCGGACAACTGGGAAGAGCTGCCNCCCGCCGCGCCGATTGACCCCTGCGTGCCGATCGTTCCCATCGTGGGTGATGTGAACGCGGAGCCGGCTGTGAATGTCGTGCCGCCGGACAACTGGGAAGAGCCGCCCGCGGCGCCGATCGACCCCTGTGTGCCGATCGTTCCCACCGTGGGCGATGTGAACGCGGTGGCGGCTGTAAAGGTCGTGGCGCCGGACTGCGACGCGGCAGATTGAGCAGAAGCCATTTCGATCCTCCTGATGGTCGTAATCATTTCGTTGAGAGCTGACCGGAAATCCGCAACAGACAAGGACTTGATGCCAACGTCTTTCAACTTTCCCGCATCTGCAGCCCGTATCTCTTGGCCGAAGTCTGCGTTCTCGATGGCACGTATCGCTAGAGACGCAATTAGAAGCGCGTCCTGAGAGCGCTCCTCCGAGTTAATTTCTGATGGTCGTCCAGCACTTTCAGATTCCGCGCTTGGAGCGGCTGGCGGTTTCTCTGTTTCACTCTTCAGATTTGGATGCTTTGCCATGTCTGCACCCCAAGAAAAAATGGCTCACCGACACGGCTCGCCAAACAAATTCGTGAAATCACTTTATAAGTTAGTTTCTGTTTAGCGCTACTTAAGCCTGTGAGTCAAGAGTTGCGTGTGCCGCAGCGCGAACGAACGCTCAAGATGCACCGCGCCGCCATGGGGCCTCGGCGATGCGGTGCCGTGCGCGTTCGACTCTTAGAGCCTGAAACACAGATATCTTCCGGGGCTCTCTCGCGCGCCAACCCGCAAGGAGCGCCTGCAATGTGCGAGCGAGCCTCGTATTGTAAAACGTCAGCTGCATGCGCTGGGACGTTGTCCTGTAGCACTGCGACATCGCCTATGCGGTTGGACTGGGAAGAGCCGCTCGAAAGCGGCGAGAAGCGAGGCTAGTGAATGTGAATATCGTGATCGTCGTTGGTAGGGTTCACGATCTCCCATATCTCGGTCCTCGGCCGGCCAGTGACGTGGGAGCAGTGCACGGTCGGCATCTCGGAAAAGACCAAACTCGTGCCGCTCGATGGCTCGCCGAACTCTATGGTTTCGAGCGCCGAGGTGGGATGGCCTGTCGACAGTGGGCGCCTGGATCCGAAGCGCGTTACGAACGGACCCAATAGAATTGCCCTACATCCTGTTCGATGAGCGGTAAACCTTGCCAAAAGTTGCCGGTTGCGCGGCATTGACTGCGGCGCGTCTTCGCAGGAGGGTAGTCGCCTAAAGTAGCCTGCAAAGTAGCCCGCTGAGTATCCCGTAACCGCCGCGAAGCAGATGTGTTCGAGGAAAACCGGCGGATGTGCGGAAATTGGTCCAGGAGTCCCTCCCTCTCCGCCAGAATGCTATCTAACAATTTGATATTGCTGACTTATTGCGATGGCTGGCAATGCGGTCCCCAAATTGGTCCCCGACGCGGCCGAGCCTAATCAATTGAATGATGAGGTCCGCAAATAAGCACCGGCTCACTTCTCGGTTCGCATGATGCTCCGCGAATGATCGCCGTGAGCGGCTGGTCGGTCATCGCCTCCTGACCTATACCGCGACGGCGGGCTTCGTCGCGCGCTTGCCGAAGTCGCTGGTGACTTCATCACTTTATGATGCTTCCCCCACTCGATTGTAGGATCGCCGCACCTGCGGCTCGGAAAATTTGCGCTCAGCGATGCAGAAAGATTTCTTCGACAGCGTCGGTCAAAACGCGAAGAACTCACCGTCAGCAAATCTAAAGCGCGACGAGATTTGGTTGAATCATCGTCGCGCTTTAGGTCTTTGATTTGAGCATGATCTTTCGGAAAACCGCTACACACTTTTCCGGATCATGCTTTGGTCCGCTGTAACCTCCTAACAGCGGACAGGGTTGAAGTGTCGCCCATCTTCGGCTGCGGGCCATGTGTGGACGGCTCCGGGTTGGCAAGAAGAATCTTCACTTGCAGCGTTGGTCGGAGCAGCCATGTGTTCGGCCTGTTTGCGCGGTACTCATGACCGCTGGCCATAATGCCCTCCGCGGATCAGGTCCCGGTCAAAAGCACGCATTCGATGATGCTGTGGCCCGAGTGGGTTGTCCTGATCGCCGGATCGACCGGCACTGCATTAAGTGCTGTTCGTCTTCCCAACCGTTACGTCACACCGGTTGCCCGGTGTAATCTCGTCT
>NZ_AXAI01000002.1 GCF_000472425.1 Bradyrhizobium sp. Tv2a-2 | reverse complement strand
TCCGCACCAAGCCCTACACCCCACAAACCAACGGCAAGGCCGAGCGCTTCATTCAAACCAGCCTGCGCGAGTGGGCTTACGCCCAGGCCTACAACACCTCAAGAGAACGCGCCGCCGAGCTGCCAAGATGGCTCCACCGCTACAATTGGCATCGTCCTCATGGCAGTATCGGGTCTGTACCACCAATCAGCAGGCTCGGCTTGGCCGGGTATAACCTCTTGAGGCTCCACATCTAGCCTCGACCATCACGTTATGTTCTGATCCGCCCGCATGCCGTGGGTTCCTTCACCCCTGCCGGCTGTTCTATAAGCGCCCACCCAACTCTCCGACCGGAGCCGAGACACAGAACATGTTCGTTTCATTCTTCCCCCGCCCCAACGTGTTCTTCCCGTCGGTGGTCCTCTGGATCGCGCTGTCGATGGCGGTCTGGTACGGCTTTGCAAACGGCCTTTTTCAGGGGCCCATGCCGGTTGGGGTGGCGGCGTTCTGGTCGACGCCGGAACTTTGGTTCGACACCTATTTCGCACTGTGTACCGCCATTTTCGCCGCGGCCTGGATGATCTTCTCCCCTCATCGCTGGGCGATGTGGTCGATCGGCGGCACTGCGCTGATCCTGTTCACCTCTTATTTCCAGGTCCAGGTCTCTGTCGCCATCAATGCCTGGTTCGGGCCATTCTACGATCTCGTTCAGGCCGCGCTGTCGAAATCAAAGCCGGTCACGCTCGCTGAGTTCTACGCCCAGTTGGCGACCTTTGCGGGCATCGCCTTCGTGGCCGTCACGGTCAGCGTGCTGACGAGCTTTTTCACCAGCCATTACATCTTCCGCTGGCGCACGGCCATGAACGAGTTTTACGTCGAACACTGGCCGCAGCTACGCGCCATCGAGGGCGCCTCGCAGCGCGTGCAGGAAGACACCATGCGCTTTGCTCAGACGCTGGAGGGGCTCGGCGCTACCCTCATCAAATCCGTGCTGACGCTGGTCGCCTTCCTGCCGATCCTGATGAAGCTGTCGGCCGTCATCACCGAGCTGCCGATTGTCGGCGAAATCCCTTATCCCTTGGTCTGGGCGGCCGTGGTGTGGTCGGTCCTGGGCACCGGCCTTCTGGCGCTGATCGGCATCAAATTGCCGGGAATCGAATTCTTCAACCAGCGGGTCGAAGCCGCCTATCGCAAGGAGCTCGTGCTCGGCGAGGACGACGTGAACCGCGCCGACCCGCCGACATTGCATACGCTGTTCCGCAACGTCAGGCGGAACTATTTCTGGCTTTATCTGAATTACGTCTATTTCAACATCGGCCGCATCGTCTACCTGCAGGCCGACGTCATCTTCCCATACGTGCTTCTCGCCCCGACCATCGTGGCCGGCAAGATCACGCTCGGGCCGATGAACCAGATCTTGCGCGCGTTCAACGAGGTGCGAAGCTCGTTCCAATATCTCATCACCTCCTGGAGTACGATCGTAGAGCTGATCTCGATCTACAAGCGCCTGCGCGGATTCGAGGCCAAGATCTATGGCGAGCCGATGCCGTCAATCGAGAAGCAGTCGCCGCCGGGCGGCATGATCGCGATCGAAGCACCCATCAAGGCCAATCAAGAACGAGCATGACGACATGACCGAGAAGAAATCCCCCGCTGACCTGCGCAGCGCGCGCTGGTTCGCGCCCGACGATTTGCGCTCCTTCGGCCATCGCTCGCGCGTGATGCAGATGGGCTATGCGCCCGAGGAGTGGAAGGACCGGCCGGTCATCGCGATTCTCAACACCTGGTCGGATGCGCAGCCCTGCCACATGCACTTCAAGAGCCGCGTCGAGGACGTCAAGCGCGGCGTCCTGATGGCCGGCGGCCTGCCGATCGAGCTGCCGGCGCTGTCGTTGTCGGAATCGCTGTTGAAGCCGACCACCATGCTCTATCGCAACATGCTGGCGATGGATGCGGAGGAACTGCTGCGCGGCCACCCGGTCGACGCTGTCGTGCTGATGGGCGGCTGCGACAAGACCACGCCGGGTCTGTTGCTGGGTGCCACCAGCATGAACCTGCCGACGATCTACCTGCCGGCGGGCCCGATGCTGCGCGGCAACTGGAAGGGCAAGACGCTGGGCTCGGGCTCCGACGCCTGGAAATACTGGGACGAGCGGCGCGCGGGGAAAATCTCCGACGACGACTGGGTCGATATGGAGGCCGGCATCGCCCGGTCCTATGGCACCTGCATGACCATGGGTACCGCCTCCACCATGACCGCGATCGCGGAAGCGATCGGCATGACGCTGCCGGGCGCGTCCTCGATTCCCGCGGCCGACGCCAATCACACCCGCATGGCCTCCGAATGCGGCCGCCGCATCGTCGAGATGGTGTGGGAGGACCTGACGCCGCAAAAGATCCAGACCCGCAAGGCCTTTGAGAATGCGATCGTGGTTGCGATGGCGATGGGCTGCTCGACCAACGCCATCATTCACCTGATCGCGCAGGCCCGCCGCGCCGGCCAGGATATCGGGCTGGACGATTTCGAGACGGCAAGCCGCAAGGTCCCTGTCATCGCCAATGTGCGGCCGAGCGGCGACAGATATCTGATGGAGGATTTTTTCTACGCCGGCGGCCTGCCCGGCCTGATGAGCCGGATCAAGCCGCACCTGCATCTCGACTGCATCACCGTGACAGGCCAGACGCTCGGCGAGAACATCGCGCGCGCAGAGGTCTATAATGACGATGTCATCCGCACGGTCGAGAACCCGATCTACGAGGAAGGTGCGCTCGCCGTCCTCAAGGGCAACCTCGCCCCCGATGGCTGTGTGATCAAGCCGTCGGCCTGCGAACCGCGCTTCCTCAAGCACACGGGACCGGCGCTGGTGTTCGACGACTACCCCTCGATGAAGAAGGCGGTCGACGATCCCGATCTCGATGTCACCGCCGATCATGTGCTGATCCTGCGCAATGCGGGTCCGCAGGGCGGGCCCGGCATGCCGGAATGGGGCATGCTGCCGATCCCGACAAAGCTCGTCAAACAGGGCGTGCGCGACATGGTGCGCCTGTCGGACGCGCGTATGAGCGGCACCTCTTACGGCGCCTGCATCCTGCATGTGGCGCCGGAAGCCTATGTCGGCGGACCGCTCGCGATGGTGAAGAATGGCGACAGGATCACGCTCGACGTCGCCGCACGCACCATCAATCTCGATGTGCCGGAGGCCGAGCTCGCAAGGCGCCGCGCGGCGTGGAAGCAGCCGGAGCGCCGCTTCGAACGCGGCTATGGCTGGATGTTCTCGCGCCACATCAAGCAGGCCAATGACGGCTGCGATTTCGATTTTCTCGAGACCGGCTTCGGCAAGCCGGTCGGCGAGCCGTCGATTTATTGATGTAACCACCGTCGTTCCGGGGCGCGAAGCGAACCCGGAACCTCGAGATTCTCAGGTGTGCAAGAGCACACCAGAGTTCGGTGCTGTCGCACCGCCCCGGAATGACCGGAAAAAATACCGCCCGGGAATCACCGTAGAGAGCCCAGCCATGTCAAAACTCAGCGATGCCACCCGCAACAAGCTCAAGACCGTCTCCACCGCAACGGTGGCGACCGCGCTCTACAAGCGCGGCTTGCGCATCCAGTGCATTCAGGATGTGCATCCCCTAAGTCCCGATCAGCCGACCATGGTGGGCGAAGCCTTCACGCTGCGCTACATGCCGGCGCGCGAAGATCTGAACAAGCTCGACGTGTTCCGCGACCGCTCCCATCCCCAGCGCAAGGCGATCGAGGATTGCCCGCCGGGCGCGGTGCTGGTGATGGACAGCCGGAAGAATGCCCGCGCGGCCTCCGCTGGCGCGATCCTGGTGACGCGGCTGATGAAGCGCGGCTGCGCCGGCGTCGTCACCGATGGCGGCTTTCGCGACTCGCAGGAGATCGCGCGCCTCGGCTTTCCCGCCTATCACCAGCGGCCGAGCGCGCCGACCAACCTCACCCTGCACCAGGCGATCGAGATCAATTGCCCGATCGGCTGCGGCGACGCGCCGGTGTTTCCGGGCGATGTCATCCTCGGCGATTCCGACGGCGTGATCGTGATCCCCGCCCATCTCGCCGACGAGATCGCGGAGGAGACCTTCGAGATGACGGCGTTCGAGGATTTCGTCGCGTCCGAGGTGCACAAGGGGCGCTCGATCGTCGGTCTTTATCCTGCGACCGATGAGCAGACGCTGAAGGACTTTGCCGTCTGGCGCAAGGCGCAGGGACGCTGACGCACGGGCTGCCGCAATCGGGCCGCCACCTCAAGCTTCGCGCGCGTATCCGCGTAGCCTGGTTTCGAGAACAGCCAGTATGGAATCGCGCACCGGGTCGCGCGAGCCGCGCAGCCAGGCTGCGGCGAGTGGCAGCCGGCCCACCGGCCCGCTCTGCTTGAGCCTGAGCGGGACGAAGCGGACGCCCGGGATCGCCATCCGCGAGGTCCAGCGCGGCACGATGGCGACGCCGAGCCGCGCCGCGACCAGATTGACGATGGTCTGCTTCTCGTCGGCAATCTGCACCACGCGCGGCGGCAGTCCCGCCGCCTCGAACAGCTTGATGGTGAGGTCATGGCTGTGCGGGCGCGAGCGACGGTCGGGCACGATCAGCGGCTGGTCTGCGATCTCGAGAAGCGAGATCGACTTCCGCCCGGCAAGCAGATGCTTTTGCGGAAAGGCAACGACCGCCGTCTCCATCAGGAGCGGGCGCAGCTCGAGCCGCTTGTCCGGCCGATCAGGCGGGCGGACAAAGGCGAGATCGAGCGCGCCGGAGAGAATTTTCGGCAACAGCCTTATGGTTTTCTCCTCCAGCAGCTGAACCGGCACGTCCGGGCGGGATTTGCGAAAATCGCGCAGCAATGGCGGCAGAAGCCCGGCCGCAGCGCTGTCGATCGCGCCGATCCGCAGCCGCCGCGTCCCCCTGGAACGCGAGCGCGTGCGAAAGCCATCCTCGACCGCCTGCACCCTTGACAGGATAGCCCGCGCGTCGCGCAGCAGCGTCGTCCCGTCCTCTGTCAGCGTCACCGCACGCGTCGTCCGGGCAAACAGCGGCGCGCCCAGGTTCTCCTCGAGCAGCTTGACATGGCGACCGAGCGCGGCCGGCAGCATCTGCAGCCGCTGCGCCGCCCTGCCGAAATGCAACTCCTCGGCCGCGGCGACGAAACAGCGGAGCTGGTGCAATTCCATTGGCGAGCATCTCCCGATCCGAAAGCAATTATATCATTTTTTTGTATAAACGGGTGCTCATTGCATTTCCCTCGCCAGGCCTCCTAACTCGCGTTCAGCGCAAAGGCAGAACGCATTAATTCAACAAAACTGCCGGGAGAGCGGTCAGGGAACCCTTGAGCATGGCGAGCGAAATCGAGACGCGCACCTTGCGCAAGATCACTCTGCGCATCGTGCCCTTCATCATGCTGCTCTACTTCGTGGCCTTCATCGACCGCGTCAATATCGGTTTCGCGGCGCTGACCATGAACAAGGATCTCGGTCTCTCGCCGTCGGTGTTCGGCTTCGGCGCCGGCATCTTCTTCTGGGGCTATTTCCTGTTCGAGGTCCCCTCCAACATCATCCTGCACAAGGTCGGTGCCCGGATCTGGATCGCTCGGGTGATGATCAGCTGGGGACTGGTATCGGCCGCGATGGCCTTCGTGCAGGGCGCAACCAGCTTCTACGCACTGCGCTTCCTGCTGGGCGTCGCCGAAGCGGGCTTCTTCCCCGGCATCATTCTCTACCTCTCCTACTGGTTCCCGGCCCGCCAGCGCGCGGCGGTCACCGCCTTGTTCATGGCGGCCGCACCGCTCTCGACAGTGCTCGGCTCGCCGCTATCAGGCGCGCTTCTCGAAATGGACGGGCTGCTCGGGCTGAAGGGCTGGCAGTGGTTGTTTCTGCTGGAAGCCGTTCCCGCGGTGCTGCTCGGCATCGCGGTCTTCTTCTACATCACGGACAGACCCGAGCAGGCCAAATGGCTTGCCAGCGACGAGCGGGACTTCCTGGTCAAGACCATGAATGCCGAGCAGGCCGGTAAGGCGACGAGCACCAGCCACAGCATCTGGCGGGGGCTTGCCGATCCGCGGGTGCTCGCGCTGTCGCTGATCTATTTCGGCACCTCCGCCGGCCTTTACACGCTCGGCGTCTGGGCGCCGCAGATCATCAAGCAATTCGGATTGTCGTCGCTGCAAGTCGGTTTCCTCAACGCGGTGCCGCCGACGATCGCCGTCGTCGCGATGATCCTGTGGGCACGGCATTCGGACCGCACCGGCGAGCGCACCTGGCATGTCGTGCTCACCTGCCTGCTTGCTGCCATCGGCCTCGGCCTTGCCGGCCCCGCGACCGGCGTCGCCGCAGTGCTGGCGGCGCTGACGCTGGTCAATATCGGCGTCAGCGCCTCGAAGCCGCCGCTCTGGAGCATGCCGACGACCTTCCTGTCGGGCTCGGCCGCAGCGGCCGGCATCGCCACCATCAACTCGATCGGCAATCTCGGCGGCTTCGCCGGCCCCGCCATGATAGGCTGGATCAAGGACCGGACCGGAAGCTTTGCAGGCGGCCTCTACTTCGTCGCCATGCTGCTGGTGCTGTCGGCCATTCTCACGCTGCTGCTCGGCCGCTCGCAAAATGCAAAAACGAGACCCGACACGCGGCCTGCCGTCCAACCCCATTGATATCTATCCAACGGAGCACGTTCATGCGCACTTTGTCGATCGCCGCCATTCCCGCCGATGGCATTGGCCCCGAGGTCATTTCGTCAGGCATTCGCGTGCTGGAGGCACTGGCCAAACGCGCGGGCGACCTCTCCTTCAAGGTCAAGACCTTCGACTGGGGCTCGGACTATTACAAGAAGCACGGCGTCATGATGCCGGCAGACGGGTTGGAGCAGCTCAAGCCATTCGACGCCATCTATTTCGGCGCGGTCGGCGCGCCCGACGTGCCCGATCACATCACGCTGTGGGGCCTGCGGCTGCCGATCTGCCAGGGTTTCGACCAATATGCCAATGTGCGCCCGACAAAAATCCTGCCGGGCGTCGCCTCGCCCCTCCGCAATGTTGGCGTCGGTGATCTCGACTGGGTGATCGTGCGCGAGAATTCGGAGGGCGAATATGCAGGCTGCGGCGGCCGCGCTCACAAGGGCCTGCCCGAGGAGGTCGGCACCGAGGTCGCGATCTTCACCCGCGTCGGCGTCACTCGCATCATGCGTTACGCCTTCCAGCTCGCCCAATCCCGCCCGCGTAAATTCCTCACCGTGGTGACGAAATCGAATGCGCAGCGCCACGGCATGGTGATGTGGGACGAGATCGCGGCCGAGGTCGCAAAAGAATTCCCCGACGTCACCTGGGACAAGATGCTGGTCGACGCGATGACGGTGCGCATGACGCTCAATCCGAGGAGTCTCGACACCATCGTCGCAACCAATCTGCACGCCGACATCCTGTCCGATCTCGCCGGCGCGCTGGCCGGCAGTCTCGGCGTCGCCCCAACCGGCAACATCGATCCGCAGCGCCGCTTCCCCTCGATGTTCGAGCCGATCCATGGCTCGGCCTTCGACATCACCGGCAAGGGCATCGCCAACCCGGTGGCGACCTTCTGGACCGGCGCGCAGATGCTGGAGCACCTCAATGAGAAGGACGCGGCTGCGCGGCTGATGGCTGCGGTGGAAAAGGTCTGCGCGGCGGGCGTGCTGACGCCCGACGTCGGCGGCAAGGCGACGACAAAGGAGGTCACGGACGCCGTGATTGACGCGATCCATGGATCGAATGTGTGAGGCCGGCATGCGCCGGCACCTCCGCCGGAACCGAAATGGCTCTTGGGCTTTGATTCGTCCAACGAATCGTCAAGCGCCTGGCAAGGAGATGTGATACGCCCCCCGGAACCTGCCAAGGCACGCATGATCGCGAAGGGTTCCTCGTTGTCACCAGCAGCCTTGGCGTTTTGAGACCATCAACCAGCTTGGTGCTGTCCTGCAGGACGGCGCAGAAAGGGCGAGATCATCATGCGTCGTCATCGACGAGCCAAGATCGTCGCGACCGTTGGCCCCGCCAGTGCGTCGCCGGAGATGCTGAAGGCACTGTTCCTTGCCGGCGTCGACACGTTCCGCCTCAATTTCAGCCACGGGGCGCAGGAGGATCATGCAAAAGTCCACGCGGCAATTCGCGCGCTGGAGCGACAGATCCGCCGGCCGATCGGCATCCTCATGGACCTGCAAGGTCCAAAAATTCGCGTCGGCACGCTCCGTGACGGCAAGATCGCGGTTGAAAGCGGCGAAACCATTCGCTTCGTGCTGCGCGGGTCGGCCGGTGATCGTTCGTCGATTCCCTTGCCGCATCCGGAGATCTTTGCGGCGGTGGCGCCCGGCCATGATCTTTTGATCGACGACGGGCGCGTCCGCGTGCGCGTCACTGGACTGGGCGAGGATTTCATCGAGGCCAAGGTGATCGTCGGCGGCGCCATCTCCAATCACAAGGGCGTCAATCTGCCAGGAACGGTGCTGGACCTTTCGCCGCTCACCGCAAAAGACCGCTCCGATCTGGAGTACGGCCTGCGGCTCGGGGTCGACTGGGTGGCGCTCTCCTTCGTGCAAAAACCATCCGATGTTCTCGAGGCGCGCGGCTTGATCGGCGAGCGCGCCGGATTGATGGCGAAGATCGAAAAGCCCGCGGCGCTCGAACGGATCGATGACATCATCCAGCTCTCGGACGCCATCATGGTCGCGCGTGGCGATCTCGGCGTCGAAATTCCGCACGAGGACGTGCCCGGCCGGCAGAAGGAGCTGGTGCGGGCCTGCAGGTTGGCAGTGAAGCCGGTGATCGTGGCCACCCAGATGCTGGACTCGATGGTCTTAAGTCCGACGCCAACGCGCGCGGAGGTCTCGGATGTCGCGACTGCCATCTATGACGGCGCCGATGCGGTGATGCTCTCGGCGGAGTCGGCGACCGGCCGCTATCCGCGTGAAGCGGTAGAGATGATGGACCGCATCATCAGAAGCACCGAGCAGCACAAGATGTACCGGTCGATCATCCAGGCCACACAGCCCAACGAGGAGCAGACGCCGCCGCATGCGGTCGCGACGGCTGCGGCCGATCTCGCCTCGTCCATCAGTGCAAAGGCGATCGTCGCCTACACCTCGAGCGGGACGACGGCGGCGCGCGTTGCGCGCAAGCGGCCGAGCCTGCCCGTCCTCGCAATTACGCCCAATACCGAGATTTCACGGCGCCTGTGCCTATTGTGGGGCGCCCACAGCGTGCTGTCCGAGGACGTCAAGAGCTACGAGGAAATGGTCGAGCGCGCGACCGCGTTTGCCGCCGAGGAAGAGTTCGCGCGCAGCGGAGATTTGCTGGTGGTCGTCGCCGGCATACCCTTTGCGCAGGCGGGCACGACCAACAATCTACGCGTCGCGTCGGTGCCCTGATCGGGCAAATCCTCGCGCGCCAATCGCTTGAGATAAGAACCTGGTCGGGCACCAGGTTTTATACAGCAATTCCAGTCGCGATGATCGGTCTCGATCGCTAGCAACCACGCCGGTGGAACGAAGCAGCTCCTCCATACCAACAGATAAGACCCGCCACGATCAGGGACGTCCGGTGCGCGGTCGCAGCCATGCCATGACGATCTCGCGCGCGCCTCGCCGGCTCCGCGGCAGTGGGTGCCGCTGCAGGGCCGCGTCCGCAAAGGTAAGGGCTTGTCGGCTGGACTGCCGCTTCTCCGGCGTAAGCGACATCCACTCGCGAATGATGGTCCGACGCGGATTGGATTTGGCCATGTGATGCTCCGATGAAATTACGGCGGTGGGACGGTCCACTATCGACGCACATCCCACCGCCGCCCCCTCGCCCCCCGGCGATAGCGTGTTATGCCGCCTTCCTGTGCGGCGTAGCCTGGCGCAGTCGCGCTACGAGTGCGCAACCGCAGTCATGGACGGTGCCATTCTCGATCATGTAGCCGCGCTTCTCGATTGATGCGTGAAGGCCTTGATAAGCTGCGGGCTTTTGCGCATCGACCCAGACGACGAGGGTCGCGGTTGGCCTGAGAAACTTGCCGACCCAGTCCAGCGTCGTCTCGAGTTCGCGGAGCGTGCGCCGTCGCCAATCGATCAATGCAACATCATATTGACCGGCGGGACGGCCGCAATTTCCGCTCGCGGCCGCGTGAACGTAGCCGCGCCGCTGCAACTCGATCGTCAATTCCATGCTCTTTAAGCCGGCCACGAGGATGCGATGCTGCGTCGAGCAGCCGCCTAGCGCGATCATTGGATCGATAATTCTGTCGCCAGTGACGACTTCGGAGATAGCCATGACATCACCTCTACCGGTTCCCTTTCCCATTCTCGCCAATCCCGGCCGATTGCGCTTGGAAAGGGGTCTTGCGCATCGAAGCCGCGGAACGCCGCAGCTTCGGTCGCGTGCGGTGTCCGGACGGTTATCGTCGGCCGTGGGATGCTTGACTCATGCGGCGAATATGATCGGGGCCGGATATGAATTCGAGGGACGCGCACCGCCGATCGTATAAGGGCCGCATAAACCACGCGGAGGGAAAGTCGGAGCGTTTCCGCCTGGATCATTCGCTCGGCCTTCGATCATCTCGGGACGGTTTCTCTTTTATACGGCTTGTAACTTCAGCTCACCCGTCGCAACTTGAGCCGCCAATGCATCGAACCGTGCCGGCCGCCGGTCGGCGGTTCGATCGGCACGAGAGCGACAGATCAGGGTGGACCAGGAGCCGCTGGCCAGTGCAGCGTTGCTACAAGGCGATCGCGAGCGTGCGACCACAATTGGCCGCGGAAGCAAAGGCCTTCGTCACGCCTGGCCCGAGGATGGTGGACGAAATCGAGTGCGTGTTCTCGGTGCTCCTCGCGATCGTCCTGGGTCATTTGGTTGGCGCCTCGAACATCTCCTGGGCAGCTTTTTCGGGCTTCATGGTCATGCGCGGGCATGTCTCGGAAAGCCTGCGGCGCGGAGTCCTTAGAATTGCAGGCACGGTCGGCGGAGCCGCGATTGCGGTCGTGATCTTTCCAGCCGTCGCACCCTACCCGCTCGCATTGTCTGCTGCGCTGGCCCTGATCGGCGGCGGCTCGCTCTATGCGTCGCTCACGCACAGACATGCGTACGCCTTCCTGTTCATCGGCCTGACCTTCGCGATGATCGTTCTCGGATATCCGCTCACCCAAAGCGATCTATGGGCTTTCGCGTCGTCAAGAATATTGGAAGTCTTGGCCGGCACCATCGCCTGTGTCCTGGTCAGCACCGCGTCGACGCTGACCTTGCGGCAGCGATGGCCTGATCAGGCGCGCCCAAGCCCGGCCGCCGGCGGCTGGCATCCGGAGGCCGCGCTACACGCCGCCCAGGGCGCGGCGGCCTTGGCCTTGTTGCCGCTGCTCCATGAGATGTGGCGACTGCCAGAGCTCGGCCAGGCTGCGGTCGCCATCATGGCGGTGATGATCGTGCCGGTGAACCGCTTGGGCAGCAGTGGACTGCTGCCGGTCAGCCGGCGAATCGCCTTGCGGATTTTGGGCTGCGCGTGCGGCGCGGCGCTCGCTGGGCTGATCCTGCTGCTGGCGCGCGGATCCGCTACCATTCTCATCGCGGGTTCGTTGTTCGGAGTGATGCTCGGTCGGCACATCGAGAATGGCGCGAGCTCGGTGGCGTACAGCGGAACCCAGTTCACGTTGGCCATGCTTGTTACGCTCGTGCCGGACAGCTATGTAGCGCCGGACCCGGACGCCGGCCTCGCGCGGCTCGCAGGAACCGTCATCGGCATCGCCCTGCTCGAGCCCGTTCTTGCAGCCTTCCATGTTCTCACCTGGCGACGTGAAGTCGGAGCAAAGGACGACGCCTCGTGATGGGCAGATAGCCTCATCAAGCGTTACCGGGTGCCGTTTGCCTTGCTGTCAAGAACCTGCTTTGCCCGCAGCAAATCCGCACTATGGGAGCCTTCGGCAAATTGGGCGACGATGGACCGCAAGACCCGCAGCGCGTCCTGGCGTTCCCGCCCTTGCCGCCGTAGCAGGGCAAGGTCATAAGCCGTGCGCAGCTCAAGGCTGCGCGCTCGCTGGCCTCGCGCCAACTCGAGGCTCTCGTCCAGCAGGGGCTCCACCTGATCGGCTGCGTGCCCGGTTGCCGACAACAAACCGGCCTTGAGACGCAGGATCTCGGCGAGATACCAGCGCTCGCCGCTCTTCAGAGCAATCGTGATCGCCTGCTCAATGGCCGCCATCGCCTCGTCAGTTCGCCCCGCTTTGCTGCAGGCCTCGGCTTCCAGCGCGTGAAACAGCGGCAGCCACAGTCTTGCGCCCGCCTTTTGCCAGGCCGCAACGCCTGCGCGCAAAAGTTCGACGCCCCGCCCCGCATCGCCGCGCGTGGCGGCAGCCCAGCCTTCGAGGATGCGGCCAAAGGCCATCCAGTGCGAAAGGCCGTGCTCGCCCGAGAGCGAGACCACGGCGTCCGCGAAGGATGGCATGTCGTCAGGGCACCCCTGCAAAATATCGAGGATCGCCTGGGCATGGCCGACCGAGAAGGCGAGCGTGTGCGGATGGGAGGATGCCTCCGCGCGCTTCATCGCGGCCGCGGCGGCCTCTGACGCCTGGTCCGGATGCCCGAGAAGCCACAGCGCCCAGCTCAAATAGCACGATGCGGCCGCGCCGAGATCCTGGCCGTATTGGTATTGCAACTGCGCATGGGCGCGCGGCTCGTAAAGAGTGCTGGCTGTTTCGAGATGAGGCAACGCAGCCGTGAATTCCCCTTTCGTCAGATGGGTAGTGCCCACGATGCGATGCGCGACACACATGGTTCCGGTGTCGCTGTGGCGTTCGGCCTCGGCAAGGAATTCGGCGGCCGCGCCGGTCTGGTCATCGACCTCGCCTCTGACGTAATGGCATGCCCATATCCCGTAGAGGATCGACAGCTTCATCGCGGGATCGGTGAGCGCGTCGATGTGAGCCCTGGCGCGCAGCAGGACCTCCGACGTCTGGCGCGCGGCGTAGCCGTAGCCAGCGATCATCGCCTGGGCGAGCATGACCTCGAGCTCTAGCGCGGCACGTCTGCGTTCCGGCCTCGCGGGACGCGATTGCAGCAGCTCAAGCGCCAGCTCGAGGTGCCCGATCGCCTCCGCGTTGGCTGAACGCTCGATCGTGCGACGGCCCGCCTCGCGCAGATAATGGATGGCCTTCTCGGTCAATCCGCCCTGGATCAGATGATGCGCCAGCAGCTCGGGCTGGGTTTCGACGGTTTCCGGCGACACCTGCGCAAGAGCATCGGCGATACGGCGATGAAGCTCCTGCTGCTTGTCGCGAACCAGGGTGCCGTACGCGGCATCGCACACCAGGGCGTGCTTGAAGATGTAGGTCGCGTTCGGCGGCTCACCCCGCACAAAGATCAATTCTAGCGCGGCGAGCTGGGCAAGGGCAGCGTCGAGGAGCACGCCTGCAACAGGCACCACGGCGGCCAGCAGTTGATAGGAGAATTGGCGACCGATGGCAGCGCCGGTCTGCGCGATTTCCTTGGCCGCGCCAAGCCTGTCCAGCCGCGCCGTCAACGAGCCGAGCAGCGTCGTCGGAATTGCAAGCGTCGGCAGCGGACCAGCCGCGGCAAACTGCTCGCCGCTCTCCTGGACGAGTCCTGATTCCATGACGGATTTCGTGAGCTCCTCGACGAAGAGCGGAACGCCGTCCGTCTTGCTGATGATCTGCGCGTGGATATCGGGCGGCAACGTCTTTTGTCCGGCGACATCGAACACCATGGCATCCGTCTGCTCGCGCCCAAGCCGGTCGAGCCGCAACATCGTCACATGCGGCTCGTCGAGCCATTGCGGAAAGAATTCGGGGCGAAAACTCATCAGGACGAAGACTTGCGCGGCCCTGAGTGATCCGATGATCCGGCTGAACAGCTCCAGCGTGCTGGAGTCCGCCCAATGCGCGTCCGAAAGCTCGATCACGACCGGCAGCGTGCGCGCGAGACCCAGCACATGCCGTGTCAGTGCTGCGATCACGAGATCCTTCTGCTTTTGCGGTGTCAGGCCCGCTGTCGATGATTCGCCGCTCGGAATCGAAAGCAGGAGGGCGCAGGATTCCATGTCGGCCAGGGACACAGCGCCGGCTTCGGACAGCGCGGCTTCCAATTTCTTCAGCTTGGTGCCGGGCGCCTCTCCCTGCTCGAAATGCGCGGCATATTCGATCTGGTCGATGATCGGACGAAACGGACTATGGGTATGATGCGGCGAGCACTGATAGCGGATCGTGATGTGGGGATCGGCATGAATCCGCTCCAGGAACTCTTCGCAAACCCGCGACTTGCCAATCCCGGCCTCGCCGCAGATCAGCGCGATCTGCCCCTTCCTGGTTTGAACGCGCTCCCACAGGACCATGAGCTGTCGCAGCTCGTGCTCCCGGCCGACGAATTGAGTCAGCCTGGGCGTCTGCCTGGCACTGAACCGGCTTTCGACCGGCCGCCTCCTGGTGACCATGTAGGCGGTCACCGTCCCGGACACGCCCGGAAGCTCGTATGAGCCGGGTCCCTCGCAAACGAAGGCACGTCCCAGCAGCCTGTAGGTGCTCGGCGCGACGAGGATCGTGTTCGGCCGCGCGATGTTCCGCAAGCGGGGCGCCGCCGTCGAGGGCTCTCCGATCACGCCTCGCCCGGAGACGACGACAAGACCCGTGGCAATTCCGATGCGCAGCTGCAGCGGCTCGCCGGACGACCACGCGAGCTCACCGGCCTTTGCGATCAGTTCAAGCGCCGTATGCACGGCACGTTCGGCGTCATCCTCATGAGCCCTCGGGGAGCCGAAAAATGCCAGGACCTCGTGCCCGGCCGACCCCGCAAGGCTGCCGTCCATGCCCGCAACGGCGGCCGTGCAAGCACCGTGGAAACTGTGGACGAGGCGCGCAAGCTCCTCGAGGTCAATGCTTTCTCCGACCGCCGCCGAAGGCACGATCTCGCAGGACAGCACCGTAAGCTGCCTTTTCTCGGATCCGAGCTGCGGCGGGTTGGTGCGACGGCCAACCGCCAGCTCCGGCTCAATGCCTGCAAGCCCGATCGCATGCGTCGCGACCCGTGCGGCGCTTGCCTGCGCGTCGAGATCGACCGCCGGCTCGGCCTGTCCCCTGCCCGTTCGGGTCGCCGCAGCGAATTTGTAGCCGCCGCCGGACGCGGTCAGAATGAATTGCGGCGCCTTGGGATCTGGCTCGATCTTGCGCCGCAGCCGGCTGATATGCATGTCGACGCTGCGGCCGTATGGCTCCGCATCATGGCCCGCGATCGCCACACTCAACTGGTCGCGCGACAGCACCTGGCCGGGCCTGCGTGCGAACGCCGAGAGCAGCGAAAGCTCCGCGCGCGTCAGCAGCACCTCCCGCCCGTCAGGATGGACGAAGACACGGCCGGCAAGGTCGAGCCTGCAGTCGCCGATCACGAGAGCAGCCGAAGCTGGCGCAGGCTCTTCGCCCGTCGATGAGGCGATGGCTCGCGCAAGACTGTCGAGGATCTGCTTCTCGTCCATTGGCTGCAGACGATGGACCTCCACGCCGAGAAGGAGACGGGCGAACCCGGCGACCTGGTCCGATCGCTCCGCGAGCACCAAAAGCCCCGGGATCAGGCTGCCCAACTCCTCCAGGAACGCAAGGCCGTCGGGAGCCGGCCCCGGCACAACGATCGCCGCCTCGACTTTTCCGTCTGACGCGAGCTTGAGCGCCCGCCTGTCATCAGCGGCGAGCTCGATCACGTATCCTGCCTGTTGCAGCATACGTGCGAGCTTGGCGCGGAGAGTCGCCTCCCCCGCCACAACCAGTACACGCTTTCTCATACCCGTCCGCGCTCGCCGGGATCGTCAGCTACCTGGATCGCGCGGATTGTTACATTTTAATTACAATTCTGACAATGGCCCCGTTACACGGCCGAGCTACTACTGCACATGGGAACTGCGGTTTTTCGCGCATTTCCATGCCGGGTCCGCGCTTTTGAGCGAAAGAGCGGGAGCTGCCGACCAGCCTGTCACGCGCAGGCCCGGTGTTGGTACGAACGTGGAGATTGAGACGGCAAGGACCCAATCTGACGCAAAGCGGCGTTGCTGACGGTGAGCCCGAAACATGTCTGATCTGTTCCCAACCTACGACATCGCCCTGAAGAAGCGAGGGCGGAGATGGATGTGGTCGGTATGGACGACCGAAGCAAAGGTTGTCATGGCGGGCGTAGAAGCCAGCCGATCAGCGGCCAGATACCGGGCGAACAGCGCGCTTTTCCTCCTGCTCCTGTCTTCGCCCTATCGATCGCAAGGCGCTGGCCGCACTGAACAGCCGGGAGCGCGCGTCAGGCGCTAAGCCATGATCCGAAACTGAAGAGCGCGCCAGCGCGAGGAGTGGGCGCTTGCATCCACGCGGGCTTGCCCGTCAGTTCTCTTTGCGATGCAGTGTAAACATTTTGCGAAAGGGGTGTTCATTTGGCGGAACACCATCGCATCGTGCTTGCCAGTGACAACAGCGCATTCGCTCGGATAGAGTAAGGTCAAGGGACAAAAGCCATGACCGATCGCAGAGCCGAGCTTGACGCGATTGTCGGGGTGACGGCAGCGATCGCCGGAGCCATCGAACGCACCATTGAGCCAATCGCTTTCCTGCCCGGGCGAATAGCCGACCACATGTGTGGTCGATTGTCCGACTTCCACGCAAAGACCAATCCAGAGCCTTGACTTGATCCTCAGCAGGGCGATCATGACTGAAATAATTTGAAGCCTAAAATATTTTGGGCGCTATCTCACCCCCAGACACGGCTCTCTTTTTACAAAGGCCTGTAATGTCCCCTTCCGAAACCACCACGATTGCCGTTTTCATCGATGGCGCGAATCTGCACGCGACATCGAAGGCGCTCGGGTTCGAGATCGATTACCGGCGCCTGCTCAAGGAGATCGAGAGCCGCGGCACCCTGCTGCGGGCCTTCTACTACACGGCGGTCTTCGAGGATCGGGACTACTCATCCATCCGCCCGTTGATCGACTGGCTCGATTACAATGGGTTTACGGTGGTCACCAAGCCGGGCAAGGAATTCATCGACGCCACAGGTCGTCGAAAGGTGAAGGGTGACATGGACGTCGAACTTGCCGTCAACGCCATGGAACTCGCCCCGCATATCGACGAAATGGTGCTCATCTCGGGTGACGGCGACTTTCGCTGCCTGGTCGAAGCGGTCCAGCGCCGCGGCGTAAACGTCACCGTCGTATCCAGCATGGCCTCTCATCCGCCGATGATTGCGGACGAGTTGCGACGGCAAGCCGACCGCTTCGTAGAGCTCAGGGACCTGCAGTCGAGGATCGGACGAAATCCGGTCGAGCGCGTAGCCGCGCGCGTCAGCTCGGCCTGAATTAATCTCGGCGAAGCTTACCTTGAGTGCGGCCGGCTCCGGTCTTCGCCGGATAGGCACGCATCAAGTCCTGGAGCAACTTGCGGAAGGCGGCGGCGCATCGAGCGAGGACCGGACCGCAGCGGCAAATTCGGCCGGACGGAAGGGCTTATGCAGGAGCGCCGCCTTTCCAACCGCCCTCTCGATCGCGGACGTGTCGGAATAGCCGCTGACAAAGAGTATCCGCAAGCCGACGTTCATCGCTCGCGCGCTGGCGGCCACTTCGGCGCCGTTCGCTCCCGGCATGCCGAAATCAAGGATCAGCAAATCCGGGCGATAGTCCTTCAGCATATCGAGCGCCGTATCCCCACTGGTCGCCTCCCTGACCTGATAGCCCAGGTCGGAGAGCACGCTGGACATGATGTCCCGGACGTCGGGATCGTCATCGACGATCAGGATGTTCTCGGAGCCCCGCGACACATCTGAGGGCCCTGTGCTTTCATGCTCCGCCGGCGCGTGAGCGATACGGAGGGCGATCCTGATCCCGGTTCCCTTGCCGGGAGCTGTATCGATCGTGACATCGCCGCCGAGCTGGCGAACGATGCCGTAAACCTGCGAAAGCCCCAGACCGGTCCCCTTGCCGGGAGGCTTTGTCGTAAAGAATGGATCGAACGCACGCGTGACGACCTCCGGCGGCATTCCCGTTCCGGTATCGGCCACGCACACGATCACACGCCCCTTGTCGGCATGATCCGGCCGTGTCGAAATCGTCAGCGTGCCGCCCCCGGGCATAGCGTCGCGCGCATTGATCGACAGGTTCAGGATCGCCAACTCGAGCTGATTGGCGTCTGCAAGCGCATGCGGCAGTCCCTCCGCCAGCTCCGTCTTGACCGTGATTTCGGCACCCAGCGTCTGGTTGACGAGCTCGCCCATGCCCGTGATCAGCGCATTCAGGTCGACCGGCGCGGTTACAAGCTTTTGCGTGCGTGAAAATGCAAGCAGCTGCGCGGTCAGCTTCGAGCCACGCTCGGCTGCCTTGAACGCATGCTCGGCCTGACGGGCGATACGGGGATCGCTGGCGCGCATGCGGATGAGATCCAGATTGCCGACAACCGCCGTCAGCAAATTATTGAAGTCATGTGCGAGTCCGCCGGTGAGCTGACCGATCGCTTCCATCTTTTGGGACTGAACAAGCGCGGTCTCTGCGCGCTGCCGCTGCTCTATTTCATGCTGCAGTTTGAGATTTGCGGCCTCGAGATCAGCGACGCGATCCCTGATGCGCTGCTCCAGCGTCGCATTCAGCGCTCGCATGTTGTCTTCGGCTCTGCGAATCCGCAGCAGCGCATTGACGGCGGCAGCGAGCTCGAGAGGCTCCGCAGGCTGCACGAGATAGGAATCGGCACCGGAATCGAGGCCGCGCGTGCGATGGGTCGACGTTGTAAATGTGGAGGACGTCATCAGGACCATGACCGCCGGCCACTTCTTCTTGATGAAGGCACAGACGTCGTAGCCGGTGATATCGGGCAACTCGACGTCCAGAAGAACGATCGGCGGCTTCTCCACCTCGATAAGCCGCAGCGCTTCGGCGCCGGTTCGAGCTTCAATGACGGTGAAGCCGGCCTCCTGGAGATCGCGCGTCTTGACATAACGAGGCGCGTCCTGGTCGTCGACATTAACAATGACGGTGCTATCGGTCACGATGCCCCCAGGGTTGCATCGCGCAGAAACAGCGAAACGTTCTCGCGAGAAATGGTATTTTTTGAAATGACGCGGGTGCCTGACGGAAGCCGTGCCTTCAACTCGGCATTGACGTTCAGCGACGTCGAGACAATGACCGGCGTCACGCTGGTTCGGCTGTCCGCCCCAAGCTCCTGCAACACCGTGAACCCATCCATGGTCGGCATCTGCAGGTCGAGGATGATGACATCGGGCTTCTGCTCGCGCGCAGCCTTGAGGCCGACGTCGCCATCGACCGCCTCGATGAATTCATAGCGCGGCTCGTTGCTGATGATCTGACGCATCACATAACGGAACGTCTCGTCATCGTCGATGAGCAGCACCCGCTTGCGCGCCTTGTCGGCGGCGCGCTGCGCGCGCGAGGGGTCGCCCCGTTGGGGTGGAATGGAGAGGGTGAAAACCGAACCCTGGCCCAGCACGCTTTCGACTGTCAATTCGCCGCCAAGCAGTTCGGCGAGCGACCTGGACAACGGCAGGCCCAGACCAGTGCCCTTGACCCGCTTCTGGATTTTCGTATCGACTTGCGAAAATTCCTCAAAAATCCGGGAATGGTCCTGCGGCGCGATACCGATTCCGGTATCGCGGACTGCAAGGTTCACGCGCCCCGTGTCCGCGTCAAAGGAGGCGGTGACCCTGACTTCGCCCTGCTCGGTGAATTTCAGCGCGTTCGAAATGAGGTTGCGCAGAATTTGGGTAAGCTTCGCCTCGTCGGTGAAGAGATTGGGTACCTTGTCGGGAATGTCGAAAATCAACTCGACGGCCTGGCTGGTCAAAAGCGGCCTGAGGGCGCCGCGCAGGCTGCCGAAGAGCTCATAGACCGTAAAGGCTGTCGGCCGGATGTCGACCTTGCCTGCTTCGACCTTCGCAAGATCCAGGAGATCATTGACGAGCTCGAGCAGGCTCTCGGCGGAGCGGCGGATATAGCCGACCTGTCGCTCCTGCTCCTGCGTGAGATCACCGTCGACGCGGTCAAGCAGAAGCCGCGACAGCGCCAGCACCGAATTGAGCGGGGTGCGAAACTCATGACTCATGTTCGAGAGAAATTTCGTCTTGAGCTCGCTGGCGTGCCGAAGCTGTTCGGCACGCTCGTCGAGCTCGGCGTACAGCGCGACCACGCCCCGGTTGGTATCGCTCAGCTCCTGATCGAGTTGCTTGCTCTCCTCGTCCTTGCGGCGGATGTCCTCCAGGCTCTGCATGAGCTCGCGATTTTGCTCACGCAAGACCTCGAGAGGATCAGACGAGCTGTCCTTCTGCAGGATCGTCGCAACTTCGGCGAGCTTTGCCCGTGTCACCGGCTCTGCGCGGCGCGGCAGATCATGGCCGATCTCGACGGTCGTTCCCTTGCCCGGCCTCGACTCGATCCTGAAATGGTCCATCAGCCGGCGGGCGCCGAGGATGCCGAGACCCATGCCGCTCTTGGAGCGGTATTGTCCGTCCAGAATGGTCTGGATATCGGCAATACCCGGTCCTTTGTCCGATATCCTGACGTGGAAAACCTGTGGGACAGGTGCTGGATCGAGAATGAATTCGGCGCGTCCGCCGCCGGCATAGCTGAAAGCGTTTCGCGCCAGCTCCGAAACGGCGGTTGCAATCCGCGTCTGGTCCTGCCGTTCAAATCCCAGGAGCTCGGCCAGCCGATGTGCGCGCTGACGGACCTTGACGACGTCGGCTTCGCTCTGGATCGGAACCGTCACGATTGGCCATACTTTCGCACTTGAGGCCATGATCGTCACCATTTCGCTACCAGGACGGTAGCATCGTCGCGATGCCGTGTCAGGTCTCGGTACAGCACCGCTGCGATCAGGGTCGGGTGCCGTGCGGCGAGATTGGGATACCTGTCGAGCGTCCAGCTGGAGGCTATTCCGTCGGAGTGAAGAATGACGAGGCCAGCCGTGAACGGATATTCGAAAGCCTGGATCTTGCGGGCGTTGTGGCCGGCGGTTCCCGGCATCGAGACCATGCGCCGGATCTCGCCGTTGGCGGCGATGACGCCGGCGATATTGCCGATTCCCGAATAGATGATCTTGCCGGATGCCGGCTGAAATCGCGCCACCGATACGGCCGCCCCACGCGTGGCTCGCAGCCCGCCGTGGATGTAGTCGAGCAGCACCGGGGCGCGATGCCCATTGAACCGGTGAAACAGGCGGACGGCCTCGACGGCCGCTTCGGCGGCCTCCGGTCCGTGACCGAGGCCGTCAACGACCAGCAGCGTCGTTTCCTCCGCTCCCAGCGAAACGCCCCAGGAATCCCCGCAGACGTCCTGGCCGAGCTTCGGCACCGAGACGACACCGACCCGGCTGCTATCGACCGAGCCTTCGGGAGGAGTCCCGGTCTTGAGCCGAACCAGAACGGCCGTGCCGTTTCCGGGCCAGGATGCGATATCGATAAAATGGGACTGACGGACGACCGCGCCCAGGCCCTTGCCGGCCGTTCCCGCGGTGGAATATCCATCGGCCAGGCTCGCAGCGAGGTTCGCGATCCCGGGACCTTTGTCGAGGCCAATCAACTCGACGCCGCCGTCCGCGCCTTCGCCATACGCGCCGACCAGCATCTCCCCGCCGTTACCATGCTTGAGGATGTTGGTCGCGAGCTCCGTCGCCACGAGAGCCACCCTGCCGGCATCGACATCGCCAAATCCCTGACGCCCCGCGATTTCGGTTGCCCTTCGCCGTGCCTCCGCTACCTGACTTTGGTCCTGCACGGCGAGAGCTATCATGGGTTATTTCCAACGCGCGATGACGACTTTGGTGCCCTCGCCGGGTTTTGAATGAATCGAAAATTCATTGGAAAGCCGTCTGGCGCCTCCCAACCCGAGACCCATGCCCTTGCCGGTGGTAAAGCCATCCTTTAGCGCGGCGTCTATATCGGGGATGCCCGGGCCCTTGTCCTCGAATGTCAGCCTGAGACCGCGGCGACCGGATGCCTCGACCAGCTCGGCGACAACAAAACCGCCGCCACCATAGTCGAGCGTATTGCGGGCCAGCTCGCTTGCAGCCGTGATGATCTTGGTCTGGTCGACAAGGCTCAGGCCCGCTCCGAGGGCCAGCGTGCGCGCCAACTGGCGGACTCGCACGACGTCGTCCGAGGAGCGGATATCGAGCCGCTCAATCTTCGGCGTCGTCATCTTCCGAATCCGACGTCTTGAGCCGTGCGTGGATGAGAGCCATGCCACGCTCGACGTTCAGGGCGGTCTTGACACCGGTCAGGGACAGTCCGAGCTCGACCAGCGTGATCGCGACCGCCGGCCGCATGCCGACAACCACCGTGTCAGCGTCCAGGATGCGGGAAACCGCGGCGATGTTGTCGAGCATCCGTCCGATGAAGCTGTCGACGATCTCCAGCGCGGAGATGTCGATCAGCACCCCCTTGGCACCGTATTCGACGATCTTGCTGGTCAGGTCCTCCTCGAGCGCGGTGGCAAGACGATCATGCATGTCGACCTGAATGGTCACAAGAAGAGCATTCCCGAACTTCAGGATTGGAATGCGATCCATGATCATTGGCCTTTTTCGGCGGGCGTCTTGGTCTGTTCGGAGGCAGCCTGCCTTTTCTGCTTGGTCACGGCTCGCCCGGTTCGCTCCAGCGCCACAGCGAGCGCGTCGGCTAGGGTGGCTTTCGAAACCACGTTCAATTCAACACCCAGATGCACCATGGTCTGGGCAATCTGCGGGCGGATGCCGCTGACGATGCAATCGGCGCCCATGAGCCTCGCAGCGGCGACAGTCTTGAGGAGATGCTGCGCCGTCAGCGTATCCACCGTGGGCACGCCGGTGATGTCGATGATGGCGATCGCCGCTTCGGAATCGACGATGGTCTGCAGAAGATTTTCCATCACGACCTGGGTCCGCTGGCTGTCGAGCGTGCCGATCAGCGGCAGCGCGAGGATACCATCCCACAGCTTGACGACCGGCGTCGACAGCTCGGCGATCTCGCGCTGCTGACGGACGATGACTTCCTCGCGGCTCTTCTGGAAAACCTCGAGCGTAAACAGGCCCAATTCGTCGAGAAGAAGCGTCACCGACCAGGTGAGCTCGGCGGCCTGGGCCGGCGACAGCGTACTGTTGCGGTTGAGTGTGTTGAAGAGTGGCTGCTTCAGCGAAAAGACGAACGTCGCCGTCTCACTCGGCGAGAAGCCCTGGAGCGCGCGCGAGCGGGACACGTCCGCGAGCAACTGCTTGGCCGGTCCGTAGGCGGGATTGGAGGCATCGCTGCCGCCCTTCGCCAGGCCGTCCCGCAACAAATGAAGAAACTCGCGCGATTGCGAAACAAGCTCATTTTCGGTGATCCGCCCCGTGTTGAGGCTGCCGGCCTTCTTCTGCAGGTCGATCCATTCGGGCAGGATGAGCTGTTCGCTGCTGCCGACCAGCTCAGCTACGGTACCCACGTTCGCGGCCATGTCGCACACTCCCTCGAGGCTTCCCCTAAAGCCTTATCTGGCGCGGCCTTCTATGGCAAACGCCTCGATATCCCAGGGTTATCAAGCTCGTGTCGCAAGCAAAAGCGCACTGCAAATGGAGGGCAAGCATGGGATCGAGTGTTCAAAAGTGAACAGACCACGCCCCCTGATCGACAGAGTGTCGTGGTCCGCCGTCGGCTCCAATGTGCGATATTGCGAGACTGCCGCAACCTAGCCCGGGGCCGTTTCGTTTCGACCTAGCTCGGCTTCGGCGCTTTCGGGCCTAAGCGGACATTTCCCAGCCGCCCCCCCCGCTTAATCCATCGAGAAAGATCCTGTCTCGGACATCCCTTGATCTAGGTCAACGACACCGGATGGCCTGTGAAGCGCTTAGTGCCCATCGGCCAATAGGCCGCAGTCAACGATTTATCAGGTTGGAACTGGCCGTTGTCCCAGCGCAGTCGCGTAAACAGCCTTGGAGTTTCAGTCATGAGACAAGTTACGATTACCTTGGCGCTCCTGTTCAGCTTGCTGGACGTCTCGGCCACTCCAAGAAGTGCTTATGCCGGGATTACCGAGCAAGAAGCCCGCGCCATCGCCGTCGATGCTTATCTCTATCTCTACCCTCTCGTCATGATGGATGTGACCCGGAAGCAATCGACAAACATCAAGCCCGGCAAGGAGTTCGGCAAAGGCCCGATGAACGAGTTCACCAGCGTTCGTGAGTATCCCCCCGCTGATTTCAAGGGCGTAGTGCGAGTAAACTTCGATACGCTGTATTCCATTGCGTGGCTCGAGTTGACCAAAGAGCCGATGATCGTATCCGCTCCGAATACCGATGACCGCTACTATCTGCTTCCGATGCTCGACATGTGGACCGACGTGTTTGCATCGCCCGGTTGGCGAACCACGGGCACACAGGCGATCAATTTCTTGGTGGCGCCAACGGGTTGGAACGGAGATGTTCCTTCAGGAATCTCGAGAATCAGTGCACCGACGCCTTTCGTCTGGATCATCGGACGAACGAAGACGGATGGACCGCCAGACTACGATGCCGTTCACAAGATACAGGACGGCTACAAAGTCACCCCGCTCTCGGAATGGGGCAAGACCCCAACGCCCGTGGAAGTGAAGATTGATCCGACTGTCGATATGAAAACGCCGCCGAAAACTGCGGTCGACACCATGGCGGCCGACAAGTTCTTCTCCTACGCGGCCGAACTTCTCAAGGTCAATCCTCCCCACATTACTGACGAGCCGATCATCGCGCAGATGAGGGGGATCGGAATCGAGCCAGGCAAGAGCTTTAACATGGCGAAGCTCGATCCCGAGGTTCGCAATGCGCTGACGAGCGCGCCGGAAGAAGGGCAGAAATTGATGGCTTGGAAGCTGCCGACGCTCGCGCGCGTCGTGAACGGCTGGTCCATGAACACCGACACAATGGGGGTGTACGGCAACTATTATTTGAAGCGCGCTATCATCGCTCAGGCCGGCCTCGGCGCGAACCTTCCCGAGGATGCCATCTATCCGATCAATCTGGGCGATGAGACCGGCAAACCTCTCGATGGTGCAAACAGCTACGCGCTCCACTTCGACAAGAGCGACATGCCGCCGGCGAACGCCTTTTGGTCGGTTACGCTTTATGACCCAGAGGGCTTCCAGATTACCAACACTCTCAATCGGTTTGCCGTCAGCAGTTGGATGCCGTTCAAGTATAACGGGGACGGATCGCTCGACCTCTATTTCCAGAACGAGAGCCCCAGCGCCGACAAACAAGCCAACTGGCTTCCGGCGCCAAAAGGGCCGTTCAACTTGACCATGCGCATCTATGCCCCGAAATCGGAGGCGCTCACGGGCAAATGGAACCCGCCCTCGGTGGTGCAGGTGCAATCCACCACGGGTGCGGCCAAGTAGATCACAATGTGCTACCTCTAATCGATTTCAGCGGGGTCTTTTTGTCGGGGGACGGCATTTGCGGCGGCGCGAGTTTATCACACTCCTCGGTAGCACCACTGCCGCGTGGCCGATCGTGGCACGCGCAGAAATCCCAACCAAACGTCCGCTTATCGCAGTTCTCAGTGCGATCAGGAAGGAAGGTAATTCGCCGCTCAACGGCTTCGAGCAGGGCTTGAAAGAACTTGGCTACGTCGATGGCCTGAGCGTGGATATTGTCTACCGTTTCGCGGAGGGGCATCTGGACCGCTTCCCTGCTCTTGCAGCGGAGTTAGTTGGACTTAGACCTGACGTGATTCTAGCCACTGTAACTCCGGCTGCAGTAGCGACGAGAGCATTGACCACGTCAATTCCGATTGTTTGCCCGTTACTCGCCGATGCCATCAACCTCGGCTTAATTTCCAGCGAGGCGCGGCCGGGCGGGAACGTGACCGGCGTATCGTTTCGCACCCAAGGCCTAACAGGCAAACAGGTTGAGCTGGCGCTTCAAATGATTCCAGACGTCGTCAAGCTTGGATACTTGGTGAACGTTGCCACCGGGGTCATTATCGACCGGCAAGAATTGGAGAGCACGTGTCGGAAGTTGGGCATCCAAGCTGTTGCTGCCGAGGTTCGTTCGCCCGGCGATCTCGAAGCGGCATTCCAGGCAATGGCGGACGACCACGTTCGAGCAGTCATCGTCCTCGTTGATGGTATGCTCTTCAGTGAGCGGAACAGGATCGCCGTACTCGCTGCAACGGCGCGATTGCCGGCGATCTATGGCTTCCGTGACCATGTCGACGCGGGCGGGCTGGCCAGCTATGGCGTTAACTTGTCCGAGAATTTTCATCGCGCGGCTATTTATGTGAACAAAATTCTCAAAGGAGCTCAGCCAGGCGATCTCCCGGTGGAATTTCCCACCAAGCTCGAGTTGATAGTCAACAACAAGGCGGCCAAGGCGCTCGGATTGAATATCCCACCCTCGATCCTTGTCCGGGCCGATGAGGTGATCGAATAGGACGCGGTTGCTGCAATGCATGAGTCCGGAACTGGGCCTGAGGGCGACATCGCTCGGTGGTCCGCTCAGGTCCGCTATCCGTGAAGCGGACCTGTTGACTACAATCCTCGACTGGTGCTTTTGACCTGAAGTCCTCCGGACGCGCGTGTTGCGATCGGGGTCTTTTGCCATAGGATGAATTGATACGCTCCACCACTTCCATTTTCACCGTGCTTTTCCTGGCCGGAGCTTTGCAACTTGCGTCCGTCGCCGCCCTGCTCGGACAATAGCGCGTAGGTACCGATGCGAGGCGCAAGGCATAGCTGGAGTGACAGAGTATCACCAACGGACGAACAAACCTTGCGATATCGGATCCGGCGCTTGTCCCAAGTCAACTTGCGCTTGCCGCTGCGGCCTGCAATCATCCCAATCCAGTTCTGGCTCACCGATCCGACCGTAGGAGTGGGAAGCGCGGGATGACCAAAAGTCGCCCCATCTAAATCACCTTCCACACCAAACAAAAGATGGCCAGCTGGAAATTGTAGCCAGCCTGAACGCCACCGACGAATTCGGTGATGCCGCCATAGAGATTGTTGCCTGGAATATTCAGGCTGCCGTTGGTCCACGCACCACCGAGATTTGCGCCAAGATAAAATCCTGACCAGTTGTACGGCGGTGGGGGAGGCGGCGGGGCCTTCACCGGCATATCCGCAGCACGCGCGGTGACACTCGCAAGCATTGCAAACAGCGCAACGGTAAGGAATGGATTCTCCATGGCAGCCCTAAACAGGGTAGCGAGCGCGCCAGTGCTCCATTCAACCATTGGGCGTGGCTTTTGGGTGTGACTTAGGGGGCACATCCGAGAAAATCCAATCAGCCAAGTGCTTGTGCGAAGGGCGGCTGAGCGCGGTCCATTTGGTTATTCAATCGGCCGACTTCCGCAATGACCCAGGCGCAAAGGCACTTAGAAGACCACCAATCTGCCGAAGTTGCATAGCGCGCGAATACGGTTCGGCTATCCGTGATTGCAGCACTCTCGGGCGGCTGGCGTTCGTCCCTGCAGCGGCAACGCCGATCGGGCGAAAAGGGCGCCAATAGACGGATGGAGCGGTCAGATGGACGGGCGCCTTGTCTTCAGCGACGTGAATTCGGCTAAAGGCGGATTGAATAGGAGGGGCCTGCTCTCGGGCCTTGCAATGCTGCCAGTGCTGTCCTCGGTTCTCGCGGTGAAGAAGGCAGTGGCGCAACAGGCAAATTCCGGGTTTTCCTTTGCGGTCTGCGGTGACTCGCGACCCATGATGTACCTGCCGGTCAAGGAAGGCCGCACCGATCTCGTCGGACTATTCGTTGAAATGTTTGGCCTGGTCATGCCGGAAAAGGTCGCGGAAGCGGTGGTGAAGCGCGATGTGAAAATGATCTTCGACCCCACCACCAAGGAGCTTAAGCAAGTCGTCATGCCGTTCATGTCACGGAGCGAGGTCATGACGTTGTCGGTGGACCAGGGCTGGGTGACCCGTGCAACTGTCGAAGACGTCAAACTGCTTCCCGGAGTGCACCGGGAAATGTTTCGACTCGAGGGTGGCGATTGGGTTTCTCGCGAAATCGTGCAGCACGTGCAGGCCGGCCGCGCCAAATTCGTGATCAACAGCGGCGACGTCGTCTGGTGGGGCAATCAGGGCCGCTCAGTCGCCGACAGTCCCTATTGGAAACGCGTCAACGACACCATGCTCAAGCTGCTGCCGGCGCCAGATTCCGAGATGCGCGCCGCAGGGCTCGAAGGACGGTGGTTCATGTCGGTGGGCAATCACGAAGTGTGGGGCGATCCAAAAATTGAAGGGACGCTTGACGCGGTGCCTTATCTGAAGAACTTCGGCGTGACCCCGGAGCGGTTGATTTACAAATTCGACTTCCGAGACGTCAGGTTTATCTTCCTGTGGAGCGGAAAGTACGATTATCGCTCGCCGTCGCTGTGGGATGGAGACCGGCCAAAATACGCGGAGCAGATGGTGCAATTGCAACAGTGGCTGGACGATGCCAAAGCCAAGGGATTAAAAAAGGCGTTCATCACCTTCCACTATCCGGTCTTCTGTCGCGCTGGCCTCGGTCCCATTCCGGAGCCTGACAATCCTCACAAGACCATCGCGGCCTACGCCAAGGACTTGGAACTCGTCGTTTTCAACGGACACGTGCATACGACCGAAATGTATGACGTCGATGGCGTGAAATACCTGGTTCTTGGTGGCGGTGGGGCGGAGCAGGACCCGATCCTTCCCGGTCGCACGAGCATCAAGGTGCCAAGCAACTATCCGCCGGACCTCTATTGGAAGGGCAAGCCGCCGCAGGAAGAATACAACTACGTCCTGGTCGATGTCGCACCGGTGGAGAAGACAAAATTCAACCTGACACGTTACCGGCCCGGCTCGGCTGAGCCGTTCGCATCCGAGGCACTGTTCTCGTAGAGCACCGGTCGTAACCTGTGGGAACAGTAATTCTCATTCTGCACGGTTTGGTCACGGTGGCCCTGCTCGGCGCCATCACGCATCAGACATTGGCAACATGCGCGCCGGCCAGGGCGAAGCCGTATTCGTTCTTCGACCGGTTTCGCGCAGTGCGAGGTGCAGGCTTCACGAATGCAATCGTCGTTCTGTATGTGATCTCGTGGCTGCTCGGCGCTGTCGTCTACCTGTATTTCAAGGTCGATGTTCAGCCAAGTTTGGAACGCGATCACCATTGGCATGCGCTGGGTTTCTTTGATCTCAAGGAGGATTTCACCGCCATCGGCTTGGGGGTGCTGCCCGCATACTGGTCGTGCTGGCATCAGCCGGTTGATGGTCGCAGCTATCAGCTACGCACTGCCCTTACCTTACTCCTTGCATTCATCGTCTGGTGGGCCTTTCTCGTTGGTCACGTTTTGAACAACATCGGAGGCTTCGGATCGTAATGTTTAACTCGATGTTTCGGCGGTTCGCTTTTGCTTATGGGGCAGCTTTCGCGCTCTTTTACGCTCTCGCACATGCCCGTGGGCTTGCGCTGTTTACCGTTTATCCCGCGCAAGGCATCGTCCTTCTCGGTCTGCATCGTTCCCGGGATGTTGCCGATCCCGTCTTGGATTTCCTCGCGCCCGAGATGTACTGGTACGGGTGGACTGCTTCCGCCGCTGTCGGTGCGCTCGTCGTTGGCATAGTTGCCGCGCTTCTGCCGGCTCGCCTGTCCCCGTTCTGGGTATGGTGTGCGTGGGTCGTTCCCCCAATGGCGATGATCGCTTGCGCTTATCTCACAATCCCCTGGTTTCGGCTTTAGAAGCCAGACTTCCGCTGTTGGCCCTGTGATTTTCGCGCTCGCGCAATTTTTTTCTGCGCGCGGGCCCCGGGTGCAGCGGCCCACCCGGCCTTCCCTGCTCCCTCTGTTTTTGAAGAGGGTGATGATGATGCAAAGCTCGGGCGAATTCCGTCGCGAGAAGGCAAACGCATGTCCTCTCCACGTCATTGCGAGGAGCGAAGCGACGAGGCAATCAGAGCCACGCGTGACCCTGGATTGCTTCGCTTACGCTCGCAATGACGGAGCGCGCTGTTCGGGACTTGAACCCAAATGCCTCCACATCGAGAGCAACTACTTCCCCGTCCACACCGGCTTGCGTTTTTCGCCAAACGCCTTCAGGCCCTCTTTCGCATCCTCGGTCATCGCGAGCAGCGCGATCTGGCTTTCCGTGTAGGCGATGCTCTCGTCGAACGACATCGAGGCGATGGCGCGCATGGCGTATTTGCCGCGACGGATCGCGGTCGGCGACTTGTCGATCAGGCGGCCGATCAGCCAGTCGATCTTGGCGTCGAGTTCGGCGGCGGGAACAACGTAGTTGAGCAGGCCGGCGGCTTGGGCAACCTTCGCATCGAACGGTTCGCCGGTCAGCGCCCATTCGTTGACAAGCCGCGGCGGGGCGATCCCCTGCAACAGGCTCATCACTTGCATCGGGAACACACCGACCTTGACCTCCGGCAGGCCGAAGATGGCGTGGTCGGCGGCGACCGCCATATCGGTCATGCAGAGCAGGCCCATGCCGCCGGCCATGCAGACACCGCCGACGCGCGCGATCGCCGGTTTTGTGGCATTCTGCGACAGCCGCAGCAGGTCGGCGTAGTCGACATTGGGCCTCGAAAAATCCATCGAGAAGGCGGCACCCGAATTCTGCAGGTCGGCACCGGCGCAGAACGCCTTCTCGCCCGCCCCCGTCAGCACGATGACGCGCACGTCCGCATCTTCGTGCGCCGCACGATAGCCCTCGGCGATACCACTGATGACGCTGCCGTTGAGCGCATTGCGCTTGTCCGGACGGTTGATGGTGATCCAGAGCCCATATCCGCGCTTTTCGAGAATCACGCTGTCATTGTCGCTCATCGCAGCACCTCGCTCTCTCGCCTGATCAACCATTTGCGATGGGAGCCTAGCCGAGGGCAAGAGGGGCGCTCTTGCGTCAGGAATGCGCCGGGTGCGGGGTCGCCGCAGCGAGGATATTTTCCCAATGCATCAATAGGTTGGCGACGGAACCGGAGAACGTGAACGCGGCCGGCTCCTGTTGCAGGATCGCCGCGCCCGAGCAGAAAATTTATCTCCCGCAATCACATCTATTGCGAATGCGAAGGCGCTAACCTTATACCTCGTATACATATATTGCGACCAGCAGAGGGATCCATGACATTGAAAAGCGGCAATGCGGCGGATCACGGCGGCTTTGGGTCGCCATTCGCGTCACGGCGTGGCGCGCTGAAGGCCGCAGCGCTGGCGATGCTGCTATTTGCGGTGGGGCTCGGGCCGCGAAGCGCCGAGGCGGCCCAAGCGGCACCGGCTAGCGCGCACGTCTATCTGATGCGCGGCGTGCTCAACATCTTCTCGCTTGGCATGGACCAGATGGCCTCCCGCCTACAGGCGCAGGGAATCCCCGCGAGCGTGCACAACCACATACTTTGGGCCTCGGTGGCCGATGATGCTGTCGCTGAATACCGGAGCGGCCGCGCCAAGGTCATCATTCTGGTCGGCCACTCCTCTGGGGCGACCTGCCTGCCCGACATGGTCGAGCGACTGAGCCGGCAGGGCGTGCCGGTGAAGCTCGCGATCGGCCTCGACTCCGTGTTCCACACCAGCCTTTCGGGCCGCGTCGGCAAATACATCAATTTCTATGTCGCCAACGGCGCCGGCACCCGGGTCGAGCCCACGCGGAACTTCCAGGGCACGCTGGAGAATGTCGATGTCGAGAATGTGCCGGGCGTCGGCCATCTCACCATCGACAAGAACGAGCTGATGCAGCGGAAGGTCATCGCGGCGATCGACGCGGCGGTGGCAGGCGGCCCGGCGCCGATGCCGGGAACTGCCCCGGTCGCGCGCAAACCCGTGGCCCCGCAGGCCGCCGCCCCCAGGCCAAGGCGAGCGGCTGCGGCGAACTGATTACCGCCCGCCGATTAGCCTCGGCCTTCGGACTGGCCCGGCCTCAAAATCCGCCCATTCCCTTGCAATGCAATAGCCGCGCGCCAAACGGGCGCGTGTCGATCGAGGCGCCGGCAACGGCGGACAGGCGGGCCGTGAAACTCAACCGGGCTTTTCCCAGGCCAAAAGCGACATTGATTGTCGCCGCGGCCATGCTCGCGGCCTTGGGCTGCGCGCAGTCCGCGCTCGCAGGCTCCGCGGCCCCGATCCGCCAGACCGCCGTCCATCGAACCGACGCCAACGCTGCGCAGGCGAAAGGCACCGCCGCTGCGACGCCGGCCCCGGATCCGGCGCCGATCGTCCCGCGCGGGCGGGTCTATCTGTTCCGTGGCGCGCTTGGCCCGATCTTTTCCACCGGCATGGACCGGCTCGCGGAGAAGATCGTGCGCGCCGGGCTTCCGGCGGATACTTACGAATTCACGATCTGTCCACTGATTGCCTCGCGCGCGATCGACAAGTACCGCGAGGACCCACAGCCGATCATCCTGATCGGCCATTCCATGGGCGGACGCTGCGCCCTGCAGTTCTCCGAAAAGCTGCAGGAAGAGAACATTCCGGTCAGCCTGGTCGTGACCATCGATCCCGCCCATCTCAGCCCAAGCGTGCCGACCAATGTCGAGCGCTTCATCAACATCTTCCTGTCCAAGAACGTGCTCGGCGGCGGCGACATCAAGCCGGTCACGGGCTTTCCGGGACATTATGCGAGCTACGACCTCGAGCAGCACGACGAGGTTTCGCACATCACCATCGACAAGATGGATTCTGTGCACCAGCAGCTGATCGCCAAGATTCTTGCACTCGCCGCGACGCCCGCGAAGACCAACGACGAGATTGCACAGCTGCGCTACGCCGTACCGCCAGAAGAACCGATCGAGCTATGGGACAGCGGTATGGTCGTTGCAGCCCGCCCCGGTGACACGCTGCAGACACTCGCCCAGCAATATCAGCTGCCGTTGTGGGCGCTGACGCAAGCCAACCCGATGCCGGATAATGCGCCGCTCGTGCCCGGCCAGCGCGTGATCGTGCCGCGGCATCTGGCACCGGCGGCACCGGCTACTGCGGCGGCAGTCGCCGGACCGGTCGCTACGCGGCGTTGAGCTTGGGCTTACGAGCGCCGCAGGAACGGCACGATCATCGGGACGCGGCGGCTGTAATTGCGGTACGCCTCCTGCCCGAGCTCGATGGATAGAAACCCTTCCTCCATGCGCGCCTTCTGCCATTCGCCGAAGCAGATGCACAGCGCGCCGACCAACGCAGTCCAGGTGCCGACCGCAATGCCGGTGGCGAGGATCGCGATGATGAGACCGGTATAGATCGGATGCCGCACCATGCCGTACGGGCCGGTATCGATGATGCGATGATCCTCCTTGTGGGTGATCGCATTCGACCAGAAGCGGCCGAGATGGATCCGCGCCCACCAGGTGAACGAGATGCCGAGCACGGTAACCAGCGCGAGCAGGTAGGTGCCGATGTTGCCGACGTGATAGAGCGGCGCAGCTCCGACCAAGCGCGCGGTCAGCGGCATCAGGAAGATCGCGCCAATCAGGATTGGCAGCCGATAGACCCAGGACTCCCAGGTCGGCACATGTGCCTTGGTGCGCCCCGACCAGAATGCCGCGACCACCCAGCTCACCACCCAGGCGAACCAGATCAGCGCCAGCAATCTGGTGGGCCAGGCGACGATCCAGCCGCTGAGGATGGCGTCACCGATATTGCCCAGACCGTCAAGCATGCTTCAGGACCTTGCTAACAGGCGCGCCCGTCATGCGAGCGATCGTCTCCTGCAGGACGGGCTCGATCGCGCGCGGCGCATAGCCGAGCTCGCGCTTGGCCTTCTCGATCGACAGTGCGCTGGCGCGTCGTGCGATGCGCACGCCCTCGACGGTCGCCGCGGGCGTGCGGCGGGTGATGTAATTGGCGTTGAACTCTATCACGGATGCAGCGAACTCCGCTATACGGCCGGGAATGGGAACAAACAGCTTGCGGCGCCCACTGATGGCCGCCATCAGCGAAAGCACCTGGCCGAGCGGAACAGAGTCGCCGCCCAGGAGGTAGCGGTTCCCAACCCGTCCCTTCTCCATCGCCAGAATGAGACCAAGCGCAACGTCGCGCACGTCAACCAGATTGACGATGAAATCGAGATAGAACCGCAACACTCCGCCGCCGAGGAAGTGCAGGAGCATCTGGGTCGGCGGCGTCGTGTTATGATCATGGGTACCGATCGGCATGGTCGGACAGCCGACAATGACAGGAAAACCGGATGTCGCGGCATCGAGCGCGAGCTGATCGGCGAGCATCTTGGAGCGCGTGTAAGGCCCCGGCATCTCGTCGACCGACAGCCGCGAATCCTCCGCAGGAACCCTGCCCGGCTCGGTGCTGCGGAATAGGATGGACTCGGTCGAGCAATGCAGGAAGCGGCCGACACCGCGTTTGCGTGCCGCACCAAGTACGTTCTTGCTGCCCTGGAAATTGATGGCATCGAATTCCGCGCGGTCGCGCTTCCACATCCCGGGATGGGCTGCGAGGTGATAGACCTCGTCGACATCAGCCAGAGCGTCCTGGATGCGTGCCTGATCGAGCACGGAGCCTTTGACATAGTCGACCCCGGCTATCGGACGCGTGGGCAGTCGGACGTCGAGCACACGGACCTGGTGCCCGCGCCCGACAAGCTCGGAGACCAAGTGTTGGCCGATGAACCCGCTGCCGCCAGTGACAAGAATGCGTGTCATGCAAAAAAATTTCGGCTCGTCTTAGCGATTGCCCGGATAGCCGGCCGGTACCGGTTCGGCGCCCGGACTGATGATGGCTGCCAGATCGTGACGGAAGCCGAACGCAATGAAGAGCTTGGCCATCACGAACATCGGCCCGAGCAGGAAATGAGCGGGATGATCGGCCATCGACGCCTTGCGCCGTTCGAAGACGCTGTGGCCGACGACCTGCGCCGCGATGCCAAGCACAACCAGCACCACGGTCAGAGCCCAAACGGCCGGCGCACTCACATTGGCGACAATGGCCGCAGCGATGGAGAGCAGCGCGATGGCCGAGCAGAGAATCGCGAGCCCCAGCGCGGGGTCGAGCGCTAGCCAGTAGATCAACACCGGCAGCGCCAGGAGCATCGCCAAAGTGACGTGGCCACCAAACCCGGGAAGCCGCAGCATGGTCAGCGGCAGAACCGCGCCGAGGAAAAGGACGATGATACCAAATACGTGAGCCGCGCAGTTCCAGGGATCACGGTGATATTCGACATAGTCTATGAGCTGACGCCTGAAATAGGCAGTCATGCGAGGCCCTCTTTCGATTTCAGATGCGTGCACGCGGCTTGGCGACCGACCAACAAAACAGCGCGTTTTCGCATCGTCATTAGCGTCTCCGGCGCGATTGGGGTTCTACTTAAGCCACTCATCCCGCCGATGTCAAAAAGGCTGGTTATGGTTTCGGGGAAAAAACACAAGCAGCAAAAATGCCGCCGGGCCGTGATCTGGACGATAGTCAGGAATAACCGGGCCGAGCCAGCATAAGACCTTTAAAATGATGCCATTTCAGACAGTTGACGGCCCGAAAATCGCGGATCAATCCCGATGGCGAAATAGATCCTGCCGATCGCTCAACGCGCCAGACAAAGCACCAACAAATGATGGCGCAATCGTGGCCGCGAGCCCTTGCCGGAGCGCAACGGGTTGCACACCGATGTTGTCTCACCCTCTGACGACCACCCGGCGAGGATCACTCTGGATTTGCAACGGCAATGACCCGACGATGATTCGGTCCCGAACGCGGCACGCCCACGACGCTCAGCATGTCGGCCAACCAGCCTGACGCGCAACGGCTTCATCGTCGGGCAGGCATCGATCTCCCGGGGCAAACCCTGCGTCTGGCGAATGGGTAGCATTACCGAGTGCGTACCTTGGCTGGATGCCGTTCTGTCCTCGCCTCCACTTCGGCGGCGACCCTCTCCGGAACACCCTGCCCGAGCGCGTCCGCCAGCGGCGTCAGGTGTCTTGCGTAGCGATGCCAGCCGCCGATCGAAGATCGATAGAGCGGCTTGCGAACCTGCATCAGGCTTGCTGTCCGCACCGCTCGTCTGGTGTCGTGAAAGTTGCGGCATCCGTCTTCCCATTGCAGGCCGCAGTGTTGCAACACGGCGCGCGAGACGCCTTCGATATCCTCGACCAGCTCCTCGTATTGCACATCCATCATGATGCCCTGCGGTAGCACGCATCGCCAATGTTCCATGACAGACTCGTATCCACGGTAGTAGCGCCCGAGCTCGGCAAGATCGTAGGCAAAGGGCTGGCTTCCCGTGAACAGGAGGGAGAAGCAGGATACGCATGTGTCGAGCGGATCGCGCCGAACATGGATGAAGCGCGCGCGCGGAAGCGCCAGGTGAATGAGGCCCACAAATGCGAAGTTGAGTGGCATCTTGTCGACGATATACGCCGCATCGGGCGCCATGGCCCGCACACGCTGCGCGTAGAGCCGACCGAGCTGCGCAATTCCTTCCGGCGACAGCGCCTCCATCAGGTCCGGATAGGCCGGCGGAATGCCCTCGTGCTTGGCGCATTCGCCGATCAATTCCTTGAACGTCTCAAGTTCGCCGCCGCCGAACACCTTCGAATGACTCGCCAGCACCTGCTCCATCAGCGTCGTGCCCGACCGCGGCATGCCGACGATGAAGATCGGCGACCACGACGCGTCGCCGTCGCCCAGGCGAGCCTGAAAGCGCTCGGACGGGAACTTAGCCTTGATGTTCCCGAACATTGCCAAGCGCTTCGGCTCGTCGTAGGCGAAGGTCCTCCGCTTCAAGGCATTCGCGCTCTTCAGGTGATGGAAGGCCTCATCATATTGCTTGAGATCGGAAAGCGCCTTGCCCATGGCAAAATGCGCGGCGATCTGCTTCTCCTCGTCGAGCGTATCGACCACCGCCAGCAGCCGCCTCAGACCCGTGAGGCGCCGATCGCGCGGCTTGAAGCGTCCCATGTTCGCAAGATTGAGGTGAATGGGCGCCTCGTTCGGGGACAGTTCGAGAGCCCGCTCAAAGGCGTTCCTTGCCTCGTCAAATCGACCCAGCGCCTGCAGTGCGACGCCGAGATTGTTGTATGATCCAAAGCGCTCGGGCTTCAATTCAAGTGCCCGCTGGTTCTGCTCGATCGATTCTTCCAGACGATTTAGCTCGAGCAAGGCATTGCCCAGGTTGCCATGGGCATCGGCATAGACCGGCTTGATCTCGATCGCGGTCCGATAATAGGCAATCGCCCGCTCGGCGTGCCCTTGCCGCAGCAGCACATTGCCGAGGTTGTTGTGGGTTTCGGGATGCCGGGGGCTCAACTGCAGAACTTTGAGGTAGCATTGAGCGGCCTCGCGGTCCTTGCCCATCGCATAGAGCAGATTTCCCAGCAGGAAATGCGACTCAAGATGCTCGGGCTTGACCGCCAACGCGCCCCTGAGATGCCCAATTGCCTCCGCGTTCCTGCCGAGGCTCTGCAGCGTCGCAGCAAATCCGTAGCGGATACCAGGATGATCGGGCGTCAGGCTCAGCGCCTTTTCGTAACAGGCCGATGCAGCCTCGAGTGCGCCACGAGAGGCGTGAATCGCGGCAAGACTTCCATATGCCTCGCTGGAGCTCGGATCGGCGGCGATGATTCGTTCGAAGTACGCGCTCGCCTCGTCAATGCGATTGGCGTTGGCACAGAGCGAGCCCAACATCGACAGTGAAGCGATATGATCCGGCCGTGCAGCCAGCACGGCGATGAGGAGACGCTCGACCTGCTCCAGCTTTCCGAGCTGCTGAAGCCTGATAGCCAGTTGAAAGGCGCGCTGGATCCTGAGGTCGGCCTTCCCCTCCGAATCGTTCGGAAGAGATTGCGCCAGGGGGGCTACGACAGCCCGTCCGCGGTGCTGCGCCTCGGACTGCGGCGGGTCGACCCCAAGCACGTTCAACAAAGGCTTCAGGCGGGCACCATAGAGACGCCAGCGCCCGACCGAATTGGAATTGATCGGCGCGCGAACCTGGGCGACACTTGCGGTTCTGACCGGCCGCTGTGTCTCGTGGAACGAAAGACAACGCCGATCCCAGTCCAGGCCGCAATATTCGATGAGGCGACGCGCCTGCGCCTCGATATCCGCGACAAGGTCCTCGTATTGCAGTTCCAGCATCGAGCCCTGCGGCAGGATGGCGCGCCAGTGCGCCATCAAAGCCTCGTAGGCCTTGTAGTAGCGCCCGAGCTCGGCGAGGTCGTAGGCGAAGGGCTGGTCTTCGGAGAACAACAGGGAGAAGCAGGACAGGCAGGTGTCGACCGGGTCGCGCCTGACATGGATGATCCGCGCGCGCGGGAGCGCCAGATGAATAAGGCCCACGAACAAGAAGTTCGACGGCATCTTGTCAATGATGCGATCCACGCCCGCCGCCGAGGGGCGCAAGCGTTCGATATAGGCCTTGCCAAGCGCGGCCAAATCGCGATCCGGCATCTCGGGCAGCATTTCTGGAAAAGTGCGCGCGCAATGCGTCGCGAACTCGGCGGTGACCACCGCAAGATGATTGGGCTCGCCGGCCCCGAAGACGCGGGGATGGCTGGCGAGGATCTGTTCGACCAGGCTTGTTCCGGAGCGCGGCATACCCAGCACGAAGACCGGGGCCTCGGAGACATGCCCATGACCGGATTTTGCGCGCACGACTTCGCGTGAGAAGACCTCGCGGATACGATCGAGATAGGCGAGCGTTGCGTGTTCATCGTAGGCGATGAATCTTCGCTTGATACGATTGCCCGCGCTGAGGTGGTAAAACGATCGTTCGCCATCGCCCAGGTCCGCAAATGCCTTGCCGAGCGTGAAATGCAACGCAATCCGATCATGATCGGAGAGCGTGTCCTCGCGTCCTGCGAGGTCTTCGAGCCGGGCGAGCCGGGACTCGCCTGGCGAGAATTTCCTGATTGCGGCGTAGTTGAGCTGGATGCCGAGATTGTGCGGGGCGAACCCGAGCGCGCGCTCAAAGGTTCGGGCCGCATCATCCAGCTCGCCCACCACCAGCATTGCGGAAGCGAGCAGGTTGAGGGCGGTGGGATCGTCGGGTTCGATGGCGAGCACGGCGCGATATTGTTCAATCGCCTCATCGAAGCGATCGAGCGCCTTCAGCGCGTTGGCCAGATTGCGGCGCGCCGAAGCATATTGCGGCCTCAGGCGAATGGCCTCGTTGTAGTAGTGGAGCGCGTCCTCGTATCGGGCCTGCTTCTGCAGGACATTGGCAAGGTTGTTGTACGCTTCGGCCCATGACGGCTTGAGCTCTATGGCCCGCTCGTAATGGCAGATCGCAGCGTGCAGATTGTCGACCTCGGTGTAGAGATTGCCGAGATTGTAGTGCGGCTCGCCGAGGCCGGGATTGATGGCCAGCGCCCGCTGATAGCAGCGGATTGCTTCGTCGCGACGACCTGTGACCTGCAGAACGCCGCCAAGATTGAGGTGTGTTTCGGCAAGACTGGAATCGATCGCGAGGGCTCGCCGATATTCTTCAATCGCATCATCGAATTGATTGACCCGGCGCAAGGCATCGGCGAGGCCAAGATGCGCAAGCGCCGATCGTGGCATGAGCGCGAGGCTCACCTCAGCGCGCGCTATGGCAGCCTGATGCTGATCGAGGCGTTGCAATGCAATTCCACGGGGTTGATTGATCGTTCACTCACGGCCAAGACCACCGGCGCAGAAATAGGGTCTGCGCCGGGTCTTGCGCTGTCGCGGCGTTGGGCCGGCTGTCCGCAATCAATGCCAGAGATGCGCGAGGTGCATGTGGCTTGCGGTCGAGGCAGCACCGGGATCATTGTGAATGTCGTTGCCCAATGCTGTGACAGCAGCGTTGACGGCACTCGTGTTACCGCCCTGCAGTGCCTGCAGGAGCGCGGCAATGTCATTGGCTAATCCGCCGCCGTTGTGGCCGGAATCGTGCTGCTGGTTCGCGCCAGTATCGTTTGCGCCGCTTGCTGCTCCCGTACCACTGCCGCATCCCGAACAGCCGTCGTGATTGCCGGCGTTGCCGCCACTTCCACTTCCACTTCCACTTCCCGAGCCAGTACCTGCACCGGAACCCGACCCAGAGCCGCCGCCCGATGTTGTGGTGCCGGATGCCGGCGTCCCGCCGGTGCCGTTGGCAATGTTCGGCGTCGCTGTGACTGGAATGGTGCCGTGCGCAACACCATTGACCGATGTCGCCGTGGTGACCGTTGTCGCCGAGCCGACATAGGTGCCGCCGCCGACCGGGAGATTGTTTCCGGAAACATCCATGGCGTCGGCAGCAAATCCCTGCCCGGCCGCGGCAACTGTCGCGTGGTCCGCGGTGAGGGCGGCGCCAGTATCGCCATTGAGGATTCCCTGCAGTGCCTTCACAGCATTTTGGGTATCGGTGACCAGCGTTCCGCCCAACAATTCATTGTCGAAGCGTGCCTCGAAGATCGGGCCTTGCGCCGCATCGAAGTTGGCGCCGAACTGCTGATAATTCTCAATCTGCGTGATGAGCGCCTGGCTGGCCTGCTCGCCGCCGGTGGACACCTTCTGCAGGTGGGCATTGATCGTATTGGCTTCGGACAGAAACGCCGCCCAGAAATTGGTCTGGGCCTGATTGTCCTGGAACTTGTTGGTGGTCCCCTCGAGATTGCCCGGCATTTCAGCGAAGCCACCAATATGCCCCGCAGTACCGGTGCCTCCCGCCGCGGTATTCAGGTTGGCATCGCCTTGAATGATGTCAATGATGTCGAGCAGGTTGTCGGCGGTGCCGCGAAATCCCTCGTTCTGGCCGCTTGCGGACATCCCGTCATATTTGTTGAGCTGGAGGTTGACCTGCGCCAGCGCTGTCTCAAGGTGGATCGTCGTAAGCGCTGCAGCATTCGCCGTCTCGCCAGTCTCGATCTGCGCGAGCATCGTCTTGTTGTTGATGATATTGTTCAGCCCCTGCGAAACCGCGGTCAGATCGGTCGTGACCTCGTTAAGATTTGCGTTGTTGATGCCGCCGATCGCCAGATCAGCGGCCGCGTTGAAGACCTCGCCCACAGCTTTCAAGCTTGTTCCAGCCGTCGCCGCCGAAAGCGCAGCCGGATCGTCAGCGCCCGCGGGCAGGAGCTGGAATGCAACGTCGTTTCCGCCCGTATTGGCAAGGAACGGCACGTTATTCAGCGCAGCTGCGAGATGAGGATCGGATGCAATTTCCTGAAGGATTTCGTTCTGCCCGGCGTGCAGGGTCTGCTCGGTTGCCTGCATATTCGCAATGTTGGTGATCTGCGGTGCCGTATTGATCAGCGAAGTGAGCTGACTCTGGACCTCGGTCAGAACGGCGGTGTCGGTCGCATTCACGGCAAATGCCTGACCTCCGACGGTCGCGCTCGCCGGAGTCGCAAGGATTGCGGCGATGTCATTCTGCACCGCATGCAGGTCAGTCGTGTAGCTGCCGAGAGCAGGATTCTGGTTGCCGCTCCCCGAAGGCGCGAAGAAGGTGCCGCCCTCAAGCAACCTGGTCGCATCGTTGAAGACGACACCGGCCTGAACAAGGTCGGTCGACGGATTGAGCGCATCAGCGCGCACGATCAGATTAGATGTGCCGTTTGCTAGGGCCGTCGGATTGAAAGTGCTATTCGCCATTGTTTGATCTCCCCAATAACCAATCGCGCCACCTGCCCCGGCGCTCTTCGCAGGACCAAGTAAAGAGTTTGCAGGACGTTTGCCCCCCTCAGCCGACGGGCGCCGGCCCAGGGAATTGTGTTTTCTTGCGCTACCAAGGCGCGACGCGACCTCGTTGAATCGTCGTCGTGCCCGGCGCTTTGATTGACCATGATCGTTTCGGAAAACCGCTACTCACACTTTTCCGGATCATGCTCGAACCGATTGTGAACTAATCGTTGCAATTGGGCCAAAGAAGGTGCGCGCTCGCGCACAAGTATGATGATGTTTGGGCAAATTGCGGCTCGCACATTTTGCAATCTTAGAGCACTCACTGCTCGACAAAGGCTCGCCGCAGCTGATCGTTGATCGGCTCGAAGAGATAGCTCAGCATGGTCCGACTGCCGGTCTGCATGAAAACCTCGGTTGGCATCCCAGGGACAAGCTGCTGCCCGCTCAGCCGTCGGCGCTCGTCCTCGGGCAGCACGATCCTGACCGTGTAGAACGGCTTGTTCGATTGCTGATCATGCCCGGTGTCTGCCGACACGTAGTTGACACTTCCCTTGAGCTGCGGCGTGGTGCGCTGATTGAACGCGGTCAATCGGACGAATGCCTTCTGACCGGTCTTCACGTGGTCGATATCCTTCGGGTCGACGCGCGCCTCGATCTGCAGATCGTCCGCATCCGGAACGATCTCCATGATCGTCTCGCCGGCCTTAATGACACCACCCAGGGTATGAATGGAAAGCTGATTGACCGTCCCTGAGGTCGGGGCGCGGATTTCGATCCGGTCGAGCTGATCGCGCGCCGCGATGCCGCGCTCGACAAGCTCGGCCTCCTTGCCCTGCGCCTCGTTCATATCCTTCACGACTTCGGCCCGAAAGTCCTGGTCGACGCGGACCATCTGTAGCTTGGCTGTATCGATCTTCGCTTTGGTCTCGGCAATCGAGGACACCAGCTGCCCGCGCTCACCATCGATGCGCGCGGCATCGCGCTGGAGGCTGGTAAGTCGCGTCAGCGGCACCAGCCGCTTGTCATAGAGGTCCTGGACACCGCTAAGCTCGCCCTGGATCAGATCCAGTTGCTTGGCCTTCGAATCCACCTGCGCGTCAAGCCCCGTGATCTCCTGGGAGAGCTGTGCGATCTGGCTGGTCAGCAGGTCTTTCTGGCTTTGCCGCGTGCTGGAGCGCGCCCTGAACAGCTGATCTTCCGATGCCAAAAGGCTCATGACATTATCTTCGCTCGCCCGGGTCAAAAGCTCTGCCGGGAACTCGATCTGGGCCCGACCGTCGCGCTCGGCAGCCAGACGCGCCATCCGCGCCCGGACCTCGTCGAGCTGCTTGGTCAGGACCTGGAGGCTGGCTTTCGCTTGCGTGGCGTCAAGCCGCACCAGGAGATCGCCCGCCTCGACCCGCACACCATTCTGCGCCTTGATCTCTGCGACGACGCCGCCGGTCGGATGTTGGATCTGCTTGACGTTGGATTGGACCACGAGATTGCCGGGCACAACGACCGCTCCGGCGAGCGGCACGAAGGCAAGCCAGCCCCCGCCCAGCAGTAGCGCGATGATCAGGATTCGGAGCCCGACACGCAACTCATGCTCGAAGCCCCATCGCGTCCGGACGAGGAGGCTGTCGTCGCCGTCAGCCGGCGGCATCGCGCCGTCGCGATCCACGAGGAATGCAAGGCCCGTCATGAGGCCCTCCCGGCATCTCGCGATCCACTTGACCGCGGCCGTCTCGGTCTTGGACGGGAGTGCGGCCTCTGCATTTTCACCGACAGCGGATCGATGCGCCCCCGCAAGCACGCGCATTTCGGGTGCAGGCGCCGCTAGATCCATAAACACGGGGTCGGTGGGCGCGATCGACGGGCTGTGCCCACGCGGCGGCACAGCCGCGGGCTCAACCGAGCCTTCGCGAGGCCGCTCGGGCTCAATCGAGACCTTCGCCGCGAATGGCCGCAGACATACATCGATCGCCTGCTCCATCGTACTTTTTCGCTTGGGCTGCGCGCGGCGCATCCTGCCTTGGGCCTTCCGCGCGGAGGCGTCAGATGGCCGCGGCGTTTGAGCTGGCCGCGGCGCTTGGGCGGGCCGCGGCGCTTGGGCCTTCCGTGGCGGTTGCGGCTTTCGTGCCTCGTCGGGAGCGGGAGGTCTGCGCCGACGGTTGGCCCCTCCGCGCTCGTCGTCAAGGGCTTGACGCAGGCGGTGGAGTTCGCGGATCAGCGCTGCACCCTGCGGACCGACCCCGTCACCATCGCTCTCGCCGCTCCATCCTTGCGCGGTGCGATCGAAGCGCGGATCATTGTTGAAGGGACGCATGGCTAGATGCTCTCGGTCACGGCTGCGCGCGGCGGCGCTTTCGCCACCGGTTGTGTCGGCATCTTCGGCGCGCCGGGCGCGCGCGAGCCGCGAACGCGGGAGAAGATGTCCTCGGTCGGGCCAAAGGCGATCACCTTCCCATCATAGAGGACCATCGCCATGTTCAGGGCGGCGATCGCGCTTGGACGATGGGATATGACGACGACGATGCTGTTATTCCGGCGCAGGATCTGGATGGCGCGGGTCAAGGCGTTCTCGCCGTCGGTATCCAGGTTGGCATTCGGCTCGTCCAGCACCACCAGAAAAGGATCGCCATAGACGGCCCGCGCCAGCCCGACTCGCTGCCGCTGCCCTGCCGACAGCGACATCCCGCCCTGGCCGATCTGGGTCGAATAGCCCTCGGGCAGACGCAGGATGATATCGTGCACGCCCGCGATCTGCGCGGCCCTAAGCACCGCCTCCGACGTGGCGCTCTCGTCGAAGCGTGCGATGTTCTCGGCAATGGTGCCGTCGAACAGAGCGACATCCTGCGGCAAGTAGCCGACATGGCGGCCGAGCTCCTCGCTGCGCCACTGATCGATCGCTGCGCCATCAAGCCGGACAGTGCCCCCCCTGGCCGGCCATATTCCGACAAGCGCCTTGGAGAGCGAGGTCTTGCCCGAGGCGCTAGCGCCCAATAGTGCCAGTCCAGTGCCGGCCGGGAGCTTGAAGCTGATATTCGACACGATCGGGGTATCGGTGCCCGGTGCTGAAACCGTGAGATCCTGCACCGACAGCTCCCGGCTCGGACGCACCAGCGCCACCGCCGGCAGCGGAGGTCTTGCGGTCGCCTTGCAGACCGCGCGCAACCGGGCCATGCCCTGGCGTGCCGCGACAAGCTGTTTCCAACTGCCGAGCGCGACCTCGACCGGCGCCAGCGCGCGACCCATCATGATCGACGAGGCGACCATCACGCCGCCCGAAGCCTTGTCGGACACCACGAGATAAGCGCCAATCCCCAACATGCCCGACTGCAGCACATAGCGCATCACCTTGGCGCCCGAGCCGAGATTGGCAAACAGATCGCTGGCGCGAATGTTTTCCCGTAAATAGCGCTCGTTGACCCGCGACCAGCGCGTCTTGAATCGATCCGCCATCCCGAGCGCCTGGATCACCTCGGCATTGCGCTGCGTGGCGTCGGCAAGCACCTGGCGCTGCGCGCTCGAATCCATCGCCGCCTTGGCGGCCCCGCGCGACAGGCGCTCGGTCAGCAATGTCATGGCTATGATCGAGACTGTCCCGAGCAAAGCGGTCAGGCCGATCGCCGGATGAAACATGAACAATGCCAGTAGGAAGACAGGGATCCACGGCATGTCCAGAAAGGCGGTCGGCCCCATGCTCGACATGAAGGCGCGGATCTGGTCGAGATCGCGCAGCGGCTGTTGCATCGCCAGCGGCTTGGCGCCACGCAGCGGCAGCGTCGCTAGCGCGGTATGGATCGCCTCCTGCAGGCCGACATCGAACAGGGTCGCGACCCGGCACAGCATGCGCGAACGCAGCGCCTCGAAATATCCCTGCATCAGATAGGCAAACAGCACCATCGACGAGAGACCGAACAGCGTCGCAAGATTACGGCTCGGAATCACCCGGTCATAGACCTGCAGCATGTAGAGCGAGCCGGACAGCATCAAGAGATTGATCACGCCGCTGAATACGGCGATGCCGACCATGCGCCGCCGGCTGTCGCGCAAGCCGCGCGATACCGGATCGTCCGCTGCCGGTGCTGATGATGGGCCCGCCGCTGCCGCGAGCGACGGTGTTTGCAAATGCTCCTGCACGACACTCATCCCGTGCATCTCCCCCCTGATGAGTTATCGCTGGTCGGTATATTTCCTGACAGCCGATGCGGACCATTTTCCGGCAACAATTGGACTTGAAGGGCAATGGCTCGAAAAAAATCACTCGCGGGGAGGTTGAGCGCGAAGGCGGCGACCTTGCCGAGGCTTCGTGCAGATCCACGACGTCCCGTTACGATAAAAAAATTCCGGCACCACTCTAGATAGTTGCGTGCAAGCTGCGCCGCATGTCGTGCGTTGGCGTCATAGAATCGTCGGTCTATGACCTTGCTTCTGCACGCATTGGCCGTTGTGTCGGCCGAATGACGCCACGAAGCTAAATAAACCTTGATGCCGTTGGGTCGATTGACGTTGGCCGGTCTTTCCTTCGGTCAGGCTGACGGCGCAATGAAGAACGGGGAAAAACAATGAAGCGCTTCGCGAACGACACAACTGGCAGGGCATCTGCGGAGCAGACCTGAAGATCGGCCAGTCACGAATCACCCGCGCGCCAGATCCGCCGATCGTCCGATTCAGCTTGGGCAGAGCTGCTTGGACGGCGTTTCGGCGCGTGCCGAATAACAAGGAGAGAGGCTTTCGTCGCCGATTCCGGCGATTCCGTATCTGGGGGGACAGCGAGTTGTATAGGCGTAAGAACGGCTTTCTGCAGCGTACCGCGTGGCGACTGTCGGGCGACGATGGCTTGCGACCGCGCGGCATGTGTGAGACGGCCAGGCGACATGCCGGCGGCGAAGCGTGGGCCCTCCACGAGAGCAGGAGGGATCGGTGAGACGCCGCAAGACCGACTACGGCACGGTCATCCTGCACTGGCTGCTCGTCGCGGCGACCGCCGCCGCGTTCATCAGCGGGCTGCGCATCGCGTCAGAAACGCCCGATCGGACCTGGATCAACCTGCTCGATGCAATTCTGCCGTGCACCAGTGTCTGGACCCTGCACATCAAGTCAGCAGTGGCGCTGACCGGTATTGCGCTCGCTTACGCGATTTACCTGGCACGCTCCGGTCTCACACGCCGCGTTCAGCTCGACAAGATGAGGCTTCGCGGACTCGTGGGACGCAGGCGGGCGCGGCTTGCGGCTGTCAGCGCACTTCTTACCTGGGGCTTTTTCGCAGCCATGCTGATTCTAATCGCCAGCGGGGGGCTGCTTTATTTCGGTCTGTTCGCCGGCTTTACCGTCACCACCGCACACTGGCTGGCAAGCTGGGCCATTCCGGCGTTCATCGGCCTTCACGTTCTTGTCCATGCCTGGATCGGCGGAACGTCCCAGCTCTTTCGCATCATCAGGCCCGGCCCGCTGCCGCCACCCCCGCCCCGGCTGGATGCAGTCGAGCTTCTGACCATGCTCGTCGAACAAAACGCGCAGGCCGGTACGGAGGCGAAGGTACCACTACAGCCGACAGCGCCTGACGGTCACGGCAAACATGAACCACGACGGCGGCAGGCGAGCGGCGCCTCGCGCGAGCGGCGGCGACGGAACGTGACACTGCAGACCAATCCGCTTCTGGTCGCCGCAGCCGCAGCAATGACCGCGACTTGGATCCTGCTCGCGACGAATTGGCTGGTCGTCGACACCTTGCGCATCCACCGCATCGCCAGCGCCGACGCGCCGGTTCTCGACGGCGACACCTCCGATCCGGTCTGGCGCAATGTCGAGCCGCTCTCGCTCATGACCAATCAGGGCGGCAATTTCGACGGCAAGGGCGAGTCCAGGGTCCAGATCCGCGCGGTGCACGACGGCACCTGGGCCTATTTCCTGTTCACCTGGGAGGATCCGACACGCTCCCTGAAGCAGCTGCCGCTGATCAAGCGGGTCGACGGCTGGCACCTGCTCCATGACGGCTACGAGCGTGGTGACGAGCGTGCCTTTAACGAGGACAAGTTTGCCGTGCTGTTCACGACACTCGACGCTACGCTAGCGGGCGACCGCACCTTCCACGCCAGCCCGCGTCCGATTCCCGATGCGCCGGCGACCATGAGCGGGCGTGGCCTGCATTACACGATGGTTGAAGGCCTCTATGCCGACGTGTGGCAATGGAAGGCGACCAGCGGCGGCCCAACCGGGTGGATGGACGACGACCATTTCGGCCCGCCGCTCGAACCCACCGCAACGCAGGTCAGCAATCGCGCGCCCTATCGCGGCGGCTTCGACCATGACCCGGGCACGGCAAATTACAGCGACAATTTTGTGCCGCCGTCCGATCCGAAAGGCGGCAATGGCTTCGTCAGGCCGCTGCGACTGCCCAAGGATATGGTGGCGACAGGCAATGCGATGGGGCTGATCAATCTCGATCCGGATGTCGGCGAAAGCGACGGCGCGCGCTGGTTCATGACGGAGGCGGAGACGGTGCCCTACACGCCGGAACTCGACCGCGCGATCCCGGTCGGCACCGTCGTTCCCGGCGTCATCGTCTCCGGCGAGTACAGCGGCGACCGCGCCGACATTCGCTGTGCGGCCCGCTGGGCGTCCGGACATTGGGCGCTCGAGGTGGCGCGCCGCCTCGATACCCACAGCCAATACGACGTGCCGCTCAAGAGCGGCGTCTTCATGCGGGTCGCAGCCTTCGATCACAGCGAGATCAGGCATACGCGACACGTCCGACCTATTCGCATCGAGGTAGAGTAATGCCGAAGACTTGCAAGGTTACGTTCAACGGCGAGACGTTCTACGCCAATTGCGGCGACATGCTGCTGGATGGCGCGCTGATGAGTGGGGTCGAGATGCCGCACGATTGCCGCAGCGGCGTTTGCGGCGCCTGCAAGGTTCGTCTGGTCAACGGCAAAGTCTACGGCGGCACGGATGCGAGCGGTGATACGATCTATGCCTGCCAGGCGCGTGTGATCTCCGACCTCACTTTGGAGGCGGAACCGACGCCTGATCCGACATCGGCAATGGCCCGCGTCGTCGACCTCGTGCGGCTCGCGCCCGACGTCGTCGGCGTCACGCTCGAGCTGCCGCGACCATTTGCCTATCTTCCCGGCCAATATTGCAAGCTGCAGTTTCGCGGCTTCCCCGCGCGCTGCTACAGCCCGACCTACCCGCTTCAGGGCGCTCCGGACGATCGCCTCCTGCATTTCCACATCCGGCGCCTGCCGAGCGGGGCCGTCTCCTCCGCGCTCGGCAGCAAGATCCGCATCGGCCATCGTGTCCGGCTGTCCGGCCCTTTTGGCAGCGCCTTCCACCGCCCCAATCACCTCGGCCGCATCGTGATCGTCGCGAGCGGCACCGGATTTGCGCCGATGTGGTCGGTGGCGGTCGGCGCGATCACCGAGCGGCCGCAACGCGATCTCGTCCTCATCGTCGCAAGCCGCAAGCTGCAATCGTTCTACATGGACGGGGCGCTGTGCCGGCTGGCGCTGTTTCCCAACGTCACCATCATCCCTGTCGTGTCCGAGCAGCAGAGCGTCTCCTCCGTGCTTCGCAGCGGCCGGCCGACCGACTATCTGCCGGATCTCTCGCCGTCGGATCTCGTCTACACCGCGGGCGCACCGGCCATGACCGAGGCCGTGGCGAAGATCGCGGCCGCTGCCGGCGCCAGATGCTACACGGATCCGTTTGTATCGAACCCCGGCGAAGACGAGCAGGCAGGCCTGATCGCGCGGGTGGTCGGCTGGTTCGACGGCTCACCGCGAAAGAACGAGGATGAGTTGCACGCGGCCTAGCGACGGTGGTCGTTGACCGCGAAACGACTCAGTACAGGACTTGCCAAGCGAGGATGGCTCCATGACGAAGATCACCTTCATCGATCGCAAGAACCATATCCGCAGCATCGACGCCGACAACAACTCCTCGGTCATGCGCGCGGCCGTCAGCCACGGCGTCAAGGGCATCGCGGCGGAATGCGGCGGCAACGGCATCTGCGCGACCTGCCACGTCTATGTCGACGAGACCTGGCTCAAGAAGCTCGGCCCCGTCGGCGAAGACGAGGACACGCTGCTCGACAGCACCGTGTCCGCGCGCCTTCCCAACAGCCGGCTGTCGTGCCAGATCAGGATCACGCCGGCGCTCGAGGGCCTGACGCTGCGCTTGCCGGAGCGGCAGACCTGACGACAGCAGGCCGCTAAAGCGCGATGAGATTTGGTTGAATCGTCATCGCGCTTTAGGTCTTTGATTGAGCATGATCTTTTCGGAAAACCGCCACACACTTTTCCGGATCATGCTTTAGCCGGCGGCGTCGCCGAGAACGACCTTCTTCACCCAGACCTTGTTGTCATGGAAGGCGGCGCCTCCGATCGGCGCGACGGCCTCCGCACCGGTCAGCATGTTGATGCCGCGGCCGCCGATGTGATCGCTGTTTGGGTGCACGGATTCTGCGATCAGCACGCCACGCCGCACGCCATCGAAGAATTTCGCGACCAGCGTGGTCTCGCCGCGCATATTGCCGAGCGTCACGACATCGCCATCGGCGATACGAAGGCTCGCGGCATCGAGCGGGTGAATCATCACCGTCGGTTTGCCCTCGCGCGCCTGCGATGACGGTGTCTCGTTGAAGGTCGTATTGAGGAAGCTGCGCGAGGGGCTGGTGGCGAGACGGAACGGGTGTGCCGAATCCACGTCTTCGATGACCGCCCAGTGATCGGGCAGCGACGGCATCTTGTCCGCATCGCCCATCACATTGCCGAACGGCGGATGCGCCCAGTCGACCCTGAAATGGAATTTCTTGTCGGCATGTGCAAAGCCGTCGAGATAATGCGAGGTGCGGAAGTCCGGCTGCAGATCACGCCAGATATCGGCCTCCAGCCCCTCGATATCGCCGTGTCCGCTCTTCTTCAGCGTGGCATCGATCAGTTCCCGCGGCGTCATCTCGAAGCCGGGGTGCGCGGCTCCAAGCCGCGGCGCAAGAGCCTGCAACACCTGGTGATTGGAACGGCATTCGGCCGGCGGATCGATCAGCTTCGGGCCGACCGAAATGTGCTGGTGACCGCCGCCATAATAGAGATCGTCATGCTCCATGAACATCGTCGCCGGCAGCACAATATCGGCCATCTGCGCCGTCTCGGTCATGAACTGCTCGTGGACCGCCACAAACAGGTCTTCCCGCCCAAATCCCTGGCGGACCAGCGCCTGCTCGGGCGCGACCGTCACCGGATTGGTGTTCTGGATCAGCATTGCCTTGACCGGGCCCCCGCCCCGCAATGCCTCGGCATCGCCTGTCAGCACGCGGCCGATCTTGGATTGGTCAAGCTGGCGGATACCCGGGTCGATCGCGTCGTGGCCTTCGATGACGGATTCGTCGAATCGCCAGAGCGCGGCGTTGTTGAAGAACGCGCCGCCGCCTTCATATTGCCAGGCGCCGGTCACCGCCGGAATGCATGCGGCGGCATGCATTTGCGTGGCGCCATTGCGGCTGCGGGTGAAGCCATAACCGAGGCGGAAGAAGGTGCGCTTGGTCTCGCCGACAGTGCGCGCGAATGATTCGATCTCGCTGACCGGCACGCCGCAAATCGCCGAGGCCCATTCGGGCGTGCGGGATTGCAGATGCGCCTCGAGCTCGGCCGGGCAATCGGTGTATTTTTCGAGGTAGGCGCGATCGGCAAAACCCTCGCGAAACAGCACATGCATCACGCCGCAGGCAAAAGCGCCGTCGGTGCCGGGCCGCAGGATGATCTTGATGTCGGCCTGCTTCATCGTGTCATTGTTATAGACGTCGACCGCCGCGATCCTGGCGCCGCGCTCCTTTTTGGCGCGCGAAGCGTGCGTCATCACATTGACCTGGGTGTTCACGGGATTGGTGCCCCAGATCACGACCAGGTCGGACACGCCCATCTCGCGCGGATCGACGCCGGCGATCTTGCCGGTGCCGACCGCAAAGCCGACGCGGGCGATATTGGCGCAGATGGTGGAATAGAAGCGCGAATATTTCTTCACATGGGTCAGCCGGTTGAGGCCGTCGCGCATCACCAGCCCCATGGTGCCGGCGTAGTAGTAAGGCCAGACGGCTTCGGACCCGAATTCGCGCTCAACCTGATTGAAGCGCGCCGCGATCTCGTCCAGCGCCTCGTCCCAGGATATGCGCGCGAATTGCCCGGAGCCCTTTGGCCCGGTGCAGCGCATCGGGTACATCAGCCGCTCGGGATGATGGATGCGCTCGGCGTAGCGCGCGACCTTGGCGCAGACCACGCCGGCTGTGTAGGTCTGCCGCCTGGAGCCGCGCACCCGGCCGATGCTGTTGCCGTCGATCACCTCGACATCGAGCGCGCAGGCCGATGGACAGTCGTGTGGACAGGTGGAATGGCGGATGCTGAGGCCGGCGTGCTTGTTCATGGCGAGCAGCAGTAGCATCAAATATTTAGGGAGCCGAGCGTATTTATCCGGCAGTCCACGCGCAGTTTGGGCGCAAGCTATGCTTCTCGCGCCGCAACAGGTTCCCGGGGCAGGCTGAAGCGCCGGCTTCCGCAAGGTAGCGCTACCGAACAATCAACAACCAAAACGTGCATTCGACGGATACCGGCATAGTCATGCGCGATCCCGCTCGCAGCGAGTTCGCGCCCGGGCATCGCGAACCCAACGCGACCAAGCGCGCCCCCCAAAGCTTCAGTGCGTGTTCTTGCCCACCACGAATTGATACATGCCCAAAAAAGTCTCGGGATGATCGGCTTCGAAGCGGCACCACTGATCCAAATTGGCCTCATCGGCTGCACCCGGAAACTGCTTATGAAATCTTTCGATCACCGTCGGATCGCTGAAGGGTTCGAAGGCCAGGAAAGACAGATCATTATCGTTCAGAAATGCAGCGATCTGCGGGATAGTGAAGTGATGTTCCATGACGTTAAACAGCAGGTCTCGGCAGCCGCTCATGCTATAGAAATCTTTCCCGTCAATCAGCATTTTCCATTGGTCCGCCTCGTGGATGAGGTCCTGGCGACACCTTCTTATGTCGCCGGCTGTGGCGCGATAACCGCGCGCCGCGATGCGGGCGCGGGCCTCCGTGATAAGGCGGCGCGCCAAATTGCTGTATAACCCGATGCACATCCTGCCACCCGGTCGCAGCAGCGAGACCAGCACGCGCCACCCCACCGTCGGCTCTGCAAGATGATGGAGCACACCGACCGACTCAATCCTATCGAACGTGCGTTTGATCGTGCCTAATTCCAGAATATCCGCTTGTGCATACTCGATATTGCGCAAGCCCAGTTCTCGTGTCTTTCGGCGCGCGTAGGCGAGACTGTTCAGACTGACGTCGACCCCGAGCAAACGGGCGTTCGGATAGACTTGCGCGACCTGAACCGCGTGCAAGCCGGTGCCGCAACCCGCGATCAGAATATCCAGTTCGGCTTGCCGTTCCGCTGTCGGGATGATCCTTCCCCGCGCCTGATCGGCAGCGAATGCGTTCAGCGGGTTGGTGGTCCAGCGCGGATAAGGATTTTCCTCGTATTGGCGCATCACTTGCAATGATACGCTGTCCTTGATGGGGGCGAGTGTCGCAATGGCGGTGCGATCGCCCGCTTCCTCAAGCGGCTCGCGGAGCTGCATCTGTAACAGGCCGGCCACGGTCGCGGGCCAATCCCGGCGCAGAAGCGCTTCCGCCATTGGCATGGCATGAAGTGGGAAATAGCTCGCAACTACCGCTAGCGTGAGTGGAGTTATGGCGGCCCCTGACGCCAGATTCCGCAGCAATCGATCGCGCAGTACGCGCGCAAGTTCGCTTTCCGCGCTAGCCTGTACATAGACATATTCGTTAATGAAGCACTGCTGAGCAAGTGCGCAAGCAAAGGCGACTATATCGTCGTCGCTTTTGTCGTTATCTTCGCCCTGCTCACCTATCAGCCGGAGCAGCTCGGCGCGAGCATATCCCAACAACAATTCAAGTTGCACGCTTGGCAGCGTCGTCGCCTCCATGGCACAGCGGAGGAAGCGGTCGTTTGCAAGCGGGACGATTCCTTCGGTGCCGAACAATTCGACGTTTGTTATCGGTAGCGGCCACTTGCTGGCAATCCTCGCAACATACGTGGCGATGACAGGACTTTGCAAGATGAAGGTCACGGCCTTCTCGTCCATGCCAAGCGCAAGCGCTCTGCTGAAATGTGCGATCGCTTTGGAGCGGTTGCCCAACGCCTGGTACGAATTGCCAACGTTGTAGTGGCAAGCGGCGTCCACCTCGTCCGAAGCAATCGCTTTCGCGAACATCTTCACTGCGGCCCGGTGATCGCCGGATGCCTGCGCCATCAGGCCCAGAAGATTCAGGCCCTGCACATGTGCAGGCTCGCGCGTGAGAATTTGACGGCAAATCTCCTGTGCTTCGTTGATGCGGCCCACCCGGTACAAACGGCTTGCCTCAGCGGCGAGGTCGACAATGCTGACGCCCGGCAAGCCGAAGGCAAGGGCGTTTGGTTTCCTTGCGGACTCGTCGCGTCGCTTATTGGCCGCACGTCGTTCTTTTCGGTTCATGTCCCGTCAACTGGTCCAATCTGTAACACGCCGCCGAACCGCACACCGAAAAAAGCAGCGGCTTGGGGCTGCGCATAACTTCACGCCCGACAGGCATAGGGCCGATCGCGCTTACAGCCAAGGATAATCTGCTGATGGACGGCGGACGCCTCTTGGGCCGGCTAATGCTCTCGCCAGCGCCAATCCGTCATAGGTCCGCGCGGTGTCAAACGCGCCGGTCAAGCCTCTGGCCTAACTTCGGACATGTCCTGCGCCCCACAAATAGGTGGCGAAGTATGACAGCGGTCATTGTGCGACCACCTTCTCGATGTCGGGCAATACCCACTTCTTCTCGAAAAATGATTGCTCCGGACCGTAGAGGCGAAACAGCACCTCAAAGCCGCTGCCAGCAACCGTTGGCACCCAGTTCGTCTCCTTCCCAGCCGGCGCCTTCGGCCCGAAATAGATATCAACCGAACCGTCTGTGTTCTTCTGCAATCCGACGTTCTGCGACGAGCGGCTCGCGCGCGACTGGTCGCGGATAAGGGCGTGGGTGACACGGTCGTAGACGGTCGCCGACCAATAGAGCTTGACAGGCGCGTTGGCTGGCACTGTCAGCCGGTAAGTCTTGCCGCCATCGAAATGGTCGCCGTCCTTGTCTTTGATCGTCATCAGGTAGAATTGACCTTCGCCGAGATGCTTCGGCGAGAAGAAGGCGAACGTGAAGACGAGGCCGCGGCTGTCGAGTGGGTAACTATCCGGATCGGTATATCCGCTCGGTGCCGCCTTGATATAGTCGGGCAAGGCGGGCAAAGCCCATCGGCTGGATTGGAAGAATGGATGAAAGAGACCTTCATATCGGTTTTCGAACCACGCATGCGCCTCGCGTGCGGCGCCGTTGAGGATCGCTTGTGTCGAATGATCCGGATTGAACGGCTTGCCCTTCTCGATCCCGATCGATCTCAACTGGTCGATCATCGCTTTGTCGCGGGTCAGCCACGGTTCCGCCTGCACGACGCGATCAAGTGACTGGTAGAAGCGCACGTCGTAGGGAATCGTCGCGTCATAAACGACATCGATGGCGTCGACGAACGTTGTCGGCGGCGGGCTCGCCGCTTGGGACAGGGGATAGACCTTGATGCGCCGGCCATAGGCGGCGGCCTTGGCGACATCGGCATTGCTGCCGCTTTTCAAGATCGACCGCAGCAGCGCGTACGCCCGATAGGTCACCGATGGGAGGATGATATAGCCTTCAGGCACCTTGTCTTTATAGTCCGGCGGCAGGATCAGATACTTGCCGCCCGCGCCCTTGTCTACGCCGGCCGGGCCGACGTCCTCGAGCGGCATCTGCCAGCCGTCCATGATGGTGCCATTGATCGAACCTTCGTCCGCGGGCGGAATTTCGATGACGACCGGCCCGACAGCTTTCGTATTGATGAAAGGCATCAGATAGATGGAATCGGGGTTTGGCGTGAGCGTCTGGTTCTTCCAGTCGGGCAAACGAGACCAGTAGACTATCTGGTTGTAGCTGCCCTTGGTCTCGCGAACCATCGCCTGATACATCAGGTCGAGATTGACCGCAGGCATGCCCCAAATCATGGCTTCGACCGCGCGGCTCTCTACTAAGCGGCTGTCTGCATCATTCGGGGACGTCTGGGCCTTGGCGGCCGCAATCGACCCCAGCAGCATAAACGCGATTAGAGTCGCTCTCATCTGATCAGCCCTCCGATATCCCCGGCCTACAGAGAAGATTAGCTTACTGATTTAGGGTTGCAACTTGCGCAATAAGCCCATGAGGAGTTTAACGGGCCGAGATGTCTGAGTTGGGCAAAAAGCGGTCGCCAGGATGTGCTTGGGGCCATGTCCGCATTTCCTCTGAAAGTGGTCGTTCGGCGCTTGCAGGACCAGATCGCGACCGCAAGTCGAAGTCGATGCACGCTCGCGAGGCGCTGCTCCATGACAGCAGCGCCTTGCGAGCGGCGCTGAACTCGAACACCCTCAGGCTTTTCGAATGACAGGCGGTGTCCACGAGCCGTCGAGGATGCCCTCCTTGCCCCAGTAGGCACGGATGTAAAGTGAAAAATGCCCATCCGGCGCCGGCAGCCAGTTGCCTTCCTTGTCCTTGCCGGGAGACTTCGCGCCGGCATAGAGCGTCAGCGAGCCGTCGCTATTCTTTTTGAGGTTTTTGTTTTTGGTGCCGAGCGAGTAGCGCTTGAGTTCGTTCGCGTTGAAGAGATGCCTGTCGTTGTACAGTGTCAATGACCAGAAGCCGTTGACCGGCGGCTCCTGTCCCGCCGCGAACGTGATCTCATAATTGTTAGCCCCTGACAGTTCGGTGCCCGCGCCGTCATAATCGGTGTAGAAATATTGCGTTTCGGTCGGCCTGTTATCGAACATGTTCGACTTCGCGGTCCCGGTTCGGTCGAAATAATCGATGCCAAACTGCGCATTGTTGGTGGAGCGGTTCCACCCGTTACCAGCCGGGCGCCCATTGTGCTTCCATTGGAAGAACTGCTCGATGACTTTCTCTTCCGTGTCGACGGCTGTCGCAACCAGCGCCTTTTTCAGCTCTGGGTCCTTGGCCGCGGAGTCGAGCAACAGGCGAAATTGCGCGTAGAGGGCCTCCTCGCCGGGCAACGGATCGACAAGGTCGATGGCTTCGCCGAACTCATCGAAGAACTTCTCCGGCACCACCCACTTCGTTTCTTCCCCGTTCGATGCTGGACCCTGAATGTTCGGGACCTTGCTCCATTCGATGGTCTTCATCTTTCCGGTGAAATCCTTCAGCGGATAGGCGACTACCTGGTTGATAACCGGCTGAATCGCCTTCTTGTCCTCCGCCGTGTCATCCTGGAACACTCTTGGAATGGCGTTTGCGAGCGACGTGGAGCAGCGGATGATTTCCGTGATGCCAACAGGCTTGAGACCTTTCCAATTCGGGCCGACGAGCAAATAGAAGCCGGGCCTCGAGTTATAGGGCTTACCGAGCTGGCCGAACTGGTCGGTTCGCGCATCATAAAGGGCGTAGACCCAGAAGCGTTCGCCGAAATCCGGCACCTGGATGACCACAGGCTCCTCATCGAGCGAGAAGAACCCGAGGCCATAGACGACATCCTGGTTAGGACATGTCACGAAAGATTCGGATGGTTCGATGTAGTCGGCGAGCATCGCAATCTGGCCGCGCGGCGCGGCAGGCAGAACGCCATTGAGATGGGCCGGTTGCGGGGCCTGCGTGATCGCGGCCCTCCGGTTCATCATGTTTACAATGGGCCAACCCCAGACATAAGCGAACTGCGCGATCGTCCTCGCGTAGTCCGGAAACATTACGATGCCTGTCGCCGGCTCCGTCACGTCACTGTCATACGAAGGCTGTTCAGCAGCCTTAGCCGTGCTTGCAATGGCGATCGTTGCGGTCGAAACCGCGACTGGGGCCCCCAGGGCGGCGAGCGAAGCCGCGCCAAGGCCACTCTTGATCGCGTCGCGGCGGCTCGTGCTGAGATCATCGACAGAAGTCTTTTTCATTGTGCACTCCTCTTGCAACCATCGCGGCTCCATCGCATCGCAATCGCGTTCAGAAGTTATTTCATCTTCACGACGTCGTCCGGCTTCCAGGTCTGATCGAAGAACTCGACGCCCGTACCATAGAGGCGCAGCGCGACCAGGAAGTTCCGTCCACCGACGGTTTGGATAAAGTTCGACGCAGGCGCGTCGGCGGGTTTTGCGGGAGCGAACCACAGATCGACCGAACCATCACCGTTGGTCGCAACCTTGTTGTATCCGTTGATCGACGGCATCAGTTGCGGAGCTTCGACCATGGTCCCATCGGTGATGTTGTAGGCAGTGACGGCCCAGAACAGCGCCGCTGGTGGATCGGGCGGCAAATGCAGCTTGTAGGTGTTCGACCCGTTGAGGAATTCGCCGCTCGCGTCCCGTAGCGTGAATGGATATTTCGACCCGGCTCCCAGCGTTCTCATGACCATGGCAGGAGCCGAGGAATAAGCGATCTGGAAGTAGCTGGCGCGCTGGTTCACATCGAGATAGCTGTCTTGCAGCCATTCGGACGTGCCGCTGGCCCAAGTGTTCAGATATTGCCGATCCTTGTAGTAGCGATCCCGCTCGTCCGGCCTGCCGAGCTGTCGAAGGGCCAGGATCATTTTCGGCGCAGTCACGACAGCCTTCTGCAGCAGCGCCTGTTGCTGCGGTGTCGGATTGAACGGCTGTCCCTTGATGATGCCGATTGAGGCGAGCACGCCGCGCAATTCAGGATCGATCGCCGATATCGGTTCGTAATCGACGAATGCCTTGAGCTTGGTCCAGAACGTATTGTCGACCGGATACATCATATTGATTTGCTTGCCGCTGCCATCGGGAAACTGCATCGGCTTGACGTCCTTCTCCGGTGCCCAGAGTGGGTACACCCGGGTCTGCTCGGCAAGCTTGACTGCCGGCTTCGGATCAGGCCCGTTGTCGCCCTTCGGCATGATGGTGCGGAAGAACAGGAAGACGTTGTAGGTTTTGGATTTGAACGCAAAATAGCCCTGCGGGATCTCGCCGTCATAATCCGGCGGCAGCAGCAGATAGAGGCCGCCACGTGCGCGGTCCGGTCCGATCAGTCCGACATCCGTGATCGTGCGCTGGAAGAAATCGGTAAACATGCCGATGACGTCGCGCGGCGCGGCAACGACCAGCGGACCGGTCTCCTTCAGGTCGAGATAGCTCATGGAATAGATGACATCGGCGTTCGGTGTCGGCACCCAGGTGCGCGAATCCATGCGCTCCTTCCAGATCGGCAGAACGTTGTAGCCTTTGCCGAACACCGCCTCCGAGCCGTCACGCATTCCGATCGTGTTCAGCGCGGGCAGCATGGTCATGTAGGTGTGAACCGCGCGCTGATAAAACAGCTCGTCGCGCAGGTCTTCCGCTTCCTTTTGCGGCAGCCAGTTCCCGTTATTGATCTGCTTGACCAGGGGCGGCGCCGTCTGGTCCTGTTGCGCGAACACGGGCACGCACAGCGACGAAATCAACAGGGCGGACGACAGGATCGAACTTCCGCTTCTCATTGTGTTCCTCACTGACTGGAGATCGGGAACATCCCGACGAGCGCCCTCTCCTATTCGAACGCTGCGTCGCCTTAATGTACTCAATCGCTTGCGCCGCGCTGTGCGTTTTGTGCCAAACCGGGAGGAAGGCAACGGAAGCGATTTGCCCCGTCGGGCGCGATCGTGTCGCGCCGCTGACAACAGCCACGATGCTCGCCAAATCAGCCTATCCGCCGACCGGTTCACTCGCGCACATCACTGCGGCAAACCATGGGACGAATGCCGTCATCAAAGAGAAACTTGCGACATTCGATCGCAGAGATCACCAAATCAGGTCCGCGCGTCTGCGAGATCCAGCCGGCGTGAAACTGCGATGGCCTTCAGGAACTGTTCATCGTGACTGACCACCAGCAGCGCGCCGTCGTAGGCTTGCAATCCGGCCTCGACCGCTGCGATGGAGTCGATGTCCAGGTGGTTGGTCGGCTCGTCCAGGATCAGGAGTGAGGGCGGAGTTGGTCCACCCAGAACGCAGGCCAGTCCAGCGCGCAGCAATTGCCCGCCGCTCAGGCTGGAGACGACCTGTAGCGCGGCGTCGGCCCGGAACATGAAACGGGCCAGAGCCGCCCGGCAGGCATTTTCGCCAGCCTCCGGGTTGATGCGCCGGAAGTTGTCCCGAACCGAGGCCGAAGGCTCGAGCACGCTCACCCGCTGATCAAACATCGCAAAGTCGGTCATGACCCGTACGGTCCCGGTCCATGGCCGCAACTGCCCGGTGACGAGCGCCAGGAACGTCGTCTTGCCGGAGCCGTTGGGGCCGACGACGACGACGCGTTCAGGTCCGGTGATGGAAAACGAGAGATTCCTGATGATCGCCCGTTGCGGCTCGTAACCGACGCTTGCGGCATCGATCATCAGGACCGTCTTGCTCGCCGGCAGGTACGTCGGTGGGAGAACGACCGAGAGTGGCTGAAGCACTTCGATGCGCTCGCGAGCGGAGGCCGCAACCTCCAGAGCCTGCGCGCGACGCCGCTCCGCGAGACGGGCATTCTCACCGCTCGTGTCCTCGCTGCGGTCCTTGCGCGTACCCGCGAGGATACGTGGCATGTCACCCTTTGCACGTTTCCTCTGGCCTGAACGGTCCTTGCGCGCCTGCCTCTCGGTGGTTTCCTGCGCCCTTCGATCGATCTCGGCAACGCGCTTCTCGGCGTTCGCCAGATCGTGCCGAGCGGCGGCGAGCTCAAGGGCCTTGCGTTCGCGATAGTGGTTCCAAGCGCCGCCATAGTGTGTGGCTCCCAGCGAACTCAGCTCGACGATCGCATCCACGGTTTCGAGCAGCTCCCGGTCATGGCTGACGATAATCGCCCCGCTCCGCCAGTTGGCGAGAAAGTCGATCACCGCCGTGCGTCCCTCCCGGTCGAGGTTGTTCGTCGGTTCGTCCAGGAGCAGGAAGTCAGGCCCTGCGAAGATGAGCGCTGCCAGACGAGCCCGCGTGCTCTGCCCGCCCGACAATGTCGCCGAAGGCGTTTCGGGCCGCACGTCCAGCCCGACGCGACCGAGAGCGGACGCGACGCGGGCCTCCAGCGTCCAATCGGCGTTCGCGAGTTCCTCAGCGGTGGCCTCGCCGCTGTCCGCGCGGCGGAGAAGGGCTAACGCCTCGCCGATACCGAAGATATCGGCGACGGTTTCGCTCGGATCGAGCTGAATCGTTTGGTGCAGGACGCCCAGAGTGCCGTTGACGGTGACCATACCGGAGTGAGGGCGCACGTCACCGGAGATCAGCCTGAGGAGCGTGGTCTTCCCGGCGCCGTTGCGGCCGACAAGCCCGGTCCGTACCGGGGCGAAACTCAGTTCGAGATCGGAAAGGAGCGAACGCCCGTCAGGCGTGGACCATGAAAGATTGGAGAGGGTGATCGAGGCAGGCATGGATATGGATTTCCCCGGTGGCAAGGCGAACTGGCGTTACGGTCGGGTTGAAATCCATTGCTGCACATCCTGTCGAAACGAATGCCTCTCGATGGGTTGGGCATCCAGCGCCACATATACGAGGGCAATCCAAGTGCGACAAGTCCCTCGATCAGACGGCCGGCGAAGCTCCCATCTGGTGGCACCATAATCAGCGGTCCGCAAGCAGCGGCCCGGCGCGAGAGCGTCTCTGGCCAGCAAGCGTGAGCCTCATCTCAGGGCCAACTTCTCATAGAGGGCAACAAGGAACGACGCCTCAGTGCTGTCCAATCTTCGGCCGAGGCGTGCCAAAGACAACAACTGCTCCCACCACCAGCAACCAGAATGGAAGTACTCCGACGCCCGGTATCGCCTCCAGGACCAGCCCCGGCAGAAGCAACCATTGCCAGCCCAGCACGACGAACAACAGCGCGGCCGTCACGACATCGACTACCCATCCGATCGGCGGCGCCAAGCTGGTGAAAGCACCAATGACATCGGACAGACCAGCAACGCCAAATGCGAGTGCAAGTCGCACGACCGAAAATTTGAGGGGCGCAGAAGCTGTCGTCCCGGTTGACCGCTTCTCCAATTCCGGGGGAGCAGAAGGATCGGACATTTTGACCGTCGCTCTCCGTCTTGTAGGATCGCCGATGATACACCAGCTTTGACACCGCGAAACTCGAAGCTTTGTCAGGTCCGGGTCAAAACGCGGCTTTGGTGGAATCCGATGGCGGTGACCAGCATCGGCCTTCATCAACGAGTCCGTCGCCCAGCCCGCGTTCAAGCCAGCCTTGATAGAAACGGCTAATGTGCTGGCGCCATCTTTCTCTGCATCCCCGGTGTCGTGGCGGGCGGCTTCATCGCGGCGCCATGCGCGGGGAGATATTTGGCAACGATGGCGGGATCGACTTGGGCGATGGCGCTATCCGGCAGGCGGGTCCAGGTCTCGTCGCGGCCGAGCAGCGAAATGCCGATATAGCCGCGCAGCGTCAAGGTCTGCCCGTCCGGGCTCAAGGTCATCTTGGCGTTGTAGATCTTGCCGTCGCGGGGATCGAGCACGTTGCCGTTCTCATAATTCAGACCATTGCGCTTCATGTCGCGGACGAAGGAGATCCCGAGCCAGGGCGCGTTCTTGCGGTCGTCCGTGCACTCCGAACAGATCCTCGGGCCCGTAGTACTGCCTGGCCTGGGGAACAGTTTCGCCATCACGCCCTCGAAGACGCCGTTGTGATCGACGACCAATACGTAAAGCCGGGGCTCGCCGTTCTCGATCTTCTGCCACAGGCCCGCCGCGGAGGGCTCGGCCGCAGCAGGCCAAGCAGCGGCCACCCAAAGGGTCAGGCCCACGATCAGCGACAGCAATCGCCGAAGTCCGAAAGACCAATTCCGCATCGTTGTCACCTCGACCAATCCGTCGAATTCAACGCCCCCTTCAATTGCTGCAGACTACGGCCATTTTGCGGGCAGCTGGTATAAAGCTAAGGTCGTGGCGAGAAAGGGCACCCCGTCAGACTCGTGCGGAGGGCAGATCATTGGTTGTTGCCGCGTGGCGACGGTATCACGGCGCGAGCCGCCAGGCCATTCAGCGGCAAATCCCAACACGCCGCCCTCGCCGGACGAAAGCCACGGTGCAGCATGACTCAGTGTTTCTGTCGCGATTCAAAAAACAGCCGGACGAGCGTTGCATCGCCGATAACTTCTCCAACTGCTCGAAAGGCGAACCAGGGAATCAGTATGAGGAGCACAATGAAGCTGGTCGCGATCACTTGCCACAGCGTGCCGCCGGCGAGGCCTGCTAGCGAATCGGCGATTGATTCCCCGCGGAGGTGCCCCAGGATGACTTCTTCGATGGCAGTCAAGCATATCAGCACGACCAGGAAGGCGAACGACCTGTAGAGCGTCGAGATGATCAGCGGATGTTTTTGGGTCAGGCCGTCACCGAGCCCAAACATGCGTCCGATCAGCAAGAATTTGGCTGACACCAAAGCCTTGATCGCTGCAAGAACCCATGGAGCGAAGCTTACGCCGTAGACTTTCAGGAGCGCAGCTTTGTACGCCAAAAGTGCGGTGAAGCAGATGAAGAGGTAAGCCGCCAGAATAGCGAATTCGCGCAATTCGGTGACGAAGCGCTCGCGATATACCGACTTTTCCATTTGGGTCCTAGCCATGGATTCTCTTGAGGACGGTTACCGACCACAGAACAATGGCAGCGAACACGTACGTCGCCGAAAGTGACGCCTGGACGCATCCTTTCGGCGACGGGCTCGTCGGGCAGTGTCTTCCTCTAGTGGTTGGCGCTACTAGAAGCTTCCTGCAGATTCCGAAGTACCTCGTCGAGATTGAATGCTGCAGGTTTCTGCCGCGGCGGGAAGCGCACGAAGTCCTGGATTTGCTGGGCAACCAGTCCCTGCATTTCGTAGAGAAGATAGGCGTGCGATATCACCCAGTCCCAGTATGTATTGGAGTTCTCGTCGGCCCGTTCAAATGGGTCACGCCGGAGGTTGAACATCTTCGGAGCCCGCAGTTTCACGAATGGCTCGAACCAGCACATCAGCTGTTTGGCCCTTTGTTCCATGAGCACGACTTTCCAGTCGCCCATCCGGATCGCCAGGATGTCGCCGTCGTCGCTGATGTAGAAGAAAAACTTCCGCGGACCCTCGGTCGTGGTCCCCGTCAGATACGGCAGCAGATTATAGCCATCGATATGCACTTTGAAGGTCTTGTCTCCCGCCTTGTGGCCTTGCAAGAGCTTCGAGGTAATCTCCGGCTCTCCCGCGGCGGCCAGCAGCGTAGGTAACCAGTCCTGGTGCGAGGCGACGTCGTTGAACACCGAGCCTGCTTTGATCTGGCCTGGCCAACGGACGAAAACCGGCACACGCCATCCGCCCTCCCAATTGGTGTTCTTTTCGCTACGGTATGGCGTGATGCCGCCGTCTGGCCAGCTGTTGTAATGGGGACCGTTATCGGTCGAGTACATGACGATGGTATCGTCAGTGATGCCCAGCTCGTCGAGCTTCGCGAGCATCCTGCCGATGTTCTCGTCATGTGCGACCATGACGTCGTTATAATCGCCCTGACCGCTCTTACCCTTGTGCTTCGGCGCGCAGTGCGTTCTGAAATGCATTCCAGTGGTATTGTACCACAAGAAGAACGGCGTGCCATTCTTGTGAGCCTTGTCGATGAAGTTCAGCGCGTGCTCGGTGACCTCTTCATCGATCGTCTCCATGCGTTTCTTCGTCAGCGGGCCGGTATCTTCGATCCTCTGCCGTCCATTGCCGTCAGACCAGCTGTGCAGGACGCCGCGCGGACCGAACCGCTGCTTGAATGTCGGGTTCTTGGGATAGTCGGGATCCTCCGGCTCCTCCTCGGCATTGAGGTGGTACAGATTGCCGAAGAACTCGTCGAAACCGTGCATGGTCGGAAGGAATTCGTCCTTGTCCCCAAGGTGATTCTTTCCGAACTGACCGGTGACGTAGCCCCGCGGCTTCAGTAACTCGGCGATCGTCGGGTCCTCTGCACGGAGACCCACATCGGCTCCAGGCATTCCAACCTTGGTTAAACCGGTACGGATCGGGTTTTGGCCCGTTATGAACGCCGCGCGGCCCGCTGTACAACTCTGCTGGCCATAGTAGTCAGTGAAAGTCGCTCCTTCGTGACCGATGCGATCGATGTTGGGGGTTCGATAACCCATCTGGCCACGGTTGTTGTAGCTGATGTTCCACCAACCGATATCATCCCCCCATAGGATGAGAATGTTTGGTTTGCCTGGCCTAGCCATCTAGGTCTCCTTTGCGTTCGTGTCCGGTTTTTGCGCGTTGTAGGTTCCAACCGTTGCCTCGGCGATCATGCGACCCGAAACAGCACGGCAAAGAAAGCAAACAGGCCTATGCAAAAAAGCAGAATGGCGATCGCCACAACAGGCGACTGCATTCCGTCTGTTCTCATTCCTGCGATCGGAGCGAACGTGCCTCCCGATAGGTATCGCGCTGTCCACCAGTACTGGCGGAGCGAGACGGCAAGAGCTAGGATCCCGCAACCGATCAACGCAAGCCCGAGGCCCCGCGGGGCATTCGGGAAATAAGCCGGCCGCGCGTCCGGAAGCTGCTGCAAGCGGTCGAGATATTGGACGATAGCGAATCCGAAGCCGATCAGCGCGGCGGCAGTGCGCACCCATGACATCATGGTGCGTTCGAGGCTAAGGCGGGTTCGGATCCACCCGAAATGGCTGTCAGCCGTTACCCTGACTTCAAACCTGTCAGCACTATCGGCATGATGTAATTCGGCCATACGCGTTGCCTCGCTGCCGACGGCTCACCGAGTCTATGTCGCAAGGAAATGAAGGGGCCTCGCCCAACTATCGTTGATCTAGATCAATAGATGCCAAAACTCGAATTGAGCACTTCGGTCTGCTATACCTGCGAACCTTCCGTCAAAACATCGAACGGAATACCTCAAGCGGTTGGCAGCTTGCGGCGCAAAGCGCTCGATTGAGCTGGCAGCCAGTTCGCCGAGGGGTCAGTATACGACCTGAACGCCTCAGGTGCGCGGCACCCCTCGGGTTCGGGGTCCGCCGGACAAGTTCATTTTGAAATGTGAAGCCGTTCACATTTGTCTGCTTTTGGGCGAGCTAGCATTGGTTTAGCTTCTCACTTTTGAGGAGGCGCGGGATGCTAAAGGCGATCAACAACCGAAACTCCGGAAATTACACGCGAGACTGGATGACGGCTCTTTTGGGTTGTGCTGACTTCTCGTCAATGTTTGTGTGGCGAAAGGAGCGCGATGACAGCAAACCGAAGCCGCCCTGGAAACGATTCGACGATACCCATCACTGGGATTCAATCGCGGATGAATGGATTCCCAACGATCTGAAGTGATCGCTCGCGGCCTGTATCCGAGCCGATGTCAGCCAGCCTGCCGCCCTCGTTATTGCCGGACGCCATCCACGTATCCGGGTCTCATCGGTCATCTGCTTGATCATCTTTTCGAATGCGAAGATGATCACGGTGCCATCGCTTAGGGCGAATGGAACCAAAAAGAAAACGGAGGACAGATGACTTGTCGAAATTTAGGTGCAAGCTTGCTGGCGGCAGCTATGGCTTTAGCGTTGCCCGTGGATGATCTGGCCATGGCTGCATCGGCGAATGCCGCGGTTGCGACCGATTTCAGCGCGCAGCGTCGGCAGGGCGGTGCTCAACGTCGACCAGCTGCAAATCGGCCTCGTCCGCCGGCTGCAAATCGGCCTCGGCCACCGGCAGCAAACCGACCGCGCCCACCGGCTGCTAATCGGCCCCGGCCGCCAGCTGCAAATCGTCCGTCTCATCGACCCCGACCGCCCGCCGTTCATCGGCCGCCCCGTGCTGGCGCTTGGGCCCGTCCCCGCCGCTACACTTGGCGCCCAGGCGGTGCGATAGCCGCAGGTGCAGCGATTGGCTTCATCGCGGCGGCGAGCGCCGCGGCTTGGGCCGGTCCTCCGCCAGCGGCTGGCCTTTGCTGGTATTACACCGACTGGACGCAGCGACAGGGCTTCTGGGATTGGTGTCCGTAGAATCCAAAAAGCTACAGGCGGACCCTTCCGAGTCCGCCTGCAGCCAAGGGCATAGCACCGTCGAGGTGCTAACCATCCCAACGCCGCACTCTATTTGCGAGCGCGGCAATGCCCGCCTCCAACATGCGCAACGTTGCATTCGGCCCGACTGAATGGCGGACAAATCGAGCCAAACCGGCCGGCTGTAAGACGATGGCGCGATACATCAGACATTCCGCGACTTATGGTCACCTCGGCGGAGTGAGCGGCGCTGACGATTGACCGGACCTGGATATCGAGGGCAATCGCTCGGCGAGCCGGCGCATCGCCGGATCCGCGTGGCGCTCGGCAATCAGCTTCTGCAGCAGCATAGTGGCGCGGGTTACATCAATCCCGAGCATGGCGTGGGCCTTCAGATATGCCTCGCGCCAAGCGGGCGCCGCGTCGTCCGGCCAGGGCTCAAAGACCGCGATCGGCTCCTCGCGACCGCGGACTGCCAGCTGGCCAAGTGGACGTAGCAACGATGCATCGCATCGCGCGGCTGCATCAGGCCCGACACAGATCGTCGAACCGAGCTCCTTGTTGCAGGCCTGAAGCCGCGCCGCCATGTTCACGCTATCACCGTGAGCCGTGTAGTCGAGTTTGGATTGAATGCCGACGTCACCAACGATGGCGGGTCCGGTCTCGATCCCGATTCGCGTGCGGCCAAGCCCGATTGCCGCGGCAGGCGCGTCGCGGCGAAAGCCCTCGCTCCAGGCCTGGATGGCGATCGCGCATTCGACGGCGCGTTGCGGATGCTCCTCAAGGTCGAGCGGCGCATTGAAGAGAGCATGCACGCCGTCTCCGACGATCTTGTCGATCATGCCGCCATGATTGATCACAATGCCGGCGACGCTTTCGAAATACCGGTCAAGCGTTGTGACCAGCTCCTCAGGACCGGCGCGATGCATCGTAGCAGTGAAATCCTCGATGTCCGTGAACAGCGAGGTGATCTCACGCCGCTCGCCGCTCAACTTGACCAGGTCCGGGCGTTCGACGATACGCCGCACGACTGCTGGCGAAAGATGCTGTTCAAGCCGATGGTGGAGCAACGCCTCGCGCCTGCGCGTCACCGAATATGCGGTGCCGGCCGTCACGGCGAACACCAGGGCCCCCGCAATGGATGGCGTCAGTGGATCGACGAGGCGATCCGCGAGTCCCGACAGGGCGAATGCGGCGATCCACAGAACCGCGATCGTGCCGCCCAGGATTGCGCTGCCGGCAGCCGGGGACAAGGCCGTGCCGAGCACGATGGCAAGCGCGCCGATGACGAGCGCAGTCAACGGATCCGCGATCGGCGCGGCAGGCAGCGGGCTCGGCACGCGGCCGGCGGCCATCTGCTCGACCGCATCGGCCTGGATTTGCACTGAGGGCGTCAGCGGGTCCGCAGGCGTTTTGCGCAGGCCGTTGAGCTCTGGCGCGGAACCGCCTAGCAGCACCACCGCGTCCTTCAGTCGCCCCCGGTCAGCCTTTCCCTCGAGGACATCGATCGCGGAGAGCGTGCGGCCGACGTGACGCTGCGGCGATACCGGCGCGAGCCGGAGTAACCCATCGCGCGACAACGCCACCCGCCTGCTACCTACCTCCAGTGTCGGAGGCTCGCCCTCGATGAGGTAGCTTGACGCACCGGATGCTAGCCGCAGCGCCTCGGCAGCGAGACCCGGCATCAACACGCGACCGACGGCGACGAAGACCGGGACCTGCCGGATGGCACCATCACTGCTGCCGGGCAGCGACAGGGCTCCCAGTCCCCGCGCTGCGGCCGCGAGCGGCGGCGCCGGCCCGACGGCCCCCGTGGCCTGCCATACATCGTCGAAGGGCGGCGACCCACGGCTGACGATCGAGGCCCCCGGCAATGTGTGGTCGCCATCGGGATCGAGCACAAAGCCGAGCGCGACCGGGACGCTGCTGATTGCTTGTGCCAACCGCTTGTCACCGTCCGGCAAGCTTTCTGCCAGCGCGCTGATCTCGGCGTGACCGGTCACCGATCCGAGCCGTCGGGCCAGTGCCGCCGGCGAGCGGTCGTCTGGCTCGGCGAACAGCACATCGATTGCAATCGCAGCCGGCCGTGTGTTCGCCACCGCCACGACAAGCCGCGCCATCGTCTCCCGCGGCCACGGCCACGGGCCCAAAGCATCAATGGACGCACGATCGATGTCGACAACAATCACCTTCAGGTCTGATGCCACGGGCCTGTGCAGCCCCTGTTCGCCGGCGAGCACGAGGTCGAAGGCGCTGTCGCGCAGCCCTTCGCGCATGGTTCGCGGCAGCAGACTGGCGGCTGCCAGCAAGGCAGCCAGCATCACCAGGCCCGCCGCGACCGGCAGGCGCTGCCGCAGTGCCCGACGCATCCTACCCATTGACGTGCTGCAGCGCGATCACTCCGAACAGACCAGTTTGCGACGACGACGGTGAAATGGCCTCTCGTTTGGCAGCCTGCTTGCCCAACGTGGAAGCCAGTCCCCTCAAGATAGTCAGCTGACGCTCGCGAGCGCGGCGCGGATACGCTCAGGCGCCCACCGTTTGACCGGGGTCGGCGGCGTGCCGGGCGAGACAATGTCGGTACCTTCGCCCTGGCGCAGCGTCACTTGCTGACCGGCCGCACTCACCGTCACCGAGCCGCGGGCAACGAAGACGCCGAAACGATCATTGCTGGGCCCTGCGAAGAATCGTGTGCCGCGCACCGCGATCAGCGCGAACGGACTGCGAATTTGCACTCCGGTGTGGTGCGGCCGCTCATCAAGCAGCATCGGCCCCGCGTTCAGCGTTATCTCCCCGCCAGCATCGACCAGAAACCGATCGATCTTCAGCCGCGCCTGTTCGCCAAGCCTCACCGTCGTATTGCGGCCGAGCCGCATCCCCAGGCGCGACGCCGCGCCGGTCACGATCTCCTCACTGAGAAAAACCGGCGCGGTTTTATCAAGCGTGCGGCTGACCGAATCGAGTTCGCCGAATGCCTGGCCTGTCACGTCTTCGACCGAGCCAACCGGCTCGACCGCACGCGCTGGTCTGAGAAAAAGAATGAACGGAACCGCCAGCCCTCCCTGGCGAAGAAGCCAGCGTCGATTGCAGGAACGGTCGCGTTTGACCTCGCCAGGTCCGGTCATCGTCAAATCCCCGCTAGTTCGATGTTCCAGGGGTGCAATAAACTGTCATTGTCGGAGATACCAGCGGTGCGTTCTGTCACCGGGTTCACAAGTTGCCGGCGCTTCAGCCTGTCGGCAGGCGAGCACTGTTACAATTGACATATTACCCCGATGACCGGCGCCGCAAAAGCGGAACACCCGCCTAACTAAGCGCATTCGGACGGCCGTGAGGCCACTCGCGGCGCTGGTGTCCCGAGAATGCGTGCATGTTTTCTCATGGTGGAAATCGATCCGGCGCCGTCCGCGCTGTTGGGGCGTGCGCCGGATCATCTTGTATATCGCTGTATTCAAATCCCAGGGAACGCCCAAACATTTATGGTGGCGGCACCCTCGCGCAGCTTTTTGATCGGCACGTAGTCTGGTGAGTTCCAGAACGCCTGGATGGCCTCCATTGTCGGAAATTCGAACATGACCACCGGTCGCGTATCATGTTCGCCTTCGAACACTTCCACCTTGGCGCCTCTTGCGGTGAGCTTACCACCAAACTTGGCGATGAACGGGACGACCGCCTCACGATACTTCTGATATTGGGGTTCGTTCGTAATCGTAGCTTGAACGATAAAATACGCAGACATGGTCAAGGCCTCTTTCCAATCGCATTGCGGTTGTGAGCGATGCAAGCGTCGTGGTCTTTGCATCGCAATGCGCGGCTTCCGCTCACACCTTCTTCACTGGAGGGATTGTCCACGTCCCGTCGAGAATCGACGGCGCGTTTTCGTCCGGCCAATACATGCGCAGCATGAGAATGAACTTGCCGTCAGGAGCGGGAAGCCAGTTCGCCTCCTTGTCGGCGCCCGGCGAGTCCTTCTGGATCAAGAGGTCGACCGAGCCATCGGGGTTGGACTTGAGATTCTGCCGCGCGCTGATTGAGTAACGATTGATCGGATTGGCTACGAAGAAGTATTCGGCGTTGTACATCGTGAGCGACCAGAAGCCCTCGACCGGCGGCAGCTCGTTCTTGGCGAAGCGCATGACGTACTTGTGGGCCCCATCGTAGGCGCGATCCTCTACATCCTTCAGCGAGGTCGGATAGACCGCATCCTGCGGGCGGTTGGCGCCGAGACCGATAGCGGTGACCAGCGCGCGCATGAGATAGTCGGTGCCATAGAGGCCGGTCTTGGTGGTATAGCCCCAGCCGTTGATGTCCTTCACGTCCTTGTTGATCTTGAACTGGAGCATGATCCGGTCGAAGGCGACCTGCGGGATGCGTTTGACGAAATCGGCGTGCAGCTTGCTCGCATCGAAATCCTTGCCCGGCACCAGCCCGATCTTGGCGTACTTGGCGAGCGCCGGGGCGTCGGCAGGCGACGGCGGATTGGCTTTCATGAGCTGCGCGAGCAGTGTGAAATAGGCCACCGCGTCCATGCGGTTCACTTGGTCGCGCACCGCCATCTTCATGTCGATCGAGGGATCGACCTTTCCCTCGGACGGCGTATATGGCTTGCCGTATGCGCTCAGGGGTACCAGCTTGCACTCGTCCTGCAACTCGTGCACCGCCGCATAGTCTTCCGGCGTGCCGGTGCAATAGATGCGGCCGAGCAGCCATACGATGTTGGTAGGTGATTTGAATTGCTTGATGCCGGCCGGCAGCGTCCCACTCCAATTGGGGCCAGTGATCGCGTAGGTCTGTGCGCCGGTGCCGGTCGTGCGTTTGCCGGGAACCTGAAACACATTGGTCCAGCCGTCCAGCATCGGCATCAGGTAATAGCGATCCTTCATGTCCGGGATGCTCAGAACCCATGGCTCGTTGCCGACATCGAAGAACGCAGTGGTATAGAGCGTATCGGCATTCGGCGCAGTCACGTCGCGGAAGGAAGCGTTGGGATATTCACGCAGCTTGATCAGCTGCCCCATCGGGGCACGGGTGCCCTCCGGCTTCGCAACGTTGGTGACGACCCGGCGGGTCATCTCCATGGTTACTAGCGGATAGCCATAAATGTAGGCCTCGGTGGCCAGCCAGAAGTCTTCAAGTCCTTCGCCAAAATTGAATTCGCCCCATTCCGCTCGCGTCACAGCACTCGGCGAGGCGCTGGCGAGCAGGCCTAAACCAGCAACCGTTACAGTTCGTCGCGTGACCTTCATTGGACATCTCCCATTGGCGACCAAGGACCCGTGGCGCAGCTTGACGAAGGCATGGTCCCAGCTTGGCGGCCTACGTCTTCGGTTTGGTCGGAGCTTGGGTGAAAGGCCGTATCCGCGCTATGCACATTCGGCAGAGACTGGGTGCCATAGGCTTTCGCATGTTCTAGCTGAGCCAAAAGGCGGAAGGCCTTGGCGGTCGAGTTGAAGACATCACCGAATGAGCCGTCAGCGATGGCGCGAAGAGCGGCGCTTAGGGTAGGTCTGCCCAATTGCCTAAAGGTTCAATTCCGGTATTCTTTGCCAATCGGCGATACTTTCAGCTTTGCCTTTCAGCAAATGCGCCACCGGAGGCACTATGGGCCATAGATATCAGAACATCCTTGAGACGGTCGGCCACACACCCGTTGTGCGGATCAATCGTCTAGCTCCCGCGGGAGTCAATTTGTTCGTGAAGATCGAGGCCTTCAATCCGCTCGGCTCGGTTAAGGATCGGCTGGCTCTTGGCGTTATCGAAGCCGCCGAGAAATCGGGCGAGCTGAAACCGGGTCAAACCGTAATCGAGGCGACGAGCGGCAACACGGGAATTGGTCTTGCGATGGTTTGCGCTGCCAAGGGCTATCCCCTTGTGGTCACAATGGCCGAGACTTTCAGCATCGAGCGGCGCAAGCTCATGCGATTCCTGGGCGCGAAGGTCGTTGTGACGCCCGCGGCGGACCGGGCGGTCGGAATGATCAACAAGACGATCGAGCTTGCCAAGACGCACGGCTGGTTCATGACGCGACAATTCGAGAACGAAGCCAATCCCGACTTCCACTCCCGAACCACGGCGATCGAGATCCTGGACGATTTCGGGGGAGAGCGACTGGACTATTGGGTGACAGGCTATGGGACCGGCGGCACGCTGAAGGGCGTTGCGCGGGTGCTCGCCAAGGAGCGCCCCGAAACCAGGATCATCGTCTGTGAGCCCGAAGACGCGCAGCTGCTGGGCAGCGGCGTCGAGCAAAAGCGCAATCCGGATGGTACGCCGGCGATGCCGCATCCGATTTTCAAGCCGCACCCGATGCAAGGTTGGACGCCCGATTTTATTCCGAAGCTGACCGATGACGCCGTCATGATGAAGGTCATCGATCGAATACTGCCGATTCCCGGCCCCGAGGCGGTTCGATGCAGCAAGGAGCTTGCGACCAAGGAAGGTATATTTGTCGGCATCACCTCGGGCGCAACAATGGCGGGCGCGCTCAAGGTCGCGGCGCAGGCAGAGAAGGGTGCAAATATTCTTTGCATGTTGCCTGACACCGGCGAACGTTACCTTAGCACGCCACTGTTCGCCGATGTCTCTGCCGACATGAACGAGGAAGAGCTCAAGATTTCGCACTCGACGCCGACGGCTCGGTTCCAGCCGTAGTCGTTGAAGCGCGATCTCGACGGGATCGGCTCAAAAGCGGACATCGCTGATAGCACTATCTGTGCATTGGCCCTCCGAGGGCCTGTGCCACCAGCTCATGGGAGTCGAGAAGAACACGAATATTGAGCAGCCGGCCGGCCTTAAATCGCGCAAAATGAGCGAGCCGCAAATTGATCGGCTTATTCGAATCCAACGCGGTCAAGGAATAGCGCATCATCGATGCGGCCGTATCCTCGCCCAGCATGAGCGACTCGCGATCAAAGCGATGGACTCGCACGTTTTCGGAGATCTGCCGGCACACCTCGAGCACGGCAGCCTTACCGTGGCGGGCGCCAAGAAACGGAAACAGTTCGATAGGGCCATAGATCACCCAATCGACGTCTTCATCGATGTAGGTCTCCAGATCATCGGACTGGCGCTCATTGATCGCGCGATGCAGCGCGCGCGAGAAACGCCAGAGACTGTGCTCTGCCATCATATCGGATTTCCCGGACTGGACCTGCCGTCAGCAAATGGCCGTGTGAACCGCGCCCGGATGCTTTCGACAGCGATGGAAAAGGTATCGCACGGCGCCGTTAGCCGTGCTGGCACGAGGCGCGTTTAAATCCCCGGAAAGCTCTCACCTCCCCAACGGAACTGCGAACGGCGTGTCGGGCGAGACGTGTCCAGCGCCGTGCGGCCTGCCATGCCTCGAACGATGTCAGCCATCCCGAGGCCTGCACGTACCTCGCATACGTCCAAGCAAATGCGGGTATCGAGATGAGCTTGTGACGGCTGATGCTGAAGAGGCGTTCAACAATCACAAGCTTCAGCACCTCGCCGACGACGAGGACTGTCACGCCGATCGTGATGTGGCCCGTGCCGGCCAAATAAGCGGCAACCGGCTTGACCGGTTCAAGAACGATCAGAGGCACGGCAAACAAGGCCAGGGTGGGATAAGGGCCCAGCGAAGTTATCCGGACGCGAAGGCTTCCGAGTAACTTGTGTCCGGCAATCCCGTTGGCGAATGGTCGAGCAATGGTCATAAAGACCGCATCCACCAACAAGTAGATCGCCGCCAGCATGAATGCCACGGATTTCAAAATTCGGCTCACGTTGAATCCCCAGACAACCGCGCGTGAATAAGTTGCGAGTTCGAACGCGCGCTGGAGATAGGCACCCAGATGTTACGCGAAACTGGCGAGAGGATTAATTTCCTGTAACAAGCGCGGTTTCGGCAGTAGAAGGCCGGGAGACAAAAAGCCGCATTGATTCACTTGTATTCGCCGTCCGTTGCGGCGGCGTCCTGCAGGGTTCCGAACTGGCGTTCCTTCAACCGCCTCACCACGGAAGCAAAGACGGCTCGCGAAGCAGCCGTTCCTTGAGCGGCTGCTTCATGATCTTGCCGTTGGAGGTCTTCGGCAACTCCTCGACGAAGATAACATGCTTCGGAATTTCCGGCTTTGACAGCTTGTCGGCGCAGAAGTCCATGATCTCGCGCCCGGTCAGGCCGGCGTGGCCGCTTTTGGCCCGCACAAAAGCGACGACGGCTTCGCCCCATTGGGGATGCGGCGCGCCGACGACGGCGACCTCTGCAATGCCGTCGTGCTCGGCGAGCACCGCTTCCACGGTCGCGGGAAACACATTGACGGCGCCACTGATGATCATGAATTTCTTGCGGTCGAGCAGATAGAGAAAACCGTCCTCGTCCATCTGCGCGATGTCGTTCGTGCACAGCCAGCCGCCCTCGCGCATCACATCGGCCGTCTCCTCCGGGCGGTTGAGATAGCCCTTCATAACCGCCGTGCCACGGATCCAGACCTCGCCTTGCGTGTTCGGCGGCACGCGCTTGCCGTCGGCGTCCCGGATCGAGCATTCGAAATGCGGGCCGAAGCGCCCAACCGACTTGAGCCATTCGGGACGCCGCGCGAGCGCTTCCCGATGATCCTTTTCGGAGAGATATGTGGCCCACCCGCCGGTTATCTCGGTCAGACCATAGGTCTGCACCAGATCGCAGGGCAGGACCTCCCGCATCTGGCGGATCAGCGCCGGCGACGAGGGCGCCGAGCCGTAGATCAGAAACCGCCACGACGACAGGTCATAGCTCCTGGAGCGGAGCTCGTTGATGATCCACTGGATCATCGTCGGCACCAAGATCACGCTGGTCACGCCGAAGCGCCCGACATCGAGCAGGAACTGATCGATCCGGAAGCCGCCGTCCGGAATCACCGTGGTCATTCCGTTGGCCAGGTTGAAGCTGCTCATGACGATGGTGACCCAGGCCGACGCCGATGGATTGTACCAGACGTCGTCGGGGGAGAAGCCGAAGGAGGAGACCGAGAACAGGATGGCGTCGACCACGCCCTGCTGCGTCAGGATCACGCCTTTCGGAAAGCCTGTGGTGCCCGACGTGTAGCTGTAGAACAGGGGATCGTCAGGCGCGAGCGCGGGCCAGGCCGGCTCGCCTTCGGCTGAGGCGATCAGCGCCTCCTGTTCGTAGGCCAGCGCCCTGGTGCCGATACCGATCAGGACGATCCGCATCGCCTCGAGCTCCGCGAGGTGATCCTTGATCAGAGGCACGCAGCGATCTTCGACAAACAGAAACCGGGTCCTGCTGTCGCGCAGCACATGTTCGATCTCGCGCCAGACATATCGCGCGTTGACCCCGATGCGGATGGCGCCGGTCTTCATGCAGGCGTAGAAGTGCTCATGAATCTCGATCCGTTCCTGCGACAAGGTCGAGACCGTATCGCCCTTCTTCAGCCCGAGTCCTTGCAGCGCCTTGGCAAGACGGTCGGAGCGTTGGTCCATTTGCGCCCAGGTGGCACGTCGGTCACCGCAGATGAATGCGGTCTTGTTCGGATAGTTTCGGCTGGCAGCCTTCACCAGGTCGCGCGCAAAAGTCATCAATCCCTCCCTCTCACCGCTTGCCGGCACCATTCACCCGCAATCGCGCGTGTCGCCGCGGCCTTCTGGGGGCCGCTTGTCCTGTTCCGTAAAATATCGACCGAGAAATCGACCGGCACTGGCGAGCGCCTGCCGGGCTGCGTGTAATTCACCGTAAGCCTGAAAGACATGGATCATCGACGGATAGACCTCGAGCTCAGCAGCGACGCCGGCCTTCGCGGCGCGGTCGGCCAAACGAACGGAGTCATCGAGGATCGTCTCGCAGTCGCCGCACTGGATCAGCAAGGGCGGCAGCCTTTCAAGATCGCCGTACAACGGCGAAGCCAGGGGATCGAGAGGATTGCCTGATGGGCCAAGATAGGCCTTTGCCATGCTCAGGATCATCGGCCGCTGATGCAGGGGATCGACATCGGCGCGCGACAGGAACGTCGCCCCGGTCGCAGCGAGATCGGTCCATGGCGACATCAAACAGGCGGCCGACGGCAATTCCAGATTTGCCGCCCGCGCCGCGAACATGCAGGCGAGTACCAGGCCTCCACCGGCGGAGTCGCCGGCGAAAGCGATCGATCCGGAGCGCACACCGCTGTCGAGCAGCCAGCGATATCCCGACAGCGCGTCCTCCACCGCCGCCGGAAACACGTGCTCCGGCCCGAGGCGATAATTGATGCCGAGCACGCGGGCGCCGGCAGCGATGGATAGCCGCTGCATCAAATCGCGATGCGAGTCGATCGAGCCCATGCGAAACCCGCCGCCGTGCAGATAAAGGATGGTCCGGTTCGCCCGCGCATCTGGAGCCATGATCCACTCCGCGGCCACACCGCCGGCCTCAAACCCGTTGATCCGCCAAGGCTGCGCGCGGCTGCGGAACAACTCGTCCCAATCGTCGCGCATCTGTTCGATCGGGGTCCTCCGCGTCCAGCGCGCGTAGGTCTCCCGCAGGCGTTGCACGATCGGAGCAACGTCATCGGCTGCGGCGGAATTGACGGACCTGGGCTGCGTCGCTGCCGTCATGTGCCGATTCCCATGCCGCCTGATACACCGAGCGTTTCGCCGGTGATGTAGCCGGCAGCGTCGCTTGCCAGGAACACGGCCGCCGCGGCCACCTCCTCTGGTGTTCCAAGGCGCTGCAGCAGCGTGGCGCCCTTCATCCCTTCCAGAAGCCGCTCGCCGCCGGCAGCCACCGCGCGGCGCAGCATCGGCGTATCGATCGGGCCCGGAGCGATCACATTCGCCGTTATGCCGTAGCGGGCATTTTCGAGCGCCATCGACTTGGTGAAGGCGATGACACCGCCCTTTGCCGCGGCATAGACCGAACCACCACGCGAGCCGAGACGCCCCGCTTCGGACGCGATGTTGATCAGGCGGCCGAAGCGCGCCGCCTGCATCGCCGGCAGCACGGCGTGGGTGGTCGCCAGCACTGCCTCCAGATTGATCGCCAGCAAGCGCCGCCACTCCGGCGCCGAAGTTTCGCCGAAAAACGAATGCTGATCCACGCCCGCGCTGTTGACGAGAATGTCGAAACCGCCGGCAGCGGCAACGCGCGCCCGCAAGGTTTCCGTATCCGCGACGTCGGCCTCGATGAAGGTCAGCCCGGATTCACGGGCGATGGTTTCGCCGGCGCGGCGATCGCGGTCGATGATCGTGGTCTGCGCGCCCTCGCGGATAAAGGCGCGCGCGATCGCGGCGCCGATGCCGTTGGCGCCTCCGGTGATCATGGCATGACGTCCTGCGAGCGCGCCCGTCATGGCGGTTTCTATCGACCAACGAAGGTCGGTGCGCGCCGCTCGATCACCGCAGCGAGCCCCTCGCGGGCGTCCGCGGTGCCTGAGAGTTCGGACACGGTGCGCGCTTCCTCCGACAGGCAGGAATCGATGCTGCTGCCGACGCCGCTCGTCAGCAGGCGTTTTGTCGCGGCAAGCGCCTTCGGTGCGCCGGACGCGATCTCACGTGCCCATTCCAGCGACGCCTGCTCGAGTTGCGCTTCCGGCACGACACGGTTGACGATGCCGAGATCGCGCGCCTCCTGCGCCGTTAGGACCGGATTGGTGAGAAGGATCTCGGCCGCCCGGCGCAAGCCCACCAGCCGCGGCAACGTGACACTGACACCGGCATCCGGCGCCATGCCGACCCGGGTGGCGCCCGCCAGGAATTTGGCGCTGTCCGCCGCGATCACCAGATCGGCGGCGCAGACCAGCCCGAAGCCACCGCCGCCAGCCGCAAAACCCTGCACGCTGGCGATCACAGGCGCCTCAAGCCGCATCAATCCCGTGACCGCATTCTGCAGCCAGGCCGTCGCGACCCTTATGTAGTCCGGCATGTGCTCACCCCTCGCGGCAAAAGCGTGAATGTCGCCGCCGGCGCAGAAATTCTTGCCGCGGCCGCTCAGCAGCACGGCCCGAATCCCGGGCTCGCCGTGGCAGGCCATGACAGCCCGGCAAAGCGCTTCCAGGAATTCGGCGTTCATGGCATTCGAGGCGCCACCGCGGTTGAGCGTAATGCGAGCAAGGCCCCGCTCGACGGATAACAGCACCAGATCGTCTGCAGTCATTGAATTTCCTCCGTGTGCTACGGCAGCGAGGCCATCACACCAGGAACGACAGTGTGAAGATCGCCTTGTCGTTATTGACCAACGCCACCTTCTTGCGGGCGATCTTGAAGTCGTCGCCGTCCCGCCGCAGCACGAATTCGTTCCGCGAGACCCAGATGATGTCGCCGCGCAACGCCGATTCGAAGATCATCGTGTTGCAGGTGACGTGCAGCTCACGGCCGTCCGACTTCAGGACCTCGATGTCGCCCACGATGCGGCGCAAGCGCGACTGCGGCTCCTGCGTGTGGCGCTTGCCCGTCAGGAGCTGTTTCACGCGCAGAGCGATGCGCGAGCGATTGTCGTAGATGATCGACATCTGCCGTTCCGGATCGATGTCGTCGCCGTTGGCCGGGATCCAGTAGATGCCGTCGTCGGCCCACAGCCCTTCCCAGTCCTCGTAGCGGTGATCGTCGGCGTAGCGCGCCTCGCGAAACAGGAATTGCGAGACGTCGTGAACGAGGTCCGCCTTGCTTTGCGCTTGAATCATCAGGCTTGCTCCATCAAGGCGCGGTAGTGCCGCCAGATGCCGCGCGAGGGCACCTCGTCGGTCGCATGCCCGACCATGAAGCCGTCGCCGTCACGCCGCTCGCGATGTTCTCCGCGCCCGAGATAGATCCAGTCGGTGTCGCTCGCATGCACGCCGCGCTGCGTGCGCTCGTACATCTCCGAATCGTCGGCGAGCAGCAGGCCTGCTGGACCAACCGACCCCATGGTCTGCTGACGCATGCGTCGGTTCAGATCGGGCGCCCCCTTGAACTGCAGGGCGGTCACGTGCTGCACGCTGTCCTCGACGGCGAGCGGCTCGATCACGAACATTTGGATTTCGGCGATGAACAGGTTCGGGAAAATCATGACATGCGGCGTACCGTCGATCATGATCTGCCGTGCCTTCGCTTCGCCGTAAGCGCCGTTCATGCGCGCGGCATAGTCCGGCAGCCTCTCGATGGTCGTTCCGAACCAGCTTAAGGGCACATCGCGCTTGCGAAATTCCGGCCTGAGGTCGAGCTCGGTGTGACCGTTACCGTAGTCGCGCGTCAGTGCCGTCGACTTCGCGCCATAGAGGCTGCCGATGCCGCTGTCGGCAACGGCGAAGATCGAGGAATGGACGAAGGCGGGGTGGTAACCGTCGGTCTCGTTTTCCAGGATGAATTTCCAGTTCGCCTTGACGCGGTGCTTGAGGAAGCCGGCCTTGATCTCGATCTCGCCCTCCGGCGAGGTCATGGCCAGGCGATCGAGGGTTTCCGCCGCGCCGCCGAGATGCTCCTCAAGCGATGGCCCGTCCGGCGCGAATGACCCGAACACAAAGCCCCGGTAGGAGGCGACGCGCGGCACCCGCCCAAGCCCGTGCGCTTTCTTGTCCAGGCCCTCGTAGCCGTCAGGGAAGGCGTAACCGACGAGGCGGCCGTCGCTGCCGAAATTCCAGGCGTGGAACGGACAGGTGAAGTTGACGGCGTTGCCCTGCTCCTTCGCGCAGAGCTGGTTGCCGCGATGGGTGCAGCGGTTGAGCAGGAGGTGGATGCGGCCGTCCTGACCGCGTGTCATCAGGATCGGCTGCAGGCCGATCGACTTCCGCACGAAATCATGAGGCTTGGGTATTTCGCTCTCGTGGCCGACATAGACCCAGGTCCGGTACCAGACCCGCTCCAGCTCGAGCTGGAAGATCGCCGGGTCGCGGTAGAGGTCTCCGCGGACGCGGTCGCGACGGATCAGGTCGCCCCATTCCGGGCTCCGGGCGAGCATGTTCATCGGCTTCTCCCTTGATCTGTTTCCCAATTGATCTAATAATAATCCGACCGTTCGTTCTATTAATACATCACCTGCCCGCGCGATGCAAGTGGGTGCTTACGGGCCGGGGAGTTCTGGCCGTGCAGCGGGTAATTTGCCGGCCTTTGAGGCAACTGGTACGAGCGTTCGGCGCCGATCGCGGGACAAATCAGGGACAGTGAGGGATGGCTCGCACGAGATCCGAAAACTACGACGACATTCAAGCCGGCATTCTCCGCAACGCGGCGCGCCTCTTTGCCACGCGCGGCTACGAGCGTTCATCGGTCGGCGATCTGGTGGAGGCGTGCGAGTTGTCCCGTGGCGCGATCTACCACTACTTCGATTCCAAAGAGGCGATCCTGTTCGCCATGCTCGATTCGCTCGTGCGCAGCCTGCTCGCAAATCTGGAGCAGGCCGTCGCCGACGGCGGAGCGCCGCTCGAGACATTCGTCCGAGTGATCGAAGCCTTTGTCGAACACAACGCGCGGTCGCCCGAGGAGCAAATCGTGTTGTTGAACGATCTCGGCGCGCTGCAGGCGGAGGAGCAGCGCCAGATCGTTCAGACCGAGCGCAAGATCGTCGAACTGGTCGGCAAGGTGCTGGTTTCGATCGATGCCACGAAGAAGATGAACAGGCGAAATGCGCGCGTCTATACAATGATGCTGTTCGGCATGATCAACTACACATACACGTGGTACGACGCCAAGGGTCCGATCAAGCCGAAGGAGTTCGCGCAATTGGCGGCCAACCTGTTCCTGAAGGGCTTCCTGGCCGAGTCCTAGCCACAAACGGCTCCAGACTCGCGAACAGCTCGCATACCTCCCCAACGAAACAAGTTTGTCGACCCGGCTGGCAGCCGTCGGGACCGGCCTCCTTCGGCGCTTTGAGCGGTCGCAAACCCCTTTCGCCCTGCTGCCGGCTTAAGGTAACCTTGCAAGCCAAAGCTGCATCGGGGACTTGCCGAAACCCCGCCCATGTGAGAGGCAGCGGAAAAAGCCGTCGGCGGGCAAATGGGAGGTGTCCATGACCGACGACGCTCTGCAGCGACGAACATTCCTGCTTGGCGTCGGCCTTGCCGGCACCGCGATTGCGACGGGAATCCCGCAAGAAGCCGAAGCCCAGCCACAGCCGGCGGCGCCCTCGCCTGCCGCCGCGGCTCCAGCCGACACCGAGCCCTTCGTCACGCTGACCGCCACCGAAGCAGCCTTTATCGTCGCCGCCGTCGACACGCTGATTCCCGCCGACGAGCTCTCGCCATCCGGCAGCGATTGCGGGGTTGCCGTGTTCATCGACCGCCAGCTCGGCAGCGCCTGGGGCGGCGGCGCGAAAATGTATCGCGCCGGCCCGTTCCATAAGGGCAAGCCCGAGCAGGGCTATCAACTGGCGCTGACACCGCGCGAATTCTTCGCAGCCGGCATTGTCGCGGCCAACGCCTGGTCGCGCAAAAACTTCGGCGGCAAAGATTTTGACCGGCTCGCGGTCGGCGATCGCGTCGCCGCGCTGAAGGCGATGGAGGACGGCAAGGCCGCGTTCGACAATTTCGACACGCGGGCCTTCTTCAACCAGCTGCTCTCGCTCGCCATGGCCGGCTTCTTCGCCGATCCGATCTATGGCGGCAACCGTGACAAGGTCGCCTGGAAGATGATCGGCTTCCCGGGACTGCCGGCCACCTATGCCGACAAGATCGATGCCTATCGCGACAAACGCTATGTCGCCGAGCCGCAATCGATCGCGGACTTCTCGTAAAAAGGGAGGTCGCGATGGCGACAAGACTGAAAGACGTCGATGCGGTCGTGATCGGCCTCGGCTTCTCCGGCGCGATCCTCTCCCGCGAATTGACCAAGGCCGGGCTCAATGTCGTGGCGCTCGAGCGCGGTGCGGACCGCAATCCCGCCGACGAGTTCACGCTGACGCGGCTGCGCGACGAGCTGCGCTATGCGGTACGGCTCGAGCTGATGCAGGACAACTCGATCGACACCATCACCTTCCGCAATGCGCCGGACGAGGTGGCGCTGCCGATCCGACGCTTCGGCGCCTTCCTGCCCGGCGAGGGCGTCGGCGGCACCGGCATCCATTGGGGCGCGCTGCAATGGCGCTTCCTGCCGACCGATTTTCGCATCAGGAGCGTGCTGACCGAAAGGTACGGCGCCAAGGCCATTCCCGATACCATGACCATCCAGGATTGGCCGGTCAGCTATGACGAGCTCGAGCCGCATTATGATCGTTTCGAAAAGCTCTGCGGCGTCTCCGGCCAGGCCGGCAATCTCCGCGGCAAGCTGATCTCAGGCGGCAATCCCTTCGAAGGGCCGCGCAGCGAGGATTATCCGAACAAGCCGATCAAGACCGCGGTAGGACCTGCAATGTTCGGCGCGGCGGCGGCAAGTCTCGGCTATCACCCGTTTCCGGTGCCGGTTGCGACCTCGAGCGCGCCCTATGTGAATCCGGAAGGCATTACGCTCGGCGCCTGCGAATATTGCGGCCACTGCAATCGCACAGCCTGCGAGGCCAACGCCAAGGCGTCTCCCAATGTCAACATCGTGCCGGTGCTACGGACCGAGCCGAAATTCGAGCTGCGAACCCGCGCCTTTGTCACGCGGCTCAACTACGACAGGAACGCAAAGCGCATCACCAGCGTGCTCTACACCGACATGAGGACCGGCGAGGAGTATGAACAACCCGCCGGCATCGTGATCCTGTCGTCGTTTGTGTTCGGCAACACCCAGCAACTCCTGCTGGCCGGCATCGGCGAACCCTACGATCCCAGCAGTGGCAATGGCGTGGTCGGCAAGAACTATTGCTACCAGTTCGAAGCGGGAGCGAACGCCTTCTTCGAGGGCCGCGAGTTCAATCCGTTCATGGGCGCGCCCGGCATGTCGATTGCGATCGACGATTTCAACGGCGAGAACTTCGACCATTCCGGCCTCGGCTTCTTCGGCGGCGGCTACATCGTCTGCACCAATGCCGGCGCGCCGCCGATCGGCGGTCGCGCGATGCCGAAAGATGAGCCGCGCTGGGGCGTGGGATGGAAGCAGGCGACCGCGAAATGGTATCGCTGCTCCACCGGCTTCAACACGCAGGGCTCGGTCTATGCCCATCGCGACAATTTCATGGACCTCGATCCCACCTACAAGGATGCACTCGGCCGACCGCTGATCCGGCTGACTTATAACGCCACCGACAACGACCACGCGATGTCGCGCCATGTGGTCGGCAAGCTCGAGGGCGTGATCAAGGCGATGAACCCAACCCGCTACGAGATGCACTACCGGCCGAAGAATTTCACCGTCGTGCCGTATCAGTCGACCCACAACACCGGCGGCACCATCATGGGGGCGGACCCGAACAGCAGCGTGGTAAACCGCTATTTGCAGGCCTGGGATGCCCACAATCTCTTCGTCCAGGGCGCCTCCGTGTTCCCGCAGCAGCCCGGCTACAATCCAACCGGCACGCTCGGCGCACTGGCCTACTGGTCGGCCAAGGCGATCACCGAACAATATCTGAAAAACCCCGGTCCGCTGGTTCACGCGTGATCGGACTGGAAACGCCAGGCAACATCAAGGGGACCGTTATGCGCACTCGGGTCCCGGGCATCGCCCGGGTTGCTCTTCTCGCCCTTGTCGCCGGTCCTGCCGCCGCGGCGGATGCGGAACACGGCAAGGTCCTGTTCGAGACCTGCGCAGCCTGCCATTCCGACCGTACCGATGCGCTCGGTCCGAGCCTGAAGGGCGTGATCGGGCGTCCATCCGCCTCACTTGACGGCTTCCGCTACTCCAACCCGATGAAGCGCGCCAACCTCGTCTGGGACGAGGAGAACCTGCGTGCCTATATCCGGGATCCCCAAGCCAAGGTGAGGGGAAACCGCATGCCCTATGGCGGAATGAGCGACCCGAAGGACGTCGACGACGTCATCGCCTATCTGGAAACGTTGAAATAGCAACGCGGCGTCGGCTTCATCTCCGCTCTCATGCGGATGACATTAGCCTTTATTCCAGCGTCGTCGGCCGCGATCTGGCGTCGACAGTCCGATTGCCTTGCCGCTAGATTGCGGCACAACCAATGATGTTTCGGGGGAGACCAAGGATGGCCGTCTCGAGGCTTGTCTGGATTCTGGCAGTGCTCATGCTTGGGCTGCCGGCACTGAGCTTCCCCGCCCGGGCCGACGATTATCCCAACCGCCCGATCAAGATCATCGTCCCCTTCGGGGCCGGCGGACCCGCCGATGTCGCGGCACGCCTGCTCGGCAATGTGCTGCAGCAGAGCTTTGGCCAGCCCTTCGTGGTCGAGAACCGCAGCGGCGCTGGCGGCATCATCGGGACGCTGGAGGTCGCGAAGTCACCGCCCGACGGCTACACCCTGCTCATGATGTCGAACACCCAGACGGCGAACGAGTCGCTGGTGCCGCAGCGCAAATATGAGTTGATGCGCGACCTCGCGCCGATCGCGCCCGTCAACTCGTCCGACCTCGTGATCGTCGTGCATCCGTCGTTACAGGCAAAGACGCTGCAGGAGTTCGTTGCGCTGGCGAAATCGCAGCCGGGCAAGCTGAACTACGCCTCCTCGGGCCAGGGCACGCCCTATCACATGGCCGGCGAACTCTTCAAAAGCATGGCCGGCATCGACATCGTCCATGTGCCCTATCGCAACAGCGGCGAGGCGCGTTCAGGCGTGATCGGCGGCCAGGTGCAGATGATGATCGACGCGGTGCCCGCGATGGCGCCCAATATCGGCGAGCATCAGGTGCGCGCGCTGGCAACCACCGGCAAGGTGCGTTCCAGTGTCCTGCCCGATGTTCCCACGGTGACCGAGGCGGGTGTGCCCGGCTATGAGGCGACGATCTGGCTCGGCCTGATGGCGCCTGCGGGCACGCCGAAGCCGATCATCGACAAGCTCAATGCCGCCGTAGGTGCCGTGGTGAAGCGCCCCGAAATCGTCAAGCTCTGGGGCGAACAAGGCGCCGTTCCGATGTCGATGTCGCCGCAGGAGTTCGATAAATTCCTGCGCGATGATATTGTGAAATGGGCTGACGTCGTCAAACGATTTGAGAAGCAGCAGAACTGAGGCGTCCATGACAAGCATCCGGTTTCGCCTCAACGGGGCGGCGACCGAGGTCGATGCCGACCCGGACCGCGCGCTGCTCGACGTGCTGCGCAGCCATTTTGGGCTGGCCGGTGTGCATTTCGGCTGCGGCTCCGGCGAATGCGGGGCCTGCCGGGTCATTGTCGGCGATCATGCCGTCACGTCCTGCGACACGCCATTGTGGTCGGTCGCGGACAAGGACGTCATCACGCTGGAAGGATTGGGCAGTGCCGAGCATCCACATCCGCTGCAGCGCGCCTTCATTGCGGAGCAGGCGATGCAATGCGGCTATTGCGTCTCCGGCGTCATCATGAGCGCGGCCGCGCTGCTGAGACAAAATCGCGATCCTTCCGAGGTCGACGTGCGCGCGGCGCTCGACCGCAATCTCTGTCGCTGCGGTTCGCATAACCGAATGGTACGTGCGATTCTTGCTGCGGCACAAGAGATGGTCAATCAGAGATGATCAAAGAGACGATGCCCTCATGAGCGCCTCACCCGCGCCGAGCCTGCCGGTCAGCCTCGCCGCCAACCCAAGACTGTCGTCCTGGGTCAGGTTCGGCGCTGACGGCCAGGTCACGGTCTCGCCCGGCAAGGTCGAGATCGGGCAAGGCATCGTCACCGCGCTGGCCCAGATCGCCGCCGACGAGCTCGATGTTGATCTCGCGCGCGTCAAGATGATCCGCGCATCAACCGCGGCAAGCCCGAATGAGGGCGTCACTTCGGGCAGCCTGTCGATCCAGCAATCGGGCCGCGCACTGCGGCAGGCCTGTGCCGAGATCCGGCGGATATTTCTGACTGCGGCCGCAGATCGGCTCGGCGTCGGGAGGGATGCGCTCGACATCAGCGACGGCACCATTTCGGGCCCAGGCAACGTCGCCACCAGCTACTGGGAGCTCGCCGACGAGGTCTCGCTCGATCGGGATGCCGCGCCGGGAGCCGCGCCGAAACCGGCTTCACGGCGCGCGCTTGCGGGGCATTCGGTGCAACGGCTCGACATTCCCGACAAGGTGTTCGCGCGGCCCCGTTTCATCCATGATCTCACGCTCGCCGGACTCGTGCATGGGCGTGTGCTGCGGCCGGAACGATCCGGCGCGAAGCTTGCCGGGCTCGACCAAGACGCCGCGCGCGGCGTTCCCGGGCTTATCGCCGTCGTCCGTAACGGCAATTTTGCCGGCGTTGTCTGTGAGACCGAGCATGCCGCTGACGCCGCGCTGGGCGCGTTGCGCAAAGGCGCAAGCTGGACGACTGGAGAAGCGTTGCCTGACGAAAACGACCTCGCCGCCTTCCTGAAGGCACAGCCGGTCAACTCGACAATCGTTGGCACGAAAGCGGCGGCGAACCCCGGCGCGAAAGCGCGTACGATCCGCCGGCAGTATGTCCGGCCCTATATCGCGCATGGTTCGATCGCGCCGTCCTGCGCGATCGCGCAATGGAGTGGCGAGCGCGTCCATGTCTGGAGCCATAGCCAGGGCGTCTATCTGCTGCGGGCCGACCTTGCGCTGGTCCTGAAGATGCCGGCCGATAACATCACGGTCGAGCATGTCGAAGGCGCCGGCTGCTACGGCCACAACGCCGCCGACGATGTCGCGCTCGACGCCGTGTTGCTCGCTGGCGCCGCAGCCGGCAAACCCGTTCGGGTGCAATGGTCGCGCGCAGACGAGATGACGCACGCGCCGTTTGGCGCCGCGATGGCGATCCAGATCGAGGCCGATCTCGACGCCCAAGGCGATGTCGTCGAATGGCGTCACGCGATCTGGAGCAATGGGCATACCGCGCGGCCCGGACGGGCCACGCAACCGGCGCTGCTCGCGGCGATCGAAATCGAAAATCCCTTTCCGCGGATGATCTCCACCGATCCGCCGCAGGCCAACGGCGGCGGCAGCGACCGCAACTCGATCCCGCTCTACGACTTTCCGGCCTGGACCGTGCAAAGCCATCGCCTGCTGACCATGCCGGTACGCACCTCGGCGCTGCGGACGCTCGGGGCACAGGGCAATGTGTTTGCGATCGAGTCATTCCTCGATGAAATCGCCGCCGCGCGCGGCGAGGATCCCCTCGCCTTCCGGCTGCGCCATCTCAAGGACGAGCGCGCGAAGGACGCGATCCGCGCCGTCGCCCGACGCGCCAACTGGAAGCCGGCGGCAACAGCCGGCGTCGGCCATGGCATCGGCTTTGCCCGTTACAAGAACACCGGCGCCTACTGTGCCGCCATTGCCGAGATCGAGGGTGACGAGACGATCCGCGTCAGGAAACTGACGATCGCGGTCGATGTCGGCGAAGCCATCAATCCGGATGGCGTGATCAACCAGATCGAGGGCGGCGCCATCCAGGCCACGAGCTGGGTCCTGAAGGAGCGCGTCCGCTTTGACGCCGCGCGCATCACCAGCAACAATTGGACGGACTATCCGATCCTGCGTTTCTCGGAGGTGCCGCTGGTGGATGTCGAATTGATCCGGCGGCCCGAGATCGAGCCGGTCGGTGCCGGCGAAGCCGCGCATGGACCAGTGACGGCGGCGATTGCCAATGCCGTCTTTGACGGCCTCTCTGTGCGAGTGCGCCAGCTCCCGATCAGCCGTGACAATTTGATTGCGGCGATGGACCTTGCGGAATGAACAGCGTGAATATCCTGAGCGGCGGCGCGGCGCAGGGCCTGGTCGCAAGCTTCGCGGCCACTTTCAAGACGCGCACCGGTTTCGAAATCGGCGGTGAATTCGGCGCCGTCGGCGCGATGGCCGACAAGCTTCGAAACGGCGCTCCAACCGACTTGATCATCCTGACTGCGGCGCTCGCGGCGCAGCTGGCCGGGGAAGGTTTGGTCGTCCAAGCCTCGATCACCGATGTCGGCACGGTCGAAACCGCACTTGCGGTGCGCAGCGGCGATCCCAGGCTTTCCGTCCGCAACACCGACGAGCTTCGGGCAGCGTTTCTTGCGGCGGATGCGATTTTCGTCCCCGACATCAAGGCATCGACCGCCGGCATCCATGTCGCTGATGTGCTTGAGCGGCTCGGCATCGCCGATACTGTATCGGCGCGGCTGCAGGTCTATCCGAACGGCGCAACCGCGATGCGGCACCTTGCGGCCTCCACCGCGGCAAGGCCGATCGGCTGCACGCAATCCACCGAAATCATCAGCACCGAGGGCATCGCACTGAGTGGCGCGTTGCCGCCGGGCTGCGAGCTCAAGACTACGTACACGGCCGCCGTGACGACAGGCGCAAAAAGCCCGGCAGAGGCGAAAATCCTGATCGATCTCCTGACCAGTCCCGCGGCGCACGCGGCGAGGAGCCGCGCGGGCTTCGTGAGCTAAGCGCGGTGCCCTATCTCGGCTCCCTCAGTGACTGGTGTGGCCAACCGCCCAGACATAGGCCGCCACCGCCGCAACGTCGGCGTCCGACAGCTCGGCGCCGCCCTTCGGCGGCATGACGCCGGTATAGTTGCGCGGACGCGGCACGCCGTTGGTCACGGTCTTGGTGATAGAGGCAAGACTGCCGTCGCCCCATGCCCAGATGCCGGAGGTCAGGTCGGGGCCGACCGGCGTCCCCTTGGCGTCGGGACCGTGACATCCGCTGCAGGTGCCGTCGCTAACCTCGCCGTGGAAGATGCGGTCGCCCAGCGCAACCTGATCCTTGCTGGCGCCGGGTGGTACTGGCAGGGCCAGGGTGGCGCGCCCAGCATCGGCATGGGTCCCTTCCGGCGGCACGGCCGTGCCGGCCGGACCCGATGCCGCGGCGGGCGTCGGCGCCGCAGCCAGTCGCGCGGTCGTCGCATCGCCACGATAAGTCACCCGCCAGATGCGGCCATGCACATCGTCAGCAATGTAGAGAGAGCCGTCCGGCCCCATCGCCAGTCCGCTCGGCCGAAAGGCGGCGCGACCGGGATCCTTGTGCACGCCGGCAAAGCCGTCGGCGAACACGACATAATCTCCCGCTGCCTTGCCGTTGGCCATTGGCTGGAAGACGACATCATAGCCCGCCTGCTCCCGCGGCGCGCGATTCCACGAACCGTGGAAGGCGACGAAGGCGCCGTCGCGATAAGGCGCGGGAAACTGCGTGCCGGTGTAGATCAGCATGTCGTTGGGCGCCCAATGGCCGGGAAAGGCGGCGACCGGCGTCTGCTTGCCGGCACACACTCCAACCGTCTTGCCGTCGCCGCCATATTCCGGCGCCAGGACCAGCTTTTTCTGATCCTGATCATAGTAGCATTCCGGCCATCCGTAGTCGCTGCCCTGCTTCAGCTCGACAATTTCTTCCGCCGGCAACTCGACGCCCTGCTCGACCGTATAAAGCTTGGGCCAGTTCTGTGACAGCTGATCGCGGCCATGCTGCGTGACGTAGAGCCGCCCGGCCCTGTCGAACCCGAACCCCTCGCCATTGCGGATGCCGGTGGCATACCGCGCGGCCGCGGAGAAGGTCTGACCGGTCTTGTTGGCGTCGTAGCGCCAGATGCCAGCCCGCGTCTCCAGTTCGGTACAAGGATCGAGGCCTTTTGACAGCGGCATGCGATTGTCCGACTGGCAGGCATTGGTAGCGGATCCCAGGTCGACGAACAGGTCGCCCTTCGCGTCGATGACGAACGGGTGCATCGGATGATCGCCGGTCAGCGGCATGCCGGACAGCACGGTCTCCGGCTTGCTGGCCGGCGCCGTCTCGCCCGCCGCACGCGCATAGCGGACAATCTTGTCGTTCAGTTCGGCATAGACCGCGCCATTGTAGAGCGCGATGCCGGTGCCACCCGCAGCGCCGGCGGACTGGTCCGCGCCAAAGCGCCGGATGACGTCCGCCTTGCCGCTGCCAGTCGTGTCCTTCAGCGCGAGCAGGAATCCGCCGGCCGGCGGGGTGTCGTTGTGGTAGTAGCGGCCGCTCCAGCTGTTGGCGTAAACGACATTGTCGCTGCTGACTGCAAGGTGACGGACGTGGCCGAGATTGTCGGCAAAGACTGTCGCGCAAAATCCAGGGGAAAGGGTGATGCCGGTGTTCTGATTTTGGCATTCTGCGGCGGCGGCGCCATGGGGCGCGACCGTGAGCAGCACCAGGACAGCCGACGGAAGAAGCATCTTCGCGCGCTCGTTTGATGGCATTTGTCTCTCTGTTCTCTCACCCGGCCCATCGGGCTGAACCGCAGGCCCAGCTCGTTTCACACCGTTATGCCTGGATATTTATAACGGCAACTCGTGTTGAAACGCATGCAATCCGCATTTGCACCAACACGGCGGACTCAAACCTTTGTGACTGGATTGGGCCGGAACATCAGCTTCGACTGAGATAGCCGTCAGCTGATCGATCGCGCTTCAGGCGATCGATCGTCGCTGCCGACAGTCTCGTCTGACCGTGACGCGCGCACGCGGAGCGACGTGCCAAGCATCACGTGTCCATGCGCTCGCTGTCTGCAACAGCACTCATGTCCCCGACCGGTCAATCCGGAAGCGTTGCAGTCAGGTTGCAGCGGGCGGCCTGCTATTTCGCCAACTGCGTCAGCCCCGTCGGCGGGCCGTCGACCGCGGTCCAGCCGCCGTCGACGAACAGCGTGCTGCCGCTGACATAGCTTGCCGCGTCCGAAGCAAGATAGGCAACGGCGGTGGCGACCTCGTCCGCGCTGCTCCAGCGATTGAACACCGTGTGCCCGGCATAGAGATTGTAGATATCAGGCCGCTGCTTGAACGGCGCGGTCAACGCAGTCTCGACAATGCTCGGCGCGATGGCGTTGACGCGCACGCCATGGCGGCCGACCTCGGAGGCAAAGCCCTGCACCAATAGTCCGATCGCGGCCTTGGTCGAGCCGTAGACCGCAAGCCCCGGCTCGATGGTCACGGCACGCACCGAGGAGCAAGCGATCAGACTGCCGACTTTCTGCTCGACCATGATGCGGCCGAAGGCCTGGAAGAACCACACCGTGCCCTTGATGTTGAGGTTGATGACGCGGTCCAGATCCTCCTCGGTGTAATCGAGGATGGTCTTGCGGATGTTCAGGCCCGGCGTCGTCACTGCAATGTCGAGCCGCGGAAATATCTGCCTCGCTATCTTCGCTAGCGATGCGACATCGGCGGCGCTCGCGGCATCGCAGGAAGCGGCGTCGGCGGAGCCGCCGCTTGCGCGAATGGCGCTGACCGTTTCCTGCGCCCCGTCCAGCGACCAGTCGGCACACAACACGCTGGCACCGAGCGCGGCCAGCGCTTCCGCCGACGATTTGCCGATACCCGAGGCTGCACCGAGCACGACCGCGGTCTTGCCGGTGAGATCAAACAGCTTGCGATAATCGGTCATCCCAAAACTCCCGTTGCGGCAGCGCACAATAGAAAGTGCTGCTTGTTCGTTTGCCAACCCTGTCCAGTTCATATACTAATATATTAGTTACGAGAACAGCTATGCGTGCACGCACGACCAGCAAGAAAGCGGCAGCCGCCGCCCGCTCCCCCGGCAAGTCGCCCAGCAAGATCCGTCGTGGTGGGCGGCCGCGCCGGACGACGGCGTCGTCGCGGATCTATTCCGAGCTGCGTGAGGAGCTGGTGTCGCTGCAAAGGCGCCCGGGCGAGCCGATCTCCGAAGCCGAGATCGCCCTCTCCTACGGCTTGAGCCGCACGCCGGTGCGCGAGGCCATTCTCAAGTTGGCCGACGAAGGTCTGGTCGACATTTTTCCGCAGTCCGGAATCTTCGTCTCGCGCATTCCGCTTGCCGCGCTCCCGGAAGCGATCATCGTCCGCAAGGCGCTGGAGGAAACCACCGCAGGCATGGCGGCGCAGCGTGCGACACCGAGCCAGATCATGAATCTGCAGGCCATCGTGCAGCGCCAGCGCGAGGCGGATGCGGCCAGGGACCGCGAGGGCTTTCACCAGGCGGACGAAGCCTTTCATTCAAGCATCGCGGAGATCGCCGGCTATCCCGGCATCTGGCGGCTGATCCTGCAGGTCAAGGTTCATGTCGACCGCTATCGCCGGCTGACGCTGCCGGTTGCCGGGCGCATGACACAGGTGATCGCGGAGCATGAGCCGATCCTGGCGGCGATCGAGGCGCATGATCCGGCTGCGGCTCGCGTCGCCATGGAGAAGCACCTGGTGCGCCTGCTGCACGACATCTCCGCGACCCGGCACACCAATCCGGAGTTTTTCGACCAGCAAGCCTGACGACGATACGGGGGCGCGAAACGCGCGGTCCGTTCAGTTCAAACAAAGCGAGAGTGGGAGGATATTATGAAACGCCGCGACTTCATCAGACTGACAGCCGGATTGGCGACAGCGGCGGCGAGCTCCGCGCCGTTCTCGATAGCCCTCGCTCAATCAAAGGCCAGCTTCAAGGCTTCCGACGTCCAGCCCGCCGGCTATCCGACGGTTGCCGCCACCGAAAGCCTTGGCAAGAAGCTGGAGGCCGCGACCAATGGGCGGCTGACGGTGCAGATGTATCCGTCCGCCCAGCTCGGCGGCGAGAAGGAGACCATCGAGCAGACGCAGATCGGCGCGATCCAGATGCTGCGTGTCTCGGCCGGCGCGCTGGGGCCGATCGTCGACGACATCAACGTCGTCAACATGCCCTTCCTGTTCAAGAACATGGCGCATGCGCAGAAGATGATGGACGGCGATATCGGCCAGGAGCTGCTCGACAAGATCAGCGCCAACGCCAATGCCAACCTCGTCGCGCTCTGCTGGATGGATGCCGGCGCGCGCTCGATCTACAACACCAAGAAGCCGATCAAGACGGTCGCGGACCTGAAGGGCCTGAAGATCCGCGTGATCGGCAACCCCATCTTCATCGACATGATGAACGCGCTCGGCGGCAACGGCGTCGCCATGGGATATGACCAGGTCTTCTCTTCGCTGCAGACGGGCGTGATCGACGGCGCCGAGAACAATCCGCCGAGCTATGTGTTCTCCAATCACTACACGGCGGCGAAATATTATTCGCTGACCGAGCATCTGGTCATCCCTGAGGTGCTGCTGTTCTCGAAGCGGGCCTGGACGGCGCTGTCGGCCGACGATCAGAACCTGATCAAGAAATTCGCCCGCGAGGCGCAGTTCGAAGAGCGCGAGCTGTGGAAGAAATATGAGCAGCAGGCGATGGACAAGGCCAAGACCGCGGGCTGCGAGATCGTCGAGATCGCCGACAAGGCGCCGTTCCAGGCGGCGGTGAAGCCGGTGTGGGACAAATACGGCCCGAAATACCAGGACATGATCAAGCGCATCCAGGCGATCTGATCGCGGAACGCAAATCACATCGGGAGGCGTTTGGAATGGCGGGACTGTTTCGCCGGACGATGGATTATCTCTACCTCGCATGCGTGGTGGTCGGCACCACGGCGCTGGTGCTGATCTCCGCCGTCATCCCCTACGCGGTCTTCACCCGCTATGTGCTCAACAGCGCGGCGTCCTGGCCTGAGCCGCTTGCAATCCTCCTCACCATCGTGCTGACCTTCATTGGCGCCGCCGCCGCCTACCGGCTCAACCTGCACATGAACGTCGCCTATTTCGCCAACAAGCTGCCGCCAGCCGGGCGGCGGCTGCTCGACCTGCTGGTCCAGCTGCTGATGGCGGTGATTGCGCTGTTCATGATCATCTGGGGCGAGCGGCTGGTCGAGGTGACCTGGCACAACACCATCGCCGATTTCCCCTTCCTGTCGGTCGGCATCACCTATCTGCCGATCCCGATCGGCGGGTTCTGCCTGCTGCTGTTCATCATCGAGCGGATTTTCCTGGGGCTCCCGCCCGATCCGATTACGCACGGCTCCGAAGCCCCGTCCTTCGACTGATCAGGCACGAGAGAAGACCGAAAGAGAGAGCCGGTAGACAACAATGGATATCTTCATCCTGCTCGCGACGATGGCGTTCTGCTTCTTGATCGGCATGCCCATCGCCTATTCGCTGGCGATGGCAGCCATCGCCGGCGCGCTCTCGATTGGCATCCCGTTAGAAGCCTTGATGCTGAAGATTTCGGACGGCGTCAGCAAGGTGGCCATGCTGACCATTCCCTTCTTCGTGCTCGCCGGCGCGATCATGGCCGAAGGCGGCATGGCGCGGCGACTGGTCGCCTTTGCCGACGTGCTGGTCGGCTTCACCCGCCTGCGCGGCGGGCTCTCGATCGTCAATGTGCTGGCGACGACGTTTCTCAGCGGCATCTCGGGCTCGGCGGTTGCCGACACCTCGGCGATCGGCTCGGTGATGATCCCGCAGATGGAGCGCGCGGGCTATCCGCGTGTGTTCGCGACCAACCTCACCATCACCTCCTCGGTGCAGGCGCTGCTGGTGCCGCCGAGCCACAATGCGGTGCTGTATTCCCTCGCCACCGGGGGGACGATCTCGATCAGCGCCTTGTTCATGGCGGGCGTTTTCCCGGGGCTCCTGCTCGGCCTCTCGCTGATCATCCTCTGCGTCGTGATCGCCTACCGCGAACGCCATCCGCGGGGACAGATGGTGCCGGTCAAGGACGCGCTGCGCATTTGCATCGATGCGGCCTGGGGCCTGATCACCCTCGTCATCATTCTTGGCGGCATCCTGGGCGGCATCTTCACCGCCATCGAGGCCGGCGCGGTGGCCTGCCTCTGGGCGTTCTTCGTCACCATGTTCATCTACCGCGACTATCGCTGGCGCGACCTGCCCGTGCTGCTGCACCGGACACTGCGCACGGTTGCGATGGTGATGACCCTGATCGCATGCGCCTCCAGCGTCGGCTACATCATGGCTTTGACGCAGATGCCGGCGAAGATGACGGCGTTCTTCCTGTCCATCTCCAGCAACAAATACGTCATCCTGTTCCTCATCAACGTGCTGCTGCTGCTACTCGGCACGCTGGTGGACATGGCGCCGTCGATCCTGATCGCGACGCCGATCCTGCTGCCGGTGATGCAGAATTTCGGCGTCAACCCGGTTCATTTCGGCATGATCATGCTGCTCAATCTCGGCATCGGGCTGTGCCATCCGCCGGTCGGCTCGATCCTGTTCGTCGGCTGCGCGGTCGGCAAGGTGACGATCGAACAGGTCATGCGCAAGATCTGGCCGTTCTATGCGGTGATGTTCGTAGTCCTGATGTTCGTGACCTACATCCCTGCAATATCGCTCTGGCTGCCCGGCCATGTGTTGCGTTAGCCTGCGGGCCTCTTGGGTCAGAGGCTTCTTGAAATGAAAATCGTCGATCTCAGTCGCGAACTCTATCACCGCGCACCGACCTACCCCGGGCACCCCCCGATCATCCACGGCGTCTGGAAAGGCCACGAGGATGCTTTCGCCGAATCCGGCCAGGTGTGGGGGCTGTCGTCGATGTTCATCTCGATGCCCGACCATGCTGGCACCCATATCGACGCCCCCCGGCATTTCGGCAAGGGCGGCATACCGATCAACGAGTATCCACTGGAGAAGTGCATCGTGCCCGGCATCTGCCTCGACTTGCGGCACATCGCACCACGCGCGGAGATTGCGCCTGATGATCTCGAAACGGCCGTGAAACAGACAGGACTCGCCGTGCCGAAGGGTGGCACCGTTCTGCTCTGCACCGGCCACCACGCCCGCACCTTTCCAGGCAAGGACTATGCAACGGACAATTCCGGCGTGAATGTCGCTGCAACCGAATGGCTTGCCCGCCAGGGGGTTGTGCATTTCGGCATCGACTCGATGCGGCCGGGCCCGATGGGCGACGTCAACCTGCTGGTGCACAAGGCCTGCCTCGATCTCGACATCACCCATATCGAGAGCCTGTGCAATCTGGAGACCCTGCTCGGCCGGGGCCGGTTCACTTTTATCGGCCTGCCGATGAAAATGCGCGAGGGCACGGCCTCCCCGATCCGCGCTGTTGCGGTATTCGACATGTGATATAGGGTCGGCCCGCGCCGCCGGTCGCAGCGCGAAGAACAGACCCGGCACGAGCCGGGCGATCAAGTCAGGGAGGTGCAGGATGGGCGATCCAATACGTCCGTCGCGGCGCGAGGTGTTCCGCGCCGCCGGTGTTCTCGCAGGCGCTGCTGCGAGCGTAAGATTTGGCCTGGCGCCTGCGAGGGCGGCCGGCTACCCCGACCATCCCGTCAAGATCATCGTGCCATTTGCGCCGGCCGGCCCGACCGATATCATGGCGCGGATCCTTGCCAATCATCTTGGCGAGGCGATCAGCGGCACGGTGGTGATCGAGAATCGCCCCGGCGCCGGCGGCAACATCGGAATGGGCATTGCCGCCCATGCTGAGCCGGACGGCTATACGCTCCTGCTCACCTCGAGCGCCTATGTTGTCAATCCCGGGCTCTATGCCAAGACGCCCTATGACGCCTACAAGGATTTCGCGCCCATTGCCGAACTCGGCACTTCGCCCAACGTCATCCTGGTCGATCCGAAGCAGGGCATAAATTCGATCGCCGAGCTCGTTGCGCGTGCCAAGGACCATCCGAGCGAGCTCAATTATGCCAGCCCCGGCATCGGCACGACCCCGCATCTGACAGGCGAACTGCTCAAGATCATCGCCGGAATCGAGATGACGCATGTGCCGTTCTCGGGCGCAGGTCCGGCGGTCCAGGCCGTCCTGAGCGGCACGACACAGATTGCGGTCGCCGCATTGCCGCCGGCGCATCCGCATATCGAGGCCGGCGCGCTAAAGGCGCTGGCCGTTACCGGCACCAGCCGATGGTTCGACCTGCCAAATGTGCCGACCATGATCGAGCTTGGCTACAAGGATTTCGTTTCGGACACGTTCCAGGGCTTTCTCGCGCCTGCGAAGACGCCACCCGACATCGTCCGACAGCTCGCCGCCAAATCGACCGAAATTCTCCGAAGGCCCGAGGTTGCCGAACAATTGCGCAAGGACGGCTTCGAAGTGCTGGCCAACGGTCCCGATGGCATGCGGAAGCGGATCGAGGACGAAGTGCCGAAATGGCGTGACATCATTGTGAAGGCCGGCATCAAGCCGGTTTGACCAGCCATGCGCTACGCGCCTCGCGCAGGTATCTTGCTGCCGACGGCTTGGCTGTCTTAGGTTGTGCTCAAATCAAAATCCAAAACACGATAAAAATCCAGGGAGGAAGCCATCATGACCACGCGCCGTGATTTTCTGAAAACGGGCGCCGCCGGCGTCGTCTTTTGCAGCTGCGGTCTGTTGAAGTCCGCACATGCGCAAGCAACGCGCCAGACGCTGCCGGTCACGGTGGGCGGCAAGCGCATCAAGACAGTCGACGTCCACTCCCATTGCCACTTCCACGAGGCCGGCGCGCTGCTCGGAGCGGACGCGGCCAAGATACAGGTGCCGCCGGTCAACGGGGCGGAAGAGGCTTTCATCGAGATCGACAAGCGCATCGCCGCGATGGACTCGCAAGCAATCGACATGGAAGTGCTCTCGATCAACCCATTCTGGTATGACCGCGACCGCGACCTCGCCGCAAAGATCGTCAAAATCCAGAACGAGAAGCTTGCCGAGCTTTGCGCGTCCAAGCCGGACCGTTTCGCAGGCTTTGCCTCGCTCACTCTGCAGGCGCCGGACCTTGCCGTGCAGGAGCTGGAGACCGCGGTGAAGAAGCACGGATTGAAGGGAGCTGCTATCGGCGACGTCGTCAACGGCGTCGAGTTCTCCGACCCGAAGTTCCATCCCGTTTGGGCCAAGGCCGAAGAACTCGGTGTCCCTCTGTTCATTCATCCCCAGGGCCTCCCCGAACTGAACAAGCGCCTCGCCGGCAACGGCTGGCTCGGCAACACCATCGCCAATCCCTTAGGGACCACGATCGCACTGTCGCATCTGATCTACGAAGGCACCTTCGATCGCTTTCCCGGACTGAAAGTGATCGCAGCCCATGGTGGCGGCTACCTGCCCTCCTATGCCGATCGTTCCGACCACGCCTGTCTGGTCGGTCCCAAGGGCTGCAATCCGGACGTGAAGCTGAAGAAGCAGCCGACGGAATATCTGAAGCAGATCTATTTCGACTCGCTCGTCTTTACGCCCGAGGCCATCCGTCACCTCGTGGCGCAGGTCGGCGCGAGCCAGATCGTGCTTGGCAGCGACTATCCCTATCCCTGGCAGATGCAGCCGGTGGATCACATCTTCGCCTGCACGACGCTGAGCGAGGACGAGAAAGCGGACATTCTCGGCCGCACCGCGGCGAAGCTGTTCAATTTTACCGCGTAGAGCGCGATGAGATCGGATTGAATGGGAACCCGGTCCGCGTCTCCCATCGGAAGAAGCGGACCCCACGGCAGGCGGGTCGTCACCGTTATCGATGCATCAGTCTGCATATAAAGCAGGCTTTCGACTTTAGTTCTGCTTTGGCGAACCGGAGTCACCCCCGGTTTTGCTTGCTGCAACCGCGCGCGCCGTTACAATGCCGGCCAAGGCAGAATGAACACTAAGTGGAGAGAAACAAAGATGAAAACGATGCCCCCCAATTGGTCAGTGCCCGCGCTGCTCTGCGCAACGGCCCTCGGCCTTTTGACCAGCCTGACGCCGGCACTCGCCGCCGACCCTATCAAGATCGGCGTCATCGCCGAGGCGCAGGCGATCGCCGGCGCCTCGATCCCGCAGGCCGCGCAGATGGCGGCGGACGAAATCAATGCCAAGGGTGGCGTCGACGGCCGCAAGATCGAAGTCATCACCTATGACAATCACTCCTCGTCGGCCGATTCCGTCCGCGCGTTCCAGCGCGCGGTGAACGAGGACAAGGTCAACATCGTCATCGCGAGCTATATCAGCGAGGTTGTTCTGGCGCTGGAGCCCTGGGCCTCGCGCCTGAAAACCCCCTTCGTCACGCCGGGTGCGGCCTCTAACGAGATCAGCAAGAGCGTCCATGCCGATTATGAGAAGAACAAATACACTTTCCACGGCTACCTGACGTCGGCAGCACTTGCGCAATCGGTCTGCGACGCGGCCAAGGAGCTGCTGGTCGATCAGAAGCACATGAAGAGCGCGGTGATCATGAGCGAGGACGCCGCCTGGACCAAGCCGCTCGACGTCGGCTACGAGGAGTGCCTGCCCAAGATCGGGCTGAAAGTGCTCGACCACATCCGCTTCTCGCCCGACACCACCGACTTCACCCCGATCTTCAACAAGATCGAAGCGGCCAAGCCTGACGTGATCATCACCGGCATTTCGCATGTCGGCGTGCAGCCGACGGTACAGTGGAAGAACCAGCAGGTGCCGATCCCGATGTTCGGGATCTCGTCGCAGGCGACCAACTCGACCTTCGGCAAGGACACCAATGACGCAGCCAATGGCGTGCTCTATCAGGGCGTCTCGGGCCCGGGCGTCGCGGTGACGCCGAAGTCGGTCCCCTTTGCCGATGGTTTCAAGGCGAAGTTCGGCAACTATCCGTCCTACGCCGGCTACACAGCCTATGACGAGGTCTATTACATCGCCGATGCCGTGAAGCGGGGCGGCTCGACCGATGCCGACAAGCTGATCGAGGCGCTGGAAAAGACCGATTGGGAAGGCACCATCGGCCGCGTCCAGTTCTATGGCAAGGACGACCCATTCACCCACTCGATCAAATATGGCCCCGGCCTGATCACCGGGCTGATGCTGCAATGGCAGGACGGCCAGCAAGTGGCCGTCTGGCCCAAGAACGTCGCCAAGTCCGAGATGAAGTTCCCAAGCTTCATCAAGCTGACCTCGAACTGACAATGTAAAGAGAGCACGCTCCCGGGCCAGGTCGCGTACATGGTCCCGGGAGCTTCGTCCTGTCTCGCGATTTCGGGGAGTGAAGGCCAAGGTTTTGCCGAGGCCGCATTAGATGCTTGCTTTACAGATCCTGATCGACGGCTTTGCTGTCAGCGCCCTGTACGCGCTCGGCGCGATGGGCTTCACACTGATCTTCGGCGTGTCCGGCGTGCTCAACCTGTCGCACGGCGCCATCATGGTGCTGGCAGCGGTCGCCGCCTGGGCCGCCGCGAGCGTGCTGCATACCGACACCTATACCGGCGCGCTGATCGGCGTCGCGGTAGCGTTGATTGCGTCTTTCGCGACCTATTTCGCGGTAGTGCAGCCGATCCAGCAATCGAAGCGGATTCCCAATGAGGAGAAGGAAATCTTCGTCCTGACCGGCACGCTGCTCTGGGGGATCATGATCCAGGAGCTGATCGCATATTTCTTCACCAATAACGCGAAGACCGTGCTTCCGATCATCGAAGGCGTCGTCAATATCCTGGGCGTGCGCACGCCCAAGAACGAAATCTTCACGGCCGTCGTCTGCTGGGTAGTGATCGGCGCCTTGTGGCTGCTCGTGAACCGCACACGGACCGGCAAGGCGGTGCTGGCGGCCTCGATGAACCCGCGCGGCGTGACCCTGCTCGGGCTCGAGCTCAACAGCATCTATCTCGTGGTCTGGGCGATCTATGGCGTGCTAGCCGGCATCGCCGGCGTGCTGCTCGGCATGTTCCTAGGGGTCAGCTCCTACAGCGTCGGACCGCTCACCGCGAGCGCCTTCTCGATCGTGGTGCTGGGCGGCCTCGGCAGCGTGTCCGGCTCGCTCATCGCGGCCTTCGTGGTCGGCTATCTGGAGACGGTCACGGCCTATCTGATCTCACCGGCCTATCGAACCATCCCTGCCCTGCTGCTCCTGGTCGCAGTCATGTATGTCAGGCCGCAAGGCCTGCTCGGGAGGCGCTGAGCATGACCGACTTCTTCAAATCGCGGCTATTCCTGATATCGATCGTGGTCGTCGCGATCGCCGCGACATTGCCGCTCTACGTTTCCGGCTACGTGCTGGGGCTCCTCACCGTCGCCTATTATTTCGGTGTGTTCGCAATGGCCTGGGACCTCCTGTTCGGCTTCGCCGGCGAGGTCAATTTCGGCCCGACCTTCCTGATCGGCGTCGGCGCCTATACGGCCGGCATCCTCAACAACCAATATGGCTGGTCGGTCTATCTGTGCATCTTCCTCGGCGCCATGGCTTCCGTGATCGCCGGTTTGGTCCTTGCGCTGCCGGCGCTGCGGGTCCGCGGTCCCTATTTCGGCCTGACCACGCTGGTCGCCGTCTTGATGCTGCAGAATTTCGTCGTGGTGTTCGCCGATCTCACCGGCGGTGAGATCGGCCTGACCATTCCTGACGTCATCACCATCAGCGCCAACATCAACTACTGGATCGCACTCGGCTTCATGGTGATCAGTGCCGCAATTCTCTACGGCCTGTCGCAATCGCCGATCGGGCTGGTGCTGCAGGCGAGCGGGCAGGATCCGGTCCAGGCCGGCGCGCTCGGCTTCAACATCGTCAAGCACAAGCTGTTCGCCTTCATTGTCAGCGCCTTCTTCTCGGGACTTTCGGGGGCGCTGCTGGTGTTCTATTTCGGCACCGCCTCGGTCGGCACCGTTGTCGACGTCGCTGTCGGCGTCAACGTCATCGTGGCTGCGGTGCTCGGCGGCCGCCGCACGGTGTTGGGCGCCGCACTTGGTGCGATCTTCCTGATCGTCGCGGGCGAGTTCCTGCGGCCGACCGGCGAGCTTGCGACTTTCATCGTCTCCTTTGTCGCGCTCCTGGTCGTGCTGTTCTTCCCCGGCGGCTTCCTTGGAGCTGCACTGTCGCGCGAGGCCCGCTCGTGATGGATGCTCGCATCAACTCCCTTCCCGCGCTGCAGGTGCGCGGCCTGACCAAGCGCTTCGGCGGTCTCACGGCGGTCAAGAACCTCAATCTCGATTTGCGCGAAGGCGAGATCCTCGGCCTGATCGGTCCCAACGGCTCGGGCAAGTCGACCGCCATGAAATCGATCATGGGGATTGAACGCCCGACCGCGGGCGAGGTCACCTTCCAGGGCGAGAACCTCGCCGGCCTGCCGGCTCACAAGATCGCGCGCAAGGGCTTTGGCATGGTCTTCCAGCATTCGCGGCCGCTGAACCGGCAGACCGTGCTGGAGAACATCATGGTGGCGCTGCTGCCGGACAGCCTGTTGATGCTGTTTCCCGACAAGGCGCTCACCGAGCGCGCCAAATGGATCGCCGACCGCGTCGGCCTCGGCAGCGTGATGGACCGCCGGCCGCCGACGCTCCCCTTCGCCGATCTGCGCCGGCTCGAGCTCGCCAAGGCGATCGCGCGCGATCCCAAGGTCGTGCTGGTGGACGAGCCTTTCGCCGGGCTGACGCTGGCCGAGGTCGGGACCTTCTCCGAGCTGATCAAGAGCTTTCGCGACGAGGGCCGTGCGGTGCTGCTGGTCGATCACAACGTCAAGAGCGTGGCGGCGCTGGTCGATCGGGTGCTTGCGATGTATCTCGGCGAGGAGATCGTCACCGGCCGCGCCGACGAGGTGATGCGCAACGAGACCGTGCGGCGCGTCTATCTCGGCGGCGCCATCGAGACCTCCGCGCGGCCGGAGACCAGCTTCAAGGACAAGGTGCCGGCGCTCGAGGTCAAGGACCTCAGTGTCCACTACGGCAAGGCGCAGGCGCTGGAGAATGTCTCCATCCACATCCACCACGGCGAATTCGTCTCGGTGGTCGGCCTCAACGGCGCCGGCAAGACCACGCTGTTCAACGCGATCTCGGGCTTCCTGCCCTATAGCGGCGACATCGTGCGTGACGGCGAGAAGCTGCGCGGGATCAGCCCGGCCAGGATCGCGCGCAGCGGCATCGTGCAATGTCCTGAGTCGCGCGAGCTGTTCGGCGAGATGACGGTGCGGGAAAATCTCGACCTCGGCGGCCAGCATTTGACCGACGAAGTGAGAGGCCAGCAGCTCACCTGGCTGTTCGAACTGTTTCCCATTCTGAAGGAGCGTCAGGGCCAGCTGGCGCAGACGCTGTCAGGCGGCGAGCAGCAGATGCTTGCGATCGGCCGCGCGCTGATGATGCAGCCGAAAATTCTCATCCTTGACGAGCCGACGCTTGGGCTTGCTCCCGTCATCCTGGAGCAACTCTCAAAGGCGCTGGAGAAGCTCCGGCAGACCACCCCGATCACGGTGCTGCTGGGCGAGCAGAACGTGACCTTCGCGCTACCCCACGCTGACCGCGTCTATGTGCTGGAACATGCGCGAATCGTCTGGGAAGGTGATCCAGGCCGCTTCGCGGCAGAGGCCGGCGAAGGCTATTTGTGAGATCGGCAGCCAGAGGGCCGCTTATTCCTCGGCGCTCGTGCCGGCTTCCGCGAGTTCACGCAAGGCGGACGTATCCAGGATGACGATCGCACCGTGCTCGAGCCGGACCCAATTGCGTGCGGCCCACGCCCGCAGCTGCTTGTTGATGCTCTCGCGCGTCATGCCGACCATCTCGCTGATTTCCTGCTGCGTGATGGAAATGGTGTGGTTTGCCGGATCGGGCTTGCGCTTTTCGATCAGGCCCAATAGAGCGCTCGCAAGTCGCCCTGGCAGGTCCTGCAGGATGACCTGCTCGACCTGCTCGCTGGTCCAGCGGAGGCGCGCGCACAAGAGTTCGATGAACTTCATGGCGAGCGTGGGTTGACTCCGCACAAAGGGAAGAAAATCGCGGCGGTCGATGACGAAAATCTCGCAATTGGTATTTGCAGTGGCGTCGGCCGACCGTGGCTGGCCATCGAGTACCGACATCTCGCCGAACAGTTCGCCGGGCCCAACCAGATTGAGAATTGCATTGCGGCCGTCGGGCGAGGAAACGCTGAGCTTCACCGTGCCGCTGATCACGGCGTAGAGACTGTTGCCGGGATCGTCCTTGGCAAACAGCGTGGCACCTCGCTTGAGGATCGTGTGCTTTGCATAACGGCAAAGCTGGTCCAGCGCTTCCGGTTCAAGATCGCGGAAGATCGGATTCTGGCGCAGAACCGATAGCTTGCTGTTTGAGACGCGGCGAGCATCTCCTACGCTTTCCTGGGGCACGCCGGTTGTGACTCCTGGAGCAACTGCGGGGCACGCATTCCTTCCCTAGTCAAGGAACGTGGCATTTTCAACCACAAAGCACCGAAGTGCGTCAGTCCAACGCGCCAAATTCCAGGCTGAGAAGGGAAGAAAAAGAACAATCTTTCTACGATTTGTCTGGATAATACAACCTTAGAGACGACTCAGATCGAGAGTATCCGCGCAGGTCGAGCAGGCGGGTGGACTCACTCATTGCCGAGGCCGATTTCCTTGATCACGCGCGCATATTTGGCGAGTTGCTCGCGCGTCATGGCGCCGAGTTCCTCAGGCGAGCTGCCGCGCACCACAAAGCCGAGATCTTCCAGCTTGCGGCGCACCTCCGCATCGGCAACGGCCTTGCGCACCTCGGCATTAAGCCGGGCGACGACGTCCTTCGGCGTGCCGGCCGGCGCCAGGATCGCGAACCAGGAATTGAACAGGAATCCGGGAAGACCGGATTCCGAAATGGTGGGTACGTCGGGAAACTGCGTCAACCGCTGCGGCGTACTGACCCCGATCAGCCTGACCTGGCCGCCGCGCACCAGCGGGGCGACCGTGCCCAATCCCTGAAAGCCGACTGGAATCTGGCCGGCAGCGACATCAGTCGCCGCCTGGGTCGCGCCCTTGTAGGGCACGTGCGTCAATGTGACGCCTGCGGCGGAGGCAAACATCGCCATCGCCAGATGTTGCGGGCTGCCGGGGCCGCCGGTGCCGTAATCGATTTTTCCGGGCGCGGCCCTGGCTGCCGCGATCAGGTCCGCGGCGGATTTGTAGGGAGTCTGGTTGCCTGTGATCAGGCCCCATTCGACGGTGGCAACGAGCGAGACCGGCTCGAAATCCTTCAGGATGTCCCAACGCAGCCTTGCCTGCAGGTTCGGCACCATGGTCATGATGCTGTCGTTGAAGCCGCCGATCGTATAGCCGTCGGGATCGGCATGGGCGACCTGCTCGGCGCCAATCAGTCCGGAGGCGCCGGGCAGATTCAGGATCACGAACTGCTGGCCCATATTGTCGGCCATCTTCTGAGTGACGATCCTGGCCGCCACATCGACGGCGCTGGCCGCCGCCAGCGGCACAATCATCTTGATCGGCCGGTCCGGATAAGTCGCCTGTGCAAGGGCAGCAGGGCCCGCGGCCAGAACAGCGAGCACCACGGCAAGCCAACGAGACAAACGCATCCCGTACTCCCACTTTTCGATTGCCTGTCCGGCAAGCTGGCCGCAATCATTGCGGAGAGACTGCTCTCTCGTCACCGCCTTGGCAATCGGCCAAAGGGCGAGATGAGCGAGGTGGCCTAGAAGCTCCGTCGCTTTGGCGTCGGCGCGTTCGCCTGCGTCGTCGTCCGGGACTGATGATCGGCCCAAGCCAGCACGGCTGCGAAGCCGACAAAGACGACAGATACGGCAAGGCCGAGAATCAGCGCATCAAACGGCATGAGAGCCTCCTTGGTCTGTTGCCAATATGACGTTGTGGGCAAACGGGGGCGTTGACGCGGATCAAGGACACGCGCGATGGAGGGAGATTCTAAGCAGCCGCCAAAGCCTCGGCACGCGCAGGATCGAGCAGACGCACGCCGCCGGAAATGATCTCGATGACGCCGACACGCTCGAGCTTGGTGAAGGTGCGGCTGACGGTCTCGATCGTCAGACCGAGATAATCCGCAATGTCCTGCCGGCTCATCGGCAACGGCAAGGTGGCTGACGCCCCATTCTGCCGAGCCAGCCGATCGCGCCAGCTGACCAGGAAGGTTGCGACCTTCTCCTCGGCCGAACGACGCCCCAGGAGCACCATGTGCTCACGCGCCTGGGACAGTTCGCGGATCGCGAATTCGTTGATGCGACGCAGGAGATGCGGCTTGTCCTCGGCAAAACGCTGGAAAGACACTTTGGAAAATCGGCAGACCGCGACCGCGTTGATTGCATCCGCCGAGAAGGCGTTACGGCCTGACGCCGTCATCCCGAGAAAATCGCCGGGCAAGGCAAATCCCACGATTTGCCTGCGACCATCGGGCAGCAGCTTGTAGAGACGCATCACGCCTTCAATCAGATTGTAGAACGAGATGGCCATTTCCTCCTCGGCGAAAACCGTCTCGCAGGGCGCGAAGTGTGCGTGCCGGCTGAGACGTTCGAATTCCTGCATCTCCGTCTTGTCGAGCGAGGCGCAGATGCTGAATGGGCGCACCAGACAATCGGCGCAGGATTGCCCATTTGACCCGATCGCAGCCAGGAAAGCTTTCATCTCCATCTCCGCGGCTGTCAGGCGGCCGCGGATGTGCGCGCCGATCAGTCCGATGACATCTTAGTCAAATGACCGCAGGACGATTGACGCAGATCAAACGCGGCGGCGATCGCAGCCCTATCGAGCGACCGAAATCCAAGGCTGATCGCTCTATAGCGCCTGCACGCTCCAGCCGATCATCTCCCTGGCAATCCGGTCGAAGCTATCGCTGAACGCGCCGACCGCTGCGGCCGGCGCGAGTTGATCCAGTTTCTGGCTGTCTTCGAACAGCTTTGAGGCGATCACCTTGCCGTTCTTGTCGAGGAGCCGCGCCGACAGCGCAATTTCGACCGCAGGCGATGGCTCGGTCACAATTCGAAAGCGCCTGATATCGATGAGCAGCTGGAAGTCGGGCTGCCCCAGATCGGCCGTACGCAATGGCGCATGCGAGATGTCGTAATTCTCGAAACTGTCGATCAGCCTGGCCTGCAGCAGCTTCGGAATGCTGTCCGCCCAGAGGAAATCAGCAAAGTCGGGGTAATCCTTGACGGGCGAGAACAACATCTTCTGAGTCTGAAGCATGGCGACCGCCGTCGGCTCGGGTATGGCCAGTTGCCCCTTTATGGTCTTGGTCGGTGTGCCGAGATCCTGCGGCGCCCGCAGATCGTAGGTTACCTTCTGCACAGGCGCGCCGCCCCCAGTCATCTTCTCAAGGCCGGAGATAATGGCGTCGAGTTTTCCCGTGTTGCGCGCGAGCCCGTCCGAAAAGGTCTTGAAATTGGCGATGGTGTCCTTCAGCGGTTCGGAGTTCTCCGACAGCACCGTATCGACCTTGCTCAGCGCTTCGCGCGCGGCCTGCGTCATGCTGAGACCGGCACCGGGCTCGGCGATCAGGGTCGGCACCTGGCCCGAACTCGCGAGTTGCGTCCCTCCCTCGAGCGCAATCACGGGAACGCCGGTCAGCCCCTGAAATTCCAGCCCCACCTTGGTATCGGCGCGCACCGGCGTGGTCGCGGCGACCGAGATCGTAGTATTGACGCGGCGCGGGTTGTCCGGGGCGAGACCAAGCTGCGTGACCTCGCCGACGCGGATGCCATTGAACAACACCGCCGCTCCTACCACGAGGCCCGGCACCGAGCCCTCAAACTGCACGTGATAGCTCGCGCGAGGCCCAAGGCCACCGGTGTTGTTCAGCCAGTAGATGAAGCCGAAAACGGCGACGATGGCGGCCAGCACGAAGGCGCCGATCAGGGCGAAAGGAGCGCGGGTTTCCATCGGTTCATCTCGTTTGAGGTTGCAGCATCTGGGAGCGCTTGCCGTGGAAATAGGCCCGCACCCAGGGATGCTCGGATTGCAGCAATTCGGGCATCGGTCCGATCGCAACGATCTTGCCGTCTGCCAGCGCCGCAACGCGGTCGCAAACCGCATTCAGGCTGGCGAGGTCGTGGGTCACCATGAACACCGTGAGCCCGAGCGTCTTTTGCAATGTCTTGATCAGGGCGTCGAAATCGCTGGCAGCGATCGGATCGAGGCCCGAGGTCGGCTCATCCAGAAAAACGATCACGGGATCGAGCGCGAGCGCCCGCGCCAGCGCCACGCGCTTGGTCATCCCGCCCGACAATTCCGTAGGGTATTTGTCGCCGTCTTCCGGCGCCAGTCCCACCATCTCGAGCTTGGCGGTGGCAATCTCGTCCATCAACGACTGCGACAGCACCAGGTTTTCGCGCAAAGGAAACTGGATGTTCTGGCGCACGGTCAATGACGAAAACAGCGCGCCCTGCTGGAACAGGATGCCCCATCGCGCTGCCGCGCTTTGCGTCACGCGATCCCCGGCGTCGCCAATCGGCCTGCCCATGACTTCGATTTCGCCGCTGCCCGGCGGGATCAGTCCAATGATGGTCCGCATCAGGACCGACTTGCCGCCGCCGGAGGCGCCGACCAGCCCGAGGATCTCTCCCTTGCGCACATCAAGCGACAGATGGTCGAGCACAGTCTGATGGCCAAAGCCGACAACGAGATCGCGCACGCGAATGGCGAAGCCCTTATCCACCTGTTGCATCGCTACATCCCAATCGATGCAAAGAAGATGGCGAAGAGCCCGTCCAACACGATGACCAGGAAGATCGATTTCACCACCGAGGTCGTGGTCTGCTTGCCGAGCGACTCGGCGCTGCCCTCGACCCGCAGGCCCTCGCTGCAGGCAACGATGCCGATCACCAGCGCCATGAACGGCGCCTTGAGGATACCGACCTCGAAATGGGCGAGGGAAATCGCGTCATGCAGGCGCGCCAAATAGATCGCCGGCGACATGTCGCCATAGAGCTGTGCGACCAGGCCGCCGCCATAGAGTGCGGCGATCGATCCGATGAAGGCGAGAATCGGCAGCGCGATCACCAGGGCCGCAACCCTCGGCAGGATCAATACGTCCACCGGGTTGAGCCCCATGGTGGACAGCGCATCGATCTCCTCGCGCATCATCATCGAGCCGAGCTCGGCGGTGTAGGCGCTGCCCGAGCGGCCCGCGACCATGATCGCGACGATCAACACGCCAAGCTCGCGCAGCACCAGGATGCCGACCATATCGACCGTGTAGGACTCCGCGCCGAAGCGGCGGAAATGAAAGAAGCCCTGCTGGGCGATGATGGCGCCGATCAGAAAGGTAATCAGCACGATGATCGGGATCGCCTGCCAGCCGACCCGGTAGAGCTGATAGACCAGCGACGTCAGGCGCAGGGAGCGCGGCTTGCGCAACACGTTGACGAGCGCCGCAAACAGCGCCCCCAGCATCTGCAGGAAGGCCACGGCATCTTGGCGCGCGCTCAAGGTAGCGCGTCCGACATCTCGGAGCCGTGCGAGAACGGGATTGTCTGCGGCTTTCGGCGCGGGATTGTGACGGTTGACCTGCCGAACCTCGTCCATCAAGCCGGAATAATTATCGGCAATGCCGACGATTTCGGCCCGATGTCCCCGGGACACCGCGCCCCGGGACAGCTTTTCCAGGAGCCAGGCGCCGAGCGTGTCGAGTTCCTTCACGTCGGCCATGTCGACCCGCAGCGAGCCGGAGCGGTCGAGCTCGGACGCGACCGCCTCGGTCAGATGCTCGAGCCTGGCAACATTGGCGGCGACCCAGGCGCCGCCCGGGCGCAGCTCGAGCTGATCGCCCGAAGGCGTAGCGGTCAGCACAGGTTCGGATATCAAGACTTGCATTCCTTTCGACGAGCATTCGCAGCCAGCTCGTACTAGTAAAGGCCGTGCTTCCAGTCGCGTTTGACTTACCTCAAATTGTCCTCGTGCGGCCATGCCGTCGACGCAAATCAAAGAGCGCCTGTCGCCCTCGTTTAGGCTTCCAATGCAATTGGCGAGGATGAGCGACGTTTGATCGAAGTACGCCGGGAGACGAGCTGCGGTGGCGAAGCGACCGCGAGCGATCGGACCTCGGCGGCGCAGTAAGACAGAATCGTCAGAGCTTCAGCCGGACCTTGCAGATGTCCGCCTCGGTCGGATCCGACTTCACCTCGAAGCCGAGGCTGCGACACATGTCGAGCATCACGTGGTTCTCGTGCAGCACGTCGCCTGAAATCTCCTTGAGGCCCTCGGAGCGGGCATATTCGATGATGAGCTGCATCAACGCCCAGCCCAATCCCTTGCCCTTCAGGTCGGAGCGCAGCAGGATGGCGTACTCGCCGCTCTCATAGATCGAGTCGGAGTGGATCCGCACCACGCCGAGCAACTCGCTGGTCGCTTCGTCGAATGCGACAAAGGCCATGGCGCGCGCGTAGTCGAGCTGGGTCAGGCGAGCGATGAATTGGTGGGTGAACTCCTTGATCGGCGCGAAGAAGCGCAGCCGAAGATCGTTGGGCGTGACATGCCGCAGGAACTCGTGGATCAGGGGTTCGTCTTCGGGACGAATAGGCCGCGCAAGAATGCGCCAGCCGTCCTTCACCTGAATATGCCGTTCCCATCGCGACGGATAAGGCCGCACCGCGAATTTGGCCGGGCCCCTGCCCCGGAATTTCGGTGCGACGCTCCCAATGGCGACGCGTGCGTCGACCGCAGTAACCCCGTTTTCATCCGCCAGTAACGGATTGATGTCGAGCTCGCGGATTTCTGGAATATCAGCAGCCATCTGCGACAGCTTGACCAGCACCAACGGCACCGCATCGGCCTTGACCGCAGACACGTCACGATAGGCGCCCAGCAGGCGGGAGACGCGGGTACGCCCGACCAGCTCGCGAGCGAGCTGCATGTCGAGCGGCGGCAGCGCGAGTGCCTTGTCATTGATGATCTCGACGGCAGTTCCGCCACGACCAAATACCACAACCGTACCGAAGGTCGGGTCGTCGGCGAGGCCCATGATAAGCTCCCGCGCCTTGGCACGAACCACCATCTCCTGCACGATGACACCGGAAATTCGTGCGTCCGGGCAGCGGGCCTTGGCGCGCGCCATAATGTCGATTGTCGCAGCGCGCACCGCGTCCGGGCTCGTCAGGTTAAGCACGACACCTCCGACATCGGACTTGTGCGCGATATCGCGCGAATTGATCTTCAACACGACGGTCGCACCGCGTGCGAAGATCTGCGAGGCATGGGCCACGGCCTGATCGGGATCGGCGGCGGCAAAAGTGGCCACCATCGTGATCTCGTACGCCGCGAGCAGCTGCTTGATCTCGATCAGGTCCAGCCATTGGCGGCCATCGGCAAGCGCGGTGTTGACGATGCGCTTCGCTGCTTCGGTATTCGGCTCGAAGCTCTCGGGCAACGCGGGCGGGACCTGCATCAGTTCGTCCACCACCTGGCGATGGTGCACGAGATGCATGAAACCGCGCACCGCATCACCGCCGGTCGGATAGTTCGGAATGCCCGCGCTACTAAGCAACTCGACCGCCTTGGGCTCTCCTCCGACCCAAACGGCCAGCACGGGCTTGGCCCAGCGGGCATTTTGCTTGCGATGCTCGCCGACCACACTGATAACGGTCGCAGCGACTTCCTCGGCAGACGCGAGCGCCGTCTGCACATTCATCACCAGGATTGCGTCGTTGCCGCGATCGGCCAGCAATATTTCCAATGCTGCAGCGTAGCGCGCAGCATCCGCGTCGCCAACGATATCGATGGGATTTGAATCGGACCAGGTCGGTGGCAACACTGCATCGAGCTTCTCGCGAATGTCGGGCGCGAGCACAGCGAGGGTACCTCCGAGCTCGACGAGCCGGTCGACCGCGAGGGCGCCGATGCCGCCGCCATTGGTGAGGATCGCCAGCCGCTTTCCCGGCCGCCATCCCGGCCGTCCCAATGTCTCGGCACAATCGAACAAGTCCCGCAAGTCCGACACGCGCAGGATCCCGGCCCGCCGGAACGCTGCGTCATGGACCGCATCCGAACTCGCCAGCGTACCACTGTGGGTTCCGACCGCGCCGACGCGTTGCGTCGCGCGGTCGGGTTTCACTACCACGACCGGTATGACCCTCGCGGCAGCGCGCGCCGCCGACATGAATTTGCGCGCGTTTTTGACCGCCTCAACGTAAAGGAGGATGGCCCGCGTCCGGCCGTCCAGCGCGAAGTAATCGAGCAGGTCAGCGATATCGACGTCGAGTTGATCGCCGATCGAGACGACCCCCGAAAAGCCGACTCCGCGCTGGGCTGCCCAATCGACCATGCCGGCAGCGATCGCGCCCGACTGCGATATCAACGCCAGCGATCCCGCGGCGGGCATATGCGCAGCGAAACTTGCGTTGAGCTGGGCGCCCGGCATCATGATGCCGAGAGAATCCGGGCCGATGAGGCGCATGCCATATTTTTGCGCTTCGCGCTCCGCCGCCTCGGCGAACGAACCTGCTCCATGGCCGAACCCGGCGGTGACGATCACAGCACCGGCGCTTCCAAGACGTCCCGCCTGATCAATGATCCCAGGAATGGATTGCGGCGGCGTCGTGATGACGACGAGTTCGGGAACAAAAGGAAGCTGTTCAAGCCCACGGACCGCGGTCAGGCCGTGGATCTCGTGATACCGCGCATTTACGAGACCGAGCTTGCCACCGAATTTCGCCTTCAGGATATTTCCGAGAATAGCAGCGCCAACAGAGCCGCGGCGCGGGCTCGCGCCAACCAGCGCAACCGAACGAGGCGACAGGAGGCTGTTCAGACGATACGTCGACATCGGCAATGATCCGGCTCGCGGCCGTCCGGCTTTATCAGCATTTCGATCGAATTTCAGCCGGCGCCTAGCGCGACATCATAACCCAGCATGGTGGCTGGCCGATGATGGTCTTTGTGACCCCGCCCCAGACAGTCTCGTTCAGTCTTGAATGGTGATAGGCCCCCATGACCAACAGATGGACCTGGTGCGCGCTCACATGGGCCGCAAGCACCTTCCCGATCGAACTGCCGCTGATCCCGATGGTTGTGAATGTCGCGCTGACGCCATGCTCGGCCAGATGTTCGCTCAGGGCCCTGCCGGATCTGACCTCTTCCGCGGTGGCATCATCGGTGGCCGTCACGATATGGACTGTTTCGGCCGCTTTCAGGATCGGAAGTGCGTCGCCGACCGCCCTTGCGGCGGGTGCGCTGCCGTCCCAGGCGATCAGGACATCATTCAGCACTAGTGGAAGATCGGCGGCCAGTTCCTCCGGGCACAGGATCATCGGCCGTCCGGATTCGAACAAGAGCCGTTCGACCAGCCGTTCCGAGAACGAGTGATGGGATTTGACCGGAACAAGCGACAGGTCGTGCAGGCGAGCCGCACGGGCAATCGTGTCGGCGACATCGGCACTCGCGAGCCGATGCAACTCGGCTACACTCCGGACGCCCAGGCTTGCTGCGACGTCATGGAAAATCTTCAGGAAACCCTGCGCGTCGGTGACGCTTCGGACAGCCGCTATCGCAGCGGCATTATCGAGATCCGGGGAAATCAACACTTTCGGACGAACTGAAATGTCCTCTTCGACCGCAACAGCCGTCACCCTTGCACCGAAATCGCCGCATATCGCCATGCATTTTTGGATGGCAGCGCGGGCTGCCTCGCTGGGTTCGCCGACCAGCGGCAACTGGATGTCCTTGATCGCCATCGGAACTCTCCTTTGCCCATGACAGTGAGCCAGTCGGGCGAGGTGCGAGTTGATCTTGCTCAAGCCGCCATGGACGGCGGAAGGCAAAAAGGTGGTGCCGAATTATCCTATGCTGAGACTACGTTGTCCGGGAGAAGCATGAATGCGCGCGATGGTACTCACGGCGCAGGGATCGCCCCTTCGGCTCGAGGAACGACCCGATCCGCAGCCGGGCGGCGGCGAAATCCGCGTCGCGGTCGGCGCGTGCGGGGTCTGCCGCACCGATCTCCATGTCGTCGACGGGGAACTTCCTGATATCAAATGCCCCATTGTTCCGGGCCATGAGATCGTCGGCCGCGTCGATCTCATTGGCCCCAATGTGACAACACACCGGATTGGGGATCGCGTCGGAATCCCCTGGCTCGGATATACCTGCGGGATTTGCCGATTTTGCCGTGAACGCATGGAAAACCTCTGCGACCGCCCGCTCTTCACCGGCTACACCCGGGACGGCGGCTTCGCCAGCCATACCATTGCCGACGCACGCTATGCCTTTCCGCTGGGCGATGACGGCGATGACGTTTCGATCGCGCCGCTATTGTGCGCCGGCCTGATCGGATGGCGGTCGCTGGTGATGGCCGGTAACGCCGAACGGCTCGGGATTTACGGCTTCGGCGCCGCCGGGCATATCATCGCCCAGATCGCGAAATGGCAGGGCCGCTCGGTTTACGCCTTCACGCGAGGCGGCGACGTCGTCGCGCAGGAATTTGCAAGGCGGCTCGGTGCGGTGTGGGTGGGAGCTTCGGACGATGCGCCGGATCGACCGCTTGACGCTGCGATCATTTACGCGCCTGCAGGTGAACTCGTTCCGGCCGCGCTGCGTGCTGTGCGAAAGGGTGGCCGCGTGGTCTGCGCCGGGATTCACATGAGCGACATCCCAAGCTTTCCATATGCGCTGCTTTGGGAAGAGCGACAGCTGGTATCAGTGGCCAACCTGACGCGCCAGGACGGCCTGGATTTCCTCAAGGTTGCGCCGCTGGCGGGCGTGAAGACGCAGACGACGGCATTTCCCCTCGATCAGGCCAACGAGGTCTTGTCCAAGCTGCGAACAGGCCAGATTCTGGGCGCCGCGGTGCTGAGGCCGTGAAGCGCGCCATCGGTGACACATGACAGGTTCCGCGACAGACGACGCCGGGATGCAGGAGAGAGTGTTCGCTTTCCTTTGCGATCCCGTTCATCCCCGCGATGTGCAGCGGATCGACACCCACGCGGCATCGGTTTTTCTGCAAGGCGATCGCGCGCTCAAGATCAAGCGCGCCGTGCGCTTTCCCTTTCTCGACTATTCGACGCTGGACAAGCGAAAGGCCGCCTGTGAGCAGGAGATCAGGGTGAACCGGCCGTTTGCACCGCAAATCTATCGCCGCGTCGTACCGATCACGCAAGATGGCGATGGAACGCTAAGCCTCGATGGACCGGGCAGGCCAGTCGAATATGCCGTCGAAATGAAGCGATTCGACGAGCGCAAGACGATCGACCATCTTGCACGCGATGGCGCGCTTGATGGCCATCTTGTGGATGCCATCGCCGATGTCATTGCAGCCGCGCACCGTGCCGCGCCGGTGGCGTCGGCGGATTCCTGGCTGCAATCGATCCCAAAGCTCATCGCCAACAATTCGAGCGCCCTGCGCGCAGCAGGTTGCTTTTCCACCGACGAGGTCGAAGAGCTCGGAGCCGCATCGCAAGCCGCATTTTCACGCCTTCGTCCGTTGCTGGAGCGACGTGGCGAAGAAGGATTTGTGCGGCGCTGTCATGGCGACCTGCATCTCGCCAATATTGTCGTGATCGACGAGAAGCCGGTCCTGTTCGACGCGATCGAATTTGACGAGAAGATCGCCTCGATCGACGTGCTTTACGATCTGGCGTTCGTGCTGATGGATCTGCTGCATTACGGCAGGCGCGATGCGGCGAACACGGTTCTCAACCGCTATCTTTCCGTCACCCCAGCTGAGAATCTGGACATGCTGACGACGCTTCCGCTCCTGATGTCGATCCGCGCCGCCATCCGCGCGCATGTGCTCCCGGCCCGCGCCGGTCGTGCCAACTCCGACAGCGCAGCCAAGGACGCGCGGGCCTATTTTGATCTGGCCAAGCAATTGATCCATCCGCGCCCACCTAGCTTGATCGCTGTCGGCGGACTGTCCGGCACGGGCAAATCGGTCATGGCGCGCGTACTAGCCCCCTATGCCCCGCCCGAGCCGGGCGCAATCATCCTGCGCAGCGACGTCTTGCGAAAGCAGCTGTTCGGAGTTGCCCCGGAGGAGAAGCTACCAGAGACCGCCTACCGGCCAGAGATCAGCGATGAAATCTATGATCTCCTCTCGCAGCAGGTCGACCATGTTCTCTCGCAAGGTCATTCGGCCATAGCCGATGCGGTTTTTGCCCGCGAGAGCGAGCGCGCAGCGATCCAGGATGTCGCGCGCCAACTGCACATTCGCTTCATAGGATTATTTCTGGTTGCGGACCTCAAGACCCGGCAAGGGAGGATTTCGCGGCGCACCGGAGACGCTTCAGATGCAACGGCGGAGGTTGCCCGGCTCCAGGAGCAATATGACGTCGGTTCACTCGACTGGGCAGTCGTCGACGCCTCCGGCACGCCTGAGGAGACCTTGAGCAAGTGCCTCAAGCTCGCCGCGCTGAACGTGATATCGAAATAGGGAGCCCCCTTTCTCTTAAGGGTGGACGTAGTCGCCCGGACGGCCGCCGCTGCTCTTGGGTCGTCTGAACGTGAGATCAATCTTCGGATGGGCGATCGAACAGGCGCGACACCGCATCGACCGTCCGTCGACTGTGCTTGAAGATTCGCTCACAATCGCGGCGGATGAAGTCGATCTGGTGCTGGCCGCATTCCTCGAACATCGTCTTCACGTTGTTGACCGAGTGGGCGCTCGCCATTTTCGAGGTGAACTCGGCAAACAGATGCGCCTCGGTTCGCGCCCGATCGAGCCATTCTTCGGTTGCGAAGACGGCCTCCTCCAGCGCGACCCGCTGTACGCCACAAAGAAAATCCAGGATCCCCTTGTTCGTTCGGGCAACCGGCCCTGTGGCTTCGACCGCTGGGGGCTCGATACCGGCAGCCTGCATTTCGGACAACTCAGCCATGTGAATCTCCCGATAAGGTCTTGGTCGATTTCAAGCTTAAGTACCTGAGCAAGGGCCTGCGTTGAGCTGCGTCAAGCTGGCCGCCGGCTGCCTGGTTTGACCTCGATCAAATCAGGCTTCCGGTAACGGATTAGCGTGTTTGGCATCGAATACATTCTCTGAATTCGCGGAGTCTCCCATGCGCGCCCACCAAATCATGACCAAGCCGGTCATCACGATCTCCCCCGATGCGACGATCGTCGAAGCAGCCAACATCATGCTGCAGCGACATGTCAGCGGCCTCGCGGTCGTGGAGGGCGGCGGCAAGCTGATCGGAATCGTTTCGGAAGGAGATTTCATTCGGCGCAGCGAGATCGGCACCGAGCGTAAACGTGGTCGCTGGCTGCGTTTCATCCTTGGCCCGGGCACATCCGCCTCCGATTTCGTCCATGAGCACGGTCGCAGGGTTTCCGAGGTGATGACGAAAGACCCATTGACGATCACCGAGGACACGGCGCTGGCAGAAATCGTCGACTTGATGGAGAAGAACAATGTCAAGCGGCTGCCGGTCGTCCGCGGCGATAAGATCGTCGGTATCGTATCGCGCGCCAACCTGCTGCAGGCTGTTGCAGGTCTAGCCCGCGAAGTCCCCGACCCGACCGCCGACGACGATCACATCCGCGAGCGTATCATCAGCTCCATGGAGAAGAACGATTGGTGCCCGTTCGGCCTCGGCGTAATCGTCAGGGACGGCATCGTTCACCTGAGCGGCGTCATCACCGAGGAAAATGCGCGGCGGGCCGCCGTCGTCGCTGCGGAGAACGTCGAGGGCGTGAAAAAAGTGCACGACCATCTGTGCTGGGTCGACACCATGTCAGGCATGTATCTGAACTCGCCCGAAGACGAGGACATGGAGAAGGCGGGCTAGTTACAGCAGCTTTCCGTCCGGTCCAAAGAACGGATGCGGGCCGTCGAACGTGCCGATCGGCACCTGATGGGTCACCAGGGTACCGAGCCCCTCTCCTGGCAACCAGACGTGAAGATGCAAGGCGGGCGGCTCGACCTTGAAGGACGGCTCGCGCAAATGACCCAGATCAAGGTCGACGGCATGATTGGGCGCCGGACAGATCGTGCATGGACGGCCCGCGAACGTCGTCAGAGACGCCCGATGAACGTGCCCACAGGCGATGAGCTGGACTCGCGGGTGACGCCGGACGATCGTAGCCAACTCGCCGACGTTCTGCAGATTCTGGCTGTCCATGTGCCAGATGCCTGCGACGAAAGGTGGATGGTGCAGGAACACCAGCGCCGGGCGATCGGCCGATGAGGCAAGCGTGACTTCCAGCCATTGCAGTGTCGGCTGGCCGAGCTCGCCATGCGGCTTTCCATGCACGTTCGAATCAAGGAGCAGGAGATCGAGGCCGCCGACTTCGATCTTCTGGTCGAGAGGACCGCTAGAAAAAGCATAGGACGCCTTCGGCAGAGCCGCCCGCATCAACTCGCGGGAGTCGTGATTGCCGGGCACGGCGGCGTACGGCAATTTCAAGGGCTGCAGCAAGCGGCCAAGGTGGTCGTATTCCTCGACCGTCGGCGTGTCGGCGAGGTCACCTGAGATCACCACGAAATCGGGCGCGGGATCCAAGGCATTGAGTGTCGCCACGCATCGCTCCAGCGCCTTGGCGGTGTCGACACGGCCATAAGCGAGCGAGCCCGGCGCCTTGATATGCAGATCCGAAATCTGCGCGACGAGAACGGGTTTTTCTGACATGGCTCTCAATTCTCCGACGGCAACAGCCTGACCGCGTCGGGCGAGATCGACAGCCCGACCTGCTCGCCGGCCTTGGCTTGAATCGTATTCGGCGCATCGACGGTCAGCGGTTTGTGGGATGCGCCGGTGATGACGAAGCGCTGCCGATCACCGATGAAGCTGACGCTGTCGATCGTTCCCGACAACGAACTACCGTCGGCTGCAACGATCCGGATGGTCTCGGGGCGGATCATGGCGATGGCATCGCCCCGACTACCCTCGCCAGCGATCGGCAATTGTCCGCCGGGCAGCACCAGTTGTCCGTTTACAAGGGGCGCTTCCACGATGTTCGCAGCCCCAATGAACTCCGCAACAAAGCGATCCTTCGGCGCAAAGTAGATCTCGCGCGGCGAGCCGATCTGGGCGATCGCGCCCTTGCGCATTACAACGACACGATCGCCGAGCTCCATGGCTTCGGCCTGGTCGTGGGTGACGTAGATCGTGGTGATGCCAAGCGCCCGCAGCAGGCGGTTGAGCTCGCTGCGCAGCCGCTCGCGAAGCGCCGCGTCAAGCGCGGTCAGCGGCTCGTCAAGCAGCAAAATGCCGGGCCGGATCGCAACCGCACGTGCCAGCGCAACGCGCTGGCGCTGGCCGCCGGAGAGCTGGTCGATGCGGCGGTTCTCGAGCCCTGCGATATTGGTCAAGTCGACCAGCTCGGCGACCCGTGCCGTGCGCTCCGCCTTGGGCATGCCGCGGATCTTCAGGCCGTAGGCAATGTTTTCCGCGACGCTCATATTCGGAAAAAGCGCGTAGGACTGGAACACCATGCCGACATTGCGACGTTCGATCGGCACCGAGGTCATGTCCTTGCCGTCGAATAGCACCTTGCCGCCGGGATCAGGCAATTCCAGGCCCGCGATGATCCGCAGCATGGTGGTCTTGCCGCAACCGGAGGGCCCGAGCAGCACCAGCGTCTCGCCGCGCGCGATATCGAGCGTTGCCAGCTCCAGCGCACGGGTGCCGTCGGCAAAGGTCTTGCCGCATTTTTCGATGCGCACGGCGGCGCCGTGTCCACTGACAATGCTCACTTGGCAAGCTCCCTGTCGGCGAACAATTGCATGGCAACCAAGAGCGGAACGATCATGACGAAGAAGATCAGCGTGTAGGCCGAAGCCACCTCCAGCCGCATCGATGCATAGCTGTCCGCAAGACCTATCGGCAGCGTCTTGGTCAGGGGCGTGTGCAGCATCCAGGTCAGGTTGAACTCGCCGAGCGACAGTGTCACCACCATCAGGCTTCCCGCCAGAATGCCCGGCAGCGCATTTGGGACGATCACATCACGAAACCGTCGCCACGGCGAGGCGCCCAGCGACGCCGCGCCCTCGTCGAGCGTCTTGATATCGACGGTCGCAAAGATCGCCATCACCGATCGCACCATGAACGGCATGGTAAAGATGACATGACCGACCAGGATGAACAGCCAGGAACGGCGAAAGTCGCCGAAGCCGCCATAGGTGAGCAGCAGCGCCAGCGCAATGGCAAGACCGGGAATGGCGAGCGGAAGCGTGATGATTTCCTCGATCAAGCGCGAGAGCTTGCCGCCCCTCAAGTGCAGCGCATAGGCGGCCGGCACGCCGACGAGCAACGTGACGGCAAGTGTCGCCAGCGCGATCACAAAGGAAAGCAGAATGGTTCCGGCGTAGAGCTCCCAGACCTGGGCGACCCATTGCAAGGATAAGCCGGACCGAATTCCGCGAAAGTAATTTGCCGTGACGCCCGCGGTGATGGAGAGGCCGGCCGGCACCACCAAGAATGCGGCGACAAGCAGCGTAAAGACAAGCTGGCCGGTGAAGATCAGGCGATCGCGCATGGCTCTATCCTGCTGCGGCGACCGCGCCACCCGTGAATGAGCGGGCGAGCGCCAGGATACACCAGGTGATCACGCCGAGCCCGACCGACAGCGCCGCCGACGTCGCGAAATTCGCAGCCAGCGTGAACTCGGTGTAGATCAGCATCGGCAGCACGTCGATATTCGTCGCTAGCGTAAAGGCGGTACCGAAGGCGCCCATCGCGGTCGCAAAGGCAATGGCACCGGACGCAACGAAAGCAGGCACGAGCGCCGGCAGCACCACGTCGCGCTGCACCGCCCAGGGGCTTGCGCCCAGCGACCGCGCGGCCTCTTCGAGACCAGGGTCGAGCTTCTGCACGGCTGCCATCACGGTCAGGATGACGCGGGGAATCGAGAAATAGAGATAGCCGAGAAAGAGCCCGTAGATCGAATAGGCAAAGACCCATTTCTCGCCGACCAGGCGGTTCGTGATATCGCCGATGAGCCCCTGTCGCCCCGCAAGCAGGATGATCATGAAGCCGACGACCACGCCGGGAAATGCCAATGGGAATGTCAGCATCGCGATCAGAACGGCCCGTCCCGGGAAGCGATGGCGCTGCAGGAATATGCCGGCGATGGTCGCCACGATCAGCGTCGTCACCGTGGTCGCGATCGACAGCAACACCGTGTTGATCAGTGTCGCACGGTAGCGCGGCTCGGAAAGGATCGCGAAATAGCCCGCCAGCCCCTGCGGCCCTTCGGCGCCGGTGACGAGCAGGCGCGCCATCGGCAGCAGGAAGAACGCCGCCGTCACAACCCCGAGCGGCAACAGGCAGAACCAGACAAAGGATCGATGCGACAACAAAGGATAGTGCCCCCGCTCTTCTTAAGCCGAGGCACTATATTGCATCAACGGACTTCGGCGAGATAGCGGTCGACAAAGGCCTTTTGCACGTTCTCCATCGCGCCCCAATCGACGCTTTTGGCGCGTGCGTAGTCGCTGTCCGGCAGGAACTTGGCCTTGACGGCCTCCGGCAGTTCGATCGGGCGAGCCGGCCGCAGATAGGCATTGGTCCAGATCGCCTGGCCCTTGTCGGACAGGAGATAATCGAGCACCTTCTTCGCTTTCTCCTTGTCGGGCGCGTTCTTCACGAGACCGACGACATAGGGAAACACCACCGAGCCTTCGCAGGGAATGACAAACTCGAAATTGCCCTTCTCGTTGTATTTGGCGCGATAGGCGTTGAAATCGTAGTCCAGCAGGATCGGCATTTCGCCGGAAACGACGCGCGCATAGGATGTCTGCTTGGGAACGATCGGATCGTTCTTACGCAATTCCTTGAAGAAGGCGATGGCCGGGTCGAAATTGGAAGCGGAGCCGCCGAGCGCGAGATTGATCGCGACGGCACCGACATAGCCGACCGCTGCCGAGCTCGGATCGAGATAGCCGACCATGCCCTTATAGTCCGGCTTCAGGAGATCCTTCCAGCAGGCCGGCACCGGCTTGCCGCCGAGCGCGTCCTTGTTCACGAAAAGACCGAGCGTGCCGGAGTGGATCGTGGTCCAGTAGCCGTCGGGATCCTTCAGGCCCGCGGGCACCTGATCCCAGTTGGCCGGCTTGTAAGGCTCCAGCGCGTCCTGCGCCTTGGCCTTCATGCCGAAGTTCACGCCAAAATAGCCGATGTCGGCGATCGGATTGTTCTTCTCGGCCAGGATCTGAGCCAGCGCCTGACCGGAATTCTTGTTGTCGTGGGGAATGTCATAGTTCAGGTCGGCCTTGACCGCCTTCAGCATGGACGCCCAGTCCGCCCACTCCGGCGGACAATTGTAGCAGATGACGTCGGCCGCTTTAGCGGACTGCCACGGCGCCAGCACGGCCAGCACCAGCAACATCAGGGTAAAACGGACGAGCTTCATCATGCGTGCTCCAAATAACGGCAGGACCAAAGGAATGGCCTCCCACTATAGGGCGCATATGAAGGATTTGCGACGAAGCGATTTCCTTCGCCACAAAGCTGGACAACGCCGGGAGACCCCGACGGCTTGGCTCAGCGCGGCACTACGGCGGTGGCTTCGATTTCCACCCGCGCGTCTTTTTCCACCAGGCGCACGACCTGTACGAGTGCCATTGCCGGATAATGCGAACCGAGGATCTCGCGATAGGCCTGCCCAAGCTCTTTCAGGCTCGCCAGATACTCGTCCATATCAACCACGTACCATGTCAGCCGTACCAGGTGCTCCGGGCGCGCACCGCCCGCGGCGAGAATGGCCGCGATATTGCTCAGGGCCTGGCGCACCTGCGCGACAAAACCGGTCGCCAGACGTTCCTGGGCGTCCCAGCCGATCACACCGCCAGTGACTACAATGCGGCCATCGGCAGCCATGCCATTGGCATAGCCCTTGGGCATGGGCCAGCCGCTGGGCTGCAGGATCTGCGGACCAGTTGCAACGTCGTCTCTCGTAACCGGCAGCACCGCTAGGGTGGGCGCCTTTGGCGTGCTCACGAATAAATCCTCATCATTCAGATAGCTTCATTCCGCGGCCATGCCCGGCGATGCGTGACCGGCCTGCGCGATCTGCCTCAAGGCAAACCGCTTCAGCTTGCCGGTCTCGGTCTTGGGCAGTTGCGCGACAAATTCGATCGCACGCGGATATTTATACGGCGCGATCTCGTGTTTCACATGATCCTGCAGGGCCGTGACGAGCGCGTCGTCACCGCTGAAATCCGGGGCCAGAACTACAAAGGCCTTCACTATCATGCCCCGCGCTTCATCGGGCGCACCGACCACGCCGCATTCCGCCACGGCCGGATGCGACAGCAACGCTGCCTCGACCTCGGGACCTGCAATATTGTAGCCGGAGGAAATGATCATGTCGTCCCCGCGGGCGACGAAGCAGAAACGCCCGCTCTCATCGCGGAGGAAGGCATCGCCGGTCAGATTCCAGCCGTCGCTCACATAGTTGGTCTGCCGGCTATCGGCGAGATAGCGACAGCCGGTCGGCCCACGCACTGCGAGCTTGCCGACCGTGCCGGCCGGCAGCTCGTTCATATCCTGGTCCACGATCTTTGCTTCGTAGCCGGCCACCGGATACCCGGTGGTCCCGGCAACGGAATCGCCAATCCGGTTGGTGATGAAGATATGCAGCATTTCCGTGCTGCCGATGCCGTCCAGGATCGGCTTGCCGGTCTTCCGGCTCCAGCTTTCAAACACCGGCGCCGGCAGGGTCTCGCCTGCCGAAACGGCAAGACGCAGCGAAGACAGATCAGCGCCCTTGTCCATCGCGGCCATCATCACGCGATAGGCGGTCGGTGAGGTGAAGCAGACCGTGGCCTTGTAGGTTTCGATGATCTTCACCATCTCCGGCGGCGTTGCGTTTTCAAGCAGCGTGGCGGTGGCGCCGAAGCGCAACGGGAAGATGGCAAGCCCGCCAAGCCCGAAGGTGAAGGCGAGTGGCGGAGAGCCGACGAAGACATCGTCCGGCGTGACCTTGAGCACTTCGCGCGCATAGCCATCCGCGATCATCAGGAGATCGCGATGAAAGTGCATCGTCGCCTTCGGTTCGCCCGTTGTGCCCGAGGTGAAGCCAAGCAGGGCAACATCGTCCCGCCCGGTCTTCACCGCATCGAAACGAACCGGCTTGTTCAGTGCGACGCGGTCGAGTTCGGCATCGTGATTGGACGTGCCGTCGAAATTGACGACCTGCTTGAGGAAGCGGCTGGTCTTGGCGCAAGCGACAAGCTCGTCGGCAATGCGGCTGTCAGTCAGCGCAAGCGTGGCCTCGGCCTTGTCGACAATCCTAGACAATTCCCCTGCCCGCAGCATCGGCATGGTGTTGACGACGACGGCACCGGCCTTGGTCGCCGCAAGCCAGGCGGCCACCAGCGCCGGATTGTTACCCGAGCGGATCAGCACCCGATTGCCGGGCTTGACGCCGTAATTCTCAACCAGCGCATGCGCAAGCCGATTGGACCAGTCCGCAAGCTCCTTGTAGGTGCGCATGCGGCCGTTGCCGATCAAGGCGATGCGATCGCCCATCCCCATCTCGACAATACGGTCGGTGAGCTCAACCCCGACATTGAGATAGTCGGGATACTGAAATTCAGGTCGGTCGAGCAGCAGATCCGGCCACAGATCGAACGGCGGAAGATTGCGCCGTGCGAAATCGTCCACATGGCCCGACGGGCCGAGATTGGGAATTCCACCTGACATCTCTCATTGCCCCTCTTGTTCGGGACCAAAGTTCAGAACGCCCGGCAGCGCTTTATCCTTAAACATTTTATACTTAAAATAATTTGGCGCAATAGCGGAAATTCGAGCCTTCGGCGCCCTTTCCCCTGACGCAGGCGGCGATTAGCCGCGCGCCAGTTGGCTCAGCCGCGCAACCATCGGCGATGCCGGCTCGGCCAGGGGCGCGATCGCGGTAAAATGGTTGGCATCGGCAACCACGCCAAACTGCGTGGCAACGCCCGCGCACCCCCACTGCTCGACAATGGTGCGGCTCTGTCGGAAATATTCCGCGCTTTCGCGCCCGCCGACGACCGCATCAAGACTGGCGCCCTTTGGGGGCGACCGGAACAGCGGGCTCGCGGCCTTCGCGGACGCATCATCAAGGCGAAGTGCTCCGTTGACCGACGTTCCGACCAGCGGGACAAGGTCGAAAAGACCGGAAATGGCGTATGCGGCCATCACCAAGTCCTGCGGCAGCGCAGCGTCGATGGAGGGCCAATGCGTCGCCAGCATGCAGGCTGCAAGATGCCCGCCTGCCGAGTGTCCCGCGATCACCAGCCGTTGGCCGAGCTTCGCCAGAGCCTGGGTCGCAGCACGCATCTGTTCAATGATGTCCCCTACCGTAACGTCGGGACAGAGGTCGTAGGTCGGGATGGCAACGCTGATGCCATGGCTATTCAGACCGCGCGCGCAGTGGCTGAACGAGGAACCGTCCAGAGCCTGCCAATAGCCGCCGTGGATGAAGACGACGATCGGGCCTTGTGTATCGCCGGCGAAGAAATCGATCCTGTTGCGGGCGCCAGGCCCGTACGACATGGCACGCTGCGGACATTGCGTCCGATAGGCCGCAGCGTCCCGCGCCCATCCCGCAATCAATGCAGGGCTTTCCGGAACCCTGGCCCGGTTGTTGTATTCGACCTCGTAGTCGATCTCTGCCATTTGGTTCACGGAGTCCGTCGGCCAGCGGACTTCTGTGCCGATGCCTTGGTCTTGGCCAACAGCCGCATCAGCTCACGCACATCCTTTGGGGTGAGATCCGAGAACAGGTCCGCAATCCAGGTCTCGTGCTCCGCGGCCATCTTGCGGAACTCCGCGCGGCCGGCCTTGGTGAGACGGATGACCTGCACGCGGCGGTCGTTTTCCGATGTGCGACGATCAAGATGGCCGGATTCGACAAGCCGCTCGACAAGCCCGGTGACATTGCCGTTGGACACCATCATGCGCTTGGACACATCCGACAGCGTCATGCCGTCGGGCGCCTTGTCGAGCTGGGCCATCAGATCAAAGCGCGGCAGCGTAACATCGAAACGCTCGCGCAAGCGGCTCCGCACCTCGCCCTCGATCAGGGTCGTGCAGGTGAGGAGCCGGAGCCACAGCCGCAATTCGTTGCCGTGATCTTCAGGCAGTTCAACGGCCTTGGTCTCGGAATCCAGCATCATGATGCGATCATACCTGCCAGTGGTGGCTCCCGCCTGCGTCGTGGCGGACAGGACGGCCATTATTTTGACCTTCAAATATTTTCGATCGGCCCACAAGTCAAAATTGCAGACGATCCCGGGCATGGCCGGCCTTGGGGCCATTTTCTTTAGGCTTCAAGTAATTGGCGTGCCCCTTGCATGCTGGAGGCGGCGGGCATCCGCGCGTCGCCGCGCCGCTTGCAGCAAGCGCAGTCGTCAGAATAAGCTTGCGGCCACGCGGCCCAGTCATTCGGCTCAAGGCGGGAGCCGCCGATCATCAGGGGAGTTGCCATGAATAAGCAATCGCTGGGGGCCGGGCTGGCCGTCCTGTTGAGCATGGTCTCGAGCGCAGCCGTCGCAGAGGACAAGATCAAGGTCGGCGTGATCGTGACGCTGTCTGGCCCCGCGGCGGTGCTCGGCCAACAGGCGCGCGACGGATTTGCGCTGGCGGTGAAGGACCTCGGCGGCAAGGTGGGCGGCAAGGATGTCGAAGTGACCGTGGTCGACGACGAGCTCAAGCCCGATGCGGCCGTCACCAAGGTGAAAGGCCTGCTCGAGCGCGACAAAGTCGACTTCGTGGTCGGCCCGATCTTCTCCAATATCCTGCAGGCGATCCACAAGCCTGTGATCGACACCAAGACTTTCCTGATCAGCCCCAATGCCGGTCCTTCCAGCTACGCTGGCAAGGAATGCAGCCCGTTTTTCTATGTGACGTCGTACCAGAACGACCAGGTGCACGAGATCCTCGGCAAGGTCGCGCAGGATCGCGGCTACAGGCGCGTCTATCTGCTGGTGCCGAACTATCAGGCGGGACGGGATTCCGTCGCTGGCTTCAAGCTCGATTACAAGGGCGAGATCGTCGAGGAGTCCTACATGCCGCTGGGCACACTGGATTTCCAGCCGGAGCTCTCAAAGATTGCTTCGCTTAAACCCGACGCAGTGTTCACCTTCATGCCGGGAGGCATGGGCGTCAACCTGGTGAAGCAGTACCGGCAGGCCGGACTTGCCGACACGATCCCGGTGCTGTCGGCCTTCACCGTCGATGAATCGACCTTGGCGGCCCAGCAGGACGCGGCGATCGGCATGTTTGGGGGCGCGGATTGGGCTCCCAATCTCGACAATCCGCAAAACAAGAAGTTCGTCAGCGCTTACGAGGCCGCCTACAACAGCGTACCCGGCTCCTATGCCATGCAGGCCTACGATGCGGCGATGCTGATCGACAGCGCCGTGAAGGCGGTCAAGGGTGATCTCAGCAACAAAGAGGCCGTTGCGGCCGCGCTGAAGAAAGCCGATTTCACGTCATTGCGCGGCAGCTTCAAATTCAACGCCAACGGCTATCCGATCCAGGATTTCTACCTTACCAAGGTCGCCAAACGCCCGGACGGAAAATTCCAGACCGAGATCGTCCAGAAAGTGTTCGAGACTTACGGCGACCGCTACGCCAAGGATTGCGCGCCGGGCAACTAACGAGAAGGAAACGACGCATGAAAAGCGAGATCGCCGGCATTACGCGGGCCAACGAAGGCATCCAGGGCATCGCCTGGAATATCCTCGGCCAGACCTATGTGCCGAAAAGCCGCACGGAGCACAGTTTCTCCTGGCACGCGACCTTTCCACCCGGCACCTTCGTGCCGCCTCATATCCATCCCGACCAGGATGAGTATCTCTACATACTGGAGGGCCGGCTCGACTTCATGCTTGATGGCGCCGATGAGTTCGCAACGCCTGGAGACACGGTACGCCTGCCAATGGGTAAGCCACATGGCATTTTCAACAAGTCACAGCAGCCGGCCAAGACGCTGTTCTGGGTGTCGCCGACGCGCCGGCTCTACGATCTGTTCTGGGCCATCCACAACATGAAGCACCAGAATCCGGAGGACGTGGTCAAGCTCGCAGCTGAGCACAACATCCACTTCCTGCCACCGCCTCCGGGCTAACTGGCCTGACGATCATCCTGCCGCGACACGACGCGGGCGGCGAAACCTGCCCGTGCGGCGTAGCCGCGTACGATCGCCTCGCGTGATTCGTAGTTGAGCACGCTTTCGATGTCGGTAAATCCCTGCGGCGCGAGCTGCTCGACCGCATCGATGACACCTTCCGGACCACCGCGGCGATTTGAGGCGACGATCTCCGCGGTCATCGGCAGGCGCTGGCGCTCATAGGCCATCAGGCCCTGGCGCGGATGTTCGCTGCGCGCCAGGGTATCGGCGAGACAGCGCGCGTCCAGGACGGCCTGCGAGGCTCCGTTTGAGCCGACGGGGTACATGGGATGCGCGGCGTCGCCGAGCAGCGTCACGCGTCCGTTCGACCAATAGGGCAGCGGGTCGCGGTCGCAGCAGGGATATTCCCAAAACTCCGGCGTGGCGCGTACCAGGGCGGCGAAGTCAACCTGGGGAATGGAGAAGCCCGCCACATGCGGCATGAGTTCCTCGGGCTTGCCAAGCCTCGACCAATCCTCCCTGCGCGGCGGCGGCGCTGTCCCGTCACCGATCCGGACCAGGACCGCCCAATTGGTCAGGCGGCTTGCCGGGCTCGAGCCTTCGGCAATCGGGTACACCACGGCCTTGGCGCTCAGGCCACCCGCGATGATCATGGAACGGCCAGTCAGGAAGGCTGGCCAATCCGCCGCGCCTCGCCAGAGCATCAAGCCGTTCCAGCAGGGTGGCCCCTCTTCCGGAAACAGCGTCTGCCGCACCTTCGAGTGGATGCCGTCGGCGCCGATCAGAATATCGCCACGCGTGGTATGCAAATGCGCGCCACTACGGTCGAAGAAGTACGCAGTGACCCCGCCCTCATCCTGGGTGAATGAACCAAGGCGGCAGCCGGCGTGGACGGCGTCGACGCCCAGCCGTTCAAGCACCGCCTGGTAGATCACGCCCTGGAGCCGACCGCGATGTATGGAGAATTGCGGCACGTCGTGGCCGGCGTCGAGCCCACGCTTCTCGTGCCAGACCTGCTGGCCGTGACGGGTGAGATAGAACAATTCGGCGGTGCGGATCGCGACGTCGTCGAGGCGATCCAGGAGGCCTATTCCGGCAAGCTCACGGATCGCATGAGGCAAGGTGTTGATGCCGACGCCGAGCTCACGGATGGAATCGGCCTGCTCGAACACCTCGCAATCGATGCCGCGCGCTCGCAACATCAGTGCGGTGGTCAAGCCACCGATCCCGCCACCGACAACAATGGCCTTCATCGCCCTTACTCCAAGCCAGAGGACGAGTTACGCAAAACCCACATAAGGTCGCACGGACCTTCACTCCGCCGCAAGCGGCTTTGTCGCCTCGGCTTTCAGCTCCGCCCGGGTCTTCGGCTTAGCCTTAATTTTCAGATCCTCGAGGTCCTGCCTCTCCCGCACGCTGTTGCGGAAGATCTGCTCCTTGCCCGGCAGATATTGCGGCGGGCAAAACACATCGCCCGCGCCGTACCAGGCGGCAGCCTTGATGGTGAAGGCGGGATCGACAAGATGCGGGCGGCCGAGAGCGACAAGGTCCGCCCGACCGCCTGCCAGGATGGTATTGACCTGGTCGGCCGAGGTGATGTTGCCGACGCACATGGTGGCCACGCGCGCCTCGTTGCGGACCTGATCCGAAAACGGCGTCTGGAACATGCGGCCATAGACTGGCTGCGCATCGCGCACGGTCTGCCCCGTGGACACGTCGACAAGATCAACGCCTGCGTCCGCGAACGCCCGCGCGATCTGCACCGCGTCATCGCCGGTGATGCCGCCGTCAGCCCAGTCGGTTGCGGAAATACGCACGGACATCGGCTTGTGCTTGGGCCAGACCGCGCGCAACGCCTCGAAGACCTCAAGCGGGAAACGCAGGCGATTATCCAGCGAGCCGCCATAGGCGTCGCTACGTGTGTTGGTCAGCGGCGAAATGAAGCTCGCCAGCAGGTAGCCGTGGGCGCAATGCAGCTCCAGCATATCGAAGCCGCAGCGCTCGCCGCGCTCGGCCGCGGCAACGAAAGCGGCCTTGACCGCTTCCATCGCGGCCCGGTCGAGCTCGCGCGGAACCTGGCTATCGGGGAAATAGGGAATCGGTGAGGCCGAGACGACATCCCAGCCGCCCTGTTCCAGGGGGCGATCGATGCCGTCCCACATCAATTTGGTGGCGCCCTTGCGACCGGCATGTCCGAGCTGAAAGGCGAACTTTGCCGCCGAATTGGCGTGCACAAAATCGACGATGCGGCGCCATGCACCTTCCTGCGCATCGTTCCACAACCCGGCACAGCCGGGCGTGATCCGGGCATCGCGACCGACACAGGTCATTTCAGTGAAGATCAGGCCGGCGCCGCCCATTGCGCGCGATCCGTAGTGCACCAGATGAAAATCGCCGGGCACGCCCTCTTCCGCCGCATACATGCACATTGGCGACACCACGGCGCGATTGGTGATTTCCATGTCCCGCAGGCGGAACGGCTGGAACATCGGTGCGAGCGGCTTTTCGACGTTGACATCGAAGCCTTTGGCGCGAACCTGCCTGGCAAAAGCCTTATCGACTTCGGCGACAAAATCCGGCGCGCGCAAATTCAGATTGTCGTAGGTGATCGCCTTCGATCGCGTCATCACCCCAAAGGCGAACTGAACGGGATCGAAATCCCAGAAGCGATCGACATGCTCGAACCAGACCAGCGAGACGTCGGCCGCATGTTGGGTTTTCTCGACCTCCTCGCGGCGGCCATGCTCGTATTTCTGGAGAGCTGCGGCGACAGTCGGGCTATCGCGCATGGCATCGGCCAATGCGATCGCATCCTCCATCGCAAGTTTGGTGCCCGAGCCGATCGAGAAATGCGCGCTCGCTTTCGCGTCGCCAAGCAGCACCATATTGTCCCTGACCCAGCGCTTACTGCGGATCATTGGAAAATTGCGCCACATCGAGCGGTTGGTGAGAAGCTGGTGGCCGCCGAGGAACCAGCCAAAGATCTCTGCCATCCGGTCAGCCGATTGCCGCTCGTTCAGGCCCTTGAGCCCTGCTCGCTCGAAGGTTTCGGGATCGGTCTCGAAAATCCAGGTCGAGCGGCCCACCTCATATTGATAGGCATGGGCAATGAAGGGGCCCCATTCGGTTTCCTGGAAGATGAAGGTGAAGGCATCGAGCGGCCGCGTCGACCCCATCCATGCGAACATGTTGGCGCGCACATCGATCTCGGGCTGGAAGTGATCGACATATTTTTCGCGGAAACGGCTGTTGATTCCGTCGGCGAGAATGACGAGATCGGCGTCCGCGAAACGGGACTCATCGTCGATATCGGCTTCGAAATGCAGGGTGACGCCGAGTTCGCGCGCCCGTTCCTGCAGGATCAGAAGCAGCTTGCGACGCGAGCAGCCGCAAAAGCCGTTGCCGCCAACCCGGTGCACCGTGCCACGAAAATGCACGGCGATGTCGTCCCAATAGGCAAATTCCTGGATGATGCGCCGGTAGCTCGGCGGGTCGTATTTCTCGAAATTGTCGAGTGTTGCATCGGAAAACACGACGCCGAAGCCGAACGTATCGTCGGCGCGGTTGCGCTCATAGACCGAGATCTCCGCCTGTGGTCGTTGCTTGCGTAGCAGAATCGCCGCGTAGAGACCGGCCGGTCCGCCACCGATAATCGCGACCTTCATGAGCGCCTCCGGTTCCCCGAACGAAAATTATTTTAAACCTAAAATAATTTTACGCAAGTCCCCGGTTTGGTCCTTGGCGCCACCCTAGTTGCCCTGGAAGACCGGTTTTGCCTTGTTGGCAAAAGCCTCGAAGGCGCGGGCAAAGTCGGCGGTGGTCATGCAGAGAGCCTGCGCCACCGCTTCCGCCTCGATCGCCTCCTCAACCGACATCGCCCATTCCATGGCAAGCATGCGCTTGGTCATGGTGTTGGCAAAGGTCGGTCCCTGCGCAATTTCGCGCGCGAGCGCCCGCGACTGCGGCAGGACCTGGTCCGGCGCGACGATGCGACTGAAAAAGCCCCACCGCTCGCCCTCCTCCGCCGTCATGAAGCGTCCGGTATAAAGGAGCTCTGACGCGCGCGTTTGACCGATGATGCGCGGCAGGAGCGCGCAGGCTCCCATGTCGCAGCCGGCCAGCCCCACTTTGTTGAACAGAAATGCGACCTTTGCGCCGGGCGCCGCCAATCGCATGTCTGACGCCATCGCGACGATCGCGCCTGCGCCGGCACAGATGCCCTCGACGGCCGCGACGATCGGCTGCGGGCAGGCACGCATCGCCTTGACCAGGTCGCCTGTCATGCGGGTAAAGGCCGTCAGCCCCTTGGTATCCATCTTGACCAGGGGACCGATGATCTCGAACACGTCGCCACCGGACGAGAAGTTGCCGCCGGCGCCGGTCACGACGACGGATTTGACCGAGTCATCGAAGGAACAGGCTCGAAAGAAATCCGTGAGCTCGCGGTAACTCTCGAAGGTCAGCGGGTTCTTTCGCTCGGGGCGGTTCAATGTCACCGTCGCCACGCCATCGGCCACGCCAAGCAGGAAGTGTTGAGGCGTATAGTCTGCCAAAGGCAAGGTAACAGGATTGGCTGGCCGGCTCATGTCATCTCCCTGGACTGCTTATCCGCTCTCATGCTTTCGAATCGCGCTTGCTATCAAATCTCTCCGCCGGCAACCGCGATGGCTTGACCGGTGATTGCACTCGCCTTCTCACCGCACAACCAAAGCACGGCATCGGCGACTTCCGCGGGACTAACCAGGCGTCCCTGCGGATTATGGCGCGCGAGCTCAGCCAAGGCCTGCTCGCGGCTGCGGCCGGTCTTCTTCATGATATTCTCGACGCTTGCCGAAACAAGATCGGTATCGGTAAATCCCGGGCATACTGCATTCACGGTGAGGGAGGTCCCGGCGAGCTCGAGCGCGAGTGAGCGCACGAGCCCCACGACAGCATGTTTAGCGGCGCTGTAGGCGCTCACATAGGGATAGCCCTTGAGGCCGGCGGTTGACGCAACTGCCACAATACGACCATAGGGTCGATTCTTCATGCCAGGCAGCACCGCCTGGATCGCATACACGACGCCCATGAAATTGACGTCGATCATGCGACGGAAGAATGCTGCGTCGGATTTGGCAAACGGCGCGGATTGGGCAGAGCCGGCATTTGCGACCAATATGTCGATCGGCTTCCGCGCCGCCGCAGCCGCAACCGCCGCGTTGACGGACGCCTGGTTCGCCACGTCGGCGACCTCAATGAAATGCGCCTCTCCGGCAGCCACTACCGCTTCCATCGTCGCGCGATCGCGCCCGATGATCGTGACTGTCGCACCCGCGCCTACCATCGCGGCCGCAATTCTGCGGCCGATGCCACGGCTGCCGCCGGTCACCAGCGCATGCGAAGAATGCGGCAATCCGGACATCGCGCAGGCTTCCCCGATTGGGTTCGATCTCCCTTGCGTATATTTTAGACTTAAAGTTTTTGCAAGGAAGGGACTTGTCGTTCAACCGCGGCGCAAAAATTGCTTTAAATATAAAATTATCGCTTCCCATCCAACAGGGGCCTGTTAGCATTGGCAGGTTCGCGAGACCGGAGACCGGCGTGCCTCAATCTGCGCCCATGAAGACCAACGACGCCCGCTTCACTTTTGAAGCGGCTGGCGAGGCGGGCCTGCCGCCACTGGTGTTCTTGCATGGTATCGGTGGCGCGGCGCGCGCCTGGCGGACCCAACTCGAAGCCTTCGGCGAGCGCTACCGTGCGGTCGCGTGGGACATGCCCGGTTATGGCGGCTCGTCACCGCTTGCGCGCGTCAGCATCGCTACCCTTGCCGAGGCGCTGCAGGATTTCCTGAGCGACATTGGGGCGGTCAAGCCCATCCTGGTCGGGCACTCGATCGGCGGCATGATCGTCCAGCAGTGGCTGGTGAACAATCCTCGCAGCGCCGGCGCCGTCGTGCTCGCGCAAACCAGCCCTGCCTTCGGCAAGGCCGACGGCGACTGGCAAAAATCATTCGTCGAAGCGCGACTTGGTCCTCTGGATCGCGGCGAGTCCATGGCCTCGCTCGCGCCCACGCTGGTCAGTGAGTTGGTCGGCGCCGATCCCGATCCCGACGGAATGGAACTTGCCCGCGATTGCATGGCCAGCGTTCCCGAAGCAAGCTACCGCGCCTGCATGCTCGCGCTCCTGGGCTTCGATCAACGCCAGGCGCTCAAGGACATCAAGGTCCCGACGCTGGTACTCTCGGGCAGCAAGGACAAGAACGCCCCCGCGCCGATGATGGCCAAGATGGCAAGCTTCATTCCCTCGGCAAACTATGTTGAACTTGATGGCGCGGGCCACCTTGTCAACCTGGAGCGCCCTTTGGCCTTCAACGCCGCACTCGATCAGTTTCTGAAGATGATCCCAACGGAAGCAACGGCATCATGACGGTACAAGTCGGCAAGAACGCAAACGCGATCGACAAGATCGCCCTCGATGCGCCGATCTTCGATCCCGCGGCTTTTCGCCTGACCGATGAGCAGGCCGGGATCATCGCGCGGGCGCGCGAGCTTGGGCAAACCGTGTTTGCTGGCCGCGCAGCCGCGTATGATCGTGACGCGAAATTTCCAGTCGAGAATTATGCCGATCTGCATCGCGCGGGCTTGCTCGGCATTTCGATTCCGAAAGAGCACGGTGGTCTCGGCGCGGAGTATCAGACCTACGCGCTCGCCGCCGCGGAGATTGGCCGCTACTGCGGCGCAACCGCCCTTACCTGGAACATGCATGTCTGCTCCACGCTGTGGTCGGGCCCGTTGGCCGATGATCTCGACATGGATACAGCGACACGGGCGGAGCATGAGCACCGCCGTGCGATCCACTACAAGCGCATTGTCGAGAAAGGGGCGGTTTATTCGCAACCATTTTCCGAAGGCGGCGCGGCTGCCGCGGGTGGCGTTGCTTTCGGGACCGAGGCGAAGCCCGTCAAGGGCGGATGGATCGTCAACGGCAAGAAGATATTCGCCTCGCTCTCCGGGCACGCCGACTATTACGGCGTGCTCTGCACCGAAATCGCGGAGGGTGAGAAGGCAACCCGCAGAAATACGCTGTATCTTGCGATACCAGCGAAGGCCGAAGGCGTTTCCGTTGTCGGCGACTGGGACCCGCTTGGCATGCGCGGCACGGTGTCGCGCACGTTGCTGTTCAAGGATGTCCTCGTCGAAGAGGATGCGGCATTGATGCCGCGCGGGGTGTATTTCCAGGCGGCATTGCGCTGGCCGCACATGTTCCTCACACTATCGCCGACCTATATGGGCCTCGCGCAGGCAGCTTACGATTTCACTGTGCGCTATCTTCGCGGCGAAGTTCCCGGCACGCCGCCGGTCAAGCGGCGAATGTATCCGACCAAGCAGATCACGGTCGCGCAAATGCAGATCAAGCTCGAACAGATCAAGGCGATCTGGTTCCAGGCGGTGACCGAGGCGCGTGCCAATCCCACCAAGGAGCAGGTGCTGCGCGCCTATGCCGCCCAATACTCTGTCATGGAAGGCGCCAACGAACTCGCAACGCTTGCGATCCGCACCTGCGGCGGGCAGGCCATGCTGAAGTCACTGCCGCTGGAACGCATCTATCGCGACAGCCGTTGCGGCTCGCTGATGTTGCCGTGGACCGCCGAGCTCTGTCTCGATCGCATCGGCAGGGAAGCTCTCTACGAGACCGGCGAAACGGACGATTAGCCGTGGATCTCTGCACGCTGATCGAACGCAATGCAGCTTTCGTACCGGACAAGCCCGCGATCCGTTTCGAAGGCGCAACGCTAAGCTATGCGGCCCTGGAGACACGGATCGAGCGGGCCGCGAAAACCTTGAAATCCAGGTATGGTGTCAACAGGGGCGACCGCGTCGCGATCCTCAGCCTGAATCGGCCAGACTATCTCGTCTTGCTCTATGCTTGCGCACGGCTCGGCGCGCTGATGGTACCGCTGAATTGGCGCCTGGCAGTCCCCGAGCAGTTGTTCATCTTGTGCGATGCGGGAGTCAAGGTTCTGGCACTCGAGCAGGCCTTTGCAGCGATCCTGTCGCCTCTCGAAGAAAAACTCCCTGACGCAGCCGTCATCGGCCTGGACTTCGCGCCGCCACGTGGGGACACTTGGAGCAGCTTGCTGACCCGGGCACACGGCGACGGCCGCATTCCGCATACCGACCTGTCTTGTCCGCTTTTGATCGTTTACACGTCGGGTACGACGGGACGACCCAAGGGTGCGGTGCTGCGCCAGGAGGCACTACTCTGGAACGGCGTGATGAGCCAGCACATGCACGACCTCACCTCGGACGATCATGTGTTGACCGTCCTGCCTTTTTTCCACGTCGGCGGCCTCAATATCCAGACCACGCCTGCGCTGCATCATGGTGCGACGGTCACCATCCATTCCCGCTTTACTCCCGACGCAACACTTGCCGCCTTCGAGCGTGACCGTCCAACTTTGACCGTGCTGGTACCTGCCATCATCCAGGCAATGACGGACCACGCTGGGTGGGCGACAGCCGACCTATCTTCCCTGAAGGCGATCTCGACCGGCTCAACCATTGTGCCGCAGCATCTGATCGACCGCGTTGTAGACCGCGGAGTGCCGGTGCTCCAGGTCTATGGCTCGACGGAGACCTGTCCTATCGCTGTCTACACAAGGCTCGGAGGCGACCTTTCGCGCGAAGGCTCGACCGGCCTGCCCGGCTTGTGCTGCGAGGCGGCAATCCTCGACGACGACGGACAGGAACTACCACCGGACTCAGCAGGCGAGATCGCCGTGCGCGGTCCCAACGTATTCTTCGAATACTGGGGCAACGAACAGGCGACGCGGGCGGCGCTGCACGACGGCTGGTACCGCAGCGGCGACATCGGCCGTCGCGACGCGGACGGCTACTTCTGGGTTCACGACCGCAAGAAGAACCTGATCATCTCCGGCGGCGAAAACATCTATCCAGCGGAGGTCGAACGCGTGCTCATGGAGCATCCCGACGTCATCGAATGTGGCGTGATCGGACGCGCGGACCCGCGTTGGGACGAGGTGCCGGTCGCCTATGTGATCAGACGATCCGAGACTGGGGTCGAGGCGGAGGACCTGAAGGCGCATGCACAGTCGCAGCTCGCTCGCTTCAAGGTGCCGCGTGAGATCATTTTTGTGGAGGACCTGCCGCGCACGGCCTTGGGCAAGGTTCAGCATTTCATGTTGAAGCAGTTCGACGTGCAATCACGCGAGCAGGGAGACGCCAATTGAGGATCGCGGTGCTGGGCGGCGGCAACGGCTCCTTCGCTGCCGCGGGAGACTTTGCGCTTCAGGGCCATGATGTGCGGCTGTGGCGCCGCGACCGTGATCTCGTTGCGACACACCAAGCTGCGGGCTCGCGTATTATTGTGAAAGATTCGAAGGGGCGGCACGACGTCAAGCTGGCCCTTGTGACCACCGACATCGCCGATGCGGTGCGCGAGGCGGAGCTGATCCTGTGCCCGGCCCCCGCTTTCGCCCAAGCGGACATCGCGCGCGCACTTGCGCCTCACATTCGCGATGGCCAAGTCGTCTTTATGCCGCCGGCGACTTTCGGCACGATGATCTTTGCCAATGCGGCGCGCGACGCCGGCAATCGCGCCGAGGTCTGCTTTGCGGAGACGGGCACCCTGCCGTGGCTGACCCGCAAGCACGCTCCTTTCGAGGTCGCCATTACAATCCGCGCCAAACGCCTGCCGGTCGGCATTTTCCCGCTGCGCACCGCGGATCATGCGCTCGACGTGATTGGGCGCGCATTCCCTGACGTGATTGAGCCCTGCGGCGATGCGCTTTCTGGCGCATTGATGAATGCCGGCCCCATCATTCATCCGCCGTTGATCGTGATGAATGCTGGGCCGATCGAACATTTCGAACGCTGGGATATTCACAAGGAAGGTACGCAAGCGGCGATCAGGCGCGTCACTGATGCGCTCGATGCCGAGCGTATCGCTGTGCGAGAGGCACTCGGATATGGCCAGCCGCACTTTCCTCTGGCACATCATTACGCCAGGGAAGGCGAAGTCTGGATGTACGGTCGCGGCTCGCATGATCGGCTGACCGATTCAGGCGATTGGCGCGAGCGGATTGCGCTGGCCGAGCATCGTTATATGCGCGAAGACTTGCGGCTCGGCCTGTCCTTGCTGGTTTCGGTTGCCGAACTAGCTGGCACCGCAACACCACTGGCAAGATCGTTTCTGGCTATCGGTGGCGCTATCTGCAACGAAGATTTCTCGTTGACCGGCCGAACTCTCAAAAGTCTCGGCCTTGGAGAATTGGACCGAAGCGAGCTGCAGCAGCTGTTACAGGAGGGTTTTACGGGATGAACGCGGACCGCCCTGCCGTCGCATGCCTGGGTGCAGGCCGCATGGGCCGCGGCATTGCGGTCGCGTTTGCCTATGCGGGCCACGCCGTCACGATGATTGACGTCAAATCGCGGTCGCCCGAGCAGTTTGCGGGACTTGAGGCGGATGCCTGCGACGAGGTGGCGAAAACGCTCGCGAGCCTGGCGAGGTTCGGACTGCTGAGGGATTCGGATGCTCAAACGATCATGAGCCGGGTGTCGGTCGTCCCCGCGAAGGACGGCTCCGCCGCTCTAGCAAGTGCCAACCTCGTGTTCGAGGGCGTTCCGGAGGTGGTCGAGCTCAAGCGCGAGGTTTTGGCCGCGGCCTCGAAGTCGGTCAGACCGGATGTCATCATTGCCTCCACGACGTCGACCATCCTGGTCGACGATCTGTCCGGCGCGATCGAAAATCCTGGCCGCTTCCTCAATGTGCACTGGCTCAATCCCGCCTATCTCATCCCCCTGGTCGAGGTCTCTCCGGGTGCGGCCACAGACCCCGCGGTCATAGTCAGGATCAAGGATTTACTAGAGGGCATTGGAAAGGTGCCCGTGGTCTGCGCCGCAAGGCCGGGTTTCATTGTGCCGCGCATCCAGGCGCTTGCGATGAACGAAGCCGCGCGGATGGTCGAGGAAGGTGTCGCCAGCGCCGAGGACATTGACAGGGCGATCAAGTACGGCTTCGGCTTCCGCTACGCAGTGCTTGGCTTGCTGGAATTCATCGACTGGGGTGGCGGCGATATCCTCTACTACGCAAGCCGCTACCTCGAGAGCGCGCTGGGTAGCGACCGTTATCGCGCGCCGGAGGTGATCCTACGGAACATGCGTGAGGGACGTATCGGCTTGCGCACCGGCGCCGGCTTTCTCGACTATTCCGGCCTCGATGTAGACGCTTACCGCGAGCGGCGGTTGGCCGAACTGGTCGATATGCTCAGGCACTTTGGGCTGGCGCGCCCGCCGGTGCTTTGAGATCAGCCAAAGACGTCCTGAAGCACACCATCACGCACTACGGCAACGCCATCGAGTTCGATTGTGGTACCCATCATCGGCAGATCGAAATGCCCGGCGGTATAGCGCCCCGCGAATTCGTTAGCGCCGGTGGAGAACAGGAAATTTCCGGAAACCGCGCGCAGCTCGGTGCCGTTGGTGTCGCGCTGATCATACATCGACAGCGCCTCGTAGCGCGCACCAGGGTTCATGCCGAAGCCGACATGCGACACTGCGTAAGCCTCGCGATCACCCCAGGCCGCCAGATAAGCCCGCATCATCGCGGCATCGGCACCTTCGCCTTCGAGATCGACGACATAATCCTCTTTTAGCGTCATTTTCACGGGCGAGGTCAGATAACGCTTGAAGGTGAGGTTGATGTCACCGGGCGCCATCACCAGCGTACCATTGACGGTGCCGCTCTTCGGAAAGCTGACGACAATGCCGCCGGGCCAATGCGCGAGCGTGCCCGGCTTGTCCGTCCAGCCCCACACCCCGACCGTGGAAGCGCCAACCATGTCGACATCGAGCGCCGTGCCTGCCTTTGAGGTCACGCGCATCCGCTTCGTACCGCGCAGCATTTTTGCGGCCGCCCTTACCCGCTTTTCAAGCGCGGGATCCGGCACCATTCGTTCAAGCGCTTCAGGATGCTCGTTAGAGATTACCAGGATGCGAGCACCGGCCTTCAAGATCTCCGGCGTCTCGGGCGCATGCATCAACCCTTCGATGGTGCAATCGACTACAAATCCCGCCTGCTGCAGTGCCATCACGACGGGACCAAGCCGCTGGATGGCCGCGCTGGCACCGGTCGAGCGCACCGGAACCGCCTGCTTGTTGCGCGGCGTCGGCACTACAATATGAAACGGCCTCGCCCCCATCCGCAGGAGCGCAAGTTCGGCCAGATGCACGTTGAGCGCTCGGGATTGCGTCTCTGAAAGGATCGCCGCCACATCGCCAGTCTTGACCGCGCAGCGTTCGAATATCTCGCAGAACGCGTCGATCCACTTCGCTTCGATGCGATCTGCCAGCATGTGTTCTCTCCAAATTATCGGGATCGATCAGACTTCCGGAAACCCGCGCAATAAATACGATCGCACCGCCTGCAGCAAGCCATTGAGGATCAGTCCAAGCAGGGAGATAGTGATTAGCGGCACGAACATGTCCACCGCCTGGAAAGTCCGCGCAGCGGTAATCAGAACATGCCCAAGGCCATCCGTCGACGTAATCATCTCGGCGAGGAAAACCACGATGCATGAAATGACGAGGCCAATGCGACAGCCCGTCAGGATCGATGGGGCTGCGCCCGGAAGGATGACCTTGAACAGGATTTCGCGCGGCGGCGTGCCCGCCGCCATCGCCGACCAGATCAGCTTTTGTTCGACGGTCGAAGCCCCGTAATAGGTTGAAAGCAGAATGGGAAAGAGCGCATCCGCGGCAACCAGCGTGATTTTCGATTCATGGCCGAAGCCCAGCAAGAGTAGAAGCGCCGGATACAGCGCCACTTTTGGCAGCGGAGCCAGCACCCGCACGACGGGACGTACCGCTGCATTGATGGCCGGACTGACCGCGGCCGCCAGCCCGATGGCAATGCCGAGAACCACCGCGATCGAAAATCCTGCAAATAGCCGGAACAACGTGGCAAGAATCTCCTGATTGAAGCTGGCGGTTGCCAGTAGCTGAGCCATTCGCATGAACACCAGACCAGGCGGTGGGAGAAGCGTCGGCGGCGCCAATCCGAGTGAAACCGTCCCCTGCCAGATCGCAAGCAGCAGCGCGATGGGGATCAGCCCCAGCAAGACATCCCTGGTGGCGTCGCGTCCGTTCATGAGAAGCTCAATGGAATGTCAAACTGCGGCTCGGACCATCTCACCAGTCGCTCCCGCATTCGTTCGAACGCGGCGTCCAGGAAGATGCCCATCCCGCCAATAATGATGATCATCGCAAAGACGGTATCGTACTGGCCCATGTCCAGCGCGTTGAACAGAATATTGCCGGCGCCGGATTGCCGGGCGATCATCTCGCTTGTGATCATGGTGATCAGCGCCAGCACGAGCCCGGTGCGGCAGCCGGTGAGGATTTCCGGCAATGCGGCTGGCAACACGATGCGAACCAGCCGTTCCACGGCGGACAATCCCATGGCCGCACCCGACCAGAGCATCTTCTCCTCGACCGCCTTCGCGCCTTCAAAGCTATGGTAAATCACTGGCAGGCTGACGCCGAGAAAGATAACCAGGGTCTTTGAGAGATCGCCGACGCCGAGCCAGAGCATGATGATCGGCATAAGCGCGGCCTTCGGCACCGGATAGATTACCATCAGAAGCGGATTGAAGAACGATGCAACGCTACGGCTGCGCCCCATCAGCAGTCCCAGGGGAATGGAAACAAGGACGGCGGTTCCAAAGCCGATCGCCATCCGGCGCAGCGACGCCAGGATGTTGATCAGCGCTTCCTTGTCGCCGAGGATCGAAGGGATCGCCCGGATCGAATCGAGCGCGGTGGGGAAACTATCATTGTTCAGGGTAAGCGCGGCGACTTGCCAGACGGCAAGCAGTCCAACGCAGGCTAGCAACGGCGCGAGGCGTGCAAAGAGAACGCGCGACCTCATGGCTGCAGCTCATCATCGCCGGCGTCGTCAAACATGCGCTCGATGTCGACGACATACTTCTGGTAACGCGGATCAAGCAGAAGCTCGGTTCGGCGGCGCGGACGCGGCAGGTCGATGTCGATGATCTGCCTGATGCGGCCAGGTGATCGGCTCATCATCACGACCTTGTCCGAGAGAAACACTGCCTCCTCCACGGAGTGGGTGACGAACAGCACCGTCTTGCGATCGCGCTCCCAGATGTTGAGCAGATCGTTCTGCAATCGCGTCCGCGTGTGCGCGTCGAGAGCACCGAATGGCTCGTCCATCAGCAGCACGGCCGGATGGTAGGCGAGCGTCCGCGCCAGAGCGACGCGCTGCTTCATGCCGCCCGATAGCTCTTTGGGGTAGAAATGTTCAAAGCCTTTCAGGCCAACCATTTCGATCAATGCGCGGCTTTGCGCTTCCGCCTCGGCCGCTTTGACGCCTTGCTGGCGTGGACCATACATCACATTGCCGAGCACGCTCTTCCAGGGAAACAGCGCAAATTCCTGAAACACCGGGCCGCGATCGGGCCCCGGGCCTGTAATAGGATTCCCCTTCATCCGCGCGGTGCCGCGAGTGGGAGCGACGAAGCCGCCGACGATATAAAGCAGTGTCGACTTGCCGCAACCCGATGGGCCGAGGATCGAAACAAAGGCACCATCGTCAACCGTCAACGAAATATCCGACAACGCCAGATGGTCCTGACGCGAGGAAGTCTGGAACACCTGTGAAACGTGATCGATCTCGATCATGGCGATCGTGGGCTTCGCAGCGGGTGCGGCTTCGGCCTTGAGATCCGATCGCGATGGCATCAGGTTCATACTCGCCGCTTTCTCGACGTCAGACACAAACATAGCGGAAAACCGCAGACCTTGGCGATGCGGGTTTCATGCCAACAGGCCCACCTTTGGCTAATCGAACCATGGCCAGTCCGCAGGCCCCTCATGCGTAACGGCCCCCTGCGGTGCCTGACCGACCAGGCGAGCGTATTTCGCGAGCGCGCCAGCCCGATGCCGCGGCGGCCTTGGTTTCCAGGCCTGGCGCCGCCTTGCAAGCTCGACCTCGTCAATCAACAGATCCATCCGGCGCGTCGCGGCATCGATCCGAATGCGGTCGCCGTCGCTTACCAGCGCCAGCGGCCCGCCGACAAAGGACTCCGGCGAAACATAGCCGATGCACATCCCGCGCGTCGCACCGGAGAAGCGCCCGTCGGTGATCAAGGCAACCTTCTCGCCCATCCCCTGGCCGTAGATAAGCGCGGTCACCCCGAGCATTTCGCGCATGCCGGGACCGCCGACCGGACCTTCGTTGCGGATCACCAGCACCTCGCCGGCGACATAGTTGCGGTTGCGGACCGCTTCGACACAGGACTCTTCGTCCTCGAATACCCGGGCCGGCCCTTGAAAACTCAGGCTTCTCAGGCCGGCAACCTTGATGACGGCACCATCGGGACAGAGATTGCCCTTCAGCACGGCCACCCCACCATCCGGCATGATCGGCTTGTCGGTCGCGTAAATGACTTCGCCGTCGGGCGCGTTCGCGCTGCCGTATTCCTCGGCAATCGTCCGGCCGGTAATGGTCAGGCCGCTGCCGTCGATATGACCGCTTTCCAGCAACGCACGAATGACTACGGCCGCGCCACCGATGTCATAGACATCCTTTGCGGTATATTTGCCGCCCGGCCGAAGATTGCCGATCAATGGCGTGCGCGCAAAAACCTCCCCGACATCGTCGATGGTGAATCGGATACCGGCCTCGTTGGCGATCGCCGGAAGATGCAGCGCCGCGTTGGTCGATCCGCCGGTCGCTGCCACGACGGCCGCGGCGTTCTCCAGCGATTTGCGCGTGACGACATCCCGCGGCAGCGGCCCTGCGCGCTCCAGCATCTGCATCACCAGGCGCCCAGCCTGCCGCGCGACCTGCGCGCGCTCCGAGTAAACGCCCGGGATCATGGAAACGTTGGGCATGGTCAGCCCCAGCGCCTCGGACACCATCGCCATGGTATTGGCGGTAAACTGCCCGGCACAAGCACCGATAGTCGGAAGGCAATTCCGCTCGATGCTCAGAAGGGTTGCCTGATCGACATCGCCGGTCATGAAGCCGCCAACCGCCTCGTAGGAATCGAGCGCGGTCAGCGTCCTTCCGCCAAGCCGGCCCGGCAGCGCGCTGCCACCATAGATGAAGATTGAGGGAACGTTGCAACGGATCATCCCCATCATCACGCCAGGCAGGGTCTTGTCGCAGCCACCGAAACCGATCAAGGCATCATAGGCCAATCCGTGGACGACGGCCTCGATCGAGTCAGCGATCAACTCGCGCGAAAACAGCGAAAATTTCATGCCCTCGTGGTTCATGCTGATGCCGTCGGAAACCGACACGGTAGCAAACTCGCGAGGACAGCCGCCCGCCTCAGTGATCCCCTCCTTGGCGGCCAAGACTTGGAAATCATGGGTCATGTTGCAGGGCGTTTGCTCGCCCTTCATGCTGACGACGCCGATCATCGGCTTTGCGATCGCTGCGTCATCCAGGCCCATGGCGCGCATGAAGGCGCGGTGCGGCGCACGATCCAGCCCGTCCGTCGTTACCCGCGATCGCCATTTGTTCATCAGCGAGAATCTCCCGAGCGCGGCCTGATCGGCGCCGCGCCGCTCATCCAAGGCATCGTCTTAGGCGCGCCTATTGCAGCGGCGCAACGATCGTTGGATGCTTGAATTGGGCGACATCCATCTTGGGCAGCATTCCGGTCTCTGCGTAGATATCGAGCATCTTTTGAATCGCCGGAAAGTTCGGCGCGGCGCCCGGGTCCCTGCCGAAATCATTGTCCTTCAAAAGGTAGGTGTCGAGCACCGGGATCGGAGCCTTCAGCACTTCAGAGACGACTTTTAAAGTCTCCTCGCGGTTGGCGAGCGCCTTTTTCATTCCCAAGGTGATGTCGCGCACGTAAGCCCTTACCAGATCAGGATTCTTGTCGACAAAATCGGCTCGGCAGGCTTCCAGAATGTGCACGATATTCGGCATGGCCTGGGACAGCGAAAACAGCTTGCGGGTGCCCCCCTTGGCTTCGGCACGCGCCGCAAAGGGCTGGTTCATGTTCACGGCATCGACGCGGCCCTGGCGGAGCGCATCCTCGGAAACGGCAAAGCCGACTTCAACCAGCTTGATATCCTTGGCGGGGTCGACGCCGTTCTGCTTCAGCAGCATGTTGAACGGCCCCTGGGTGCCGCCGCCGATCACCGAAATCCCGACCGTCTTCCCCTTCAGATCCGCAATGGTCTTGATCGGCGAGTTATCCATGACCGCCCAATAGACAGAGAAGCCGCCCGGCTTTTCGTACACATGCTGCGCCACGATGTAGGCCTTGAGATTACCGCCAACCACGCCGTTGGCGAGCGAAAGCGGAGCTTGCGTCGCACAATCAAGCGCGCCGGCGGCCAGCGCCTGGGTCATCGGCGCAGTGCCCTGGAACTGCGTCCATTCGATATTGTAGGTCTTGCCCAGATCGGGAAACTCGGCCGGACGACGCATCATCCAATATTTCGATTCCTCGGCCGGAATGGTCCATCCGACGCGGATCGTCTGTTGGGCCTCCGAGACACGCGCGCCGGCGATCAGGAAGAACGCAGTCCCCGCGACCAGGCACCATTTCGAAATCGTCCGCATAACGCCCCACTCCAGTTCTCTGGGCCCCGAAAGGCATCTCAACTCGACTTGAGCCCAAATCTTTCATGGTTCAAACAATGAGGCAAGCCATTGGAGAGCCGGTCATAATCGTCCGGCCAGGCTTTGGATGGCGTCGAAAGCACGGGCCGGATAGGGTCCGACAGGGTGTGACGGGAGAAGCTGATGACCAGTTTGGGGAATGCGAACGGGAAAGCAGAGAAACTCGGCTTTGTCGGGCTTGGACTGATGGGGTCGCCTATGACGCGCCGGCTGCTCGCGGCTGGCCACCGGGTCACGATCTGGAACCGGTCGGCCATGAAGGCTGCTGCGCTGGTCGAAGCGGGCGCGACGTTGGCGAGTTGTCCGCGTGAGGTGGCCACCAGCGCCGGCATCATCTTCATGTGCGTCACGGACGCTGCAGCCGTCGAGCAGGTGGTGTTCGGCGTCGATGGGTTTGCGAACGCGCCCGGCGAAGGCAAGGTGATCGTGGACTTTTCGTCGATCCACCCGGACGCCACCCGCACCATTGCAAAGCGGCTCATGGAAACCAATGGCATGGAATGGATCGACGCACCGGTCTCAGGCGGGAGCAAGGGGGCCGAGGAAGGCACGCTTGCGGTGATGGCCGGGGGCGACGCCGCCAATATCGAGCGCGTGCGCCCCTATGTGCTCGTCATGGCGCGACGGTTCACGCATATGGGGCCGACCGGGGCGGGGCAGACCACGAAGCTCTGCAACCAGGTGATCGTCGGCTGCGCCATGGCAGTGCTTGCGGAGGCAACGCGGCTCGCGGCCAACGCCGGGATCGATGCTGCACGTCTGCCGGAGGCGTTGGCCGGCGGATTTGCCGATTCCATTCCCCTGCAATTGTTCGTGCCCCGCATGGTGCAGGGTATTCATTCCCCACCAATGGGCCATGTTGCGACAATGCTGAAGGATCTCGACACCGTAGTCGACGTCGCCCACGACACCTCGACCCCCGTGCCGATGGCCTCGCTCGCCGCGCAATTGTTCAGGCTGGCGAAAGTTTCCCGCGGTGCGGATGTAGACGCACTGGAAATCTACAAATTATCGGCGTCTACTGCCTGAGCACTGCCTGCCAGGTCCAAAAGAAAAGCTAAGGGGAGCGCCGATGTACAACCCTGCTGGTGTGAAGATATCCTCTGAACATCCAATCCCAGACCAGATGAAGGCCTGGGTGCTCGGCAACCCCGATGAGCTTTTCCTGCGCGAGAAGCCGACCCCAGTGCCCAAGCGCGCGGAAGTCCTGGTCCGCATCGATGCTGTGGCCATTTGCGCCACCGATCTTGAGATTATCCACGCCGGCTCTCCTGCCCGCATTCAAGGCGGACTGCCGTTCAACAAGAACTTCACCCCGGGCCATGAATATATGGGAACCGTTGCCGCGCTTGGTCCCGATGTCGACGAGTTCAACATCGGCGAGCGTGTTACGGTGGAGATTCATGCAGGTTGCGGCCAATGCAAACGCTGCCGCCAGGGCATGTACACGTCCTGCCTGAACTACGGGAGGCCAGAAAAGGGACATCGCGCCAACGGCTTCACCACCGACGGCGGATTTGCCGAATATGCGGTCAATCATATCAACACGCTGGTGCGCGTTCCGGACACGATGAGCGACGCGGAGGCCACGCTGGTCGTCACGGCGGGGACGTCCATGTATGGCCTGACCGAATTGGGCGGATTGGTCGCAGGTGAAAGTGTGGTCGTGATCGGCCCCGGACCGATCGGCTTGCTCGGGGTTGCGGTTGCCAAGACGCTCGGGGCCAGTCCCGTTATCCTGACGGGAACGCGCGAGCGAAGACTCGCAATCGGCAAAACGCTGGGCGCGGACCGGGTCGTCAACATCGCCCAGGAAGACCCGGTCGAGGTCGTCAAGGGCCTGACCGGCGGGATCGGCGCCGACTACGTGGTCGAGTGCGCAGGCACGGAAGCCACCGTGAACCAGGCTATCCACATGACCAACCGCGGCGGCAAAATCTGTCTCGCGGCGTTCCCGCATGAGGCGGTCATGACCGACATCGCTCATCTCGTGAGAAACAATATTTACGTGTTCGGCATCCGCGGCGAAGGCCGCAGCGCCACCCATCGCGCCATGGAGCTAATGGCCGAGAAGCGCTTCGACGCGACGAAAATTCATACCCACACATTTCCCCTCGCCGATCTTCCGACCGCGCTGCGTTACGCCCGTGATCGCGTAGAGGACGCAATCAAGGTGGTGGTTACGAACCGCTCTGTAAGCGCGGTTGCAAATGCTGCGGAATAGTCTGGCCACGAGCAGGGCCACCGTTACCGGCTCATATACGACCGAGAGCTCTCAGGATGATCTCCGGCGTGAGGGGGATCTCGGTGATAATGGTCCCGAACGGCCGCAGCGCGTCATTGACGGCGTTGATGACCGCAGCTGCGGCCCCTGCAGTACCGGCTTCGCCGGCGCCCTTCGCTCCCAATTCGCTTTCCAGCGTGGGCGACACAACGTGGGCAATGTCGATATCGGGCATCTCCCCGGACATTGGAACCAGATAGTCCGCCATATTGGCGTTGGTTAGCTGCCCCCGTTCGTCATAGATGCATTTTTCGAACAAGGCTGCGCCAAGGCCCTGAACGACGCCGCCACGAATCTGCTCGTCAACCAGCAGCGGATTGATGATGGTGCCGCAATCCTCCACCACCCAGTGTTTTAGCAACTTTATGAACCCGGTCTCGACGTCGACCTCAAGCCAGGACGCCTGAACCCCATTGGTAAAAGCGAAGGGAAACTCCCGCGGCACGTAATGGCGCGTCGCCATCAGTTCCGGCTGAATCCCCGGCGGCAGCGTATCGGGTCGGAAATAAACAATTCTCGCCAGCTCCTTCAGCTCCAAGCGCGGCACGCGATCGCCGGCATTCACCACCGCATCGTTGGCGATGTCGAGTTCGGCCGGAGTCGACTGCAGAATTGTGCCTGCAACTTCAAGGATGTTCTGGCGCAGCGCCTTTGCTGCCTGAAGCGCCGCCTCCCCACCGATCCCCGCGCCGCGCGACGCCCAGGTGCCGCCACCATAAGGGGTATGGTCGGTATCGCCGAGAATGACCCGGACTCGCTCCAGCGAAACGCCAAGCACGGTCGCGACGATCTGCGCGGTGATCGCCTCCGAGCCCTGCCCCTGCTCGGTGATACTGGTCTGGCAGATCACCGCCCCCTGCCCATCCAATCTGACGGCGACGCCGTCCTGCGACGAGATGCGGGCGCCACCAACGCCGTAGAATGCAGCACTCGGATTGGTAACCTCGATGAAGCTCGCAATGCCGATGCCACGATGAATGTTCTTCTTGCGCAACGCGGCCTGCTCCGCGCGCAGGTCCGCATAGCCCATCATCTCCACAAGCTTCGCAACCGAGACGTGATGGGACAACTTCTCGAACTTAAGACCTGTCGGCGAACCACAGGGGTAGGCATCATCGGCGATCAAGTTACGCCGACGGATCTCGATCGGATCCATTCCGATCCGCGCTGCCGCTAGGTCGACCAACCCTTCGGTGACCGCACACGCAATTGGATGACCGACAGCGCGATACTGGCACATCACGTTCTTGTTCTGGAACACAACGCGTGCGCGCGCGCGGTAGTTCTTGGTCGTATACGGGCCGCCGACAAGATTGACGACCTGATTGGCCTCGATTGCGCTGGTGCGTGGATACATCGAATAGGGACCGATGCCGGTGAGATCATCGATCTCAAAAGCCGTGATGGTTCCGTCTCGCATGATGCCGACCCGCGCCTTGCAACGATGATCACGTGCGTGAATGTCGGTATTGAAGCTCTCGACCCGATCCGCAACGAACTTGATAGGTCTCCTCAGAAGTTTCGAGAGCGCATAAGTCGCCATCTCATCGGCGTAGACGTGCACCTTGATACCGAACGAACCACCGACGTCTTTGCAGATGACGCGCACCTGCTGCTCATTGATCCCGAGATGTAGAGCAGCGATGTTCTGCACCATATGCGGCGCCTGCGTGCCCTGGTAGATCGTGAGCCGTGCTTCCGCACCGTTCCAATCAGCGACGACCGCGCGAGGCTCCAGAGTCACTCCGGTGTGGCGTCCAAAAATGAATTCGACGTCGACGACCTCGTCAGACTTCGCAAATGCCTGATCGACATCACCCGCATGATGCGCGCGTTCGAAAGCGAGATTGTCCCCCAACGACGGGTGAATCACCGGCGTCAGCGAATCAAGCGCAGTGCGCATGTCCGTGACAGGGTCGAGTTCCTCATACGTCACCACGACGGCCTCGGCAGCATCCTCGGCAAGAGCACGGCTAGTCGCCACGATGGCCGCGACGGCCTCTCCTTGCCAGCAAACGCGGTCGATCGCGATGGCATGCTGGGGCGCGGACTTCAGCCCCTTCATGTGGGAGAGGACGCCCACCCACGGCGTAATGACTTCGGCTAGCTCTTTGCCGTCAACGACCGCGGTCACTCCTGGCATTTGCCTTGCGGCGCTGGCATCAACTGTTAAGATTTTTGCGTGGGCATGAGGCGAGCGCAGAAACACCACATGAGCCATCCGCGGCAGCTCGATGTCGCTGACATAAGTTCCGCGGCCCTGCAGCAGCCGATCAAGATTGGGCCGCGGCACGGTCTTGCCGATGTAGGAATTCGGCCGATCTGAAATCGATAGCCCCCCGGCCAACTCTTTCCCCATCATGAGGGCCTCGCCTTTCGAGCCCGCGCCGTGGCCTCAACCGCGTCGACGATGGCCTGGTAGCCGGTGCATCGACAATAATTCCCGGAAAGATGTTCGCGAATTTCTTCGCGGGACGGCTCGGGCTGCCGCCCCAGAAGATCCTGTGCAGCCATGAGCATCGCCGGCGTGCAATAGCCACATTGCAACGCGTTCCTCTCCCGAAAAGCTGCCTGGAGATCGGCTATCTCGCCGCTGTCCGACAGACCTTCAATGGTTTGCACGCATTTTGCGCTGGCCTGTACCGCCAAAACGAGACAGGCGCGCACGATTTCACCGTTCATCCTGACCGTGCAAGCGCCGCACACGCCGTGTTCGCATCCGACATGTGTTCCTGTGAGCTGCAAATGCTCGCGCAGGAAGTCCGCCAAATTCAAACGCGGAAGAACATGCGCATCGACTCTCTCGCCGTTGACCTCAAGCGCTATTGCCACGGGAACAGTCATTGAATCACCCGAACCGATCCAAAGTCGACAAGTTCCTCGGCACAGCGCCTGAACAACACCCTGGCCAGATGGCGGCGTAGGTCGGCAGAGGCCTGCTGGTCTTCCGGTGGATCGAGCTCCTCGCCAAACGCCTCTGCGGCCTCAGAGATCAATGCGGGCGTAACCGTGACATTGACCAATTTGGCCGCTGCCTTTGCCAAAACCGGCCTATCCGCGATAGCGAAGAAGGCCATTCGGAGTTCGGAAAGCACCTGCCCGTCCATTGTGGCATGAGCTGCCACACCGGCAAGTGCATAGTCACCATGTCGACGGGCAAACTCGTGAAAAAAGTAGGCTGATGCACCCTGCGCAATCGGCAGCTCCACTGAAACAATCAACTCCTTGGCTGACAGTGCTGTCGCGAAGATGCCCTGGAAGAAATCGACTGCAGCGATACGCCGCTCCGCGCTTTGGCTGCGAACGACGATGGTTGCATCAAGCGCGATCATGCATGCCGGCAGCTCGGCGGCAGGATCGGCATGGGCAAGGCTGCCGCCGAGCGTTCCCCGGTTCCGAATAGCCGGATGTGCGACATGGCGTATGGCTTCGGCCAGGAGCGGCACAGAAGTAGCGATCTGAGCGGACTCCAGGAGCTCAACATGGCGCGTCATCGCTCCGATGCTGACAATGCCGTCCCGGACGGCAATCCCCCGCAATTCAGCGAGATCGCCGATGTCGATCACGATCTCAGGACAGATCAGGCGAAGATTCATGGCCGGCAACAGGCTCTGGCCACCCGACAATAGCCGTGCGTTCTCCCCATGCGCAGAAAGCAGTTCCAGCGCGCCGTTGACGCTGGTTGCGCGTGAGTAAGCGAAAGCCGGTGCTTTCATGGGCGCGCCCCTTCCCGAAACCACATTTTGCGGGCGGATTAGAGTGTCGCCAGTATCAAAGGTCAAGCTTGTTTATCGAACGATTATTTCGACACCACCGACTTTTGGACTTGTGTTGGGGCCACGAAGGAAGCACCGTCCTTCCCAACACAGAGCCCGGGTTTGGGGAGTAAGGCCATGAAACTAGGCTTCTTCACAATGCCGATCCATCCCGTCGAGAAGGATTGGCGGCATTCATTGCAAGAGGACCGCGAAGCCTTTCTGCTCGCCGATGAGCTCGGCTTCAGCGAGGCTTATGTCGGCGAACATGTGACCGACAAGGCCGAGAACATCACTTCCTGCGTCGCTTTCCTCTCCTGGATTGCGGCCGCAACCAAGCAGGTCAAACTCGGTACCGGCACCATCAATATGCCGAACTCTCATCCAGCCACAATAGCCGCTTCCATCGCGATGCTCGACCACATGACGGAAGGCCGCCTGATCTTCGGTATCAGCCCGGGCGGGCTGCTTTCCGACGCCGAGCTGTTCGGCAACCTGAACGCCGACCGCAATGCCATGTTCGTAGAAGCCATCAATCAGGTGCTTGCCATCTGGGAGGGCGAGCCGCCCTACAATATTGAAGGCAAGTATTGGAATATCTCGACAGAGAAGACGCTCATGAAGGAGATCGGTCAGGGCTTCATCGCACGTCCCTTGCAGCGGCCGCATCCGCCGATCGTCGTGACCGCAGTGGCTCCCTTCTCGAAGGGCGTGACAGAGGCAGCGGCACGGGGCTGGGATCCGATATCGGCCAACTTCCTGATGCCGGCATGGGTGAAGAGCCACTGGCCGAAATATGTCGAGGGCTGCGAGCGCGTCGGCCGTGCCGCCGATCCCGCCAACTGGCGAGTGGCAAAAAGCGTCTTTGTGGCCAACGACACCGCCACCGCAAAGGCGTATGCGACCGATCCAGACAGTCCTTACGTCTACTATTATCGCTCGCTGTTCACGAAGCTGAAGAAGAATGGTCGGATTGAGCTGTTCAAGACGCGACGGGACCAGCCAGACGAGGAAGTAACGCTGGATATGATCTGTGACAGGTTGATCATTCATGGCACGCCCGAAAGCGTCGCGGACCAGTTGCTCTCGTTTCAGGATGAGGTGGGACAGTTCGGCACGCTGCTCTATGCCGGCAAGGACTGGAAGGATCGCGAGTTGGCGCGGCAATCGATGATCCTGATGGCGGAGCAAGTCATGCCACGGATCAACGCCGCTTCGAAGCAATCACGCGCCGCCGAATAAGCGGCACTAAACCGTATGAGGAAATGCCGTGGCCTTTACTGATCGCATCCCCTACCAGGCGCAGATCGACCGGCCAAAGCTGAGGTTGCCGAATGGCAAGCGGCTCGCCGTATGGGTGATCCTCAACGTCGAGGAGTGGCGCATCGAGAACCCCATGCCTCGGACGGTCCTGAGCCCGCCGATGGGGCAACCGCTTCTGCCCGATGTTCCCAACTGGTCCTGGCACGAATACGGCATGCGTGCCGGATTCTGGCGGCAATTCAAAGCGCTGACGGATCGCATGATACCTGTCACCTTGGCACTGAACGCCAATGTGTGCGACAGCTACCCTCGCGTTGCCTCAGCCGCGCGCGAGGCCGGCTTCGAGTTTATGGGTCATGGCTTCGTTCAGGGGCCGATGCACAAGCTTGAGAATCAGTCCGACGCCATCAAGCGGTCGGTGGAGACGATCGCGAAGTTTGTGGGAAAGCCGCCCCGCTCGTGGGAGAGCCCGGGCCTGACTGAGACCGAGCAGACACTCGATTTGCTCCGTCTCAACGGCATCGAATATGTTGCGGATTGGGTGATCGATGATCTGCCGCAGGATATCGCGACACCTCACGGGCCGATCACCACAATTCCCTATTCAGTCGAGACCAACGACATTGTCATCCATGCACTGCAGCATTTGCCGTCCGAGCAATTCCTGCAGCGTTGCACGGATCAGTTCGACCGGCTTTATCTGGAAGGGGCCAGCAATGCGCGCGTTATGGCGATTTCGCTGCATCCCTATATCACTGGTGTCCCTCATCGCATCAAATATGTCGAGGCGTTGCTCGACTATGTCATCGGCCATGACGGCGTGGCATTGATGACCGCAAGCGAAATTGGCGATTGGTACCGGGCGGAAATGGCCAAGCCGGGTTGAGGCGCGGTTCGCGCCGCGTAGCTATTCCGCTGCCCCGACCCGCATGCGCGGCGCAGTGGCGCTTGGCCGAGCAAAGACTTTTTGATAGCCGGCCAGAAACGCCGCGATCGCATCACGGATCATCCGTTCCTTGTCATCAAGAACGGGCGCCTCGTAGATATATTTGCGAACGCCGTAGTAGAAAATCCCGCTGTGGAAGACCCAGGCTAGCTCGATCTCGGACGCAGTCAGCCTGCCCTGAGCCGGCAGCCCCGCTTCATATCGACACTCCCTGACGATGCGCATCAGGATCTTGTCGCGAACGACCGCGACATACCGTCTATTGATATCCAGGCCTTTCAAACCAGAATAAAGATAGATGCGGAGCCATTTGCGCGTGAAGATCACGTCGGTATAGGCACGATAGAACTCCTGTAGCCGATCGCATAGCGGCTTGGAACGATCCGCAAGTAGTTGCTCCCACCCGGTATCGAGCGGATCGAGATAGACCGTCCGATAGACCTCCCTGATCAGCTCGTCCTTGCTCGGAAAATACCGATAAAGCAGCGGTTGCGTTACGCCCAAACGACGCGCCAGGGCGCGCGTGCCACCCGCGAACCCGTGCTCCGAAAAGAATTCAGTCGCCTTGGCGACGAACTCCTGGCGACGATCATCCGGAGCCAGTCGTCTTTGCTTGCCCTTGGAGCGCCTGGGCAGCGCCTTACGGCTCATGACGTCTTGTGGTCCACCTGGTGATCATCGGCCGCATGAAAGCGGCCGTAGCCGCCGCGCGCGAACAGCAGCGGCTCTTTGCGATTGTAGGAATAGGCTTCTACAGCGCCGAGGAAGATGACATGGTCGCCGCCATAATACCGGTTCACAGATCGGCACTGAAAGTTGGCGACACTCTCGGTCAACAGCGGCGCGTTGCCGAGTCCCGGCTTCCACTCAACCCCAGTGAACTTGTCCTCCGACGACTTGGCGAATTTGTTCGCCAGCGCCTGTTGTTTAAAACCCAGCACGTTAACGGCGAAATGGCTGGCGTTCTGGAAGATGCTCAAGCTTGAGGAAAAAAGCACCAGGCTCCAGAGCACCAAAGGCGGGTTCAACGAGACCGAGGCGAAGGAGTTGCAGGTCAAGCCGTACGGCTTCTTGTCGGCGCCGGCCGCCGTTATGATGGTGACACCCGTCGCATAGGTGCCAAGCGCGTTGCGAAAGTCGCGCGGGTCAATCGGTGAATGATCGCTGGCCAATTCGTTGGCGGGATCCGGGCCGATCGGGTGCTTGGGCGCGTCGTTCATCCGCCAGCCTCAAAGCGTTAGGTTCTCGGACGGCAGCCCGAGCGCGATACGACCGTAGTTGGTTCCCGCCGCATCGAAATTGAAAGCGATATGCGAATTGATCGCGTGCGCGTCGCGGAATTGCCGTTGCAAGGCGCCTGACGTGAACAATCCGCGCGCGCCGCTCGCCGCGAACAGCAACGACACCGCTTCGGTGCAGATATTGACGGAATGGGCCCCATCGCGCCTCGATTTGGTCTTGACCGCCATATCCGGAATTTGACCGCCCCTCGCCGCTTCCATTGCGTCAATACAGCTCGAGCGCATGATCAGACGCGCCGCATCGATTTTGGCAGACGCCTCCGCGATCTTGATCTGCGTGCTCTGCAGATCGCCCAGTTTGGCGCGATTATAGGTCGAAGCCCGATGCCGTGCGGTGTCGACATAATCGTCCAGACAGGCTTGTGCGTTGCCGAGCGCGACGCCCGAGAGCACGAAGGGAAAAAGCGAGAACACCGGCAACGTATAAAGCGGATTGGGATTGACCACGCTTCCCGGAGTCGAACCACCCGCGAGATCGCTTACCGCCACCGAAAGCGACTGCGCAACAAAGGCGTCCCTGACCTCCACATCATTGGAGCCCGTTCCCCGCAACCCCGCCGCATTCCAAGTGTCCAGAATCCTGTAATCCTTTCTGGGTAGCAGAAAGATACGATACTCGATGCCATCGGCCTCGTCGTCGGAGGCAACCACGCTGCCGAGCATATTCCATTCACAAGACGCAACCCCGGACGAAAACGGCCAGCTGCCCCGCAGCCGATAGCCACCGTCAACCCTTCGCGCCCGCCCTGCCGGAAAGATGAAAGAAGACGCGATCAATACGTTGGGGTCCTGGCCCCAGACAAGATCCTGGGCTCGCCTATCAAACATCGCCAGCATCCAGTGATGGCTCGCGAGATTTGCGAAATTCCAGGCTACCGACGCGTCTCCCTTCCCGAGCTGCTCGGCGCAATCGACCAGCGCGACATAGTCGAGCTCCGAGCCACCGACCCGCTTCGGCTGGACGATCCTGAACAGGTCGGCCTCATGCAGATCACGCTCGGTCTCCGGGGGCAGACGCCGGAGCTCTTCCGTGCGCGCCGCTCGATCGCGAAGCTGGGGGATCAAGGCCTTTGCACGCGCGACCATCGTTGCGTGGATGCGCTCGTCCCTATCCTCTTCCGTAGAGGGATCGGTGGTTGGTTTTCGACCAACACCCGCCATCTGGCATTCCTCGCTGCGTCTTCGCGGTTTTGTCCGCCCGACCGGTGAAAATCGGCCAGCAGACACGTGATGGCCAATTAAGGCTTGGCGGACGTACCTCGTCAATCAAATTCCGCCGCAGTCGCAATTCGACCGGCAAGCCGGCGGCGTTCCGCCCGGCCGACTTGTCAGCGCGCCTGCGTAGCCTTGTATCCCGGTTGTTCGAATGGATGAGAGCTAAGGAAGGCCGGAAGGGCAAAGCAGCGTTCCGACAGACGCGCCACGACTGGAAACCCGGTCAGCTCGAGTTTCAGATATTGAGCCGCGATGGTATGGCCAGCTACGCAGATATCGGCGAGCCCAGGCTCGGCACCGAGCGCAAAGGGCTGCGGGGCTCGGCGCTCCAGCAGACGCTCATACGTCGCCAATCCTTCCATGGTCCAATGCCGGCCCCAATTCTCGACGGCGGTGGCGTCGGCGCCAAACGTCGCAACAAGATGATTGCGAATCCGGGGCGTTATCAACGGATGGGCGTCCGCGACTGTTACAAGCGCCAGCGAGCGCGCATAGGCCCGGTCCTTGGGATCCAGCGGCAGCAGTCGCGGCTCCGGCCTGATATCCTCGAGATATTCGATGATCGCCAGCGACTGGAACAGAGTATGTCCGTCATGAAGAAGGGTCGGCACCACACGCTCGGCATTCACCGCCTCATAGCCCGGCCTGAACTGCTCGCCGGCGAGAATATCGACGGGAATTTCCTCAAAGGACAAGCCTTTCAGTTTCAGTGCGACCCGAACCCGGAACGACGCGATCGATCGCCAAAAGCCGTAGATCTGAATACTCATCGGACGAACCCATCCAGCTGCAGGCGATTGACGATCGTTCCGCCATTCAATCTACGTCACGGCCGTCTCCGAGGTCAGCTTACCGAACGCGCCGGCTTGGGCAAGCGCGCCGAGGCGAGCATCATCATAGCCAAGTATCCCGCGCAACACCTGCTTTGTGTGCTCGCCCAATAGCGGCGCGGCGGCGGGATCGGCCGGCGGCGTCAGCTCCATGTTGAGCGGCGTCGCTATATTCGGAACGAAGCCTGCGGTCGGATGAGGAATTCGGCTGAGACGCTGACGCTCCCGCGCCTCCGGTGCATTGAAGCCCTGTTCCACGGTGCGAAGATAGCCTACCGGTATATTAGCCCTCTTCATCTTTGCCATCCAGGTCTCGAGCTTGTCGCCGGCAAAAATGCCGGCAATGACCGCACGCAATTTTTCCTTGTTGGCGCTTCTGGCCTTGCGTGTCGCGAAATCCGGATGGGTGATCAGATCGGGGCGCTCGAGCACCTCAGTCACAAGGCGGCGATAAAGGCGGTCGTTGGCACAAGCCATGTACAGCGGCCCATCGGAGGCCTCATAGACGCCGACGGTCGGTGAGCCGTTCGGCGAATTGCCAAAGCGGCCTGGATTGGCCCCGTTAATCAGGTAAGCCATCCCATAGAAGCCGGTCATTGCCATCGCGATATCGAACAGAGCAACCTCGACATACTGGCCCCGGCCAATCCGATCGCGGGCCAATAACGCAAGCAGGATGGCGTTACAGGCTGACATACCTGTCGCCATGTCGACGATGGGCGGACCGGTCCGCACCGGCGGGCCATCCGGAAAGCCATTCAGCGACATAAAGCCGCTTTCGGCTTGCGTGATGGGATCGAAGCCGGGGCGTGATGCAAACGGCCCGCTGCGTCCGTAGGCCGAAATCGCGCAATAGATCAGCCGCGGGTTGGTCGGTGCGACCGACGCGTAGTCCAAGCCGAATTTTTCCATCACGCTGGCGGAGAAATTTTCCACAACAACGTCGGCACGAGAGATCAGCTCACGAGCCACCTCACGCGCCTCAGGCACCGCGAGGTCCAAAGCGATGCCGCGCTTGTTTCGATTCAAGCTCAGATAGGCGGCGCTCTCTCCTCCAATCTCGGCATGCTCATAGGCGCGCGTGTCGTCGCCGCCATCAGGATTTTCGATCTTGATAACCTTCGCACCGAAATCGGCCAGAGTCTGCGTGCAGGCGGGGCCCGCCACGACGCGCGTGAAGTCGATGACCAATAGACCATCAAGCGCGGTGGGCGCATCCATCGGTCTTGGCGGATAATCGGGCAGCGGCATTTTTGACATGTTTTGGCATTTCCCCGTGCTTTCGATGCACAGTGGAGACTTTACGTTTGATTTCGGGTGGGCCACAAGGGCGGGAAGCCAATCGAGCCCTGTGACTTGCGGCGAGAGCCCCTCGCCTGCTGCAAGGCTGCACAGCGCTGCACGAAAACAGCAAAGGCCCGGCGGCGCTTGGCCACCGGGCAAATAAGGCTGGACGGTCTTTGCCATGTCTCCAACGCCTGCACTCACATGGATTTGAGCCAATAGAGCGTGTTGGGCCAGCCCCACGGTAATTTCGGCCGGTAGAGCCGATAGCCGGCCCGGATGAAGTTGTTGGCAGAGACAACGTTGTCTGTGGTGTCGGAGACAATGCTGTGCCAACCATTCCGACGTGCGCGGGAGGCTGCCGCTCGCAGCAAACGCAGCTGCAGCGATCGCCCCCAATGTCTCCTGATGACCCCGACACGGCACAGATACCCGGCATTCGGCGCATGAGTCGATCGCACCAATCCCGCGAAGGCAACAGGCTCGGCACCGCAAAACGCGAGCCACCAATAGCCTGCATCAAACGGCGGCACTGGCGCGCTGTCGAAGAATGTGATTCGATGCAGTTCATCCAGAAACTCTGCAACTTCCTCGTCCTGTGAATCTGCTTCCCGGATTCGGTACACGGCCTCGTTCTCCAAGCAGCATTTCCCCTTGATGTGCTGTCCTACGGGTCCAGTCACTTTCCGAGCATCACCTTGACCCCCAGCCATACCGCGCCGAGGAGTCCGGCAACAATGACGGTAATGACAGCCTTGAATGTGTAGCTCTGCGCTTGCTCGACGCTTTTCCGCCACCGCCGCAAATGCTGAAAATCAGATCTCAGCTCCTTGCGGTCCTCCTCCTCAATTCCGAACGAGGTGAGAATCGTCGCGATCGCCCGCAGCACGATCGCATCGATATCGTCGCGCTGCAGCCGCTGTTGTTCGGCCAAAGTCTCGGCTACGATGGTTTTGATATCCTCGTCACGCATCGGGCTCATCGCTTGATGATTCTCGCGACATTCTCGAAGCCGCGCTTGGCGAAGTAGAACGACACCACAAGGTTTGACGTGACCGCGGCAAAGCCGGCCAGCGGATCCGTGGTTCCGAGCCCGAGTACCTTGTCGAAGATCAACAGTTTTCCAAAATAGATGGCTACGAAGTAGCCCATGAGCTTGTCAGGCTCATACCAGTGGCCGATCTCAGCGGCTCTATATTGAAGGATCGCGTTCGTTTCCGAGACCTGGGCGGCGATCTCGGTCGCCGCAAGATCCGCCCCGATCTTGGCATCCACACTGCCTGCCTTGAGTTTGGCATTGTAGGCGTCGATGAGCCCCTTGATGACAGGGCCACCGAGAAAACTTAAGATCGCCATCCACATTCAGCTTGCCTTTCGCAGCGATCTCAGCCGGGCCAGGATCGTGATGATGGAGATGCCGAGCAGAATGCGCCCGGCAACTCTGGCGTCGCCGATCGCATTATTGATCTGGTCTCTTAGATTGGGATCTCCGAGCGCATTTCCGATGCTGTCGATGGCGTTCATTGCGCCGCCGGCGATCGCGAGGACGTAGCTCCACGCAACGGTTAAGGAATGAAGGCAAACAGCCTTGAATTTGCCAAGCATCAGACCACAGCCCTCATGGCCGCGGCTTTGCTCTCAAGCGCCTTGGCATAGGCTTCGGCGCCGCTAAGAGCTTGCGCAACTCTGTCCTTGGAAAACCAGCAGGCCGCAAAGCCTGCTGCAAACATGACAAGATAGAAGAAAGTCCACATACTTCATCTCCTTCTGAACAGGGCCGCGAGAATGGAAACAACGAACGCGGCGATCGAGCCTTTCGACGGATTCGTGAGCGAGGGAGGAACTGGCGTCGATTGGCGGGCTGGCGAAGAGGCATCCGACGCATCCAGCGAATTTTTCGTCGCGAATGCTGCACTCGGATCAAGCGCCGCCATCGCCTTCAGCAAGCCGGCGCAGCCGAGTTGGCTGTCGACGGCGCTGGGATCGTACACGCCATCCCGCACATATTTGCCCGACTTGTACTGATCGGTCCCCGACCAGAGGTAGGGCGAGGGCAGGCCACGCGCCGCATAGCCGAGACCGTTATATTCCTCGAGTTTTGTCAGGCTCGGACCGATCGACCAGTCCGTATTCCGCGCCGCATAAGGCGCGCAGTTGACGAGCGCATCGATTGCCGCAGCCTCCCAGGAGATAAAGGGACCGCGGCCGGCAGGAACGTGCACTGATGTTCGCTTCCAGGGATCCCCCTGCGCCAACGACCTCGTCCAGTCCTGCGAGCACTCCCGCTCGTGGATGACGGCAATCATCGCCCAGGGGACGCCGGTCTTGGCAGACACGGATTGGTAGCGAGATTTGGCGGTCGGGGAGACAAGGCACCTAGCAACAGCCCCAAAGTCTCGCGTGAGGCCTGCATTTTTCCAGCGCGCGGCATTCGCCGCAGCAAGGGCGTTGATATTGGTCATGGATTACTCGATTGGGGGGATGAAATGCCGCGGCTGAAGGCCGAGGATGCTTTACACAGGCGCCTTGCTGTCGTTGGTTGCCGAATCGGCAGATCTTCGGCGTACGGAGCTCTTACGTGGTGTGAGACCGACGCGCACAACCCGGTTCTGTTGGCTTACGAGACGCCCCGTAAGCCCGCCGGTGATCCGCAAGTCGAGCTCGGCGAGTATAGATTTGACCGCCGAAAAACGGCCCAATCCCGGGGCTGGTTGCAGATCGTTATTTCTGCTACTGGGTTTCGGCAATTAGAGGAAGAAAGTACGGTGCATGGCGTTTAGGCAAGATCTGGCGGTCGCATTCCGATCTCTGTTTGGATACCGATCTTATAAGCAGCGCTAGCTCGCGCTTTTGTTTTTCGGGCGCGGTTTTCAACCGCTTATCAACAGGGAGTGACTGTCCCCACACGACCTAAGCGGGAAATCTATCTTTTCGCGGTGAGGTAGCAATGTTACGAAGCCACCCTGAATTTGGAATGAGTGGCGTCCTTCACAATGAAATATCGGCAGATTCGCGGTGTGACCGTTTCCGAAATTGGTTTTGGCTGCTCGGGCTTTTGGGGTAACGAGCGCTTTTCCGAAGCAAAGGCGATAAGCCTAGTGCATGAGGCTTTCGCGCTCGGTATCAATCATTTCGACACTGGCCACAACTACTGCAATTACCGCGCCGAGCCGCGGTTAGGGAAAGCCTTGGCAAACCTTATTGCCGATCACGGCCGATCAAGCCTGTTCATTTCCACGAAGGCCGGAACTGTACGCGGCGGTTTGTTTGATCGCAGGGGCACAAACTACAGTGCCGATTACATCGAGCGAGCATGCGGGAAGGCTGTCAAGAACCTCGGCACCGGTTTTGTGGATATCTTCTATCTACATGGGATAACGCCTGCTTTTATAACAGACGAGCTAATTGGGCGTCTTGGCGCGATGCGCCGGCAAGGCATGTTCCGCTTGCTCGGCATTAACACTCATTCCGAAGACGTGATGCACCACATTGCCGGGCTGCCGGGCCTCTTCGACGTGGCTCTGATCGATTTCAACGTCGCTCAATTAGACCGCATCCCGATCATTCAGGAGCTTCACCGCGCTGGCATTGCCGTGATGGTCGGGAATGTTCTCGCGCAAGGGCATCTGATCCCCGGCAAAATTGGCCGTCTACAGAGTATGGCCGATGCCTATTACTTGCTTCGTGCGGCCCTCAAGCCAGCTAGCCGACGCCTCGCAGCTAAATCGGAGCGCCTAAGGCGGTCCCTTTCCTCGGTTACGGGAATGTCAGCAGCACAGGCGGCGATGGCATACGCGCTATCTGTCCCTCAGATCAGCTCTTGCATTTTCGGCACAACGAACGTTGCAAATCTGCGAGAGATTGCGGCGGCTTCGTCAAAGCAGCTCGCCGCCAAGGATTCTGCTTCCATCGAATCCGCGTATCAGGGCCGCTTCGCTCTTGCCGGCGTCTAATCAGATGATCCGCATTATGTAGTTGCAGACGATCGATGGTTGCACGTTGTTATGCGCGGCGCTGCCGCCATTGGCGTTAACCGTCGTCGTGATGCTGGCAAAACCGACGCCCGTAGTGCTGCCGAAGTTCCCCTGAACAACCGGGCCCGCACTGCCGCCAGGAGTTGCAATCCCCGGATTTTGAGGCGCCGTGTAGGGATGGTTGTGGCCATTATCGACTGAGCTTGCAGAGTGATTGTGAGACGGCATTTCGCTGACCGTCAGCGTATGCTGCGCCTCACCGCCAGCGGAGCCGAGAGCATTAGCGAGCACTGCACTGACGCGACCGGCTTGCGTGCCGCCCATATTGTCAGCCGGAACCCCGACGCGCCCACGCAAGTCAGGCAGGTTGAACGTGGTTGCTCCGTCGCCGGCGCCATAAGTGGTGCCGAATAGCGCGAACAGCGGCGCTGTTGCGCCAGTGCGCGAAACGGCTTGCCCGAACGGGAATGCAAAGCTGCTATTCGGCGGCGTGCTGCCCCAATACTCGATCCCCGCGCCAAGCGGGATGTTGTAGGGATTTCCATAGAAGCTCTGGAGATAGAAAGCCCCGTCAGTGTTGTTATAGATCGCCACATAAGGCGTTCCCTGGATAATGGTCCCCGCCAGCAATTCTACATTCGGCGCTGACCGGAGCGGTTTGGCGCCGAGGCTGTCGACGTTGAGAGTGACCGGACCTGGTCCGTTCGTCGTGTGTGGCGTGAACGCGATCACTTGGCCACCAAGGTGGGCGAGCGTATCGAAAACTTGGTAGGATGAGATCGTGTATGCGGTCGACGTGCCCGTTGTGACGATGGCTCCGGAGATATCGTCGCGATATTTGGCGGTGGCGGCCATCATGGCGCGTGCGGAATCGTTGATGCTGGAAGGCGCCTGACCTTCGGCCCAATTGATGGTCGGATCTGCCGTCGCGTCGGATGATGCCGTCTGCGACCATTTGTAGAGCGTCATTCTCGTTTCCCCGAAATGAAAAAGCGATCTCGTTCGAGATCGCTGTCGGACCAAATCAGCCTTGGCTTATCCAGAGATCACACCGGCTCTCCTGCCTCCTCCCGCTTGAGCGCGAGATACTGGGCGCAGGCGCATGCGGGCGCACGAGCGGTGAGGAGGTTGCGGATAACGCCCGCGGGAACGCCAGGGCTTTGCTCCGCAACTGCCGCAACGCGCGCCTCGACGATGGACTCGACCTCTGTCCGGATCTGCCGGATACGTTCCTCAAGTGTCGGCGCGCGCACTGTCTTCATTTTTGGCTCCTTCGGCAAGTTTGATGGCGGATTGCTCTGATGCCGCCAGTTTCTGCCTGCTGGCTGCAGCGTCGTTTTGTGCCCGCCGCAATGTTTTCTCCCGCCGGATCTCGTGCGCGGCGACGAAAAGCTGAATGTCATAGGGCAGCGATTTGAAGCGCTGCTTGTATTCCTCTGGCCACGACCGAGGTGGCATGACGGCGGCGATCTCGCCGATTGCGTCCGCTGCCGGTCCGCCGAGCGTGGGATCAGCCAACCCAAGCGAGGCGTGCAGCTTCGCGACGTCCTGAACGGCTGGCCACAGGCGCTCGATTCCAAGCGCCGAACAGTCCTTCACAAAGCGCGCCAAGGTCTGCGGAGCAGCCGGGCAAAACGAAGCCCCATTTAGCTCGCACCAGCGCGCAAACATCGGCGCAGCCCGCAGCCGGGCCTGCGCCAACGCGGCCAGCACCGGATTTGTCATCGACTCGCCTTGCGCAAGGCCGCGTGGACCGCGCCCATCTTGCGGCGCAATTCCATCAACTGCACGCGCCGCCGCAGGTTGTGCGCGCCGGAGTCGATGTCTTCGTGCAGTTCATTGTCGAACCTCTCCAGCGCGGCAGCGCGCTTCTTCAGGCCATACAGCGCAAAATTTTCGGCCATCCTTTGGGGTGTGAGCGGTTCTCCGTATAGATTTCCCGTGATGGATTCGGTGCGGTCAATGAAATCGCGATTGCAATTGCACATGTAGAAGCTTCCTTTTCAAAGGCGGGTCGGCCGGGGTTCGCCGGCCACTAGACTAGGTCAACGGAAAAAAGATCGGCGGAGGAATCCGCGACTCAGGCCTATCCTCCGCTCCGATCGAGCCTCGAACGGATACCCTCCGAAAGACCGGCCTTTGTCGTGGATCAAGCGGGCCGGGCGGGGAAATACGCCCAGGCGACGGGCCATGGTTCCCGGCGAAAACTCCTTCGGCATTTCGATCGGATCACGAGGCTCATCCGCAGCGTTTCTTTCGCCAAATTGCTTGACTAAATGATCAAGGTCGTCGGCCGCCTTTCCAAGGATGTTCGATGGATCGTCTACCAGACCTTGCAGACTCCTTATCGAACCGATGAATCGCGTCAGATTCTCAGTGCGTTCCTGCATGTCCTTTTGGACACCATCAGGATAGTAAGATTGTTCGCCGTTCATGATATCGGCTAATTGCCCGCGAATGATGTCGTACACTCTTGCGCGATTGGCCTCTGTGATAACCGTCCGGGGGTTCAAGGGTGGAAGATAACTTCGTTCAACCTCGCTCATTTTCCATCATCACCTTTCAATGTCCGGGATTTGGAGACAGGATCCCGAGCGTGGACGCTATCGGTCGCGCGCCAGATCCGACTGACAGAACGGCTTGCCCGCAGCTCTTGCGAGAATGATCCGTTCACTTCAAATCTGAGAATTGCAGATACAAAATGCCCAGCGGTGAGTTGATTAGGAACTCATTGCGCCTGCGTGCGTGGCCCTCGTAGAGGCGGATCTCGAAGAAAGACTCTTCAAGAGTAAAGGAGCGCCAATCGACGCCGTCCGACAAAAAGCAACAGTCGGGGCGGCTGCGACCACCACTGACGGAAACATTGAGCTCTTTCTGGTTGCGGCGGAGCGGCAGATAGACACTTATCAATATCGACAGGTCGAGACTCTTCGAGCTGACCCGGCATAGCTCGCCGTATCTGCAGCTCCGGACCGTACCTGTGTCATTAAGGCTACCCGCATCGATTGCATAGGAAACAACATAGTCCCCAGCAAAGGCGCTACTGCTGAAGGCAAAGCAAAATGGCAAAAGAGCTGCTGACAAGTGTCGGCTTAACATTGCGGCGACACTTGGCGCTTGAAGATGCGGCCGCACGCGGCCGCTAGAAAAATCGGTATGACGTTCGTGGTCGCTAGAATCGATCCGACCATCAGCCCGCCGTGGAAATGTGAGATCGCGTCGTTGGGCGTGCTGCCCCAACTCCCGAATGCAGCAATACTCAGCACAAACAGAGCGTTGGCGGAGATCAGAGTGACGAGAAATCTGACCCGGTCCGTAAGCTGCACGCGTGTCAGCTCCACCAGACACAAGACGATCCATCCCAGGAACAGGCAAACGAAATGGAACAGGGAGAGGAAGAACGCCCCGACCACGAAATCAAAGACCGGCGCGCCGCCAAGGGTAAACAGGAGTCCGAGAAAACTGACGAATACTGCCTTGGTCAGCAGGTCGAGGTAGAAGCTGATCGCCCACTGGTACGGAGCGAAATTCATTTCAGGCGCTGCTCGCGATTGGTGCGGGGACACATCGATTGCTTAGAACAAAACAAGAACATAGTCAAGCGCGGCAACCTGAAAAAATCTCTCTCTGATTGAACTGAACAGCTCATATCGTCGCACGATTGTGGATGTCAAATAGTCTGGTCAACAACCACCCTTGCGACGGCAGTACGCCTTAAGAGCGACTGCCGGAGGTGCGAGCCCTATACAGCGCCACCGCGTCCTTGATATCGCCTGAGCTAGACAGCTTCGCGCTGAGCGCCCGCACGTCGGCGCGCTCGCGCTCGGATCGCGTCGTCGCCATACCAGGCCTCTGGACCGGCGGCACCGGCCTCGCAAGCGCTGCGTTCTTCGCCTTCATCATCAGCCGGTATTTTCCGGCATCGTACATCATGCGCTGGAAGATCGCATTGCGCATCAGGGGCTCTGTGTTGAAGAGGCGATTGAGCTCAGCGGGCTCAATGCCGCTCTCTTTGGCCGAGGCCACGATTTCGGTGAGCACGGCGCGTTGCGTCTCCTGTGGCTCACCTTTCAACATGGTTTCGAGCCGGGCATCTTCCGCATCGGCAAATTTCAGAAAGTGCTGCCGCTCGATCTCGGCCTGCCGGCCGTTCTCCTGCTCGCGCCGCGCCAACAATTGCTGCGTTGTTGCCACCATCCCCTGAATGCGCGCGAGCTTGCCCGGATCCTGACGCGAGATCAGCTCGAGCGCGCCGGGAATGTTCTCCGGCGCCATGCCGGCGAACTCCGGAAACTGGCTGAGAAAGCTCGATTGAGCGATCTGCATTGCCGCCTCAAGCCCCTCGCGATAACTCTGACGGGACCGCTCCGCCTCGCCCACCTTCTGTTCGATCGCCTGCAACACCTGGGGATGCATCAGGGCCTTGTCGAGTTCGGGATCGAGTCCCGCCGCCAATAAATCGTCCGGGCGATCGGCTGCGGCGTTCTTCGGCGAACCACCGTTCTCGGTGTCGGCCTGGCCAACCGCTTCGCTAACGGCCTCCGGAGGGTCGAACCCGTAGAAGTCGGCGGCATCAGGATCGTTTGCGGCGGCCTGCGCACGCAACGCATCGACTTCGACTGCAAGCTGCTCTGATGTCAGGTTCTGCGCAATCAGATTCTCCGCCGCGAGAGCGCCGGCATAATCCCTCGCTGCACGAGCGAGCGTCACCGCTTCGTCAGAAGCCGCGACCTCTCCGCCCGGCCCGGTGTACTTACGGACGACAGTTTCGTTATGCGACTCGGCGCGCTCTTCAGCTACCTGGCGCAAGGACGCACTGTCGCCGCCGATAGCCTCCGCTTCCTGCTTCGTCTCCTTGTCCGGCATCGATCTATAGCCGGCATTGGCAAGATCGAAGGCAGCGCCAGTGAGCGCCGGATCCACTTCATCGACCATGGGGTCAGCTCCAACGAAAAAGTTTTGCGCGTAAGCCGATAGCCCGAGCGCTCACCATAAGAGTCACCAAGAGACTCTCGTTCCAAATAGACAAACGCGCCTCGCGCAGCCTCATCGGGCCAAGGACATACATCCCTACTTGAACTTGAAGGGACTAAGGAGGCTTCCAATTCCGCTGGCCAGCATGTCGAATTGCTGCAGGCCGGACGCGTCCTGCGTACCTTGCGTCGTGCCACTGGATTGCTGGCCAAGGCCCGCAATCGGCACCCCGATCTGCGCCAGCAGGCCCAACGCCTGGACCGGGATCCCGCGGCGCTGCGCCTCCTCGGCAAGCGTCGCATTGGCACCGTAGTTCTGCGCGTCGAGTGCGGACTGGGACGCAGCTATCCCCTGCCCCTGGTTAGATAGATAGTTCTGCTGCATTCCCGAAAGCGTGTTCGCAGTGGTGTTGCCGGCGTTGTAGAGCGCATTCGCTGCTGCGATCTGATTGGTGACGTCCTGGTTATATTGCGCGGCAATCACCGGCGCCTCGGCGGCAGCGACGCCACGGCCATAGGTCATCTGGTTGGCACCGCTGAAGTCGCGCCCGGCAGCCGCGAACTGCCCATTGACGGAATTTCCGACATCCGTCTGGATCTGAGCAAGCTGCGCGGCAAGCGCTGGATTGTTGCCGACCATGCTGCCGTTGGCATAGGGCGAGAGCTGATTTTGAAATGTTTGCAGATTGCTCTGCACGTTCGGCGCCTGGGCGTTGGCCCCACCCCCATTCAGCAGTGACTGCGCGTAGGCGCCGATCTGCCCGGCGTAAGGGTTTCCTTGCGCCGCATTGTTCTGCAGCGTGTTGAGCGCGCCGGTCTCCGCTGACGTCAGACCGGTGTTGCCCAATCCGGTGCCGATTTGACCGAGAATATTCTGCAGCATCGGCTGCGCGGCCTGCCAGGGTGCGGTCTGCGACTGCTGAGTTTGCGTGGTTGTGGATTGTCCGCCCATCGTGGGTGACTCCTTCTTTCAGATTGAGTTGTGCGGATGTGTCGGGTGGGAGGCTGCGGCGAAATGGCTATGACATTGTCCCAGCGATCACTCGCGGCGCGCTGGTAGAGCGGAAAGAAGACCCGGAGCGGCATTTCCTGATCTAGCCATCCAAAATTGGCTTTCCGAACAATACATGGAATACACGCACTGGTTACTTCCAACGCGCGAGACCACTATATAGAACAAAAAGGCAACACGTCAACTGGACCAATATCGAGATTGACCAATGTCGAACATCGGCACAGACGCAAAGCACGCGACCAAGCCTCTGGAGAAAATCCAACCTGACTTGCAGGGTGTCGTCAGGACAACAACAGCTCGAAAAGTAGCTTATGGCATTACTGCGCTGTGGCTAATTTTCTTTCCCTTGTCGTCCGTTTTTGTTGCGGCATTTACCGACAATTTCGAGCCCCCATCGTGGTTCTATCTTTTCATTTTCCCCGCGACTTTCATTTCGCTTGCATTAGGACGGTGGCTCTACAACGAAATGTTCAGGCTCGCTCAAGCACGGTGGCCGGCCGCCCGATTTGTCAGACAAATACTCAGTCCTCTTCTCAAAGCACTTTTGTTTCGACACCACCACCATTCGTCGTAGGCAAGTCGCCTCGCGGCATCGCCTTCACCGGAGGAGGCCCTCAATATATCGACTTAGCTTCGAACGATATTCGGACGCCGACGCGCCAACGCCGGGAGACCAAGGAAGCTCAACGCGCCAGACGCCGTTTCACGGCGAGCGCCAATGGAAGACCATGACGGATCGCGGGATAGGCTTTCTGAACGGTCTTTCCCGCGTGACTCTCTGGATACGCCTCCTCCAAGCCCTGAACCACGACACCCGGAGCCACTGCGTCTCTCAGTACATTTGTTCCCAGCTTGCCCAATGCTTGTTCAGTCAATGCCGCTGAACCCCGCGCCGCCCAGCCACCCAGTATCAATGGCGCAAACTCTCCGATCGTCTCGGCAAAACGCCCCGTCGTCGTCTGGGGTCGATAGAATTCGCCGAAAGGAAGATGGTCCTCGATGAAACGCCGGATAGAATTGGCCGTGAACCGATCTCTAATCAAGTCGGGCTGATCAGTGCCTAACTCGGGATAACCAGCCAGGCGTCTTACTGGGTTAGCCACGAGGTTCTTCGGCAAATAGCCGAAGCCGGTCAGTATATCTCCGGGGAGTCCAAGTGTCCCAACCGCACCGTTGGCTAGGCCTATGCCCGCCGATTTCGCTATATCGACTGGATCAGGTGGTGGAGCTTGAGCTCGGGCAGGACTTCGAACTCCGCGCGCCAAACGCGAGGCTGCGACCTCCCTCGCTTGTTGCGCCTGGTCGGCCTCGGATTCTCTCGACGACGGCGGCCGTAGTGCGGATACCGGCGCAGGTGGTACCGAGGATCTCTGCACGAAGGCTGTCCCCGGGACTCGCGAAAGCTGTCTGAAATTCAAGTCTCTTGGTTCGGGCGGCGCTTGTCCGCCATTTGGAACAGCCGGGTTATTCTGCCCGGCTTGCAATGCGAGTAACCGGCCCAGCAGCCCTTGGGAACTGCCGTTGCCTTTCGAAGCTTGGCTAGTCGCGGGATTCGTTATCGCCACAAGATCGGCACCGCGTCGCCGCATCGCCTCCTGCAGTAGTCCGACCAGTCCGCCCGCTTGGGGCATGGTCTCGGGATCAAATCCGTAGACATCATAAAAACTTCTGTCTGCCATCAATCCAATTCCTTATCCATAATGATGTGCCTTTCCCCGTACCGCTCGAGCACGCGCAGTCAGCCCTTGCGGCCGAAGACGTGCGCTATCTGCAGCGCGCCATGTATGGCGATTGAATTTCGACGGATGTGACCTTTACGCGAGATCGAAGCGGCCGCCGGTCTTAAGCGGCGCACGTTCTCCAGCTCAGTCTTTTTTCTTCTGGGTCTGACTTATGTCAGACGCGCGCTAGCCATCTCCCCCGAAGCTACGGGCGCGAAGCGAGGCAGCGAGCGTCACGCGACGCAAAGATGAAAGAGAGCCAAACGAAGTGCCGTCTAGCTTTCCGGCAATTCCGAAGTTTCGAATGCTGGAAATTCGAACTGCACGCGCTCTGATCTAGCCATCCAAAATTGGCTTTGCGAACAATACGCGAAATACACGCACTGGTTACTTCCAACGCGCGAGACCACCATTTAGAACAAAAAGGAAACACGTCAACTGGACCATTACGGAGATCGACCAATGTCGAACACCGGCACAGACGCAAAGCACGCGACCAAGCCCCTGGAGAAAATCCAACCAGACTTGCAGGGTGAGGTCAGGACAACAAGAGCTCGAAAGTTAGCTTATGGCATTGCTGCGTTGTGGCTAGTTTTCTTTCCCCTGTCGCCTCTTGTCGTTGCGGCATTTACCGACGATTTCGAAATCCCGGACTGGTTCTATTTTTTCTATATCCCCGCGTGTTTCGTCTGGTTCGCGTCAGGGTATTGGCTCTACAACGAATTATTCAGACTGGCTGAAGCACGGTGGCCGGCCGCCCGACATATCAGGCAAATTCTCAGTCCTTTTCTCAAAGCACTTTTGTTTCGACACCACCACCATTCGTCGTAGGCAAGTCGCGTCGCGGCATCGCCTCCGTCGAAGGAGGCGCTCTATCGAACGCGGGGATGCGCCAATGCCGGGCGACCAAGGAAACTCAATGCGCCAGACGCCGTTTCACGGCGAGCGCCAATGGAAGACCACGACGGATCGCGGGGTAGGCTTTCTGAAGGGTCTTTCCAGCGCGACTCTCTGGATACCTCTCCTCCAGGCTCTCAACCACCGCACCCGGGGCCACGGCGTCTCTCAGCAGATCTGTTCCTAGCTTGCCCAATGCTTGTTCAGTTAGCCGGGCTTCACTCATCAAAGATCGTCGACTCGCCACACTCCATTCCTCGAGAGAGAGAGAGAGAGAGAGAGAGCCATATCCCTTGAGAGCGATGTCGGCATCAGCCCAGTATTCTTGGTTCACTGGCACGTCAGCTAGCATGTAAACACCGGCGAGAAGTCCGCGCATCGATGCGTCGTCTTGCCCGGCGTTTCCGATTTTTTCGTGTAGTAGCTCGGAGAGACCTTCTAGCCTCCGAGCGACACCCTTCGCCGACTTCTCACGCTCTGCCTCAAGGATCGATTCCGCTTCCCTGTAGGCGCTTATTAAAGACCAGCGAAACGATCTGCGCGGATAGCATCGGGATTTCTCCAGCCCTCATCTTAACCTACATCACTTGACCTTCGGTTTTTGCTGTGCCTCGAAATCGGGCAAATTGCTAAAAAGGACCAAAGCCCGAAACTTCCAACGACCAAACAACTACTAAGTTTCGCTTGGTTTGCGGCTTAGCTCATTTAATTCTGGGTGATGCGAGTAGATAGAATCATGAAGAAGCATTTCCGCGGCAGCGATGATATTACCCATCGATCTTTTGATCGTGGCAATTTCCTCTACGGCGCAAACTTCGTGCGCAACAAGAAGCGCCGAAGACAGCTCTTTGATTGCTTCATGAATATGAAGCTTAAATCGCTTCGCAGATTGTTTATCCATTATAGCCGTCCCATGCATTTGCCGACGCACTGGCGAAACTCTGAGGATTGTAAGTCGCCGCTCGGGGAAGGCAATAGATGCAAGCACTGATCTACGCACTGGCTGTAGGTTGGCTTTCCCATGGCGTATTGCTGGTCGCTTGGCCCAACTGGTCGGGGTCCGTCAGCCAGCGGCATAATTGATGGCGCACGTTGTGAAGCTTCGGAAAGGCTCCCCAGCGCAATTGAGGAAGCCATCGGCCTGTCACCGGAAACTCGCGAAAGCTGCCTAAAATTCCGATCTTTTGACTGAGAGGACAATTCCTGGCTAAATCCTCCAGCCGGGAGGCTGTTCGCAGCTAGCGCGAGTAACCTGCCGAGCAAACCTTGAGGACTCCCATTGCTCTCTGCAGACTGATTGACCGTAGCACTAGAAGCAGCTCCTCGCTGTTCCAGCAGATCGCGAAGTCGACCGACCAAGCCACCCGTTGTCTGGTCCTCATAAGCCTCGGGAGTCAAACCGTATCCGCCGCGAGAAATTATTTTAGCCACTTCCAAATATCCCTATCCATGATGATGTGCTGTTCCTCGTACCCCTCGAGCACGCGCAGCCAGCCCTTGCGGCCGAAGATGCGCATGCATCTGCAGCCCTCCGTCTTCGCGTATGCTTCGATGTGATTGATCAGCGGCAGCCAGCGCGCCATGTTGGCGCCGGCGCACGTTGTGATGATGCAGACCTTGCCGCTATCGGTCTGTTGCAGGCTAGTTGCTGCGGCGGCTTCGATCGCTGTTTCGCCGCTTCCGTCGCTTAGCAACGAGCCACAGCAGCGCGTCGCCGCGAAGAATGTCGCTTTCAATATCGGCGAACGCCGAGAGCCCCCTTCTTGCAATAGCCGCCCGCAACAACGGAACGACAAGCGCCCAAATTTCGTGCACCCGTTTTGGATCGACGCAAACGAGTTCAGCCGAGGACCGCATAAAGAAAGGTCCGCCCCGTGGTGGCGGAGTTCGCGTGGGTGACCGTGAACGCGCCGTTACTTACGGCGCTCACATAGATCGTGCCGCTGCCGCGCTCCGTGGCGGCGGCAGCGGATGCCGGGGGCAGAATCGGTGTCGAGCCCGCGGCGCAGTTCGCCGTTGTCGCTGTCGTGGTCGAAGCGCGACGAAATAGCTATTTGTCCCAGCGATCACTCGCCGCGCGCTGGTAGGGCGGAAAGAAGACCCGGCTGTCGCCTCAACTACGCTCTGGAACGCCCCGTGCACACATAGAGACTTCTTTGGCAGCCGCTACGACGATGCTATCGTGATGAACCGCGTTGGACAGCTTTGCCCACGCCACATCGCCTGCAAAACGGGGCAGCAGACATCGTTTCGCTTGATATAAACGAATGGTGACATGCCGGCGCCCGATTGCACATGAACTCAAGGCGTCAGATTCTCTCCTTGGGACTACCATAGCCTTCCAAAGTTTGGGCTTATCCCTGGGTTCGATGCCGCCTCAAGATGAGCACAGCTGTGCCGCATCGCCTCCAAGGAGCCCGTTGCGCTTCAGGATGCGGGCATGGTCCGCGTGTAAGTAGCCGTCATCTCGCGGGAAAGCGCGGGATCGGACTTGAGCGCAATCAGATTCGGGTCGGATTTGCCGTTTGACCAGATACGGCCGACGCTGGCGCAGTATCGACTCACGTCGATTTGATGAGCGCCTCCGGCCTCCGACGCTGACGAACGCTTATGATGCACGTTTGGATTGCAGCCGATGATCCCTCAACAAAAGCCGCTTGGGAGCGCTCCCGCATGTTGGAAGATATACTTGGTTTTGTGCTGGGCTGGCTCGTGACGTCGGCAGTGTTCTTCGTCATGCTTTGGATCGTGGACACGCTCGGCGCTGCCGGCGGCCTGACGATGTTGGCGGTGATACTTGGCGTGGCCTACTATTTCCGGCGCCGCGAGCGGCGCGCAGGCAATGAGATCATTCCGCCCGGTTCCGCTGATTGAAGTATTCGATCCCGGCTTGACTGCGCAGCCCCGAACCGAGGCGCAAGCGTGGGTTAACCGTCATCCGCGGAGCCGCCAACGGCCACACGCGGTCCATGCCCCAGTTAAACGCCTTGCCTGCGAGCTGGCCGGACAGACCCGCCCCGCCGCCGCTAAGGCCGCCAACCAACATCCCACCAAGCGGGTTTTCGCCGCGCGTGGCCGCATCAGCGCCGCCCATCGCCGCGCCGGCGATCGCGCCACCGTGCGGCATTTCCCAAAGCGGGCCGGCCAGGCCGAACGCTTTCGGCGCGGCCGACATCACGGGCGCCATCGTAGCGACATTGCCGGCGGCTTGCGCGATCGTGTCCACCACCGGATGCTCAGTCGCAAAACGCTTGTCCGCCGCGTTCTGGTCCCGCTTGGCATGCGCGTAGCGCTCGCCGAAGGTTGGTTCCTGCAGTTGGCCCTTTTCGTCAAAGAACCGGTTGAGCACGGGCGCAAGCGCGGCGTTCGTCGCCGCGTCAAAAGTGTTCAACGTCCCGCCGACGATCGGAACGCCGGTTGCGAACGCGCGCCCGAGATCGTTCACGGTCACCGGAGCCGCCGGCGAGTAGCCCTGCCCGGGTACGCCAGAACTAGGAACAGCAACATTCGCCGATGCGGTCAGGCCCGCCGCGTTCCGACGATCAGACGCGGCATTGGCTTTGGCGTTCTTGGCGTCGATCGCCCGCCAGATCGCCTCCGGGTCCGGCGCTTGCGGCATTGAAGGGAAATCACGTTGCGGTAGCGGGAATGGGCCGGCGTAAGGTGCAGCCACAGCGGGCGAAGCGGGAGTGGCCGGCACGGCGGGGGCCGCAGCGGCAGGCGCAACCGCAGGTACTCGCGAAAGCTGCCTGAAATTCGGGTCTGGATTCGACGGCGCATCGAGATCAGCGCCACTCTGCCGCATCGCCTCCTGCAGCAGTCCGACCAACCCGCCCGGACGCGGCATGGCCTCGGGATCAAATCCGTAGACATCATGGAAACTTCTGTCCGCCATCAATCCAATTCCTTGTCCAAAATGATGTGTTTTTCGTCATAGTCCTCGAGCACGCGCTGCCAGCCCCTGCGGCCGAAGATGCGCATGCATCTGCAGCCCTCCGCCTTCGCGTATGCTTCGATGTGATTGATCAGCGGCAGCCAGCGCGCCATGTTGGCGCCGGCGCACGCTGTGATGATGCAGACCTTGCCGCTATCGGTCTGTTGCAGGCTTGTTGAAGCGGCGGCTTCGATCGCTGTTTCGCCGCGTCCGTCGCTCAGCGCGAGCCACAGCAGCGCGTCGCCGCGAAGAATGTCGCTTTCAATATCGGCGAACGCCGAGAGCCCCGTTCTTGCAATAGCCTTCCGCAACAGCGGAGCGACGTGTGGCCAGATTTCGTGAACCCGTTTCGGATCGACGCAAACGAGTTCAGCCGAGGACCGCATAAAGAAAGGTCCGCCCCGGACTGGCGGAGTTGGCATGAGTGATCGTGAATGCGCCGTTGCTCACGGCACTCACATACATCGTGCCGTTGCCGAGCTCCGTCGCAGCGGCAGCGGATGCCGGTGTCAGGATCGGGGTCGAGCCGGCGGCGCAGTTCGCCGTTGTCACTGTCGTGCTGGAAACACCGGCGGCCAGCGTGACGCTGCCGACTGCGTTTGACCGTCCTGCGGCAAGTTGCTGCAGGGCGAGCACGATCTTTTTCAAATCGGTCTCGGTGAGTCCAGGAACGTATGCCGTCATAGCGTACCTCCCGGCGTGAGATCCGGAACCACGCCCGCGCAGAAGGTCCAGCTGGTCGCGGCGGGGATACGCACCCTGAAGCGCGAGTAGCGAGTGTCGCGCCTGACATCGCAGCGGCCCGTTCTGGCATTGACCGACACTTCATTGCCGGCGATGGCAGCCGCCGACGGCGTATCGCGATACGAGGCCGAGCCGTACAGGCTGGCGGCGTCAGTGATCGGGCAGAAGCCGCGGATTGTGATGCGCTCGTCGTCGGTGCCCTGCTCGCTGCTCTCCATGATCGCCTCGAGACTGGTCCCCCGGAAGAAGCCGAGCACATGCGAACTCGAGAACTGCGCGATCTCGGGCTGTACCGCCGTCGGATAGGCATCGAGACTCAGCGTCATCGCATCGATTGACCCGCCGATGATGCCGCCCGACACATACGCGTTCGCAAAGATCGCGCCCTGGAGGTCGAGATGCGTGCCGTCGATGACCGCAATGACCCAACGCTCGCCGTTTGCTTCCACCGTGCCGACCACGCCGCTGACGGAGGCAATCTGGCCAGTGATTAGCGTTGCCGTCGAAGCGACCGTGAGGCGGACCAGGCCGGAGCCGTTATCCGCCGCGCCTGTGACCGCGAGGGCACCTGGGCCGAGCGAATCGAGATTCTCCAGCGTCAACCCGGTTTGCGAAATGCCCAGCAGATATTCGCCCGTCATCTGCACGGGAAAAAACCGGTCGAGCAGAAAATCATAGCCCAGAAGCTTGTCGTAACATCCGGCCGTACCGTTGACGGATTTGTAGGCCCAATAAACCCGCGTCGAGCGCGGATCGGCGGCGCCCATGAAGAGCTGCAGGTTCCCCTTGTCGAGATCATCGAGAAACGTCCGGTCTATTCTTTCACGCCCGATCTGCTCGGGAACGCCGCCAGGCTCGATCTTGTGAAAGCCCTGCCCTGCATAGAAGAAGATCCGCTCGCCGGCGCGAATGATCGAGTAAGGCGCAAACAATCCCTTATCCTGGGTGATGCGATCGATCTGGAAAATGATCGGCGAGCCCGGCACGTAGGACATGCGCCGGATCGCCAGGTCCTGAAAGATGATGCCGGCTTCGCCGCCGGCAACGCCTCGGACAATCCCTCCATCGGGAAAATCCTGAAAGTCGGCGCCAGCCGTGAGGTTGTCCCAGGAGGTCGACGAATTGAAATTGTTCAGCCCGCACCACTGGATGCGATAAGGCGTCGAGAGCAAACCGGAAAGCACCAGGAAGCGGCCGACGACGCTGATATAGGCGGCCTGCGGCGGCAAACCCTGCGCATTCGCAAAGGCATTTGATGCAGTAAGATCGAACACCTGCAGCGGCGCATTGGCTTGCGTTGCGAACACCAGATTTCCGGTCTGTGCGAATTGCCATTGCGCACTGGAAGAGAGAGCGGAGTAAGAGGATCCGCCACTCGAGACATCGGCCCAGCCGTAATCCGTGTTGTTGAGCTTGTAGAGCTTGTTGTCGGTTCCGGCAAAGGTGATCACCGTCCCATCCGACTTCAGGGCATAAAAGGCGCCGCGACAGGTCGAAGGCAGCGCTGACGTGTAGGCGGAGAACGACGGAAAAGGTCCGTAACCGTCGCCGCGAGGAACCACGTTGAGGATGTTCTTGGTCGCCGTGCCCTCATAGTCGCTGACATCGGGCTTGTATTCGGCGTATGGAAGCAAAGGCATGTGTTCACGAATCCATGGCAATGCTGGCCCGGACGGCTCACGTCTGGGCGCGCAGTCACAGGGCCGGGTAACGGGGGTCAGTCGGACGTCGGAGGCGGTATCGTTTGTGTGGGATCAATCGACCACGGGCTGGAGGGCGGCGTAAGTCCAGACCATGAAGACGACGGCGTGCTGCTATTGGTCCATGAGACGGCAGGGGCGCTCGCCGCGCTCCAGCTCGATGCCGCCGCGGTTTCCATATCCCAAACGTCGCCCTCAATCGTCAGCGGCAACCAATTGATGAAGTCCCGCGTGAATATCGCCGCGATGCTAACAACCGCATAGGCACCGGCCGGCGAAGCAAGACTCAGGCTTAATGTTGCCGCGAGACCGCCCGCACCAAATTTGCCGGCAACCGTTGCGGCTTGGCCAATGAAATCGACAGAGGCTACTCCGCTGAGCGTGTAACCGCGGCCGCCCGCTGCCGTGGAAATCCTGAAGTTTCCGACGACGCCAGCATAGGCATAGCCGCCCGCCGCCGACACCTCCTTGACGGCGAAACTTCCGGCAATTGGCATGAACGCCAACGCACCCGGAGGCTCATCAAGTGAAACTGAGAATGATGTGATTTCGCCGGTTTCGGCAAAGCTGCCCGCGTTGGCAATCAGCGCTTCGTTGCCCTTTGCCGGGAGCTGTCCGAGGGCCCACCGGCCGATTGCGTCAAAGCCGAGAAGCGACATCTGCTAGGCCGTGTATCTGATCGTCACGAGAGCTGCGACATTACGTGGGCGCGTTTCACTAGTGGTGCGCGGCGGGCCATTGGTGCCGTCGCCTTGAGGCCCGCCAGTCGATAGCGTAAGTGGTCCCGCGAAGAACCCGCCACCACCACCCGTGATGTTCCAACCACCACCGGACGGTGACACAGCTTGGACCGTGCTGCTGTGAATGTGTCCCTGCATCGCGTCGAGCTGCACCGAACCAGCGGAGCGGTTTGTGTCGACGCCGGCCCCGTTGTCCAAGCCGCGCAAGAACTCGCCGCGATAGTCTGGCACCGTGAACGTGGTTGAGCCGTCGCCGTCGCCGTGGGGCGCGCAAACCCAACTATGCGTGCCGGATCCCGCCGAGCCGGCGCTGATCGCGGCACCACCGGGTGACGCCGTGAGTGTCACCGTATTCGCGTCAACCACGCTCTTAACGTAGTAGACCGTCCCGGCGGTCACGAGGCCGTGCGTGCCCGCCGTGAAATTCGTTGGCAGTATGCCCGTGGTGAAGAGCTTGACCGGATCGTTGACGGAGCGGCCATGGCTCACCATGCCGAGGTTGGGGGAGCCGTTGGTGAAAGTCGCGGCGCCAGTCTTGATCAGGAAGTTTGAGAGGTCCGGGTAGGTGGCGCGCAAATAGCTCCCTCCGTCTGCCCGGAGACGCCCGGCTGGCACGTCAGAGCACGGCCACCATTCGATTTTGCCGACCTCGCTGGACATGCCGAGGTTGGTGCGAGCCTGGAGCTGTTGAACCGTCGTGAAGTTGTTCGCCTCTTCGACCGAAATCAAATCCTCCTTGACGCCGACGACGGCAACATTCGGGACGGCGCCAAAATTGATCAGCGTTCCGGTGCCGCCCTGCTTCGTGCCGCTGCCCGCCGAATTGGCGAGAACAGTGGTTCGCGCAAAGGTCTTGGTCGAAGAGTTGTAGGCGCCCTCCGACAACTCCCACTGCGTCAAATCCGAGCTGACGGCGTAAATCTTGTAATTTGTGCCGCTCACGGCGCCGGCCTGATCCGGGCTTTGGCAGCCGCCAACCACGCTGGAGTAAGTCCAGGAAGTGGTGCCGCCGTCGGTCGGTACAAACCGGCAAAGGTCAAGGAATGCTGCCATGTCACTGTAACGTCAGAACACCGTTGGTTTGATCGAGCGCCACCGTGAAGGTGTTGCCGTTGGTCAAGGTGATGGCGGTGCCGTAGTCCCACCAGCCGATCAGATTGCCGTTCGCAGCACTCGAATTATAGAGAACAGCCCACTCGAATGGCCCGATCGAGCCTCCGGAAGCCGTCCAGGCAACTGGAGAAAGGATCAATCTGTAGGTTCCGGCCGTGTCGGTCCCCGATACGAAAGCGGCCGCCACGCCGCCCGCGGTGTAGCCGTTTCCCGTCGCGATTTCGGTGATGCTGCTTTTGATCGTGTTCGTCGCAACCGGCGCCGTGTTGGTGAGCAGGACCTTCAGCGCATCGGAATTGAGGTTGTGGATCTTCTGCGCAAGGTCGGACACGAAGGAGTTGAACTTGTTGAAGGTTGCCATGCTACCAAACCTTTCCGGACGGCCTCACCGTCATCGGCCCTGCATTGAACGTCGACGTCAACCCGAGATTGTTCAGATCCGCGAGCGCAGAAGTAAATCCGAGCCCCCAGGTCTGAATTCGGGCGTCCTCCTTGAGGTAGGGTGCTGTTTCAAGCAGGGCTCCGTAAAGATAGAGATCGGGCGCCATCGACAGCAGCCAGTTTGTTGGGTTCGATGCCAACGGCGGAATATTCTGCCGATAGATCATCTCGACCGTGTAGGACGCGTCAGGTGTCGGCGCGAGCTCGATCTCGCCGCCGAAGACCGTGAAGTAGCGTGGCCGCGCGGCTATATCCGACGTCGCAAAGCGATACTCGTCCATCTGCGCACCTGACCTGAACTCGAGACAAGGCTTTCCGGTCACGCTCGAGAGCCTCACCCTGCGCATGGATTGGAAGTCGGCAGGTAGTGCAATGAATTCCGGCTCGCTCGAATTGAGATCGACCACGGCAATCGCGCGCTGCTCCATCTGGCGAACGAACAGCTGCCGATTGAACTTCGCCTCCGCCAACTGGATGAATGTCGGAATCCGGGCAATCAGGGTGCTGTCCTGGTCTCGTGCCAGATATTCGGTGATCGCTGCCTGCAGCGATTCATTGTCCACGATTTCGGTCACGCTATCCCCGCAGTCCAACCGGCCTGCAATCTCGGCCGGTCCGTTCGCAAATAGGCCCATTCGGGATCGCGAAGCTTTCTCTGCACGATCTGGTCGAACTCAGCCGAAAAGAGACGCAAAGCGATATTGCCCCTGGCGTGCTCCTCGTGGAGCCATTTGACGTAGATGACGTTGGGAATACGGGCGACATGGCGGCCCCACTCGCCGTGCTGCTCGTCCCGCCGCGCCTCGCGGTTCCATTCAAGAATGGGGGCGCAGTCCTGACTGTGTTCGATCGCCAGGCTTTTGCCGTCGCTATCGAAATGAGGTCGCAAATGAACGCCGCTCACGACACGGCCTCCGGGCCTGCGCCAACATAGTTGAAGCCGTCGGCAGCGCTCGAAAAATCGGCTTCGCCCTGAACCGCTCTGCCACCGTCATCGAACGTGTCACCGGTGGGCTTTTCATCTTTCATCATCTGTCAACGCACCATGATTGCGAGTTCCTGGCATCAGCAAAGCTTAATGAGTGATCCGATCCATGCGCCCTCTTGCCGAAGCTGCGACCAAGCGCGCCGATGCGACCGAAAGACATTATGAAACCTCAGTCACGTACATCACGCCGCCGGATGCGAGTTGCACCGCGGACACCCTCATGCCGGGGGTGATCGTGAAGTATTCGGGCGCGCCGGCCGGCAGCAACGCATCCGATGTCGTCGCAGTCGGATTGTCATCGATCCGGACAAATGCATCGGTGGTGCATAGCACGCGCACCATGTACGTCTGGGAGCCGATCGGATTTGCGGTCCTGCCCGCGGTTCCCGAGTAGGCGACGCTCTGCGTCGTCCCAAGGCGGCCGGTGCCTAGATATCGAATGCCCATCTCAGCTCGCCCTCACCGTAATCGAGAAATGCATCGGAATATTCGCGCCGCCTCCGCCCGAGGGTGCGAGCACGATCACGTCATCCTCGTTCAGATAAGACGGAGAAGGCGGTACCGTCGAGAACAGCACGCCGGCGGCGGCGCCAGCCTGCGGCACCGCGAATGTCGCAAGCGTCTTGGTCTTTGCCGATACCGTGACGGTGCCATCAGTCGTCGTGATGGCGCCGCCGAGAATGCCAGTCGTTTTCAGGAGCTGGCAGCGAAAAGGCGCACGAATATAGGCCGCCACCGGAGAGGCGCCGCATGATGGCGTATAGGCGGTGAGGTCGATGGTATTGAGGGTGTGATTGTTTGGAAGGGACATCCAGGTCTCCAAGAGAAAAGAGGCGCCCCGAAGGCCGCCCCTGATGTGGATGGAATGAGGATCGAGGCGATCAGGAGGTGGTGTTGTCGAAGATGCCGCCGCTCGATTTCTCATTGCGCGCGACCAAGGCATATTCGGCGAGGATCTCGCGCCGGTCGGAGTCCCCGGTCTTGGCAAGCGGGATCGAGATCATGTTGCGTCCGTTGAGGTACGCAACGGCCCATTTGTCGGTCTCCAGCACCAGCACGTCGCGCGGGCGCTGGAAGCGGTTGGCCACCACCTTCAGCTTGCCGAAGTCCGACTCATAGGCGTCCACCGAGGCCACTATCTTTTTGGATTTCGCATCTTCGATCGCACTTGCTCGCCCGGTGAAGGTGGAGAACACCTGCTTGTTGAAAGCGCCGGTCATGATGACGCCCGGCTTGCCGCCGTTAGTCCAGATCGAGGACAGCACCGACTTCAGCCGCGCCTCGGTGAAGGCGATCTGGGCGCCGTCGGTGCGCGTGCCGGTGCCGTCGGCCGCCGCCGGATCGGAGGGCGAGCCGGACGTGCTCTTGGAAGTGTTGGACATGATCCACGACAGGATCGAGGCCGTAAAGCGCGGCGTGGTCGTGCTGCCGGCGTTCTTCGCCTGATTGGTGCCGACGACAATGGTCTCGATGTCGCGCTTGAGCTCGAGACCCTTGAGCATCTCCTGATAGGCGAGCTCATTGTCGCGGCCGGCATGCTCGACAGCCTGCTGGGTACCCGAAACGGCGGCGACCTTGTAGGAGATCTGGCAGAGATTGCCGAGGCGGACGGTCGGCGTGGTGACGTTGGTGGTGGGATCGTCGCCTTCGAGCTGAGCGTTCGAAGAAGAGGCAGGCGCCAAGGCCTGGGTCTGCCATTCGTGATTGACAGCGGTCGCCTTCTCTTTCTCGGCGGCGCTCATGAAGGGCGTATCGACCGGATCGATGCGATAGATCATATCGCTCAGGTCTTCGCGATTGCCCACGGCCTGGTAGGTGGCAAAGGTGGAAGTCGGTAGAGACATGAATGGTTCCTTGTAACACCCGCGCATGATGGGATGCGCAGCCGTATGGGCAGCGTGTCCACGATGCACTCAAGGCGCAGGTCGGATCGGATTGTGTTTCAGATCTCGGTCGTGCGATGGCGCGGAGGCGTTGCTTCCGGTTCGCAGTCTTAGCGAGACGTCTTCGCCGGGCGCCGGCGCTATGCGCGCAGGGTCGGCGTGGATGTAGAGAACGAGGCTATAAAGAAATCACGAACTATCGACGCATCACAGCATCTGGAGCCTGGTTAGCCATCGGATGGACGCACGATCCTGACGCGGGTCGTCAACGTCGTCCTCTGCGCCGGTCGAGATTGCGTCATTCGAAGGGACAAGAGGCATCGAGACCGCATCGGTGACGAAGGAGGGCGCTCGCGAGCGATCGGCATCCTGTGCATTTAGCAACCGAAGATAATTCATGATCTGATCGGTTGCGGATCGCCTGGCCTTCGGCGCAATAGGCGCTACCGGAGCGGCCGGACGGCGCGGCCGCACCGCGCTCCAGTCTCTCAAGGCGGCGTCGCGATCGGGCGCAAGCAAGGCCTCAAGCGGAAACGGAGCATCCAGTTGGGACCAATAAGGCAACGGCTTGTCGGGAAGCGAGCCGCTTATGAACGGCATCGGCTTAGCCAATGTCTCCGGTCGTGGCACTCGTCCAGGCTGCATTCGATCTACGAGATCCGAATGTCCGGAAGGGCCGAACAAGCCTGTGCGACCACCCGGCACATTTTGCGTAACGCCCGGAAGCGGCGAAGCAAATGAACTTGGGTGAGCGGTTATGGCAGAGACCTGCTGCTGGCCGGGTTGTCCGGCCCACATCCCTCCAAACGCGTCTGATTGTGAAAGCAACCCCGCTGTACATCTGTCCGGCGGCGCCCAAAGGCTCCCTCATATAGGGAACCGAGTTATCGAATGTGGCGGGATCGACCGTGCGATCCCGATCGACACCGATCCCGATCCTGCCGCCTTCGTTTGTGTTGTTGACCGCCTCCCCGCGCTTGATAATGGAATAGTGCAAATGATTTCCTCGGGCATATTCGCCGGTGCTGCCGACCTGACCAATAACATCCCCCGGCCAAATCTCCTGATTGAGCTGAGCCCTGGGAGCACCATCCTTCATATGGGCGTATAGGCTGTAACCATCGGTGGTCTGCACGATGACCGTGTTACCAAATTTGTCGTTGAAGCCTGAGTAAACGACCCTTCCCGGCGTCGCCGCTTGAATCGGCGTACCTGCCGGAGCGGCGAAATCCTGTCCGGCGTGAAATGTCTCCTTGTCTGTTACCGGGTGGATGCGCGGACCATATCGAGACGTCAGGCGGAAGGGCCTACCGGGGTTATACGGCTCGTTCATTTAAGCACCTTTGATAAGTCAATCAGCATTCCCTGCAAGCACCCGGACGATGTCCCTGCCGAGGTCCCGCAGTCTGCGGCTCTGTTTGCGCGCCAGGTGAGGATGGCCTTCATCCCCGATGGGGCGACGGTGATCTCGTAGCCGGAGGTGCCGTTCGCCGTCAGAAACGTCTGTTGTGCAAGGAGGCGCGCTGCGCCATCGCGGAGTTCGACTGAATATTTGTCGAAGGCGATCGGCGAATCGTCATCTTCCTCACCTAGCGCCGGCGGTTTACCCAAAGGGCTTACCGTTCCAATTATTCCTCGGCCGCCGACCGAGACATCGTCAACACGAGACCTCAGACGAACGCAGGTCCAATCCGCAATGCGGCACTTAATGACAGTATCCCGGAATTTTTTCTTCTTCACGCCGAGAAACAGAATTAGCGCCTGCTGATCTGCCGCGAACCACCCATCCTGGTAGTATGAACCTTCCGGCAGTCGTCCCGAACCAATCTTCCTGCCCGTTGCATCAAAAACTTCTATCGCCGCGAAATAAGCGACGAACAGCTTCGAAGAATCCTCGCTCCACTTGATCTGATGCACCTCATCGCGAGGATCTACGCGAACGACTTTCAATTTTCTCACTTCGGCAGCGAGCTGCAAAACTCGATCACTCGCAACACTTTTGAAATCGGGAGACATGACAGGACCGCTCCCGGTCCGTTCATCAGGCTTATAAGTCGCCAGCAGCCGGGAAGCCCCGCTCCCGATATCGACCTTTGTGATGTATCCCATCCCCGTGTCGACATAGACCAGTTGGTGGCCATCGAGGCCGCATTGGACTGGCGCTGAGGACGACACCGCGATGGTCGCGGACTTGACGCCATCGTCATAGGCCTCAAGCTGACCGTTCACATCAAGAAGAAACCTACCCTTCTCCCCGCACCAGGCCTTGAACAGGCTGTGAGGCAAGGCGGTGTGCGAAAGCGATTCCAGAGTTGGAGCAGCGTCGGATTGGGCGAGCGGCTTTGCGCCAGCGCCCTGTGCGTTACCAGGACTCGGCAAAATCAACAGCGAGTAGGTGAGAAAGATGGAAGAGATACGCCAGGCTCGACAAGCACGAGTTGTCGTCCCGATTCGCGAGCAGATTTTCATTACGGCATTCTCTAATGCTGCGCAGGACTCTGCCCCGGGGTTGACAAGCCAAATGACTCCCGCGAGAGGCGCGCACCATTCCTAGAACAAATAGCGAACACCGTCAATTCTCCCTTTGGTTGTATCGCGAGCATGACCAGCAACAAGCTGGGTCAAAATCGCGTACGCTGCGAGCTGAGATATCTAACCTGGCTTTTCTGCTGCGGCGGCCAAGTCGGGAACGCCGGCGCTTCGGGATTGATGCCGGCCAATCCGGCGGAGCACGGCGAGATGCCACGACCCTGACCGATCTGGCGGGGCGTCTGTGTAGCTTGAGCGTTGTAACCGTAGTCTTTAAATGGTGAAGGCGGCCGACCAGTGTTCGCTATATTTCGCATGCACAACCAACCAAATAGCTGCTCCTGTGGAAATGAGCTGAGGTATAGCCATAGCTCCGAATTGGGCTGAGCGGCTTTCGGGGGATAAGGACAGCAGGACGGCAGGCAACGGATGCCAGTCTCGATCGGAGATCGAAGTCATCCCCGCCGGACGATCACGCTGAGCACCCGGGACCGCTGAGGGTTATGACCCGATAAAAGTTTTCGAATAGATGAACGGCATCGTCGTCGGGCGAGACCAGCGAGTTCGCGGCAACTACCGCAATCGCCCGCTTCCATTCCGGCGTTCTTCGCGAAGCAGGCAGAACGAATTGTCCCGTCGTGTCGTACATGATGAAGTCGCAGATCTCGAGGTGATCAAAATGCTCGCAGAAGCCGACTTTCTGTGCCTTGCCATTTTCAGCAAAGTCGATCAGGCGACATTTCGAGAGATAGTTCTGATCCAGGAGCGTGCGGATATGAAAGCCCTGGTGGCTGAGCCATTCAAAGGGCGCAACAACTCCAAGGGCGGGAAGAAATATCAAACTCCAGGCGACAGCGAAGATCGCGATCCATTCCCACCGAAGCTTGATCAACGCCCCGAGCGAAAGGAGCAATGGCGGAGCCAGGCAGAGAGCGCCGGCCCAATCGGACCAATCCGCGATTGGCGGATAGAGAAAATAGAAAAACTCCAGTCCGCAGGGACCAAGCACCGCACCAACGATGACGACAATTGCAATACGCCTGGGCCACGTCATCCGATGCTCCTGGAACAATCCATCAGTCACAGGCTACCGCGCCCAATTCAATTACCAGAGCAAACAGGGAGCGTTGTCAACTCTCGCCTCGGTTGCATCGACTCCAGACACCAGCCCGCGGCCAGCGAACGAAACGGTTGTGGCAAGTGGTACGGGGACCAAACGCTTCGAATAAGGCTAGCGCGGGAATGCAGGTTGCCGATAGGTCACAACGCCGCGAAGCGCGACAGCCGCCGGATAGACGCGCGCCCGCGCGGGTCGTCGGACACGTCCTCTCCATCGGTTGAGGGAACGACATAGGACGAGATGGGCGGCATCGGGGCCGCATCGGTATTGAACGCAGGCCGTTGCGACTGATCGGCGTCCTGCGCCTTTTGCGATCGAATATAATTCATGATCAAATCGGCGATGGATCCTCCGCTGTCTGGCGCAGGCGCGCGCGGAACGGCTTGACGAGGCGGTCGCGCCGAGCTCCACTCGTCCAAGGCCTTGTCGCGATCGGGCGCAAGCAACGCCTCGAGGGGAAACCGAACATCCGGCCGAGCCAGGACGAGCGGCGGCTTGTCGGGAAGCGAACCGCTCATGAACGGCAGTGGCCTGAACAATGTCTCCGGTCGCGGCAATCTTCCGGGTGGCATTCGACCGACGGGATTAGAGCCGAATAAGCCGGCAAGACCGCCTGAACCATTTTGCTTGCCGCCAAGAAACGACGATGCGAACAGACCGGGACGAGCCATAGCAGAGGCTTGCTGCTGGTCCGGTTGACTATCAACCGCCCCTCCAAGCGTACCTGGTTGTGAAGGCAACCCGGTCGGCTGCGCCTGGGAGCGTCTGGCGGCCCGCTCCCCCTGGGGTTGAAGGTAATCCATGATCATGCCCGGTAATCCTCCCGGTCTCCCTTCGGGCGCAGGCGAGGAGACGGAGCCATCCGGCGCGTCGGATTTCCAATTGCCGAACCGATCATTGAAGCTATTCGCCTGGCCAGGTGGAGCGAAACCACCGATGCCAGGAGACGACGGTGCCGGCGCCGGCGCATTCCAGCGATCCACAAAGTTGGGTGGATTGCTCGCCGAGCCTTCGCGACCAAAGGACGACGGCGGCAAGCTTGGGCTGGGTGTCGGCGCTGGAGCGACGGGCGAACGCGATTGAGCGGGAGGCCGTATGTCGAGTGGCGGCCCAGGATTGCGCGGCTGGTCCTTCGGAATTCGCGGCGCTGGTGCGGTCGCCAGAGGCGGATTGTCCGGTGTCGGTACAGCGCCCGGCACCGGCGGCCGCGGCGTGTCGGGCTGCAACGCCGAGCCACCCTTCACGCGCGGCGGCACTTGCAGCGGTTCAAACTCAGGCAGAGGCGGCACCGGCGCGCCAGGATGGTGATACTCGAACAGGTGCCTCAGTGGATTGAGCGGCGTTCTATCGCCATGGAACACTTGTATGTGCGCGTGGAATGCGCCGGGCGCGCCGACATCGCCCTGCGTACCTATTTGCTGCATCGGTACAACCGTATCCCCGGCTTTCACCATCTGGCTTTGTGTGTGCAGTATCTCAACGTCATAGCCTGTCCGCGTATTAGTGCCGGGGTACCGTTCCTCGATTACAATGCGACCGAGCTTCGATTGAATTTCCTTTATCTTGCCGTAGACAGGTGAATTGACTCGGCCGTGGGGCAGCACGCCCCGGCCGCGGCTAACATCAAAGCCGACGTGCGGATTTGTACCCTTGCTCCGAGACGCACCGAAGGCACTCGACGGCAGCGCCGCATGGCCGTCTTCTGGCGGCTCGAACAGATCGATAAGCCCTTGGATTATTGGATCGGTTGCCATTTTCTTATTCCTTTGATTATTCCAATCGAGAACGGTCTAGCCCAGGAGAGCTGTTCAGCGGAAGTCATCGATTGGCCGAAATGAGCAGTTCGCGAGGACTCGGCGCGAGCGATCGCTGTCATCGATTTGAGAAGATCGACGACAGGAAATGCACCATTTGAGGCTTGACTGCCCCACGGCAAGCATGAGGCGAGGATTCACACTTCAGCGCATTACACGATCTGCAATGCCGGCTCAGCGAGAAGCAAAAACTGACGAGGACTTGAAATGCAATGGCGACGCAATTCCGATCAAGAACGGCCGCCCGGCCGAGCTAATCGCTACAAGGGTAGGCTTTGATTTTGAACAGCCGCCGGAGCCCCTTTTCGAGTTTCGCCCGGATCGACGACTCTTTCTGCACGTCCGCCGTTTTCAGATAGCGTGTTGTGCAATTGCCCCAACCATATGTCAGAACGTCCGCTTTAATTCGCGCTTCAGCGTTCGGCCTCGTCTCGGCTGAAAAAAAATTGGCCTTGCAGACATCCGGCCTACTATTGTCACGACAGCGGGATTCGACCATGTTGCGCCATACGGCGCGAAGGTCGGTCTTTCCTTCCAACGCGTCGATGTACGAGGAGCATTGTGCAGCCGATGGCGCAAACTGGCGGAGCGCTGCCGGATCTCCCAATGCAGCACGCGCCTCAAGCACATCGAATCTGCAGGTCTCTTCCAGTTGCTCAAGACTGAGCTTTCGCGCCTCCTCGGCTCCGGGAAGTTCAAGAAGCGGCAGGTTGGCCACAGCGTCTCTCTTACGATCACATGCCTGCTGGAATTCCGTAATCTGCGATGTGATCCGGCCATCCCGATCGATGGCCATGGCCGGAGATGGAATGCTGAAAAAATCGTCTCCGTAGGCGGCGTCGATCGTGTTCTTTAGCCTCTCGCGGTCATATTTCGTTGGGTCGAACTTGAGTTCGAATTGGCACAATGCCCCGTCTTCCCAAGTCATTGTGGCCTGAGCACCGTATGAGCTGTTGGAGATCAACAGCATCAACCCAGCCAGCGAAATACGATCGAGAAATTTCATGGAAGATCAGCCCGCTATCATGAGTTTGCGGCGTGCGCGCAAACTTATGGATCATCTAGAACAGACCAAGAACTATGTCAACTCGCGTTTTGGTTGCATCGCCGTCCGGAAAAATCACAGGATCCCGAACCGCCGCTTCCGCTCTGCCGTCAACTCTCCCTTTGGTTGTATCGCGAGCATGACCAGCAACAAACTGCGTCAATATTGGGCGCGCTGCGAGCTGAGATATCTAATCTGGCTGGTCTGCTGCGGCGGCCAAGTCGGGAGTGCCGGCTCGTCGGGATTGATGCCGGCTAGCCCAGCGGAGAAAGGCGCGATGCCACGACCATCGCCGATTTGGCCGGGCGTTTCCGAAGGTTGCGCGTTGTAGCCGTAGTCATTGAACGGTGAAGGGGAGTTGCCGGCGTCTAGACCCGCGGCATAGCCTCGAGCAATATTGGCCTCGTTGATCTTCGATAGCCCGAACTTTCCGCTCGTATCAACGTTCGCCCCAACAACATGCTTGTTGAAGAGATTGTGTATGCCGCCCCCGAACTCCGCAAGTGCCCGCGGTAGGCCCGCTAGCCATTTACTTTGCGGGGATCGTTGCGGACCTGAGCGCGAACATAGAAGATCGGATCGGACAAAATCGCGGCTCCTTCAATTGAGATGAGCGAACGTCAACAAACGGCCCGGGCCGGCGAGCAATCTCGACCGGCCTGAGGATGTTCGGTTATGGGCAACTACAGGCCGGGTAGCCGAGATCAAGGTGCTCGGTCGTTGGCCGATCCTACAGTTGCTGGCCGGAAATCCGGCTTGAGAGGCCTATCGCCACTAAGAGTTCCTCAGATCGTACGTAGACGTGATAGAAGTTCCCGAACAGATGAGAAGCGCGGTCTTCTTCTGACACAACAACCCTCGAAATCGTCGTCGCCATCGCCTGCTTCCAGGCTGGTGTTCTTTGCGCAGCAGGCAATACGAACTCGCCCGTGGTGTCGTAGACAATAACGTCGAAATAATTTCCGCGATCAAAGCCTTCGCACGTGCCGGTGGATTGCTTGACGCCATTCTCAACGAATTCGGTCAAATCGCACCCGGACGAATAATCCCGAACCAGCAGTGTGTGCAAACGAAAGCCTTGGACACGCACCCACTCCGAAGCAGCCCGAGATCCGGCGAAGTGAATGCCGACCAGCGCCCAGGCCAACGCGAACACCGTTGCCAACTTCCAGCGGCGCTTGAATATAGCTGCCAGGAAAACGAACGCCAAAGGCATCGCGAGCACAAGCGTGATTATCGGCAACCAATACCCGAGGGGCGGAACGAGAAAATAAAAGAAGTCTCCGCCGTACAACCCGAACAAAGCAAGGAAGATCAGGATACGCTTTGACCAGGTGATGCTCTGTCCCTCCCACGATCCAGTCGGACTCATGAACTCACCTAATGCATCTCACGGGCTTCTAGAACAATGCATGAACACGGTCAACTACCGTTCTGGTTGTGCGTCGTTCCGCGGACCTTATAGTATCCTGAACCCTCGCTTCCGTTCCGCAAGATATGCAGAGAGATTTCGGGCCACGTGGCCGGATAAGGGCGCAGCCAGCTCGTATTCTTCGCTGCACGACGAAGCCCTTCGGTTACATTTGAAGCGCGATCAATATCGGACGCACTGCGAGCTGAGATACCTGACCTGGGTGTGCTGCTGCGGCGGCCAGTCCGGCGGCGCCGGCTGGTCGGGATTGATGCCGGCTAGCCCAGCGGAGAAAGGCGCGATGCCATGACCATCGCCGATTTGGCCGGGCGCTTCCGAGGATTGCGCGTTGTAACCGGAGTCATTGAACGGTGAACGAGCCATACCGGCTTCCAGACCAGCGGCAAATCCTTGGGCGATGTTGGCCTCGTTGATCTTCGATAGGCCAAGCTTTCCCTCGATATGAATTGGATGTGAGCTACCCGCCCCATTTACCAGACCGGCCGCTTTGTTTCGCGCCCAGCTATATAGATTGTGAGCGCCTCCGCCGCTGTCCGCCAATGCGCGCGGCAAGCCTGCGGCTGCCGTGACGTACCCGAAATGGTCCGAGGCAGCGCTTGTGTAGGCCGGCACGAAAGATTTTGGTGGGGTGCCCCAACCTGGATTGCGCTGCAGGTCTTGAGATCCGCCTAGCCAAAATGCATTCGCCATCATCCCAAGCATCGCGCTAGGCCCTAGAAGTCCGTGAACCATCGCCACCTTAGCCGCGAAATTCCTCGCTTGCCGCTCGCTATAATTCGCAGGTACGATCAGATAATTGTTAGGATTGGCTAGCCTCCCGTCCGTTCTGTTATTGCCTGAGCCATCGGAAAAGAGAAAGGCCTTCTGCGATGCGCCCGGAACCGGGTCCATAACGTATGCTCCGTTGCGCATCAGAAATCTTGAGGGAACGTAGCCGCTTATTTTGACACTGCCTTTCGCGGTCGGATCTTGCGCGGCGGCATAGAAAGTCGGATCAGCCAAATCGCTGCTCCTGTCGAAATGAGTTGAGGTAGGCCTCAACCCCGAATTGGGGGAGCCCCCTTCGGGGATAAAGACACACAGCAGAGGACGACTTGCAGCGGGCGCCACTCTCGATCAGAGATCGAACTTATGCGCGACGGACGATCACCCTAAGCACCCGGGACCGCTGATGGTTATGACCAGATAGAAGCTTCCGAACAGATGCAGGGCATCGTCGTCGGGCGAGACCAGCGAATTCGCAGCAACTGCCGCAATCGCCTGCTTCCATTCCGGCGTTCTCCGCGAAGCAGGCAGAACGAACTGTCCCGTCGTGTCATACATGATAAAGTCGCAGATCTCGAGGTGATCAAAGTGTTCGCAGAAGCCGACTTTCTGTGTCTTGCCATCTTCGACAACATCGATCAGGCGACATCTGGAGAGATAGTTCTGATCCAGGAGCGTGTGGGTATGAAAGCCCTGGTGACTTAACCATGCAAAGGGCGCAACAAATCCGAGCACGGGAAGGAGTATCAACCCCCAGGCGACAGCGAAGATCGTGATCCATTTCCAACGAAGCTTGATCAACGCTCCGAGCGAAAGGAGCAATACAGGAACCAGGCAGAGACCGCCGACCCAATCGCACCAATCCGCAATCGGCGGATAGAGAAAATAAAAAAACTCCAGTCCGCACGGCCCAAGCACCGCGCCGACGATGGCGACGATCGCAAAGCATTTAAGCCACATCATACGGTGCTCCTAGAACGCGCCCTGGTTGCGTCGGCTGCAACAAAATATTCACAATATCCCGAACCTTCGCTTCCTTTCCGCTAAATACGCAAGCTCCTTCAATTCGGCCTCGGCCAGCCTGCCATTGGCAACGACGCTTGCAAGATGATCACGCACTTTGCCAATGATATTGATGGCGACAAACAGCTTCTCCCTTCCTGCCGAATCGTCGATGGTCGTGACACGCCACGCTGCGATGTAGGTCTTCTCCAAGCTTTCAAACGCGTCGGCAAGAAGCTCGTTATCAAGTAGCTCCTGCGCTCGTGCGGCCTTAGCGGCCGCCTCGCGCAGCCGGCTTTCATCAGTCATTGGATTACTCCGCTCCATCGATCCAGTGGTGCCGTTTTGCCTGATGGCTGGGAGCGCTGGCCGCCAAGCCGGCCGCGGTCTCGGCGATATCCATGCGGTGGTGCTCCCGCGCATGCTGAATCTTCTGCGCCTCGCTCACAGCTTTTAGATGCGCGTCCAAGAGCGAAAGCTTGGCATCGAGGCCGGCTTTCATCTTCGCGAGCTCGATCTCGGCCTGGATTTTAACCTGCTGATGGATCGTATCGTTCTGCGCCTGCTGCCGGTCGAGCTGCGCCTTGTGAATGGCAGTAGCCTGGTCGAGCTGCGCCCTCGCCTGCGCCGCCAGCAGTTTGGGGTCAGGAGGCGGCGGTGGCGGCTGGGGCGGTGCCGGCAACGGATGCAAGAGCTGTCCGGTCTGCGGATTGATCGCCGCGGGATCGTTGAAGAACAGATCGGGACTTTTGTGTCCCATGATCCGCGTCAGCTCCGCTGCGGTGTTGTAGAGTTCGCGATCACTGACCAGATTGATCTTGCCGGCGGCGACCAGCTCCTTCTGGACATTGGCGATCGCCATGGTTTGAGCAAATTGCTGAGCTTTGCCGCCGCTGCCGAGGCCGACATTGATGGTCATGTCATCGCGGGTCTTCCAGTTGCGCGGATCGACATTGATCCAGGCGTTGCGCAGGCGCACCGTCTGTTGCTGCTGGCCATGCTTGCGGATCGTGCCGTGCAGCAGCGCGAAGATGTCGCGCACGCCCTCGGCCATGATCCGCGCGATCAGCTTGATCCGCATTTGCGAGGCCGAAAACACCTGCGCGACCGCGGTCGCCGACTGGTTCTGCAGCGCATTGGCATCGATGCCCTGGGCTTGCTTGGAGAGGCCGGTGCGGGTCTCCAGCTCGGCGTCGAGATATTGCAGCATCGGATAGATGGAAGACGTGATGTCAGGCACGACCTGCCAGTTCAGCCCACCCGGCGTCTTGGTGCGCACCACCCCGCCGGGGCGCGACACCAGGAGATCGTCGAGCGTGTTCGGACCGGCATTCTGCTCGGCGACCTCGACGCGGGGATTGTTGTGGAGGTAGAGGTTGTCCAGCGCGTTGCGCTTCAGTGCCGTCTTCTCCCGTTGCAGCGGCATCACGAGATCGGCAATCGAGCGGCCGAAGAAACGGTGCGTGACCGGGACCGGCGTGGTCGCGGCAAACGGCATCACATCGAACGGCGTGATGCACTGCTTGCCGTCCTTGCGCAGGATGTCGCCCTGGTCGCCGCCGGTGATCACCTGGTAGAGACAGGGACGGCCATTGCCCTCATAGTCCATCCGCACATAATGCTCGGTGATGCGGACCAGCCGTGCCGCGGAGTTGAGCCCGCCGGCATTGACCGAAAAGTGCTCCTCGACCGTGTCGCGGGCGAGTGTCTCGATCTCCGTCAGCCCCGTATATTCGGTGAGCGAAGAGATCTGGTCCTCGTCAAAACCCTCGGCGATCAGTTGCGCCTCGGTCTTGGTTACGACCTCATGGAAGCAATAGTTGCAGTCGCGAATCGAGCGCGCACCGCGCTCGATGCCGAACTCTTCCGGCGGCACACCCATCACCTTCGCCTGCGAAAGCTTGCGCGTGGTGACGATGGTGACGTCGTGGGTAACAGGAAGCGGCGCCAACGGCGTCAGCGTTGGTGACAGTGAGATATCCATGTCCAAAAACTCGTCGCGAGATGCTGCGAATGAAAACTGGTTCGGCGGCTTCAACTAGCGGCTGATAGCAGGGTTGTTTCGCAGATGATCTTGGATAAGCCCGACCAGTCCACCGGCCGGCGGTAGATCGGAATCGATGTAGCCGGCATCAATCATCCTGCCCAAAAGACCGCCAGGCTTCTGTCGTGGCATCGATGGAAGCTGCGGAATCGGAGAAGCACCCGTAACGAAGATACCCGGCCGCTGCTCGCTGTTCATCTGGCCTTGCCTAATCTGAGGCGACGCTGCTGGTGGTGCGGGCGCTGAAGAGGCAGGCGTCGACGTGCGACTTGCGAGACCACTGATCGAGCTCGACTTATCAGATGATTGGGCTGCAGCCGAACCGCCACCTTCGTTCGGATCCGGACTTGCGGAAGATGTTGGTCCGCTCTCATCGGACGCCGATCCAGGAAAGTCATATTCCCAGACATTGTATCGGCTCGGCACCCCTGCTGCGGCTGCTGAATCGCGAATGGACGGGGTTACCCAAGGCCGAGCTTAATCCTGTGCCATTTCCAATGGGCCGACACCATAGGTGACGCCAGCCCCCGGCGTCCCGAAACCTACACCGGTCGCACTTCCACTCGTTCCGAGATTGTACCTGAACGATCCGCTTCCAAGACTCCCCGAAACCGACGTTCCGGTCAGAAGCCCTTCGAGATTTGGAGTGTAACCTGCCGATAGACTCAATCCAGGTGTCCCGCCGTAAGCCTGCGGATAGATTCTCCCGTGGCTGTCTATGTAGAGACCACCTCCGATGCCCCAGAGCGTTCCAAATGTTCCTCGACCGTACGTCCCCGACTTCATACATGCTCCCTATCTTCCCGGTTGTCTGCTCGATTGCAGTTTTCCTGAAGCGTCTTGCGGGACTTGATGGCCTTGAAAACAGCCCCGGCAAAGACGAGCAGAAAGAGGCTGCCAAAAACCGCATTCCGAGACGCGAAAGAACCAAGAGACATACAGAGAAAAAAAACGCAGAAGCCCCACATGGACTTCACGTATTCGGCCTGCAACGGCAATGGCGTCGCAGGACTGAGCACCAGCACGGGAAACGCGTAGCGGGAGCTGAGGTCGTCTCGAAACTGCGGTGGAAACGAATCGACGATCGAATGGTAGATGATCTGGTATTTAGCCGCCGACCAGATCAAGGCGATCGCGCCTATAACGAAGAATACGGCGGCCATTGGCTTTCCCCGCAGGAAGTCGCAGGCAGCTTTGCTGCGCTACGCGACCACTCATCTAGAACAAAATAAGAACATTGACAAGCAACAAGATCGCGCTGAAGTTGCAGGGTGAAGGCGAGAAGCGAACGGATCAGACACAGCCCGCACGCGCCGGGCGCGCAGCAAGAGACTCGTCGAGTTAGATTTTGGCGTTGCGTCAGAGAGCCGCGTGCGTGAGCAGACCGATCATGAGAAAGGCCGCGAAACAAAGAAGAAATCCGATAAAGCCCGCAAGTGTCGATTCTATCTCTATTCGTCCGTCGCTATCGTGGCGGTAGCCAAAAACATTGAATGCATCCATCGGAGCAGATAGCGGCTGGACGGATATCTTACCTAAGGAAAGAAGCGGCAAGATCAGGCGCGCGACCGTGCGCCCGATAAAGCCGATCATGATATCGAAGATGATACACATCGAGCGTCCATAAACTCGCCAGTAACAGCAACCTGGTCGGCGACTTCGCCGGGTTGCACGCCGCGATCTGAACCAATATTCGTCTCGCCTCAACGTTCGTCAATGGTCCGCGACGTTTAGTCGATGCCGCTGCCCGTCATCTGCCGAATTTCCCGCCTGCTTTTGCTGCAACCCATGCTTGAAATAGGCGCCTCGCGTCGCATCCCGCAACGATATCCTCTTTACTGGCTCTTGGCCGCAAAGTCGCGCCTCGGTCTTAGTAACGACGTCGTGGCAGCAATAGTTGCAGTCGCCGACGGAGTGCGCAGCGCGCCACCTTCGCCTGCGACAGCTTGCGCGTGGTGGCGATCGCGACGTCGTGCGTGACGGGAACGGACACCGGTGTGGCCACCACTGCGGGCGAAAGACTGATCATGTTCAAAGCTCACCGCGAGGTTTTGCGAATGAAAATCGTTCGGCGCACCGATTAGCGGGACGCGTCGGGGCTGCGACGCAAATAATCCTGGATGAGCCCGGCCAATCCACCGGCCGGCGGTGGATCCGGATTGGTCGGATCGATGTAGCCGCCGTCAATCATCATGCCCAGGAGGCCACCCGGTTTATTTTGCTCAGTCGGGCGGAGTTGAGGAACGGGGGACGCACCGCTCGAGAAGACGCCTGGCGAGGCCAGATTGCTTTTTATGCGGCCCGGCCCCATCCGAGGAGACGCCGTCGGCGATACGGGGACTGAAGAAGCGGGGCCGGCAGGCACAGCATTGCCGCTCGCCAAACCGGTTTCTGCCGAAGGATGCGTCGCACTTAACGGCGTAGGCTTGGCGCGAGCCAAGCTGTTCGCGCCTGAGGCAGGCGCTTGATCCTGAGTGGCCGGCACGATGGCGCCGGCGGCATCAACCGTCCAATTCTCGGGGTGCGAGAGAATATCTCGTACCAGTTGTCCCCCGCGATAGGCCCCATGAGCCGCCCACGCTCCGGCGAGAGCGCCAGGCGGAGCCAGCGCAGCTGCGCCAGCCAATCCTCCAAGAGGATCACCGGCCGCCTCTCCGCCCACGGCCCCGGCGGCTGATCCCAGGACGCCTCCCCAGGTCTCCCCCGCCCCGACAAGACCGTCGTGAAGGATGTCACCCTGCAAAGGCGGACCATATTGCGAAAGAAGCTCCTTCTTTCCTTCCGTCTTTGTGATTTGCGCTATTAGTCTCGCCAATAAATTCTCACCAGCCATTCTTTACTCCAAGATCAGGCCTGAGCCCGACCGGACTGCAAGCGAGATCAAAAATGCAACAGGAAGCCGAAAGCAACGCAGCCTTAGGTTGTCTTAAGTCATTGCTCCTGAACGTCTTTGGGCTCGCGCTCGCGTGCTACATTTCATTCCTGTGCTTTGGGAAAAAAGGAATCCTCGCTGGAATCGGAACATACCTAAGCCTGCCTGCCGGCAAGCTTTTTCTGAGAGTTTTCGGACGTGCTCGGCGGGAACCCGCTCGCCGCTCGACGAGCGAATCGTAGGCCTGCAGATACGACATGTCTTTTTGCCGGCTGCCGGACGCGCGGCGCCACAATCCAGGCAAGATGGCTGACGCAACATGACGCACCTGGCGACGGTCCTGATCGTGATATGGCTGGCAGGACTGGTCTTCCTCGTCGGGCAGTGGATGAATTTCCTACGTCTGGTACACAACAATCTCGTGCCGGAGATCGGCTATTCCGACTATATGAAGCCGGGTTGGTGGTACCGGTTCGGCTTCCGCTTCAGTAACGTCGATCCGGCGCAACTGACCGAGACCGGCCGGGCTCATCTCGGAGGCGCAATCCGGATCGAGCAGATCATGTTCGCTTGGATGATCGGCGGCGCGCTCCTTTTGGTAAGTGTCTATTGAACTGATCGCGGGATAGATCCCTGACCAGCGTGTCACTTGGCGCACCAACTTTATTATTCAAGAATGCTGTATATGCTGCCGTGTCATTTTCAAATGTCGGCGCATATGACTTCATCATCGCATCGATCGTAGTATTCCCATACTCATTTTGTAATACATTGGTCATCCCTTGCAAACCGGCTTCATAGGTTGGGAAAATTGCGAAGCCTTTATCATCCTTCCCTATCGCTCCGGCAGCTTTAGCGTTCCGCCCATACTTGATGTTGCCCGGGTTGTTATTGCGCCATGCGACAGTCCCACCGGTTCGAACAGTAGTCGAACCGTCGTCGTTCCGATACAATCGCGAGAACCGGCTTGAGAGGCCGAATTTGGCGTTGGCATAACCGTTCTCCTTAAACCAGTTACCGCACGTCTGGTTCGACTATGTGCTGACCAACAAAGGCATCGATTGCATGACGTACTTCATCTTGCGAACAGAGACTTTGATCGCTGACCCCTTCCACAACAGCATCGAACCAAACTGACGACTTGCCCGGCTCATCCTCGTCCGGATTTGTTTTGGGAACAAACACGCGAATCCGCTGCGGAATCGGCTGGTCCTGAGGAACGAGATCACCTTTTGGTGGTGCACGATCCGCTGTTCCCACAACGAGCCGATCCCCTGATTTCGATTTGACACGGAACACCATAGTTTGGGAGATAGCGCAGTCCGGTGCGTCCCAGATCGAAAGCTCCACCTGCTTGCCTGCCGAGAAGTTAGATACACGCTCGTAGTATGAGGCTTGCGGCTGAACACTCTTGGCCTTTGAGAATAGATCAATCACGAAACGGCTTCTTGAGTCGCTTTCATTCACCCACGTTTTCATGATCATCCGAACGCCCGACGGACTGTCGCGCAAAAGAGTTATGGACTGCGTTAGTTTTACTTCCTCGCGAGCTGCGCACGGCTGTAGCCATAGCCACATCAAAATCGCGGAAAGTCCTTTCAGAGACCACCGGACGACTTCGCTCTTCATGAAAACGACCTTACGCGCACTTCCCGCCTGGCCGTCGCTGCCGGCCGGACATAACCTATGCACTTCATTCATCACCGAGCCCCAACGAAGCTGCCGTTGCATGCTTTACCCCTTAAGCGCATCTGCTCGAACGTCTCGGGCAGCCCACTACCATACATCGAGCTTGCCAAGCTAGCGGTTAAGGTGCAGCAGCGGCCGTCCACGTCCGGCGCGAGCGCAACGCGTAGATGCGCGGATTCTGAGTACGAATACACACAGTTGCCATTGCTCCGCGAAGCTACACCATCTTCCATATCATGATCGGTTTTATCGGGCACATCGTCGCGCGCCTGGTACCGAACCAGGTCGGCAATGAAATGGACATCCCGTCCGGCCGCAGATTTCCGTTTTGGTTCACCGACATTCTGTACATCCTCTATTGGTGATCGGCGGCGGAAGCACGGTGCTGCGGCGGCACAGGAAATCCATTCGACGTGCCGCCGTTTCGACAACCTCACGTAGCAACAGGATTGCGACCCGCTCCTTTACCTACTATTCTCGCAGGACGAGTGCGGCGAAGAGCCAAGACCGAGAACCGGGTTAGAAATGTATTATCTTGCGACCGCTGTCTTCGTTGTCTGGCTGAGTGGTCTCTATGTTCTGGCGGTGCGATCTCGCAAACTTATGCAGCTGGCCCTGTAAAATCGCACACCTGAAGCACTTCCCGCCGACTTTCGCCGATTGGGGTTCAGAAAGCTCGCCCGCAACATCGACCCTGCGCGCTTGACCGAAATCGGGCGCACTCATCTCAAGTCGGCGGTTCGGACCGAAGACATCCTGTTCGTCTGGATGCTCGACGGCTTCCTGATCGTCTTGCTGCCTCTGCTGAAATGAATCGATCAGGCCCGGAGATCATCCGGTCATGGAGCCCCGTTTTCATGATCAACTCCGAAGTGACCACACGGCGTTTGTCGGCAAGCGCAGCAAAGTTCAGGCGGCCCGTGCTGTCAGCTCGATACCTCGGATTTCTTCGTAGCTGCCATGTCATGCACGGTATGCGCGACGATCTTCATCGCGCCGTTTGACTCGGCGACTGCCTGCGCCAGCAACGCGAATTGGTCGTCGGTCAGGTCGTAGTAGGTCTCGCGGCTTTCTTCTTCCCGCTCCTCCCACCATATTTTCACGATGCCGACCTTCGAGAGCAGCGCATCCTTGATGAAGGAATAGAGGATCATGAAGCCGGGGTTCTGCTGCATGAAGACATGATTGACGTAGTCGGTTTCCTGTTGCGCGGCCGCTTCGTCCTCGGGGCCGACCGGCTCAAACCTGACCACTTCGTCGGAGCCGGCAAAGATGTCCATCAGATGCGGCATCAGCCCTTCGATGGTGTCGGCGACATCGGTCGAGACCGCGCGCGAGCGGCCATCCTGCGCCGGCATATCCTTGCGCATGTCGCCGAGATAATAGTCCATCGCATCGGCACGCTCCTCGGCGAGCCGGGCGGCCGAGATTGCAGCAAGCGCATTGGCTTTCTCGGAGGCCAACATGGCCTTTAAGTCGAAAGTAGACATTTTTGGCATTACAAAACCTCGGCAAGAGATCGCTGCGGTCGCGTCGTTCACCACTTTTGCTTGAGCCGCCGCAGGGACCATTCGTCGTCGCCAGTCGTATCGACATCGTCAGGCAAGCCCCAGACCGACGGTGGCAACGGAATGTCTGGCATCGGCTGACCGGTGATAAGCCCGACGGCTTTGCCGGGTTGCCGCGGAGGTACGACGGGCTGGTACCGACCAAGCGGCCCGCTCACTGGAGGTGAGGATGTCCAAATCCCGAAGCGGTCGTTGAACGAAGGTGGATCGTTGGCGTTGAGCGTCGTCGCCCGAGCGTTCGGGTTGTATCCGCCGAGGTCCGCCTTCGGCACGACGCGCGTCAAACGCCGAACATCGTTGCTTTCATCTTCAGATGCAGATAGCGGTCCGACAAGCCTGTTCGTGTCGTACAACGGCTGCGACGACGAAGCTGAGCCCGGCCAAAATTGACCGTTCGTTCCGAACGTTGTGGGGATACCTGCGGGTGCCCCTGCCGAGCCTCGCGGAGACGCCGGCGAACCAGCTGCGCCAGGCCTACCCAGATATCGATTATAGTCCTGAAGATTCGCCGGCGATGGCGGAGCGGGATCGAAATGCCCCTGCTGATCCCAGAATTCGATCGGATTTAGCGGGTTACCCGCAGGATCCCTGATTTGATAATGGACGTGTTGCTGCCCTTGTTCGACGTATGCATGGTCTACGCCGGTGTTGCCCATCGTACCGACAATCTGCCCTGCAGCAACGGGATCACCTATCGCAACATGGCGCGAATGCGTGTGTAATATCTCATGCGAAAAGCCGTTGGTATCCCTTATGGCTATAGTGCCATACTTCCCCTGCCCGGCGTTTGTCACGATACCCGCTATCGGCGAGCGTATTACCGGATGCGTGAGATTGATACCTGTTTGCCCGATATTGTAGTTGAAATCTCCCCCGCGATGTAATTCTGGCTTTCCCTTTATGAGCCGCCATCCCCATCCGTCGTTAGTGTGCGGTTCGAATGTGATCCGACGTTTATTCCTGTCTTCAATTTCGATCGGCTGCAACATGCGCCGGATGATGTCTTGCCACATCTCCATTCTCCATTGTGAAGTTGTCTGGTCAATAGGTAGTGAAGATGTCAGGCGATCGGTTTTGCAGGTTGCCTGGTTGCTCAACTTAAAGCTGATCTGATATACCCGCCTTGAGATCGCGCGGCCGGCGACGGCCGATCATCGAGATTGCACAGCTGCGGGAGCAATCGCTTGCGTTACTACAACAGAAATTTTCGCTATTTTCTCTGCGGCGCTCTCTTGTTGCTATCGTGCGGAGCCACACCGGCCGTCGCTCAGAACAGCGCCAAGCCTGAGCCAGCAACCGGCGCAAAATCAGCAGCTGAGAAATGGCGCCCGAAGGACGGTTTGTACGGTACCCTCATCGAGAAGCCCGCTGGATGGTGCGATGAAAACGACAACATCAACGTTGAGATCGCGCAAAAGCATATCGGTGGCTATGAGTGGGGATGCGACATCACAAAACTGACCGACACCGGGCCTGGCGCTATCCGACTGGAGATGAGCTGCGACGATTACAACCTGGCAGAGACTCTCAAACTCCCGGAGGATGCGCGGTTCAAGGAAGTCATGCTGCTGAAGAAGGTCGGCGAAAGAGCAATTTCTGTGCGGCAGACTTCGAATGGAAAGTTCAAGGGTTCGTGGTGGAGGGCATCCTATTGCGCGGACGAGCAGCAACGCATCGCCGCCGGCGAAAAGCCGACGCCGTGGATTCCACAGGACGGCGTCTATGCCAGCCCCGGAGCTGACTTCGACGAGCGCTGCCTCAAGTCACCCGACACCGTTATCGACTTTGCCCGCAAGATCATCTCGAGTGGGACGGACCAATGCGAGGTCTACAGTCACAACGATGCGGAGCTTGTCGATCCTTACATGGCCGTGGTCTGCAACGAGACCCACGCCAAGAAGGGATTTGTCGAGCGCAAGATTGACGGCGAAACGATGTTTGGACCGCCTGGCTTTGAGGTTATGAGCTTGTCAAGGATCGACGACAAGACAATCTCCCTGCAAAAGACGCACGACGGACAATCCTCGCAACCAGCCCACAATGTATCGTATTGCGGCGACGAAGCGCAGCGGCGATATCTCGAGCAGCAGAAGGCCGCGAACTAGACTGCGCCCTGCCGCACCAGGCCAGATCATCTCTCGTGGCATCAACGCACGCCAATGCTCCCAAGCCACCGCAGCAGCCATCAGCCCTTCGATGGTGTCGGCGACATCGGTCGAGACCGCGCGGGAACGGCCATCCTACGCCGGCATGTCCTTGCGCATGTCGCCGAGATAATAGTCCATCGCGTCAGCACGCTCCTCGGCGAGCCGCGCAGCCGAGATTGCAGCAAGCGCGTTGGCCTTCTCGGAGGCCAACATGGCCTTCAGGTCTAAAATTGACATTTTTGGCATTGCAAAACCCCGGCTGGAGATGGCGACGTTCGCATCATTCACCACTTTCGCTTGAGCCGCCGCAGGGACCATTCCTCGTCGCCGGGCGTGCCGCTGTTGTCAGGCAAGCCCCAGACCGACGGTGGCAGCGGAATGTCCGGCACGGGCTGGCCAGTGATGATCCCGACCGCCTTGCCGTGCCGCGGAGGTGCGACGGGCTGGTACGGATCGAGCGGCCCGCTCACTGAAGGTGAGGATGTCCAATTCCCAAAGCGATCGTTGAACAGAGTCGAACGGTCGGGAGAGGGTATTTCGCTGAGCGCCGTCGCCGGAGCGTTCGGATTGTATCCACCGAGGTCAGCTTTCGGCGTGACGCGCGTCAAGCGGCGGCTCTCTTTCACGTCCTCCGTCGGAGGATCGGTCAAGGCAGCCCTTGAGCCGACAGAACCGGACGTGCGCAGATAATGCTGATAATCGCCGAGATGACCAGGTGGAACTGGATTAGGGTCGAGGCGATCTTGCTGATCCCAATAGGCGTTCGGGTCGAGAATATTGCCGTCGGGGTCTTTCAATTGATAGTGGACATGGTCCGCCCGGACATTGGAATCGTTGTGCTTCACGCCGGTCTCACCCATCGAGCCGATCAATTGACCAGCGACAACAGGATCGCCTGGCGCGACATGCCGCGTATAGGTGTGTAGGATTTCATGTGAAAAGCCATTGGCGTCTCTGATGGCAATCCTCCCGACGGCCCCTTCGCCGGCATGTGTCACGATGCCTGTCACCGGTGCGCGAAGTGCCGGATGACTCCGATTGAGCAGTCTTGCATACGGTCCGGTGCGGTAATTGAAATCAACGCCGCGGTGCGGACTAGTGGACCCAGGAGGCCTATTATCGCTCTCCGCAAAAGGGCTGGTAACGCCGGCCTGTGATACCCAGTTTGGAGGCCAAACATTCGGCTGCAACACGCGTTGCATCATGTCTTGCCACGACATTTTTGAACTTCCTTTACGTTGTGGCGGGTGCTCATCGACGCGCGAACGAGAGTCTTTGCCAGCGAAGCTGTGAAGCCTCGGGCAACCATCGGATGGCTCAGCTTAAGGATGCGTCAGGTATCGCACGGCACCATTGTGGCCGATCGTGAATGCCCCGTGCCATAGAAGGCTGCGAAGTGAGGCTGTGCCGCGCTAGTCGCTATAGTAACCTTCAGGAAGCTTGCCGTAATACTTGACCACTAGGTCAATGTTGCCTTTGTACTGGACTGGCGGCAACGCGAATTGCAGCTGATCGTTAAGGTCCGTAAGCGCTTCCTTCCTGTCTACCTCGGACATCTTCTTGTTCGCCTTAACCCTGGCGATGCGTAGCCTGATTAGTGCGTCTCGTCCGACGTATTTTCGCGTCACCTCGTCGACGCCTGAAGTTACCTGCCCGATATTTTTGCCGATTCGATTGTATTCGGCGTAGTCGCTAAGACCATGTTTCTGCGCAACGGCGTCGAGCTTCACGATCGTCTGCGGACTCAGCTTGTCCACGCTCTCTTCCGAGGTCTCCAAGGCAGAATGAACTTCCGCCGTTGCCGCAATGTAACCTTGGACGTGCTTTTCGGTCAGAGGCATTTGCTCCACTGAAACAAGTTGCCTCGCCTTCCCAACCTGAACAAGCGCCTTATCCGGTTGATTCTGCGCGAGCGCGCCCCTGGGGTCTGAAACGATGATAATCGAAACGGCAGGGCATATCACTTTCAGCGCAGGAACCGCGAAACGAGCGAACAAAGACATCTAGAGCTACTTCGGCTGGACGGGTACTCGACCTCGATCAGAACCTGATCTGGACGGTTCTTCGACTAGAACAAATAACGAACATAGTCAAGGTTGCAGCTGCCAAAAACTCGCGACCGATCCTAGACCCACCCTGCATCGGCATATTTGATCGGTCGGTTGAATGCGGCAATCCTTCCGGGCTGCTCATAGCAGATCGCCATCAGCCCGAGCGCGTCGGCAGCGTGCGATGACCAGTCGTGCTCGGGACCGAGGCCGATATTGCGCATCTCGTCCTTGCGCTCGTGATAGAAGCCAAGCGCGTCGCGGCCGGCTTCCGTCGTCGCTTCGTTGAACCAGAGCTGCGGCCCGAGCCGCCGCAGCGCCTCGATACGCATGGTCGCGGCTCCTCGTCCCTGGTTTTTCACAGGTGGCTCGACGGTAAACCCCGCTTCGCGCAAATGATCTTCATAGCGCTTGCCGGTGATGTTGTTGGCCGCGATCCCATCATGTGGCAAGTAAAGGATTGCGTCTCGATAACCGCGCGAACGCAGCCAGCTGACGTGAAAGGCCAGCACCTGGCCCACAGCTTCATAGTGGTCCAAGACCCTAATTTCGGTCCCCACCCACTGGACAATCCACATCGTGAAGGCGTCCGCCGTGGCGCCCGCGCCGCCGATGTCGATGAACGCGCGCAAAGGAAGCAGAGGATCGGCGGCGACTTTGCCGATTCGACCTTGCGCACGCGCCTCGTTCAGCAGTTGCGCGAAATAGGCTCCTTCGAACGCGCGCACGTAATCACCTTCCCAGATATGCTCGTAGCGATCCGGATAGAGCGCGAGATCGAGCTGGCGCTCGTCCTCCAGCACCGAAGGAAACCATGGATTGTCGCGCCAGTTCGCGTTGACGACGATCGCCCCCTCGGGCTTCCGCGTTCGCAGGAAATCATCGATCGCATCCGACTTGCGCCGAGGATTCCAGCTGGCCCATACTTCCGAATTCGCCGCGCGAATGGTCGGGCGCAACAGCGCCAGCGATCGTGCGCTCAGCGTCTGCGCTTCGTCGATCCAGGCGATGCGAAAGCCTTCCAAGCTCTTCATCGACTCTGCAGTGTGATCCTGCATGCCACGGAAGATGATGAGGCCGTCGCCGGGCGTCTCGATCTTGTCGTTGAACAGCTTGAACCCCATTCCGAGGCCGAGAGAAGCGACCTTGCCCTCGATCAGCCGCTTGGACGATTGCGCCAGCGTCCGTTGCGCCTCGCGGATGCAAACCGCAAGCGTGCCACGCTCGGCCTGGCAGATCTCAACGAGAAGCTCACCGAAGAAGTGCGACTTACCAGAACCGCGTCCGCCGTAGACACCTTTGTACCGGGCAGGCTGAAGCAGCGGTTCAAAGATCCTTGCCGTCGGTATCTTCAGGGTCTTCAGGGTCGACAATGATGCGCTCGATACGATGAATAAATTCCAGGGGGCCATCCCCGCCATTCCGCAGCGATTGCGGCGGCTTGCCCCAGCCGCGGTCGAGAATGGCATTGGCGGCGGAGACCCGTGCCGCATGGGTCGCATCTTTCGAGCACATCACGCCCACCAGGGTCTTGATCGCAGTCCTGGTATGGCCGCGCGCGATTGAGCGGATCTCGGTGATGGTTTTGGCTGGCATGAGCGATGGCTCGCCTCATCGGTTGGTGAGGTTGATGTAAGGGATTCAAATTTTTACCCAATGAAGCGTCTTGCTCCACCCGTCACGGCTGGACGAGTGGCTTGATCCAGCGATCGAACCAATCGGCCATATTGTCGCCAGCCGCATCGGATGGATCCGGCAGACCGTAGGCCATTGGAGGAACGGGAAACGCAAGCGTTCGATCCTGCTCTTGCCGCCGGCTGGGTTGCTGCGGCGGTCCCGGCTGGTCGAACCGCGATAGCATCGGCGACGAGCCAGAGTGTCAGGCGGGACGTGCCTGCCGCGCCGAGCCGTCGATGTCTTGCCAAGTCAACCAAACCGTGCAACACAAACTCAATGCACTCGCTTCGGTGCATTTGCGGACCGCCCGATCACAACAATCACACGACTTGGTGACATGATATTTTGGCCCACGAGAATGAGGCTCGTCCTGGCGTTGGCGTTGTTAGCCGCGGCGCCGGTTCAAGCCGACGAGGTGCTCAAGGCCTTTCAGGACTGGAAGCTCGCGGTTATGCCGAATCCAGTCACCAACGTCGCCAGCTATTTTATAGGCACGCTCACCTCAGATGGTGACTCCGCTTTTGGTCTCCAATGTAGCCCTGCCTTGCACAGCTACGCGTTCTTTGTCGAGGATCCCATCTTCAAGGTTGTCAAGCCGGCTCAAAAACTGACGCTCGACTTTCGTTTGGTCAATGAGAAGCCGGGCAAGCTGCTCGCCGTCTCGCTCGGCACGGGTCGTGTCGTCGTTGAAGAACGCCATCAGCATCCTTCGTTCAACTCCCTGCTGATGTCCGTTTATGGAGCCGAAACCGGCGTTGGTTTCTCGTCCGGATCGAGAGCATTACTGTTTTCTCTCAAAGGTTTCAGCGAAGCTGCCGAGGAGCTGGGCAAAAAGTGCGGCTTTACTCCCAATGACGAGACGCAGCAGCGCTGAGACGCGCATCGCTTCGATAGTTGAAGTATCTTATTGAAGCACCTTGGGCGAAGGGGCGCTCCGGGCCTTTCAGAATTGGTAGCCGACATGCGCCTTTTTCAGCTCCGCTTGCTGTCGCTGCTGAACGACAGTTCGGCGGCAGGCAATCGATGATTGACATCATTACATGCCCCGGGGAGCCAATCTTGAAGCGCGCAATTTTGTCGTTTGTACTTCTACTGCTAATGCCGCTGGCCGCACTGGCGGCAGACGCGTGCAAAGCCGTCGCTCTCCATGATGTTCCGGCACTTGAAGACCCTGCCTCGGTTCTGAAGACAGGTGAATTGGACACCGCGGTTACTCAGTATCGGGTGAACAAGAAGACCGGCGAAGCGTCGTTTTGCTCTCACGGCGGCTACTGCTATCCCACGCATCTTCGGGAGGACGGCGAGCCCGTGGAGGTATTGAAGCTCGTCAACTGTCAGATCGGCAAGCAAGACGACTTTGATGATCCGGAGGATGTCTATTACGACCTCGACGTGATAAGATCAAAGCTGAGCCCCGTAGAACTGAAACGCGACGACGTCGATAATCGCCTTCTGGAGCTTGGACTCTGTTCGGCATGTGCAAGCAGTGCCGCCCGTCTTTACGTTTCTAAACCGCACTCCTCCTGCGCCCGTCTGGTGAGGGAAACACTTGAGGGAAATTCCGACGCGCTCAAAATCCTATCGGGTCGCCCTCCTTTCTGCGGGTAACTGGTCGGCAAGAAACTAACAAAAGCCGTTCGATACGCCTCGATGGCGCGTTTCGGGGAGAATAACTCCCCGCTCAAGAGAAGCGTCCCAGATCGCGATCGTCATGAGGCCGAACAGTGCGAGCGATATCAAAGATGCGGTCATGGATGGGAGCTCTTCCTTTCATCGCAAAGGACAACAGGCGAGCTGTCCTCGCGACGGCGAACATTTCATGCGCGGCAGATCGCGGGCGGCGCGATCGTTTCGGGCGCGAACCCTATCCTCATCAGAGGGCCGCGGGGCGCGCGCGATTGCCGCGCGCTGCCTACCGGCACGTTCGCGCGCGCCGGCTGAATGGGAATGTCTGGCAAAGGCTCGGACGGCGGCGCGCTGGCGACGACGCATGAGGCAGGGTTGAGGCGTCCTGACGTGCGGGCCGCCGTCCGATCGGGAAGTCCTCACAGTCAAGAGGACCTAAAGAAAAAGCCCGCGGCGGATTGCTCCGCGCGGGCCGTTCGAACTCATCTCGATGATGGCAATGTGCCGGTGATTTGCCCGACGTGTCAAACTCCAATTGCAGAAAATCAATTTGCTGTAGATCAAATCGGTTTCGCAAATTCTTCGCGGCGACCAATTTCACGGCCGGATCAGTGGCTTGATCCAGCGGTCAAACCAATCGTCCATATTGTCGCCAACCGCATCGGTGTATCCGGCAGACCGTAGACCATTGGAGGAACGGGAAACGCAATCGTTCGATCCTCCTCCGGCCGCCGGCTGGGTTGTTGCGGCGGTCCCGGTTGGTCGAACCGCGCCGGCGCGCCTGTTTGGGGAGAAGGCAGTCGGACAGGATATCCTGCGTCAGAAGGTGCTGCCACCTTCGGTAAAGCGCCCAGTGCGCCGGGATCAAACACAAGCTGATTCCTGGTCGGATATTTGTAAATGCCGAAACCGGTATCACCTCCGTCAGACGATGGTCGCACGTCCGGAGGCGTTGCTGTCGGCCGCGCCGGTGCGCTCGCTTGGCGCGCAGATGGCCAGATGCCGAAACGATCGTCGAACGACGGTGGTGCAATGGAAGGCGCCGCAGTGGCCGGCAACGTTGGCGTGCTGCCGCCAGGCGCGTTGTTCGCTGGGCTCGGGACCCGGACCAGGTATCTCGCGTCAGGATTCGGCGCGTTCGGTGATACACTGACAGCACTTCCGCCGAGCGCTCGCTGCGCCGCGACTGCCTGATCCGGATTCTGAACCGAAGGACTCGTTCCCCCGGCACCGGGCATCGGCCCGACGCCCTGAGTCTGCGCGAGGTAGGGGATGGGCGCTCCCCGCTGCGGAGACCAAGGCTGGGGTCGCCGCGCGTCGCCTGCAGGCGGCACATCAAGTTTCTGTTGCGGCGCCGGAGGTGACCCGGCACTCGACTTTGGCGGTGCGGCGGTCGCGATCTTCCGATCCGCCCAAGCGATGACGTCGCCGACCGTCTTGCCTTTGAGGAAGGGGTTCGCTGCGATGGCTTTAGCATCGAGGACCGATTCCACTGGCATATTCGGATCGGCTTTGAGCAATTTGATCCCGCCGCCCAGGCCCGCAAAGTGCGTGAGATAGATCGTGCCCGGCGTGACGGGAAAGCCAGCCCGGCGAAGCCCGGCTGAGTGCTCCGCCACGTACCGGCCGGTCATCTCTTTCGACAGCTCCGGATCGGTGCGCATCGCAAGGATTTCGGCCCGCGATTTGTCTTGCGCCAGATCGGGCCGATAGCGCTTGATCAGGTCGAGCCACGTCCCCTCAATGAACTGCCCGGGCCCGAGCGCGCTCGAAGTGGGGGACTTCGCATTTCGATTGCCCGAGCTTTCGGCGCCCATGATGTCGTCGCGAATATCCATCCTAACCTCCAAATGAGAATAGCGGCCCCGAGGGACCGTTGCTCAATTCGATGTCGATGTATTCGGTGCGCCGTCGGCGTGAGCGCGCAGACGTACTTCTGCCTGCACGACGATCACGTCCGCAACAGGCGTACCAGCGCTTGCCTGGCCTGCAAAAAAAGCAGGATTACGCTTCGCCAAATGCGCCCTGCGGGCTATGAGCTATTGTTTTAGTCGGTAGGACAGATCAGCGTCAGCGTGATCCGCAGCGGATGACGCTGACGCGCAATCCGCCCTTACAACTTGGGTCCCAGCTCTTTTTTCAACACCGCTTGCTGCGCGTCGCTTGGAGTTCCGAGGTAGGAAATGGTCCCCTCTTTGAGGAGCGCGCCCCATGCTTGGGTGCCGTTCGGCGCAAACATGACGACCAATGCGGCCGCGTTACAATTATGCGGCTCGCAAGAGAAGAATACGTCATAGACGGTCCCGTTGATCGCAGCATGGATGGCGGTTGATTCGACCCTAGCGCCCTTCGGCTTGAGGACTTCCTGGGTCCAGCTCGGCAGGTTGCCGGCGTGATCGAGCAGACTCTTCAACGTCTGCGCATAGGCCGGCTTTTTGATCATGTTGGACAGATAAGGCTCAGCCGCTATCGCAGGCGAGCAGGCTACGTACATCACCACCAAGCCCAAACGAAACTGCCATTGCATGCTTTACTCCCGAAGCGCATTTGTTCAAGCGCCTTCCAGCGTCGCATCTACCATACGTAGAGTGCGCAAGCCAGCATTTAAGGGCGTTGCGGAATGACATGCAGGCGGCCACACGAATACACATCTTTTGTCGATGCATCCGCAAAATGATGCGCACTACTTGCGCCGAGACGAAGCATCGACGACCAGCAGCAAGCCGTGCTGAGGCTGATGCGGGAGAATAACTCCCCGCTCAAGAGAAGCCGTCCCAGATCGCGATCGTCATGAGGCCGAACAGTGCGAGCGATATCAAAGATGCGGTCATGGATGGGAGCTCTTCCTTTCATCGCAAAGGACAACAGGCGAGCTGTCCTCGCGACGGCGAACATTTCATGCGCGGCAGATCGCGGGCGGCGCGATCGTTTCGGGCGCGAACCCTATCCTCATCAGAGGGCCGCGGGGCGCGCGCGATTGCCGCGCGCTGCCTANCGGCACGTTCGCGCGCGCCGGCTGAATGGGAATGTCTGGCAAAGGCTCGGACGGCGGCGTGCTGGCGACGACGCATGAGGCAGGGTTGAGGCGTCCTGACGTGCGGGCTGCCGTCCGATCGGGAAGTCCTCACAGTCAAGAGGACCTAAAGAAAAAGCCCGCGGCGGATTGCTCCGTGCGGGCCGTTCGAATTCATCTCGATGATGGCAATGTGCGTCTGATTTGCCCGACGCGTCAAACTTTAATTAAAATGCGGGAAAATCAATTCGTCAGATTGAAACCGATTTTACAAACATCGCCGTGGAAAAAACAAAAACCCGCTGCCGTTCCTGCGGCGCGGGCTCTATGATTTCTGCGACGATGTGAATCTGCGCCTGATTTGCCCGACGTGTCAAGCGCGAGAGCTAGTCAGTGAGCCAGCATCGAGACAACCACGCCAGGGAGGCCATCATGATGTATCTTGCCGCCGCGGTGCTGTTCATTCTGTCCGCACTGCTCTATGCCGCGGGCAATCAGGAGATCGGTTCGTTCGGCGCTGATGTGTGCCGTTATGGCGGTTCGTTCTGCGACCATCCGCAATATGTGCTGGTGGCTGCCGGCCTTGCGGCCGCCTGGGGAAAGTTCGTCAGCATCCGCTGATCAGGTGCCCCCGGCTTGATCTGCGTCAAAACCTGAACACCCGCACCGCACCATACAATCAGCAGCGAGGTTTGATCGACTGCGGAGCAGTGAACGGTCCGGCAATCAGGCAGGGAGCGCGCTCCGCAGCGACCCCAGTGAGCAAGGCTGCGGCACATCTGCCGGCGGCAACCTTGCGACACTGGCGATCGGCTCTGTCAACGTCGCGTTGGGCGACATCGGCACCTCGCCATCGAGATCATCGCGGTCAGGTTGCGCCGGAGAAGACGCCGCCAGAGAGGCCAGCGGAACTTTCACCCCGAAACGGCATTGAGCGACATTATCGCCGCTCTCGGTAAGGTATCTCAAAACCAACGCCTACTCAAAACGTCCACAGCCCTCGATGCTTCAAACCGGCTCCAAAGCACCCAGACACGCCAACCGCATGGTGCTTCGTCTGCTCGGCCCGGGGCTGGTGACGGGCGCTGCGGATGACGACCCATCCGGCATCGCCACCTATTCGCAGGCGGGCGCGCAGTTCGGCTATGGCCTGCTCTGGACCGTCTTCCTGACGACACCGTTCATGATCGCGATCCAGCTCGTCAGCGCGCGGATTGGTCGGGTCACCGGCAAGGGCCTCGCCGCCAATGTCGTCGAAATCGCGCCGCGCTGGCTGGTGATCGCGCTTATCTCTCTCTTGATCGCTGCAAACACCTTCAACATCGCCGCCGACATCGCGGCGATGGGAGAAGCGCTCGCACTTGTCATCGGAGGACTGATCCACGAGCACGCCCTGATCTTCGCAGCCCTATCGGTCCTGCTCCAGGTCTTCGTTCCCTATCGGCAATATGCGCCCATACTGAAGGTGCTGACGCTGACGCTCTTCGCCTACGTGATTACGGCGCTGACGGTCGACATCCCCTGGAGCACGGCATTGCTGGCGGCGGTCTGGCCGCGGCCGACGCTGAGCGCAGACTACTTCCTGATGGTGGTCGCGGTTCTCGGCACCACCATCAGCCCCTATCTGTTCTTCTGGCAGGCCTCGCAGGAGGTCGAGGAGATGAATCGGGGCGTCGTCAGCCGTCCGTTGCGGGAGCTTGCCAGGGGCGGCAGCCTCGAGCTTCACCGCATCAGGATCGATACAACAGTTGGCATGATGTTCTCGAACGTCATCGCCTTTTCCATCATCCTGACCACGGCCGCGGTGCTGAACGCCAACGGCATCACCAACGTTAGTTCGGCAACCCAGGCTGCGGAGGCACTGCGGCCACTTGCCGGCGACTTTACCTTCCTGCTCTTTGCGCTCGGCATCATCGGCACCGGATTGCTCGCGATCCCTGTCTTGGCAGGTTCGGCGGCCTATGGCGTGGCGGAGGCGCTCGGTTGGCACGCCACTCTGGAAGCCAAGGCACCTGACGCGGTCGGCTTCTATGCCATCATCGCCGCTGCAACCGTAATCGGTTTCGGACTGGGCTTCACCGGTATCGACGCCATTCACATGTTGGTATGGAGTGCGGTGCTCAACGGCATCGTGGCGGTCCCGATCATGGCTATGATGATGGCGATCGTCTCGAACCAGAAACTGATGGGACGGTTCAGGGCAAGATCATGGCTGGTAATCCTGGGCTGGCTGGGCACGGCGCTGATGGCGATCGCGGTGATCGCCCTCTTCTCGTCATTTTTTCTGTAGTTCTGGCATTGCCACCCAGCGCGTCGGGTCGCTCGCACCATTGGTGCGCTGCGGCATCGCATTTATGCTATCAATCCCAACGCGAACGCTTTAAGCAGCAAGGTCGCGGCAGCAATCAGAAGCTGCGATAGCCAATCAAAAGACGACAAGGGGGAAGCACCTTGACCCAAGCGAACCGGATGAGCGCGCGCTCAATGCCTTCTTTTACGCCGCGTGGCCTCGCCTTGCTGCGCGATCCCCTGCTCAACAAGGGCACTGCCTTCACCGAGCAGGAGCGGGATGCGCTGGGCCTGCGCGGCTTCCTTCCGGCGGGCGTGCTGTCGATGCAGGCACAGGTCGAGCGCGTACTGACCAATCTGCGCTCGCTGCCGAGCGACCTGGAAAAATATGTCGCATTGAATTCCCTGCATGACCGCAACGAAGCCTTGTTCTTCCGCGTTGTCTGCGATCACATCGATGAAATCCAGCCGCTGATCTACACCCCAACGGTCGGCCTCGCCTGCCAACGCTACGGACTGATCTTCCAGCGGCCGCGGGGCCTGTTCATCTCCGCCAACGATCGCGGCCATATCGCCGAAATCCTGTCCAACTGGCCCTATCGCGCCAAGCTGATCGTCGTCACCGACGGCGAGCGCATCTTGGGACTGGGCGATCTCGGCGCCAACGGGATGGGCATTCCAGTCGGCAAACTCTCGCTCTATTCGGCTTGCGCCGGCGTTCACCCCGAGCTTTGCCTGCCCGTGATGCTCGATGTCGGCACCAACAACGCCGAGTTTCTCAAGGACCCCTATTACATCGGGCTGCGCCAGCAACGCATCACCGGCCCCGCTTACGACGACTTCGTCGATGAGTTCATGAGCGCGGCGCGCGCAGCCTTTCCGGGCGTGCTGATCCAGTTCGAGGATTTCGCCAATCACTCGGCGTTCCGCCTGCTGCACAAATATCGTGACGAAGCCTGCGTCTTCAACGACGATATTCAAGGCACGGCAGCGGTGGCGTTGGCCGGCCTGTTCTCGGCGCTGCGCGCGACGGGTGGCAAGCTCAAGGAGCAGAGAATCCTCTTCCTCGGCGCGGGCGAGGCCGCAACCGGTATCGCCGATCTGATCGTCTCCGCCATGATGGCCGAGGGCGCGACGGAAGCCGAGGCAATCAAGCGCAACTGGCTGGTCGACTCCCGCGGCCTCGTGGTCAAAGGACGCGCGAATCTGAGCGGGCACAAATTGCGCTATGCGCATGAGCAGGCACCCATCGACGACTTCCTCACCGCGATCAAAACCCAGAAGCCGACCGCGATCATCGGCGTCGCGGCGGTCGGCGGCGCGTTCACGCCCGACGTGCTGAAGACCATGGCCGAGCTCAACGAGCGGCCGATCATCTTTGCGCTCTCCAACCCGACCTCGAAGGCCGAATGCTCGGCCGAGGAAGCCTATCGCCACACCCGTGGCCGTGCGCTATTCGCCTGCGGCAGCCCCTACGATCCGGTCGATCTCAATGGTCTGACATTCGTGCCGCGCCAGGGCAACAATTCCTATATCTTCCCCGGTGTGGGCCTCGGCGTGATCGCCAGCGGCAGCCGCCTCGTGACCGACGAGATGTTTATGGCGGCGGCGCATACGCTTGCCAACGCGGTGAGCGAAGCGGATCTGAAGCAGGGCAGCCTCTATCCGGCGCTGCCGCGCATCCGCGAAGTCTCCGCCCAGATTGGTGCGGCCGTTGCCGGCGTCGCCTACCAGCGGGGGCTGGCGCAGGGGCCGACACCGAACGATCTGATCGGCATTGTCCAGGCCCAGATGTACGACCCTCATTACTGAAGAGGTGCGCGGCCGATTGGGCTTCAACCGCGCTGCAACATTCGCCGCAGGTTGCGGATGTCGGCCAGCTCCTCAATGCCGAAGACGGTGTCGATCAGGCGCGTGGACACCTCGCGCCCGATTACCGGCGTCGTCAAGTCGCGCGCCTTGTTGATCACTTCGGCGCGCGTCATCGGATTGCGTGGCGTGCCGCGGACGGCGGAAATGCGCTCGGACTCCCGGCTGCCGTCCGCAAACTCGATCTCCACGACCGTCTCGCGCGCCGGCAGCAGTTTCGCCAGTTCCTCGTCCCGCACCAGGTTGACCTTGGCCCGCTCCTTGAGCACGGCGGCATCCTGCATGCGCGCCTTGTCATGCGCGGCCAGGAACGACACCGTCTTGTCGATCAGCATGACGGCGATCATGTGCTGCAGACAGATGTCGGGGATGTCGCGATTGTCCACCACCGCCGCCACCGAAGGCGCAAGCCGTACTGTCACCCGCTTCACCTGGTCCGGCTCGAACGGCTTCTTCGCGCGGATCGCCTCCACCCCGTCCAGCGGCGCCTGGATCGGCGAGCCGACGCTCCACTTCTTGATGTCGGTCTGCGTGATCTCGTAACGCTCGCCGAGCTTCTCGATCAGGCGATCCGGCTGGGCCTTCGGCGCGTAGGCCGCGAAGAAATTGTCTGGGCCAGAGAAGATGTCATCGACACCGTTCCAGCCTGATTTGACCAGTAGCGCCGCCGTTACCCCATTGCGCGCGGGCATGCCGGCGAACACGAACGCCTTTTCGATATGATCGGTATCCCGCCGCCATGCGATGAAGCCGGAGGATTCCTGTGCGGCATAGTCGAGCAGCCAGCGCGTCTGCCGCGTATCGAGCCCGGCGGCGCATCCGGCGGCCGCCGCCGCGCCGAACGTGCCGGCGATGCTGTGCGTTGACAGGCTGCTCTCGTAGCTGAAGGTGGCGCCGCCCATCGCCATCACCACGCGCGTGCCAATGTCATAGCCGAGCGTCACCGCGCGCAGCAGGCCTATGCCATCGATGCCATAGGCCTCGCCGGCCGCAAATGCCGCCGGTATCACCGAGCAGCCAGGATGCGAGCGCGACTCATTGTGCGAGTCGTCAGTCTCGTCGGCATGCGCCATCACGCCATTGGCGAGCGCGGCGTCGATTGGCGGCGCCGTCAACGCCGAGCCGGCCACCGTCACCCCGCCATTGCCACCACGCTCGCGGATATAGCGTTGCGCTGCCTGGCCCGGCGGCAATTCCGATCCCGAAACCATGGCCGAGATCGTATCGAGCAGATGATATTTTGCCTGTTCGGTGACGTCCTCCGGAAGCGCCTTGGCACGCGCTGCACTCATATAGGTGCTGAGCGTGGTCATGACGGGTCCAGGCGCTGATGACGCCGAAGGCGCGTTTTGCGCCAGCACACAGGTGGGCAACACGCCAAGCGCTGTTGCAGCATTTGCCGACAATTTGAGAAAGCCGCGCCGCGACTGCATGCTTCGTCAGCCTCCCTTTGCAATTCTTTTCGTTGCCTTCCAGTGACATTTTGCCCGGTCGCGGTCAATCGTCAGCCCCGGCGAAACATTGGCGCGGGGCCTTCTCAGGAGACAGGCGCGACGCCGGCTATCAGATCGCAATCTGCCGGCCGATCTCGACCACCTGGTCGTTCGGCAGGCTGAAGAAATCGCTGACATGCTGCGCATTGCGCTCCATCAGCGCGAAAAGGCGCTCCTGCCAGGCCGGCAGACCCTTGCCGTCCTCGCGCGCGATCACGGTTTCGTGGCCGACATAATAGGTTACGTCGGACACATCAACCGTGCAGCCCAGCGCCTTGCCCCGGATCAGGAGATCGGGGATATGCGGACGCTCCATGAAGCCGTAGCGCGCGTGCAGACGCCAGAAATTCGGCGCGACTTCCGCGAGATTGATCCGATTGGCGGAGGAGACCCAGGGCACCGACAAGACCTCGGCACGCAGCACGACGACATGCTCATGCAAGGCGCGGTTGTGCTTGACATGCCAGCCCATCACCGGCGGCGTGTCCCGCTCGGTCCGGGTCAGGAACACGGCGGTCCCCGGCACACGGGGAATCTTCTTCTCGGCAAGGCGCGCCAGAAATTCCGGAACGGGAATGAGGGCCTCTCGCATCCGTTCCCCAACTGCGGCTGCCCCGCGGTGCCATATCCACATAATGCCATACACAGAGACGGCGAGGATCAACGGCACGTAGCCGCCCTCGGCAATCTTGGTGAGATTGGCAAGGAAGAAGGCGCCATCGATGATCAGGAAGAATCCGGCAACGGCGCCGGCGGCCAACAGGCTCCATTGCCAGATCTCGCGCATGGCAATGAAGAGCAGCGCTGAGGTCATCAGCATGGTCAGGGACACCGCGATGCCATAGGCGGACGCGAGATTGTCGGACTTGCCGAAGCCGACAGTCAGTCCGAGTGTCACGATCATCAACAGCCAATTGACGGCGCCGACATAAATCTGGCCATACCCTTCCGAGGAGGTCTGCTTGATCTGGAGCCGCGGCAACCAGCCAAGCTGGATCGCCTGCCGCGTCATCGAAAAGGCGCCCGTGATGATCGACTGGCTGGCAATGATGGTGGCGATGGTCGCGAGCACGATCAGCGGCAGCAGTAGAGCGTCCGGGCAAAGCCTGAAGAAGATATTGCCATCAGTCGGCGCGCCGTCGATCACGAGTGCGGCCTGTCCCGCATAGTTGATGATCAAGCTTGGGAATACGATCGCGAACCAGGCGAGCTTGATCGGCCCGGCACCGAAATGCCCCATGTCCGCATACAATGCCTCGGCACCGGTTACGCAAAGAAACACCGCGCCCAGCACCAGAAAGCCGGTGAAGCCGCCCGAGAACAAGTACGACAGGCCATAGACCGGATTGAGCGCCGCAAACACCGCCGGATGCTTAGCAATGCCGAAGATACCCATCACTGCCATGACAACAAACCAGGTCAGCATTACCGGACCGAACAGGTGACCGATGGTCGCAGTGCCCCTCGACTGGATCGCAAACAGCGCGAGCAGGATCAGCACGGCCGCCGGAACGACATAGGGCTGCAACGCAGGCGTTGCCATGTTCACCCCTTCCAGGGCCGACAGGACCGAGATCGCCGGCGTGATCGCGCCGTCGCCATAGATCAGCGCCGCGCCAAACAGGCCGACAGCGATGATGGTCGGCCGGTGCTGCTTCTTCACGCCGAGCAGCGCCATCAACGCAAGGATGCCGCCCTCCCCGTCATTGTCGACGCGCATCGCGAACAGCACATATTTGACACTCGTGATGATGAAGAGCGTCCACAGCACAAGCGAAAGCGCACCGAGCACAGCGGCGGCATCGGGGGCCTTTTCCGCCGTGCCGAGAATGGTCTTGAAGGTGTAGAGCGGGCTCGTGCCGATGTCGCCGAACACGACCCCGAGCGCCGAAAGGGCGAGCATCGTCAGCCTGCCCTGCGGCCCGTGCCGCGTGGTCTCGCCACCCGTCAAAGTCTGTTGTTCGCTCACAGCCGCCTGTCCGTCCGTTCTGCCCGATCAAGACTATGGCCGCGGATTGCGACAGCCAAGCAAAGCCTGACGGCGTCCGTACCATAGGTCTGCCACCATGGCGAGGCGCGGACCCTGCCTGCTCCGCCCATCACCCAACAGATGCTGCCGACCTCGCGTTTGCTCCATGGCGGCAGACTGCCGTCGCGCAAGGACTTCACAAGGGCGTGGCAACGTCGCTACGCAGGTTGGACGGGAGTTTGGCGGGACAGGGCTGAACAGGCTCTGAAAAAAATCTAGAAATGGTGGCGCCACGCGGTTCCCCGTTACGCAGCGGTAAGGAATAATCGGCCCCATGCGGCATTCATGGTCAGAAGGCTGCGCATGGCCTGGACATGTCGATCGGGATTGTCGTGAGCGGATCCAGCGTAAGCAACGTGGGAATCTGGGTTGTGTCGATCCTTGCGGTCCTGGGTACAGTGGACAGAGCCGCAGCCGAGGCCTGTCCAACAGCAAAGGACGAGATCACAACCGACAGGCCCGATGTGACGAATTCGAGCCTAGTGGTGCCCTTTGGCAGTCTTCAAAGTGAAAACGGCGTTAATTTCAGTTCCCGCGACGGAGGCCGAAGCATCGACGGCACCAACAGCCGCTGGCGGCTCGGCGTCGCGCCGTGCCTGGAAGTGCTGGTGGACTTGCCAACCTATTTTGGCACCGTGAACGGAAGTGGCAGCACCGGATTTTCGGACGTGGCGCCCGCGATCAAATGGCAGATCAGCCCGGTGCCCGGAAAGATCGACTTGTCAGCCGTATTCGGAATGGCCGTGCCAACCGGCGCGGTCGCTATCGCAGGTCGTGGTCCGCAACCCTATCTGCAATTTCCATGGTCGTGGGAATTGCACGAGGGCTGGGGCGTCAGCGGCATGTTCACTGAATTCTTCCGCCCGTCTGATTTCACGGCAAGACGCATCACCGAGACGACTTTCGTGATCGAGAAAAGCCTCAGCGAGAGGTTCAGCGCATTCGCCGAATACGTCGGTGATTATCCGGAAGGCGCGGGCCCAAGCCTGATGATCAACTCAGGCGGCATCTATCATTTGAGCAAGCTTCAGCAGGTCGACTTCCATCTGGCCGTTGGCCTCAATCACAACGCCCCGAACTACATCGTCGGCATCGGTTATTCCTTTCGCGTCGATGGACTGTTTGGGACGCCAGCGCGCTAGACGTGAGCCCGGCGTGCGGCACGCTCGCTGTCCTCAGATCGCGGCATTGCAGCGGCCCGATCCGTCCTACATGGGCGAGTTGCAGTCATAGGGATGGATCGATGGCATGCCTCTCGGCATAATCGGGTAACAGCGCAAAAGAATCGTCAAGGGAGCGCCGAGGAAAATCCATGCCAGCACTGTCCAAGATCACCAATATCGAACTGCTCGCCTGTGATGCCGGCTGGCGGAATTACCACTTTGTCAAGCTCACCACCGAGGACGGCGCGATCGGCTGGAGCGAATATGACGAGGGGTTCGGCTCGCCGGGAGTGAGCGCCGCGATCCAGCGTCTCTCGGCGCGTGTGGTCGGGCAAAATGTCTTTCAACACGAGCGAACCTATGCCGAGCTCTATGCGGCGACACGTCCAGCCGCCGGGGGCGTGGTGGCGCAGGCGCTTGGTGCCCTCGAAAACGCCATGCTCGACGCCAAGGCCAAGCTGCTTGGGGTCCCCTGCTACGAGCTGCTCGGCGGCAAGATCCGCGACCGGGTTCGCGTCTACTGGTCGCATTGCGCGACCTGGCGGATCAACCATCCCGCCTGGTACAAGCCGGCAATCGAAAGCCTCGACGGCGTCAAGGCGATCGGCCGCGAGGTCCGCGAGAAGAAATTCACCGCGCTCAAGACCAACATCTTCACCTATGACGGCGGCAAGCCCACCGGTTGGCGGCCCGGCTTCGGCTCGCCGTTCCAGCCTGAGCTCAATGTCGAGCGCAACGTGCTGCGCGACCTGCGCATGCATCTGGAAGCGATCCGCGACGGCGCGGGCCCGGATGTCGATCTCCTGCTCGACCTCAACTTCCACGCCAAGACCGAAGGGTTCTTGAAGATCCTGCGGGAGATCGCCGATCTCGACATGTTCTGGATCGAGATCGATACCTTCGATCCGGAGGCGCTTAGATATATCCGCGAGCAAAGCCCGCATCCGATATCGTCCTGCGAGACGCTGTTAAGCTTGCGCGAATTCCTGCCTTATTTCCGCGAACAGGCGATGGACGTCGCAATCATCGACACGCCATGGAACGGGGTCTGGCAATCGCTGAAGATCGCGGCATCAGCCGAAGCCCATGAGGTCAACGTCGCTCCACATAATTTCTACGGCCATCTCTGCTCCATGATGAACGCGCATTTCTGCGCGGCCGTGCCGAACTTGCGCATCATGGAGATCGACATCGACCGGCTCGCCTGGGACCACGAGCTTTTCAGCCACCTCCCCGAGATCGTCGACGGCCATCTCATCATTCCCGACCGACCGGGCTGGGGCACCGAACCCAATGAGGAGGCATTGCGCGCCCATCCGCCGAAGCAGGCCGGCGGCCTCTTGAACTACGGACGCAAGACGTAATCGCGCCGCCAGCGCAATCCAAGTCGACGAACGCTGCATGTGCGGCGTTCGCTGCTGCTCTGGCTAGAGCATTTCCGGTTCTGATTGAATCAGAACCGGAGCTCTAGATTCTTGTTTTGACGCGTTTTCTTCACGCGAACCGGTCCCCACTTCGCTCGAAAACACTCTAGTTAGGCCGCGATGACGCGATCGCCTGATTGTTGACCTGGCTGTCTGGCAGCTTGCTGACCTGCGTCCGGCTGCCGGTGTTCGTGAACGCCACGACGCCCGAGACCAGCAACAGGGCGCAGTAGAACACGATCATGCCGCCGATCCATCTTCGGTAGATGAGCCGGTCCTCGCTGGTCGCTGCACGAAAATAGCTTGGCGTCAGCCCGTTCGAGCAGTGCCCCGCGTCGTCGCCTTCACCGTACATCCGATCCTCCGCCTGTCGTTCGAGATGTGTACCGACGCAAGACGCTCAGGGAAAAACCTCAGCCGAAATCAGCGGGCGCCGTTCCGCGCGCCCCCGCGGCAAGATAGATTGCCAGCAACCTGATAATGGTCAGGACGGCGAAACCGGCGCTCTGGATTCTCAATGCGCAGAACAATGCGCTCCGATGCCATCGCCCGATGTGAAATTCACCACATCTGCTCAAACACGAAAATGCGAGCAGCCTAGATCGGCTGCCCGAACCTCCGGCAAAACGCTCGCCAGCGAAGCGATACCGTCAACAACCGCTTAGGCAGGCAGGATTTCTGACGTCAGGCCTGGCATCGCCGGTAAAATGATCTCGGTTCGGCATCTTGATCGCCGAAAGCGTCCTGGCATCGAGCGTCGCGTCGGCCGGCAGCAAGCCGTTGAGATTGAGAACGTAGGCCGAGACCGCGTAGACGTCGTCATTGGAGAGCGACTGCGGCGCGTTCTGCGGCATGGCGCGACGGATGTAGTCGAACAAGGTCGGCGCATAGGGCCAGTAGCTGCCGACGGTACGCACCGGGTTGGCCGTGGCCAAGGTGCCCTGGCCTCCGACAAGCTTGTCGCCGACCCCTCCCTGCCCCTTGTCGCCATGGCAGGCCACGCATTGCTGCTCGAACACCTCGCGCCCATGGGAGACCGTGCCGCTGCCGGGTGGCAGGCCTCTGCCGTCGCGCCCGATGTCGATATTCCAGCCGGCGATCTCGGCCGGCGTCGCCACCCGACCGATGCCGTAGGGCGGCGGCGTTTCGGCGCGTGCGAGACACGTCAGCAGCAACGTCGCAAGCGCGGTCGTCCAAACCTTACGCATTGGCTGCATTGGTCACCTCGCCACCTTCGGCAATATGCCAGGGCCAGATTGCATTGTTGTGGTAAAAATGATTGTCACCGCGCACGGCGAGCAGCTCGGCGAGCGTTGGCTGCACATAACCGGTCTCGTCGATGGCACGGCTTTGAATGGTCGTGGCCTCGCCGTTCCAGTGCCAGGGCAAACGAAAGCGCGTCAGCGCCCGCGTCAGGATCGGCTCCTGTAGCTGCGCTTCCTGCCAGCTCTTGCCACCATCGATCGAAACGTCGACTCGCCGGATCTTGCCGTGCCCGCTCCAGGCGAGGCCGCTGATCTCGTGAAAGCCCTTTGAGCCCAGCCGCTGGCCGCCGGAAGGCCGCGTGATGATGGATTTTGCTTCCATGTAGAACGTGAACTCGCGCGCCGAGCCGTCCGGCATGAGGTCGGTATATTTTGAGGTCTCCTCGCGCGAATACGCGGGCTCCGCCGTGACATGCAGGCGGCGCAGCCACTTCACGTTCATATTGCCTTCGAAGCCGGGCAGCAGCAGCCGCAGCGGATAGCCCTGCTGAGGGCGCAACCGCTCGCCGTTCTGGCTATAGACCAGCATGGCATCGTCGAGGCACTTCTCGATCGGAATGCTGCGCGTCAGCGCTGCCGCATCTGCCCCCTCGGCAACGATCCACTTGGCCTCCGGCTTCAATCCCGCTTCGGCAAGCACCAGCTTCAGGCTGACACCGGTCCATTCGGCGCAGCTCAACAGGCCGCAAAGATCGGAAGCGGTCTTGCCATAGGGCTTCTTGTAGACGGGATTGCCGGAGCATTCGAGGAAGTAGATATGCGACTCCGACGGAAAGCGTCTGATGTCTTCCATGGTGAAGATCAGGGGACGCTCGACGAGGCCGTGCAGCATCAACCGATGCTGCGCCGGATCAATGGTGGGAACGCCGCCATGGTGGCGCTCATAGAACAATCCGTTGGGCGTGATGATGCCGTCCAGATCCTGCAGCGGCGTACGTCCCGAGGCCGATATGTATTGCGGCAGGTTCTTCGGGATGTTCTTGACCACGCTCTTCTCGAACGGAGACGGCGCCCCGTAAAGCTGGCTACCCATGGGATCGCCGGGGGCTTTCATCCATTCGGGCACATTGGGCGGGAGATTGTCGATCTCGGCACGCGCCTCTGATATGCCTGCAAGACCGCCTGCGAGCGCGGCGCCGCCGACCGCAGCGCCGCTGCGCAGAAAATGACGACGCGATGTCACCGCGCGATCCTGATCGTTGTCGGCGTCAGTCAGCTCAGTCATGCTCGATTCTCCGTTCACACGAACGCATCAAATAGACGGATTGAGCGATTGGCAAATGGTCCGCAAATATTTCGAAGACGGGTGATTTTCGGCCGAAACCGTCCCAAATGAGGGCCTCACGGCAAGAGTTTCTTCCCCGAGCCTTCCGCGCAGCCGGCTCCTGGCAGCCGTGAGTTCGACAATAGCACATCCTGGTGCGGGCAGTACCGCCCCCTCAAAGTTCACGCCGGTGGTGGGAGCACTAATCTTCAAGTAATCTTCAACAAGAGAGAGAGGCCGTCCTGCTTGGCGGCCTCTTTTGCTGCGCACCATTTAAGGAACAGAAATAGCAGAATCCGACTTGGTCTTCCGGCCACACTCCGGAAAAGTTGGTCCGCTAGATTGCTTCAGATTTTGAAGCGATCCATCCACCGACCCTCCGCGCGGTCTCCTCCGTCGGAGCGTCCCCAGGGAGGAGCCAATGGTACAGACCGAAGTTCTGATCGTCGGCGCGGGACCAACCGGCCTCGTGCTTGCGTTGTGGCTTGCCAAGCTCGGCGTCAAAATCCGCATCATCGACAAGACCGCCGAGCCGGGCACCACCTCGCGCGCGCTCGCGGTGCAGGCGCGCACGCTCGAGCTCTATCGGCAGCTCGATCTCACCGAGGAGGTGATCGCGCGTGGGCACAGGGTCCCGGCCGTCAATCTCTGGGTCAAGGGCGAGGCGGCGGCACGGCTGGTGTTCGAGAATGTCGGCGCGGGCCTGACGCCCTACCCGTTCCTGCATATCTTTCCGCAAGACGAGCATGAGCGTCTGTTGATCAGGCGGCTTGAAGCGCTTGGCGTGGCAGTCGAACGGCGCACCGAGTTGCTCCACTTCGCCGAGCGCGACGGGCGCGTCATTGCCCGGATCCGCGGCAGCGACGGCCAAGATCAGGATTGCGAGGCACGCTACATCGCTGGCTGCGACGGTGCGCGTTCCCTGGTACGCGAGAGCCTTGCCACGGGATTTCCGGGCGGCACCTATCGGCAGCTCTTCTATGTGGCGGATGTCGAGGCCTCTGGCCCGGCAACCAATGGCGAATTGCATGTCGATCTCGATGAAGCGGATTTTCTCGGCGTCTTCCCGCTGGCGGGCCAGGGCCGTGCACGCCTGATCGGCACGGTGCGCGACGAGCGCGCTCAACATCCGGAGAGCCTGAAATTCGAGGATGTCAGCAGCCGCGCGATCCAACATCTGAAAGTTGAGATCGAGAAGGTGAACTGGTTCTCGACCTACCACGTCCATCACCGGGTCACGCAGCACTTCCGTCAGGGCCGCGCGTTCCTGGCCGGCGATGCCGCGCACATCCACAGCCCCGCCGGCGGTCAGGGAATGAATACCGGCATTGGCGATGCTATCAATCTGGCCTGGAAGCTTGCAGCCGTCGTCGGTGGACGCGCGCCGGACGCGCTGCTCGACAGCTATGAGAGCGAGCGCATCGGCTTCGCGCGGCGGCTGGTCGCGACCACCGATCGCGTCTTCAGTTTCGCGACCGCCGAGGGCCGTATCGCCGACGTCCTGCGCACGCGCGTCGCGCCCGTGCTGTTCCCCTTCGCCACCCATTTCGAAGCCGTCCGCGAATTCATGTTCCGGACCGTCTCGCAGGTCATGCTGAATTATCGCGACGGGCCGCTCAGTCGCGGCATCGCCGGACACGTGCATGGCGGAGACCGCCTGCCCTGGATCGCGTGCGACGGCGTCGATAATTTCAAGCCGCTCGCACGCATGGAATGGCAGGTGCACGTCTATGGCACGGCCGAGGACGAGCTTGCGGCCTGTTGCCGGGCGCACAACGTCCCGCTACACGTCTTTGCGTGGCGCGAGGAGCACCATACAGCAGGCCTCGCCCGCGACGCCCTCTATCTCATGAGGCCGGACAGCTATGTGGCACTGGCTGAAGCGCGCGGCTCACCTGCCCTGCTCGATCGCTATTTCGCCGATCATCACATCCAACCCGGATCAGTCGCGAACCGGAAGACGCAATAGCCTCACTCTCCCGGAACGATGGCATTGCTCGGCGTCGGGCGGTCCGTGATCTGTTGGCCGAACAGGCTGCCGATCAGCTCAACCGCAGTGCGTGCGGTCCGGCCGCGCTCGTCGAGGAAGGGGTTGAGCTCGACGATGTCGACCGAGCGGACCAGCCCGGAATCATGCAGGAGCTCCATGATCAGGTGCGCCTCGCGATAGGTCGCGCCGCCGGGCACCGTCGTGCCGACGCCGGGTGCCAGTTCGGGGTCAAGGAAATCGACATCGAAGCTGAGATGCAGCACGCCCTTTGCGGACCGCACCTTGTCGATCACGCGTCGGATCAGGACGCTGACGCCGAATTCGTCGATCGCGCGCATATCGGCGATGGAGACGCGGCGCGTTCGCAACAAATCTTTCTCCAATTTATCGATCGAGCGCGTGCCGAACAATTCGAGCCTGTCAGGATCGATCGGACTGCGAACTTCCTCACCCAACAGACCATCGAGGCCGCCTTCGCCGCACAGGAACGCGGCGGCCATGCCGTGCATATTGGCGGTCAGCGTGGTCGCAGGCGTGTTGTAGTCGGCATGCGCATCGAGCCACAGCACGAAAAGCGGGCGTTCCAGCTCCTGCCAGTGGCGTGCCATTGCGGTGACGGAGCCCATCGAGAGCGAATGATCGCCACCCAGGAAGATCGGGACCGCGCCTGTCTGGGCCACCTCGTAGCCCCGCCGGCTGAGCAGCCGCGTCCAGCGCTGGATTTCCCGGTAGTGCTTGGCATTTTGCGGCGGAACGTCTGCGAGATCGGTCATGCCGGCGACGGTGAGGTCGCCGTAATCGGTAACGTCGAAATCCATGCTTTCAAGCAATGTCGACAGGCCGGCTGTGCGAAGCGCCGCTGGCCCCATCAGTGTGCCGCGCTGGGAGGCTCCCATGTCGATGGGGGCGCCGAGCAGCGCAATGCGTCGCGTGGATTCCAGTTTGGCGGCGTGGGTCACTGCGCGTCCTTTTCGACCGAGCTTTCGAAATCAAGGCTCCGAAAAACATCCCAGCGTAGCAGCGATTCTGCCAGTCCGTGCGCTACCGGTTGCGCTCGGTCGGGGAGCCCAGATGATTCGCTGCGGCATATGGCTGACGCCAGGCCTCTAATGCGGTCACGACGACGGCCGCACGGCCTGTAGCGCCCGCTGCGGATCGGCTAAATCAATCTGGACCCAAAAAGCCGCCAGGCAGGATCCGGCCGGTCGCGGAACGCGTCGGGTGATAGCTGCTACGCGCCAAGGTTCCATCCGTCATCCTGTCGCCATAATAACTTGCCGAAATTTAATCCTCCGGCCGCCACCCTGGCATCGCCTGCCGGGCGTTCTATCACCATCTCTTGAGACAAAGTGATACGGCTGGAAACGATGAAGAGGGCTTTTGCTATCTTGGCTTGCCTTTGCCTGCTCGCCGGCGGCGAATATTTCGCCATCAGCAAGTGGGCGATCCGGCATGAAACCTTGAGCCTGTTCGATGCCGTCCGGCAGCGGCCGGTTTCCATCGATCTGGCGGTGCGCTGGGACTACGAAATGAAGGCCAATAACGGCCTGTGGAAGCTTCCGGTCGCCATTATCAGCAATGGTAACACTGTGAGGAACACCGAGTATTCGTTCCTGGCCAACGTCCTCGCCGCGCGCGGCTATCTCGTCGCCAGTATTCAGCAGGACCTCCCCAGCGATCCGCCGCTGGTGACGAAGGTCGGCATGCCCTATGTCGGCCGGCGCAACGTCTACATGCGTTGCGAAGCCAATATTCTGTTCGTCCTCGGCGAATTGCAGAAGCGGCAGCCGAACGCAGACTACGGCCATATCACGCTGGTCGGCCATTCCAACGGCGGCGACGTCTCGATGTATGTTGCCAAGCAGCATCCCGAGCTGGTGTCCAAGGTGATCACGCTCGATAATCTGCGAGTGCCCTTCGTACTCAGTGACCATTTGAAGATCCTCTCCTTTCGGTCCAAGGATCCGAATTTCCGTACCGACCAAGGTGTGCTGCCGGCTCCAGGGGCCGCCAATTCCGGCAATGTCGATATCGTCAATACCGGCGCGCTCCACACACAGTTGAGCGATCGCGGGCCCGACGCGCTGAAGGAGCGGATTCAGGCGACGCTCAACAAGTTCCTTGGCGATGCCGCCTCCAGCGATCTCAGCGCTGCGAACACGACCGAGCCGATGATCGCCAATCCGGGCGACTACTGAGCCTTCCTTGCCTGTTGAGACAGATCAAGGCGCGGCGGCGGTACGTGCCTCATGCTCGAAGCATGGAAAGCCGGGTTTTTCGGTAAGATGCCTGGCGACAGGGACAAGGAACAGTAGATGGCGCGCGCCGCTTCGGACCTGCAGGTCGCTTCGGTACCGATCAATGCTTCTTCGCCCCCCCGGATCTGTCGGCACGCCGTGCGGCTTCTGCAGTCGATCGCGGCGCGGATCGACCTGTCCAATTTTCCGCCGTCATGCTGCGGATGAACGGTTGGCGACCTTCCCGTTGAGCCGAAACGAGGCCGCAGATATTGCGACCTGTATCGGCTCCGCGCGGAAGTCCGCACGACGCGATGTATCTCGCCGCGTTGCGACGGCGCGTCGCGAGAACCGTTTCAGGATTTGGGCTTGCCGGCCGACATGATCTTGCCGGTGATCTCCCGCATATGCTCGCCGGCATTTGTGAATTGCGTTCTCAGAAAGTCCGACTGGATCCGCATCGCCTCCTGAAGATCGGTCGCATGCACAAGCTTGCGAGCGTGCTCGAAGGCAGCCTTCATGTTCTGCTCGGTGAGAGACAAGGCCTGCTTGGAAACCTCGGTACCCGGGCCCGGAATTGTCGTTATCGATTTGCTTGCCGCGTCGAAGAACATCCCGAACGCCCGCTCCGCCTGGTCGATGGTCTTCTCGGCCATGTCGCGCAATTCGGCCGGGACTTCCAGTTTTGATTCAGCCATTGTTGCTCTCCTCCATTGCGATGAGCAGCATGACGCCTTCGGCGGCCGGGTTGCAAGGTGAATCGGCGACCGGAAGGGTTCAGTTCAGCCTGACGGCTTCCAGCTCCCAGATCGGCGTCCCGGGCGGGCGGCGCATGATGTCGAGCGGCACAGTGCAGGCCGGTCCGGGCACCCGGACGCGAATACCAAAAATGCGAAGTCGGGTTGCGGCTTCCCGTCTCCCTTTCATCGCCCGGCGAAGCTTTTCGCAACACCCCAGCCATGGGGTTATGAGCTCCGCCCGCATCGCTTTTGCCCGAGCTGCGGTCACGCTTGCGGACAATCCGGAGCAGGCGAATGCTCGATGGCGAGGCGCTCGACCAATTCGACGATGTCGCGTCGTTGTCTGGGTGTGAGCTTAACAAAGGATCGCAGGAGACGCAGGCTCTCGACCGTTTCGACTGCCGGAACCGCGAGCCTGTCATGCATCTCCGCAATCGACCTGGGATTTCTCATCGCGAACCTCTGACAGAAAACAGTGACGGATTCTCCCAACAGGCATAGGGCATCGCCCAAAGATGATCTGGCCACCCAGGCCCTGACGATACCCGACAGCCCGATTAGCACTGCTGGATAAAGGCGGACGGAACTCCATTAGGTTGAAATTATGCCAAGGAACAACCAATCCAGCAAGCTAAACCGTTGCCCGGGAAGCCGCCACCGGGATGCTCGCGACCGTCGGAAATGCCCTCATCGGCCGGGCGATAAGCCCCACCCGGTGACCTACCTCACTGCTGAATCCTTTGTGAGCTGCGCAACCGCTTCCTGCACTGTCGACACGAACTGGGCGGGAAAGATGATGGTGGAGTTTTTCTCAACCGAGATCTCGGCCATGGTCTGCAGGGTTCGCAGCTGCAGCGCGACCGGGTGTTGCGCGATGATGTCGGCCGCTTCACCGAGCTTGACGGCCGCCTGATATTCGCCTTCCGCGGCGACGATCTTGGCGCGGCGCTCGCGCTCGGCTTCTGCCTCGCGCGCCATTGCCCGCTGCATGTTATCCGGCAGCATGATGTCCTTGATCTCGACCGCCGTCACCTGCGCGCCCCAAGGCTCGGTGTGCTGGTCGATGACGTTCTTGATCTGCTCGTTGATGCCCGCGGTATCCGAAAGCAACTGATCGAGGCTGAAGCGGCCGACCACGTTGCGCACCGTGGTCTGGCTGATCTGATTGATGGCGTTGTAGACGTTTTCGATGGCGATCACCGACTTTTCGGGATCGGTGACGTGATAATAGGCCACCGCCGCGATATCGATCGAGACGTTGTCACGGGTAATGATCTTCTGCGAGGGGATCTGCATCGTCACGATGCGCAAGGAGACCCGCACCATCTGCTGGATGGGAACGAAGATCATCATCAGTCCGGGCTTGCGCACCTCGGCAAACCGGCCGAGCAGGAACACGACGCCGCGCTCATATTGCTTGAGCACCCGCAGCGAAGCGAGAAGATAGAGCACGATGATGATAACGAAGATCCATCCCATGGCGTCCTCCCGGGTCGACGCGACGGCCGGTCGGCCGCGTGGCAATTTAGCGAACTGCGAAGCTTATCACCAGACACGTGGCAACAGGCGATAGCGCACGCTGCCCTGATACGCGACGTAGCCGGGTAGACTGCCGGCCAGGAAACGCTCCTCATCCAACAGCCGCCAAATCAGTGCCGGCAGCAGGACAACGACGACCAGCACGCCCCACCAGGAGCCGAGCGAAACCGGAATTCCGAGCAGCATGACGAGCGCCGTCGCATACATCGGATGGCGAACAATCGCGTAAGGCCCGGTCGATATCACGCGTTGATCGGCGGCAAGCTCGATGGTCGAGGAGGTAAAGCTGTTTTCCCGGAAGACACGGAAAATGCCGGCCCAGCCGAGCAGCACCAGCACGTTGCCGGCGATCGTCATGGCGGCCGGCATGTGAGACCAGCCAAAGCGGTGGTCAAGTCCAGGCAAGACCAGCAGCGCGATGAAGCCGACCGAGGCCACCGACATGATCACCCTCTGCGCCGGCTCTTTCTCGGCCCATGGACCGCCGCGCATTCGCCGCGCCAGCAGCGCCGGGTCGCGGCTCGCGAGATAGAGCGTGATCGCAATCGAGGCGGCGAAATAGCAGGCAAGGAACGCCCACGCCTGCCAATAATGCAGCGTCCCCGCCGCGCCAAACAGCAGGCCGGCCATCACAAGGATTAGGATTGCGAGGCCAATGAAGGCTCTCAGATTCAGCGAATGCATTGGGCCATTCTAACACGGGATACGAAGCGCCGAGCTCAGGCCGCCTGCCATTCCGTCATTGCTGCTTTTCCCAGAACGACAGCAGGCCCTGCGAGGCGGAACCGCCGATCACACAGGGAATGCCAACCTCGATCTGGCCGAGCGCAGCCGCCGACACACAGCCCAGCGCCACTGCGCCGACGCCGACCTGTCCCCAGAAATCGAGGTTGCGCCGCGCATCCGATCCCTTGGTCTTGAGCTCCTCGACGGCGGCCAGCGCATCCTTGCGAACAGCCGCGAGTTGTACGGTGTCGGCCGCTTCAATCACTTCGGCGAGTGGTGCCTTGATCGGAGCCGGCTGGTTCGGCAATTCGCTGCGCAGGAACTCGCGCAACTCGGAATCACGCACCGCATAGCTTGCTAGCGTGTAACGTGCCATGCTGCCGACGGTGAGCTTGTCGAGCGTGTCTCGGCTCTTCGACCACGGCAGCATCTGCATGACGCGCAGGATCGGCAGATGCGAGCCGGTCGCGAAATAATAGCCCCACAAGGTGTCCAGCAGATCCTGGTTGCCGGCATAGCTCAGCGTCGTGTCGAGCTTCTTTTCCTCTTTCTTGAACGGATTCTTGGTGAAGGCCGAGCGGATCTTGTCGAACGTGCCGGGTCTGGCCTGCTCGAGCGGAATTTCCCACAGCGTCGGCAGTTTGGACGAGAGATAGCCGTCGATCATCACACGACGTCCCGGCATCTTCGGCTCGATCCTGCGCAACAGGTTGCGCCAGTCCGGCAGTCCGGAATAGGCGATGGCGCGCACGATCACCCATTCGTCCTCGGGCGGCACCGGGAAGAAGCTGTTGACGAGTTGCTCGGCCTTGGCCGGGTTCGATCCGATCGCGCCGGCAATGAAGCCGAGGTAGATACCGGCATTCTCCGGCTCGCGAAAGGTCTGCGTGTGAAACAGCACGCGCACTGCTGCCGGCACATGCGCATAGTCCGGCTTGGCGCGGTAATTGTAGATCCATTGCTGAACCACGCCGAGCGAAGCGTGCGGATCGATATCGGGTGTGACGGCAGCCGATGCCGGCCAGCCGATGGCCATGATGCTGAGGCAGACGACAGAGGCTGCGAGGGCGACGTTACGCATATGATGCTCCCACGAGGCACTCGCGGCCATCTGTGGGGTTTAGGCCGCGAACCAATGCCTGGCGCTTGGCTAAGCGGCGTTTGAAGCAGCTATGCGAATGTTTCGGGGAAGGGGCGGATCGGCTTCACGTCGAAATTGTGGCGACGTTAATGTCCGTCGGCAATTTTCCTTGGGTGTGACATTCTTTTGCCCGGCGCGCGCACTTCGATCCTGCCGTCAAACCATCCGACAGGCGGAATGTGACGGACAAAGACAACCTTCCGGTCAAGGGGCGACCGAGGCCTATCGCGGCAGCGCTGCTAGCCCTGGCGTTCATGGCTATTCCGGCGGCGGCCTGGGCACAAAATAGCGCGCCCGCGCGCGAAACCGTCGCGGTTGAGGGCAATCGCCGCATCGACGCCGAGACAGTCCGCTCCTATTTCCATCCCAATTCCGAAGGGCGCTATGATGATGCCGCGCGCGATGCGGCGCTGAAGGCTCTGGTCGCGACCGGTCTGTTTGACGATGTGAAGATCACAGGTGCCGGCGATCACCTTGTCGTGAGCTTGAGAGAAGCCAAGGTAATCGATCGTGTCGCCTTCGAGGGCAACAGGAAGGTCAAGGACGAAAACCTGACCGCCGTCGTGCAGTCCAAGGCACGCGGCCCGCTCCAGCGCGCGACAGTGCAGGCCGATGTCGGGCGGATCGTGGACGCCTACCGTCATGTCGGGCGCGACGAAGTCGGCGTGGTGCCGGAGATCATCGATCGTGGCAACGACCGCGTCGATCTCGTCTACACCATCACCGAGGGCCCGAAAACCCCAGTGCGCCAGATCAATTTCGTCGGCAATCGTGCCTTCTCGAACCGCCAGCTCACTGCCGTGATCAAGACCTCGGCGGCCTCGCTGATCAGCCTCCTCACCGGCAGCGACACCTACGATCCCGACAAGGTCGACGATGACCGCGAACGGCTAGGCAGCTATTATCGCAACCACGGCTATGCCGACGCCAACGTCACCGCCGCCCGAGCCGAGTATGATCCGGCGACCAAGGGTTTTGCGCTGACCTTCACCATCGAAGAAGGGCCGCTCTATCACTTCGGCGACATCGGCATCACCTGCAACGTACCGGGCCTGGACGCTGAGAAGCTGCGCCGCCTGCTGACCACACGCAATGGCGCGCTGTTTGACGGCAGCACCCTCGACAAGAGCAGCGAGGCGCTGGCGGTGGAGCTGGCGAAGCTCGGCTATCCCTTCGCGCACGCGACGCCCCGCATCGTGAATCACACCGAAGCGGGCCGCATCGACGTGGCCTTCGTGATCGACGAGGGAGCCCGAGCCTATATCGAGCGCATCGAGATCCACGGCAATACGCGCACCCGCGACTATGTGATCCGGCGCGAGTTCGACATCGCCGAAGGCGATGCCTACAACAAGACGCTGCTCGACCGTGCCGAGCGGCGCCTGAAGAATTTGAACTATTTCAAATCGGTCAAGATCAACACAAAGCCCGGCTCCGCGTCCGATCGCGTGGTGCTCGATGTCGAGGTCGTCGACCAGTCGACCGGTGATTTCACCGTGTCCGGCGGCTACTCAAGCACCGATGGCTGGCTCGGCGAGGTCAAGATTGGCGACCGCAATTTCTACGGTACCGGCGATAGCGTCCAGGCCTCGATGACCTACGGACAGTATGCGCAAGGCGTCGAGCTGTCGGCAACCGATCCCGACCTGTTCGGCGACCATATCTCGGGCGGTCTTCAACTGTTCTACAGACAAACCGTTCCCAGCACCTACCAATCCTATGGCACCGACAGCTATGGCATGACGCTGTCTATGGGCACGCCGATCACCGAGCAGACCAATGTACTGTGGCGGTATTCGCTCTACGACCAGAACGTCACTTTACCGTCGAACGTCCCCGCCAACACGGTGTCGTTGCCGATCCAGCAAGCGGCCGCAGCCGGGCGGCAGTTGGTCTCGTCGGTCGGCGATACCGTCACCTACAATACGCTCGACAACAACAAGCTGCCGACCAGCGGCCTCAGATCGCAGCTGACCCAGGATCTCGCCGGTCTCGGCGGCGACGTTCGGTTCCTGCGCACGGCGGAAGATGTGCGCTATTACCAGTCGCTCGGCGGCGATCTCGTCGGCATGGTGCGGGCCCAGGGTGGCTACATCACGGGCTGGGGCGGGTCGCAGGTGCCGCTGATGAACAGCTTCTTCGGCGGCCCGAGCCTGGTGCGTGGCTTCGCAACCGACGGGTTCGGCCCGCGCGACCTCACGCCGGGCTCGACCATGGATAATGTCGGCGGCAGCATGTACTGGGCCACCACGGCCGAATTGCAGAGCGGCATACCCGGCGTGCCCGATGAGTACGGCCTGCGCAGCGCCGCTTTTGTCGATGCCGGCACGGTGTTCGGCTACAAGGGTCCAACCAGCTTCTCCGGCCAGACCGCACAGATTGCCAATACGACTGTCATCCGCTCCTCGGTCGGCGTCGGTCTGACCTGGGACTCGCCGTTCGGTCCGCTCACGGCAAGCTACGCCGTCCCGCTCAGCAAGGCGGCTTACGACGTCGTGCAGCCGTTCAACTTCACCGCCGGCCCGTCTTTCTGACGCGCGGCCGCACGCCGCAAGCCTCAGCCGAAAGTCTACCTCACGTTGGGCTTCCGCGCCGGAACCAGCGGAGCTCTCGCCGGTTTCTTTCTCTGTCCCCGAGGAGGTCTCGTCATGCGGCGATGGCAGCGCGAATCCGTCCTTGATCTCTACAACCTGCTGCTCGCGGCGTTGCTCTTCGTTGCCCCATGGCTGTTCAGGCTGACCAATGGACCCGGAAAGATGGATTTGTGGGCCACCGGCGCCGTGATCGCCGTGATCTCGCTGGCTGCAATGATCGCCTACAAGGATTGGGAAGAGTGGACCAATTTCCTGCTGGGCCTGTGGCTGATCGTGTCGCCCTGGCTGCTCGGCTTTGCCCACACCCGTGCAATGCATCTCAGCATCGGCGTCGGAATCGTCGTCGCGTTCCTCGCCGTTCTTGACCTGTGGCTGCACTACGATGCGGCGCATCTGGAGCCGCCTCGTCGGGATCGGGCGGACGCCTCTGCGGCATCGCATCAGCATTGAGGGCGCGGCGTGCCCTCAATCAAGAGGTCAGGCGTTGATGAAGCTCATGAGGTCGCCTCAGCCGGCGCTCGCGCGTGACGAACAGACGATGCGATGCGCCTTCGTCGAGCTCAACTGCGCGCTGGGGGTCAACACAGCGGTCGGGGTCATACCGGAAAGCGGCGCGACCGTGGCCTGTTCTTCTCCGTCACAAAGCCGTAGATCAGCGCCAGCCGGTCGAGGCATTCCTTGAAGCGCCGGGCGAAATAGTCGTTCCATCGCTGGCTCTCCAGCCCACGCCGTTGCCCCACCTGCTCCATGGTCATCCCCTGGATCAGGACATCGTGGACGATAGCCGAGCCATCGGCGCCGAGCTCACGCTCGCAATTGTTGAGCCTGAGCACCGCCTGGCGCTGGCCTTCGGTAATCGGCTCGCGCATCTGGGCGCCATCGACATATTCGCGGGTCGGGTCGACGGCCTTCGGCCCGCGCTCCGCCCGCTCCCAGTCATTCTGGAAGGCGCGCCCGGCCTGGTATTGCGCCTCGTCGATCTGGCGGTGCGAATGCAGCCGCCCCAGGGGATCGTTGCGGATCGAGCGCAGGGCGACGATCTTATCCCCGGGCTGCAGCGCAAAGGGATCGTCGACCTCGACGCGGGCGACCTCCGCATTGAGCGGCAGATCTTGCGCACGCCGGTCGTGCATTTTCGCCAGTCGGTATGATTTGTTACGCTTGGCTCTCGCCACGTTGCCTCCTTACAGCTCTGCAATGGATGGTTGATCGACGGCGTACCTCAGGCCGCCCGCACCAGCCGCAGCGCGACGGGTGCAACGTCGCGCTCCGCTTCCGTGCCGGGTCCGCGCGTCAGGTGAAAATGCGGTGCGCAATAGCTCGAGCCGGCAAGGCGCGGATGGCCGCAAAACGTAATCGGCTCGTTTTCCCTATCCCCGCCATAGGGATAGCGGCAGTCCGATGCATCGAGCTCGACCAGCGGCACAAGGCGCGGGCTGATGCCGACACAACGGAGCCTGACTGGCTCGGGACGCCCCGGGGGTGGGGCCGCCACCGGCCGCGCCACCTCCGCCCGATGATTTTCGCGCGATTTTGCGGCCAATTCGGCCCCGGTCCGAGGACGCGCTTTCGGTAGTCCCAGGGGACGCCTGGGCGCGGTGAGCTTCATGCGCTTGCTGCGGCTGATCGCTGCGTTGCGGCTATAGGCGGTTCCGAACCTCGCGTTGATCTCTCTGGCAATCTCCGCAAAGGACATGCCGAGGGCGAGATAGTCTTGCAGCGCCTTGCAATGCTCGGGCGCCCACTCACTTGCTTGCATTTTCTGTTTGGCCTCTCCTGTGCGCCGACCCGCTCAGGTAGAATCATGCGCAGACATATCTATTTCCGATATTTCGAACGAAAAGTCAAGCTTGTTTCTGATAATCGTAATTGATATGAAGGATGCGAGGCGTAGGGAGAGATTCGCATGCTGGACGTTGAAATGATCGAACGGGGTCTGAAGAAGACGGGCAAGAGCAAGGGAGGATTGGCGCGCGTGATGGGCGTGCGCGCCGGCGCCGTGTCAGAAATTCTCGGCGGCCAGCGCCTGATCAAGGCCGCCGAAGTCGCGGTGATCATGGAATATCTGGAACTGAACTACGTGCCCATCATGGGTCGGATCGGTGCCGGCGCCGTGATCGAGCCGGAATATGAGCAGGTCCCGCCCGAGGGGCTGGGCGAGGTCGAACTGCCGTTCCCGATCTCAGGAGAAACCATCGCCTTCGAGGTTTCAGGCGATTCCATGCTGCCGAAATACGAAAATGGCGACGTGATCGTGGTCTATCGCGAGCAGCGCCATCCACTGCCGAGCTTCTATGGTGAGGAGGCCGCCGTGCGCCTGAAGACCGGCGAGCGCTATCTGAAGACCATCGAGCGCGGCAAATCGCCCAGCATGGTGAACCTGACGAGTTTCAACGCCAAGACGATCACTGGGGTCAAGCTGGACTGGATCGGGGAAATCTGCGTCACCCTGCCGCGGGCCCAGATCGCGCGGATGCGCTCCCGCTCCGCGGCCCGTGAACGGAAGACAAAGGCCTCCGCGAAATAGCGGAAGACCGGTTCTCGCGAATCTCGACCCTTTTCGCGGGATTGGCGGGTAATTTGCCCTCGGGGACGAACAAGATATTTTCGATTATCAGAATTTACTTGACAAAATTCTGACTTTCGGAAACAATGGGTCCGTTGATTCAGCCAAGTCTCCGAAAGCCGCATGCAATATTTCGTCGTGATGATCGATTACGGCCGCCGTGGCCGCGAGGCCGTTGTCGACCCCGAGATCACCAGGCGCGAGGTCGTCTCGCGCGTGGCCTCCGGAGAGTACAAGAATATCAGCTTCATCCATGAAATCGCCGATCGCTCGGTCGAGGATGTGACAGAGCAGATTCTCTCGGAGGCCGCCCTGCCCGAGGTCGCCGACACGCAGGTAGATCTGCAGGCCGACCGTTTCGACCATGCGCGCGACCTGCGCAAGCACGAGGCGGTTTAGACCTGCGAGAAAGGGACGGAACCGTCCCCCTGAAGGAGGCCGCGACAGCGGCTGTCTCGAAGGGCGACGGCCCGGCTGCATCAGCGGGGCCGTTCATCCTTCGACGCCTCCGCTGCGCTACGCAGCTCAGGACGACGGATTAGAGTGTTTTCGAGCGAAGTGGGGACCGGTTCGCGTGAAGAAAACGCGTCAAAACAAGAATCTAGAGCTCCGGTTCTGATTCAATCAGAACCGGAAATGCTCTAGGAGAAGAACCCTCAGACCAAAAGCACCGTTGAACCGGTGGTCTTGCGCGCGGCGAGATCGGTGTGGGCCTTGGCGGCATCCTTCAGCGGATAGGTCTGGTGCACCTCGATTTTGACGGCGCCTGATTTCACGACGTCGAACAGCTCGTTCGCCATCGCGACTAGGTTCTCCCGCTTGGCGGCGTAGGTGAAGAGGGTCGGCCGGGTCACGTAGAGCGAGCCTTTCTGGGCCAGGAGGCCGAGATTGAGCGGCTCGACCGAACCGGAAGACTGGCCGAACAGCGCGGCCACGCCGAGCGGGGCGAGACAGTCGAGCGATTTGAGGAACGTGTCCTTGCCGACGGAATCATAAACCACCGGCACTTTCTTGCCGCCCGTGATCTCGTCGACGCGCTTCACAAAATCCTCACGGGTGTAGTTGATCGTGTGGGCGCAGCCGTGTTCCTGCGCCAGCTTCGCCTTCTCTTCGTTCGAAACCGTGCCGATCACGGTGGCGCCGAGATGCTTGGCCCATTGCGACAGGATCAGACCGACGCCACCGGCCGCGGCATGCAGCAGGATGGTGTCACCGGCCTTCACCCGGTAGGTCTGGCGGATCAGATACTGGGCCGTGAGGCCCTTCAGCATCATTGCAGCCGCGGTCTTGTCATCGATGCCGTCAGGCAGCTTGAGCAGGCTGGCGGCGGGGATGAGCCTCGCCTCGGAATAGGCGCCGAGCGGCGAGGAACCATAGGCGACGCGGTCGCCGGGCTTCAGGTCGGTGACACCGGGGCCGACCTCCTCGACCACGCCGGCTCCCTCGCTGCCGAGCCCGCTGGGCAGCGATGCGGCCGCGTAGAGTCCGGAGCGGTTGTAGATATCGACAAAGTTCAGCCCGACTGCGGTGTGGCGAATGCGCGCTTCGCCCGGGCCGGGCTTGCCGACATTGACTTCCTCCCAGACCAGAACTTCCGGCCCGCCGGTCTTATGAAAGCGGATCGCGTGAACCATGGCGTTACTCCCTTGAAGATCGTGGTGTGACAGCAGCGACACTGGCTACATTGGCCGCGGCACAAGCTCAAGCATCGATCGCATCCTTGATCCGCTTCCGGCTCAAGGGCAAATCCCGCAACCGCTTGCCGGTTGCGTTCGCAATTGCGTTCGCGATCGAGGCCGCGGCCGGTCCCTGCCCGGTTTCTCCGCTGCCAAGGAAAGGCAGGCCCGGCCGGTTGATGATGTGCACGTCGATGCTGTCAGGCACCGCGTCGAAGCGCAGGATCGGATAGGTCTGCCAGTCGATGCTGGTAATGCGCGTGTCGTCGAAGCTCACGCTTTCGTAGAGTGTCCAGCTTGTGGACTGCACGATCGAGCCCTCGATCTGGTTGACCAATCCGTCCGGGTTCACCACCTGCCCGCTGTCGACGGCCGCAACCGCACGAACCAGCCGGACACGGCCGGTTTCGCGGTTGACCTCGACCTCGGTGGCGATGGCGCAATAGGCCGCAAGGTTCTTGTAGCGCGCAAAGGCAAAGCCGAAGCCGCGATCGCGCGGCGCCGTCTGCCCCTTGAGCCAGCCAAAGCCTTCGGCGGCCTTGGCGATGACGTCGCGGCCGCGCGGATCGTCGAGATGCTTCAGCCTGAACTCCACCGGATCGGCACCGGCGAGCGTGGAAAGTTCGTCCATGAAGCTCTCGATCGAGAATACGTTATGATACGCGCCAAGCGCTCGCATCGCCGAAATCCGCACCGGCATATCTGGAAGGAAGTGATGCACGACATGCGCGTTGGGGAAGGTGTAGATCGGAATCGCATTACGGTCGCCGCCGCCTTCCGGCAACGGAAGCGGCTTCGCTGGCGGCACGGGGATGGCCTGCGCCATATGCTGCGCGGCCAACAGGCAACCAGCACCGCCCGGGCGCATGGAATGAGTGTTGCTCCAGACCTCGAAATGCCAGTCGGCGATCTTGCCATTGCCATCGAGCGAGGCCTTCAGCTTCGTCATCATGGCAGGGCCGAACGGCTCCCAGGCGTGCTCCTCTTCGCGCATCCACTGCACCCGCACCGGCGTATCCGGCATGCCGCGCGCGATCAGCGCAGCATCGCCAGCCGCATCGTCGGCGCCGTTATGGCCGTAGCATCCGGAGCCCTCGACATGGATGACGCGGACGTCCCCAAGCGGCATCCTCAGCATTTCCGCGATCGCCTGCCGATCAGGATAAACCCCCTGTGTGTGAGACCACACGGTCATCTTGCCATCGACGAAATGCGCAACCGCACAGGACGGCCCGATCGAGCCATGCGACTGATAGGGACGCGTGTAGCTGGCTTCGATCGTCCTCAGACCGGTCGCCGACGGATCGCTGCGTTGAAAGATGGTGGAATCATGCGACGGCAGCGCCATCAGCATGGTTGGCAGCTCATCCTGCTTCGGCAGCTTCGCGTTCTCCTGCCATTTCGAGCCGCCTGCGAGCGCACGCATCGCCTTGATGGCCTGGAATTCCCGCGTTGCGAGCACGGCCAGGAAATTGCCGTCGCGAATGACCTTGAGGACGCCGGGCATTTTCTCGACCGCTGCCGCGTCGCATTCCACGAGCTGCGCACCATAGCTCGGCGGCCGCACAATCCGCGCATGCACCATGCCGGGCAGCCGCATGTCCTGGATATAGGCCGCGCCACCCGTCACCTTGGCCGGGATGTCGACCCGCGGAACCGATTGGCCCATGACTTTGAAGGTCGCGGGATCCTTGAGCGGCGATTCCGGCTGGGCCTGCGTATGCAAGAGGTCGCTGGCGACGAGCTCGCCATAGCCGAGCCGTCTCCCGTCCGCGGCAACGACCGCGCCGTTGTCGGTGCGGAGAGTTTCGGCCGGCAAATCGAGCCGCTTCGCTGCCTCCGCAAGCAGCAGCGCGCGTGCCTGCGCAGCGGCGTGCAAAATCGCGGTGCCGCTGTCCTGCATGGAATGGCTGCCGGACGTGTAGCCCTCATTTGCGGTCAGGCCGGTATCGGCGGTGATGACTTTCAGCGACGCAAAGGGCACGTCGAGCTGTTCGGCCGCGATCTGCTGAAACGCGGTCTTGAATCCCTGCCCCAGCTCCGCCTTACCAGTGAAGACCGTGATCGCGCCGTTGGCATCGATGCGTATCCAGGAATCGAGATAAGGCGAGGTCTTGAGGCTCGCCGGCAAGCTTGGCGCGGGAGTCGCGGCCTTCTCCTGGGCCAAGGCGCGACCGAGCGAGAAACTGACGATCAGCGCGCCGCTGCCGGCGAGCACGCTTCTGCGATCGAGAATGACCGGGGCGTTCATCGCGCGCTCCCCTGGTTGGCCGGAAGCAATTCGGCGGTATCCATCAGGTGAGCAGCCCGCTTCACCGCCCGCAGGATCCGCATATGCGTGCCGCAGCGGCAGAGATGTGGCGCCAGCTCGGCGCGGATCTCCGCGTCAGTTGGCTTCGAATTGCGCTGCAGCAGCGCCTGCGCCCGCATCATCATTCCAGCGATGCAGTAGCCGCATTGCGCCGCCTGCTCTTCCATGAAGGCGCGCTGGATCGGCGCCGGCGCCTCGTCGGTGCCCAAGCCTTCCAGCGTCGTGATCTGCTTGCCCTCCACAAGCAGCAGCGGGGTCACGCAGGACAGCACGGCCTTGCCGTCGACAATGACCGTACAGGAGCCGCACTGCCCGAGCCCGCAGCCGAACTTGGCGGCGTTGAGCTTCAGCTCGTCACGAAGCACGTAGAGCAACGGCGTATCGGCGTCCGCTTCGATCTGGTGCTCCTGACCATTGACCTTCAGTGTCGTCATGGCTTGTCTCGCTGCGTTGCGCTGGCGGGCGCGCTGGTTGGCGCTGCCGAGGTCGTGAGATACGCGGTCTGCGTCCGCCTCGCCTCTTCGATCGTCTTTTCAAAGCCGCCCCATGGCGGCTGGCTGGTGAAGCGCGATCGCAGATAATTCACTAACACCGCAATCTGTTGATCATTCATGGTGCCGGCAAAACCTGGCATGATCGGGCTGCGCTCGCCTTCGACCGGCCGCACGCCGGCCAGCACGATATTGACGAGATTACGCGGATCTGGCGCGCTCGGTGCACTGCTCAGCGCGAGATTGATCCCGCCATAGGGCGGCGGCCTGCCGCTGTCATGGCAACTCGCGCAGGCCGCGGCAAAAATCGCCGCTCCCTCCGAATCCGGCGCCCTGCCGACACCCGAGCGGGCTTCCGCGACCACCGCCGCGCGATCGCGGGCGGCGTGCGGTACGCCGAACACATCGGCCATGTAAACTGCAATGGCATGGACGTCGCTCGCCGGAACTGCTGCGAGGTTCTTCACCACTTGCGCCATCGGCCCGCGCGCGGTGCCATGATCGGGATGCCAACCGTTGCGCAGATAGAAATCAAGTGCATCCGCGTCCCACGCCACCGGCGCCGGTGATTTGGTGTTGATGGCATAAGCGCTCCAATCATCGGCCTCGCCGCCGGAGAAGGCCACCTTGGTACGCTCCGCGCCCAAAGCGTTGCGCGGGGTATGGCAGGCGCCGCAATGGGCGAGACCCTCGACCAGATAGGCCCCGCGGTTCCACTCGGCGCTCTTCGTCGCATCCGGATGATAGGTTTCGCGGTGGAGAAACAAGAGCTTCCAGCCGGCAATCACCACACGCTGGTTGAACGGGAAGCGCAGCTGGTTTGGCCGTGCCGCGGCAACGACAGGCTCCCGCGTCATCAGGTAAGCATACAGCGCGCGATCGTCCTCGTCGGTGACATTGGTGAAGTGGTCGTAGGGAAAGGTCGGATAGAGATGCCGGCCTTGGCGATCGACCCCCAACCGCATCGCGCGACGAAAGGCGCCTTCCGACCAACGGCCGATGCCGGTCTCGGCATCTGGGGTGATGTTGGTCGAGAAGATGGTGCCGAACGGCGTCGGCACTGGAAGGCCGCCGGCAAAATTTTTACCCCCACGCACCGTGTGGCAATCATTGCAATTGCCGAGCGCCGCTAGCTCGCGGCCGCGCTTGACCAGTTCGGGAGCGAAGGATTGCGGCGACGGCGGATCGATCGCCGCAATCGCCGGTCGCCACACCAGCACAACCCCAAGGACCGCGCCGGCAATGACCAGCGCAGCCACAACGCCCCCGATAATGCCAGATCTTGCCATCCGTCTCCGCGGCCTTTTGCTGGGTTCCTAAAGCATGATCCGGAAAAGTGTGCAGCGGTTTTCCGAAAAGATCATGCTCAATCAAGACCTAAAGCGCGATGACGATTCAACCAAATCTCATCGCGCTTTAGCACGGCCGGACATCATTTTGCCGACCTCCGAAGCCCAACTCACCGCCTGTTGATCTGCCATTCCTGCAACGCCCAGGCACCTGGCATCGCCAGAGGATGCAACCGGCGCGCGAGCACGGCGAAAACGCTCATGACGCTGCGCTCCCCTCGACGCGCATCGCGTCGGAAGTAAGCAAGCGATCTTGTCTAACAGATAGAGCCCTAGCGCACGGCCGACTGGTCCGCCGATGCCAGATTGCACTCACGGAAATGATACGCGATTTCGTCAAGCGCACGCCGTTCCCATTCTTCGGCCTGGGCCAGCCAGAAGACGCGACGCTTGGAATCCAACGCGGCCCGCTCTCGGCACATCGACTCCTGACTGCGTATCTCCACGAGTCTGTTCATGACCCCTGCTCCATGGGTGTGAAGCCAGTTCGCAAGCGAGACTTTAGCAGAGTCCGGTGCGCCTTGTCTTGGTGCGCGATGCAAAAGGCACTCCATGTTGTGCCTGCGAACAACACAGACATCGCAGCGCAACATGGCCGGCAACGAAGCCAGCGTCAGCGCCGCACATAGCAATGAAAGCCGCCATAGACGCCCGACATGTCGAGTTCGTAGCCGATCTCGCTGCTTTCGTCGTCGCGCCGCCAGATCTCGAGCAAGGGAGCGAGCTCCTTGCGGTCGAGGGGCGAGCGTGTGCCGGCGGTCCGGAAGATCACGCGAACCTGATCGCTGCCGACGCGATCGATGGCATCCCACAGTGCGCGGATATCGTCCAATGCCATCCAATCCTGGCAGTCCAACAGAACGACCGCATCGACCTCCCGGGCGGGAAGACTCTCCAGGAACGCGCGGAGGTCGGAATGCACCGGGATGATCAGGCCCGCGTCATTGCGCATCCGCGCAAAATTGCGCCTCTGCAAATAGGGTGGCAGGCAACGGTCACCCGGGCCTCGATAGCGACGCCGCAAGGCTTGCCAGGCGAAATAATTGTCATCGCTGGGGTGCACGTCGATGAGCCGCAACAGCCGCCGGTACAAAACCTCATTGAGCGACGCACCGTCGTCGAGCAGGGCCCGCTGCTGCGGCGGGATGCCGAGGCTGAGCAGCAGCGCCGGAGTCTGTGTCATGAGCCGCGCCAGCCGTGACTGAAACAGGCGTTCGAGCCGCGCAAGCGCCTCGACGCGTGCGGGCGCGTCAATCTCTTCCCTCAGAAAGGAATCGAGATCGACGCCGGCTAGCCGCGCCACGACATGCGACAGCCCGATGAAGCGGCCGAGCATGCCGTGGCGGTAGAAGCCGTTGGTGAAGTGGGCGTAGCGCGGCTGGCCGAGGATGTTGCGCTTGTCCCAATAGGTCCGCGCCTGCGCATCGAGCCGCGGCCGCAACCGCGAACGATAGAGTTCGGCATTGGCGGGGGACGCGGCCTCGCCGAAAAATTGCCAGAAGTCGGCATAGGAAGTGAAGGCCTGAATGCCGGCGAGCTTGAGCTTGAGCAGCGCAAGATGCGCTTCGTTGAGATCGACGGCGTAAACCTGCGCGGGCTGCGCGGTCAAATAGGATAGCGCATTGCAGCCGCCGGACGAGATGGTGACGATGGTGGAACCCAGCGGCAGTTGAAGCGCGGCGAGATCAGCTTGCGGATCTTCCCATATCTGGGTGTAGACGAGGCGCCGGAGCCAGAAGGCGATGATCCTGTCCCAAATGGTCGGATCATTCTGCGTCAGACTGTTGTTCGCCGCATCCGCGATCAGCTGCGTATTCATACGTGCCTCGACTCAACAATAGTCAACGCTATCGCTGCAGCACTGCAGTTTTGCGACAACGGCTTGCGACCAAGAGGCGCGGCTGCACGCGCGCTTGTCACATGCCTGTCGCGCGAATATCGCAACGAATAATGTCGAACACTTCGTTCAGGAACACGTGAATGCGCAGGAACCGAGCGGCGTTAACGAGTAGGGCGGAGCTGACGAACCCATGAGCGCATGGCTTGCGCTGCTTGGCGCCGGGCTGCTCGAGGTCGCCTGGGCACTCGGCCTCAAATATTCCGACGGGCTGACACGATTTTGGCCGACGGCGGCCACCGCTGTGGCGATCGTGCTCAGTTTCGCCTTGATGGCGCTGGCGCTACGCTCGCTACCCTTCGGCACGGCGTATGCGGTGTGGACCGGGATCGGTGCCGTCGGCAGCATCATCGCCGGCATGATTCTCTACAGCGAGCCGACCGATCCGGTTCGCCTCATCTGCCTGACGCTGATCATCGCCGGAATGATCGGGCTGAAGCTCAACTCGCCCGTTTGATATCCCCTGCGGGTCCACAGTTTTATTTGCCGTAGCGTTCTTTGCCTGCAGGCTGCGCAGCGCCTCGACGCAGCCGAACAGGACCACTGCCAGCACGAGCGGCACGAAGTGATACAGGAAGCGGAACATCAGCAGCGCAGCCAGCAATGCTTCGCGATTTTCGCCGCCGAGCCCGATCAGAATGGTGGCGTCGAACGCACCCAGTCCCGCCGGCGCATGGCTCGCGAAGCCGAACAGTGTCGCGGCAATGAACACGGCCATCAGCCGGAACAGCCCGATATCCACTGGCGGCGGCAGCAGCACATACATCGCGAGCGCCGCCGCTGTGAGATCAAGCAGACCGACCACGATCTGAAGCAGGACCAGAGGGCCGGACGGAAGCTGAACCAGCCAGTTGCTCCTGCCGAAGCGACGCGGAAACGACCAGCTCCAGATCAGGAAGGCACCGACAGCGCAAAGTAGCACCACCGCCAGCGCGCGATTGACGTTCGGCGAGAGACGATCAATGACGCTGATCGCCGCGGGTTCATACAACAGGCTGAAGCCGAGCGCTGTCATGTTGCCAAGCCAGAATGTAAGCCCGGTGAGGAAGCAGATATTGGCGACGCTGAACGCGGTCAGCCCTTTGCTCGCGTAGATGCGATAGCGAATCACCGGCGAGATCAGCGCAACGGCGCCGATGCCATGTCCTATCGGATAGCTGGTGAAGCTCGCGAGCGCTGCAATGCGATAGGGAACATCCTTGCGTCCCATGGTGTGAAGCGCGAGCCAGTCATAGAGCGTGATGCTGGCGTATGACGCCGTCACCAGGATCATCGACAGCGCAATGACGCTCACATCCGTAGAGCGGATGATCGTGAAGACTTCGTCGTAGCGGACATGCCTGAGTGCGTGCGTGAGCGCGAACACCGCACCAACGGCGATCGCGAGACTGACGAGCACGCCGCCCAGGCCCTTCAGCCGGGATTTAGTGGTAAACTTCTTCTGAACGAAATCTGATTTCAGGGCGCTGGATCCATGCAAATGCGGCGTCAGAATGACGCATCGGCCGATTCGAACGGCCGGTACGACCGTTTGCCACGCCGATGTGACAGTTGCGTAACCTGCTCCACTGTTTTGGTTCAATCCCCCATTTCACCAAAGCTTGTTCGAAAGCGACACCGGTACTCTTTATGGTCGCATGATCTTCATGCGGGCTTTGTAAGAGGCGCACACGAGACCAATGCTACTATTCTGAGGCAGCATGAACTCCGAATCCGACTGCGAACTGAACCCCGATCAGTGGGAAATGCTGAAGGCGCTTCGCTCACCCGACCGGCGCGCACCGAGCCGGCCGGCTCTCGCCGAGTTGATGGCCCTGGGCCTTGCCGCGTTCAAGGACGAGCGGCCTGTGATCACCGCGAAGGGACGCAAGATCCTGGTGCGAGGCTCGGAGAAGCTGCTCGACCTCGCGGCATGACGGATCAACCAAGGCGCCTCACCACATCGTTTGCCGCGCCCGCTCCGGCCAGACGCGGTCATACTCCTCACCGCCGACCCGATTGTCGCTCATCTCGGCCAGGATCTGCCCAGGCGTCGGCAGTGACTTTGGATCGATGCGCCTGTCGGGGTTCCAGAGATCGGAGCGCACGATCGCCCGCGCACACTGGAAATAGATCTCATCGACCGTCATGACGATGACCGTCCGCGGCGCCTTGCCCTCCATCTTGAACGAGGCAAGCAGTTCGGCGTCGGCCGACACCTGCGCGCTGCCGTTGACGCGCAGCGTATTGCCACAACCCGGAATCAAAAACAGCAGCGCAACGCGAGGATCGCGCACGATATTGCGCAGCGAATCGATGCGGTTGTTGCCGCGCCGATCAGGCATCATCAATGTCTTCTCGTCATGGATGCGTACAAAGCCGGAGAGATCGCCGCGCGGCGAGCAGTCGAGCCCCTCCGGGCCGGCGGTGGCGAGCGCCGCGAACGGCGACTTCTCGATCATCACGCGGTAGGACGGAGTAACACGGTCGGCGACCTTGACGGTGGACGCATCGTTGGTCTGCCCGTAGATCGCCTCGAGCTGTTCGATGGTGGCAATCACCGACATCGCGCCTTTCCCTCGTTTGTCAGCCTATTCGTCAACCCGCCTGCCCCGGATGATCTGCACGAACTGGCGCGCATGGAAGTCGGCGCTACCGACATTCACGATGGTCTTGTCCGGCGCCGCATCATCGGCGAGTTTCCGCGTCAGCCGATCCGGCGACGCGCCGTCGCTGGCTCGCGCCCGCATGGCGATGCGCTGCGCCAGCACATCCGCAGGCGCGGTAATGGCGACGACCACGACATTGGCGTAAGCGCGCCGCATCGGCTCGATCACCGTGCGGGAGACATTGCCGACCACCGTTCGCCCGGCGCGAATGTCGTCGTCGATTTCGCGCGGCAGGCCATAGCGATGACCGTGCGCCTCCCAATGCATCGCGAATTCGCCCCGCCCAACCGCTGCGAGAAAATCTGCGTCGGACAGCTGCGCATTGTCCTCGAAGGAGGACGCCTCTCGCGTCACAACGCGACGCGCGAACACGACATCGCCGTCGGCGCAAGCAGCCTTGGCAAGCCCGAGCAAGGTATCCTTGCCCGCGCCGCTCGGGCCAACTACGAGGACGAGCCGGCCTGGCCCGATCGCTGTCGCTTGTGCGGGCGAGATCGCTGGCAGCTCGCTCATGCCACCCGATCCCCTTCGCGCCAGACGCTGCGCACCACCGGAACCTCGCCTGCAACATGCACGCGGATGAGATCGGCGCGCTTGCCTCGTGCAATCTCGCCGCGATCGGTGAGCCTCACTGCTTCCGCAGGCGCCTTGGTCACGGTGCGCACCGCGGAGGCGAGATCGATGGTCGGCACGCGCCGCGGCAGTTGCAGCGCGGCCATCAACAGGCTCGACGGAATATAGTCGGACGACAAGATGTCCAGGAGCCCTTCGCAGGCGAGATCGACCGCGGCGATGTTGCCGGAATGCGAGCCGCCGCGCACCACGTTCGGCGCGCCCATGAGAATGCCGATCCCGGCCTCGTGCAGGCCGCGTGCGGCCTCCATTGTGGTCGGAAATTCCCCGACCGCGACGTGATCGCGCACGGCGTCGGCGACATTCTCTGCCGTGGTATCGTCGTGGCTCGCAAGTGGAACCGCGTATTGATGCGCCAACGCGACGATCGACCGCATGTTGTCGGCGGCATAGGCCTTCTGATAGGCCAGCCGCCGCTCGAACAGCACGTCGAGCTCGGCGTCGGTCTTGCCGCCACCTTTGCCCCGATAATAATCGCGGAGCTTGGCTTCGTCGCGGAACTGCCGCTGCCCCGGCGTGTGGTCCATCAGCGACATCAGCCTCACCTCGGGACGACCGACCAGCTCCTTCGCCTCCTCGACCACGCTCGGCATCGGAATTTCGCAGCGCAGATGCAGGAAGTGATCGGCGCGCAACAGGCTCGCCTCGCGAGCTGACGCAATCGCTTCCGCCAGCACAACGGCGCGGCCATCGACCTCCTCAGCACCGTCCTCGCGCCAGACCCGCAGCGAATCCAGCACCGTGGTGATCCCCGATGTCGCGAGCTGGCCGTCATAGGAAATCACGGCCGCGACTGGATTCCAGAACACCTTCGGCCGCGGCACGTAATGCGCCTCGAGGTGGTCGGTGTGGAGCTCGATGAGGCCGGGCATGATCAGGTCGCCGGCGGCGTCCACGCCTGCCTCGGGGGCCTTGCCCTCGCCGATTTCGGCGATGCGGCCAGCGACCAGCGCGATCCAGCCGTGCTCGATCACGCGCTCCGCCAGCACGATACGGGCGTTGCCTATGACAGTATCTCGGCGCGTAGTCATTTCAGATCTCTCTTCAATTTCCCTTAAAAATCCATGGCGTCATGCTGCAGCAGCAAACGTTGTGACATCCACGATACGGTCGGCGATGGCGTGACGGACCTCGTCGTCGTGTACGATCGCGACGATGGCGACGCCTGCGCGCTTCTTTGCGGCGATCAGCTCAACCACGATTTCGCGGTTCTTCGCGTCAAGCGATGCGGTCGGCTCGTCGAGCAGGAGGATCGGGTGGTCAGAAATGAAACCCCGCGCGATATTGACACGCTGCTGCTCGCCGCCCGAGAAGGTCGATGGCGGCAACGACCAGAGACGTTCGGGAATGTTGACGCGGCGCAGCAGTTGCGCCGCGCGCTGGCGCGCCTCGTCACGTGACACGCCTGTCGCAAGCAACGGCTCAGCCACCACGTCGATGGTCGGCACCCGCGGCACGGCACGCAGGAACTGGGTGACATAACCAATCGTGGCGCGGCGGACCGACAGGATCTCGCGCGGTTCGGCGCGGGCCAGATCGAGCAGCGCGCCCTGATGACGAATCCCGATACGCCCGCCGTCGCAGCGGTAATTGCCGAAGATCATCTTCAGGATCGACGATTTGCCGGCGCCGCTCGGCCCCGCCAGCACCACGCACTCGCCGGCATTGACGTCGAACGACACCCCGCTCACCACGGGCAGCCTAACCCCGCCCTGCAGATGCATGGTAAAGGTCTTTTCCGCATTGTTGATCTCGATCATCGCAGTCATCGGAAGTCCCTATGGAGGCAGGATCGAGGAGACGAGAAGCTGGGTATAGGGCTCGCGCGGATCGTCGAGCACCTGGTCGGTCAACCCCGTCTCGATGACGTGGCCGGCCTTCATCACCATCACCCGGTGCGACAACAGCCGTGCCACCGCAAGATCGTGGGTGACCACGATCGCGGCAAGTCCAAGCTCGTTCACCAGGCTGCGCACGAGATCGAGCAGGCGCGCCTGCACCGAGACATCGAGCCCGCCGGTCGGCTCGTCCATGAAGACGAGGCGCGGCTCGGTGACGAGGTTGCGCGCGATCTGCAGACGCTGGCGCATGCCGCCCGAATAGGTGCGCGGCGCATCGTCGATGCGCGCGGTGTCGATCTCGACCCGCTCAAGCCAGCTCGAGGCGGCGTCGCGGATACGGCCGTAATGATTCCAGCCCACCGCCATCAGCCGCTCGCCGACATTGGCGCCGGCGGAGACCGCCATGCGCAGGCCCTGCGCCGGATCCTGGTGCACATAGCCCCAGTCGGTGCGGAACAGGAAACGCCGCTCGGCCTCGCCAAGCGTCGCCAGATCGCGCAACACGCCGTCGCGCATGCGATAGGACACGCGCCCGGATGTCGGGGCAAGCTGCGCCGACAACAGCTGCAGCAGCGTCGACTTGCCGGACCCGGATTCGCCGACAATCGCCAGCACCTCGCCTGGGTAGAGCGTGAATGAGACATCGCGGCAGGCGGTGAGCCTGCCGTAATTCTTGGCTAAACCATCCACGACCAGCAGCGGCTCGTCTGAAGCAAGGCCGTCATTCGTCTCAGCCATGACGCGCCTCCTTGTGCGGCGCCGCGCTCTCGGTGCCGCGATGACCCTGCGCCTGCCGGCTCTCGCAATGATCAGTATCGGAGCAGACGAACATTCGCCCGCCCTTATCGTCCGTGACGATCTCGTCGAGATAGCTATCCTCCGAGCCGCACAGCGCACATGGCGCATCGAAGCGGTAGCGGCTGAACGGATGATCCTCGAAATCGAGCGACACCACCTTGGTGTAGGGCGGAACGGCATAGATGCGCTTTTCGCGCCCCGCGCCGAACAGCTGCAACGCCGCGCAATTGTCCATCTTGGGATTGTCGAATTTCGGCGTCGGCGACGGGTCCATTACATAGCGCTCGTTGACCTTCACCGGATAGGCATAAGCGGTCGCGATATGTCCGAAGCGCGCGATGTCCTCGTAGAGCTTGACATGCATCAGCCCGTATTCGCCGAGCGCATGCATGCGCCGTGTCTCGGTCTCGCGCGGCTCGAGGAAGCGCAAGGGTTCCGGGATCGGTACCTGGTAGACCAGCACCTGCCCCGCATGCAGCGTCGCTTCCGGGATGCGGTGCCGCGTCTGGATCACGGTTGCGTCCAGAGTTGACGTGGTGGCTGCAACGCCGGCCGTCTTCTCGAAAAACTTGCGGATCGATATCGCGTTGGTAGTGTCGTCGGAGCCCTGGTCGATCACCTTCAACGTGTCATCGGGCCCGAGGATCGCGGCCGTGACCTGCACGCCGCCGGTGCCCCAACCATAGGGCATCGGCATTTCGCGGCTGGCGAACGGCACCTGATAACCCGGAATTGCGATCGCCTTCAGGATGGCACGGCGGATCATCCGCTTGGTCTGCTCGTCGAGATAGGCGAAATTGTAGGCCGGCGCGTTCATTCCGCGGCCTCCTGCAACTCCTCATTGCCTTGTACGTCGGCAAATTCCTTGCGGAGCTTGCGCAACAGGCCGAGCTCGGATTGGAAGTCGACATAATGCGGCAGCTTCAGATGCTCGACAAAGCCGGTCGCCTGTACATTGTCCGAGTGCGACATCACGAACTCCTCGTCCTGCGCCGGCGCGAGCACCTCCTCGCCGAGTTCGCGGGCCCGCAAGCTGCGGTCGACCAGCGCCATCGACATGGTCTTGCGCTCGCTTTGCCCGAAGGCTGCGCCATAGCCACGGGTGAAGCACGGCGCTTCCGTGGCCGAGCCCTTGAACTGGTTCACCATCTGGCACTCGGTGAGCTCGATCGATCCCAACGGCACCGCAAAGCCGACATCCTCGGCGAAGAATTCGACCTCGATCTCACCGAAACGGATCTCGCCGGCAAAGGGATGGTTGCGGCCGTAGCCGCGCTGCGTGGAATAGCCGAGCGCGAGCAGGAAACCCTCGTCGGCGCGCGCGAGGTTCTGCAGGCGCAGATCGCGATCGGCCGGGAAGCTCAAAGGCTCGCGCGTGAGATCGCCGACCGGCCGATCGGCCTCGCCCTGCGGCGAGGGCTCGATCAAGCCGTCGCGGCCGAGAATATCCGTCACGCGGGGAGTGGCACCTTCCAGCGCGGCGGCCATCGCTGGCTCATCGGGAACGAAGCCTTCTGCAAGCTGCGGATCGAGCAAGCGATGGGTGTAGTCGAAGGTCGGCCCGAGGATCTGGCCGCCCGGAATGTCCTTGAAAGTCGAGGAGACGCGCCGCCGCACCTGCATCCGCCCGGTGTCGATCGGTTCGGTCGCGCCGAAGCGTGGAAGGGTGGCGCGGAAGGCGCGCACCAGGAAGATCGCCTCGATCATGTCGCCGCGCGCCTGCTTGATGGCGAGCGCTGCAAGCTCGCGGTCATAGAGCGAGCCTTCGGCCATCACGCGATCGACCGCGAGCGCGAGCTGCTCGGAGATCTGCGGCAGCGTGATCTCGGGCAGATCCCTGTCGCCCCGCCGCTCATGCGCCAGCAGGCGGTGAGCGTTCTCGATTGCGCGTTCGCCGCCCTTGACCGCAACATACATCCGTCAACCTCCGTAACCGACACAGCGCGTCGTGCGCGGGATTGCGACAATCGCATCATCGGCGACCAGCACGACATCGATGCCGCGCGGGAACAACGCGACATTGATGGCGAGCCGCTCGAACAGGTCGTTCGGCTTGAACGAGGCCTGCAGAATCGCGCGGCCGTCGATGCCGGGGCCGCTCAATTCGTATTGCGGCCCGTGCATCAGGCTGTCGACCTGCAGGATGACCGTCGTCGACCTGTCAGGATATTCGTTGCTGCCAAACGCAAAGCAATCGAGCTGCGGCAGCGCAGCTCCCTCGCTGACGAGGGCAAAGCTCGCGACGGAAGCATCGGAAATGACCGGTGCGCCGCTATGGAACTTGAGCCACATCTTCACTTCAGTCGTTTCCGCAAGCATGGAATCGAGCCAGACCGGGGTGTCGTGATCGAACAGCGTCAGCGCGATCGCGGCCGTGCCGCGCATCAGATGCGGCGGCGTGTCAACGGAAGCGATCACGCGCTGCACGGAGCCCGGGCGCGCCATCGCCTCCATCACCGAGCGGAACGTCGTCTGAGCCGACAACACCTTGTCGGCGAAACCTGCGGGCAGTTCGGCGATCGTCGTCATCACTCACCCCTCACCGCGAACCATGGTGTAGAAATCGACCTTGGTGGCCGCCGTCTGCGCGGCCTGCCGCTGTTGTCTGGCAAGGTGAGCCGTACGCAACGGCGCGATCACCTTTGTCTCGACCACACCTGCAAACTCGCCGGATTGCACCAGCGCGTCGCACAGCGCGATCATCAGCGCCTTGTCCTTGTTGCGGCCGAGCGTGTAGCCGAAGCCGATCTCGCCACTCGCAAGCCGCACCGCCGCCCGCGCCACTGTAGCCTCTCCAAGATTGAACGGCGCGCCATCGCCGCCGATGCGGCCGCGGACCATGACAAGGCCACTCTCCGCCTCGCGCAGGTTTTCGAAGGCGGGCAAAGCGATCCCTTCGAGACAGGCCGCAATCTCTTCGCTCGCGGCACGCGCCAGCACGGCCATCGCCGCCCTGCGCCGCGCGACATCAGGATTTTCGTCCTGCAGCATCCGATTCCGGGAGTTCATCATCGGCCTCGACGCCTGGTTTCTCTTGCGTGATTCAAGTTGTCTATGATACTAGACAACTCGATAATGAAACGCCATGACTGTTTCGTGACAAACACGTGATTTTCGCACTACAGAGTGATAGCGTCGCTCCATGAGCTTGCAGGACACGGGTTCCGGCGTCGCCCTGTGGCGTCAGGTCGCGGATGGCATCGAGCGCGGCATTGCCGAAGGCCGGTATGCGGCTGGAGAGCGACTGCCCGGCGAAGTCGAAATCGCGGAAGCTTATCGCGTCAATCGCCACACCGTGCGGCGGGCGCTGGCAGCGCTCTCCGAGCGCGGTCTGGTGCGCGCCGAACGCGGCAGCGGCACCTATGTGGAAGCGCCTCGCCTCGCCTATCCTTTGCGCTCGCGGACACGATTTTCCGAGATCGTCGGCGCCGGCGGCCGCGAACCGCGCGGGCAATTGATCGAGGCGAGCGAAGAGCCGGCTACGCGCGAACTCGCACGATTGCTGGCTGTGAGAACCGGAGCGCTGCTGGTCCGCATCGAGGCGGTACGACTGGCCGACCGCGCGCCGATCTGCGTCAGTACCACATGGCTTTCGGTCGAGAAATTCCCGGACGCGGGCCGCGTGTTCGCCAGTGTGCGCTCGATGACCAGGCTGCTCGACCATTACGGGGTGCGCGACTTTCGCCGCGGGTCGACCCGGATCAGGGCCGCGATTGCAGAAGCGACCGACGCCGCGCGGCTCGACCTTGCTCTTGGCCGTCCCGTGCTGGTGGTCGATGCGACCGACGTCGATGGCGATGGCAAGCCGCTGGTGACCAAGCGCTCGCGCTTTGCCGCAGAGCGCGTCGAATTTCTGGTGGAGAGCTGAACTCCCACAGCACATTCCGCTATCATCGGCCGGGCGCGGCATGACACCGAGAGAGAACATGGAGCTGCAGTCTCGCGACGGAATTCGCCCGAGCTCTGACAACGATCACCCTCCCTGGAAGTGAGAGGGCGCAGGGAAAGCCGGGTGGCCGCTGCACCCGAGGCTCCCGCGCAAAGAAAGTTTGCGCGAGCGCGAAAACCACAGGTACAGGCGGTGATCACACCGGCCTTCCCTGCGCGATGGTTTACGGCTTATACGCGCTCTCCCCAGTGAACCAGCGTTTGCCACTGTCGCCGGCGCAATGCGCTAGCATTGTCGCCAACTTGGCGCCTGCATGGGCGCGCCAGGACCACACGACTTCGCCGTCCGCATCATGCGCCGCTCGTCGGTCAGCACATCCGCGTCCACCGCATCCCGCCTCACGTGTCGTGACGACCGCGATACGCCCCTCTGCAAAGCGAGGCGGGATAGCGGCAAGAATACTTCTGATTTTCGGAATCGTCAACCCGACGGAATGCGACAGATTAACACGACGGGCAAAGTTCGATCACGCCACGGCGCGGCGGCCGATGATGGCAAAGCGCAGCTTGCCGGAGATCCAGTCGATGGCGGCGACCGCGACCAGGATCATCAGAATCAGGAACGACACCTTCTGCCACTCCAGCACCCGGATCTGCTCGGCGAGCTGCAGTCCGATGCCACCGGCGCCGACGATTCCGATGATGGTCGCCGAGCGGGTGTTGGATTCGATGAAATAGAGCACCTGGCCGGCAATGACAGGCAGCACCTGCGGCATCAGGCCGAAGCGGATTTCGTGCAACGTCGTGCCGCCGGAGGCGCGGATGCCCTCAACCTGTTTGCGATCGGCGCCTTCGACGGCTTCCGAAAACAGTTTGCCGAACGCGCCGAAATCCGACACCGCGATCGCGAGCACGCCGGCGAAGGGACCGAGGCCGACGACATTGATCCACACCAGGGCCCAGATCAGCGTATCGATGCCGCGGACGGAATCCAGGAAGCGCCGCACCGGGAAGCGCACCACGTCGGGCACGATGTTGCGCGCCGCGATCAAACTCACCGGCAGTGCCATGATCGCCGCAAGCGTGGTGCCGAGCAGCGCGATCGACAACGTCTCGCCGAGCGCCTTCAGATAAAGCGGCAGCGAGGAGCCGGGATCGGGCGGCAGCATCATCATGGTGATCCAGCCAAGCTGATGCAGTCCTGCGATCAGCCGTGTCGGCGAGAAGTCGAGATCGACCAGGCCGAAGCCGAAGATGGCGAGTGCCGCCAGCAGCATCGCGGGCATGGCGAGCCGCGCGGAGGCCGGTCGCTTGAAGATTTCGGGGTAACGCGCCTGCAAAGCATTACGATCCGCCGCCGGCATCTGGCTCACGTCCGCGCCTCCCTGCCGAACAGGCGGCTGCGCAGCCAGCCGGTGGCGATGTCGATGACGAACACTGTCAGGATGATCGTCAACAGGATCGCGCTGACGTCGGAGTAATAGAATTTGCGGATCGCGACCACGAGCTCCTGGCCGATGCCGCCGGCGCCGACAAACCCCATCACCGACGCCTCGCGGACATTGATCTCGAGCCTTAACAGCGTGTAGCTCGCATAGCCCGCGATCACTTGCGGCAACACGGCAAAGCGCATGCAGCTGATCCAGCTCGCGCCGGTGGAGCGGATGCCCTCGACCGGCTTCATGTCGGCGTTCTCGACCATTTCGGAATACTGCTTGCCCAGCGCGCCGACACAATGGATGGCGATCGCCAGCACGCCCGCCATCGGGCCGAGCCCGAAGGCGATGACAAAGATCAGCGCGAACACGATCGAGGGCACCGTGCGGGCGAATTCAAGCAGGCGTCGGACCACGAACCGCAGAACGGGGCCGGGCGAGGTGTTTTCAGCCGCGAGAAAATTCAGCCCGAATGCGAGCACTGCCCCGATCAAGGTGCCGACATAGCTGATCAGGATGGTCTCGCCGAGCAGGTGCAGCCATTTCCGCCAGCCCCAGAACCATTCGCCGAAATCGGTCCAGACCCGCGCGCCGCTGTCGAGCGTGAGAATGCGGTCGAAATAGCTGGCGAAATTGCCGATGTAGGTGAAAAAGGTCTTCAGGTTCACTTCCGCTCCGAACGCCGCGACAACAAGCGCGGCGAGGAACAGCGCGGCCGCCAGCGCGGTGCGCAGCCGCTTGCGCGCCACCTCCCTGCGATAGGCGCGATTGAGTTCGGCAAGCTGCTGGGGTGGGAGAATGGAAACGGCTGTCGTCATCGGAGGCTGCCTGGGTGGCCTGCAAAGAAAAAAGGCCGGGTCGCAAAGGACCCGGCCAATCCAGTCCACCGATCGATCAGGACGCCTTCTTGCGCAGGCTGTCGACGAATTTGATCAGCTCGATGGTCTTGTTGTAGTCCTCGTTGGCAACGGGCTGCCACGGCCGGTTCTTGCCGTCGGAGAGCTTCTTGAAGGCTTCCGCGTCCTTCTGCGGCGCGTCCAGGAAGGCCTGCTTGATCGCCGCCTTCATGTCGTCGGGCAGGTCGCTGAGATAGGCGTAGGGCGAGTTGATGATGAGGTCGGACTTCACGATGGTGCGGAAGTCCTCCTTCTTCATTGGCGTGCCGTCCGAGCTCTTCACCATGTTCTTGGCGAGCATGCGCGTCAGGTTGGAATCATCCTCCGCATTCCACCAGTTGGCGGCGACGTCGACGGTGCCCTGCGCCAGCGCCAGCACGGCGTTCTCGTGGCTACCGGTGAAGATGACCTGGTTGAAGAAATGATCGGGATCGATGCCCATCTGGTTCATCTTGAACCGCGGCATGTTGTTGCCCGATGTCGAGTTGGGATCGACCAGACCGAGATTCTTGCCCTTGAGGTCCTCGAGCTTCTGGTACGGGCTCTTGTTGAGCACATAGAACACCGAGTAATAGCCCTTCGAGCCGTCGGAGTTGACGTCGATCACGAAGGCGTCGGTCTTGACGCCGGTCAGGCGCGCACGCGCAAACGAGGCCGGGCCGTAATAGCCGATATGGATATTGCCGGCGCGCTGGCCCTCGATCACCGCGGCGTAGTCGTTCGCAACCCGCAGGTTCACCTTGATGCCGAGCTCCTTCGACAGATAGTTCACGAAGGGCGTGAACCGTTCGGTAACGCCCGAGCCGTTCTCGGCCGGGATCACGGCGAAGGTGATTTCCGGATATTTCGCCTTCCAGTCCTCGGCGGAGGCGGAGGTCGCGAACGCCATGGCGGCGACGCCAGCGAGAACCAGTCTGCGGTTGATCATAAAGCACCCCTGTTGTTGATGGTCGTCAACGCTTTTGAAAACCGCCCGCCCCGGCCGGGGCAGTGCGGGACTTCAGGCCGCGGCAGCGCTGCTGAGGGCCGGAACGGTTGCGCCCGAGACGTCTGTGGGCGCCGCGCCCAAGACTTCATTGGCCTCGAGATCGTAGAGCTCGCGCGCGACGTGCTCGGTGAGCTCCGCCGGCGCGCCGTCGAACACGATCTTGCCCGCGGCCACGCCGAGCAGGCGGTCGCAATAGCTGCGCGCCAGATCGAGCGAATGGAGGTTGCAGAGCACGGTGATGCCGAAATGCTTGTTGATGCGAAGCAGCGCATCCATCACGATCTTGGTGTTGCGGGGATCGAGCGAGGCGATCGGCTCATCTGCGAGGATGATCTCGGGCTGCTGCACCATCGCGCGCGCGATCGCCACGCGCTGCTGCTGGCCTCCGGACAGCTGGTCGGCGCGCTGCGCGGCGAGTTGTGCCATGTCGAACTGGTCGAGCGCCGACATCGCGATTGCGACATCCTCCTCGGGCCAGAGCTGCGCCAGCGAGCGCCAGAACGGAACCTCCGACAGCCGCCCCATCAGCACATTGGTCAGCACGTCAAGCCGGCCAACCAGGTTGAACTGCTGGAAGATCATGGCCGAGCGCGCCCGCCATTGCCGCAGCTCCTTGCCGCGCAGCGCGGTGACATCGACGTTGTTATAGAGAATGCGGCCTTCGGTCGCGGGGGTGAGACGGTTGATGGTTCGCAGCAGCGTCGACTTGCCGGCGCCGGAGCGGCCGATCACGCCGACAAAGGAACCGGGCGCGACGGAAAAGGAAGCGCTGTCGACCGCGGCTTTTGTACCGAAACGGCACGTCAAACCTTCCACCACCAACATTCGCTGCTCCGGTCCGTTCGTCTTCGGGCCACCGCTAGCGCTCGTTTTCTACAGTCGTGTGACAGTCGCGCTGCGCTGCGACTATGATCCACACCGCAAAGCGCCTGTCACCGAACTGTCATTCCTCTGTCATGAGGCATGAAGAAGAGGAGCGCGTTCAACTCTTTGGCGCATGGAATACCGAATGGCTGGCAAGGCACTCGCGATCGAACCGACGGTCGATCCTACTGCGAAAGTACAAGACGTAAAGTTCGGCATCTATTGCGAGGTCGGAGCGCGCACGATCTTGCTCGATGTCGAGATGGGCGACTATTCCTACGTCGTCAACGACGCGCAGATGACCTACACCACGATCGGCAAGTTCTGTTCGATCGCCGCCATGACGCGGATCAATCCGGGCAATCATCCGATGCACCGCGCGACGCAGGCGCATTTCACCTATCGCGCCAGCGCCTATTTTGCGGACGAGGCCGACGACGCCGAGTTCTTCGCCTGGCGCAAGAGCCATCGCGTTCATATCGGTCACGACGTCTGGATTGGCCATGGCGCGATCGTGCTGCCGGGCCGCCGCATCGGCCATGGCGCCGTGATCGCAGGTGGCGCGATCGTCACCAAGGACGTTCCTGACTACACCATCGTCGCCGGCAATCCGGCCCGCGCGATCAGGCGACGGTTTTCAGAAGAAATCGCCGGGCGGCTGATGCGGCTTGGCTGGTGGAACTGGGACCACGCCGCTCTGCGCATGGCCCTCCCCGATTTCCGTAAATTGACCATCGAGGCATTTCTCGACAAATACGAGGCGCAATCAGCCTCTCTCCGGAAGCAAAGTGCCTGAACGTGACTGACATCCTGATCGAGGGCGGCCGCGCCCTGATTGACGGCGACATCACCGAAACCTCGCTGCGAATTGCCGGCGGCAGGATTCGCGACGTTGGCGCATCCGGCGGCCGCGGCGCGCTGTCCATCGATGCACGAGATCTTCTGGTGCTGCCGGGCATCGTCGACCTGCACGGCGATGCCTTCGAGCGGCAGATGATGCCGCGCGCGGGCGTCGACTTTCCGATCGACGTGGCGCTGTGCGACAGCGATCACCAGGCGATCGCCAACGGCATCACGACGGTGTTTCACGCAACGACCTGGTCGTGGGAGCCGGGCCTGCGCTCCGGCGACAATGCCACGCGGCTGTGCGAGGCGATCGAGAGCCTGCGGCCGCAGCTCAAGGCCGACACCCGCTTCCATCTGCGGCACGAGACCTACAATCTCGATGCGGAGGAAGAAATCATCCAATGGCTCGGGGACGGACGGGTCGATCTGTTCGCATTCAACGACCATATGGACGGCACGGTCGCGGACCTTGCCAAGCCGCGCAAGCGCAACCGCATGGTCGAGCGCACCGGGCTGTCCAGCGAAGCCTTCGACCAACTGGTCGAGCGGATCGTCTCGCGCGCCGACGCGGTGCCGGCCTCGATCGCGCGACTTGCGCAGGTCGCGCGACAAGCCGGCGTGCGCATGCTCTCACATGACGACAACAGCCCGGAGATGCGGCAGGCGTTTCGCGCGCAAGGCGTCGGCATTGCCGAGTTTCCTGTCAACGAAGAGACCGCGCGCGAGGCGGCCGGCGGCGGCGACGCCATTGTGTATGGCGCGCCCAATGTCGTGCGCGGCGGCAGCCACACCGGCTGGACCAAGGCGTCCGACATGATCGAGAAAGGCCTCTGCTCGGTGCTGGCGTCGGACTATTACTATCCCGCGCCGCTGCTGGCCGCCTTCCGCCTCGCTGCCGATGGTGTGCGGCCGCTGCCCCAGGCCTGGGATTTGATCTCGGCCGCGCCCGCGCGCGCCACCGGCCTTTCCGATCGCGGCGAGATCGCCGAAGGGCGTCGCGCCGATATCCTCCTGGTCGACGATGCCGCAGCTTTGCGGCCACGCATTGTCGCCGTCATCACAGCCGGCCGGCTGGTCCACCTGACCGACGCCGATCGCATCGGCACCGTAACAAACGCCGCACGCGCGGTTGCGGCGGAGTAAGGCGGCTTTATTCTCAGCGCATGACCGGATTCCCTCGCTACGCGATCTACTACGCCCCCCCGCGCGGCTCAGCGCTCGACCGCTTCGGCGCCGAGCTGTTGGGCTATGACGCCTGGACTGGCGAGGACCTGCCTTTTCCGGGCGGCGTGGCGGAAGCGATCCCGGATTGGCGCGAGGTGACGAGCGATCCCCGCAAATATGGTTTCCACGCCACGCTGAAGGCGCCGTTTGCGCTGGCGCCCGGCAAAACCGAGGCCGAGCTGGTCGCGGCGTGCGCCGCTTTCGCGGCTGGGCCGCACACCATTCCCAACTTCAGGCCGGTGGTCGATTCGATCAGCGGCTTCATCGCAATCATCCCGGCCGAGCGATCGCTGCCGCTGGAGCAGCTCGCGGCCGACGGCGTCACCGCTTTCGACGGCTTTCGCGCAGCGCTGAGCGAGCGCGACCGCGCACGACGCAATCCGGAGAAGCTGACCGGGCGCCAGCGCGATCATCTCGACCGCTGGGGCTATCCTTATGTGATGGAAGAATTCCGCTTCCATATGACCCTGACCGGCCGGCTCGACTCGACCCGCCGCGGGAGCGTGCTCGACATGCTGCGTGGGCGCTTTGCGGCCACCGGCATCGACAGCCTTTCGGTCGACCGGATCGCGCTGTTCCGGCAGGACGCAGGCGATGCGCGCTTCCGCATCATCGGCAACTGGGCCATGCGGCCCGCGGCGTGACGCCGGATCGGCCGGCTGCCCACGAGGCCATCCCGGTCGTCAGCCGAAAGCCGGGCAATCCGCTGATTTTACCGCCCTGAGAGATCGCACTTCGGCCCGAAAACTGGCACGCTTGTTGCTGCAACGGATCCGATCAACATCCGGGGAAGCGACCTATGGCGACCATTACGACCACCACCACGACATCCCTGCGAAAGCCGTTCTATACGTCCCTGTTCGTCCAGGTGCTGGCGGCGCTGGCGCTCGGGATCGCGCTCGGCGTGGCTACGCCGGATTTAGCGGTCAGCCTGAAGATCCTCAGCGACGCCTTCCTGAAGCTGATCTCCATGATCGTGGCGCCGATCGTGTTCTGCGTCGTGGTGCATGGCATTGCCGGCGCCGGCGACCTCAAGAAGGTTGGCCGCGTCGGCGTCAAGGCGCTGGTCTATTTCGAGGTCATGACCACCGTCGCGCTGGTCGTCGGCCTCTTGCTCGCGTTCGCGTTCGGACCCGGCCACGGCATGAACATCGATCCCTCGACCCTCGATGCCAAGGCGCTCTCGACCTATGCCGGCAATGCGCAGAAGCTGAAGGGCGAAGGCATCGGCGCCTTCCTGTTGAACGTCATCCCGACCACCTCCTTCGATGCGTTGTCGCGCAACGACGTGCTGCAGGTCTTGTTCTTCGCCATCATCTTCGGCGTCAGCCTGTCCCTGGTCGGCGGCGAGAAGGGCGAGAAGGTCGCTTCCATGATCGAGGCGGTCTCGACCGTCTTGTTCCGCGCCATGGGCCTGATCGTGCGGACGGCGCCGCTCGGCGTGCTCGGCGCGGTCGCCTATACCGTCGGCAAATATGGCGTGGGCTCGCTCAAGCAGCTGGTCTCGCTGGTGATGCTGTTCTACGTCTCGGTCGCGATCTTCGTGCTGGGCGTGCTCGGCGGCGTGATGGCGCTCGCAGGCATCAACATCCTCAAATTCCTCGCCTACCTGCGCGAGGAGCTGACCATCGTGCTGGCGACCGCCTCGTCGGATGCGGTGCTGCCGCAGATCATGCGCAAGCTCGAGCGGATGGGGGTGAAGGATTCCGTCGTGGGTCTTGTCATTCCGACCGGCTATTCCTTCAACCTCGACGCCTTCTCGATCTATCTGACGCTCGCGGTCGTCTTCATCGCGCAGGCGACCAACACACCGCTCTCGCTCGGCGATCTCCTGCTGGTGCTCGGCGTGTCGCTGGTCACCTCCAAGGGCGCGCATGGCGTGCCCGGCTCGGCGATCGTGATCCTGGCAGCGACGCTGAACGCGGTGCCGAGCATCCCGGCGATCGGCCTGGTGCTGGTGCTGTCGGTCGACTGGTTCATCGGCATGGCCCGCGCGCTCGGCAACCTCATCGGCAATTGCGTCGCAACCGTCGTGGTTGCCTCATGGGAAGGCGATCTCGATCGCGCCAAGGCAGCCCAAGTGCTCGAGGGCGGCGAGTACGTCGACGTGACGGCGGGGTAGATGGAGCTGAGCTGTCGCCGACACCTCTCCCGAAGGGAGAGGTCGATTTGCGCCAGCAAATCGGGTGAGGGGTTCAGGTCCCTCGTTGGCGCTGCGGCCCCTCACCCGGCGCTACGCGCCGACCTCTCCCCGCCGGGGAGAGGTCAGCCGCTACAGCCGTCGCTACTTCCCGCCCGCCTGCGGCCTGAAATTCTCGATCAGCCGCAGCAGCACACGCGCACCGGCGTCGGCGTCGGCGAGTTCGACATGCTCGTCGGGGTGGTGGCTGATGCCGCCGCGGCAGCGGACGAAGATCATGCCGACATCGGCGATGTCGATCATGGCCATGCCGTCATGGCCTGCTCCGCTCGGCAGCTCGAACACGCGAAAGCCTTCGGCCGCGATCGCGTCTGCGATCTGCGCCTTCAGCCAGGGCGCGCAAGGCGCGGTGCGATTCTCATGGGTGACGTCGATCTGCAAGGCGAGGTCGCGGCGCTTCGCGATCGCCTCGATCTGCCTGGCGACATCGGTGACCGCACGGCGGCGGTGCATGTCGGTCGGCGCGCGCATGTCGATGGTGAAGGAGACCTGGCCCGGGATGACATTGGTCGCGCCGGGCAACGCGTGGATATATCCGACGGTGCCGACGAGACCAGCCTGGTCAGTGCGGCAAAATTCCTCGATCACTCCGATGCATTCGGCCGCGCCTGACAGCGCGTCGCGTCTGAGCCGCATCGGCACGGTGCCGGCATGTCCGGCCATGCCGGTCAGCCTCGCTGCGAGCCGTGTGGCGCCGGCGATGGCCGTGACCACGCCGACGGCGAGATCTTCCTGCTCCAGCACCGGCCCCTGCTCGATATGCAGCTCGATATAGGCGAGCAGTTCGCCGCGAACCCGCGCTGCCTTGCCGATATGATCGGGATCAAGTCCGAACGCCGTGATTGCCTCGCCCAGTGACACCCCCGTCATGTCGCGCACGCCGAGCACGGCCTCGTCGAACGTGCCGGCAACCGCGCGGCTGCCGAGCAAAGTGGAGGCAAAGCGCACGCCCTCCTCGTCGGCAAAGCCAACCACCTCGATCGCAAACGGCAGCCTGAGGCCGCGCCTGTGCAGATCGGCAACGCAGGAGATCGCGGTGATCACCCCGAGCGGGCCATCCCATCGGCCGGCGTCGCGCACCGTGTCGTAATGCGAGCCCAGCATCAGCGCCGGCAGGCCCGGACGCTCGCCCTCGTAGCGGCCGCAGACGTTACCGATCGCGTCGATATGCGCGGCCATGCCGGCCTGCCGCATCCAGCCCAGAATCAGGTCGGCCGCCGCGCGATGCTCGGATGTCAGAAAGATGCGGGTGATATTGGCAGGGTCTTCCGAGATCGCGGCAAGCGCGTTGATCCGCTCGGCGATCTCGCGCCCCAGCGACAGATCTTCACGCCCAGCAGTGCCAACGTCCATCTTGCTCATGTCTGAAAATCGCGTCCACCCATCGATACAAGTTCGGTGCCAGCGGCGCGATGTCGAATACTGGGGGGCCGTCGCCGCACGCACGGACTGGTAGCAGCCTGAACACGCCTGGCCAGCGATAAATGCCGCCGGCGGCCTCGATCCCCACGCTCCGGACAGGCTTACCGGCTGCTCAACTCTCTTGCATACAATTCAAAGATATAGCTTATTTTTTTATCTATAGAACGCCAGCCCAAGTTTTGGACGGGTTAAATATTGTCGATATTTCAATATCTTGTCTGCATCGCACAGTAAAACAGCTGTGGCACGAAGCTTGCGACTGTAGCTCCCGGGCTCCGCCGATCGGCGTGGCCACGAGATAAGCGGCGGTTTAGCCGCCAAGGGAGCAGGCAATGGATTTTGGCAGGATTTCACGACGTCATCTTTTGCAGGGAAGCGCCGCCCTGACCTTGGGCTCAGCGCTGGGCATGCGCTCGGCTTTCGCCGTCGACACAACCATTGGTCTTATTTATGTCGGATCGCGCGATGACTACGGCTACAACCAGGCACACGCACAAGGTGCGGCGGCGTTGAAGAAGCTGCCCGGCATCAAGGTGGTCGAGGAGGAGAAGGTCCCCGAAACCGACGCGGTCGAGAAGACCATGGAGTCCATGATCAATCTCGACGGTGCTACGCTGCTATTCCCGACCTCGTTACTACAACCCGCACATGATCAAGATGGCCAACAGGTACCCGAAGCTGCACTTCGAGCACTGCGGCGGCCTCTGGACCGACAAGGACCCGAAGAACGCGGGCAGCTATTTCGGCTATATCGACGAAGCGCAATACGTCTCCGGCATCGTCGCGGGCTATTCGACCAAGAGCGGCAAGCTCGGCTTCGTGGTGGTTGAAGAAGTCGGCGTTTCGCGAGGATGCGAGGAGGAAGATCGCCCGTTACAAGATCAAGACCCGCACGCCCGAGACGCCGATCGCGGCGCTGTCGGGCGGCAATGTACAGCGCGCGGTGCTGGCGCGCGAGCTCGGCGGCGATGTCGAGGTCCTGATCGCGGCCAATCCCTGCTTCGGGCTGGACTTCGCCGCGGTCGCGCAAATCCATGCCGAGATCATGGCCGCGCGAAACCGCGGTGCCGCCGTGCTTCTCGTCAGCGAGGATCTGGACGAGCTCCTGGAATTGTCGGATCGTCTGGTCGTGATGTTTCACGGCCAGCTGGTCTATGAGGCGCGCGCGAGCGAAGCCGATTTGACCGAGATTGGCCGCCACATGGCAGGCCATTGATGTCCGATCCGAGTTCTGGCGACCGCGATGCGCATTTCCTGCGGCGATCCTTCGAGGTGGCCCGCCGCTCCATGACCCACGGCAACCATCCCTTCGGCGCCATTCTCGTCGACAAGGACGGCAAGGTGCTGCTGGAGAGCGAGAACGGCTATATGCCGGCACATGACGGCACGGCACATGCCGAACGGCTGCTGGCGACTGAGGCCTGCCGGACGTTGCCCAAGGACGTGCTTGCGGCATCCACGCTCTATTCCTCGGCGGAGCCCTGCGCGATGTGCGCGGGCGCGATGTATTGGGCCGGCATCGGCCGTCTGGTCTATGGCTTGAGCGAGCACCGCCTGCGCGGCATCACCGGCAACCATCCGGAAAATCCCACTCTCGACCTGCCCTGCCGCGAGGTCTTCAAGAACGGCCAGCGCCCAACCGAGGTCGTCGGCCCGCTGCTCGAGGACGAAGCCGCCGCGCTGCACGATGGCGTGTGGAAGTAGCCGCCAGCGTCGTTCGTCGCTCGTAGAGTGGGTAGAGCGCAGCGAAACCCACGAATTCTCGCCGCATGTGACATGATGGGTTTCGCTGCGCTCTGCCTCGGTTTAGCCCTGCATCGCACGCGCCGCTGCGCTGTGACGGCGGATCAGGTCGGCGACGTCGAGGCCCGGAATGGCGCCGTCGACAACGGCCCATTTGCCTGAAACCATCACCCGGTCGGCGCGATGTGCGCCGCACAGCACCAGCGCGGCGACGGGATCGCCATGGCCGGAGAAGCGCAATTCGTCGAGCTTGAACAGCGCAAGGTCGGCGGCCTTGCCCACCGCGATCTCGCCAAGCTCCGGCCGGCCGACACATGCCGCCGAGCCTCTGGTGGCCCAGCGCAGCGCGTCCTTGTGGCTGACCTTGAGCACGCCATAGCGCGCCCGTTGCAGCAGGAACGCGGCGCGAACCTCCTGCATCAGATTGGAAGCGTCATTCGACGCGGAGCCATCGACACCGAGGCCGATGCCGACGCCCGCCGCCTCCATCTCGCAGACCGGACAGCAGCCCGACGCCAGCAGCTGGTTGCTGCAGGCGCAGTGGCTGATGCTCGTCCTCGCCCGGCCCAGCCGCTTGATCTCCTCGGCATTGAAGAAGATGCCGTGCGCAAGCCAGGTGCGGGAATTGAGCCAGCCGCACTGCTCGAGATAATCGAGCGGACGGCAATGGTGGAGCTGCTCGCAGAATGTGTTCTCGTCCGCGGTCTCGGCGAGATGCGTGTGCAGCCGGACATCGAGCTTCTCGGCAAGCTCCGCGGTCCTGCGCATCAGGGAGGTCGTCACCGAAAACGGCGAGCATGGCGCAAGCGCAATTTGCACCATGGCATCCTCGCCGCGCTCATGGTGCCTCACGACCACGCGCGCGCTGTCAGCGAGGATAGTATCTTCATCCTGCACCACGCTGTCGGGCGGCAACCCGCCATCTCGCTGCGAGCGGTTCATCGAGCCGCGTGTCAGCAGAACGCGCATGCCGAGCCGTTTTGCCACGGCGACTTCGATGTCCAGGGCATCCTCAAGCCCGGCCGGAAAGACATAGTGATGGTCGGTCGTGGTGGTGCAGCCCGACAGCAGCAATTCGGACATCGCCACCGTGACGCCAAGCTCAAGCCTCTCCGGCGTCAGCCGCGCCCACACCGGATAGAGCGCCTGCAGCCACGGGAAGAGTTCGCGATCCATCGCAGCCGGCAGCGCCCGGGTCAGCGTCTGGTAGAAATGGTGGTGGGTGTTGATGAGCCCGGGCAGCACCACGTGCTGGCTGGCATCTAATACCACGGCATCCGCGGTCGCCGGTGTGCCGCCGGCCGGCACCAGCTCGACGATCCTGCCGTCTTTCACCACCACGCCACGCGCGGCGCCGTCGGCAAAAATACCGGTCGGATCCTTGATCCAGATGGCTTGTGATTGCTCCATGGCGCGCGGCATCCGTGTTCAATTTAGAGTTAAAGCACTGGCCGTCATTCCGGGGCGATGCGCAAGCATCGAACCCGAAATCTCGAGATTCCGGGTTCGCTTCTTCGAAGCGCCCCGGAATGACCGAGGATAATTGCGTTCCGGTAATTCGGGGACCTGCAATTCAAGGACCGGCCGAATTGGCGCTGGTCTTGCAAGACTGTTACAAGCAGAAGGATTGGGTTGAAAGCATTGAAGTTTACATGGATTTGAACACAATCAAGGACGTCGCCCGGCCACGAGCCCGATCCGAGCTGCCCGTTTGGACGGCAGGCGACGCGTGGCTTGCAGGCGGCACCTGGCTGTTCTCGGAGCCGCAAGTCCACCTCTCCCGGTTGATCGACCTTGCCGACCTGAAATGGCCGCCGCTCGAGGTCAACGCAACCGGCCTGACGATGGCCGCGACCTGCACCATCGCCCAGCTCGATGCGCTGGCCTGCCCCCCAGACTGGCTGGCGGCACCGCTGATCAACCAGTGCTGCAGGGCCTTCCTTGCGTCCTTCAAAATCTGGAAAACCGCGACCGTCGGCGGCAATCTCTGCATGTCGTTGCCGGCAGGGCCCATGATCTCGCTGACCTCGGCCCTCGACGGCGTCTGCACCATCTGGCGCGCCGACGGCACCGAGCGGAAGGTCACTGTGCTCGACTTCGTCACCGGCAACCAGCGCAATGTCCTCGCGGCGGGCGATTTGCTGCGGCAGATCGACATACCGCTCGCCGCATTGAAAAGGCGCTCGGCCTTCAGGCAGATCTCGCTGGCGCCGGTCGGCCGCTCGGCCGCGCTGTTGATCGGCAGCATCGCGGCCGAGGGAGGCTTGCTGCTGACGGTGAGCGCTTCGACCAAGCGGCCGGTGCGGCTTGCGTTCGGCAAGGTGCCCGCGCCGCACGAGCTGCGCGAGGCGATCCTGCACGGCATCGGCGACGGCGATTATCACGACGATATCCATGGCAAGCCGTTCTGGCGCAAGCACATGACTTTGCGGCTCGCCGAGGAAATCCGGTCCGAGCTCTCGGGCGCGGCGGCGCCGCCATGAGTTTTGAGATCAACGGCAAATCCCTTTGGCAAACGCCGCGCGCCGGGCAATGCCTGCGCACCTTCCTGCGCGAGCTCGGCCATTTCGGAGTGAAGAAAGGTTGCGACGCCGGCGATTGCGGCGCCTGCACCGTGCTGATCGACGGCGAGCCGGTGCATAGCTGCCTGATCCCGGCGTTTCGCGCCGAGGGCCATGCGGTGACGACCATCGAGGGACTCGGTACCGAAGGCCATGCACATCCGATGCAGCAGGCCTTTCTCGACGCCCAGGCCTTCCAATGCGGCTTCTGTACCGCCGGCATGATCCTGACCTGCGCCTCGTTGAACCAGGCGCAGCGCCAGGATCTGGGCGCGGCGCTGAAGGGCAATATCTGCCGCTGCACCGGCTATCGCGCGATAGAGGACGCGCTCGACGGCAAGACCAATATCGAGGAGGTCGAGGCTGGTGCAGCGTTCGGCCGCAGCCTGCCCGCACCCGCAGGCCCGCTGGTGGTGCGCGGGGCCGCGCGCTACACGTTCGACACCGAGATCGAGGGCCTGCTTCACATCAAGCTCGTCCGCTCACCGTATCCGCATGCCAGGATCAAATCGATCGACAAGACGGTGGCGCTGGGCGTGCCGGGTGTCGCCACCGTGCTGACCTACGAGGACTCGCCGGACCGGCTGTACTCGACCGCGCGGCACGAGAAAGCCTGGATGGACCCGGACGACACTCTCATGCTGGACAGGGTCGTCCGCTTCATCGGCCAGCGCGTGGCCGCCGTGGTCGCGGAGACCGAGGCCGCCGCGGAAGAAGGCTGCCGCAAGCTTGCGATCGACTACGAGACCTGGCCTGCCGTGTTCGAGCCCGCCCAAGCCATCGCGCCGGGCGCGCCGGTGATCCATCCGGGCCGGACCACTGAGCAGCGCGTTGCCAATGCAGCGCGCAACATCGTGGCCGAGGCGCATGGCGAGTTCGGCAATGTCGCAACCGCCCTTGCCAACTCAGCCGCAAGATACGAAGGCACCTTCACCACCCAGCGCGTCCAGCACGCCGCCCTGGAGACCCATGGCGGTCTCGCCTGGGTCGATGAGCAGGGCATCCTGACCGTGCGCTCGAGCACGCAGGTGCCGTTCCTGACGCGCCGCGCGCTGACCGAGATTTTCAACCTGGTGCCGGAAAAAATTCGCGTGTTCTGCGAACGCGTCGGCGGCGGGTTTGGCGGCAAGCAGGAGATGTTCGTCGAGGACATATTGGCGCTGGCCGCGCTGAAGACCGGCCGGCCGGTGAAGCTTGAACTCACGCGCGAGGAGCAATTCATCGCGACCTCGACGCGACATCCCATGCGCGTCACCGTCAAGGCCGGCGCCGACAAGGACGGCAAGCTGGCGGCGCTTTATCTCGACGTCCTCTCCAACACCGGCGCCTATGGCAACCATGCCGGCCCGGTCCTGTTCCACTCCTGCGGCGAAAGCATCGGCGTCTATAACTGCCCGAACAAGAAGGTCGATGCCGTCGTCGCCTATACCAACACGGTGCCGGCCGGGGCCTTCCGCGGCTACGGTCTGCCGCAGACCTTGTTGGCCGTCGAAGCGGCAATCGACGAGCTCGCAAAACAGCTCGGCATCAGTCCCTACGACATGCGCCGGCGCAATATCGTGAAGCCCGGCGATCCCATGCTGTCACCGCAAGGCTATGGCGAGACCGACGTGGTGTACGGCTCCTACGGCCTCGACCAATGCCTCGACCTGGTCGAACGCGCGATGCAGGCGGAGACAGCGCAAGCCGATCTCTCGCCGGATTGGCTGGTCGGCGAAGGCATTGCGCTCACCATGATCGATACCGTCCCGCCCGACGGACACATCGCGGACACCGCGATTGAACTGCGCGACGACGGAGGCTTCGAGCTGACGGTCGGCACCGCGGAGTTTGGTAACGGCACCAGCACGGTGCATCGCCAGATCGCGGCCTCGGCGCTTGCAACGACCGTGGACCAGATTCGCCTGCGGCAATCCGACACCGCCCATGGCGGTCACGACACCGGCGCCTATGGCTCGGCCGGCACCTTTGTCGCCGGTCTTGCGACCCAAGTCGCGGCCGAAAAGCTTGCCGGTGAGTTGAAGGCGTTTGCAGCGACGGCGCTGGGAACCGATGTCGCGGGCTGCATGCTGGAAAGCGATTCCGCCGTCTGCGGCGGCAAACAACTCTCCTATGCGGCGTTGGCTGCAAGCGCGCACCAGCAAGGCATGACGCTTGCAGCCACCGGCAATTCCGGCGGCACGCCACGTTCGGTCGCCTTCAATGTCCAAGGCTTTCGCGTCGCCGTGAACAAGGGCACGGGACAGGTCAAAATCCTGAAGAGCGTGCAGGCGGCAGACGCCGGCCGCGTCGCCAATCCCATGCAATGCCGTGGCCAGATCGAAGGCGGCGTGGCGCAGTCGCTCGGCGCCGCGCTTTACGAGGAGATGGTCATCGACGACGGCGGCCGCATCGTCAATCCGCGCTTCCGCGACTATCATCTGCCGCAGTTTGCGGACGTGCCGCGCACCGAGGTTCTTTTCGCCGACACCTACGATACGGTCGGACCGATGGGTGCCAAGTCGATGAGTGAGAGCCCGTATAACCCGGTCGCCGCGGCGCTCGGCAACGCGCTCGCCGACGCCACCGGCATTCGCTTCACCGCGGTGCCGTTCAAGCCGGACCGGCTGTTTCCGCAGCTGATGGAGAAGTTCGGGGAGACGTGATGCCGACCTCATCCAGAGGAGCGGCTGAAGGCCGCGTCACGAAGGATGGCTACGCGTCGGGAACACTGCTCTGATAAGAGCGGGAGGTGCGACTGCGCACGCCCCACTCAGCCTCGTCGAATTGTAGCCGGCCGTCGCCGCATCCGTCGCGTTCGTGATTAACGAGTCGGCCTGTCGACACCGTTACTCGAGCCGCCAACCAACCCACCTCTAGCGCCGTACCAGCCGCCTGAAGGGGTGCCCACGGTGCCATTCGCCGCGCCTGCACGACCGGGCCCACCGCCCATGCCGACCGTACCTTGGTAGGTCGTGCCATGGTGGGTCTTGTGCTTATGGTGAGTTGTGTATGCAAATGCGAACGTGCTTGAGAGCGCGAACGCAGCAGCCAACGCTATGGTCGCAATCTTCATGCTTGATCTCCCTTGGCTTGTCTTCTCCCTTGGCTTACGAATCCGAGAATAACCCAGCACCATGGATGCAGGTTCCAGCGCGTTTAGCAAAACAGCTCTCAACCGACACGCTGGATGTCGCCCTCGGGTCAAAACCAGCAATGCTCTGATCGAGCAGAAGCTTTCTGCTGAGCCACCAAAAGCCGACATCTACGGCCTTGTTACACGCCCTAGCTCCCGCGATAGGTCGCGTAGCTCCAGGGCGTGACTAGGAGCGGAACGTGCAGGTGGCCTTCCGGCTCGCTCGCGGCAAAGCGCAGCGGAATCTCGTCGAGAAAAGGCGGATCGGATATCGGCACGCCGCGCGCGGCAAAATATCTACCGACGGAAAATGTCAGCTCATAGCGGCCGATCGGCACCGGCCGGCCGCCGATCAAGGGCACATCGGTGCGGCCATCCGAATTGGTGACGGCGCGCGTGATCACGCGGGCAGCGCCGAGCTCGGACAACTCCGTCAAGACGAGCTCGATGCCGGACGCAGGCTTGCCATTGTGATTGTCGAGCACATGGGTGGAGAGCCGGCCGTGCACCTTCAACCGGTCATCCCCGATCACGAGCTGATCGAGGCGAAGGGCGGCGATGCGGAAGATCTCCTCGACCGATCGCTGCGTTTCGGCCGCGGCGTCGTTCGGCAGGCGGCGCTCGAAATCGCGCAGGATGGAATCCCTGGTCTGGCGCCGGACGCAGACGATATAGGGAAAGCCGAACTTGGCGCGGTAGGCGTTGTTGACGCGCTCGAAGGCCTCGTACTCGGCATCCGACAGGCGATCGAGACCTGCACTGTTCTGCTCGGCATTCGATTCCGCGGTCAGCCCGGCGGCGCGTTGCGTCTTGTCGGCGAGGTCAGGATGCGCCTTGATCAGCGCGTGCCGCAGCTCCTCTGGCGCCCGATCCACGGCCGCCTTCATGGCGTCGAACAGCTGCACGACGCCGGCAAACGGCCGGAGCGATGCGGCCTGTTCGGCGATCCACGGCGAATATTCGAAGACGTTGGAGAGCTGCACGACGAAGTCGCCTTTGCTCGAGGCGTTCAACTCCGAAAGCGTTGTTTGCGACATCGCGCGTCCTAACCCAAGCCTGGCGCGCTTTCGGCGAGATGCGCGAGATTTTTGTGCCAGTGCTCGGCGATCTGAAGCCGCGTCGGCACCCAGACCCGATCATGCTTCTGGACGTAATCGAGAAAGCGGATCAGCGATGCGGCTCGGCCCGGACGGCCGACAACGCGGCAGTGCAGCCCGACCGACATCATCTTGGGCTGTGTCTCGCCTTCGGCATAGAGCACGTCAAAGCTGTCCTTCAGGTAGGTAAAGAACTCATCGCCGCCGCCAAAGCCCTGCGCATTGATGAAGCGCATGTCGTTGGCATCGAGCGTATAGGGAATGATCAGCTGCGGCGCTGTGGCTCCCTTGATCCAGTAAGGCAGGTCGTCGGCATAGGAGTCGCACAGATACATCAACCCGCCGGCTTCCATCAGAAGGCGGATGGTGTTGAACGAGGAGCGGCCGGTGTACCAGCCGCGCGGGCGTTCGCCGGTGGCCTCGGTGTGGACGCGGATGGCTTCGGCGATCTCGGCGCGCTCGCGCGCTTCCGACATGTCCTTGTGCTCGATCCATTTGAGGCCATGGCTTGCGATATCCCAGCCGGCCTCCTTCATTGCGGCCACGATCTCAGGATTGCGCTTTAGCGCGGTCGCCACGCCGAACACGGTGGTCGGAAGCTTGCGCTCGGTGAACATCCGCCACAGCCGCCAGAAACCCGCGCGCGAGCCATATTCGAACATCGACTCGACATTGGCGTGGCGCTGGCCGGGCCATGGTCGCGCGCCGAGGACATCGGAGAGGAAAGCCTCCGACGCCGCATCGCCATGCAGGATGTTGTTCTCGCCCCCCTCCTCGAAATTCACGACGAACTGCACGGCGATCCGGGCATTATCCGGCCAGTGCGGATGCGGCGGGTTGCGGCCGTAGCCGCGCAGGTCGCGGGGATATGGGGCGTCCGCCATCACACCATCTCGAAGCGGATCTTCTGCGCGCCCTGCCAGAGCACGGTCTTGCCCAGCGCCGGCAGGTTTTCCAGCCCCGAAGTCAGCGTAATGAAATGGTTGCCGGCGAGCTGGCCCATCTTGCTCGCGAAATGCACGCTGCCATAGGCGAGCAGAATCTCGGTCTCGCTGATGCCGCCGGGATAAAGGATGATCTGGCCCGGCGCCGGATAGCTGGTGTGGTTTTCGTAGGAAACACCGAAATCGAGATCGCCGAGCGGCATCCATACCCCCTCGCCGCTCCAGCGGACATGGATCACCTGACTCTCGAACGGCAGGTGCTTCTTGAAGGCGGCGCAGGTCTTGGGTGCGAGCTGCTCCTCGAATCGGCCCTCGAAAGTGAAGTCGCCCGCTCGGATGATCAGTTGGCTCATGGATTGCTCTTTCGGATCGCTCTCGTGGTCGATGGTGTCGGGTATTGAGTGTTGACTATTGATCTTGCCGGCGGTCGAACGACCAGCCGAAGAGGCCGCTCCGCTGGGTCTCAGGCTCTGGCGGCGGCGCCGGCTTGACCTCGGCCCGCGGAGACGGCGCGGCGGCTCACAAAACCTTGGTTCCCGGCATTGAACCGGATCACGCATGCGAAGTCTATCAGCACAGGTGCCGCGACTGCCGAATATTTAGCCGAAATGGAGCAGCTGATCACGAGATTTGCTCGCCTCTTCGTGGTGCAGATGGCGTAATATTCATCGGAGGCCGGCCATATCTCCCGTGGCGAGCCGATCCGCAACTCGTCTTGGATCGCTGCGGGTAGCGCCCGAAAATCACGGGGAAGATGAAATGAAGAAGACTGTGCTTGCTATCCTGGCCTCCGTCGCACTGACCGGCACGACAATCGGCGCGGCCACCGCACACGAGCGCCATCACGTGAGGGCGTATCGCACGGCGCCGGTCGCGGCCGACCAATATCGCGATCCCTACGCCTATCGCTACCGCGACTCCTATGCGTGGTTGCCTGGCTATCCGGACTATGGCTATCTGCGGTCACACCTTGAAGGCGGCGTAATATCCGCACCCGCCGGACAGTAGGCTGAAATCCTGAATTGTCTGATCAAGTCCGCCGATGCGCCAGCGCTTCGGCGGACTTGCAGTTTGTGGGGCAGTGCCCCGGCTCGCCGTTGTAGCGGACGATCAAAAGCCAGAAACGTTCCTGCAAGGGGCGCGGCCGGGCCTCCGTCGCGCGGCTGTGTGGAACATGAAGCGGCCGCTCGACGGGCTGCGATCAGGTTGCTAAGCCCTCCCCCGCAAGGAGACGTTTGAGTCGAGACATGGCCGTTGCGATCGAGATGGGACACACGACGGCAGGCTCCCCGGCTGTTCTCGACCTGGAGGAATTGCTGGCGACGCGGCTGCTGGTGCAGGGCAATTCGGGAAGCGGCAAATCCCACCTGTTGCGCCGTCTGCTGGAACAGAGCGCGAGCTGGGTGCAGCAGACCATCATCGACCCCGAAGGCGACTTCGTGACGCTCGCCGAACGTTTCGGTCACCTCGTGATCGATGCCGAGGAGCATACCGAGCGGAGCCTGCAGATCGCCGGCGAGCGTGCGCGCATCCATCGCGTCTCCACGGTGCTCAATCTCGAGGGGCTCGACGCCGAGAACCAGATGCGGCGCGCCGCTGCGTTCCTCAATGGACTTTTCGAGATCGCCCGCGACCACTGGTACCCGATGCTGGTGGTGGTGGACGAGGCGCAGCTGTTCGCGCCGGCGATCGCGGGCGAGGTGTCCGACGAAGCGCGCAAGCTCTCGCTCGGCGCCATGACGAACCTGATGTGCCGTGGCCGCAAACGCGGGCTTGCAGGGGTCATCGCAACCCAGCGACTGGCAAAGCTCGCCAAGAACGTCGCGGCCGAGGCGTCCAATTTCCTGATGGGCCGCACCTTCCTGGATATCGACATGGCGCGCGCCGCTGACCTGCTCGGCATGGAGCGACGGCAGGCCGACGCTTTCCGCGACCTCGAGCGCGGGCATTTCATGGCGCTGGGCCCGGCCCTCTCCCGCCGTCCGCTGGGACTGCGCATCGGTCCAACGGATACAAGTCCGCGCAATGCGACCCCGCGTCTGATGCCGCTGCCGGAAGCGACACTGGAGGACGCACGCGCCATCATCCTTGCAGCGGCGCCGCCCGAGAATATCCGCCCCCAGCGCCGGCCGTCGCCGGATCTGCTCAACCAGCTCATGGCGGCGAAGTCGGCGGCTCTGGAGCCTGGTCCTGATCCGCTCGAGCAGCTGCTCAGCGCCGAAGAACTGGCGGAGCGGCGAGAGCGCGTGGACCGTATTCTGCGTGCCATCCTGGCGGAGCCCGACGCCGGGTTTCGCGCCATCGGCGTCCTCTATCAGGAGTTCGTGGTCCGCTGCCGCATCGAGGGGCTCGGTTCGGCGGCGCCGGACCTCGGTGAATTCCGCCGCATGCTGACGCATGCCCGCGCCGGGGTCGGCTCAGATCTGGCGGAGGACGATGCGTGGCAGGACGTCTCGCTCCGTGCCTCCATCCTCCCCGAGGATATGCAAGGTATCTTCATGATGATCGCCCGCGCGGCAAAGGAGGGGTGGCCCTGCCCGAGCGATGCAGCGATTGCACGGGCCTATGGCTCACACTCGCTGCGCCGCGCGCAGCGTCTTTTGAACTACATCGAGGAGCAGGGCCTCATCGTTTGCCAGCTTGACGGCGCAGGTCGGAGGATCGTGACACTCGTCGAGCTGGCCTGGGCGACTGCACCGGGCGATCCCAATGCCGAGGAGCTGCCGACGGAGCAAGGCTGCAACAGTGCGTCTCCATAGGGCGATGTTCGAGCGCGCACTCCCCTCATGCACCTGAGCGGCTGATCAGCCGCGACGCTTTTTCCCGACCTTCTTTCCGGATGCGCCTTTCGGGCGCGACGCGCCTCCCGGCCGCGCTAGTCCCGCGTGGCCGGACTTGTTCCGGTGTTTGTTTTTCTTGCCGAAAGCCTTTTCGCCGCCGAATTTCGACCTGTGTTCGCCGTGAGGCTTGCCACGGTGCTGTGGTCGTGTCTCGTCACGAGAATTGTCGCTTCGGCGCGCATCGCGATCGGTATCGCCGGCCTCGCGCCAGGGCGCGCGTGGCTGCTTTTCCGGAGGCGACTCACCGCGGGGCCTGTCCGCCAGCGGCTCGATGCGGATGTTGTCTTCCTTGTCAGGACGCCGGACCTTGACCGCGAAGGATGCTGCCACCCGCTCGGAAATTTCGAACTCGGTGGTCGTGTCCATAATCCGGATAGCGCCGATGTCATGCTTGTCGATGCCGCCACGACGGCAGATCATCGGCAAGAGCCAGCGCGCTTCCGCGTTCTTTTTTCGTCCAATGGCGGCGCGGAACCATACGCTGGCCTCCGCCATGCCGTGACGCGACGACGATTTTCCTGTCTTCGACCGGGACCCACTGGGCCGATCGTCGCCGCGCGACATCCGGGCGTTTTCCCGACCGTGGCCATCACGGGACCGGCCGCTATCCTGACCGGGATCGAGAATATCTTCGGGCGAAGGCAGGCGCGTGCGATAGAGCCGCGCGAGCGCCGCGGCGATGTCCTCGGGCGATCGCTCGGCGAGCAATGCCCGCGCCAGGATCAGATCGTCGGAGGTCGTCTCCTCGGTGAATACCGCATCCTGCAGCATGCGCTCATGATCGAGCTTGCGGATTTCTTCCGCCTGGGGCGCCGTGCCCCAGATGGCATCAATACCGGCCAGATTCAGCAGCAATTCCGCACGTCGCTTTCGCGCCGGCGGCACCAGCAGGATGCTGACACCTTTGCGCCCCGCACGGCCTGTGCGGCCCGAGCGATGCTGCATGACCTCGGGGTCTTTCGGCAGATCCGCGTGAATGACGAGGTCGAGGCTCGGCAGGTCGATGCCGCGCGCCGCCACGTCCGTCGCCACGCAGACGCGGGAGCGTCCATCCCGCAACGCCTGCAGCGCCTGGGTTCGCTCGTTCTGCGTCAATTCGCCTGATAGCGCGACCACGGAAAACCCGCGCTCCAAAAGCGCGGCCTGCAAATGCCTGACGGCATCTCTCGTGTTGCAGAACACGAGCGCGCTCGGCGACTCGAAAAAGCGCAAGACATTGACGACCGCGTGCTCGACATCACCAGGAGCGATCCGTATGGCGCGGTACTCGATGTCGGCATGGCCGCCTTCGTCGCCGGCAACCTCGATCCGGAACGCCCGTTGCTGATACTGCTTCGCCAGCGCAACGATGCCCGGCGGGAATGTCGCCGAGAACAACAATGTTCGACGCGCGTCCGGCGTGGTCCTGAGGATCAATTCCATATCCTCGCGAAAGCCGAGATTGAGCATCTCGTCGGCCTCATCGAGCACGACGGCCTTCAATTCCGAGACGTCGAGATGATTTCGCCGCAGGTGATCGCACAATCGGCCGGGCGTTCCGACCACGATGTGTGCGCCCGCGGCAAGCTCGCGCTGTTCGCGGCGCGGATCCATGCCGCCGACGCAGGAGACGACGCGCCCGTCCGCATATTGATAAAGCCAGGCGAGTTCGCGATGTACCTGCAAGGCAAGTTCGCGCGTTGGCGCGACGATCAAGGCAAGCGGCGCTGCGGCCGGCTCAAACCGCTCGACGCTGCCCAGAAGATTCCTGGCAATTGCGAGCCCGTAAGCGACGGTCTTGCCCGAGCCGGTCTGGGCCGAAACGAGCAGGTCGCGGTCCGAAGCTTCTTCTGCAAGCACGGCGGTCTGAACGGGGGTCGGCCGATCGTAGCTGCGCTCGGCTAAAGCTCGGGCGAGCGGCGGACTTGTGGTCGGGAATGGCACGAGATGGAAAACCTTGGTTGGTTCAGGCGCAGGACGTCAAGCCGAAGCGACCTGAAGCCGGCCGCCCGGTGGCAAAGCAGCCCGCATGGCGATTTGATTCAGACGCTTTACGCCAAGAGAGGCCAAATCACCATGCCCCATACCGCGTCGGCGCCTCCCCTCAGGGCCAGCCCGTCCCCGCTACATCCGGCATTTGGGAGTCTTTTTACCGCATGTTGAGGGTGTCTGCGCCCGGTCTCACCGCTTGAGCGGTTTGACCGACTCCGCGCATGTCCGCTCCTGCCAGCCATGCCGCTCCAGCTCGGGATCGTCATGCTCCTCCTCAGGCCAGCCGATGCACAGATAGGCGATGAAGGTCCAGTCTGGCGGAAGATCCAAGGCCGACCTCACCGCGCCAGGATCGAGAATCGAGACCCAGCCGAGGCCGAGCCCTTCGGCGCGTGCGGCAAGCCATAACGTCTGGATTGCGGCGACCACCGAATAGCGGATGGTCTCCGGCATGGTCTGGCGCCCGAGGCCATGCCCCTGCGCCGTCGTCTCGTCGGCGCAGACAACGAGATGGACCGGCGCCTGCGACAGCCCCTCGAGCTTGAGCCGCGCATAGCGCGCCTGCCGCTCGCCGCCATAGCCTTCGAGCGCCGCCTTGTTGGCTTGCAAAAAATTGTCGCGGATCGCGTGCCGCCGCTCATCGCTCTCCACCAGCACGTAGCGCCAGGGCTGGCTCAGGCCCACCGATGGAGCACAAGCGGTGAGCGCGAGCAGCCGCTCCAGCAACTCGGGGGCGACGGCGTCGAGGCGAAAACGGCGCACGTCGCGGCGCCAGCGCACGAGCTCGGCGAACTGCGCCCTGAAAGCCGCATCGAAGCGCGGCGGCCGCGTTGTAGCTTCGCCTGTCATAGCCGCGTATTACCACAACGGACTTCGTACCCAACAGCAAAAGAACCCCGACCGCCCGGTTGGACGCAAATTTTGGCGTCCCGCTGCCATTTAAGAAAATGACTCGATTTTCCTTCCATCGTACATTGCCCGAGACGACCGCACCAAAGGCCGCCGCCGGCTCGCGCGGCCGTCCCAGGCCGCCTTTGGCCTCGACCGGCATCAACAAAGCTTTCGCTGGAGAAATTTGAAGTGGCACTCAAGAACGTCGTCGGTATCGACCATGCGGTGATCATGGTCCGGGATCTGGATCAGGCGGCAGCGAACTGGAAGAAGCTCGGCTTCACTGTCTCGCCACGCGGCACGCACAGCGCGCATATGGGCTCGGGCAACTACACGATCATGCTCGACCCTGACTACATCGAGCTGCTCGGCGTGCTGAACCCGACCGAGCACAACGTGCCGGCGCGCGCTTTTCTCGAGAAGCGCGAGGGCATCGAGCGTATCGCTTTCACCGCGCTGGATTCCGCTGCAGGCGCGGAGGAAATTCGTGCCCGCGGTTACCCGCCGGTTGGACCGACCGATTTCGAGCGTCCGGTGACCATGCCGGACGGGAGGGTGTCGGCTGCGAAATTCCGCACCTTCCAGTGGCCGGTTGCGGAAGCGCCGGGCGGCGTGCGCATCTTCGCCTGCCAGCACAAAACCCGCGAAACCGTATGGATCCCTGAGCTGATGACGCATGCCAATGGCGCCAGGCGCCTGCGGCAGGTGCTGCTGGTGTCGCCGGAGCCCGCTGTGGAGGCCGCGCATCTGTCGGGCATGATTGATCGCGAGGCGCGCGAACAGGCTGACGGCAGCGTGGTGGTGCTCTCCGGCGCAAATCGCGCCGACTTCGTCTTCATGACCAAGGAGCAATTGGCGAGCCGCTACCCACAAGTGCCGCTCGCAGTCCTGCCCGAACGCGGCAGTGCCGGCCTGGTCATTGCCGCCGATCTCGCCGCTGCCGAGAAGGCGCTGGGCGGCGTCGCTATTCGCAGCGGTGGGTCGATGTGCGTGCCGCCAGCAGCCGGCAATGGCACGCTGCTCGCTTTCGTCGGCGATTAGATCAGCCGTTCTCAATATGCGACGAAGACAGAGTCGATTTCGCTGCGGGCCTTAAAATTGACGGGTACGCCCTTGGTCAGCATGCCCGCGAGCCGCTGCGCGTCCCAATTGGTGAGGCGCACGCAACCATGCGAGGCGGCGAGGCCGACCCGGGACGGCTCTGGCGTGCCGTGAATGCCGTAGCTCGGCTTGGACAGCGCAATCCAAGTCGTGCCGAGCGGATTGTTGGGGCCGGGGTTGAGATCGAACGGCCTTTGCTTCTCGACCTCCTTGAACTGGTATTTCGGATTGTAGTGATAGGACGGATCGCTCTCGATCAGCGTGACCTTCAGCGTTCCCGATGGCGACGGCTTGTTATCGCTGCCGACAGATGCAGGAAAGAACGCGATGAGATCATTCTTCGCGGAATAGACCTTCACGGTTTGCCGATCCTTGTCGACATCGATGCGCGCAGCGGCGGCCTTGCGTTCGCCTGATACGCCGGAAACGAGAACATTAGGAACCAGGATTTTCTCGCCCACCTCGGAAAACGATGCGTCGGGATTGAGCGCTGCGAGCAACTGCTCACTGATGTGAAATTTCTCGGCGAGCGCCTCGCGCACATTGGCAAAGCCGAGCGTCTTGAATGACTGCATGTCCTCGATCTTCGAAGGCAGCTGCACGAAGGGACCCCTCAGGTCGTCCCTGGTCAGCGCGTAATCGACGAGGACGGGACCGGTGACATTGGAGGTGAGCGAAAGCCAGAGCGCGCGGCTCCAGCCAGTGTCGGCGGGTAGACCATAGGCTTCGGCGAAGGCGGCAATCCCCTGCTCCAGTCGTGCCGAATACTGGCCGTCGATCTCTCCTGGCGACAGATTGGCGCGATCGAGCAGAATCTGCGCCTTGACGACCTCGGCGTGAATGTCGCCGTCCAGGCTAACTTCGGCGTAGCCGGCAGCATTTATCCCCGCCGGATCGATTTCCGCGGCAGCTGCTGCAATGGGTATGAAAGCAACGAACAAAATGGAGCCAATTTGACGACCAAGCATCTCGTTGAATCCGAAATTGAAAGGGCGAACAATGTCATTCTTCGCCGCATGGTCAATTCAACAAACCGAGACGGATTTCCGCAACCGCGCAATCGGTCACGATTACTGACTATTCCTGGCTATTCCCGTGTCTCGTCCTAAACGTCCACCGCATTGCGTGCGACCACGTTGCGGTAAAAGTCGACGCTGAGCTTCGGCTTGCGAACGAGGGTGTCGAAATCAACGTGGTAAAGCCCAAAGCGTTTCTCAAAGCCAAAAATCCATTCAAAATTGTCCATCAGGCTCCACAGGAAGTAGCCGCGCACCGGCACACCCTCGGCAATGCAGCGCTGCAGCTGGGTTAGATAGTTGCGCAGGAACATGATGCGGTCGAGGTCGTAGATCTTGCCGTCGGGCGTAACCTGGTCGACGCTCGATGTCCCGTTTTCCGTGATGTAGATGGTGTCGATGTTCCACACCTTGGCTGCAAGCCGCGGCACCCAATAGGCAGTCTCGGGACCGATCCTGAGCCACTCCGAGTTCATGTGCGGAAACGAGTTCGGAAACGGCAGCACGGAAAAGCCCGGCACCTTGTCGGTTGCCTCCACATAGAATTGCGGGGCATAGATATTCAGGCCGACGAAGTCGTTGCGCTCGCCGATGATCTTCAATTCATCCGCAGTAAAGGTCGGCGCGTTCGCGCCGGCATACTCAAGGAAATGCTCGGTGTATTTACCCTCGAGAATGACATCGAGAAATCCGGCATTCAATTCGCGGGTCGCGATTTCGGCAGCGCGCACGTTTTCCGGCGTGTCGATCGCCGGCACGCAGGCCGCGATGTTCTCGGCCGGTCCTACTCGCGTGCCGGCGCGCCCATGCGCACGGATCGCCTGCACGGAGAGCCCATGCGCTAGCGCCACATTATGACGCGCCTGGTTGAGCTGCTTCGGCGGAAGCTTGAGACCCGGCGCATCGATCGCCCAGCCATAGCCGAAATTGAGAAAGCGCCCGACCTCGTTGAGCGTGAACAGGGTTTTCACCCGATCGGTAATCCGCTCCGCGACATAGGCCGAATAATCGGCGAAGGCTTTCGAGGTCTCGCTGGACTGCCAGCCGCCGACACGATCCTGCAACGCCTGCGGCAGGTCCCAGTGATAGAGGGTAGCGTATGGCTCGATGCCGTTGGCCAGCAATTCATCGATCAGCCGATTGTAGAAGTCGAGACCCCTGGGATTGGGCGTGCCGGTCCCCTCCGGAAACACCCGCGGCCAGGCGATCGAAAAACGATAGGCCTTGACCCCGAGGTCTTTGATCAGGCCGACATCCTCCTTGTAGAGATGATAGTGATCGTTGGCGCGGTCGGCGCTGGTGCCGTCGGCAATATGGCCGGGCTGATGCGAAAACGTATCCCAGATCGACGGTCCCCTGCCGTCCTCTTTCACGGCCCCTTCGACCTGGTAGGCGGAGGTTGCCGTGCCCCAGATAAATCCGCTGGGGAAGCTGCCTGGAGCCAGTTTCGGGGCCACAGCTTGAGCGTGGGCTTCCTCAACCTTTGCAGCAGTCGTCCCCAAGCCAAGCGAAGCCAGGCCTGCCAGCTTCGCAAACGTACGGCGCGAGAATTTTTCCAGCACCTGTCATGCCCTCGGATTTGTCGCGTTTCGGGGTGCAATCTGCTTGAAAAAGACGGGCCGGACAACCCGAGCGCGGGAAATTAATTGGCGCGTCTTGCACATGCATCGGGTTTGTAGAAGGCGGTGCAAACGCGCGACTGTCCTTGCAGCCATCGCCTTGATCTCCCTGCCGAGCTGGGGTTGACTGAGGCTCGCGCCTCGCCGGCCGAATTCGCGCGGGGCATGACAATCGAAGAAGAAAAGCGAGGAGCAAGCCGTGATTGGATTTCAGATCCGCAAACGCGAACGCAAGGTGGATAACGCAACTATCGCGCGCTTCCGCGAACTGCCGGTCGCCAACATCAGCGATTCCATGTCACGGATGACCGCGGGCGGTGCGGCGCTGCGGCCGATACATCGCGGCGGCGTGCTGGCCGGCGCCGCCTTCACCGTCAAGACCCGCCCCGGCGACAATCTCATGGTGCACAAGGCGCTCGACACGGCCGAGCCCGGCGACATCATCGTGGTGGATGGCGGCGGCGATCTCACCAATTCCCTGATCGGGGAAATGATGGTGGCGCATGCCGCAGCCCGCCGCCTCGGAGGCATCGTCATCTATGGCGCGATCCGCGACTACGACACGCTCCATGCCGGCGACTTCCCGGTATTCGCGGCCGGCGTCACCCATCGCGGGCCCTACAAGGACGGCCCCGGCGAGATCAACGTGCCGATCGCGATTGAAGGCATGGTGATTGCGCCGGGCGACCTTATCGTCGGCGACGGCGACGGCATTGTCTGCGTTCCGTTCGATGTCACCGCGGAGGTGCTGAAAGCCACAGAAGCCAAGCACCAGGCCGAGATCAAGCAGCTTGCCGCGATCAAGGCCGGCAACAGCGACCGCGCCTGGGTCGATGCGGCGCTCACGAAACTCGGTTGCACCATCGAGCGCTGAGCGTCTGCATCGCTGCCGCGAGGGAGGTTCACCATGCTCAATTATGCTGGAATGACACATCCGGCTCACTGTGCCTGCTGCGGTCCGCACGTTCCGCTCTGGCAGGCGGCGGCCGCCGCCTCGATTCCGCCCGCGACCAATATCGAGGCTATGGAAGGAAAGACGCGCGCCGCTGGCACCGGCGGCATGATCGTCGATTGCCACGGCCATTACACCACCGAGCCTCGGGAGATGCTGGACTGGCGCAAGCGCCAGATCGCCGCCATCAACGACCCAGCGCAGCGGCCGAGCGTGGATTCTCTCAAAGTGAGCGACGACCAGTTGCGCGCCTCGGTCGAGAGCGCACAGCTCAAGCTGCAGCGCGAGCGCGGCACGTCGCTGACGCTGTTCTCGCCCCGCGCCTCCGGCATGAGCCACCACATCGGAGATGCCTCGGTCAGCGAGGCTTGGTCGCTTCTGTCCAACACCTTCATCTACCGCCTCACCCAGCTCTACCCGAAGAATTTCGCCGGCGTCTGTCAACTGCCGCAATCGCCCGGCGTCGAGCCGAAGAACTGCATCTCCGAGCTCAAGCGCTGCGTCGGGGAGCTCGGCTTCGTCGGCTGCAACCTCAACCCCGATCCGAGCGGCGGCTACTGGACCGATCCGCCGCTTACCGACCGCTGGTGGTATCCGCTTTATGAGGCGATGGTCGAGCTCGACGTGCCCGCCATGATCCATGTCAGCCTCGCCGCCAACCGCGCCTTCCACACCACGGCGAGCCACTACATCAACGGCGACACCACCGCCTTCGTGCAATTTTTGATGTCCGATCTGTTCAGGGATTTTCCGACCCTGAAGTTCATCATCCCGCATGGCGGTGGCGCGATCCCCTATCATTGGGGCCGCTATCGCGGCATCGCCCAGGACCAGAAGCGGCCGCCGCTCGCCGAGAGCATGCTGAAGAACGTTTTCTTCGACACCTGCGTCTATCACCAGGCGGGCATCGATCTACTGACCCGCGTGATCCCTGCCGAGAACATCCTGTTTGCGTCCGAGATGGTCGGCGCTGTCAGGGGCGTCGATCCCGAGACCGGCTTCAACTATGACGACACGCGGCGGTATATCGATGGCTCCGCTCAGCTGACCGCGGAGCAGAAGCGCGCAATCTTTGCAGGCAACGCCAGACGCGTTTATGGCCGTTTGCCAGCCGAGTTGTTCAATTAATCTGACCAACAGCTCGCTTTATATTGATTTTGCCGGCTCCTGAGCCGGCACTTTTCATTTGTTTCTATGATGATCGTCATGTAAATTGTTTGTTCCACGATCGAGCTGAAGGGAGATTTGCGATGTCGGCACAGGCGTGGCACAAGACGGCTTGCAATCTCTGCTACGTCAACTGTGGCATCGAGGTTCTTGTCGACGACAGCCGCATTGCCAAGGTGCGCGGCGACCGCGACAATCCGAAATCGCAAGGTTATCTCTGCAACAAGGCCGCGCGGATCCCGTTCTACGCGCATCACCGCGACCGGCTGACCACGCCGCTGCGCCGCCGCGCCGACGGCACGTTCGAGGCGATCGACTGGGATACCGCGATTGCCGAAATCGCCGCACGCTTGCGCTCCGTGGTCGAAAATCATGGCGGAAACAGCATCGCGCTCTATGGCGGCGGAGGCCAGGGCAACCATGCCGGGGGCGCCTATGCCAATGCGGTGCTGCGCGCGCTCGGCTCACGCCATGTCTTCAATGCGCTATCGCAGGAAAAGACCGGCGATTTCTGGGTCAACGGCCACCTGTTCGGCAGCCAGACCTGCCACACCGCCGAGGACGTCCACCATTGCGACCTGCTGTTCGTGATCGGCGCCAATCCCTGGGTCGCGCACGGGTTTCCCAATGCCCGCGACCAGCTCAACCAGATCCGCAAGGATCCGAACCGCAAGCTGATCGTGATCGATCCGCGGCGCACCGAAACCGCCGAGATGGCCGACCTTCACCTGGCCGTGCGGCCAGGCGCGGACGCATTCTTGCTCGGCGCTATTCTCGCCACCCTCGTCAAGCGCGACGCGCTGGACCATGACTTTCTCATGCAGCACACCGAAGGATATGCCGAGGTCGAGACGGCCTTGCGCCGCATCCCGGTTGAGGCATGGGCGCAGGCTGCCGACATCCCGCTTGATGAGATCGAGCGCTGCGCCGACATGATCGTTGCGGCCAAAGCGATGACGGTCCGCGTCGAGCTCGGCATCCAGCAGGGCGTCAACTCGACGCTCAACTCCTATCTGGAAAAGCTCCTGATCATGCTGACGGGCAGCTTCGGCCGCAAAGGCACCAACCAGCTGCACAGCTGGCTGCAGCCGCTGTGGGGCAACTCACCCAACCAGAAATTTACGCCCACCGACACGGAGGTGATTGGGGGCCTGTTGCCGCCGAACCTATTTGCGCAGGCGGTGCTTGGCGACCATCCCGATCGGCTCCGCTGCGTCTGGATCGACAGCTCCAACCCCGCCAACACCGCGGCCAACACCGCTGAGGTGGAAAGGGCGCTGCAGGCGCTGGAGCTTTGCGTCGTCGTCGACGTCGCCATGACCGAAACCGCGCGGCTTGCCCATTATGTGCTGCCCGCCTCCTCGCAATATGAGAAGTGCGAATTCACGCTGTTCAACTTCGAATTCCCCACCAATTATTTCCACATCCGCCCCGGCGTGGTGCCGCCACTCGAAGGTACCCTGCCCGAGCCCGAGATCTACAGCCGCCTTGCCCGTGCGCTCGGCCTGTTGCCGGGCGACAATGTGCTGGCGCCCTTGCGCGAGGCCGCCGTGCGTTCGCGTCCCGCCTTCGCCACGGCATTCCGGGGCTTTATGGCGGCCAATCCCGCCGCGACGCCGCTCGGTGCGCTCGTGCTCTACCACACGCTAGGCGCAAGCCTGCCCAAAGGAACGGCTGCGGCGGCACCGCTCTGGGGCGCGGCACTCGCCTGTGCCAAGCGTGCGCCCGATGCTGTGCGGCGCGCCCTTGGCGCGAGCAGCGAGGTGTCCGACAAGGAACTGGGGGACGCACTGTTCGATGCGCTCGTAGCAGGGCGCAGCGGCGCAGCCATCACGACCCATACCTATGACGAGGTCTGGTCGCTGATCAGCCATCCCGACCGCAAGGTCCACCTCGCGATCCCCGAGATGCTGGACTGGCTGAACAGGCTCGATCCGGCGACCGCAGGCCCCGCGAAGGACTATCCCTTCATCCTCGCAGCCGGCCAGCGCCGGATGTTCAATGCCAACCAGATCTTCCGCGATCCAGCCTGGCGGCGCGACGATCCCGACGGTGCGCTGCTGGTCAACGCCAGGGACCTGGCATCGCTCGGCGCGGCTGACGGCGAATGGATTGTTGTGAAATCGCGCGCCGGGCACATCGTCGCGCGCGCCAAGGCCGATGACAGCATGCGCGAGGGCCAATTGGCGCTGCCCCATGGCTATGGCCAATCCTACCCGGCCAGGGACGGCGAGCGCTTGAGCAACGGGCCGCGCGTGAACGTCCTGACCGACAGCGAGAATCGCGATCCGGTCGCCGGCACGCCCTATCACAAACATGTCGCCGTCCGGCTCGAGAGGCTGCCGGCCGCTGAAGCGGCGGCGCTCGATGCGATCTCGCAGCGGATCCATCAGTAGAGCTGGCCCTCGGGGCGAAGAGCTCCAAATTGTCACCGTCACCCTGAAGGCGCTCGCGAAAGCGAGCTTCGAAGGGCGACGGCCCCAGGGCTACGGCGTGAGCCGTTCATCCGTCGAGACCCGCATCCCTCGAGACGCGCTTCGCGCTCCTCCGGATGACGGGTCGCCACCGGACGTCTAACCCATCCAACGCTTGGTCGTCTTGTCCTCGCCGGGCAATGGAATATGCAACTCCTGGGCGCGCGACCTGATGGTGCGTATTGGGCGGCCGAGCTTCACTGTCATCAGCGTGATGCTCTTGCCGGCCGCTGCCATGGTGCGCAGCAAATTGTCGTCCTCTTCGGTCCAGAACCGACCGTGACTTTTGATCGAAGTGCTCATTGTAAGTGTCTGGTGGCCCCGCAAATCTCATGCCGCCCGGACGGCGACAGGCCGGAACCTGTATTCACAAATGATGTCTGCGACCCCGGTTTCAAGGAAGCTCGCCTATTCTCACAAGAACTTAATCCGGTAATGCCGGCGTCCCGCCGGATATACCGCAATGTTCGGCTTACCCGCAATCGCGCCGCGCCCCTCTGGAACAGGCCTTCAGCCGCGGCATTGCCCCAGGGGCATTCTCACACTGCAAAGGAGCATCTCATGGCCAGACCTCGCGAACCAAACGGCGTCGAACCGGCCTTCTCCGAAGAGGACATCCAGCGCCGGCAGTTTGGGCCGCGCGGCGTTCCCGGCGCGCCGGATCCAGCAAAGATGACGCCGCAACGCGAGAAGAAGACGCCGAAGGACGTTGAGCCGGGGCACACCGCGTAAATGCCGTGCCGCCAGCCAGCCAACGCGATCCGAGAAAGTCACGGGCGGGCTCAAAATGTATGGGCAAATGCGCGGCTTGTTCCGCCGGTTCCTTACCCGTCAATGCCTCTCGGTTGCCGGAACGAATCCACCCTCTACGCTGTTGGCAGGCGGGCAATGACATCAAGAGGAGGACATGATGACGTCATTGGGTAAGACCCTTGCGAGCGCAGCAGTCGGTGCAGGCCTCGTGGCCATCACCAGCATGAGTGCATCCGCAGCGATCGTCTGCAGCGGCAACACCTGCTGGCACACGCATGAGGCCTATCGTTATCCGCCGGAGGCGCGGGTCATCGTGCATGATGACAACTGGAGGTCGGGTCCCAGCGAGCACTATGTGTTCCGCGAGCATGAGGGCCGTGGCTACTGGCGAGGAGACAGGTGGGAAAACTGGTAAGCATCGCCCTGCTTGAAGCTTGAGGCGTTTCGAGGCCACCCCGATCGGGGTGGCCTCTTTCCTTGCAATGCTTCAGACGATGGGAACGCCGTAATAGTCATTGAGCGCGCGATTGCCTGCAACGTCGCTCCAATTCCACTCGGCGTCCTCGCCGTATCTCGGCGCCCCGCGCAGCTGCTGTTCGGTGATGCCGGTGACATAGCCGCCAAGACGCTTGTCGTATTTGAGCGACTGCCATGGCAACGGGTAGTGATCATTGCCAAGGCCCAGGAAACCGCCAAAGCCGAGCACCGCATATGATACTTTGCCGCTGACCTTGTCGATCATCACCCGTTCGATTGAACCGATCTTGCTCTCATTTGCGCCGTAAACAGCGGTGCCTTCGACCTTATCACTTCCAATCAGGTTGCCGGTTTCTCTCGCGTCGGTGGCCATTCCAATCTCCCTTTGAGATGTGCATGCGATCCAACGGCGCGGTGTCGCTGCGGGTTCCGCAGCCGGCATGACCGAGGCCGTCGGGAAGCATCCGCGCAGGAGCGTACGATCGCGTACAACCGTACAGGTCGAAACACGACTTTTTCAACCGGTTGGCGGCTCGCCCTTGTCGTCTGGCGTCATGCCGGAGCCGGGCGTTTTCTCAGCGTCGTTCAATCGTGGATCGCGCGTGGCCTCGCGCGACACTGATTTGTTCGGGTCGACCTTATGAACTCGTTGCGCGCGCTCCTTGTCGGCCGGCTGCTCCTGACCTTGGCGGTCGCGGACAATACCCTGCTGAGAGTGTGCCATCGCTTTCCTTTCAGTGAATGATCTCGAGCGGAACGCGAACAATCTCCTCGCCCGCTTCGTCGGTGACAATAATGAAATAGTGCCGGTTCTTCCGCTCTGGACGTTGCCGGAGAATTCGGCGTGCGATCAAGTCTGCCAGATCCAGCGCCTCGATGTCGTCGTCCAGCTCGAAGGTCCCCTTGTCCTCGATGGTTTTGGTGTTCGCCAGATCAAAATGATAAAGGGACATCTCGCTCTCCGCGGGAGGAGATCACCACGAAATCAGCGTCCTGCCGCAGGCTTGTTCTGCTCGTCGAGCGGAATGGTAGGGACAGCGCCGCGCGCGCATACGTGCGCGACCGGTCAGTCCCCCGATTCCACTCGAGCCGTCGCTCCCGCGCGTCGCCCCGCCCCGTCTTGCGCATTGCCTGGCACACTGAGATGCACCTCGTGTCCCTGACGGATCGCGAGCGACGCGGCGGCTGCAGCGGATTCGAATGCGGCTTCCTTGGTCTCGTATTCGCTCTTCGCGTCCCCGTCGTGGAGCACAGTCCAATGATTGCCAACGGCCGTGACGGCGTATTGCGCAAGTCCCATGGTCGATGCCTCTCTTGTCCTACCGGAGTTAACGTTGATCCGTATGCTGCGTTCCGCGCCGGCGCCCGACCTGTTCCGGGAAACAAAAGCGGCTGGCGAGGTTAGCTCACGAGGGTACCTCGGAACGCGAAGCGGAACCTTTGAGATGAGCAGAAAACGCAGCTTTGCCGGCACCGACTTCCGCGACACGCGGTCTGGTGCCTATGACGCCGTCAACGACGCCGGCCGCCCAGCCCCCGATCAGGTGCACGAAGCGGTCACTCCGCACGAAGCAGCGCAGCACGGCGCCGACGTCCGCTCGGAACCGATGCCCAGTGAGGAGGAGGTGCTGCCGGACGGCTTGCGACGACAGCCGAAGGGACCTTACAGCTTCAAGACGGGTCGGCGGTCGCAGTGAGGACCTCGAAGGGGCCCGCGCCCGCAACAGCTTTTTTTGTCTGGCCTCGGCTCGGTGGACACGTGACCTATGGCCAGAGCGGCTGCGGCTGACGCTTACGTGCCAAAGCTCTTCTGCACCGCGCCATCCAGCGTATCACCGTCCATGAAGCGCTTGCGCAGCTCGCGCTTGAGCAGCTTGCCGGAGGGATTTTTCGGCAAGGTGTCGACGAAGACGACGCGCTTGGGGACCTTGAAATGCGCCATGGCGCCCGCGCAATGCTTGATCACAGCGGCCTCGTCCAGCGCCGCGCCGCTCTTGACCACGACAATCGCAGTGACCGCCTCGATCCAGCGCGGGTCCGGCAGACCAATGACGGCGACTTCCGACACCGCCGGCAGGCGGTAGATCATCTCCTCGACCTCGCGGCTCGCGACATTCTCGCCGCCGGTCTTGATCATGTCCTTCACGCGATCGACGACGGTGACATAGCCCTCGGCGTCGACGGTGGCGAGATCGCCGCTGTGGAACCAGCCGCCATTGAAGGCGGCCGCGGTCTTTGCCGGGTCATTGTAGTAGCCCGACAACAGATGCGGCGAGCGGTGCACGATCTCGCCGACCTCACCGGCCGCGACATCCTTCATGTCGACATCGACCACGCGCGTCTCGACATTGATGGTCGGTTTGCCGGCCGAGCCCGCCTTGCGCAGCTGGTCTTCCGGCTTCAATACGGTTGCGAGCGGCGCGATCTCGGTCTGGCCGTAGAAATTCCAGAATTTCACATTCGGCAGACGCCGCTGCAATTCGAGCAGCACCTCCACCGGCATGATCGAGGCGCCGTAATAGCCCTTCTGCAGCGAAGAGAGATCGGTCTTGTCGAAGGAGGGCGAGCGCAGCATCGCGATCCAGATCGTGGGCGGCGCGAAGAAGGCGGTGATCTTGTGTGTCTCAATCAGCGCCAGGATGTTGTCGGCAACCGGCTTGGACGTGATCACGCCGGAGGCGCCGAGATAGATCGCGGGGCCGAGAAAGACGTCGAGCTGCGCACAGTGATAGAGCGGCAAGGCGTGCAGCACGTTGTCACCGGCCGCCATGCCGCCGTCGATGATGCAGCTGACATACTGCCACATCACCGCCTCATGGGTCAGCATCGCGCCTTTCGGCAGCGACTCCGTGCCGCTGGTGTAGACGATCTGGGCGGGATCGCGGGCATCGACTGACGTCTCAAGCGCCGACGCGTCGGTATCGAGGAGATCGTCGAAGGTGGTCATGCCGGCCGGCGGCGCAGCCGGATCTTCGCCCGGCAGCCATATCAGCTTCTCGATCGTCGAGCCCTTGGCGGTTGCGGTACGCGCCGTCTCGACAAGATCGGGGCCCGCGGCCAGCAGCTTCGCGCCGGAATTGGCGAGGATGAAATTGATCTCGTCCGGATTGAGCATGAAGTTGATCGGCACCAGGATCGCACCGATCCGCGCCACCGCAAAGCGCAAGGCTGCAAAGGCATGCGAATTGCGCGACAGCACGGCAAGCCGATCTCCCTTGCCAACGCCGAGCCCGAGCAGGCCGCGGGCGAGCCGATTGCAGATCGCCTCCATCCCGGCAAAGGTCCACCGCACCTCGCCGCAGATCAGCGCCATCTTGTTCGGATCGCGCTGGGCAGAACGCCGCAACAGGTCGCCAATCGAATGCTCGCGCGCCTTCGAAATTGTGCTTGCGATGTCGCTCTTCATATCTCCCCCAAACCGCGCCCCGCCGCGGGCTTGACGCCCGATCTTCGTGACCCGTCAGCCTAAGGTGCTGTGGATCGGAGGGTCAATATTGCGTGCAGACGCTACGGGCGACGGGACAAGCCATTACCGTGGCGTCGTCATGATCGAGCGCGGGAAGGAATCGATGGCCGGGTCGCTCGGGATGGCCGGTTCATGGGGCACGGATTTGCGCAGGCGGATTTCGATGCGGCGGCGCTGCTGGATGTCTTCCGCCGATCCGTCGAGGGCGAGCGTCTCGTCGGTATTGACGAGCTGCGCGCCCGACAGCGGGATGATCTTGTAGTTGGCAAGTAGCGGACTCAGCCTGAGCACGCTGACGACCGACACGGCGCGCGCGAGGCCTAGCCCGGCGTTGTCGGCGGGAATGAGGCTGGCGACGTCGGCGTTGTTCTTCAGAACGAAGGAAAGGTCGCGGTCGAGATTGGAGAACTGCCGGGCCAGAAGCGGGCGCTCGTCAGTGTGTCCGACCACCTCGATCACATCGACGTCGTATTTCCTGATGTAGTCGAGGATTTCGCGGGGCGTCACGTTGAGCAGCGTATCGCGGAAGGCGGGCGACAATTCCGCGCTTCTTGTCCTGAAGAAGTAGCCGTCGGCCTCGCTCATCCGGATGATCGGCGGCCACTGGTGGCCGGCCGGACCCGGTCCGTTCACGCCGCGGTCGATGGTATCCAAAATTGCCTGGGTCGGCGCCGGCGGCTGGCCGGGCTTCGTCATCGCACGCTCGATCGCGGCGACAAGCTGGGCATTGCGGATCGCCTTGTCGGCGTCGATGCCGTTGGCGCGCAGCGCCGCGACCGTCGCGAGGGTGTCGCGGAACTCCTTGACCGACATGCCGCTCTTCTCGATCTCACCCACCACAGTACGGGCATCCACGAGCTCCCGCCAATACCGGTCGATCGCCTGCGGATCGCTCAGGCCCGACCAGGTCTGCAGCTTCTCGCCGAGCGCCGCGCTCGGCTTGAGCTCGGCCAGCACGCTGCGCGCCTGCGCAATCTCGCGGCGCTCCTGCCGCAGCTCCTGCTCGGCCGCGACGCGCTTGCTCTCCTCGCGTTTGAGGAAGGTCGCCATCGCGATCAGAAGGCAGAACACCAAAAGGATCATGATCTCGGCCATGGTCAGGCCGAGAACGAGGCCCTGCCGGTAGGACGAGCGCTGCTGTACAATCTGTCCTTCCATGGCCAGTTTCCTCTCAGGACCGGTCCGTTGCGGCGCTGGCGCCGCGCGAACGCGGGGCGGACTTTGCCGTCTCGGTGGTGCGCATCTCCTGCAGGACCTGGGCGATCGCAACGACGGCGTTCTGGGTGTGCTTGAGATTGATTTCGATATTTTTCGCCTGCGCCTCGGTGCTCTCGCCGAACGCGTTGACTGCCTCGGTCAGGCCCTGGATCATCGGCGCGAGCTTGCTGTCGACTGCGCGGTCCGGCATCTGCAACGCAGCCAGTTTTGCCAGCGTGAAGTCGATCGCCTTGACGACATTGGTCGTGCTGCGCGCCAGCTGCTCGCCCTCCTGCACCAATTGCCTGGAGAAATCGAGGATCTGGACGGTGCGTTCGTTCAGATTGTCCAGCGTCTGCGCCGACTTCCGGTTTGTCTCCTCGAGCGGCCGACCGGCGGCCGCCGCAAGCCGCTCGACCTCGCCGGCAAACAGGCCGCGGACCTTGTCCATGCTCTCGCGCACCTCGTCCATCGCATCGCCCATCGATTGCTGGGTGGCACGGCGGAAATAGCCGAACTCCAGGATCGCGCTCTCCAACTCCCGCTTCACCCGCCGCGAGGCCTCGGCAAGCTCAAGCCGCGCCGTCGCCTCGACCTCGAGCGGATCGCGCCGCATCTGGTTGAAGAGGATGCGCAGCGCAATGCCCGCGATGGTCGAGGCGATCGCGATGCCGAAATTCTGCACGATCTGCTCCGCGGAGCCTGCCGCCGAAAACTGATAGAGCGAGACCGCAAGGCTCGTGAGCGTGAACAGGAAGCCCATGTAGTAGAGATTGTCGCCGGCCTGGTCGTCGCGCAGCCGGAACAGCCGCGCGCCCAACAGCACCCCGTATCCGATCATGATCAGAACCGGGACGGAGGTGACCGCGACGGCGCCGAAATCCTCCAGCTTGGCGAATATGATATAGCCGCTGCCCACGACCACCACGGCAAAGAACAACAGCCCGTTCAACAGGCCAGGCGGCAGACGCGGTGTCTCGTCATAGGCTGCCACGCTAGTTCCTGCTCCTTCCGTCACGCACCCTGGAGCCGCTTCGCTCCGCCGAAAATGCCGCGGCTGTCCTCGATCCAGGCCTTCCAGAACTCCACGTGCTTGGTCCCATCAACCAGAGGCTGTCCGTTCACCTGCCTGGTCACGTACCGAATGATGACCGTAGCGCCATGAAGATCGGTGCGAAACTTCAAATAGGCCGGCGACTGCCTGTAACGCTGGAACGACAGGTCACCCGCCCTGGGATATTGGCTGTAGTCGCGGGTGTGTTCAATCATGTCGGAAATGACATAGAGCGTTTTCCTTGCGTCCTGGCTGGCTGCGCTGGAAAACTGGTCGATGGCGATGTCCTGGATCGCCGCCATGATCGGCGAGTTGTTGGCTTTCGCGGCTGCGATGCTGCTCTTCATCGCGAGCGCCGCGGGCTTGCGGAAGTCCTCGATCCATCTGAGGCGCGCGATGCGGGGATTGTCGGTCCATTCGCTGAGGCCTGCGCCATCGCCGGGATTGCATTTCGAGAACAGCGAACGGCTGCGCACGCCCGCGATATCCAGCACCCTGATGTCGAGCCGGTAGAACGGCGGCAGCGTGGTGATCATGTCGTCGAGCTGGCCCAATATCTCCCGCTGCGTGGTCTCCGGCAGGTCGTCGGAGGTATCGACCAGGACGACGGTGATGCCTTGCGGCCCGTTGACCGGACACAGCGTCTGGGCATCGAGCACGGGGCGTGCGGGTGCGGAGAAATAGAAATAGGCCAGTGCGCCGCCGGAGGCGATGGCGAGCAGCAGCAGGAGAATTCCACCGAGGCCCGCCCAGCCGAGCCCGGAATCCTTGCGCTGTCGCGGACGCCGCCTAGCCACGCTTGGTCTCCGGCTTCTTCTCGGGCAGGAGTTCGTCGATCTCGCGATAGGTCTTCACCGCGTTGTCGAAGGCGTCGTGGATGGCCTTGATCTGCTGGTTCAATATCTCCTGGGTGTCGGCGATCATCTTGCGCAGGTGCTCGCGCGCGCTGGAGTCCGGCTCGGCGGCCGTGTAGGCGATGCGCTCCATCGCATAGGCCTTGGCAAAATAATCAGGTGCAGGCGTGGTGCGCGCCTTCCGGTTGGCCTCACGGTAGATCTCGAGCAAGGCTCGACAGGCCTGCTCGATCTGGTTCTGGTGCTGGGCAAAGCGCTGGGCGAGCCGCTCGCGGCCCTGCAGCAGGGCATCATACTCGCTGCGCCGAACGGACAAATCGCGTGCCGCCTCGTTCATGGTCTCTGTCGCGTCCTCGCGGATATCGCGTAACCGCTCGATCAGCTCGATCCTGGCGTCGGCAAACCGCCGGGTCGTCTCGATCCAACGCCGCTCCAGCCCCGCATAGCCCATATAGGGATCGAAGAACATCAGTCCATCGGCCATCGCAATCAGCGAAAAGATGAAACCGATGGAGAAGAACACCCAGGAATTGATGTCGGTGAGCGCGTAGGGCGCGGTGAGGAGGCGATGCAGCACCACCTGGCCGACATTGTCGGAAACGGCGATCGCCGGCGGTATCTCGCGAAGATGCGAAAGGGTGAGATTCAGCGTCACCGCAAACAGGACATAGGCGAGAAACGAGAGAAGCCCGATCAGCTTGAGGAAGTAGTTACGGCGGTTGATCAGGCGGATCAGCACCATGCCCCAGAAGAAGCTGGCAATGATGTTCAATGCTGCGAAGGTGACCGCCTGCGCCGCGCCGCCGAGCAGGCCGCCGACATTGGCCTTGGCGAGAAAGCTGCCGTTGATCACGACCTCGATGATGAACAGAATGGCAAGGACGCCGATCTTGAGGATGATCTTGCCCGGGCTCGACAGCCGCGCCGGGCGCTCGATGCGGTGACGGGCGCGGAAGCGCTCGCGCTCGATCTCGGATTCATTCAGCCGCCGCCGCAGCACGAACAGCTCGTCGCGGCCGACGGTCGCCTCCGCCCTGAAATCGCCGACCGCCTCGGGCGCGGCCTGCTGGATGGTCGCAAACCGCTCCTCGAAGCTCAGCGCCGTGATCCGCTCGTCATAGGTGTGGAGGTGATCGAGATAGATCGTGTGCGCATCCTGCTTGTGCGCCTCGATACGCTCGACCACCCGGTGCTCGATATCGTCCATGGTCTGGGCGTCCGAGGACGGCCGCCCCTCCGCGCCGCGCTCACTGCCGCGGGCGACCAGTTCGAACTGGTCCGCCAGGCGGTCGACATTGAGATCGAGAAAGACCGTGGTCGCCGGACGATAGTGATGCGTCGGCTGGTTCAAGAGCGCGCGAATGCGCGCAATGGGCGATTGGCGGGTTCCGGGAGCGCTCATGCCGATTTCAGTCTATCCTATGGGGCCTTGGGGAGCGAGGCGGCAGCGTCGATGGCGCAACGCGCCGTGCCATGGCCTCGGCTCGTTCGTGTTGAGGGAATTGAGGTCGTACACAGGCCTGTCCGGAAAGCAGCCGACATGCGGCTTGATCCGCCATACCTAGCGGGATTGTGGCCTGCGGCAAAGGCCGGCCAAGCGGCCGCGCACAGGCTTCCCGACGGTCTCGACCGGCCTTGCCAAAAAATGACGCTCCGCGCTGTCAAATTCGGACTTCGCGGCGACCTTTGGGCGGCCAATGGCGTGCTCGCGCACGACAGGGCGCAATCGCGCGGGCTTTCGCCCTGCCCGTTCATGTCCGAATGTTAATGGGGGCCGGTCAAGCTCCAGGCCGGAGCCGTTTGTTGTTCGGGGTACGCAGTTATTTGCGCGACTGGTCCGCTGTGCGGGATATCCGATCGAGTCCCCTGCCCACATCGCGCCAACGGGTCTGGCGCGCGACACCGATCAGGAAACGGACGATACCGCGACACGACAGCGTGAGCACCACCTCGTGGTGCCGCAGCCCCTTGCCTCCCTTGACCAGGCCGAGATCGCGGATCAAGCAATACTGCCCGCTGCTCATGCGCGCCCAGCGCGTCTGCGCAAATCGCCCCATACGCACGAGCTTGCATCGTAAGAGACGCCCGTCAACCCTTGACAGGGTGATTCGCTTGCGATGCGGCTGCCGTGGTCCGAGGATCGTCGGTACCTCCGACAAGCCTCAGGTTGAGCCGCTGCGCTCTCTGCAAGATAGTCCCCTTGCGGCTGGACGCCGGAGCGTCGTTTGTCAAAGCGTCTTCCGGCCGCCGCTGCAAAAAAGCCGAAGCTAGCCGAACAACCCCGGCGGAGTGTACGCTTTCATCGTCGATCCGACAGGCGGTGCGGACAAAGCGGATGGCGGCCGCAGCTATCGCTCCGACGCCTAAGCCGACCAGGGCAGGCCCCGCATAGCTGGAGAGATGGTCCGGAACCGAACCCGCTAGCTGGGGCGACGACGCGCCAGCGATCGCGGCAAGGAGTGAACCCTTTTTGACGACGATCCCCAACGTCACGGCCGACAGTCCCGTGCGCAGCCAGGCCAGGAACGTGCGCTCGTTTGCAGCGTGATCATTGTAACTGCGGATCATTGGCGACCTCAACCGCGCTCATGTTTCCATGACTGCAGGCTATGACGGTCGCGGCAATGTGTCGTGTTAACCGCTGTTAGCTCACGTTAGGAGGTGTTTGAGGGATCACACACTTTGCGCTAACACGCCCCACCGGTCCGCATCACGTTCTAGGCCTGACGATATTTGCGGATGACGTCCGTGCTCGGCTCGAGACCCAGTCCCGGGGCTTGCGGAACTGCGATTGCGCCTTTGTTCGGGATGATGGCCTCGCCATAGAGCTGCGCCTCGAGGTCGAAATAGCGCCACTCCACCCACGCATCGGGCCCGCCGAAAGCCGCGCTTGCATGTACGGCCGCAAGCAGGCCCGGGCCGTCGTAGAACGTATGAACCTTCACGGTGGTGTTGTTGGCGTTCGCCAGCGCGAAGACCTTCGCAAGCTCCGTGATACCGCCCATTTTGGCGGGGCTCGGTTGAATGAAGTCGACCGCCTTCGCTTCAAGCAGATGCTGAAAATCCATCGCGGTCGAGGCATTCTCGCCGGCGGCGATCGGGATGCCGCCCTCCTGCCGGACCCGGGCAAGTCCCGAATAGTTCTCGGGCGGCCAGACCGGCTCCTCGAGCCAGCGCAGGTTGAACGGGCGCAGCTTCCTGGTCATGTCGAGGGCTTCGCGCACGGACCATGGGCAGTTGACGTCGAGCATGATCTCAATGTCATCGCCGGCTGCCTCGCGCGCGGCGCGCACGCAGTTGACGTCGATCTCGTGCAACTTCAGATGACGATAGCCGCTGCTCAGCGCGCGCGTGACGTTCTTTGCCACGAATTCAGGGTCCGCATAACGGGTCAGGCTTGCGTATGCGGGAAGCGAGCTTGCGTCGCTGCCACCGAGCAGCTTGTAGACCGGCTTGTTCGCCGCCCTGCCGGCGATATCCCACAGCGCAATGTCGATGGCCGAAAGGCCGTAGATCAGCGCGCCGCTACGCCCGAAGACGTGGAATTTCTTCTGCAGGTCGAGCATCAGCCTGCCGATCTGCGTCGCATCCCGACCGATGCAGTCAGGCGCCAGAACGGTATCGATGGCGACCTTGATGGCCGGAATGGTCTTGAACCCGAACGCCTCGCCCCAGCCGACCACACCTGCATCGGTCGTGACCGATACGATCAGCGAATCCACCGTTTGCCCCGCGCCCCACACGCCCACGCCCGACGGCCCACCCGTCGTAAAGGGAATCCGCAATGGAATAGCTTCGATGCGGGCAATCTTCATGGCGTGCTCCTCATGTCCTGCGATCGGGTCCGCCTAGCGCGGCAGCAGATTTGTCTTCGCCAGATCGATCACCTGGTCGCCACGACCGTTCATCACGGCGCGCAGCACCCAGAGGCTGAACCCTTTGACCTCCGCCGGTGTGATCGTCGGCGGCATCGACAACTCCTCCTTGGCAGTCACGACATCGAGCAGCGCGGGCCCGTTATGGCTGAGCATCTCCTTCATCGCCGACGGCAGTTCGCCGGGATCCTCGACCCTGCGCGCAAACAGGCCCATCGCCCGCGCCATCGCGGCGAAGTCGGGATTCGCGAGGTCGACACCGGTGTCGACAAAACCGGCCGCCTTCATCTCAAGCGCGACAAAGCCGAGCACGCCGTTGTTGAAGATCACGACCTTGACCGGCAGCTTCATCTGCGTGAGCGTGATCAGGTCGCCCATCAGCATCGAGAAGCCGCCGTCGCCGGATAGCGAGATCACCTGGCGACCGGGGTGCGCCGCCTGCGCCCCGATTGCCTGCGGCATGGCGTTCGCCATCGAGCCGTGTACGAGAGAGCCGATCATCCGGCGGCGCCCGTTCACCTTGAGATAGCGCGCGGCCCAGATCGTCGGGGTGCCGACATCGAAGGTGAAGACAGCGTCGTCCGCCGCCTGTTCGCTGACCACCCTTGCGAGATATTGCGGATGGATCGGCTTGCGTCCCGGTGTGCCCTGGGCCAGCGAATCAAGGCCTTCACGCGCGCTCTTATAATGCGCGATCGCGGCGTCGAGATGCTTCCGCTCGGTCTTCGCCTTGAGCAGCGGCAGCAATGCCTTGATCGTCAGGCCGACGTCGCCGACAAGGCCAAGGTCGAGCTTGCAGCGCCGCCCCAGATTTTCCGGACGGATGTCGATCTGTGCGATCTTGCAGTCTGTGGGGAAGAATTGCTTGTAAGGAAAATCCGTCCCTAACAACAGCAGCGCGTCGCAGGCATGCATCGCCGCGTAGCCTGACGAGAAGCCGATGAAGCCGGTCATCCCGACGTCGTACGGGTTGTCGTATTCGACAGATTCCTTGCCGCCCAGCGCATGAACGATCGGGCTCTTCAGGGCTTCGGCAAGTTGCATCAGCTCCGCATGCGCGCCTGCGCAACCACGTCCGCAGAACAGCGTGATCCGCCGCGCATCGTTGAGCATGGACGCGAGCGCCTTGACCTCCTGCGCCTCGGGCGCGACCGTGGGGGCCGCGAGCGCAAGACTGCGCGAGGCGGATGGCGCGCGCTGCGGCGCCTTGCGAAGCGCTACGTCGCCGGGAATGGCGACGACGGCGACGCCACGCTGACCAATGGCGGCGCGAATAGCATTCTCCAGGACGTAGGGCATCTGGCTCACGTCGGAGACAAGCTCGCAATAATGACTGCATTCCCGAAACAGGTTTTGCGGGTGCGTCTCCTGGAAATAGCCGCCTCCGATCTCCCCTGACGGAATCTGGGCGGCGATCGCAAGCACCGGCACTCGGCTGCGGTGCGCATCGAAAAGGCCGTTGATGAGGTGCAGATTGCCTGGCCCGCAGGAGCCGGCACAGACCGCGAGGCTGCCGGTCATCGCCGCTTCGCCGGCTGCGGCGAAGGCCGCGACCTCCTCATGCCGGACATGCACCCATTCGATCGTGCTCCGGCTTCGCAGCGCCTCGGTCAGACCGTTCAGGCTGTCGCCCACGATCCCGTAGATTCGCTTGACACCGGCCTGTTCCAGCGTTGCCACGAAAAGATCGGCCACATTTTCGATCGCCATCTCACTCTCCCAGGGGTTCTTGCAGGGGTTCTTGACCTTGGTCACGCAGCTGAATCGGCGGGCTGCAATTCAGGCGTTGGTGCGCTGCCGTCCAGCCGGAGTTCACCCGCCACTTTGCGCGCCGCCAAATGACAATCGCGTTCGTTTGCAGCGCGGCCGCTGGAGGCTGCGGATCGGCCGTGCACAGACCTCGATCTAAGGAGGTTATGCGAGCGGCGACAATATGTCCTGTTAGGTATTGTGAGATGCCGTTAGTTCGCAACCGGTGCTCGAAGCCCGGGGGCACCGGATCGAGAGGCGGACGATTTCGCAGCGAAATCAAGGTCCGGACGGGCTGACCGCGTTAGATCGTCGTCGTGCCGTTGCCGAAGACAGTGGAGAAGATGACGTCTGGAGGGGTTTTGGCGAGCTGCAGCGAGTTCTGGGCGCCGTAACCCAGATAGATGCAGTGCCCGGAAATTCGACTGCGTCCTGATCGGATCTGACCGCGGCCGGCCGCGGCCTCTGTCCGGGACGGCCGGCCCTTCGCCAGATCGGCCGCCCACGCCATGGATATGTGTTAGGTTTCGTGCGTTATAGCGATGGTTGTCGTCTCGTCCGGAGAAATTCAGTGGCCGCTCTCGATCCCAATGCCGGCAAGCCGGTCGCCCCGGAGTCCCTCACCGATATACCGAGGTTGGTGACGGCCTATTTCGCAGCCAAGCCGGACCCTGCCAATGCCGCTCAGCGAGTCGCGTTCGGTACCTCAGGACATCGCGGCTCGTCGCTGCGAAGCTCGTTCAACGAAGACCATATCCTGGCCACGACCCAGGCGATCTGCGACTATCGCCGCGAAGCCGGCCTGTCAGGGCCGCTGTTCATCGGGATCGACACCCACGCGCTCGCGGAGCCAGCCCTGGTCAGCGCGCTCGAAGTGTTTGCCGCCAATGGCGTCAACGTCATGGTTGACGATCGCGGCGGCTACACGCCGACGCCGGTGATCTCGCATGCGATCCTGACCTACAACAAGGGACGAACAACTGCGCTGGCAGACGGCGTCGTGATCACGCCGTCGCACAATCCGCCTGATGATGGCGGCTACAAATACAACCCGCCGCATGGCGGGCCCGCGGACACCGACGTCACCACCAAGGTCGAGAAGACCGCTAACCGTTATCTCGAGTCCGGGATGAAGGGCGTGTCCCGCATCACCTATGCACGTGCAAAGGACGGGCAGTTCGTTCACCCCCATGACTATGTCGGCCCCTACGTGTCCGACCTCACCAATGTCGTGGATATGGCCGTCATCAAGGCGTCCGGCATCGACATCGGCATCGATCCGCTGGGCGGCGCCGCGGTGCATTTCTGGCCCGTCATCGTCGAGCGCTATGGAATCAAGGCCGAGATCGTCAACGATGCAGTCGATCCGACGTTTCGCTTCATGACTGCGGACTGGGACGGCAAGATCCGCATGGACTGCTCGTCGCCTTACGCGATGGCCAGCCTGATCGCGATGCGCAATCGGTTCGATGTCGCCTTCGCCAACGACACCGATGCCGACCGGCATGGCATCGTGACGCGATCCGGCGGCTTGATGAATCCGAACCACTTCCTCGCCGCCGCCATCGCCTATCTGTTCGGACATCGTCCGCAATGGTCACCACAGGCGGCGATCGGCAAGACCGTTGTCTCGAGCTCGATCATCGACCGCGTCGCCAAAAAGCTCGGCCGGAAGCTGGTGGAGACCCCGGTCGGCTTCAAATGGTTCGTCGAGGGCCTTGGGAGCGGCTCGTTCGGCTTTGCCGGCGAAGAGAGCGCCGGCGCCTCGTTCCTGCGACGGGACGGCTCGGTCTGGACCACCGACAAGGACGGGATCATCCTGGGCCTGCTCGCCGCGGAGATCCTGGCCAGGACCGGACGCGATCCGAGCCAGCTCTTCAACGACCTTACCGCCGAACTCGGCGTTCCCTTCTATGCGCGGATCGACGTGCCGGCGAACGCGCAACAGAAGAACGCCCTGAAGTCCGCAAGCCCCCAACGGTTGAACATCAAGGAGCTTGCCGGCGATCCGGTTCACGCGACCCGGACCACGGCGCCGGGGAACGGCCAGCCGTTCGGCGGCATCAAGGTCGAGACCGAGATGGGCTGGTTCGCCGCGCGGCCGTCCGGCACCGAGGATGTCTACAAAATCTACGCGGAAAGCTTCCGCGACGAAGCGCATCTGAAGAGAATCCAGAGCGACGCGCAAAGCGCGCTGGCGACGTTGTTCTAGGTCGCAATGAGTTCCGATTGAATCGCTGCGAACTGCAAAACTCGGTACACCTCCGCCTAGTCGTTCAGCATCGCCTCACCATCCAGATGCTGCGGAAAGAAGAAGAAGTTGTTGATGTAGCTCTTTCCGTCCTCGCGGCCGCCATTGGGCAGCAGGACAGATGCATCCTGCATGGCCTCGACACGAAACTGATCGACAGGGAGCGCGCGGCTGTCTGCGAGAAAATATCCACGATAGTCACGCACATCGAAGAACTCGAACAACAGCCGCGTTGCCTGCGCGCGATGCCGATCTTCCGCTTCCACCAGAAATACCGGCTGACTGTTTTCAAGCAGCTCGACCGCACCGTTCAAGACATTGAGCTCGTGCCCTTCCACGTCGATTTTGACGAAGGCAACGTCCTCATGAACGATCGCATCCAGCCTCGCCATTGGCACCCGCGTCGACGTGACTTTATGCTCTGGCGCCATCGGTCTCCGCTCGAGCGAGGCAAGGCCGTAGACCAGTTGCTCATTGTCTTTTGGAATGAACAGCTCGGCTTCGCCGACCTGATCCGACAGGGCGATCTCGTGAACGCTCACATTTGGTGCCGAGGTCCGCCGCAACAGCCCCGCCATCTTGTGGGATGGTTCAAAGGCATAAACCTTCCTTGAGAGGGGCGCGAGCTTGCGGGTATAGAGGCCGCAGTTGGCACCGACATCGACGGTCACGGCCCCTGGCGGAACGACCTTGTCCAGGAACTCGAGCTCGTGCTCCGCCGATTTCGCCTGATATGTCAAATGCCAGCGCACCCAGAGCGAGGGGAATGCGTCCTTCAACAGCTCCTTGGTTCGCTTCTTGGTGCTCATGAGCATGATCTCTTTTCCAACTTCCCCGGCCAAGACGACATCCCCGACCTGTTCGCTCCAATACTCCCAAAGCGCGAGACCGGGTTGATCCGTCGTCACGCTTCAGTTTCTTGATCGAGCATGATCGTCCGCTACGAGCCCAACGCTGACGCGGCCTCATGGTCCCGATCATGTCCTAGAAACCGCTACCTGAGAGAAATTCGCTGCGAACTGTGCGCAGGATGATCGTGATATCCAGCCTCAGCGACCACTTCTCGATATAATCGAGATCGTAGTCGATCCGTGAGATGGCGCGCCGCGCTTCGACCGTGCTGCCCCTGCAGCCGCTGATCTGGGCGAGACCGGTGATTCCGGGACGGGCCGAATGCCGCTGGAAGTAGTAGGGTACGAGATCCTCATAAGGGAGATTCGCCGCCAACATGCCCGGCACGTGCGGTCGCGGACCGACCAGCGACATGTCACCCTTGATGACGTTGAGGAGCTGCGGAATCTCGTCGAGGCTGGTTTTGCGAAGGATCTTGCCGATCCACGTCACTCGCCTGTCGCCCTCGACCGTCTGCTTGACACCGGTGGTGTCGCCAGCATCGACGCGCATCGAGCGGAACTTGTAGATCTTGAAGCGCCGGTTGCGATAGCCATAGCGGTACTGGAAGAACAGCACTGGCCCCGGCGATGTCAGCTTGATGGTCACGGCGATGGCGAGCAGCAGCGGCGCAAAGAACGTCAACGCCGCGCCCGCCATTACGACATCGAACAGCCGCTTTCTGATCGATGCGGCCGGTTCAATGTGAAAGGTACGGCGCCGATAACGGCTACGATGCCGATAGCGCTCGCACTCGACCGGCCTTACCGAGATAAACTTCCGCTCAGGAAGAAGCGGTGCGATGTTGTCCTGCTCCAAACGCGCCGCAAGGGTAGCCGCCATGCTCTCGCCTCTTGCCAAGTTGATCACATCAGGGAAGAACGACGCGGCACGTGCCGGCAACAGCCGAACTCTCCGCGGCACGCAACCATCAACGAACACGTGACTCGCCGAACTACCTTGCTGACACTTTTCCGAAGTTCATGAGCGAAATTGGGCGGTGCAGCGAAGATGTTTGCTGTTGCGAGCGCGGAACCGCCTCCTGTGATTCTTGCAATGCAGAAAATTGCCTTGCGCTGAAAGCGCTTACGTCAATGTGCATCCGAATTGCGCTGCGCTCCACTCGACGCAGCCATGCATCACGCAAAACCCAGGAACCTTTTGCGCGCTCGCGTACGCTCGCACGCGCCTTGGATGGGAATGCGGTTCCGACGAAAATCAACAATCGCCACATCTCTGCTTTTGAATGAACTCATTCATGGAAAATACATTGGTGCTCCGTGGTCTGACGACTTAGCGGGGGCTTGGAATGTCACAGACCGTCAATGACGGCACCGCTGCACAATTAGATACGCCGTCACCGGGTCGGCAGCCCGGTCCCGTGCCAACAGGCCGATCGCGGAGTCTGTCGTGCTCCTTCGCTTCAAACCGCGTGAAGCACCCGATCGCAAGCTGCGGAACCGAATCATCGTCGGGAACGCGGCGGTCTGGATCGCGATCATCGCCGCGCTTGCCGTCGCGCTGGCCTAAGATCATCTGCACAAGTGCATGACGGCGCGACTTTGATTTGACCGCGAGCCGGTTCCATGATCGCTATCGCGGATCATGCTCTTCAACTCCGCTGCTAATTCGCCGTCGACCACCGCCTCGACGCCGGCAGACACCCGCATCTACGCCGTGGGCGACGTCCACGGACGAGCCGACCTGCTCGCCGAGACTCTCGAACTCATCGATAACGATGTCGATCGAAGACCCGTTGCCTATTCAGTTGAGGTCTATCTTGGCGATTATGTCGACCGTGGCGCCGACTCGAGAAGCGTCATCGACCTGTTGGCCGCGCGACTGGTGCATAACAACGCAGTCTGCCTGCGCGGCAATCACGAGGAACTGCTCGAGCGCTTTCTGAAAGATCCGCGTTCGCTTGAGAGCTGGCTCAAGCTCGGCGGGCTTCAGACGCTGGCCTCCTATGGAGTCCAGCTGCGGCCAGATCGCCGAGAAGAGCCCGAGACGCTGCAGGCACGATTCCGCCAGGCCTTTCCGCACGCTCACATGCTGTTCCTGAAGTGTCTGAAGCCATGGATATGTTGCGGCGATTATCTGTTCGTGCATGCGGGGATCCGTCCCCTGGTTCCCTTCGATCGGCAATCGATGCACGACCTGCTCTGGATCCGCGACGAGTTCCTCAACTCCGAACATCATCACGGCAAGTGCATTGTTCATGGGCATACACCAGTTCCCCATCCCGATGTGCGTCCCAATCGCATCAACATCGACACGGGTGCATGGCAGTCGGGAAAGCTGACATGTGCGGTTCTCGAAGGCAGATCAATTCAATTTCTATAGGCTGATCTTCGCCTATCGATGCGCAGCGGCGGATGCTCACATTCTTTTGCCGTCTTTGCGCAACAACTATCCGTGCCAATTCTATCTGTTGGGATGAAGCCATGCAGCAACGAATGACTCGCTTCTCTTGGGTGTTTGCCTTGATCGCGCTTGCAGCAGCAGGCATCGGCCCACACTTTGCAGTTTCCGCGCAAGAGCAGCGGCCGGTCCAAGCTCCCACCGCCAGCACCTATATCCTTGGCCCGAACGACCGTGTTCGCGTGAAAGTCTACGGCGAGCCTGACATCACCGGCGAATATGAAGTGGACAGCACCGGCCAGATTTCGATTCCGCTCGCCGGGCATGTCAGGGCCGAGGGTCTGACCACACGGCAACTCGAAGGCGCGGTCACTTCGGCGCTCGCGAAAGGCATCGTGCGCGACCCGCGCGTCAATGTCGAAGTGGCGCTCTATCGTCCTTATTATATACTTGGCGAAGTCAAAAAGGGCGGCGAATTTCCCTATCGTATCGGCTTGACCGTCCTCGATGCCGTCGCAAGCGCTGGCGGCTTCACCTATCGCGCCAACGAAAACAAAGTCTACCTGCGGCGCGCTGGCACATCCGCCGAGGAAGTCTACTCGCTGGATCTACCGGTTCCGATTTTTCCTGGCGACAATATTCGAATCCCCGAGCGCTACTTCTGACGTTTTCGTCGGCAAGCTACACATCCTGCGTCTCATCGCGGCGCTCGTCGAGTGATGCAATGCTGCACTCATGATACGCGTACCGCAAGGGATGTACACAAGCAGCGCCGCAACGCAGTCTTCTTAATCAAGATGCTCGAACGCGATGTGTGGCGAACGTTACCGCGTAACACTCAGCATTCGCGACGCGCACGAATTATCGCATGCATCACGCGAAGCACACACTCTCTATAACTTATGCTCTCTATAAGGTGTTAGTCACGATGAACTGCGCGCTACTTATGCAACTCGATAGGCCACAGTTCCAACGCACTTCGCAGCGTTCGCTCTTCGCGTGACGTCCCGCCACAGTGTCGTCTCTTTGCAATGCAAAATCTTTTTGCGACGCGGAAACCTTTTTCCCTTCATTCACGTTGCAGTGAGTGAGAACTTCTTCGTTCTGAATCCGGAATGCCCTGCAATGCGGTTTGGTCTTGTGGACCGCAAACGAACGTCACGCTGTTTTTTTTGGGCAGTGATCGAACCTCGACACGGCTGAGTAACGGTGCTCGTCGCCGCCCATAAAGGACAAGTGGTCGAATGTCTGCGTTTGCTCTCTCATGCCCGAATGCGAATGGAAGAGGATTTCATCAGCCGAAATCATCCCGTCGGCGTGGTCTGGAGTTTGCAACGCTATTGGCGATGGCGATTGTGCTCGGCCTCGCATCACCGGCAGCGGCACAGACGATTCCGCAGATAATGGAGCCAACCGCTCCGCCGTGGAATGCGCAACGGATATTCGACCCGACGCCTTTGCCGGAGCTGGCAGCTCCGGAAAATCGCGAGCCGGTCGCTCCGGAGGACATGCCGGTAATGCAGCGACAACAGCCCGGATATGAGCCCGTCGGAATCCGCGACGGGTCCTGGATGTTCCTGCCGTCATTCCTCGCTGGCGGGTTCTACGACAGCAATGTCTTCTCTTCGAACTTCCTGAAGCGGTCGGACATTGCAGCCACGATCGAGCCAATGCTGCGCGCCTATACGCTGTGGGAGCGACACGGCATCGATGTGACGCTCGATGCCCAGGAAATCGCCTACAACGGCAATCCCGGGCTGAACCAGACCAACGCAAGCCTCAAGGGCAATGCCTGGTATGACATCTCGCACGACACCACGCTGCTCACTAATTTCCAGATCGCGCACCTCAATCTCGCGGTGGGATCGCTGAGCTCGCCGGCCGGCGCGGTGCAGCCGACACCCTATGACCTGTTTTCCGGCGATGTCAGCCTGCGCAAGGAGTTCAACCGCCTGATCACGTCGTTCGGCTTCCGCACCGACTCGTATGATTATGGCTCGACGCGAGCCGCGGACGGCACCGTGATCGACCAGAGCAGCCTCAGCGGCCAGATCTATTCGCTGCACGGCCGCGCCGACTACACCATCTCGTCGATCTTCGGCGTGTTCGTCGCCGCCGAGGGCAATGACCGCAACGTCAAGGGGTTGCCGGGCCAGCCGCTGGATTCACAAGGCTACCGCGCACTCTCGGGCGTCACCTTCGGGCTGACCAATCTCATCTCCGGCGAGATCGGCGCGGGCTACGTGCAACAGCAATTCGTCGATCCGACCATCGGCACCATCGCGGGCCCGTCCTATCGGGCCCTGCTGACCTGGCGGCCGACGCGGCTGATCGACATCAACTTCAAGGCCGAACAGCTTGTCACGGAAACGGCGCAGACCAGCTCGAGCGGCGTGCTCGCGAACGCCCTGCAGCTCGGCATCGACTATGAGTTACGTCGCAACGTCGTGTTCTCGGCGACCGGCGCGTACGAGGTGGACCGCTTCTTCGGCATGATCCGCAAGGATGATGTCATCACCACGGATCAGCGCGTCAAATACAAGCTCAGTCGCTACGGTTCGATCGCCGTCTATCACACCTACACGAACCGCAACAGCGACGTTCCCATCTTCAGCTACGACAAACATCAGGTTGGATTGAATGTTACAGCGCAGTTCTGACCAGCCGTCGCAGCTGGGCGAAGCGGCGGCACCCTTGCCTGCGAAGACGTCGCAGGCAACCGTCGACCTTCGCGAAATGGCCCGGATCCTGCGCAGACGCTGGCGATTGGTCGCGCTCCCACCGACTATATTTGCCGGACTCGCGCTGATCTACCTGCTGTTCCTGTCAACCACGCTCTATACGGCGACCTCGACGGTTCTGGTCGATCCGCGGCGTGCAACCGCAATCGAATCGAACCAGTCGCAGGTCGAAACGTCGAATTACGGCACCGACGACGGCACGATCGACAGTGAAGCGCTGCTGATCCAGTCGCTCGCAATCCTGCAGCGCGTGGTGGAAAAGCTGAAGCTGACCGGGGATGAGGAATTCAATCCGCCGCCCACAGTACTCGACCATATCAAGCGGCTGTTTCGCAGCAGCGGTCCTGCGGGCGGCGCCAGCGCACAGGATGCCGCCGTGGCCCGCGCGGTCGATATCCTGCAGCGGCAAATGAAGGTGGCCCGGCAGGGCACGACCTTCCTTGTCGATATCAATGTCAGCTCGAAATCGCCGCGCAAGGCAGCTGAGCTCGCCAATGCCGTCGCGGACGCGTATTTCGACGAGCAGGTCCGCGCCAAGAACGACGCTACGAAAATCGCGTCGAACTGGCTGAACGGGCAGCTCGACGAGCTGAAGTCGCACGTCGTAGCCTCGGAACGGGCGGTCGAGGATTTTCGGGCCGCCAACAACCTCACGGTATCGCAGGGCGTGACGGTCAACGACCAGCAGCTCACCGACCTCAACAACCAGCTCATCGGCGCCCGCGCCCAGACCGCGGAAGCGCGCGCAAAGTATGAGCAGGCCCAGCAATTGTCCAAGAGCGGCGGCGATGCCGGCGGCATCAGCGCGGCAATCTCCTCTGACGTGATCGCGCGGCTGCGCACCCAATACGCCGATATCGCCAAGAACGAAGCTGAGCTCTTCAGCAAGTACGGGCCGCGCCACCCCGCGGTCGCCAACGTGCACGCGCAGCTCAAGGACACCCAGCGGCTGATCGACGATGAGATCAAGCGCATCCTGCAGAGCACCCGGCATGATTATGATGTCGCGCGCTCACGCGAGACATCGCTGCAGCAGAGCTTCGATCAGCTCCAGGGCGTTGCGAACAACTCCGGGCAGGCGCAGGTGCGTCTGCGCGAGCTGCAGCGCGAGGCCGAGGCCAACCGGACGCTCTATGAGTCCTACCTCGCCCGCTTCAAGGAGAGCACCGCACAGCAGAGCCTGCAGTTGCCGGATTCCCGAATCGTCACCAAGGCCTCTATCCCGATTGCGCCGTCATGGCCCAAATCGACGCCGGTGCTTGGGCTTGCGACGATACTGGGTTTCGGCATTGGCTGCGTTCTCGCCTTCCTCGCCGACTACGTGGACGCGCGGGTGAAGACGCTGGAGCAGGCCGAGGAGATCTCCGGCGTGCCTGCGCTGGCCGCGGTGCCGCTGATCAGCGCCGGCGAGCTTGCCGGACGAGCAAAGCTCGGCCGCAGCGAGCTTGACCGCTACGATCCGAGGACCCCGGCGCTGTTGCCGGCTGCATTGCAGCCTCCGCTGATGCGCTATGCGATCGAAGCGCCCGGCACCTTCTTCGCCGACGCGATCCGCGCCATCCGGCTTGCCATTCAGCGCACCTTACGCGTTCAGCCGATCAAGGTCGTGCTCGTCACCTCCGCGCTCGAAAATGAAGGAAAGACCACGCTCGCGGCCAATCTCGCCCAGTCGCTGGCCTCGCTCGGGATTCGTACGCTCCTGATCGACGCAGACCTTCGCAATCCGCAGCTGACCCGTTCGCTCTGCCCGCGTGCCGTGGCCGGCTTGCTCGAGGTCGCGCTCGGCCAGGTCGCCGCCGAGCGCGCGATCCTGACGGACCCAAGCACGGGGCTTTCGATCCTGCCGTCGACAACCATCAGGCGGTCCGAGTTCATCACCGAGCTGATGTTTTCGGATCGCATGGTCGATGTCCTGGAGTATTGCCGTCACCGCTATGAGCTTGTCGTCATCGACTCCCCGCCTCTGGTACCGCTGGTCGATGGTCGCGCACTCGCCGAGCTTGCCGATCGGATCGTGCTGGCGCTCGCCTGGGACCAGACGCCGGGCGAGGTGCTCTCTCACACCATGGAGCTCCTGTCGCCGGTCCATGAGCAGATTCTCGGAACGGTGCTGACACGCGTCGATCTGAGCCGGCTGCGCTTCTACGACTATTACCAGAGCTCGGCCTATCTCAAGCCCTACGCAACCGCCGCACTCAGGGCGGAGGCTGCGCAATAATGCCGCTGAGTGCCCCAGCCGCGTCTCCGGTTGCTTCCGTGCGCTTGCCCGCAACCGCGGTTCGCGCCGCGGCGGCTGTGCGGTCGACAGGCGGCGAAGTCAGCAGGCCCGCCGCGCTGATACGGCTGATCGACGCCGCGATCGTGGGGTTCATGCTGCTGGCAGCGGTGAGCCTCTTCACCCTGTCCGGTGGGATGCTGAGCTACTGGAAGATCCACTATTTGACCAGCGGCGGGAATTTTTACGAGAAGCTGCATCCGGCGACCTACTTCACCGTGCTCGCGTTCGGCCTGATGATCATTCGCAACGGCGATCCGGTCGGCGACATCGTCAGGATGTTCGCTGGCGCTCGGCTGTTGCTTTTCTACCTCGCCTGTTGGCTCTGCCTGCTGACCCAGATGATCGCGACCGGACACCCCTTCACCGTGATCATCGACACTTTCCTGCTGCCGCTGCTGCTGTGTCTCGTGATCTGGCGGTTGACGCCCGAACAACGCAGGCCGTTGCTGTGGGCCCTTCATCTCACCATCCTGATCAATATCGTCATCGGCTATCATGAATATTTCACCGGCCACCACCTGATTCCGCTGATCCTCGGCGATGTCATCATAACGGGGGAATGGCGTGCCTCGGCACTGCTCGGCCATCCGCTGACAGCCTCCGGCGTCGTCGCCGGCTACGTCCTGGCGCTGGTGTTTCGCCCTGTCCTGTGTCCGCCGATCATCCTGCGCCTGCCGCTCATCACCTTCTCGCTGACATCCCTCATGGCATTCGGCGGCCGGACGTCGCTGGTGACGACGCTCTTCATCATCGCCGGCGCGGCCGCCTTTCAGGTGTTCCGCGTATTGCGCGGCGAACGGGTCCCGTTGCTCGCGGTGGCCGGCGCCATCTGCCTGACGTTCGCAAGCGCCGCCCTGATCTTCCTGGCGCTGAATACCGGGGTCTTCGACAAGATGCTGTTGCGATTCTCCTCCGACAAGGGCAGCGCCTCCGCACGCTACGCCGCCGTCGAGTTGCTTTCCCGGTTTGATTGGCACGAGCTTGTCCTGGGCCCAGATCCGGTCCGCGCCACCGCACTCCAGAACTCCTCCGGCCTGAAAGCCGGCATCGAGAATTTCTGGATCGCCGGCATGATCCAGTTCGGATTCGTCTCCACGGTCATATTGACGCTTGGCCTGGCTGCCCTTTTTACCGAGATTTTGAAACGCTCGGGCAACGCCGCATGGCTGGTCCTGCTACTGATCATCATCATCGCGGCAAGCTCGGTCAGCTTCTCCTCCAAGAACATCCAGCTCGCGCAGTTCGCGGTGATGATCACACTGCTGCTGCCGCGCGAGCGGGCGGTTGCACCGGTACGGCAGCCGCGCGCCCGGCTGCGACGAGCAACTGCCTACGCCTGAGGCCATGCATGACGATTTATGTCGACCATACCCATCTCGGACGCCACGTCACCGGCCTCGAACGCGTCACGCTCGAATTGTTCTCTCGCTCGGCCCTTGCACCCCTCGATGTCGTTCCCGTCACGGCACGCGGCAGCAGGCAAATGATCCTGCGCCAGACCTTCCGGCTGCCGTTGCGACTTGCGACATCGTCATCGCTGCTGCTGTGCCCCGGCTTTCCGCCGAGCCCGTTGCTGCGGCCATTTGCGGCGCGCGTGCTGCCCTACATCCACGACATCTTCTTGCTGTCGCGGCCAGCCGATCTCAATTTGCGCGCCCGCCTCTACATGGCCGCGCCGTTCCGGCTGGCACTGCGCCGCTATCCCCGCTTTCTCACCAATTCCAACGACACGCGCGAGAAACTCGCCGCGCATTGTCGCCCCGACGCCGCAATCACGCTCTACCGGCCTCCCGTGCGCAATGTCTTCGGCCTCAATGCAGACGGCCGTGCGGACCGCCAAGATCATCGCCGGGACCACCGCCGCACCCTGCGGCTGGTTGCGCTGGGAACGGTCGAACCGCGGAAGAATTTCCTGGCGGCGGCAAAGATCGCCGCGGCGCTACGCTCGCTCGAATGTCCCAATGTCACGCTCGATATCTTGGGAAGGCGGGGTTGGGGCGAAGACTGGGACATTCTCAAGAGCCTCCCGGGCGTCACGCTGCATGGCTACCGCCCCGACGACCGCGTACGGGCCCTGCTTACGGAAGCCGATATCTTCATATGCACCTCACACGAGGAAGGTCTCGGCCTGCCGTTGCTCGAAGCCCAATATGCCGGCCTGCCGATCGTCGCGCCGGATGCTGCCATCTTCCGCGAGGTGCTCGGCCAGTCCGGCATCTTCGTCGATCCGTCCGAGCCGAAGACCGCGGCCACAACAATCACCGGCATGCTCGCGGATGGCGCGTGGCGTTCACGTTACGTCGCGCTGGGCACCGAGAACCTCGCGCGTTGGAACGCACTCGCACGCGCCGACCGCGATGCCGTCGTGACACTGATCGCGAGACTTGCCAGGGACGGCGCACCCGCGCCGGCACCCCATCGGGCCGACCGGATCGCCGAACACTGAGAACGAAAAGTAGATGCGGGATGGCACCAGATGACTCCCTTGGCCGCTCACCACACATTTCCAACAGCCGAATTGCAGGCGCGCGCGGGGGCTACGACCCGGGATATCGGCATCGATACCATGCGTGGCGTCGCCATCCTGATGGTGATCGGCATCCATTCGCTGCAACAGCCCCTGAACGCTTGGCAAACGGCGATCGACGCGGCCTTGCGGCCATGCGTGCCAATCTTCCTGTTCGTCTCCGGCTATCTAACTGCCGTATTGGGCAAGGTTCCGCTTGGCAAGCGCCTGCAGGCTGCGCTGGTCCCCTACGCGATCGCATTCGCTGCGGCCTACATCTACATGGCGCTGCATAATCCGGCGATGGACCATCGCGCCACGACGACGCTTGCGCGATTCGGCCTCGCCTACCTCTTCGTCTATTATTACGTATTCGTCTATGTCGGCTGCACGGTCGCCCTCTGGCTGATCTTCACGATCACGAGCCGCGGTCCGCGATCAGACAGCCGCCGCGTGGCGTTGCTTCTCCTCGCCGTCGTCTTCGGCTTTGTCGCCGGCAGCTATCTCGATCCGCTGCTGCTTCGCTCCGGTCTCGCTGAAAGCCTGGTCGAGGAAGTGCGCATGCGCGACATTCCCTTCTGGTTCACCTTCATGGCGCTGGGCACGCTGCTGGGCGAATTCCAAGTCAGGCAGGCTCTTGCGAACCAGCGCACGCTGCTCCTGGGCGCGACGACCGCCGCATACATTGTATATGCAGCCGTGCGGCTGTTTTCGGTGGGCGATGCTGCCGACTACGATTCGATCGCCTTCTTTGGCTATGCCGCGCTAGCCTGCTGCCTGTTTCTTGCACTGGATGCCCGGTTTCCCTTTATCGCCTCGCTCGGCTCCGGCAGTTACTTCATCTATCTCTGGCATATCTTCTTTGTGATGTTGCTGCGCGATCACGCGCGACTGCGGGCGCTGGGCCCGGCTGCGGCCTCCGCCATCACTTATGTTGCGGCGGCGACAGCCAGCATCGCCGCCCTGATCCTGGTCAGGGAATTCGTGCCCGCCCGTCTCCACCGCTGGCTGGGAGCCTGACCGATGCTGCTGCGGAACACCCTGCTTTACCTGCCTGCGCAGGTCGTGGGCCCACTCGCCCAGCTTGTCGCGATGATCGTCTGGACCCATGTCGTCGACGAGCCGACGCTTGGTGTCATCACGCTCGTCACCGCGACCCACGAGCTCCTGCAAATCGCGTTTCTCGCCTGGTGGTCGCAATACGCCCTGCGTTTCCTCGGCCGCCATCAGGAGGAGGGGAACGCGGCGCACTTCTATCGCACCGAAAACACCCTGCTGCTCGCGTCGTCCATCATTCAAAGCGTGGCTGTGCTGGTGATGCTGTTCACGGTAATCGCGCCGGATGCCGACACACGACTTGCCGTTGCGACAGTTGCCTACGTCATCACCCGTACATTCAACCTCTATATCGGCGAGCGAGCGCGGGTCCGCCATCAGATCGGCATCTACACCATCCAGGTCACGCTGGGCCCGGCGCTTGGTTTCGCAATCGGCCTCTTCCTGATCCAGGTGATCGATCGCTCCCCGGCCTGGCCCCTTGCTGGTTACGCCGTTGCCCAGCTCGCCGCTGCGGTGATCGTGTTTCCGCGCCTGGGCCGAGGCCGTGGCCTGTGGCCGCTCGATCGCAATATCATCAATCACGCTCTGCACTACGGGACGCCGCTGATCCTCAGCGGCGCGCTTGGCTGGGTCGGGCTCAACGCGTCTCGCTTTGTCGTCAACGAGATGCTGGGCGTGGCGGCTGCCGGCCTGTTCGCCGTGGGCTATGGGCTTGGCCAGCGCGCGGCGACCTTCGCGGCCATGCTGGTGACGGCAGCGGCCTTCCCGATCGCGGTCAACAGCATGGAGCGGCACGGGAGCAAAGTCGCCATGCGCCAACTCGCTGATAACAGCGCCCTGCTGATCGCAATCCTGGCTCCCTGCATCACCGGCATCTTCATGCTGCGCGTCGAGATCGTTCATCTCCTGATCGCGCCGTCGTTCCAGGCCGTCACGCTCGCTATCCTGCCGCTCTCGGTGCTCGCCGGCTCCATCCGCAGCCTGCGTGCACATTTCGTCGATCAGACGTTCCTGCTGCACAACCGGACAAAACTTCTGGCCGTTGTCGCCACCATCGATGCCAGCGTCACCGTGCTGCTCAGCTACACCTTTGTGCACTATTGGGGACTGAGCGGCGCGGCCGGGGCAACAGTCGTCGCCGCCCTCATTGCCGCGATCACGAGCTTTGTGATCGCATTTTCGCGCTTCGGCCTGACATTGCCGATGGAACATCTCGTCCCGCTTATCGCCGCCACCGCCATCATGGCCGCGCTTCTGAGGATGCTTCCTGAAGCATCGTCGATGCTCGCGCTGATCGGGCATGTCGTCGCGGGCGGTGCAGTCTATGTCGCCGCACTCGGCGTGTTCTATGCGCAATTCTTGTTCAGGCTGATGAAGCTGCGTCAACGGCAGTCGGAGTCTTGAAGTGGTTCCACGCGACGACACGCGCGAAGTGTTACTGCGTAACGAAGTCTTCGTCGGAGAGCTGCCAATGATGATCGCGCTGCCGACAACTTGATCATGCTGCGTGACGGCATCGCCATCGTTGCGACGCAATAGTTGGATGCAATAGTTGGGTTATTTATGCGACGTTCGTTGCGAGTGCTTTTCGACTCCTGGTTCCCGTTGCCTCGGCGGTGGGCACAGCATCGTTACTTTATGCATGTGTTCGTTCTTGCAGCCGTCATCAGGGAATCGACATGTTGGACGCTCACGCGCAACCACAGCGCAATCTCACTATCGACGGGATCACGATCAATGTCTCGTCGCTTCCTGACGCAGTCTCCTCCATCGTGTCGGCCGCGCAGAGCGGCGACAATTTCAGCGTCTGTACGCTTAACCTCGATCACGTCGTGCAGCTGGAGCAACGTGCCGACTTCCGCGCCGCCTATCGCCGTGCGCGTTTCGTGACTGCGGACGGCTTTCCGATTGTCATGCTAAGTCATCTGATCGGCACTCCGATCAAGCGCACGACGGGCGCCGACCTGGTGGAGCCTCTCTGCCGGGAAGCACGGCGCAGAGGTCTTCCCGTCTTCATGATGGGCTCCAACGCGCAGACGCTGTCATTGACCGCGCAGCGCCTCGCTGAAAGGTTTCGGGGCCTGAGGATCGCCGGTACCTACGCGCCGGGCATGAACTTTGATCCCTATTCGAGCGAAGCGGACCTCGCGATCGATCGCATCCGCGCCTCCGGTGCGAAGCTCTGCTTTGTGGCGCTCGGTGCGCCGCGCCAGGAAGTCTTTGCCGCGCGCTGCATCGACGAGCTCGACGGAACCGGAATGCTGTGCATCGGCGCGGCACTCGACTTCATCGCGGGCACGCAGAAGCGAGCGCCATCGATCACGCAGAAGATCGGGCTCGAATGGGCCTGGCGAATGCTGAATGACCCGCGCCGCCTGGCGCCGCGCTATGCGCGATGCATGGCGGTTGTCCCGCGGCTCGTGGCGCGCACCATTCCACAGATTGTTACCGCACGGATAAGGAAGGCCGCATGACCTCGACAATGACCCTGGCGTTGCGCGCACGAAACGCCAACCGCGTCCGCCCCCGTTATCAGATCTGCCTGATCCATCCCTTTGATCCCCGCGGGGAGAAGGTTGGCGGTCTCGAGACCTATATCAGGGATTTCATCACCTTTCATCCTGACGACACGGATCTGCTCTTCATCGGCGTGGATTCCAGGGGCGACCTGAAGCTCGGCGAAGTTCACAGGCTGACTTTTCGCGGCCGAACCTTCGACTTCGTGCCCATTGTGCATTTCTCCGACATGCAGGCGCGCGAGGCGTCCCGCACCATTCGCGCCTCGCTGACTGGCCAGTTTTTCCTGGCGCTGTTGCGCTATTTCGGCCCGATCTCACGGCTGATCCGGTCGCGACGCTGCACCATCGACCTGCGCCGCGTCGAGTACTCCTGGCTTCCGGTCATAACCCGCCTGCCCTTCGTGCAGATGCTGCACGGCGAGGGCGTGCCCAAACTACAGATGGACTCGCTGCTCCGCAGATACTGGTTCGTGCACAATGCCGGCGAGCGCTTTGCGGTCGCAACGAGCGCAAAATTCCTCTGCGTCAACCCGTTCATCACCGAGCGGCTGCAGAAAACCTATCCGCGTCAGAAGGGCAAGATCGACACGCTATGGACCTGGGTCAATACCAATATTTTCCGACCAACCCCCTTCCCGCAGGAACTCGCCCCATTTCGCGTTGTCTTCGCCGGCCGGCTCGACGAGTTCAAGAATCCTCCGCTGATGTTTCGGACGCTCGACCGTCTGCGCCGACGTCTCGATGGCAGGCTCGAGTTTCACTATATCGGAACCAGCGACCCGCAACGCTTTCCAGAATTTTCAGCCGTCGAGGACATCACCGTTCGCCATGGCTTCAAGGATGCAGCCGGAATGGCGGCCACCCTCGCGTTCGCGCATGCCGGTATCCTGACTTCCGAATTCGAAGGCATGCCCCGCTGCGTGCTCGAAACGCTTGCGGTCGGGCGCCCCGTTGTCGCCATGCATCTGCCGCAGCTTGAATCCGTGATCCATGACGGCACCAGCGGCTTCCTTGTCCGCCGCTCCGGCCCGACCGAGGACTTGGCAGAGACGCTTGCGGATCGGTTCATGGATGTGCGCGACGCGATCGGCCGCGGCGAGACGGATCATGCGCGGATCGCCGACGCCATCGAGGACTTCACGCCGTCGAAGCAGCTCGCTCGCGTTTTCCGCTATCACCAGGAGCTCCAGGATGCGCGGCGAATTGCGCTCACCCCGTCGGTCTACTGAGGTGATGCCTTGAGGATACTCCTGCTCACGAGCGAATTTGCGCCGATCAATGGCGGAATCGGCACCTATGCCCGCGAGATTGCGGTCGCCGCGACCGAACTCCGCGCGGACGTGACGCTGGTTGCGCCGGACTATGGCCGCGACAACGGGGCTGACGACCGCGGCCTGCCGTTCGGCGTCCAGCGTTTCAAAGGCGGCGCACATTCGATGCGGGACCTGCCGTCCAAGATCTTGCTGGCACGCGGTCGCATGGCATCCGGCCAGTTCGACGTCGTCCACGCTGCCGACTGGCCGTTCTTCATTCCCGTCGCGCTTGCGCGCGGGCTGACGCCGGCCCGGATTCTGATGACCGTCCATGGCACCGAGATCAACGAGACCCAGGTGCCGCTGAAGCGGCTCGCCATCCGCTGTGCCGGCGTATTCGGGAGGCGAACGACGATCGCAGCCAACAGCCGCTTCACGCGCGACCTGTTCCGCCGGCGATTTGAGATCGATGCCAATCGCGTCCACGCCATTCCGCTCGGTGTGTCGGAATTCTGGTTCGGCGAGCGGGCGACACGCGCCGTCACCCGCAAGGCTCACGGAATTTCGGCTGACCGCATCGTGATGATCACCGTCGCCCGCCTCACCCGGCGCAAGGGCCATCTGCTGGCACTCTCGGCGCTCGCCGCGCTGGCTCCGACGCTGCGCGACCGACTGACCTGGCTGGTGATCGGACCGGACGGCGAAAGCGACTATGTGCTGGAATTGCGCGCCGCGGCCGCAAGTCTCGATTGCGACATTCGCTTCCTGGGCCGGCTTCCCGACCCCGAGATTCGCGACCTCTATGGCGCGAGCGATTTCTTCTGCCTCACCGGCCTGCCTGAATCCTCCGGGCGGGTGGAAGGATTTGGCCTGGTCTATCTCGAGGCTGGTGCCGCGGGGCTGCCCAGCGTTGCAACCGACATCGGCGGCGTCGGCGATGCCGTGACCGGCGACCGGACGGGACTGCTCGTGCCGCCGTCGCGAGATGACATCACGGCAGCGCTCACCCGACTGGCAAGCGATGCCGCCGCAAGGTCGGCGCTCGCAGACGGCGCCGTCGCGCACAGCCGGCACTTATCATGGAAGCGTTGCGCTGCGGAGACCTATGGGCTGGCGCAGCCGGCTGCGGCCGAGACCGATGCCGCTTACCAGTCGCTCGGCGCGCATCGGGCGCGCCGGCTCAATTCCACGCGGCCGGCTTTTCCGGCTTGAGGGTCGCATGACGAGACCCGTCTTCATCGCCATCCTTCTCGCGCTGGCCGGTTCACCGGCCTACGCGGATAGTTGCGACAAAAGCCGCACCTATCTGCTCGGCGGCCTTGGCGGTGAGCTGATGCGCCCGCCGACGGAATACGACCATCTGTTCAAGCAATGCCTGGCGACCGCGGCCATGGCCAATGTCAAGGATGCCTACGTCCTGCAGGACGGCGGCATCGCCGTGATTCCGAAACAGGACACGATTGCGGCAACAGCCGCGACACTCTCGCAATTCTGCGACGCCTATCCGCGCTCGACGCTGCACTTCCTCACCCGGCGCGAGCTCGCGGCAGACAAGTCGCTCGCCGACATCGTCAGGATCTCCTCGACCTCGTCCACCTCCTGCCCGAAGATCAAGGGTCTTGCCCAATGAGCTCATTTTCGCGTCGCGACCTCTTGCAGCTGACGGTCGCCGGCCTTGCTGCCGGCGGAAGCCGGACCGCAATCGCGGCGGCGCCACCCGCGAGCCTGGGCGCGATCGCCGCCCAAAACGGCTATCTGTTCGGCGCCGCCGCTGCGGAGGTGATCGACAAGGACCCGGCCTATCGCGACCTCTATGTCACGCAGACCAAGATCATCACCACCGACGTCGCGCTGAAAATGGCCCGGATCGCGCCGCAGCCGGGACCGAAGCATTTCGAGACGGCCGACCGGTTGCTTGCCTTCTGCGACCGCAACGGGATCGCGATGCGCGGGCATTGCCTGATCTGGAATGAATGGGTGCCCGACTGGATCAAGAACATGACCGCCGACGAGCGGCGCGCCTATCTCGATGCCTATATCGAGGAGGTGGTCGCGCATTATGCGGGGCGACTGCAGTCATGGGACGTTGTCAACGAGCCGTTCTGGCCGGGGCATCGCGCGCCGGGCGGCTTTCGGCTCGGCCCCTGGTATGACGCCTTCGGCACCGATTACGTCCGCCGCGCCTTCCTGCGCGCCGCGCAGATCGACCCGAAAACCAAGCTGGTGCTGAACGAAGCGCAGACCGAGCGCGACGACGAGGTCGGGCTCGCCGTGCGCAGCGGGCTGTTGAAGCTCGTCGCCGATCTCAAACATGCCGGCGTCAAGCTCGACGTCGTCGGCCTGCAGGGGCATCTGCAACCGCAATACCCGCACGATCCGGCCCGCTTCGACGAATTCCTTCACCAGCTCGGCGCCCTCGGCGTCGATATCTACATCACCGAATTCGACGTCTATGACGGCACCTTCCCGGACGACGTCGCCGCTCGCGATGCGGCGGTCGCCAAGACTGCGCAGGATTTCCTGCAGCTGACGCTGCGACATCCCGCGGTCAAGGCGCTGATCACCTGGGAGCTGGCCGACAACTATTCGTTCTATCGCGGAATGGCCAATTACAAAAATGCGCGCCCGGCAAGGCCACTTCCATATGACGACAAGATGCAACCAAAGCCGCTCTGGAATGCGATCGCCCAGTCATTCGAGGCCGTCGGTCGCTCCGCGACATCCACAAGCGGTCAGGCGCGCTGAAGGCAGCAAAGCGGGAGATAAATCCATGCGATTCGCCGGCGGATGTCTTCTCCTGGTCTTGGCGCTGCCTGGCGCTAGCCGGTCGGCTCTCGGTGACGACATCAAGCCTTCACCGTCCGAAGCAAGGCCGTCCATGCCATTCACGGGATCGGCCACGATGCAAGACGATGGTTCTCTGACCCTGCATCTGCGCCTGACCAGCGACGGCAAGGAGATCGACGATACCTTGACCTACAAGACCACCGACCGCGGCTATGACGACGTGCTGCGCCATCTTGGCGGTCTCGGCCCCGGCGACACCAGGAGCTTCAGACCCTGGAAGGATTAGTTCAAGGTGGACAACGGCGGCCGTGCCGTTTCCCGCCTGTTCTCACACGATCGTTCCGCGGCCGATACATCGCCCCAACGGAGCCCCGTCATGGTTTTCAGCACTACACGTCTGCAGTATTCAGTCGCCGACCTCTCCAATTTCCTCCGTGCCCGCACCCTCGCAGGGAAGGCTGACGCGGCGATCGACCAGGAGAGGTTCCGCCAGGTGATCGCCAGTCACAGCTCCGAGGGCTATGACAGCTACAAATATTTCGACAAGCAGCTCTGGCTGCGGTCGAAGATGATGCGGGCGATCGAGCTCGGGCTCGACAAGGGCTCGTCGCGCGCAGTGCTGGATCTCGGCTGTGGCGCCGGTTACTTTCTCTATTGCTGCAAGCATCTCGGTCACGACGTCCACGGCATCGATCTTCCGACTTACGAATTCTACCGCGACATGATCGCCCTGTTCGGCATTCCGCGGACCGGATTCAGAATCGAGCCCCGCAAGAACCTGCCGATTCTCGACAAGCGCTTCGACGTCATCACCGCGCACCAGATCTGCTTCAATGGGCACAAGACGGAAAATCTGTGGGGACCGGAAGAGTGGGATTATTTTCTCAACGATCTCCAGAAGAATTACCTGAAACCCGGCGGTACGATCGCGCTCGAGTTCAACGCGGAGCCGGAAATCGGTTTCTACACGAAAGAGGTGCGGGGCTATTTCGAGTCCCGCGCAACGCGTATTTTCAGAGGCAGGGTGATCATTGCCGGCGACATCAAGCCGTCACCGGCGTTCACGCCATCGGAGACCGCTGCGTCAGGCCTGGCCGCCGGTGGGCTGGCGACGCGGACATGACGGGCGCGCCAGCGCCGATGTCGCGGGCTACACCGCCTTCGTCAACGCGCCGTCGACAATCAGGTTGGTGCCGGAGATCCGGCTCGCCCGCGGACTTGCCAGGAAGACGACGCCGGCTGCGACCTCCTCGGCCGTTCCCATGCGGCCCGTCGGGTTAAGCGCCATTGCCGTCTTGAACAGATCGGGATTGCCGTGTTCGATGTTGTGCCAGATACCGCCCTCGAAATAGGTATTGCCAGGCGAGACGACGTTAACGCGAATGCCCTTGGCCACAAGCTGGTTGCTGAGGCCCTTGGAATAATGGATCAAGGCCGCCTTGATGGCGCCATAGGAGCCCGCGGCGAAATCGACCTCGAAGCCGGACACGCTGGAAACGACGATGATCGACGCCGATTTCGATTTCTCCAGATAGGGCTTTGCTGCCGCCACGGCATTGACCGTGTGCATCATGTCGGTGCGGAAGGATTTCTCCCAGGTCTCGGGCGTGTCGCCCACGGCGAGCGCGCTGACATTGCAGACGATGGCGTCGATGCCACCGAGTTCGGAGGCTGCGCTCTCGACCCATGCCTTCAGCGCCGCGGGATCGGCGACATCGATCGCCCTCCCCGACGCCTTGACGCCTTTTGCCGCGAGGGACTTCACGGCCGTGGCGACATCATCGGCATTGCGCGCGCAGATCGCGACATTGGCGCCTTCATCGGCGAATAGTCCAGCGATCGCAAGCCCAATGCCCTTGCTGCCACCGGTCACCAGTACGTTCTTTCCCTTCAGCCCGAGATCCATCGACGCCTCCATCAGGTGAAAAGGGGCAACCGGCGCCCTCTCGCGCCGGCCGCCCGATCGACTACATCTTGGTCCAGTCGCCCGCGCCCTCGAACGCGGCGGCGGCGCGATAGATGGTCGGCTCGTCGTAGTATTTGCCGATCAGCATCAGGCCGATCGGCAAGCCGTTGCTCATGCCGCAGGGCAGGCTCATGGCCGGATGTCCGCTGGCGTTGAAAGGTGCGGTGTTCGGCACCATCTCGAAGGCCCGCTGGATATAGAGCTCGCGCGGCGCGTCGGCCGGCGGCAGCGGCGTCGCCGTCATCGGCAGAGTCGGCATCAGCAGGAGATCGTAGCTGGAGAGCGCCGCATCATAGGCGGCGCGCAGCTTGCGATTGAGATTCTGCGCCTTGGCGTAGAAATGACCGCGATAATGCTTGGTGAAATATTGGCCGAGCAGCATCGTGATCTTGAGGCTGTCCGACAGCTCGTCGGCGCGGTGCCTCCACGCCGAATGGGCATCAAGCAGCGTGGTGTTGTAGAGACCGCGCCAGTTGGTCCCCATGCCGTTGCCCTTCATCATGAACTCGGTCGCGCCTTCGGCGGCGATCGGCAGCCAGATCGCGGGCGCGGCGAGATGCATCGGCACCGAGATCTCCTCGACTGTCGCGCCGAGCTTCTTGAACAGATCGGCGCCCGCCTTGACCTTGGCGTCGACCTCGGCTTCCGAGCTCGCATGGCCAAAGCCTTCCCGCACCACGCCGATGCGCAGCCCCCGCACGCCAGAGCCGAGCGCCTCCGTATAGCTCGAGACCTTTGGCGCGCCCTGCCGCGGATCGAGACCGTCAGGACCGGCCAGCACTTCCAGCAGCAGCGCATTGTCACGCACCGTACGCGTCATCGGGCCGGTGTGATCGAGCGTGAGCTCGATCGGCATCACGCCGGTATAGGGCACGAGGCCGTATGTCGGCTTCATGCCGTAGATGCCGCTGAAGGACGCCGGAATACGGATCGAGCCGCCCTGATCGCCGCCGATCGCCATGTCGGCCTCGCCGAGCGCCACCACGACCGCGCTACCCGAGGACGAGCCGCCGGCGGAATAGCCCATTTTGTGCGGATTGTGGACGGGGCCCGCCGCGCAGGTGTGGCTGCCGCCAGAGAAGCAGAAATATTCGCAATGCACCTTGCCGACGATGGTGCCGCCGGCATCCAGCATACGCGTCACGATGCTGGCGTCGGTGTCGGGCGTATAGCCCTCCAGCGTCGAGGCGCCATTCATCATCGGCACGCCGGCAAGCGAGATATTGTCCTTGAGCGCGATCTTCTTGCCGGCGAGCTTGCCGTTCGGAGCACCCTTGATCTCGGTCTTGATGTACCAGGCGTTGTACTTGTTCTCCTCGCCATCAGGCCGGTAGCCGGGCGTGCGCGGATATTTGACCGCGGGCACGTAATCGGCCATCGCATCGACCGCGTCATAGGCCAGGTAGTTGGCCTGCATCAGGCCGTCATAGGATTTCAGCTCCGCGTCGCTCATGTGCATGCCGAGATCCTCGGCAACGCTGCGCAGCTGATCGAGAGTGGGACGTCTGACTGCCATGGCTGTTCTCCCTGTGGTCGTTGTTCGGTTGATCGATTTTAGGCGGTAATTCCGATGAACTCGCCGATCAGGCTCGCATTGTGCAGATTGTCCGGTTTCACTTCCTGCGTGATCCTGCCCTTCTGGATCATCAGGATCCGCTGCGACAGCGCGGCAATGAAGTCGAGGTTCTGCTCCACCAGAATCATGGTGAGGCCGCTGCTGTCGCGCAGCCGCAACAACGTCTCGACGATCTCATCGATGATCGAGGGCTGGATGCCTTCGGTCGGCTCGTCGAGCAGGATGAGGCGCGGCTTGCCGCACAGGCAGCGCGCGATCGCCAGCAATTGCTGCTCGCCGCCGGACAGCGCGCTGCCGGGCCGATCGAGCAGAGTCTTCAGGCGCGGAAATTCGTCCAGCACCGTCTCGATCGTCTCGGTCTCGCTGGAGCCCGGCTGCTTGCTGCAGCCCATGCGCAGATTGTCCTGGACCGACAGGCCGGGAAAAATGTCGCGGCCCTGCGGCACGTAGCCGAGACCGAGCCGCGCGCGGCGATAGGGCTCGAGCGCGGTCACATCGGTGCCGGCAAACTGCACGGAGCCACCCGTCGCCGGCAGAAAGCCCATCAACGCCCGCAACAGCGTGGTCTTGCCCATGCCGTTATGGCCGAGAATGCCGACAAATTCCCCCTCGCCGACCGCAAAGCTGATCCCGTTCAGGATCGGAATGCGGCCGTAGCCGGTGCGGAGTCCCTGTACATCCAGCATCATGCGGCGGCCTGCTTGCCAAGATAGATATCGCGCACCAGCGGGTTGCGCAGGATATTTTCGACCGAGTCCTCCACCAGGATGCTGCCGCGGTTGAAGACCGTGACCTGCTTGGCGATCATGCGGATGAACTGCATGTCGTGCTCGACCACGATCAGCGCCTTGGTGCGGTTGATTTCGCGCACCAGCTCGGCGGTCTTCTGGACCTCCTCATGGGTCATGCCGGCGGCCGGCTCATCGAGCAGGATAAGCTCCGGATCGGTCGCCAACACGAGCCCGAGCTCGACCCACTGACGCTGGCCATGCGCAAGCTGGCCGACGATACGGTCCGCGGCTTGCGTCAATCCGATGCGCGCCAGCATCTCGTCAACCAGCCGCCGGGCGCGCTCGCGCGAATTGAGGCGGCTTGCCGCAAGCCAGATATTCTCGCGGACCGACAAGCCGTCGAACACGCTGGGCACCTGGGTCTTGATGCCAATCCCCATGCGCGCGATGGTGTGGGCATGGGCGTGCGAAATGTCGTTGCCGCGAAACAGCACCTCTCCACGGGTCGGCTCGAGCTGGCCGGTCAGCATCTTGAAGAAGGTGCTCTTGCCGGCGCCGTTCGGGCCGATCAGGCAGCGCAGCTCGCCCTGGGCGAGCGTGAAGTTCACGTCGTTGACGGCCTTGACGCCGCCAAAATGCATCGAGAGATCGCGGGTCTGCAGCAGCGGCTCGGCCATCGCCCTACTCCGCCTGTTGCGGCGCGAGGCCGCGCTGCTTGCGTTCGCGCCGCCCATTCAGCAGCATCTGCCCGAGATCGCCGAGCGTGGGCACCAATCCCTTGGGCACCAGCAGCACAAAGGCGATGAGAATGACGCCGAGAATCAGCGGTGCGTTGGCAAAGATCTTCGACCAGAAGTCCGAACTGCCGCTCGGCTGGTTCGCGCCGAGCGCCGCGCTCAGCCACTGGATGCCGATGCAGCCGATGACCGGGCCGATCAGCGTGCCGCGCCCGCCGACGATCACCCAAATGATGATCTGCGCGGATTGCGCGAGCCCGAAAATGGTCGGGCTGACAAAGTTCCCCCAATTGGCGAACAGGCAGCCGGCAAAGCCGGCCAGCGCGCCGCCGATGGTGAAGGTGGCCAGCTTGTAGGCGCGCGGATCGTATCCGAGCAGCTCGGCACGCCGTTCGTTCTCCCTGATGCCGACGATGATGCGGCCGAACTGGCTCGCCAAGAGCAGCCGCAATCCGAAATAGGTCAGAAGCAGCGCGCCAGTCGAGAGATAGAACATGCCCTCGAGATCGATCGGCGCAGTCTTGTTGAACGGCCAATTGAGCGGGGGAATTCCCGGGATGCCGTTGAAGCCGCCAAGCCGCGCGGCACCGATATGGAATTCGGGACCCGCGGTGGAGTTCACCGAATTGAACAGGATCAGCGTCACCGTGAGCGTAATAACGCCGAGATAGACATCGCTGATCCGGCCGTAGAACATGAAATAGCCGAGCAGCGCGGCGAAGGCGGCCGGGAGGACGATCGCGAGCAGCAACGGCACCGTGCTTTCGCCCATGTTGAACATCGCGATCGCGTAGGTATAGGCACCAAGCCCAAAAAAGGCCGATTGCCCGAAGCAGAGAATGCCGCCATAGCCCCAGATCAACGCAAGGCTGAGCGCCAGGATCGCCATGATCATGTAAACCGTGAGATCGAGCACGGTGTCGAGTTCGGCGAACCGCGGCGTCAGCCACATGACGGCAAGGCCGATGATGCCGACCAGCGCCAGACCCAGAAGGTTGAGATGACGAGCGCTCACAGCCCTCTCCGGAAGAAGCGGCCGGTGATGCCCTGCGGCAGCAGCCTGATCAGCACGATCGCGGCCGCAAGCAAGGCAACCTCGCCAAACACCGGCGTGGTGACAAAGGTCGCGATCTGGTTGATCGCGCCGAACAGGGCGGATGCAGACACCGTGCCGCTCAAGATGGCCGCACCGCCGCCGATCACGGTGATGAAGGATTTCGCCACATAGGCGACGCCGATGGTCGGAAACACGCCGGAGACCGGCGCCAGCACCGCGCCGGCAAGGCCCGACAGCGCGGCGCCGACACCGAAGGTGACGGCGTAGACGCGCGGCGGATTGACGCCGAGCGCCGCCGCCATGTTGGCGTTCTGCATGGTGCCGCGTGCGATCAGGCCGAGCCGCGTCCAGCGCATCACCGCGAAGATGGCGCCCAGCGTCACCACCGCCACCGCGATCACGAACAGCGTGTAGGCACTGGTACGATAGGCGCCGATCTGGATGCTGCCGAGCGGCGCGGAGATGCCCACCGTCGTGTTGCCGAAGATCGCCGTGGTCAACCCGACCAGCAGCAGGCTCAGCCCCCAGGTGGCGAGCATGGTGTCGATCATGCGGCCATACAGGAAACGGATGATGGTGCGTTCGACCACCACGCCGATGATGCCGACCACAATCGGCGCCACCACCAGCATTGAAAGCCAGATGCTGATGCCGTGGCTGGTCGCGACGATCGCGGCATAGCCGCCGAGCATCAGGAACTCGCCATGGGCGAGATTGATCACCCGCATCATGCCGAAGATGATCGCGAGCCCGACGCTGATCAGCGCAAGACTCGCGATAGCATAAAGGACCTGGATTGCGAGAAGAGCAACGAGATCCACGTTCACTTTCCTATTGCCAAACTCTTCAACGTCCCGATTGCTTCGAGCCGAAAGGCTCGTGCCCATCCCCTCAGATCTTGATCACGTACTGCTGGTTGTCGTTCGGGTTCTTGATCAGGTTGCAAACTGCGGCCGTATCCGCCGGTTTCTGCTGCGCAAAATCCTCAAGCACCTTCAGCTTCTTGTCGCTGACCTCGGCAATGTGCACATCGAGCACGCAATGGTGCGTCGGCGGGTCGATAGTCACCTTGCCCGAGGGTGCGTCGATGCTGATCCCGGTCTCCAGCGCGTCGATAACCTTCAGGCGGTCAACACTTCCCGCTTTCTTCACCGCCTCGGCCCACAGCCGGAAGCCCTGATAGGTGCCCATCGCGAGCTCGGTGATGTTTGGGTAATCGGCGCCGAAGCGCTTGTGGAAGCTTGCCACGAAGGCTTCGTTGACGGGGTTCTTCAGGTCCTGGAAATAATTGTAGCAGACCAGCATGCCGTTGCATTCCTCCGGCGACAGCACGATGTGCTCGTTGCCGACCGCGAACGTCGTCGACGCCATCGGGATGCTCGCGCGCATGCCGGCTGCCGCCCATTGCCGGTAGAAGGAGATGTGGGCGCCCCCGACCAGGGCCGACCAGACAAAGTCGGGCTTTGCCGCCTGGATCTTGGAAATGGTCGGGCCGAAATTGGTGACGTCGAGCGGGAAGAAGTCGATCGACGAGACCTCGCCGCCGTTCTCCATGACGTATTTCTTCACCCATTGCGAGGTGATCTGGCCGTAATTGTAGTCTGCGGCGACCACGTAAACCTTCTTGCCCCATTTCTTCATGGCATAGGGGACGAGCTTTTCGACGGTCTGCGCCGGCGTGACGCCGGTGTCGAACTGGTTGCGGTCGCAGACGCCGCCCTCATACTGCGTGTTGTAGAAATAAAGCGTCTTGAAGCGGTCGAGCACCGGGCGGATCACCTCGCGCGAGGCGGAGGTGATGCCGCCATGCACGACGGCCACCTTGTCCTTGAGCGCGGCCTGCTGCGCGAACTGGGTGTAAAGCTGCATGTTCGACTGGGTGTCATAATTGATCAGCTTGAGCTGGCGTCCCAGCAACCCGCCCGCGGCATTGGCTTCCTCGATGGCGAGCGTCAGCGCGTCGACCATCGGCTTGCCGTAGATGTCGAGCCCGCCGGACAGATCATGAATGCTGGCGACGCCGATTGGATCTTCGGCCCAAGCCGATGAGGAAAACAGTCCGGCGGAAGCGGTCGCCGCCGTGCCCTTCAAGAACGTCCTGCGATTGATCGTCATTGCCTCAAGCCCTCCACACTCTTTTCGATCCGTTCTCAAATTCCGTGCAAATCGCACGCCAGTATCCGAATTTCGCCCGCCGTACGCGACCCTGCGCGAGCCGATTGTCATCAAAGCGGCATCGCGTTCTCTTCGCTCGAGCCCTTCGCCGACCCATAGCCTAGTTCAGCTTCCAGTCACTGCCGGCCTCGATGGCCTGGGCGAGCCGGATCAGGGTTGGCTCCTCAAAATGGCGTCCAACCAGCATCAGCCCGACCGGCAAACCATTGACCCGTCCACATGGCACCGTGAAGGCAGGATGCCCCGATACGTCGAACGAGCAGGTGTTTGCCTGCATGTTGAGCGCGACGTCGATGATCGTGTTCAGCGGCGCATCGGCCGACGGGATCGGCGTCGCCGTGAAGGGAATGGTCGGCATCGCCAGCACGTCGAATGTCTCCAGGGCCTCGTCATAGGCGCGGCGCAGCGACCCGCGCAGGTTTTGCGCCTTCGAGTGATAGCGCCCGTGATAGTTGCGATGCATGTATTCGCCCAGCATCAGCACCAGCTTCACCGTTGGCGAGACGTCGTTGATGCGGCTGCTCATGCCGCGCGCGAGCGCCTCCTGCATGGAGAGCGGATAATAGCCCTGCACATTGTTGCCAACCCCGTAGCCCTTGAGCATCATCTCGGCCGCGCCTTCCAGGATCACGCCGCTCCAGACATGCGGCCCGTCGAGATGCCAGGGCACGGAAACCTCCGTGCTTTCCACGCCGGCCTTGGCCAGTTGGCCGAGCGCTTGCCTGACTTTCTCGTTGACCGCGGGGTCGCTTTCAGGATGGCCAAAGCCCTCGCGCAGGATGCCGATGCGCAGGCCCCGTGCCGGCTTGGTCAGCGCACCCATATAGTTGCCGGTTCGGGCGGCGATGGTGCGCGTGTCCCAGCCGTCATGGCCGGCGATCACGGTCAGAAGCCGCGCGACATCCTCGACGGAGGCGCACATCGGCCCGCAATGATCGACCGAATAGCTGATCGGCATCGAGCCGGTGGTCGGCACCAGGCCCCAGGTCGGCTTCAAGCCGTACACGCCGCACCAGCTCGAGGGCGTACGGATCGAGCCACCCTGGTCGCCGCCGAGTGCCATCGGCACCTCACCGCTTGCGACCAGCGCGGCGCTTCCGCCGGAGGAGCCGCCGGCACTGTGCGCAGGATTATGCGGATTGCGGATCACACCGGTTGCGCAGGTGTGGCTTGCGCCCGAGAAGCAGAGGTCTTCGCAGGCGGCCTTTCCGGCAATCGTGCCGCCAGCGTCGAGAATGCGCGTCACCACGGTCGCGTCGAATTCCGGCACATAGCCTTCGAGCAGGGCCGAGCCGTTCATCATGGGAACGCCGGCGACGCAGATGTTGTCCTTGATCGCGACCTTCTTGCCGCTCAATAACCCATCGCTGCCGCTTCTGATGTCCGTCTTCCAGTACCAGGCGCCGTAGGGATTTTCGGATGGCGGCGGTCGATAGCCCGGCGAGCGCGGCGACACCGGCGCAAGGCTCGGGGCGACCATCTCATCGAGCCGGCCATAGGAGGAAATCGGTCCCTTGAAGGCCTGCTGAAAAGCGGCAAGCTCATCCGCGGTGAGAACAAGGCCGAAGCCGGAGGCGAGATGATTGATCTGCTCCAGCGTCGGGACACGAACCGCCATGTTTCACCCGTTCCTTCCCGTTCGGCACGCAAACGAAACAAGCCACCCGTGGCCTGCGAGGGCCCCGAATGGCTTCACTGCCTTAGCTATGAATGTCGATCTACGTGCCAGAACGAAATTTTGGAGGTCGTCACCCAGACGTCGTCGGCTGCGCGGGACTGTTTCGTTGCACACGTATTTACGTGGAACAGGATTGTGTCTTAGTCTCGTCTGGCTTGTCAATCTGACGCGGGCTCCTTTTTTGAGCGGGCGCCGCACAATTGGCGCGCAGCCGCATCGGTCAAAGGAGGTGACCGATCGAGGCGCTTGCGATGACGTGTGATGAAAAGGCTGAGACAGGGCTTTCGGACCGAGCCGATGACAAAACCGTCGATCCCTCTGGGACTCGTCTTTTCCCGTTCCGGCCCCTACGCGATGATGGGGCGCGAGATGGAAAAGAGCGCCTTGATGGCCGTCGACGAGATCAACCAGAGCGCGACGTTCGACTTTACCTTCACCCCACACTTGCGCGATCCCGGCGGCGTCGTCCCGGCCTACCATGCCGCATGCGAGGACCTCATCCGCAGCGCGGGCGTCGACCACATCGTCGGCTGCTACACCTCGGCCTCGCGCAAGCAGGTCATTCCGATTGTCGAGCGTACCGAGCGCCTGCTCTGGCACCCCGCGCGCTATGAAGGCTTCGAGAGCAGCGATAATGTGATCTATGTCGGGGCAGCGCCGAACCACACGGTGGTGCCGCTGGTACGCCACATGCTGGAACACATCGCCAGCGACGTGTTCTGCGCCGGCTCGAACTATGTATGGACCTGGGAAACCAACCGCGTGCTGCGCGACCTCGTCGCCTCGGCCGGCGGGCGCCTGCTCGCCGAGCGGCTACTGGAGCTTGGCGATATCTCGGTCGATCACATCGTCGGCGAGATCATCGACCGCAGGCCGCCGGCTGTCTTCAATACGCTGGTCGGGGAATCCAGCTACAGCTTCATGCGCGCGCTTCACGCGGCCTCGGCACGGGCCGGATTGTCCATTCCCGTGCTGAGCTGCAGCCTCTGCGAGCCGGAGCTGAAGATGATCGGGCCCGCCGCTTCGGTCGGCTGCATCACCTCGTCAGCCTATTTCGAGAGCATCGAGGAGCCGGAGAACCAGGCCTTCGTCGCGCGCTGGAAGGCACGTCACGGCGATGACAGCCATGTCTCCGTGGACAGCCAATCGACCTATGTCTGCATCATGCTGCTGGCACGGGCGATCCGCCGAGCCGGCTCCGTCGACGTTGCCGCGGTTCGGCGCGCTGCCGCCAACGACTGCTACAATTCGCCACAAGGACCAGTCTGGGTCGATCCCGACAACAATCATTGCTTTCTCACGCCGCGGCTCGCCCGCGCCGTGGACGGCTGCCGGTTCGAGATCTTCTGGGAGGCTGACGCGCCGGAACGCCCCGACCCCTACCTCTCCCATCTCGATTTCGCCTCGGTCGGCGCCCGGCCGGACAAGCAAGGGGATGCGACCGCGCGGCGGCCAACGCATCTGCGTGTCGTGACATGACGAGACCATCGCCTTTCTCCGTGCGCGGCCGGCACGCGCTCATGATCATGCGAGACGAGCGGGACATGTCCATTCTGCGCCGGCAGCTCGGCCGGCTCGGCATGTCGGTGGCCGAGACCGATCCGGAAGCCCTGGTGGTTCCGGACACCGGGATTGATGTCATTGTCCTCGACGCGGACAGCATTCCGATCAAGCCCGACAGCGCCCCGCCGCTGAAAACAAGCGTGCCGGTGATCGCCTTGATCGGCACCGAAACTCCCAGCCGGCTGAAATGGCTGCTCGACCTGCAGCCCACCTCGTTCCTGATCAAGCCACTGCGTTCGGCCGGCCTCTATACGGCACTGGTGGTCGCCTTCGATTGCGCGCAGCGGCGCAGCGAGGGTGCCGCCTATGTCGAGAAGCTCGAGGACCGGATCCGCGCCCGCCGCGTGGTATTCGGCGCCGTGCTGCAGCTGATGCGCAACCACGGCCTCTGCGAAGACGATGCATTCACGCTGATCCGGCAGACCGCGATGCGGCATCGCACGACGGTCGAGCAGTTGAGCGCGGACATCATCGCACTCGGCGGCATGCCGAACCGGTCCAGCCGTACGGCTTGACCCTATGAGGCTGGCGGCTGCCGCTCCCTGATCGGCTCGCGATAGCTGTGCGGCAGTCGCATGGCGAAGGCCTTGAGTGTTTTCGAGCGAAGTGGAGACCGGTTCGCGTGAAGAAAACGCGTCAAAACAAGAATCTAGAGCTCCGGTTCTGATTCAATCAGAACCGGAAGTGCTCTAGACCAGGAAGGACTTCTTGATCGAGGCGCCGAGGGTGTATTTCGGGTCGACCATGTTGCCGAGCCGCACCCGGCCGGCCTGCGTCAGCAGCATGTAGGCTTCGATCTCATCGAAGCCGTAATCGGCCGCCATCCAGCGGCACAGCTCGCGATAGGCGATGCGCGCGGCATCCTCCATCGGTCGCGCCGAGCCGATGGTCATGATGAACTCGGAGGTCTCGAGCCGGGGCCATGCGATGGTCCAGCCCTTGATGAGATCGATGTGCAGGGTCGTCACGGTCGGATGCTCGATGGCGACGCCGCAGAGCTCGCCATCGCCCTGCGCGGCATGGCAATCGCCGACATAAAGCAGAGCGCCCTTGGTATTGACCGGCAGGTAGATCACCGCGCCCACACCGACATCGGGCAGGTCCATATTGCCGCCGTAGTAGTCCGGCTGCAGCGAGGAGATCGCCTCGATCTCGGGCGACGTGCCGATCGTGCCAATGAACGGTTCATAGGGCAGCGTGATCTTCTCGTTCCACTTGGTGCCGGTCTTGACGTCGATCTCGAGCTTCTTGACCCGCTCCGGCAAGGGCGGATTGAGCAGCGCAGTCTGCCCAGTGCCGACCAAGCCGCCGAACTCGGGCATGATCACGGTCGTCCCGCACGGCTGCGGGCCGCGCGGGACGATGCTTTCGATATGGACCGCGAGCGTGTCGCCCTTCTCCGCCCCGTTGACCCAGACCGGGCCGTTCTGCGGATTCAGATAGGGGAAATTGAGGATCTTGGACGGGCTGTCGGTTTCGTGCTTGATCGCGCCTTCGAAGGCATCATGGGTCTCGGCGGAGACGACCGCGCCGGGATCAACGGTGAGGACCGGCTTCACATAGGGTCCGTAGACGTAGTGATACTTGCCCTGATCCGCCTCGGTGATCATGTGATGGACGCCGCGCTCGCCCTTGGCGATGCCCCTGCGGGCCATGATCGAATTTTGCAGCCATGCCATGGTGGTCTCCTCTGTTGTCGGCTCCGGACGCTCACACCGCGAGGTGGCGTCGCATTTCCATTTCATCATGAAGGGCGCTGCCGTCGAGGCTGGCGACGATGCGCCCCTTGTCCATGACGTAGCAGCGCTGCGCCATGGCGCGGATCATGTCCAGATTCTGCTCGACCAGGATGATGGTCACGCCCGTCTTGCGGTTGAGCTCGACCATGTTGCGGGCGATGTCCTGAACGATGTTCGGCTGAATGCCTTCGGACGGCTCATCAAGCAGAATGAGATGGGGATCGGCGACGAGTACGCGGCCGATCGCAAGCTGCTGCTGCTGGCCGCCGGACATGGTGCCCGCGCGCTGGTGCCAGCGCTCCTCCAGGATCGGGAACGCGTCCACCACGCGCTTGCGTCCCTCCTCCGGGATGTCGCCGTTGATCGCCGCGCCAACGGCGATGTTCTCGCCGACGGTCAGGCGGGGAAAGACGTCGCGGCCCTGCGGTACATAGCCGATGCCGAGGCGCGCGCGTTTGTGTGCCGGCAACAGCTCGATCGGCTCGCCGCGATAGACGATGGAGCCGCTCATCGCCGGCACCAGCCCGATCAGGCTCTTCATCAGGGTCGATTTGCCGACGCCATTGCGACCGATCACGGCGACGATCTCGGTCTCCCGCACCTCGATCTCGAGCCCCTGCAGCACCGGCTTGCCGCCATAGCCGGCACGCAAGCCCAGCGTGGTCAGAAGCACTTCCTTGCGTGTTTCCCTATCCATGGGCCTGCCCCAGATAGATCGCGGCGACGCGCTCATCGGCGACGATCTGGTCGATCGAGCCCTGCGCGAACACCTGCCCGAGATGCAACACCGTTACCCGCTGCGCCACCTGCCGCACGAACGCCATGTCGTGCTCGATGGCAAGCACGGTCATACCCTCCGCGTTCAGCCGCTGCACCATCTCGCCGGTCTGGTACGTCTCCTCCGGCGACATGCCGGCCGTCGGCTCATCCAGCAGCAGAAGCCGTGGCTTCAGGCTGATCGCCATGCCGATTTCGAGCCACTGCTTCTGGCCGTGGCTGAGATTGCCAGCGGTCTGCCACTGCTCCGCCGCGAGCCCGAGAAACGACAACAGACCGTCGATCTCCCGCTCGAGCCCGACGCCGCGATGGCGGCTTTGCAGCGCAATCTCGAGATTCTGCCGCACCGACAGCCCTTTGAAAACACCCGGCACCTGGAATTTCACGGACAGACCGCGATGGATGCGCGCGAAGGATTTAAGCGGCGTGATGTTCTCGCCCGCGAAATAAATATCGCCGCTGCCCGGATGATATTCGCCGAGGATCAACCTGAACAGCGTGCTCTTTCCGGCGCCATTGGGGCCAATCAGGCAATGGATCTCGCCGGCATCGAGCGCGAGGTCGACCGAGTTGGTGACGTGCAGGCCGCCGAAATGCTTGTTGAGCCTGCGCAGTTCGAGCAGCGCCATCGGCTATTTCCCCTCTGCCTTGCGCATGCCGAACCGGGACAGCAGATTCATGGCGCCGAGCACGAGCCCGTTGGGCGCGATCAGCACGGTCAGCACCAGGAGCACGCCCATGAAGACAAGGGCATATTGGCTGCCGTAGATGGTGAGCGCCTGGAACGCCGCGAGCACCAGCAGAGTTCCGATCAGGGTAGAGGTGAGATCGCTGCGCCCGCCGACCGCGACCCAGATCAAGGGCAGCGCTGCCGCCGTCATGCCCATGCTCGACGGCGTGATGTATTGCCCCCAGACCGTGTAGAGCACGCCCGAGAGTCCGGCCAACGCCGCGCCGATGATGAAGGTGATCAGCTGATATTTCCTGATGTCGTAGCCCAGCATCTCCGCGCGTTCAGGGTTTTCCCTGATGGCGACGATGACATTGCCGAACGCCGAGTTCATCAGGATGCGCAGGCCGAGATAGACGAACACCAGCAGACCAAGCACGAGATAATAGAGGCCAATATCGGCGAACAACACGATGTCGCCGCCGGGCCAGGGTATCGTCAGCGGCGGCATCGCGCTCATGCCATTGAAGCCGTTGAGCCTGGCAACGCCGATGTGCCATTCCGGCCCTGCCGTCTGCGCCATGAAGCGCTCGAGCGTCAACGTCACCGCCAGCGTCACGATGCCGAGGAAAACACCGGCAATACGGCCGAAGAACATGAAATAGCCGAGCAGCAGCGCAAAGAACGCGGCGATGCCGACCGCGAGCAGCAGCGCCACCAGGGTGAAGCCATAGGCCGCACCGAAATTCAGCGTGAGAATGCCATAGCCATAGCCGGCGATGCCGAAAAAGGCGGTTTGTCCGAAGCTCAGCGAGCCGCCATAGCCCCAGATCAGACACAGGCTGAGCGCGATGAACACCCAGACAAAGAAGTAGACGGTGTTGCCGACCGTGTAGCCATCGGCGACCAGCGGATAGACGCAGGCTCCCGCAAGAACGAGCACGAACAGACTCCAGAACGCCGGGCCGCGGCCGACGGTCTGCGGGCCTTCGAGACGGCGGAGCAGGATGCGCATGCTGTTCACGGCAAGCACTCCTTCAGGCGCGCTCGCGCAACACAAAACCGGAAATGCCCTTCGGCAGAATCCGCACCACGATGATCACCGCGATCAGCAGGCCGATCTGACCGAACAATTGCCCCTGCCAGGAGGTCATTGCCGACTTGACCACCGCCAGCACGCCCCCCGCGGGTGCGGTGCCGAGGAACACGTCGGCGCCTCCGATCACCACCGTGACGAAGGCTTCCATGATGAAGGTGGAGCCCATGGTCGGCACCAGCGTCATAGTCGGGGCGTAGAGGCCGCCGGCAAGTCCCGCCAGTCCCGCGCCGCAGGCAAAGGTCAGGCTGTAGATCAGCCTGGTATCGACGCCGAGCGCGGCCGCCATGTGCGGCACCTGGATGGTCGCCCGCGCTAGCACGCCGAACCGCGTCCAGTTGAACAGCGCATACAGCCCGCCGAGCACGCCCAGCGCGGCCGTAAACAGCACGATACGATAGATGGAATAGGAATACTGGCCGACCTGAAAGCTGCCGAACGGCGTGCCCACGCCTGCCATGGTCGAGCCTACCAGGATCAGCGTGCCCTGGGTTGCGATCAGGCTAAGCCCCCAGGTGGCCACGATGGTGTCGAGCGGCCGCTCGTAGAGCTGGCGGATCACGAGGAGCTCGACCACCACGCCGGCCAGCGCCGAGGCGGCCGCGCCGCACAGGATCCCCAGCGGCAACGGCAGGCCCGCATGCACAGTCGATGCCGTGACATAGGCGCCGCACATGATGAACTCGCCATGGGCGAGATTGATCACGCCCATCATGCCGAAGATCACTGCGAGCCCGCAGGCCGACAGCACCAGGAATGCGAAAGCATCGCCGAATTGATAGAGCGCCGAGAAAGCAATGCTCGCGATGTCCATGAACCAACCAGAGGGGTTGAGGTTTTCAAACGATAGGAAAGTTAAGTCCGAGAACGCCGCCCCGGCGCGGGAGAAGGAGTGCGCCAGGGCGACGCCATCGCGCCGCGTCAGGATTTGGGCGGCGGGTTGGAGGGCGTGTACTGACTCATCGGATCCTTCTTGGTCAGGTCGCAGCCGGCCTCGCCGAGCCAATAGGGCTTGATGTCCTCCCAGGTCTTCGGGAAGGAGATCGAATGATCGGCGCCTACTTTCGCAAGATAGATCGTGTGCGACATGTGCTGGCTCTTCGGATCGATGCAGACCTTGCCCTCGGGCGCGTCCATGCAGACGTCTCCCATCGCGATCACCTTGCGGATGTCGTCGCGCTTGGTCGATTTCGCGCGCTCCACCATCTGCTTGTAGAGGTAGACCGCGAGGTAGGAGTTCTCCGCCTCCTGATTCACATAGGGCTCGTTCGGAAACTTGGCCTTGAACTTGGCGTAGAACGCCTTGCTGCCGGGCGAGTCGATCTCCTCTATGTAGTTGGTGGTGACGTACATGTCCTTCAGGCTCGGCGGCTTGAAGCGCTTGTGCTCGTAGCCCTGACCGACGTTCACGGACGAGGCCATCGGCAGGTTGACATTTGCGGACGCAGCCTGCTCGTAATAGGAGGCCTGCGCGGTGCCCACCAGCAGCGTGACCACGAAGTCCGGCTTCGCCTTCTGGATGTTCTGGATGCTCTGCGAGAATTGCGACACGCCGAGCGGGATGAACTCCTCGCCGACCATCTCGCCGCCGTTCTCCTTGACGATCTTGCGCACCCATTCCGCCGAGATCTGGCCGAAATTGTAATCGGCGGCGAGGGTGTAGACCTTCTTGCCATAGGTCTGCATCATGTAGGGAATGAGCGTGGAGAATTGCTGCTCCGGCACCGCGCCGGTGACGATCATGTGGCCGTCGCAGACGCCGCCCTCATATTGATTGTTGTAGAACGCAAAGCCGTTGAACTGGTCGACGATCGGCCGGTAGGCCTCGCGCGACGCGGAGGAGAATCCGGCGAACACGACATCGACCTTGTCACGCTGCAACACGCGACGCATGAATTCCTGGTAGCGTGTGTTATCGGACTGAGTGTCGTAGGTGACGAGCTCGATCTGGCGGCCGTCGATGCCGCCGGCTTTGTTGATCTCGTCGGCCGCAAGCTGGATAGCGTGGACCTTGCCGATCGTCGCGGCCGCGAAATCGCCGGACTGGTCCTCCAGCACGCCGAGCTTGATGGGGTCTGCCGCAAAGGCAGCGCCTGGGCCGAGGACAAGCGTCCCCGTGAGGGCCGCGGCGCGCAGCCCCCGCACTATATTTCCGGTCATGTCGGTGTCTCCTACATCGCTCGCTTTTTGCCGCCTTGCAGCCCCTCGCTGGTCGTACGGCAGGAAATATCGGTTGGCCTCGCCCTCCTGCTCAGAAGCTCCTCGCAGTAGAGTTCGAGGCTCTGCCGCGCGCGCATGCTCTCGCGGCGGAGCAGGGAATAGGCAGCCTCCTCATCGAGGCCTGATTGCATCAACAGAATGATCGCGCGCACGACCTCGCGGCGGCCGCGGCGGCGCTCTTCGAGATCCTGCAGGCGGCTATACATGTCGCTGCGCAGCAAGAATTGATTGACGCCCATGAATAGCGACGTGTAGACGGCGCCGCCATGCACCGGTTTGCGCAGGAAGGACGTGGCGCCGAGGTTGACCAGCGCCTTCAACCGGCTCGGCGCCTCGACGCCGACCAGCCCGATAACCGGCACCGGCGGCAGGCGCGAGGCAGGATCGACCTCGATGGCGACCGCGCCGTCGAGGTCGCCGTCGATGAAAAGAATGTCGCGCTCCGGCTGCAGCGCACGGACGTCGATCTGCACGCGGCCGCCGACGATTTCAGGGTATTCACTGACGACCCCGAGCTTGGCGAGCGTGGTCTCCAGCGTGACTTCCCAGCCGCTGCGCCTACCCACGATGATGGCGCGTCCGCCCTTGAAATTCTGCAGCACGCGGAAGGTCATGATTGCACCACTCGGAGCGCCGGGCAGCGCATGGCCACCGCGAAGCGCGGCGACGACTGGACAAGATAGGGATCCGGCGCAACCGGGCTGCGCGCCTCAAGCAGCACCTCGAACTGTCCGTCGCTCCCCGATCGGGCGATGCGCGGCGTCAGCCAGGCATGATAGGTCTGCGGATCGATGCTCACCTCGCCCTGCGGTGCCTCCAGACGCTGGTTGGCGACCGCCGCGCGAACGGCGCGCGCGTCATCGGTGCCGGCCTGCGCCAGCGCCGCCGCCAGCAGCTTCACCGCGATGTAGGATGACTCGGCATCGGCCGACGACACCGGGCCATCCGGAAACGCCCTGGCATAGGCACCGCTGAATGCGTCATTGGCAGGCGATTTCAGCGAGGAAAAATAGACGCTGGAGGTCAAATGGCCGTCGACCGCCTCCAGGCCGATCTCCGCAAGCTCCGGCTCGGACAGGGTGCAGCTTGCAACCGGGATTTCGACCGCCTGATCGATGCCACGTGCGCGACAGGCGGCGCGGAAGGCCCGGAAAAATGCGTAGGCGCTGGTGCCGATCAGGTTGTTGAAGACGAAATCCGGATGCTGGTCGAGGATCGCGGCGATCACCTGGTCGAACTCGGTGTCGCCGACGGACAGATACCGCTCCGAAATCACGGCGCCACCGCGCGCCGTCAGCGCCTCGCGAAAGATCCGGTTGTTCTCCCACGCCCAGATGTAGTTGGAGCCGACGCAGAAGGCGCGGCTGCCGACGCGGGACGCCAGGTAATCGACCAGCGGCAGGACATGCTGATTGGGCGAGGCGCCGGTGTAGATCACATTGTCCGAGCTCTCGAAACCCTCATAGTGTGAGGGATACCAGAGCAGCCCGTCGTACTTCTCGAAGCAGGGAATGACCTCCTTGCGGCTCGAGGACGTATAGCAGCCCACCACATGGCGAATGCCCGCGCCGAGCAGATCGAGGCTGAGTGCGCGATAGCGCGAGAGATCGCCCGACGGATTGACCACGACCGGCTCGAGCGAGAGCTCGCTATCGGTTTCCGCGATTTCGCGAAAGGCGAGCAGCGCCCCATTCAGCATCGAGCGGGCGACGACGCTATACGACCCCGTGGTCGAGAACATCACGCCGATGCGGCATTGCTGACGCGCCATTCGCTACCATCCAAAAAACAAAAAAACGCCCGCCGGCCGTCAGGCCGAGGGCGTCTTCGCCACCAACTAAACACGCTGCAATCGAGCAAACGCGGCGTTGGAACTGGTTGAACTCGTCGCGTCAATGGGCAGCCGTTGCCCAACGCATGCAATTACGGTCTCTTAGATCGATCTTGCTGTCAAGCGCGTTGTTGCAGCGGCGTTTGCACCAAATCATATCTGGCTGCAGCAAAACTGTGCAGCGCAAGAATGACCATGGTGGTCGTGTCCGAACGACCCTCCCGCATGCCGGCTTCCCCGCGACGCCAGCAACCCGTGGTGAGCAGCTTTGGCCCGGATCGACGGACCTTTGGCCAAGATCGACGGACCTCTGTCGTTGTTGCCGGGCCGCCACGCCTCTAACTCTGGGTCATGGCAACACAAACTTCGAGAGACGCGATGTATCAGCTGCATTATTTCCCGAGCAACGCAAACGCGGCACCTCACATGGTGCTCGAAGAGCTCGGCCTGCCATACGAGCTCGTACTCGTCGATCGAACGCGCAACGCACAACGATCCGACGAGTATCTCAAGATCAACCCGAACGGGCGCATTCCGACTCTGGTCGATCGCGAGCTGGTGCTGTTCGAAGCAGCCGCAATTGTTCTTCATCTGGTGGACCAGCATCCCGACACAGGGCTGGCACCCAGGGTCGGGACGCCGGAGCGCGCCAGATTCTATCAATGGATGACCTTCCTGACCAATTCGCTGCAGGAAGAGCTGATGATCTGGCAGTATCCGGACCGCTTGACCGGCGACGACACCGACGCAGGCGACATCGTCGAGCGTGGCGCCGAGAAGCGCGCGGGCGCCTATCTCGATGTGATCGAGCAGCACCTGGAAGCGAACGGTCCGCTCCTCCTCGGCGATACGCTGAGTGCCGCCGATTTCTATCTCGTCATGCTCGCCCGCTGGGCCCAACGGATGACGAACCCGCCGCGCGCACGGCGTCACATCGCAAAGCTGCTCGACATGGTGACGGCCCTGCCCTCGGTTCGTCGGGCTTATGAGCGCGAAGGCGTCACCGAAGACATCTGCTGAAAGCAACCCGGGCCTGCATCTGGCCCTGCAATACGTCAGGAAGGACGCTGCCATGACAAGACCGAGCATGAGCCGAAATATGGCCGAACGGATGGATCTGCCCTTCGTCGGCCTCGCAACTTTCGCCGCCCAGCCTGCCTGCACCAATTGGGACAAGCTCGATGGCGCCGATGTCGCGGTGCTCGGCGTGCCGATCGACACCGCATCGAGCTATCGCGTCGGCACCCGCTTCGGGCCTCGCGCCATCAGGGAAATGTCGATGTTCCACGGCTTCGGCCCGGACGGCGTGTTCGACTTCGAGGACGAGGTGACCTATCTGACCGCCGATCAAGTCAAAATCGTCGATGCCGGCGACAGCGACGTCATCTACGCCGACACCAAGCGCAGCCTTGCGAACGCCGAGCTCGCGGTACGCGCACTGCTCGACGCGGGAACGATGCCGTACATTCTCGGCGGCGACCATGCCATCACCATGGCGATGATCGCAGCCTATTCGGACCAGAAGCCTATCCAGATCGTGCATCTCGACGCCCACTTCGATTTCATCGACGAGCGCAATGGCATCAGCTGGGGCCACGGCAGCCCGATGCGCCGTGCCTCGGAGATGGCGCATGTGAAGGGAATCACAACGGTCGGCCCTCACAACATGGCGTCCGTCAGCCGGAAGGACTACGAAGCCGCCAAGGCCTATGGGACGCATGTCGTTTCCATGCGCAAATTCCGGACGATCGGCGCGGCTGCGGCGCTCGCTCATATCCCGGATCGCGAACGCGTCTACGTCTCCATCGATATCGACAGTTTCGATCCCTCGATAGCGCCGGGGACGGCAACGATCAGCCATGGCGGTTTCAACTATTACGAGGCCAAGGACCTGCTGCGGGAAGTCGCCACGCGTTTCGACGTGGTTGGAGTGGATTTTGTCGAGGTCTCGCCTCCCTACGACCCCTCGGGCGTCACATCGCTGCTCGCGGCGCGCACCAGCCTCGACTTCATCGGCTCGATCTTCCACGAGCGCGCGAAGCGACGTCGCTAACGGGGAGCGGCCTGACCAATCAGATCTCCTGATCGACCCCGACGGTTAGATCGATTGGACCTGATCTACCGGGCTGCCTACCTTTCAGCAAGGCTGCCTCAGCAGCCAACAGGAGCCAGACAAGCCAGCATCCACAGCTCGCGGCGCCAATGATGAACTCGGGGGTTGACGCAGATCAATCAGATTTTCTTATCGCCGTAACAACATAAATCGATTGGACCTGATGATTGTATCGGCCTAGGCTTTCGCTGAGGAGCCGGGAACCAATGCGCACGCGGTCGAGCAATCGAGAGCAAGCCGATGAAAAGGATACTTCTGATCGAAGATGATGAGGAGCTGGCCGAGTTGACAGCCGCCGGGTTGAGCGATCACGGATTTGATGTCGAGTGGACATCGAACGGGCATGAAGGCCTGAATAAAGCGCGCTCCGTGCAACCGGACGCCATTATTGTCGATCGCATGCTGCCGGGATTGGACGGGCTTGGCATCATCCGGGCGTTGCGGAACGAAGAGATCCAGACCCCCGTACTGGTGCTGAGTGGACTCAGCAAAGTCGAGGATCGCGTTCGCGGGCTGCGGTCGGGCGGCGATGATTATCTCACAAAACCATTCGCGCTCATTGAGCTTGTCGCCAGGATCGAGGCCTTGCTGCGCCGGCCGGCCGATACACGCCAGACCAGCTTGCAGGTCGGAGCGCTGGAGCTTGACCTGATCGAGCGGACCGCGAAGCGCAATGATCGCGAAATCGACCTGTTGCCCCGTGAGTTTCGCCTGCTCGAATACATGATGCGGCGGAGCGAACAATTGCTCACCCGCGAGATGCTGCTCAGGGACGTCTGGCACTACAACTTCGTTCCCGACACCAACTTGCTCAACGTGCATATGGGCCGGCTGCGCCACAAGGTCGATCGTCCCGGCGAGACGCCCATGATCTACAATATCCGTGGGGCCGGATTCATCCTGCGCGAAACCGCAGGCAGGACCGCCGTCGCGCCGATGCGGGCGCTCTCACACTGAGGCCAATCCCGATTTTCGGAGCTGCATCGCGCCGGAACCTCGCGGCACGGGGAACGGGAAATGTATCGCACGCCGGTTGCCATTGTCGTTCCGCAGAACGCCCAATCGCTGGATATCTCCGGGCCACTGGACGCATTTCTGGAAGCCAATCGGCAGGCTCCCGACAAATGCAATTACGAGGTGCGGCTGGTGTCGGCGGGGCCTGAGCGGACCGTGACAGCCGGTGGCATGTCGCTGGTGGCAAACAGCACGATCCTGGAGGACGATGAGCCGATCGACACGCTGCTTGTCGCGGGCACGCCGGACTATGGTCAGGCCTATGGCGCGACCGACTTGCATGCATGGTTGCGGCGGCGCGCGCCGCACTGCCGCCGTCACGGCTCGGTCTGCACCGGCGCCTTTTTTCTCGGCGCCGCAGGCCTGCTCGATGGCCGGAACGCGACGACACACTGGCAGCATGCCAGCGAGCTGGCGGAACGGTTTCCCGCGGCCAGGATCGTACCCGACCGGATCTTCGTGCAGGACGGCCCGCTGTGGACGTCAGCCGGCGTGACGGCCGGCATCGATCTCGCGCTGAAGCTGATCGAGGACGATCACGGCCGCGACGTCGCGCTCGCGGTGGCCCGCCGCCTCGTGGTGTTTCTCAAGCGGCCGGGCGGCCAATCGCAATTCAGCGCGCATCTTGCAGCGCAGCTCGCGACGGAAGGACGTATTCAATCGGTGCAACACTGGATTCTCGATCATTTGTCGCTCGATATGACCGTGAAGATCCTCGCTGCGCGCGCGGCAATGAGCGTGCGCAATTTCACGCGGGTGTTCTTTCAGGAGACAGGGATCACGCCGGCCGATTTCGTCGAGATGGCGCGCGTCGATTCGGCGCGACGACTGCTGGAGGACACCGACAAACCGCTGCAACGCGTCGCGTTCAGTTGCGGGTTCACCAACCCGGACACCATGCGGCGGGCCTTCCTCAGGCGGATCGGTGCCAGCCCCAGCGAATACCGGGAGAGGTTCCGTGGATAGCGCCTCCAATGACCTCCATCATCGTCATCGTCCGGAAGATCAATCCGGTCAGGCATGGGCGGGCAGTGCCGCCGGCAAACCGGAGCCGGCTCTGTCCATCAGGATTTCGGAGGCCGCACGCTTGACCTTCTCGAAGGCGCGCACCTCGATCTGCCGCACGCGTTCATTGGAGATCGACAGCTCACGTCCCAGCTGCTCAAGGCTCGGTGGATCCTCGCTGAGCCGCCGGGCCTCGAACACCCGTCGTTCCCGTTCGTTGAGGACGCACAGGGCATTACGGACAGCTCTCGCCCGCTGCGTGGTCTGGTCGTGCTCCGCGACGATCGTTTCGGCGTCAGGAGATTCGTCGGCAAGCGTGGCTTCCCACTCGATCGCCTGTCCGTCATCCGAAACCGGCGCATTCAGAGACAAGTCGCCGGACAGCCGACTATTCATCTCGATCACGTCGCGAGGCGTGACCTTGAGCGCCGCAGCCACGGCTTCGACCGTAGCAGGCGTCAGCCCGCTTCCGTTGCGAGCGAATTTCCTCATTTCACGCCTGAGCCCGAAGAACAGCTTCCTTTGCGCCGACGTCGTCCCGATCCTGACCAGCGACCAAGAGCGCAGGATGTAATCGCGAATAGCAGCCTTGACCCACCACACCGCATAGGTCGAGAACCGAGCGCCATGATCAGGCTTAAAGCGCGCCGCCGCCATGACCAGTCCAAGATTGGCCTCTGCGATCAGGTCGGCAAGCGGAAGGCCGTATCCCTGGTAGCTGCGTGCCACACGCGCGGCGAGCCTGAGATGGCTCTCGACGAGAGCATCGCTCGCACGCTGGTCGCGGCGGTCCTGCCAGCGTCGCGCGAGCTCCTGCTCCTGCCCTCTCTCGAGCAGATCGTATTGCTTGATGATCGAGGCGTAACCTCTGGCATAGCCGGCGGCTCCGTCCGGCGCGCTCGGTGGTTTGTAGGCAACAGCCACGCTATTATCAGACATCTGCAGCTCCAATCATTCGAGCCCGGTGATGCGGACTCTAGGCGCGCGGCATGCCCTGGAGCGATTAAATTGTATTTGAAAAAGCTAAATTCGCGTTTAGCGGCGGCCGCCGCGTCATCCTGTCTCGGTCACGGCTCTGCTATTGCGCAGCGAGAATCACATCAGCGTGCGCTACGACAGCTCGTCCAGAGTTGGCGGGTCGAACCAGTTCGTCAAGGACAGGCCGCCATCAACCACGAAAGCAGCCCCCGTGACGTAAGCGGAAATGCGGTTCGAGAGCACGGCCAAAGCCAATGGCGCGAGATCCTCGGCCTTCCCGATCCGGCCGAGCGGAATGTGCCGAGCCAGCGACGGATCGGCGACGAATCCACCCGCGGCAATTGCTCCGGGAACGAGTGCATTGATCCTGATATCGAAGCGGCCAAGCGTCTTCGCCAGCTCCTTGACCAACATCGCGAGCGCCGCCTTGGACGTGCTGTAATGCGGCAGATTTCGCGGCGTGCCCGCATGAAGCGACGTAAGCAGCAGGAACGATCCGGGCACCTTTGCCGCGATGAGCTGACGCGCAAGCTCACGCGACAGGTAAAAGCCGGCATCGACATTGACCGAGCGCATCTGCTCCCAAGTTTCAGGGTCTACCGCGAGGGCATGGTCGGCCTCGCGTCGCGGAGGCGAAGCGCTGTGGACGAAGTGAGTCACTTGTCCCACGGCGCTCCGCGCATCGGTCAGCAGCGCGTCCCAGGCATCGCGATGCGCGAGATCGCCAATCCACGGCACCGCCAGCTCGGGGCAAGGTGCGGCCGCGATCGCCGCAGCTACTCTCTCCCCGCTCACGTCCGCGAACACGGTTCGCACGCCCTCCCCGACCAGGGCCTGCGCGATGGCACGACCGATGCCGTTTCCCGCACCTGTCACCAGAGCTGCTTCGCGCGCGGGGTCGAATGGATTGCTGAGGAGGCTCATATCTGGTCCCGATCAGGTTCAGTTGCGCAAGGGAACATCCGCTCATTGCTGCAGCCTACTCCGGCCGCGGCCTCGAAGCCATGGCGACCACTAGGCATCGAACACGCGCGCAACAAACCAGTAACTGCCGAGTACAGTGATGAGCGCCGACAGCGCATAGACCAGAGGAGCGGCTCTCACTGGCTTGGTCCTGTCGACGGCCATCAGCTGGTCCAACACAATCAGCGCCGGAACCACGACCGAAACGATGGCGACCTGCCCGATCTCGACGCCGATGTTGAAGGCCGCAAGCGCGGTCGCGACGGCGTTCGTGGGCAGGCCGACCTCCCGGAGAGCGCCGGCAAAGCCGAACCCGTGCACAAGCCCGAATGCAAAGGTGACCCGCCAGCGGGTGTCGATATTGCGTGTGAAGAAATTCTCCATCGCGACATACACGATCGACGCGGCGATGGCGGGCTCAACAACGGCACTGGGAATAACAACGATGTTGAGCGCGGCGAGCGACAGCGTGATCGAATGCGCGATCGTAAAGGCGGTTACGATCTTGATCACCGGCACCAGCCGCCGTGCCCACAACACGACGGCGACCAAAAAGGCGATGTGATCGTAGCCCAGGAAGATATGCTCGATGCCAGTGACGAGGTAGCGCTCAAGCGTCGAGAGCAGCGACGGCGGCGGAGCCGAAAGCGTGACCTCGGTGTTGGAGCCATCGAGCAATGCCTGCGGAGCGCTGTCGCCCTCGCCGATCAAGACCACCTGGCGCGCGGCGGGATCGATGTCCGTCAGCACCGTCGAACGATAGATGATGTCGCCCGCGACACCCCGGCAGGAAAAGCGGTTGCGAAAGATCACGCCGTCCCCGTCGGGCACGAGTGTAGCCGTGCCCGGCACGCAAGCCGTGCCATCAGCACCCACTACGGCGATATGCGCGCTGACGTAAGCGACGATCGGTGCGGCCGAAGCCGCTGCCAGCGTTGGATCAACCTGGTCGCGCTGCGGATCGAAAATTGCGGTGCCGGCAAGGCGGTCGGCATCGCTGCCCTTGAGCCCGACCTCGACGTTGACGCTGCGATCGGCAGCCAATGTGACTCGCGCGGTCGAGAGATTGACCTGGTGAGCCTGCACCGCGACCACGGCACCAAACGCAATTGCCCCCGCCAGCAGCACGCGCCGCAACCTCACGAGCCTGCTCCGACGGTCTTCAGGAGCTCAGTCAGGCGCCTCGGCTCGAACTCTGCAACGGTGACGATCGCGCCGTCCGGGGCCAGCCTTGCATATCGATCAAGCCTGTCGGCGGGCGCGCCGAACTCGAGCCGCGCCAACGGCGTCGAGCTGTCGCGCGCGTAAAACATCACGATCTGCGTCGGCAAGGCGAGGCCGTACTGGGCGAGATGGACCGCATCGCCAGGCCCGACGCGCGCTTCCGCCACTGCCGAGTCGAATGCGCGGAATGCGCCATCGATGATCGTCGCCTGCACGGGATCGGCGACATGAACATCGGCGCCGGCTATGTGCGAATGCTGACCGACATGCCTGAACCATGCCCCTGCCGCGTCGCGCTCGAACCGCGTGAGCTTGCCAGCCGCCACGATCTCGATCGCCCAAACCTGCGTCATCGAGACCGGCAACAGCAGGTCTGCGCCGCGGCTTGCGGCGGCGAGGCTGGCCTTGCCTTGCAGCCGCCGCGCCATGTCGAGCACCAGCCGCCACTCCTCCGTCACGTGGCGCGGCATCAGATAAACTGCCGGCGCGCCGCCCAGCCTGACATAGTGCGACGTGCCTGCCGGATTTGTCGTCCCAAAGTTCACGGTCGCCGTGGCGGCGAAGCGGGTCTCGAGCACGACAGCCTCGGATGGCGGATCGAGCCCGAACGCGGCAAAGCTCTCGGCAGCAAGCTCGCCCGCGGGAATCTCGCGCGACGGTTCGCTGACCCGGAGAAACCTCAAGGCCGTATCGATGTGGGAGACAAGCTCAGCCGGCGCGATGCCATCCACGCCTTCAATCGTCCATCCGCCCGGCTCGCGCCGCAACACGACGCTCTCGGCGCCTGCGCGGATGTCGACACGTTCGATGTCGTCAGGCGTAATGGCGAGAAGGCCTCTTGGCGAGGATACCAGCTTGCTGCGCAACTCCGGCCATTGCCCCGAAAGAGCCAAGGCCAGGAGAAGCACGAGCAGCACCGTGACGGCGAGCACCATTTTCCATCGCGCCGTCGCGCCCGTCAACGTCGCCTCCACCACATCGCGACGCCAAAAAGAGCCGTGCTGAGCGGCAGCAATATCTCAAGCGCGATGAAGGTGTCGCGCATCTGCGCGCTCGTCAGCACGATCTCAGGCACATTGTAGGTACGCGGCGCAAGATTCGGCGACGCGTCGTCGTCGGCCAGCCAGCGCATGATGGCGACCGATAGCTCGCCATCGGAGACATAGGAAAAATACTCGTTGGTCGCAAATTTGCTGGTGCCTGCGATCACGAGCCGAAAGGGCTTGTTGGACGCGGCTCCCGGAAAGGCTCCTTCTACGGCCACTGCGAGAGCCTGGGCGCCATGCTCAACTTCGGCGGGAGCCGGTCCGCCGGCAGCGACGGCGATGCCGCCGGCCGCCGACGGCGGCCGCAAATAGCTGTCCTGGCTGCTGGCGGCAAGGACGCTCGACTTCACTGCCGCTAGAGGTTGGCTGAGGCGGATCGGTCTCGCCTGCGCAAACACCGTCAGCGCAAGACGCCCCGTGATCGGATGCGGCGGATAATAGGGCACCGCGACCTTATCGGGATCAGTGCGAAAATGATTCAGAGGATCGATGATGATGGCCGGTTCGCTCGACAAGCCGAGCGGGGTCAGCAGACGGTTCTGCAGGTCGGCTCCAACCGGAAACTGCGGATCGATCAGCATCACGAGCCGTCCGCCAGTCCCGAGATAGTCGGCGAGGAGATCCGCCTCGCCCGCCAATAACGCGGTTCGCGGGCCGATCTCTGCAACCACCGTGCAATCGGTCGGAATTGTGGTTGCCGTCGCCATCACGAGGGGACGCATCTCGAAACCGATCTCGTTCAGCGCAAGCTGAAGCCGGTCGAGCTGCTCGGGTTCTGCGACCAGCACGTCGCCGGCGCCCGGGATATCATGCCCCCTCAATGTCTCGACATGACTGAAGTGATAGTGGCCCGGCATCGGGCGGAACGTCTCGCCATGGCCGGTCACGAAGCAGATCGTCTCGGCGCGCTGTCGGAGGACGCGGAGCGCGGCATAACCGAGACGCGCGGCGTCGGTGACGTTCTCGACCAGCACCTTGCGGTCACCGGCCTGTAGCACCGCTGTATTGTACGAATGCACGCCGATGTCGCGCGCGAGCCCCGGCTCCTTGTCGAGATCGATGGCACGGAACGCCAGCAGCGGATGGTTGCGTGCCGCGATCTCGATCATGTCACGTACGGCGAGCGCATTGGGGTCGCTGGCATTGTAGAAATAGGTCAGCGAGAGCGGGGATCGCAGCTCGTCGACAAGATCGGCGAGCTGCGCCGGCGGGGTGTTCACCCCTTCGCGCGTCGCATCGAAATGCACGTCGTGGCGATAGAGGGCGACGTTCGCGGCAACCGTAGCGCCCAGCGCGCCGCAGACAATCAGCGTGTTGGCGGCCCAGGCCGTCCACCGCGAGCCGCGGCCGCGCAGCGGCAGGCGCACCGCGAGCGCGAACAGCGTCAGCAGGGTCAGCGACCAGGCCACGAACAACAAGCTGTTCGATATCCTGTCGGAAAATCCTGCGAAACCGAGCGCGCCGAACAGCATAGCGGCGGCGATGAGAGCGGCGACGATCAGATCGGATCGGGTCAACCGCGACATTCGTCTCTCCTATCGCCGCGCCAATGCCCGCACGGTCAACAACAGCGTCAGCAGTGTGACGCTGAGAAAGAAGCCGACGTCCGAGAGGTAGATCGAACCCACTGCAAAGGGGCGAAAATGTACCGCGAGCGACAGATTCACCACCAGCGTGTCTGCCGGGCTCGGCAGCAGCCAGCCGAAATTGTCGATGATCCATAAAAGCAGGAAGACACTGAGCGAAATCAGCGCTGCGATCACCTGGTTGGCTGTGAGCGCCGACGCCAAAAGCCCCGCGCCGACCAGGGCCGAACCGAACAGCAGCAGACCGAGATACCCGCTATAGATCGGTCCGAAATCGGGATCGCCGAACCAGGCCAGCGCCGCCGCGTAGCAGCCCGAGAGCAGCAGCAGCACGACGATCAGGCTCATGCTGGCGCAATATTTCGCAAGCACGATCGCAACCTCGGAGACCGGCGAGGTGAGCAGCACCTCCATGGTCCGCAGCTTCCGCTCCTCCGCCAGCAGCCGCATGGTGATCAGCGGCGCGGTCAGCATGAACAGCACGAACATCTGGAAGAACACGTGCACCATGCTGGGCTGATGGCTGATGAACAAGGTGAGCGTGAAGCTGTAGCCCATGATGAGCAGGAACACGGTCATCACCGCATAGGCGATCGGCGACGAAAACAGCGCCATCTCCTCCTTCCGCAACAGGATGGCAAAGCTTCTCATGCGGCCACCCTCGACGACCGCCGTGTCAAATCGAGAAAAACACGCTCGAGATCCGGACGAGCTTCGCTCACCCCTGAGACGGCGACGCCGGCCTTGACCAACGCTGTCACGATGTCAGTGGCAAGCGTCGCGCGCGTCTCGGCCCTGACCAGGTAATGCATCGCGTTCGAACCGGCGTCCGGCTCGGCTGTGATGTCGCGCACGCCGGCGATCGCAGAGACGACGCCTCGGACGGCTGCTTCTGGAGCGGCTGCCACAAGCCGCAACATGGTCCCCTCCGTCTCCGTCTTCAGCGCATCAGGGGTCAAAAGCATGCCATCGAGCAGGATCATGACCCGCGAAGCGATCTTTTCGATCTCGGGGAGGATGTGCGAAGCGATCAGCACCGTGTGGTTTCCCGAAAGCGACTGAATGAGATCGCGAACAGCGATGACCTGATGCGGATCGAGCCCGCTGGTCGGTTCGTCCAGCACCAGCACTTGCGGATTTCCCAACAGCGCCTGCGCGATCGAAACGCGCTGGCGGAAGCCGCGGGAGAGCTTTGCGGTCAGGAGCATCATGACGCGGGTGAGATCGAGTCGCTCGGCCGCGGCGTCGACTGCCGCCTTTGCGGCTCGCCCCCGCAATCCTCTGAGATTGGCCATGAAGTGAAGAAATTCACCGACCCGCATGTGATCGTAGAGCGGGGCATCCTCCGGCACATAGCTGATCACGCGGCGAACCTCGATCGACGAGGAGACGACGTCATGGCCGGCGATTTCGATATGCCCGGAGGTCGGCACAAGGTACCCGGTCAACATGCGGAAGATCGTGCTCTTGCCCGAGCCGTTGGGCCCGAGCAAACCGACGATCTCACCTTGTTCGATGGCAAAGGATACGTCGGTGACGGCGCGGCGCGGCCCGTACCACTTGGTGACATCCTGCGCCAGCACCAGAGGGGACATCAGCTTACAGAACCCAGAATCTTGCACCACCAGATGACCGCGATCGCGCGCAAAACGTCCCCGCGACCACAATCCCGGGCGCAACGCCCGGGATTTAAATCAGCTCGCGGCACGACCGTGTCGCTCGATCACTCGTAATATTCAGGCGAATGCTTGTGCGCCTTGTACACGTCCGGATCGTGGGCGAAGATGATGTCGCCGCCCTCGACGTCGTGCACCCGCTTGACCCAGGCATAAGCGTCGAGCATGCCGACGGGATCATAGACGCTGCCGATGCTCGGCAGGATGTTCTTGTCGAGATTCTCCTGCAGATAGACGGCGTCGCTGGTCAGCACCACCGTTCCGGTCTTCGGCATCCGCACGACCATGATCTGACTGCCGGGCGTGTGCGACACCGTTCGATGGATATAGATGCTGTTGTCGCCGAACAGGTCGAGGTCGCCGTCGAGCTCGATTGTCTTGTATTTGCTCGGCATCGAGCCGCCCACGCTGTTTCGCAGCATGGCGAAATCATCGGTAATGAAGAAAGTCGCATAACCCGGTGCCGGCCAGAACGCGTTCCTCATTTCGTCGCGCTGATACACGAAGGTCGAATCCAGGAACTTGCCGATATTGCCGGCATGGTCGACGTGGAAATGTCCGAGCACGACGTACTTGATGTCCGACGGCTTGACATTGATCTTGCTGAGCTGGGTGTCGATGGCGATGTCCGGCGAGCGGCCCGGATCGAGCGCCTTCACAAACGGCCCCCAGTAGTCCGCATTGGTGATGATCTTGTCGTTGTTGCCGCAATCGAACAGCACGTCCCCTTTGGGATGACGGATCAGGAAGAAGCCCACGGGAATCTGCACCTTGCCGCTGGCGCCGTTCTGGATGATCGACTTATCTAGGTTCAGCGCCCCGGAGCTGAAGACATAGAGCTTCATCTCCTTCGGGGCCTCCGCCGCCATTGCCCCGGCGGCCGTCAGAAGCAGTCCTACGGTCAACGCGCCAAGGACTCTCGCACAACGCAGCAGCATATCGTCCTCCCTGTTTGACATTATTCTGCAGTTCTTTCGGACGGTCGATTGTTACCACAGGTTTGTGGCGGTTGTGCAGGGGCCAAGCGCCCCCGGTCCGGGGAAATTGCGTTGACTGCTTGCTGCAGGGCAACAAGACAGCGATCGATCCCGCCAGCCCACACGGCCGCAGTGCGGACTTTATTTGGTGGAGCGAGACAGCGCGGCCGAATGTCGCCCGCTGGCCCCCGGCATCTTGATCGTCAATCTGACCCTCGCCGGCCCTGGTCGCATGGCCCGCCAAGTCCAGGCACATGCAGGAGCTGCTCAACGATCAAGACTGCGGCGCCGACACTTTTCGGTGCCGGTTGCAGGCTTCGACCACCGCCCAAATGCCAGCTTGATCGGAACGCAATCGCCGCTACAGTTGGCAGCCTGAATAAAAACAGCCGGTTATCGCAAAAACCGAGCCACAATAATCAAGTTACAATAATAAAATCATGGGAGGTGCAGTTCAATGAACGGACTCATTACGCGTCGCACTATGCTGGCTGGTGGTGCGGCCAGCCTGCTGGCGGCCCCCTGGGTGGCCAAGGCACAGGCCAATACGCTGCGCATCGGAATGCAGAGCATCCTGTCGGGGCCGATCGCGCTGCTCGGCACCTCCTCGCGCAACGCGCTGATGATGGAGCAGGATCGCATCAACGCCGCAGGCGGCTTTCTCGGCCGGCAAATCGAATTCGTTTTCCGCGATTCGAAGGGGCAGCCCCAGGAGGCCGCCCGCCTGACACGCGAGCTGGTGAACAGCACGGGTTGCGAGCTTTTGATCGATGCCGAGGCCTCGTCCGGCGCCTTCGCGGTCCAGGAAGTCGTGCGCGACCTCGGCGTCGCCTGCATTCACACCAACAGCGAGACCTCATCGCTGACCGCCGATCCCAAGATCCGCGTCCCCACCGCCTTCCGGGTCGCACGCCAGGGCGTGCACGACGCGGTGGCCGGCAGCATCTATCTCTCCGAATACGCCAACGCCAAGAAGCTCAACAAATGGGCGACCTGTTCGCCGGACTATGCGTATGGTCGCGACACCACCGCGCAGTACCTGCAGTTCTTCAAACAATTCAAGCCGGACATCGAGATAGTCACCGAGGCCTGGCCCAAGCTCGGCCAGCCCGATTTCACCGAGGTCATCACCAAGCTGATCCAGGCCAAGCCACAGGCGCTGTTTACGCTGCTCTATGCCGGCGACCTCTCGGCGTTCGTGAACCAAGGCAACATCTATGCGCTGTTCACGCAGATGGCGGTGGCGACGCCTAATGTCGACTATCCCGTGCTGGCCGCCATCAAGAATCTGCCGCCCGGCATCCAGTCGGCGACGCGCTATCTCGAGACCTTCCCGGATACACCTGCCAACAAGGAATGGGGCCAAGCCTATCTCAAGCGGTGGAACGAACGGCCGACCAACTGGTCGTGGCAGAACACGGTCGCGATGCATTTCTACGAGGCGGCCATCAAGAAGGCAAACTCGCTCGACGGCAAGGCGATTGCCGCGGCGCTGACGGGCATGAAGATCGACACGCCGTTCGGCGTCGACGGAACCATCACCATGCGCGATGACCACACGACGATCAACTACGCCATCGGCTGGGGTCAGACCACGCCGAAGGAGCCGTTCATCATCGATGTGAAAGCCGCCGACTGGGGCAAGATCATCGAGCTCGAGACGGAGTGGAAGAAGCAGCAGAAGTACATCTGAGCTTCGGATGGACCTCGACGCACTCGGTGCCTGCCTCACGACGCCCGCCTGTCTGGTCACCCAGACCACCAGCGGGCTGATTGTGGGCATGCTGCTGTTCCTGGTTGCTGCAGGCGTGACCCTGATCTTCGGCGTGCTGAAGGTCGTGAACTTCGCCCATGGCACCTTCTACATGCTGGGCGGCTACGTCGCCTATACCGCCCTCGGCGTGACCGACAGCTACGCCGCCGCCGTGCTGTCGGCGACGCTTGCGATGGCGCTGTTCGGCGTGGTGTTCGAACGGGCCTTGATCAGCCGCGTCTACGGCTCCAACGTGCTGATGCAGCTGCTGATCTGCTATGCAGTGGTGCTGATCTTCGATGATGTTGTGAAAATCGTCTGGGGGCCCGAGTTCCACGCCATGGGAATGCCGCCGGCGTTCCAGGTCCCGCCGCTCTTCATAGCAGGCGGCGTCGTACCGCCCTTTTACGCAGTGCTGATCGGTATTGCTGCGCTGATCGCGATCGTGCTTGGCCTCGGCCTTTCGATGACACGGCTCGGCAAGACGGTGCGTGCCGCCGCCCTCAACCCTCAGATGGTTTCGGCGCTGGGCGTCAACACGACGCTGCTTTTCGCGATCGTCTTCGCTGTCGGGGGCGGGCTCGCGGGGCTCGCCGGCGCGCTCGCCGCCCCCGTACGCTCGCTGTCCCCGGGCATGGGCTTCTCGATCCTGATCGAGAGCTTCATTGTCACGGTGATCGGCGGCATGGGCTCGATTGCGGGCGCGCTGGTCTCGGCGCTCTTGATCGGCATGGTCCGCGGCTTCGGCACGATCGGTTTTCCCCAGTTCACCGATGGGCTGATCTACATCGTCATGATCGCCATCCTGCTGCTGCGCCCGCAGGGCCTGTTCGGACGCAGCTCATGAAGGGCCGCCCCGCCTTGCGCGATAGCGCGATCGCCGCAGCAGCCTTGATCGTGGTGCTGGCGATCCCGCTCGTCCACCGCAGCCCAGCCTTCGAGGATTTCGTCATCCGCCTGAGCGCCATGGCGCTGTTTGCGACCTCGCTCAACCTGTTGGTCGGCAACACGGGCATGGTCTCGTTCGGCCATGGCATGTTCTACGGCCTTGGCGCCTACGCCTTCGCATTGACAATGCAGATGACGGACCTCCCGCTGCCCGTCGCCGCCGTGCTCGCGGTTCTGGTCACGACCCTTGCCGCGCTGTGCGTGGGCGCGATCTGCGTGCGCCTCAGCACGGACTACTTCGCCTTCATCACGCTGGCATTTCAGATGCTGTTCTACAGCGTGGTCATCTCCTGGCAGAGCCTCACCGGCGGTGACCAGGGCCTGCGCGGCGGCATCCCGCGCCGTCAGATCTTTGGCTTCGAGCTCGGCTCACAGCTTCATCTTTACCAATTCTGCGCGGTCGTAGCGGTGCTCGGGCTCTTGGCGTTGCGCCACATCTCGGCGAGTCCGTTTGGCCAAACGCTGCGCATGATCCGCGACAATGAGAACCGCGCGAGCTTCCTGGGTGTCGTTCTGTGGCGGGCCCGGCTGTGGGCTTTCACGATCGCCGGCGCCTTTGCAGGACTGGGCGGCGTGCTCGCCGCACTCTTCGTCTCGGGGGCCTATCCGGAACTTGCCGACTGGCCAAATTCCGGCCAGGCGATCTTTGCCGTCATGCTGGGCGGCATCAACAGCTTCCTCGGACCGGTCCTGGGCGCCGCGATCCTGCTCGCGCTGAACGACGTGGTGACGCGCTTCACCGAATATTATGGGCTGGTTCTGGGGATCGTAATCCTTGCCTTCGCTCTCGGCTTCCGCCGCGGCGTGCTCGATTTTTTCAGATTGGTGTGGCCCCGAGGTCTGCGATGAAGCTCGAGATCAGAAATCTCACAAAGGCGTTCGGTGGCGTGCGGGCCATTGACGATGTGTCGCTGGACTTTGCGTCGGGGTCGCTTTCCGCGGTGATCGGTCCAAACGGCGCCGGCAAGAGCACCTTCTTCAACCTGATCAGCGGCGCATTCCCGGTTGATGCCGGTCAGGTGCTGCTCGACGAGAAGGACGTCTGTCGTCTCTCCAAGACCGAACGGATGCGCCTCGGCATCGGACGCGCCTTTCAAGTCGCAAGCTGCTTTCCGACCATGACGGTAGCAGACAACCTGATGGCCGCCGTCACCGCCCATGTCGGCCAGTGGGGCAATCTCGCCCGCCGCTTTCCGCCACCGGGCGTACGCGAGCGCGCCGGCGAGGTGATGGAGCTGGTCGGCCTGACCCATGTCGCCAACGTCGAGGCCGCGATCCTCTCCCACGGCGACCAAAAGCTGCTCGATATCGCCATTGCGCTGGCGCTCGAACCCAAGGTGCTTCTGCTCGATGAGCCGACAGCAGGCATGGGCCCCGAGGAACGCTGGCGCATGATCGAGCGCGTGCGTGGCCTGTGGGAACAGCGCAAGCTAACGCTGGTGTTCATCGAGCACGACATGGACATCGTCTTCCAGGTCGCGAACACCGTTCGCGTGCTGTGCTACGGCCGTGTCCTGGCCGAAGGTACTCCGGGTGAGATTCGCAACAACCAGGCGGTGATCGACGCCTATCTCGGCACGGAGGCACACGCGGCATGACCGACCTTCTGCGCGCCGAAGGGTTGAACGCCTTTTACGGCGCAAGCCAGATCCTGTTCGATGTCGATCTCGCTCTTCCCGAAAGGCGTACGCTGGCGCTGCTCGGGCGCAACGGCGCGGGCAAGAGCACGACCATGAAAACGCTTGCAGGAATAGTGCCCGCGAGGCGCGGCCGCATCCTCTTTGCCGGCCACGACATCACCCGTGCGCCGCCGCACGCCCGCGCCCGGCTCGGCCTCGCCTATGTGCCTGAGGATCGGCAGGTGTTTCCCGAGCACAGCGTGGAGGACAATCTCTCGATCGCGGCCAAGAGCGGTCCCGACGGACGGCGCGACTGGACACTGGCGCGCATCTGGGAAACCTTCCCGCTGCTCACTAAGCTCCGGACGCGCGCAGCAGGCCGCCTGTCCGGCGGCGAACAACAACTCCTGGTGATCGCCCGTGCGTTGATGGGCAACCCTCTGGTTCTGCTGCTCGACGAACCGAGCGAAGGGCTCGCCCCGATCGTGGTCGCCACCATCGGCAAGGTGTTGCGGGAACTGGGAGCGAGTGGCGCCACCATCCTGCTCGCCGAACAGAACATGCATTTCTGCTTGCGGATTGCCGAGGAGGCGGTCGTCATCGACAAGGGCAAGGTGGTACATCGCCAGGACACGGCCGGTCTTGCCGGGAATCAAGATATCCGCCGGCGCTATCTTGCAATGTAGCGATCACGCCGCCACTCACAGTTTGTGAAACGGAGATGAGCGCTGTTTCCTTGACGTTCAGAATTTCCTGGCTCAGGGGATGACTTCAACGTGGATTACGAGGCATAATTGATCCAAAGCGGAGCCGAAAACTGCGGCCAAGTAGACGGCGAATGATCAATCTCTCCAGCTTCATCGCCTTTCATGCGCGGCGTACGCCGGACCGCTGCGCGTTGAAATTCCGCGGGCAGCATATTTCCTACGCCGACTTCGACCATCGCATCCGCAGGGTTGCGGGCTTCCTGGTCTCACGCGGGATCGGTGCTGATGACGTGGTCGCGGTGCTGATGAAGAACAGCGCCGCGTTCCTCGAACTGGTCTTTGCGACGAGTCATGTTGGCGCGGTGTTTCTGCCGATCAACTATCGTCTCTCCCGAGATGAGGTCGCCTACATCGTCGACAATTCCGGCGCGCGCCTTCTTATTGCGGATGAGGAGTTGGCCGCGATCACGGCAGGCGATGTGCCGATTGTCCTGCTGAACGAGGCCGCGCAGGCAAGCGCCACGCATCTCGCTCCGGATGCCGTCGCTGCTCCGATGCATCCACGACGGCCGCAAGACCTGATGCGACTGATGTACACGTCGGGGACCACAGATCGCCCGAAGGGCGTCATGCTCAGCTACGAGAACGTGTACTGGAAATCCGCGGACCAGACGCTGGTGCTGGGATTGAACGCAGATACCAGGCTGCTCGTTGTCGGCCCGCTCTATCACGTCGGCGGCCTCGATCTGCCTGGCATCGCGGTGCTATGGCACGGCGGCCTGCTCTCCATTCAACGCAATTTCGAGCCCGGACCGGCGCTCGCTGCCATCGAGGCTGAGAGACTCAATGCGGCGTGGTTCGCGCCGGTCATGACCACCGCCCTCCTCACCTACCCCGACCGCCATCGTTACGACGTCTGTAGCCTGAAATGGGCGATTGGCGGCGGCGAGAAGACGCCGGAAGCGCGCATTCGCGCGTTTTCCGATTTCTTCAAGAGCGCGCGCTACATCGATGCTTACGGTCTGACCGAAACCGTCGGCGGGGACACGTTCATGGAAGCCGGACGCGAGATCGAGAAGATCGGATCGACTGGACGCGCCATTGCCCATGTCGAGATCGAAATCCGGGATGATCGCGGCGACTGCCTTCCCCCGGGCGAGGACGGCGAGATTTGCCTGCGTGGCCCAAAGGTCACTCGGGGCTACTGGAAGGACCCCGACAAGACCGCAACAGCCTTCTTCGGCGACTGGTTCCGCACCGGCGACGTCGGGCATCTCGACACGGACGGCTTCCTCTATCTCACCGACCGCAAGAAGGACATCATCATCTCCGGCGGCGAGAACATCGCCTCTTCCGAAGTGGAACGGGTGATCTACGAACTGCCCGAGGTGCGTGAAGTCGCCGTCGTTGGCCTAACCGACGAGCAATGGGGCGAAAAGCCGGTCGCGGTCGTCGTACTCGCCGAAGATGCCGCGCTTGACCTTCCATCGCTTGCGACCCATTGCCGATCGCGACTCGCGAGCTTCAAGGTACCGAGGGAACTCGTGATCCGCGACAGCCTGCCGCGAAATCCCTCGGGCAAGGTGCTCAAGCGCGTACTTCGCGCCGAACTGGAGACAATGCGATGACGCGACAACCCTGTCAGCACCAAAAGGAAACTGACGGGATCGTCCTTGTCACTGGCGGCAGCCGCGGCATCGGAGCCGCAACCGCAACCCTGCTCGCCGGGCAGGGCCACAAAGTGGTCATTGTCGACATTCTGCCGGAGCCGCTGGAGGAAGCCGCGATCATGCTGTGGCCGGAGGCGTTCGACGTCTCGAATGAGGCCGCGGTCACAAGCGGCATCGCTGCGATCGAAGCTGCGCATGGTCCTATCTCCGGCCTGGTCAATGCCGCCGGCATCTTTGGCAAGATGCATCCGGTCGAGAAGGTGCGCATGGAGAATTGGGACCGCGAGATCAACATCGATCTGCGCGGCACATTCCTGGTCGCACGTAACGTCGGCGAACGCATGGCGCGGAGAAAGCACGGTGCGATCGTCAATGTCGCCTCCGTGGCCGGCATGACGTCGGGCCCAATCCATGCCTATACGGCCGCGAAGGCCGGCGTCATCCAGATCACGCAGACGCTGGCCGCCGAATGGGGACGCGCTGGCGTTCGGGTCAATGCCGTCTCGCCGGGCTTCACGCGCACGGCCGCGCTCGAGGCCGGGATCGCGTCGGGCGCATTGAGCAGGGAACGGCTCGTCCGCAACGCCGCGATGAACCGGCTGGTTGAACCGGTCGAGGTCGCGCAAGCCATTGCCTGGCTGCTGTCGCCGGCCAGCAGCGGCATCACTGGCGTCAATCTCCCTGTGGACGCCGGCTTCATCGCAGGTTCGACGTGGGACGCTTATGGCGGGTTGCGCGAGGCGCCGTCCAATTGACTTCGAGGGCAAGGGCATCATGAACGTCGAATTGCCGCGCAGAAAGCTCGACCTCGCCTCCGCCATTGCCGAGGCTGATATCCGCTGCCTCCTGATGGTGCTGGTTCATATGACAGGCGACCAGCGTTGGCTGGAGCCGCCTTACAGGCCCAAGCGCGACGTGCGCCTGATCCCCGATCCCGATGCCGGCGTACCTGCCGAGATTCAGGAAGACATCCGCGCTGCCGTCGTAAAGCTGTTCGCTGACGATAATCCGCAGCCGGTTATCACCGATCCCGGCGACGAATTGATCCTGAAAATGATGCGTGCATGCCTCGGCGAGAACGTGGCGCCCGAATACGCGTCGCTGATGCGCGAGGAGATGGGATTTGTCGCCCGCGAAGCGCGCTGGCGCCGGCGTCCGCCGGACCAAACTCTCACGGAACACCATGTGCTGATTGTCGGCGCCGGCGTCTGTGCCATCGCGCTCGCCGTCGCATTGGGCCACCTCGGCATCCCCTACACCATCGTCGAGAAGAATGCCGAACTCGGCGGCACGTGGTATGTCAACCGCTATCCCGGCTGCGGCGTCGATACGCCGAACCATTCGTATTCTTACTCCTTCGGGTCGCGAAACGCCTGGACCCGCTATTTCTGCCAGCGCGAGGAATTGCTCGATTACCTCAAGAAGGTCGCTGCCGAGTACGGCATTCGCGAACATCTGCGCCTCAACACGCGGCTGACCTCTTCGCGCTGGGACGATCGCAAGCAGCGCTGGAATTCGACTCTGAAGACCGAGAACGGCGAAGAGACTTTCGAATCGACGGCGCTGGTCAGCGCCATCGGCCAGCTCAACGATCCCTCGCCTGCGCATTTCAAGGGCGAGGATGATTTCAAGGGTTTGACCTTGCATTCGGCGCTGTGGTCCGACGACATCAAGCTTGACGGCAAGCGCGTTGCCGTGATCGGCACCGGCGCGACCTCGATGCAGCTGGTGCCGTCCATTGCTGACCGCGTGGCCTCAGTGACCGTGTTTCAGCGGACCGCCCAGTGGGCGCGGCCGGTGAACGGCTATTCCGACCCCATCACCGACGGCGCGCAGTGGCTGCTCGCGCATCTACCGTTTTACGTGCAGTGGTACCGCTTCAACATGTTCTGGCGCTATGGCGACGGGCTATTGCCGTTCCTGCGCAAGGACCCTGCCTGGCCGCACCCTGATCGTGCGGTCAACAAGGGCAACGATCGGCACCGCGAGGAACTCACCGACTTTATCCTCTCCGAATTGAAGGATCGCCCCGACCTGATCGAAAAATGCGTGCCAACCTACCCGCCCTACGGCAAACGCATCCTGCTCGACAATGGCTGGTTCAAGACACTCACGAAGCCCAATGTAGAGCTGGTCAGCGATCACATCGAGCGCTTCACCCGCGATGGCATTTTGACCGTGGATGGAAAGGAACGACCGTTCGACGTCGTCGTGGTTGCCACCGGTTTCAAGGTCACCGAGATGGCGGCCCGGCTCGACATTACCGGCCGCGGCGGCAGGACACTCCAGGACAAATGGGCCAATGACAATCCGACCGCCTATCTCGGCCTCACGGTCCCTGACTTCCCCAACCTGTTTTGCATGCTCGGTCCCAATTCCGGCCCCGCGCATGGCGGCAGCGTGATATTTCAATCCGAATGCCAGAGCCGCTACATCTCGGCCTGCCTGGTCGAGATGATCGAGCGCGGCATCGCTGCAATCGATGTCCGCCAGGATGTTCACGACGATTACGTCCGCAAGGTCGATGTCGAGCATGAGGCGATGATCTGGACCCATCCGGGCATGACCACCTATTACCGCAACAAAAACGGCCGGGTGTTTTCCGCGATGCCCTGGCGCTTCGTCGATTACTGGGCGATGACCCATGACGCCGACCTTGACCGATATCGCCTGACGGAAGCGTAGGATGCGGAACGGGCGCGACTGCCAGATCCCGCTATCAGTCGCCTATGTTCCCCGCGGCAATTATTCGGCGAATATCTGCGTCCTGCGTCGGAAAAGCTCTGAGACAGGAAGGACCCGCGATGGAAAAGCCACGCGTACGAATCTACACCGACTACAAGAGTCCCTACGCCTTCGTCGCCAACAAGCGACTGTTCGAGCTCGAAGGGAGGTTTGACGTCGAGCTCGAGTGGCTGCCCTATACGCTGCGCATCGCGGAATTCATGGGGACGGTTGAGGAACGTACCCCGCATTTCTGGCGCAAGGTTCGCTATGCCTATATGGACGCACGTCGTTTTGCCAACGCCCAGGGCCTCACCATGAAGGGCCCGCGGCGAATTTACGACGCTTTCTATTCCAGCGTCGGCATGCTGTTTGCTCAACGTCACGGCTTCTTCCGTCCCTATCACGACACGGTGTTTCGGCGCTTCTGGAGCCACGATCTGGAGATCGACGATCTTGCGGCCATATCCGGTGTGATTGCCTCGGTCGGCGGATCGGCCGGCGAATTCCAGGCCTATGTCAAGGGACCGGCGCGCGTTGAGCACGATCGCATCATTGACGAGGCGGAAACGCTCGGGGTGTTTGGCGTTCCGACCATGGTATTCAACGGCGAATTGTTCTGGGGCGGAGATCGCATCGACATGCTGATCGAGCGTATCCAGAATCCGGAAGGAATTGCCGCGGCGCTCGGCAGCCGTCATCGGCAGCAAGGTTAAGATGAACGCCGCCGCGCTGCGACCGCTATGCGGCCGCGAGCCGCTGCTAACATCCGGTGGCAAACCGCTGCTCAAATGCACGATGCAGGTCAAATGCACGCGCCGACTTAAGGCTGCTGACCCGCTACGGCGAGGGATTTCGTTTCCGCGGGCTCTTTCCCTTGAATTCGCGAAGCTGACGCGCCGCCTCACGCAGATCGACAGTCTCGAACCCTTCGGCAAATCTCTTGTACACACCGGCAAGCAGGGCTCGTGCCTCCTCTTCGCGCCCTCGGTCCTTCCACCAGCGGCTCAACATCATTGCGGAACGCAGCTCCCACCCAAGTGCCGACTGCCGCTGCGCATGGTCGAGCGAGCTCTTGAGCGAAGCCTCAGCTTCCGGCCAGTTCTCTCGCGAGGCCGCCAACAGCACCTCAGCCCGTGTCCGCATCAATTCCGGCAGTTCGAACGTTCCGGAACTGCTTGCGGCCTCGGCCAGGGTCGCGTCAATGGTGGCGCTCGCCTCTGCCACATGCCCGATCCTGGCCAAGCCTTCGGCCAAGGCACGGGAAAGCGGGGATGAAACGACGTATCGCCGTCCGGCTCGCAGGATTGGCAGGGCAGCCCGCAGCAATTCGACGCCGCCTCGCGTGTCTCCCTTTGCCATCATAAGCTCGCCTCGCAAGCCCAGTCCCATGGCATGGTACGACGCCAGCGAGTACTTGGCGGCATGAGTGATGAGCCGCTCGATGAGATCCTCCACGACCTGCTGGTCTCCGCGCCATAGGAATACTGGCGTGGCATGGAGAAGACAGATGCCAAGCGAGACAGGATGCCCTTGCCGTCCAGCGACTTCGATACCTTTATATGCGAATTGGGCGGCTTGGTCGGGAAGGCCGCGCAGCCATAGCGTCCGCGCGTACCCGATCAAGGCCCTCACCTGGTGATCGTATCCGAAGGAATACACGTCGTTGACGCCGGCCGCGGCCGCGCGCTTGAAGCCGCTTTCATAACTGTCCTGCGCTGCTGCCTGGTTTCCCACCAGATGATGGCTCGCTCCGAGCATCCACTCGGCCGTCACATTTTCCCTGGATCTGCCTACGTCTCGGGCGATCGCCGCGTAGCGTTCTGCCGCAGCTAATCCGGCGCCAGCGTCCGAAAAACGAGTCCAATAAAGATTGAGTCCGGCCAGCAATTCCAACTGATACTCGACATCTCCCAACGTATCGGCGAGGCTCAACCCGCGTTCCAGCGCCTTCGCCTCCTCGGCACTATCGCTGTGAGCATGGTGCGACGATGTCGCCAATGCGAGTTGCAGTCCGATCTCGAGTCTTGTCCCGCGATCTCCCTCGACCAACGCATCCAGTGTCCGCAGGCACCAGCGTCGGCACTCGCTCAGCATCGACATCTTGAGGAACAACGGCACCGCCCCGGCTCCGAGCGTCACACCGACCGCGCTGTCGCCTGCTTCCGAAAAACTCCATTCGAGAGCGGCTCTTATGTCGCCGAGATGCCGCGTGTATGCCGTTAGATCACGGTTCTTCAGCGTATTATCTCGAATTCCAACGAGACGCTCGGCATGGTGGAGTGCATGTCGCCTTGCGATTGCGTTTGCCTGCCCGCTCTCCTTCAACTTAACCGCCGCATGCACTCGCGTGGTATCGAGGAGGCGGAAGAGGTTTGCGTCGCCCGTCCTCGAGACCGAGATCAGCGACTTGTCGACGAGGCTGACTACAACATTTGAGACTTGAAGTCCGTCAGACCCCAGTCCGGATACAACGGCTAGCGCCATTTCGAGCGTGAAGCCACCGACGAAGACGGACAGTGCACACAGAATCGATTTCTCGTGCTCCGACAACAGATCGTAGCTCCAGTCGAGCATTGCCGCGAGGGTCTGATGCCTTGGCACGCTGCGCCGCCCCTGCCAAAGCAGCATCAAGCGATTGCCGACCAGTTGCGCCAGGCCGCGGATTCCATATGTGCTGGCCCTGCTGGCCGCCAGTTCGATCGCCAACGGCATCCCGTCGAGCTGCCGACAAATACTCGCGACGAGTGGCGCGTCTTCGTCAGTCAGATCATGACGGTATCCGCCGGAGGCCGCCCGATCCACAAAGAGCTGTACGGCGGGGGTGGCCAGCGCCTGGACGGCTGTGAGATCAGTTCCGCCGGATGGACTGTCAAGCGACTGCAGCGGATGAACACTCTCGCCTTCTACCCGCAACGCCTCCCGAGTGGTTGCGACGATGTGCACGAGCGGCGCTTCGCGGAAGAGACCTTCCGTCAAAACCGCCACCGGCTCGATGACATGCTCGCAGCTGTCGAGAACAAGGAGCATCCGCGTGTCAGCAAGAAACGCCAAAAGGCGCGGCAGCGAGTCCTGCGTCTGCTCGATACATCCCACCGCTGATGCTACGGCCGGAACAACCAGTTCGCCGTCCTGGAGAGCGCTGAGATCGACGAAGCAGACCGTGTCGTGGAAGTCTCCAGCCAATTCATGCGCGACGGCGACAGCCACGGTGGTTTTACCAACGCCCCCAGGTCCCACGATACTGACGAACCGCCGAGATGTGACTTCCGCGCGAAAGGCCTCGACAATTCCATCGCGGCCAATCATCCGCTGCAAGCGCGCCGGTAGTGTCCGCATCGGCGCCCGCGCAGACGAATCGCCTTTCGCGTCCCGCTGGACCGATGCGACAAAGCAATAACCGCGGCCGGGTACGTTGGTGATGTAGCGCGCACCGTCTCGGCCATCGCCAAGCGCTCTGCGCAGAGCAGCGATATGAACCCGAAGACTGGACTCCTCGACGATGACGTCGGGCCACACCCGCTTGACGAGTTCCCGGTGGCTCACGACCTCGCCCGCCTGCTCGACGAGAGCGATCAGGATGTCGAGAGCACGGCTGCCCAGCGCAACGGGCTTGTTCTCTTTGATCAGCACTTTTTCGAGCGCGATCAGCCAGAACGGCCCAAATTTGAATGTTCCGGTTTCGTCAGCTTGTTGCTGCAAGGCTGCGACCTCAACACTTCGTCACAGGACCTTCGGCAAATCGATCAACTCTTACGCGCGTGTTTATGACACCGCAGTCTCGAATTGAACTTCGTCAGCCGATGGAACGGCCTAATGTAACATGTCTCGGCCAGTCGCGGCACGAGCCTCGCCCTGCATAAACGCGAAAGGGTTTGCCACTCCGGGGCGCTCATGACAAGGGTTCGGGGTGCTAACTAACGCCTGAACGAACAATCGCAAGGTAGCGACGGAAGGCCCGGCCATAATGCGAGCCGACCGCGAAGCAGGCCCATACGCAACATCTCTCACAAGGACTTAAGCCCGATCGACTTGATCACGGGCGCCAAGCTCGCCGACGTCGCCTCGACAATTCGTTGAAATTTGTCTGGACCCGAATCGCTGTCCGGCTCCATGCCCTGGGAGCGATACGCAGCCTGCAGAACCATGTCGGCCATTGCCGCACGCGTTTCCTGGGCGATCCGGTCTACGATCGCATCCTCGGTCAACCTGGGTGCAAAAAGGCCGAACCATCCTTCATATATCAGATCCGGCATGCCCGATTCGACCGCGGTCGGTATCTCCGGCGCACCGATCAAGCGCCTCTCGGTTGTCACCGCGAGCAGTCGCATCTTGCCGGCCTGGCTCAGTTGCTGCAATTGGATCGACATGACTGCGATGATCAGCGGGATCTGACCGCTGACCAGGTCGTTGGTTGCCGGCGCGATTCCTCGATAGGGAACGTGGACGATAGCCGGCGCGCCCGCCTGCTGCTTGAACAATTCGCCGACGAGATGATTGCCGGTGCCAACCCCGGGCGTGCCATAGGAAAGCTTGCCAGGATTGGCCTTCGCGTAGGCGATCAGATCTCGCAGATTGTGAGCCGGCACCGAGGGATGAACTGCGAAAACGAGCGCGCTGCTGACGAGACGGTAAATGGCCCGAAAATCACTGATCGCATAGCCGGGATTTGGCGATGCCAGCGGAATAATGACCTGGGTGCTGCCATTACCCAGAAGCAGCGAATAGCCGTCGGGCTGCTCGCGTGCGACCGCCGCAGCCCCGATCGCACCGCCCGCACCGCCGACGTTCTCGACAAAGGCCGGACCAAGCCGGAATGCGATTTTGTCCACCCAAGGACGCCCGATCTGGTCGCCCGATCCACCGGCCGCGTAAGGGATCACCAGTCGAATGGGACGGGATGGGTAATCGCCAGATCTTCCATTGCGCGGAATAACGGCAAGCGCGCCCGCACACCCAGCCCTATTGATAAATTGTCGCCGCGAAAGCGAAAGCATATCCTGTTCCGGAACTCGGCAAATTCTAGAGGCGCGCAATCCGTTCCCCGCAGTTTGTCACTTAAGGCATTGTTCTGATAGACCAAAAAGCAAATGTGACTCCCTTTTGAGAGGGGGCAGTGGCGCGTGCCAGACAAGCATAATCAAAACTCGGCCATTTCCTTTGGATCGTTCCGCCTGCTTCCGAACTTGCGGTTGTTGGAGAAGGATGGCGCTCCTCTTCAGATCGGAGGACGTGCACTCGACATTCTCATCGTCCTTGCCGAGCAAGCGGGCGAAGTCATCGAAAAGCGGGAATTGGTGAAGCGAGTTTGGGGCGACGTAAATGTGGACGAGGGCAGCCTCCGCTTCCACATCACGGCGTTGCGCAAGGTGCTCGGCGACAGCAGTAAAGGCGCCCGTCATGTCGTCAATGTTCCCGGGCGCGGCTACTGCTTTGTTGCACCACTCGCCGCCGCACCTTCGGGCGCGTCCCAGGCTCATGTGGCTGCCTCCCGGTCGCTTCCGCCTCCGCCGGCGAAGATGATCGGCCGAGCGGAGGTCATTGAGAAGATCTCAACCGGACTGTCGCTTCACCGCTTTATAACCGTCGTCGGCCCGGGTGGCATCGGCAAGACCGCAGTGGCCGTTGCCGTGGGACATCGCCGGCTCGCCGACTTCAAAGGACAGGTTTTCTTTGTCGATTTCGGAACGCTGCGGGATTCCAACCTCGTCGAAACCACGATCGCGTCCGCACTCGGGTTGACTGGCAGTTCGGAAGATCCGGTACCGGGCCTGCTGACATACTTGCGATCCGGGCCGCTGCTCCTCATCTTTGACAGTTGCGAGCATGTGTTGGATACGCTGGCGCCCTTGACCGAGCGCATTGTTCGCGACGTGCCGCAGCTTCATGTTCTTGCAACGAGCCGGGAGTCATTCCGCAGCGATGGCGAGCGGCTTTTTCGGCTCTTCCCGCTGGATTGTCCGCCCCAGGACGAGAACTTGACTGCTGCCGACGTCCTTTCCTATCCGGCGGCTCAACTCTTCGCCGAACGCGTCGCCCGAAGCACGGGGCGGTTTGAGCTCAGCGCGGAAGAAGCGCCCCTCGTCGCGGATATCTGCCGCCGTCTCGACGGCATCGCTCTTGCGATCGAACTCGCGGCGGGACGCGTCAATGCATATGGCATCGCGGGCACGGCGTCTCTCCTCGACAGTCGCTTTTCGCTGCAATGGCGGGGACGGCGTACGGCCGTCCCGCGACACCAGACGCTCAGCGCTGCGCTTGACTGGAGCTACAACCTGTTGTCCGCGACAGAAAGCGCCACCTTGCGAGGACTGTCGATATTCGTCGGGCCGTTCACGCTGCAAGCCGCTGCCGCGGTCGCCAGCGGCGGCGGGCTGAGTGCGTCGGAGGCCATCGAGGCGATTGACAGTCTGGTCACGAAATCGCTGATTGCGCCTTCCGGCGCACAGGTGATGCGGTATCGGCTGCTGGATACGACACGCACATACGCGCATGGTAAGCTCGAGGACATTGGCGAGGCTCGGCGGCTTGCGCGGCGGCACGCCGAGTATTTCCGAGACCTGTTCGATCGTGCGGGAACCGAAACGTCGCTTCCGTTGCCGGCCTGGCTCAGCATCTACGGCCCGGAGTTGGACAATGTGCGCGCGGCGCTGGACTGGGCTTTCTCGCGCGACGGCGACGCGCCGCTTGGAATCGCACTGACAGGGGCCGCCGTTACGCTCTGGGTACGCCTGTCGTTGTTCGCCGAATGCCGCGAGCGGACCAGAACGGCACTGGCAGCACTTGGCGAAACCGCTGACGGCGACCGAGTGCGCATGCACCTGCTGGCGGCGCTGGGATTGTCGCTGATGTATGGACAGGGCCGCGCGCGGGAAGCGCGCCCGATCCTCGAGGCCACACTTGGATTGGCGGATCGGCTTAACGACAATGATTTCCGGCTGCGCGCACTATGGGGACTGTGCATTGATCAGTTCAACAATGGAGAGTTCGGGGAGGCACGGGCGCTCGCCGAGCGATTCACAAGCGCGGCAACGGAGTCTCCCGACAAGACAGATCTCATGCTGGGCGATAGGCTCATGGCGGTCGCGCTGCATTATCTTGGTGACCAGGCGGCCGCTCGGATCCGTATCGACAGGGTGCACGCCTCGCTGCATGTGCTGGCTGACAAACCCAAGATATTTCCACTCGATCTCCGGACTTCGACACAATACTTCCGCGCCCGCATACTGTGGCTACAAGGTCTGGCAGATCAGGCCCTCGAACTCGTCGCAAGAAACATCGAAGAAGGGCGAATGGCCGGCCACGCGCTGACTTTCTGCAGCGTGTTGGGACAGGCCGCCTGCCCGATTGCTTTTCTGTCCGGTGATTTCGATGGCGCGGAAAGCTATGCCACCGAACTGCTTGAACATGCTGAACGCCACGCAATACGGCCTTGGGCGATTTGGGCCCGCGCCTTCAACGCGATCGTCTCGGCGAAGCGCGGGAACATCGAGACGGGCCTGCTCCTGCTGCGTGAACAGCTCGATAACGCCGGGGACACCCGTTTCCTACCCCGCTTTCTTCCTTTGCTGGGCGAGCTCGCGGCATGCTTTGGAGAAGCTCAACAGGTTGATCGCGGCCTTGAAGTGATCGATGACGTGTTGACACGCTGTAAGAACAGGCAGGAGCGCTGGTATCTCCCGGAGTTGATCCGCATCAAAGGAGAGCTGTTGCTGAGAGAGGACCGGCATTCGGCTCTCGCCGATGAGTGCTTTGGCGAGGCTATCGAAATCGCAGGGCAACAGGGCGCACGCTTCTGGGAGTTGAGATGCGCGATCAGCATCGCACGGTTCAAGATCGGACTCGACCAGAATGGAGCGGCTCTGGAGATTCTCGAAAACGTGTATGGGTCGTTCAAGGAGGGATCTGACATTGCCGACATGCGGGCCACGCGTGAATTGATCGCGCAGCTCCGGTCCTGAGGCGAAGTTAACGCAACGTGGTCAGCAGGCGTTCGACAACTCTCAGGTCGGCGGTATCAAGACCCTCGCTCAATCGCTTGAAGCCGAGGGATCAGAATAGAAGCTGATCCAGTATTCCTAGGTCATGGCTAGCCTCCCGCAGCTGCTGCCCGCCGCGGCAGCCTCCAGTTGGGCCGGACAAAGTGACAGGTGTAGCCGTCCGGATAGCGCTCGAGATAATCCTGGTGCTCCGGCTCGGCTTCCCAGAAGTCGCCCGCGGGGCTGACTTCGGTGACAGCCTTACCGGGCCACAGATGCGACGCATCGACGTCCGCGATCGTGTCTTCGGCGATCCTTCTCTGCTCGTCCGTCGTATAGAAAATCGCCGAGCGGTAGCTCGTTCCCCAGTCGTTACCCTGACGATTGAGCGTGGTCGGATCGTGGATCTGGAAGAAGAACTCCAGCAATGTTCGGTAGCTTGTCTTTGCAGGATCGAAAATGATCTCGATCGCCTCGGCATGGCCTTCGTGGTTTCGATAAGTCGCGTTCCTCACCTCGCCGCCGGTATAGCCGACGCGTGTGGAGATCACGCCCGGCTGCTTGCGGATCAGATCCTGCATACCCCAGAAGCATCCTCCGGCGAGGACCGCGCGCTCTGTCGTCATTGCTTTGCTCCACTTGATCGAGACAACTACGGATCGCTCTATATCACTTTCTCCAGCCCGGCCGAATGTGTGTCAGCCGCCAAGCTGTCCGACATGGAAGCCCAGCCGGTTCTCGAGGTTTGGCCGGCTCTAATCCAACGCAGGCACCACGATTGTCACCCTTGTTCCGCTCCGGCTCGCCTCGCCGTGAACCTGAGCCCGAATGCTTCGGGCGAGGCCTTCCATGATACGACCGCCGGTGCCTTGAAGAGAACCGGTCACGCCGGCACCGTTGTCCGCCACCGTGCAGTGCCAACAGCCCTCGCGAGCTGCGATCTGGATGCGGATAATTCCGCCGCTACGGTTGGGAAAAGCATGCTTGGCCGCGTTCGTGACCAACTCGGTCAGCATCAGCGCGAGGCGATGACACTTCCATCCTGCGAGGGTCCCATCTTCGATCGCCGCCTCGCAGCGGATGCCGGCTGGCTCCAGAATCGCCTCCGACAGAGCACCGCACAATGTCTCGAAGAATGCGGCGACCGGAAGTCGGCTGCTATCAGCATCGTCAGACAGGAGCCGATAGAGCCTCCCAAAGGCCACAACGCGCCCTTCGAACCGATCAACCGCGACGGACAGGTCGGTCGATCCAGACCGCGCGAAATCGCGCCGCACTGACGCACCGAGCAGCGTCAGCGTGTTCTTCATCCGGTGATGGCTTTCGCGAAGCACGAGCTCCCAATCGTTCGCCTGCTCGTCAATGTTGGCTCCTTGATGGGGTTGAGCGATGTTGTCATTTGGTCGAGAGCCGAAGCCAAGCATCATGATCTTCCCTGTTCGGTTTGTTCGAAGCCGATACTGCGGGAAACGCTCGGCTTTGGCTCGTTAGACGTTGCAAGATTTTGTTATGATGTGAAGCACTTGACGCCCTGCCGCGCACCCCCATCCCATTGGAACCGGCACCTGGCAACTCCTCCGGAAACCCGTTAAGCCATTACGCTGTAAGTACAATTTGATGACCACCGTCTGACAATAGCGGCCGGTTTGGAGAATGCGGAAACGAACTCGCTACTCTCCACCAGTTTACTCGCGGCCTGCTTCTGCTAGACCAGAACAGCAATCTCCGGGCTTCCCTTTCATTGTGACATCGGCGTGCCAGACAATCAGAACCATGGCCCGGCCATATCCTTTGGGCCATTTCAACTGTTTCCGAAGTCGCGGTTGCTAGAGAAGACTGGCACCCCGCTTCACATTGGCGGCCGTGCGCTCGACATTCTCATCGCCCTTGCCGAGCATGCCGGCGAAGTCGTCGACAAGAGAGAGTTGGCCAAGAGAGTATGGGCTGACGTGAATGTGGACGAAGGCAGCCTGCGCTTCCACGTCGCGGCTTTGCGCAAAGCCTTGGGAGATGGCGCCGCAGGTGGTCGTTACGTCGTCAATGTACCCGGACGCGGCTATTGCCTCGCTGCTCCTCTCGTGCGCACCTCCTCAGGGACGCAGGCGACTGGCACGGTATCCTTCCCTCGCGCCCTCCCCTCGCCGCTCGCAGGCATGGTCGGGCGACGCGAGGACATCGAACAGATCTCGACCGGGCTTTCGCGGCATCGCTTTGTAACCATCGTCGGTCCCGGGGGCATCGGCAAGACCTCGGTCGCCGTCGCCGTCGCACATCGCCAGCTTCCTGATTTCGGCGGACAGGCTATCTTCATCGATTTCGGCGCCCTGAGGGATGCCAGGCTCGTTCCTGGCACCATCGCGTCCGCGCTTGAACTGACCGTCAACTCCGACGACCCCGTGCCTGGCCTGCTGACTTACCTGCGCAGCCGCAAAATGCTGCTGATCCTTGACAGCTGCGAGCATCTGCTCGATGCGCTGGCGCCGCTGGCCGAACGCATTGTTCGGGAGGTGCCGGAGGTCCACGTTCTTGCAACCAGTCGGGAGTCGTTCCGCACGGAAGGCGAACGGGTCTTTCGTCTCTTTCCACTGGATTGCCCACCGCAGCGCCACGGGCTGAGTGCAGCTGACGTCCTTGCCTATCCGGCAGCACAGCTCTTCATCGACCGCATCACGGAGAGCTTAAGCGAATTCAAGCTCGGCGAGGACGAGGTCCCGCTGGTCGCCGAAATATGCCGGCGCCTGGACGGTATCGCGCTTGCGATCGAGCTTGCCGCCGGACGGGTCAATGCGTATGGCATCGCCGGTATCGCCTCGCTGCTCGACAGTCGCTTCTCCCTACTTTGGCAAGGACGGCGCACGGCTATCCCACGGCATCAGACGCTCAGCGCGGCGCTCGCGTGGAGTTACGACCTGCTTTCGGCGACGGAAAGCGCCACGTTGCGCGGCCTGTCGGTGTTCGTCGGGTCGTTCACGCTGGAAGCGGCCGTTGCGATCGCGGCCAGTCAGGGCGTCATTGAGCCCGACGCGGTAGAGGCGCTTTCGAACCTGCTCTCCAAGAGCCTCATCGCGACGTCTCCGACTGAGCGGCGATTGAGATATCGGCTGCTCGATACGACCCGCGCCTTCGTGGCCGATAAACTGGCGGAGACTGGCGAAGCACATCGAGTCGCACGCGCGCATGCCGAATATTTCCGCGATTTCCTGCAGGACATTTCCCTCAAATCGGCCGGGCTGCAAAACGCCGGCGGCTTTCTTGCCTATGCCGAGCACTTGCCCAACGTGCGGGCCGCGCTGACCTGGAGTTTCTCCGACCGTGGCGATCACGCAACTGGCGTCACTCTGGCCGCCTCCGCAGCCCAGTTATTTCTTGAGATGTCGTTGTTGACGGAGTGCTACACCTGGACCCAACGGGCGCTCGCATCTCTCGATGCGACATCGACAGATGACCGTCAGGAAATGACGTTGCAGGCGGCGCTCGGCGTCTCCGTGATGTTCACGCAGGGCAATACGGAGGCCGTCCAGTCCGCGTTCACACGAAGCCTGCATCTGGCCAGGACGCTCGACGATCTGCATTGGCAGCTCTGGCTGCTGCGCGGGTTGCACATCTACCTGACGCGGGTCGGAGATTTTCACGGCGCGCTCGGGACTGGCCAGCAAGGAGAGACCGTCGCCAGGAAGCTCAACGACCCGACCAGCACCGTGAATGTCGAGTGGATGCTGGGCGTGGCACATCACCTGATCGGCAATCAAGACAAGGCCGTCGCATTCTGCGAAAGCGCGATGGTGCATAATGCGCGCTCGCAGCGGCTTGATATCGGACATCTCGGTTACGACGATCGCATCGTTGCCCTGGTCGCCCTCGCTCGCGGGTTATGGCTCACCGGCCGGCCCGACCAGGCAATCGCGGCGGCTCGATATACCGTTCGAGAGGCAGAACAGCTTGAACAACCGCTGACGCTCGGCATCGCGCTGATCTGGACGATCTATGTTTTCCTGTGGGTCGGCGACTGGGACCAGGCCGAAAGCCTGATCGAGAGGCTGATCGATCATGCCGCGCAGCACTTTCTCGGTCCTTATCACGCCGTGGGCATCGGGCAAAAGGGTGAGCTTCTGCTGCGGCGCGGAGACATCGCCAGCGGCCTCGAACATCTTCGCCGCAGCCAGGCGACATTGCACGCCACGCGCCATCGGATCATGATCACCGTGTTCGCGACGGCGCTGGCCGAGGGCCTCACTCTCCAGAACCGGATCGAGGACGCACTAAGCACGATCGATGCCGCCATTGCCCACTGCGGCGATCGCGGGGAGTCCTTCGACATGCCGGAAATGCTCCGGGTCAAGGGTGACATACTGGACCTTTCAGGGAACGCCGCGGAGGCCGAAACCTGTCTACAGAAGTCGCTGGCCTTGTCGCGCAAGCAGTTCGCCCTCGGCTGGGAGCTGCGTGGCGCGGTCAGCCTCGGCCGCATCTGGCAAAGGAGCGGGCGAAGCGGAGACGCACGGGCGCTGATCGCCCCCCTTGTGGCAAGATACCAGGAGGGCCTCTCGACCCGCGATCTGGTCGTTGCGAAGCAGTTCTTGGGCGCCCTGAATTGAGCTGGCGCCTCGCCTGCGGCTCCGCGCATCCAGATGATCGCGGCGCCGTCCGGCCACTCCCGATGGTTGGTCCAGCCGAGCTAACGCCTGGCTCCAGTCCGCATCCTGATCGCTACGATCCGGACACATGGACAGACGAGTACGCATTTCTCACGCGGCCGGGCCATGCGGACATACAGACCACGCCGTTCCTGGATTACCGGACCAACGTTGCGTCCTATCCGCGCTGGCAGAAGTGGCTTCGCGATATGCAGCCGCCAATGCTGGTGGTGTGGGGCAAATATGACCCGTCTTTCACCCTCGCGGGTGCCACGGCCTATGCCGACGACGTGCCGAAGGCGGAAGTTCACATCCTGGAAGCCGGGCATTTCGCACTCGACGAAGCGACCGACGATATCGTGCAGCTCGTGCTGCATTTCCTTGCACGTCTTGATACTCACGGAGGATAGCGCCGCGGTCGTTGAAGGCGCCATCAAGGACTGACGAGCTTCTTGCGAATGGCGTAGCGGACAAGCTCGGCCGTCGACGACATGCCAAGCTTGCGCATTGCAGACGCGCGATGAGTCTCGACCGTCTTCACGCTCAGCTTCAGGACGGCGCTGATCGACCTGTTGGTGTGTCCTTCCGCAATGAGTTGGACGACGCTCTGCTCACGCGGCGTGAGCAACATATCCAATTTGTTCTGCCTGTTGTTCTGGTAGTCGTGCAGTAACTTCTCCAGCAGGACGCTGGTGAAGTAGGGTCTGCCGTCAAGCAGCGCCTCGATTGCGGAAATCAAGTGCTTCCTGGCGTCCGACTTGAACAGGAACCCGCGTACACCGGCCAGAAGGGCCTCGGTCAGCAGCTCCTCGTTTTCGTGCATCGTCAGAATCAGCACTTCGGTGCGCGGATGGAGCGACTTGAGGCGGCGGCTGACCTCGATGCCGTTCATCAGCGGCATCGAATAGTCGACGATCACGACGTCCGACCTGGTCTCAAGCGTCAACGCGACCGCCTGTTCGCCGTTGGTCGCTTCTCCACTGACGGTCCAGTCAGAGTGAGATTCAACGATTGCTCGGAGCCCAGAACGTACGACCTCATGATCATCGGCAATCACGATGCGCTTCACTGCGTCGTTCCTGTGTTACGGCGCGGCACCTGTCTGGCGATCAACGGCAGCAAATTTACCTCAGGATACTGATCGTCATTCGAAGGGTTATCCCACAAAACCCCCAGATTTGCAGGCGAATTTACTGAATATACGCGATCGTGCCCTCGGTCAGGCATGGCTGGAACGACCAAATCTCGCGATATTGTGCTTCAACACCTCCATCCACGCCGCACGTTTTCAACGAAACCGGCTGACAAAGAGTTGGACCATGATGTTGGTCAGCCAAAGCGCTGCCGCGGGCACCTTGTTCTCGTTTTCGCTCCCAAAGATGTTCAGCTTATCCTTGGTTCGAGCGGCGGCGGTGACTACACCCAGTGTCGGGTCAGGATTCTTCGAGTCGATCTGGCCTCGCCCTGTTAAGGCGTCTGCTGCGCGGAAGGGGCGGCTAGTCCTTTTTCGCCGAACCAGGTCACGTAAAGCGTCGGCAGGAAGACAAGCGTAAGGACCGTCGCAACCAGCAAGCCGCCCATGATCGCGAATGCCATCGGTCCCCAGAACACGGTTGGTGCAATCGGAATCATCCCAAGGACGGTCGAAACGGCCGTTAGCATGATGGGTCGAAAGCGGGAGCTGCTGGCATCCACCGCAGCCTCCCAGGGAGACTTGCCCAAGGCCCGTTCGGCATCGATCTGGCCGATCAGAATGACCGCGTTCTTGCTGATCATGCCGAGAAGCGCGAGCACGCCGAGAATGGCGACAAAGCCCAGGGGCCTGCCGGAAAGCAGCAATGCTGCGACAACACCGATCAGACCGAGCGGCGCCACGCTCAGGACCATGAAAAGCTTCGAAAAGCTTTGCAGCTGCACCATGAGGACCGTGAACATGACCAACAACATCACGGGCACCACAGCCAGCACAGAGGCCTGCGATTTCCGGCTTTCTTCCACCGTGCCGCCGACGACCACTCCGTATGAGGGAGGCAGGCTCTTTCTGAGTTTCTCGATCGCCGGCGACAGCGAATCAACCACGCTCTCCGGCAATTTGTCACCGACGATCGCCGCCTGGACCGTGAGGGTAGGAATGCGATCACGCCTCCAGATCAGCGGAAACTCCTGATCGTATTCAAAAGAGGCAAACTGGCTCAGAGGAACGGTCTGTCCACCGGGCAGTGGCACCTGCAGAGTGCGGAGACTATCAAGCGAGACTCGCTGCTCGTCGGTTGCGCGCGCCACCACATTGACCAGATAGATATCGTCACGAACCTGGGTGATGGGCGTACCGGATATGACGGCGTTCAGGACGGTCGCGATCGCCTGTGAACTGAGACCGAGAAGCCGCGCCTCGTTTTGATCAACGCGAATGCGTACCTGGCGATCGGGCTCCATCCAATCGAAATTCACCTGCTTCGCGTCCGGATTGCTGGCGACGATCTGTCCGACCTTCAGCGCAATCTCACGTACCCGTTCCACGTCTGGTCCGCTGACGCGATACTGCACCGGCCATCCGACCGGCGGTCCAAGTTCAAGCGGAGAAACGAACGCAATGGCTTTTGGGAATTCCTGCGCCAGCAGCTTGTCGAGCTTCAAATGCAGGCGCTCGCGTGCGGCGACATCCTTCGCGACAACGACGGCCTGTGTGAAGAAATCGTTCGGGAGCTGAACATTGAGGGGCAAATAGAAGCGAATGGCGCCGCGTCCAACGTAGGTGCTCCACCGCGCCACATCGGCATCGGCCGAGAGCGCCGCGTCAAGGCGCTTCGCCGCTGCCTCGCTCGCGTAGATCGAAGCATTCTGCGGAAGGCTGATGTCCACGAGCAACTCCGGACGATCCGACGATGGAAAGAACTGCCGCGGGATCAATGACAGCCCGAGAAAGGAAGCAACGAACAGCGCCAGCGAGACTGCGATCGTCAGCCATTTCGCGCGCATGGCGGAGGTCAGGAAGCTCCGATACATACGGAAGATTCTTCCCGGCGCTGCCGCGCTCTCCCTCCTGGGCGGAACGAGAATGACTGCTCCCAGCAATGGCGTGAAAACAACGGCGACGAACCAGGAAACCAGCAATGCGATTGTCACCACGGCGAAGAGCGAAAACGTATATTCGCCGGCCGAGCTCGCCGCAAAGCCCACCGGTATGAAACCTGCGATCGTCACCAGCGTGCCTGCGAGCATCGCCGTGGCATGAGTCTGGTATGCAAACGTTGCGGCCTCGATCTTGCTGGCCCCCTCCGCCAGCCGCGTGAGCGTGGCGTCGGTCGTCGTCATCGCGTCGTCAACCAGCAACGCAAGTGCGATGATAAGCGCGCCAAGCGATATTCGCTGCATATCGATGTGGACGAGCCCCATGATCGGAAAGACAATCGCCAGCGTGAACGGTATCGCGAGCGCGATGATCAGGCCGGGCCGCACGCCGAGGCTGACGAAGCTCACTGCCATGATTATGGCGATCGCCTGTATGAGCGAGACCATAAACTCGCGGATAGCCTGATCGACCACAACTGGCTGGTCCGCGACCAGGCTGGGTTCGATTCCGATGGGGAGATCCGCGGTGATTTGCGCCATCGCCCGTCTGATATTGGCACCGAGCGCCAGAATGTCGCCGCCATCCCGCATGGCGATTGCAAGCCCTATTGCCGGTTTGCCGTTGACTCGAAACATCGGCTGGGGAGGGTCGGCATAACCGCGCCGGACGCGCGCGATATCGCTCAGTCGAAGCATGCGTCCGCCGGCGGTAAAATTGATGTTTGCTATGTCCTGCTCGGACTGGAAGCTCCCCGACACGCGAAGCGAAATGCTTTCCGAGCTGGTCTGTATCACTCCCGCCGGCCGGACGATATTTTGGGACTGCAGCGCAGCGATGAGAGCGGATCGATCAACGCCGAGCGTCGCCAGCTCCCTGGTCGAGAATTCGACGAAGATCACCTCATCCTGTGCGCCCAAAAGCTCGATCTTTGACACATCGGGCACGAGAAGCAGCTTCGAGCGAATGTCTTCGACCCGATCGCGCAGCTCACGCTGACCAAAGCCATCGCTTGTAAAGCCATAGATAATGCCGAACGTATCCCCGAACTCGTCATTAAAGCCGGGTCCGATCACGCCGGCGGGCAGCGTATGACGCATGTCTCCGACGGTCTTCCGCACATGGTACCAGGTGTCGGAGACTTCCCTCGCGTTGGCGCTGCCCTTCAGGTTCACAAAGATGGTTGCGACACCGGCTCGCGTGAAGCTTCGAAGGAAGTCGAGATGAGGTGTTTCCTGCAGGGAACGTTCGAGGCGCTCCGTGACCTGCTTCATCGTCTCTTCCACCGAAGCGCCGGGCCAGGCGGCCTGGACGACCATGGTCTTGATGATGAAGGCGGGATCCTCGTTGCGTCCCAACCGGAAATAGGACAGTACACCGGCAACCACCGCGATGATCATCATATAGACGACCAACGAGCGGTGCTTCATTGCCCAATCGGACAGGTTAATTCTGCTCATGGCTCTGACCCGAGCAGGCGTACTTTTTGACCCGGATGAAGTGCCTGAACGCCCGCGGTAACGATAATCTCTCCCGCGTCCAGGCCCTGCGAAATGGTCACCTGCGCCTGGTCGAACCGCAGGACATCCACATTGCGTACCGAAACCATGTTGGTCGACGGATCGACGATCCATACGGCCGGTTGCTGATTCATCCGCGTCAATGCCGTCGCCGGTATTTCGATCACTGGCCCCGAACTGGTTTCGACCCGCCCGTTCACGGTCGCGCCGAGCTGCATGGCTGCCGGGGGATCCGTCAGGCCGACCTTAACTTCGAACGTTCGCGTGACGGGATCGGCTTGCGCCCCGATCTGACGAATGCGTCCTCGCGCGGTCACTTTCGGATCGTCCGCCAGACTGACAATGACCTGCTGATTGATTGAGGCGGATCTGACCAACTGAGCGGAAACATCGAACACCGCGTCACGGCCGCCTTGCCGCGCAATCCTGGCAATCATCTGCCCGGCCTGAACAACCTCGCCGGCAGATGGACCTGTTGCGGTGATCTTGCCCGGTGCGTCGGCTCTGAGTTCGGTGAAACTGACGAGGTCGTGGGCCGTGTTCAGTTGAGCCTCCGCCGCCTCGACTTGCGACTGGGCAGTTTGTTGTGCCTGCGTCGCCACGTCGAAATTGGCGCGCGTGGTCCACCCCTGCGCCAACAACGTTTCTTGACGTTCGTAATGATTACGCGCTTGCGTCAACTGGCCTTGCGCAGCGCCAAGGGCCGCCTGTGCCTGCCGCAAAGTGTTGAGCTCGTTCTGCGATTCCAGTTGTGCCAGCAGCTGTCCAGCCTCAACCCGATCACCAATCTTGGTATCGTTCGCGAGCAGCCGTCCCGAAATCCGGAAAGCCACGGTCACCTCGTCCTCGGCCTCGATGCGCCCGGTGAAGGTCAGCGGAATCGAGCTCTCCCGCTTCTCCACCGTCGTGGTCCGAACCGGGCGTGGCGGAGGCGCAGCTTCCGTTTCCGCTTCCCGGCCGCAGGACGCCAACATCAGTGAGCAAGCCGTTGCTACAAGCGCCAGGGAAACGACTTGTCGAGGCCTTGTTCGGCTGCCACGCATCCCAGAAGCCCTTCCAGTTGCGACAATTTCGCCGGAAGTCAGTATTTCCGACGGCTGCGCCTTCCGTATTTTTGCCGAGAGGACCAACTGCAGATATCGGTAAATCCACCCGGTGCAGCGGGATGCGATTGCGGTTATCAAGAGGTGGGTAATTCCCGATGCATGCTCAGGCAATCACCCGATATCTCCCGCGCTGACGGGAGCGCATGGTGCGATCATCCGGTCAATTCATTGTACGAGGCAATGCCACCGCGTAGCTGACGCTTCATGATCGGCGTCACCAATCCGAGAACCTGCGCACGAAGAGAAGGTAATCGGCTTGATCGCCGCCCAAGTGGCAGATCGCTTGAGCGGCAGATGTCTCGGCCGGTGCCGCGAACGCGGCCGAACCTGAGTCCGACAGTGTCCGAGCCGTCTTGGATGGTAATGTATCGCAACGCGAAGCGGCGCGCCGACTTGAAGACTGATTCCCGGCTGCAGAGGCCGACTGCGGCGCCGCCACCGGAATCGGTCTTCATCAAATGCGCAAGACCGGTTCTTCGAGGCACCGCAAAGCCTGGCGGCACACTCCAATTCGATCGAAGAATTTCAGGATGAGTTCAGGAAGACGAAACGTGACCGCAGGCATCATGGCCGGAAGATGGTGGCTAAGCGCTGCTTCGCGAGCGGCATGGTTCAGTTGCCTCTGGCTCGTGCTAGCTGGCGCTGACATCGGAGATATTCCTGCCGCAACGGCAGCTGTCGTCGCGGCGACGTGGACGAGCTTGCGTCTGCTGGAGCCGAGCACCTCGCGGCGCTCGCTTCGTGCCATCCTCCAACTGGTATTCTTCTTCCTGGTGCACTCCATCGTCGCCGGAGCGGACGTTGCGAGGCGCGCACTCGACCCCCGGCTACCGCTGCGCCCGGGATTCGTGGCCTACCCAACCCGTCTTCCACGAGGGCTGCGCCGCAACGTGTTCACGACGCTCACCAGCCTGCTGCCGGGCACGGTTCCAACCGGAGAGCGGGACGGGCAGCTTTTCTATCACTGCCTCGACATCGAACAGCCGGTACTGGCTGAGCTCGCTGCCGAGGAAGCGGCATTGGTACGAGCGCTCTACAATGAATGATTTCCTGACAGCCGCTGTAGGCTTCGTCCTGGCGATGCTGGCGCTGGGGCTGGTATCGATTCTGCGTGGTCCGGGAGACACCGACCGTATGATGGCGGCACAGTTGATCGGGACCGGAGGTATTGCCGTGCTGCTCTTGCTCGGCACTGTGGCCCGCGTACCCGCGGCAGTCGATGTCGCCCTGACCTTGGCACTTCTCGCCACGTTCGCCTCCATCGCCTTCGTCAAGAAGGGGCTTTCCAGCCTCGAGGCCAATGGCACCGAACCAACGGGGGAAGAATGAGCCTCGTACGCGACATCATGACGATTGCAGCGGTCTCGGCAGGCGCGTTCTTTTTCCTGGCAGGCACCGTCGGCCTGCTTCGCTTTCCCGACACGCTGACCCGACTGCACGCGCTTACTAAAGCGGACAATCTCGGCTTGGGTCTGATCGTGGTCGGGTTGCTCCCGCAGGCAGGCAGCCTGCGCGACGGGTTGAAGTTGGTCAGCATCTGGCTGCTCGTAATGCTTGCGGGCGCGACTGTCTCGCAGCTGATCGCGCGCAATGCACGACAAGACGAGACAGCAAAATGAGCGTCGCGACCGCCTTCGAGATCGTGCTCGCCGCGGTAGTGCTGGGCCTCGGCATATGGACAACGGCAGTGCGCGAGACCTATTCGGCGACGGTTGGTTTCGTTGCTTATGGACTGCTGGTGGCACTGGTCTGGGTGCGCCTCGACGCTGTCGACGTTGCGCTGACGGAGGCCGCGATCGGCGGAGGGTTGGGCGGCGTATTGCTGTTGGGAGCCGCGGCACGATTACGGAACACCGAGCTGGTGTTGACGGAAGCGCCGGGCAAGGCGACGCAAGTGGCCGCGGCGGTATTGGCTGCGCTGACCGGCGCGGCGCTGGCCGGCGCAGTCCTGCTGCTGCCCGATCCAGCACCGACCCTTGCCCCGACAGTTGTTGAGCATGCGTGGGCCACAGGTATGACCAACCCCGTCACCAACGTGCTCATGGCGTTCCGCGCGATGGACACCATGCTTGAGAAAGTCGTGCTCTTGCTCGCCATCGTCGGCGTTTGGTCGCTTGCAACGGATGGTGCCTGGGGCGGCCATCCGGGACCGCGCCATCGGGCCGATCCACATGGCGTTCTGGTTTTTCTGGCGCGCTTGCTGCCACCCGTCGGTATCGTCGTCGGGATCTATATCCTCTGGACCGGCGCCAACCACCCCGGCGGGGCCTTTCAGGGCGGCGCGATTCTCGCATCCATGTGGCTGCTTACCATCATGGCCGGGTTGACCGACACGCCACCCGTAAGCAGTCGAAGGTGGCGACTGGTTCTCGTCGCGGGACCCGGCCTATTTCTTGTCGTCGGCCTCGCGGGACTCTGGCTTGGTGCCGCATTCCTTGCTTATCCGCCGGCGCAGGCCAAGCCGCTGATACTCGGCATTGAAGTCGCGATGATCTTGACGATCGCGGTAACCCTCGGCCTGCTGATCGCCGGCGCACCGGAACGGAGCGTGAAGTGATGAGCGCTGTGACGGTCTTCGGAATTTGTGCCGCTACCATGGTTGGACTGGGCCTTTACGGCCTGATCACGAATCCGCAACCGCTCCGGAAGATCATCGCCTTCAATTTGATGGGCAGCGGTGTATTCCTCCTGTTCGGTATCATCGGGCGACGCGGTGCGGCAGCGGGCATGGGCAATGACCCTGTGCCGCAGGCCTTGGTGATTACCGGCGTCGTGGTCGCGTTTTCCGCAACGGCTCTGGCGATCGCGCTCCTGCTGCGGCTATCGCAGACGACCGGCTCCACAACACTGAAGACTGGCGTGCAGCCGAGCGCCGCCTCCGATCCGCCCGGTGGCTGATGCTGTCCCCTGCCCCGGCGCTGGACGCGATGACATCCTCACCAGGGGGATCCCTGCTGGTGCTCTCGATCGTCGTCCCGGTCGCAGGCGTTTTGGTGGCATTCGTTCTGGGCGACCGATACGTCAGACTCGTCGCATACGTGGCTATCCTGCTTGGATCGGCCATTACCCTGGCTATTCTCGTCGCACTGCCGCAGAGCAAGGGCCCCATCGTCTACCTGCTGGGCACCTGGTCGCCACCGTTGGGAATAGCGCTGCGCGCGGACGGATTGTCGGCGGTGATGCTCGCGGCGACTGCAGCCGTGATCTGCGCGGTCGCCGCTTTTGCCGCCGCTGATTTTCCCCCCACCGCGACCAAAACCCGCGCGTCATTTGCGTTCTGGATCTTGCTACTGGCGATCTGGGGGGCGCTCAATACGATCTTCCTGGGTGGAGATCTCTTTACCCTTTATGTCGCCCTCGAGTTGCTGACGTTTGCCGCAGTGCCGTTGGTCTCGCTTGAGGGCCGTGCGGACACGCTGTGGGCCGCGATGCAATATCTGCTCTTTGCATTGCTCGGCTCCGTGCTCTATCTGCTGGGCACGGCGCTGCTCTATGGCCTGCATGGCACACTCGACATCGTGCTGTTGTCGCATCGCGTCAGCGCACAGCCTGCCGCGCTGGCTGCAGCTGCCTTGATGACAGCGGGTCTTCTCGCCAAGACGGCACTTTTCCCGCTGCACCTTTGGCTTCCGCCCGCTCACGCGGGGGCACCGTCGGCGGCCAGCGCGATCCTATCCGGCCTGGTCGTGAAGGGATCCTTCTTCATAGTCGTCCGGCTCTGGTTCAACGTCATGCCTGGCCTGCCCGGTTTCGCTGCCACGCAATTGCTCGCCGTGCTTGGCGCGGCGGCGATCGTGCTCGGCAGCGTTGTAGCCCTGCGCCAGCAACGGTTGAAACTCCTGATCGCATATTCGACGCTCGCCCAGATCGGGTATCTGTTCCTGATGTTTCCGCTTGCGTTCGGTAGCTCCGGAAAGCTTGAGAGTGGAGGCGCATTGGCGGGCGGCCTGTTGCAAGCCGTCTCCCACGCCACCGCAAAGGCTGCGATGTTCATGGCGGCCGGGTCGATCTATGCAACGCTTGGTCAGGATCGCATCTCGGGGTTGGGCGGCGTCGGGCGGATACTGCCCATCAGCGTACTCGCTTTCGCGCTAAGCGGTCTTGCACTGATGGGCCTGCCGCCGGGCGGTGCGTACCTCGCCAAGGAGCTGCTGCTTCAGGCGGCAGCCGAGCAAGGACAATGGTGGTGGGCTGTGGTGCTTCACGCAGGCGGAATTTTCACGGGAGCCTATGTTGTGCTGGTGCTGGCACATGCGATGGTGCCTGCAGGCAGGCAAACTACCTCGGGCAGCGCCGCACCGCGGATTCAAGAGGTCGCAGCCCTTGCGCTGGCGCTGTGCTCGCTATTGCTCGGCTTTCTGCCGTGGGAGGCCTATCTGCCGATTCCGCTCGGCGGCGGTTCGGACAAGCTTGGCTTTGCGGCACTTTCCAAAGCGCTCCTCCCGCTCCTGGGAGGCGCAATGGTTGCGATCTTGCTGGGCCGCTGGGAGCTTCCGCCCGAACATCTATCGCGCTGGAAGGCATTTCTGGAGGCGATCGACCCGGTCCGTCGCGCAGCCCTTGCCCCGAGCGATCTCATCGGAAGATGCGATGACGTTCTTCGTCAATGGCCCACGGCATGCATCTGCCTCCTATCGCTGGCGGCGTTGTTCGCAGCATCTATGCTCGCAAGCCCGTGATATGTAACCTGAAAAAAGCACAGAGATCGCCGCGCGGGAACATTCATCCGAGCGCCCGAGGGTTTTCTCTGATGCCGCGACCGCGGCTTGCCGGATAGCCTCAACCACAACGCGCCAGCGCCCTTCGGTCCCGGTCGATGGCAGCATCGTGGAGCAGGAGGCCTTTCATGTCTGATCTCATAGCGATCGTGTATCCGTCTGAAGCCAAGGCGGAAGAGGTGCGCCAACGTCTTCTCGGCCTGCAGAAGGAATATTTGATAACGCTAAGTGATGCCGTAATCGCCGTCAAAACCGATTCAGGCGACATCAAGCTGAATCAGCTTGTCAATACGACCGCGATGGGCGCGGTCTCGGGAAGCTTCTGGGGGCTCCTGATTGGCGTGTTATTCCTCAACCCGATCGTGGGTGTCGCGCTGGGCGCCGCCTCGGGTGCGCTTGGCGGTGCGCTCACCGATTTTGGCATCGACGATTCCTTCATGAAGGGCTTGGCAACGAGCATCCAGCCCGGCAACGCCGCCTTGTTCATCCTGGTCAAGAACATGACCGCAGACAAGGTGCTCAGGGAAATTCAGGACGCCGGCGGCACCGTGCTGAAAACATCCCTCGATGACGAAAAAGAAAAAGTCCTGCGCGATGCGCTCGCGAAGGCAGCGGCGAAGCCCGCAGCCTAGACCGGACATTCGGCTGATACGTCGGGTCCCTAAAGCGCGATCAGGTTAGGTTGAATCGCTTCGCGCTTTAGCTCCTCGCGTTATCAAAGCTCCGCCTCGCCCTCCCGAGAGAACCGAACCAGAATCTAAATCCGGGTTAGCGCCGCCCCCCAGCGAGGCGCAGCAGCATCATGAACAGGTTGATGAAGTTGAGGTAGAGCGATAAGGCGGCGATCACCGACTTGCGACCCGCGGAGAGTTCATCATCCGTGCTGTTGTACATCGCCTTGATCCGCTGCGTGTCGTAAGCGGTCAGGCCGGCAAAGACGCCGACACCCACGACCGAAATCAGCCAATCGAGCCCCGTCGACCTCAGGAAGAGATTGACCAGGCTTGCGATGATGATGCCGATCAGCCCCATGAACAGGAAGGTACCCAATCCGGAAAGGTCGCGCCTGGTGGTGTAGCCAAAAAGACTGAGCGCGCCGAACGTCGCGGCCGTAATGACGAACACGCGCGTAATGGAGGAATTGGTGTAGATGTGGAACAGGATCGAAAGCGACACACCCACCAAGGCAGCATAAAGGAAGAACAGCCCCCGCGCGGTTGTCACCGAAAGGGTGTTGATGCGAGCGCTGATGAAGAACACCAGTGCCAGAGGCGCCAGGATGAATACCCACATCAGTGGATTCTGCAGCAGTGCCGGACCGGTGACCTGGTAAGTCAGCCAAGCGACGAGCGCCGTCAGAGCGACGCCGGCGGCCATATGGTTATAGATGCGCAACATGTAGCTGCGCAGACCGGCGTCGATTGCGAGCGCCGTGTTGCCGGCCCCGGAGGCCGCCAGATTTTGATCATAGTTTGACATCGCGTATCTCCCCTCGCGTGAGCAGCGGGGCCACGCTACGCCTCACGCCCTGCTCAGGGCATCGGATGATTACCCTAGTCCGGAACGACGATTACCCTATTCCGCGGTACTCTCATGCTGACACCGGCGGCCCAGCCGGACGCGAACTTGCCAACCGGGGCGCCCGCAATTCTCCACGCGTAGCACATCGCGGTGGAGCTCGCAGAAGCCGGTGAATTGTTTTCCGCGGGGCTTCGTGCTCGCAGCGGGCTCCGGGTCGGCAACCGACGTCCAGACGTGACCAAGGCGCAGCCGCTCCCTTCACGACGAGGTCCCGCTGCGAATTCGCATGAGGTTTCCCGCCCCTGCTCTCTACGGAGAATCACTGATTTTGGTTCTGGAAGGCTGCCTCTAACGTCATACCCTAAAGGGTTAGCCGGCATCCCGATTGGCGCATACACAGCCATTTTTGCGCTGGCGGGCGGCGCAATCGCGATCTGACACCGTTGCCACTTGTTGAGGAGTTCGGCATGAATATTTCAACGGTCTGCAGTGCCCTCATCCTTGGAGGACTCGCGGCAATGATCGCGCCAGGTCCAGCGTCTCTGGCCCAGTCGAACGACAAGGGCGCGTTGACGACAAAGGATAGCGGCGCCCCCGCGGCGGGCCGCACGACGCCCAATACGAACACCAACCCGACGAAACATCGCTACTGGCGTCATCGCGGCGGTAGACATCCCCATTATGGCAGCCGCCGCGTTGGTACCTAGCGTCAAGTCTCGGCGCGGATTATCCTAGCCCTTTTCGAGGTGGCCGGCCGATGAACGACACCGGAACGGGGCAGGAGCGGTTTCGCAGGGTTGTGATCCACGACGAACCCACTGGACTGATCCCAGCTGATGACGACCGGCGCGGTCTTCTTGCGGCAGGCTTTAAGTTGCTCGTTGCCTGCGTCGTTCTCTTCCTGGTGTGGCAGACCGCCTCCAGCCTCCTGATTGTCTTCGCAGGTGTCCTGTTCGCAGCCTTTCTGGACGCCGCTGCGAGGGCATTGGCGCCTGTCCTCCCGCTCAACCGTACCCTGAGGCTGACGCTCGTGCTTCTGCTGCTTGCCGGCTTGACGGGACTTGGCATCATCTGGGGCGCGGCCAAGCTACCGGAACAAACACGGCTGCTTTTGAGTGTGATGGACAGTCAGCTTGACGTCCTTCAGCAGCATCTTCTGACATACGGCGTCGACCTGCTTGGGCCGGAATGGGGCCGCGACTTGGCGCAATGGCTGTTTTCCGACCAGGGCCGCTTTCTCCGCCATGCCCAACTCGTCCTTGGCGGTGCGTCGACTGTCCTGACCGGAGCGCTCGTGATCGTCTTTCTCGGGATCCTCTTTGCGTTTGCTCCAGCCAGCCACCGCGACAGCCTGGTGATACTGGCCAGGCCATCATATCGCCCTCGGATGCGAGCGGTGATGGACGAGATGGGCAGCGTTCTGCGGTTTTGGTTCGTCGGACAGCTCATCCGCATTGTTCTGATGACGCTGTGCGTGTGGGCTGCGCTTTATCTCATCGGACTTCCCGGTCCCTTCGTGCTGGGACTTCAGGCAGGCCTGTCGAATTTCATTCCCTATCTTGGGCCCATCGTTGCGGCAATCCCGATTGCGCTTGTGGCAATGCCGCTTGGCGCTTCACTGCTGATCTGGGCGGTCATCGTCTACACGGTCATTCAATCGATCGAAGGCTATGTGATCGGTCCGCTGATTCAGCGCCAGGCGGTCGACACGCCGCCCGCCTGGACGTTGGTTGCGATCGTGCTTTTGGGCGCACTGTTCGGCGTTCTGGGCATCGCGCTCGCCATGCCGCTGGTAGCAGTCGGCCGGGTCGCAGTCATCAGATTCTACGTCGAGGATTACCTTGGCGACATGCGCAAGCAAAACGACAATCGAAAATGAGCGATTCATGAGCGAAACCGAGGTCGAGCGAAACGACGATGGTACGGGATCCTCGCAGACTCGTTCCGTCGTGGTTCGTTTTCTGTGGCAGCAACTTCCCTATATTGTTGCGCTGGTGCTCGCCATTGCTGGCGTCGCTTACACCAACGCCTCGCATCAACCTCTCGTCCGCTACTGGGAGTTTCTGGCGCTTGCCATCGGCGTCGTCTGTGTCATCAACAAGTGGCCAGAATTGGATAGCAAGGAGGCCCGGTGGCGACTGATCTGGACTCAGGCGCTGCACTGGGTTGCCGTCCTGATCACGATGAACATCATGCTGTTGTCGGGCGTTCAGCAACTGCTCCCGACCCCCGCAACCAGCCTGATCCTCCTGATATTGCTCGCGCTCGGCACATTCCTCGCAGGCGTCAGTCTCCTTTCGCTGCAGATCGCGTTCCTCGGCCTTGCGATGGGACTGGCGGTTCCTGCGATCTCCTGGCTGCAGCAATCCGTCATTTTCTTCCTGCTTGGCGCCGCATTGCTGATCGGCCTTGGCATCACGTTCTGGCTCAGTCGAGACCATCGTCCGAGAGCGACCTCCGCAGACGAATAGCCAAACGGAGCTTCGAATGCGAAACAACCTGCTTCTCGCAGCCATCGGCGCGACCACCTTGATCTGTGCCATTGCGCCGCCCGCGCATGCCGAGAGGTTCAGGGTCGGGAGGCTGCTTTGTTCCAGCACGTCACGCATTGGACTGGTGGTTGGATCGGCGCAATCGCTTCGCTGTGTATTCTACGGGAGCAATCCGCCTCGGCAGTATGTCTATGTCGGACGGATCAGGCGGGTCGGTCTCGACGTCGGCGCGACCAGCGGGGGCGTGTTGTCCTGGGCGGTTTTCGCCAGGAATTCTCGCATCGGCCCCGGCACCTTGCGGGGAAGCTATGTGGGCGCGAGCGGCAATGTTGCATTGGGCCCTGGCTTCGGCGTCAACGTCCTGATCGGTGGCTCGCGCCGGACGATCGTGCTGCAACCAGTGTCCGTCGAGCGAGCGATTGGATTAAACGTCGCTGCGGGAGTAACCAACCTGACGCTGGACTCTCGCCGAAGCAGGTGACTCATCCGTGATGCGACCACCTCGCCATGCGCCGGAGAATGTTCCTCTCTGCCGCTCAGGGTTTCCTCGGATGGAGGAACTGCGGGTTCCAACTATCATCTTGCGCGTGTTGGTCGATACGATCGACTGAGTTCGGGAACACGGCATAACCGTCCGTGACAGCAGATCCGGCAGAGTGCCTTGGTTACGCGTGGCAGGAACATGCGGTAGTGACCGAGGCTATGGTGATGCACTGATCCCGCGGTTTGCTCTGGGGATGGAGCAAGGAGCGGACATGTCCTTTGCTGGAGTCTCGATCAGACTGCTGGCAGCGATTGTCGTTGCGGTTGTCACCAGCGAAGCCGGCCGGACGCAGCCGGCTTCAGACGCGCCACCACCTGCGGTCGGCGTCATCGAAGCGGCCACCCGACCGATAACGGAGAGTAGCGAGTTCCTCGGGCGGATCGAAGCGGTGAACCGAGTCAACGTTGTCGCGCGCGTTACCGGGTTTCTCGAAGCGAGGATGTTCACGGAAGGCGCCGAAGTCAAGAAGGGCGATCAGCTCTATCTCTTGGAGCGCGCGCCATTCGAAGCCGATCTCGCGGCCAAGCAAGCGCAGGTCGCGCAACTGCAGGCCACCCTCGACAATGCCAAACTGACAACCGATCGCGCTCGTACCTTGCTGGGCGGTCCGGCCGGACAACAATCGACCTATGACGCGGCGCTTGCGAGCCAGCTCAGCCTGGAAGCTCAAGTGCAAGCTGCAAAGGCACAGGTTCAATCCTCCCAGATCAATCTCGACTATACGATGATCAGCGCCGCGATCGATGGCAAGATCGGCCGCACGGCAGTGACCCAAGGCAACGTCGTCAGCCCAAATTCCGGAGTGCTGACCACGATTGTCAGCCAGGATCCCATGTATGTCACATTTCCGGTGCCGCTGCGTGAGGGCCTCCAACTGCGCGAACGCTATGGACCACGGGGCGGACTGGAAGCGGTGGTGATCAGGCTGCGACTGCCCGACGGTCGCATGTACGGTAAGACGGGGAAGCTGAATTTCGTCGACAATACGATTGCGCAAAACACCGATACGATCACTGTCCGTGGTGAGATTGCAAATCCGATTCTGAGAGCCCCTTCGGCGGCGGGCGTTACCGTTCACGAGCTGACCGATGGCGAGTTCGTCACTGTCGTGCTGGAAGGTGGCGAGCCGATTGAGGTCCTCGCGATCCCGCGCTCCGCAGTGCTCTCCGATCAGCGGGGCGACTACGTTTTCACGGTCGGCACGGACAACAAGGCCGAGCAGCGCCGCATCCAGCTCGGGCAGTCGACCTCCACTGTCGCATCCGTGATCAGTGGACTCGTTCCCGGCGACAAGGTGATCGCCGAGGGACTGCAGCGTGTTCGCGCGGGCCAGACCGTCGCGCCGGGGCCGGCAAGCCAGCTGATCCAGTCGAACATGAAGTCTGGCGCGGACGAGGCGGCGCCACAGACTGACCATGGTGCTTCTGGTCGAGCACACCCGCCGGACAACAAGCCATGATATCCGCCGTCTTTATCGATCGTCCGCGGCTTGCGATGGTGATCGCCCTCATCATCACGATCGCGGGCGCGCTGGCACTGACACAGATTCCGGTGGCTCAGTTCCCGGACATCGTGCCGCCGCAAGTCACTGTTGCCGGCAGGTTTCCTGGCGCTTCCGCGGAAGTCGTGGAGACCAGCGTCGCCCAACCCTTGGAAGCACAGGTAATCGGGGTCGACCGCGCGCTATACATGAAATCGACCAGCGCCAATGATGGCAGCTACACGCTGACGGTTTCATTCGCGCTCGGCACCAATCCCGATATCAACACCGTCAATGTCAACAATCGCGTGCAGAGTGCGCTCTCGCAACTGCCGACGGAAGTGCAGCAACAGGGGCTGACGGTGCAGAAGCGTTCGTCGGCCATCCTGCAGTTTCTCGTCCTCTACAGCGCCAACAATCAGCAGGACCCGATCTTCATCACCAACTATGCCATCATCAACGTGCTTGATGCGATCGCCAGCACCCCGGGAGTCGGTCAGGCCAATCTTTTGGCCAAGATGAACTACTCGATGCGGATCTGGTTCGACTCGCAAAGGCTCACCAGCCTCAATCTCACGCCGTCGGATGTCATCGCGGCGATCCGGACGCAAAGCGTCCAGGCGCCGGTCGGCCGCATCGGCGCGCGGCCGATCAGCGACGAGCAGCAGTTCCAGTTCAACGTCCAGACCTTGGGCAGGCTGGCGACTGTCGATCAATTCGCCAATATCGTGTTGCGCGCCAATCCCGACGGTTCCTCCCTGCTCGTCAAGGACGTGGCACGCGTCGAGATGGGTGCGCAAAATCTTGACAGCGAGGCACGGATCGACGGACGCGCTGCCGTGCCGATCGCGATCTACCTGGCGCCCGGCGCCAATGCCGTGACCACCGCGCAGGCTGTGCACGATGTGATGGAACGGCTGTCGAAGCGGTTTCCCGAGGGCCTCGGCTACCTTGTGCAGTATGACTCGACAACTTTCGTGCGCGACACCATCACGGAAGTCTTGCGCACGTTGGGCGAAGCCTTCGTGCTGGTCGCAATCGTCGTCTACCTGTTCCTCGGCAGTCTCCGCGCCACCGTGATTCCTGCAGTTGCAGTGCCGGTGAGCCTGATCGGCACTTTCGCCGTACTGCTGACGCTCGGCTATTCGGCCAACACGGTATCTCTGCTCGCGATGGTGCTCGCCATCGGCATCGTCGTGGACGATGCCATTGTGGTGGTGGAGAATGTCGAACGCGTGATGGAGGAAGAGCCCGACCTTTCGCCCATCGAAGCCAGCAAGAAGGCCATGACGCAGATTACGGCACCGATTATCGCGATCACACTGGTCTTGCTGTCCGTATTCGTGCCAATCGCCTTCATTCCGGGAATTTCCGGTGTGCTTTTTCGCCAGTTCGCGGTAACGATCAGCGCGGCGATGCTGATTTCGGCCCTGAACGCGCTGACGCTTTCGCCCGCCCTCTGCGCTCTCTTCCTGCGTCACGCTGGGCCGCGCCGCGGCGTCATGGGACGCGTGCTCGGCGGCATTGACTGGGTACGCGACCGCTACAGCGGAGGGGTTCGCCGGCTCGTGCGCATGGCAGCGTTATCGCTCCTGCTCGTCGCCCTTTTCGCCGGCGGCATCTTCGGTATGTCGCTGATCACGCCGACGGGGTTCCTTCCCGAGGAGGACCAAGGCGCTTTCTTCACCTCCGTGCAGCTACCGGACGGCGCGTCCGTGGCCCGCACCGGTGAAGTGACGCGGCAAATTGAGGATATCCTGAAACAAATTCCGGCCGTCGATCACGTCCTTTCCGTGATCGGCTTTTCATTGCTCGACGGCGCATCCGAACCGAACAGTGCGTTGGTGGTCACACGCCTGAAGCCGTTCGCCGACCGCAAAGCCGCTGCGGATTCGGCCCAGGCGCTGATCCGACGCGTCTCCGAGGCTGGCTCGCAAATCCAGCAGGCCAACGTGCTGCCATTCAACCTGCCGCCGATCATCGGCCTCTCCACCTCGGGCGGGTTCGAATACCAGCTCCAGGCGCTGGAGGGGCAGAGCCCTGCAGCCATGTCGAGCGTCACCGGCGCGCTGATCAGCGCTGCCAACGCCGATCCGAGGCTTGCGCGCGTCTTCTCAACGTTCACTGCGACCAATCCGTCCATCTATCTCGACATCGATCGCCGCAAGGCTCAGGCGCTCGGGGTCAATGTCAGCGATATCTTCACCGCGCTCCAGGCGACGCTCGGCGGTATCTATGTCAACAACTTCAATCTTTACGGGCGCACCTGGCAGGTCAACGTGCAGGGCGAGGAGTTTGACCGTGCCGATATCTCCGATATCTGGCGGATCTACTTGCGCAACAGCGCCGACCAGATGGTGCCGATAAGGTCGCTCGCCGGCATCAAGATCGTAACCGGACCTCAGGTGATTACCCGCTACAACAATTATCGTTCGGTGACCGTGAACGGCAGTCCCGCGCCGGGTGTATCGTCCGGCACCGCGCTTGCGGCAATGACGGAGATTTCCGACAGCGTGCTGCCTGCCGGCTACAGCTTTGCCTGGACAGGCACCGCCTACCAGGAACAACAAGCTTCCGGCCAAACCGGCATCGTGCTCATGCTTGCGGTCCTGTTCGCCTATCTGTTCCTGGTAGCACTCTACGAGAGTGCGGTGATCCCAATACCAGTGCTGCTGTCCATCGTCGTCGGCGTACTCGGCTCATACGTGGGCATCAAGCTTTCCGGGCTTGCCCTTGATCTCTACGGCGAGATCGGTCTCGTGGTGCTGATAGCGCTCGCCGCCAAGAATGGCATCCTGATCGTCGAGTTCGCAAAGGAGCAACGCGAGGCTGGCATGGCGCTCGCCGACGCGGCAATCTTCGGCGCGCATATGCGGTTCCGTGCGGTCATGATGACCTCGGTTGCCTTCATTCTCGGCCTCCTGCCGCTCGTAATCGCAACCGGCGCCGCCGAACAGAGCCGCAGAGCGGTCGGGACCGCGGTGTTTGCCGGAATGCTCGCCGCAAGTTCGATCGGAATCTTCATGGTGCCGATGCTCTATGTGACGTTCCAGCGTCTGCGCGAGCGGACGAAGGCAAAACACGGTTCACCGGTTGGGAACCGACGTATCGACCAAAGCGCTCAATAGGAAAGTCGACCGCCGACGGGCATTCAGGGCGCCGGGAGTATCCCCATCGTGCTACTCAGGGTTTCGTCGGATGTTGGCGTTGCGGGCACACGGCTACCATCCACGCTAGCCAATGGAAGTGCCGCCAAGCTCAGCTTGGGGGCGATCTGATCTCGAATGGTGCGGCGTGGCCACTTTACGCCCTTCAGTCCGTGCGGAAGGCTGCTTGACAAGAAGACTGCGCAACGAGAAAGGCACACGATCATGAACACTCCTACCCGCCGCACTTTCCTCGGTCTTGCGCAGAATGCCATTGCCGCCGCAGCAGTCGGCGCCATCGGCGTTCGGTTCATTGAGGCTGCGCAGGCGATGCCGGTCGCCCCCCTTCCCGGAAAGGCCGGAACGCCACCGAACCTGGTGACCGAAGTGCAGTGGGGCCCTGGTCCCGGTTGGGGACCGGGATGGGGATCTCCTCCTCCTCCACCGCGGCGGCGGCGCCGGCGCCGCTGGGTATGCTGGTGGCACCGCGGACGACGTCGCTGCGGATGGCGATGGGTCTAGGGCATGATCCGGAAAAGTATGTAGCGGTCTTCCGAAAAGATCTTGCGATCAAAAGACCAAAGCGCCCTCCTGGAGGAAGTCGCTTGGATGAAATTCCGCTCCGGTTTAATCCCTATGCCTATCGGGTAGGATAGAGCTTCGCTACCGGCCGCTCATGGTTCGACCAATTTGGCCCTGACCGCGTAGCGCACAAGTCCGGCGATCGAGTTTACGCCTAGTTTCCCCATGGCTGACGCCCGATGGGTTTCCGTGGTTTTCACACTTGAGTTCAGGATGGCACTGATGCTCTTGTTGCTATAGCCCTCAGCTACGAGCTTAACGACGAGCCGCTCCCGCGGAGAGAGCCTCGCGTGTCCTTCACTTACTTCCTCCAGCTCCCGGCGCGGTTGAACACAATATCGTCCGCCCACAAATGGCCTGCGTGCCAAGAGGGCCTCGACGGCTGCCAACAGCAACCTGTTCGCATCGGACTTCGCCAGAAATGCGCGGGCGCCAGCTTGAAACGCCTCATGCGCAAGCACTTCGGATTCATGCGCGGAAAAAATCAGCACCTCCGTCTCCTTGAGATGCTTTTTAATCCCTCTCGTTACCTCCACTCCTGTCATACGAGGCATGAAGAAGTCGATGATCGCAACATCGGGCCGCTCTTCAAGAGCCGCCTCAAACGCCGTCCTTCCATCCGCCGCCTCGGCAACAATATTCCAGCCTGGACGCTGCTCGAGCACGGCCCGTATCCCACATCGTACTGCATCATGATCGTCAGCTATAAGGATCCGCTTCATGGGATGAACCTCCCTGATCCGCTGCGGGGAAAAGCCAAACGAGCCGCGAGGGCGCCGTTAACAGCCTTTCTTCTGTGGACACCGGCGGCCGTTCCGCTCGACCACAAAAGCATGCGGAAAGATCGCGCGCAGAGTGGTTCCTCGACGCACCGCTGTCGGGGCGGACAAGATCTCCAGCCGCCCATGCATCTCTTCCAGTCTGGCTTGCATGATGCGAAGCCCCGTCCCCAGCGCTGGCGACCGGAATTGGCACACACGACTGCGGGTCGTCATGCCTTGCCCGTCGTCTCGAATTTCGAGCTGGAATTCTCTCTCCCTCGCCTCAATCGTTATGTCGATTGTCGTTGCCCTCGCATGACGATAGACGTTCGTCAGCCCCTCTTGGATAATTCTCATCAACGATTGCTGCTTCTCCGGTGGCAAATTGTCCACCGCCGGAGATATCGAGGCCGCGACCATCAGGGATGTTCGAACTGCGAAACCTTCCGCGTATCGCTCGATTGTCGTTTTGAGCCCACCCTCAAACAGCCTCTGCGGGTGGAGCAAATAGGTGAGCGAACGCAATTCCTTCAGGGCGAGATTGATTGAAATGTCGACTTGCTCGCAGTGCTCCTCAGCCTTCACTGGATCTCTCAGCGCGTTTCTCACCTGCATCACGCCAAGGCTCGCTGCGATCAGATGCTGGCATGTTGAATCATGAAGTTCGGACGCTATTCGTCGATAAAGCTCTTCTCGCAGCGTTTCCAACTCCGAATCCAACTTGCAAGTTCGTCTCACACCTCCAGAGACATTTCGAAGATTGCGACTGACGACCGAATTCTGAAGGGTCATGACGCACTCGCTTTTCTCCAGCGACTAATGACGCGCTGGTTCTGACGCAAATTCAGGCAATTTCTCATAAGTTGAGCCGATCATCTGGCTACACCCTCAGTATAAACCACTACGTAGAAATCCTATAGGCAAAGAATCTCGGCGCTGTGTGGGAGCGTACCAAACTTGGATCGATATCCTTCGCTCAATCTGCTCCATGAGAGATTTTAGGGAAAGCGGCTGACGCCGCGTCGCGGGCATCGCGGTTCGGGCGGGATCACGTTGACCAAAGACGATAGGACAGCACTACTTACCGGTCCGGCAGACCAACCTCGATTCACCACCGGGACTTTCGACTTCGAATTCAAAAATACCACAATGCCCCGAAACTCGCGGTTTCGCCGTCGAAAGACCGCCAGGTCCTTTGCCGGAACGGCCGGCCGTGTCCAACAAGACAGTCACTTTCCTCGCATCAAGAGCTGTAGACATCGCGCCAACTCTGCCCGGCGGAAGGGTTTGCCGATGACCGGAAACTCGTTCGCTGCACCATACCGTGTCAATACGTCTTCTGCGTTACCCGAAGTGAGTAGAATCTTGATGCCGTTGCACTGCCGTTTGGCCTCGCGAGCGAGTTCAAGGCCGGTAATGCCCTGCGGCATCACAACGTCGCTGAACAGGAGATCAAACTGCTTGCCGCTTCTAAGTAACTGGATAGCATCGGCCCCATTGCGCGCGGAGGCCACTTGATAGCCAAGCGCCTCTAACATAACCGACGTGACGCTCAAAACATCCTCGTTATCGTCAACCACGAGGACCCGACCTGCCCCCCTTGGCGCGTCCTTCGGGCGCACCGCCGCAATCTCCGGAAAAGGCGCTTCAGCTGACCTAGGCAAGTAAAGACTAATTTTCGTCCCTACTCCAAGTTTGCTCTCGATGGTGACGGCACCACCGGACTGCCTGGCAAATCCGTAAACCATGCTGAGGCCGAGCCCGGTGCCCTTGCCGACCTCCTTTGTGGTGAAGAACGGCTCGAACACTCGATCTACGATTTCGGGTGCCATGCCGCGTCCTATGTCCTTGACGGAAAGCCGGACGTATGATCCGGGTGCAGCACCCGCGATGGCATTTTCGTCCAAGACCACGTTTTGCGCCTCAATCTCCAGCTCGCCTCCATCCGGCATAGCGTCGCGCCCATTCAGAACAAGATTGAGAAGTGCGGACTCCAACTGGGCTTGATCGACATGGCATGGCCAAAGTTGATCATCGGAGATAAACTCGATCGCGTATCCTTCTCCGAGTGCGCGATGGATGAGCCCCTGAAAGTCACGAAAGAGAGCGTTCGCATAGACTTGCCTTGGGTTCAACTTTTGCCGGCGAGAAAAAGCGAGGAGTTGTGCGATCAGGCTCATGCCCCGGTCCGTGGCTTTCGACGCCGCTACCACGAGTGCCCGGATCTGGTCGTTCTCGGCCATGTGGTCTTCGATTAGCTCGAGATTCGCGGAGATTACCAAAAGCAAGTTGTTAAAGTCGTGGGCAACTCCCCCCGTCAGCTGACCGATGGCCTCCATCTTTTGGCTTTGATGAAGTTGTTCCTCGATCAGGCGACGAGCCTCCACAGCGTTTCTATGGTCCGTGATATCGCGAAGGAAGAGTACGAGGCCCTCGTCGGAAGGAAACGGTTTGACCTCATACCAGGCATTCTGGCTGGCACAGAACCTTTCGAAAGAGTCGCAGTTCTGCGACGAAGTCGTCGCACCGAGCCAAGTCGAGATGTCGGTGTCGACCAGCTCGGGAAAGGCGTCGCATACCGCCATCCCGACGATGTCGCGCCCTCCACAAAACCGCTCCTTGGTCCGTTCGTTTAGATAAGTGACGTACCAATTGGGATCGACGACGAGGACGCAGTCCGTCGTGCTCTCAAATATCCTCGTGATCCTGACACTCGATTGCTCAGCTTTCTCCTTGGCTTCGCATAGTTCGCGCTCCCGCTCCGCCAGCGCATCGGCCATGGAATTTAGCGCTTCGGCGACCGTGGCTATTTCGGAGTGTTCATCCACGATCTGGGCGCGGCGTGAATAGTCGCCGAGTCGCCATTGGTTGGCGGCCTCCACCAACTGCCCCAACGGGCGATGGATAAAGCGACGTGCACCCAACCACGTCAGCATCAGCACAAGCGATGCCCCCAACAGAATTAGGGATACCCCATGCCATACCCTCTTTTGGATATCGCCGAACGCTTGCGCCTTGTCGAAGCCGGCCGTGACGAAAATCCCTCCCTGATCCTCCGACAGACGAGAATAGCCCACAATGCGATCGACCCCATCAAGGTCGCGCGCTGCCGTCGTTCCTGGATAGCCCGCAAGCAGATATTGGTCGCTTGGCATCGTCCGGCCCACAAAGCGATCATTATCGGGGTAGCGAGCGAGATAGATTCCATCGCGATCCGCAATAGCGACTGCAGCGCCAGCTGGAACGCTCATTTGTTCGATGAACTTGGCGAGCCAATCCAGACTGATTGCTGTCATCACGGCGCCCGCCATATGGCCGTCCTCAGCATAAAACGGCAGCGCGAATGGAATGATCTTACGGCCGGTCAATACGCCGGTCGATAAAGTGCCGACGGCGAATTTTCCGGTTCTCGTGGCGGTCATGAAATCCACTCGGCCCGCAACGCTCACGCTTTTGCCGGACGTGGAGCAAAACGATTGGCCATCCATGTCGACAGCGATAAAGGCGAGAAAGAACGGATATCTCCGTTTGGTTGCCACCAGATATGCGCTGCAAGCCCGCGGGTCCATCGCCTTGATCGCGGGCAATTCCGAGAGCGCTATAAGAACCTGGTGAACGCCGTCGATGATCCGCTGTTGTTCAGCAGCGGCGCGCTGAGCCAAGCTGAGCGCCTGCCTGTGTACCTCGATTTGGCGCGAACGACGAAGGTCAAATTCATTGTGGGACTGAATAGCGATTGCCGGCAAAAGAGCGACCGCGACCAGCACGAAAAGGCGCGACAACAAAGTCACCGATGGCCTTTCAGGTTGGAACTCTAGCCGAGGCGAGCTGCTATACTCATGTCCTTCGACGCGCGTTTTACGTCCGCTGAGCGCCGCTCACCACATACTGTGCAGCTGAAGAGCTCATGTCATTTTTCAGCGGCTCTCTATCATCTCTTCTTCAACCTTTCTGCATTTAAACTCGAACGGACTTGCACTGTCTTCGTTTCGAGGCGATTTCGGTATCGAGAATCCGGGTTACAACGGCAACACGTATCCCTCTCCTGGCCCTGTTTCAAAGCGACAGCGAGAGTGTACCGATGCGACGTGGCGGCGCCGCCGTTAAGGCGACGCGACGCGCCCGCCCTGCTGACCATTCGGCGCCTCTTGCGCAGCGCGTCATTTGGAGCTCGATATCGAGCGAGAGCTTCTTGCCAAGAACGCCGCCCGCGGCGTCGAAGTGGGTTACCGCCATTTCAGCCGTTCTTCAGTTGGCTTCCAAATGCGGATTTGCCACCAAGCGGTTCCGCAGCGCAAACACACTAGCGGAAATACTATTGTAATATCCTTTGTCCGTGCCGACATCGTGCCGTAACCAGTCCGAGAGATATCGTTTGAAAACATCGGGACTGGAAGACGCCAAAGATGCTCGCTGCTGTCTCCTACTATTCCTTCACGATCTTCAATACGCTTCGACTCGTCTCGTATTTGCCGCAAATATACACGATCGCACGCGACGCTAATGGTGCGACCGCGATTTCATATTCCACTTGGATTCTCTGGCTGGCCGCAAATGCATCGACAGCCGTCTACTCCGGCTACAATTTGGATGACCCGACCATGGCATGGGTCAACGGGATCAATGCAGTCTGTTGCGCAATCGTGATCATGCTGACCGCGTTCAAGCGGCGTCAGCTTCACTCACAAATCACGAATTGCCGAGGGACAGCAGGTGAAGCGACGCTCCGATCTCACAAGACATGTTCGTCCAGATCGAAGAACCTAACGAAGTTTGACACGTCTTGAGCTTTCTCGCCATTCGCGTGCTCGGCTGCACTGCAGGTCAAAGCGATCGAAATCGTTCGCAACGCCCTCACTGGGTCAGTTCGTCGCGCAAGGCCTTGGCCTGCTTCAAATCCAACGTGTCAAAGCCCTCGGTGAACCAACCGTAGACCGAAGCGAGAAGTTCCCGGGCCTCGTTTTGCTTCCCTTGATCGCGCCATAGCCGAGCCATGCTCGTAGCCGCGCGCAGCTCAAAGGATTTCGTCTGCCGTGCACGTGCGATGGCGAGCGACCGTTCGGAGTAGGCTTCGGCTTTTGCTGCATCCCGCTCCGGCGACATCAGGGCGATTTCGCCGGCGATACGATGGATATCGGCTTCATACCATCTTTCCTTTGTTGTTTGCGCCGCCATCATCGCTTCATTAATGCGTCGCCGAGCATCATTGGCATGGCCGAGTTGGGCATGAGCCTGCGCCAGGCATGATAAATAGAACGGCGTAAACAACTGTGCCCCCATCGAACGATAGCTCGCGAGCGCGGACGCAATCAAGTCGACTGCGTCGGACGCGTTGCCGGTCAAGGCCAATACAGTCCCTTGATTGATCATTCCGGCCGTCTTCCAAAACAATGAGCCGCTTTTGTCAGCCAGTGCGACGACTTCATCGGCGCGCGCGCTCGCCGTCGAGTAGTCCCCGCACAGAGCAACCGTCAACGATGCATAGAACAACGCGTACATCAACGTGGCCGCTTGACCGATCTCGCGCGCATCCCTGACCAAATGCGTGATGTCCGTGAGCGCGGCCGTGGGATAACCCAGCCCCCACAGGGCCAACGATCGATAGGAGAGGATCGCCACGCTGTTGTCTTGGCCGAATCGCGTCGCCAGCAGACGGTGCTTGCTGGGCTCGTATAGTGCGATCGACCGATCGAGATGGGCTCGGCCTTGCGCGAAGTCGCCGGTAACCAGCAGGGAAATCCCCGCGACACGATGCCCGATCATGAGTGGCTCAGTCGCGCCCCGTTTTTCGGCGAGTGTGAGGAACTGAGCCGCAAGCTCGCGCACGAGGTCGCCATTGAACGCGGTGTAACTCGCAACCCAGAAGCCATAGAGAACCGAAAACAGCAGCAGCGGGTCTTCGGGCGCTTCTCCAAGGGCTTCCGCTCGCTCGATCAACAGACGTGCCTGGTCGAGCGATGCTTTGGTATCGGACGAAGCATAGCCTTTGGTATGCATGAGAGCGTTCGCAAGCCCAACCTGTAGCTTGATTTGGTGGCGGCGCAGAGCGGTCGTGCCCGGCAAGGCGGCAATCTGGGCAAGCGCGCTGGCGAGTTGCTCCGTGGCCTCTGCCAGCGCTGAGCGCGCGAGTGACCGAAGTCCCGCTTTTCCCCAAAGCTCCGCAGCTTTTTCGGTCAACCCGGCCTCCGTGCAATGACGCGCCAGCAATTCCGGTTGGCTCTCCGCAACCTCGGGGAACCGCATTTCAAGGACTGCGGCAATGCGAGCGTGAAGCTTGCGGCGCGGTTCGCGCAGCAGCGTGCCATAGGCGGCGTTCTGCACCAGGGCGTGCTTGAACACGTACGTCACATGCGGCGACATGCCCTGCCGAAATAGCAATCCGGCCGCGATAAGGCGATCGAGCGCTGATCCTAGTTCCGCGTCCGACTTGCGCACGACGGCTGCCAGCAGCGTGTGCGAGAAGGCGCGTCCGACTACGGCGCCGATCTGCGCCACCTCCTTGGCGGGACCTAGCCGGTCGAGGCGTGCCATCAGCGAGGCGTGCAGGCTTGCAGGGACCGCCTGGGTTGGAGACGGAACTGCAGCTGCAATCCGGCGCGCCTCGCGCTCCCCCTCCGCCTCCAATACGGCCTTTGTCATTTCCTCTATAAACAACGGGACGCCATCGGTGCGCTCGACGATATCCCGCCTGATGCTCGCCGGAATTAACTTGTCGCCGACGACCCCGTCGATCATGGCATTTACGTCGGGCTGTGTGAGTCGATTGATCGTGAGAGCCGTTACGCGAGGCTGTCCGATCCATGGCGGGTCAAATTCCGGCCGGAACGTCACGATCAGCAGCAGCGGAAAGTTTACGATCCGGTCCACCGCCCGACCGATTGCTTCAAGGCTCGTTGGATCGATCCAATGCGCGTCCTCGAAAATCATCAGCACTGGATTTTGGCGAGTCAGTGCCTCCAATTGTGAGACGAGCGCTTCCAACGTTTTCTGCCTGCGCTGCTGCGGGGTGAACTTGAGCGCGGAATAACGTCCATCATTCGGGAGCGAGAGCATCTCCGCAAAGAGCGCGGTATCCTGGGTCGAGGTCAAAGTCCGCACGAGCAAGTTGTCGAGTTTGTCGAGCTTGGCTTTCGCGGTATCGTCATGCGTCAGTCCAGCCGCACGCTCCATCTGGCCAATAATGGGAAAGAGCGCGCTGTCTGTATGCTGCGGTGTGCAGAAGTAGCGCAGGCGCGTATGCGGCTCGGAGGCCAGTTCTTCCATGACTGCTGCGGTAAGCCGTGATTTGCCTATTCCCGGTTCTCCAGAAAGCAAAACCACCTGGCCCTGGCCGGTCTTGGCCATCGACCAGCGCCGTAGCAGTACGTCCTGCTCCTCTTGGCGTCCTATGAGTTCTGTCAGTCGTCTGCCCGCGTGTAACGCCTCGAACCGGCCCTCGGCCGAAGAAGATCGCAGTGCCGCCCAGGCTCTGATGTTGCCCGGGATACCTTTGAGGTCCTGCGGTCCAAGATCCTTCAGTTCAAACAGGTTGCCCAGGAGCCTCCGGGTGCTCTCGGCAATAACGACGGCGTTCGGCTCAGCGACGCCCTGCAGGCGCGCGGCAAGATTAGGTGTTTCGCCGACGATGCCGCGCTCCTGTGCCTCTCCTGATCCAATCAGATCGCCGACAACCACCATTCCGGTCGCGATGCCGACGCGCGTCTGCAGCGGAACGGACAATTTGAGTGCGCCCACTGCGGCAATCGCTTCCAGCGCTGCGCGAACGGCTCGCTCGGCATCGTCCTCGTGCGCTTGTGGATAGCCGAAATAATTGAGCACACCGTCGCCCATGTACTTCGCGACGAACCCCTCGAACCGGCGCACAGCACCGGCAACGCATGTTTGATAGGCCGAAATGATCTCGCGCAGGTCCTCTGGGTCCATGCGTGCAGAGAGCGACGTCGAACCGACCAGATCTGAGAACATCACGGTGACCTGACGGCGCTCGGCGGTGTCCTTGCCCGCTTTGTCGGTTGCTGGAGGCGCCTCGGATAGTGGTGGAGGTGCGCTTACCCCTGCCCGCAAGGCGGCAATGGCGTCGAGCAGTTTGCGGCGATGCCCGACAGATGCGACGCCAAGCTCCTTCAAGTCCTCCGCCGTCAAACTCGGCAGGACCTCGCCGTCGATCTCATTTTCACGGAATGCCGCCTCATATTGTTCGAGGCCAAGCCTCCGCAGCCAACTTCCGACGTCCATGGCGGCGCCCCGTTAGCCCAGTGCTACATGATCCCCCAGGTGAGACAGCCTGTCTAGAGTAGCGCTTGCTGGATGATCGGTCTGGATCATTCGCGCCGATCTCGCCTCAAGCAGGCCTGTCTCCGCCAACCGCCGTTTGAACAAGGGCTGGGGCCAATAACCGACACCAGTCGGATGGGCATCCTCTCTGATCCGTCGTACAATGGCTCCAAGGTTGGATTGCGGACATGGTGCACGAGCGGCCAGTGCGGGTCGGGCGCAGGTTGGCGGCGATATTGGCCGCCGACGTAGCTGGCTATTCGCGGCTAATGCATAGGGACGAAGAGGCGACGCACGCCAGGCTGACCGCGCTCCTGACCGAAGCCGTCCAACCGGCCATCGCCGAGCACGCCGGCAGGATCGTGAAGAACACCGGAGACGGGCTATTGGCGGAGTTTCCCAGCGCGGTCGACGCTGTTCGGGCCGCGATGAAATTTCAGGCCCATATTGATGAACTTACAATCGATGACGCGGAAGGCGATCGTATTGCCCTCCGCGTCGGCATCAATATCGGCGACGTAATTGTCGAGCCGCATGACATTTTTGGGGACAGCGTGAATATTGCCGCGCGGCTTGAGAGCATCGCAGAGCCAGGCGGCATCTACATCTCGTCTTCCGTCTGCGATTACGTCCGGGGAAAGGTCGGAGCTACGTTCGCTGATCTAGGCGAGCAGAATCTCAAAAACATCGCCCTTCCGGTCAGAGTTTATGCGGTGGCCAGGGATGGCTCGGCAACACGAGCTGAGCCCGTGAGATCAGAGCAGCTTTCACCGCCTCGCCTTTCCATCGTCGTGCTGCCTTTCGCCAACCTTAGCGGCGATCCGCAGCAAGACTACTTTGTTGACGGCGTGACCGAGAGCCTAACTACGGATTTGTCACGGATCAGCGGTTCGTTCGTCATCGGCCGACACACCGCGTTCACCTACAAAGGTAAAGCGGTTGATCTCAAGCAAATTGGCCGAGAGTTGAACGTTCGGTACGCGCTGGAAGGTTCGGTGCAGTGTGGCAGCGATCGACTTCGCGTAAACGTTCAGCTCGTGGAGGCGGAAACCGGCGCGCACCTATGGTCCGACCGTTTCGACAAACCTGTCGCCGATCTGTTCGACATGCAGGATGAAATCGTCGCTCGCCTCGCTAACGCACTGAATACCCAACTCGTTGAGGCTGAGGCGCGACGAGCGGGGCGCTCGCTCGATCCCGACGCAGCGGACCTGAATTTTCAAGGCAATGCCTGCTTGAACAAGGGGACGACCCCCGAGCGCCTGACCCAGGCGCGTAGTTTTTTCGAGCGCGCCCTGGCCATCGATCCCCGAAGTGTCGGAGCGCTGGTCGGCCTCGCTAGCGTCGACCTGGCAGTGGGGGCCGCCCTGCTAACTGACGACCGGAGCGTGCGCTTCTCGGCGGCTGAAACGAACGCGATCAACGCGCTTTCGTTGGCTCCGGATGATGCCCCGGCCCACTTTATCCTGGGTTGTGTCTACATTTTCACCAGCCGCGCTGTGCAAGGGATTGCTGAATGCGAACAGGCATTGGTGCTCAATCCCAATCTAGCCGACGCTCATGCCGCCCGTGGTTTGGCAAAATTTTTAATTGGTCGCGCTGACGAGACGGAAAGTCATATACTTGAGGCTCTCCGCCTCTCTCCTCGCGATACCTTTGCCTACTGGTGGATGCATCTTCTAGGGAGGGCCAAGATGCAACTCGGCGCGAATGCCGAAGCCGTCGATTGGCTACGACGAAGCATTGAGGCCAACCGCAATTTTCCTCTCACTCATATTCATTTGGCGGCTGCCTTGGGCTTGCTCGGTGCGTTGGATGAGGCGCGAGCCGCTGCAAAGGCCGGACTTGCGCTCGATCCAGGCTTTACCATCCGCCGCTTCCGCACCGCAGCTAAATCAAACGACAATCTGACGTACCTTGCCGGGGTGGAGCGGATCTGTCAGGGCATGCGTATTGCCGGGGTACCTGAGGGCTGATGTCTCTATTTGCCAGTACCTGATCCGCCCCGCGCCTCACTCCGGCAGCCCTGCCGTCCGCAACCCATCCGCGAAGGTCGCGAGGTCCTCCGGCCGGTGGATCGGGAGCCAATCCGCGAGATTGGAGACGCGTAGCGCGGGGTCGAGCTCGCGCAGATGCTTCATCGCGCGCTGCGCCTCGTCCGACCGGCCGGCGAGCGCATGGCTCGCCGCGATGACACTGACGACCATCAGGAAGCTCGGTAACTCCCGGAAGGCTTTCTCCGCCCACGACGACGCGGCGTCGAAGCGCCCAGCGAACAGATGCGCCACCGCCAGTCCGGCCTGCATGCGGTAGAGCTCGGGGTCGAGTGGGCTCAGCCTCATGGCGTGCGAGAAGTGCTCGATAGCGGCGTCCGGCTCGCCGTTCCAGGTCCGCAGGAATCCGGCGATGAACCAGGCCGACGCGAGATTGGGATTGAGCACGAGCGCCCGGTCGAGCACGGCGATGCCGCCGGCGAGGTCATCGGTGAGGTGGGCGAGCGCATGCCCGCCACGGGTGAGCGCGACCGCATCGTCCCGACCGAGGTCGACGGCCCGGCGCGCCAGGCGGGCGCCTTCGGCGATCTCGCCCGGGCGATCGATCATCCAACCATTGACCTTGCGCCAGAAATAGCACCACGCCGCCATCGCATAGGCCGACGCGAAATGCGAGTCGCGCATGAGCGCTTGGCTGAACTGGGCGAGCGCCGCGTCGATTGACTCCCTGGATCCCAGATGGAGGTGCGCCATGCCGCGCAGATAGTAGTCGTAGGCATCGAGGCTTTCGGTCGGCTTGCGCTTCGCGCGCTCGATCTCGGCCCGCTCGAGCTGCGGCGCGATCGCGCCGATGACGGCCTCGGTGACCTGATCCTGCAGCTCGAAAATATCGTCGAGCGCGCTCTCGAAGCGCTCGGCCCACAGATGCGTCCCGGTGGTCGCATCGATCAGCTGCCCGGTAATGCGCACCTTGTGCGCCGCCTTGCGCACGCTGCCTTCCAGCACATAGCGCACGCCGAGCTCGCGGCCGACCTGTTTCACGTCGACCGCGCGGCCCTTGTAGGTGAAGCTCGAATTGCGTGCGATCACGAACAGCCAGCGAATGCGCGACAACGCCGTGATGATGTCCTCCACCACGCCGTCGGTGAAATACTCCTGTTCGATGTCGCCGCTCAGGTTCAGGAACGGGAGCGCGGCGATGGAGGGCCTGTCGGGGAGGGCCGGCGCCTCTGCGATGGTCTTGCCCGGTGCATCGGGCTCGGTGCAGGCCGCAACGGAGCGGCTGGCGATCTCGCTGACATCGCCGACGAACCGGAATCCCTTGCGGGCAATGGTTCGAAGCAGGCGCTGGTCCTGCCCGCTGTCGCCGATGGCCTTGCGAGCTGCGTTGATGTGACTGGCCAGGGTCGATTCAGAGACGATCCGCCCGGCCCACACAGCATCCAGGAGTTCGTCCTTGCTGACGACGTGCTCGCGGTTCCGCACCAGATGGAGCAGCAGGTCGAAGACCTGCGGCCCGACGGCGATCGGCTCGGCGCTGCGCGTGAGCTCCCGCCGGTCCGAGTCGATCACGTAGTCTTCGAACGCGTACTGCACGTCGCCCTCTCATCGTCACCCATCGGCATGGCCGGCAAGCTGTTGATAGCACGATGATCATCGTCGAAGCTCGCGCGAGTTGTCGCGCCGGTAAAGCAAGCGGAAATTGCCGGAACAGCGGCCGCTGTTGGCACGTTTTGCTCCTTTGTCCGATGTCTTGGACGGAAATCCAGGCTAAATTCAAGCGCGCCTGAAGGCCGCCACAAGGCTTTCCGGCCGCTGATCCGGCATCCTTGCGCATCGAATAAGACGCGATCTGACACCCCCTGCATGCCCTTGGAGCGCAAAATCATGAAAATTGTCGTCATCGGAGGCACCGGCCTCATCGGATCAAAGCTCGTCAAGAAACTACAGGAGAAGGGTCACGATGCCATCGCGGCCTCGCCCAATACCGGCGTCAACACCATCACGGGCGAGGGACTGAAAGAGGCGCTCTCCGGCGCACAGGTCGTCGTCGATCTGGCAAACGCGCCCGTGTGGGAGGACAAGGCGGTGCTCGAATTCTTCGAGACCTCGGGCCGCAACCTGATGGCCGCGGAAAAGGCCGCCGGCGTCAAGCATCATCTGGCGCTGTCGATCGTCGGCAGCGATCGCAGTCCCGACAGTGGCTACCTCCGCGCCAAGGTGGCGCAGGAGAATCTGATCAAGGCGGCCGGCATTCCCTATACGATCCTGCGCTCGACGCAGTTCTTCGAGTTCGTCGGCGGCATCGTCAAATCGGGCGCAGAGGGCAATGTGGTCCGGCTGTCGCCGGCGCTGTTCCAGCCGATTGCCTCGGACGACGTGGTCGCCAACCTGGCCGAACTGACGCTCGCACCGCCGCTGAACGGCACCGTCGAGGTTGCGGGTCCGGAAGCCTGTCCGATGGACCAGTTCGCGCGCAAATTCCTGGCGGCGAGCGGTGACCAGCGCAAGGTGATCGCTGACGTGCACTGGCGCTACTTCGGAGCCGAGCTGAACGACCGCTCGCTGACGCCCGGTGATCGCCCCCGCCTCGGCTCCATCCGCTTCGACGACTGGCTCAGCCGCAACGCGGTTCAGAGCTGAGGCACAGGAGATAACCATGATCCCAGGCAACGAACGAAAGAGGCGACTATGACGATCAAACTCGTTGCGTTGGTTCTTCTGTGCCTCACGACCGGCACGGCGGTGGCTCAGGCTCAGGAGCCTAAGGTCACGCCACACATGTCCAAGGATCTTCCGGAGGCACCCGGCAGGGAAGCCCTGATGATTACGGTCGAGCATGCGCCCGGCGGATCGAGTGCTATCCACCGGCACAATGCACATGCGTTTGTGTACGTGCTGGAGGGCTCCGTCGTGATGCAGCTGAAGGGCGGACAACAGGTGACACTGACACCAGGACAAAGCTTCTATGAAGGCCCTGATGACGTTCATGTCGTCGACCGCAACGCCAGCGGCACCCAGCCGGCGAAATTCCTGGTGGTCTTGATCAAGGACAAGGGCGCCCCGGCGGTCGTGCCCGCACAGTGACCATTGCGCAACGCAAATTACTCGAAAGCTAGGCAGTCGGCAGGAGACAAACATGAGCTTGGACAACACCTCGCAGCCCCCGGTCAAGTACCGCGCCGACAAGGTGAACGCGAAGGACATCCACGGTAGACCGGAGCCCGAGTTGGTTCCGTCGCGCTACGCGCTGAAGGTCGGCGCCATTGAGGTTCTGGTGGTCAGCGATGGGGTGCTATCGCTGCCAGGCGCGATGTTGGGCCACAACGTCGACCCGGCTGTCCGGACGGCTTGGCTGGAAGACATGTTCCTTCCGCCGGACGTGCTCGAGTGGGCGCTGAACGTGGTCGTGGTCCGTAGCGGCGGCCGGACCATACTCATCGACGCTGGGATGGGGGCGGAGTTCCCGGACTTGCCGCGGGCCGGGCGGACGGTCCAGCGACTGGAGGCCGCCGGCATCGATCTCGCATCCGTGACCGACGTGGTGCTCACCCACATGCACATGGACCACGTTGGCGGGCTGCTCGTCGACGGGGTGAGGGACCGGCTGCGTCCGGACCTGCGCATCCACGTGGCAGCCGCCGAAACCAAGTTCTGGGAGTCTCCCGATTTCTCCCACGTCTCCATGCCGCCGGGATTCCCAGACGCGCTTCGGCGGACGGCCAAGCGGTTCTTGCACGAGTACCAGAGCCAGTTGCGCACGTTCGAGGAGAAGCACGAGGTGGCGCCAGGGGTGCTCGTCACACGCACTGGCGGCCACACCCCCGGGCACAGCGTGGTCCGCCTGGCATCCGGTAGCAGCCGGCTGACGTTCGCTGGTGACGCCGTGTTCCAGGTCGGGTTCGAGCACCCCGACTGGTACAACGGCTTCGAACACGACCCCGAGGAGGCGGCCCGCGTCCGGGTCAGTCTTTTGCGGGAGCTGGCGGCGAACCGAGAGTCGCTGGTGGCCACTCACCTGTCGTTCCCGTCCGTCTGCCATGTGGCGGTCGACGGCGACGTCTTTCGCTGGGTACCGGGCCCCTGGGAGTACTGACCGCTTGTTTAGTGCCGAACGAGGCCACCGCATGCGTTTAAACGAAACGGATGGCCGGGCGGTAGGGAGGCGATTATCATTGACGTATAACAGTCACAAGCCGACGGGCGGTGCCTACCCATCGCGAACGCCACGGGAGCCGCGGAAGCAGGCGACACAATTATGAATTGTAAAGCAGGCGCCTGAAATGACAGCGGCGGACAACAGCCCGCCGTTCCACATTCAGTTGCGCGCATGCTGCGCGCAACGAATGAGCGGCCTCCGCAGATTTGTTGCAGCATATCGTCGGTCAACATGACCGACCATTGGAAAATCGGACAGCAATTCTGTCACTAAGCGAAAATTGTTACGATGCGAGCAGCGCAGACTTCGCACCGAAGAGGCAGAAGTCCGCAAGTGAACCCGACAGGTCGCGCCGATGCTTGTCAGAGCGTTGCAATTCGGCCAGTATCCGCGGCCTATTTGAATTTATTTTATCTGCTGCCTTTTTTCGGAGAGCGCCCATGGATGCGCCGAAGGCATTTGAAACCGCGATCATCAAGAAGATATGCTGGCGCATCTTGCCGCTCGTCTTAGTCGCTTATTGCGTGGCCTATGTCGATCGCGCCAATATCGCCGTGGCGGCACTGACCATGAACAAGGATCTGGGTTTCAGCGCCTTCACCTACGGCCTCGGGGCCGGCATATTCTTCTTGGGTTACGTTCTTTTCGAGGTCCCGAGCAACCTTATTCTAGAGCGTGTGGGCGCGCGGCTCTGGATCGCCCGGATCATGTTTACCTGGGGGATTTTGTCCGCGGCATGCGCCTTCATCGCCGGACCGAAAAGCTTTTTTGTGCTTCGCTTTCTGCTCGGCGTTGCCGAGGCCGGCTTTTTTCCGGGCATTGTGCTCTATTTCACTTACTGGTTCCCTGATCGATATCGAGGCCGCATCATCGCGGCCCTGTTCCTCGCCGTGCCGGGCGCGAACGCGCTCTCGAATGTCGTGTCCGGCGCAATTCTCGAAATGAACGGAGTCCTCGGCCTGCGAGGCTGGCAGTGGGTTTTTCTCATCGAAGCAACGCCAGCAGTCATTTTGTCGTTCGTCGTGCTGCGAGTCATGGTCGATCGCCCCTCCCTCGCAGGCTGGCTTGCCGCCGACGAGCGCCAATGGCTGGAAAGGGAGTTGGCCGGGGAACGAGACAGGCTCGAAGCGCGCGAGCGATTGACTCTCGGCAAGGCATTGATGGACCCACGTGTCATCAACCTTTCGATCATCTGGGTGCTGACTGTCACGGCTGGCTACGGGGCGAGCTTCTTCATGCCGCAAATCGTGAAGGGTCTCGGCCTGTCCAATCTGATGACGTCCGTTGCGTCGGCGATCCCCTTTCTCGTTGGCATGATCGCGCTTCTGGTCTGGGGCTGGTCGAGCGATCGAAGGCCGGAGCGTCGATGGCACCTGATCAGCGCATCGGTGATGGGCTCTATTGGATTCGTGGCTGCCGGATTGCTCGGAACCTCCTTTTGGTCGCTCGCGGCGATGTCGCTCGCTCTCGCCGGGATCTACGGCGTACGACCTGCCTTTTGGCCGCTTCCCTCGATATTCCTGAGCGGAACCGCTGCGGCCGGCGGCATCGCGCTGATCAATTCAATCGGGAATCTCGGAGGCTATGTCGGCCCCTTCATCGTGGGCTGGATCAAGGATTCGACCAATAGTTTTGAAATTGCCCTTTACTTTCTCGCTGCGTGCTCGCTTGCCTCGGGTGCCGTTGCGTTTTTTGCCAATAGGGCGTGCGGCGTACCAATTGGCCGACTGCGGGGGGCTCGTAGAGACGCGCTAAGTGGCGTCAAGTAGCAGACTGGCTCACCAGCGGAGGTTCGCCATGCCAGCAATCGAAATGAAGGATCATGTTTATAAGATTCTAGAACTCGTAGGATCTTCCGAAAAAAGTATCGAAGATGCCGTTCAAAACGCCATCACCCGCGCATCAAAGACCATTCGCGAGATGAAATGGTTCGAAGTCGTGCAAACGAGAGGCCATATCGAAAATGGGTCTATCCGACATTACCAGGTCACTTTGCGAGTTGGCTTCACACTCGAGGAGTAGTGTTTTATCGGGCAATCTGAAGTGAATCTGAGATCATTAAACTGGCGAGAATGACCTTCATCCCTGGAGAGCGGTCATCTCCATGCAGCTATCGTCGCCGAGATGGTCGTGTGGCCAGGCTAATGCAGATAGGGCCGGCATTACCGCCGGCCCTTCTTTCTTTTGCGCGCTGAACGGTCGAACTTAGAGCATGATCCGGAAAAGTGTGTAGCGGTTTTCCGAGAAGATCATGCTCAATCAAAAAGCTAAAGCACGGTGGCGATTCAACCTGATCCCATCGCGCTTTAGAAGTCCATACCACCCATGCCGCCGCCCGGAGGCATGCCGGCCGCGGGCGCGGCCTTCTTCGGCAGCTCGGCGACCATCGCTTCGGTGGTGATCAGGAGCGCCGCAACCGACGCCGCGTTCTGGATCGCCACACGGACAACCTTGGTCGGGTCGATGATGCCCTTGCTGACGAGGTTACCGTACTCGCCGGTCTGTGCGTCGAAGCCATAGCCGTACTGTTCCTTCTCCAGGACCTTACCGACCACGACCGAGCCGTCCTCGCCGGCGTTGATCGCGATCTGGCGGGCCGGCCACGACAGCGCCTTGCGCACGATCTCGACGCCCGTCTTCTGGTCGTCGTTCTTGGTGCGAATGCCCTTGAGATGCTCGGAGGCACGAAGCAGGGCGACGCCGCCGCCCGGCAGGATGCCTTCCTCGACTGCTGCGCGGGTCGCATGCATCGCGTCATCAACACGGTCTTTGCGCTCCTTGACCTCGACCTCGGTCGAGCCGCCGACGCGGATCACCGCGACGCCGCCCGCGAGCTTGGCCAGACGCTCCTGCAGCTTCTCACGGTCGTAGTCAGAGGTGGTCTCCTCGATCTGCGCCTTGATCTGCGCCACGCGCGCCTCGATGTCGGCCTTCTTGCCGGCGCCGCTGACGATCGTGGTGTTCTCCTTGTCGATCATCACTCTCTTGGCGCGGCCAAGCATGTTGAGGGTGACGTTCTCGAGCTTGATGCCGAGGTCTTCCGAGATCGCCTGGCCGCCGGTTAGGATCGCGATGTCCTGCAGCATGGCCTTGCGGCGGTCGCCGAAGCCCGGCGCCTTGACGGCGGCGACCTTGAGGCCGCCACGCAGACGGTTCACGACCAGAGTGGCGAGCGCCTCGCCCTCGACGTCCTCGGCGACGATGACGAGCGGCTTGCCGCTCTGCACCACGGCCTCGAGCAGCGGCAGCAGCTCGTTCAGCGAGGAGAGCTTCTTCTCGTTGATGAGGATGTAGGCGTCTTCCATCTCAGCCCGCATCTTGTCGGCGTTGGTGATGAAGTAAGGCGAGATATAGCCGCGGTCGAACTGCATGCCCTCGACGACGTCGAGCTCGGTTTGGAGCGATTTCGCTTCTTCGACCGTGATCACGCCCTCGTTGCCGACCTTCTTCATGGCGTCCGCAAGGAACTTGCCGATCTCGGCATCGCCGTTGGCCGAGATGGTGCCGACCTGGGCGATCTCCTCGTTCGAGGTGACCTTCTTGGAGTTCTTGCCGAGGTCCGAAACAACCGCGTCGACCGCGAGGTCGATACCGCGCTTGAGATCCATCGGGTTCATGCCGGCGGCAACCGACTTGGCGCCCTCGCGCACGATCGCGGCCGCCAACACGGTTGCGGTGGTGGTGCCGTCGCCGGCCGCGTCAGCGGACTTTGAGGCGACTTCGCGCACCATCTGCGCGCCCATGTTCTCGAACTTGTCGTCGAGTTCGATTTCCTTGGCGACGGCGACGCCGTCCTTGGTGATGCGGGGCGCACCGAACGACTTGTCGAGCACCACGTTGCGGCCCTTGGGGCCGAGGGTGACCTTCACGGCGTTGGCGAGAATGTCGACACCGCGCAGCATGCGATCGCGCGCGTCGACGCCGAATTTGACTTCTTTCGCTGACATATCTGTTTTCCCCTTAGTTGATCTCGGCTTTCGTCCTGAGGTGCTGCTCTTGAAGCGGGCACCTAGAAGAACGAGATGGAGTTGGGTCCTAACCTCATCCTTCGAGTATTGTCGGCGCGCAAGATCAGGATGGCGTATTTGAGCCCAACGATCAGGAAAATGACCCATAAGATTGGGGACACGACTCCTATCACTGTTTCAGGCGCGACCCCCGCCCTCGGCAATCGCCTGCTTCAAACCGTAAAGCAGACTCGCGGCAACATCTCCGTAGATAACCCCGAGCGCGGTAAGGAGCGCAACCATCGGCAGTTTCCGGACGCGGGTGTGGGGGCGGCAGGTCGGTCTGAAGGGCGGTCATCCGAACATCCCGCACCAAGAGCATTCAGGCATTCAGAGTAGGGTAGAAAACGCGCGCTGTGAAGGAGGCGGCTACCCGGCTTCGCGTCCCTCCTTCGCGACTGCGGAAAACGGGCCGACGACTGGTCGTAGAGAGCGCGACATTTGTTGAGTTTCGGATTAAGGATGGTCGAACTAAGCGGCGCTTGTGGTATTATCGGGTTTGGGCGCGAACAAGGTGCGCACTCTCTGCGCGAATCTGAGACGCAAGGAATGCAGGAGGCGGCCAGGATGGTTGGCCGCCCCACACGTTGCCGTTCGCAGCGTCTCGAAACGAAAGCCTGATTGCCGCTCCAAGCCCGGGCGCTGTTGGACCACTGCACGAGCCCACGGCGCGTTATGAAGCCCCTAGGCCTTGTGATGGACGGCTTGCAGGCCATAGACCGGCGTCGGAATGCCCTCGTAGCGCGCCTTCAACTGCAGGGAGAGGAACTGCGAGTAGTGGCGCGACTGGTGCAGATTGCCACCGTGGAACCATAGGCCCTCCTGCTGCGTCGGCTTCCACATGTTGCGCTGTTCGCCTTCCCATGGGCCGGGGTCCTTGGTCGTATTGGAGCCGAGCCCCCAGACCTTGCCGACCTTGTCGGCCATTTCCCGGCTGATGAGATCGGCAACAAAGCCGTTCATCGAACTGTAGCCGGTCGCGTAGACGATCACATCGGCGGGCAGTTCCTTGCCATTGTCGAGCTTGACGCCGTTAGGCGTGATTTCCTCGACCTGGCCGGCCACGAGCTTGACCTTACCGTCGATGATAAGTTGCGAGGCGCCGACGTCGATATAATAGCCGGAGCCGCGACGCAGGTACTTCATGAACAGCCCGGAATCGTCGTCACCGAAGTCGAGCCGGAAACCGGCCTTCGTCAACCCTGCATAAAAATCGGCGTCGTCCTTGCGGATCTTGTCGTAGACCGGCTTCTGCAACTGATTCAGGATCTTGTATGGCAACGAGGCGAATATCAAATCAGCTTTCGCCGTCGTCATACCGCCGCGCACTGCGCGTTCGGAGTAGAGATCAGCGATCGATTCCATCAGCGAATCCGAACGCACGATATGGGTGGTCGAGCGCTGCACCATGGTCACGTCGACGCCGGCCTCGTATAGGGCGGCGCAGATATCATGCGCAGAATTGTTAGAGCCGATCACGACGACCCTCTTACCCTTGTAGCGGTCGGGACCTGGATGGCGCGAGGAATGGTGCTGCTCGCCCTTGAATGTGTCCATGCCCTTGAATTGTGGCATGTTCGGCTTGGCGGACATTCCGGTCGCAAACACCAGCTGTTTCGGCTTGAGCGTGATCTCCTTGCCACCACGTTCGACCACAACGTTCCATTCCTTTTTGGCGTCGTCCCAGCTCGCGCGTTTGGCCGTGCTACCGGTCCAGTAGTTCAGCTCCATGACCTTGGTGTACATCTCCAGCCAGTCGCCGATCTTGTCCTTGGGCGAGAACACTGGCCAGTTCTTTGGGAAGTCGATGTAGGGCAAATGGTCGTACCAGACCGGGTCATGCAGGCAGAGCGATTTATAGCGGCTGCGCCAGGAATCGCCGGCGCGTTCGTTTTTCTCGAGGATGATGGTGGGCACGCCGAGTTGGCGCAACCGCGCGCCGAGTGCGATGCCGCCCTGCCCGCCGCCGATGATGAGCACATAGGGCTGGGTCTTGTTGCCGAGTTGCTCGGTTTCCTCGTCTCGCAGCTCCTTCCAGGTTTTGGCGCCAGGATTGACGCCGTGCCGAGCTCCGAGCGGCCGGGTATACCCCGCCCTTTCTTCGTACCCATTCAGTTCGACCAACGTTGTCAAAAGGGTCCAAATATGGCCGTTCTGCAGGCGGATCAGGCCGTAGCCGCGTGCGGCGCCAGTCTCGAACGAGATCCAGCATTCGGTGACGCCATCGGTTTCGGTTGCGCTTTCTCCCTCGGCGATTTTCCAGTTGCGGGGCTGTACGTGCGCAAGGCATGAGCTGAGCATCTGTCGCACTTGATCGCGGCCTTCCATGGTCTTGATGTTCCAGGTGAAGGCAACGAGATCGCGCCAGTAGCATTCCGGCGCGAACATCTCTACCGCGGCGCCGATATCGCCTGCCGCAAGTGCCGCATCAAATTTGTCAAGAAAGCTCTGAATGCGCGCGTTCAGCGTGGTGTCGAGCATCATTTCCTCCCTGTGTCGTTTTTCAGCTTGCTGCGGATACAGCAACGTTATCTCAATTGTTGGATGAATCCAGACTCGCGCAGTCCGATTTTCCAGCAGGCCTTTTTCGCGCTCCTAAGCGTTCACTCACCAAGATACGAATTCGCGCATCGACGAGGGCACGTTTCGAATGTGCAAATGGTGCCAAATATTGCCTTGATCACCGTGATCGCCATATTTGAGTTTGGGAGAACCGGGCACGTCTGCTTCCGATGACGGCTCGCCTCGCGGTGCAGGATTGCAAGCTCAGCGCGTACGTGCCGCTTCTCTCGGGACCGTCCTATTCCCGCGACTGACAAGCGGCAGGTCTCCGGCTACGCATGCCGAAACCCTGGTTCGCATTAACTTGCTCATTCGTGCTTGCCAGCGTCAGCGACGGGGGCTCGAGCGATAGGTGGATATCGCGCAGGCATCGGGTCATGTTCGCCTCTGGCCCGTTGCTACCGTGGAAGCTGGAGCGGACGACCGCTTTGCGGCAATAACAACGTCTTGCAGTTCGCTGCAGGGAGAGGTTATCGTGTCGATCCAATCCCCTAATCGGGGGACCGCGGATGAAGCGCCAGCTTGATCCGGATCAGGAGGCCAGCAAAGGCCCCATCATAAAAGCGGAGGAACCTTCCCAATGACTCAGCGCCTGCGCTTCGGCATTTTCCTCGCTCCTTTCCATAAGCCCGGCATCAACCCAACGCTCGCATTGCAGAGCGATCTCGATCTCATCCAATGGCTGGATCGCTGCGGCTATGATGAGGCGTGGCTCGGCGAGCATCACTCCGCTGGCACCGAGCTCTCCGCTTCTCCGGAAATCATGATAGCGACGGCAGCCGAGCGCACGCGTCACATCAAACTCGGCACCGGGGTGATCAGCGTTTCGTACCACAACCCTCTTTGGGTCGCTGAGCGCATCGTCCTCCTTGACCATTTGACGCGGGGGCGGACGATGCTCGGCCTCGGCCCAGGCTCGTTACCCACCGACGGCGCCATGATCGGGCTGCAGCAGAGTCAGACGCGCGGGTTGCTGGAAGATGGCGTTGCCATCATCACCAAGCTTTTGACCAGCGACGAACCGGTCACGTTCAAAAACGATCGCTGGGACCTGCGCGAGGCGCGGCTGCACCTGCGGCCTCACTCCAATCCACTGTTCGACGTTGCTGTCGCTGCCGTAGCGTCCCCGACCGGCGCCAAGCTTGCCGGCCGATATGGCCTGGGCATGCTATCGGTGGGCGCCACCACCGCCGCCGGCTTTGATGCCCTGGCGCTGCACTGGGATGTGCTGAGTGCGGAGGCGAAGGCGCATGGCAAGACCGTCGACCGGAGCAAGTGGCGGCTTGTTGGCCTGTGCCACATCGCGGAGACCAAAGAACAGGCGTATCGCGACGTGGAATATGGCATCGAGCATTGGTTCCGGTACTTCCAGCAGGTCGCCGCATTCCCCCAAATGGCGGTGGTCGGCAACTCCGTCGCCGAAATGATTGAGTTCATCAACGGCTCAGGCCTCGGTGCTATCGGCACGCCGGACGCGTGCGCCGCCCAGATCGAGCGGTTGTGGCAACAATCTAACGGCGGCTTCGGCGCCTATCTCCTGCTGGCGCACAACTGGGCCAATCCTTCGGCAACGATGCGCAGCTATGAACTGATCGCACGCGAGGTGATGCCGCAGTTCCAGGGCCACGCGCAGGCAACGCTTGATGCCGCGCGCCGCGCCAAGGAGGTCCGCGAGAGCCTCGCGGCGGCACAGGCGCAAGCCGTCGAAGATGCCCGAGCGCGCTATGGCGCGGAAGTGGCCAAGCGGCAGGCTTGAGCAGTTCGGCAGCGCTGCAAATCTAGCCATTACGGGCGAGCGCCCTTCGGCGCTCGCCCGCCCGATACGCACAGCGCGCTCAGTTCGTTCAGGCGCTGAATTTCTTTATCGGTCGCCAGAACGTAACAGATTCCGCAAGGAGACATCCCTCGCTCAAGACCGGGTGAAGGGCCGGCAGCGGGCTTTTGAATAGGCACACCCCGTGCCGATGGCGCAACATGGTGGAACCTTGCAATGACCTGTTTTGCGACGATTTATCTTGCGACCACCTGCCGTTGCACCGCGCTGGGATACGAAGCGATCCACGATCTCACCCACGACCATCGATCAACTCGGCCACGCGACGCCCCAACGATCCACATATGCCACCTCGCTCACCGGTTTGCGTGCCAGCGGTCCGAATTTCCCCTGCGGATAGCCGATCGGCATTAACGCGTAGGTCGATACGTCGGGTGGCAAGCCGAGCAGCGCCTTAACTTCTTCCTCGCACCGGATGTGGTTGGTCGTAATCAACGTGCCCAATCCGAACGCACGGCATGCCAGGATGATGTTCTGCACAGCCGGATAGATGCTCGCCCCGTGAATCCGCCGTTCATAAGCAAGCTCTCGCTCATACATCGCGTCTAAAAACGGCGGCAACGTTGCGCGCGCCGGCGTGGCACGCTCTTGCAGGCAGGGAACCAGCAGCACCGGCGCTTCACCCATGTGGTCCCACAAATATGCTCCGGAAGTCATCAAGCGCCGATACTGCTCTTCGGTCATATGCGCAGGCCGACTGCGCGCCTTGTACATCTCGCTCGCGATATCGGAAGCCTTGCGGTAGATCATGCCCAGTTGGCGCCGTTGCTCGCCATCGCGCACTACGATGAATGCCCAGTTCTGGGTGTTGCCCGCCGAGGGCGCTCGGATGGCGGCATCCAGAATGCGGGTGATGATCTCGTCTGGGACGGGATCGGGTTTGAGCCGGCGCAGCGCTCGTGCGGAGTAGATGGCGTCGAACAGTCCGATCTCAAGCATCGCAAGCCTCACAGTGTCTTTGTAGCTTCGATCTGCGCCCGAGAATGTTCGTCGGTCGGAGACTTGAACGGGACGCTGGTAGCTGGCGCTCAAGTAAATGGGCAGATCGAGACAAATCAGGCCGACGATCTCGTCACGGACACGAATTGGGTCTCTCGCAAGGCCGCGCCCGGCTTCGATAAGACTATCTCATGCGCGTTCATTTCTGGCGGGCTAGGAGAGCAGACGCAATGGTCGAATTATCATCGCGGGAAGTCCAGCGCGGATTCTCACTCCGATGCGCCATGGAAACCGGCGAGGCCGGCGAGATAAAGCCGTACGCGCAGCACCGTCGCCGAGGTTGCCCGCTGCCACGTACCCTAATTGACCGGGTCCAGCACGACCACCGGTATCTCGCGCTCGGTCTTGAGCTGATAGTCGGCGTAAGGCGGCCAGAATTCGAGCGCTTTTGTCCAAAGCCGGCGGCGTTCCTCGCCCTCCGTTGTCCTGGCCCGCGCGTTCATCTTCTTGGTCCCGACTTGTACTTCGACGTCTGGCGTCGCGAGAATGTTGCGATACCACCCTGGGTGTTCGGGCGCGCCGCCCTTTGAGGCAACCACGAAGTAACTGCCGCCGTCCATTCCATAGAACAGCGGGAATATGAACTTATCGCCAGACTTGCGGCCGGTGGTGGTCAACAGCAGCGCTGGCGCCGTGATCTCACCTCGCTCGGGCAAGGTTACCTTGTACATATGCCCGTCGGTTCCGCCACTAGCAAGATAGCGGTTCGCGTGCTCGAGCATCCAGTCCGGCAGGTTCGGCGCGAGTTTCGCTTCAGCCATCGTGCCCTCCGTTTAAAGCTGCAGGGAATATACCATCGGGCGCCGAATCGGCCAAATCCGGATTCAAGAGCGAGCCGATTTGGCACTCCCGGATCGCGCCTTCCAAACGCCATCATGGCGCGCGGCAAGCGCATCGGCGAGCCGCCCTTCATGGCAGTCTCCCGGCCTTCGCCGACACTGTTCAAGCGACCCGGCCCTTCGTATCCTTAGGGCCGCGGAGGACGTGACGATGAAGCTTGGTCTGTCAATCGGTCATTCGGGCGCACATCTGGAGGTGCCGGTCGCACTCGTGCAGCGCGCGGAAGAACTGGGTTACGACTCGGTCTGGTCGGCCGAAGCCTATGGCTCCGATGCGATCACGCCGCTCGCGTTCCTGGCCGCCAGGACCAGCCGCATCAAGCTCGGCACCGGCATCATGCAATTGGCCGCGCGAACGCCTGCCAATGCCGCCATGTCGGCCGCCAGCATTGACATGATGGCCGGCGGGGGCCGCTTCATAGCGGGCCTGGGCGTCTCGGGACCACAAATCGTCGAGGGGTGGTACGGCCAACCGTGGGGCAGGCCCTATTATCGGGTCAAGGACTACGTCGCGATCATGCGCAAGATCTTCAAGCGCGAAGGCCCCGTGACACACGAAGGCCGCGAGATCAGTCTGCCCTACAAGGGCGAGGGCTCCGCCGGACTGGCCAAGCCGCTGAAATCAATCCTGCACATGAATCCCGACATCCCGATCTATCTCGCAACCGGCGGCGAAACGATGGTCAAGCTAACGGCAGAGATCGCCGACGGCTGGCTGCCGATGGGCTTCGTGCCGGGCGCCATGGAGGAGTACGGCCCGTGGCTGAAGGAAGGCTTCCGCCGTGCCGGCAACGGCAAGAGCCTGAAGGATTTCACCATCCAGGCCTCCGTCCATGTCGAGGTCGACAACGACGTGAAAGCGGCGCTGACACGGCTCAAGCCGGAGGTGGCGCTCTATGTGGGCGGCATGGGTCACCGGACCAAGAATTTTCACAACGACGTCATGGTTCGGCGTGGCTTTGGCGACGCCGCCAAGCGCATCCAGGAACTCTATCTCGCCGGCCACAAGGAAGAAGCCATCGCCACCGTGCCCGACGAGTGGGTCGATCTGAAATCGCTGGTCGGCCCACCCGCCCGCATCCGCGAACGCTACCGCGCCTGGGAGGACAGCGGTGCGGATTCGCTCAGCGTGCGATCGAGCCAGCCCGAGGCCATCGAGGTGATGGCCAAGGCCGCACGACTGATCTGAGCTGCGAGCGGGCGGATGGACAATGCGCCAGCCACGCGGTGAACCCTGCGCGGTCTCTTCCGGGAGCGCGCCACTAGCTCGTGCTCCACGCGCACATCGAGATGAGCGGAGAACAAGCATCATGCGTCCACCCCTTCGCGTTGGCACCGTCTACGATTTCCGCAATACGCCGGAATCAGGCATGGACATGCCAAGCTTGTACGCCGCGATCATGGATCAGGTAGCCATGCTCGACGGGCTCGGGCTCGATCTCGTGTGGTTTACCGAGCACCATTTCCTCGATGACGGCTACCTGCCGTCGTGGGTACCGATGGCGGCCGCGATCGCCGCGCGTACCAGGCGTGTGCGGCTGTCGAGCGACGTCTGCCTGCTGCCGTTCAACCATCCGCTGCGGCTGGCCGAGGACCTCGCCGTGCTCGACAATATCAGTAATGGCCGCATCGAGGTTGGCGTCGGCATGGGCTACGCACCGCACGAGTTCCGCGGCTTCGGTCTGCCCGTCTCGCGCCGGGTGTCGCTGACGGACGAGGGAATCGAGGTGCTGCGACTTTGCTTCACCGGCGAGAAGTTCAGTTTCCACGGCAAGCGCTACGATTTCGACGACGTGGTGATCAGGCCGCGTTACGTGCAAGTGGGTGGGCCGCCGCTCTGGATCGCTGCGATGTCGGAGCCCGGCGCGCAGCGCGCGGCACGCAATGACAGCAACTTCCTGCCGCAGGGTGCGCGGTCAATGGTGCTCGATCCGTGGCGCGCGGCGCTGAAGGCGTCGGGCCGCGACCCCGACAGCTATCGCGTCGGCATCATCCGCTCCTGCCTCGTAACCGACGACGCCGAACGAGAGTGGCCGGCCGTGCGCGCCGCCGAGCGCTATCGCGGACAAGTCTATCGCAGCTTCAACAAGGACGAGAGCGCGGCCGGCGGCGTTTCGGGCAACACGCGGGAGGCCAGCATCCCGCAGACGTGGGTGGTCGGCAATGTCGAGCACTGCGTGAAGGAACTGACGTCCTTCGTGCGCGAATACGGCATCACCGACCTCGTCACCTGGGCGGTGCCGCCGGGCATGCGGCCAGACCAGATGAACGGCAGTCTCGAACGCTTCGTGCGCGACGTGGCGCCCCGCGTCAAAGCCGCCGCCGCGGCCTAGAGCAGAACAAGGGACGGGGCATGGGTGTCGGAATCGGACTGGGCTGTGCGGAATTTCCGTTTTCCGGCGCGGCGGCGTATTGGCGCTGGATCGACATGTGTGAGGCCGGCGGCGTGGATTCGATCTGGCAGACCGACCGGATCGTCGGCCGTCAACCGTTCCTTGAATCGATGACCACGATGGCGGCCCTGGCGGGGCGCACGCGGCGCTTGCGGTTCGGCATGAACGTCGTGTCGCTGGCGTTCCGCGACCCGGTGCTGCTGGCCAAGCAGTGTGCGACCGTTGACGTGCTGTCCGAGGGCCGCCTGCTGCCGGCTTTCGGCATTGGTAGCCCGCTGGCACCCGAATGGCAGACACTCGGCATAGACACCAAGACGCGGGGTCGCAAGACCGACGAGTGCCTCGAGATCATCCGCCGCCTGTGGCGAGAGGAGTCGGTCGACTTCAGCGGCGCCTTCTACGAGTTGAAGGGCGTCTCAATCGCGCCGAAGCCCGTGCAGCCCGACCTGCCGATGTGGATCGGCGGCTCGACTGACGCGGCGGTCCGGCGCACAGCGCGCTTCGGCACCGGCTGGCAGGCTGGCGGCGACCCGCCGGCCGAGGCGGGGCGCGTCGTAGCCGCGATCAAGGCCGCCGCTACTAAAGCCGGCCGATCAATCGACGACGATCATTACGGCGCCGGCTTCGCGTTCCATTTCGGCAACCAGGATACGCCCGTCGTCGGCAGGGCGATGGATGCCTACGCCAAACGCACCGGACGCGACGCCACGCATGCGTTTGCGATCGGCGACGCTGATACGATCCTCGCGCGCCTCGCCGAATACGTCGATGTCGGCGTGTCGAAGTTCATCTTGCGGCCATTGGGCGGCGATGACGACGCCATTCTGGCCCAGACTCGTTTGCTGATCGAGCACGTGTTGCCGCGCGCGGCGGCGCGGTGGCCGAGACGTCCGAAGGTCGCCTCGACCGACAGATAACGACGAAATCCATCGCCGGCCAACCGGTCCGCGAGCGACGCCACGAGGGAGAGAACGATGCGCATCGGCGGAGCCATGTTTTTTACCGACTACTCGATGTCGCCAGCCGAACTTGCGCGGGCGCTGGAGGACCGCGGCTTCGATTCACTCTGGGTGCCCGAACACTCCCACATTCCATTAACGCGCAAGTCGCCCTTCCCCAGCGGCGGCGATCTCCCGAAAAAGTACTACGATGTGATGGACCCGTTCGTGGTGCTGGGCGCCGCCGCGGCGGTGACCAAGACGCTGCTGCTCGGGACCGGCATTTGCCTGATCGCTCAGCGCGACCCGATCCAGACCGCCAAGCAGGTCGCTTCGATCGACCAGGTCTCGGGCGGCCGTTTCCTGTTCGGCATCGGCAACGGCTGGAACGAGGACGAGATGGCCAACCACGGCACCGCTTTCGCGAGCCGCCACAAGCTGGCACGCGAGCGTATCGAGGCCATGAAGGTGATCTGGACGGCGTCGAAGGCCGAGTACCATGGCGAGTTCGTGAACTTCGCGCCGATGATGGCCTGGCCGAAGCCGGTCCAGAAACCGCACCCGCCGATCATCGTCGGCGGCGCTTTCCCGCACGGCGCGCGGCGGGCCTTGCGCTACGGCGACGGCTGGATGCCTCACCGCGCACGCACCCAATATGCCGACGTGCAGGCCCTGCTGCCGAAGTTCCGCGAGATGGCGGCTGAAGCCGGCCGCGACCTGGCGTCGATGCCGATCACGATCTGGGGCGCCAAGGAGAACCTCGACATGCTCAAGCGCGACCGCGACGACGGCGTTTCGCGCCTGGTGGTCAGCCTCGATTCCGGCAAGGCCGATACGATCCTGCCGGAACTCGATCGTTGGGCGACGTTGATCCGCCAGCTCGGCAGCTAAGCCGGCGGCAGAGGCTAAAACATGATCCGGAGAAGTGTAGCGGTTCTCCGAAAAGATCATGCTCAATCAAAGACCTAAAGCGCGATGACTATTCAACCGAATCTCATCGCGATTTAGACGAGCGGCAAGACCTCGGTTCTGAATTTCTGCATACCGGCGAGGACTTCGTCGGCTGTCGAGCCGCCGAATCCGAAATCGATGCAGCCAACCCCCATGTCGCGGAGCGCCCTGATGTCGGCGGCGACGAGCGCCGGCGCGCCGGCCAACAGGCGATGCTCGCCATCACTGGCCTGCGGTGGCGCGGTCTCACCGAACGCCGTGCAACGCAAGCTGAGGCCGACCACTTTTGGATCGCGCCCCGCTTCGGCGGTCATCTTGCGCAGGCGGTCCACCTGGGTCTTGAAACGCGCCAGGCTATCGAGCGGATTCTGCGGATTGGTCCCGATCGGATACCAGGCATCGCCGATGCGGGCAGCCCGCCGCAGCGCCGGACCGCTCTCGCCTCCGACCCAGATCGGCGGATGCGGCTTCTGCACGGGCTTTGGCTCAAGAAGGATGTTGGAAAATCGGACATGCTTGCCGTCGAACTTCGGCGCATCCTTCGTCCAGAGTTCGACGAAGGCGCGCACATATTCGTCGGTCACCGTTCCACGCGCATCGAAGTCCGGCGCGTCGATGGCCTCGAACTCCTCACGCATCCAGCCCGCACCGATACCCAGCGTCAACCGGCCGCCAGAGAGAACGTCGATGCTGGAAAGAATCTTGGCGGTCAGCACGGCCGGTCGATGCGGCACCACCATGACGGAGGTTACGAGACGCAGGCGCGTCGTCTTCGCGGCGATCCAGGCGATCTCCGTCAGCTGTTCGTGCCGCTCGCCGCGGGACCCGCTGGGGAACTCCCCGGAGGCGCTATAGGGATATTCGGCTGCGATCGCGGTCGGAATCACCACGTGGTCGCTGAACGTCGCGTAGTCGAAGCCCAACGCCTCGCCACCGACCACGATCTTCGAAAGGTTATCCGCGGCCGACAGGGGGCCGGCGGTCGGTGCGTTGAAGCCGATCAGCATTTGTTGCATCCCTCCTCGTATTGCATCGCTGGCGTCGATGCGACACCATGCGGCCATCAGCGGGTGGCGGCAAGCGCGTCCCGCGACGACATGCGCCCCTCTGAAGACGGAAACGACGGATTATGACGGCAACCGGTAGACAGGTGACGCGGCAGCAGTTCGACGCTCCGCTCGCCCAACTGATGGCGGAAGCCGCGGCCTTGCGCGATTCCGCCCACGGCCGGCTGATTTCCTACTCGCGCAAAGTCTTCATTCCGCTCACGAAACTCTGCCGCGACGTCTGTCACTACTGTACGTTCGCGGAAGTGCCGCGTGCGGGCAAGCCCATCTATCTCTCCCCCGACGAGGTGCTGAGCATCGCTCGTGCCGGCGCGGCCGCAGGTTGCACCGAAGCGCTGTTCACGCTGGGCGACAAGCCCGAGTTGCGATATCAGGCCGCGCGCGACGGATTGAAGGCGCTCGGCCACGACACCACGATCTCCTATCTGACCGCGATGTGCGCGCTGGTGCTGCGCGAGACAGGATTGCTCCCGCATGCCAATCCCGGCGTGATGACGCGCGAGGAGATCGCCGGCCTGCGCGAGGTGACGGCCAGCCAGGGCATCATGCTGGAGTCCACCAGCGAGCGGCTCTGCCGGCAGGGCGGCGTCCACTACGGTTCTCCCGACAAACATCCTGCAGTCAGGCTGGAAACCCTGCGTCTGGCCGGCGAACTGAAGGTTCCATTCACGACCGGCATCCTGATCGGCATCGGCGAGACACGCGACGAGCGGATCGACGCGCTGGAGGCCATCCGGGACCTGCACGCCGCCCACGGTCACATCCAGGAAGTCATCGTCCAGAACTTCCGGGCCAAGCCCGACACCAAGCTTGCCAATTCGCAGGAACCGGATCTCGACGACCTGCTGTGGACCATCGCGACGGCGCGTCTCGTTCTCGGGCCCGACATGAATATCCAGGCCCCGCCAAATCTGTCGCCCGGAGTCTATCAAAAGCTGATCGGCGCGGGGCTCAACGACTGGGGCGGCATCTCGCCCGTCACGCCCGATCACGTGAACCCCGAAGCGCCGTGGCCTGCCATTGCCGAACTCGCCCGCAAGAGCGCGGACGCGGGCAAGCTGCTGGTAAACCGCCTGCCGATCTATCCCGCCTATGTGCGCGCCGCCGATACCTGGCTGGCTACCGACATTGCCATCCGCGCGCGGCGCATGAGCGACGCCGAAGGCTTCGCGCGCGACGACGATTGGGCACCCGGCAACACCAAGCCGCCGCCGGCGCCGCCGGCGTTCGCCCGAATCGTCGACGCTCGCATCGCGAGAATCGTCGAGCGTGCTACGTCGGGCGAACGGCTCGCCTCGAACGACATCGTGCATCTGTTCGCGGCACGCGACGCCGACCACCGGTACGTCACGCAGGCCGCCGACGCGCTGCGACGCGCGGTCAGTGGCGACGTCGTGCGTTACGTCGTGAACCGCAATATCAATTACACCAACATCTGCTACTTCAAGTGCAAGTTCTGCGCCTTCTCGAAAGGCCGCACGCACGAGGATCTGCGCGGCGCACCTTATGATCTCGCCATCGAGGAGATCACGCGTCGCTCGATCGAGGCGTGGGATCGCGGGGCGACGGAAGTGTGCCTGCAGGGCGGCATCCATCCCGACTATACCGGCGCCACGTACGAAGCGATCTGCCAGGCGATCAAGGCGGTCGTTCCGGAGATGCACATCCACGCCTTCTCGGCCCTGGAGGTGACGCAAGGTGCGGCCACGCTCGGACTCGCGATCCACGAGTTCCTCGTAAGGCTGAAGGCGGCCGGTCTCGGCACCCTGCCCGGAACGGCGGCCGAAATCCTCGAAGATGAGATACGCGCCATCATCTGCCCCGACAAGATCAATACCGGACAGTGGCTCAACGTGCAGCGCGCCGCCCACAAGGCGGGACTACGCACCACCTCGACCATCATGTACGGGCACGTCGAAACGTCGAGCTCGTGGGCGAAACATCTCCTCGCGCTCCGCGACTTGCAGGCCGAAACCGGCGGCTTCACCGAGTTCGTGCCGCTGCCCTTCGTTCACATGGAAGCGCCGATGTATCGCCTCGGCATGGCGCGCCCCGGCCCGACGTTCCGCGAAGCCGTGATGATGCATTCGGTCGCTCGCCTGGTCCTGCATCCGATGATCCCCAACATCCAGACGTCCTGGGTGAAGATGGGGCCGGCCGGCGCGGCAGTCTGCCTGAATTCGGGCGCGAACGATCTCGGTGGCACGCTGATGAACGAGAGCATCTCGCGCGCCGCCGGCACCCAGCACGGTCAGGAGTTTCCGCCGCACCAGATGGAAGCGCTCATCCGCTCGATCGGCCGCGAACCGATGCAACGCGACACTCTCTATCGGCCGGTGCCAGAACACCGTCGTGCGGCATCCATGACCGCGGCCGACTTGGAGCCGATCGTGCAGACGCCGCCGCGCAAGAAAACGGCGGTCTGTTAGGCGATGCCGCGCGCGGCCAGCAGCGCGGGAACGCCAAATTCGTCGAGGAGCGCGCGAGTGCGAGTGCCCGCTGATTGCGGCAGACGCAGGAAAAGCGCCAAATCGATCGGATGGTCGATATCCATTGCAATTCCGGGCTTACGGATCACCGTCGGCTCAATGCCCTGACGGCGCGCGGCATCGAGGTGCGGAAAGTAGCTGTTGTCGCCGAAGCGAAGCGGCACCGATTCCGGCGGCGAGCAGACGACAGCATTGGATCCGAGGTCGTCATGCGCCGGCGAGATCGTGAAGGAGGGCGCGGCGAGATGCGCCGATAATACCGCGTCGATTTCGCCGGAGCGGGTGGCTGGAATGTCTCCCGGCATCGTGATCATGCCGTCGCGCCTTTCGCGCGCGAGAAGGCGGCGGCCGGCGTTCACGCTGCCGGTATGTCCGTCCCGCGCGCCCTCGGTCACGATCCGCGCACCGATCTTTTCGCCAAGAGCCGTCGCATGTGGATCGAGCGTGACGATCAGCACGCCGGCCAGAAGCCGGGAGCCGGCAACGGCCTCGAGCATGTCCGTCAGCATGGTCTCGGCGAGAAGACGGCGTTCTGACGGCGCCAGCAGGCCCGACAGCCGATGCTTGGCGCCATCGAACTCCTTGACCGGAATGACCGCCCAGATGTCGCTCATCGCTGCGAGGCCAGTGCATCCGCCGCGGCGAGCGCCACCCGCGCCAGCGTCTCCCGATCCTGCAGGCTTTTCATCAGGGTTCTGGCGATCGTGACCCGCGCGCCGACATTGCCGACCCCATCGGCGTCGGCGTGATCTACGATATAGCCATCGAGCAGGTCGCCATAGCGTGCGGCGACGCCGGCGGCACTGGCCTCGAGGCCGAGCTCGCGCATCATCTTCGCGGTCGGGCCCTTGACGGCCTGCCCGCCGATGATTGGCGACACCGCGACAACCGGTGCGCCGCTGGCCTTGATCGCATCGCGCATGCCGGGGATCGCCAGGATCGGCTCGACACTGATGAAAGGATTGGACGGGCAAATGATCACGGCCCGCACCTCGCCCGAGCGCAGCGCCGCCACGATGTTGGCATGCGGCCGGGCGAGTGTCACGCCGTCGAAAGCCAGCTCATGGACAACCGGCCTGCACTGCTGGCGTACGAAGTAGTCCTGGAAGTCGATCCAGCCCGCGTCGGAGCGCACGCGGGTCCGCACGCGGTCGTCGCTCATCGGCACCACGCGGGGACCGATGCCGAGGCGCCGGCAGATGTCGGCGGTCACCTCCGACAGTGTCTGCCCCAGGCGGAGGCGCCGGGTGCGTTCGACATGCAGCGCGAGATCGCGATCGCCGAGCCGAAACCAGTCCTCGCCGCCGAGCGCGCCGATGCTGTCCATGAACGACCACGTCTCGTCACGCCGGCCCCAGCCGGTGGCGGGATTGTCGATGCCCGCGAGGACGTAGGTCAGCGTGTCGATATCGGGCGAGATGCTCAGTCCAAGATGCTCAAAATCGTCGCCGGTGTTGGCGACCACGAGCAATTCGTTGGCCGGCAGGACGCGGCTCAGACCGAGCGCCAGCTTGGCGCCGCCGACTCCGCCGGACAGTGCCACGACAAGTCGTTTGCTCATCGGAACATGTCCTCTTCGGCTGGGCGCACCAGCTCGGACGCACTATTGTCGGGACCACGCCATGTCAGACCGCGCACGACCACGACAGGCTGGCCTTCGGCACCCTGCCCCATCACGAGCGACGCTGCAGCCGCGATCTCGTCGGCGTGCCCGGTGATGCTGACCTGAAGCTCGCGGCCGAACAGATCGGGCGAGCCTCGCAGGTCCATCAGAGACGGTAAACCGGCTGCGCCAATCGCGACGCCGCAGGTACCGCGCCGCCAGGCACGGCCAAAGCTGTCGCTAATGATCACCGCCACTGGCACCCCGAACCTCAGCGACAGGCGCTTCCTCAATATGTCCGCACTGCCGTCGGGATCGACCGGCAGTAGCAGTGCGCGTTGGGGATCATCGGGTGAGGCCACGTTGGACTGGTCGATGCCCGCATTGGCCATCACGAAACCCAGCCGGTGTTCGACGATCAGAACGCCCGGCCTTGCCCGCACCACGCGCACCGATTCCGACAGGATCAGTTGGACAAGGCGCGGATCTTTATGGACCTTGCCGGCGAGTTCGATCGCCTCGGTCGAGGGTTCGACGGTGGCTAAATCGACCATGCGCCCCTCGGCCTTGGACACGATCTTCTGCGTCAGCACGAAGACGTCGCCGCCACGAGGCACGAGGCCACCCTGCGCCAGCCCCTCGCCGATCAAGGCGACGAGATCGTCGTCCTCACGCACCAGCGGAATGCCGGGGACGGCAAGCATCTCGACAACGTTGCTGCGTTTCATCGGCCGATCCTGCGCACTCAACCGAAACGCTTGCGCAGCCGCGGCAGCACGTGCTCGCCGTAGAGCCTCAGGAAGCGCGCCTGGTCGGGTCCGGGCGCGTGGAACACCAGATGCCGGAAGCCGAGACCGGCATAGTAACCGATCCTCTCGACGTGCTCGTCGGCGTCGCTGGACACGATCCATCGACTGGCGGCGCGCTCCAGCGGCAGCGCGTCGGCGAGGCGCTGCATCTCGACGGGATCCTCTACCGTCGTCTTTTCCTCAGGCGTCAGTGCCAGCGCCGCCCAGTGGCGGGTGTCCTCGAGCGCTCGCACCTTGTCGGTGTCGAACGACACCTTGACCTCCATCATGCGATCGTAGGACCGCGACGGATCCTCCGAGGCCGCGATGCCCTCCGCGACTTTCGGCAGCAAAGTCTCGGTATAGAGTTCCGGGTTCTTGCCGCTGGTGCAGATGAAACCTTCGGCGGCGCGGCCGGCGTAACGCGCCACAAGGGCACCCGCGGCCGCGACATAGATCGGCACCGGCGTGTCGGGGCGGTCGTAGATCGTCGCCTTGTCAGTCTTGTAGTACTGGCCCTCGAAGCTGACCCGCTCCTGCGTCCAGAGCGCCCGGATCAGCGCGACGGCTTCACGCAGGCGAGCGAAGCGCTCCTTGAATTCCGGCCAAGGCTGGCCGGTCGAAGGCACTTCGTTTAATCCTTCGCCGGTGCCGATGCCGAGCACGACGCGTCCCGGGAACATGACGCCCATCGTGCCGAACGCCTGGGCGACGATGGAAGGATGGTAGCGGAATGTCGGCGTCAGCACGCTGGTCCCGATCACGACGCGCGATGTTCTGGCACCCAGCGCGCCCAGCCACGTCAGCGAGAACGGCGCATGGCCGTCGACGTGCTTCCATGGCTGAAAGTGGTCGCTGATGAAGACCGAATCGAAACCGACCTCCTCGGCAAGACACGAGAAGCCCAGCAACTTGCCCGGCGCGAACTGCTCTGCCGATGCCTTGTATCCGAGCTTGATCACCGCACGTCTCCTGGCTGGCACCGGTCGATGCCGATGCCATGGTTACCCGTCGCGGAAATCTATAGATTAGCGGGAAACCGGCAACCAGCCAAAAAGGAAGCGACCATGCATCTTGGAATAGCCCTGCCTTTCGGCGATATCGGTGGCGATGGCCCGATCGTGCGCGAATTCGCTGAACTCGCCGAGGCCGAAGGCTACGAAGGCCTGACGCTGGCGGACCACGTGCTCGGCGGCAACCCGGCCAACCCCGCCAGCGGCCGTGCGGGTAGCCTCGGCCTGTTCCACGACCCCTTCGTGGCGTTCGGTTTCATCGCTGCCTGCACCAAAAAGGTCGAGCTCTCTACCCAGGTGCTGATCCTCGCGCAGCGTCAGACGGTACTGGTCGCCAAGCAGGCTGCCAGTCTCGACGTGCTCAGCGGCGGCCGCTTCCGGTTCGGCATCGGCGTGGGCTGGAATGAATTGGAGTTCGTCGGCCTCAACGAGAATTTCCACAACAGGGGCAAGCGGTCCGAGGAACAGGTCCAGGTGATGAACGCGCTGTGGGCCGATCCCTACGTTACGTTCGAGGGCAAGTGGCACCGCCTCCAGGACGCCGGGATCAATCCGCTGCCGTCACGTCGCAGAATTCCGCTGTGGTTCGGTGGTCACATGGATGTGACGCTGCAGCGGACCGCAAAGTGGGGCGACGGCTGGATCATGCTGTCTGAACCGCCGGGACCCAAGGCAGTCGCGGAATTCGACAAGCTGCGCCGCCTGGTGGAAGCCGAGGGACGCGATCCGGCGTCGGTTGGCATCGAGGTCTGGACCTCAACCGGCACGGGGACCGAAAAGGACTGGCGCGAGGAAATCAGCTTCTGGAAGAAGGCAGGCGTCACGCATGTCACGCTGCACAACACCTTCGGCGGCTATCACCACAAGCGCATGGCCGGCCGAAGCATGACCGACCATGTCGGCGCGATGCGCCGCTACCGCAACGCCGTCGCCGATCTCCTCTGAGTCAGGGCGGCACGCGCGCGCCTCAGGTGTCGGCGAGCGCGGCCAGCATGCGATCGCGAGCGGCGAAATCGCCGTCCGCATGGACGGGCTGCAGACAGACATGCGTGGCGCCGGCCGTGAAGTGCGCCCTCAAGCCGCGTCTGATCGTGTCGGCGTCGCCCCACAGGACCATCGCATCGATGAACCGGTCACTACCGCCGTCGGCGAGTTCGGCCTCGGTGAAGCCCTGGCGCAGCCAGCTGTTGCGATAGTTCGGCAGCGCCATATAACGGGACAGTTCCTTGCGCCCGAGCGCCCGGGCCTTCGCGGGATCGGTCTCGAGCGTGACCTTCTGCTCCACTGCGAGCCACTTCGAAGGCCCGAGGATCGCGGCGGCCTCAGCCGTATGCTGCGGCGTCACGTTGTATGGGACGGCGCCACGCGACTTGGCGCCGCTCAGCGCCAACATCTTCGGTCCGAGTGCTGCGACCACGACCGGCGCCAGTTCGCCGGCGGGCGCCAACTTGTTGATGCCGTCGAGATAGGCGCCCATCGCGGCCAATGGTTTGTCGTAGCGATGGCCGCGCAGACCCTCGACCATCGGAATGTGGCTGACGCCGAGACCGAGAACGAACCGGTCGCCGTAGAGCGCGTTCAGCGAAACCATGGCGCGCTGCGCAGTGTAGGAATCGCGTGCATAGATGTTGGCGATTGAACTGCCGATCACCAGCTTCTCGCTGCTCGACAGCAGCCAGGCCGCCAGCGACATCGACTCGTAGCCCCGCGATTCGGGATACCACAGGGTCGAGTAGCCATTATTTTCGACCGTGCGCACGAGTTCACGCAGTTGCGATCCGTCGAGTTTATCGGTGCCGTACCACACACCAAGGCGTCCGAGTTTCATGTCGATTTTCTCCGGTTGAAGGTGCGCGCGAGCCGCTGTCAGGCTGCGCCTCCGAGAATAGTGCGCCGGGCGCGCGCATCGCCTTCCGACTGGACGTCGCTGGCGAGCTGGCGCAGACGCTCGCGATCGCCGTCGTTCTTCACCGCAATCGAGAACTCGCAGTTCGTGACGACGCCGCCATAGCGGTCGCAAAGCTTACGGCCGATAGTGTCATGGGTCGCGATCGTCACGAAAGTGTGTAGGACGTCGTCGTTGATATGCTGAGGCATATCTTCCCAGCGTTGCGCTCGCGAGAGCAGCTTCAGCCGGTCCGCGAGATCACCCAGACCAAGATGGTCAAACGCGGCGCGATATTGCGGCGTCGAGGCATAGAAGGCGATCCGCGCGCGCACATCGCGCACCTTGGGCGCCAACTCCGCTTCGTTGGCCGCTGTGGCGACCAGCGGCTTCATGCAGACCTGAAAACGATCCAGCGATCTCCCCGCCTTGGCCGCGCCCGCCCGCACTGCCGGCAGCATGACCTTCTCGATGTAGGACGGCGTGCATACTGGATGCGGCCGGATTCCCTCGGCGACTTCGCCCGCCACCTGACACATCACCTGGTTCACCGCTGCAAGATGGATGGGGATGACGGGATGCTCAATCGGGCCAGGATTGAACAAGGGCACCATCAGATTGATGTTGTAATGCGGCCCCCTGACGTCAAGCGGCGTGCCGTTCTGCCAGCAATCCCACACCGCGCGAACGGCACTCACGTACTCGCGCATCCACGGCCCGGCGGGCGTCCAGGGCATGCCGAAACGTCGCTCGATGTGGGCCTTCACCTGCGTGCCGAGGCCGAGAGTAAAGCGGCCGCCGGACAGCTTCTGCAGCGTCCACGCGCTCATCGCGGTCACGGTCGGACTGCGCGGAAACGCGATGGCGACCGAGGTGCCGAGCTTCAGCGTCCGCGTCGTCTGGGCCGCCAGCGCCAGCACGATGAACGGATCGTCCTTGGTTTCCTCGACCACCAGTCCGTCGTAGCCGATCTCTTCCAGCAGTCGCGCGTCGGCGGCGATGGAATGGAGATCGAGAGGCATTTCGGGCGCGCGCAGGCCGGGGTCGACCTTGCCCAGTGGCAGAAGTGTTTCCAGCAACACGTCGTCGCTCCACGGTGAACGGCTGCTGTATCTTATCATGCCAAGGCTTCATCGTGCCAAGGCTTCATCGTGCCAAGGCTTCATCGTGCCCTTCATCACGCCAAGGCTTCATCACGCCAACTTGCGACCGAAGGTCGCTGCCGCCGAGTCTATGGGGGCGCTCTGCCGCTGACAGCAGCGACGATCCCGATGGCGGCGCGCATCGAGATAAGACGAACCGAAAAAATGCGTCTGGCTCACGCCGCGGTGACAACCATTGAGAGGGGTAAATTGCTGTTCCTTGATAACGGCAGCACGAACCTCGCAATCGTCGACGCCGTGCCTGAGAATGCGGGCCTGGTGATCGCGACCAATGCGATCGACATCGCGGCGGCCGTACTGCGGCGGAAAGACCTCCAACTGATCGTCGTTGGCGGAAGCGCGGACGCTCTGGTCGGCGGCTGTGTCGACGCGGTCGCCACCGCAGCCGTCAGCCAGATGAGGATCAGCCGCACTTTCCTAGGTGCCGCTGGGAGCGCCGTGGGGCCGCTTTAGGTCCGCAGCGAATGACCTAAGGCGGTCTTGCCCAGCCTTAGTCGCGGACCGAGCGATCAAAGCGTGGTATTATTCATCCATTCCATGAATGACCTCCGACCGGAGAGGCGCATGGCAAGCTACATCGAACGACGAAAATTCCTAGCGGCGCTCGGTGGTGCAGTCGCGGGGCCGCTAGCCGCCCGCGCGCAGCAGGCGGCGATGCCGGTGATCGGCTTCCTCGGCAGTACGTCGCTTCAAGGGTACAGGGCCCGTCTGCACGCGTTTGCCGTCGGGCTGAAAGAGGAAGGATATATCGAGGGTCAGAACGTGGTTGTCGAATATCGCTTGGCGGAGGATCATGACGATCGACTGCCGGTGCTTTCGGCCGAATTGGTTCGCCGTCAGGTGAGGGTGATTGCCGCGGGCGGCAGTCCCGCGTCAGTGGCGGCAAAGGCGGCGACTGCCACAATTCCGATCGTGTTCGAGACGGCCAGTGACCCGGTCACGCTCGGCCTTGTAGCAAGCCTAAGTCGGCCGGGCGGAAACTTGACGGGCGTGACCAATTTGAACGTCGAGGTGGGGCAAAAGAAGCTAGAGCTCCTGCGCGAATTGCTGCCTTCGGCGACCAACATTGCCATACTTGTCAATCCTTCCTCTGCGACTATTACTGAGCAATTCATGCGCGCCCTGCAGGCGGCGGCTCCCGCCCTCGGAATGCAACTCCATGTTCTATACGCGAGCACCGATCGCGATCTGGACGCGGTCTTTGCAGCCTTACGAACCGATGCGCTCGTCATCGGACCCTATTTATTCTTCAATTCACGCATGGAGCGGCTTGGGGCGCTGACGCTCCGCTACGCGGTGCCTGCGATCTTCACGTATCGCCCGTTCGTAGCGGCCGGCGGACTGATGAGCTACGGAGCCGATGAAACAGAAACTTACCGGCTGGTCGGTATCTACACCGGGAAAATTCTCAAGGGAGCGAACCCGGGTGATTTGCCTATCCAGAGGGTGACCAAGGTAGAGCTGATTATCAACCTCAAGACAGCCAAGGCGCTCGGCATCGCCGTTCCGCTTGCGCTAAGCGGCCGGGCGGACGAGGTGATTGAGTAGAAATGCCTTTTGCTGCGCCACATGAGTCCGTCGATGGCCCGTGTGCGACGTGCCGATCCGAATGTCCGCTCTGCGCCGAAAGCTGCCCTCTTCCGCAAAGTTGCGGTTTTGACTCGAAAGCTGACCTCGCCATCGGCGAAAATATCGAGGGCCTCTTCGCGGCGAGACGAACGATTTGGGGCTAAGGACTCTTTGGAAAAGACTGCTCTGACCGTCGAGTTAAGGAACGATGCCGCGGCAGGCCCACGCGACGTTCGCAAAGGATCTCGGGCCGTCGGACTGGCCGGCCTCGTAGGCATCGCGCACCGCGGCTTCAGTATGCGCTCGGACCGCAGTGTCGAGGGTTGCCACATACTTGCCGAGCGGCCCTTCGCCAGCGGCAATCGGAGCCCAATAGTCATCGAAACTTTGGTAGTCCATACGGATCATCAGCTGCACTTCCGTAATATCTAGGAGACCCTGACCGACAAAAGTCCGCCTCATTTCGCCAGGCTGCATCATCGGTTGGAAGCAATAGCGATTGCGCAGCTGGCGCCCGCCTTCACTAAGTGCAGCGACCGTGTCGACCATCATGCGCATGCCGGGCATGCCGCCGAGATGGTCCCACACGGCTGCTGCAACAATGCCACCCGGCCGAACGACGCGGCGCATCTCGGCTACTGCCTTACCCGCTTCGGGAACGAAGTGGAGCACGAGCAGCGCCAAAGCGCGGTCGAATGTTCCGCCCGCGAAGGGCAAAGCGCAGGCATCCGCCTGCCGAACTTTTATTCGCGGATCCGTGTTGCGCCGGATTACTTCCGCGATAAAGACTGGCGAGTAGTCGATTGCAGCAATCTCGGCGAGGTCGACGGCGCTGGCGAGCGCGAAGGTCAGGCTACCTGTGCCGCAGCCGACGTCGACAATTCTTTCGCCCTCGGCGACCCCCGCGAAGTCGATGAATAGGGGCGCGAGTTTTTGGCTCCAGCGGCCCATGAGCTGCTCGTAGCCGGCGGCGTTGTGGACGTTGAATTCCGATGCCATCGAAGCCTCCGCGCGCTCGCCAAATCCTTGACATTCGAGTCCAGGACCCCTGCTCCGTAATGCGCATGAAACCCGCCAAAGCCATCACGCGGCGACAGCTCTTACCCGAACATAGGCACCGGGAGCATCCTCAATCACCGGCAATTTGCCGCCGCCGGGCTCGCGGGCAGGAACACGTTCCGGCTCGAGCCGAGTGATCCATTCATCCCATACCGGCCACCAGGAGCCTTGGTGCGCGGTTGCCCCGGAAAGCCAATCGTCAGGGCTTCGCGGCAAATTGTCGTTTGTCCAGTGACCGTATTTGCTGCCCGGCGCGCTTATTACGCCAGCCATATGTCCCGAGGCAGACAACACGAATTTGACCGGGCCGGAGTAAAGCTGGGTCGCCGCATAGGTCGATTGCCACGGAGCGATATGGTCTTCGCGCGTCGACAACAGGAAGGTCGGAATCGTGATCTTCGAGAGGTCGATCGCCGTCCCCGCAAGATTGATGCCGCCGGGCTTCGCCAGCAGATTCTCCTGGTACATCTTTCGCAGATAGAACGAGTGCATCGCGGCCGGCATGCGCGTCGAGTCCGAATTCCAGAACAAAAGATCGAACGGAAGTTGCTCCTTGCCGAGCAGGTAGTTGTTGACCACGAACGACCAGATCAGGTCATTGGCGCGCAACATGTTGAACGATGTCGCCATGTCCTGGGCGTCGAGATAGCCGCGTTCGCGCATCCGCCTTTCGAGCGAGGCGAGCTGCTCGTTGTCGATGAACACGCCCATATCGCCCACGTCGGTGAAATCCACCAGCGTAACGAAATACGTCGCACTTGCGATCCGATCATCATTTTTCGCCGCCAGATACGCCGCCGTCGATGCGAGCAGAGTGCCGCCGAGACAATATCCGATCGTATTGACGTGACGTTCGCCGGTTGCCTTCTCGATCGCGTCCAGGGCAGCGATCGGCCCCTCCAGCATGTAGTCCTCAAAACCCTTCTCGGCGAGCTTCTCGTCGGGGTTGACCCATGAAATGACGAATACCGTGTGTCCCTGGTCCACAGCCCATTTGATGAGGGAATTCCTCGGTTGCAGATCGAGAACGTAAAACTTGTTGATCCACGGCGGAACGATGAGCAACGGTCGCTTCCGAACCGCAGTCGTGGAAGGAGTATATTGGATCAACTGCATGAGATTATTCTGATGCACGACTTTGCCGGGCGTGGTGGCAATGTTTTCGCCAAGACGGAACGCCTTCATGTCGGTCATCGTAATCGACAGGCGACCATCGCCGCGCCCAAGATCGGCCAGAAGGTTTTCCAGCCCGCGCAGCAGGTTCTGTCCGCCTGTCTCGACGGTCATGGCGAGCACTTCCGGATTGGTCGCAACGAAATTCGATGGTGACAACGCATCGACGAACTGCCGCGTATAAAAGTCGACCTTGCGGGCTGCCCCCTCATCCATGCCCTTGACTTCCCGGACGGTCGACAGGATCGACTTTGCGGCGACCAGATAGCTTTCCTTCACAAAGTTGAAGACCGCATTCCTGGTCCATTCAGGATGCTTGAAACGCTTGTCTCTTGGCTTGTCTGCCTCAGGGGTTTGGAGTCCAAAAATGCGATCGGTTGTATTGCGCCAGACAGCCAGGCTGTCATTGAAAAGATCTATCTGCGCCTTCGCGACCGTGGTCGGATCCGCCATCATCTGCGTCATCAGGTCGGCGAAATCGAAGCCGAGGGTCGACGTGTCGCCCATGCCGAGCTTTGTGGCATCAGCCTGATTGGACAAGAAGCGCTGCATCAGCGCCTGGCTTTGCTGAGCGACGTTTTGGAGTTGCCCTGCAAGTGCGAGGGGATCCCACACAGGCTGCGTTGCTTTGTTGGCCATGTTTCTTCCCTTGGGTCGTCTCTCTTGGCCCGAACGTCGGATTGGAAACGCTCGGGTGTTTTAGAAGCGTAGCATCTTGCTATCGGTATTTGGAGGGAATGATGGAGTTTGACCGGCCGCCAAGTCCATCGACACAGAGATACCGCTACCGAGAGTGGAGACGTCCCGAGCGCGACGTTGTGCGTCGCGGCTTGGCCTTGTGCGCCGCGAGACTTCTTTCTTGCATTGTCCCGCCGTTTCCGACCCAATTAAGTTGGAGGCGAGCGGAGATTCGATCTCTTACGCCCTCGAGAAGGGCTGGGACGCAGGCACGCTGGTCGGGCTTCTTCACCAATGGTTCGTGGACTGGAATATCATCCGCCGGGCGTGCCTGAGGTGGCAGAGAGAGCCTAGAATGAAAACGATACTGGTTCCGACGTTCAATAGTTTGGCCACAAGGTCCGCGCTAGAAACGGCCGTTACGCTGGCGCAGCGTACCGGGGCCTATATCGAGGGCTTTGCATTCAGGTTCGGCATTCCGCAGTACGCCGCCGCTGAGCTGGTCGTTCCCTTTGCCGAATATGAAGCAACGGCTGCTCAAGAAACCGAGGAGATCCGGCGCTTATTCGAGACCTTCATGCAGGAACATGGCATTCCGCGCGCCTCCACCGATTTTCATCCACCGTGTTTCGGCTGGCGGGCGGCAGCGCCGGACGGTGAGGCTTTTGTCGGAAGCTACGGGCGGGCTTTTGATATCATCGTTCTAACCAGGCCCGACGCCGAGGTCACCGGTCCGGTTAATCGTGTGATCGAGGCCGCGCTGTTCGAGAGCGGCAGACCCGTTTTGCTATCACCGCCGAAGGCTCCCAGGCAAATCGCGTCCAACATCATGATCCATTGGAACGGCAGCACCGAGCAAGCTCGGGCAAACGCCTTCGCCGCCCCGCTTCTTCACTTGTCCGACCGCGTCACCGTATTGAGCGTGGTCGGCGGGCAGGACGTCCCGGGGCCATCCGCCGATCAGATCCTCCAGCAATTGCATTGCAACGGCATTGCCGCGGAATCGATGAGCGTCCAACTGGAAGGTCGAAGCACTGGTGAGGCAGTGTTGGATGCAGCACGAGAAAGAGGCTGCGACCTACTTATCAAAGGAGCCTTCACCCGGAATAGACTACGGCAAATGATTTTCGGCGGCGCCACGAGGCACATTATGGAACATGCTGACCTGCCCGTGCTAATGGCCCATTAGCCGATCATCGGCCGCGTCAGCTGCCCGCCGGCCGTACCATTGCCAACGCAGGAATGTATGACTACGCTTCATCCCAGGTAGTCCCAAACGGTCTTTCGATCGGCCGCAGGTCCATGCCCAAGTTCCTTCGCATCGGAGTCCATCAGTCGAACGTTTCCGGTTACACGTCAAAGGCATGGTGCGTTCGACGGGTCGGCTCGACGATTTTCCTGAAGTGGGGCGCTGTGGAGGTTCATGGCGTCGGAGATGGGCGGAAGGTTTACTGGAAGCTTCCGCCGAGGGCTAAGACAATTCGTTGCAGCACGGTTCAGCGTGCCAAAGACTATGCAAAAACCGCGATCGCGCGGCGACGCAACCATCGCTATGAATTGCTGGTTGGAAGTATTGCGAACCGGCGCCGAACCGCCGCCCGTGACGCCGAGCTCGAACAAACGCTCGCCACGATCCTCTTTGTTGATATCGTCCGGTCCACCGAAAAAGCCGCGCGGCTAGGCGATTCGCGTTGGACACAGGTGATGAATCACTATTACGCCGCCGTCCGTAGAGAGCTCAAGACTTTGCGCGGAAAAGAAGTCGTAACGACGGGGGACGGACTGCTGGCAACGTTCGTCGCGCCGGTTGCGGGGGTCCGCTGCGCGACCGCAATCCGCGAGGCGGTGCGCACGCTTGGGCTAGAGGTCAGGGTGGGGCTGCACGCGGGCGAATACAAGGTGAGCGGCGCGGAGGTGTTCGGTCTCGCGTTTCACATCGGCGCGCGCGTCGCGGCGAAAGCGCGTGCCGGCGAAGTCCTGGTCTCGAGCGCGGTCAAGGATCTGATGTCGCAGTCTGGGATCCGCTTCAAGGATCGCGGCCTTCACCAACTCAAAGGCGTGCCGGAACGATGGCGCCTGTATCGGGTCGAATATTGAATATTAAGAAGTCCCGCGAGAGGTGGACATCAGTCTTGTGATCGGTTGGATGCTGCGACTGCAGGTGCTGAGAGCCAACATGGCGAACGGCCAGGCGTTAGGACATTTTGACGGCGGGTTTTTCACCGCATCGGTCGCTGCTAAGGGCATAGCAGACATCAAACGCGCTACGTCTGCGTTGAGGTCCAGCACGCCGTCATCGCTCGACCGCGCGGCGTCATCGCAGTAAAATAGATTCCACCCCTTGCGACAGGTCGTCCAAACGAGAACGAGTCAGGAGACGAACCATGAGAAAGCTCGGGCTGCTTTTCGCATATGCCTTGCTTTCCTATCTATTGGCTGGGCCGGCGCTTTCCGCGATCAGATTCAAGCGCTTTCCTCATTGTCCTGATGGGGTTGTCACGAAGAAGACCTGTGAGTGTCACGCCGGAGATTCAGGGCGCTACCGCTTTTGTCATGCCGGCGATAATTGCGATACCTTTCGCGGCAAATGCCACACGTGATTGTTTCCGACGAGAGTCGCCACGGGCTCGCCGGCCGAATACGCCGGCCTTGATCTGGCGACCGGGCCGAGGCTGGTTCTTTCTGCTCGAAAGCGGCACCTGCGTGCGGCCACCAAGGCGGCGCAGCCGTTTGCCCAAAAGCGCAGATGTCCGCCTTCTGAGGATAAACAGAACTCCTCCGCTCGATCAGAGCATTGCCGGTTTTGGCCCAATGCGGCCTTCGTGCCATGGCGCAAAACTCGGGATTTGCTAAGATCACGCGCCGCCATGAGGGAGCGACATGCAGCGACGCACTGCAACAACACGCCCCGCAAAGAGCCAGCGCGCGAAGAAGCCGAGGGCGACTCGCAAGGCGCCGCCGGCGCAGTCGTCCGTTGACCACGCGCAGCCCATGGAGCGCCTAAGGCGCGAACGCGACGAGGCGGTGGAACTGCAGGCTGCGACCGCTGAAGTCCTGAAGATAATTAGTTCGTCACCGGGGGACATGAAGCCTGTATTTGAGGCAATGCTCGGAAACGCGTTGCGCATTTGTGACGCCAAATTCGGCCACATCCTGCTGTACGACGGTGAGCGTTTTCACGCGGTGCATTTGCACGACGTCCCTCCGGCCTATCGCACATTCTGGGATCAGCATGGGCCGATACGGCCAGGTCCAAAGACTGCCATTGGCCGGCTTGCGCGCACTAAGCAGGTTGTACATATCCCCGATCTCAAAGCCGATTCCACCTATGCTGATCGTGAGCCGTTGCGTGTCGTTACGGTCGAGCAGGCGGGAGCGCGATCCTTTCTCGCCGTTCCGATGCTCAAGGAGCGCGAGATAGTTGGGGCGATCGTAATTTACCGTCAAGAAGTACGGCCGTTCGCTGAAAAACAAATTGAGCTGGTGAAGAACTTCGCCGCCCAGGCCGTCATCGCCATCGAGAATACCCGGCTGTTGAACGAGCTGCGCGAATCGCTCGAGCAACAGACAGCGACTGCCGAAGTCTTGAAGACGATCGGCCGCTCAACGTTCGATCTCGCATCTGTACTCAATACGCTTGCCGAATCGGCAACCCGACTCTGCCAGGCCCAGGATGCAATTATTTTCCTGCCGAGCGGGAACGTCTACCGCGCGGCGGCGCGACACGGCTTCACGCCCGAATACCATGAGTTCATCAAATCAAATCCAATAGCAATCGACCGGGGGACTGTCGTAGGACGGACTGTTATCGACAGGCAGCTTGTCCATATCACTGATGTACTGGCTGATCCGGACTACACCCGACACGACGCACAACGAATAGCTGGCTACAGGACAGCACTTGGTGTCCCGCTGTTGCGGGAAGGAGATGTGGTCGGCGTGATCTTCCTGACGCGGATCAGGCCGCAGCCGTTTACCGAGAGGCAGATCGATCTGGTTACCACGTTTGCGGACCAAGCGGTCATCGCCATCGAGAACGCGCGACTGTTCAATGAAGTGCAGCAACGTACGAATGATCTGAGCGAATCCCTGCAGCAGCAGATCGCAACGTCCGACGTGCTGCAGATTATCAGTTCCTCCCCCGGTGATCTGGCCCCAGTGTTCGAGAGTATGCTGGCGAACGCAACACGCGTGTGCAGCGCAAATTTCGGTCAGATGAATCTATACGACGAGGGGAGTTTCCGTCCCGTAGCGCTCTACAATGTGCCGGCCGCCTATGCTGCCTCGCTCGCGCACACGGCGTTCCAGCCGCACCCGGAAAGCGCTCTCGGCACCGTCGCGCGAACGCACCAAATAGTCCACATCGAAGATATTCGAACCCTGCCGCCATATCTGGAGGGTAATCCCTCCGTTGTTGCCTTAGCTAATCTTGCTGGGGCCCGGACATATTTCGTCGTGCCGATGCTAAAGGAAAACAACTTACTCGGCGCAATCACCATTTACCGCCAGGAGGTAAAGCCCTTTACTGAAAGGCAGACTGAGCTCGTCGCCAACTTCGCCAAACAGGCCGTCATCGCGATCGAGAACGCAAGGCTGCTTGGTGAGTTGCGCCAGCGCACAGACGATTTGAGCGAATCGCTCCAGCAGCAAACTGCCACCGCTGACGTCCTTAAAGTCATCAGCCGCTCGACCTTTGATTTGCAAAAGGTATTCGACGCTCTGACGGAATCTGCGTGTCGCGTGTGTAGCGCGTACGACGCGGGTCTTTTCCTACGAACGGGTGAATTCCTGCGTAAGCATTCACACCATGGTCCTATCCCGCTCGATTTCGACGAGGCACAGATATCGCGGGACTGGGTTACTGGACGCTCGGTGATGGATCGCAAGTCTGTTCATGTCCACGATCTGTGCGCCGAAGCGGCCGAGTTCCCCGTCGGATACGAGATGGCGCGACGGATGGGCCACCGTACAATTCTGGCGGTGCCTTTGGTGCGCGAGCAGGAAATCGTTGGGTCGCTTGTGCTGCGTCGCACTGAGATTCTTCCATTCACCGAAAAGCAGGTCGCGCTGGCCGAGACCTTTGCAGATCAGGCCGTTATCGCCATCGAGAATGCCCGCCTGTTTGACGAAGTCCAAGCGCGGACACGAGAGTTGGTGGAGTCACTTGAGCAGCAGACAGCGACGGCCGACGTGCTCAAGGTGATCAGCTCCTCGCCCGGTGACCTCAAGCCGGTGTTCGAGTCCATCCTTGCGAACGCAACGCGTATCTGCGAAGCGGAATTCGGCATACTATTCTTATCGGAAGGCGAAACGCTTCGCGCCGTTGCCCTACATGGGGTGACGGCTGAATATGCTGAAGCCCGGCGACGCGAACCAAGCATTCGTCCGGGCGTGGGAACTACCCTGCAAATTGCGGTAAGCACGAAACGGCCGGTCCAGATCGCGGATATCCGGGCTGATCCCGCCTATACCGATGACCCGAAGCGGTTTGCCATCCTTGATCTTGCAGGTGCCCGCACCATTATGGCAGTGCCGATCGTCAAGGAAGACAAGCTGGTCGGCGTGATCAACATCTACCGTACGGAGGTCCGGCCGTTCGCCCATAAGCAGATCGACCTTGTCAAGAACTTCGCCGACCAGGCTGTTATCGCGATAGAAAACTCGCGCCTACTCAACGAGCTGCGCGAATCTCTCCAGCAACGGACGGCGACTGCCGACGTGTTGAAGGTCATCAGCCGCTCGTCGGTAGATCTCGAGACGGTCCTCGACACGCTGGTTGAAACAGTGGCACGCCTCTGCCGCGCCGACCAGGCAGTGATGTTCCGCCGACGCGCGAAGCTGTACCACCTGGTCGCGTCTCGCGGCCTTCCCGAGCAGGCAAAGAGATTCCTCTTGGCTCATCCTTTGACGCCCGACCGCGGCACGATGTCCGGCCGGGTGGAAATGGACCTACGAGTGGTGCATATCCCGGACGTGCTCCAGGATCCGGAATACACTTACCGGGAGGGACAGAAGGTTCAGGGCCATCGCACGACGCTCGGCATTCCGCTGCTGCGCGGCGACGAGCTGATCGGCATATTCGGCGTTCACCGGACGCGTGTCGCCCCCTTCACAGACAAAGAGATCGAACTCGCCACCACCTTCGCGGACCAGGCGGTGATCGCGATCGAGAATGCCAGGCTGTTCGAGGAATTACGCGATCGACAGGCCGAGTTGCGCGTCACCTTCGATAATATGGGCGACGGCGTTGTGATGTTCGGTGCTGACACGCGCCTTGTCGCCTGGAACCGCAATTTCCAGACGATCCTCGACCTGCCCGACGTCTTCCTCGCCCAGCGGCCAAGCTACGCCGACTATTTCCGCTATCTTGCCGAGCGCGGCGAGTACTCGGCCGACCTCGAAGCTGAATTAAGCCGGGGTCTTCAAGACACCGCCCAGGAATTACGTCTGGAGCGAACGCGCCCCGATGGCCGCGTCATCGAGGTGCGCCGTAATCCGGTGCCCGGTGGCGGCTTTGTGCTGATCTACAGCAACATCACAGAGCGCAAGCGTGCCGAGGAGGCCGTTCGGGCTGCGAGAGACGCTGCCGAGGCGGCACTTCGCGAATTGCAGAAGGCGCAGACGAGCCTGGTCCACGCGCAGAAGATGGCAGCGCTCGGGCAATTGACCGCCGGCATCGCGCACGAGATCAAGAACCCGCTCAACTTCGTGAACAATTTTGCCGCACTCTCATCCGAATTGACGGACGAGTTGAACGACGCACTCGAGCGAGTCGCACTGCCTGGGAGGATCCGCGAGGAAGTCGAAGAGCTGACCGGCACCCTGAAAGACAACCTTGGAAGGGTCGTGGAGCACGGCAAGCGCGCGGACTCCATCGTCAAGAACATGCTGCTGCATTCGCGCGAGGGCTCGGGAGAGCATCGGCCAATGGAGATCAACGCGATCATCGACGAGAGCCTCAACCTCGCCTACCATGGAGCCCGTGCAGAGAAACAGGGCTTCAACATCACGCTGGAGCGCGACTTCGATCCGGCGGGAGGCGTTGCCGATATTTACCCGCAGGAGGTCATCCGGGTGCTTTTGAACCTGATCTCGAACGGGTTTTACGCAGCAACCCAGCGCGCGGCGGCGGCCGGGCATGGCTTTGAACCGAAGCTGAAGGCGATAACACGAAATCTCGGCGACAGAGTCGAAGTCCGCATCCGCGACAATGGCACGGGCATCCCGCCCGACATCCGGGAGAAGATTTTCAACCCGTTTTTCACGACAAAACCGGCCGGCGAAGGTACCGGGCTCGGGCTGTCCTTGAGCCACGACATCGTGGTGAAACAGCACGGAGGTACAATTGAAGTGTTGACGGAAACCGGTTCATTTACAGAATTCATCATTACGTTGCCGCGTGACTTGCCCGCATAAGCAGAAGCAGGGGGCAGAGCAATTGAGTACCTTTATCCTTGTGGTTGATGACGAACCCGACATCGAACACCTGTTTCGCCAGCAATTTCGCCACGACATTCGCTCCGGGCGTTTTGTCATGGAATTTGCGGCGTCAGCGCCGGATGCGATGGAGCGCGCGAAGATGATCGCCGACCCCATGCTTATCCTGATCCTTTCGGATATCAACATGCCCGGCATGAGCGGGCTTGAGATGCTGCCTAAGGTGAAGGCGGCGCGGCCGAACGTGCCCGTGATCATGATCACGGCCTACGGCGATGAAGCGACCAAGAAGAAAGCGGCCGAACTCGGGGCCGCCGGGCTGCTGACCAAACCGATCGACTTCAGGCTGTTGCGCGAGGAAATCGATCAGCGGCTGCATCGCGCCGCATAGAAAACGCGGGCGCGCAGATCAAGCCGCTGATCGGCGCCCGGACGGCGGTAATTCCGCTGCCGAACGGCATCGATGCCGCCGGACCATTTCGGCTGCGGTTCCGGTTCGTCCTGGCTCATAACGAGCGCGCTAAGCCCCGCTCAAAGCCTGCGCAATGTCAGCAATGAGGTCAGACGGGTGCTCGATGCCGATCGATAGCCGGATCGTTGAATCGAGAACGCCTATCTTTTTACGAATGTCAGCAGGAACGCCCGAATGAGTCATGGTAGCCGGCAGGCTGGCTAACGACTCGGTGCCGCCCAAACTCACTGCCAGCTTGAAGATTTGCAGCCCGTTCAGGAATTCGGCTGCAGCTGCCTGACCGCCCACAATGTCGAATGAAAATGTCGAGCCCGCACCACTGCACTGCTTCGCACACAGGCGTCCGGCCGGCGAGTCCTTTGCGTGATGACCAAGGTAATGGACCTTTGCCACCTTGGGATGGTCACGCAGGTAGTCCGCTACGAGCCGCGCGTTTGCATAGGCCTTTTCCATACGCAGACTCAGCGTTTCCAGCGAACGGCCGAGCATCCAGCAGGAATGCGGATCAAGCTGGGTGCCAATGGCACTTCGCAGCGCCTTGACGTTCTTCATAAGCGCCTTCGACCCAAGCGCAGCGCCCGCAATCAAGTCGGAGTGCCCGCCGACATATTTGGTCAGCGAATACAATGAAAGGTCCGCACCATGCTCGATCGGCCTCTGGAACACCGGCCCGAGCAGCGTGTTGTCGCAGGTAACGATCGGCGTATAGCCCTGGACCTTGCCGATCGACTCGGCAACGCGGCGCACAAGTGCAATGTCGACGAGGCCGTTGGTGGGATTGGCCGGCGTTTCGATGAAGATCATCGCAACCCGCCCCTTGCGCATGGCATCCTCCGCCGCGCGCTTCACCGCGCTCTCATCGATGCCATCGGCGAAACCTATCGCGCCGATGGAAAGGCCCGCAAGCGTCTTTGCAAGCAACGTTTCCGTCCCGCCATAGAGCGGCTGGGAATGCAGGATCACGTCGCCAGGACGCGTGAACGCCAGGATCGTGGTTGCGATTGCCGCCATACCCGATGAAAACAGCGTGCAATGATCGGTACGCTCATAAACGGCAAGCCTATCTTCGACGATTTCGCTGTTCGGATGATTGAAGCGCGAGTAAACGAGACCAGCGCCCATCCCATCCGGCGGGTCGCGCCGGCCTGCGACGAAATCGAAGAAGTCCTTGCCGTCCTCGGCGGTCCTAAATACGAAGGTCGAGGTCTGGAACACCGGCGGTTTGACGGCCCCTTCTGACAATTGAGGATCGTAGCCGTAGTTCAACATCAGCGTTTCCGGATGCAGCGCATGATTGCCGATATGGGTCTTCGATGGAAACGGTTTCACCATGGCCTGTCTCGCTATCTTCGTGGGGAACATCGAACATGGTACGCAGCCAGCAACGTATGAAGCCTGCCCGCGCAATGCAACGTCAGCCTTGGCAGATGGAGCCGTTGGGAGCGGACGCATGCGACCGCGATCTACGCGGTGCGGCTACGATTGAGGAAAGTGAGAGGACACCTCCGAGGCGAACATGAAACCGCGCGAGTACATCAAACGGCAAGGTCCAACGAAGAATTCATCGATGCGATCGACGACATGAAGGCAAAATCGATTGATGCCGTCAATGTCTTCGCGTCCACGAGGTTATGGAGCGTTCGTTCGCCAATCCTCGACCGCTCGACAGGTTGCGAAGCTCTTGCGAGATGCCAAAGTGGCAGATATCCTCGTGGAACAGCCGACCGAATTCGTTCTCGCTGTTAACCCGAGGACAGCCAAGACACTCGGCGTTGCAATTCCGCCGACACTGCTAAGCCGCGCGGACCAAGTGATCGAGTGCTGGGAGTTGGTCCAAAGCGGCGGTTTGCGCTGCGGACGAACATGTCTGGAATCTGGGGCAGACCGGAAGTCATCGGCTGGGTTAAGATCGGCGCTGTCGGCCCAGAGCGGTCATCAGCCGCCGTACTCGGAATCGAGGTTGATATAGATCAACACTAGGTTAAGCGCATCGTCAGTACCGTAAATGATGCTCGCAGTTTCTTCGCTAGAAATAAGCTGCAGCAAGGTTAGTCAGTTGTTCAATCACTGATATCATGCGGAGACGCGCAAATGAGTAAGCTTGTTTCGATGGGATTGATCACTGCGGCCATGCTCGCCAGTCCGGCCATGGCGGCGTGGCACGACAAAAACGGCGCAGTCATTCAATCCTCCCGCGTCATGCACTGCGTCCGGGCTCCCGACACCGGCCAGTTTGCCGGAGGTGCGTGGAATAAGCCGCCCTGCGAACCGGCAACCCGGGTTGGCGCGGCGTGGCACGACAAAGCCGGCGCAGTCATCCCGGCCTCCAGCGTCGTTCACTGCATCCGGGCTCCAGACGCTGGCCAGTTTGCCGGAGGTCCGTTCAATAACCCTCCCTGTGAACCGGCAACCTGGCGCTAAAGCGCCAGGTAGCGCTAAGAGCGCGTATGAGTGGGCGAAAAGCCCACTCTGTCCGGCGCTGCCTTCTTCGACCTCTAGATCGACCCGCGCGAAGAAAGCGGGCAAGATGCTGCAAGCGTTTTCCGGTGGCTCTGTGGCTGTCCTTGCCGATGTCAACGGAACCTTACCCTTTAGCAGCCTTGGCAGATCGTGAGCTTGGGCTTCAGTTTTTCCATTTCTGCGTCGTCCAGCGACTGTATCGCCGGTGGTCTCTCGGTAGTATCGGGCTTTTGCCGGACCTTGGACTGTTTTGCCGGCCGAGGCCTAATGGGCGGCGGTTGGCCTGTCTCCTCGCCTTCGTCGATACCTGCGGTGAAGCCATCATGGTCAGCAGCGGGCTTCTGTGACGGAGACAGCTTGCCGATGCGCGGCTTGGGCAAAACTTTGTCGATGGCCGAAGCCGGCGCCTCTTTGTCATTGGCAGGCGGTGGCGAGTTCGTGGTGGCTGCCGATCGTGCCGAACCTTTGGCGGTCGCTGTTCGCGCTGGAACGTCGTCGGTCGCCACTGGCGGAGAAGCGTTTTTGGCGGCCGGTGGCGGCGAAGCTTTGGCGGTCGCCGATGCCGGCGGGGCAATGATAACGGGCGGTGGATACATCGGGACTTCTGGCGCCATTGTCGGCGGAGGCGTCGAACCTTTGGCTGTCGGCCGTGGCGATAAAACGCCAGGGCTCTCCGGTTTGCTGCACCACAGATGGAGACCGCCCCAGTAACACCCCGGCGGTGGCGAACCTTGGTCGGTCACCGATGGCGGCGGGGCAAGCGAGCTTTGACAGCGAGCGCCGCCATGCGGCCAAAAACTGACAAACAACAAAACAACGGCAAACAATGCAGCGCTTTTCAATCGCATTCTGCAATCCGCTTCGCTGTTGAAATTACTGACCCCTTAGCTCGCGCAATCCTGACTACTCACATCGCGATCAAAGGTGACCAAAATAGGGAGGATGAGCTGGAGACGATGCCGGTTAGCTGGCGTCCTGAACTTTGGCGGCTGACCAGCCGAGGCTCAAGGCGCGGTTGGCGCCCCAAGTTTTGAGCGTGCGACGGTATCCCGGCATTATTGCTGCGAGCGGACAAGCTGATCGAATAGCGCCTGTCCCACTTCGGCTCCTGGCCCTTCGCCACTGTCTGCGCGACGCCGGGACATTTCTGAAGTCGATGTTAGACCGGAAGTCACCGGCTGACGCTCAAACCGGTGCTTTCAACCCATATCCGACATGACCAGCTCGTCTGCCCGTGATGCGAAATGCGGCATTGCTCTATGGATGTGGTAGGGTGTGACCCTCGCGAACGCACGTGGCGCATTGGGGTTTCTGGCTCGGATATCATGGGAGAGTTCAGGTGCGGCGGCGGACCTTTATTGCGGTCGCAGGTGGGGCGCTCGGTTGGCCCTTATCTTCGGCGGCGCAATCGCTGAAAAGAGTCCCGCGGCTCTCCTTTCTCACCTTTGACCCTGGCACGCCACAGTCGCCGGCGAAGCGCTTCGAAGGGTTCTTCGAGAGGTTGCGCGAACTTGGCTATGTAAATGGAGAAACCATCACCATCGACTACCTGCACCCCGAGGGTCGGAGCGATAGGTATCGCGAACTTGCCGATGAGTGTCTCCACCTGAAGCCCGACATCATTGCCGTGACCACAACGCCCGGCGCCCATGCATTGAAGGATGCAACTACCACCATCCCGATCGTGATGGTGGTTGGCGATCCGGTCGGCACAAAGCTCGTCGACAGCCTGGGTCGCCCAGGAGGTAACATCACCGGTATGTCGCAAATGACGTCAGGGCTCGCCGCGAAGCGTCTGGAGCTTCTTAAAGAGGCGGTGCCAGAACTTTCGCGCGTGCTTGTGCTCGCGTACCTCGTTGATCCTATTTCGCCACTTCAAGTCCAAGCTATGAAAGAAGCGGCTTCATCGCTGGGTGTGACGCTGCACGTCATCGACATCAAAACACCCGACGACCTTCCGGCAGCGTTCGAGGCCGGGAGCAAGATCGGTGCCCAGGGAGTTCTCACCACGGCCGAAAGCATCTTCCGTAACGCACGGGCGCAAGTGACCGAACTCGCCGCGCGCTACAGTTTGCCGGCAGTTTACCCTTACGCCGCGTTTGCGGAGAACGGCGGACTGATGGCCTACGACGACCTTGATGACCGCGACCTTCACAGGAGCGCTGCGGACTACGTTGACAAAATCTTAAAGGGGGCGAAGCCTTCCGATCTCCCTGTCCAGCAGCCGACCAAGTTCCAGTTGGTGATCAACCTCAAGACCGCAAAGGTGCTCGGCCTCATCCTACCCCCGGCGCTGCTGGCCCGTGCCGACGAGGTGATCGAGTAGTCGGGCACTTTGTTGCACTGCATGAGTCTGCTTATGACCGCATGAGCGGAAGTCATGTGCTCGGCCTAACAAACGCCGCCCACGCGGAGCAGATCCTGGAAACCGGCGTTGAAGCCGCGTTGCACTTGGCACGACTCCACCTTCCTGGACAAGGACGGAGAGGCTCAGCTTGGATCTACTGGGCATGGATCGCGCGTCCGCTCATGGACCCCAAGCAGCGCTTGAGGGATGTCTGCTACTCTGCCGCCGTCAGGAGAGAAGCAGACATCCGACGAACCGGCCGAAATCGACGCGAGTGACCTTAATCGAACACCCCACCTGCCCGAAACGGACAAGTTTCTTCTCGCGAGCACTCTGGGGTTGCGATAGCCTTGCCACTGCTGCATGGCAGCTTCCAGCGAGGTCGCAGTGCGTCGACGCGGATTCATCGGACTCGTAACAGCAGCAATAAGCTGGCCGCTCGTCACGTATGCCCAACGGCTGGCTGCAACGGCGCACGTCGTACAAATGGGACCGGTCGACATTCCGCAGCAGACTGACGCAACCAGAAGGCTTCTGGCTGAATCCGGTTACGTCGAAGGGCGGAACATTCAACTTGAATTTCGTAACACCGCCGGAAATGTCGATGAGCTGCCGGCACTGGCACGGGAAATAGCGCGAGACGGCCGTGTAGACGTGATCATCGCCATAAGCACGCCCGCTGCTCTCGCGGCCTGCAAGGCAACGCAGACAATTCCAATCGTGGCCTTTGCTGCAGTTGACCCGGTTGCGGCCGGACTCGCGGATAGCCTGGCTCATCCGGGCCGCAACGTAACCGGCATCGCGGTTTTTTCCGAAGAAACCACCATTAAACGTGTCGAGTTGATGCGGGAGCTTCTCCCGCGTGCGATCCGCCTTGGAACAGTCACGACAAAACTTACCAGCGGCGCACAGAGCCTTGCGCCCGTTTTGGAGACCGGCCGCAAGCTCGGTTTCGAGGTTGAGGCAATTGACGTCGACGACCCCGCCAATATCGCGACCATCCTGAGTCCGGAAATCCTTGCCCGATTTGATGGGCTCGTTTTTGTGCCGGACGTTCTGCTCGGTGCTCACATGACCGAAATCATCAAGATGGTGAGCCTAAGTAACAAGCCTGCGATTTTTCCTTCACCGGACTGGGTTGCTCACGGTGGCTTTATGTCGTTTGGGCCCGATTTTGCAGATGCAGCGCGTCACTTGATTGCACAAGTCGATCGGGTTCTCAAAGGCGCAAAGCCGGGCGACCTGCCTTTCGAACGGCCCACCAAGTTCGATCTGAGGATCAACCTGCGCATCGCCAAGGCCCTAGGTATCGAGTTGCCTCCGACGATCGTTGCCCGCTCCGACGAAGTGATTGAATAGCCACTATCATCCCGCCAGTCTAGTTCAGTATGCCCAGGCAAGTAGGAGAATTGTGCCATGCCGAAGTGCTCTTCCATAGGCAAGCGTCGGAGCAAAGCCTTTCCCGCCTTAGGGTTTGCCAGCATGTCTCTCTCGATGGCAAGCGGTGCGTGTGCCTCAACTAGCGAAGCGTCGGCGAATACATCACCGCCCTCACAGAAGCACGAAATCTTTCTTTGTGAGGAGGAAATCTCCGACGTCAGTTTGGCGACGTTCCATGTCTTCGACAAGGAAAATGCTGGACCACGACCGCTCTTCCAAAAACTAAGGCTGGCCGCCGGAGGCGGTGCCGGCTGTGGCTGTAGCTTCGGCTGTGCCTACTGGCCGCAACCTCCGCAGCCTCCAAAGGCAACGCAGCCGACACAGCATCGAAAGAAGAAGCCTCCGCACCGCACGAGCTAAATGGCGTCGGCGCGGCGGGCGCGGACTGTCCCATGTTCACGCCGTTTCCGAGCAGCCGCCACTGACCATCGACTGGCGCGGCGACCTCGCTTCCCTCTGCATCCAGGATCTGGACGTCGTAGCCTGGCATCGGGACGGTCGGCGAGCCGTGCTTCACGGGCAGGATGTCGCGGACGATCCCCTTCGGTTTGCCGGTCGTGCCCGAGGTGCAGAGCAAGTAAAGCTGGCTGCGAAGGCCGACGCGCTACTCGGCGGCGCGCTCGAGTGCCGGCAGAGCGGCTTGCTGCGGGGGCTCCGGCACCTGGCAACCGGTCGCGCAGCAGCGGCCGGGCTGCTTAGAGACGCGGCGCCCTTCCGCGAGGATGTCGCGGTCGAGAAGACCCTCGACCAGCTCGATCTTCTCCATGACCGGATAGTTGCGCCAGATCTCGCGCTTCATCGCTTCCGGTGAGCCGCCGCCGTGCAATGAGATCACCGAGTACCAGCCGGCTTCGTGCGAGACCGTCAGATCCTCGATGAAGCGAGCCACCTCGGCGCGCTTGTCGGCTGGAATATCCGGCCGGCCGCCCATGACCGCGGCGAGCGACGCCCTGGTCTCGGGGTTGTGGTCTTCCTCCGGCCCCGGCAGGGCGACGATGAGACCGCCCGAGACGTAGTGCGCCACGCGGTGCATGTCGTAGATCTTCGTGGCCAGCAGGAGCTTGCCGATGTTGGAGAACACCGCGTCGGGCATCACCGATCCGGCCGCATCCTTCGTGCAGTAGACGGATGAGGCCACGCCACAGGCATAGAAGCTCTCCGTGATGGTGATGAGCTCGACCATGGCCTCGCGGATGTGCGCGTGCCGCTCGATGTCGAGCCCGTTGGCCTCGATCATCAACGCGCCAGCGCCGATCAGAAGATCTCCGAATCCGGCGCGCGCGCCGATGCAGGAATGCCGGTGGTGCGTGGCGTAGGACGTGGTGAGGAAGCCGCCCTCCTCGGTCTCGCCCGCCAGGAAGACCCGTTCGTGCGGAACGAAGACGTCATCAAACATCACGACGCCGACCGACTGGCCATACCTGGCCGAGAACTTGGCGGACGCGTCCCCGGGACGCCCGGCCTGGCGGGCGATGATGGTGACGCCGGGCGCATCGCACGGCACGGCGCAGCACACCGCGAAATCCTTGTCCTCCGGATGATGGGTTCGGCAGGGCATGACGAGGAATTCGTGCATGTATGGCGCGCCGGTGACGATCGCCTTGGTGCCGCGGATGACGATGCCGTCGGGACGGCGCTCCTTGATGTGGACGTAGACGTCCGGATTGACCTGCGCACCGGGGCGCTTTGAGCGGTCGCCCTTCGCGTCCGTCATCGCTACGCCGAGCGTGAGATCCCTGTCCTGGATGTCGTGAAGATAGGAGAGGAAGCGCTGGCTGTATTCGGTGCCGTGGCGGTCGTCCGTCAGCTTCGTCGACTGGAAGATGCCGTTGAGCGCGTCGTGCGTCAGGTAGCGCTGTGCGCAGCCGACGGTCTTGCAGACCAGCCGGACAGCCTCGAGCTTGAACAGCAGATCCTGCGACGTCTCGTTGATGTGGAGCATCCGGTTTACGGTCTTGCCGGAGGTGCCCTGCCGTGCCGTCATGATCGGCACGTGCTCCTGTTTGAGGGCGAAATCGTAGGTGACGCCGACGCCGGCGACGCCCGGCGCGAGCAGCGGCTCGTCGGCGACGCTTTCCACGGCGTTGCCGTTCACGAAGACCCGCGGCTTGTAGGCTCGAAGGGATTCCCGGTAGTCGGCCCCCGACATCAGCATGGCTCTACTACCTCTTGTTTAATTAATTGAACGATGTTAGAGTTATTTCTAACACTGTTAGAATTGGTGTCAAGCAGGATTCGAGGGATAGATGGTCGAAAAGCGACAGAGCCGGCGTGACGCGGTCAGCGGACACAAGCGGGAACTCATTCTGGACGCCGCGAAGCAGGTCTTCGCGGAGGAAGGACTGGAGGGTGCAAGCCTTCGGGCGATCGCGGTTCGCGCCGGGTACACGCCGGCCGCCCTCTACTTCCACTTCGAATCCAAGGAGGCGATCTACGCGGATGTGCTGAAGTCCTCCCTCGCCTCGCTGGGCGCCGCCGTCGACCAGGCGGTCGCGCAGGCGAAGTCGCCGGCGCAGCGGCTGAAGGCCGCCGCAATGTCGTTCTTCAAGTTCTACGCCGACAACCCCCGCGACCTGGACCTCGGCTTCTACCTGTTTCGCGGCGGCATGAAGCCAGCCGGTCTCGGACACGAACGCGACGAGATGCTGAACGCCGCGCTGGAATCCGCACTGCGCCCGATCGCCGATGCAGCGATCGAACTCGGCGCTTCGCGGCAGAAAGCGAATTTGCTCATGGTCGACTGCTTCGCCCACACCACCGGGCTTCTCCTGCTGCTGCACACCGGCCGCATCCGGATGTTCGGCGCCTCAGCACCGGACTTGATGGAACGGTACGTCAAGGGTCAGATCGCCCACCTGACCGAGGAGTGACGCCACGCTGACGATCGACCCGAAGCGCTCGATCCTTCTCGTTCTCGACTTCCAGTCGCGGCTGATGCCGGCGATCCATGAAGGCGAGATCGTCGTCCGCAACGCCAACCGCCTGATCGAGGCGGCGAAGCTGTTCGGTATCGCCCGCCTCTTCACCGAGCAGAATGCCAGGGGTCTCGGGCCCACCGTCGGCGAGATCGCGGTCGAGAAGGACCGCCTGGTCCACAAGTAGTCCCGCTTTCGGCCGGCGCGGAATTTCGCCGGCCGCGGGCACATAGCTGCGCCGCTCAGGGCTTCCTCAGCGCGATGGTCTCGGCGGCGCCGACGGCGGGCCGCTGTTCGGCCGGCGAGCGGCCGGGCTTCGCGACGGCGGCGAGGCAGAGATCGGCGATGGAATTCGCGAACGCTTCGGTCCGCGCCGGGACACCGGCGGCGCCGGGCGCGAGCACGCTGATGAGACCTTCCATGAAAGCCCCGACGAGACAGGTCGCGGCAACCTCGACGTCGAGATCGCGGAAGTCGCCCGCGGCGACGCCCTCCTTGATGATGGTCTCGAACACCCGCGCGATGGCGCGGCGATACTTCAGCCGTGTGCTTTCCACTTCCGGATCGATCGGCTCGAAGATGAGACCGTAGGCGAGGCGCCTGCCGCGCACGGCCCGCAGCACGAAGGCGCGGACCGCGTCTCTCACCTTCTGTGACGGCTCGCCCTCGGCCACGGCGATCCCGGCTAAAACGTCGACCTCGCGCTGCGAGACCGTGCTGACGATCGCGGCGCAGAGTTCGGCACGCGACGGGAAATACCGATAGATCGTGCCGACCGCGATGCCCGCCGCCGAAGCGACCGCGTTCATCTGGAGCTCTTGAAATCCGCCGTCCATCACGACGCCGCGGGCGGCCCGGAGGATTTGCGTTTTCTTGTCGAGTGCACGGACTTCCCTGGTCGCCATCTTGTCACCCAATGTGAAATCGAATTCATTTTCATCTTGATTTGGAAGCCGGCCTGTGTCAAGCATTTCATGAATGCGGCTATTTGTTGCATTTTCGATGATATTGAAAATGAACTCGGTTTCATAACGACGCACTGCGCAGCCCCTCGTCCGGATGCGCCGAGCCCCGAACCCAGAAACAGTTGGAGGCGTCCCATGACCGAAGCCCTCGAAGCCCTCGCCAACCGCTACGGCACGCACAGGGTCTTGAACCAGGCTAAGGCGGCCGTCGGCTTCAACGCCTTCACGGGCGACGCCGTGCTACGGGCCGCGATCGAGCGCGAGGCCCCTTGGGCCGCGGACCGCTGCGAGGCGCTCGGCGCCGTCGCCGGCGACGCCGAGGTGCAGGAGCTCGCACGGCTCGCCAACAAGCACGTCCCCGAGCTCAAGACGCACGACCGCTTCGGCAACCGCGTCGATTGGGTCGACTTCCACCCGAGCTGGCATCAGTTGATGTCGCTGGCGTGGAAGCACGAAGTCCCAAACCTCGCCTGGCGGACCAACCAGAAGAACGGCCACTACGCCCGCGCCGTCCTGTCCTACGTCTGGAATCAGGTCGAGCAAGGTACCGCCTGCCCGACCGGCATGGCCTACGCGTCATATGCCGGCTTCGAGGCCGAGCCGGCGCTGGCGATCTGGGCCGAGAAGGCCAAGGGGACCGAATACGAAAACAGTCGCCGCGAGGTAGCGCGAAAGCCGTCGGTCGTCATCGGCTACGCGATGACCGAAAAGCAGGGCGGCTCGGATCTCCGCGAGACACAGACTACCGCCCGCTTCTCGCACTCCGAGGATTATCACGGCAAAGCCGCGCACTGGTACGAACTGACGGGCCACAAGTGGTTCTGCTCGGTGCCGCAGTCGGACGGCTTCTTCACGCTCGCCAAGGTAAACGGAGGCGTGACATGCTTCTTCCTGCCGCGCACCCTTCCCGACGGCAGCTTCAACAATTTCTTCGTGCAGCGCCTGAAGGACAAGGCCGGCAACAGGTCGAACGCCTCCAGCGAAGTCGAATATGCGGGCACGATGGCGATCCGCGTCGGCGAGGAAGGCCACGGCCTCCGCGAGATCCTGTCGCACGCGCATTTGACCCGCCTGGATTTTGCGATCGGTTCCGCCGGGCTGATGCGTCAGTCGCTTACGCTGGCCCTGCAACACACCACGACCCGCAAGGCCTTCGGCACCTCCATCGCGGACCGGCCCATGATGACCAACGTACTGGCCGACATGGCCGTCGAGGTCGAAGCCGCGACGCTGATGGCGCTGCGCGTCGCCAAGTCGACCGACCAGCTCTCGGAAGTCGAACACGAGCGCCTGCTGGCTCGCGTGGCCACGCCCACGGCCAAGTTCTTCAACTGCTCGCGCGCCCCCTCCATCGCCTACGAAGCGCTACAGTGCCACGGCGGCAACGGCTTCATCGAGGAAGGCCCGATGGCACGCCTATATCGCGAAGCGCCGCTGAACAGCGTGTGGGAAGGCACCGCCAACATGATGTGCATGGACGTACGCCGCGCGATGGCGAAGGATCCGCGCACGATCCAGGCGCTCTTCGACGAGACCCGTCCGCTGCTCGGCCAGGACGGTCGCTTCGACGCGCTGGTCCTTCATACCGAGAAACTGGTTCGCGAAGCCGTCGAGGACGAGTTCGTCGCCCGCCCGATGACCGAGGCGATCGCGCGTCTGCTGCAGGGCGCGGAGCTTTTGCGCCACAGCACGCAGGACGTTGTCGACATCTTCCTCGGCACCCGCGTTCCGAACGTATCGGGTTCATGGGGTTCGCACTACGGCACGCTGGCCTTCAGGGTCGACCAAGCCAAGGCGCAGAAGGTGATGCGCCGAGCCGTGGTCGCCGGCTGAGGCGGACAGGCGCCCGTGGCCGCCATGATGAAGGCGCGCTGCAGCGGACGAAGATAAGCATGCATGCCGTATCTGGCGAAAGGTACCCTTATGCGGCCGTGATCAGAATTTCGCGCACCTGCGCGGGATCGTCGATCTTGCGTGGATTGCGCGGAACCCATGGGGTCCGCATCGCCTGCCGGGCGATACGGTCGAAATGCTCCGGGCCGACCCCCACCTCCCGCAGGCTTCGCGGCAGGCCGAGGCCACGGATGAAACGATCGAGCACGTCACAGGCGTCCTCGCTCGCGTGGCCCATCGCGGCCCCGACCTGCGCCTGTCGTTCCGCGTTGGCAGACTTGTTCCAGCGCATCACTGCCGGCAGCATCACGCAGGAGGTGTAGCCGTGCGGGACACCGAACTCGGCACCGAGTACATAGCCGATGCCGTGGCTCGCGCCCATCGGCACGCCCGAGGCGAGAGGCCCGGTGGAGAGCCAGGTGCCGATCTGGGCGTTCATCCGCGCCTCGATGTCGTTGCGGTCAGCCTTTACCCGCGGCAGGGCGTCGGCCAGCATTGCAAGCCCTTTCAGCGCCTGTGCGTCGCCGTAGGGGTGCGCTTCATTCGAACAGATTCCCTCGACGCAATGGTCAACGGCTCGGACGCCGGTCGAGAGGAACAACCATTCTGGCGTGTGCACGGTGAGCCAGGGATCGAGGATCGTGGCGCGCGGCATCACTAGCGGGTGCCGCAGCATCTCCTTCTGCCGCTTGGCCTCGTTGGTGACGCCCGCGATGGCCGAGAACTCGCCACCGGCGATCGTGGTCGGCGCGCTGATCTGCCGCACCCTCGGCGCCTTCAGTGGTGGTTCGACCCCGCCATGGACTCGAATCGCCTCGATGCCGTCGATGGTCGTGACATCGTTGGCAAGACAGAGTTGCACCGCTTTGGCGCCGTCGGTGATCGAGCCGCCGCCGATGGTGACGATGAGGTCGGCCTTCGCCGCGCGCGCCTGTTCGGCCGCGGCGATCACAGCCGCGCGCGGGGTATGCGCCGGCATGGCATCGAACGTGCCAACGCAGCGCGCCCCCAGCGCGTGGCGGACCTTTTCGATCTCGTCAGTGTTGCGGTTGAGCGTGCCACTGACCATCAGGAAGGCGCGGTCCGAGCCGAGCCGATCCATCTGCTCAACGATCGCCTCGCATGTCGGGCGCCCGAACACGACCTCGTCCATGGCGCCGAATACGACACGTCCCCGATGCACGCGCTTGTCCCTCCCGGACTGGCCCTGTTGCTGAGTGACAGGTTAGCGCGGGAAATTCAGGACGTCATGCTCGAAGATGGTGTCAGTGCTGGGCTCGAGCATCCCTACTGGTGGCGGGTATAGCCCTTACATTGGACTGTCCCCATCGCTTATCGAAGCTGCAAGTACGACCGCTCCGCACGTCTCTACTCGGTTTGCCGACCTTGTGCTTTTGGCAAATCCAGCTTTTGAAGCGACACGTTACCTGCCCATCTACGACTTGTTGAGAGACGGTGCGGACGCAAATCGAGTTATCGAGCAGCCGCCCGTATTCGTTTGCGCGACCGCAATCAACGATCGGGCCACGGGGGTATCGCGTTCCCGATCGGCAATGCTTATTGTCTCCTAACCGAAGGCTGGCGCGGTATCGAAGAACGACAAGTGATGATCAATACGATTGGCCACTTGGACAGGATGACCATGCATGATCTGAAAATGATTGATGCAAGTCCGGGCTTCGAGCTGACGTCTCGAGATCCGGGACCTCAGCAACCCTATTGGGTGGTTAGCGCTAAGCCAGCTGTTACCGATGGGCACAATGGGATATTTCAAGCTCCGTTCCTGAAATTCCTTGCCGCTCTCGTATTCGAACATGTCGCAGAAAGCCTGGTAGCTGCGGGAGGAGCCTCCGTATCCGGCTACCCGGGGCCTAGTCTAAGTGCTCGATCAAGTGACGAATGTCGTCAGCATGGAAAGGCGCCCACCCAGAGATGGTAGCGCGCTCCAACCTGAGACCCGTAGATTGAGCGGCGCGGAATACCATTCGGTTCTGGCAAAACAGTCTGGTGAGGCCCGCTACGCATTGGGATTACTCCTTCAAGCGCCGATCATCTTCTTTGCGCTGCAACGCGTTTCTCGACTGGTTTGTTGAACGGATTCGCCTCCGAAGATTGACGGCCAGCACACTTGCGCATCGTGCTTGCCCCACGGAGCAATGAGGATGTGTCAATCTGGTACTTGTCGGAGTTTCAATCCGTTGTAATGTTGGGATATGCGGCACTCGCATGGCTGCTGCCCGAAACGGGCCGGCGTCACCATAAGCAGGGGCGAACCAACGCGCCGGTTTTTGGGATCGAGAGCGATATGGCCGGCGGCGGACCGTTTGATACGTTCCCCAAATTGCTGCTGCGAAACAGCGCGCAGTTCGGCGCGCGTCCGGCGCTTCGGCATAAGGATCTCGGCATCTGGCAGACCTGGACCTGGGCTCAAGTTGCAGAGATCGTGCGAGCCTATGCCGCGGGCCTGCATCGACTTGGCTTGCGGCGTGGGGAGACGATCGCGGTCGTCGGCTCTAACCGGCCGAAGCTCTACTGGACCATCATGGCAGCGCAGGCTCTACGCGCGATTCCCGTTCCAGTCTACTCGGATGCCGTGGCCGACGAGCTTGCTTTTGTTCTCGCTCACGCCGAAGCAAAGCTTGTCGCAGCCCAAGACCAGGAGCAGGTCGACAAGGTCCTGTCGGTGTCCGACCGACTGCCGCAACTCGACTGGATTGTCTATGACGAGCCGCGCGGCCTCGATGGCTACAATGACAGTCGATTGATCGCAATCGGCGATGTCATCCAAGACGGCCGCGACGCGCTCGCGGCTGAGGCGGAGCTTCGCGAGCAAATCGATGAATTCGTGCGAAAGGGCGAAGGCTCCGACATCGCGATCATCCTTTACACCTCGGGAACGACCGGCGCGTCCAAGGGAGTCGTGCTGTCGACGCAGGGCTGCATCGATGCCGCGACGGATACCGTCAGGTTCGACAGTCTGACCGGCAACGACGTGGTGTTCGCCTATTTGCCGCTGGCCTGGGTAGGCGATCATTACCTCAACTATGTGCAGGGCCTTGTGGCCGGATTCTGCATGGCGTGTCCCGAGAGCGGCGAAACCATCGAGCAGGATCGGCGTGAGATCGGACCGACCTTCTACTTCGCGCCCCCGCGCGGCTTCGAGGCCATGCTGACGCGGGTGGTGATCCGTATGGAAGACGCTGCGCCCATCAAGCGGCGAATGTTCAGCTACTTTCTCGGCGTTGCGCGTCGATATGGCGAGTCGATCTTGACCGGAAATCCGGTGCCGTTGTCAGGCCGGCTGCTCTATGGGCTCGGGCGATTGCTGGTCTACGAGCCTCTCAAGAACGTTCTTGGCCTGTCTCGCGTGCGCATCGCGTACACTGCCGGGGAGGCCATTGGTCAGGATCTGTTCGCGTTCTACCGCTCGATCGGACTAAACCTGAAGCAACTCTACGGTCAGACCGAAGCGTTCCTCTACGTGACGTGCCAACCCGACGGCGAGATCTACTCCGATACGGTCGGGCCGGCTGCGCCGAATGTCGACATCCGCATTACAGAAGCGGGCGAAGTGCAGTTTCGCTCGCCCGGCATGTTTGTCGGATATTTCAAGGATCAGGCGAAGACCGCGGAGACAATGACGCCCGACGATTACGTCAAGACCGGCGATGCGGGCTTCTTCGACGAGAAGACCGGACATCTGAAGATCATCGATCGTGCGAAAGATGTCGGCAGGCTGGCTGACGGCACGATGTTTGCGCCGAAGTTTCTTGAGAACAAGCTGAAGTTCTTTCCCAACATCAAGGAAGCGGTCACTTTCGGCGACTCCAAGGAATTCGTTTGCGCGATGCTCAATATCGACACGGCTGCTGTGGCAAACTGGGCGGAACGCAATAACATCGCCTACGGTTCCTATCAGGAGCTCGCCAGTCATCCGCTGGTCTACGATATGGTGGCCAAAGATGTTGCCGAGGTGAACCGCTCTCTTGCCAAGGAAAAGGTGATGGCGGGCACTCAGATTCGCCGCTTCCTCATCTTGCACAAGGAACTCGACGCGGATGACGGCGAATTGACCCGCACGCTGAAGGTGCGTCGCCGGTTCATTGCCGAGCGCTATGCGCCACTGGTCACGGCCCTCTACAACGGCTCGCATGAAGCCGATATTTCTACCGAGGTCACTTTTGAGGATGGCCGCAAGGGCGCGATCGCAGCACGGGTCAAGATCCGCGACATGCAAGCAATTGGTGCGGCGGACCCCCTAGGGAAGGCCGCATGAGAGCGCCGGACACAAACGAAGTCCTGCTTCAGGTCGAAGGCGTAGCGCTGGCCTTCGGCGGCGTCAGGGCGCTGAGGGATGTTTCGTTCAACATCAGAAAAGGCGAAATACGCGCGATCATCGGCCCTAATGGCGCCGGCAAGACCTCGATGCTGAACGTCATCAACGGTTTTTATCATCCCGATCATGGCGCCATCACCTTCAAGGGGCGCACTCGTGCCAGGATGCAGCCTTTCGAGGCGGCTCGCGGAGGCATCGCGCGGACCTTTCAGAACGTCGCCCTGTTCAAGGGAATGAGTGCGCTCGATAACATTATGGCTGGCCGCACCTTGAAGGTGCGCCGGGGCCTGTTGTGGCAGATGCTCCGTTATGGCCCTGCGCTGGCAGAGGAGGTCGAGCATCGGCACCGGGTCGAAGAGATTATCGATTTTCTGGAGATCGAGGCGATCCGCAAGGTACCGGTTGCGCGTTTACCGTACGGCCTGCAGAAACGCGTCGAACTTGGTCGCGCGCTCGCGATGGAGCCAGACCTTCTTCTCCTCGACGAGCCGATGGCAGGCATGAACCTCGAGGAGAAGGAGGACATGTCGCGGTTCATCATCGACGTGAACAATCACTACGGCACGACGATCGCGCTGATCGAGCACGACATGGCTGTCGTCATGGATCTCTCGCATCGCGTGGCGGTGCTCGATCATGGCGTAAAGATCGCCGACGGCACGCCGGACGAGGTGAAGAGAAATCAGGCCGTCATCGACGCCTATCTTGGTGTTGCACACTGAGGAGCATTCGTGATCGCATTGGGTCAGTTTCTCGAGGTCCTGATCGGCGGATTGATGTCCGGCGTGCTCTACTCGCTGGTCGCGCTCGGCTTCGTACTGATCTTCAAGGCATCCGGCGTCTTCAATTATGCCCAGGGCGCAATGGTATTGCTCGCGGGGCTGGCGCTGGTTCGCGCCCTCGATCTCCTGATCGCCCAGGGCTTTCCGTTTTGGGCTGCGATCGTCCTCGGCATCGGCTTTGCCGCCGCGATCATGGCGACAACGGCCTGGCTGATCGAGCGGCTCGTGATCGGACCTCTTGTCAACCAGGACGCCCTCACGCTGTTCATGTCCACAATCGGCGTGACTTTCGTCCTCGAGGGCGCGGCGGAGATGATCTTCGGGTCGGATGTTTACCCATTGCGGCTATTCCCGACGGACGCCTGGTTTGTGTTTGAGGGTCTCTTCCCCGGTGGGATTCTGATCAACAAGCTGGATGTCTGGGGCGCGTTGATCGCAGGCATTCTGGTCGCTGGCCTCGCGCTCTTCTTTCAGCATACCAAGACCGGTCGCGCGCTCAGGGCTGTGGCCGACGACCATTTGGCCGCGCATTCTGTCGGGATTCCGATCAGTTGGATCTGGTTCGTTGTCTGGCTTGTTGCCGGTCTCGTTGCATTGGTCGCGGCGACCGTGTGGGGCACCAAACTGGGCGTACAGTTCTCCATCACGTTTCTAGCGCTTAAGGCCCTGCCGGTCCTGATTATTGGCGGCCTCACCTCCATTCCAGGAGCCATCGCCGGCGGGCTCATTGTGGGCGCGGGCGAGAAGATTGCCGAGGTGTTCCTGGGGCCGTCCATTGGTGGCGGTATCGAATATTGGTTTGCCTACGTGCTGGCGTTGGCGGTGCTGCTCGTACGGCCGCAGGGTCTGTTCGGCGAGCGTATCATCGAACGTATCTGAGACGAGGAGTTCGTTGTGCTCTATCGCGAGACCAGTCAATTCAAGACGACCTACGCAGAGGACATGGCGATTTTCCCAATCCGTCAGGACCGCATTGCGCTGGGTGTCTTGCTAGGTATCGCTTTCATCGGCCTGCCGCTGCTCGCCACTTTTCACATCTGGCCGTTCGGCGGCGACTACCTGCTGTGGGCGATTTTGCTGCCCTTCCTGATCCTCGCACTCGCCGCTATCGGCACAAACATTCTGGTCGGCTATTGCGGCCAAATCTCGCTCGGCAGCGGCGCGTTCATGGCCATCGGCGCCTATTCCGCATACAAATTGGCGACCGGCGTTCATATTCCGCTTGCCTGGCTTGGCTTCGCGATTTCGATTCCGCCGTTGCCCATATTGGCTTCCATTTTACTCGGGGGGCTCGCTGCGGCGGGTGTCGGAATTCTCTTCGGCATTCCCAGTCTGCGGATCAAGGGCCTCTATCTGGCGGTTGCAACGCTTGCGGCGCAGTTCTTCTTCGACTGGGTGTTCCTGCGAGTGCCGTGGTTCACCAATTATGCCCCGTCAGGGTCGGTGAATGCACCGGAGCTGAATTTCTTCGGTGTGGTCGTTCAAACGCCGATCGAGCGCTATCTGCTATGCCTGACCTTCGTCACGGTGACAGCGATCTTGGCGAAGAACCTTGTTCGCGGCAATCTTGGCAGACAATGGATGGCAATCCGCGACATGGATATCGCTGCGGAGCTGATCGGGATCCGCCCTCTCTATGCAAAGCTCACGGCTTTCGCAGTCTCTTCCTTTATCGTCGGCGTGGCAGGAGCACTCTGGGCATTCGTCTACCTGGGCTCATGGGAACCGCTCGCGTTCTCGCTCGATCGTTCGCTGGACCTTCTGTTCATGGTCATCATCGGCGGGCTTGGATCGATCATGGGTTCGTTCGTCGGGGCGGCCTTTATCCTCATCGTGCCGATCATGCTGAACCTGATTCCGACTGAGCTCGGCGTACCGCTGTCGACGGAAACGATCACTCACCTGCAATTAATCATCTTCGGATCGTTGATCTGCTATCTTCTCATCAAAGAACCCCGTGGGTTCGCCCGGTTGATATCAATTGGTAAGGAGAAGCTCAGACTTTGGCCGTTTCCCTATTGAAGCAGCGATCGGGGCCTGGATCGCAACACGGATGGCGGCCGTTGGCAGAGGAGGAAGGAAGCAAATCCCCGGACAAGACAAGAGGGGCTCAAGGAGGAGGACATCAACATGGCAAATATCGCACGCAACCTACTGATACTGGCGGCGGCCATCCTGTCGGGCGCGGTGTTTACCGCACCGGCCGCAGCGCAAAACGAGCAGTTCATCCCAATTCTGTCCTACCGGACAGGTCCGTACGCTGTGAATGGCGCACCATACGCGAACGGCGTTGCCGACTATTACAACCTGATCAATGAGCGCGACGGCGGCATCAACGGCGTGAAGCTTCTGGTCGAGGAATGCGAGACCAGCTACGCGACCGACAAGGGCGTTGAGTGTTACGAGCGTCTCAAGAGCAAGGGGCCGACGGGCGCGGCCTTCGTCAATCCGTTGTCGACCGGCATCACCTTCGCTCTCACCGAAAAGACGACTGCAGACAAGATCCCGATCATCACGATGGGGTATGGCCGTGCCGATTCCAAGAACGGCGCGGTGTTCCCGTACAACTTCCCATTCCTCGGCACCTACTGGTCCGCGGCAGATATCGCAATCCAGCACGTCGCCAAGGAACTCGGTGGATTCGACAAGCTGAAAGGCAAGAAGATTTCGCTGCTGTATCACGACAGCCCGTACGGCAAGGAGCCGATCCCGATGCTGCAGGTGCTGGCAAAGAAGTACGGCTTTGAGTTTACGCCGATTCCGGTGACGCACCCCGGTGTCGAACAGAAGTCGCAATGGCTGGCGATCCGCCAGAACCGGCCGGACTATGTCTTGGTCTGGGGCTGGGGCGTCATGAACAGCACGGCAATCAAAGAAGCGGCCTCCGTTGCCTATCCGCGCGACAAGATGATCGGTGTCTGGTGGTCGGGCGCAGAGCCCGATGTGACGCCCGCAGGCGATCAGGCCACCGGCTACAAGTCGCTGATGCTTCAGCATGGCGCAGGCAGATTTCCCGTGCATGCCGACATAGAGAAGTACGTCTACGCAAAGGGCAAAGGTTCAACAGAGCCTGGCAAGGTCGGCGAAGTTCTCTACAACCGTGGCATCGTGAATGCCATGCTCGGCGTGGAGGCAATCCGCAAGGCGCAAGAAAAGTTCGGCCAGAAGCCGCTGACGGGCGAGCAGGTTCGTTGGGGGCTCGAGAATCTCAACCTCTCCGATGCGCGCCTCCAGGAACTCGGATTCGCGGGGATGTTGAAGCCGATCAGGATTTCCTGCGCCGACCATGAGGGCGCGCGCGACGGGCGCGTACAGCAATGGGACGGCAAGGGCTGGAAGGTCATCTCCGACTGGTACACAGCCGACGAAGCCCTCATTGACCCGCTTGTGAATGAGGTCTCCACGAAGTATGCCGCGGACAAAAAGCTCCAGCCCCGCGACTGCACGAAAGAAAGCTGAGCCATGCGAGCGATCCGGGAGACAGGTTTGCCTGCTCCCGGATTGCCGCCATCTCTTGGAAAGGCCCGCGCGTGTCAATCCCAAAGGTCGCGACGGTGACGGAGGCGAGAGCTTTGGTTCTGTCGGTCAACAATATCGAGGTCGTCTACGATCACGTTATTCTTGTGTTGAAAGGCGTATCGCTGGAGGTCCCGCGGGGCGGTATTGTCGCGCTTCTGGGTGCCAATGGTGCTGGCAAGACGACGACGCTGAAGGCGATCTCCAATCTGCTGCATGCGGAGCGTGGCGAGGTCACCAAGGGTTCGATTCTGTTCGAGGGCGTCGAGGTGCAGTCCCTGTCGCCAAACGATCTGGTACGGCGCGGCTGCATTCAGGTGATGGAGGGGCGACGTGCCTTCGCTCATCTTACGGTCGAAGAGAATCTCCTGACCGGCGCCTTCACGCGCCCGGATGGCAAGTCGGCGATCGCGCAGGATCTTGAGCGGGTCTATGCCTATTTTCCGCGTCTCAGGGAGCGGCGCGGTTCCACCGCCGGCTATACGTCAGGCGGCGAACAGCAGATGTGTGTGATCGGGCGCGCGCTGATGTCCCGCCCGAAGATGATACTGCTTGATGAGCCTTCGATGGGCCTCGCGCCGCAGATCGTCGAGGAGATTTTCGAGATCGTGAAGGATCTTAATGCCAAGGAAGGTGTCTCGTTTCTTCTCGCCGAGCAAAACACCAATATGGCGCTTAGATATGCCAGCCACGGATTTATCCTCGAAAATGGCCGCGTTGTAATGGACGGAGATGCGCGGGAACTCGCCGCCAATGAGGACGTCAAGGAATTCTACCTTGGCGTCGCCGGCGACAAGCGAAAATCATTCCGCGATGTGAAGCACTACAAGCGGCGCAAGCGTTGGCTTGCTTGACCGATGGCCAATCGCGGCCGTATCCGCGATATCGTCCTGTGACCCATTAGCGGACTCCTCCGGTATTGTATATCGATCCTGCATCAAGTGGCGTGAGTCAGTTGGCCGGCTGCCGGCAGTATCTTAGCTGCTTGCACGCACACTGCTTGGCTCGATCCACACGCAACCAGCGAGACCGGCAAGAGCGGCGCAACTAGCGGGCACTAGCATTATCGCGTGCAGTGCGCGCTCAAATGCAGCGATCGCCTCCGCATTCGCACCAGGCTGTCCAGACATCACGACGCTTAGGACCTCGTTCGCTTGCGCAGGCGTCGTTCCGGTGAGATTATGCAAAAAATCTGCAAAGAACACCGCCCCGAGCGCGGCGACAGCAAGCACGCCAGCGACTCGAGCAATAGCGTTGTTGACGCCCGAGGCAATGCCGGCATGGGCTTGGCCGGCGGCGCCCATCACAGTCGACGTCAGCGGTGGAACCGTAATTGCCATCCCCGCGCCCAGCAGGAGCATGCACGGAAATACGCCGATCCAGTAAGGTTGCCTGAGATCGACCAACGCAAGCATCGCCAACCCGCAAGCCGCGACGATGGGGCCGGCGGTGAGCAGCACTCGCGGCCCAAAACGGTCAGCAATCGTCCCGGCGAATGATGCCCCGAATCCCATTATCAGGGCAAAAGGCAATAATGCCGCGCCGGCTTGTGTCGCGGAGTAGCCGCCGAGGCGGATCAAGCCGAACGGCAGATAATAGAGCGCACCGCCGAGTGCGAAGTAGAGCAACAGCGTCAACGCGTTCGCTGCTGAAAAGTTGCGTGATCGATAGAGCGACAACGGCATCATCGCCCGCTCCTGGAGATGAGCTTCGATCATGACAAACGACATTAGGAAAGCGGTTCCTACGCCGAGGGCGGCCAGCACTGCTTTGTCCCGGAATCCCACCGCCGGAATGGTGCTCAGACCCCATGTAATCGCAGTAAGGCCAATCGCGACTGAGGTGGCACCGCTCCAGTCGAGTTGCTTCGCGCGGGGATCGCTGCTTTCGCAGCCGAAGCGAAGCGCAAGTCCAGCCGCCGCAATGGCGAGCGGGACGTTGATGAGGAATATTGCCCGCCACGATAGCTGATCAACGAACCATCCGCCCAGCAACGGACCTGCTGCCATCATCAGTGCACCTGCGCCCGCCCATATCCCGATTGCGTGATTCCGCTGCGGCTCTTCGAAGGTCGCGCCTAGCATTGCCAGACTTGCCGGAGTCAACAGTGCGGCCCCCAAACCCTGTACCGCGCGGCTGATGATCAGTACCGCGAGGTTCGGCGACAAGGCGCAGGCGACGGAGGCGGTGGTGAAAACCACGACGCCGAGGACAAAAATCCGGCGTCGGCCATAAAGATCACCAGACGATCCACCGATCAATACGAGCGCACCGAGCACCAGCAGGTAGGCGTTGACGATCCACTGTGTAGCGGCACCGTCTGCATGCAGCGCCCGTTGGATTGCGGGCAGCGCGATGTTCACTACTGAGCCGTCGAGGAGGGCCATGCTGGACCCGACTATGGCCGCCGCCAGCGTCAGCCACTTCCGTCTCTGTGACAGAGCTGCGTCAAAGGCCGGTGTCGCCTCGATGACCCCGGCGTCGCAGGGCGGCCGTGTGAATCCAACCATTGGATGCTCGAGAAGGAGGCCGGTTAGGAGGAGGCGTTAGAAACCGGAGACACCCGGGACACCATGATCTCGACATCAAGAGAACGGCGTGATCGGTCGATCTTGCAGCACCCCACCGACGTACAGGTCGACGTACTCGTTGTAGAAGCTGAGCAGGTTTTCGATCTTCGGGCACTCGGCAATTGGCGCCGGATAACTCCAAACGATGTCCTTGACGAGCTTGTCGCCTACCCGAGCCGACCAGTAGCACGCCACACCTTTATACGGACATCGCGTGGCAGATTCGGTAGGCTCGAGCAAATCCATGCGTACGTCCAGCTTCGGAATGTAATAGCGAGTCGGCAGCCCAGTCTCGAAGAGGAGAATGGGTCGGCGAGTTTCACCCAGTGTCACGCCTCCAATCTCCACGCGCACGTGCTTCGAGCTGTGGACTGTATCGACTCTTGCGTACGGGTCTCTAGGATGAACAAAGACTTGCTCATCCTCCTCGAACCACGCGTCCATCTCATTCCAGTAAAAAGTGAGATGGCCTTCCAGTGCAGCCCGATCGCCAGTGGGTTTGATGTAAGCGCGGGCCGCGTTCTGAGCGATGCGATCCTTTACGACCAAGCGCCAGCGAATGGTATCAGCCGGTTGCTGTGACTGCTCCAGACAGTCCATCCGGACATCCGCAATCGGAAACCAATAAGCCGGCGGCCGCTTCGTTTCATAGACGAGGAGAACGCGCTCGCTGTCGGCGATCAGCTTGCCACCAAAGTACGTCCGTACGCGGCGAGGGCTGCGTTCAATATGTATTCCCTCCTTCAGCCGGGCCCGCTCCCCGGCCGTTGGAACGACCAGTCGTGCGACTGTCTCACTCATCTGGAATCTCCGTTCATTGGGCCTGATGAAGAATGGTTTCTGAGCTGTCCGCGTCCGGAACGTTTGGCGCTCCTGCAAACGTAGATACCATCGCTCCACGAAATCAAGCCGAAGCGGCATGAATTAACTTTCGGCCGGACGCACGAAACAGAGGATGCCAGCCTCGGGCGTGAAGCAGACCACGGCGCGGTTCGTCGGATTGTCGGTTCTGTCGATGATCCTATTCGGCGGGACCCGCAGCCAGAATGGAATCGACATCTTCCAGCGACCATCGATTAACACCTCGTAGCCGTCTCGGTCCTGCCGGAACTCTACCGTTCGGCAATCTGCAACCGAGCAGCACGGCGCGCCCGTGCCTGGTTGCTTTAGGCTGTCAAACCATGGCGCAAGCGCGGGATCACGGTTATCGGGTGGCGCTGCTATCACCGCTTGACTGAGGGCAAGTCCGACCACAATGGCGAATTTCCTGCCAATCCTCCCAGCCGACTCATGATGTGCCCTCGACGCCAACAAAAGAGCAATCCTCCGCTGCACTGCTTACAGTGTCCCGACTGGCAGTCCCTGCCGCCGAGCAATGATCGCTTCTGGCCATATGAGACATGGAGCGCTTCTTGCCACCATCGACTTCACTGAATTCGGCTTCGCGGTAAGAGCAGGTAGCTCCATCTCGGTGACCGGCACGCGGTTGCGTCAATGTTACTTCCTTTTTCGCGGCTCTCATAGAGACTAGGGAGAACGATTGTTTTGGCAATGCCGACGATCGGAGGCCCGCATTGTTGGCAGAGCGTATCCAAGGGAGGCGGCCAATGGCGACCACACGGCGTGAACTCCTAGGTGCCGGAGCTTCGGCGGCACTGGGCTTAATTCCCCCGAGCATGAGAAACTCAGTGCTCGCCCAAACGTCACCGACTGTCGCAACTCCAACAGCGCAGACCTGGGACGACGGCGAACTAACACACCTCCTTCCCACCAGCAGCCATGATCGCATCCTGATAAAGGCGTCGTTCAAACGACCGCTCGACGCGCCGCCAAGTCTCCAAGTTGGCGACCAACGCTTTTCGGGCGTTCGATCAGACACACGAGGTTATTTCTGGCAGTTTCACGCTGGCGACCTCAAGCCGGGAACTTCGTATGAACTTTCATTGACGTCTTCTGACGGTCGCAGCCTCAGTCAATCCTGGAAGTTATCTACGATGCCTGCACCAGACGACCTGCCAAGCAAGCTACGTCTTCTGATTTATTCATGTGCAGGTGGGCACGATCTTTTCAGTGCTGCTCATACCGGTTTCGGGTTCTTGCCTGCCGCCGTTCGTCAGAGGTTGCTGCGACGAGGGCTTTCTTTCGCGCCTGATGCATTGATTGCGAACGGAGATCACGTCTATTGGGATCTTCTTGCGCCGAGAGCCGCGCCGAAACTGGGTGCATCCAAAGCGGCGCTGGAATACGCTCGCTTTGACAGGGATGCGCCTATCCTGGGTGGAGCTAACGAGAGTGCATTGCTTCGCGCTGCGGGCGAGCAGATAACTCCGTTATACGGCACGCTCTGCCGCTCGACACCGGTCTTTTTCTTACAGGACGACCACGACCATTTCGACAATGATGAGGCGACGGACGAGGCTGTCACCTTCCCGCCCGACAATTTCATGCTGCAGTCGGCAAGGGCGACGCAACGTCTCTGGTATCCCGAGTTCCTACCTGACCCGAACCGGTCACCCGGACTTCCAGGGTCGGATGGTCCTGACCAGCCATCCTATCGACCCTCTGGTCTCTCGGAAAGCTTTGGTACCTTGCGCTATGGACGCCTCGCCGAGATCCTCCTCTACGACGTCAGGCGAACGGTTACACTCGCGGGACCGACCGCAGTATTTGTGGCTCCTGATGTGGAAGCTTGGCTAAAAGCTCGCGCCGCAGCGAAGGACGTTGTCCATCTGGTGAATGTCCCTTCCAACCCGCCGGGTTGGAGCGCGGGTAAGTGGGGTGAATGGTACCCTGACCTCTTGGGGCCAGACGGCAAGTTGTCGGAAGAGAGACCAAAGCCTTACTGGCAACGGGGGTGGCTCTCGCAGCATGATCGGCTGATGCAATCGCTTTCAGCGATGCCTGGCCGCATACCGCTTGTCGTTAGCGGCGATCTGCACGCCATCGGCGAAGGTCGGATGTTGCGAAGCGGTCATCTGAACTTCTCCAACAACCCGGTTATAGCTGTTCTCCCTGGTCCCTTGGGCACGAGTGATGGCGGCTGGGCCTCGGAATTCCGTGGCGTAGGCCCAAAGCCACCGCAGCACCTCGACATGGAGGAAACCGTCCCCCCCATAGAAGAGAACGGTTTCCTCGTAGCGGACTTCACCCCCGAAATTATAACGCTGCGCTATTTCAAGTGGAACCAGAAGAGGCAGCCCATCACTGATATCGATACGCTTGAGCCTTTCCATACCACGGAGCTTAGACGTACCTGAGCTTACGGATCACCGGCTCCCTCGCCGGCATCGCTTGAAGCGGGTCCACCGGACCATGTTGCCCGCTAATCGCAGGGACGAATGACCGCTGCTGGCCCTTCTCTGCCATACGAATGAGGCCGGATGTCCGCTTTGCGCCAGGATCTGCCCTCCCCGCCGCGTCGCATTTGGACCCGCTGCAGACATGTGATTCTCGGTGTCAAACCATCCAGCTTTTGGGTAGAATACACTGCTTGAATGCATGGTGCCGTCACAGGCGGGCTGGGCAATGCGACGACGCGACTTCATCAAAATGCTTGCGATTGCGACCCGGGCCGCGGCCGCTGCTGCGCAGCGAAAGATTCCACGGGTTGGTTGGCTCGTGCCAACTACTAAGACGGAGCAGGAAAACCTTGACGAATATCGTCGAGGGATGGATGCGCTTGGTTATCAGGAGGGGCGCACGATCGAAACGACGTACCTGTATGCTGACGGCGAGCCGGATCGTTTGGACAAGCTCGCGAGCATGCTGGTCAAAGAGAACGTCGATGTCATCGTCACCTTCAGCACCCCCGGCTGTCTTGCTGCCAAGCGAGCGACATCGACCATACCAATTGTTTTTGCCGCCAGTAGCGACCCGCTCAGTACCGGCGTTGTGACTAGCCTTAGCCACCCCGGCGGAAACATTACCGGGTTCTCGGTGATGGCGACTGATCTGAGCGCAAAGCGGCTAGAACTTTTGAAGATGGTGGTGCCGGGCATTCGAGACATCGCCGTGCTGTGGGACACATCGAACCCGGGTATGGCGCTGCGCGTACATGAAACTCAACGTGCCGCCGAGCAATTGAACGTTGCCTTTTTGGATTCTGGCGCGCACGACCTTGAAGGACTCGAAGCAACTTTCGCGGCACTATCAAAACGGCGGCCCGCCGCGCTCTTGGTGACGGTAGAGCCATTTACGAGGCTCCACCGAGAGCGGATTCTTGACTTCACCATCAAGAATCGAATTCCCACAATGTTTGAAGACGCCGCCATGGTGCGGACGGGAGGTCTTATTTCGTATGGACCAAGCATCCCGAGTCTGTTTCACGACGCAGCCGGTTACGTGGACAGAATTTTGAAAGGGGCTCGCCCGTCGGATCTCCCTGTGGAGCAGCCCACGAGATTCCAGCTAGTCATCAACATGAAAGCAGCAAGGTCGCTGAATCTTGATATTCCTCCGGAGTTACTCGCCCGCGCCGACGAAGTCATCGAATAAGGACGCAATTGCTGCAGCGCATGAGCCCGTAATGGCCAATCAAAGACTCGCCAGAAGCTGCATAGCGCGAAGTGGTCCTTTCTATTGGACTCGTCGGATCAGGTGCAACGCCCGAGGAGAAATGGGATGAACGATGCGACGCCCAACATCGTTTCTATTTTCCTGGGTTATGTCGTCTGCTTCGGGGTTTCTCAGGAACCGGCTGTCCGCGCGCTCCGGTGACTGCAACCAAATCAGCCTATTGCTGCTGCGAATGCTGCCGAAATCGCATAGCCCGATGACTGGATAGCGAACAGTATCTAACAACGGTTGGAAGCGAGTGTTCGACCAGTAACGCCAATTCTGTAGGCACTTTTGAGGTCGGCCATTGTCGCAAACTGCCGCCTGCAAATCAGGGGTATTCAGTATGACCTCATACCAAACCACCTCTCTGAAAGACACACGGACGCAATTCGAGCAAGTTGTTCTGTTGCTCCAGGGAGGTGGAGCGCTCGGCTCCTACCAAGCTGGGGTATATCAGGCTCTTGCCGAGGCGGATCTTCATCCGAATTGGATCGCGGGAATCTCAATCGGCGCGATCAATGCAGCGATCATCGCCGGCAATGCCCCGAACCAGCGTGTGAATCGATTGCGCGAATTCTGGGAGACCGTCAGCACGTCCCCTCTGGGCATCCCGTATTTCAAATCCATAGAACTTGAAAATGCGTTTGCTCATCACCTTGTCAATCAGGGAAGAGCCGTGAATATCCTCCTGTTTGGCGCTTCGAATTTCTTTACACCCCGTATGCCACCGGCGGCGCTGTGGCCCGCGGACGCACCGGACAAGGCCAGCTACTACGACACTTCGCCACTGAGAGCTACCCTCGAACGTCTGGTCGATTTCGACCGGATCAATGCCGGTGGCATGCGCTTCAGTGTCGGCGCAGTGAATGTTGGTACTGGAAACTTTGCCTATTTCGATACCACCACTGATCGCATAAGGCCTGAGCATGTTATGGCCAGCGGTTCGCTGCCTCCTGGCTTTCCAGCCACCGAAGTCGACGGCGAGTACTATTGGGACGGCGGACTTGTTTCCAACACTCCTCTGCAATGGGTGCTCGACGGCCAACCGCGAAAAGACACGCTCGCGTTCCAAATAGACCTTTGGAGCGCCCGCGGGCTGTTGCCACATGATCTGACTGAGGTGGAAGTCCGCAACAAGGACATCGTATATTCAAGCCGAACCCGCGCAGCAACGGATCAATACAAGCAGACACAGAAGCTTCGTATTGCAATTGCCCATCTCTTGAAGGAGATTCCCGATGAATTTCGGAAGGGTAAGCATGCAAAATTGCTGCAGCAGGAAGCGGACGAGAAGGTCTGCAATATTGTCCACCTTGTCTATCGTGCCAGAAGCTACGAGGGCATCGCCAAGGACTTCCTCTTTTCCCGACGAATGATGGAAGAGCATTGGGAGAGCGGCTACGATGACGCTCGCCGCGCACTTTCGGAACCTGAGGTGATGCGGCGTCCGGATCCGATCGAAGGGGTCCGAATTTTTGATGTTTGCAAAGATGTTCCGACGAGCGAAAACCTTGACGGCCCGTCAGGGCGGCATCAACCGCAGGTGGAGAGACGGTGAGCGAACTTGTCGAACACCAACAATGCGCTGGCGATTATCGCGCGCTCCTTCGGGCTCAAGACCGAAGCGAGCTGCAATATTCGGCGAATACAGCAATGATGGAGTGATGAGGCTACAGAGGATTAACCGATGAGATTTTGGCTTCGCAGTCTCGTAGGCGCAATCGTCGTCGTCGGCATTGCCATAGCAGGCCTGTCCTATGCTTACTGGGACCAAACGGTCTTGATCGGGTCGACGGCGATCAACTACGTGCGTTATTGGTCGGCTCCTGCCGGGACCCTTGAAACGGAAGTCGCCCAGACCGGAACGGCGGCGCAGCCAGCCTCGACGGCTTCGGCACTGCCACAGGTTGCTCCCAGCGGTGCTGCCGTAGACTGGCCAAGCTACAACAAGACTCTGACGTCGAACCGCTTTTCGGAGTTAAGTCAGATCAATAGGACAAATGCCGAGAAGCTCAAGGTTCTCTGCACTTATGATACCGGGGTATATACCGGCTTCAATTCCGGGCTGCTGCAGGTGGACGGCGCGCTGATCTTCGTGACCGCGTTTGACATCTTCTCCATCGATGCTTCGACGTGCCACGAAAACTGGCGCGCCCATGAAGATTACGTTCCTGCGACGCCGCAAGAGGTCAATCGCGGTGCGGCTTATCTCGACGGCATGGTTTTCCGAGGCACCCAAGACGCGCGCGTCCTCGCCTATGATTTCAAGACGGGCAAACGCATCTGGGCAACCGCGATCGGGGATTCGAAGAAAGGTGAGAGCGCGCCTGCGGCTCCGATCGCCTGGAACGGTTTGGTATTCATCGGCAACGCCGGAGGCGACATCAAGGGAGTGAAGGGGCGCATGTATGCGCTTGACGCCAAGACCGGCAAGATCGTGTGGGAGTTCTACCTCGTGCCCAAGGCTGAAGGCGATCCGACGCGCGGACCGCTCGGTGCTTCACCCCTCAATGCGTCGACCTGGAGCAACTCGCTGCAAGGCGTGCCGATAACCGGCGGCGCGACCTGGACTTCATACACGTTGGATCCGGAGACCGGCTTGTTGTATGTGCCGGGCGGAAACCCAGCGCCCGATTTTGCAGCCGGCATGCGTGAGGGATCGAACCTGTATTCCGGCTCGGTCGTCGTCCTCGACGCGATGACCGGAGCTTACAAGAGCCACTTGAAGATCGTGCCGAAAGACTGGCACGATTGGGACGTTTCCGGCGCTCCAGCCATTATCAAGACCGCGGGTGGCAAGAAGGTTCTATCGGTCGCCCCGAAGGATGGGAACCTGTACGGCTTCGATCTCGACACCAATGCGTTGCTCTACAGGTTGCCGGTCACCCGGATGGAGAACGAGAATGCGCCGTTTGTGATTGGCGAGCCCGTCCACTTCTGTCCCGGGTCGACGGGCGGCGCCGAATGGAACGGTCCCGCTTACGATTCCCAATTGAACCTCATTTTCATCGGCGAGGTCGAATGGTGCACCACTGTTACGCTTAAGCCCAGCGAGAAAATCGCCGCCGTGCCGCCTGGCAGACCGTGGTCCGGTGAAGCATCGATCAACCCGTTCTACACGTGGGGCAAGTCCGACCCGGCTTTCGACTGGGCCGGCTGGATCCACGCCGTTGACGCTGACAGCGGCGTTTGGAGGTGGAGAGCAAAGACGAACTATCCCATTCAAAGCGGCATGACGCCGACGGCAGGCGGCATCGTTTTCTTTGGGGACATGGGCGGAAATTTCTACGTGCTTGACACAGCGAACGGGCGCAAATTGTGGGGCCAAAATCTCAACGGCGCGATTGGCGGCGGCGTCATTACCTATTCGATCAACGGGACACAAAAGATCGCCGTCGCAAAAGGTCTCACAGAAATCCTGTGGCCTACCGAAATCACCACTGCCAAGGTATCAGTACTTGGATTGGAGTAAGGCATCGCTTCGCGCTTCGGGCAAGTTGTAGCCTCGCCCGTCATCTTCCCAATGCGAATTACGTCGAGCTGCCGGAAGATGATCACGCGCTGGTCGGCGACACTGATCGTTTGCACGATGAAGTCGAGGAGTTCTTGACCGGCACACGGCCAACTGTTCCGGCGCAATCGCCTGCTGGCAACCGTTCTATTTACCGACATCGTCGAGTCCACGAAGCGCGCGCGTAAGCTCGGTGATCGCGCATGGCAGGACCTCTTTGGTCCGTCACAATCAACTCGTCAGGCCTGAGATCGCTCGATTCTGCGGTCGTGAGATCAAGACGCCGGGTGACGATTTGCTCGTTACGTTCGATGGTCCGGCGCGGGCGTTGCGCCGTGCATCTGCGATTATCGAAGTCATGCGTGGAACAGGTCTCAGCGTGCGTGCGCGCTGGGCATCACAGAGAGGAAGAGGCGATCGGTATTGCGAACAAACGCGATCACAATTGCAGGAGGTTCTCTCTAATTCCGTTTGCGGCGGTCAGACCACTCCGGACAATCCCTTGCACAATATGGGCATATGCCCATGTAGGATCGCATCGTTGAGTAGGTGATGATGCGGACTTCCGTAGAGACAAGCGTGCCAAAGGGCGAATGCTTTGCGACCTCAGTACTCGCGGTTTGGTGCCAAATGGTCGGAGACCCTCCGGGTCACTGTTCTGACGATCGCGCACGATGATCGGCTCAGTAATTTATCGGGATACGCTGTGTGATGACCGGTAGTGTTCTGACTGTAACATGTCTTGAGAGATGCGCACGCGATGCGCAGCGTGGTTACGAGGCTGCTTTACACACGTAAGAGAGAGTCTGCTATGGGCACGCCGCTCCCGATATCGGTCCTCGATTTTTCGCCAATGCGTGACGGCGAGACGGCAAGCGATTCCCTGCGCCGAACCGTCGAACTGGCGCGACAGGCCGATTCGCTGGGTTATCGGCGCTTCTGGTTCACCGAGCATCATAATGTACCACGCCTGACCAATGCAGCACCGGCCGTCGTGCTCGCGCACATCGCCAGCGTAACGAGATTGATCCGCGTTGGCTCCGGGGGGGTGATGCTGCCCAACCATTCGCCGCTGGTTATTGCCGAGCAATTCGGAACACTGGCGGGGCTGCATCCCGGTCGGATTGATCTCGGGATCGGGCGCGCCACGGGCGGACCTGGTGCGGATTCCGAGATATTCCAGATGCTACGCAAGCCGCCCGATGCGCGCGGTCGTTTCAAACGAGACCTCGACGAACTTCTCGCGCTGCTCGGTGAACGGCGGGCGGACGATGCGCCGTACGTCCCTGCGCGGGGCCTCGATGTTCCGGTGTGGCTTTTGGGATCGTCGACATCGTCGGCGGCGCTGGCCGGGAAGCTTGGCCTGCCGTTCTCCTACGCGAGCCATATTGCGCCCGAGGACCTGCAGGTCGCCTTGCGCGCCTATCGGACAAATTTCCGAGCTTCCAGAACTCTGGAGCGCGACTATGCGATGGTCTCTGCCTTCATCATTGCTGCGGAGACCGATGCTCAAGCCCAGGATTTGTTGGCATCTATCCGGCCGATCCTGCTGCAATGGTTTCGTAAGACAAGCGTGCCACGGCCGCCGGACAATGTGACGACACCCGCTGCAGCGGCAACGGCTGAGCAAGACCTGCCCTATGCTATCGTCGGCTCGCCGGAGACGGTGCGATCCGGTATCGAGGCCGTGGTGCGAAAGACGCAGGCCGACGAACTGATAGTCATCACGCTGATCCGCGACCCCGTTGCTGCCTCCCGCTCCTACGAGATCGTTGCCAACGTCTGCGGGAACATCACCCGTGAGCCAGCGACATCAGCCACTGGCTGAGCATGCAGGAGTTCCGATGTCGTCGACATTTCCTACACAATCGCAGCGGCCAATCGCCGCCTTTTGCCAACCATTGGAGCGAAAATGAAACCTGGTGTCACCACGGAATTTGAAACGACGGAATTCGCAGGAATAACCGCTAAGATCATCAACCCCTATCCCGGCCCGTTCACTGTCCTCGACATGACTATCAAGCCTGGTTTCGGCGCGCCGGCGCATATCTCATCGACCGAAGACAAGCTCTTTATCGTGATCGAGGGGCAACTCAAGTATCTCATCGACGATAAGACCGAGACCGTCCGGTCTGGCGCCCGCGTGATAATTCCAAGGGGTGTCGTTCACGGCTTCACAAATGTCGGCGTCGGTGATGCGCGGCATATCCTCGTGTCCACGCCACGCCGCCACGAGGAATTCTTCCGCGACCTGCACAACATACCGGAGCCACGTGAGCGTCACATGGACCAACTGCCGGCCATCGCCCGACGTCACGATCAATCTATCGTCGGGCCGCTGCCGTAACCTTGTTCCCCTTCTTCTGTCCGTAAACAGATCGCGCGGCAGTTCTGTTGGCGATGCGCTGCTGCCGTGACGCTCCTAAGGCGAAACCATCATGGCAACGAACCCAACCGTTGTTGCGAATAGGCGAGTTGACCATTTCTCAGCAGCCGCTGTTTTCGACCATAACGACGTCCGACTCTATTTAGCCCGCGGGTCGTTACATTCGCGCAAAATTGACTGCAGGCGCCGGACCAGGTCCGACCGGCGGAATGGCTTGTCGATAATCGGAAACTCGCCTGCAGCTTGGTGGCGTTCCAGCACATCGCCCGCGTAGCCGGAGGTGAGGAGGATCTTGACGCTCTCATTGCGGCGCACCAGCTCGCGGGCAAGCTCGACACCGCTCATACCATTTGGCATCACAATATCGCTGAACAGGAGATCGAACGCCTGCCCACTTTCCACGATCTGGATCGCTTCCGCGCCGTTACGAGCACAAAGGACCTCATAGCCGAACGTGGTCAGCATCTCCGAAGTGACTCCCAGCAAGTCCTCATTATCCTCAACTACCAGGATTCGCTCCGAGCCTCCGGGTACGGCTTGCGCTTTGACAGCTTCAACCTCGGCATTGCCGTTTTGTGCGGCTTTAGGAAGATACAACGCGACCGTCGTTCCCACGCCCGGCGCGCTCTCAACCGTGGCGTGTCCGCCGGACTGCCGAACGAAGCCGTAGACCATACTGAGGCCAAGCCCTGTCCCTTTACCGATCTCCTTGGTCGTGAAGAACGGCTCAAAAACCCTGTCTCGCACTTCGGGAGGCATCCCGTGACCAGTGTCCCTGACGGACAACCGGACATACGATCCGGACGCGCATCCAGCGGCACATTCGTCGAGAACGACGTTCTGCGTCTCGATCTCGAGCACGCCACCATCTGACATGGCGTCGCGCCCGTTTAGCGCCAGGTTCAAGAGTGCGGTCTCCAGCAGCGACGGATCGACATTGCATAGCCACAATCGTTCATCGGTCCGCAACCGGATCTCGCATTGTTCGCCAAGGGCTTGCCGGATCAGCTCCTGAAAGCCGCGAACGAGCTTATTGGCGTTGACCAGCTTTGGACTCAGCTTCTGCTGCCGCGAGAAGGCCAGAAGTTGCGCGGTCAGCTTTGCCCCGCGATCGGTTGCGCGCCGTGCGGCGGCGGCGAGCTTCCGGACCCGGCCAATATCCCTTGCGTGCTCGATGAGTTCGAGGTTACCGGAGACGACGGTGAGCAGATTGTTGAAGTCGTGCGCGACGCCGCCGGTGAGCTGGCCGACAGACTCCATCTTCTGGCTCTGGTGCAGCTTCTCTTCGGTCTGACGTCGCGCCTCAAGGGCCTGCTTGTGCTCGGTGATGTCGCGAAAGAAGATGGCGAGGCCATCGCTCGTGGGCGACGCATTGACCTCATGCCAAACAGCGTCGTGAGTACGATACGTTTCAAACGAGACCGGCTTATGCTGCTCGATCGCTTGGGCAAGCAGCTTGTAAGGCTCCGCATCGTCAGGTTCGAAGACCGCTTCCTGCAGTTTAATACCGATGAGCTGGCGCCCTTCGGCGATCTGAGCTCTCGCGCGCTCATTGTAGAATGCAATACGGAAATCTCGATCGACGGTGATAACGCTGTCGGCCGTACTCTCGAGGATCATCGTGATCCGCGCCGCGGCTTCTTCGGCTTTCTCCTTCTCCTTGCGCAATTCCCGCTCATGATGCTCCAGCGCATCGGCCATTGTATTGAACGCGTCGGCGACCTGACCGATCTCGGACCTGTCCCGGATATCGACACGTCGTGCATATTCACCAAGCCGCCACTCGTTCGCGGCGTCGACCAATCGGCCAAGCGGACGACGGATAAATCGCCGTGCAGCCGACCATGTGAGGATCAAGACCAACGAGGTACTGACGACGATCAAGACGGTGCCGCGCAGCGTACGGTTTTTTATCTCGGTGAATGCCCGCTCCTTGTCGAAACCGAAGCTGACCACGAGCCCTCCGGAATCACCCTCTAAAGCCGAGTGACCAATGACCCGCTCCACACCGTCGACGTCGACCATATCAACTGCGGCCGGACCGCGCTGGGTCAGGTATCTATCTCGGGTCATCCTGGTCCCAACGAACCGCCCGTTATCTGGGTAACGAGCCAGATAGGTGCCGTTGCGGTCCGTGATCGCAATGGCAGCTCCCGGCGGCGCACCTTTCAGAGCAATGTAGGTTGCAAGCCAATCCAGGCTGAGACTCGCCTCGATAACGCCGTCCAACTTACCGTCGTCCCCGCGAAACGGTAATGCAAATTGAATGACGTTCCGGCCGCTCGTAAGACCGATCGAAAACTCTCCGACCGTGAAGGCACCCGTACTCAGGGCATTCGAGAAATAGCCTCGTACCGAGATATCCGTCGGTCGGTGAATATCGTTTGTGTCACAGAAGGACTGACCATTCGAATCGGCGACAAGAAAGGTAATGAAAGCCGGAAAACGCTGTTTTACGGCGGCGAGGTACGCGTCACACGCCTCACTGTCCTTGGCCTTTATCGCCGGGAGTAACGACAACGCTATCAAGACTTGACGAATGCCCTGGACGATCTGCCGTTGCTCTGCCGCCGCGAGCTTTGCCATGTTCAGCGCTTGACCTTGAACGTCGATCTGCCGCGCGCGACGCAAGTCGAATTCGTTATATGCTTGGATTGCGATCACCGGTAGCAGTGCGATAGCTACTAGGGCAAACAGGCGTGATAAGAAATTCAATCCCCAACCCTACCTTTACACGCATTTATCCACACAAGGCCGACATTTTGACGAGCGCGCGAACCCGATCAGGCATCTGGTCAGCGGCGTGCCGCGCGACGAAGCCGCCATGGCAATGTCCAACCGGACGATGTCCCGCAATTCCCCCTAAAACATGAGATTGGTGACATCAGCGACATGGGTGTCGAGGTTGACGTCGCGGCTCCGAAGATGGGAGCGCACTCCGACACCTGTCAGCGTCGGCGTGAACAGGCGGTGTCTCTCATGAGCCAGCAGACGACGCACGCGCGACCAGGACCAGCTACGGTGCCGCGAGCCGCGGACGGGGAGGAAAGCGGTCATTTCAAAGTATTCCTTGCAGCGCGAACGTCGGGACCGCGAGGCGTCGCTGAATGCGACGGCAACGACGCCGCGGATCGCGGCGTTACGCCGAGATTTAGGCGGCGTCGACCGTTGGGCCAAGTCTGTTTTACAGACTGGCGGTTTCGCCTGCCGATAACTAGGTGAACTCCATGTCGGTCAGCTATGGTCAGTTCTGCCCGGTCGCGAAGGCATCTGAAATTCTAGCCGCTCGCTGGACTCCGTTGATCGTGCGTGAACTGATGGAAGGTGCGTGCAGCTTCAATGACATCCGTCGCGGCGTGCCGCTGATCTCCCGGGCGGTCCTGGTCGCGCGGCTGCGCGAGCTCCAGGCGCATGGGATTGTTGAGCGGAGGCAGCGCGCCGGAGGCGCCGGTCACCAATATGGTCTGACGCCCGCCGGGGAGGCCTTGCGCGCGGTCGTCGCCGCGCTCGCGCAGTGGGGACTGACCTACACGCAGGATCGGATCAATCACTCCGATCTCGATCCGGCCCTTCTGGTCTGGGGATTGCGGCGGCGTGTCGACATGAAGGCGCTGCCGGATCGTCGCATAGTCGTGCGTTTCGACTTTTCAGGGGTACCGGCGAGCCGCACGAAGTTCCGGATCATGTGGCTGATCCTGGGACGATCCAGTGTTGACGTCTGCATGAAGGACCCGGGATTTCCCGTCGACCTCACACTTCGAGGCAATATTCGGGACTATGTCGACGTCTATCTCGGCCAAGTTCGATGGAAAGATGCGGCCGGCACCGCCTTGCACTTCGAGGGCGATCGTCAGATCGCGAAGGCCCTTCCTCGCTGGCTGCAATTATGAAGCGGCGCGCGGCTGAAACCCTCTCCGACATCCAGCCACAATCGATTTGACGAAATCGACTAATTCCGAAAGATCGCAGGCGTTGTGGAGTTTGAAGGTCACGACCTTTTTATTCCTTCGTTACCGCCGTCGGGACTTTAAGTTTTGGCTCGAGGCTCCCACGTGCGGGATTAAAGGACGATCATCATGCAAAAGCGTCCCTTCCAAGGTTAGTTTGGAGCAAGTTAACGAGCGGCTTGGTCAAGTTGTCGGACGTCCGATAAGCCGCGCCGTCAGCGACGCCAATAACCACAGCGGTGACGACTTTAAGTCTTGATCAGGATCGTCGCTAGATGGGTTCTGTACAGCGACAAGGAGATCACTATGTCAATCCGAAACATGCTCTTCGTCACCGCATTCGTCCTTGCCTCGTTGGGGGCCGCGCATGCCGACGGCGTGCGTCCGATGGAGGCCAAGAGCGTCGATCTTGGCGGGATATCCGGTATCGCCTACTATACCATCGAGCGAGATGGGCTTCATGTCGTCACAACTCTTGCGCAAGGCGAAACGGGTGTTCCGTTCCGTGTCGTGTCAGTGCTCGCACCGGGCCAGAGTGTAGTCCTCTCGGCACAAAACGTTGCTGGTGTGATCGAGATCAGGCGGAACGGCGACAGCCTGTCCGTCCGCAGTACGATCGCGGGCACTGAAGCGGTGCTGCCGACATCGAATCCGACAGAGGGCAATAGAGCAACTACGCACTGACGACCGGTTTCCATCAAGAAGCTGGCGCTCGTCAACAAGAGTTCGACACGTCATCGAAGGCGATAACCCGCATGGCGGCCCCTTAAGCCCTTGGTCAAAATGGCAAGATCGCAAACTTCTCTTCGTCAATGCATCCGTTGACCGACGCACCACAGCGTCTGGCTGGCCATCTCGTTTGTCCTGCAAGCGGGTAGGGTTATTTCGGCCGCGCTCATCACGGGCACCCGTTCGGATCTTCGCACCAATCCCTTGCGACGTCGTCTGGTCCAATGAATCGAATGCTGACGAATACAGCGTTTTTGCCAGCAGCTGCGAAACATGTCTCTTGGCGCAAATTACAGCAAAAATGTCATTTCCGCCCATAACGCAGATGTGGGACGCGCCATAAGTTGGTTTGGCATCGTCATAAACAATCGACGGCAAGGAGAATAATCATGAAGTTTTTCGCGATCGGCAACGTTATCAAACCGATGTCCGATGAAGACAGGAAGCGGATTATGCCGGGTGAAGTCCGGGACACGCTTCAGCTCTACCTCGACGGCAAGATCGAGCAATTTTGGATTCGCGAAGATAAGCCCGGCGTGATCTTTCTCATCAATGCAGACTCGTCCGAGCACGCCAAGAAGATCACCGATGGGCTGCCGCTCGTGCCCAACGGTTTCCTTGCATTCGACATCTTCCCTGTCGGGCCTCTCGCGCCGCTCGGTTTGCTGATCCAAGGCAAGTAAGCGGTGGTGTCCGGGAAGCTCACCGTCCTCATTGCCGGCGCTACCGGGGCAACCGGTGGCGTCGCCGGGCCGCAGCGCAGCCCGGCCCCAAGGGGATCTGGGTAAGAGATCTCGACAGCTAACGGTAGGTCTAGCATGGATATTTACGACAACTCAGATGCTCGCGATCTTAGGACGGATCAAGAATTCTTCGCCCTGATTACGAAAAGCTTTGATCGTATTGTCGGAACGCCGCTCGTTCCGAACGGCAAAGGTCCGCATTGGCTTTATAAAGATGCTCCATTTGTGGTGCTCGCCCAGAACAGACAGCCAGATCCGAGATTCATCTATGCTAACCATACCGCGCAGTCCTGCTTTGGTTACAGCTGGGAAGAGTTCATCACGCTTCCGTCTCGCCTGTCGGCCGAAGAACCGTTTAGGGCGGAACGGCAGCGATTGTTGGACGCTGTCACCACCAATGGATTCATTGACGACTACCGTGGTTTGAGAATAGCGAAATCTGGCCGCCGCTTTTGGATAGAGAAGGCAATTGTTTGGCAACTGGTCGACGATCATGGCCGGCCGTTCGGCCAAGCTGCGACGTTTTCGACCTGGAGCAACGCGGAAGGCAGTAATCCGGAAGGCGCGGCCTCTGCTCCAAAGTTTGGAGATGGCGCGATTTGAATCGCGCAGGCAACCGAAGCCGTTCCGCACTTTGTCCGGTGACTTTCCAAGTCGGCCGAAGGGGCGAGGCTGATGCCGCGTTGATTGACTTCAGGTTGATCATGTTGATCGCCGCCCCTGCGGCCAATTTGCGCGTCGCAATCAACGCGCGAACACTGGCGTCGGCCAAGCGTTGTTGCCTGCCGCGAGATGGCAAGCACCACGCGCTCATGATCATTCGTGACTTAGATAACTCCAAGGCTTGATTTGGTCCAGGTGGCGATCAAAAGCGAGAGGCAATGCGCGGCGCAACGAGCGATTTCATTCCCTGCGACCGAACCCCGGCTTCTAGAGAACTCGGGTTGGACGATGACTGTGATTTCGAAGACTGTCGACCGGCTCGACCATCGTTGTCTTCCGATCCTGGTGAAAGATGGCTTATTCTCAAATTGCCTCGTGCTTAACGAAGGCTGGCGCGAAGCTCGCGCACTCCGCGTCCCAAGCGCTCGCGCAACAGCGTGCGTAACGTGGTCGCGTCGGCGTAGCCTACCTCGGCCGCGATCGCATCGACATCGAGGTGACCGCCGTGGAGCAGAGACTGCGCGCGTTCCACCCGTAGATCCTGAAAGTAGGCCAGGGGCGATTTGCCGAGCACCGCTTCACAGCGGCGTTGAAGAGTCCGCGGAGTCACTGCCAATGCTTCAGCAAGTTCTTTCAACGAGAAGCCATCCTTGAGATGATCGCGCGCCCAGCGTTCGAAACGCTCAATGAGAGGATCGGCCTCCGCCAAATGATTGGGAATGATATAGGCCGCCTGCAGGGTACGCAGGTCGGCGAGAAGATAACGCGACACTACGGACGATAGCTCCGGGCTGGCCTGGCGTATCAACCACAGCGCAAGATCGAGATGTCCCATGGCCGCGCCGGACGTCACGCCGATGTCCGATGCCACGAGCATTCTGGTTTCGTCGAGCAAGACATTCGGGTAGCGTTGGCGGAATAACGGCGCAAGCCACCAAGTCGTCGTTACCTCCCGATGATCGAGAAGTCCCGTTTCCGCCAGCACAAATGCGCTGATGCAGGAAGCGGCAATGCGGGCGCCTCCTTCGTGCCATTTGCGTAATTGCCGCTTCACCGGGGCGATATCGCGCTGCCCAAGCCTTGTGATCAGTTGATCCGGTCGCCCAGTGCTCAGTGCTGGCATAATGACCCAGTCCGGCTTCAAATCGGGCGTGATGGTGTTGACGGGTATTATGAATCCCTGGCCAGAGCGAATGCGCTTCCGTACGCCGACGATCGAAACATCAAAACGAAGTGTGCCGCCCATCTGCGCCGCTGAAAATCTATCGGCAAGCTTCAATGCATCGAGAACGATGGCAAGCCCTGTGTCCCAAAAACTCTCAAGTGCAAGGACGACAATTTTCATGACCTAACATGCCTCAACGATAGCATTCGCGACACAAGGTCCCCTGAATATCTCGGCATTTCTGGTGATCGGACTCGAGGCCTAAAACATGACGCCGAGCCGAGGAGAACGCTTTCTTTTGTGGCGAAAGTCTCACGTCCCTCTTTTTGAGTCAATGTCGCTAATGACATCAAAAATGTCGTATACGACGCTATTGAAGCCGTACCGGCCTGCCTCCTCTCGGCGGATATCAAAAATCGCATTACGAATGTCGTCAATGGCATCAAATATGTCGTTTACGACACTACGATCAAGGCGGATGACCACTTAATTTGGTTGCGATCGAAGTACGCTTCGAAGCCACGTTAAGGAGATGACCCATGAAAGTTTTCGCGATTGCCTCCGCCAGCCCGGCGCTAACACCTGACCTCATCAAAGTGCATCTTCCGACCGAAGTCCCGGCGACACTCAAGCTCTATCTGGATGGTAAGGTCGAGCAGTTCTGGTTTCGCGAAGGCTCCGGCCCGATCTTCTTAATGAACGTCGCTTCCGTTGATGAAGCCAAAGAAACGCTGAGCAAGCTGCCGTTCGTTGCCGACAAGCTCATGTCCTACGAGTTTCTGCCGGTGGCCCCGTTGATGCCGCTCGGCATGCTCATTCAAGGCAAGTAGGCGAGCGTATCCTTAGCGGCGCTCCCAGCCGGTCGAGCCGGCGCCGCCGAACCCAATTCTCCTCCGAGGTAGCATCGATACGCCTTGTGCGATCGAGGCACCTCGCGAGGAACCAAACAAACAATGAGACCAGCGATGGACACGAGACTGCTTATTCTAGCCCTTGGCATGTTTGCGCTCGGCACCGACAATTTCGTTGTTGCGGGCGTGCTTCCCGAAATGTCCCGAAGCTTCGACGTCAGTATTGGTGCGGCAGGGCAGTTAACGACCGTGTACGCCGTGGCGTATGCGCTACTGTCTCCGACTATCGCCGCTTTGACAGGGCATATCTCGCGAAAGGTGCTGCTGATCACGGGGCTCATCGTTTTCGTGCTTGCAAACCTCGGCACGGCAATGGCTCCGAACTTCGCGCTGGCGATCGTTTCACGCGTGGTGGCGGGATTGGGCGCAGCACTCTTCTCGCCGACCGCGACCGCCGCGGCTGCTTCGATCGTCCCGGCAGAACGTAGGGGTGTTGCGCTCTCTGTGGTGACCATGGGCTTGACGATCTCCACGGCGCTCGGCGCTCCGATCGGAACCTTGATCGGAGGACTGACCGATTGGCATTGGACCATGGTGTTCGTAGCCCTGCTTGCGGGTATGTCAGCGATCGGCATCTCGGTCCTGCTTTCTCACATACCGATGCTGCCGGTCATTTCGTTGCGTCAGCGCCTTTCGCCTTTGGCTGATACGCGTATGGGCCTCACGCTTGCGACCACGTTCTTGTTCTTGGGGGCGGCCTACACGATCTACACCTATCTTGCTGTCGTATTTGATCGCGCGACCGATGGTAATCCGACCAACTTGGCAGGGCTGCTCGTGCTCTGGGGTGTCTCAGGGACGGTCTCGACATTCGTGGTTGGCCGACTGATCGACGTTATCGGAAATGGTAGAGTGCTGGTCACTTTGCTTGCGTTCCTGATGATCGACTTCGTGTTGTTGCCGTGGACCAGCGGTAGCCTTGTAACGGCTATTCCGGCCATGCTGGTTTGGGGATTCTGCGGTTGGGGCGCCGTCGTGCCGCAGCAGCACCGCATCGTCAGCATCGCGTCGCACATCGCTCCGCTCGCGCTGGGCCTGAACAACACTGCAATGTTCCTCGGTGTGACGCTGGCCGGCTTGATCGGGGCGGCTGGAATTCACCTCTTCGGCAGCTACGCCTTGGGCTACATCGCCGCAGCGCTCGCCGCCGCGGCCCTGATGGCGGCAGAGATTGCCGCCCGCAAGATCGCGGTGTCGGCTGCGCCTTCTCTAGCGCCTGACAGTCATGCTGGACAAAGCAAGGCCTAGTTTGCGCCGACCTAGTCCAGGCCGCTGCTCACGGGCCTAGCTCTTGCCTGTTCGAGTCGACCCTTCGGCGAGGTCAAACGGAAAATCGCCGAACGCGATGCTGCTGTTTCCGTCGCATGCAACGACTATCAACGGAAGGCACGGAATCGTCATGAACGAAACGGTCAATCCCTCGCAATTGAAGACAGCGGTCCGTGCGCCCTCCACTAAGCGGTGGCGCTCGGTTTGGTGGCTTGGCGGCCTGGGGCTTCTGGTCATCGTTGGATATGCCGGCTACGTGCGGTTTGAGAAAATGGCGGCGCCGGTAACGCAACCGCCGGCCGCACCACCGGTAACCGTCAGTAAGCCTTTGCAGCAGGACGTTGACGCTCGGCTCGGATTCTTGGGCCAGTTTGCGGCTGTCAATCGCGTTGAAGTGCGCCCGCAGGTCGGTGGAACGCTGGTTGGGATTCATTTTAAGGATGGTCAAATCGTCCACAAGGGCGATTTACTGTTCACGATCGATCCGAGGCCCTACGAAATCAAGCTCGCGCAGGCAAATGCGGCGCTGGAAACGGCTAAAGCCCGCGTCGCGCTGGCGAACAATGAGCTCTCACGCGCGCGATCGCTCAAACGAGACGAATTCGCAACGCAGGAAACAGTTGACCAGCGAACGAACGATCAGGATGCCTCGCACGCGGCTGTAGACGATGCCGAAGCCCGCGTGCGCGATGCTAAGCTCGACCTGGAATATAGCCGGGTGACGGCTCCGTTCACGGGCCGGATCGGCGAACGCCAGGTGTCGATCGGGGCGCTGATCGCTGGCAGCAGGGCCGCCACGAGCCCGACGACGCTGCTTGCGACCCTGGTCTCGCTTGATCCCCTCTACCTCAATTTCGATATGAGCGAGCGCGACTATCTAACCTATATTGGCGAGACGAATCGTCATCCAGACGCCCCAAATCAGAAGGTCTTCATCAACCTCACCGGCGAAAAGGATTTCAAGCGCGAGGGGACGCTGGATTTCTTGGATAACGCCCTGAACCGCGCAAGTGGCACCATTCGTGCGCGCGCGACGGTCAGCAATTCGGATCTTAACATCGCGCCCGGGCAATTCGCCCGTATCCGCGCCACCATCGCGCCGCCGTCACCGGCTCTGTTGCTGCCCGATTCGGCGGTGTTGCTCGATCAATCACAGCATCTCGTCATGACGGTTTCCGCCGAAGGCAAGGTCGTCCCAAAGATCGTCGAAACGGGCGATGTGCGGGGCGGGCTGCGTGTGATCAAGTCGGGTCTTTCGCCGGATGACCGCGTCGTCATCGATGGCCTTGTCCGCGCGATGCCTGGGGCTAGCGTCACGCCCCAACAGGGCTCGATCCGGTTCCAAGCGACAGCCGACGGCCAAGGTTGAAGAAGGAGCGGACCGATGCGTTTCACCCATGCTTTCATCGACCGGCCCATTTTTGCGGCGGTTCTGAGCGTCTTTCTAACTCTCATCGGCATCGGCGCGATGTTCGTGTTGCCGGTTGCCCAGTATCCCGAGATCGTGCCGCCGACCGTGCAGATCACGACGGCATACCCTGGGGCTTCAGCCGAAACCGTGGCGCGCACCGTGGCTACCCCTTTGGAGCAACAGATCAACGGCGTGGAGAACATGCTCTATATGAGCAGTCAGTCCACGGCGGATGGCAAGCTCACGATCACCGTCACGTTCCGTATCGGTACCGACCTGAACGTCTCCCAAATGCTCACGCAGAACCGCGTGCAGGATGCCTTGCCGCGGTTGCCCGAGGATGTGCAACGCCTGGGCGTTCAAGTGAGTAAGAAGGTTCCGAGCATCTTGCTTGCCGTCCATCTTTATTCCCCGGACAGATCGCGCAACACGCTCTACATGTCCAATTACGCGACCCTGCACATCAAGGATGTGTTGGCTCGCCTGCCCGGGGTCGGCGACGTCCAGATCATCGGAGAGCGGCAGTATGCCATGCGGATCTGGCTGGATCCGGATCGTGTTGCCGCGCGCAACATGAATGCGTCGGAAGTCTTCGCGGCGTTGCAGGCGCAGAATATCCAAGTGCCTGCGGGGATTCTGAATCAACCTCCCACCCCTTCCTCACGCGCTTATCAGGTCAATGTCGAGGCGCTGGGCCGGCTGACGACGCCGCAGGAATTTGAATCCATTGTGCTGAAATCCGATCCGGATGGGCGGGTGACGCGCTTGGGCGATGTCGGTCGCGTCGAGGTCGGCGCCGCGGACTACGGTGCAACGGCCTGGACGGATCGTGATCCGGGCATGCCTCTCTTCATCTATGCGCAACCGGGAGCGAACTCGCTCGCGGTCGAGCATGAAGTGCTCTCCACGATCGCGACGCTCTCCAAGGACTTTCCGCCGGGATTGGCCTACAAAATCATCTACGATCCGACGACCTTTGTCGGCAAGTCCGTCGATGAGGTGATCATGACGATCTTTGTCGCCATTCTTCTTGTCGTCGGCGTGGTCTTCCTTTTCCTGCAGAGCTGGCGCGCGGCCATTATCCCGGTGATCGCGATCCCAGTATCGCTGTTCGGCACATTCACGATTCTCCTCGCGCTTGGCATTTCGATCAACAATCTGTCGCTTTTCGGCTTGGTCCTGGCGGTTGGCATCGTGGTCGATGACGCCATCGTCGTGGTCGAGAACGTCGAACGCAACCTTGAACGCGGCATGACGCCCGTCGGGGCCGCGCGCGTCACCATGGATGAGGTTGGAGGCGCGCTGGTCGCAATCGCGCTGACCTTGTGTGCCGTCTTCGTGCCATCGGCGTTCATTTCAGGGATTTCCGGCCTGTTTTTCCGTCAATTCGCGGCCACCATCGCCGCGTCGACGCTGATCTCGTGCTTCGTTTCGCTCACTTTGAGCCCGGCGCTCTGCGCTGTTCTTTTCAGGGCCCATCAGAACGAGCACCACGGCGGTACGTCGAGAATGGCGCGCGTCCTTGATGCGACGTTCGGAAGGTTCAATCGCGGCTTCGAATGGATGTCGTCGACCTATGGAAGGCTGACCCGCCGCCTCGTCCATGCCGCGGGTCTCGTTCTGGTCGCCTATGTTGTGCTGATTGCGATCGCAGGACTCGAGTTCGCGCGGACTCCAACCGCTTTCATTCCGGAGCAAGACCAAGGCTATCTCATCACCGTCGTTCAGCTTCCTCCTGGCGCCACCTTGGAAAGGACCGAAGCTGTCATCAAGAAGGCGACTGACATCATCTTGAGCACGAAGGGGGTCGAGCACGCGTCGCCGTTTGCGGGCCTGGATGCGACAACATTGACCTTTGCGTCCAACGCCGGAGCGATCTTCTTTGGATTGCCGTCGCTCTATGGCCACCACGTCGCCGGCGTCACCGCAAACACTGTGCTCGCCGATGTGCGCCGCAGGCTCTCGGTGATTCAGGGCGCCTACATTCTCACGATACCGCCGCCTGCCGTCCAGGGTATGGGAAATTCCGGCGGATTCAAAATGATGTTGCAGGATCGCGCGGGGCTTGGATCAGACGCGCTGGCTAAGGCAACCCAAAGCCTAGTCGTGGCTGCCAGCAAGGATCCGGACGTCGCCGGCGTGTTCACGCTTTTTGGCTCGCGGTCGCCGTCGATCTATGCAGATATTGACCGCGAGAAGGCGGAGAAAGTCGGGCTGACGCCTACAGAGGTGTTCTCGACACTCCAGGTCTACCTCGGCTCCCAATACGTCAACGACTTCAACTATCTCGGCCGAACCTACCAGGTCATTGCGCAAGCCGATGGAAGATTTAGGCGCGATCCTGAAGATATCGCTCGCCTGAAGGCACGCAATGCCTTCGGCGACATGGTGCCGATCGGTACGGTCGCCGGACTATCGTACAAGAATGTGCCCTACCGGGTGCCACGGTACAACCTCTTCCCGGCCGCCGATGTCATTGGCGCGGCTGCTCCTGGCGTTGCGACCGGCACCGCGCTTCAGAGCATGGAAAAGTTGGCGAAGAAGGTCCTTCCTCCCGGCATTGGCTTCGAATGGACTGATATTGCGTTCCAGCAGCAGCTTCGGGGAACGCCGACCATCTTGGTGTTCGGCGCCGCCGCGCTGTTTGTCTTCCTCGTTCTCGCGGCTCAGTATGAAAACTTGAAGCTTCCGCTCGCGGTCGTCATGATCGTCCCGATGTGCCTGTTGGCCTCCGTCACCGGCTTGTCGCTGCGGGGGATGCCGATCGACGTCCTTGCCCAGATTGGCTTTGTCGTCCTGGTTGGATTGGCGGCGAAGAACGCCATTCTGATCGTGGAATTCGCCCGGCAGGCTGAAGAGCAGCGTGTCGATCTGTACGAAGCTGCGATCAGTGCCGCGCGTACCCGCCTTCGTCCGATCCTCATGACGTCTCTGGCTTTCATTATGGGCGTGGCGCCGCTGGTTGTTGCCACGGGCGCCGGTGCCGAGATGCGGCAGTCGCTCGGCACGGCGGTCTTCGCCGGAATGCTTGGCGTGACGGCATTTGGACTTCTCTTTACGCCCGCCTTCTATACCGTAGTGCGCCGATACCGTGGCGGAGTCTCCGACATGTCGGAAGATATTCGCGATGACGGCGGTGCCTATCGTGAGCCGTTGCGCTCCGTTGCAAAGCGGGAGCCATAAAGGACACACGTTCCATTTCCGCTTCGGCAGTCATCAATCACTGCTTCCAAACAAGACGCGTCGCGCTCGGCGTGTAAACGACCGTCGCGTGCTCAATGGCAGCTTTTGGGTCCTCCGTTCAAGCGCGCCATGGCGTGCTCTGCCGGAGAGCTTATGGTCCCCGCACCAGTTGTTACAATCGCTTCGTTCGGTGGCGGCAGGCTTGCGTCTGGAACCAGAAGATAGCAGCAGGAGCTACCGCAAATTACAACCCGGAGCACGGGACGTCGTCACTATGGGGCGGGAGCTTGTGGTTTCCTCAGACCAACAAGGTGGATCGTTTGCCGTACCGAGAAGCCAAGTTTCTCGTAAAGGGATGCCGCTTGATTATGTTTTTCCACATGCAAGAAAGGCACATCGCCCCGGTCGATGACGCTTCGCACGAGTGTCTCTAGTAGTGCACGTGCATATCCTCGCCCTCGATAGTGAGGGTGAGTACACACGGCACTTATCTCTGTATATCCGATGGGGCGCAGACGCTCCCCCGCCATTGCCACAAGGCGCCCGTCCACTCGGATCCCGAAATATTGGCCCAACTCGGGTGTTCGGCTACGAAACGGGCCGGGCTTTGCGATTTCGATTAAGGCGAGCATGTCGGCCACATCGGCGAGGCCTAGTCGGATCACATTTTGTGTCGCAGTTGGACGGCTAAGAGATGATCTTACCATCTGTCTCAGTGTCATACGCACAAACGCCTCAAGGCCACCGACCGACAAGAGTTCAGTCGGGCTGCCCAGGGCAATTTCCTCATTCGGCCGAAGCAGCGAGGCAAGGGCCTCCAAGCTCGCATCGGACGCATCCGCGACCGCGCCGAGTGGCGACACTTCAACTGGATAACGACAAGCCCGTCCGTTACCTTCGGCGAAGTTAGAATGCCGAGTCGTAAGAGAGGACCATATCGCATTGTCGAGAACGACGTGTGTCTTGCGCAACTTGGCAACCTCGGTTTCCGCATTGCCCCCGACAGGCCAGCCCAAGCGCCAAGCTGAGCAGGATCTGCACCGTCTCGTTGCGTCGTTGCCGTGAAGGTGAAGGGGACCATGCGACCATTCAGGAGCGCCGTGACCAAATTTCACACCGTTCGTGAGTGAACAAGCACGGATTTAAAGAAGGAAACGCTTCCCGACCGCTGATGGTACGACTCGATCCTTGAACCGTGTTGCCAGTGCGCCGATTGCCCGCCAACCAGTGCAATGCGCTGCAGCGATCAAACCAAGATTGAAATGTTCAAGCGCTTCGACAGTGTCTGGAATGATACCTTCTGTTGTACCCGACAAATGGAAGCCGCCCAGTACGCCGTAGATCGGAACGTCGGGGAAGCGACTTCCTGCATGGGTCAATACGTTGATGAGACCTGCGTGCGAACAGGCCGTAAACACAAACAAGCCCTTATTGGCGATATGCACAGCAACGAACCGCTCGTCCGCTAAGAGTTCGTCCAACTCCCATTTTCCGTTAGCGCCAAGCCTATGTTGGCCAGGCATACCCCGCTCGAAACTTGTGACACGCGGGATCTCACCGCTCAGGTAGAATGAATTCGATAGAACCGACTGTTCATCTCTTGTGACGATTAACTGTGCACCGTTGCCGGCAAGCATCTGCTGGCTTGGAATATCTTCCACGGGCAGCATGCGGCCTACCGAATTCATGATCGCTCGGGATGCGAACATCTCAGGATGCATGTAAGTTGGGACAGGCTTTCCCCCGTTTGCCAACGTGATCATCTGCAATGCCCTTGGCATCGCTGCTGCATGATCCCAATGTCCATGTGAAAGCATCATCGCGCCAATCGTCCCGAGATCGAGGCCAAGCCGGACGACGTTCCGTTCGAACACCCACTCGTCGGGTCCTGTATCAAAGAGAAGTGAGTGCGACGTGTCGCCAATGCGGGCTGTAATCAGACAGGACAAGCCGTGAGCGGCGCAGCAAAGACATTTTCCGCCGAGCCATTTCATTCCGCGCCGCCAGGCTCCAGCGGCCTCTGTTTCCACGTACTTTGGATTGGATGAAAGGTTATCGGTAACGTTATCGACGATAACCGTAATCTCCAGGCTATCGACTGGCTCGATCATATCCGCCTCCTAGTGTCGTCGTTTCCAGGTCCTGATTTCCACATGCTCGCCAGCAGCTCGCAGTCGTCAGGCGGACGTTGTGCCGTAGCGCGCGGCCGGAGCAGAGCGCGACAGGTTCTGGAACATCGCCTGACGGGCTTGGTCAAACGCGTCCCATTGCGCCTTGTCGGGCAGAGAGGGAGCGGTGGCGAATTCGCCCTGATCGAAGCCAGCTAAAGCCGCATCGACCATGGCGTCGGCCGACATCACCATCTCCTTTGGCAGGTTTTCCACCGGCATGCCGTTGTTGGCCCAGCTCTCGGTCGCGACCACACCGGGCACCACCACCTGAATGCGGACACCCTTGTCTGCCAGCTCGTGCTTCAGCGATTGGCTGAAGGCCAGCACGAATGCTTTGGAGGCGCTGTAGACGCCGTTCAGGAATTCGGTGCCGATCGCCACGCCAGACGACATGTTGATGATCGAACCGGCGCCGCGTTCCACGAACTTCGGCGCCACGGCGTAGGTGAGGCGCATCAGGGCATCGATGTTTACAGCGATGACATTACTCATCGCTTCGACATTGGAATCTAGCAGCGGCGCGACGGGGCCGAGGCCGGCGTTATTGACCAGCAGGGAGATCCGCACATCGTTACGCAGGATGTCCTCGATTCGGCTGAGATCGGTGCGGTCACTGAGATCGGCGACTACAGTTTCGACCTTGCGGCGCGTCGCGCCGGTAATGCGCTCGGCAATTTCTTGCAGGCGGTCGGCACGGCGCGCGACCAGAATTAGGTCGTAACCCCGTCGCGCCAAACGATCGGCGTAAGTGGCACCGATCCCGGCGGAAGCGCCGGTGATGAGAGCGACGCCTTTGGTGAGCTCAGTCACGTGAGGATCTCCGTATGATTAGGCGGCGCGCGCGAGGTCCGGGCCGGGGAATTCCAAGTTGCACAACGTGGCGACGGTCGACAGGCTCTTCAGCTTTCGTTCAACGCATCCAGTGCGTCGAGGGCGCGGGCTGAATAGACGATCGCCGCACCCGCATTCACGCTGACGGCAACGCCGAGAGCTTCTGCTATCTCCTGCTTGGTCGCGCCAGCCTTTTTCGCCTCGGCGGTGTGTGTGGCGATGCACCCGTCGCAACGCAGGCTGATTGCGACAGCCAACGCGATCAGCTCGTGCATTTTGGCGCCGAGGCTGCCAGTGCGGGCGTTCGCCTGTCCGAGCTGACCATAGCCCTTCACGGTGTCGGGACTGAGCCTGGCAAGACCACCGACACCAGCGGTAACCTGCCCACGATAGGTATTCCAATCGATCATATGCATTTTGGCTTCTCTCTTTGACCGGCGACGGACGATGTCGGACGCGAGCGGGCGCCGCAGGTGCGCGCGACATTGGCGCACCATGCGAAGGTGCCGCTCGGGCATGTCCTTCGCTGTTGCTTTCGTCGGCGGCATCTATGCTGCGTGCGGCGAGCCACGCGATGACGGCAACAACGAGCCCTAGTTGGCGACCAAGCTCTTGTAGAGCCTGGACGGGGCATTTCGTATCTTCGCAACTGCCAATTTTAATGTCATTTGCGCCAATCGGACCTGCCGCTGTGGACCGTTGGCCGGCGCGAGGCCATGAGAGCGCTCGACGAGGGCGCTCAGCGAACCGGCATCGACTTCAAACGAGTTCCGTTGGACCAGTACGCCCGGCGGCCCTCAGCGCAGCTCGGCACGAAGATCGCGCACTCCCCGTCCCAAGCGCTCACGCAAGAGTGTTCGCAAGGTGGCTCCGTCGACGTAACCGACCTCGGCCGCGATAGCGTCGACGTCGAGGCCGCTGCCGTGAAGAAGAGATTGCGCGCGTTCGACCCGCAGGTCCTGGAAATAGGCGAGCGGTGATTTGCCGAGTACGGCTTGGCAGTGGCGTTGCAACGACCGCGCGCTCGTCGCCAGTGCCTTGGCGGCCACCTGCAGCGAAAACCCGTCCTGGAGATGTTGCCGTGCCCATTGCTCGAAGCGAAGGATGAGAGGATCTGATTGTGCCAAGTGGTTAGGGATGATGTAGACCGCTTGCGACGAGCGGATGTCAGCTAGGAGATAGCGCGAGACGAGGGTCGCCAGTTCCGGGCTGGCCTTGCGGACAAGCCACAAAGCGAGATCGAGATGTCCCATCGCGGCACCTGCGGTGACGCCCACGTCTGACGGCACGAGCATACGGCTCTCGTCGAGCGAGACATTCGGATAGCGTTGCCGAAACAGCGGTGCGAGCCACCATGTTGTCGTTGCTTGCTGATGATCGAGAAGTCCGGCGTCCGCGAGTAGGAATGAGCCCATACACGAAGCGCCGATCGGCACACCTTCGGCATGCCATCTCCGTAGCTGCGCTTTGGCCCGACCCACATCCGGCCGGTCGAGAACGGGTATCAAAGTTTCCGGTCGCGTAGCCTTCAGGGGCGGGACGACCACCCAGTCCGGCTTGAGATCTGGCGCGATGGCTTTCACGGGTATTGCGAGGCCGTGGCCGGATCGGACCTTCCGTCGAACGCCGACAATCGTCAGGTCGAAACGGGGTGTTCCGTTCATCAACCTGGCTGCAAGCAGGTTAGCAGTCGCAAACACGTCCAGCGTTAACGCGAGTCCCGAATCGAACAGCCCTTCCAGAGCGAGCACAGCAATGCGCATGGCGTGAATAACCTCGAAGTTGGCGTTTGCGACGATAGCGAATTTGGGGACGCCGCTTAGATTTCTCATCCTCGAACACGACGTTTTGACGAGGAGAACAACCATGAAGATCATCGCGATTGGATCGATCGTTAAGCCTGTATCGGATGACGAGCGGAAGGAGGTCATGCCGAGGGAAGTGCCAGCTACCCTCAAGCACTATCTTGACGGCAAGATCGAGCAGTTCTGGTACCGCCAAGACGCGCCGGGCGTGATCTTTCTCATGAACGTCGAATCGGTCGATCAGGCAAAGGCGGAGCTGGATACGCTGCCGCTCGTGACGGGCGGCTTCGCGAAATACGATCTCATGCCGGTCGGCCCGCTCGCGCCGCTGGGCCTGTTGATCCAGGGCAAGTAAGCACCGGAGCTTCGTCAAAATTCCGAAGCCCGTCATTTTCATCGACGGCGCCGCAGGGGCAGCTTTTCAACGGATCGTCCGCGCCGTCTTTGCGCGGGAAAGGACACGACACATGCATGACCTCGTCAAGATGACCATCGATGCCCATGGCGGGCTCGAACGATGGAAGCAGGTACGGCAGATCTCCGCGGCTTTTCGCGCCTCGGGGCCCAGTTTCGCGCAAAGGGGACCGGTCGGAGACGCCTTCGCGGCGCTGCCGATGCAGATACTGGTGGATACAACCGAGCAGAAAGTAGTTGTGGAACCGTTTGTGGCGCTCGGGCAGAAGGGCATTTACCGTCCACATCGGACCATCGTCGAGTCGTCCGATGGCCGCCCTATCGAAGCACTTGATAATCCTCGTGACACGTTGAGGACGGTGGCCCTGGGAGACCCGTGGACTGCACCCCAGGTGCTTTACTTTGTCGGTTATGCGCTATGGATGTACTTCACCCTGCCCTATTCGTTTCTGGAGGATGGTGTGAAGTGCGAGGAAGTTGAGCCCTGGGGCGAAGAGGGCGAAACGTGGCGTGCGCTGAAGGTCACCTATCCCGATTCATACCCATCGCATTCGAAGCAGCAGACCCACTATTTCGACAGCAAAGGCCTGATGCGCCGGCAAGACTACACTGTCGATGTCCGGCAGAACATAGTTATCGCGCACTATATCTATGACCGTCAGACGTTCGATGGCTTCGTATTCCCGACAAGACGCCGCATTTATGCCCGTGGCCCTGACAGGGCGCCGCTGAAGGACCGGTCGCTTATTTCGGTCGACCTCAACGATTTCAAATTTTTCCGCGCCGCCGCCTGATCCCGTTGATCTGTAGTCCAACACCCAAGAATTCGGTGAGCCGCGAGGGCCGTCAGTAGCCAGACATGTCCCAACAACCGCTTGAGAAGAAGACTGTCAGAGCGCTCGGTCATGACATGGCCTATCACGAGCAGGGTACAGGCGCTCCGATCCTGTTCCTGCATGGCAACCCGACATCGTCCTATATCTGGCGAAACGTCATGCCGCCGCTCGAGGGGCGAGGCCGTCTGATTGCGCCGGACCTGATCGGGATGGGCGACTCTGAAAAACTGCCGGATGTGCGGCCGGATACCTACCGGTTTACGACGCACCGCTATCATCTCTGGGCCTTTATCGATGCGGTGATCGGTCTGCACGAAAAGGTTCTGCTCGTCGTTCATGACTGGGGCGGTTCGCTCGGCTTCGATTGGGCCAATCACCATCGCGATCGCGCGCGCGGCATCGTCTATATGGAGACCATCGTCCGCCCGTTCACACCGGCCGATGGGGCGAGCAAGCTCCGTCCAGTGCTTGAGGCACTACGATCGAACGAGGGCGAAGAGCTCATCTTCAATCAGAACATGTTTATCGAGCGAGTTCTTCCGGATCTGGTGCTGCGAAAGCTGTCAGATCCTGAAATGGCGGAATATCGCCGACCGTTTCTCAACAGCGCTGACCGCTGGCCGACCTTGACATGGCCGCGCGAGATCCCGATCGCGGGAACACCAGCCGACGTCGTCGCAATCGCGGACAGCTACGCCAATTGGATGTCGGAGAACGACGTGCCCAAGCTGTTCGTGAATGCCGAGCCCGGCACAATCCTGACCCGTCTACCACGCGAATTCTGCCGAAGCTGGAAAAACCAGACCGAAGTCACGGTCTCCGGACGTCATTTCATCCAGGAAGATTCCGGAGCCGACATCGGCCGAGCCATCGCCGTCTGGCTCAGAGAAAACGGCCTTTAGCGTGAAAAGGAACGCCATGAAATTCGAATTCGAATCCCTCACTGAAGAGGTACGCTACAAGCTGCTGCTGGCGACGGTGTTGCCGCGACCGATCGCTTGGGTGACCTCCCAGGACAGGAATGGCATCGTGAACGCCGCACCGTTCTCCTTCTTTAATGCGTTCGGAACCGAACCCCCAACGCTCGCGATTGGCGTCGGTCGGAATTCCCCGACACAGCCGAAGGACACCTGTCTCAACATCCGCGCGACGGAAGAATTCGTCGTCAATCTGGTGCCATTCTCCGCGGCGGAAAAGATGCGCGCCAGCTCCATGCCGTTTCCGTCGTATGTCAGCGAGGTCGCGGTGGTGGGACTTCAAACAGTGCCCAGCGAACTGGTCGCGCCGCCCCGGATCGCCGAAAGCCCGGCCTCTTTCGAATGCAAATTCATGCAGGAAATCCGGCTCGGAGGCTTCAGCCTGATCCTCGGGCGCATCGTTGTGCTGCATGTTCGCGACGAAGCCGTACTCGACGCCGCCCGTTTCCATATCGACGCGACGAACATGGATCTCATCGGGCGCATGGAAGGTGCCCAATACACATTCACGCGAAACAAATTCGAACCGAGCGCCGGGTTGGGGCAGGCACTCCTGGCGAAACACAAGGAATAAGGAAGACGAAATGAAAAACGCTCTCGTTTCTGGCGTGGTCGCGCTGATCCTCAGCCTGATGGGCGCAGGCGCCGGACACGCACAAGCCGACAATCCGCCAACGCCCACGACGAGAATCCTCGCCATTGGCACCGTGCCTGCGGGTGTCGATCCGGCGAAAGTTCGCGCAATTTTGCCGAATGAAGTCGGGGAGACGGTTGACCTCTACTTGGCTGGCAAGATCGACCAGTGGTATTCGCTGCAGGGACGTATGGGTGTGGCGTTCATCTTGAACCTAACGGACACGGCAGCCGCGCGCGAATTGCTCCAAAAGCTGCCGCTTGGCCAAGCCCATCTTATGACGTTCGAGCTTATCCCTCTCGCTCCGCTCAATCCGTTGCGCCAGCTACAGGGCATGAAAGCTGGATCGCCCTAGCGGCGGCACCGCAGCACCATCACTCGCGAGCGTCCTTTTGGGAGCTTGTGTGTCTTGGGTAACGTGACGGTGTTGACCTGCACGCAATCGCGTGAGGTGCCACCGTACAATAGGCAGATCAGCTGATGAATGACAAATGGTGTCACTACGGCCGTAAGGGCCTCATCGAGCGTTTGGCTCTCGCGCAGCATCGCGCCCGAACCCGGCCGGCGACCGCAGCTTGAATAAATACGGCCGTGCCGGATTGCTGGCCTCATCCGCTACGCGAGGTCCGTCGAATCTCACGGCAGAGCCTCGTAGCCACAACGGTACGGTCACTCGGAACAACCCGCAGCATGATTGCTACCTGGGACCCGCTGATTAGGAGGCATTTGAGACCGAAGCAAATTCAACATCAATTCTGACTGTTTCCCCTTCCGTTCCGACATTGAGCGGTAAGGAGATTAGAGATGTCAGAACTATCGGGGCCGGCTCCCCTGCCCCCAGAAATACGAAGGGCCGGCTCTGCTCAGCCGGCCCCAAAGTCGCAAACCCCTGAGTAAGTGTCCAACAATCTAGCCCCGCTCCGGTTTATTTTCAAGCACGGAAGCGGCGGCTGTTCTTCTACTGCCAGGAGACCGCCCGGTCCATCGCGACCCTTGCCTATGGGGTGGCGCAATGAGCGAGCAATTTCAAACAGGAATGAAGAAGCCCGGGCGGGGCATGGCTATCGCCTCGCTCGAGCCGGAAGCTTGGCCACGCTGCGAAACCGTCAAGGCGGCCGAATTGGAATCCCTGCAGACGGTCCTGTCGAACTGGAGTGGCAGGACGTGACAAAGGCTGCCGCCGACAAAGAACCGTGGATGGAGCATCTGATCGTTACCGCGACCGGTGCGCCGAAGGCACTACTGGCCAATGCAATGACCGCACTGCGAGACGCGCCGGCCTGGCAAGGCTGTCTGGCGTACGATGAATTCTCCCATCAAACGACGATCGTTGAGTCCCCGCCGTGGGGCACGCAGTTGGAATGGCAAGAGCGCCCTTGGACGCCGCAGGACGATCTGCTTGTTACGGATTGGCTTCAGCACAAAGGGATCGCTGTCAATGTGGCTACCGCGGCCCAGGCCGTAGAAGCGGTGGCAAAGAAGAACCCCTTCCATCCTGTTCGCGAGTATCTCGACAGCATCGAACATGACGGCAAAGCCAGACTGAAAACGTGGCTAACCGATTTCGCTGGCGCCGAGCCAACCGGCTTTAATGAACACATCGGATCGAAGCTTTTGATTGCTGCCGTTGCCCGTGCCTGGGACCCCGGGGTGCAAAGTAGACACGGTCCCAATCTTTGAAGGACCGCAAGGAGCGCGCAAATCCACCACGATGTTTGTGTCGGTCTCAAAAATTACATGCAGGTAACTGCACACACCTGCACATGTTCCTAATTATTCATCGCGCCCCGTCGATCGGGCTGATATCGGGTACGAGTTGTGCCCGCTGCCTGACGGTCCCGCGCGAGAGAGATCAACCCTCGCTTCGCGCCCCTCCGCGGCGTGTTTTTATTCGGCGAGGCCGGGTTCGGTTGAGGCGGCTTACCTCTCTCCCGGATTTGCTGCCGGTAGCGAAGCATCCGGCATGATCATCCTTGGCCGCACAGCCGCTCAGGATGGTCATTGCAGACGAGATGGCTGACCCGACTTCTGCAACATTGTGAACACACCGCATCGCGGTGTAAGGTTCCAGCATGCGGGGGCTGGTCATCATCACGGTCGCTTTTGTAGCGTTGGCAATGGTATTGCCGCGCCCGCATCAGTTTACGATCCTGCCGACAGCGCCGCTTCCACCCGTGAACGTGCCGGAAAAGTAACGCTAAGGCCGCCGATCGAGGCGGCCTCACATCACGGCGGTCAAGTTGGCGAAGGGCGCGATCTTACGCACTCTCCCAGCGTATCGGCACCGCGTTTCCAGCTCCGCTCGCCTACGCCACCTTCTCGCTCGGGACGGACTGCGGACCCACCACGCATGGGCGCTGTATGAGTTTCATTTCAACGACGAAGACGACGCCAAGGCAGAGATCCGCGCCGCGTCCGCTACCTGGTCAAAGGTGAGGCCGGAACCAACCGCGACGATATGGTGCGCAAGATCATCGCGATCGTGAACGAGGCGGCGCGTGATCTTCGCGGCGAAGATCCGCTGGATGAAGGTATGCCGGCGGCTAGAGCCCGCACCGAAACCCCGCCTCGCGCGTAGCCCTTTGCCGGGCCATGTCAGATGAAACCATTCCCCAAACTCACGAAACCGGCCTGTAACACGAATCCATTCTGATGCCCCCAATCAAGCAACGGGTGCGATTATGTTGGCGTCCATCATCAATTCGATTTACCGGGAATTCGTTCGTAGCTCGCTGTCTGGCGCTAAGGCAGCTGGCGGCTAACGTGGCGACAGCCGGAGAGACGCCATCGCGGGCTACCATCGCACGGAGCAACGGCTTGCCTTCCCGCTTAGTCAAAGCGCGCGACCGAAACCCCGCGGCCTGCTCTTCGCAGTAGTAGCTTAGCCTTCTGGGCTTTGTGACGGACCCCGTACTGATGCAGGCGCTATAATTAGCGGCACGCCGCCAATCGAAACAGCTCCTGCAGGCTTAGCCGACCGAGCCAACCTGTTGCGCGTCACTCCCGACAGCCGGGCGCGAGCACGTCCTTTTGGAATGGAGGAGGTTATCTCTGGCGCAATTGCGTTCTGTAGCGAGTTAACCTTCGCTATAAGCGTGGAGATCTGAGCGGACATCTTCTTCACGTCGACATGTTCATCCGTTATCTGAGCAGATATTTTCTTCACATCGACTTGTTCATCCGTGATGCTCTCTCTTAGAGAAGCAAGCGTAGTTGAGTCCTGCTGAAGCAGAGCTGTGTTTTGCTGCAACGAGGAGCTATTCTCTTGCAGCAGGGCAACATGTTGCTGCTGGGCCGATTGAACATCCTTTAATGCGGCGACAACCGGATCCGATATTGGATCGGAAGCCTCCTGGTGCGGAAGCAGTTCGGCCAAATTGGTGAGATTCGGCAAGGCAAAATCGGAAGGCGACAGTGTATAGACGGCCGCAGTAGCGTTTAGGCCTAGAGCAAACACCGACAGCGCCAAGATCGATTTCCGGCTGTTTTTTCTGATCGGCATTGCGGACTCGAGTTGTTCGGTTTGGATCTGTGCTTCCGATGTCTTGGTCACTGGCATTGACCTCAATTGAGTGAATAAAAAAGAGAGAGCCGCCGCTGGATCGTTATCGCGACGGCTCCTTTACGCGTTAGCGCGTAAATCTGGTTTAGATTGTAGGCTGATCACATTAACTGCCGGTTAGCATGTGCCGCCAGCCGCGCTGGTTGCGCGTCCTGTGCGATTGGACGCGAAACCGAATCCTCGCACCCCTGTGAGGTTCACGTCAGCCTGTCCTCGTAGGATGGCCGTGCCATGGAGGCAGGGACGGACAGGGAGATCGCACCGGGCTACCGCCATTGCAATTGTTCGGCCTAGGCCGCCGGTGATTTCGAGGTCAGCCGGCGGCCCTACTTGCTTTTATTATCTCAGCCGCCTGGTCGGTGTGACGCGCTTCACAGTCCGCGGCATTTGCGCTTGCTACGTTATCGGTGCTGGGGATTGCAGCCACCAGCTGGAATAGAACGCCGCCAGGACATTGTATTTCGAGCCTGGCGGCGCATTTTTTGTAGGACGGAAGCGCGGGCCCGCAGCCCGGCGTCAGCTTGGCCTCGGCTTTACTAGTGTTCCTCGGCTAGGCAGGGAGACCTGAAACATGACTCCTGATCAAATTGATACCCTCGCTCAGATGATCGCCAACTCGCTGCCCGGTCTCGTCAAAGAGAAGACCGGACCACAAAGCAAGCCAACTCAGCCGAAAAATATCAGGAGCCTTTACGTCGAAAAGGACGACGTGAAAGACGTAATCATCGCAGTCCTAAAAGGGGTTATTGAGGTGCCTCCTTTGCCGTAGAAATGGGGCGCGGCACCGAAGCCCCGCACGCGACGCTAGCGGTCCTGTTCCTCATAGGCGTCAGCCAATCCAAACAACATGGCAGCAAGGCCCCGCTTGCGTGCAGCAGTCGCTACCGACTCGTCCCCGTCCTGGTCACGCCAGCGGCCGGACTCCAACTCGAGCGCGTCCGCAATGTATTGCGCGGCCTGACGTCGATAGTCGTCAATCAGTTCCTGGAACATCGGCAAGGCCCTGGTTTAATCCCAGCGCCTCATTTGATCGCCACCCGCGGCGGCATCAAGGCGGCCGCTCGCGGTATCCATCACGATTTTTGTCAAACAAATACCCGCCGGCGCTCTCACGTCGTCGGGGCGATGCAGGTCACCAGCTGCCCACTTCTGTGTCCTAGCTCACACACACATTCCGACGACAGATGTATTTGGCTTGCGCAAATCGGAGGCCTTGCCATGACTGCGCTTGTTCAGACAATTTCCCGCCTATCAGGACGCAGTGTCGACGTAGAGTCTCTCAAGGCCGTCGTCGGGCGCAGCTGTACGGGACTGCTCATCTCATTCTTTTTGATCATTTGGGGCCTAGGTGTGGTCCTCTTCTAGCGCGTGCTCGCGCCCTGTGCACCTTGCCCGCAACTGTCACGGCAATGGCCGCTTGGCTATGCATCAGTGATTTGCAGTTAAAGCGCAATTAACGCTGTCGCAGTGCAACGCGTCGGCATCAGGCCGCACGGCACAGTGCTTGATCAGTCCATATTTGCGAGCGCGCAAGCGCCCACAGGTTACTGGCGGTATAGCCGCGCCTATGGCGGGGAAATGGCGAAGTGGTGCTACTAGCGGTCGCTGCGGTTCTGAACGGACTCTGAATGCTCCGTTCAGTCAACATTGCAAGAACGGGACTGATAGTCCGCAGGAGCATTTGCCACAAAGTCGGAGGCACCAAAATGAAACGGCTTCTGGTAACCGGACTTACCGGCTGTGCCTTTGCACTTGCACCAACAATGTCAGTGCCGGCTATGCCCGCAGCAACACCCTATGCGCTGGGCAGAGCGGATGAAGCAATTATTCAGGTTAAAGGCGGCCACGGGCATGGGTGGGGCCATCACGGCGGTCACGGCCACCACTACGGCTGGTACCGCGGCCACCACTATGGCTGGCGGCATCATCGCCATTGGTGGTGACTTTCGCCTCATGGCGCGCCGTATCGTGAGCCGATTTGGGAAGGTTTTCGCGCGCGTCTAGGTAAGAAGACTCCAGATGATGGTCGTTAGCCTCAGGCGGGGCGGGTCCGAAGAGGGCAGGCCCTGCAAAATTCGAGCGCGGCGGCACTCCAACGCGAACGGCCGCAGGTTAGCGGAGACTTTTTCCCCAACGTCCGCTAAGCTCCTGATAGCGGAAGTATCACTGTCACAGGGGAAACCGCCGCTTAGGGCCGTAGGCGGACTCGAGCGCGCAGCAAAACGTCCTACTCGATCACTTCATCGAGGTAGCGGTATCTGGTTGGTCGGAGGATGCCACAGCACACAACTCGTTCAAGGATCGCGACCCAACTGTCGACTTGTATGTGCTAAGCTTTTTCAACACATGATTGATCAGAGTTCGGGAGACCACTGTGAGGCGACGTGAGTTCATCGCGCTCCTCGGCAGCGCAGCGGCGATCCGACCGCTCGGCGCGCGTGCAGGCCGCCCACCAGAGCGCATCCTCTATTTCACATACTCTGCCGGTTACCGGCATGAGGTGATACCGCTCTCCAGGGCAGTCCTGACACAGCTAGGAAGGAATTCCGATGCCTTTGAAGTCTCCGCCACGGAAGACACATCTGAATTTTCGGCCGAAAACCTCGAGCGCTGCGCTGCGGTGATGTTCTACACAACCGGAGAAGTTCCGATGAGCGGCTCTGAAAAGACCGCTCTTCTCAACTTTGTGCGCTCGGGCCGTGGGTTCCTTGGGGTACATTCTGCCATCGACACATTCTACACTTGGCCGGATTACCTTGATCTGATCGGCGGCTACTTCAATGGTCATCCCTGGCATCAGGCCGTGACCATCGAGGTGGTTGATCCCAGCGATCCACTGGTGGCGTTTCTCGGCAGTTCGTTGCCATTCGAGGACGAAATCTACCAGATCAGCGACTTCGACTATCGCGGATCGCACGTGCTCCTCCGCCTCGACCAAAGCTCGGTGGACCTTGGCAAGCCGGATGTGCATCGACGGTTCTATGGTTGGCCCCTCGCCTGGACCCGATCTTACGGCGAGGGGCGAGTATTCTATACGGCGCTTGGGCACGATACGTCGGTCTGGCAGGACGCGCGCTACCAGCGAATCCTCACGAACGCTATCCTCTGGTCTATCCGAAGATCGCCCTAGCAGGCTAAGTGACCACTTGGGGTCAAAACCGGCGGTGTTGGCAACGGAAGATCACTTCCGGCTTGCCCCTCAAAGCCGACCTCAAGCAGCGATACTTGTCAGGCTCCTCAGCGGCCGTAGGGGAAGCACCGGTTGCGATCGAGTGTGAGATCGAAATGCGCTCCCAGCGCCGCGATGGCTGCGTCGTGCTGAGGATAAGGATCGGCATTGGATGCGGCAACGATGATGATCCGGAACCCGCCGCGATCCTTGCCACCCGGTGGCAGCATCGCTGTAGCCAGTGCATTGCCCTCCCTGTCGCGCAACGTGAGAAAAAGCGGCATCTCTCGCTGTACATGGGTCTCGAGGCCGATGTCTCGCTCAATCGCGTTGGGCCGCTCCGGACGCCAGGACTGGACAGCCTTCTCCCGCTCGCGGCGGAAATATTTCTCGACTGTGTGGCCCATCAGGCGCGACTCATGCACCGCTTCACCTTCCGTCTCGATACGGAACCAGGTCTTACCCTCCGGCGCATCGCAAACATACTGCATTTCGCCCGTCCTGCGATCGCCGCAACTCTAAGGCCGCGGGCCTGCAAAGCCAATATGAGATTCGCTCCCGTGTATATCGCTGCATGATCGTATAATCGCGAATTTGTCAGCAACACCGCGCGACTATTGCCTGAGAGGAGATCGAAGAGCTCCGATCTGATGGAGCTACCATGACAGGCAGTGACGGTGGCAGAAGCTGCGACGCTTGTGCTGTTCCTAGTCATCCCGCTTGCGACCTTCGTCGTCCCAAATGCGAACCGACTACGTTGAAGCCCTCGGCAAACTGAAAAAGGGCCACGTAGCCCTTTTCAGGCCAAGCCCGCACCGTCGTGCTTGCACTCGATCTCGCCGTCGGCATCCTCCTGGTCTTGTCCTTTTCTAGCGCCGCAGGTCATGGTTCGCCGAACGTGGCAATCCGATCAATGCCGCAGACAAACAAGACGCGCTTTTCATCAATCTTCGGATCGCGCAGTGCATAGGGGCCCGGCTTGCCGGTGTACTTGGTCCAGATGCGGTCGAGCTGTTTGGTTACGTATTCGCCGTCCGGTTCCCACTCCCGCATCTCCCTCTCCACAGTGCACTTTATCTGCACCCAGTGGTAGGGGTTGTTGGGATTGACCAGTAGTATCGTCAGGCGCGGATTCTTGCGGATCCATTCACACTTGTGCCGATGCGACGCGGTGTTTACAAGGATCTTGTCGCCCTCATAGTCGAACCACATCGGCGTGAGACCAATCCGGTCGTCCGGTCCGATCAAACCCAGAGTCATAGTGACCGGCTCATCGAGCAGCCGTTTGTACTTTGGATCGAGATCACGCAGGCCCGACGCCTTCTTGCGTTCGCCGACCGCGAACTGACCCTCCTGCGGGCCGTGAGCAACACTACGAAAATTGGCTATCGTAAAGCGTTCCGACATCGTTTCCTCCATCGAACTCGCGCTTATGCCACGCGTGATCAATATGGAAGATCAAAACGGCCCACGAAACAACACCTAGATATTGTCGGTCGTGCTTGCTTGGTTTCCATAGGCAGCGCCCTTCGCGCTCGAGCACCTACTTTCAGATTGTGGCCCAGAGAGCTACGGTCGAGATCCACAATTGTCGCAAGCTCGGTTATTGTCGGCTCGTTCGCCTCTGAAAGACGGCGAATGACTCTGAACATCGTGATTTTCAGCCCGCTCGGGGCGAGCGCCTCGTCGTAAATCGCCATCATCGCATGAGCGAGAGTGCCATCAGAATTGCGCCGTATAGGTTGCAGCGGGACCTCACGTACATTTCGACCGGCGCTGCAGTACGGCATTGATCCGGCCAGACCGGGTCTATAATCGGCCGGCACACGCATGGAGAGTGAGATGAATGACGTCATTCTGCGGCCCGGGAAAGTTTCACTCAGCGAGTGGCTCAGCATCTATTGCGGAGCGAGGCTTGTGCTCGATCCCGCCTGCTTGCGCGGCGTCCAACGAAGCGCGGCCATGGTGGCAACCATCGTCGCAAGCGGCGTCCCCGTCTACGGCATCAACACGGGGTTCGGCAAGCTGGCTCGCATGCGCATAGATCCCGATGATCTGGAGACGCTCCAACGCAACCTTGTCCTCTCGCACGCTGCGGGCGTCGGCGAGCCGACGCCGATCAAAACGGTCCGGCTGATGATAGCGCTGAAGGTCGCCGGCCTTGCCCGAGGCGCATCAGGCGTAAGGCCTGCGACGCTTGCCATGCTCGAAGCCTTTCTCGCCCGCGATCTGACGCCGATGATACCAGCGCAAGGCTCGGTCGGGGCTTCAGGGGACCTCGCGCCCCTATCGCATTTAGCAGCGGCGATGATGGGCGTTGGAGAGGCCTTCGTCGCCGGCAACCGCATTCCCGCCGCTGCGGCCCTCGCGGAAGTGGGCCTGGAGCCGCTGAAGTTCGGCCCGAAAGAGGGGCTCGCGTTGTTGAACGGAACGCAGTTCTCAACGGCAAACGCGCTCGCCGGATTGTTTGAGGCCGAAAACTTGTTTCGCGCGGCCCTCGTGACGGGCGCGCTGTCGACCGACGCTGCAAAGGGCTCGGATGCGCCTTTTGACCGACGTATCCACGAGCTCCGCGGCCACCTTGGGCAAATCGAGGCGGCGGGTGCACTGCGAAATCTCATGATAGGGTCAGCAATCCGTGCCTCGCATCTCACAGGCGACGAACGGATACAGGATCCCTACTGTCTACGCTGCCAGCCTCAGGTGATGGGCGCGGTGCTGGACCTGTTGCGGCAGGCCGCCGGCACGCTCGCACTTGAGGCGAATGGCGTCACAGACAACCCGCTTATCTTTCCAGACGACAACGAAGCCCTTTCGGGCGGCAACTTCCATGCCGAGCCCGTGGCCTTCGCCGCAGACATGATCGCAATGGCGACCTGCGAAATCGGCTCGCTCGCCGAGCGGCGTATCGCCATGTTGATCGATCCCACTCTGTCAGGCCTGCCTGCATTCCTGACCCCGAGGCCAGGGCTCAATTCCGGCTTCATGGTTGCACAGGTGACGGCTGCGGCGCTCGTCGCCGAGAACAAGCAGCGCGCTTATCCAGCTAGCGTCGATTCCATCCCCACGTCCGCAAATCAAGAGGATCATGTCTCGATGGCCGCGCATGGCGCGCGGCGTCTTCTGCCTATGGTGGAGAACGCAGTAGCGGTGATCGGAATCGAATTGCTCGCGGCAGCCCAAGGATGCGATTTCCATGCACCGCTCAAATCGAGCCCTGCCCTCGAGCGGGTGCGTGCGGTGCTGCGCAAGCAAGTTGCTCATCTGGAAGATGATCGGCATTTCTATCCCGACCTGCAGCGCGCGATCTCGCTCGTGCGCGACGGCACGATTGCCGCCAGCGCAGCGGTTGCGCTGCCGACGCTCTGGTCATAATCCCGACGCGCTCGCCAACTTCAGGCGACGCTGCGGGTACCGTGAGAGTCCCGACTAATCTTTATCGGACGAAACGGCCGATCTGAAAAGTCAATGGAACAGCGCACTATGCCGAGCGGCCTGATCAGCCCTTGGGCAGAAGCGGCGAAAATCTCCGCACCGATCCCGACTTGCCCGTTTTGGCGGCTTCGATTATGTATAGACATGTTCGGACTGAGGGATGGCCGGTATGAGCGACCGCGTACTCGCCTTTGAAGCGATTGGGCAGGATTTTCCAGCTCCGGGCCAACGGATGAATATCCGCGTGCTCGACGGGATCAGTTTCGAGGTCGACCGCGGCAAGTTCGTCGCGGTCATCGGCCCGAGCGGCTGCGGCAAGAGCACGCTGCTGCAGATGGCGGCGGGACTTCTGATCCCGACCCGCGGCGCGGTACATCATCGCTGCCGCAAGGTGACGGGAATCAACACCGAGGTCGGCTTCGTGCCGCAGCAGGCGCAACTGTTTCCTTGGAAGACTCTCGCCGAGAATGTCGAACTTCCCCTTTTGTTCCGCGGCGTCACGGCCGGCGAACGAAAAGAGCGGGTTGCGAGCGCACTCGAAGCGGTCGGCCTGAAGGGATTTGAACAGCATTTTCCGAGCCAGTTATCCGGCGGCATGCAGAAGCGCGGCTCGATCGCGCGCACCCTGGTCTATCGGCCCGACATTATCTTGATGGACGAGCCGTTCGGCGCACTCGATGCACAAACCCGCATGGTAATGCAGAGCGACCTGCAGAGCCTGTCAATGGAGGCAGGGGCGACCGTCGTGTTCGTTACCCACGACATCACCGAGGCCGTGCTGCTTGCCGACCACGTCGTGGTGCTGAGCCAGCGGCCGTCGCGGCTCCTTGCCAACATTCCGATCGATCTGCCGCGCCCGCGCAACATGTTCGAGCCGTTCCGTAATCCTGGCTTCGAGGCGGCCTATGATGCGGTCTGGACCGAGTTCCGCTCGCAGATCGATATCGGACGGGTGCATTGACCGAAGGCAAGCCGATGACCGAGATGACCTATGACGCCTCCGCGGGCAGCGCGGGATTGCGCCGCCGCCTCTCCACTCTTGCGGCCAAGCCACTGCAATGGGCATTGAAGCTGCTCCCCGGGATCGCCCTGCTTCTGTTCTGGCAATGGGCCTCAGGCCGGCTGATCAAGGAAATCTACGTGAGCAAGCCGAGCGCCGTCGCTCAGCGGCTCTACGAACTGTTTGCGTCAGGCGAAATCTATCCGCATCTGTGGACCACCGGGCAGGAGCTCGTGCTCGGCTATGTCATCGGCGTCGCTGGCGGCGTGATCGGCGGCTATGCGCTCGGTCGCTCGCCGCGTCTCGCGCGCATCTTTGAGCCCTATGTGATGGCGTTCTACGGCATCCCGAAGATCGCACTCGCCCCGCTTTTCATCATCTGGTTCGGGATCGGCATCGGATCGAAGATCGCGCTCGCCTCGATCATGGTGTTCTTCCTGGTCTTCTACAACGTGTTCGCCGGCGTGCGCAGTGTCGACCGCGAATTGATCAACCTCACGCTTGTGATGGGTGCAAACCAGCGTCAACTCACCTACCACGTCTTCCTGCCGGCGGCCGCCCCGTTCGTGATGCTGGGCATGCGCCTTGCCATTCCCTACAGCGTCATCGGCGTGATCGTCGGCGAGTTCACATCATCGGCGCAGGGGCTCGGCCTGTTCATTCACGAGGCATCGTCGACATACGACCCCGCCGGCGTGTTCGCGGGCATCGTCATTCTCCTGGGCTTCGTCGCCATTGCGAATTTTCTCGCAGGCCGACTCGAGCGCCGGCTGCTGCGCTGGCATTCGCTGTCGGGCGCCGGTCCGATCGACATCTAAAGCAACAGGGAGACAATGATGCGCGCGGTGAACTTGATGAGAGCTGCGGTCATCGGAGGCGCACTGGCGTTGATGCCGAGCCTCGTGATGGCGCAGCAGGCGGTTCGGATCGGGCTTGGCGCTCCGACCCTGAGCTTCCTGCCGATCTGGTCGGCGCGGGCGCTGGACACGTTCAAGCCACAGGGACTGACCGCCAACGTGATCTCATTGCCTGGCGGCGACCCCTCGGCACTGGCAGCGCTCGACGCCGGTGATATCGATCTGGCGGCGGTAGGCCCCGACTCGATGCTGCGCGCGGCGGCCAAGGGTCAGCCGTTCGAGATCGTCTATTCGCTGATGTCGAAGGTCACGCTCCAGCTCGTCGTCTCGCCGGCGCTCATTGAGCGCACCGGCGTGAAGCCGAGCGATCCGCTCCCAAAACGACTGGCCGCCATGAAGGGCGCGCTGGTCGGCGCCACGGCACTTGCCGGCGCGCAGGAGATCGCGGCGCGCTGGCTCGCCGGCCAAGGCGGTCTCGATCCGAAGAACGATCTGAAGGTTGCCCAGGTCGGCAATCCCACCGCCATTCAGGCGGCGCTGGAAGCAAAGCGTATCGACGCCTTCGTGCTGTCGCCGCCGGAAGGATATTTGGCCGAGAAGGCAGCCACCGGCACCGTGCTGGTGTCGCTTGGCGAGGATTTCCCGCTGCTTGCAAAGCAGCCCTATCTCGTGCTCGTCGCCAAGAAGCCGATCAGCCCGGCGACCGCCGACCTCATCACCAAGACGGCCAAGGCCCTGCAGGACGCGAGCGCCGCGGCGATTGGTAAACCTGACGAAACCGCCTCTGCGATCCAGAAGCAATTCTTTGCCAAAGCCGATCCGCAGGCGATCGCGGCCGCCCTCAAGACGATGAGCGGCGGGGTTGCCGAGGGCGGCAAGATCGACGTGCAGAGCATGCAGAACGCGCTGACCTTCGCTAAGGAGGCTGGCACCAATTTCGGCAAGGAGTTTGATGCAAAGGCGTCCGAGGACGATCTATGGACGAACCGCTTCGTCGATGCAGCAAAGGCGAAGTGAGTCAATTAGCTGCTCGGCGTGAATCGTGCCGTCAGATCGTAGAGCGGCCCCGGATGGACAAGGCGGACGGCCGTGATCGGCTCGCCGTTGCGCCAAGTGCGGCGCTCGATGATGAGGCAGGCGGTGCCCTGGTCGATGTTCAACTCCGCCGCCACCGCCTCGTCCACATTGCCGGCCGAGATGCGGTGCTCTGCCTCGGTCCAAGGCACGTGATCGACCAGCCAGACACTCGGCGGCACCACCGCAAAGTCCTGGTCAGCCGCTTCCGGTACGGCGTCCAGGTTGAGGATCCGGTCTTCGAGCGCAAACGGTTGCTTTGCAGCATCGTGGCGGCATCGCAGCACCAGGACCGGCGTGCGCGGCGCGAGATCGAGGCGCGCCTTGTCGTCGCGCGTGGCCGCGCGCTTCTGCCGCTGCAGCAGCGTATAGCCGTAGCGCTCGCCGCGACTTTCGACTTCCGCCCTCAGGTCGGGAATTTGCAGCACCGCCGAATGCACCTTCGGACGCGACACGAAGCTGCCGGCACGGCGCCGACGCTCGACCAGTCCCGCCGCCGCGAGCCCCGAGAGCACCTTGTTCACGGTCATGCGCGCACAGGAATAGGTGTCCATCAGCTCGTGCTCGAACGGCAGGCGATGCCCCGGCGGCCACGCGCCCGACATGATGCGCCTCTCGATATCGCTGCGGATCCGCTGATAGAGCGCGACACCGCCGCCGGCGTTCCGTTTCGATGATGGTTTCATGCCTCAAGCAGCCCTTCCAGCCGGCGGCGGAAACCGGCCGCCACCGATTCCGCCTGATGGTGCCGACCGTTTGTCACAACCCTGCGGCCGGATGTCCAGACGCAGTCCACAGGAGAGCGGCGGCTGGCGAAGATCCAGCCGTCGAGAATGGCATCAGCCGAGCGTCCGGCCAGCGCCGGACTGTCGGCATCGAGGCTGACAATGTCGGCCGCAAGGCCCGCGGCAAGACCACCGGCGACGCCGAGGGCCTGGGCGCCGCCGGCAAGCGCTCCGTCGAACAGCGCGCGTCCGGTCGAGGCAATACCGGTGGTCGAGATGACGTTGCGCGCGCGCAGCCTGAGCCGCTGCGAATATTCGAGCTGGCGCAACTCATCCGCGGCGCCGATCAGCACGTTCGAATCCGTGCCGACGCCGAACCCACCGCCTGCATCACCGAATTCCGGCGCATTGAAGATGCCGTCGCCGAGATTGGCCTCGGTCATTGGACAGAGGCCCGCGACGGCACCGGTTTCGGCCATTGCGCGGGTCTCCTCGCCGGTCATGTGCGTGGCATGCACCAGGCACCAGCGACGATCGACCGGTGCATGATCGAGCAGCCATTGGACCGGCCGGCTATCGCTCCAGGCGATACAGTCTTCCACCTCCTTCGTCTGCTCGGCGATGTGGATGTGGATCGGGCCCGTGTCGGCGAGCGCCAGGATGGCCGTCAATTCATCCGGCGTGACGGCCCGCAGCGAATGCGGCGCGATGCCGACTACCGCGCCGGTGCAGCCAGCGACGGCAGCCCGCGACGCCTCCAGCAGCCGCGCGAAGCGGTCGACGCTGTTGACGAAACGTCGCTGTCCCTGGTCCGGCGCTTGGCCTCCGAAACCAGCGTGAGCGTAGAACACCGGCAGCAGCGTCAGCCCGATGCCGCTCGCTTGCGCCGCCGCCGCGACGCGTCCTCCGAGCTCGGCGATATCGCCATAGGGTGCACCGGAGGGATCGTGGTGGATGTAATGAAATTCGCCGGCCCGCGTGAATCCCGCCTCCAGCATCTCCACATAGGCCTGCGCCGTGATCGCCTCGACGTCCTCCGGCGTCATGCGCGCGACGAAACGATACATCAGGTCACGCCAGGTCCAGAAGTTGTCGGAACTGGCGCCTCTGATTTCGGTCAGGCCCGCCATGCCGCGCTGAAACCCATGGCTGTGGAGATTGGGCAGCCCCGGCACGCCGATGGCGTGACGCTCGTCGGCCTCACCCGCCGCCACGCCGACGTGCACGGCCGCGATCCGACCGTCGGCAATCGATAGCCGGACCTCGCGCGACCATCCACCCGGCAACAGGACTTGCTTGAAATGCAGTTGGGACACTTGGATCTCCCGAGCCGACGAGAAGCTGGACAGCATGCGGCCGGCATGTAATATGTATAGACAAATGGCATCGCCGTGCCAAGCACCGAGAGGATAGCGGGCTTCCATCGTCATGACTGTCGCTGATCGCCTCTGGCATCGTTGTCGGCTCGCCACGCTGTCCCCGCAACGCGAGGGCCTCGGCATCGTCGAGGACGGGGTGATTGCGGCCAAGGAAGGCATCATCGTCTATGCGGGCCCAAGGTCGGAGACGCCGAGCGGCCTCGATGCGGCCGAGCGCACTGATTGCGACGGGCGATGGATCACGCCGGGCCTGGTCGATTGCCACACCCATCTGGTCTACGGCGGCAACCGGGCTGAGGAGTTCGAGCTGCGGCTTGCCGGCGCCAGCTATGAGGAGATTGCGCGGCGCGGCGGCGGCATCGTGTCCACGGTGAAGGCGACGCGAGCCGCAACCGAGCAGGAGCTCGTCTCCGGTGCGCAGCCCCGGCTCGATGCGCTCATCGCCGAGGGCGTGACGAGCATCGAGATCAAGTCGGGCTATGGGCTCGAGCTTGCGACCGAGCGCCGCCAGCTTTGCGCCGCGCGGCAGCTTGCGCGCGACAATCCGATAACAGTGCGGACGTCCTTCCTCGGTGCTCACGCCCTGCCGCCCGAACGCGCCGGCGACTCCAGCGCCTACGTCGCCGAGGTCTGCGAGATGATCGGTCCATTGGCGGCCGAGGGCCTGATCGACGCCGTCGACGCCTTCTGCGAGACCATCGCGTTCTCGATCGAAGAGACGGCGCAAGTGTTCGCTCGCGCCCGCGAGTGCAATCTTCAAGTCAAGCTTCACGCCGACCAGCTTTCCAATCTCGGTGGCGCGGCATTGGCCGCGCGGTCCGGTGCCTTGTCGGCTGATCATCTCGAATATGCCGACGAGACCGGCATTGCCGCGATGGCAGCCGCGGGCACTGTCGCGGTGGTGCTTCCGGGCGCGTATTATTTCCTGCGCGAAAGGCAGACGCCGCCAATCGAATTGATGCGCAAGCATCGCGTTCCGGTCGCACTCGCGACCGACAGCAATCCCGGCTCGTCGCCCCTGACCTCGCTGCTACTCACCATGAACATGGGAGCGACGCTGTTCCGGCTGACCGTCGACGAATGCCTGGCGGCGGTGACCCGCGAGGCCGCCCGCGCACTCGGCCTGTTCGGCGAGATCGGAAGCCTCGAGGCAGGCAAACGTTGCGACCTCGCCATCTGGGACATCGAGCGTCCCGCCGAGCTGGTGTACCGGATCGGCTTCAATCCGCTGCATGCGCGCATCTGGCAAGGCCTGACGACATGACCCACCTGCTCTCTTCATCACCGGATGTGTTTTCATGACACGTATCGACAACGCACGCATCGTCCGCGCGCCCCGTGGCCCGGAGCTTTCAGCGAAAAGCTGGCTGACGGAAGCTCCCTTGCGGATGTTGATGAACAACCTCGATCCGGACGTCGCGGAGAAGCCGGGCGAGCTTGTCGTCTATGGCGGCATCGGACGCGCCGCGCGCGACTGGGAGTGTTTCGACCGGATCGTGACAACGCTGCGCCGCCTGGAGGGCGATCAGACGCTCGCGATCCAGTCCGGAAAGCCGGTCGGCGTCTTCCGCACCCACGCCGATGCGCCGCGGGTGCTGATCGCCAACTCCAACCTGGTGCCGCATTGGGCGACGTGGGAACACTTCAACCTGCTCGATCGCAAGGGCCTGATGATGTACGGCCAGATGACGGCCGGCTCCTGGATCTACATCGGCAGCCAGGGCATCGTTCAAGGCACCTATGAAACCTTCGCCGAGCTCGGCCGCCGCCATTATGGCGCCAATCTCGCCGGCAAATGGATTCTCACGGCGGGGCTCGGCGGCATGGGCGGCGCGCAGCCGCTCGCCGCCGTGATGGCGGGTGCCTCGTGCCTTGCCGTCGAATGCCAGCCGTCCCGGATCGAGATGCGCATGCGCACACGCTATCTCGATCGCGAGGCCAAGGACCTCGACGAGGCACTGTCGATCATTGAGGACGCCGCAAGGACGCGCAAGCCGGTCTCGGTCGGGCTGCTCGGCAACGCCGCGGAGGTGTTCCCCGAACTGGTCCGGCGCGGCGTGAGGCCCGATGCGGTTACCGATCAGACGTCCGCACACGATCCGGTCAATGGCTACCTGCCAACGGGCTGGTCGATCCACGAATGGCAGTCGCGGCGCGAGAGCGATCCGAAAGCCGTCGAGCGCGCCGCGCGCGCCTCGATGGCGGACCACGTTCGCGCCATGCTCGAGTTTCACCGGATGGGGATTCCGGTCGTTGATTACGGCAACAACATCCGCCAGATGGCGCTCGAGGAAGGCGTCAAGGACGCGTTCGACTTTCCGGGCTTCGTCCCCGCCTATATCCGCCCGCTGTTCTGCCGCGGTATCGGGCCCTTCCGCTGGGCCGCCTTGTCCGGCGATCCCGAGGACATCTACCGAACCGATGCGAAGGTGAAGGAGCTGATGCCCAACGATGCCTCACTGCATCATTGGCTCGACATGGCGCGTGAGCGGATCGCGTTTCAAGGTCTGCCGGCCCGGATCTGCTGGGTCGGCCTTGGCGACCGCCACCGGCTCGGTCTTGCCTTCAACGAGATGGTCGCTCGCGGCGAGTTGAAAGCGCCGATCGTGATCGGCCGCGACCATCTCGATTCCGGATCCGTCGCCTCGCCCAATCGTGAAACCGAAGCCATGCGTGACGGCTCGGACGCCGTATCCGACTGGCCGATGCTGAACGCCCTGTTGAATTGCGCTGGCGGCGCGACCTGGGTGTCGCTGCATCATGGTGGCGGCGTCGGCATCGGCTATTCGCAGCACGCTGGTATGGTCATCGTCTGTGACGGCACACAGGAGGCGGCCCGACGCATTGCGCGGGTGCTGTGGAACGATCCGGCAAGCGGCGTGATGCGGCATGCCGATGCCGGCTACGAGCTCGCGATCGAATGTGCGCGACAGAACGAACTCGACCTGCCGAGCCTGGACCGCGGTAGCGCACCGTGAGGATCGTTCGCGCCAGCGAGCGCCGGACCACGGCCTGGAAAAACGGCGGTGGCTCGACGATGGAGATCGCCGTCGAGCCATCGGGCGCCTCGCTGGATGATTTCGACTGGCGTGTCAGCATCGCACGGGTCGCCTCCGATGGACCATTCTCTGAATTTGCCGGCGTCGACCGTACGCTTGCCGTCGTCGAGGGATACGGCCTGTCGCTCACCATCGGAGACGCCGCGCCGGTCATGCTCGAGCGCAACTCGGAGCCGATGCCTTTCCCAGGCGACAGGCCAACATCAGCGCGGCTGTTGGCAGGCGAAATCGTCGACTTGAATGTCATGACCAAGCGCGGGCGTTTCGAACATCAGCTGCGGCGCATAAGCAAACCGGCCTATTGCGATTTTGACGACGAAGATATCGCGCTGGCCATCGCCTGCTCCGGCAATGTCGAACTGAGTTTGCCCCACGAGAAGATCGGCCTGGCGGACGGGGACACCGCGATTCTGACGCGCACCGGCGACGCTCCGTTTCGGATCGCGCCGATCGGTTCGGCAGACTGCTATCTCGTGTTGCTGCGCAGGTGCAATCACCCGGGCTGAGAATATCCGGCCGCGCGCGCCTCGGCATCCCAACGCAGCATCAGGCCGTAATCTTCGAGAGCGACAGGGGCGAAAGCATCGAGACGAAGCCGCTTTTCAGGCCTGAACACGCTGGAGCGGTAGAGAAGTTGCCAAGCGCCGCTTGCAAGCAGGACAGGATCTCGGCAGGGCAACCGGATGACGCAACCAGGAACGGAACGGGTGCCGGATCCGTGGTCGCGACGACCCGGATCTGTGATCCAAGCTCCGGCTGATGATATTGCATCAAGTCCAGCGCATAGCTGTCGAGCGGGCCGATATCGATATCACCAGCAAGTAGCGCGTCGATGACGCGCCGCGGCGTCGTCAAGGGTCCGACGCTCTCGCGATAGAGCTTTGCACCGCGCTGCCGGTAATACGGCAGGAGACTATGACGCAGCGCGTTGTAGCCGGAATGAGAATCAGCAACCGTGTAACCGAGGCGCCCGCCAAACGTGTCCTCGATGGTGTGGACATCCGACTCCGCCCTAGCGACGAGGCAGGTGGCATAGACCGGTCGTCCTGCAATCGGGGCGGTGGTCGGTATGGGCGCAGCGACCGGCCTCGGCCGATGTGTCGCCAGCATGTAGGGAAATCCGCACATGAAGGCGCAGCCCAGATCGGTACGCGACCATAGGTCGGCCAGAGGAAGCGGAAAGGCGTGATCGAGAATTTCAAGGTCGACGCCACTCTCACGCGCGAGCCAGCCGAACAATTCCTTCCAGGCGGCCGCCGCCTCTGGATTGACCGAGTACATTCGTGCATTAGCGACGTAGCGCATGTCCGTATGCCTCGACCTTCCCGGTCAGGCGAAGCGCAGGCGCTGCCCCACGCCGATGCGCTCGGCCTTCTCCAGCATGGCGTGTCCCAGTGCGATATCGGACAGCGAAAGCCCGCGATGCCAGAGCAAGTTCGTCTCCGCATCGCTTTCACGCCCCGGCTTCAGACCGGCGACAATCTGCCCGAGCTCTGCGTGCAGCGTCTTCTCGGAGAGCTTTCCCGCTTCGACATGGGCCCGCAGGCTGCCGAACTTGCCGCCCTTGCACTGCCCCCAATCGTCGACCACCAGCTTGGTCATGATATCGGTCAGCGAGAGCTCGATCGCGCTCATCGTGCCGTAGGGAACGACGAACGCGCCTTTCTTGATCCATTCGGTCTTCAGCATCGGCGTCGGCTTGTCGAGCCGGGAGGCCTCGACCACGATATCAGCGCCATCCACGCACGATTGCCAGTCCGCCGTCGCCACGACCTTCTTGCCGAGATCCCGGCTTAGCCGATCAGCAAAGCTGTTGCGACTCTCCTCGCGGCGCGAATGCACGCGGATCTGGTCGAAATTGAAGAGATGATCGAGTAGCCGCACGTTCCAATAGGCCGTCCCGCGCGCCCCGATATGACCGAGGATCTTCGAGTTCTTGCGCGCAAGATGCTTAGCACCGATCGCCGTGACCGCTCCGGTCCGCATGTCGGTAATGCCGCTCGCGTCCATAATTGCCTTTGGCGCGCCAGTTCGCGGATCGAACAGTGCGAGGATACCAAGCTCCGAATGAAGACCGAGCTTGTAGTTATCGACGAAGTCGCCGACGATCTTGACGCCGGCCCTGTCGATCGGCGGCTTGATCGCGCCGCGCAGGACATTGAAGTGGCCGTTGGCGGCCCCAGGTTCCAAATGGACGCGGGGCTCAATGACGGTGTCGCCCCTGCCCTGGGCTGCCAGACTTGCTTCGATCGCCGACAGGATTTCGCCATCGGTGATCTTGAGTTCCTCGATGTCGAGACGGTTGAGGTAGGCGATGTAGATAGGCGGCATACCAAGCTCCCGAGAATATGTCTATACATTACCTGCCCGGGAAAAGGTGTCAATCGCTGCGCCACTTCGGTGACCGTTGCCAGTCTGTGAAGCTGGCGTGGCCGCCGCAACGAACTTCCCGCAACACGCGCCCGTGCTTTCAACGAATCATGTGAGCAGGGCAATTTGAACTCGACCGACGCACATTTCCTGAGGATGTGAACGCTGGCCTGGAGCGCCAGCGCGTGGTAGCAGCGCCGCCCGCCCCATCCGTTGAAGCCAAATGGGGGGCTGCACGGCCCGGCGTTGCGCGTTCCGAGAGGGCTGTATTGTTTCCATAGCTTTAAAAGTTAGGTGGCCGTCGGCTAACCAGAGAACCTTCCTCGCCGTCCAGAAAATAGCCGTGTTCACCCTCGGCTCGGCCGTGCGGATGCGGGCCGTTGGGTGCCACCAACATCACGGCGGTTACCAATTTCCGTTCGTGGTCATCCTCGTCTACGACACCACCAAGCATTCGGGCGTAGTTCAGGAACGCCGCGTCGTCGAACACGGCAAAGCGCTGGGTGAATTCCAGATATTTGATTGTCATGATTGATCCCCTTTTTGGATTGATGGATTTACGAGCGCGGCGGCACGATCAGTCGATCAGGCCTCCTCGGCCTCCTGATCGACAGCATCACCGGGCGCGATCGCCACGTCGGTCTGCTGCTGATGGGCCCGTTCAGCGACCAGCGCCTTTCGCAGTCGCTGCGTCGGGAGCCAGTCGCGATAGGCGCTGGTCAGCCCCTAAGAAGCGCGTCGAACTTGCTCGGCGGAGGCGGCGGCCTGATGACCCCGAGAGCTCCAGAGACTTAAGCCGTCTCGATGTACTGTCGCAGCGCTTCCTGCTCGTTCTCGTATTCCTGAACGCGCCACTTGACGATGTCGCCGATCGAGATCAGCCCGACCACGCGGTCGCCTTCGAGCACGGGCAGATGGCGGAACTTGCCATTGGTCATCATTTCCATGATGGCGGAAACGGTATCGCTCTGCCGGCAGCTGACGACCTTGCGCGTCATCACCTCACTGACCGGCCCGTCCAGCACGCTGGCTCCCCGCTCAGCCAGCACGCGCACGATATCGCGCTCCGATAGGATGCCCTCGACGCCGCAATTGCTCATCACAAGCACGGCACCGATCTTGCGTTCGCCAAGAATCTTGACCGCCGTCGAAAGCTTTGCCTCCGGCTCGACGCTCAGGATGTGGTGGCCCTTGGTATCGAGAATTGCACGTACCGTCATTGTCGTCTCCTTGCGGCGCCTTTGAGCTGGCGCGTTCTTGTGTCGTTCAAGTCATCAATCGACAGGCGCGGACGTCGTTGGAGGGCGCACGTTAAGCGCACTGACTTCGCGCCCGCTTGATCCCGGGTTCTCGTTCCGCTGTTACAGCTACCGCTCACGGCTCCACGGGAAGAGGTTGGCCGGGAAATCTGCCGCATAGCGGTGCCCTTCCTTCGGCGGGCGCGGTGGTTCCCGTACAGCATTCGGGTCAGCTTCCACCGCCCTCCGGTAGAGATGCCAGGTGGCGTGACCCAGCACCGGCAGAACGACGGCTAGACCGACGAAGAACGGCAGCGAACCGATCACCAGCAGCGCCGCAACAATCAATCCCCATACGGCTATGGGCAACGGATTCGTCATCGCAACCCCCATCGACGTCCGGACTGCATCGATGGCGGTCGTATGCCGGTCGAGCATCAAAGGAAACGCAACAACACTGACGCACAGGGCCACTACAGCGAACAGGAAGCCGACGCCACAGCCAATGATGATGAGCGACCATCCTTCTGGAGTCATCAACACGCGCCTTGCGAAATCCGGGATGCTCGCAGCCGGCGTGTTGCCGAAGATCGCAATGTAAATGGCATCTGCGGCAGCGATCCAAACCCCGAACAGAACGAACAGCAGTATGCCCAGCTCAAGCATGGCGCCAAACGACGGGGCGCGCAGCACGTAGATCGCATGCCATGCGGCGGCCTCCTCGCCCAGCTCGCGGCGGCGGCTGAGCTCGTAGAGACCAAGCCCGGCAAAAGGACCAATCAATGCAAAACCTGCGGCGAGCGGGAAGAGTAACGGCAAGACCGAATAGCCAAGCACCAGTCTGAACAGAACGATGCCAAGAATCGGATAAATCACGCAAAGGATGATGGCGTGACTTGGTACGGCCTTAAAATCCTCCCAGCCCAGACGCAGCGCGTCGCTCACATCGGACAGGCTGATCTTTCGAACGACAGTTGGGGTGGCGATCCCGAACGGGTGTGGTTCAGGCTTCGCAAGGTTATCGAGATATTCGGTGGCCATGGCCGCAGTCTCCTTTGCTCGTGCCGCAGCTTTCGAAAACGACGCGCGCTTTCGTCCCGCGCTCCTCATGTCTGGAGATCGCGGTAGCGCCGAGTGCGGCAAATCAGGTTCAAGGCGAAGGAGCTTTGCCGGACGACAGCTGTCGCGACCGGTTAGTTCAGCTTAGCGCGATAGGCCGGTACGCGCCAGCACTCACGGTTGGGCGAATTGTGCGATTGCACAAATCGCCTGCTGCGCTGCGTCATCGAACAATTGGTGCTGACTAAGATCGTGCTCTGACCAACTTTGCCGCGATGCGAGATTGCGGAGACGACACGGGCCAGACCGCGCCCCGGCAGCCTCCGCTATTGACGGCAAGCTTGGCGAAGATCATCTTAATTCTCGAAACGCCCTGGCCTCTGATGAGGTGGCGGTCGGAAGACGCACTCTTTGTCAGTCGCAACCGGTCGAATGGGCGAGGCAAGAGGCGCGGCGATGGCGAATGTGACGTCAGCCATCGCGCTGTAGGCGTGAGCTCCGCCCTTTAAAGTCGTATCCGCAGCCTTGAACGGCGAGGACGGCGAGGGATGTATGTAGCTCTTCTACTGCTTTTGGTCGCAATCGGCTCGGTTCTGTTTCACCTCTGGAGCCCGTGGTGGTGGACGCCGATTGCCACCAACTGGCGCTACATCGACGATACGATCAACATCACGTTCTGGATCACCGGATTCGTTTTCGTCGCGGTGATCGCGTTCATGGCCTATTGCGTCTTCCGCTTTCACCACAAGGAGGGAAGGCGCGCAGCCTATAATCCCGAAAACAAAAGGCTCGAATGGTGGCTGAGCGTGGGAACCGGGATCGGCGTCGCAGCCATGCTGGCGCCCGGCCTGGTCGTCTGGCACCAGTTCGTGACGGTCCCGCCAGACGCCACCGAGGTCGAAGTCATGGGCCAGCAGTGGCAATGGAGCTTCCGCCTGCCGGGGAAGGACGGCCGGCTCGGTACAACCGATGTCCGCAACATCAGCTCCGACAATCCCATGGGGTTGAATCGCGACGATCCGCATGGCCAAGACGACGTTGTCATCGATAATGGCGACTTGCATCTCCAGGTCGGGAAGCCAGTCAAGGTCTTGCTCCGCTCCGTTGATGTCTTGCACGACTTCTATGTGCCGGAGTTCCGGGCCAAGATGGATATGGTTCCGGGCATGGTCACCTATTTCTGGATCAAGCCGATCCGAACCGGAACGTTCGATGTGCTCTGCGCGGAGCTATGTGGCGCTGCCCATTTCCAGATGCGGGCCAGGGTTATCGTCGACGAAGAGAGTGAATATCACGCCTGGCTGGAGCAACAGAAGACGTTTGCGGAATTGTCAGGCCGAAGCGCCGTTACGAGGGCGACCTACAAATCCGGCGGTGAATGAGAGCATGCCGCTCGAAGAAGGATTGAGCGCGTAAGTTGAGCTCATCGCCTCCGGTGGAAACGACCGAGGAGGCATTGCCATGGTCGATATCCCCTATGATGCGATCGCGGGTGTTCCGCCTGCCGAAGTCCCTGATGTTGAGCTCTATCACCCCAGGAGCTGGTGGACGCGGTATGTCTTCTCGCAGGACGCCAAAGTCATCGCCGTCCAGTACGCGCTGACGGCATCGGCAATCGGGCTCGTGGCGCTGGTGCTGTCGTGGATGATGCGACTGCAACTCGGATTTCCCGGCACATTCTCCTTTATTGATCCGAACCAATACCTCCAGTTCATCACCATGCACGGCATGATCATGGTGATCTACCTGCTCACGGCCTTGTTCCTTGGAGGCTTCGGCAACTACCTCATCCCGCTGATGGTCGGCGCCCGGGATATGGTTTTCCCATACGTGAACATGCTGAGCTACTGGGTCTACCTGCTCGCGGTCCTGGTGCTGGCCTCGACCTTTTTCGTGCCTGGCGGCCCCACCGGCGCAGGCTGGACGCTCTACCCGCCGCAAGCGATTCTCTCCGGCACGCCGGGGCAGGACTGGGGCATCATCCTCATGATGGCCTCCCTGATCCTGTTCATCATCGGCTTCACCATGGGAGGGTTGAATTATGTGGTGACGACACTGCAAGCGCGCGCGCGCGGCATGACGTTGATGCGTTTACCTTTGACCGTGTGGGGCATTTTCACTGCAACCGTCATGGCGCTTCTGGCCTTTCCTGCGCTGTTTGTCGCCTCGGTGATGATGCTGTTCGACCGCGCGCTCGGAACCAGCTTCTTCATGCCCTCGCTTGTCGAGATGGGCACGCTTTCGAAGTATGGCGGCGGCAGCCCGCTCCTGTTCCAGCACCTGTTCTGGTTCTTCGGCCATCCCGAGGTTTACATCGTCGCCTTGCCGGCCTTCGGCATCGTTTCCGACCTGATCAGCACCCACGCCCGAAAGAACATCTTCGGCTATCGCATGATGGTGTGGGCTATCGTGGCAATCGGCGCTCTCAGTTTCGTCGTCTGGGCGCACCATATGTATGTCAGCGGCATGTATCCATATTTCGGATTCTTCTTCGCCACCACGACGCTGATCATCGCGATCCCGACCGCCATCAAGGTTTACAACTGGGTGCTGACCCTGTGGCGCGGCGACATTCACCTCACCGTGCCGATGCTGTTTGCGCTCGCCTTCATCATCACCTTCGTGAACGGCGGGCTCACTGGTCTCTTCCTCGGCAACGTTGTCGTCGATGTTCCGCTTTCGGATACCATGTTCGTCGTCGCACATTTCCATATGGTGATGGGCGTGGCGCCCATTCTGGTTGTGCTCGGGGCAATCTATCATTGGTACCCTAAGGTCACCGGGCGGATGCTGAATGACCCGCTAGGCAAGTTTCATTTCTGGGTCACATTCCTCGGTGCCTACATGATCTTCTTCCCCATGCACTATCTCGGGCTGCTCGGAGTTCCGCGCCGGTACTACGAACTCGGCGAAGCGGCGTTCATCCCGCCGTCTGCCCATTCGCTGAATGCCTTTATTAGCGTGGTGGCATTGACGGTGGGCTTCGCCCAGATGGTGTTCCTGTTCAATCTTGCCTGGAGCCTGTTCAAGGGCAAACTTGCAGGGGGCAATCCATGGCGGGCGACAACACTGGAGTGGCAGACGCCGGAGACGCCGCCGGGGCACGGCAACTGGGGCAAGGATCTCCCGGTGGTTTATCGCTGGGCGTATGACTACAGCGTGCCCGGTGCCAAGGAGGACTTCATTCCGCAGAACCAGCCGCCGGCGACCCCAAGCGCTCGCGGAGCTCTCCCGTGAGCGCCATCATCCTGTTCCTGGCTGTGATCGCTACCATCGTCGGTTGGTGGCTCTCGCAACAACGACTGACTGCAAAACCCTGGCTGGAGGAAGGTCCGATCGATGACTTCCCCGGCACGGGCGCGATGACCTCGCCAGCAGCGAAGATCGGACTGGGCGTGTTTCTCGCGGTCGCCGGCTGTTTGTTCACACTCTTCATCAGCGCCTACTCCATGCGCATGAACATGGCCGACTGGCGCGCTCTTCCCGTCCCCAAATTGCTGTGGTTCAACACGGGCGTTCTGGTCTTGAGCAGCGTCGCGCTGCAATGGGCATACCTCGCCGCCCGTCGCAACGACATCGACGGCGTAATGCTCGGCCTGCTCGCGGGGGGAGCCGCTGCCGTCACCTTCCTGGTTGGGCAGCTCTTGGTGTGGCAACAGTTGATCGTCGCCGGGTATTTCGTGGCGTCCAATCCCGCCAATTCTTTCTTCTATCTGCTCACCGCGGTGCACGGGCTGCATCTGATGGGCGGTCTCGCGGCGCTGGGCAAAACGACTGCCAGGGTGTGGCGGAGCACAGAGGTGACCGAAGTGCAGCTGAGCGTCGAGCTTTGCACCATCTACTGGCATTTCCTGCTGCTGGTCTGGCTGGTCTTGCTCGGTCTCCTGACGGGATGGACCGACAATTTTGTCGACATCTGTCGTCGACTGCTCAGTTAGGAAGGAATGAAAACAGATGGCAGAGACTGCGCTGACAAGCACTGGAGAACCCTCCGCCCGGGTTGGGGGCTTGCAAGGCATCGTCGCCGATTGGTCCTCCGATCAGCGCGCTTTCAAGAATGTCTCCTGGGGGAAGGCCATGATGTGGATCTTCCTCCTGAGCGACACCTTCATCTTCAGCTGCTTTCTGCTGTCCTACATGACGGCACGCATGTCGACGACCGTGCCGTGGCCCAATCCAAGCGAAGTCTTCGCCCTTAACCTCGGTGGCAGGCACATCCCGCTCATTCTGATCGCCATCATGACGTTCATACTGATCAGCAGCAGCGGGACCATGGCGATGGCCGTCAATTTCGGCTACCGGCGCGATCGCGTCAAAACCGCAGCTTTAATGCTGGCCACCGCAGCCTTCGGCGCCACGTTCGTGGGAATGCAGGCCTTCGAATGGACAAAGCTGATCATGGAAGGCGTCCGGCCCTGGGGCAATCCCTGGGGTGCTGCGCAGTTTGGCTCATCCTTTTTCATGATCACCGGCTTCCACGGCACCCACGTCACGATCGGCGTGATTTTCCTGCTCGCCATCGCGCGAAAGGTGCTCAGGGGCGACTTCGATCTCGAAAGGCGCGGCTTTTTCACGAGCAGGAAGGGGTATTACGAGATCGTCGAAATCACCGGCCTGTACTGGCACTTCGTCGATCTTGTGTGGGTGTTCATCTTCGCCCTTTTTTACCTTTGGTGAGGTCGGCACATGACAAACGCCGCGCTAGACGTTCAGGGAACACAGCATTCGCTGCAAGCTCATGTGCTTGACACAGTCGCGCCAGTAGCTCACGGAAAGGGTCAGCAGCATCCGATCAAGCTCTATCTCGTGGTGTGGGGGTGGTTGTTCGTCCTCAGCACCTGCTCTTATCTGGTCGATTATTTTGGCCTGCAGGGCAATCTCAGGTGGTCCCTGATCGTGCTGTTCATGGTGCTCAAGGCCGGTCTGATCGTCGCCGTCTTCATGCACATGGCGTGGGAACGTTTGGCCTTAGCCTACGCCATCCTGCTTCCGCCTGTGTTGGTGCTGGTGTTTGTGACGATCATGGTGCTTGAATCCGACTACACCCGCCTCCTTCGGGTGTTGTTTTTCGCGTCGTCGACGTAGGAACCAGAGCGCCTTGCGCTTTCTCAGCGCAGGGCGACGCCATCAACGCCGTCTTGGCTGCCGCTGGCTAAAACTTCCGGCGCCTCATCCGCCGGCGGGAGTTCTTGCGATTCCAAATCCTCGCCCAGCTGACCATTCGACTTCAGTCCATAGGATGGAACGAAAAGTTTTGCCTTGATTGGCGACGATCCGGATGCGCCAGCCGGAAATTGGGTGGCTTACGATATCCCGACAGTCATGACGGAGCTTGCAGAGGATGCTGCGCGGAACAAGCCATCGCAGCACGGTGCCAGCCAATGCAATGCTATGCCATTTTCTTGTTCTGCAGCGCGTCATGCGGGTGACGACGATCACCACGGCGATTCGACTTGCGAACGTACGTGATGAGCGCCTCGGGGTTCTCAAGCTTCATCTTGAGAGCTGCAAGTAGCGCGTCCTCAGCCTCAATCGTGAGTGCCTTGGTACGCGTCGCGAGTTTCAGCCCGACCGTATAGGTAGTCATGGCGATTTCCTCAATCCAAGCTCCGACGATACCGCAAGCCGCGCTGCTTCGAAACGGACTCGATCGCACTTGTGGGATGCCAGTGGAAAGCCGTATCGACCCCATCGAAACGTCGTTGCGCACCTGCGAAAGTTTTGTTGCGCCGCGTTCTTCCGCTGGCCAGCCGCGAGTCGCGGCGCTTATGCCGCTACTAGGCGGCAATGCAGCCGCACAGGTATCCTGTTAACGCAGAATTTTCGACTATCGATCTGGGTGGGATCGGAGCCGCGCACCCTCGCGACGACATAGACATTGCTGCAGAACATTGAATCTCAACTTCTCCACGCCCAAATCCTTTACGGACTTCCAAGAGAGGAGAATTCGGCACAAAATAATAGGGAGGACATACCATGGCGCACATAAGTCGGCGCAAGCTGCTTAAGCTTTCCGGTGGCGGTGCAGTCGCGGCAAGGGCTGGCGGGATAGCGTCAATTCTTGCCCTGAAGCAGGCGCCCGCCTACGCCCAGGCCACCACGCTCCACTGGCTGCGGTGGAACGATTTCGTCCCGGCCTCCGACGCCCTTCTCCTGAAGGAGATTGTCCCGGAATGCGAGAAGGCGCTCGGCATCAAGCTCACCATCGAGATGATCAACGGCAATGATATTCAGGCGCGCACAACCTCCGCGATTCAGTCCGGCACTGGACCGGACGTGATCTGCGCGCTCAACAACTGGGCGCAGCTCTATCCGGAGAGCGTCGTCGACGTGAGCGACGTGGCCGAAGAGATCGGCAAGGCGCAAGGCGGCTTCTACGAGGAATCACGCGTCGTCGCCAATGATGGCAAGAGATGGATCGCGGTACCGTGGTGCGTGCTCGGCGCGCAATTGGCTTACCGCAAGTCCTGGTTCGCCGAGATCGGCTACGAACCGCCGAAATTCCCGCAAACCTGGGAGGAGTACCGCGAGGCCGGCAAGAAGCTCAAGGGCAAAGGCCGGCCAATGGGGCAGGCCGTCAGCCACAGCTTCGGCGACCCACCAACTTACGCCTATCCGTATCTTTGGTCATGGGGCGGTAAGGAGGTCGAAGCGGACGGCAACACGGTGGTGCTGAACTCCAAGGCGACGGTCGAGTCGGTCAATTTCGCCGTCGGCTTCTGGAAGGACGCTTATGACGAGGGCGGGCTCGCCTGGGACGACAGCAGCAACAACCGGGCCTTCCTCTCAGGCACCATCAGCTGCACTTTGAATGGCGCTTCGATTTATCTCGAGGCCAAGCGGAAGCCTGACACCTATTTTACCGAAAACGGCATGCCGCTATGGCAGGACATCGTGCACGCGCCACTGCCCAAGGGCGTCGCGGGCCAGTATGGCTATCACCTGCCAATGTCGAACATGCTGATGAAGTATGTTAAGGACCCAAAGCCTGGCAAGGAGTTCCTGCGCTGGATCACTTCGAAACCTGTCTATCAGGCATGGTTCGATTCGCAGCAAGGCTATTCCGTTGGGGCGACCGCAGTTTGGGAGAAGGACAAGCTCTGGGACAAGGACCCCGTGATGCTGCCCTTCCGGACGGCCGCGCGGGCCGGACGTTTTCCCGGCTATGCCGGACCAGCCGACCGGCACGCAGCCGAGGCGCTGAGCAAGTACATCATCGTCGACATGACTGCCAAGGCGATACAAGGCATGCCGGCGCAAGACGCCGTGAAATGGGCGCACGAGGAGGTCGCAAGGATCCACGCCTAGAGCATGATCTGGATCCACGCGGCCGCGTTAGCGCATAGTGTGGCGCGGCTCTCCGAAAAGATCATGTTCGAGCTGAGAGCCCGAGCGGGATGATAGATCCTCCGTTCTGATTCAATCAGAACGGAAAAGGCTCTAGGATCGCCGTACGGAGGGCGAGCCGCCCGATTTCGCCGGGGGGCCAGGCGGTAGAGGAAAGCGAGAACGAGCAGGCCGCGGTCGAGAGGACCTAAGATGGCCGTCAGCGACGTCACAACGACTTCGGACACCTACGCGGGCTCCGTGCGTCGGTGGCCGATCACGCGTCTTCTCGAGGACGAGCGCTGGCTCGCCTTCGTCCTGCTGTTGCCGACCATGGTGCTGCTCGGCCTCTTCATCGCCTACCCGTTCGTCAAGGGAGTGGAGTTATCCGTGACGGATGCCAAGGTCGGCGTACCCGGAAATTTTGTCGGGATGCAGAACTTCGTTGTGCTGCTGAATGACAGCATCTTCCGTGTCGCGGTGTGGAACACCGTCGTCTATACGGCGGTGACGACCGTGTTCAAGCTCGCTCTCGGCCTCTGGCTCGCACTTCTTCTCAATCGCAACTTCAAGGGAAAGGCCCTTACGCGCGCCTTCATCCTTCTGCCGTTCATCATCCCCACGGTACTCTCGACCTTCGCATGGAAGTGGATGTTCGATCCCACCTTCAGCGTGATCAACTGGACGCTGTTTCGGCTTGGCCTAATCAGCAGCCGGATCAATTGGCTGGGTGATCCGAATCTCGCGCTGATCTCCGTGATCGTCGTCAATATCTGGCGTGGCGTGCCGTTTTACGCGATCAGCCTGCTCGCTGGTCTGCAGACGATCAATCCCGAGTTGCAGGATGCCGCGGCAATCGACGGCGCAAAGCCCTGGCAACGCTTCTGGTACGTGACGTGGCCGCTGCTCCTGCCGGTCACGTTGGTGGTGGTTTTGTTTTCGGTCATCCAAACGTTTGCCGATTTTCAACTCGTCTATGTGCTGACCGGGGGCGGCCCTGCCAATGCCACCCAGCTCTTCGCGACCTATGCCTACCAAGTTGGCGTCGGCACCGGCCTCTTGAGCCAGGGCGCGGCAATCTCGCTCGCCATGTTCCCGGTGCTGCTCGTCGTGGTGATCGTGCAGCTCCTTTACATCCGCCGGGTGGAGACCCTTTGAGCCATGATCGAAGGTGCAAAATGGCGGCGCTGGGCTTTCTTCTACATCCCGTTGGGCGCCTTTATCTTCACGCTGCTGTTTCCGTTCTACTGGATGCTGGTCACCGCGGTGCGGCCCGACAGCGAGCTCTACCGCCCCTGGAACGCGCCGAACTACGCACCGTTCTGGACCGCACATCCGACCCTCGATCACATCACCTATCTGCTCCAAGAGACGTTGTTCAGCACCTGGATGCTCAATACCCTGCTGATCTCGGTTGCTGCGACGCTGATCTCGTTGTTCTGCGGGCTGCTGGCCGGATACGCACTCTCGCGCCTGAAATTCCGGTTCGCCGGCATGCTCGGGACCGCAATTTTCATCACCTACCTCGTTCCGCAAACGCTGCTCTTCATTCCCCTGGCGGACATCGTCCGCAACTTTCGCCTCGGCGATACGCCGTGGGCGTTGATTCTGACCTATCCCACATTCCTAATTCCGTTTTGCACTTGGCTGCTAATGGGTTACTTCAAGGCGATTCCTCGGGAGCTCGAGGAATGCGCCCGCATCGATGGCGCAACTCGCTGGCAGGCGATGATCCACATCATCTTCCCGATCGCCGTGCCGGGGATCCTTTCGGCGGGGATCTTCGCATTTACTCTGTCGTGGAACGAGTTCATCTATGCCCTGGTCTTCCTGTCCTCGCCTACGGAGAAGACCGTCTCGGTCGGCGTCACGTCGGAGCTGATCCGCGGTGACGTGTTCTACTGGGGCTCGCTGATGGCAGGCGCCCTTCTGGGGTCCATACCGGTCGCCTTCGTCTACTCGTTCTTTGTCGAGTACTACGTCGCCGGTCTCACCGGAGCGGTCAAAGGATGAACCATGGCGCGGGTCGTCATACGCGACTTGAACAAGACGTTTGACGGGGTCCATGCCGTCAAGGATGTGAACCTTGAGATCAACGACAAGGAATTCGTGGTTCTCGTCGGCCCTTCGGGCTGCGGCAAGACTACGACGCTGCGCATGGTGGCCGGGCTCGAATCCATCACCTCGGGCCAAATCCTGATCGCCGACAAGATCGTCAATGAGCTACCGCCGATGGATCGCGACATCGCCATGGTATTCCAGAACTATGCCCTCTACCCGCATATGAACGTCTACGACAACATGGCGTTCGGCTTGAAGATGCGCCGGTTCGGTCGCGCAGAAATCGATACCCGCGTGAAGGCTGCGGCCGAGATCCTCGGCATCCAGGCGCAGCTGCAGCGCAAGCCGCGGCAACTCTCCGGCGGCCAGCGCCAGCGTGTCGCCTTGGGCCGCGCCATCGTTCGGCATCCGAAAGTGTTTCTGTTCGACGAGCCGCTATCGAACCTCGACGCCAAGCTACGCGTCCAGATGCGAGTGGAGATCAAGAAGATCCATGCCCGCCTCGGCACCACCGCCATCTACGTCACCCACGACCAGATCGAAGCGATGACACTCGGCGATCGCGTCGTCGTCATGAGGGATGGTGTCGTTCAGCAGGTCGGCGAGCCGCTCGAACTCTATAATGCGCCTGCTAACCGCTTCGTTGCCGGCTTCATCGGCTCGCCCGCGATGAATTTCGCGACGGTGACGATCGCCGCTGATGCTGACGGCCTCTTGTGGGCGAACAACGAAGGCATCCATATCAAACTTCCGGCCGAGGTCGCGAGCCGGCTTCGTAAGCATGTAGGAGAAAACGTCACACTTGGAATCCGCCCGGAGGACTTGCGCGTTGCCTCCAGCAGCGATCCGGCAGATGTCGCCTTCGATGCCACGGTCGAGGTCGTCGAGAAGCTCGGGTCGGAGATTCTCCTGGACGTGAAGGTCGGGCCCAGCATGATGGCGGCCGCGGTAGAGCCGACCGTCCTGGCGAAGGTCCGGGACCAGCTTCGCCTCGCGCTGAATCCCGACCGGCTGTATTTCTTCGACGGTCCGACACAAGCGGCGATCTGACGGCCACTACAGCTTGTAGCCGATCTTACGCAGCAGGTCTTTCCGCCACGCAATGTCAGCGTCGGCTTCCACACCCAGCGGCGATCCGCCGTCCACTACACCGAGCACGCCGCGCCCCAGCTCGGTTTGAGCCACAATCACCTGTGTCGGGTTGGCTGTCGCACAATATATGCGGCAGACCTCCGGCACCGCGCGCACCGCGGCCAGCACGTTGACGGGAAAGAATCCGTCGCCAAGGAAAATCAGGAAGGTGTGGCCGGCGCCGATGGCCAGGGCGTTGTCACGTGCGAGGGCCAGGGCGGCTTCGTCATTTCCCGACCAGCGCACCAGCCGCTTACCGGAGGCCTCGCAGAAGGCCAGCCCGAAGCGGATGCCCGGAACCGCGCCCACGAGCGCCTCGTGAAGGTCTTCCACGGTCTTGATGAAATGCGACTGGCCGAAGATGAAGTTGGCTGCGTCCGGCTTGACGATGGGTACCACGGTGAGTTCCATGGCTGCGCTCCTACAGGGTGAGCTGCGTGAACCATCGTAAGCCGCCGGAAGGCGATTGCAAGCTGCCACCGGCGGCCTTCCGCGCGGCCAACCAGGTCTCCTCCTCCTTGCAGGTCTCGCACACCTCGGTCACTTCGCCGCGCGCCGCCGATTGAAATGGCTTCGTTGAAGCAGTTGTGGTCACGCAGGTCTGATCCGGAGGGGACTTCCGCGCCTTGAGCGAGATCTCCAAGCCATCGGGAAATGCTTGCGAGTGTTCGCGACCCATGACCCAGCACAGGCTCTTGCAAATGCTCCCTGTCCGGATGCAAATTGCTTCATGGGTGTCAGCATCTGCAGTTCTTGGCGCGATGGGGTCACGGTCGAGCCGAACAAGAGGAGGATGACGCCATGCGAGAAATCGAAATCCATACCTATGCGCGGCAGTTGCTGGAAGCGCACGGCCCTCGAGCCATTGCGGAGGCCGCCCAGAATGCCAACGAACTCGAATCAAAAGGCGAGATGGAGTTGGCGAGAACTTGGCGGCATATCGAAGACGCCATAAAGCTCATGCGCGGGCCGCACCAAAGTTGAAGCTATCGGCGCTCACATGACGGAGCGCGCCCCGCGACAACCGCCGGCATGCCTGACCGAGGTTGTTCCGTCGCCGACTAACACGAAGCATGGACAAAAATTCGTCCGAGGCCGGACAGTTGCGGTTGTACGGCAAACGATCTTCCCCGGCTCTCCACCACAGGAGTGAAGCCATGTTTCCGAATTGTGCGACATCCGAAGATCTCGTGAAGGCAATCAGGGACGAGAAGGTGCAGATGATCGATCTGCGCTTCACCGACCTGCCCGGGGTGTGGCAGCACTTCTCCGTCCCGCCGAGCGCGGTGAGCGTCGATGCTCTCGACGAAGGCATCGGCTTCGATGGCTCATCGATCCGCGGCTTTCAGGAGATTCAGGAAAGCGACATGCTGGTCGTCCCGGATCCGACGACGGCTTTCCTTGACCCGTTCGCCCCAGAGACGACCTTGGTCCTGATCTGCAACATCAGGGACCCAGTGACGGGTCAGTCCTATAGCCGCGATGTCCGTTACATCGCCCAGAAGGCCGAGACCTACCTGAAAGGCACCGGCCACGCCGATACGAGCTATTTTGGTCCGGAGGCGGAGTTCTTCGTCTTCAACGACGTGCGCTACGGACAGGGCATCAATTACGCCTTTCACGAAATCGATTCCAGCGAAGGCAGTTGGAACACCGGCAAGGACGAAGAGCCGAATCTTGGCCACAAGCCGCGGCCGAAAGAGGGTTACTTTCCCGTTCCCCCTGTTGACAGCATGCAGGCGCTCCGCACCGAAATGGTGCTGACAATGGAGTCGCTGGGAATCAGGATAGAAGCCCATCACCACGAGGTCGCAACCGGCGGCCAGAACGAAATAGACATGCGCTTCACCACGCTTGCCCGCATGGCCGACAACCTGATGATCTACAAATATGTGGTCAAGAACACCGCTCACCAGCACGGCATGACCGCGACATTCATGCCGAAACCACTGTTCGAGGACAACGCCTCGGGAATGCACGTTCATCAAAGTCTATGGAAGGGTGAGACCAACCTGTTCTACGACAAAGCTGACTACGCCGACTTGAGCAAGCTCGGCCGCTATTACATTGGCGGGCTCCTGACCCACGCCTGGGCGCTATGCGGGCTTTGCGCCCCGACCACGAACTCCTATCGGCGTCTGGTGCCGGGTTACGAAGCTCCCATCAACCTGGTCTATTCCCAGCGCAATCGCTCGGCCTGCTGCCGGATTCCGATGTATTCGCCGAACCCACGGGCAAAGCGCGTCGAGTTTCGTTCGCCGGATCCGTCCTGCAACCCCTACCTCGCCTTCTCCGCGATGCTGATGGCTGGCCTTGACGGCATCGACAAGCGGATCGACCCAGGTAGCCCGATCGACAAGAATCTCTACGACCTCCCGCCCGCCGAGGCAAAGGAAGTAAAGTCGACGCCGGGTTCGCTGGATCAGGCGCTCGACGCCCTGGAACGCGATCACTCCTTCCTGCTACGCGGAGATGTGCTCACTGCTGACGTGATCGAAACCTGGCTCGACTACAAGCGGAAAAAGGAGATCGACGCCATCAGGCTACGCCCTCATCCTTACGAGTTTCACCTCTACTATGATATTTAACAGAGCCTGACTTGCTTGAGCGCCTCTACCTTCCGGCCAGTAAGGCGCGCAGATGCCGGACGACGCGGCGCCCAAGAAAACCAGTTCCACCGAGCACGGTTACGGCGTGATCGTTCGTTGCCATCATGACTCAGCACCGCCGATTCGTGGGAGAGCTTCGTACTGCGTCGCGCGGACCAGCCCGCGGTGCAGCAGGGCCAAAAGCACGCCAGAGCGAACGTGGTATTGCAAAGCGCGGACGCAAGCGCCACATGGCGAGCTGTGGGAGGCAGCATCGCTCCGGAGTGAGAGCGTGGCCAGCAAGAGAGCAAATCAAGAGCTCCCCGTGATCGCGCGCTTCGAAGTGCGCTACCGTAACTACCTCGCGCCCGACGGCTCGATCAACCGTCCACTCCCCGCCTTCGCCTCCGATGCCAGGTTACTCGTTGCGCTTTATCGGTCCATGGTGCTGCTGCGAGCTGGCGAGCGGCGCCGACCCGGCGTATGGCCTCTGACGGGACGTGGCTCGCTTCAAGCGATCGGTTACACAATTCCGTGACGCGGGACGCCGTAGGCGGGGCTCGCCAAACGACGTATAATTGCGTGGTCCTTCGCGCTTAGATCATCAACGTACCGTGGAGGTGGCCATGAAATACGTACTGCTCGGAAATCTGAGCCCGGAGTGGGCAAAAAAGCAGTCGGACCGGGTCGGCAAGGCCAAGGCAAAGCTCGACAAGCTGGGCATCAAGATCGAGTCAATCCACTACACCCAAGGCCATTACGATTTCGTCGACATTGTCGATGCCCCGAAGCCGGAGGCGGTCCTCGCGTTTTCCGTCTGGTACTCCACCCACGGTCTGGGGCGGATCCAGAGTATGCCGGCCTTCGAGGCCAAGACCTTCGAGGCCGCAATCAAGGACGCATCGGACTAAGCGCCCAGGCGCTCCAATCGCCTTGAGCCGCTCTGCGACGGTCTGGTTGGTCCTGCCTGACGCGGAGCAGTGTCCGCGCCGTATCCGTGACCAAGCATAGGACCAAGATCCGGATCGGCAGCCGGGACCGCGCTTGAGCAAGGATGATGCTGGCGTCACGGCACCTCCACTGCTGCGTCTTGGAGCGGGAGTTTGACCAAGAGGAGGTCACGATGAAGATTGACGGCACCACATTTGGCACGATTACGATCGACGGAAGCATCTATGAGCATGACATCATCGTTCGTCTTTCCGGCGAGGTTATGAAGCGGAAAAAGAAGTTATCAAAGAAGCTCTATGGTACCTCGCACGTGCTTTCGGAAGACGAGGCAAGGTTTCTCTTCGAGAAGGGGTGCGAACAGGTCGTCATTGGCTCGGGTCAGATGGGCAACGTGCACCTGTCACCGGAAGCTGAAAGCTATTTCGAAAGAAAAGGGTGCGAGGTTTTGTTAAAGCCGACACCCGAGGCGATCCAGATATTCAACCGGTCGAGCGCAAGACGGATCGGGCTCTTTCACGTGACTTGTTGAGCATTTGCAGTCGTTCGCTGCGGGCCGCAACAGCGAACCCGACTATGACGCGCGATTGAGAAAGATCGGTAGCCCCCGCTTGTTTGCATAGGTTGGGCGGTAGCGCTCCGTGTTGTAGGTGCTGGCGACGTCCAATTTGCGAGGGCCGAGCTTGGCGTCGGGAATGGGCACGAGGTCGTAGCGGCCGTCTACCAGCGCCGACATGAGGCCGGTCCTGCCTTGCATCATGGCATCGTAGGCCATGTTACCGAACGTCAGGGCCACAAGCTTGTCGATGAAGTCCGGATCGCCAGATCGCAAGTCGTAGGTGAGATCGGAGGTGATCGTCTCCTCGCCGGCGCGCCGCTTGATCTCCTCCGCAAGCGATTCCGCCACGTTGACCTTCTTGCGGTGACCGTAGGCGTCAGGCTCACCGTATTCCTGCAGCTTGTGGCCTTCCCACTCGGCTCCCTCGCTGAGTACGATCAGCGCGTAGTTGCTTGGGTTGGCGCGCTTGTCCTCGATGAGCAAACGGATCAGCTTGTCGAGATCGACCTTGAACTCCGGTATGACGCATCGTATCGAGGTCGCATACGCGGTGTAGAGTGCCGTAAATCCGGCATCGCGGCCGAAGACGCGGAAAATGCCGATTCGCTCATGCGAGCCGACGGTGGTGCGCTGCCGCTGGATGGCATCGGTGGCGCGGGTGATCGCGGTCGAGAAGCCGATGCAGTACTCGGTGTTGCGGACGTCGTTGTCCATCGTCTTTGGGATGGCGGTGATTTTGACGCCGAGTTCATTGAGCTTGGCCGCATAACTGAGCGTGTCGTCGCCGCCGATGGCGATCAGGTGTTCGATGCCAAGTCCCGAAAGGTTCACCAGCACCTGGCCCGTGAGATCCCATGTCTTTTGCGCGATTCCGCCCTTGGTGCCCAACGAGACTGGAACATCCTCGCCGACGAGATGATCGGGCAGCTTTTGTATTTTCGACGGATTGATGCGGCTCGTGTGCAGCACGGTGCCGCCGCGCCGGTCGATGGTGCGAGTGTTTTCATGGTTCAGCGGGAGGACGTAACGGGACCTGCTGTTTGGGTCCTCGAGGTTCAGGTGCGTGAGGGCCTCCCAACCACGGCGCAGGCCGACGACCTCGATGTCGTCCTCGCTGCCGCGATAGGTCACGCTCTTGATGACTGCGTTGAGGCCCGCAACATCGCCGCCACCCGTTAGAATGCCGATGCGTTTTTTTGGCATACCCACCTCCTGGGCAGGCGGTCTCTACTCCGCCGCTTCCGGCTTGCGATCCTCGCGCAGTCGAAAACGCGTCATCAGCGCGGACACGGTGTCGCGGAAACCGCCGTACTCCAGCTCGGAATAAGGCAGCATGGCGGCGCCAGACCAGCCTTGGCTGCGCATCTCGATGGCCTTGCGCTGCGCCGACCTGCGCACCTCGTCCCAGGCTGGGTTGTCGAAGAAATCGGTATAGGACTCCGAAAAGCGGCCTTCCCTGTCGATCGAAAAGCCGGCGCAGGAAACGATCGGCAGGCAGTACATACCTGTGACCGGCGTGTTAAGCGGCACGGGCATGAGCGGCATCACGTGCGAGCCGCGCGCATCGCCGCCCACGAAGTGCGCCTTGGCGAACGGGGAGATGATTTCTTCTGGTGCCGGGAACATCCCCTGGTTCCTGACGATCGCGACCGGATCATCCTTGCCGGTATATTTGCCTGCAATCGCGTGAAGACGCTGCGCCGAGACAGCGACGGCTACCTCGCCATATGTTTGAGAAATGATACGATCAATGCCGAAGCGCTCGTTGTCGCGGAGCAGCGCGGCAATATGGTAGCTGTCCGTGGGCGCGTCGAGTTCGATCACGCTGTCACCGGCCGTGTTGTCCATGTCGATGACATGGAAACGGAATCCCTTGATCATCTGGGGCAGCATCAGCCCGGCGCAATACATGGGATCGGCAAAGGCAAGGTAGAGCGGCAGGTTGTAGGCGCCGGGGCCGCATTTGTCGGCGGCGAACACCATGAAAGACTCCGCGGGTCTCGGTCCCGAGAGGCTGTGCTCGAAGCTGAGCTCGGCGACGCCTGGACCGGCACCGCGAATGTTTCCGGAAGGCGCGTCCGCGAGAAGATCCTGGCCGGCGCCGTAGAGCCCGGAGGCTTTCGCAACGGAAGTGGCCGCCAGAAACGTCCTCCAGGCGAGTTGATGAACCTCGGAGCTCCCCTCGCCCCGAGTGTGCGTCATGATGATCGCGATGTCGTCGCCGGTGTGACAGATGAAACCGTCGATCAACAGACCATTGCAGATCGCCTTCGCGACCTCGCCCTCGACAGTTGCTATCATGCGTGAGGACGGTTTCGTATGCCCGCCAACGGAACCAACGTCAGCCTTGATGACTGAAAGAGTGAGTCTCATGAGTGTCCCTCCGTGCAGTACAGCTCAGCGCCTCGGCGCTCGCTGCGCCGGGGCACGGCGCTGCTCATTCGCGGACAAGAACGTCGATCGCTGCGATAGGTTCCATGCATCCGGTTCCTCCGGTTGCCGGGATCATGCAGAATTCTTCTTCTGTAGATTTATAGGCATCAGCTCGTGTTTGCGTTAGAGGCGCCCACTTGCTGCACCAGCAGACGGCCTATTCCGCTCCCTGCGACTGATCGTCGTTCAGTCCTCAACTGAAGTCCTTCGGACTTCGGAAGATGATTGGAAGAAAGCCGCCTCGAGAAGCAGAGCAAGCGCTAGCAGACTACATCGCGCGAAAATATCAACCAGCACGTCGCCGACGGGATATCGAAGACATCGATTGTGCCGACGTTCTGTCGATTTATTTGACTGATGTCGGGGAGCCCGGCGACCAGTTTGAAATTGAAGCCAGGTGCAAATTCACCTCTGCTGCAACGCGGTCGCGCTCTCCCAATGGGTTGACGGGCAGCGCGCCTTCGGCTCCATCATCATCTGCTCGCGCAGACAGCCAACTTTTCGAGATCATGGGCGTTAGCCAAAGAGGCTCAACAAGAGAACGGAAAGGGGGATTTTGTCAGAATGAGCAGGTGACGAGTTGTCAGAATGTTCAACTCGCCCCGTTGCCAAGATATTGATTTGCTTGGTGGGCGCACCAGGGCTCGAACCTGGGACCCGCTGATTAAGAGTCAGCTGCTCTACCAACTGAGCTATGCGCCCGGCGCTTGGGACCGGAAAACCTTTGCAAGCGGGCGTCGTTTAGCAAAGCGCCCCCCTGATGTCCAGCAAGGCGGAGCAAGTTTTCCCGCCTTCTTCTATCCGCTTAACGTACGGAAAAGCCGCCGGAATCCGGCGGCCTCCCCTGACCGAGCTGCGATCCGCTGAAGGGGCCGCCTCAAAGCCGCTCCGGCCCGCCGTCGCGGTCGGGGCGCGGACCGCCGCCGTCGCGCTCCATCCAGCGGTGGCGCCAGCCCTCTCCGCCGCCGCCCATTCGGCCGTGGTGGGTGAGCAGCGCCAAACGCCGCTTCTGGCCGTCGTCAAGCGTCTTGTAGAGCGGATCGGCCGCATCGGCGATCTTCTTGAGCGCCGCCGAGGTCGTTGCCATATCGTCGGCCCGTTGGCGGAGCCGCGCCACCGGGTCAGGCGGCGTCTCCTGATCGTTCTGGGCGTCCTCGCGCGCCCTCATCCGCGCATTGGCCCGGTCCATCCGGAGCTTGGCAAAATCCCGCACCGCCGATTCCACCGGCGGCCACAGCTTGTCCTGGTCCGGCGTCAGCTTCAATCCCGCATGCACCGCAGCAATCCGCGCATCCAGCATCGCGGCGCGATCCTCGGGGCTCAACCGCATATGGTGCATGTGCTCGCGAAACCAGCCTTGCTGCGCGTAGACCGCAGTCGAGGCGGCGATGGCGAGCGCAGCCATGCCAGCGATTGCAAACCTTCTCATACGAACCTCCTCCGAAAGGCATACTCACCCATCAGGATGGTCGGAACACGGGAGGCTTTCAACTTACACTTTGGAAAGACGGCGGAACCCTACCTAGATTTAATCGACATTAACCGATCGTGAAGGATTTATATCATCCCGAGCACGTGCGGCAGCCATAGCGAGATTTCCGGCACATAGGTGATCAGTCCCAGAAACACCAGCATCGCGCACAGCCATGGCAGCACCGCGACCGTGATCTCGCTGATCCCCATCTTGGCGATACTCGAGGCGATATAGAGATTGAGCCCGACCGGCGGGTGACACAACCCGACCTCGGTGTTGACGATCATCAGAACGCCCAGGTGCACGGGATTGACGCCGAGCTTGGTCGCCAGCGGATAGAGGATCGGCGCCATGATCAGGAGGATCGACGACGGGTCCATGACGTTGCCGGCCGCGAGCAGAATCACGTTCACCACCAGCAGGAACATCCAGACCGAGAGGTTCTTGTCGATGATCCAGGCCGCCATCGCCTGCGGGATCTGCTCATGCGTCATCAGGAAGGAGAACAGCACCGCGTTGGTAATGATGTAGAGCAGCATCGAGCTCATGCTCGCTGCCTGCAACAGCACCTTCGGCACCTCGGTGAGCTTGAGCTCCTTGTAGACGAAGACCGTGATGAAGAAGGCATAGACGGCCGCCACCGCGGCAGCTTCCGTCGGCGTGAAGATGCCGCCATAGATGCCGCCGAGCACGATGACGATGAGAAGCAGGCCCCAGAAGCTGTCGACGAAGGCCTTGACCTGCTCGCCGATGGTGGCCCGCTTCATCTTGGGGTAGCCGTTGCGGTGGGCGACGAACCAGGTGACGGCGGCCAGCATCAGCGCGAGTAGAATGCCCGGCACAATGCCAGCCATGAACAGCGCGCCGATCGAGGTATTGGTGGAGACGCCGTAAAGCACCAGGATGATCGAGGGCGGCACCAGAATGCCGAGCGCGCCCGAAGTCGAGATCACTCCGACGCCGAAGCGGCGCGGATAGCCGTAATCCACCATCGCCGGCATCATGATCGAGCCGATCGCAACCACGGTCGCAACGCTCGAGCCCGAAATCGCCGCAAACATCGCGCACGCCGCGACGCCGGCAAGCCCGAGCCCGCCTGGCAGGTGCCCGACCAGCGATGTCGTAAACGTAATCATCCGTCGCGCCACGCCGCCGCGGGTCAGGAACGTGCCGGCCAGGATGAAGAACGGGATCGCCATGATGCCGAAATTGTCCAACCCGGAGAACAATTTCAGGCCGACGCTCTCGATCGGCACTTCCGTCATGGTGAACAGGAAGGTCAGCACGGTGAGGCCGAGCGAGATCGAGATCGGCATGCCCGTCAGCATCAGGGCAAATAGCAGTCCGAAGATCAGGGCAGCACTCATCACGCTTCTCCAAGCGCGATCGGCGCCTTCGGGCTGACCTCGATGTCGTCGACATGGGTCGCGTCATGGTGCGGCAGCTCGCCGGTGCGGTAATACGTCCACATCACCTGCAGGAAGCGGAAGCACATCAAATACGAGCCGAGCGGGATGCAGGCGTAAACGATCCAGCTCGGGATCTCCATGTCGGGCGATACCTGGTCGGTGTGCATCAATTCGATGACGAATTTCGCGCCCATGGTGCCGACGATGGCGGTGAACAGCGCGCCGCCGAGCAGGCCGAACAGGATCACCCACTTCCGCCAGGTGTCGTTGAGCCGATTGATCAGCACGTCGACGCCGACATGGATGCCGGTGCGCACGCCATAGGCGGCGCCGAACTTCGCCATCCAGATGAACATGTAAATGCAGAGTTCCTGCGACCAGGCGAGATTGATCCCGAACAGGTATGGATAGAGCACGGGCACATCGACCAGGAAGCGATGAGCGACCGTGACGAAGGTCAGAAGCGTCGCGGCGCCCATCAGGCTCGCGATGATGATCTCCTCCAACCGGTCGAGAATACGAAGCAACATACAGATCCCCTCTAGAGCAGGATGATTCATCATCCCGCTCTATCGTTTCCAATTGAGCATGACCTTTTCGGAAAGCCTGTCCCAGCTTTGCGCTGGAGCGGCCCCTGTAGATCCGGATCATGCTCGTAGCAATTGGGCGGGCCGATGCCCGCCCGATCATGCAATTCGACAACGGCCGCCCACCGGCCGCGAACCAACCACGCAACCGCCTAAAGCGCGATGAGATTTGGTTGAATCGTCATCGCGCTTTAGGTCTTTGATTGAGCATGATCTTTTCGGAAAACCGCTATACACTTTTCCGGATCATGCTTTAGTTCATCGGGCCGCGGCCGGTCTCCTTCAGGAATTCGTCAATCAAGGGCTGACCGACGCGGGAGGCGACGTCCTTGTAGACCGGCATCGTCGCCTTGCGCATCGCCTCGTCCTGCTCGGGCGTCAGCGTCACGATCTCGGTCTTGCCGGTCTTTTTGATCGCCTCCAGCGCGTCGTCGTTCTCCTTCGCTGACTGGCTGTTGCCGTAATCGGTCGCTTCCTTCATCGCCTTGGAGAGCTGGTCGCGGATATCGGCGGGCAGGCCGTCCCAGAACTTCTTGTTCACGACCACGACGTAGCCGATGTAGCCGTGGTTGGTGACGGTGGCGTATTTCTGCACCTCATGCATCTTCTGGGTGTAGATGTTGGACCAGGTGTTCTCCTGACCGTCCACGACGCCGGTCTGCAGCGCCTGGTAGACGTCGGAGAAGGCCATCACTTGCGGAATCGCGCCGAGCGCGCGGAACTGCGCTTCCAGCACCTTCGAGGACTGGATGCGGAATTTCAGGCCCTTGTAGTCGGACGGCGCCACCAGCTTCTTGTTGGCAGTCATCTGCTTGAAGCCGTTGTCCCAATAAGCGAGACCGGTCATGCCTTTTGAATCGAGCAGCTTGAGCAGCTTGGCCCCGAGCGGGCCGTCGGTCACCTTGCGCAGCGACTTCAGGTCGGGAAGGATGTAAGGCAGGTCGAATACCTCGAATTCCCTGATCCCGATCGGGCCGAATTTGGAGTTCGAGGGCGCCAGCATCTGCACCGCGCCGAGCTGCAGCGCTTCCAGCTCTTCCTTGTCCTTGTAGAGGGTGGAGTTCGGATAGACTTCGACCTTCACCTTGCCGTCGGTGTACTTCTCGGCGAGTTCCTTGAACTTGTCGGCCGCCTTGCCCTTGGGCGTGTCGGACGCCACCACATGGCTGAATTTGATCACGATCGGGTTGTCAGCGGCATTTGCCGGTCCGACCGAGACGAGGGCCGCAATGGAAACAGCGGCCAAGATCAGTTTACGCATCATTCCTCCCGCAACTTCGTAGGACGCGCGCCGTTGCGCCCGCGCCCTCTAGTTTTTCAAGCCAACCGCACCAATACAGACAAGCCGGCCGAAATACCATTGCCCCTTTAGCAGGGCCTCTTATCGTTGATTTGCTGCACCGCAAAATGCGGCATAGCCACTGTGCTTTCGAGTTGCAATGTCCCCTAATCGCCTGTCAGTCCAATAGAGCCTCGATAACGCGCCATTCGCGGCCTTCGAATGCTCGCTCACCGCGCTGGAACGCGCATGTCACGTCCGGCCCTCCGCCGCCAGCAGGTGATCGAGGACAAGATGGCTCGGCCTCGACAAATGGTCACGCGCGCGCACGACGATCCGCAGCTCGCGTTCGGCCCAGTCGTCGCCGAGCGGAACTGCGTGCAGCCCCATTCCCTTTCCCACGACCTCGAAGGCACGATCCGGCATCAGGCCGATTCCCATGTTCGCCTGAACCATGCGGCAGACCGCGTCAAAGCCCGGCACGTTGATGCGCAGCCGCAGCGGCTTGTCGGCCTGCGTTGCCGCATATTGGGAGCGCAGATAGATCGAGCTCGCGGTGTGCAGGCCGATCTGGTCGAAATCCAGCGTATCCACGAAAGGCAGGCTCTCGCGCATCGCAAGCGGGTGATCGGCGCGCATCACCACCACGAGATGGTCGTAGCGATAATGGAACGTCTCAAGCGAGCGCGCGTCCGCTTCACCTGAGCAGATGCCGATCTCCGCCGCGCCTTCCTCGATGCCGCGGACCACCTGCCCGCTAGCCCGCTCCTGGAGGTCGACCTTCAGAAGCTTGTGCTCGGCGAAAAAGCCGGAGAGATCTTCCGGGAGGAATTGCACGATCGCCGACAGGTTGGCGAGCATTCGCACGTGCCCACGCACGCCTTGCGCGTATTCGCTTAGTTCGGCCGCGATCTTTTCGACGTTCAACAAGGTCAGCCGAGCATGATGCAGCAACGCTTCGCCGGCCGGCGTCAGCGCCATTCCCTTGGCAAGCCGCTTGAACAGGGTGACGCCGAAGGCGAGCTCGAAATCGTTCATCCGCTTGCTGACGGCGGACGCCGCGATGCCTTCGCGGTTGGCGGCGCGCGTCAGGTTCTGCTCTTCACAGATCGCAATGAACAGCCGCAGCGTCGTCAGGTCGATCCGCCGCAGCAACGCATGTTCGGCTGATGTAGCGGCGCGTGAGTCGGGGTCGATGGCTTGCGATGTCATGGGTCATGCCGGGGGTTGGAGCGATCGGCAAAGATTAGCCCCGGCAATCGCGCGAAAAATCTCAAATTCGTGTAACAAGCTGGAACGACCTGGGAAATATTTCCAATAAAACGCCTCAAACACACGGTTTTTGCCAACGGACAATCCGGACCGACGCCCGGATTGCCCGTTCACGCGCGAGCGGCGGCCTTTAGCTCGCTGCCGCCGCCGGCATGTCGCGCTGGCGCTTCATGACGATCTTGTTCAGCGCACCGAGATAGGCCTTGGCAGACGCAACCAGCGTATCCGGATCGGCGGCGCGCGCGGTCATCGAGCGGCCGTCATGCGACAGCCGCACCGAGACCTCAGCCTGCGCATCAGTGCCCTCGGTCACCGCATGCACCTGGTACAGTTCCAGCTTGGCCTCATGCGGCACCAGGCGCTTGATGCAGTTGAACACCGCGTCCACCGGCCCGTTGCCCTCGGCCTCCTCGATCCTGGTCTGCCCGTCGACGTCGAGCTTCATGGTCGCGCGCTGCGGCCCATGGGTGCCGGCGATGACCGTCAGCGAGGTCAGCTTGATGCGGTCATGCGCGGCGGCGATCTCCTCGTCCAGCAGCGCCTCGATATCCTCGTCGTAGATGTCCTTCTTGCGGTCGGCGAGCGCCTTCATCCGCACAAAGGCATCCTCGATCTGGTTCGAGCCGAGCTTGTAGCCCATCTCCTCCAGCTTGTGGATGAAGGCGTGGCGTCCCGAGTGCTTGCCCAGCACCAGTGAAGACTGCTTCAACCCGACCATTTCGGGCTTCATGATCTCATAGGTCGAGGCGTCCTTCAGCACGCCGTCCTGGTGGATGCCGCTCTCATGCGCGAACGCATTCCGGCCGACGATGGCCTTGTTGTACTGCACGGGGAACGACGTCGCCGCCGAAACCAGTTTTGATGCCGAGGTCAGGCGGGTGGTGTCGATCTTGTTCCAGTACGGAAACTTGTCGTTCCGCACCCGCATCGCCATCACGATCTCTTCCAGCGCGGCATTGCCCGCCCGCTCGCCGATGCCGTTGATGGTGCATTCGACCTGGCGCGCGCCGCCGACCACGCCGGCCAGCGAATTGGCAACGGCCATGCCGAGGTCGTTGTGGCAATGAACCGAGAAGATCGCCTTGCCGGAGTTCGGCACACGCTCGATCAGGGTCTTCATGAAGTAGGTGTATTCCTCCGGCACGGTGTAGCCGACCGTGTCGGGGATGTTCACCGTGGTGGCGCCAGCCTTGATCACGGCTTCGACGATACGGCACAGGAAGTCCATCTCGCTGCGGGTGCCGTCCTCGGCCGACCATTCGACGTCATCGATATGGTTCCGTGCGCGGGCAACCATGGCAACCGACGTCTCGAGCACCTGCTCCGGGGTCTTGTTCAGCTTGACCTTCATGTGCAGCGGCGACGTCGCGATCACCGTGTGCACGCGGCCGCGCTTGGCAAATTTCACCGCCTGCGCGCAGCGGTCGATGTCATCGGGGTGTGCGCGGGACAGGCCGGCGATGACCGAATTCTTGGAGCGGCGGGCGATCTCGCTGACCGCCTGGAAATCGCCTTCGGAGGTGATGGGAAAGCCCGCCTCGATGACGTCGACGCCCATGTCGTCCAGCATCTCCGCGACCTCGAGCTTCTCCTCGAAGGTCATGGTGGCGCCTGGGCACTGCTCGCCGTCGCGCAGGGTGGTGTCGAAAATGATGACGCGGTCCTTCTCGGACTTGTTCACGGAGCTCATCTCAAAAATTCCTTTTGGGTGGTTCGCGCTGCTTGCTTTGGGCGCTGAAGGGTCTTTGGTCCTCGAAAACCCCTGAGTGCCCAGGCGCGCATGGCCCAGCCGGCCCTCAGGGGCAGATAAGAAGGAGCCCAATAAGGAGGGTGGGCCGCGACGCAGCCGGAATCGTGCCGGGAACGACGGTCAGTGCCGCCTCCCCCTCGATTCCATGAATTTCGCTGCGAATCAGCATTGCCAGACCCTTTGGAGCACGGGAATCGTCGGCCAAAACGGTTGACGCTTGGTTGCCAACACCCGCTCCGCAACAATCTTCTAAACGAGAATTGCCGGTAGCCGCAACGCCAAAAGAGGGTCAGAATGGCTGACCTGCCTGCGAAGCGCGGCCCTCGATAGGCCTCTGGAATAATGCTGGATGCTCCGCCTTCGCGGGGCATGACGCCGAGAAGACATGAGATCGTGTCCTCGCGGCGCGTTTAGCCCGAGTTTTGCATCACATTCACCCTCTCGCTAACAGAGGGTGCAGGGAAGGCCGGGTGGCCGCTGCACCCGGGGCCCCCGCGCAAAGGAATTGCGCGAAAGCGCGTGAACCACAGGTACAGGCGGTGACAACCGGCCTTCCCTGCGCAGTGGGTTACGGCTTATACGGGCTCTCCCCGGTGAACCAATGCTCGTTTGCCACCGTCGCCTCGCATGCGCCTTTGGAGCAAATACGAGACTTGGCGCCAGCGGCGGGGCGCCAGGACCACACGACTTCGCCGTCCGCAATCAGCGCCGCTCGTCAGTCAGCACGATCACGTCCACCGCACTCCGCTCCACGTTCGTGACGACGCGTACGCCCCTTGTGTCGGAGCGGAATGAGGAGACCATACAACCGATTTATGTTTCGGAAAAGGAGAATATTTTTAACGCGCGCGGTTGACAGGATTTTGCGCCGGCGCTCGTCGGGCAAATCAGTAGCGCGATCGCAGCGGTCAGGGAAGTCTGCACAAGGTCATTGGAAAACAGGACGCCCTGACACACGGTGACACACAAGATCGTCCTGCAGCCTGACTTAGGCCGTGAACCGATAAACGCGTGCGAGCCGACGGCTTGTCAGAGTCCGCTGTGCCCCCCGATAGCCGACGTATTGCTGCAAAGCTGCGAACGACGCGAATGGGCCATCAACGGACATCACTGGAGACGCTTCGACCCTATGAGCGCGGTAGATCAAACTCAAAGATTCGGCCGTAGCTGGTAACTGGCGCTCGCGTGCCGGATAGGCGCAGAGCGCACCAAAAAGCGACTTGGTTTGCAGTCAGAACGGGGCGATCTAGACTATCCTCCAACGCCTTGATCACGCCAATGGCGCGGAAGCCGTTGCCACCAACGAAAACGCCTTCGGCATTCATGGGTACGTGAGAATGAACCCAGTCGTAGAGCTGGTCTGTTTGAATAGCCTGTTGATCCGATGGCAAACCTGCCGGTCCGCTGCAAACGACTTCGAGACCCTGGCTCTGGAAGTAGCGAACGCCCTGCTGATCCAATTCAGCCGAGAACCATGGCGGACTGACCAGTGCAACCCGCGTAACTGACAATGCAGCCAGTGCGTTAACCGCCGCCGCGCACGGGATGATCACTGGGATACCTCGTGTGCGAGCTTCCAAACGGGACTTGAGCGCCGCATCATCGGCTGCGCCTCGCACATAGCTGCTGCTGGTGAAGCCAAAAACAATTGCGTGCAATGGGGCCATTGCAAGCATCTCGGCGGCATCATCCACCGCAGGCGGATCAGCAAAGGCGCGCACGGGGTTTTCGGCGATGGTCGGGTCCATCGTTCCGCCTGGCTTGTAGCCACCAAAAGGAACGCGCGCGGCGTGGATCGAAACTCCATCAGGAGCGAGCGCGTTGAATTCCGCTTCTGGAACGACGTCGGCATGAGGTGTGAGAACGCCAATCCGTGTTCGCCCCCACCCGTCCGGCTGCCACATGCTCGTCTCCTTTGATCTGAAAGTCGGTCGCCTACCTTTTACTCACATCGGTGAAGGGGGATGTCCGAATCGGGTCATTCGCGTCGTTTTAGCGGTCAACCGCGAACTTCCGGTCTTCCTCGAACAACAGACATGTTCGTGGATAGTCGGCATGTCTCAAACGGGCCAAAGGCGGAATTCGGCGCCAATCGGATCATTTCGTTGCCGCACGCTGGTCGGGACGTCCAAAGAATGTCCCGAGAGTCGGTCATGCCGCGACAGGAACGGACCATTTGGCGGTAGCGCCGACGGCATCAAGGGCCGCCTCTATCGTGGCCTGGTTGCTGGTCACTACGGGCACACCGAAACGTCGCATCAGCAGTGGTCGAGCTTCGACAGCTCGGAAATTGGTGCAAGAGACGAACAAGAGATCATAGACCCGGTTGGCCAGCTCTCGTTCCGCAAAGGCTACAATTTCATCAGGAGTCACGCTGCTGATAGCAAAGTTCTCTGTCATGCCCAGGCCAGCCAAATGCACAACTGTCAGCCCCCGCCGCTCCAATCCGGCGCGGATCGCCTGATTTAGCTCGTCAACATAAGGCGTGAGCACAGCGACGCGCTTTCGACCAAGTCGTTCGATTGCCGTGCCCACCGCGTCGTTAGTGCTCACAACGGGCGCTGCCGTTTCACGTGCGATGCTATCGATGAGCCTCGTCTCGCCTTCGACTCCGAGGACCGCCCCGCCGCTGGTACATGCGAAGGCAACAACGTGTGGTCGCAGTGTTGCGAGGTCAGTCACGGCGACGGGAACGTGATCATAGATCATGCGCCGCTCGGCCTCCGCAGTGGTCTCGGCAAGATACATGCGAGCGGTATGAACCATTACGCCGTCCGGCAGCCCCAGCATGAAATCAGCCTCGACGGTCGTGTTGGATGACGGCACGATAATGCCGATGCGCCGCCATTCGGTACGATCACTCATTGGTAGCCCTCCGCAATCAAAGCAGGTTTGCTCAAAAAGGACGTCATTCGCAAATGGCGTCGGAAGACTACTCCAACCTCGTTTACGAACAAAGCGGTCTGATGCGCTTATGGCAACGCGCGGACCAACGCCAGCGCGCACCATGTCCGTTCCGGGTCTTGGCCGTGTAAAAACACGTTTTCACACAGCCAGGGTCATTCGCGTCACTGTCCCTCAGGCGCGCGCAACCGCCGATGTCTGCTTCACGCCGGAAGCGACTGAATTATTGCGTGGCCGCGAAATGACGCGAAGGGCAATGAACGGACAAGAGACCGCGAAACGGCGTCCGACCGACCGGACGCAGCTCCGTTTTTCCAGACCCTACGCATTCAGGAAGGCAAGGACGCGCGGCTCGCCAGCCGCGATCATCGAGGCGATGGCCCAGACTGGATTGGTGTCGGCAACCAGCCGCAGCAGAATCCACAGAAACGTGGTGCCGATAGCGACGTTGACTGCGAAACGCACGCCGAGCAGGTCGTCTTCGAGGAAGCGCTCCAGCAGGTTCATTGCGCTTCTAACCCGAGTCGCCCGACCCGTGGTGCAGCGCGGGGGCCGACCTCTGCACCTGCTCCATGAATTCGCGCGCCAAAATAAACAGGATGCTGGTGGACCAGGCAGTCGTCAGCAGCCCCGACATACCGAGCATGCCTTCGAGCAAGCGCCAGCGCAACGGCAGATAGCTCGCCTGCAGCGTCGTATAGTTCAACATCGCATTGAAGAAGGCGGTGGAGATGTTGGGTTGAGCGCCTTTCAACACGAAGAATGCAGCCCACGTCGCCACTTCGATGAGATTCACGAACACGATGATCCAGGCGCCAAGAATGACGATGCCCAAACCCACCGCGGGCAATCGGTATTGAACTGCTCGAGTGCGATCCCTGACCGAATTGGTCGCGCGCAGGGTGAGGAGCATGCCAGTCCCGTGGATCGCGATCGTGAGGGCGAGCAGCAAGGCGCCCCACAGGACCTCATCCGCTCGGGTGACGTAGGTCAGGTCTTGCTGCGAGAACTCGTGCATCAGGTGCCGGCTTGAGGCCTACTCGCGAGCCTGCGGCGGGTTACCTTTCAACCGGTAGACCAGACCGGTCTTGGTTGTGCCCAGCGAGAGCCAGTCGTGCCCCGCCTGCTGCAAGCCGATGAAAAATTGCTTACCGTGCTCGATGGCCTTCTCGTGAACGTCATCCCTGCGCTTGTATTTGGCCTGGAAGGCGAACTCGCCACACAGCGGCTTGTGCATGCCGCGCTCCCGCCATAGCGCAAGATTGCAGGTCGCCGTGATCCCCTTGCCGAAATCCAGCGTGCCTAGATCCTGCAGCACCTCTTCGACGATGGTGTGATTCACGTACTCGACCTTCTCGTCCTTAGATTTCTTCAAGGCGGATATGCAGGAGAAGACCTCCCCAAGCTTGGGCAGCGAGGTGAGGTCCATGTCGGGAACCTGGCTCAGGTTGAGCTGCACGTTGTGGGAGAACAGTACGCGGTAGCTACCCAGCTGGTCCTTCAGGGGCAGCACTTCCGCCTTGAACTTGATCTTGTACTCGCCGGCAATGCTCGGCCGCAGGTCGATCTCGGCGGCCTGCTGCACATCGGGGTGCCGAAACTTGAAAACCATCTCGGGGTCGCTGATGGGAAAGCCGTTCTCGTAAGCAATACGGCGGCGGAGGATAAACGCGTTATTGTAGAGGCGGAACCCCTCGGTGTCGAAGAACAGCACTTCCCTGATCTCGGGCTTCAGCACTACACCCTTGGTGGAGAATCCGACATCGAACTTCTCGGCCACCCGGCCCACCAACTCGCTGTACTCCTGGAATACTTTAGCCGAAGTGAAACGGTCGGGCTTGAGGATCAGCTTGCACTCGACATACTGGACCTTGTCGAGTGGATGCCCGTCGCTGTATTTGCCCGGCTTGATTTCGGGCACCCGGCCGGGCCGCAAGGGAGTCTGGGCTGCTTCCTGCTTTGCCATGGTTATCCTCCATTGGCTCTAGCGGCACCCTTCGGGAGGTTATGGTAGGGAAACGTTCAGTCCTTGTCCATCCCGTTTCGCTCAACTCGACCTTGCTGCGGCCGCCGCCGCACGGTTGACGAATGCGACGGCGTTGCCCTGGTGCACGCGCCCAGCCGGTATAGAATGGTCCGCGGCACGAAGGCGCGAGAACATCGATGCGTTTCCGCGCCGGTGACGATCCATAGGTGAGTTTGCCTTTCAGGTGAAGTTCGCTCGGCGCAGTGATGTGCACGAAAAGGCGCGAGAACGCGTCGCGAACTACTTTATTCGTCTGCAGCAAACTAGCCAAGCATGTATATATCTCGGTGCGACAAAAGTCGCCATGGTCTATCGCGTCAAGGGAAACCCTCCCAGGGCGCATGAGTGAACCGCGGGAAGCTAAGTATTATTTGCAGCGTGCGGTCATGCTGCCAACGTCTACTTCTGGAGCCGCCAACAATTTCCGCAGATGCAATTGAGGCCAACGTCAACCTTATCTGCCGATATTTAGCGTCGAGCGCTACTGGACCACGGAGAGTCAACAATGTTCGATCGCATCGTCGGGGATGACGTCCGCGGCATCCATTACGCCGTCAGCATATTTTGCGCCACAACTGTTCTTTGGATTCTTGTAAAAGCTGTCTCCGATGCGAGCCCTATCTGGGCGGTCAGCTCAATGGTAGCGACGAGCGATCCAATGATGAAGCAGGCGTTACTGACCTTTCGCGGGCGGATTATCAACACACTACTTGGCTGCGCGACCGGCTTGGCATTTTTAGCGTTCGGCCACACCGACCTTAGGCTGTCATTTGCACTGGCGGCGACGGTACTCCTGTCATCATACGTTGTTCGCGTTCCCACGATGTGGCGACAAGCACCGATTACGGCTGCGATCGTTATTTCAGGGGGGTTAGAACATCACTCGAAACTTAGCGGGATCGAGCAGGGCCTGCATCGCGTCGCAGAAGTGCTCCTGGGCTGCCTCGTTGGTTTGCTGGTCGCATGGTTGCTGTCGAAGGTTTGGCCGCTGCCCGAGCCGGCCTCGACGAGCGCTGGAAACGTTTGAGCCACCTCGTCGTCTCGCACGATGGCCAGCAGGCGGCGGTGCAGGATGATGATCTGTTCGCGTAGCGCCCGCCGCACGACGAGCAGCGGTTCCACCAGCACCACCAAGTCGGGGATAGTCTCGACAAGCTCCTGGACGCGGGCCTCGAACCTCACCGTTCCCACCATGCCCACCTTGAGGCCGAAGTTACGCAAAGTCCCGCGCAGATCGTTCTCGATGGCGATGGCCTTCGACTGCAATAGCTTACGATGGGTCAGCAGCATACGCAGTTTCTGGCTGCGTAGCGTCTTTACATGCACCGGACGATACACTCCCACCCGCATCATCTGAGCGATGCCGCGCGCGTCATTGCGGTCGGTCTTGTTGATCTGCGCCTTCANCACCGCCTGCATGTGCCGCGTCTCCACTGCCCGCGTCATCCAAAATACAGACACTCGCCTCCTTGACCGATACGTCCAGTCCGACAAAATGGTCCATGCTGCGCTTCTCCTTCTGATGCTTGAGGCCGTCACCACGGACCTCGTTTCGCCATGAGCCTGAAGCGCAGCACCTAAAATCTTCAGCTATCCACAAGCTGGCCGGCCGATTACCCCATCTTCACTCCCAAAGAGCGGACATCTAGCGGACATCGCGGGAGATCCGAGAAGGGCCAGAACCCTACCTGAAGGGATTGATTCAGATCAATTAGAGACCACCCGAAGCGTGTGACCCTGAAAGTGGCCCGTTTTGGCCGAATCTCGTGCTCCCAAGCGCCAGCAGTGTCAGGGAGGAACCGCATGATTACCGCGTTCATATCAATCGCACTAGTCAGTCAATTTGGAAGTCCGTTGGCAATACCAATTGGAGATCGTGTACCGCTCATCAATGTCGAGAAGACGTGCAAAGATAGTGCGGCCGCAAATAAGGAAGTAGGCATCACCGTAGCCGCTCAACCCTTTGAGAATTGCTTGCGTGACGAGAATGATGCGAAGCAACAGCTTAATGCGATCTGGTCGACATATGCCGCTCCAGTCCGTGAGCGCTGCGAGCAGCAGGCGACTCTTCTTGGAGAAGGCAGCTATGTCGACCTGTTGACCTGCATGCAGATGACCGTTCCAGCGAAGCCAACACCAACAATGGACCCGAAGGCCGCGAGCAAAAACAAGAACTAGTCCGCGCCCACTAAATTCAACGCACCGCCACCACCGTTGAGACCATGACCTTCGACGGACGCCTTCCTGAAACCCAGGGCTGACCTTTGTGTTGGTGCGTCACAGCAAGAACGGATCGTCGATGTCTGTTCAGGGTCTAAAGCGGCGGTTCGAGAGCCCGCCGATCACTTCCGGTCTACCCCCAACTCCGGACATGCGGCTGCATCGCGCTAAACCTCGCGAAGGGCCATGTGTGGACGGCTCCCGGTTGGCAAGAAGAATCTTCACTTTGCAGCGTTGGTCGGAGCAGCCATGTGTTCGGCCTGTTAGCGCGGTACCCATGACCGCTGGCCATAATGCCCTCCGCGGATCAGGTCCCAGTCAACAACACGCATTCGATGATGCCGTGGCCCTAGTGGGTTGTCCTGATCGCCGGATCGACCGGCACTGCATTAAGTGCTGTTCGCCCTCCCAACCATTGCGTCACGCCGGGCTGTCCGGCGCGAGCTCGTT
>NZ_AXAI01000001.1 GCF_000472425.1 Bradyrhizobium sp. Tv2a-2 | reverse complement strand
GCCGAAGATTATGGTGGCGAGTATGTGCCTTTGCTTCACTTCGCTCCTCCCAAATAAAAGTCTTCCAAGATCGATGTCTATTTCTGCGACCCTCGCTGTCCCTGGCAGCGCGGGTCAAACGAAAATACCAACAGATTGCTGCGCCAGTATCTTCCGCGTGGCATCGATCTGTCATTGTACAGCCAGGCCAAGCTCAGCGCGATCGCCAAGCAGCTCAATGAAAGGCCACGAAAGACCTTGCTCTTTCAAACCCCAGCTGAGAAGTTCGCAGAATGTGTTGCGGCGATCAGTTGAACCCGCCGGTCAATCGCGTCGGTTTGGCGGCGCGTACACGGCTTCCGCTGTACCGACGAACAGGGGACATCTCAGCAACATCGCAAATTGTCTCTCATGAGCGGCCATGAACCGACGTCAGCGCCCCGATGTATCGGCACGTGGGCCCTGGCCACGACCAACGCTACCTATAAGTCCGGTGGCCATAAGTGGTTGCCTCACTATCGGCCGCGCTCCCGCGACTTTTTTTCGCCAATAAGACAGGGCACCCGGGGCTCTTTCTCGGCAGCTGGGACGATCTCGCTCTCCGACTTGGGGCCCGCAACTTCGTGAACGAGCTTGGTCCGGATCGCTTCCTGGAATTTTTCTCGATCTTTGATCGTCATGATAAAGGCGCCCGGCCCTCCGATCACGCAGTCTTCGTAATAGAGATCGAGATTCTCAATATCGGTCGTCAAAAGAGATGGCTCCTTGACCATGATCGGAAGGCCGTTGATGATGATGCCCTTCTCCAGCGCGGCGTCGCGGGCACCAGTTACGGGGGCTCCGTCATTATTTGGCCCATCGCCGGAAATATCGATGACGCGCCGCAGCCCGCGATAGGGGTTCTCTTCGAACAGCTGCACTGCGAAATTAATCGCGCCGGAAATCGAGGTACTCGAACCTCGGCGAACCGGCGTTTTCATGATCTCGGCGGCCACGGCATCCGCCGATTCGGGCCCGTCGATCACACGCCACGGAATGATGATCTTCTCGTCGCCCGACATCGACCACTCGAAATAGGTCACGGCCACCTTGCTTCCCGGGACAGCCCCCAGCGCCTGAAGGAAGTCTTTCGATACAATGGCCTGTGCATAGCCCTCCCGCTGAATGGCAAGTTCGTCCATATCCATCGAATATGAGACGTCGACGGCGACAACGAGCTCGAGATTGACGGATGGTACGATGTGTTTGGTGTCCGCGAATCGAGATTTCGGGGTCGGCGCAGCAATACCAGCGACGTCGCCTCCGACTATCGTTCCCGCAACAAGCACCGCCCCGACCGAGACACACCAGCGCATGGCGGCCCTCTCGTCTTTTCAAGAGCATGGTGACATCTAAAACGCGCCCCGAAAAGGGGAAACAGGCGTTGTCGTTCACATTCGCAGCGATCCAGCTGCGGACGCTTCAGCTCGAAGTCAGCCGCCGGTGCCTAGAGAATGCCCGGCCTTCAGGCGAGACCACCTAGCGACGGGACGTCGTGAGAATGAATATAGGACAACTCGCGGACTTGCGACGCAACGCTTGGCTACATTCGGCGCATCTCGGCCAAGTGGGTTTTTGTTTGTTTTCCGGCGAATTCTTTGCGTATGAACCGGGGCCGCCGCGCTGGCAGGCAAGCGGAGCATTCGGTTTCGGGCGTGCTTCGGAAGCTGGTAGCGGCGTAAGCGCGTCAGACCCGTCCGTTGACCGGCAGCGGCGCGCCGGTGACGGCACTGGCGGCGTCGCTTGCCAGGAAAAGGATAACATCGGCGAGTTCCTTCGGCGCGACCCACTTGGCGGGATCGGCCTTCGGCATGCTGGATAGGTCATGAAGTCGACGTGTCTGCGCTGCGGCTTCATCCACTTCTTCAAACGTTTGACTGCGTCCGCAACGGTCTCCAGGACAACGAAATATTCGGCAAACAAAGTCTCGAATTCGGACCGGTTGCCGTAGTCGGCGTTGATCGCTGCGACCAAATCGTCCTTGTTGTCTTTCAGGAGACGCGTCAGCGATCTCAATCAGCAATGCGCTGGGCATAGGATGGCTCCGGCGCCGCCGGATAGGCCGCACGCTGCCTGTCGAAGCAGGACTGAAATTCAGTAGGAATGTCGATCGAACGGGAATTGACGGGCACGTTCATGATGTTCCCTTCCTCTTGGTTTTCGCGTTTCCTCCCAACGAAATAACGAGGCGCGCGCGTTACCGTGACTGTATCAACTCCAAGTTAGTGCATGCTTGCGTTCGCATGAACGGGGCCGGCCCTTTCATCCATGATGCGCTTGATAGCGTGAGCGCAGCGGCCGCACTGGGCGCTGCATCCGAGGCAGGCATACACCTCGCTCATACGGTGCCGTCGCTCCTCTTTTGCGACCAATGACCGCACCTGATGGTCGCTGAACACATTGCAAGAACAGACGATCATCGCCTTCTCCTAACCAATACCAATGAGTCGGATGAAGACCGCCACAAGCGCGATGTTCCACCCAGCCGCAAGCATGATAGTTTCCATTCGGGTCATCCCAGCATACGCCTGCCGCTGCGCCTCGATTACCCCACTCACACAGGGGGCAACGAGCACGTCGAAGCTGGCGCGGTCGTTCATGCGGCCTCCTGTTTACCTTCGGTCTGTTGGTCGGCTTCGGTGAAGCCATAGCCGCCGGAGCGCAGCGCCGAATGCTCGCGCTTGGAGTGGACCAGCGGGTAGAACATCTGCGTCGTCCAGCGCTCCGGGCCAAACAGGATGTCGTCCTGCAGGCCGATCTTGGCCGGATACTTGCGTGTGATATGCGCGGTGCCGAACAGCACGTCCCAGAAGAACAGCAGGTTGCCGAAGTTGCCCTTGTAGTGGCCAATGCCATCTTCGTTGGTGAGCGCGTGGTGCGCCCAGTGCGTGGCCGGCGTGGAGATGGTGCGCTCCAGCACCCACATCAGGGGATGCAGCGCGCGGATGCGGTACAGCGGCGCGTCCCACGCCCAGGCGCAGTGCGCGCCCAGAATGACCGCCAGCTTGATCACCAGGTACGCCGCGTAAATCGGGCCGAAACCAAGGTACACCGCCACGCCACCGATCCACAGGCCGGGCATCATCAGGTAATAGAAGAAGTTGTTGCGGTAGGTAATGCGCACGCTCATGTAGGCCGCGCTGTGGTGCGCGCGGTGCAGCGGCCACAGCAGCGGCGTGTGCGAGGCGCGGTGCCAGAGGTACTGCGTAAGGTCATCGCCGATCAGCAGCAGGCCGGCCATGGCCCACCACGGCAGGTTGGCCCAGGCATTGTGCTGCGCGGGTATGAGCCAGTTGCACAGCGCGTTGCTGCCCAGCAGTGCGATCGGCTGGGTGATGGCGATCAGGCTGACGAACATCAGCACCTCCAGCCAGGTGTCGTTGGCTGTCGCGTGGTCGCGCACGGTGGCCTGGTAGCGCCGGGTGATGAACTCCATGGCGGCAAAGCCCAGGATGCAGGCGCCGATCAGGAGGTATTGCAGTTGCGAGCTCATATGCCGCGTCTCCTACCGCTCTCATGTTTTGGATTGTGAAACGGTCTTAACGGTGCCACCGTGATGCGTCCAATGCATAATATTCATTGGTTTGATGCATGGAAGGTAATGGCATGAATCTGCGCCGCCTGAACCACGTCGTCGCTCTCGCCGACACTCTGCACTTCGCCCGTGCCGCCGAAGCCGCCCATCTGAGCCAGCCGGCCTTCAGCCGCAGCATCCAGGCCATCGAGAACGAGCTGGGTATCCGGCTGTTTGACCGCGACGTTGGTGATGTGCGCCCCACCCCGGCCGGCGAATTCGTCATTGCGCGGGCGCGCAAGCTGCTGTTCGAGGCACGTTGCCTGCAGCGCGACGTGGATCTTTACCGCGACAGCCGGCTCGGCGACACCGCCTTCGGTGTCGGGCCGCTGTTGACGGCCACCCTGATGCCACGCGCGCTTGTGGCGCTGCGCCGCCAGCACCCGCAGATGGCGCTGCGCATGGAGGTCGGCAACTGGGCGCAGTTGCTCGAGAGCCTGCGTGCCGAGAACATCGAGTTCTTTGCGGCCGATGTGCGCGATATGCCCAGGGATGCCGCGCTGGACATCCAGCTGATCGGGGGGCAGCCGGCCAACCTGTATGTGCGGGCGGGCCATCCGCTGGCCGGGCGCGAGCACACTCTGCCGGAAGTCTGGGCGTACGGTCTTGCGGCACCTACGTTGCTGAGCCCCTCAACGGTTGAACTGGCCGCGCTGCTGGGCCTGCCCGAGGGCCAGGAGGCAACCATTGCGCTGGAGTGCGACAACTACGGCATGCTCAAGACGGTCGCGCTCACCACGGATACCGTTCTGGGTGCGACGGACGCGGCGGTACGGGAGGAGCTGAAATCCGGCGCGCTCGTCCGGCTTGTCGTGCAGGGCTGGCTGTCGCCGCCCTCGAGCACGGGCATCGTACGCTTGCGAGGGAGAACCTCGTCGCCGGCAGCCAAGGCAGCCATTGCGGCGATTGTGCGGGCCGCGGGCGAGATCAACGTGTAGGCGCACCCGACGCATGGTCCGGTGCGGAATGCCGACCTCTTCATACGACGACTGCTTTCTTACCGAAGCCGACCCCGTCGTCGGTTGTATTATATCTCATCAGCATGTTCGGAAATCGCGACGACCTTCAGTAGCCAGTTCGCTGGCGTGCGTATCGTGCTGCCCGAAACACGGCGCACTTCATGCTTTTCACTGCCTTAGCCGTCGTCGCGCATGACAGGCGCTTTCGACGCATCCTGCCCAGCCAGAGGCCCACCGGGGCGCGTCGCCTCGATCGCCTCGTGAAGCGTCGCGAAGATCTTCACTTCTCCAAGCTTCGCGCTTATGCCGTGCCTGTCGAGATCCGCGCGTAGATAGGTGTTCACGCGCGCAAAGATGACGGCAACGTTCTTGGCCGTGAGTTCGCCGATCAAGTCGCGGACAGTCTGAGCGGCGGAGTAGTCAAGGTCGGTCACCGTGCCGGCGTCGAGCACGAACCACCGGACTGACGCGGGTGCCTTGTCGACGAGAGAGCGCACCTCGTCGGCGAAGCGATCGGCGTTGGCGTAGAACAGGTCTGCGCCGAACCGATAGATGATGAGTCCCGGTTCGGTCTGTGAACCAGGCGCGGCCGGCGCCGGCTCCCACCGGCCTGTCACGCCCGGCGCGAGCACCATCGTATGCGGCTGGTAGCTGTGGCGGACGTGTTGGACAAGCGAGAGAGCGATCGCGAGAAGAATGCCCTGTTCGACGCCGATCGCCGGCACAGCCGTTGCGGTGAAAAGCGCCAGCAGGAATTCACCCGGGCTTTGGCGCCGGATGTCGCTGAGGCCCTGAACATTGACCATGCCGATCGCGATCGTGAACACGATGCTCGCCAACACGCAGTGCGGCAGGTACTGCAACGGGCCGGTCAGAAACAAGAGCACAACAAGCACGACGGCGGCGAAGGCAAGTTGCGCGACCTGGCTGCGCGCGCCCGCCTGATCCGCCATTGCCGTCTGGGTCGGGCTGCCGTTGACGACGAAGGCTCCGCTGATCGCCGCTGCGGCGTTGGCGGCCGCTATGCCCAGAATGTCTGCGTCTTCGTCGACGCGTTCTTTGAAGATCGTCGCGTACACGCGCGAGGTCGCCGCGCTTTGCGCGATTATCATGACGAAGCATGACCCGGCGACCGGCAGCAGATCCAGAGTCTCGCGCCAGTTCGCGTCCGGCCACTTGAGCGATGGCAATCCACCGGGGACCGGGCCGATTACGGCGAAGCCGTGTTTCGACAGGTGAAACCATGCGCTAGCGACAATCGTCCCGACAACAACCACCAGCGAAGCCGGAAATCGCGGCGCGAAACGGCGGCCGAGGAGGATGCTCGCCACGACGAAGATCGACAGGGCTGTCGTCTGCGGGCTAAGCGCCGGCGCCCCGCGCACGACCTCCCAGAGCTGCCCAAGCGTGCGGTGCGAAATGATGTTGATGCCGAGCATGCCGCCGAGCATCGCGATGCCGACCTGAATCCCGACGCCGGTCAGAAACCCGACTAGGACCGTGCGCGATAGGAAATCGGCGAGGAAGCCCAACTTGAAGACCCGCGCCAGAAGCAAGAGGCCCGCTGTCAGCAGCGTCAGCATGCCCACCAGTGCCATATATTTCTCGCTGGCGAGCGGCGCCATGCGGGAGAGCGAGCTGGAAAATATCGCCGCGGTAGCGGAATCCGCCGCCACGACAAGATGGCGAGAGGAGCCGAGGACCGCGAAGGCGACCAACGGCAGCAGAACCGTGTAGAGGCCAGTGACGACGGGAGTGCCGGCGATGCGGGTGTAGCCGAGCACCTGCGGAATGTTCATCGACGCAAGCGTCACGCCCGCGAAAGCGTCCTTTAACGCCTCGCGAGGCTTGAACGGAAGAAGCCCGCCAAGCATGTTCAATCGCATCATTTGGCTCCTGCCATCCACCTATCCCAACAGGGACAACCCAGCCAATGTAAGGCGTCATAGCCTGACGAGCAGAATGGGACCTTGTTCGCGGACTCCATCAGGGCCAGCAGTCCCAACTCACTGCATCAACAGGCCGGACAGAAGACTGCACTCGACCAATGCTGCTGCGTCAATTTAACTCTTGTTCGCCGAAGACATACCGACGCTCAAGAGACGACATCTTAGCTGCTCAACCGAGCAATTTGATGGGGTGTATGGCTAAACCGCCGGTTCGGTCTCGCGGGATCCAGACTTTTAACCACCCGCCTGCTTGGCCAGGTTGCAGCGGACGCAAGATATAATGAAGCTCATGTGAAGTTCTGTTCGATTGCTCGGTGGTGAAGGTTTGTTGCGAAGGCGACCCATGCCGGCCAGGATGGCGTCTGATCCAGTCGCCGCACGTCGGGAAGTGAAATCGGTTCCAGGGCCGCTAATGCCGGAACGACGCGTATTTGCCGAGAACTACTGGACCGCCAGGCGCTGGCGCCGCAAAGCGCGATTGGAGCGCAACTTGGCGCAACTGGATCATTACATCGATGGAGCGAGGCAATGTCCGTGCGAGCTATCGGGGCAGGCCCAACCTCTCGCGCCCCTCATAGACGGAATGGTGGAGAGGTTCGAATTTCGGTTTGGGGTCGAGCGCGGAAAAGCCTTGAAATTCAATGCAGCGGGATTTCCCCAAACCGCCGGCTAAGTGTTTGTTTTTGCTAGATTGACGCTCTCCCCTTGGGAGCGCCATGCTCACGCTGCTCCCTTACTTCCGGCGCCGGTCCTATTTGCAGACGAGATCGGCCCGCCGTCTTGCCCGGCTGGGACGGGCGTTGGTGCCTTCTGCACAAAAACACCAGCTGAAGCGGAGACGAGAGGCCGTTGTCCGGATCGCGCCGCCTCGCCATGGATTCATTGGACAATTTGAATTTGTTCTTGCCGCAGCCGTGGGGCAAGATCGCCACTCCCCGCCGCCGATTTCCGGAGATATCCATGGTCTCTCAGCCGAATTCCCTCGCAGGCCGCGATGTCGCGACGGTCATTCACCCCTACACCAACCTCGAGCAGCACAAGGTGGTCGGTCCGACCGTGATTACGCGGGGTGAGGGAGTCTATGTCTACGACGATAGCGGCAAGAAATATCTGGAGGGGATGGCCGGGCTTTGGAGCACCTCGCTCGGCTTCGGCGAGAAGCGGCTTGTCGAGGCGGCGATGCGCCAGATGGAGAAGCTTCCGACCTATCACATCTTCAACGGCCGAGCGAACGAGCCGATGATCGAGCTCGCGGAAGCGTTGCTGAAGATCGCTCCCAAGGGGCTTGGTAAGGGGCTCGATAAGGGGCTTGGCAAGGTCCTGTTTGCGAATTCGGGTTCGGAAGCCAACGATCAGGCCGCAAAGATCGTGTGGTTCTACAACAACGCGATCGGACGCCCGCGCAAGAAGAAGATCATCAGCCGCGTGCGCGCCTATCACGGCATCACCGTGTTTTCCGGAAGCATGACGGGCCTCGCGCCCAACCACAATGATTTTGATCTGCCGGTCGGGGGCGTGCTCCGGACCGACTGTCCGAGCCATTATCTCTTCGGCCTGCCGGGCGAGAGCGAGCGGGCCTTCGTCGATCGTCTCGTCGGCAATCTCGAACAGATGATCATTCGGGAAGGGCCTGACACCATCGCAGCGTTCATCGCAGAGCCGGTGAACGGGGCGGGCGGCGTGATCGTGCCGCCGCGCGACTACTTTCCCCGGGTGCAGGAGGTGTTGCGACGCTACGACATCTTGTTCATCGCCGACGAGGTGATCTGCGGGTTTGGCCGCACCGGAAACATGTTCGGCTGCGAAACGTTCGGCATCGAGCCCGATATCATGACTGTGGCGAAGGCGCTGTCTTCCGCCTATCTGCCGATCTCGGCCACGATCATCAGTGAGAAGATTGCCGAGGCCATCACGGCACATTCCGGCAAGCTCGGAAACTTCGCGCACGGCTTTACCTATGCCGGACATCCGGTATCCGCCGCGGTGGCCGTCGAGACGCTGAAGATCTACGCCGAGCGCGACATTCTCGCGGAGGTCAGGAAGGTGGCCCCCTATCTGCAGGAAAAGCTGCAAGCGTTGGCCGACCATCCGCTCGTCGGCGAAGCGCGCGGTGTCGGACTGATCGGCGCGGTTCACATCGTCGCGGACAAGGCGAGTCGCACACCTCTGCCTCCTGCTGCCGGCATTGGGCCGCTGATCCAGCAGAGCGCTATGGATCGCGGTGTTCTGCTTCGCGCCGCCCCGGATGCGGTCTACGTCTGTCCGCCGCTGATCATTACCAAAGCGGAGATCGACGAGTTGATGGACGCGCTGTCGGCCGCCCTGGACGATGGATATGCCGAAGCCATGCGCCGCGGGCTGGTCGGAGGCGCCGTGAAGCAGGCCGCGGTGTGAGATAGCCTTCCGCCGACTGGCGATCTGCGACCGACGCTTCGATGGCGGGTCCGGTCGCGTGCGCGCTGGCGCCGATTGGCTGTTGGCCGGATTGCCCTACGAGCCTGACCGACCGCTGTGGCCGTGCACTTGGATTCTGACGAAAAGGCTCTTTTTCAGGTCAACGCATCGGCGGCATCGCTGATGCTGACGTAGATCTCATTGAGGTCAGCCGCTGTGACGCAATACGGTGGCATCACGTAGATCGTATTGCCCAGTGGACGCAGCAAAAGATTTCGATCGCTAAAAAAAGCCTGAAGCTTCGGACCGACACCGGCAAGGTAACCACTGTCGGCTACTTCCATATCAAGTGCCGTGATGGTGCCGATCCGGCGGACATTTCTGAAGCGCGTGTCGGCACGAAATGTCTCAATTGCGTTTTCCTGCATCTGCGCCACGGAAGCGAGACGCTTTCGAACGGCGTGATCTTGCCAAAGGTCCAGGTTCGCTTTCGCGGCGGCGCATGCGATCGGATTGGCCGTATACGAACTCGAATGAAAAAATGTGCGCGTGCGATCGCTCGAATAGTGTGCGTCAAAAATATCGGAGTTGCAGAGCGTTGCCGCCAGCGGAAGCGATCCGCCGGTGAGACCTTTGGAATAGCAGGCGATATCCGGCAGAACATCCGCTTGCTCACATGCGAACAATGTTCCCGTGCGGCCCCAGCCCGTCATGACCTCGTCTGCAATGAACAGGACATTGTATGCCTCACAGATACGCTTCATCTCTTTCAGAACCCAGGCGGGGTACATCAGCATCCCGCCCGCACCCAGAATCAACGGCTCCACGATAAAGGCTGCCGGATTTTCGTTGCGGCATGCAACTTCAATGGCATCGAACGTCGCCTGCTCGTGATCGTGCTCCGGAAACGGCACCGCAGTGACATCAAATAGCAGAGGTTCGTATGCCGAATTGAAGACCCCTCGCGCGCCGACCGACATCGTTCCCACCGTGTCTCCGTGATAGGAATGTTGCATCACGACAATGCGCGACCGCGGCTCGCCGATATTGTGCCAGTAGCCGAGCGCCATTTTGAGCGCGACCTCGACACTGGTCGAGCCGCTATCGGAGAAGAAGACGTAATGGAGGGTTCGAGGCGCAAATTTCAGAAGCAATCTAGCCAGCTGTTCGGCCGGCTCGTGCGTGTAGCCGGCAAAGATAATCTGGTTGAGCTGTTCCGCCTGTTTTTGAATGGCGCTAACGATATTGGGATGGCAATGACCGTGGGTAACAACCCACCAGGAGGAAATTGCATCAATAATCCGTCGACCATCCTCGTCATAGAGATATGCGCCGTCGCCACGCCTGATCTTCGTCATATTGGGTTGCAGCGCGTGTTGCGTGAACGGATGCCAGATCGGAGAATTCCATTGTGATGTCACGGCTGAAAATAATCCCGCCGGAATGAAGCGCTGAAAGCGGGCTGTAGCGTGCTCATCGTGAGGGGAGCCAGTCGGGGCAAACGGCCAAGGCCGCGGACCCGTCCAATCCTGCAGATCGTGTTCTCGCTCTGCAAATTGTCGTCGCCAATGAAGGCAACGCCGAAGATGTCGATATTGCGGTTTCTGAGGGCTTCTATCGATAGCAGCGAATGGTTGATGGTCCCGAGCGCGGTGCGCGCGCAGAGCACAACGGGGAGCCGCCAGCGCGCAAAAACGTCAATGAATAGCGTGCTTGAGTTGAGCGGGACCATTAGCCCGCCTGCGCCTTCGATCACAAGCGGGCGATCGCCGACATCAGGAACATTTAGCGCGTGCCCGTCGATGACTACTCCGTCGCGTTCCGCAGCATAATGTGGCGAGGCGGGCGTTCTCAGACGATATCGCTCCGCTATGATGCGATCGCTGGAAAGCCCACCGAGTCGTGCGACAATTTGCGAATCAGTTTCGCCGTCCAGCCCTGCCTGGACCGGCTTCCAATAGCTCGCGCCAAGGAAGCCGGCCAGCCCCGCGGAAAAGACCGTCTTTCCGATCCCGGTATCGGTGCCGGTTACCACTATTCGCCGGTTCATTGAGGCTCACACGCTGTCTCTTCTGCCAGCGCGTCAAGCAAGGCACGCACGTCATCCTCCGAAACATTCAGTGTCAGGGAAATTCGTAACCGTGCAGTTCCCGCCGGTACGGTCGGTGGTCGTATTCCGCGGACGTCAAACCCGCGAGCCTGCAGCGCCGAAGCAAGCCCCATCGTGCGCGCATTGTCGCCAACGATGTATGGAATAATCTGCGAGGCCGATGGCCGCCAGCCGCGTCGGGAGATCTCCCGGTTCGCGAACGCGATCAGATTGATCAGACGCTCGCGCCGGTCGGGCTCCTCGCGGAGGATTACCAGCGCTTCGCTGACCGCCACCGCCATCAAAGGCGAGGGCGCTGTCGTGAAAATGAAAGGGCGGCAGCGATTGACCATGAAGTCGCGCAGCACCGCCGACGCGGTTACGAGTGCGCCGGCAGCGCCGAGGGCCTTGCCGCAGGTGTGGACGACGAGCAGATTTTCACGTCCCTCAAAGGGAGCGGTCAGTCCGCGTCCATGCTCGCCATAGACTCCCGTGGCGTGAGCTTCGTCTACTATCAGGAATGCATCGTACCGGTCGGCGATCGCAACGAGTTCTTCGAGCGGAGCGAAATCGCCATCCATGCTGTAGAGACTTTCGAGCACTATCCAGACGCGGCCGGTTCCGCCTTGGGCACGCCAGTCGCGGATCGTATTATCGACGGACTGAGGATCATTGTGAGCGCTGACGCGAAATTCAGCGCGTCCGGCCCGTGCACCTTCATGAATGCTCGCGTGCACCAGGGAGTCGAGAACGAGCAGGTCGCCTCGCTGCGGCAGGGTCGTCAGGACCGCGAAATTCGCTGCATATCCACTGCCTAAAAACAGCGCGCTCTCGGCGCCGAAGAAACCTGCGGCCTCGGCTTCCAGACGTTCATGCTCCTCGCAATTGCCGCGCAGAAGCCGTGACCCGCCGGCTCCGACCGGTGTTCCCAGGTCGAGTGCAGCCAAAACGGCGTTCTTCATTCGCGGCGCGCTCGCGAGGGCAAGGTAGTCGTTGGATGCAAAGTCCAGACCGACACGAGGCTGAAGGCAACGCAGGCGATCTTCATCTTTCAGGGCCTGCAATGCGGAAAGATAGCGAGCAGACTTGTCCGGATGGTGAGGGGGCATCATCCTTGGTCCAGAAGGCCGTGAGCGATAAATCGACCAACCGCCGAATTCGCTGTGGCGGCCGCTACCGTCCTCCGGACGAAGAAGGCCGCCGTGTCTGGCAATCTGCGTACGCGTTGGTAGTTCACGCGGTTGGATTGCCTCGCTTCGCCAGGAAACGCAAGCATCTCTGTTCTTCGCGGCGATCACAAGTCCTCAAGGGAAGGGCAGCTTCGGGATTTTGGCGAGCTCGACGCGCGCACGTCTCTTTTAAACCTCAATTGCCACGATGCGGGAGCGCGGCCTCTGGACCCTGCATCTTCGCTATTGGTGAAGTGAGCGCCGAGTGGCAAACTGCCATGCACAAGAGCGCCTCGATGCGCCCATCATGGAAACGCCGACATGCTGATCCCGATTGCCGATGTGCCACGCTGGTATGCCGAACGCAGACCGGAGGATACGATCGCGATCAGCCACGGTCGGGAGACGCTGACCTGGCGACAGCTTGAACGCAATGCCAACCGGCGCGCCCGTGCCTTTGCCGCCAAGGGCGTCAAGCCCGGCGATTTCGTCGCCATCGGGCTGCCCAATGGCAACGAGTTTTTCGAAACCACCTTTGCGGTGTGGAAATGCGGGGCGACGCCGACCTCGCTGTCCTGGCGGCTGCCGCGCGGCGAGGCTGTGGCGGTGCTGGACATTCTCAAGCCATCGCTGGTGGTTGGTGGCGAAGCCGATTGGAACGCCGGTAACGCGCTGCCGGCCGGCTTCCGGCCCGAGGGCTTTTCCGACGAGCCGCTTGACAACCCGGTGCCGCGTTACTGGAAAGCAATGACCAGCGGCGGCTCGACCGGACGTCCCAAGGTCATCCTCGATCATCAGCCGGCCGTGACCGACACCGCGGTGGAGCAGCCGCTCGGCATCGCGCCGGGCACCACGCTGCTCAACCCCGGTCCGCTCTATCACAACGCTCCGTTCATCGTGACCCATCTGGCGCTGTTCGGGGGCGGACGGATCACGGGCATGGTGAAGTTCGATGCCGAGGAAGCACTGCGCTTGATGGCGCGCGATCACGTGCAGTGGGTGAATTTCGTACCCACCATGATGCATCGTATCTGGGCGCTACCGGCCGACGTGCGCGACGCCTGCGACCTGTCGAGCCTGAAGATCGTATTCCACATGGCTGCACCGATGCCGCCGTGGCTGAAGGAAAACTGGATCGCCTGGCTCGGCCCCGAGCGCATCTTCGAGCTCTATGGTGGCACCGAGCGGCAGGGCTCGACCATCATTTCCGGCGTCGAATGGCTCGCGCATAAGGGCTCGGTCGGCAAGATCGGCGACACTGCGCGTCTGCGGATCATCGGCGAGGACGGCAACGATGTCGCTCCCGGCGAGACCGGCGAGATCTATTTCCTGCCCAACGACGGTGCCGGCAGCACCTATCACTATCTCGGTGCCGAGCCGAAGCGGCGCGCGGACGGCTGGGAATCGCTGGGCGATATTGGCCGGCTCGATTCGGACGGTTACCTCTATCTCGGCGATCGGCTGGCCGACATGATCCTGCGTGGCGGCGCCAATATCTATCCGGCGGAAGTCGAGGCTGCCGTCAGTGCGCATCCGAATGTGCGCTCCTGCGTCGTCGTCGGCCTGCCAGATGCGGAATTTGGGCAACGCGTGCATGCCATTCTCGAACTTGGCGACAGTGGCGATGTCCAGGCCGTCGCCGATGGCATGGGCGATTTCCTCGCCGATCGCCTCAGCCGCTACAAGCATCCGGAAAGCTTCGAGACCGTCGCCATTGGCTTGCGCGACGATTCAGGAAAAGTCCGACGCACGCTCCTGCGCGATGAACGCGCGGCGTGGCTGAAGGCAAACCGCGCGTTCCGGATTTTTCCGGCGCGGCATCGCGCGAGGGCGGGCTGATCTCCCGGAAACGGCGGACTCGCAAATCCGCGTTCAGCGGAACGCCTCGCGCTATCTCAGCTCGTTCGTTACTCGCACTTGGCGCGGGTCACCACGTGCAGTGGTGCCCGCCCGGCGCCTCGCAGCCGCGGGCCGCGGCTATATTTGCAGAGACTTTATTGTGAGCGCTTCGCTTCTCTGACGTGTTCGGCGAACATGAGGTATGTGGGAACCAAAACCATCATCAGACCTACCGCGAACGCAGCGCCTTCGACTAACATTGACGATCTTCCTTCACTCATTGGGTTGGTAAGACCCTTGAGCGTTCCTCTCATCATGCATATAGGACGCCGGGCTGGATCCGACAGCTTAAATTCGCGTAAGGAACGCGAGCCGATTGCAGCTCGTCAATTTGCCGCCATGTCCGGCTCATCCGGCTGGATGTCGATCTTGAACTGCGTCCGTTGCAACGAGGGCTCCGGTTGACCGTCCATATCTCAGCATAGCACGGAATCGCAGGGCAAGACGGCTGGATGAACGGTTGTTTCAGCCGTGATACGCAAACAGCTCGATAGGGTCGCTGAAGCCGCGCACCGGATATTCGCCGACGCGTTCGAGATCGAAGTCGCGTTCGACAAAGTCGGCGAACGCACGGGACAACAGCACTGTCTTTCCCAATTGTTTGGTGAGGGCCTCGAGACGCGAAGCCATGTTGACCGCAGGACCGATCACGGTGAAGTCGAGCCGGGTCTGGGAGCCGATATTGCCGTACATGACGTCTCCGACGTGGAGGCCGATACCATAATTCATCGGCGCACGGCCGATCTCGTTGTTCCTTTCGTTCAGGGCAGCCATGGCCTGACGGGCTTCCGCCACGGCATGCAGCAGGTTTGCGCAGGCGGCGGGCTGGCTGAGCGGGAAGATAGCGAGCAGGCCGTCTCCCATGAATTTCAGGATTTCGCCGCCATGTCGGGTGATCGGCTCCGATATCGCATCGAAATAGTCGTTCAGAAGATCGATGACGTCATCGCGCGGCCAGTTATCGGAGATCCGGGTGAAATCGCGCAGATCGCAGATCATGATCGCGGCGCGTACCGTCGTCCCGTTTCCGCGCCTGGTGGCGCCGGCCAGAATAAGCTCGCCGGCGTGGGACCCGACATAGGTTTCGAGCAAGGTTCGCGCCAGCCGGTTCTTGATGCGGATTTCGCTGACCAGCGCCAGAACCGGCAACAGCTTTAGCAGGCCGGCGATATGCCCGTCGTCGAAACCGCCGGGACGGTCAGTTGCAAAGGTCACGATATGCCGCTTGCCGAGCGTATGGTAGAGCGGCCACGCCACATAGTCGGTCAAGCCTTGCGCGCGCATCTCGTCGTAGACGGCGTGCTTGCGCCCCAGTGACCGATCCCGTTCGAGATTCTCGCGCAGCTCGGTAGCTCCGTCCTGGATTTCGTTGGCAGGACTGCCGATGTATTCGGATCGCCCCCTGACATCGTAATCGAACCGCATGATCTCTGCCTCACGCATGCCGTCGGCCCACGCGATCCGGGCGCCGAGCCATTGCGGGTGGTAGATCAGGACATGAAGCGTTGCCCGCTTGACCGGAATGCCGGCTCTCTGGAGCCGGACACACAGCTCGGCGAAAATGTTGTCAATGAAGCGCTGATCGCGCGTGTCGTTTGCCAGCCAGTGCGAAACGTCGCTATCGGACCATGGGGTGGCGGAATCGGTGCGTGGCGGCACGTTCATATCTTGCTCCTGAGCGCTGACCTGGAACCCGCGGTACAGGATATGTCGTGTTCCCGCGCGACGGCGTCAACGCCCCGACCAGCAACATGACGAAGGAGCAGGTGGTCGGGCATCACCGTCAGATCGACAGGCAGAGCTGCGGCTGCCGACGATCGGCCCCTGCAATATCTGTTGGGGCCTCACGGTCGCACGGTTCGCTAGGGGGAGATGGGAGAGATGTGCAGCAAATCCTTCAAGCGCGCGAACAGCGACGCCTTGCTCTCACGCTGCTCGCCGCGCCACATTGCAAGCCCCACCGCACAGCCAAGGGCGCACAGCGCAAGCAAGTAATAAAGATGCGCCAGAGGCGCCCAGGGCACCAACAAGGAGACGAACATGGGTGTCAGTCCGCCAAAGATCGCATAGGAGACGTTGTAGGAGAAGGACAGACCGGTGAAGCGGATCGCTGCGGGGAAGGCGCGGACCATGACGTAGGGGACGCCGCCGACGATGCCGACGAGCAGTCCGGTCAGCGCATAGAGCGGCAGCAGAAGGGAAGGCTCGGTGGCACCCTTGGTATAGAACAGCCAAGTGCTGACGCCGAGCAGAAGGCTACCGAAGGCAAAGAAACGCCCGGCGCCCAACCGGTCGATGATCGCGCCGGCGATGATGCAACCGATGGTCAAGCCCAAGGTGGCGACGTTGTTCGCCCGCAGTGCCGTGGCCATTGGCACGCCCTGCATTTTTTGCAGCAATGACGGCGTCATCAGGATGATGACCACGATCGCTGCCGAAAGCAGCCAGGTCAGCAACATCGACACGATCACCGCGCGGCCATGATCGCGTATCACAGCCTTCAGCGGCAGCTCGGCGGCCAGTGCCTTCCGCGCCTGCATCTCCTTGAAGATCGGAGTCTCCTCGAGCAGCTGGCGCAAATAGACCGAACACAAACCGACTATGCCGCCTAACACGAAGGGCAGCCGCCAGGCCCAGGTCGAAATCTCGGCCGGGGTAAAATAGCTGTTGAGCGTCGTGGCGACCGTGGACCCGAGCAGGATGCCGGCGGTAAGCCCGGCCGTCAGGGTGCCGCAGGCAAAGCCGATGCGGTTTGCCGGAGCGTGTTCGGACACGAAGACCCAGGCGCCGGGCACTTCGCCGCCCACGGCTGCGCCCTGCACGATGCGCAGCAGGATCAGCGCGAACGGAGCCCATGCGCCAATCTCGGAATAAGCCGGCAGCAACCCCATTCCGAGTGTGGCGGCGGCCATCATCAGGATGCTGACGGTGAACATCCGCTTGCGGCCGAGCAGATCGCCAAAATGGGCGATAAAAATGCCGCCCAACGGACGGACAAAGTAGCCGACCGCAAAGACGCCAAAGGTCTGGAACTGGCGCAGCCAATCCGGGATCTCCGGTGGAAAGAACAACTGCCCCAGCGCCTGGGCAAAGAAAACGAAAATGACAAAGTCGTAGAATTCCAATGCCCCGCCGAGCGCGGCCAAGGCAAGAGTCTTATAGTCGCCCGCCGTCAATGGATGGTTGGAGACAGGGAGCCCGAATTCGGAGGACTCGTTTTGCGAGTTGCCGATGTCCATGGATGTCATTTCACTGCTCTCTCAAAACGAGAACGGTGGCGTAGCCGGAGCCGCACTACAGAGCGATTTCGCCGGCAGACGAAAACGTTACAGGCGTAGCGAACGTCACGTTCGCCTCGTGCTTTTGGGCAAGTCCGCCGATCTCCCGGGTGCACTCGCGGCGTTCGATGCTGACAGCCGCGATGCGCTCGGTTTATTCCTGCTATTTGATCAAAAGGATCCAGGCGGCCAGGCTCACGACGGATGCAGCCGTCGAGAGCAGAATCGTGTGCGATGTGATGGCCGCCTCACGATCGTAATACTCAGCGAGCATGAACGGCCCGGTGCCCGTCGGAAGCGCTGCCATCAGCACGGCCATGCCCGCTACGCCCGGCGAGAGCCGGAACAGAAGGGCCGCGGCTGCAGTGAGCGCGGGTTGGCCGAGCAATTTCAGCCCGGTGAAGACGAAGGCCGCCCGGCTTGGCCGGCTTCCCGCCGTCTTCCTTGCCGAAAGAAACAGGCCCAGCGACACCAGTGCACACGGGGTCGCGCTTCCGGCCAGCATGTGAACGAACGTCTTTAGTGCCATCGGCAATGGCAGGCCGGTCGACGACCAAGCAAAGCCCAACACCGGTGCGATCAGCAGTGGATTGCGTGCCAGCGACCCCGCCACCTTCAGCGCGAGATGATGCGGCTGGGCCTCGTTCTGGCGTCCGATTTCGATGACGATCAACGCGACAGCAAACAGGACGCAAACGGTGAGAAGGACTGCGATGGTGGCGAGAGGAAGAATTTCTCGTCCAAACACGGTCTCGCAAAGGGGAATTCCGATGTAGCCCGCGTTCGCATAGCCGGCGTTCAGACCATCGATTGCGGCGTCCGAGAGAGAATGTCCCCGCTTGATCCGCACGGCGAGCGTCAGGCCGAAAATCCCAAAGGCTCCGACGGCGAAAGCGATGGTGAAGCCAGGCTGGAACAGGGTCCGCCAATCAGCATTGACCAGCACTTCGAACAGAAGAGCCGGCAACGCAAGATAAACGACGAACCGGTTGAGCTCGACGCTCGCGCTTGGGCCGAGCAGGGCGAACCTGCCGCAGGTAAACCCGGCGATGATCACCGCAAAGATCGGGATGACGGTCAGGATGGCGGTCAGCATGGCGAAACTCCTCCAGGAGGGGCTTGCAGGAGGGGGCTTGCCTAGCCGACCATGCGATGCAATTCTAATACTGAATTTGTCAATTATGATACCTTTTCGGTATGCCCATGACCCTCAACCAGCTCCGTTACTTCTGCGAGCTTGCGGACGCCGGCAATTTCGGGCGAGCAGCCGAACGTCTGCACATGACGCAACCGCCGCTGTCGCGGCAGATCGCCGGTTTGGAGACGGAACTGGGAACCAAGCTGTTTGAGCGTGGTCCGAAGGGCGTGACGCTCACTGCCGCCGGCAGGCAGCTGCTCATCGATGCCAGGGAAGTCCTTCGCCTCGCGGCGCTTGCACAGCGCAACGTGGTGGCCGCGCGCCGCGGAGAGACTGGTCAGCTCAGCCTGGGCTTCACGATGTGTGCCGCCTACAGCGTCGTGCCGGCCCTGACGCGGCGCTACAAGGTGGCATTTCCGAACGTGGAATTCCGCGTCCGTGAAATGATGCCGGTTGTCCTCGAACGCGCATTGCGGGAGGGCGAGATTGATCTCGGAATCAGTTTCCCTGGTCTCGACGGGCCGGACACCATGTCACGGCCGCTGTTGCGCGAGCCCATGAGCGTCGTGCTTCCGTTCAATCACAAGCTCTCGCGGGTTCGCCGGCTGAAGGTGCGAACGCTGTCGACCGAGAGTTTCCTGATCGTTCCAAGAGACCAGGCGCCATCCCTGCACGACGGCGTCGTCCAGCGGTGCCAGTCAGCAGGCTTCACGCCGAAGATCGGCCTGGAGGTTTATCTCCAGCAGACAATCGTGAACCTTGTGGCGGCGGGGCTCGGCGTGGCCTTCGTTCCCGGCTCGATGCAGAAGGCCCAGGTCAAAGGCGCCGTCTTCAAGACCGTCGACAATCCGCCGATGGTCGATCAGCTCCTCGTATGGCAGTCGATGAATACGAATCCCTGCATTCAGGGCTTCCTGTCCGTATGTGCGGAGCTGACTTAAGACCCTTTGATCAGGGCAGGCCGACTTCGAGCCGACGGCCTTCGCCAATCTGATGTCCGACGCGGGGACCGGGACTCTTCGCGAAGGAAAGCGCGCGGTTGGTGTCTCATCAGCGAAGTGACGGCGACCCGTAGCCGACGCCGCCTCTTTGCGTTCCCGATCTGGTGCTCGGGCCCACCTTTCTGCCGAGTTCGCATAGTGGATGAGCCCATCGCTCTTTATGGTCGGGGTGCTGTTGAACGGGCAAAAGGGGAGGGGTTCATGATGCGCCTGATACGACTGATCGCCCTGGTTCTGCCCCTGTTGTCAAATGCCTTCGCCGCAGCCGGTGAAACCGCGCAAAATACCGATGCGGAAAAGCTCCGCGAAGAGATCTGGGCAATTCCTTCAGTCGTTCCAATGTTGGCGTACGTGATCCGTCCCGTTGGCGACGGGCCATTTCCGCTTCTGGTGATAAACCACGGAGTTTCCCTTGATGCGAAGGAAAGAAGCTTCTTTCCCGTAATCGAGTTTCGCGATGCGGCGATCTGGTTTGCCAGGCAGGGCTACGTCGTCGTCGCGCCCGTGCGTCCAGGATATGGCGCCACCGCGATCGAAATCCCCGAGCGAGGCCTATTCGGACTCTTTTTCTCAGGTGTCGGCGATTGTTCGGACGCCAACTTTCGAGATGCCGGACTGGCGATTGCCTCGATCGACAGGTGGGTGATCGAATACATGTCGGTCCAGCCATTCATCAAACGGGATGAAGTGGTTGTCGTCGGTCAATCCGGCGGCGGCTGGGGTGCGATCGCGCTTGCCAGCCAGAATCCGGCCGCAGTGCGTGCCATTGTTGGCTTTGCGGCCGGGCGCGGCGGCCACTTCAACGGAAAGCCCAACAACAATTGCGCCCCGGACAATCTTGTCGAAGCAGCGGCGCAGTTCGGACGAACGGCCAGAATACCGATGCTATGGATTTATTCGCATAACGACAGCTACTTCGGGCCCGAGCTTACGAAGCGATTGAGGACGGCTTTTCAGGCCGCAGGCGGTAACGTCGAATATCAACTCTTGCCGGATTTCGGAGAAGACGGCCACTTCATGATCGATTCGGCCGATGCCGTACACCTATGGGCTCCCCTGGTATCCGAATTTCTGAAAAACCATCGATAGAAGCATCTGTCTGTTTGTAGGAGGGGTTTGCAATGAGTCTCCAAACCGTCCGATCAATCAACAGTTCCAAAGCAACGCGTCTGGTCGCCGCTGCCTTCATCGCGCTGGGGATGTCGATGGCCACGACGGTTGCCAGTAGCCAACAAGTCGTCCCGTTCGGCGACGTGCCCGCAGCGGCCGATTTTTCCGAGGCCGATATCGCCGCGCGAGGACAGCAGAAACTTCCCAGCCTCACCTATTCGGCCTGGAGGAAACTGTGCTTCCGGGGCGCGCAGGGTGCCGACACGAAAATGGTCTGCCGCACATCCATTGAAGGCAGGTCCGACCTGGGCCAAATAATGCTCAGGGTTGATCTTATCGAACGCGAAGATGCGTCCGTCGCACGATTGCAGATCTTCGTCCCGACAGGAAATTTTCTGCAGCCGGGTATCAGGCTTACCGTGGACAAGGGTAGCCCGATGCTCGTTCCTTACACGATTTGCCTGGCAAATGGATGTGTGGCGGCAACTGTTCCCGAGCAGAATTTCCTGCACGAACTTGAAGCCGGCAGGATGCTTTCTCTGGAAGCCGTCAATTCCAATGTCGTTACCGTCATCGCTTCCCTGTCCCTCGACAACTTTGCAAAAGCTCGGCAAGGCCTTGCTGCTCAAATCTATGAGCAGAAGCTCGAAAAAGATTGGGAACGGCCCGCGGGCGAAGGCAACGGAAAATAGCTTTGCGAATTCGAGCACGGGCTACGTCGGCAACTGGGTGCCCGGGGCAAGCAGCGGAAGGGTCATGCAAATGGTCGTGCCCTTTCCCGGCGCAGAGACGAGCGTGATGCGACCACCGAGTTGATCCGTCACCAGGTTATGGACGATGTAGAGTCCGAGGCCGGTACTGCCGAGCGCGCGTCTGGTCGTGAAGAAAGGATCAAAGACGTGACGTTGAATATCTTCCGGAATGCCGACACCGTCATCCGAGAAGGTGATCTCTACCTGCTCCAGGCCGAGGCGACGTGCCTTGATCAACACATGGCCCGGGGGCCCGTCGGCGAAGCCGTGGGTGATGGCGTTGAAGATCAGGTTGGTCAGCACCTGCCCGTAAGCACCCGGGTAACTGTCCAGGACGATGTCGAAGGGTATCTCGAGCGCAACCGAATTCCGATCCTTCGGCAGTCCCGGCCGTACACTGGCGACGATCTGCTCCGTCGCAAATTTGAGATCAAAGGTGCGCCGGCCAGCATGGCTGCGATCCGCCGAGACTTGCTTGAATGACTGAATCAGTTCAGCCGCTCGCTGGAGATTCGTAACGAGCTGGTTTGCGGCGTCGCCACAACCGTTGGTAAACTCGGCAAGCCGGGAACGCCGCACCGGGCCGGAGAGGATTTGGTCAGCAAAGTTCGCGCAACGGCGCGCAAGCGTCGAGGCCACCGTCAGGCTGATACCGACCGGGCTATTGAGCTCGTGCGCTACCCCTGCGACGAGACGGCCGAGTGCGGCAAGCCTCTCGGTTTCGATGAGATACCGTTGTGTTTCGCTGGCGTGCAGGGCAGCTTCGGCCAACTTCCTTTTGTCCCGGATTTCCGCAAACAGCGCGGCGAGAACCGAGGCGGCGACCGTTACAAGCAAAATGCTCACCTGCGCCGCCAGCACGCGCTCGGTCATGGGAATATCCGGATTACCGAAATAGCCGATACCGAAGGTGGTCGTCCAAACGATCGAAAGGCTAATGATGAGCGCCGCTGCCGCAGCAAAAACCGGCCGGCAGCGCGCGGCAAGCCAAAGCAGCGGTGCCAACAGCACGGCGACCGGCCCGACATTCGCCAGAAGCTCCGATTCGAGAAAAATGGCGATCGCACTCACCACGGCCAGCGCCGCGACAGCCAGGCTACCTTCGACAAGCTCGCTCACCGGAGGCCGGTCACGCGCAGCCGAGGCAAGCTCTATCAGGAGTGGCGCTACGGTGATGATTCCCAGCGCGTCTGACGCAAACCAGTGATACCAGGTCGTCAATATCGGCGTCGTCGCGCTATGAAACAACTTGAACGTTAAGGCCCCGCCAACCCCGGAGACAGCGGTTCCCGCAACCGCTGCCGCTATCAGCCCCACGACGTTGGATAGCTTGCTCAGTCTGAAATCCGGACCGTGGAAATGCCCGACGAGCCATGCCGCGAGCACGGCCTCTGCTGCGTTGCACAAGGCGAACAGAACGGCGCCCCAGAGATTTCGGTCGCCGAGAAGATTTGCGACGATGGTTGCAATCATCGTGCCGATGACGACCGGCCATCGCGCGCTTTGCCCGAGAGCGATCAGGACACCAGCGGATATACCGGCGGCGGGCCAGAAGACGGCAACCCCCTCGGGTTGGGTCAGCAGGGCAAGGCTGAGCCGCGCCGCCACGAAATAGACGATGCCGATCGCGACCGTGAGCCCAATCGAGCCAGCCCACCGCGTCAAGTCGATTTGGGCTCGCCCGTGCTGAACCTGCGTTGTTAGGTCCTGTTGCACCCGCTGCTCCTCCCCGCCGTCCTGTCCTGTTTAGCACAGGATGAGTGCTGCCTGCTCCCGCTCTTGGCTTGGCTCTTGGCTTGGCTTTTGGCTTGGCTTTTGGTTCGGCTTTTGCCCTGCCCAAACGGAGCTTTTGATCCGAGGGCGACATTCTCCAGTCAGTCGTCGAACGGCGGGCCGAAAGCGACCTTCAACTCTGCCATAAGACACCTTCGGACGAGTATTGTCGGTCGCGTTCGCCTTTTAGGGGCAGAGATGAGGCGGCGGCGGGAGTTCATTGCGGCGCTGGTGGTGCGGCGGCATGACCGCTTACCGCGCGGGCGCAGCTGTCAGGGCGGGTGGGGCGGGTCGTTTGCCCGCGCCGGGTTCTTCGCTCGTCGATCTGAAACGGACATTCAACAACCAAATTTTGCAGTGACGCTCAAGTCGCTGTCGTTGTGATCGATAATCAAGGTTCCGTCGGGCATGCATCACTCGGTCAATGCGCACGAGCTGTTGCAGAGGAGAAGGCTGATGCCGTCGAAGTCGCTGCGAGCGCACATCGGGATCCTGATTTTCGCAACAAGTATCATTCAACTCGCCAACGGCTTCTTCAGCACCTTCATCTCCTTGCGTGTCGCGATCGAGGGCTTTGGACCGACCATATCTGGCCTGGTGCTAAGCAGCTATTTTGCCGGTTTCACACTGGGCGCAGTGCGTTGCGAGCGGATCATCGAACGGGTTGGGCACATCCGTGCCTATGCCGCCTTCGCAGGGATGGTCGTCGCCGCGACCGCGGCCATGCCGCTGCTGGCGGGGCCGCTGCCGTGGCTGATCCTGCGTGCGGTCATCGGTTTTGGTTGCTCCGGTCTTTTCATCGCCACCGAGAGCTGGCTCAACGCCAAGGCCGAGCCGATTGAGCGCGGGAGGATTTTCTCAGCCTACATGTTCGGCACGTTCCTCGCTCTTGCGTTAGGACAACTGCTGATCGGCCACGCCAAGATTGAAACAGCGGAACCCTTCAATGCGATCGCTGTCCTGTTCGCTGTCGCTCTTGTCATCGTGAGCACGACGCGGGCCGAACCGCCCCGCGTGGCCGCGTCGACTTCGCTGCCGTTCGGCGAATTGTCCCGCGCGGCGCCCGTCGCCCTCGCCGGCTGCTTGGCGAGCGGGCTGGTCAGCGCCAGTTTCTACTCACTTGTTCCGGCGTGGATGCAGGATGAAGGCATCGCACGCGAGACCATAGCGACCTTCATGCTGATCGCAGTGCTCGGCGGCCTCGCGTTCCAGGTGCCGGTCGGCCGACTGTCGGATCGATTTGACCGGCGCATCGTGTTGTCGATGCTGAGCTTTGGCTTCGCGGCCACCGCGATCGCGGTGATTTATTTGCCGCACTCTCGCTCGGTGATCTTGCCCGCCGCTGCGCTGCTCGGCGGCTTCATGTCGACCCTTTACCCGGTCTGTGTCGCCAACGCCCACGACCAGATGCCCGCCGATCAGGTTGTTGCGGTGAGCGGCCAGCTCATCCTGGTCAGCGGGCTGGGCTCGATCCTTGGCCCGCTGATCGGCACAAGTTTGATGGCGCGCTTCAGCATCGACGGCGTGTTTTATTTTATGGCTGCCGTCGGCCTGCTATTGGCTCTCCTGGCGGTGGCCCGTCGCTTGGCGACCTCACCGCCGACACACCAGGAGCGAACCTTCGAGATCCTGGCGCCGCAGGCAACGCCGCTCGCGCATGATTTGCTTGGCCCTCCAATGGGAGGGCCCACCTCCCGAGAACCCGCGTAAAGCCCGCCCTCGAGAGCGGACGCTGGCCTGCCGCATTTTCCCAAATCCTGGCGATTGTCAGAATGCCTGCATCGTCGCCGAACCCATTATTTCGCCGGAAACCCGGCCCCCGCCCGTTGAATACGGATGGGGATCGTCCAATCGGAATGGGCAGGGATGGCACATCATACCGGAGAAGCTGGCAAGGCGAGACTGGCGATGGCTCTATGAGCGCATGGACACGCCGTGGTATCCGACCGCGCGCCTGTTCCGCCAGCGTCGATCGGGAAATTGGGCAAGTGTGCTCGATCGGTTGCCTCTGGAGCTGCAGCGTTTCGCGGCGAACGTCTGCAAGCAACCGACTGCGCGTTTCCGCCGCGATGACGCGCGCAGTGTCTCTGTACTCGTTTAGCTGAATCCGCTTCTGTCAGATCAACCGCCGCCATATCCCGCCGCCCGTCAAGAACAGAGCTTTAACGGACGATCACGCCAAATCCGGCGACAGAGGCGATCGTTCTCTCAGCCTGGATCGCGGGCGGTATCGGAGAGCAGCCACAGCTCGGAGGGACGGCTTTTCTGGGTCGTCAGCCACTGCTCGGCGCGCAGGGCCAGACGCTCATATTCGTCCGCGACGCGCAACAGCTTCTGTCGCGCGGCCTGGTCCGCCAGGAGGTCGGCCTTGACGCGGGTGGCGTCGGCCCGCTTCCGCCAGTGTTTGGGGTCGTTGAGAGGATTTGCGCTCATGTCTTTGTAGCTGCACCCGGTAGATGAACGCATGTGGGCGCCCAGCGGGCAGAAAAAGGGCGGCGTTTATGTGCACCGCTCCCAGTGTCATATCGGCAACAGTTTGGCCTTCCCCGCACGGCCGTACAGCTTCATCCTCGCCTCGCGCAGCATCTCGCCTGCTTGAAATCCGGATTGAGCCTGAGCGCCTGCTGATAGCCGGTGATCGGCGCAATCCTTGTCGCTGGCATCCAGCCGTGAGTTGCCGGGATTGTCGTATCGAGTGTCCCGATGGTTCAAGCTCGCCCGCCAGCAAGCAGGACGCATGATGCGTCGGCATCGGCGGAGGTGGTCGCGGCCACGAAAATCTGCCTCTATGGATTGCCGGACATTAGGATTCAGCATGCGGAGAGATGGCAAATATGGGTGGCTTGGTGATCAGCGGCGGCCGGGTGGTGGATCCCGCGAGCGGAATGGACGCCACTGGCGACGTGGCGGTGGTGGACGGCAAGATCGCGGCGGTGGGCACCGGGCTCGGCAGCGGTGAACGGACAATCGACGCCACCGGGCTCGTGGTTGCCCCGGGCTTCATCGACTTGCATGCCCACGGCCAGTCGATCCCGGCCGACCGCATGCAGGCCTTTGACGGCGTGACCACGACGCTCGACCTCGAGGCCGGCGTGCTGCCGGTCGCGTCCTGGTATCGGCGCTGGGCCGAGAGGGGGCGGGTGCTCAACTACGGCGCCGCCGCCAACTGGGCCTTCGCGCGCATCGGCGCCATGACCGGCTCCAACGCGGAATCTTCGCTGGAAGCCTTCGGCAACGCCATGCGCGACCGCCGCTGGATCGACAATGTCGCAAGCGATACGGAAGTGGCCGGGATCCTCGACCGCCTCTCGATCGGGCTCAACGAAGGCGGCATCGGCATCGGCATTCTCAACGCCTATGCGCCGGGCGCCGGCGTGCAGGAGCTCACCGCCGTGTGCCAGCTTGCGAAAGCCCATGAGGTGCCAACCTTCACCCATGTCGCCTACATGTCCCGCGTCGATCCCGAAAGCGCGGTCGAGGCCTATATCCGCCTGATCGGCTATGCCGGCGCCACCGGCGCGCACATGCACATCTGCCATTTCAACTCTTCCAGCAAGACCGACACCGAACGTTGCGCTGCCTTGATCAAAAAGGCGCAAGCGCAGGGGCTGCCGATCACTGTGGAAGCCTATCCTTACGGCACCGGCTCGACCGTGCTGGCGGCGGCCTTCTTCAGCGACCCCGAATTCGTGGCACGCAACGGCACCGGCTATGATTCCGTGCAGCGGGTGACCGACGGTTACCGCTTCCGCGACCGCGAGGAGCTTCTCAAGGCGCAGGCGGAGGAGCCTTCCACGCTGGTGCTTTGGCATGTCCTCGATGTCGAGAACAACGCGCATCATCGCGATCTGCTCGACATGTCGGTGTTGTATCCCGGCGGCGCGATTGCTTCCGACGCGATGCCCTGGACGCTGTCGAACGGCTCGGTCTACACCGGCGATGCCTGGCCGCTGCCGGATGACGCCACCTCGCATCCGCGCTCAGCAGGCTGCTTCACCCGCTTCATCCGCGAATGGGTGCGCGAGCGGCGGACGGTGTCGCTGATGGAAGGCATCCGCAAATGCGCGCTGATCCCGGCGGAGATTTTATCCGTCAGCACGCCCGCGATGCGCAACAAGGGCCGGCTGCAGCCGGGCGCGGATGCCGACATCGTGGCGTTCGATTTCGAGACCATCTCCGACCGTGCGACGTTCTCGCAGATGAACCGCCCGTCGGAGGGCGTGAAGCATCTGGTGGTGAGCGGCGAGATGCTGATCACTGACGGTGTCATGGACGTGGCGGCGCGGCCGGGCAAGCCGGTGCGCCGGCCCGTCGGCGGAGCGTGAGGCGTGCCCGTCCCGGTCCTCCTGGTCGCGGGCTTTCTCGGGGCGGGCAAGACCACGGTCGTGAATCATTTGCTGGCGCACGCTGAGGGGCGGCGCATCGCCGCCGTGGTCAATGATTTCGGCGCGATCAACATCGACGCGGAGCTGATCGCGGGCGCCAGCGACGGCGTGGTGAGCCTTGCCAACGGCTGCATCTGCTGCACGCTGGAGGGTGACCTCCTGCGCACGCTCGCCACGCTGCTGCGGCGCGATCCGAGTCCTGAGTTCATCGTGATCGAAACCTCGGGCGTTGCCGATCCCGCCGACATCGTGCGCAACCTGATGGACCCCGTGATCTTCCGCGAGGCGCCGCTGGAGACGGTGCTGTGCGTGGTCGACGCGACGCTTCCGGCTGCCAGGCTCAGCGATGCGCTGCTGAAGTCGCAGCTGCGCGCAGCCGACGTGGTGGCGTTGAGCAAGGTGGACCTGGTGGACGCGGGGGCGCGCGCAGCGCTGCGCGAGGCCATCCGCGGCATTCGCCCGGCAGCGGTGGTGGTCGATGCCGTCAATGGCGATGTTCCGACGGCGTTGTTGTTCCCCGCGGACCCGGACCGTGTGCCCGTGCCGCGCGAGCCCGGGCAGCGACGCCCGGCGGAGGAGCGGTTCGAGACATTGAGCTGGACCTCGGACCGGCCGGTCTCGCTGCCGAAGCTGCAGCAGGCAATCGGTCGTCTCGCTCCTAAGCTCGCGCGGGCGAAGGGCTTGTTCGAGACGGTCGAGCAGCCGGGACGGCTGATGGTGTTTCAAATCGCCGGCGGCCGGGCGACGCTGGTGCCGGGTGGGGCGCCGGTGGCGGGTGTGCCGCGGGTACGCTTGGTCTTCATCGCCGAGATCGGGGTGCTGTCGCGCGAGGAGATCGACGGGATCATGCAAGGCTGCGTCGGGGCCGGCGCGACGTGAGCGCCATTTCAAGCCGCAACGATCGTCTTCTCGAGCAGGGGTTGCAGCTTCGCCGCCGGCACCGCGGGACTGAACAGGAATCCCTGCATCTGGCTGCAGCCGAGCTGGCGCAGGATCTCGCGTTGGGCCTCGGTCTCCACGCCTTCGGCCGTGGTCGACATCTGGCAGGCCGACGCCATGGTCACGACCGCCTGGACGATGGTCGAGGACCCGTCCGCGTCGCTGATGTCCTTCACAAAGCTGCGGTCGATCTTGATCTTGTCGAACGGGAAACGGCGCAGATAGCTCAGCGACGAATAGCCGGTGCCGAAATCGTCGAGCGCGATCCGGACGCCGAGATCGCGCAGTTGATGCAGGATGGTCAGCGCCTCGTCATCGTCACGGATCAGCACGGCTTCGGTGACCTCGATCTCGAGACGGTTCGGCGCCAACCCTGAGCTCTCCAGCGCGGTCGCCACGCGCAGCGCCAGCGTCTTGGACTTGAACTGGACGGGAGAGACATTGACCGCGAGCGTGACGTGGGCGGGCCAGGAGGCCGCCTCGGCGCAGGCGCGCCTGAGCACCCATTCGCCGATCTCGTTGATCAGCCCGGTCTCCTCGGCAACGGGGATGAACTCGGCTGGCGAGATCATGCCGCGCTCGGGATGGCGCCAGCGCAGCAGTGCCTCGCAGCCGGTTACGGTGTCCGTCACCAGGTCGACCAGCGGCTGGTAGTGAATGTCGAAATGGCCGCGCGCCAGCGCCTCGCGCAGATCGAGCTCCATCTGGCGGCGGGTGCGGAGCCGGGCGTCGAGCTCCGGCGTGAAGAAGCGATAGGTGCGGCGGCCGTCCGACTTGGCCGCATACATCGCAAGATCCGCATTCTTGAGCAGGTCCTCGATGCTGGCGCCATGGTCCGGCGCAATCGCGATGCCGATCGAGGCGTCGATCGGCAGCTCCTGGCCCTTGCAGGCGACGGGCGCCTGGAGCTTGAGCATGATCTCGTCCGCAAGCGCCGTCAGCGCGTCCCGCTCGCGCGTGCCCGCCTTGATGATCGCGAATTCGTCGCCGCCAAGCCGTGCCACAAGGTCATGCGCGCCGACGCAGCTGCGCAGCCTTGCTGCGACCTGCCGCAGCAGTTCGTCGCCGGCCTCGTGGCCAAGCGTGTCGTTCACGGTCTTGAACTCGTCGACATCGATATAGAAGATCGAAAACGGCTTGCCGTCGGCGAGCTCGGCGACACGCCGCTGGAGATGACCCCGCATCAAGACGCGATTGGGAAGATCGGTCAGCGCGTCATAATGCGCAAGATGCGCGATCCGCTCCTCGGCCTTGATGCGTTCGGTGACATCCTCATGGGTCGCGAGCCATCCGCCCGAGGCGACCGGGACGTTCCTGATCTCGACCAGACGGCCATCGGACGTCTCCACGATCGAGCAGTGCGAGCGATGGGTGTTCTCGATCACGGCGTCGCAATAGGCGTCGATGTCTCCAGTGAAGGAGCCGGTCTCCTGCCGATGCAGGAGCAGGTCGCGGAATTTGCAGCCGGGCTTCACCACGTCGGGCGACAGACCGTACATGTCGATATAGCCGCGGTTGCAGACGATGAGCCGCTCGTTGGCATCGAACAGCAGCAGTCCCTGCGTCATGTTGTTGATCGCGGAATCCAGCCGCTGCTTCTCGACACTGAGCCGCCGCGTCATCTGGCGGAAGATCAGGTAGAGCGTGATCACGATCAGCAGGATCGAGACGGCGGCGACTGCAACGAAGAATTTGGTCTGGGAGCGCCAGGTCGCGAGCGTCGCATCGAGGCTTCTGGTGGCGACGATCACCAGCGGCTCGGTCGTCAGCCTGCGCGAGGCAACCAGCCTGTCCTTGCCGTCCATCGGGCTGGTCAGCCGCGTCGTCACGTAGGGCTCATCGAACACCGACTTCTGGCCCGAAGGCCCTTTCCTGAAGTTCAGGCCGATCAGTGCTTCGGCATGCGGATATCGCGCCAGCAGCTGTCCGTTCTCGTGATGCATGGCCACGGCAGCTTCCGCGCCCAGGCCCGCGGACGCGAAAAAGCTTTCCAGCAGCTCGGGCGGAATCGCGCGCGCCACCAGCCCAAGGAATTCGCCATGCGGCCCCGAGACGCGCCGCGCAAACACGATCGCTTTCGCAGGCGAGAAGCGGCCGGCGACGACCTCAACCTCCTCGGCAAGGGCCGGATCGTTCTTGAGTCGCTTGAAATAGTCGCGGTCGGCGATGCGCACATCGGCGACCGGCCAGCGTTGCGTCGAGTTGATCAGCACGCCGTCGGCATCGAAGACGTTGGCGCCGGCGACGTCCGCCCAGCCGCTGGACTGCGCGCGAATGACCTCGTGAACGGCGAGCGTCGCCATCTCGCTGCGGAAGGCGTCGGGCGACTCGATGCCGTGGCTTTCCAGCTCGGCGATGATGCTGTTCTGCAGGACGGAGAAATCCTCGAACTGCCGGTCGAAGTGGCGCTGGAGCAGCAGCACGGCGCTCTCCAGTCCCTTGCTCCCTTCGGCGATCGCGTCCTGCCTGAAGCGCTCGACCGCAAGTCCGGTGCCGACGGCGATCGCCGTCATCAACACGAGACCGGCCACGATCAGCCAGGTCAGGGGCGAACGGCGCAAACCGTCGGCATAGGGGTACGGACCGTGCAAAGCACGGCGCGTCGGCTCCCCGTCTGTCGTGGTCATCGATCCCTCCCCCTCGCGCCGAATATGGCGGGGAAACGCCAAGGCTGAGTTAGCAAGGAGGGTTAGGGAACCATTAATCATTGGCTTGCTCTGGCCATGATAGTCGCCGGCAGCTCTTTTGCTGTGTTCTGGTTTCCCGTCCGGAACATCGCGTTTCAGACACCGTTATCCGGCCGACCCTTTTGGAGGAGGACCATATGAAGAAGCTTGTTCTTGGATGCCTGTCGGCTGCCGCTCTCGTCACGAGCGCCTATGCCGCCTCGACAACGATGAGTGCCGCGCCGTCGGAAAGCTGGACCGTCACGAACTACTACAAGCAGTCGGTCTACGACCCCAAGGAGACCAAGATCGGCGACATCGATGATGTGCTGGTCGACAAGGGCGGAAAGATCACCGGACTTGTCGTCGGTGTCGGCGGGTTCCTGGGCGCGGGCGAGAAGGATGTCATCGTTCCCTTCTCGGATGTGAAGACCACCAAGAAGAACGACAAATGGTGGCTGACGCTGGATGCGACCAAGGATGGCCTGAAAAACGCGCCCGGCTTCAAATACGACAAGGCGAGCACAGCCTGGGTGCCGGACAAGAAGTCCTGACGGGAAACCATTGCCTCTATCCTCGGCCGCGGTGCTGAACCGCGGCCGGAATTTTCAGCGCGCTGCGAGGCAGACTTTGCTAGTATCGCGGCGCTTTCATCATGGATTGGATCAGATATATGCGCAACATCGCTTTGATGCTTCTCGTCGTCCTGTCGCCAATATCTTCAGCCTTTGCCCAGGGTCATATGGGTTCGCCCGACGAGCAGCGCGCATGCTCTCACGATGCCTCACGCTTCTGCCGGAATGTGCTCGGCAACGACACGGCCGTCCAGCAGTGCCTGCAGCAGCACCGGGCGCGGCTGTCGAAGGCATGCAGCAGCGTGTTTCAGAGTCACGGCATGTAGGGAGAGGGCACGCCTCACCTTGACGAAATCTCGCTGCCGTCAGCGTTCAGACTGGAAAAGCGGCAAGATCAAACGGGCTCTCCCGCCGCCGAGAAATCCAGCGACGCGACGAGCGTGAGCGTTTTGCGCAGCACCGCCGCTTCCTTCGGTCCGAACGCGGTCTCGAAAATGTCCTGCGCGCGTTTCCAGGCTGCCTCGGATTCCGCGAGCCTTGCTTCGCCGCGCCGCGTGAGCCGGATGCGCTTGCTACGCCGGTCGTCAGGGTCGGCGGCGATTGCGATCAGGCCATCGCGCTGCAGCGGCTTCAGATTGTGGTTGAGCGCTGTGCGGTCCAGCACCAGGGCCGCTGCAAGTTCGCTCATGGTCGGCGAGCCCTCTCGCGCGACATTGACGAGAATAGCGCGCTGGGTGGCGCGCAGGCCGGATTCGGCGAGCATCGTGTCATAGAGCTGCGAGATATGCCGCGTCGCCTTGCGGAAGGCCGTGACATTGCAGCGGACCGTTTCTCTTTCCGTCATCCTTTGTTTCCATCAGCGTCCCGCCCAAGCCAAGCTTGACAATAGATGCATATACACTTAATAGCAATAGGTGCATATGCATCTAAATGGGATGGACAGGATGTCGGATGTCGAACTGGAAACCATGGATCTGCGCACCGGCAGTGCCTTCGCGCTGCAGCGCGGGGCGGCCACTCCCAACCAGGTCCTCGCGATCGTCTGTGTCGGCATCTGCCTTGCCAATCTCGATCTCTTCATCGTCAATGTCGGCCTGCCGAACATTGCGCGGGATTTTCGCGGCGCCTCGCTGGAGGACCTGTCCTGGGTGCTGAACGGCTACGCCATCGCCTATGCTGCGCTACTGGTGTTCTTCGGACGGCTGGTCGAGCGCTACAGGCGCAATGCGAGCTTCCTGCTCGGGGTCGCGCTGTTCACGGCGGCGTCGGCCGCCTGCGCCGCGGCGTTCAACGTCGAGACACTCGTCGCGTTTCGCGTGGTGCAGGCGGCAGGCGCGGCGCTGATGACGCCGACCTCGCTCGGACTGCTGCTCGCGTCCTTTGCTCCCGACCGCCGCGCCGGCGCTGTCCGAACATGGACCGCGATCGGCGGACTGGCCGCGGCGCTCGGCCCACTCGCCGGCGGGGTGCTGGTGACGATCAGCTGGCGCTGGATCTTCATCGTCAACGTACCCATCGGCCTGGTCGCGATCCTGATCGGATGGTGGAAGCTCCCGGAGGTGCCGGGTCATGACGTGCCGCGTCCGAATTCCTGGGCGGCGCTGCTGGTGACGCTCGGCATCGGCGCGCTGAGTTTTGGCATCGTGAAGGCCAGTGACTGGGGCTGGGCGTCGGCCGGCGTCATCGGCAGCTTCGCGGTTGCGCTTGTCACGCTCGTTGCATTCGTGCGCCACTGCGTCGGCTCAAAAAATCCCTTCGTAGATCCCGCGCTGTTCAAGGTGCGGGCGTTTACCGGCGCGTCGCTGGTGATGGCGCCTTATTCCGCGGGCTTCGGCGCGATGCTGCTTTCGGTTGCGCTGTGGGAGCAGACGGCATGGGGCTGGTCGGCGCTCAAGACCGGCCTTGCCATCGCGCCCGGACCACTCTGCGTGCCCATCACTTCGTTGTTGTTTGCCGGACGGCTGATCGCCCGGTTCGGCGCGGCCAGTGTGGTGACATCAGGCGTCATCCTGTTCGCGGGCGGCCTGATTGTCTGGGCGAGCATGATCGGCGTCGAGCCGGACATGCCGACGATCGTCGGCGGGCTGGTCCTTGTTGGCATCGGCGTCGGGCTGACCTTTCCAACCCTGATGGGCGTGAGCGCCGGTTCGCTGCCGCCGAACCTGTTCGCCACCGGCTCAGGCGTCGTCAACATGATCCGGCAGGCCGCGCTCGCGATCGGCGTGGCCCTGTTCGTCGCCATCATCGGCACCCCCGCCACCGTAAGCGAGCGCGTCGCCGCCTTCCATCGCGGCTGGTGGATCATGGCGGGCGTCGCCCTGCTGGGGCTCGTGCCGAACTATTTCTATATCAGGCGGCGGAGATAGCTCACGCCGGCGGTTCGCAAATGGAGCGAAGCGACGCGACCAGTGTTGCGGCCCACCTCTCCCCAGAGGGGAGAGGTCGGATCGCTCCCGGCGATGCGCAGCATCGTCCGGCGCGATCCGGGTGAGGGGCCGCGGCATGATCCAGAGACCGTAACCCCTCACCCGGATCGCATCTTGCGATGCGACCCGACCTCTCCCGATGGGAGAGGTGGACCCAGACTCCGACACCAACCTTCAATCAAAATTGCATCGTGCTTTTCAGGCCCCATCACGCCGCCGACAGCCGCACATGAAACTTGCTGCCGGTTGCCTCCGCATAGCGCAATAGCGTCTTCGTGCTCGGCAGCGTTTGACCGCTCTCAAGCCGGGCGATCGCGGATTGGCTGGTCCCCATGCGCGCAGCGAGATCGGCTTGCGAGAGACCTGCGCGCAGGCGAGCCCTAAGCAACTCCGCCGCGATTTCGAACTCCGGAGCGAGAGCGTCATATTCTGCTCTGACCTTAGGATTCGCCAGCAGGCGGGCTTTGAGCTTTTCGAACGGGATTGTCATGTGATTTCCTTTGCTCGCTGCAGGGCGATCTCAATCTCGGAGCGCGGAGTTTTTTGCGTCTTTTTCACGAACGCGCGAACCACGACCACATTTCGGTCAACCGCCGTGACATAGAGCGCTCGAGCAATTCCATCGCGACCCGTCAGCCGCAATTCCTACAGTTTCCCTTCCAGGTGCTTGACATGCGGCTCCCCCAGGCTCTCCAACCCGGTCGTTGTGATGCGCTCCGCAAGCCGCAGAAATCGCGCCTGCATATCGGCCGGAAGGGCGCCGATTTCCGCGGCGACCGCCTCGTTGAGGATTTCGACCCGCCAAACCACGTTCAGTCTGTATCTCATTTTTGAGATATAATCAAGCAGGCGTAGCCTGATGAGCAGGCGATTTTGGACGAATGGTGGGGTTCAAGCTCCGCTTATCGCCCTGCCCACGCTTCGCGGTCAAACAGGCGCCTTGCGCGCGCTATGCTTGCCAACTGATTTGCCCGGCGGGCGCCGCTCGCAAAAGCCCGTCAATCCCTCCGCTCAAAAATATTCCTGTTTTCCGAAATCTAAAATCAGCCGTATGCTCCGCCCCGTTCCGTTTCGGTCGGAGGGGCGTGTCGCCAACGTCACGAAACGTGAGACGGAATGCGATGGACGCGGCAGCGGCGCAAGGCGAGGCGACGTTGACCCGGCTTCGTTGGGCTTTCGGCAGTTGCGGGTTTTTAACCGCCGGATGTTCTGGTGAAGGCGTGCTGCGGACGGCGAAGTCGTGTGGTCCTGGCGCGCCCATGCAGGCGCCAAACTCGCGATGATGCTTGCGCATCACGCGGGTGACGGTGGCAAACGCTGGTTCACCGGGGAGAGTACGTATAAGCCGTAAACCATTGCGCAGGGAAGGCCGGAGTGTATCCGCCTGTACCTGTGGTTCACGCGCCCCGCATACTTTTTTCCGCGCGGGGCCCACGGGTGCAGCGGGCACCCGGCCTTCCCTGCGCCCTCTGCACATCGAGGGCCAACGAAAATGCAAAACTCGGACGCCGAGCGCGCCGCGAGAACATGGCTTGCTGGGTGACGTCACGCACGGGCAATGGTAATTCTGTAACAAGCGCGATAGAGAAGAGCTGACGCGTCCCTGCCGGATGCCGCTTGAAGATGTCTGGAGTTCTTGATGGCCGCTCCCAATGCTGGAGACGAACCGGGAGTGGTTGCCCAGCCCGTCGCCGCGCCGCTGTCGCGCGCTGCTGTTTTCCTTGTCGTCACCATCAATCCCGGTCCAGACAGCGAAGCGGCCGTGCGCGCGTTCTGCGCTGACCTCGCGGGCCTCATTCGCGCGGTCGAATTTCGCGATCTCGAAGCAGGCCTCTCCTGCGTGATGGGCATCGGCTCCGAGGCGTGGGACCGGCTGTTCGGCGAGCCGCGACCGGCCGAGCTCCATCCATTCCGCGAGTTCAAGGCCGGCGCGCGCCATGCGGTCGCGACGGCGGGCGACCTCCTGTTTCACATCCGCTCGAAGCGGATGGATCTGTGCTTCGAGATGGCGATGCAGATCATGGCGCGGCTGGGCACGGCGGTCACTGCGGTCGAGGAGGTCCATGGCTTCCGCTATTTCGATGACCGCGATCTGCTCGGCTTTGTCGATGGCACCGAGAATCCGCGCGGACAGGAGGTGATCGACGCTGCCATCATCGGCGAGGAGGATCCCGCCTTTGCCGGCGGCAGCTACGTGATCACGCAGAAATATGTGCATGACATGGACGGCTGGAACGCGCTGCCCACGGAGACGCAGGAGCGCATCATCGGGCGCACCAAGCTGGCCGACATCGAGCTCGACGATGCCGTCAAGCCGAGTTCGGCACACAACGCGCTCACCGTGATCACCGAGAATGGCGAGCAGCGCGATATCGTGCGCGACAATATGCCGTTCGGCCAGGTCGGCTCCGGCGAGTTCGGCACCTATTTCATCGGTTATTGCCGCACGCCGCGGGTGACCGAGCAGATGATCGAGAACATGTTCATCGGCAAGCCGCCCGGGAATTACGACCGGCTGCTCGATTTCAGCCGCCCGGTGACGGGAACGCTGTTCTTCGTGCCGTCGGCAACGTTCCTCGATTCGGTCACTGCCGACGGACAGCCGGCGGCAGCGCCCGCGGCTCCGACAACTGATTCCTCATCATCCGCGGGCAACAGTCCCGACGGCTCACTCGGCATCGGCTCGCTCAAAGGAGAACGCAATCATGAATAACCTTCACCGCGAGCTCGCCCCGATTTCGGACGCGGCGTGGGCGCAGATCGAGGAGGAGACCACGCGCACGCTGAAGCGCTATCTCGCGGGACGGCGTGTGGTCGATGTCGACGGGCCGGGCGGCGTCGGGCTTTCTGCCGTGGGGACCGGCCATCTCAAGACCATCGCGGCTCCCGGCGACGGCGTGCTCGCGCGCCAGCGCGAGGTGAGGGCGCTGGTCGAAGTGCGCGTTCCGTTCGAGTTGGATCGGCAGCAGATCGACGACGTCGAGCGCGGGTCGAACGATTCCGACTGGCAGCCGGCGAAGGACGCCGCGCAGAAGATTGCCTATGCCGAGGACCGCGCCATTTTCGAAGGCTATGCGGCGGCCGGTATCGGCGGCATCCGGCAGGGCACGAGCAATCCGATCATGACGCTGCCGGCCGATGTGCGCGAATATCCTGACGCGATTGCGCAGGCGCTGAGCAAGCTGCGCCTTGCCGGTGTCAACGGCCCGTATTCGGTCGTGCTCGGCGCTGCCGCCTATACGGCGCTCGCCGAGACCACCGACAACGGCTATCCGGTGCTCGATCACGTGAAGAAGCTCGTCAAGGACGACATCATCTGGGCGCCGGCGCTCGAAGGCGCCTTCGTGCTCACCACTCGCGGCGGCGATTTCGACCTGCAGATCGGCCAGGACGTCTCGATTGGCTATCTGAGCCATACCGACAGCGTCGTGCGCCTCTACCTGCAGGAGACATTCACCTTTTTCCTGCTCACCAGCGAAGCTTCAGTCGCGTTGTCGCCACCGGCCGCAACTCCGGCCAAGGGGAAGGGGTAAGAGCGGCGAAGCCCGCATAAACGAAGCGATACCCGGGAATCGTCTCGCCAATCATCCTGCATTCTCCCGCAACGGTGCGCGGCTCAGCTCGTTGCCGGCGGCGATCGCCTTGCGCAACAGACGCATCAGTTCCGCCGCTTCCGTCTCGGTCAGGCCACGCAGCATGGTCTGCTGGGCCGCTTCCACCGCCGGCGTGATTCTGCGCAGCGTTGTCCGGCCGGCGTCGGTGATCGTCAGCTCCCGCGCGCGGCGGTCGCGGCTACTGGTCTGGCGAAGCACGAGGCCCTTCTGCACCAGGCGATCGACGACGCCGGTGATGGTGGTGCGGTCATAGGCGATCTGGCCGGCCAACGTGATCTGGTCGATTGCCGGATTGGCTTTGATGGTCGCAAGTGCTGCGTATTGTACCGGCGTGAGGTCGAAGCCTGCGTCCTCGATCTCAGCCAGGAACACGGCCACCGCGATCTGCTGAAAGCGGCGGGCCAGATGGCCAGGCATCTCATTGGGTTCTCTCACCGAATCCTCCGAATCGCAATTTCTTGACAAGTATACTGATGATCAGTATGCTGATCAATAACGAATTCCAAAGCGGGAGGAGCAGTCGCATGCAGTTCCATCAGAACGGCTTCATGCCGGGCGATCCCACCATCGCCGACCCCGCCGACCGCTATTCGGCTCCTCGCGCGAGCGAGGCTCTGCCGCAGGAAGTCGATGTCCTCATCGTCGGCTGCGGGCCAGCCGGCCTGACGCTCGCCGCACAGCTCGCTGCATTCCCCGACATCAAGACCTGCATTGTCGAGCAGAAGCCCGGACGTTTGCTGGTCGGCCAGGCCGACGGCGTCGCCTGCCGCACCATGGAGATGTTCAACGCCTATGGCTTCAGCGAACGCGTGCTGAAAGAATCCTATTGGGTCAATGAGACGAGCTTCTGGAAGCCCGACGACAACAACAGCGACAATATCGTGCGCAGTGGCTGGGTGCAGGATGTCGAGGACGGCTTGTCGGAATTTCCGCATGTGATCCTGAACCAGGCGCGGGTGCACGACTGCTTCCTTGATGTCATGCGCCACGCGCCCGCCAGGCTGGAGCCGCATTATTCGCGACGCCTGCTCGATCTGCAGATCGATCCGGCCGCGCGCGTCGAGGATCACGCGGTGACTGTGCGGCTGGAGCGGATCGATCCCGAACATGAGGGGCAGGTCGAGACGGTAAGGGCGCGCTATGTGGTCGGCTGTGATGGCGCGCGCTCGACGGTGCGCAAGGCGATCGGCCGCGAGCTGCACGGCGATTCCGCCAATCACGCCTGGGGCGTGATGGATGTGCTCGCAGTCACCGATTTCCCCGATATCCGCTTCAAGGCGCTGATCCAGTCGGCGACCGAGGGCAGCCTGCTCATCATTCCGCGCGAGGGCGGTTACCTGGTCCGGCTCTATGTCGAGCTCGCCAAGCTCGAGATCGGCGAGCGCGTCGCCAACCGCAACATCACCTCGGACGAGGTGATCGCCAAGGCGCGGCGGATCTTCAAGCCTTATACGCTTGAGGTGAAGGAGATCGCCTGGTGGTCGGTCTACGAGATCGGCCAGCGGCTCACCGACAAGTTCGACGACGTGCCGGAAGCGGAGCTCGCAACGCGCCTGCCGCGTGTCTTCATAACTGGAGACGCCTGCCACACCCACAGCCCGAAAGCGGGGCAGGGCATGAACGTCTCCATGCAGGACGCTTTCAATCTCGGCTGGAAGCTGGCATCGGTGCTGCGCAAGCGCTGCGCGCCGCTGCTGCTCCATACCTACTCCGCGGAACGCCAGGCGGTTGCGAAGGAATTGATCGACTTCGATCGCGAATGGGCCGCGATCCTTGCATCAGACAAGGGCGCGGGTGAGGGGTTCGATCCCGCCGAGACCCAGCGCTATTTTGTCCAGCACGGCCGCTACACCGCGGGCACCGCGACGCATTACCGTCCATCGATGCTGACCGGCGAGTCAAAATACCAGCATCTGGCCAAGGGTCTCCCGATCGGCAAGCGTTTCCATTCGGCGCCTGTCATTCGTCTCGCGGATGGCAAGCCGCTGCACCTCGGCCACATTGCCGAAGCCGACGGGCGCTGGCGCATCTATGCCTTCGCAAGCAGCGGCGATCCTGCTTCGTCAGCATCGGCCATCCGCGGCTTATGCGACTTCCTCGCCGAGGGGCGGCAGTCGCCGGTGCGGCGCTACACGCCCGATGGAGCCGACATCGATTCCGTCATCGATGTCCGCGCCGTCTTCCAGCAGGCCCATCGCGAGCTTGCGATCGGCGCCATGCCAAGCTTCCTGCTGCCGCGCAAGGGACGTTACGGACTTCTCGATTACGAGAAGATGTTTTGCCCCGATCTAAAGGCCGGCCACGACATCTTCGCCACGCGCGGCATCGATCGTGACAAGGGGTGCATGATCGTGGTGCGGCCGGATCAATACGTCGCCCACGTGCTGTCGCTCGACGCGTATGCCGAGCTCGCGGCGTTCTTCGACGGCTTCATGGTGCGGCCTGAGGGCAAGTAGCTGCGCTCAAGAGTTCCAGGGCGAAAGCGCCGAAAGCACGCGCAAGGATTTCGACGCGCCAGCGAATCTGGTTTAAGCTCGCCGCGTCTTCGGGGCGGCCTGCAGGAAACGTCATGGGCTTTCTTACGCGGCGTGAAGCATTGTTGCGGACGATGGCGTGTGCGGCGGCGGGCGTGATCCCGCTCCGCGCTGGCTGCGCGTTTGCGGCGCCGCTGCAGGAACCCGTTCATGGCGCGGACATCGACCGCGCCCTGCGCGCCAAGGTCGAGGCTGGAGAAATCCCTGGCGTCGTTGCCATGGCGGCGAATGGCGAGCGGCGGCTGTACGAGGGCGCGTTCGGTTTCCGCAACATGACCGATGGCGCGCGGATGTCGACCGACACAGTGTTCCGTATCGCCTCGATGGTGAAGCTGCTCACCTCGGTTGCGGCGCTGCAGCTCGTCGAGCAGGGCAGGCTGCAGCTGGACGAGCCGGCCGCGAACATCGATCCGTCGCTTGCCACGGTCGAGGTGCTGACCGGTTTCGATCCAAAGGGCGTGCCGCGGCTTCGCGCCGCAAATCATCCGGTGACGCTGCGGCAATTGCTGTCGCACACGTCAGGCTTCAGCTACCCGCTGTGGGATGAGAATGTGGTGCGTTATTTGAAGGCCGCGCACCAGCACAGGGACCTGCCGCGGCGGCCGCTGTTGTTCGAGCCCGGCTCGCGCTGGGCCTATGGCGGCAGCCTCGACTATGTCGGCCGCATGGTGGAGATCGCAAGCGGACAAAATCTCGACCGCTATTTCCGCGATCACATCACGGGCCCCCTTGGCATGGATGACACCGGCTTTTCGCTGAACGAGAAGCAGCGGGCACGCGAGGCGAGCTTGCACGTGCGTGAGGCGAGCGGCCTGCTGGTGCCGCAGCCACTGGAGAAACAGGTGCCGCAGACCAGCTTTGCCGGTGGTGGCGGCATCTATTCCACCGCGTCGGATTATCTGACCCTGCTGCAGGTGCTGCTCAATGGCGGTAGCTTGCGCGGCGCCGGGATCCTGCAACCTAAGACCGTGGCGCTGATGGCCGAGAATCAGATCGGCAATCTCCAGGCTGGCCACATGAAGACCACCAATCCGGCACTGTCGAACGATGTGGATTTCTTCCCCGGCAAGCGCTTGCGCTGGGGGCTTGGCCACATGATCAACCTCGATCCCGTCACGGATGGCCGCAGGGCCGGCAGCCTGACCTGGGCCGGGCTGTTCAACACCTATTACTGGATCGATCCGACCATGGGACTGGCGGGCGTGATCATGATGCAGATATTGCCCTTCGCTGACGACCACGCGCTCTCGGCCTATAGGCATTTCGAGCGCGGCATCTGTCGCGCCGTGAAGCAGGCGTAAGGCCTCGTCAGTCCTGGACCGAGGCTATTCGCGCGGTCTACGGCTTGCCCCGCATCGCCGCGAGCCGCTTCAAGAACTCCCGCTGCGCTGCGTTGATCTTCTCCCTGGCGCTGACGAGAGCGAACCAGACGGCGCGATCGACTTCGGGAAAACTCTGGCGCTTGCCGCTTCGCGGTGGCCATTCGATCTCAAACGTGTTGCTGGTGATGGTCGTGACATCGACATCGAAAGCAGCGGCAAAAGCCGTGACCACTTTGCCTCCGCGTTGCCGGATTTCGCCGAGCGGTTCCAGCGCTGCGGAAAGCTCAACCCCAAGCTCTTCAGCAAACTCCCGCCGGGCGACGCCTTCCGGGCTTTCCCCCGCACCGTACTCGCCCTTGGGGATCGACCACGCGCCGTCGTCCTTGTTCGCCCAGTACGGCCCACCCGGATGCACCAGCAGGACCTCGAGCCGGCCCGCCTTCGTCCGATAGGCAAGAACGCCCGCGCTCTTGGCCGGCATGGCTCACTTCGCGCCTTCGGCCTTCGCGCGGCCCACAAGGTCGCGCTCCCAGCCGAACACGCTGCGTCCGTCGAGATCGGGAGAAGCCGCGCGCTCGGTGGCGACAAAGGCCTCGAAGGAGGGGCCCGTGGCGTTGCGCTCCAGCCGGCGCGCCTGGTCGTCAAGGCGCTTGATGGCGCCGAGTTCTTCGTCGCGGCCGAGCCTGGCGTTTTGAACCGCCGATTTGAGCATGCGGATGGTCTCGTCATAGACCTTGATCGGCACCGGGAAGGGATGCCGGTCCTTGCCGCCATGGGCCAATGAAAAACGCGCCGGATCCTGGAAGCGATAGGGCGCGCCGTGCACGACTTCGGCGACCATGGCGAGCGACCGCACCGTGCGTGCGCCGACGCCTGGGGTCAGCAGCAGATCGGCGAAATCGGCCGGCCCTTGAGTTTCTGCGGCGGCGAGCGTCGCGTGCAGGCGGCGCGCGAACACGTCCTTCGGCCTGACGTCATGATGCGCTGGCATCACGAGATGCGGCAGCAGTGCCTGGGCAGGCGGCTCGCCGGTCAGCGCCTCATATTCGGCGACAATGCGGTCCGGTCCGAGCCTGCTCAACAGCTCAAGCTGTGCGCCGCGCGAAACCTTGGCGCGGCGGTCGGTCAGATTGACGATCTCGCCCTTCGGCGGGCCGTCGATGGCGCTGTGCGGGGCGTCGACGAAATCGCGCAAATCCTGGGAGTGCCAGTGATAGCGGCGCGCTTGCCGCGCCTCGCCGTTCATGCCCTGCTGAACCACGGTCCATTTGCCGTCGTCGGTGACGAAGAAGCCGTGCAGATAGAGATCGAAGCCGTCCTGCACGGCGGCGCTGTCGACCTTGGCGACGAGACGGCTCGCCTGCGTCAGCTTCGCGCCGTCGAAGCCGATGCGCTCGGCAAGCAGCCGAAGCTCGTCCGGCGTCTTGCGCGAATGCTGGCCGCGTCCGCCGCAGACATGGATGCCGAGTTCGCCTGCGAGCGGTGTCAGCCCACGCTTCAGCGCGCCGATCACGCTGGTGGTGATGCCGGAGGAGTGCCAGTCCATCCCCATGACCGCGCCGAAGGATTGAAACCAGAAGGGATGCGCCAGCCGCTGCAGGAACTCCTCGCGCCCGTAATGATGCACGATCGCCTGCGTGATGATCGCGCCGAGCGAGGCCATGCGCGTGGCAAGCCAGGGTGGTACCCTGCCGGTATGGAGCGGAAGATCGGCGCTGCCGGTGCGTCGGGCCATGACGGCATCTGGCGCGGTTCGGCTTACGAAATCAAGGGCGGATCAATCGCGCTTCACGGCCGCGGGCTGAACGGCGCGCTTTCCAGCCGCGAAAGGTCGTTGGCCGCCGCGTGCCGCGGCGGGGTGGGCGGCGTGGGTCCGGCTCCGCCCTCAGCCGCGTCCGAGCCCTTCTTCTTGGCGTTCGCGGAACGACCAGCTTTCCCCGGATGCTTACCATGGGAGATGTCGGCGAAGGCGCGGTTGAAGCTGCGCGTACGGTCCAGCGTGGGTGGCCCGGGTGGCGGCGTGATATCAAGCGGGGGGCCGAGCGGCGGCAACGCACTATTGGTGGTCTCGGCTGGTGCGACCGCCGCGGGCGTAGCCGCCTCGGTCGACGCCATCGGCGTCGGTGCAGGCTGCTCCGGCACAGTGGCGACTTGGATCGGGGCGGGCTCGTCGGTTGCGAGCCCGGTGTCGGCGGCCGGCTCGGTGCTGGTCCACAACAGCGCAATCAGCGCCAGGCCGGCGATGGAAATGGCCGATGCGCCGGCAAGCGTCATCACCCAGGAGGCAAGCAGGTGGATTTTCCCGGCGCGAGCATTTTGGGCGGCATGTTCAGCATCCTCGGCCGCCTCGAGCCGGGCGAGCGCCAGCAGATGGTCGTAAACAGCGCGCTGCTCGCCATCGAGGAGGATATCCTGGGCCCGCATGATCTGACGGAATTTCTGCCCGGCATCGGGATCGCCAGGGTTAAGATCGGGATGTGTCCCCTTCACCGCCCGACGAAAGGCGGTCCGCAGACCATCGGCGTCGTCGCGCGGCAGTGCGCCGAGCAAATCGTAAAGCGTATCCATGGCCGTCCCGCGGGTCGGTCTACTCTTAACTTTCTCCGCACGAGAATTTCCGCCGAATTCGTGAGGAGTACCAAGCGCTAGCCTGGTAATAATTGTTTTTCAGCGGGGCAAAAGAATGACTGAATTGTGCGCAAGACAACCGATCCTGCCGCACTCCGGCCCCGCATGGGATCGGATAATGGGTCGGATTGATTGGCCCCGGCCGCCTCCCGTGGCGGCTGGGTAGATGGGGAAGGGTGAGATGAGGCCACTGACGAGCAAATCCGCTGCGCTTGCGCGCCTTTTTGGTGCGATTGCAGGCCTGTTTTGGCTGGTCTTGCTCAGCAGCGCCGCGCATGCGGAAGCTGCCTATTCCTTCGACGTCACCCCCGGCCGGCTGCCCAAGACCGTGGCGCCCGTTAACTATACGATCGAATTGATGCCTGACGTCAAGGAACTGACGGTCGCCGGCAACGAGGTCATCGACATCGAGGTGCGCGAGCCGACGGCGAAGCTCGTCCTGAACGCGGTCAGCATGACGCTTTCCGAGGCAATTGTCGACGATAAGGCGCATCCCGAGATCAGCCTCGATGCCGCGAGCGAGACCGCGACGCTGACCTTGCGCGAGCCGCTTGCGGCGGGCGCGCACCGGCTGCGCATCATCTTTGCCGCCAAGATCAATTCCTTTGCGCGCGGGCTTTATTATGCCGACTATCCGACCGCGCACGGCACCAGGCGCATGATCTCGAGCCATCTGGAGCCGTCGGATGCGCGCCGCATCTTCCCCTGCTGGGACGAGCCCGCCTTCAAGGCGACCTTTACGCTCACCGTGACGGTGCCCGCGAATTTTCTCGCGGTCGGCAACATGCCCATCATGCGCGAGGAGGCGGTCTCGGCCTCGCAGCGGCGCGTGAGCTTTGCGCCGACACCGAAGATGTCGAGCTATCTGTTTGTATTCACGACAGGTGAGCTGGAGCGCATCACGGCCAATGCGGGAGGCGTCACCGTCGGCGTGGTCACCACGTCAGGCAAGAGCGAGCAGGGCCGCTTTGCGCTTGAGAGTGCCGTGAAGCTGCTCGCCTTCTACAACGACTATTTCGGCATCCCCTATCCGCTGCCCAAGCTCGACCTGATCGCGGTGCCCGGCGGCTTCGGGGGCGCCATGGAGAACTGGGGCGGCATCACCTTCTTTGAAAGCAGGCTGCTGTTCGATCCCACGACCAGCGCCGATAGCGCTCGGCGCGGCATCTTCAGCATTCTGGCGCACGAGATGGCGCATCAATGGTTCGGCGATCTCGTCACCATGGGCTGGTGGGACAATCTCTGGCTCAATGAGGGCTTTGCGAGCTGGATGCAGGAGCGGGCGGCCGAGCATTTCTATCCGCAATGGAAGACCTGGCTCAACGGTTACGGCCAGAAGCAGCTTGCCATGGCGCTCGACGCACGCCGCACCTCGCATCCGATCCAGCAGCGGGTCAATGACGAGAGCGAGGCGATGACCGCCTTTGACGGCATCACCTACAACAAGGGGCAGGCCTTCATCCGCATGCTGGAGAATTATCTCGGCGAAAACGCCTTCCGCGATGGCCTGCGCCGTTATATGGCCGCGCATGCTTTTGGCAATGCGACGACCGCAGATCTCTGGCAGGCGCTGCAGGACGCGACCGGCAAGCCGGTGGCCTCGATCGCAGCGTCCTTCACCGAGCAGGACGGCGTGCCTCTGGTTGTTGCGGAAACCCGTTGCGCCGGCAAGTCCCAGCGCCTCACGTTGCAGCAGGAACGCTTTGCCATTGTGCCGGCGCGATCCGGCGGCGGCAATAACGAGGCAGGCCTGCCGCCGCGCAGCTGGCAGTTGCCAGTCAGGCTTGGCGTGGTGGGCGGAGCCGATGCCGAGACCATCCTGCTCAATGGCACCGCCGAACTCGCGGCCGGCGCCTGCGCCGCGCCGATCAAGGTCAATCTCGGCGATATCGGCTATTATCGCGTCGATTATGGCCCGAACGATCGCGCCGCGCTGGTCAAGGCGCTGCCGGCGATGACGCCGGAAGACCGGCTCAATGTCCTCGCCGACAGCTGGGCGCTGGTGCAGGCCGGCCGCACCGATGCGCCATCTTATCTCGCCTTGATCGGCAAGATCGCGCCCAACGATCAGCGGGCCGTCTGGGACCAGGTGATCGGCGTGCTCGGCCATCTCAACCGTCTTTCGCGCGACCGCAGCGAGCGTGCAGGCTTGCAGGCCTACGTGCGCGCCACCTTGCGTCCGGTGTTCGACCGGCTCGGCTGGGACGGCGCCAGCGCGCCCGACGATGACGATGCGCTGCTGCGCGCGAGCCTCATCCGCACCCTCGGCGATTTCGGCGATGACGACATCATCGCCGAGGCGAAGCGCCGCTTCGACCGCTTCCGGCAGGATCCGAACTCGCTTAGCCCCGCCTTGCGCGATCCCGTCATGCATGTGGTCGGCACGTCCGCGGACAAGCCGACCTACGAGGCGCTGCTGTCGCTGGCGCGCAAGGCCACCGCAACCAACGAGCGGCTGCGCTATTATTTCGCCGTCGCTAGTGCCCGCGACCCCGTGCTTGCGCGCGACACGCTGGCACTCACTCTTGCAGACGAACTGCCCAACACCATCGTCGGCGGGGTCATCTCGACGGTGGCGTCCACAGGCGAGCAGCCCGAGCTCGCCTGGGATTTTGTGCAGAAGCATTACGACGCGCTGCTGGCAAAGCTCGGCCCGTCGTTTCGCGATGCCTTCATCGCCAATCTGATGACCAATTTCAACGACGGCGCCCATGCCGCCGAGCTGCTTCAGTTCGCGCCTGCGCAGTCGACAAGCGGTGGCAAGGTAATGACGGCCCGTGCGGTTGAAACCATCGCCATCGCCGCCGACCTGAAGTCGCGCGCGCTGCCGGCCGTGGACGCCTGGATCAAGCAGCAGACCAGCGCACGGCCATGATGCCGGCTGCCCTTGTTCGGTGGGCGTGCGCGCCTAATTCTCGAAACCGACGAAGACCGTGGCTTCGGCGACAGATCTTCGCTCGGACACGACCGCATTCGCCGGGAAGCCTTCATCCGGCCAGCCCAGCGCAATACTTTTCATGATGACCTGATCGTCGGCTATTCCGGCGTGCTCACGCACCACCGGCGATTGCATGATGCCCTGGCTGTTGATCACGGCGCCCAGCCCTCGCGACCAGGCGGCGTTGACCAGGGCGGTTGCCACGGCCCCGCAATCGAAGGGCGTATCGTCGCTGCCGTCCAGCACGCGGTCATACGTGACGATCACACAGACCGGCGCGTCGAATTGGCGAAAGCCGCGCAGCACCCAGTCCTGGCGCAATTCCTTGTTGTCGCGCGCGATCCCCATTGCCGAGAACAATTGTTTGGCGACGGCAACCTGCCTGTCGCGGTGCTTGCCTGCGAAGGCCTGACCTGTGCGAAACTCGCGCGTCTGCGGCACGCCTGCCACCATCCGCTCCGTGTTGCCGGCGCGGATCCGATCCAGCGGCTCGCCGGTGACCACGTAGAAATTCCAGGGTTGGGTGTTCATCGATGACGGAGCGCGCATCGCCAAACCGATGATTTCCTCGATCAGTGCCCTGGGTACTGGATCAGGTTTGTAACCGCGGATGCTCCGGCGACCGAGAATGACGTCATCAAAGTGCATGTGTCTGGAATGTCCTGGATGTCGTGAAGGGGCTTTGATATTCGCGGTTTCCCGGCCTTCGTGCAAGGTGAACGCGAGGCTTGACGTAAGGCAGCTGCTAATCCAAGTGAGGCCATCTCGGCGCTGTTGCGAGATGTATCGCCTCGGAGCACCGGGATCTCGGGAGCGCATTGTAGAATGAGCACAGCAGAGTTGCGGGTTATCTACAGACCGGATGAAGACGGGACAGGCGAAATCGTCGCGACTGTGAAATCCGGCGCTTTCGCCGGGCAAGGATCCTGACGGAGTATGCGGCGGTCACTGGATTTGCCGAAAAGTTGGAAAAGTCTTGGATGGAGCAATGGACGAAGCTGTTCTGCAAGGTCGCACGAACTGAAGATGCCGATTGCAACAATCTTCGAGATGATGGCGCGTCCGCTTCGGGCCATCCTCGTCGATCTTGATATCTCTCAAGATGTCCGGTTAGTGGTTAACTCCGGAAATGCCGATTGTCCGGCGGCTGCTCATAAGTCAACGCCCTGCTCAGGATTGAAAGACGTTACCCGCATGCCCGACTTCCATGGTGTCTTTCCCTATCTTGTCTCGCCCGTCGATGCCGACGGTAAGGTGCGCGCCGATGTGCTCGGCAGGCTCTGCGACGATCTCATCGAGGCCGGCGTGCACGGGCTGACGCCGCTCGGCTCGACCGGAGAATTTGCCTATCTCAGCAGCGAGCAGCGCACGGCGGTCGTGAAGGCCACGATCGAGGCGGCGCAAAGCCGGGTGCCGGTTGTGGCCGGCGTGGTGTCGACGACGACCAGCGATGCGGTGGCGCAGGCGAAGGCCTACCAGAAGCTCGGCGCCAACGGCATTCTCGCGATCCTGGAGGCGTATTTTCCGCTCGCCGATGCGCAGGTGGAATCCTATTTTCGCGCGATCGCGGATGCTGTCGACATTCCGGTCGTGATCTACACCAATCCGCAATTCCAGCGTTCGGACCTCTCGCTCGACGTGATCGAGCGCCTCGCGGCCCATCCGCGCATCGGCTACATCAAGGATGCCTCGACCAACACCGGGCGGCTGCTGTCGATCATGAACCGCTGTGGCGACGATATCCGCGTGTTCTCGGCTTCCGCCCATATCCCGGCGGCGGTGATGCTGATCGGCGGGCTGGGCTGGATGGCAGGTCCCGCCTGCATCATCCCGCGGCAGAGCGTTGCGCTCTATGATCTCTGCCACCGCCAGCGCTGGGAGGAAGCGATGGTGCTCCAGCGCAAATTGTGGCGCGTCAACGAGGCATTCGCCCGCTATAATCTCGCTGCCTGTATCAAGGCTGGCCTTGCCATCCAAGGTTACGACGTCGGCGACCCCGTCCCGCCACAGGCCCCGCTGACGGCGGAGGCGCGCAAGGCGGTCGAGGCGGTGCTGCGGGATTTGGGCTGACGTTTCTTTGGGCACCGTCGTTCCGGGGCACGCGAAGCGTGAACCCGGAATCTCGAGATTCCGTGTTCGGTGCTTCGCACCGCCCCGGAATGACGGTGCCTGCGGTTGTCCGGAATGACGGTGGCAGCGGTTGTTTCGCGCTGCAAATCCGCTAAAACCCCGCCCAATCCTAAAAAGACTTGAGGACGTAACTGATGAATATTCTTCCCGGCAATTTGCGTTTCGGGGCGGGCCAGCCGGTCAAGCGTTTGGAAGATCAGAGACTGCTCACCGGGAAGGGACAGTTCATCGACGACAAGCCGGACGAGGGGACCTTGTGGCTGCATGTGCTGCGTTCGCCACATGCCCATGCCAGGATCGTGTCAATCGACACCAAGGCCGCGACCGACATGCCGGGCGTGGAAGCCGTGTTCACCGGCGCCGACCTGATCAAGGATGACACCGGCACCATTCCGACACTCGCGATCTTCAAGCGTCCGGACGGCACCCCGATGACGGTGCCGCCGCGGCGGCTGCTGGCACATGAGGTGGTGCGCTTCGCCGGCGAGTCGGTCGCAGCGGTGGTCGCAAGCTCGCGTGCGCTGGCGCAGGAAGCCGCCGAAGCAGTGGTCGTCGAATACGAAGAGCTGCCCGCGGTGGCCGATCCGGTCGCGGCGACCAAGCCGGGCGCGCCGGCGGTCTGGCCGGACGCGCCTGATAATATCGTTGCCGCCATGAGCTATGGCGATGCGGCCAGGGTAGAAGCGGCCTTCGCCAGCGCCGCGCATACGGTCTCGCTCGATCTCGTCAGCCAGCGCCTCGTGCCGTCGGCGATGGAGCCGCGCTCGACCATTGCCGAGGTCGACAAGAAAAGCGGCCGGCTCACGCTTTATGTGCAGTCGCAGACGCCGGGCTCGACCCGCGACGTGCTGGCGGAGGCGATCCTGAAGCGGCCGAAGGATTCGGTGCGCGTCCTGGTCGGCGATATCGGCGGCGGCTTTGGCCAGAAGACTAATGTCTACCCTGAAGACGGCATCGTCGCCTACGCCGCGGTGAAACTGGGCAAAAAGATTCGCTGGCGCGGCGACCGCACCGACGACTTCGTCGGCGGCACCCATGGCCGCGATCTCACCTCCACCGGCGAGTTCGCGCTCGACGAGAAGGGCAAGGTGCTGGCCTATCGCGTGCGCTCGATCGGCAGCACCGGCGCTTACATGTCGGGCGCGGCGAACATCATCCCGCTGGTGCTCGGGCCCTTCGTGCAGACCGGCGTTTACGACCTGCCGCTGGTGCATTTCGAGATCAAGACGGTAATGACCAACACCGCGCCCGTCGGCGCCTATCGCGGCGCCGGCCGGCCGGAAGCCGTGTTCATTGTCGAGCGCCTGTTCGACGCGGCCGCACGCAAGATCGGCATGGACCCGCGCGCGATCCGCAAAGTGAATTACATCAAGCCGGCGCAGCTGCCCTACACCAACGCCGTCGGCCAGGTTTACGACAGCGGCGCGTTCGCCCACATGCTCGACCGCGCCTCAAAGCTTGCCGATTGGGATGGCTTCAACGCCCGCAAGCGTGCGGCGAAGAAGAAGGGCCTCCTCTACGGCCGCGGCCTCACCAGCTACATCGAATGGACGGGCGGTCGCGCGCACACCGAGAAGGTTTCGCTGCACGCCACCGCCGAAGGCCGCGTCATCCTGCATTCCGGCACCATGGCGATGGGGCAGGGTCTGCAGACCACCTACACCCAGATGATTTCGGAATCGCTCGGCATTCCCCTCGACAGGATCGACGTGGTGCAGGGCGACACCGATCTTGCCACCGGCTTCGGCAGCGTCGGCTCGCGCTCGCTGTTCGTCGGCGGCACGGCGGTCGCTGTTTCCACCAACGACATGATGCAGAAGGCGCGCGAGAAGGCCTCCAACTTGCTGGAGACGTCGGTCGAGGACATCGAATATCGCGACGGCTTCCTCACCGTGGTCGGCACCGACCGCCGCATCAGCCTGTTCGACATTGCAAAGAAAGAGAATGGCGCTAAACTTTCGGTCGACAGCGAGGGCGAGGTCGACGGCCCGAGCTGGCCGAACGGCACGCATATCTGCGAAGTCGAGATCGACCCTGAAACGGGCGAGAGCCGGGTGGTGCGCTACACCACGGTCGACGATGTCGGCATTGCGGTGAACCCGATGCTGGTCACCGGTCAGATCCACGGCGGCGTCGCGCAGGGCATTGGACAGGCCCTCTATGAGGGCGTGGCCTACGACGCGGAGGGCCAGCTCCTCACCGCGACCTATCAGGACTACTGCATCCCACGCGCGGCCGACATGCCGCCAATCGTGGTGACGCTCGACGACTCCGCGCCGTGCCGTACCAATCCCTTGGGCTCCAAGGGCTGCGGTGAATCCGGCGCCATCGGCGGCCCGCCCTGCATCACCAACGGCGTGATGGATGCACTCTCCGAGCTCGGTATCGCCCAGCTCAACACACCGCTGACCCCGCAGAAGGTGTGGAAGGCAATTCAGGAGGCGAAGGCAGGCGTGGTCTAACAACGCCGGCGTCCCGGCCAGGCGAGCGCGGGGCCGGGACCCATAACCCAGGGCGTGGTTGTCACGAAGAACAACGACTACCGATGCCCATGGAACGCGCGGTATGGGTCCCGGCTTTCGCCGGGACGACAGGGAGAATCCGGCCCAAAATTGCCGCCGATAGCGCTTTTTCGTCGCTTACCTGAGAATCCCTTTCTGGTAGATTCGAAGGCATCGTACCGGGAGGTTTCGATGCGCAAATTATTCACGATGTTCGCGGCGCTTGCCACCTTGAGCCTCACCAATTGCGGCTACAACGCCATCCAGAGCCAGGACGAGCAGATAAAGTCGAGCTGGTCGGAGGTGGTCAATCAGTATCAGCGCCGCGCCGATCTCGTGCCCAACCTCGTCAACTCGGTGAAAGGCTTCACGCAGCAGGAACAGGACGTGCTGCTCGGGGTCACCAATGCGCGGGCCAAAGTCGGCAGCATCCAGGCGACTCCGGAGGTGCTCAACGATCCCGCCGCGTTCCAGAAATTCCAGCAGGCCCAGGGCGAGCTGAGCAGTGCGCTCTCGAGGCTGCTCGTCGTCACCGAAAACTATCCGCAGCTCAAATCGGACGCGCTGTTCCGCGACCTGATGGCGCAGCTCGAAGGCACCGAAAACCGCATCACGGTGGCGCGCAACCGCTACATCAGGGCGGTGCAGGACTTCAACACCACCATCCGCTCCTTCCCGACCAACCTCACCGCGATGGCGTTCGGCTACAAGGCGAGGCCGAATTTCACGGTCGACAACGAGAAGGAGATTTCGAGCGCGCCCAAGGTCGACTTCAATCGGCCGGCCGCGCCGGCGCCGGCCAAGTAGCCGGGCCGCCAAAAATCGGACCGGCCGCGATGCGCGCGACAAGGACCATCTTGCTTGCACTGCTGTTGTGCTGGGCCGGCGCGGCCGCGGCTGACGTCCCGGTGCCGCCGCTGACCGGCCGCGTGGTCGACCAGACCGGTACGCTCCCGGCAAGCGACATCGCTTCGCTCACGCAAAAGCTTCAGGACCTCGAGCGGCGCAAGGGCAGCCAGGTCGCGGTCCTGATCGTGCCGACGACGCAGCCGGAAACGATCGAACAGTTCTCGATCCGCGTCGCGGATGCCTGGAAGATCGGGCGACGACGGATCGACGACGGCGCGTTGCTCGTCGTCGCCAAGAACGACCGCCATCTGCGCATCGAGGTCGGCTACGGGCTCGAAGGCAGCCTCACTGACCTCACTACCAAGCGGATCATCGATGAAGCCATCACGCCGAAATTCCGGGCCGGCGATTTCGCCGGCGGCATCTCCGCCGGCGTCGACCGGATGGTCCGCCTGATCGACGGCGAAGAGCTCCCGGCGCCGGAGCCGTCCCATTGGCAGAATACGGGCGGCGGACAATCTTTCGATCTATTCAATCCGTTCGTTCTCATCTTCGGATTCATGATCGCGGGCGTCCTGCGGAGCGCGCTGGGAAGGATGGTTGGTTCCGTGGCGACCGGCGGCCTGGCCGGATTTCTGGTCTGGCTGTTCGTCGGCTCGCTGGCCGCGTCGGCCCTGGTCGGGGTCGCCGTGTTCGTTTTCGCCTTGATGTTCGGCGGCCTTTCGCCGTTCATCGGCGCGGGTCCGGTCGGCTGGTCCGGCGGCCGTTACTCGGGAGGCCGTGGCGGCTTCAGCCGCGGCGGGTTTTCCGGCGGCGGCGGCGGTTTCGGGGGTGGCGGCGCGTCGGGAAGCTGGTAGGCTCGAACAACCATGGGCATCAAGCGCATCGGCAAGCACCTGGTCGTGCACCATTGGCAGGCGCGGCGCGTCTTCAACCGGTCCGTGCTGGCGCGTATCGAGCAGGCCATTGCGGCGGGCGAGGCGACGCATTCGGGGCAGATGCGTTTCGCGGTCGAGGGTGCGCTGGACGGCGCGGCGCTGTTACGCGACCAGACGGCACGCGAGCGGGCACTGGACGTCTTCTCGCATCTGCGGATATGGGACACCGAGCTTAACAACGGCGTCCTGATCTATCTTCTGTTCGCCGATCACAGGGTCGAGATCGTCGCCGACCGCGGCATCGACATCCATGTCGGGCACGCGGGCTGGGAAAACATCTGCCACGACATGGAAGCGGAGTTTCGCCGCGGCCAGTTCGAGGCCGGCGTGGTCAAGGGCATCGAAGCGGTCTCGCAGGAACTCGCAAAACATTTCCCGCCGCAAGCGCCGCGTCCCAACGAGCTGCCGGATGTGCCGGTCGTGATATAGGGGCGGGGTGCGAAAGCGCTACCTGTTGAGCGCGACATCCCTGAACGCGGCGACCAGCGGCTTTTCCAGCTTCCCGTGCATGCCCTTCAGAATGCCGTAGGCATCCTCGCGTGACATCGGCGACCGATAGCGCCGATTCTCGATCAGGGCAGCGAAAATATCCGAAATGGTGAGAATGCGGACGATGTCGGCAATACGGCCATTGCTCAGGCCGTCGGGATATCCGCTGCCGTCGAGATATTCGTGGTGATGCCGCACGGCATCAAGAATTTCAGGGCTGACCTGGTTGTTGTTCTTGAGCACCTCATAGCCGGCGACGGGATGAGTTTCGATCAGCGCGCGTTCGTGGTCGTCGAGCTTTCCGGGCTTGTCGAGAATCTCGAGCGGGATCTTGGCCTTGCCGACATCGTGAAACATCGCGGCCGAATAGAGCCGTTCGATGTCGGCCTTCGTAACGCCGAGGCTGAGACCAAAATCGACGGCGATGCCCGTCACCAGCAGGCAGTGCTGATACGTGCCCTCGTGGTGACGGCGAACGGTGGTGAGCCAGTCGGCAAGCCCCGTTTCGGCAATCGAGTCGGCGATATGGCTGCCGGCGCTTCTGGCGCTCTGGATGTCGATCGGCAGCCCGGTTGCGACCGCGGTGAACATCGAGGCAAGCGCGGCTTCGCCCACGGCGGCTGCGACCTGAGACCCTTGCCCCTGGCCTGCCGCGGCTTCGCCGCCGGCAACGGGCTCGCTCAGCTCTGCGAACAGCGTGGTTCGATCAAGCGGGCCCAGCAACACACGTGTCGCGCCGAGCGCGTAGGCTTGGCTGACATGCAGATGCGCCGTGGCGTCGACCAGAAAGACGCGCTTTCTCACCTTGCTCAAGGCGCGAATGATCTTCTTCAGCGCATGGATGTTTTCGAGCGTGCGCAGGTCCGCCCTGATGACGAGCGCCGTGACATCGCCGCGCTGCACGCTCGCTCCGCGGAGCAGCTCGGACGTGACCGCGAATCTCGGTTCGAGCAGCTTGCGAACCGAAACCAGCTTCGCGGGATCATCGGCAACAACGTGAACCGGCATCAGCGCGGATGGCCTGTTTGATCGTCGCGGCGTGCGGGCACGCGTCGTCTGCCGGAATGCCGTCCCCGACGGCCGTTAACCGAACCAGCCCGCATGGTCGAAAGCGTCACTGCGCCCTCTCGCTGCTTTCGGCTTTCTTGTTGCCAAGCTTCGCCTTGACGAAACGGATTCCGGCGTTGGAGCCATCGATCCACACCAGTTCGCATCGCCGGAAGGCGAGCCCGGTGGACGACAGCAGCAGGAAAAATTCCTTCGCCTGCAGCACGTCGATCGTGCCTTCGACCTCGATCTTGGCGCCGGTCGCGGAGATGTCGAGCAGGACGCAACTGCGCCGCCAGGTGCCGTCGACGCCCATCAGGTTGACTGCGTGCTTGTGATCGAACCGGACGCGGTTTGTCTTGCGGTTTTCGCCCTTCAACATCAGTTGGCCTCCCTGACGAGTCCTGCCGATGTGGGCACCGGCGGCTCGAAGCGCATGGTGTATTGAGCAGACGAGATATAGAGCGTCTCGAACATCTCCCTGCCCATCTCAAGCTGCTCTTTTGACGGTTTGGCCGCGCGGCGATTGTTGAGCACCGATGCGGCGGTCTGCCAGTTCAGGCGGGCGGCGCGGCAGGCGATGATCACGCCTTCGCAGCGCGCGTCCTCCATGAGCGGCTCGACCGCCTCGACGCTGGCGCCCGACAGCACCGCGAGCGAGGCGATCACGTTGGTCAGCTCGCGCCGCATGGCGAAGCGGTTGACCGTGGAGTCGTTGAGCTTGCCGATGCGGTTGAGCCCTTCGACCATGCGAAGCGCGTCCGCATAGTCGACCGGCGCACTTGCCTCGCGCGGCGCTTGGCCCGCGGCCGTGGCATTGATCGCGGCCTGAATTTTCTCGCGCAACGCCGCCGGCGCCGCCTTCAGGAGGCGGGCTCGCACCGTATCCGTGGTCTTGGCCAGCAATTCAGCGAGCAGGGTCGCGGGCAGGTCGGGGCGCAGCCCGGCCGCTTCCGCCACGGTCTCGTCGCGCTCGGCGATGCCGATCAGCATCGCATAGGCCTTTTCGGTGAAGCGTGCCCCGGGATTCTTCACAAGTGCCCGCGCGGTGTCCTTGCCGGCGCGCTTGAGCACGAGCGAGGTGATGTCCGCGCTGAGCGACGCCCGCCCGGCGATCGCCAGCAGATGCCGCTGGCCGCGCTCGCAGACGATCTGCACCAGATCGTCGTCGGCAAGCGAGACCGTGCGGGCCAGCACTGGCGCGGCGACCGCGTCGTCCTCATGGCGCGCCAGCCGGCGCACGGTTTCCGCAGGCGCAGGCTCCAGGCCCGCCAGAGTCGCGCTGAGGCTTGCAAGCGTGCGCGCATCGCTGCGCTCGATCAGCCGCAGCAGCACATCGTCGAAAACGGTAATCTGGGCCGGCTGCAGCTGCCCCGCGGATAACCGAAACAGGTCGGCAAGCCCTCGCAGCATGCGTGCGCGCCGCTCGGGCGTTCCGCTTTTTGCGATGAGCTCGACCTCAGCAATGAGTTCGGAGCAAGCAACGGCTGTCATGGCCTGGCAAACGGCGAATGAAATTAGTCGGGTCTCAACCCCGGGATTTCACGCGGGAAGAATTAAGGGACTTTATTCAAATTGCCAAAACTGTATCGAAATTCGGCAAAAGGAGCGGGCAGACGATTGTAAATGTTGTGTGCAATACGCCCGACCGTGCCTAGATACCGATCGGTTCGTTAGACGGTAAGGTAATTTTGCCGCCATTAGCGTGATCCAGCTACTATATTACCGCCATTTAGATGGAGACATCCAAGCGGTCCTGACATCCTTTAGTCCTGAAATTCGTCAATTCTGAAGTTCAATGAAAAGCAATTCGGGCCAGCCCTTGCTGGCACCACAAGTCTTTAGGTTTTCCGACGTTGATGAGTTTCGAAGCTCGGTGCGAAACCTCAACGTGGATTTCACGCCGCTGGTCCGGACCATCTCGGCCGAGCAGATCATCCTGAATCTGCCCGGCTGCTCCATCAATCTCGTCAAGTCGTTTCCAAGGATCACCGACGGGCAGTTCGCGCCCGATTGCACGGTGGTGGCGTTTACCATGGACGAGGGCATGCCGATCCGCTTCAACGGCGTGGACGAGGTGCCGTCGGCTATCGTGATCGGCAGCAATGGTGCCGCATATACGACCGTCGAGCGCGTCGGGCGGGAATACGCCTCGATCGTCTTCACGCCGCAGGTCGACGACCGCGGCTGGCCAGATTCCGGTCCGAATTTCCGTATCTTCGAGACCTCGCCATGGGCCTATGGCTGGTTGCAGGCGCTGGTCCGCGAAATCATGTCTGTCTCGCCACCTGCGCCGGATGCCGAGCAGCACCAGATCGGCCCCGCCATTCGCGAGTCGCTGTTTTCGGGAATTGATGCCGCGTTTGCCGATGTCATTCCTTCGAAGTGGGCCGCCCGCGCGAACACGCTCAGGCAGTTCAAGATATTCCAGGACATTCGCGCCATCCTGGCAGACAGCATCGGGCACCCGATCTATTCCAGTGATCTCGCCAAGCAGCTCGGCTTGTCGGTGCGCACCATCCACGACGCGGTGTTGCAATATAGCGGCATGAGCCTGCACCGCTATTTACGGCTGCGGCGCCTCTGGCTGGTGCGCCAGCAGCTTCGCGCCGGCACCCAAAGCGTGAAGGCCGCAGCCCTTGCCTTCGGCTTCTGGCATTTCGGCGATTTCTCCCAGAGCTACCGGACGCTGTTCGGCGAAACGCCTTCCGAGACGCTTGCCCGCGCACGGGGCGGCTGACGCGTCTGGGGCTCGCGGCCAACCTCAAGCCTCACGCGGCGCTTGAGGCCTTCTTCACCGGCGGCATGGCGCGGAAGGAGATCGCAAGCCGGTTCCAGGCGTTGATGGTCGCGATCAGCATCGTGAGGTTAACCGTCTCGGCCTCGGAGAATTGCGCGCGAACCTGCTGATAGATGTCGTCGGGCGCGTGCGTCTCCGAGATCTGCGTCACCGCGTCCGTCCAGGCCAATGCTGCGCGCTCGCGCTCGGTATAAACGGGCGCCTCACGCCAGGCATTCAGCAGATAGAGACGCTGTTCGGTCTCGCCGTGTTTGCGCGCATCCTGGGTGTGCATGTTGATGCAGAAGGCGCAGCCATTGATCTGCGAAGCCCGGGTTTTGACCAGCTCGATCAGCGACTGTTCGAGTCCGCTCGATGCCACCTTGGTCTCGAGCGCATTGAGGGCGTCGATGGTTTCGGGTGCAGCCTGGTAGAAATTCATGCGGGGCTTCATGGTCGTCTCTCCTTGCTTTTGCGGTTCAGGGTTAGTGGGCTCCGCCGGCACTCACATGGTCCGGCTTCTTCAGGAGCAGGCTCGCGATCAGGGCAATGATTAGTCCGACACCAAGCAGATAGAAGGTGTCGCTGAAGGCGAGGATGAAAGCCTGCTTCTGTACGACATGGCCAACGGCAACATAGGCACGATTGAGCGCATCGGTATGATTGGCAACGCCGTGATTCATGAAATATTGCGTGAGTTGTTCCAGCCGGGTGCGAGTTGCCTGTTCGAACAGAGAGACCGATTGGGTGAGCACGTTGGAGTGATATTGCTCCCGCTTGGTCAGGAAGGTCTGCAACAACGCGATGCCGACGGCGCCGCCGAGGTTCCGCATCATATTGAACAGCGCGGACGCAGAGCCGGCATTCTCGGTCTCGATGCCGGCCGTCGCAACCGCCGACAGCGGTGCCATCGCCAGCGCCTGGCCGATCGCGCGCACCACATTGGGCCAAAACAGCTGCTCGTTGGCATAGTCGGCGCTCATGGTGATATTCATGAAGTTGGATGCGGCGAAGAACGCAAAGCCGAGCACGATCAGGAGGCGCGAATCGAGCCGCTTCATGAGCCCCGGCACGAGCGGGATCAGCACCAGTTGCGGCAGGCCGGTCCATGCCAGCACCATGCCGATCTGTTCCGCATTGTAGCCCTGAACGCGCGACAGATATTGCGGCAGGATGAACACCGAACCGTAGAGCGCAAAGCCGAACAGGAAGTTGGCGAAGGTGCCAAAGCCAAAATTACGGCGCAGCAGGAGGCGAAGGTTCAACAGCGGCTTTGTCGAGGTCAGCTCGATGACCAGGAACAGTGCGAGCGCCACGGCAGCGATGATGGAGAGGCGAACGATGAAGGTCGAGCCGAACCAGTCGTCTTTGTTGCCCTCTTCCAGCACGGTCTGCAGCGCGGACAGTCCGATCGCCATGGTAATGATGCCCGGCCAGTCGCCCTCGCGGAGCAGGTTAAGCCTCATCGGCTTCGGCTCCAGCGAAAAGAACAGCATGGCGAGCATCACTGCGCCGGGCACGAGGTTGACATAGAAGATGTACTGCCAGCCCCAGTTCTCCGTCAGATAGCCGCCGATGGTGGGGCCGATCGCGGGCGCAAAGGTTGCCGACACCGCATACATCGCCATTCCGATCGCCTGCTTGCTCTTCGGCAGAAGGGTGATGATCAGCACGAAAGCCAACGGGATCAGCACGCCGCCGGTGAACCCCTGGACGGCGCGAATTGCGATCATTTGCGGCAGGTCATGCGCCAGCGCGCAGCTCGCGGAGAACACCAGGAACAGTGCCGCATTGGTCAGGAGATAGATGCGCATCGAGAACACCTGCGCGAGCCAGCCGCTCAAGGGGATCACGACGATTTCGGCGATCAGATAGGAGGTCGAGATCCAGCCGCCGTCATCGATGCCCGCGCCGATCGCGCCCTGGACGTCGGCAAGCGAGGCGTTCACGATCTGGATGTTGAGGATCGCCATGAACGCGCCGAGCGTGGCGCCGGTCACGGCGATCCAGGTTTTGGCGGACACGTGAGAGGTCGGTGCGGCCGCCGCCGGGGGCTGGACCTGGCGGGTCTCGCCGGATGTCGTCAGGGTCGCCTGGAGCGTAGTCATGACTTTCTCCTCTCGGTCTCGCGAGGAAGATGGATTGAACGAACTGTTTTGATAATCGGAGAAGCAGTGGAAGGATTATCCGGCGACGATTGAAGATGTGCCGCCGGATTCGCTGCCGGAATTCAGCTGCCCCGGCGGACTTGCGCCGGATTGGCGGCGAGCTGGCTGTGGCGCTCGCGCTCGGCAAGCACGGTCGCCTTGGTGTCGATGGTCGGCTCGGCCGACATGCCTGGGCGCAGCAGGCCGGTCAGGCTCTGATCGTCGAGCACGATCTTGACCGGAACGCGCTGCACGACCTTGGTGAAATTGCCGGTGGCGTTGTCGGGCGGCAGCAGCGCGAACTCCAACCCGCTTGCCGGCGACAGGCTGTCGACATGCCCACGCAGCTTGTGGCCCGGAAAGCTGTCGACGACGAGCTCCACCGGCTGGCCGTTGCGCACATGGGTGAGTTGGGTCTCCTTGTAGTTCGCCACCACATAGACCGCCTCCAGCGGCACCACCGCCATCAGCTGCGTTCCCGCCTGTACGTACTGGCCTACCCGGAGCGAACGCGCCCCGACCGTGCCGTCGACCGGCGCCGTGATTTGCGTGTAGGACAGGTTCAGCGCCGCCTGCTGTTCGACTGCGCGAGCGTGGGCACGCTGCGCGACCGCCTGTGCGCGTTGGGTGTCGAGCACTTCGAGCTTCTTCTTCGCCGCAATCAGTGCCGCCTTGCCCTGCTGCAATTGCGCGTCGCTGGCGCGCAGTGCTGCGTCGGTCTGCTGTGCCCGCTGCACCGTGCCGGATCCGCTCTTCATCAGATCGTCATAACGGGTGCGCTCCTGCTGGGCGAATTGCAGGTTGGCTTCCGCCGCCGTGACCTCAGCCTCCTGTTGCTGGATGACCGGCTGTTGCAGTTCGATTTGCGCATCGAGATTGCTCACGGCGGCCGCGGATGCCGCGACATCGGCATGGGCCTGGTCCAGCGCGGCTCGGAAATCGCGGTCGTCGATGCGGGCCAGAAGCTCCCCGGCCTTGACCGGCTGATTGTCGGAAACCGTGACTTCGGCGATGTAGCCGGACACCTTGGGCGCGATGATGGTGGAGTCGGCCTTGACATAGGCGTCATCGGTCGTCTGCAGGTAGCGGCCGGTGGTCACATAGCCGTAGCCAAGGTCGGCAGCAGCGGCGATACCCGCGGTCAGCGCCAGCACGAGTGCCGTCAGCCTGATCGTCCGCTGGGACAGGCGAGACCCGGTTTTTGCTTGTTGTTCAGGGACATAGGACGTGGTTGACATGGCACTCTCCAGAAACCTCTGGCGGCCGGCCTGAGGTGGCCGCCGCTAGTCGGCCCGAAGATGCGATATCCTCTCCCGTCTGATAATCTGCGAAAAAGTGGATACATTGTCCACGAAGAGAGAATAATCGGAGCAGGCAGATGGATCGGCTGACCAGCCTCACCGCCTTCGTCCAGGTCGTGGACAATGGCGGGTTTTCAGCCGCCGGCCGCAGGCTCAACATGTCCACCACCATGGTGAGCAACCACATCCAGGCGCTGGAAGAGCGGCTGGGTGTGCGGCTGCTCAACCGCACCACCCGCAAGGTCAGCCTGACCGAGATCGGCCGCGCCTATTATGACCGGGCGACCCAAATCATCACCGATCTCGAACAGGCCGACGACATCGCCAGCGCCCAGCAATCGACCCCGCGTGGCACGCTGCGCGTGTACACCCAGACCCATATGGTCCCGTTCATCGCGCCGGTCGTTGCGGAGTTCCTGGCGGTCTATCCGGAGGTCAAGGTCGATTTTCGTCTGGGCGAGGCCCATGTCGATCTGATCGAGGAGGGGTTCGATCTTGCCTTGCGGATGACCGAGCCACCGGACTCAAGCCTGATCGTCCGCAAGCTTGCGACCTGGCGTCACGTGCTGTGCTGTTCGCACGGCTATCTCGAAAGTCACGACAGGCCGGCACAATTGGCCGATCTGGCCAACCACACTTGCATACGTCATGTCATGTATCCGTTCGGCGACGAGTGGCGGTTTGTGGACCGGCAGGGAAAGCCGGCCTCGGCCAAGGTCTCCGGCCGACTTGTGACCAACAGCGGCGAGACTGTGCGCATCGCAGCCTTGCAGGGCGTCGGCATTTGCCTGGCCGCTGGTTTTCTGATCCATGATGACCTGGAAGCCGGACGCCTGGTGCGACTGCTGCCGGAGTATCGGCCGCTGGAGATGTCGATGAATGCGGTCTATCCGCATCGCCATCATTTATCAGCCAAGGTGAGAACCTTCATCGACATGCTGGTGAATCACAGTTCCGAACAACAGAAGCTGATCAATCCCTATTCGTGAATGACAGGTTCGCCGCGCGATGACGAATGCGTGATCGTGATCGGCGTGTCGTGCCTCTGGAGCGCTGTAATACAATCGACTAACGTGTGCCGTCAAATGGGGCGCATTAACTCAATCCTGTTGGTGTCGGCGGTCGCGCTCCTGCCCTCAGGGGAGGCACGAGCGGATGGGCCCTTGTTCGGTCCGCCGCCGGGCACGACGGTATCGATCGACAAGCTTGCACCGATCGACGATTTTCTCAAGGGCGAGGTCGCTGCAGGCCGAATCCCGGGTGCCTGCGTTCTGGTCCAGCAGCACGGCAAGCAGCTTTATAAGAAATGCTTCGGCACGCGCGATCCTGACACCGGCGCGCCGCTGACGGAGGACGCGATCTTCCCAATCCATTCCGTCACCAAGACCATCACCAGTATCGCGGCCATGATGCTGGTCGACCGTGGAAAGATCGCGCTGGATGACCCCGTCGCCAAATACATTCCGTCTTTTGCCGGCATGAAAGTTGGCGTCGAGCGGTCGGACGAGAGCGGCAAGCCGGTGCTCGATCTCGTGCCATTGCGCCGGCCGATGACGGTGGAGGACCTCCTGCTGCAAACCTCCGGCATCACCTACGGCTTCTATGGCCAGGGCCTCGTGAAAGCGGCCTACGCCGGCATCTATCTCGGCGATTTCGACAACGCGGGATTTGCCGAGCGGATTGCCAAGGTGCCGCTGGCCGAGCAGCCACATACGTTGTGGGACTATGGCCATTCCACCGACGTGCTCGGCCGTGTCATCGAGGTTGCTTCCGGGAAGTCGCTCTATCAGTTCGAGAAGGAGAGCCTGCTCGATCCGCTCGGCATGATCACGACGGAATTCTTCCTGACCGATCCCGCCGAGCGAGCCCGCTACGCAAGACCGTTGCCGAGAGACCGTCATATCGAACGTAACTCGCTCGACGTCACGCGCTGGGAATCGGGCGGCGGCGGCATGGTCTCGACCCTCGCCGATTTCGCCCGCTACGGGCAGATGCTGCTCAACGGTGGCGCGCTGGACGGCAAGACCTATCTCAGCCCGACGATCTTCAAGGCGATGACCACCGACCATATCGGCCCCGGCGCTGGCGTCGCGCGCGATGTCTATTATTATCCGGGCGACGGGTTCGGCTTCGGCTATGGTTTCGGCATCCGCACCGATCCCGGCAATGCGATCCCGCCGCCGCCCGGTTCGCTTGGCGAGATCAAATGGGACGGCGCCACGGGCTGTTATCTTGTGATCGATCGTGCCGAGGACATGTTTTTCGCGGTCATGCAGGACTCGCCATCGGGACGTCAGCCCGTGCAGATCGCCGTGAAGAAGATCATCTACGACGCCTTCGGGAAATAAATGCTGCGACCGCCGGAACAGGCCAACGAAATCACCACGGCGCCCGGCCGCGTCACGGCGCTCGACCGTGCGCGAACCTTCATCACGCTGCTCGTGGTGCTGCATCATTCGGTGGTCAACTACACCTATTTCGGCACCGGTGACCGCGCGCACTGGCTCGGCTTCGACCTCGTCGTGCTGTTCAACGACAGCTTCTTCATGGCCTGCATGTACTTCATTTCGGGCCTGTTCGTGCGCGACAGCCTCGCTCACAGGGGGGCGGCGAATTTTTTGGGATATCGCGCCTTCAGGCTTGGTGTGCCCTACCTGATCTCGATCTTCATTCTGATGCCGCTCGCCTACTACCCGACCTTCCTGCGCTATCATTTGCCTGGAACGACGGACTTCAACTTCTTCCATTTCTGGTGGCACACGCTCACCATCGGTCCCTGGCCGTCGGGGCCTGCCTGGTTCCTGTGGGTGCTTCTGGCGTTCAACGCTATTGCCGCGGCGATCTGGGCCACGGTTCCCAGCGTGATCGAGGGGCTCGGCCGCCTCATCTCGTCCTTCCGAGACCGGCCGATGGCCGCCTTCGTCGCCTTCATGATCTTTTCGATCATCATCTATCTGCCGCTGCGCCTGATCTTCGGCGACGCGGCCTGGTTCGAGCCGGAGGGCTTTCCGTTGCCGATCCAGACCAGCCGCGTCCTGCTCTATGCCGGCTATTTCTTTGCAGGTGTCGGCGTCGGCGCAACCGGTTTGCGCGGCGGCCTCCTCGCGGAGGACAGCGCGGTTGTGAAGCGCTGGGCGATGTGGCTCGGCTCGGCAGCGCTCTTCTATGGCGCGATCCTTGTACTGGTCTATGCCCACCACAACTGGATTGCAGACTTCAAGTCGCCGCCAATGTGGTGGGAGGTGGCCTATAGCCTTGCCTTCGCGTTGTTCGGCGCGGCGATGACATTCGCCGAGCCATCGATCTTCCTTCGCTCCGCCCAATCCAGCCTGCGCCTGCTCGACGCGATGCGGCCGTCGGCCTATGGCATCTTTCTCGTGCACTACGTCTTTATCATTTGGCTGCAATACAACGTGTATGAGCCGGCGTGGCCTGCCTTTGTGAAATTCGCGATCGTGTTTGCCGGTACGCTATCGCTGAGCTGGGCGACAACGCTGTTGTTGCGCAGGATTCCCTTTGTGGCCAGAATGATCTGACGAAGCAGCCTCACGGCTTCAAGATCAGCTTCTGCACCCGCCAGTTCAACAGTTCCGCCACATAGAGCACATTCTCCGATGGACATGCCATCTCGTGAATCCAGCCGAACTGCTTGAGTTGCTTGCCAGCCTGCCCGAGCACGCCGAGTACCTTGCCGTCGAGCGAGAGCTTGTAGATGCGGCCCGGCCACGCATCGGACGAATACAGCACCTGATTCGGCGGCGGCGTGATGCAGAGCGCCCAGGGCGAGCCCGGCGCAAAGGTGCCGCCGGCGATCATCGCCTCATCCGGTATTTTTCCGATCGCAGGCTTTGCGTCCGGCGGCACGGGCACGTCGATGACCATCTGCCGCAGAAACTTGCCGTCGCCGTCGAAAACCTGGATGCGGTGATTGCCGCGATCGGCAACATAGACATTGCCATTGGCGTCGGTTGCGATCGAATGCGGCGTGTTGAACTGCCCGGGCCCCTTGCCGCGGTCGCCCCAGGATTTCAGCCAGTTGCCGTCCTTGTCGACCTTGGCAACGCGCGAATTGATATAGCCATCGCTGATGAAGGTGTCGCCTTGCTTGTCGAAGGCGATATCGGTGACCTGGCGAAACCGACCGTCCTCGGCCGGCAGGGGCGGTTTGGGATGCTTCAGCGGTCCGGTCTCTTCGTCAGAGGCCTCCTGCTTGCGACCGAATACCATGAGCACGCGGCCATCAGGGTCGAACTTGATCACCATGTCCGAGCCCTTGTCGGTGACCCAGATATTATCGGCAGGATCGACCTTCACAGCGTGGGCGAACGACCAGGCATAAAGATTTTTGCCAATCTCGCCGACGAAATTGCCCTTGGCGTCGAATTCCAGAAGCTGCGCCGCGGCGGCGGCGTAGGCTGGTCCTGTCGTATTGCCACGCGAGAGCACGTAGACATGTCCCTTGGAATTGACGGCGACGCCGGATGCCTCGCCGAAATACATGTTGTGCGGCAAGTGAAGCGGATTGGGCACCGATTCGAACGGGATGTTGGGGATCGATTGCTGCGCCAGTACGGGCGACGCCATCAAGAGCAACAAGCCGAACAGTCCGTGCCGCATGCAATCCTCCCAATCCTTTTGTTCGCTTTTTTAATGCGGCGCGGATGCTAGTCTAACGCGGGTCCGAGCGTCCATTGACGATGGTGCGCGGGCGTCCGTCGCCAGATGCATGGCGGCGAAAACAAATGTGTCATGGGAAACGTCTGCACTTGGCGGAACAGGCATCGGATGTGCTTTGGTGTAAATCTCGGTAGAGGCGCGTTTGCGTTCGCGCTTGCAACATGGGTGCTGCTGGCCTGGCCGATTGACCAGGCGTTGGCGGCGTATCCGGAGCGGATCATCAAATTCGTGGTGCCGTTCGCGCCGGGTGGCGGCACCGATGTGATCGCACGCGCGCTGGCGCAGGAGATGGAAAAGGATCTCGGCCAGTCCGTCATCATCGAGAACAAGCCGGGCGCGGGCACCATCATCGGCACACAATCGGTCGCAACCAGCGAGCCCGGCGGCTACACGCTTCTGATGGGCACCTTCGCCAATGCCGTCAATCCGAGCCTCTACGCCAAGCTGCCCTACGACCCGCACAAGGATTTTGCACCGGTCGCACTGCTCGCGCGCTCCTACAACATCGTCGTGGTCAACGCGAAGTCGCAGGTGCACTCGATTCCCGAGCTGATCGCTGCGGCCAAAGCGGACCCGGAAAAACTCTCCTACGGCACCTACGGCACCGGCACCTCGGCGCATCTCGCCGGTGAGTTGTTCAAGTCGCTCGCCAAGGTCAATCTGACCACCGTTCCCTACAAGGGCGCCTCGCCCGCCATCACCGACCTGCTCGGCGGGCAGATCCAGGTGATGTTCACGACGGTCGCAAGCGCCGCCTCGCTGATCGAGGCCGGACAGTTGCGCGCGCTGGCAGTGACCTCGGCCGAACGTTCGCCGGCTTTTCCCGATCTTCCGACGGTCGCGGAAGCAGGGGTCCAGGGTTACGCCGCAGAGAGCTGGTACGGCCTGTTCGCACCGGCCAGTACCCCGCCTGAGATTATCGATCGCCTCAACAGGTCGGCGGCGAAGGCAGTGCAGTCGGAGACCTTCAAGCAGCTCAGTGTCAGCGAAGGTCTTGTCCTGGTGGCAAGCGCGCCTGATGTGCTGGGGCGGTATTTCCTGGAGCAGGAGGCGCGCTGGCGCCAGGTGATCCGGGAAGCCGGCATCAAGGTGGAATAGCGCGACTTGCTGCGGACCGAATTCTTCAACGACTTCCTCGGCCGCGATGGGCTCTATTGGGGCGTCAACGCCTATAGCTATATCGGCAATCGCAACATCGGCGAAGCCCGTCGGTGCGCGAGCGCGAGATCAGCGCGGCTGATCGCGAACGACCTCAGTGACAGGGAGATCGGGCGCAGGCTCGGCATCGAGACCTCGACCATCCGCACCCACGCCAAGCGCATCTTCGCCAAGCTCGGCGTGCGCCGCCGCGGCGGCATCGCCAGTCTGCTGCCGCAGAACCTTTAGAGCATGATCCGGAAAAGTGTGTAGCGGTTTTCCGAAAAGATCATGCTCAATCAAAGACCTAAAGCGCGATGACGATTCAACCAAATCTCATCGCGCTTTAGTCCCATGTAGCTCCTGTTCAATTGGTTGAAGGCGGAGGAAGCCGTCCGAACAGCTTCTCCATCGCCATCCCGATCGCGATCAGGCGGCGGTCGCTGCCGGCGGGCCCATCGAGCTCCAATCCCACCGGCAAATTGGTCGTGCCGCCGAACCCAATCGGGATCTGGACGCCGGGTACGCCGGCATTGCTGCCGGGATCGGTGTTCTGGATGAACAGCACGAAATTCTCGAGGCTGCTCGAATTGGCGTCGGCCTGTATCGCGACCTTGGGTGTGGTCGGAAAGGCGATCGCATCCAGATGGCTTTTCGCAAAGGTGTCGCGGTAAAGCGCCTGCAGCGCCGGCCGCGCCGTCTTGATCGCGGCATCATAGGCCGGCTTGGCGTCGGCCACGGTGTTGTTCGGTCCAGGCAGTTTGCGCGGGATGACCAGCCCATCATAGGTACCCTTGACGTCGGGGCTAGCGATCGATTTCGCAAGCTCCTCGATCGTTATCCCCGTGCCGGTGTGTTTGAGATAAGCCACCATGTCGTCATAGGCCTCGTAGAGCGCTACGGGAAAGCCGACCTGACTGTTGAGCTCGGCGAGCTTCGGCATGTCGATTTCGACTACGGTAACGCCAGCCGACTTCAATTTGTCGATCGCCGCGTGGAACGCCTTGTCGGTGTCGCCATCGAGATTGGCGAGCATGGCGTTGACGATTCCGATGCGGACCTGCTTGAGACCGGCGGGAGCAATCGCACCGCCACCGGCAATGACGCGGTCGAGGATCGCGACATCGGCCATGGTAGAGGCCATGGAGCCCGCGGTGTCGCGGGTGTGCGAGATCGGCGCGATGCCGCCTTGCGGATAGCGCCCGACCGTCGGCCGCAGCGAGGCGCAGCCGTTGAGCGCGCAGGGGATGCGCACGCTGCCGCCGGTGTCGGTGCCGAGACCGGCGGTGACGATTCGTGCGCCGATGGCCGCGGCGGTGCCGGCGGAGGAGCCGCCCGCAATCTTGGTCGCATCATAGGCGTTGCGCACGCCTGGCTCGCCTCCGGTCTTGAACGCGCCGTTGTAGCCGGAGATGCCAAAGGCAAGCTCATGCATATTGGTCTTGCCGATGATGATCGCGCCCGATGCACGCAGCTTTTCCACCACTGGCGCGTCCTGCTTCGGCACATAACCCTTCAGTGCGGGCGTGCCGGCCGAGGAGGGGAGGCCTGCCACTTCGATATTGTCCTTGACCACGACCGGCACCCCGCCGAGCGGCTTGCAGTTGTGTCCGTTCTTGTGGGCCGCGTCGAAGGCGGCCGCGGCCTTCATGGCGCCTGCCTCGTCGAGTGTGATGAATGCGTTGAGATTGGTCTTAGCTTTGGCGCGGGCAAGCGCGGCGGAGACCAACGCCTTGCTCGTGATCTTGCCGGCGCAGATATCGGCCGCGGCCTGCTGAGCCGTCAGTCGGTCAAGGTCGGGCGTGGTTTCGGCTGATGAGGGCATTGGCAGGACTCCCAACGGAGCGGCAAGGATGATTGCGGCTGCGAGCCGGGACGCAGGATTGCTTGGTCGGTCCATGGCGCTCTCCTTTTGGCATGCAGTTGAGGTGCTCACCATCAATCCTAGCCAATCACGGCTGACACGCTTGTCCTCATTGTCGGGGACATTCTTATAGGCTGTGGATAGCCGAGCGGTATTTCTGGGCTGGTGATCACATTTCCGCGCGGTGCGCCGCAACAAAAGCAATTTGGCCTCGCGCGTCCGTGAATTCACAACTAAACCACGCCCGCGTGATGAGAGTCGGCGAGGGACGTCGGCCGAGGCCGGAGAACGTTGATGTGGGTGTTGCTGCTGCTGCCCTTTGTCGGACTGCTGTGGGTGCCGTTCTATAATTTTGCCGAACCGTCGCTGTTCGGCTTCCCCTTCTTCTACTGGTATCAGCTCGCCTGGGTGCCGATCACCTCGATCCTGATCTGGCTGGTCTATCGCAGCCGTCCCCATGACGAAGCGCAGTAAGAGGACGGGATCATGACCGGCCAGATCGACTGGATTCCGCTCTCCGTTTTCATCTTCTTCTTCGCGCTCGTGACTGTCATGGGCTTTCTCGCCTCGCGCTGGAAGTCCGGCCCCGTCAACGAACATCTTGACGAATGGGGCCTGGGTGGCCGGCAGTTCGGAACCTGGATCACCTGGTTCCTGGTCGGCGGCGACTTCTACACCGCCTACACCGTGATCGCGGTGCCGGCGCTGGTCTATGCGGTCGGCGCCTTTGGTTTCTTCGCACTGCCCTACACCATCATCGTCTATCCCTTCGTCTTCGCAGTGATGCCGATGTTGTGGACGATCGCGCACAGAAACGGCTATGTCACCGCCGCCGATGTGGTGCGCGGCACCTATAATTCCCGTACGCTCGAGCTTGTCGTGGCGCTGACCGGCATCGTTGCCACGATGCCCTACATCGCGCTGCAGTTGGTCGGCATGGGCACGGTGATCAAGGCCCTGGGCCTGACGGGTGAGCTGCCGATCGTCGCGGCCTTCATCATCCTTGCGCTCTATACCTATAGTTCGGGGTTGCGCGCGCCCGCTCTGATCGCTTTCGTCAAGGACATCATGATTTACATCGTGGTGCTGGTGGCGGTCGTGATCGTGCCGGCAAAGCTCGGCGGCTATGGCGCGGTGTTTGCGGCCGCGGACAAGGCATTCATTGCCAAGGGCGGGGCCACCGGCATCTTGCTGAAGGATTCGCAGATGCTCGCCTACGCGACGCTCGCGCTCGGCTCGGCCTTCGCCGCCTTCATGTATCCGCATACGCTGACCGGGGTGTTCGCCTCCAAATCCGCCGACACCATCCGCAAGAACGCGATCCTGTTGCCCGCCTACACCCTTCTGCTCGGCCTGATCGCTCTGCTCGGCTACATGGCCCACGCCGCAAACATCAAGGTCGACTCGCCCAATGACGTGGTGCCCGTGCTGTTCAAGACGCTGTTCCCGTCCTGGTTCGCGGGTTTTTCCTTCTCGGCGATCGCGATCGGCGCGCTGGTGCCGGCGGCTGTGATGAGCATCGGTGCCGCCAATTTGTTCACGCGCAACGTCTGGAAGATCTATCTCCATCCCGAGATCAGCCATGCCGGCGAAGCTTCCGTCGCCAAGATTACCTCGCTGATCGTCAAGGTCGGTGCGCTGGCATTCACGCTGTTCTTGCCGGTGCAATTTGCGCTCGACCTGCAGCTGCTCGGCGGGTTGTGGATCCTGCAGACTTTTCCCTCGCTTGTATTCTCGCTCTTTACGCGCTGGTTCCGTGCTGAAGGGCTGCTCGCCGGCTGGGCCGTGGGCATCCTATGGGGCTCCTGGACGGCGTGGAGCAATGGCCTCAAGCCGCTTGCGAGCCTCAGCCTCGGCGGCGGGACGTATACCTTTTATGTCGGTCTCGGCGCGTTGATCCTCAACATCGCGGTCGCAGCAATCGTCACGGTGGTGATGGCGTGGATCGCGCCGGCGACCGATCGGAGCGTCGCGGTGCGATCCTGACTGCGTCACGCCAGGCGCTCCTTTAGTCGTTCGACCTCGGCCTTCGCCTTGGGGATCGCGGCATCCTTGACCGGACCATAGCCGCGGATCTCCAGCGGGGCTCGTGCGATGGCGACAAGGTCCGGCAGGTTGTTGGCGTTGAGCTTTGCCAGCATGACATCGATCTCTCGCTCGTACCAAGTGATCAATTCGCGCTCGCCGCGCCGCTCGGCGGTGTAACCGAACGGATCGAACGGCGTGCCGCGCAGGAATTTCGCCCGCGCCAACAGCTTCAGCGGAGTCTGCAGCCACTGCCCGAAGGCGCGCTTGCGCGGACGGCCGCGCGCATCCTGATGCGAAGGCAGGAGCGGCGGAGCGAGATGGTACCTCACCTTGAAATCGCCGGCGAATTCCCGCCGCAACTCGTCGAGGAAGCCGCTCTCCATGTGCAGGCGCGCAACCTCGTATTCGTCCTTGTAGGCCATCAGCTTGAACAGCGACCGGGCTACCGCGTCCGTCAGCTTTTCGGAGCGAAGCGCCGCCTCCGCGTGCCGCACCCGCGCGACGACCGCCTCATACCGCGCGGCATAGGCGCGGTTCTGATACTGCGTGAGGAACGTGCTGCGCTTTTCGATCATCTGCTCGAGCGTCTCCGCCACAGGCTCGCTGCGCGCAGCCTTCGGCAGGAAATCGCGATCGGCGCGGGCGATGCGGCCCCAGGCAAAGGCCCGCTTGTTGCTGATGACGGCAACGCCATTGAGCTCGATCGCGCGGTCGAGGGCCATGAGCGATACCGGCACCAGTCCGTCCTGCCAGGCAAAGCCAAGCATCAGCATGTTGGCATAGACGGTGTCGCCGAGCAGTTGCTCGGCCAGCGCGTTCCCATCGACAGTGTTGAGATGATCTTTGCCGATGACGCGTGCGATCGCGGAGAGGCGCGTGCCGGCGGCAAGATCGGCATCGCGGAAGCGCACAACATCGCCGGTCGGCATTTCCGCAGTGTTGACGGTGGCACGCGTGCCCTTGCGGTAGGTGCCGGAAGCCTTGGGCGATGAGCTCACCACGAGATCGCAGCCGATCAACGCATCGGCCGAGCCCTGGTCGATCCGCACCTGGTGCAGTTCGTCCGGCGTGGCGGCGAGCCGAAGATAGCTCAGCACGGGGCCGAATTTTTGTGCAAAGCCGGTGAAATCCAGCACCGAGACGCCGCGCCCCTCGAGATGGGCAGCCATCGCGATCAGCGCACCCACGGTGATGACGCCGGTGCCGCCGACGCCGGTCACCAGGAGATCAAAGGGACGATCGAGCGGCGCTGGCGTCGGCAACGGCAGCGTTGCGGCGCGCGCGAGCGGATCGACTTCGGTCGTGGCCTTGGCACGTCGCTTGCCGCCCTCGATCGTGACAAAGCTCGGGCAGAAGCCATTGAGGCAGGAGAAATCCTTGTTGCAGGTCGAGAGATTGATCTTGCGCTTGCGCCCGAACGGCGTCTCCTTCGGTTCGACGCTGAGGCAGTTCGACTCCACGGAGCAGTCGCCGCAGCCTTCGCAGACGAGGTCGTTGATGTAGGCAAAGCGGGCGGGGTCCTGCATCTGGCCGCGCTTGCGGCGGCGGCGCTTCTCGGTGGCGCAGGTCTGCTCATAGATCAGCACCGTAACGCCCTCGATCCCGCGCAGCTCCCGCTGCACCGCATCGAGCTGCTCGCGTGGGTGGATGCTCACGCCTTGCGGAAAATCCCTCGCCGCGAATTTATCCGCATGGTCGGAGACCAGCGCGATGCGCGAGACGCCTTCGGCGCGGACGCTGTGGGCGATGGCGTGCACGCTCACCGGGCCGTCGACCGGCTGGCCGCCGGTCATCGCGACTGCATCGTTGAACAGGATCTTGTAGGTGATGTTGGCGCGCGCTGCGATCGCTTGGCGGATCGCCATCGAGCCGGAGTGATAATAGGTGCCTTCGCCGAGATTCTGGAAGATGTGTTTGTGGCCGGTGAAGCGCGAGGAGGCCGCCCAGTTGACGCCTTCGCCTCCCATCTGGATCAGCGACGATGTCTCGCGGTCCATCCAGCTCGCCATGAAATGGCAGCCGATGCCGGCAAGCGCCTTCGATCCCTCGGGCACCTTGGTCGAAGTGTTGTGCGGGCAGCCCGAGCAGAAATAGGGCGTGCGGGTCGCGCCCGCGACCGTGACCATGCGCTGCGCATCCGGTGCGAGCGCTGCTGCGCGTTCCCCAAGCTTCAGCTCTGGAAACAGCGGATCAAGCCGCCGCGCCAGCACGTCGGCCAGCGCGCGCGGAGACAATTCGCCAGTCCATGAGATCAGCCGCGCTCCGCTTTCGTCATGCTTGCCGACCATGCGCTCGGGTTTGGCGCCGGGATAGTCGTAGAAATATTCCTTGAACTGGCTTTCGATGATGCCGCGCTTTTCCTCGACCACCAGGATCTCGCGCTTGCCCGTGACGAAGGCCATCGCGTCATGCAGTGCCAGCGGCCAGACCATGCCGACCTTGTAGATGTCGATGCCGAGGCTGCGGCAGGCCGCCTCATCGAGGCCGATCAGCCGCATCGCCTCCATCAGGTCGAGATGCGCCTTGCCCGTGGTGACAATGCCGTAACTGGCGTTCGGGACATTGTAGACACGGCGGTCGATCGGGTTGGCTTTGGCGAAGGCATAGACCGCGTGCTTCTTCGCTTCCAGCCGTTCCTCGATCTGCGGGCCGGGCAGATCGGGCCAGCGGTAGTGCAGGCCGCCAGGCGGCGGCGTGAAATCCGGCTTGATGAATCGCCGCGGCGGGCGCAGCGCGACGGAGGCGCCTGACTCCACGATCTCGGAGATCGCCTTGAAGCCGACCCACATGCCGGAGAAGCGGCTCAGCGCGTAGCCATATTCGCCGAACGCCAGATATTCGGCGACGCTTGCGGGGTGCAGGGTCGGCATGAACCAGCTCATGAAGGCGACGTCGGATTGGTGCGGCATCGAGGACGACACGCAGCCATGGTCGTCGCCGGCGACAACAAGCACGCCGCCATGCGGCGAGGAGCCGTAGGCATTGCCATGCTTGAGTGCGTCGCCCGAGCGGTCGACGCCGGGCCCCTTGCCATACCAGAGGCCGAACACGCCCTCGACTTCGCGATTCGTTTGCGTCTCCACCTGCTGCGAGCCGAGTACGGCGGTCGCGGCGAGGTCTTCGTTCACCGCCGGCAGGAATTCGACGCGCTGCGCTCTCAATTGCTCCTTGATGCGCCAGAGCTCGAGATCGACGCCGCCGAGCGGCGAGCCGCGATAGCCGGAGATGAAGCCGGCGGTGTTGAGCCCGTTTTCACGATCGCGCCGGGCCTGGTCGAGCGCGATGCGGACGATCGCCTGGGTACCCGTGAGGAACACGCGGCCCTGCTCGCGCTCATAGCGGTCGGCGAGCTGGTAGATGTCGAGTGAGGGTCTGTCGTCCATGGCCGGCCTCCGGCGGAAAAGCGCTTCGCTTGCAACAACGCTAATCCCTTGATGTTGGCAGGTCTTGCCTATCTGTTGCCTCGGGGAGGCAAACAGCGGTAAGATTTCTCGCCAATGGTGCGTTTTTGGTAGAACCTTTCGATATGGATGCGATTCATGGTTGAAGAGCAGGACCAGCGGATTCTCGCCGAGCTGCAGAAGGACGGCCGCGCGACCAACCAGCAGCTTGCGGATGCTGTGGGCATGTCGACCTCGGCATGCTGGCGCCGCGTCCGCGCGCTTGAAGCCGAGGGCATCATCCGCGGTTATTCGGCGCTGCTCGATCGCGAAAAAGCGGGCTTTGCGACCTCGGCCGTCCTGCATGTCTCGCTGGAGCGCCACGACGCGACCTTTGTCGATCAGTTCGTCGCGCAGGTGAGCAAGCGGAGCGAGGTGCTGGAGTGTTTCGCCACCACGGGCGACGCGGACTATCATCTGCGCGTCGTGGTGCGCGACATGCAGGCCTATAATGATTTCCTCGACAGCTTCATGTTCCGCCTGCCCGGCATCCGCTATGTCCGCACCAACATGATCTTGAAGGAGATCAAGACTGGCGTGGCGCTGCCGTTTGCGGGGAGGGCGAAGCGGAGGTGAGGGTGACGAAGTGATGCCCAGCACACTGCTCCCTGTCGGTGAAGCGCGCCGATTCAATTTTTCAAACAGCGCATTCTGTCATTGCGAGGAGCGCAGCGACGAAGCAATCCAGCGGGACCGGACAATCGAAACGTGCTTTGCGTTGACACGGCCCGCCGTGGTCCGGATTATGCGCGGGAAGATGGGAGGACGACCATGACGACGTACACGCGACGAAGGATCCTGCGGAATGCAGCCTCGGGCAGCGCAGCTTTCGCAGTCGGCGCCACTGCAGCGTCGCTTGCGCAGGGCCAGTCCGCGCCGCAGCGGCCCAACATCGTCTTCATCATCGCCGACGACATGGGCCATGCGGACATCTCCTGCAACGGCGCCCGCGATTTCACGACGCCGAACATCGATCGGATCGCGGCCCAAGGCGCGCGCTTCACCCAGTCCTATGCCAATTCCCCTGTTTGCACCGCCTCGCGCGTTGCGATCATCACGGGCCGCTACCAGGTTCGGCTGCCGGTGGGCCTCGAAGAGCCGATCGCGGGTATTACCAAACCTGATGTTGGCTTGCCGCCGGAGCATCCGACGCTGCCGTCCCTGCTCAAGAAGGTCGGCTATGGCACGACCCTGGTCGGGAAATGGCACCTCGGCAATCTCCCCAATTTCAGCCCGCTGAAAAGCGGCTACGATCATTTCTACGGCTATCGCAGCGGCGCGGTGGACTATTTCCGCCACGTCAACACCGGCGGCAAGCCCGATCTCTGGGACGGCGACCAGCCGGTCGAGCAGACCGGCTATATGACGAGCCTGCTCGGAGATCGCGCGGTGAAGGTGATCGAAGGGTACGCCCAAGCCGGCCAGCCGTTCCTGCTCAGCCTTCACTTCAGCGCGCCGCATTGGCCGTGGGAAGGCCCGGACGACCAGGCGGAGTCCGATCGCCTCGGCGGTCACAACATTCGCCACTATGACGGCGGCTCGCGCGAGACCTACCGCAAGATGATTCTTGCGATGGACGAGCAGATCGGGCGCGTCTTGAAGGCGCTCGAGGACCACGCACTGGCGCGCAACACCATCGTGATCTTCACCAGCGACAACGGCGGCGAGCGTTTCTCCGACACCTGGCCCTTCAACGGCCGCAAGACCGAGCTTCTCGAGGGTGGCTTGCGCATTCCCGCGCTGATCTCATGGCCCGCACGCATCAAGGGCGGCCTGGTGAGCGAGCAGGTCACGGCCAACATAGACTGGCTGCCGACACTATGCGCCGCAGCAGGCACGACGCCGGATTCCGCCTATCCGCCTGACGGCATGAATCTGTTGCCGCAGCTTGTCGACGGCGCTGCGCCGGTCGAGCGGCGGCTGTTCTGGCGCTACAAGTCGCAATGGCAGCGCGCCGCGCGCATCGGCGACTGGAAATATCTCAAGATCCTCGACAACACGTTCCTGTTCAACGTCGCCACCGATCCCATGGAGCGCGCCAATCTGAAGGAGCGGCACAAGGATATCTACGAGCATCTGGTCGCCGAGTGGAACGCATGGAACGCGACCATGCTGCCGGAGGTGGCAACGAGCTTCACCGAGAACAACCGATCCAAGGAATGGGTTGACCGCCCGGGCGCAATGCCGGTGACGCTCGATCCGGATCCGGAGTTGAAGTGAGAGTGTGCGGCTCGTCCTGGCTTTCGCCAGGACGCCGGAGGACGCCGAAATCAGCGCGCTTCCGCAACGAACCTGTTGCGCAATGTCCCGATCCCCGTGATGTCGATCTCGACGACGTCGCCGGCCTTCAGGTCCGGTGAAGCGCCGTCAGTGCCCATCCAGATCACGTCGCCCGGCCACAACGTGAAATACTTGGTCAGCTCGACGATGAAGGGCACGATGCCGAAGATCATGTCGTTGGTGTGGAAGCGTCCGGTCTCCTTGCCGTTCACGCGGATCACGGTTTCCATCTTGTCGAGGTCGACATCGGTCTCGATCCACGGGCCCATCGGTTTGAAGGTGTCGCAATTCTTGGAACGCCACAGGCCGCGATCCGCTTTCTGCCAGGTGCGCTCGCTGACATCGTTGCCGATGGTGTAGCCGAATACGCAATCCATCGCGTTCTCTGCGGTCAGGTGCTTCGCCTTCTTGCCGATGACGACGACGAGCTCGCCTTCATAGTGGATCTTCTCGGTTGCGGTCGCCGGGATCACCACGTCCTCATCATGCGCGATCAGCGCGTTCTGAGCGCGGTAGCCGATCTCGGGCCTGTCGGGGACGTTGGGCACCTCGCCGCGCTTGTCGGCGGCTTCCTTCAGGTGCTTCAGGTAGTTGAGTCCAACGCAATAGAAGGTGCGCGGGATCAGCGGCAGCTCGATCTTGACGTCCTTGAGCGCGTGGGTTCGCGCGGTACGCTGCCACTCGCCGAAGGGATCGCCGCTGACGGCGATCACGCGGTCGCCTTCCATGATGCCCCAGGAGGTATTGCCCGTGGCGGTGAATTTGAGCCAACGCATGTTGCTTTCCCTTATTCGGCGGCTGCGCGCGGCGGGGTCTTCCACGCACCGGCGGAAGGCCGCTTCAGCCCGAGATTTTCGCGCAAGGTTTTCCCGGCATAGTCCTTATGAAACAGGCCGCGGCGCTGCAATTCCGGCACCACGTGGCGTACGAAATCGGCATAGGAACCCGGCACATAAGTCGCCGCGATGACAAAGCCGTCGCAGCCGCGGTTGACGAACATGTCCTCGAGCTTGTCCGCGATCTCCTTTGGTCCGCCCACGATGGCATCCTGGGTCTGGCCGCGGCCCGAGAAGGTGATGAAGTCGCGCGTCGAGGGATTGGTCTTGCCTGACGTGCGCAGCACGCCGTCGCGGATGCCGAGCATGCCCTGCATCCCCTGCAACTCCTCTGTCGTGAGCGGCTCATCGATCGGCTTGGCGGCGAAGTCGAAGTTCAGCCCTTCGGCCAGCAGTGACAGCGCGTCGATCTCGAGCGGCAGTTTGTGGATCAACGCCATCTTGTCCTCGGCTTCCGCCTGGGTGGCTCCGCAGACTGGCGTCACCAGGTTGCAGAGGAACATCTGGTCGGGATCGCGTCCGGCTTTCGCCGCCTCGTTGCGGATGGCGTCATAACCCTGTTTGGCGCTTGCGACATTGCGCGCGGCGGTGAAGATGACCTCGCCCCAACGCCCGGCAAAACGCTGGCCGCGCCCGGAGGCACCGGCCTGGATCACGACGGGATGACCCTGCGGCGAGCGCGGCACGGTGAAAGGACCGCGCGACTTGAAGAAGGCGCCGTCGTGATCGAGCCGTTTCACCTTGGTCGGATCGGCGAAACGGCCGCTCTTCTTGTCGATGATCAGCGAGCCGTCTTCCCAGCTGTCCCAATGGCCGAGCACCACCTCCATGAACTCGTCGGCGCGGTCGTAGCGATGATCATGCTCGAGATGGCTTTCGCGGCCCATGTTGAGCGCTTCGCCGTCGTTGACCGATGTCACCACGTTCCACGCGGCACGGCCGCCGGTCATCAGGTCCAGCGTCGCAAAGCGCCGCGCCACGTCGAACGGCTCGAAATAGGTGGTTGAGCAGGTCGAGGCGAGGCCGAGTTTTTCCGTGACCATGCCCATGGCGGTCAGCACGATCACGGGATCCATCTTCACACAGCGGATGCCGTATTCGACGGTGTGGGCGTGATCATTGCCGTAGCGGTCGGGCATCGCGAGGCGATCGTCGAAGAAGGCCATATGGAACTTGCCGGCTTCGAGAATGCGGGCGATCTCCTGATAGTAGTCCGCCGACATCGAATCGTCGCGCGACTCCGGATGGCGCCATGAACTCGGCAAATTGGTGCAATTCTGCGCCTGCAGAAAGCCGACCATCGCCATTTGCCGTGTCATTCTGCTCTCCCTGGTCGGCTCTTCATGTAAGCTCGAGGTCGGCGGCGAGACCATAATCACGCGCAAGCGCGCGCAACTTGTCCCAGGTCGCATCCTCGACCTCGATGCCGTTTTTCCCGCGCTCCTGCTCGCGCAGATATTCGATCTCGCCGGGATAGAACACGCCGCGCGAGCCTTCCGAGGGCGGCGTCGATTTCAGATAGCGCGCGAAGTCGGCGACTTCCTGTTTGAATTTGTCGAGAGGGCGGAACGCTGCGACATTGAACACGGCCATGAAGCAGCCGTCATTGTGCCGGCCGATCGGCTCGACGCCGAAACCGAGCCCGGTGAGCAGTCCGCACAGCACTTCCACCATCGCGGCAAGGCCGCTACCCTTATAGCCCTCGGTGCCGCCGAGCGGCAGCAGCGCGCCGCCCTTGCGATAGTCCGTGGGATCGGTGGTGTGCCGCCCCTCGGCATCGATGATCCAGCCCTGTGGAATTTGCTCGCCGCGCGCAACCGCCAGCGCGATCTTGCCGGCGGCAACCGCGGAGGTTGCCATATCAAGGTAGAACGGCGCCTCCAGTTCGGACGGCACCGCGATTGCGATCGGATTGGTGCCGAGCCGCGCCTCGCGGCCACCGAAGGGCGCGACATGCTTGGGCGAACGTCCCGAATCCGCGGTCGCAAGCCCGATCATGCCCGCGCGCGCCGCCATTAGCGGATAGGCGGCGAGCCGTCCGACATGGCTCTGCCGGAACACGGTGCAGGCCGCGACGTTGGCGGTCTTGGCCTTCTCGATCGTCAGCGCCATCGCCTTGGCGTTGACGTGAAAACCAAAGCCCCAATTGCCGTCGATCACGGTCGTGGTCGGCGATTCCTGCACAATGGTAAAGGGCGCGCCCGGCACGATATGCCCGGCCTTGACGCGGTCGATGTAAGTCGGAACCGCGATGATGCCGTGGGAATCATGGCCGGCGAGGTTGGCGTTGACACAGCCGGTGGCCACCGCCTGCGCCTCCTCCTCCGATGCGCCGGCGGCCTTGAGCAGCGCCGCGCCGATGCGGGCGAGGCGATCGGCTTCGACGATCGGCATGGCATTCCTCTTTTCGTGCCCGCCATTGCGAAAACGGCGGATCTTGCTTGTTCTAATCGTGCCATCGTCGCAAAGAGACGAGATGCCTGCAATGGTATTTGAACGCTGATCGGTCGCCAGCCTGTCATAGGTGCGATGCAACCGCTGGACCTCTCAAGGTTAGTATTTGCTTGCCTGCCGAGGTCGTTCGCTCCGTAGTTCTCAGGATATTTCTATTGCCGAATTAGCGGGACGTTCACCCTGAATTGGGTTTGCCGCATCCACTAACGCGCATTTAGGCCGCGCCACTCCATAAAACGGCAAGAATCGCCGATGGGATGGATGGTCTTGAAGTCGCATATTGCGCGTACATTTGCTGCGTTGAGCGCGACCAACGAAGCGATCCTGTACGCAAAATCCCAGGAGCAACTCTACCGCAAGGTCTGCGAGGCCGCGTTCTCGAGCGGCGACTTCATGGCTGTGACGGTGTTCCTGCTGGAGGAGGAAAGCGGGCTTCTGCGCTGCGCCGCCGGTTTCGGCGAAGATGTTGCGCGGCTGCGCAGCATCGACATCTCCAGCATCGCCGGACGGCCCGAAGGCGAGGGCGTCTGTGGCAAGGCGTTCCGCAACCGGGCGATCTGCATCAGCAACGATTTCCTCAAACAGTCGCACTCGCTGGCCTGGCGCGACGGCGCCACTAAGGCGCAGGTCGGAGCTGCGGCCGCGCTGCCCTTGATCTGCGGCGGCCGCAGCGTCGGTGTTCTCCTTGTCACGCGGCGCGAGGCCGGCTCGATCACCGACGAGATCGTGTCGCTCCTGGAGCGCATGAGCGCCAACATCTCCTATGCGCTCGACAATTTCGAGCGCGAGAACGCCCGCCAGCGGAGCGAGCGGGCGATGCGCCGGCTCAACCGGATGTTTGCGGCCATCAGCGCCACCAACGAGGCGATCATCCGGGTGAAGAGCCGCGGTGAACTGCTTGACGTGGTCTGCCAGGCGGCCGTGCTCGGCGGCATGTTCAATTCGGCCAGCATCGCGCTGCTGGAGCCCGGCGGCCGATATCTGCACATCGTGGCGGCGAAGGGGCGCTTCTCCGAGCGCATGCTTTCTAGCCGCTGCGCGATCGCGGATGATCACCCCGAGGCACATGGCGCGATCGGCACCTCGTTCCGTACGGGCCGGCCCTGCATCATGAACGACTATCTTGCCGAGCCGCGCAGTTCTCACTGGCACGATCTCGCACGGGCCGAGGGAACCCGGGCCAGTGCGAGCTTCCCGCTGCTGCAGAACGGCGACAAGCCCATCGGTGGCCTGTTGTTCCTGGCGCCCGAGAAGGACGCCTTTACGCCCGATCTGGTCGAGCTGTTGGCGCGGCTTGCCGAGAACGTTTCCTTTGCGCTGGATAATTTCGACCGCGCCGAGGAAAAGGCCCGGACCGAGCAGCAAAAGGAGCGACTGGCGCGCATGTTCGCTGCGCTATCCTCGACCAACGAGGCGATCATGCGCTCGCGCTCCCGCGCCGAGCTTTTCGAGCTGGTCTGCGAGGCCGCAGCGGCGGGCGGCAGGTTCACTTCCACCAGCATTTCGCTGGCGCGGCCCGGCTCCGATTTCCTGGAGATGGTGGGCATAGCTGGGCCGACCGCCGAGAACAGTCGTCATGTGCGGGTCTCAATCAGCGAAGCCCATCCCGAAGGGCGCGGTGTATGCGGCACGGCGTTCCGCTCGGGGTTGGCTTGCGTCAGCAACGACTATTTCGCCGAGGCGAGCTTCTGCGCCTTTCACGGCGTGCTCCGCGACGATGGCGCGCATGCCGCGGCGGCATTTCCGCTTTCGGTACGCGGCCGCACGGCGGGCACCATGCTGTTCATTGCCGCCGAGAAGGATACCTTCACTTTCGAATTCACCGAGCTCCTGCAGCGGCTCGCCACCAATGTCTCCTTTGCGCTGGAGAATTTCGACCGCGTCGACGAGAAGACCAAGGCCGACGAACGCATCGAATATCTCGCTTCGCACGACAGCCTGACCCGGCTGCCGAACCGGGAAATGTTCAACGAGCTGTTGCGCCATGCGATCGACACCGCGCATCGCAACCAGCGCCGTTTCGCCGTGCTGTTCATCGATCTCGATCGCTTCAAGGTCATCAACGATTCGCTCGGCCACCAGGCGGGCGATGCGCTGCTGGTCGAGGTCGCCGGGCGGCTCAAGCGCGCGCTGCGCGCCAGCGACGTGGTGGCGCGGCTCGGCGGTGACGAGTTCGTGGTCATTCTCGGCGAGGCCGACCAGATCAGCGATGTCGAGCGCATCGCGCGCAACCTGCTCTTCGTGCTGAGCCAACCGCTGCAGCTCTCCGGCCATGAATGGCAGACCACCGCGAGCATCGGGATCGCGATGTATCCGGCCGACGGGCTGGACGTACAGGCGCTGACCAAGAACGCCGACATGGCGATGTATCTCGCCAAGGAAGACGGCAAGAACGCCTTCCGCTTCTTCACCAAGGACACTCGAAATCTCTCGATCGAGCGCCTGCAGCTCGAGGCGGCGCTGCGGCGCGCTCTGGAGCGTGGCCAGCTCTCGCTGCACTATCAGCCCAAGGTCGGCATGGCCGGCGAGGGCGTCACCGGCGTCGAGGCGCTGTTGCGCTGGAGCCATCCGGCGTTCGGCGCGGTCTCGCCCGCGCAATTCATTCCGCTCGCCGAGGAAACCGGCCTTGTAGTGCCGATCGGGCGCTGGGTCTTGCGCGAGGCCTGTGCCCAGGCCATGCGCTGGCTGCGTCCATTGTCGGTTGCCGTCAACCTATCGCCGCGGCAATTTGCCGACGAGCATCTTCTTGATGATATCGACGAGGCGCTCGAGCGAAGCGGCCTGTCGCCGCAGCTTCTGCAGCTCGAGGTCACCGAGAGCATGGTTATGCGCAACGTCTCGCGGGCGGTGAAGGTGATGGAGGCGATCCGAAGCCGTGGCGTGCGGCTGGCGATCGACGATTTCGGCACCGGTTATTCCTCTATGTCGCTCCTGAAGCAGCTGCCGATCGACACCATCAAGATCGACCGCTCCTTCGTCCGCGACCTGCCGGCGGATTCGGAGGACTGTGCCATCGTCCAGGCGATCATCAGCATGGCCAAGGCGCTGGACCTGATGATCATCGCCGAGGGCGTGGAGACGCCCGAGCAGGAGGGCTTTTTGCGCGAGCTCGGCTGCGACGAGATGCAGGGCTTCCTGTTCAGCCGGCCGGTCGTGGCGGAGGACCTCTCAAGATTCGTTCAGTCCGCCGCGCGCGTAACTTCGCCGCCGCTGCAGCCTTATGTTGGCGGCGCGGTCGGGCGGGTTAGGGTGCGCTAAAGCATGATCCGGAAAAGTGTGTAGCGGTTTTCCGAAGAGATCATGCTCAATCAAAGACCTAAAGCGCGATGACGATTCAACCAAATCTCATCGCGCTTTAAGAGCAAACCGCCTACTTCTCCTCCGGCACCGAGGTCGCGGTCGCCGGGCCTTCGCCCATGATCAAGAGCACGGCGTCCTCGTCCTTGGCGCCGTCCCAATGGACCTGCTTGCCGAAATGCGTGACAAAACTGCCGGCCGGCATCGGGACGGTGCCGTGTTCGGGATCGAATTTTGCGCCCGAGCCGACCCACCATGTGCCCTGCAGCACCACGATGTAACGGTCGTTGGGATGGAAATGCGGGTGGCTGAAATGGTTGCCCTTGGTCCATTTGGTGTAGACCATGTAGAAGCCCGGCTTGTTGGGATCGCCGACCACGACTGCGTTCTGGCCGCCGCGCGCGTCGACCGGCCCCCAGGGAATCTGGTCAGGCAGCTTGTAGACCACTGCGGCGGGATTGAGCTCGGCTGCCGCGCCGATGCTCAAGGTGGCGACGAGTGCCAGGGGTATGGCGAGATAGTGCCGCAGGCGGCCGCGTCGTGCGGTTGTCGTTTTTGTCTGCATTGTTTCCTCCCTCAACGTCCCATCCTGGAATAGCCGGCGGGTTATGTTGTTATGCTAGCCGGACGGGTTCGTGCCGCGCAAGGCGTGCGGCGATGCGCTGCCGCGTGGTGCAACCCGCACTTGCAGCATGGCAAGGGGCGTTTACGCGGTTGGCGGCGATGCTATGTTGCGGCTGTGACAAAACGACCAAACAAAAGGCCCAGGCTTGCAGTCCAAGCATGCGGTCTGAACAAACAGAGGGAGGCTCACGCTCATGCAACGTTCATCGATACTTGCCGCCGCAATTCTCGCCGGTGCCGCGACCATGCAATTTGCCACCATGGCGGCCGGCGAAAGCGGCGGCTGGATCACGCTGCTCGATTCCGGCAACAAGGGCGAGTGGAGCGAGGTCGGCAAAGCCAACTGGACCATGAAAGATGGCGCGATGACCGCCGACAAGCTCGACGGCAAGGACCCGTCCTATCTGGTCAGCAAGGACTCGTACAAGGATTTCCAGATCAGGGCGGAGTTCTGGGTCGACGAGGAGGCCAACAGCGGCATCTTCATCCGCTGCGATCAGGCCGACAAGATCGACTCCAAGATCTGCTACGAGGTGAACATCTTCGACAAGCGGCCGGACCCGAGCTACGGCACCGGTGCGATCGTCGATGTCGCCAAGGTCGATCCGATGCCGAAGGCCGCCGGCAAGTGGAACACCTATGAGATCACTGCGAAGGGGCCGCATCTCACCATCGTGCTCAACGGTCAGAAGACCGCCGATGTCGAGGACTCCAAACATCTGGGCGGACACTTCGCCCTGCAATACGGCTCCGGGGTGGTGAAGTTCCGCAAGGTCGAGATCAAGCCGCTGTAAGCCCGCGATCACCTGCATTGTTTCGAGGAGCTCATCGCCTGATGGCGGTGGGCTCTTTTTTCATCGGTGGTTTCGTGCGAGGACGATCTCCGCGCGGCATGAATCGCGCAATTCCACTACACTTCGTTAACCGGTCCGGCATTCGCGATGCGACTAACTGTCGTGACACGCTCAAGATACTTTTAACCAAGAAACTTTATCATCCCTCAAGGCCGGACGAGGCCTCGAGTGGTGCGCTTTTCTTTTTTGACTGCACCCGGTTGCGTTCGAAACGGCTCGGTTGACACGCGCGAGGATGACAGCTTCAGCCCTTGCAGAATAGGGCGAAAATTTCGCGATTGAATGCAGGGTACGTTAACTAGGAATTTAGGAATTGGTTGTGCGTACCCCTGCGTCCCTTAAGGGTTTGATTAAATTACCCTGGAAATTGGGGACCGTAATGCGTGTCGCTGTCGTTCACGACTGGCTCTATACGATCGGCGGAGCCGAGCAGGTCCTGCGCGAAATCCTTGCCTGCTATCCTGACGCCGACGTTTTCACGCTGTTCGACCTGCTCTCGGTCGAAGAGCGCTGGAAGCTTGGCTTCGAGAAATCGCGCACGAGCTTTCTGCAGAAGCTGCCGATGCTCGCGCGGTATCACCGCTCCTATCTGCCGCTGATGGGAATCGCGATCGAGCAGTTCGACCTGTCGAGCTACGATCTCGTGATCTCCTCGAGCTACGCGGTCGCGAAGGGCGTCATCACCGGCCCCGACCAGCTGCACGTCGCCTATGTGCACTCGCCGATGCGTTATGCCTGGGATCTGCAGCACGTGTATCTGAAGGAGAGCGGCTACGATACCGGTCTCAAGAGCGTGATCGCGCGCTCGATCCTGCACCGCATGCGGCTGTGGGACGTGCGGACCGCGCACGGCCCGGACGCGATCTTCACCAATTCGCAGTTCGTGGCGCGGCGGGTGAAGAAGATCTACGGCCGCGACGCCAGGGTGATCTATCCGCCGGTCACGCTGTCCAGCCGCGACACGGCACTGCCGGCCGGCAACCATTTTCTCGCGGCGTCCCGCCTCGTGCCCTACAAGCGCATCGAGCCGATCGTGCGCGCCTTCAACGCCATGCCCGATCTCAAGCTCGTGGTGGCGGGCGACGGGCCGGAGGCCGGGCGGCTGAAGAAGCTCGCCGGCCCCAATGTCAATTTCGCGGGCTTTGTCTCGGACAGGCGCCTGCGCGAACTGATGGCGACTGCGCGCGCGTTTGTGTTCGCGGCGGAAGAGGATTTCGGTATCGTGCTGGTCGAGGCGCAGTCGGAAGGCGCGCCGGTGCTGGCGCTCGGGCGCGGCGGCGCCCGCGAGTCGATCGCAGCAGGCGGTCCCCATGCCACCGGCATGTATTTCGAGAGCCCCGATCCGGCGTCGATCGCAGACTGCGTCAGGTCGTTCGTCGCGCGCGAGACTGCGATCTCGCGTGCCGACTGCCGGCAGCACGCGGCGTTCTTCTCCGCGGAACGTTTCCGCAGGCAGTTGGTCTCGGCCGTCAACGAGGAATTGGAGCATTTCCATGCCGGCAGGCAGCGGCGCTCCTTGCCGCGTCTGGTCGCCTGAGGCGCGTAGTAAGTTGAGAATAAACCGATGAGGCACGCGAGCATACCGGAGGCCTTGTCCCGGCTGGATGCCTTCAACAGGCTGTGGCGCAAAAGGCGCGTGTTCCTCGCCGTGTTCCTCGCGACCATCGGCGTGGCGGTGGCTGCGCTGGTCGTGCTGCCCGTGCGCTATATGGCGACCGCTTCTGTCATCGTCGCCGAGCCGGAGCCCGGCGTCGCCAACACCTCGCCCGCCTGGGCGCAGAAGATCGGCGATCCCGCCGACCTCGAAAGCCAGCTGCTGGTCATCCGCGCGCCGCGCCTGCTGCGCCAGGTGATGAATGCGCCCGGCGTCGTTCCGGCCGTGATCGAGGAATGCGAGCATGGCCAGCTGTTGGGCTCAGCCGGGCGTTGCGAAAGCTTGTCGGGCGATCCGACCAGCTTCATCGAATATGTCGATACCCATTATGCGATCGCCTCCGCGGGCCGCTCGCGCGTGATCAACATCTCCTACCAGTCGCCGCTGCCCGGAGTGGCGCAGCGGCTCGCCAACGCGCTGACCAACGCGTTTCTCGACGACCAGCGCAATGAAGGCGCCAACGGCCGCGAGGTCGCGACCTCCTGGCTGTGGCAGGAGCTGCAGCAGCTCGACGGCCAGATCCGCGCGGCGGACGACAAGATCCAGCAGTTTCGCCGCAACAAGGGCCTGATGCGCGGCGCCAATGGGCCAATCACTTCAGAACGCCTCACCAGCATCGGTCAGCAGCTCGCAGCCGCCGAAGCGGCGCGGGCGGAAGCCCTGGCGCGGCTGAAGGAGATCAAGTCCGAGCAGGAGCGTGGCCCGAGCGATGCGCCGTCCGTGCTCGCCAGCCGCACCGTCGCCGACCTCAAGCAGCAATTGACGACGGTGAGCGCACAGCTTGCCAGCGCCACCACCGTGCTCGGTCCGAAGCATCCCTCGATCCTGGCGCTCACCCGCGAGCAAGGCCTGATCCAGCAGCGCCTCTCCGACGAGATGCAGAACATCGCCAACAGCGCGCAAAAGACCTTCGATGCCAGCGACGCGCTGGTGACCTCGCTGAAGAAGCAGATGGACGCGGCCAAGGCGGACGCCGGCTCGGCGACGATCGACGAGGCGTCGATCGAGAGCATGGTGCGCGACACCGAGATCAAGCGCCAGCAATATGCCGACCTCTACAAGAAGGCGAGCGAGCTCGAGACCGAGCGCCGCGTCATGCTCGGCTCAACACGTCTAGTGAGCTTGGCCGAGCTGCCGAACAAGCCGTTCTTCCCGAAAAAGCTGCCGTTCCTCGCCGCCGGCGGCACGCTGGCGCTGATCCTCGGCATTGCCGCAGCGCTGCTTGCCGATCAGGTCTATCCGCCGTTGGAATATGGTGCGACAGCGAAGCCCCGGCCAATGCGCAAGGATGCTGAGGTCGTGCCTGCCGGGGCTGCCGCCGCGTTGCGTGGCCTGGAAAAGATCAGGGCGCTCGCTGTATCTCGTGAGCGCAAGCCGCAACGCGCGGCCACATCGGGGACGGGTACGCCGATCCTCGCCCGCCTGCCGCGATTGAGGCGTCAGCAGGCGGTGTCGCTTGTCGGCGCGATCATGCAGGATCATGTGCCGCTGACCCTTGCGCAGACGCTCGATCTCGCGGAGGGGCATCGCGCCTTCCGTCAGGCGCTCGGCGATCTCATGGATGTTCTGCGCATCGGCGAGGGTGAGCCCGGTCGTTGCATCGTCGTCACTTCGCCGGCGTCAGGTGAGGGGCGCACGCTCACCACGCTGGCGCTCGCGCATCACGCTGCCGCAATGGGCTGCCGTGTGCTCGCCGTCGAATGCGACCTGCAGCATCCGGCTTTTGCCCACGTGCTGTCGCTTACAGGCGGGCCGGGGTTGCTCGGCGTGCTGGCCGGCGACATTGCGATTCGCGACGCCGTCATCCGTACGGACAATCCCAAACTCGATGTGCTGGTGGCCGGCGGTGCGTCCGAGAAGGCAGCGGATCGGCTGGCCCGCAAGAGCCTCGCGCAACTGCTTTCCGTCTTCCGCAGCTATGATGTCGTCTTCATCGACAGCCCGCTGCCGACGCGTCGGCACGCCCGCTATCTCAGCGGCGTCGACAGCACCCTGCTCTGCATGAAAGGCGACAGCACGTTGGCCGAACGTATGGCAGCCGCCGTGGCGGCCGTGAAGGCGCTCGGGGGAAGCAATGTCGCGATCGCGGCCACCATGGTGGAACCGGAGCACGGCACCCTGCGTCAGCCGCGGCCCGTTCCGGCGGAAGTCTATGCAAGGGCCGTGTGATGGGCAGCGAACGTGTCCTGTTCGTCGATCACACCGGCCAGATCGGCGGCGCCGAGCTGATCCTGCTTGACGTCGTCGCGGGCCGCGAGAACTCGTCCGCCTTCCTGTTCGAAGATGGGCCGCTTGCGAAGGCGTTGGTTGAGCGCAAGCTCAAGCTCATCATCTCCAAATGGGGCAGCGGCCTGTCGCAGTTCCGCCGCGACAGCAAATGGCTCGCAGCGGCGCCACTCGTGGGCCGCCTCGCCGCGATCGTGGAGGAAATCGCATTGGCCTCGCGGTCGCATGACGTGGTCTATGCCAATTCGCAGAAAGCCTTCGTGCTCGCGGCGATCGCCAGTGTCTTTGCGCGCCGCCCGCTGATCTGGCATCTGCACGATATCATTTCCCCCGAGCATTTCGGCGCCATGCAGCGGCGCATGCAGGTGATGCTCGCGAATGCGCGCGCGACCAAGGTGATCGTGCCCTCGCAGGCCGCAGCCAGCGCCTTCATCGCGGCCGGCGGTAAGCGCGGGCTGATCGAGATCGTGCCCAACGGCCTGGCCTTGCCGCCGGAGCCGCGCACGGCAGCCGAGCTCAGGCAGAGCCTCGGCCTGCCGCAAGGGCCGCTGGTTGGTGTGTTCAGCCGTCTCGCCGCCTGGAAGGGGCAGCACGTGCTGCTCGAAGCGCTCACCGGATTACCTGAGGTCGGCTGCATTGTGGTCGGCGATGCGCTGTTCGGCGAGCAGGCCTATGCCGCGGAGCTGAAGCAGATGGTGCTCGCGCGTGGGCTTGCCGACCGCGTGCGCTTTCTTGGCCATCGCGGCGACGTGCCGAAGCTGATGAAGGCGGTCGACGTGATGGTGCATCCCTCGATCGACCCCGAGCCGTTCGGGCGCACGCTTGTGGAAGCGATGCTCGCAGGTGTACCCGTGATCGCAACCAACGCGGGCGCTGCGCCTGACATTCTCGAAGGCGGCAGGGCAGGAACGCTGGTGCCGCCCAATGATGCCAAGGCACTGGCCCACGCGATCGCATCCGTGCTTTCCAGGCCCGAGTCGCTCGACGGCCAGCTCGCCTATGCCTCGCTGCGCGCGAAAGCCCGGTACAGCGTGACGCAGATGCTCGAGGCGATCGGCCTTGTGATCCGCAAGCTGCAGGCGGGAGCCGCGGCATGAGTGCTCGCGCCGCCACGACGCCAGGGCCCACAACGCCAGGACCCACAACGCCAGGACTTGGCCTCTCGGCCGTGCCCGGCTGGCTGGTCGCGGCGTTGCTCGTGATCGGCATGGCCGTGGCCGGCGCCTCGCTCGGCGGCCTGTCGCGGCCCGTCTTCGTGCTGGCATGTGGCTTTGTCGGCTGGTTTGCCTGGCGTCAGAGCCCCGCGACGCATCTCCAAGCAGCGCTCATTCTCTTCACCTTCGCGCCCTTCGTGCGCCGCGTCGTCGATCTCCAGGTCGGCTATGACCAGCTCGGCCTGATGCTGATCGGGCCGCTGCTCGCGATTCTGGTGCCGGTGATTCACCTGCCGCGCCAGCTCGAGACCTATCGCGTCCCCGAATATGCGATGTGGCCGCTCGGCATCGTCGCAGCCAGCGTCGTCTATGCCGGAATACTCTCGATGGCGCAGGGCGACTGGACCAATGCAGCCTCCGGCACGCTGAAATGGTTGGCGCCGCTGCTCTACGCCGGGCTCCTGATGGTGAGCGCCGAGCGCGAGGAGCTGATCAAGGCGGCTACCTCGGCCTTTGCCTTCCTCCTCCCGGTGGTCGGCATTTATGCCATCTACCAATATGTCGATCCCTTGAGCTGGGACATTTACTGGATGCAGCTCGCGCCGATCCCCTCGATCGGCCAGCCCGTGCCCTACGGCATTCGCGTGTTCGGCACCATGAACGCACCGGCGAGCTTTGCGACATTCACTGCAACCGGGCTCTTCCTCATCGGTTTCTCGAAACGGCCGTGGCCGGCGCTGCTCGCCATTCCCGCCGCACTCGGGCTTCTGCTCTCGTTGTACCGCACGGCGTGGATATCGCTCGCCGTCAGCATCCTGTTCTGCCTGTTCTTCGCGGGAACGCGGCGTCGTGCCGGCATGATCCTGGCCGGCATCGGCGTCGCGGTGCTGCTTGCCGTTCTCTTCACGCCGTTCGGTGACATCGTCGCCGACCGCCTGTCCACGTTGAGCGAAGGTACCCAGGACGGCAGCGCACAGGAGCGGCTGGAGGAATTCGTCACGCTGTGGAGCCTGCCTGACAGCTCGCTGTTCGGCAGCGGCTTCACCATCACCGACGTCGGCGCGGCCGGGACCATGCCGATCGACGGCATGATCATCGCCTGCTGGCTGTCGATGGGGATCGTGGTCGGCGGCTTCTGCCTCGCCGCGCTGTTCTGGGCGATCGGCAATGCGCTCGCGGTGGCCTGGACCGATCCGGCGCCTGAAGCGGTCGTGATCGGCGCGCTGGCACTCGGCGCGCTCTCGCAAATGCCGCTTGCCAGCATCACTTCGGGCGAGAGCGGATTCCTGTTCTGGACCTTTGCCGCGCTGCTGACGCCGAAGCTCGATCTGAGGGTTACGGCATGACGGCGCGCCATCCCTCGATGCGGCGTTTCAGCGCCATTCTGATCTCGGGCGCGCTGGCCAGCAAGATGCTGGGCTTTGCGCGCGAGGTGATGATGGCGCATGTGCTCGGCGCCTCGCTGGTCGCCGACGGTTTCCGCGCTGCGCTGGCGGCCGTCCTGATCCCGCTTGCCTTCCTGCAGAACGAAAGCGTGCCCGCGATCATGATCCCGATGCATCGGGAGGCGATGGACCGGGACGCAGGGCCGCAGAGCCTGGGCGCGCTGACCGTCGTGATCGGGGTCGTCGCCGCCGGCGTCATGGTGATCATTCAGCTCATGGGCCAATGGTGGGTCGACGCCATGGTCGGCGGATTCACCGAACAGGGGCGCGAACTCACCTTGCATTTCGTGCGGATGATGTCGCTCGGCATGCCGGCGTCCGCCATCCTCAACGTGCTGGCCGCCGGCGAGATCGCGATCGGCCGCACCCGCCTGACCAATATCCGCGCCAGTGTGCTGAACGTCGCGGTGCTCGCCGGGATCGGGCTTTTGGTCGTGACCGGCGACGCCTACGCGCTCGCCTGTTGCTTCACGCTTGCCTTCAACGCGCTCGCGGTCTGGGGCCTGTTCAGCCTGTGGCGGCGCGGCGTGATCTCGTTCAGCGGTCTCACGCTGCGCCTGGTCGTCGCGACCGGCAGAGATTTCTTCCGCCGCCTGCGCGTCCTGCTGGGCGTTCCGCTTGCCGAGCAGGCCAATGTCTGGGTCGAGCGCCTGACGGCCTCCAGGCTCACGACTGGTGCTGTCGCTTCGCTGGATTATGCCCGCTCGCTCACCGAGAGCGCGCTGCTCCTGATCAGTCAGCCTGTCGGCATGGCCGTGCTGTCCAATCACGCACCGAAGAACATTCACGCCCAGGTCGAGCAGCTGTTGCGGCCGCTGCTGGCGCTGACCCTGCCGGCGTCGGCATTTCTCCTGGTGTTCGCGACCGACATTGTCCGCCTGGTGTATTTCCGCGGTGCCTTCGGCGACGAGGCGCTGGTTCTGACCTCGCATGCGCTGCGTGGCATCGCCTTCGGCGTCTGGGCCGCGACGCTTGGCTGGATCCTGATCCGACTGCTCAACGGCTCCGGACGCAACGGTGTCGCTGCCCTGATTCTGATGGCGAGCTATTTCGTCAATATGGCCTTCAATGTGCTGACCACGGCGCTGCATCCCGCGCCCGATCAGGGCATGTTGCTGCTGGGCCTCGGCGAAACCAGTCGCAGCCTCGTGCTGCTGATGGGGGTGGCGCTGGCGCTCCCCGAGCGGCGCAAGATCCTGAGCCTGATCGCGCTCGCCGCCCTGCCGGCGCTCCTGATGGCGGTACTGGGGCTCTTGATCGAGGGTGCTGTCGCTGAGCTGTTGCCGCGGCTTTTTGTCGGCGGACTCGCCTGTCTCTTCTGCCTTGCGGTTGCGATTGGTCTATTGATTCCGACAGCCGCGCTGTCAGCGCTCAGCCGTCTGCGCAGGACCTTTCGCGTGAAGGGAGAGCTCGGATGATCGGCTCGTCAGCAGCGATGCTTGCAGCAAATGTCCTGACGCTGCCGCTCGCAAAGGCCGCGGACCGGATGCTCGGACCGCGCGGCTGCCTGTTCACGTTCCACCGCGCAGCGCCAACGGCCGAGTGGGACAAGCTTCCGAACCGCGATTTCTATGTCGACATCGCGTTTCTCGACCGGTTCCTCGCTTATCTCAACGCCGGGGGCTGGGACGTCGTGACCGTCGGCGAGGCGCTGCGGCGCTCGGGCGGCGCCGACAATGACAGCCGCTACGTGAATTTCTCCATCGACGATTGCTACCGCGACAGTTTCGAGGTGGTGGCGCCGGTGTTCCGCCGCCATAACGTGCCGTTGACGCTGTTCGTCACCACGGGCATCCCCGACGGGACCCTGCCGCTGTGGTCGGCCGGTCTGGAAGACGCCTTGCTCAAGCGCGATTCGGTGATGGTCGACGGTCAGATCGTCAAGCTCTCGAAGGCCGAGGAGCGGCGCAAAGCCTACCAGCGCATCGCCTCCCGCTGGGACGGGCCCGACGCGGCGCGCCACCATGCTGCGTTCTGCGCGGCGAACGGCATCGATATGGACGCCATGCACTGGAAGCACGCCATCTCCTGGGAGATGTTGGAAGCACTGGCCAAGGATCCGCTGATCGAGATCGGCGCCCACACCATCAATCATGCGCGCATCTCCTCGCTCGCGCCGGAGGCTGCGCTCGCCGAGATCGAGGGATCGCGCACGCGGCTGAACGAGCGGCTCGGCATCAATGTGCAGCATTTTGCCTTTCCCTATGGCCGTTCCGCCGATTGCGGACCGCGCGACTTTGCGCTCGCGCGGCGGGCCGGTTTCCTGAGCGCAGCCACCACCCGAAAGGGGCTGCTGCGCGGCGGCCACGACCGCTTCAGCCTGCCGCGCAACACCATCAATGGCAGTCATCGCAGCCTGGGTGCGATGGAGATGCACCTGACAGGCTTCACCGGAACCGCTGCGCGGATCGCCGGGCGTGTCTGATATCAGGCCATTGCGAATCGTCTCCATCGCCCATCCGGCGGTGAGCAGCGAAGCCGGACGGTTGCGCTATCCCTTTCTCGCCGCCAAACGCGACGTCGAACTGCACCTGGTGCTGCCGGCGATCTGGAAGGAATTCGGCCGCACCATTGTCGCTGCGCCGCCTGACGAAACCGAGTTCTCGGTCCATGTACTGCCGATCCTGCTGCCGCAGGCCGGGCCGATGAACTGGTACCTGCACTTCTATCCGGCCCTGCGCCGGCTCTTGCGCAGGATCGATCCCGACGTGATCCATCTCTGGGAGGAGCCGTGGAGCATTGTCGCGCTGCAGGCAGAGCTGTTCAGGGGCCGTGCCGGGCTGGTGCTGGAGGTCGACCAGAACATCTTAAAGCGCCTGCCGCCGCCGTTCGAGGCCATTCGCAAATATGTGCTCGGGCGTACCGACCACGTGCTCTCCCGCAGCCCGGATGCCACCATGGTCGTGCGCGCGCGCGGCTACGCCGGGCCGGTGACGCCGATCGGCTATGGCGTCGATATCGAGACCTTTACGTCGGGTTCGAGCCCGGCCGCATTCTGCAGCAATGCGCTCAGGATCGGTTATGTCGGCCGGCTGATCGAGGAGAAGGGATTGGACGAGGCGCTCGACGCGATGGCGTTGAGCGGCGCGCCGGTCAGTCTGGCCATCATGGGCGAGGGGCCTTACGAGGCGAAACTGCGCGAGCGTGCCGCGGCGCTGGGTCTCGGCGAGCGCGTGACGTTCCGAGGCTGGGGTCAACCGGCCGACGTTGCTGATTTCATTCGCCGCTGCGATGCGCTGGTGCTGCTGACGCGGACCACCAACGCCGTGCGCGAGCAGTTCGGCCGGGTCATCATCGAGGCGCAGGCCTGCGGCGTGCCGGTGATCGGCTCGAGTTGCGGCGCCATCCCTGATGTCGTCGGCGACGGTGGCTGGATCGTGCCGGAGCGTGACGCGAAGGCTCTGCGGGAGCTCCTGGACAAGATCGCCGGCAATGCGGCCCTCATTCGCGCCAAGGGACTTGCGGCGCGAGAGAACGTGCGGGCGCGCTTCACATATGAAGCCGTCGCCACCGCGCTATTGACCGCGTGCAAGGCTGCCGCGGATGCCAAGCTCTCGCTGTCAGCCTGAGGCGCGAGCTCACAGTGGGCGCAGTTCATCCTTCGCTCGCGCCTCAAGATCACGGACCAAACGGGATGACGGGGAATCAGGCTGGCTTGCGTCTGACGCCGCCGGCACCAGCGGCGGCGCGACTATGCCGCGCTTCTCGGCGTCGATCTGCTTCAGCAACTCGATATAGTGCTGGCCGATCCGATCCCAGCCGTAGCTTCTGGCTGTCGCCAGCGCGCCTTCGCGCAGGCGGTTCATGAGCGCCGGATCGACGAAGGCCGCGGCGAGCTTGCCTGCGATGTCCTCGGCATCCATCCTGATCTGGAAGCCGTTGACGCCGTCCTTGAGATATTCCTCGATGCCGCCGGCAGCGGTGGCGAAGACCGGCAGCCCGCAGGCCATCGCCTCCATGCACACCAGCGAAAAGGTCTCGTACGCGGTCGGCAGCACGAAGGCGTCGGCGGCGGAATAGAGCGCGGGGAGATCGGAGCGGGCGCCGGTGAAGATCACGCGGTCCTGAACCTCCGGCGCAACCTTGCGATAGGGGGCGGGATTGTCGGAGCCGACCACCAAGAGGTGCGCGTCGTCGCCGAGCCGCTCCAGCGCGCCGATGGCGTGGGCAAGGCCCTTGCGCTGGAATTCATGGCCGACGAACAGCAGGAGCTTTGCATCAGGGGGGATATCGAACTCGCGCCGGATTGTGGTCCCGCTCTCTGCATTGCGGCTGAAGCGGGCGAGATCGATGCCGTTGGAGATCACGCGGATGCGCGAGGGCGGCACGGCGTAAAGCTGCTCCAGCTCCGCCGTGACGCGCGAGGAGACGGCGACGAAGGCGCGGTAGCGCAGGCCGCCGATCATGAAGCGGTCGCGCAGGCTGACCCACAGGTGCATCGGATTGAGCATCCAGCGCCAGCTGCCGGCGCTGCGCTTCTCCGCAAGGCTCTGCGCGTTCACCGCATGCACGACCAGCACGTCGCCTGTCAGCGAGTCGCCATGGCTGATCACGACGGCATTCGGATAGCGCCGCTTGATCGCCCAGGTTGCGATCAGCGTGAAGATCGGCACGACGATGGCGCGCCCGAGATGTCTGAACGGGCCGCGGGTCGGAATCCGCGACAGCCATGGCGCGATCCGCTCAATTCTCGTGGTGCCTTCGAAACTTTTGCTGACCGCGCTGGCCAGCACTACATTCGGTAAGTTGTTGCGGCTAAAAACGCGTGCAAGCTCGGCGGCGACGGTCTCGACGCCGCCCGCGGTGCTCAACTCCTGCACGACCTGCACGATCTGAAAGTCCATGGGATCGGTTTCTAGGAGCCGAACTTTGAAAAATCGTTCCAATTTGCGCACGTTCGAGCGAGTCGCGTTAACCATAATGCTGGCCCTCGGTGTGGCCTCCTTGGCGCGCGGCGGCGCGGCGGCGGGCGAGCGGCTACGGGATCGCATCGGCGGTGGCAATCTGGTGACGCATCTGGCGGGCCAGCCAGCGCTGGCGCAGCTCTATGCGGCGTTGCACGGGGTCGGCGTCACCATGGGACGGATGGATTCCTACGGCTGGCGTACGCTCGATCGCAAGCCGACGCCGCACGATTTCGATGCCGAAATGCTTCAAGCCCATGAGAACGCGATCACGCCAATCATCCTGCTGGAATACGAAGGCAGCTACCAGACGCTCAATCCGCCGCAACCGATCGGATCGTATCACGACTGGTTTGCCGCCGGACAAGCAATGGCGAAGCGTTTTCGTCCGGATGGTGAATGGGCAAAAGAGCACGGGATCATCGGCTGGGGCGCAACCATCTTCACCGCGATCAACGAGCCCGATGTGCAACAGAGCATTCCGCGCGAGGCCTATCACGACGCGCTGGCGGGGCTCGCGGACGGCGTGCACAGCGTCGATGCCGCGTTGAAGGTCGTGCCCGGCGGCTTCGCCACCTGCAACTCGCACCGTGACGCGACGTTGCGTGGCTATGGGCCCGCGATCGCCGACCTGCTCGAGGATGGCCGCCTCGACGGCATCGATCTGCACACCTACTACAATGCCCGCTGGTACCCGATGACCAAAGGCAGTGAATTCTCCGTGCAGACCTGCTTCGATCGCATCAAGCAGGCGATGGGCCTGCACCGCGACATCAAGTTCTATGCGACTGAATTCAATGTCGCGCGTCTCGGCGACTGGGACGATCCCAGGCTCGCTGCAAGATTATTCTTGAGCGCATTCTGGGACCAGGTCAGCGTGGCCGGCGCGGACGGAAAAACACCGGCGCTGGCGCTGGCGTTTCCCTGGAATCTTGGCGACACCGTGCGCGTCGATGGCCCGGCCTATGCGATGGCGGCGACTGAACACCCGTGGTCGCCCGATCCGCGAGCGATCGTGCTGCGGATGGTGCTGCGGCTTGCCGGCGACATGAGCGTCAAATCGATCGACAAGTCACGCGGGCTTACCACACTTGCCGGCCCCGATGCCGAACTTATCGTGTGGCAGAACTTGCCGGGATGGACCGGTCACCCGGGGCGCGTGCTCGAGCTTGAACTCCCCGACTGGGCGCGCACGATCGAGGTGTGGGGATGGGACGGCCTGCGGCGCCGCGTCTCGGTTGGTGGCGGCCACTTCGTGCTCGACGGGCTCGAAGAAAGCGAAACCACCATGATCCGCGTGCCGAAGCCGTGAAGACTTGCGGCAATTTGCGCGCGGCCGCTGACGACCGGTTAAGGTAAACGCGGAGTGAAGGCCCGGAACGGGACGCTATCGCTTGCATCCGGAGCGCAACTTGCTGTTATCCCGTTTAATCCAGAATGGCAGCGATCAATTGTGGTCGGATATCGCGATTTTGGTACGGGTCGAGCCGGTGCAGATCGAAGCCAGAGCCAAGCAACCAGATCTTCAGCGTGACGCGCCGGCGCCGGCCGCGCAGCTGAGGGTTCGCGAGATCGGCGAGGCCGATCTTCCCGCCATCGCAGCACTGCTGAGCCGGGGCTTTGCCTTTCGTTCGATCGACTACTGGCTGCGCGGGCTCAAGCGCCATGAGCGGAGCTCGCGCCCGGCCGACTATCCGACATTCGGCTATTGCCTCGATCATGGCGGCGTGCCGGTCGGCGTGATTCTCTTGTTGTTCTCGGAGGTGCAATCGGGCGCGGAGACGACCATCCGGTGCAACGTCTCGAGCTGGTATGTCGAGGCGCCCTTCCGCGCCTTTGCGCCGCTCTTGGTAAGGATCGCGACCAAGGACAGGCGCGTTACCTATTTCAATATCACGCCGGCACCGCATACATGGTCCACTAACGAGGCGCAGGGCTTTTCCGTCTACTGCAAGGGACAGATCTATGGGGCGCTGGCGCTGTCGCGGCCGGTGCGGCGGGCAAGGGTTGAGGTGTTCTCGGAAGCAGCAACCGAAGGCCTCAGTGATTATGAGACTGATCTGTTGCGCCGGCACGCCGCCTTCGGCTGCCTGAGCCTTGTTGTCCGCGACGGTGCGAATGCCCGTCCGTTCGTGTTCCAGAAGCACCGCGTGAAGGATGTCTTTCCGGTGTACCGGCTGATCTATTGCCGCGACATCGGTGACCTCAAGCGCTTCGCCGGAAATGTCGGGCGTTTCCTCGCGCGCCGCGGCGGACTGTTGGTCCGGTTTGATGCCAACGCACCCGTTTCCGGCATTGTCGGCTGGTATTCGGAAAAGCGCGGCCGCAAATACGTCAAGGGCCCGAGACCGCCGCTGCTCGGTGACCTCGCGTTCACGGAAGCGGCGCTGTTCGACAGCTAAAGCGCGATGAGATTTGGTTGAATCGTCATCGCGCTTTAGCTCTTTGATTGATCGGAAAACCACTACGCACTTTTCCGGATCATGCTTTAGATCTCGCGCACCACGCCCGGCTTGCCTTCTGCGCACTCCAGTGAGTCGCGGTCCCATTTCGCGGCATTGGCGGCGGCTTCATAGGTGCTCTCCAGGAAATCGAGCAACGCCTGGTCGGGATCCCCGGACAGACGCACGGCGTCATAGGGCAGAATGAATTCGCCCAAAGCTTCGCTGAAAAAAGCTGCGTCCGGCTTCACCCGCGTGCCGCGAAATCCCGCGGGCTCCGGATAGGCATAGGAATAGAACGCGGGATAATCGATCGCGCCGCTGCCCGGCCAGAAGCCGGCGCTGCTCACTTCATGCGAATAGGCTTCGCGGGCGACCGCGTCGGATAGATGCGGTACGCCGCCGGGATGACGCGGCGCGCGGCGTCCGGAGAAGCGCGTCACAGCAAGATCGAAGCTGCCCCAGAAGAAATGCACCGGGCTCGCCTTGCCTATAAAGCCGGTGCGGAACTGTTTGAACACTCGATCTGCATCGGTGAGAATCTGGAAGAAACGGCGCACCGCCTCGGCGTCATAGGACGCATGCAGGGTATCCCGCGAAAAGCGGATGGGATCGGGCAATTCGTTCGGCATTTCATTGATGGCAACGCGAATGCCGATCTCGGCAAGCGTCGCTAGAAGCTGCGCATGGAAGCTCGCGACGGAATGTCCCGCGAGAGCGAACTGGCGCGTGGCGCCGTCGTTTTTTGAAATGTGCAGAACGTGATCGATGAAATCGAACTCGATCTCGAAGGATCCGTCGCCATCCGGGATGGACGAGGTCGAGAGCCCGCGTGCGTTGACATAAAGCGCCACGTGCCAGGAATGGTTCAGCCAGGGTGTGCGGGAAAGCCTGATCTTGCCGACGATCTGGGTAAAGAGGTGCAGTGTCGCATAGGTGTCATGCCAAACGGCGGTCGGCAGTTCCGGCCAGGAGGTCTGTGTGCCTGTTCTCATGCCTCACCCCCAGCAGGTCGATCGGCATCGCCTCATGCAAAAAAGGCCGGACCCGATGAGCGCAGCCTTCAATACGCCCTTGCTTAGATTAGCGCTACTGCTTCGCCTGCCGGCGCCGAGATCACGAACGCGTGCACTCGGAGCAGCCGAAACGGCCCTTTGAGGCACGGAACAAGCTCCGGCAATACCAACGCCGCGCCACAGCCTGCAGCGGCCGCCGCATCGCCTGAGCCATGAATAAAATTTCGACCATCATCCTACCCTTCGTTGATAGGAAAATGGGGCGGCATCTCGCTTTGACAATGCCGCCCCTGCACGCATCAGCCATGCAGTTAGCTATAGAGCTCAGTTAGCGATGGAGCTCTCGGTTAGCCGTGAAGTTTCCTGGCCGTTTCCGCGATCGCACGGCCCTGGTAGCGGGCGCCGGCGAGCTCGTTGGCGCTGGGCTGGCGGCTGCCATCGGTGCCGGCGATCGTTGTCGCCCCATAAGGCGCGCCGCCGGTGATCTCGTCGAGCTTCATCTGGCCGGCGAAGCCGTAATTCATGCCGACCACGACCATGCCGAAATGCAGCAGGTTGGTGATGATGGAGAACAGTGTGGTCTCCTGGCCGCCATGCTGGGTCCCGGTCGAGGTGAAAGCGCCGCCGACCTTGCCGTTGAGCGCGCCCTTGGCCCAGAGGCCGCCGGCCTGGTCGAGGAAGTTCGCCATCTGCGAGGCCATGCGTCCGAAACGGGTGCCGGTGCCGACGACGATGGCATCGTAATTGACGAGGTCCTCGATCTTGGCGACGGGAGCGGCCTGATCGAGCTTGTAGTACGAGGCTTTGGCGACTTCAGCGGGCACGAGCTCAGGCACACGCTTGACGTCGACGGTCGCGCCGGCTTCGCGCGCGCCTTCGGCAACGGCATTCGCCATGGCTTCGATATGACCATAGGCGGAATAATAGAGAACGAGGACTTTTGCCATGTGTAGTCTCCTTGATGGGGATGAGGGGTGATTGGGGTGAAAAAGTGGAGCCGTCACGGCCGGGCGTATTCCGGCTAGTCACGTCTTTGTTTCGCGAGGCTCTGTTTGCTTCTGCGAGAGGTGAGTCGTGATGTGCGGCGCAAGGCTGCGCATCACGAGTCATTGAGTGGCTTACGCCGCGTCCACGAGCACGAGTTCGGAATCCTCCAGCGCCTTGATGCGCAGGTTCTCCTCGCCGGAAATCGCAGCGCCGTCGCGGGCATTGACCCGCACGCCGTTGATCTCGACTGAGCCCGCCGCCGGCACCAGGTAGAGGTTGCGCGTCTTGCCGGTGGCATATTCGGCGCTCTCGCCGGCCTTCAGCGTGGTAGCGAGCACCCGCGCATCGGCGCGGATCGGCAGGGCATCGTCATCGCCGTTGATGCCGCTTGCGATGGTGACGAGCTTGCCGGAGCGGTCGGCCTTGGGGAACGGTTTTGAGCCCCAGGTCGGCTCGCCGCCGCGTGCGGTCGGCTGAATCCAGATCTGGAAGATTTTTGTCGTGCCCGGCTCCAGATTGTATTCGGAATGGCGGATACCGTTGCCGGCGCTCATCACCTGCACATCGCCCGCCTCGGTGCGGCCCTTGTTACCAAGGCTGTCCTGGTGGGTGATCGCACCCTGGCGCACATAGGTGATGATTTCCATGTTGGCGTGGGGATGGGCAGGAAAGCCGGTGTTCGGCGCGATCTCGTCGTCGTTCCACACCCGCAAGGCGCCGTGGCTCATGTGGCGGGGATCGTAATAGTCGGCAAACGAGAAGTGATGGCGGGCATTCAGCCAGCCGTGGTCGGCATGGCCCAGCTTGGCGAAGGGTTTGACTTCGATCATGTGATTTCTCCTGGCAAAAGGGTCTGAGTGGAGCCGGGCGCTGAGCGCCCGGCGTTGTTGAACGGTGCTGTCGTCAGGCGGTGAAGCCGCCGTCGATGGTGAGCACCGAGCCCGTCACGAAGGACGCTTCGGGGCTCGCGAGGAACGCGACGCCGGCTGCGATCTCCTCTGGTCGTCCGTAGCGCTGCAGGGCATTTATTTTGCGCTGGGCCTCGGCAGACTCGCCGCCGTCCTTTGGATTCATGTCGCTGTCAGTCGAGCCCGGCTGCACCACGTTCACAGTGATACCGCGCGGGCCGAGATCGCGCGCTGCGCCCTTGGTGTAGCCAACTACCGCAGCCTTGGTGGCCACGTAGTCGGCCAATCCCGGGAAAGCCGTGTGATCCGCAAGCATCGAGCCGATTGTGACGATGCGGCCGCCGTCTCCCATCAGTTTCGAGGCTGCGCGGATTGCCGTGATCACGCCTTGCACGTTGATTGCGTACTGCCGCGCCAGCGCTGCACTGTCCGCCTTGGGATCGTCGACAGCACCGCCCGCCGCAACACCCGCGTTATTGACGAGAATATCGAGACGGCCGAAATGCTTTGCCACGTCGTTGACGAGGGCCTCGACCGCTTCGGGCGATGCCTGGTCCGCCCTGAACGCCCTGGCTTCAACACCCCTGGCCTTCAACTCCGCGACCACCGCCTCGGCCTTGTCCGGCGAGGCGACATAGCTGATCGCAACATTGGCGCCCTGATCGGCGAGGGCACGGGCGCTGGCTGCGCCGATGCCGCGCGAGCCGCCGGTAACGAGGGCAACTTTGCCTGAAAGCTTCTTGGTCATTGGATCGCTCCATTGCCTTAAATTTCGATGGGCTATGGATATGCCGCCAACGTTGATATAGAAATAGAAACTATCGAAACTCATTGTTTCCATTATTGCGGTAGTCTGACATGGCAAAACTTCCGGACTTCGAGGCGCTGGCGATCTTCGCGAAAGTTGTGGAGCTCAGGTCGTTTGCGGCGGCGTCGAGCGAGCTTGCGCTGTCCAAGGCGACCGTCTCCAAGGCGGTGAGCCGGCTGGAGGAGCGGCTGGGTGCGCGGCTGTTCAACCGCACCTCGCGGCGGCTCGCACTGACCGATGCCGGCCAGCGGCTGGCGACGCGGGCCGCGCAGTTGCTGGCCGATGGCGAGGAGGCCGAGAACGAGGCGCTGGCGCAATCGACCGCGCCGCGCGGGCTGGTGCGGCTTGCGGTGCCGATGTCGTTCGGCGTCAAGTCCGTGGCGCCGCTCTTGCCGGAGTTTCTGGCGCAATATCCCGATGTCTCGATCGACCTGCATTTGAGCGACGCCACTGTCGACCTGATCGGTGAGGGCTTCGACGCCGGCCTGCGCATCGCGCGGCTGCCGGATTCCTCGCTGATCGCGCGCAGGCTCTGCGGCATGCCGCGCTACACGGTCGCGGCGCCCTCTTATCTCGAGCGCTACGGCCGGCCGACGCATCCCATGCATCTCGCGGAGCATAAGTGCTTCGGCTACGCCTATCTCTCGACGCCCAATGTCTGGCACTACACCAATGCTGCCGGCGAGCAGGCGAGCGTACGCCCCGCAGGGCAGTTGCGCGTCAACAATGGCGAGGCGGTGCTGCCAGCCTTGATCGCGGGGCTCGGCATCGCCGACCTTCCGGATTTCATCGTCGGCGATGCGATTGCTTCAGGTGAGGTCGAGGTGATCCTCAAAGGCTGGAAGCAGCCCGAGGGCGCGGTGCATCTGGTCACGCCGCCCGGCGGCCCGCGGCCGGCGCGCGTGGAAGTGCTGGCTGAGTTTTTGATGCGGCATTTTTCGAAGGGGAAGAAGCGGAATCAGTGAAGTGACCGGAGCCTTCTTCACGACTTGTTGAGTCTCGTGAACTTTCGCGAGCCTCATTCATTGCCGAAGCTTGGCCGGCAAGCGGTCTGGAACCGCAACCATTCAATCTGATGAAGCAACCTGCATGCGAACGAAATCGATCGTCTTCCTTCTTGTGTGCGTCCTCGCCGGCGGCGTCGCGGTCTCCGCTGCTGCGCGCGCCGACGAATATCGTGGGACCATGGACCAGCAGATGGCATGCACGCCGGATGTCTGGCGGCTCTGCAGCGATCAGATCCCCGACGTCAACCGCATCGTCGCCTGTTTGCGGCATAACACGCCACAGCTCTCGGATGGTTGCCGCGCGGTGTTCGACACCAGCAACCGCGTGGATCAGCCTCCGGGCCGCGGACGACGACCGCCGCCTGGCGCCAGCCAACCGCTCCAGCCTCAGCCGCGCAGCGATGATGATTGGTTCAGGTGACCGCGACTTGATTGCCGGGGACTTGCCGGTGCTCGCAGACGTCGATCCATTCGGCGCCGACGAGCTCGGCCATCCGCTCCGGCCCGATTCGCACGGCGCTGTGGGTCGAGCCGGCGGCCGGTACCACGATGTCGAAGGCTTTTAGCGAGACGTCGCAATAAATCGGTAGCGGCGCCTTCAGCCCAAACGGGCAGACGCCGCCGACCTCATGCCCGGTAATGTCGGCGACCTCGTCGAGTGCCAGCATCTTCGGCTTCACTCCGAACAGCGCCTTTATCTTCTTGTTGTCCATGCGCGCGGTGCCGCTGGTCACGATCAGGACCACGCGCTCGCCGACGCGCAGCGATAGCGTCTTGCCGATTCGCGCCGGCTCGACGCCATAGGCTTCAGCGGCAAGGGCGACGGTGGCCGAGGAGATCGACGAGACGATGACGTCAATGTCGGGGGCTTTTTCCGCGAAGAAGGCGCGGACCGATTCGAGACTCATGCGGCTTTCACAATAGGAGGCAATTCCGCCAGCGACCGGACGCGATGATCCGGCGCGAAGCCAAGTTCGTCCATCTGGGTGCGCAGGGTCTTGAACATGGTCAGCGGGGCAATGGTTTCAGTCTCGACGCAGGCGAGCGCCATCGCTTCCGGCGTCACCCGCTCGATCCAGGCGACGTTGAGGCCGAAGGCCTTGGCACCGCAGGCGTCCCACGGGTTCGAGGAGACGAAGAGCACGGAAGCAGGCGGGATGGCAAGTGTCGTTTCGATCAGGCCGTAGGCGAGGGGGCTCGGCTTGAAGATCCTGTTGGCGTCGACGCTGATGGTCGCGTTGAGGACGCGGTCGAGCCCCGAGTTGCGCACCAGCGCGTCGAGCATGTCGGGGCTGCCATTGGAGAGGATCGCGAGCTTGCGGTCCCGCATGGCGCCGAGTGCGTCCATCGCGTCCGGATAGAGGTCGAGATGCAGATATTTGTCGATGATGCGCTCGAAGGCCTCGGGCTCATAAGTCAGGCCGAGCACGCGCAGCGTATAGGCAAGAGAGTCTCGCGTGACGGTGGCAAAACTCTCGTAACGGCCCATCAGCGTGCGCAGCCAGCTATATTCAAGCTGCTTGATGCGCCAGATTTGTGTGATGATGTCGCCGTAGTCCGGAAACGTCTCTTCCGTAACCGCGGCCACCGACTGGATGTCGTACAGCGTGCCATAAGCGTCGAACACGACGGCCTTGATGTTCATCTTCGTCACCTGTCCGGTTTCGACCGGCCCTCATCCCTGCCGCCGATCATGCTTGCGAGAAAATCGTGTACAGCCTCGATCGACTGCTCGGCAGCCGTCTGATTGTATTCGAGATGGTGGCCAAGATAGGTCCGCGGAGTCTGAAGCGTGACCGTATCGAAGGCATGATAGGCGCCGGGATAGACGATCAGCTTCGCGGGCACGCCCATTCCCTTCTCGCGAGAAATGCCGAAGCCGTCGCGCCCTTCGACCATATCGCGGCAATCTTGCGCCGGCGTCCAGTCGTCGCTTGCGCCGATCAGGATCAAGGTCGGCACCGTCATGTTGTCCTTGAAACCCTTACAGGGCGGATAGAAGGCGATGCCCGCACGGAATTTGTGGTGCGCGGTTGCCTCGATGACGCTGCTTTCGAGCGAGGTTAGCGTCAGCCAGCCGCCTTGCGAAAAGCCAAGCAGCACGACGCGGTTCGTGTCGACGAACGGCTGCAGGGCAAGATAGTCGAGGGCCCGGTAGGCATCGAAGGCCAAGTCGACCGGCGCCCCGCTGGTGCAGGTGTTCTCGAGGCCGCGTGGCCCGAAACTGTCGACGGTCAGTGTAACGTAACCCCAGCCGGCGATCCGATTGCCCCAGCGCTCGTCGAGCCGCTTGTAGTTGCCGGCGCAGCCGTGCAGCAGCACTACCGCGGGAAGAGCGCCGCCACCCTCGGGCTGTCGGAGATAGGCCTGCAGCGGCTGGCTGCTGGCGAGCGGCGTTTCCAGTTCGACAATGCGGGCGGATTGCTCGGCCGCGATCGCCGCGCTCGCAGAGAAAAGCGCGGCAATGAGAGCGGCGACGGTCAGCAGCTTTGGCATCGCGTAACCCTCGAGGTTGGGTTGCGCGATGCCGCTTCCGTTAGATGCCGAGCAGCTTGCGCGCGTTGGCCTTCAGCACTTTCGGCCGGATCTCGTCGCGGATGTCGAGCTTGGCGAAATCCGCAAGCCACCGGTCCGGCGTGATGACCGGCCAGTCCGAGCCGAACAGCATCTTATCCTGCAAAATGGAATTGATGTAGCGGACCAGGATCGGCGGGAAATATTTCGGCGACCAGCCGGAGAGGTCGATATAGACGTTCGGCTTGTGGGTCGCGACCGACAGCGCCTCCTCCTGCCAGGGGAAGGAGGGATGCGCCAGGATGATCTTCAGGTCGGGGAAATCCGCCGCCACGTCGTCCATATACATCGGATTGGAATATTTCAGCCGCATGCCCATGCCGCCGGGCATGCCGCTGCCGACGCCTGTCTGCCCGGTATGGAACAACGCGATCGCGCCGCCGTCATTGATGGCTTCATAGAGCGGATAGGCCATCCGGTCATTGGCATAGAAGCCCTGCATGGTCGGGTGGAACTTGAAGCCGCGGACGCCATAATCCTGCATCAGCCGCTTGGCCTCGCGCACGCCGAGCTTGCCCTTGTGCGGATCGATGCTGGCAAAGGGGATCAGCACGTCGAGATTTTGCGACGCGATCTCGAGCATCTCGTCGTTGTTGTAGCGGCGGAAGCCGGTCTCGCGCTCGGCATCGACAGGGAAGATCACGGCGGCGATCTTCTTCGCCCGGTAATAGGCGGCCGTCTCCGGCACCGTCGGCGGATGCTTGTGCGGCGACTTGAAATATTCCGCCATCTGCGCCTGGAAATCGTCATAGCCGTCGTCGCCATGCATGCCGCAGGGCTCCTCGGCGTGGGTGTGGATGTCGATCGCAACGACATCGTCGAGATTGGGCAGCGTAAGTTTGGGCATGGCTTTTCCGTCCCGGCGGCTTGGCTTTCAGGGTTCGGGAAATTGATTATACCTTATAACGATTTTGGCAAGCCCGAACCGGACGCTGTTTGGGGGCAACGCCATTCGCGTCCAGCAAAGGTCTCTTGCTCCCCGGCGGCTTCGCGTATTGTTCGCAGGCCCAACAACAAGAACAGGGAGGACGAAATGGCCGAGGCGGCAGCCTTCGAGACCGATTTCTGGAAAGACGCCAATCTGCGCAAGGTCTGGGATGACATCGTTCCGGGCGAGCCGCGCAAGACCATTCCCTACACGCTGACCCGCCAGGCCGTCGAACTCTATTGCCGGGCGGTGGGCGAGACACACCCGCTCTATTTCGACGAGGCCTATGCCAGGACGACGCGCTACGGCGGACTGATCGCGCCGCCCTCGATCCATATCCTGCTGATGTTCTCCTGTACGCCGGCGGATGACTGGATGCGCTCGCCCGGCACGATCAACGCCGGCCAGTCCTGGAGCTACAACATTCCCGCGCGGCCGGACGACGTCATTACGCTCCAGGCGCGCGCGCTGGACAAGTTCATCAAGCGCGAACGGCTGTTTGTGGTGCACGACAACGTCTTCTTCAACGGGAAGGGCGACGTGGTCTGTTCGGGCCGCGGCTGGACCATCCGGCCGGTATGAAGGGAAGGCGCCATGACCAACGTATTCGAAAATCTGAACGCCGGCGACGGCATCGAGGGTCCGCAATTCGCCGTTACCCGCGAATCCATCCGCCTGTTTTGCGATGCCTCGCTCGACTACAATCCGCTGCATCTCGACGACGAGTTTATGAAGGGCAGCTTCGGCCAGACCCAGTTCGGCGGCGTCATCATGCACGGCATGAACAATTTCGGGCTGATCTCTCGGATGATCACCGACTGGGCCTATCCCCGCGATGCCGTTCATCGCCGCCTCGAGACGCGCTGGGTGAAGCCGGTCCAGCCGGGCGACACGATCCGGCCCTCTGGCATCATCAGGTCAAAACAGGAGACGGCAAAGTCGCGCTGGGTTCTTATCGACGTCGTGGTTCGCAACCAGCACGACGAGAGGGTCGCGACCGGCGAGGCCATGGTCGAGTTCCCGAAGGCGATTTCGCCCTGATTTCAGCGGCAGCGGCTCGCTAAAGCATGATCCGGAAAAGTGTGTAGCGGTTTTCCGAAGGGATCATGCTCAATCAAAGACCTAATGCGCGACGACGATTCAACCAGATCTCATCGCGCTTTGGCGTCATGCGCGGCGCCGAATTGGAGCGGTGGGAAGGGGCCATTCGCATTGACATTGGCCCCTCCGATCGCTTAGAAACTGCGCCATCCCGGGCGGTTGCCGCCGGCGGGATGATCCCCATTTTGCCACATCCGGCTGTCGTAACGGCCTTTGGAAGCATCAGGATTTTGCCATGAAGGTCCGTAACTCGTTGAAATCACTGCGCGGCCGCCACCGTGCCAACCGTCTGGTCCGCCGCAAGGGCCGGGTCTATGTGATCAACAAGGTCCAGCGCCGCTTCAAGGCGCGCCAGGGCTGATCGTTTGGCCGGCTGGCTGGCTGATCGGTCGGCTCGCTATCGATCGGCACATTCGGCTGGCTAACTTCGTCAACCGGTCTGTTCCAGCGGTAAAATTGCCCCTCTCACGGCTGTTTGACGGCTCCCTGCTTGGCAAGCCGTAAGGGCTGCGCTTACACTTTGCCCATGGCAGAGAGATTCCTTGCGGCCCTGACGGCTCGCCGCTTCCTGACCGCTTTAGGTCTTGCCGCGATGCTCGCGGCGCTTCCGGTCGACGGCTTCGCCCAGGACCAGCCAAATCCCAACCAGCCCAATTCCTCCAAAAGAAAGCTGCCGGAGGCGCCGGCCAAGCTGCCCAAGGTTCCCACGGACCGGGCCAAGGGGCTCGATTTCCTGTTCGGCGCGCTCAAGGCCGCGCCGGACGAGGACAGCGCCAAGGCCGTCGAGGCGCGGATCTGGGCGATCTGGCTGCAGACTTCGAGCGATACGGCCGCGCTGCTGATGTTGCGTGCCAAGGCCGCAATGGAGGGCCAGCAGCCCGAGCTCGCGATCAAGCTGCTGGATGCCGTCATCAAGTTGCGCCCGGATTATGTGGAAGCCTGGAACCGGCGCGCCACACTGTATTACCTGCGGAACGACTATACCCGCTCGCTCGCCGACATCCAGCAGGTGCTGGTCCGCGAGCCCCGGCATTTTGCCGCGCTCGCCGGGCTCGGCATGATCATGCAGGACCTCGGTGACGACAAGCGCGCGCTGGAAGCCTTTCGCAAGGCACTCGCGATCAATCCGCATCTGGAGAAGGTGCCGGAGCTGGTCAAGCAGCTCACCGAAAAGGTCGAAGGCCGAGATATCTAGCGGCACGAAATTTACCTTAGATCAAGGCTGCCCGTTGCCCGCCCGGACGTTTCCCGATACGTCCGGGGCAGCCTCTCACTCAGCTTGCATGAGGAGCAAGACCATGAAGCGCGTGATGCTCACGGGCACCCTTGTCGCGGCGCTTGCGGCGCCGGCCGTTGCAGACGGCATGTTCTGGGTGGTCGGAAGCCACGCCACGAGCGGATGCTCCATCGTCACCAGCAATCCGGTGGTGGACGGCGGCAACATCTGGTTTGTGGATGGGCCATACAAGTCGCGCGGCGACGCCAAGCTCGCCCGCTCGACCATTGCCGCCTGCCCGAAGGTCGATCCGGGCAAGGACGAAGCCGACGACAAGTAATGATGGGATCTAACAGTGGGGTCTAGTGCAGTGCGCTGTTGCGCCGCTCGGCAAGGCCGTTGTGGGCGGCGGTGGCGTAAAGCTGCGCCAGCTCTGCCTCCAGATGCTCGTTGATCAGTAGCAAGGCCCGCACCGCGCCGCGGAGATCACCATTGCAGCTCGCCACGATTTCGTCGATAGCGGCATCGCTCGATCGGATACTCATGCAACATCCCTCCATTTGATTGAGGAGCAATTACCGATATGTGTTCCGCGTTCCTGTGGATGACGTGGACAAGTCGGCGGCAATTGTCTCAAAATGGTCTGCGCCCGCCGCTCAGAAATAGTGCCGACCATGGTTATAAAAAGGCCGACGACGTCACTATGACAGCACAGGGGATAACGCGGGAAAACTGGCCAGTCCCGAAACCACTTTGGCGCGGCTGCGTAGCTGGTCCGCCGTGTGGACGGTCAGGATAAGCTCAATGATATCAATCATTGTCGCGGGCGCGCTGGCCGGATTGGCGCTGCTCACGCAGGCCGGCGTTTGGCTCTTGCGGCGAAGTTATCCCCAGCGCGGCGAAACGATCGCGGTCGAAGGCGGGCGCTTGAATGTGGTTGATCTGGGGCGGCGCCACAGTTCTGACCCGCCGATCGTCCTGATTCATGGCGCAAGCTCCAATCTCGAGGTGATGCGCAGGCCGCTCGGCGAGCTGCTGGCCCAGCGGTATCGGGTGATCCTGATCGATCGGCCGGGGCACGGCTGGAGCGACCGCGACAGCGAGATGGATTCGACGCCCGGCGCCCAGGCGCGGATGATCGCGCAAGCCCTGGACAAGCTCGGGATCGGCCGCGCCGTCCTGGTGGTGCATTCCTGGAGCGGGGCGCTTGGCGCGCGGCTGGCGCTTGATCGCCCGGAGCAGCTTGCGGGTCTCGTCATGCTGGCGCCGGTCACCCATCCCTGGCGCGGCGGGGTCGGCCGCTACAACGAGGTGGTCACCACGCCCCTCATCGGGCCGCTGCTCGCCTACACCATCACGCTGCCGCTCGGCCTGCTGCTCGCCGAACCCGGCGCCCGAAACGTATTCCTGCCGCAGGCGATGCCCGATTGTTTTGTGCAGGACACCGCGACGCTGCTGCTCTTGCGGCCGCGCGAGTTTCTCGCCAATGCCCGCGACCTCGTGACCTTGAAGCAGGCCGTGGTCGAGCAGGCGCCGCGCTATGGAGAAATCAGGCTCCCCGTGACGATCCTTGCAGGCGATGCCGACACGACGGTGTCGACGGAGATCCACGCCCGTGCGTTTGCACGTGCGGTGCCGCACACGAGACTCGTCGTGCTCGCGGGTGTCGGCCATATGGTGCAGCAGGCGGCTGGGGAGCGCGTCATCGCCGAGATCGAGGCGATGATCGCGCAGGCGAGGAGCGCGGCATTTTGATCCAGGGGACGCATCGTCCGGAGACAAGGCCGTTCGCGCATGTCTTCCAAACGTGGTATTGTCACGACCCTGAGCCACAGGGTCGCTATGACGGCTATCGCGGACTGGCTAGCATCGATCGGCTTGAGTGAATACACGGAGCGTTTCGTAGAGAACGCCATCGACTTCTCCGTGCTGGGCGATCTTACGGACCATGACCTGAAAGAACTTGGTCTTCTTCTGGGGCACCGGCGCAAGATGCTGCGTGCGATCGCCGATCTTCGGGGCGACGCTCCCGCCGCACCTGAAATAGCAACGAAGAGGGTGTCGCGGGAGGGCGCCGCGCGCCGTCAGCTCACGGTAATGTTTTGCGATCTTGTCGGCTCGTCGGCACTCTCTGTCCGCCTTGATCCCGAGGACCTGCGAGCGGTGATAGGCTCCTACCACGCTTGCATCGCCGAGGTCATCGCCAAATCCGAAGGTGTCATTGCCCGTTATATGGGGGACGGCGTTCTCGCCTATTTCGGCTTTCCAAAAGCGCACGAGGATGACGTAGAGCAGGCGATCCGTGCCGGGTTGGCATTGGTGGATGGCGTCGCCAGGCTGAGGACAGATATCAACACGGTGCTCCAGGTTCGTGTTGGCATCGCTACCGGAATGGTCGTGGTCGGCGACTTGATCGGCGAGGGCGCTGCCAAGGAACAGGAGGTGATTGGCGAGACGCCGAATTTGGCCGCAAGGCTGCAGGCGCTCGCGATGCCCGGGACAGTGCTGATCTGCGAGAGCACGCGCCGGCTCACCGAGGGGCAATTCGAATACCGCAATGTCGGCCCGGTCATGCTCAAGGGATGGGCGCAACCGCTGCCGGCATGGGAGGTGTTGGGAGCGAGCGGGGTCGAAAGCCGCTTCGAGGCGTTGCACAAGACCCGACTGACGCCTCCCATCGGGCGCGACGAGGAGATCGACCTGCTGTTACGCCGCTGGCACAAGGCTGCCAGCGGCGAAGGCAGCGCCGTGGTCCTGACGGGAGAGCCGGGCATCGGAAAGTCGCACATCGCCCAGGCCCTCGGAGAACAGCTCAAAGAAACCGAGCCACATATCACGGTGCGCTTTTTCTGCTCGGCGCACCACACCAACAGTGCCCTCTACCCGTTCATCCGCCAGCTTGAGCGGGCCGCGCGCTTCGAGCGCACAGACTTGCCTGATGCGAAATTCTCAAAAATCGCGGCTTTGCTCGGCCAGTCCGGTGCTGCCCCGGATCAGATCGTGCCGCCTCTGGCGAACCTTCTGTCAGTGCCGGCCGACGGCCGCTACCGCCTGCCGGAGCCAAGTCCGCAGAAGCGCAGGGAGATGACGCTGGCCGCACTTTTGACGCAGCTCACTGCTCTCGCCACCCGCCAACCCGTGTTCGTTACCTTCGAGGATGCCCACTGGGCCGATCCGACCTCGCTCGAACTGCTCACGCTTACCTTGGAAAAAATAACACAGCTCCGGGTGCTGATGCTCATCACGGCAAGGCCGGAATTCATGCCGCCGTGGCCGGGTCATGCGCATGTGACGACACTCTCGCTGACGCGCCTGAACCGACGCAACGGTGCAGCACTGATCGAGCGGGTTACGGCCGGGAAAGCACTTCCGGCCGAGGTCATGGACCAGATCCTCGCTCGCACCGATGGTGTACCTCTCTTCGTCGAGGAACTGACCAAGACTGTGCTCGAAACCGGTTTGTTGGAGGAGCAGGACGGTCGTTACGTTCTCAATCGCCCCCTGCCTCCAATGGCGATTCCGACGACATTGCACGCATCTCTCCTGGCGAGGCTGGATCGGCTGGCTCCGGTGCGGGAAGTGGCTCAGATCGGAGCCGTGGTGGGCCGCGAATTTTCCTACGAACTGCTGAATATCGTCGCTGGGCTTCCAGGAAAGAGACTCGAGGAGGCACTTGCGCAGTTGGTTCAATCCGAACTGATATTTTGCAGAGGCGAGATACCAAGGGCGACCTACACCTTCAAACATGCGCTGGTGCGCGATGCGGCCTATTCGGGACTTCTGAAGAGCCGACGCGCAGGGCTGCATGCGATGATCGCGGACGCGATCGAGCAACGATTCCCGGAGATCGTAGAGGCTCAACCCGAAACGGTCGCGCATCACCTCACCGAGGCGGGATTGTTCGAAAAGGCAACGGGATATTGGTTGCTGGCAGGCAAGAAGGCCGCAGCGCGCTCCGCCAACCTGGAGGCCATCGCGCACCTGGAGCGCGGGATCGAAGCCACCGTCCACATGGACAACTCTGAACGAAAGGACAGGTTGGAGCTTGAGTTTCAAGTCTCCCTTGGACCCTGCCTGATTGCCATGCAGGGACCGGCTTCCAACAAAGCGGTGGCAACCTTCGTCCGTGCGCGCGAATTGTGCGAGCGCCTCGGAGATCCTCCTGAACAACTGCAGATCATGTTTTGGTTGACCACCGCGAGCGTCATCCGCGGCGAATTGCCGGTAGCCCAGGAAACGATCGCGGCTCTGCTTCATCTCACCGAGACGCGCGGAGATCGGCCGGCGTTGCTCAATGCAACGCGAGGTCAGGCCATGATTCGCCTTTTCATGGGGCGCCTTGCCGATGCCCGGGAAGCCATCGAGCGCGCATTTGCGGAGTTCGAAACAAGCTCTGAGGATGACAGGTTGGCCGCCCGAGCGGCCGGCCAGGATGCCGGAGTGGCCGACCTTGCGCTGATGTCGTGGGTTCTCTGGCTGCTCGGTCACTCTGACACCGCGGTTACCCGCATGGATGCCGCGATCGAACGTGCCAACGCTATCAATCACCCTCATTCGCAGGCGTATGCCTGCTACTATGCCTCTGTTCTCCACGCTCTTCGAGGCGAGATGTTGCGTTCACAACGCTATGCCGAACGCTGTCACGCCTTGTCGGAAGAGCACGGCTTCCGGCAATGGCATGGGCTGGCGCAGGCGGTTCGCGGCATATGCGTAACGTCGCTGCAGCCATCGTCCCGCGCAGGCGAGGAGATCCGGGCTGCGATGGACGAATACCGTGGTGCGGGCTACCATCTGGGGATTACCGCGCTGTACGTGCTGCTTTGTCCGGTTCTGCTGCTTGGACAGGAATATGAGACTGCGCTCGCGCTCATCGAGCAGGGCCTCATGACGGTCAATCGCAACAGCGAACGGATATTTGAGGCCGAACTGTACCGATTGAAGGCGCGCACGCTGGTGCTCCGCGGCGCAAAGGATGATGGCACCGAGTTGCTCCAAAAGGCTCTCAGGACGGCAAGATGCCAACACGCCAAGGCTCTTGAACTCAGAGCGGCAACCGACCTTGCTGCGCTGTGGATGGAACAGGGCAAGCATGAAGAAGCACTTGAGGTCCTGACGCCCATCTACGGCTGGTTCACCGAGGGCTTTGAGACGCAGGACCTCAAGCAAGCAAAGGCCTTGCTCGACCGATTGGGGTGACCTCGACTATAGGAGGTTTAAATCCGGAGCCGGGTGAAGGTCACCATAGGCCTCTTTTACCTTCGGGTTGCGCAGCGCAAAGACAGCATACGGGATCGAGCCGTCTGGAAATTCACCTTTGTCGTTCGGCTCGACTTGTTGGCCTTTGGCGTCGACCCACCAGTGCATCTTCTGCGGCAGAATCTGCTGATCCAGCCGGGGCGGCTTGGCCTTGAGAATCGCCTGCATCAGCACGTCTTTGTTTATTCCTTCTCTCTCCAGAATTTCCTTCAGTCGCGCCTGAACTTTTCTGTCCTTCGCTGGGTTCTCGTTGATAAACCGCGCTTTTCCGATTTCGTCCTTGTTCTGTTTTGCAGTCTTCTCGCCAGCTCTTTTATATGCTGCGATTGCTTCTTCCGCGGCGGCCTTCCCGAGGGCCCGCCCGTGATCGAGGTTGCTGTGATTCCACTTGAAATTAATATGCGCGGGTACGTGGATCTCGACGACCGTGCCTGTCCACTTGCGAGGTTCGTCGCATTTGACGTGGTACTTGAACAGCCTGACATCATCTTCACCGACAGTCGCCGCAAACAATTGGCAAAGATTTGCCAGGGCGTCATGAAGGTCTTTCGGCTTTCGGACTTGCTTCGTATCTACGATCCTGCTGATCCATATCTCGTCAAGATCGCCATGCTCCTGCAGAAGGCTCTCGAAGTTGACCGTATCGACGAGCGCGCCTTCGCAGTAGGTCTTTCTGCCAATCTGTACGGTTTCCTCGATGAAGGGCAAAGCCGAACACGCACACAACGTGGATGCGTTGATGCCCCCCACGTAGTCTGGATCCTTCATTAGACGATTGCAGAACAACGCGAGTTTCTGGTCGTCAAGATTCCAGGCGTTGTGAAAGATGGTGGACTCGCATTTTTTTAGCTCTTCAAAATTTATGCTCTTCATAAAGTCGCTGTCTGGATAATTGATCCTCGATAACCCGGTGACATTAGAAAGATACATCATGGACGTCAGATAACGGACGAAGGGATTCGGCGCCATCACCTGGTTGAGAATCCATTTGTTTATGTCTCCTTTGTCCAGTTTCCTGAACTTATTCTCCTTGTCAGGCATGTGATCCAGGAAAATCGACATTGAATCCTGAAAGGCAGCCAGCGTCTTGTACGGATCCCATGCAAAATCCTCGTAATTGCTGGGCTCCCTAATGAACTTGCTCAGTGACTTCTTGATATTGCCCCAGTCCGGCCCGAACACAGTGTTTATGGGAAAGTGTTCGTAGCTTTCATCATCACGAAATACGCCATCTCTGAAGAATTGATACGTCTTCTCCGGCCTCTCTTTGTTTTTGACCTTCTCTTGATCGAACTGATTGTAGACGATGCCAACCCACGCACCGATGCATGACAGCGCCCAAACATCAAACGTTATCCCTTTGGCGGCGAGCGCATCCAGAACTCCAATGTGCAGCCCTGCTGCTGGCCCACCACCGCCAAGCGTAATTGCCCTGCGTAGCTTGTCTGGCTTTTCCTCAGCTGCTTTTTTCTCGGCTGGCATTCGCAATACTCCTTACAAAATATGGAATGCGCCCCCCCTCGACCTGAAATTGCGAAATGAGCGGCATACTAGTTTCTTTTAAAATAATTGGGAAGCGCTCCCCTCTGAGTGCAATGGTCGCGTAAGCGATCGAATATGGCAGCAGCGCTGACGCAAGGCCGATCGTCGATGAGATCATCGAGGCGTTCGGCCGGGGCGGCCATCGCATATGGTGACCTGCCCGTCTGACATGCAAGCGGAGAGGGATGCTGAAAAGCTTCGACAAAGCCGCCAAATAAAAAGCTCCGGGCGCGAGCCCGGAGCTTAGGTAAGCCTGCGCCAATACCGAAGCTATTGCTTCTGCTTGCCGTCCTTGTCGAAGGACGAGAGATAGGCCCATAGATTCTGGGCTTCCGTCTCGTTCTTGATACCGGCGAAGGTCATTTTGGTGCCGGGGATCTTTGCCTTCGGATCCTTGATGTATTCGAGGAACTGGTCCTTGTTCCAGGTGATGCCCGAGTTCTTGTTGGCATCGGAATAATTGTAGTCGGGCGCGGTGCCCGAGTGACGGCCGTCGATCCCGTTGAGTTCTGGTCCAACCTTGTTCTTGGCGCCCTCGCCGATCGAATGGCAGGGCAGGCACTTGTTGAACGAGGTCTTGCCGGCAGCGGCGTCCTGCGCCAGGGCGCCCGAAACCGTGGCCGCCGACGCGATGACCACCAATGCACTCAAGATCAGTTTGTTCATGGGATGAGCTCTTCGTTTCAAGGAAGGGAGTTCGATTGCGGGGGACTCGCCTGCTCTTGTTGCATGGCGTCCATGGGCCGGACAAGCCGCCAAAATGGTGTATGGATGTCATTTGTAATCAATAGTTGCCGCGTTGCAGCTGCGGATGGTTCGCGACCTGTTCAAGCCGAGGCGGATATGCTTGATTTGGCGACATAAAATCGAAATCCGGACGAGACGCCATGACTATCCTGATGCCGCAACCCGATGCCGCGATCATTGCCCGGCGCAACGAGATCGTCACCGCCCTGCGCGCGATCGTGCCGGGTGAGGGCGTGATCTCGTCCGAGCCCGAGATGCTGCCCTACGAGTCCGACGGGCTGATGGCCTACCGCCAGCCGCCGATGGTCGTGGTGCTGCCCGAGACCACCGAGCAGGTGTCGCGCGTTTTGAAATACTGCTTCGAGCAGCGGATCAAGGTGGTGCCGCGCGGCTCCGGCACCTCGCTATCCGGCGGCGCGCTGCCGCTCGCCGACGGCGTGCTGCTGGGCCTCGGGAAGTTCAAGCGTATCCGCGAGATCGATTTCGACAACCGCGTCGTGGTGACCGAGCCCGGCGTCACCAATCTCGCGCTCAGCCAGGCGGTGGCGCATGCCGGGTTCTATTATGCGCCAGATCCGTCTTCGCAGATCGCCTGTTCGATCGGCGGCAATGTCGCGGAAAATTCCGGCGGCGTGCACTGCCTCAAATACGGCATGACCACCAACAACGTGCTCGGCTGCGAGATCGTGCTGATGACCGGCGAGGTGTTGCGCATCGGCGGCAAGGCGGCGGAGAATGCAGGCTACGATCTGATGGGGATCATCACGGGCTCCGAGGGGCTGCTCGGCGTCGTGACCGAAGTCACGGTGCGCATCCTGCAGAAGCCGGAGACGGCGCGTGCGATGATGGTCGGCTTTGCCGAGGTCGAGGCGGCGGGCGAATGCGTGGCGCGCATCATCGGCGCCGGCATCATTCCCGGCGGCATGGAGATGATGGACAAGCCCGCGATTCACGCCGCCGAAGCCTTTGTGCAGGCCGGCTATCCGCTCGATGTCGAGGCGCTTTTGATCATCGAGCTCGACGGTCCCTCCGTCGAGGTCGACGAACTGATCAACCGCGTCGAGACGATCGCGCAGGGGTGCGGCTCGACCAGCTGCCGTATCTCGACCTCGGAAGCCGAGCGCAATCTGTTCTGGGCCGGTCGCAAGGCGGCGTTTCCGGCGGTAGGGCGGATTTCGCCCGACTATCTCTGCATGGACGGCACCATTCCGCGCGGCAAGCTGCCGCAGGCACTGGCGCGCATCCGCGAGCTCTCGGACAAATATGGTCTGCGCTGCGCCAATGTGTTTCATGCCGGCGACGGCAATCTGCATCCGCTCATTCTCTACGACGCCAACCAGCCCGACGAGATGGAGCGCGCCGAAGCGTTCGGCGCCGACATCCTGCGCTGCTGCGTCGAGCTCGGCGGCGTGCTCACCGGCGAGCACGGCGTCGGCATCGAGAAGCGCGATCTGATGCCGGAGATGTTTTCCGACATCGACCTCAACCAGCAGCAGCGTCTCAAATGCGCCTTCGACGCGCAGGGGCTGCTCAATCCCGGAAAGGTGTTTCCGACTCTGCACCGCTGCGCCGAGCTCGGCCGCATGCATGTACATGCAGGCAAGCTGGCATTTCCCGAGCTGCCGCGGTTCTGAGCGATGCCGGCCGGCGCAATCAGCGCGCCGGGGCGCGGCGTTTTGCGTGCAGCGTTTCGCGGCCCTTCACGTCGGCGTAATATTGGGGGGCCTCGCGCCGGTCGAAGCGGCCGTAGTCTCGCACCACGCGAATCCTGCGATGGCGCAGCTTTTCGACGCCGTCGATTTTCCTCGGCGACCAGCGGCTGGCGGCTTCAGCGTTCTTCCATCCGATCAAGAGCGCAATCTTCCCCTGATTGTAAATGCTGTCGAAGACGTCATGGTCGACGAGGCCGCCTTCTTTCAGATCGAGCCCGAAATGGGCCGGCAACAATTCTGTTCGGGTTGCGAATGCAGCGCCTTTCGACGGCGTGATCTCGGTGAATGTCACAAATGTGCCGGAGCCGACCTCGGTCTCATCAAGACGCTGCTCCCGGATCGACGCTTCCTTTGGGGGATCGGTGTCAAACGTCGCCTCACCGATGCGAAGATGGTAGTCCGCAAAGACCTCGAAGCGGCCCTTCTCCTGCATCTCGTGGTGCTCGCCGACGGTGCGCCAACGCACGAGCGATTTTTCGTCGCGCCAGGTCGAGTGCGACAAGACCCACCCGGACCTGAGCCTGCTCTCGAAACGCTCGTTGTCGATGAAACCGTCGATCGTCTCGATAATCGGCTTCAGGTACTTGGCCTTCTCGAGATAGTCGTCCTTCTTGCCTTCGTTCGGAAGTACTTCGAAGATCACGGAAAACATTGTTTTTTCCTTCTTGTTTGTTCAGGAGGGTACGGGCGCGGCATCGTCGCCGCGCAGGAAGTCGATGCTTTCGCGCCAGAGCGCCAGGCGTGTGGCTTCGAGATGCATCAGATGCGTGGCGCGGCCGATCTTGATGTCGCGCTTTTGGGGCGCCTGCGTGAATGCATCGAACAGCCAACGTGCATCCTCATCCAGCATCAAACCGTCCCATTCGCCGCGAATGATGGCAACCGGCGACCGCACCTTTGATGGATCATAGGCCAGTTGCCCGTGCCACGCCTTGATGATTTCGCTGAACGGGCCGAGCGGTGTCTTGACCCCGGCGGGAGCGCGCGAGCGGCTTTCGCGATCGCTGTCGAGATAGCGCTCGCCCCATTGCGCGAAATGGATGCGCGACAGCACCGGCGGCTCATGCGGGGGAACGTCCTCGACGAAACGATTCCACTGGTCTTCCAGTGTCACGATGCGCCAGGCCGCAAATTTCGGCGGGCCTTCGTAGCGGCGCGGACCGCGTCGTGCGATCGGCGCAAACAGCACCAGTCGGTCGATTAGCGCGGAATGGCTGCCTGCGAACAGGCCTGTCGGCATCGAGCCCCAGGAATGCGAGATCAGCGACAGTTTGTCCAGGCCTTGATGTGCGAGAATGAAGCGCGTCGCGGCCTCGAGCTGTTTTGCTGCATCATCTGCGACGCAAAGCGGCGGATTGTCGGACGGCGGCTGATCCATCTCGGGATAGCGGTCGGAATGACCGAAGCCGTAGAAATCGAGGCCCCATACGTCGAAGCCGGCCTCGTTGAGCGCGTCGCGCCAGGATCGTCCGTCGAAGCGGTGCGCAATCGACAGCGCCGAGGGAAAGGTCGCTCCATGGACATAGAGCACGGCGCGCCGGGTCCGGAAACTTGTGACCGCAGCGGGCAAGAAGCGCAGAAAAAGCGACAGTCCCCCACGCGGTCCCGGAATGCGAAAATGCTCTTCGCGGGAATCGAGTTTCTCGGCAGCCGAAAAGACCGTCATGTTCATACCACGTTGGTTTGGTGTTGATCCACTTGCGGTCGCGAGCGGCATTTCATCATGCCAACTCGCAACCGCAAGCAGCGGTTTCCTGCCTTCACTTCGACCGCGATCGAAGTGACAGCGGCAGGATCGGCCGTGGCGCCGTGAGCGTTACAGCAGCGCGTATTGCGTGCGCTCGCGATTGGCCAGCAGCGGCAACGCCTGATCCGCGATATAGGTCTTGAAATGCGCGCTCTGCTGGTGCGCCTTGAAGGCGGCTTCGTCGTGGAACAGTTCGTAGAACAGGAACTGCGCCGGGTTTTCCCTGGCGCGGCTGACCAGGAACATTTTTGCGCCGGGCTCGGCCTGCGCCTCCGGGAGGAAAAGCTGCAGAATCTCGGCAACCTTGTCCGCCTCTCCCTCTTTCGCTTCCCACTGCGCGACCACCAGAAGCCCGCCGTCGTTCACGGCCTCGTTGATGGTGCGTTGCTTGATTGCGTAACGGGTCATGTCGATCTCTCCTTCGCTTCGTCATCCGCCGATCGGGATCAGCAGATATAATTCGGTATATGCCGAATTGTGCCCGTCGATGTTTCGATGCTGATCGAAGTGAGTATGTTGATGCGGACGGCCGCCATGCCCGGCTTGAGGGGGACCGCGGCGCTGCTGAAGCGGGGGCGATCCGCGCCGTCCTATTTGCTTTCGGTCGCGATTTTGGCTACCGGCTTAGCCCGTGGACACGCTGAAAATCAGAGACGCCAGGGACGTGGAGGAAGCGGTGCGCGCGGCGATTGCCGGCGAGCAGCCGCTGGAGATCATCGGCCACGGCTCCAAACGTCTGGTCGGGCAGGTGACGGCGACCAATGCCGTGCTCGATCTGTCGCCCTTGAACGCCGTATCCGCCTACGAGCCGCAGGAGCTGATCATCACCGTCGAGGCGGGAGCGCCGCTTTCGGACGTGATGTCGCTGCTCGATTCCAAGAACCAGCAATTCGCCTTCGAGCCGGTCCAGCTTGCGGACCTCCTGGCCGCGCCGGACGATGGAACCATCGGAGGCATGATCGGCGCCGGCTTTGCCGGACCGCGCCGGATCAAGGCCGGCGGTGTGCGTGACCACCTCTTGGGGGCGCACGCGGTGTCGGGCTTCGGCGACAGCTTCAAGACGGGCGGCAAGGTGGTCAAGAACGTCACCGGCTATGACCTCTGCAAGCTGCTCGCGGGCTCCTGGGGAACACTGGCGGTCATGACCGAGGTGACGCTCAAGGTGATGCCGCGGCCAGAGGCCGAGAGCACGCTGTTGATCCGCGGCCTCGATCCTCTCGCCGCGAACCGGGCAATGACGGCAGGCCTCGGCTCGCCCTTCGACGTCTCCGCGGCGGCGCATGTGCCGGCCTCTGCCTTGCACGGCGAGGTCGCGGGCCTCGTCGAGGTCGGCTCACCCGGGGAGGCCGTGACACTGTTGCGGCTGGAGGGCATTGCAGCCTCGGTCCGTCACCGTGCCGGCTTGCTGACCGAGACGTTGAAGCCGTTCGGAGCGGTCGAGCTCGTGGAGGAGGCGCCCTCGCAGGCGGCGTGGGGTGCCATCCGCGACGTGCGGACGTTCGCGGCAAGCGGGCCGCTGGGGGCGTGGCCGGTGTGGCGGATCGTCTGTCCCCCGGCCTCGGGCGGCGCGCTAGGCGAGGCGTTGGCCCGCGAGACCGGCGGTGAGATGATCTATGATTGGGGCGGCGGCCTGATCTGGGCCGCGCTTCCACCCCAATCAAACGCTCGGCCCGACGGCCAGGCCACGCTGGTGCGCCAGCGCGCAAACGCACTCGGCGGCCATGCCATGCTGGTCCGCGGCTCGGTTGAGTTGCGCAGCCAAATCGACGTGTTCCATCCGCAGCCGGCCGGCCTTGCGGCTTTGAGCGAGCGCGTCCGCAACAGCTTTGATCCCAGGCGCATTCTCAATCGCGGCCGGCTTTCGCGGGAGGGCGTATGAAGACCGCGTTCAGTCTCGCCCAGCTCGCCGATCCCGACATCGCCGAGGCCGACAAGATCCTGCGCGCCTGCGTGCACTGCGGCTTCTGCACCGCGACTTGTCCGACCTATGTGCTGCTCGGCGACGAACTCGATAGCCCGCGCGGCCGCATCTACCTGATCCGGGAGATGCTGGAGAAAGAGAAGCCGCCGACCAAGGACGTGGTCAAGCATATCGATCGCTGCCTGTCCTGCCTTGCCTGCATGACCACCTGTCCCTCGGGCGTTCATTACATGCACCTGGTCGACCAGGCGCGGGTGCGGATCGAGGAGCAATATAAGCGGCCGCTGGCCGAGCGCTGGCTGCGCGCGCTGCTTGGCTTCGTGCTGCCGCGGCCGGCCGCGTTCCGCACGGCGATTCAGCTCGGCCGGTTGGCGCGCCCGCTGCTGGCTCTGTTTCCCACTGGCCAAAACTCGACGGCCGATCCATCCCTGTTGCGTCGCATCAAGGCCATGCTGGAGATGTCGCCGGGCGAGCTTCCGCCCCCGGGGCCGGCGGCCGGCCGCGTGTTTGCCGCGCAAGGCAAGCGGCGTGGACGCGTCGCGCTGTTGCAGGGCTGTGCGCAACAGGTGCTGGCGCCGCGAATCAACCAGGCCGCCATCAATGTCCTGACCCGCCATGGCATCGAGGTCGTGCTGGTCAAGGACGAGCAATGCTGCGGCGCGCTCACCCATCACATGGGCCGCGATGCGGACGCCTTGGGGCGGGCGCGGTCCAATGTCGCAGTGTGGGCGGCTGAGGCCGAGCGAAGTGGCCTCGACGCTATCGTGGTGACGACCTCGGGCTGCGGCTCCGTGATCAAGGACTATGGCTACATGCTGCGGACGGATCGCGACTACGCCGCGCGTGCCGCCAAGGTCTCAGCGCTCGCCAAGGACATCACCGAGTATCTTGCCGGCATCGAACTGAAGAGCGCGCGAGAGCAAAGCGGCGTCGTCGTTGCCTATCACTCGGCGTGTTCGCTGCAGCATGGACAGAAAATCACAGCACTTCCGAAAGATTTGCTTTCCAAGAATGGATTCGTGGTGAAAGATGTGCCGGAGAGCCATTTGTGCTGTGGCTCGGCGGGGACCTACAACATCCTCCAGCCTGACATTGCGACCAAGCTGCGCGACCGGAAGATCGCCAACATCGCAAGCGTCAAGCCGGACATGATCGCCGCGGGCAATATCGGCTGCATGATGCAGATTGCGTCCGCTGCGTCAGTTCCTGTCGTCCACACGATTGAGCTTCTCGATTGGGCGACGGGCGGTCCCAGGCCAGGATCGAATTGATCGATTGAGCCACCGCGGGAGATGCACGGACGACGAGACAGCGCCCGATGGACATTGATCGGCGGCAATTAGGAGGACCACGATGGCTAAAGCGAAAAAGGCCAAGAAGGGTAAGAAAGCCAAGAAGAAGAAACTCGTAGCGAAGAAAGCGGCGAAGAAGGCTTCGAAGAAGTCGGCAAAGACAGCCAAGAAGTCGGCGAAGAAGGCTGCCAAGGCGCCGAAGAAGTCGGCCAAGAAGGCGGCAAAGAAAGCTGCAAAGGCGCCTGCCAAGAAGGCGGCTCCAAAAAAGAGCGCAGCGAAGAAACCGGCTGCTCCGAAGCCCGCTCCCGCCCCGGCGCCCGAGCCTCCGGCTCCCAGCTGGGCCACACCGAGTCCCGCGCCGTCATGGGGCGATAGCTCCACGACCGGCGGGGAGGACCAGGGCCAATAGAAGCTGGCCATCAACGGCAGCGCCCGGCCTGGTCGGGCGTTCGAGTCCTATCCATGCGCGAGACAAAGGGGCTGCGGCATGTTCGCCGCGGCCCCTTTTGCCATGCGTTCAACCTTGCAAGCCCTTGTGCCGCTGTTAGCGCCTCTCGCGACTCGCCTGATTCGTCCTGCGCCTCTGCGAAAAATGGCTTTGCCGCCGTGGCCGCGCCACGCCCGCGTGAATTACGGGCCGGGATGCCGCAATATTGTTGTTGGAATGCCACACACGACAACAACCTTGTCGGGAATGCTCGATTAGCTCAAAAAGTCATCAAATGATATTGTTTTAATCTTCACGGTCACGTCAGCCCACGTCAGATTGCCAAATAATAAATTTTTGGGCCGCATCCGGCTACCGTTTCAGCTTGCGCGCTCCAAAGGTTTGGCTTGGGAAGTGTGATGGGGATCGACATGAAGAAATTCGCTTTGTTAGCAACGACGCTAGCATTGGTTTCGGGTTCGGCGTTCGCGGCCGACCTGCCTGTGAAGGCCTTGAAGGCGCCGCCACCGCCGGCGTTTGACCCGTGGGATATCGCCTTCGGTGGCGCGCTGATGAACGATTACATCTTCCGCGGTATCACGCAGTCGAACCACCAACCGTCGGTCGCGGCCTATTTCGAGCCGCGCTACAACATCAACAAAGACCTGCAGCTTTACGTCGGCACCTCGGGCGAGAGCATCTCGTTCTCCAACCGCGCCGCTGCTGAAATCGACGTCTACGGCGGTATCCGCCCGACCTTCGGCCCTGCTGCCTTCGACTTCGGTGTCTGGGGCTATCTCTATCCGGGTGGGCAGTGCGCGGATAACGTCCTGACGCCGGTCGGTGGCGTGCTCACGCCTGGGGGCGGTGTTTGCCCGGTCTCGACGACCACGATCTTCCTCGCTGACGGCAACGTCATGAAGAAAAACGTCAGCTTCTTCGAGGTCTACGGCAAGCTGAACTACACCATCAACGACAACTGGGCGTTCGGCGTGAACGAATACTATTCGCCGAACTTCCTGAACTCGGGTGCGTGGGGCGACTACGCCTCGATCACCGGCAAGTGGACTGCTCCGAGCACGACCTTCGGCTCCAGCGGCGTCGGCATGTATGTGTCGGGCGAGTTCGGCCGGCAGTGGCTCGGAACGTCTGACGCCTTCTACGGTGTGCCGGCCTTCCCGAACGGTATCAAATACGCCGATTACGATACCTGGAACATCGGCATCGGCTTTACCTGGAAGGTGTTGACGCTGGATCTGCGTTACTCCGACACCGACCTGAGCAAGGGCAATTGCAGCGCCTTCACCAGCGCCTTCAATGCCACCGGCACCACCAACGTGACTCCGATCAATCCGGGCGGCACGAGCTCCAACTGGTGCGGCGCGGCCGGCATTGCGAAGCTCTCCTTCGACCTGACGGCGATGAGCAGCCTGAAATAAGGCGGGTCTCCCAGCGGATCGCAAAGAAGGGCGGCAGGACAACCTGCCGCCCTTGTTCTTTGTGCGGAGTGTGACCAGCGCCGCTGGCCATGCGGCTTATTCGGCCAGCGACGATTTCATCTCCTCCCGGCTGCGGCCCCGCAGCGAAAAGACGTTGCCGTCGCGGGTGAGCGCGACGCTGCTGGTATGGAACGCGGCCAAGGTCGAGCGATGGCCTATCGAGACGATGGTGGTGGCCGGCAGCCGCTCCTCCAACAGACGATAGAGCTTCGCCTCCGCGCCCTCGTCCACCGAAGCCGTTGCTTCGTCGAGGAATAAGTATTGCGGGGCGTGCAGGAGCGCGCGGGCCAGTCCGAGCCGCTGCTGCTCGCCCAGCGATAGCATCCGGTTCCAATGCTCGTCCTCGTCAAGCCGGGGCGCGAGCTTGGCTAGTCCCACCGCAACTACTGTGTCGTGGACCTGTTCGTCGCTGAACGCGTCCGCTTGCGCGGGGTAGGCAATGGCGGCCTTCAGGGTGCCGATCGGGAAGTAGGGACGCTGCGGAAGCATCATCAGGCTGGCATGCGCGGGGATTGCGACCGAGCCGCTGCCATACGGCCAGATACCGGCGATGGCGCGGAACAGCGTCGACTTGCCGGCACCGGAGGGGCCGGTGAAGAGAACACGGTCGCCGCCGGAAATGTTGAAGCCTTTCGCCGTGACCAGCGGCTCACCATTGGGCAACTCGACCAGAAGCTGCTCGATGCTGATGGTGTCGGCCGCGCCGGACGGCTCGACCTGGATCGAAGACTTGCTGACAGCAAGCGCTGCGGAGCTCTTGATCGACATTTCGAAGCCGTCGAGACGCGCAATCACCGCGCGCCAATCCGCCAACGAGGTATAGGCCGTCACGAAGAAGGACAGCGAATCCTGCACCTTTCCAAATGCTTCCGCGGTTTGCATCAAGGCTCCGAGCAGGATCTTGCCGGCGAAGAAGGCCGGCGCGCAGAGAATGAAGGGAATGACCACAGCGGCCTGGGAATAGCTCTGCGTGAAGGCGCCCAACCGCTTGGTCCGGCTCATGATCCCATACCAGTTCGCGACCACCGAACCGAACCGCTGCCCCAATCGCTGCCGCTCCGCGTTCTCGCCCTTGAGCAGCGCGATTTGCTCGGTGTTTTCGCGGACCCGGACCAGGTCGAAGCGGAAGTTGGCCTCGTAACGCTCTTGCTGAAAGTTGAGATTGACCAGTGGCGAGCCGATCCACTGGGTCAGCGCTGTTCCGAAGATGGCATAGATCAGTGCCGCCCATACCAGATAGCCGGGCACCGACAGGTCGTGGCCATACATGAAAAATGGCGCAGCAGCCGACAGCCCCCAGAGAATGACGACAAAGGATATCAGGCTGACGATTGCCCCCAATAGCCCCACGCAAATGCCGAGCGTCTGGGAGACGAACGACTTCACATCGTCGGTCAGGCGCTGATCGGGGTTGTCAGCGGCATCGCCCTGCAGCTGCATGCGGTAGTAATTGGCGTCATGCATCCAGGCGCCGAGATATCGGGTGGTCATCCAGCGCCGCCAGCGGATCTGAAGCCACTGGTTGAGATAAAGCTGATAGACCGAAATCAAAACCGAAAAGGCGGCCAGCACGCAGAATACGATCATCTCACGGACAAAGCCGTCCCAATCCTTTTCCTGGAGCGCGTTGTAGAACCGGTTGCGCCATGCGTTGATCAGGACGTCGGCGCCGACAGAGGCTAGCTGCAAGGCGATCACGGCAGCGAGCAGCGTGCGACCGGCGATTTTGTCTTCGGAGTTGAAATAGGGGATGGCGATCCGCCATACGATTGCGAGCGTCGCGCGGATTTTTTGCACTGGTCCAACATCTCCTGACGGGATGGGTCGAGGCGGCTCAGCGGCCTGAAAATCGGCCTATTTCGAGCGCTTGCAGCCTGTTTAGACTAAAGTCGTATGTATGGCGATCTGGGTTCGCTTGTCGGGCCCCGCGAGTCGACCCTAGCATGGGCGTAACGGCGAGGGGCGGGGGCGCAATCCAATTCGCGAGGTTTTGAGCGGAGTTTGGCTTCTGCCGAATTCCTGAGCTGACCTCGCACATTGTCGGCCCCCGTGATCACGCCAAGCCACTCGATTCGTCCACGCCGGGTGGGCGGCCGAAGATGGCGCGGGGAGGATACGCAATGTGGAACCAAGTCTATAATCCGCTCGGAAACGCGGCGCTGTCGACGCTCGCCGCCGCCGTTCCGGTCGTCACCCTCTTGGTCCTGATCGCAAGCGGCAAGGTGAAGGCGCATGTCGCCGCCATCATCGCTGTGATCCTGACCAATCTGATCGCGATCTTCATCTTCACCATGCCTGCGGGCATGTCGATCCGGGCTTCGATCCTGGGCATCGTGACCGGTTTCTTCCCGATCGGCTGGATCGTGCTCAACGTCATCTTCCTCTACCAGATCACGGTCACAACCGGAAAATTCGAGCTGTTGAAGCGAGCCGTCGGCGGCGTCACCGAAGACCGCAGGTTGCAGTTGCTGCTGGTGGCGTTTTCCTTCGGCGCCTTCTTTGAGGGCGCGTCCGGCTTCGGCACGCCGGTTGCGATCACCGGCTCGATCCTGATCGGGCTCGGCTTCTCGCCGCTCGCCGCCTCAGGCCTGTCACTGATCGCCAACACCGCGCCGGTGGCTTACGGCGCGCTCGGTACGCCGATCCAGGGCCTGGCCTCCGTCACCGGGCTCGATCCCTATATCCTCGGCGCCATGGTCGGACGGCAATTGCCGTTCTTCTCGCTGATCGTGCCGTTCTGGGTGGTGTGGGCCTTTGCCGGCTGGCGCGGCATGAAGGATGTCTGGCCGGCGATCCTCGTTACCGGCGTTTCCTTCGCGGTCCCGCAATTCGTGATCTCGAACTTCATCAATCCCTGGATTGTCGATATCGGGGCCTCGCTGATCTCGATGGGCTGCCTGATCCTGTTCCTGCGCGTCTGGCAGCCGCGGCAACTGTGGCTTTCGCCAGCGCTGCGCGGGCGTGACGAATCGGCTGCGACCATGGCGGCCGCCAAGCCGCTGGACCGCACGCCGCTCACGCAAGCCGAGCTATGGAGCGCGCTTCTGCCATGGATCATCGTCTGCATCGTGATGCTGATCTGGGGCAACGGCGTCTTCAAGACCTGGGCGAATTCCATCTTCACCTGGAACTACGCTGTTCCCGACCTGCACAACATGATCAACAAGATGCCGCCGGTGGTGCCCAAGCCGACGCCGGAAGGCGCGGTGTTCGGCTTCACCTATCTGTCGTTCACCGGGACCGGCATGCTGATCGCTGCGATCATCTCGGGCTTCATGATGGGGCTGTCTCCCGCAAAGCTGATCACCGAATACGCCCGCACCATCCGGCTCTGCGGGATTTCGCTGATCACGATCTCGGCGATGCTGGCGATTGGCACGCTGACCCGACTCGGCGGCGTCGATGCCACGCTCGGTCTCGCCTTTGCCGCAACCGGCGTGCTCTATCCCTTCTTCGGCACGCTGCTCGGCTGGCTTGGCGTTGCGCTGACGGGATCGGACACCGCCTCCAACATCCTGTTCGGCAATCTGCAGAAGATCACCTCTCAGCAGCTCGGCCTGTCTCCCGTCCTGATGGCGGCCGCCAACTCTTCCGGCGGCGTGATGGGCAAGATGATCGACGCCCAGTCCATCGTGGTCGCCTCGACCGCCACCAACTGGTACGGCCATGAAGGCTCGATCCTGCGGTATGTGTTCAAGCACTCGATCGTGCTGGCCTGTCTGGTCGGCATCTTCGTGACCCTGCAGGCCTATGTCTTTCCGTTCACGGCGATGGTGCTGAAGTAGGCTCGCCGATATCCGCCAATCATCGGTTGCCCGCGGCGTCGTAAGGCCCGCGGGCAATTTTTTTTGAGCGAGCAAATCTGTTCAAGACCACATCCGTCCAATAGAACGACGCCGTCTCCCGCCATCGTTCCGGGCGCGCGCACGCGCGAACCCGGAACCTCGAGATTCCGGGTTCGGTGCTGTGGACCGCCCGGAATGACGAAAGATCCGAAGATTCGCGAGGTCGTATGATTCCCATCAAGTCTGCTTTTGCCGCGGCGGTTGCAACCGTTCTGCTCGCGTCAACGGCGAATTTCGCCCCGGCCCGCGCCGACAGCAGTTTTCCCTTCGGCATGGAAATGACGCTCGATGTGTCGCCGATGCCGGGCTCCAAGCGCATCCCCGACCTTGATATCGGCGACAACGGCGAAACCGTTCTCGAATTGTGGTGCAGGGGCGGCAAGGGCCAGTTCTCGGTCGCCGGCAACACCGTGATCTTCGTCGCAGGTCCGATGCAGGAGCGCCCGTGTCCCGCCGACCGCGCCCAGGCCGATGACGAGCTGATCGCTGCCTTGAGCGAGGCGACCAACTGGAGGCGCCAGGGCGATTCCATCTTCTTCGTCGGCCCGCGAACGCTGCACTTCAGGCTCAATACGAATTGAGCGGTCCCGGCGATGCGGAGCGCGACATCTCTCCCTGACGGGAAGAGGTGCGAATCACTTCCACGCCGATTTGTCGGAATCCCAGCGCTGGCCCTTGAGTTCCTTGGCGAGCGCCTCGACCGAGCCGGACTCGTCCTTCTGATCGCCTTCATCCTCGCCGGAGGAACCGTCCGATAGGTTGAGCTTCGCGCCGGCGCTCTCGTCGCTGGTCGTGATCACGGGCGTCCCGATCCAGACGATCAGGTGATCCGATCCGCCGGGGCGGTCCGGCGCGATCAGGCCGGCCACCTCGACGGTCTCGGTCAGGCCGAGCGCAGGAAACAGTTGGCTCGGTCGCTTGAAGGACAGCCTCAGCTTGCCGGTGGTGCTGCTCCAGCCTGCCGCGGAAAGCTTGGCTGAAAGCGTCCTGGTCAGCACATTGCCGATTGCCGTTGCGAGCTTCTCCCGGTTGAGCTTGTCGCCGTCGCGCCAGTCGGAGGCGGGAATGCGGATCGCGCGATCCATCTCGACGATCCCGGTGGTCCAGCCCGCGGCGACGACGCCGGAGGAGGATTTCGCCTTCTCGATCAGAGCGGCGGCGCGATCGGGATCGACGGAGAGATTGATGGTCTGTTGGCCGGCGCGCATGGCATCGCAGGTCACGGCAAGGCTGCTCACGGCAACCTCGACGTCCTGGCCCTTCAGGCCCTTGAGGAAATCCTCGACCGCCTCGAGCTTGAGCCTGATGCCGACCGATTCCGGCGACACCTCGCTGAAATCCTTCGGCTGCGGCGTGATGCCGTCGTCGGTTGACTGGCTGTCCTGGAATTCGCGTTCGCTGATGTCGGAATTGTCGGTCGAGGCCACCTCGGTCACATTTGGGCCGACCGCGATCTGGCCGCGGAATTCGAACGTGTCGCCGGTGGCCTTGCGCGTCAGTTTGACCGAGACCGGGGCCTTGTCGACCAGGCTCTGCGTCGCGCCCGACAGTGTCTGGCCGCTGACGGCAAGATTGACCACGAAACGGTCCTTGCGATCCGTCATCTTGCTGACGGGATAGCAGACATCGAGGGTTGCGGCCGTCACCTGCTTGCCCTGCCGGGTCTCCTTCAGGATCACGTCGGCATTGCCGTCCATCAGCCCGTCGATGGAGGTGAAGTAGCGCGTTTCGACCGCGCCCGGCGTCGGCTTGGTCTGCAGCTTCGTATCCGCAAATGCGAGGCCGGAGGAGGCGATCAACAGGCCAGACAGGCCGAGCAATAGCGCGCGCATCAGCAATTTCCTGTTCCATCGGTTCAATAGGCGGATCACCTTTTACGAGCGCCTTGGCCAAAAAAGAAGGCCGCCCGGAGGCGGCCTTCGATTTCATTTCGGTTCGGAACGGGGCTTCAGAAGCCCATGCCTCCCATTCCGCCCATGCCACCGCCGCCGCCCGGCATCGCGGGGGCGGACTCCTTCGGCAATTCGGCGACCATGGCTTCGGTGGTCACGAGCAGGCCCGCGACCGACGAGGCGTCCTGCAGCGCGGTGCGCACCACCTTGGCAGGGTCGATGATGCCCTTGGCGACCATGTCGACATATTCCTCGGTCTGGGCGTCGAAGCCGAAGGTCTCGGACTTGTCTTCGAGAATCTTGCCGACCACGATCGAACCCTCGATGCCGGCGTTCTCGGAGATCTGGCGGACCGGGGCTTCCAGCGCCTTCAGCACGATGTTGATGCCGGCCTGGACGTCGGCATTGTCGTTGTGGATGCGTCCGACAGCCTTCTTGGCGCGCAACAGCGCCACGCCGCCGCCCGGTACGATGCCTTCCTGCACCGCGGCGCGGGTTGCGTTCAGCGCGTCCTCGACGCGGTCCTTCTTCTCCTTGACCTCGATTTCGGTCGCGCCGCCGACGCGGATCACCGCGACGCCGCCGGCGAGCTTGGCCAGCCGTTCCTGCAGCTTCTCGCGGTCGTAGTCCGAGCTGGTCTCCTCGATCTGCGCCTTGATCTGGGCGACACGGCCCTCGATGTCGGCCTTCTTGCCGGCGCCGTTGACGATGGTGGTGTTCTCCTTATCGATCACGACCTTGCGGGCGCGGCCGAGCATCTTGATCGTGACGCTCTCGAGCTTCATGCCGAGTTCATCGGAGATCAGCTGGCCGCCGGTCAGGATCGCGATGTCCTCGAGCATGGCCTTGCGGCGATCGCCGAAGCCCGGCGCCTTGACGGCGGCGACCTTCAGGCCTCCGCGCAGGCGGTTGACCACCAGCGTGGCAAGCGCTTCGCCCTCGACGTCCTCCGCCACGATCAGCAGCGGCTTGCCCGACTGCACCACGGCTTCCAGAACCGGCAGCATGGCCTGCAGGCCCGACAGTTTCTTCTCGTGCAGGAGCACGTAGACGTCCTCGAGCTCGGCAGTCATCTTCTCGGCATTGGTGACGAAATAGGGCGAGAGATAGCCGCGGTCGAACTTCATGCCTTCGACGATGTCGACCTCGGTCTCGAGCGACTTGTTCTCCTCGACCGTGATGACGCCCTCGTTGCCGACCTTCTGCATCGCCTGCGCGATCATCTTGCCGATCGCCGCATCGCCATTGGCCGAGATGGTGCCGACCTGAGCAACTTCGGAGGATGACGCGACGGGCTTGGCACGCTTCTCGATGTCCTTCACGACGGCGGACACCGCGATGTCGATGCCGCGCTTCAAATCCATCGGGTTCATGCCGGCCGCCACCGACTTGCCGCCCTCGCGCACGATTGCCTGCGCCAGCACGGTCGCTGTGGTGGTGCCGTCGCCGGCGGTGTCGTTGGTCTTGGAGGCGACCTCGCGGAGCATCTGCGCGCCCATGTTCTCGAACTTGTCCTCGAGCTCGATCTCCTTGGCGACGGTGACGCCATCCTTGGTGATGCGGGGGGCGCCGAAGCTCTTGTCAATGACGACGTTGCGGCCCTTGGGGCCGAGCGTCACCTTGACCGCATTGGCGAGAATGTCCACGCCGCGCAGCATGCGGTCGCGCGCATCGCCGGCGAATTTTACGTCCTTGGCAGCCATTGTCCTAACTCCTTAAATATGCGGAAGGTTTGTGCTCGCCGCTTTGCCACTTCGTCATTGCCGGGCTTGACGTGGCAGTCCGGCTCTCGTGAGGGATGCATGCTCGGAACAAGTCCGGGCATGACGCATGAATACGCAGCGAGGTTACGGGTTTAACTTCGGGCCGGTTTCAGGCCAGCACGCCCATGATGTCGGACTCCTTCATGATCAGGAGTTCCTCGCCATCGATCTTGACCTCGGTGCCCGACCATTTGCCGAACAGCACGCGGTCGCCGGCCTTGACGTCGATCGGGATCAGCTTGCCGGCCTCGTCACGGCCGCCTGGTCCGACAGCGACGACTTCGCCCTGGGAGGGCTTTTCCTTGGCGGAATCGGGGATGATGATGCCGCCCTTGCTCTTCGCTTCCGCGTCGATGCGTTTCACCACAACACGGTCGTGCAGCGGACGGAATTTGGATTTGACCATGACGTTTCCTTTTTGAAGGCTCGCTTGTGAGGTGCGGTGGATCGAAAGAGCATCTGTTGCGCGTTGGTCGCGCCCCAGGGGGCGGATGGCTGGCAGTCGTGCTTTCGGAGTGCTAAATTGTGAGCCCGAAATATGGCCTGGCGCCGATCCTGTCAAGCAAAGCAGGGTTAAGTGCTCCTTGAGGCCGGTTGAGCATATTGCTAAGCGAAACCAAACCTGAAATCGGGGCGTAGTTGTTGCTCCGGCAGCGGATTTGGGGTTGGTTGGGCGTGGGTGCGACCACGATCCAGTTCGGGGGAAGGCCAATGGTGAGTTTCGGGTACGCGCAGACGGTTCGAAATCTGTCGGTCGTCGCGGCCTTATCGATAATTCTCGGGGCCTGCTCGAGCTTCAGCCTGGGCACGTCCACGCCGACGACGTCCGAGGCTGAGCCGGGTGTCGAGCCCGCGCTGCCGTCGAGCATCCGTTCCGAGGAGCTGGTCGGCAAGTGGGGGCTCGCCGCCTTCAACAACCCTGCCGACCGCGCGCGCACGGAGAAGATGGCCCTGGCGCAGTGCAAGCAGCCCTACACGATCGGCGCGGGGTCGACGGGCGGAGTGATAATGCATCTGGCTGACCAGGCGACGCCGCAGGAATTACGGCTGAAGGGCAGCCGCAGCGGCAAGAACTATATCGGTCCGGATGGTCCGCCCGGCGGCGACCAGGATCGCGAGATCATCTCCTTTGACGGGCGCGTCTTGGTCACGCGCTTCGTGGACAAGGATGCGGCGACCCGGTACCAGACCATGGTCTATGTCCGCTGCGGGCCGCGGGCCTGAGGCCACGTCACAGCATTCGGGCGGCGACGTCGCGAACCTGGCATCCTGAAAGTCGCGGCGCGAGAATCCGGGTTCGATACTGGCGTATCGCCCCGGAATGACGAAGCAAGGGCAAAACAAAAACGCCGGCCACGGGGCCGGCGTTTTGATTTTGGCTGCGGTCGAAACCGGGACTCAATCGAACAGCGCGTCGATGTCGTCCTGCGAGGCGTGACCGGCGTCGCCTTCGAGTTTCGGGCCGTTGAGGAGCTTCTCGTCTTCTTCCCGGGTGTCGACGATCGGCACCGCATGGGCCTTGATCGCGTCGACGCCGCCCCAGATGTCCATCATCACATTGATGTGGCCCTCGATCAGCTTCATCGTGTTCATGACTTTGTTGATGCGCTGGCCGGTCAGGTCCTGGAAGTTGCAGGCCTCGAAGATCGAAACCACGCGCTCCTGGATTTCCTCGGACAGGATCTTCTGCTGGTCGGGCGAGTTCACTTTCGCCAGCGCGCTGGCCGCCTGGTCGATGAACTCGGCGCATTCAAGAATCTGCTGGGTCGCCTGCTCGGTGCCGTTGGCGACGGCGCCGAGCTCGCCATTGACCTTGGCCATTTCCTGACCGTCGAAGCTGTTGCCGTGGATCGCCGCGATCTCGCGCTTGGTGCGGCTGATGGCGTCGTGGATGAGGTCGAGCTCGACCTTGAGCTTTTCGCACTGCTCGATCTGGGCGCGGTAGGTTTCGAGAAGCGCGCGCGCCTCGGCAACCTCGCGGGTGGCGGTGTCCTCGAGCACGTTGGCCGCGGCGCTCCTGCTGGCGTTGCCGCCGTTTGCCATCTGGGCGCGGATGGCACGCAGCTCAGCCATGATTTCACGATGCATCGGCGCCACTTCGCCTCCAGAAACTTCCTCGGCCGCAACCGGCACGTCGATGCCGATAGCCTCTTCAATGCGATAACGCTTGCGATGAACAACCATCAGGGCTCCCCCATACATTCCGCGAGGAGTCTTATCCAGCTGCTCTTTAACATCGGGTTCACGTCAGGAACTGTGACCGATAACGCCACGCAGTTATGGCAAACCGCGAATTAACCATCAGCGCCTTGCGTTTATCGAAAATAAACGCTGTCGCACAAATCGGGGCGGGCTGCCGACTGGGTGAATCGAAACGCGGTCTTCGTTTACCAGACCGACGCGGGTTCAAGGTTAATCGTTGCCTTGCGCAGCGCGCTTTCCCGCCTGCCGATCAAGTCGATCAGACGAACCAGTACAGAGTACGTCGATGTTGAAAACAACTTTCCTCGCGCTGCTTGCCGGCGCAGCCTTCCTTGCCATTGGCACAGATCGCGCCGCAGCGATTGATCCCGCAAGCCTTCCCGAGCCTGCCGTGATCTACGCGGGCTCGCCGCAGCAGATCGCACCGGTGCGCACCGCTTATGCGGAGCGCTCCAACATGGGCGGTGGCTTCATTGAATTCCTGTTCGGCGACCGGCCGGCGCAGGATCCGCGCTATCAGCAGCAGCCGACGTATCAGCAGCAGCCGGCCTATTACGGGCGAGAGCCGATGCCTCCGCAGCAGGGCTATCCGCAGGCCGTCTATCCGCAACAGGCGTACCCGCAAGCCGAGCAGGAAGCATACGATCCGCGGCAGCGGTCCTTCGATCCGAGATATGAGAAGCAGGAGGTCGACTATCGCGGCAGCGAGGGCGCCGGCACGATCGTGATCGACACGCCGAACAAGTTCCTGTTCCTGGTCGAAGGCAACGGCCACGCGCTGCGCTACGGCATCGGTGTCGGCCGTCCCGGCTTCACCTGGTCAGGCGTCAAGACGATTACGGCCAAGCGCGAATGGCCGGACTGGACCCCGCCGGCGGAGATGATCGCACGGCGTCCCGATCTGCCGCGCCACATGGAGGGCGGACCGGAAAACCCGCTCGGCGCGCGCGCCATGTATCTCGGCTCGACGCTCTATCGTATCCACGGCTCCAACGAGCCATGGACCATCGGCACCAATGTTTCCTCCGGCTGCATCAGGATGCGCAACGAGGACGTCATCGACCTCTATGGCCGCGTCAACGTCGGCACCAAGGTCATCATTCTCTGATTGGTTGATACCTGACAAAACAGAACGGCCACCCGGAGAGGGTGGCCGTTTTCACGTTCGCAGTACGGCGAGCCTCAGACGTCCTGGCTGTCGTCACCGCCGAAGTCTCCGCCATTGTCGGCGAAATCGTCAGTGTCCATGTCCATGTCGTCGGGGTCGTTGCCGCTGAAGTCGCGATCGTTGGAGCTCTGGTCGAACAGGCCGCTGCGCGATGAGTTGTCGGCATAATCACGGGACGAGCCGACATCGCTGATCCCTGCGTCGCGCGCCAGCGTGCTCCCCGACTGATCGCTCCAGGGGCTCGGACGATCGGTCTCGACGACCGTCGTCGGATCGCCGAAGCCGTGACGCGGGCCGCCCATCATGTTGCGAATGCCGCTCATCAACAGCGAGCCGCCGACCAGACCCGCCGCCGCGGCCGCAGCGGTGCCGAGGAACGAGCCGCCGCCACCGCCGAACGGCGGGGCGCCGTAGGACGATCCATAAGGCTGTCCAGGGCCCTGATAGCCGCCTTGGCCGTAACCTTGACCGTAACCTTGGCCGTAGCCCTGACCGTAACCCGGCGCCTGCGTCTGCTGCATCACCTGGCCGCTGTTCCACACCGGGCGGCTCGCAGGCGGCGGGACATTGGGTACCGAGCCGTGCGGCTGGTTCGGTCCGGCTTGAGCGGAGTTGCCCTGGCCGAAGATGGCGTCGCGCATCGAATCGAGGAAGCCGCCGGACTGCTGCTGTTGCGGCGGCTGCATCGCAGCCTCAAGCTCCTGGATGTGGGCGTTGGCGCGCTTCAATGCCTCGTCCTGGAGCAGCACGGTTTGCACCAGGGGGTAGATGGCGTTCGGTGCTTTGCGCAAGCCGTCTGCGATGGCACTGGCCGCATCGGGATCGCGCGGCGCACCTTCCAGCTTGGCGAGCCGGTCGAAAAGTTCATCAACCAATTGGCGTTCTTGCGGGTTCATTGTGTCTCTCCAGCGGCTTCCTGTTCCGAAGCGCGGCCAAGATGTAAGCCGGCTTCATGGCGCCCTGAAGTGCGGTTCCGGATTAAATTTAGGTAGGCGTCAGATTGGCCCTGGCCTTGCCGGGGCGACCCCTCAGCCCAATGTCAGCTGTTTTTCGGCGAGCAGGGCCGGGAATTGCTCGCCGGCCAGATAGGCGTGCTCGCGCTCGCGCTGCTCGGTGAAGGGGTCGAGGCTCAACAGCTGTTCGTCGACGAAGCCGGGATGGCACATCACCACGGCTTGCGCCGGCAGGCGATCGAGAAAGCCGCGCATCAACGCGCCGAAATCGGGCTTGCGCGAAAAATCATAGGCACCGGCAAAAGCGGGATTGACCATGATGCCGGCGCGGGCCGCGCGTGCGCGAAATTGTGCGCTCAGCATATCCAGCAACACGGCCTTCGGCGCGGCGAATCGTTGCAGCAACGGCGTGGCGCGGCCTGCCTGCCGGACCCAGGCCCTGGGCGCGATCTCTTTCACTGCCGCAAGGAACGCATCCCGGACGGCGGGGTAGAGTTGCACATGCTGATGGCCGTCGATGAAATCCGGCACGCGGCCGAACATTCCGGCGAAGGTCGCGAGCTGCAGCTTGAGCTCGGTATGGATGATCTCGGGATCGAGCCGTCGCAGCAGGCTCGCGCGCAAAAGTTTCGGGAAGGGGAGGAACATGCCGCCATCGAGGGGACGGAAGTGCATGGAGAGCGGCCGGAACGGCGCCGTCAACGTGGCATGCAGCCCGATCGCGCAACGCGAGCTCGCGCCCGCCACGCTTTGCAACGCGCCGATTTCCTCGCGGCCGATCGCAGGACCGACGACCATGACAGACGTGGCGTTAAGCCGGCCGCGCTCGATCAGATCACGGATGGCGCGGTTGACGCCCGGGCTGATGCCGTAATCGTCAGCGCACAGCCAGATCGGCGCGCGCCGCGCGGCATCGCTCATTCCGCGGCGGTCCTTTTGCTTTCGCTCTCGCCGCGCTCTGCCTCGAACTGCTTCTCGCTGTGCTCGGCGACGAAGTAGATCGGCCGTGCCTTCAGCTCGGACAGGATCTTGCCGATATATTCGCCAACGATGCCGATCATGATCAGCTGCACGCCGCCGATGGTCATGAGGCCGACGACCAGCGAGGGATAACCTGGAACCTGCTTTCCGGTGGTCCACACTTCCCAGATGATCGAGATCCCGAACAGGAAGGCGACCGACGCCAGCAGCACGCCGAGCAGGCTCGCGAAGCGCAACGGCGCCACCGAGAACGAGGTCAGCCCCTCGACCGACAGGCCCATGAGCCGGAAGAAGCTGAAGGTGGTGACGCCATGCGCGCGCGGGGCCGGCTCGTAGTCGACCCGAATCTGCCGGAAGCCGATCCAGCTCGCGAGTCCCTTGAAGAAGCGGTTCCGCTCGGGCAATTGCCGCAGCGCCGCGACCGCGCGCGGCGACAGCAGGCGGAAGTCGCCGGCGTCCTCGGGGATCTTCTGCCGCGCGCCCCAGTTGATCAGGGCGTAGAACCCGTGCACCGAAAGCCGCCGCAGCAGCGATTCATTGTCGCGATGGGCCTTGGCGGTATAGACCACGTCATAGCCGCCATCGATCCAGTGGCTGACGAGCTGCTCCACCAGCGCGGGTGGATGCTGGCCGTCGCCATCCATGAACAGCACGGCGCCGCGTCGGGCATGATCGAGCCCGGCCATCAACGCGGCCTCCTTGCCGAAATTGCGCGACAGCGAAACCACCTGCACGTCGAGCGCAGAGGCCGGCAATGTGCGCGCGATCGCCAGCGTCGCATCGCTGGAGCCGTCATCGACATAGACGACCTCGCAACCGAGTCCATAGCGCTGCCGCAGCGCGATGGCGAGATCGCAGATGCGCTGATGCAGGGCCGCGAGGCCCGCCGCCTCGTTGTAGGCGGGGACGACAATCGACAGCCCCTTGGCCGCGGCAGTGACCGCGGTCGTGGACAGGTTCGAGACGTCGCTACCGAGCATCATCAATCAGATTTCCCAACTCGCCCCTCGAGCATGCCCCGCCCGAGAGCCGGTTCATGCGTCCACCTTGCGCCGTGCTACCATATGGTAATCGTCCCGGCTTGTCGCCACGCCTCGATAGCGGCGCTTGGGCGCAGCGCTCACGTCTTGAGGAAAGCCTCGAGCCGCGCGAACAGCGGGTTGTCCCGGTCGAAGACGTAATCCAGCGAAGCCACCGAGACGGTGTCGGCGCCGTTCGTGCGCAGGAAGCTGACCAGCCCATAAAGCTGCGCCGGCGGGCAGTGCAAGGTCAGCATGCCCGACGAGGTCGGGCCGCCGAACGGCGCGACCACGCCGAAACGATTATGTGCCTCGGCGAGCATTGCTGCATCGCATCCTTTGAAACGGGTGCGGACCTCGCTGTATTGATTGGCTCGCGCGCGGGCATGGATGTGATCGAGGATGACGCGCGCAGTCTCCAGCGTGGCGCCCGACCAGTCCGCCTCGCGCGAGGCCACGAGGTTGGCATGGCTCTTCAGGATCACGCCGTCGTCCAGCACCTTCAGGCCGTTGGCTGCGAGCGTCGCGCCGGTCGTGGTGATGTCGACGATCAGCTCGGCGGTGCCGCCGGCCGGCGCGCCTTCGGTTGCGCCCGCGCTTTCGACGATGCGGTAGTCGACGATGCCGTGGCTCGCGAAATAGCCGCGGGTGAGGTTGATATATTTGGTCGCGACTCGCATCCGCCGGTTATGCTGGGCGCGAAAGCCGGTGGCGACATCGTCGAGATCGGCCATGGTGCGCACGTCGATCCACGCCTGCGGCACGGCCACCACGACGTTGGCGCTGCCGAAGCCCAGATTGTCGAGCAAGAGCACCCGCTTGTCCGCATTGACGATGCTCTCGCGCACAAGGTCCTCGCCGGTGACGCCGAAATGCACGGCGCCGCGCGAGAGCTGTGCGGCAATCTCGCTCGCCGACAGATAGGCGATCTCGACATTGTCGAGGCCGGAGATGGTGCCGCGGTATTCGCGCGCCCCGCGCGGCTTGGCGAGCGTAAGCCCTGCGCGGGAGAAGAACGCCTCGGCATTCTCCTGCAGTCGGCCCTTGGAGGGAACGGCTAGAACAAACGGCCCGCTCATGACGTCCTCGCATTCCGGCCGATCTTGATGAGTGCCTCGACCCATGCTGCGAAGCCGACCGCAGGGATCGGCACGGGCGCGCCGAGCCGCGTCATCAGTCCGTCATAGCGGCCGCCGGCCACAAGCGGCTCGGCGCCGTTGCCTCGCGCATGCAGTTCGAACTCGAAGCCGGTGTAGTAGTCGAGCCCCCGTCCGAAGGCAGTCGAGAAACGCAAGGTCTTTACGTCGATGCCGCGCGCCGCCATGAACCCGATGCGGGCCTCCAATTGATCGATCGCCGCTGTGATCTCGAGCTTCGCCTCGCGCGACAGTGCCCGCAATTGCGCGACCGCTGCGTCCGGATCGCCAGAGATGGCGAGGAAGCGCTTGATCAAATTGAGCGCGTTGTGCGGCAGCGCGCCGCCCTTCAGGGTCGATTGCTCCAGGAAGCGGTCGGCGATCTCGGCCACGGTGCGGCCGCCGACATTGGTGGTGCCGGCGATCGACATCAGGTCGGTGACGAGCGCGAGCGCCGCCTTGCGGTCGGAGCCGGCAAGCGCCGCCAGCACGCCCTCATATTCGTTGCGGCCGGGGATGGTTGCGAGCGTCAACTGCTCGAGGTCCTTGTCCAGCGAGATCTTGCGGTTGAAATCCTTGACCAGCCGACGGCGCCAGACTGGATAAAGTTCAAGCGCATCGATCAATGCATTGAACAGTGCGACGTCGCCGGTGCGGATTTCGACGTCCGTGACGCCGAAAGTGTTGATCGCTTGCAGCGCCAGCGCCAGCATCTCGGCATCGGCCGCGGCGCGGTCCTGTCGGCCGAAGGATTCGATGCCCGCCTGCAGGAACTCGCTTGGGGTAGTGCCGCGATAGCGGAATACCGGGCCGAGATAGCTGAAGCCCGCGGGCTGGCCGGCGCGATCTGACGCGAGGTAATCCCGTGCCACCGGGATCGTCAGGTCAGGGCGCAGGCAAAGCTCCTCGCCGCTGGAATCGGTGGTCAGGTAAAGGCTCTTGCGAATGTCCTCGCCGGACAGATCGAGGAAGGGCTCGGCCGGCTGCAGGATGGCAGGCTCCGCCCGCTCGTAGCCCGCCTGGGCGAACGAGGTTAGAAGAGCACCCGCCCAAGGAGCGGTCGAAACGGCGGTTCCGGTCATCAAAATTGGGTTCCGGCGGTCAAAGTTGGGCAGCCCTTAGCATGGCTTTACAACGGTTTCGACAGCGATCGGCCCAAGCCTCGATGCGAAATGACCTTAACGAGAACTGCCTTAACGGAAAAAGCGGCGACCTAGCCGCTCTTTTCGGCCCGCCAGTCGCCCAGCACGGCCTGAACCACCGCCAACGCAGCCACCGCGGCGGTGTCCGCCCGCAAAATCCGCGGGCCGAGGGACAGCCGCAAAATCTGCCTCTCGCGCAGCAAAAGCGTTCGCTCCTCCTCGGCAAAGCCTCCCTCGGGACCGATCAGGACGTCGATACCGCCATGGGCCGCACCATGTTCCAGCGCCCGCAAGGGATTTGCGACCTCGGCGGCCTCGTCGCAGAAGATCAGCAGGCGACCCGCCTGGCGGGAGGCCAGGAACCGCTCCAACGGCACGGGCTCGGCGACCTCCGCCACGCTCAGGATGCCACATTGCTCGGCCGCCTCAATGACATTGGCGCGCATCCGTTCGCCATTGACGCGGGCAACCTGGGTGAACCGGGTCAGCACCGGCTGCAGCCGCGCCGCGCCCATTTCGACGGCCTTCTGCACCATGTAATCGAGCCGGGCATGCTTGAGCGGGGCGAAGGCGTAGGTGAGGTCTGGCAGCCTGTCCTGCGGGCGCGTTTGTTTAATGGCGGTGAGCGTTTCCGGACGCTTGCGGCCTGCGATCTCGGCCTGCCACTCGCCGTCGCGGCCGTTGAACGTCAGGATGCTGGCCCCGGCGGCAAGCCGCAGAACATTGCCGAGATAATTGCTCTGATCGCGCTCCAGCGCGACTGCGACGCCTGGCCGAAGTTCCGCATCGACAAAGAGGCGGGGCGCGCGAAAATCGACTTCGGGCATGGTCGTTCCAGCTGGCATATCGTTCCGATTCCACCCGATTTTAACCTAAAGGTTTAGAATCAGGGGCAAATATTGGCTGCGCCCTGCGGCTCCACGCCGCGCTGTTGCCAAATTCCGCGTTCTTGTTAAGGACCAGCAGGAATCGTAAAAAAGCCTGTATTCGGACACCCGAGCCGTGATCACAAAAGCCTCGTGCCGGGCGTTGAGGGCATCACGGGCCTTGCCGGAGAAACTGCCTTGATCATCCGTCGCTTGCTGGTACCGCTCACGGTTGCCGTCGTCGCTCTCCATGCTGGGCACGCCGCTGCACAGAGCGCGTTTCCTGCGCCGCTTCCCAGTCGGGGCGTGCAGCCGAACGACCCGGCATTCCCGCCGGTCAATGGCGCGGCGCCGTCGGCGTCGGTTGGAACGGCGTCGCCATTTCCCTCGGGCGGTGCGGCGCCCCTGACGGGCGGCGGTGGCGCCGGCTTCGGCCCGCCACCTGCTGCGGGTCCGACGCAGGCTGCCGGCGAGGCATGCATGAAGGAGTTCACGCCGCTGCGCGAGGAAGCCGAAAAGCGCGGCAAGCTGATCAAGGCCGCGAGCGACCATCATGCCGGGCCGGACGAGGCCTGCAAGTTGATCAAGAACTACTCAATGGCCGAAGCCAAGATGCTCAAATATGTCGAGACGCATCAGGCCAAATGCGGAATCCCGCCGCAGATCGGCGATCAGATCCGCGCCGGCCACAAGAATACCGAAGCGCTGGAGACCAAGGTTTGCAATGTTGCCCAGCAGATGCAGCAGCGCGGGCCGGCAGGCCCGAGCCTGAGCGAAGTGCTGGGGTCGGCGACGTCGGTGCCGGAAGCCACTGCGGCCAAGAAGGGCGGCAGCACCTTCGATACGCTGAACGGCAACGTGCTCGCGCGGTGATGCCGTGAGCGACGCGGCAGCGCGTGTTGCAGACGCGACCGGCAACTGGGTCGATACTCATGCGCCTTTGTGGCTGCGGCCCTATCTGCGGCTCTCGCGCCTCGACCGTCCCATCGGCTCCTGGCTGTTGCTGCTGCCCTGCTGGTGGTCGGCGGCGCTCGCAGCCGGCGTTGCGCGCGACCTCTCGCAATTGCCGCTGATGATCCCCTTGTTCCTGCTCGGCGCCTTTGCGATGCGCGGCGCGGGCTGCACCTGGAACGACATCACCGACCGCGACCTCGATGCCAAGGTCGAGCGCACGCGCTCGCGGCCGATACCGGCGGGCCAGGTCAGTGTGAAGCGGGCGCTGGTTTTCCTTTTGTTGCAGGTGCTGGTTGGGCTTGCCGTGCTGCTGCAGTTCAACCGCTTTGCCGTCCTCACCGGCATCGCCTCGCTTCTGGTCGTTGCGATCTACCCCTTCATGAAGCGCATCACCTACTGGCCGCAGGTCGTGCTCGGGCTTGCATTCTCCTGGGGCGCGCTGATGGGCTTTGCGGAGGTACTGCAGCGGATCGATGCGACCGCGCTTCTGCTCTATGCCGGCTCGATCTCCTGGGTGATCGGCTACGACACCATCTATGCGCATCAGGATGCCGAGGATGATGCGCTGATCGGCGTCAAATCCACGGCGCGCCTGTTCGGCGCACGCACGCATCAGGCGCTCGTGATCTTCTATGGATTGGCCGTGGTGCTGATTGCAGCCGCGCTCTTGCGTGGCGGCGTGCACTGGCCGGCCTGGCTCGGACTCGCTGCGTTTGCGATGCATCTGGCCTGGCAGATCAACCGGCTCAGGATCAGCGATCCCGTGCTCTGCCTGCGGCTGTTCAAGTCTAACCGCGACGCCGGATTGTTGTTGTTTGCGGGACTGCTGGTCGATGCGCTGATGCGCGCTTAGTTCCGCGCGATGATCTCGCGCTCGCCGCTAAAGTTCTTCGCCGCATCGAGCAGGCCGCCGGCGCGCCGACGCAGCAGGAATTTCGGCCGGCGCGTGCGGATGACGTTGCGGCGACGGCGGCGCTGGGCCGGCTCTCGCGACGAATCATCGAGCATCGGCAACGCGAAGATGTCGCTCCACAGCTGCCAGGCGGCGGCGAGTTCGTCCGTATCGGTCGTGATGCAAAGGGGAATGCTCAACGAGGGATCGCGATGCGCCAACACCAGCATCTCGCCGTCCTTGACGCTGCGCAATCCGATGCCGAGATAGTCTCTGACACGAAGCTTGACCGACATCTGCATGCCGCGAACGGCACGATGCAGTACCACGCGTTCGCGGTGAAGCTCGACCTGCCGCACGAAACCGTCGGCACGGGCATCATGCGCATGAAAGCTGACGGGCAGAGAGAGTGGGTCGAGCCGCAATGCGCGGCTCGACCCGGCGGGATTGATCCCACCTGTTGCTGTTTGACGCCTCACGGCTTTGGTCTCCCCGCCGGGAATTGTTCCCCGGTCGTTGCGTAAGACCTTACGCGGTCCCCGTCCGTTTCGCCTTAAAAAGCCTGGTTAAAAGGAGGTCACCGGGCCTCGTTCGCTCCTCATGATTGACAAGACCTCACTGTGCATGATTGACGAGAAGTTGCGCGTCTCCGGAGATTCTTATGGATCGGCTGCGTAAAAGCGCTTGAAGTCCGCGCCAGTTGGGCACATCTGGGGTGATCGGGATTATTTCCGGCGCTTCCTCCACTGCATGGGAAAACGTTTGTGATCTCTTCACCATCGGCCGCATCGACTGCTCAAGCTGCTGGCTCCGACCTGTTCGATCAATCGGCCTTGTCGGACCTCGCGCAACGTCTCGTGGAGGCGGCCAGACGCGCCGGTGCGGATGCGGCCGATGCGGTCGCGGTGCGCGGCGTTTCGCAGGGCGTCGAGGTGCGCGACGGCCGCGTCGAGGAATCCGAACGCTCCGAGGGCGATGACGTCGGCCTGCGCGTGCTGGTCGGACGGCGGCAGGCGGTGGTCTCGACCAATGATGTCTCGGGCGACGGCGTCGCACGGCTCGCCGAGCGCGCCGTGGCGATGGCGCGGGTTGCGCCGGAAGACAAATTTGTCGGGCTCGCGGACGCGTCCCTGCTCGCGCGCGATTTCCCCGAGCTCGATCTGCTCGATCCGGTGGTGCCCTCGACCGCGGAGCTGGAGCGGCGTGCGCAGGAGGCCGAGGCCGCGGGCCTTGGCGTGAAGGGCGTCACCAAATCGGGCGGCGCGTCGGCCTCATCAGGCATCGGCGGCATGGTGCTGGTGACGAGCACAGGCTTCCACGGCAGCTATCTGCGCTCGAGCCAGAGCATCTCCATGACGGCGATCTCGGGCGAAGGCACCGGTATGGAGCGCGACTATGATTACACCGCAGCTCCTCACGGAGCCGATCTCGACGCGCCGGAGCGCGTCGGCCGCAGCGCCGGCGAGCGCGCGGTTGCGCGCGCCAATCCGCGCAAGGTCGAGACCTGCCAGGTGCCGGTGGTCTACGATCCGCGCGTCTCGGGCTCGCTGGTCGGCCACCTCGTCGGCGCCATCAACGGCGCCTCGATCGCTCGCAAGACGAGCTTCCTGAAGGACAAGCTCGGCGCGCAGCTGTTTGCGGGCGACATCCGTATCATCGACGATCCCCTGCGCAAGCGCGGCCTGCGCTCGCAGCCCTTTGATGCCGAAGGGGTGAGCGTGAGGAAGACCGCGCTGATCGATCAGGGCGTGCTGACGACATGGCTGCTGGATTGCGCGACCGCGCGCGAGCTGGGACTGGCAACCACCGGACACGCGCATCGCGGCGTCTCCTCGTCGCCGTCGCCGGGGCCGTACAATCTGCACCTGGAAGCTGGCGCCGTCACGCCGACGGAATTGATTGCCGATATCAGCCAAGGCTTCTATGTCACCGACCTGATCGGCTCCGGCGTCAACGGCGTCACCGGCGACTATAGCCGCGGCGCATCCGGCTTCTGGATCGAGAACGGCAAGATCACCTATCCGGTGAGCGAGGTGACCATCGCGGGCCACCTGCTCGAGATGTTCAAGTCGCTGGTCGCGGCCAACGACCTGGAATTCCGCTACGGCGTCAACGCGCCAACGCTGCGCATCGAGGGGCTGACGCTTGGCGGACGCTAGCCCGCAGATCTTGTTAGCCGACGCAGAACTCCTGAAAGACACCGTACGCGAGGCGGGCGCGCTTGCGCTCTCGTTGTTTCGCACCGAGCTGAGAAACTGGACCAAGGGGGCGTCCTCACCGGTCTCGGAAGCCGACATCGCCGTCAACGATCTCCTGGAAGCGCGGTTGCGCGCGGCAACTCCCGACTACGGCTGGCTGTCGGAGGAAAGCGTCGACGGCGAAGATCGGCTGGGCAAGAGGCTGACATGGATCGTCGATCCGATCGACGGCACGCGTGGCTATCTCGCCGGGCGCGAGGACTGGTGCGTGAGCGTGGCGCTGGTCCAAGACGCAGCTCCCGTGCTTGCCGCAGTATTCGTGCCGGTAGCCGGCGAGTTCTTCTTTGCCATGCGCGGGCAGGGCGCCATGCTCAACGACCGCCGAATCCAGGCGACGCCGGGCACGAGCCTGGATTTCTCCCGCATCGCCGGACCCAAACCGTTGGTCGAGCGGTTGAACACGGAAGCCGGCGAGATTGCCTTGTATCCGCGAATCGGCTCATTGGCGCTGCGGCTCTGCCGGGTCGCGCAAGGTCGATTGGATGCGGCATTCGCCGGCGGAAATAGTCGCGACTGGGATCTTGCAGCGGCTCATTTGATCGTGCAGGAAGCGAATGGTAGAATGACCACGCTTTCCGGTGAGGGGATTCTGTATAATCGCCGGGAGGTTACACACGGGGTACTGGTGGCGGCGGGACGCGATCGTCATGCGAGCATTGTCTCGCATTTTCGAAAGTCTTCGCCCGCCTGAGGCGCCTTGACGTCATCGGGATAATGCTTGCCGGGCATCAATAGGAAAGACAGCCATGCCAGATAGTGCCCCGCAGCCCCAACTGCTTCATCTCGTTTTCGGCGGTGAACTGGTTGACCTCGAACACAATACGTTCAAGGACCTCTCGAAGTTGGACATCGTCGGTCTCTTCCCCAATTACGCCTCGGCACATGCAGCCTGGAAGGCCAAGGCGCAGCAGACCGTGGACAACGCACAGATGCGCTATTTCGTTGTGCACCTCCATCGGCTGCTCGATCCGAGTCAAGACGCGAAATCGGACCATTGAAGAAGCTGCTTCGCGATATTTTGCGCAGCGGCTGGTTTCAGCGTGCTGTGGGGTTCCTCGCAGCCGAATATTTGCGGCTGGTTTGGAAAACCAACACGTTTATCTTTGACCCGCCCCATGTCTACGGCATGGTCGAGGCACGGCAGCCCGCGATCTTCGTGTTTTGGCACGGCCAGCATTTCCTGACACCGTTCATCAAGACCAAGAAAGAGCAACGCGGCAAGGTCTTGATCTCGCGGCATCGCGACGGCGAATACAACGCCATCGTTGCCGAGCGACTCGGTATCGGTACCATTCGCGGCTCCGGCGACCATGGCGGGGCTTTCCACCGCAAGGGTGGGGTCGGCGCCTTCAGGGAGATGGTGTACGCGCTTGAGGACAACTATAATGTGGCCCTCACCGCCGATGTGCCGAAACGCGCGCGGGTTGCCGGCCTCGGCGTCATCATGCTGGCGAGGGAAAGCGGACGGCCGATCATGCCCTTTGCAATGGCCACCAGTCGTTTCATCCGTCTTAAGAACTGGGACCGCACCACCATCAATTTGCCGTTCGGGCGCGGCGCGCTGGTCGGCATCGAAGAGATCCGCGTGCCGCGCGACGCCGACGCCGCCACCATGGAACGGCTGCGCCTCAGGCTCGAGGCCTATCTGAATGAGGCGACCCGGCGCGCTTACGCCAAAGTGGGCCGCCCGGAGGCCGGTCGTGCCTAACACGCTACCGATGACGCTGCGCGTGTACCGCAAACTGTCGTCTGCGATGGTGCCGCTCGCGCCGGCGCTGATCAACCGTCGCCTCAAGCAGGGCAAGGAGGATCCAGAGCGGATCGGCGAGCGCCGCGGCATGTCCCGCGACGTGCGGCCCGCGGGCCCGCTGGTCTGGATCCATGGCGCGAGCGTCGGGGAGGTGCTGGCGGCGGGCGCCCTGATCGAACGGCTGCGCGCGCTCGACATCCGCATCCTCTTGACCTCGGGCACCGTGACGTCGGCCGCGATCGTCGCAAAGCGCTTCCCGCCCGACGTCATCCACCAATACGTGCCGTACGATTCCCCGCGCTATGTCGCGCGCTTCCTTGATCACTGGCGCCCGTCGCTGGCGCTGTTCATCGAGTCCGATTTGTGGCCGAACCTGATCCTGCAAAGCGCAGCGCGGCGGCTGCCGATGGTGCTGATCAACGGGCGGATGTCGCAGCGCTCCTTTCCGCGCTGGCGGCGGATGTCGGGCACGATCTTGGCGCTGCTCGACAAGTTCGATCTCTGTCTTACGCAGTCGAGGACCGACGGCGAACGCTTCTCGGCGCTTGGCAGCCGTAATGTCATCGTCACGGGCAATCTGAAGCTCGACGTGCCGGCGCCGCCGGCCGACCCGGTCAAGCTCGAAAAGCTCACTGCGGTGATGCGCGGCCGCCCCGTCATCGTGGCGGCCTCGACCCATCCGGGCGAGGACGAAATCCTGATCGAGACGCAGCGCACGCTCGCAGGCTTCTTTCCGCAGCTCTTGACCGTGATCGTGCCGCGCCATCCGGACCGCGGCGGCGCGATTGCAAGGCTGGTCGAGGCCGCAGGGCTGACGGCCAGCTTGCGCTCGCGCCAGGAACTGCCGACGGCTGCAACTGACATTTATGTCGCCGACACGCTCGGCGAACTCGGCCTGTTCTATCGTCTCGCGCCGATCGTCTTCATGGGCGGCTCGCTGGTCGAGCGTGGCGGACAGAATCCGATCGAGGCGGTGAAGCTTGGGGCTGCGATCGTGCACGGCCCGCATGTCTTCAACTTCACCGACGTCTATGAGGCGCTGGACCGGGCCGGCGGCGCGCGCGTGGCCGCCGATCGCGAAGCGCTTGTGAGGCAGCTCGGCCAATTGCTGGCCGATACCGACGCGCACGACACGCTCGTCGCGGCGTCCCGCGACGTGGTTGATCAGCTCGGCGGCGCGCTGGAGCGCACGCTTGGCGCGCTCGAGCCCTATCTGCTGCAGTTGCGGCTCGAGATGGGAGCTGCCGATGCGTGAGCCGGCGTTCTGGCACCGGCCCCGATCCTTAAAATCACATCTGCTTCGGCCGCTCGCGGCGCTCTACGGCACGGTCGCGGCGCTCCGCCTGCAGCGCAAGGGCTTTGACGCCGGCGTGCCTGTGCTCTGCGTCGGCAACTACCATCTCGGCGGCGCCGGCAAAACTCCGACCGTGCTGGCGCTGGCGAAGCTCCTGCGCGAGCTCGGTGAAAAGCCGGTCGTGCTCAGCCGTGGCTATGGCGGAGAGCGGCGCGGCCCGCTGCTGGTCGATCCTGATCGCCACGGCGCGCGCGACGTTGGCGACGAGCCGTTGATGTTGTCATCGCAGCTTCCCGTGGTGGTGGCGCGCGACCGCATTGACGGCGTGGCGCTCGCCAGATCGCGCCTTGCAAGCGTGATCCTGATGGATGACGGCTTCCAGAACCCGGCCCTGGTCAAGGACGTCGCGCTGATCGTGATCGACAGCGAGCGCGGCATCGGCAACGGCCTGGTGTTTCCCGCCGGCCCCTTGCGGGCGCCGCTGGCGCCGCAGCTTGCACGCACCGATGCGTTGGTCGTGATCGGCACGGGCGCCGCAGCGAATGGGGTGGCGGCCGCCATTGCCGCGCCCGGCAAGCCGGTGCTTGCGGCACATCTCGAGCCGGACGGGGCCGTGGTTGCGAGGCTTGGGGGGCAGCGCGTGCTGGCCTTCGCCGGGATCGGCGATCCCGGCCGTTTCTTCCGGACGCTGCAGGCAAGCGGGATCGAAGTGGCGCGGCAAAGGGCCTTCGCCGATCATCATCGCTTCTCAATGAGCGAGATCGAGACGCTGATTGGGGATGCAAAGCGCGATCGCCTGATCCTGGTGACGACGGAAAAGGATCTGGTGCGGCTGCGCGGCGAGGCACAGCTGTCGGCGCTGGCGCGCGAGATCGTGCCGTTCCCGGTGAGGCTGCAATTCGACGATGCGACCGGCTTAAAGAGTTTTCTCGCCGATCGCCTGTTCAAGGCCCGCGAGAAGGCGTTTCGCGGGTGATTTTTGCAGGGTGGGCAGAGCGTAGCGAAACCCACCGTTTCGCGCGAGATCGATGGGTTTCGCTGCGCTCAACCCCATCCCGCGATTCTACATTCGTCGCTATTTCTGGAGCTGAGCCGGATAATGCCGCTGCAGCACGGCGATGGGCGTCGCGTAGGCTTCCTGGAGATCGACGCTCCAATATTTGAGCTCGTCGAGCGGGATTCGTGCGTCGGTCACCGCGCAGCGCACATAGGTTCCGGGCGAGATCACGCGGAAATCGCCGTCCAGATATTGCACCTGCGCTTCGCCATGGCCCGAGGGACCGAATTTATTCAGCACGGTTTTGGAGCTCCGATCAAATGCCGGTAATGTTTACGCACGTTCAAGCTTGCTAACATAAATAGGGTGCGCTGTCCGCCCGCAAAACCCACCGATTTGTGATGTTTTACGTTTCCGACCACATGCTATTTTTTTGCCGGGGTGGCGCTGGTTTTGGGTTCCGGCATAACGGTTTGCAACGTTGGATGCGCGTTCTCGCCGCAATCGCAGGGCTGATCATGGCCGCGGCTCAGGCCGCGCCTGCACCCGCGGCATCGCTTAACCAGGTCGAGATCCCTTCCGGCAACGTCACCCTGCGCGCCCAACTGTTCAAGCCGACGGGCGACGGGCCGTTTCCGACCGTGATTGCGCTGCATGGTTGCGGCGGCCTTTCCACCCGCGCCGAGCCTGTGCTGCCGCGCTATCGCGACTGGGCCGAGCAACTGGTGAAGAGCGGCAGCGCGGTGCTGCTGCCGGATAGCTACGCCTCGCGCGGGCTCGGTCCGCAATGCCGCGTCAAGGAGCGGCGGCTTTCCGCACGCCACGAGCGGGTGGCCGATATCCTCGCGACCCGGCGATGGCTGATGGAGCAGAGCTGGGCAAGGCACGACCGCATCAGCCTGATCGGCTGGGCCAATGGCGCGAGCGCGCTGCTCTGGGCGATACGTCCGCAATTGCTCGCGCGCAATTCCGATCCGGATTTCCGCTCGGCGATCGCCTTCTATCCGGACTGCCGGCTCTCGGCCGGGCTCGGCTGGAGCGCGCGGGTGCCGACCCTGCTCTTGATCGGTGCCAAGGACGACGTGTCCTCGCCGCCGGCCTGCCGGCAGATGATCGACGGTGCCCGTGGGCGCAGCGCGCTGACGCGGATCGTGGTCTATCCGGGCGCCTTTCATGATTTCGACCGCCCCAATCTGCCGGTGCATGCCGTATCGGCCACAGCAGATGCCGCTACCCCCGAGCGCGGCCATGTCGGCACCGACCCTGAAGCCCGCGAGGATGCGCAGAAGCTGGTTTCGGAGTGGCTCTCGCGGTAACCGCATCGCATTCGCCGTCAAGGCTTGATCCGGCCATCCACGTCTTGGCCATGAAAGAAAGTGGTGGGTGCCCGGGGCAAGCCCGGGCAGGACTGCGAATGCGAAGCCCCAAAGCGCGATGAGATTTGGTTGAATCGTCGTCGCGCTTAAGGTCTTTGATTGAGCATGATCTTTTCGGAAAACCGCTACACGCTTTTCCGGATCATGCTTTAGAACAAGCTTCCCTGATCGGTAGATTTAGCCACGCGCTTCGGCAGTCGCGGTCCGCGCGGAGCCGCCTTCGGGCGCTCGGGTTGCATCAATACAGGCCGATCCGCGCCGGCGGTTGCCGCAACGCGTCCATCTGCAAACTCCAGCTCCAGCCGCGTGCCGGGCTCGACATCGGCCGCCGCATGCAGCGGATGTCCGGTCTCGTTGCGGACCAGGGCAAAGCCGCGCGTGAGCACGCTGCGGTAGGACAGCGCGGCGAGCAGCTGCCCGCTGTGGTTCATGCGCGCTTCCATCCGGTCGAACATGGTCAGCATGGCGCGCTCGGCGCGCTCGGCGAGCCTGAGCGTGCGCTCGCGGCTGCGCGCAATGGTCTGGCGCTGGGCCTGTGCGTTGGCGAGCCTTGAGGCGCGCAGGCGTGCCTCAAGCCCTGCAAAGCGGTCGCCGCGGCGACGCAGCAGCGTGCGCGCGGCGAGGGAGAGCCGTTCGCCGCAGACCTGCTCGCGATGCCGCGCCTGCTCGACCTGGCCGCGCAGCACCCGCAGGGTGAGCCTGGCGCCGGCCGCGACAAAGCGGCGGAAATGCGCATGCGTATTGGCGCGCAGGCCATGGGACAGGGCGCCTCCGGCGTTGTCGAGCCGTTGGCGCGGGATCGCGAGCAGCTCGCCGGCGGCCGGCAGTGCGCGGGCAGCCGCACGCAATTCGTTGCGACGACTTTCCTGGCCGCGCTGCCAGCAGATCATCAGGCGCCGGCGCAAGGTCTCGATCTCGCCCATCAGCTCGCTGCGCACGGGCACGGCCATTTCCGCCGCGGCCGTCGGTGTCGGCGCGCGCTTGTCGGCAGCGAAATCGATCAGCGTGATGTCGGTCTCGTGGCCGACGGCAGATATCAGCGGAATGTGGCTCTCGGCCGCCGCCCGCACCACGATCTCCTCATTGAACGACCAGAGGTCCTCCAGCGAGCCGCCGCCGCGCGCGACGATCAGGACATCGGGCCGCGGGATCCGGCCGCCCTCGGGCAGCGCATTGAAACCGCGGATCGCAGCCGCGACCTGTTCGGCGGAGCCGTCGCCCTGCACCTTGACCGGCCACACCAGCACCTGGCGCGGAAAACGGTCGGACAGGCGATGCAGGATGTCGCGGATCACGGCGCCGGTCGGCGAGGTGACCACCCCGATCACCTCGGGCAACCAGGGCAGCAGCTGCTTGCGCCGCTCGTCGAACAGGCCTTCTGCGGCGAGCTTGCGCTTGCGCTCCTCCATCAAGGCCATCAGGGCGCCGATGCCGGCCGGCTCCAGCGCCTCGATCACGATCTGGTACTTCGAGGAGTTCGGATAAGTGGTCAGCTTGCCGGTGGCGATGACCTCGAGCCCCTCCTGGGGTTTGAACCGCATCCGGTAGTGCACGCCCTTCCAGATCACCGCCTCGATCTTGGAACTCTCGTCCTTTAGCGCGAAGTAACAGTGCCCTGAGGAATGAGGCCCGCGGAACCCCGAGATCTCGCCGCGCACCCGGACATGACCGAAATTGTCCTCGACCGTGCGCTTCAGCGCAGAGGACAGCTCGGAGACGGTGAATTCGGGCGCGTTGATCAGGTTTTCCGCTACGGCCATTGCGAATCGCGAGGTTGAGTAGGGCCCAAGTTAGGGATTTTGGCCGGCAAGCGCCAATGAACCCTTGTGGTGTCCAGTACTCTGTAATATAGAGTACTCTATAATGGAAAATGGGAGGAGGATCATGCTGTTGAAATGGTTGCTCTGGTTTCCGCTAGGCCTCGCGCAATGGGCCCTATGCATCATCGGTGTGGCCGCCCTTGTCCTCGCCGCGATGATCGCAACGCCGCTGACCCCGCTCCCCGAGCTGCGCTCCGTCTCTGAGACGGCCCGCGCAGTCGACCGCAGCACCATGCCGGCGTTGAACCATTTCAGCGCCAGGGACGGCACGACGCTGACCTATCGCCACTATCCGGCTGGCGGTCCTGCGGCCGGACCGATCGCCATCCTCGTCCATGGCTCGTCGGGCTCGAGCCCGGCAGTGCATGCGCTCGCGGCTGGCCTTGCCGCCCATGGCGTGGAGACCTATGCGCCCGACATCCGCGGCCATGGTGGCTCCGGCACCCGCGGCGACATCGGCTATCCCGGCCAGCTCGAGGACGACATGGCCGATCTCGTCGCGCTGGTGCGGCGGACCCATGCGGACGCGCCCATCACCTTGCTCGGCCATTCCGCCGGCGGCGGCTTTGCACTGCGGCTGGCCAGCTCGCCGATCCAGAATCTGTTTGCCCGTACCGTGCTGCTCGCGCCCTATCTCGGCTATGACGCGCCGACCAACCGGCCGGATTCCGGCGGATGGGCCCGGCCAGATCTCCCGCGCTTCTTCGGACTCTCGATCCTGCGCCGTCTCGGGATCGAGTGCTGCGAACAGCTCCCGACGCTCGCTTTTGCAGTTCCGGCAAACAGCAGTGAGATCCTCGCATCCACCTATTCGTACCGGCTGATGCGCAACTTCGCGACGCGCGGCTATCGCGACGATTTCGCCGCCGTGACGCATCCGGTCACCTTGATCGCCGGCGCGGGCGACGAGTTGATGCTGTCGGATAAATATGCCGATGCTGTGCATGCGGTCGCGCCCAAGGTTGACGTGAAGCTGATCGATGGCGTCAATCACATGAGCATCTTGAGCGATCCGAAGGCCGTCTCGGCGATTGCCGAGGATGTGGCCAGGCGCGGGATGGCGGGAACATGATCGACAGCAAGCAGGCCGCAGCGGCGCTCAGCGACATCGACGATATCGTGCGCCGCGTGCGGCAATCGCAGGTCTACAATCTGGCAAGCCTCATCATGATATGGTGGGGCGTGCTGGTTTTTGCTGGCAACATCGCGACCTGGCTCTGGCCCTGGTACGCCGCCTACATCTGGCCGGCGGTCAATACCGGGGGCGTCCTGGGCACGGTGGTGATCAGCGCGCTCCTTCAAATCCGAGCGCGCTTGCGCGCTGTCGACGGCCGGGTCGTCGCTGCCTATGTCCTGTTCTACGCATTCGGCTATTTTTGTTCTGACGTGCTGGGCGATTTCGGTCCGCGCGAACTCGGCGCGTTCTGGCCGATCTATTTCATGCTGTTCTATGTGCTCGCGGGCCTATGGTTCGGCCAGGCCTTTGTCGCACTCGGGCTTGCCATCACCGTGCTGACCCTGGTCGGCTATTTCTATGTGATGGGCGGCACCTTCCTGTTGTGGATGGCGGTCGTGAACGGCGGCGGATTGGTGCTGGGCGGTCTCTGGATGCGGTGGAACTAGCGCGGTGGCCGATCTCGACGACATCATCCACCAGCCCTTGCGGCTGCGCATCATGGCGGCGCTGAATGCGTTGCCGCAAGGAACGGGGCTGGAATTTTCCAGGCTGAAGAAGCTGACCGGCGCCACCGATGGCAATCTCGGCGCCCATATCGAGACGCTTGCCAAGGCGGGTTATGTCGACGTGGAGAAGGCGTTCGTAGGAAAAAAACCGCAGACTACGGTGACTGCGACCGCCGCCGGGCGCGGCGCGTTTGCGCGGCATGTCGCAATGCTGCAGGAGATCATCGCCGGCGGCGGGGGCGAGCGGGCGTAGTGGCGTGTTCGCGCCGGGGGCGCCGTCCGGAATGACGGTGCAAATGGCGCTTTCCCCTTGCAGAAGGAGGGGGACTCGTGTCACCGGACCCAAAACCGCTCTTCGTTAGGCTCTTCCCATGAACATTCTCCTGATCGGCTCCGGCGGCCGCGAGCATGCCCTGGCCTGGAAGATCGCAAGCTCGCCGCTGCTGACAAAGCTCTGGTGCGCGCCGGGCAATGCGGGAATCGCGCGCGAGGCCGAATGCATCGCGCTCGATGTTGCCGACCACACCGCGGTAATCGCATTCTGCAAGACCAACGCGGTCGAGCTCGTCGTGGTCGGACCTGAGACACCGCTCGCAGCCGGCATTGTCGACGATCTCGAAGCCGCCGGCATCAAGGCGTTCGGCCCGCGCAAGCAGGCATCGCAGCTCGAAGCCTCCAAAGGCTTCACCAAGGCGCTATGCAGCGAGTTCGGCATACCGACCGGCGCCTATCGGCGCTGCACCAGCGCCGCGGAAGCGCTCGACTATGTGCGGGCGCAGGGCGCGCCGATCGTGGTGAAGGCCGACGGGCTCGCTGCCGGCAAGGGCGTGGTCGTGGCCAGGACGCTGCAAGAAGCCGAGGACGCCATCGCCATGATGTTCGAGGGCGCGTTCGGTTCGGCCGGCGCCGAGGTCGTGATCGAGGAGTTTCTGGAAGGGCGTGAGGTCTCATTCTTCGCGCTCTGCGACGGCGAGACCGCGATCCCGCTCGCCTCCGCCCAGGACCACAAGCGAGTGTTCGATCATGACCAGGGGCCGAACACCGGCGGCATGGGCGCCTATTCGCCGACGCCATTCGTCACCGCCGAAGTTCACGACCAGATCATGGACCGTATTATCAGTCCTACGGTCGCCGGCATGAAGGCGCGCGGCACGCCGTTCTGCGGTGTGCTCTATGCCGGGGTGATGCTGACCAAGGGGGGGCCGAAACTGTTCGAGTTCAACGTCCGCTTCGGCGATCCGGAATGCCAGGTGCTGATGCTGCGGATGATGTCCGACATCGTGCCGGCTTTCCTCGCCGCATGTGACGGCGAGTTGAAGCATTTCGATCTGCGCTGGTTTCCAGACTCCGCGATCACCGTGGTGATGGCGGCCAAGGGCTATCCCGGCGACTACAGGAAGGCCACGCGCATCGAGGGGCTGGACGAGGCTGAGAAGATCGATGGCGTCGAGATCTTCCACGCCGGCACGGTCGAGAAGGATGGCGCCATTCTCGCCAATGGCGGGCGTGTGCTCAACGTCTGCGCGATCGGCAAGACGATCGCGGAGGCGCAAGCGCGCGCCTACCAGGCGCTCGACCGTATCAACTGGCCGGATGGCTTTTGCCGTCGTGACATCGGCTGGCAGGCCGTGGAGAAAGAGCGGGGCGGGAATTAGTCTCCGTCATTCCGGACGATGCGCAACGCGCGTCGATCCGGAATCCAGAGCTTTTTTGGCACTTCGTCCCCTACTGCGAGATTCCGGGTTCGCGCTAATGCACGCCCCGGAATGACGATGCTTGTTGCTACAACAAATCACCGCCCGCAGCCGATGCCGTGGTGCCGTGCTCGCGGAACGCCTTGATGACGTTGCGGCCGACCTTCCATTTGTGCACCTCGTCGGGACCGTCGACCAGTCGCTGCGAGCGCACCTGGGTGTACCATTTGGCCAGCACCGTATCCTGGCTGAAGCCGAGCGCGCCGTGCAGCTGGATCGCGGTGTCGATTACGTGATGCACCATATGCGCCAGATACACCTTGGCGATGGAGTTCTCCTGCCGCAGGTCGAGGCCCTTCTCCGCCTTGTAGGCGATGTGCAGCAGCATCAGGCGGCCGATATAGAGCTGGCTTGCGCATTCGGCGAGCATGAACTGTACGGCCTGGCGGTCGGCGAGCAGCACGCCGAACGTCGACCGTTTGGTGACATGCGCCACCGCCATGTCCAGCGCGCGCTGGGCCTTGGCGACGTTGTGCATGCCGTGACGAAGCCTTCCGTAGGCGAGGCGATGCTGGCCCATGGCGAAACCATTGCCCTCGCCGCCGACGAGGTTGTCGGCCGGCACTTTCAGATCCCTGATCTCGATCTCGGAATGTCCGCCGGAGAGCACGTCGTAGTGCGGGCCTTCAATGGCCATGTTCTTGATGTTGCGCTTGATGCGATAGCCGGGGTTGGGCAGTTCCACGATGAAAGTCGAGAACTGCTTGTGGCGCGGCGCGTTCGGATCGGTCTTGGCCATCACAAGCGCGAGATCGGCGACGCTCGCCGACGAAGAGAACCATTTCTCGCCGTTCAGGATGTAGTTCTCATTGCCGTCCTTCACCGCCGAAGTCTGCATGCCCGTGGCATCGGCGCCGGAGGCCTTTTCCGTCATGGAGAAGCAGATGCGCTTGTCGCCATTGAGCAGGGGCTTGAGGAATTTTTCCTTCTGGTAGGGTGTGCCGTGCTCCAGGATCGTCAGCATGGAGGCATCGTCAGGGCCCTGCGTATTCATCGAGAGTGCGCCGAGAATGCTCTCGCCCAATTCCATCTGCACCAGTGCATTGGCCAGCGGCCCGAGCCCCATGCCGCCATATTCCTTCGGCACGAAGGGGCACCACAATCCTTGCGCGCGGGCCTTTGTCCGCAGTTTGCCGAGCACCTCGTCGAGCGGTTTCTCGTCCAGTTCCTTCTCCGCGGGGATGCATTCATCGTGCACCCATTGACGGACCTTTTCGCGGATGGCCTTGGCCTCATCAGGGATTTCGAAGTCGATCGGCATGGCATTTCCTCTACTGCTTCTTTATGGTGGTCCCCGCCTATTTGGATATATCCATGGGCCGAATGCGGCAACGAAAAACAAAGTTTGAAGCACCATGTCCGACTTCGCCGACCTCTTTCCGGGTTTTGCCTCAGAATGGATCAACACGAGATCCGGACGCATCTTTGCACGCGTCGGCGGCAAGGGACCTCCATTGTTGCTGCTGCATGGCTTCTCTGAGACGCATGTGATGTGGCATCGTGTGGCGCCGCAACTCGCCGATCGCTTCACGCTGATCATAGCGGACTTGCCGGGCTATGGCTGGTCGGACATGCCCGAGAGCGATGCGGAGCATACGCCCTACACGAAGCGCGCAATGGCGCGCACGATTGTCGAGGCGATGCAGCAACTCGGCCATGTGCATTTTGCGCTTGCCGGCCATGATCGCGGCGGCCGTGTTTCCTATCGGCTTGCACTCGATCATCCCGGACGGCTGTCGAAGCTCGCAGTGCTCGATATCCTGCCGACCTATAACTACTGGGAGCGCATGAACAGGCTTTATGCGCTGAAGATTTATCACTGGACGTTCCTCGCCCAGCCCTATCCGTTGCCGGAAACGCTGATCACGGCGAGTTCCGACTTCTTCCTGAAGACCAAGATGGCGAGCCAGACCAAGTCGAAGACGCTCGACGCCATCGACCCACGCGCGCTCGAACATTATCTGGCGCCGTTCCGCGATCCGTCGCGGGTGCATGCGATGTGCGAGGATTACCGCGCCGGCGCCTACGCCGATTACGATATCGACAAGGCGGATTTCGAAGCGGGCAAAAAGATCACCATCCCGATGCTCGCGCTGTGGGGCGACGCCGGTATCGCCAGCGCCGCGGCCACGCCGCTTGACACCTGGAAGAAATGGGCGACGAACGTGACGGGCTCGCCGGTCGATTCAGGGCATTTCCTGACGGAAGAGAATCCGGGAGAGACGGCGAAACTGCTGCGGGAGTTTTTCCTCGCTGGCTAAGTGGCCGAGGCTCGATCCGCATTCTCGTCATGGCCGGGCTTGTCCCNGCCATCCACGCCTTTCTTCACGCGGCTGGCGCGTGGATGCCCGGGACAAGCCAGGACAAGCCCGGGCATGACGGAGCACGCGGCCGCTACCTCCGCGCCTTGAAAAACGCCTTCAGCATCCCCGCTGCTTCGCGCTCACCGACGGCCGAATAAACCTCTGGCACATGGTGGCAGGTGGGGGAGGCGTAGAAACGCACGCCGGAATCGACCGCGCCGCCTTTCGGATCGGTTGCACCGTAATAGAGCCTTCGGATGCGGGCGAAGGAGATGGCGGCTGCGCACATGGTGCAGGGCTCGAGGGTGACGTAGAGGTCGCAGTCGGTCAGCCGTTCGCTGCCGATCTTTTCCGCAGCGGCGCGAATGGCGAGAATCTCGGCATGTGCGGTCGGGTCGCGGTCGGCGAGCGTCCGGTTCCCGGCCGTGGCGATGACTTCGCCGGCCCGCACGATGACGCAGCCGATCGGCACCTCGCCCGCCTGGCCGGCCGTTTCGGCCGCTTTCAGCGCCAAATTCATCAAAGAAGGTGCGTTCATGCCTCGTATCTTGAAATAAAAGCTGCTAAACGGGCCACCTTCAGCAAAAGTGCATATGGTTTTTTTGCGAAAGTAGCGGCGCGCGACCGCGCGCGATAGCGTTTTGACCCGACCAAGAGAGCCTTTCATGCCCCGCGACAAAGATAAAGACAACGCTCACACGCGGGGCCCGCGCGATCGTGCAGGTGGCCGCAAGGAGCGGCCGGCGGGCGCGCGAGGCGGGGAGAAGAAATTCGCCAATCGCGGCTTCGGCGGCAAGCGCGAGGAGGGCGGCCGGCCGCATCGTGGCGACCGCGATGCGCGCCCGTACCGAAAGCGCGAAGACCGCGGCGAGCGGCCTTTCCGCGCCCGCGACGATCGCGGTGAACGGCGTGATTTCCGTGAGGGGCGCGGTGAGCGGAAGGATTTCCGCGAGGGCCGTGGCGAACGGAAGGATTTCCGTGCGGGCCGCCGTGAGAGCAATGACTTCCGCGGGGATCGCGGAGAGCGTAAGGAATTCCGCGACGATCGCGGCAAGCGGCAGGATTTTCGCGGAGAGCGCAGTGAGCGCGGCGAACGCCGCCCGTTCCGCGAAGATCGCGTCGAACGCGGTGAGCGGCGGCCGTTCCGGGAGGATCGCGGCGAGCGCCGGCCGTTTCAAAAGGACCGTGCCGAGCGCGGTCGTTTCCGCGACGAGGCGCCGCGCAAGCGGTTTGATCGTCGCGACGAGGCGGGTGACGCAAAACCCTGGCGCGAGCGTGAGGACCGGCCGCGCGATGCGCGACGAAGCGCGGAACGAGGCGGTGAGGACCGGCCGCGTTTTTCGCGCGACCGCGATCAGCGCGGAGGCGATGATCGCCCCAAATTCAGCCGCCCGCGTTCTGAGCGGCCGCGCCGCGAGGACGACGAGGGAGGCGAGCGTTTCGCCAAGCGTCCGGCCTTCGGTGGCCGTGGCGCCTATCGCGAGCGCAAGGATGATTTTCGCGACCGCAAAGGCGGTTTCGAGAAACGTGCGCCGCGCGAGGAGACGAAGCCCAAGAAGACCGGCGAGCGGATCGCGAAGGTGCTGGCCCGCGCTGGCCTTGCCTCGCGCCGCGATTCTGAGGAGTGGATCGTGCAGGGGCGCGTTGCCGTCAACGGCCGCGTGATCAATTCGCCCGCGCTCGACGTCACCTCCAATGACGTGATCACGGTCGACGGCAAGCCGCTGCCGGAACGCGAGCGCACGCGGCTGTTCATGTATCACAAGCCGCGCGGGCTGATGACGACCCATGCCGATCCGGAAGGGCGGCCGACCGTGTTCGACAATCTGCCCGAAGGTCTGCCGCGGCTGATCAGTGTCGGGCGGCTCGATTTCAACACCGAAGGCCTGCTGCTGCTGACCAATGACGGCGGGCTCGCGCGCGTGCTGGAATTGCCCGAGACCGGCTGGCTCAGGCGTTATCGTGTGCGTGCCCATGGCGAGGTGACGCAGGCGCAGCTCGACGAATTGAAGAACGGCGTCGAGGTCGACGGCGTCAAATACGGCCCGATCGATGCCACGCTGGAGCGCGACCAGGGCGCCAATGTCTGGCTGGTGTTTGCGATCCGCGAAGGCAAGAACCGCGAGGTGCGCAATGTGCTTGCCCATCTCGGGCTCGAGGTGAACCGGCTGATCCGCATCTCCTATGGTCCGTTCCAACTCGGCGAGATCGAGGAGGGCGCGGTCGACGAGGTGAAGACGCGGGTGCTGCGCGAGCAGCTCGGCGAAAAGGTCATTGCGCAGGCCGGTGCAGATTTCGCGCTTCCCCCGCCGGCGCGCGGCGACGACGAGGGCGAGGAGCGTCCGGCCAAGAAGCCATTCAAGCCCGCGGGAAAGAGCGCGCTGATCGCCGACCGCAAGGGCCGCCGCGTACTGGTGCAACGCACCGGCAGCGAGGAGGCGCGCGCCCGCAACGAAGAGGAAGCACACGGCTATGGCCCGCCGCGCCGGCCCAAGCGCGGCTATCACGGCAAGCGCGATTTCAAGCCGCGGGACGAGTAGGCCACGATGCGTGTCGTCGGGGGACGGCTGAGGGGCCGCAATCTGGCTTCGCCTGCATCGCGAGAGATCCGTCCGACCGCGGACCGACTGCGCGAATCCGTGTTCAACATCCTAGTTCACGCCTATGGCGATCCAATCTCAGGCGCGCGGGTGCTCGACCTCTTTGCCGGCACAGGCGCGCTCGGCATCGAGGCTGTTTCGCGAGGAGCCGCCTTTGTGCTGTTCGTCGACAACGGCACCGAGGCGCGCGCTCTGTTGCGCAACAATGTCGAGGCGCTGGGACTCGGCGGCGTGACCAAGGTCTATCGCCGCGATGCCACTAATCTCGGCCCCGCGCACCCTGTCGAGCCTTTCTCGCTCGTCTTCCTCGATCCCCCCTATGGCAGGGGGCTCGCCGAGAAAGCGCTCACCTCGCTCCGCGACGGAGGCTGGCTGACACAGGAGGCGCTGGTTGTGGTGGAGGAGGCGAAGGCCGCGGGTTTTGTCGCGCCGGATGGTTTTGCGGAAGAGGAGCGCCGCGACTACGACGATACGGAGTTCGTGTTCTTGCGGGCTGCGAGCCTCTAGAGAGCATGATCCGAAAAAGCGTGTAGCGGTTTTCCGGGAAGATCATGCTCGATCAAAAAGCAAGGCGCGGTGACGATTCGGCCTAATCCCATCGCGATTTAGGTCTGCTGTCGTCCCGGCTCGCGCGTTGCTTGCCTCCCGAACACGACACTACTTCCTCCCGAACAGCCGTTCGATATCCGATAGCTTGAGCTCGACATAGGTCGGCCGGCCGTGGTTGCACTGGCCGGAATTCGGTGTTTCCTCCATCTCCCGCAGCAGCGCATTCATCTCTTCGGGCTTCAGGCGGCGGCCGGCGCGCACCGAGCCGTGGCAGGCCATGGTGGCGGCGACATGCATCAGCTTGCGCTCCAGCGGCAGCGCCTCGTCCCATTCGTCCATATGCTCGGCGAGATCGCGCAAGAGCGCCGCCGCATCGATCCTGCCGAGCAGGGACGGCGTCTCGCGTACCGCCACCGCACCCGGGCCGAAGGATTCTATCGCAAGCCCGAACGAAGTGAGGTCGTTTTCCCGTGCCAGCAGCCGCTCCACCGTGGCTTCGTCCAGCTCGACGATTTCGGGTATCAGCAGGATCTGCCGCTGCACGCCGTTCCTGGCAAGCGAGGCCTTCAGCCGCTCATAGACGATGCGCTCATGCGCGGCGTGCTGGTCGATCACGATCAGCCCGTCGCGGGTCTGCGACACGATGTAGGTCTCGTGGATCTGCGTGCGCGCAGCACCCAGGGGCCGGTCGACCAGGTCGACCGGCGCTTCCGCCTCGAGGCGTACGTCAGCGGTGGGCGGGCCGACATCGAAGCCCGCCTGCTCCCGCTCGGCAAAGGCGGTGGCCGCGGCGCCGGCAAAGCCCGGCAGCGGGCCGGTCGGCAGCGACGGCGAGCTTCGCCAGTCCCAATTGCCCGGGCGCGGCGGCGCAAAGGCCGGACGGAACGAGGCGATCGTGGCCCCCGCGCCGTTTGCGGCAGTGCGCCGGCCTTCGCGCGCGAGCCCCTCCTTCAGCGCGTGCACGATCAGGGCACGCACAAGCCCGGCGTTACGGAAGCGCACCTCCGTCTTGGCGGGATGCACATTGGCATCGACCTCGCGCGCGTCGCAGGTCACGAACAGCGCCACCACCGGATGGCGGTCGCGCGGCAGATAGTCGGCATAGGCCGCACGCACCGCGCCCACGATCAGCTTGTCGCGCACCGGGCGGTCATTGACGAAGAGATATTGCCCGAGCGCGTTCGCGCGGGTCAGCGAGGGCGAGGCGGCGAAGCCTTCGACTATGACGCCGTCGCGCTCGGCGCGCACCTCGATGGCATGGCTGCGGAACTCCGCGCCCAGGACATCGCCGAGCCGCGTCAGCCGTCCGGCTGCACCGGGCAGGGCGGCCGCCCAAGTCACCGGCGCGCGCTCTTCGCCTGCGAGCGTAAAGGCGATGTCGGGGCGCGCCATCGCGAGCCGCCGCACTACCTCGCGGATGGCTTCCGCCTCGGTGCGCTCGGTCTTCAGGAATTTCAGTCGCGCCGGTGTCGCGTAGAAGAGATCGGCGACCTCGACGCGCGTGCCCTGGCTCAGCGCTGCCGGCATCGCCTCCGATTTCAGGCCGCCTTCGACGGAGAGCGACCAGGCATGCGGCTCGCTGGCATGTCGGGTGGTAATGGCGAGCCTTGCCACCGCGCCGATCGAGGGCAGCGCCTCGCCACGGAACCCGAGGGTGCGGATCTGTAGCAGGTCCTCATTGTCCAGCTTCGAAGTTGCGTGACGCTCAACGGCAAGCGTGAGATCGACCGCCGTCATGCCGCCGCCGTCGTCGGTGATCCCGATCCGCCGTCGTCCGCCGCCATCGGTGAAAACATCGATGCGGCTCGCGCCGGCGTCGATCGCGTTTTCGACGAGCTCCTTCACCACGCTCGCAGGCCGCTCCACCACTTCGCCCGCGGCAATGCGGTTGACGAGTTGTTCGGGGAGCTGGCGGACGGGCATGGGTTTCCTGGGATTCGTGAGGCAAAGCCATTTTAGCGGCTGCATCGGTAAATGCATGCGGCTGTCAGATAAAGCTTGCGATCTGGGGATGGGGCGCACCTATCGCATTGAAGATATTGACTTTAAGCGAAGCGAGGGCAAGCCGCGCCGTTTAGCTTGCGGCGCACGGTGCGAGGATTGTTAGGCCGCGCGGGCAGGTATATTGTTTAGAAAAATTATAAGATCACGGGAGGAAACCATGTGCCATTTGTTCGCGCATCAGCCGCAGCGCGACTATGAGTCCCAGACCCGATCGCTGCGTATCGGCGGGCATTCCACCTCGATCCGGCTGGAAATGGCATTCTGGGACACCCTGGATGAGATCGCCGCCACGCAGAACATGAGTCTCGCCAAGTTCCTCACGACCTTGCACGACGAGGTGCTCGACCATCACGGTGAGGTGAAGAATTTCGCTTCGCTGCTGCGGTGCTCTTGCCTGATCTACCGCGCCCGGAGCGTGCAGCCGGTTGCGGAGTTTCATCAGGCGGCAACCCCGATCCTGGATGCGGCGGAATAGAGTTCGGGGATATCGGAACGGCAAACGGTAAAGAAAGGCCCTGCCTCGTGGACAGGGCCTTTTTCTTTGTCGTCTTTTTTTCTCGTCTTCTTTCTCGTCCTGGCGAAAGCCAGTGCCGGTAAAATCAAATCTCCTTCTTCTGCATCGCGCCTGCGATGTAATCCGCCTGCCGGATGGCCAGCGAGACGATGGTGAGGGTGGGGTTGCACGCCGCGCCGCTGGTGAACTGGCTGCCATCGGAGACGAACAGGTTCTTGACGTCGTGGGTCTGGCCGAACTTGTTCACCACGCCGTCCCGCGCCTTCTCGCTCATCCGGTTGGTGCCGAGATTGTGCGTGCTGGGGTAGGGCGGCGTCGGATAGGTGACGGTGGCGCCGACCGCTTCATAGACCGCAGAACCCTGTTTGTAGGCGTGGGCCCGCATCGCGAGATCATTGGGGTGATCGTCGAAATGCACGCTCGCGACCGGCAGGCCAAACTTGTCCTTGGCCTTGGGATCGAGGGTGATGCGATTGGTCTCCTGTGGCATGTCCTCGCCGACCAGCCACATGCCGGCCATCCGCGAATAGCCTTCCATGGCGCTGGTGAACTCGCGTCCCCAGGCGCCGGGATTGAGGAAGGCCGCCATGAAGGGCACGCCAATCGAGAGCGTTTCCATCTCGTAGCCGCCGACGAAGCCACGGCTCGGATTGTTGCGCGCCTCATCGCGGACGATGCCCGCCATGGTCGTGCCGCGATACATGTGGACCGAGTTCTCGAACACGGCATAGACGCTGCCGGTCATATGCCGCATGTAGTTGCGCCCGACCTGGCCTGACGAATTTGCCAGACCATCCGGGAACATGTTCGACGCGCTATTGAGCAGCAGGCGCGGGCTCTCGATCGAATTGCCGGCCACGGCGACCACGCGTGCCTTCTGACGCTGCATGGCTCCGGTTTCGTCGGCGTAGACGACGCCCGAGACTTTGCCGTTCGCATCATGCTCGATCTTGAGCACCATGCTGTTCGGGCGCACCTCGAGATTGCCCGTGGCTTCGCCCTTCGGAATCTCTGTGTAAAGCGTCGACCATTTCGCGCCGGATTTGCAGCCCTGGAAGCAGAAGCCGATCTGGAGGCAGGATCCGCGGCCGTCGCGCGGTTCGCTGTTGATCGCCATTCTGCCGGTATGCACTTCCTTGTAGCCGAGCTTTTTCGCACCCGCCTCCATCACCTTGAAATTGTTGTTGCCGGGCAGGCCAGGAATGCCGTTGGTGCGGGTCACGCCCATCTTGTCTTCGGCTTTGGCGTACCACGGCTCCATTTCGGCGAGCGTGATCGGCCAGTCCAGCAGGTTGGCGCCGGGAATGCCGCCATAGCTGCTCTTGACCTTGAACTCATGCTCGTCAAAGCGCAGCGACGCGCCAGCCCAGTGGGTGGTCGAGCCGCCGACCGCCTTCACGATCCAGGCCGGCAGGTTGGGAAAATCCTTGGCCACGCGCCAGCTGCCAGACGTCGTTCGCAGGTCGGACCAGGCGAGCTGCGAGAAACTCTCCCATTCATCGTTGACGAAATCCTGGTTCTCGATGCGGGGGCCCGCTTCGAGGATGACGACCTTGCAGCCCTTTTGCGCCAGCTCGTTGCCGAGCGTGCCGCCGCCGGCGCCGGATCCCACCACCACGACCACGCCAGAGTCGTTCATATCGAATTTTGCCATGTTGTGCTCCTCTCGACTGTGTGTTGACCGGGCCTAGACTTTCGGCAGCCAGTCGATGTCGGCGAAGCCGCGCTTGATGTAGCCGCCATGCTCGGCGGAGGAGCCCTCGTAGCCGAATTTCGGCCACAGCTCCTTCTGGTTATAGAGCGAGACGATCAGGTCGCCGCGCACCTTCTTGAAGAAGTCGCTCTGCTCGATGCCGCGCAGCAGGGCCACGCGATCCGCCTCCCACTGCAAGTCGGCATAGGCGACCTGGTAGCGCTCGCGGGCATCCTGATCCAGCCGGCTGATGCCGTCGCTGATGAGCGATTTGATTGCGGGATCCTTTGCCGCCTTGGCGTCCCAAGGCTTGACCGCGGTGATGTAGTAGCTGTCACCCAGCATGTCGTGCGGATAGATGTCGCGCGCGACCTTCACCAGGGTCTTCATTGTTGACGGCGGCAGCGCAACCGCATCGTCAGCCCAGGCATCCTGGATGCTGAGCCCCGTAGTGGTCGCGGCTGCAACGACAGGAACCGTGCTTGCCGCGCCCTTGAGAAAGACCCGGCGATCGAATTTGCTTCGACGATCAACTTCCCTCATGAGTTCCTCCAATGATTTGGTTTATTGCGCCTTTATTGTTTGAGCATGGTGTTTTCGCAAAACCGGCGCCCACTTTACGCTGACGCGGCCCTGCGGGTCCGAATCATGCTCTAGCCGAAACGTCCGCCCCGCTGGATCACCTCGATCTTGTAGCCGTCGGGGTCTGAGACGAAGAAGAATCGCGCCAGCGTCTTGCCGTCATGCTTGAAGTCGCGCAGCGGGCCGGGCGAGAGACGCTCGCGCTCGAAGCGATCATGCTCGGCATCGACGTTGTCGACGACGACGGCGAGATGGCCGTAGCCGTCACCGAGCGAATAGGGTTCCTTGCGGTCGAAATTGACCGTCAGCTCGACTTCGAACGGCGAGGAAGGATGGCGTAGATAGAGCAGCGCGAAGTCAGGGAATTTGAGGCGGTCGGCGATTTCGAGGCCGAAGGCGCGTGCGTAAAAATCGAGCGACTTCGCTTCGTCGAAGACGCGGATCATGGAGTGAACCGGTTTTGCCATCAATTAAGCCCCTTCAGATAGGCAATGATCGCCGCGCGCGTCTCGGGCTTGGCCTGCCGGTAGGCCATAACGGCGCCGGGTATCACCGCTTGCGGATCGGTCAGCCAGGCGTCGAGTTTTGTCTCGTCCCAGACGAAATCGGCCTTCGCGAGCCCGGGAGAATAGTGAAAGCCGTCAACCTTGCCGGCCGTGCGGCCGAGGATCTTTGCCAGAGGCGGTCCTTGCCGCATCGGATCAGCCGGGTCGATGGTGTGGCAGGTCGCACATTGCTGCTTGAACAGCGTCGTGCCATCAGGCGGCTTCGGAGCGGGCAGCGGTATTTGCGCGGCCGCCAGCGTTCCCCAGGATATCGCGCTGCAAAACGCGATCGCATGTCTCAAGCGCAGCTTCGCCATCCACGTCACCTCGCCATGCCCGGATGTTAGGCGGCGGAAAATTGACGTGGTAGTAGCGGGCTGTTTCAGCGCAAGAACGGGAAGAACAAAAAGGCAGTCGCGCTAGGAAACGCTATCAACGATGGGGCAAGCGGATTGACCTAATCGTCGAAGCCGCGCGAGCCGCGCCGCGCCTTGATGTCGCCGCGCCGTTTCTTGCCCTCCAGCCGGCGCTGTTTCGAGCCCAGTGTCGGTCGGGTCGGGCGACGCGGCGTCGGGCGCACCATCGCTTCGCGCAGCAACTCGACCAGCCGCTCGATCGCGTCGGCGCGGTTGCGCTCCTGGGTACGGAAGCGCTGGGCGTGGATGACGATGACGCCGTCCTTGGTCATGCGCTGGCCGGCAAGGGTGACCAGCCGCGCCGTTGCGTCGTCCGGCAGCGCGATGCGGCGCGTGTCGAACCGGAGTTGCGCCGCGGTCGAGAGCTTGTTGACGTTCTGCCCGCCCGGGCCGGAGGCGCGGACAAAGACGATCTCGAGATCGTTCTCGTCGATGGAGAGATTGCGGGAGATCCGCAGCATGGCGATACCGGAAGTGCTACCCAAGAATCGGTGCGCACAATAGCGGTTTTGCGGCGGATGTGCTCCCAACGATCACCGTCGCCCCGAGGAGGCCGCGAAGCAGCCGTCTTCTCCAAGGGCGACGGCCCGGCTGCCACACCGGGGCCGTTCATTCTTTGAGGTTTGCTACTCTCGCGGCTCAGGATGACGGGGTCGAAGAGCGACCCCGCGCCAAGCTCTCAATTTGCCTGAGTCGCCGGTGCGGCGACTGGCTCCGCAGCAGCCTGCGGGGCGCGGCCGACGACAACGGTGATGAGGCCGTTGCCCCAGAGCCGCTTGGCGGCCTTTTTGGCGTCGTCCAACGTCACCGCATCGACCAGCGCATTGCGCTTTTCCAGATAGTCGATCGGCAGCCGGTCGAGCTGATATTGCAGAAGCCCGCCGGCGAGCTTTGCCGAGGTGTCGAGCGCCAGCATCTGCGAGCCCTTGAGGTAGGACTTCGCCTCATCGAGCTCCTGCTGGGTCGGGCCCTCCTCTGCCATGCGGCGCACTTCCTTCTCGATGGCGTCGATGGTCTCGCCGGCGCGGTCCGCGCGCGTGCCAGTGTTACCGATGAACAGCGAGGAATGCTCCATCCAGGTCAGCGCGCCATAGACCGAATATGCGAGCCCGCGCTTCTCGCGCACCTCGCGATAGAGCCGCGACGACAATCCGCCACCACCGAGGATGTGGTTGACCACGTAAGCCGCCATGAAATCCGGGTCGTGGCGCATCACGCCGGGGCTGCCGAAGGTGATCGTCGTCTGCGGCACGTCGAGCGGGACAAAGGCACGCTGTGGCGGCCTGGCCATCTCCACATCGGCAACCGGTGTCAGGCTCGCATTGGCCGGGAGATCACCGAAGGTCTGGTCGAGCAGCTTGCCAAGCGTTGCCGGATCGACGTCGCCGACCACGGCGATCTTGAGCGTATTCTTCGCAAGCACGCGCCGGGTGTAATCCTTGAGATCGGCGATTGTGATCTGGGGCACGCTCTCCAGCGTGCCGGAGCTTGGCCGGCCATAGGGATGGTCGCCGAAGGCCACCTCGAGGAATTTGTGGCCCGCGAGCGCGTTGGGGCTGACGGTGTCACGCTTCAACCCGGCAATGATCTGGGAGCGGATGCGTTCGACATCGACACTGGCAAAATGCGGCGATGTCAGCGCGCCATGCAGCAGCCCGAAGGCTTCCTCCTTGTTGTCCTTGAGCATGCGCAAGGAGCCGCGGAAATAATCCCGCGCCACGGAGAAGCTGAGGTCGATGGCGCGGCGCTCGAGGCGTTCATGGAAGGCACTGGAATCGAGATCGCCTTCGCCTTCGTCCAGCGTGTCGGCGACGAGGTTGCCGACGCCGGGCTTGTCGGCGGGGTCCTGCGCCGCGCCGCCGGCGAAGGCATATTCCATCGCGATCAGCGGCACGGTGGAATCCTGCACAAACCAGGCCTCGATGCCGCCCGGCGAAATCAGATGCTGGATTTTGGTCGCGGCCTGCGCGGGCGCCGCAAAGGGCAGCGTCGCGGCGACGGCGAGAATGAAAGCCGAGCGGCAAGTGAGCTTGAGATTGATCACGAACGCTTCTCCTCGCGCTTGGCGGCCGCCGTGTCCTTGGTGTCCTTGATCAGATAGCCGGTGACCGAGCGCTTCTTGTCCAGCCATTCCCTGGCCGCCTGCCGTACCTGTTCGGCGGTGACGGCGCGAATCCGGTCCGGCCAGCTCCTGATGTCCTCGATGCTCAGGCCGGTGGTCAGCGCGCCGCCATACCAGCGCGCCATGGTGGCCTGGTTGTCCTGGGCATAGATCGCTTCCGCGATCAGCTGGGTCTTGACCCGCTCGAGATCTTCCGACGAGGCAGGGTTCTCGGCAACCTTGGCGATCACCGCGTCGATCGCCTGTTCGATCTGGGCAAACTCGACGCCGGGCCTTGGTGAAGCCGCGATCGAGAACTGCGTTTCATCGAGCGAGGTGCCCTGATAGGCGGCGCTCGCGCCGACCGCGAGCGGATGGTCGACAACGAGCGCACGGTACAGGTAGGAATTGCTGCCGCCGCCCATCAGCTGTGCCAGCACATCGAGCGCGGCGCTCTCGCCGGGCGCGGCGGTGGTGGCAGAGGGCACGAGATAGTAACGCTTGAGGATCGGCTGCTCGACCTGCGGGTCCGACAAGGTCACGGTGCGGGCGGCGGTCGGTTCGGGCTCCTGCGGACGAAGGCGGCGCGCGGGGATCGAAGGCTGGCGCGCGACCTTGCCATAGGTCTGTTCGACCATGGGGCGGATCTCGGCGGGTTCGACGTCGCCTGCAATCACCAGGATCGCGTTGTTGGGCGCATAGAAGCGCCGGTAGAAGGCGAGTGCGTCCTCGCGGGTCAGCTTCTCGATCTCATGGTGCCAGCCGATCACGGGCCGCCCGTAGGGGTGATTGAGATAGAGCGCCGCCATGATCTGCTCGGTCAGCCGCGCATCCGGATTGTTGGCGACCCGCATGTTGTATTCCTCGAGCACCACGTCGCGCTCGGGTAGCACGTTCTCGTCCTTGAGGATCAGGCCGGTCATGCGATCGGCCTCGAACTCCATCATCCGGGGCAACTGGTCGCGCGGCACGCGCTGGAAGAAGCCGGTGTAGTCGTAGGAGGTGAAGGCGTTCTCATTGCCGCCGACGCGCAGCACCGTCTGGGAGAACTCGCCAGCCGGGTGCTTCGCGGTGCCCTTGAACATCAGATGTTCGAGGAAGTGCGCCAGCCCCGATCTGCCCGACGTCTCGTCGGCGGAGCCGACCTTGTACCAGATCATCTGGGTGACGACGGGAGTGCGGTGATCCTGGATCACGACGACCTGCAGGCCGTTGTCGAGAGCAAAGGTCGTCGGTGGATCCGAGCTCGGGCCAACCTGCGCCCAAGCGCCCGATGTGAACAGAAAGAATGCAAGGAGGGTGGCTTTGAGCCGATGTATGGACATCCTGACCTATGCGAAAAGCCCAAACGTCGCCGTTCGGGTCAAAAGCACCTTCGTTAGAGGTGCGACCAACGCTTTTGCGTCACGAAGTTTGACACGTGATCCGGAATTCGGGTCCGGTAGTCCCGCGCGGCCAACGCAAGCCGCCTGCACGCGAACCTGCTCACGGAAAGATTCCGGGCGTGATGACGTCGGCAAAGAGGCCATCACGCTCTGGGACGGCAGGGGCAGCTATTGGGTGTCGCCATACTTGCCCGCAGCCGGATTGTATTCCTTGTTCAGGGATTCCATCTTCTTGCCAGTGCCATAGGCGAAGTTCGGCGACGGCGTCTGGTAACCGGGCGGCGGCTGGGTCAGCGTATCCCGCGTCGGCTCGCCCTTGAACTCCGCCTGTTCGGTCTTGCTGCCCCCGAACAGGCTGGAGAAGCGGCCCGAGAAGCCGAGCTGATCCGGGCTCAGCGGATTGCTGTTTGTCGTGCCCGGGGCCTCTGAATCGGAGTCGTGATTGCCGGCGCCGTCGGTTGGCACTGTCCGGGCGACATTGAGTTCGCTCGGGGACAGCGGACGGGTTTGATCGCGCTGGACTGCGACGGCGTCCCTGGTGTCCTTCTTGTCCTTCTTGCGTTTCTCGGCCAGCGCCTTGCGGCGCTTCTCGTCGGGATCCTTCGGCCAGTTCGGCACGTTGGCTTCCTGCTTGGCCGCTACCGGCGGCGGCAGGTCCAGCTTCGGCGGCACGACCAGCGGCGACCGCTCGCGGTAGTCGATGCCGCTGTTTTCCATGTTGGTGGCGCCGATGCCATGCATGACGCCTTCGATGATCTTTTCCTCGAAGGTCTTGTCGTCATCCTCGTCGTCCTGCGCACGCGCGGCGCCGGAAGCGATGAGGAGCCCGATCCCAAGGGCGACCGCGGAGATCCGTGCGCAGCGCATCAGCGCCCTCGACGAGGTCTGTCCCATCCGGCCCAAGGCTTCGGTCTTACGCATCGGCTGTGTCCCTACTCAAAATTAAAACTTTGGGGAGTGTCCAGCACCTGACAAATCCACCGCCTTCCGGCCGTATCGGCCGGGATCAGGGCGCTTTTGCGGCGGGTACCCCCAGGAGGGAATCATACAATAGGGCTATGACTCCGGCAACGATGGCCACGTCCGCGAGGTTAAAGACATACCAGTTGAAGGTTTTTTCGCCGATTTCGAGGTGTAAAAGCGCAAAATCGACCACTGCGCCATAGACGATGCGGTCGATGGCATTGCCGATCGCGCCGCCAATGATCATGCCGAGCGCAATGGTCGCCAACAGCGTGCGCGACCGCGCCATCCAGATCCCGAGTGCGATCACGGCAACCACCTTGACCGCCATGAGGGCGAACTGGGCCAGCGCACCGTCGTTCTGGAACCAGCCGAAGCTGATGCCGATATTCCAGGCCAGCACCAGGTCGAAAAACGGCGTCACCCGGACGGTGCCGCGATGAGCCAGGTCGAACACGTCGAGGAGCCACAGTTTCGAGGCCTGGTCGGCAACCAATGTGACAACGGCTGCGGTCAGGCCGGCGCGGAGGGATGAACTCAAGGCACAACCCCCAGCGCCTTCCACTCGCGCAGCGCCTCGGCGTCGCGTGGGGAGACATCGGGATAGTCGGGGTCCTCGCCGACCGTGGGCAGGATCTTCCAGGAGCGCGCGCATTTGGTGCCGACCGCCTTCTCGACCACCACGGCAACGCCGGGCACGTCGTTGAGGCGGAACGCGCCCGCCGGCGCCTCGTCCTCCTGCACCTCCGCATTCGAGGTGATGCAGATTTCGGCGAGATCGATGTCGAACAGGGTGCCGAGCAGCTTGCGGTCGGCGACATAGATCACGGGCGAGGCTTCCAGCGACGAGCCGATTTTTTTCGCGGCGCGCTCGAGCTCGAGTGCGCCGGTGACCACGCGCCTGACGTCGCGGACAGTGGTCCATTTCGCCGCGAGCTCATCGTTGCGGAAATCCTCCAGACCATCAGGGAAGGTCGTCAGATGCACGGACGGCGCGCCCTCGGGCCGGTACTGGGGCCAGGCTTCGTCGCAGGTGAAGCTCAGGATCGGCGCGAGCCATTTCAGCACCGCATCGCAGATCATGTCGATGGTGGTGAGCGCGGATTTACGCGCCACCGATGACGGCGGGTCGCAGTACAGCGTATCCTTGCGGATGTCGAAATAGAACGCCGACAATTCGCTGTTCATGAAGGCCGACAGCGTCGCGACCACCGTCTTGTAGTCGAACTCCTCATAGGCCTTGCGGATCGCTGCCGCGCGCAACGACAACTCGTGCAGCATGTAGCGCTCGAGCTCGGGCATGTCGGCGACCGCAACCGTCTCTCCGCTCTTGAAATGATGCAGCGAGCCGAGCATCCAGCGGATGGTGTTGCGCAGCTTGCGATAGGTCTCGACCGTGTTCTTCAGGATCTCGGGGCCGATGCGCTGGTCGTCGGTGTAGTCGCAGGCCGCGACCCAGAGCCTCAGGATATCCGCGCCCGACTGCTTGATCACCGCCTGCGGCTCGATGGTGTTGCCGAGCGACTTCGACATCTTGCGGCCGTGCTCATCCTGGGTGAAGCCGTGAGTCAGCACGATGTCGTAAGGCGCGCGGCCGCGGGTGCCGCAGCTCTCCAGCAGCGAGGAGTGGAACCAGCCGCGGTGCTGGTCGCTTCCTTCCAGATACATCACGGTGTCGTCGCCGCCATCGGCCTTGCGTTTGATGCCGGCGAGGCCCGGGAAATGCTTGGGGTCCTCCAGCACAAATGCGTGGGTCGAGCCGGAATCGAACCAGACATCGAGGATGTCGTCGACCTTCTGCCAATCCTCATTGCTGCGGCTTGCGAGGAAACGCTCACGCGCGCCTTCGGCATACCAGGCGTCCGCACCTTCCTGCTCGAAGGCATCCGCAATGCGCTTGTTGACGGCCTCGTCCTGGAGGATCTCGGCCGAGCCGTCGCCCTTCTCGCGCACGAACACCGCGATCGGCACGCCCCAGGCGCGCTGACGCGAGATCACCCAGTCAGGGCGGGCCTCGATCATGCCGGTGATGCGGTTCTGGCCCGACGGCGGTACCCACTGCGTGACGGAGATCGCGTGCAGCGCACGGGCGCGCAGGGTGTCGCCAGATTTCGCCTTGCCATTGCCGGCGATGTCCTTGTCCATCGCAATGAACCACTGCGGCGTGTTGCGGAAGATCACCGGCTTCTTGGAGCGCCAGGAATGCGGATACTGATGCTTCAGGCGGCCGCGTGCGAGCAACTTGCCAGCGTCGATCAAGGCCTTGATCACGGCCTCGTTGGCGTCGCCCTTCTCGCCCTTGTCGTTGATGACGCGCTTGCCGACAAAGCCCGGCGCCTGCTCAGTGAAGGCACCATTCTCATCGACGGTGTAGGGGATCGCGGTGTTGATGCCGCGGCTAGCGAGCTCCCGCCCGTTCGCCGTCCAGACGTCGAAGTCCTCGCGGCCGTGGCTCGGCGCGGTGTGCACGAAGCCGGTGCCGGTGTCGTCGGTGACGTGATCGCCTGACAGCAGCGGCACGGTGAAGTCATAGCCGCCGGCCAGGCCTTTCAGCGGATGCGCGCATTCGACCGCATCCAGCGTGTCGCCGGGGATATCGCGCACCTTCTCGTACGACGTGACGCGCGCCTGCTTGAAGACGTCCTCGGCAAGCGCATCGGCCAGGATCAGAAGATCGCCGGTCCTGGCCCAATTGTCGGCAGGCGCTTCCGTCACCTTGTAGAGCCCGTAGGCGATCTTGGGCGAGAAGGAAATGGCGCGGTTGCCCGGCAGGGTCCAGGGCGTGGTGGTCCAGATCACCACGCTTGCTTGCGCCAGCGCGCCATGCGCGGGCGATGTGACCGGAAATTTCACCCACACCATATCCGAGGTGTAGTCCTCGTATTCGACCTCCGCTTCGGCGAGCGCCGTCTTCTCCACCACGCTCCACATCACGGGCTTCGAGCCACGGTAGAGCGTGCCGTTGGCGGCGAACTTCATCAATTCGCGCGCGATCTGGGCTTCGGCCGGATAGCTCATGGTGGCGTAGGGGTGATCCCAGTCGCCGATGACGCCGAGCCGTTTGAACTCTTCGCGCTGGACGTTGAGCCAGTGCGTGGCATAGGCGCGGCATTCCCGGCGGAACGCCACCATGGCGGCGGAGTCGCGGAAGTCCGGCTTCTGCTTGCCCTTGGAGCGGTAATTCTCCTCCTCGACCTTCCATTCGATCGGCAGGCCGTGGCAATCCCAGCCCGGAACGTAGTTGGAATCGAGGCCAAGCATCTGCTGGCTCTTGGTGACGAGATCCTTCAGGATCTTGTTCAGCGCCGTGCCGATATGGATATGGCCGTTGGCATAGGGCGGGCCGTCATGCAGGACGAATTTGGTCTTGCCCTTGGCCTGCTGGCGGAGCCGGCCATAGAGGCCGATCTCGTTCCAGCGCGCCAGGAGCTCCGGCTCGCGCTGGGGCAGGCCTGCGCGCATCGGAAATTCGGTCTGCGGCAGATAGAGGGTCTTGGAATAGTCTTTGGCGTCGGACTTTTGGGGCTTTTCGGACATGGGGTCTTGTTTGGCTCGGAAGGGGCGCGAAAACGCTATGGACGTAGCGGGGCGGACAGGAAGAACCCGGTCTTGCGCCGAGCCGTTAGCTCAGGCGGAAGCCGGGCCGCTAATGCCGATTATGATGCGCCGCGCAAACATGAGCTCTCCATAGCAGCCGCCCGAGGAAATCGCAAAGGTCCGGGGGACTAAAGCATGATCCGGAAAAGTGAGTAGCGATTTTCCGAAAAGATCATGCTCAATCAAAGACGTAAAGCGCGACGACGATTCAACCAAATCTCATCGCGCTTTAGCGGGCTAACCGATCTCCCCGAGCTTCGGGAATGCCTCCGGTGCTGCGGCGAGCTGCGCCCGGGCGGTCGCGGAATCCTCGTCCATCCGGCGCACCAGGGCCTCGGCGCTGGAAAATTTCAATTCCTCGCGAATGAAGCCGATGAAGGCGACATCGAGCTGCTCGCCATAGAGGTCGCCCCTGAAGTCGAACAGGAAAACCTCGAGCAGCGGCGCGCCGTCGTCGAAGGTCGGGCGGCGGCCGAAGCTCGCCACCCCGTCGATCCGGGATTTGCCGCGGCCGATCCGCACCGCATAGATGCCGTGCTTGAGTCCGCAACTCTGGTCCAGCCGGATGTTGGCGGTGGGATAGCCGAGGTCGCGGCCGCGCTTTTCGCCATGGATCACCTCGCCATTGATGAACCAGGGGGCGCCGAGCATGGCGGTGGCGTCCGCAATCTGGCCTTCGGCGAGCGCCATGCGGATGGCCGAGGAGGAAACCGGCCGTTCCTCGATGTCGATATGGGGCTGCACGTCGACCTCGATGCCGAGCCGCGGCGCCTCGGAGACCAGCAGGCTCGGGGAGCCGACCCGGCCCTTGCCGAAATGAAAGTCGTAGCCGACCGCGATCCCGGAGACGCCCAGCCGCTCGATCAGATCGTGGTGAATGAAGTCCTGCGCCGAGGTCTGCGCCCTCGTCTTGTCAAAGGTCATCACGACGGCGCCGGCCAGCCCCGTGCCTGCCAGAAGCCTGAGCTTGGCGGTTTCGTCGGTCAGCCGGAACTGCGGGGTATTGGGGCTGAAATAGCGCCTTGGATGCGGTTCGAAGGTCAGCGCCAAAGCGGGGCGGCCGTGGGAGCGGCCCATTTCCAAGGCCGCGGCAATTACGGCCCGGTGGCCGAGATGGACCCCGTCGAAATTGCCCATGGCAACCACCGCGCCCGCAGGCAAGGCGGACGCGGGCGTGTCGTCGCGGATAACGGTAAAGGCAGCGGTCATTTCAGGATTAATTTAGGGATGATTTGGGGCTTTCTGAAGCGGCCGGACCGTGGCTTGGCTCCGCGAGGAAAGTCAAGCCGGGCCCATTTAGCTTACTCCAGGTTGCTGAGCCGGCATGTTCGACCTTGGGTGAGTTAACGCGCTGTTTAAGGCCTGATGCTAGTCGTTGGGACGCTGCAGCGGTCGCAGAAGCGCCGGGCAGCCTAATTTTTGATCTGTCGACCTGGTCGCGTGAGGGAGTCAAGATGGCGGTTGATTTGTCGATGCCGGTGCTGGTTGTGGACGATTACAGCACCATGATCCGTATCATCCGGAATCTTCTCAAACAGCTTGGATTCGAGAATATCGACGACGCCAGCGACGGCTCGGCGGCGCTGAACAAGATGCGTGGCAAGAAGTACGGCCTTGTGATCTCGGACTGGAACATGGAGCCGATGACCGGCTACGATCTGCTCCGCGAGGTTCGCGCCGATCCCAATCTCGCCACCACGCCCTTCATCATGATCACGGCCGAATCCAAGACCGAGAACGTGATCGCGGCCAAGAAGGCCGGCGTGAACAATTACATCGTGAAGCCCTTCAATGCGGCCACGCTGAAGACCAAGATCGAGGCGGTCTTCCCGGATATGGCGTCGACCTAAAGGCGCCAATACGTAATCTCGCTGACTACTGAGGCGTCATGCCCGGGCTTCTCCCGGGCATTCACGTCTCTGTTGCTTCGCTATCAGGTTCCTCCCGTCATTTCGGGGCGATGCGAAACATCAAACCCGGAATCTCGAGATTCCGGGTTTGCCTCTTCGAGGCCCGGCATCACGGCGTCGGTCGAAGCCGATAGCCGCCTCTACCTCACCACCGCAATTCCCGGATCAGCGCCTTCGGCGGATGGCCGAACAGCTCCTTCACCGAGGCGGGGTCGAGCTGGTCGATGCCCTCGAATTCCTCGGAATGGATGCCTCGGGTGACGAACAGCAGGTCAATCCCGAAGCCGTTCGCACCGGCAAGATCGGTACGCACGGAATCGCCGATGGCAAGCACCCGGCCGCGCGAGACCTCTCGCCCCTGCCGCCGCTCAGTGGCCAATTCCATGGCACGTTCATAGATCGGCCGGTGCGGCTTGCCGTAGAAAATGACCTCGCCGCCGAGCTCGCCATAGAGTTCGGCGATGGCGCCGGCGCAGTAGATCAGCCGGTCGCCGCGCTCGACCACGATGTCGGGATTGGCGCAGATGAAGGGCAAATTGCGCTCGCGCGCCTCGAGCATCATCGGCCGGTAGTCCTCGGCGGTCTCGGTTTCGTCGTCGAGCAGGCCGGTGCAGACGAGGTAATCGGCCCGTTCGAGCGGCGACAGCACGGCATCCAACCCGCGATAGATCGAGTTGTCGCGCTCGGGGCCGAGCCAAAACACTCTGCGGCCCGGATGGGCGGCGACATAGTGGCGGGTCAAATCACCTGAAGAGACGATGGCGTCATAGGTCTCGTCGGCAACCCCGAGCTTGCGCAATTGCCGCTGCACCGAATCGGCCGGGCGCGGCGCGTTGGTGATCAGGATGACAGTGCCGCCGCGGCTGCGATGGTTGCGCAGCGCCTCGCAGGCTTCGGAGAAGGCTTCCAGCCCGTTATGGACCACGCCCCAGATATCGGACAACAGGACGTCGACGCCATCGGTGACGTCCCGCAGCCGCTCGACAAAGCGCAAGCCGGTCATGATGCGCGATTATACCGGACCGGCGGCGCGGCGCACCAGCGCGGCATTGCCGGTCAAGCGCTGCGTCAGCTCGGCGCCAACCGCCTCAATGCCGCCCGGCTTGGTTGACCCGCCGGGCTCGGTCCTGATTTCGCCCTCCGCGCTGCTACCGGCAGCACCTTCGGGGCGTACGGGGCGCGGCGGGGCGAACAGGAAGCCCTGGCCGAAACGGACATCATAGTCGAGCAAATCGACCACCGACCGCTCGCCCTCGATGCGCTCGGCGATCAGGTCGATGCCGAACCGTCCGAGCAGATCGGAAAGATCGGTGGGATGAATGTCCGACGCCGCGCTCTGCTTCGGGTCCAGCAGCAGCGCCGCCGGCACCTTGATGTAGCGCACGCCGCGGTCGGCCAGTTCCCGCGGCTCGATTCTCAGATCGGTGACGTGGTCCATCGAGAAACGATAACCGCGCTGCGCGAGCGCCGCCAGATGTTCGGTCTCGGTGGCGCCCAGATTGCGGAACATCGATTGCTTGAATTCCAGGATGAACGAGGGCGCCAGAGCCCGGTTGGCCTCCAGGAAGTCCAGGCATTGCGCGAACGCCTCGGCATTGCCGAGCGTCGCGGCGGCGATGTTGCAGAATACGCCGACCTCCTTGTTGCGGACCATCAGGCGGCGCAGCACCTGAACGCAGCGCAGCATCACCATGTGATCGACGCGGCCGATCAGGCCGGCGGCCTCGGCGATGCCGATGAAATCCTCGGCGGGGAGAACCTGATCACGCTCGTCGCGCAGCCGGGTCACCGCCTCGTAGAAGCGCACCTTGCGCTGGGGTAGCGTCACCATCGGCTGCAGATAGACATCGAGCCGGTTCTCGTCGACGGCGCTGCGTAGCGCGCTCAAGATCTGTGAGTGGCTGCGGCTGCCCGAGGCCTCCTTACCCACCGGCGCGGCGGTCGCCGTCACCTTCTCGGCAACCGGCTGCGACTTCTCGGCCATAACTTCCGGCCTTGGCGGCGGCGGCTCGGCAGCCACGATCATGACGGGCTGCGGCGCCGCAGTCGGCGACGCGGTGGGCCCGACCAGCCCGAGCGGACGTTCGGTCAGCAGCTCCTCATGGCTTGCGACGGACGCGGCGAGCTGCTTCACGAGATTGCCGAGCTCGGTGATCTCCCCGATCACCGACTGCATGCGGTCGGTGCTGGCCGCATTGGTGGAGGCGATCTTGGTCTCGGTCGCGGAGAGCCGTCGGCCGAACTCGGCGACCTGGCGGGCGAGGTCGGCGGTGCCACGCGACAGATCGGCGATCTGGGTGCCGACGTCGGTGCGGTCGCGCAGCCGCATCGAAACCGCGTTGTACAGAATCAGGAACGTCAGCGCGGTCAGCGCCACGATCGCCGACTCCGATCCACTGATGCCGGCCACCGAATAGAGGCCAAGGCCAAGCGATGCCGAGACCAGCACCATGCAGATGGCGATGAAGATCGTAGAAATACGGATCATGTTGCGCGCGACGCTCCCCGAAGCAGCGCGACCTTAGCACCAAGTTTGATTCGAGATGCTAGGGATTCTGCAACGCCTGGGAACCGGCTTAGCTCGCTCGCCCCGCTCGCAGACCGCAAGCGGGGCGAGATAAGATTAGCTACGCCACGGCGCGAATCACCTTGCCGACCTTGTCCATGATCTCGCCGATCTGGTCCTCGCTGATGATCAATGGCGGGGTCAGCGCCAGCGTGTCGCCGGCGATGCGCAGCATCAGGTCGTTGTCGTGGAACGCGCTCACCATGGCGTCATAGCCGCGCTTTCCGACCAGGTCGGCCGCGCGTGGGGCGAGGTCGATGCCGGCGGTCAGACCCACGGTGCGGATGTCGAGCACGTTGGGCAGGCCCTTCAGCGTCATCACGGCGTCGGCGAATTTCGGCTCGAGGCCGCGGGCCCGCTCGAACAGCTTTTCGTCGCGATAGATATCGAGCGTGGCAAGGCCCGCGGCGCAGGCGAGCGGATGCGCGGAATACGTGTAGCCGTGCGTCAGCTCCACCATATGCTCGGGCCCGTTCATGAAGGCGTCATGAATGGTGTCGCGCACCAGTACGCCGCCCATCGGGGCTGCGCCATTGGTGATGCCTTTGGCGAAGGTCAGCATGTCAGGCAGCACGCCATAGCGCTCGGCAGCGAAGGCATGGCCGAGCCGGCCGTAGCCGGTGATGACTTCGTCGAAGATCAGGAGGATGCCGTGCTTCTGGGTGATCTCGCGCAGCCGCTTGAGATAGCCCTTCGGCGCCGGAATGACGCCGGTCGATCCCGCCATCGGCTCGACGATGACCGCGGCGATGGTGTTGGCGCCGTGCAGGTTGACGAGGTTTTCCAGCTCATCGGCGAAATGCGCGCCGTAGTCCGGCTCGCCCTTGGTGAAGCCCTGCTTCTCGCGATCGTAAGTCGCGGGCAGATGATCGACGCCTGCGAGTAGCGAGCCAAAGATCTTGCGGTTGTTGACGATGCCGCCGACAGCGGTGCCGCCGAAGCCGACGCCGTGATAGCCGCGTACGCGGCCGATCAGGCGGGTGCGGGACCCCTGGCCGTTGATCTGGTGATAGGCGAGCGCAATCTTCAGCGCGGTGTCGGCGGCTTCCGAGCCGGAATTGCAGAAGAAGACGTGGTCGAGCCCATCGGGCGCGAGCTCGGCGATGCGGCTTGCGAGCTCGAAGGCCTGGGGAATGCCGAACTGGAATGGCGGCGCGTAATCCAGCGTCTCGGCCATCTTGGCGATGGCGGACGAGATTTGGGTGCGGCCGTGGCCGGCATTGGTGCACCACATGCCCGAAGCGGCATCGATGATGTTGCGGCCATCGACGGTGATGTAGTGCATGTCCTTGGCGCCGGCGAGCAGGCGCGGCTGCTTCTTGAAGGCCCGATTGGCCGTGAACGGCATCCAATGCGCGGCAAGGTCGTTGGGCACGTTAACGGGGTTGGCGCGGGGGCTCTTGTCGAGCATGGGGGCCTCTTTTGGATTTTGGATTGAACCGGTTGGTTAGCTGGCAGGCTACCAGCTTCCGGTGCTGACGAAAACCGCGCGAGGGGTGCGATTTCCGCGCAGCTCTCAGGCGAGGTCTGCAGCCGCTATCCAGAACACCTCGCCGTCCGACTCCTCGCTATCGAGCCACAACAGCGGCAGTTGTGGAAAGGCTGCCTCGAGATTGTCCCGGCCGCGGCCGATTTCGCACAATAGCCCGCCCTGCGGCGTCAGGTACGCCGCCGCGTCCTCCACGATGCGGCGCACAAGATCGAGCCCGTCGGGGCCGCCATCAAAGGCAAGCTTCGGCTCGGCCCGGCACTCAGGCGGCAGCGATGCCATGCCCTCGGCATCGACATAGGGCGGATTGGAAATGATGAGGTCGTAACGCCGGTCGCCCAACGGCGCAAACAGGTCGCCGCGATAGAGGCTCACGCGGTCCCCGAGCCCGTGCTCGGCCACGTTGCGCGCCGCGACCGCAAGCGCATCCTTGGAGACATCCACGGCATCGACCTGCGCATTGGGAAAATGCCGCGCCGCCAGGACGGCAAGGCAGCCGGAGCCGGTGCAGAGGTCGAGCACGTGCTCGACTTCGTTTGGATCGCCGAGCAGTGCGGGTGAATCGTCTTCCCCCCCGCCGAAATGTGTATCCAGGATTTCGCCGATGAAGGAGCGCGGCACGATCACCCGCTCGTCGACATAGAACGGCAGGCCGCGCATGTAGATCTTGTTGACGAGATAGGCGGCAGGCTTGCGCGTGCGCACGCGAAGCTCGATCAGCTCCACGATCTTTTTCGCCTCGAAAGCGGCGACGCGGGCGGTGGCGAAGCTCTCGAACTGGTCGGGATGCAGATGCAGCGCCTCCGAGATCACGAACGCGGCTTCGGCGAGGGGATCGGTGGTGCCGTGAGCGAAGACGAGTTTCGCCTCATTGAAGCGACTGACTGCGAAGCGGACGAAGTCGAGCAGTGTCAGCAATTCGCCGCTCACGATCTTTGGGAAGGCCGGCTTGGGGTCGGCGCGTTTCTTCGTCGCGGCCGGCTTGGCGCGCTTTGCCATCAGGATCTGGTCCAGCGCGCGGCCGCGGCATCATCATGCGCACGCGTCTCGACCCAGTTCGTGCCTTCAGATGTTTCCTCGCGCTTCCAGAACGGCGCGCTGGTCTTCAGATAATCCATCAAGAACTCCGCGGCATGAAACGCCGCTTCGCGATGCGCGGACGCCGTCAGCACCAGCACGATATTTTGGCCGGGTTCAATGCGGCCGACGCGATGAATCACGGTGACGCCGAACAGCGGCCAACGAGCCGCCGCTTCCTCCACGTGCCGGCCGATCTCGGCCTCTGCCATGCCGGAATAATGTTCGAGGTTGAGCGCACTGATGCCCTCGCCGTCGCTGCCGCGGCAGATCCCGGAGAAGCTGACCACCGCGCCGATGTCGGTACGCCCCTGCGTCAACAGCGCAGTCTCGCGCGCGATGTCGAAATCGGCTTCCTGGATGCGGATGGTCACGCTGGTCATGGCAAGAAATGCAATGGCGGTGGTTGATTAAAGCCGTCTGTCCGCGCGCACTCTTCACCTCTCCCCAGCGGGGAGAGGTCGGCGCGTAGCGCCGGGTGAGGGGCCGCAGTTTCATCGAGGGACCGTAACCCCTCACCCGCGCCGTTGGCGCGACCTCTCCCTATGGGAGAGGTAGACCTTCGCTGCCACGAGCATTTCATCTGTTAGGCTACCGATGCTTAGCCGCCGGTCATCGGCGGAAAGAAGGCGATCTCGCGAGCACCCGATATCACCGCGTCCTGCTTGACATGGGCCTGGTCGATTGCGGCGCGGATCACCTTTGGCTTCTCGAAGGCATAGGCGTAGCCCTCGCCCTGGCTGGTCAGCCAGCCGATCAGGTCATCGACGGTGCGCACGCTGTCAGGCGGCTCGATCGTCTCTTCCGCTTTGCCGATGCGCTCGCGCACCCAGGCGAAATATTTCACCTTCATCCCTCATCCTCCTTGATGAGGTGGTGGATGCCGGCGCGGAAATAGTCGTAGCCGGTGTAGATGGTGATGAGCGCGGAGGTCCACAGCAGCAAGAGGCCGATCTGCGTCACCACGGGCACCACCATGTCGCCGGCCTCGCCCGCGAGCAGGAAGCCGATCGCCACCAGTTGCATGGTGGTCTTCCATTTCGCCAATTTCGTCACGGGCACGCTGACGCGCAAGGCGGCCAGATATTCGCGCAGGCCCGACACCAGGATCTCGCGGCAGAGAATGATGATCGCGGCCCACAACGCCCAGCCATGGATGATACCGTCGGCGGCCAGCATCAGCAGGCAGGAGGCGACCAGGAGCTTGTCGGCGATCGGGTCGAGCATGCGGCCGAACGCCGATGACTGGTTCCAGATGCGCGCATAATAGCCGTCGAGATAGTCGGTCACCCCTGCGGCGATGAAGACGGCGACCGACACCCAGCGCAACCACAGGGGACCGTCCAGGATTGACTGCGCATAGATGCAGCCGACCACCACCGGTATTGCGGCGATGCGGCCATAGGTCAGGATATTCGGGAGGGACAATGAGTTTTTGGTTGCCCCTCGTGTCGTTGCGATGTTCATCGGTTCTACCAATACCCCTCAGGCCCCAAGGTCAACCGGCCATTCAGATGACCGCAGATGACAGACGACGCCTGTGTAAATCCACCTGTTTTAGCCCGGCTGGGCGTGAAAAAACTCGAAAATCTTCCTTGCACTTTCGGCGCTGACGCCCGGAACCTTGCCCAAATCCGCGATCGAGGCCCGCTCGATTTCCTTCAATGTCCCGAAATGCAGCAGCAAGGCACGTTTGCGTGACGGCCCGATACCGGGAATCTCCTGCAGGCCCGCCTCGCGGATGTCCTTTTTGCGCAGCTTGCGGTGCGAGCCGATCACGAAGCGGTGTGCTTCGTCGCGCAGCCGCTGGATGAAATAGAGCACGGGATCACGCGGCTCCAGCTTGATCGCCTCGCGGCCGGGCATGAAGAGGGTCTCGCGGCCGGCATCGCGGTCCGGGCCCTTGGCGACCCCGAGCAGGGAGACCTGGCTGACGCCGAGACCATCAAGGATCTCCTTGGCGGCATTGAGCTGGCCGCGGCCGCCGTCGATGATAACGAGGTCCGGCCATTGCGGGAAGGCGTCGTCGTCCCTGGCCGCTTCGTTCGAGGTCTCCTGTGCCTTCGTGGCCTCGTCCTCGCCCGCCGCCACCAGCCGCTTGAAGCGCCGTTGCAGCACCTCGCGCATCATCGCATAGTCGTCGCCGGGCGTGAGCCCTTCCGACTTGATGTTGAACTTGCGGTACTGGTTTTTCACGAAGCCGTCGTGACCGGCCACGATCATGGCGCCGACCGCGTTGGTGCCCTGGATGTGGCTGTTGTCGTAGACCTCGATCCGCCGCGGCGCGTGCGGCAGCGTCAACGTGGTGGCGAGGCCCTGCAACAGCCGCGCCTGCGTCGAGGTGTCGGCGAGCTTGCGGCCCAGCGCCTCGCGCGCATTCGTCAGCGCATGCGCGACGAGCTCCTTCTTCTCGCCGCGCTTGGGCACGGAGACTTCGATTTTGTGACCGGCCTTGACCGCGAGCGCATCCGCAAGCAGCGCGGATTCCTCGATCTCATGTGAGAGCAGGACGAGTTTTGGCGGCGGCTTGTCGTCGTAGAATTGCGCGAGGAAGGAGGACAGCACCTCCTCAGGCGTGAACGACTTCTCCGCACGCGGAAAATAGGCGCGGTTGCCCCAGTTTTGACCGGTGCGGAAGAAGAAGACTTCCACGCAGGAATAGCCGCCCTCCTGGTGGATGGCGAACACGTCGGCTTCTTCCACCGTGCGCGGATTGATGCCCTGCTGCGACTGAATCGCCGATAGCGCCGCGAGACGGTCGCGGTAGAGCGCCGCAGTCTCGAATTCCAGCTCGCTGGAGGCGTGCTCCATCTGCTGAGCCAGCTCCTGCTTCACCAGATGGCTGCGGCCGGAGAGGAAGTCGGTCGCCTCGCCCACAAGCGTGCTGTAGCCGGGAAAGTCGATCTCGCCGGTGCAGGGACCCGCGCAGCGCTTGATCTGGTAGAGCAGGCAGGGGCGGGTGCGGCTTTCGAAAAAGGAATCGGTGCAGGAGCGGATCAAGAACGCGCGCTGCAGCGCCGTGATGGTGCGGTTGACGGCGCCGGCCGAGGCGAACGGCCCGAAATAGCGGCCGGGCCGGCTTTGTGCGCCGCGGTGCTTGAGGATCTGCGGTGCCCAGTGATCGCCGGTGATCAGGATATAGGGGAACGACTTGTCGTCGCGCAGTTGCACGTTGAAGCGCGGGCGCAGCTGCTTGATCAGATTGGCCTCGAGCAGCAGTGCCTCGGTCTCGGTGGTGGTCGAGACGATTTCGACCGACACGGTCGCCGCGATCATGCGCAGGATGCGCGCCGGCAGCGGCGCGTTCACGCGCGCATAGGAGGAGAGGCGCTTGCGGACGTTTTTCGCCTTGCCGACATAGAGCACGTCATTGGCGGCGTTGAGCATGCGGTAGACGCCGGGCGAGGTCGGCGCGAGCCGCACCGCCTTTTCGATCGCAGCATGTCCGGCCGACAGCGTTCCCTCGGCGACCGCCTCAAGGCTGTCCTCGGACAGTTCCGGCAGCCGTGCCTCGTCGTCCTCCTCGGCGGGGGAGGTTTCGGGGTCGATGTCAGGAGGAGACAGCGCCTCCGCCGCCAGACCGGGGGCCGAACCGTGCCGCGCCCTGTCCAGGCCCCCAGCCGTGTCCAGGCCGGGCGTGTTGGCTTGATCGCTTTTGTGGGTGGTCATGGCTCGAATTTAAGCGCTGACGCCACCGATTTGAAGTTACCGAGACGCTTTCCAGTGGAAAGCGTGGCCGTCGGGCGTGTCGCAGCCGGCCGGATCCGCGGCGGTAATATTTTTTTAAGAATGCCGATCGGCCGGTAACGGCGCTTAACAAGCCTTTAACTTCAAAGTCTCGATAAATCTTCGCGAAAAGGACTGGAGTTTCGTAACCATGCGGTTCGTGGGCGCGCCCTTGTTGGGCACTCTCGAACCTTCTGGTCGCGGGTGTTGCGTTGGAGAGTGCGATGAAAAGGTTCGCTGCGGGCGCCGCCGCGCTGACGCTGGCGGGCATGGCTCAATCGGTTGGCGCCGCCAATCTGCCCCTTACGGTGAACCAGCCCCTCAACGCCTTCAGCTGGGCCGGTCCCTATCTCGGCGGCAATCTCGGCTATGACTGGGGTACGGTCTCCAACAATGTGACCAAGCCGTCCGGTATCTCCGGCGGTATCGGGGGCGGCTACAATTTCCAGAACGGCGGCCCCTGGGTGTTCGGCGTCGAAGGCGATCTCGAACTGACCGGCGCGAATGACACGTTTGCGCCCTGGAAATTCTCCAACCCCTGGTTCGGCACGGTGCGCGGCCGGGTCGGCTACGCCTTCAACAACATCCTGTTCTACGGCACCGGTGGTCTCGCCTTCGGCGAATTGCGCGCCGAGACCTTTGGCCTTTCGCAATCGCACACCAGCGCCGGCTGGACCTTGGGTGCCGGCGCCGAATTCGGTCTCGCGCAGAGCTGGACCGCCAAGATCGAATATCTCTATGTCGATCTGTCGGAAAGCCAGTTCGCGATCACCGGCATCTCCAACGGCTATAGCTTCGGCGTCATCCGCGCCGGGGTGAATTATCACTTCTAAAGCAAGATCCAGCCTCGGAGGGCCGCGTTCGCGCAAAATGGCCTTTTTGTCCTTCGAGGTAGTCACGCCTGCAAAACAGGATCAAAGAAGAAAAACGAGCAGCAGCAAACTCCCGGCCGTGACTCCACGGCCGGGAATTTTTTGCGAAATTCCCGCGGCGTTTTTTGAACGAAAGCCTGCTTCGAACCTGGTCCCGGAAAGGGCTGCGGTTCGTTACTGAAAAAAACGCGTCGTCTAGATCAAAGTCACTATGATTGAATAACCAGGTTGACCGCCTTCGGGCCCTTGCCCTTCTTGTCCGGTTCAACTTCGAAAGTGACGCGTTGTCCTTCGGTCAAATCCTTCAACCCCGCACGTTCGACCGCGGTGATATGAACGAACACATCGCGCCCGCCGTCGTCCGGCTTGATGAAGCCATAGCCCCGTTCTCCATTGAAGAACTTGACCGTACCAGTCATGGCCATCGGGTAACTCCTCCCCCGTACTGCTTTCGACCGCTACGCGTCACGCGTATCGGCCCGACCGGACATTTTCGTTCCCCGGAAAGCTGGCCACCTTAACGACCCGGTCGATTTCAGCCGGAGCGCCTGGATCTTCTTTTTGGCCTTCATCACTCCGCCGCAACCATTCGCGGGAGCGGGACGCAAAGCCAGTCTCGTAAGTCGTTAGTCTAGTACGGAACACAGTAAATTGACTACGGGTTTTCCACACGGTCCGGTCAGGCTTTGGGCGCCTCGAGCCTGAAGCGGGCGACGCCGCCCTGTCCGAGCGGCTTGTCGAGTTCGGCGAGGATGGTCTTCAGCTCACCATGCAGCGGGAAGGGCGGGTTGACGATCAAGAGCCCGGTCGATGCCAGCGCGCTATCCGCAGCCTGAGGGGCGACGCTGAACTCGAGGCGCATGCACTTGCCGGCGGGTTTCGCCGCGGCCGCGATCTCCGCAACATGCTGGGCGAGCTCGTCGGTGGCGCGGCGGCTCTTGGCGGGATACCAGAGCACATAGATACCGGTCGGCCATTTGGCAAAGGCGGCGGCGAAACGGTCGGCGAGGCGATCGAACTCGTCTTTGGCCTCGAAGGGCGGGTCGATCAGGATCACGCCGCGCCGCTCGTTGGGCGGCACGAAGGCCGGCAACGCGACCCAGCCGTCGACGTCGACCACCTTGGCCTGGGGATCCCGGCGCAGCGCGTCGATCAGGTCCTTGCGGGGGCCGTCAGCGACCTCGCAGGCAGTGAGGCGGTCCTGCGGGCGGAGCAGCGCGCGGGCGATCAGCGGCGAGCCGGGATAGGCCCTGAGCTCGCCCGGCGGATTGAAGGACCTGACGATGTCGAGATAGGGCTTGAGCAGCGGCAGCGCGTTTTCGGAGAAGCGGGCCTGGATGATGCGGGTAATGCCGGTGAGCCACTCGCCGCCGCGCCGGGCTTCCTCCGAGGTGAGGTCGTAGAGCCCTGCGCCGGCATGGGTGTCGATGACACGAAAGGCGGATGGCTTTTCGTGCAAATAAACGAGGATGCGCGTTAGCACGATGTGCTTGATGACATCGGCAAAATTGCCGGCGTGAAAGGCGTGGCGGTAGTTCATAAGCCAGCGTTACGATATCGCGCGGCGAAAGTAACGCGGTCTCGTTCGGGCCTCCATTTCGAGGCGCGCGCGAGGCGAAATGTCGATGTGGTGGCACGAGACTCCGAATGCGGGCCTGAGCGCGCGCCCGGAATGACGGTGCTTCCGGTTAGCCGCCGCGCACCGGCGGCATGGTGACCTGGTCGCGGCGGCAGGCGCCTTTGTCGATTTCCTCGCAATCGCGGAACTGCAGGTCCTTGCTAAGGCAGATCCGTACTTCCGACAACCGCGTGCGATTGCAGGTCACTGCGATGGCGCCGGTCGAAAGACCGGGATTGGCCTTCACGAAGGCGTCCTCGATGTCGGAGGGCGCGACGGTCTTTTCTTCCGACAATTGCAGGAATTCGGGCGGGATCTTCACCGCGGCGCGCGCCTTGCGGATGGTCTCGAAATAAGCGCGCTCGCCCAAGCCCGAACAGGTGCCGTGCTTGTCCCACTCGTTGTAGATCAACCCGGGCGCCGGCATCAGGTCGAGCATCGAGACCATGATGTTGCGCTGAAGCCGCGGCGAGGGCCGCTGGCAATATTCGGGATAGCCGTGCTCATATTGCGGCCATAGCCCGTGCACCACGAAGGAGAAGGGACGGCCGCCGCATTGGGCCTGCTGTGAGCGACCGCTGCTTCCTCGCTCCTCCGCCTGCTCGCAGAAAGAGGGCGACCACGACAGCGACAGCACGTAATAATCGAACTCGCCCGGCGTATTCTGTCGCCCATCCTGCGCCACGGCGGGCCCCCCGGTCAGGGCCATCCAGCCGAGCAGAACAAGGCCGATCCGAACAAAGAACGACATTACAACACCCTCCCTACCAACGGTGGGAGCGTAGCATGCGATTGGAACATTTCAAGAACAAATTGCCGGCGCGGAAGCCGGCAACCTGTGATCCTGATTCGCGGGTGCGCGTGATTCGGCGGCTACGGGCCGGCGGAGCGGCAGGCCGGATTGTAGGCCCAGTTGCGGTCGAGGCCGGTCACACACCATTCGACACCCTGATCGTAGCCAGCAAACCCGCCGTCCTCGATGATCGAGAAATTGACGGTGCGAATCTTACCGTCGCTGGTCATTGCCTTGCCGGTGCAATAGCGGCGCGGAATGTTGTCGGACTGCCAGGGGCGGAAGGCGATCTCGTGGATGTTGTTATAGCCCGTGATCTGGAGCTTCGAATTCCAGTAGGTGCTCTCGTTGTCCCAGAACTGGTTTGTGATCGTGCCGAGCGCTCTCTCGCAAGGAGCGACCCGGCCGTCATATTTCGGGCCGGACAGCCAGAAATTCAACTCGAGCCCGTTGGCGGCCTGCGCCGATTGGGCCGACGCGAGCACGCCCAGGAAGGCGGCGAGCGCCGTCGCGGCGGCCAGACTCTTGGATCCCAAGCGTTTGGATCCCAAGCGTTGAAATGAGGTGGTGAAGTCGCGCATGGCCTGTCCCGGCGAAGCTGATGGTGGAACAAAGACCGTGCCGCGAAGGCGGGACCGGGTCAAGTGCAACGGGGCAACACTCCGCAGCAACTCGATTGCGGGCCCGGCAACCCGGCTTTTCAGCCCTTGACCGGGGCCTTATTATGCGTGCTTCGAAAAGGGAGTCACGTGATGCGAAGGATTGTGGCCGCGAGCCTGGTTGCGATTTGCGGAGGTTTCGCCGGCCTGCCCGCGAAAGCCGATTGGGTGCCTCCGGTGAAAGGCAACGACACCGGTGGCATCATCGCCTATTCGGTCGCGACCCAGGCCGACGCGCGGCAGATCGCCGTCGACCATTGCGCCCAGTATGGCAAGATCGTGAAATTTCTCGCGGTCGATGCGGAATATGGCGGCTACATCTCCTTTTCCTGCCGCTGGGTGCCCTACGGCACCCGCGAGATGGTGGTGAAGGCGCGGCCGGTGGTGAGAGCGCTCTACTGATCCTTCGCTCGGAATCAAAGCGTTGGGAGGCGGCCTCATGACGCGGCCTGTTATTGTTTGCCTTGCTGCCGGCCTCGGTGTCTCTCTTGCCGTTTCCCTTGGCGCACTGGCGCCAGTCGAGGGCGCGCGTGCGGAGGATTTGCCGGTTCGCAAGCCTGGCCTCTGGGAGATGAAGATCGTGAAGGATGGTTCGGGGCTGCCGAACCTGACGATGCAGCATTGCACCGACGCATCGACCGACAAGGACATGAACAACACGGTCTCGCCGATGGCCAAGCAGATCTGCTCCAAGCAGGACGTTCAGAAGACGGCGACCGGGTACTCGGTTGATGCCGCCTGCAGCATGGCAGGCGGTACGATGACGTCGCATTCCGACGTCACCGGCGATTTCAATTCCGCCTATACGGTCACCACCGTGTCGCACACCAATGTCGGGCCGACCAATCTGCGCGACCTCACCACCAAGATCGAGGCGAAGTGGCTTGGCGAGTGCAAGCCGGGTCAGAAGCCCGGCGACATCGTGATGCCCGGCGGTTTCAAGCTCAACGTCAAGGATGCGGAAAAGCTGAAGGGGCTGCTGCCGAAGTCGAATTGAGGTCGTCCGGCGGCTCTTCTCCGACCTCACTGCGCCCTCTCCCTCTCCCCGCGAAGGGCAATGGAGGAAGGCCAATGGAGAACGAGCGCCCCGCCTAAAGCGCGATGGGATTTGGTCGGATCGTCATCGCGCTTTAGGTCTTTGATTTGAGCATTATCTTTTCGGAAAACCGCTACACACTTTTCCGGATCATGCTTTGGCTTTTACACCGGCACCCTGACCGTCGCGCGCAAGCCGCCCATCGGGCTGTCGCCGAGCATGATGTCTCCGCCGTGCGAGCGGGCGATGTCGCGGGCGATCGCGAGCCCGAGGCCGGTGCCGCCTTCGTCCTGGTTGCGCGCGCCGTCGAGCCGCAGGAACGGTTTGAACACTTCCTCGCGCATGTTGGCGGGAATGCCGGGACCGTCATCGTCGATCGTGACGCTGAGATAGCGGTGGTCGCGATGGCCGGTGATCGAGATGGTGTTGGCATGCCGTGCCGCGTTGGAGACGAGGTTGGCGAGACAGCGCTTGAATGAGGCTGGCTTCACTGTGACCACGGGCAGGCCGTGGAAGGCAACTGTTGCGGAATGGCCGTTACGCTCGGCGTCGCTGCGCAAGTCCTCCAGCGCCATCGCCATGTCGGTCGGCTGCGCGTTCTCGCCGGTATCGCCACGCGCGAACGCGAGGTAATCCTCCAGCATCATCGACATCTCGTCGACGTCCTTACGCATGGCGTCGATTTCGGGGCTGTCGCCGAGCAGCGCGAGCTCGAGCTTGAAGCGGGTGAGGATGGTGCGCAAGTCATGCGAGACGCCGGCGAGCATCGCGGTGCGCTGCTCCATGGTGCGCTCGATGCGCGCCTTCATCTCCAAAAATGCATGCGCCGCGCGCCGTACCTCGCGCGCGCCGCGCGGCCGAAAGTTCGGCGCCTCGCGGCCCTTGCCGAAGCTTTCGGCGGCGTCCGCCAGCCGCAGGATCGGCCTGATCTGGTTGCGCAGGAACAGCACCGCGACGATCAGGAGGATCGAGGAGGTCCCGACCATCCAGAACAGGAAGATTTCCGAGTTCGAGGCATAGGCTGCGCTGCGCAGCGCGAACACCCGCATCACGGCATCATTAAGCTGGATGCGGATCTCGACCAGGTTGGAATTGCCGACCGTGTCGATCCAGAAGGGACGGCCGATCTGGCGGCCGATCTGTGCCGAGAGCGATTGATCGAGCAGCGAGAAGAACGGCTTTGGCCCGGGCGCCGGCATATCGCCGACGGGCAGGAAATCAACCACGAGCCCGAGCCTTTGCTGGGCGATGCGGCGCAGCTGCGCGCGGTCCTTGTCCTGCGGATAGCCCTTGTAGACGTCGATCAGCGCCGCGATGTCCTGCACCACGGCGGCCGACAAATGCCGCGTCACCGTGTTCCAGTGCCGCTCCATGAACACGAAGGCGACCACCGACTGCAGCACCACCATCGGCACGATCATGATCAGGAGCGCGCGGGCATAGAGCCCGGTCGGCATCCAGCCTCGAAACGTCGCGCTGAGCCGTTCATTGGCGGCGGAGACACGCCCCGCCGCGCTGCGGATCAAGGTCAGGCCGGTGTCGAGGGTGCTCATCGGGCGTGGATCACGGCCTTCAAACCTTAAGGCGAAGCGACCAGGCGATAGCCGATGCCGCGCACTGCCTGCAGATAGAGCGGGCTTGCCGGATCGTGCTCGATCTTGCGGCGCAGGCGGTTGATCTGCACGTCGACGGCACGCTCATTGACCGTGCCGTTGCCGGTCAATGCGCCGCGCGGCACGGTCTCGCCGGGGCTTTCCGCAAGGATCCGCAGCATCTCGCGCTCGCGGTCGGTGAGGTGAACGATCTCTTCGCCCTGGCGCAACTCGCCACGGGCGAGATGATAGACGTAAGGCCCGAACGCGACCTGCTCCAGTGCCTCCGTGGGCGGACGCGCGGTGCGCTTCAGGATATTGCCGATGCGCAGCGCGAGTTCGCGGGGCTCGAAGGGCTTTGCGACATAATCGTCGGCGCCGATCTGCAGGCCCTCGATCCGCGCTTCCGCCTCATGGCGCGCGGTCAGCATCACGATCGGTACGGTGGAGGATGCGCGGATGGAGCGGGCGAGTTCGAAGCCGGTCTCGCCGGGCATCATGACGTCGAGGATCAGCAGGTCGAAATGCAGTCCGTTGAGCTTGGCGCGCGCGTCGCTTGCGCTCATGGCGGTGGTGACGCGATAGCCTTCGTTTGCGAGGAAGCGCGACAATAGATCGCGGATGCGGCGGTCGTCGTCGACGAGCAGGATATGCGGTGCGTCGTCGGCCGGCCGCTGAATTGGTCGCGCGGCGATTGAGGCGAGGGGCACGTTCATTCCTTCACGCTGGCGTTCTTGAAGATCGTCTCCAAAACCTTGTCCGGGTCGTCGCGATCGATCATCGCGCGCAGGAAGCGCCGCACCGTCTCCGCGCTGGCCGCGTCGATCTCGGCTAGCGCGCGCTCGATCCGCTTGGTCTGCATCGTCGCGAGCTTGGTGACCAGCGCCTCACCCTTCGGCGTGGCGAAAAGAAGGCGCTGCCGCCTGTCGTTGTTGCCGGTCTTCTGCACGATATAGCCTTCGTCCAAGAGCTGCTTGAGCACTCGCCCCAGCGACTGCTTGGTGATGCGAAGCACATCCAGGAGGTCGGCGACCTTCAGGCCGGGATAGCGGTAGACGAAATGCATCACCCGGTGATGGGCCCGGCCGAAGCCGAAAGCCTCCAATTCCTGGTCGGCATCGCCGACGAAGTCCCGGTACGCGAAGAACAGAAGTTCAATGATATCCCAGCGCAATTCGTCCTCCCGCGAGGCAGCCCCCCGCGTTTCGGCCGGGCGCTGTTCAGCGTCCGGCAAGGCGCTCGATTTTGCACTCGAGAAATTTATGTCAGCCATATTGACGTTTCTTAGTTTCAATGTTACAAAACAATCCGCCGTAGCGAAATATTAGATCGTTTCACTCCGCGGCGATGTTCCCAAACCGGCCCGGCCAGGGCCCAGTAGGCGGCCCAGGGCCGCAACCAGATCTACCGTGCGATTGTCGAGCGGCACATCGGCAAACCATACTGGACTTCCGCATTTCACAAAAGCATGTCCCTCAGCCGGCAAGCTTGCCGGGAACGGCTGCCTTTTGGCGGGGTCCAGACCCTCGAAACCTGCGCCGGGCCGCGAGCGCCCTGGGGCAACCTACCGGGAGAAGGTACATGGGCGTTTCATTCGATAAAGTTGATGGTTTCATCTGGTTCGACGGCAGGCTGGTGCCCTGGAAGGATGCCAACGTCCATGTGCTGACCCATGGCTTGCATTATGCGAGCTGCGTGTTCGAGGGCGAGCGCGCCTATGGCGGCAAGATATTCAAGAGCAAGGAACATTCGGAGCGGCTGAAGGCCTCGGCCAATATGCTCGATTTCGAGATCCCGTTCTCGGTCGCCGAGATCGTCGCCGCCAAGCAGCTCGTGATCGACACGAACAATCTGCCCGACGGCTATGTCCGCCCGGTGGCTTGGCGCGGCTCGGAGATGATGGGCGTCGCGGCGCAGGCCAACACCATTCACCTCGCCATCGCGGCCTGGGCGTGGCCGAGCTATTTCGACCCTGCCGAGAGGCTGAAGGGCATCCGCATTGATCTCGCCCAATTTCGCCGGCCCGATCCGAAGACTATCCCGGCGCTGGCGAAAGCCAGCGGCCTCTACATGATCTGCACCATCGAGAAGCACAAAGCCGAGCGCAAGGGCTATGCCGACGCGATGATGCTGGACTGGGAGGGCCGGGTTGCCGAATGCACGGGTGCCAACATCTTTTTCATCAGGGACGGCAAGATCCACACGCCGATCGCCGACTGTTTCCTCGCAGGCATCACCCGCGCAACCGTGATCGAGCTCGCAAGACGCCGGCGCATCGAGGTGGTCGAGCGCCGGATCTGGCCTGAGGAAATCGATGGCTTCACCGAGTGCTTCATCACGGGCAGCGCGGCCGAGGTGACCCCGGTCTCCGAGATCGCGCAGTGGAGGTTCACGCCGGGCACGATCTCGGAACAGCTGATGCTGGATTACACCGCGGAGGTGCAGTCCAAGGGCAGGGCAGTGGCGGCGTAAAGCCGCGCTCGCTCCGTCATTCCGGGATGGTCAGAAGGACCAGACCCGGAATCTCGAGATTCCGGGTTCGGTGCTGCGCACCGCCCCGGAATGACGGAGTAAAATAACGCCCCGGTTGCCGCTTCGCCTGCCGACTGGTAAACGCCCGCGATGGCCGACAAACCCAAGAAACCGCAGAAACTCAAAGCCCGCCTGCCGCGCGGTCTGGAAGACCGTGGCCCTGCCGCGATCAATGCGACGCGGCAGATGGTGGAGAAGATCCGCACCGTCTACGAGCTCTACGGCTTCGAGCCAGTGGAGACGCCGGCGATCGAATACACCGACGCCCTCGGCAAATTCCTGCCCGACCAGGACCGCCCGAACGAGGGCGTGTTCTCCTTCCAGGACGATGACGAGCAGTGGTTGTCGTTGCGCTATGATCTCACCGCCCCGCTCGCGCGCTATGTCGCGGAACGATACGGCACCGAGCATTTGGTGCTGCCCTATCGCAGCTATCGCTTCGGCTGGGTGTTTCGGAATGAGAAGCCCGGTCCGGGTCGCTTTCGCCAATTCATGCAATTCGACGCCGACACGGTTGGCACAGGTTCGCCTGCGGCCGACGCGGAGATCTGCATGATGGCTGCGGACACGATGGAGGCGCTGGGCGTGCCGCGTGGCTCCTACGTGGTGAAGGTGAACAACCGCAAGGTGCTCGATGGGGTGCTTGAATGGATAGGGCTCGGGGGAGCGGAGAACGCTGGTCGTAGGCTCACAGTTCTTCGTGCAATCGACAAGCTCGACAAATTCGATGCCAAAGACGTGCGTCTTCTGCTCGGTGAGGGGCGCTTGGATGAAAGCGGAGATTTCACTAAAGGAGCAAAGCTCGACGACGAGCAGATCGAGGTAGTTTTTCAATCTTTGAAACTCAAAATTGAGTTCGAAGAACGGAACGATGGAATCGAGAGCCAATCGCTAAGTGGCCAAATTTCGGGTCGCTTCTTTGCGAAAACGGAGGGTCGAGAGCTTCTGAACGAAGGTCGATCTGAGCTTGTCGAGATAGGCAAGCTTGTGAAGGCAGCGGGCTATGGCGAAGAGCGGATCAGGATAGATACGTCCGTGGTCCGCGGCCTCGAGTATTACACCGGCCCTGTCTTCGAGGTCGAACTGTTGCTCGACACCAAGGATGAAAAAGGCCGCCCGGTGCGCTTCGGCTCGGTCGGCGGCGGCGGCCGTTACGACGGCCTCGTCTCGCGCTTCCGCGGCGAGCCGGTGCCGGCGACGGGTTTTTCCATCGGGGTGTCGCGGCTGCAGGCGGCGCTGACGCTCCTCGGCAAGCTCGATACGCGCGCCGAATTCGGCCCCGTCGTGGTGACTGTGTTCGATCGCGACCGCGTCGCTGACTACCAGAAGATGGTGGCGGCGCTTCGGGCCGGGAAAATCCGCGCCGAGCTCTATCTGGGCAATCCCAAGAACATGGGCAACCAGCTCAAATATGCCGACCGCCGCAACGCGCCTTGCGTGATCATCCAGGGCTCGGACGAAAAGGCGCGCGGCGAGGTGCAGATCAAGGACCTGATCGAGGGCGCCAAAGCCGCCGCCGCGATCGCCTCCAACCAGGAATGGCGCGAGACCCGTCCTGCGCAATTTTCGTGCAGGGAGGACGAGATCGTCGCGAAGGTGCGCGAGGTGCTCGCGCGCCATGACGTGACGTGGGGATAGCTATTCGCGCACGACGTCGTGTCCGGCCTTGTGCCTGGCATCAACGTCTTGTTTGATTGGAGAAGCGTGGATGTCCACGACCCGGCTACGCTGGGCTTCGCCGGGCGAGCGGAAAAAGGGAGTGAACGATGCCTGAGATTACCGTGAGCATGGCGGCCGGCCGTACCGAGGAACAAAAGGTCGGCATGATGCGCGACATCACCCAGGCGCTGGTGAAAAATCTCGGCGTCGATCCGGAAGCCGTCGTCATCCAGATCAACGAGGCGCCGCTGATCCACAAAATGAAGGGCGGCAAGACCTTCGTGGAACGCGCAGCGGCGCTGAAGAAGTAAGGTCATCGTCATTCCGGGGCAGCCCGGAGGGCTGAACCCGGAGTCTCGCGCCACAACATCGAGATTCCGGATCAGTCCGCGTGCCGCGGCCCGTCCGGAATGACGAGATCGTAGAAGCAACCATGGATGCACGCGACTTCATCACGGTCGGCATGAGTGCCGAGCGCACGCTGGTGGTGCCGCCGGAGCGCACGGTCGGGCATTTCCTCAAATCCATGCCGCTGGTCTATGCGACGCCGATGATGATCCTGGAAATGGAGATGGCGTCGGGCGATGCCATCGCGAGCTGCCTGCAGAGCGGCTGGATCACTGTCGGCACTGAGGTCGACATCCGCCATCTCGCGGCGACACCGGTTGGGGCGCAGGTACGCACCACGGCACGCGTGATTGAGGTGGAACGTCGTGTCATCCGCTTCGAGGTTGAGGCGTTCGACGAGGTCCGCCGCATCGGCGAAGGTCGCCACGGGCGCGGGCTCGTCAACCTTGCCGCGTTCAAGGGACGGTTTGGCGTGCCGTAGGGCACAGTGACCTCCGTCGTCATTGCGAGAAGCCAACGGGTCCGGCCTTTCGGCCGGCCCGATGACAGGCTCCGCGACGAAGCAATCCAGAGTCCTACGTAAGGTTCTGGATTGCTTCGCTTCGCTCGCAATGACGAGCGGCGATTACTTCGCCAATTCCTTCGACCGCGCCGTCGCCGCGGCAATCGCGCGGATCATCAATTGCTGCAAGCCATCGTTCGCCATCAACACCGACAGCGCCGCCGCAGTGGTGCCGCCGGGCGAGGTCACGTTCTGACGCAAGGTTGCGGCGGACAGATCCGAGCGATGCAACAGTTCGCCGGATCCGGCGACTGTTTCGCGCGCGAGCTTTGTCGCGAGCTCCTCGGGCAGGCCGGCCGCGACACCGGCGCGCGCAAGCTCTTCCGCCAGCAGGAAGATATAGGCCGGGCCAGAGCCCGAGACCGCGGTCACCGCATCGATCAGGCTTTCGTCCTCGACCCATTCGACCGAGCCGGTGGCGCGCAACAGCGCATCCGCGGTGGCGCGCTGCGCGGCGCTGACATTCTTCGCTGCTACCGCCACCGTTATGCCGCGGCCGATCGCCGCCGGCGTATTGGGCATCGCGCGCACGACTGCGCCGCCGCAGACCTCGCTCAGTGAGGCGATGGTCGTACCCGCCATGATCGAGACCACGAGCGTGTTGGGGCTGACGAGCGGCATCAACAGCGCGCCCGCCTCGCGAAAGCTTTGCGGCTTGACCGCGACCACCAGCGTCTCGACGGCCGCCGCATCCTTTGGATTGAGCCGGATGCCATGCGCGGCAAGCGCCGTGATCTCGGCCGACGGCGTCGGCTCGATCACCACGACCTGCCTGGGGTCGAGGCCGCCGGCCAGCCAGCCGGCCAGCATCGCGCCGCCCATCTTGCCCGCGCCGGCCAGCGCGATGGTGCCGGTGATGTTCTTCAATGCGGAGGTGTTGCTCACAGCGAATGTTCCCGTCGTCCTGGCGCAAGCCGGGACCTATAACCACCGGTGGTTCTATTTGATCGGGCTGTTCGCAACAAGCATCGTGCGCCGCAATTGCGGCCTGGGATTACGGGTCCCGGCCCGGTGCGCAATCGCGCACCAGGTCGGGACGACCACGAGCTACGCCTCGCCCTCGGTGTCGAACATCGCCGCTGCCAGTGCCTCTGTCGTCGACTTGCCCGCCCAGACCACGAACTGGAACGCCGGGAAGTAGCGCTCGCAGGCGTGGATCGCGCCGGCCAGCATGGCCTGGCATTGCGCGCTGGAGGCGATCAATCCGCCAGGCAGCACCAGTGCCTGCCGATGCATGATCATGCCGGTATGAGTCCAGAGATCGAAATGGCCGATCCATAATTGCTCGTTGATTCCGGCGATCAGCCGCTGCACCTCGGCCTTCCGCGCATCGGGAATCTTCATGTCGAAGGCGCAGGCCAGATGCAGCGCCTCGATCTCGCTCATCCAGGTGAAGGAGAGCTGGTAGTCGGTCCAGTCGCCCCTGGAGACGATCGTGACCTCGTCCTCGCCGGAGCGTTCGAACGCCCAGTTGTTATCGGACGCAATATCCTCCACCACGGCGAGCGGGTGCTTATGTGAATCGACGATGCCTTCGAGCAGGGACATGCCGTCTCGACCTTCCGCTTTTTAAAGTCTTGTTGATACGCAGGCGCCGAGTTGAATCGCGCGCTTCTTACCGGCTGCACTCCCGAACGGGCTCGGGCCTGCGGGGATCAAGTGATGTGATTTGCGGAATCGGCGCAACCGCGCCTCTGAGCGATTCCACAGAATGTGAGTCAGCCGTCCACAGCGCATTCGCTAACAAGAGAACAAACCGGAATCGGATTCGCTCTGATAGGAAGTTGTTAACTTTTGGCGCAGGGGAACTTTTTGATTCGCCGTGTCTCACGCGCCCCGCCCTTCCAGGGAAGAGGGCGGGGTGAGAACCGAGCGATGTCATAGCTCGTCTTCCCGGCATGGGGACCATGAGGAATTTCCATGCCAAAGCCGCTTGCTCGCGCCCCGGCCTTTCGCCATATTTATCGGCAGATCGGCTCATCCCGGGCCGGTCGATGTTCTCAGGGCGGGGTGGAAGTCCCCACCGGCGGTAAGGGCGGTCAGCCCGAGCCCGCGAGCGCCTTCCCTGCCAAAGGGGAAGGGTCAGCAGATTCGGTGCGAATCCGAAGCCGACGGTTAAAGTCCGGATGAAAGAGAACGGTTGCGGTGACCCGTGCTGATGCGCGGGGCTCGTCGTTCCGTATGCCCTGATTCTGGTCCTGAAAGAGGAAAGCCATGAATCAGATGTTGCAAGATTCCCACGCTCAAGACTCCCAAGTCCAAGACTCCCAAATCCAAGACTCCCAAGTCCAAGATTCCCAGGCCGCCGAAAGCGCCCTGCCGCCCGCTCCCCCGGTCCGGCCGGAGCATCCGCATTTCGCCAAGCCGCAGCGGGTTGCCTTCGTGCAATCCTCCTGGCACCGCGACGTGGTCATGGAGGCGCGCACCGCCTTTCTCGACGAGATCGAGGCGCGCCACATTCCGCGCGAGCGGGTGGATGTTTTCGAGGTGCCGGGCTCGTTCGAGATCCCGCTGCATGCGCAGCTCCTCGCCAAGACCAGACGCTACACCGCGATCGTCGCGGCCGGCCTTGTGGTCGATGGCGGCATCTATCGTCACGAGTTCGTCGCCGACACCGTGATCAAGGCGCTGATGGATGTGCAACTGCGCACCGAGGTGCCGGTGTTCTCGGCGGTGCTGACGCCGCAGCAATTCCATGAGAGCCAGGCGCATTTCGATTTCTTCCGCAGGCATTTTGCCACCAAGGGCATCGAGGTGGCGGAAGCCTGCGCCAACACGCTGCTCAGCCTGGAGCGGCTGCGCGGCCAGGTCGCGGCCGGCATCATGCCGGGCTCGTGAACCGTGGTATCCACAATCCATTGATTGTCTTTCCCGTCGCCGCGTTGATAAACTCGGCGTCGGGAGGAGGCTTGCCCGTGGCGACGGGTGAGCCTGAAAAGATCATGTTCGAAGGACACGATCCCTATCTCGTGGCGCTCTCGGTGGCGATCGCGATCCTGGGTGGCTACACCGGCTTTGCGCTGGCCGCGCGCGTCCGCTCTGCCGCGGGCGCCAGCCGCCGTGCGTTGCTCGCAGGTGCAGCAGCCTTTCTCGCGGTCGGCATCTGGACCATGCATTTTGTCGGCGTGCTGGCTGCACCGATCCCCGCTGATACCGTCTATCTCGTCCTGCCCACCATGATCTCGTTTTTGATCTGTGCGCTGGTGGTCGGCATTTCGCTGTTTTTTGTTTCGATCGGCGAGCCGTCGCTGCTGCGGGTGGCGTCGTCTGCCGTGCTGCTCGGGCTTGGCGTCGCCAGCATGCATTATGTCGGGATCCATGCGCTGTCGGGCAATTTCGCCATTGTGCATGATGACCGCATGGTAGCGCTGTCGATCCTGGTTGCGATCGTCACGGCTTACGGCGGCTTGCGCGCCTTTCTGGCGCCGGCCGATGGCGTGCGGCTGATTGCGAGCGCGGTTGCCTTTGGCGTCGCGGTCTCGGGCATGCATTACACGGCAATGTACGGCATGCATTTCGCGCCGGTTTCCGCAGCGCAGCATCACATGGTGGGCGGGCTTGCCGCCTCGCCGCAGATCTTATCGATTGTGGTGGCCGTGTTGTGCTTTGTGATCGCCGCGGGCTTCCTGCTGTCACTGGTGCCGGACCCGCGACGCCAGATCGCTTCGACGCAAGTTGAGCAGGCGGTTGCGCTGCAGGCGAGTGCGGTAACGGCGCCGGTCGAGACTGCGCCGGCCGCCACGGCTTTGCCACGGCTGATGCCGGCGCCGCTCGGCGGGCTCGGCCAGCCGCCGCGGCCGGCGCCGGTGCCGCGGTTGCCGGTGGAGGGCGCCAACGGCACCCATTTCATCGACACCGCCGATATCCGCAGCGTCCGGGCGGATGCGCATTACACCCGTGTTCATGACGGCACGCGGGAGCGGATGTGTCCGTGGTCGATCTCGGAGGCCGAGGCGCAACTTGACCCCGGTCTGTTCGTCCGTGTCCACCGCAGCCACATCGTGGCGATTCCGCATGTCACCCTGGTCCGCAAGGAGGGGGACGGCGCCGTTATCGAGCTCGACGGCCCCACGCCGCACCGCGTGCCCGTCAGCCGCGCCAAGATCGCCGAGGTGAAGGCAAGGCTCGGGCTCGCCAAGCAACGTAACGGGCATGCGGTGCGGTCTAGCCTCTCGCCGTCGTCCTAATCAGAGACAGCCTGCCACCATCGCCATGAGGTGCTCGCGTAAGCGAGCCCCTCGGAGGGCGACGGCCCGGGTCTCGCAGCGGGGCAGTTCGTCGGTGGAGACTAAGCTCAGCGGCGTAATGGCGTCGCTCGATTAGGTCTCATCTCCTGACGCAACTCGTGCGCGCTCGCCTGCAACTCGTGCGAATTTTGACCTTCCGTGCCCGCATCATTGCGGCCGGCTCCGTCCGGAGAGAGCGTCCCGCTCAACACGTCCGCGCCCAAAAGGACGAAGGGAGGAGACCATGATTCCTGGCCCATTCGGCTATCACCGGCCCGCAAGCGTTGGCGATGCAATAAAGCTTCTGGCCTCGCTGGGTGAGGAGGCGCGTCCGCTCGCGGGCGGACACAGCCTCATCCCCATGATGAAGCTGCGGCTCGCCACCCCCGGCCATCTCGTTGACCTGCATGGGATCGCCGGCCTCAAGGGCATCCATCGCGATGGCAACAGGATTGCGATCGGGGCCATGACCACCCAGCACGAGCTGCTGGCGTCGGACGAGATCAGGTCATCACTGCCGATCCTGCAGGAGGCGGCCGCCCTGATCGCCGATCCCCAGGTGCGCTACCGCGGCACGATCGGCGGCAACGTCGCCAATGGTGATCCCGGCAACGACATGCCGGCACTGATGCTGACCTTGGGCGCCGCCTATCGCCTGGAGGGACCCAGCGGCGCCCGCGAGGTCATGGCCTCCGACTTCTATCAGGGCGCTTATTTCACAGCGCTCGAGCCCGGCGAGATCCTGACCTCGGTCACGATTCCCCTGCCGGCGGCAGGTCACGGCTACGCTTACGAGAAATTGAAGCGCAAGGTCGGCGATTATGCGACCGCCGCCGCGGCCGTGGTGCTGACCATGGCTGGCGGCAAGGTCGCAAGTTGCGCGATCGGGCTCACCAATCTGCACGAAACACCGCTGCTCGCTGTCGACGCCGCCAACGCGGTGATCGGCACCAGCCTCGATGCCGCGAGCCTGAAGAAGGCCGCCGCAGCCGCCGAAGCGATCATGTCGCCGGCGGCGGATGCGCGCGGGCCGGTCGAATACAGAAAACATGTCGGCGGCATCATGGTGACGCGGGCGCTGCAGCGCGCAGCCCACCGCGCGAAATAATACGGGAGGAATCAATGGCAAAAATCCACGTGACCATGAAGGTCAACGGCGCCGAGGTCGAAGGCCTGGTCGAGCCACGCACGTTGCTGGTGCATTTCATCCGCGAGAACCTGCAGCTCACCGGTACGCATATCGGCTGTGAGACCACCCATTGCGGCGCCTGCACCGTCGATATCGACGGCATGTCGGTGAAGTCCTGCACTATGTTCGCGATACAGGCCAACGGCAGCGACATCACCACGATCGAAGGCATGGCGAATGCAGACGGCACGCTGTCGCATCTGCAGGAAGGTTTTCGCCAGATGCACGGCCTGCAATGCGGCTATTGCACGCCGGGCATGATCGTGCGCGCGCATCGGCTCTTGCAGGAAAATCCGGCGCCGACGGAGGACGAAATCCGCGCCGGCATTGCCGGCAATATCTGCCGCTGCACCGGCTACCAGAACATCGTGAAGGCAATCCAATACGCCGCGGCCAAGGCCAAGGGCGTCGAATTCAAGGAGGCCGCGGAATGAACGACTTGACTCCCACGCGGGAACAACGCACCGCCGCCCTCGAAGGCATGGGCTGCAAGCGAAAGCGCGTCGAAGACATCCGCTTCACGCAAGGAAAGGGCAATTACGTCGACGACGTCAAGCTGCCTGGCATGCTGCATGGCGATTTCGTCCGCTCGCCGCATGCGCATGCGCGTGTCAAGTCGATCAATACGGATGAGGCGCTGAAGGTGCCTGGCGTGCTCGCGGTGATCACCGCGGAGACTCTGAAGACTGTCAACCTCGCCTGGATGCCGACGCTCGCCGGTGACGTGCAGATGGTGCTCGCCGACGGCAAGGTGCTGTTCCAGAACCAGGAGGTGGCGTTCGTGGTCGCGACCGATCGCTATGCCGCCGATGACGGCGTGTCCAAGGTCGTGGTCGACTACGAGGCGCTACCGGTTCTCGTCGATCCCTTCAAATCGATGGCGCCGGATGCGCCGGTGCTGCGCGAAGACCTCGCCGGCAAAACGACCGGTGCCCATGGGCCGCGCAAGCACCACAACCACATCTTCGAATGGAGCGTCGGCGACAAGGAGCTCACGGATGCTGCTTTCAATAAGGCTGAAGTCACCATCAAGGAGATGATCTCATATCACCGCACCCATCCGTCTCCCTTGGAGACCTGCCAGTGCGTCTGCTCCTTTGACAAGATCAAGGGTGAGCTGACGATCTGGGGTACCTTCCAGGCGCCGCATGTGATCCGGACGGTGGTCGCCCTGATCGCAAAGTTGCCGGAGCAGAAGATCCATGTGATCTCGCCCGATATCGGCGGTGGCTTCGGCAACAAGGTCGGCGCCTATCCCGGTTATATCTGCGCAGCGGTTGCCTCGATCGTTACCGGCAAGCCGGTGAAATGGGTCGAGGACCGCATCGAGAACCTCACCGCGACCTCGTTCGCGCGCGACTATCACATGACGACCGAGATCGCCGCGACCAAGGACGGCAAGGTCACAGGTTTGCGCGTCCATGTGCTCGCCGATCACGGCGCGTTCGACGCTTGCGCCGACCCGTCGAAATGGCCGGCCGGCTTCTTCAACATCGTCACCGGGTCCTATGATTTCCCGGTGGCTCATCTCACGGTCGACGGCGTCTATTCCAACAAGGCGCCGGGCGGTGTGGCCTACCGTTGCTCGTTCCGCGTCACGGAGGCCGCCTATTGCATCGAGCGCGCCATGGACATCCTGGCGCAAAAGCTCGGTATGGACCCGGCGGAATTGCGCCTGAAGAATTTCATCCGGCGCGAGCAGTTCCCCTATCACTCTGCGCTCGGCTGGGAATACGATTCCGGCGATTACCACACCGCCATGCGCAAGATGATGGAGTCGACGGACTATGCCGCGCTTCGCAAGGAGCAGGCGGAGAAACGCGAAGCCTTCAAGCGCGGCGAGACGCGCGAGGTCATGGGGCTTGGCGTCTCCTTCTTCACCGAGATCGTCGGCGCCGGCCCGTCGAAGAACTGCGACATCCTGGGCATTGCGATGTTCGATTCCTGCGAGATTCGCATGCATCCGACCGGGGCGGGCATTGCGCGCATGGGCACCAAGAGCCAGGGCCAGGGCCATGAGACCACCTGGGCCCAGATCATCGCATCCGAGATCGGCATTCCCGCCGACAACATCATGGTGGAGGAAGGCAACACCGACACCGCGCCTTACGGGCTAGGTACCTACGGCTCGCGCTCCACGCCGGTCGCAGGCGCCGCGATCGCCATGGCCGCACGCAAGATAAAGGCAAAGGCGCAGATGATCGCGGCCTACAAGCTCGAGGTGCACGAGGACGATCTGGAGTGGGACATCGATGGCTTCCGCGTCAAAGGCCTGCCGGAGAAGTTCATGTCAATGAAGGATATCTGCTGGGCGGCCTACAATTCCGTGCCGCCCGGGATGGAGCCGGGGCTGGAGGCGGTGAGCTACTACGATCCACCGAACATGACCTATCCGTTCGGCGCCTATCTTTGCGTGATGGATATCGATGTCGATACCGGGGTCTACAAGGTCAGGCGCTTCTATGCGCTCGATGATTGCGGCACCCGCATCAACCCGATGATCATCGAGGGCCAGGTGCATGGGGGGCTCACCGAAGCTTTCGCCATCGCGATGGGCCAGGAGATCCGGTACGACGACGGCGGCAATGTCGTCACCGGCTCGTTCATGGATTTCTTCATGCCGACCGCGGTGGAGACCCCGCGTTGGGAGACGGACTTCACGGTGACGCCGTCGCCGCATCACCCGATCGGCGCCAAGGGCGTCGGCGAAAGCCCGAATGTCGGCGGCGTCCCGGCGTTTTCCAACGCCGTGAACGACGCCTTCTCGTTCCTGGGATCGACGCATATCCAGATGCCGCATGACTACTGGCGCAACTGGAAGGCGGCGAAGAGCCTGGGCGTGTTAGGTTGACGTCATTGCGAGCGAAGCGAAACTGTCTCGATGTCATTCCGGGGCGATGCGAAGCATCGAACCCGGAATCTCGAGATTCCGGGTTCGCCTCTTCGAGGCGCCCCGGAATGACGGAGCATTTGGCAGCCGATGAAAACCCGTGACGAGATCGCGCAGGCACTTGCGGTGTGCGGTTATATCGCCGACGCCGAGCTGGCGACCGCGATCTCGCTGATGCAGCTCCTGAAGCGTCCGTTGCTGTTGGAGGGGGAGGCGGGCGTCGGCAAGACCGAGGTCGCAAAGGCGCTCGCCTGCGTTCATGCGACCGAGCTGATCCGCCTGCAATGCTATGAGGGGCTGGATCAGTCCGCCGCGCTCTACGAATGGAACTACCAGCGCCAATTGCTGGCGATCCAGGCTCACCGCGGCGCCGACGCCGATGCAGTCGAGGACCAGATCTTTTCCGAAAAATATCTCCTTGAGCGGCCGCTGCTCGCTTCCATCCGCCGTGAGAGGTCTCCGGTGCTGTTGATCGACGAGATCGATCGCGCCGACGATGAGTTCGAGGCCTTCCTGCTTGAATTGCTCTCCGATTTCCAGGTCTCGATCCCTGAACTTGGCACCATCACCGCCAGTGCAGTCCCTCGCGTGGTGCTGACCTCGAACGGCACGCGCGAGCTGTCGGACGCGCTGCGCCGACGCTGCCTCTATCACTATGTCGATTATCCCGATGTCGATCGCGAGGCGCGCATCATCATGGCGCGCACCGATGGTGCTTCGGCCTCGCTGTCGCTGCAGATCGCGCGGATGGTCGAGGGTGTACGGAAGGAGGAGCTGCGCAAGGTGCCCGGCGTTGCCGAGACACTGGACTGGGCGGCGGCGCTGGTCGGGCTCGACGTGCGCGACCTGCATGACCTTCCCGAGACTGTGCATGAGACCCTGATGTGCCTGCTCAAGACCCGCGAGGACCGCGCGCGGGTCACGCGCGAAGTCACCGAGCGTCTGCTGGGGAAGGTCGCATGAGCTGCTGCGGCGACCATCCGTCCTTTGAAGAGATCGACGAGGTCTCGCGCCTGGTAGCCGCGAAGCTTTCTGCATTCCTGAAGACGTTGCGCGACAACGGCTTTGCGGTCGGGCTTGCGGAAGGACGCGATGCGGCTTCGCTGATGGCTTCGGGCTATGCGGTTAGGCCGGGACTGCTGCGGTCGGCGCTGAAGCACCTGTTCTCCGCGCGCAAATCCGATTGGGAGAAATTCGACGGTCTGTTCGACGCCTTCTGGCTTGGAAAGCGGGTGCGCTCGCGGTCGATGACATCAGGCGCGGCGACGGCCGCCAACAGCCCGTCATTGAAGGCCTTGCAGGACAACGGCGAGATCAGCGGCAGCCAGTCGGCGACCGACCAGGCGCCGTCGGCAGACGATGCGCCGGAAGGGCGAGGCGGTGAGGGCCGCATGGAGGGCGCCTCGCGGGCCGAAAATCTCGCCGAGGTCGATTTCAGGAAGCTCGCCGATCCCGAGCAGATCGCGCAAGCTCATGAAGCCGCCGCGCGGCTGGCAAAGGCAATGCGAACGCGGCTGACGCGGCGCGATCTCGCGCGGCGGCGCGGCTACCGGCTTGATCTGAGGCGCACCATTCATCGCAACATCAGTCATGGTGGCGTGCCGATCTCGCTGGTCAAGCGGCAGCGCAAGGACAAGCCGCTGCGGCTGGTCGTGCTGCTCGATGCCTCGGGCTCGATGAGCATGTACACCGGTGTCTTCCTGCGCTTCGTCCATGGCGTGCTGGATCAATTTCGCGAAGCCGAGGCGTTCCTGTTTCACACGCGCCTCGCGCATGTGTCCGGCGCCATGAAGGAGAGAGACGCAGCTCGCGCGCTGGACCGGCTCTCGATCCTGGCCCAAGGCACAGGCGGCGGCACCAGGATCGGCGAGAGCCTCGCGACCTTCAACCGCTACCATGCGGCGCGGGTGATCCATTCGCGGACCTGCGTCATGATCGTCTCCGACGGCTACGAGACCGGTGATGCCAACCTGCTCGGCCGCGAAATGGCGGCTTTGGCAAAGCGCTGCCGCCGCATCGTCTGGCTCAACCCGATGATGGCCTGGCAGGGCTACACGCCGGTCGCAGCCGGCATCAGGGCGGCGCTGCCGCATGTCGATCTTTACGCGCCGGCGAATACGCTGCAGAGCCTCGCTGCGCTCGAGCCCTATCTTGCGAGGCTGTAACATGGGTGCCCATGTCGAAGTGATGGACCTGGTCGCGCAGATGAAGGCCGCCGAACGGGCTTTCGTGCTGGCGACGGTGGTGCGCACGGTGTCGGTGACTGCAGCCAAGGCCGGTGCGAAAGCGATCATCGCGCCTGACGGGACGATTGTCGCGGGCTGGATCGGCGGCGGTTGCGCGCGCGGCGCGGTGCTGAAGGCGGCGCGCGAAGCGCTTGCCGATGGCGAAGCGCGCATGGTCTCGGTGCAGCCGGAGGATCTTCTGGCGGAACTCGGTGTCAAGGCTGGCGAGAGCCGGCAGGGCGTGCGCTTTGCGGCCAATTTCTGCCCGAGCCAGGGCACGATGGATATTTTTATCGAGCCGGTGCTGCCGCATCCCTCGCTGGTGATCTTTGGCGCGAGCCCGGTCGCGCTGTCGCTGGCCACGCAGGCGCGACAGCTCGGCTATCACGTCACGCTCGCCGCGCCCGCCGCCGAGCGCCCCGCCGCGGTCGACGCCGATGTGCTCGTCGATGGCTTTGCACTGGGAGAGCTGCACCAGGCCAGGCGCTTTGTCGTGGTTTCGACCCAAGGCAAGGGCGACGAGGCTGCGCTTCGCGAAGCCGCCGCGACGGAGGCCGCCTACCACGCCTTCGTCGGCAGCCGCCGCAAATGGACGGCGCTGCGCGAGAAGCTCCTCGCGCAAGGCGTTGCGGCGTCCGCGCTCGACAACATCAAGGCGCCTGCCGGCCTCGATCTCGGCGCCATCACGCCCGAGGAGATCGCGATGTCGATCCTGGCCGAGATCACGCGGGAGCGGCGCAGGGGTCAGCGTGGTTAGAACATGATCCGGAAAAGTGTGCAGCGGTTTTCCGAAAAGATCATGCTCACCCAAAGCGCTAAAGCGCGATGACGATTCTGCCCAATTTCGTCGCGCTTTAGCTCGCGCTGCGCGATGCGGGATCGAGAATGGCGGCCCGTGCGTAGCCTGCGATCAGCTCGTAGCCGGCCTGGTTCGGATGTAGCGAGTCGAACATCGCGGACGCCTTCCAGCGGCCGCCGAACAGCGCCCAGACGTCGATGAAGGGCACGTTGGCGGCATAGGCGAGCGATTTCATGTTGGCGACATAGGCTTCCTGCGTCTCGTAGGACGCATAGACGCCGGCTTCCGACGGCGGGCCGCTCATCAGGATCACATCGCACTTCACGGCCTTCAGCGCATTGATCACGTTCGTCATGTTCGCCGTGACGGTTGAAAGCGGGATGCGGTTGTCCCAGTCGTTGACGATGCCCGCCTGGAAGATCACGAGGTTCGGCGCGATCGCGGCGACGGCCGGCAGCGTACTCCAGGGATAGGTCTTGACCACGAAGTCGGCCGAACCCCAGCGGCAGCCGCCAAGATTGTAGACCGACACTTCCTTGACGGCCGAGTTATAGGCGCGCATGCCCGTCAGGTAGACGTCGCTCTCGGTGTTGGGCATCCGCTGCAGATTGATGGTGTGACGTCCGAGTGTGCAGTTTGCGGTCGCCTTGAGGAAAGCATTGGGACCCGCGCAGCTCACGGTCGCGAGCGGCGGTCCGCCGTCGACACCGATGGAGAAATATCCATTATCGGGCGCTTGCGCATACCAGACTTCGATGGTGTCGATCGGGTTGGTGGGGGTGAAGAAGTTCGCCAGGGCCGTCTGCTGGTCGTGGAAGAAGCCGCCGCACAGTGTGCCCGATGCCTTAATGTAGTCGACGGTCCAGCCCGAGCGATCGAGCCGCGCGTCAAATCCATGCGGGTCACCGGCGTTGGCGCTGACATTGTTGTCGCCCCAGACGCTCGACCAGCTGCCGCCGGGAACGAGCTTCGCCAGTTGCGTCGGCCATGACAGGCTCTTGGCATTGGAGGCCAGCTCGTTGCTGGCGGCGCCTTGCCCGGCCACCGTCGAGTCGCCCAGGCACCCCAGGACCGCGTTCGCTGTCCCGCGCTGCTGGGCCGCGAGCGCTGCCTGCCATTTGGCAAGGTTGGTGCCAGTGAAATTGTGAAAGCCGACGGGAAGCCGATCCGCGCCCGAGAGCGTTATGCTATGCCCCGGGGTCAACGCACGGGCCATATCAGGCAATTGCGCGCAGGCCGCGAGTGCCGCCGCGCCTGTGATGAACTCCCGGCGGCGCATTACCAGGTGTCCGTTCCGGAAGCCGACGCTGCGTCCGACCCGGACCAATTCGCGACCAAAACACTACGTAACCGGTGCATCGCAATTCCCGAGGCTGTTGAAAAAGCAGGATACAGGTATATTCTAACCGTCGAACAGGCGGAGCTCGTTGGGGCTTGGTCGGGGGGCTTGTTTGCGGTTTATATCCTAAAACCGAAGCTTCTGTCAGGTTAAAGGACGTAAAGGTATGGCCTCGGTCGTTGCTCGGCGACGAGGCCTTTTCCTTGATGTGGCGCCCTCGCGACCTCCGGTTGACAACGTCCACAGCCCCGGGCAGGCGGGTAAGCAGGCGACCAAGCAATGCAATTTCGCTTAATTACGACGAACGGCACGAGCCATGTTCAGACAGCCATCGGCCGTGTGATGACCGCGCCGGGCGGCGCCCTTTGGTCTTGATCCGGATCGAGGGTGCTGCGTGATGCAATTCTACCATCCTGCCAATTCCGGGCCCGATCTGAAGGACCCGATGGCGAACGGCGAGAACAAGGGCTTCTCGGCGTTTCGAACGCCGATCGTGCTTCTCCTGTTGTCTCTGAGCCTCATTGCCGGCGCGTGGTGCTGGCTGGGAACCCCGGTGACGCTGGAGGTTGCCCCGATTGATGTGACGCGGAAGGTGGATTGCGTGTCCTATGCGCCGTTCCGCGAAGGGCAGACCCCGTGGAATTCGCAAATCGTCATCAGCGAGGCGCAGATCGCCGAAGATCTCGCCCAGCTCGCCGGCATATCGAAATGCGTCCGCATCTATTCGCTCGAGAATGGGCTGGACAAGGTGCCGGAGCTCGCGGCCAAGGTCGGCCTGAAGGTCATTCTCGGCGTCTGGATCGGCCGCAATCCTTTGAAGAATGCGGCGCTGATCGACGACGCTGTATTGCTGGTGAAGCAACATCCCGGCGTGATCACTTCGGTCATCATCGGCAGCGAGGTGCTGCTGCGCGGCGAGATGACATTGGCGGCACTGCGCGAGACCATCCGGGCCGCCAAGCCGAGATTCGATGTTCCCATCAGCTATGCCGAGGTGCAGGACATCTGGCTGCGTGACCGTGAGATCGCCAACGACATCGATTTCGTTACGGTCCATGTCCTGCCCTATTGGGAAGACGAGCCCGTCCGCGCCGAGGATGCGGCGGCCCATGTCGACGACATTCGCAAGGAAATGGCCCGCGCATTCCCCGGCAAGGAGATCCTGATCGGCGAGGCGGGTTGGCCGAGCCGGGGCCGAATGCGCGACCACGCGCTGCCCTCCCGCATCAATCAGGCGCGTTTCTTTTCCGAGCTCTTGACCATGGCGCGGCAGGAGGGCTTTCGGGTCAATCTGTTCGAAGCCTATGACGAGCCGTGGAAGCGCCAGTGGGAAGGCACCGTGGGCGCTCATTGGGGCCTGCTCGACGGTGTTGGCCGCCAGCTGAAATATGCGACAGGCGCCGCGGTCAGCAACTTTCCGTTCTGGAAGCTGCAGATGGGCGCCGGACTTGTCCTCAGCCTCGCGCTCTTCGCCGCCGCGCTGTTGACCCGCAGGGGAGGGCGATCGGCTGCAGGGTTCGTATCGTGGCTCGCGGTCGCGACCTGTGCGACATCGGGGGGGATCCTGGTCGGTCTGGCGGCGGAAAAAGCGCTGGACGAAAGCTATGGTTTTGACGGCTGGCTGTTGCAGGGATTGCTGCTAGCCGCAGGCGTTGTGCTGCCGCTGTTCTGCGCCAATGCGGTGATGGCGGGACGTCCGCAGCCGGCATTTGCGGAATTGTTCGGCCCGCGCGATGGGCGCACACGATCGCGGCTCAGCCTGATCTTCGGATTGATGTCGACTGTAGCGATTTTGGTCGCTGCTGAAACGGCGCTAGGTCTTGTGTTCGATCCTCGGTCGCGCGATTTCCCCTTTGCCAGCCTGACCATGTTCGTGGTGCCGATCTTGATCGTGGCGCGTCTCAACCCGCGCAGGCGCGATACCAGCCGCGTTGCCGAAGGCGTATTCGCCTGCCTGTTCGTGGGAAGCGCACTCTATATTTTCTTCAACGAAGGCGTTCGCAATTGGCAGTCGTTGTGGACGTCGGCAACGTTTCTCCTGCTCGGCATCAGCCTGAGCCCGCCGCGCGCGCTTCTCGTCGTGAGCGCGATTGCTGATGCTGTTCTGCCCAGGCTCTTTGGCAGGCAAGAGGGCGAGGTTCAGCCTGTTGCGGTCGAGTCCCTTCCGCAGCCGACATCGAAGCTCGGTGCGGCCACGAGCTTCGTGGTTGCGTCGTCGCGAATGGAACGCGACAAGTGACTCTGTGGGGATGCATCGCCCTTCGTCCCGGGAACTGACGTCATGGTGTTGAACAGGCTTTCGCGGCGTCACTTTGCGCGCCTTGCGGGGTGGGCCGCGCTCGGCGCGGCGACGCCATTGGCGCAAGCCACGGGCGGCGCGGCGGGCCACAGACGCGTGCCCGCGGCACGAAGCAGCGCGCCCGGTTTTCCACGCGGCTTTGTCTGGGGCACCGCGACCTCGGCCTATCAGATCGAAGGCGCTGTCAACGAGGATGGCCGCGGCCCCTCGATCTGGGACGGTTTCACGCACACGCAAGGCACGATCGAAGATCGCAGCAATGGCGATGTCGCCGACGACCACTACCATCGCTACAAGGACGATGTTCGGCTGATCAAGGCGCTGGGCACCAAGGCCTACCGGTTCTCGATCGCCTGGCCGCGCATTTTCCCGGAAGGATCGGGGACGCCGAACGGCAAGGGCCTCGATTTCTACAATCGGCTCGTCGACGAATTGCTGGCCAACGGTGTCGAGCCGTTTGCAACGCTCTATCATTGGGACCTGCCGCAGGCGTTGCAGGATCGCTTTGGCGGCTGGCAGTCGCGCGACACCGCCAAGGCCTTCGCGGATTATGCGGGCTATGTCGCGGAGCGCTTGAGCGACCGCGTGAAGCGCTTCTTCACCATCAACGAATGCTCGCGGCTGGTGCATCTCGGTCATGGCCTTGGCATCGACGCGCCCGGGCTTAAACTGTCGCAAGGCGAGCAGAACCAGGTCCGGCATCATGTCGCGTTGGGACACGGGCTGGCGGTGCAGGCGATCCGCGCGCGTGCGCGGCACCCCGTCAAGCTCGGCCCGGCGGAGAACCTGGTCGTCTGCATCCCCGCCATCGACACGGCCGAGCATGTGCGGGCCGCGCAGACGGCGACGCGCGAGCTCAATGCCGGCTATCTGACCGTGATGCTCGAGGGACGTTACACTGACCGCTATCTGGCCGAAGCCGGCGAGGACGCCCCGAAGTTCACGGCCGAGGATTTGCGGATCATCGCATCGCCGATCGATTTTCTGGGGCTGAACATCTACAAGCCCGACCACTATGTCGTCGCGGCCGATAATGCGCGCGGCTTTGCGCTGGCGCCGTTCCCGGCATCATTTCCGCATATGGATCCGTTCTGGCTGATGGTCGGACCAGAGGCGATGTATTGGGCGCCGCGTCACGCGGCACGGCTCTGGGACGTGAAGTCGATCTACGTCACCGAGAACGGAACATCGGGGACGGACGCGCCCGATGCGGACGGCAACATCTACGACGTCGACCGCATCATGTATTTGCGCAACTACCTCTTTCATTTACAGCGCGCGGTGTCGGAAGGAGTGCCCGTCGCCGGCTATTTCCACTGGAGCCTGCTCGACAATTTCGAATGGGCCGACGGCTACAAAAAGCGCTTCGGCCTCTACCGGGTCGACTTCGACACCCAGCGCCGCACGCCGAAACTGAGCGCCGCGTTCTATCGCGAGACGATCAGGCGCAACGCAGTGGCGTAACGTGTCGAATCGCGTTTTCCGATGTCCGGAATGCTCCGCTGCCCGCGCGCATCGCCGCGCTACGCCTTCCGGACCACCTGATAAACCGCACTCTCAAACGCATCCAAGGCCTCCAGCACGGTCGTATCCGCAAACGGCAAAACTTGGGTCATGAAGACTGCAGCGACTTTCGCGGATGGATCGAGCCAGTAATAGGTGTTGTTGAGGCCGGCCCAGGCGAGGCTACCGGCGCTGCGTCCCGCCGGGGTCGCTTCGGTGTTGATGAGGAAGGTCAGGCCCCATTTCTTGACAACGCCGGGCATCAGGTCAACGGGGTTCGACAGGGCCGGGTTGAAGGTCGGCAGCGGCTCGACATTGAGCGCGCCCATGTGGTTCCCGCCCATCAGCGCAACCGTCTCGGATTTGAGAATACGCGCGCCGTCAAGCTCGCCGCCGCTCAACAGTGCACGCAGGAAGCGCAAGTAGTCGGGCGCGGTGGAGTAAAGGCCGCCGCCGCCGGGGAAGAATTCGCGGGTCGTCTCATCGACCGGCGGGCTTGCGATCGGCTCGAGTTTGCCGTCGGCCTTGCGGGCATGAACGCCCGTGAGCCGGCTCTCCCAGGAGGCTCGCGCGATGTAGCTGGTGTCGCGCATGCCGAGCGGCATCAGGATGTGCTTCTGTAGATAGGTTTCGAGGTTGAGGCCGCTCGCCGCCTCCACCATGCGGCCGACCATCTCGATATTGACGCCATACTCCCAGCGCTCGCCGGGATCGCGTACCAACGGCACGTTGAGCGCAGCGAGCTTGCCCGTGCGCATGGCCGGGACGTCCTTCTCCTTCGCGTAACGGGCGATGTCCGCGTTCCAGATGTCGTAGGCAAAGCCCGCAGTGTGGGTGAGGAGATGTCGTAGCGTCACGTCTGTGCGCGGCCGCCGCATCGTGGGACCGGAGGCATCGAAGCCGGTAAGGACCTGGACCTTGCCGAGCAGGGGCAGGATTTCCTTGGCAGGCTGGTCCAATGCGAGCTTGCCCTGCTCGACAAGCTGCATCGCCGCCGCGCCCGTGATCGCCTTTGTCATCGAGGCAATGCGGAAGACGGAATCGGCCGTCATCGGCGCCGGCTGGTCCACGCTTATCCGCCCGGCCGCGCCTTCGAAGATCACGCCATCCCTGGTCGCGACTGCGGCCGCGATGCCGGGAATCTTGTCAGGACCGATCGCCGCTTCAAGCGCCCGTTGAATGGGTCCGATATCAGGCATGAGAGCTCCCCGGAGAGAATCTGTTCCGGCAGCTTGGTAGCGGATTGCGGCGGCAACGGCTACCGTTGGCGATGCGGTCGGGGAATGCGTTCTGTCAGCTTGTGCAACGAGCGTAGCCCGCGAGTGCTACGCTTTCGCGTCCTGCGCCCACGGCACCTTGGCCTTGGCGAAGTTGCGCCAGGCGTCGCGCAGGCGCCCTTCCGCGCTGACCATCCCGTGGGCCTGCCAGCCGGCGATTGCGGCGGCGGCGGTGCCGCCGTTCGGGGCCTCAACGCCAAGTCCCGACAGCAGCGATGCGGTGGTCGCCATGTCGTTATAGGAGCCCAACTCCTCCTGCAGTTCGATCAACCGGTCGCGAAAGCGCTTGACCGACTTGCCCTGTCCGCACAGGGGCAGGAGAAAATCGGTGCCATAGCGCAGCTTCTTGACCGCAAGCCTCAAGCGATGCCGCTGTTCCGGACCCATCGATTTGAGATGGCGACCGCGCTTGAGCACCTTGGCATATTGCGCAGACAGCGTGCGCTGCGCGAAGGCGATAGCGGGTTCGGCCAACTCGCTCAAATTTTCCGGCGCGATGTCGCTGCGCCAGCCGCGCGCCTCGATCCAGGCCCCCAGGCTAAGCACGAAAGTTGCGCAGCGGCGGTCGGAGAGCACGCCCCGCACCTGGCGATAGGCGGCCGAGCGGCGTTTCTCGGCGACCTCGTCCAGTGTGTCGAAGCCCGCGACGGACGGACAGCCCTTGGCAATAGCAGGCAAGGTCTGGCTTTGGAAAATATCCCACTCGCGCGCGGCAGACAGATTCGAGGCCAGCCATTTCGCTTCGGACCGCAGCAACTCAAGTTTGCTCAACGACCCTACCGACCGCATCAGATGCAGCGCTGAGCGCAATCGCCGCAGCGCGACGCGCAGCTGGTGCACGCCTTCCACGTCGCGGCCGTCCTCGGCTGCGGGAAGCGATTGCAACAGGTGGTGCAGGCAGGCGCGCAGGATCTGCGCAAACACGTCGTCGAGCGGCACCGACGGGTCGAGCCGCAGCTTGCGCGGCTTGGGCGCGGTCGGCGGCGCATCTTCCGCAAGATCGAAGCCGCGTTCGGATTTGGCCTGGATCGACGGCCGCACCGGTCCGTGCTCCGCGAGCCGTAGCGCCAACTCGTAGATGGCGCTGGCGCTCCCGGCCTTGAGCTCCAACTCGATCTCGTTCACCGGCAGTGCGCGCTCGCCTGCGTTCAACAGGCCGTGGTCGAACGCGACCTCGACCGTGCCGGACGGCAGATCGATCAGGCGCTGATGCCGGTGGATGTCGGATGTGAAGACGGGCTCCAACGCGTGACGTTCAAGATCGTCGCGCAGTTTGGCCGGGATGAAGGGCGCGGCCAGCGCGACATCCGGGGCGGTCGATGGCACGCTCGCCTCCCACTCGCCGCGCGTAAGCGGATCGTCGTCGGATTCCGTCTTCACCGTTTGCGTAAATCGCGTGCCGCTCTGGCGAACGCGCAGGGTCAAACCTTGACGCCGAAGCTTTTGCTCGGGCGTGTCGTAGTAGATGGTCTTCAGATGTTTTCGGCTGCCCTTGCTGCGCGCATTGGCCGCGATGATCGATGCCTCGTTGAAACCGGCGAGCTGCTCGGGATCGACAACCAGCTTCAGCTCGATCTCGGTATCGGATGGCGCCGCTTCATGCTGCTCGGCGACATCGGGTGCAACCGGCTTGCGCCGCGGCCGCCTTGTGCCGGGCGCCGGCGGACCGGTCTGCTCCGCTATCTCGGATTCCTTGCCCGCAGCGACGTCGCTTTCCATCCCTCTCTTATCCGACGGGACGGCGTTGGCAGGATTGAGCCCGGTCAAGGCGCGCGCATCTGCGCCGCCGAGGTTCGTCGCATCGGTTTCGGACATTGAAAGTTCTGTGATGGTCTTGTGACGCTTATATAACACGGAGCGGAGTCGGTGGAAAGCAAAGGCCGCACAAAAAACGAATGGACGCGAAAAGCTTTTGTGATGAACAGCTTGCAATCAAATCTCATCACGATCGCGCCTATCGCGCCGCGAAAGAATATGTCTAACCGCGGCATCAGGACATCATTGGCCGAAGACGTGCCGACGACGATTTCGGTATCAGTTCGTTCTGCCGTGTTGCGGGCGATGTCGATCGCGACGACTGCGATGCGAAACCGGTTAAATCGTGCCTCGCTTTGATCTAAGTCAAATCGTGGATGTCGTTACAGCACCTAACACACATATGGTCGGGTGCTGTTTGCTTGCGAGTTCGGCACGGTAACGCCGAAGAGTACCAGCGTCGTTGCAGGTAGCGACACTGAGCCAATGAGGCCCGGCATCCCGAGCCACGAGGAGGAGATGCCATGCAGCGTTATGTCTTGGTTGTTCTGGCAGTGCTTGTGCTGGTTTGCGCAAGTCTGATTCCCGATGACGCGTTCGCCCGCGGCGGTGGCCGAGGCGGTGGTGGCTTCCGCGGCGGCGGCTTCCACGGCGGAGGGATGCGAGCTGGTGGATACCATGGAGGCGCGCGCTTCGCTGGCGGTTACCGCGGCGGCGTTGGCGGTGGACGTTATGCCGCTGTTGGCGGCCGCGGTTACGGATACCGTCCCGCCGCGCGAGCGGCGGTGCGTGGAGGAGCCTATCGTTATGCGGGCGCTGGCTACCGCTATGGCGCTTGGCGGGGCGCGGCGGTCGGAGCCGCAGCCGTCGGAGCCGCGGCGGCCGGTGCCTATGGCGCGTACGGCTACTACAACAACCAGTGCTATCGCGACACCTACGGCAATTTGGTTTGCCCGGGTCAATATCCGTATTGAGGCGCGTCGAGGGTTTGAGAGTGGTCGCGTCTTTCAGGTGGCGCATCATCGCTCGATCCTGATTGCGATCGGATCAACGGAAGCCCCGGACAAGCCGCGGCTTCCGTTGACATGCGCTTGCGCCGAATAGATACGCATGGCGACCGGAACACCCACCCCATCCGACCGGGGTGGGTATCGTTTATCCACCCTTGACGGCGCCGGCGGTCAGTCCCGCAACAATCTGCCGCTGCGCGAACACCGTCAGCAGCAACACCGGGAAGGTGACGATCAGCGCGGCGGCGGCAAGAGGGCCCCAGCTCAGTTGATCGAAGGAAATCATGTTGTAGACGGCAACCGGCAGCGTGCGCGTCTCGCGGCCGGCAAGCACGATGCCGAACACAAAATTGTTCCAGGAGAAAATGACTGCGAGGATGAACGCTACCGCAAGTCCAGGTCGTGCGACCGGCAGCGCGACATGGCGGAATACCTGCCAGCGCGTGGCACCATCGATGGTCGCAGCTTCCTCGAGTTCCAGCGGCGTGGTCTCGAAATAGCCGATCATGATCCAGATCACGATCGGCACCGTGATGACCAGGTGAATGATGATCTGCGGCACCAGCGTGCCGAGCAGGCCGAGCCATTGGAACATCAGGAACAGCGGAATGAGATAGGACAGACCCGGCGTGATGCGCGCGATCAGGATCACGATTGCCGATCTGTGCGCCGCCATCCGCGCAATGCCATAACCCGCGGGCACGCCGACCAGCATCGCGAGCGCGGTCGCGGACCCTGTGACGATCAGGCTGTTGAAGAAATAGGTGACGAAGCGGTTGGAGGAGAGCACGTCGGTGTAGTTCTTCCAGGCGAAGTGCTCGGGGATGAACACCGGCGGATAGGCAGCGTTGTCGATCTCGAATTTCACCGATAGCGAGGCCATCCAGAGAAAGAACAGGATCGCCGGCGAGACGATGACCAACACCGCGAATGCGAGCCCGATCTTGCCGAGCAGCTGACGCACGCTCATGCGCCGCCTCCGATCTCGGTCCACAGCGTGCGCTGGCGCAAATAAAGCAGCACGGCCGCGAGCACGACAATCAACGCGAAGAAGACCACCGCGATCGCCGAGCCATAGCCGAGGTCGTAATAGACGAAGGCGACGCTGTAGAGATAGAGGTTGATGGTTTCCGACGCCGAGCCAGGGCCGCCTTGCGTGATTGCGAAGATGGTATCGAAGCTCTTGACCGCATCGATGGTGCGGATCATCGCTGCGATAAACAGGAACGGCGCAATCAAGGGCAGGGTGATGTAGCGGAACATCTGCCAGTGGGTGGCGCCGTCGATCTTCGCACTCTCATATGGCTCGGTCGGTATGGCGGCGATTCCGCCGAGCACGATCAGCATCACGAGCGGCGTCCAGTGCCAGGTCTCGACCAGCACCAGCGATGGGATCACGGTCGCGGGATGGAAGACCCACAGCTGCGGCGGGATGCCGACCAGCGAGAGCAGGTAGTTCAACACGCCGAGCTGCGGGTGGAACATCATGGTCCAGACCAGCGCAACCGCTACGGGCGTTGCCATCATCGGCATGATGAAGACGGCGCGCAGGAAGCCGCGGAACGGGAATTGGGCATGGAAGACCACGGCTGCCAGCGTGCCGAAGATCACGGGAAACACGACCGAGAGCACGGTGTAGAGGAGTGTATGCCCTATCGCCTCAATGAAGCGCGGGTCGGTCGGCAGCCGCAGGTAATTGGCGAGCCCGACAAAGGCAGTGGATGAGCCGACCTTCCATTCGTTGAGGCTCATCCAGATCGTGAACACCCAGGGAAACACGATCACCGCCAGCACGACGATCAGTGCCGGCAGCACGAACGGCCAATAGGACCGCGGCCGCAACTGCTGTTCCGGCAGCGGCTCGGTCTCGGCCGCCGCCGGATTTGCTTGGCTGATGGTGGTCACGCCTTCTCGCTGCGCTCCAGGATCGGGCGATATTGCTCGTGCGCCTTTTTTAGTTCGGTCGCGGGATCGGCGCCCGATAATGTCGCGGTCAGCGCGGCGCCGACGATGTCGCGGAATTCGGCGACGGGGATCACGACGGGCAGCCCAAGCTTGCTGATCTTGGCGGAGTCAATCGCCGACTGCAGCCATTCCTTCGGCAGCTTGACGCCAGCCTGCACCTCGGGGTCGTTGAGCACCGAGTTGCGGAACGGCACGCCGCCGCCGGCCTGCAGCAGCCGCGAGCCCTGCTTCTTCGACACCACCCATTGGCAGAGCAGGTAGGCCGCTTCCTTGTTCTTGCTCGCTGCCGCAACGCCGATGCCGTCGCCGTAAGTGGCGGAGTATTGGCCCTTGGGACCTGCCGGAACGACGGTGTAGCCGACCTTGCCGACGACGCGGGAGGCGTTCGGATCTTCCAGCGGCGGCGCCCAGCCGACGCCGTCGATCCACATCGCCGAGCGTCCCTGCGTGAAGGAGGCCATCGACTCCATCCAATTGAAGCCGGCGACGCCGGGCGGCGAATATTTGGTCAGGAGCCTTTGATAGAGTTTTGTGGCCTCGATCGCCTCGGGGCCGTCGGTCAGGATGTTGCCCTTGGCGTCAAGAAACTCGCCGCCATAGTCGAGGTAGAAATTAGTCCACAACGTCATGTTGGCGTTGCGCAGGCCGCGCCCGACAAAGCCGAAGGTGCCCTTCTTGGGATCGGTGAGCTTGTCCGCGGCCTCGACCATCTCGTCGAGCGTCCTCGGCACCGCGACGCCTTTCTCGGCGAACATCGCCTTGTTGTAGTAGAGGATGAAGTAGTCAACCGACCATGGCAGCGACAGCATCCGGCCCTTGTCGTCCTTGGCGTAAGTGAGGCCAGCGGCAGAGAAATCGCTCTCGACGAGGTCTGGCGCGGTCAGCGTCGGGTCCTTCATGTAGTCGGTGAGGTCGGCGAGCCAGCCGGCTTTCTCGAACTGCCGCTTCTGCACGTGGTAGCTCAGATGGACCACGTCGAAGCTCGGCTTGCCGGAGGCGAGCTCGATCACCGCCTTCTGCCGCTGCTGCTGCTCGGGGATCTGTTCCGACTCCACCTCGATACCGGTGAGCTCGGTAAATTCCTTGATGTACTTCTGCAGATTGTCGCCGCGCGGCCCCTTGGCGAGGATCACCTCGAGCCTGGTGCCGGCATATTTCTTCCACTGCGGCTCGGCCGCGCGCGCCGGAAATCCGGTCACCCCGAGCGCGCCGGTCGCTGCCGCGCCGGCCAATACGGCACGGCGGGAAATGCGGTTGTCCGCCATCGTCTCCTCCCTCGATTTGTTTTTATGAGGAGGACTGTAGCGTGGTGGAGGTCGCGACGACTAGGGCTTTTGCGGAGGAGATCAGTGTACTTTGGTCGCCGTCGCGGCCATCGTCCAGGACGACGACATCAGTCGAACAGGCTCGACACCGACTCTTCCGCCGCGGTGCGGCCGATCGCTTCGGCGATCAGGTCGGCGATCGAGAGCGTGCGAATGTTGGGCGCGCTGCGCACCGCTTCCGTCGGCTGGATGGAGTCGGTGATGACCAATTCCTTGAGTCGCGAGGAGGTGACACGCGTCACCGCGCCGCCCGATAGCACGCCGTGGGTGATGTAGGCGTAGACGTCCTTGGCGCCGTGCGTGAGCAGGGCGTCGGCTGCGTTCACCAGCGTGCCGCCGGAATCGACGATGTCGTCGACCAGGATGCAGGTGTAGCCGGCGACGTCGCCGATCACATTCATCACCTCGGACTCGCCGGGCCGCTCGCGGCGCTTGTCGATGATGGCAAGCGGGGTGTTGATGCGCTTGGCAAGCCCGCGGGCACGCACCACGCCGCCGACGTCGGGCGAGACCACCATGACATTGGCGAGATCGAAGCGACCCTTGATATCGCGCACCATCACGGGCGAAGCGAAGAGATTGTCGGTCGGGATGTCAAAGAAGCCCTGAATCTGGCCGGCATGCAGGTCGAGCGTCATGACCCGATCGACGCCGGCTTGGGTGATCAGATTGGCGACCAGCTTGGCCGAGATCGGCGTGCGCGAGCCGGAACGCCGGTCCTGCCGCGCGTAGCCGAAATAGGGGATGACGGCAGTGATGCGGCGCGCGGACGAGCGGCGCAGCGCGTCAGTGATGATCAACAACTCCATCAGATGGTCGTTGGCCGGATACGACGTCGATTGCAGGATGAATGCGTCGGAGCCGCGGACGTTTTCCTGGATCTCGACGAAGATCTCCATGTCGGCGAAGCGCCGGACGACACCCTTGGTCAAGTTAAGGCCAAGCCCGTCGGCAATCGCCTTCGCGAGCACCGGGTTGGAGTTGCCGGCGATCAGCTTGATGGAGCCGTTTTTGGCCGACATCGAGGTTTCTCCTCGCGGCTTGCTGGAGATAACGTTGAGCATATCGGGTTTCCCCGTGGAACCGGCTAATTGCGATGGGGCACGGAATATCAGGGAGTTACGGCGGCTGGCAACCCGCGAGCCCGGTTTTCCCGGGCAAAAATACCTATTCCGTCCGAGATTTGACTAATGGTCGGTATAGCCGAGCGCGGTGATACCGTCATTGCCTGGAGCTGGAGCTGGTCTCGCGTCGGCGACCGCGGGCCCGGTTTTGTCGGATCCGGGCGCTATGGGCGGGGTGGCATCCTGCGGCGTTCCGCCTACCATGCCGGTGAGGCCGGAAAAGCCGGCTTGCGCGATCTTGCGCAACACCAGATCGTCGACGGTGGCCCAGGCGTCGCGTCCGGCCTTGCCCGTCGGCTCCTCGCCGGACAGTCGCAGCGTGCGCTGCTGGTCGCGGTCATAGACGTCCCACACCCAGGCGACCACGGTACGTCCCTTGACCACCTGTGCCGCAAGGTAGCCGCGGACGCGATAGGCGGCCTGGCCTTCACGCGACACGATGGAGAGATTACGCAGCTTGCTCTCTGAGTCGAGCACACCGACCATGCGATCGAACACCTGGGGCGGCGGGCCGTCGATCGATTCAAAGGCGATGGTGGGGGTATCTGTCGCGGAAGCCATGGCATAGGCGCCGCTTGCTGCCCCGCTTCCGGCGCAACCGGCAAGCGTGCCGGCGGTAACCAGTAACAGCGCAGCGACACCGGCGCGCAAAGATCCGTGGCTGGCCCGCTTCCAGTGATTTGACGCTTCCCTCATTGAGGGCAGCGATATCGTTAAAATCGATTAACGTCTAGGGCAGGAGGAACACACCGGGGACAGGCCCCTTCAACATCCCCGGTCACGATTCCAGCGCAATCGCATGGATGTGGCGGCCGTAGTCCGGCTCCTTGCGGTGCACCGAACGGCGATAGCTGAAGCAGCGCTCGTCGGAATAGGTATCGACGCCGAGATCGTCGATCATCAGGATGCCGGCATTCTCCAGCCGCATGCGGATGAAGCCGGCGAGATCGAACATCGCGTGGCCCTCGCGCTCCGAGGGAATGAAGAACACGGCGTTGTTCGCGTCCGCATCGAGAAAACGTTCGACGAACTCGCCGCCCACCTCATAGCTCGGCTGGCGAATCAGGGGGCCGATCGCGGCGACGATGCCGCCGCGGTCTGCCCCCAATCTCTCCATCGCCGCAATGGTCGACTCAAGGATGCCGGTGAGCGCGCCTTTCCAGCCGGCATGCGACGCACCGATCACGCGCGCATGTGGATCGACGAACAGAATTGGCCCGCAATCGGCCGTAGTGATACCGATCGCGAGATTGGGTGTCGACGTCACGACGGCATCGGCCTTCGGTCTTGTGCTCGTCTCCCACGGTCCAGTTGCGACCACCGCATCCGGCGAGTGGACCTGGTGGGCGTTGATCAGGCGATCGGCTGTCACCCCCATCTGCTCGGCCATGCGACGGCGATTTTCCGCAACGATTGCGGGATCGTCATTGGAGCCGAGGCCGCCATTGAGGCTTTCATAGATGCCGCTGGAGGCGCCGCCCTCGCGGGTGAAGAAGGCGTGGCGCAGGCCGGGGATGGCCGAGAGCAGGGGGGATGCGAGGATCATGATGATGCGGCAGGTTGCTCGTCGCTCAAGCCCGGAAGGGCCGGGATATCGGGGGCCGACACGCCCAGCACCTTGAACATCATCCCCATGCCGCCAGGGCCGCCGCCGACGAGCCGCTTCAGCGCGGAGGAAATGTCCTCGGATACTTCAGGCGAAGCCTTGGCCATCAGGGTCACCGCGCGGGTCTCGATGCCAATCCTCTTCAGGAACTCGCCTTGCGTCACCGGGCCGTGCACGCGCGCGCCGACATCTTCGGCAGCGTGTGCCAGCGCCTGGAAATCGACATGGGCGGTGACGTCGGCCAGTCCCGGCGTCTTCAGGGGATCAGTGAAGCTGTGACGGGCGATGGCCTGGAACGTGTCGCCGGCGTCGCTGCGCAAATGGCCGTAATCGATGATCAGCGCCGCGCCGCCCTGCTCGCGCAAGCGGCGGGCGATCTTCATCATCTCCGCATCCGGCCGCCATTCGAAGACGGCGCCAATGGGAGCTGCGCGGACCAAAGGTGGCAGCAGCACGTCGAAACGCGGGATTGGTTCGGCGCTGGCGCCGAATTCGAGTAAGCCCTCGCCATCGAGTTCAATGACGCGCTCGTGCCAGCCATTCTCGCCCTTGATCGCCTGGTGGATCGGCAGCACGTCGAAATATTCATTGGCGAGAATGATGACCGGACCTTCCGGGATTTCGTCGATATTGTCGTGCCAGCTGATATTGCGCATGCCGGTCAACGTCGTTCGCTGCTTCTCGCGCAAGACCGGATTGATCTCGACCAGGTGTACGTTCAAGGTCTGGTACAGCGGCGGCACCACGCGAAGCGCGCGCAAGGCATCCGCCATCATCGTGCCGCGGCCCGGGCCGATCTCGACCAGATGGAATGCGGCCGGCGAGCCCATCGATTTCCACACGGAGGCTGCCCAGAGGCCCAGGAGCTCGCCGAACATCTGGCTGACTTCCGGCGCGGTGGTGAAGTCGCCTTCGCGGCCGAGCGGATCGCGTGAGACGTAATAGCCCAGCGTCGGGTGCATCAGGCACAGTTCCATGTAGCGCCAGACCGGCATCGGGCCGGAGGATCTGATCAGTCGCTTGATCTCTGACAGGAGCGGCGAAAATTCGGTCACGGGCCTCAACGCTTTTGAAAAAGGAATTAGCTAACTGACTGGGCCTGTGGCGTCTTACGCCGCAGCGCCCTCACTATGATAATAATGCCTGCAATGACCATGGGCACCGACAAGAGCATTCCCATGGTCAAACCACCCCACAAAAAGCCGAGCTGCGGGTCCGGCTCCCGGAAATGCTCCCCGGTGATCCGCGCAAGGCCGTAGATGGTGATGAAGGAGCCGAGGATCAGCCCCGGCCGCTTCAGGGCGCCGAAGCGAATCATCACCGCCAGCACTGTGAACAGCAGAATGCCTTCCATACCCGCTTCATAGAGCTGGCTCGGGTGCCGCGGCAGATGCAAGACATCGTTGGGGAAGATCATCGCCCAGGGCAGATCGGCGTCGGCCGCGCGGCCCCATAATTCGCCGTTGATGAAATTGGCGATGCGGCCGAGGAACAGGCCGATCGGGCCGACGGCGGTGGTGATGTCGCCGAGCGAGAGGATCGGGACGTTGTTTACGCGCGCGAACCAGATCACAGCGATCACGCAGCCCATGAAGCCGCCGTGGAAGGACATGCCGCCTTTCCAGAGTTCGAAAATCTCCAGGGGGTGCTGGATGAAGAAGGGCAGGTTGTAGAACAGCACGTAGCCGGTGCGGCCGCCGAGGATGATGCCGATCGTGACCCAGAGAATGAAATCGTCGAGCTGGACAACGGAGATCGGCGCCGGGCCGCCCCACAATCTCTCATTCTTCAGAAGCGAGCGCGCATAGATCCAGCCGAGTACGATGCCGCCGATATAGGCGAGCGCGTACCAGCGGATCGCGAACGGTCCAAGCGAGATCGCGATCGGGTCGAAGACCGGAAATTTGATCAGCAGGAAGGACATCAAGCGGCGATGCCTGAGAGGTTGCTGCGATAGAGCGCGAGCAGCCGTTCCCAGTGCCGTTCGGCCGCGTCGCGGTGATAGACGGGGCGCTTGGGAAAAGCGAAGCCGTGATGGGTGCCGGGATAGATTTCGACCTCGGCATTGGCGCCTGTCATGCTGTCCTTCACCTTCTTGATGATGTCCATCGGCGCGTAGATGTCGGTCTCGGCGCAGGCAAAATAGAGTTCCGCCCTGGTCTTTTGCGCCGCGAGGTGCGGGCTGTCCGGCTGGTCGGTGACCAGATGCGTGCCGTAGATCGAGGCGGCGGCCTTGACGCTGTCAGCAAAATGCGTCGCCGCGTTGATCGCATAGCGTCCGCTCATGCAGTAGCCGACGGTGCCGACGATGTCGGTGCGCGCCGCGGCTTGCGTCCTGGCATGGGCGAGCAGTGCGCGCGTGTCTTCCATGACGAGCGGGATGTCGATCGAGTTCATCAACTCGTACATACGCTTTCGCCCAGGCGAGTCCGGATCCGGCGGCACCGGGCCGATTTCCATGACGCCGGAGCGGTAATAGAGGTTCGGCAGCATCACGTAATAGCCTGATGTGCCAAGCCTTCGCGCCATGTCGCGCAGCTCTTCGCGGATGGCCGGCGCGTCCATGTAGAAGATGATCGCCGGAAACGGGCCGCCGCGCTCGGGATGGGTGATGAAGGTCGTGGTCTGACCGTCCCTGGTGGGGATGTCGATCTGCTGGTCGATCATGGCGTTTCTGGTGCCGTTTCGGTCTGTGTTGGATTCGCAAGGCTATTCATACGAATACAGCGAAACCGCCGCGTGACAAGGCAAGAGGTCGCGAGGGGGCGGGCGGGTCTTGAACGCCGCCGCGTCTATCGCCATTCTGTGCGGCAGGACAGTTGCGCAAACCGCGGGCCACCGGAGTTGTTTCATGACCCAGACCACCAACCGCTTTTTTGACGAGATCGGCCGCCTGATGAACGATGCCGCCGGTGCGGCGCAGGGCATGAAAAAGGAGGTCGATACGCTCTGGCGTGCCCAGGCCGAAAAAATCCTGCGCGACCTCGACCTGGTCAAGCGCGAGGAGTTCGAGGCGGTCAAGGAGATGGCCCGTATCGCGCGGGAAGAGAACGAGGGGCTGAAGGCGCGGATTTTGGCACTGGAGGCCAAGCTCGGCGTGTCCGCCAATAGCTCCAGCGCCGCCAGCTGAAGACCGACGGCTGAGGCGGTTTACGCGCTCCCTGTGGTCAGTCCGAGGTGGTCCGAAGGACCAGACCCGGAATCTCGGGTTCTGGTTCGCTGCTTGCGCATGGTCCCGGCATGACGCGGGTCGGTCACTCGCATAAAAATCCCCTTCATTTCCTTGTCATTTCGCCGCTTTGCGGCTAAAAGCCCGCCACGTCCGCGGCCCCCGCACCCCTGGAGGCATGCTAGCGGACAGGAAAACGGGCCGCATTGCGGCCTTTAGCTTTTAAAAACAAGGACTTAAGACAATGGCGACCGTCAAGGAATTGAAGGCGACCGCACGTCCGTCAGTCGGCAAGGGGGCCGCACGGGCAGAGCGTCGCGCCGGGAGAGTTCCCGGAGTGATCTATGGCAACAACCAGCCCCCGCTGCCGATCTCGGTGGAAGACCGCGAACTGCGCCAGCGCATCCTGGCAGGCCGGTTCCTCACCACGATTTACGACATCGATCTCGAGGGCAAGAAGCACCGCGTGATTCCACGCGACTTCCACCTCGATCCGGTGCGCGACTTCCCGATCCATGTCGACTTCATGCGGCTCGGCGAAGGCGCGACCATCCGCATCAGCGTTCCCTTGCATGTGCAGCGCGCGGAGTCCTCTCCGGGCGTGAAGCGCGGCGGCACGGTCAACATCGTCACCCACACGATCGACCTGGAATGCACGGCCGAGAACATCCCTCAATATCTCGAAGCCGATGTCGGCGCGCTCGAGATCGGCTATTCGCTACATCTGTCCGATATCAAGCTGCCGACGGGCGTGAAGGCGCTGAGCCGCGAGGACGCAACGCTGGTCACCATCGTGCCGCCGTCCGGTTACGCCGAAGAGCAGAAGGCGGCTGCGGCCGCGGCTGCAGGTGCCCCGGCGGCTGGTGCTGCGCCTGCTGCTGCCGCACCCGCGGCGGCTGCGCCGGCGGCCGGTGCCGCTGCTCCGGCAGCGGGCGCCAAGGCGCCTGCCGGTGGCGGCGACAAGAAGAAGTAAGCTGGCGCGGGATGCCGCGTCATGCAGCTCTTCGTCGGACTCGGCAACCCCGGCTCGAAATACGCGCGTAACCGACACAATATCGGTTTTCTCGCGGTCGACGAAATCGCGCGGCGTCATGGTTTCGCGCCATGGCGCCGCCGCTTCCAGGGCGAGACCTCGGAAGGTACGATCGACCATGAGCGCGTGATCCTGCTCAAGCCCACGACCTACATGAACGAGTCGGGGCGCGCGGTGCAGGAGGCGGCGAACTTCTTCAAGCTTGCCGCTGGCGAAGTCACGGTATTCCAGGACGAGCTCGAGCTTCCGCAGGCGAAGGTCCGCGTCAAGGTCGGCGGCGGCATTGCCGGCCACAACGGCCTGCGCTCGGTCACCTCGCATATCGGCAACGAGTACCGCAGGGTGCGGCTCGGTATTGGTCATCCCGGCGTCAAGGAGCTGGTGCACAGCCACGTGCTGTCCGACTTCGCCAAGGACGAGATGGGCTGGGTTGCGGCCCTCTGCGAGGCAGTTGCGGATAATGCCGGCCTGATTGCGACGGGGCGCGACTCGACGTTCCAGAACAAGGTGCATCTGGCGATGCAGGCGAAGGGATTTTTCGACAAGGGCGAGAGCGGAGAGAAGCAGGGCTAATGCCTCCGCGGCGTCATGGCCGGGTCAGATCCCGACATGACCAGAATGGAATTTGAGGACACGATGGGATTCAAATGCGGTATCGTCGGGTTGCCCAATGTCGGCAAGTCGACGCTGTTCAACGCGCTGACCGAGACGGCAGCGGCGCAGGCGGCGAATTATCCGTTCTGCACCATCGAGCCGAATGTCGGTGAGGTCGCGGTCCCCGATCCGCGACTCGACAAGCTCTCGGCCATCGCCAAGTCGGCGCAGATCATTCCGACGCGGCTGACCTTCGTCGATATCGCAGGCCTTGTGCGCGGCGCGTCCAAGGGCGAAGGCCTCGGCAACCAGTTCCTCGCCAATATCCGCGAGGTCGATGCCATCGCGCATGTGGTGCGCTGCTTCGAGGATTCCGACATCACCCATGTCGAGGGCAAGATCGCCCCGCTGGCCGATATCGAGACCATCGAGACCGAGCTGATGCTCGCCGATCTCGACAGCCTGGAGAAGCGGGTCGACAATCTCGCAAAAAAGGCCAAGGGCAACGACAAGGACGCCAAGGAGCAGCTCGACCTCGTCAACCGCGCACTGGTACTGCTCCGTGACGGCAAGCCGGCGCGCCTGCTCGAGCGCAAGGCGGAGGAGGAGCGCAATTTCGCCATGCTTGGGCTTCTCACATCAAAGCCCGTCCTCTATGTCTGCAATGTCGAGGAGGCCTCGGCGGCGACAGGCAATTCGTTCTCCAAATCCGTCGAAGAGCAGGCGGCGAAGGAGGGGGCGGTTGCGGTCGTGATCTCCGCGAAGATCGAGTCGGAGATCGCAACGTTGTCGCGCGAGGAGCGTGTCGACTTTCTTGATACGCTGGGCCTGGAGGAGGCCGGCCTCGATCGCCTGATCCGCGCCGGCTACAAGCTGCTTGATCTCATTACCTATTTTACCGCCGGTCCGAAGGAAGCCCGCGCCTGGACTATCCATCGCGGCACCAAGGCGCCGGGGGCGGCCGGCGTAATCCACACCGATTTCGAAAAGGGCTTCATCCGCGCCGAGACCATCGCCTATGGCGACTACGTCGCGTTCAACGGCGAAGCCGGCGCGCGCGACGCGGGCAAGCTGCGGCTGGAAGGCAAGGAGTACGTCGTCGCCGACGGCGACGTGATGCACTTCCGGTTCAATACGTAGGCTATCTCGACGTTATCGCTCTTGAATGTTGCCGTCATTCCGGGCGCCTCGGAGAAGCTCAACCGGAATCTCAAGATTCCTTGATGTGCGAGCGCGCATCATGGTTCGATGCTTCGCATCGCCCCGGAATGAACAAGCTACATCACCGCATCCCGCCCTGGTCGCGGATGGCGCCGAGATGCTCGTTGATGCGGAACACGATCAGGATGAATTCCGCCACGATCCGCGAGAACACGATGCCGACGAGCACGCTTGCGATCGAGGACAAGAGCACCAGAAAGCCGCCGAACGGGCTGATCGCCATCGCGGCGAGGCCTGAGAAAATCCCTGAAAGGCCGAACAGGCAGATCAGCGCAATGACGAGCCAGTAGAACGTCTTGATGATGGTCGGCGTGATAAACCTATCCCATTGGAATAGGTCGCGAAATTGAAACATGGGTGGTCCCCCCTCAGTCCCACTAGAATTGTGACGACAGGCATGAATTGCTGCAAATAGCGGCCACAATCGGGCCCCCAAAAAAGTCTGCAAAATCGTAGTTTATAACATGAATATCTCGCTTACTTTAGGTTGAAATCGCCTCATGGCGCGCTCATTCTCCCTCAATGGGGCGAAGGAACGTTCTGAAATTCGTTGCACATAGTGCGACGGTTTTAGAGATTGCTGTGCAGCATGGTTGGATGCCGGGCGCGCGCTACACTAATTTGCGTGACGTCAAGCGTTTCTCCAAACTTGGATTTTTAGACATAGATTGGAAGAGCTATGACTTCCGTCGACACCTTGCGGCGGCGGAGGTGACGCGTCCTCTGATAACGGTGGCCCGGGATATCGAGGAGCGTCGCGACCTAAAGCGGATCGTAGACCAAGCCTATAGGCTGCTTGAATTTGCTACCCACGTCGTTGTGGTGCCGAAAGACCCATTGCTAGAAGCGCGCCTGTGCAAATGCATTCCTACAGAGTTTTTGCTTGGGTTTAGTGTTCCGACAAAGTACGGCGGAACGAAACTTTCACCGAAGGCGTTTCGACGACCGGTTCACTTGCTTGGTGGAAGACCAGACGTGCAAAGAAGGTTGGCTGATCTGATGCCGGTATTTAGCTTCGACACAAACAGGTTTACCTTGGATGCTGCTTTCGGTGACTATTTCGATGGGCGTATGTTTCGGCCTCATCCCATTGGCGGGTACAGAAACTGTCTAGCGGCCTCTTTGAAAAACATGACTTCGCTCTGGGCCACCTATCACGCTAAAGCAATTGTGAAACGAGATGGCTGACGACACTGATCCTGATAAACCCCGTCGCGACTTCCTGTTGGCAATGTACGGGCAGCTCATGAATGACATAAACCGTCATATCGTGGTTGTCTGGCAATCAGTGGGCGTGTTGTTCGGTGCGTTTGCGATTTTCGCGCTGGTGGAGAAAAAGGTGGTGTCGTTGGACATCGCCAGTTCGCTAATCCTGCTGTTGTGCGCTTGGCTGATTGCTCACGTTTATGACGCTGGTTATTGGTATAATCGTAATCTGGTAATCATTGCGAACATTGAACGCCAATTCTTGCGACCATCAGACCTTAGAGAGATACACTACTACTTTGGGCGACACAGGAGGGCTGGCGCACTAATCACGCATCTTGAAATCCAGCTATTTCTCGCTATTGGCGTTGGCCTCTTAGTTTTGGCTTTGCATTTCTTTACGGTAGTGCTGCCGGTATGGCAGAAGGCCAAAGAAGGAACGGGGCTTACTTATCTCCCGTGGGTGACAGCCCTCGCGGGCATCTTTGTCTGGTGGTGGTCAAGGAAGAAGGCCTCAGACCGCTATACGAACTTTCTCAAAAACTCACCCGGCAAGGAAATTGACGACGCTGGCATCAGTCACGGGACGGGCCATCCCGTTTGACGTTGCTAGGATGGCGGCTTGCTTGGCGTGCTCACGGCTTTTCTAGAAGCCCAATCTCGGTAAGGTGTTTGACCAACCAGTCCTGGTACAGGAGAGTTGGTCTGGACCGTTTCGCGGCACTAAACTCGCACCTGATCTCGCGATGCTGCTGAGGAGGAAGACCGCGCATGATCTCTATAGCGATCATCCGGTGCTCACGTATTGATGCCGCGCGCGATTTGCCCGGTTTTTGCCGCGCCTCGCGCTCCAATGTAATTTGAATTGGCGCGAAGCTCGGACGGTTTGAGACCAATTTACCGGCTCCAAGTCGAAATCGACCTAAAAGAACGAATTCAGGTTCAGGTGACGAATTGGCGTTCTCTTTTTTTCGCTTCGATTTGCATCTTCCGGTAGATCGCCCATCATGTTTCAGAATTGCCGGGTCAGTTAAAGCGGTCCCACTGGAATAGGTCCCTGAATTCAAACATCGGTCGACTCTCCCCCGGGCGAAGCGAAAGGTGCTTACGCTTGAACTGACGGCCCGGCCAGCCCGAACATGCCGTCCGGCAAGATTCGGACATCAGGATCGGGTATGGGCCATGCCGGCAAACAGGATTGAGATTGCCGGAAAGTGCGGCCACAATCTGGCTTTCCTCGCCGCAATCCCCAAAACAGCACGCAGGCAATGACCACGCTCAGATTTGAAGATTTCCCGCCCGGCCGCTTCGGCAGTTTCGGTCCACACCATGTCACGCGCGAGGACATTCTCGCTTTCGCCGGCGAGTTCGATCCGCAGCCGATGCACCTCGACGAGGAGGCGGCGGCGAAGTCCATGCTGAGGGGACTGTCCGGCTCGGGCTGGCACCTCTGCTCGCTCATGATGCGGATGCTGTGTGACGGCTTCATCGCCCGCACCGCTTCGCTCGGCTCACCGGGCGTCAACGAGGTGCGCTGGCTCGCTCCGCTGCGGCCGGGCGACGACCTGACGCTCGAGGTCGACGTGATCGAGGCGCGGGTGTCGAAAAGCCGGCCCGAGACCGGTATCGTCATGTTCAAGAGCACGGCGCGCAATGCGGCAGGTGAAGCGCTGTGCGAGATGACCTCGCCGATCATCGTCGGTCGGCGCGAGGGTGCGGAGGGTGCGCGCTGATGCTGTTCTTCGAGGACATGGAGATCGGGCAGCGGCGCGAGGTCGGCTCCTTCACCTTCACCGCGGAGGCGATCAAGGCCTTTGCCGCGCAATTCGATCCGCAGCGCTTTCATTTGAGTGAGGAGGAGGGCCGCAACTCACTGTTCGGCGGCCTTGCCGCCTCCGGATGGCATGTCGGCTCAGTTTGCATGAAGCTGATGGTCGTGGACGCCCAGCGGCGGATGAAGGAAGCGGTGGCGCGCGGTGAGACGGTCGCAGCGTGGGGACCTTCGCCCGGCTTTCGCGAGCTGCGCTGGCTGAAGCCGGTGCTGGCCGGCGACACCATCAGCTTTGCCAGCGAAATCGTCGCCAAGCGCATATCGGAGTCGCGTCCCAATTGGGGCGTTTTGCAGGCGCGCCAGACCGGAACCAATCAGCACGGGGAACCGGTGTATTCGCTGCTGGCAACGGCCTTCGTACCACGGCGCGAAACTGCATCCTGAGCGGCCCATCGCGTCGCCGGGTGATGCGCGGAAAACACGGTTAGCGAATAGTTGCATGATGCTGGCTCGCGGCGGCCGTTGAGCAAACAAATCATTCGCTAACCTGTTATGAACTTCTCGCTGTCTATTTGAGTTATGGGACAGACGGCGGGGAAGTACGATGGCTGATCGCGGCGCGTTGAAACTGGTGGGTTGGATTTTCGCAAGCGTCACGATTGCGGTGATGCTGACCGCGACCATCGTCGTGAAGGGCTATGCCGACGGCGTCTACAAGCTCGGCGCGCCCATCGAGAGCTCAAACGCTTCGCCAAGCCAGCCTAGATCAGCTCAGCGGCTGTAGATCAGCGCCAGCCCGACCACCGCCAAGACCAGCAGGACCGAGAAGCGGATCATGATGACGCCCATCCGGTGCGGCGTCGGCCGCAGCGCGATGGGATCGGTGTTTCCCGGGCGGAAGCTTTCCATGACGTGACAGGTCCCCCGATCGCCGCGAACACGCAGCGTCAGACCTTGGTCGCGCCGGGCGCCGGATGCGTTCAAGCACCTCGCCAGCTTTTTTGGGAACTCTCGAATCAGTACCGCCGCGCTCCCCTGCCGTGGGGAGGCGGCGGCTGATTTACGCGGAACGAGAACTTTGGTGTCAGCTGTTGCGGAGCGTCTCGGCTGCGCGCTTCCACTGCGAGACGTTGTCGGAGATCATGCGGGTCGACTTCATCGCCGCCTGGCTCAGCTGCGCATAGCCGGAGATCTCGCGCTGCACGCGCTGGCCCTCGGCATGCAGCAGGTCGCGCAGGGCTTCCAGCTCGGAGATCAGGTTCTCGATCTCCGACAGCGACGTGCCGGCGACGCGCTGGATCAGCGAATTGACATTGTTCACAGTGGCCTCCGCACTTCCGTCAAGCGCGGGCTCGGTGCTGGTATTGAGCGTGGCCGGCCGGCGCAGATAGGCGATGTCGTTGCGCACGAAATCACGAATGCCAGCCTCGACTTCCGTCACCGCTGCGAGATTGGTGTCAACCTCGCCTTCGGCGGATTCAGTCTTCTCCGAACGCAGAATGCTCATCGGCCTTAACCCCTGTTTCGCGTTTGCTTCGTGTTGAGCGCGAGTGTCCCCCGCACGACGAATTGCAGATGCATAGGGGCGGTTGAATTTGACCGCATCGCGGCCAATCTGCGGCAATGCGCGATCATTAGATGGATTTGCCGTGGCGCAACATGACGCGTTTTTATCAAGCATGATCCGGATCATGCTTGACAGAGCGTTACCAGCTCTTCTTGAAGCCCGCGGTGACGCTCTTGTTGGTTACGCCTTGTGCCGTCTCACCGATCGAGCCGGAGATGGTGACGCCGTCGGAGAGCTTCTGCTCGGCGCCGATCTTGCGCAGCCATTTGTCGTCGGCCGACGACAGGCTCTGGCCGGCTGTGACGCTGGCCCCGGTGTTGCCGATGTCGAGCTTGGCTGACTGGTCGGTCTCGTAGCTGCGCATGGTGCGGCCGCCAATGCCGGGCACCGCGACCGCGCCCTGATCGGTGACGTTGTAGCCATTCTGCAGCGTGACCGAATACTGGTTGGCCAGCGGCACCTGCTTGCTGATGGAGGTACCGAGCTTGCTCTGGTCCTGGGAGGGATCGAGGCGCGCCTCGATCGCCGTCTTGTCCCAGAGCGAGCCTGCGCCCGGCGCGGTGATCGCCGCCCATGCGGTGCCGGAGGATTGCAGTGCGTTGCCGCCATTGGCGGACTTCTCGGCGAGCAACTCGGACATGGTGGTGGGCTCGCGCGCCACCGTCATGTCGGCGCCGACGCGGGTATCCCAGAACGGCGAGATCGACTGCTTCACCGACACCGCGGATGAGCCGTTGGCCTGGTTCTCAGACGACCACTTGATCTCGCTGCCGTCATCGGCCTTCTTCGCCGCCGCCTTCACCCTGGCGTCGGCAACCGCAGAGGTGTCGGCGCTGAGGAGGCTCCAGTCGAGCTTGCTGACGTCGACATCCTTCATTTTGGGCATGTCGGGGTCGTTGGCGTCGGCGACGGCCGGCTTTTCGGCCGGGGTATCATCTGAATCTTCCTCGGCCTCGGCCGGTTGTACGGGCCAGACCGGCGCCGGCTTCGCTTCAGCAGGTTTCGCTTGGTTGGATAATACCTGCTGCGCTCGCGCCGGCAGCGCTTGCACAACCAAAAACCCTGCCGCCAGCGCCAGAACGCTCAGCCTGCCCGTGGAGAGAACGGAAATCATTGTTCCAGCCCGCAACTTGTCATTCCATCGCCAAGGATGCGGTGATTTCCGTACCAAATTGTGGCGGGATGGATCAAGTTACCGTCAGGTGCGATTTGGCGCCGTAGGTGGGCAAGGCGCAAGCGTGCCCACCGATCATCTGCCGTGAGGCGCGATCGGCGGGCACGGCGCGGCGCCTTCGCCCACCCTATGGAGTCACTTCACGCAAGCGCCATTCTCGGAAGATGGATCGGCCGGCCCAGTGCCTGCTCGACCAGGTCGAAACTGTCGAGCAGCACGCGCAGCCGGCTTAGCCGTCCCGCCTTGAACTGGGCGAAATGGGCGAGCCGCAGCGCGACCGGCTTGTCGGAATCGAGCGCGGTGAAGGTGAAGCGCAGCATCGAGGCGGCGGTGTCGACGCCGAGCATCACGGTCTCGCGGTCGAAGCGATGCACCCGGAAGTTCTCCGCGATCTGCCTGATCACCTCCAGCACCGCGGCCTTGCCGAGCCGTGCGCCAAGGAAGGGAAACATGTCGATCGGCCCGTAGATGGCCCACTCCACCTCGTCGTCGATCAGTTCCGCGATGTCGTCGATTTGGCGTTCGTTGATCGCGCGAAAAAACGCGCGTGAAAAACGCCAGAGGCTGTGCTCTGTCATTCGGCTCGTTCCTGAAAATGGCGGTAAAAAAAGCAGCNAACAAGCCGATAGCGGCGCGTCATTGGCGACGTGCCCGGCTTCGTTGCTGCATCAATCGTTGGCGCACAAATAGTGCGGACGGCCCGAAGTGCAAGTCACAATTCTGCAATGCACGGATGCGGCCATTCCGAAATCAATTATGCGGGAGAATGGTTAGTCGCGCGGCCGCCCGTGCTCGCGCTCGATCGCGATCTCATTGTCGCGGACGGCCAGCACGCCGAACAGGAAGGCGCCGCCGAGCCCGCCGATCATGGCGCCCGCCGGCATGAAGGTGAAGAACACCAGCATGCCGCTATAGCCTTCGAAATCCGTGGGTTTGAAGATTTCGACCCAGGCGAGCCCCAGCCCGATTCCGAGCGCAGCCCCGCCGACGGTACCCAGCACCAGGCCGAGCAAAGCAAACAACGCAATTTTCATGAATGAAATGTTCGGTTCGCAATGTCCCGTGTTTAAGTCGCCGCAGCGGGCGGTTGGGTTCAATGGAGGCGGGGCAATGACGGTGCGAGCGTCTCGCGCCTACGCTTCGTCCGGCTTCCGCCCGGTCAACTCCGCACCGATGTCGCGCTCCAGCACCTGCTGGACCAGGTCATAGGTATCGAGGATCTCGCGGATATGGGTGATGCGCCCGGCGCGTAGCGTGTAGAAGGCGGCGAGGTCGAACTGCACCACGCGCTGATTGTCGGCCTTGCGGAAGAAGACGCGGATGTTGGCGGCCACCTTGTCGCCGTCGGCGATGATGATGGGCACGTCGTAGCGCATCTCGCAATAGCGGGCGTGGACGGTCCGCCACATCGTCCGCACCTGGTCCTTGCCCTTGCGATGACCCAAATGGGCCAGGATATCGGTGGGCGCATTGGCGAAGAATTCGACATCGTCGCTGCAACGGGCCAATGCCCCTTCGATGTCTCCCGAATAGAAGATTTCGAGAAACTTCAGCACGCGTGTCCGGTTAAGATTGGCGACCATCCGCTCTCCGCATCGCGTCACGCTTCGTGTGGCGTGATCGCGCTCATTCCGCTCCAATTCGCGGGCCGCATCAATCAGGAAAAAGACCTAGACATCGTTAAGCGACACGTCGCCGAAACGTTGACGGCGGTTCACCATGATACCCGCAGCGCATGCGATCTTTCGTGATGTTCAGTCGGCAAGATTGCGCGCGCCGATAGATCGCGTGGGGGTTGCAGGTCCGGTGCGCGCGCTGTGCAGCCCGGAACTTGATCGCGATGCGCGGATTGTAATTGCAAACACATCGCCACCGCCAACCATCCGAGGGTCACATGAAGATCGCCGTCGCCGCTCTCGTCGCCGTGCTTGCGTTTGCCGTCGCCTCGTCCGCCGATGCCAAGGGCTGCATCAAGGGCGCCATCGTCGGCGGCGTCGCCGGCCATTATGCCGGCCACCACGGTGCGCTCGGTGCCGCCGCCGGCTGCCTCTATGGCCGGCACCGCGCTCACGAGCAGGACAAGCAGCAGGAGCAACAGAGCCAGGCCAACGGCCAGGGGAAAATCTGACAGGGGAAAATCTGAGGCAAGAATTTGAGGCGAGCGACCGCTCGCGCGGGGAGCGATGCTGCGTGCCGCGCAGGTCAGCTTTCGGATTCAATTGTCAAACAGCCACTAACTCCGCTGTCATCGTCCAACTCCGCTGTCATCCGGTTTGACCGGACGATCCAGTATTCCAGAGACGCCACTGCTTGAGCCGAAAGGCCGCAGCGTACTGGATCGCCCGCCTTCGCGGGCGATGACGATCGAGACAAATGTTCATGGCAGTCATTGCGAGGAGCAACGCGACGAAGCAATCCAGGGCGCGCGCGACGGCCAGGCGGCGCAAATGGGAACGTCAAGACCGAGTGATTTTGATGTAACGCAAAGAGCAGCGATAAACTTCGGTTAGGCTTATTTGTCTTCCAATAGTTTGTTGAAGGCTACAATGATTATTGAGCGGCTATCCCGAGAGCATCGCAATGTTGAGGTGCTCCTCTCCATACTTGAGCGCGAACTGGAAATTTTCGATCGCAGCGGGCGCCCCGACTATGAGGTCATTCGCGCGATCATAAGCTATTTCGAAGTTTATACGGAGATATACCATCATCCGCAGGAAGACCTGGTCCTTGCCAAGCTAGAAATTCGCGATCCTGCCGCGGCCAAGAAGGTTGGTAGCCTTGCACTTGAGCACCAAAAGGGGTCTCAGCGTCTGCGCCGTGTCGCCGGGGCAATAGATGCTGTCCTTGCCGATCGTGAAATTCTCCGGGACAGCGTGGACAACATCATTCGCGACTTTATAGAGCATGAGCGGCGTCACATCATGATGGAAGATCGTGATTTCTTTCCGGCCGCCCTCAAGGCATTGGAGCCCCAGGATTGGACGGAGATCAATTCGGCCTTGACCAGTTGTGAGGATCCGCTGTTCAGCGACGCAGCCGAAGAGACGTTTGACGCGGTACGAGCGCTTATCTTGCAGTTGGAGCAAGAGGCGGAGGCCGAACGACACTAGATTCCAGTCTCGCTCCTCGGGTTGATCTGGTGGTGCCGCTGTATTTGTCCGTCCTGTGCGAAGGTTCATTTTATAAACTGGCAGACTGGCCATAAGACCAAGGTCGCGAAGAAAGAGGTTAGGATGCTGAGAGATCGGATGTCGTGCACGCTGCTGGTGGGCGGGTGCGCATTTGGCGTCGCTCTCGGATCATCGGCGCTCGCGGCCGAGGCCGACAATGGCAAGACCCTCGCAAACCGCTGGTGTTCAAGCTGCCATGTCGTGGACCGCGAGCAGAAACTGGCGACCGATCAAGCTCCGCCATTTGCGTCGCTCGCGAAAGTACCTGCCTTCGATGCGAACAAGCTGGCATTTCTCCTGCTAAAGCCGCATCCGAACATGCCGACCTTGTCTCTTAGCCGGGCAGAAATCGCCGATATCGCGGAGTATATCGCGACGCAGAAGTAGCAGTCGGTGATCGAATGGGCCATTGCAGGGCAAGAGTACGAAAGTGGCCCACCGTGTCGATATTAGGAGTCCGCCTTTCCAGCGCTCCTGAAGGCGAAGCAGGCGTAACCGGCTTGGCTTCGAATTGGACGGCGGACAAAATCAGGGCTGATGTTTGAACCGTCAGCGCCACGATCGCGCCGCACGAAAAGTCGAATTGCAAAGCTAAAGTGTCCCAGGATGACGCAAGATGGGGGACACCAGACGATGCCCTACGCACTGTTTTGCCACGAGGCGAAGCTGAGCAAGACCTATCCGACCGAAGCGGATGTCTGGGAACGGGCCCGACAAAGTGGGCTCCTGGTTGACATGGCCTCGGGGGACAATGAGGCAATGCCGCGACCGGTATTCGAGAATGACTACGAGATCAGGCCGTGCCTGCCGGATCCGCTGGAAGATTTGGCCGAAAACCACGCCGAGGCAGAGTGGCGCGCCGAGAGCGACTTTGTGCCGCGCTGGGCTGATGGGGATAGCAGTCAGCTGGTCATAATGAATACAGCCGCGCCTGGCCCGCTATCAGCAGCTGCTTTGAAGAGGGCGATGGCAATACGGATTCAGGTTCTAACCGGGCTCAAAGCCGGTTGGACGCGCGGTCGGCATCGCGGCCGAATTTGACCCTGCACCTGTCGCGGTCATCCTGCTGAGGCCGCTCGTGTTTTCTCTGAGCAACGTTTCGTCAGGCCAGCCCAACGAAAGTCGGTCGCTTTGCCAGCCTGCGTTACCTTACCTCTTCTTCCACCCACCGCGCTTGCCCGGCGCGCCACCCGTCGACCGCGGAGCCGGGCCGAACTCAGGGCCTGACTCGCGAGAGTTGGTCGGCTGGATGATCTTGCTGGTGCCGCCGAAGGGCTTGTTCGGCAGCGCGCGGTCCGGGCGGTAGGGGAGGGACTCCGGGCCGTGCATCTCATCGAGATGCGGCTTGTGGACTTTGGAGGCACCGCCGCGCGGCTTGGTGCTGCTGCGGGCGTCGTCGTCCTCGAACGGAGAGAAGGCGAGGGGGTCTTCTTGTTTTGCGCCGCCTCGCGCACCTGCGCCGCGCGCTCCTCCCGCTCCCGGGGCTGAACCGAACGACGTGCGTCTCCCGCCGCCGCTCTGCTTGGCGTATTTGCCGGCGCGGCTGACGATTTCAGGCAAATTGGCGGCATCGCCGTATTTCCTTGCGCCGGTGTAGGCGCCCGCGCGCTCCTGCACCGTGCGCTGGCGCGTGGTGGGATCGTCAACGACCGCGAGCTCGGTGGCGCGCAGGCGTTTCACCTCGTCGCGCAATCTCGCGGCTTCCTCGAAGTTCAGATCGGCGGCCGCTTCGCGCATCCTGGTTTCGAGATCGGCCAGCACCGCTTCGAAATTGTGGCCGATCGAGATGACATCCTCGGCCATGCCTTGCTGGCCGACATCGACCAGCACGTGGTCGCGCTCATAGACCGAGTTGAGGATGTCGCCGATCGACTTCTTCACGCTCTCCGGCGTGATGCCGTTGGCCGTGTTGTACTCGACCTGCTTCTCGCGGCGGCGGGTGGTCTCGGCGATAGCGCGCTCCATCGAGCCGGTCATCGAGTCGGCATAGAGCACGACCTTGCCGTCGACGTTGCGCGCGGCGCGGCCGATGGTCTGGATCAGCGAGGTCTCGCTGCGCAGAAAGCCTTCCTTGTCGGCGTCGAGAATGGCGACCAGCGCGCATTCGGGAATGTCGAGACCCTCGCGCAACAGGTTGATGCCGACCAGCGCGTCGAAGGCGCCTAGCCGCAGATCCCTGATGATCTCGATGCGCTCGATGGTGTCGATATCAGAGTGCATGTAGCGCACGCGAATGCCCTGCTCATGCAGATATTCAGTGAGGTCCTCCGCCATGCGTTTTGTGAGAACCGTGATCAGCGCGCGATAGCCGGCGGCGGCGGTCGCACGTACCTCGCCGACGAGATCGTCGACCTGGGTGCGGGCCGGGCGGATTTCGACCGGCGGATCGATCAGCCCGGTCGGACGGATCACCTGCTCGACGAACACGCCGCCGCTTTCGTTCAGCTCCCAGCCGCCCGGCGTCGCCGACACCGCGACCGTCTGCGGCCGCATCATGTCCCATTCCTCGAAACGCAAGGGGCGGTTGTCCATGCAGGACGGCAGGCGGAAGCCGTATTCTGCGAGCGTCGCCTTGCGGCGGAAGTCGCCGCGGAACATGCCGCCGATCTGCGGCACCGTGACATGGCTTTCATCGGCGAACACAAGCGCATTGTCGGGCACATATTCGAACAGCGTCGGCGGCGGCTCGCCGGGCAGGCGCCCGGTGAGATAGCGCGAATAGTTCTCGATACCGGCGCAGCTGCCCGTGGCCTCCATCATCTCGATGTCGAAGGTGGTGCGCTGCTCCAGCCGCTGCGCCTCGAGCAGGCGGCCCTGCGCGTTGAGCTGGTCGAGCCGGAGCTTCAATTCGCCCTTGATGGACTTGATCGCCTGCACCAGCGTCGGGCGCGGCGTCACATAATGCGAATTGGCGTAGACCTTGATGAATTCGAGCTCGTCCTGCTTGTGGCCGGTGAGCGGATCGAACTCCTCGATATTCTCGACGGTGTCGCCGAACAGGTTCACGCGCCAGGCGCGGTCCTCATAGTGGGCGGGGAAGATATCGATGATGTCGCCGCGGACGCGGAAGGTGCCGCGGGTGAAATCCGCCGAGGTGCGCTTGTATTGCAGCGCGACCAGGTCGGCGATGAGCTGGCGCTGGTCGATGCGCTCGCCCTTCTTCAGCGCGAAGGTCATCGCGGTGTAGGTCTCGACCGAGCCGATACCATAGATGCAGGAGACGGAGGCGACGATGATGACATCGTCGCGTTCGAGCAGCGCGCGCGTCGCCGCATGGCGCATGCGGTCGATCTGCTCGTTGATCGAGGAATCCTTTTCTATGTAGGTGTCGGTGCGCGGAACGTAGGCTTCCGGCTGGTAGTAATCGTAATAGCTGACAAAATATTCCACCGCATTGTCGGGGAAGAAGCTCTTGAACTCGCCATAGAGCTGCGCGGCCAACGTCTTGTTCGGCGCCAGGATCAGCGCCGGCCGCTGCGTCGCCTCGATCACCTTGGCCATGGTGTAGGTCTTGCCCGAGCCGGTGACGCCGAGCAGCACCTGGGTGCGGTCGGTGCGGCCGATGCCTTCGACCAGTTCGGCGATCGCGCCGGGCTGGTCGCCCCTGGGCTCATAGGTGGACTTGATCTCGAAGCGGACACCGCCTTCGCTCTTCTCCGGGCGCGGCGGCCGGTGCGGCGTCCACACCCGCGTCGAGCCGTCCTCCTTGCGGAATTCCGGGCGGCCCTCGCGGATCAGCGCCTCCAGCGCGTCGGCGGTCGCCTTGACGCCCAGCACTTCGGTCTTGCTGCGCGGCGGACGGGCAAGCGCCTCCGCATCATCCTCCTCGGTCGGCAACCCAAGCTGGCGCGCGAGTTCAGGATCGAGGAAGGGCACTGTTGCCGTCGTGCCGTAGTGCGCTTGCGGCGCTTCGGCCAGACCGTTCGCCGGCGCGGCTTCGCTCGCGCTGTCGCCCGTCAAGGTATCGCGTCTGGCCACCTCCTCGCTCTTGTCGCGGGTCGAGGCGCGCGCCCGATGCGCGGCCGCCTCGCCGCCGGAGCGGCGGTCCCAGGAATTATCAGGCGGCGGCTGCAGACCGGTCGACGAGCCGATGCCGCTCTCGCCGCGATTGATCGCGGGGTTGAGCAATTCGGCCAGCGCCGGCCCGATCGGGAGAACCTCGGGTCGGTGGGCCTTGGATTTCGGGGTTTTGCCGGGCTTTTTCGGCCGATCGGGAGTCTTCGCCATCAGGCGAATATGGGACGAGTGAGGTCGATATAAAAGAGTGAAACGGGACGTGTGGAGCAGGCGGGAACTGGAGCGCGGCTGTCAGCAGGTGTCAGTACATGACGTGATGTGCAGGGATCGGCATTGCGGGGGTCAGCATGTGCAGGGCTCGGCGGGCCCACCTCTCCCTGTTGGGAGAGGTGAAACCGCGTCCGTTCGGTTCAGCTTTCGGCGCGCTGGCTCGCCGCTGCCGCCGCCGACTGCACGATATCCAGATGAATCGCGCCACAACTGGTGCAACGCTGGGTCCAGTATTCGGTGCCGGCGCGACCGCCGAATACGCGCAGGATGGCCAGCTCGCCACGGCATTCCGGACATTCGGAGCGCACGGGCGGAGCGGAGAGGGAAGGTTGCACGGATTCAAGGTTCGGCATGGCCGGCCTCGTCGTTACAGGAAGGGCTGGATGTCGCATTCGTCGTCGGCCGGCTCGCTCCAGAAATCCTTGGCTCGATCGATCTGCTTTTTGGCATCGACGATGGCGGCTTCCTGGTCAGGCCAGGCAAAGCCGACTTCGACCTTGGGAAACAAGGCGCCGTCGATGAGGAGGGGTTTCAGGTCGGCGCGGCGGATGCGCGCGTGCCACAGGTCCTTCCCGGCTTCGAAGGATTCGATGTCGTAACCTTGATAGATGCAGTCCATGACTATCCCCGTTTGGAGGCTATTCCCGTTGGATCAGGGGCGGACACCAAACCACGCCTCACGGCGATAGCCGTGTGAAGCCGTTCACACGGCGCGGAGTTTTTTCGGGGAGAGGTCGGCTTGCGCCGCGGGCTGCGCGGCCGCCTGGATGATCCAGCGTCGGAACGCGGCGAAGTCGCGCTGGGTGGCCTGGAAGCTGCGGTAGACCAGGTACCATCGCATGCCCTTCGGCACCGTGAGCGCGAACGGCGCCACCAGCCGGCCGGCGGCGAGGTCGTCGTCGATATAGGGCCGGATGCCCATGGCGATGCCGAGCCCGTCAGCGGCGGCCTGCAGCGCCTGGCCGTAATACTGGAACTCAGGACCGCGTGCGTTCAGCCGCGGCAGCCCCGCGGCCTTGAGCCAGAGCGGCCAGTCCTCGCTCGCGTGCGCGACGCGCAAGAGCGCGGGGCCCTTGAGCTCGGACGCCTTTTTCAGCGTAGCCGCCAGCCGGGGAATGCAGACCGGCTGCAGGTCGGCGGCAAACAGGGGCTCGGCGACCAGGCCCGGCCAATCGCCGTCGCCGAGCTTGATGCCGCAGCTCCAGTCGTCGCCGAAGGGAGCGGCGACCCCGCCCGCGGTGATGCGGACCTCGATATCAGGCTGGGCCTTGCGGAAATCGGCGAGGTGCGGGATCAGCCAGCGCATCGCAAAGGTCGGGCCGACGCCGATGGTGAGCACGCGCCTGGCGACTGGCGCGGTGACCTGCGCGGTCAGCGTGGCCAGCGCGTCGAAGATCGGCGTCAACCCGTTCTGATAGACGCGCCCCGCGGCAGTCAGCGCAAGCTTGTTGGCCTTGCGTTCGAACAGAGCCACACCGAGCCGCTCCTCCAAGAGATGCACCATCCGGCTGATCGCCGCCGCCGAGACATTGAGCTCCTGCCCCGCAGCGGCAAAGCTGCCGCCCCGCGCCGCCGCCTCGAATGCCTTGATGCCGTTGAGAAAAAGCAGCCGCCGCAAATCCAAACACCCTCAGGAAAGCTGATGCTTGGGGCAACATAACTCGGTTTGCGTGCAAGGGACAAGCGAGCGAAAAGCAAGTGCCGATTCCGGGAGATGTCGATGACAGAAGCAGCCGATCCGCTGGTGCTGGATTTCGTCGAATGGATCGCGCGCGAGCCGCGCGCCTATTCCGAGGTGATCGGCGCCTGGAAGACCTCCTGTCCGCGCCTGACCATCTGGGAGGACGCGGCCGAGCGCGGCTATGTCACGCGTGAGACCATCGCCGGTTTTGGCATCGTGGTGACGGTGACGGAGGACGGAGAGAAATTGCTGCGGGCTAACGGCCGGATGTCCTGAGGCAAAAGCAGATCACGTTTGCGGGTTTGCCTGATGGAGCGGGATTGACTTGGGCGCCGGCCGGCGCGAAGTTCATGCAATCGCATCTTTCTCGATGCATGGAAAACGCCAGCAGGGACGCCGCCTATGATCGACCTTTATTACTGGTCCACGCCGAACGGCCACAAGATAACGATGTTCCTCGAGGAGACCGGGCTTCCCTACAAGGTCTTTCCGATCAACATCGGCAAGGGCGACCAGTTCAAGCCGGAGTTCCTGGAGGTGGCGCCGAACAACCGGATTCCCGCCATCGTCGATCACGCGCCCAAGGGCGGCGCAAAACCGCTGCCGCTATTCGAATCTGGCGCCATCCTGCTCTATCTCGCCGAGAAGACCGGCAAGTTCCTGCCGACCGATCTCTATAGCCGCTACGACGCGATCCAGTGGACGTTCTGGCAGATGGGCGGACTCGGGCCGATGGCCGGCCAGAACCATCACTTCCGCAACTATGCGGTGGACAAGCTGCAATACGCTATCGACCGCTATGTCAACGAGACCAACCGGCTCTACGGCGTGCTCAACAAGCGCCTCGCCGATCGCGAATTCATCGCCGGCGACTATTCCATCGCCGACATGGCGAGCTATCCCTGGGTCGTGCCGTACGAGAACCAGGGCCAGGACATCGGGCAGTTTCCGCATCTGAAGCGCTGGCTGGAGACCATCCGCGCGCGGCCTGCGACCGAACGTGCCTACGCCAAGGCGAAAGAGGTCAATCCGAATTTCGGCCAGCCCGCGATCCGCACCGAGGAAGAGCGCAAGATCCTGTTCGGCCAGACCGCGTCGACGGTGCGGTGAACCTGTGCAGACAGTCGCCTTCATGACCGGGCTTGACCCGGCCATGAACGTATGGCCACAAACAAGGTAGGTCGTGGATACCCGGTCAAGCTCGGGCATCACCAGAAAGATGCGGTCCACTCGATGCAGTCCACTCAATGACACTGAAACTCTACGAATTGGTCGGCACCGACGGCGGGCGCCCGTTCAGCCCGTATTGCTGGCGGACGCGGATGGCGCTGGCGCACAAGGGGCTGACGGCCAACTCGATTCCCTGGCGCTTCACCGAGAAGGCGTCGATCGCGCCGCACGGCTCGGAGAAAGTGCCGGTGCTGCTGCATGGCGACAAGCCCGTGGTCGAATCCTGGGTGATCGCGAATTATCTGGAAGACGCTTTTCCGGATCGTGCCTCGCTGTTCGGCGGCGAAGGCGGCCGTGCGACAATGCGGATGCTGAACTGGTGGGGCGATATCGCTGTGGTCGGCGGCATCTTTCCGCTGATCGCTGCCGACATTCCCGGCCATCTCGGCGAGGCCGATGCGGCCTATTTCCGTGCCTCGCGCGAGGCGCGGCTCGGCAGGCCGCTGGAAGAGGTTGCCAGTATGCGTGACAAGGGTGTCGTCAATTTTCGCAAATCGCTCGATCCGCTGCGGCTGACCCTGAAGACGCAACCCTATCTCGGCGGCGATGCGCCGAACTATGCCGACTTCATCGTGTTCGGCGGCTTCCAATGGGCGCGCGTGGTGAGCCCGTTCAAACTGCTCGAAGCCGACGACCCAGTCTATGCCTGGCGCGAGCGCTTGCTCGACGCGTTCGACGGCCTGGCGCGGAAATCGCCGGGTTTTGCGGTGTGACTACGCCGCCGATTTCAGCGGCACGGCCACGCGGTGGCGGCGCAAGTGTCTCAGCCGCGCCCACCGCCGCCCCCAGTGCGTGACGCCTGTCACCAGCAGCGTCAGCAGCACCAGCGACACCAAGGCATTGAGCAGGCTCGTGACGGGCACCGTACCGTTGCCCTCATGGATCAGGCGCGGCCAGTTGCGCGGCAGCGGCGTGAGGCCATCGGCGCCGACTGAATAGAAACGGAGTTCGCCGCCGTCATAAAGCCGCGCCATCATGCGGCCGCCGCGCGAGGTGATGGAGATGACGGAGGCGAGGTCGCGGGACTGCGCGACCGCGCGCACCGCGTCGGGCAGCGACAGCGAGCGTCCCTTCGATGCCGGCGCCTCGCTCGCAAAGGTGAGGCCGAACGCCATGCAAAGACCGGTCAGCGGGCAAAGCAGGATCAGCGGCAATGAGATCCAGGCCGCGCCCTTGTGCCAGCCCGCGAGATTGTTGCGCAGCCGTGGAAAACCCATGGCGATGCCGATCAGCATCACAGCCAGCATCGCAATGGTCGAAGCGATGACCAGCCATTGCTGGCCGAGCAGTCGCTCATGGTTGAAGCGGGCCCAGACGATGATGTCGGCGAGGTCGAGGCCGGGCTCGACTTTCTCGCCGCTCGAAAGATCGATCTGCAGCGCGCCGGAGCCCTGAAATCTCAGCCGCTGCGCGGTTGCATTGATGAAGACGCCGCGTGCCTTGCCGTCAGGATCGTAGCGCTTGATGAGATCGACCACGCGCGTCGCGTCGACGGAGTTTGCTACACCACTGTGCTGCACCATCGGTTCCAAGGAGAGAATGACTCCCGTCAGGATGATGGCAAGCAGCGGCAGTGCGAACACGAGGCTTGCCCAGCGGTGAAGCTTGAGCAGCAGGCTTTTAGTCACGGATGTCTCCGGCGGACGAGCAAAACTGGCGTGCTCGCAGATGCAGAACAAAAGAGAATTTGTCCATGCATCGCACCTTGATTCAGAACAAATCTAAATTCGTCGCCGTGCTTGTTTTGCAGGCGGCGAATGATGCGTGCTTCATGAAGAAATTTTTAATCACGCATCACGCGACATCGTCGTGATGTCGTCACGAACGAAGCAGCGTCAGCTGCTGGTCTGCTGCTGTTCACGCGCGCGTTTGCGCAGGCAGCTTGGGCACAGGCAACCGGCAGCGCCTTCTTCCGGCATTGGTAGCCGCGCCGTTTCATCCATGCACCAGCACGCGCCGTCGGGATCGCAGCCGAAGGCTGTTCCGCAAGATGAACAGTTAACCCGGCGTGAAGTGAGGGATTCTTTCCGATTTGTCATGCAAAGTCGCGCGAATCCGCCGCGGTCTTAAGGTGGGGTTCATCACGGACGGCGCTACCATGATCGCCGACGATTATAGCAGCGCTGTATCCTGACGCCACCGGGCTGGGCCCGGAGACGTGGGCTCCGAGACATGGGCCCGAAGACATGGGTCCGAAGACATGGCGCGAAGGGAAGACGACAATGTCCCGCGATTCGCAAGCAGCTCTCGTTGCGCTTCATCGGTTCGGCTTTGGGGCGCGGGGTGGCGCGTCAGGCGATTTTGTCGATGCGGCCTCCGATCCCCGCGGCTTTGTGAAGGCTGAGCTTCTGCGCGCCAGCGGCGCGCTGTTGGAGGCGCGGGGCTTGCAGTCCACGCCGCTGCTGGCGCAAGCCGCCTTCGCCTATCAGCTCGAAGTCAGGAAGGCGCGCGAGGCCGCCCCCAAATCGGGACAGCCCGTGGAGATGCTGCCTGCGCCGACCACAGACGACAAGCCGCAGCGGCACAACCTCTCGCTCAACGCCATGGACATGACTGCACAGCCGCAGGCGATGAAAGCGCCAGACAATGCCGCCGGCGGCACTGTCGCGACCGCGCCCGAGACGATGCAGTCGAACGCGGCAAAGCCGCAAGTCGCGCAGCCGGCGCAGCAACCCAACGTGATCCAGAAGACGTTTCGCGCGGAGGCGCTGGCACGGCTGCAGCGCGCCGTGCTCGCCGATTGCGGCGTCACCGAGCGGCTGGTCGCATTCTGGTCCAATCATTTCTGCATCTCCGCCAGCAAGGGGCAGCTGGGCCGGATCTGGGCCGGCTCCTTCGAGCGTGAAGCCATCCGCCCGCATGTGCTCGGCCGCTTCGCCGACATGCTGAAGGCGGTGGAGCAGCACCCGGCCATGCTGTTCTTCCTCGACAACCAGCAGTCTTTGGGGCCGGATTCGCGGGCCGGGCAGAACCGCAAGCGCGGCTTGAACGAAAATCTCGCGCGCGAGATCATGGAATTGCACACGCTCGGCGTCGGCGGCGGCTACACGCAAGAGGACGTTACCTCGCTTGCGCGCATCATCACCGGCTGGACCTTCGTCGGGCGCCAGGGCATTCTCGGCCAGCCCGGCAGCTTCGTATTCAACGCCAATGCGCACGAGCCGGGTCCGCAAATGCTGCTCGGCAAGAGCTATCCGGCCGGCGGCGTCGAGCAGGGCGAGGCCGCGCTCGCCGACATCGCACGCCATCCCTCCACCGCAAAATTCATCGCAACCAAGCTTGTCAGGCATTTCGTCGCGGACGATCCGCCGCCCGCGCTGGTCGCGCGCCTCGCCGACACTTTCGCCAAAACCGACGGCGATCTGAAAGCCGTGACATTGGCGCTGCTAGATTCCGACGAAGCCTGGTCGGCGCCGTTGACCAAGATGCGCAGCCCCTATGAATACCTCATCGCGACCGGGCGGCTGCTTGCGCATGTGCCGGAGGAGCCCGGTCCCTATCTCGGCGGGCTCAACGTGCTAGGCCAACCGCTGTGGTCGCCGGCAGGCCCGAACGGTTTCCCCGATACCAACGCCGCCTGGGCGGCGCCCGAGGGCATGAAGCTGCGCCTGGACATTGCCGCGCAGGTGTCGTCCCGCGTCGGCAACAACATCGATGCGCGCGAGCTGCTCGAGTTCGCGTTTGCGGACACGGCCTCGCCCGAGACGCGCCGCACCATCGAGCGTGCGGAAACGCGCCAGCAGGCGCTGGCGCTGCTTTTGATGTCGCCGGAATTCCAGAGGAGATGACCATGGAATGCTGTGAGAGCCGTCTGCTGACCTCGCGGCGTGCACTTCTGATCGGCGGCGCGAGCTTCGCGGCCTGGGCTTACATGCCGAAATTTGCGCGCGCGGCCGATGGCCGCGATCCGCGCATGATCACGGTGATCCTGCGCGGCGCGCTCGACGGCCTCGCCACCGTGGCACCGGTCGGCGATCCCGATTATGCCCCGCTGCATGGCGCGATCGCGCTGACCCGCGACGGGGCGCACGCGGCGCCGATGCTGGATTCTTTCTTTGCGCTGCATCCGTCGATGCCGGAGTTCGCGCGGATGTTTGGGAACAAGCAGGCCGCGGTCGTCCATGCGGTGTCGACGCCCTACCGCGACCGCTCGCATTTCGACGGTCAGGACGTGCTGGAAAGCGGCTTTGCCGGTCCCGGCCGGGTGCAGTCCGGCTGGCTCAACCGCGCGCTGCAGGCACTGCCGCAGGGCGAGCGCGTCACGGGCGCGCTTGCGGTTGGTCCGACCACGCCGTTGGTGTTGCGCGGCCCGGCGCTCACTGTCGGCTGGGAGCCGGTAGCGCTGCCGCAGGCCGCCGACGATACCGCGGCGCGACTGATCGAGCTCTACCGGCATCGCGATCCCGCGCTTGCGACCTCGCTGCAGGAAGGCATCGCGCTCGACAGGCAGGCACAAGGAGATGCCATGAATCGCGACGACATGAAGCCGAAGCCCGGCAGCGGGGCGCCGGCGCGGATGCGCCAGGTCGCGCGCGGCGCGGCAAAGCTGATGGCGGCCGATGACGGCCCGCGCATTGCGGCACTCGCTTTCGACGGCTGGGATACGCATGCGAATGAAGGCGGCCCGGTCGGCCGGCTCGCCGGCCTGCTCTCCGGCCTCGACGGCGCGCTTTCGGAATTCGAAAGCGGCCTGGGGCCGCATTGGCGCGACGCCGTGATCGTGGTCGCGACCGAGTTCGGCCGCACCGCGCGCATCAACGGCACCGAGGGCACAGATCATGGCACCGGCACCATCGCGTTGCTCGCCGGTGGCGCGGTGAAAGGCGGCCGCGTGATCACGAACTGGCCGTCTCTGAAGGCCTCCAGCCTTTATGAAGGCCGCGACCTCGCGCCAACCATCGACTTGCGCACCGTGATCAAGGGCGTGCTCGCGGATCACTTGGGTCTCGGCGAGCGCGTGCTCGCGGACGCCGTGTTTCCCGACAGTGCGATGGCAAAGCCGATGAAGGGGCTGATTGCTTGACTTCCCTTGCCTCTCCCCACGAAGAGGGCGGGGAGAGGGGGAGGAGACACACCTACTTCGTGATCTCGTCGATCTCCGCCATGTCCTGCGCGGTCGGGCTCCAGGCGATCGCCTTCACGTTTTGCTCGACCTGCTCGACGCGGGTGGCACCCGCGATGACGCTGGCGACTTGCGGCCGGGCGGCGAGCCAGGAGAAGGCGAGCTCGAGCAGGGTGTGGCCGCGCGCTTCGGCGAAGGCCTTGAGCTTGTCGACGATCTCCTCGTTGCGTGGCGTGATGTAGCGGTCGCGCAGCACCTGGACCTTGCCTAAGCGCGTATCCGCAGGGGCCGCCGCGCCCCGCTGGTACTTGCCGGTGAGGAGCCCACTGGCCAGCGGAAAGAACGGCAGCAGTCCGAGCTTGTATTCCTGCGCGGCCGGCAGCAGGTCCTTCTCGATATCGCGCACCACGAGGCTGTACTCGTCCTGGCAGGAGATGAAGCGGTTTGCATTCATCGCGCGCGCGGTGAACTCGGCTTCGGCGATGCGCCAGGCGGGGAAGTTGGAATTGCCGAGATAGCGCACCTTGCCCTGCCGCACGAGGTCGTCGAGCGCGCGCAGCGTCTCCTCGATCGGCGTCAGGGAATCGTAATCGTGCTGCTGGTAGAGGTCGATATAGTCGGTCTTCAGCCGCCTCAGGCTGGCGTCCACCGCCTCCATGATGTAGCGGCGCGAGGCGCCCTGCTTGGTGCCGTCGGTCGCCATCGGCTTCGAGAATTTGGTGGCAAGCACGATGTCCTTGCGGCGGTCGCCGAGCACGGTGCCAAGCACTGTCTCCGAGCCGCCCATGCCCGCATAGATGTCGGCGGTGTCGAACAGCGTAATGCCGAGATCAAGCGCCCTGTGGATGACTTTCCGCGAGGTTTCGAGATCCGTGCGCTGGCCGAAATTGTTGCAGCCGAGGCCGACCGCGGAAACGCGTAAGCCGGAGCCGCCGAGATTGCGAATTTGCATGAATGATCCTGTAACCAAACGGGGAGGGCGTGCATTGTGACGCGCAGGAAGGCTTGCCGCAAGACGCGGGTCTGTCACGCAAAATCATGCAATGGGGCAGCGGTTGCGTCCCGACCGATCGACAAACAGGCCCTAAAAAAGTGCGGCCCCGGTCAGACGCGGCGACTGACGGGGACCGCTGGGGCGCTTGATCCGTGACGGGGGGCCTGATCAGACGCAGCCGCAGCGTAGCCATGCATTGTAACGTGGCGGTGACATCTTGACTTATCCACAGGCTGGTGACGTCAGAGAAAAGCCGTTTCAAAACAACTTGCGGTAGACAATGAAGCCGGACCGTTCGGCGATGCGATCGTAGAGTTGTTGCGCGGTGATGTTGGTCTCGTGGGTCTGCCAATAGACGCGCGACGATCCCGCAAGCTTGGCCTGTTCATAGACGCCTTCGATCAGCGCGCGCCCGACGCCCTTGCCACGCGCGGCCTGCGCCGTGAAGAGGTCCTGCAGGTAGCAGATCGGCGCAATCGCGGTGGTGCTGCGGTGAAACAGGTAATGCACGAGCCCCAGCAACGCGCCGCCATCATCGGCGACCAGCGCACGCACTGGCTCGTAGGCATCGAAGAAGCGTGACCACGTCATGTCGGTGATCTCGCGCTTGAGCGCGGTCGCACCGGCGCGACCGTAAAACGCGTTGTAGCCGTCCCACAAGGGCAGCCATTTGTCGAAGTCGTCGCGGCGAACAGGGCGGATGGAGGGCGAGGACATTTCAATTCTTTCCAAACTTTGCACCAATGAGGCATCGCCATCGGCGATGCGGCGCTGGGCCCAGGTTAGACTAGGGCTTGAACTCGTAAACTGCCAGCGGCGGATTGCTTGCAGAAACAAAGAGGCCCGGCGCAAACGCTGGGGCTTTTGCTGACAGCGGCCTGGGCCGGCTGTTTAGCGATGTCGCGTCGGTTGATCATTTGGCGCGGAAGGGTCCCACATCAACGGATGATACCCTTTGACGTTCCGGCATCATTCGCTGACACCCAAGCCGCTCCAAAAGCCTGGCCCAAAGCGGCCACGGTCTTCGCGACGCCGCTTGAGCCGTTGACCAAGCCGAAGTGATTGCCGCAGCCTACCCGTTTCAGCCGGCTGCGTTGGCGCGTTATTTCGCGGGGTCGGCCAGAATGATCTCGCAACGCACACATGGCCCCTGTGACCCGAAACGGCGGTAATTCGTGCTTGTTAGCCGGCATTCGCGGGTGCATGATTGAGGGCATGCCTTCTGGGCTAGGGAGCGCGTGTCATGCGTCGTTTCATTGAAAGCGAAACCGCTTATCGGGTCGGCATGATCGGTCTCGGGCTTCTCCCCATCGGAATGGTGCTGGCTGTTCTGTTCGTTGAGTGAACCGCGCTTCGCGACGACGGGAAGTTCTTTCAGTCGACGAGCGGAAGAACGATCGCGCCCTCGCGCATGACGTCGATCTCGTCCGCCCAATGCTGCAATAGCTCAACGCGTTCGGGCAAGCGGTCGAGCCTGTCCTGTTGCATCTCCACCAGATCGCGCTCGGACCTTCTGCGGCCGTTGACGCGCTCGCGGTTCAGCACCGTCGTGGATGAGGAGCGGAAGCCGTGGGCGCACAACGGGCGAGGGTGAACCAAAGAGGCTACTCCGCGGCGCGCAGATTCCGCGCTAGCCCCCGAGTGCCACCGCCGCGCAGCGAACGGAGATAGTCTGCATCTGCGGGATTGTCGCCGTGGCGGACGAGGTCGGTGATCGGCGTGTAGCTCAGCATGCGCCCGCCGTCGGGCAATGCGGTGCAGGAGAAACGCAGCACCGGGCCGTCCTTGAGACGAATGTTGATCGGCGTGGAGTCGCCAATCCGCATCATCTCCATGCGCCTTGCAATGAAGGCGTTCAATTCGTCCGCCGGCAGCTCGAACGCGCCAGTGTCGCGGCCGTGATACATCAACGCGACGAAAGCAGGCCTGGAGTCGGCTTTCGCATCGGGCAGGCCGAAATAGTTGCGGAAGGCGCGGTTGATGAACTCGGCGCGGGTGTCGGCATCGAGCAGCACGATGCCGATGTCGACCTGGTCAAGCGCTGCCGCCAGCCGTTGCGCAGTGGCGTGCTCGGCGCGCTCATGCGCGAACGAGTCCATCAGCTGCTGCCGCAACAGCCCGGTGATCGCAGCCGTGCCGCCCGTGGTTGCGGCCAGCATCGCAAGCCGGACGAGATCGGACATCTGATAGCCGGGGGTCGCGCGGTGATCCAGGAAGAACAGCGCCGATCCGACAATCGCAATTCCCGCGCTGATCAGGCCCGAACGAAAGCCGCTCCACGACCCCGCCAGGGCGACGATCAACACCAGGAGTGGCGCCGGATTGGGAACGCCGATCAGGCCACGATCGATTGCGATCGCGGCCAGCGTTGTCGCTGCCGCCAGCACCGGACCGGAGATTGCGCGCCCATCGAATTGCATGCCGGTTCTTGCCCCTGCGAGGAGCTTAAGCGCCGGATGCGCCGGATTGTGTCTCGCGGCAGGGAATCTTTGCAGCGATGATGAAACACCGCTTGCACTGACGGTGCGAGTTTAACGATCTGTTGGATCAAATCGTAGGAAATCGCGGTTAACCGAGCAGAGGCATCGCCATGCTGGTCTTGGTCCCGAGCACGGTGAGGCACATCATGAGGCACAGCGAGACCGCGCCGAGCACGAGCGCCGCTGCGACGGCGTCAATCAGGCGGGACGACGCGACCGGGGCGCTGTGGCCGTTAAAGCCTGCAGAGCCGGACAACCGTTTCATGGCGAAATCAATCCTCATGCGTGCCGAACGAATCACTTGCGCGTTACTGCAATGTTGCAGCGATCACCGGCGAGATTGCGGCGGGAGCCGCGACGAAAGTGGCCGTTTCGCCGCAAAGGTTAACGTTCCGCTGCTTGTTGTTAACTTTTGACGCAATCTGAACCGGGACGGCGCCAACGCGCCTCCAGCGACAAACGGCGAAGCCGTTTGCGCAGGGATGACGGTGCGAGATGGGAGGCTGGTGTCGCCAAAAGTGACCCTCACAACCCCGCCACAATGCTGGTGGGCTCATCAACGATCTCCGCCGGCCTCCAGTCCATGGCGACGAAGTCAGGGGTGTGCTCGACGCGCTTCAGCCAGGCGCGGATGGCGGGGAAGGTCGAGAGGTCGAAGTCGCAGCGGTCGGCAACATGGGTGTAGCCGTAGAGCGCGATGTCGGCGACCGTGAGCTGGCCGGCGGCGAAATAGTCATGGTTCCTGAGGTGATTTTCCATCACCTGCAGCGCGCCGTAGCCGCGTTCCATCCAGTCCTCCAGCGCATGCGTCTGCAGGGCGCGGCCGCCCTTCACCAGCGCCAGCCAGAAATAGGCGGCGCCGATATTCGGCTCCAGCGCATGCTGCTCGAAGAACATCCATTGCAACGCCTCGGCTCGCTCAATACGGGATTCCGGTGCGAGCGGCGTGCCGCCGCAGACATACCAGAGAATGGCGTTGGACTCGGCGAGATAACGTCCCTCCGCAACCTCCAGAAGCGGCACCTGGCCGCTTGGATTCTTGGCGAGGAATTCCGGCGTACGGCTCTCGCCGCGCAGGATGTCGACTTCGATGGCGTCGTACGGCGCGTTCAGAAGCGCCAGCGCAAGGCGGACCTTGTAGCTGTTGCCCGAACGCTGCATCGAATAGAGCTTGTACATTCTGCTGGTTCGACCTGATGAAGCGAGGACGCGACGCTGGATTGTTAACTTGCGCCGCAACGCGGCTAAACAATGATGCTCTTGTTAAAACGCCGCAAGGGTCAATCACTGGAAAAAGTCGAAATGCTCTGCCGCACTGCAACCGCATGCAACAACTTTCCAACACGCGACGACAATTCGGATCACACTTGCGCTAGGCGACATGCGGGCAGCGGCCGGGATGCGTTCCGTACCCCTCACGAAGGCCACGAGTGGAGCTGAAACAACTTCAGCGCGAGCGGCGCTGCCGTCAGGGCAAGGGCCAGCAGGCTTGCGCAGCGGAGCCGTTCACCCTTCGAGGCCCGCGCGGAGTCGGTCACCGGGTCGCGCGTTGCGGGGACCCGTTGGCTCAGGCACCTTGAATGACGGGTTCGTGAGCCTGACGCTTCTCACGTTAACACCCGCGTTTGCGTAGCTCTCGGAGCAATGCTGGCGGCTCTCGGAGCAATACGGTGCCCACGGCGCCGGGGCAGATGTGTTGACGATGTGCCGCTGTAAGTCAGTCCAGCTGGTATATTGCCGGTTATGAGCCATTTCCTCGCCGGGATTTGCAAATGTTGCGCGATGCGGATCGGCCAACTCAGACATTCCCTAAAGTTGGACCGTTTTCGCCAAAGTTTCTTGCAGCGCAGCGGATCGCGGCCTAGGGTGAGGATGTTCCCCCATCATGAAGAGTCGTGGACGCGAAGAAGCCGTTCCACGCCTGCAAGGAGGCCATTATGCCCTTTCTGTCCGCTGCGCTCGACCGTGTGAAGCCGTCCGCGACGATTGCGGTCACGGATAAAGCACGCGCGCTCAAAGCGGCGGGGCGCAATGTCATCGGCCTCGGCGCAGGCGAGCCGGATTTCGACACGCCCGCCAACATCAAGCTGGCGGCGATCCAGGCCATCGAGGCCGGCAAGACCAAGTACACCGACGTGACCGGCATTCCCGAGCTGAAGGAGGCGATCATCGCCAAGTTCCAGCGCGAGAACGGTCTCGTCTACAAGCCGAACCAGGTGATCGTCTCCACCGGTGGCAAGCAGGTGCTGTACAACGCGCTGGTCGCGACCCTCAATCCGGGCGACGAGGTCATCGTCCCCGCGCCCTATTGGGTCAGCTATCCTGAGATGGTGGCGCTCGCCGGTGGTGAACCGGTCTCCGTGGTCTGCCCCGCCGATACCGGCTTCAAGCTGAAGCCGGAGGATCTCGAAAAGGCGATCACGCCGAAGACGAAGTGGATCATCCTCAACTCGCCGTCCAACCCGACGGGTGCGGCCTATACCCGCGCCGAGCTGAAGGCGCTCACCGATGTGCTCGTCAAGCATCCGCATGTCTGGGTGATGACCGACGACATGTATGAGCACCTCGTCTATGACGACTTCCAGTTCACGACGCCCGCGCAGATCGAGCCGCGGCTGCTCGATCGCACGCTGACGGTGAACGGCGTCTCCAAGGCCTATTGCATGACCGGCTGGCGCATCGGCTATGCCGGCGGTCCGGCATCGCTGATCAAGGCGATGGCGACCATCCAGTCGCAATCGACCTCGAACCCATGTTCGATTGCGCAATGGGCGTCGGTGGAGGCGTTGAACGGTCCGCAGGAATTCATCCCCGCCAACAACAAGGCCTTCAAGGAGCGGCGCGACCTCGTGGTCTCCATGCTCAACCAGGCCAAGGGCATCGATTGCCCGCGGCCCGAGGGTGCGTTCTACGTCTACCCATCCTGCGCCGGCACCATCGGCAAGACCACGCCGTCTGGCAAGTTGCTCGGCAATGACGAGGATTTTGTCACCGAGCTGCTGGAGAGCGAAGGCGTTGCAGTGGTGCACGGCTCGGCGTTCGGTCTCGGGCCGGCGTTCCGTATCTCCTACGCGACAAAGACCTCGGACCTGGAAGATGCGTGCAAGCGCATCCAGCGCTTCTGCGGCAACCTGCGCTAAAATCATTCTGAACCGGCGCTGAATGTTGAGGGGCCCGCGCAAGCGGGCCTCTTTTCCTATTGCACGCTTGCAGTGCCCGCGAATCTGGAACCGCTGCCGATCCTGTGCCATAGAGAGCAGCGCCGGGATTACCGGCGAGCGTTCATCTTGGCTCGCATCACATTCCTCAGCCGGAGTTTTCATGCGCTACTTTACGTCCGCCGCAGCGATTGCCGCGACCCTGTTCACAACTGTCGGCGTTGCTGATGCGCAGCAGCCGGCGGCGCGCGTGCGCATCGGCGTGCTCGAATGCCGCGGCGGCGCCAGCGTCGGCTTCATCGTGGGCTCGGTGACCAATCTCGGTTGCGTGTTCCGGGTCGAGGGCGTGCCGGAAGACCGTTATATCGCCACCATTCGCAAGGTCGGCATCGATCTCGGTATCACCGAGGAAACCGCGCTGGGGTGGGCAGTCTATGCGCCGGTCGAACGGCTCGGACCGGGCGATCTCTCCGGCGATTATGCCGGCGCGCAGGGCAGTGCCTCTGTTGGCGTCGGGCTCGGCGGCAATGTGCTGGTCGGCGGTTCCAACAACTCCATCGCGCTGCAGCCGCTGAGCCTGCAAGGCCAGGTCGGTATCAACGTCGCCGCGGGGCTGGAGAGTTTGGAACTGCGGCCGGGACGTTAAGCGATTTCGCCTTTCACTTCGAGTCATTGCGGGTTCGATGCTGACGCATCGCCCCGGAATGACGGAAGCCAAATTGCTTCACTCGCAATGACTGCTTTCCACCAAGGAGTCATTGTCTCCGCACCGCAGCGTGAATTTTTTCCTGCTTGCCAAACAACCGGGGCAGGCAGAGCATAGATGTTTGCCGACCCAATCACGGGCCGAGCTCCAAATGAAGGAGGCGGCGAATGGGACAAGACGTCAGAAGTCCCCGAGGTCCACGGTGCATTGCACTGGTGGGCCCTTTCCAAAGCGGTAAAACCACACTTCTAGAGGCGATACTGGCACGGACGGGCGCAGTCGCGCGTGCCGGCAGCGTCGATGCCGGCACGTCCGTCGGCGATGCAAGTGCCGAGGCGCGCCATCACAAGATGAGCGTGTCGCTGACGGCTGCGACCACGACTTTCATGGGCGACAGCTACACTTTCGTCGACTGTCCGGGGTCGGTGGAGTTTTCGCATGACATGCGTGCGGCGCTGCCCGCGGTCGACGCCGCGGTCGTGGTGTGCGAGGCCGACGAGAAGAAGCTGCCGCAGCTGCAGATCATTCTGCGCGAGCTCGAGGATTTGAAAATCCCGCGCTTCCTGTTTCTCAACAAGATCGATCGCGCCAACGCGCGCGTCCGCGAGACGCTCGCGACCTTGCAGCCCGCCTCACGCGTGCCGCTGGTGCTGCGCCAGATCCCGATCTGGAACGGCGAATTGATCGAGGGTTTTGTCGATCTCGCGCTTGAGCGCGCCTTCGTCTATCGCGAGCACAAGGCCTCCGAAGTGGTCGAGCTCGCGGGCGGCAATCTCGACCGCGAGAAGGAAGCGCGCTTCTCCATGCTGGAAAAGCTCGCCGACCATGACGACGCGCTGATGGAACAGCTTCTGGAAGACATCCAGCCGCCGCGCGATGCCGTGTTCGACGATCTCGCCCGCGAGCTGCGCGAGGGGCAGATCTGTCCCGTGCTGCTCGGCTCTGCCGCGCGCGAAAATGGTGTGCTGCGGTTGATGAAGGCGCTGCGTCACGAGGCGCCTGATGCCACCGCGACCGCGGCGCGGCTCGGCGTCCCCGCGTCCAAGGATGCGCTGGGCTATGTGTTCAAGACCCTGCATCTGCAGCACGGCGGCAAGCTGTCGCTGACGCGGCTGTTCGCCGGCCATCTCGACGACGGCGCGACGTTGCAATCCTCCACAGGCCAGAGCGCGCGGGTGTCGGGCATTTACGCGGCCGGCAGCAGCCAGGACGGCAAGCGTGCCTCGGCCGAGGCCGGCGACACGGTCGCGCTCGGCAAGCTCGACACCATCAAAACGGGGGAAACCGTTTCAAGCGGCAAGACCGCGCCTGCCGCGCTTCTGACCGTGGCGCCAATGCCGCCGGTGCTGGCGATCTCGATCGCGGCCGCCGATCGCAAGGACGACGTCAAGCTCGGCCAGGCGTTGCTGCGGCTGAACGAGGAGGATGCCTCCCTCACCATGGTGCAAAACCCGCGCACCCACGACACCGTGCTGTGGGGGCAAGGCGAGATGCATCTGCGCGTCGCGCTGGAGCGCCTGCGCGAACGCTTCGGCGTCAACGTCAAATCGCATCCGCCCGTGGTCGGCTATCAGGAGACCATCCGCAAGCCGATCACCCAGCGCGGCCGGCACAAGAAACAGTCCGGCGGCCACGGCCAGTTCGGCGACGTGGTGCTCGACATCAAGCCGCTGGCGCGCGGCGAGGGCTTCCAGTTCGCGGAGAAGGTGGTCGGCGGCGCGGTGCCGCGCAACTACATCCCGGCGGTGGAAGAGGGCGTGGTCGACGGGCTCACGCGCGGGCCGCTCGGCTTCCCCGTCACCGATCTGGCGGTGACGCTGACCGACGGCTCCTATCACAGCGTCGATTCCTCCGACCTTGCGTTCCGGACCGCGGCGCGGGTGGGCTTGAGCGAGGGCCTGCCGCTATGCCAGCCGGTGCTGCTCGAGCCGATCCACACCGTGGAGATCGTCTGTCCGACGGATGCCACCGCCAAGATCAACGCCATCCTGTCGGCGCGGCGCGGGCAGATCCTCTCCTTCGACACCCGTGACGGCTGGCAGGGCTGGGACTGCGTCCGTGCCCTGATGCCGGAATCGGAGATCGGCGAATTGATCGTGGAATTGCGCTCCGCCACCGCCGGCGCCGGCAGCTTCACGCGTCAGTTCGATCACATGGCTGAAGTCACCGGCCGCGCTGCCGACCAGATCATCGCTGCGCATCGGGATGCGGCCTGAACGTCTGATTGCAAGGCCATCAAATGGGTCATGAATCCGCAAGTGGGTTCATGACCTCTTTTTTACTCGGGTCTCGAGCCGGATTCGCCCATGGCTCGCGCGCTGTTCCGCGAAATGAAAGCGCGGCTATGTGCGGCTCGTACGCGACGCTTGCTTTCGGCTTCGCATGATGTATTTTACATCATTGTACTTGTTTTAAATATCAACTATGCTGCTTTTTACGTGAGGCCGCAGTGATCACGTCTTTTCAGATGCGAGCGGCACGCGCGCTGCTCGGGATCGATCAAAAAACGCTCGCCGAGCTCGCGGGCGTGTCCTTGCCGACGATCCAGCGGATGGAGGCCAGCACGGGCACCGTCCGCGGCGTCGTCGAAACGCTGATCAAGGTGGTCGATGCGCTTGATGGCGCCGGTGTCGAACTGATCGGCGAACACGCGCGCAGCGACGATGGCGGACGCGGCGTTCGCCTGAAGCAACCGGGACCGCCTCGCCGCACGGGCGGCTAGTGCCTCGTGATGCCGACAGTCGGCCGGCGATCCATGACGGTGGCGGAGCATTGGGCATGAGCATCGCAAGCGAGCGCGCCGGCAGGGCGCATCAGCTGCATCAACCGACCTTCACCGAGCTCTATTTGCCGAAGCTCGTTACGGTGCTGCGCGAGGGTTATGGTTTCGGTGATTTTCGCGCCGATGTGATCGCGGGCCTGACGGTTGCGATCGTGGCGCTGCCGCTCTCGATGGCGATCGCAATCGCCTCGGGCGTGACGCCGGATCGCGGGCTCTATACCGCCGTGGTCGGCGGCTTCATCGTTTCGTTGTTGGGCGGCAGCCGCTTTCAGATCGGCGGACCCGCCGGCGCCTTCATCGTGCTGGTGTCGCTGACCGCCGAGCGCCACGGCATCGACGGCGTCATACTGGCCACGCTGATGGCCGGGCTTATACTGGTCGCGGCAGGATTTCTGCGCCTCGGCACCTACATCAAGTTCATTCCCTATCCGGTGACGGTCGGCTTCACCGCCGGCATCGCCGTCATCATCTTTGTCAGCCAGCTGAAGGACCTGTTCGGCCTTACGCTGACCACGAAAGAGCCGGGCGAATTGATCCCGAAGCTCGAGGCGCTCGCGCACGCATTGCCCACGGCCAATCTCTCGGCGGTGATGATCGCAGCGCTCAGCGTCGGCATCATTGGCGTGTTGCGGAGATGGCGGCCGGCCTGGCCCGGCATCCTGATCGCAGTCGTCGTGGCGGCGCTCGCCACATGGGCGTTGTCGCTGCCGGTGGAAACCATCGGCAGCCGCTTTGGCGGAATTCCCCGGGAATTGCCGCTGCCGGCATTGCCGCTCTTCTCCGCGGAGAAGGCGCAGGCGGTGCTGCCCGATGCCATCGCGTTCGCACTGCTTGCGGCCATTGAATCGCTGTTGTCCGCCGTGGTCGCCGACGGCATGACCGGCCGCCGGCACCGCTCCAACTGCGAATTGGTGGCGCAGGGATTTGCCAATATCGGATCGGCGCTGTTCGGGGGTATTTGTGTCACGGGCCTGATCGCGCGAACCGCCACCAACGTCCGGGCCGGAGCGCGCGGTCCGGTCTCGGGTATGCTGCATTCGGTGTTCCTGCTGGCGTTCATGCTGATCGCGGCGCCGCTGGCGAGCTATATCCCGCTCGCGGCGCTGGCCGCAGTATTGGTGGTCGTCGCCTGGACCATGGCGGAGAAGCAGGAGTTCGCAACCCTGATCCGGTCTTCGCGCGGCGACGCCACGGTGTTGCTCGCCACTTTTCTGCTGACGGTTTTCCGCGACCTCACGGAAGGCATCCTGGTCGGCTTCGCGCTCGGCGCGGTGCTGTTCATCAACCGCATGGCACAGATGACCGGCATCGAGAACGACACGCCTTTGGTCACGGCAGATCGGGCCGACGACGGCAATGGCGATCGCGTGCCCTATGATGCAAAGCTCGCTGTCGACCCCGAGGTGCTGGTCTATCGCATCACCGGCGCGTTCTTCTTCGGCGCGGCGTCGGCGATAGGGGCCGCACTCGAAGGCGTCGCTGAAAAACGCAAGGCATTCGTGGTCGATTTCGCGGCGGTGCCGTTCCTGGATTCGACGGCGGCGAACGTGATTGCGCGCGTCGCCGCCAAGGCCGCCCGCCAGGGCATCAAGCTGTTCATCACCGGAGCGTCGCCGACGGTACGCCGCGCCTTGCTGACCCATGGCGTGGGCCCGCGACGCGCTCGCTATCGCGCGACCATCGCGCGGGCCGTTGCGGACATCAAGGGAAGTGCTTCCGGGCCCGGCGTCGTGACCGACGATCTCGCCGCGGGCTAAAGCGCGATGAGATTTGGTTGAATCGTCGTCGCGCTTTAGCTCTTTGATTGAGCATGATCTTTTCGGAAAACCGCTACACACTTTTCCGGATCATGCTTTAGCCGCCGGCGCAGCCGGACTTTTCAAGCCTGTCCGTTTCGTGAACACTGTCGTCCGTTCGTGGAACGACGGTGCTCAACTCCATGCTCGATTCCTCCCGCAATATCGCGCTCGCCTGCGCGCTCAGCGCGCTGGCCGGTTATGTCGACGGCATCGGCTATCTGCATCTTGGCGGCCTGTTTGTCTCGTTCATGAGCGGCAACTCGACGCGGCTGGGGGTCACCCTCGCCGCCGGACAATGGACGGCGGCCAGCCAGGCGCTTGTGCTGATTGTCCTGTTCGTGGCAGGTGCCGCCGGCGGTTGCCTGATCGTGCTCGGCAGAGGCGTGCATCGCCAGCCCTGGGTGTTGCTCATTGAAGCGCTGCTGCTTGCGCTTGCCGCGCTCAGCTACGCCTTCGGCCTGTCCAGGGTAGCGATCGCCGCGATCGTGCTGGCGATGGGGCTGGAGAATGCGGTGTTCCAGATCAAGGGCGGAGGCGGACTTGGCCTGACCTATGTGACGGGCGCACTGGTGAAGGTCGGCCAATTGATTGCCGCGGCGCTCACTGGCGGCGCCCGCTTGGCCTGGGTGCCGAACCTGCTTCTGTGGGCGGCGCTGGTGGCCGGCGCAGTGCTCGGCGCCACCGCCTATCACTGGATCAGTCTCGCCGCGATCTGGTTTGCCGCAGCTTTTGCGTTTGCCTTGAGCGGCATTCTCGCTGTGACGAACCATCGATGATATTGACAGCCGCCGTCGCTTGGCCGATTGGACGGTCATGACCGATGCCGACAAAAGACCGCCTGCCGCCTGCCTGATCGGATGGCCGGCCGCACATTCGCGCTCGCCGCTGATCCATCATTACTGGCTGCGCGCGCTCGGCATTGCCGGCGGCTATACGATCGAGGCCGTGCCGCCGGAAGGCTTTGCCGACTTCGTCATGCGGCTTGCGCGCCGCGGCTTCGTCGGCGCCAATGTCACCATCCCGCACAAGGAGCGGGTGCTCGCGCTGTCCGCTCCGGACGCGCGCGCGCAGGCCGTCGGCGCCGCCAACACGCTGTGGTACGAGGACGGCGAATTGCGCTCGACCAACACCGACGTCGAGGGCTTCATCAACAATCTCGATGCTTGCGCGCCCGGATGGGACAAGGCAGAGGACGCGCTGGTGGTCGGCGCCGGCGGCTCCTCGCGCGCGGTCGTGTTCGGCCTGATCGAGCGCGGCATCGGGCGTGTCCATCTCGCCAACCGCACCTTCGAGCGCGCGCAGGCGATGGCCGACCAGTTCGGCGAGACGGTGCGTCCCATTGCCTGGGACGGGATCGGCGAGGTGCTGCCGAAGGCGGGTCTGTTCGTCAACACCACCTCGCTTGGCATGTACCGCCAGCCAGCGCTCAAGATCGACATCGCGCGCCTGCCGGCGCAGGCGGTGGTGTCGGATCTCGTCTATGTGCCGCTGGAAACGCCGCTGCTCGCCGCCGCCAAGGCGCGAAACTTGAGGACCGCCGACGGGCTCGGCATGCTGCTGCACCAGGCGGTGCGCGGATTCGAGTTGTGGTTCGGCAAGCGCCCGGAGGTGACGCCCGAACTCCGCGCATTGGTGGAAGCCGATCTCGCGGGCGCGTGAATTGCGATCATCCCATTATCACATCTCCGCTCGCGAGGTCGCGAGACGGAATATCATGAAAGATCAGGTGTCTGTCACTGGAGCATGATCCGGACCCGGAGTGCCGCGTTAGCGCAGAGCGTGAAGTGGCTCTCCGAAAGCATCGTGCTCAATCGAAAACCTGAAGCGCGCCGGAGATTTAACCTCATCTCATCGCGTTTTAGCACAAAGCAAGCACCTGCCTGGAGATCTATACATGCTCTTGCGACGTTCAACTCTCACACGCCCGCTGATCGCCGTTGCGATGGTGGCTGGGTCCACCCTTTATGCCATCGCCCAGCAGGCGCCGACCCCCTCGCGCGTGCGCGGCACCCTCGAGGCGGTGAACGGCGACCTGCTGGACGTCAAGTCGCGCAGCGGCGAAGACGTCAAGCTGCACATGGGCAGCGACACCAAGATTTTCGGCATCACGAAGATCGCGCTCGCCGACGTCAAGGTCGGTTCTTTCATTGGAACCACCACGGTGCCGGGTCCTGACGGGACGCCCAAAGCGGTGGAGGTGCATGTGTTCCCGGAGGCCATGCGCGGCACCGGCGAGGGATCGCGGCCCTGGGATCTGCGCCCGAACTCGTCCATGACCAACGCCACCGTCTCCGAGAGCGTCGCCGGCGTCGACGGCCAGACGATCATGGTCAAGTACAAGGACGGCGAGAAGAAGGTCGTGATCTCGCAGGATACGCCGATCGTGACCTATGTGCCCGGCGACAAGGGCGACCTCAAGCCGGGCGCCAAGCTGATCGCCTTTGTCAAGAAGCTGCCCGACGGCTCCCTCGGCACCGACCGCATCAGCGTCGGCCGCGACGGCCTGACCCCGCCGATGTAACGAGCTTTACCCTCGCCCCTTCCGAGGGGCGAGGGCGCACGGTGCGGTTTGATTGTGACGGTGGAATAGCCTCGCCTCCGCGGGGTTTGCGAGTCGACCGTTACACCCTTGCCGGGAGATCAGCCCATGCCGAAAACCCTCACCGCCCTGCGCGTGCTCGCGGGCCTCGTCCTCTTCTCCAGCATCGCGGCCGCCCAGCAGGCGCCGACCGTGCGCATTCGCGGCACCATCGAGGCCGTCGATGGGCCCGTGCTGAGCATCAAGACGCGTGAAGGCAGTGACGTGAAGGTGAAGACGACCGACAATGTCGCGGTGTTCGGCGTGGCCAAGACCTCGCTATCGGAGATCAAGCCGGGATCCTATATCGGCGTCACCGCCATGCCCGAGCCCGACGGCATGCAGAAGGCCATCGCGGTGCACATCTTCCCGGAGAACCAGCGCGGCGCGGCCGAAGGTTTCCGGCCCTGGGATCTCCGCGCCAATTCGACCATGACCAACGCCACCGTCGCCGAGACGGTCGCGGGCACCGACGGCCAGCACATCGTGGTCAAATACAAGGACGGCGAGAAGAAGGTGCTGGTGCCGCCGGAGACGCCGATCGTCTCCTTCGTCGCCGGCGACAAGTCGGAGATGAAGCCGGGCGCCAAGGTCATCATCTTCGGCGCCAACAAGAAGGACGACGGCACGCTGGAAGCCAACCGCGTCAATGTCGGCCGCGACGGCATCACGCCGCCGATGTGACGGCGAGTCTTCCTCCTCCCCTTGGGAGACGGTGGCGCGCAGCGCCGGATGAGGGGTCTCTTTCCGCGGGCGAATCTCTCTTTGCCTAACTCGCGGAGACAGACCCCTCACCGGAGTGAGTCTGCATCTGCCGGCGGAGTTGCCCTCTCCGACGTTCCAGGAATGGCGCCGAGCCGTGACACCGCGGAATAGAGGCGCCTCAAAGCTCCGGCCCGGACCTCCTTCAGCTGATGTTGCTGCCATGGCCGGGCCGGAGTGACTTATCGGAGGACTGATCATGCCGGCACAAGTGCAATTCCAAGGCGCGTGGGGGTAGGCGGGCTCCCGTCACCCGCGCAAATGAGCGTGGCCGTCGGCATGTCGGCTTCGGGGGTGAAGCGGAAACCTTGTGCTCGATCACAGTATTACGGCTCATGACCCGAACGGACTTCCTTTGATTTAGGTCAAGACCACCCCAAAGCGTTTGCCGGTAACCCTATAATGGTCTCGACAGTTGCTTGGAGATCAATCTCATGCGCGCGGACCAGATGATGTCCCGACAGGTGATTGCTATTGGCGTCGATGCCAGCGACGGATCGGCGCGTTGATTGCTGACGCGGTCACGGCGGGGATACCGAAAACGGCCGTCGATGTTGAAGCTGCCAAGCGGCTTTACAATGATTTCAATCAGTGACCAGGGAGTATTGTCGGATCGGGTCAAGGCGGCAATCAAAACCGCCCTTGCCATGGTGCTTGCCTATGGCGTCGCCCTTTCCATGAACTGGGACAATGCTGATTGGGCCGCATTTTCCGTGGCGTTTTGCACCCTGTCGACGGTCGGAGAATCACTCAACAAGGGGCTATTGCGGTTATGCGGCACCTTTTTGGGGATCCTCGCGACCATCACCCTCATTGCTCTATTCCCGCAGGACCGCTGGCTGTTCCTGATTTTCATGAGCATCTTCACCGGCTTCTGCACCTATATGATGGCTGGCACTTCCCGATGGTATTTCTGGTACGTTGCCGGGTTCTCGGTGCCGCTCCTTGCACTTGCTGGCGGCTCCAACCCGCTCAATGATTTTCAGACAGTTATAACTCGTTTTGAGGAAACAGCGCTGGGCGTCGTGAGCTACAGCCTGGTCTGGCTCCTGATCTGGCCGACTAGTAGCCGTGAAGCCCTTGAGAACGCAGTACGTCAGTTCGTGGCCGGTCAGCGTCAACTCGCAGCGCACGATCTCACGCCGACAATAGGTGAAACGCGCGACGCGGGCCCAGACGCCCTCAGGCAACAGGCAACGCAAACACTAGCGCACCTTGGTGGTCTGCTCGACGGCGCGGAGGTCAGCAGCTACGAAGTATGGGAAGCCCGCCACGCCTGGCGAAGCCTGATCCATCAGCTTTTGCAACTGAGCAGCACATTTGAACGCCTGCGGCAGAGCTCTACGAAGCAGTTTAACCGCGAGCTGCTGATACCAGGGCTTCCAAAATTCGCTGCCGAGCTCGACCGCCGATTCTCTGAAATCGGATGCATGCTGGAAGGGCACCTGCCGGACCATGGGCCGTCTTCTGTGCCGTTGAACGTTGAAGAAAGTATCGGCTCGCTTTCGCCGTTCCACCGAGCAGCGCTCCTCCTCTATCGCAGTCAGCTCCAGGAAATCGACAAGCTTACGCGCGATCTCTTTGAGACGGTCGCCGACATCCGGAACTTCAGTCGCGCCAAGGTGGGTCCGGTCTACGAGAGGGTGTCGCTACTGTCATCAGCGCTCGATCCCGAGCGCCTCGCAAGCGTCGCGCGATGGTTCACGGGCCTGTGGCTGGCGTGGTTTATCGCGCTTTATGTGCCGGACATCCCCGATACGGTTGAGTTCATCGTTCTCACCAACACGCTCTCGATGGCGCTTTGCGTTATGCCGCAGGTGCCGATGGTGCGCGTGTTTTTGCCAGTTGCATTTGGCATCGCTCTTGGAGGCGCAATCTACGTCCTGGTGATGCCGCACCTCACGAGCTTCGTCGGCCTAGCGGTTGTGATTTTCGGAGCTGTCTTCCTGATCTGCTACCTGTTCCATCGGCCTACGCAGGCCGCGGGCAAGGCTGCGGCGCTTGGATTGTTTGTCATGACGTTGGGCGTCACCAACGAGCAGACCTACAACTTTCTCAATGTTGTGAACCTCGCGGTGGTCTTCCCGCTGATTTTTGCAGTATTGGCGGTCGCAACGCATTTCCCCATCTCATTCCGCGCTGAACGCGTGTTCCTCCGCCTGCTGGGCCGCTTCTTTGGCGCCTGCACGTATCTTGCGTCGACGCTGCAGTGGGACCCCACCAGCCGGCCGACGTGGTGGCAGCGTCTCAGGCGTGCGTGGCATCTCGGCGACCTGGCAAGAGTCCCGGGCAAACTCGCTATCTGGGGGAGTGCACTGCCCGCGGCCGCCTTGGGTCACTCTACGACCAAGCCGGTACTGGCGCTCGTCGAGAGCCTGCAGGCTCTTGCTTACCGCATGCAAGATCTTATTGAGACCCGCGCGCGAGAGCAATCGCAAGTGCTCGCGCGTGAATTGCTCTCCCAGCTGCGCGAGTGGCGGCTCGGGTTGCAGCATATCTTCGGCAATCTCTCGCAGCATCCCGAGGCTGCGGATTTTGGCGATTTTCGCGCGCGGCTTGATACGATGTTGGAGCAACTTGAAGCGCAGATCGAGAAAGCGGTCGCCGATGCAGACAGGGCGGGCATTTCGATACCAGAAAGTGAGAATTCAATTCGCCTGCTCGGCGCCTTTCGTGGGTTGTCCGAGGAGCTGGTGAATTTCGCGAAGCAGTCGGGTGAGATTGATTGGGCTTGCCTGCGTGAGGCCCGGTTCTGACGGAGTGGGTGTCGATGCATCTGATCCCGCACGAGCTACACATAGGGGAAGTTTTCTTCCCGCCGATACTGCTTGATGCCGCCTTGGGTCTCGTTGCTGCCTCGATTACGGCAGGTCTTTTGAATCGTTTCCGAGTGTCACGGTACTTCTATCATCCGTCGCTCGTGTTGATCGCGCTGGCCGTGATTTATACCGGCTTGCTCTCCATCTTTCTTTTTCCAGGGTGAGAGCTATGAAACCGATCATCAAGATCATCTCGACGGGCGCGATCGTGCTGGCGGCCCTTGGCATGATTGCCTACAAATACTTGGATTATATCAAATATCCTTGGACACGGGATGGCGTGGTGCGGGCACAGGTGATTCAGATCGTTCCGCGCCTATCCGGTCAGCTGGTTCGTGTACCGATCCGAAACAACCAGCTGGTGAAGCAAGGTGACCTTCTATTTGAAATCGACCCAAGTACGTTCCAATCGGACGTGAATTTGGCGCGTGCGCAATTCGACAACATGCGCGACATCATCAAGTCTCTTGCCGAACAGGTTGACGTAATGAGAGCCGCTGTCGAGCAAAGCGAAGCGGATCGCAACCAGGCGCGATTCGAGGTGGCGGGTTATGCCGCAAGCACGGAGAACGCGCGAGTCGAAATGGAACGCACCAAGATTCTGCTTGCGCAAGGGGTGACCGATCAGAGGGATTTCGACAACAAGAATACGACGTATCAGGACGACCTGGCTCAGTTGAACGGAGCCAAATCGCACGTGAACCAGATGACGGCTGACCTGGACCGATCGAAGGCCGGCCTGGCTCGTGCGATAGCCGATCTTGGTGCATTGGGAGAAGCCAACCCCAGGCTGCGCCGAGCTGAGGCGGACCTGAAGCTTGCCGAAGAGAACTTGAATTTCACCAAGGTGTGGGCGCCCTTGGATGGGTACATCACCAATCTGCAATTGCGAGTCGGAGATTCCGCGGTAGCCAATCAGCCGATAGTGGCCGTGATCGATCCCAATAGCTTCTACGTCGAGGCGTTTTTCCGTGAAACCTTTATCGGGAATTTTCAAAACGGAGATCGCGCGGTTGTCACGCTGATGAGCTATCCTGACATCCCGTTGCAAGGCAGGGTCGAGAGCATCGGCTGGGGGATTGCCCAGCAGAACGGCAGTACAGGCTTCCAGTTGTTGCCCTCCGTTCAGCCGACCTTCGAGTGGATCCGACTGGCGCAGCGCATACCGGTAATGGTGCGCCTCGAACAGGTTCCGGACACCGTCAAGTTGCGCGCCGGCACCACTGCCTCGGTGGTCGTCATCACCGGAACGAGCACGAATGCTGACCGAGTGCCACCAGTTCCCCGCCCATTGCAATGAAATGAGTAATTTCCGATCGTCCGGCCCGCCTCCTCAACAGTGTCTGGGCGATTGGCATCGCCATTCCGATGCATTTTCGCATAACATCGTCCAACGGTGTCTAGCGTTGCATAGACCGGACACCGACCGGACCCACGGCCCGGTTCTGAGCCGCTAACAGCCTGATCTAGCGGAATTTCGCCAAGGTCGTCACTTTGCAGAAAATCCCACAAGGGGCGAGGGCACAACAATGTGCACCGCGCTACGAGACGACGTCGTTCTTTGCCCGCTCTCACACCGCCAGCACGTGATCGTCGATCTCGGCGATGGTGTTGACGCCGCACAGGCCCATCGTGGTCAAGAGCTCCTTGCGGATGATGTCGATCGCCTTTTCGACGCCGGCCTGGCCGCCGGCGCCAAGGCCGTAAGTATAGGCGCGGCCGATCATGCAGGATTTGGCACCGAGCGCTAGCGCGCGCATCACGTCCTGCCCTGAGCGGATGCCGCCGTCGAACATGATCTCCATCCGGGAGCCGACGGCATCGACGATCTCCGGCAGCACCTCGATCGACGACGGCGCGCCGTCGAGCTGGCGGCCGCCATGGTTGGAGACGACGATAGCCTGCGCGCCGACCTTGGCGGCTTCCTCGGCATCCTCGACGTCGAGAATGCCCTTGATGATCAGTTTGCCCGGCCAGATCTTGCGGATCCAGTCGAGGTCCTTCCAGCTCAGCGAAGTGTCGAATTGCGACGCGGTCCATTCCGAGAGCTTGTCGAGATTCTCGGTGTTTTTGACATGGCCAGCGATGTTGCCGAAGGTGCGGCGCTTGCCCTGCAGGACGCCCGCGACCCAGGCCGGCTTGCTGGCGAAATCCAAGAGTTTCGACAGCGACCATTCCGGCGGCACGGTCATGCCGTTCTTGATGTCGGCATGGCGCTGGCCGATCACCTGCAGGTCGACGGTCAGGACCAGTGCGCTGCATTTGGCTGCGATCGCGCGTTCGATCAGCTCCCTGATGAAGCCGCGGTCCTTCATCACATAAAGCTGGAACCAGAACGGCTTCGATACGCTGGCGGCGATATCCTCGATCGAGCAGATCGACATCGTGCTTTGCGTGAAGGGGATACCGGCGGCTTGCGCCGCGCGACAGGCAAGGATCTCGCCATCGCCATGCTGCATGCCCAGGAGCCCGACCGGTGCCAGGATCAGCGGCATCGCGGAGGGCTCGCCGAGGATCGTGGTCGCGGTGTCGCGCTTGGAGACGTCGACCAGGATGCGCTGGCGGAATTTGATCTGCTGCAGATCCTCGCGGTTGGCGCGCAGCGTCTCCTCGGCATAGGAGCCGCGGTCCGCATAATCGAAAAAGGCTTTCGGCACCCGCCGCTTGTGCAGCAGGCGAAGATCCTCGATGCAGGTGATGTGCTTCATGAACGTTCCCGGCCCTCAAAAACCGTCTTGTAATTCCGACGCGCGTTGTCATCTAGCATGGTTGAGGCCGGTGCCAAATCGACGAACCGGCGTGCATGGAGGGCATGATGACCGGGTCTGGTTCCAAGCCCAAGCGAGAGGATAAGCACGGGCACAAGCCCGCCGGTGACGACGAAAAGCAGCGTCTGGACGAGGCGTTAAACGAGGGGCTGGAGGAGACCTTCCCGGCCTCCGATCCCGTGAGCGTAGCTCAACCGCTGGAACCACGGCGCAAAGGCTAGCCCGCCGGATCTCCGCAAACCTTAACGTTGACAAGACCTTAACGGGTGCGTCGCGCGGCCCCTCCCCCGTAATGATTAATCATATTTTTTGAAGCCATTTTAGCGGCGAAGCCATTATAACACCCCGAATTAGTGGGATTAGGGCACGCTCGCAAGTTGTGCGAGTATCGACGGCGCACTACTGGGGGTCTTAATGAGCCGCAACTATTTCGGTACCGATGGCATTCGTGGACGCGCCAACGGCCTGATCACGCCGGAGCTGGCGCTCAAGGTCGGTCAGGCCGCGGGGCTCGTGTTTCAGCGCGGCGAGCATCGCCACCGCGTCGTCATCGGCAAGGATACGCGGCTATCCGGCTACATGATCGAATACGCCATGGTCGCGGGCTTCACCTCGGTCGGCATGGACGTGCTCCTGGTCGGTCCGATGCCGACGCCCGCGGTCGCCATGCTCACCAAGTCCATGCGCGCCGATCTCGGCGTGATGATCTCCGCCTCCCACAATCTGTTCGAGGACAACGGCATCAAGCTGTTCGGTCCGCAGGGCTTCAAGCTCTCCGACGATGTCGAGCGTCAAATCGAGCGGCTGCTCGGCGAATCCCTCGACAAGCGCCTGGCGCAAAGCGCGAGCCTTGGGCGCGCCCGCCGCATCGACGGCGTGCACGACCGCTACATCGAATTCGCAAAGCGCACTTTGCCGCGCGACCTCTCGCTCGACGGCCTGCGCGTGGTGGTCGATTGCGCCAACGGTGCCGCTTACAAGGTGGTGCCGGAAGCGCTGTGGGAGCTGGGCGCCGACGTGATCTCCATCGGCGTCGAGCCTGACGGGTTCAACATCAACAAGGAATGCGGCTCGACCTCGCCGGAGGCGCTGGCACGCAAGGTGCGCGAGATGCGCGGCGACATCGGCATTGCGCTCGACGGTGACGCGGACCGCGTCATCCTGGTCGACGAGCGCGGCCATATCGTCGATGGCGACCAGCTGCTCGCCGTGATCGCGCAGAGCTGGAAGGAAGACGGACGCCTTTCGCAGCCCGGCATTGTCGCGACCGTGATGTCCAATCTCGGACTCGAGCGCTTCCTGAAGGAGCAGGGGCTCGAAGTCGTGCGCACCCCGGTCGGCGACCGCTATGTGCTCGAGCAGATGCTCGCGCGTGGCTATAATCTCGGTGGCGAACCCTCCGGGCACATCATCCTGTCGGACTACGCGACGACCGGCGACGGCTTTGTCGCGGCGCTGCAGGTCCTCGCCGTGGTGCAGAGGCTGCGTCGCCCGGTCTCGGAAGTCTGCCATCGCTTCGATCCGCTGCCGCAGATCCTCAAGAACGTGCGCTACCGCAGCGGCAAGCCGCTCGACAATGCCGAGGTCAAGTCGGCCATCACCGATGGCGAACAGCGACTCAACGGCCATGGCCGCCTGCTGGTGCGCTCCTCCGGCACCGAGCCCGTGATCCGGGTGATGGGCGAGGGCGACGACCGCATCCTGGTCGAGGAAGTCGTCGACACCATCGTCTCAGCGCTGGGCCAGGTGGCTGCCGCCTGAGGCTGGTCTCCGATCGAGCCGCATTCTCCTTCGCTCCCGACGAGGAGAGGCGGGAGATCCTGGTCTTGCTGGACAAGCGCGCGGGAACCGCGGTTGCATCGCAGCCATCGGCTATTGGCGGTGGTCGTGCGTGCGTCCCCCCTGTAGGAACGACGCATTGATTCCATCCGAATTTTCCCCGGGAAGTCCGCATTGAACAAGGCAGTCGTCGTATCGCAGGAAGCGCCGACCGAGCAGGTCGTCGTCAAGGACGCCGCGCCGTCGTTGGCCGCGAAGGCGGCTGGTCCCGCATACGTCGTGCTTGCCGGCATCAGCTTCTCGCATTTCCTCAACGACACCATGCAGTCGTTGATCGCGTCGGTGTATCCGATCCTGAAGGACAATTACGCGCTGGACTTCGCGCAGATCGGGCTGATCACGCTGGCCTTCCAGTTCACCGCCTCGCTGTTGCAGCCGGTGGTCGGGCATTTCACCGACAAGAAGGCACAGCCGTTCTCGCTGTCGGTTGGCATGGCCTCGACCTTCTTCGGATTGCTGCTGCTCTCGGTCGCGCACCGGTATCTGGTCATTCTGGTCGCGGCCGCGATGGTCGGGCTGGGATCTGCGGTGTTTCACCCGGAGTCCGCGCGCATCGCGCGGCTGGCGTCGGGTGGCCGCTACGGCTTTGCGCAATCGGTGTTCCAGCTCGGCGGCAGTTTCGGCACCGCGATGGGGCCGGTGCTCGCGGCGCTCATCGTCGTGCCGTTCGGGCAGGGCAGTATCGCCTGGTTCTCCTCGATCGCCTTTATCGCGATCGTGCTCCTGTGGCGGATCGGGCTCTGGTACAAGCCGCAGATCACGGCGCGGAAGATGGCGCCGATCGCCAGGGACCCGCATGCGCCGAGCGGCCGTCGCGTGCTCGTTGCGCTCGGCGTGCTGGTGATGCTGTTGTTCTCCAAGCAGCTCTATATCTCGAGCCTGTCCAGCTATTACATCTTCTATCTGATCGACAAGTTCGGCGTCTCGACCCAGGCCGCGCAGATCTATCTCTTCATCTTCCTTGCGGCGAATGCGGTCGGGGCCTTCTTCGGCGGCCCGCTCGGCGACCGTTTCGGCCGCAAGATCGTGATCTGGATTTCGATCGTCGGCGCGCTGCCATTCACGCTGGCCCTACCTTATGCGGGGCTTGCCGGAAGCGCGGTACTGAGCGTGATCATCGGCCTGATCATCTCGTCGACGACGCCCTCCATCATCGTGTTCGCGCAGGAGCTGGTGCCGCATCGCTTCGGCATGATCTCGGGCGTGTTCTTCGGCGTCGCCTTCGGCATCGGCGGACTCGGTGCGGCCGTGCTGGGCAAGGTCGCCGACCACACGTCGATCGCTTTCGTTTATCAGCTCTGCTCCTTCCTGCCGGCGATCGGGCTGCTTGCGGTGTTCCTGCCAAAGATGCCGCAGCACGCGCGCTGACGCGCGAAGTAGCCAATGGCGAGCAGCGAACAGGGCGTAGCGAATAGAACAGCACTCGTCCTTTTCGCCATACGCTATTCGCTCGCCTCGTAAACCAATCGTTGGCATTTGCGGCGGCTTGCGCCACGTTGGCCGCGGTTTCCGCACCTGCAGTCAGAGATCATCAACCTTAATAATTAGGGTTAAGTGCCGCTTAAGCTTTTGCTGGCATCGTCCAGCCGTGGATTTTTTACGTGGGGCTTCGTGTCTGCCTCACCGGCTAAAAGGACGAAGCCAATGCGTTGCGTTAAGTCACTGCTCGCCGCCGGAGCGGCGTCAATATTGTCCACCGCGGCGCTTGCCGCCGACCTGCCGATTGCGGCGCCTCCGATGTACGCGCCGCCGCCACCGGCCGAATTCTCCGGTTGGTACCTGCGCGGCGATATCGGCATGACCAACCAGCGCATCAAGTCGCTCGACAACCCCGATCCGAACGCCGCGCTATTCACGTCCGCTGGGATCGGCTTTGACTCGTCGATGCTGTGGGACATCGGCGTCGGTTATCAGTTCAACAACTGGTTTCGCGTCGACGTCATCGGCCAGTATCGCGGCCGCGCCAACTTCCACGGCTCGCAATTTACCGATGCTTTCGTGGGTTCAGCGCTGGCTGACAACTACTCGGGCTCCAAGTCTGAAACGGTCATCATGGCCAACGGCTATTTCGACCTCGGCACCTGGTGGTGCGTGACGCCGTTCATCGGCGGCGGCATTGGTGCTTCCTACAATCGGATCTCCGGCTTCCAAGATAACGGGATCGGCACCACCTTTGGCGTGGCCCTTCCGCCTAGCGTTGTGTACGCCTCTGACAACGGCAAGTGGAATTTCGCCTGGGCGCTGCATGCCGGCCTCGGCTACAGGGTCACGCCGGACGTGACCATCGAACTTGCCTATAGCTACATGAATCTCGGCGACGCGGTCACCGGCACCAACTCCAACTACGCCGGTACCGCGACCCCGCAATTCCCCTGGACGATGAGGAACATCACGTCGAACGACCTCAAGCTCGGCGTGCGCTGGGATCTCGATACTCTGCCGCCCCCGCCGCCGCCGCTCATTCGCAAGGGCTGATTTCGTTTTTCCCCTGTTAGGAATCGTTAACGGCGCGGGACCCTCCCGCGCCGTCTTTCTTTTCCGAGGCGCAGCGACTGTGGCGACGATGCGAAGAACTTGCGGCGAGGGGGCGGCCGACAACCATTGGTTAAGGTTAACAGGCGATGATCGTAGCCACAGTGAGTTTTGATTTGGAGCGTTGCGATGCGTAGGCTTTTGCTGGCGGCGGTGATGTGCGGGGCGATGACCGCGGCGAATGCTGCCGATCTTCCCATCCTCCGCGGCGGCTTCACCGACGGGCTTTCCACGTCGAGCGTGAACTGGGAAGGCTTCTATATCGGCGGCCAAGCCGGCTACGGCTCGTCGGACGAGAATTTCACCGGCTCCAATGCGAACATGATCGCCGCACTGCTCGACCACAATGTGATCCAGGAGATGCAGGTGTCATCCTGGAATCTCGGCATGGGAAAGGTGTCGGCACGCGCCCCGGGCTATGGCGCTTTCACCGGATATAATTGGCAGTGGGACGATGTGGTCGTCGGCGTCGAGGCGAGCTGGCTGCACGGCTCGTTCGGAGGCACCTCGAGTGCGAGCAAGGAACTCGTCAGCGGCGCCGCGCTGTCCGACCGCTTCTTTCATGATGTCGCGGTGACTTCATCGTCATCGATTTCGATTTCGGACATGGCGACGTTCCGCGGTCGCGCGGCCTACGCCTGGGGCTGTTTCCTGCCATATATGTTTGGCGGATTTGCGCTTGGCAATGCTGACATCACCCACGCCGTCGTCATCAACGACGCCGTCGCCACCACCATATCCGGCCCCTTCACTCCGCTGCAGCCATTGCAAGCAACGGATGCCCAGCACAACCACCTGATCTACGGCTACACCGCCGGCCTGGGCGTCGACATCAATATCGTGGGCGGCTTGTTCGCGCGTGCGGAGTGGGAGTATGTCCGCTTCACCGCCAGCGTCGATACCAGCATCAATACGGTGCGCGCCGGTCTCGGTTACAAGTTCTGAGCCCAGGCCCGCCGCCTCGTGCTATCGCGATTGACAGCTTTGCCTTTGCCTGTTGCTCTGTCGCCTCTCGGCAGCAGGTGGCGACATGAAGATTCTCGGCGACAGCAATTCTGGCAACTGCCTGAAGGTGAAGTGGGTGTCCGATTATCTCGGCCTGCGCTACGGCTGGGTCGAGGTCGACACGCTGCGCGGCGGCAGCCGGACGCCTGAATTCCTCGAGCTCAATCCGTTCGGGCAGGTGCCGGCGGTGGATTTCGAGGACGGCCGAACACTGGCCCAATCCAACGCCATCATCCGCTATCTCGCGCGCGACAGCGATCTCGTTCCCAAGGATGCGTTTGCTGCCGCGCGGATGGACGCCTGGCTGTTCTGGGAGCAGTACAGCCATGTGCCCTATGTGGCGGTGTGCCGTTTCCAGATGGTCTATCTCGGCAAGCGGCAGAGCGAGCTCGATCCGAACCTCGTGAAGCGCGGCTATGCCGCGCTGGATCAGCTCGAGCAGCAGCTCGCGCGCACGCACCATCTCCTGGGCGACGCCTTCTCGCTTGCGGATGTCGCGCTGCTTGCCTACACGCGCCTTGCGCATCAGGGCGGTTTCGATATGGCGCGCTATGGTGCTGTCAGGCGCTGGATCGCTGACAGCGAACGTGTGCTGAAGCTTGCGCCGGTGCGCTGAGGGAAAGTTGGAAGATCATGACCGCAAACGCCATCACCATCCGCCGCGCCCGCCGCGAGGACGTTGACAAGATCGTCGCGATGCTCGCGGACGATGCGCTCGGGAAGACGCGCGAGAGGATCGAGGCGCCGTTGCCGGACAGCTATTTCCAGGCCTTTGCGCGGGTCGATGCCGATCCGAACATCACGCTCGTAGTCGCGGAGGAGGCGAGTGTGGTGGTCGGCTGCCTGCAGCTCTGCATCCTGCCGGGCCTAAGCTCGCAAGGTGCTTCCCGCGGGCTGATCGAGGACGTTCGTGTCGATGGCAGCCGCCGCAGCCGCGGCATCGGCGAGCAGCTGGTGCGCTGGGCCGTCGGTGAGGCGCGTGCACAAGGCTGCAAGCTGGTCGAACTTCTAACCCACCAAACCCGCGTCGACGCCCAGCGCTTCTACGAGCGGCTCGGCTTTGCGCGCAGTCACATCGGCATGACGATCAGGTTTTAGAGGACGGCGGAATTTGTTGAGTGATTGCCTCCGCGAGGTTGTCCACCTCTCTCTTCGGGAGAGGTGAAACCGGAGTTCGCGGCTGCCTTGGAGAACCGAAGCGATGTCGTCGATCCATCCTTTGACGGCGCTGGCCGTCGTGCTCGCCACGGCCGCGACTGATGCGGTCTATGTGATGTTCACGTCCTCGGTCGTGGCGCGCAAGCGCGTTCCGGCGGCGACCTGGAGCAGCATCTGGTATCTGCTCTCGTCCTTTGCGGTGATCAGCTACACGGAAAACTGGATCTATGTGCTGTTCGCAGCGGTCGGTTCCTGGATCGGCGCCTTTGCCTCGATGACGTTCCTGCACCGGCCGGGCGGCGCGACGCCGCCTGGGGCTCCGCCGGAATGATCGCCGCGGATCAATCGCGCGTGAGGAGCGCGAAGTTTCTTGACGATATCAGGCGATTCCCGTAACACCCGCGGCGGGACACCTCCCCCCAACGGGAGGCTTACTATCTGGAAGGGTAGATCATGACTGCAGCGAAGCCCGCTCAGCGGCCGTCCGTGCCGCATTTTTCATCCGGCCCCTGCGCCAAGCGCCCCGGCTGGACCCCCCAAAATCTCAAGGACGCAGCGCTCGGCCGCTCGCATCGTGCCAAGATCGGCAAAAACAAACTCAAGCTTGCGATCGATCTGACCCGTGAAGTGCTGGAAGTGCCGGCCGACTATCGCATCGGCATCGTGCCGGCGTCCGATACCGGCGCCGTCGAAATGTCGCTGTGGTCGCTGCTCGGCGCGCGGCCCGTCACTATGATCGCCTGGGAATCCTTCGGCGAGGGCTGGGTTTCCGACGTCGTCAAGGAGCTGAAGCTCAAGGACGTCACCAAGCTGACCGCGGGTTACGGCGAACTCCCCGATCTCTCCAAGGTCGATCCCGCAAGCGACATCGTCTTCACCTGGAACGGCACCACCTCGGGCGTGCGTGTGCCCAGTGCCGACTGGATCAGGGCGGACCGTCAGGGCCTGACCATTTGCGACGCCACGTCGGCTGCGTTCGCGCAACCGCTCGATTGGGCCAAGCTCGACGTCGTCACCTTCTCCTGGCAGAAGGCGCTGGGCGGCGAGGCCGCGCATGGCATGCTCGTGCTTTCCCCTCGCGCGGTGGAGCGGCTCGAGACCTACAAGCCGGCCTGGCCGCTGCCGAAGATCTTCCGCATGACCAAGGGCGGCAAGATCAACGAGGGCATCTTCGTCGGCGAGACCATCAACACGCCGTCGATGCTGTGCGTCGAGGACTATCTCGATGCGCTGAACTGGGGCAAGTCGATCGGCGGCCTGAAGGCGCTGATCGGCCGCGCCGATGCCAACACCAAGGTGATCGCCGACTGGGTGGCGAAGACGCCGTGGATCGATTTCCTGGCCAAGGACGTATCGATCCGCTCCAATACCTCGGTGTGTCTGAAGTTCACCGATGCCGCGATCACCTCGCTGAACGGCGACGCGCAGTCGGATTTCGTCAAGAAGCTGGTTGCCATGGTCGAGAAGGAAGCCGCGGGCTTCGACTTCGCCCATTACCGCGATGCGCCGGCGGGCCTGCGCATCTGGTGCGGCGCCACCGTTGAAGCAGCCGACGTTGCGCTGCTCACGCAGTGGATCGACTGGGCCTTTGTCGAAGCCAAGGCGCAGCTGGCGAAGGCTGCTTGAAGACAGCGTATCGAGGCCGCAGGTAAGGCGGCCTCGAGAGCGTTATTTCCAGTCATCATCGAACAAAGGTGAACCTGCGGGCGAGGCACGCAGGGCGCGACGTCAATCAAACGCATCGTCCACTGACGGATCACACCATGTCCAAACCCAAAGTTCTCATTTCCGACGCTCTGTCTCCCGCCGCCGTGCAGATCTTCAAAGACCGTGGCGTCGAGGTCGACTTCCAGCCCAATCTCGGCAAGGACAAGGACAAGCTTGCCGAGATCATCGGCGACTATGACGGCCTTGCCATCCGCTCCGCCACCAAGGCGACCGCCAAGATCATCGAGCGCGCCAAGCGGCTCAAGGTGATCGGCCGCGCCGGCATCGGTGTCGACAATGTCGAGATTCCGGCCGCGACCGCCAAGGGCATCATCGTGATGAACACGCCGTTCGGCAATTCCATCACGACCGCCGAGCATGCGGTTACTCTCATGCTGGCGCTGGCGCGCGAGATCCCGCAGGCCGACGCGTCCACACAAGCCGGCAAGTGGGAGAAGAACCGCTTCATGGGCGTCGAGATCACCGGCAAGGTGCTCGGCGTCATCGGCTGCGGCAATATCGGCTCCATCGTTTGCGATCGTGCGCAGGGCCTGCGCATGCGGGTGATCGGTTTCGACCCGTTCCTGTCGCCGGAGCGCGCCAAGGATATCGGCGTGGAGAAGGTCGAGCTTGACGAGCTGTTCAGGCGCGCCGATTTCATCACCCTGCACACCCCGCTCACCGAGAAGACGAAGAATATCATCGACGCATCGGCGATTGCGAAGATGAAGAAGGGCGTGCGCATCATCAACTGTGCCCGCGGCGGCCTGGTCGACGAGCAGGCGCTGGTCGATGCGCTCAACTCCAAGCATGTGGCGGGCGCGGCGTTCGACGTGTTCGTCGACGAGCCCGCGACCAAGAACGTGCTGTTCGGCCACCCCAACGTGATCTGCACGCCGCATCTCGGCGCCTCCACCAACGAGGCGCAGGAGAACGTCGCGCTGCAGATCGCAGAGCAGATGTCGGACTACCTGCTCTCGGGCGCCATCTCCAACGCCATCAACTTCCCCTCGATCACGGCGGAAGAAGCACCGAAGCTGAAGCCGTTCATCGGGCTTGCGGAGAAGCTCGGCTCCTTCGCGGGCCAGCTCACCGAGACCGGTATCAACAAGGTGCAGATCACCTATGAGGGCCATGTCGCGGAGATGAAGATCAAGGCGCTGACCTCGGCGGTGCTGTCCGGTCTGTTGCGACCTATGCTGGGCGAGGTCAACGTCGTCTCCGCGCCGGTCGTCGCGAAAGAGCGCGGCATGGTGGTGGACGAGGTGGTGCGCGCAGCCCAGAGCGACTATGAAAGCCTGATCACCGTCACCGTCGCCACCGAGCGGCAGGAGCGCTCGGTGTCGGGCACGGTCTATCACGACGGCAAGCCGCGCCTCGTCGACGTCAAGGGCATCCGGGTCGACGCCGAGTTCGGCAAGTCGATGATCTACATCACCAACGAGGACAAGCCGGGCTTCATCGGCAGGTTCGCAAGCCTTCTCGGTGACGCCAAGATCAACATTGCGACCTTCCATCTCGGCCGCGTTGCGCCCGGCAGCGACGCCATCGCGCTGGTCGAGGTCGACGGGCCGGTGCCGCCCGACCTGCTGGCCAAGGTGCAGGCGCTGCCGCAGGTCAAGCAGGCCAAAGTGCTGGTCTTCTGATAATCTGAGAGGCGCTGGCGTTCGACCGGTCAGGAGGAGCCACCGCCCGCAAGCGCGAGCGGCTCCGCCGGCCGATGCTCCTTGCGCCATTGCGTGATGCTGCAACCAAAACGTCGGCGAAACCAGCGCGCCATGGCGCTCTGGGCGGAGAAGCCGAGCCGCTCGGCGACGTCCGCGATCGGCGTGGCGGGATTTTCAATCAGCCGCGCGGCAAGCTCGGCGCGCTCGGTATCGACGATCTCGGAAAAGGTCGTGCCGCACTCGGCAAGGCGGCGGTGAATGGTTCGGCGGTCACAGGCGAGGTGCTCGGCGACACGCTCGATCCGGCAGTCGCCGCCGGACAACAGCTCGCGAACCAGTCCGCCCACTTTGGCATCCCAGCGATCGCGCCTCGCATAGAGCGCATCGACACGGCGTTGCACATAACGGGCGAGATCGGGATCGGCGTGCGGGACAGGCTGCTCCATGTCACTGGCGGCGAACACCACGCCGTCGATATCGCGATCGAAGAACACCTCGCAGCCGAAGAACTGGAGGTGAAATTTCCGATCGGCCGGCGGCGAATGCATCAGATGTACCTCCAGCGGCCGCCAGTCGGGTCCGTGCAGCGAGCGGATGACCTGATGCAGCGTCGCGACGACCGCTTCGGTCGCCTGACGCTCGGCGCGGCCGGGGAGCACCGGCGTAACGATCACGGTATTGTCGTGCCGCTCGATCGTCAGCCGCATACCGTCGTGATGGATGGGCAGGAAGCGGGACAGCGTCTCCAGCGCTTTGCCGACCGTCGGTTGCTCGCGGACGATGAGCGCTACGGGACCAAGATCGGCGAGGCCGCCACGCCCGGCCATCCTGAGGCCGAAGCTTTCGACACCCGATTCGGCTGCGGAGATCTCCAGGAGCCGACGTACGTTGGTAACGGCGAGGCGCAGGTCCGGACGCTCGATCGCGGTCAGCGGCAGCTTCGCTTTTCGGAGCATGGCCAGGGGATCAACGCCGACGGACCGAGCAATCTCGGCAAAATGCGTCAAGCAGCCGCTGCGAATCAGATGGGTCATTCGCGCATCCGAAAGCTCTGTCCCGAAATGTAAAAATTTTGTCCCGCCCGGTCAAATCCGGCGGAAGTTTCGGGTGTAGGGATTTCCGAACCGTCGGTGAAATGTGCGCGGTCAAGCGGGTGGTTCGTTCGAGACCCAGATAGGCCGGCGGCTTCTTTTGCAAATCAACTGAGGGCGATCGCCGATCTCAAACCGGTGATCGCCGGTATTTTTAGCTGGATTGAACGATGTCCGGAACGATCATTTCCAGAGGCGAAGTCTATGTCGTCGACGACGACGCAGCCACGCGCGAAGCCCTGTCGCGCGCGTTGCGGGATGCCGGGTACGAGGTGATCCATTTTGCCGACGGCGCCGCACTGTTGACGGAGACCAGGGTCCGCACGCCCGCCTGCATCTTTCTCGACGCCCATGTCGAGGGCAGGCCGCTCGAGCTCCTGAAGAAGCTTCGCATCGAGGATTGCCCCGCACCGATCTTCGTTGCCTCGGCGCAAGCCAATATCCCGCTGGCGGTCGATGCGATAAAAAGCGGCGCCTTCGACTTCGTCAAGAAGCCGTTCTGTGTCAGCGAAATCGTTGCCCGCGTCGATGCAGCGATCGGCGCCCAGATCCATATCGAGAGCCTGGAGGGCATCAAGCAGATCTCGCGGCGCCTGTCGGGCGAGGTCCGCCTCACCAAACGCGAGCGCGATGTGTTTGCGTTCATCGCCATGGGCAAGACCAACAAGGAAACGGCGCGTGAGCTGGGCTTGAGCGCGCGCACCGTCGAAGGTTACCGCGCGACGATCATGCGCAAGGTCGGCGCCAGGAGCGCGACCGATCTCGTGCGCCGCGTGCTCGACAACGGCCGAGGCGACTGAACGCGCGCTGTCGGGCCGCGAGGTGGCGGACTGGTGGAGCTGCCTTCTCCCACGAGGGGCGAGGGCACAACGATTGGCAGCGGGACACCGCGTTTCGGATTTTGCCAGAAAACCTGAGAGCTTGTGTCACACGCCCTCGTAGACGAGCCGCGTGAAAAAGCCGGGATCGATCAGGAACTGACCCCATTTCGCATCGAAGGCGGCGGTCGGTTTGGCGGCGACCGTCTCGTCGCGCGATTTTCCCTGGCCCTTCAGCTTGGCGACATTGTCGCGAATGGCGGCAAGCATGTCGCGATAGTCCTTCATCTCGGCCTTGTTGCTGACTGGCTGTCCGTGGCCGGGAATGATGATCGTATCGTTGCCGGCCATTGCCAGACAGGCGTCGCAGGCGGCGATGGTGCCGTTGATACTGCCGCCGGTGGAATAGTCGATGAACGGATAGATGCCGTTCCAGTAGATGTCGCCGACATGCAGGACGTTAGCCTCGGCGAAGGTGGCAGAGATGTCGCCGTCGGTGTGCGCCGGTCCATGATACTTCAGGTCGATCGTAGCACCATCGAGCTTCAGCTGATGCTCCCTGGCAAACACCTCGCTCGGAAGGGCGGCGCTCGGGGAGGGCAGGAAATTATAGTCCCAGTCCTCGACACGCTGGATGCCGGAAAGGTGCTTCTGGGTATTCTCGTGGGCGATGATCTTGGCGCCAGCCGAATGCACCCATTCGTTGCCATCGGCGTGATCGAAGTGCCAATGCGTATTGACCAGATGCGTGATCGGCTCGTTGCCGAGCCCGTCCAGTGCCTTTGTCAGTTGCGGACGCGATACCGCGATCCCGGCATCGATCAGCACCTTGCCGTCGCTGCCGGTCAGCACGGCGATGTTGCCGCCCGATCCCTCGAGTACGCTGATGTCGTTGCGCAAGCGGTGCGTCTTGATCTGCGCAGTTGCCGCGCTGTCCTTGATCAGGCTGACAATGCCGCGCGCTTCGGCAAAGACCTCGCGCGGCGTCAACCAGCCAGTGACGGCAGAAGCTGCGCCACCGATGCAGCACAGGCAGAAATGGCGGCGCGACAGCAGACTTTTCCCAGACATATCCATGGCATCCTCGCTGTTCGGCTGGAGGCTTCGTCAAGCCCGGCAAATTCAAGTTGGCCGCAGTGTAGCGCGATTGGTTGAAGGTCGTAAGATTAATGGACGTCGCAGCCGCGAACTGCTGCTCTTACCTCGCCCCGCTTGCGCGCGGAGGTCGGATCGCATCGAAGATGCGATGCGGGTGAGGAGGATTCTCCCCGCGCTCGGTCACTTGCGAATTTGCGGGCACAACCCCTCACCCTGACCTCTCCCTGCGAAGAGCGGGGAGAGCGACACCAGCTAACTATTCGGTCCGCGATCCATCGGCACGGGCTGCCAGCGCTGCAGCTTGGTATTTTGCAATACGGCCGGGTTGACGCAGCTTGCCGGCCATAGGCCCTGGAGCACCAGTGACAATTCGTGGCCGACGCGGCGCTTGCGCGCTTCGTCGAAGCGGGCGGAGGCGGACGCCACATGCGCTGTGAGCGTCACGTTCTCCATGCGCAACAGCGGATTGTTGTGCGAGGGCGGCTCCTTCTCCAGCACGTCGAGCGCAGCATGGGCGATCCAGCCCTCCTGCAGCGCCTTGATCAGGGCCTCCTCGTTCACGGTCGCGCCGCGGCCGGTGTTGATGAAGGTGGCGTTCTTCTTCATCTGCCGGAAATGCTCCTCGCCCAGCATGTGATGCACCTCGGGACGAGCCGGCGCATGCATGGAGACGAAATCGGATTGCGACAGCACCTCCGAGAGCGTCGCCGGCAGCACGCCGTGCTCCGAGATCAGCGTCTCCTGGATGAAGGGATCATAGGCCATCAGCCGCAAACCGAACGGCGCGGCGCGCTTGGCCACCGCCCGTGCCACCCGTCCGAAGGAGATGAAGCCGAGCGTCTGCCCCATCAGGCGCGGGATTTTGAGCAGCGCCGGCCGGCCCTCGGACCAGCGGCCCTCACGCACCATTTTGTCCTGCTCGACCAGGCGACGAAAACCGGCCAGCAGCAGCATCATGGCGTGATCGGCGACCTCCTCGATGAAGGTGTCGGGGATGTTGGTCACGGGAATGCCGCGTGCGGTCGCGGCCTTCACGTCGACGGAATCGACGCCGACGCTGCCGAGCGTGATGACCTTGCAATTCTCCAGCGCGTCGATGATGGTCTTGGTGATCGGAAGGCCCTTGGCGTAGATGGCGTCCGCCGTCTTTGCAGCGGCGATGAACTCCGCCTCATTGGCTGGTGCCTCGACAATCTCCGCGCCGATCGGGACCAACGCCTCCATCTCATAGGCATAGCCGCCGCCGGGGACCGTGAAACTCGCAGCCTTCGGCGTCACCACTCTGAATCTTGCCATTCGCTCGCTCCCGATTTGGAGGCCCCGTTTTTCTACGGGCCTGTTCTTGCTCGCCATCAAAGCACGGCTTGAGGAGATCGGGCTAGGCGGTGATCGCGCATGGCATGCCAGCGGCGCGCGCTTGTCCGTGCACCACAAAAGCGTCGTCGCCGGGATCTTCGCCCTCAGGGTGAAAGATGGACGCGGGCAGCGGAGCAACCAGGTCCGCCGCCAACTGCAATCAAAAATTGAGCGCGGCGGATGCGAGAATCGCGGTGGTAGCAGCAGCGCTCCGGGATGGCACAATCGACCGCATTAATACTGAGACTTCGTAACACGACGCTAAGGGATTTCAACGTAACGTGCCCGGCATCTCTCTCTCCTTTTACCGACCTGCCCCCACGTTTTTTTGGAATTGCCGGAGAAGACGCAGTGAAGCTGAACAATCTGAAGATCGCCCCAAAGCTCGGCATTGTGGTTGGGGTCTCCCTGTTTGGCCTTTGCGTCGCCGGTGCGCTTGCGCTCTACCTGGTGCGGCAGGAGATGTTCAACGCGCGCGTCGAGGAAATGCATGCGATCGTCGACATGGCGCGCAGCATGGCGCTGGGACTGCAGAAGGACGTCGAGGCTGGCAAGCTCACCAAGGAGCAGGCGATCGCGCAATTCGGCGCGCGGGCCAATACGCTGAACTACAACAACGGCACCGGCTACCTGTTCGGCAATACGTTTGATGGCGTCACCGTGCTGTCGCCGAAGGCGTCGGAGATCGGCCAGAACCGTGGCGACGTGCTGGTCAATGGCAGGAATGTCGGCAAGGAGTGGCGCGATGGCGTGCTGGCCAAGGGCGAGCACACCATGTTCTATGAGTATGTGAAGCCGGGCCAGGAGAAGCCGATCCGCAAGATCGGCTATTCCGTCGTGATCCCCGGCTGGAACATGTATATCGGCACCGGCGTCTATCTCGACGACCTCGACGCCAAGCTGTCGCCGATCGCCTGGCTGCTCGGGCTTTCCATTCTCGGCATTGCGATCGTCGCCGGCAGTATCGCCTGGATGCTCGGCCGCAGCATCTCCGCTCCTCTGAACCTGCTGGGTACGCGGATGCGGGGACTTGCCGACGGCAAGCTCGACGGCGAAATCCCCGGCGTCGGCCGCGGCGACGAGGTCGGCGCGATGGCGGCGACGGTGCAGATCTTCAAGGACAACGCCGTGCGCGTCCACGAGCTGGAACAGGCCGAGGCCGAGACCCAGAGGCGCGCGGCCGCCGAACGGCGCACGGCGATGGAAAATCTCGCTGCCGATTTCGAGCGCAGCGTCAACGGCATCGTCCGCACTGTCTCGACCGCGGCAGCCGGCATGCAGAGCACCGCGCAGTCGATGACGTCGACCGCCAGCGACGCCAGCACGCGCGCCGCGACCGTGAGCTCGGCCTCGCAGAATGCCTCCAACAATGTCTCGACCGTGGCTGCTGCCGCGGAAGAACTCTCGAGCTCGGTTGCCGAGATTTCCCGCCAGGTCACCCGTTCCTCGGAGATCGCGAGCAAGGCGGTCGGCGATGCCGAGCGCACCAATGCGACCGTCCAGGTGCTGTCGACGGGGGCGGAAAAGATCGGCGAGGTGGTGAAGCTCATCCATTCGATCGCGGCGCAGACCAACCTGCTCGCGCTCAACGCCACCATCGAGGCGGCGCGCGCCGGCGAATCCGGCCGCGGCTTTGCGGTGGTCGCATCCGAAGTGAAGGCGCTCGCCAACCAGACCGCGAAGGCCACCGAGGAAATCTCGGGCCAGGTCGCCGCCATGCAATCCTCGACCAATGATGCCGTCTCCGCGATCAACGGCATCACCCAGACCATTGCTCAGATGAACGAGATCACGGTGAGCATCTCGGCCGCCATCGAAGAGCAGGGCGCGGCGACGCGGGAGATCGCGCGCAACATCCAGTCGGTCGCGGCGGGATCGAACGAGATCAATTCGCATATCGGCGGCGTGACGACGGCTGCGGCTGCGACCGGCACGGCGGCCTCCGACGTGCTCTCCAACGCGCGCGAGCTCGACAACCAGTCCGGCATGCTGCGCAGCGCGGTCGACGGCTTCCTTGCCAAGGTCCGCGCTGCCTGACGACGTTTTGTTGTAAACTTGCTCCAGTCCTGAATTTTCCGGAGATGACCTCGTGAAGCTGAACAACCTGAAGATCGCCCCCAAGCTCGCCATCCTGGTCACGGTGGCCCTGGTCGGCCTCTGCATCTCCGGCGTACTCGCCATCTATATGATGAAGAACGAGATGTACAACGCGCGCGTCGACCAGACCAAGGCGATCGTCAGCGTGGTCCGCACCATGGCGGGCGAGCTGAAGCGCGAGGTCGATGCCGGCGAGATGACCAAGGACCAGGCGATGGCCTTGTTCCGCAAGCTCGGCAACGCCATGAACTACGATAAAGGCTCCGGCTACATCTTCGGTACGAGCTATGACGGCATCACCCAGCTCGCGCCCGATCCGAAGCAGGTCGGCACCAACCGCATGGAGGTGGTGACCAACGGCCGCAAGCTGTCCTGGGAGCTGATGAACGGCACCAAGGCCAACGGGGAGATCCTGCTGTCCTATGAATATGTGAAGCCAGGCCAGGAGACGCCGATCCGCAAGATCGGCTATGCAGTCGCAGTTCCCGGCCTCGACATGTATGTCGGCACCGGCGCCTATCTCGAGGATCTCGACGCCAGGATGTCGCCGATCACCTGGACGCTGGCCCTGTCGATCCTGGCCATCGCCATCGTCTCCGGTGCGGCCGCCTGGCTGATCGGCGGCAGCATCAGCCGTCCGCTGGGCCTGCTCAGCGCCAGGATGCGGGCGCTCGCCGACGGCAAGCGCGACGGCGAGATTCCCGGCGTCGGCCGCGGCGACGAGGTCGGCGCGATGGCGGCGACCGTGCAGATCTTCAAGGACAACGCCGTGCGCGTCCACGAGCTGGAACAGGCCGAGGCCGAGACCCAGAGGCGCGCCGCCGCCGAACGGCGTTCTGCGATGGAGGGCCTCGCCAGCGACTTCGAACGCAGCGTCAACGGCATCGTCCGCTCGGTCTCGACCGCGGCGGCCGGCATGCAGACCACGGCGCAGTCGATGACGTCGACCGCGAGCGACGCCAGCGCGCGGGCCGCGACCGTGAGCTCCGCTTCGCAAAACGCCTCCAACAATGTCGGCACGGTGGCGGCCGCGGCGGAGGAGCTGTCGAGCTCGGTCGCCGAGATTTCCCGCCAGGTCAGCCGCTCCAGCGAGATCGCTAGCAAGGCGGTCGGCGATGCCGAGCGCACCAATGCGACCGTCCAGGTGCTGTCGACGGGTGCGGAAAAGATCGGCGAGGTGGTGAAGCTCATTCACTCGATCGCGGCGCAGACCAACCTGCTCGCGCTCAACGCCACCATCGAGGCGGCGCGCGCCGGCGAATCCGGCCGCGGCTTTGCGGTGGTCGCCTCCGAAGTGAAGGCGCTGGCCAACCAGACCGCGAAGGCGACCGAAGAGATTTCCGCCCAGGTCGCCGCGATGCAGTCGTCGACCAGCGACGCTGTCGCCGCCATCAACGGCATCACCCAGACCATCGCCCAGATGAGCGAGATCACGGTGAGCATCTCGGCCGCCATCGAAGAGCAGGGCGCGGCGACGCAGGAGATCGCGCGTAACATCCAGTCGGTCGCGGCAGGATCAAACGAGATCAATTCGCATATCGGCGGCGTGACGACGGCTGCGGCTGCGACCGGCACGGCGGCCTCCGACGTGCTCTCCAACGCGCGCGAACTCGACAACCAGTCCGGCATGCTGCGCAGCGCGGTCGACGGCTTCCTCGCCAAGGTCCGCGCCGCCTGATCCCGATCAAATCTGAGACGAAAGCGCGGCTTCGGCCGCGCTTTTTTTATGCCTTCGCGCCACCCTGGCGCGAGGCGATGACGACGCCCGCGAGCACCAGCGCATAGCCGATCAGGTGAAATGGCCGCAGCGCCTCGCCGAGCAGGACGATCGCCATGACCGAGCCGAACACCGGCACCAGGTGAAAGAACGGCGCGGCCCGGTTCGGCCCGATCAGGGCGATGCCACGGTTGAAGAAGAGATAGGCGAGCGTCGAGGGAAAGATCACGACATAGGCGAGCGTCGCAAGCGACAGCGCATCTGGCTTCAGGGTGAAGCCCGCGAGGGATTCCCAGATCGCGAATGGCAGCAGCATGGCCGCGCCGCAGCCGGTGGTGAATGAGATCAGCGACAATTGATGCGTCACCGGCCGCCGGGTCATCAGCGCCGAATAGAGGCCGAAGGAGAACAGCGAGCTTGCGAACATCAGGTCGCCGCGGTTGAGGCGGATGCCGAGCAGTGCGGAAAAATCGCCGCGCAGGATGATGGTGAGCACGCCGAGCAGCGAGAGCATGATGCCGGCGCCTTGCGCGCGCGTCAGCCGCACGCCGAACAGCACCAGCGCCCACAGCGCGACGAACAGGGGGCCGGCAGACTGGATCAGCAGCGCATTCAGCGCCTCCGTGTATTGCATGGCCCAATAGGAGATGGCGTTGTTGTAGGCAAACCCGGTCGCCGACAACAGCAGCATCAGCGGCAGGTTCTTGCGCAGAACCGGCCAGTCGCGCCGCAGATGATCCTTCGCGAATGGCAGCAGGATCAGGAATACGCCGATCCAGCGGATGCAGGACGTCATCAGCGGCGGCACATGGCCCGCGACATAGCGCGCGAGCACGATATTGCCGGCCCAGAACAGCGAGGCCAGGCTGAGCAGGAGATAAGGCTGGTTGTTGAGCCAGCTGAGCGGGGAGTGATGCTTGGATTCGACGGACAATGTGGCGATATTTTGCGCTGGAACGGCCCGCCGCAGCAAGGCGGCGTGGCGTATTGGTGCCATGCTCTCCGTCGTCCCGCGAATGCGGGGCGACGGGAGAGGCGCTACTTCTGCGGCCCCGACAGCGGGATGTCGCGCTCGGCGCGGAAGACGTTGCTGTAGAGATTGGCGATCCACTGCCTGCCTGCAGAGGTGACGTTGAGATAGCCGATCGCCTTCCGCACATGTGGCGCGACGCTGTTCCAATAGAATTGCGGGTAGAGATTGACGACGTCGGCCGGCGAGGAATAGCCGAGCTGGCGGTTCAGCCCGGTCTCCTCGAACTCGTAATAGAGCGCGTTGGCCTTGCGGATGTAGTGCGGATCGCCCAATTGCCCGATCAGGTCGGCGGCGCGCAGCAATGCGGCCTCCTCGTCCCAATGTTCTTCCTCGCCGGGATGAGCGGGAAAGCGCGTGCCCTCGATGGCGCGCGCGATGCGCCGCTTGTCGAGATCCGCGATGCCTTCGACGCGCGCCATCGCAAACATCTTGGAGCGGTCGACGTGATAGGGCAGGAGTGCTGCGTCGGACGCGCCGCGCGGCAGCGTGATCTTGCGGCCCGAAGCGTCCACCAGATAGCCGTCCGCATCGTCGTCCGGCAGCAGCCCGCGCACATAGCCGATGTCATGGGTCAGGCAGGCGATGATCACATGCGCATAATCTTCCGCCAGCATATGGTGGCGCAGCGCGCGGCCGCGCATGATATCGTGACCGGCCAGCGTGACCAGCATGGTGTGCTCGACGTTGTGATAGAGCGCGTCGGAATTGCCGATGCACTCGATGGCGATGCGGGCGATCGAGGGCACCATCTCGGCGAGATGCGCCTGCGAGGAGCCGAACCTACGGCGCATGTAGCTGCCCAGGAATTCGCCGAGCGACTCGGCTGCAAGCTCCGGAACCGTCATCATGGCGAGTGACCCCGAACTTCGCTTTCGGCGGGCAGGATCGTGCTCAAGCAATGCGCCCGCGATCACCGGCAGGATAGCGTCGCGTTATGACATAATCGTTGCGCCGGTCGGGCGCACTCTCCTACCGCCGCGCAAGCTGTCTCACGCAAACTGCTTGCGGGCGGCGACGAAGACGCCGGTCAGGACCAGCGCAAAGCCGACGATGTGGAACAACTGCGGGTGCTCGCCCAGAAACACGATCGCCATCACCGAGCCGAACACCGGCACGACATGGAAGAAGGGCGCTGCGCGGTTGGCGCCGATCAGCTGAACGCCGCGGTTGAAGCAGAGGTAAGCCACGACCGAGGGAAACACCGCGACGTAGAACAGGCTCAACAGGTTCGGCCCATCGAGAGCCATCAGCGGGCGCGTACATAGTTCCCAGATCTCGAGAGGAATGAGCACAGCAGCGCCGGCACCGAAGGTGAAGGCGGCAAAGGAGAGGCCGTGGATCGGCGGCCGCTTCAAGGTCAGCACCGAATAGAGAGCGAAGATGATGAGCGCGACGGTGAAGATCAGATCGCCCTTGTTGAAGTTGATCGCAGACAGCGTGGTGACGTCGCCGTGCAGGAGGATCACCAGCACGCCCGCGAGCGACAGCAGGACGCCGAAAGCCTGCGGCAGCGTCAGCCGGACCCGGAGCAGAATCAGCGACCATACCGCGACGATCAGGGGCGCCGCCGACTGCAGCAGCAGCGTGTTCAGCGCCTGGGTATATTCGAGCGACCAATATTGCAGGGTGTTGAAGGCGCCGATGCCGGTGATGGAGATCACGATCATCAGCGGCAGGCGCGCGCGGATCATCGGCCAGTCGCGCACCAGGTGCTTCCATGCAAAGGGCAGGATCAGCAGGAAGGCGAAGGACCAGCGCAGGAAGGACAGCGTCACCGGCGGGATGTGCCCGGCGGCGAGCCGGCCGACAATGGCGTTGCCGGCCCAGCACAGCGCGGTGATGCTGAGCAGGATATAGGGCTGGTTGGCGAGCCAGAAGTGCGACGCGACGGGGGCGGTGGCGCGCGAGGTTTGCTCGGAGGCGGTCATTTCACTGGAGCGGGTCAATTGACGGCTCACTTGCCGGAGCCTTGTTTCCACGACGCCGCAGCCAACCGGCCGCGCATCGACTGCCCGGCCGGCTTGTTGACCCGGCCCATTTCAAAGACACGGATTCTCCGGCCGCAGCAATGGTGCTGGACGCATCGCGACCATGCGAAGGGACGTTTCAGGTGCCTCGACGTGGCCGCCGGTCATGGAACCGGCGAACGGCCACGGGCCGCCTCGGGCTCATGTGGCGGTCTGATTGGCGGACGCCCCGTGTGCCCGGAGGCCGGGCCGCCATTGGCTGGCTTAGACTTTCAGTCACCGCCATCTTGCGGACATAGATTTTACGGGGATATCAAAGGCTTGGGACGGTCCCAGAGGGCCCATAAAACCCCCTTCTTGCTTGCGTCGCCTGCCTGCTTCCTTTATCCGGGTGTCTGCCTCCCGGGCAAAGCGGCGGTCGATGCCGCGTGCCTTAAAGGGCAGGGGACGATCAAGGTGCCCGACCTCAAGAAAAAGCGGCAAGGGCCGGCTCTTTCAGGGAAAAATCGTCGGCGCATAAGCGATGTTACAAAAGTTACAAAAGGAAGTGTCCGCGCATGGCCAATGTTGTCGTCGTCGGCGCCCAGTGGGGCGACGAAGGGAAGGGCAAGATCGTCGACTGGTTGTCGGAGCAGGCCGACATCGTCGTGCGCTTCCAGGGCGGCCACAATGCCGGTCACACCCTCGTTATCAACGGCGAGACCTACAAGCTTGCGCTCTTGCCATCCGGCGTGCTGCGGCCCTCGAAGCTTGCGGTGATCGGCAATGGCGTGGTGTTCGATCCGCAGGCTTTCCTCGATGAAGTCGAGAAGCTGAAGGCGCAAGGCGTCGCGGTGAGCCCCAACAATCTGCGCATCGCCGAGAACGTCACCCTGATTCTGCCGCTGCACCGTGAGCTGGACGCGCTGCGCGAATCCTCCAATGCGGGAACGGCGATCGGCACCACCCGCCGCGGCATCGGCCCGGCCTATGAGGACAAGGTCGGCCGCCGTGCCATCCGCCTGATGGATCTTGCCGACCTCGACACGCTGCCGGCCAAGATCGACCGCCTGCTCGCCCATCACAATGCGCTCCGGCGCGGGCTCAATCTGCCGGAGTTCGACGGCAAGGCCATCCTGCGCGACCTCTCCGCGATGGCGCCGAAGCTTTTGCCCTATGCCGAGACGGTGTGGCGGCTGCTCGACATCAAGAAGCGCGAGGGTAAGCGCATCCTGTTCGAGGGTGCGCAGGGCGCGCTGCTCGACGTCGACCACGGCACCTACCCTTACGTCACCTCCTCCAACACGGTGGCGGCGCAGGCGGCGACCGGCACCGGCATGGGCCCGGGCGGCGTCGGCTATGTGCTCGGCATCTGCAAGGCCTATACGACCCGCGTCGGCCAGGGTCCGTTCCCGACCGAGCTCTTGAACGAGGTCGGCGAGGAGATCGGACGCCGCGGCAAGGAGTTCGGCGTCAACACCGGGCGCAAGCGGCGCACCGGCTGGTTCGACGCGGTGCTGGTGCGTCAGACGGTCAGGACCTGCGGCATCAACGGTCTCGCGCTCACCAAGCTCGACATTCTCGATGGTTTCGACACCATCGAGGTCTGTACCGGCTACAGGCTCGACGGGAAGGAGATCGACCATCTGCCGGCCGGCGAGGGGGCGCAGGCTCGCGTGGAGCCGATCTACGAGACAATCGAGGGCTGGAAGCAGCCGACCGCCAAGGCGCGCTCCTGGGCGGACCTGCCGGCCCAAGCCATCAAATATGTCCGGCGGGTCGAGGAATTGGTGGGTTGCCCAATTGCCCTGCTTTCCACCAGCCCCGAACGCGAGGATACTATCCTCGTGCAAAATCCGTTCGAGGCTTAATGAGATATTACCGGGACGTGCATATAGCAAACCAAAATGGCTGATTACTACCCGCTCATTGCCCGCGCGATCGCCGGACTGGACCCCAGTGCTCCCGGCGAGAGCCGTCGTGCGCTCTATGAGCGGGCTCGCGCTGCCCTGATCGCACAGTTGCGCAGCGTCGATCCTCCCTTGAGCGAATCGGAGATCACCCGCGAGCGGCTGTCCCTGGAAGAAGCAGTCCGCAAGGTCGAATCGGAAGCCGCCCAGCGTGCCCGCGATGCCACGCGCGCCAGCGGCGGCGGGGCTGGCTCCGTTGCCGCCCCGCGCGCCGGCGATGCGCTGCGTCGATCCGCGCCGCCGCGCCCTGCGGACGGCTCGGTGCCTGGTGGTGCACAGCAAGCGCCCAGCCCGGTGGCGCCCCGGGCGCGTCCGGCTGCGCCGCCCCCGGGCCCCTCGTCACGGAACGACCGGCCGCCCCTCATAACCGACGCTCCGCCGGCACCGGATCAAGGTACCCGGCTGCAGCGCAGTCCGCGCTCCGAGCCTCCTCCGCCGCCACCGTTTCCGGGCCGTGACCGGGCGCCCATGCCGCAGGCCGGCGCGCCGGAGGAGCCCCCGTTGCCGCCGCCCGGCCGTGACCGCGGTGGGCCGCCGCGCCGTGGCGCCGACACCAACGGCCCGCCGCCGGCCCCCGTGCGCGGCTTCCGCGACATCACAGCCGATACCGACGATCTCGGCCGCGCCGCCGCCCAAGCGAGCCGAGCTGCGCGCAAAACCTACGCCAATGTGCCATCGCCGGAGTTCGAGCGCATCGAGCCGAGCCTCGACGATCGCGGCGCGGAGGCGGACGAGCCTTATTCCTACGACGAGTCAATCGAGGAAGCCGATCGCTACGCGCCGCAGGCCGCCGGTCCGCGTCCGCGCATCGCGACCGACCGCGAGCCGACCAAGCGCGTGCGTTCAGGCTCGATGTTTCCGTTCAAGAGCGCGATTGCCATCGGCATCGTCTTGATCCTGGTCGGCGCGGGCATCCTCTGGGGCAAGACGGCGGTGACCACGGTCGCCGGCATGTTCAAGTCCGCCCCCTCGGTGGAGGCGCCGAAGGACACGGCGGCCACCCCGGTGACCAAGCCGAAGATCGCCGATCGCGTCGGCCAGCCATCGTCGTCCGAGCAGGTCGCGCCGGTCGCGCAGAGGGTCGTGCTTTATGACGAGGATCCGTCCGATCCCAAGGGCAAGCAATATGTCGGCACCGTGGTCTGGCGCACCGAGCCCGTGAAGGGGTCGAGCGGCCAGGCGGCCGATATCGCGGTGCGCGCCGACATCGAGGTGCCCGACCGCAAGTTCAAGATGACGATGTCGTTCCGCCGCAACACCGACTCGTCACTTCCTGCAAGCCACACCGCCGAGCTCACCTTCATCCTGCCGCCCGACTTCGCCGGCGGTGGCGTCGCCAACGTGCCCGGCATCCTGATGAAGTCGAACGAGCAGGCGCGCGGCACGCCGCTTGCGGGCCTCGCGGTGAAGGTCACCGACGGCTTCTTCCTGGTTGGTCTCTCCAATGTCGATGCCGACCGCTCGCGCAACATCCAGCTGTTGAAAGAGCGCTCCTGGTTCGACGTGCCGCTGGTCTATGCCAACCAGCGCCGCGCCATCATCGCGATCGAGAAAGGTCCCCCCGGCGAGCGTGCCTTCGAGGACGCGTTCGCGGCCTGGGGGGAGTGAGGGGCTTCGTGCATCGCGCTCCGTCGGGCCCGTGTCGAGCCCGGCCATGACGATGAGACGACAGCCAACCTCATCGCCACCCTTCCAGCGATTTTTGTCATGGCCTGACACCGTCCTGCTATAACCGCTGTCGGAGGACCAAGGGACCGCAATGAGACGCTATGTGATCTTCGCTGCGATCGGGCCGTTTTTCGGCGGGTTCTGGCTGTTGCTGACCACCACGATGATGTCCGGCTATCTGAGCGGTGCGAGCTTCGCCGAGGTCGGCAAGCTGTTCGCCGTGTTCTTCAAGACGCTGCAATACAGCTATCTGTTCGGCATCCTGCCGGCGCTGATGTTAGGCGCGGTCGACGACATCTTGTGGCACGTCAAACGCATCGTGCCGCTCTTGCGTGTGCTGCTGGTCGGGCTGGTCGGTTTTGGCGCCGCGGAGTTGATGTATGGCTCGCGCGGCCCGGACAGCGGCGCGCTGCAATTTGTGATGTACGGCCTGGTCGGCTTCATCCCGGCCACCTTGTCGTCGTTCCTGGCACATCGATATTCCGACGTGCAGGAGGCGGCGGCTGCGTGAGCCGGTCCGCCGCTATGTGCGACGCAACTTGTGCCGTGCCGAGGCGTTAGTCTGGAATGACGATGCAGGATGACGACGTCAGATTCCGAAGCCGTGCCGACAGGCCGCGGACCTCGCGCGCGACCTTCTCCCATGCGGAGGCGCGCGGACCGGTCATCGACCAGGAGGGACGCGAGATTCCCGCTGACGCGTTGCGCCGGTCGGGTGCGTTTCAGTTCGATTTCACCGCCGCCAACCCATTCGGCGATCTCAGCCGCGAGCAGCGGCTGCAGCGGCTCGAGATGATCGCAAAACTGCTCGACATTGCCTTCATCCTGCCGGGCACCAAGATCCGCTATGGCGTCGACGGTATCATCGGCCTGATCCCCGTGGTCGGCGATATCATCGCCGCCGCTTTGTCGCTCTGGGTGGTGCGCGAGGCGCGGGCGCTGGGCGCGCCCTGGCATCTCACCGCACGCATGCTCGGCAATGTCGCAGTCCAGGGCGTGGTCGGCGCGGTGCCGGTCGCAGGCGACGCCTTCGACGTGTTGTTCCGCGCCAACATGCGCAATGCGCGGCTGCTGCGCCGTTGGCTTGAGCGGCAGCCTCATTGAGCCGAGTGCCTGGCTCCCTCACCCGCTCTGCGGGGGAGGGGCTTATCTCCAAGCACCGAACTCCCGGAAAGTCCCCCTCTCTTGGATCGCTCCTAACAATGCGATCCGGCCTATGCCCGCAAGCGGGGCGAGGGCCGAGCGCGCGGCACCATCCTGCCCAAAAGAAAAAGCGCCCCGGGACCCATGTCCGAGGGCGCTGCCTGAAGACCGGACCTTGATTACGCGGCGTCCTTGTCCCCGTCGGCGGTGACGCGCTCGCGGCGCGGCAGCGGGAAGGCCTCGCTCTCATAGAGCGAGCGGATGCCGCTCTGGTCGAAGCGGGCCTCCTCGACCTGCAGGTAAGCACCGTTCAGCGAATCCGCCGGCAACTCCTCGATAGCGAAGCGGACGGCTTCGGCCGCAGTGCCAAATCGCCGATAGGTAAAGCCCGCCCGTTTCTTCTTGCGAATGGCGGCGGGAAAAAGTTCGGCGGCGGTGTTGAAGTTGAACGGACGCATAGGACGCATGGTCGAGGACCTCTTCTCTCTTCTTGGCGCTAGCGCGAGTGTGGGATTTGGGCGTCGGTCGAACCGTAACCAGCGGCCGTACCGTGCACGTGATCTTCACTGCCTAATATAGGCTTTCTTGACAGAATTGCGAATCCTGAAAATTCAATTCGTGAATCGGGATTCGGCTCGTTAAATCCTGAAAAACTGATATTTTTCAGGTATTTAGAGGATCAGATCTTGCCCAGCAGCACCAGCACCAGCAAAACCACCAAAATTACCCCGCCGAGCCCGATGCCGGAATGGCCGAGCCCGTAGCCGTAGCCCCCGAAACGGCCGCTCAAGCCGCCGAACAGATAGATGATCACCAGGATGATCAGGATCAGCCCAAGGGACATCGTACCCTCCCTGCCAGGCGGCCGCAAACAGCCCATCCGCCGCGCTGATGGGAGCAACAAAGCACATTATTGCGGGCGGTTCCACGCGAGAAGCTCTTTATGAGGCATCGTCGATGGGAATGCCGTGCGCTGCCATGCCCCCGCATCGGAAAGCGCGTGGTCATTACGAAACTGTTGATCGGGGAAACGGGGCTTCAAAAACCGGCTGCACGGCCGTAGGGCATCAATGCTCGCAAGAGCTCGGGCTGCCGGGGATTTCGTACGATGTGATTTCAAACGATGGAAGATCGTTGAACCGTCATCTCAACCCTTCGATCAGCACCTTCAAACCTGGCGCATCGCCCCCAATCAGCAATGAAACGCCAAGCTCTGCCAAGTGGTGCGGCAATTCGCAATCGGTACGGGCATTCATATCGCGGACGAACAACGCGACCGCGTTCTTGAGATCGCCTCGATCGAGATAATCGAAGGCCCGCTGCTTGCACCGTTCGACGTATTTGTCGCGCGGCATGTCAGTTATCAGGGAACGTTCCATCCTCGCCCTCCCCAGCCGATGCTCCCGGTGAAGGCAGGTTGAAACGGACGGATTGATCCGTCTGTTCGAAAAGCGACCAACAGACGCTTTTTCAGCGGCAGTGTGGGAATCACAACACAGAGCGCGCATCGCGACCGCGCTGGGCGCTCGCTACAATGACACGGATCGTGCGGGATCAACCCTCAGGCTCATCGGCCGCGGCTTTGAGTATAGATGAAATTCGCCGAGCGCCGATCCTGAACTCGCCGCACGCAACAGGAGCGATGCATGCGGTGCGCAGACTGCACGCCTGGCTAAATGCCAAAGATCGAGCCGTTTAATATCGCCGTGGACATCCACAATCTCAGCGCGTGCCTCGCCGGCATCCTGACGAGTATCCGCTTGAGCTTGTTGACGGCCCGGATGACTAAATTGAATCCGATCGGATTGGTCTGGCGGCAGAAGGCGACCTTCTTCACATAGCCTTCGACGTGCCATCTGGCATGCGCGCCGCCGCGGAAAAAGATCACGTCACCGACGCCATAGCGCTTCGGCGGCGTGCCGTCGCTCTCGATGACGATCGATCCTTCGAGGATCATGATGGTCTCGTCGACATCGTAGTACCAGTTGAACTTGCCCTCGGTGCAGGACCAGATCACCGTTGTAGCGGCTCCGTCCGCGCTGACCGACAGCCGGTGCGACCGGGCCTCGGGATTACCGTCTATGATCCAGGATTGCTTGATCGGCGACGGCTTAAGATCGACGTTACAATGTCCAGTTTCAATAAGTGGCAGTGGCATTCTCGCCTCAATGATTTGAAAACGAATTTGCAGGCCAAGCATCCGCTAATTGGTCGGCGATTTTCAACTCCCTTTGTTGATTGCACCCTGCGACATGATGAGGCGGACCAGGATGTGAACGCAGTGCGATCGGCACGCCGGCTGCTCGCAAAACGAGCAAGTTCCGCGGAGCATTCGTGCTGGCAGCCCGCTCAGTGGCCAAAGCAGGGTTAACGGTAAGGTTGAATTGACTGGCCCGTCGGGGTCGTCCGGCGACCTCGAAATCCAAGTTCCACGCGGGCTCACACCACAGCTGACCCCAAACCCAAGTCATGTTTGCCCGACTTACGTAAATCAAAAATGCGCAACCGGGGTACCCCGGTTGCGGGAGGAGGTCTGCTGGGATCGCGGCAGCGAAGGCCTACCGCGGCTTGAGCTTCAGCGCCGCCGAGTTGATGCAATAGCGCAAGCCCGTCGGACCCGGTCCGTCATTGAAGACGTGGCCGAGATGGCCGCTGCATTTGGAGCACAGCACCTCGGTGCGGCTCATGCCATGGCTGAAGTCGGCTTCCTCGTCGACGTGGCTCTCGGCGGCCGGCTGCGTGAAGCTCGGCCAGCCGCAACCGGAATCGAACTTGGCGTCGGAATCGAACAGCTCCTGGCCGCAGCCGGCGCAGGCATAGCTGCCCGGCCGGTGCTCATGCTCATATTCGCCGGAGAACGGCCGCTCGGTCGCTTTCTCGCGCAGCACCGCATATTGCATCGGCGTCAGTTCGCGCCGCCACTGTTCTTCGCTCTTGGTCATCTTGTTGGTGGTCTTGGTATCAGACATGAAATCTCCCTTGAGCGCCTGGTGCTAGTTCGAAACGCTTCGTACCAGCGTCGGCTTCTCTTGATAGTTTGCCGCGAACAGCTTCTTCAGATTTTCGATCTTCGGCAGGTCATTATACGCAATATAGGGTTGGCTCGGGTGAAGCGTCAGGTAGTCCTGATGATAGCTTTCCGCCGGGTAGAAAGCTTCCAGCGAGCCGACCTTGGTCACGATCGGCTTGGGGTAGACCTTGGCACCGTCGAGCTGCACGATGTAGGCGTCCGCGACCTTCTTCTGCGCATCGGAGGTCGTGAAGATCGCCGAGCGATATTGCGTGCCGGAGTCCGGGCCCTGGCGGTTCAACTGGGTCGGGTCGTGCGCGACCGAGAAGAAGATCTGCAGGATCTTGCCATAGGAAATCTTCTGCGGATCGTATTTGACCTGGACGGATTCGGCATGCCCGGTGGTCCCGGTCGAGACCAGCTCGTACTGGGCGTTGGCCTTGCTGCCGCCGGAATAACCGGACACCGCGCTGACCACGCCGGCCGTGTGCTGGAACACGCCCTGTACGCCCCAGAAGCAGCCGCCGGACAGCACCACGGTCTGGATGCCGTCGGCAGCGGGAACATCGGACGCCGGCGGCGGGATCACTACCGCATCCTCGGCGGCCTTGAGCGGCGCGAGCGCGAAGGCTGCGGCCGCCAGCGCACCTGCGGCGGCAACAAGGAGCGAAAAACGGCTGAAGGGGCGGTTCCGCATGGCATGTCCTCTTTGAGGCAATGAGGTTCGAGCTTAGGCCGAAGGGCCCGCGCTGGATAGCCACGCGTGCCTTCCCCGGATGCTCCCAAGATACGGAAACTCCTCGGCCGTTGTTACAGGCTGGGTCACACGAGTCCGTGAAATGTGAACGTCACCATGCGGCCTCGGTCATTCCGGGGCGTCTCGCAGAGGCGAACCCGCTACCTTGAGATTCTCAGGTGCGCAATTGCGCACCGTAGTTCGATGCTAATGCATCGCCCCGGAATGACGGTCATCAATCACGACGGTTATCAATCACACCACGATGGACAGCCGCTTCGCCGCCCGCGTGATCCCCGTGTACAGCCACCGTGCACGGCTGTCCTGGAACGCAAAGCTCTCGTCGAACAGCACGACGTCGTCCCATTGCGAGCCCTGCGACTTGTGCACGGTCAGCACATAGCCGTAGTCGAACTCGTCGTAGGGCTTGCGCTGCTCCCACGGGATCGCCTCGACACCGCCCTCGAAGCAGTCCTGGCGTACGGAGACTTTTGTCACCTTGTGGCCAAAATCCTCATCCGGCATCACCCGCATGGTCATGATGCGCGACGTCTTCGATCGTCCTGGCGTACGCGAGCGCACCCGCCAGAGGCCGCCGTTGAACAGGCCCTTCTTGCGGTTGTTGCGCAGGCACACCAGCTTGTCGCCGCCGACCGGCAGGGGATCCTCGATGTTCTGCCGCTGCCGCATCCGCATGTTGTAGGCGCGGCGGGTGTTGTTGCGGCCGACCAGCACCTGGTCCGCCTGCATCACGCGGTCCGGATCCAGTCCGCTGCGTGGAATGACCTCGCTGTCGCCGAAGCTGCCGTATTCGAGCCGCCGGCCCTCGCGCACATCCATCGACATCCGCACGATCGGATCGTCCTGCGCCTGGCGGTGCACCTCGGTCAGCATGGCGTCCGGCTCATCCGCGGTGAAGAAGCCGCCGCCCTGGATCGGTGGCAATTGCGCGGGGTCGCCGAGCACGAGCAGGGGGCACTCGAAGGAGAGCAGATCGCGCCCCATGTCGGCATCGACCATGGAGCATTCATCGATCACGATCAGCTTCGCTTTCGAGGCCGGCGCGTCGTCCCAGAGTTCAAAACTCGGCTGCTCCTCGCCGCTCTCCCGCGCGCGGTAGATCAGCGAATGGATGGTGGAGGCACTGTCGCAGCCCTTGTTGCGCATCACGAGTGCGGCCTTGCCGGTGAAGGCTGCGAACTTCACCTCGCCATCAACACCTTCCGCAATGTGCCGGGCGAGTGTGGTCTTGCCGGTGCCGGCAAAACCGAACAGGCGGAACACCTGCGGCGTGCCGGCCCGGCCGGGTTTCGCCTTGAGCCAGTCGGCAACGGCTTTCAGCGCGGAATCCTGGTGCGGAGAGAAAGTGGTCATGGTCCAGCGGGAATCGGCGCTGCCCCGGGCAGCGCGGACCGAGAACCTAGCCATTCGCGCGCATGACGCAAGCGGCTCGTTTCGGACCTATTGCCCGCTACTGCCAGCCTGGGACACCCCGCATGTCCGGGAGGTGGTGGGCGATGCCCTTGTGGCAGTCGATGCAGGTCTTCTCGCCCGGGAAGAGATAGCGCTCATGCGCGGCCGCGGCGCGCGGCGACTGCTTGGTGATGTCCATGGACTGTGCGCTGTGGCAGTTGCGGCATTCCAGGGAATCATTGGCTTTGAAACGCGCCCATTCATGCTCGGCGAGCTCCAGCCGTTTGTCGAGGAACTTGTCGCGGTTGTCGATGGAGCCGAACAGATGGCCCCAGACCTCCTTGGAGGCCTGCATCTTGCGCGCGATCTTGTCGGTCCAGTTGTGCGGGACGTGGCAGTCCGGGCAGCTTGCGCGCACGCCGGAGCGGTTGGTGAAATGGATAGTCGATTTCAGCTCCGCGAACACGTTGTCGCGCATCTCGTGGCAGGAGGTGCAGAACTTTTCGGTATTGGTCAATTCCAGCGCGGTGTTGAAGCCCCCCCAGAAGATCACGCCCGCGGCGAAGCCGGCAAGCACCAGGATGCCGAGCCCGAAGATCGAGCTCGGGCGCAGCAGCACGTCGAGCAGCTCCAGCGTAAAATTCCAGACGCGCGGCAAGAATCCCTGTCGGGGGTCCTGCTTGTCGGTCGTGGTCATCGGCGCCTACCCGGGTTTGCGCGACTGAGCAGCGTGTCGATGTCGGTGAAGTCGTTGCTCACGGGCGGAGTAACGACGCTTTGCGGCACGTGGCATTCGGTACAGAAGAAACGCCGGGGCGAGATCGAAGCGAGGAACTGGCCGTCACGGTCCATGAAGTGGGTGATCGAGACCATCGGCGCCTGCGACTCGGCCGTGCGCGCCCGCGCATGGCAGGACAGGCATTTGTTGCCGTTGATGTCGATCTGGTAGCCGTCGATGGAGTGCGGAATCACCGGCGGTTGTTCCGGATAGTTGCGCGCCTCCCGCTCTGCGGTGTTGCGGGTCGGCATCATCGGGTCCGCCGCGCCTTCGTCGTTGAGCGGGATCGAGCCGCGCAACGCGGAATAGAGCGGCTCCTCCGCGAGCGCGCCGGTGCCGGCCGCGATTGCGGCGGCGAGAAGGGCAAGTGCGATTTTCCTGATCATGGCTGTCACACCTTCTCGATCCGCACGGCGCATTTCTTGAAGTCAGTCTGCAGCGAGATCGGGTCGGTGGCGTCCAGCGTCACCTTGTTGATGAGTTTTGATTCATCGAACCAGGGCACGAAGACCAGCCCGCGCGGCGGCTTGTCGCGTCCGCGCGTCTCGAGCCGGGCGCGGATGTAGCCGCGGCGGGAGATCACTTTCACCTCGTCGCCGCGCCGCATTTTCGCCTCCTGCGCATCATCAGGATGCATGAAGCAGACGGCTTCCGGAAACGCCCGGTAGAGCTCCGGCACGCGGCGGGTCATGGTGCCCGAATGCCAGTGCTCGAGCACGCGGCCGGTGGAGAGCCAATACGGGTATTCCTTGTCGGGCGATTCCGCCGGCGGCTCGTAGGGCAGCGCGAAGATGCGCGCCTTGCCGTCGGGATAGCCGTAGAACTGGACGCCCGCGCCCGTTTTCACGTATGGGTCGGATCCCTCGCGGAAGCGCCAGCGCGTTTCCCGGCCGTTGACCACAGGCCAGCGCAGGCCGCGCTCGTGATGATAGCTCTCGAAAGGTGCGAGGTCGTGGCCATGGCCGCGGCCGAACGAGGCATATTCCTCGAACAGGCCCTTCTGCACATAGAAACCGAAAGCCTTGGACTCGTCGTTGGCATAGCCTTCGTCGATGTCGGAGAGCGGGAATTTGTCGACAACGCCGTTCTTGTAGAGCACGTCATACAGCGTCTTTCCGCGGTACTCCGGCTTCTTCGCGATCAATTCCTCGGGCCACACCTCCTCGATCTTGAAGCGCTTGGAGAACTCCATGAGCTGCCAGAGATCCGAGCGCGCCTCGCCTGGCGCGGTGACGAGCTGGTGCCAGAATTGCGTGCGCCGCTCGGCGTTGCCGTAGGCGCCTTCCTTCTCCACCCACATCGCGGTCGGCAGCACGAGGTCGGCGCCGAGAGCGGTCACCGTCGGATAGGCATCGCTGACGACGATGAAATTGTCGGGGTTGCGGAAGCCCGGATAGGTCTCCTCGTTGATGTTCGGACCGGCCTGCAGGTTGTTGTTGACCTGCACCCAATAGGCGTTGAGCAGGCCGTCCTTCAGCATCCGGCTTTGCAGCACCGCGTGATAGCCGGGCTTGTCGGGGATAGTTCCTTCAGGCAGCTGCCAGATATGCTCGGCCTTGTCGCGATGCTCCTTGTTGGTCACCACCATGTCGGCGGGCAGGCGGTGTGAGAAGGTGCCGACCTCGCGCGCGGTGCCGCAGGCCGACGGCTGTCCAGTCAGCGAGAACGGGCTGTTGCCGGCCTCGGAGATCTTCCCGGTCAACAGATGAATGTTGTAGACGAGGTTGTTGCACCAGACGCCGCGGGTGTGCTGGTTGAAGCCCATGGTCCAGAAACTGACCACCTTCCGCTTCGGATCGGCGTAGAGCTCGGCCAGCGCCTCAAGGCGATTGAGCGGCGCGCCCGACATCTTCGCTGCCTTCTCCAGCGTGTAGTCGGAAACGAATTTGACGTATTCGTCGTAGCTCATGTCGGTCGAATCGTTGGCCTTGGCGCGGCCGCTCGCCTTTTTCTCCAGGGGATTGTCGGGCCGCAAGCCATAACCGATGTCGGTCTGCCCGCGCCTGAACACCGTATGTGCGTTGACGAAATCCTTGTTCACCCGGCCGGTCGTGATGATGTGATTGGCGATGGCGTTGAGGATGAAAAGATCCGCGTGCGGGTTGAAGACGATTCCGATGTCGGCGAGGTCGAAGGAGCGGTGCTCGAAGGTCGAGAGCACGGCTACGCGGACATGGGGAGCAGAAAGCCGGCGATCGGCCACCCGCGTCCACAGGATCGGGTGCATCTCCGCCATGTTTGAGCCCCACAGCACGAAGGCGTCGGTGGCCTCGATGTCGTCATAGCAGCCGGCCGGCTCGTCGATGCCGAAGGTGCGCATCATGCCGGCAACCGCAGAGGCCATGCAGTGGCGCGCATTGGGGTCGATATTGTTGGAGCGAAGGCCGGCCTTGAACAGCTTTGAGGCGGCATAGCCCTCCCAGATCGTCCATTGGCCCGAGCCGAACATGCCGACGCCGGAGGGGCCGCGCTTCTTCAGCGCCGCCTTGAATTTGTCGGCCATGATGTCGAAGGCCTCATCCCACGAGACGGGCGTGAACTCGCCGTTCTTGTCGTATCTGCCGCCCGCCTTGCGCAGCATGGGCTGCGTCAGCCGGTCATGGCCGTACATGATCTTGGACAGGAAATAGCCCTTGACGCAGTTGAGGCCGCGATTGACCTCGGCCTTGATGTCACCATGGGTGGCGACCACGCGGTTGTCCTTGGTGGCGACCATCACGCTGCAGCCGGTGCCGCAGAAGCGGCAGGCCGCCTTGTCCCATTTCAATTCGCTCTCGTCGCGCTCGGTCACGAGATTGGCGGCGAGCGATGGTGCTGGCATGCCCGCGGCAGCGGCCGCGACGGAGGCCGCCTGCAGCTTCAGCATCTGGCGGCGGTCGAGCGTAGCTTCGGTCATCAGCGTTCTCCCGGTCCTGAGCACATCTCAGGCGGCATCGATGGCGTGAAAGACGAGCGCAGCGGCCAACACATGTGGCAGCAGCGCTATGGTGTTGAGCGTGGAGCCGAGGCTGCCGGCGTCGGGTGCATCGACCACGGCGACGAGCTTGCCTCTGATATCGCGTCCGTGGATCTCGCAGCCGGGCAGGGTGAGGATCGCGGCCTCGACCTCGTCAAGCCGCTCGGGGCGGGCCTGCACCAGGATGCTGGCGATCTCGCCGCCGGGCGGCGCGATCACGCGTTCGGCGGTGAGCACGCGTCCGGTGATCAGGGTTCTGCGATCGATGGCATGAGGATGGGCCATGGTGATGGTCCTTGTCGCAATTCGCTAGTGCGGAGGAGGCGGGCCCGGAGGGCCGGCGATCATCTGGTAGATCCAGACGGCGAGCCCGTAGCTGCCGACAGACGCGACCGCGAGCGCGGGCATCAGCACCGCCGTGAGGAAGAGGAATGCAAAGATTTCCATGCGGCGGCGGTGCGAGCGCCCGCGCATGTCATTGTCAGCGACCGACACGTGTCTCTCGAGGTTTTCCAGGGATTGAGACGGCATCCGGGCCGTTGCCTGGTTCCAGCCTAGCCGGCGCGGTCGGGCTTTTGATTGATTTGGATCAAGCCGTTCTATCGCTGCGGGTTTTTCGGTGAGTTCTCCCGCGGCGCGGAATTGGCCTGCCATGGACTTGGTCAGGCCGTCGGTTAGTATGCTCGCAACAACAAAAGCGAGAAGCGGGAGGCCCTATGAAGTTCGGGATTTTCTACGAGTTGCAATTGCCGCGGCCATGGGTCGCGGGCGACGAGTTGAGGCTCTACCAGGACGCGCTGACGCAGCTCGAGACCGCCGACCGCCTCGGTTACGACTATGCGTGGGTGGTGGAGCATCATTTCCTCGAGGAATATTCCCACTCGCCCTCGCCGGAATCATTTCTCGGCGCGGCAAGCCAGCGCACGAAGGACATCCGGCTTGGCCACGGCATCCTGCAGCTCACCACCAATCATCCGGCGCGCGTCGCCGAGCGCGTGGCGGTGCTCGATCTCTTGAGCCGCGGCCGTTGCGAATTCGGCATGGGCGAGAGCGCCTCCATCACCGAGCTCGAGCCGTTCGGCCGCAACATGGAAACCAAGCGCGAGGTGTTCGAGGAGGCGGTGCGCGCGATCTTTCCGATGTTCAAGGACGGCGGAACCGAGCACCACGGCAGATATTTCGACATTCCCTTGCGCAACGTGGTGCCCAAGCCCGTGCAGAAACCGCATCCTCCGCTCTGGATGGCCTGTTCGCAGCTGCCGACCATCGAGCGCGCGGGCCAGAACGGCTTCGGTGCCCTCGGCTTCCAGTTCGTGAGCGCCGATGCCGCGCACGCCTGGGTGCATGCCTATTACAACGCAATGACCAGACGGCTGAAGAAGCTCGCGGATTACGAAATCAATCCGAACATGGCGCTGGTGTCGTTCTTCATGTGCGCCAAGACCGATGAAGAGGCGCGCCGCCGCGCTGATGGCGCCACCTTCTTCCAATTCGCGCTGCGCTATTACGGCGCCGCGCAAAATCGCCAGCGTCCGGCTCCTGGCACGGTCAACATGTGGGACGAGTACAACAAGTGGAAGCGCGACAATCCCGAGGCGCAGGAGGCGGCGCTGCGCGGCGGTCTGATCGGTTCGCCCGAGACCATCGCGAAAAAGCTGCGACGTTTCCGCACCTCGCATATCGACCAGGTCATCCTGCTCAACCAGGCCGGCAAGAACAGCCACGAGCATATCTGCGAGTCGCTGGAATTGTTCGCACGCGAGGTGATGCCGGAGTTCAAGCAGGATCCCGAGCATGAGGCGTGGAAGGCGGGCGTGATGAGCGGCGACATCCAGCTCGAGGAGATCGACACCCAGGCCTTCACCGACCGCTACGGCAAGCTCGCGGTCAGTGTCGCGCCCGCGCCGAAGCTCGCAGCGGGGTAATAAGCTTTTCACTTTTGCGTGGTGGAAGATTTTCGCTGCGCGCGGTCGATTAACGAAAACAAACGCGATGCCGGATGCCCGCAGCAGAGTGCGGGCGTCGCTATTTTTGCGCGGTGCTCGACAGCTTTTCGCGCCCGCACCATCATCTCTGTCATGACACGAGCGCGGCCGTTCCGCGCGCGGTGCGTTGGAGACGGATATGAGGCGTCGGGAATTCTTGCAGCTGTCAGCGGCCGGCGCGGCCGCGGCCATGTTTTCGGGCCGCTCGAGCGCGCAGGAGGTGCCCAGGGAAATCCGCATCGGCACCCAGAAGGGTGGCTACTTCTCGGCGGTGCGGCAGCGTCAGACGCTCGAAAACACCTTTCGGCCGCTCGGCATCGACGTCAAATGGATCGATTTCCAGTTCGGTCCGCCACTGCTCGAGGCGATCAATGTCGGCAGCGTCGATTTCGGCTATGTCGGCGATACCCCCCCGATCTTCGCGCAGGCCGCATCCGCCCGTATCCGCTATGTCGCCGCGGTGAGGCAGGAAGGCAAAACGCAGGCGATCATCGTGCCCAGAGATTCGTCGATCCAGACGGTTACGGATTTGAAAGGCAAGCGTGTCGCCTTCGGCAAGGGCTCGAGTGCCCACAATCTGCTCGTTGCGGCGCTGGAGAAAGCGGGCCTCGCGTGGAGCGACATCGCGCCCACGCCGCTCGCGCCCGCGGATGCCACGGCAGCCTTCATCAAGGGCTCGGTCGATGCCTGGTCGATCTGGGACCCATATCTGGCGCTGGCGGAATTGAAGCAAAACGCCCGCATCATCGTCTCCGGCAAGGACATTCACACCGTGAATTCGTTCTTCATCGCTGGCAGCGATTTAGTCGAAAAATATCCCGCGCTGACTGCGAGACTGAGCGACGTGTTTGCCTCCGAGGGGGCGTGGGCCGAGCAACACCATGAGGAAGTCGCGCAAGCGCAAGCCGAGGCGACCGGGGTCGACATCGACGCCGTCAGGCGCTTCGTCGACCGCTCGACCTATCGAGTCACTCCGGTCGACGACGAGGTCATCCACACCCAGCAGGCGGTCGCCGACCGCTTTGCGCGGCTCGGCCTGATCCCCAAGCCCGTGAAGGTGGCCGATATCGTCTGGAAGTGGACGCCGGGCAGTTAAGCCGGGCCCGTTTCGTCAAGGATGAAAAGCTTTTCGAATCTAATTGGAAGGCGCCCCGCCGCCGTCCTGCTAGTCACCCCCCGAGCTCCGCGTAACGCGAGGACTACATCATGAAGCATCTCGTCAGCAGCTGGATTGCACGCGCAGTGCTTTCGGTCAGTCTGGTTGCCGCAACCGTCAGCGCCTCCTATGGCGAGGACAAGACCATTCGCATCGGCTTCCAGAAATACGGCAAGCTGGTGCTCCTGAAGGGTCGCGGCACGCTGGAAGAGAAACTGAAGCCGCTCGGCTACAACGTGGTCTGGACCGAATTCCCCTCCGGCCCGCCGCTCCTGGAAGCGATGAATGTCGGCTCGATCGATTTCGGCATCACCGGTGAGACGCCGCCGATCTTTGCGCAGGCCGCCGGCGCGCCGCTCGTCTATCTCGCCTATGATCCGCCGGCGCCGCAGGGCGAGGCGATCCTGGTGCCGAAGGATTCTCCGCTGAAGTCGGTCGCCGACCTCCGCGGCAAGAAGGTCGCCTTCAACAAGGGCTCCAACGTTCATTATCTGCTGGTGCGGGCGCTGGAGAATGCCGGGCTGAAATACACCGACATCCAGCCGGTGTATCTCGCGCCCGCCGATGCGCTCGCTGCGTTCTCGCGCGGCTCGGTCGATGCCTGGGTGATCTGGGACCCCTATGAGGCCGCGGCCGAAGCCTCCACCGGTGCGCGCATCCTCACCGACGGCACCAACATCGTCGCCAACTACCAGTTCTATTTCTCGTCGAAGAAATTCCTCGCCGAGAACGCCAAGGCGGTCGATGTCGTGCTTGACGCGCTCAACGAGACCGACGACTGGGTCAAGGACCATATCGACGAGACCGCAAACCTGCTGAGCCCGTCGGTCGGTCTGCCGGCACCGGTGCTGGCCGTGTCGCTGAAGCGCGAGGCCTATGGCATCCGCCCGATCACCGACGAGGTGATCGCAAGCCAGCAGCGCATTGCCGACACGTTCTTCTCGCTCGGGCTTGTGCCCAAGGCCATCACCGTTTCCGATCTTCAGCGTAAGCAGGGTTCATGATCATGCCGAAATCCAGCGCCAACATTCTCTGGTTCCTGCCGACCCACGGTGACGGCCGCTATCTCGGCACCACCGCCGGCGGCCGCGAGGTCAACTTCAACTATCTGCGCCAGATCGCGCAGGCCGCTGACCAACTCGGCTACTACGGCGTGCTGTTGCCGACCGGGCGGAGCTGCGAGGACTCATGGGTCGTCGCCTCCAGCGTCGCCCCCTTCACGGAACGGCTGCGCTATCTCGTGGCGGTGCGCCCCGGTCTGCAATCGCCGAGCGTCGCAGCGCGGATGACCGCGACGCTCGACCGCATCTCCAACGGTCGGCTGCTGATCAATGTCGTCACCGGGGGCGACCCGGTCGAGAACAAGGGCGACGGCATCTTCATGTCGCATGACGAGCGCTATGAGGTCACGCGCGAGTTTCTCGAAGTCTATAACGACCTGCTCGCGGGCAAGACCGTCAATTTCGAAGGCAAGCATATCCGCATCGAGGATGGCCGCCTGTTGTTCAGTCCGCTGCAGTCGCCGCGCCCACCGCTCTATTTCGGCGGTTCGTCCGATGCCGGCGTCGATGTGGCTGTCGACACCGTCGATAAATACCTGACCTGGGGCGAGCCGCCGGCGCAGGTCGCGGAGAAAGTCGCGCGCGTGAAGGCTGCTGCCGAAAAACGCGGCCGCAAGCTTTCCTTCGGCATCCGCCTGCACGTAATCGTGCGCGAGACCAATGCGGAAGCCTGGACCGCCGCCGACGATCTGATCAAACATGTCACCGACGAAACCGTGGCCTCAGCACAAAAGATCTTCTCGCGGATGGATTCGGTCGGGCAGAAGCGCATGGCGCAGCTGCATGGCGGCCGGCGCGACAAGCTCGAGATCAGTCCCAATCTCTGGGCCGGCGTAGGCCTCGTGCGCGGCGGCGCCGGCACCGCGCTGGTCGGCGACCCCGAGACGGTCGCGGCGCGGATCAGGGAGTACCAGGATATCGGCATCGATACCTTTATCATGTCGGGCTATCCGCATCTGGAAGAGGCCTATCGCTTTGCCGAGCTGGTGTTCCCGCTTTTGAAGCTGGAAGAGGGCGGCAACGTCACACGGCTGCGCGTCAATACCGGCCCGTTCGGCGAGACCATCGGCAACGAATATCGGCCCAACGAAGATCGGCCCAAGCAGGTAGCTGAATCATGAGCCTGATCGACAGCCTCCCGCGCGTTCGCACGCTCCGCCTGCCGAAGGCCGACGGCCTCATGCAGTGGATCGTGCCGCTTGCGATCCTCGCGCTCTGGCAGGCCGCCTGCAGCGCCGGCCTGGTGCCGGCGCGCGTGCTGCCCGCGCCGAGCGATGTGGCGCTGGCGGGCTGGAAGCTCGCGCGCTCCGGTGAACTCTTCATCAACATGTGGGTCAGCTTCTGGCGCGCCGGCATCGGCTTTCTGATCGGCGGCAGCATCGGCTTTGCCTTTGGGCTCGCCAACGGCCTGTCGGAGCTTTCGAACAAGCTCAGCGACACCACGCTGCAGATGGTGCGCAACGTGCCGCATCTGGCGCTGATCCCGCTCGTCATCCTCTGGTTCGGCATCGACGAAACCGCCAAACTGTTCCTGGTCGCATTGGGCGTGTTCTTCCCCGTCTATATCAACACGCTGCATGGCATCCGCACCGTCGATCCGCAGCTGATCGAGATGGGCCGCATCTACGGCATGTCCGACCGCGAGCTCTTCAGCCGGGTGATCTTCCCAGGTGCGCTGCCCTCGATCTTTGTCGGCTTGCGTTTCGCGCTCGGCATCATGTGGCTGACCTTGATCGTGGCGGAGACCATCGCCGCGTCCTCGGGCCTCGGCTACATGGCGATGCAGGCGCGCGAGTTCATGCAGATCGACGTCGTCGTGCTCTCGATCCTGATCTACGCCCTGCTCGGCAAGCTCGCCGACAGCTTCTCGCGCCTGCTGGAGCGGCTGACGCTCGCCTGGCATCCCGCCTTCCAGAAACATTGAGACGCCCCATGCAGGAAGCCCTTCATTTCCGTGCCGACGCCGAAGCGCTCGAGAGCGTCCATTTTGTCGAGCAGGCGAGGGCGCTGCGCCGGCAGCCGGATGCACCGCATCGCGGCCTCGGCTTGACCATCCGCGGACTCAAGAAATCCTTCGGCGACCACGAGGTGCTGCGCGGCATCGATCTGCATATTCCAGCCGGCCAGTTCGTCGCCGTTGTCGGCCGCAGCGGCTGCGGCAAGAGCACGCTGCTTCGGCTGATCGCCGGCCTCGAAAAGATCGATGGCGGGACCATCTCCTTCGGCGAGGCTGCGAAGCCCGATGACATCCGCGTGATGTTCCAGGAGCCGCGGCTGCTGCCCTGGGCCCGCGTGCTTGACAATGTCGAGGTTGGCCTTGGCCGCGCGCGCAAGTCGGCCGACGCCAGGGCCAGGGCGGAAGAAGCGCTTGCCGAGGTCGGTCTGGCCGAGAAGCGCTCGCAATGGCCGTCCGTGCTGTCGGGCGGGCAAAAGCAGCGCGTGGCACTGGCCCGCGCACTGGTCGGTCACCCAAAAGTGCTCGCTTTTGATGAGCCGCTCGGCGCGCTGGATGCACTGACCCGCATCTCGATGCAGCGGCTCCTGGAGCGGGTCTGGCGCGACCAGGGCTTTACGGCCATTCTGGTAACGCATGACGTCTCTGAAACAGTGGCACTGGCCGACCGCGTGCTGGTGATTGAAAATGGAGAAATCGCGCACGATATCGATGTGACGCTCCATCGCCCGCGGCAGCGCGGCTCGGTGGAACTCGCGCGGCTCGAAGGCGCGATCCTCCGGGAGCTCCTGAAGGGTGGCGAGGAGCTGGCAATTTAGTGAGAGAGCAATGAGTCCCGCTGAGATCATCCAGTTCGACCGTGAGGTCTCCTCCGCCGGTTTTCGCGACGCGATGCGTCATCTGGTCGGCGCGGTCACCGTCATCACGGTCGGGCGCGGCGACGATGTCAGCGGCATGACCGTGACCTCGATGTCCTCGCTTTCGGTCGATCCGCCCTCGCTGATTGTCAGCGTCAATCGGTCGGCCTCCTCATGGCCGTTGCTCAAGACCTATGGCGTCTTCGGGGTGAATATCCTCTCGGCCGACCAGCGTGACGTCGCTGAGCGCTTTTCCGGCAAAGGCGGGCTGAAGGGCGCCGAGCGATTTGCCGGAGCTGAGTGGACAGCGCGACCGTCGGGCGCGCCGCTACTGGTCGGCGCACTGGCCGCAATCGATTGCGAAGTCGAGGAGGTCATCGAGCGCCACTCCCATGGCATTGTGATCGGCCGCGTGCGTGCGGTGCAACTGCAGCCGGCTGACGCTGCGCTTGCCTATTGGCACGGCGACTATCTCGCCATCGACCGCGACGAGGATATCGCGCGGCTGGCGGAGGTGAGCGTGCCGTCTGCGCGCGCACGCAAGGTTTGACTTACACCGCTCCCCGCCGGGGAGAGGTGAACGGCCCTGGCCTTTTCCCCCGCTCCGCCCTAAAACGCGCCATGAACTCCAGGCGGAGACCATGAAGCGCATCGCGACATACGCCCTCTACGTCATCGGTACGCTCGCGATCCTCTACCTCGCGCTTTATGCCTACGCCGTCTTCAAAGGCCGCACGCTGCAGCCCGGCGACCCCATCCACATCTTCCGCAATCCGGATGCACCGGATTATTCGTGAGGTGGAGCGGCAATTGCGGATCACCAAGTGATTTGCCCGCCGGGCATGATCCGTTGGTAAAATGGCCGGGACGAGCCCGGCCATCGCAACACTCGATCCGAATCCAGCTATCCCATCATCGGCATGCGCGGATATTCGCCTGTCGTGTTCGGCGGCGGGATCGGTACCCCGACGTCGGCGTATTCGTTGAGCTTGTTGCGCAGTGTGCGGATCGAGATGCCCAGGATATTGGCCGCATGGGTGCGGTTGCCGAGGCAGTGCTTGAGCGTTTCCAGGATCAGGTCGCGCTCCACGTCGGCGACCGTGCGGCCCACCAGCGCACGCGTCACCTGCTCGGCGGCAAGCGTGGCATGCGCCACGGCCGGCGCCGTCTTGGCGATGTCGAGCCGGTCGCCGTCGGGGGTGAGGATCGCGTCAGGTCCGATCTCGTCGCCCAGCGCCATCAAGACGGCGCGGTGCATGGTGTTTTCGAGCTCGCGGACGTTGCCCTGCCAGCGGTTGACGGTGAGCACCCGCCGTGCCTCGGCCGAGATCGGCCGCACCGGCACGCCGTTGGCGTCGGCATATTTCTTGGCAAAATGCTGGGCGAGCTCGAGGATGTCGGCCGGACGCTCCCGCAACGGCGGGATCTTCAGATTCACGACATTGAGGCGGAACAGCAAGTCCTCGCGGAAGGTGCCTTCGCGCACGGCGTCCGCCAGGTTGCGGTTGGAGGTCGCGATGATGCGGATGTCGACCGGCACCGGACGCGTGCCGCCGACGCGGTCGATCACACGCTCCTGGATGGCGCGCAACAGCTTGGATTGCAGCCGCACGTCCATCTCGGAGATTTCGTCGAGCAGGAGCGTGCCGCCGGTCGCTTCCTCGAACTTGCCGATGCGGCGGGCGACCGCGCCGGTGAAGGCGCCCTTCTCATGGCCGAACAGCTCGGACTCCAGCAGATGCTCGGGGATCGCGGCGCAGTTGATGGAGATGAACGGGCGCTTGGCGCGGGCGGAGCGGGAATGCACGTAGCGCGCCAGCACTTCCTTGCCCGTGCCGGATTCGCCGGTGATCATCACCGAGGCCTCGGAGCCGGCGATCTGCTGGGCGAGCTTGATCACCCGCGCCATCGCATCGTCGCGGTAGACGAGGTCGCGTGCATCGTTGGCCACCGCTGCGAGGATTGCCGCGATCAGCTCGGGCTCGGGCGGAAGCGGGATATATTCCTTGGCGCCGGCATGGATCGCCGCGACCGCAGCGCGGGCGTCGGTGGTGATGCCGCAGGCGACGATCGGCACATGGATGTGCTCGACCTCCAGCCGCATCACGAGGTCGCGGATGTCGAGCCCGACATCGACCAGCAGGAGGTCGGCGCCCTTGCCGCCGCGCAAGACTCGCATCGCGAGTTCATGGTCCTCGGCGTGGGTGACGGTCGCGCCATTGTCCATGGCGATCTTGGTGGCGGTCGTGAGCTGGCCCTTCAACGTGCCAACAATGAGAAGCCGCATGTTAGTCTCCTATACGTCTGTTTGCGTCGTCCACGACGCGGGTCCCGTTATTTGCCCCACCCCAAATGTGCTCCGCTGCGCTTACGTGCGTTCTGCGTTGATGATTTCCGTCATGGTCACGCCGAGCTTGTCCTCCACCAGCACCACCTCGCCGCGCGCCACCAGGCGATTATTGACATAGATATCGATCGCCTCGCCGACGCGGCGGTCGAGCTCGAGCACGGTGCCGGGCCCGAGCTTCAGGAGATCGCCGACCTCCATCTTGGAGCGGCCGAGCACGGCCGAAACCTGCACCGGCACGTCGAAGACGGCCTCGAGATCGGCGGCAATGCGGGCGGCCTGTTCGTCCTCGCTGTAGGCGATGTCGCTGGTTGGCGGCGCATCCGCCGCGTTGAGGTCGGGGAGGGGGACCTGGGTGTCGGTGTCGCTCATTTTCTAATCCGCCTCCTGCTATTTCCTGGACGCGACATGGCGCCCGACAAGTTCACTGATCTTGGCGTCGATGGCGCCGCGCTCCAGCACGACGCCGCCGTCGGCCCATTCGATCCGGCAGTCGCCGGTCGCGATCTCGGGCTCGGCGAGAATGACGAGCCGTCCCTGGAAGCCGCTTTGCTTGGCCATCTTCTCGATCCGCTCATGGGCGGATTCGTAGAGGCCGTCATTGATGCGGACGACCAGATGCGGGGTCGAGACGAGATGCGAGAAACAGTCGCGCACCAGTCCCTCGATCTCGGCAAGCGGCTCGGCCGCGATCAGTTCGCTGCAGAGCTTGCGGGCGACCGCGATCGCGACGTCGACGGCTTCGGTCTCCATCCGCCGCTCGATGCCGGCAAAGTCCTTGGCAAGCCCTTGCAGGCTGATCTTGACCTCTTCCAGCGCCAGCGCCGAGCGGCGGTCGCTCTCGGCCTTGGCCTCGCGCTGTCCCGCCTCGAAGCCGTCGCGATGGGCGCGGGCTTCCGCCGCTGCGACCTTTTGCGCAACCTCGGCGGCGCTCGCGGCGCGCTCGCGCCGGTCGGGGGCGGAGAAGTCGGTGTCGAACAGGAATTTCGCGGGTGCTGCCATCAGTACACCAGCTCGTCGTCGGCGCGATTTTTGGTCAGCATGATCTCGCCCTTGGCGGCGAGATCCTTGGCGAGGTTGACGAGCAGGGCCTGCGCCTCGTCGACGTCGCGCAGCCGCACCGGCCCCATCGCGCCCATGTCGTCCTGCAGCATCTTGGCGGCGCGCGAGGACATGTTGCCGAAGAAGAAGTTGCGGACCTCTTCGTTGGCGCTCTTGAGTGCGACGCCGAGCTTGTCCTTGTCGACGTTGCGCATCAACGTCTGCGCCGACCCCGAGTCGAGCTTGATCAGGTCGTCGAAGGTGAACATCAACGCCTTGATGCGCTCGGCGGACTCCCGGTTTTCGTCTTCCAGTGCGGTGATGAAGCGGGTCTCGGTCTGGCGGTCGAAATTGTTGAAGATTTCCGCCATCACCTCATGGGCGTCGCGGCGGCGGGTCTGCGACAGGTTGGACATGAACTCCACCCGCAGCGTCTGCTCGACTCGCTCGATCACCTCTTTCTGCACGGCCTCCATCTTCAGCATGCGGCCGACCACGTCGAGCGCCATGTCCTCAGGGAGAATGGCGAGCACGCGCGCTGCATGCTCCGGCTTCAGCTTCGACAGCACCACGGCGATCGTTTGCGGATATTCGTTCTTCAGATAGTTGGCCAGCACCTCTTCCTGGACGTTGGAGAGCTTCTCCCACATGTTCCGCCCGGCAGGGCCGCGGATCTCGTCCATGATGCCGGAGACGCGGTCGGACGGCAGGTATTGCTGCAGCAGGCGCTCCGTGGCGTCGAAATTGCCCATCAGCGCGCCGGAAGCAGACATGCGCGAGACGAATTCCAGGAGCATGTTCTCAACGGTGTCGGCCTCGACCGTGCCCAGCGTCGACATTTCCATCGACAGCTCGCGCACCTCGTCATCATCGAGCAGCTGCCAGATCCTGCCGCCATATTGCTCGCCGAGCGCCAGCATCAGCATCGCCGCGCGCTTGGGCCCGGGAATCTTTGCCTTCGGCTTGCCGCTCTGGCGCTGCGCGAGGTTCGCGATGACGCTGGTGATGTCGTTGGAGTTTGCGGTCTGCGGGACGCTCATGGGAAATCACTCGGCCGGTTCGCTGAGCCATTGACGGACAATGGCGACGGTTTCGTTGGGATTGCGGTCGGCCAGCTCGCCCACGCGATGCACGGACTGGGCGTGCACCTGGCCCTGCACTTGGGCGACATCGAGCAGCTGGGCGGTTCCGGGACCGCCGGGGATCAAGGCCTGCCCCGTCGCGGGCGTGGAAGCGGCAGCGGCGGGCTCCGGCAGCGCCGGGGCGGGCGCGACAAGTGCTGCCATCTCTTCGGAGGCGAGGATGCGCTTGACCAGCGGCCGCACCACCATGAACAGCACCACGAGACCGAGCACCATCATGACGCCGAGCTCGATGACATACATGACGTCATCCTTGGTGAACTGCAGCATGCCAAGGATGCCGGTCGGCTGCTCGATCGGGGTGATAGCGGGGCCTTCAGCGAATTTCAGGTTGACGACCTCGACCTGGTCGCCGCGCTTCTGGTCGAAGCCGATCGCCGAGCGCACCAGGGCAGCGATGCGGTCCAGCTCGTCCTTGGCGCGCTCCTTGTAGATGAGCTCGCCCTTTTCGCCCTTGGTGTAGCTGCCGTCGACCAGGACCGCGACCGAGATGCGGTTGACCCGGCCGGCTTCGGTCACCTCGGTCTTGGTGGTGCGGGAGATCTCGTAATTGTTGGTCTCCTCGGTCTTCTTGCTTTGGTCGCGCGTCGCCTGCTGGTTGTTGTTGTTCTGCTGGGCGCCGGGCAGCTCGTTGTTGACGGTGACCTGGCCGTTATTGTCGGTCGTGGCCGCGGATTCTTCGCGGGTCTGGCTCGAGCGCAGCACGCGCCCCTCGGGATCGAACTTGTCGGAGGTCTGGGTGATCTTGTTGTAATCGAAATCCGCCGAGAGCTGGACGCGGGCGCGGCCCTGGCCGACCACCGAGGAGACGATGTCCTCGACCTGCTTGCGCATCCTTTTCTCGAACGCCGCGCGCCGCTCGTCACCGACCTGCTGGTCGGCGTCGGAGGAGGCGCCGTCGGCGAGCAGCTGGCCCGATTCGTCCACGATCGAGACTCGCTGCGGCTTCAGGCCGGAGACGGAGGAGGCGACGAGGTGGCGGATGGCCCGGATCTGCTGCGGCTCCAGCGCGCCGCGCACCCGCACCACGATCGACGCCGAGGGCTCGGGCGTCTCGCGCGAGAACAGCGGCCGCTCCGGCAGCACGAGGTGCACACGCGCGGCCTGGATGCGGTCGATGGAGGCGATGGTGCGGGACAACTCGCCCTCGAGCGCCCGCAGATGGTTGATGTTCTGGACAAAGCTCGTGGTGCCGAGCGCGTCCGACTTGTCGAAGATCTCGTAGCCGACGCCGCCGCCCTTGGGCAGCCCGCCTTCGGCGAGCTTCATGCGCAGCCGGGTCACCTTGTCCTTGGGGACCAGGATGACGCTGCCTTCGTTGCGCAATTCGTATGGGACGCCCTGGCGTTCCAGATCCTTGATGATGCTGGAGGAGTCCTCCAGGCTCAGATCGGTGAAAAGAGTGGTCATCTGCGGTGTCGTGACGCGCATGATGACGAACGCGAAGAAGCCGATGAGCGCGGCAGTCACCGCAATCATCGCCATCAAACGCGCAGCACCCAGACCTTTAAGGAAGTCTACCAGACCCTTCAAAACCCACCCGCCCCAGTTACCTGTCGACTGCTGGAGCGGATCGACATTCGAGCGGTCTCCGCGCTGGAGGCCTGTCGCGAATGGCGAAGCTCCGTCAGAAGCTTCCAATTGCCAGTGGCCGTCTCTCGTCACCTTCGCGGAGGCTCCCCGCGAATGGCAGATTCGAGCCACTGGGCAATTATTGCCTAGGCTATGGTTTCTATCTGGTTAACGAAGGTTAAGGGTCGTGGCTTTCTCGTGCTTTCCTTGGGACATGAAAAAAATCGGCCTCGCAGGACGAGGCCGATTTTTCTCAAATTCGATGAGTCTCGCCGCTTACTGGCGATATTGCTGAATGCGGGTGGTGCGAAGGCCGGCCAGGCCATGCTGATCGATCGAGAACTGCCAGGAGAGGAACTCGTCGACGGTCAGGGTGTAGCGGCTGCAGGCCTCTTCGAGGGAGAGCAGGCCACCGCGAACGGCCGCAACGACTTCGGCCTTGCGGCGGATCACCCAACGTTTGGTCCCGGGCGCGGGCAGGTCCGCAATGGTCAGCGGGCTGCCGTCGGGCCCGATGACGTATTTCACCCTCGGGCGATGGGGTTCTGTCATGGCGTACTCACAAACTCTCAACCACTGAACTCACGCTACAAACGTACGCTCAGCGGCTTAAAATTTGCCTAAGCCCAAGGCTTCAATGAGATTCTCCTTCGACAGAACCGTGATTTCGCGATTTCGGGCCCCGATCGGGGTCGCGGTGCGGGAAAATATCAACCAACTGTTAACGTCTTGGCCGCCTGCTGCCCGCCGGCCGCTAGCCCGAGATGCCCTTGATCTGATTGACGGTGTAGGTCTGGCCGTTGATGGTCAGCATCGGCGGCGTTTGGGTGAGATCGACCGAGGTGACGACGCCCTCGGTATTGGTATTGATCGCGACCGAGTTGCCGGAGCTGTCGACCGCGGTGGCGGTCAGCTTGTACTGGCCGTCGGGCCACTGCGTACCGTCATTGCCCGTGCCGTTCCATTGGAAGGGCTGACTGTTGCCCGCGCTCGCCGGGACAGTGCCGGTGAAGACGGTCTGGCCGGCACTGTTGGAGACCGTGAGGGTCACGTTGCAATTGCTGGGGACGTCGAGATCCCAGGTCGCCGGCGAGCTGCTGCCGTTCAATGTCGAGATCGAGCCGCTGACCAATGCCGTCTTGCCGACGAAGCCCAGCGCCTGCGTCGATTGCGCGGTCTGCTGCAGCGACACCAGCGTCGCGAGCGAGGAGTTGGTGTTCAACTGCTGCTGAACGCCGGCGAACTCGACGAGCTGCTGGGTGAACTGGTTGGTATCCAGCGGGTCCAGCGGGTTCTGATTCTGCAATTGCGTCGTCAGGAGCTGCAGGAAGCTCTGGAAGTTGCCGGCGATCTGCTGCGACGCCAGCGCGTTGGTGTCGGATGCAGACGAGCTGGATGATGAGGAGGAGGATTGGGGCGTGGTACCCGAAACGATCGGGCTTGCGTTGGTTGCTGCGCCAGGCGTCGCCATGTCTCTCTCCTCAAACCCTGATGTCGACGCCGCCGCTCGATCCGAGCATGCGGCCGTATGATTGGCCCGCGACCGCGGCAGGCATGTTTGTCTCGTCGTTGATGATCAGCTGCTGCGCATTGCCTGACGTCTGGTTGCCGTTGTTCTGGCCGGACGAAGACTGGTCGCGCAGGCTGAACTGCAGGCCGCCGCTGTCGGTCTTCAGGCCGGCATTGTTGAGGGCCTGCTGCAGCTGCGGCGCGTCCTGCTTCAGCATGGACAGCGTTTCCGGCTTCTCCACGATCAGATGCGAGGTGACCTGGCCGCTGCGGCTGACGTCGATACGGACGTCGATGCGGCCAAGATCGGCCGGATCGAGCCGCACCTCGAAGCGCGTCTTGCCGCTCTGCGCGGAGGCCGCGATCTCGACCGCCAATCCGCTCAACGGCACGGCTACGCCGGCGGTTGCGACGGCGACGGTCGGCGTGGTCGCGGCCGCCTGGGTGGCCGCCGAGATCTGCTGCGGCAACGCTGCGGCCTGCATGCTCGGATCGGGCGTCGTGGCTTGCGATGTGGTGGCCGCCGCAAGGGCGGTCTGGTCGTGAGCAGCGGGCGAGGCGGTGTTGGTCGAGGGCGAGCCATCCGGCTTGCCGCCGTTCACCGCATTTGCCAGCGCCGCATTGGCATCCTGCGTGGTTGCGCTTGCGGGTTGCGCGGCGGCATTGCCGTTGGTCGGCTGGGCCGTGCCCGATCCTGTGGTCGCCGTTGCCGCGGTGGGATCGGTGCTCGTAGCTGCGGACGTCTTCGCCTGCGCCGCTGCCTTGGATGCGGCGCCCTTGGTGGTGAGCTGCGACGACATGACGCCATTGGCTGCGATGCCGAGTTCGGCTGTCTCCGCGGCGTCGCTGTCGGCGGCTTGCTCGCCGGTCGTTGTGGTCGCCGTGCCCTGGGCCTGACCCTTTGCCGTTGTCGCCGCGCCGGTTGCCGGCGTGCCGGCGCCCGTCGCGGCGGTGTTGGCCTGGCCGACCAGCGCAGCAACAGTCGAAGAGCTCGTGGCGATGCCGGTGGTTGCGATCGCAAGTGGCGTGGTCGAATCGCCGCCCTGTGCGGAGGTGGCAGAATTGTTCGTCGCGCTGGTGTTCACGATGACTGCCGCGACCGGGGTCGGCGTCTGAGCCGCTGCACCTGTCGCATTTTGCGCGGTAGCGTCGGTCTGCGCCGTGGTGTCGTCGGAGGACTTGCTGGACGACTTGCCGGTCGACTTGCCGTCACCGGTCTGGCCGCTTCCGGATTTCGTGGTCGAAGAGGCCGTGTTGCCGATGCCGGACGGATTGCTGCCGGAGGCATCGGCATTGCTCTGCTGACCGGAGGTGGCGGCGTTGTCGGAATTGGAACTGGTTTGCGTGTCGGATGAGGTTGAATTGCTTGAACTGCTCGTCTGGGACTGCGGTTGCGTGCTCGCAGGAGCCTGCGGGGGCGCGGCCGGTTGCGGGGCAGGAGTTTGGGCGCTGTACGCGTCGGCGGACGAAGTGCTGTCGATCAGCGAGGCAAAGCTGTCGGCGCCAACCGAGGTCGACGGATCGGGACGGACTGGTTTCGTCTGCGCGGTGAGCGGCGCGCTTGCTGCTGTATCGAACGTAACGCTGACCACGGCTAGTTCCTCGCGAAAAGCTCCGTGGCATAAGTGAGCAAGGAGCGGGCCAGTCGGCCTGAGAAAAAATAATCAGATATTTCAAGTACTTGGAGATGCGGCTTGAAACCATCATCCCCGCCTTTTCTGCCGCCCGGCAAGAATTGCCCTAATGTCTGCGAGCTGTGATTGCCTCGCGGGGATACGGCCTATATTAGAGACAGGCCTCCCAGCCGTTTCCGTTTCAAGCCCCTTGTTCGGAACCGCCAAAGGGGGGTCCCGACCCTTTAAAATGGGCCTTATTCGCAAATTGGCTTTTTGATCGCGGCCGGCCGCTTGGCAAGCGCACCTTCCCCGATCGCTAGTGTGACCCGCGACCCATGCTCAACAGTCTCGACCTCGAAGGCCGTCCGCAGGACACCAGGATCGTCGTCGCCATGTCCGGCGGCGTCGATTCATCGACCACGGCTGCGCTGTTGAAGGCAGAGGGCTACGACGTCGTCGGCATCACGCTGCAGCTTTACGACCATGGTGCGGCCACCCATCGCAAGGGTGCCTGCTGTGCCGGCCAGGACATTCACGACGCGCGCAACGTCGCCGAGCGGATCGGGATCCCGCATTATGTGCTGGACTATGAGGACCGCTTCAAGGAATCGGTGATCGACGTCTTCGCCGAAAGCTACGCGTCCGGAGAGACGCCGGTACCGTGCATCGAATGCAACCGCGCGATCAAGTTTCGCGACCTGCTCGAGACCGCACGCGAGCTCGGCGCGTCGGCGCTTGCGACCGGTCATTATGTCGCCTCGCGGCGTCTCGCCGACGGCGCGCGCGCGCTGGTTTGTGCGGCGGATGCTGAGCGTGACCAGAGCTATTTCCTGTTCGCGACCACGCGCGAGCAGCTTCAATATTTGCGCTTTCCGCTCGGCGACATGACCAAGCAGGAGACGCGCGATCTCGCGCGGCGCTTCGGCCTCGCGGTCGCCGACAAGCACGACAGTCAGGACATCTGCTTCGTGCCGACCGGGCGCTATACAGATATCATCACGCGGCTCCGGCCGAATGCGATGGATCCGGGCGACATCGTCGACGTCGATGGCAATGTGCTCGGCCGCCACCAGGGCATTGCGCATTTCACCGTCGGCCAGCGCAAGGGGCTCGGGATCGCGGCGGGCAGCCCGCTCTATGTCATCAAGCTCGATGCTTCGAGCCACCGCGTGGTGGTCGGTCCGCGCGAAGCCCTGCGGATGGATCGCATCACGCTGCGCGACGTCAACTGGATCGGCGACGGCGACATCGACCGCGCGATTGCCGGTGGGCTCGAGGTTTTCGTGCGGGTGCGCTCGACGCGCGCGCCGCAGCCGGCGTGGCTGCGCGGCAGCGACGGCCGCTACGAGGTCGAACTGGTGGCCGGTGAAGAGGGCGTCTCGCCCGGACAGGCCTGTGTGTTCTACGATGCGACATCGGGCCAGGCACGGGTGCTGGGCGGCGGCTTCATCCAGAGCGCGGCGAGGCGGACCACAGCGTCATCGTCGGCGCGGCCGCTGGTCGATGCAATGCGCGGCTAAGGAAGCGTTCCGGGGGCGTTGAGAGGATGGCTGCGGATATCGACCGCGCAGGGGTCGAAAAGGCCTATGAGCGCTGGGCGCCGGTCTATGATCTGGTATTCGGCAAGGTTTTCGATCAGGGCCGGCAATCGACGATTGCGGAAGCCGATCGCATCGGCGGGCGCATTCTCGATGTCGGTGTCGGCACCGGGCTGTCGCTGTCGGATTATTCGCGCACCACGCGGATCTGCGGCGTCGATATTTCCGAGCCGATGCTGCGCAAAGCGCAAGCCCGCGTGCGCGCGCTCGGCCTTTCCAATGTCGAGACGCTGGCGGTGATGGACGCCAAGAACCTCGCCTTCGGCGACGGCTCGTTCGATGCGGTGGTGGCTCAATATGTCATCACGGCGGTGCCAGACCCGGAGGCGACGCTTGATGATTTCGTCCGTGTTCTGAAGCCGGGTGGCGAGCTGATTCTGGTCAATCACATCGGTGCCGAGAGTGGGCTCCGCCGTCTCTCCGAACTCGCCTTTGCGCCGCTCGCGCGACGCCTCGGCTGGCGGCCTGAATTTCCCTGGCAGCGTCTGGTGGACTGGGCGGTCAGGCACGGTGGGGTCACCCTTGCCGAGCGCCGCCCGATGCCGCCGTTGGGACATTTCTCGCTAATCCGCTACCGCAAAACGTGATGTGGGGCTGGGAACTGGCGCGCGGTCAGCGTCGTTCTTCCTGCATGCAGATGAAATCCATCCTGACTTTTTCTGCGATACTGGCGGCGCTTGGCGCCGTGCATGCGCAGGCCCCACCGGCACCGGCAACGCCGATGGCCGAAACCGCAGCTCCGGAACCGCAACGCCCGGCGGACTGCTCTTCCATGAAACCGCGCGGCCCGAACGCCTCGGAGGGCACGACGGTCGGCGAGGCCAATGAGGCGCTAGGCGACAAGCTCGCAAAGTCGAACGGCGTTTTGTGCCCGCCAGCCGGCGTCGACCCGGAAATGCGTGCGCCGACGCCGGAGACCGGCAACACTCCGGTGATCCCGCCGCCCGGCAGCCCTGGCGGCAACCCCAACGTCCAGCCGAAATAGGCCGGTTCTCACAGGGACTTGGCCGGCCGGCTCGGCTTGCTTGACAGGCGCCGGACCACCTCCTTATATGCCGCGCGTTCGCGCTGCCGGCGTCATCATCAGCCCTCGGCGAACGCTCCGTGGCGGGGTAGCTCAGCTGGTTAGAGCACGGGAATCATAATCCTGGGGTCGGGGGTTCGAGTCCCTCCCCCGCTACCAAATCCAGCGTAACTCCTTGATTTCCCACACTTGGCCGATCGATGTTTCGACGCGAGGGATGTCTCATTGATACATCCGGGGAGCTCGGTCAATCAATCGCACTTCAACTGCAGGTCAGGCCTTCCTATACGCGCGAGGTCTTCCGAGTAGAACTTCAACGCCACAGCGGAGGCACGCGTTGGATGCTAAGACGCGGGCTTCGCTCCGGTATCTACTAAAGGTTGTGCGAGGGGGGTAGACTAGCTAGGATGAAGAATTGCCGGGGGGCACGCCTTGCATATCAAATTTGTAGAAATCGCCAATTTCAGAAAGCTATTGTCCACTCGCGTTGATCTCTCGGAGACGACAACGCTCTTCGTCGGCGCAAACAACAGCGGTAAGTCCTCCGCAATGCTGGCGTTGCGGCGGCTTCTCGTTCCCCAACGTTGCCCCTTCGAGCTTCACGATCTTACGCTCTGCCATTGGCCATCGATTGATGCCGTCGGACAAAGCTGGATCAGCGCCAACGAGGCAAATGAAATCATTAGCCTGGATACCACGCCGTGGGAGTCTCTGCTGCCCACTTTGGACCTATGGCTCGACGTGGCCCCCGGTGAAATGCATCGGGTTCGCGACATGATTCCGACCCTCGATTGGGAGGGGGGAGCACTCGGTGTCCGCTTACGCTATGAGCCGGATGATCTTACGGCTCTGTACAAGGACTTCCTTGCGGCCGTAGCCGAAGCTGACAGCCTAAGGGAAACTGCGTCAGCACAACAGGCCGCAGTGCAATCGGAGAGCAATGTCGATCCCGCCCAGCCGCCAAAGCTTACTCTCTGGCCGTCGACCTTGATCGACTATCTGAGCCGTCGCCTCACGCGGCATTTCACGCTTCGGGCTTACACTTTGGACCCATCGCAGCTCAAGTCACCAGTTAAGTCTCAAGCTCAACTCCAACCACTGACGGCCTCATCCTTACCCATAGATGGCGATCCGCTAAAAGGGCTGATTCGCGTTCATGATATTCCGGCTCAGCGCGGCTTCGGCGAGGAGACAGCGAAGGACGACGATGACGGCGCTTCGTCTGGTCCGGCGGGAAGCCGACTATCGGATCAGCTTCGCAGCTACTACTCAAAGCATCTTGATCCGGCCAAAGGCCCGGACGCCAAAGACCTCGGCGCCCTGCAAGCGATCGAGGCGGCACAGGATGCATTTGATCAACGTTTGACCGAGAGCTTCGCTGAAGCGTTCCGAGAAGTTGAGGGCATGGGCTATCCGGGTGTCAGCGATCCGCGTCCGAAGGTCTCGACCCGCTTGAAAGCGATCGACGGACTAAATCACGCGGCCGCCGTCACGTTCATGGTCGATGTCACCAGTGTCGGGGGGGAGGTCACGCCCCTGCTGCGCCTTCCCGAGAACAACAACGGATTGGGTTACCAGAACCTGATCTCGATGATCTTTCGGCTCATGAGCTTTCGGGATGCCTGGATGCGCGTGGGTAAGGCATCGAAGACGATCGTCAGCACACATTCAAGCCACGTCGCTCACGAAATCCCGTTCGCTAATCTCCGCTATTTCAGGCGCCTTCCCGCGGGCATGGCAGCGCGAATACCGGTTTCGATGGTGATCAACCTCCAAGAGGTTTTTGGAACGAAGAACGAGACTCAGCGCTTTGTCACGCGTTATCTTCGAGCCCACCACGCCGATTTGTTTTTCGCTGATGCGGCCATTCTGGTCGAAGGACCAGCCGAACGTATGCTGTTGCCGAATTTAATCCGCAACAACTATGAGCGGTTGAATCAGAGCTACGTAACGCTGTTGGAGATCGGCGGCAGTCATGCCCACCGTCTAAAGCCGCTGATCGACTGTCTTGGTCTGTTAACACTCATCATTACCGATCTGGACTCGGTGGATGCCACTGGAAGTTCGGCGCAGCCGCAAAGGGGAGCCGACCAAACGACGAACAATGACACGTTGAAGACATGGGTGCCGAAGCTTCCGAATGTCGACGCGCTAATGGATGCCGATGAGAAGGCCAAGATATCGGAGAATTCAGACGATCAGCTCTTTGCAGTTCGCACCGCCTATCAAACTCCCGTGCAAGTGAAGCTTTTGGATGCGTCGAAGGCCGAGACCGCGCAGCCGTACACTTTTGAGGATGCGCTCGCCTTCGAAAATATCGAGTTCTTCGCAAAGCTGGAAGGCGGCGGGCTTGTCCGAAAATTCCGCGAAGCGATTCTTAAGGGTGGCGATGCCGGAGCCGTCGGCAAAGGTATGTTCGATGCCCTTCGGACCGGCAAAAAGGCGGAGTTTGCACTCGAAGTAATTGATGCCAAAGACTTCGATACGATCAGGGTGCCGTCCTACGTTGCAGAAGGGCTCGCGTGGCTTCAGTCACGACTTGAAAAGAAACAGGTCGATATCCTTCCGGAAAACGGGGGCGCGAAGGCATGACGGACGCGATCGACGATGACAAGATAGATGCGGATGCCGACGCGACTATTCGGGTTTGCCTCAATCTATCAGCGCCCAAAAGCTTTTTCCTCTATGCCGGCGCCGGATCGGGAAAGACGCGCTCCCTCGTCGAAGCAATTCGGCACGTCTGTCGACATCAAGGTAATGTCCTTTCTAAGACTGGCCAGAAGGTTGGCGTGATCACCTACACGAACGCGGCCTGCGACGAAATCAAACAAAGGCTTGAGTTTGATCCGAGAGTGCAAGTCTCTACAATCCACGCATTCGCTTGGTTTTTGATAAGCGGCTATGACAACGATATCCGTAAGTGGGTTGCAGGCAATCTGAGGGAAGACATTTCTGAACTCGAGCAGCAACAGTTGAAGGGACGGGCTGGGTCGAAAGCGGCGTCGGATAGAGCTCGTGCGATCGAGAACAAACGGCGCCGCCTATCAAATCTCGATAGTATCAAGCGCTTTGTTTACAGTCCGACAGGCGACAACCGGACGCGCGATTCCCTCAATCATGCTGAGGTGATCGCCATGACGTCGGAGTTTCTAACTACGAAGCCCGGCTTGCGTCAATTAGTGACGACACGTTTTCCGATCCTGCTCATAGACGAGAGTCAGGACACGGCTCGGCCATTCATGGAGGCTATCCTCAACGTTCAGTCCGGGTACGTGGACACGTTTTGCCTCGGTCTCTTTGGCGACACGATGCAGCGAATCTATGCGGACGGCAAAGAGCGGCTGGCCGAAGCAATCCCTGCCGGATGGGCCCGTCCGCGAAAGATTGTGAACCATCGCTGTCCGGTCAGAGTCGTAACTCTAATAAACAAGGTTCGTGAAGACGATGACCGACAGGAGCAGCGTCCGCGGAGCGACGCGAAGACAGGGGTCATCCGACTATTTCTTACGCCTGAGACTGTTACCGATCCCTCCAAGCTCGAAGCAGACGTCGCGAAGCGGATGGCAATTGTAACCGGCGACGACAATTGGGCCGCTGGGAACGACAAGATAAAAACGCTTGCGCTGGAGCATATGATGTCAGCCCGGCGCTTCGGCTTTGAGGCATTTTTTGCACCCTTGTATGGTTTTGATCGCATGCGGACCAGCCTCCTTGAAGGCACTGGAGGCGGCATCGGGTTCTTAATCCGCGAACTGCTGCCTTTGGCAAAAGCACTGGCCGCAAATGACCGCTTTGCTATTGCGGCTTCGGCTCGGAGAACTTCACCGATCCTCGATCGCGATCGGCTTCAGGCAGCGGGACAGGACCAGCGCCAGCTGCTCGACCAGGCTAAGACTGCTTGTGATGGCCTGCGAACGTTGCTGTTCGATGGGCCTTCACCGTCCTTACGGTCAGTTCTGGAGTATGTCGCTGAAACTGATCTCTTTACGATCCCGGACGTTTTGCTCCCGTTCTCTACCTCTGACGATGAGATGAGCGACATGCCGTCCGCCGATGACGAGGAAGGGGAGGACGCAAAAACCGAAACTGGCGCATGGCGTCTCGCTCTTGAGGCACCTTTTGACCAAGTTGAAAAATACGATCACTACGTGCGAGGAATCTCGCAATTCGACACACATCAAGGAGTAAAAGGACTTGAATTTCCACGTGTGATGGTGGTCATGAGCGACGAAGAAGCTCGCGGATTTATGTTCAGTTACGGCAAGCTTATGGGAATCAAGCCAAAGACAAAAGGCGACTTGGAAAACGAGGCCGCGGGGAGAGAAACTTCCATCGATCGTACGCGCCGTTTGTTTTACGTGACATTCAGCCGCGCTAAGGAAAGTCTTGCCATCGTATATTACTCCGACAACGCCAAGAGTGCCCGCGAGCAATTGATAGCGCGTGGATGGTTTTCCAATGACGAAATTGAACTCGTCGCATAACCTCTTCGATCAGGCGTCCATTAGCGGCGCCGGCCGTTTTTTCCGATGGTATTGCCAGCACTTTCTCCGACCGTGACGGGGAACGTGTTCCCGGGATGCCCGTCGGCGCCGTCATTCTAGCCTAGCCGCGTTACTCTAGGGTACCCGCGACGGCATCTCTTCGAACTCAACGGGGTCGAAACACAGCGGCGCTGTTTTCTGCTCATCGCGGCTTCGCGCGAAGCCGCACGCCTGCGCCGGTCCGGTCGCTCGCGAAGGTGAACTCGATGTCGCATTCGCCTTCGAGATATTGCCGCAGTGTATCCAGCACGGCTTTGCGGCGCGGGTCGAGCCGGTCCGAGGGCGCGGCCGTCTCGAAGGTTGCGATTGCCTTCCGCGACACGCCCGCCTTCGGCCCCAGCTCGGTCTGGCTTAATCCGGGCAGCGCGCGCGCTGCTCGAAGCAAGGAAGGGGTCAGCAGGTTGTCGTCCATCGAGCCGTTGCTTCTGTAGGGCAGAATGTATCAGTTCTTCTGTCGGGGCTTCCGATGAGGCGAACCGTCACGCCTACGTTTCCCGCCGGGACGGCAGATACCTGTTTAGAGCGCGCTTGCCGGCTTGCCTGAGGCCGGGATCCAAGACAGCGTTTCGGATAACCCGGCGGGCGGCTGACCAGAGGGTCGCCGTCCGCCGGGCAGCCCGAATTGCGAGCTGGCATTGTGGCCGCGCCTGCAGGCCTGGCGGTCGAGCCGGTCCGCGATGAAGCCGATTTTGTGGAGCGCCGTGCGTTTCAGGACACGGCCGTTCTTCGATCAACATCACGCCGGACAACGAGTCCATGTTGGATCAACATCATCTGCCACGCGGTGAGGCGATCATCATCTTTGTGGCGCCGCCTTGGGGTGCCGCGCTCGATGAGGTCGAGGGACTTGATCTGCGCCGTATCGAACCTCAGATCACAGAGATCATCGCGCGGGTCGGCCAAGCGTATCCTGATCGCCAAATTCTGTTTGCAATTCAGGTCTACGAGAAGGTGAATGCGGAATCTTTGACCGAGGGGCGCACCAGGCTCGATTGGTCGATGCTCAAAAATCTACGACTTCGATGTTGCGGGGCGAAATCACGGCATTCTGCTCGGAACCAAAGGGTGGACACCCTGACGAGTTCGTCGAAGGCGGTTTGATGCTGTGCAAGGGGTGCCAAGGTCCGCTGGGGCCATTCGCGTCATTTTTGCCCGTACCCCAGATGTCCGCTATTCCCGCGCGATAGCCGACATGCGGACGATCGCTGAATTTCGTCGGTATAGGCCAACACCAGACCTCAGTCGATCACTCGGTCCGCACCAGTGAGCAGCGTTGGCGGAATGATCACACCAAGTGCCCTGGCCGTCTTAAGGTTGATAGCCAGAACGAGTTCAGTCGGCTGTTCCACAGGTACTTCCGTCACTTTGGCGCCTCGCAAGAGCTTCGCGACCAGACGAGCGCATTGACGAAAAACTGCGCTGAGACGGGGACCATAGGCAATCAGGCCGCCTGCCTCAACCTCTTCAGGCCATTGCAAAATGGCTGGCAGGCGATTCAGATCGAAGCGGTCACGGATCAGCGAACGAAGTGAGCCCCCCAGTAAAGGTGACGCCAAGACATTGACCGCCTCGACCGACGTCGCCTTCATGGCATCTACCGCCCGGATGACTTCCCCCTCAGACTGTGCGGCGTACGGAACGATCTCGATGCCGAACGCTAGAGCAGCACTTTCAAGAGCGTCGATGTTTCGTATTGGCTCGTGATCGGCAAATACAGCTATTTTTCGAGCTGCGGGGAGTGCCTCATGTAACAGCTCCAACCGCTTTACATCGAGCTGAAATGCGAAAATGGCGACACCGGTTGTGTTGCCATCGGGATGAGACATGGAGGCGACGAGCTTGCTGCCGAGCAAGTCATCTGCAAGCGCAACGATTGGAATGCGTTGAGTAGCTTTTTGTGCAGCGCGTGCTCCGTCGGCTCCGAATACCACGAGTACGTCCGGCCGCGCTTTGGTTAGTTCAACGGCGACCTCTTCGTAAGAAGCAGGGGCTACGCCAATGCCGCGACTATCAATCTCAAGGTTGTGGCCTTCCACAAATCCAGTTTCGCCAAGTTCATCGAGAAAGACTTGTGACGCCGCAGTTGCCAAGATTGCAATGCGATATCGCCCCCCGGTCAGTTGCGCGGAAGCTGCCAGCGGCCACGCCGCCGCCCCAGCAAAACCTCTGAGAAATTGCCGTCGCCTCATGCCCGCCCTCAAAATCGATGGGACCGCATTCTAGGCTCAATAGAACTTTGCGGAAGGGGTCAAAATTGGTCTGAGCAGCACCGATTTTCTTGGTGCGCGACAGAGTCTGTTGTGGGTCAATCACGTCATCTTTGGTCAGTTCGCTGGATGTCTGCTTATGCCCTGACAGCGGCGGAATAGCAGACATCCCTCAACTGCCGCTTGAGGCCAATTACGGACTCATGCGCCGCAGCAATTCGGGCCTGGCTCCCTTTAGAATTTGGTCCACTCCTCGATCGGCAACTCCACAAACACCAGCCAGCCGGTGCTCGTAACGCGCGCGTAGGCTGCCACAACTTCTTGATTGTTCATGTCGCGGGCGATGCGGGCCGACCCCATCGAAGCTGTCGTGCGCGCCTCCCGCACCTGGTCGAGGGATGACAAATCCCGCAGAGACTTGCCGACGCCGAAATCCGGATGCGCGATGATACGGCCCTCGGCATTAACGACATAGGCGACGCCTCGATCGCCGACCCTGGTGTGTTGCACGATCTCCCACATTGACTTGAGATTGAGTTCGACGACGCTCACGCCAGCGTCGCTCCGCCCACCGGCAAGCGCCAAAGTCATGTAAGGCTCCGACTCGCGACGCATATAAACTGGGCCGTAGTAGATTTTTCTGGCGACCGTTTCGGTGAATTTCGCTTCCTTCGAGTAGTCAGTGCCGCTGCCAACCACGTCCAGAGCCAGACGCGATACCTTGAGATATTCCTTGCCATGGGAATCGAGTAGCGACAGCTCGGTGATGGGAGGAGCCTGGCGCAGAAGCCGCAGCGCGTCGAACCGACGCTGATCGATAGAACCTGCCGTCGTCGGTAGTTGCGTGATCCACCCGACCTGGTTCTGAATCTCCTTAATGAACTGAGCAAGCTTGTCGGCGATGCCCTCGGCCTGCATTTGGATAATTTGGCTACGCAGGGCCCTGACGTCGGACTGGCCATTGGCCCGGAGCAATTGAGGTTCTACGGATATTTCCTGGGACGAAGACTTGCCGATAAAGTCGACCTTAGGGGGAGCGACTTCGGCCGCACAAACAGCGAAGCCAGCGCCGAGGCTGGCCAAGGCAAGCGCCCACGTCTGAGCGTGCTTGGTTTTCTTCCGCAGCATATTTTGGATCCTATGCTCCAGGAAAGATTTCGATCCGTAGCTGGCCATTGTCATGGAGTAACTTGCTGACCGCCTTTCACCGACGGTGATCAGTGTCTCGCTATACCGTGCAACAGGGTAGCCGAGGCTCAGGACCCGGACATCACAATCGATTTCAATTGCCAAGCGGAGCCGCCGCAGTTGCCACCAGAGCAGGGGATTCCAAGGCACGAAGGCGAGAAGGCAGAAGGCGATTGTCAGCAGTTGGGTGTCGTACGCGCCGAGATGAGACTGTTCATGCGCGATCACCAATTCTTGCTCGTCGGGAGGTAATTTTGTCAGCCAACGCGGCACGACAATACGGGGACGTAAAAAGCCAACAACGGCGGGGCCGCAGTCCTCCGATATGTAGACGGCCGTCCCGGCCATATGACCACGTTCCCAACGACGTCGGCTCCACGACAAATGGGCGACACCGGCGAGGATAACCAGCGAAAGAGCAATGGAAGCCATAGGCCAGGCCCAGTCCAGTAGCGTGGATACTCCGTCAGATAACGGGATTTGATCGGTGCCGATGACAGGCAACGCGAACAGCGACGGTTCGCTTGCCGTCGTTGGCGGGGGCGGGAGTACTTCGGAAGATGTCGCCCGATCGGCACGCGTCGCTTCCGGGATCTGCACCGACGCCTTGAAAGGGATGAAGACGATCGCGAGAGAAGCAACCATACACGTGGCCCACAGCCAACGCGCCGGCCTTTGTCGAATCCTCGCCGACCGCTCGAGCGCGAGGGCGGCCAAGCCCATCAGCAAGCTCACTACAAAGGAATAAAGCATCCAGGACAACATCTAGGTCTCCCTGGTGTCCGACTTGCTTTCCAGAAGCTTGCGCATGTTTCGGATCTGCTTTTCACTGAGCCTCTGATCCGAAACCAGATGGACGAAGAGTAATTCGGCCGATCCCTTGAATAGCTTGCGTGTCAGGTACCGCAGGGCACTTTTTTGCGCGGCAGTTTGCTTTACGGCGGCGAAATATCGATGGCCACGGCCCTCCGGCGCTCGGCTCACATATCCCTTGCCTTCGAGCGTCCGGAGGATCGTTAGCACGGTCGTGTACGCCAGTTCGTCTCTGAGTGCCGCTCGAACTTCCGCGACAAGAGACGGCCCGCGCTCCCAAAGCACCTCCATGACGTCGATTTCTCGATCCGTGAACTGGACGTCCATCCAATCGTTCCTACTAGATACATAGTAGATAATGTTGCGTTCCGTGTTAAATGTCAACGATGAGTATAGTAGTAAGCTCAAAAGAGGTGCGCTAAGGGGCTGGCGAGCCCTCAGGGCTCAAGTCCGCTTCGGGTCGATTCTGTTGACGATGTGTCTGCGACACGCAGGCTGGGATCGCGGACTCCCTGGAGTCACGCCCCCTTGACGCAAGGGGCGCACCTGCTCTTGTCTGATGCAAACTACCAGCGCCCACAGTCCCCAAAGTAGCCGCCATGGCGAAGACCTCGAAGCCGTCCGCCGACCGCACTGGCCAGATCTATCGTGCGCTGCGTCACGCGATCATGGAGCAGGCGCTGTCGCCTGGCGCCAAGCTGCCGGAAGACGCGATCGGCGAGCGCTTCGGCGCCAGCCGCACCATCGTCCGGCACGCGCTCGGCCAGCTCGCGGCCGAAGGGCTGGTGGAGCTGCGGCGCAACCGCGGCGCGGTGGTCGCGATGCCGGCCTGGGAAGAGGCTCGCGATATTTTCGACATTCGCCTCGGCCTGGAGCGGCTGGTGATGGCGCGGCTCGCCGGTCGCCTGGACCAGAAGCAGATCGCGCAATTGAAGGCGCATGTCGCCGAGGAGGAGCGGGCGCGCGGCGCCAACGAGCCATTGTCGATCAGGCTTGCCACGGAATTCCACATTGTGCTGGCCAACATGACGGGAAGTCCCGTGATCGCCCGCTATGTCAGCGAAATCTCGTCCCGCTGCGGCCTGATCCTGGCGCTCTACAGCCGGCCGCATTCCTCCGAATGTGCGGTGAGCGAGCATCGCGCTGTGATCGATGCGCTCGTCGCAGGCGATGTCGACACGGCGGTCGTGGTCATGGAGAGCCATCTCGAAGCGGTGGCGAACCGCGCGCTCATCATGCCTTCGACGCGGAAGAGCCTCGAGCTCAGCGATATCCTCGACAGCTATGCCGACGCGACGCCGTCGGTACGCGTTGCGGCGGCAAAGCCGCGGAAGCGCTAAAGCGCGATGAGATTGGGTGGGTTCGTCATCGCGCTTTAGGTTTACGATTGCGCATGATCGTTTCGGAAAATCGCTAGACGCTTTTCCGGATCATGCTTTAGGCGGACGGGATCTGCAGCTTCTCAAGCCTCGATGCCGTTGCGGACCAGGATGCGCTCGGCACTGTCGTTCCAGACGTCCATGCGCACGATCCTGCCGCCACGAACGACAAAGCGGTCGATGTAGCGATTGTCCTTGAACGGGGTGCCGTCCGGCCATTCGCCATAGAGCGTGCCGATGCTGTAAACGATGGTCTCCTCGCCGCCCGTCACGACGTCGAACCGCTCTATCGCCTTCTTCACCCAGCGGTAACGCTTGGCATTGAAGCCGATGCTGCCGCTCGGATGATCGAACGAGCGTCCGCCGGTGAAGGTCAGCTTGAAATCGGCGGCGATGTAGCTCGCCGCGCGCTCGGCATCGGGCTTCATGGATGCGTCAAGAAAAGCGCGGACAATCGCGACGTCGTCGGACGTCTGCGCGGAAGGGGCGGGGGCTGCGGCCGGCATGGCGATTCATCCTTCACGATTCCGGCCTTGAGCATGCGGCGGGACAAGCGGGAGGGAAAGCAAAAATCGCATGCATGATTGCATACAATTTCATCACGTTTCGTACGCGAGAATTTGTGTATCCGATCACAGCTCTCTTAAATCATTGAAATTACGTGATCTTCTGATTTTTCCTTCTTGGCACGGTGCTTGCCACAGCAGCGTCGCCCAAAAGGAGGATCCCCAATGCCAGTTACCTTGCGATCCCTGTCGCGGCGCGCGCTCCTGGTCGGCGCGGCAGTCGCGTTTTCGATGCCGGCGTTCGCCGAGGACACCATCAAATTCGGCCTGGTTGCGGCCATGTCCGGCCAGTCGGCCAAGTCGGGCGAGGCCATCATGCGCGGCCTTTCGCTCGCGATGGACGAGATCAATGCCAAGGGTGGCGTGCTCGGGAAGAAGCTCGAGCTGGTGGTCCGTGACGATGAGAGCAATCCGGCCAGGGGCGTGGTTGCCGCGCGCGAGCTGGTTCAGCGCGAGAAGGTCGCGGCGCTGTTTGGCGGCCTGGATACGCCGGTATCGATGGCGATCGTGCCCTTCGCCAATCAGAGCAGGGTGCCGTTCATGGGCGTGTGGGCGGCGGGCACGGCCATCACGCGCAATGGCGCCTCCGACAATTACGTCTTTCGCGTCTCCGCTGTCGACGCGCTGGTCGACCGCGCGCTGGTCGACTACGCTATCAAGAAAAACGCCATCAAGAAACCCGGGATGATCCTGATCAACAATTCCTGGGGCGAGTCGAACGAAGGCGGCCTGAAGGCGGCGCTGACCGACAAGGGCCTGCCCTTTGCCGGGATCGAGAAATTCCAGGATGCGGATGTCGATGTCGTTCCGCAGCTCACGCGCCTCAAGGATGAAGGCGCCGACGCGCTGTTCCTGGTCGCCAATGTCGCGCCGTCCTCGCAGGTCGTGAAGTCGCTGGATCGCATGGGCTGGAACGTGCCGATCATCTCGCATTGGGGCCCTGCCGGCGGTCGCTTCACCGAGCTTGCGGGCCCGAGCGCGGCGAACGTGCATTTCATCCAGACCTTCAGCTTCGCCGGCAAGATGTCGCCCAAGGCCGAAGCAGTGTTCGAGGCGCTGAAGAAGAAATATCCGGAAGTAAAGACACTCGCCGATGTGACGCCGGCGGTCGGCATCGCCAATGCCTATGATGCGATGCATCTGACAGCGATGGCGGTCGAAAAGGCCGGCTCGACTGATGGCACCAAAATCCGCGACGGCTTCTATGCGATCGACCGCTATGACGGCCTGATCAAGGCATATGACAAGCCGTTCTCGGAACAGAACCACGACGCGCTGAGTTCGGGCGATTACATCTTTACCCATTTCATCGAAGGCGAGATCGTGCCGCTCACCAACTAGCCTTTCGCGGGGTGCGACGTCGGCCGCACCCCGCATCAGCTCCAGGAAGCGGCCTCGATGCTGTTGTTCTCAGCAATCGTCAGCGGCATTGCCGTTGGCAGTATGTACGGCCTGATCGCGCTCGGGTACCACGTCACCTACGTGGTCTCGAGCACGGTCAACTTCGCGCAAGGATCCTGCGTGATGCTGGGAGCCGTGCTCGGCTATGTCCTGGGGATCCGCCTGGGCCTGCCGATGCCGCTCGCGATCGTCCTTTCCATTCTGCTCTGCGGCCTGTTCGGCCTCGTCGTCGAGCGCCTGCTGGTCCGGCCGTTCGCCGAACGCGGATCGAGCGCGTGGCTGATGGCGACGGTTGCGGGTGGCATCGTCGTCGACAACGTCGTGCTCTTCACATTCGGCAAGGAGCCGCGCGGTTTTCCGTCATTCCTCGCCGCGAAGCCGATCGAAATCTTCGGCATGGGCGTCTTTCCGCTGCAGATCGTGATCCCGCTGGTCGGGCTTGGTCTTGCCGTGATCCTGCAGTTCGCGTTTCAGCGGACCGCAAAGGGCAAGGCGATGCTGGCCGTCGTGCAGAACAAGCGCGCGGCGCAATTGATGGGCATCAATGTTCGCCGCGCCGTCGCGCTCTCCTTCGCGTTGTCGACAGCGCTGGCGGGATTGGCGGGCATCCTGATCGCGCCCTTGTTCAGCGTACAGTCGGATATGGGCACGCTGTTCGGCATCAAGGCTTTTGCAGCGGCGATCCTTGGCGGCATTGGCTCGGCCTGGGGTGTGATGCTGGCCGGCATCCTCTACGGCCTGATCGAGGCACTGGTCACCTCGTTTGCCGGATCGAGCTATACCCAGATCGTGGCCTTCGCCGTCGTCATCGCCGCCCTGGCCATTCGCCCGAACGGACTGCTCGGCCGTGCCGGAACGCGAAAGGTCTAGCATGGCGCCGAAGCGAATGCCGCCATCGACTGGGACGCTGGCGATTGTCATCATCGCGGCTGCCGCGATCGCGGTCGCGCTGGCGTCGGAAAGCTACACCCAGTTCGTGCTGGCGCTCGTCGCGCTGACGACGATCGTGGGCGTCGGGCTGAACGTCCTTCTCGGCTTGAGCGGGCAGGTCTCGCTCGGCCATGTCGGCTTCTATGCGATCGGCGCCTATGTGTCGGCCATCCTGCTCGGTAAGGGTATCAGTTTCTGGCTGGCGCTGCCACTCGCGGGCGCGCTGGCCGGTTGCATCGGCATCTTGCTCGCGTTGCCGGCATTGCGTGTGGCGGGACCTTATCTCGCGATGATCACCATCGCCTTTGCCTTCATTGTCCAGCATGGGACGATCGAATGGAAGTCGCTCACTGGCGGCCAGAACGGGCTGATGGGATTTGCGGCGCCGTCCTTCATCGGACTGCCGTTCGCGGAGCGGGAGAGCGCAATCCTCTCGGTGCTGCTCGCCGCCGCATCGCTGTTCCTGTTCCGGCGCCTCTCGTTGAGCGGATGGGGCCGGGCGATGGTCGCGGTGCGCGACAGCGAGACCGCGGCGCGATCGATCGGGCTCAATCCCGTCGCCATCAAGACTGCGTCCTTTGCCATCTCTGCCGCCTTTGCCGGTCTCGCCGGCGCTGTGTATTCGCCGTTGATGATGTTCGTCGCGCCTGACTCCTTTCCGTTCTCGCAATCGATCCTGTTCCTGCTCGCGGTAATGGTCGGAGGCGCCGGCGCGCAATTCGGGCCGGCGGTCGGAGCAGCGATCACTGTGCTGCTGCCCGAATTGTTGTCGCAACTGGCCGAATACCGGCTGTTGTTCGTCGGTGCGTTGCTGTTGGCTGTGCTGTGGGCCGCTCCATCGGGCGTTATGGGCCTGTTGGCTCGTTTTGTGCCGAGGCGGGAGCGCAAGCCTGATGCGGCGCCTGTAGACATCGATTTGCGCGCTTTTCTCGGACGCGGCGGTGCCACGGAGGAGCTGATCGTCAAGGGTGTTGGTATTTCCTTCGGCGGCGTGAAAGCCGCAACCAATGTCAGCTTTGTCGCTCATCCCGGCCGCATCACCAGCCTGATCGGGCCGAACGGCGCCGGCAAATCCACCGTTCTCAATGTGATCGGCGGCTTCTATCAGCCCGACAGAGGTAGCGTGACGCGCGGCGGCGTCGAGCTCGCGGGCCTGCCTGCCTGGCGCGTCGCGCGCAACGGCATCGCCAGGACCTATCAGACCACGCAATTGTTCGGCGCCATGACCGTGCTGGATAACATCTTGATCGCACTTCGCGGCGGGCGGCTCGGACATCCGCTCAGCGCGCTGGCTGGGGCGGCTGACGAAGACATCGCACGCGCACTGCTCGCCTTCGCCGGCTATGGCGGCCGCACCGATCTTGAAGCGCGTTATCTCGCCCATGTCGATCTTCGCCTGGTCGAGATTGCGCGCGCGCTGGCGACGCGACCGCGCGTGCTGCTGCTCGACGAGCCGGCGGCGGGGCTCTTGCGATCCGACAAGAACGAGCTCGGTGAGCTTCTCAAGAAGATCGCCACAAGCGGCATCGCCGTGATCCTGGTCGAGCATGACATGCAGCTCGTAATGACGGTCTCCGACCATATCGTGGTGCTCGACGCTGGCGAGGTGATCGCGTCCGGCGGGCCCGCCCAGATTCGTAGCAATCCTGCCGTGCTCAAAGCCTATCTCGGCGCGAGCGACATGCAGGCGCGCCCGCGTCCGGTTCCCTGGACGGCACCACCGGGCGAGGTTGTGCTCTCGTCCCTCAAGCTCGATGCCGGATACGGCGCGGCGCCAGTGCTGGAGAACGTCTCGCTCTCGGTACGCGCCGGTGAGATGGTCGCGCTGCTGGGCGCCAACGGCGCCGGCAAGTCAACCGCGATGCAGGCGATGACCGGGCTTTTGCGTCCCGTCGAGGGGTCGATCATTCTCAACGACGAACGCATCGACAGTCTTCCGGCCTATTTGATCGCGGCGCGCGGACTGGCGCTGGTGCCGGAAGGACGGCAGATGTTCACCGAACTCAGCGTGCTCGACAATATGCTGCTCGGCGCCTACACGCGTCCCGACGCCGATCTGCGCGCCGAGGCCGAAGCGCTGTTGCGCCGCTTCCCGCGGCTGCGCGATCGCATCGACACGCGGGCGGGGCTCTTGTCCGGCGGTGAACAGCAAATGGTTGCGATCGCGCGCGCGTTGATGGCCAAGCCTAAAATCCTGCTGCTCGACGAGCCCTCGCTTGGGCTTGCTCCGGCGATGATCAGCGAATTGTTCGCGGTGCTTGCCGATCTTCGCGACGAAGGCGTCACCATCCTGCTGGTCGACCAGATGGCGACGCTTGCGCTTAAAGTGGCCGACCGCGGCTATGTCCTGCAATCGGGCAGGATCGTGCAGGAGGATTCGGCTGCGGCGCTGGCGCACGATCCGGCGCTGGAGGCCGCCTATCTCGGCAGACTGGAGACAGTTGAGTAGCGATGGTTGACGATTTCATCCTGCGCCATGCGAGGATTGCCGGACGCGGCAACGATCCCTTCGATATTGCGATCAGCAACGGCATCATCGCCGAGATCGCGCCCCACATCGCCTCGGACTTGCGCAGTGAGGATGCCGTCGGCTGCCTCGTGCTGCCGGGCTTTGTCGACAGCCATATCCATCTCGACAAATCCTGCATTCTCGACCGCTGCCGCATCGAGCAGGGTACCTTGCAGGAGGCGATCAGCCAGGTTGCCGCGGCCAAGCGCGACTTCACCGAAGAGGATGTTTATGCACGCGCGTCGCGCACGCTAGAGAAGGCAATTCCGCAAGGCACGACCGCGATGCGGACCCATGTCGAGGTCGATGCCCGCATCGGCCTTACCAGCTTCAACGCCGTCCGGAAGCTGAAGGACGACTATGCCTGGGCGATCGACCTCGAGCTTTGTGTTTTTCCGCAGGAGGGCCTGATCAACGATCCCGGAACGGAGGAGGCGCTGGTCGCGGCCTGCGAGCAGGGCGCTGATTTGATCGGTGGCTGTCCGTATGCCGACAACGACCGCACCCAGCATATCGACCGCATCTTCACGCTGGCGCGGTGCTACGATATCGACATCGACTTCCATCTCGATTTCGATCTCGATCCGTCCTGGACCGACATGAAAGAGGTGTGCCGCCAGGCCGACGCTCATCGCTATGGTGGCCGCGTTGCGATCGGCCACGTCACCAAATTATCGGCGATGCCGAGAGGCGAATTCGAGATCTGGGCGCGACGGCTCGCCGATGCCGGTGTCGCTGTCACGGTGTTGCCATCGACCGATCTGTTCCTGACCGGCCGCGGTCACGATCACGATATTCCCCGTGGTGTTACTCATGCTCATAGACTCTCGGCTCACGGCGTGACCTGCTCGCTTGCGACCAACAATGTGCTGAACCCGTTCACTCCGTTCGGCGACTGCTCGCTGATCCGGATTGCCAATCTCTACGCCAATGTGGCCCAGCTCGGCGATGCACCGGCACTCTGTTCCTGCTTCGACATGGTGACGAGAGGGCCTGCGTCGCTGATGAACCTCAGTCACTACGGCATCGAAATCGGAAATCCCGCCGATCTCGTCTTGCTTGATTGCACCGAGGCGGCCTCAGCGGTAGCGGAGATTGTGCAGCCATTATCCGGATACAAGCGGGGCCACCGTAGCTTCACCCGTGCGCGGCCGTTGCTGCACCGGCCATAGCGGTTGCGTTGCCGGATGTCACCCGTTGCATGGCTCCTCACATAGCCTGCATTTGACTTCTGCGACATCTGAATTTTATCTGTGCTTTGCCAATGCGATCGACGCGGCAAGCCGAGCTGCACGATTCTTCGGCAACCGAAGCCGCGCGTTTCATCAAGGAGAGCGACCGCCATGCGCCAGATCAACGTAGCAGCCGCCCAGATGGGGCCGATCCAGCGCGCCGAGGGTCGCGAAGTCGTCGTCAAGCGCATGCTGGCGCTGATGGATGAAGCCAAGGGCAAAGGCGCAGATCTCATCGTCTATCCGGAACTCGCCCTTACGACGTTCTTCCCGCGCTGGTATGTCGAGGATCAGGCACAAGTCGACGCCTGGTTCGAGCACGACATGCCGAACGACGCAGTGCGTCCCCTGTTCGAGCGCGCGGCAAAATATGAGATGGCGATGAACCTCGGCTATGCCGAGCTCACGCCCGACGGCCATCATTTCAACACGGCGATCCTGACCGATCGCAGCGGCAAGATCATCGGCAAATACCGCAAGATCCATTTGCCGGGACATGCCGAGTTCGATCCGGAGCGCGCCTTCCAGCACCTGGAGAAGCGCTATTTCGAGCCGGGCGATCTCGGCTTTCCAGTGTGGCGCAATCTCGGCGGCATCTTCGGCATGGCGGTCTGTAACGATCGGCGCTGGCCGGAGACCTATCGCGTGATGGGCCTGCAGGGTGTCGAGATGGTGCTGATCGGCTACAACACACCGTCAGTCAATTCGCAGAAGAGCGAGGAGGGCCCGGAGAAGCGGCTGTTTCACAACCGCCTCTCGGTGCAGGCCGGCGCCTACCAGAACTCCTGCTGGGTAGTCGCGGTGGCCAAGGCCGGCGTCGAGGACGGCTTCCCGCTGATCGGCGGCAGCCTGATCGTCAATCCCGACGGCGAGATCGTGGCCGAAGCCAAAACCGAGCGCGACGAGCTGGTCCTGCACGCTTGCGACCTCGATGCCACCGTTTTCGGCAAGAAGACGATCTTCGATTTCGCCCGCCACCGCCGCATCGAGCATTATGGCCTGATCACCAGCCGCACCGGCGCGATCCCGCCGCCGTGATTCGGATAGGTCAGGCGAACCGCACCGCGCCAAGCGCCATGGTGACCGCGGCTTGGGTTGGATCGATCGCGGGAATGCCGAGCGCTTCCTCAAGCATCTTGCGGTGACGAGCCATGCCGGCACAGCCCATCACGATGGCGCCCGCGCCATCTTCCTCCTTCAGCGCCCGCCCCACCGAGATCATCCTCGCAAGTGTGCCTTCGCCTGACGCGGTTTCCGCGACGCTCATGTCCAGCGGACGCTCGCCGGCGAGGCGGTCCATCAAGCCCATCTGGCGCAGATACCGAAGATGACGGCGGATCGAGCGCTGCGCGATGGCGATGACGCCAAAGGTCTCCGCGCGGGTCAGTGCCGTCAGCACGCCGCATTCGGCGATGCCGAGCACGGGCCGCGTGGTCGCCTCGCGGCAGACGTGCAGGCCGGGATCGCTGTAGCAGGCAATCACGAAGGCTGCCGACGAATGATCGCTCGCAACGAACTGCCGCAGCGGCATCGCAACGCCGTCGACATCAGCCTGGCTCTCGACACCGTACGGGCCCTCTGCGAGAGTTTCGCACACGATCTCCGGACCATCTTCAAACATCAGCGGCTTCAGCGCCTCCGCGATCCCCGCCGTGACCACGCGGTTCGAATTTGGGTTGATGACCATGATGCGCGGCCGGGACATGGGAGGTTCCTGCTTCATCTGTGTTGACGGCGCGAAAAAGAAGCAATCACTATGCCATGGGCAGCATGAAGGGGTCTTGCGCCCAGCGCAAGAGTGCCGCTACGAGGCGAGCGGATTTGCGCAGCCGATCCAGAGTTACCGTCACGGAGACTGTCATGACCGAGCCCGCCTACGATCTGATCATCCGGGGAGGGCGCGTCGCCACCACCACCGATACGTTCGAGGCCGATGTCGCTGTTGCGGGCGAGACCATCGCCGCGATCGGCCGCGGGCTCGGCCCCGCCAAGCTCGAAATTGACGCGCGCGGCAAGCTGGTGCTTCCGGGTGGCGTCGACAGTCATTGCCATATCGAGCAGCTCTCCGCTGCAGGCATCATGAATGCCGATACCTTTGAAAGTGCCACCACCTCGGCAGCGTTCGGCGGTACCACCTCCGTCATCTCCTTTGCGGCCCAGCATGTCGGCATGCAGTTGCCGCAGGTGCTGGAGGAATACCATGCGCTCGCGCGCAAGGGCGCCGTGATCGATTACGCCTTCCACATGATCATCGCCGATCCGACCAGGGAGACGCTGGAACGGGACCTGCCGGAATTGATCCGCAAGGGTCACGGCTCGATCAAGATCTTCATGACCTATGACCGGCTCAAGATCGATGACGAGCCCCTGCTCGATATCCTCGTGGCGGCGCGCGAGGGCGGTGCGATGCTGTGCGCGCATGCCGAGAACCACGGCATCATTTCCTGGATGGTGAAACGCCTGCTTGCCCGCGGTTACACCGATCCGAAATACCACGCTATCAGCCATGCGCGCTTCTCCGAGGCCGAGGCCTTCAACCGCCTGATCGGCATGGCGGCGCTGGTCGACCAGCCGATCATGATCTTCCATGTCTCGACGGCCGAAGGCGCCAAGGTGATCCGCGACGCGCGCGGCGAGGGATTGAAGGTGTTCGCCGAGACCTGCCCGCAATATCTGTTCCTGACTGCCGACGACCTCGACAAGCCGGGCGTGGAAGGCGTGAAATGGATGTGCAGCCCGCCGCCGCGGCGCGCCGCCGACCAGGAGGCGCTGTGGCAGGCGCTGAGGCTCGGCGATCTCCAGACCATTTCGTCGGATCACGCGCCATATCGTTTCGACGAGACCGGCAAGCTGCGCGCGGGGCCGACGCCGAATTTCAAGCAGGTCGCCAACGGCCTGCCGGGCCTGGAGATGCGACTGCCGCTGCTGTTCGACGCCATGGTATCGAAGGGGCGGCTCGGCCTGGAAAAGTTTGTCGAGCTCACCGCGACGGCACCGGCGAAGATCTACAATCTGCATCCGCGCAAGGGCTCGATTGCCGTCGGCGCCGAGGCCGACATCGCGATCTGGGATCCCGGTCGCCGCGTCACCATCTGCGACGAGATGATGCATGATCGTGCAGGCTACACGCCTTTCGCCGGCCGGACTTTGCAGGGCTGGCCGGTGACCGTGTTGTCGCGCGGCCGCGTCATCGTCGAGGGCGGGAAATTGTCTGCGCCGCCTGGCTCCGGCCGTTTCCTCGCTCGAAGTGGTGGCGAGGCGGCGAAGCCGACGGGACGGCTCGTGGCCGACATGGATCCGGAGCAGAATTTTGGCGCGAAACTGCTGTAGGCGGGTTTCGCGATGAGGGTCGTGATCTTCGGCGGCGCGGGCTTCGTCGGCCTCAACATTGCCCGCTTGCTGCTCGAGCGCGGACACGGGGTGACACTGTTCGATCGCGCGGAGCTGCCGCCAATGGCGCGACGGGTCTTTGCGCCGCATGCCGAGCGGTTGCGCGTGCTGCAGGGTGATGTCACAGACGCTGCCGGGGTCGCAGCCGCGATCGGCGATGGATGCGATGCGATCGTGTTGGCGGCTGCGATCACCGCGGGACCCGCGCGCGACGCCGCTGAGCCGGGGCGTATCCTCGCGGTCAACTTGCTGGCTCAGGTGCCGGTGCTTGAGGCTGCGCGGCATGCCAGGGTGCGACGAGTGATCAACCTGTCGTCGGCGGCAGCCTATGGCACCAGTGGCCAGCACTATCCGTTGCTTGAGGAGACGACACCCTGCGAGCCGCAATCGCTTTATGCGATCACCAAATTTGCGTCGGAGCGTGTGACGGCGCGGCTCGCTGATCTCTGGCAGAGCGATGTCGTCAGCGTTCGGCTGTCGGGCGTGTTCGGGCCGTTCGAGCGTCCCGGCGGCGTGCGTGACACACCGTCGCCGCAGGCCTTGATTGTCGATTGCCTGGCGCGCGGCGTCCCGGCGCTGCTCGACGATCAGGGAATGCGCGACTGGGTCTATGCGACTGATGTCGCTGAAGCTGTCGCATTGCTGATCGCGGCCGTAAAGCCGCGCCACACCCTCTACAATATCTCGAGCGGCGTATCCTTCACCGCGGAAGCCTGGGGACAGGCGTTGGCGGCGCTCCGGCCCGGCTTTGTCTGTCGCATCGCCGGTCCTGACGAGAAGGCGACAGTGACCGTTCATGGACCAGCGCGTGCGCCGTTGGCGGTCGCGCGGCTGCGAGATGAATTCGGTTGGCGCGCGCGCTTCGATTGTGAGGTATCAGCCGCGGATATGTGCCACTGGTTGCGTGATCATCACGACGGAGTTTGAGATGAAACTGGCGGGACGGGTGGCGATCATCACCGGCGGCGGCTCCGGCATTGGCCGGGCCGGCGCGGCGCTGTTCGCGCGCGAAGGCGCTTTTGCTGCGCTGGTCGATCGCGACGGCAATGGCGTTGCGGAGACCTTGGCCATGCTGCGCGAAAGCGGCGGCGAGGGCAGCATTCACGTCGGCGATGTCGGTGACGCGGATTTCGCGCGGCTTACCGTCGAGGGCGTTGCCGCAAGCCGCGGCCGGCTCGATGTGCTGATGACAGCTGCCGGCTTCTCTTGCGGCGGCACGGTGGTCGACACTGACCCTGCCGATTGGGACGCCGTATTCCGCGCCAATGTCGGCGGCACCTGGCTCTGGGCACGTGCGGCAGTGCCGATCATGCAACGCCAGCGCAAAGGGGCGATCATCACGCTGGCGTCGCAACTGGCGATCGCGGGCGGCAAGGGCAACAGCGCCTATATCGCCGCCAAGGGCGCCATCATCGGCCTGACCCGTACCATGGCGGTCGATTTTGCGACCGACGGCATCCGCGTCAATGCGCTCGCGCCGGGCGCGATCGACACGCCGCTCTTGCGCCACAGTTTTGCCCGCCATGCCGATCCGGACGCGGTGCGAGAGGCTTCGCTGCAACGCCACGCCATGAAACGTTTCGGCCGGGCCGAGGAGATCGCGGCCGCGGCGCTTTACCTCGCCAGCGACGACTCATCCTTCACCACCGGCGTCGTTCTGCCGGTCGATGGCGGCTGGCTGGCCGCCTGATCAATGCCGGGCCCTCGACAAATTGGTATTTTGGTCCCTGGCTTGCTTTGCTAAGGTTCGGGGGCCGGGTCCAGACAAGTGGAGAGAGCGTGAGCGGAATCGATCCCGTTGGTCGCGGCGCCTGCTTTTGGTTCAAACCTAACATGAGCGTGTCCCGGAGCGCCGCATGAGCGACGGCCTTGCTGCGCTCGCCGACCACATACAGGCCGATCTAGCGAAGATCGCCCATCCGGGCATGCCTTGGCTGACGCCTGTGACGGCGCCCGATGGCCGGCCCGCGCTCGACGTGTTGATTGTTGGCGCGGGCCAGTCGGGCCTTGCCATCGCCTTTGCGCTGCGCCGCTCGCAGGTCACCAATATTCTTGTGGTCGACAAGGCCGAGGAGGGCCGCGAGGGTCCCTGGCTGACCTACGCCCGCATGCCGACGCTGCGCAGCCCCAAGGACTATACCGGGCCTGATCTCGATGTGCCGAGCCTGACCTACCAGTCCTGGCATGAGGCGAAATTCGGCGAGGCAAGCTGGCGTGATCTCAACCTGATCTCGCGCGAATGCTGGGCGGACTACCTGCTGTGGTACCGCGGGGTGCTGGATCTTCCGGTGCGCAACGGTTGCGAGGTGAACGACGTCACACCGGCGGCGAATGGACTTATCAAGGCCACGGTGAAGTGCGCGCAGGGCGAGGAGACGCTCTACGCGCGCAAGGTCGTGCTTGCGACCGGCCAGGAGGGAATGGGCGATTGGATCATTCCGGAGCCGCTCCGTCATCTGCCGGCCTCGCGTTGCGTCAACTCCGCCGCACCGGTCGACCTCGAGAAGCTTCGCGGCCAGCGCGTCGCCGTGATCGGCGCCGGCGCCTCGGCCTTCGACAACGCGGCGATGGCGCTGGAAGCAGGCGCTGCCACGGTCGACCTGCTCTGCAGGCGTGCCGAGATCCAGCTGGTGCAGCCCTACCGCTGGCTGACCTTTCGCGGTTTCTTGAGGCATTTTTCCGAGCTCGACGATTCCTGGCGCTGGCGCTTCATGCGCGCCGTCCTCGAATTGCGCGAGGGCTTTCCGCAAGCAACCTACGACCGCTGCGCTCGCCATGCCGCCTTTCATCTCCATCAGGGCGCGCCGGTCGAGGCCGCGCGCGAAACGGCGGATGGAGTTCTGCTGCAAACGCCGCGCCGCGACATCGCCGCCGATTTCGTTATCTGCGCCACCGGCATCGCCATGGACTTTGCCGGCCGCCCGGAGCTATCGCGCTGCGCCCATAACATCGCGCGCTGGGCCGATCGCTACACGCCGCCGCCGGAGGAGCGCAGCGCGCGCCTCGGCGCCTTTCCCTACCTGGCGGACGACTATTCTCTGGTCGAACGCGGCGCTGGAGAGACGCCCTGGATAACGGACATTCACGTCTTTGCCATCGCCTCGACCATGAGTTTCGGTCCGTCCGGCTCATCGATCAACGCCATGACCACCGCGGTGCCGAAACTCGTGCACGGCATCACCCGTGGTCTGTTTCGCGCCGACATCGCCAAGCATTGGGCGGCCTTCAAGGCCTATGACGTCCCGCAGGCGGTGATACGGACCCCGGAGCTTGCTGACGGTGGTGCATGATGGAGCGTTTCCGGCCCGTGCTTTCGGGGATTGTCTTGCCGCAACAAAGCATGCCTCACTGCGCTTTGTTGGCACATGATTTGCTGCGATTGTTGGCCTGCTCAGCGGAAATGCGCGCATGATCGCTACAACGGGAACCGATTTGCCGAAATTGTCATACCGAGACGACAACAGGTGAAGCGCCGATGGTCCGCTTTTGGGACAATCGTGCTCTTGCCTCCTAACCAAGGGACCGAAGCGATGTCTTTGCTCATTTCCAGGCGTTTATTTCCGGCAGCGGCCGCGCTGCTCGCAGTGACGCTGGCCGCGCCTGCAGCCCGAGCGCAGAGCCGGGCCGAAACGCTGCGCTACGTGACCGGCGCGAGCGTCAACACGCTCGACCCTAACATTCCGGGATCGACCCGCGAGGCTTTTGCACTGAGCATGAGCTCCTACGATCGCCTGGTGTCGTTCGGCCGCAAGCAGCTCAATGGCAAATGGGTGTTCGATCTCGACACCATCACCGGCGAGCTCGCGGAATCCTATGCCGTGAGTTCCGATGGCTTGAAGATCACCTTCAAGCTGCGCCCGGATGCTAAATTCCACGACGGCACACCGGTCACGGCGGAAGACGTAAAATGGTCGCTCGACCGTTGCGTCACCGCACCGGTGCTTGGCAAGGCGCAGCTGCTCACGGGCTCGCTGACCAGCGCCGATCAGTTCAAGGTAATCGATCCCCTGACCTTCGAGGTCACGTTGCCGCGCCCTGACAAGCTGGCGCTGCCCAATCTCGCGACGGTCTACCCGATCATCATCAATTCCAAACTGGCCAAGGCGCATGCCACCGCTGACGATCCCTGGGCGTTGAACTGGACCAAGGAGAACGAGGCCGGCAGCGGCGCCTATATCGTCGAGACCTTCAAGCCCGGCGAGCAGGCGATCGCCAAGCGCAACGAGGCCTGGAATCGCGGTTCCCCCGACAAGCCCGCCTCCTTCAAGCGTCTGATCATCCAGTCGGTGCCGGAGCCGGCGACGCGGGCCAATCTGGTCGAGCGCGGCGACGCCGACCTCGTCATCGACCTGCAGGCCAGCGACGTGCAGGCGCTCGAGGGCAAGGGCAAGCTGAAGGTGATTTCGACGCCGCAATACAACGCGGTCACTTTCATCTCCATGAACAACAAGATCCCGCCGTTCGACAACGTCAATGTCCGCCGCGCGATCGCCTATGCGCTGCCCTATGACGACATGTTCAAGGCCGCGTTGTTCAGCCGCGGCTCACCGATGTTCGGCGCGACCTGGACCGACGGCAAGCCGCCGAGCGGGGCCTATCCTATTCCACAGCCGGTGAAGTTCGACCTCGACAAGGCGAGAGGCTACCTGAAGGACGCCGGCCTGCCGGAAGGCTTCTCCACCACGTTCAGCTTCAATGTCGGCCAGGCCTCCTCCGCCGAGCCGATGGCTGCGCTGGTGAAGGAATCGCTGGAGAAGATCGGGATCAAGGTCGATATCCAAAAGCTGCCGGACGCCCAGATGTCGACGGCGATCAACGAGAAGAAGCTGCCGTTCTTCACCGAGGGCATCGTCGCCTGGCTGCCGTCGACCGACTATTTCTATCGCAACTTCTACACCGGCAATCAGCGTTGGAACTATTCCTCGACCGACAACGCCGAGCTCGAGAAGATCGCGCAGGCCGCGCGCTTCGAGCCCGACAAGGCGAAGTACGAGGCGGCGGGCAAGGAGCTCAATGCCATCCACTTCGACCAGATGCTGCAGATTCCGCTCTGGCAGCCGGCGCAGGATGCGGTGATGGCACCCAACCTCGACGGCTATGTCTATCAGTTCACCCGCCAGGTGGATTACCGTAACCTCAGTCGCAAATAGGCGGCGACGGAGCAAGACGCGAAAACCATGGGCATGATCGGCGCAACGCTCATCCGGGCCGGGCAACGTTTTCTTTCCTCGCTGCCGGCACTGTTCGGCGTCCTGGTCTTCACCTTCCTGCTGATGCGCGTCTTGCCCGGCGATCCCGCGGTGTTCTTCGCCTCCGGCCCCAATGCCGGCAAGGAGGAGATCGAGGTGATCCGCAAGCAGCTTGGGCTCGACAAGCCAATGCCAGAGCAGCTTGCGATCTATCTCTATGATGTCGGCCGCGGCAATCTTGGCCGCTCCATGATGACGGGCCAACCCGTGGAGAAGGACCTGAAGGAGCGGCTGCCGGCCTCGCTCGAACTGACGCTGACCGCCCTTCTGATCGCGCTGATCTCGGCGGTGCCGCTCGGCGTCGTGGCGGCGCTGCGGCCGAACTCGCTGATCGATCACGGCGTGCGGCTGTTCTGCTCGCTTGGCGTCTGCGTGCCGACTTTTGTCTCCGGCCTGCTGCTGATCTACGTGTTTTACTATCTGCTCGGGCTTGCGCCTGACCCGACCGGACGCGTCGATATCTTCACCACGCCGCCGCCCGCGAGAACAGGATTCCTCCTCATCGACTTCCTGCTCGCAGGCGACCTTGATGGCTGGTGGGCCGCGGTTCGCCAGCTGATGCTGCCGGCCTTCACCATGGCGCTGTTCGTAATCGCGCCGCTTGCGCGCATCACCCGAGCCTCGATGCTGGTGTCGCTGGGGAGCGAATTCGTGCGCACCGCCCGTTCAGTCGGCCTGTCGCGCTGGCGCATCGTGGTCACCTATGCATTGCGCAACGCGATCCTGCCGGTGATCACCATCGCCGGCATCGTGTTCTCCACGATGCTGGGCGCTAATGTGCTGGTGGAAAAAGTCTTCTCTTGGCCCGGCGTTGCGTCCTACGCGCTCGATGCGCTTCTCGTGTCCGACTACGCACCGGTGCAGGGCTTCGTGCTGCTGATGGCTTCTGTCTTCGTCGTGGTCAATCTTCTGGTCGATGTCCTCTATGGCATCGCCGATCCCAGGGCGACCGTCGCATGAGCAGCATGGATGCGTCCTCCACGCTTCGTCACACCATATGGGTGCTGCGCGGCAATCTGGTGACCGCGGTTGCCGCTGCCGGCGCGCTATTCCTTTTGCTGGTCGCGATCTTCGGGCCGGCCCTGGTGCCTTACGATCCAGTCGCCTCCGACGTGCCGCAGGCGTTGCAGCCGCCGAGCGCGTTACATTGGGCCGGCACCGACCAGCTCGGCCGCGACGTTTTCAGCCGTCTCATCGTGGCGGCTCGTCTCGACCTTGCGATAGCGATTACGGCGGTTGGTATCTCCTTCGCGATCGGAGCGGTGATTGGCTCGCTGTGCGGCTATGTCGGCGGGAGGCTCGATCGCGCGGTCGGCCGCTTCGTCGACGTCGTGATGGCCTTTCCGCTGTTCGTGCTCGCCATGGCGATGGTGGCAGCGCTGGGCAATCGGGTCGAGAACATCGTCATCGCCACCGCGATCATCAACCTGCCGTTTTACATCCGCTTTTCGCGCGCCGAGGTCAACATCCGCCGCAATCTCGGCTGGGTCGAGGCCGCACGCGCCTGCGGCGACAGCCATGTCTCGGTTGTGCTGCGGTTTCTGCTGCCCAATGTGCTGCCGGCGATGGCAGTGCAGATATCGCTCAATCTCGGCTGGGCGATCCTCAACGCTGCCGGTCTGTCCTTCATCGGCCTTGGCGTGAAGCCGCCGACACCCGAATGGGGGATCATGGTCGCCGAGGGCGCGCGCTTCATCTCGACCGGGCGCTGGTGGCTAGTGGCCTTTCCGGGGCTCGCGTTGATGTTCGCCGTGCTCTGCTTCAATCTTCTCGGTGACGGGTTGCGCGACATCCTCGACCCGCGGATGCGCACATGAGCGCGCCGCTGCTCAGCATCGAGGATCTGAACGTCACCTTCTCGACTCGGCGCGGTCTGGTGCAAGCCGTGCGCGGCGTATCGCTGTCGCTGCAACCGGGCGAGATGCTCGGCCTCGTCGGCGAGAGCGGCTCCGGCAAGTCGGTCACCGGCTTTGCCGTCACGCGGCTCCTCGACAAGGCCGGCCGCATCGCGAATGGCCGCATCCTGTACAAGGGCCAGGACATCACGCGGGCTTCGGCTGCGGATTTCCGCAATCTGCACGGTGCGGCCATGGCGATGATCTTTCAGAACCCGCGGGCCGCGCTCAATCCGATCCGCGCTGTCGGCCAGCAGATCGCCGACGCCATTCTCGCGCACAAGCGCATCTCGAGCCAGGAGGCGCGGGAGGCGGCGCTCAACCTGCTTCGCGCCGTGCAGATCCGCGATCCGGAGCGGCGCATGAACGCCTATCCGCACGAGCTATCCGGCGGCATGTGCCAGCGTGTCATGATCGCGATTGCGATCTCCTGCAATCCGCAGTTTCTGATCGCCGACGAGCCGACCACCGGGCTCGACGTCACCACCCAGAAGGTGGTGATGGACCTGCTCGCCAGCATCGCCGCCGAACGCGGCATGGCGACCATCCTGATCACCCATGATCTCGGACTTGCAGCCCGCTATTGCAGCCGCGTGGTGGTGATGGAGCAGGGGCGACTGGTCGAGGAAGCCGCGCCGTTGACGCTGTTTCACGCGCCTCAGCATCCCTACACCAGACGGCTGGTCGCGGCGTCTCCGACCGCTACCTCGCGCGTTACTGATCTGGTGCCTGACGGTGAACTAAAGCCCTCGATCGAGGTCAAGGACGGGTCGCCACCGGCGCATGGCACCCCGCCGCTGCTCGATGTGCAGCGCATCGTCAAACGCTTCGACGACGGGACGGCCGCGGTGACGGATTTCTCCATGACCATGACCGCGGGTGAGAGCGTCGGCCTCGTCGGAGAATCCGGCTCGGGAAAAAGCACGACGTCGCGCATGATCTGCCGGCTGATTGATCCGAGCGAGGGCGAGATCCTGTTCGACGGTTATTCCATCAGCAAGATACCGGCGCGCGATTTCCATCGCTCGCCGTCGCGCAAGGACATCCAGATCGTCTTTCAGGATCCGAACGACAGCCTCAACCCGCGCTTCACCGCCTTCGACTGCATCGCGCATCCGCTTCTGCGGCTGCTGCGCATGCGCTCCGGCGACGCCTTGCGCCAGCGCGTCGAGGAATGTGCGCATCGTGTCGGCCTGCCGAAGGAGCTGTTGTCGCGATTTCCACACCAGCTTTCCGGCGGCCAGAAGGCGCGCGTCGGCATTGCCCGCGCCATCGCCTGCAGCCCGCGGCTCTTGGTGCTGGACGAGCCGACCGCGGCACTTGACGTCTCGGTGCAGGCGGTGGTGCTCCAGCTGCTCGACCGGCTGCGCCGCGAGGACAATCTCGCCTTCCTGTTTGTCAGCCATGATCTCAACGTCGTACGCATGATGTGCGACCGTACCATCGTGCTGCGCGCCGGCGGCATCGTCGAGCAGGGCGAAAGCCGAGCGCTGTTTGCCAATCCGCGCACCGACTACACTCGCGAGCTGGTCGACGCCGTTCCGCATATCGGTGCGCCCGCTGCGCTCGTTCCGGCCTGAATCAAGCCTGATGACATCGTCGTCTGCACGGTCTAAAGCTTCCTCTCGAACGCTTCGAACAAGAACACGGCTTTCGCGGAAGGAAACACGCCATGGTTGACGCGCTGATCATCGACGCCTGCAGGACGCCTCGCGGCATCGGCAAGGCTGGCAAGGGCGCATTGTCGGGAATTCATCCGCAGCAGCTCGGCGCGACGGTGCTGCGCGCGCTCGCCGATCGCACCGGTATCAATACCGCCGATGTCGACGACATCGTCTGGGGTACCAGCGCCCAGATCGCGCAGCAGGGCGGCGATCTCGGCCGCATGGCAGCACTTGATGCCGGCTATGACGTGCGCGCCAGCGCAGTGACTCTCGATCGCTTCTGCGGCTCCAGCATCACCAGCGTCAACATGGCGGCAGCCTCGATCATGTCGGGCGCCGAGGACCTCGTGATTGCCGGCGGCACCGAGATGATGTCGATGGAAGGACGCCGCGGGCAGGGCCCCATGATGATGGACTCCGGCAATTTGCGCCTGCGTGCGCGGCATCCGCAATCGCACCAGGGCGTGTGCGCGGACGCGATTGCGACCATGGAAGGCATCACCAGGCGGGATGTCGATGCGCTCGGACTGGAGAGCCAGAAGCGGGCGGCGAATGCCATGAAGAACGGGCATTTCGACAAGAGCCTGGTCGCGGTTCATCGCGAGGACGGCTCGCTCGCACTGGATCGCGAGGAATACCCGCGCCCGCAGACCACGATGGAAGGGCTTTCTGAACTCAAGCCCGCGTTCACGGCCGTTGCGGATTATCCGCTTGACGACAAGGGCACGACCTATCGCAACCTCATCCTGCAAAAGCATCCCGGCCTCGACATCAACTTCGTCCATCACGCCGGCAATTCGTCTGGAGTTGTCGACGGCGCTGCCGCAATCCTTTTGGCTTCGCCGGCTTACGCAAAGGCCCACAGCCTGAAGCCGCGGGCACGCGTGGTCGCGATGGCGAATATGGGGGATTCCCCGACCTTGATGCTGAACGCGCCTGTTCCGGCCACGCGCAAGGTGCTGGCCAAGGCCGGGCTCTCGCTGGATGACATCGACCTGTTCGAGATCAACGAGGCCTTCGCGGTGGTCGCCGAGAAATACATCCGCGACCTCAAGCTCGACCGCGACAAGGTCAATGTGAATGGCGGCTCGATTGCGCTGGGTCATCCGATCGGTGCCACCGGCTCTATCCTGATCGGTACCATCCTGGACGAGTTGGAACGGCGGGATTTGAGGCGCGGGCTCGTAACGATGTGCGCCGCCGGCGGCATGGCCCCGGCGATCATCATCGAGCGCGTCTGAGCTGGCGCGGCGCGTAGCTAAAGCATGATCCGGAAAAGTGTGTAGCGGTTTTCCGAAGAGATCATGCTCAATCAAAGACCTAAAGCGCGATGACGGTTCAACCAAATCTCATCGCGCTTTAGCCGCCGGTGAAGGTCGGCTTGCGCTTCTCGACAAAGGCGCGCACCGCTTCCTTGTGATCGGCGGTGCGTGCGGCCTGCACCAGGTTTTCCGCTTCCTGGTCCATCGAAGCGAGCAGGTCCGAGGTCAGGGCCTGGTCGAGATTGTCCTTGATGCGGCCGAAGGCGAAGGTCGGGCCGTCGGCGAGCTGCCGTGCGAGCGCAAAGGCCGTGTCGCGCAACTCGTTGTCGGGAACGACGCGATTGACGAGGCCGAGAGCCTCGCAACGCCGCGCATCGATCCGCTCCGACAAGAACATCAGCTCTCGGGCCCGCGCGGTGCCGGCAAGGCGGGTCAAGAGCCAGGCGATGCCGTAATCGCCGGTCAGGCCGATGCGGGCATAACCGGTCGACATGATCGCGGACTCCGCGGCGATCCTGATATCGCAGGCGAGCGCGATCGCCATGCCGGCGCCGGCGGCCGGTCCCGGAAGCGCGGCAATGGTCGGCTTGCGCAACCCGACCAGCGCACCCGTCAACGTCCGCTGTTTTGTTCTGAGATTGGCGACGCGCTCCTCCAACGGTATCTCGGCCTTCGGTGCGCCGTTGCCCATGCCCTTGACATCGCCGCCGGCGCAGAAGGCCGTTCCGGCGCCCGTGATCAGGATCGCGCCGACGCTTGCGTCCTCGCCACACTGCTTGATCATCCGCCGCAGCGCCGGTGTGAGCCGGTCCGACAACGCATTCCGCGCCTCGGGGCGATTGAGCGTGATGGTCGCGACCCGCTCGCTGATGTCGCAAAGCAGTTCGTCCGTGCCGGTGTCGATGGTTTGCATGGCCTTCTTGCTCCTGTCTCGCCAAGCCTCGGAATATTTCCTAAAGATACCAAAATAGAACTGATAAATCGAGCAAATGAGTACGCATGACAGGTCGTACGAGATCACTATAGCTTGACAAGTTCAAAAATAGAACTGTAGTTTCGACGCGCAATAAGCAGGAGGCGTCGCGGCTGGCCGGCTGGCGGTCCCGATCCGACAAAATGGAGGAGAGCTCGATGATGAGAGCGCTGATGCTTGCGTGCGCGCTGAGCGGCATGGTGGTGACATCCGCGGTTGCGGGCGACACGCCGGGCGTGACGTCGACCGAGATCAAGATCGGCGGTATCTTTGCGTTCAGTGGCCCGGCCTCTGCGTTCGGGTTGGTCGGCAAGGCGATGCTCGCCTATGTGCAGTCGATCAACGACCGCGGCGGGATCAACGGCCGCAAGGTCAACTACATCGCCTATGACGACGCCTACAGTCCCCCCAAATCGGTTGAGCAAGCGCGGAAGCTGGTCGAGAGCGACGAGGTCGCATTCATGTTCAGCGAGCATGGAACGCCCGGCAACTCGGCGACTGCGAAATATCTGCTGAGCAAGAAAGTGCCGTCCATTGGCATCGTAACGGGATCGAGCAAGTTCACCGATGTCCAGAATTACCCGCTGACGACGACAAGCATCGTGAGCTACGATACGGAAGGGAAGATCTACGCCAGATATCTGACCAGGACGCTGCCGAACGCGAAATACGCGATCCTTTTTCAGAACGACGACCTCGGCAAGGACTATGTCAACGCGTTCAAGAGCGTGCTTAAAAACGATTTCGACAGGAGGGTTGCAGCCGTCTCGTACGAGGTCAGCGATCCCACGGTCGATTCGCAAGTGGTCACCCTGAAAAGCAGCGGTGCCGAAGCGCTACTGGTGGCGGGGACGCCGAAATTCGCGGCACAGGCGATCCGCAAAGCGCATGAGCTCGGCTGGACGCCGCTCATTATCTTGAATTATCCATCGGCCTCGGTCGGTGCCACTCTGAAGCCGGCGGGCCTGGATGTGTCGACTGGCGTCATTGTCGGCAGCATCACGATAGACCCTGCGGATTCGCAGTGGGATCAGAACGAGGGTGCAAAAAGTTATCGCGCCTTCGTCGACAAATACCTGCCCGGCATCGATATCTCAGAGAACAATTACCTGTACGGCTACACCCAGGCCATGCTGCTCGAGAGGCTGCTCAGGCAGTGTGGCGATGACCTGTCGCGCGCCAACATCATCAAGCAGGCGAGGTCGTTGCACGATGTAGCATTGCCCACGCTGTTGCCGGGTATCACCGTCAACACGTCGGACAAGGTCAACATGAATTACACCCAGATGCGGCTGCAGCGCTGGACCGGCGACCATTGGGACTTGTTCAGCGAGGTGCTGGACGCGTCATCGGAGTGAGTCGCGCGCCGCCAGCGGCGGCGCGAACAACTTCGGCTCAGGCCGCCGCGGCGCGCTTTCTGGCCTTCGGCTTGGCCTCGCTCTCCGCGGGGCGCCTGTCGGGCCGAGGCCGCGCGCCGGGGCCGGGGCGCGTGGTGACTTCCTTCGCCGCCAGAGGCTCGCCGCATTCGGAGCAGACCATCACCGGATCGAACACCTTGCCGCATTTCTTGTGCTCATGCAGCAGCGGCCGGCCACGCTCGTCGACCATGTGAGTGTCGCCCCAATGCACGATCGCCATCATGATCGGGTAGAGATCGAGGCCCTTCTGGGTCAGGATATATTCATGACGCTTCGGCGATTCCTGGTAAGGAATGCGGCGGAGGATGCCGGTCCGGACCAGCTTCTTGAGCCGTTCCGCAAGCAGATGGCGGGTGATGCCGAGCGCCGACTGGAACCCCTCGAAGCGCCTGGTGCGCAGAAAACATTCGCGCAGGATCAGAAGCGTCCAGCGGTCGCCGATGACGCCTATGGTGCGGGCCACCGAGCAGGGCTCTTCCTCAAGGGCATCCCATCTCATCACATTTTCTCCAGTCACCCCGCCCAAGTCCCGAATTGCGCGGCGGTCATGTCATCATTCTAAATAGGTACTGTAGCTTTCACAACCACTTCCAGGGTCGCGCGGAGCGGAAATGCAGGGCTGCTCTGCTGCTCTGCCCGGCGGCCGACGCCCCGACTCGCATTGACAGTTCAATTTTAGAACTATAGAAATGGCTTGCTGGGAGCGCGGCGGCCCGGCCCGCAAAGAGTTCGATCCACGTCCGGGAGGAGAAGCCGGTGGCAAAGCCCCTGAAGGTTGAATTCCAGTTCGACTTCGGTAGTCCGAATGCCTATCTGGCGGAATGCGCGATTCCCCCAATTGAGCGGCGCACCGGGGTCAAGTTCGACTATGTCCCGGTCCTGCTCGGCGGCATCTACAAGCTGACCGGCAACATGTCGCCGGCCGAGTCGCTGCGCGACATCAAGAACAAGCCGGAATACCAGGCGCTGGAGACGCAGCGCTTCATCCGCCGCCACGACGTCACGCGCTTTCGCTCAAATCCGTTCTTTCCCGTCAACACGTTGATGCTGATGCGTGGCGCAGTTGCCGCCCAGTTCGAGGGCGTGTTCGAACCGTATTTCCGCGCCGCCTATCACCATATGTGGGAAGAGCCGAAAAAGATGGATGATGTCGAGGTGTTCAAGGCGGCGTTCAAGTCGTCCGGTGTCGATATCGAGCGGCTGATGGCGCGGGCCCAGCAGGACGACGTCAAGAAGCGGCTGCTCGACCTGACCAATGACGCGGTGGCGCGCGGCGCTTTCGGCTCGCCGACATTTTTCGTTGGCAAGGAGATGTTCTTCGGCAAGGATCAGCTGCGGGACGTCGAGGAGGAGATCGTGAGGCAGACAAGCCTGGCGAAGGCCGGCTGAGGTACGGGCTCACAGCAAGCCTCGCACCAAAACAATGATAGCAAGGAGAGCGTTATGCCCGGTCCACTCAATGGCGTTCGCGTGCTTGACCTCACGGGCGTGGTCTCCGGCCCGTTCGCAACCATGTTCATGGCCGACCAGGGCGCCGATGTCCTGAAGATCGAGCCGGTCTCCGGCGATATCACCCGGCGCAGCCGGGCGACCATCGACAAGAAGGGAGAGTTCTCGGCACTGTTCATCTCCTCCAATCGCGGCAAACGCTCGCTTGCCATCGATGTCAAGAGTGCTTCGGGTCGCGAGGTGCTAGCCAAGCTCGTGGCGAAAGCCGACGTGCTGGTGCAGAATTTCCGGCCCGGCACCATGGAGCGGCTTGGCCTTGGAGTCGAGGAGCTGCGCGCCCGCCATCCGCGGCTGATCTATGTCTCGATCAGCGGTGTCGGTGAAACCGGGCCCTATGTGAAGAAGCGGGTCTACGATCCCATCATTCAGGGGCTGTCGGGCTTTGCCGATATCCAGTCGCAGCCGGTCACCAACCGCCCGCAGATGATCCGTACCATCGTTTGCGACAAGACCACCGCCGTGATGACGGCACAGGCTGTGGCGGCTGCGCTCTACGCCAGGGAGAAGACCGGGCAGGGCGATCATATCCAGCTTGCGATGCTGGATGTGATGATCTCCTATCTGTGGCCGGAAGGCATGATGCAATACACCGTGGTTGGCGCCGAGGCAACGGCCACCGATCCCAACGATCGCCCGGATCTCGTCTTCAAAACCAGTGATGGCTATATCACCGCTGGCACCATCTCCGATTCCGAATGGCAGGGCTTTTGCCGTGCGACCGGCGATCCGGAACTCGCCAACGACGCGCGCTTTGCAACGCCGGGTGGCCGCAGCATCAATGCTACCGCGCGAATCAACAAGATGCAGGAATATATCAGCCAGCACAGCACGGCCGAGTGGCTGGAGCGGCTGGACGCGGCCGATGTGCCCTGCGCACCGATCCTGCGCCGCTCCGAGATCATCCATAACGAGCAAGTGGTCGCGCGCGGGATCATCACCGAGATCGACCAACCCAGCGTCGGCAAGGTGCGCCAACCCAAGCCTGCCGCGCGCTTCGAGCTGAACGAAGCCGCTATCGGCGGCCCAGCCCCGCGCATCGGCGAGCACACGCGCGAGGTGCTGAGCGAGCTCGGCTATGATGACGCCGCGATCAACCGGATGGTCGAAGAAAAGGCCGTGCGCCTTGCGGGCTGAAGCCGCATCATTCGTGTTTGAGAGGCTCCCGCAGATGAGGTCCAGCTCTTCCCGGCTGGGAGTGGTCGGATCGCGCGGCGATCCGGGTGAGGGGCAGCACCGCCAATGAGCGACCGTAACGCCTCGGCCGATTAGCTCCGCAAATCGGCCTCTCTCTCCAGGAGAGGTGTGAACTGCGGCCGCGGCAAGGTCCGGCGAATCAATCGCCCGCTAAACGCGGCTTGGCCGGTGGCGGCACGATCGGCGCGAGTGGCACGTTGGCTTCCTGGCCTCGCAGATAGGCCGGCCGCTCGCGGATGCGATCGCGGTAGGGATGGGCGTTGTCGCAGATGCCGACGCCGTAAGCGATGGCCCAGTCGAGGCAAGTCGTCAAAAGGATGTCGGCGCTGGTGAACTGGTCGCCCATGAGAAAAGTGCGGCCGTCCGCTAGCGCCGCTTCGACATGCCGCAGCTGTTCGCGGAAATACTCGGCGGCCTTGGCGACCACGTCGGGCGCGATGCCATAGATCGGACCGAGCGCGTCCGCGCGATGCCGCCGCATGACATAGAGACTCGTCGAATCGAGTTCGGCCACGATGAAGAAGCACCATTCGAGCCAGGCGGCGTAGTCGCGTTGCCTCTCGGGGATCAGCTGCCGCCCCTCCGTTGAATAGGTCCGTGAAAGATAGGCAACGATCGCCGCGCTCTCGCCGATGCAGAAATCGCCGTCCTGCAGCAGGGGAACCTTTTGCCGTGGGTTGAGCCTGGTGTATTCCGCCGTCTTGGTCTCGCCGGTCCGCGGGCCGATCGGCTTGACCTTGTAGGGCAGGTCGAGCTCGTACATCGCCCAGTGCGCGCGAATAGTGCGGCTGGTGCCGACGCCCCACAGCGTCAGGTCAGGCGTGTCGCCCATGTCACCATGTCTCCACCGCGGGTCGGAGATCGAGCTCGTGGGTCCAGCCGTCCTTCGGCTGCTGGTGCACGAACCAATAGGCGTCGGCAATGGTCTCCGTCTTGACCAGGCTTCCGGGCGCGATGTCCTCTGCCTCGATGCCGCGCATCGCCTTGAAGCGTGCACGAATGGCATCGCTGTCAACCGCTGCATCGATGATGAGATGCGCGACGTGGATGTTGTTCGGGCCCAGTTCGCGGGCCATTGCCTGTGCCACGGCGCGCAGTCCGAACTTTGCCGCAGCAAAGGCCGCAAATCCCTTGCCGCCGCGCAACGACGCAGTCGCGCCGGTGAAGAGGATCGTTCCGCGGCCCCGCGGCGCCATCACGCGCGCCGCCTCGCGGCCGACCAGGAAGCCGGCGTAGCACGCGAGCTCCCAGGCCTTGAAGAACAGCTTTTCCGTGGTGTCGAGCAGCGGCTTGTTGACGTTCGATCCGGCGTTGAAGAGGCAAACCTCGATCGGTCCGATCTCCTTTTCGACGCGAGCGAACAAGGCCTGGACTTCCGCCTCTTGCCGGGCGTCCACGCTGAAAGCGTAGGCCTCGTGATCGGCGGCTCTCAACTCGTCGATGAGCTGTTGTGATTTGGCGGCCTCGCGGCGGCAGATGCAGACGGCATAGCCGCCTTTGGCAAAACGGCGCGCGACAGCAGCTCCGATCGCGTCCCCGGCTCCGACAAGAATGGCTACGCCGCGACTGGCCATCGGTCTCTCCCATAGAGTTCTGTTTTAGTACTTTATTGATAGGACGAGTATCGGGTGTTGTAAACAGAAATTCCTTCCAGCGGGCGGCGTGATAACGGTCAGTTTATCGCCTTTCATCCGCATTCTCTTCCTCGAGACTCGATCGGTGCTTGACTAGTTCTAAAAAAGAACTTTAAGTGGGACGCAACAAGTGGCGGGTGGGAGCGGTATTCAAAGGAGGTAAGCGGTGGCGGATTCTTCGCAAACGATCGATGTCGACGAACTCGGGGCCACGCTGCCACGGCGCCTGCATCTGGCCGCGGAGCGGTACATTGCCGAAACGCCCGAGCGCATCGCGCTGACGGAAGACAGTCACTCCTGGACCTATGGCGAACTCGGTCGCTACATCGGCGAGATCGCCAATCATCTCACGACGCTTGGAATCAGGGCCGGCGACCGCATGATTATCGTCAGCGAAAACTGCATCGCGCTGGCGGGGCTCCTCTTGGCCGCGAGCCGGATCGATGCCTGGGCGATCGTGGCAAACCCGCGTCTTGCGGCGCGAGAAATCGACCAAATCCGACAGCACAGCGGTGCGCGCCGGGTTTTCCTGACGAGCAGCGTGTCCAAGGAGGCCGCGGCGCACGCCACGCGGCTTGGCGCGGAAACCCGGCAGATCGGCCCGCTGAAAGACATCGCAGTCAGTGCGCTGAACGCGGATACGGTGCCCGAACCCGTCGAGGACGATCCGGCAAGGCAAATCGCCGTCCTGATCTACACGTCGGGAACGACAGGTACCCCAAAGGGCGTGATGCTGTCACATGAAAACCTGCTGATCAGCGCTGCGATCACGGCGCACTTTCGCAAAATGGGTCCGGAGGACAAGCTCTACGTGGTGTTGCCGATCTCGCACATTGTCGGCATTTCGCTCCTCCTCATGACGCTGATGGTCGGCGGTGCCGTGCGGCTTGTCAGCAAATACGATCCGGCCGCACTGGCGAAGGCCATGAAGGATGAGGGCATCACCATCCTCAACGGCGTGCCCGCCACCTATCAGCGCTTGCTCGAATACAAGACCCTCGCGGGCCTGAAGCAACTCGACCGCGGGGCGCTGCGGCTGATCGCGGTCGCAGGCGCGCCGCTCGATCTTGACCTGAAATCGCGCGTCGAGGCCGAGCTCGGGCTGCCGCTGTCCAATGGTTACGGCATCACCGAATGCTCGCCCGGCATTTCAGGCGTGCGATTCGATGCGCCACGTTCGGACAACACGGTCGGGACACTGCTGTCGGGCGTGGAAGCGCGGGTGCGGACGATCGACGGGCTGCCGCTGCGGCCGGGCGAAATCGGCGAGCTTCATGTGCGCGGCCGCAATGTCATGCGCGGCTATTATCGCGCGCCGGATCTCACGGCAAAAGTCATCGACAGCGAGGGCTGGTTCAACACCGGTGATCTCGCCCGCTTCGATGACGATCGCCTCTATATCGTCGGCCGTACCAAGGAGATGATCATCCGCTCCGGGTTCAATGTTTATCCCGCGGAGATCGAGGCGGTGCTGAACACACATAAGGATGTCGTCCAGTCGGCCGTCGTCGGACGTCCCGTGGATGGCAATGAGGAGGTTATTGCCTTCGTGCAGGTGATCAAGGGCGCGCGCACCAGAGGTGCCGACCTGATGGACTATGTCAGGGACCAGCTCGCGCCCTACAAGCGGCCCTCGGACATCATCGTGCTCGATGCATTGCCGGCAACCTCGACCGGAAAAATCCTCAAGCATCAGCTCGCACAATCCTTGAAAGCGCAGGAGAAGATCGCCTGATCCCCACAGGGAGGGCGCCATTTCAACCAACGGAGGACATCTTGTCCAAGAGAAACGCAACCGTAGCCGTGATCGGCGCCGGTGATTTTATCGGCGGCGAGATCGCCAAGAAGTTTGCTGCCGAGGGCTTTACGGTGTTTGCCGGTCGCCGCAATGGCGCCAAGCTCGAGCCGCTGGTGAAGGCGATCGAGGAGGCGGGTGGCGAAATTCACGCCCGCTCGCTCGACGCGCGCAAGGAGGAGGAGATCATCTCCTTCCTCAATGACGCCGACAAGCACGCGCCGCTCGAGGTCTGCATCTTCAACATCGGCGCCAACGTCAATTTTCCGATCCTGGAGACGACCGAGCGTGTGTTCCGGAAAGTGTGGGAAATGGCTTGCTACTCCGGCTTCCTCGCCGGGCGAGAGGCCGCAAGGTTGATGCTGCCGCGGGGCAAGGGCAACATCTTCTTCACCGGCGCCACCGCATCCCTGCGCGGCGGCATCGGTTACGCGGCGTTTGCCAGTGCGAAGTTTGGTCTGCGAGCGGTCGCGCAGGCCGCGGCTCGCGAACTGGGACCACAAAATATCCACGTCGCCCATCTCATCATTGATTCCGGCGTCGATACCGAATGGGTGCGGCAGCGGCGGCTGGAAGCGTTGGGGCCGAACGCGCTCGACAACCCGGATCTGCTGATGCCGCCGGCATCCGTCGCCGAATCCTATTGGCAGCTTTATCAGCAGCCGCGGACCGCCTGGACGTTTGAATTGGAGATCCGTCCCTTTGGCGAGAAGTGGTGATCGCCCACTCCTTCCCAGTTCGTCCCCGCGTATCGACAGGAGCAATTCGTGAAGACAGCTATCACTGAACTCTTCGGCATCGAACATCCGATCATCCAGGGCGGTATGCACTATGTCGGCTTCGCGGAGCTGGCCTCGGCTGTATCGAACGCCGGCGGCCTCGGCATCATCACCGGCCTCACGCAAAAAACACCGGAGCTGCTCGCGAAGGAAATCGCGCGCTGTCGCGACATGACGGACAGGCCGTTCGGTGTCAATCTGACCTTCCTGCCGACGCTGAGTTCGCCGCCCTATCCGGAATATATCGCCGCGATCAGGGAGGGCGGGGTCAAGATCGTCGAAACCGCCGGTCGCAGCCCGGAGCAATACATGCCGGCGTTGAAGTCGGCCGGCATCAAGGTGATCCACAAATGCACCTCGGTGCGGCATTCACTCAAAGCGGAAAAGATCGGGTGTGATGCCGTGAGCGTCGACGGATTCGAATGCGGCGGCCATCCCGGTGAGGATGACATGCCGAACATGATCCTGTTGCCGCGCGCCGCCGAGGAGTTGAGGGTGCCATTCGTCGCGTCCGGCGGCATGGCCGATGCCAGAAGCCTCGTTGCCGCGCTAGCGCTCGGTGCTGCCGGCATCAACATGGGCACGCGTTTCATTGCGACCAAGGAGGCGCCGGTCCATGACAACGTCAAGAACGCGATCGTGGCCGCCACCGAGCTCGATACACGGCTCGTGATGCGCGCGCTTCGCAACACCGAGCGCGTGCTGACCAACAAGGGCGTCGAACGGCTGGTCGAGATTGAGCGCGAGAAAGGCAACGCGCTCAAGATCGACGACATTCTGAACGAGGTCGCCGGCGTCTATCCCAAGGTCATGGTGGACGGCGACATGGACGCCGGCGCCTGGAGCTGCGGCATGGTGGTCGGCCTGATCAACGACGTGCCGACGGTGAAGGAGCTGATCGACCGCACCATGCGCGACGCCGAGCGCATCATCCGGCAGCGTCTGACCGGATTCCTGGATGCGAGCCCGGCCAAGGAGAAGGCGCTTGCGGTAGCCTGAGGGCCGGTAGCGCGGGCGCGGAGAGGGACGCATGCAATTTGATTTTGGCGAGATGGCGCCGCTTGAACGGTACAAGCTTTTGCTTGCAACCGTGTTGCCGCGACCCATCGCGTGGATCACGACACGCGACCCGAATGGCTCGGTCAACGCGGCGCCATTCTCCTTCTTCAACGTCTTCGGCAGCGATCCCGCAACCGTCGGCGTCGGCATCGGCAGCAAGGGGCCGGGCGAGCCCAAGGACACCCGCGCCAACATCCGCCTGAACGAAGAGTTCGTGGTCAACCTGGTGTCGTTTCAGTTGGCCGAAGAGATGCGCATCACGTCCATCGCCTTTCCGCGAGGCGTCGAGGAGCCGAAAGAGGCCGGGCTTGCGCTTGCGCCCAGCGCGCGGGTCAGCGTGCCGCGCATTGCCGCAGCACCGGTGTCGATGGAATGCAGCTTCATGCAGGAGGTGCGGCTAGGTTCGTTCAGCCTGATGCTGGGCAGAATCCTGTTCGTGCACGTCCGGGATGATGCGGTGAGAGACGCCGAAAAGCTCTACATCGATGCTGAAAAGCTGGACCTGATCGGCCGTATGGAAGGCGGCTGGTACACCAGGACCCAGGATCGCTTCGAAATGCCGGCAATCGCTTTGGCAGATTGGAAGGGCAGGGGTTCCTGAGCCACGGGCCGCGCTTGCGATCCCGCCCGACATCGTGACTTGCAAAATGAAAGTGACGCGCTACAGTGTCTGGGAAAGACGCGCCCGGCGTCACTAACCAGCACAGATGGGAGGTCCGCTTGTCCGAGAATGCGCTGATTCAGCGAGAGCACCGCGGCAATGTTGCCGTGCTGACCATGGTCTATCGGCCTTATAACCTGCTCGGGCCAAAACTCATCAATGCGATCGTCGCGGAGGTCGAGGCCGCGCGGGAAGCGGGTAGCCGCGCCATCGTGATCCGCAGCGGGTTGCGGCATTTCTCGGCCGGCGCCGATCTCGACATTTTCGACCAGCGCGTCGCTGCGGGCAGCGTCGACCAGAGCAATGAGGGCCGTCGCCTGAACGGCGTCGAGTTCCTGCGCTTCATGGAGCTGTTGCCGATCCCTCTGATCGCGAGCGTGCACGGCGTCTGTCTCGGCGGCGGGCTCGAGCTGGCGCTGGCGTGCGACTACATCATTGCGGCGTCATCGGCGAAGGTCGGCTCGGTGGAGGCGACGCTCGGCCTGCATCCGCTGCTCGGCGGCATCCAGCGCCAGGTACAGCGCATTGGTGCGGCGCGCGCCAAGGAAATGTCGATGCTGGCGCGGCGATACGACGCGCCGACCCTGGAGAAATGGGGCCTGATCAATCTCACGGTGCCGGAAGAGCAGTTGCAGAGCACGACCCTGTCGATCGCGGAGGAATTCGCGCAGGGGCCGACGCTGGCGCATGCTGCGACCAAGGAGCTGGTTCATATCGCGGTCAATGACGGCGTTGGTGCGGCCGACGAAGCCATGGCACGTGTACAGGCGCCGATCTGGGCCTCGGAAGACCTGAAAGCGGGCCTTGCGTCCTTCCGCAAGAACGGTCCGGGCCTAGCCAAATTCGCGGGACGTTGACCATGAGCGGCCCCCTCAACGGACTTCGTGTCGTCGACTTCTCCCGCGTGCTCGCCGGCCCGCTTTGCGCCCGAACCTTGCAGGATCTCGGCGCCGAGGTCGTCAAGATCGAGCCGCCGAGCCCTGATGTCTCGCGCTTCGCTTTTCCCTCGACCGACGGCATGTCGGGCTACTACGCGCAGCAGAATGCGGGCAAACGCAATGTCAGCATCAACCTCAATCTGCCCGGCGCCTATGAGCTGGTGCTCAAGCTGTGTGACACGGCCGATATCGTGGTTGAAAATTTCCGCGCCGGTACGCTCGGCTTCTTCGGCCTCGATTACGAGACGCTGGCGAAGCGCAATCCGCGCCTGATTTACGCGTCCATCACCGGTTACGGTCAAAGCGGTCCATGGCGCAGCCGCATGGCCTATGCGCCCACGGTGCAGGCCGAGGCTGGCTTCACCGCAAACAGCATTCGTCACTATGGCGGTGCGCTCGCCGAGGCTCGCACGGACGCCCTGTCGCATGCGGACGTCTACGCCGGCTTGCAGGCGGTGATCGCGATCCTCTCCGCGCTCAACAGCCGGCAAATAACCGGACGCGGGCAATATGTCGATGTCGCGATGGCGGCGACGCTGCTCGCGGTCAATGAGCGCGCCCATGTCGATCTCTCCGACGACGACATCGGCGCCGAGCCCGCGATCCTCGGCGCCACTGACTGCTCCTTCTTCACCGGGCCAGGCGGCGAGTTCTTCACCGTCGCCACCAGCATCGTCGGCAGCCGCACCTTCCCGTCCTGGCTGCGCGCGATGCGGCGCGCCGATCTGCTGGACGATCCGCGCTTCTCGAGTGCGGCGGCACGGCGGCTCAATTTCGGTGCGTTGCATCAGATAATCCAGTCCTGGATTTTGACCTTCCCCGACATGGCCACGCTTGATGCGCAGTTCGACGAGGCCAAGATCGCCATGGGCGAGATCCGTTCCCTGAAGGAGCTCGCGGCCTCGCCCTGGAGCGATTATTGGGGCGCGGTCCAGCAAGTGCCGGATCGCAACGGCGGCGAGTACCGGTTGCCCGGCCGCCCCTGGCATTTTTCCGCGGAAGAGCTGACGCCGATCGGAACGCCCGCCTTCCAGGGCGAGCACAATTTCGAGGTTTTCGGCGAGCTTGGCATCCCCGAGGCGGAACTGATGCGGCTTGCCGACGCGGGTGTTCTGGTCACGCATCCGCGTGCACGGGACCCGCAGGCTGCGCTCAAGCCGCCGCCGCAGCCGGGGCAGGCGGCCTGAGCGGCCGTCTCCGCGCTGGACATACGGGGATCCGGTTCGGTTATAGTGGCCGGGTCATGAAGAGAGCCAAGCCGGTCACCGATAGGAAAAGCGGTCGTGTCGCCAACGCGCAATGCTCGATGGCGCGTGCAATGGCGGTTGTCGGCGACCGCTGGTCGATCCTCATTCTGCGCGAGGCCTATTACGGCACCAGGCGCTTCGACGAATTCGAGTATTATATCGGTGTGGCGCCGAACATCCTGAGCAACCGGCTCAAGCGATTTGTCGATGCCGGCATCATGAAGCGCGTGCCGTTGCCCGAGCACTCCTCGCGCTACGACTATGTCCTCACCGACAAGGGACGCGATTTCTTTCCGGCCTATCTCGCCTTGAAGAAATGGGGCGACGACTGGCTCGCCGAGCCGGCAGGACCGCAGGTGGTGTTCCGCGAGGTTGAGGCCGGCCGCGCGATCGAGTACCCGAAGCTGCTGACAAGCGGCGGCAAGCCGCTGCGTCTCGAAGATGTTGAGGCCGTCGCGGGTTCCGGCGCCGTCGCCTTCAACCGCAAGCGGTTCGGCGCCAGGAGCGATACGGCCCCGGCCCCGCGATCGCGCGGCTCGCGTCAGGGACGCAAATAAGCCGGCGCTGTCGCATAACGCCAGGGAAGCGACGAATTTGGGTGATTTCATCGCCGGAATCGCGGTAATGCGGGCTGCGAGCGAAGAGGCCGTGCGATGAGCGTTACCGAACTGTTTGACAAGGCTGCCGCAGGCAAGCGGGTGGACCGGATCACGATCCGGCGCCCTGACGATTTCCATGTGCATTTGCGCGACGGCGCGATGCTCAAGGCGGTGCTGCCGTTCACTGCCGCGCAGTTCGCGCGCGGCGTCATCATGCCGAACCTCGTGCCACCGGTCACGCGCGTGGCCGGCGCGATTGCCTATCGCGAGCGGATCCTTGCCGCGCGACCCGAGGGCGTGGATTTCCGGCCGCTGATGACTTGTTATCTCACCGACGCGACCGCGCCGGATGAGATCGAGAAGGGCTTTTCCGAGGGCGCCTGGGTCGCGGCCAAGCTCTATCCCGCGGGCGCCACCACCAACGCCCATTACGGCGTCACCGATATCCCGGGGCTCGCGCCGGTGCTGGAGCGCATGGAGAAGATCGGCATGCCGGTTCTGATCCATGGCGAAGCAACCGATCCGGCCGTCGACATTTTCGACCGCGAGGCCGTCTTCATGGAGCAAAGCCTCTTGCCGCTGTTGAAGCGGCATGCGGGGTTGAAGGTGGTGGTCGAGCATGTCACCACGGCCGAGACCGTCGACATCGTCCGCGCCCATGCGTCGCGCGCCGCGGGTACGATCACCCCGCATCATCTTGTCATCAACCGCACCTCGATCTTCCAGGGCGGCTTGCGTCCGCATCTTTATTGTTTGCCTGTCGCCAAGCGCGAGCGGCATCGCCTCGCGCTGCGCAAGGCGGTGACCTCGGGTGATGCGTGCTTCTTCATTGGCACCGATACCGCGCCGCATCGGCGGACGGCGAAGGAAGCCGAGTGCTGCTCGGCCGGTGTGTTCGGCGGCGCCACCGCGCTGCAGACCTATGTGCAGGTGTTCGACGAGGAGGGCACGCTCGATCGTTTCGAGGCCTTTGCGTCGGTCAACGGTGCGCGGTTCTACGGGATCGAACTCAACCGCGGAACAATCGTGCTGGAGCGGCGCGAGTCGCCTGTTATGGCCGCGGTCGCTGTGGAGGATACCGAGGTCGTGGTGTTCCAGGGCGGCGAGACGCTGCCGTGGTCGGTCGGGGAGGTCTCGCCATGACGGGCGGCCGCGACGATCGCGACGACGCCAAGCCGAATTAAGCCAACGCTTTTCGCGCGCCGGGCGCGATGATCCCGGATCGCTCGACGATCATGCGCAGCTGCGCCGCAGCCTCGCGGCCCTTGTGGGCGCGGCGCCAGAGCTTTTCGACCAGCTGTTCATAGAGACGCACCGGCTCCTCGTCCGCGGTCAGCATTGCTACGCCGGTGCGGATGTTCGGGAGGTCGCCGCCAAGTCGGAATGGACTCAAGCCGAGCAGGGTGCGCTCCGAGGTGCGGAACAGCTGGAAGGTGATGTTGGGCAGCGTCTCCTCGATCAGGCCGATCTGCACGCCCATCGGCTCCGACTCGATCAGCTTGATCAGGTGTTCGACTTCGGCGCGCGCGGCTTGCCTGCGCGCGACCACCTCCTCGCCCTGCAAATCGAAGCGGCCGACCAGGCCAAGCTTCAGCCAGCGCTCGATCTCGGGCTGGCTCACGAAGTTGACGACACTGAGATGCCGGCGCTTGCGCGCCTCCTTGCGTTCATCGAGCACGGCGATGATTGCGTCGATCTCGGCCTCGTATGCGCTGGGCCCGTCGATCGAAGAGGGCGCCGCCTCGATCAGCGTCTGCTTCAGGTGCTTTGCATAATTGTCTGAAGTCAGCAGGTAGGACAGCGGCGGGAAGTGGGCGACGACCTGCTCGGACTTCTGCTCGATCTGCCGCATTCGCTCGAAATAGCTGGTTGCCTTCGCATAGTACTCGACACCGAGGCCGAGCAGCGAGCCCACGGAGGTTTCGAGCACGCCCGCAAGACGCTCGAGCGTCTCGATCTTGACGACCTCGCCGGCCTCGATGCGATAGACGGCCGCGCGCGAGACGCCGAGCCGCTCGGCCACTTGCTCGGCCGCAAGTCCCCGGCCCATCCGATAGGCGCGCAGCCTCCCGCCGATCTCGGCGAAGCGGTCAGCTATCATGCAGAGGCCTTCTGTCTCAAACATGTCTAATATTTGAGACAGGCCTATATGATTTGACGCGACCAGGGAAGCGTAAACATGCGCAAGAGGCGAAGTCCGGTGGAAATCGCCTATCCGCGCTTGTCGGATCAGACCAATTCGACGCCAGCGATCCTGTTCAATGCATCGATCTGCCGATCCGGCGACAGAGTGATCGCCTCCTCGGCATCGCGCACGATTTCAATCAGCCGGTGGAAGGTCGCGTCCGCGACGCCCGCCGGGAGCGGCTCCTCGTCAAAGGAGTCGATGAAGGGATCGATGATCGATGACAGCAGACGATAGATTGCGCGGTGATCCGGATCGGCCTGCGCGAGTTCGTTGGTCTTTTGCTGAAGGGTGACGTAGGTCCGAAGACCCGGGTGCTGATGTGTCAGCCAGTTATGTAACTCAACCATGTTGTTTCCTCTTCGGAACGCGAGAAGAAACAATTATTTATATGCCGAAAATCAGGGAAACGCAAGTGGTTTCGGTCACTTCCAGGGCGCTCTGAGCAGGACGGCCGAACCGCCTCAAAGAAGCTGCGAACCACTTGATGTCACCGGTCTGACGGTAAAGTGTCACATCAGCTTGCCGACAGGGAGCTTATCGAAGACATCAATTTTCGCCACATCCGGCGCAGTAAGCGCATCGTCTGTATCGGCTGCGATTGCGAGCGGATGGTGGTAGCTGGACTACGTGCCATCGGCTGCCACCGGCTCGCCGTCAGCGCGCGATATGCGGGCCAGCAAGCTCGGCAAGCAGGCGAGGCGCGCGAGCGGTGATGTGTCTCGGCTTACACGCAATCGAACCCCTTCCGCAGGGAGGCCTTGAATGTCGCTTTGTCCCGGATGCCCCGCTGGTCAACCAGACGTGATGCCAGCCAATGCCGCTTTCACTCTTGAGCGCGAGCAAAGCGGTCGCCTTTCAGCGGCCTGAGCTCCCCTTGTAATAAGATCTGAGAATTGTATATAAATTGATACAGCGCGGATTGTAGGGGTTTTGCTACATATTGCTACATATAGAGTCGATAATGGTTCCGAAGCAGGCTTGGGCTGAGAGCCCGGCCCTCGGCATCAGCACAGCGATGAGCCAGGCCCGTCGGACAGGCGGGCCGTTGGCTTTTTGGGACACCTGGTCATGAGCAGTTCGAACCGCACCGACCATATCCGCCTCACCTCCCATCCGGAGCCGGGCGGAAAGCCGGTCTTCCCGATTCACTGGGGAGCCGCGGATGCGCGTGCGCGCGGGCCGATCATCGGCACGGTGTCGCGGCCGCAGGATCGCAATGTGATCGGCAGCCATGGCGGCTCCTATGCGGTGTACCGCGCGCTCGCGGTCTCCGCCGGCGCGCTCGATCCCATCCGTCGTCCTGATCTCACCAACACCTTTCCGGCCGCGACCATCGGGCCATTCCCGCAGTGGAGTGAGCCGTCGCGCATCGTCGCGCTCGATCCCTGGGGCCATCTGGTCGCCGAGAATTTCCGCACCGAGATCGCCGAGGGCACGGACATCCGGCCGAGCATCGCCGTGACGCGGGCGCGGCTCGACTTGCCGGAAATCCGCGACGCGATGGCGGCGAAGCGGCTGAAGCCGGATGGCACGGTCGTGCATGCCAATGGCAGCGTCTCGGTGGTGAAGATCGCGATCGATCCGGTCTGGTATCTGCCCGGTGTCGCCCAGCGCTTCGGCACCAGCGAGACCAAGCTGCGACGCACGCTGTTCGAGCAGACCGCCGGCATGTTCCCCGAACTCGTGACACGGCCGGACATGCAGGTGTTCCTGCCGCCGATCGGCGGCACCACGGTCTATCTGTTCGGCGACGTCGCCAAGCTGCCGGACCATCGCACCAGGATCACCTGCCGCGTGCATGATGAATGCAACGGCTCCGACGTGTTCGGCTCCGACATCTGCACCTGCCGTCCCTACCTCATTCATGGCATCGAGGAATGCGCGCGAGGCGCGCAGGAGGGCGGGCTCGGCCTCGTCGTCTACAATCGCAAGGAAGGCCGCGCGCTCGGCGAGGTTACGAAATTCCTGGTCTACAACGCGCGCAAGCGCCAGGAGGACGGCGACGCGGCGGCCGCCTATTTCGAGCGTACCGAATGCGTTGCCGGCGTCCAGGACGCGCGCTTCCAGCAATTGATGCCGGATGTAATCCACTGGCTCGGCTTGAAGCGGATCGATCGCTTCCTGTCGATGAGCGACATGAAATATGACGCGCTGACCGGGCAGGGCATCGACATTGTCGAGCGCGTGCCGCTCCCGCTGGAATTGATCCCGGCCGACGCCCATGTCGAAATCGCCGCCAAGAAGGCGGCCGGCTATTTCTCGACCGAGGTGCCGGCGGCAAAGGATCTGACGGATACGGTCGGCCGCTCGCTCGAGAAGTATTGATCCCGTGAGCGTGCCGGCGGCGGCTACACAGCATCAGGCGCTTGCGCTTCTCTCGGCAGAAGCGGTTCGTGAACGCGCGGGCAGGATGCTCGACATCGGTCTGCGCGGCGGCCTTGCGCATTTCACCATCGATCTCGACCGCATGGATGCCGTTGCGGACGCCGTGCTTGCGGTGACGCGCAAAGCCTATTCGACACTGGATATTCCGTTTCATGCGCGCTGGCGGCATTTTGTCATCGGCGGGGCTGATCGTTGGGCCGTGAAGGCGGAAGCCGCATCGTGGCCCGATCGCGCAGCTCGGGCCCGCGCCGAGTTCGATCTCGCCATTGTCAGCGTGCTCCTGGATGCGGGCGCCGGCCCCACCTGGCGCTACCGCGATGACGTGACGGGACAGAGCATCGGCCGTTCAGAAGGGTTGGCGCTCGCAAGCCTCGACATGTTTGCAAGCGGGGCTTTCTCAGCTGAGGCGCGCGATCCGTTCCGGGTCGATGCCGATGTGATCGCGAGCTTGCCGCTTGCGCGTTTGCAAGCCGGCTTTCAGGTCACCGACGCCAATCCGATGGTTGGCCTCGCTGGTCGCGCCGATCTGCTGCGGCGTCTCGGTCGGCTGCTGGCTGCGCGGCCCGATGTATTTGCGTTGGCCGACCGGCCGCGGCCTGGCGGCCTGTTCGACCGTCTCGCGGCGCACGCGAGGAAGGGCGTCATCGCAGCGCCCGCCATTCTCGCGGAAGTTCTGCAACAACTCGGCCCGATCTGGCCGTCGCGGCTTTCGCTTGCCGGCATTCCGCTCGGGGATTGCTGGCGGCATCCGGCCCTCAAAATGGGCGATGCGACCGACGGCCTCGTGCCGTTGCACAAGCTTTCGCAATGGCTGAGCTACTCGCTGATCGAGCCGCTGCAACGCGCGGGCCTTGAGGTCACTGACATCGACGGCCTGACCGGCCTCGCCGAATATCGCAATGGGGGCCTCTTCGTGGACCTTGACGTGCTGCGCCTGCGTGACCCTGAGGATAAAGAGCGCGCGCATGAAGTCGACTCGACGCTGGTTGTCGAGTGGCGCGCGCTGACGGTCGCCCTGCTGGATTTGCTGGCGACGCGCATTCGCACGCGGCTCGATCGCAGTGCCGAGGAGTTGCCGCTCGCAAGCATTCTCGAAGGCGGCACCTGGGCCGCGGGCCGCGCCGCCGCCTTCGCACGTCGCGCCGACGGCGCGCCACCGCTGAAGGTCATCAGCGACGGCACTGTGTTTTAGGCCGCCCAAAATTCCCCTTGACTAACGCATAACTGGATAGTTATACGTTTATCTATAACCAACAGGTTATGGATTTCGATGCCGAACACCCACGACGTGCTGTTTCGGACGCTAGCCGATCCGACACGGCGCGCCATCTTCGAGCAATTATGCCGCGAAGGCGAGCAGACGGTCGGGGCTCTCACGGCCCGCGCCGGCGTTTCGCAGCCAGCGGTGTCGAAGCATCTCGGTGTGCTCAAGCAGGCCGGGCTTGTACGCGATCGTCACGAAGGCCGACAGACGCACTACAGCGCGCAGCTCAATGCTCTCGCCCCGCTGCTCGATTGGACTAGCCAAATCGCCGGTTTCTGGGAGCGCCGGTTCGATCACCTCGAAGATCTGCTGAGAAGGATGGATCAATGAGTCAATCTGCGACTGAAACACGTTCCGTCATCGTCGAACGCGAGATGCCGTTTCCACCGGAGAAAATCTGGCGCGCACTGACGCAACCGCATTTGATCGAGGAGTGGCTGATGAAGAGCGACTTCAAGCCGGTCGTAAACCATCAATTCAGCTTTCGCGCCGATTGGGGCTCCGTCGATTGCAAGATCCTGGAAATCGAGCCGGACAAGACGCTGTCTTACACCTGGGACGCCTATGGACTCGAAAGCGTGGTGACCTGGACTCTGACCCCGACCAGCACGGGGACCCATTTGCGCATGGAGCAGTCGGGCTTCCGCCCCGATCAGCAGCAGGCCTATCAGGGTGCCAGGTTCGGATGGCAGAAGTTCTTCGCAAACCTGGAGCAGGTTCTGACGCGGGCGGATTGATGCCGGCACGTTCAAACCCGACCAGGCCCAATCACACGATATCGCCGATACAGAATGGAGCACGGATCAAGTCATGAACGGTGTCACCACCCGTCTTGTTTGCCGCTGGATTCATATCGTCTGCAGCATACCGATCATCGGCTATGTCTACAGTCCGCTTGAGGTGATACCCAACTACGCTCCTCCGACGCGATTTGTCTTCCTTCCCGTGATGATCCTGTCGGGGCTCTGGATGTGGAAGGGGCACCTATTGGGGCGCCTCGTTACCAAGAGACTGGCCTAAAGCGCGATGAGATTTGGTTGAACCGTCATCGCGCTTTAGGTCTTTGATTGAGCATGATCTTTTCGGAAAACCGCTACACACTTTTCCGGATCATGCTTTAGCTGCTAAAGCGTTTGTCTGCGGGGATCTCCAGGGGGGCATTGCCTCCCTGCGCCAGCCATTCTTGAATGGACGCCTGAGTCGCGCGACAACCAGATCGACCAACAGTGTCGAGCGGGGGCTTCATGCAAGGCGTTACCATCGTCGATCATCCATTGGTGCAGCACAAGCTGTCGCTGATCCGGGACAAATCGATTTCGACCAAGTCATTCCGCGAACTCCTCAAGGAAATCGGGATGCTCCTGTGCTACGAGGTGACGCGCGATCTACCGCTCACCGAGGTCGAGGTCGAGACGCCGCTGGCACGCATGCAGTCGGCCAGGATTGCCGGCAAGAAGCTGGTGTTCGTGCCGGTGCTGCGGGCAGGGGCGACCTTTGTCGACGGCATGATGGACTTGGTGCCGACCGCGCGCGTCGCGCATATCGGCCTCTATCGCGAGCCCGTCAGCTTTGCCGCGGTGGAGTATTTCTTCAAATCGCCGTCCGATCTCGGTGAGCGGCTTGCGATCGTGGTGACACCTGTGGTGGCGACTGCCAACACGTCGGTCGCCGCGATCGACCGGCTGAAGGAGCGCGGCGCAAAGGATATCCGCCTTGTCTGCCTGATCGCTGCGCCTGAGGGCCTCGAACGCGTTCGCGGGCTGCATCCCGACGTGCCGGTCTGGACCGCGGCGATTGACGAAGGGCTCGATGAGAACGGCTTCATTCTTCCCGGCCTCGGCGATGCCGGTGACCGCGCCTACGGCACGCGATAGGGCATTGGAGCCCCGAACTGCTGAGCTATTGCTCACGGCTTGGGCATATGATCCTATCAGCGGATGATATCAGCCCGTTCCAAACCCGATCTGGTGATCTTCGACTGCGACGGCGTTCTCGTGGACAGCGAGGTGCTGAGCTGTCAGTGCTTGTCGGAGGTGCTCGGTGAGCGCGGCATTTCGCTCAGCGAAGATGAGGCAGTCGAGTTGTTTCTCGGCCGCAGCACGGCTGCTTTGCGGAGCTATTACAGGGATGACCGTCGCTTCGTTCCTGAAACCTTCTTGGCTGAGCTGAAGTCTCGCGTGCTGCAGCGCTTCAGTGAGCAACTAAAGCCTATTCCGGGAATCGAAGCCTTGGTGTCGCGTCTGGAGTCACCATCCTGTGTCGCGTCGTCCAGCGATCTCGACCGGGTCTCGCAATCGCTCGCCTTGACCGGCCTAGCACCCCTGTTCGGCGAGCGGCTCTACACGGCGCAGATGGTTGAACGAGGCAAGCCGGCGCCGGATCTCTTTCTCTATGCTGCGGCGCAGATGCGTGCAGCGCCGGAACTGACCCTTGTCATAGAGGACAGCGTCAGTGGCGTCACCGCGGCGAAGGCTGCCGGCATGGCCGTATGGGGCTTCGTCGGTGGCAGTCACTATCGCGCACGCGACGGACGCGCCATGCTATATGAAGCGGGCGCCGACCGGGTGTTTGAGCGGATGGCCGACTTCTGGAACGAAGGATAGCGCGTTTTCATGGCCGCGCCCGACAATGAGAAATCCCGGCTGGACGACGCGGCGCGCGCTGGCTGGCTCTATTTCATTGCCGGCCACACCCAGGACGAGATCGCCAAAATGCTGCAGGTCTCGCGCGCTTCCGCGCAGCGGCTGGTGTCATTGTGCCTCGCCGAGCGGCTCATCACCTTTCGCCTCGAGCATCCTATTGCAGCCTGCATGGAGCTTGCAGCGACCCTCAAAAGCCGCTTCGATCTCATGCATTGCGAGGTGGTTCCGTCCGATCCAGCGTCGCCGAATGCGGCGGCCGGTATTGCGGAGCGTTGCGCCAATCTGCTCGATCTGACCCTGCGCTCGGAAACGCCTGTGATTGTCGCGCTGGGCACGGGACGCGCGGTGCGCGCGGCCGTCGAACGTGTCATGCCGATCGAGCGGCCCAACCATCAGATCGTGTCGCTGGTCGGCAACATCTCGGCGGATGGCTCGGCCAGTTTCTTCGATACCGTGGGACGCCTCGCTGACCGAACCGGGGCGCGCCACTATCCCATGCCGCTGCCCTTTCTCATGTCGTCGGAAGACGAGCGCAACCGCATGGTTCGGATCGAGCCGATTGCCAAGGTGAAGGCGATTGCCGCGAAGGCCGATCTGCGCCTGGTCGGCATCGGCCAAATGGACCAGAAGGCACAGGTCCATGTCGACGGCTTCGTCACCCGCGAAGAGCTGTTCGAGATGATGAGGCTTGGCGCGGTCGGAGAAGTGACCGGCTGGGCCTATGACGCCAAGGGTCGCCTCATCAAGGGTGGAACCAACAAGCGCCTCACCAGCATTCCGCCGCAAATGCCGGCGCAGACCACGACGATTGCCGCCGCGCTCGGCCAGGCCAAGGTGCCGGCGATCCGCGCGGCACTCGCCGGGCGCCTGGTCAACGGTCTCATCACCGACGAGGCGACGGCGCGTGCCGTGCTGGATCGCTAGATCCCTACGCTTCTGCAGCATAGAGGAATTTCGTCTCGGGCCTGCCCGACGCCGGACGTGTTCGCGCTCGGCTTGACAACCCCGGACGTCGGTGTGAACATACGCCCAACGCGTGGGCATATGCTCAAACGCGACCATGGGAGGTTACCGTGAAAAACGTCCTTGGCGCCCTCCTGGGCGCAGCTGCGCTTTTGTCTTCGGCCCCCTCGCTCGCTGAGACCACCCTGACCATCGCCACCGTCAACAACGGCGACATGATCCGGATGCAGGGGCTGACCAGCGAGTTCACCGCGAAAAATCCCGATATCGTCGTCAAATGGGTGACGCTCGAGGAGAACGTCCTGCGCCAGCGCGTCACAACCGACATCGCCACCAAGGGCGGGCAATTCGACGTGCTGACCATCGGCACCTATGAGGTGCCGATCTGGGCCAAGAAGAACTGGCTGGTGCCGCTCGATAATCTCGGCGCCGATTATGATGTCGCCGACCTCTTGCCCAAGATCAGGGACGCGGTGTCCGTCTCCGGCAAGCTCTATGCCGCACCGTTCTACGGCGAGAGCTCAATGACCATGTACCGGACCGACCTGTTCCAGAAGGCCGGGCTCACCATGCCCGACAAGCCGACCTGGGATTTCGTGATCTCGGCCGCCAAGAAGCTGACCGACAAGGAGGCTGGCGTCTATGGCATCTGCCTGCGCGGCAAGGCCGGCTGGGGCGAGAACATGGCGTTGCTGACCGCGATGGCCAATTCATATGGGGCGCGCTGGTTCGACGAGAAGTGGGAGCCGCAGTTCGACAAGCCCGAATGGAAGAAGACGCTTGCGACCTATGTCGACCTGATGAAGGAGGCCGGGCCTCCCGGTGCAAGCTCCAACGGCTTCAATGAGAACCTCGCGCTGTTCAATGCCGGCAAATGCGCGATGTGGATCGATGCCACGGTCGCCGCATCCTTCGTGACCAATCCGAAGGACTCCAGGGTCGCGGACAAGGTCGGCTTCGCGCTGGCGCCCAACACCGGCCTTGGCAAGAATGCCAACTGGCTCTGGGCCTGGAATCTGGCGATTCCCGCCGGCTCGAAGAAGGTCGAAGCGGCGGAAAAGTTCATCGCCTGGGCCACCAGCAAGGACTACACCAAGCTGGTTGCGTCCAAGGAGGGCTGGGCCAATGTGCCGCCGGGCACGCGCACCTCGCTCTACGAGAACCCTAACTATCTGAAGGTCGCGCCCTTCGCCAAGCCGACGCTCGCCTCGATCGACGCAGCCGATCCGAACAAGCCGACCGTGCAGCCGGTGCCGTATGTCGGCGTGCAATACGCGGCGATCCCCGAATTCCAGGGCATTGGCACCGCGGTCGGCCAGCAATTCTCGGCAGCGCTGTCCGGCTCGACCAGCGTGGATGCGGCACTTGCGGCGGCGCAATCCTCGACCGAACGGGAAATGAAGCGCGCCGGCTATATCAAATAGGCGCGCGATTCCAGCTCACTCTCCCGAGCCAAACCTCGCGGCCATCCTTCAAACTCTCCCGGGGTGGCCGCCCTTTCTTCGCATCCCTTGGAGGTGTGGATGGCCACCAGACAGACGCAATTGCTCGCGCGCACGCTGCTGACGCCTGCAGTCGCGCTGCTGTTCGTCTGGATGATCGTGCCGTTGGCGCTCACCATCTATTTTTCCACGCTGCACTACAATCTGCTTGACGGAGATACGCAGCAATTCGTCGGCCTCGAAAATTTCCGTTATTTTCTGACCGATCCCGCCTTCCTTGCGTCCTTGCAGAACACGCTTGTCCTGGTCGGCTCGGTGCTGGGACTGACCATTTTGCTCGGCATTCCGCTGGCGCTGTTGCTCGACCAGCCGGTCATCGGCCGCAGCTTCGTCCGGCTGATGGTGATCGCGCCGTTCTTCGTCATGCCGACGGTGAGCGCGCTGGTCTGGAAGAACTTGCTGATGCATCCGGTATCGGGCCTGTTCGCCTGGATCGCCAAATCGTTTGGCCTGACCCCGATCGACTGGTTCAATGACGCGCCGCTGTTTGCGATCATCCTGATCGTCACCTGGCAATGGCTGCCGTTCGCGACGCTGATCCTGCTCACCGCGCTGCAATCGCTTGACGAGGAGCAGAAGGAGGCGGCCGAGATGGACGGCGCGCGAGCGCTGTCGACCTTCGTCTACATCACTCTGCCGCACCTGGCTCGTCCCATCACCGTGGTGATCCTGATCGAGACCATCTTCCTGCTCACGGTGTTCGCCGAGATCTTCGTGACCACCGGCGGCGGCCCGGGACTGCAGACCACCAACATCGCCTTCCTGATCTACTCGCAGGCGCTCATCCAATATGACATTGGCAGCGCCTCCGCAGGCGGCCTCGTCGCCGTGGTCATCGCCAACATCGTGGCCTTCTTCCTGGTCAGGATCGTCGGCCGGAATCTGGAGGCGTAAGGCATGGCACGCATGGCAACCAACCGGCGTGTGGCGATCTCGACCGTCGGGGCCTGGCTCGCCGGCTTCCTCATCTTCTTCCCAATTCTCTGGATGGTGCTCACGAGCTTCAAGACCGAGCTCGAAGCCTTTGCGATTCCACCTTCTTTCCTGTTCTTCCACTGGACCACGGAAAACTATGCGACCGTCCAGGAGCGCAGCGATTACATCCATCACGCGCTCAATTCCATCATCATCGCCGGTGGCTCGACTCTGATCGCGCTTCTGATCGCGATCCCCGCAGCTTGGTCGATGGCCTTCTCACCGACCAAGCGCACCAAGGACGTGCTGCTCTGGATGCTCTCGACCAAGATGATGCCACCGGTCGGCGTGCTCGTCCCGATCTACCTGATCTGGCGCGATTTCGGCCTGCTCGATTCGCTGACCGGCCTCGTCATCATCCTTTGCCTCGGCAATCTGCCGATCGTGATCTGGATGCTCTTCACCTATTTCAAGGAAATTCCGAAGGACATCCTCGAAGCCGCCCGCATGGACGGTGCTACCATCGGCCGCGAGCTGATCTACGTGCTGACGCCCATGGCGATACCGGGGCTCGCATCGACGCTGCTGCTCAATCTGATCCTCGCCTGGAACGAGGCGTTCTGGACGCTCAACCTGTCGACGCTAAACGCCGCGCCGCTCACCGTTTTCATCGCCTCCTATTCGTCACCGGAAGGGTTGTTCTGGGCGAAGCTGTCGGCGGCTTCGACCTTGGCCATCGCTCCGATCCTCGTGCTTGGCTGGTTCAGTCAGCGGCAGCTCGTCCGCGGCCTGACCTTCGGTGCCGTGAAGTAGAAGGGCTTTCGATCCATGGGTCAGATCACGCTGCAGGATGTCCAGAAATCCTTCGGGCCGGTGCACATCATCAAGGGCGCCAATCTCGATATCTCCGACGGCTCCTTTGTCGTTTTCGTCGGTCCCTCCGGCTGCGGCAAGACAACACTGTTGCGGCTGATCGCGGGGCTTGAGGATGTTACCGGCGGCAGCATCCTGATCGACGGCAAGAATGTCGTCGACGTTCCGCCAGCCAAGCGCGGGCTGTCGATGGTGTTCCAGTCCTACGCGCTTTATCCGCATATGAGCGTGCGCGGCAACATCGCCTTCGGCCTGAAGATGGCGGGCCTGCCGAAGGCGGAGATCAACCGCAAGGTCGAAGCGGCGGCCGCCACCCTCAACCTCACGCCCTATCTCGACCGCAAGCCGCGCGAGCTGTCCGGCGGGCAGCGCCAGCGCGTTGCGATCGGCCGCGCCATCGTGCGTGAACCCAAGGCCTTCCTGTTCGACGAGCCGCTGTCCAATCTCGATGCCGCGCTGCGTGTGCAGATGCGACTGGAGGTGACGCGCCTTCAGAAGCAGCTCGCGACCACCGCGATCTACGTCACCCACGACCAGGTCGAGGCCATGACCATGGCGGACAAGATCGTCGTCCTCAATGCCGGCCGGATCGAGCAATATGGCACGCCGCTCGAGCTCTATGAGAAGCCTGCCAATTTGTTCGTCGCCGGCTTCATCGGCTCGCCCAAGATGAATTTTGTCAACGGCGCGGCCGCCGCGAAATATGGCGCGGCGACCATCGGCGTCCGTCCCGAGCATCTCAGAATCGCACGCGATGGCGAGGGCTGGCCGGGCAAGATTGCGGTGGCCGAGCATCTCGGCAGCGACACCTTTCTCTATGTCGATGCCGGAGCGCTCGGAACGCTCACCGCGCGCCATGTCGGCGAGCTCGACCTGAGCGCCGGCGATGACATCGTGCTGTCGCCGGATCCTTCGCGCATCCACCGCTTCGACAAGGATGGCAACGCGCTTCGTAGCTAGCAGGACAACAAAGATGTATCTTGAGAAATTCAAATTGCCCGGCAAGACCGCGATCGTGACCGGCGGCGGCCAGGGGATTGGGCTGGCCTGCGCCGAGGCGCTGGCGGAGGCCGGCGCGCGCGTCATCATCGCCGATCGGGATGCCGCGGTGGCGAAGACGGCGAGCGCCGAGCTGACCAACAAGGGCTACATCGTCGAGACGGCGCTGATGGACGTGACGGATTCCCGCCGCGTCTCCGAGGTCGCCGACGATCTCGTCGCGCGCTATGGCAAGGTCGACGTCCTCGTCAACAATGCCGGCATTGCGCGCAGCGAGACACCCGCCGAAACCGTGACCGACGAGCACTGGCTGAACGTGATCGACGTCAATCTCAACGGCACCTTCTGGTGCTGCCGCGCCTTCGGCAAGCACATGCTGGCGGCGAAGACGGGAACCATTGTCAATGTCGGCTCGATGTCGGGCTTCATCGTCAACAAGCCGCAGGAGCAGTGCTACTACAACGCCTCCAAGGCCGCGGTGCACCATCTGACCAAGTCGCTCGCCGCCGAATGGGGCGCGCGCGGTGTCCGGGTCAACGCGGTGGCGCCAACCTATATCGAGACGCCATTGAATGCCTTCGTGAAAAGCAATCCCCGCATGTACGACGCCTGGATCGGCGGGACGCCGATGGCCCGGCTCGGCCAGGTGGAGGAGATTGCCTCCGTGGTGTTGTTCCTTGCCTCCGATGCCGCGAGCCTGATGACGGGCAGCATCGTTGTTGTCGATGGCGGCTACACTTGCTGGTAAGCTCGCGTCAAAACTGACGGGAGCGACCATGCGCCAGGCCTTTATCGGCATCGATGTCGGCACGTCCAGCACGCGGGCAGGCATCTTCGACGAGCAGGGGAACCTGCTCGCAACGGCGCGGCATCCGATCCGGACATGGCAGGAGGCCGGGGACATTGTCGAGCAATCTTCAGCCGACATCTGGAACGCCTGCGCGTCGTCCGTCCGAGCTGCCATGGCGGAAGCTGCACTGTCGCCTGACACCGTCAAGGGCATCGGTTTCGACGCCACCTGTTCACTGGTCGTGCTCGACCCAAGCGGCGCGCCGCTCACGGTCAGCGCCTCCGGCGACAACGAGCGTGACGTCATCGTCTGGATGGACCATCGTGCTGTCCCCGAGGCGCGGCTGGTCAACGAGACGCAGGACGAGGTGCTGTGCTATGTCGGCGGCTCCATCTCGCCCGAGATGGAGATCCCGAAGCTGCTCTGGCTCAAGCGCCATCTGCGCCAAAGCTTCGACAATGCTGGACACTTCTTCGATCTCGCCGATTATCTCTCTTTCCGCGCAACGGGATCGCCGGCGCGCTCGACCTGCACGGTCACCTGCAAATGGAATTATCTCGCCCATGAGAAGCGCTGGAGCGCGCCGTATTTTCAGCGCGTCGGGCTGCAGGAGTTCGTCGCCGAGGACTACCGCCGCATCGGCACCGACATTGTCGCACCCGGTACGTCGCTCGGCTCGGGCCTGACCGAGCAGGCCGCGCGGGACTTCGGCTTGAATCCAGCAACGCCGGTCGGAGCTTCCCTGATCGACGCGCATGCCGGCGGGGTCGGTGCCATCGGTGGCCGGGATCCGTCGGGTGCGATGGTCGATGCCTGCGAGCGCCTGGCCTACATCATGGGAACGTCCGCCTGCATCATGGCGACCACGGCGGCGCCGTCTTTCGTCCCCGGGGTCTGGGGGCCCTATTATTCCGGCATGGTGCCCGGCTTCTGGCTGAACGAAGGCGGCCAGTCGGCGGCGGGCGCCGCGATTGATCATTTGATCCGCTCGCACCCCGGCCACGCCGAGGCAAGCCAGGCCGCGCGGCGCGACGGACTCGACATCATCGGCTTCCTGGAAAAACGCATCCTTGCGCGCGCCAAGAGTGCGAGCGAAGCCGCGCTCCTTGCGCGCGACCTGCACGTCCTGCCGGAATTCCTTGGCAACCGCTCGCCCTACGCCGATCCGGATTCGCGCGCCGTCATCGCCGGCCTCGATCTGGACGCCGACCTTGGCGCGATGGAGCGGCTGTTCCTCGCCGGGCTGTGCGGGCTCGCCTACGGCCTTGCGGATGTCATCGATGCCTTCAAGGCCCATGGTGTTCGGAGCAACATGATCGTGATCGGCGGCGGCGCCGGCCGCAGTCCGCTGGTGCGGCAGATCATGGCGGATACGACGGGGCTTGCGGTCGCGCTGCCGCAGACCCAGGAGCCGGTCCTGCTCGGGGCAGCCATGCTGGGCGCAGTCGCCGCGGGCGCCTTTGCCTCGCTCGGCGAGACCATGGCGGCGATGTCGGCGCTCGGCCGCCAGACCGAGCCGACCGCACCGGGCCTCGCCGCATTTCATCGCAAGAAGCGGGAGGTCTACGAACTCTTGCGTCAACTGGATCGCAGCAGTCGCGAGGCGATGCGCGGCTTCGATGTCAACCGCGCCTGAAAGGCGAAGAGCATGATCTTGAGTTGTGGCGACGCCTTGATCGACTTTGTCCCGGTGGCAGCGACGGATGGAGGCGAGGCGGTGCGGCCAATGGTCGGCGGCTCCTGCCTCAACGTCGCCGTCGGCCTCGCCAGGCTTGACGTTCCAACTGGCTTCGTTGGCGGGATCGCGAATGACCTGTTCGGCCGCATGATCGTGCAACACGCGCAGGCCTCCACAGTCGACCTCGGCTTCGCAACGCGCAGCGATGATCAAACCACGCTCGCCTTTGTCCGCATCATCGGCGGTGAGTCGCAATACGCCTTTTACGACGCCCAAACTGCCTCACGCGAATGGACCTATCGGCGCGGCAGCATCCCCTTTGCAACGATCGAGGCCGTTCACGTGGGATCGACCACGCTGGTCAACCAGAGCGGGGCCGCGGAGACTGCCGCGCTGATTGCGGATGCAAGGCGGACAAGCACGATATCCTTCGACCCGAATTGCAGGCCCAATCTGGTGAAGGACAAGGCGTCCTATCTCGATCGGATGCAGGCCTTCGCCGCGAGCGCCGATATTGTCAGGATGTCGGATGTCGATTTCAGCTACCTCTATGGCAACGACGCCTATGCGGCTCGCGCCGAAGCGCTGTTCGCCCAAGGTGCGACGCTGTTCGTCGTCACCCGCGGCACCGATGGCGCCGAGGCCTGGCACCGCAAGGCCGGCTTCATCAAGGCCGGGGCTCCAGCCATCAAGGTCGTCGATACGATCGGCGCCGGTGACAGTTTTCAGGCCGCGCTGCTCGCTGCGCTGCACCGGCAGAGCCGGATTGCCAAAGGCACACTTGAAGAAGCCACCGCCGACGAACTGCGCCGCGCGCTGACCTTTGCCTGCCGCTGCGCTGCGCTCACCTGCACGCGCATGGGCGCCGACCCGCCCCGCAGCGCCGAAATGGCCTGGACGACGTAAGGGTGGCGCGACACCGTCGGAAGGATGTCGGAGATCGCCTTCGCCATTGCATCGGCGGTGGGCGGTCGATCGCGCATGCAGTACGCGCGATCGGGGTGGCTTGACAGTCAGGGGCAGGATGAAAAAAAGGAACTCAATAGTCAAATAATATGACTAGTCGCGGCTTATCTTCCATGAAATAGTGCGCGCGCTGTCCCGAATGGGAAGCCCGAAGGTGCCATAACACCAGAAAATGGCGCTCGGATAATGTTTTGGGAGAACGCGCCTCATGACCCTCAAAGCCCTCTTTGCGGCCACCGCTACCGCCGCCGTGATGTTCTCGCTGCCAGCCGGCGCCGCTCAGCTCACCGTCGGCTTTTCCCAGATCGGATCGGAATCCGGCTGGCGCGCCGCCGAAACCTCGGTCTCCAAGCAGGAAGCCGCCAAGCGCCAGGTGAATCTGAAGATCGCCGACGCGCAGCAGAAGCAGGAAAACCAGATCAAGGCGATCCGTTCGTTCATCGCCCAGGGGGTCGACGCGATCTTCCTCGCACCCGTGGTCGCCAGCGGTTGGGAAGCGGTGTTGAAGGAGGCCAAGGAAGCCAAGATCCCGGTCGTGCTGCTCGACCGCGACATCGATCCCTCCGGCAAGGACCTCTATCTGACGGCCGTGACCTCGGACAGCGTGCATGAGGGCGAGGTCGCCGGCGAGTGGCTGGCGAAGACCGTCGGCGACAAGTCCTGCAGCATCGTCGAGCTGCAAGGCACCGTCGGCGCCAGCGTCGCCACCAACCGCAAGAAAGGGTTTGACGATGTCGTCGCCAAGCATCCGAACCTGAAGGTGGTGCGCAGCCAGACCGGCGACTTCACCCGCGCCAAGGGCAAGGAAGTGATGGAGAGCTTCATCAAGGCGGAAGGTGGCGGCAAGTCGATCTGCGCGGTCTACGCCCATAACGACGACATGATGGTCGGCGCCATCCAGGCCATGAAGGAAGCCGGTCTCAAGCCGGGCAAGGATATCCTGACCGTCTCCATCGACGCAGTGCCGGACATCTTCAAGGCCATGGCCGCCGGCGAAGCCAACGCCACCGTCGAGCTGACGCCGAACATGGCCGGTCCCGCGCTCGACGCCATCATCGCCTCCAAGGACAAGGGCACGGTGCCGCCGAAGTGGATCCAGACCGAGTCCAAGCTCTACACCGCTGCTGACGATCCGCAGAAGATCTACGACAGCAAGAAGGGACTCGGATACTGAGCCCTGTGGTCTGGCAACACTCTCGCGATCGTCCCGGCGAAAGCCGGGACCATAACCAGAGGATTTGGTTATGCGGACGGTGTCTGCCATTGTGCTCGTCTGAAAGATTCCGCGATATGGGTCCCGGCCATCGCCGGGACGACCAAAAGGCGCCCGCAATGCAATGCGGGCGCCGGCTGGAGTGACGTTTGCGATGCAAAAAGGTCCCGACCCCGCGCCATTGCTTGACGTGCGTGGGCTTGCCAAGAGTTTTGGTGCGTTGCGCGCGCTGCAGGATGTCGACTTCACGCTTCGTGCCGGCGAGATTCATGCGCTGCTCGGCGAGAACGGCGCCGGCAAATCCACGCTTATCAAGGTCGTCACAGGAGTATTCGCCCGCGATGCCGGCATCGTCCGCCTTGATGGTGCCGAGATCGCGCCGCGCTCGGCCAAGGCTGCGCTCGATTGCGGCATTGCTACCGTCTATCAGGAAGTGAACCTGCTGCCGAACCTCTCGGTCGCCCAAAATCTCTTTCTCGGCCGACAGCCGACGCGGCTTGGCGTGGTACGTCAGGCCGAGATGCGCCGCCGCGCCACTGCGCTGTTGCAGGAATTTGGCCTTCACATCGATGTCGCGGCGCCGCTTGGCAATTATTCGGTCGCGGTGCAGCACGTCACCGCGATTGCCCGCGCGGTCGATCTCTCCGCGCGCGTCCTGATCCTGGACGAGCCGACGGCGAGTCTCGACCGCCATGAGGTGGAGATTCTGTTTCGCGTCATGCGCCAGCTTGCGTTGCGCGGCATCGGCATCGTGTTTGTCAGTCATTTTCTCGACCAGGTCTATGAAATCTCCGATCGTATCACCGTGCTGCGCAACGGTCGGCTGATCGGCGAGCGGGAGACCGCCTCGCTGCCACGCATCGAGCTGATCCGGATGATGCTCGGCCGCGAGCTTGCCGAGACGACCGGCGAGCGCGTCGCGGCGCCTGCGCATGGCGCCGGCGAGGCCTGTGTCAGCTTCGAAGGTTACGGCAAGGCCGGCACCATCGCGCCGTTCGATTTGACACTGCATCATGGCGAAGTTGTCGGGCTTGCGGGCTTGCTCGGCTCGGGCCGCACCGAGACGGCGCGCCTGGTGTTCGGTGCCGAACGCGCTGACAGCGGCGAGGTCAAAGTGGAGGGACGCGCGGCGCGGCTGCACTCGCCGCGCGACGCGGTCGCCTACGGCTTCGGTTATTGTCCCGAGGAGCGCAAGACCGACGGTATCATCGCCGACCTCACCGTGCGCGAGAACATCGTGCTCGCCCTGCAGGCCAGGCGCGGGCTGCACCGTCCGCTGTCGCGCGGCGAGCAGGACGAGATCGCCAAGCGATTCATTGAGCTGCTGGACATCCGCCCGCCAGATCCGGAACGCCCCATTGGCCTGTTGTCCGGCGGAAACCAGCAGAAGGTGCTGCTGGCCCGCTGGCTTGCGACCTCGCCGCGGCTCCTGGTGCTCGACGAGCCGACCCGCGGCATCGATGTCGGCGCGCATGCCGAAATCATCCGCCTGATCCGCGAGTTCTGCGACAAGGGGCTTGCGCTGCTCGTCATCTCTTCCGAGCTCGACGAGATCGTGACCTATTCGGACCGTGTGGTGGTGCTGCGCGACCGCGTTCATGTTGAGCAGTTGCAAGGCGACGCGATCGACGTCACCAACATTCTCGCCGCCATCGCCGCCGACGGCGCGGCCCGCGGGGCTGCATCATGATGGCCCGCCTGCCGCGCCATGGACTGGCCCAGATCCTTGCGCTCGTCATGATTCTCGCCGTGGATCGCATGGTGTCGCCGCAGTTCTTCGACCTGCGCATGCAGGACGGGCGCCTGTTCGGCAGCGTCATCGACGTGCTCAACCGCGGCGCGCCGGTGGTGCTGCTTTCGCTCGGCATGGTGCTGGTGATTGCCACCCGCGGCATCGATCTCTCGGTCGGCGCGGTGATGGCGATCGCGGGTGCGATTGCCGCCTCGCTTGCCGATAGCCATTCGCTGCCACTGGTGCTCGCCGCGGCGCTTGGCACGGGCCTGATCTGCGGTCTTTGGAACGGCTTCCTTGTCGCCGTGCTCGGCATCCAGCCGATCATCGCCACGTTGATCCTGATGGTCGCAGGGAGAGGTATCGCCCAGCTGATCACCGAGGGGCGCATCGTCACCTTTACTTCGCCCGATCTCGGCTGGTTCGGCGCCGGCGCCATCCTCGGTTTCCCTGCGCCTGTCGTCATCGCCGCGGGGATGCTGGGTCTGACAGTTGCGGTCGTGCGCGGTTCAGCGCTCGGCCTCCTGATCGAGGCGACAGGCGGCAATGCGCGCGCGAGCGAACTCGCAGGCGTCGGCACACGGCTCATGATCCTTGCGGTCTATGCCTGGTGCGGGCTGTGCGCAGCGCTTGCGGGCATCATCTCCGCGGCCGACATCATGGGCGCGGATGCCAACAATGCCGGCCTCTGGCTCGAACTCGATGCCATCCTTGCCGTGGTCATCGGCGGCACCTCGCTGTTCGGCGGCCGCTTCAGTCTTTTGCTCGCGGTCGTCGGCGCCCTGATCATCCAGGCGATGAACACGGGCATTCTTCTGTCGGGCTATCCGCCGGAGCTCAATCTGCTGGTGAAAGCGGTCGTAGTGCTCGCGGTGCTGCTCCTGCAGTCGCCGCGGCTGGCGGGTCTCGCCGGTCTTGCGGCGCGTTTGCGCGGGGCCAGATTGCGGTTGAAGGGGGCGAAGGCATGAAGGGCCTGCCTCCTGTTGTCATCACAGCAATCGTCCTGGTCGCAGGCTTTGCGATCTGCGCGACGCAATATCCCAACATCGCCTCGACCCGCGTCGTCGGCAATCTCCTTACCGACAATGCCTTTCTCGGCATTGTCGCGACCGGAATGACATTCGTAATCATCTCCGGCGGCATCGATTTATCGGTCGGCTCGGTGATCGGTTTCACCACCGTGTTCGTTGCGATCGCGATCGAGCGACTGGGCATTCCGCCGTGGCTCGCCTTTGTCGCCATTCTCGTCATCTGCGCTGCCTTCGGTGCCGCGATGGGGGGCATCATCCATCTGTTCGACCTGCCGCCGTTCATCGTGACCCTGGCCGGCATGTTCCTCGCCCGTGGCGCGAGCTTCCTGCTCTCGACGGAATCGATCCCGATCAATGCGCCGATTTATTCGACAGTATCGGACTTCGCGCTGCGGCTGCCGGGCGGAGGGCGGTTGACGGCGATCGCGATCATCATGCTGATCGTGATCGCGGCAGGTGCGCTGCTGCTGCATCTGACGCGGTTCGGCGCCAATGTCTATGCGCTCGGCGGCAGCCGCGCCACCACGGCATTGATGGGTATCCCGGTTGGCTCCATGACGGTGCGCATCTACATGCTGTCGAGCGCGCTGTCGGGGCTCGCGGGTATCGTCTTCTCCTTCTATACCGCCGCCGGCTATTCGCTCTCCGCCGTCGGCGTCGAGCTTGACACCATCGCGGCTGTCGTGATCGGCGGCACGCTTCTGACCGGCGGGCAGGGAACGGTGATCGGCACTTTTCTCGGCATTCTCATCCAGGGCCTGATCCAGACCTACATTACCTTCGATGGAACGCTCTCGAGCTGGTGGACGAAAATCGTGACCGGCGTCCTGCTGTTCGCCTTCATTGCCTTGCAGCAAGCGATCATCGTCCTTGCCCGTCGCTCGGTCCTCCGCCGCGCAGGAGCAACGTCATGACCTCGCGCATCGTCGTCATCCCGACCCGGCGGGCCCATTCCAACCATGCGGAAGTCGCACGCTCCATAGGCGTCGACATCATCGCCGGCCGCTATGGCGAGGGCATGCGGCTGCCGGGCGACGCGGAACTCACCGCGATGTTCGGCGTGTCGCGGCCGGTGCTGCGGGAGAGCGTCAAGACGCTGGTCGCCAAGGGGCTGCTCTCGACCAAGGCGCGGGTCGGCACTGTGGTGCGCGAGCGCGGCGCCTGGAACATGTTCGACGCCGACGTGCTCGCCTGGCATCTCGACGCCGGCATCGACAAGCGTTTTCTTGGCGACCTCGCCGAGATTCGGCTTGCCGTCGAACCGCGCGCGGCCGCGCTGGCCGCGGTGCGGCGTACGGAGGCCGATATTGTCGAGCTCAGGCGCAGCATGGCGCGGATGCGGCAGGAGGCTTCCGACTCGATCGGTTTTGCAGATGCCGACCTTGCGCTGCATGTCGCGGTTGCCAAAGCGTCGGGCAATCTGTTCATGCGCTCGATCGGCCATGTCATCGAGGCGGCGCTGCGCGCCTCCTTCCTGCTCAGCGCACCAGTCGAGACCGACGATCGCGAGACCGTGCTGCTCTGGCACCAGCGCATTGTCGACGCCATCGCCGATGGCGACGTCGACATGGCGACCAGCGCCATGGTCGAGGTCATTCACAATGGCATGCAACGGCACGAGCGCTCGCCCGACGTGCAGGCGCCCGGCGAAGCCTCAGGACATCGGGACTGACCATGGCTGACACGAGTTCACGCGTTGCACGGGATGTGTTCGGCACGCTGCCTGATGGCCGCGCGGTGGAGCGCGTGGCACTTCGCGGTGAAAGTGGTTTTGAGGCGCGCATCATCACTTTCGGTGCCGCGATCCAGGCGCTGATCGTGCCCGATGCCGGCGGGCATTGCGACGACGTCGTGCTCGGCTATGACGACCTCGACGGTTTCCTGCGCGAGCGGAAGTTCTTCGGCGCGACCGTCGGACGCTATGCCAACCGCATTGCCAATGGTCGTTTCGACATCGATGGCAAAGTCGTGCAACTCGCCGCCAACAACGGCCCGAACGCGTTGCATGGCGGCCCCGACGGCTTCGACCGCAAGCTGTGGCAGATTGCCGACATCGGCAATGCGCCGGAGCCTTTTGTGACGCTTAGCTATGTCAGCGCCGATGGCGAGGAGAACTATCCCGGTACGCTCGACGTCCGCCTGACGTACCGGATCACGGGACCGCATGAGTTGTCGTTCGCCTTCACGGCGCGGACGGATCGGCCGACGATCATTAATCTCACCAACCACAGCTTCTTCAATCTCGAAGGCGCGGCCTCGGGGCGCGATATCCTCGATCACCGGCTGACATTGTTCGCCGAGCATTTTCTCGCCATCGATCCGACGGCGATTCCCCTGGCCGAGCCGCCGCGCGCAGTTGCGGGCACGCCGTTCGACTTCCGCACCGCGTCCGTGGTCGGCGCTCGTATCCGCGAGCATGATCAGCAGCTGCGGCATGGCAAGGGCTATGACCACAATTTCTGCCTGCCCAATGATCGCGCGCTGAAGCTTGCTGCACGGGTTGAGGCGCCGCGCTCGGGACGCATCTTCGAGCTTCTGACGGATCAGCCAGGCCTCCAGTTCTATTCCGGCAACTATCTCGACGGTTCGATTGTCGGAAAGCAGGGACGGCTGTACCGCCAGTCCGATGCTTTTTGCCTGGAGCCGCAGGTCTGGCCCAATTCACCCAACCGGCCGGATTTTCCCAGCCCGCGCCTCGTACCCGGCGAAGTCTACCGCCATCAGCTCGTCTATCGCTTCCTGTCGGGACGGGGAGAGGCGTGATGGAGCGCGTCGCGACATCGATCCTTTGTAATGAGCGCTGCCATCTCGGCGAAGGTCCGGCCTACGATGTGGCGACCGATACCGCCTGGTGGTTCGATATCATCGAGGGACGCTTGTTCGAGGCGCAGCTCGGCAGCGGCGCTACTCGTATCCATCAACTCGGCAGGATGGCGAGCGCGCTGGCGCGGGTCGATCGCGACCGCCAGCTGATCGTGGCGGAGGACGGCCTCTACATCCGCTCCCGCAGCGATGGCGCCATGCAGCTCTATCGTCCGCTGGAAGCCGACAATCCGCACACACGCTCCAACGACGCCCGCGTGCATCCGTCAGGAACGTTCTGGATAGGCACGATGGGGCGCAAGGCGGAGCAGGGGATGGGCGCGATCTACGCGCTCCATCGCGGTGAGATCTTGCAGCTCTTTCCGAACATCACGATTCCGAACGCGATCTGCTTCTCGCCCGGCGGCGCGACCGGCTATTTCGCCGACACCGGGGAGAATGTGCTCTACCGCGTCGGCCTCGATCCCGTGACGGGCTTGCCAACGGGTGCGCCGGAAGTGCTGCTGCGCCATCGCGGCGTCGGCGGTCTGGACGGGGCGGTGGTCGACGCCGACGGCTTGATCTGGAATGCGCGCTGGGGCGGCGGATGCGTCGACATCTACAACCCGCAAGGAACGCATCTGCGCTCGCTGCATGTGCCGGCGCTTCAATCAAGCTGCCCCGCGTTCGTCGGCCCCGACCTGTCGCGCCTGCTCGTCACATCGGCCTGGCAGGATATGGACGAGGCGGCGCGCGCTGCCGATCCCGATCATGGCCGCACGTTCCTGCTGGAGGCGGCCGCGCGCGGCCGCGCCGAACCGGATGTGCGGCTTGCTGGTCCTTAACCATCAACCACAGAAAGTCCTTCGTCGTAGCGTTCAATCCAACCAACCAAACCAAGACAACATCAAGGGAGTGAAGCATGCTCAAACTGAAGACCACCTGTCTCGCGCTTGCGTTTGCCGGCGTTGCCGCCGTGGCGACAAGCGGCGCCGTGCTCGCGCAAAGCAAGGGGACCGTCGGTATCGCCATGCCGACGAAATCGTCGGCGCGCTGGATCGACGACGGCAACAACATGGTGAAAGCGCTGAAGGAGCACGGCTATAGCGCCGACCTGCAATATGCCGAGGACGATATCCCGAACCAGCTCTCGCAGGTCGAGAACATGGTCGCCAAGGGTGAGAAAGCGCTGGTGATCGCGGCGATCGACGGCACCACGCTGTCCGACGTCCTGAAGCAGGCCAAGGCCGCCGGCATCACCGTGATCGCCTATGACCGGCTGATCCGCGACACCCCCAATGTCGACTATTACGCGACCTTCGACAATTTCCAGGTCGGCGTGCTGCAGGCGCAGTCGATCGAGCAGAAGCTCGGCCTGAAAGAGGGCAAGGGACCCTTCAACATCGAGCTGTTCGGCGGCTCGCCCGACGACAACAATGCCTACTTCTTCTACAACGGCTCGATGTCGGTGCTAAAACCCTATATCGATAGTGGTAAGCTTATCGTCGCAAGTGGTCAGATGGGCATGGACAAGGTTGCAACGCTCCGCTGGGATGGTGCGACTGCGCAGGCGCGCATGGACAATCTGCTCAGCGCTTACTACGGCAACAAGCATGTCGATGCGGTGCTGTCGCCCTATGACGGCCTCTCCATCGGCATCATCTCCTCGCTCAAAGGCGTCGGTTACGGCAGTGCCGACCAGCCGATGCCGGTGATCAGCGGGCAGGACGCCGAGGTGCCCTCGATCAAGGCGATCCTGCGCGGCGACCAATATTCCACCATCTTCAAGGACACCCGCGACCTCGCCAAGGTCGCAGCCGACATGGTCGACGCAGCGCTCGGCGGTAAGCAGGTCACCGTCAACGACACCAAGACCTACAACAACGGCGTCAAGGTGGTGCCTTCCTATCTGCTCAAGCCGGTCGTGGTGGACAAGGGCAATTGGGAGAAGGTTCTGGTTGACAGCGGCTACTACAAGCGCTCGCAATTCGAGTAACGGGCGTGCGCCGGCGGGCATGGAACCATGCCTGCCGGTAAGCCCTGGGGAGCCGTTCAAGGGTTGTGGGACAGGATGCGATGACGGCTATGCTTGAGATGCGCGGCGTCAGCAAGAGCTTTGCAGGCGTTCAGGCGCTGCGCGACGTCACCTTCACCGTTGAGCCCGGTGAGATCCATGCGCTCGTCGGCGAAAATGGCGCCGGCAAGTCAACGCTGATGAAGGTGCTGAGCGGCGTCTACCCCTTCGGAAGCTATGAGGGAACCATCACCTTCGACGGCGAGGAGCGCCGCTTCCGCGACGTCAACGACTCCGAAGAACTCGGGATCATCATCATCCACCAGGAACTGGCGCTGATCCCGCTGATGTCGATTGCGGAGAACATCTTTCTCGCCCATCCACCGGCGCGCTTCGGCGTCATCGACCGCGACGCGGTCTATGCGCGTACCCACGAATTGCTGGCGCAGGTCGGCTTGCGCGAGCAGCCGGACACGCTGGTCACCGATCTCGGCGTCGGCAAGCAGCAGCTGGTCGAGATTGCGAAAGCGTTGTCAAAGCGCGTGCGGCTGTTGATCCTGGATGAGCCGACCGCGAGCCTGAACGAGACCGACAGCGCCGCGCTGCTGGACCGGCTGGTCGCGTTCCGCGAGCAGGGCATCGCCTCGATCCTGATCTCGCACAAGCTCAACGAGGTTGCGCGCGTAGCCGACCGCATCACGGTGCTGCGCGACGGCCGCACTGTCGATGCCATCGATTGCCGCACCGAGCCGGTCGACGAGAACCGCATCATCCGCAGCATGGTCAATCGCGATCTCGCGGACCGCTTTCCAAAGCGCGAGGCTGCGATCGGCGCGCCCGTTCTCGAGGTGAAAAACTGGTCAGTGTATCACCCGCTGCATCCGGAGCGGCAGGTGATCAAGAACGTTGATTTCAACGTCAGGCGCGGCGAGGTCGTGGGGATCGCGGGCCTGATGGGCGCCGGCCGCACCGAATTCGCCATGAGCCTGTTCGGCCGTGCCTGGGGCACCAGGATCAGCGGTGGCGTCATGCTCGATCGACACGCCACCGATCTCTCCTCGGTGCCGGCCGCGATCGCTGCGGGCCTTGCCTATGTCACAGAGGATCGTAAGCAGCTCGGGCTGATCCTAACCGACGATGTGCGCAAGAACATCACACTCGCGAGCCTTGCGCGCGTCGCCTCGCACTGGGTGCTCGACGACGTCCGCGAGCTGAAGGCCGCGAGCGACTATCGCAACCGCATGCGCATTCGCTCATCCGACGTCTATCAGGAGACCGGCCAGCTCTCCGGCGGCAACCAGCAGAAGGTGGTACTGTCGAAATGGCTGATGACCGACCCCAAGGTGCTGATCCTGGACGAGCCGACCCGCGGCATCGATGTCGGCGCCAAGTACGAGATCTACCTTATCGTCAACGAGCTTGCCGAAGCTGGCAAGGCGGTGGTGGTGATCTCGTCCGAAATGCCGGAGCTGCTCGGTATCTGCGACCGGATCTATGTCATGAGCGAAGGTGCTTTTGTCGGTGAATTTGCCGCTGACGAAGCGACCCAGGAAAAGATCATGCATGCTATCATGCGTAACAGGGCGCTTCCGACAAGCGCACCTGCCGGCGAGTTGATGGGAGACATGCGGCCATGACCGACAAGACGGTGTCGCTGCCGGAAGAGCGCAAGGGCTCGGGCTTCATCAAGAACAATCTGCGAAACTACGGCATGCTGCTGTCGCTGGTCGCGATCATGCTGTTCTTCCAGGTCATGACCGACGGCACGCTGTTGCAGCCGCTGAACCTCACCAATCTGGTACTGCAGAACAGCTACATCGTGATCATGGCGCTCGGCATGCTGCTGGTGATCGTCACCGGCCATATCGACCTCTCGGTCGGCTCGGTCGCGGGCTTCGTCGGTGCAGTCGCGGCGGTGCTGATGGTGCGCTACCACATCGACTATCCGCTCGCCTTCATCGCCTGCCTCCTGGTGGGGGCGGCGATCGGTGCGGCACAAGGCTACTGGGTCGCCTATTTCGGCATTCCCTCCTTCATCGTCACGCTGGCCGGCATGCTGGTGTTCAAGGGGCTTGCGCTCGCGGTGCTGCAGGGCCAGTCGGTGGGACCGTTTCCGCCGGCCTTCCAGAAATTGTCGTCCGGCTTCATTCCGGAGCTGTTGCCTGGCGCCGGCACATTGCATCCTACCTCGCTCCTGATCGGGACGGTGCTGGCCTTGACGCTGGTCTATGCGTCCGCCAAGGCGCGCGCGCGCGAGCAGGCGCATCATATCGAGGTCGAGCCCTATCCGGTCTTCGTCGGCAAGAGCGCGGTGCTTTGTTTCGGCGTGCTCTATTTCACCTATCTGATTGCCTCGCATCGGGGGCTGCCCAATGTGCTCGTGATCATGACGGCGCTGATCGCGCTCTATGGCTTCGTGACGCGGCGGACCGTGATCGGCCGGCAGATCTATGCGGTCGGCGGCAATGCCAAGGCGGCAAAACTCTCCGGTATCAAGACGGAGCGGCTGACTTTTCTCACCTTCGTCAACATGGGAACGTTGGCGGCGCTTGCCGGCCTCGTCTTCGCGGCGCGACTGAATACGGCGACGCCAAAGGCTGGCGCCGGCTTCGAGCTCGACGTGATCGCTGCCTGCTTCATCGGCGGCGCCTCGGCCTATGGCGGCGTGGGGCGGGTCGGCGGCGCCGTGGTCGGCGCCATGATCATGGGCGTGATGAACAACGGCATGTCGATCCTTGGTATCGGCATCGACTATCAGCAGGTGATCAAGGGCCTGGTGCTGCTGGGTGCGGTTTGTCTCGATGTCTACAACCAGCGGCGGTGACGCATTAGCCGAATCGATGTTGCCGCGGGCTGCTATACCTCTCCTTTCGCGAGTGGTGGAAGATCCCCCATACGGCGTTCTATTCGCCGCTGGCCTGCAGCAGCGGGCGCTTGAGGAAGGAGCGGCCGTATCTGCCGCTGCGCTTCAGCTTGGCGCCGAGCAGCGGGTCGGCGAGGCGGAAGATCGCGGCGGAATCGATGATGGCGGCGGTCGAGCGCGGCGCTTGATTGGTTGACGCTCTCTCCTCGCTCAGCACCGGAAGTTTGCTGAAGGCGTCGAGCTGCAGCCGCTCGGACGGATCGGTCAACAACGTCCAGCTGCCGTCGGCGATCTGTATTCGGCGGTCGGATCGGTCACTACGCTGATCACCAACCTGCGCACCCAGCTTTCCGCGGCGACGACCGGCAGCAGCACCTCGACGGCGTCGCTGATCTCGTCGGCTCAGGACATGCTGCAGGAGATGGGCTCGATTCTCAACACGCAGTATGACGGTGAATATGTCTTCTCCGGTGCCAGCACCTCGACGGCACCGGTCGATCTCACTGGCTTCGATTCCGGGACCGGATCGCTCTCCACCGCCGACACCAGCTACTACCAGGGCGACAGCGAGACCGCCTCGGTGCGCGTCGCCGACGACCAGACGGTGGACTACGGCGTGACCGCGGACAATTCCGCCTTCGAGCAGGTGATGCGGGTCCTTAAATACATCGCCAACAACTCTTCGCTGTCGTCCTCCGACATCACTTCGGCGCTCGACATCGCAAGCAACGCGCTCGACGCGACCTCGATCGGGCAGTCGAAGCTTTCGGATGCCTCCTCTCAGATCGAGGGCGCATCATCCCGCCAGACCGACTACAAGAGCTACGCTTCCACCCTTTCAAGCGACCTCACCAGTGTCGATGTCGCAGCCGTGACGGCGCAGCTGTCGACCTATCAGGCGCAGCTGACCGCGTCCTATTCCGCGATCTCCAAGATCCAGAGCATGAACCGGGCGAGCTATCTGAAGTGACGGCCAAGCGCGCGATGCGCTTTGGCTGAATCGAGCTGCGGCAGACTCCGACCCGCCCCCCGACCCCGGGGTTTCTCCATTTTCGCGGCTTCGCCGCACCTCGCTCGCGTTTGTCGACGCGATCACGCCCGAGGTGCGCTTTACGGTCGGTCTGGCTGTCGGATTTTACGATCTAGGCTTGGGTCCCGTCCTCCCAATCCTCCCATGCCACGCGATTGACTTCGAGATAGCGAGAGACCGCGACGCCGATTGTTGGGAAAAAGCGGTTCTCACCAAGCTGAGCAAACAAGCCAAATCTCTTCAGCTTGTCTTTGACGGGATCCTTGAGTTCGGCAAAACACAACTCGATATCCTGGGCGTGCAGCGCCTCGTCCAGTTCGGCGACCATGTCGCAGGCGGTCACGTCGACGCTGGTGACCGGCTCCGCCGCAACGACCAGCCAGCGCACGGGTGTCGGCGATGTCGCCACCGCATCCAGGGCGCGCTCCTTGAAAAATTCAGCGTTGGCGAAGAACAGCGGCGCGTCCCATCGAAACAGCACCAGCCCGGGGATTCGGCGTGCGTCGGGATATCGCGTGATGTCGTGATAACCCTTGACGCCGTAGGCGCGACCAAGCACGGCCGAGTGGGGGCGCCAACCGTCCCATAGGAACTCGACGATGGCGAGAATGATGGCGAGGCCAATTCCGGGAATCACGCCGAGCACGGCGACGCCGACAAAACAGACGATCGCGAGCCAGAACTCCCACTGCTGAATGCGATAGATCCGTTTGAGATCGGCGACCTCGATCAGAGCGATGGCCGAGGCGATGACCACGGCGGCCAGCGCGGCAGTGGGCAAATGCCGAAGGAGGTTTGGGGCAGCCAGCAGGAGCAGGGCGATGGCAAGCGCGCCGACGACGCCGGTGAGTTGGGTATGAGCGCCGGCGGCTTCCGCAACGGGCGTCCGCGAGCTGCTGCTGCTGATCGAGAAGCCCTGGAAAAAGCCGGTCGCGAGGTTGGCGGCCCCGAGCCCTATCATCTCCTGGTTGGGATCAACCGGATGTCCCAATCGTGCGGCATAGGCGCGCGAAAGCACGCTGGTATCGGCAAAAGATATCAGCGCTATTGCGCAGCCGCCGGTCAGCACCGGGAGTATATCGCCGTAGCCGATCCAGGGCACGGCAAAACCCGGCAGGCCCTGAGGAAGAGGACCCTGGACTTTCACGCCATAACGCGCCCCGAGATCAAGCGCAGCGACGACGGCCGTTGCCCCGACGACCGCTATGAGAATGCCCGGCAGCCGCTTGTTGTTCTTGAGCAGTAGAATAACCATCAACGTGGCGAGTCCGACCGCAAACGCGACCCAGTTTGTCTTTCCGTCAAGGATGGCGCGGGCGATCGCCCACAGGCTCCGCAACGGTCCTTCGCTTTCGATCGAGAAGCCGAAAAGCCTTGGCAGTTGGCTGATCAATACGGTGAGTGCAATTCCGTTCATATAGCCGTAGCGTATCGGCTTGGAGAGCAGCTCGGTCACAAAACCCAGCCGTGCGATGCCCGCCAGAATGCACACCATCCCCGAGACGATCGCCATCATGCCGGCAAGGCTCACCGCGCGCAGGGGATCACCGCCAGCCAGCGGAGTGACAACCCCTAAGATGATTCCTGCCAGAGCCGAGTCCGGGCCGAGGATGAGGATGCGACTTGGGCCAAACAACGCGTAGACCAAAAGCGGCACGATCGTTGCGTACAGACCATAGATGCCAGGCAGGCCTGATGCCTCCGCATAGGCAATTCCAACCGGGACCAGCATTGTCGCCAGGACAATCCCTGCGAAGACATCCCGCGGAAGCCACGCTGCGTCATAGCGACGGAGGGTGTCGAGCCCTGGCAGCCAGCGCATCCAATGCTTCATTTGGCGGTCCCCCAAGCCCACTCGGGTCTGCTTGCCGCGCGCAATTTTCTTTTCTGCTTGTCGCGGCTGGAACGCAGCGTATTACGCTATTGGCAAGCTGAACAGGGATACGGCAGCGCAGCAAACGCAGCGCATTCCTAGGACGCGTTCTCGCTTGGGATGTTCGCGCGAATGATTACGGCTTCGGTGCGTGCGATTTCTGCGGCGGCGGGGAATAGGTCGCAAACCGCTGCAGCATCGGCTCGATCGAGGTCTCGATCACCAGCATCTCGAAATAGCGTTCGCCCGTAAAACCTTCCGTAACGGTTTTCTGCATCATCGCGATCAGCGGCGAGAAATAGTCCTGCACGTTCAGGAGGCCGCACGGCTTGCGATGGATGCCGAGCTGCGCCCAGGTCCATTGTTCGAAAAACTCCTCCAGCGTCCCGGCTCCGCCGGGCAGCGCGATGAAGCCGTCTGCCAGCTCGGCCATCTTGGTCTTGCGCTGGTGCATGGTCTCGACGACGTGAAGCTCGCTGAGGCCTGCGTGCGCAATCTCACGCTGGAATAACGCCCGCGGCATGACGCCGGCGGCGAGGCCGCCCGCTGCGATGATGGCGTCGGCGACTGCGCCCATCAGGCCGATCTTGCCGCCGCCATAGACGAGTTTCAGGCCAGCCTTTGCCAGCGCGGTTCCGACAGCGACGGCGGCCTCGTGATAGGCAGGATTTCGCCCAACATTAGAGCCGCAAAAGACGCAAACCGCTTTCATCCCGGTCGTCTCCGATTACAGCCAGCATTCGAATCGCCACCGATGGCACCACCTAGCATATCGATGCCTTCAGCGCGATGCGCTGGCCGAAGTCGAGCCCGCACGATTCGGGATGGCGTCGATCTGCGCGCTCACCTGCGCCCACCGACCTCGTCGATATGCTCCAGCAGATCGGCCGGATCCTCATAAACACGGATGGCGCCGGCCTGACGCAGCTCGTCGGTGCCATAACCCCCGCTGAGAAGCCCGACGCCGAGGGCGCGGCAGCGGGTGGCGGCAAGCATGTCCCAGATGCTGTCGCCGACCACAATCGCGCGCTCGATCTCGGCATCGAGCCGCGCGCTCGCGGCGAGAAAAAGATCGGGATCGGGTTTCGCATATTTGACCTGATCGCGGGTGACGACGGGAACGCGGTCCGGATCGACGCCGAGCGCCGCAAGGTTGACCGCGGCAGTCTCCATCCGTCCGCTGGTCGCGATCGCCCAGGGAATGCGCTGCTCCGTGAGCCACGCCAGCAACTCGCGTGCGCCGGGCAGGGGACGGATGTCGCGGCCGAGCCGGTTATAGGCCTCGGTATGCGCGCGACGCAGCCGTTCGATTCTGTCGGGGTCGATGTCGCAGCCGGTCTCGCGCAGCAGTTGATTGGTGAAGAGCCCGCCGCTCATGCCGACCTTGCGATGGATGCGCCACACGGACAGCTCGATGTTTTCGTCGTCGAGCGCCGACTTCCAGGCCAGCACATGTTGATAAACGCTGTCGACCAGCGTGCCGTCCAGGTCGAACAGAAACACCGTCTCAATACGCATCGCCATGTCTCCTTGGTTCCGTGCAGGCCAAGCTGTTAACGCGCAACCGCCGCCGTTGCTCCAAGACTATCAGATTTGATTGATGACCAGCCTGCTTCCGTTGTCCCGGCGAGTAGCAGGACGACGGAGCGATAGTCTGCGCATCTCCCCGCGTCACGATCAATGTGCGATCGGCATTGATCGATCTCGAAGAAAATTAGACCGTTCACAACTCATTCTATGCGCCCCTCACCCCGCGAGGGCGGGCAGAGGGAGGAGAAGGCTCACGTCACCGGCGCGGGATTGAACAGCGTGAGGTCGTTGTGAATGCCCCAGCGCTCCGACCAGACCTTGGTGCGGCCGGAGGCGACGTCGAGGATCAGGCGGAACAGCTCCCAGCCGGCCTCCTCGATACTCATCTCGCCGGTGGCGATGCGGCCGGCGTCGAAATCGATCAGATCCTTCCAGCGCCGCGCGAGTTCGCTGCGGGTGGCGACCTTGATCACCGGTGCCGCCTGCAGGCCGTAAGGCGTGCCGCGGCCGGTGGTGAACACCTGCAGCGTCATGCCGGAGGCCAGTTGAAGCGTGCCACAGATGAAGTCGCTTGCCGGCGTCGCCGCAAACAGCATGCCTCTCTGCCGCGCCTTCTCGCCCGGCGCCAGCACGCCCGCGATCGGGCTCGAGCCCGACTTCACGATCGAGCCGAGCGATTTCTCGACAATGTTGGCGAGTCCGCCCTTCTTGTTACCCGGCGTGGTATTAGCGCTGCGATCGCTGCCGCCGCGCGCAAGATAGGCGTCGTACCAAGCCATCTCGCGCACCAGCGCTCGGCCGACATCCGCGTTGACGGCGCGGCGCGTCAGCAGCTGGATCGCGTCCCGCACTTCCGTCACCTCGGAGAACATCACGGTGGCGCCCGCGCGCACCAGGAGATCGGCGGCAAAGCCGACGGCCGGGTTGGCAGTCACGCCGGAGAAGGCGTCGCTGCCGCCGCATTGCAAGCCGATCACGAGATCCGAGGCGGGACACGTTTCGCGCTTGCGCCGGTTGAGCACCGCAAGCCGCGTGTCGGCCATCGCGAGAATGCCATCGACAATGGCGCCGAAACCTTCGAAGGCTTCGTCCTGCATACGAACGATCGAATTGTCGACGCCTTCGGGCAAGAGACGTTCGGGCGTCAGCTTCTCGCAGCCGAGGCCGACCACCATGACCTCGCCACCGAAATTCGGATTGAGCGCGAGGTTCTGCAAGGTGCGGATCGGCACCACTGCATCGGGCGCGGTGATCGCGACACCGCAACCATAAGCATGGGTGATGGCAACGACGTCGTCGACATTGGGATATTTCGGGAGCAGCTCGGAACGAATGCGCTTGATGGCATATTCCAGCGTGCCGGCCACACATTGCACCGAGGTCGAGATGCCCAGGATGTTCTTGGTGCCGACCGATCCGTCAGGATTGCGATAACCCTCGAAGGTGTAGCCTTCGAGCGGCGGCAGGGCGGCTGGCACGGCAGTCGCTATCTCGAGATTGTCGAGCCCCGGTGCGTCGGGCATGCGAATGCGCGCCTCGTCCACCCACTCACCGGCGCTGATCGGCGCCGCGGCATAGCCGATGACCTCGCTATAGCGGGTGATCGGTGCGCCCTCGGCGATGTCGACCAGCGCGGTCTTGTGGCCCTGCGGCACAAAGCTCTTCAGTTCGAGCCCGCAGGCAAAGCGCGATCCCGCTGGCAAGCCGAAGTCGTTGACCACGATCGCGACATTGTCGCGCTCGTTGAGCTTGATGTAGCGGGGCTGCTCGACCGCGATGGACGAATGCTTCATGCGCGCTGCTCCCTGAAGATTCTCCCTGAAGATTCCTGGCTTACACCGGGTAGGTGTAGGCGGTCTTGACGGTGGTATAGAACTCCTTGGCGTAGGCGCCTTGTTCGCGCGCGCCGTAGCTCGAACCTTTGCGGCCGCCGAATGGCACATGGTAGTCGACGCCGGCGGTCGGCAGGTTGACCATCACCATGCCGGCCTCGCTGTTGCGCTTGAAATGCGAGGAATATTTCAGGCTCGAGGTGCAGATGCCCGCGGCAAGTCCGAACTCGGTGTCGTTGGCGATGGCGAGGGCCTCGTCATAGTTTTTGGCGCGGATGACGCAGGCGACAGGGCCGAAGATCTCCTCGCGCGCGATGCGCATGGTGTTCCTGGTCTCGGTGAACAGTGCCGGTTGCATGTAGAAGCCGGGCGTCTCGCGGTTCAACAGCTCGCCGCCCCAATAAAGCTTCGCGCCCTCATCCTTGCCAATCTTCAGATACTTCAGGTCCTGGTCGAGCTGGCTCTGGTCGACCACCGGGCCGAGATGCACGCCGGGCTTGAGCGCATCGTCCACCTGCAGGCCCTTCAGCCGTTCTGCCATCGCCTCGACGAAGCGGTCGTGGATGCCTTCAGTCACGATCAGCCGTGAGGAGGCGGTGCAGCGCTGTCCGGTGGAGAAATAAGCGCCGTTGGTGGCCGCCTCGACCGCGACCTTGAGGTCGGCGTCGTCGAGCACCACAAGCGGATTCTTGCCGCCCATCTCGAGCTGGAATTTCTTCATCGCCGGCGACAGCACGCAGGCCTGCGCGATCTTGCGGCCCGTGGCGACCGAGCCGGTGAAGGAAATCGCGGCGACGTCCTGGTGTTCCAGGAGCGTCTGGCCGACCACCGAGCCGGAGCCGACCACGAGGTTGAACACGCCGGCGGGAATGCCGGAGCGCGCGATGATTTCGCAGAGCGCATGCGCCGAGCCCGGCACGAGCTCGGCGGGCTTGAAGACGACGGTGTTGCCATAACAGAGCGCGGGCGCGATCTTCCAGGCGGGGATCGCGATCGGGAAATTCCAGGGTGTGATCATGCCGACGACGCCGAGCGGCTCGCGGGTGATCTCGACCTCGAGATTGGGTCGTACCGAGGGGCCCTTCTCGCCGGACAGCCGCAGCGCTTCGCCGGCGAAGAACGCAAAGATTTGCCCGGCGCGCGCCGCCTCGCCAATGCCTTCGGGCAGCGTCTTGCCTTCCTCGCGCGACAACAGGCGCCCGAGCTCCTCCTTCCGCGCCAGGATCTCGGCCGAGATCTTGTTCAGCGCGTCATAGCGCTCTTGCGGCGTGGAGCGCGACCAGGCGGGGAAGGCGGCCTTGGCGGCGGCGATGGCCTTCTCGGTCTGCGCCCGGTCGGCGCGGGCATATTCGCCGATGACGTCATTGGTGTTGGAGGGGTTGATGTTTTTGGTGATGCCAGAACCGTCGACCCACTCGCCGGCGATGAAGTTTTTAAGGATGGCTGACATGTGTTCCTCCGAAATTTCTTGTCTATCGTACGAGGCAGGGACGCTTGTCGTCAAAGGTCCAGCCGGGGATCAGGAACTTCATGGCGAGGGCGTCGTCGCGCGCGCCGAGGCCGTGTTTCTTGTACAGCGCGTTCGCAGCTTCGATAGCGCCCCGATCGATCTCGACGCCGAGGCCCGGGCGGTCGGGGATGTCGATCTTGCCGCCCTTGATCTTGAGTGGCTCCTTGGTCAGCGCCTGGCCATCCTGCCAGATCCAGTGGGTGTCGATCGCGGTGACCTTGCCCGGGGCTGCGGCGCCGACATGGGTGAACATCGCGAGCGAAATGTCGAAGTGGTTGTTGGAGTGCGAGCCCCAGGTCAGCCCGTTATCGCGGCAGGTCTGCGCCACCCGCACCGAGCCCTGCATGGTCCAGAAGTGGGGATCGGCGAGGGGAATGTCGACTGCCCCGAGCCGCAGCGCATGCGACAACTGGCGCCAGTCGGTTGCGATCATGTTGGTCGCGGTCGGCAGGCCGGTGGCGCGGCGGAACTCCGCCATGATCTCGCGGCCCGAGAAACCGGCCTCAGCGCCGCACGGATCCTCGGCATAAGCGAGGATGCCGTGCAGGTCCTTGCACAGCCTGATGGCCTCATCCAGTGACCACGCACCGTTCGGGTCGAGCGTCACGCGTGCTTTGGGAAAGCGCCTTGCAATTGCGGCGCCGGCCTCGATCTCGTCTTCGCCGCGCAGCACGCCGCCCTTCAGCTTGAAATCGGCAAAACCGTAGAGATCATGGGTGGCTTCCGCGAGCCGCACCACGGCCTCCGGCGTCAGCGCTGCCTGATGGCGCAGGCGGAACCAGTCGGTCTTCTCGTCCTCGCCAGCGACGTAGGGCAAATTGGTCTTGCGGCGGTCGCCGACGAAGAAGAGATAGCCGAGCGTCTCGACACTGGCGCGCTGCTGCCCTTCGCCGAGCAGGGCGGCGACCGGCAGCCCGAGATGCTGACCGAGCAGGTCGAGCAGCGCGGATTCCACCGCGGTCACGGCGTGGATCATCACCCGTAGGTCAAAGGTCTGCTTGCCGCGGCCGCCGGCATCGCGGTCAGCGAATTTGGTGCGGATCGCAGCGAGGATGTTGTTGCAGCCGCCGATGGTTTCGCCGATCACGAGATCGCGGGCATCTTCAAGGGTCTGCCGGATTTTTTCTCCGCCCGGTACCTCACCGAGGCCGGTATGGCCGGAATTGTCGGTGAGGATGACGATGTTGCGGGTGAAGAACGGCGCATGCGCGCCGCTCAGATTGAGGAGCATGCTGTCGCGTCCCGCGACCGGGATCACCTGCATGTCGGTGACGCGAGGTGCGCCGGAAGCGCCGGGTCCAACCGCTTGCGACATCATCTGCTCCTCCCGTTGTACCGCTTGGTCTTCGATTTATTCCGCAGCCTGCATGGCGGAAGCGCCGGTCGGCAGCTTCTTCACCAAAGCGGTGAGTTCCGCCACCTCCGCTTCGGTCAGGTCGGTCAGCGGTGGACGGACGGGCCCGGAATTGCGGCCGATGACCTTCATGCCGGCCTTGATGATCGAGACCGCATAGCCCTTCTTGCGGTTACGTATCTCGACCAGCGGCAGAATGAAATCCTTCAATCCTGCATGGATGGTGCGATGGTCGCGCCGCCGCACCGCGGCATAGAAGTTGGTGGCGAATTCCGGCACGAAGTTGAACACCGCGGAGGAATAGGTGGTGACGCCCATGTCGAGATAGGGCAGCGCAAACGTCTCGGCGGTGGGCAGGCCGCCGATATAGGTGAGACGGTCGCCGAGCTTGGTGTAGACGCGGGTCATCAACTCGATGTCGCCGATGCCGTCCTTGTAGCCGACGAGGTTCGGGCAGCGATCGGCGAGACGCGCCAGCGTATCGGGCTGCAGAATGGCGTTGTCGCGGTTGTAGACGATGACGCCAAGCTTGGTCGCGGCGCAAACCGCCTCGACATGCGCGGCGAGGCCGGCCTGCTCGGAATGGGTGAGATAGGGTGGCAGGAGAAGCAGGCCGTCAGCGCCGGCCTTTTCGGCCCCGATCGCGATCTCGCACGCGGTCGCCGTGCCATAGCCGGTGCCAGCGAGCACGGGCACGCGGCCCTTGGTCTCATCGACGGCGACCGCGACGACCTGCGGGACTTCCGCTGGTGTCAGCGAGAAAAACTCACCAGTGCCGCCGGCGGCGAACAGGCCTGCGACGTCATAGCCGCACAGCCAGTCCATGTTGGCGCGATAGCTTGCTTCATCGAAGGAAAAGTCGGCGTTGAAAGGTGTCACTGGGAAGGACAGAAGGCCGCCGCCGATACGCGCGGCCATCTCCTGCGGGGTCATCTTGCTCATGGCGCCACTCCGGTCTGGGAAACCGACGCGGGCGGTCAAGAAGGCCTCGCGTCCACCGTCTTTCTAGAAAACAGTTCGATGCGCGTCCAAGCCAATCACTGGATCGAACGATGCGCGATCAGCATCAATCCTTGGCACCCTCGGGGCCCGTGATGCTGGTTGCAATCTCAATCAGCGGCGGCAGCAGCGGGTTCTCGTGCTCGCGCGGCCAGACCAGAAAAAGCTCGACCGGGGCCGGCGTGCGCAGCTTCAGAGGGCGCAGCCGTACGTCGGCGATCTTGAGGCTCGCCGCGGCACTGGGCACAATCGCGAGTCCCAGTCCTGCGCGCACCATCGCGAGGATGGAATGAATCTGGCTCATGTGCTGGACATAGCTCGGCAGCACCTCTGCGCGCGAAAACTGCGCGACCAGGAGGTCGTGGAAGTAGCGCGCCTCGTAGGGCGAGTACATGACGAAAGGCTGGCCGTCGAAATCCTTGATCGACAGCGTCTCGGACGCTGCGAGCGGATGCTTCTTCGGGATCGCGGCGAGCAGCGGCTCGGCCAGCACGCGGCGGCTTTGCAACTCGGGCCGCGCGATCGGTGGACGCAGCAGGCCTGCATCGATCTGCCCGGAGGCGAGCGCCTCGAACTGATCGCCGGAGACCATTTCCTTCAGCGAGAAGTCGACCTCGGGAAGTTTGGCGCGGCAGGCCGCGATCAGCTCCGGCAGATAGCCATAGGCAGCCGCCGCGGTGAAACCGATCTTGAGCGATCCGGTCTTGCCCTTGGCAATGCGCTGCGCAACCTGCGAAGCGCTCTCGGCCAATTTCAGAATGCGCCGCGCTTCGGGCAGGAAGCTGCGGCCCGCGGGCGTCAGCCGCACCGAGCGGCTGGTGCGCTCGAGCAGCGGCGCGTCGATGATGTGCTCGAGCACCTGGATCTGTCGGCTCAGCGGGGGCTGGGTCATGTTGAGCCGCGCCGCCGCCCTGCCGAAATGCAGCTCTTCCGCCACTGTGACAAAACAGCGGAGCTGGTTGAGGTCGAACATCGATGCGTGTCCGGAATAGACGAGGCGCTGATTTGGCCTTTCTAGCATCGATGTCCCCAAAGACAAGGACGGCGGCAGGCTGCCGCCGTCCTGAGGTCGCGGCGCGGGCGGCGTCCTCAGGACGAGCGCAGCTGGACCCGCTCGATCTTGCCGACGATGACAAGGTAGGCGATTGCCGCGACCAGCGCGTTGGCGCCGACAAACACCAGCGCGCCGGCGAACGAGCCTGTTGCGGCCAGGATGTAGCCGATCACGATCGGCGTGGTGATGCTGGAGAGGTTACCGAAGCTGTTGAACAGGCCGCCGGAAATGCCGCCGGCCTCTTTCGGCGACGTATCGGAGACCACCGCCCAGCCCAGCGCGCCGATGCCCTTGCCGAAGAAGGCGAGCGCCATCAGGCCGACCACCATGGCTTGGCTGTCGACATAGTTGCAGCCGATGATCGCCATCGATAGCAGCATGCCGCCGACGATCGGGACCTTGCGGGCAAGGGTCAGCGAATTGGTTCGCTTCAAGATGTAGTCGGAAATCACGCCACCGAGCAGGCCGCCGATGACGCCGCACAGCGCCGGCAGGACGGCAACGAAGCCGGCCTGCAGGATGTTCAGCCCGCGCTCCTTCACCAGGTAGACCGGGAACCAGGTCAGGAAGAAATAGGTCAGCGTGTTGATGCAATACTGGCCGATATAGACGCCGAGCATCATGCGATTGGACAACAGCTGCCGCAGGTGATCCCATTTCGGCCCGCTGTCGGTGACGGTCTTTTCCTGCAGCCCGTCGAGGTCGACCAGCGCGCCGCCGTCCTTGATGTAGTCGAATTCGGCCTCGTTGATCCCAGGATGATCCTTCGGGCCGTACATCGTCTTGATCCAGACGGCGCCCATGATGAGGCCGAGCACGCCCATCACGTAGAACACGTAGCGCCAGCCGAAGTCGTGGGCGATCCAGCCCATCAGCGGCGCGAACAGCACGGTTGCGAAATACTGTCCGGAGTTGAAGAAGGCGGACGCCGTGCCGCGCTCATTGCCCGGGAACCAGGCTGCGACGATGCGGGCATTGGCGGGGAAGGAGGGGGCTTCCGCAAGGCCGACAAGGAAGCGCAGCCCGAACAGCACGATGACCGCCGCACCCGCGCTGAAAAAGCCGACCGAGCCCTGCATCATCGTGACGATCGACCACGCGATGATGCTCAGTGCATAGACCCAGCGCGAGCCGTAGCGGTCGAGCAGCCAGCCGCCCGGAACCTGCGCGATCACATAGGACCAGCCGAAGGCCGAAAAGACGTAACCCATGGCGATCGGATCGAGATGGAGTTCCTTGGAGAGGGCGGTGCCTGCGATCGAAAGCGTCGCGCGGTCGGCATAATTGACGGTCGTGACCAGGAACAACATGGTCACGATGAACAGACGGACGCGAGACCGCCTCGCCTCGGCCACGGACGCAATTGCGCTCATGCGCACCTCCTTGAAATCTTTCCTCCGGAAAACTTCCTAGAGAGATGTGCAAGCCCGGTCCAAGCCGAAGGCAGTATCGATCGATACCGTTTTTGGATCGATCGGCGGGTTCCGTTCCCGGCTGTTACGGGCGTCTAGCCTGGAATCGTTCCGGAAAAGCCATCATCGCTCCAGTTCTCGGTGCCGACGCCATGTCGGACGAAGAACAGGCCCTGCGGGTCGTATTTTCCCTTGATGGCGAGCAGGTGCGGATAGTTTGGCCCCCAATAGGATTGCTGCCAGTTCGATTCAAAATAATCGCTCTCGGCGACATACGATCCAGCTGCCGGCGCAATTCTCCTGAGCTCGCCCATCGCGCGGCTGATCTGCGCGGCTTCGTTGCGGGCGTTGGCAAGATTGGGTTCGTGGCCCGCAAGCCCAGGATAGGCCGGCGGTCCTTCGCCGGCGACGATCACGAGCATGAAGGCGCTGAGCACATCAGGATTGGTTGCGGTGTCGCGCGCGGCAGTGATGACCTCATCGGAGGCGCCCGACAGCCCCTTCTGAAAATGCAGCTCGAGCGGGTGCTGGCGGCTTGCGGCAAACAGCGTGTTCGCAAGTTGCTCCTGCCGACCTTGCGTGAGCAGGGATGCCGGCAGCCAGATCGATTGAAAGCCATAGAGAACGTGGCCGGCCTCGGCGAGGTTGCCGGCCCAGAAGATGTTGTCCGGCGAGGTGCCGGGGCGATCGTCGGTTTGGATAGCCTGCGGGAAATGGGCGCGGAGAAAATCCGGATCCCAGAGATGCCGCGCGGGGATTGCAACCACCAGCGGTGCGGAGGTGATGGTGTAGTCCGCCGGCGAGGCCTTGAGCCAATCGAAGAACGGCTGCCAGATGCTCTCGGCCTGGTCGCGCGAGAAACCCTGGAACGACATGCTGATTTCAAATGTGTTGCGGCGTCGCAGGTTGACGATCTCGCCCCAATGGGCGTTGTGAAGCTCGTCGGCGTAGAAAGCAACGAAACGGCCGATCAGCGCGCGGAACGCCGCATCGCTGTTGGCCTGCACGGACGCGAATACGCCGCCGAAAAAATCCGGCAACGGATGGGTACGCAGGGTGACGCGCGTCACCACGCCGAACGTCCCGCCGCCACCGCCTTTCAACGCCCAGAACAGGTCGGGATGCTCACTGGCGTTTGCGATCCGCAGACGCCCGTCGGCGGTGACGATCTCGGCTTCCAGCAGGCTCGCGGCTGCCGTGCCATATCGCTTAGAAAAACTGCCGAAGCCGCCGCCTTGCACGAGGCCGGCCACGCCGACCGTGCCGCAGCCGCCGCCCTGGACGTAACGGCCGGATTTGGTGGCTACCGCGTTGTAGGCATGCATCCAGATCGCGCCGGCGCCGATCGAGACAGCCTGTTGCGGCGCATCGCTGCAGCCCTGGCCGACGAAGGCGTCATGCACGATGATCTCGTCCATGGCGCGGGTCCAGATCAGAAGCGAGTCCGGCGCGTTGGAAGTGCCGAGATAGCTGTGGCCGCCGCCTTTGACGGCAAGGCGGAGATTGCGCTCGCGCGCAAAGTTGACGGCAGCGACGATATCGCTGGCCTGCCGGGCGGCCACCGCATAGACGCTCGGCTGATACGTCCAGGCGTCGATCCAGCCCAGCGTCTGCGTGACCCCGACCTGGTCGCGGATGTAGTAGGGGTTTTTCAATTCCTTGAAGAGGGCGGCGCAGGCTTCGAGCCCGTCCGGCTGCCTGCAGGCGGCGAGCGGCGTCTCGACCCTGACGAGCCTGCCGCCGACGGCTTGCTTCAACTGGTCCCAGGCCTGATCCGAGGGCCAATCCGGGCTGGACGGCCGGACGCGTTCAATGGCTCGCCCTGCTGCCAATTCGGCCGCGTCTGCAGGCCGAAGGAAAGGATCTGGTCCCACCAGGGGAACGATCGCGCAGGCCGCCAAAAAATCTCTTCGGTGCATTGGTCACCTCACGGCGCTTCGCGGCGAACCGCAAAGTTGCTAAGCTTGCCCGCAAATTCGCCCAACCCGCCGGCGCATCTGGCATGTTCGACGGCCGCAATAGACCCTCAACGACCGCATCAGTCGATCCGGCATGGGATGGCCGTGCGCCCTCGCGTGACCAGCAAGGGATCGCCGGGACGAGCGGACGCCTGAGAGGGGTCGGCGGACGGTGGCTGGCGGCCTATGGCTGGGTTGCGCTGCTCGTCGTCGCCGCCGGCTGCGTCAATGTGCTGAGTGCGGCTCAGCATGCGGGATCCGCCAGCTGGGCTGAGCTGCAGGGGCCGGTGCTGGACGAGATCACCAGCGCGCTGGTCATCATCTGCCTGTTGCCGCTGATCAAGCGCAGTGTCGATAGGCTGTCCACGACGGGCGACCGCCGCATCGCCCTGATCGTCATTGCACTGTCGATGATCGTCTATGCGCTACTGCACATTACGTTCATGGTGGCGCTGCGACATCTCGTCTACGGCATGATCGGCAGCACTCATGATTTTCACTGGCGAGACGAGTTCGTGACCGAGTTCCGCAAGGACCTCGTCTCGGCCTTCATGATCGCCTTGGTGTTCTGGCTGATCGATCGCAAGACCGCCGCGGCAGAGCCCGCTGTCACGCAGGCCCCGTCGGATGCGCGGCCGCCTGAAATCTGGCTGCGCGACGGCGCGAGGAGCATTCGGGTCGATCCTGTGCAAATCGTCTCGGTGACGTCGGCCGGAAACTATGTCGAGTTTGCGCTGGCTGACGCGCGGCACCTGATCCGCGGCACGCTGGCCGGCGAAGAAAGCAGGCTGAAGCCTTTTGGCTTCGTTCGCATTCATCGCACCCGGCTCGTCAACATGATGCGGGTGGTTGCGATTGAAAGCCGTTCCAATGGCGACTTTGTCGCGAAAATGGATACCGGCGAGATGATCGCCGGCAGCCGGCGCTACCGTGATGCGGTCGCCGCAATCAAGGGGACCGGTAACTGACATGGATACGCTGCCTTCGGACTTGCTGCTTGTGATAGACGTGCAGAACGATTTTTGCCCTGGCGGCACCCTGGCCGTCGCCGATGGCGACGCCGTCGTCCCGATGATCAACCGGCTTGCGCAGCGCTTCGCACATGTCGTGCTGACGCAGGACTGGCATCCTGCCGGTCACTCGTCATTTGCGACCAGCCATCCTGATGCCGCGCCATTTCAGACCATCACCATGGATTACGGCCCGCAGACGCTGTGGCCCGATCATTGCGTGCAGGGCTCGGCGGGAGCGGCGTTTCATCCCCAACTCGCGATCGAGCGCGCCGAGCTCATCATCCGCAAGGGCTTTCGCCGCGAGATCGATTCCTATTCCGCCTTCTATGAGAATGACCGCCATACCCCGACCGGGCTCGCCGGTTATTTGCGTGAACGCGGCTTGAAGCGGATTTTCCTGGTCGGGCTCGCGACCGATTATTGCGTGCACTATTCGGCGGTCGACGCGCGACGGCTGGGCTTTGAGACAGTCGTGATCGAAGCAGGCTGCCGGGCGATCGACCTGGCCGGCTCGCTGGCGTCAGCCTGGACAAGCATGCGCGACGCCGGCGTGCAGCGTCTGGCTGACCTCAGCTAGCGCATGATCCGGAAGTGTGTAGCGGTTTTCCGAAAAGATCATGCTCAATCAAAGACCAAAAGCGCGATGACGATTCAACCGAATCTCATCGTGCTTTAGCGCGTCGCCAGTGTGCAAGCGTGACGGACGCCGTCCTTGCCCAGATAGGTGTGAGAGGCCGGATCATAGGAGCGATAGCGCCGCGCGCAGATGCTCGTGTCGTTCGATGGTCCGAAATAGACCTGGGACGGATAGGGCCGCGGCGAGCGGTACGGGTTGCTCTCGAGCCAGCCCGCGCTGCCGATTGAAGCGGCGGGCGGGTTGGCCGCGAAATTTCCCGGAAACATGCCGTTGGTTGGGACGTCACGGTCGTCGTTGCGCGCGTCAAAGGTCCACCAGGGACTGGTGACACCGTAGCGCAGCTGACGCGGGCCGTAGTCATCGGCCAACGCCGGCGCAGTCAGCAGCAGCGAAGCGAGCAGTGCGACGCCGGCTTTGCGTGAGCGAAACATCATTGCCACAAGCTCGTCATTCATGGCCGGATCCTCCCCCAATCACCTTTCCATCCCGTGAGATGTCCCTTGCGAAATTGCAGGTACAGCCCATCGCTTCGGACGGAAAGCGCGCTGCCTTTCACATTGGGGATAGCCACCAACAGCTCATTTCCACGCGTGCCTCGAACATAATTGAGCGGCACGCCGAGCACTTGCGACGCCTGATCGGGCGTCATGCCGAAGCTGAGCGGCACGCCATTTGGCGGCACTGGGATGGTGGACTGGCCGAATGCGGGCCCCAGGGCGATGCAGGTCGAAAGAACAATCGCGCATGAATACCGTGTACGCATCGCTCACTCCACCGAGGCCGCAGCCAGTGTGCCCTGCGGCGTCCAGCCGCCGCCGAGCGCCTGGAACAGGCTCGAGGCGGCGAGCAGCTTGTTCAGTCGCACCGTGACGAGATTGTTTTCCGCGGTGAACAGCGTCTGCTCGGCCTGAAGCACAGTGACGAGGTTGACGGTGCCGCCGCGCAGCTGCGTCTCCGCGACCTCGAAGGCCTTGCGCGATGCCGCCACCGCATCCTGCTGCAGGCGCTCCTGCAGCGTAAACTTCTGCAGTCCGATCAGCGCCTTCTCGACGTCGGAGAAGGCCGAGATCACAGCCTTGCGATAGGTCTGCAGGTCCTGCAGTTGCAAGCCCTTGGCCTGCTTCAGCTGGCTCTCCAGCAGGAAGCCGTCGAAGATCGGTTGTGTCAGGCTCGCGGTCATGGTGTAGAACCACGCGCCCGGCGTGAACAGCGAGGCGAACGCGGTGCTCTGGATGCCCGTGGCCCCCGTCAGCTGGATCTGCGGAAAGAATGCCGCGCGTGCCGCCTCGACACTGAAATTGGAGGCGGCGAGCGTCGCCTCGGCCTGGCGGATATCGGGCCGCTGATAGAGCAGTTCCGACGGCAGGCCCGGGGTGACCCGCGGCACCACGATCTGGCCGGTCGAGCCGCCGCGCACGTTGAAATTCGCGGGCGCTCTCCCGACCAGCACCGCGAGTGCGGCGATGTTCTGGTCGCGCGTCACTTCAAGCGGGGGAATAGCCGCGCGCTCGGTCGCGACCAGGGCTTCCTGTTGCGACAAATCCAGCTGCGAGGCTGTGCCGCCGGCAAACTGGGTCCTGATCAGATTCAGGATCCGCTCGGCCGCGGCGAGGTTCTGCCGGGTGACGCGAATCTGATCCTGCGCGGCGAGAATCGTGAAATAGGTGTTGGCGACGGTCGCCATCGTGGTCAGCGTGACCACTTCGCGATTGTAGCGCGAGGCGGTCGCGCTTTCCTCGGAGGCCGAGAGCGTTGCGCGATTCTTGCCCCAGAAGTCGAGGATGTAGCTTGCGGTGAGGCTGGACGAGTAGACCGAGAATGTCGAGTTGCCGCTGTTGCCGATGCCGGTCAGGCTGCTGGATCCGGAGCTCGCGGTTCGCTCGCGCTCAGAGCTGGCATTCCCGCTGATGGTTGGCAACAGCGCAGCGCCGGAGACGCCGACCTGGGCATCGGCCTGGACGATCTGCGCGATCGCAACGGCAATGTCGTAGTTATAGACCTGCGCCGCATCCATCAGCGCAGTTAGTTCGCTGGAGCGGAAGCCGTGCCACCAGTCTAACGCCGGCACCGCTCTATCAGCCGCAGCCCCCTTCGGCGCGGCGCGATAGGCTGCCGGCACGTCGAGATTTAGCTCGGGCCGCTCCGAGCCGAGGATGCAGCCCGACAGTCCCGGGCAGAGGACAAGCGCAAACAGGGCGACCGCCGCGCGAGGCCTTGCGCCGACGCGCATGGGCTCACGCCGGACAAGCGCCGGGATGCCTTTGACAACTCTGGCTGATAGGGATTTCGGCATTTACTCGCCTGGCTGCAGTGACGGCCCGGGCGTGTAAGGTGCCACGTTGCCCCGACGACGTTGGCTCCGGAGGCGAAGCCTGTCCAGATACAAATAGATCACAGGTGTGGAATAAAGCGTCAGCAGCTGACTCAACGCGAGCCCGCCGACGATGGAGATGCCGAGTGGCTGGCGCAACTCGCCGCCATCGCCGACGCCGATCGCCAGCGGCACCGCGCCGAGCATGGCGGCCATGGTGGTCATCATGATCGGGCGGAAGCGCAACAGGCAGGCTTCGCGAATCGCATCGAGCGGCGAAAGGCCGCGCTTGCGCTCGGCTTCAAGCGCGAAGTCGATCATCATGATCGCGTTCTTCTTGACAATGCCGATCAACAGAATGACGCCTATCAGCGCCATGATGCTGAACTCGGTCCTGAAGGCCATCAGCGCGAGGAGTGCGCCGACGCCGGCCGAGGGCAGTGTCGAGAGAATGGTGAGCGGATGCACGTAGCTTTCGTAGAGAACGCCGAGCACGATGTAGATCGTCACCAGCGCCGCAAGGATCAGGAACGGCTGGTTGTTGAGCGAATCCTGAAACGCCTTTGCGGTGCCCTGGAAGGTGCCGCGAATCGTCGCCGGCACGCCGATCCGGTTCATGGTGGCCTCGATGGTCGCGGCCGCCGTGCCAAGTGAAACGCCCTCGGGCAGGTTGAAGGAGATGGTACTCGCGACAAGCAGGCCCTGGTGATTGACGCCAAGCGGCGTCGCGCCATTGGTGAAATGCGCGACCGCGGACAACGGAATCATCGTTTCCTGGCTGGTGCTCACGGCCGAGCCCGTCGAGGAAACGCCCTTGCCGGTGGCGCCGATCGAGTTGGTGGCGAGATTGCGCGCGGCCTGGGTATTGGCGGAGTTCGCGCTGAAGGAAGCGCCTCCGGCAACGACGGTGCCGGCCACCGCGTTGGTCGACTGCGAACCCCCGACCGATGCGCCCGACGTGCTGACATAGACGTCCTTCAGCGTCTCCGGGTTTTGCCAGTAGCGCGGTGCGACCTCCATGATGACGTGATACTGGTTGCGCGCGACATAGATGGTCGATACCTGGCGCTGGCCGAAGGCGTCATACAGCGTGTTGTCGATCTGGCTCACCGTGACGCCGAGCCTGGCCGCAGCGTCGCGATCGATCACGAGATCGGATTCCAGCCCCTTGTTCTGCTGGTCGCTGTTGACGTCGGCAAGATTGTGCTCGCGCTGCAGGGCGGTCACGATCTTCGGCGTCCACTCGCTCAGCTCTTCCAGAGTAGGAGCCTGCAGCGTGTATTGGTATTGGGCATTGCTGGCGCGGCCGCCGACGCGAATGTCCTGCACCGCTTGCAGGAACAGCGTTGCACCGGGCACCACCGCCATCTCGCGCCGCAGTCGGTTGATCACGCCATCGGCGGAGATCTTGCGCTGGCCGGTAGGGTAAAGCGAAAGGAACATGAAGCCGGAATTGGTCTGTCCGCCTCCGGTGAAGCCCACCACTGTTTCGACGGCGGGGTCCTTCTTGATGATGTTCTCGAATTGCGAGAGCTTCTGCTGCATCAGCTGGAACGAGATACTCTGATCGGCCTGGATGATGCCGATGATGCGCCCCGTATCCTGTTGCGGAAAGAAGCCCTTGGGGATGGCCTCATACAGGTAGAAATTCAGTCCGAACACCGCGAGCAGGATCAGCATCACGGACAGCGGATGCTCCAGCGCTGCTGTCAGGGTGCGTCGGTAAAAACCGAGCATCGCCTCGAAAAAGCGTTCTGACGTGCGGTAGAGCCAGCCGTGTCCTTCGGCCGCCAACGGCTTGAGCAAGACCGAACACATCATCGGCGTCGTGGACAGTGAGACGGCCAGCGAAATCAGGATGGAGATCGAGATGACCATCGCGAATTCGCGGAACAGCCGTCCGACGATGCCGCCCATCAGGAGGATCGGGATGAACACGGCAATCAGCGAGATGCTCATCGAGAGCACGGTGAAGCCGACCTCGCTCGCGCCTTTCAGGGAGGCCTCGAACGGTGACATTCCCTCTTCCAGATAACGCGTGATGTTTTCCAGCACCACGATGGCGTCGTCGACGACGAAGCCGGTCGCAACCGTCAGCGCCATCAGGGAGAGATTGTCGAGGCTGTAGCCCATGAGGTACATGGCCCCGAACGTCGCAACCAGCGAGACCGAGACCGCGACCACCGGAATGACGGTCGCACGCAGGTTCCGCAGAAACGCGAACACCACGAGGATGACGAGCAGGACGGCCAGAACCAGGGTCCGCTCGACGTCGTGCAGCGAGGTGCGGATGGTGGTCGAGCGATCGACCGCCAACCCCATGTCGATTGCCGGCGAAACCGAGGCGCGCAGCATCGGCATCAGGTCCTTCACGGCATCGACGGTCGAGATGATGTTGGCGCCCGGCTGCCGGTAAAGGATGATCAGGATAGCCGGCTTGCCATTGGCAAGCCCCGCATTGCGGATGTTTTCCTGCCCGTCGCTGACCTCGCCCACATCGGAAAGACGCACCGCCGCGCCATTGCGATAAGCGATGACCAAGGGTTTGTAGTCGTCGGCCTTGTTGGCCTGATCGTTGGCATAGATCTGATAGCGCTGGTCGCCGACGTCGATGCCGCCCTTCGGGCTATGGGCATTGGTATTCCCGAGCGCCGCGCGGACATCTTCCAGGCCAACGCCGTATTTGTAGAGGGCCTGCGGGATCAAGTCGACGCGGACTGCGGGAAGCGAGCCGCCACCGACCACGACCTCGCCGATGCCGTCGACCTGCGACAGCTTTTGTGCCAGCACGGTCGAGGCCGCGTCGTAAAGCTCGCCGCGCGTCAGCGTGTCGGAGGTCAGGGCCAGGACCAGGATCGGTGCATCGGCCGGATTGACCTTGCGATAGGTCGGATTGCTGCGCAGGCTGGTCGGCAGGTCTGCGCGCGCCGCATTGATGGCGGCCTGGACGTCCCGCGCCGCGCCATTGATATCGCGGTTCAGGCCGAACTGCAGGGTGATCCGGGTCTGCCCCACCGAGCTCGACGATGTCATCTCGGTGACATCCGCAATCTGCCCAAGATGCCGCTCGAGCGGGCTCGCCACGGTTGTTGCGACATCCTGCGGGCTCGCGCCGGGCAGCGTCGCCTGCACCGAGATGGTCGGAAAGTCCACCTGCGGCAGCGGCGAGACCGGCAGCTTGAAAAAGGCCACCGCGCCCGCCGCCGCGAGTCCGAAGGTCAGCAGCGTCGTTGCGACCGGTCGTCGAATGAAGGGTGTGGACGGACCCATTGTCTGATCGCCTTGCCTTAATGCGACCCGCTGACCTGGCCGATACCGTGTGGCCGTCCGCCGAAGCGGATCGCCAACCGGTCGAACCACAGATAGATTACCGGCGTGGTGTAGAGCGTCAGGAGCTGGCTGACCAGAAGGCCGCCGACAATGGACACGCCGAGCGGATGGCGCAGCTCCGAGCCGGCGCCGGTGCCGAGCATCAGCGGCAGCGCGCCGAGGATTGCTGCCATCGTCGTCATCAGGATCGGCCGGAACCGCAAGAGGCAGGCCTGGTAGATGGCATCGCGCGGCGCGAGCCCATCATTACGCTCGGCGTCGAGCGCGAAGTCGATCATCATGATCGCGTTCTTCTTCACGATGCCGATCAGGAGAATAATGCCGATGATCGCGACGATGGTCAGGTCGTGGCCGCCGATCATCAGGGCCAGCAGCGCGCCGATGCCGGCCGAGGGCAGCGTGGACAGAATGGTGAGCGGATGAATGAAGCTCTCATAGAGGACGCCCAGCACAATATAGACCACCACGATCGCCGCGAGGATCAGGAAGAGCTGGTTGTTCAGCGAGGCCTGGAAGGCAAGCGCAGCACCCTGGAAGCTCGTGATGAGGCCGATCGGCTGGCCGATATCGATTTGCGCCTGCTTGACGGCGGCGACCGCCTCGCCAAGCGAAGCGTCCGGCGCCAGGTTGAAGGATATGGTCGCCGACGGAAACTGTCCGAGATGCGACACCTGCAGCGGCGCAATCGTCTCCCGCACCCTGGCCATCGTCATCAGCGGAACCGGCGTGCTGCTCACTGAGGACGGCAGGTAGATGTCGCCCAGCGATTTCAGCGAGGTCTGCAGGGCGGGGTCGGCCTCGAGGATGACGCGGTACTGGTTGGAGTTGGTGAAAATGGTCGAGACGATGCGCTGGCCGTAGGAATCGTAGAGCGCGTTGTCGATGGTCGCAGGCGTGATGCCGAAACGCGCCGCCTGGTCGCGGTCGATGTCGATGGAGACGGCAAGGCCCTGCGCCGCGATGTCGCTTGCGACGTCGGCGAATTGCGGCAGCGTCCGCAGCTTGTCGACAAGCTTGGGCGTCCATTCGGCGAGCTGCGCGGGATCTGCGTCCTGCAGGATGAACTGGTATTGCGTCTTGCTGACGGTGCCCTCGATGGTCAGGTCCTGCACTGGCTGCATGTAGAGGGTAACGCCGGTCAGCCCGGACGTTGCATTCTTGATCCGCTGCATGACGGTCGCGATATCGGACTTGCGCTGATCATGGGGCTTTAGATTGATCAGGATGCGGCCGTTGTTCAGCGTGGTGTTGGTCCCGTCCACGCCAATGAAGGAGGAAAGGCTCTCGACCTCCGGGTCCTTGAGGATGATGCTCGCGAGCTGCTGCTGCCGCTCGGCCATCGCGGCGTAGGACACCGATTGCGGCGCCTCCGAGATCGCCTGGATCACGCCGGAGTCCTGCAGCGGAAAGAAGCCCTTGGGGATCACGATGTAGAGCCAGGCGGTCAGCGCAAACGTCGCAAGCGCAATCAGGAGCACGAAGGTCTGTCGGTTCAGCACCCAGTTCAGAGTGTGGCCGTAAAACGCGATTACGCGGTCGAAGGCTTCGCGGTTGAAGCGCTGGAATGCGTTCTCATGCGCCTCGTCCTCGGCCTTGAGCAGCTTGGCGCAGGCCATCGGCACCAGCGTCAGCGACACCACGGCCGAGATCAGGATGGTCACGGCGAGCGTGATGGCGAATTCGCGGAACAGGCGGCCGACCACGTCGCCCATGAACAGAAGCGGGATCAGCACGGCGATCAGCGACACCGTCAGCGAGATGATGGTGAAGCCGATCTGCTCGGAGCCGTGCAGCGCCGCCTGCAGCGGCGTTTCGCCTTCCTCGATATAGCGGGAGATGTTCTCGATCACGACGATGGCGTCGTCGACCACGAAGCCGGTCGCGATCGTCAGCGCCATCAGCGAGAGATTGTTCAGGCTGAATCCGAACATGTACATCGCGCCCAGCGTGCCGACCAGCGACAGCGGCACCGACAGGCTCGGGATCAGGGTCGCGCGCGCCGAGCGCAGGAACACGAAAATGACCAGCACGACCAGGATCACGGCGAGGGTCAGCTCATATTCGACGTCCTGGACGGACGCGCGAATGGTGACCGTACGGTCCGTCAGGATAGAGAGATCGATCGCGGCTGGCAGCGTCGCCTGCAATGACGGCAATAACGCCTTGATGCCGTCGACCACCGAGATCACGTTGGCGCCGGGCTGCCGCTGGATGTTGAGGATGATGGCTGGCGTCTCGTTCATCCAGGCGCCGAGCTTGTCGTTCTGTGCACCGTCGACGACGTCGCCGACATCGCTGAGGCGGACCGGCGAGCCGTTCTTGTAGGCGACAATCAGCGACGCGTAGTCGGCGGCGTTGTGGATCTGGTCGTTGGCATTGATGGTATAGGCCCGCATCGGGCCGTCGAAATTGCCCTTGGGCGTGTTGACGTTGGCGTTGCCGAGGGTGGTGCGCAGATCGTCGATGTTGAGACCATAGGCCGCAAGCTTGCGGATGTCGGCGCGGATGCGCACCGCCGGGCGCTGGCCGCCGCTGATGCTGACGAGGCCGACGCCGGGAAGCTGCGAGATCTTCTGCGCGAGCCGCGTGTCGGCGAAATCCTCGACCTTGGTGAGCTGCATGGTCTTCGAGGTCAGGCCCAGCGTCAGGATCGGGGCGTCGGCCGGGTTGACCTTGGCGTAGATCGGCGGCGCCGGCAGGTCGGAGGGCAACAGATTGCCCGCCGCATTGATCGCGGCCTGCACCTCCTGCTCGGCGACGTCGAGCGTGATGCTCAAACCGAATTGCAGCGTGATAACGGATGCGCCGGCCGAGCTTACCGAGCTCATCTGGTTCAGGTTCGGCATTTGCCCGAACTGCACCTCCAGCGGTGCCGTCACCGAGGACGTCATCACATCGGGGCTGGCGCCGGGATAGAAGGTCTGCACCTGGATGGTCGGATAATCCACCTCGGGCAGCGCTGCCACCGGCAGGAATCTGAACGCCAGCATGCCCGAGAGCATGATGGCGATCATGAGCAGCGTGGTCGCGACCGGCCGTAGGATAAATGGCTGCGATGGGTTCATTGTTGCTGCTTTTGTCCACCGTCCGAGTGCCGCTTCTTGCCGCCATTCGGATGGTTCTCGCCGCCATTGTCCGGACTGCTCTGGCCCGCTCCGGGTGCACCAGGCGCGTTGCCGGCATCGGCCGCGTTGCGCAAGGCGATCTTGGCGCCGTCGCGCAGCTTGTCCGCACCGTCGATCACAACGCGATCGCCCGGCGAGATGCCGGAGAGCACCTCGACGCGGTCGCCGTCGGTGATGCCAAGCTTGACCGGCCGCACCGACACCGTGCTGTCGGGATTGATTAGATAGACGAACGTTCCGGGCACGCCGCGCTGGATGCCGGCGGTCGACATCGTCGTCACGTCCTTGTGGGTGTCGAGCAGGAGACGGATGTTGACGAACTGGTTCGGATAGAGCGTGCGCTGCTCGTTCGGAAACAGCGCGCGCAGCTTGATCGTGCCCGTGGTCTGGTCGATCTGGCTGTCGAAGGTCGCAAGCGTGCCGTCTGCGAGCTTGTTGGCGCCGCCGCGGTCGAGCGCGGCCGCCGGCAGTACGGCGCCCGCCTGCAGGCGCCTGGCGATGGCCTGCAGATTGTCCTCAGGAACGGTGAACAGCACGCTGATCGGCGCAAGCTGTGTCACCACGACAATGCCGTTGGTATCGCCCGCTGTGACGTAGTTGCCCTGGTCGACCGCGCGGATACCGACGCGCCCATCGACCGGTGACACGATCCTGGTGTAGTTCAGGTTGACCTCGGCCGATTTCACGGCGGCGCGGTCCGCCTCGACCGTGCCCTGGTCCTGTGCCACCAGGGCGATTTGCGTGTCCAGCGTCTGATGCGGCACAGCGTTCTGCGCAGCGAGGCCCTGATAGCGCTGCAGGTCGACCTGCGCGCCCTTTAGCAGCGCTTCGTCGCGGGCCAGCTGGCCTTTGGCTTGCGCCAGCGCTGCTTCATAGGGTCGGGGATCGATCTCCGCCAACAGGTCGCCCTTCTTGACCTCATTGCCCTCAGTGAAATCGATCTTCATCAGGTAGCCGCTGATCTGGCTCCTGATGGTGACGGTGGCGAGCGAGGTGACCGTGCCCAGCCCGTTCAGGGTGATGTTGATGTCGCCCTTCTTGATGGTCTCGTCGACGACGGACATCGGCGGGGCGTTGCGGCCAAAGCCGCCGCGGCCCTGCTGTTGCGGCGCCGGGTTCTGCTTGGTCCACCAGACGACGCCCCCGATCAGCAAGAGCACGATGATCGTCGTGATCACGGAACCCTTGCGAGACCGCGGCTTGGCGGGCGAGGATTCGACCAGAGGCTTCCCGGTCGGTGGCGGCTTGAGCGGCTTGTCCATGAACCTTAAGTCACACGGGTTGAAGGATAGAGTTTTCGTCGTGCCCGGAGATTACCCGTTCCGCCATCCCCAGGACATTCCGACCCACAACATTTTGAACGTTTCGTCGGCGGCTTGTCCCATTAACTTTCTGAAAGAATTAGCATTTTATCGTCAAATCCGATTTGCTGAGGCAAATCCGCAACGTCCGACCGAGGGCCGTCATCATGGCCGTCGGTGGGGCTCACCGTTCCCGCGGCAACGCGACCAGCGATTTCCGTCCCGGCCTGTCCTTTGGGACGGCGCTCCAGAACGCTTCCGCGGAGTTGGTCATGCGCGAGCGCGGGCGGAACAGGCAGATGCTGATGGCGATGTCCCACTCTTCCGCGCCGGCCCGTAACAGCCGGCCTGTGGCGAGGTCGTCTTCGACCAGGCTGTGCGGCGCCCAGGTGATGCCTCGTCCTTCACGGGCCATGTCGATCAACAGCATCACCGGCGCAGCAAAGCTCGGTACCAGGGCAGGCGCCGGCTCCTTGCCGGCCAGCACCGCGCTGACGATGCGGCCGATGCCGGAGCCGGGATGATAGGCGAGATAGGGCAGGGGAGCTGCATCCGAGCCGGGCAAGCAGTAACGCGGCCTGGCGCTGGACTTGCCCCTCGTTTTGGTCCTGCCGCGACGTCCGGCACGTGCCAGCGGTGCCGAGACAGGAATCAGCACGTCGCTGTCCAATTCGATGCGCTGAAAATGATCGGAATCCAGCCGACTCGCCAGCGCCGTATGATGATGCGCGAGCAGGAAATGCACCCGTGCATCCAGCAGCAGCTTTTCGCAGGCCGCGAAATTTGCCGCCACCAGCTGGACGCCGGCGCCGGCCGCCGCGCTGTCGGCGCTCCGGATCCATTGCGGAAAGAAGGTCTGCGACAGTGCATGCGTTGCCGCGAAATGGACAGTTTCCGCCTTCAGACGAGCCACCTCGAGCGCTTCCTCGCGGCCGGCCACGACGCGGCGCAGCACGTCCTCCGCAACCGTGCGAAACGTCTTGCCGGCGGGTGTCAGCGTGAGCGTATGCGAAGAGCGTTCGAACAGCGATGTTCCCAGCCAATCCTCCAGGGCCCTGATGCGACGGCTGAGCGCAGGCTGGGTGACATGGCGGCGCTCGGCGGCGCGGGAGAACCCGCCGTCCTCGGCGATGGCCAGGAAATCCTCCAGCCAAATCAAGTCCATGATGACGTTTCGTCCTCAATTCATACCGATATGGCATTAGCGCCCGCGCGCATCCTGGTCCAATGTAAATCCGTCCAAAAAGCCAAAGAACAACAGGACGCTTCGCGCGCAGCCGCCAAAGCCCGGGGGAAAGACATTGCAGATCGCCGCCACTTCGCTCGCTGAAATCGTCACGCGACGCCGCAAGCCGCTCTGGCGCGAGCAATATGTTCTGGTCGTTCTGGGCGCAGCGCTGGGGGCGCTGGCCGGCGCGCTGTTTCCAACCGTGGCCGTCGACTTCAAGCCGCTTGGCGACGTCTTCATTTCCCTGATCAAGATGACGATCGCGCCCTTGATCTACCTGGTCGTGGTCACGGGCATTGCGCAGGTCGGCGACATGCGCGCGGTCGGGCGCATCGGGCTCAAGGCCTTCGTCTATTTCGAGGCCGTCACCACGCTTTGTCTCCTGCTCAGCCTCGTAGTTGTCCGCTGGGTGCAGCCCGGTGCGGGCGTGGCGCCCGCAACGGCGCAGCAAGCTCAGACCGTGTCGCGCTTTGCGCAGGCGCATATGGAATCGCTGTCCGACTATTTGCAGCACATGATTCCCGACAGTTTCGTTGGCGCCTTTGCCAAGGGCGACGTGCTGCAGGTCCTGGTGTTGGCGCTGCTGACCGGGATCGGCCTGTTGATGCTCGGCGAGCGCGGCGCCACGTTGCGCAGTGCCATGGAGCGGGTGACCGAACTCGTGTTCAAGGTCGTGCATGTCGTCGTTGCGCTGGCGCCGATCGGCGCTTTCGGCGCCATGGCGTTCACGGTCGCCAAATTCGGTGTGAGCACGCTCTATGCGCTCGCGCTGCTGGTCGGCACCGCCTGGGCGATGATGGCGTTCTTCATCTTCGTCGTGCTGGGCGTGATCTGCCGCTCTATCGGCATTCGCCTCATGGACCTGCTGCGCATGCTGCGCACCGAACTCCTGGTCGTGCTCGGCACCTCCTCGTCGGAGACCGCGATTCCCGGCATGATGGAGAAGCTGCCCGCGGCGGGCGTCGGTCGCGCTGTGGCCGGCCTCGTCATTCCCTCCGGCTATTCCTTCAACCTCGATGGCGTTGCGCTGACGCTGCCGCTCTCCGCCATGTTCGTCGCTCAGGTCTACGGCATCGAGCTCACCGCCGCGCAGCAGCTCAGCCTGTTCGTGGTGATGCTGTTCACCTCCAAGGGCGCGGCCGGCGTCACCGGCGGCGCCTTTGCCGCACTCGCCGCGACCGTAATCGCCGCAGGCCTGCCAGCAGAGGGGCTTGCGCTTTTGCTTGGCATCGACCGCTTCATGTCGCTGGCGCGCGCCATCACCAACACCATCGGCAATGCGGTAGCCGCGATCGTCGTCGCCAAATGGGACGGCGAGTTCGATGCCGCGGCCTGGACCGCATCCACCACAACACCGACTGCGAAGTGAGTATCGATGGACACCAATAGAGACACTCTTCCGATCATCGCGCTGGTCCCTGGCGACAGCACCGGCATCGGCCCGGAACAGACCGCGCGCATCCTCTCCGACGATCGTCTTGCCGACGTTGCGCGCCTCGTCGTGGTCGGCGACGCGCGCGTGCTGGAGATGGGCATGGCGCATGCCGGCGTGAAGCTCGATGTCGAGCGAGTTACCTCGCCCGCCAGGGCCTCCTTCAAGAACGGCAAGGTACCACTGGTCGATCTGGGCAACACCGATCCCAAGCTGTTTCCGCTTGGCAAGGCCAACGCCGAATCCGGCCGCCTGACCGGCGAGACGCTGTCGCGCGCCATCGACTTTGCCAAGGCCGGCGAGGTCGATGCCATCACCTTCGCGCCGCTGAACAAGCGCGCGATGTTCGACGGCGGCTGGAAGTTCCCCGACGAGCACAAGATGTTCGCAAGCCTGCTCGGCCACAAGACCTACTTCTCCGAGATGAATGTGCTCGATGGACAATGGATGTCCCGGGTGACCGGTCACCAATCGCTGCGCGAGGCGCTCGACGGCATCAATCCCGAGAGCATCACCGATGCGATCGAGCTTGCCGACCGCATGATGAAGAAGGCCGGCATGGGCAAGCCGCGGATTGCGGTCGCGGCGCTCAATCCGCATGCCGGTGAGGGCGGACTGTTTGGCCGCGACGAGATCGAGATGATTCGCCCGACCGTCGAAGCGGCCGCCAAGCGCGGCATCGCCTGCAGCGGGCCCTTTCCGGCTGACACCGTCTACATCCGCGCCTTTGCCGGCGAGTTTGACAGCGTGGTCGCGATGTATCACGACCAGGGTCAGATCGCGACCAAGCTGCGTGGATTCAACCGCGGCGTTACGGTAACGGCGGGGCTCGACACCGTCTTCACGACGCCTTCGCATGGCACGGCCTTCGACATCGTCGGCCAAGGCGTCGCAAAGACCGGCGCACTCGAAAGTGCCGTGCGGCTCGCCGCGCAACTCGCCAATGTAAAGACACGGGAGGTTTCCTATGCCCATCACTGATCGCAGAACCCTGCTGCAGGCTGCGGCCGCGCTTCCGCTGGCCACTGCCGGCGCCAGCGTGGCTCTTGCCGATGCCGCGCCCGCTCCGGCCGCGGCGCCCGCGAAACCCGCGCCGGCAAAGGGCGTCACGCGCGCGCTCGCACACTATATCGTCACTGCCTCCTACGACGACCTCCCGGCCAATGTGCGCAAGGAAGGCGTGCGCACGCTGCTCAACTGGGTCGGCGTCGCGATCGGCGGCTCGCGTCACCAGACGGTCGATATCGCGGTCAGTGCACTTGCGCCGTTCTCCGGTCCGCAACAGGCCTCGCTGTTCGGCCGCCGCGAGCGCTTCGACATCATGAACGCGGCCTTCATCAATGGCGTGTCGAGCCACATCTTCGACTATGACGACACACATCTGAAGACCATCATTCACCCTGCGGGGCCGGTGGCGTCGGCTATTCTCGCCCTGTCGGAAATGCAGCCGGTCTCGGGCAAGGATTTTCTCAACGCGCTGGTGCTGGGCGTGGAGACCGAATGCCGGATCGGCAATTCGGTCTATCCTAACCATTATGACGTCGGCTGGCACATCACCGGCACCGCCGGGGTGTTCGGCTCGGCGGCGGCCGTCGGCAAATTGCTGAAGCTCAACGAGCAGCAGATGGTGTGGGCGCTCGGGCTCGCCGCCTCGCAGCCGGTCGGCCTGCGCGAGTCCTTCGGCTCGATGAACAAAAGCTTCAATCCGGGCCGCGCCGCGTCCAACGGCATCTTCGCGGCGATGCTCGCCTCGAAGAACTTCACCTCGTCGGACGAGATGATCGAGGCCAAGCGCGGCTGGGCCAACACCATCAGCACCAAGCAGGACTATAACGAAATCCTCGGCGATCTCGGCAAGCGCTACGAGGCGGCGCTGAACACCTACAAGCCGTTTGCCTGCGGCATTGTCATGCATCCGGCGATCGATGCCGCGATCCAGCTCCGCAACGAGAACAAGCTGACCGCCGACCAGATCGACCACGTCGATCTCAAGGTGCATCCGCTGGTGCTTGAGCTCACCGGCAAGAAGACGCCGCATGAGGGCCTGGAGGGCAAGTTCAGCATCTATCATGCGGTGGCTGTCGCGCTGGTCGAAGGCGCCGGAGGCGAGAAGCAGTTCAGCGACCGCGCGGTGAACGACCCGACCATCGTGGCGCTGCGCGGCAAGGTCAATCCGGTGATCACGCCCGGCATCAAGCCTGAGCAGGTCGACCTGACCGTCGTGCTCAAGGATGGGCGGCAGCTGCATCGTTACATCGAGCATGCGGTGGGCAGTGTCGAAGTGCCGATGACCGACAAGCAGCTCGAGGTGAAGTTCACTGACCTTGCCGACGGCATCCTGCCGGCGCCGGCGATCCGGCGGGTGATGGATGCCTGCTGGAACGTCGAGGGCCTGTCGGATGCGGCGGAGATCGCCAAGATGTCGGTTTCGGCGTGACCGCTCGCATGTTTGGTCAGAAGCAATCCCGGCGCCGCCTGCTGCAGTCCGCAGCCGGCGGCGTTGCCGCGCTCGCAGTCTCGCCGCTTCGTATGGCCTTGGCAGCCGACGCGAGCGCGGGCGTCACGGCGCGCCTGGCGCGCTACATGGTCGCCGCGCGCGAGCAGGAACTGCCGGATGCGGTGGTGCTCGCCTGCAAGCACCGCATTCTCGATACGCTCGGTGCCATGGTCTCGGGCTCGCGGATGGCTCCCGGCATCATGGCGACGAGATATGTGCGTACGCTCGGCGGCGAGCCGCAGGCCTCCGTCGTGGGCTCCGACTTCCGTACCACAATGGTGAACGCAGCGCTCGCCAACGCAATGTGCGCCCATGCCGACGAGACCGACGATTTCGAGCCCGTCACCAAGGCACATCCCGGCAGCTCGGTCGTGCCGGCTGCGCTGGTCATGGCGGAGAAGGAAGGCCGCAGCGGACAGGACCTCATTCGCGCGGTGACGCTCGGCTACGATCTCGGCTGCCGGCTCTTGATGGCGCTGGGGCCGGATCTCGTGCGCGGCACGCATCGCAGCGCCGAGGGAACGGCGTCGACCTTCGCAGCACTTGGGGCCGCCGCCTCGCTTGCCCGGCTCGACGAGAAGCAGACGCGCTTTGCGATCTCCTATTCGGCGCAGCAGGTCTCGGGCCTGTGGAGCTGGGTGAAGGACAAGGACCATATCGAAAAGGCCTTCGACTTCGCCGGCATGGGTGCGCGCAACGGCGTCACCGCGGTCACCATGGTGCAGGCGGGCCTGACCGGCGTCGACGACGTGCTCGACGGCACGCACAATCTCTTCATCGCGCTTTCCACCGCGCCGAAGCCCGAGCAGATGCTGGAGGGACTGGGCAGCCGCTTCTACGTCACGGAGACGGCGATCAAGACCTATTCGGTCGGCTACCCGATCCAGTCGCCGCTCGACGCATTGCTCACCTTGCGTAAGCAGTATGGGCTGACGCCCGCCAATGTCCGCAATGTCCTGGTCAAGCTGCCGATGGATGCCATGGGCATTGTCGGCGACAGTGCGATGCCCGACGTCAATTGCCAGCACCTGGTCGCGCTCGCGCTGGTCAAGGGCGCGGTCTCTTTCGCCGACAGCCATGACATGACGCTGATGCATGATCCGCAAATCCTGGAGCAACGCGCGAAGATCGTGCTGGCTGGCGACGAGACGCTGATGGACCCGGCCGCGCCGCGCGGCGCCATTGTCGAGGTGACCATGACGGACGGCAAGAAGGTGCAGCACTTCACCAAATTTCCGCCGGGCACCAAGGAAAATCCGCTCAGCACCGAAGCGGTCAGCGCCAAGGCGCGCGACCTCATGGCGCCGGTGCTCGGCGCAGACAAGACGGACAAGCTGGTCGCACAGATCAACGCGCTGGAGCGCGTGGATGACGTGCGCGCGCTGCGTCCGCTTTTCACCATGTGAGAGGCGAGCGGTTGCCCCGGCGGGGCGGCCATTCGCCAAAACCGCTCGACAAGAGCGGGCCGTTGGTCAACGTTCCAACCCCGAACCGGGCACAGGGCCCTTCAACCTGTTACGGGCTTGCGCGTCACGGCGCGGAGCCGATCGATGGAGCAAGAGATGCGAACTACCTCCCGACGCGATCTGCTGACTGTGGCGACCGGGGCCGCGGCGGCCGCAGCCATTTCCGAGGCGACGCCGGCCGCGGCGCAAACCGGGCCAAAGCCGATCTTTGACGTGCCGATCACGACGATCCCGATCGTCGGCGAAGCCGGCGTGTTCCAGGTCCGCCGCATCTACTGCATCGGCCGCAACTACGCGGCGCATGCGATCGAGCGCGGCTCCGATCCCAACCGCGAGCCACCGTTCTTCTTCCAGAAACCGACAGATGCGATCCAAAACGTCGCGATCGGCCAGGTTGCCGATCATCCCTATCCATCGCTCACCAAGAACTATCATCATGAGGTCGAGTTGGTAGCCGCGCTGAAGTCGGGCGGCACCAACATCGCACCCGAGCAGGCTCTCGACCATGTCTATGGCTACGCGCTTGGCCTCGACATGACCCGGCGCGACCTGCAGAACGGCATGGCCGCCGAGAAGAAGCCGTGGGAGATCGGCAAGAGCTTTGATCATGCCGCGGTGCTCGGGCCGATCCACCCGGTCTCCAAGGTCGGCCATCTCGCCAAGGGAGCGATCTCGCTCGCGGTGAACGGCACGGTGCGGCAGTCGTCCGATCTGGACAAGATGATCTGGAGCGTCGCTGAGCAGATCGCCAAGCTCTCCGAGGCCTTCGAACTCAAGGCTGGCGACATCATCTATTCCGGCACGCCGGAAAATGTCGGACCGGTCGTGAAGGGCGATGTGCTTCTGTGCAGGCTCGAGGGGCTGCCCGACATGTCGATCAGGATCGTCTAGAAAAGCAATAAATCGTCCGGGGAGAGAACAACGTGAATGGTTCGAGCACGATCCGCTTGCGATGAAGGCCGGGCTCGATCCTGATGTCGCTAAGGCTATCGCCAACGGCGTGCGGCCGGAAAAGATGAAGGACGACGAAGCCGCGCTCTACGATCTCGCCATGGCGCTCGATCGCCATAAGAAGGTACCTGATCCGGTTTGACAAGGCGGCGCTGGAGAAGTTTGGCGAGCGCGGCATCATGGATATCATCGGCATCATCGGCTATTATGACCTGGTCTCGATGACCCTGATCACCAGGCAGGCGGGCGCGCCGAACGACAGCGTGCCGCCGCTGCCGGTGCTTGCGAAGTGGAGTTCGCCATTTCCGACCCCTTGCACCGGGAACTTTTTCTGGCCAGGGCCGTCTAAGCAGAGGCGGCAGGCGCGCGAGAAGTTGGAGGCGTTTGCCGCCGCTCCTGCACCGGCCAGCGGAGATACGACCATGGGCGAGGACAACAAGCCGAGCGGACCTGATCTCACCCAAGGCGTGTCGCCGGCCGACTTCGCCGATGGGAAGTTGCTCGGCCATATCGGGCAAGATCAGGTGCTGCTGGTGCAGCAGGGCGCCGAGATTCTCGCGATCGATGCTTTTTGCAGCCACTATCACGGGCCGCTCGCGGAAGGGCTTCTGGTCGGCGATACAATCCGTTGTCCTTGGCACCATGCCTGCTTCTCCTTGCGAAGCGGCGAGGCGACGCGTCCGCCGGCGCTGAGCGCGCTCGCGGTCTGGCAGGTCGAGCGCGAAGGCGACAGACTATTCGTGCGCAGCAAGTGCGAACCGGCCAAGCAGCCGCTCAAGGAAGCGCCACGGCAAGCGCAGAGTGCAGCTGCCCAGCAAGCTGGCTCCGTGCCCCGCAAGATCGTGATTGTCGGCGGCGGCGCCGCGGGCTTTGCCGCAGCGGACATGCTGCGGCGCGAAGGCTTTGGCGGCACGATCAGCATGATCAGCGACGCCGCCGCTCCGCCGGTCGATCGGCCCAATTTGTCGAAGGATTATTTGGCGGGCCACGCTCCGGAGGATTGGGTGCCGCTGCGTCCCGACGATTTCTATGCCGAGGCCGGCATCGATCTGCGCCTCACCACCCAGGTTGGCTCAATCGATGCGAAAGAGCGCAAGGTCGTGCTTGGGGATGGAAGCGCGCTGCCGTTCGACCGGCTGCTGCTTGCAACCGGCGCCGAGCCGATCCGGCTGACGATCCCCGGCGCTGACCAGCCGCATGTTCACACCCTTCGCACGCTGGCCGACAGCCGCGCAATCATTGCCGTGGCGAAGGGAGGCCCAAAGCGTGCGATCGTCATCGGCGCGAGCTTCATCGGGCTCGAAGCCGCAGCCGCGCTGCGTGCCCGCGATATCGAGGTTCACGTCGTGGCTCCCGAAGAGCGGCCGATGGCGCGCATCCTGGGGCCCGAGATCGGCGATTTCGTGCGCGCTCTCCATGAGGAACACGGTGTCATCTTCCACCTCCAGGACACTGTGACCGCATTCGAGGGCAAACGCGCGCAGCTCAAGAGCGGCGGCACCATCGAGTCCGATCTTGTGGTGGTTGGCATCGGCGTGCGGCCACGCCTTGCGCTCGCCGAACAGGCCGGGCTTGCAATCGACCGAGGCGTGACCGTCGATGCTTATCTCGAAACCAGCATACCAGGCGTTTTCGCCGCCGGCGATATCGCACGCTGGCCCGACCCGCATTCCAGGGCCAATATCCGTGTCGAGCATTGGGTCGTCGCGGAGCGGCAGGGCCAGCTGGCTGCGCGCAACATGCTCGGACAGCGCGAGCGTTACGATGCCGTCCCGTTCTTCTGGAGCCAGCATTACGACGTGCCGATCAATTATGTCGGCCACGCGGAAGCCTGGGACGAGATCAAGATCGACGGCAGCGTCGCGGATCGGGATTGTCTCGTTCAATATCGACAGAAAGGCCGCGTGCTCGCGGTGGCCTCGATTTATCGCGACCTCGACAGCCTCAAGGCCGAGCTAGCAATGGAGCGCGATGTCCAGCCGGTGTGAGGCCATCAGAACGTCGGCGGCGTGCAGGCGCTGATCACCTCGCAGGGCTTGTTGCCGACACAACGGAAGCGGTGCGGTCTCCGGCTCTCGAAATAATAGGCATCGCCCGGACCCAATATGCGCCGCTCGCCGTCGACCGTGACCTCCAGCCGCCCCGAGATCACGATGCCGCCTTCCTCGCCGTCGTGCACCAGCGGGACCCGTCCGGTGTCGCCGCCGGGGCCGTAATGCTCTTTCAGGATTTGCAGCGCGCGGCCGAACAGATTGTCGCCGACCTGGCGGTACGAGATCGGCTTCTTGCCGATCTCGGTCAACTCCTCGGCCTTGTAGAAGGCCTTGCGCGGCTTCTCCGGCTCGATGGCGAAGAATTCGGCAAGGCCCATCGGGATGCCATCGAGGATGCGCTTGAGTGCACCGACCGAGGGATTCATTTGATTGGACTCGATCAGCGAGATGGTCGAATTGGTGACGCCGGAGCGCTTGGCGAGCTCCCGCTGCGACAGCTTGTGCCGGTCCCGCACGAAGCGGAGTCGTCCACCGATATCGACGCTCATCGGAAATCCCGTGTTTGAGGTGTTGCGGATCGCGCAAATATGCCTTTGGCTATCCAATAAAATCAATAGGTTGCGGCGGCACAGAAAAGGACTTGTTGCGAATTCTTGACCGTGGCCTGTTTCTTTCGAGCAACGCAAGGGAGCGCCGCCGTGACCGTCCATCAGATTCCGAACACCCTGCAACTCGAGTCCTTCTGGATGCCGTTCACGGCCAATCGCCAGTTCAAGACGACGCCCCGTCTTGTCGCTTCCGCCGAGGGTATGCACTACACCTCGGTCGACGGCCGCAAGATCCTCGACGGCTCGGCCGGGCTCTGGTGCGTCAATGCTGGCCACGCCCGCCCGCAGATCGCGGCTGCCGTCGAACGGCAGCTGATGACGCTGGACTACGCGCCCTCGTTCCAGATGGGCCACCCGATCGCGTTCGACTTTGCGCAGAAGCTTGCCGAGATCGCGCCCAACGGACTCGATCGCATCTTCTTCACCAATTCCGGCTCGGAATCGGTCGACACCGCGCTCAAGATTGCGCTCGCCTATCAGCGCGCCGCGGGCCAGCCGACCCGCACCCGGTTGATCGGCCGCGAGCGCGGCTATCACGGCGTCGGCTTCGGCGGCATGTCGGTCGGCGGCATTGTCAACAACCGCCGCGCCTTTGCCACCCATCTGCCCGGCACCGACCACATCCGCCACACCCACGATCTCGCCCGCAATGCGTTTTCGAAGGAGCAGCCGGAACACGGTGCGGAATTCGCCGACGACGTCGAGCGGCTGGTGGCGCTGCATGGCGCCGAGACCATTGCCGCCGTCATCGTCGAGCCGGTCGCGGGATCGACCGGCGTGCTGGTGCCGCCGAAGGGCTATCTGCAGCGGTTGCGCGACCTCTGCACCAAGCATGGCATCCTGCTCATCTTCGACGAGGTCATCACCGGCTTCGGCCGTCTTGGCACGCCGTTCGCGGCAAATTATTTCGGTGTCACGCCCGATCTGATGACGACTGCGAAGGGCATCACCAACGGCGTGATCCCGATGGGCGCAGTGTTCGCAAGCCGCAAGGTTCACGATGCGTTGATGACTGGGCCCGAGAGCCAGATCGAGCTATTCCACGGCTACACCTATTCGGCGCATCCAGTGGCCTGCGCTGCCGGCCTTGCGACGCTCGGGATCTACCAGAGTGAAGGGCTGTTGACGCGAGGCGCGTCGCTCGCCGCGCACTGGCAGAAGACCATGCATGGCTTGCGCGACCTGCCGAACGTGATCGACATCCGCACCGTCGGGCTCGTCGCCGGCATTGAGCTCGCAGCGCGCCCGGATGCGGTCGGTGCCCGCGGCTATGAAGCGATGGTCGATTGCTTCAATCACGGCCTGATGATCCGTATTACCGCTGACACAATCGCGCTGTCGCCGCCCTTGATCGTCAAACCCGAGCAGATCGACGAGATGGCCGGCATCGTGGCCGATGTCATCAAACGAGTGGCCTGATCCTTGCTCTTCGCGGCTGCCGTGAACATCTTTAGGTGCGCGGCCATCGCGCGGGAGCATTAGCCCTTGAACGTTCTCATTCTCGGCGGCGGCGTCATTGGCGTGACGTCCGCCTACTATCTTGCCAAAGCCGGCCATGCGGTCACGGTCGTCGACCGTCAGCCGGATGTTGCGCTGGAAACATCATTCGCCAATGCCGGCGAGGTTTCGCCCGGCTATGCCTCGCCCTGGGCCGGCCCCGGCGTGCCGGTGAAGGCGATCAAATGGCTCGTGATGACGCACGGTCCGCTGGTGATCCGCCCCAAGCTCGATCCCGCGATGTGGGTGTTCATGGCTAAGATGCTGCGCAACTGCACCGATGCGCGCTATGCGGTCAACAAGAGCCGGATGATCCCGATCGCGGAATACAGCCGCGACTGCCTGCGCGCCCTTCGTACAGACATTGGCATCAGCTACGACGAGGAGAGCCTCGGCACGCTGCAGCTGTTCCGCAAACAGCAGCAGCTCGATCACACCGGCGGTGACATCGCGGTGCTCAAGCAGTACGGCGTTCCTTACGAGGTGCTGGATCGCACCGGCTGCATCAAGGCCGAGCCCGCGCTCGCTGCGGTGAAGGACAAGTTCGTCGGCGGCCTGCGCCTGCCGCAGGATGAGACCGGCGACTGCCACCTGTTTACCCAGGCGCTTGCCGCGCACGCGGCTGGGCTTGGTGTGCAGTTCAAGTTCGCGACCTCGATCCAGCAGCTGGTGGTGGAAGGCAAGCGCGTCAGCGGCGTCGCCACCTCGGCCGGGCTCATGAAGGCCGATGCCTATGTCGTGGCGCTCGGCAGCTGGTCGCCGCATCTGCTGCGGCCGCTTGGCATCTCGATCCCGGTCTATCCCGTGAAGGGCTATTCCATCACCGTGCCGGTGATCGATACGGCGGCCGCACCGGTTTCGACTGTCATGGACGAGAGCTACAAGGTCGCGATCACGCGGCTCGGAAAGCGCATCCGCGTCGGGGGCACTGCTGAGCTCTCCGGCTACACCAACACTCTGCATGCGGCGCGGCGCGCCACGCTCGATCATTCGCTGACCGACCTGTTCCCCGGCGGCGGCGATCTCAAGGATGCAAAGTTCTGGAGTGGTCTGCGCCCGATGACGCCGGACGGCCCCCCGCTGATCGGGCCGACGCCTTATACCAATCTGCACCTCAACACCGGCCACGGCACGCTCGGCTGGACCATGGCCTGTGGCTCCGGCCGCGTGCTCGCCGACACCTTGAGCGGCCGCAAGCCCGACGTCGACATCAGCGAGCTCGCGATGACCCGCTATGAGACGTGGTTCGGGTGAGACGTTAGTGTTCGCTGCGCTCTCTCCTCGTCCCGACGCAGGCCGGGACCCCTTACCGCGCGCTTCGCTTGTCCGGGACGACAAGCGTTCAAGTTAGAAGCAGTGCCATCCCCGGATCGCCCTTTTCCATGGCACGGCGGTAGGCCGGACGGCCGGCGATGCGCGCGAGATATTTGATGATGTTGGGACAGCGCACGAGATCGTAGGGCTGGAAGTAGCGCATGGTTGTGAGCGAGAAACCGATCATGATGTCGGCTGAGGTGAACTCGTTCCCGGCGAGGTACTCCGCCTCGCGCGTCCGCGCATCGACAAGATTGAAGGCAAGGTCGAGGCGGGCTCTGATGGCGGTGAGGATCGGATTGTCGTCTGCGAGCTTCAACCTGTTCAGGATCATTAGCCGGCCCATAGTCGCTTGCAGCGTGCCGTTGGCGAAATGAAACCAGTACAGGAATTGCGCAAAGTCGGGATCATCGGCGCGGAGTGTCAACCGGCCGTTGCCGTATTTTGCAATGATGTATTCGACGACGGCGCCGGATTCCGCCAACACCACATCGCCATCGGTGATGATGGGCGCCGTTCCGATTCGATGCAGCGCTTTATAGTCGGGCGGCGCCAGCATGGTCTTGGCATCCCGCGCATAGCGCTTCAGCTCGTAGGGAATTTGCAGCTCCTCGCAGAGCCAGACGATGCGCTCGGATTGCGACTTGCCGAGATGATGGACGGTAAGCATGGCTGGCCCCTGACGCGCCATATGCGACAGGCATGGCGCAGTGCGTTGCTCATCCCATGATAAGGGAAGCTGCGAGGCGCTCCAACCGGCAAGTTTCCGAGCTTAGCGGCCCGTCACGCAATTTACCCACAGCACGACCGCCTTCGCGCGTTTCGACGGATTGCTGAAGCGGTGCGGCCTTCGGCTCGCAAATCTGAAGCTGTCGCCGGTCTTCAGGCACCAGCTTTCACCGCCCACGGTGAGCGTCATCTCGCCTTCGAGCACAAGGCCCGCTTCCTCGCCGTCATGGGTGTAGAGCTCGTCGCCCGTGGAGCCGCCGGGGTTCATATGTACCAGGAACAGGTTGAGCTTGCCGTCGGCGCCGGTGGGATTGAGCAACTCCTTGGAGATGCCGGTGCGCCATAGTTTTAGCTCCGCGCGATCGGCGGCACGGATAATGACGCCGTGCGGCGCGCCGCTGTCGCTCCCCTGATTGCCAAACAATGCGGCGATGCCGACACCGAGTACGTCGGCGAGCGTCGCGAGCACGCGCAAGGACGGCGAGGACAGGCCGCGCTCGATCTGGCTCACGAAACCGACCGAGAGCGCGGCGCGGCTCGCGACCGTCTCCAGCGACAGATTGGCCGTGCGGCGCAGCTCGCGCAGCCGCATGCCGACCGCGACGTCCATCGCCGGCTCAATTGGCTTTGCCTTCGCTCTCGATGCCGCCTTGCCCATTCTGCCGCCGAGGTCGGGTCAATTCTGCGCTTTCATGTGCATGAAAATTGCTTGCCAAGTCTAGCCGGATGTGACCACAATTTCATATTGGTGAAAATAGGTTCCGAACGGTCGCCCGCAACAAAATCTCGCTGATCACATCCCGCGGAGCTCAGGCCTGCCGGCGCAGTCAAGGAGGCGATCATGCCTTTCAAGCGTCTTGTCCAATTCGCGCTCGTTGCGCTATCGCTGGATATGAGCGTGCCTGCTTCCGCGCAGCAGGTTCTGAAAGTCGGCTCGACCCCGACCGGCGTGCCTTTCACCTTCCTCGACACCAAGACCAACCAGATCCAGGGCGTGATGGTCGATCTCATCACCGAGGTTAGCAAGGATGCCGGCTTTGCGGTGCAGGTAGAACCAATGCAGTTCTCGGCGCTGATCGCTTCGCTCACCTCCAACAAGATCGACATCATCTCCGCCGCGATGTTCATCACTCCGGCACGCAAGCAGGTGATCGATTTCTCAGACCCGATCTACACCTATGGCGAGGGCCTGCTGGTACCGAAGAGCGACACCAAGGAGTACAAGAGCCAGGAAGATCTGAAAGGTGAGACCGTTGGCGCGCAGGTCGGCACCGCCTTCGTCGATGCCTTGAAGAAGTCCGGCCTGTTTGCCGAGGTGAAGGCTTACGACACGATTCCCGACATCCTGCGCGACGTGAACACGGGCCGGCTGAAGGCCGGCTTCGCCGACTATCCGATCCTTGCTTACAATCTGAAGCAGGGCGGCTTTCCAGACGCACGCATTGTCGAGAGCTACAAGCCGACCGTGATCGGCTCGGTCGGCATCGGCGTGCGCAAGGGTGACGCCGAGCTGCTCGGCAAGATCAACACGTCACTGGCAAAGATGAAGGCGAATGGCACCGTGGAAAAAATCCTCGCAAAATGGGGCCTGAAGGCACAAGGGGTTTGAAAGGGCGTCTGATCGGAAAGGGTGCGTGAATGGAAAATTTCGCACGCGACGCCGTCGAGTTCCTGCCGATCCTGATGCACGGCGTCGCGCTGACGATTGTCGTCACGCTCGGTTCGCTCGCGCTCTCCACGCTGCTCGGCCTGGTATGGGCCTTGATGCGAGTCTCCGGCATCGCGCCGCTGTCGTGGACGAGTGCTGCAATCATCAATCTGATCCGTGGTATCCCGATCATCGTGCTGTTGTTCTATCTTTATTTCGTGATGCCAGATCTCGGCGTCACGCTCTCGGCGCTGCAGGCCGCGATCATCGGGCTCGGCATTGCTTATTCGGCGTATCAGGCAGAAAATTTCCGCGCCGGCATCGAGGCCATCGACAAGGGGCAAATCGAGGCGGCGCAGGCGATCGGCATGGGCTGGGGGCTCACCATGCGGCGCGTGGTGCTGCCGCAGGCGGTGCGCATCGTGCTGCCGCCCTACGGCAACGTCATGATCATGATGCTGAAGGACTCGTCCCAGGCTTCCACCATCACGGTGGCCGAGCTTGCGCTGCAGGGCAAATTGATTGCGTCGTCGACTTTCAAGAACACCAGCGTCTTCACGCTGGTCGCGCTGATGTATCTCACGATGAGCATTCCGCTGATCCTGCTGGTGCGACATTTCGAGAAGCGCGCGGGCCACAGATGATCGAGCTTCGCGACGTTCGTAAGCGCTTCGGCAACCACGAGGTGCTCAAGGGCATCACCGCCTCTGTGACAAAAGGCGAGGTGGTCTGCATCATCGGCCCGTCGGGCTCCGGCAAGTCCACCATCCTCCGCTGTATCAACGGGCTCGAAAGCTACGATGCCGGCGACATCACGATCGAAGGCACGCCTGTCGACCGCAACGCGGCGTCGATCGTCGCAATCCGCACGCGGGTGTCGATGGTGTTCCAGCGCTTCAATCTGTTCCCGCATCGCACGGCGCTGGAGAACGTCATCGAGGGGCCGGTCTTCGTGAAGAAGGAGCCACGGTCGCAGGCGATCGAGCGCGGTCGCGCGCTACTGGCCCAAGTGGGCCTTGCGGACAAAGCTGACGCGCATCCGACGCAACTCTCCGGCGGCCAGCAGCAGCGCGTCGCGATCGCACGCGCGCTCGCCATGCAGCCCAAGGCGATCCTGTTCGACGAGCCGACCTCGGCGCTGGATCCGGAACTGGTCGGCGAAGTGCTGTCGGTGATGCGCAAGCTTGCGGAAGCCGGCATGACCATGGTCGTCGTCACCCACGAAATGGGTTTTGCCCGCGAGGTCGCCGACCGCGTGCTGTTTATCGACGGCGGCGTCATTGTCGAGCAGGGACCGGCGAGAGACGTGCTCAACCAGCCGCAGCATGCCCGCACCCAGGACTTTTTGCGACGTGTGCTGCATCCGATGTAAAGCATTCGTTGGATTAGATTGATGACCACGCCCGTCCGCCTTCCCCTGCCGCCGAGCCTTTACGCCGACACCGCCGTGCCCGCCGTGCCGACGCCGCCGCTCGACACCGACAGACGCGTATCCGTCGCCATCGTGGGCGGCGGCTTTACCGGACTGTCGACGGCGCTGCATCTGGCGGAGCAAGGTACTGACGTGGTCGTGCTGGAGGCGCACGAGCCCGGGTGGGGCGCATCGGGCAACAATGGCGGGCAGATCAATCCGGGGCTCAAGCATGACCCCGACCAGATCGAGGCGGATTTCGGCGGCGAGCTCGGCCGCCGCATGATCGACTTCGCCTACGACACCACGAACTTCACGCTCGATCTGGTTCGCCGCTACCAGATACCCTGCGAGTCCAGGCAGAACGGCACGCTGCGCGCAGCCTATAACGAGGCGGCCGCTACCGGCATCAAGACGACCGCCGAGCAATGCATCAGCCGCGGCATGCCGGTGAAGCTGCTGGGGCGCGAGGAGATGCGCGCGATGACCGGCAGCGACCGCTATCTCTGCGCCATGCTCGACGAGCGCGGCGGCGATCTGCACCCCTTAAGCTACGCACGCGGGCTGGCGCGGGCCGCCATCTCGGCCGGTGCGGCCGTTTACGGCGAGACGAAGGCCTTGTCGCTGTCGCGCGAGGGATCGCGCTGGCGCATCACAACGCCGCGCGCGACAGTCACCGCGGACAAGGTGCTGCTTGCGACCAATGGCTTTACGGACGATCTCTGGCCCGGATTGCGCCGGACCGTCGTGCCGGTATTCTCGTCGATCGCCGCGACCGCGCCGCTGTCTGACGAGCTCGCGCGTGCCATCATGCCGAGCCGGCCGGTGCTCTATGAAAGCGGCCACATCACCGTCTATTACCGCATCGATCAGCGCAACCGCCTCCTGATGGGCGGCCGCGGCCCGATGCACTGGATCAAGAGCCCGTCCGACATCTCCTATCTCATCCGCTATGCCGAGCGGCTGTGGCCGCAGCTCAAGGGCGTCAGCTGGACCCATGGCTGGAACAGCCGGCTTGCCATCACCGCCGACCATTATCCGCACGTGCACGAGCCCACGCGGAATTTGCTGATCTCGCTCGGCTGCAACGGCCGCGGCGTTGCGCTGTCGAGTGCGATGGGCGTGCAGCTCGCGCGGCGGCTTGTGGGTGGCACCAGCGCGGAGATCGACATGCCGATTACGGGAATCAAGCCGATCCGGATGCATGCGCTCTGGCCGGTCGCGGTGACCGCGACGGTGCTCGCGGGGCGCGCGCGGGATCGGCTGGGGATTTAGCGATCAAGAGATCAGATTTGGGGCTGACGCCGCATCGTCCGCCTCTCTCGAACTCGCGGCCGAATATGCGTGCGCTTACTTCGTCCCGAACATGCGGTCGCCAGCGTCGCCTAAGCCCGGCAGGATATAGCCGTGGTCGTCCAGCCGCTCGTCGACGGCCGCGGTCCAGATCGGCACGTCGGGATGCCTCTTCTGGAATTGCGCAATGCCTTCGGGGGCGGCGAGCAGGCAGACGAAGCGGATGTCGCGAGCGCCGCGCGCCTTGAGCAACGACGCGCCGGCGCAGGCCGAGTTGCCGGTCGCCAGCATCGGGTCCATCAGCACCGCGGTGCGGTCCGAGAGGTCGGTCGGCGCCTTGAAGTAATACTCCACCGCTGCAAGCGTGTTGGGATCGCGGTAGAGGCCGATATGGGCGACGCGCGCGGACGGCACCAGCGCCAGCATGCCGTCGAGAAAACCGACGCCGGCGCGCAGGATCGGCGCGAAGGTGATCTTCTTGCCGGCGATCTTCGGCGCCTTCATCGGCGACATCGGCGTCTCGATCTCGACCATTTCCAGCGGCAAATCGCGCGTCACCTCATAGCACAGCAGCGTGCCGATCTCGTTCAAGAGCTCGCGAAAGCCCTTGATCGACCGGTCGCGCTCGCGCATCAGCGAGAGCTTGTGTTGCACCAGGGGGTGGCTGACGACATTGACGCTGGCTGTCATGTTCCAAGGTGTACAGGCTTGAAGCGGTCGCCGCCAGCTTGAAGCGCAGGCATTTGCCGCTCGATTGGGGAAGGCCGGCGTTCGACGCGCCTTTGAGCGGCGCGGTTATGCGCGCGCGGGGCGCAATTCCCGATTGCTGGCCGGCCCAATTTTTTGGTTTAGTTGGGGACCAAATCCGGTGGAAGTCCGGGCTGTGAGGAGATCGAAATGAGCAATGAGAGCGAGGGTGCAGTGCGGCCGATCGGCGAGATCGCGAGCTTCCATGCCCATGTCTACTACGATCCGGCGACGACGAAGGCGATGGCCGAGCGGCTGCGTCAAGCCGTCGGCGAACGCTTTGCCGTGACGCTCGGCCGCTGGCACGATGTGAACGTTGGGCCGCACGACCAGGCGATGTACCAGATTGCCTTTGCGCCTGAGGTGTTCGCCGGGCTGGTGCCCTGGCTGATGCTCAACCATGGCGGTTTGAGCATCCTCGTGCACCCCAACACCACCAATCCGCGGCGCGATCATCTCAAGGACGCGCTCTGGATCGGGCCGCAGCTTGCGATCCATGAGGACAAGCTGCCGCACGAGATGGAAGCCGAGATCGCACCCGCGCCGAACACACAGCCGGTGCTGCGGCCCTAATGCCTATGCGCTTGAAGTGGCGCGGATGGTCGCCGGGCGGGTTGGACAAGCGTAACGTGCCCATTATCCGAGAGTGAGCGATGTGCTGGGCACGGCCCAAGCGCGCCTTTGCCCACCCTACAGAGGCGCGGTAAGCCTACCCGATCTCATGCCGTACCACCGCTGCGGCATCCGCCATCGCCTTCAGCTTGCCGAAGGCGGTGGCGCGAGGCATGTATTTCATGCCGCAATCGGGGGCGAGGACGAGCCGCTCGGCTGCGACATGCTTCAGCCCGTTGCGGATGCGCGTCGCGACTACCTCCGCCGTCTCGATCGCGGGATCGCCGAGGTCGAGCACGCCGAGCATGATCTTCTTGTTGGAGAGATCCTTGAGCACGCCGAGATCGAGTTTCGGCTGAGCGGCCTCGATGGAGATCTGCTGGGCTGACGTGTCGGCGAGCTCGGCGAGGAAGGAATAGCCGGCCGGCTTGCTCGAGCCGGGCACGACCGCCGCATAACCGAAGCAGAGGTGAACGACGGTCGGCACTGTGAGGCCTTCCAGCGCGCGGTTGATGGCCTTCACCGCATAGCGTCGCGCGAGGTCCGGATTGTTGCGCACCCAGGGCTCGTCGAGCTGGATCACGTCGGCGCCGGCCTTTTCCAGCTCATGTGCTTCGGCATTGACGGCTTCCGCCAAGGCCATCGCGAGCTCTTCGTCGTCCTTGTAGAACTCGTTCTTCGCCTGCTGGCTCATGGTGAAGGGGCCGGGCAGGGTGATCTTGGCCGCGCGATCGGTATTACGGCCGAGGAATTCCATGTCGCCCAATTCGACTGGCCGCGTGCGCCTGATCTTGCCGACCACGCGCGGCACGGGTGTCTGCAGGCCTGCGCGCGAGGTGATGATGGCCGGATTGTCCGCATCGACGCCGTCGAGCGCAGTGGCAAAGCGGTTGGAATAGCTTTCGCGGCGGATTTCGCCGTCAGTGACGATGTCGATGCCGGCGCGCTCCATGTCGCGGATAGCGACGATGGTTGCGTCGTTCTGCGCTTCCTCCAGATGCTCCTCCGGCAGCCGCCAAAGCCCGCGCATGCGCGTGCGCGGCACCGATTTCGACAGCATGGCGTGATCGACCAGCCAGTCCGGCTGCGGATAGCTGCCGACCACGGTGGTCGGCAACAGATGGGTCGGCAGGTTCATGGCTGAACTCCCGTTCATTGTTGTTGAGATGCGGTCCAGGCCGCGTGCATTTCGTTCTTGACCGGATTGCGCAAGATGCCGATGCCGGAAATCTCGACCTCGACCACGTCGCCTTCCTTCATCCACAAAGGCGGCGTGCGATAGGCGCCGACTCCGCCCGTCGTTCCCGTGACGATGACGTCGCCGGGCGCGAGTTCGGTGAAGGTCGAGCAATATGCGATCAGCGCCGGCACGTCGAACACGAGATCGGAGATTGGCGCTGCCTGCACCTCGACGCCGTTGAGGCGGGTTGCGATGTTGAGCTTGCTGACGTCAGGGATTTCATCTGTCGTCACCAGCCATGGCCCAAAGGCGCCGGTCCCGATAAAGTTCTTTCCCGGCGCGAATTGCGAGGTGTGCCGCTGCCAGTCGCGGATGCTGCCGTCGTTGTAGCAGGCATAGCCGGCCACATGCGACAGCGCGCGCTCGCGCGGGACGCGGCGGCCGCCCTTGCCGATGACGACCGCCAGCTCGCCCTCGTAGTCGAAGCGCTCGGACTCCAGAGGCCGGATCATCGGCTGGCCACCGCCGACCTGGCTGTTGGCAAAGCGGGTGAAGATCATCGGATGGGCCGGCGTCGGATGGCCGCTTTCGGCGAGATGGGTGGCGTAGTTCACGCCGATGCAAAAGATTTTGTCCGGATCAGGAACGGTCGGCAACAGCTCGATCTCGGTCAGTGCGTAATCGGGACGCTCGTCCCTGAGCGCACGCAGATCGGAGAGTGAACCGTATGCAAGCAGGGTTTTCAGCGTTGGATGGCCGGGCGATCGCCGGCCGACGTCGATTACACCCGCATCGGTGACGATGCCGTAGCTTGTGGTTGAACCTTTGCGGAAACTCGCGATCTTCATGAGGTTGCACTTTCCTGGATGTTGGAAATATAGGCGTCAACGGGCTGCACGATCCGCCCTTCGCGGATCGGCACGCAATCGGGCGGGAAGTCCTGGTGGAAGCGGGCGCCGGCTTTGTCAGCGCGGTCGAGAAAATCCTCCAGATGGTCCATCGCGCCGGTCGGCAGGTCGTGCAGCACCATCAAAGTCCACGCTTGCGTGCGGCATTGGGTGAGCGCGCGCGCGACCCAGCCGTCCGGATCGTCCCAGTCGCGCGGGATCGCGTTCCAGAGCACGCAGGAATAGCGGTTGCGGGTGAGATAACTGACGACCGATGGCTTGAGCAGCCGCGTATCGAGATTTCCGCCGCCGCCGAAGGGACGAAACCAGCGCTTGTCATGCGCAAGCTCGCCGATCAACTCCTGCGTCCGGCCGATCTCGCGCTCGGCCGTGCGCGGATCTTCCTGCTGTCCGAGCGGCAGCGAATGAGTAAAAGTGTGATTGCCGATCCAGTGCCCCTCGTCGCGCGCGCGCGCGGCAAGCCGTCGGCGTTCCGGGTCTGCGAGCTTCTGGCCGATCACGAAGAAGGTGGTCTTGATGTTGCGCTCGCGCAGGATATCGAGCACGCGCGGCGTGACGTCCGGCTCAGGCCCATTGTCGAAAGTGAGCGTCAGGTCGAACACGTCTCGCTCCTTCAGGTCGCCGGCTGGATTGCGCCGGAGATATCGTCGGCGGCAGCCTGTGCGCCGCGCGTGCCGGTCTGCCAGATCGCGCATTTGCGCTCGATCCATCTGATGGCAGCGTTGAAGGCGACCGCCATGGCGAGCACCAGGAGCACGCCGGCAAAGACATGGGGACTGTCGAGAATGGTGCGGTAGCGCGAGATCAGATAGCCGATGCCTGCGGACGAGATCAGCATTTCCGAGACCACGACGCCGACGATCACCAGCGCGCCACCGACGCGCAGGCCCGACAGCACGGTCGGTATAGCCGCCGGCAGGATCACGCGGACAAGACGCTGGCTCAGCGTCGCGCCCATGCTGCGCGCGGCGAGCAACAGTTGCGGATCGATGGTCTGGATGCCCGCGGCGGTCGCGAGCATGGTCGGCAGGAAGCCGTAGATTGAGGCAAACGCAATCTTGGACTCGGGACCGATGCCGAGCCACACGGTGAAGACGGGATAGAGGATCACAAGCGGCACCGCATAAAGGCTCGAGACCATCGGCATGATCAGCACGCGCGGCCGCGGCAGGCTCCCGATCACGGCGCCGAGCAGAATGCCGCCGCCGCAGGCGAATAGCATGGACAGGCCGACCTCATACAGCGTCACCAGCAAAGCCTGGCCGTATTCGCCGGCATCGGCGAAGCCGGCGATCAGCGTCACCGACAGCGGGGGCAGGAACAGCTCGGGGATCAAGCCCGCACGCGGAAGGATCTCCCAAAGCGCGATCAGGATACTCACGATCAGCCATCGCAGCGTGGACGCTTTCATCGTCGCCTCACGCCGATTTGCGGATATGGCGCCAGATGCGGTCGCGCAAGCTGCCGAACACATCGCCGCTCAGCATCTCATAGGTGCGCGGTCGCGGCAGCGAGACCTGCAGATGATCGACGATGCGGCCCGGGCGTGCTGACATCACCACCACCTCGTCGGCGAGATAGACGGCTTCAGTGAGAGAGTGAGTGACGAAGACGATGGTCTTGCCGGTGGCGGCCCAGATCCGCAACAGCTCGTCACCCATGGTCATGCGGGTCTGCTCGTCGAGCGCGGCAAAGGGCTCGTCCATCAACAGCACCGGCGGATCCTGCACGAGGCCACGCGCGATCGAGACGCGCTGCTTCATGCCGCCCGACAGTTCATGCGGATGCCGCTTGCCGAAGCCTTCGAGCCCCACCAGCTTCAGAGCCTCTTCCGCTTTCGCCCTGCGCTCGGCCTTGGCAATGCCGCGCAACGCCAGCGGAAACTCGACATTTTCCTCCGCCGTTAGCCAGGGAAACAGGCTTGCCTCCTGGAACACCACGCCGACCCGGTCGGGATCGGGCTTCGTGATCGGCGTGCCGTTGATCAGGATGCTGCCGGAGGTCGGCTCGCGCAGGCCGGCGAGCATCATCAGAAGCGTCGACTTGCCGCAGCCGCTCGGCCCGACCAGAACGACAAAACGTCCTGGCTTGATCTCGAGCGAGACTTGCGACAGCGCGACGACCTCCGCGCCCGCGGTCCTGAAGACCTGCCCGACGTCCCGGATCTCGATCGCACCGGCGCGCTGTGCGGGCCGAAGCGGCGTCACGTTCGCCAATGGCTGCATCGCGTTTCCACCCATCTGATGATTTCGTTGAAGGCAATGGCGATGGCTGCCACCATCACTACGCCGGCCAGAAGCTGCTTCATCTGAAAATTCTCGCCCCAGCTGGCGATCTGGTGCCCGATGCCGTCGCGCGAGGCATACATCTCGGCCAGAATGACGCCGGTGAGATTGAAGATCATGGAGATGCGCAAGGCTTCCAGGAGCACCGGCAGCATGCTCGGCAGATAGACGCGCCATGCCGTCTGTGCCCGGGTCGCGCCATAGGAGCGGGCAACGGTGAGATATTCGACCCTGACGGATTCCACCGCCGTTGCCGTCGACATGATGACGATGAAGATGGTGGAGAAGAAGCCGAAGCCGACTTTCTGCGAAAAGCCGACGCCGAACACCAGGATGAACATCGGCAAGAAGATCGACTTTGGGATCGAGAAGGCGAAGAACAGCAGCGGCTTCACCACGTCAGCGAAGTAGCGGTTTTCCGCGATCAAAAAACCGATCAGGCCGCCAAAGGGAACGGCGAGCGCGAAGGCGGTGAGCACCTCGGTCGCGGTGACCGCGAGATCGCTGCGCACACTGGAGCGCTGCAGGAGATCGGCGAGCGTGCCAAATGTATCAGACGCCGAGGGCAATAGCCGCGAATTGACGACGCCAAACCGCGACAGCGTCTCCCACAGCGCGAACAATGCGAGCACGATCGCAATTCGTCCGAGCGAGATGGTCCAGCGATCCGACATTCGACGCGCTCTGTTACTTGGTCGGGACCGGCTTGAATTTGGTCGAGATCACATCGTCGGTCGGGACGATGTCCTTCAACCCGCCGAGCTTGGCGAGATCGAGCGAGAGCTGCACGGCGTCGTGCACGTTGGGTGCCGACATGTCGCCGCTGGTCTCGAGCTTCAGGATGGTGTTCTCATATTCCAGCGTGGCGATCTCGGGCGGCATCTCGTAGAGGTCGGCGATCAGCTTGATGGTGACGTCGCGATTGCTGCGCATGAAGGCGACAGCGCCATAGAGTGCGTTCAGCGCCTTCCGCACCACTTCCGGCTTCGCGTCGGCAAACTTGTCGAGCACGATCCAGCCCGCAGTCAGATTGGGCGGCACGGCGGTGGCGTAATCGATAATGGTGCGGGCGTCGCCTGACTTCAGGATCTGGAAGCTGAGCGGCGAATAGACCACGGCGGCATCGATATTGCCGGCCATCAGGTTCGGCACCAGGCCGCCCCCGCCGACGGGCACGCGGGTGAACTCGATTTTCTTGTCCTGCGCGGTCCACAGCGCGAGCAGGTCCGAGCCGGAGCCGGCCGCGGTGATGCCGACCTTCTTGCCGTTGAGGTCCTTGACCTCGAGGGTCGATTTGACCGGCACCATCAATTGCCAGCCAAAATTGCCCATGGTCGCATTGCCGACGATCTTGGACATCACACCCTTCTTGCGGCCGGCCGACACCAGCGACGGCGGATCGAGAATGATGTCGGCGGCGCCCGCCGCCAGCCCCTCGAACGCCTCCGCGCCGGACCGGTAAATCGTCAGCTCGGCGGTAATGCCTTCCTTCTCGAACAGCTTCTGCCGCACCGCCGTCTCGGCAACCGTGGTCGGCCAGAAGGTCTTGGTCGGCAGGCCGACCCGGATCGTCTCCGCGCGGGATGTCGTGGATGCCGCGAGGATGGTGGCTGCGGCGAGTGCCGCGGCCGCAAGCTTGCGAGTGATGTGCATGGTGTTCGTTTCCTCAATCCGGTTCTTGGTTAAGGGGGAGCGTTGCTCCGTTGTGTGAACTCAGCTCACGCCGCTGACCTTGGCGATCTTGGGTGCTGCGAGCTCGACGGAACGCATAGTCGTCGAAAAATGCAGAGCCAACGCCGCAACCGCGGCGTCCGCGTCGCGCTTGAGCACGGCTGCGACGATCGCGGCATGCTCGGCCTCGACATCGCGCGGCTCGCCGTCCTGGCGGCGGATTGCAAGCCTGCGATAGCGCTCGCTCTGTTCATGCAGCACGTCGCGGAAGCCGAGCAGCCAATTCGAGCCACAGGCACTCACCAGCGCGCGGTGGAAGACGCGATGGCGGATCACCCACTCTTCATAGTGGACGGTAGGATCATCAGGGTAACGATAGGGCACGGCCTTCAGCGCCGCGAAAGAGGATTCGACCGACGCAACCCAGTCGGGACCGCCGCGCTCGATCGAGCGGCGCAGGGCGAGGCCTTCGATGTCGATTCGCGTCTGCGTGACATCGGCGAGGTCAGCGAGCGACACCGGGCTCACGCGAAAGCCGCGCTGGTCGGAGGCCTGCACCAGCCCGTCCGCAACCAGCCGCGACAGCGCTTCGCGCACCGCGGCGAGGCTGACGGAAAACTGCTTTGCCAGCCCGGCGATATGCAGCTTCTGGCCGGGGAGGAGTCGCGTCGACAGGATGTCCGCGCGCAGCCGCCCCTGCACCGCCGAGGTCAGGCTCCGCGGCCCTTCGGCCGCACCGTCCGCAAAACTCAATCCGACGCTTGCCATGGGACGCAGGATGACTCGGCATCCGCGCGATCGTCAATCGAAAATCGATTTTTTTTATAGCCAGACATGCAACTTTGATAATGTATACTAAAATGGGGAGATTTGGCCTTTTATTTGCCATGGTTGGCAAAATTGTATACAACATGTGTTCAGAACACAGGAAGGAACCCCATGAGCAGCTGCTTTCCCATGAACGCCTGGTACGCCGCCGCCTGGGACGCGGAGATCAGGCCGGCTCTCCTGCCGCGCACGATCTGCGGCAAGCATGTCGTGATGTATCGCAAGGCCAATGGCGAGGTGACGGCGCTCGAGGATGCCTGCTGGCACCGCCTGGTGCCCTTGTCGAAGGGGCGGCTTGAGGGCGATACCGTGGTCTGCGGCTATCACGGCCTGAAGTACAACGCGCAGGGTCGTTGCACCTTCATGCCCTCGCAGGAGACCATCAATCCCTCGGCCTGTGTGCGCGCCTATCCCGCAGTCGAGCGCCACCGTTTCATCTGGCTCTGGATGGGCGATCCGGCGCTGGCCGATCCAGCGCTCATTCCCGACATGCACTGGAATCACGATCCGGCCTGGGCGGGCGATGGCAAGACCATCCATGTCAAATGCGATTATCGTCTGGTCGTCGACAATCTGATGGATCTCACGCACGAGACCTTCGTGCACGGCTCCAGCATCGGCAACTCCGCAGTCGCGGAAGCGCCGTTCGATGTCACCCATGGCGAGAAGACCGTCACCGTGACGCGCTGGATGGAGGGCATCGAGGCGCCGCCGTTCTGGGCCAGGCAGTTGCAGCAGGACGTCCCGGTCGATCGCTGGCAGATCATCCGGTTTGAGGCGCCCTGTACGGTGAATATCGATGTCGGCGTTGCGCCCGCCGGCAGCGGCGCGCCGCAAGGCGACCGCGCCGCCGGCGTCAACGGTTTTGTGCTCAACACCATCACGCCGGAGACCGCGACGACCTGTCATTATTTCTGGGCCTTCGTGCGCAACTATCGCCTGGGCGAGCAGCGCCTCACCACGGAGATCCGCGACGGCGTCTCGGGCATCTTCCGCGAGGACGAGCTCATTCTGGAAGCGCAGCAGCGCGCGATGGACGAGAATCCCGATCGCGTGTTCTATAACCTCAACATCGACGCCGGCGCGATGTGGGCGCGGCGCCTGATTGATCGCATGATCGCCCTGGAAAACCCGCCTGTCGTGCGCGAGGCCGCGGAGTAGGCCATGGCCGAGCGCGACATGGACCGTTCCGTTTCCCAGACCGTGCGTGCGCAGCTGACGCTGCGCGACATGATCCTCTCGGGCGGCTTGAGGCCGGGCGAGCGCATCTCCGAGCTGCAGGCGGTTGAAACCACCGGCGCGTCGCGCACGCCGGTGCGCATGGCCTTGGTGCGGCTCGAGGAGGAGGGGCTTTTGGAAGCGATCCCCTCCGGCGGCTTCATGGTGAAGGCGTTTTCCGAGCGCGACATCGTGGACGCCATCGAGATGCGCGGCACGCTGGAAGGGCTTGCCGCGCGCTTTGCCGCCGAGCGCGGCGTCTCGGTGCGCGACCTCGAGCCGCTGAAGGAATGCCTCGACGAGATCGATGGTCTGGTGCGCCAGGACCCGATTTCGGTCGATGCGTTTTCGGCCTATGTCGCCCTCAATGCGCGCTTCCATGCGCTGCTCACGGAATTGTCGCGCAGCCCGCCCTTGATCCGGCAGATCGACCGCGCCTCCGCGCTGCCCTTTGCTTCCCCCAGCGGCTTCGTGATGGCGCAATCGGCGCTGCCCGAGGCGCACCAGATTCTCCTGATCGCGCAGGACCAGCACCGCGTCGTGATCGATGCGATCGAGAACCGCGAAGGCGCGCGGGCCGAGGCGATCATGCGCGAGCATGCGCGCCTTGCCGCACGCAATCTGCGGCTCGCGTTGCGCAACAAGACCCATATCGACCTGTTGCCGGGCCTCGCCTTGATCAAGACGGTCGCGGACTAGGAGGATGCTCGCATGCGCTTCATCGAGACCTGGACGCAGGCAACGCTCGTCGCGACGCGCGACCTCACGCCGTCCATTCGCGAGTTCCTGCTGCGGCCGGAACATTTCGCTGGTGCCGCCTACCTGGTCGGCAGCCATATCCAGGTGGCGGTGACCATCGACGGCCGCCCCGAGACGCGGTCCTATTCGCTGATCGGCGAATGCGGCGCGGATGGCTATCGGATCGCCGTCCGGCGTGCGGAGGATTCGCGCGGCGGCTCGCGCTACATGTGGTCGCTTGCGCCGGGCGCGCGGCTGGCCATCACGCTGCCGTCGTCGCTGCTGTCGATCGACTGGACGCGCCGGCATTATTGCCTGGTCGCCGGTGGCATCGGCATCACGCCGATCATCGGCGCCGCGCAAGCGCTCGCCCGCCGCGATGCCGCCTTCACGCTGCATTATGCCGTGCGGTCGCGCGCGGATGCCGCCTATGTTGATCTGCTCGCGGGCCTGCTTGGCGATCGTCTGAAAGTCCATGCGGGCGACGAAGGTCATCGCCTCGATCTTGATGCGGTCTTTGGCTCGCTGCCCGAGAACACCATGACGTTGTTCTGTGGCCCGATGCGGATGCTGGATGCCGCGCGCCATGCCTGGACCGCGGCCAGCCGTCCGCTCGCCGACCTGCGCTACGAGACTTTCGGTTCGAGCGGATTGCTGCCAACGGACTCGTTTCGCGTGCGACTCAAGGACGAGAACGTCGAGATCGTGGTCCCGCGCGACCGCTCCATGCTGGATGCGCTCAACGACGCCGGCTTCGAGGTGATGTCCGATTGCCGCCGCGGCGAGTGCGGCGTGTGCGCCATCGACCTCGTTGCAAGCGACGGCGAGATTGACCACCGCGATGTCTTCTTCAGCGAGCACCAGAAGCGCGAAGGGCGCAAGATCTGTCCCTGCGTGTCCCGCGCGCGCGGCACCATCACTGTCGACATGCTGCACCGGCCCGACGTGATCTGAGGCTGCGCGGCAGGTCAGCACGCGCTGCCAGCGCAACCTACGGCCGACCTTTTAGCAATTGACCCTGCGGGATGCCCCCGCTACCTCTTTTTGCCTTCACTTCTCTCAGTCGGAGCGGTGAAGCGAGGTGTGCGGGAGAGACAATGAACAACAATAACGAAACGCCTGAATTCGACTACATTATCGTCGGCGCCGGCTCTGCCGGTTGCGTGCTCGCCAACCGGCTGTCGGCCGACGGCAAGCACAAGGTGCTGCTCCTGGAGGCGGGGCCGAAGGACAAGAATATCTGGATCCACGTGCCGCTCGGCTACGGCAAGCTGTTCAAGGAAAAGACCGTCAACTGGATGTACCAGACTGAGCCCGAACCGGGTCTCAACGGTCGGCAGGTGTTTCAGCCGCGCGGCAAGGTCCTGGGCGGTTCCAGCTCGATCAACGGCCTGCTTTATGTGCGCGGCCAGCACGAGGACTATGATCGCTGGCGCCAGCTCGGCAATACCGGCTGGGGCTTTGACGACGTGCTGCCTTACTTCAAGAAGGCGGAAGACCAGTGCCGCGGCGGCGATGAATATCACGGCGCCGGAGGCCCGCTGCCGGTGTCCGACTGGCGGCACGACGACCCGCTGTCGGAGGCTTTCGTCAAGGCCGCCGTCGAGGCTGGCCTGCCCTATAATCCTGATTTCAACGGCGCGACCCAGGAAGGCGCCGGCTTTTTCCAGACCACGACACGCGGCGGCCGGCGCGCCTCGACCGCAGTCGCTTACCTGCGCCCCGCGCTTGCCCGCGGCAATCTCAAGGTTGAGACCTCGGCGCTGGGCCAGCGGGTGCTGTTCGAAGGACGCCGCGCGGTCGGCGTCGAATATCGGCAGGAAGGCGTTTTGCGCAAAGCGCTTGCGCGCAAGGAGGTGCTGCTGGCCAGCGGCGCCTACAATTCGCCGCAGCTGTTGCAGCTCTCGGGCGTCGGACCGGCTGATCTCCTGAAGCAGCACGGCATCGACGTCGTGCTCGATGCGCCCGGTGTCGGCAATGACCTGCAGGACCACATGCAGGTGCGCATCGTGGTCCGCTGCGCACAGAAGGTCACGCTCAACGATGTCGTCAACAGCCCGCTGCGCCGCGTCTGGGCCGGCGTGCAATATGCGGCCTCGCGCAAGGGCGCGCTGACCATTGCCGCCGGCACGTCGGGCGCCTTCTTCAAGACGAGCCCTCGGCTTGCGAGCCCGGATATCCAGATCCACTTCATCCCGTTCTCGACCGACAAGATGGGCGAGAAGCTGCATGATTTTTCCGGCTTCACCGCCCATGTCTGCCAGTTGCGCCCGGAAAGCCGCGGCTGGCTGCGTATCAGGAGCGCCGATCCGTCCGCGCCGCCGAAGATTCATATCAATTACCTGGCGACCGAGACCGACCGGCGGGCTTTCGTCGACGGCCTCAAGACCTTGCGCAAGATCCTGGCCGCACCCGCGCTGAAGCCTTACAGTGCCGGCGAGATCCACCCCGGATCCAGCGTCACCAGCGACGACGACCTGCTCGAATTCTGCCGCCAGAACGGCTCGACCGTCTATCACCCGACCTCGACCTGCCGAATGGGCAACGATCCGCTCGCGGTGGTCGACCAGCGCCTGAAACTGCGCGGGATCGAGGCCTTGCGCGTGGTCGATGCCTCGATCATGCCCGACCTCGTATCCGGCAATACCAACGCGCCCACCATCATGATTGCGGAGAAGGCCTCTGATATGATCCTGCAGGACGCACGATGATCGAGAGGCTTTCTTAGTGGCACCATTCCGGATCGGCACACGCAAGAGCGCGATGGCGCTGGCGCAGACGGAGGAGATCGCGCGAAGGCTCCGCGCCTCCGTGCCCGGCCTCGACGTCGAAATCGTCAAGTTCGACACCACCGGCGATATCGACCAGACCGGCAAGCTGTTGCCCCATGGCGGCAAGGGCGGCGCCTTCGTGGCGCAGATCCGCGCCGCGGTTATCAGCGGCGAATTGCAGGCGGCGATGCATTCGCTCAAGGACATGCCGGGCAATGAGGATACGCCAGCGCTCGTGATCGGCGCGACGCTGTCGCGCGATCCGCCCGGCGACGTGCTGGTGCTGCGGCCTGGCCTCGCGGTCGAAGCGCTTCGCGATAGCCGTGGCAAGGGTTTCAAGATCGGCACCAATGCGGTGCGGCGCGCGGCCTATGCGCGGCGGCTGTTTCCCGATGTCGAAGTCATCCATTTCCGCGGCGCGGCCGACACCCGCGTGCGCAAGCTCGATCACGGCGACAAGCAGCGGCTGCCCGATGGCGGCGCGGTGGGGCCCGCTGATGCGCTCATCATGGCGCGCTCGGGCCTCGAACGTGTCGGTCTCGCCGATCGCATCGCTTACGAGTTTCCGATCGCGCAGATGCTGCCGGCGGTGGGGCAGGGCATTGTCGCTGTGGAGTGCGCGAGCGCCGATTGGAACACGCGGCGGCTGCTTGCCCATATCGATGACGTGAACGCGCATGCCTGTGCCGATGCCGAACGCGAGGTGCTGTGGGTGCTCAATGGCCACTGCAATTCGCCAATCGCGGGATTTGCCGAGATCCATGGCGCGGAGATGTCGCTGCGTGCGTCGGTACTGGATTTGAGCGGCGGCACCATCCTCGAGGCCGCCCGCTCCGGCCCCGCCGATCGCCCGCGCGAACTCGGCCGCGCGGTAGCCTTCGAACTGCTCGCAAAGGGCGCTGCCGACATCATCGAGCGCAGCCGTCCGGTGTGAGTTATCCCCCGAACGCTCTTACCCGCTTCACCATCTGCTCGACATGCGCGATCGGGGTTTCCGGCTGGATGCCGTGGCCGAGATTGAAGATCAGCCGGCCGCTTGCGTAGTTGGCCAGCACCTCGTCGATTGCGGCATCGAGCGCTGATCCGCCTGCGATCAGCGCCAGCGGATCGAGATTGCCCTGGACTGCGACCTTGCTCTGCACGTCGCGTCGGATCAATTCAGGTTCGGCCGCCCAGTCGATGCTGACCGCGTCCACGCCGGTTGCAGCGACATACGCCGGCAGCAGTGCGCCGGCGCCACGAGGGAAGCCAATGATCTTTGCACCGGGCCTTTGCTTGCGCACGCCCTCGACAATGCGGCGGGTTGGCTCGATCGACCAGCGCTGGAATTCGCGCACCGGGAGCACCCCGGCCCAGGTATCGAATATCTGCAAAGCATCGGCGCCGGCATCGAGCTGGCCGATCAGATAGCGAACGGAGTTCTCGACCAGCGTGTCGATGATTTTTGCAAAGGTCTGCGGATGGCGATAGGCGAGAAGCCGGGCCGGTGCCTGGTCCGGCGTGCCGTGGCCAGCGACCATATAGGTCGCAACCGTCCAGGGCGCGCCGCAGAAGCCGATCAGCGCGATCTCGGGCGCGAGTGCGGCACGCACGCGACGCAGCGCCTCGAACACCGGTTCCAGCTGTCTGAAATCCGCGTCCTGCTTCAACTCCGCGATCCCTTCGGGCGTATCCAGCGGGTCGAGCCGCGGGCCTTCGCCGGCCTCGAAAGCGACATTGCGGCCGAGCGCGTAGGGGATGACCAGAATGTCGGAAAAGATGATCGCGGCGTCAAACTCGAAGCGGCGGATCGGCTGCAGCGTCACTTCGGCGGCTAGTTCCGGCGTGAAGCACATATTGAGAAAGCCGCCGGCCTTGGCGCGTACCTCGCGATATTCGGGCAGATAGCGACCGGCTTGCCGCATCATCCAGAGCGGCGGAACCGTGCGGCGGGTGCCGGCGAGCACATCGAGAAAGGGCTTGGTGTCGAGGTTCGGGGTCAAGCGCAGGCTCCGCAAGCATAATCGGATGGGGCGATCCCCCTGATACACTGCGGACGCCCGCTTGGCCAAGCCGCGTCCCGAGCCGCGTCCCAAGCCGTGGCGGCAGCCACTAGGCGGCTTGATCGTTTGGACCGCGCGAAGAAGTCCTCCCAGCCCAGTCCTTGGTCTGCCGGGTATTGCAAATGATGACAAAATTACCGTGGCGGAACAGTGCCGCGCGAGGGCGGGAACAGCGACAAGGCCGGTGCGTTGGACAGTCATGATGGAGGACTGCCATGACTCAGAAGAACGTGGTTCGGAAGGACGTGGCTAAGACATTCGATCCCGCGCCGCACGACAGTCTTGCCGCTGATGCACGCGAAGAACGCCGTCTTGACCAGGAGCTTCATGCGAAACTTGAGACCGGGCTAGTCGACACGTTTCCGGCATCAGATCCCGTGAGCGCCACGCAGCCGGCGCCGACCCGGCATGATGGTCATCCCGATCGCAAAAAGGAGAAGCAGGAAGCCGAGGGCGCCGCGCCCTCGTTGCTGGATCGCGTCCGCGCGATCTTTCAATAAGGGCCCGCGTCGGCCCTGCTGTGGCAACGGGCCTAACCATCCGTTCGCCACGCTTCTCATTGTGGCTCCGCAGATTTCCGGAATTCCCGGCAGATTGAAACAAATTGCGGCTTTCGCTTCAGGTATCGATAAGGCGAGCGTTGACGCTGCTTCCGGCCGCGTGGGGGGTGAGTTCTTGAGTCATCAGGTTTGAGTTGGCGAGGCATGCACTCCGTCGCGATCGCGGATCTCGCATGCGCAACAACCCGATCCGGGCATCATGTCGCAGACCCCGGTTGGCCGCCCGCCTGTATGTTAGCATTGAAAAACTCGATCGGGGGGCACGAATGAGGCGACGCGAATTTGTGGCCTTTGTTGTCGCTGGCGTAGTGGCGTCGTGGCCGTTTGTGGGGCGCGCCCAGCAGATCGTGCCTGTGATCGGCTTCCTCAATATCGCAACGCAGGAAGGTTATGCATCCAATCTCGCGGCGTTCCACGAGGGTCTCAAGGAAAGCGGCTACCAGGAGGGCAAGAACGTCTCAATCGAGTACCGCTGGGCTGATGGTCGTTACGATCGTCTCCCGGAATTGGCCGCCGATCTCGTGAAGCGGCGGGTTGCGGTGATCGTCGCGAACACGCCGGCCAACCTTGCCGCAAAGAAGGCGACCGACACCGTACCGATCATTTTTACAACCGCGTCCGACCCAGTGCAGATCGGTCTGGTTTCGAACTTGAACCGGCCCGGTGGCAACGTCACCGGCGTGACACAGCTCGATGCTGCGCTGGGTCCGAAGCGCCTGGAGCTGGCGCACGAGCTCATGCCCGCCGCATCATCGATCGCTCTGCTCCTCAACACAGGCGACCCGATCCGGGCCGATAGCTTGCTGAAGGAGGCGCAAGAAGCCGCGACACGCATGCAACTCGAGCTTCACGCGCGGCACGTGCATGCCGATCCGGAGATAGAGACCGCATTTGCAGAATTTGCCCAATCAAAGGAACGGGTGCTCGTGATCGGCGCCGATGCCTTTTTCAACTCGCGAAGCAAGCTGCTTGCCGAGCTTTGCCAACGCTACGCCCTGCCGGCCATTTTCGAACACAACGAATTTACGGACGCCGGCGGACTGATGAGCTACAGCGGCAACATCAGAGATTCCTATCGTTGGGCCGGCATCTATGCCGGTCGCATCCTCACGGGCGCCAAGCCGGCGGACCTGCCGGTGCAGCAGTCCACCACTGTCGAACTGATCGTGAACCTCAAGGCCGCCAAGTCCCTCGGCATCACCGTGCCGCTATCGCTGCTCGGCCGCGCCGACAAGATCATCGAATAGCCTCGGACCGCCATGGTCCCTAATAATGCGGCGGGGGTTCGTTGGCGGGCCGCGGCAGGCCGGCTTCAGCCTCCTGCAGCCGCTCGCTCAAATTGGCGATCTTGCGCTTGAGTGCGTCGATCTCGCGCCACTGCGTGGTGACGGTCTCGTTCAGCGTCTCGATGGTCGCGTCCTGGAACATCAGGCGTGCCTCAAGTGTTTCGATCCTCGCTTCCAGTGACGCCTCACTCATGAATGGCCTGCTTTGCTGCAGCCTGTGCGGGCGGGTGTTCCTTCAGCCCATGGCCGAGCGACACGCGTTCGTCGAATACAAAGCACGTGCCGCGCCAGCGGCTGTCGGCTTCGTCGATCTCTTCGAGATATTTCAGGATGCCGCCCTTCAGATGATAGACCTCGGCGAAGCCGCGGGCGAGCAGGTGGCTGGTTGCCTTCTCGCAGCGGATGCCGCCGGTGCAGAACATCGCGATCCTGCGATGCTTTACCGGATCGAGCTTGGCCGCGACAAAATCCTTGAACTGGCCGAAGCTTGCGATCTTGGGATCGATCGCGCCTTCGAACGTGCCCATCTCGACCTCGAAGGTATTGCGGGTGTCGATCACAAGCGTGTCCTCGGCCGCGATCAAGGCGTTCCATTCGGCGGGCTCGACATAGATGCCGACCTGTCTCGTGGGATCGGCCGCCTCATCGCCAAGCGTGACGATCTCCTTCTTCAGCCGGATCCTGAGCCGGCCGAACGGCATGGCTTGCGCAGTTGAGAATTTCAGTTCGAGGCGGCCGAGCCGGCCGCCGAATAGCGCGCCGTGCCTGAGCTCCGCGATCAGCGCATCGATGTCGTCAGCATGTCCGGCCAGCGTGCCGTTGATCCCCTCGGCGGCGAGCAGGACGCTGCCCTTCAACCTGAGGTCGGCACAGCGCGCGCGCAGAGGCTCGCGCAGGGCGCGGAAATCGGCAAGATCAGTGAATTGATAGAAGGCGGCGACCTTGTAAGTCATGCCTGCCGGTTTAGCAGGCAGGCCAATGTGGCTCAATTGGCCGTGACCGCTCCCGTGCAGGAGCGGCATGGCGCCTATTCTCTGGCATACCAGCCATTGCCGGCGCCCGCATGAATATGTCATGAAAGCGGGTCGCCCCTGAAATTGTCGTCAAACCCTATCAATGTGAGCCTTTGTCTTATGAGGAATTTCCATCTCGCCGGCCGCTCCACGGTTCATGCCCAGAACGGCATGGTCGCCACGTCGCACCCCCAGGCGGCGCTTGTGGCAGTCGAGGTGCTGAAAGCCGGCGGGACTGCGGCGGATGCGGCGGTCGCCGCTTGTGCGCTGCTCGGGGTGATCGAGCCGCAATCCACCGGCATCGGCGGCGATTGCTTTGCGCTGATCCAGCCGCGCGGCGAGGGCAAGATCACCGCCTATAACGGCTCCGGCCGCGCGCCGATGGCGGCGAATGCCGAATGGTACCTGGAGCGTGGCATCCGCTCTGTGCCGCTGACTTCGGCGCATGCAGTCAGCATTCCCGGTGCGATCGACGCGTGGGAGACCATCCTGCGCGACCACGGCAAGTTCGGGCTCGATCGCCTGCTGCAGCCGGCGATCCAGGCAGCCGAAGAGGGCTATGTGGTTGCGCCCCGCATCGCCTTCGACTGGAAGAACCAGTTCGAGAAGCTGAAGCAGGGCACCAATACCGGGCGTTATCTGCTGCCGCATGGCAAGGCCGCGGTCGCCGGCGATGTCATCCGCCAACCGGAACTCGGTAAGACGCTGCGTGCGATCGCCGCCAAGGGCCGTAACGCGTTCTACAGCGGCGAGATTGCCGCAGACATGGTGGATACGCTGCGCTCCATCGGCGGCCTGCACACGCTCGAGGATTTTGCGGCGCATACGACCGAAGTGACCTCGCCGATTGGCACCATGTACAAGGGTCTCGACGTCTGGCAGTGCCCGCCCAACGGCCCGGGCATCACCATGCTGCTGATGCTCAACATCCTCTCCCGCTTCGACCTGACGAAGTTTGCGCCGCTGAGCATCGAGCGTTTCCATCTCGAGGCCGAAGCCGCGCGCATCGCCTACATGATGCGCGAGGAGCACGTCGGCGATCCCGATCACATGAAGATCGACGTGGCGAAGATTTTAGCCAGGGATTTCGCCGACGAGTACATCAAGAACATCCGCATGGACGCTGTGCTCGAGCTGCCCAACGTGGCGCCGCCGATGAATCCCAACACCGTCTACATCACGGTGGTCGACAAGGACCGCAACGCCTGCTCCTTCATTAATTCCATCGCGCACGCCTTCGGCTCGGCGATCGTCTCCAACAAGACCGGTATCCTCTTGCAGAATCGCGCTGGCGGCTTCCGCATCCAGCCCGGCCACCCCAATTGCATCGCGCCCGGCAAGCGTCCGCTGCACACGATCATCCCGAGTCTTGTGACAAAGAACGGCCGCGCCGTGATGCCGTTCGGCGTGATGGGCGGGCAATATCAGCCGGTCGGGCAGACCCATGTTCTGACCAACATGCTCGATTATGGCTGCGATGTGCAGGAGGCGATCGATATGCCGCGCGGCCTGCACTACGAGGGCGTCTACCAGCTCGAGGACGGCGTTCCGGCCGCGGTGGTCGAGGGCCTCAAGAAAATCGGCCATAAGACGACGAGCCTGGTCGCGCCGCTCGGCGGTGGACAGGCGATCTGGATCGACTGGGAGAAGGGCACCCTGACCGGCGGTTCCGATCCGCGCAAGGATGGCTGCGCGCTCGGTTATTGATCAAGAGATCGCGCTGTAACCAGGGTAGTCATGGCGCTTTCGTTGCGCTAAACAGCCTCGCGTTTGACAAAGGCGAGGTGGTTTGAGATGCGGAGTGTGAGGATTTTCGTCGTTTCGGCCATGGCCCTGATCGCCATGCTGTTCATTCCCGCCGTCGCTTCCGCCCAGAACACAGGAAAAGCCGTGACCACAGCATCGGGCCTGCAGATCATCGACACCACGGTCGGCACTGGCGCTTCGCCGAAGCCCGGCCAGACTTGCGTGATGCACTACACCGGCTGGCTTTACGAGAACGGCCAGAAGGGGAAGAAATTCGACTCCTCGGTCGACCGCAACGAGCCGTTCGAGTTTCCGATCGGCCAGCACCGCGTGATTGCCGGCTGGGACGAGGGTGTCGCCACCATGAAGGTGGGCGGCAAGCGGACGCTGATTATCCCGCCCCCGCTCGGCTATGGCGCGCGCGGCGCCGGCGGCGTCATCCCGCCGAACGCGACGCTGATCTTTGATGTTGAATTGCTGTCGGTGAAATAAACCACGAAAGCAAGAAGCCGGCCTCGCGGCCGGCTCCTCTGCATTTTCGGGTACACAGATCAATCCGCGGCGCGTTTCCCTGCTGCGGCGGCGCGGTCCATCGCCTCCTTGGCGGCGTCCTTGGCGTCACCCATGGCCTTCTGGCCCTTGCCCTCCTGGATGGCACCTTCGCCCTGCAGCTTCTCGGAACCGGTGGCCTCGCCAACGCCTTGCTTAGCCCTGCCGATGGCCTCGTTGGCCGTGCCTTTGATCTTGTCGGGGGTGCTGCTCATCACATTTCTCCTCAATGTCTGAAAAAACCAGCCGGTCTCCTCAATGTCCGCAAAGCCAACGGTCTGACCGCGCAAAAGTTCTGGTGTCACGGCTGGCTTGGGCGCATGGATTTTTGTAGCCTGCGCACGGAACCTTTCGAAAGCAGCGCAATGACTCACGATCACACCCATTCGCACGATCACGACCACCATCATGATGTGGAGCGCTGGAAGCATGACGGCGTCCGCGTCATTCCCGGCAACCAGCTCGATCCCAACGTGCCCTCGACCGCGGGCATGGACCGCAAGGCCGCGATCAATTTCGCCCGCGTCGGTGCGCAGAAATTATGGGCGGGCACGGTGACCATCAGGCCCGACGCCAAGACCGGCGCGCATCATCACGGTCATCTCGAAAGCATCATCTATGTCGTGAAGGGCAAGGCGCGGATGCGCTGGGGCGAGCAGCTGCAATTCACCGCGGAAGCCGGCCCCGGCGATTTCATCTTCGTGCCGCCTTACGTGCCGCACCAGGAGATCAACGCCAGCCCCGACGAGGTGCTGGAATGCGTGCTGGTGCGCAGCGACGGCGAGGCGGTTGCGATCAATCTTGACATCGAGCCGGTGGAGAAGCCCGAGACGGTGCTGTGGATCGATCCCGTGCATCGTGATCCCGCGGAGAAGAAGTGACACCGCGAGACGTCATTCCGGGGCGATGCGACAGCATCGAACCCGGAATCTCGCACCACAATCTCGAGGTTCCGGGTTCACGGTACGCGTGCCCCGGAACGACGATGTGAGCACAAAAAATAAAATATCCGGGAGGGGCAGCTCATGAGTCTCGTTCGCTATGAAAGCGCCGGTCATGTCGCGACCATCACCATGGCTCGCGCCGAGGCGCACAACGCGCTCAACAATGCGCTGTGCGAGGAGCTGCGGCGGGCCTGGCTGCGCTTCCGCGACAGCGACGATCGCGTCGCGGTGCTGGCCTCGGCGGAGGACGCTTATTTCTGTGTCGGCGCCGACGTGCGTGACCTGCCGGCCAATATGTGGCACGCGGTGCCGGGGCTCGGAGTCGAACTGGACAAGCCGGTGATTGCTGCGACCTCGGGCTGGGTCGTCGGCGGCGGTTTCGTCCTGGTGCAGATGGCCGATATGTGTGTGGCTTCCGAGACCACGCGCTTCCTCTATCCTGAAGGCAAGATCGGCACGACGGCCGGCGGCATCTCGTCGGTGGTGTCACGCATGCCGCACAAGATCGCGATGGAGTTCCTCCTGGTCGGCGATGAGCTGTCGGCCGAGCGTGCCTACCAGATCGGCTTTGTGAATCGTCTCGCGCCAAAAGGACAGCATGTGGTCCTGGCGCAGGAGATGGCAGCGAAGATCGCCGGTAACGCGCCGCTGGTCGTGCAAGCGCTGAAGAGGCTCGCCAAGGAGGCCATGCCCAAGGGTCCGCTCGAGACGGTCGCCGACGTGCGCCGGCTTCTTGATCAAGTGCGCGACAGCGAGGATTTGAAGGAAGGCGTCAAGGCCTTCAAGGACAAGCGCAAGCCGCAGTTCCGGGGACAGTAGGATTTTTCGTACTGTCATTCCGGGGCGATGCGTTCGCATCGAACCCGGAATCTCGAGGTTCCGGGTTCGCTTGCGCGCCCCGGAACGGCGATGAGGGTGAAAGCCTAAGCAAACACCGAGTAATCGATTGGCGCGCTCGGCACCACATAGCCGTAGCGCATGTTGGAAGGTTCGGGGCCGGCCTTCTCATATTCCGCCTTCATCAGGGCGAAGCGGTCGCCCTTGAGCTCGTTCATCGCCTTCTTGGGCTGGATATTGTAGAGCCGTGCATTGTTGTCGCCGAAGATCGCGGTCTTCACCGGGCCGTCGGCGGGGCCGAGCGGGGCGAAGCCGAACTTCTTCTGCATGTCCTCCGGAATCTCCAACCGCCGCAATCCCTCGATCTGCCATTGTGGCCCGCCGGTCCAGAGCGCGTCCGTGCCCCAGCAGACGTGGTCGGCGCCAAGCCCCTTGATCAGCGTGCCCATCAGCGCCGCGCAGACATTGGGCTCGGCAACCAGCGTGGTCGCGAACAACTGCCCAACGTCGCCATAGACGTTGTTGACGCCATATTGCGCGGGGATGTCGGCAAGGTCGCTGGTCCAGGCGATGCGCCCGGTGCGCTGGAATTCGGCGAGCGCGACCTTGGGGTCGCCGCCGACATGGCGGTAGGCCGAGTGGTAGATGACGAAGTTGAGCTGCGGCCAGTCCTTGGCCGCCTGACCGACATCGGCAACATCGGCAAAGCCGCGCAGGTTCGGAAACTGCTTTTCCACGCCCGGCGGGAACAGGCCCTTGTGCACGCAGACATTCTTGATGCCTGCCTTGACCATCCTCTCATAGCCCTTGTAGGCGACCTTCTCATCGTCCAGGCGCCAGGGATAACGGCTGATGTCCTTATGGGTGTTGTCGCCGATCGTGTAGCCCTTGCAGGATTCCGGCTTCAAGGCCAGCGCCGCATCGAGCTTGTCGAGCCAGCCCGGCTGGCCCGGCGTGAAGATGGCGTGGCAGAACAGTCGCCGCGAGCCGGCTTCGTCGTTCACCTTCTTGCGCGCATCCGCCATCTGCTCGTTGGTCAGGAACCAGTCCTGCTCGATGTCGGATGGCGCCGACGAGATCAGTGCGATCTTGGTGTCGGAATCGAGAAACATCTCCTTCTTGTAGTTGTTGAACTTGAGATCCTCGATGGTCTGCTCGTGGTCGGCGAGCTGCTTGTTCCAGCCGGCCTTGCCGACGGCCTTGCGCATTTCGACAAAGGTCATGATGCGGGTGTCGTCACGCAGGAAGTGCGTGTGCATGTCCATGATGAACTGGTCTTTCAGCGCATTCGCTCGCTCCTGCGCCATGGCCGGCGTTGCGGCTTCCGCTTTGGTCACGTCGAACAGTGGGCCGTAGACCTCGTTCATCGCAACAAAGGAGGCGGCCATGCCGGCCGCGGTCTGGAAGAAGCGGCGACGGTTCAACCCCTGCTTGCCGCCGAGGTCGTCCGCCATCGCGAGCAGCCTTGCCTCGACCTCGCGCTGCCGCTCGTTCTGCGGATCGGGATAGAACTCGTCAGAGGAAACGATCTGGGTCGGGATCGGTGTCCTGTAGGGACAGAGCTCGGAGGGCATCAGTGCGGCAAGTTCTTCTTCCGTGAGGTTGCTGCTCATGTTTGTTTGCTCCCTGATTTTTAGCCGGCGCCGACAAGGCTAAACCTGCTTGGGGCAAGTGTCAGCCCGTTGCACAAAAAGATCGCGAAATGGTGTTTGCGCGGTGCAGCGCATACCGGCTTTAAAAGCCCGACTTGCCCTGCTAGGCTTTATTGATCGACCGATAAGCAAAAAAGACATCAAAATCGATCATGAGGAAACGGCCCATGAAGAAACGGCCCATGAGCAATCTCGTGAGTGACCTCGACCTTCCGCGACGCGATTTGATGAAGGGCGCGGGGCTTGCGCTGCTGGCCGGAGCCGCCGGTGCGGCGGTTACGCCGCAAGGCGCTGTCGCGGCAGCGGAAAGTTCGGATATCTGGAGCAGCGAATACTGGGCCAAGAAGGGCGACGTTCCCTTGTGGATGTATCGCAAGCGGCTCGGCGCGCCGAAACCGGGCGAGCCGTCGCGCCCCGTGGTGTTCTTCGTGCACGGCTCTTCCGTCACCTCGCGCGCCTTCGACCTGACCCTGCCGGGCAAGGGCGAGTATTCGGTGCTGAACGAGTTCGCCCGCTATGGCTTCGATTGCTGGACCATGGACCACGAGAATTACGGCAAGTCGGGCCGCAGCTCGGGCAATTCCGACATCGCAAGCGGCGTCGAGGACCTCAAGGCCGCGGTCGATGTTGTCGCGCGCGAGACCGGGCGGACCAAATTCCACTTTGTCGGCGAATCCTCGGGCGCCTTGCGCGCCGGCGCCTATGCCATGGCGGCGCCCGAGCATATCGACCGCCTGGTGTTTGCCGCCTTCACCTACAAGGGCGAGGATTCGCCGACCTTGAAGAAGCGCGCCGAGCAGCTCGACTATTACCGCTCACACAATATGCGCAAGCGCGACCGCGACATGATCCGCTCCATTGCCACCCGCGACAAGGCGGGCACCAGTGATCCGGCCGTGATCGAGGCGCTCGCCGATGTCGAGATGCAATTCGGCGACCAGATCCCGACCGGCACCTATCTCGACATGACCGCCAACCTGCCGGTGGTGCATCCCGAGAAGGTGCTGGCGCCGGTGCTGCTGGTGCGCGGCGAATATGACGGCATCGCGGCGGTGCCTGATCTCGAGGAGTTCTTCAACAAGCTGCCGAACGGCGACCGCCAATTCGCCATCCTGCCGGGCACGGCCCATTCGGTCGTGCTCGCGATCAACCGGCAGCTGTTCTGGCACGTCACACGGGCGTTTTTGACCATGCCGACGCCGATTGCGACGTAAAACTCATTCCGGGGCGCCTCGAAGAGGCGAACCCGGAACCTCGAGATACCGGGTTCGGTGCGGCGCATCGCCCCGGAATGGCAGCGGTGATATTTGGAGAAAAAATTGTTGTCCCGCATGTCGGGACCTTCCTTGGTCATCCGTCCTTGGGGCGCAACCCCTAGGAGACCATGATGCCCAAACTCATATTCATCAATCTGCCGGTCGGTGACCTCGCCCACGCCACCGCCTTTTATGAGGCGGTCGGCGCGACCAAGAATCCGCAATTTAGCGACAACACCGCGTCCTGCATGGTGTTTTCAGACACCATCCACGTGATGCTGCTGACACATGACAAGTTCCGGCAGTTCACGCCGAAAAAGATCTCTGATGCCAAAACGACCAACCAGGTGTTGATCTGCATGTCCGCCGACAACCGCGAAGCCGTGGACGACACGATCGGTCGCGCCGCGCGTGCGGGGGGCCGCGCCGATCCCTCACCGAAGCAGGATTTTGGCTTCATGTATGGCCGCAGCTTCGAGGATCCGGACGGTCACATGTGGGAAGTGATGTGGATGGACGTCGAGGCTCACAACAAGGCCATGGCATCAGGCCAGGCGAACGCCTGCTCGCCCGCGTAGGAGGTCACATGTCCAAGATTGCTCCCTGCCTGTGGTTCGACGGCGAAGCCGAAGATGCCGCCAAATTCTACGTCTCGTTGTTGCCCAATTCCAAAATTGACACCGTGCAGAAAAACACGGTCGACAGCCCCGCGGGCAAGGCCGGTTCGGTGCTGGTGGTGACGTTCACGCTTGCCGGCCAGGGCTTCATGGCGCTCAATGGCGGCGTGCGCTTCGAATATACGCCTGCGGTGTCGTTCAAGATCGATTGCGAGGACCAGGCCGAGGTCGATCGGCTGTGGGATGCGCTCACCGCTAATGGCGGCGAAGCCGGGCGCTGCGGCTGGCTGAAGGATCGCTATGGCCTCTCCTGGCAGATCGTGCCGACGGCGCTGCCGAAATATCTCGGTGGCCAGAACCGCGAGGGCGCCGGGCGCGCGATGCAGGCCATGCTCGGCATGGGCAAGCTCGACATCGCTGCACTCCGGCGCGCCTATGAGGGCAGCTAAGTGTTGGGCGAACGCCACACGCCGCGGGATAGCATGATCAGCGAACAGATCGCGGCATAAGCCACCAGCGAAGCCGCGACCATGCCCGCAAGTCCTGCCATGCCGGCGCCAAACTTGGAGACCGCGAGCCAGCCGAGGCCCGCGGCAATCAGGATGCGAGTGAAGGAAGCCACGAACGGCCACAGCACATGGCCCGCGCCCTGGGCTGCAAAGGCGAGCACGAAGCCGAAGCCGAGCAGTGCATAGCTGGGGGCGACAATGCGCAGATACGTCGCGCCCTCGCGCAGCACTTCGGCGTCGTGGCTGAAGAGCGTGAGCCAGAGAGGCGGATAGGCCGCGACGACGAGGCCGATTGAACCGGTCAGGGCCACGCCGACAGCGGTCGAGATCCAGGCAATGCGCCTGGCGCGCGCGATCGCGCCGGCGCCCACCGCGATGCCGACCATGGTCAGCGTTGCCGTGCACAGTCCGAACAGGATCGGGATCAGGACGTAGTCGAGACGCGAGGCGATGCCATAGGCCGCGAGCGCCGTGGTGCCGAACAGCCCGACCGTTCCGGTCACCACGATGACGGTGAGGTTGGTGAGCACAGCGTTGATCGAGGTCGGAACGCCGACCTTGAGAATGTCGGTGAACAGTCGTCCCTGCAGCCGTCCCGGCTTCAGCGTCAGTCCGCCGCGGCCGCTTGCCATGTAGCGCAGCAGAAACAGCATCGCGCCACAATAATAGAGTCCAAACGCAAGGCCCGCGCCGGCGATGCCAAGCCGCGGCGCGATGCCGAAGCCGAAGATCAGTACCGGCGATAGCGGGATCAGCACGAGAGCGCCGGCCAGGATCACCATCGCCGGTACCCGGACATTGCCCGCGCCGCGCAGCGCTGCAGCCTGGAAGTTGACGATCCACACGGGAATCGAGCCGGCGAACAGATAGTTGGAATAGGTCAGCGCCGCCCGCAGTGCCTCGTCGCGGCCGCCGAGCGCGCGATAGAGCGGCGGGCCGCCCCAGATCACGGCCACCGAGAACAGCGCGCCGACCACGACCGCAAGAACAAGGGCGTGGAACAGCAGCGCGTCGGCATCGTCCTTGTGCGCCGCGCCGATCGCGCGTGCGATCGCCGACGACACGCCGCTGCCGAGCCCGCCATTCGACATCATGGTCATCAGCATGAACACCGGAAACACCAGTGCCACCCCGGCAAGCGCATCGGTTCCGAGAAACCCGACATAATAGGCTTCCGCGATGCTGACCGCGGTCTGCGCCACCAGCACGACCACGGTCGGGAGCGCGAGCCTGATCAGGGTGGGCAGCACCGGTCCGCGCAGCAGTTCGGCACGCCTTGCCTCGCCGGGCGTGGAAGAAGGTGCTTGGGAGGGCGGGGCTTCGGCCTTCTCGACGTCGGTCTTGGCAAGGTCGGTCTTGGCAAGGTCAGTCTTGGCAAGGTCAGTCTTGGCAAGGTCAGTCTTGGCAAGGTCAATCTCGGCAAGTGCCGCTCTGCGGTCAATGCCGCGCGGCGGCGCTTCGGTCACATCGGTCATGTCATTCACAATTTTGCCGGCAATCGATGATTATTATATGACGATTGAAATATATTAAAGCTTGCATATCGCAAGGCAGCACTGCTGAGCATCGCATGGCCGCTGCAGAATTGGGCAGGATATGAAGCGCCTCAGTAATTGATCCGCAGCCCCACGCCGCCATGGACGGTGTTGCCGACCGGCTGCGGGCCGAGCGTTCCGTTCACAAAAATGTCGGCGACCCAGCCCGTGGCAAGGCGGAAGCCGAGTCGGCTGCCATATTCGAACCAGCCCTGGTCGCCCATGGTCGGCGTGATCAGCCCGTCGCCGGTGACGGTGGCGATAATGCCCGAATTGGCGGCGAAGGAGTGCACATAGAAGCCGTTGATATTGCCCTCCACGCTGCCGCCGAACAGATGGGTCCACTGTCCTCCGAGCTTGACCAGGCTGGCGCTATCTGTGCCGGTCGCAATCGTCGCGTCAAAAGGATTGAGACTGGCCGCGGGGTCGGAATAGCCGCTGACATGCTGCCACAATTGCCAGAGCTCGAAGGAGGCTGCGACCTCGTCGCGCGGCGACAGCCGACTGATCCATCCCGCCCTGCCGTAGACGGCATAGTTCGAGGCGTCGGTCGTGCTTTGCAGTGACACCGCGCCAAGGCTTGTCATGTAGCTGCGGCTGTAGCGCGCCCGTTCGAATGGGGTGAGGACGGCGCCGATATCGAAGAACGGCCGCGACGATCCCCAGTCGGTGAGGTCATAGCGCAGCGCGAAGGCACCGATCGGCGCGCCGGTCACGTGATAGCCGTTCTCGCTGTACTGGGTGTAGGCGATGCCGGCTAGCAGCGACAGATTGTTGGTCAGCTCTTTCCGGCCATGGATGCCGGCCATGAAGGAGCCGACCGACCCGAAGGCCGAGACGCAGTCGGAGCAGTTGACCTGTTCGTTGACACCCAGCAGCACCGAGCCGAGCACCTGGTTGGTGATCATCTGGTTGAAGCGCTGGCTGGCAAGTCCATTGATCGAATTGCCGCTGGAGTCTGCGCCGGAGGGCGTGGGTGTTGGCGTCGGCGAGGGCGTCACCGTTGGGCTCGTCGATGCCGTCGACGTCGAGCTCGGCGACGGTGAAGGCGACGGACTCGGCGAGCAGAAACTGGTCTCGCTGCATTGCGCGGCTGCCGGCCGCGTCTGCCCGACGACCAGCACCAGCGAGACCGCCGCGATCAGGGCGGCGCCGAGCGCTGAGCGGTGCAGGTGGACTCTCGCCATGGTCAGCGCCCGCACAGGATGCCGCCGTCATCGACCGGCGGGATAAGGGTGGGGGACGCATCGGCATAGGTGCTGACGGCACAGAGCCCGGCGGCCAGCGCGCAGGTGGCCGCAAAATTCCAGCCCGAGCCATGGGACTTATGGATCGTGGTCTTGCCGCCGGTCACGGTGATGACGGCAGTATCGCCTGCCTGCGTCAGCTGGATGCACTGAAAGCTCAGCGTGCAGACGCTTGCCGCGCCCTCCTGCAGCACCACGGTGGTGCGCCCGCGCTGCGACAGGATATCGAGAATGGTGCCGCGCACGCCGATGGTCGCCAGCGGGGTCCTGATTTTGTATGCGGCCTTTTCCGAATGGCCGGTGATAAAGCGGAACGCGCCGGTGGTGAGCCGGATCGCGATGTCGCGATAGCTGTGCTCGTCGTTGAAGACGGTGCGATCGAGCGTGATGGTCGCGCTGGGGCCGATCGACAGGTTGGTGCTGTCGGCCATCACAAAGCGCGCCGCGCTGTCCACTCCGGTGCGCACGACCTCGTCGCGCAGCATGCTGTCGCCGACATTGACCGGGCTGGTCGATGCTGCCGCGACGCGCACCACGTCGTTGCGGACGACGACGGCTTCGCCGACCCGCGTCTCGCTGGCGAACGCCAATTGCGCCGTGAGACCTGCGGCGACACAAGAGAATACGGCAATGAAAGCACGGGAGCGCAAATGCATTTCAAAATACCGATTGATGTGCCTATCTACCGGATTATGCACCCCTGCGTTGTTGTAATTTTATCACAAGCGCACATGCATCCGCCGTCCCTTAGTGATAAGACGCGCGCGATGGGTTCAACGTCATCGACAGAAAGATTGCACTCTCTCACACTCGCTTTGCCTGCTACACCACAACGATGCTGATCGGTGCCGCAAAAACGTTGCACGACAAGTCGGCGAGACTTTCCGTCACGCGATGCTGCCTTGTTTCCATCGTTGTTTTTTTCTGTGCGCATGTCGCGTTTCTCGTCGGCTTGACCACGCCGGAAAAATTCGTCTTCGATGAAGTGCACTACGTGCCGGCAGCGCGGCAGATGCTGGAGCCAGCCAGCGAAGATCCGATGCTCAATCCGATGCATCCGCCGCTGGCCAAGCAGATCATCGCGCTGTCGATATCGTTTCTCGGCGACAACGCGTTCGGCTGGCGCTATCCCGCGACCGTGTTCGGCGCGTTGTCGGTGGTGGCCGTCTATCTCTGTGGGCTCGCGCTGTTTGCCCGGCAATCGGGTGCGATCGCAGCCAGTCTCATCGCCTTCTTCAACCAGATGCTGTTCGTGCAGGCGCGCATCGCGATGCTGGATATTTTCGCGCTGGCGTTTGCGCTGCTCGGTATCGCGGCCTTCCTGCATGGTTATCGCAAGTCGCACCCGCAGGCCCTGTTTGGCGTCGCGGGTATCTGCTTCGGCTTTTCAGCGTCCTGCAAATGGAGCGGATTGTTTCCGCTCGCAACCGCCATCCTGATCGTCGCGGTGATCCGGCTGATGCAGAATTGGCGCACGCAATTCGCCGATGGCAGTGATGCCGACTGGTACCGGCCGGAGCTGTGGTCCGGTTTCAGGCTGCATCATTTCGTAACCTGCTTCGCGGTGCTGCCGGCCATGGCCTATCTTGCGAGCTTCATCGTGCTGTACGGCTTCTCGCTTTTCGACCTGATCGAGGCGCAGCGACGCATCTTCGCCGACAACACCACGACCGCGATCGCCGGCCACACCTATATGAGTTCGTGGCCGTCCTGGCCGTTTTTGATCCGGCCCGTCTGGTACCTGTTCGACAAGGTCGATGACGACTCGATTGCGGCGATCGTGCTGCTTGGCAATCCGCTGGTGCTGTGGCCGGCGCTGCCCGCGCTTGCCGTAGCTTTGCGCGACTGGATCGTGGCGCGGCGGGCGGATGCGTTCCTGGTGCTCGCGTTCTATTTCGGGCCCTATCTCGCCTGGGCACTGCTGCCGCGCACGCTCGGCTTTCTCTATTATTATCTGCCGGCCGCGACCACGGCTGCGCTCGCACTGGTCTATGCACTCACCCGCGATGGCATGCCGCGCTGGCTGCTCGGGGCCTATGTCATCGTCGCCGGCGCCGGCTTTGCGGCGATGCTGCCAATTTCGGCGGCATTCATCGGCACCTCCATGCAGACCTTCAACCGCCTGATGCTGTTCCAGAGCTGGATTTGATCCGCAATGCGCGTTCAGCTTCCCGTTGGCTCTGGCGAGTACCAGCGGTAGCCGTCGGGCGCGTTGGGTGGGTTCTCTCTACCCACCCAACGAGGCGTTGCCATCAGAAGCTGAACCAGGGGATGCGGTTCCAGTAGACGCGGCTGTGGTAGATATGCGGCCAGTAGATCGGGAACGGCTCCCAGTAGGCGTAGCGCCAGTGACGGCGGTGGGCGTAGTGATGGCGCGGGCGCCGCGCCGAATCGTCGCTTGCTTGCGGCGTCACCGGCTCGGTGCCCTGGTCCGCAGTCTTGTCGGTGGTTTTGGGCAGGATCGACGGGCGCGGCACATTGACGGGCGGCGTCTCGGTCGTTGCCGCCGGCGCGCCGGTGGTCGTAGCCGGGGCGGCGGGTGTTGTGGGCGCCGTGTCGTCGGCGCGCGCTGACAATTCGGAGGCGGCCATGGCCATCAGCGCCGCAGCACTGATCGCGAGGTGACGGACTCTCATCTCGATCTCCCCTTGATGTTGATGCCGCGCGCGGGCGGTGAAAAATCGGATTGTTGAATCGCGAAAAAAAAATGAGATCCGCCTGCCGGATGCACGGCAGGCGGAATCGGTCGCAACCGTCACTTCTGCGCGGTTTTGGCTTCCATATTGACCACCTGGACGCGGCGGTTGATCGCGTCGGCCGGGTTCTGCGCGTCCTTCAGCTTGGTCTTGCCATAGCCGACGGTGACGAGGTCGGAGCCGGCGATGCCAAACTTCTGCACCAGATAGTTCTTGATGGTGTCGGCCCGGCGTTCGGACAGATCCTGGTTGAAGCCGTCGCTGCCGATGCCGTCGGTGTTGCCGGCCACCACAAAGGTCGAACCCCGCAGGCTCGGGTTGGACAGCGCCTTACCGAGTTCGTGCACCGCCTGCATCGAGGTCTTGCTGATGTCGGCGGAGTTGTAGTCGAACTGGATTTCAAGATCGATGTTCGGCTTGGTGGAGGCGATCGAGGCGATCTCCTCGCGCTCGTCAAGCGACAGCGAGCGGGTCCTGCGGTTGCGCACGCTGGAGAGGAACGTGTCCTCCTTGGCTTTTGCGGCCCGGTCGATCTGCGGCTCGGCAAGCGACAGTCCGCGCGTCAGCGGCTTGGGCTGCAGCGCGTGGACGATCTGGTCAGCCGGCACGGTGCCGTCACCAGCCAAGGCCAGCCCCGCGGTCATCGTAAACGCGGCGCAGACTGTGATCACCCTGATCGCGGAAAACCCTAAAAAACTGGTCATGGCCGTATTCCTTAAAAAATAAAGTCGCCTTTTACGTTTGGATGCGGCCATCTTAGGGGAGGTTCAAAGCGCTGAATGTGATGCATATCACACGAGGTAAGGCGCCGGAAAAGCGGCCGTATGTCCCGGCTGCGACGTTTCCCATCAAGGGATCGCTTCCTCGCGGCGTCTTTGTTCGATCCTGCCGGCCGCTTGCGTGATGCGCGTCACGGTTCCAGCACCGCGGGCGGGAGCACGGTGCAAACCGGAAGCGGCCGATTGTGCCGCCGGCGATTTAGGGGAGAATGATCATGCGCGTCCTGCTCGCAGCCATGTCACTCGCAGCACTTCTCGTCAGCAGCCAGACGGCGCTCGCCGACAAGCGCGTCGCCTTCGTGGTCGGCAATTCGGCCTACAAGAATGTGCCGCTTCTGCCGAACCCGGTGGTCGACGCCAAGTCGATGGCGAAGGTGTTGCGCAATGTCGGCTTCGACGTCGTCGAGGGCGCCAACCTGTCGCGCGACAAGATGACGGAAAAGCTGCTGGAGTTCGGCAAGAAGGCCGAGGGCGCCGACGTCGCCGTGTTCTATTACGCCGGCCACGGCATCGCGGTGAACGGCACCAATTATCTCCTGCCTGTTGATGCCGACCTGAAATCCGAGATGGACGTCAAGCTCGGCGCCGCCATCAATGTCGATCTGACGCTGGAGCAGACCATGGCGGACGCCAAGGTCAAGCTGGTGTTCCTCGATGCCTGCCGCGACAACCCGTTCGCGGCAAAGATCCGCTCCGCCAAGGCGACCCGTAGCGTCAGCGCGGAATCGGGGCTTGCCGAGATGAAGTCGGGCGAGGGGACGCTGATCGCCTTTGCCACCGGCCCCGGCCAGACCGCGCTTGACGGCGAGGCAGGCACCAACAGCCCGTTCACCCGCGCCCTGGTTGCCAACATTGCTCGGCCCGGCGTGGAGATTCAGCAGGCGATGACGAAGGTCCGCGCCCAGGTCAATGACGAGACCAACAAGAACCAGCTGCCCTGGGGCCACACCAACCTGACAGGCAGCGTCTATCTCAATCCGGTTGGCATTCCCGCCGAGAAGCCGGCCGAGACCGCGAACGTCGCGCCGGCCGCGCCAGCTTCGGGCGTAGAACTCGAGTTCTGGCGCTCGGTGAAGGACTCCAACAAGGTCGAAGAGCTCAATGCCTACCTCACCAGCTATCCGAACGGCAGCTTCAAGTCGCTGGCGCTTGCGCGGATCGCCTCGCTCCAGGACGGCCCCTCGACCACGACGCGCAACCTGACCACCGGCATCGATCCCGCGACTTTTACAGAGGAAGCCGACCAGGTCGCCGAAGACCAGCTTGGTCTCGACAAGTCGCAGCGTCGCGACGTGCAGCGCCGCCTCACCGGTCTTGGCTTCGACATCAAGGCAACCGGAAAGTTCGACGACGAGACCCGCAGCGTCATCAAGCGCTGGCAGGCCGCGCGCGGCTATCCCTCAACCGGTTATCTCAACCTGTTGCAGCACAAGGCGCTGGAGTCCGAGATCGTCTCCACCCGCGTGGCGTCCTCCAGCGACGGCGATGATAACGAGGTTCACCATATGCGCCATTCCGGTGGTGGCGGCGGCCGGCATTACCGCGGCGATGGCGGTGGCGGTGGCGGCCCTGGCGCCTTCTTCGGCCATATGATGGGCGGACTGTTTGGCCGCCGCTGAAACCAAGCCTCCCTGCAGCGGCGATCTCGGCGGCCTCCCTTCGTGGAGGCCGCTTTTTTGTTTCTGCTTCTGTTTCTGCCGGTTCCCGTCGCAATGCCGTCGCGCGAGCGCCGGGCTTGAGCCAACAAATCACCTCGATGTGCCCTTAGCGCTGGGCCGTCGGCAGGCCAAAAAAACAAGATCAACATCGTTCAAGAATCAGCGTAAGCAGGGCCGTGTTCTCTCCCACCAAACGACCGGGTGACTATCAGGGCTATCGCGCCGGCAATTCCGACCGGAGCGGCTCCTTCAGCTCGCTATCGATCCTGATCGGCGCCGCCATGATCGCGGCTGCGATCCTTCTGTCCACATTGATCACCGCGCTCGGCGCCCGCTATGTCGCGGTCGAAGGCCCGACAGACGACAGCGCCTGGCTGGTCGACCGCCTGACCGGCACGCTCTACAAATGCGAGGCGCAAGGCCGCGGCAAGGCCGCCTGCGATCCCGATATCGCGACCGGCAGCATCGACGCCAAGCCGAAACCCTGAGACCGGACGCGAGGCGATCCTTGGCGCGCGCGAAGCTCCGTCGCGTTGCTTTGCAGCATCGAAAGTGTCTTTTTCCCGAAACTGTCCCAAGACATGATGCGAATCGCGTGAGTCCGGCATGACGCCGGATTATTTTCCAATGAGGACAAGATGAGGATATTGATTACGGCTGGGATGTTTGCGGCGCTGGCGCTGTCGCCGGTATCAGCGAAAATGATGGCCTGCACGACCGCCAATATCGGCACGTCGGCGTTGGCGATGTCGCCTGACGGTCAGACGCCGGCCAACAAGGAAATCGCGGCGGCCGCGACCGACGTCAGCAATGGCAAGATGCGCAGCGCTTGCATGCACTATGCCAACGCCCAGAAGCTGAGCATGGCGAAATAAGCCAAAGATTTTTCATTTTGATCCTCGCCGCGCTGCCGCAAGGTGGCGCGGCTTTTTATTGGGCTCTGGCAGTTCAGCTCAAACTGGCTAGATTGTGCTGATCGTGCCTCGACCAAATCCACCTCATCCCCTGAACCCGTTGGACGCGCGGCGCATCTGGCTGCGCGCGCAGCGGCTTGATTCCGCCGCCCCTTTCGGCTCGGGCGCGTCAGCCGTCGGGGATGCCGTCGCTCATCTCGGCTATGTCCAGATCGACACCATCAATGTGATCGAGCGCTGTCACCATCACATCCTCTGGAGCCGCATTCCCGATTATCGCCGCGCCGATCTGCGCCAGGCCCAGAGCGTCGACAAGAGCGTGTTCGAATACTGGACCCATGCGCTGTCCTATGTGCCGAGCCGTGACTTGCGCTATTTCATTCCCCTGATGCGGCTGCACAGGCGCGAGCGGGAGCGCTGGTTCACCTCGGTCACACCTCAGGACATGCGCAAGGTGATGCGGCTGATCCGGCAGGGGCCGCTGACCATCCGCGACATCGAGGATGACGTGCTCACCGAAAAGGAGCACCTGTGGGCCAGCCGCAAGCCGTCGAAGCGGGCGCTGCAATTCGCCTTTTATACCGGCGCACTGACCATCTCCGAGCGCAACGGCATGCTCAAGACCTATGAGCTGATCAACAGGCATTTCGGCTGGGAGACGCCGCCCAAGGCCGCGTCGACGGCGGAGGTCGCGGCCTATCTGCTCGACCGCAGCCTGCGGTCGCAAGGCCTGGTCTCGCTCGATTCGATCTGCCATCTCGATGCGCCGAGCAAGCCGGGCGTCCGCCGCCTGATCGAGGCGCGCGTGCGGCGCGGCGAGTTGGTCTCGGTCGCGCTCGAAGGCGCTGCCAAGCAGGAGCATTGGGTGAGCCCGGCGGCGCTGGAGGAGAGAACCGAGGTCGCGCCGACCCTGGTGCACATCCTCTCGCCCTTCGATCCCTTGATCATCCAGCGCAAGCGCACGCATCTTGTTTTTGACTACGAGCACCGCTTCGAGGCCTATGTTCCCAAGGACAAACGCAAGTTCGGCTATTTCGCGCTGCCGGTGCTGGTTGGCGACGACATCGTCGCCGCGATCGATCTCAAGACCGACCGGCAGAACCGGAAACTCCTGCTGCAGAAATGGAGCTGGGTCGGGACTGGAGCCAAGCGTGGGGCGCGTTCGGAACTGAAGTCGCGGATCGAGGAGGCGCTGGATCGTTTCGAGCGGTTTCAGCTAGGGGAGTGATTCCTCCGTCATTCCGGGGCGGTACGGCGGACCGAGCCTGGAATCTCGAGATTCCGGGTTCGCGCTAACGCGCGCCCCGGAATGACGGAGAAGTTGCATGACCCCATGCATGTCAGCGAATGCGCTTTCCAACGAATCCGTTTGACTTCGCGCCCTCAATACTCAAAACCCCGCCTCGAAGACCAACAAAAACCGGGCAGGGGAGAAACATGAGCCAGTCCGCCAGCTTTGCCGCTTCGGGTAGCACCGCTCGAAGCGATATCGAAACGTCCACTATCCGGTCCATTTCCTGGCGCCTGATACCCTTTCTGGTGCTGGCTTATTTCTTTTCCTATCTCGACCGGGTCAATCTCGGCTTTGCCGCGCTCACCATGAATGCGGAGCTGAAATTCACCCCGCTGATCTTCGCCTGGGGCGCCGGCATCTTCTTCATCGGCTATTTCATCTTCGAGGTTCCGAGCAATCTTGCGCTGGAGAAGTTCGGCGCCCGGCGCTGGATCGCCCGCATCATGGTGACCTGGGGCATCATCTCGGCGCTGATGGCGCTCGTGAACAGCGAGTGGAGCTTCTATCTGCTGCGCTTCCTGCTCGGCGTTGCGGAAGCAGGCTTCTTCCCCGGCATCATCCTGTATCTGACCTATTGGTATCCGGCCGAGTACCGCGCGCGCTTTCTCGCAGCGTTTGCCGTGGCGGTCCCGGTCTCGACCGTGATCGGCGCGCCGATCTCGGGCCTTCTGCTCGGGCTCGACGGCGTTTGGGGACTGAGAGGCTGGCAGTGGCTGTTCATCATCGAGGGCGTGCCCTCGGTGCTGCTCGGCATCGTCACCTGGTTCTATCTGACCGACAAGCCGGAGCGTGCGAGCTGGCTGACGGGGGAGCAGAAGGCCTCGCTTGCCTCACGCCTCAATGCCGAACTCGCCGCCAAGCAGGCCGCGAAGCACATGACCCTCGGCGAAGCGCTGTCCTCGTCCAAGGTGATCATGCTGAGCCTGATCTATTTCTGCTTCGTGGCTGCGCTCTACGGCATGCAGTTCTGGCTGCCGACGATCGTCAAGGCCTTCGGCCTCACCAACGCTCAGACCGGCTTCGTCACCGCGATCCCTTATCTGTTCGGCACGATCGCCATGATCCTGTGGGCGCGCCACTCCGATTCGGCCCGTGAGCGCGTGTTCCATGTTGGCGCCCCGTTCTTCCTCATCGCGATCTCGCTCGGCGCCTCCGCCTTCCTCACTGATGCGACGACGACCATGATCGCGCTCACCTTCGCCGCGGTGGGCGTGTTCTGCGTCTTCGCGGTGTTCTGGACCTTGCCGACCGCCTGGCTGTCGGGCACGGCGGCCGCGGGCGCAATCGCGCTGATCAATTCCATCGGCAATCTCGCCGGCTTCGGCGGCCCCTATCTGATCGGCTGGATCAAGGATTCCACCGGCAGCACCGCCAATGGCCTGCTCGCGCTCGCCGTGCTGCCGCTGATCGGCGGCCTGTTGGTGTTTCTCGGCGGGCATGAGAGCAAGGTGGAGTTTTCGGCCACCGAAAGGGCGAAGTGATTCCCCTCGGACGCACCGTCATTCCGGGGCGCGCGGGCAACGCGCGCACCCGGGAACATGGATTAACGTTCACGAAATCATGACTGTTGACGATTATTGACTTTTATCACTGAACATTCGACACTCATCTCAAGGTCAAACCGAGGGAGTGTCCGATGTTGGCCCGGTGGATTTTTGCAAGTTATTCCAAGCTATTGGCTGGCGTTCTGCTGGCGGGAATGGCGGTCGCGCTGGCCGGCTGCAATGACAGTGTGGCGCAGAAGGTCGAGCCGAACCGCCCCGTTCTGGTCGCGACCACCCACTACGAGGCCGAGACCCCCGAGCGCAGCTTTGTCGGCACCATCCGCCCCCGGATCGAGAGCGACCTGGGCTTTCGGGTCCCCGGCAAGGTGGCAAAGCGCCTGGTCGAGGTCGGGCAGCGCGTCGATGTCGGCCAGCCGCTCGCGACCCTCGACGAGGTCGACCTCAGGCTGCAGGCCGAGCAAGCGGAAGCCGAGCTGCGCGCGGCGACCGGCGTGCTTGCACAGGCGGCAGCCGCCGAGACTCGTGCCAAGAACCTGAAGCTCGACGGCTGGACCACGGATGCGCAGCTCGACCAGGCCAAGGCCGCGGCCGACGAGGCCCGCGCCCGGCTCAACCGCGCCGAGCGCTCGGTCGAGCTCACCAAAAACTCGCTGTCCTACGCGACGCTGGAAGCCGATGCCCGCGGCGTCGTCACCGCGACCTTGATCGAACCGGGTCAGGTGGTGGCCTCCGGCCAGACCGCGATCCGCGTCGCGCGGCTTGCGGAGAAGGAAGCCGTGGTGGCAATTCCCGAGACGCTGGTCGACCGAGCCAAGACCGGCAGCGCGACGGTGTCGCTGTGGTCGGATCCCAACAAGCAGTATGCGGCGCATCTGCGCGAGATTTCGCCGAGCGCGGACCCGGCCACCCGCACCTATCTGGCAAAGTTCTCGCTGCCCGACGTCGGCGACAATGTCGAGCTCGGCATGACCGCGACGTTGACGCTGTCGGATGCCGCGACCGAGCGCGTCGCGCGGCTGCCGCTGTCGGCGCTGTTCCGCCAGGGCGGCGATCCCTCGCTCTATGTCGTCGACGACAAGGGCGAGGTGACGCTGCGGCCGGTCAAGGTCAAGGCTTACGAGAGCGGCGCCGTGGTGATTTCGGGCGGCGTTGCCGAGGGCGCGAAGATCGTGGCGCTCGGCGTGCAGAAGATCGATCCGAGCCAGAAGGTACGGGTCGTCTCGCAGCTGTCGTTCTGAGCTGCCGTCGTTGCGAGGTGCGGGCGATTGGTCAATCCCGAGTCAGCCCCCTGGATTGCCTCGTTCCCTCGCAACGACGGCTCCATTTTAGCTTGCGCATGATCTTCTCGGAAAACCGCTACACGCTTTTCCGGATCATGCGCTCTGACTGATCGCGGTCGTCGAAGTTGGAGAGTGACATGAAGCGCTTCAATCTGTCCGCCTGGGCGGTGAGCCATCCCGCGCTTGTGCTGTTTCTGATGATTGTGCTCGGCGTCGCCGGCCTGTTTTCGTACCAGCGGCTCGGCCGTGCCGAGGATCCGTTCTTCACGGTGAAGGTCGTCAACGTCTCCGTGATGTGGCCGGGCGCCACCGCCAACGAAATCCAGACCCAGGTCGCCGACCCCATCGAGAAGAAACTGCAGGAGCTGCCCTATTTTGAGAAGGTGCAGACCTATTCCAAGCCCGGCTTCACCGCGATGCAGGTGACCTTCCGCGATTCCACGCCGCCGAAGGAGGTGCCTTATCTCTTTTATCTCCTGCGCAAGAAGCTCGTCGACGTGCAGGGCGAATTGCCCGCGGGGATTCTGGGCCCCGTGGTCAACGACGAGTTCTCCGACGTCGATTCCATCCTGTTCATGATGACTGGCGACGGCGCCGACTATAAACAGCTCAAGACGACAGCCGAGGCCTTCCGCCAGCGCCTGTTGAAGGTCAGCGGCGTCGTCAAGGTCGACATGTATGGCACCCAGGACGAGCGCATCTTTGTCGAGTTCTCGCATGCCAAGCTCGCAACCCTCGGCATCACGCCGCAGGCACTGTTCGATTCGCTCGCCAAGCAGAACAATGTCGTGCCGGCCGGCACGGTGGAGACATCGTCGCAGCGCGTGCCGCTGCGCGTCACCGGCGCGCTCGACGGCGCCAAGGCGGTCGCCGAGACGCCGGTTGAGAGCAACGGGCGGGTGTTCCGCCTCGGCGATATCGCAACCGTCACCCACGGCTTTGTCGATCCGCCGAGTTTCGTGGTGCGCCAGGAAGGCAAGCCCGCGATCGGTATCGGCGTCGTCACCGCCAAGGGCGCCAATATCCTCGAGCTCGGCAAGGAGGTGAACGCCGCGACCGCCGAGTTCATGAAGGCGGTGCCGCAAGGCATCAATGTCGACCAGATCGCCGACCAGCCCAAGGTGGTCGAGCATGCGGTAGGCGAGTTCGTGCACTCCTTCATCGAGGCGCTCGCCATCGTGCTGTTCGTCTCCTTCCTCGCGCTCGGCTGGCGGACCGGCATCGTGGTGGCGGCCTCGGTGCCCCTGGTGCTCGCGATCGTCTTCATCGTGATGGAATCGATGTCGCTCGATCTGCACCGCATCACGCTCGGCGCCCTGATCATTGCGCTGGGCCTCATGGTCGACGACGCCATCATCGCGGTCGAGATGATGGTGGTGAAGATGGAGCAGGGCTGGGACCGCGTGAAGGCGGCCTCCTTTGCCTGGGAATCCACCGCGTTTCCCATGCTCACGGGCACGCTGGTGACCGCGGCCGGCTTCCTGCCGATCGGTTTTGCCAATTCGGCGGTCGGCGAATATGCCGGCGGCATTTTCTGGATCGTCGCGATCTCGCTGGTCGCGTCGTGGTTCGTCGCGGTGATCTTCACGCCCTATATCGGCGTCAAGCTGCTGCCCGACATCAAGGCTCATCACAGCCACGATCCCCACGCCATCTACGAAACGCGGATGTACCGTGGCCTGCGTGCGATCGTGCAGTGGTGCGTCAATCACCGCATCACGACGGTCGCTGCGACCGTCGGCGTGTTCGTTGTCTCGATTGTTGCCTTCGGCCACGTGCAGCAGCAATTCTTCCCACTGTCCGAGCGGCCGGAATTGTTCCTGCAGCTGCGCCTTCCCGAAGGGACCGCCTTCAACGTTACCGAGAAGGCCGTGAAGGAGGCCGAGACGCTGCTCAGCGACGACAAGGATATCGCGACCTATACCGCCTATGTCGGCCAGGGCTCGCCGCGCTTCTGGCTTGGCCTCAACCCGCAGCTGCCGAACGAGGCCTTCGCGGAAATCGTCATCGTCGCCAAGGACGTCGAGGCGCGCGAGCGCATCAAGGCGAAAATCGAGAACGCGGCCGCCGAAGGCCTGCTGTCGCAGGCCCGCGTGCGCGTCGACCGCTTCAATTTCGGCCCGCCGGTCGGCTTCCCCGTTCAATTCCGCGTCATCGGGCCCGATACCAACAAGGTGCGCGAGATCGCCTACCAGGTCCGCGACGTCATGAAGGAAAACCCGAACGTCAGGGACGTCCAGCTCGACTGGAACGAGCAATCACCTTACCTCAAGCTCGTCGTCGATCAGGATCGCGCCCGTGCGCTGGGCCTGACCCCGCAGGACGTCTCGCAGTCGCTTGCGATGCTGATCTCGGGCGTGCAGGTCACGACCGTGCGCGACGGCATCGAGAAGGTCGGCGTGGTCGCCCGTGCCGTGCCGTCGGAGCGGCTGGATCTCGCCCATGTCGGCGATCTCACTATCACCTCGAAGAACGGCATCGCGGTGCCACTGCAGCAGATCGCCAAGATCGAGTATTCGCACGAGGAGCCGATCCTGTGGCGGCGCAACCGCGATATGGCGATCACCGTGCGCAGCGACGTCAATGATGGCGTGCAGGCGCCCGACGTCACCAACCAGATCTGGCCGAAGTTGGCCGAGATCCGCGATCACCTCGAGCCAGCCTACCGGATCGAGCCGGGCGGCGCGTTCGAGGAATCCGCCAAGGGCAATGCCTCGATCTTCGTCCTGTTCCCGATCATGGCCATGGTGATGCTAACGCTGCTCATGATCCAGCTGCAGAATTTCGCGCGGCTGATCCTGGTCTTCCTCACCGCGCCACTTGGCATCATCGGCGCTTCGCTCGGCCTCAACGTGGCGAATGCCCCGTTCGGCTTCGTTGCGCTGCTCGGCCTGATCGCGCTCGCCGGCATGATCATGCGCAATACCGTCATCCTGGTCGATCAGATCGAGACCGATGTAGCGCATGGGCTGACGCGCAGGGAGGCGATTGTGGAGGCGACCGTCCGGCGCGCCCGTCCGGTGGTGCTGACGGCGCTGGCCGCGATTCTTGCCATGATTCCGCTGTCGCGTTCGGCCTTCTGGGGCCCGATGGCGATCACGATCATGGGAGGCCTGTTTGTTGCAACCTTCCTCACCTTGCTGTACTTGCCGGGGTTGTATGCCCTCTGGTTCCGCAACAGCCTGGAGGAGAGCGGCCGCAACGCCGATCTCGCGCCGCAGCAACCGGGCGAGGGCGCATTTGCGCTTGCTGAGGCAGCCGAATAGTTGAAGATTGAGCAGGTCATGACGCTAACTTCCGAACATGTCGAATCGGATACCCGCGAGCGGATTCTCGTGGTGGCGGAGCGTCTGTTCCGGCAGATCGGCTACCAGAAGACCACGGTTGCCGACATCGCCAAAGAGCTGCGTATGAGCCCGGCCAATGTGTACCGCTTCTTCGAATCGAAGAAGGCGATCCACGAGGGCGTCGCGCGCGGCCTGATGGGCGAGGTCGAGGTCGAGGCCAAGCGGATTGCGAACAAGCCCGGACCTGCGGCGGCCCGCATGCGGGAGTTGATGACGACCATCCACCAGATGAACTCGGAGCGCTATGTCGGCGACGCCAAGCTGCATGAGATGGTCGAGATCGCCATGAAGGAGAGCTGGGACGTATGCGTTTCCCACATTGAGCTGATCACGACCACGATCGGCGACGTGATCGGGCAGGGCGCGGCAAGTGGCGAGTTCAAGGTGACCGACGTGTCCGTCGCGGCTCTCTGCGCCTGCACGGCCATGGTGCACTTCTTCCATCCGCAGATGATTGCGCAGGCCGCCGACAAGCCGGGCCCCACGATCGATGAAATGGTCGATTTTATCCTCGTCGGGCTTGGTTCGGGCAAGGCTGCAGGCTAGTTTCCCTCCCGTCATTCCGGGACGATGCCGAAGGGGCCGCATGACGCGCGCCCCGGTGACAGATTCAGCATCGACCCTGGAATTTTGAGATTCCGGTTCGCGCTTGCGCGTGCCCCGGAAATGATGGTCAACGAAAGGGAAAAAGGCGTGGCGGAAAAAGACCTGCATTACTACGAGCCGTCAAAGGGCCATGGGCTGAAGCACGATCCCTTCAACGCCATCATCGCGCCGCGACCGATCGGCTGGATCTCCTCCCGCGACGCCAAGGGCAACATCAACCTCGCGCCCTACAGCTTTTTCAACGCCTTTTGTTACGTCCCGCCGATTATCGGGTTCTCCTCCACCAACTGGAAGGACAGCGTCGCCAATATCGAGGAGACAAAGGAGTTCTGCTGGAATCTCGCGACCATGGATCTCGCCAGGCACATGAACGCGACCGCGGCCCATGTCGCGCGCGATGTCGACGAGTTCAAGGTCGCAGGGCTCACGGCGGTGCCAAGCAGGCTCATCAACGTGCCGCGCGTCGCCGAGAGCCCAGTCTCCTTCGAATGCCGATTGTCGCAGATCATCCGGTTGCAGGGCGCGGACGGCAAAAAGGCGGAAGCCTGGCTGACGCTGGGCGAGGTCGTTGCCGTCCATATCGACAAAGCCTTCATCAAGGACGGCGTCTACCAGACCGGGCTCGCCCATCCGATCGTCCGCGCCGGCCGCCGCGGCGATTATTTCGAGATCCGACCGGAGAACTTGTTCGAGATGGTGCGGCCGGATTAGTGCGCGTGCACGGCTCTTCCCACCTCTTCCCAGCGGGAAGAGGTCGATTTGCGCAGCAAATCGCGTGAGGGGCCGCGGCTTTGCGAGGGGCCGTGACCCCTCACCAGGATCGCATCTCGTGATGCGATCCGACCTCTGCCGGCGGGAGCGGTGAACGAAGCCCGTGGGTGCTTTCCGCCCCGGAACCGGCAGCGAAATCTCCCGTTATCGCTCATCAATTTCATTTTATTTTCAGTGCGAAGGGCCGCCCAATTCTTTACCCTTTGCGCGAAAGCACCCTCTCCGAACCTCGCTCCGTCGCTAGCCAATGAAGGATGTCGCCATGAGCTCCTTTCGCCGCGACTACATCACCAGACCGATCTTTTCGCTGGCGCGAAAAGCGCTGCCGCCGATGTCGGACACCGAGCGCGAGGCGTTGGAGGCGGGCGATGTCTGGTGGGACGCCGAGCTGTTCGCCGGCAGTCCCGATTGGTCGAAGCTCCTCGCCTATCCGCAGGCGACGCTGACCGGTGAGGAAACAGCATTCCTCAACGGTCCGGTCGATGCGCTCTGCGCTATGCTGGACGAGTGGAAGATCAACTGGGAATGGCGCGACCTGCCGCAGGAGGCCTGGGACTTCATCAAGCGCGAAAAGTTCTTCGGCATGATCATCCCGAAGGAGTACGGCGGGCTCGGCTTCTCGCCCTATGCGCATTCCGAAGTGGTGCGCAAGCTCTCCTCGCGCTCGCTCACCGCGGCGGTGACGGTGATGGTGCCCAACTCGCTCGGCCCCGGTGAGCTCCTGATGCGTTTTGGCACCAGGGAGCAGCGGCAAAAATGGCTGCCGCGGCTTGCGTCCGGCACTGACATTCCCTGCTTTGGGCTGACCAGTCCCGAGGCCGGCTCCGATGCCGCCTCGATGGTCGATACCGGCGTAATCTGCAAAGGCAATTTCGAAGGCAGCGAAATCGTCGGGTTGAGACTGAACTGGCACAAGCGCTACATTACGCTCGGTCCGGTCGCGACGTTGCTCGGACTTGCCTTCAAGGCCTACGATCCCGATCACCTCGTCGGCACCAAGGAAGATCTGGGCATCACGGTCGCGTTGATCCCGACCCATTTGCCGGGCGTCGAGATTGGGCGGCGGCATCTGCCGGCGATGCAGGTGTTTCAGAACGGCCCGAACCGGGGACGCGACGTCTTCATCCCGCTCGACTATGTCATCGGCGGCGAGACGCGGCTGGGCGAAGGCTGGAAGATGCTGATGACGGCGCTCGCCGCCGGCCGCGGCATCTCGCTGCCGTCGCTGTCAGCCGCCGGCGCGGCCTATGCCGCGCGGACCAGCGGCGCCTATGCCCGCATCCGCGAGCAGTTCGGCATTGCGATCGGCAAGTTCGAGGGCATCGAGGAGCCGTTGGCGCGGATCGCCGCCACCGCCTATCAGCTCGACGGCGCGCGACGGCTGACCTGCGCCGCGCTCAACGAGGGGCATCATCCCGCTGTCATCTCCGGGATCATGAAGCTGCAGGCGACCGAGCGGATGCGGATCGCCATCGACGACGCCATGGACATCCACGGCGGCAAGGCCGTGATCGACGGCCCGCAGAACTATCTCGGCAATCTTTACCGCTCGGTTCCGGTCGGTATCACGGTCGAGGGCGCCAATATCCTGACGCGCAATCTCATTGTGTTCGGGCAGGGCGCGATCCGTGCCCATCCGTTCCTGCTGGAAGAGATGAACGCGCTCGCCGAGGACGACCGCGCGCGCGGGTTGGATGCCTTCGACTACGTGTTCTGGAAACATATCGGCCACAGTTTCAAGACGCTGTTCCGGGCGTTCGGCCGCAGTTGGACCTTCGGCCTATTCGCTCCGGCACCAGATGCCGGCGACGCAACCCGCTTCTATCGCCAGCTCTCGCGCTATTCGGCGGCCTTCGCGCTTCTCGCCGACATGGCGCTGCTCACGCTTGGCGGCGCCTTGAAGCGCAAGGAGATGCTGTCGGCGCGGTTCGGCGACATTTTGTCGGAGCTTTATCTGCTCTCGGCGGCGTTGAAGCGCTGGCAGGACGAGGGGCGGCAGCAACAGGATTTTGCACTACTCGAATGGTGCGTGGCGAGCGGGTTCAAGACCATCGAGAATCGCCTTGCAGAAATTCTCGCCAATCTGCCGAACCGCTTCGTCGCCGCCATCCTGAAATTCGTCGTGCAGCCATTCGGCGCGCGGGTGCTTGGTCCCTCCGACCGCGTCGTGCACAATTGCGCGCAAATCGTGCTGGAGCCCTCGGCGGCGCGCGATCGCCTCACGCCGGATCTTTCGCATGTCGAGGACGACGGCGGCCCGGCGCGGCTGGAGAAGGCTTTCCTGCTTGTGACCGCTGCCGAAGCCGCGCACAAGAAGATGCGCGAGGCGCATCTGCGCGACTGGAACGAGGCGGCAAAACGCGGCGTGATCACGCAAGCCGAGGCCGACCGGCTTGCAACCGCGCATGAGGCAGTGGCGAAAGTGATCGAGGTCGACGATTTCGCGCCCGGAGCGCTGTCGCCGATTTACAAGAAGGGCGCCGATGTGCATCAGTTCTTCCAGGAGTTGGGTGAGCAGAGGGCGGCGAGCTGATGGCGCGGCCAGTCTTTATCATCGACGGCAGCCGGACGCCGTTCCTGAAAGCGCGCACCGGGCCGGGGCCGTTCACGCCGGTCGATCTCGCCGTGCAATGCGGCCGGCCGTTGCTCGCGCGCCAGCCGTTTGCGGCCTCGGCTTTCGACCAGGTCATCCTCGGCTGCGTCAATGTCATCGCCGACGAGATGAACCCCGCACGTGTCGCAGCGCTACGGCTCGGCATGGGCGAAGACATGGTCGCCTTTACCGTCCAGATCAATTGCGGCTCCGGCATGCAGTCGATCGATACCGCCTATCGCTACATCCGCGAAGGCAATGCGAACCTGATCCTTGCCGGCGGCACCGAGGCCCTGAGCTACGCGCCGCTGGTCTGGCCGAACCAGGGCGTGCGCTGGTTTGCAGGGCTCGCGACCGCCAAGGGGCTTGGTGCAAAGATCATGGCAGCCTTGAAGGTCAAGCCGAGCTATTTGAAGCCGGTCATCGGCCTCGAGCGCGGCCTCACCGATCCCATCACCGAGCTCAACATGGGCCAGACCGCTGAGGTCGTCGGCCACCTCTTCGGCATCACCCGCACGCAATCCGATTCCTATGCCGCCGAGAGCCATCAGCGGCTCGCGAAAGCGCAGAAGGAAGGTTTTTTGAAGGGCGAGGTCGAGACGGCTTTTGCGCACGACGGCAAGTTCTACGATCACGACGATGGTGTGCGCCCGGACTCGACACCGGAGTCGCTGGCAAAGCTGCGCCCCGTGTTCGAACGTCCCTGGGGCCAGGTCACTGCCGGCAATTCCTCGCAGATCACCGACGGGGCGTCCTGGGTGATCCTCGCCTCCGAAGATGCGGTGGCCAAACACGGCCTGACGCCGAAAGCCGCGATCATCGACAGCCAGTGGTCGGCGCTCGATCCCTCCATCATGGGGCTCGGCCCGGTGCTGTGCGCGACCGAGATCCTTAAGCGCAACGAACTGACGCTGCGGGAGGTCGACACGTGGGAGCTGAACGAGGCCTTTGCGACGCAAGTGCTCGGCTGCCTCGCCGCATGGAACGACGACAAATTCTGCCGCGAGGTCTTGGGACTCGACGGCGCCGCGGGCGAGCTTGACCGCGCAAACCTCAATGTCGATGGCGGTGCGATCAGCCTCGGCCATCCCGTCGGCACGTCGGGCAACCGCATCGTGCTGCATCTGGTCAACGCAATGAAGCGGCTGGGCACGCGACGCGGCATCGCGACCGAATGCATCGGCGGCGGGCTGGGCGGCGCGATGCTGATCGAGATGGTGTGACCATGCAGTCGAAGATCATGGACGTGCTCTCCGACCGCGTGCTCGTGCTCGGGCCCGCGCCTGCACCGGGCTCGTACCGTCATTTCAAGCTGACCCGCGATGCCGAGGGAATCGCCTGGCTCTTGTTCGATCGCGAGGGGGCGAGCGCCAATACGCTGTCCGCCGATGTCCTGGAGGAGTTTGACGAGGTACTCACGGCGGTCGAGAGCGAGCGCCCCACGGGCCTTGTCATTCGCTCGGCAAAAAAATCCGGCTTCATCGCCGGCGCCGATGTCAAGGAATTCCGCGGCGCCAGCGACCCGGCGGTGGTGGAGACGGCGATCGGCCGCGCCCATGCCGTGATCGATCGTCTCGAGGCGTTGCGCGTGCCGAGCGTCGCCGTGATCCACGGCTTCTGCCTTGGCGGTGGGCTCGAGGTTGCACTGGCCTGCCAGGCGCGCATCGCCGTCGACAATGCCCGCTTCGGCTTTCCCGAGGTGTTGCTCGGCCTGCATCCGGGCCTCGGCGGCACCGCGCGCTTCACCCGCCTGGTCAATCCGATGCAGGCCATGACGCTGATGCTCACCGGGCGCACCATCGACGCGCGGCGCGCCAGGGCGCTCGGCCTGGTCGACGCCGTGACGCAAGAGCGGCATGTTGCCGGCGCGGTCCGCGATGCCGTGTTCGGCCGCCTCACGCGCGCACGTCCGGGTCTCTTGGTCTCCGTGCTCAATTCCTCACCGGCGCGCACGCTTCTCGCCTCGCGCATGCGCAAGGAGGCGGCCAAAGCCGCGTCGCCCGCGCATTATCCCGCGCCCTACGGCCTGATCGATCTCTGGGAGAAGCATGGCGGCGACAAGGCCGCGATGCTGGCCGCCGAGAAGAGCTCCTTCGCGCATCTGATGGTGACCCCGACCGCGCAGAACCTGATCCGCGTCTTCTTCCTGCGCGAGCAGATGAAGAAGCTCGCCGGCAGCGGCAACAAGGTCGGCCATGTCCATGTCATCGGCGCAGGCGCCATGGGCGGCGACATCGCGGCGTGGTGCGCCAATCAGGGGCTTCGCGTTTCGCTCGCAGATATGAAGGCCGAGCCGATTGCGTCAGCCGTCAGGCGCGCCAGCGATCTCTTTGGCAAGATCATCAGGAAGCCGATCGACGTGCGCGACGCGCTGGACCGGCTGATCCCCGACATGGACGGCGAGGGTGTGCGCAACGCCGATCTCATCATTGAGGCGGTACCGGAAAAGCTTGCGCTGAAGCAGAAGGTCTATGCCGGCCTCGAGCCGCGCATGAAGCCGGGCGCGATTCTCGCCACCAATACCTCAAGCATCCCGCTGGAAGATCTACGCACCACGCTGCAGAGGCCCGAGCGCCTGCTCGGCCTGCACTTCTTCAATCCGGTGTCGCGCCTGCAGCTGGTCGAGGTGGTCAGTCATGATGGCACCGATGGCACGCTGCTGAAGGAGGCGCTGGCCTTTGTCGGCGTCATCGACCGCCTGCCACTGCCGGTGAAGAGCTCGCCCGGTTTCCTCGTCAACCGCGCGCTCACGCCCTACATGCTGGAAGCGATGCTGATGCTGGATGAAGGCATCGACAAGCTCGTAATTGACGCAGCCGCGGAAAAGTTCGGCATGCCGATGGGGCCGATCGAACTCGCCGACCAGGTCGGGCTCGATATTTGTCTTGATGTCGGCGACATGCTGCGCGCGAAATTCGGCGCTTCTCTCCCGCAAGCGCCGGCCTGGCTGCGCGAAAAGGTCGCCAGGGCCGAGTTGGGGCGCAAGAGCGGCAAGGGCTTTTACGACTGGCGCGACGGCAAGGCCGACAAATCGCAAACTGCGGCCAATCCGCCGCAGCCGACCAACGAGATGACCGATCGTCTGATCCTGCCGATGTCCAATGTCTGCGTCGCCTGTTTGCGCGAAGGTATTGTCGATAACGCGGATGTGGTCGACGGCGCCATGATCTTCGGCACGGGCTATGCTCCGTTCCGCGGCGGACCGCTGAATTACGCGCGCACGCGCGGTGTCGAGAACATCGTCTCGACATTGCGGATGCTTGCGCAAAAATTCGGCGACAGATTCGCACCCGACGCGGGCTGGGAGACTTTTAGATGACGGATACCAAAGCGCAGGCTCCGTTGGAGACGACGGGAGAGCCAAGCGGCGACCTCTGCATCCGAACCCTGGCAATGCCCGCCGACACCAACGCCAATGGCGATATTTTCGGCGGCTGGCTGTTGAGCCAGATGGATGTCGGGGGCGGCGTGTTCGCCTCCAAGGTCGCGAAATCGCGCACCGTGACGGTTGCGATCGAGGCGATGACGTTCAGGAAGCCGGTCTATGTCGGCGATCTCGTTTCGGTGCATGCGACCTTGGTGCGTCTTGGGCGCACCTCGATCACCGTCCATCTCGAAGCCTGGGTGCTCAGGCGGAGGGAGGACCATTCGATCCTGGCGACCGAAGGCAACTTCACCTACGTCTCGATTGACGACCAGGGCCGCCCGCAGCCCGTGCAGCGCAGCGACGCAGCTCACGCTATTTAAAAGTCGTCGTGATGGCGGCGGCGTGACTCCTTGAGGACGCGGAAATGCCGCAGGCGTCCGTCAAGATACGGGGAACGAAGCGACCTCGAATCTGTTATAGGTCGCGTGGGGATTAGAGGCGGGTGTAATGTCCGACAGTTATATTATCGAGGTGGGATCGCACCAGGCGGGTATCGTCGTGCGTGACCCGGGTGGCTATCGTTTCTTCGCGGCTTCCCAAATCTTCTTTCAGCTCGAGGGGCGCCTGTTTCGCACCGTACGCGATGCAGAGCGCGCTGCAGCGCGGCTGGTCGAGGCGGCGTGAGGCCCCGTGGGGCAGCGCGGTTGCTGCAGAGCACATCGGCGTGACCCGTTTCAAACACAGCCGTTCCAGGGTGAGGAACGAGCATCAAACCCGGAATCCCAGGGGGGATTCCGCAGATGTGCAACTGCACATCGGATTTCACTCTCTTGCGAGAGTCTTTCGAAATGACGGAGAGCAATTGACCTTGCTCCCGAACCGCCGCTAACTTCGGCGCGTCCATTTCGCGCCAAGGCAACGCCGTGACCGGGCTTACTCACCGCCAATCCGAAATCCTGAACCTCGCCCGCGCCTCAGGCCGGGTGATGGTCGAAGACCTGGCGCGGCGCTTCGAGGTGTCCGCGCAGACCATCCGCAAGGATCTCAACGATCTCTGTGAGCAGCGCACGCTGACTCGCATCCATGGCGGTGCGATCATTGCGTCCGGCGTGGAAAACCTCGCCTATGAGGCGCGCCGCTTTGTCGCCGCCGACGAGAAGAAGGCGATCGGGGTCGCGGCTGCCGAGCTGATCCCGAACGGCTGCTCGCTTTTCATCAATATCGGCACCACCACGGAAGAGGTCGCGAGCGCGCTGACCTCACATGAGGACCTGCTCGTCATCACCAACAATCTCAATGTCGCGATGCTGCTTTACCGCCATCCTCGCATCGAGGTGATCGTGGCGGGCGGTGCGGTACGGCGCGCCGATGGCGCCGTGGTCGGCTCGACCGCGACGCAGCTGATCGGCCAGTTCAAGGTGGATTACGCCATCATCGGCGCATCCGCGATCGATGAGGAGGGGGCCTTGCTCGATTTCGACTATCGCGAGGTGCAGGTGGCGCAGGCCATCATTGCCAACGCCCGCAGCGTCATCCTCGTCGCGGATTCCACCAAGTTCACCCGCAGCGCGCCGGTGCGCATCGCGCATATGAGCCAGATCCAGACCTTCGTCACGGACCAGGAATTGCCGGCAGGTCTGCATAACATCTGCCATTCCCGCGGCATCCAGGTGATCGAGGCGATGCCGAAGCCGGCCGCCGAGACCGACGATGCCAATAGCGAGGCCGCCTCCGACAGCGCCGTCGCCCTGCGGCGGGCGTAAGCACGGTCCTGCCCGATATCAGCGCGTCCTCTGTCAGTCCCGTCATCCTTAGACGCTCTCAAGGCGAGCCTCGAAGGAGGACGGCCAGGCTGCCGCAGCGGGGGCCGTTCATCCTCTAAAGTTCGCTCCGCTCGCGCCCTGGGAATGACGGGTGTAATCTCCCAGACTTTCGTCTTATCCCCTCAGGCTTTCGCATCTGCAGCATCTTTATTTCGGTTGCTTTCGTTTCTGTTGTGATTTACTGCAAATCGAAAGTGAAATCGCCAACGGAACGGCGAGCGCCGGGGGAAGCGTCTTTGGATCGAATTTTTGACCTCGCAATCATTGGCGGCGGGATCAATGGCTGCGGCATCGCGCGCGATGCGGCCGGGCGCGGCAATACAGTTTTCCTCTGTGAAATGAACGATCTCGCGAGCGGGACGTCGTCATGGTCGACAAAACTCGTGCATGGCGGCCTGCGCTATCTCGAGTATTACGAGTTTCGGCTGGTGCGCGAAGCGCTGATCGAGCGCGAGATCCTCTGGCAGATCGCGCCCCACATCATCCGCCCCTTGCGCTTCGTGTTGCCGCACCACGCCGGCCTGCGCCCAGCCTGGCTGCTTCGGCTCGGGCTGTTTCTCTACGACCATATCGGCGGCCGCGTGCTGCTGCCACCGACCCGCTCGGTTGATCTCGCCACCGACGCCGTGGGACGTCCGCTGATCGCCGGGCGCTATGCCAAAGGCTTCGAATATTCCGACTGCTTTGTCGATGATGCGCGGCTGGTCGTGCTGTCGGCGCGCGATGCCGCCGACCGCGGCGCCGACATTCGCACCCGCACGCGGGCGGTAGACATTCGCCAGCAGGACGGCATCTGGCAGGTCACGGTGGAAAACACGCTGACCGGTGTGCGCTCGACCATCCGCTCCCGCGTCCTGGTCAATGCCGCGGGGCCGTGGGTGGAGCAGGTGCTCGCCCATGGCGCCGGCGTCAATGCGAAAGCCAAGGTGCGGCTGGTGCAGGGCTCGCATATTGTCGTGAAGAAGCTCTACGAGCACGACCGCGCCTACATCTTCCAGAACGCGGACGGTCGCATCGTCTTCACAATTCCCTATCAGGATGATTTCACGTTGATTGGCACCACCGATCGCGATTATGACGGGGACCCGGCCAAGGTGAAGGCGACGCCGGAGGAGATCAAATATCTCTGCGACGCGGTGAGCGAATATCTGGCCAAGCCTGTTAGTCCGGAGGACGTGGTGTGGACCTATGCCGGCGTCCGCCCGCTTTATGACGACGGCGCGAGCGACGCCAAGGCCGCGACCCGCGACTATGTGTTTGAGCTCGACACGCCCGGCGGCGCGCCGCTGCTGTCGATCTATGGGGGCAAGATCACCACCTATCGCCGCCTCGCGGAAGAAGCGCTGGAGCGGCTCGAAGCCCATCTGCGCAGCTCCAAATCGCGCGAAGGGTGGACCGCGAAATCGCCGCTGCCTGGCGGCGACATGGATGTCTCGGCAGTGCCGGCGCTGACCGCGGAGCTGCTGCGCAACCATCCCTTCATCACCCAGGAGCACGCCGGCCGGCTGGCGCATGCCTATGGCACGCGGGCCTCGCGGGTGCTGGGCAATGCAAGATCCGCTGCCGATCTCGGGGTGTCGTTCGGCGCCACGCTGACGGAGAGCGAGGTCAAATATCTGATGGCATCGGAATGGGCGGTCACTGCCGAGGATATCGTCTGGCGCCGCTCCAAGCTCGGCCTGCGCTTGTCGGCAGCGGAGATCAAGGCGCTCGACGACTGGATCTCCGCTTATAGTGCACGCCGCGAAACGTCCCTCCTGGAAGCGGGAGGCCGCTCATGAGCGTGACGCTCGAACATGTGACGCGCACAGTCGACGGTGCGGAAACCATCCGCGACGTGTCGCTGACGCTGGAGCGCGGCACGCTTGCCGTGCTGCTCGGTCCGACGCTCTCAGGCAAGACCTCGATCATGCGGCTGCTCGCCGGTCTCGACAAGCCGACGACGGGGCGTGTGCTCGTCGATGGCAAGGACGTCACCGGCATTGACGTGCGCCAGCGCTCGGTGGCGATGGTGTATCAGCAGTTCATCAATTATCCCGCGCTATCGGTCTATGAGAACATCGCCTCGCCGTTGCGGGTGCAGGGCAAGCCGCGCGACGAGATCGAGAAGCGGGTCGCCGAAGCGGCCAGGCTCTTGCGGCTCGAGCCCTTTCTCAAGCGGACGCCGCTGCAGCTCTCCGGCGGCCAGCAGCAGCGCACCGCGATTGCGCGCGCGCTGGTAAAGGGCGCCGATCTCGTGCTGCTCGACGAGCCCCTGGCCAATCTCGACTACAAGCTGCGCGAGGAGCTGCGCGCGGAATTGCCGCGCATCTTCGAGGCTTCGGGCGCGATCTTCGTCTATGCGACCACGGAGCCGTCCGAGGCGCTTTTGCTGGGCGGCCGCACGATCTGCATGTGGGAAGGCAAGGCGCTGCAGAACGGCGACACCTCCAGGGTTTACCGTCATCCAGAGACGCTGCGCGTGGCGCAGGTGTTCTCCGATCCGCCGCTCAATCTGGTCGGGATCGAAAAGAAGAACGGCTCGGTGCGCTATGCCGGCGGCGTCGAGGCGCCGGCCACCGGCCTCTACGAGAAGATCCAGGACGGCGTCTATCGCGTCGCCTTCCGCGCCCATCAATTGGAGATCGGCAAGGGCATTCCCGGTCGTCACGCATTTCCGGCAACGGTCTCGATCACCGAGATCACCGGCTCGGAAAGCTTTGTGCATTTAAAGCGCGATTCGACGAACTGGGTCGCGGTGCTGCACGGCGTGCATGAATTCGAGCCGGGCCAGACGCTCGATGCCGTGCTCGATCCCGACAATCTCTTCGTGTTCGATGCGGCCGACCGGCTGGTCGCGTCTCCTGGTTCGGCGTGAGGGAGATGCAGCATGGCCCGCATTGACCTCGTCGATCTCGCACACTCCTACGGCGGCAATTCCGCCGACGAGTCGACTTATGCGCTGAAGCCGATCTCGATGACCTGGCGGCAGGGCGGCGCCTATGCGCTGCTCGGACCGTCCGGCTGCGGCAAGACGACGCTTTTGAATCTGATCTCCGGCATCATCACGCCCTCGCGCGGCAAGATTCTGTTCGACGGCCAGGATGTCACGCCGCTGTCGACCCAGAAGCGCAACATCGCGCAAGTGTTCCAGTTCCCGGTGATCTACGACACCATGACGGTGGGGCAGAACCTGGCGTTTCCGCTGAAGAATCGCGGCGTGCCCAAGCGCGACATCGACGCGCGGGTGAAGGAGATCGCGCAACTGCTCGACCTCACGCCCGATCTCAATCGCAAGGCGACGCGGCTCACAGCCGATGCCAAGCAGAAGATCTCGCTCGGCCGCGGCCTTGTCCGCTCCGATGTCGCGGCCGTCCTGTTCGACGAGCCGTTGACGGTGATCGATCCCGAGCTCAAATGGCAGCTCCGCTCCAAGCTCAAGGCGCTGCACCGCGAACTCGACCTCACCATGATCTATGTGACCCACGACCAGACGGAGGCCCTGACCTTCGCCGATACCGTCGTGGTCATGCATGACGGGCGGGTGGTGCAGAGTGGCACGCCGGCGGAACTATTCGAAAAGCCCGCGCACACTTTCGTCGGCTACTTCATCGGCTCGCCCGGCATGAACATCATGCCGGCCGAGGTGAAGGGCCGCGAGGCGCGCATCAACGGCCACGTCATTTCACTCAAGCGCAGCTACGACGTCCTGCCGTCAGGCGCGAAGATCGAGATCGGCGTGCGGCCCGAATTCGTCGACATCGCCAACCCGGCGCCGGACCTGCTCGCTGCCCAGATCGAGCGCATCGACGATCTCGGCCGCATGCGTTTCGCGCGCGTCCGTGTCGGCGACGTCAAATTCGCCGCCCGGGTGCGCGAGAGCTTTTCAAGCGCCGACGGCAAATGCGGCCTGATCTTCGATGCCGCGCATGTGCATGTCTATGCCGATAGCCGTCTGGTCGAGGGGGCGCCGTAGATGGAAAAGACGGTCAATCAAAAGGCCTGGTTCCTGGTGCTGCCGGTGTTCCTGGTGGTGGCGTTCTCGGCGATCATCCCGATGATGACGGTGGTGAACTATTCGTTGCAGGACACCTTTGGCAACAATCAGTTCTTCTGGAACGGCGTCGGCTGGTTCAAGGAGTTGCTCGATCCGTCGACCGACCTCGGCGGCCGCTTCCTGGCTTCGCTTGGCCGCAATCTGATCTTTTCGGCGATCATCCTCGCGATCGAGGTGCCGCTCGGCATCGTGATTGCGCTGTCGATGCCGCGCACCGGCTGGCAGGTCGCGGCGTGTCTCGTCATTCTGGCGCTGCCGCTTCTGATTCCATGGAATGTGGTCGGCACCATCTGGCAAATCTTTGGCAGGCCCGACATCGGCCTGCTCGGCTACACCCTGAACAGCCTCGGCATCGAATACAACTATGTTTCTAATGCATTCGACGCCTGGGCGACCGTCATTGTCATGGACGTCTGGCACTGGACCAGCCTGGTCGCGTTGCTCTGCTACGCCGGCCTGAAGTCGATCCCGGATGCCTATTACCAGGCCGCCCAGATTGACGGCGCCTCGCGCTGGGCCGTGTTCACCGCGATCCAGCTGCCGAAGATGAACCGCGTGCTCCTGATCGCCGTGCTGCTCCGCTTCATGGACTCGTTCATGATCTATACCGAGCCGTTCGTGGTGACGGGCGGCGGACCCGGCAACTCGACCACCTTCATCTCCATCGAGCTCGTCAAGATCGCGCTCGGCCAGTTCGACCTCGGCAAGGCGGCGGCGATGTCGCTGGTCTACAATTTGATCATCCTGATCGTGTGCTGGGTGTTCTACACCGTCATGACCAATGCCGGCGCCGCGCGCCCGGTGAAAGAGGGAGCGAAGTGATGCACTCGATTCCCGGCCGGCGTATCATCATCTCTTTGTTCCTGGTCTTCCTGCTGTTGCCGATCTATTGGCTCGTCAACATGAGCTTCAAGACCAACGATGAGATCGTCTCGACGATGACGCTGTGGCCGCATCATCCGACGCTCGCCCACTACACGCGCATCTTCACCGACGAGAGCTGGTATTCCGGCTATATCAACTCGCTGAAATACGTCATCATCAATACCGTGATCTCGATCTCGGTGGCGCTGCCCGCGGCCTACGCCTTCTCGCGCTACCGTTTCCTCGGCGACAAGCACCTGTTCTTCTGGCTGTTGTCGAACCGCATGGCGCCGGCCGCAGTCTATGCGCTGCCGTTCTTCAACCTCTATTCGGCGATCGGGCTGTTCGATACACCCTGGGCGGTGGCGCTGGCGCACTGCATCTTCAACGTCCCGCTGGCGGTCTGGATCCTGGAAGGCTTCGTATCCGGCGTGCCGCGCGAGATCGACGAGACGGCGTTCCTCGACGGCTATTCGTTCCCGCGCTTCTTCGTGAAGATCCTGGTGCCCTTGATCTCGAGCGGAATCGGCGTTGCCGCCTTCTTCTGCTTCATGTTCTCGTGGGTCGAGCTGCTGCTTGCGCGCACGCTGACCTCGGTCGACGCCAAACCGATCTCGGCGGTAATGACACGCACCGTCTCGGCCGCCGGCATGGATTGGGGTCTGCTTTCCGCAGCGGGCGTGCTTACAATCATCCCGGGCGCGCTCGTTATCTGGTTCGTTCGCAACTATATCGCGCGCGGCTTCGCGCTCGGTCGCGTGTAGGGAGACGCGTCATGGATAGTATCGCATGGATGGCCTGGACGCTGCCGACCGCGATCTTCTTTGCGTGTATTGCGCTGACGTTGACGGTCATGACCTGGCTTGCGGTTGCCTATCCCGAGGTCGAGCGGTTCGGAATCCTGCGAATTCCGACCACGCGCGGCGACCGGCTGTTTATTTCTCTGATCCTCGCTGCGATCATCCATTTGTTGTGGATCGGCCTCGTTGGCACCGACACCATCGCCACGCTGCCGATCGGTGAGGAGGGATTTGAAGTATCGAGCCTTTGGCTCGCCACGCTGATTTCGCTGGGGGTAGCCGTGGCGGTTTTCCGCACGGTTTAGCCAACGAAAAAAGGAGCAGATCCGGGGTTCAACCCGGGCCTGAGGAGTAGTCTGTCGCTGCAACGGAGGAACAACATGCGACGCCTAGAACCAAGCAAGGGGCCCTTGACCAGGACCCGGACGTTGATGATGACGAGCGCGTTCGCGCTGATGGCGGCTTCGGCTGTTGTCACCGCGCCCGCTTATGCGGACGAAGCCGCTGCCAAGAAGTGGATCGACGAGGAATTCCAGCCTTCGACCTTGTCGAAGGATGACCAGATGAAGGAGATGCAGTGGTTCATCAAGGCCGCTGAGCCCTTCAAGGGAATGGAAGTCCACGTCGTTTCCGAAACCCTCACCACGCACCAGTATGAATCCGAGAAGCTCGCGAAGGCGTTCGAGGAGATCACCGGTATCAAGGTCAAGCACGACATCATCCAGGAAGGTGACGTCGTCGAAAAGATCCAGACCCAGATGCAGTCCGGCAAGAACGTCTATGACGGCTGGATCAACGACTCCGACTTCATCGGCACCCACTTCCGCTACGGCCAAGCCGTCGATTTGACGGATTGGATGAAGGGCGAAGCCAAGGACGTCACCGATCCGATGCTGGATGTCGACGACTTCATCGGCAAGTCGTTCACGACCGCACCGAACGGCCACCTTTATCAGCTGCCCGACCAGCAGTTCGCGAACCTCTACTGGTTCCGCTACGACTGGTTCACCAATCCGGACATCAAGGCCAAGTTCAAGGCCAAGTATGGCTACGATCTCGGCGTGCCCGTGAACTGGTCGGCCTATGAGGACATCGCTGATTTCTTCACCAACGACGTGAAGGAAATCAACGGCGTCAAGGTCTATGGCCACATGGACTACGGCAAGAAGGACCCCTCGCTCGGCTGGCGCTTCACCGACGCGTGGCTCTCAATGGCCGGTAACGGCGACAAGGGCCTGCCGAACGGCCTGCCGGTCGATGAGTGGGGCATCCGCATGGAAGGCTGCCGTCCCGTGGGCTCCTCGGTCGAGCGCGGCGGCGACGTCAACGGTCCGGCGGCGGTCTATTCGATCGTCAAGTATCTCGACTGGCTGAAGAAGTATGCCCCGCCGCAGGCACAGGGCATGACCTTCTCCGAGTCGGGACCAGTGCCCTCGCAGGGCAACATCGCCCAGCAGATCTTCTGGTACACCGCCTTCACCGCCGACATGGTGAAGCCGGGTCTGGCCGTGATGAACAGCGACGGTACGCCGAAGTGGCGTATGGCGCCTTCGCCGCACGGTTCGTACTGGAAAGAGGGCATGAAGCTCGGCTACCAGGACGTGGGTTCGGCTACGCTCTTGAAGTCCACCCCGGTCGACCGCCGCAAGGCGGCCTGGCTCTACCTGCAGTTCATCGTCTCCAAGTCGGTGAGCTTGAAGAAGAGCCATGTTGGTCTCACCTTCATCCGTGAATCCGACATCTGGGACAAGTCGTTCACCGAACGTGCGCCGAAGCTCGGCGGCCTGATCGAGTTCTACCGCTCGCCCGCGCGCGTGCAGTGGACCCCGACCGGCAACAACGTGCCTGACTATCCGAAGCTCGCGCAGCTCTGGTGGCAGAACATCGGCGATGCGGCCTCGGGTGCGAAGACCCCGCAGCAGGCGATGGACTCGCTCGCCGCGGCCCAGGACTCGGTGCTCGAACGCCTCGAGAAGTCGGGCGTGCAGGGTGCCTGCGGACCGAAGCTCAACAAGAAGGAAACGGCGGAGTACTGGTTCGCCAAGTCGGCCAAGGACGGCAACATCGCGCCGCAGCGCAAGCTTGCCAATGAAAAGCCGAAGGGCGAGACCATCGACTACGACACCCTGATCAAGTCGTGGCCGGCGAGCCCCCCGAAGCGCGCTTCGGCGAACTGAACGGCTCGTTACTTCGGTGGCCGGGTTCTAGCCCGGCCATCCACGAACGCGGAGGCTGGGAGCAATCCCGGCCTTTTGCTTTTCGGACGATTGACTCAGATGGGGCAACGAGTTCGGATCGCCTCTTCCCGCAAGGGCGGGGAGAGGGAGAAGTCCCGCCTCTGGAGTTACCCATGCGCATGATCTTCCGCTGCGATCCCGCGCTTATCGATCATCTGCCGCGTCCGGTGCCGGCGCGAACGGCGCTGCCGGACTGGCTGCGCGCGATGCCGGCGAATGCTCATTCGGAGATCCACCGCCGCGAGATCCGCACGATCAAGCAATGCCCGCCCTTTGTCGACGCCATGGCCTATGGCGTGATGATCCTGTTACCCTGCGACATCATGGTCGAGCGCGGCGCGTTCTCGTGGGACTGGGACGTCCCGGCGCCCGCGACCGCGAATCATCCGCGTGCGCCGCTCAGCTTCCATGTTGCCGCGCAGCTTGCCGGCGCACCGTTCGCGAACGGCGACAAGGCCGCGATCAAGTTCAACAGCTTCTGGACCATCGAGCTGGAGCCGGGCTGGTCGTTGTTTGCCACGCACCCGATCAACCGCGAAGACCTGCCGTTCCGGCTGATCTCGGGCCTGGTCGATGCCGACCTCTTTCACGACGGCGGCATCAATTTTCCCGCGGTTTGGACCGCGCAGGATTTTTCCGGCGTATTGAACAAAGGCACGCCGGTCGCGCAATGCTTTGCCGTGCCGCGCGGCAATCCGGAGCTCAAGTTCGAGAGCTTTGACGAGGCACACGCCCGGTCCTATGCGCACACGGTCGGTGAGGTGCTGGCCAAGCCCGGTGTCTACCGCAAGCATTTCCGCGCCCGACGGGGAAAGCTAACCACCTAGAGCATTTCCGGTTCTGATTGAATCAGAACCGGAGCTCTAGATTCTTGTTTTGACGCGTTTTCTTCCCGCGAACCGGTCTCCACTTCGCTCGAAAACACTCCTAAAGCGCGATGAGATTTGGTTGAATCGTCATCGCGCTTTTAGGTCTTTGATCGAGCATGATCCTTTCGGAAAACCGCTACACACTTTTCCGGATCATGCTAACGCTCGGCGCAACTCGGCTTCGTCGAGCCACAGCCGGCCGTGCGGCGCCGAGGTCAGCGCCATCGTGATCGCGCCGAACATGTCGGGCCGCAGGCGATATGCGGTGGCATAGGCGCCCATCGCAGCATCGGGGTCGCCGGATTCCTGCAGCACGATGCCGAGGTTGAGCGCGGCCTCGGCATGATCGGGCTTGATGTCGAGCACCTTGCGATAGGCGGTCTCGGCTGCGGCATAGTTGCGCATGTCCTGGCGGACCACGCCGAGGTCGAACCAGGTTGACGCAGGTGCCTCGGCAGCGGTGGCGCGTTCGAGATAAGAGGCGGCGTCAGCGAGGTCGCCATCTTCAAAGGCGAGCCGCCCGAGCCGGCTTGCTGCCTCCTGGTGCTCCGGAATGACCTTGAGGATCGCAGCCCAAGCCTCGCGCGCCGGCGCACGAAGGCCTGCCTGATCGAGCGTGCGCGCATGCTCGACAAAGGCCTCCCGTTGCGGGCTCAGCGCAATTGCGCGGCCGAAATGCACAAGTGCGGCCTGAAAATCGCCCGCGGCGCGCGTGATGCGACCAGCCAGCATCCGGGCCGCGGCATTGTCCGGGCGGACGTTGAGGCTGTTCTCGATGTGGAACCGCGCGGTCGTCGTGTCTCTTTGCGCAAGCAGCATCGCCGCCAGCAAATGGCTCAGCATCGGCTCGCGCGGCGTGCGGACCAGCCCCTGCTCGCACAGCTTGCGCGCCTCATCGATCCGTCCCTCATTGAAGGCGGCGGCGGCGCGGCGAACGATGTCCTCGGGCTTGTCCTTGCTCATGCTTCTTCGACGGGCTCGACCGACGATTCATGGTTCGAGCCCATCTTACGCGTCATTGCCAGCGAAGCGAAGCAATCCAGAGCTATGGATGTAGTCTGCTTGCTTCGTCGCTTTGCTCCTCGCCGAGAGTTACTGCGCCGCCTCGGCCTGCAGCGTCGGATAGTCGGTATAGCCCTTGGCGCCGCCGCCGTAGAACGTGTTCTTGTCCCACGCGTTGAGAGGCGCGCCGCGCTTCAAGCGCTCGACCAGGTCGGGGTTGGAAATGAACGGCTTGCCGAACGCGATCAAGTCTGCCGCGCCGGCCGCAAGCACCTTGGTCGCCAGCTCGAAATCGTAGCCATTGTTGGCGACATAGGCACCACTGAAACGCTTGCGCAGCGAAGCATAGTCGAACGGGGCAATGTCGCGCGGGCCGCCGGTCGCGCCCTCGATGACGTGGATATAGACGAGCTTCAACACGTTGAGATGATCGACAATGTAGTCGAACAGCGGCTGGGGGTTGGAATCGGAGATGTCGTTCGCCGGCGTCACCGGCGAGATGCGGATGCCGGTGCGCTCGGCGCCGATCTCGCCAACCACCGCTTTCGTGACTTCCAGCATCAGCTTCGCACGGTTCTCGATCGAGCCACCATAAGCGTCCGTGCGCTTGTTGGCGCCGTCCTTGGCGAACTGGTCGAGCAGATAGCCGTTGGCGCCGTGAACCTCGACACCGTCGAAGCCGGCCTCCCTGGCATTGGCGGTCGCGCGCTTGAAGTCGTCGATAATCCCGGGGATTTCCGACAGCTCCAGCGCGCGCGGTTCGGAGACATCGGCAAAGGTGCCGTTGACGAAGGTCTTGCCCTTGGCGCGGAGCGCCGATGGCGCAACCGGCGCGGCACCATTGGCTTGCAGCGCGGTGTGCGAGATGCGCCCGACATGCCAGAGCTGGATGAAGATATGCCCGCCGCGCTCATGCACGCGATCGGTCACCCTGCGCCAGGCCGCGACCTGCTCCCTGGAAAAGATGCCGGGTGTGTCCTGATAGCCTTGGCCCTGCTGCGAAATCTGGCTCGCCTCGGTGACCAGAAGCCCCGCCGAGGCGCGCTGACCGTAATAGTCGACGGCGAGCGGGCTCGGCACCATGCCCGGCGGCAGCGCGCGATTGCGGGTCAATGGCGCCATCACCAGGCGGTTGGGCAAGGTGATCGGGCCAAGCTTGAAGGGCTCAAACAGGTTAGTCGGCATGCTCATAAAGGCTTTCCGATGTGGCGTTACAGACAGGGAAGAATTGGGCATTGCAGCAATTCCTGCAAGCCGGCAGCCATACGCTTCGCGCAGGTGAGCTGCGCGGACGTTCAAAAAGGCGAATTTTAGGCTGTTTTGATCGCGTGGTGAAATAAGCGCGCTGGTGAGGCCGCCGAACGAGATGATTTTTTCTGTCACTTGGGGACGACGCGTCAGCGTCGACCCCAGAATGACGGAGCCTGCCGTCAGGCCACTCCAAGGAAATCGCGCTTGCCTATTTCGACGCCATTGTGACGCAGAATGCCGTGCGCAATCGAGGTGTGGAAGAAGAAATTCGGGAAAGCAAAGCGGTTGACGAACTGCTGGCCCTTCAGGGTCAGATTGGTGTTCGGTCCGGCCGGGAAGGTGATGTCCTTTGCCTCCGCGCCCTCGAACTGCTCCGGCTTGAATGCCTTCAGATAGTCGATCGTCTTGGCGAGCCGCTGGCGCAATTCATCAAAGCTCTTCTCGGTTTCGGCGATCGAGGGCACCTCGACATGTGCAAGCCGCGCCGAGCCCTTGGCGGCGAAATCGCAGGCGAGTTGCACCTGCCTGGTGAACGGCAGCATGTCCGGATAGAGCCGGGCCGACAGCAGCACCTCGGGCTGAATCCCCTTGGCCTGGCAATGCGCCTCCGCCTTGTTGAGGATGCCGGTCAGCGCGGTGAGCATCTGGATGAAAAGCGGGACTGTGGCGTCATAGATCGACATGGGTGATTTCTCCTTGGATGATTCAGGTCAAAGCGTCAGTTCGGCGGGACGCCGTTACCGCACCACCGGCAGCGCCGCGGCCGCTGGCTGGGCGCGGGGCGTGCCGCGCATGCGTGCGAGCAGCTCCGCCGTCGGCCAGGAATCCGCAGGCAGTCCGTATTTGATCTGCATGGCCTTCACCGCCGTGCGGCTCTGCTGGCCGAGCACGCCGTCGATCTTGCCGACGTCGAAGCCCGCGCGCGCGAGCATTTGCTGCAACTCCTTGATCTCATTGAACGGCAGCTGCGTGACAGGGCCTGCTGGCCGGCGCATCGGCGGCGCGCCCGCGATGCGGGTGGCGAGATAGCCGGCGGTGGTGGAGTAGATCAGCGAATTATTCCACTCGGTATAGGCCGCGAAATTCGCATAAGCCAGGAACGCCGGGCCCATCCGTCCCATCGGCAGCAGCACCGACGATGGCATGTTGTCGTTCGGTAGCGGGCGACCGTCCGGATAGGTTACGCCGAGCGTGATCCATTTCGCGCGTGGCTCCTGGATGGCGAGGTCGGCCTGCTCGTAAGGAAAATTCGGCGGCAGCCGGATCTCCTCCAGCCACGGCTCGCCGCGCCGCCATTTCAGGCCGTTGGCGATGTAGTTCGCGGTCGAGCCGATCACGTCGGGCGCGCTGCGCAGCAAATTGCGGCGGCCGTCGCCGTCATAGTCGACGGCATAGGTGACGTAATGCGTCGGCAGGAACTGCGTTTGCCCGAGCTCGCCGGCCCAGGAGCCGACCATCTCGTCAGGCGCAAGATCGCCGCGATCGATCACCTTCAGCGCCGCGATGGTCTCGTTCTGGAAGCGCTCGGAGCGGCGGCAGTCATAGGCGAGCGACACCAGCGAAGGCAGCACCGGCAAATTGCCCATGTTGGCGCCGAAGTCGCTCTCCAGCCCCCAGAACGCGGCGATCACCGCTGGCGGCACGCCATATTCCTTCTGCGCACGCGCAAACGCCGCTGCGTAGGTCTTGATGTGCTGCTGGCCCTGCTGCATGCGATAGGGCGCGGCCATACGGCCGGCGAATTCGGTGAAGAGCTGGCCGAACACGCGCTGGCCGCGGTCGCGATTGACGATGCCCTGCTCGTAGATCAGGTAGGGCGAGGCCTCGGCGATTGCATCGTGCGAAACGCCTTCCGCCATCGCGCGCTGCTTCAGCTCGCCCAGGAATCTCTCGAAGCTCGCGCCGTTGTGGCAGGACGCGGCACGGAGCGAGGGCGCCGGCCGCTGCGATGCAGGGGCCGGCCGTGGCGGCGGCGCGAACTGCGCAGAAGCGACGCACGAGAACGCAAGCGCCGCCAGCACGGCGATCGCGGTTCGGGGAAGGCAGGAACGGGGCATCGTTTCACCAGCTCGGGCGCAAGTTTGGCTGTCAGTTATCCGAATCGGTGCAAAAAGGAAATCTTCTTGCGACAGGCGCGGACAGGCCGGAATTGGACCACGGGGCCGGGACGTCTCTGCTCGTTCATTTTTCAGTCGTTAACCACGGCACCATGTCGTGGTAGCCGTTTACAGTTTCGCCTTCTAGTAGTGGGCAGAATTGCTTCGCTTCCTCACGATTGCTTCGCGTCCTTGCGATTGAATTTTTGAGATGTTCAGAGACGGCACCTATAACGCATGGTTTCGGACAGCGCGCGGCCAGGGCACGGCGATCGTGCATCTTGCCGAGGGAAAGATTTCGGGTGGCGACGCCTTCTTCGCCTATGGCGGCACCTATGAGGTCGACGGTGACAATTTCACCGCGACGCTGACGACCAAGCGTTTCGCGGATGGCCCGACCACGGTATTGGGCATCGACGAGGTCGAACTCAAGCTGACCGGCAAGGCCAGGGGGCCGATCGCCTGCTGTACCGGCACATCGGCGCAGGCGCCCGATCTGCCGTTCGAGGCGACGCTGTTCATCCGCCAGGCCCAGGGCGTGCCCGGAGATCTCGCCGGTCCGCAGCGACCGATGCAGCCGGAGCCGCAGCGTTCCATATCGTCTTCGAACATCGCGAGGCTCCCACAAGCCGACCGCGACCGCTATCGCCCGCGCAACCCCTTTCCGTCCGGCAAGTCGCGCTGACCGCGTCGGCTTTCGGAGGCGGAATGCGATGCCTTGAACGCGCTCGAACGAATGATGCTGCTTACGGCGCCATCGACGGCGCGTCCGCCGAGGGCGGCATCGCTTCCGCCGATGCCATCGGCGGCTCGCTCGGCTTTTCCGGATCGAAGCCGAACACGCCGACCAGATATTTGTAGTACTCCGGCATCTTCTCCTTCAACCCGGCGCGGGTGAACGGCTCGTGCACCGTGTCCTTGCCGGCGAGGAAGATGCTGCCGGTCACGGCGAAGAATTCCTTGTGATTGAAGACGGTGTAGGATTCCTTCGGGAACAGGTTCTTCGATTTCGCCTGGGCGTAGAACGCCTTCACGCCGAGATTGTCATAGCCCTGCGGCATCAGGCGGCTGTGAAAGACGTGCAGGAATTCGTGCAGCAGCACCGGCTCGTCGTTATAGCTCGACATATAGGGCCGCACGATGATGACGCCGAGACCGGAATCGACCGCGAGCTCGACAGGATCCGGGTTGACCCATTTCTGCTGGTCGTGATCCCAGGTGGTGAGATTGAACGCGCCGCGCCGCTCGCGGTCTGGCACCACCAGGCCGTAGCAGGCCCAGCCGGCGCCGAGCTCGAGACATTCGGTCTCGTTCGAAAGGATCGGAACGGTGTGGAAGAACTTCACGACCCGGGGGGAGAAGCCGGCCTTGTCGACGATGTCGAGCTGGTGCTTGAGGTTGGCAAGCAGCGCCTCGCTGTCCTTGCGGTCCGCGTTTTCGGAGAGGTCGTAGATATAGCCGTTATAGGTCTGGAAGCCCACCGGCGGCGCGGACGAGGCGGCATTGTCGGCCGGCTCGACCTGGATCACGCGGGACGCGGCATGCGCTGTGGCGCCCAGCGCAACGGCGAGGAAGGCTGAAATGGCCAATGCAGCACGCATGATTGTCCCCTGCGGTCGAAGTCGCCGGCCGCGCTGTTTCGCGGTGATGCTCGCAGGCCGGCAATGAAAGCGCATGGACCATACGCGACCGGTGTTGCAACCCAGTTAATCGGCGCTTCTCAAGCAGTTGCGCGCCGTTATGGACCGGTTAACCAAACCGGTGCGGGCGTCATGCGCTATTTTCTCGCCCATTCGCCGACCACGCGGTGGAGGTCGGTGAGATGCTCGCGCACCTGGTCGAGCGCAAAGCCGAGCGCAAAGAACCGCTCCACCACGTCGCTCGGCATTTCGCGGGTCAGCCCCTCGCGGCGCAGGGCCTCGAAGGCGACCGCATAGGCGCCGAAGGCTTCGCCGACGTCGTCGATCGGCGGCGGCGGCTCGAGCTCGCGCAGCGCTTCGCCGCTTGCGCGGAGGAAATCGGTGGTGGCGCGCGCGATGTCTTGCATCGAAGGCGCAAGCCGCTCGGCGACGTGCGCGGGCAGGTCGCAGCCGATCGCGCGGCCGAGCATCACGATGTCGTGGCGCAGCCGCAGCAGTGTGCGCAGCAGCGGGCCGGTGTCCGGCGCCGATGTCAGGCGGGCCGTCCGCTCATGCTCGGCCTCCTGGCCGATGGCGGTGAGCCGGGTCAGCGCCGCGCCGATGCTGTCATTGATGCGGCGAACACGGTGCGAATCCGGTGGGCGCGCCACCTCCCTGAGCAGGTCAGAGAGCGCGTTCGCGATCAGGCCGAGCATGCTCGCGGCCGCATCGGTGGTCAGCTCATGGCCGCGCGCGGGAAAGACCAGCACCGAAACCACGAAGCCGGTCACCCCGCCGACCACGACCTCGAGCACGCGGTCCAGCGCCGACGCGGTGGGACTGACGTGCTGCATGGCCGGCACCAGGAGCACGATCACCGCGGTGACCGGCAGCACGTTGAAATTGGTCCGGAACGAGGCGATCAGCGCCAGCGGGGCGATCGCAAGCGCCAGCACGCCGAGCAGGGCCCATTCGCTCTCGTGCGGAATCAGGATCGCGAGCGCGCCGCCATAGGCGACGCCGAGAAAGGTGCCGGTGAGATAGTCGCTCGCCACCTTCAGCGAGCGCCCGAGGCTCATCTGCGTGACGATCAGCGAGGTCAGCACCGCCCACAGCGGCAGCCGCAGGTGTAGCGCTTGCGCCAGCACGAAGGCCAAAAGCGCCGACACCGTCACCCGCACTGCCAGGATCAGCTGCAGCCGGTAGCGGTGCGTCAGCGCACGGAGATGCCTCCAGGTCGTTTCCAGGCGCTTGGCGTGATCAGGCATCGGCGGGCATCGCTCGTCGCGGCAATGCGCCGGTTTAGCCTGCCCCTTTCGGAAAGACAATTTGCGCGGCTACAATGAGAATGCCGCCGGGCGGGGCAGATGAACGAACGAGAAGCCAGAGAACAGCAGCATGGTTCAACGGGACACCGGGAGCACGCGACGGGCCCTGATCCGCGCAACCGCAGCAAGTTTCGCCGCGGGACTTTTCCTGCGGCTATCGCGGGTCCTTGCCGCGGACAGGATGACGAAGGAGCAGGCCGAATACCAGCCCACCCCGAACGGCATCTACAGTTGCGGCCAATGCACGATGTTCGTGGCGCCATCCTCCTGCAAGGTGGTCGAGGGCGAGATCAGCACGGACGGCTGGTGCAAGGCTTTCGTGCTGGCGGACTAGCTCGCCACACGATCCGTGCCGTTGGGCTATCCCACCTTACAGTTCATCGCGACTGCTGACAGCATTGCGATTTATCACCAATCAGCTTGATTTTGACGGCCGCTGCAACCTAAAATGGCGTCATCGCCGCTCGCTCTTGACGAGGGTTCGATGCGCTTTGCATTTGCCTTGGCGGGTCTCGGTGGTTTCAACGCCCACGGCGCCGGCTTTCTGGCCGCCGCCAGAGCGTGCGGCGTCGAGCCGGAACTGGTGACGGCAACCAGCGGGCAGATTCCAGTGCTCGCGGACTGGTTTGCGGGCAAGGATCTGCGCGCAAGCCTGATCTCACCGGGACAGGACGGCAATCCGCTGGCGCAGCTGCAGATGGCGTTCCTGGGTTATCGCGGTGTGTTCAGGCCGGCCTATCCCGAGGCGCTGCAGCGGCTGGTGTCCTGGCCGACCACCCAGGGGAATTTCTTGAGGATGGTCGCCGATCGGCTGTTGCCCGCACAGGAGTACGTGCCGGAGCGCACCGAGGCGGATTTTAAAGCCGCCGCCGACCTGTTCAATCAGAGCAAGATCGGTGTGGTCTTCAACAGCTACGATCCGAGAGCGGGAAAGGGTTGCCTCTACGGCAACGCCGCCGCCAGGAAACTGCTGCCGTCGAAAAAGGCGATTACCAACACGCATGCGGCGCAGGTCAAGGCAAGCGATCTTCCGCACGACATGCGCTACGTCTCCGAGCTCTCGGATGAGCACGAGCTTCATCCGATCACGGCTGAGGCAGTGAAATCGGCGCTGTGGCTGTCGCTCTACGGCTTTCAGAACATCCCGGGCGGACAAATGGACGGCGCCTATTATCGCTCCTGCATCGTCTCCGAGCTGCATGTCTTCGACCACATCTTTGTTGTACGACCGCTGGCGAACGGCTGGTACGCGAAACTCCCGTCCAACTGGTTCGACGTCCAGGACTGGAATACCGAGATGTGGTTCTCGGTCGGCTACAAGGCCGAGGTCGATGCGCTCCGCCGCATCAACGACCTGATCGACGCCGGAGTTATCAACGACGAGAAATTCAGGAAAGTCGAGCTGATCGAAATCGAGCCGGAAACGCCGGCCGGCTATTTCCATTACTTCGTCGAACGCAACAAGGTTTTCGACCGGGCATACGAAATCGCGGAGCGGCAGTTTGAAAGGCTTGGGTTGAAGAAGCCGAGCTAGGGACACGGGTCGCCGCCAGCGAACGAAGCGATTGTAGGTTGCAATGAATATCTAGCTATCTTCGCGCGCTTTGATGTGGAGACGCCGATGAAGGAGAATTTGCGGAACATCTGGGTGTTTGGTTCCAGTCATACGTTTGTTATTCTTGCCATTCTGCAGATCATCGATCTGGCGTTTACACTTTTGCACTCGCTGCAAGAGCGCAAAGGTCGTTTGTGGCGTTATTTCGGGGCGATTGCCGGGGTCAAAATACCCGATGGTTTCGGTCAGGTCGTATTCTTCGCAGGCCTGACCATTTCACTATGGATCGTCGGGCTCCTCGGCGTAACCGGCACGGTGCTTTGGCAAACGCCGCTTGCCTTCGGCTGCCTTGGCGCAATCATCGGATGCAGGATATCGGACAGCTGGTTTTCACACATCCGGCTGAACAATGCGGGCTATCGGCCCAATCCGGGACTGCCCTCGGTGCCACTCTACTTCGTCGAGGCGTTGGCTCTTGTGGTTGTGTTCTACCCAACGCTACGCATGCATGCTTTCCCGGCGCTGATCGGCTTCATCATCGGCGTGCTCGCCTTCTATTTGGTCATTCCGGTCTTGAAAACCATCGGGCCACTGGTATTCGACGAGATCGAACCTTGGCAGACGGGTGGTCCGCAGCCCAAATGGTGAAGCGGCGACCGTATCTTTGTCGCCCGGCCGCTGGCCAATGGCTGGTACACGAGATTGCCGTCGAACGGGTGGACGGCTCCTCCAAATCGTGGAGCCTCGATCGGCCTCCACTCCTTGGCGCTCTCGCGCCGCTGGAGGAACCGTCCACAGCATCAGTTCCAGACATCACATCAAAACGACCGCTGCAACAACGCTCGGCACGTTCGCTTGCACCGGAGCGGCTGTCTTCACAATCTCTAGGGTTCCGTGAATGGTCATCTCGATGGCGATGTAAAGAATGATTGCCAGGCCGACATACCCAAGCCATCGGTGATTTTGCAGAAGGCGCGCAGTGAAGGAAGCGGCCGCGCCCATGAGCGCAATGGAGAGCGCAAGGCCGAACATCAGAACCACGGGATGGTCGCGCGCCGCCCCCGCGACCGCCAGGACGTTGTCGAGCGACATAGAAAAGTCGGCCAATGTAATCTGCCAAATCGCCTGGACAAGTGTCTTTCGCGGCTGACCTTGGGCATCGGTTCCGGCGACCGCTCCAGCAGCCTCGGTCACTTGTAATGGCACCGAGGCACGTAGCTCTCGCCAGATTTTCCAGCACACCCACAAGAGCAGGATGCCGCCTGCGAGCAGCAGGCCGACGGTCTGCAGAATCTGTGTAGCCAACCCGGCGAGCAGAACGCGCAACGCCGTCGCGGCGATAATCCCGATCAGAATGGCCTTGCCTCGCTGGGCATGGGGCAGGCCCGCGGCAGCAAGGCTGATGACGATTACGTTGTCACCAGACAGCACGAGGTTGATCAGAACGACTTCAAAAAGGCTCGTCAGGACATCTAGGCCGAGGAATTCAAACAAGGATCATGGTTCCCATCTTCACCTTCTTCTGCTGGCAACCGGAGTGCGCGGGTGACTGTTTCCTATTGTGGCGTGTCCGAATGTCGTTCGAATAGCAGCTCGAAAAGGAGCGCCACTTGATCCGGTTCGCTAAAAATCGCCGCCGTGCAACCCATCAGGGTGAATGCGCCGGCAATATCCCACGGTGTTGTATTTTTCGAATTCCTGTCCGCGTGGATGCAGCGGGCTACTACGGCGGCGATCGCTGCATACGAGAAAAGCAGAATGCTGAGCGCGGGCAGGACGAGCCCGGGCTGGAGCACTCGGATGATGAAGAATGCGGGCCCCACGATCAGCATGCTCAACGGCGCGAGCACGCCGAACAATCGAAGTGAGTGAACTGTATTGAAAGAAGTCACTTCGTCCCCCCTTTACAGACTGCATCGGGTGACAAGAATTTACGCGCCAGCACCATTATTGAGGTGCCCGCGTAGGTCGAATTCGATGTGGACTATCGTCTCCGGCCTTGTACTAGCGCAATCACGCCCGTTCCGACGACAACAAGAACGATGACAACGGCAAGCGCTTCAAAGTACCATTCGCTCATGGCATGGCTGATCTCCATCAGGCCAGCGAAGTCATGTTAACTCATCGAGAGGGTGAGTCGTATGCGACAAATCGCATCGGTATGCTGAGGGCATCTGGCCAATCAGTGAGGGTCAACCTCTATGAGAGAGCTGGCGAGCTGAGGCCGCCTTTCCGGTGGCCGCACCCAGTCGTCGATGTGAGCGGCGGAGCCCGCTTGACGGGCTTTCCATAAAAGGATGTCTCGTTCTCGCTCTTGGGCAAACGACCGGCTTGCTCCCTGCAGCGCAGACATCCCTCAACCGCCGCTCGGGGCCCAAAGCGGTCATGTTGGAGAAAGGTGTTCGCGAAGCTCACAAATGCTCGCGCTTCAGCGGCGTCGTCCGCGCATTGTAAGGAGTCGCAGGATTACTCCTGCTCCGCATGCTCGACGCAGCCCGCACGCCTGATGGCGTCTCGCCAAAACGCCGGCGGAACATGCGATTGAAATGAGAAACATCGCCAAAGCCGGCCGCAAAAGCGATATCGATGATCGCCAAATGCAGATGGTGCGGGTCAGTCAACATCGCGAAGGCACGCTCAAGCCGGCATACTGCAAGGTGCTCGGTGAACGACTTTCCGGTCTCCTCGAGCAGCTTTTGCACGTATCGCCGCGACATGCCGAGCGCCCCTGCGACATTGTCCAGACCGAAATTGGGATCGCTGAAGCGTCGCGCGACCTCCGTCAGGATCGCCTGCAGCCTGGCTGTCTTCACACCACGCTCCGTAATGATGTTTGCAGCTTCGGCGGTCGGCCCGAGCGTCGCGGCCACGAGATCGAGGAGATGTACGCCGATGGTGGAGGTCAGTTCTGATGACCGAGGTTCTCCGAGGGATGCGAGCGACCGCAGGTAGCCGTCGAGGAGTCTAAGCGCCGGTCCGGGACGCACCGGTCGACCTGAGAGATCTTCTGGATGCGCAACCAGAGACCTGAGGGCCGCAGCCTGCACGGTCACGAATCTGACGCTGCCGCCACGCGGCCCAAATACTCGCAGCCGCCTTCCCCGGTCAACCAGACAAGCGGAGCCGGCATCATAGACATGTTCCTGGCCAGCATTTGCGAATTGGACCGGTCCAGTCTCGACGATGTTCAGTCCGAAATGGTCATGGCTATTCTTGAGATGGTGCTTGTCACGGATGAACTCCGCCGGCGTGGTGACAAGGCTACAAACGCCAACCGTGCCGAGCGGCAGGTAGGTGACGTCGATGCGCGGGCGGCCGCCGCTGTGATCTATCACGTCCAACGCGAGATTCTGCCGCGCAAACTCCTCACGGAACGTGGAGAACCGCGCGCGCTCGGGCAGCATCTCGGTCGACCATCGCAAAAGGTGAGATGACGTTGGCATCTCGGCCTCCGCTTCGGGGCCCCCTCGCGAAATCATATCGGACGCGCTTCGCTGCATGTGTGAAATGGATTACAAAGGCGAGGCAGGCGGCGCGACGTGACCGAGCGCGATGGGTTGCGCGCCATGCGGGACGAGTTGGCGCGCACCGCGCGCAGATTGTGCAGCCAACGAGACCGCACTTCCTTCACTTTGCGATTATATTTTTGGCCACTCCCATGAACGCCGGAGGTGATATGGCGGGCAAGCACGACGTCGACTTCCGGCCATACCTGGCGTCCGATTTCGAGGCCGTGGCTGATCTGTGGGCGCGCGTAAATCGGGAGCTGGCACCCGCGGGGATGGAAGCGCTGTTTGAGCAATACATCACGACCACGATCGAGGGAGAGCTTTCGCGTCTGCTCGTTATATTCTCGCAGGCGAGACGCAATGCCTTCTGGGTGGTCGAGCCGGCAGGCGGAAGCCGGCGGATCGTGGGTACGTTCGGTATCGAGTGCCACGACCGTGACACGACCGAACTCCGGCGCATGTACATCGATGCGGATTGGCGCGGCTGCGGCCTGGCTGAGCGTATGCTGCGCACGGCCGAAGCAATGGCCCGCGAACTCGGCTTCTCTCGCATGATTGTCAGTACCGCCGACATCCAGCGCGCTGCGTTTCGGTTCTACACCAAAAGCGGGTTCAAGCGCGTCAGGAGCGAAATCGCCGAGGTCATGACGGTCAAACAGGCCGGGGGAGGTCTCTTGCGCCACTACTTCGAGAAGGTTCTCTAAAGCGCGATGAGATTTGGTTGAATCGTCATCGCGCTTTAGGTCTTTGATTAAGCATGATCTTTTCGGAAAACCACTACACACTTTTCCGGATCATGCTCTAAGAGCGTCTTCGAGCGAAGTGGACACCACTTCGCGTGAGGAAAACGCGTCAAAACAAGAATGAGCTGATTCAATCAGAACCAGGCATGCTCCAGTCAAGTTTAGAGCGGGATGCCTTGACCTCGTTGCGAGGCATTCGCCATCACCTGGGCTGTGCACAGGTCGGCCATTTCCGAATCCGTTAGCTGGACCGACTTGGCATATCCCTCGTCTTTAGCTCCGCATGAAGCCTTCGCACTCGCCCTCTGCCCAGGCGAGTGTTTTCTCCATCGGCTCGCCTTGCGCGTATCGCAACGCCATCTTGGTCATCGTCGCCTGTGTGTAGATTTGCTGCGCGATCTTCGGCGGGGCCGGCGAGGCGGCAATTGACAGTTGCTGATGGTTGTAGGGGTTGGCATAGTGATAGAGCGTGCCTTTTGGTGGCTCCGCCTCCGCCCATACCTGCAACGTCGTCAGCTTCTCATAGGCCGGCAGGTCAAAGCCGCCGCTGGCGACCACCAGCTTCTCGATCGATGACGGCTGCGAGAGATGCAACAGCAGGCTCTTGGCGGCTTCCTTGTTCTTCGAAAATGCCCAGATGGTCCAGAAGACTGGCAGGTAGGGCGCGAAGCGGCCCTTGGGGCCGGCGGCGAAGCCGTGGGTCCACAATTGTTCGGCGACTTGCGGCGCGTCGCGCTTGGCAACGGCCCAGGCGCTCGGCGGGTTCATGATCAGCGCGCCCCGGCCGGCGATCAGCCATTTGTTGTTGGAGGCATCGTCCCATGCAGCCACGTCCGGCGGCAGGAAAGCGATCAGCTTCTTGTAGAATTCCAGCGCCTGGCGCACCTCGTCGGTCTTGACGGTGAGATTACCCCCGGCGTCGACAAGATGAGCGCCGAATGACTGGAAGATTGCCCCGGCGCTACACACGCTGTCGTTGGTCTCGCCCAGCCCGATGCCGAAGGGGAAGCCACCCTTGTGGCAGGCTTCCGCTGCCTTCAGAAACGTGTCCATCGTCCAATTGTCGGCTTTCGGTGGCGAACCTGCCGGATACATCGCCTGCACATCGATGTTGGCATACTTCTTCATCAGGTCGATGCGGGAGCATGGCGGCTGGAACTGGCTGCCGCTGCAGGCGGGAACGCCGAGCCATCTGCCGTTAGCCTGGCCGAGATATCTGACCGTTGCGTTCACCTCGCCATTCTGCTTGAGGATCGACTCCATGATGTCGTTGACCGGCTCGAGCGATTCGGCAAGAGCGTGCGGCTGCCAAACCCCTTTGGCCAGAATATCGTGGCCGGTTTTCGCTTGCGCTTCGGCTTCGTTGGTCAGGAGGAGCTTGTTGCCCTGGCTCGTGATGTAGTCGATCTGTACCTCGACCTTTTCCTTCTCTGCCCATTCATTGACGAGATCGGTCGAGGTCTTGTTCGCTCCAGGCACCCAGTGGTCCCAGAAACCGATCGTCAGCTTGCCAGCGGCGTAGGCGCCGCGCACATAAGGCGCGGTGACGAGCGCTGCAGATGTCGTGGCGGTAGCAGCTACGAATTGTCGTCGAGACAGTTTTCGTGACATTTGCTCCCTCCCTGCTGATCGATTGGCTGCTTTATTCCTTTTTGGTTTCGTGCGCCTTCCTCGGCTCTGCGCTGAAAAGGAGCGCAAGCTTATCGTGATTTGCTCCATGCGATCCGGGCGAGAATGATCGCTCGAAAGACCACATCGCTGGGTTATGGGACTTGCGGCAACCGTGCACTATCAGACAATTCAACGCTCGAACTTTTACCAGCGCAAGCGACGTAATCCGACAGCCAGACTGTCCAAATGCCGTATCACTCCTCACTTCTCCATTTGCTCGATTTCAGAATCGAAAAGTGAAAACTTTGCTACTCAAGAATGGCTTATAACTCAATTGGAGTGCTTCCGCTGTTGATGCTGCCGACGGCTTCTCCACGAGCGCGAGAGTGCCAGGGAGTGAGCGCCGTTTGAAGCTCCCACGAGGCGAACGTAGCCTTCGTCGCGTTGCTTGATGAGTTTATGGGTACACGGTCTGCCCGACGAGCAAATCACTTCACACCGGCGAATTTTGACAGCGCCGCGGCGATCCAGACTGTTGCCGCGGGAATAGTGCTTCGCTTGCGCTCGCAATGACGGAGGTGCTGTTTGAAAATTGAAGCGGAAAGGTCGAGTTGCATAGAAAGACGTCGCCGCATGGAGTACCATGCAGGCAAGGCGCGCACTCAAGACGTGCCCTCGTTCATCTGCACGGCAAGGAGGATCCCCATGTATGCCGCCATCCGTCAGGCCAAGGCAAAGACCGGAAGCGCTGAGGAGCTGGCGCGCCGGGTCAAGGAAGGCGCCATTCCCATCATCAGCGACGTCGACGGCTTCCGTGCCTATTACGTGGTCTATGCCGGCGACGACACGGTGACCGCGATCAGCATCTTCGACAAGTATGAACAGGCGGAAGAGGCCAATCGCCGCGCGATCGCCTGGATCGAGCAGAACCTCGCCCCGCTGCTTGCCGGCAACGCCAGCGCCGTGGCAGGCCCGGTGATCGTGCATACGCTGGCGTGAAACGGCCGTTGTTGGTTTGCGAAGCTCTGGCGTCAAATTCGGTCGTCATGGCCGGGCTTGTCCTGGACAAGCCCGGCCATGACGGCGAACAGTGGAGGCTCACAACTCCCTCGCATTGGAAAACGCAAACGAGCTCACCCGGCGTGTGTTCTCATCCAGGATCAGCGTGCGGGTGATCGGCGGCTCGGCGCGCTGGCTGCAGTTTTCGCGTTCGCAGAGGCGGCAGTTGACCCCGATCGGGGTGCCTTCGGCCGTCTCCAGGTCCATGCCGGCGGCGTAGACGAGCTTGGCGGCGTGGCGGATCTCGCAGCCGACGCTGATCGCAAAACGCGGTTGCGGCAGAGGGTGCGGTGCCACCGGGCGGCGCACCATCTGCGCGATGGAAAAATAGCGGGTGCCGTCGGGCAGCTCGATCACCTGCTTCAACAGCCGGTCCGGCGTGTCGAAGGTCGAATGTACGTTCCACAACGGGCATGTGCCGCCGAATTTGGAGAACGGGAAGGTGCCGGAGGAGAAGCGCTTGGAGACATTGCCGGCATTGTCGACGCGCAGCATGAAGAAGGGAATGCCGCGCGCATTTGGCCGCGACAGCGTGGTCAGGCGGTGACAGACCTGCTCGAAGCCGGCGTTGAAACGCTGCGCCAGCACGTGGAGATCGTAGTTCAACGTTTCGGCGGCGGTCAGGAATGCCTGGTAGGGCATCATCACGGCGGCCGCGAAGTAATTCGCCAGCGTGATGCGGTAGAGCCGGCGCGAGGCGTCGTCCAGCGCGCCGGCGCGGCCGACGATGGTCTCCAGCGCAGGGCCGCATTCGGCGAGCGCGATCTGGAAGGCGAGCTGGAACGTGCGGGCCGAGCCTTCGACCAGTTCGGAGATCAGGAGCTGCCTGCGATGCCGGTCGAAGCGGCGCAGCGTTTCTCGCATGACATCGACAGGCATGACACGGGTAACGATGGAATGTTTTTCGCGCAAGCGGGTCGCGAGCGCGGCGTACAGCCCCTCGGCCGGCACGTTGAGTTCATCGCGCAGATTTTCGGCGGCCTGCTCGAGCTCGGCGAAATAGTTGCGGTTGGCCTCGATCAGCTCGCGCACCCGCTCGATCGGGTTGGCCTCGAACTGAGCGCCCTCGTTGCGGTCGGCCATCTGCGCCGCGACCAGGGTCTCGCCGCGCCGCGCCTCGGTATAGGCGGCATAGAGCCGCTGCAGCGCATGCGTCACGCCGGGGCAGAGTTCCGCAAGGTCGCGCAGCTCCTGCTTGGGCAGCTCGATCTGGCGGAACAGGGGATCGGAGAAGATCTCGTTCAGCTCGGCGAAGAAGCGGTCCTCGTCGGCGGTGGCGAGGTCGCGCAGATCGAGGTCGTAGGTTTCGGCGAGCCGGAGCAGAATCTGGGCGGTCACCGGGCGCTGGTTGCGCTCGATCAGGTTGATGTAGCTCGGGGAAATGCCGAGCCCTTCGGCGATCTGGGTCTGCGACAGGCCCAGTTGCTGGCGGATGCGCCGGAAGCGCGGACCGACAAACAGCTTTTTCCCGGTATCGGCGGGCATTTTCAGGTCTCCGGACGCGTTAAGGACGATCTCGCTGAACCATATTTTTTACAAAATTTACAAAATAACATATATTACATGTTCTGAAGTTACATGACATCACCATTTGAATACAAGCCCTCTATACGAGCTTCGCTTTGTCGCGTTTAGCTCTCGTCACGCGTTTCGCAATGCAGTGTCAAGAATGTCGAGAATGGCGACCCTCTGCTGCAGGTCTGTCGCCATCGAAAGGATTACGAACATGAACTACCAGCCACGTGGCATCGGCGATCAGGCTCTCAAGGGGCCGGCTTCCTATCAGAGCGAGATCGAGGCGGCCCAAGCGCTCCTCGACACCAAGCCGACCTGGAACGGGGTGACGGCCGAGGCCGTCGCGCGCATGCGCCTGCAGAACCGCTTCAAGACCGGCCTCGACGTCGCCCGCTACACCGCGGCGCTGATGCGGGCCGACATGGCCGCCTATGACGGCGACCCCACCAAGTACACCCAGTCGCTGGGCTGCTGGCATGGCTTCATCGCCCAGCAGAAGCTGATCTCGGTCAAGAAGCACTTCGGCACCACCGATCGTCGCTATTTGTACCTGTCCGGCTGGATGATCGCGGCGCTCCGCTCCGAGTTCGGACCGCTGCCTGACCAGTCGATGCATGAGAAGACCTCGGTGCCGGCCCTGATCGAAGAGCTCTACACTTTCCTGCGTCAGGCCGACTCGCGCGAGCTGAACGATATCTTCCGCGCGCTCGATACCGCCCGCGAGGAAGGCGACAAGCCGAAGGAGAAGGCGCTCATCGAGAAGATCGACAAGTTCCAGACCCATGTCGTCCCCGTTATCGCCGACATCGATGCCGGCTTCGGCAATGCGGAAGCGACCTATCTGCTCGCCAAGAAGATGATCGAGGCGGGCGCCTGCGCTCTGCAGATCGAAAACCAGGTCTCGGACGAAAAGCAGTGCGGACACCAGGACGGCAAGGTGACCGTGCCGCACGACGTCTTCCTCGCGAAGATTCGTGCCTGCCGCCACGCGTTCCTCGAACTTGGCGTCGAAGACGGCGTCGTCGTGACCCGCACCGACTCGCTCGGCGCCGGCCTCACGCAGCAGATCGCCGTGAGCCACAAGCCCGGCGACATCGGCGACCAGTACAACAGCTTCCTCGATTGCGAGGAAGTGACGGCCGACAATGCGCGGAACGGTGATGTCATCATCAATCGGAACGGCAAGATGATGCGTCCGAAGCGGCTGCCCAGCAATCTCTATCAGTTCCGCCCGGGCACCGGCGAGGATCGCTGTGTGCTGGACTGCGTGACCTCGCTGCAGAACGGCGCCGACTTGCTGTGGATCGAGACCGAGAAGCCGCATATCGAGCAGATCGCCAAGATGGTCGATCGGATCCGCAAGGTGGTCCCCAACGCGAAGCTGGCCTACAACAACTCGCCGTCCTTCAACTGGACGCTGAACTTCCGTTGGCAGGTCTATGATGCGATGAAGGAAGCCGGCAAGGATGTCAGCAAGTATAATCGTGCCGAGCTGATGAAGGCGGAATACGACGACACGCCGCTGGCGAAGGAAGCCGACGAGCGTATCCGCACCTTCCAGGCCGACTCGGCGAAGCGCGCCGGCATCTTCCACCATCTGATCACGTTGCCGACCTATCACACGGCGGCGCTCTCGACCGACAATCTGGCGAGGGAATATTTCGGCGAGCAGGGCATGCTCGGCTATGTGAAGAACGTCCAGCGCGCCGAGATCCGTCAGGGCATCGCCTGCGTGAAGCATCAGAACATGGCCGGCTCCGACATCGGCGACGATCACAAGGAGTACTTCGCCGGCGAAGCTGCCCTGAAGGCGGGTGGCGCCCATAACACGATGAACCAGTTCGGCTAACGGTGAGATGATCAGTCTGGAGTCTGGTCGAATTCCAGACTGATCGCGCTACAGCAACAGGAGACTGACAATGACCAAAGGCAGCAATTTCTGGGTGATCGGCGGCGAGTTCGGTTCGATGAACTTCCACAAGCTCGTGGAAGGCTCGGCCCAGGTCAAAGGTCCGTTCAAGAGCCGCAAGGAAGCCGAGGACTGCTGGCGCGAAGTGTCGGAAGAACACCGCCACAAGGCCGGGGTGCGCTTCTCGATCGTGGAGGAGCCCAACCGCACCGCGGCCTGACAGACTTCATTGCCGGGTTGAAGAGCGTGATCCGTCTTTGCCGGATCACGCTCCAAAAAGCAAAGTGCCCAAAACCGAAGTGACCAAGAGGAAAGCGCCCGAAGAAGGCGCGTGAGATTAATGCCGAAGGCAGGCGGCCCCATCCGGATATGTCCGGGTGGGGCCGTTTGGGTTTATCCACCAGCCGTAAGCTTTGGGTTTATCCACCAACCGTAAGCTATTGAGAATAAAGGCGCTTTGATCCGGACGTGGTTACTGATAGGCTAATAGCCTCGAATCCACGGTTAGGGCCGTCACAATGTCAGAGGCGCAGACGACGCAAAGCTCAAGCCCGGCACGGCCGCTCAGCTTGCGTGACGCGCTCCGCAAGGCGCGCATCGAGGCCGCCGATCGCACCGGTGTCGTGGTCGATCTCCGCGACGCCGAGGTGGCGCGGCTCGAGATATTGAACGAGGCGCTCGATCCGCTGTTCGCGCAGGTGCCTGCGGACATCGACCTGTTCGACCGTGGCATCAGCCAGGGTGAGACGCCGCGGCTGTGGATCGATGTGGTTGCCCATGTCGTGATGGGGCGCGACAAACGCAGCTACCGCTTCGTGCAGGACACCCGCTTCGGCCGCATCGTGCTCGCCGAATCGCATGACGTGCCTGCTATCGTCGATGCCGTGACCGATTACGTCGCGCGCCGAATGGTCGAGCGCGAGCATGCGCTGGCGCCGACCGAGCCGCCGAAGCCTGCCGTGGCGGAAAAGCGCCGGCGCCGCGGCTTCTGGAGCTTCGTGCTCGGGTTCGTGTTCGGTGTCCTCGCCCTGTTCGGGCTCGCGCTATTCGCGGCCCTGCGGAATCTGTGAGGGTATCGCCGTCATTCCGGGTTCACGCTCCGCTTGCCCGGAATGACAGCGGCGGGACCTACATCAATGGCACGCGATGGAGTTCCACCACCCGCATCGTGTCATCCAGCCCGCGCACGATCTGCTCGCAGCGCCAGCCATTGCCCTCGGGCTCGATCGCGAACAGATTGTAGGCTGCCGCAGGGTGGTGACCATGGGCGAGTGCGGAGGCTGACGGCACGCCGATCGCCGGAATCCTCCCGTCCGGCCCGTCAACCCACATGGTGGAGTGGACGTGGTCGTGGCCGTGCAGGATCAGCTCCACGCCATGCCGGCGCAGAATGGCGATCAGGTCCGCCGCATCGGTCAGCCGCTTGATATGGGATTTCGAGCGCAGCGGATGGTGCACCAGAATGACGCGAAACAAGCGCTCCGCGGCAAGGCCTTCCAACAGTGCCTGCAGCGCCTCGAGTTGCGCGCGACCGAGCCTGCCGGTCGCAAACAGGGGCGGCGTGGGAACGGCGGTGGACAGGCTGATCAGCGCGAGCGGCCCGCGCCGGCGCAAGGATGGAAATTTGGCCTCGCTCGCTGCGTCGGAGCGAAAATAATCGGCGAACACCTCCCCAAAACAGTGGCTGGTGGCGCGCACATAGGCGTCGTGATTGCCGGGGATGGCGGTCACATCCGCCGGGCTGCCGACGCTTTGCAGCCAGCGTGCGGCGGGCGCGAACTCCGCGCGCAGCGCGAGATTGGTGAGGTCGCCGGTGACGGCGATATGGTCGGGCGTCTGCGCCTTGAGATCGCCGACCAGCGCGTCAAGCGCCTCGCGGCGGTGATATTTGTGACGGTTGCGCGTCCAGTTGAGATAGCCCAGCGCGCGCTTGCTCATGAGCTCGGACAGACGCGGTGCCGGCAGCGGCGGCAGATGCGGGTCCGACAGATGGGCGAGCGTGAAGGCTGCCATCATTGGCCCCAATTGCGCGCGCGCCGTTGCTTGACCACCGCGTGATACCCCCGCAAAGATGCCCTCTATTCGCAGGCGCAAGCTTCCCGCGCAACCCATAAACACCGCGGCCGCAAAGGATCCTGATGCCGGAGACGACGAAGAGCTTGCCGCAGCGCCTGCGCAGCCGCATGGAGCCGTGGCTGGGGCGGCTGTTTCACCTCTATTGGCGCTTCGCCCGCGGCATGACGCTCGGCGTTCGTGCCGTGGTGCTGGACAGCGAGAGCCGCGTCTTCCTCGTCCTGCACAGCTATGTCGCGGGCTGGCATCTGCCCGGCGGCGGCGTCGAGGTTGGCGAGAGCCTCCCGGATAGTCTCAAGCGCGAGCTTTGGGAGGAGGGGCGCATCGAGCTCGTCGGCGAGCCCGTGCTGCACGGCGTTTTTTTCAACAGCCACGTCTCCATTCGCGACCATGTCGCGGTCTATGTCGTCAGGCAGTACCTCCAGGATCGCCTGCCCGAGCCGAACCGCGAAATCGCGGCTTGCGGCTTTTTCGCTGCCGACGACTTGCCGGAGGATACCACCCCGGGCACGCGGCTGCGGATCGCCGAGGTGCTCATGGGCAAGCCGCCGCTCGCCACATGGCGATGAGAGACTTGGCGATGAGAGACTTGGCGATGAGGGCTTGGCGATGAGGGCGGCGCGCGCAGTGGTGGATGGCAGACCGGCACTAGAGGCGGCGCGCGCCCGATCGTGATAAGCACGTTGTGAGTCGATGAAGCCTCTGCCAACGGGCCTGAAGGGAATGACGCTCTTACCGCCGCGAATCGCCGTCCTGGTGCCGTGCTTCAATGAGGAGGCCGCGGTCGGAAGCGTGGTCGCCGATTTTCGCAAGGCGCTGCCCTCGGCGACCGTTTATGTCTATGACAACAATTCCAGGGACCGCACCGCCGCGGTCGCGCGCGAGGCGGGCGCGGTGGTGCGTGCCGAGCGGCAGCAGGGCAAGGGCCATGTGGTACGGCGGATGTTCGCCGACATCGATGCCGACATCTATGTGCTGGTCGACGGTGACGCGACCTATGACGCGGCAAGCGCGCCGCGCATGGTCGAGATGCTTGTGACCGAGCATCTCGACATGGTGGTCGGCCTTCGCGTCGACCAGAACAAGGCCGCCTATCGCATTGGCCATCGCACCGGCAATTTGTTGCTGACGCGGTTCCTGGCCGACGTGTTCGGCCAGACCTTCAAGGACATCCTGTCGGGCTATCGCGTGTTCTCGCGCCGCTTCGTCAAATCGTTCCCGATTCTCTCCGGCGGCTTCGAGATCGAAACCGAGTTGAGCGTGCACGCCCTTGAGCTCGCGCTGCCGGTTGCCGAGGTCGAAACGCCATACTTTGCGCGCCCAGAGGGGTCGTTCTCCAAGCTCAACACCTGGCGCGACGGCTTCCGCATCCTCGGCACCATGTTGAAGCTCTATCGTTCGGAAAAGCCGCTGCGATTTTTCTCGGCGATTGGCATCTTCCTGGCGCTGATATCGATCGGCCTCGCGATCCCGATCTTCATCACCTATCTGGAACAGGGCATCGTGCCTCGCCTGCCGACGGCGGTGCTCTCGACCGGCCTGATGATAGTGGCGATTCTGTCGGTGTCCTCGGGTCTGGTGCTTGACACGGTGACGCGCGGGCGGCGGGAGATGAAGCTGCTCGCCTATCTGGCGCAGCCGCCAGTCGGCGAGCGGTGACGCCCTTCCGCCGTTCTGGACCGCCCGCGCGGCGGATGCTAAGGCGCCACGCATGAACGATTTGTCCCTCACCATAGCTCCGGAAAGCCCCAGGGATGCCCAGGCGATCGAACGGCTGCTGGAGCGCACCTTCGGGCCCGGCCGCTTCGTGCTCAGCGCCTACCGCCTACGCGAGCACGTCGATCCGCTCCTGGACCTGTCCTTCACCGCGCGCATCGGGACGCTTTTGGTCGGATCGATCCGTCAATTGCCCATTTGTGTCGGCGATACGAAGGCCCTGCTGCTGGGCCCATTGACAGTCGAGCCGCCGTTCCGCGGCCGCGGTATAGGCCGGCTCCTGCTGCAGCGCGCGCTTGGCGAAGCAAAGACCAAGGGTCACCGCCTGGTGCTCCTGGTCGGCGACGAGCCCTACTACAGCCAGGTTGGGTTCAAGAAGGTGCCGAAGGGCAGGGCTACAATGCCGGGGCCGGTCGATTACGACCGCCTCCTGATGGTCGAACTGGTCGATGCGGCCTTCGATGGAGTCTCCGGCGCCATCCGTCCAGACTGGGACTTTGCCAAGTAGCGCCGCCGTCGAACTACCGTCCCTCGCGCAGCCAGGTGCCGGCGAAGGCGCCGAGCAGCAACAACAGGCCGATCAGGCCGGCGAAAACCGGCAGCACGCCGACGCCCTTGACCACGCTGGCATCGCGCAGCCGGACGCCCATCCAGCCGTCGCCGTGGAAGACGCTGGTCGAGTGCACGCCGACGATGCGCGGCAGATCGATGCCTGAGCCATCCGCGACACGCCGCGCGTCGCCGCCGGTCGCCTGCGTGAGCGGCTTGAGCGTTTCGGTGGTCGAGGTCACTTCCGAAAATTCCTTTGGATTGGTCGGGCCGACATTGATCAGCGCCTTCAGCGTGCCGTCGGTCGCCTGCCACAGTCCGAGTTCGCCGGCCGGCATGGTCGCGCGCCATTGACCGGGCTCGCCCTCGGTCAGCGTCAAGTCGCGAGCGACGCCGGACGGCGAGGTCACCGTGACGGGCGCGATGGTATCGCCCATGGTCTGGCGGATCACTTCGAGGTCATGACCCTGCACCTTGAGCCTGAGCGCCTCTTCGTCGAGATCAGGCTGCTTCATCAGCCAGTGCGACATCCGTCGCAACAAATCGAGATGCGGTCCGCCACCCTCATAACCGCGTGCCCACAGCCAGATGTGGTCAGTAAGCAAGAGCGCGACACGACCCTCGCCGAAGCGGGACAACAGCAGCAGCGGCTCACCATTGGCACCGGTCATGACAGGCGGACTGACGGCGTTGCGGGTTTCGACGGTGCGGAAGAAACGACTCCAGTGCGGGGGCTCAAAAGCCGAGCCCTCGAGGCCACGTGTCACCGGATGGCGTTTGCCGGCATCGGTCAGATGCGCATAGAACGGCTTCTCCGTGACGCCGACGGGCTCCGCCGGCAGCACCGAGTCCAGTGGCGTGCGCCAGATCGAGGTGTTCGACGCATAGTCCGGCCCTGCCGAAACCAGCACAGCGCCGCCCGAGCGCACATAGCGCGCGATATTGTCGAAATAGGCGACCGGCAGCACGCCCTGGCGGGCGTAGCGGTCGAAGATGATCAACTGGAATTCGTTGATCTTCTGCTGGAACAGTTCGCGGGTCGGAAAAGCGATCAGCGATAATTCGTTGATCGGCGTGCCGTCCTGCTTCTCCGGCGGACGAAGGATGGTGAAATGGACGAGGTCGACGCTGGCGTCCGACTTCAGGAGGTTGCGCCAGGTGCGCTCGCCTGAATGCGGCTCGCCGGAGACGAGCAGCACGCGCAGCTTGTCGCGCACGCCGTCGATCGAGACCACCGCGCGGTTGTTGACCGGCGTCAGCTCGTTCTCCAGCGGCGACGCCTCGATCTCGACGATGTTCTGCCCCTCGTGCTTGATGTCGATGTCGACGCTGGAGGTCTGGCCGCTCTGGAGCGTGCGCTCGCTGATGGTCTCGCCGTCGCGGCGGATGGTGATCTTGGCGCGGTCGCCGGTCACTCCCTGGTCGTCGAGCCTGTAGGTGATGGTTTGGGTCTGGCCGACGATGCCGAAGCGCGGCGCCGCAGTGATCGCGATGCGGCGGTCACGCTCGTTCTTCGCTCCCGTGATCAGGGCATGCACCGGCGCCTGGAAGCCGAGCCCGCCGGTATTGGCGGGAATGTCGTGCACGCGACCATCGGTGATCAGGAAGGCGCCGGCGACGCGATCGACCGGAACATCTGAGAGCGCTGAGGACAATGCGCCGAACAGATGGGTGCCGTCGGTCTCGCCGTCGGCCTGTCCAGCCTCGACCACGCGGACCTCGAGGCCCTTGATCTTTTTCAGGGCATCGACAAGCTCGGTGCGGGCCTGCTCGGTCTGCTGGTTGCGGTCGCCGAAATTCTGGCTGGGGCTCTTGTCGACCACGACCGCCGCAACCGAGCTTAAGGGTTCGCGGTCCTCGCGCGTGAAGGACGGGTTGGCCAGCGCAAGCACGATCAGCGCCAGTGCCGCGACGCGCACCGCCGCACCGCGCGCCCGCGCAAGCAACAGCAATGCGGCGATCACGACAATCGCTGCGATCGCGATCCAGAGCACGATCGAGGGAACAAGCGGCGTGAACGCGATGCCGTAGTTCATGTCTTACCTTTGTCCAGTCCTATTGCCCGAGCCGTTCGATCAGCGCCGGTGCGTGCACCTGGTCGGCCTTGTAGTTGCCGGTCAGCGTGTACATCACGATGTTGACGCCGGCGCGGAAGGCGAACTCGCGCTGTTTCGGCTCGCCGGGGGTGAGCGGCAGCATCGGCTGGCCGTCGGGCCGGATCGCCCAGGCACCGGCGAGATCATTCGAGGTGATGATGATCGGTGAGACGCCATCGCCGCCGCGTGCGGGCCGCGACGCGCTCTCGTCTTCGTCTTCGCGCGGCAGCGCCTCGACCCAGGTCTGGCCGTTGACGAAGCGTCCGGGAAAGTCGCGCAAGAGATAGAAGGTCTTGGTGAGGACATGCTCGCGCGGGACCGGCTCGAGTTCGGGAACATCGAGGGAGGAGAGGATGTCGCGCAGCGCCTGCATGCCCGGCGTCTGCGATGAGCCGTTCTCGCCGGGGGGCGCCTCGACTGCATCACGGGTGTCGAACAGCACGGTGCCGCCCTGCTTCATGTAGGCGTCGATCTTGTTCAGCGCGTCCTGCGGCGGCTTGGGCGCGCCGGGCACGATCGGCCAGTAGATCAGCGGGAAGAAGGCAAGCTCGTCATGCGCGGGATCGACGCCGACGGGATCGCCGGCCTCGAGCGCCGTGCGCTGTGCAAGAAATAGCGTCAGCCCCGCCATGCCCGATTTCACGATCGAGTCCACGTCCGCATTGCCGGTAACGACATAAGCAAGCCGCGTCTGCGACGTCGCGCGCATGGCGAAATCGTCGGCGCTCTCGGCGCGGATTGCCGATGGCGTCAGCACAAGGCCCGCAACGATCAGGCCGAACGCCAGCGCGGCCGGCGCCGCGCGCCGCCGCACCAGTGCCGCGAGCCCGCCGCCGAGCAGTGCAACGATGATGGCATCGACCAGGAACAGCGCGAGCGCGGCGGAAAGCAGGATGCCCCGGAGGTCGCGCGGCTCGGCGTTGGTGTAGGTGGCGCGCCGCGCGTGCAACGGCGCGGTATCGAGCGCGACGATGCGATCGGCCGCGGCCAGAGTGTTAACGGCGAGGGGGCCATCCGCCGGGCCATAGAAGCCTGGCGGATGATCGGGCGTGGCGCGGTCGCGGTAATCTGCCGGCAACGGTTTCGCAGTCGAGGGCGGCGGACCGAAGGCGCCGAAACCATCCAGCGTATGCAGCGGCGCCAGCGTCTCCTTGGCGCTGCTTTGGGCTTCCACGCCCGCGCCGGGATTGGAAGTGTAGCCCGACATGTCGACGAGGTGGCGAAGCATCTCGACGAAGGTTCCGGACATCGGCAAATCGGACCAGCGCATATCCGCGCTCACGTGAAACAGGCTCAGGATGCCCTTGCCGCGGCGTTCTCCTGTGACCAGCGGGGTTCCGTCTTCGAGCGAGGCCCAGCTCTTGGTCGCGAGCACCGCGTCGGGCTCGGCCAGCACCTGCCGGCTGACGGTGACGTCCTTGGGCACCGCAAGGCCTGCGAACGGGCCGTCGGCGGCGAAGGCGGTCAGATGCTGCGGCTTCTCCCAGGTCAGGCTGCCGCCGAGCGTTCGGCCGCCGCGGCGCAGCTTCACCGGGACGAGGTCGTCATCGCCCTGCGCCAGCCGCGGACCGGCGAAACGCACCAGCACGCCGCCCTGGTCGATCCACGCATTGAGGCGATCGCGCACTTCGGGCGACAGCGTCCCGACATCGGCCAGGATGATCATCGGCAGCTTCTGATCGAGGAACTGGGCCACCGCCTGCTGCGGCGCCACGCCGCGATCGCCCAGCCGCACATCGGCGAACGGACCAAGCGCGCGGGCAAGATAGAAGGTTGACGCCAGCAAGGGCTGTGCGGTGTCGCTGGTGGCGCCGCTGACAATGCCGATAGCGCGGCGGCGCCAGCGCTTGTCGAGCAGCTGCACAGCACCCGCCGAGCGCTCGCCGGCAATCTCGAGACGCGCAATGTCGTTGCGCAATTCGACCGGAAGGTCGAAGGCGGCATCGGTCTCCAGTGCCTGCGGCGCAAAGGCAAAGCGCGCGTCGCCGATCGGCGAGCCCTTGGCGTCGAGCGCGCGCACCATGCCACCGCCGACGCCAGAGTCGGCGCGCAGCACCTTGACCGTCATTTTCGCCGCCGCGTTCTCCGCCGCGGCCAGAGCGAGCGGCGATTGCGTTCCGCCCTGATAGATGGTGAGCGTGCGGTTGCCGATGGTCTTTCCCAGGCCCTCGACGAATTCCGGCCCGCGGCCGGTGTCGACACCATCGGACAGCCAGGCGATCTCGACGTCGCCGGCACCTTTCAGGAAGCGATCGATCGTGGCAAGCGTGTCCACACGATCGATCGAATAGGGCTTTGGCGTGAGCTGGCGCAGTGCCACGCGCGCCGCGCCCCCGGTCATCATGGTGATGTCCCGCGCGGGCTCCGAGAGCGGCACCAACGCCACACCGCGGCGATCGGAGTCCGCGTTGGTGATCAACTCGTCGGCGGCACGGATCCGCGCCTCCCAGCTCGAGGCCGCGCTCCAGCCGTCGTCGAGCAGGATCATCAGCGGCGCCTTGCTGCCGGCAAGCCCGGTCTGGGGATTCCAGATGGGACCGGCGGCCGCGAAAATCACCAGCGCCGCCGCGGCAAGCCGCAACAGCGTCAGCCACCACGGCGTGCGCGAGGGCGTCTCCTCCTTGGGCTGGATGTCGAACAGGAGCCGCGTCGGCGGAAACTCGATGCGCCGTGGCCGCGGCGGCATCACGCGCAGCACCCACCACAGGACCGGCAGGCTCAACAGGCCCGCCAGCAGGAACGGCTCGGTGAAGGAGAGGGGCAGCCCGAAGATCATGCGCTGCGCCCCACTTTGACGTTGCCGTGCACGCCCGTCTTGCTCACCGTCATGCCGCCATGCAGGAACAACAGCAACTCCGCCGCCGAACGGTCGGTGGTGTGGGTGGCAAACAGCCAGTCAAGCCGGCCGGTCTCGGCGCGGATCTGGTCGCGGTGCAGCGCGACACGTTCGACATAGTCGCTGGCCCAGCGTTCCGCGCGGCCCGCTGTAATGACGCCATGGCCCTCCGGCTCGACGAATTCGATGCGGCCCGAATAGGGGAACGTCTCCTCCGCGGGATCGACGATCTGTACCAGCACGCCATGCGCGCCCGAAGAGGACAGTCCCGTGAGCATGGCGGTGATCTCGGCGATCGGCGACCAGAAATCCGACAGCACCACGATCTCGGCCAGCGCCGACGGCACGAAGGACGGCGGCAGGCTCGGCCGCGCCGCGTCGTCGTGCAACATTGCCTGCGCCATCTTGTCGATCACCCCGCGGCTTGCGGTCGGATTCATCAGGCCGGGAATGCCGACCCGTTCGCCGCCGGCCACCAGAAGTTCAGCAAGCGCAAAGGTGACGATCAGCGTGCGTTCGAGCTTGCTGTCGCGCGCCTGTCTCGAGGCGAAGGCCATTGACGGCGAGCGGTCCGGCCAAAGCCACACCGTATGGGCCGCCTCCCACTCCTGCTCGCGGACATAGAGGTGATCATCCCGCGCCGAGCGGCGCCAGTCGACATTCTGCGACGGCTCGCCGGAGATGAAGCGGCGATACTGCCAGAAGTTCTCGCCGGTGCCGGCGCGCCGCCTTCCATGCAGGCCATGGATCACGTTGGCGGCGATGCGGCGGGCCTCGAGCACGAGTCGCGGCAGCGAGGCGGCAAGCGTGCGGCTTTCGCCATCGGCACGTCGTATCGCAACAATCTCCTTGCCCGCGCCCCTGTTCGCTTCTGCCATCAACCGATCCGGGTCTTCAATTGGCGGATCACGTCCGGAATCGTACGCCCCTCGGCGCGCGCCGCAAACGTGAGCGCCATGCGGTGCTTGAGGATGGGCTCGGCGAGGTCGAGCACGTCGTCGATGGAGGGGGCCAGCCGCCCGTCGAGCAACGCGCGGGCCCGCACGGCGAGCATCAGCGATTGACTGGCGCGCGGGCCGGGGCCCCACGCGATCAGCTTGCCGGCTTCGCCCGCGTCCGGGCCCGGACGTGCGGAGCGCACCAGCGACAGAATGGCCTCGACCACGGAATCGCCGACGGGAAGGCGACGCACCAGCCGTTGCGCTGCGATCAGCGCGTCCGCGGTCATCGCTCCCCTGGCAAGCGTCTCCTCGGCGCCGGTGGTCTCGAACAGGATACGCCGCTCGGCATCGCGGTCGGGATAATCGACGTCGATCTCCATCAGGAAGCGGTCGAGCTGGGCTTCCGGCAGCGGATAGGTGCCTTCCTGTTCCAGCGGGTTTTGTGTGGCGAGCACATGGAACGGCTTCGGCAGATCGTGGCGCGCGCCCGCAACGGTGATGTGCTGCTCCTGCATTGACTGCAGCAGCGCCGATTGCGTGCGCGGGCTGGCGCGGTTGATCTCGTCCGCCATCAGGAGCTGCGCGAATACTGGGCCCGCGATGAAGCGGAACGAGCGCTTGCCGGAGTTGCTCTCGTCCAGCACCTCGGCGCCGAGAATGTCCGATGGCATCAGGTCCGGCGTGAACTGGATGCGCTTGGCGTCAAGTCCAAGCGTGATGCCGAGCGTCTCCACGAGCTTGGTCTTGGCCAGACCGGGCACGCCGATCAGGAGCGCATGTCCGCCAGACAGGATCGTCACCAGCGTGTCTTCAATCACACGGTCCTGGCCGAAGATAACGTTTCCAATCGCGTCCTTGGCGGCGCGGATCTGTCCCGATACCTGCTCGGCCGAGCGGACGATCACATCTTCCAGCTTTTCGACACTCTCCGCCATCCAGTTTGCTCCTTGTTGACGGCGCAGGCCGCGCCATCATGCGATCAGCCCATGCTAGACCTGCGCGAGGGCCATGTATTTACTGAGTTTAACTATCCCCACCTTAAAGGCTTTTCAGGGTATTAACGGCATCACGATGTGGCGACCGTCCCCCGGGTATTTGCGGGGGAACTCGCCGGTAGGCTAACGTCCGACAACGCCCACTTACGTTTGGCGTGCAGCAATCGTGCCAGATCGCGACACAGAACAGTCAGGGTAAACCATGGCGAAGCAAGGGCAGGGCGGCGATCAAGGCCTGGACGGGCTGACGGCCGCGGCCCGGGACGCTGCAAAAGCGAGCGCTGCCGGAAAAGGGCTGCCGCCGGTGCACCTGTGGAATCCGCCATTTTGCGGCGATCTCGACATGCGAATCGCGTCTGACGGTACATGGTTCTACATGGGCACGCCAATCGGCCGGCCGGCGCTGGTGCGCCTGTTCTCGACCATCCTCAAGCGCGAGGACGGCAAGTATTTTCTGGTGACGCCGGTCGAGAAAGTGGGCATCCGCGTCGACGATGTGCCGTTTCTTGCGGTGGAGATGCAGATCGAGACCATGGCAGGCCAACGGCTGTTGCGCTTTCGCACCAATGTGGATGATTGGGTCGATTGCGATTCTGCTCATCGCATGCGCTTCGAGACGTCTCGTGACGGCGGGCTCACGCCGTATCTCCATGTGCGCGCCGATCTCTGGGCCAAGGTGACACGCGCGCTCTATTACGATCTGGTGGACATGGGCGAGGAGCGAGTGATCGAGGGACGTCCGATGTTCGGGGTGGAATCCGCGGGTGAATTTTTCGCAATGGCTGACGCGGAGCAAATGAGGGCAGCACTTTGAACGAGCCGATGCTGAAGGCCGCAGCCCGCGAGCTGAGCTCTGCGGAATTTTTTGATCGGGCCCGTACGCGATTGAACTTCGACGTTCCGCCCTCGCTGATCGATCCGAGCATCGTTCCGCCCAGCGGCGATGCCGGCACCGATCGCATGCTGCAGATCATTGCACGCGAACAGCCGATCCGGCCGGCCGCCGTGCTGATTCCGATTGTCGAGCATCCCGAGCCGACCGTGCTGTTGACGCAGCGCTCGCCGCATCTCGCCGACCACGCCGGCCAGATATCGTTTCCGGGCGGCAAGATCGATGCGATAGATGCTACCCCCTGCGACGCCGCGCTGCGCGAGGCGGAGGAGGAGGTCGGGCTCGATCGCGGTTTTGTCGAGACGCTCGGCTATCTTCCCGTCTACGGCACGGGCTTCGGGTTTCGCATCCTGCCGACGGTGGCGCGGGTGAAGCCGGGATTTGAGCTTCGGATCAACCGCTCCGAGGTCGATGACGCCTTCGAGGTGCCGCTCGCCTTCCTGATGGATCCGAGAAATCATCAGCTCCATGCCAAGGAATTCCGCGGCGTGGAGCGTACCTATTACGCCATGCCTTTCGCCGAGCGGTATATTTGGGGGGCGACCGCCGGCATCCTGAGGGTCCTTTACGAGCGGATCTATCTGCCATGATCCGGCAGGCGCTGACCGAGATCGGGATTTTCCTCATTCCCTTTGCGGTCTATGCGCTGTTTCTGATCGCCACGCGCTCGGGGCTTCTGGTACAAACGTCGTGGCCGATCCATCTTGTTGCCAGGCTGGTATTGGCCTCCTTATTGTTAATCATACTAAGCTTTGTCATGCTTGCGAATTTCTCTGGCTCGCCGCCGAACTCCACCTACACCCCCGCGCATGTCGAAAACGGCAAGCTGGTTCCCGGAGTCGAGAAATGACGCCCGCGCGCCTGTCGGATGCGCCCTGGCTCAGATCAGGCCCCGCCGCGCGCGTGCTCGGACTTCTCAATGAGGATGGCGAGGAGGCGCGCGTGGTCGGTGGCGCCGTGCGCAACGCGCTGCTCGGCGTGCCGATCGTCGATATCGACATCGCGACCACGGCGGTGCCGAGCGAGGTGGTCCGCCGCGCCAAGGTCGCCGGCATCAAGAGCGTGCCGACCGGCATCGAGCATGGCACCGTGACGCTGGTCGCGGACGGCCAGCCCTTCGAGATCACGACCTTGCGCGAGGACACCGAAACCTTCGGCCGCAAGGCCAAGGTCGCGTTCGGCCGCGACTGGGTCGGCGATGCCCGCCGGCGTGATTTCACCATCAACGCGCTGTCGGTGGATATCGACGGCGTGGTCCACGACCATGTCGGCGGGCTCGCCGACATCGCCGAGCGGCGGGTGCGTTTCATCGGCGATCCCCAGCAGCGGATCGAGGAGGATTACTTACGCATCCTGCGCTTCTTCCGCATTCACGCTGCCTTTGGCGCCGGCGAGGTGGATCGCGACGGCTATTTCGCCTGCATCGGCGCGCGCGCCGGTCTTGCGTCGCTATCGGCGGAGCGGGTGCGGATGGAAATCCTAAAGCTCCTGATCGCGGTCGGCGCGGTCGGCGCGGTCGCGGCGATGGCGGATGGCGGCTTCCTGCAGGCGATTTTCGGCGGTGTCGCCTATACCGGGCCGTTCCAGGCGATGATTGCAGGCGAGCGGGAGCTTGGACTCGAGGCGGATGCAATCCGCCGTCTTGCCGCGCTCGCCGTTGCCGTCACCGAGGACGCAAGGCGACTCGCGACGCGGCTGCGCCTCTCCAACGCCGAGGCGAAGCGGCTCGATTCCATGGGCCATCGCTGGTGGCGGCTGGCCGACATGGACGAGCCGCTGGCCAAGCGCCGTCTCTACCGGCTTGGTGAGGCGGCCTACCGCGACCGGCTGTTGCTGGCCTGGGCGCGCGCCGGTGGCAACACCGATCCAAAAGCCTGGCGCGAGCACGCAAGCCTGCCGCAGCGCTGGAGCGCGCCGAAATTTCCGCTCAGGGCCGCGGATTTCATCGCCCGCGGCGTTGCCGAGGGCCCGGTGCTCGGCCATGCCATCGCGCTCGCCGAGGATGCCTGGCTTGCCGCCGACTTCCCGATGGATCAAGCCGCGCTCGCCGCCATCGCGGACCAGGCGGTATCCCGCGTCAGCCGCGACAGGGCTTGAGCGACTTCCCTTACGGCCACTTCACCTCGGGCGGCAGCGAGGAAAGGATGGACTCGATGTTGCCGCCGGTCTTGAGGCCAAACAGCGTGCCGCGGTCGTAGAGCAGGTTGAATTCGACATAGCGGCCGCGCCGGATCAACTGTTCCTCGCGCTCTGCTTCCGTCCACGGCGTGTTGAGATTGGTCCGTACCAGTTTGGGATAGATGTCGAGGAAGGCGCGGCCGACGCTTTGTGTGAAGGCGAAGTCGGCATCCCAGTCGCCGGAATTGTGGTGGTCGTAGAAGATGCCGCCGATGCCGCGTGGCTCCTTGCGGTGCGGCAGGTAGAAATAATCGTCGCACCACTTCTTGTATTTTTCGTATGGCGCAATCCCCGAATGCGCGTCACAGGCCGAGCGCATCGCGGCGTGGAAGGCGATCGTGTCGGGGTCCTCCTGGGTGCGCCGGCGGTTGAGCACCGGCGTGAGGTCCGAGCCACCGCCGAACCAGTCTTTGGTGGTGACGATGAAACGCGTGTTCATGTGAACGGCCGGGATATGGGGGCTGCGCATATGCACGATCAGCGAGATGCCGGAAGCCCAGAACCGCGGGTCCTCGGCGGCGCCGAGCATCTGGCCGCGAAATTCGGGCGCGAATTCACCATGCACGGCGACCGTGTGCACGCCGACCTTCTCGAACAGCCGGCCGTGCATCATCGACATCACTCCGCCGCCACCGGGCGCGCCGGTCGAATCCGTGCGCTGCCAGGGTGTGCGCACGAAGCGGGCGGGCGCGGCCGGATAAAGCGAGGCCGGCGCCTCGTCCTCGAGCTGCTCGAAGGCCGCGCAAATCTCGTCGCGAAGCTGTTCGAACCAGGCCTTTGCGCGCGCCTTGCGGGCCTCGATGTCTGATGCGTTCATCGTTTGCTTGGTTCCTATGATTCGGCCTCTAATCTGGGTCTGCGAGCGGACCGTAATAGCTGCAGCTCTCGTTGCAACTGTCGCGGAAAACGCTGACCTTGGTGACGCGGCCGGCATGCTGGACCCGCTCCCAGATGAACCGCGACAGGTTTTCCAGCGTCGGCGGCCCAAGAGCCTCGATGGTGTTGAGAAGCTTATGGTCCAGTATCTTGCTGACCTCGGCAATCCGACGGTCCAGGACTCCGAGGTCCAGCACCATTCCGGTTGCGGGATCGGGCCTGCCTCGGATCGTCACCTCGGCGCGGAACGAATGGCCGTGGATTTGCTCAGCCACTGCCCCGAATGTGGTTCCAGAGAGCGCGTGCGCCGCCTCGAACCTGAACGATTTGGTCAATTCCCACATGGCTTACGAAATCGAAGCTCCTATCTGATACCCAGGCTCTTGTGTGTCTGCACGCTCAGCCGCCATTGCGGATGGTGCAGGCAATAGTCGACCGCTCGCGCGGCATTGGCGGCAACGTCAGGACCGTCCATCGGCTGCAGTGAGAAGCGCTCAAAGGCAAGACCGGCGAAATTCTCAGGCTCTGCACCGGCTTGCGGATAGACCAGCTTCAGCTCGTGGCCACGGCGCAGCACGAGCCTCGCACCCGCTTTCGGGCTGACGCAAATCCAGTCCAGCCCCTCCGGGGCCTCGATCGTGCCGTTGGTCTCGACGGCGATCGCAAAGCCCCGCGCATGGAGCGCAGCAATAAGCCGCGCGTCGACCTGAAGCAACGGCTCGCCCCCGGTCAGCACCACATAGCGGTTGCAGTCACCGCCTGTCCATTGCCCCGCAATCATATCTGCGAGTGCGTCGGCCGACGCGTAGCGGTTTCCGAGGGTGCCGTCCGTGCCGACAAAATCGGTGTCGCAAAACTGGCAGGTCGCGCTCGCGCGATCCTCTTCGCGCCCGCTCCAGAGATTGCAGCCGGCGAAGCGGCAAAACACGGCCGCACGCCCCGCATGGGCACCTTCGCCCTGAAGCGTCAGGAAGATCTCCTTGACGGCGTAACTCACCCAAATTCTCCTCGCGTTGCGAAACGGGTCTGCCGTAGCGCTTCGCCGGCCGCGATAGCCGCCGACATCGCCACATTGAGCGAGCGCAGGCTCGCCTTGATGGGGATTTTCAGCCGGGCATCGGCCTTCGCGGCCACCTCTTCGGGCACACCTGCGGTCTCCCGGCCGAACATCAGGATGTCCTGCGCCTGGTAGCGAAAATCAAGGTAGGAGGTGGCGCCTTTGGTGGTGAACAGCAAGACCCGGTAGCCGGCCTCCCGCCGCCATGCCTCGAAGGCGTCCCAGGACACGTGCCGCATCAGGCTCACATGATCGAGATAGTCCATTCCCGCCCGGCGGAAGGCATAGTCGGAGACCGCAAAGCCTGCCGGCTCAATGATATGAGCCGATACGTCCAGGCATGCGCACAGCCGCAGAATCGTTCCCGTATTGGGGGGAATGTCCGGCTGATAAAGCGCAATCTGCATGCGGTGGTCCCCTTCTCGAATTCGCGCGAATATTCAGAGCGCTTGCGCGGATTTCGTGCATTGCACCTTTGTTGGCCGATAGCGGGCTTGCGCTATTCCGGCAAGGGTGCCAATAGAACGATTCAAGACTGCCGTTTGGCCGCTCTGGCCGATAAGGTAGTCCATCTGCCGCCGCGGGGGCCGCGGGCGCCGGCAGCCTTTCCGGCAATGCTTTTGGCGTCTCCGGAGCGGTTCCACCGGCTGCGAAGCTAAGAAAGGGTGTGGAAACGTGACGACAGCGTCTTCGGCGGACCAACCGACACGCCGTGATTTTCTTTTTGTTGCGACTGGCGCGGCTGCGGCCATCGGGGGTGTTGCAACGCTCTGGCCGTTCATTTCCCAGATGAATCCGGATGCCGCGACCATCGCGGCCGGTGCGCCGATCGAAGTCGACCTGAGCCCGGTCGCGGAAGGCCAGGACATCAAGGTGTTCTGGCGCGGCAAGCCGATCTACATCATGAACCGCACCAAGAAGCAGATCGAAGAGGCGCGCGCGGTGGCCGTCGACAGCCTCAGGGATCCGCAGAGCGATGAGTCGCGGGTCAAGGCGGGCCACGACAACTGGCTGGTCGTGATCGGCATCTGCACTCATCTCGGCTGCATCCCGATCGCTTATGAGGGCAATTACGACGGCTTCTTCTGTCCTTGCCACGGCTCGCAATACGATTCCTCAGGACGTATTCGCCAGGGACCCGCGCCGCTCAATCTGGCGGTGCCGCCCTACCAGTTCGTCTCCGACACCAAAATTCAGATCGGCTAACGGCCTCGGGGAACCTGTTCCCGGGACCTTTTCAGCCGTCGCATGGCCTTATTCCTCAGGATCGCATCATGAGCGGACCCTCCGATTACCAACCTAGCCATCCGGCCTTGAAGTGGATTGAACGGCGCCTGCCAATCATGGGCCTCGTCCACTCCTCCTTCGTGGCCTATCCGACGCCGCGCAACCTGAACTACTGGTGGACGTTCGGCGCCATCCTTTCCTTCATGCTGGGCGCGCAAATACTGACCGGCGTGATCCTGGCGATGCACTACACGCCGAACGCCGATCTCGCCTTCCGATCGGTCGAACTGCTCGTGCGCGACGTCAACTACGGCTGGCTGCTCCGCAACATGCACGCCGCCGGCGCCTCGATGTTCTTCTTCGCCGTCTATGTGCACATGTTCCGCGGCCTCTACTACGGGTCGTACAAAGAGCCGCGCGAGGTGCTGTGGATCCTCGGCGTCATCATCTACCTCCTGATGATGGCGACCGGCTTCATGGGCTATGTGCTGCCTTGGGGCCAGATGAGCTTCTGGGGTGCCACTGTCATCACCAACCTGTTCTCCGCGATCCCTTACGTCGGCGACAGCATCGTGACGCTGCTCTGGGGCGGCTATTCGGTCGGTAACCCGACGCTGAACCGCTTCTTCTCGCTGCACTACCTGCTGCCGTTCCTGATCGCGGGCGTCGTCGTGCTCCACGTTTGGGCGCTGCATGTCGCGGGTCAGGGCAATCCGACCGGCGTCGACGTCAAGTCCGAGAAGGACACGGTGCCGTTCACGCCCTACGCGACCATCAAGGACTTGTTTGGCGTCTCGGTGTTCCTGCTCCTGTTCTGCTGGTTTATCTTCTACATGCCGAACTATCTCGGCGACGCCGACAATTACATCCCGGCCAATCCCGGCGTGACGCCGCAGCACATCGTGCCGGAATGGTATTACCTGCCGTTCTACGCGATCCTGCGCTCGATCCCGAACAAGCTCGCGGGCGTGATCGCGATGTTCTCGGCGATCATCGTGTTGGTGTTCCTGCCCTGGCTCGACACGGCCAAGACGCGGTCCTGCAAGTATCGTCCGCTGGCAAAGCAGTTCTTCTGGTTGTTTGTCGTCACCTGCATCCTTTTGGGCTATCTCGGCGCACAGCCGCCGGAGGGCGTCTATGTCATTCTCGGACGCATCCTGACGGTCTGCTACTTCGCCTATTTCCTGATCGTGATGCCGCTGCTCTCCCGCATCGAGACGCCGCGTCCGTTGCCGAACTCAATCGCCGACGACGTGCTCGCCAAGAGTGGTGTCAAGGCAGCGGTGTCTGCCATCGTGGCTCTCGTGGTGGCTGGTGGCCTGCTGGCTGGCGGCGTGCAGAGCGCTCGTGCGGCGGAGGAAACCACTCCGCCCTCGCAAACGTGGTCCTTCTCCGGGCCCTTCGGCAAATATGACCGCGGTGCCCTGCAGCGCGGCCTGAAGGTCTACAAGGAAGTCTGCTCGAACTGCCACGCGCTGTCCTACATCGCGTTCCGTAATATCGGCGACCCCGGCGGTCCCGGCTATTCGGAGGCGCAGGTCAAGGCGTTTGCAGCCGAATACAAGATCAAGGACGGTCCGAACGACCAGGGCGAGATGTTCGAGCGGCCGGGCCGGCCAGCCGACTATTTCCCGTCGCCGTTCCCGAACGAGCAGGCCGCGCGGGCGGCGAATGGCGGTGCGGCGCCGCCAGATCTGTCGTTGATTGCGAAAGCGCGTTCCTATGAACGCGGCTTCCCCCAGTTCATCTTCGACTTCTTCACCCAGTTCCAGGAGCAGGGGCCGAACTACATCGTGGGCATCCTCACCGGTTTCGAGGACAAGGCGCCGGCCGGCGTCACCATTCCCGATGGCTCGTACTACAACAAGTACTTCCCCGGCCACGCCATCAAGATGCCGAAGCCGCTCTCGGACGGCCAGATCACCTTCGATGACGGCTCGCCCGCCACCGTGCAGCAATATGCGCACGATGTGGCAACCTTCCTGATGTGGGCGGCCGAGCCGCATATGGAGGACCGCAAGAAGCTGGGCATGCAGGTGTTCATCTTCCTGATCATCTTCGCGGGATTGATGTATTTCACCAAGAAGAAGGTCTGGGCCGACGCGCATTGAGCTGCGGCGACTGTGATGCGAATGCGAAAAGCCCCCGTGCGGGGGCTTTTTGTTTGAGACGGAATGACGGAGTGTGAATTGCATCCACGCTCCGGAGCGGCCAAAATGGGCGCCAATCCCGTTGCAGAAAATCCCGAGGGAGGAACCATGGGCACGACCATCACCTTCAAACGTCCGGACGGCAAAGAAGCGTCGGGCTATCTTGTCAATGCCGCGCGCGGCAACGCGCCGGGTGTGGTGGTGATCCAGGAATGGTGGGGCCTGCAGGACCAGATCAAGGGCATGTGCGATCGGTTCGCGCGCGCCGGCTTCGACGCACTGGCGCCCGATCTCTACAAGGGGACGGTCGTGCCCTATCACGACACGGATGCCGCGGCCAAAGAGATGAACTCGCTGGATTTCATGGATGCTACCACGGAGACCGTGCGTGGCGCCGCGCAATATCTGTCGCGCAACGGCGCCAGGGTCGGCCTGACCGGCTTCTGCCTTGGCGGTGCCGTGACAGTCATCGGTGCCACCAGGATTCCCGAGCTTACCGCTGGCGTCGTGTTCTACGGCATTCCGCCGGAGCAGGCGGCCAAGCCCGCCGACGTGAGAATCCCGCTGCAGGCTCATTTCGCCACCAGGGACGATTGGTGCACGCCACAGGTTGTGGACGCGTTTGAAAAGGGCATGAAAGCCGCCGGCAAGTCGTTCGAGATTCACCGCTACGAGGCCGATCACGGTTTTGCGAATGAGCAGCGCCTGACGGTCCATGACCGCCAGGCCGCCGAACTCGCCTGGGGTCGTGCCGTGGAGTATTTTGCGAAGCATCTGGGGTGACATCTTCGCAGCAGACGGCAGCGTCAGGCGGGCAGGCCGTGCAATCAGCCGTGCCCGGCCTTGACGTCCCCCTGCCGCCATGGTGTGTTCCGGCCATGAGCACCGTTTCCAGCCCCTCCGGTCTGTGGTGGCCCACCTCTTAAAAGGTGGCCGGTGCGATTTTGCTCAATTCTGATCGTCGAAGGCCGCCACGCAGCGCGGCGGCCTTATCCCTGTCCTGTGTGGCGTTCCCTCGGCAAGTTTCGTAAGAGGATCACATGAACAGGACAGTTTTCTCCCTGCCCGAGCGCTACGACTACCGCACCCACGGCGGGCTAGCCGTCACGCGGCTGGCGGAGCAGTTTTCCGGCGGGGCGACCCGGCTCGACGCGCTGATTGAGCTTCTCGACCGCCGCTGCGGCGTGGTGCTGTCCTCCGGCACCACTGTGCCCGGCCGCTACGAAAGCTTCGACCTCGGTTTTGCCAACCCGCCGCTCGTGCTGGAGACCAGGGGCGTCGATTTCAAGCTGTCAGCGTTGAATGCGCGCGGCGAGGTGCTGATCGCCTTCCTGGGTGACAGCTTGCGCGAGCCCTGCGTGGTTGTCACAGAGAAAAGCACCGCGCGCCTCGCCGGCCACATCATTCGCGGCGCGGCGCCGGTCGAAGAGGACCAGCGCACTCGCCGTGCCAGCGCGATGTCGCTGGTACGCAACCTCATCGCAGGTTTCGGCGCCAAGGACGATCCGCTGCTCGGCCTGTTCGGCGCCTTCGCCTACGACCTCGTGTTCCAGATCGAGGACCTCGTGCAGAAGCGTCAGCGCGAGGCCGACCAGCGCGACATCGTGCTTTATGTGCCGGACCAACTCCTCGTCTACGACCGTGCCACCGCACGTGGCGTGGTCCTGAGCTACGACTTTGCCTGGAACGGTAAGTCGACCGCGGGCCTGCCGCGCGAGAGCGCGGAAAGCATCTACGCCAAAACCCCGCGTCAGGGATTTGCCGATCACGCGCCCGGCGAATACCAGGCGACCGTCGAGATCGCGCGCGCGGCCTTTGCCCGCGGCGATCTGTTCGAGGCGGTACCGGGGCAGCTCTTCGGCGAGCCCTGCGAGCGCTCGCCCGCGGAAGTGTTTCAAAGGCTCTGCCGCATCAACCCTTCGCCCTATGGTGCGCTGATGAATCTCGGGAACGGCGAGTTTCTGGTTTCGGCTTCGCCGGAAATGTTCGTGCGCTCCGACGGCCGCCGGGTCGAGACCTGTCCAATCTCCGGTACGATCGCGCGCGGGACGGATGCGATCGGCGACGCCGAGCAGATCAGGCAGCTCCTGAACTCGGAGAAGGACGAGTTCGAGCTCAACATGTGCACCGACGTCGACCGCAACGACAAGGCGCGCGTCTGCGTGCCTGGTACAATCAAGGTGCTGGCGCGGCGGCAGATCGAGACCTACTCCAAGCTGTTCCACACCGTTGATCATGTCGAGGGCATGCTGCGGCCGGGCTTCGATGCGCTCGACGGCTTCCTCACCCATGCCTGGGCAGTGACGGTGACGGGCGCGCCGAAGCTGTGGGCGATGCAGTTCGTGGAGGATCACGAGCGTTCGCCGCGCCGCTGGTATGCCGGCGCCATCGGCTGCGTCAATTTCGACGGCAGCATCAACACCGGCCTCACCATCCGCACCATCCGCATGAAGGACGGCCTGGCCGAAGTGCGGGTCGGGGCCACCTGCCTGTTTGACTCCGATCCCGCCGCCGAGGACCGCGAATGCCAGGTCAAGGCGGCGGCGCTGTTCCAGGCGCTGCGCGGCGATCCGCCCAAGCCCCTGTCATCGACCGCACCCGATGCCACCGGAAGCGGCAAGCAGGTGCTCCTGATCGACCATGACGACAGCTTCGTGCACATGCTGGCGGATTATTTCCGTCAGGTCGGCGCCAACGTCACGGTGGTCCGATACGTGCATGCGCTTGATATGCTGAAGCAGCGCAAATGGGACCTTCTGGTGCTGTCGCCGGGACCCGGCCGTCCGGAGGATTTCAAGATTTCGGGCACGATCGATGCGGCGATCGCGAAAAAACTGCCGATCTTCGGGGTGTGCCTCGGCGTGCAGGCGATCGGCGAATATTTTGGCGGCGAACTGGGCCAGCTTTCCCATCCCGCGCACGGCCGGCCCTCGCGGGTCCAAGTGCGGGGTGGACGCTTGATGCAGAGCCTGCCTAATGAGATTGTGATCGGCCGTTACCACTCGCTCTATGTCGCCGGCGAGACCATGCCCGAGGTGCTAACCGTGACCGCGAGCACCGAAGACGGGGTCGCCATGGCGATCGAGCACAAGAGCCTGCCGGTCGGCGGCGTGCAATTCCACCCGGAATCGCTGATGTCGCTCGGCGATGAGGTGGGACTGCGGATCGTGGAGAATGCGTTTCGGCTCGGCGAGCCGGTGAATTGAACGCGGATTGGTGTAAGACCTTTTGCTTCCTTGTCACTCTAGGTTTGACGCTTTGTGTCGCCCCGGAATGACGGCGACTAGAAAGAGACGAGCATGACTTTTGACCTTGATCTGAAAGCGGCCGTTCGCACCATACCGGATTATCCCAAGCCGGGGATCCTGTTTCGCGACATCACCACGCTCATGGCCGACGCCCGCGCCTTCCGCCGCGCGGTCGACGAATTGGTGAACCCCTGGGCCGGCTCGAAGATCGACAAGGTCGCCGGCATCGAGGCGCGCGGCTTCATCCTCGGCGGCGCGGTGGCGCATCAGCTCTCCGCCGGATTCGTGCCGATCCGCAAGAAGGGCAAGCTGCCGCACACCACGATTCGCATCGCCTATTCGCTGGAATACGGCATCGACGAGATGGAGATGCATGCGGACGCGGTGCATCCCGGCGAACGCGTCATCCTGGTCGACGACCTCATCGCGACCGGTGGCACGGCGGAGGGCGCAGTGAAGCTGTTGCGCCAGATCGGCGCCAACGTGGTCGCGGCCTGCTTCATCATCGACCTGCCGGATCTCGGTGGCGCCGCCAAGCTGCGGGCGATGGACGTGCCGGTGCGCACGCTGATGGCGTTCGAGGGGCATTGAGCCTGGTGGCTTCTCACCTCTCCCCGGCGGGAGAAGCGAAGGGTCGTGACCGCCGAAACCCTTCGCAAAGCGCCAAAGCGCGATGAGATTTGGTTTAATCGTCATCGCGCTTTAGGTCTTTGATCAAGCATGATCTTTTCGGAAAACCGCTACACACTTTTCCGGATCATGCTTTAGCTTTGCGAGTCCGGCAGCGGCGTTTTGCTGAAGACGAAATTGTTGTAGTAGCCCTTGGCCTTCCAAAACCATTCGCCGTCCTGGCGCTGATGGATCGCGGCATCGAATTTCGCGACCGAGAGAAGCTGGCTACCCGCGACGAAATAACCGGCATAGCCAAGCGCGTTGAGATAGGCGAACACGTCCTCGACGCGCGTGCCGTCGAGGTGACGGCTCTCGCATTCGAAAATGAGCAGCGGTGATTGTTCGCGCAGGATGCGCTCGGCCCCTTTGAACACGTCAAGCTCGGCGCCTTCGACGTCCACCTTCATGAAGCTGATCTGCTCATGTTGAGCGAAATAATCGTCGAGCCGGACCATCGGCACCGAGATGGTTTCGAAGTCGCTGGCGCCTACGGTCTTGCTGACCAGAGAGGCACCGGGCGAATGGCCTTTCGGCACGAAAAGATCGGCCTGACCCGGCTTTGAGAACGCCGCCTTCTGCTCGACCGTCACATTGTCGAGCTTGAGATCGCTGGCGAGCCTGGCAACCAGTTGCGCGAATTGGGGCTGCGGTTCGAACGCGACCACCCGTCCGTTCCGGCACCAGCGGGAGAGCCAGAAGACAAAGCTGCCCTTGTTGGCGCCGATGTCGCAGACGGTGTCGGCGCTGCGCACATGCTGGCGGATCAGGCGGAACTCGATCCTCTGGGCGAGGAACCGGGCTTTCAGTCCGCGGATCAGGAAGTGTTGGCTGTCCCGCGAGAGCCATGGAAGTGGTTTGGTCACGGTGGACAATCTATGATTGCTGCAGGATGAGGCTCAATTCGAGCTCGCGTAAGGCAAAATAGTTGCGCCGGACCCATTGATGGAGCTCGGTCGACGAATCCTTCTCACGTCGCAGATAGTCGGTGAAGGAAAAGGTGAGCCGGTCGATGTAGGTTTTGAGGAACGTCGGCAGCGCGCTCACGCGCAACACCCGACCCATCCCTAAAGACTCCGGCAACTCTCCGCGCACGACATGTTCGTTGTCGATAACGACGAGGCGCGAGGCCGGAATCTGGTCTTGCAGCGCCAGGTGCTGGCGTACCGAGACGCGGTCGGTGTCGGCGGCAAACAGGATGATCGGCGTCACCCGGCGCCGCTCCGCCTCCTTCATGAAGCCGATTTCTTCCGACATCTTGAAGAACTCGTCGAAAGCGTGGAAGCCGAGGTCGATCACCTTGGCGATGCCGTCATCGACGATGATGCGGTCCATCAGCTGCATCTTGCCGTAGGTGTCCTCGATCTCCGCCGTTTCGGTCACGTTGGGCAGATAATCCAGGAGCGAGGGCTCTTTCAGGTTGACGTCAAAGGCGGCAACCTTCCCGTTCTTGAGCAGCAGGAACTCGGTCAGCAGGCGCGCGACCAGGGTCTTGCCGACCTGTGGGCGGGGCGAGCAGATAATATAGACCGGAGTAGCGGGCATTTCCCGCTATATCAGGTGAAATTCGTGCCCGATCCAGCCCTGTTCGAGGGGGCGGCCGAATTATTTTTCGCCACCCCGCACGCCGACCTTGCCGCTGCCGACGATGTCGGTCAGCTTGATGCGGTCGAATTCGCTCCAGACATTGGCGAGCCAGTGCCGGACATAGCCGCGCAGCACGAAGGAATAGTTCGCGGCCTCGTCGCGAACGCCCTTGTTGGCGACGAATTTCAGGAACGGGACGGAGGCCACCTCGACCTGCTCGAATGCCATTTCGTTGAGCTTCGGGATGGTCAGCTCGGTCGCGTCCTTGATGCGGTGGAAATAGGAATTATAGGTCGACTGGTCCCATTCGAAAAAGCTGGTGTTGTTGATGAAATTCTTCACCAGGAAGTATTTGGCGCCCGACATGAAGTTCGCGGTTTCCGCGATCTCGTCGAGCGACGCAATCGAAGGTCCCAGTATATGGAACACGGCGAAGGTGATCTGGCCAGCACGGGCGGCATCTAGAAAGCCGATGTCGCGCAAGGACGCCAGCGCCGGCGACAACAGGCCTGCGCGGACGTCGATCACGGTCACCGAGGGGCTCACCGTGTTGAGCGTATCGAAGATCTTCATCTGGTCCGCCGTCGACGTCATGTCGACGATCTCGGTGATGTCGGGGTGAAACCGCTTCAATGTGCCGCGCGGCGATTCCGTGTCGAATGCGCGCGTCGGCACGTTGTTGGCGCTGAAATAGTCAAGCACGGTCCGTGAGACCGTCGTCTTGCCAACCCCGCCCTTGTCCGCGCCCACCACGATCACTGCCGGCTTTGCCATGTCCTACCCTCAAGAAAGTCCAACGCCGACCGAGACGCCGATCAGCCAATCCCCATATCTGCTTTGGGCGCGAACATGGCAGAAACATGGGATAATTCAATTCAATCGCGGCCCGTTTCCGCCATTGGCACGGAATTTGTCGATCTGTCGAGCAAGATGTCGCAAAAATCGTCAAGGTCTAACGCGGTCCCCAAGGACCCGGCGAATTACCTGCCGTATTTCCCCACGGGCCAGGGGCGGGCGCTGATCCGCCCTGCGTGCTGCTGCCGCTTTCAGCATCGTTCCAGGGGCCCGGCGGCAGGGGCGGCGGCTGGCCGCTGTCCGGTTGATTCGTCCGGCCATCCTGCTCGTCCGACGGATGCATCGGCAAGGCGAGCGGAGCCATGTAATGGCCGCCGGCGTATTTCACCAGCGCCTGCACCCTCGCCTCAACTGAAGGGTGGGTCGCGAAAAGGTCGGCAAATCCCTCGCGCGGGTTGTCGAGACACAGTTCCATGACCGCCGACGTCGCACCAGGCAACTCGCCGCGACCCTCGATCTTGCGCAGCGCCGAGATCATGGCATCGGGGTTCTTGGTTAATTCGACCGAGCCGGCATCCGCGAGATATTCGCGCGAGCGCGACAGCGCGAGCCGCACGAATTGCGATAGCGCCCAGGCGAGTACGATGAGGACGACCGCGAGGATGATGATCAGGATCGCAGCACCGCCGCTCTTACGGTCGCCGCTACCGGAATCCGACGACGAAGAAGAGCCTGATGATGAGGACCAGGAGGAGCCGCGGCCAGAACCCCAGCCCCAGCCGTAATTGCCGAAATTGAAGAACCCCCGGAAGAGCAATTCGGCAGAGAAGCCGACCACACCTGCGATGATCACGGCGATCACCATCATCTGTACGTCGCCGTTCCTGATGTGGGTGAGCTCATGGCCGAGCACCGCCTCGATCTCCTGGTCGTTCAGTGTGTTCAAGAGGCCGGTGGTGACGGTGACCGCGTATTGTCCGGGGTTGAGGCCGGTCGCATAGGCGTTGAGTGCCTCGCTGTCGACGAGCTTCAGCTTCGGCATCGGGATGCCGCGCGAGATGCAGAGGTTTTCAAGGAGATTATAGAGCCGCGGCTGCTCCGTCCGCGTCACGTCAGTGCCTCCGGTGACGGCGTCGATGATCTTCTGATGAAAGAAATAGGCGATGACGATCCACAGCGCCACCGCGCCGGTGGAATAGGGCAGCGACCGGATCAGGTCGCGCAATCCAGCGCGCAAATAATAGTCGGCCGGTGCGCCGGCGTAGTTGACCACCTCGATGACCAGCGCCCCGGCATAGACGATCACATAGACCAGCAGGAACAGGGCCGCGAGCAGGACCATCGAGCGGGTCTTGTTCGCGGCAATATGGGTATAGAGACCGTAGGCGGCCATGACAGCTTTCCACTAGGCTCCGTCATTCCGGGGCGCGCCGTCGGCGCGAACCCGGAATCCCGAAGTTGGAGACGCGTAGCGAGATTCCGGGTTCGATGCTTCGCATCGCCCCGGAATGACGGGAGTGACTGGCATCCCGTCGAGCGAGCCGATGAGGCCTAAAATTTCACACTCGGCGCGGCCTCGACTTCGGTGCGGCTGGCGCCGAGATCGAAGAAATCCTTGCGGGTGAAGCCGAACATGCCGGCGAACAAGGCGGCCGGCATCTGCTGGATCCCGGTGTTGTATTCCTGAACGGCGTTGTTGAAGAAGCGGCGGCTGGCAGCGATCTTGTTTTCGAGATCGGAGAGCTCGCTTGCGAGCTGCTGGAAATTGGCGTTGGCCTTGAGATCGGGATACGCTTCCGACAGCGCGATCAGCCGGCCGAGCGCGCCGCTGAGCTGGGTTTCGGCCGCCGAGACCTGCGCGGGCCCCTGTGCTGACATCGCGGAGTTGCGGGCCTTGATGACGTCGTCGAGTGTGCCGCGCTCGTGCGCCGCATAGCCCTTCACGGTCTCGACCAGGTTCGGGATCAGATCGTGCCGCTGCTTGAGCTGCACGTCGATATCGGCAAAGGCCTGGTTGACGCGCTGGCTGAGTGCCACAAGCCGGTTGTAGGCGCCGAGGGCGAACAGCACGAGAATGACGATAATGCCGAGAACGATCCAGCCGGTCGACATGGAAAGGCTCCTGATGGGACTTTGGATGCGGACAGTCTAGCGGGCGCTGGCGATAGCGGCGAGGTGGGTACTGCATTGGTCGCGCGCAAGGCGCATCGAGTTCAATGGTTAACCCCTTCAATGGGTTAACTTTCCTGCATCACCCCATCCCCCCAGCGCCAGCGCCGGGCGGCCGCATAGGCGCTCCTGTCGCGCCGCGGCACTCTTGCGATGGCGACACCGTCCTCCGTGCAAAGCTTGGCCGCAACTTCGACCTTGCCGACCGCCGGCTGTGCGAGCACGCGGGCCGGCCGGTCCGTCACAGCCGCCCGCGTCATGATGACATAGGAGAACTTCTCGTCCTCGAACGGCAATTCCGCGCCCTTGATCTGCTTATGCGCGCGCGAGCGGGCGAGGCGCTGGGCGAAATGGCACCAGTCCGGAGGCGCCAGGGGGCAGGCGGACTCGTGCGGGCAGGGCGCGGCGACATGGGCGCCGCCAGCGGTCAACTGCGCTCGGGCGGCCATGGCCCGCGCATATCCGGCCGGCGTACCGGGCTCGACGATGAGAAGCGTGTCGCTGGTCTTACGCCAGGCGAGCGCGACGAGTTCGTCCCGCTCGGCCTCGGTGAGCTCGCCGATGACATAGCTTGCGACGACGAGATCGGCGGCATCCGCTAGCGCGAGCGTGCTGCGCGCTTCGCCCGCGGCGTAGGTCATCTGGTTCATGCGCGCAGTCTCGCGGGAGAGTTCGTTCGCCAGCGCACGCAACGCGCTGTTGCGGTCAAGCAGGGCAAAGCTTTGCAACGAGGGAAAGGCTTCCGCCGCAGCAAAGCTCGCCGTGCCCGGGCCGGCGCCGATGTCAAGCAGGCTGTGCGGCGTGAAGTGCGGCCGCACCTCCAGCAGCGCGTTCAGGCAGGCAGTAACCGCGGCATAGGTCGCGGGCATGCGCGCCAGCGCATAAGCGAGCGCGTCGACCTCGGTCCTGATCGTGCCCGACCCACCGCCGTCGCGGTAGGTTTTTGAAATCACCGCCGCGCGCGCGGCCGCGTCGCTGCGGGAAAGCCCCTCGAGCTTTGCGTCGAGTGCTATTCTCAGCGCGGCGGGAAGGGCGGGAGAAGTCATGACGCCACCCGCTAATATTCCGGGTTCGATGCGGAGCCAGTCATCGGGCCGGCCAGAAAGGCCGGACCCGTTGGCATCGCCCCGGAATGACTCTCATGTCGTCACGCCACGTTCTGGTCGAGGATCTTGGTCGCCTCTTCGAGGTCGACCGAGACGAGCTGTGACACGCCGCGCTCGGCCATGGTGACGCCGAACAGGCGGTTCATGCGCGCCATGGTGATCGGGTTGTGGGTGATGATGATGAAGCGCGTCTCGGTCGAGCCGGTCATCTCATGCAAGAGGTTGCAGAAGCGCTCGACGTTGTGGTCGTCGAGCGGCGCGTCGACTTCGTCCAGCACGCAGATCGGCGAGGGGTTGGTGAGAAACACTGCGAAGATCAAAGCGAGCGCCGTAAGCGCCTGCTCGCCGCCGGAGAGCAGCGACAGCGTTTGCGGCTTCTTGCCGGGCGGTTTGGCAATGATTTCGAGGCCGGCCTCCAGCGGGTCGTCGCTCTCGATCAAATGCAGCGCGGCCTCGCCGCCGCCGAACAGCTCGGTGAACAACCGCTTGAAGTGAGCGTTGACGCTTTCGAACGAAGCGACCAGGCGCTCGCGCGCTTCGCGGTTGAGGCTCTGGATGCCCTGCCGCAGCCGCTTGATGGCCTCGACCAGATCGTCGCGCTCGGTGGCCAAGGTCGTGTGTTGGGTCTCGACCTCCTGCAACTCCTCCTCCGCGCGCAGGTTCACAGCACCCAGCCGCTCGCGGTCGCGGCGCAGCTTTTCCAGACTCTCCTCGATCTCGGCGAGCGGCGGCAGCTCGGTGTTCGGCTCAATTTCGGCAAGGGCTGCGACGCCCTGCGGTTCGATCTCCAGCATGTCGTGGATCTCGCGCTCGATATCGGCGAGCCGGCGCCGCGCGCCTTCCATCCGCTCCTCGGCGCGGGCGGTCGCTTCGCGCGCGGTCGAAAATGCCTCCAGCGAGGCCTTCGCAGCGCGGTCGGTCTCGGCCATCGCGGTTTCAGCGGCCGCAAGCGCATCGGCCGCGACGCGGCGGTCGTTCTCGGCGTGCTCGATCTCGCTGATCAGCGCGCTGCGCTTCTCGGCAAAGAACGCCGGCGCGTTTTCGAGTTCCGCGCGCTCGGCCGTCACCTCGGTGATGCGGGCCTCGATGGTCTCGATCTGGGAGCCCGCGCTCGTCTTGCGGTTCTGCCATTGATTGCGCTCGGCGACGATCGCCTGTACGCGGCGGTCGGCAAGCTCGGCCTCGCGGGCCAGCGCCTGCGCTTCCGCGCGGACCTGCGCGGCGAGCCGGCGATGGCCCTCGATCTCGCCGCGCACGGCAGCGAGCTGCTGCTCGGTCTCGACGCTGGCCGGCATCTCCTCGAGCGCCGTGGTCGCGTTCTGATGCGCGGCATAGGCTTCGGTGAGGTCGGCTTCAAGACGGGTGCGGGCCTCGGTGAGCGCCGATTTGCGCGCGGCGTGGCGGTTGATCTCGCGCTCGGCCGCCGCATGGCGCTCGCGCGCGGCATCGGCCTCGCGCTGGGCGGCGCGCCAGGACTCGCGCGCGCCGCTTTCGGTCGAGGCGGCAGCGCGCAGCTCAGCCTCCGCCATCTCCAGCGCCTGGCGCTTGGTGGCGAGATCGTTCTTCGCCTGCTCCAGTTCGTTCTCGATGTCGACCAGGCGCGCGCGTTCGGCAAGCCGTCGCGCCGCGCCGGTCGGTGCATGGGCCGCCGCGACAAAGCCGTCCCAGCGCCAGACGTCGCCGTCGGTCGACACCAGCCGCTGACCGACCTTCAATTGTGCGGCGAACTCCGCGCCGCGTTCCTTGGCGACGACGCCGATCTGTGCGAGGCGTCGCGCCAGCTCCGGCGGCGCCTGCACGCGCGCCGCCAGCGGCTCGACACCTTCAGGCAGCGACGGGTCCTCGCTGGCCGGGCCGACCAGCGTCCAGCGCATCGGTGCCGACGCATCGACCGGCGCGTCGAGATCGTCGCCCAGCACCGCGCCCAGCGCCTTCTCAAACCCCTTCTCGACGGTGACGCCGTCGATGATCGGGGGCCACAGATTCTTGGTCGCACCGGTGACCAGCTTTGCGATCGTGCGCGCCTCGGTCTCCAGCCGCTGCACCCGCTTCTCGGCCTCGGAGAGCGGGGCGCGGGAGGCATCCAGCGTCTGGCGCGCGGTGACATGCGCGGCTTCGCTCGCCTGGGCGGCCATCTCGGCCTGCAGGCGGTTTTCCTGCGCGCTCTCCATGGCTGCGGCGAGCGTGTCGAGGTCGCCGAAGCCGCCGGTCTCCTGGGCGAGCTTCTCCTCCTCGCGGGTGACGTTGGCGATCTCCTGGTCGAGCCGCGCCAAGCGGTCGCGGTGGCTGCGCACGCTCGCCTCGAGCTGGTTGCGCCTGGCGGTGAGATCGGCGAGTGCCGTTGTCAGCTCGGCGAACATCCGCTCGGAGCCGGCCAGCGTCGCTTCCGCTTCGGCCACGCGCTCGTCGAGACCGCTGCGCCGCTCGACGCGAGACTTGATCTCTTCCTTGAGCTCGGTGTCTTCGGTCTCCAGCCGCTGCAGCGCTACATCGGCATCCGAGGTCTGCTGCCGCTCGCGGGCGATGTCGGCGGCGAATTGGTTGAGCCGTCGGTCGAGCTCGCCGACACGTTCCTTGGCGCGCTCCTCCTCGCGGTCGAGCATGTCGCGCGCATTGTTGAGTCGCTGCAGGGTGGCGGCTGAGCGCGCCTCGGCATCGCGCAGGGCCGGCAGCTCTGACGCGCGGATCGCCTGGATGCGGGCGGCCTCCGCCTGCTCGCGGGTGCGCTCGGCCATGTCGCGCACGGTCAGCTCGTGCTGCTGCGCGGCGTCGTTCACATCCGCATGCGCCTGCATCCAGCGCAGATGATAGAGTGTGGCCTCGGCCTTGCGCACCTTGGCGGCGACCTCGCGGTAGCGGATCGCCTGGCGCGCCTGCTTCTTCAAGCCGTCCATTTGCCCTGCGAGCTGGCCGATCACGTCCTCGACCCGGGTGAGGTTGGTCTCTGCCGCCTTCAGGCGGAGTTCCGCCTCATGGCGGCGGGCGTGCAGGCCGGCGACGCCGGCGGCGTCTTCCAGCACGCGGCGGCGCTGCTCGGGCTTGGCCTGGATGATCTCGCCGATCTTGCCCTGGTGAACCAGCGCCGGCGAGCGGGCGCCAGTCGCGGCATCGGCAAACAACAGCTGCACGTCGCGAGCGCGCACGTCGCGGCCATTGATGCGGTAGACCGAGCCGGCCTCGCGCTCGATGCGGCGTGAGATTTCGAGCAGCTGGCTGTCGTTGACGGCCGCTGGCGCGGTGCGATCAGCATTGTCGATCGTCATTACCACTTCGGCATGGTTGCGCGCCGGGCGGTTGCCGGAGCCGGCGAAGATCACCGCATCCATGTCGGCGGCACGGAGAGACTTGTGCGAGGTCTCGCCCATCGCCCAACGCAGCGCCTCGACCAGGTTGGATTTGCCGCAGCCGTTCGGACCGACAACCCCGGTGAGGCCGGGTTCGATCATGAAATCAGTGGGTTCGACGAACGACTTGAAACCGTGAAGCCGAAGACGCGTGAGTTTCATAAATCTCGCATTCTCTGTTGGCAGGGCGCGAATCTACCTTGCCCGACAATACCATAGAAGGCAGTTCGGGCGGGGCGCGATGCGCCCCACACGCCGCTTCAGGGCCGGGACAATGGCTGCGCCGCGCCCTCAGAGCAACCTGCGTGAGGCGCTTTTCCCAAGGCTTTTGCGAGGCTTATGGTATGCGCTAAATCCTGTGGAGGAATCAGCTCTTGAGAAGCGGGTTGATCTTCTTCTCAAACTCCTCGATCGAGGTTTCGCCCTTGATCCTCTCGCCGTTGACGAAAAAGGTCGGTGTCGAATCGACCTTCAATACGTCGCTGGCGTATTTCTGATCCGCGGCGATCTTGTCGAGCAGCGCCTGATCTTTCAGGCAGTCTTCCACCTGCTGCTGGCTGAGGCCAGCCTGCTTGCCGATTCGGGTCAGGCTCTCGGTGGTATTTTTCATCACCCAATCGCTCTGCGATTTGAACAGGAGGTCGGTGACGGCGAAATATTTGTTGGCATCGCCATTGGCGATGCAGCGCGAAAGCATGGAGCCGGCAGCCGCCTTGATGTCGAGTGGGAACTCGCGGAACACATACCGCACCTTGCCGGTGTCGATGAACTCCGCCTTGATCTTCGGGAACACCTGTTCATTGAAGGCCGCGCAATGCGGGCAGGTCATCGAGGCATATTCGGTGATAGTCACCTTGGCGTCTGCCGGTCCCAGCGCCATGTCCGGCAGCGACTGCGGTTTTGCGACGTCGGTCGCGCTTTGCGCAAAGGCGCTCGGAATCAGCCGCAGCGGCGAGAAGCCGACCAGCGTGGCGAGGCCAGTCAGGGACAGGGCGGTTGTGAAGGCGCGGCGGGTGATAATCAACGGTCAACTCCCGGATTGGCGCATCCGCGCCCAAAGACAGAGGGTTCCAATTGAGACGCCGTTCGCTAGCCAAAAACGGTCAGCGTGGCAATGGCGGGCTTTGCCGCCGGCTCCTTCGAAAAATGTCAATTTCGCTTGATCGCGGCCCCGAGCCGGGCCAGCGCCTCCTTCAGCGCCTCGTCCTCGACCGCCGACAGGGTATCAGCGACTTTTTTCACGGCGGCCGGATCCGGTGGGCGCGGGGCCGGGCGGCGGTCCCGGCGCGACAGCGGCGCTTGCCGCAGCGCGATCCGCCCCACCGCATGCCAGCCGAAGAAGCGATTGACCCGCTCCAGGATCACGTCGGAGCGGTGCTGGATTTCCAGCGCCATCGGCCCCTCCACCCGCAGCACGAGCGTCGCCGGTTCCTGCGGCTGGCCCTCGACCGGCCGCGGCCATTGCATCTTCAAGGGCTCCGCGTGGGCCGCAATGTCATTGCCCGCGATCTCCGCCCAGCGGGTCACCAACTCCCGCGCGGCAAAGCCCTGCCTCGCATAGGCGTCCGAAAAGACGTCGCTGAGCAGGACGGAAAGCGGCTTGGCGGTTATGGGACCGGGCTTGGACATCGCTTGTTACTAGCATGCCGCAATCTCCGCCGTCATGGCCCGGCGTGGTTTCTGTGTTGAGCCCCGGCCATCCACGGCTGCCCACGCGATAAGAAAGGCGTGGATGCCCAGCCTGAGCCCGCCCATCACGAGGAGAGAGATGCGCTAAGGTTCGTTCATGAGTCCTGCTGGAGCTACGAAGAGAAAGCCGCGAACCGAAATCGGGGACACCGCCGGCCGCCCCGCGCTGCTGCTTGCCTGGTACGACCGGCATCGCCGCCGGCTGCCCTGGCGCGCGCTGTCGGGGACGCGGCCTGATCCGTACCGGGTCTGGCTCTCGGAAGTCATGCTGCAGCAGACGACCGTGAAGGCGGTCGGGCCTTATTTCGAGAAGTTCACGGCGCGCTGGCCGGACGTCACGAGTCTGGCGCAAGCCTCGCTCGACGACGTGCTGCGGCTGTGGGCCGGGCTCGGCTATTATTCGCGCGCGCGCAATCTGCACGCCTGCGCGGGCGCGGTGATGCGCGAGCATGGCGGGGTGTTTCCGGACACGGAGGAGGGCCTGCTCACGCTGCCGGGGATCGGGCCATATACTGCGGCGGCGATCGCGGCGATCGCCTTCGACCGCCGCACCATGCCGGTCGACGGCAATATCGAGCGCGTGGTGTCGCGCCTGTTCGCGGTCGAGAAGCCGCTGCCGCAGGCAAAGCCGCTGATCCGGGAGCTGGCGACGACATTGCTCGGCGACAGCCGCGCCGGCGATAGCGCGCAGGCGCTGATGGATCTCGGCGCCTCCATCTGCACGCCCAAGAAGCCGGCCTGCGCGCTGTGCCCACTGATGGAGGACTGCGCCGCGCGGCGGCGGGGCACGCAGGAGAGCTTTCCGCGCAAGGCAGCGAAGAAGACCGGCGCGCTGCGTCGGGGGGCTGCCTTCGTGGTCAGCCGCGGTGAGGAATTGCTTGTGCGCACGCGCCCCACAAAGGGCCTGCTCGGCGGCATGACCGAGGTGCCTGGCTCGGACTGGCGTGCCGACCAGGACGACAAAGCCGCGCGCGACCAGGCGCCTGCGCTGAAAGGTGTCGCGCGCTGGCACCGCAAGGCCGGCGTCGTCACGCACGTCTTCACACATTTTCCGCTGGCGCTCGTGGTCTACACCGCGGACGTGCCGTCCGGCACGCATGCGCCCGCCGGAATGCGCTGGGTACCGATCGCCACCCTGGCCGACGAGGCGTTCCCGAACGTGATGCGCAAGGTGATCGCCCACGGGCTCGGCATCTGACGGTTCCTGACAGCACGGTGGCAGCAGACATACGGTATGCGGGCTCGATCGGAGGGCCGCCATGATCAGAACTGCGCTCGATGACATCCCCACGCCGCCCTCGGCAGAGCTGCTCGGCTGGCGGCTGCTCGATGCCAGTCCGAAGGACGGCTGGATCAAGGTCGGCTTTGATGGAAAGGCGGAATTCTGCAACCCGGCCGGCTTTGTGCAGGGCGGCATTCTCTCGGCCATGCTGGATGACAGCATGGGACCGGCCGCCTTCGTGATGAGCGATGGACAATTTTACACCACGACCATCAGCCTGACCGTGAACTTCCTCGCGCCCGCGAAGCCGGGGCCGCTTGTCGTCGAAGCCCGGGTGACGCAACTCGGCCGGAGCATCGCCTTCATGGAGGGCAGGCTGACGGCGGAAGACGGCACCGTGCTCGCAACCGCCAGCACGACCGCGCGCGTGCTCGAGGCTGCGAGGGCACTTCGCTGAGCTTGTGCCCCGGTCAAGCCGCGCTGGCGCGCGGCACAATCGGCGGCTTGGCGTTGAGCGCGTCGACCTGGAAGCCAGCGACGCGCTTGTAATTGGCGGCGATGTCCTCCAGCTCCTGTTGCGAGAGCACGTCGGTGACGACCTCGTAGCCGTTGGGTGCGCGCTCCTCGACGAGTTGCATCACCTGCTCCGGCCCGTTGCGGCGGTTGAGCATCACGAGGTCGGTGGTCGCGGGCCGCCGTTCGGCCTCGTAGGCGCTGAGCGCTTGATGCGTTTCGCCATGCGTGAGGATCTCCCGCGTCAGCACCCGTGCATCCAGGATCGCCTGCGAGGCGCCGTTGGAGCCGATCGGATACATCGGATGCGCCGCATCGCCGAGCAGTGTGACGCGGCCGAAGGTCCAACGCCCAAGCGGATCGCGGTCGACCAGCGGGTATTCATAGGCATGCGGGCAGTTGCGGATCAGAGCGGGCACGTCGAGCCAGTCAAACCGCCAGCTCTCGAACCAGGGCAGAAACTCCTCCCGCTTCGCGGTCCGGTTATAATCCTCGCGCCGCCACTGATAGGTCGGCGGCATGTGCCGCTCGGCGATCCAGTTGATCCGATGCTTGCCTGACGCGTCCGGCTGTTTGGAAATCGGATAGCAGACGAATTTCAGGATTTCATGGCCGGCCATGATCATGGTGCGGCCGGACAGGAACGCGTCTGCATCGGTGATGCCGCGCCAGAGGATGCGGCCGTTCCAGATCGGGGGACCTTCCTGGGGGTAGAGCTTTTCGCGTATCGCGGAATGGATGCCGTCGCAGGCGATCAGCAGGGTGCCGTCATAGGTGTCGGCGTTGCGGCCGGTGGCCTTGTCGATGAATGTGGCGCGGATGCCGTCGGCCGTCTCCTCCCAGCCGGTCAGATGGTGGCTGGTGAGGATATTCTCCTGGCCGAGCCGCGCGACCGCGGTATCGAGCAGGATCTGTTGCAGAACGCCACGATGGATCGAGAATTGCGGCCATTTGTAGCCGGCCTCCAGCCCGCGCGGCTCGCTCCAGATCGGCTTGCCGTGCTTTGAGAAATAGGCGAGCTCCTTGGTGCGCACGCCGGCTTCGTCGAGTCTGTCGAGGAGGCCGAGCTCGATCAGCTCGCGCACCGCATGCGGCAGCACATTGATGCCGACGCCGAGCGGCCGCAGTTCGGCGACGCTTTCGAACACTTTTGCCGAGACGCCGATCTGGTTGAGGCTGAGCGCCAGCGTCAGCCCGCCAATGCCGCCGCCCGCGATGAGCACTGTCATGGGATCCCCCCGATTTTGCGGCGGTCTTGGCACAGGGAGGCCAAAGGGGGCAACTGCGAAACCGATCGCCGGTCGTCATTCGGGATGGACGGTAAGGCGATGCCTCGCTAATTTGCGCCCTTCCGTAGATCGAGGTCGCCCATGTACAAGCTCTATTACGCTCCCGGAACCTGCGCGCTTGCGTCGCATATCGCGCTGGAGGAGGCGGGCGCCGATTACAAGGCGGTGCGTCTCGATTTCAAGAGCAACCAGCAGAGCAGCCCCGAGTATCTTGCCATCAATCCGAAGGGACGCGTGCCGGCGCTGGTGACCGAGCATGGCGTGCTCACCGAGACGCCGGCGATCCTCGCCTTCATCGCGCAGGCCTTTCCACAAGCCAAGCTCGCGCCATTGGGCGACGCCTTCAAATTTGCCGAGATGCAGGCCTTCAACAGCTATCTCTGCTCCACGGTCCATGTCGCGCATGCCCACAAGATGCGCGGCCACCGCTGGGCAACGGAGGAATCCTCCTTCGCCGACTTCAAGCGCATGGTGCCAAAGTCGGTCGGGGCCGGCTTTGCGCTGATCGAGCGCAACATGTTTAGGGGCCCGTGGGTGATGGGCGAGGCTTACACGATCTGCGATCCCTACCTTTACACGCTCGGCACCTGGCTCGAGGGCGACAGTGTCGATGTGTCGACGCTGCCGAAAGTGATGGCCCACCGCAAGCGCATGCTCGAGCGCCCGGCCGTGCGCAAGGTGGTGGAAGCGGAGAAGGCGTAAGGGACGCGCATGTAGGGTGGGTAGAGCGTAGCGAAACCCACCATTCACGATCCATTGCGCGGGGATAATAGGCGTTGTTGAAGATGCGCATCATGCGACAGGCATCAGCGCTTCTTGCCGCATCAAAGACGTGGATGGCCGGGACAAGCCTGGACAAGCCCGGCCATGACGACCTCAGAGAGCGGAGATCACGCCACCTTGGTCTTGAGGTGGCCGAACATGTGGTTGCGCGCCTCCTCATCCATCTCGGCCTTGAAGGTGAACTTGTCCTTCAGCGCAATGGCGCGGGAGGCCGCCGGACGTGCCGAGATTTCGTCGACCAGCCGCTTCACGTTGGCATATTTTGCGGCGCCTTCCTCGCCGAGCACGAAGGAGGCGAGACGGGCCCAGCCCCACAACGCCATATCGACGATGGTATAGGTGTCGCCGACCATGTAGCGGTGCGCGGCGAGATGATCGTCGAGAATCTTGTAGTGGCGATGCGCCTCGTACAGATAGCGGTTCACAGCGTAATCCAGGTCCTTCGGCGCGGCGGTCTTGAAGTGCACCGCCTGACCCGAATAGGGTCCGAGGCCGGTTGCGATGAACATCAGCCAGGACAGCGTCTGGGCGCGGTTGGCCGGGCTATTGGGCGGAAGAAACTTGCCGGTCTTCTCGGCGAGATAGAGCAGGATGGCGTTGCTGTCGAACACGAACACGCCGTCATCATCGACCGCCGGGACCTTGCCGTTGGGATTGACCTTCAGGAATTCCGACTTGAACTGCTCGCCTTTGCGGGTGTCGACCGGCACGGGTTCGAAGGGCACGCCGGATTCTTCTAGAAACAGCGCGACTTTGTTCGGATTCGGCGCGCCGTTGAAATAAAATTTGAGCATTGGTGCTCTCCCTTCCCTGGTTTTTCCGAGAATCTCGGGACGCGGCTAAGTTGCCACGAACTGCCGGCTTCCATGCGTAAATTTTGGCAAGGGCGCAAGCGACGAATTTGTGAAAGGGGGCATACGCTGGCATTCCGCGGCGCCTCGAAGCGGCGAACCCGGAATCTCGAGATTCTCAGTTGCGCAGCAGCATAGCCGAGCTCGCGTCTTCGACGCACCCCGGACTGACGTGCGGAGAAAGTCGGCCCGAAAGCTCAGCCCGCCGCCATCCCGGCGCGGATCTCGGCGCGGAGCTCGTCGATCAGCTTCAGTCCGTGCTTGGTCTCGACATGCCAGAAGGTCCAGCCGTTGCAGGCTTCCGACCCTTGCGCGACCGCGCCGATACGGTGAATGGAGCCGACCTTGTCGCCGAGCATGATGGCGCCGTCGGCGCGGACCAGCGCGCCATGGCGCTTCTTGGCGTCGACGAGTTTTGTGCCGGGCATGATCATGCCGCGCTCGATCAATTCGGAGAAGGCGACCCGCGGCGCCTCGCGCGCGGTCATGAACGGCGCAAGCGTTGCCTCCGGCAGCGGCTCGACTGCGGCGATGCGCACCTGCGCGGCCTTGGCATAGTCGGCATCGCGCTCGAAGCCGATATAGCGGCGGCCGAGGCGCTTTGCGACCGCGCCGGTGGTGCCGGTGCCGTTGAACGGATCGATCACAAGGTCGCCGGGCTTGGACGACGACAGCAGCACACGGGCGAGCAGGTTTTCCGGCTTCTGGGTCGGATGCACCTTCTTGCCGTCCTTGCCCTTGAGCCGCTCCTCGCCGGTGCAGAGCGGGATCAGCCAATCGGAACGCGCCTGCACATCTTCGTTGGCCGCCTTCAGGACCTCGTAGTTGAACGTATAGCCTTTGGCGTTCTCGTCGCGCGCCGCCCAGATCATGGTCTCATGCGCATTGGTGAAGCGGCGGCCGCGGAAATTCGGCATCGGGTTGGACTTGCGCCAGACGATGTCGTTGAGCACCCAGAAGCCGAGATCCTGCAGGATGGTGCCGACGCGGAAGATATTGTGATAGGAGCCAATCACCCACAGCGTCGCCGATGGCTTCATGACGCGGCGGCAGGCAAGTAGCCAGGCGCGGGTGAAATCGTCATAGGCCGAAAACGACGAGAACTTGTCCCAGGCGTCATTGACGGCATCGACATGGGATTCGTCGGGGCGCTTCAGATCGCCCTTGAGCTGGAGATTGTAGGGCGGGTCGGCAAAGACGAGATCGACGCAGGCCGACGGCAGTTTCGACATCTCGGCGACGCAATCGCCAACGATGATCCGGGAAGCTTCGTCAGCCTCAAAATTAGTGCGGGGCGCCTTTGCAGACGCCCCGCGACGCGACACAACCATGACTCAAAACTCTGACTCAGGCGACGCTGTCGGCGACGCGGGACCAAACAACCGACTGGCGGTACATTGACTGGGCAAAGTAAAAATCGACTTAACCGGGAAAGTTTTTCACACCACACGAAGCGCACCGGTCGTGGGTCGCGATTGTTTTGCCGCAAAATCTTGACGTGGAGTGCGATGGCAAGTTTCCGTTTCCGCTGGTCCTTTTCGATTTTGTCGTTGTGCGTGTGCGAGCTTCGTAATGAGGCAGCGTCGAATCGCCGCCACTAGGCAATTTTTGCCGGGCAGGCTATTGATTGCCGCAACGGAAATTTTACTCTTGTGGCGCGCGAGACGATCGACGACGCGCTGCAATAGTTGCGATTGACGAGACGACCGCTCGCGATGAACGAGGAAAGCCGCCATGCGTTACGATGATTTCCGCCGCAGCGACGACATCGAGGACCGCCGTGACGATAGCGGCATGGGTGGCGGTGGCGGCATCGGTCTGCCGATGGGCGGCGGCGGGCTCGGCATCGGCGCCATCATCGTGCTCGGCCTGATCGGCTATGCGCTCGGAATCGATCCGCGTATCCTGATCGGCGGTGCCGAGATCCTCACCGGCGGCAATCAGGCGCCGACCTACCAGACCGACCGCCGCACCAGCTCCAGCCAGGGCAAGAGCGGCGCGCCCACCGACGAGATGGGCAGCATGATCTCGGGCATCCTCGGCGAGATCGATGATCGTTGGAGCGAAATCTTCAGAGCGAGCGGGCAGACCTACACCGGTCCCAAGATCGTGCTGTTCCGCAACGTCACCAATGGCGGTCGCTGTGGCATGGCGCAGTCGGCGATGGGGCCGTTCTACTGCCCGCCGGACCAGAAGATCTTTCTCGACACCGGCTTCTTCCGCGAAGTCGAGACGCGCTTCCGCGGCTGCTCGGGCAACGCCTGCAAGTTCACCGCGGCCTATATCATCGCGCATGAGGCCGGCCACCACGTGCAGAATCTGCTCGGCATCATTCCGCGCGTGACGCGGCTGCAGCAGCAGGCCGGCAGCAAGGCCGAGGCCAATGCGCTGCAGGTGCGCGTCGAGTTGCAGGCCGACTGTCTGTCGGGCGTGTGGACCAACCGCGAGGAGAAGAAGCGGCCGGGCTTCCTCGAAGCGGGCGACATCGATGCCGCGCTGACGACGGCCGCCGCCATCGGCGACGACACGCTGCAGCGCCAGACCACCGGCCGCGTCGTGCCTGACTCCTTCACCCACGGCAGCTCGGCGCAGCGCAAGCAGTGGTTCATGACCGGCTATCAGCAGGGCACCGTGCAGGCCTGCAATACTTTTGGTAACGGGTCGCTGTAGTCATTTGTTATTGTCATTCCGGGGCGCCTCGAAGAGGCGAGCTTCGGAGTGCAGTTGCACACCTGAGAATCTCGAGATTCCGGATCAGCCCACCTTCCGCGGTTTGTCCGGAATGACGGAGAGAAGTTCGCAATGTCCGCCATCGACGAGTCAAAACAATTCATTCCGCTTAACATCGCGGTGCTGACGGTCTCCGATACGCGCTCGCTCGCCGACGACAAATCCGGCACTACGCTCGCCGATCGCCTTAGTGCGGCCGGCCACAAGCTCGCTGCGCGTGAGATCACGACCGACGATGTCGATGGGATTCGCGGCGTGGTGAAGCGGTGGATTGCGGACGAGGGCGTCGACGTCATCATCACCACCGGCGGCACCGGTTTCACCGGGCGCGATGTCACGCCGGAAGCGCTCGAGCCTTTGTTCGAAAAGCGCATGGACGGCTTCTCCATCGCCTTTCACATGCTGAGCCACGCCAAGATCGGCACCTCGACCATCCAGAGCCGCGCCACCGCCGGCGTTGCTGGCGCCACCTTCATCTTCTGCCTGCCCGGCTCGCCCGGCGCCTGCCGCGACGCATGGGACGGCATTTTGGCCGCGCAGCTCGACTACCGCACGCGTCCCTGCAACTTCGTCGAAATCATGCCGCGGCTGGACGAGCATCTGCGCCGGCCGAAGGCGAAGGGGGCTTCGGCCTAAGCCGGGCCCATCCCTAAGCAACCGCGCGCCCAACCAGCATCCACACGGTCCGCCAGATGTTCCGGCATGCCTCGCGATGGAGCCTTCGCGCGCGGCGCACATACAGTGCGATCAATTCCGGCGTGACGCGCAGCGAGGTCTCGCGATGCGGCGCTCTCACAGGTCGCGCTCCCAGGTTTCGCCGATCAGGTTCTGGCCAAAGCTGCGATGCGGCTCGCTCTTCACCAGCGCAAAGCCCGCGTCCTGGTAGATTTTGCGCGCGGCAGTCAAAATACTCTGTGTCCAGAGCGTGATCCGCCGGTAGCCACAGGCGCGCGCAAAGGAGATGCATTCGGCGACCATGCGCTGGCCGAGGCCCTGGCCGCGCCCGCCCGGCTCGACCAGCAGCAGGCGCAGCTTTGCCACCTCGTCGCTGCCTCTCACCAGGAATACCGAGCCGACAGGCCGGCCGTCGATATCGGCGATCCAGCAGCGCTCGCGCGATGCATCGAAGGAGGTAATGAACTTCGCCGTGATCTCCGCGACCAGTGCCTCGAAAGTGGCATCGAAGCCATATTCGCTGGCGTAGAGCGCACCATGGCTCTGCACGACATAGCCCATGTCGCCCGGCCGCGGGTCGCGCAGGATCGCCGGCTGCAACGCCGTGTGGGGTGCGCCGAGCAGCCGCTCGACCACCTCCATCGCGGATAATAGCCGCTTGCGGTCCTCGCCCGCGAGTGTCCCCAGCATCAGTCCGACATGATCCTGCGAGGTACGTTCGAGCTTTGCGAAGGCCGCTCGGCCTTTGGCGGTCAGGCTGAGCTGGTATTGCCTGCGGTCCGCGGGCAGCGCCTTGCGACCGATCAGCCCGTCCTCGTCGAATTTCTGCACGATGCGGCTGAGATAGCCGGGATCGAGCCCGAGCTCGAGCCCGATCTGCTTGGCCGAGAGGTCGCCACGATGGGCGAGCTCGAACATCACCCGTGCCTCGCTCAGCGAGAACGGGGTTTTCAGGTGATGCTGGTCGAGAACCTCGAGCTTACGGGTGTAGAAGCGGTTGAACGCGCGAACCGCTGCGATCTGCTGGTCGGGCTCTCCAGGCGAAGTCTGGGCACTGGGCATGGCGCACCTCCAATACTTGCCATTGTCAAACAATTAATTGACTTTGGCAAGTATATTGGAAGTGATCACAGTATGATGATCCGGCTGTGCAACAGCGTGCGGGAGGAGCGGCCGAGCCGGCGCAAGAGCTGCGCCTCGGAGACGCGGCCGTCGGCCGCGTAGCCGCCAAGCCGGTCGTAATGCTCGCGGGCGATCAGAAGGCCCTGGTCCGCGCGCGGGCCTGTAATCGTCCGCGCCAGCCACCTCAGCCCGTCACGAAAACCGGGCTCGGCATAGGGCGAGCGGGCATAGCGGAACACGGCCGCGCGCGGATGGTCGCTGCCCGAGACCCGCTGCATGAATTGCGAGGTCTCGTCGATCCAGCCGGCATCGAGAACGGCACCGGCGCGCAGGAACATCAGCCATGGCGAGCGCGCCTCGCGCGCGCCGGCGGCGAGCGCTGCGGTGTGTGATCCGGAAAAGCGCAGAAAGCGGCAGCCCGCGACATCGGCGACCCGTTCGATCACGCCATTGTCGGCGCCGTCGACCAGGAGCACCTCGCGCACGACGCCGGCCGCGGCACCCGGCACCAGCGCGGCCAAGGTCGCCACCGCCGTCTGTTCGACCCCTTCGGTCGGAATGATTACGCTCAGCATCGAGCCTCGGGCACCCCTGCAACACGAACGCCCGCACTGTTATCACCTTGTCACAATCAAATCAGCCGGTGATTTGCGGCTTTTTGCGGCAAATGTCCGGTTGGTTAGCGGCTGCGCCAGGTCAGGCGCGCGCCCCCGAATTGAGAAGCGCCGCGCAGTGTCGCGCTGTGGCGATGTCAATTCCCGGCTTCATGCTGCGCGGTACCGGCGGCGCCGGCCGGCCAGACCCAATCGCGGATCTGCGGCATGTCCTCGCCATGCTCGCGGACATAGCGGGTGTGTTCGATCAGCGTGTCGCGGAACTGCTGCTTCACATGGGCTGCGGTCACATCGAGACCAGGCACCCGCTCGATCGCTTCGATGGCGAGATGGAAGCGGTCGAGCTGGTTCAAGACCACCATGTCGAACGGCGTCGTCGTCGTGCCTTCTTCGGCAAAGCCGCGGACGTGGAAGCCTGCGTGATTGGTCCTGCCATAGGTCAGGCGATGGATCAGATAGGGATAGCCGTGATAGGCGAAGATCACTGGCTTCTCGCGGGTGAAGATGCTGTCGAAGTCACGGTCGGAGAGGCCGTGCGGATGCTGCTCCTTCGGCTGCAGGGTCATCAGGTCGACGACATTGACGACGCGGATCTTCAAGTCGGGCAGCGCCTTGCGCAGCAAGTCGACGGCGGCCAGCGTCTCCAGTGTCGGGACATCGCCGGCACAGGCCATCACCACGTCGGGCTCGGCATTCGGCTTTTCCGTGCCGGCCCATTTCCAGATGCCAATGCCGGCCTCGCAATGGGTTATGGCCTCGCGCATCGAGAGCCATTGCGGCGAGGGCTGCTTGCCCGCGACGATCACATTGATGCGGTCATAAGTCCGCAGGCAATGGTCGGCGACCCAGAGCAAGGTGTTGGCATCCGGCGGCAGATAGATGCGGACGATGTCGGCCTTCTTGTTGGCGACGAGGTCGACGAAGCCGGGATCCTGGTGGCTGAAGCCGTTATGGTCCTGGCGCCAGACGTGCGAAGTCAGGAGATAATTGAGCGAGGCGACCGGGCGCCGCCAGGGCAGCGCGCGCGACACTTTCAGCCATTTGGCGTGCTGGTTGAACATGGAATCCACGATGTGGATGAATGCCTCGTAGCAGGAGAAGAAGCCGTGGCGGCCGGTGAGCAGATAGCCCTCCAGCCAACCTTGGCAGAGATGCTCGCTCAACACCTCCATCACCCGCCCTTCATGGGCGAGGTGCACATCGTAGGGCTCGATGCCTTCCATCCAGACGCGATTCGTGACGTCGAACACAGCGTCAAGCCGGTTCGATGCCGTCTCGTCCGGGCCCATGATGCGGAAATTGCGCGCCTCTGCATTCAGCTTGAGTACGTCGCGCAGGAACTTGCCGAGCTCGCGGGTGGCCTCGGCGGTCGCGCCGCCGGGGCAGGGGACGTCGACGGCAAACGCGCGAAAATCCGGCAGCCTCAGCTCGCGCTTGAGAAGCCCGCCATTGGCGTGCGGATTGGCGCCCATGCGCCGCCGGTCTTGTGGCGCGAGCGCCTGCAATTCCGGCACCAGGCGGCCATTGGCGTCGAACAGTTCTTCCGGCTGATAGCTTTTCATCCACGCCTCGAGCAGCTTCAGATGCTCCGGATTGCCGCGCGGGCTGGCGATCGGCACCTGATGGGCGCGCCAGAAGCCTTCGACCTTCAGGCCGTCAACTTCCTTCGGCCCGGTCCAGCCCTTCGGGCTGCGCAGCACGATCATGGGCCATTTCGGGCGGTGGATCGGTTGAGTCTGCGCGCGAGCGCTCTGCTGGATGGAACGGATGCTGGCGAATGCGACATCGAGTGCATCCGCCATCAGGCGGTGCATCGCCTTCGGATCGTCGCCTTCGACAAAGATCGGCTCGTGGCCGTAGCCTGAGAAGAGGTCGCGGATTTCCGCATCGTTCATCCGCCCGAGCACGGTGGGGTTCGCGATCTTGTAGCCGTTGAGATGCAGGATCGGCAGCACCGCGCCGTCATGAATGGGATTCAAGAACTTGTTGGAGTGCCAGGAGGCTGCGAGCGGCCCGGTCTCGGCTTCGCCATCGCCGACCACGCAAGCCACGATCAGGTCCGGATTGTCGAACGCCGCGCCATAGGCGTGCACCAGGGCGTAGCCGAGCTCGCCGCCCTCATGGATCGAGCCAGGTGTCTCCGGCGCTGCATGGCTTGGAATGCCGCCGGGGAAGGAGAACTGGCGGAACAGCTTGCGCAGGCCATCGCTGTCGCGCGTGACCTCCGGATAGATCTCGGTATAGCTGCCTTCGAGATAGGTGTTGGCGACCATGCCCGGCCCACCATGGCCGGGACCGCAGATATAAATGACATTGAGGTCGGAGGCGCGGATCGCGCGGTTGAGATGGACATAGATGAAGTTCAGCCCCGGCGTGGTTCCCCAATGGCCGAGCAGGCGTGGCTTGATATGGCCGGGGCTTAACGGCTGCGTCAGTAGCGGATTGTCCAACAGGTAGATCTGCCCGACGGAGAGATAATTGGCCGCACGCCAGTAGCGGTTGAGCAGTTCCAACTCGTCGGTGCCGGTTGTTTGCTCGTCTGTTTTCGTGAGCTGCATACGGACCTCCTCTGCCGGAAAGACGGACCAACATTTCCGTCGGCTGATCGATCCGTCTTCGTTGCGGGTGAAGGATAGAGCCCGAATTTGAAGGGACGTGCTTGAGCCGGGTCAAAAGCGCGTGCCTCATCGGCGGGCACGTCGAGTGATGGCACTGTGTCGGTCCGGGTTCGCCGCTGTCGAGGCGCCTCAGAATGACGATGGTTGCGACTATTGTTCTTGATATGTTCACGAAACGTGCTATCTCTACGCTCATGAGCCGAGCATCTTCTCATGCCCTCAAGCGCCCGCCGGTCCCGGTGCCCTCCGAGCCGGCGGGTGCGCCTATGGGCGCGCCGGAACTGACGGTCGAAGTCGCCCGCGAGCGTCGGCGCGGCCGCGGAGCGCAATCCAACGCCAGCGGCCGTTACGAGGCGGAGGCGCGGGTCGCTTTCGACGACGGCTGGCAGAGCCTCGACGACCTGCCGCCGTTCAAGACCACGGTCGCGCTCGACACTGCGCGCAAGGTGATCACGCGCAACGAATCGCCCGATATCGGCTTCGACCGTTCCATCAACCCCTACCGGGGCTGCGAGCACGGCTGCGTCTATTGTTTCGCGCGGCCGACCCATGCCTATCTCGGCCTGTCGCCGGGTCTGGATTTCGAATCAAAGCTGTTCGCCAAGCCGGACGCGCCGCAGCTCCTGGAAAAGGAACTCGCAACGGCGGATTACGAGCCGCGCATGATTGCGATCGGCACAAACACCGATCCCTATCAGCCGGTCGAGCGCGAGCGGAAAATCATGCGCGGCATTCTGGAAGTGCTGGAGCGTGCGGGTCATCCGGTCGGCATCGTCACCAAGTCGGCGCTGATCGCGCGCGATGTTGATATTCTGGCGCGGATGGCGAAGCGCAACCTCGCCAAGGTCGCGCTGTCGGTCACCACGCTCGATCCGAAGCTCGCGCGCACCATGGAGCCGCGCGCATCCACGCCGCCGAAGCGGCTGGAGGCGCTAAAGCGTCTTTCGGATGCGGGCGTTCCAACCACGGTGATGGTTGCGCCGGTGATCCCCGCGCTGAACGATTCCGAAATCGAGCGCATCCTGGACGCGGCCGCGCATGCCGGGGCAAAAGAAGCGTCCTATGTGATGCTGCGATTGCCGCTCGAGGTGCGCGATCTTTTCCGCGAATGGCTGATGGCCAATTACCCTGACCGCTACCGCCATGTCTTCACCCTGATCCGCGACATGCGCGGCGGCAAGGATTATGACTCGCAATGGGGGACCAGGATGAAGGGCACGGGCCCGATGGCGTGGATGATCGGCCGCCGCTTCGAGATCGCCTGCGAGAAGCTCGGCCTGAACAAGCGCCGTTCAAAGCTCACCACCGACCACTTCGTGCGGCCAAAGCGATCTGGCGAGCAGCTCAGTTTGTTCTAAATCCCGACTGAATAACGGGAATTGAGTCGAGTTCCCGGTTGCGCGCCGGCCAAAGCTTGCGCAACCATCCCGGCCATGAGTCGAGAAAAACCCGGTCGGGAAAAGTTCAAGAAAAATTCTGAGAAGCCGGCGGCTGTGGGGAAGGCTGCAAAGGGCGTAATCGCCGTCGCGCCGCCGACTTTTCGCCGCGAACGGGCTCTCTTCAAGCGCGGGATCTGGCCGGTGGCCGGTTGCGACGAGGCCGGCCGCGGGCCGCTGGCGGGACCCGTGGTGGCCGCGGCCGTGATTCTCGACCCGAACCGGATTCCGCGCGGCTTAGATGATTCCAAGCGTCTGACCGCGGAGGAACGCGAAAAGCTGTTCGACAAGATCTGCGCCACCGCCTCCTTTGCGGTCGCTCTTGCCTCGCCCGCGCGGATCGACCGCGACAACATCCTGCGGGCCTCGCTGTGGGCGCTTGCCCGCGCAGTGCGCGCGCTGCCCGAGGCGCCCAAACATGTGTTCGTCGACGGCCGCGACCGCCTCGATGTTGCCTGCGACTGCGAGGCCGTGATCGGCGGCGACGGCATCGTGGCCTCGATTGCCGCCGCCTCCATCATCGCAAAGGTCACGCGCGACCGGCTGATGTGTGCGCTCGCCGAGGATTGCCCGGGCTACGGCTTCGAGCAGCACAAGGGCTACAGCGTCCCGGAGCATCTGGCCGCGCTCGACCGGCTCGGTCCGTCCGCCCATCACCGCAGTTTCTTCGCCCCTGTCGTCGCCGCGCGCGAAAAGCACCAGCCCTGGACGATCCAGCGCGAGCCCGATCTGTTCTCTGTGGAAGCGGAAGTTGAGGTCGAGATGTCCGCGACTCTTTAGAGATGCGTGACGGCGTGGTGAGATTGCGGCGAGCCGATCCAGCACCCCGCCGGGAAAACATCCGCGGAGATTGATTCATTCACCTAAAATCCATTTTGCCTTGGTTGCCTCAACGCCTTCCGCCCTTTATCAAAACACATGTGATCGATAGAGCCGGCATCCCCTGCCGGCTCGCCTGCCGGACGTTTCATGCGTTTCACCTCCCTGGTAATCGAATTGATCCGGGCCCGGCCGCGGCTGGTGGTTTGGATCGTGGTGCTGGTGCAGGCCGCGCTCTGGCTGATCGTCACGCTGCCGTTCTATCATGCGCCGCCTTCCGACCTTGCGCTCGCGCTGGCCTACGGGCGGGAATACCAGGTCGGCAGCGAGCTTGGGCCGCCCCTGTCATTCTGGCTCGCCGACATCGCCTATCGCGCCGCCGGCAATCATATGACCGGCGTCTATCTGCTTGGCGGATTATGCTCGGTTGCGACGTTCTGGATTCTGTTTCTGCTTGGACGCGCGCTGGTTGGCAGCCAGCATGCCGTGCTCGCCGTGCTGCTCACCATGACAGTGACGGCATTCGGCGCGAGCACCCTCGATTTCGGGCCCGACGTGTTGGCCCGTCCGCTCTGGGCGCTGCTTCTGCTGCATAGTTGGGAATTGATCGGGCAAAGGCGGCGCAATGTCTGGTTTGCCTGGTCGATCGACGCAGGGTTGCTGCTGCTCACGACGCCAGCGGCACTCATGCTGCTCGTGCTGGTTCTGGGTTTCGCGCTCGCGACCGCGGAGGGGCGGCGGCCGCTGCGCTCGATCGATCCGCTGTTTGCGCTGCTTGTGATTGTGGTGCTGGCGCTGCCCTATCTGATCTTCCTTCTGCGCGCCGACACGCTTGCCCTGCATTGGCCGCTGCTCGCCGACTTGAAACCGCGTGCCATCCATTGGGCGTGGCTGTTCGGCGGCCTTTTGCTGGCGATAACAGGCATTCTCCTCCTGGTCGTGCTCAATGCAAGCTGGTTCAGCCGCGAAGGCGACGATGCACCCATCATCTACCGGCCGCCGGTGGCGCGACTGGCGCGCGATTTCGTCTACTTCTTCGCGCTGGCGCCGGTGATCGCGGGTAGCCTGCTCGCCGCTTTGTTCGATCTTGATCGCGTCACGGGCGGCGCCGGCGTCGTGCTGATGATGTCGGGTCTTGCGGTCGTGGTCGCCACCGGCGATCTCATTCATCTCAGGCGCCAGCGCCTGTTGCGCGCGGTGTGGGCGCTGATCGTCGCAGCGCCTGCGGCCGGGGTGGTCGGGGCCACACTGTTCCTGCCCTGGACCGCGGCTAATGAGATCGCAACCTCGATGCCGTCGCGCGCGATCGGCGAGTTCTTCACCGATGCCTTTGAGCGGCGCACCAATCGTCGCCTCATCGCCGTCGCGGGCGATACGAGGATCGCAAGCCTTGTGGCGCTTGCGCCCGGCCGACCGCATCTCCTTTTGGATGAAAACCCGAAGGCCTCGCCCTGGATCAGCCAGGCCGGTTTCAATGAAACCGGCGGCGTCGTGGTCTGGCGCGCCTCCGATACCGCCGGCACCCCGCCGCCCGACATCGCCCGGCGCTTCCCCGGCCTCGTGCCGGAAGTGCCGCGCTCGTTCGACTGGCTGGTGAACGGCCGGCAGCCGACATTACGGATCGGCTGGGCCATCGTGCGGCCGAAGGGGCAGTAGGGCTCGGTCATTCCGGGGCGCGCGAAGCGTGAACCCGACACCCAGTGAGATACAGGAATCTCGCGCCATAACCTCTGGATTCCGGGCTCGCTCGCTTCACGAGGCCCTGGAACGGCGGCCTTCAACGTTCAAGAACTCTGCCGCAGCACCTTCGCGATCGCCAGCAGATCCTGCCAGGCGAGCCGCTTGTACGCCGGCGAGCGCAGCAGATAGGCCGGGTGGAACGTCGGCAGCGCGCGGATCACGCGGGTGCCGGTGTGGTAGTCGAACCAGCGCCCCCGCGTACGCATGATGCCCTCCCGGGTGCCGAGCAGCGTCTGCGTGGAGGGATTGCCGAGCGTCACCAGCACGTCCGGATCGACGAGCTCGATCTGGCGCTGGATAAAGGGCAGGCAGATCTGAGTCTCCTGCGGCGTCGGCGTGCGGTTGCCGGGCGGGCGCCAGGGAATCACATTGGCGATATAGGCTTTGGTCCGATCGAGCCCGATCGCGCCGATCATGCGATCCAGCAGCTTGCCGGACCGCCCGACAAAGGGCAGGCCCTCGATGTCCTCGTCGCGCCCCGGTGCTTCGCCGACAAACATGATGCGGGCTTCCGGATTGCCGTCGGAGAACACCAGCCGCGTTGCAGTCGCTTTGAGCGAGCAGCCGTCGAAGCGCTCCATCAATTGACGGAGATCGGTCAGTGTCGGCGCCGTCCGCGCCGCTTCGCGTGCGGAGGCGATCGCCGCATCGGGTGCCGCCGGTGTTTCGCCAGGCGGAAGTATCAGCGGAACCGGTGCGGGCCGCGCCGGCTGCACCGGGACCACGTCCGCCCGCTTGGGCGCGATGTCAGGCTCGGCGAGACGGTTGATCGGCTCGTTCGCCAGCGCGCAGTCGACGCCTGCCTCCAGATAGAAGGCGAGGAGCTCTCGGACGGAAAGGGCGGGTTCGGGTGTCATCCTGCGATGGTTTTTACGGGGCGAGGGGACATTTAGGTCAGTTTAGGTGCCATTGCACGCCTGCAAAACCCAATTCCATGGTTGTCCTGCCGATAAAAATCGGAAACAAGAGGCTCCAAAGTCAGAGGAAATGTGCCAACCGGGCTGAGACCAGATTATGAGCAGCGAAGAACTCCCCCCGCGAGAATCCATGGAATTCGACGTCGTGATCGTCGGCGCCGGCCCCTCGGGACTGTCGGCCGCGATCCGGCTGAAGCAGCTCAATGCCGATCTGAACATCGTTGTGGTCGAGAAGGGAAGCGAGGTCGGCGCGCACATCCTCTCCGGCGCGGTGATCGATCCGGTTGCGCTCGACAAGCTGGTTCCGGAATGGCGGACTGACGAGGACTGCCTGCTCAAGACGCAGGTCACCGACGATCGCTTCTACTGGATGACGGCGTCGGGCGCGATCCGGCTGCCGAATTTCATGATGCCGCCCTTGATGAACAATCATCATTGCTTCACGGGCTCGCTCGGCCATCTCTGCCGCTATCTCGCGCGTAAGGCCGAAGCGCTCGGCGTCGAGATCTATCCGGGCTTTGCTGCGGTCGAAGTGCTCTATGACGACAAGGGCGCCGTGCGCGGCATCGCCACCGGCGATATGGGTATCGCCAAGGATGGTTCGCACAAGGATTCCTTCACCCGCGGCATGGAGCTGGTCGGCAAGTATACGCTGTTCGCCGAGGGCGCCCGCGGCAGCCTCTCAAAGCAGCTCATTGCGAAGTTCAAGCTCGACGCCAACAGCCAGCCGGCGAAATTCGGCATCGGCTTGAAGGAGGTCTGGCAGATCGACCCCGCCAAGCACCAGAAGGGTCTGATCCAGCATTCCTTCGGCTGGCCCTTGAACAACAAGACCGGCGGCGGCTCCTTCCTCTATCATCAGGACGACAACACGGTCGCAGTCGGCTTCGTCGTGCATCTCAATTACGACGATCCCTATCTGTCGCCGTTCGATGAGTTCCAGCGCTTCAAGACCCATCCCGCGATCCGCCCGCTGTTCGAGGGCGGCAAGCGGCTCGCCTATGGTGCGCGCGCCATTACCGAGGGCGGCTACCAGTCGGTGCCGCGGCTGACCTTTGCCGGTGGCGCGCTGATCGGCTGTGCCGCGGGCTTTGTCAACGTGCCGCGCATCAAGGGCGTGCACAACGCGATGGGCTCGGCCATGCTCGCGGCCGAGCATGTCAATGCGGCGCTTGCCGCCGGCCGCGCCAATGACGAGATCGTCGAGTATGAGAACGCCTGGCGCGCTTCGGCGATCGGCAAGGACCTGCACCTCGTGCGCAACGTCAAGCCGCTATGGTCGAAGTTCGGCACCATCATCGGCGTCATGCTCGGCGGCTTCGACATGTGGTGCAACACGCTCGGCTTCTCGCTGTTTGGCACCCAGTCGCATGCCAAGCCCGACCGTTCGACGCTCGATCCCGCCAAGACCCATCAGCCAATTCCGGCACCGAAGCCAGACGGCAAGATTACCTTCGACCGCCTGTCGTCAGTGTTCCTGTCCAATACGAATCATGAAGAGGACCAGCCGGTCCATCTGAAGGTTGCGGACATGAACCTGCAGAAGAGCTCCGAGCACGATGTGTTCGCAGGTCCCTCCAACCGTTATTGTCCGGCCGGCGTCTATGAATGGGCGGAGGAGGCCACGGGTCCGCGTTACGTCATCAACGCCCAGAACTGTGTTCACTGCAAAACCTGCGACGTGAAGGACCCGAACGGTAACATTACCTGGGTTCCTCCGGAAGGCGGCGGCGGACCGAATTACGAGGCGATGTAGTGCGCGCTTTTGGAAAAGTGCACGCTCAAACAGCGACCTAAGCACGATTGCGTGAGCCGGGTTTCCCTGCTCGGGCAAGCCGGCCACGATACCGCCACAGTGCAGGGGTTTTGAGGCGGGCTGGGCGCGGCGGCGCTTCTGCCGACGGAATAGCCAGCCCAAATCCTTGCGGTTGCGCGTCAAAAGCGGCATTGTCCGGTGCTACTTTGATGCGTCCGTCACGTCGCGACGCTCCGTAGAATTCCTGACACAGCCTGAGGCGAACCTGATGCCCGTTCTCCGTTGCACCCGCTCTTACCTTGCCGCCGTCGCCATCGCCGCGCTTCTAGTGCCCGGCGCGGTCGGGGCGCAGACGCCGGAGCATCCGACGGACAATGCCGCGCAATTCCCGAGCAGCCACGATATGAAGAACCTGACCACGTCAGGCAGCTATCTGGCCGCCCGTCACGCCAGCGTCGAGCGCGACGCGGCTTCCGCCGCGGTATTCTACCGCTCCGCGCTGCGCACCGATCCGAAAAACAACGAGCTGCTCGACCGCGCCTTCATCTCCTCGGTCGCAGAGGGCGACATCGATGAGGCCGTCAAGCTTGCCGACCGGATCCTCGCAGTCGACAAGTCCAACCGGGTCGCGCGGCTCGTGATCGGCGTTCAGAATCTGAAGCAGAAGAAGTGGGCGGCAGCACAGCTCAACATCAACCAGTCGATCCGCGGCCCAATCACGGACCTGGTGGCGACGCTGCTGTCGGGCTGGGCGGCTTACGGCGCGGGTGATGCCAAGGGCGCGGTCGCCAGCATCGACAAGCTGACCGGTCCAGAATGGTATCCGCTGTTCAAGGATCTCCATACCGGGATGATCGACGAGCTCGCGGGCAAGGACAAGGACGCCGGCGTGCGCTTCGAGCGCGCCTACAAGCTCGACGATTCCATGCTGCGTGTGGCGGATTCCTATGCGCGCTGGCTCTCGCGCAACAAGGACGACAAGGCGGCGGAAGCGATCTACGAGGCCTTCGACAAGAAGCTCGCGCGCCATCCGCTGGTGCTGGAAGGCTTGCGCGAGACCAAGGCCGGCAAGAGACTGCCGCCGCTGGTCGATTCGGCGCAGGCCGGCGCGGCCGAGGCGCTCTACGGCATCGGCGCCACGCTGACGCGGCGCGGCGGCGAGGACCTCGCGCTGGTCTATCTGCAGCTTGCGCTCTATCTCAAGCCGGACCACCCGCTCGCGCTGCTCTCGCTTGCCGATCTCTATGAATCGGTGAAGAAGCCGCAGATGGCTATCAAGATCTATGAGCGTGTGCCGTCGAGCTCGCCCTTGAAGCGCAATGCGCAGATTCAGCTCGCCACCGATCTCGACTCGGCCGACCGCAGCGACGAGGCGATCAAGATCCTCAAGGGCGTGATCGCCGAGGATTCCAAGGATCTCGAGGCGATCATGGCGCTCGGCAATATCGAGCGCGGCCGCAAGAAGTTCGCCGATTGCGCCGAGACCTATTCGCAGGCCATCGCCGCGCTGCCGGATGCGACCGACAAGAGCAACATGTTCTATTACTACTACCGCGGCATCTGCGAGGAGCGCTCGCACCAGTGGCCCAAGGCCGAAGCCGACATGAAGAAGGCGTTGGAGCTGCAACCCGACCAGCCTCATGTCCTCAACTATCTCGGCTATTCCTGGATCGACCAAGGCACCAATCTCGACGAGGGCATGAAGATGATAAAGCGCGCCGTCGAGCAGCGCCCCGACGACGGCTATATCGTTGACTCGCTCGGCTGGGCCTATTACCGCCTCGGCAACTACGAAGAAGCGGCCAAGAATCTCGAGCGCGCCGTCGACCTTAAGCCCGAGGATCCCACCATCAACGACCACCTGGGCGATGCCTATTGGAAGGTGGGGCGCAAGCTCGAAGCGAAATTCCAGTGGGCCCATGCCCGCGATCTCAAGCCCGAGCCGGACGATCTGCCCAAGATCGAGGCTAAGATCGAGAACGGCATGACCGAGGATGCCCCGCCGCCGGCGGCCGCCGCTGCCGCCGACAAGAAGAAAGACGACGACAAGGGCGGCTAGGCGCCTTTCTTGGCCGGTCATGGCCGTTCTGGATTGAAGCGGAAACCGGTTTTTTTGACCGTCATCGCGGCGCTAACGGCTTTGCCGTTTGTCGCCGGAGGCGCGAGCGTAGCGAGCTTCGAGGGATGAGCGCTCCGCTTGGAGCCATCGGAGCAATCGTCCTTCGAGACGGTGCTGACGCTCCTCCTCGGGACAACGGTGATGGATGGGTATCAGCTTCGATCACGCGCTAATAATCTTCTCGACCCCGCTATTTGACTTCCCTTGGGCCGGCTTTTCTGAGAATGCAGGGGCCGAAACAAGGCTGTTTTCCATTTGGATTTGATTGTTGTGACGGGTGAGGCAAAAACGGGGACGCACGCGCTGGTCGATTATGGCCGGGCCAAGGTCAACCTGACGCTGCGGGTGGTGGGGCGACGGGTCGACGGGTATCACGACCTGGAAAGCGTGGTGGCGTTCGCCGATTGCGCCGATCGCCTGACGCTGAGCACGGGCTCCGCGCTGTCCCTGGAAACCACTGGTCCCACGGCAAATGCCTGCGGCGAGGTGACGCACAATCTGGTGCTGAAGGCGGCTAGGCTGCTCGCCGAGCGCGTGGCGGACCTGGAGGTCGGCGCCTTTGCACTTGAAAAGATGCTGCCGGTTGCAGCAGGCATCGGCGGCGGCTCCGCGGACGCTGCTGCGGCGCTGCGGCTGCTCGCGCGGCTCAACGACCTCTCGTTCGACGATGCTCGGCTTGCCGAGGTCGCGCTGCTTACCGGCGCCGACGTGCCGGTGTGTCTTGCCTCGCGCGCCTGCGACATGACCGGCGTGGGCGAGGGTCTGTTGCCGCTCTCCTTGCCGAAACTGCCGGCAGTGCTGGTCAATCCGAACGTTCCGGTCGCCACCAAGGACGTGTTTACCGCGCTCGGCTTGCGCAACGGCGAGCTTCTGGTGGGCGCCACCGACGTGCTGGAGGCGCCGGTCTGGCCGGGCGAGGGCGCGTCGATCGCCGAGTGGATCGCAGCGCTGTCAGAAGTCGGCAACGACCTCGAGGCGCCGGCAAAGCGCATCCAGCCCGTGATTGCCGACGTCCTGCGGGCGCTTGGCGAGGCGCAAGGCGCGCAACTTGCCCGCATGAGCGGATCCGGCGCAACGTGCTTTGCGCTGTTTGCCGTCGCCGCGGACGCGCAGGCCGCGGCGAGGACGATCGCCGCCGCGCACCCGGGATGGTGGGTGCATGCGGGAGAGTTGAGTTAGGCTTGCACTCGCGATGACGACAGCATTGTAGGATGGGTCGATCGCGGCGAAACCATCAAACCAAACCGCACGGCAAGCGCGATGGATTTCGCCTCGCTCTACCTACCCAAGAGCATGATCCGAAAAAGTGGGTAGCGGTTTTCCGAGAAGATCATGCTCGATCAAAAAGCCAGAGCATTTCCAGTTCTGATTGAATCAGAACCGGAGCTCTAGATTCTTGTTTTGACGCGTTTTCTTCACGCGAACCGGTCCCCACTTCGCTCGAAAACACTCTAAAGCGCGATGACGATTCGACCTAATCCCATCGCGCTTTAGGCACCGATCACCTATCGCTGATCAATGTTTGACCTCGCGCAGCACGATAATGGTGCCGGTGGATACTGGCGGATGCGGTGCCAGGCTGGTGAGTGAGGCGTCCGACCAGTCGGCAAGACTCACCACTTCGCCCGCCTGACCGTCCGGTTGTGGGGCATCGCTCGGTTCCAGAACCTTGAGCCCGCTCTCGTCGAGAAAGAAGGTATGTTCTCCGAACGCGTCGATCAGTTGCGTCACGGCTGGGTGGCTGTCGGGAACAACCTGGGCGTTGATCTGATTCAGGGTCTGCTGCACTTGTGCCGAGTTCAATTTCATCGCTCGCTCCTGCTGCGGTTTGGGCCCGATCCCGGTGGGCCTTGCTCGATGTCCTCAACCGCATCGGTCGAATGGCTGAGTGCAGAAAGAGTTCCGAAATTGTGATGAGGAGTTACCCGGAACGGTGCAAATTGCTCTGGATTGTTTCGCTTGCGTTCGCAACGAGGGAACACAGGGCTGCGTCGTTGCGAAGAATTCTGGAAAGCGAAGTCTACAGATAGATTCCGCGGCGCGGGCACCGGCATTCGCCGGCACGACCGCTGATTGCGTTGTTGGCTAATGCGACCGCGCGAGACAGAACGCCACCACCTGCTCCAGCGCCGTCTTCATCGGCGAGGACGGGAACAGAGCCAGCGCGTCGACGGCCATCGCGCCGTAATGCTGCGCGCGGTTCATGGTGTCTTCCAGCGCGCGGTGCTTGGTCATCAGGTGAACCGCGTGCTCCAGATCGGTCTCGCCGATCTCGCCGCGCTCCAGCGCCTTGACCCAGAAGGCGCGCTCGGCGTCGTTGCCCCTGCGGAAGGCGAGCACCACGGGCAACGTGATCTTGCCCTCGCGGAAATCGTCGCCGACATTCTTGCCGAGCTTCGCGGACTTGCCGCCATAGTCGAGCACGTCGTCGACGAGCTGGAAGGCGATGCCGAGATTCATGCCGACCGAGCGGCAGGCGGTCTGCTCGGCCTTCGGCCGGTTGGCGATGACAGGACCGACCTCGCAAGCGGCTGCGAACAATTCCGCGGTCTTGCCGCGGATCACCGCGAGATATTCATCCTCGGTGGTTGCGGTGTTCTTGGCGGCCGCAAGCTGCATCACCTCGCCTTCGGCGATCGTGGCCGCGGCGGCGGAGAGAATGTCGAGCGCACGCAGCGAGCCGACCTCGACCATCATGCGGAAGGCCTGGCCGAGCAGGAAGTCGCCGACCAGGACGCTCGCCTCATTGCCCCACAGCATCCGTGCCGACAGCTTGCCGCGGCGGAGCTCGCTTTCGTCGACGACGTCGTCATGCAGCAGCGTCGCGGTGTGCATGAACTCGACGGCGGCGGCGAGCTTGATATGGCCGTCGCCGGAGTAGCCTGACAGTTGCGCCATGGCGAGCGTGAGCATCGGCCGCAGGCGCTTCCCGCCCGAGGAGATCAGATGGTTGGCAACCTCGGGGATCATTGTCACTTCCGAACCGGTCCGCGACAAGATGGCGGCGTTGACCCGCTCCATGTCGGCGGCAACGAGCTCGATCAGGGCATCGATGGACGCGCCCGAAGGGCTCTCGAAAGGCACAATTACCGCCACGCCGGTCTCCAGTTTTGCTATGGTCGGAACCACAATAGGAACTGCCGCCGCACGCGGCAAGTGCGGTCTGTTGTTGACACGGCTGCGTCATTGCCGCGCAGTGTTTCATGGCGCTTGGGATGGAGAAGCGATTTGCGGGAATTGGTTCGGACCAACGATATCGTGCTGGTTTCGGCGATCGGCGCGCTGCTCGACGGCGCCAATATCCATCACGTGGTGCTGGATCAAAACATGAGCGTGATCGAAGGCTCGCTCGGCATCCTTCCGCGGCGGATACTGGTCCATGACGAGGACAACCGCGCGGCGCGCCAGCTTCTCGCCGATGCCGGCCTGTCCCATGAATTGCGGCCGGATGAGTGACTTCACTTTAGAATTGACCGAAGATGCCTTTCTCGGCGGCCAGCTGTTGTTGCGGCAGCCCAAGGCAGGTCATCGCGTTGGCCATGACGCCCTGCTGCTGGCGGCCAGTTGCCGGGCGCGGACCGGTGAGCGCGTGGTCGAGCTCGGAGCCGGTGTCGGCGCCGCGGGCCTGGCCGTCGCAAAGCGCGTCGGTTGCCTGGATCTGGTGCTGGTCGAGATCAATCCTGCATTGGCCGCGCTCGCACGTGACAATGCAAAGGCCAACGGCATTGCCGCGCAAATCTGCGAGCTTGACGTCACGGCGCCGGCGCAAACGTTTGCGGCCGCGGGCCTGCCGCCCGACGGCGCCGATGCGGTACTGATGAATCCGCCGTTCAACGATGCCGCGCGCCACCGCGCCTCGCCCGACCAGGCGCGTGCCGCGGCCCACATGGCCCAGCCGGCGACATTGCAGCATTGGGTTGCGGCTGCGCGCCGCATCCTTAAATCCGGCGGCGTCCTTACGTTGATCTGGCGGGCCGATGGGCTGTCAGAGGCGCTTGCGGCGCTCGATCACGGTTTCGGGAGTCTTGCGGTTCTGCCGGTGCATGGCGATGCCGGCAAGCCTGCGATCCGGATTCTGATCCGCGCGTTGAAGGGGGGTAGGGCGCCGACGCAAATCCTGCCGTCGCTGATGCTCAACGGTACGTCGGCGCAGCCTGACACGTACGTCACGGAGATTCTGGCGGGAAGGAGGGTGTTGCCGCTGGCTATACCGTAAAGAGATCAGTCTATTGCTGAGCCGGTTCCGATGTTCGGTCGGGCGTGGCGGTAAAGCGGATCAGGGTCAAAAGAGTGCCGATCAGGAGCATCAGCAGATAGATTTTCATGTCCCTCTCTCCGCTGCGTCATTGCGCCGAAGCAAAATCAAGCAAGGAAATCCAACCACGGAAACGCAAAGGGCGTCTCCTCGGATCAATGACAGTGGCGCGATAAGAAAAGGTTAATTTGAGGTAACAGAATGGCCGAAGATTTGAGTGTTCGTGGCGGATGGCAGGGATGGATCGACCGCGGGCGGGAATGGTTGCCAGCACGCCTGCGTCCAGGAACCGCCGTCGTTCCCGTGGTGCGGCTATCGGGCGTGATCGGCGCGGTGACACCGCTGCGGCCTGGTCTGACGCTCGCGGGGCTGGCGCGAATTCTTGAGCGCGCGTTTTCAGTCAGGAATGCCAAGGCCGTTGCGCTTCTGATCAACTCGCCCGGCGGCTCGCCGGTGCAATCGCGGCAGATCTATTTGCGCATCCGCCAGCTTGCCGAGGAGAAGAAGCTGCCGGTTCTCGCCTTTGTCGAGGATGTCGCGGCCTCCGGCGGCTACATGATCGCCTGCGCGGCCGACGAGATTTTCTGCGATCCGTCCTCGATCCTCGGCTCTATCGGCGTGGTCGGCGGCTCCTTCGGCTTCCAGGAGGCGATCAAGAAGATCGGCGTGGAGCGCAGGCTCTATACCGCGGGCGAGCACAAGGCGACGCTCGATCCGTTCTTGCCGGAGAATCCGGACGATGTCGCGCGCCTGAAAGCGATCCAGCGCGATATCCATGCCATCTTCATCGCGCTCGTGAAGACCAGCCGCGGTGCCCGGCTGAAGGGGCCGGACGACCAGCTGTTCACCGGCGAATATTGGGCGGGCGACCGGTCGGTCGCCCTGGGGCTGGCGGACGGCATCGGCGACCTCCGTTCGACGCTTCGTGCCCGTTATGGCGAAAAGGTGCTGACCCCGCTGATCGCGCCGGCCAGCGGCATGCTTGCAGGCCTGCTCGGCCGCCGGGCACCGGGGGCGGGCGCGCTGGCGCTGGATGGGCTTGCCGGACTTCCCGATGATTTGATTTCGGCGCTGGAGACCCGGGCGATCTGGGCCAAATTTGGCTTTTGAAACAAGGGGCGGCTCCGGGGCCGCGCCATTTTGTCCTTCAAGAGGCGATTGCGGCGCAGCCTCCACTGGGAGAGAATAGCAGCTGGGGGCACAACTGAATTTTAGGGATCGAACCGATGCCGCCGTTCATCGCATTCGCGGGCGTGCTGGGTGGCCTGGCGATGGTGCGCTGGGCCTATAAGACGGCTCTGCGGGTCAACCAGGAGCTGGAAGAGGTGCGCCTGTCGCGGGTCGCGGAAGCGGCGCGAGCTGGCCAAATCCAGACCCTGCGGCGCGACCCCGTCACCGGCACCTACCGGCCGGGCTAACGGCCCCTTAATTGCTGGCGCGGTTCGCGGAATGGCGGCTATTCCGCCCTGCTTGCCTTGATTCCCGGCGGCTCCGCCGATACGGTCCCGCGCGCTTTCCACCCCCCGCGAGACCCGTTTTGACGATGGAATCCTTGGCTCCCTACATGCGCCCGGAGCGCTCGTTCCAGGCCTTCATCCTTGCGCTCCAGACCTTCTGGGCCGAGCAGGGCTGCGTGATTCTGCAACCTTATGACATGGAAATGGGCGCGGGCACCTTCCATCCCGCGACGACGCTGCGCGCATTGGGGCCGAAGCCCTGGAATGCGGCCTATGTGCAGCCCTCGCGGCGGCCCAAGGACGGCCGCTATGGCGAGAACCCCAACCGCATGCAGCACTACTATCAGTTCCAGGTGATCATGAAGCCGTCGCCGCCGAACCTTCAGGATCTTTACCTGAAGTCGCTCGCCGCGATCGGCATCGATTCCTCGCTGCACGACATCCGCTTTGTCGAGGACGACTGGGAGAGCCCGACGCTTGGCGCCTGGGGCCTGGGCTGGGAGTGCTGGTGCGACGGCATGGAGGTCTCGCAGTTCACCTACTTCCAGCAGGTCGCGGGCGTGGAATGTTCACCGGTCGCGGGCGAGCTCACTTACGGGCTCGAGCGTCTCGCGATGTATGTGCAGGGCGTCGACCGCGTCTATGACCTCAATTTCAACGGCCGCGACGGTGCCGAGCGCGTGACCTACGGCGACGTCTTCCTGCAGGCCGAGCAGGAATATTCGCGGCACAATTTCGAATATGCCGACACCGCGATGCTGTTCGAGCAATTCAAGATGGCAGAAGAGGCCTGCAAGAAATATCTCGCCGCCGGCTGGCGCGAAGGCTCCAACCGCAAGGAGCATCTGATGGCGCTGCCAGCCTATGACCAGTGCATCAAGGCGAGCCACGTGTTCAATCTGCTCGACGCGCGCGGCGTGATCTCGGTGACGGAACGGCAGAGCTACATTTTGCGCGTGCGCGAGCTTGCGAAAGCCTGCGGCGACGCCTGGATTCATACCGAAGCGGGCAGCGCCGGCGGTTGACCCTGCCGGTCGCCAAAGTGTTGCGCCAGTCCGTTTTGCAAAAGCCGTGAAATTCGATGCCCGATCTTCTGCTTGAACTGTTTTCCGAAGAAATCCCCGCGCGCATGCAGGCGAAAGCTGCCGAGGATTTGCGCCGCATGGTCACCGACAGGCTCGTCGCCGAAGGCCTGGTCTATGAGGGGGCAAAGGCTTTTGCCACGCCGCGCCGTCTCGCACTCACCGTCCACGGCATCCCTGTGCGCCAGCCGGATCTGAAGGACGAGCGGCGCGGCCCGCGCCTCGACGCGCCGCAGGCCGCGATCGCGGGCTTCTTGAAAGCCACCGGTCTTGCCGCCCTGAGCGAGGCCAAGATCCAGCGCGATCCCAAAAAGGGTGATTTCTACATCGCGCTGATCGAGAAGCCCGGCCGCGCCACCATCGATGTGCTGGCGGAAATTTTGCCCGTCATCATCCGCACCTTCCCCTGGCCGAAATCGATGCGCTGGGGCGCGCGTTCTGCGAAATCAGGTTCGCTCTCCTGGGTGCGGCCGCTGCACGCGATCACCGCGACCTTCGGGCTCGAGACTGAAGAGCCGGACGTCGTGAACTTCTCCGTCGATGGCATCGAGACCGGCCAGACCACGTACGGCCATCGCTTCATGGCACCTGCTGCGATTCAAGTGCGACGCTTCGAGGATTACGAAGCGAAACTGCTGAACGCGAAGGTCGTGCTCGACCCGGAGCGCCGCAAGGACACGATCGTCACCGATGCGCGCCAGCTTGCCTTCGCGCAAGGGTTCGAGTTGGTCGAGGATCCGACGCTGCTTGACGAGATCGCCGGCCTCGTCGAATGGCCCGTGGTGCTGATGGGCTCGTTCGAAATGGACTTTCTGTCCATCCCGGGCGAGGTGATCCGCGCCACCATCCGCAACAACCAGAAATGCTTTGTCGTCAGCGATCCCAAGACCGGCAAGCTCGCCAACAAGTTCATCCTCACGGCGAATGTCGAAACCGCCGATGGCGGCAAGACCATCGTTGGCGGCAATGAGCGCGTGATCCGCGCGCGGCTGTCGGACGCGAAGTTCTTCTACGACACCGACCTGAAGACGCGGCTCGAAGATCGCTTGCCGAAGTTCGAGTCGATCGTGTTCCATGAGGAACTGGGGACCCAGGCTGAGCGTATCACTCGCATCGAGCGGCTGGCCGCGGAGATTGCGCCGCTGGTTGGCGCCGATGTGACGAAGGCCAAGCGCGCGGCGAAACTCGCCAAAGCCGATTTGCTCACTGAGGTCGTCGGCGAGTTCCCGGAGCTGCAGGGGCTCATGGGCAAGTACTATGCGCAGGCGCAGGGTGAGGACGCATCCGTCGCTGCGGCTTGCGAGGAGCATTACAAGCCGCAAGGCCCGAGCGATCGCGTGCCGAACGATCCTGTGTCGATTGCAGTCGCGCTCGCCGACAAGATCGATACGTTGGTCGGCTTCTGGGAGATCGACAAAAAGCCGACCGGCAGCAAGGATCCATACGCGCTGCGCCGCGCTGCGCTGGGCGTGATTAGGTTGATACTGGAGAATGGAATTCGCATTCATCTCTCTTCTCCATTGATTGCGACGCACTTCGATCGGATCGCGCATCAGGTGCATCTGATTCAGCTGGCGAACGATCGAAGGATGGAGCGGGACATCGGAGGGCATGTTGAGAGAACTGGGCCACCACTTCCGCTAGGAGTTGGTATTAGCTCGCGGCAACCCGACCTGCTCGCCTTCTTCGCCGACCGCCTCAAGGTTCAGTTGCGTGAGCAGGGTGCGCGCCATGATCTGGTTGACGCTGTGTTCGCGCTGGAGGGTCAGGACGATCTCCTGATGATCGTCCGCCGTGTCGAAGCGCTAGCGGCATTCCTCGACACCGATGACGGCAAGAACCTGCTCGCGGGAACGAAGCGCGCGAGCAATATCCTCGCCATCGAGGAGAAGCGGGACAAGCGTTCGTTCGATGGCGCGCCCGATCCGGCGCTCTATAGCCTCGCTGAGGAGAAGGCACTGGCGAAAGCGATCGATCAGGTGAAGACCGAAGCCGGCGTTGCCGTGGCGAAGGAAGACTTCGCCGGCGCCATGAGCGCCATGGCAAAGCTGCGCCCCGCGGTCGACGCTTTCTTCGACAAGGTGAAGGTCAACGACGACGATCCCAAGGTGCGCGAGAACCGCCTGAAGCTGCTCAACCAGATTCGCGCCGCCACGCGTGCGGTTGCGGATTTCTCCAAGATCGAAGGCTAGTGATGGATCGCGCGACACTGGCCGCCTACGACAATGACGCGGCAGCGTTCGCAAAAGACTGGCATGAGCAGCCGGCGCCGACCGACCTGCAAGCCACAGTTCACGCGCTTCTTCATCAAGGACGGCAAGACCGCCGATATCGGCTGCGGCAGCGGCCGGGAGGTCGCCTGGCTCAATGCCAACGGCTTTCCCGCCGAAGGTTTTGACGCATCCGACGGCCTGCTTGCCCAGGCGCGTAGCCGTTACCCGCAGCTGAAATTTGCCCATGCCGAACTGCCGGAGCTCAACGTCATCGCCACTGACGCCTTCGACAATCTGCTCTGCGAGACCGTGATCATGCATCTCGATCCGGCGCAGATCGCACAGTCCGTGCGGCGCATGCTCGAGATCGTCAAGCCCGGCGGCATCTTCTATCTCAGCTGGCGCGTCACCAAAGACACGGACTTGCGCGACGGGCACGACCGGCTTTATGCGGCATTCGATGCGAAGCTTGTGCGCGACGAGTTATCAGCGACGGTTTCGCTGCTCGATGAAGAGGTGGTGAGCGCCTCATCGGGCAAGACGATTCATCGCCTCGTCGTGAGGAAGCGCGCCTGAGGCTCGCGCAAAGGCAAAGAGCCCCACCCGGCGGGGGGAACCGGGCGGGGTCTGTTGTCCGGGCGCCGCTGCAGCAGTCCGGACAATTACTTCGGTCAGTTTTTTGGATAGCCTGTTCGGCTTTTTGGATGGCCTATTCGAGGACCTGGACGACGCGCCGCGTCCGCGGCTCGACCAGCACGGTCGATCCATTCACGATAGTGTAGCGATAGGGCGTCGCGGCGAAGGAGGGCGGCACGTCATAGAACGTCACGCCGCTCTCAGGCAGGACGGTGCCGACTGCGATACGTCCTGGAATGGCGTAGTCAGGAATCCGCTCGCGAATGACGTATTCGCGGAAGGCGGGATACTGCTCGGTCGCAATGCCGGGCATATCTTCCACGACAACGGTGCGACCGGGTGCCACGCCAACGGTTTGCGCGCGGAGCGCGATCGGTGCGCTGATGGCAGCCGCAACGGCTGCGACGGCAAGGATGGTGTTCCGCATGGGGTGCTCCATTCAACTGCAGGCCGGCTCGCGCCGACCGATTTGCCGCCAATGCCTCGCGCCGCAGATCGTTCCCCGGAACACCGCATCTTCGGCGCATCAATTTTCGGCAATCCGCACGCGAGAGGGAACCGGAAGGTGACCCTCTGCGTCTCCTATTCCGGAACGCGCGCCGCTAAGATGCAGGCCCGAATCGCTTCCCCCACATCGCTCCCAGCATCACCTTTTGGAGACCGTTGAATGATCATCACCGCTGCGCACGTGCCTGCCATCGTGGCTCTGATCGCAGGCATTCTGATCCTGATCATGCCGCGGCTTCTGAACTTCATTGTAGCCATCTACCTCATCTGCATCGGCCTGATCGGCCTAGGCCTGCTTCGCTGGCTGCATCTGTAGATCTGCGCAATAGCCGGAACCCGGCTTGCGCCGGACCGTCCAAAATGGTGTAAGGCGCGAAAAGCTCGTCACCCTCAAGACCCTCTATCCGGGATCGTTGCAAGTCATGGCCAAAGCCCTCGCGAGATCGAAGAAAGTCGCTGCGAAATCAAAGCCATCCACGCCAACCCGAGGGAAGCCGGCCCCCGCGGCGCCGGCGCGGAAGGTGGTGAAAAAGCTGGCTGCGAAGCCCGCGCCTGCACCGAAAAAGGCCGCTCCCGCGGCGAAAAAAGTTGCCGCCCCTGCGCCGGCCGCCAAGGCCGGTAAATGGGTTTACACCTTCGGCGACGGCAAGGCCGAGGGCGCCGCGGGCATGCGCGACCTCCTGGGCGGCAAGGGCGCCAATCTCGCGGAAATGGCCAATCTGGGCCTGCCGGTGCCACCCGGCTTCACCATCCCTACGTCGGTCTGCACTTATTTCTATGCGCACGAGAAGACCTATCCGAAGGAACTGAAAGCGCAGGTCGAAAAGGCGCTCGATCATGTCGGCAAGCTGACGGCCAAGAAATTCGGCGACCCGAAAAACCCGCTGCTGGTCTCGGTGCGCTCGGGCGCACGCGCCTCGATGCCGGGCATGATGGATACCGTCCTCAATCTTGGTCTCAACGACCAGACCGTGGAGGCGCTGTCGGAGATGTCGGGCGACCGGCGCTTCGCCTATGACAGCTATCGCCGCTTCATCACCATGTATTCGGACGTGGTGCTCGGCTTCGAGCATCATCATTTCGAGGACATCCTCGACACCTTCAAGGACGGCCAGGGCTATTCGCTGGACACCGATCTCACCGCGGAAGACTGGGTCGATCTTGTCGGCCAATACAAGGATGCGGTGGCGCGCGAAACGGGGAAGGAATTCCCGCAGGATCCGCACGACCAGTTGTGGGGTGCGATTGGCGCGGTGTTTTCGTCCTGGATGAATGCGCGCGCGGTGACCTACCGCAAGCTGCACGACATTCCGGAATCCTGGGGCACCGCGGTCAACGTGCAGGCCATGGTGTTCGGCAACATGGGCGAGACCTCGGCGACGGGCGTTGCCTTCACGCGCAACCCCTCGACCGGCGAGAGCAAGCTCTATGGCGAGTTCCTGATCAACGCGCAGGGCGAGGACGTGGTCGCGGGCATTCGCACCCCGCAGGACATCACCGAAGACGCGCGAAAAGAGTCCGGCTCCGACAAGCTCTCCATGGAAGTCGCGATGCCTGACGCGTTCAAGGAGCTGACCCGCATCTACACCATGCTGGAGAAGCACTACCGTGACATGCAGGACATGGAGTTCACGGTCGAGCGCGGCAAATTGTGGATGCTGCAGACCCGCGGCGGCAAGCGCACGGCGAAGGCGGCGCTGAAGATCGCAGTCGAACTCGCCAATGAAGGTCTGATCTCCAAGAAGGACGCGGTGTCGCGCATCGATCCCGCCTCTCTCGACCAGTTGCTGCATCCGACCATCGATCCGGCGGCCAAGCGCGACGTGATCGCGACCGGCTTGCCGGCCTCGCCAGGTGCGGCCTCCGGCGAGATCGTGTTTTCCTCCGATGAAGCCGCCAAGCTGCAGGCCGACGGGCGCAAGGTCATCCTGGTTCGTATCGAGACCAGCCCCGAGGACATCCACGGCATGCACGCCGCCGAAGGCATTTTGACCACGCGCGGCGGCATGACCTCGCATGCCGCCGTAGTTGCGCGCGGCATGGGCAAGCCCTGTGTCTCCGGCTGCGGCAGCATCCGCGTCGATTATGGCCGCGGCACCATGAGTGTGGGCCCGCGCACCTTCAAGACCGGCGACGTCATCACCATCGACGGCTCGCTCGGCCAGGTGCTGGCGGGCCGCATGCCGATGATCGAGCCGGAGCTGTCAGGCGAGTTCGGGACGCTGATGGGCTGGGCCGACGAGGTGCGCAAGATCGGTGTGCGCGTCAACGGCGACACGCCCGACGATGCCCGCACCGCCATCAAATTCGGCGCCGAAGGCATCGGCCTCTGCCGCACCGAGCACATGTTCTTCGAGGAGACGCGCATCCGTACGGTGCGCGAGATGATCCTGGCGGAAGAAGAGCAGGCGCGCCGCGCCGCGCTGGCAAAGCTGCTGCCGATGCAGCGGGCAGACTTCGTCGAGCTGTTCGAGATCATGAAGGGCCTGCCGGTCACGATCCGTCTGCTCGATCCGCCGCTGCACGAGTTCCTGCCGCACACCCATGCCGAGATCGAGGAGGTCGCGCGCGCCATGAACACCGACCCGCGGCGGCTTGCCGACCGCGTGAGGGAATTGTCGGAGTTCAACCCGATGCTCGGCTTCCGCGGCTGTCGTCTTGCGATCGCTTACCCCGAGATCGCCGAGATGCAGGCCCGCGCTATTTTCGAGGCTGCGGTCGAGGCGGGAAAACGCACCGGCAAGGCCGTCGGGCTCGAGGTGATGGTGCCGCTGATCGCGACCAGGGCGGAGCTCGATCTGATCAAGGCACGCATCGACTCGACGGCGCAGTCCGTCATGCGCGAGACCAATGCCAAGCTGACCTACCAGGTCGGCACCATGATCGAGCTGCCGCGTGCGTCGCTGATGGCCGGTGACATCGCGAAGTCGGCGGAGTTCTTCTCGTTCGGCACCAACGACCTCACGCAAACCACCTACGGCATCAGTCGTGACGACGCCGCGAGCTTTCTTTCGACCTACATCGCCAAGGGCATCTTTGATGTCGATCCCTTCATCTCGATCGACCGCGAGGGCGTTGGTGAGCTGGTCAAGATCGGCGTTGTGCGCGGCCGCAAGACACGGCCGAACCTGAAGGTCGGTATCTGCGGCGAGCATGGCGGCGATCCGGCGTCTGTTGCGTTCTGCCACGAGATTGGTCTCGACTACGTCTCCTGCTCGCCCTACCGCGTGCCGATCGCGCGCCTCGCTGCGGCGCAGGCGGCGCTGGGCAAGGCGGTCGCCAGCACGGCGTGAGAGGCTTCGCGTAATATTGCGCGCTGTCATTCCGGGGCGGTGCATAGCACCGAACCCGGAATCTCGAGATTCTCAGGTGTGCAATTGCACACCGGAGTCTGCCTCTTCGAGGCACCCTGAATGTGTGTTCAATCGTGAGCCGCGCCCTCCACCTGTAATCACACGGTTCAGACTTCCTTCACCATTCGCGTTGACGCGATATTTACCACTCGCACTGAAGCGGCATTTACCAAGGCTTTCGATGTCATCGCGCGCACGCGCGCGTTGGCTTGCCTGTGGCGAACCCGTCACGCCGATTAACGCCCCAGCAACCTAAATTAGATACTACCGGAAAAGATCGAATTGCACGGATGTACTGCGTTCGATTTTCCGACGTGAGTAAGCGTTGCGTGAGCGTTAGCAATGTCAGTCGTGCGTAACCAGCCGAGGGGCGCGCGCTTTGCGTCCTTCGGTCTGGGTTTTTGCATATTCGCGTTGATGCCGAACCAGATCGGCTACCAGGATATTGCCTCGCTGTTGGCGCGGCAGCCCGGTGTCGCCGAGCTCTGGCAGAAGCGCGTGTTCTCGGTGGCCGCGTCCATCCAGCTCGCGACCTACAGTTTCGCGCGTCCGATCGGTACCTCCGCGCCGGAGAGCGCGACCTACCGCCTCGCCAGTCTCGAGCGCGAATCCGGCGTCACTGGTGCAGTCACGCACAATCCGATCCTGCAGACACCGCCGCGCTATCAGGCTTCCGACTTTCCCAGGGTCAACCGAGCGCTGAAAGGTGACCGCCTCGCAGCGCCGCCGCCCGCGGAGAGCGCTGCGGCGCCTGCACCGGCGGGGACCGCCGCGCCCGAAGTCACTCCGGCCGTCGCGAGTCCTCCAATTCCGGTGCTCGAAACCCCTGACTCGTCGAATATTTCCGTCGCGGGTGCCAAGACCGCATCCGTTGCGCCAGCCGGTGGCGGCAAGCTCGATCCGGAGCTGCAGGAAGCGATGAATGCGCCGCCGCTCCCTCAATATGATGTCTCGATGTCGCTCGAAGCGCATCCGCTCGATGATACCAAGCGTGCGCCGGAGGCAACAGCGGCCGCGCGGACGCCCTCGCAACAGGATGGCTTCGACGTCAAAACCGCGAGCCTCTATTTTGGCAGCGCCTCGCTCGGTGGCGCCTACGAGAACATCGAGCGCTGGCAGCCGGGCGAAGAGCCGCTGATCATCTCGACCGATGCGCTGCCTGATCCCGACATGAAGGTGACGGCGTCATTGCCGCTGTCGGGCGACGTTTTGCGGGAGACCGAGAGCGGCGAGAGCGTCGCACCGAAGGGCGAGGTGAACGCCGACAATCAGCAGGCCAGGACACCGTCCGAGCGGCTCGGCCTGACGGATGCAAAATCGCGCTCCAAGGCTGAAAAATGCCTCGCGGAAGCGATCTACTTCGAAGCTCGCGGTGAGGCCGTGCGCGGCCAGATCGCCGTCGCACAGGTGGTGATGAACCGCGCTTTCTCAGGCTACTACCCGACCACGGTGTGCGGCGTCGTGTTCCAGAGCAAGTACCGGCACACGGTCTGTCAGTTCACCTTCGCCTGCGAGGCCAATACCGATATTATCCGCGAGCCGGACATGTGGGAGCGGGCGAAGAAGATCGCCAACGCCATGCTCGACGGGCTGATCTGGCTGCCGGAAGTCGGCAAGTCGACTCACTACCACGCCTACTACGTTCGCCCGTCCTGGGTCGCCGAGATGAAGCGGACGTACAAATTCGGCGTGCACACGTTCTATAGGCCCAAGGCCTGGGGCGACGGAAGCGAGGCCCCGAGCTGGGGCACGCCGCAGCAGACCGCCGCGATCTCGGCGGAGCTTGCCGAGGAAGCCAGGAGCGAAGCCGAGATCAATCCGAATTCGGTGCGGCGGTAGGCCTTGCTTTCTTCGCCCCGGCCCGCTTGCGGGGAGTGCATCACGCATCGATATCCAGCGCCACGTCGAAATTCGCTGCGGAATGGGTCAGCGCGCCGGAGGAGACGTAATCCACGCCGGTTGCCGCGATCTCTGCGATTGAATTGAGCGTGACACCGCCGGACGCTTCCAGCACCACGCGGCCCCTCGCCATCTTCACCGCTTCGGAGAGCGTCGCGATGTCCATGTTGTCGAGCAGCACAGCGTCGGCGTGCTCGGTGTCGAGGACCTCGCGCAGCTGCGCCAGCGTATCGACCTCGATCTCGATCTTGACGAGATGGCCGATATGGGCGCGGGCGCGCTCCAGCACCGGCCTTATGCCGCCGGCGACCGCGATGTGATTGTCCTTGATCAGGACGGCATCGTCGAGGCCGAAGCGATGGTTGAAGCCGCCGCCGCAGCGCACGGCGTATTTTTCCAGCGCGCGCAGGCCCGGCGTCGTCTTGCGCGTGCAGCATATGCGCAATCGCGTGCCGGTCGTCTTGCGCACATAACTCGATGTCAGCGTCGCGATTCCGGAGAGCCGCCCGACGAAGTTGAGCGCGGTGCGCTCGGCCGACAGCACAGCCCGCGCAGGCCCCGAGATCGTCATCACATGTAAGCCTGCGGCAACTGCGGCGCCATCGCGCACATAGGCCTGCACCTGGATTTCGGGGCAGAGCCTCCGGAACACCGCAAGAGCGAGAGGCAGGCCTGCGATGACACCGGCCTGGCGCGCGACCATGACGGCATGCGCCTTGGTTGGCTCAGGAATGGTCGCAATCGCGGTGATGTCACCGGCGCGGCCGAGATCCTCCTCGAGCGCGCGCGTGACGGCTTCGTCGACGGCGAGCGGGGAGAGGAACGCGTCGGGATGCAGCAGTGAAGTTGCAGTCGTCATAGATGCCTCCTTACGCCATGATCGGCTGCGCAGCCGGGCGCGCGGCGTCGTTGAGTCTGTCGGCGACGGTCCGCGCCTCATCCAGCGTCGTCATGGTGCGGCGGGCAAAGGCCGTCTTCTCGGCCGGATGATCGGAGCGGAAATGCGCGCCGCGGCTTTCGCGGCGGCTGAACGCGCTGGCTGCGACCAGAAGTGCCGTGGTCGCCATGTTGCGCAACGCGATGTTACCGGTATCGCGCTCGAGCACAGCAAAGTTGCGCACGGCTTCTGCCAGGTGCTCGCCGTCCCTGATCACGCCGACATGCGAGGACATCAGGGTGCGAAGATTTTCGCCTGATCGTGCCGGCATCGCGCAATTGCGCGGAATTGGTCGTGCCGTCAAAGCGCGGGCCGGCGAGGAGAGCACGCTGCCCGCAATATCCTCTGCGATGCGTGCCGCATAGACCGCGGCTTCCAGCAGCGAGTTCGAGGCGAGGCGGTTGGCGCCATGCGCGCCGGTCGAAGCGACCTCGCCGCCGGCCCACAATCCCGCGATCGAGCTGCGGCCACGAGTGTCCACGGCAATGCCGCCCATGTGGTAGTGCGCGGCGGGCGCAATCGGGATCGGCTGTGTGGCAGGATCGAGACCCCCGTCGATGCAGCTCGCATGAACGGTCGGGAATTTTTCGGCGAAGCGTGCACCAAGAGCTGCGCGCGCATCCAGAAAGGCGCCGCGGCCGGCTGCGATCTCCGCGAACACGCCGCGGGCGACGATATCGCGCGGTGCGAGCTCGGCTGCGGGATGACGAGCCAGCATGAAACGCTCGCCTTTGGCGTTGATCAGGATTGCGCCTTCGCCACGCAGCGCTTCAGTCGCGAGCGGTGCCGGATCGCGGCCGACCATGATCGCGGTCGGGTGAAACTGCACGAATTCAGGGTCCGCGATCACGGCACCGGCGCGTGCGGCGATTGCAAGGCCAAGCCCGCCGGCCTCCTGTGGATTGGTCGTCGCGGCGTAGAGATGGCCGATGCCGCCGGTCGCGAGCACGATTGCGGGTGCGGCAATCGTCACGGGCTTGGCGACGACATCATCGCGCCGGCGCAATTGCACACCGGTGGTCATATTGTCTTCCGTCAAGAGCGCCTCGGCCACAAAGCCTTCGATCACGCGGATCGACGGTGTTTTGCGGACAGCTTCCGTCAGCGCGGCGATGATGGCCTGTCCGGCCATGTCGCCGCGGACATGCACGATGCGCCTTGTGGAATGGGCGGCTTCCCGGCCGAGCGCGAGCCGGCCTGCGAGGTCGCGGTCGAAGGGCACGCCGTAGCGGAGCAGGTCCTCGATGCGGCCGGCCGCCTCGCGGGTCAGCGCCAACGCGACCTCCTCGTCAACGAGGCCCGCGCCTGCTGCGATGGTGTCGGCCGCATGCGCTTCTGCGCTGTCGCTCTCGGCCAGCGCTGCGGCAATGCCGCCCTGCGCCCAGGCGGACGATGCGCCATGCCCTAGTGGCGCGGCTGAAATCACCGTGACCGGCCGCGGTGCGAGTTTCAGCGCGCAGAACAACCCCGCAAGGCCACCGCCGATGATGAGGATGTGGTCTGTGTTCGTGAGATCGTGGATGGAGGTGCTCATGCTCTACCTTTCATGGTCCCGGCTCGCGCTCACTTCGTTCGCTTGGCCGGGACGACAGAACTAATTCTTTAGGTTGATCATCCGCTCGACAGAGCGCCGCGCTTTCGCGGCGATTACCGGATCAACCTGCACCTCCTCGCGCAAGTACAGCAGGCTCTCCAGGATATTCGCCAACGTGATGCGTTTCATGTGCGGGCACAGGTTGCATGGCTGCACCATCTCGACATCCGGCAGCTCCGCGCGGACATTGTCGGCCATCGAGCATTCGGTGATCATGACAAGCCGCCGGGGATGCTTGTCGCGGACCCATTTGATCATGTGTGCGGTGGAGCCGGTGAAATCGGCCTCCGCCAGCACGTCGGGCGGGCACTCCGGATGCGCGATGATCTGCACGCTCGGATCGGCCTCCCGATAGGCACGCAGCTCGTCGCCGGTGAAGCGCTCATGCACCTCGCAGGCGCCTTTCCATGCGATGATCTTCACGCTTGTCTTCGAAGCGACATATCGCGCCAGGTATTGGTCGGGCAGGAAGATCACCGTCGGCGCGTTCAGGCTCTCGACCACTTCGCGTGCATTTGACGACGTGCAGCACATATCGACTTCTGCCTTAACGTCGGCCGAGGTGTTGACATAGGCGACCACGGGTACGCCGGGGAAACGCTCGCGCAACAGGCGCACATCTGCGGCCGTGATGCTTGCCGCCAGCGAGCAGCCGGCGCGCGAATCCGGGATCAGAACCGTCTTGTCGGGATTGAGGATCTTCGACGTCTCCGCCATGAAATGCACGCCGCACTGGATGATGGTGGAGGCCTTCACCTTGGTGGCTTCGATCGCGAGCTGCAGCGAGTCGCCGGTGATGTCGGCGACGCAATGGAAGATCTCCGGCGTCTGATAATTATGCGCGAGGATGACTGCATCGCGCTCCGCCTTCAGATCATTGATCGCCTTCACATAGGGCGCCATCAACGGCCACTCGACCGGCGGGATCACGCCTTTGACCCGCTCATAGAGATGAGCGGTGGCGCGCTCGACCTCGCTCGTCCATTCCAGAGGCGGCATCGGCAGTACGCGGTGGCGCGCGGCGGCCTTTGCGTTGTCCCTGATGGGAGTGGCGGCGCCGCGCTCGGCAGCGGGGAAATCGTTCGGCCCGTAGATTCCAGCAATCGGCATGATTGCCTCCCTTCTCTTTGGCTTCAGACCAATTATACTCAATATGAGTATATAGGACGTCTGAGAAATCCGGCCTCGAGGGCCGGTGCTTTTGCTTCGCTGACTTGGATCTCATCGAGCCGGCCGCGCTTCATTGCAGCCCGCTCGCACTCAATCATTATACTCCGATTGAGCAAAACATATTTAGCATGCCTCCTGAGACGACGCTAGCTGTTCCGTTGATCAAATCGCCGTGGCCGACCACGGCGTTTTGCAGAGCTGCCCTGCGCAACGAAATTTCCTTCGTATGACGCTTGGCTTTCCATGCAGATGCATTAACTCCTTCGCACCCGCGGTCGCTATACCGGCCGCCAAAGACACACGGGGGAGTGACAGATGACGACAACCGCGGGCGACGTTCGGCCGGCACCTTCTGCTGGCGGCTGGCGCACTCCTCTCGTCATCATCGCCTGCGGCTGTGCGATTGCACTGCTCTCCTTTGGCCCGCGGTCAAGCGTGGGCTTCTTCATCAAGCCGATCGGCCAGGAATTTGCCTGGGGACGCGACGTATTCAGCCTCGCAATCGCGGTGCAGAACCTGTTGTGGGGTCTCGGCCAGCCTTTGGCCGGCGCGATCGCCGATCGTTTCGGCCTGCTGCGCGTGATGATCGTCGGCGCGCTGCTTTATGCCGGCGGCCTGGTGCTGATGCGCTATTCGGCAACGCCGCTCTCACTCGATCTGGGTGCCGGCGTGCTGATCGGCCTCGGTCTGTCCGGCTGTTCGTTCAATCTTGTGCTGTCCGCCTTCAGCAAACTGCTGCCGCCGGAACGGCGCGGCCTCGCGCTCGGTGCGGGCACCGCGGCGGGCTCGTTCGGCCAGTTCGTCTTCGCGCCCTTTGGCGTCGCGCTGATCGACAATTTCGGCTGGCAGACCGCACTGATGGTGTTTGCCAGCATGATGCTGCTGATCATTCCCCTCTCATTTGCCATCGCGACACCCGCGGCCGAGCCCTCGAAGGAGGGGGCGACGGATCAGCAGTCGTTCAAGACCGCGCTCGCCGAGGCCTTTGGCCATCGCTCCTATGTGCTGTTGGTGCTTGGCTTCTTCACCTGCGGCTTCCAACTCGCCTTCATCACCGTGCATCTGCCGCCCTTTCTCGCCGATCACGGCATCAGTGCGCAGACCGGCGGCTGGGTAATCGCGGCGATTGGCCTCTTCAACATGGTCGGCTCGCTCGGCGTCGGCTGGCTGCAGAACTTCGTGCCCAAGCGCTTTATCCTTTCGACCATCTATTCCGTGCGCGCGTTGGCGACGGTTGCCTTCATCTCCCTTCCAGTCACGCCAACGACAGCGATCCTGTTTGGCGCGATCTCCGGCCTGACCTGGCTTTCTTCGGTCCCGCCGACCTCGGCGCTGGTGGCGCTGATGTTCGGCACGCGCTGGTTCGCGACTCTCTATGGCTTTGCCTTCGTCAGCCACCAGGTCGGCGGCTTTCTGGGCGTCTGGCTCGGCGGCACGGTGTTCGAGAGTTTTGGTTCCTACACGCCCGTCTGGTGGCTTTCGATTCTGTTCGGCGTGCTGTCCGCCCTGATCAATCTGCCGATTGTCGAGAAGCCCGTCGTGCGGGCCGTTGCGCAGCCCGCCTGATGCGATAAAACCCCTGAAAGCCAGAGTTCAGGGAGTTTCGCCGTGGCCACCTTCAAGGCAATCCGGATCGACAAGGCGGACAAGGGCACCGCCGCCGCGCTCACGCAATTCGACGAAGCCGAGTTGATGGATGGCGACGTGACCGTCGCCGTCGAATGGTCGACGTTGAATTACAAGGACGGCCTTGCCGTCACCGGCAAGGCGCCGGTGGTGCGGCGTTTCCCGATGATCGCCGGCATCGATTTCGCGGGCAAGGTGACGCATTCCTCTCATCCCTCGTGGAAGGCGGGCGACAAGGTGGCCTGCACCGGCTGGGGCCTCGGTGAAACCCATCTCGGCGCTTATGCAGAGAAGGCGCGGGTCAAGGGCGATTGGCTGGTGCGCCTGCCGGACGGTCTCTCCGCCCGCGAGGCGATGGCGATCGGCACGGCCGGCTTCACCGCCATGCTCGCCGTGCTGGCGCTGGAGAAGCAGGGGCTGACGCCGCAGGCAGGTCCCGTGGTCGTCACTGGCGCTGCCGGCGGTGTCGGCTCGGTCGCGACCGCCGTGCTCGCGAAGCTTGGCTATCACGTGATTGCCTCGACCGGGCGGCTGTCCGAAGCGTCCTATTTGAAAGACCTCGGTGCCACCGAGGTGATCGACCGCAACGAGTTGAGCGGTCCGGCCAAGCCGCTGGCCAAGGAGCGCTGGGCGGGCGGGGTGGACAGCGTTGGCTCGACCACCCTCGCCAATCTCCTGTCCATGACCAGGTATGGCGGGGCGATCGCGGCCTGTGGGCTCGCCGCGGGCATGGACCTGCCGTCGTCGGTTGCGCCGTTTATTTTGCGCGCGGTGTGCCTTCTCGGCATCGATTCCGTGATGTGCCCGCTGCCGTTGCGAAAAATCGCCTGGGAACGCCTGGCGCGTGATCTGGATCGGACAAAACTGTCTGAAATCACACATGAAATTAGCCTCGACCAGGTCGTCGGCATGGGTCCGCAAATCCTTGCCGGCCAGGTCCGCGGCCGCATCGTGGTAAAAATTGTCTGAGGACGTTCAGACTTTACCAACCAACCTGCTCCAATCTTGCCACGGTTGGTATGGTAAGCAGCGGGTAAAGAAGGCAGACTTTGCTCGCGCTTGGGTCTAGTTGGAGTTGCAGCATGCTTGCGCGTTTTCTGTTGGGCACCGTCACCGCCGGCGCCATGATTGCACCCGCGCTTGCTGGGATGATGTCCGCCGACGAGGCGCGCAAATTCGTTGCCGGCAAGATCTTCGCGTTCACCTGCGTCGATGGCACCCGCGGTGCCGGACGTATCCTCGATGACATGGGTGCCGCAGGCGCCGTGCAGTTCTCGGGCTCCGGCCCCATCAGGCATGTCCGTCTTCCCGGCAACACGCTGCAGATTCGCGGACAGGCCGTTTGCGCCTCGCTGCGCGGCCTGCCGTTCGAGCCCTGCTTCAATCTGGACAAGACCGACGAAGCCAGCTTCCGCGGCTCGGTCTCCGGCATGAGCTTCGCCTATTGCGACTTCCATCACCAGGGCGGCACCCAGATGTTGATGGCACGCGCCGTGGCGCGGCCTCGTTCGCGTCGCGCGGAGGGGACTGGCTCGGCTGCGGAGTCGCGCGCGGAAGCCCCCGTTCGCGTGGAAACGCCACGGGTCGAGAGTGCCAAGATTGAGCCGGTCAAGTCCGAGCCCGCGAAGGTCGAGGCCGCGCCTGAGCTGCGCCGTTCCACCGAATAATCGGACGGAGCAGGCGGCCGTAGTCATACGGCTCGCATATTTCATGCCTTGGTAGTATTGCCGGTCCAGTTTCGCGCGGGGACGGGCCCAACGCATGGGTTCAATTAATGGCGATTTACTTCTTCCGGATCAGCCACGGCCATTACTCCGGCGCCTCTGATCTGCCGTACGAATTCGAGACGCGCGAAGCTGCGTGGACCGAGATGCGAGCAGTCTGTTCGAAACTTGTGGGCGGCATCGCGCGCAGCCTCAAGCCCAACGCCGAATGGCAGATGGAGCTTTTGGACGAAGCCAAGGAGCCAGTGTTTCGGATTCGTATGTTTGGCGAAGCACTCGATTGACGGTCGCTTTGAGACCTTGATCCGCAAGCGAGGCCGTGGAACAGGCACGCGGCACGGCTCTCCGAGATCTCCTCGAGCATTGCGGCCGCGGTGGAAGAGCAGGGCGCGGCGACCCAGGAGATTGCGCGCAACGTGCAGCAGGCCGCACAAGGCACCCAGGAGGTCTCGCCCAACATCACCGACGTGCAGCGCGGCGCCAAGTCAGCAAATTTCTGCAGTCGGTGCGCGTCGCGTAACGTCTTCATCAGGCCGGCGGCGCCGCAGGCTGCGGCGGGGCGTGTCGCCGGAACAGGATCTTCTGGTACAGCCAGCCGATCGCAACCAGTACCAGGCCGAGGCAGATGAAAGAGAGCGCGCGGTAGACGCCCGACAGCGTCGACATGTCGATCAGGAAAGCCTTGACGATCGTCAGCGCGATCACCGCGGCCGATGCAAGCCGTGCGCGCTGCGAATTGACCAGAAGGCCGACGCCGAGCAGCACCACGCCGAAAGCGAGCCAAGTGATGGAATAGGTGTATTGTTCGGCGCCTGTGGTCAGCCCGATCTCGACTGACGGACCGTGATAGAGCCGCCGAACCTCGAGGCTCACATAGGCAAGCGCGAAGACGAGCGCACCGCCGGCGATGGTGTTGGCATAGGCGACCGGGCGCAGCCCCGCGACCGCGTACGACAACAACAGCATGAGCACGGCCGGCAGCGCATAGGCGAGCAGCAGCAGATTGATTACGGTGCCCTCGAGCGAAACCGATGTCAGCATCGGATTTTCCGCGAGCAACAGCCCGAACACGCCGACCACGCCGGCGAAGACCGTGAGCAGCACGGCGCCGACATTGTGCACCACGCTGCCGGTGCGGATACGCAGCCTTTCCAGACCGATGGCCATCGCCAGCGCAACCGAGACTTGAAGCGCAAGCTCAGCCAGCGAGGGAATGACGCGGTAGATATCGCCGCCATAGACGGCATGGCGGATTTCCATGAAGGCAAGCAGCACCGTGAACAGGATCGCCGCCGCTTCCACGGCACGCAGCGGGGCGTCGTCGCCGCGCCGGCGCAGGAAATGAGTGCCGAGCCAGAATGCCGCGGCCGGCACGCCATATCCCCACAACAGCCAGTTGAAGATCGGCGTGGTGCCGACGGCATCGCCCGCGATCCGCGGCTCATAGCCGATCCGCGTCACCACGATGGCGGCGAGGATCGCTGCCAGCGAGCGCAGGAACGGGATCGGCCGCTGCATCGCAATCCAGGCGGTCCCGAGCGACATCAGCGCGAGCGCAATGGTCAGCCATCCCTTTTCCAGCGCGAATGTAAAGGCCAGCGCCAGCGCGCCAAGCGTGCCGGTGGCAAACAATGCGGTCGAAATGGAAAGGCCCGGGCGGGACGCGCGGCGGCTGAGAATTTCGGTCGCGGCGCCGAATGCAGCTGCAGGCAGCACGGCAAGGATCGCAAACGGGATCGAGCGATCGAGATGGGCGATGCGGGCATAGAGCGCGACCAGGAGCGCCAGCGGCACGAAGACAGCGGTTGACGACCGCACCACCGGAACGATGGCGTTCGCTGCGCGGCCCTGGGCAAGGAAGCCGGCCGCGCCAAATCCGAGGGCAAAGATCGCGGCCGTAACGAGGTGCAGCGTCACCGATTGATCAGTGATGGCGGGCCCGCCAATGCCCGGCAGCGGTCCGCCCGGCATCACCAGCAGGTCAGGATTGCCGCGCACCGCCCATTCCGCGAACACGATGAACACGAACAGGGCCGAAGCCGCGACCGCACCTGACGCTGCCGGCGCGCGCCAGGCCACGCCGAGCGTGACTGCGGTCAGGAGAGTGAAGACGATGAGTGCGGCATCGGCGTGATGGCTCGCAAGTACGATCAGCATCGCGCCGAAGAGGTAAGCCGCGAGCGAGATCGATGAGACGGGCTCGATCCGGTCGTCCGTAGCAGGCGGTCCGAACAGGAAGCCGCACACGACGAGCAGACTTGCGATGACAAGGCCGGCCATGACGTGGAAGGCGTAGGGCGCGACATCTGGTGGATTGAAATTCAGTACGGGCAGGATCCAGAACAGCGCCAGGGCGATGGTGGTAATCGCTAGCCAACGCCACAGCCGCGCGCGCGCCAGGCCTAACGCTGCCGCGGTGACGATGGCGAGGTAGATGTAGAGCGCCCAGAAGTCGGGCTTGTCCGAGGAGACCAGGATGGGTGTGGCAAAGGCGCCGACGACCCCGAGACCGGCCAGCGCGGGTCCGTGCAGCAGTGCGGCTGCGAGTGTGCCGAGCGCGACCACGCCGAGCAGGACGAAGGCCGTGGCGGGCGCGATGAAGTCGTAGAGCGCGTAGGCCGCATAGACGGTGGCAAAGGCGACCGCGGTGCCGGCCGCCGTGAGGATCGCGGGGATATTGGCGATCGGCAGCGCCTCGATCTCGGCAATGCTTTCCCTGCGCCGGGTCCATTCGCCGGCGGCGAGTAGCGCGAGCGCGAACAGGCCGCCCAGGAAGGTGCGCACGCGCGGACCGAGCAGGCCGGCCTCGATGGAGTAGCGGACCAGGAAGAAGCCGCCGAGGGCGAGCGTGAGCCCGCCGATCCAGACGACCCAGCGCGTGCCGATGCGCTCCTCGAATCCCGGCTCGGCGATCGGAAGCGGAGGCGGTGCTGCCGGCTGCGCGGCGGCTTTGGGAGCCGCAGCGTCCGGCGCGAGCGGCGGCGGCGCCGAAACGGGTTGCACGGTCGCCGCGGGCTGTGCGGGTTCGACCACCGCCTCATGGGGCAGCGGTGGCGGCGCATGCCGCATCGCCGTCTCGCCCGCGGCCTCGAGCGCATCGAGCCTCGCTCGCAACGAATCGATCTGATTGCGCGAGCGCAAGGCGACGATGAAGGCGACGGCCGCGATCAGCAGCGCAAAAAAATCGAACGGCGCATCAAACAGGGAATCCATCGCGTGTCCGCTTATCCATCTCAACGCCGGCCGCGGACCCGCAGGCCGGGAGCGGGGCGCTCCTGCAGCACTTCGCGGCGAAACCGAAACAGCGCGGCGGGCCGGCCGCCGGTTTGTGTCGACATCACGCCGGTTGGTTCGACCAGGGCGGTGGTTTCCACGAGGCGGCGGAAATTCTGCTTGTGCAGATGCCGCCCGGAGATCGCCTCGACCGTGTGCTGCAATTCGGTAAGTGTGAATTCGGCCGGCATCAGTTCAAACACCACGGGGCGATATTTCAGTTTTGCGCGCAGCCTTGCGATTGCGGTGGCGAGGATGCGCCGGTGGTCGAAGCGCATGGCGCCACCGAGCGCGGGAAGCCGGCCGCGCCCCAGCGCCGCGGGCCGACCGTCACGGCGCGCTTCCTCGACGAGGCCCGCTTCGTAGAGCAGCTCGTAGCGATCGAGCACGCGCTCCTCGTCCCATTGCGCGTCTTCGGTGCCGAAATAGAGCCGCACGCGCTCCTGGCGAGACAGCGGTCGCGGCGTTGCCGCATCCTCGCTTTGCCCCGCCCACTCGTTGAGTGCAGGCAGGATGTCGCGGGCGATGATGTCGGGGCGGCTCTCGCGCCAGTCCTCCCAGGGGAAGTAGCGGTACCACGGCTCGAAGCCTGCGCCGGGCGCGGGCGCGACGCCCGCCGAGGCGCGGGTCAGCGCGAGATAGCCGATCGAGACCAGATGGGCGTCGGTGTCGCCGGCTTCCGCATGGCGGCCGCGGTCGCCGAATGTGTAGAGCTGCTCGACATAGCCGAGCTGCAACCCCGTCTGCTCGGCGACCCAGGCGCGCAAGCCCATCTCGAAGGTGCGGTGTGCCACCGCATCGAACGGGCCGAACGGAAGCCCTGCCAGCTTGCCGTCGTCCTCGGCGGACGCGGTCAGGATCGACGGCTCATTGTCGTCGATTCCGACGATGGCCGCCGTCAGGCCGATCTCGATCGGCTTGAGTGGCGTCTCGCTCATGCCCGCTGCCCCGAATCCGAAACACTGGTTTCGAGAGGCAGGCTAGCACGCTTCCTCAATCGAGCTCGACCCGGAACGGCACGCCCTCCACCATCATCGACGCCGGCCCAATCGCATCGAGCGCGCGCAGCATGCGCCCGTCGCGTCCAAGCGCCTTGTCGGCGAGGCTCACGATCAGTCGGTTGGGCGAGGCGATCGGCGAAGCCGCGCGGATCTGGCGGGCGATCTCGATCTCCTCGCGATGCGGGTTGAGTGCGCAGGCGGCTGCAAAGGCGCTCGCAGTCGAGCGGCTGACGCCGGCCCAGCAATGGATCACCAGCGGCGCGCCGCGGTCCCAGCCGCGCACGAAATCGAGCACCTGAGCCACATGTTCGTCCGACGGCATGACAAAACCGTCCATCGGCTCGGTGATATCGTCGACTGACACCTTCAGATGGTTCTCCGGCCTGATCGACGCGGGCCGCGGCACCTGGTCGACCTTGCCCATCACCGTCAGCACATGGCTTGCGCCGATCGTCTTGACGATTCCGGGCAGGGCAGCGAGTGAGCAGACGTGGATCATGGCGGGCCTATTCAAACTTGGATCATGTCGTGCGGGTAAGGCGAGGCGTGCCCACCGGATTTTCATCTTCCGATGAGACCGTAGACACGGTGCGGGCGCCTGCGCCCATCTTCCGGATTTGGACGTTCGCCCGCGGTGAAAGCACCTTCGCCCCTGTCATTCAAGCCTCCAGCGCCTTGAAACGAGCCAGGAACCGCTTCTCCGCTTTCACCGCGCTCCATGGCGTCAGATAGTCCTCCCTGACGGCGTCGGGCAGGCCGGGATCGCGGCCGAACAGGCGTTTTGCCTCCTCCTTGGAGAAGCCGGCCAGTTCCGTGGCCTCCAGATAGGCCGCACCGCGGTCGGCTGCCTTGATCTGCCGTTCGATTCCGTTGTCCACCTGCGGCGGCAGGCCGAAGCGGATGTGGATGGCAGCCAGCAGCCGCTTCTCCACCGCCTTGTAATCGCCCCCCAACACCGCCTTGAACGGCGAGATCATGTCGCCGATGACATATTCCGGCGCGTCATGCAGCAGCGCAGCGAGCCTGACCTTGGCATCGATATTGGGGCTTTCTGCGCGCAGCACGGCTTCCACCAAAAGCGTGTGCTGGGCGACGGAGAAGATATGCGCGCCCGAGGTCTGGCCGTTCCAGCGCGCGACGCGGGCGAGGCCATGGGCGATATCGGCGATCTCGATGTCGAGCGGGGAGGGGTCGAGCAAATCGAGCCTGCGCCCCGACAGCATCCGCTGCCAGGCGCGGGTATCGGCGCTCTTGCCTGAGATCATCTGGCGTGAGCTCATTTGACTGCCAAGCGCGGCGTGCGGTGCGTCTTGCCGCAGGCTTCGTGGCAGAAGCAGGTGACGAGATGGTCGTTGACCATGCCGGTCGCCTGCATGAAGGCATAGACGATGGTCGGGCCGACGAACTTGAAGCCGCGCGACGACAACTCCTTGGACATCTTGATCGAGAGCGGCGTCGACGCCGGCACGCTCGCGGTCGTCTTGAACTGATTGATCTTGGGCCGGCCGTCGACGAAGTCCCATAAAAACTTCGAGAAGCCAGGGCCTTCCTCCATGATCTTAAGGTAGGACTTCGCGCTTTCGATCGCGCCCTCGATCTTGGCGCGGTTGCGCACGATGCCGGCGTCGTTCATCAGCGCATGCACCTTCTTGGCATTGTAGCGCGCGATCTTCGCGGGCTCGAAATCGTCGAAGGCGTGGCGGAAATTGTCGCGCTTGCGCAAAATCGTGATCCAGGACAGGCCGGCCTGGAAGCCGTCGAGGATCAGCTTCTCATAGAGCGCGCGGTCGTCATATTCCGGCACGCCCCATTCGGTGTCGTGATAAGCCACATAGAACGGGTCCTCGCCGGGCCAGGGGCAGCGTGTCTTGCCGTCGGGGTGCAGGCGGGCGGAACGGCTCATGCCATGCCCTGCTTGCTGGCATTGCGCACTGCGTCGGGATCGGCAAGGCGAAGCGGCAGTCCGCCGGCGGAGAGCGTAAGACCGGCGGCAAGAGCGTCCGCGACGCGGTCAGTGCGCACCAGCGCCAGGCCCTTGTCGCCCGCCGTCGAGCCGATGGTGCCGACCTGCTTGTCGCCGGCGAGGATGGTCGCACCAGCCTCCGGCGAGGGACCGTCGAGGACGATTTTCACCGTACGGGTGCGCGCGCTGCCGCGATGCTGCATGCGCGAGACGACCTCCTGGCCGACATAGCAGCCCTTGTCGAAATCGACGCCGTGCAGCCGGTCCATGTTGGTCTCATGCGGGAAGGCATCGCCATAGATGAAATCGAGCCCGCCGCGCGGCGCGCCGCAGGCGATGCGATGCGCCTCATAGGCGCTTGGCTCGACAAGGTCGGCGCCGATCAGGGCGGCGACCTTTGCAGCCAGTTCCTGCGGAGCCAGGATACGATATCCGAGGGCAGGCGAGCGCGGATCGGCAAAGGTCAGGTCCGGCTGCATGGCTGGCTCCCCGCCCCAGGCGGCGATGACGCCGAGGCTCTCGCTGAGGTTTTCCAACGTCACCTTGGCGCGCAGCTTGTAGAAGCGGAGCTTGTCGGTGAGCGCTTGCGCGAGTGGGCGCGGGCAGTCGAACAGGAAGCCGCCGCCATGTCCCGCAGGCGCCTCGGTGATCAGGAAGTCGACAATGATCTTGCCCTGCGGGGTCAGGAGCGCGCCGAATTTCGCCACCCCAGGCTTGAGCTCGGTGACATCTGACGTGACGAGGCCATTGAGGAAATTGCGTGCGTCCTCGCCGGAAACCTTGACCACGCCCCGGTCGGGAAGAAACGCTGCTTGCATTGCTGTCTCTTGAAGTTCTTGTTGAGGCAAATAGCCGACATTCAGCTGCAAGTTAAGCCGCCGGGCCGTGCCCAACAAGGCCTGTGGACAGTGCCGTTGGGTTCAAGCTGTGCGTGAAGTGACCTGCGGCAGCAGTTTGGCAGCATGCTAAAATCCGCAACGCTCCATCGGGACGACCGCGTTGAGAGTTGCAGGCGATACGGAGACAGGCATCCGGGTCCTCGCGGCGCCTTGCGCCCGAGCTTTTGCATCATCCATGACCCTCAAAATCGGAGGGCGCAGGGAAGGCCGGGTGGCCGCTGCAAACTCTGAAAAGGCGAAATAGGAATATTTTTGCGCGGGCATCTTGAACGCAGTAACGATCTTGAACGACTTGCGAATCTAGGTTTCGCTCGCATGCGAGCGCAACGAGAAAAATCGAACTGATTTTGCCCGTCGGGCGAATCGGTTTGCGTCAGACCGTCAGGTCAGAGCGCTGCAGAACTCCCAAATCCAAGCAGCCCGGAAGAACCCTTGTCCTCATCAGCGCCGTCATCGATCCGTCTGTGCCAATTTGATGGTCGATACCGGCCACTTACCTTCGTGACCTCTGATCGAAATTCGCAGGCCGTGGGCTTCGTCGAGCCAGATCTCGTCCACCGTCCCCGCCTTCCCGTCAGTCAGGATAACGGCTTTGCCGACAAGCTCTCTTTGTGCTTGCTCTAATTCTGCAAGAATCGTGGACGCTCTCAGTTTAGCGGTTGGCATTGTGTCGCTCGCTTGTGTTGGATGAGCTTCTGGGCTCGCACAGGAAAGCGTGCAACTCGCGACAAATGGGCGGCAAACCGATGACCATGGAATCCGATCCGGCGGTTCCACGCCGACCAGAAAAGCCCCGCTGAGACCTTACAAAGGGCTGGAACGGGTGCTTTAGCACCAGCGTTTGGAGCGTGGAGCAACTCACCATGAAGCGCGTGCTGAGAGTACTGGGGTATGCCCTCGTCACGGTCTATTTCGTCGCCGATCTGGTGTTCGAAGCCGTGGCGCGTCCGCTATCGGACTGGATCGGACGGCTTGAGATTTTGCGACCGCTCAACAATTGGATTGCAGGCCTGCGCCCTTATCCGGCACTTGCGCTCTTTTCCATCCCCGTCGTCATCCTCGAACCGGTGAAGCCGGTCGGCGCATTTCTGATCTCGGGGGGCTATGTCGTCGAAGGCGCGCTGACCATCGCGGCGGGCGAGATTCTAAAGATCACGCTGGTCGAACGACTGTTCAAACTGACGCGCGACCGCTTGATGCAAATTCCGAGCTTTGCGTTTCTGTATCGTCGCTGGATCAGATTTCATGAATGGGTAACCTCGTCCGAAGTCTGGTGCTGGGCACGCGACCGCATCGCGCGGCTGAAGTTGTTGTTGAGGATTGCCATGGATCGAGGAGAACGCGCCGGAATTGAGCGCGCCGAACTTCGGAATTAAAGCATGATCCGGAAAAGTGTGTAGCGGTTTTCCGAAAAGATCATTTAGGTCACTTGATCTCCGACTTCACAGGCGGGCGGTCAGGCAGGTTTCCGCCATTCGTTTCGCCCGGATGCTCGAGCGCGTTCGATTCTCGGCTTAACTGTTCCAGAATTGCGCGCATCGCCTGGATATCCGTGCCGAAGCCGGCCCAATCCCCTGATTTCAGGCGCTCCATTGCCTGATTGTAGTGATCGAGTGCCTCTCGCGCAGACGCTCCATGCGACGTCTCGGTCACGGCGCGGGGCGGTGCCGGCGCAGGGCCGCCTTCCGCAAACAGCGCCGACAAGGCCTCGGACAGCGTCTCCTTCATCACCACGTGCTCACCATAGGCGGCGATCACCCGCTTCAATTCCGGCAGATGGCCTTGCTCCGCCCGCAGATAGAGCGGCGACACATAGAGGATGGAGTTCTCGATCGGGATCACAAGCAAGTTGCCGCGGATCACCCGCGATCCCATCTGGTTCCACAGCGTGAGTTGCTGGGAAATCTCGGTACTCTGGTTGATCCGTGCTTCGATCTGGAGCGGCCCATAGACCAGCTTGTCCTTGGGAAATTCGTAGACGATCAGCTTGCCGTAATCGGGGGAATCGCAGCGCGCGGCGAGCCAGGCGATCATGTTGTCCCGGCGGCTCGGGACCATCGGAAGCATGATGAAGAACTCGGCCCGCGGTTCGCCCGGCAGCCGCATGATGATGTAGTAGGGCGCCATCATCGCGACGCCGTCGCCACCCGGCTGGCGGGGGAATTGCCAGAGATCCTCCCGATTGTAGAAAACGTCAGCGGCCTCCATGTGATAGGCCTGATAGACCCGTGCCTGGATCAGAAAGAGGTCCTCCGGATAGCGGATGTGCTTCTGCAGGTCCGCAGGCATCGCGGCGACCGGCGTGAAAAGGCCTGGGAAAATTCGCTGATATGTCGCCGCAATCGGATCGCTGGGATCCATCAAGTAAAACGTGACGGTGCCGTTGTAGGCGTCGATGACGACTTTCACGGAATTGCGGATGTAGTTGAGATCGAGGTCCGGTGTCAGCTGTGAGTAGGGAAAATAGGAGCTCGTCGTGTAGGCATCCTGCATCCAGAACATCCGCCCCTCGCTGATGACCAGATAGGGATCATGATCCAGCCTCAGAAAGGGAGCGATCGTACGCACCCGTTCCCGGATATTGCGCCGGATCATGATGCGAGTGTCGCTCGTGATGTAACTTGTCAAAAGCAGGTTCACATCGCTGAAGTACTGCGCGAAGAGCATCCTCCTCGCGAGACTTCCCACCGGGACACCGCCGGCGCCGTCATAGGCCGCGTAAGCGTTGTCCGCCCCTTTCGGGTAATCGAATTCCGGGACCGTGCCCTTGACGATGACGTAGCCGTCGCTCTCCTCACCGAAATAGATGCGCGGCTCGCGGATCTCGGGGCCACCATCGGCAACCGGGGGAATATCGCGCAAATAGAAGTATGGCAGCCCCTCGATGGTCTTGCGGGTTACCGGGCTCATGACGGCACCGTTGCCATGCGTGAACAGCACCTGACGGTTGACCCATGTCTGGGCATTGGGCGGCAGCAGCGAGGGCCGCAGCTCGCGGGCCGAGAGCATCACGCTTTGATAGGAGCCGCCGAGCCAGTATCGATCGACGTCGAGGTCGTGGAATTTGTAGTAGGTCCGGATTTCCTGGAGCTGCGCGTAAGTATCCGACAGGGGGCGCCAGTCCCATAGTCTGATATTGTCGATCGTCGCCTTGTTGGCTTCCAGCGTCTTGAAGGTCAGGGTCTCTTCGGCGGCGAACGGCTTGGCGACGATCCTGTCGAGATCATACGCCTGCCGGGTCATTGCGATGTTGCGCTCGATGTAAGGCTTTTCCAGCTCGAGCTCGCTTGGCTTGACGAAGAAGTGGCGGAACAACGAAGGCACCACGCCGGACGCCACGAAGGAGCCGATGGCGACGAGCAGGATTGCGGCTGCGGGAAGCCGGTAGGTTCGCAGGCCAAGGTTAGCCCATGCGATGAGCGCTGCGATGATTGAAAGGCCGACCAGCAACCACAGGACGGGAAGCTGGACGTGGATGTCCGTGTAGCTTGCGCCGACCACCACCCCGTTGTCGCTGTAAAGCAGGAGATAGCGGTCGAGAACGTAGGACCAGGCCTTTACGGCGAAGAGGAGACCGAGCAGCAAGGAGCCATGGGTGATCGCCGCGGGCGGCATCGACCGGCGACCCTTGCCGTGGTCTATCTCGCTAAAACTCCAGTAGATTGCACCGGCGAACAGTGCGCTCAGAATGATCGTGAGCACCATCCAGTTGTTGATCTGGATATAGGCGGGCAATGAGAACAGATAGAAACCGATGTCCTTGCCGTAGAGCGGATCGCTTGAACCGAACGGCACGTGATACAAATAGCGTAGCAGGGTGGCCCACTCGCCGGCTTCTCCAGCCGCAACGAGCACAGCGATGAGAACGGCGGCGGCGGCGATGATGTGAGGCCATGGCAGCCGGTCGCGCACGAGCGCAAAGGGATCGGGAGGTGGGTTCAATCCAACGGCAGCGGGCGTCGACGGCAGTCGGGCGAAGCGCAGCGCGAGCCGTCCGTTCAGCCAAAGCATGAGCGTGGTGGCGGCGAACACGGTGCCAAAGACTGCCGCTTCGGCGCCCAGACTGATCCAGAAGACCTGCAGATAGCCGACCGAGGAGAACCAGAGCCAGTCGACCAGGAGCCCGCTTGCCACGCTGAGCAGCAACAAGCCGATCCCGACGACAATGGCGGCAATGATCCACCCTGCCAGGATGCTTCCCCCCGGCACCTTCGGTTGGGGTCCGGTAATCCCGATCGTCATGATGGGATCATAGCAGAAGCGGGGCGGCGTCCGCCGCATTATCGCTGCGGTGGATGCCTCTTGTCGGGCCTTCCTGGTCCCGACTACTGCTTCGCCAGTGCCAGCGAGAACTCGCCGTTGCGGACGCGGGTAGGGAGCCCCTCGGCGAATTTCGCCACCGCGTCCTCGCCATAGGTGGCGACGAGCTCGGCAAGCGCGGCGAACAGGCTTGCCTGCGCCAGGCAATCACCGTCGACGCCGTCATGGCGGGCTTCGGCCCAGGCCTCGTTGAGGTAGGACAGCGCCGCCTGTTTCTGCTCGTGATCGGGGAGGGGGTCGCGGGCGAGATGAAAGGACATGTGACAGCGCTTGAAACAGGAGGGACAGAACTGGCGCGTTTCGTGACAACCGAGCGCGTCAAAAGCACGTGTAGCACGCTGGGTGGGTGCGCCTAGAGCAGTTCTTTAGGAAAGGTTAACGCGTGTTGATAAATCGAGCAGGTGGTTCCGGCTGCTTTGCGTGTAACGGGCCGCGAGGCCGCTCCGCCTCGCCCCGCGCGCGGGGAGAGGTGGGAGAAGGCCGCTAATTGGCGTAGCGCGCGGTCAGATCCCGCGAGATCTTCGAGCCTTCGTCGACATAGCGGCGAATGGCGACGAGGGCTGCCGGGGTGCAGGTGCGGTAGGTCTGCTGAAAGCCGTTATAGCCGCGGTTGAAGGCGGCGATCATGCGGGAGCGGCGTTCGCCGGAAGGGGTTTCGGCGTCGATCAGCGCCTGCATCTCGTTGCGCCATTTCGGGCCTTCATTGCTGCCGCAGATGCCGCGCAGATAATGCAGGGCGCCCAGGATCTCGGCGAGCCGCTGCAGGTCGCCGTCGAACGGCGCAGCTCCCGCGGCTCCCTCCTCGGCACGGATCGGTGCAGCAAGGCTCAGGCAGATCAGGATGAGGGCGATGAGGCGTTTGGGCATCAATGAGGTCCGACTGCCGCCTGATAGCGCCTTAATTGCACACTAAGCAAGGCGTGTAGGGTGCGGAAATCAGGCCTTTATCAATCGTTCCGCGGCTTCCAGCACCTCCGGCAGCCCCCCGGTCAGCTTGAGGTCGCCGAGCGCATCGGGCGGAAGCCATTTGAAGTCATCGTGTTCGTCGTTGAGGACCGGCTCATTGGCCCGCCATCGTGCCGCAAACGACATGATCACATAATGGCCGCCGCCACCGGCCGACGGCAGGACCTCGCGCCAGCCGGCCAGCCCGACAATATCGATCTTGAGCCCGGTTTCCTCGTCAACCTCGCGCGCCAGCGCCTGATGCAGGGTTTCGCCGAATTCGACCCGGCCGCCGGGGAACGAATAAAAGCCGTTGCCCGGCGAGCGGGCGCGCCGCACCAGGAGGACCTTGCCGTCGCGAAAGATCGCGGCGCTTACCGCAAGCTGCGGTCGTTGGGTTGCGGTTGTTTCGCCCATCAATGGGTCATGATGTAGTCGACATTGGCTTCGGTGCCGCCATTGATAATACCGCCGGTCGCCGCCACCAACTCCTTCAGCCAGCTGATCGCCTGCACCGCGAGCTTGGCGCGGGTCGAATCCTGGTGGACCTCGCCCATGGCCTGGCTGACCGCGGTCAGGATATTGGTCATCGTTGCCGTCATGTGGTCGAATTCGGCACGCAGTTCGGGATCCGCCGTGTCATAGGCCTCGATCGCGAGATCGCGTGCCCTGAAATTGGAGGCGATGAAATGCTCCGCATAGGACAGCGGGTGCCACTCAAGGAAGTCGGCGGCGCATTCCGGCATGTCCGGAATCATCTCCAGAAGCATGATGGCTTCGTTGAAGTGATTGAGGTAGTCGGTGGCAAGTCCCGTGCGCGGATTTATGTTGGCAGCCTTCAAGGTCGCTGCGCGCGTGGCCTCGTCGAGGCCCGTCAAAACTTGCGTCAGTTGAGGCGCGGATGGTGCGGCCATCGAGGTCATGTTCCGCAGTGTTGCGATGCGGGGTTAAAGGCGGCTGAACGGATACATATCTAGGCATGAAGAATGTGTGGACGGTTTGTCATTACCTCGCCTCCAGAGGCGTTGCGGCGAATTTTCGGCTATCTTGAGCAGCCGAATTTTCCGCCGCGGCATAATATCGCGCCTACACAACCTATACCTGTGGTCCTCATCGAGAATGGAACACGGCATTTCCACCTGATGCGCTGGGGCTTGATTCCCTCCTGGGTGAAGGACCCCCGCAAATTTACGCTTTTGATCAATGCACGTTCGGAGACGGTGCTGGACAAGCCGGCGTTCAAGAACGCGGTCCGGCGCCGGCGCTGCCTCATTCCGGCGGACGGCTATTATGAATGGCAGGTCGTGGACGGCCGCAAGCGGCCGTATTTCATCTATCGCAGGGATCGCCAGCCGCTGGGGCTCGCGGGACTTGCCGAGACCTGGATGGGACCGAATGGCGAGGAACTCGATACGGTCGCGATCGTCACCACGGCCGCAAGCCCGGAACTCTCCGCGCTGCATCACCGCGTGCCGGTTGCGATCGACGAGGTCGATTTCGCGCGCTGGCTCGATTGCAGCGAGGACTCAGCCGATCCCGTGCTGAAGCTGATGGTGCCGCCGCCCGACGGCACGTTCACCTGGCACGAGGTGTCGAGGCGGGTGAACCATGCCGACAATGACGATGCGCAGCTCGTCCTGCCGATCACGGATGAGGAGCGCGCCGCGGAGGAGGCGCCGAAGGCCGCAAAGCGGCCGGCGCGGAAGCCGCCGCCGGTCGCGACGGATGACGGACAGGGGAGTTTGTTTTGAGTCGCTTCCGCGTTGTCGTCCCGGCCTTAGCCTGGCCTTTGCCGGAACGACGACGAGCAGCTCAGCGAAAGATCTGCAGCGCGGCGTGTTGCAGCAGCATGATGGTCTTTCCATCCACGATGCGGCCGTCTGCGATCATCGCGATTGCCTCGTCGAAGGCGAGCTCCAGCACCTCGATGTCCTCGCCTTCGTGGGCAAGTCCGCCGCCGTCGCCGATGCGCATCTCGGGCTCGTATTCGGCGACGAAGAAATGGATTTTCTCCGTCACCGAGCCCGGGCTCATGAAGGCTTCGAACACCTTGTGGACGTCGTGCAGGCGATAGCCGATTTCCTCCTCGGCCTCGGCGCGGATGCGATCCTCTGGGGAAGCGTCGTCGAGCAGGCCCGCGGCGGCCTCGATCAGGAGGCCGTCATAGCCGTTGACGTAGGTCGGCAGGCGGAACTGGCTCACCAGCACGACTGTGCGACGCTGGAGATTATAGGGCAGGATCGCAGCGGCATTGCCATGATCGAAGACGTCGCGCGTCATGGTCTGCCACTGGCCGTCCCTGCGGCGCCATTCGAAGGTGGTGCTTTTCAGCGTGCCGAAGCTGTCGGAGAGCACGCGCTCGCCCTTGAGGCGGATGCGGTCGGAAATACTCATGCTGCGCTTTCCGGCTATGGTTACGGCGTCGGGTCGCGGCCGTCGAGCCATTTGGCGAAGGTCACGCGCTCCTGCGGGAAGTAGCCGAGCGACTGGTAGAAGGCGTGGACCTGCGCATTATCGGCGCGGACCATCAGTTGCATCTTCTCCATGCCGCGCGCCCGCAGCCAGTCTTCGGCCGCCGCCATGATGGCGCGGCCGTAATTCTTGAAACGATGATCGGGATCGACGGTGACGTAATAGACCCAGCCGCGATGGCCGTCATGGCCGGCCATGACGGAAGCGACGAGCGCACCCTTGGCGTCGCGGCCGAGCAGCACCGTCGAGTTGTCGCCCTTGCGGGCGCGCGCAATGTCGGCGGCAGGATCATTCCAGGGCCGCGCCGAGCCGCAGCGCTGCCACAGCGCGATGACTGCGGGAATGTCGGCATCCTCGATCGTCGAGATGGTGAGCGGGGTAGCGAGCGGCGCGTTCATAGGACTTTTCCGGGATTCATGATTCCGAGCGGATCGAGCATGGCCTTGACCGCGCGCATCAGCTCGATCGCGACCTTGTCCTTGACGTCGGGCAGTTCGTCGCGTTTGAGCACGCCGATGCCGTGCTCGGCGGAGATCGAGCCGCCCATCTTCAGCACGATGTCGAAGACGACGGCATTGACGTCATGCCAGCGCGCCAGGAAGTCGGCCGACCTGGCGCCGACCGGCTGGCTGACATTGTAGTGGATATTGCCGTCGCCAAGATGACCGAACGGCACCGGGCGCGCGCCGGGAATGAGTTTCACGACCGCCGCGTCGGCCTCTGCGATGAAGGCAGGCACGGCGGCGACCGGCACGGAGATGTCGTGCTTGATCGAGCCGCCCTCCGGCTTCTGCGCTGCCGACATCTCGTCGCGCAGCTTCCAGAAGCCGAGCCGCTGGCTCAGATTGGCCGCGATCACGGCGTCGTCGATGATTTCGTCCTCCAGCGCCTCGGCCAGGATCGCCTCCAGCGTCGTGCGCGCATCGTCGCGCGGCGAGGACAATTCCATCAGCACATACCAGGGATGCTTCTCAGAGAGCGGATCGCGCACGTCGATACCATGGCGGATGGAGAAATCGACCGCGATTTCGGAGAGCAGCTCAAAACTCGTCAGCGTGCCCGCCGCCTCGCTCTGCGACAGCGACAATAGTTTCAGCGCCTGTGCAGGCGACTTCAGGCCGACATAGGCGGTCTCGATCGCGCGTGGCTTGGGAAACAGCCTCAAGGTCGCCGCGGTGATGATGCCGAGCGTGCCTTCGGCGCCGATGAAGAGGTTCTTCAGGTCGTAGCCGGTGTTGTCCTTTTTCAGCTTGGACAACAGGCTCAGGATGCGGCCGTCGGCGAGCACGACTTCGAGGCCGAGTGCCATCTCGCGCGCGACGCCATAGGCGAGGGCGGTGGTGCCGCCGGCATTGGTGGAGAGGTTGCCGCCGATGGTGCAGCTGCCTTCGGCGCCGAGCGAAAGCGGAAACAGCCGATCGACCTCGGCGGCACGCTGCTGCGCGATCTGCAGCACCACGCCGGCCTCGCAGGTCATGGTGTTGGAGGCGGGGTCGACCTCGCGAATCCGGTCCAAGCGCTTCAGCGAGATCACCACCTCGCCATGATGCGGGGTCTGGCCGCCGACCAGCCCGGTGTTGCCGCCCTGCGGCACCAGCGCGATCTTGTGCGCGGTCGCGAGCTTGCAGATCTCGGAGACCTCCGCGGTCGAGCCCGGGCGCAGCACGAGCTGGGTGTGGCCGTGGAACAGATTGCGCTCCTCGGTGACGTAGGACGCGATGTCGGACTGGTCGGTCACCGCATATTTGTCGCCGACGATGGTCCTGAACTTGGCGATCAGCTCGGGCGAAAGCGGCGGCACGGATGGCTGGACGATATTCATTGTTGGTCTTTCTTGTTCCTCATTCCCGCCCTGCGGCCGCGCGGCGCAGCCGGTCGTTGATGGCCTCGCCCAATCCGTCGGATGGAATGGGCATCACCGCGATGGTGCGTGCGCCTGTCGCATCGAGGCTGCGAAGATAACCAAAAAGATGGGTGGCGGCTTCGGCCGGATCGCCGCGCTCCGACAAATTCAGCACGGCGGCCGCCTTGTCCTGTTCCGGCACGGGTGCGGAGCCGAAGGCGAGCAGCGCCTCGCCGCGTGCGATGCTCTGCGCATTGAGCCGCACGCGGGCGCGCGGGGCGTAATGCGAGGTCAGCATGCCCGGCGCGAGGGGCTGGCTGTCATTGCTTTCGGCCTCTGGCGCGGGACGCGCCAGAGGCCGGCCGAGCACGCGCTCGATCTCCTCGCGCGGCAGTCCGCCCGGACGCAACAGCATCGGCCGCTCGAAACAGCCCACGATAGTGGATTCGAGGCCGACCGCGACCGGCCCCCCGTCGACGATCAGGTCGATCCGCCCTGCGAGGTCGGCTTGCACATGGGCCGCATTGGTCGGGGAGACGTGGCCGGATAGGTTGGCGGAGGGGGCCACGACCGGCCGGCCAAGCTTTTTCAGGATTGCATGCGCGACCGGGTGGGCGGGAACGCGGACGGCGATGGTCTCAAGGCCGGCGGTCGCAAGATCGGCCACCTCGCAGCCCTCGCGCCTGGGCAGCACCAGGGTCAGCGGTCCCGGCCAGAAGGCCTGTGCCAGCGTGATCGCGGTGGCGTCGAAGCGGGCGATCCGGTGGGCGCTGGAGAGCCCCTCGACATGGGAGATCAGCGGATTGAACAGGGGCCGGCCCTTGGCCTCGTAGAGGCGGGCAATCGCCGCCGCATTGGTGGCGTCCGCCCCGAGCCCATAGACGGTCTCGGTCGGGAACGCGACCAGGCCGCCCTCGGCGAGGCGCCGCGCGGCTTCCGTCACGGCAGCCGCGTCCGCCGGCAGCATTTTGGTGGTCAGGGCGGTTGTCATCCTCAGAAAAATCCTCGAATTCAGCTGCTTGCGGTGGGCGAAACCCGACGCTATAAGCCGCGGACTAAAGTCGGAGTGTGGCTCAGCCCGGTAGAGCACTGCGTTCGGGACGCAGGGGTCGTAGGTTCGAATCCTACCACTCCGACCAATAAAATCAGGGGCTTACCCGATCTCCCTGGTCTGCGTGGTACTCCTACCCGGTCTTACCCCGTCCCACCCTCTATACAGGATCGCGCCGGGCCGGGAAGCTCCAGCTCAGAACTGGTCGGCCACGAGGGCAAATGCCGGGTGCTGGCGGTTCGTCACCCTAGCCCGAATCGCAGATTCGCGGCTGGTGGCAGTGTTCCCGGTGCTTCGACACCAGCCCCTCCAGGCCACAGAGGGTGAGGGCGCTCGCGACGAAGAAGAGTGCACGCCCCTGGGGGCCCGGAGCGCGGCTGCGCCGGCGCGCAGTTCATGTTCATGCCGGGCGGCCGTGCGCGCGGCGTGCGTTGCGCGCTTTGTGGCGCCGCACATAGGGTGCCCCGTTCACGGCTCTCGGGCCGTCGCCTGTTCGTGACTGCGTCCCTGCCCCGCCCTCACGCTGAGATCACGATACGCTTCGCACTATTGTCCTACCAAGGGTGGTTCAGGACCATCCGTCAGATGGGGCCAAAATGAGTGCTGAGTCAGTTATTTATTATCTGAATCGCCAGCCAGGCAGCGAGCCGGTTGAGGATACCGAATGGCTGTTTTCGGCTTTGGGCCAGTTCACGGGAGCCGAGCTCCGCGAACTGCTTTATGTTGCACAGGAGCCCGAGTTTTTTGAACTCATGCGCGGGCTTTTCGCACTGTCCGACGAGAGCCGGGCAGCCCTGCTGGAATTTCTGGCCGATTCCGACTCCCGGCCGCCCAAGGTGGTCATTGAGGGGGACGGTCGCTGTGTCCTGTCCCGCATTGCGCCCGGGGAGAATGGGAAAGCCTCGCTCAAGGTCGTCTCTTAGGACCTGCAACTCTTAAAGACCTGCAACGCCCTAGAGTTGTGCTAAGGTCGTTCCCTTAACACGAGCTCAGGAGCTTTAGCGATGCCAGGGAGGAAGCCTGATCCGCTCGACGCCATGGTGGGCGCCAAGATTCGTGTGATCCGCGTCAGTCGCGGACTGAGCCAGAGCGATCTGGCCGACCAGATAGGGATAACGTTCCAGCAGGTGCAGAAATACGAGAAGGGCGCCAACCGGGTCGGCGCCAGCCGCCTGTCGCAGATCGCCACTGTGCTCGGCATTTCCGTGGGTGAATTGTTCGAGCAGTCGCGGCAAAGGCCGGGTGATTCCGATTCACCATTCAAGCTGCTGGTCGAGCCGGGCGCGGTGCGCGTCCTCAAGGCCTATGTGCAGACAACAGACCCGCGGCTGCGGCGCGCCATCGTCAACCTGATTGAGGGGATTGCCAGTCGCTCGGCGTCGCGGCGGGGAGCGAGGCTTGGTGAGGAGCGCCGGCGAACGTCGCTGGCCCGGAACTGAGCCAGCGCAGGTCGCACATCATGCGGTGGCCCGCAGCGCGACCCGTTTGACCGGCCCGCTGGTCGGAAAAAACTCGCCGATCCAGCCGTGCCGCCGGCCTTCGATGTGCCAGGCCATCGCTTCCGCCGAGGACGGCGCGGGATCCGGAATATCCTTGCGGATTTCCTTGCCGTCGAGCCAGCCGCAGCTGTGCGAGTAGCGCGTCTCGCAGATCAGGCGGATGTCATCGCGCTGCTGCAGCACCGCGTAGCCATCGGCGGGAAAGAAGGTGCCGGCAAGCTCGATCGGCATCGGCAATTGGCGCACCAGGAGAAAGGTGCTGGTCGCGTCGGTCTCGGACTCCGATGCCAGCACCGCGACCATGCTGTGACGGGGCCGGATCGCCTCCGGCGCGCGCGGGCCGCTCCCGTCGAGCAGGGTTCCCGTGGTCGCAATCGACAGATACTCGCCTTCGGGTCCCCAACGGCAGGCGATGAGCCATTCCCGGCTGCGGGTGCGGATCAGGCTTGGCTTCGCATAGTCCGACCGGGCAATATCCGCAGACATGGCAATGACGAAGGCTTTGGCAGGCATACGTTCCTCCGACTCAGCGGTCGAAATTCACCCCGCCACAAAACTGTTCTGCCGGGCGTGAGAACACCGTGAGTGAATGCAAGATTGAATTTGATGGCTAGGCTATTTGCGACCGCGGCTGCGCTGCTGCGCGGTCTACAACCAGAAGATGCCGGGGTTCGAGAGGCAGAAGCCCTGTTGCAGGAGCTCGGCTATGCGGCGGGTCCTGACGACGAGGCGCTGCATCGCGCCCGGCTCCTGGAGGCGGTTGGCCAATTCGCCCGCTTTTTCGAGCTCGGCGCACCCGAGGCACCCGGCCTGTTCTGCTTCGGTGCCGAGGTCGATCCGGCGTCCATCGACCCGATCCATCGCGGCAGCGCAATGCTCGGCGTCTCCGGCGTCGGCCTTTCCATGCAGGAGGCGTTTCAGCGCTGCGCAGGCGAGGGGATCGAATATCTCTCGCAGTTGCAGAGTGGCGACGACCGGTTGCTGCCCTCGGGCGCGACCGCCGGACGGGCTCTCCTTTCGCCTGACGTCGTGGCGCGGCTTGCCGGCCGCCCCGACGCGCAATTGTCATGGTATCCGGCGCGGCGCCTCATGGACGGAGCCGAGGTGCTGCTCCCGGCAGACCTCTGCCTGCGGCGGCCGGAGGCGGAACGGGATTTTCTCGTCCCGTTCCCGCTCAGCATCGGCTCGGCGGCCGGCCCCTCGCTTGACGGCGCGTTGCTGCACGGCCTGCTTGAGCTGATCGAGCGCGATGCGGCGAGCCTGTGGTGGCGCGGCGGCCGGCTCCCTTGTGCGATCGACGCGAACGCCGTCGGCGGGGACGCGCTCCTGCGAAAGCTCCGACCGGCGGGCGTTGCGCGGCGGCGCAGCTGGCTGCTCGACATTACGACCGACATCGGGGTTCCCACGGTGGCTGCGGTGTCCTGCGGCTCGGACGGCCATGGCTTTGCCTTCGGGCTCGCGACCCGGCCGACGCTTGCGTCCGCCGCGCGCTCGGCGATGCTCGAGATGTGCCAGCTGGAACTCGCCTATTCAGTGATCGAAGCCAAGCGCCGCGAGCGCGGCGAAGCTGGGCTGAATGCCAGGGACCGCCTCCATCTCGACCGCGCGACGCGGATCGATGCAGATCGGTGCCAATTGCTGCAGCCTTCCGGTGAGCAGGCGGAGCATATCGCAATCGATGCTTCGGAGCCGGCTGCGGCGCGCGCGGCAATCGTGCGCCGGCTGGAATCGCTCGGAATTGAAGCGTACTTTATCGATCTGACGCGTCCACGTTTCGCCGTTCCGGTGGCGCGCGTGATTGTGCCGGCGCTGCAGATCGAGCCGTCCGAAATTGTGACACCGAGGCTTGCTGAAATCATCGCGCAGACTGGCGGTGGCGCGGTCTATACTGGCGGCGTTGCTCTGTTATAGCTGTTCCGATGCATGCACGCCGTGGCGAGATCGTTTTGGTAGAAGGTACGGCGGGCGCCTCCGCGGCAAAGCCGATGGAAGGCGCGCCCGACAGCGCGCCGCGCCTTGCGCTGTCGCTGGTGGGGCGCCTCTCGATCCGCTTCCGGGGGCGGCCGGTGGAGCTACGCACGCGCAAGGCCGCTGCTGTTCTCGGCTATCTCGCGCTGTCCGAGACCAAGCAGGAGAGCCGCGAGCGGCTGGTCGGCCTGCTGTGGAGTCGCTCGGACGAGGAGAAGGCGCGCGCCTCGCTGCGCCAGGTCATTCGCGAATTGCGCACCGTGCTCGGCGAGGCAGGCTTCGACGGCCTTGCCGCGGGGCGGCTCTCGGTCGGCTTCGATCTCGACCAGGTCGCTGTCGATGTCGACAGCGTGCTGCAGCTTGCCGAGCGCGCGCGCGTCCACACTTTGCTGCTCGACACGCCGAGGCTCGACGAGCGGATCCTTGAAGGCATGGACGACCTCGATCCGTCGTTCCGGGTCTGGGTGCTGGCCAAGCGCCAGACAATTCATGAGCGGCTGATGCGCGGCCTCGATGCCGGCCTCGGCACACCAGGCGTCGCGCCGGAGATGCGCAAGAAGATTGCATCCGCCATCGTCAATCTCGATCCGACGCATGAGCAGGCCTGTTGCTATCTGATGCAGGCGCATGCCGAAGAGGGCGACATTGCCGGTGCCTTGCGCATCTACAAGGCGCTGTGGGACCTGTTGGACCAGGACTACGGCATGGAGCCGTCGAAAGCGACCGAGGAGCTCGTCGCGTGCATCAAGCTCGGCGTCTTCGACAGGCCACTGTCCGAACGCCGCACGGCACTCGTGAGCGCCGGACGCGATGTGAGCCGGTCCTTCGAAATAGAGCTGCAACCGGCAACCTTTGCCGCTGCGCCCGCGGGCGCCACGGCCAAGCCGCGCCTGGTGCTGCAGCCCTTCGCGATGCATGGCATCGATGCCGGCCGCGCCCATCTCGTGCAGGGATTCAGCCTGCATCTGGCGGCATCGCTGGTGCGCTTCCGCGAATGGAGCGTGGTCGACCGTCCGCCTGCGGCCATGGTGCTGCCCAAGCTCGACTCCGCGCCGCAATACTGCATCGAAACCACCGCCTACCAGGCAGGCGACGAGATCAACATGGTGATGGTGCTCAAGGACGATTCCACCGGCATCTTCGTCTGGAGCGAAAGCTTTCGCCTGAGCCTGACCAACTGGTTCGAGGCGCAGCAGCGCATCATCCGCCGCATCGCGACCGCGCTCAATGTGCAGCTGTCGGCGGAACGGCTGAAGCGCCTTGCGGGCGAGGCCGACGTGTCGCTCGACGTCTACGATCGCTGGCTGCGCGGGCAGAGCCTGATGATGCGCTTCGATTCCGAAAGCTGGCACCGCGCGGTCACCATCTTCCGCGACGCGATCCGCGACGATCCGACCTTCTCGCCGGGCTACTCAAGCCTGGTGCAGATGAACAATATCGAGCATTTCGTGCATCCGGGCGATTTTCGCGACCTGGTCAAGGCGAGGGCGACGCTCGAACTCGCGAAGAAGGCGGTTGAACTCGATCCGGTCGATTCCAGGGCGCATCTGTGCTGCGGCTGGTCCTATGCGATGGCGCTGCGGGAGACCGAGGCTGCGGCACATATGGAGCTCGCCTGCGACCTCAACGACAACGATCCCTGGACGCTGTTGTCCTCTGCCCATTATGACGCGTTCTGCGGCTCGATCGAACAGGCGCGGCGGCGTGCCGAACTGTCGCTGTCCCTGTCGCCGATCCCCTCCTATCTCGAGTGGAGCTATCACGGCATCACGCGCTTCCTGTGCGGCGATTATGCCGGCGCCATCGAGGCCTGTGACCGCGCAAGCAATGCGGTGAAGATCCTGCCGGCCTGGCGGACGGCGGCATTTTTCCATCTCGGGCAGGCGGCCATGGCGCGCGAAGAGGCCGACCGTTTCCTCAACGGCATTCGTTCTTTCTGGGTCGGGGCCGAGGCCCCGACGGACGAAGCCGTGGTGCGCTGGGTGCTGCAGGCTCATCCGATCAGCGTAAGCTCGCGATGGGAAGCCCTGCGCGACGGTCTGGGCGGCGCAGGGCTTCCTGTCGATGGAATCGTACGATTATCTTCGCTTTCTGATTCGAATCACGCGCAGAGGCTGATCGTGTAGTCGCCGATGCGCTCGGCATGCACCTTGAACTTCTCGCTCTCCGGGATGACCGGGTCGGCGCCGTTGAACAGACGCTTGTAGAACGGCGGAATCGGATAGGTCGAGCCGGGCTCGCTCAGCATCGCCTCGGAATCCTCGATCATGACCTTGGGCGGCAGCTTGAGCAGCAGCGTGTCCTGCTCCGACGTCACGAACTGGATGTGCTTGAAGCGCTCCGGCACGGTCGCAAACACCTGTGCCTTGGCAAGCTGCTCCTTGAACTGCTCGACGGTTTCCGGCACCGGATACTCGTTGTCGTCATCTAGATAGTTCTTGCCTGTCGACCAGGTCTTCACCAGCCTGCCCCAACGCTCGTGATTGGTGATCTGCAGCCGTTCAATACGCATGTTCGACTCCTCCGGGGTTGCGTGAGGCGGAACAATTCCGCCTCACAAAAATGCGGGCACGGCTTGCTTCAAGTCGGCAATTTCAGCGGTCCATTCCACCAGCTGCGCCATGCTTGCGATGTCGGGGATTTCCGAGAAAACATTTGCGGCGTAGTAATTCCTGGAGAGTTGCGCGAGTTGCGCGGCAAGTGGTCCTGCGGCATATCCAACGGAGGCGCGCGCACCTTCGAGCGCAGCAAAGATCACCTCGGCTGTTATGATCGAGCCGAGCGGGCCTAGATGGAGGCCGGCTGCGCTCTCCTGTTGCATCGCTTCGAACAGGATGAAAAACGGCAGCGGCGGGTCGTTCGAGATGGTCTCGATGTCGTCGTCGCCGAGGTTGCCATAAGTCGGAGCCGAGCTAAGCCATTGGCGCAGAGCGCCGACCCGGTAGGCGCGATCGGCCAGCAGTCGCGATTGAGCGACGAAATCGGGCCTGCGCCGCCCGATCTCGGCGATCAGCGCATCGACCGACCACATGCCGGCGAGCGAAGCACCAAGGAGGTCGCGATAAAGCAGGCCGACGCGCTCGGTCGCATCGAAAGCATAGAAGATCTGGTCGTTGCCGAGTGCGTCGCTGAGGTAGGGACCGATGCGGCGGCTGAAATTCGGCTCGGAGTCGTTGATGGGAAAGAACCGCGACCACTGCACCATCCAGGTGTCGTCGAGTGGCATGTTGAGCGGATCGTTCGCGCTGGACTTTTCCAGAGTGTTGTTGAGGTCGTGCCTCGACTGGTCGTTGATGCGGTATTCTGGCCGCACCATGGCGTGGCCGAAGCGGAACGCGCCATGGGAGAACTCGAACGGGATCTCCCAGTCGCCGGCCGAATGCCGATCCATGAACCACGGATTGGCGCCGGCATAGGCGGCATGGATCGCAGGGTGAAGCACACGGCGCATCACATCGGTGCGGATGATGTGGTGGTAGATCGCAGTCAGCGCGTCGCGTGCGCAAAGGAAGCGCTTGTACGCTGCGCCGAAGCGGCCGTTCGCGTGGCTCACCGGTTCGCCGCGGCGGGCGATGTCGGTCAGGCCGTTATGCAGCAACGCAAACAGCGCCGTCAGCTGCGAAATGATGGCATGATCATCGTTGCGCGGGTCGGCGACTAGCGCCTCAGTCAGCGCGACGCGGGCGCCCCTGTCGCGATCGATTCCGGTGAGGTCTTCGACGCGCGTTCGTGCGATGTCGCGGAACGGGCATTTCATGTTGTTGGTGTTGTCCTTTGACCCATCGCCATTGGCGAACTTCCAACGCATGCGGCCCAATCGCAGCTTGGTGCGGCGGTCGTCGGTGGGGGCGTCGAGTGCATAGAGATGCGGCGATCCGACCGGGCCGTGGCCGTAGAAGCTCTCGAGCAGGAGCGGCGCGCGGCGTGCATTGGCAACTGCGCCAAGCTCGCCAGTGATCGACAGCGGCATCGCGGAGTGCACGAGATCGTGGGCGATGAACTGCAGGAGATATGTATAGCCCGAGGGAATCGTCGGATTTTCCCAATGCTCGATCGACGGGTCCCCGTGCTGCGGCCAGCGGATCTCGGCATCCATCCGCCGCGAGAGGCGGTTCATCAGCGCGCGAATTTCAGAAAGATGCGCCGGCGATACCAGCGGATCGATGCCGAACACGCGGAAGCGCTGTGAAGCAAGCGGCGTGTCGAGAAAATGGCGAAATCCGGAAGCCATTGCGGGTTGCGGATTTGCAGTGCCGGCATCGCTGCCAACCGATGCATCGGCGGCAGCTTTGAGAGAGGATGCATCGATGCTGTGCACGGTCATCACAGATCTTTCGCAATTGTCGCGCACCTTTGCGTGTTTCGCACTCCAACGTGTCTCTTGCTCGCCGGAGCGTTTGCTGCACGCAGGTGTGTCTCCTGCACGTTGGTGCTGAGATTGCGTAGCTTGCCGTGAAATTATCGTGATTTTTGGCCTGTTTTTTGACAGACTGCCCTTGACCTCATGCGGAGCGGCTCAGCGATGCGCGCCGCTTTGATGGCGCATTTTCGATCCGTGATGGCTCCGATGTGACGCGCAGTGTGATGTAGTCGAAAGGTGTGCGTCGTCGCGCACGAGATGCGTCCGACGGCGCGCGATCTGCTCTATTGCCTAATCAGGCTGCAGACCTCGTGCAGATTGCGGGCAATGCACAGGCACAGGCTCTGCATTTCGGAATCCGGCGCGAGCAGGTCGGGGACCATGACGGTCATCATGCCCGCGCGGGATGCCGCTCGTACGCCGTTGTGGGAGTCTTCGAGCGCAAGGCACAGCGCGGGATCGACGCCGAGCCGCTCGGCGGCCTTCAGAAATGGATCGGGATTTGGCTTGCCCTGCGCGTAGTCGCCATGCGCGACGATGGCATGGAAGCGATCATGCAGGCCGTGTGTGTCGAGATGGTGCCGCGCGTCCTCGTGGCGCGAGGACGTCGCGATGGCGCGCGGCAATTGCAACTCGTCCAGCAGGTCGAGCAGCTCGATCACGCCGGCCTTGAGGTAAAGCTGCGCGGCGGTGGCTTCGCGAAAGCGCTGCGTCGAAGCCGACCAGAAGCCGTCGAAGTCGAAGGCGTTACCGAACAGCTCGCCGAAGCGGGCCCGCGTCGCTTCGCCGGGCAGGCCGATGGTGGCCAGGTAGAAGTCGAGCGGCAGCTGATAGCCGGCTTCGCGCGCCACACTGATGGTCGCATCACGATAGATCGCTTCGGTATTGAAGAGCAGGCCGTCCATGTCGAAGACGACGGCCTGGGCCTTGCGGGGAAGGGTCATGTTTCCTTCAATCGCCTGTAGCGAAAATCGCAGTGGCTGGCGCCCTGCATGATGGTTTGCGTGCGCGTGAGCTTGATGTCGGGATCGAATCCCGCGGCCGTATCGAAATCCGCGCCGCAGACCAGCAGGAATCCGAGCTCGGGTTCGCCCAGTTCCTTGTAGAACTCGGCATATCTGCATCCCGTAACGTCGATCTCAAAGACATCCTGCGACTGCTCGATCACGCTATAATCAAGCGCGTCGTCGCGGGCGTAAGTGGCGAACGCAGATGCCATGGTCTTGCCGAGGTTCTTGTCGTTCTTCGCTCGCCAGAATTCTTCGCCGTAACGGCGATAGGTCTCACCGAGGGCACTCCGAACAAGGGCATTTGCCCGTTCCTCGCCCAATTCCACCTGCAACGTCTTAATGAGAGGGACCAGGATCTGGGCCTGGATTTTGGCTTGCTCAATGACGGGAACGCTCACGATCGATCTCCCGCGAATACTAGTTGAAGGCCATGCCGCCGCTCATGGCAACGGTCTGGCCGGTCATGTAGGGGTTGTCAATCAGCATCATCACCGCCTTGGACACCTCTTCAGGTTGGCCTAATCGGCCGAGCGGAATGCGGCTGGCGAGATTGGGCTGGCCCTTCATCATGTCGGTCTCGATCAGCGACGGCGCGACCGCATTGACGGTGATGCCTTCCTTGACGAGGCGCGCGGCATAGCCGCGCGTCAGGCCCTCCATGCCGGCTTTCGAGGCATTGTAGTGCGGGCCGATCGCGCCGGCGCCGCGCGCCGCGCCCGAGGATATGTTGACGATGCGTCCCCATTTCCTCTGCCGCATCATCGGCAGCACCGCCTGCGTGCACAGGAAGACCGACTTCAGGTTCACCGCGATGGTCTGGTCGAAGTGGGCCTCGGTGAGATCATCGACGCCGCGGGTGAGGGCGATACCGGCATTGTTGACCAGGATGTCGATCGGGCCAAGCTCGGACGTCACGCGCGCGACCATCTTTGCGACCTCGGCCGTCTGCGAGACGTCGGCCTGAACAGCGATCGCCTTCGCGCCGGCACGCCGCAGCGCTTCGACCACGGCATTGGCCTCGTCGGCCCGGGCGCGATAATTGACGGCGACAGCGGCACCTGCGCGCGCGAGGTCCTGTGCGATCGCCGCGCCGATCCCGCGCGACCCGCCGGTCACCAGCGCCACTCGTCCTTTTAATGTCTCTGCGGTCATCGTCCATCTCCCGGACAATCAAGATTGTGCCGCGTAATCTATGGCGGCGAGATGCATCGGCAAGGGCCGCTACCGCCAGCGGTCCCGCATCCGCGCGGCCAGATCGATCCGCGGGCCCTGGCTTGCGGCTCTTGCTGCGGCTTCCGCCGCCTTCGGCCAGCTGGTGCGCTCGAACAATTGCAGCAGGCCTTCCGGAATGAAGCGGGTGCGGGCAGCGTACAGGTGGCGGTCGCCTTGCGCACTCTGGTTATGAGTGAAGAAGCGCTGCGGCACGACCAGATGCAGATCATCCTTGGCGCGGGTCATCGCGACATAAAGCAGGCGGCGCTCCTCCTCCATCTCGGCCGAGGTGCCGACGCCGAGATCCGACGGGATGCAGCCGTCGACCACGTTGAGCACGAACACCTGCTTCCACTCCTGGCCCTTGGCGGAATGGATGGTGGAGAGGATGAGATAATCCTCGTCGAGCAGCGGCACGCCGGCCTGGTCGCTGGTGGCGTCAGGCGGGTCGAGCGTGAGCTCGGTCAGGAAGCGCTCGCGCGAGGCATAGCCGCTTGCGATCTGCTCCAGCTGCACGAGATCGGCGCGACGCGTTTCCGCGTCGTCATGGATGCGCTCGAGATGCGGCTGGTACCAGAGGCGGGCGAGCTCGAGATCGGTCGGCCAGCGGCAATCGCGCAAGCCCGTAACCGTTTCGACAAAACAGGCCCAGTCGCCGCCGGCGCGCTGCGGCGCAGGCATCGCGCCAAGCGCTGCGGCCGGGTCGGCGGCATCTGCGATGGCGTCGAGCACTTTCTGCGCGGTCGCGGGACCGACGCCGGGCAAGAGATGCAGGATACGGAAGCCTGCGATGCGGTCGCGCGGGTTCTCGGCAAAGCGCAGCAGAGCCAGCACGTCCTTGACATGGGCGGCATCGAGGAATTTCAGGCCGCCGAATTTCACGAAGGGAATGTTGCGGCGGGTCAGCTCGATCTCCAGCGGGCCCGAATGCGAGGAGGTGCGGAACAGCACCGCCTGCTGCTTCAACAGCGAGCCCTGCTCGCGATGCTCAAGCACCTTTTCGACTACATAACGCGCCTGGTCGGCCTCGTCGCGCACCGCGACGAGATAAGGCTTTTGCGCCGAGGTCCGCTCGGTCCAGAGGTTCTTGGTGAACCGCTCCTTTGCCAGGCTGATGACGCCGTTGGCGGCAGCGAGGATTGATTGCGTCGAACGATAGTTGCGGTCGAGCGTGACGATCTCGGCGCGCGGGGTGAAGTGGTCGGGGAAGTCGAGGATGTTACGTACGGTGGCGGCACGAAACGAATAAATTGACTGCGCATCGTCGCCGACCACTGTGAGGCCATGTCCCTGCGGCCGCAGCGCCAGCAGGATCGAGGACTGCAGGCGGTTGGTGTCCTGATACTCGTCGACCAGCACATGGTCGAAGCGTTCGCCGACTTCCGATGCGAGCGTTGCATCTGACATCATCTGCGCCCAGTACAGGAGCAGGTCGTCGTAATCGAGCACTTTTTGCGCCTGCTTGGCCTCGACATAGGCGGAAAACAGCTGCTTCAGCTCGCCGGCCCAGCCGGCACACCAGGGGTACGCGAGCCCCAGCACCTTCTCCAGCGATGTGTCGGCATTGACGCAACGGGAATAGATCGCAACGCAGGTGCCCTTGGCCGGGAAGCGTCGCTCGGTTTTGGAGAAGCCGAGGTCGTGGCGGACCAGGTTCATCAGGTCGGCGGAATCCTCGCGGTCGTGGATGGTGAAGACGGGATCGAGTCCGATCCGCTCGGCATGCTCGCGCAACAGCCGCGCGCCGATGCCGTGAAAAGTGCCGGCCCAGGTCAACGCGTCCGTCATTGCCGACGAGGTCTCGCCGATCACCTTGCGCGCGATGCGCTCGACGCGGGCCTTCATCTCGCTCGCCGCGCGGCGCGAGAAAGTCATGAGCAGGATGCGCCTGGGATCGGCGCCGTTCACCATCAGATGTGCGACACGATGGGCGAGGGTGTTGGTCTTGCCGGAGCCGGCGCCGGCAATCACGAGCAGGGGGCGTGCCACCGCGTCATCGCCGACGCCGTGCTCGACAGCACGGCGCTGCGCGGAATTCAGTCCATCAAGATATGTCGCTGCCGTGGCCTGCACGAATCGCCCCTTCGAACCAGAATCAGCGATTCCACCGGCGAGAGCAAATGCGCGTCGGGCGCCACGGATCTTTATCTTTCGTAAGACATCAGATCGCCATGCTGGCACGCTTTACGCGCGCGTGCCTCACGCATGTCGTATTTTCCCGCAAGTTAGCGGAATCGAAGCTGCGAGGCTCGTTGCAATAAGGCGGAAATGCGGCGTGACATCATCTGATGTCCCGTAATGATACTGGTTTCCGGCTGTTATAAATCGATTTGCGGATGTTGTTGCCTTGGCGTGACAGAAGCGAATCACGGTTGTGCTAGTCTCACTGTACTCAACCGGACAGATCGTGCGATCCCGGAAGGGGTTTGCGTCGGTCGGTTCGCAAGGGGGGGACCTCGGAATGAACCAGCTGTTCCGGCCGTTGCCTTGTCTGTTTGTGTTGGCCGTTCTCGCCAGTCCGTCGAGCGATGCGATCGCCGCGAGCCGCCACAAGCCAGTATCTCACGAGAAGAAAGCCGAGGCTGCGCGCGATGCGCGCCACGAGCACAGTTCTTCGCCGAAGCAAGAGGCCGGTCTCAAGAAGGGCAAGAAGGAACGCATCGCCGACAAGCGGCGCAAGAAGGACAAGTCCGACGAGGAAGACGCGCCGCGCTTCACCGGCGATCTCGGCGTGCTGAAGGACGTCATCGACCTGTCGCGGCAGGGCAAGACGTCGGACGCGACGGTCGCGGAAAAGACCATTGCCGATCCTGCTGCACGCAAGCTCGCCGAGTGGTTCATCCTGCGCCACCCGGACTCGCAGGCGCCGTTCGGCCGCTATGCGTCCTTCATTGTGGACAATTCGGATTGGCCCGGCGTCACCCTGATGCGCCGCCGCGCCGAGGCGCGGCTGTGGCAGGAGAAGGCCGATGCGGCTACCGTGCACAATTTCACCAGCGATCGTCCGTTCACCGCCAAGGGCAAGTTCGCGCTGGCGCGCGTCCGTCTGAACGAAGGCGACCGCGACGGGGCGCAGCGCCTGATAAGCGAGGCCTGGCGCTCCGAGGAATTGACCGAACGCAGCGAAGGCGAGGTGCTGGACGCGTTTGGTAATCTCCTGACACGTGAAGATTTCCAGGCGCGCATGGACAAGCGCATCGGCGCCAAGGACTTTGGCGCCGCGATGCGCGCCGCGCATCATGTCGACGACAATGCGGTCGCGATCGTGAAGGCCTGCAGCACGGTAAAGGGCAATGACGACAAGGCCGGCGACCGGCTCGAGGACGTCGCGTCAGGCGCTCGCGATGATCTCGGCTATGTCTTGTGCCGCGTGCAATGGCTGATGAAGAAGGACAAAATCGTGGAGGCGAGCCGGCTGGTGCTCGCGGCCCCGCAGGCGACCATGCCGCTGCAGGACACTGATGAATGGTGGCGTGTTCGGCGCCTGCTGGCGCGCAAGCTGCTTGATCAGGGTGACGTCCAGGGGGCCTACGAGCTGGCGCGCACGGCAGCGACGCCAGCCAGTGACAACTACCGCGCCGACCAACATTTCATGTCGGGCTGGATCGCGCTGCGCTACCTCAACGATCCGCGCACGGCGATGGCGCATTTCATCCATATCGACGAGGGCTGTGCCAACCCGATCACGCTTGCCCGCGCGAATTACTGGCGCGGCCGGGCGGCCGAAGCGGTCGGCGATCTCTTGACCATGCGGGCGAACTATGAGGCCGCCGCGCGGCAATCGACGGCTTATTACGGCCAGCTGGCGCGCGCGCGGCTCGGCATGAATCGCATGGAGGTGCGCGAGCCGCAGGGCGACGAGGCGCAGCGGGCACAGCCTTCGGACGAGATCGTCCGCGCCGCCGACATGCTCTATACCCTCGGCGAACGCGAGGTGCTTGTGAGCTTCGTCATCGACCTCGCCGAGGACTCCAACGACGTCGCGACATTGTCGGCGGTGGCCGACGTCACCGGCCGCCACAATGACGCGCGCGCCATGCTCGAGCTCGGCAAGACCGCGCTCGGGCGCGGGCTGCCGGTGGACGCCTATGCGTTCCCGACCATCGGTATCCCGGCGCACACGCCGGTGGGGCCGGCGATCGATCGCAGCATCATCTACTCGGTTGCTCGCACCGAGAGCGCCTTCAACCAGAAGGACAAGTCCTCGGCCAACGCCGTCGGCCTGATGCAGGTCACCCCGGAAGCCGGGCGCGACACCGCCAAGCGTTTCGGCGTCGAATATGACTGGGACCGCATGGTCTCCGATCCCGTCTACAACACCCAGATGGGTGCAGCCGAGCTCAGCGCGTTATTGTCCGAATACAAGGGCTCGCAGATCATGACCTTTGCCGGCTACAATGCCGGCCGCGGCCGGGTGCGCGACTGGATCAAGGCCTATGGCGATCCGCGCGATCCCAATGTCGATCCGGTCGACTGGGTCGAGCGTATCCCCTTCTCCGAGACGCGTAACTACGTGCAGCGGGTGATGGAGAATCTCGCAGTCTATCGCGCCCGCTTCGGCAACGGCGGTCCGCTGATCGCAAACACCGACCAGCGCGCGATCTCGCAGGAAGCGACAGCATCGGGCCAGACGCCGTAGCGGAGGGGCTGGCAGATCCGTCATCGGACGACACCCAGCTGCGCGAGCGCGACGCCGAGCACGGTCAGCTGGGTCGTCAGTGACGAGACGGCCAGGGAGAGCCCGCACGCCCCGACCGCAATTCCGATCGCATTGAGCATGCCGACGCGTCGGACAATGGCGCCGGCTCCGAGCACGCCGACAAGGAACCCGATCGCGTTGACCGCGTACAGCAGGCTGTGGGTCCGAGGCAGCAGCAAAACGCAAGCGAAACGGCAGAGACCAAGCGCAATCGTGGCCAAGCCGCAGGTTGGCCAGGCCGAACAAGAATAGATTTGCGAGTAATCGGTGGGCATTCGAAAGGTTCCTTGCTGGCAAAACTGACCCGGATTCGCGATGCGCGGCCGGGATCGACAAATGGAGTGTGAAGTGGTGAGCCGGCGAGCTTGGCTCGCGCGGATCATCGCGGCATCCTTTCTGGTTCCATGCGCAGCCGCGCGAGACGCGGGCGACGATGAACCGAACATGCCAGTCGATTGACCTAAAGACTCTGAGGGTTGCTTGATTTTACCTTCAGATCAGCTTGTTTGTTGCATGAGGCGCCGACCTGACGTGCAATTTCTCTTTTCCAATCATGTACTTGACACGGACCGTCGAGAGCTGAGCAGCGCAGGGCGGGTGATCCCCGTCGAACCCCAGGTTTTCGATCTGCTCGTGCATCTCCTTGAAAATCGCGACCGCGTCGTCAGCAAGGATGACCTGATCGACAAGATCTGGGGCGGGCGGATCGTCTCCGAGTCCACGCTGACCAGCCGCATCAATGCTGCACGTAAGGCGATTGGCGACAGCGGCGTCGAGCAAAACCTCATTCGCACGGTTCCGCGCAAAGGCGTTCGCTTCGTGAGCGCTGTCGTGACGCAGTTGCGCAGCGCGGGTGCGGAGGCAGCCGCGCCCGCGCCCGCAAATCAGGTCAGACCGGGGCTGCCGCTGCCGGACCGGCCGGCCATTGCCGTTCTGCCTTTTGCCAATATGAGCGGCGACCGCGAGCAGGACTATTTTTCCGACGGGATCAGCGAGGACATCATCACCGCACTATCCAAGCTGCGCTGGCTTTTCGTCATCGCCCGCAACTCGTCATTCATCTACAAGGGCAGGTCAGTCCAAATCGGCCTGATCGCGCAGGAGCTCGGGGTTCGTTACGTTGTCGAAGGCAGCGTGCGCAGGAGTGGCGAGCGCATCAGGATTTCCGTGCAGCTCACCGATGTTTCGACGGGCAGTCATATCTGGGCCGAGCGCTATGATCGCGAGCTGGCGGATGTCTTCGCGCTACAGGACGAGATCACCGAGTCGATCGTCGCAGCCATAGAACCGCAGCTTTACGTGGCAGAGAATTTCCGCGCGCAACGCAAGCCGCCGGGCAGCCTGGATGCCTGGGATCTTGTCGTGCGCGGGCTCTCGCACTTCTGGCGGGTCACGCGGCAGGACAACATGGTGGCGCAGGCGCTGCTGGAGAAGGCGATTGCCATCGATCCGCATTATGGCCAGGCACTCGGCGTGCTCGCGACGAGCCACATTTTTGGTGCCCATATGGGATGGTCGGACATGGGCTCAGTGGTACCGGTTGCCGAGCGCGCGGGGCTGGCGGCCGTCGAGGCCGATACCGAGGACGCGTGGGCCCACCATGGGCTGGCCTACACCTATCTCTTTGAGCGGCGCTTCGACGACGCAATCGCCGAATTCGAACTGGCGCTCCGCCTCAACCCGAATTTCTCTTTTGCGCAAGCCTTCCACGGGGTGGCGCTGTGCTATTCCGGGCGGTGGGAAGAAGGGGACCTGGCGGTTCGTCGCGCGCTGCGGCTGAGCCCGCGCGATCCATCCTCGACGCTGTATTTCGGCATCGCGGCCTATGCCCAATTCATCGGCCGCAACTATGACGAGGCGATTCGCCTTGCGCGCGAGTCGCTGCGTCAGCGCGGCGACTTCGTCGGCGGACACCGTGTGTTGACTGCCGCCGCCGCCATGGCCGGTTATGATGAGGTCGCAAGGACGGCGTTGCAGGAGCTTCGCCGCACCCAGCCCAACGTCTCGCTCGCCTGGATCGAGAGCGAACTGCCGATCAAGCAGCAGGCCGAGCGAGAGCACTATCTGGAAGGCTTTCGGCGCGCCGGGCTGACATAGCCCGACGCACCAACGCATCCAGCCGCCTTATTCCGCCATCATCTCGCCGGAGCCGCCGAACTCGGCTGGAAAATCCTTCAGCTTCGGTAGCCCATCCCGCATCGGCAGCACCGACTCGGCGTAGTTGACGTGAACGCCCGGCGCGAATGCCAGTGTCGGGATGGTCGCCGCGAACACATCGATCATGCCGAGCGGCGGATGGCGCGCCATCAGATGGCCGCCGCACTTCTTGCAGTATTGCCGCTCGCTCATCGGCGTCTTCGCGTAGGTTGCTACGTTTTCCGACCCGGCCGTGATCCTGACAGCCTCGGGCTTCCAGAGGCTGAAGGCGTTGACCGGACCGCCAGACCAGGAGCGGCAGGAACGGCAATGGCAATAACCCATTGCTTCCGGAGCTCCGCTGACCTCGATCTCGACGGCTCCGCAAAAGCAGTTGCCGATATGTTTTGTCATTCACTTCCTCCTGTTCTGCTTTTCTTGATCAAGGCCCGCTCAGGCCGACCGGCGCCATGGTATCAGCATGGACACTTGCTTGCGATAGCGCCGATATTGGTCGCCGAACAGCCCGATCAGATCGCGCTCCTCGAGGAAAATGCCGACGAAGATGTAAAGGGTGGTGACAGTCGCGAACAGGAGATGCCCGAAGCTCATTTCAGGTGTAGCCCAGAATGCGATAATGAAGCCGAGATAGATCGGATGCCGCACGAATTTGTAGTAGACTGGGGTCCGGAATTGCGGTGCCGGGATATCACGGCCGGCGAGATTGGCCGTGACTTGCTGCAGCCCGAACAGCTCGAAATGATTGATGAGGAAGGTGCTGGTGAATACGATGACCCAGCCGACCAGGGACACCGCTGCGACAGCGACTGCGACATCGGGGTTCCTGATCTGCCAAACAATTGCCGGCATCGGCCGCCACTGCCAGAACAACAGCATGAGGCACAGGCTCGCCAGCAGGACATAGGTGCTACGCTCTACCGGCTTGGGGACATATTGCGTCCACCACTCCTTGAACCGCTTGCGGGCCATCAGGCTATGCTGGACGGCGAACAGCAACATCAGGAGCAGGTTCACCAGGAGTGCTTCGGCAGGGGACGTTTCGGGGCCCGTATCGATGGACTTGGGCACGCCAAAGCCGCCGACGAAGCCCATGGCGTAAAGGATCGTGACGAAAAAGGCGAGGTAGGCAACAATTCCGTAGAGAAATGCGATGATTTTTGAAATTCGATGTCCCGATATCTCGGGGTTGATGGATTGAATCTGAGTCATCATTTGCTCCGCAAAGGGCGAAAATTGGGGCCCTGCAGAATGCCGCAACACGGCGCACGCGGCCTTGCCGGGCGCTTGATTTCTCGTTGAGACGGCAATGATTTTTTCTTGAGAGCGGACCCTGGTCCGGGATCGACGTGCGATTTGTCTTTGAAGACCACTCGCTGGACACCGAGCGCCGCGAATTGCTTCGCGGCGGGCTGCCGGTGCCGTTGCAGCCGCAGGTCTTCGACCTTTTGGTCCATTTGATCGGAAATCGCGAGCGTGTCGTCACCCGGGACGATCTGATCTCCGGAGTCTGGGGTGGTCGCATCGTATCGGACTCGACGCTGACCAGCCGCATCAATGCCGCGCGCGAGGCACTTGGCGACAGCGGTAAGGCTCAAAGGCTAATCCGCACCATCTCGCGCAAGGGTTTTCGTTTCGTGGGAGACGTGCGTGAGCAATCGGATGAGGCTCTGCCGGCGGAAACGTCCGAACAGCCGGCCTCACCGCCGCGGGAGGGCGCAGCCGCACCCGATCGGCCGGCAATCGCCGTGCTCGCTCTCGAAAACATGAGCGACGACCCTGAACAGGAATATTTTTGCGACGGTATCAGCGAAGACATTCTCACTGGGTTGTCGAGGGTGAAGTGGTTCTTCGTGATCGCGCGCAACTCGTCGTTCTCCTACAAGGGCCGGTCCGTTCATATCAGAGAGATCGCCCAGCAGCTTTCGGTGCGTTACGTCGTCGAGGGCAGTGTACGCAAGGAGGGCGACCGTGTCAGGATCACGGCCCAGCTCAATGACGTCGCGACCGGGAGCCACATCTGGGCGGAGCGATACGACCGGAATTTGACCGACGTCTTTGCCGTCCAGGACGACATCACCACGTCCATCGTGGCGGCGATCGAGCCGCAGATCTACGCCGCCGAGAATTTTCGCGCGCGGCAGAAGCCGCCGAGCAACCTCGATGCTTGGGACCTGGTCATGCGGGCCTTGTCGCATTTCTGGAAGGTGACAAGGCAGGATCACGCAACCGCGCTAGCCCTTCTGGAGCAGGCGATTGCCATTGATCCGAACTATGGTCAGGCGCTGTCGGTGCTTGCTGCCAGTCACATGCGTGGCGTTCACCTGGGCTGGACGGATATTTCAACCGCGGCGCCGCCGGCCGAACGTGCGGCGCTAAAGGCTGTCGACGTTGCCGGCGATGATGCATGGGCGCGCACGGCGCTCGGCAGCGTGTACTTCTCGACGCGGCGCCTCGAAGCTGCGATTTCAGAGTTCGAGCTGGCGCTGCAGTTGAATCCGAATTTCTGCATGGCCCATGGCTATTATGCGCTGGCGCTGTGCTACAGCGGAAGGACGCAGGATGCCTTCGAGGCGGCCCAGCGCGCAATCCGGCACAGTCCGCGCGATCCTTCGCTGGCAATCTACTATGGCGTCGCGGGCTATGCGCGGTTTATCGAAAAGAGGTACGATGAGGCCATTTCGCTTGCGCGCGAGGCTATCCGCCAGCGCGGCGATCTCACGGGAGCCTACCGCGTGCTGGCCGTCGCCGCCGGCATGGCCGGAGATACGGAGACGGCGGTTGCCGCGTTGCAGGAACTGCGGAGGATCCAGCCGAGCCTCTCGCTCGCCTGGATCGCAGGCCAGTTGCCGTGGGCGCGTGACGCCGATCGCGAGCACTATCTGGAAGGCTTTCGGCGAGCGGGACTTGCCTGAGTGGGAACTTGCCGGAATGCGAGATCAGCCTGCCGTTGTCTGCCTGCCTTGCTCGCCCGCGATCCTCTCCATCGCGATTGCGCGCAGCTTGCCGCGCTGGATCTTCACGCCATTGGCGCTGTCCGTGACGGGGAAGGCGTCGATGAGGAAGATGCGCGCCGGCACCTTGTAGCCGGCGAGGCGCTCGCGCAGCTTTGTGGTCAGCTGTTCCATTTGTGGCGCTTCGCTTCCCGCGATGACAAACGCCGCACAGCGGGCCTGGCCATTGAGCTCGACCGCGACGACCTGCGCGTCCGTGACGCCGGCGCAGGCCTTCAGCTCATCCTCGATCTCGCCCGGCGCGACCAGGAAGCCGCCGAGCCGCATCGCGTCTCCGCCCCGCGTCTCATAGATGAAGGAGCCGTCCTCGCGCATCCGGCCGATATCGCCGGTGCGGAAGAAGCCGTCTTCGGTGGTTGCCTCGCGAGTTGCTTCCGGATTGTTGAAATAGCCCAGGAAGCGCGACGGCGCGCGGATTTCGAGCTCGCCGGAGACGCCGGGACCTGCGATCTCTCCGCTCTCGGGGTCCCGCGCGCGCACGACCGCATCCTCCGACATCGGCCATCCCCCGCATTCGATGCGCTCGGCGAAGGGGGCGTCGCTCCTGCCGATCGAAAACAGCGCCTGCAATTCGCTCGAGCCATAGAGCCCGTGCAGCGGCAGCCCGCGCGCTCCGGCCGCTGCGGCAAACTCGCGCCAGCCCGGCTGGAACGCGGCAAAGCCGAATACCTTGGCCTCCGGGAACGGGCGCGGCGCGTCGGTCAGCGCCAGGATACGGCGGAACATCTCGTCCGAGCCGAAGCTGTGGGTGATCTTCTCCTCGGTCAAAATGCGCAGCGCTGGCGTCGCCTCGAACGCGTCGAGCACATGGACGCTCACGCCCGCAGCCATGAAGGCGAGCAGCGCGCTCATGCCGAACGTGCCGCAGAACGGCAGCATCGCCAGCAGTGAGTCCTGTTGCGGCGACAGCGCGAGCGCTTTGGCGACCGCGCGGGCGTGGCCGGCAAGCGTGCTTTGCGAATGCGCAACCAGCTTTGGCCCCCTGGTCGTGCCCGAAGTCGTGAAGAGCAGCACTGGAGCGTCGACGTCCTGCGGCGATATCGCGGCGGGCGGATAGGATTTTTCGAACGCATCGAAGCGCAGGGACGGCCAGGCGCAATTAAACTTGCCGGTGCCGACCACGGCGACGCGCGCCAGCGCCGGCAGCTCGACGTTGCCGATGCCGGCGAGGATCGCTGCGAAATCGATGGAGCGGAAGGCGGCCTCGACAACCAGCAGCTTCGCGCCCGACAGGCGAAGCAGGTGCGCGACATCGGCACTGCGATAGCGCGTGTTGACCGCGGCGACGATGGCGCCGAGCTTCGCCGCGGCAAACAGCAGCGTCACCCATTCCAGGCGATTGACCAGCCACACAGCGACCACATCGCCGCGTCCGATGCCATGCGCGGCGAGCCAGGCGGCTGTTTCCTCCACGTGCGTTGCGAAATCGGCAGCGGATACCGCGGTGCCGTCGAATATGAAGGCGGGCTCGGCGGCGGCGCCGCTTGCCAGCAGGGACATGAGGGATCGCGCTTCGCCAGGCATGATCCGGTTATAGCAGTGTGGTGGCGAGCAGGAGAAGGGTGGCTTCCGCGGCTTGCTCCAGCGCGCCGAGCACGTCGCCGGTCTGGCCTCCGATCTGGCGCTGCGCAAGCCGCGCCAGGAGGAGGCCGATTGCGGCGAGCGCGACGGCGCCGGTCAGCATCGCCTTGAGGCCAAACCCGATGGCAAGGGCTGCGATGCCAAGCCCCAGCGCGATGGCCGCGCTGACCGGCTGCGGCTGTCCGGCGCTGCTCGAAAGCCCCTCGCTGCGCGCCGGGGGGACAAGGCTCATGAAGGCCGGCAGGACCGCACGTGCCGCGGCATGGGCGACGATCAGCGCAATCGCAACGGACCGGGTGTCGTTCAGGGTGGCGAGCGCACTCCATCGTAACAGCAGCGACAGGCCGAGCGCACAGGCGCCGAACGTGCCGATCCGGCTGTCGCGCATGATCTCGAGCTTTTTCTCGCGCGTCCGGCCGCCGCCCAGACCATCGGCGGCGTCGGCCAGCCCGTCCTCATGCATTGCGCCGCTCAGAAAGATTGTTGCCGCTAGCGCAAGCACGCTGGCGGCGAGCGGCGGAAGATGCAGGCGGTCCGCGATCCAATAGACAGCAGCGCCAATCAGGCCGATCAGCGCACCCGCAATCGGAAAGGCCCAGCTGGCGCGGGCCAAGTCGCCTTCGCCGATCGCGCTGGAAGGAGCGACCGGCAGGCGCGTGCAGAGCGAGATCGCGATCCGTAGATCGCGCAAGAGACCTTCGAGCCGCGCCAGGTAATTTACCCTGTCGTCCGTTGCCATGCGCTACTTCACCCGCATCGGCAGTCCCGCGACCACGAGCTCGACCTCGTCGGCGGCACGCGCGATCATCTGGTTGAGGAAGCCTGCGGCATCGCGGAACTCGCGCGCCAGCGCATTGTCAGGCACGATGCCGGAGCCGACCTCGTTGGTAACCAGCACGACCGGGCTGCGTTGCGCTTTCAGCGCCTCGACCAGCGCTGCCGCTTCCTTCGTCCAATCGCGCCCCTCGTGCATGAGGTTTGAGAGCCAGAGCGTCAGGCAATCGACCAGCCGCGCGCCGCCGCCGTCCGTTGCGTTCAGCGCCGCCACCAGCTCCAGCGGCGTCTCATGCTCGATCCACTCATTGCCGCGGCGCGCGCGGTGTTTTGCGATCCGCTCGCGCATCTCGTGATCGAACCCTTCGGCGGTCGCGATGTAGACCGGCCTGCCGGCAAAATCCTGCGCGCGCGTCTCCGCCCGCGTGCTCTTGCCCGACCGCGCTCCGCCCGTAACCAGGATGGTTGGCATGTCTCCTCCACTGCACCAGACGGCAGTAATCCATTCCGCGCGCGATGACAAAGGACTAATTCGCGGAGCACGGGAGGCTTGCGTTGAGGATGCCTTCTCGCGCAGAGAGGGGGGCGGATACCAGGGGAGCGTGACTTGGATTTTGCGGCTGCCATGATTCTGGCGATGGTCATCGACGGCGTCGCAGGCTGGCCCGGCGCGCTCTACGCACGTATCGGCCATCCGGTCACCTGGCTCGGCCGGCTGATCGGAGCGCTGGATCATCGCTGGAACAGGGATGGCGACACCTTCGGTGCACGCCGTGTCGCGGGCGTGGCCGCCGCTTTGTCGGTGATCGCGCTTGCAAGCGTGGCGGCCTTCGCGCTGCAAGCTTTGATCTCGCCCGGCTGGCTGCGCATCCTGCTGGTCGGGATCCTTGCGTGGCCCTTTGTCGCGCTACGCTCGCTTCACGAGCATGTCGCCGCCGTCGCCAAGCCGTTGCAGGCCGGCGATGTGGACGGCGCGCGCCGCGCCGTGTCGATGATCGTGGGGCGCGATCCGACCAAGCTTGATGAAGCCGGCATCGCGCGCGCGGCGATCGAGAGCCTGGCCGAGAACACTTCCGATGGCGTGGTGGCGCCGATTGTCTGGGGCGTGCTGTTCGGACTGCCCGGTATCGTCGGCTACAAGGCGATCAACACGCTCGATTCCATGATCGGCCATCGCGACGCGCGGCACGAGGCGTTCGGCTGGGCCGCCGCCCGCATCGACGACGTCGCCAATCTGGTGCCGGCGCGCCTCACCGGGCTGTTATTCGCTTTTGCCTCATCACGGCTGCCTGACGCGCTTGCCTGCATGTGGCGCGATGCGCGCCATCACCGGTCGATCAATGCCGGCTGGCCGGAGGCCGCGGTCGCGGGGGCGCTTTCGGTGCGGCTGTGCGGGCCGCGCGTCTATGACGGCGAACTGGCGAAGGAGCCATGGCTCAATGAAGCGGCCCGCGATCCCGCCGGCGGCGATGTCGCGCTGGCGCTGAAACTCTATGGTCGCGCGATGGGGCTGTTCGCGGCCCTTCTTCTCATCCTCGCCCTGGTGTAAGCCTTCGCCCATGATCGACCATGGCGGAAATCTCGATGTTGCGCGCGCGCGCTTTGGCGGCCGGCTTGCGGACTGGGTCGATCTGTCCACCGGCATCAATCGGCGGCCCTATCCTGTGCCGCAACTGCCGGTGCATCATTGGCATGCGCTGCCGTCGCGCGCCGAGATCGAAAGCCTGCATGAGGCGGCGCGCCAGGCCTATCGCACCACCGCGCCGTTGCTCGCCACCGCCGGCGCGCAGGCGGCGATCCAGATGTTGCCGCGGCTGGCCCCGCCAGGCAGCGCCAGAATTCTCGCGCCGACCTATGGCGAGTTCGGCCATGTGCTGCGTGGGGCTGGCTGGACCGTGGAGTACGTCGCCGATCTTGACGCGCTCGTGGGCGCTGATCTTGCTATTGTCGTCAATCCGAACAACCCCGATGGTCAGCGCCATGATCCGGAAGCGCTGCTGGCGCTGGCATCGCGCGTCGGCCGGCTGGTCATCGACGAGAGCTTTGTCGATACCACGCCCGAATTGTCGCTCGCCCCGCAGGCGGGGCGGCCGGGATTTCTGATCCTGCGCTCGTTCGGCAAATTCTATGGGCTTGCCGGACTAAGGCTCGGCTTCGTGCTCGGCAGCGAGACCGATATCGCCGCGCTCGCAAGCATCGCAGGGCCGTGGCCGATCTCGGGCGTTGCCATTGAGATCGGCCGCGTTGCGCTGCTCGACCAGACCTGGGCGAGTGAGACGCGCGCACGCCTGTTTCATGACGCTAGGCGGCAGGATAGGCTCGCGCAGGCGGCAGGCTGGGAGTTGATCGGCGGCACGCCGTTGTTTCGGCTCTATGAGGCTGGCGATGGCCTGCTCGCGCAGGAGCGGATGGCGCGCGCGCAAATCTGGTCGCGCGTGTTCCGGGACATGCCGTCCTGGCTGCGTCTGGGACTGCCGGGCGACGAGACGGAATGGCAGAGACTGGACGCGGCGTTATCGCGCTAACTGTAACAAACCATCCACATTGAGATGCTTCTCGATGTGATCCGCGAGCGCGTCGAGCGCGCTCTCGACCCTGGCGCGGTAGTGCTCGCCCGAAGCTTCCACACCGAGCCGCGCGAGGTAGGCGCGGCGGAAAGTGTCCGATGTGAAGAGGCCGTGGAGATAGGTGCCGTGGACGAGGCCGTCGGCCGACACGGCGCCTTCGGGCTGCCCGTCGATGAAGGAAAACGGTTGCGCGAGGTCGTTACCTTCGCTGCGGCCGATGTGGATCTCGTAGGCATCGAGCGCGGCGCCCGTCGCCGCATGTACGGCGCTGACACGCGTCAGCGCCTTTTCCTGGGTCATCACGGTTGCGACATCGAGCAGGCCGAGCCCTGGCGTCTCGCCGGGTGGTCCCTCGATGCCGTCGGGGTCGGCGACGCTTTTGCCCAGCATCTGATAGCCGCCACAAATGCCGAGCACATGGCCGCCACGGCGATGATGGGCGGCGAGATCAATGTCCCAGCCCTGCGCGCGCAGGAAATCGAGATCGCCGCGCGTCGATTTGGCGCCCGGGAGGATCACAAGCCTCGCATCGCCCGGAATGGCTTCGCCGGGGCGCACCATCACGAGATCGACATCGGGCTCGAGCTTGAGCGGATCGAGATCGTCGAAATTGGCGATCCGCGACAGCGCCAGGAAGGCGATCTTGCAGCGGCCGGGCTTACGCGCGTCAGAAAGTCCGAGTGCGTCCTCCGCCGGCAGCTCCGTGGCGCGCGGAAAATACGGCAGCACGCCAAAGCCGCGCCAGCCGGTGCGGGTCTCGATCAACCTGTAGCCGTCGTCGAACAACGTGGGATCGCCGCGAAATTTGTTGATGATGAAGCCCGTGATCATTGCAGCATCATCCGGGTCGATCACGCTTCTGATGCCGACGAGCTGCGCGATCACCCCGCCGCGATCGATATCGCCGACGATGACGACAGGAACGTCGGCGCGGCGCGCAAAGCCCATATTGGCAATGTCGTTGGCGCGCAAATTGACCTCGGCGGGGCTGCCGGCGCCCTCGACCAGCACGAGGTCGGCCTGCGCCTTCAGGCGCTCAAAGCTTTCCAGCACCGCCGGCATGAGCGATGGCTTCATTTTTGCGTAATCGCGCGCGCGCAAGGTCGCGACGCGGCGGCCCTGCACGACCACCTGCGCGCCGACATCGGTCTCAGGCTTCAGCAGTACCGGGTTCATGTCCGTATGCGGTGCGATGCCGGCCGCGAGCGCCTGCAGCGCCTGCGCGCGGCCGATCTCGCCGCCATCGTCGGTGACCGCCGCATTGTTCGACATGTTCTGTGGCTTGAAGGGGCGCACACGGAGACCCCGGCGCGTCGCGAGACGTGCAAGGCCCGCGACAACAAGCGACTTGCCGACGTCGGAGCCCGCTCCCTGGATCATCAATGCGCGCGCCATGGCAAGCCGGTCGCAAGAATCAGAACTCGACGCCCGGCTGCGCCTTGATGCCGGAGCGGAAAGGATGCTTGACCAGCGTCATTTCCGTGACGAGGTCGGCGAGATCGATCAGCTCCTGCTTTGCGTTTCGCCCGGTGAGCACGACATGGGTGAGCGGCGGCTTCGACTCGCGCAGGAATTCCACGACCTCGTTGATGTCGAGATAGTCGTAGCGCAAGGCGATGTTGATCTCGTCGAGCACGACCATGCGCAAATGCGCATCGCTGATCAGCTCCTTTGCTTTTTCCCAGCCGGCTTTCGCGGCGGCGATGTCGCGGGCGCGATCCTGCGTCTCCCAGGTAAAGCCTTCACCCATGGCGTGGAATTGGCAGAGCTCGCCGAAATGGCCGGTCAGCAGCCGCCGCTCGCCGGTATCCCAGGCGCCCTTGATGAACTGCACGACCGCGCACGGAAAGCCATGAGCGACACAGCGGACGATCATGCCGAAGGCAGAAGAGGATTTTCCCTTGCCGGCGCCGGTGTGGACGATGATCAGGCCCTTCTCGCCGCTCTTCTCCGCCATGATGCGATCGCGCGCGGCCTTCTTCTTGGCCATTTTGGCGGCGTGGCGCGCGTCGAGGGAATCGGATGTCTTATCGTCGGTTTCCTCGGCCAGATCATGATCGGGAGCCATGTTCACTCCTTCGGCTTGACAAGTCACACGCTTGGGCGAATGGTCGCTCCGCGCTGGTTCCTGTCCTATGACAGGCGAAGAGGGAATGCGATAGGGCTTAAATCGCCCGAAAAGCAGCCGCCCCCGCGACCGTGACCGGAGAGATCCCAACTCGCCACTGATATCCCCCAGGGGATTCGGGAAGGCTGGGGTCGGAGGACCGATGTGTCCTGCTCCGCAAGCCGGGAGACCTGCCAGCGCGTGTTTTTGGACGACCGGCGGACGGGGTGTTCCGCGACGGGGAACGAACCGGTCATGCCGGTTCGTCTGCCTCATCGCCTCCGCCGATATCAATTGGGAAGGCGAAATGGCGGTCACGCTTCACGTCTGCATTACCTGCCGCGCAGGTCAAACCATTCCGGAGGGCGAGCCCACGCCTGGCGCGCGCTTGCGCGACGCCATCGTCGAGACGGGCGTGCCTGATGGCGTCAAGCTGGTGCCGGTCGAGTGCCTGTCCGCCTGCAGCCAGGGCTGCTCGGTCGCGCTGAGCGCGCCGGGCCGCTGGGCCTATGTCTATGGCCGGTTGTCCGAGGCCAATGCGCGTGATGTCGTCGCAGGCGCTGCGGCCTATGCGGCTGCGCCCGACGGGCTCGTGCCATGGCGCTCGCGGCCCGAAATTTTCCGCAAGCAATCGCTTGCGCGCATTCCTCCCATGACCGCTTTGCCCGAGGCCGCTGAATGACATCGCTTGCCAAGATTCCTGTTACCGTCATCACCGGCTTTCTCGGCTCGGGCAAGACCACGCTGATCCGCCATCTCATGACCAATGCCAATGGCAAGAAGCTCGCGGTGCTGGTCAATGAGTTCGGCAGCGAGGGCGTCGACGGCGAGATACTGAAATCCTGCGCCGACGCCAATTGTCCCGAGGAGAACATTGTCGAGCTCGCCAACGGCTGTATCTGCTGCACGGTCGCAGATGAATTCATCCCGACCATGCAGAGCCTGCTGGCGCGGCAGGTCCAGCCCGATCACATCCTGATCGAGACTTCGGGCCTTGCTCTGCCGAAGCCGCTTCTGAAGGCGTTCGACTGGCCGGAGATCAAGTCGCGCATCACGGTTGACGGCGTCATTGCGCTTGCCGATGCCGAGGCTGTCGCGGCCGGCCGCTTCGCGCCGGATCCGGCCGCGGTCGACGCGCAACGCGCCGCCGACGAAAGCCTCGATCACGAGACGCCGCTGTCGGAGGTGTTCGAGGACCAGATCGCCTGCGCCGACATCGTGCTGCTGACCAAGGCCGATCTCGCGGGCGAGACCGGCATTGCCGCCGCAAAGCAAGTGATCGCCGCGGAAGCGCCGCGGCCGCTGCCGATGCTGTCGGTCACCGATGGCGCCATCGATCCGCAGGTCATTCTCGGCCTCAATGCGGCAGCCGAGGACGATCTCGCCGCGCGACCCTCGCATCACGACGGCGAGGAGGATCACGAGCACGATGATTTTGCGTCCGTCGTGATCGAGCTGCCTGAGATCACCGACATCGATTCGCTGACCCGTGCCGTCGCACGGCTCGCGCGCGAGCACAACGTGCTGCGGGCGAAAGGCTATCTCGCGGTCGCCGGCAAGCCGATGCGGCTCTTGTTGCAGGCGGTCGGCGAGCGCGTGCGCCACCAGTTTGATCGGCCCTGGGGCGCGGCACCGCGCTGCTCGAAGCTGGTCCTGATCGGCGAGCAGGGCGACATCGACGAAGCGGCGATCAGGGCCGGGCTCGGAATTTAAGGGATGCACGTCGTCTTTCGCGAGAGCCATGGGCTTGAGGAGACCGCCGTACCTGTCGACCTTGCACAGGATACGGCCGATCTCGTCATGCTCTCGTTCTCCGACAGCGACCTTGCGGCCTTTGCAGCGGGATGGCGGCGTGGGCGCAACAGCCTGCCGACGCTGCGGCTCGCCAATCTCGCGAGCCTGAAGCATCCGCTTTCGGTGGATACCTATGTCGAGCGCACGCTTGCCCGTGCGCGCGGCGTGCTGCTGCGGCTGATCGGCGGCGAGAGCTATTGGGCTTACGGCCTCGCAGCATTGCACGCGCTGGCAAAACAGCGCGGCATCGCGCTTGCCGTGCTGCCCGCCGACGGCCGCGAGGATCGCCGGCTCGACGAGCTCTCGACCCTGCCGCGCTCGACGCTGCGGCAATTGAAGGCGCTGTGCGACGCCGGTGGTGCGGTCGCCGCGCAGGCCGCAATCGCGCAGCTCGCGTTGGCGTCCGGGCTTTATGCTGGGCCGGTGCTGGGCGAGCTGACCGTTCCCGAGATGGGCTTTTATGATCCCGTGCGCAGCGTGCTGTTGTCGCTGCCGCAAGCTGATGGCCGGCCGCATGCGCTGGTCACCTTCTATCGCGCCTATGTCACGGCGGCTGATACAGCGCCAATCGACGCGTTGATCACCGCACTCAGGCAAAAGGGCTTTGATGCCTATGGCGCGTTTGCGCCCTCGCTGAAGAGTAACGGCGTCGCTGGCTGGCTGCAGGGCCGCTTTGTAGAGCGGCCGCCTGCCGCTATCATCAATGCCACCGCCTTCTCGGCGATCGGCGATGATGGCGCAACACCGTTCGATGGCGCCTCCTGTCCGGTGTTTCAGGTCGCGCTGTCGACTGCGCGGCGTGAGGATTGGGCGGCATCGTTGCGCGGGCTGTCGGCGGCCGATCTTGCGATGCATGTGGTGCTGCCGGAGGTCGATGGCCGCATCTTCGCGGGCGTCGTCAGCTTCAAGTCACCAGGCGCGCGCGATGAAGATTTGCAAATCGCGCTGGCCGCGCACCAGCCGGATCACGCGCGCGTCAATACAGTCGTCGATCGCGTCGTGGCGTGGTCACGGCTTGCGGCGTTGCCCAACCGTGACAAGCGTCTCGCCATTATCCTCTCCAGCTATCCCGGCCGCCCGCACCAGATCGCGCATGCGGTGGGGCTCGATGCGCTGGCCTCCACCGGGGCGCTGCTATCGGACCTTCGCGCAAGCGGCTTCGACGTCGAACCTGGCGTGCCGCTCGCGCATGCGCTGCAGGACAACAAATTGACCTGGAGCATCGCCGACTACCGCGCGGTGCTGGCTGCGCTGTCGAAGCAGCTGCAGGACGATCTCGCCGGCGCCTGGGGCGCGCCGGAGAACGATCCACAAGCCGTTGACGGCTATTTCCATTTTGCGGCGATCCGGTGTGGCCGCGCGATCATCGCAGTGCAGCCGGAGCGTGGTGACGTCGCAAGCCGTGATGCCGATTATCACGATCTCGCCCGCATTCCCCGTCACGCCTATGTCGCGTTCTATCTCTGGATCCGCAGCCAGGGCATCCACGCGATGATCCATATGGGCGCGCACGGCACGCTGGAATGGCTGCCCGGCAAATCCGTCGCGCTGTCGGAGGCCTGCTGGCCAGAAGCGTTGACCGGCAATCTCCCCGCTATCTATCCCTTCATCGTCAATGATCCGGGCGAGGCGGCGCAGGCCAAGCGGCGGCTTTCCGCCGTCACCATCGGCCATCTTCCGCCGCCGCTCGCCGTGAGCCGATTGCCGGACAATCTGGTGCGGCTGGAGCAATTGCTCGACGAATATTCGACTGCCGACGGTCTCGATCCGGCGCGTCGTGGCCGCCTCGTTGCCGCCATTCGCGACGAGGCGCGCGCCGCGGGTGTGGAGCAGGACCTTGGTCTCGACGCTTCCGCCTCTGCCGCTGAGGCGATCCCGCGCATTGACCGCTTTGTCTGCGACTTGAAGGAAAGCCAGTTCGGCGACGGACTGCACGTGCTCGGCCGTGGCCAATGCGGCGACGACGAACGCCGCGCACTGCTCGATGCGCTCGAAGGGAAACGTGTCGCGCCGGGGCCGGCGGGCTCGCCATTCCGCGGACGGCGCGATGTGCTGCCGACCGGGCGCAATCTCTTTGCGGTCGATCCGCGCGCGGTGCCGACCCGCGTCGCGCATGCGCAAGGGATGAAACTGGCCGAGGAGTTGCTGCGCCGGCATCTGCAGGATCACGGTGACTGGCCGAAGCGCCTGCTGGTCGATCTCTGGGGCTCGGCCACCATGCGCACTGCTGGCGAGGAGTTCGCCATGGCCTTGCAGCTTGCAGGCCTTGCGCCGTGCTGGGACGGGGCGAGCGGTCGCCTCATTGGCTACGAGATCATTCCGCTTGCCCAGCTCGGCCGCCCCCGCATCGATGTGACGCTGCGCATCTCCGGCCTGTTTCGCGATGTCTTCGGAAATCTGGCGCAACTGTTCGAAGCGGCATCCGACGCGCTGGCTGCGCGCGATTTCGAGGGCGAGGAGAACCCATATGCGCGGCGCGGCGCACGCGTGTTCGGTCCGCGGCCCGGCCAATATGGCGTCGGCGGCTTCGCCGCCCGCGATGTGCTGACGCGCGAGGCGCGCAATGCCGCGGGTGAGGCGTGGCTCGCGGCCTCGTCCTGGTCGTTTGCGGCGGATGGCGAGATGAAGCCGGACCGCGCGGGCATCGAAGCGCGGCTCAGGGGCACTGACGCCTTCGTGCACATCCAAGACCTGCCCGAGACGGATTTGCTGCTCGCCGCCGATTATGCCGCGCATGAGGCCGGCCCTGCAGCCGCCGCAGCACGCCTCGGCGCGCCGGTGCCATCGCTCTACCATCTCGACGCGACCCGTCCCGACGCACCGCAGGCGCGATCGCTGCCGGAGGAGATCGCCCGCGTGGTGCGCGCGCGAGCCGCCAACCCCGCATGGATCGCCGGCATGATGCGTCACGGATTTCGTGGCGCTGCCGAGATCGCGGCGACGCTGGAGCATATGGCGGCGTTCGCGCATCTGGCGGATGCCGTGCCGGCGCATCTGTTCGACCTCTATTACGATGCGACGCTGGGCAATGACGAGGTCCGCGCCTTTCTCGGGCGCGAAAATTCGATGGCCTTGTCGGCGATCGAGGATTGCTTCAACCGCTTGCATGACGCCTCGCTCTGGGTCACGCGCCGTAATTCCATCGCCATTTCGCTGCGGAAGGCGTCATGACCGCGGTCGCGATCAAAGGCTGGTGCCCCAGCGCCCATCGCCCGATGCAATCGGGTGACGGGCTGGTCGCGCGCATCCGCCCGAGGGGCGGTCGGCTGTCGGCGGCGCAGGCCGTCGCCCTTGCCGAACTTGCGGAGCGCTATGGCAACGGGCTGATTGATCTGACGGGCCGGGCCAATTTGCAGATGCGCGGCTTGCGCGCGGAGGGCCATGAGCCGCTGGTCGAGGCGTTGGCCGAGCTCACGCTTGTCGATGCGGATGCTGCGATCGAAACCCAGCGTAACGTCCTGGTTGCGCCATTCTGGCGCGATGGCGACGACACGCAATGGCTTGCGGCGGCGCTGGAGCGTGCGCTGGGCGAGCGGTCGCTTGGATTGCCGGAGAAATTCGGTTTTGCGATCGATTGCGGCGAGGCGCGTCTGCTGGCGCAGGCTTCCGCCGATATCCGCATCGAACGCGGTGCGGACGGCGGACTGATCGTTCGTCCGGACGGTGCATCGCATGGTCGCACAGTGACAAGGGCGGATGCGGTCGATCTCGCGCTGTCGCTCGCAAGATGGTTCCTCGGCTCCGGCGGCGCCAGCGGCGGACGGGGGCGTATGGCGGCGCATATTGCTGGCGGTGCGAAACTGCCGGCTGCGTTGGCCGGCGATGCGATCCCGGCCCGCGCTTCGCCGCCGCCGGCTCCCGGCGTTCATGCGAGCGGCGCGCTGGTCGGGATTGCCTTCGGACAGATGCAGAGCGCGACCTTGAAATTCCTTGGCCAGCGGGCGGCGGGGCTGCGACTGACGCCCTGGCGCATGATCCTGATCGAGGGCTTGCGCGAGATGCCCGCGCACGACGGCATCGTCGCCGACGCAGGCGATCCGCTGTTGCGCGTCGTCGCCTGCACCGGTGCGCCCGCCTGCGAAGCCGCCCATGCCGAGACGCGTGCGCTTGGCGCAGCCTTGGCGCCGCATCTGCCGGCGGCGGCGCGGCTCCATGTCTCCGGCTGTGCCAAGGGCTGCGCGTATCCGGGGCTGGCCGACGTCACGCTGGTCGCGACCGGCGGCGGCTTTGATCTCATCCGCAATGGCACCACGCGCGATGCGCCGACACTGGGCGGTTTGAGCCGCGCCGATATCCTCGCCGATCCGCGCGCCGTGCTGGAGCCGCGCTGATGCCGCATGTCTATGAAACCGATGGCGCGGCCATATATAAGAGATCCTTCGCGACGATCCGCGCCGAAGCCGATCTGGCGCGATTTGCGGCTGACGAGGAGCCGGTGGTGGTGCGCATGATCCATGCCGCCGGCATGGTCGGCCTGGAACGCTTCATCCGCTTCACGCCGGGCATGGCGCGCGCCGCGCGCGAAGCGCTCGCTCTCGGCGCGCCGATCCTGTGCGATGCGCGCATGGTCTCGGAAGGCATCACCCGCGCACGATTGCCGCGGAGCAATGCGGTTATCTGCACCCTCGACGATCCGGCAGTCCCTGCGCTCGCGCAGTCCATGGGCAACACCCGCTCCGCGGCGGCGCTTGAACTATGGCGGCCGCATCTGTCAGGCGCGGTGGTCGCGATCGGCAATGCGCCGACGGCGCTATTTCATCTGTTGAACATGCTGGAGCATGACGACTGTCCACCGCCGGCGGCGATCATCGGCTGTCCGGTCGGCTTCGTCGGTGCCGCCGAGTCCAAGGCCGCGTTGATGGCAGCGCCGCCGGCGCCGGCACTCACCGTCGAGGGCAGGCTCGGCGGCTCCGCGATCACGGTTGCCGCCGTGAATGCGCTTGCAAGCAGGAGCGAATAGTCATGGGGCGGATCATCTGCTGCGGACTTGGTCCGGGCGATCCCGATCTGATGAGCGTGCGCGCCGACCGCGAGATCCGCGCCGCCACCCAAATCGCCTATTTCCGGAAAAAAGGGCGGCCCGGCCAGGCGCGCCGCATTGTCGAGGGGATTCTGCCACGCGGCGTCTGCGAATATCCGATGGAATATCCCGTCACGACCGAGCTTGCCTTTGACAGCGACGAATATGTCCGCCTGCTCGCCGATTTCTACGACGAATGGGCCGACCGTCTGGAGCAGCTCGCGCGCGGCAACGATGTCGTCGTGCTCTGTGAGGGTGATCCCTTTTTCTACGGCTCGTTCATGCATCTCTATTCGCGGCTGCAGGGCCGCGCGAAGGTTGACGTCGTCGCCGGCATTCCCGGCATGGCCGGTTGCTGGAACGTGGTCGGGCAGCCGATCGCGCTCGGCGACGATGTGATGACGGTCCTGATGGGGACGCTGTCGGAGGATGAGCTCAATCGCCGCGTCAACAATGAGGACGCGCTGGTAATTATGAAGACCGGACGCAATCTTGCAAAGATCCGCCGCGCGCTGGAAGCGGCGGGGCGTCTCGATGACGCCTGGCTGATCGAGCGCGGCACCATGCCGGGTGAGCGCGTGGCGCGACTGAAGGAGATCGAGCCGTCCGATTGCCCCTATTTCGCAATCGTGCTGGTGCATGGCCGCGGCCGGCGGCGGGAGTTTTGCGAATGACGGGCCGGCTTGCCATCGCAGGCCTCGGGCCGGGCGACGCGGCGCTGATCACGCCGGAGGTTTCGGCTGCGCTTGCGGAGGCAACCGATGTGCTGGGCTATGCGCCCTACGTCGCCCGCGTGCCGGCACGCGAGGGGCTGCGGCTGCATCCGTCCGACAACCGCGTGGAGCTGAACCGCGCGAGCGAAGCGTTGAAGCTTGCCGCAGAGGGACGCTACGTCGTGCTCGTCTCCTCCGGCGATCCCGGTGTGTTTGCGATGGCCGCGGCGGTGTTTGAAGCGTTGGAAGCCGCGCCCGAATGCGGCGACGTCGCGATTCGCGTGCTGCCGGGCGTCACCGCGATGCTGGCGGCGGCCGCGCGCGCTGGTGCTCCGCTCGGCCATGATTTCTGTGCCATGAATCTCTCCGACAATCTGAAGCCGTGGGAGCTGATCGAAAAGCGCCTGCGGCTCGCAGCGGAAGCCGATTTTTCCATCGCACTCTATAACCCGCGCTCGGCGAGTCGGCCCGAGGGCTTTGTGCGGGCGCTGGACGTGTTGCGCACGGCCGGCTGCGGCGAGCGGCTGGTCATCTTTGCCCATGCGGTGACGACGCCGAAGGAGCGCATCGAGACCGTGCCGCTCAAGGATGCCCGGCCCGACATGGCCGACATGGCGACACTCGTTATCATTGGCAATTCGGCGACGCGCCGCGTCGGCCGCTGGGTCTATGCCCCAAGGCGCGCATCATGAGCGAGCCACGCCAGGACATCCCCGACGCGCTCGACGCGCGGCCGCTCCGGCAATTCGGGCCGCGCGATCATGATGACGGGCAGACCGAACTCGCGCGCGGCGTCGATCTTGGCACGCGCTCCGTCGCCGCCGGCATTGCGGGCGACCAGCCATTTGATGCCGCGCGTCTGCATCAGTATACGGTCGTCTTCAAGCGTGAAGGGGCCGCGAGAGACGACAACATCGGCATTTGGCAACGGCAGTGCGGCGCCAGGTGCATCGACAAGGCGCAGCGTATAGGCATGCTGCGGTTTGGCGGCGAACGGCGCGAGATGCTGCCGCCCGATCGCGAGAAACACGCGGCTTGGCGCGTCGGGCAGCGCGGCGACGGCGCCGGCGATGTCGGCGACCTCGATCCAGCGATCCTCCGCGGTGCGCATCCACGGCGCGCGCTCCAGCGCAAGCAGCGGGGTAACAGTCGCGGCGCAGGCCTCGACTGCGTGCCGGCTCATTTCGGCTGCGAAGGGATGGGTGGCGTCGATCACATGTGTGATGGCTTCAGTGCGGATGAAGTCCGCAAGTCCCGCCGCGCCGCCAAAGCCACCAATGCGCGTCGGCAGCGTGTGCGGCAGCGGAATTTTGGTGCGCCCGGCATAGGAATAGATTGCGTCGATCCGCGCGCGCGAGAGAGCGTCGGCGAGCCGGTTGGCATCGCCCGTTCCGCCCAGAATGAGTGCGCGTGTCATGACTGAACCCTGGTTGACCATCATCGGCATCGGCGAAGATGGCCTTTCCGGGCTGTCGGAGGCAAGCCGAAAGGCACTGGCGAAAGCCGAGGTCGTGTTCGGCGGCGAGCGGCACCTGAAGCTTGCCGATATCGGCGGCCGCGGAAAGCCTTGGCCGGTGCCGTTCGACATCGCGCCCGTGCTCGCCTGCCGCGGACGGCCGACGGTGGTGCTCGCCTCGGGCGATCCGTTCTGGCATGGCGCGGGATCCGTACTCGCCGCGGCGCTGTTGCGGGAGGAATGGATCGCGCATCCCGCGCCATCGACTTTCTCGCTGGCTGCGGCGCGGCTCGGCTGGGCGCTGGAGGAGACGATCTGCGTCGCGCTCCATGCCGCGCCGTTCGAGCGGCTGGTGCCGCTGCTGGCGCGCGGTACGCGGATCATCTGCCTCGTTCGCGACGGCAAGGCGGCGGCCGATCTCGCGCAATGGCTCACCACACGCGGCTGGGGCGTATCGCGGCTGTGGGCGTTGTCGGCGCTTGGCGGGCCGCGCGAGCATATTGTCGAGAGCAGGGCGTCTGATTACGTGGATTCCTCTGCGCCGAGCCCACTCGCCATCGCGCTGCTGGCCGATGGCGCGGCCGGCCTGCCGCGCTGCTCGGGGCTATCAGACGATCTTTTTGCCCATGATGGCCAGATCAGCAAGCGCCCCATGCGCGCACTCGCGCTCGCCGCGCTGGCTCCGCGTCCAAACGAGCTGCTCTGGGATATCGGCGCCGGCTCGGGCTCAGTCTCCGTCGAATGGGCGCTCGCGGGTGGGCGCGCGATCGCGATCGAGGCGCGCGAGGATCGCGCCGCGAATATTCGCGCCAATGCCGCGGCCTTTGGGCTTGCGCATCGGATCCAGACGATCACCGGTCGTGCGCCTGACGTTCTGGCCGAGCTGGAGAAGCCGGATGCGGTGTTTTTCGGCGGCGGGCTCGATGCGGCGATGTTCGAGCGCGTCTGGGCGATGCTGTCTTCACACGCCCGCGTCGTTGCGCATTCCGTGACGCTGGAGACCGAGACTCTGCTGACGGAATTGCACAGCCGCCATGGCGGCACGCTCATGCGGATAGAGATCGCGCATGCGGCCCCGCTTGGCGGTTTCCGTTCCTGGGAGGCGTCGCGCCCGGTTGTGCAATGGAGCGCGGCGAAGGGAGCCAGCGCATGACGGTGCATTTCATCGGCGCCGGCCCCGGCGCGCCCGACCTCATCACCTTGCGGGGGCGCGACCTCATCGCGGCTTCTCCGGTTTGCCTCTATGCCGGCTCGCTGGTGCCGGCGGAAATTCTGGCGCATTGCCCTGATGGCGCGCGCATCATCAACACTGCGCCGCTCTCGCTGGATGAGATCATCGACGAGATCAAGGCGGCGCACGCGAAAGGGCAGGACGTCGCGCGGCTGCATTCGGGGGATTTGTCGGTGTGGTCGGCAATGGGCGAGCAGCTGCGCCGCCTGCGCGAGCTTGGCATTCCCTTCACCGTCACGCCCGGCGTGCCGTCCTTCGCTGCTGCCGCCGCTGCGCTTGAAGCCGAGCTAACGCTGCCGGGGCTCGCACAATCGGTGGTGCTGACCCGCACCTCGGGGCGGGCCAGCACGATGCCGGAGGGCGAGACGCTTGCAGCATTTGCCGCAACCGGCGCGGTGCTGGCGATTCATCTCTCCATGCATGTGCTGGACAAGGTGATCGCCGAGCTTACGCCGCATTATGGCGCGGATTGTCCGGTTGCGGTGGTCTGGCGCGCGAGCTGGCCGGACGAGAAAATCGTGCGCGCAACGCTTCGTACCCTCGATGCCGCGCTGGGCGAAAAGCTCGAGCGCACCGCGATCATCCTGGTCGGCCGCACCATCGGTGCGGATGATTTTGCCGAAAGCCGGCTCTATGCCGCCGACTACGACCGTCGCTACCGTCCCGTCGGCGCCGCGCCGCGTTTCCCGGAGCCGACATGATGCCGCGTGCGCTTGTCATCTCCGCGCCGGCTTCGGGCACCGGCAAGACCACGCTGACCCTCGCGTTGGCGCGCGCCTTCGGCGATCGCGGGATTGCCGTACAATGCTTCAAGAGCGGGCCCGATTACATCGATCCTGCTTTCCATGCCGCTGCCACGGGCCGCGTGTCGGTCAATATCGACAGCTGGGCCATGCCGCGTGAGACCATCGACGCTCTGGTCGCGCGGGGGCGGGATGCCGACCTCGTGCTCGCCGAGGGCTCGATGGGCCTGTTCGACGGCGTGGCCGTTCCGGGTCGTTCCGGCTCCGGCGCCAGTGCTGATATCGCGGAGATGATGGGCTGGCCGGTACTGCTGGTGCTTGATCCCGCAGGCCAGGCGCAGACGGCGGCAGCGGTCGCCGCGGGCTTGCGCGATTTTCGACCCGGCGTCCGGATCGCGGGCGTCGTGCTCAATCGCGTCGCAAGCCCGCGGCACGAAGACCTGATCCGGCGCGCGATGGCCGGCGTAAACATTCCGGTGCTCGGCGCGCTGCCGCGCCATGCGCCGATTGCGCTACCGGAGCGGCATCTGGGGCTGGTGCAGGCCGAGGAGCTGCATCGGCTTAACGAATTGATCGGCGAGGCGGCGCGGCTGGTAGCCGAACGCGTTGATCTTGATGCTTTGCTTGCGCTTGCCGGGAACGCGACGGGTTTCGCGAAGCTCAACCCATCCGACAAGGGGCGCATCACGCCGCCGGGCCAGCGGATCGCGCTCGCGCGCGATGCGGCGTTCTCCTTTATCTATCCGCATATCATCGAGGGCTGGCGTGCCGCCGGGGCAGAGATCATGCCGTTCTCGCCGCTGGCCGATGAAGGCCCCAATGGCAATGCCGATGTTGCCTGGCTGCCCGGCGGCTATCCGGAGTTGCATGCGGGCCGACTTGCGGCGAACGACGATTTCCGCAACCGCTTGCGTGTCTTCTCCGAAACGCGCCCGGTGCATGGCGAATGCGGAGGCTATATGGTGCTGGGCGCGGGACTCGTCGACAAGGAGGGGATGCGGCACGCGATGACAGGGCTGCTTGGTCTCGAAACCAGCTTTGCCAGGCGACAGATGCATCTCGGCTATCGCAAGGCCGAGCTACGGTCGCCGATGCCGGGCTTGCCTGCAGGTGCGCAGCTTCGCGGCCACGAATTTCATTATGCGATCATTCTCGTCCAGCCGGATGCGCCGCTCGCAAGCGTGCGCGACGCCAACGGCGCCGATGTCGTCGAGACCGGCTCGCGGCGCGGCAACGTCACTGGCACATTCTTTCATCTCATCGCGGAGGACAGGTGAGCGGCTTTGTTTCCTTTGTCTCGGCGGGTCCCGGCGATCCCGAGCTTCTGACCCTGAAGGCGGCGGCGCGACTGAAGGCAGCCGACGTGGTGCTGTATGACGATCTTGCGTCCGGCGACATCCTGCATCATGCCCGTGAGGGCGCGCGGCTTGTCTCTGTTGGAAAACGCGCCGGGCGGCCGTCCGCGAAGCAGGAGCATGTCAGCCGGCTCCTGGTCGATTATGCCGCGACCGGCGCGACAGTGGTGCGGCTGAAGTCCGGCGATTGCGGCATCTTCGGCCGGCTGGAGGAGGAGATCGAAGCGCTGCGCGCCGCCGGCATCGCTTACGAGATCATCCCCGGCGTCACCGCGGCCTCTGCAGCGGCAGCGGTTGCCGGCATTCCGCTGACGCGGCGGCATACCGCGCGCCGCGTGCAATTCATCACCGGCGCCGATGTGCGCGGCGAATTGCCCGAGGACCTCAACTGGGCGGCGCTGACCGATCCGCATTCGACTACCGCAGTCTACATGGGCAAGCGAACCTTCCCCGCACTTGCCGCGAAGCTGATCGCACAGGGGCTGTCGCCGGATACGCCGGCGCTGCTCGCCGAATCCGTCGGCCACGCTGATCAGCGCTTTGTGCGTTCCACTATTGCAAAGCTTGCCGAGCAGCTTGGAGGTGAGAGCATCACGGCGACCGCCATCATCCTGTTCGGCTCGCTCGCTGCCGAAGAACCATAATGCTCAAGCTCTCCTTGATTGGCATCGGTTGTGGCGATCCCGCGTATCTGACCGGCAAGGCGATCGATGCGATCAACGCCGCCGACCTCATCCTCATCCCGCGCAAGGGCGAGGAGAAGTCCGACCTGGCCGATCTCAGGCGGCAGATCTGTGCCGATGTGCTGACCAATGAAGCGACACGCATGGTCGAATTCGATCTTCCGGTGCGCGACAGCGCGCGCGAAAATTATCGCGCAGGCGTCGACGATTGGCATGACGCCGTTGCGGCGAGCTGGTCGCGCGAGATCGACAAGCATCTCGGCAAGGACGGGCGCGTCGCGCTGCTGATCTGGGGCGATCCCTCGCTCTACGATTCAAGCCTGCGGATCGCGCGACGGCTTGAATCTTTGCCGACGATCGAGGTGATCCCCGGCATCACCGCGATCCAGGCGCTGTGCGCGGCGCACGCGCTGTCGCTCAATGAGATCGGCGAGGCGTTCCTGGTCACCACCGGCCGCCGCCTGCGCGAAGGCGGCTGGCCTGACGGCGTCGACACCGTGGTGGTCATGCTCGACGGCGGCACGGCGTTTGAGGCGCTTGAGCCGGAGGGCATTCACATCTGGTGGGGCGCCTATCTCGGCATGGCCGATGAGATCATCCATTCCGGCGCACTGGCCGATGTTGGCGCCACCATCGTCGCTGCGCGGCGCGCGGCGCGCGAGCGCCATGGCTGGATCATGGACTGCTATATCCTGAAACGCGGATCGGTATGAGTGAGCCCATGCGCGAGAAAAGCTTGCCCGGCTGGGCCTATGACAAATGCCCCGAGTCTTCCGCGCTTCATCGCGAAGCCGCTCGTGCGCGGCAGGACCGATTGACAAAGCCTGCAGGTGCACTGGGGCGGCTGGAGAGTTTGGCGATCGAGCTGGCCGGGTTGCAGCACAGCGAGCGGCCACGTGCGGCCAGCGTGCCGATCACGGTGTTTGCCGGCGACCATGGCATCGTCGCGCAGGGCGTCTCAGCCTATCCGCAGGCCGTGACCATCGCCATGGTGGCGAACTTCTGCGCCGGCGGCGCCGCGATCTCCGTGCTGGCGCGCGAGCTCGGCTCGCGCCTCGAAGTCGTCGATGCCGGCACACTGGCGGAACAGCCCATGCGCGGCGTCGTCGCCGACAAGCCGCGCCGCGGTACGCGCGATTTCAGCCTGGAGGCGGCGCTCGCACCCACAGAGCTCGCCTTTGCCTTCGATTGCGGCAAGCGCGCGGTCGCGCGTGCAGCAGAGGGCAAGCCTGATCTTCTCATTCCCGGCGAGATGGGCATCGGCAACACCACCAGCGCAGCAGCGATTGCCGCCGCGCTGCTGCAGGTCAAAGCGGAGGCAATCGCAGGCCACGGCACCGGAATCGATGCCGCGGGCCGCGTGCACAAGGCGCGCGTGATCGATGCGGCGCTGGCACGGCATGGGCTGGCGGCGGAGATCATCCCCGAGCGCGTGCTGTGTGCCGTCGGCGGGCTCGAGATCGCCGCCATCTCCGGCGCGATCATAGCCGCCGCGCAACAGCGCACTCCGTTGCTCATCGACGGCTTCATCGTCTCGGTCGCGGCGCTTGCGGCTACGCGGCTCAATCCGTCCTGCCGACCCTATCTGATTTTTTCGCACCGCTCGGCCGAGCAGGGGCATCGTATCGTGCTCGACGCGCTGGAGGCGCGTCCCTTGCTCGATCTCGACCTGCGACTCGGCGAAGGCTCAGGCGCCGCGCTCGCGCTGCCGCTGGTGCGCGCGGCCTGCGCGCTCCACAACGGCATGGCGACCTTCGCTGAAGCCGCGGTGCCGGATCGCGGAAGCTAAGAATCGTCCGCGGGCCCGGCCGCGAGGGTTTCGCCGTTTTTCCGGCGGGCCAGCGCCGAGAAGATGTTCCGCTCGGTCAGATCCATCAGGCGATGCATGGCGCGGCGTGCGCCGTCGGGATTGCGAGCCCACAAGGCTGGGAGTGGGGAAAAATCGCGGCCGGCGGATCGCTTGTCATGGCGCCGGTCCTGATCTTCTCGCTCGCGGTCCGGCGTTATCTCGTGAGCGGCCTCACCGCCGGCGCCGTGAAAGGATGAGGTGCGGCGCGCTCAGCCCGCCAGAAAGCCGCCGTCGACCGCGACCACCGTGCCGATCGCCTATTGCGAGGCGGGCATGCACAGGATCACGACCGCATGGAATCCGGGCGCGAGCGAGAAGGAGAGATGCGTCACAATGAACCTCCGTTATTTCGGGGAGCGTGGCGGCGCGGTGGATTCGCGCACAATCAGGGAATAGTCGACCTCGTGGTGCATGATGGTCTGCTCGCCCGCGAGATGCCGCACCAGATATTCGCCGGCGCGCTGCCAGGTCGCGGCGGTCGGCACCTGGATGGTGGTGAGGCTGGGGCGCAAATGCCGGCTCCAGTCGAGATCGTCGAAGCCGACCACCGAGAGGTCGCGCGGCACGGCAAAGCCGGAGCGCTCGGCTTCAAGCAGCACGCCATAGGCGATGACGTCATTGCCGCAGACCACCGCGGTCGGTCTCTCCTTCAAGCTGAGCAGATAGCGCGCGGCCTCGCGGGCATCATCGAGGGTATAGGGCACCTCGACATGCCATTCGGGACGGATCGGCAACTTGTTTTCGGCGAGCGCGCGATGGAAGCCGGCGACCCGCGCGCCGGCGCGGTCGTTGTTGCGCTGGAGAGCGGAGACGATGCCGATCCGCTTGTGCCCGAGCTCGATGACGTGCGACGCGGCGCGATGCGCGGCGCCTTCATTGTCGGTGCCGACGCAGGGGTAAGGGCGATCGGGCCGGTAGACGCCGACATTGATGAAGGGAATCTGATAGTCGGCGAGCATCTTGCGCAGCGCGTCGTGGTGGCAATCGCCACGCAGCACCAGGCCGTCCACGCCGCGGCTGATCAGGCTGCGCGCCTGCTGCAGCTCGACATCGAGGTCGTAGCCGCTGGTGGTGAGGAACAGCATGTAACCGACGGAGGAAAGATATTTCTGCAAGGACGCGATGCCGCGCGCGAACATGGTGTTGTCGATGGTCGGCACGATCGCGCCCAGCGTACGCGAGCGGCGCGAGGACAGCGCACGGGCCGGCGCATGCGGGATGTAGCCGACGTCTTCCACCGCTTGCGCGATGCGCGCGCGCAACGACGCGCTCACCGTGTCGGGGGTGTTGAGCGCGCGCGAGACGGTCGCGATCGACACGCCGGCTTGCGCCGCGACCGCGCGGATGCCCTGCTTGGAAGCTTTCTCAGACGCGAAGGCCATTTCAGGTCAAGCAATGCCAAAAATGTAACGTTACATAGAAAATATTGATCCTCTGCGCTTGCATTGTCCATCAGTATTTCGCGCATAGGTCATGCTTTCGACTGCCTTGACAGTGAAGGCTTGCGGTCTACGATGAAACCGTTTTCAAAATGGCGGGTTAAACCGTTGAAGGGCGAATAACGCCCCGATCAGGGAGGACTGCAATGACAGCCAGGGCCGCTCTCGCGCGCTTCGCCTTTTCGTTTCTCGCGGCCGGCGTGGCCGCGACAGCTGCGCACGCGGCCGATTTCGACTGGAAGAAGTTCCAGGGCAAGACCGTCACCTTCCTCGCCAACAACAATCCGGTCTCGCAGGCGCTCTTGGCGCACAAGGCCGATTTCGAGAAGCTCACCGGAATCACGCTCAAGGTCGACAGCTACCAGGAGCAGCAGATGCGCCAGCGCCTGGTCACCGTGATGAATGCGCACAGCGACGAGGTCGACGTCTTCATGAGCCTGCCCTCGCGCGAGGGCCAGCAATTCGCCGCCGCCGGCTGGTATGCCGATGTCAGTGCGATGACCAAGAACGAGGTCGCGCCCGATTATGATTTTGCGGGGCTGAGCCAGGCGCTGCTGAAAGCCGCGACCTATGACGGCAAACTGACCAGCCTGCCGATGAATATCGAGGGCCCGATCCTCTATTACCGCACCGACGTCTTCAAGAAATGCGGCGTCGGCGAGCCGAAGACCATTGCCGATGTCGAGGCGGCCGCGAAGAAGATCAAGGCTTGCGACAACGTGCTGACGCCCTTCGTCTCGCGCGGGCTGAAGCCGGCGGTCGCCTACACCTTCAGCAACATGCTGCACAATATCGGCGGCAGCTACATCGTGGACGGCAAATCCGCGCTCTGTTCGGCGAAAGACAAGGAGGCGCTTGACACCTATAGCCGACTCTTGCGCGACTATGGCCCGCCCGGTGTCGTCAACTACAGCTTCTACCAGATCTCCGCGCTGTATCGTTCGGGCCGCGCCGCGATGGCCTTCGAATCCTCCAACGAGCTTCGCACGGTGATGGAAGGCGGCGAGCGGCTGAAGGACACCGCGCTGATCCCGTTCCCGGCCGGCGAGGCAGGGCAAGTGCCGACCGCGATCGGCTGGGGCATGGCGGTGTCCGCCTACAGCAAGCAGCCCGATGCCGCATGGTATTTCGTGCAATGGGCGACAAGCCCTGCCGTGCAGAAGCTGATGGCGGTGCAGGGCATCGCGCCGCCGCGCTCATCGGTGGCGAGCGATCCCGACTACCGCAAATGGATCGAGGAGGAGCCGGTGCGCAAACAATGGCAGGCCGCGCTGGATGTTCTGGCGGCAAAGGGTTCGTCCGAAGTCGGCTATCCCATCGTTGCAAACCCGGAATCGCGCGAGTTCATCGGCCAGGCGGTGCAGGATTTGATCCTGAAGCAGAAGAGCGTCGACCAGGCCTGCGCCGATGCCGACAGGGCGCTCGACGCGCTGATTTCCCAGAAATAACACGATGGCGGCGGTCGAAAGCGTCGCGATGGGGGATGGTGCCGATGCGGCAGGCGAGGGGCGGCAGCGGCTGGAGCTAGCCGCGCTGTCGGCGCCGGCCGTGCTGTTCACCGTCGGCATGATCGCTTTTCCGCTCGTCTATACCGTCTGGTTGTCCTTCCAGAGCTTTTCATCGACGGGCAAGCAGTCCTTCGTTGGCCTCGCCAACTACGCCAAGCTGATTTCGGACAACGAGTTCTGGCACGGGCTGTGGGTGACGCTCGCACTCTATGTGCTGTCGCTCGCGCTGCAGCTCGTGCTCGGCGTGTGGCTGGCGCTGGTGCTGTTCCATGCCAGGCGTCTGTCGGGCGTCGTGCGCACGCTCTTCATCTCGCCTTTCATGATGCCGCCGGTTGTTGCCGGCATGATGTGGCTCGTGATCCTCGATCCGTCGCTGGGCGCGGCCAACTACATCCTCACCTCGTTCGGCCTGCCGCCGTCGGACTGGCTGGCCTCGCCCACCTGGGTCATCCCGACGGTGGCGCTGATCGACAGCTGGCAATGGACGCCCTATGTCGCGCTGATCGTGCTGGGCGGCTTGCAATCGCTGCCGCCGAGCGTCTACGAGGCCGCGCAGATCGACGGTGCCTCTGCCTTCAAGACCTTTCAGCGCATCACGCTGCCGCTGTTGTTGCCGACCATCGTTACTGCGACGATCCTGCGCAGCGTCGACCTCCTGCGCTTTTTCGACATCATCTACATCACGACGCAAGGCGGTCCCGGCAATGCGTCGAACACGCTCAACATCTACGGCTTCCGGGTCGGCTTCGAGTTCTTCAACATCGGCTATTCGTCTGCTCTGATGCTGACACTGACCGCGATCGTATTCGGCGCGGTGCTGGCGTTCAACCGCCTGCGCGGCGCGGTGGCGTGGTGAGGGGCTGATGACGGAAAACCCGATCAGCGATGGTCTGCTGCGCCGGTTGAACACGCTGCAGCTCGTGCTTGCCGGCATCATCATCATGGCGCCGATGGCGTGGATGGTACTCTCCTCCTTGAAGCCGTCTTTCGAGGTCACGGCCTATCCGCCGACGCTGGTGTTTTCGCCGACGGCGGAGAACTACAGCCAGCTGATCAAGACCACGCCGTTCTTCTCCTATGCCGTGAACAGCCTGATCGTGACCATCGGCTCCGCCGGACTCGGCCTGCTCTTCGGCATCCCCGCGGCTTTTGCCGTGTCATGGACGCGCATCTCCTGGCCCGCGATCCTGACGCTTGCCGCGCGAATGGCGCCGGGCACGCTGTTTCTATTGCCCTGGTATGTGATGTTCCGGCAGGTCGGCCTGATCGGTTCCTACACCGCGCTGATCCTGAGCCACGCCGTGATCACGCTGCCGATCGTGATCTGGGTGCTCTTGCCGTCCTTCGACAACATTCCGCGCAGCGTATTCGAGGCGGCGCAGGTCGACGGCTGCAGCATCACGCGCATCCTGTGGCGCATCGCGCTACCGCTGGTCGGCTCCGGCGTCGCGGTCGCCGCGATCCTCGCCTTCGTGTTTTCCTGGAACTACTTCCTGTTCGCGCTGGTGCTGTCGAATGGCGACACCAAGACGCTGATCGCGGCTGCGTTCAATTTCGTCGGCGAGGGCTCGACCAATTGGGGCGTGCTGATGGCAGCTGCGACCTTGATCGCACTGCCGCCGCTGGTGCTGGCCACGCTGGTGCAGCGCTGGCTGGTTGCGGGCCTGACGTTAGGGGCGGTGAAAGGTTAGGTGATTGCGATGACGGCTCCTGTGCGTTCGAATTCCATCATGCAGGCCGCGGTCTTTCACGGCCACGAGCGCATCACCATCGAGCGTATCGCGATGCCCGATGTGGCAAAAGGCGAGGTCCTGGTGCGGGTGTCGCGCACCGCGCTCTGCGGCTCGGATTTCAAGCTTTGGCACAAGGGCACGCAGTTCACCGCCGGCCACGAGATATTCGGCGTGGTGGAGCAGCCCGGACATCCCATGCACGGCAAGCGCTGCGCGGTCTATATCCCCGTCCATTGCGACCGTTGCGCGGCCTGCAGGCGCGGCGACACCCAGATGTGCCTGGACGTCTCCAGTCTGATCGGCTGGAACAGGCCTGGCGGCTATGCCGAATACGTGCCGGTGCCGGAGAACTGCCTGCTGCCGGTGCCCGACGACATCGAGGACAGCCTCGCGCCGCTCTTGCTCGACGTGATCGGCACGAGCGGCCACGCCGTGCGCTTCGCAAGCCGCATCGTGCCGTCAGGGGAATCCGGCCCCGTGCTGGTGACGGGCGCGGGTCCCGTCGGGCTCGGCGTCGTGCTGGCGCTGAAGAGCTTCGGCTATGACGACATCCGCATCTCCGATCCCAACACCGCGCGGCTCAACATCGCGCAATCCTTCGGTGCCAGGCCGCACCCGGTCGGCGATACGTCGCAGCGCTTTGCCCTGATCGTGGAATGCTCCGGTGCGCACGCAGCGCGAAATCTCGGCATCGAAGTGGTCCTGCCGCATGGGGCGCTGGTTCTGGTCGGCGAAAATGCCGCGCCTTGGACCATCGCCGAGGGGCCGGTGTTCCGCCGCAAGGATTTCTACATGATCCGCACCTTCTATTTCCCGATCAAAGACTTCGCGCCGAATATCGAGCTGCTCCGTCGCTACAGGGAGGAATATCGCGTCCTCGTCGACGGCGAGTTCGGCCTCGCCACGCTGCCTGAGAATTTCGCCCGCTTCGCGCAGGGTGAGCTGATAAAGCCTGTGCTGGCGCTGGATTGACGACGATGGCTTCGATCTCGATCCGCAATCTCGTCAAGCGCTACGGCAATTTCACCGTGATCCGCGATCTGAACCTCGAGATCGCCGATCACGAGTTTGTCGTGTTCGTTGGCCCCTCCGGCTGCGGCAAATCGACCTTGCTGCGCATTATCGCGGGGCTCGAGCCGATCACATCGGGTGAGCTTTATATCGGCGACGACCGCGTCAACGGCGTGCCGGCGGCCCGGCGCGACATCGCCATGGTGTTCCAGGACTACGCGCTCTATCCGCATATGCGGGTCTACGACAACATGTCGTTCGCGCTGGAATTGCGCGGGGTACCCAAGGCCGAGATCGACGCGCGGGTGAAGCGCGCGGCAGCACTTCTGCACATCGAGCCCTATCTCGACCGCAAGCCGAAGGAGCTTTCCGGCGGTCAGCGCCAGCGTGTCGCCATGGGCCGCGCCATTGTGCGCAACCCGAAAGCGTTCCTGTTCGACGAGCCTTTGTCCAATCTCGACGCCAAGCTGCGCGGGCAGGTGAGGGCTGAGATCAAGGCGCTCTCGCAACAGCTCAAGACGACCATGGTCTTCGTCACCCACGACCAGGTGGAGGCCATGACCATGGCTGACCGCATCGTTGTCTTGCAGAGCGGCAACGTGCAGCAATATGACACTCCGGAAGCGGTCTATGAGCGGCCGTCCAACCAGTTCGTCGCCGGCTTCATCGGCTCGCCGACCATGAACTTCTTTCCCGTCGAGTTGCGCGGCGAGGGCGTGGCGCTGTCGCATGACGGCACGGCGGTTGCGCTCAATGGCGAGAGCAAGGCGCGCCTGAAGAATGCGGGCGGCAAGGGCGTGCTCGGCATCCGGCCCGAGCATTTTGCGATCGCGCCGGATGCGGCCGAAGGCATGCCGGTGGCCATCAAACTGGTCGAGCCGCTCGGCTCGGACACGCTGATCCATTTCGATCTGGCAGGCAGCACCGCGATCGCGCGGGTCGATCCAGCCTTGCGGCCCAGGGTCGGTGATCGCCTCGCACTCCGTCCGCAGCCCGGCAAGACGCATTTGTTTGATGCGGACAATGGTCAGGTGCTGTCGTGATGGCGCAGGCGCCCGCGATCGGCTGGGACGCGTTTGCGGCGCGCGCGGCGGGCGCGCGCATCATCTGCCTCGGGCTCTCCGCGCTTGACGAGGTCTGGCAGGTGGAAAAGCCGTTTGCCGGCGGCAGCGAGAAAATTCGCGCCGTCGAATATACGACAACGGGCGGCGGCATGGCTGCGAACGCAGCGGTGGCCGTGGCGCGGCTCGGCGGGCGCCCGGCGTTCTGGGGACGCGGCGGCGACGACCCCGCCGGACATGAGATGCGCGAGGGCCTGTCGCGTGAAGGCATCGAGGTCAGCCATTTCCGCCTGTTTGCCGGTGGGCGCTCCTCGGTCTCCGGTGTGATCGTCGATCACACGGGCGAGCGGCAGATCGTGAATTTCCGCGGCCGCTTTCCATCGGAAGCCGATTGGCTGCCGCTTGACAAGATCGCAGGCAGCGCCGCTGTGCTCGCCGATCCACGCTGGGTCGAGGGCGCGGTCGCACTGTTCTCCCGCGCGCGACTCTTGGGCATTCCGACCATCCTGGATGCCGACATGGCCGAGCGGGATGTGTTTGAACAGCTGTTGCCGCTGGCCGACCATGCCATCTTCTCCCAGCCGGCGCTGAAGAATTTTGTCGGCACCGCCAACGATGCGGCGCTGAGGAGCCTCACGCGCTTCAATTGCCGCGTCGTCGCGGTGACGCGTGGCCACGAAGGCGTGAGCTATGTCGAGGACGGTCGCCTGCGCGAGCTGCCTGCCATTGCAGTCGAGGCGATCGACACGACCGGCGCCGGCGACGTTTTCCACGGCGCTTACGCCTTTGCCATCGGCGGCGGGCTCACGGTGAACGAAGCCATGACGTTTGCTTCGGCCGCTGCCTCGCTGAAATGCACCCGTACCGGTGGCCGCGCCGCCATTCCCGTCGTTGACGACTGTCTTGCATTCATGAGGACCAAGCGATGAGAACCATTGGAAAGAACCGCGGCCTGGCGCGGCTTGCAGATGCCGACGGCCACTTCCGGATGGTTGCGCTGGACCAGCGCCCGCCATTGTTCGAGGCGATCGCGCAGGCCAAGGGCATCACCAGGGATCAGGTCGAATATGCCGATGTCGCTGCGGCCAAACGGCTGCTGGTCGAGGCGCTTGCGCCGCATTGCAGCTCGATGTTGTTCGATCCGAATTTTGCCGTGCCGGCCGCGATCGATCTGTTGCCGCCGCGCTGCGGCCTGATCGTGACGCTCGAGGAGCACCGTGTCGAGGAGACGCCGGCCGGCCGCAAATCGCGCGCGATTGCCAATTGGAGCGTGGAGAAGATCCGCGCCATCGGCGGCGATGCGGTGAAGGTGCTGGCCTGGTACCGGCCGGATGCCGACAAGGCGATCGTCGAGCATCAGAGGAATTTCGTGCGCGAGATCGGCGAGGATTGCGCGCGCTTCGACATTCCCTATGTGCTGGAGCTCCTGGTCTATCCGTTCCTCGGCAGCGCCAACCACACCGCCGACTACGTTGAATCGCCGGGCAAGCTGCCGCAGCTCGTGATCGACAGCGTGCGCGAGTTCGCAAGGCCTGAGTACGGCGTGGATCTCTTGAAGCTGGAGAGCCCGCTCGCCGCCAACTCGCTGCCGCCGCCTGACGGCGGTGCCGCGGCAGCGGTGGCGCAAAGACAGTTCGACGCCATCGGCGACATCTGCGCCGAGCGGCGCATTCCTTGGGTGCTGCTGTCGGCGGGTGCCGCGCCCGACAGGTTCGAGCGTGTGCTGGACTATGCCTATACGGCTGGCGCCGGTGGCTTCCTCGCAGGGCGCACCATCTGGCTTGATGCCGTACGGCGGCATTTTCCCGATCGCGCCGCAGTTGCGACCAGCCTGCGCAATGATGGCGTCAAGGTGCTGGAAGGCCTCAATGCGCTGACAAAGGCCAAAGCCAAGGCCTGGGCGGCGCATTTCCCGCAGTTCGCGGACATCAAGCAGGAAGGCGACTTCGCGCGGGCTTATTAATTTAACGGGCTTATTAATTTAATCTTCCTGTGCCCGCTCTTCGCGGGAAGAGGAGCGCGCAATCGACCTTAGTCAAATGTCTCCATCAAGAACGCGTGTTGTGCAGAGCACGCACCGAAGCGTTTTCTTGACAGACGCGGCGTGAGCCGTTTCTTTTGTCGCCCACAGGTTTGGGGCGATCGAAGATCAGATGCAGGATGAGCCTCTCACGGTCCGGCGACGGGACCTGCTCTCGTTGATCGGCACGATGGCCGGCAGCGCCGCGATGTACCACGCGATGACGGCGCTCGGTTTCGCCTCGGAATCCCGTTACGAAGGGCCAATCCGGCTGGAAGGCGATCCGAAAGGCGCCTCAGTGCTCATTCTCGGCGCGGGTCTCGCCGGCATGACGGCGGCGCTGGAGCTGCGCAAGGCCGGCTACAAGGTTCAGGTGCTGGAGTTCAACGGTCGCCCCGGTGGACGCAACTGGACGCTGCGCGGTGGCGATACTTTCGTCGAACTCGGCGGCTTCAAGCAGACCTGCGCCTTCGACGACGGCCTCTACCTCAACCCCGGGCCGTGGCGGATTCCCTATCATCACCGCGCGCTGCTGGATTACTGCAAGCGGCTTAACGTGATGCTCGAACCCTTTATCCAGCTCAATCACAACGCGTACTTGCATGCCTCGCGCGCCTTCGGCGGTGTGCCGCAGCGGATCCGCACGGTGAAAGCCGATTTCCAGGGCCAGATTTCGGAGTTGTTGGCGAAAGTCGCAGGCCAGGGCAAGCTGGACGAGGTCGTCTCCAAGGAGGACAAGGAAATCCTTTTGCTCGCGCTGAAATCCTGGGGCGCACTCGATCGCGACTTCAAGTACAAAGCGAGCCTGCTCGCGTCCGAATATCGCGGCTATGCCAAGCCGCCGGGTGGCGGGCTGTCGGCCGCGCCTTTGCCGAGCGACCCGCTGGCGTTGTCGGATATTCTGAGGTCGCGGCTGTGGCGGTATTTGGAGAATTTCGCCAGCTACAATTTCCAGACCACGATGTTCCAGCCGGTCGGCGGCATGGACATGATCGGGAAGGCGTTTGCGCGCGAGGTTGGCGATGTCATTCGCTATCATGCCAAGGTCACGGAGATCTGGCAGAATGACCGCGGCGTCACCGTGACCTATGTCGATGCCAGGGATCCCGCACAACCGCAGAAGGCGACCGCCGACTGGTGCCTGTGCACGATTCCGCTGTCGATCCTGAGCCAGTTGCCGATCAATGTGGGTGCCACGATGAAGGCGGCGATCGACGCCGTGCCTTATGCGGGATCCGTGAAGGTCGGGTTGCAGTTCAGGCGGCGGTTCTGGGAGGAGGATGACGCGATCTATGGCGGCATCAGCTACACCGATCTTCCAATCCGACAGATCGGCTATCCCAACACTGGCTTCAACAAAAGCGGGCGCGGCGTCCTGCTCGGCGCCTACCTGTTCGAGGGCGCCAACTCCTTCGAGTTCACCGCCATGCCACCGGATCAACGCGTGGAGCGCACGGTCGAGTTCGGCGCGGCGATCCATCCGCAATACAAGTCGGAGTTCGAGAACGGCATCGCGGTCGCCTGGCATCGGGTGCCGTTCACGCTTGGCTGCGCCGGCTACTGGTCGGAGGAGGCACGCAAGCAGCACTATCGCAATCTGTGCGAGATTGACGGCCGCATCCTGCTCGCGGGCGAGCACGCCTCAGCGCTGCCAGCCTGGCAGGAAGGCGCGATCCTCTCCTCGCTTGATGCCATCGGCCGGCTGCATGAGCGGGTGATCAAGACATGATGTGGCACGCCAAGACCATGTGGCACGCCAAGACCGGTATGAGACAGGCCGCAGGCGTGGCGTTGGCGGCGCTGTCGTTGCAGCTGATCTGGCCGGCGCAGGGCGCGGACGATTCCCTAGCCCCGAAAAGCCACACCTTCTCATCAGGCTATCGCTTCGTCGAAATGAGCGGCGAGGAGCTTTACGTCAATGTGTGCCGCGGCTGCCACATGGTCGATGCGATGGGAGCGAGCGGCGCCGGCAGCTATCCGTCGCTCGTCGCCAACCGCAATCTCGAAGCGAGCGGCTATGCGATCGATCTCGTGCTCAACGGCCGCCGCGCCATGCCGCCCTTTGGCGAGATGATGAGCGACGACCAGATCGCGGCGGTCGTGAACTATTTGCGCACGCATTTCGGCAACAGCTATCAGGATGCGGTCACTGCGAGGGACGTGCAGAGCGCGCGCAGGTAGCCGTGCCGTGGCGCACCGGCTGGAGCTAAAGCGCGATGAGGTTTGGTTGAATCGTCATCGCGCTTTAGGTCTTTGATTGAGCATGATCTTTTCGGAAAACCGCTACACACTTTTTCCGGATCATGCTGTAGTGTCGCGCGAAACGAAATGAGGTTCGGTTAATCGCCGTTAGGCGTCACCTCTCCCCAGCGGGGAGAGGTGCAGGAGCGTCCCGTTCCCGACTCGAACTGGCTCAAGTTTAAGATGGCTGCGTCCGCTTCTTGCGCCGGCCTGGCTTGGGTTGGGGCTTGGCATAATACGGATTGACCACGCATTGGGCGGCCCGGCCGGATGCCGACGCCTGACACTGTGGGATCGATGTATAGCCGCACTCGAAATAGTAGTGCACCATGTCGTCATAGACCTGAAGGCAGACCGGGTAGTTCGGATCGTAGGTCTGGGAACGCGCAGGCGCGGCCATTGAGACTGCCGCGGCCAGGGTGATCCAGGCCAATGTTCGGACGAGGGTGTGAGGTCGTGTTCGATTCATGCTGAGGTACCGCTTGTTGGCTGCTGGATTCCTGGCTGCCGATTCCAGCTGCTGATTCCTGGCGCCCGATGTAGCGCGCAGTCTAAGCCTGTTCGGAGTGCGTGTTAATTTTTTGTCGCGACGAGCGCGGCGAGCTCCGCGCGCGCCCGCTCGACCACGCTCGCATAGTCGCGGGCCTCGTTCTGCCGGAACAGGCGAACGCTCGGATACCAGGGGCTGTCGTCGCGATCGAGCAGCCAGCGATAGTCTGGCGTGTGGCACAAGAGAACCCAGGTTGGACGGCCGAGGGCCGCGGCGAGGTGGGCGACGCTGGTACAGACCGTGATCACGAGATCGAGGCAGGAGACGAGTGCGGCCGTCTGCACAAAATCGGTGAGATCCGCGCTAACGTCGATGATGGTGGACTCGGCCAGCGCGGCCTTGTCCTGCGGCCTCGGCTCTTTCTGCAGGCTGACGAAGGTGGCATCGACGTCGAGGATCCTGGCTAGTGTCGCAAGCGGCATTGATCGGTTGTGGTCGTTCGCTTGCCGGGGATTGCCTGACCAGACGAGGCCCACGCGCAGCCGGTTTCGGCAGCCGAGGCGGTCTTCCCAGGCCTGCACGCGATCGGCCGGCGGAGGCGGAAGATAGCCGAACCCGTCCGGAATCGTCGTAAGCGTGGTGGCGAAGGCCAGCGGCAGGCTCGAGATCGGGCAATGCAGATCGAAGGCCGGCAGCGCGCCTGATTTCGACACGCATTCCGCGACGCCGGAAATGCCGGAAAGCAGCGGACGGACCGCGTCCGCAACCGCGACAACGACGCGTGCGCCGCGCGCGGCAACGGGCTGAAAATAGCGCGCGAACTGGATGGTGTCGCCAAGTCCCTCGTCGGCATAGAGCAGGATGGTCTTGCCGGCGATATCGCCCTCGCCGAGCCATAACGGCTGGCGGAATTTCGGGTAGGGCGCAGCATGCGAGGGCAGCCGAAAGCGCGCCTCGCGTCCCGCCCAGCCTTCCGCGAAATTCCCCAGCAGCAGGTTCAATAGCGCAAGGTCCCAGGTGGCCTGGGCATTCTCAGGATCGATGTGTCTGACGCGGCCATAGACGGCGACGGCCTCATCGAAGCGATGCAGCTGGGTCAGCGCGAAGGCCTTGTTGTTGAGCGCCTCGACGAAATCGGGCCGCACCTTCAGGGCGGAATCGAACCAGCTCAAGGCTTCCTCGGGACGCCCGAGCTCCGCGAGGTCACGTCCGAGATTGTTTTGAATATGGGGATTTTGCGCATCGAGCGCCTGCGCACGCCGGTTGTCGCTCAAGGCGTCGTCGAACCGCTTGAGGCCATGCAGCGCCATCGCGCGAATGTGCAGTGTCGGGGCATCGTCCGGCTTCAGCCTTTTGCAGATGTCGAGACAGGCCAACGCTTCGTCGAAACGCCGCTGCTGCTGCAACATCACGCCGGCCTTATACGCCGAATCCCAATGGACGGGATCGATCGCAAGCGCGCGCTGAAAGCTGGCAATCGCGTCCGAAAGTCGGTTGCTCTCGATGCAGGCGTTGCCGAGATTGTTCCACAGCGATGCGTCGTCCGGCCTGAGCTGCACCGCCTTGTCGAACACAAGCAGCGCGTCGTCGTGCCGCCTGAGATTGAGCAGCGCGGTGCCAAGCAGCGTCAAATAGGCCGGCCGCGGGTCTTTTCGGATCGCCTGCGAAATCCATTCGATGGCATGGTCGAACTGCCCGGCGTTGAAGCAGACCAGCGCCATGAGATGCAGAGTCTCGGCGTTTTCAGGATCTCGTTCAAGCGCCTGCCGGCAGCTGAGCCGGGCGTCCAGATGCCGCCCCGCACGCAAATGGCCGAGAACGGTCTGGTAGAGGGTAACGCCCACGGCCGCCGCAGGAGCGGCTTCCACTGCCTCGGCGATGGCCTGACGGTCGCGACGGTCCATGATTTCAAGCGTTTCGAGACGGCCCTGGCGGGCGATCTCCGGGTGATTCTCCGCCCGATCATAAACGATCCGACTGCTGCGCGCGCCAATCCTTCAGAAAGAACGCCCGCTGCTTCATTTTTTTGCAAATCCGGATCTCAAATCCGAGTTCTCAAATCCGAGTTCTCAAATCTATGTCAAACTGATCCAATATGCTTTTGCCGACATCGCCCGGCCACCCCATCAAGAGCAGGAGAACCTGATGAAGTCCAGATTCCTGACCGCGCCGATAGCGCTTCTCGCTTGGCTATCGGCCTTCGACGCTGCCTCCGCCGATGTCGTCAGGCACCCTATTCCCAACTCCACCTTCCCGATCGCGCAGGCGGTCGAGGTCCCGGGCAACGTCACGACCTATTACATCAGCGGCCAGGTGCCGCCCGTCGTCAGCAAGGATGCCGATCCCGCCACCCCGGCCGCCTATGGCGACACCAAGACTCAGACCATCGGCTCCCTCAGCCGCATCAAGTCCATCCTGGAGGGCCTTGGGCTTTCCATGGGCGACGTGGTCAAGATGCAGGTGTTCCTGGTGCACAGCGCCTCGGCGCCGATGGATTTCAAGGCATTCATGGAGGGCTACACCCAGTTCTTCGGCGGCAGTCAGCCCAATCTGCCGGCGCGCTCGGTGGTCGGCGTCGCAGCGCTTGCCAATCCCGGCTTCCTGGTCGAGATCGAGGTGATCGCGGTGAAGAATGCGAAATAGGCGGTCCGCGCCTGCACAAACGATTGGGCTTGCCGGCTTGCCAATGCACGCGGCTGCAGCCACAAATTGTTCAGAGTTCATTGACCGGAGTCTCCGATGTCCCGATCCGCCGCCCACCTTGCCTTGGTCTCGACCGCGCTTGTCGCGCTTGTGTTCGCTGCACCTGTCCAGGCGGACGAGCTGAGCCCGCAGCAGCAATTCGCCCGCGACATCTACAAGGAGCTGGTCGAGATCGACACCACGACCGCGACCGGCGACACGCTGCTCGCGGCGCAGGCGATGGCGGCGCGGCTGCGGGCTTTCCGGATGAGGACGTCCAGGTGTTTTCGCCGGCACCTCACAAGGGCAATCTGGTGGCGCGGCTGCATGGCAGCGGCGCGCGCAAGCCGATCCTGCTGCTGGCGCATCTCGACGTTGTGCCGGCGCTGCGCGAGGACTGGTCGGTCGATCCGTTCAAACTGACCGAGAAGGACGGTTACTTCTACGCGCGCGGCTCAAGCGATGACAAATACATGGCGTCGGCCTTCGTCACCAACCTGATCCGCTACAAGCAGGAGGGCTACAAGCCCGACCGCGACATCATCGTCGCGCTGGAAACGGACGAGGAGATCCTCGATGCCAACGCGCTCGGCATCCAATGGCTGATCAAGAACCACCGCGACCTGATCGACGCCGAGTTCGCGCTCAACGAGGGCGGCGGCGTCGGCCTGGAGAACGGCAAGGCGACCCGCGTGTCCGTGCAGACCACCGAGAAGGTTTCGGTGAGCTTTGCGCTCGAGGTGCGCGACCGCGGCGGCCATTCGTCGGTGCCGCGCAAGGACAATGCGATCTACCGTCTCGCCGAGGGCCTGGTGCGGCTGTCGAACTTCTCCTTCCCGCTACACCTCAACGACACCACGCGCGCCTATTTCGACCATGTCGCGCAGCTCGAGGGCGGCCAGACCGCGACCGACATCCGCGCCATGGTGGCGGACAAGCCGGACACGGACGCGGTGGCGCGGCTGTCCCAGAGCGCGGGCTACAACGCCCAGCTCCGCACCACCTGCGTCGCCACCATGCTGAGCGGTGGACACGCCGTAAACGCGCTGCCGCAGACGGCTGGCGCCAAGGTGAATTGCCGGATCATGCCGGGTGAGCCGGTCGAGGAGGTCAAGGCGACGCTGGAGCGCGTGCTTGCCGACGACAAGATCGCGGTGACCCAGATTGACAAGGGCGTGATCAGCCAGCCCTCGGCGCTGAACGAGGAAATCCTCGGATCGATCGAGAAGCTGTCGGCGGAGTTCTGGCCGGGCGCGGTCGTGGTTCCCATCATGAGCGCGGGCGCCACCGACGGCAGCTATCTGCGCAATGCCGGAATCCCGACCTACGGCCATTCCGGCATGGCCAATGACGTCAGCGACCTCCGCGCCCATGGCAGGGACGAGCGGGTTCCGGTCAACTCTTTCTATCGGGGCGAGGAATATCTTTACCGGCTGGTCAAAATGTTGTCGGGTGGCACGTCTTAAATTGGGTGCGTGGCAGGGCATTCCGCTGCCTCGCACGGGGCGCGTGCGTAAGGTCAGTTGCGATGCGGATCAGTTTCAAAACAATCGCGGCGCTCCTGCTGCTTGCAGTATCGTCAGGCAATCCCGTCGTTGCGGGTGAAGTCCTCGACGTCGACATCCGCATCGGCAATGTCATGCCCTATACCGGAGAGCTCGCCGCCTTTGGTACCATCGGCAAGGCCGAAGCTGCCTATTTCTCGATGATCAACGCGCAAGGCGGAATCAACGGCCGCAAGGTCAGGTTCATTTCCTATGATGACGGCGCGGATCCGGTGAGGACGCGGGAGCAGACCCAAAAGCTCGTCGAGATCGACAAGGTGCTTCTGATGTTCGGCTCGTTCGGCACGCCGGAAAATCTCGCGGTTCGCTCCTATCTCAACGAGCGCAAGGTCCCACAGCTCTTCCTCGCTTCAGGCGACGACGAATGGAACCACCCGAAATCATTCCCCTGGACCATGGGTTTCCCGCCGAGCTTCCGCTCCGAGGGGCGCATCTACGCCAATTATATCCAGGCCTCCTATCCGGAACGCCGCATCGCGGTGCTCTGGCAGAACGACCAGTTCGGCCGCGACCTGTTTCGCGGCCTGCAGGAAGGGCTCGGTGACTGGTCACGCATGATCGTCTCCGATATCGCGGTCGACGGTACGGAGAAGTCGATGGACGCCCAAGTCGACGTCTTGCAGAGCTCGGGCGCAGAGATCGTACTGCTCGATGTCGCGCCGCCAATGGTGGCGCTGGCGCTGCGGCGCATGAACGACATCGGCTGGCATCCGGTGCTCATGCTCGACAATGCCTCGGCCTCGATCGCGCATTCGCTGCGGCCCGCCGGACTGGAGAACGCGATCGGCGTGATCTCGACGGCCTTCCTGAAAGACGCCAGCGATCCCGCCTGGAAAGACGATCCGGGCATGCAGGCCTGGCGGGCGTTCATGGACAAATATTATCCCGATGGCGACAGGGCCGACGGCAACGCCATATTCGGCTATGCCGCGGCAGAGACGCTGACCGAGGTGCTGAGGCAATGTGGCGATGACCTGTCGCGTGAGAACATCATGCGCCAGGCGACTGCGTTGAAGAATTATAGCCCCTCCGTCGCACTGCCGAGTATTTCCATCAACACCGGGCCGTCCGACTACCGCCCGATCAAGCAGATGCGGCTGGTGCAGTTCGACGGCTACACTTGGCAGCCGATCGGCGAGGTCGTTGAAAGCGCCTTTGTCGGCACCACCACGGGGCAGGATCGGCCCAATTGAAACCCCTTGGGTCTCAAGCCGTTAATACGGATGCCTAAATTTGCCTGCTGCGGCAGGGCCGCACAGCAACCCTTGACGGCATGTTTACGTCTGGCAGGCGGCGGCTTGCCTTCCTAACTAGGGCATAGTTTCCTTATTGCACGTTTCAGGAGGCCGGAATGGTCCTGAAAGCTATTGTCCCGGTCCTGGTCGGCGCCGCGCTGGTCGCGTGCAGCGTGGCCTCGGCGGCTGATGATCATCCGGACGAGTTCCTGGGCCTCGACCTGTCGAAGGCGTTGCTGTCGCCGAAGCCGCTGGGTCCCGTGAGCACCTTCGCGCCGGTACCGGTGGAGGCCAGAAGCGATACGAAGAGCGATACCGTATCCGGCGTATTGCCGCACAGTGACGCCAGGAAGATCGCGGTCGAGCGTGTGAGGGGCGTTCCGGTGCGTAACAAGCTGACCTCCGCTGCACGCCATGACGGCCGCCTCGCGCGGGCGCAAGGCGAGAAGCCGCGCGGTGCCGCACGCGCGCGTCTTGCGCACCGGCACGGCGATCCGTTGAACGCCCAGGCCATGGACACCCGCATCCAGAAATGGCCCTGCAATCCCGACAATGGCGGCATCTGCGCCTGGCAGCGCTAGGCCAGTAGCCGCCCCTAGATCCCGGAAGGCTTGATCCGCCTCGCGCGCTCCGGCCACACTGGCTTTAGCCGTCCCGCCGGCTTAATCATCTTCAATCGTTGTTTTCGCAATTGGTGCCGGCTTTTCCGGCGCTGAAAATCCGGCTTTCGGGGAGTGACCATGGATCATCTGCAAACTCAGGGTATCAACCTGCCGCGGCTCGGGCTTGGCACCTATCGCATGCAGGGCGATGCCTGCCGCGCGGCGGTCGAGAGCGCGCTGGCGCTGGGCTACCGACATATCGACACCGCCGAGATGTATGCCAACGAGGAGGCGATCGGTGCAGCGATCGCGTCGTCCGGCATCGCCCGCAGGGATCTGCATGTCACCACCAAGGTCTGGGTCGAAAACCTCGCCCCCGACGCGATCCGGCGCGCCTTGGATACGAGCCTGAACAAACTCAGGCTGGAGGCAGTCGATCTCTATCTGGTGCATTGGCCCTCGCGCAGCATGAATTTGCCTGATGTGTTCAAGACGCTCGGAAAGCTGAAGGAGGAGGGCCGCACCCGCGCCATCGGGGTTGCCAATTTCACGCTCAAACTTCTGAAGACGACGGTCGAGGAGATCGGGGCGCCGATCGCCTGCAACCAGATCGAGCATCACGTCATGCTCGACCAGTCCAAGGTCAAGGCCTATCTCGACGTCAGGAAGATTCCGCTGATCGCCTATTGTCCGCTGGCGCAGGGCCGCGCTGCGTCCGACGAGACGCTGATCCGCATCGGCAAGAAGCACAATGCGGCGGCCGCGCAGGTCGCGCTGAGGTGGCTGCTCGACCACGACAATGTCGCCGCAATCCCCAAGGCCTCGCGCAGGGAAAGCCAGCAAGCCAATCTAGACGCCTTGAAGATTGCGCTCGACGACGACGACCGCAAGGCGATCGCGCGGCTGCCGAAAGACAAGCGCTTTGTCAGCCCCGGCTTTGGGCCGGACTGGGATTAGAGAAACCTGACTTCGCGATTGCACCAAAAAGAATGGCCCCTTGTGGGGCCATTCTCATGTCGTGCCTCAACGTCAGTATGTGTCGTGCCGACGCTCGACAACCACGCCGCGGTCGCGGTGACGCCAACCCTCGTGGAAGCCGTAGTCGCGATGCACGCGATACTCGGCCCGTGCATCGAACGGGTGATAGTGGTGCCGCTTGATCACGACCGTCTCGGCGCTCGCGATCGAAGGCAGAGCCAAAGCCAAGGCGCCAAGCGCGGCGACGGCGTATCCAATCTTCTTCATTGTGTCCTCCTCCAACTGAATGCAGCGTCAACTCCACGGCGAGGTGCAGCGTTCCGAAGGAACTGCAGGAAAATGCAGAAGAATTCTGAACAACCGTTCAGCTTGGCAGCGAGGCAGCACCTTCGAGGAAGGCCCGCGCCACATCAAGAATGCCCGGGGCGTCGGGCAGCGTGTCGTGGGTGGCCGGCGGCAAGGTCGCCTTTCCCTGGCGGTGCAGCACCCCGCCGACTTGCGAGCAACGGCGGCTATTCGCGCAAAGCGGATACCACACGTCTCTGCTTTTGTAGTGCTGCTCCCGCTGATGCAGGTGTTGACGCCGTCGCGAGCTGTTAGAGGCGCCGAGGCGCGAAATATTCCGCTCCCCACATGCACACGGTTGTGAACCGCGAAAATCTGGATCTGCGTAATGGCGGCGCTCCCAATGCGTAAAGACTCTAACGGACGCACTTCGCGCTCGTCAGTCGAAATCAATCAAGGAGTGATCCACATGAAAACATCTTTCAACATCGTCGAAATGGGACCGTCGGCCTCTTGGCGTATTGGAGCACATGCGATGCGTTTCGCTTTGGCTTTAGGACTATCGATCGTCCTGAGTGCTTCCGCCGAAGCCGCAACCATGCATCATCATCACACGCGCCATTACGTCATCATTCCACCAAACGTGGCCTCGAGCTTCGCGACCGTTCCGGGTTGGGCATCAGCACCGCCGCCGGCCCACTACGACGGCGCCCCTAGCTACAACGACCCGTCGAAAAACGGATGTTGCGGCTGAACGCAGTCCGGGAAAATCTCGACCTCTGCGGGCTCATTCGGGCAACCCCGCTTTCCGAAGGCCCTCGATCATCAGCCTTCCGTTTGATCGGCCGCCCCGGGGCGATACGCGAGCAATCGTCCGCCGACATTGGAAGGCAACGGTTAGCTTCCGTCGGGGATGCTATCTGTCTTCAATCAACGGCCAAACGAAGATCGTTAGACACAGCATGGCGGAGCCGATTGCGATGCCAAGTAAACGCTCCAGCCCAGGGGTAATATCGGTGATCGGAGCTGGTCCCTGAACAAGAGTGATGAGGAGCCCAAGCGTGAATTGCGTTCCGAGATAGTTGATCTCCCGTCCTGTCTGGATATGGTAGCCGACCCAGGTGCCGGCAGCGAGGGTAAGGACGGTTACCGGCAATCCTGTGCCGAAGAAACCAATAGAGATAAGTGCGACCGCGCTACCAAGGAGGCATCCGAGCGTCCTGTGGACCATCCTCTGGTGGATCGTAGCATATCGACGTTCCCCTGCCGCCGTCGCCGGGACGATCATAATGACGTATGATGTGATAGCGGTTTGCGAGAAATCCTCAATGCTGAACCATCGCCAGACAAGGGGAAGCAAGGCGACGGCCAGCGCAGCGCGCGTACTATGCTCAAACAGCGACCAATGCTCTCGCAACCAGTCCTCATGCAACACATCGCGCAGAGGTCCGCACCAGAGCATGCCGTTGGCGCGTTGTTTCTTGCGGCTTGCCGTATCTGAGAACAGGCTTGAAACAACAAGGCAGGCGCACGTGCCGACTGTGATTTCTGCCACTCGCGTGGCTGCAAAATGTACGACCAAGTCCGGCGCAGCCAGCGCCTCGGTGATTACCATGCCGGCCGTAAGGCCAAAGAACAGCCATGCATAACTGTATTTGGTCGCCAGGGACTGAAAGGTTCCGACCCACGACACGAAGAAGAGGAACACCATCAACAACAATGGGTCATCCGCCGCCCCGGGCGCGAGCACGAGGCCCAGGAGCGCTCCTCCGGCAGTGCCGGCGATGCGCATTAGTCCCCGCGGGAATGTCTCGGCGACACTGCCACGCATCACCATGAAGCCGCTGAACGCCGCCCAGGAGAGATCATCAAGGTTGAGAACGGTGGCCGCCGCGACAGCGACCAGCACCGAGAGCACCGGTTTTGCTGCCTCTCTGGCGCGTGGGCCACACAGCTCGAGCGACTTGAGCTCACGTACCAGCGCTCGCGGTATGGGACGCAGGGCCGATATCAGGAGCGGCATCGTCGATTGCACCCTCTCGTTTCAGTAAATGACAAGGACCCGGGCGTCGGCCCCCATGAAGAGCTGGTCACCGCCGGGAGAGTCGAGAAGCGTGAAACGAACTGGAATCCGTCGCTCCAGGCGAATCCAGTTCACGGTTGGAGACACGTAAGGCACCAGTGCCTCGCTTCCCGGCTGACGACTGATGCCGTGCGCGATACCCTGGATGCGGGCTCGGTAGAGATGCCAGGGATGGCTATCGAGCCAGATCCAGGCGAGGCCGCCGGGACGCAGGTGTCGCAGATAATATTCCTTGTAGTTGGCAACGACGCGCCAGGCATTTCCATCGACGATCGCAACCGCCGCCTGGCTCGTGGAAACCATGTCGCCGGATTGAACGGCAAGATGCGTCACGTAGCCGTCAACGGGCGCCACGACTTTGGTTCGGCTCAAGCGCCATTCGGCGAGAAGACGTGCGGCATGGGCCGAGGTGGCGGCAGCCTTATCCACACTGAGGGTCTCTTTCGCCTTCTGCATGGCGGCTTCGGCCGCATGTTGCTGGGCCACGCTTTGCTCCTCCGTGGTCCGCGTCTGGTCGAGCGCCTGGATGGAGATCGTACCGGACTGGCCAAGCGGCGTGTCACGGCGCAGATTTGACGCGGCAAACCTGGCTGCGGCATCCGCCGATTGCTTCTGCGCCCCGAGAACCTGCAGCTGGGCCCGGTCAACCGGCAGCTGCGCCTGACTGCGGGCCTCCTCCGCGCGCGCCTGCTCGACAGCCAGCCTGAAGGGAACCGGATCGATGGTAAAGAGAATCGTTCCTCGCGCCACCCATTCGTTGTCCGTCACATGGACGGCTTCGATCGGGCCCATTACTTCCGGCGTGATCGATACGATATCGGACGTCAGGTATGCGTCGTCCGTGTAGGCAAACAGATAGCCAGATATCCACCACGCGAAGGAAGCCGCCGCAAGCACGAGCAGAAACAGCAACGCGTGCTGGCGGTGCGAAAGAACGCGTGATCGATCGAACTCAGGTCTCGCGGGTAGCGATGGTGCAGCAACCGGGAGACCAGGTTCCTTGTTCCTGACCGCTGGCTCAGGGACTTGCCTTTCAGGCCGGGCTTTCAGCTTCTGGTCCAATTTCGATCATCCAGATCAATCGGGGCCCCGGATAAGCGATATTTGATTTCAATAAACATGCAGTCAAATATATAGCGAATACGTTCTTGATAGCTTTTGGCACTGGCATGGAACTGCGCCACGTCCGCTACTTCCTCGCGGTTGCCGAGGAGCAAAACTTCACACGCGCCGCTGCGCGCGTTGGAATCGGGCAGCCGCCGCTGAGCCAACAGATCAAAGATCTTGAGGCCGAAGTCGGGGCTCTGCTCTTCCATCGCATTCCCCAAGGTGCCGAACTGACCGAGGCAGGGCGCGCATTTCTAGAGAACGTACGGGTCATGCCCATGCAGGCGGAGCGCGCCATTCGAGCCGCGCAAAGAGCTGCGCGGGGTCAAATCGGCTCATTGCGGGTGGGCTTTACAAACTCGGCACCGTTTAATCCGGTTGTCACCTCGACAATCCGATCGTTTCGACGAGCTTACCCCGATGTGCATCTGACACTGGAGGAAGCAAACACATCCCGCCTCGTTGTTGACCTTCGGGAAGGGGAACTGGACGCGGTGTTCCTGCGCCCCGATGAGGGCGGGGACGATCTGCAGTTCCGGCGTCTCTCCAACGAGTCGATGCTCGTCGTATTGCCTGCAAACCATCCGGTGGCGAAGTCGAATGAGATCGATCTTATCCGGCTGAAGGGGGATCCGCTCATTCTGACGCAACGCGGATCGGCTTGGGTTGACACCGTGATCAGGGCCTGTCGGCGGGCAGGCTTCGAGCCGACCCTCGGGCAATCCGCGCCGCAGATCAGCTCTGTCGTCAGCTTGGTGGCAGCTGAGCTTGGCTTTTCGCTCGTGCCGGCGTCAATGCGCCAGCTTCATGTAACGGGCGTCACCTATCGTGAGGTCAAAGGGGACGCTCCAATCGTGCACTTGGCTCTGGCGTTTCGGCGTGGCGAGACCTCGAAGATCGTCCGCAACTTCATTGCCCAGGCCGTGGCCTGAAGGCAGGTAACCAAGTCGGACCGAAAGCTCAAATCCTGATCGTTTACACCAGCGCTTTTGTTCGGTCCGCCATGCCGCTGTGGCGTCGCTCACTCGCATTTGTGTTGCACGGACGTGGGCCTCCTGGTGGCGACGATCTTGCTGTCCTTGATGGAATATTCGCCCTTCTCGCTACGGTTATAGATCGCGCGCAGAGTGCCATCCTCGAGCATCATCAAGCCGTATTCGCGTTTCTGCCTGATCGTGGGGAAGTAGACCTCGAGCTTCAACAGACCATCGGTCGACACCTCGGCCGCCAGCACCTGGTTCTCGTCCTTGATGTCGCCGAAGTCGCGGCGGAACAGAACGCCGCCGTCGGGGCCGATCTCATAGGCCAGCACCGTGCCGTCGGCGTGATCCGGCGCCAGCGAGCAGTCGATCGACCACGGTCCCAGCAGCCCGAATTGGCGCACGGTCTCGGCGATCGGATCATCGGCAAATGCAGAAGATGCACAGCTTCCAAGCAAAGTCAGTCCCAGCGCGAGCCGGATGAAGCGTCGGTTCACGTCTTGCGTCCCCCTGTCCGTCCTGCCGTTCGACGAAGTCCAGCATCCACTCGCGGACGCACATGTCGGAATTTTGGCGAGAGCGCAGGGGCGATCTATCGCTCCCCGGTAGGCTGTTAGCGGGCTTACCGCGAATTTGATCCGCATCAATGCGGAAGCCCCGGCGTTGCCGATGATGTCGATCGAACTCCACGGCCACACTTGACCAACCACACTTGACCAACCAGCCAATGTCCTCGCTTGCATCGGTGCTTTCCGGTCCAACCGCCCGGGTCTCGCTCGACGGCCGGCCTCTCACCTATTCCGAAAGCCTGTTTCTGAAACAGCTCGGAGACCGCGTGCGTTCGACGCGCCTGCGTCGGGGCCTGTCGCGGCGCGAGCTCGCGCGCCGGTCGGACATTTCCGAACGCTACATCGCCCGCATCGAGGGCGGCACAGGCAATGTTTCCATCGTCCTGTTGCTGCGCATCGCTCAAGCGCTGCGCGGCGCCGAGGCGGTCTCAATACTGGGAGGCGCGTGTTGGGAGAGCTGGTTTTAAAGCTTCGGTTTTGATTGAATCAGAACCGAAGCTCTAGATTCTTGTTTTGACGCGTTTCCTTCACGCGAACCGGTGTCCACTTCGCTCGAAAACGCTTTAGAACCGAAACGAGATCCCCGAATAGATCTGCGCTTTCGGTGAAGTCTTGTTCAGGCCGAGATTGAGGCCGACATCGACAATGGTGTGCTCGTCGAGCTTGTAATTTGCGCCGAGATCGAAGGTGTAGACCGGCGGCGTTGCCGGGTCGGTGCCGGTGGATGAAAAGAGCTCGACCACTGCATTGGCACCGTCGAGGCCGGGGACGGGGTGGCTGACGCCGATCAGGTTGACGAAATTGGTGTAGCGGCCGTTGCCGGTGGCGGTCTTCAGCACGTCGACTTCGGTCATCAGGGTGATGATGAAGTCCTCCGGGCGCAGGGCGAACGGCGCGATCAGGCCACCTTCCACCGCCCCGTTGCTGATGAACGGCGCCGATGACGGCAGCTTGACATAGGGAATGAGCGCAAAGCCTGCTGGCCCGGCATCATTGCCGAACAGGTTGATCTTGCTGCGCAGAAACACGTCGCCAAAGTCGGTGCCCGCGAACGTATTGCGGCCGGAAGCGATGTCGAACAGACGCGAATATTGCAGGCCGTTGAACTGGACCTCGACATCCATCCAGTTGGTCACGCCGAGCTTGACGGTCGGGTCGAGCGCCTGGATGCTGCGGGTGATCGTGCCCTGATAGTTCGAATAAGTGGTATTGACGAAATCGGTCTCGATCTCGACATGGCCGGCATCCACGGTGCGAACCGAAAAGCCCTTTGCCGGGCGGTCCGGCGTGAACTTCCGCAACTCGTCATCGGGCGTCGGGTTGAAGAGGGTGTAGCCGCTTTTATCGGGAGGTGGGGCTGAGGGTGATGTGGCATCATCCGCGCGCGCCGGTTGCGCGGCCGCCAGCCCGCTGATCGCGAGACCGGCGAGTGCCGCCGCGAGCCGCGCAGAGGCGCAGTTTCGCCTGTTAACGACGTGCACCACCGATGGCCGTCCCAGTTTCGTACCGGTTTCGACCATATCGCACAGCGCAAGGCAAATAGCTTTTCCGTATTTACCGTTGGACCGCCTGCCTGGGGATATCGGGGGGCGCTGCACAGAGCCCGTGCGCACCGGCCTGCATCAGCTCATCCCGGCTGCCGTAACCGTAGAGCACGCCGAGCGTGCGCAATCCGTTGTTCCTCGCCCCGACGATGTCGTGGCTGCGGTCGCCCACCATCAGCGCCTCCGCCGGATCGATGCCCGTCGTCCGCAGCGCGTATTGCAAGAGTTCGGTCTTGTCGACGCGCGTGCCATCCAGCTCCGAGCCGAACACCTGCTCGAAATACGAGTCCAGCTCGAAGTGCTCGATGATGCGCCTGGCATAGACATGGGGCTTGCTGGTCGCGACGAACATCCGGCGGCTGCCGTCGGCGAGCGACGCAAGCGTGCCCTCAATGCCGGCATAGACGGCGTTCTCGAACATTCCGACATCGCCGAAGCGCTCGCGGTACAGCAGCAGGGCCCGATCGGCGAGACTGCTCTCACCCAACAGCTTGACGAAGCTTGCATGCAGGGGAGGGCCGATGCACCAAGTCAGCTCGTCCTGGTGCGGCACGCCGCGGCCCAGTTGTTCCAGGGCATACTGGATCGATCGCGTGATGCCGATCTTTGGATCGGTCAGCGTTCCGTCGAGGTCGAAAAAGATCGTTTTCATAGGGCCCGTGCGGCGCGGGAGATGCCTGTCATGTCATCTCCTCGCACGGACCGGCATGGGACCGCAATGGGCAGGTGGCTGCCGCGGGTCACCTCTCCGCGCTGAGGAGAGGTGATGAGAGATCGTGCTAGTCAGAGACAATCTGTCTCAACCCCGCGCTTTCTCCACATTGGCGATCCTGACCGGTACCCCGAATTCGCGGCGGCAGACGTCGGCGAGCACGGCGATACCTTCGCGGATCTGGGCGTGCGAGGGGCTGGCGAAGCAGAGCCGCAGGCGGCTCCTGGAATGGCTGCTATTGGTCGACCATTCCGGGCCCGGATTGATCGAGACGCCGCTGGCGAGCGCAGCCTGGTACAGCTTCAGCGTATCGACATTGTCAGGCAGCTTGACCCAGAGGAAAATACCGCCCTTGGGGGACTCGAACTCGGCCGCAGTGCCGAATTGTTCGTTCAGCGCCTCCATCAGCGTGTCGAGCTTCTTGCGCAAGGCGCGCGTCAGCTCCGGCACGTGGGTCGCAAAATGCGGCGCGCAGAATTCGGCGAGCACCATCTGTTCCAGCGCGCCGGAGCCGGCATCGGTCTTGAGCGCCAGCATGCGCGACATGATCTCCCAGGGCGCGACGACGAAGCCGACGCGGAGCGCCGGCGCAATCGACTTGGAGAATGAGCCGATATGGATGACGCCGCTGTTTGTCGCCATGGCGTGGATCGCGGGCGGTCGTTTGCCGTCCCAGATCAAATCGGCATAGCAATCGTCCTCGAAGATCGGCACGCCATAGGCTTCCGACAGCCGGAGCAACTCGGCGCGGCGGACCTCCGGCATGATCGAGCCGGTGGGGTTCTGCACGGTCGGGATGGTGTAGATATATTTGGGGCGGATGCCGCGTGCCTTGAGGTCGGAGAGCGCGGTGGCGAGGGCGTCCATCCGCATGCCATCGCCGTCGAGCGGGATGCCGACCACGTTGACGCCAAGCCGGGTCAGCCGGTTCAGCGATCCCTGATAGGTCTCCTGCTCCACGATCACTGTGTCGCCGCGCGCGAGCAGGGTCTGGTTGACGAGGTCGAGCGCCTGCAGCGAGCCCGAGACGATCATGATGTCGTCGGCGTTGCAGGTGATGGCCGCATCGCGCTTCAATTTCGCTGTGAGAAATTCGCGCAAGGGGTGGTAGCCTTGCGGACCGTGGGCGAGGTTATAGGTGGCGAGCCCTCGGCCCTCGCGGCGGAGTGCCGCATCGACGGCTGCGATCAGGCCGTTTACCGGCACCTGGTCGGGATCATTGTTACCTCCGACAAAGCTGAATTTTGCGAGCCCCGTCCATTTTGCCGCAGGTGCGGGCAGCCCCGCGGGCAGCAGGGGCGTGAAGTCGAAGGCAGTCGAGGTCATGGACGGGCGTCTCCCTATATTCTTGGTTGGGAGCAACCTTGGCGAGGGAGAGCGGAGCTCGTCAATGATTTTTCCAAAATGTCGGGCTCCGGCAGAACAGGCATTCTGCGGGGACATTCGGCCCTGCATCATTGGGCTGGCATAGGGTTCCCATTCCGGCTAATCCTCCGGGCCAGATAAGCGAGATTTTGCAAACCATGGCCGATACGATTCAGGAAGTTCTGGAAGCCTTTGCCAAGGGCGAACTGGTCGTCGTGACTGATGACGACGATCGCGAGGGCGAGGGCGATCTGATCGTCGCCGCGTCGCTATGCACGCCGGAAAAGATGGCGTTCATCATACGCCACACCTCCGGCATCGTCTGCGCCCCGGTTACGGGCGCGGAGGCGCGGCGGCTGCGACTCGATCCGATGGTCGCGCATAACGATTCCGCGCACACCACGGCGTTCACTGTCTCGATCGACTACAAGCCGGATGGCGGTACCGGCATTTCGGCCGAGGAGCGCGCCTCCTGCTGCCGCGCGCTGGCCAATCCCAATGTCGGCGCCGACGACTTCGCGCGGCCCGGTCACGTCTTTCCGCTGATCGCGCGCGAGGGCGGGGTGCTGTTCCGCTCCGGCCACACGGAAGCTGCGGTCGATCTCTGCCAGCTCTCAGGCCTGCCGCCGGTCGGCGTCATCAGCGAATTGATGAACGACGACGGCACGGTGATGAAGGGCGCGCAGGTCGCCCGTTTCGCCGCCGCGAACAAATTGAAGCACGTCACCATCGCCGACCTGATTGCCTACCGCCAGGCGCGCGAGAAGCTGATCGAGCGGGTCTCGACCTTCACCATGGAGAGCCCGATCGGTCCCCTGCAGGGCTATGCCTACCGCTCGCCTTTCGACGAGATCACCCATGCCGCCTTTGTCTATAACGGCGTCGGCGACGGCAAGAAGGTGCTGACCCGGCTGCACAAGCCCAACATCGTGAAGGACCTGTTCACCGGCTCGGTGCGCATGCAGGCGGTGCTGCAGCATTTCCAGAAGGCCGGTCGCGGCGTGCTGGTGTATTTGCGCGACGGCGCGGCCGGCGTTCCGGTCGAGCCGGTGGACGGGCGGAAGACGGCCGAGGTCGATCGTAATACGCAATGGCGCGAGGTCGGCGTCGGCGCGCAGATCCTGCGCGATCTCGGCGTGACCTCCATCGTCAATCTCACCTCCTCGGTGCATGACTACAAGGGCCTGTCCGGTTTCGGAATCGAAATCGTCTCCAATGAGCGGCTGGAGATGTGAGCGTCGTTACCTCTAGCACCGTCATTCCGGGGCGATGCGAAGCATCGAACCCGGAATCTCGAGATTTCCGGGTTCGCGCTTCGCGTGCCCCGGGATGACGTCGGAACAGCAGGAAGGCAACGCAATTGCGCTTGGGCCGAGAGCGATCTAATTTGGATGTCAATTCCGTTAAAGTCTGAAGCGAAAGGATAACCCATGAGTGTACGCCCTCAGGCGAAGGACAAGCCGGCCGCGGCCTCTTTCAAGTGGGACGATCCGTTCCTGCTCGACGAGCAGCTTACCGAAGACGAGCGCATGATCCGTGACACCGCGCGTGCGTACGCGCAGGAGAAGCTGTTACCGCGCGTGATCAAGGCCTATCTCGATGAGAAGACCGATCGCGAGATCTTCAACGAGATGGGCGAGCTCGGGCTGATCGGCGTCACGCTGCCCGAGGAATATGGCTGTGCCAACGCGAGCTATGTGGCCTATGGCCTGGTGGCGCGCGAGATCGAGCGCGTCGATTCCGGCTACCGCTCGATGAACTCGGTGCAGTCCTCGCTCGTGATGTATCCGATCTATGCCTATGGCGACGACAGCCAGCGCAAGAAATACCTGCCGAAGCTCGCGACCGGCGAATGGGTCGGCTGCTTCGGTCTCACCGAGCCCGATGCCGGTTCCGACCCCGGCGGCATGAAGACCCGTGTCGAGAAGGTGTCCGACGGCTACCGGCTGACCGGCAGCAAGATGTGGATCTCGAACGCCCCGATCGCCGACGTGTTCGTGGTGTGGGCGAAGTCCGCCGCCCATGACAACCAGATCCGCGGCTTCATTCTCGAGAAGGGCATGAAGGGCCTGTCCGCGCCGAAGATCGGCGGCAAGCTGTCGCTGCGCGCCTCGATCACCGGCGAGGTGGTGATGGACGGCGTGGTGGTTCCGGAGAGCGCGCTGCTGCCCAACGTCTCGGGGCTGAAGGGGCCGTTCGGCTGCCTCAACCGCGCCCGCTACGGCATCTCCTGGGGCGCGATGGGCGCCGCCGAGGACTGCATGCATCGCGCCCGGCAATATACGCTGGATCGCAACCAGTTCGGCCGGCCGCTCGCGGCCACGCAACTCGTGCAGAAGAAGCTCGCGGACATGGAGACCGAGATTGCGCTCGGGCTGCAGGCCTCCTTACGCGTCGGCCGTCTCATGGACGAAGGCAAGATGGCCCCGGAAATGATCTCGATCGTGAAGCGCAACAATTGCGGCAAGGCGCTCGACATCGCCCGCATGGCGCGCGACATGCACGGCGGCAACGGCATCCAGATCGAGTATCACGTGATGCGGCACGCCGCGAACCTGGAAACCGTGAACACCTACGAAGGCGCCCACGACGTCCACGCGTTGATCCTGGGCCGTGCCATCACGGGCATCCAGGCGTTCTCGTAATCCCTTGCTCGTCACTTCGGGGCGCGCGGAAAGTGCGAACCCGGAATCCTGGGACGCAGGTCTCGTCCCGCGATGACGTCGGAAGGTAGGGTGGGTAAAGCGCAGCGAAACCCATCGCGATGGGGCGAGTCCGTTTGATGGGCTTCGCTGCGCTCTACCCAACCCTACGCAATCTCAGGATAGCTATACGTCATGGCCGATAACGACGACGTCCCGTTCAACCGCAATTTCCCGCTCAAGCCCGGCGTGGTCGAGGAGGTACGGCCGGGGGTGCGGCGCGTGCTGTGCGACAATCCGAGCCCGTTCACCTTCACCGGCACGGTCAGTTACATCGTGGGCCAGGGCAAGGTCGCCATCATCGATCCCGGCCCGGACAGCGAGGCGCATGCCAAAGCATTGCTCGACGCGGTCAAGGGCGAGACCGTGACGCATATTGTCGTCACCCACACCCATCGCGACCATTCGCCGAACACCGCGCGCATCAAGGCCGCGACCGGGGCGGCCGTCTATGCCGAAGGCCCGCATCGCGCCTCGCGCCCGCGCTATGAGAGCGAGAAGCACAATCCGGAATCCGGGGCCGACCGCGATTTCGTCCCCGACGTCAGGGTCGCCGATGGCGACGTGATCGAGGGCGTTGGCTGGCGGTTGGAGGCAGTGGCGACGCCCGGTCACACCGCAAACCACATGGCCTTTGCCTGGCCGGAGCGGAAGCTCACCTTCGTCGGCGATCATGTGATGGGCTGGTCGACCTCGATCGTGGCGCCGCCGGACGGCTCCATGGTCGATTACATGGCCTCGCTCGACCGGCTCGCCGCTCGCGACGAGGACCTCTATTTCTCGGGCCACGGCCCGGAGATCCTGGAAGGGCCGCGTTATACGCGCTTCTTGATCCGCCATCGCAAGGCGCGCGAGGCCTCGATCCTGCATCGCCTGGCCAAGGGCGCGGGCGACATTCCCACCTTGGTGCGCGCCATCTATATCGGCATCGACCCGCGCCTCATGACCGCCGCCGGCTACTCCGTGCTCGCCCATCTGGAGGATCTGGTCGCTCGCGGCGTGGTCGCGACGGATGGTGATCCCGTGATCGGCGGGACGTATCGGTTGGTCTAGAGCTTCGGTTCTGATTGAATCATAACCGAGCTCTAGATTCTTGTTTTGGGCAATGAATTATTAACCATACGTTGGGACGCTGGAGGGTACGGCTTCGACGTGTAATCACATTTCGTTATTGGAAGATTTTAATGTGGCATCCGCGACTTTCAGTCGGATTTCGGATCTACGGCATCATTGGTTTCAGCTTCTGTGTGCCGATTTGCCTTTGGTTTGTGCAGACCGGCAATCTTGACGCCTCTCCGAAGGTGCTCGCTGTTGCATTGCTGGTGATGCTCCTGATGGGCGTCGTGTCATTCCTGACGGTACGGAAGATAACCACGGCCCTGGTTGCGATGACATCTGCCCTCGATCGCTTGGAGCAAGGTGATTTCAGCACAGGCCTGGCGAACCTTGATCGGGACGATGAGCTGCGCGATATGGCGCGCGCAATCGAGCGGCTCAGGCTCAGGGCATCCGACAGCGCGCGTCAAGACGCGCACCAGAGCATAGAGCAAGATCGAATGGTCGAACGTGCGAAGGTGAAGGCTCTGCAAGCCATGGCAGAGACGGTCGAACGAGAGACCAATATTGCCATCGGAAAGGTTGCCGCGGGCACCGGCCGAATGGCGGACAATGCAACCCATATGACCGATAGCGTGCTGGTCCTGGGCCAGAACAGCAATAGCGTGGCGGCCGCAGCCGAGGAAGCGCTGGCAAACGCCCAAACTGTTGCCGAGGCATCGTCCCAACTGGTCAGCTCAATCACGCAGGTCGCGGCTCAGGTCAATTCGGCGCGCGCGCTAGCCTTGCAGGCCGTGACCCGGTCGACCGAGGCACAATCCACCATCGGAAGGTTGGCGGACGCGGCCGAGCGGATCGGCGCCGTGACGAGGCTCATCAGCGAGATAGCCGATCAGACGAACCTGCTCGCGCTCAACGCCACCATCGAGGCGGCGCGGGCAGGCGAGGCGGGCCGGGGGTTCGCGGTCGTCGCGGCCGAGGTCAAGTCTCTGGCGGAGCAGACAGCACGCGCAACAGGCGAGATCGCGCAGCAGATCACGGAAATGCAGAGTTCAACCAAAGCATCCGTCGTTGCCATCGGCGCGATCGGCGAAGTGATCCACAATGTTGAATCCGTTTCTTCGGTCATAACGACCGCGGTCGAGGATCAGAACATCGTCACGTCGGAGATATCCCGCACGGTCGAGGAGACCTCGCAAGCGGCGCGTCAGGTCGCCGCCCAAATTGCTTCCGTATCCCGAGAGGCCAATGAAACCGGCCGCCGGGCGTCGGAAATGCGCGATGGCTCTCTTGAAATTGCCAAAATGGTCGATGACCTCCGCTCAACCCTTGTTCGGGTGATCCGAACCTCGACGAGCGATGTCGACCGTCGAACATCGGCTCGTATCGCGCTCCACTGCCCCGGAAAATTGACGGTGGCGGGTAAACCGATGACCGTCACGGTCCGTGACATAGCCCTGGGCGGCGCGATGCTCGATCAGGCGATGCCTGAACTGTCAATCGATACGCCGACGACGCTGAATATCGATCGTGTGCCCGTCGATCTCGTTGGCTTTGTGGCGCGCAAGGATCGGAATATGACGTTGATCAAGTTCAATCTGCCGGATGCGGCTGCTGAGGTTCTGAAGGCGAAATTCGCGGCGTTGAACGCCGCATAGCCGCCGTTTCGCTGAGCAGGATTCAAGCGCCCGCGTTATTTCTTCACCGTCTTCGCCGGTGCCTTCGGCGGCGGCATGGGGGCGGCCTTCTTCGCCGGCTTGAGCGCGTCGGCTTCGGCGGCGGTGCTGAGGTCGTCCATCAGCTTTGACACGCGCGCGGCGTTGCTTCCAAGGTCGCTGTCGAAATAGCGCGAGGAGGAGCGGATATCGACGCGCGAGTCCTCGCCGTCGGGCTGCACCCGGATCGAGACGTCCTCGCGAAAACCCATGATCGGCGTGCGCGCTACCGCCTCGATCCGGCCGATGCGGCGCGGCGGCTGCGGCGGTCGCTCATCGATGACGAGCCATTTGCGCCTGGTCACCAGCCGCAGCGCGATGTCAAAGGCGCGCTCGGGCGTGATCTCGAGCTGCACCGGCTCGATGTCGGGGTAGGCCTTGCGCTGCAACTCGGCGGAATAAAGCCCGGCATAGGCGGCCGTGTTGGTGCCGTCGCCGGTGCGCAGGCGACTCAAGGCCTCGAAGCGCGGCGGATCGATCGGGTCGGTGGTTATGTCGTGGATCGGCGGCAACCTGCGGTACTGGACCGCGAGATAGGCGGGATAGGCGAGCACCAGGCCGGCGATCAGGAAGGCCATCAGGATGCGGCCCATGCCGCGGGTTCCGTTCTGCCAGATCGCGGCAAAGCCCAGGAAGCCGATCAGGATGGAGAGCCCTGCGAGCGCCAGCGCGCCGAAAAAAGTCGCGAGCGCCGGCTTCACCTCGAGAAAGCCGAAGCGGACGATGATGATGGAGACCGCGACCGCGACGACGGAGAACACCGCGAGATTCCGCGCCCAGTTGGCCAGTCCCGAAACAGGCTCCTCAAGATAGGGCGCGGAAAATCTGCGGGCCATCGTCACATCCAGTTGCGGACAAGGCCGCCCGTTACCGGTCGGACGGGCAGCCGCGCGCAAGCTGGGTAGCGCATTTTCCGGCCTGTTGTGAAGGCTTTATGCCGGCCTTTTAACGTCCCAAATAGGATGCGCAACGCTGGCGCGCCCGGCTGTCGCGGGCGCGCCAGTCTTGATCAATGCGAGGCCGTCACCAGCGGGCAGGCCGAATCGGACAATTTGCCGAAGGCTTCCTCCCCCGACATGGTCTGCACCAGCTTGTAATAGTCCCACGGCCCCTTGGACTCGTCCGGCTTCTTCACCTGCATGATGTACATGTCATGCTCCATCAGGCCATCGGCGCGGATTTTGCCGTTGGAGGTGAACATGTCGTCGATCTTCATCTTGTGCAGCTCGGCCATCACCTTGTCGGAATCGGTGGTGCCGGCGGCCTTCACTGCGTTCAGATAAGTCAGGGTGGCGGAGTAGTAGCCGGCCTGGTTCATGGTCGGCTCGCGCTGGGTCTTGGCGAAATAGCGCTTGGCGAAGGCACGGGTCTTGTCGTTGAGGTCCCAGTACCAGCCGGTCGTGAGATAGAGGCCGCCTGCGGATTTCAGCCCAAGACTGTGAATGTCGCTGAGGAAGGCGAGCAGCGCCGCGGGCTTCATCGTGCTTGCAATGCCGAACTCATCGGCCGCCTTCATCGAGTTTGTGAAGTCGTTGCCAGCATTGGCCAGACCCAGCACCTGGGCGCCGGAGTTCTGCGCCTGCAAGAGGTAGCTCGAGAAATCGGAGGTCGACAGCGGCACGCGGACCGCGCCGACCACCTTGCCGCCGTTCGCTTCCACCACCTTGGTGGCGGCTTCCTGCAGCTGGGTGCCGAAGGCATAGTCGGCGGTGAGGAAGAACCAGGTCTTGCCGCCCTGGCTCACCATCGTCTTTGCCGTGCCGTTGGCGAGCGAGGTGGTGTCGTAGACATAGTGGATGGTGTAGGGCGTGCAGTCCTTGCCGGTCAGCGAGGCGCCGGCCGCGCCGATTGCGATGAAGGGGATTTTCTTTTCCTTGGCCGCATTGTTCATGGCGAGGCTGACGCCGGTGTTGGAGCCGCCCAGAATCATGGTCACGCCGTCGCGGTCGGCCCATTCGCGGAATTTCTGCGCGCCGACGTCGGGCTTGTTCTGGTGGTCGGAGACCATGAACTCGATCTTGTTGCCGAGCACGGTGCCGCCGAAATCCTCGATCGCCATCTTGACGGCCTCGACGCCACCCGGGCCGATCACATCGGCATAAAGGCCGGACATGTCGTCGATGTCGCCGATCACTACCTTGTTGCCGGCTGCCTGCGCGGCCGGCGCCACGAGCGACGCGGCGACCAGCCACGGCAGGGTCCGGGTTACGAACTTCTTCATAAGGGCGTTCCTTGATTGTTTCGCTTGAAGGTGGCGGCAAATTAGGGAGGCGAAGGCCTTGTTCCAATTCGCCTTTGGTCGCTATGCGAGCCCTCGGCCGCTGACAGCGTTAACCGTTCCCGAGGGCTTTCGCCGCTAATGAAACGGCCTCCGCCCGGAAGGGAGTGGAGGCCGGATCAATGGCGGGTGGGCGTACCGCCTACGCCGCTGCGTTCGGGAAGCTGTAGCTCTTGAACTGGTCGCGCAATGCGGTTTTCAGGATCTTGCCGGTGGCGGTGTGGGGGATGCCGTCGACGAAGGCGACGTCGTCGGGCATCCACCATTTGGCGATCTTGCCTTCCATGAACTTGAGGATGTCCTCGCGGCTCGCGTTCTGGCCCTGCTTGAGCTGCACGATCAAAAGCGGCCGCTCGTCCCATTTGGGATGGTGCACGCCGATGACGGCCGCTTCGGCGACGGCCGGATGGGCGACCGCGAGATTTTCCAGGTCGATAGAGGAAATCCATTCGCCGCCGGACTTGATCACGTCCTTGGAGCGGTCGGTGATACGCATATAGCCGTGCTCGTCGATGGTCGCGACGTCGCCGGTGTCGAAGAAGCCGTCCTCGTCAAGGATCTTGTTGTCGATGCGGTAATAGGCCTTGGACACCGCGGGCCCAGAGACCTTGAGCCGGCCAAAGGTCTTGCCGTCCCAGGGCAGTTCGCGGCCCGCATCGTCGGTGATCTTCATCTGCACGCCGAACGGCGGATAGCCCTGCAGCTGCAGCACGTCGAGCCGCTCCTCGCCTGTTGCCGACGAGAATGGCGGCTTCAGCGCGCCAAGCGTGCCGAGCGGGCTCATCTCGGTCATGCCCCAGGCGTGGCGGACCTCGACCCCCATGTCGACAAAGGCCTTGATCATCGAGCGCGGCATCGCCGAGCCGCCGCACACGAGGAACTTCAGATGCGGCAGCTTCAGATTGTTCTGCGACATGTAGTTGAGCAGCATCAGCCATACCGTCGGCACGCCGGCGGTGCAGGTGACGTTCTCGGTGTTCAGGAGCTCATAGACCGAGGCGCCGTCGAGCTTCGGGCCGGGCATCACCAGCTTGGTGCCCATCGCGGGCGCGGAGAAGGCAATGCCCCAGCTGTTGGCATGGAACAAGGGCACCACCGGAAGCATTGCGTCGGCTGACGATGTGCCCAGCGCGTCCTTGGAATTGGCCATCAGCGAATGGATGACGTTGGACCGGTGCGAATAGAGCACGCCTTTGGGATCGCCGGTTGTGCCCGAAGTGTAGCACATGGCTGCCGCGGTATTTTCGTCGAAGGTCTTCCATTTGAAGTCGCCATCGCATTCGCCGATCCAGTCCTCGTAGGCGATCGCGTTCTTCAGCGACGTCTGCGGCATGTGCGCCTTGTCGGTCAGAATGACAAAGCGCTCGACGCTCGGCAGCTTCGCGGCGACTTGCTCCAGCACCGGCACGAAGGTCAGGTCGGTGATGACGATACGGTCCTGTGCATGGTTGACGATCCAGGCGATCTGCTCTGGAAACAGCCTGGGATTGACGGTATGGCAGACCGCGCCGATCCCCATGATGCCGTACCAGCATTCGAGGTGGCGTGTGGTATTCCAGGCAATGGTAGCGATGCGGTCGCCGAGCTTGATCCCGTCCTTGTCCAGCGCCTGCGAGACCTTCAGCGCACGTTCATAAACCTGTTTGTAGGTTGTTCGGACGATTGGCCCTTCGACCGATCGCGTGACGACCTCCTGGTTGCCATGAATGGCCGCCGCATGTTCGAGAATGCGGTGGCAGAGCAGGGGCCAGTCTTGCATCAAACCAAGCATACGTACGCTCCTCCAAGTGTATCAAGCGGATCCCGTATTCGTATTTCCCGTACGGGTGTGTCCAGTGACGTGTCGGTATTTCCTTCTGTCAAGGAACTGCCATGAACTTTAGCGCGCGCCAAGGGGCGGGCAAATGGCGTTTTGGCGCAGCCGGGCCGGGAGGCGCGGCCTTGGTTACCGCAGCCACCGTGCTGTGCCTGTTTAGCGCACGGCCTGAGGCCGCACAGGGGCGCCGGCACGCCGACTTCAGCCTGGAGAACCTGTTCGGTCGTCCGCCGCGGCCGCACCGGGCCGCGCGCGCCGCCAAGGTGCCGTTGCCTCTGCCGCGCCCGCCGGAGGCGCCGCGAGAGGAGACCGAGGAGGCCAAGGGCGAGCCGGAGATCGTGCCCAATATCGAGGCGCCGGCCAAACCGGCCGCACCAGCGGAACAGGTCGTGCCCGGGACTCCGGCACCGTCCGTTGCACCTGCCGCGCCGCAGGTCTCGGCCTGCCGGCAGGCGCTGACCGAGGACATCGCGATCGCGCCGTCGCTTCCCTCGGTGCATGGACCCGGCGGCTGCGGCGGCGACGACCTGGTGCGGCTGGAGGCGATCGTGCTGCCGGACAAGCATCGCGTGGCCGTCAGCCCGCCGGCGACGCTGCGCTGCCAGATGGCCGCAAGCATTGCCGACTGGGTGCGCAGCGACGTCGCGCCGCTGACCGAGAGGCTCGGCAGCGAAATCGCCTCGCTCGACAATTTCGATTCCTTCGAATGCCGTGGCCGCAACCGCATCAAGGGTGCGCCGCTTTCCGAGCATGGCAAGGCCAACGCACTCGACGTGCGCGCCTTCAAACTCGCCGACGGCCGCAGCATCGGTCTCACCGACCGCAGCCAGCCGCGCAACCTGCGCGAGGACGTGCTGCACAATGTCTGCGCCCGCTTCATGACCGTGCTTGGGCCGGACTCCGACGGGTATCATGAGGACCACATCCATCTCGACCAGATGGAGCGGCGCAACAATTACAAGATCTGCCAGTGGGACGTGCTGGACCCATTGCCGTCGGTCGCGCCCCTGATGCCCGCCGAGCGTCCGACCGATGCGCCCCCGCGGGAGGTGGCGAAGCACGAAGGGGCGAAAGGCGATACGGCGGCTGAAGAAGGCGACAAGGTGGAGGAGGCGAAACCCGCCGAAGCGCAATCAGCGGAAAAGGAGCAGCCGGCAAGCAGGCCGCGCCGGTCCGCCAAGCTGAAACATTAGAGTGTTTTCGAGCGAAGTGGACACCGGTTCGCGTGAAGAAAACGCGTCAAAACAAGAATCTAAAGCACGATCCGGAAAAGTGTGTAGCGGTTTTCCGAAAAGATCATGCTCAATCAAAGACCTAAAGCGCGATGACGATTCAACCAAATCTCATCGCGCTTTAGAGCTCCGGTTCTGATTCAATCAGAACCGGAAATGCTCTTGGCGGTTGCTCACCTCTCCCCGCCCTGCGGCGATAGGTAAAGGAGAGCACGCCACAATCGGCAACAAAAAAGCGCCGGCAAAGCCGGCGCTTTTTCACCCCAAGCCCCCAAACCGGAGTCCCCAAACTCCGGCTTATTGCATCATCGGCGAGTTGCCGCCGCCCTGCAGCGCAATCGTCGAATTGTACGGCGAGTCGCCCTTGTGCGGCTCGAGCACCACCACGATGGTGCCGACTTTGACCCGGCCGTAGAGGTCGATCGCGTCCTCGTTGGTCAGGCGAATGCAGCCCGACGAGATCGAAGCGCCGATATATTCCGGCTGGTTGGTGCCGTGGATGCGGAACAGCGTGTCTTTGCCATTGGCATAGAGATACATCGCCCGCGAGCCCATCGGATTATCGGGACCGGGCGCGACGAAGGTCGGCACGCCGAGCCGCTCGATCTCGCCCTTGGTCGGGTGCCAGGCCGGCCATTCGGTCATGGCGCCAACCTTGGCGACGCCGGACCAGGCCATGGCCTCTTCACCGACGGTGATGCCGTAGCGGATCGCCTTGCCGCTATCCAGCACGTAGTAAAGGTAGTGATTGTCGGAATCGACCACGATGGAGCCAGGCGCTTCCTTGCGGTGATATTCGACAATCGCGCGCCGGAATGGCTCCGCCACCGGAACATTGGTATAGCGGATCTTGGCCAGCAATTCCTTATCATGCGGTTTGAAGGCCGACGTGTTGGTAGCCTCATAGGTCGTGGCCTGCATGCAGCCCGACAGGAGGAGACCCGAAGCCAAAATAGCAAGTTTTACTCTCAGCGACGACATCATGTACTTCCGAAGGTCTGAAAGACAAAAGGCCCCAAGACGTCAACTTTGCGCCTCAAACGCCACGATTCAGTTAAGCCATTATCGTTGGAATACCGCCACAATTCCAGCATTGAGAGCGCCCTGCCGCGCTGCGGAAGGCTACCTGTGGCATTTCTGCCGCAAGGCCGGCGCCGGCAGGTTCATTTTTGGGCAGAACGGCGAATGGTCCCCTGAAATCGCCACCCTGCAACCGTTCCCGCGCCGCAGATCGACGTGGATGGTTAACGCCGCTGTCATTTGCTAGCTGGCATAGTGAGGATAAGTCGCGCAATTCGTTAGGCCACTCATAGGCCTGTGCATGACGCTGCTTATCAGTCTGCTTCTGTCCGGAGTTCGTGTCTCATGTTTTCGGTGTTTGTTCCGACCGAGTCGTCGCTGAAGAAGGCCGTCATCGAGGACCTGACCCGGCTCCCCGACAACGCGGTGTGGATCGACCTGGTCAACCCGTCGGCGGTCGAGGACAGGGCGGTGGAGCGGCTCGCCGGCATCGCGGTCCCGACCCGGGAGGACATGCAGGAGATCGAGGTCTCCAGCCGCCTCTATATCGAGAACGGAGCGCGCTACATGACGGCAACCCTGATGTGCCAGTCCGACACCGACATGCCGCGCACCACGGCCGTGACCTTCATCCTCGCCGGTCACCGCCTGGTCACCGTTCGCTACGACACGCCGAAGCCGTTTCCGCTGGTGGAGCACAAGCTCGGCCGCTCCTGCTCGCCTGCGATCACCGGCGAGCTGGTGCTGATGGAGCTTCTGGATGCCGTGATCGACCGCTGCGCCGACATCCTGGAGCGGGTGGGCATCGACCTCGACGAGGTCTCCCACGACATCTTCGAACCCGAGAGTGCGCGGCACGGCAACTCCAGGCGCTATTCGCAGATCCTGGCTGCGATCGGCCGCAAGGGCGACCTCACCTCGAAAGTGCGTGAATCTCTGGTCTCGATCGGCCGCCTCGTCGCCTTCATGTCGGCGGTGGTGGAGGGTGTGAAATGGTCCAAGGACATGCGCGAGCAGCTCAAGACCATGCAGCGCGACGTGGGCTCGCTGTCCGACCACGCCTCCTACCTCTCGGGCAAGATCACCTTCGTGCTCGACGCGATGCTGGGCGTCGTCAATCTCGAGCAAAACAACATCATCAAGCTGTTCTCGGTGATGGCGGTGGTGCTGATGCCGCCGACCCTGATCGCCTCGATCTACGGCATGAACTTCAAGGACATGCCCGAGCTCGAATGGGTCCACGGCTACCCGATCGCCCTGCTCGCCATGGTCGCCGCAGCTGTCGTGCCGTACTACATCTTCAAGATCAAGAAGTGGCTGTGAGAGCGCTGCGCGCTAGAGTGCCCTCGCTCCTTGTGGGGGAGGGCGGCTCCGCAGTCAGACGCAGACGCGCTCGAGTGAGGGACTGCCTCCCGAGGCACGCGATTGAATGCGCGACGACGCGACTCGACGATCGCAGCAACGATTCGTTAGCCTGCCCCATGTTCACCCGTAAAATTTGAGCGGACTTCAGAAGCTTTGATCTAATCTTTGTCGCTAGGGTTCGCGCCCAGCATGGTCGGGAAGCCCAAGGGACGCGTCAGCGCGGAGCGGGAACCGGTCCTCCAGACGGTCATGCGCCAAGAGTTAAGCATGCGCGCGCTTCTGCCAGTGCGAGAAGCGCGCCAGCCGCGCGAGGATCCGATGGTTGACAAAACCGTAACGCAATCGCCCGTAGTCATCGAGCTGTCGCGCTACCGCGATCGCGCCGCCTCTTCTCGTGCACCGGCCCTGTCAGTGCGCCTCTGTCGCCATTGCGGTGCCAAGCTGATGGAAGGCGAGCGCGAGGACGAATGCTCGGCGATCCCCAATGTCGACGTCGCGAGGATGCAGCTGCGGTGGCAGGCCGCGCAGATCTTGCGGGGGTTGAGTTAAGGGGGCAGGCCGCGCTATTTGCTGCGCGTCACCCCTAACGCCGCGCGTCCATCTCTCCACAATCATTTGCGAGCCCGAGCGAAGCGAAGCAATCAGAGCTCGCCCAAGGCTATGGATTGCGTAGTCGCTGCTTCCCGCCCAGACGACTTGCAGCGCTATCGCCTCACCACCTGCGCGCCGGCGACAAACACCTCAGTGATGATGCCGTCCCGGCTGAACGGGAGAAGGCGCTGCTCGACATCGGCGAGCATCGCCTCCACCTTGTCGCCGAGCGCCTCGGGCGACGTCGAGGAAAAGGTGAGCACGCGGCGTGCCAGGTCCTGGACGCGGATATCGTGGCTCCCCTCGGTCCTGATCATCTCGGCGAGGTGAAAAGCGCTGTCCCTGAAAAATGGCGCGGGATCGCGGCGACCGGGATTGCCCGTGCCGGACTCCGCCCACAGCTTCGGCGGCGACCAGGAGCGGCGCGCGGCGGTGTAGTCGTCGAGCCAGGGGTTGCGGCCGTCGCTCGCGGTCGACGACGCGCAGATCAGGACGACGCCGTCGCGCGCAACGAGTTGCTCGAACCGTTTCAGCGTGGCCTCGCGGTCCATCCAGTGCAAGGCACGTCCGATGGTCACGGCATCGAAGGCGCCGATCTCGGGTGGCAGCGTCTCGACCTTGCCCTCGATCAGCGTGAAATCGACGTGTGCCCGCGCCGCCGCCTCGCGCGCGGTGGCAAGCATGCCAGGCTCGGGATCGACGCCGACGACGCGGCCGACATAAGGCGCAAAGCCGAGCGCGAGCAGTCCGGGACCGGTACCGAGGTCGATCAGCGCCTCGTGCCGCGAAAATTTCAGCTGCTCGGCGACGCTACGGAAGAAGGCCGGCGGATAGGGCGGTCGCAGCTCTTCATACAGGCCGACAGTCGAGGCGAAGCGTCCCATGGTTCTGCTCCTTCAGGATGCAGTGCTGTTCTCCGCTGTCATCGTCCGCGAAAGCGGACGATCCAGTATCCCAGAGGCGACTGTGATTGAGCCGGGACAGCACGGCGTTGTGGATACCCCGCTTGCGCGGGGTATGACGACTCACAGTGTGGAGAGCGCGCACCCCTCACACATGTTGCCCGCCATTGATGTGGATCTCCGCGCCGTTCACGTAGGAGCCCGTCTCTGTGCACAGCACATAGATGATCTTCGCGACCTCGTCCGGCGTGCCCAGCCGGTGCATCGGGATCTGCTCGGCGACGATCTTCTCGGTGCCGGGCGACAGGATCGAGGTGTCGATCTCACCCGGTGCGATGGAGTTGACGCGGACGCCGACGCGGCCGAAGTCGCTCGCCATCTCGCGCGTCAGTGCGGCCAGCGCCGCCTTCGAGGTCGCATAGGCCGCGCCGGCAAAGGGGTGCACGCGCGAGCCCGCAATCGAGGTGACGTTGACGACGCTGCCCTTGACCTTCTTCAGTTCCTGGATCAGCCCGCGCGCCAGCATGATCGGCGCAAAGAAATTCACCCGGAACACGTGGTTCCAGGTGTCGAGGTCGGTATCGACGGAGCCGAGCCGCGAGCCGTCCGGGCCCTTGGGCGAGATCGCCGCATTGTTGACCAGCGCATGCAATTCGCCGCCTTCGAGCCGCTTGCGGATCTCGGCCACCGCGCGCAGCGTGTCCTCGGGGTCGGCGAGGTCGACCTGGATGTGGTCCTCAGGGCCTGCGTCCCACGGGCACTCCTCGGGGAAGGCATGCCGCGAGCAGGTGATGACGCGCCAGCCCGCCGAGGAAAAGCGGATCACGGTGGCGTGCCCGATGCCGCGGCTGGCTCCGGTGAGCAGCAGCGTGCGCCGCGGCAGGTTGGATGAGTTCGGCATGTGCTACTCTCTCATTCTCGCTCCGTCATTCCGGGGCGATGCGCAGCATCGAACCCTGAATCCCGAGATTCCAGGTTCGGTCCTGTCGGACCGCCCCGGAATGACGGAGACAAAATCGGACGCCCGGGCGTGAGGGGCAATCAGGGCTCACGGATACATCCGCACCTTGCTCCACGCGCCATCTGTCGTATCGCGGCGGAATTCGATGCGGTCGTGCAGACGGAAGGGGCGGTCGTGCCAGAACTCGATACGCAAGGGCGCGATGCGCCAGCCGCTCCAGCCCGGCGGCCGCGGCACCTCGCTGATCACATACCTCGCCGCGACCTTGGCAATTGCCTGCTCGAAGGCAAAGCGGCTCTCGAGCGGCTGCGATTGTTTGGAGGCCCAGGCGCCGATCTGCGCCTGTTTCGGGCGGGTGGCGAAATAGGCGTCGGCCTCGTCGTCCGTTACGGGCGTGACGATGCCGCGGATCCTCACCTGCCGGCGCAGCGACTTCCAATGGAAGAGTAAGGCGGCCTTAGGATTTGTGGCGAGTTCGCGGCCCTTCTGGCTTGCAATGTGGCTGTAGAACACAAAGCCGTCGGCGTCGTAGCCCTTCATCAGCACCATGCGCAGGTCGGGCAGGCCGTCGGCATCGACCGTGGCCAGCCCCATCGCATTGGGATCATTGGGCTCCGACTTCACCGCTTCGGCGAACCAGTCCGCGAACAGCGCGAACGGCTCCTCGGCCGCGGTAAAATCACCGGATGTTAAGGGTGCCTGGTGTTTGATGGAGGTGGTGTCGTTCATGCAACTGGAGCCGATGTTTGCGCCTCACCGGGGCAGAAAGCCAGCCGAGGTGCCGCCACGCCCTATATAGGGCATGGGGCCGCGTTGGCCTATTGCCGATCTCGGCCAAAGGCGCGGCACTTACATTGATTCTCATCGGGCTCGGGACTGGCGGCTGCAGCGTGTCGCGCCCCGAAAAGGCCTTCGCCAGATATTCCGATGACGACGTCACCGGCTTGATCCCACTGCCGGCGCAGCCGAAGGCGCCGACCGAGACCGATCTCGCCTTTACCCGGACCGCCGCCTCCGACGTCCTGACCAAGGGCGACAAGGATGCAAGCCAGCCCTGGGAAAATCCGGAGACCGGCGCGCGGGGTTCGGTGACGCCGATCGCCTCGTCCTACGCCGACGACGACGGCCGCACTTGCCGGGACTTCCTGGCCAGCTATGTCAATGGCGGGACGGAAAGCTGGCTGCAAGGCGCCGCCTGCAAGGGCGGCAATGGCAGATGGGAAATTCACACGCTAAAACCCTGGAAGAAGGGGTAGAGGCAATCCACAAGGCACGGCTTCACAGCCGTTGCAAAAATGCAACGAAATCCCCACATGAAAGCCGACTGGGCGAGACGGCCCCTGGGCTATAATTGGGACATCCGAAAAGGAGTTTTGAGGGATGCGCGACCCCTATGAGGTGTTGGGGGTGCCGCGGAGCGCGAGCGCTGCGGCCATCAAGAGCGCCTATCGCAAACTCGCGAAGAAGCATCACCCCGACAGCAACAAGAACGATCCGAAGGCGGCCGAGCGCTTTGCCGAGATCAACTCGGCCAATGAGATCGTCGGCGACGAGGACAAGCGCAAGCAGTTCGACCGTGGCGAGATCGATGCCGAGGGCAAGCCCCGCTTCACCGGATTTCCGGGCGGCGGTGCGCGTGGGCGCGCGAGTGGCGGCGGCGGGTTCGAGACATACACCTTCCGCTCCGGCGGCGGTGGGGCGGGCGGCCCCGAAGGCAATGCGTTCGAGGACATCTTGAACAGCATGTTCGGCGGCGCGGGTGCCCGCGCACGCCGGTCGGCGGGGGCTGGCGCAGGGGCCGGCGCGCATCCGTTCGAGTTCGACACCGGCGGCGTCGGGGTCGATCTCGACCTCAACGTCTCCATGACAGTGTCGCTGGAGGAGGCGGTGAAGGGCGGCGAGAAGCGGGTGCGGCTGCCGAGCGGCAAGGAGCTCAATGTCAAGATTCCGGCCGGCGTCGCTGCCGGCCAGACGATCCGGCTGAAGGGCCAGGGCGAGACCGCGCCCGGCCACCCGCCGGGCGATCTCCTGATCACCGTCAGCATCGCGCCCCATCCGCATTTCAAGGTCGATGGCAATGATTTGCGGCTCGAGCTGCCGGTCACGCTCTATGAGGCGGTGCTGGGTGGCAAGGTCCGCGTGCCGACACTGACCGGCGCTGTCGAGTTGTCGATTCCGAAGAACACCTCGTCGGGCCGCACCTTCCGCCTCAAGGGCAAGGGGCTCCCAAAGGCGGGCGCCAATGGCGACCTCTTCGTGACCGCCCGGATTATGCTACCGGACGGGAACGATAGCGAGCTTGAAGCATTGATGCAGAAGTGGCGCGACACGCGTCCATACAATCCGCGCAGCGATCTCTAGGTTGCGCCCTTGAGGGGCAGCACCCGGTTTGAAGAAGATTTGAAGAACACGTGAAGGGTGCGGCCTCGAGGGGGGACCAGCGCGGTACAAAACCCCGACTCGAGGCCGCTTGCGTCGATCGGCGGATCGAACGCACGCTCATCTTCTCGTGAGCAAGCGGTGCGATAATGAGACGCACCCAAGGCTTGATTCCAGATTTTCAATGTCGGAATTGGGACGTGGCTTTTTGACCACGCGCGCAACACGCGACATGCCATGAGCATGCCGCCGCAAGGTTGCGCGGCTTCGAAGGGCTGGCTTTGCAAAATGCGTAGGCGCGAATGAGAAAGGCGGTCTCAGCCGCCGCTCTTCTCAACCTGCTCGTAAACCGCCCGCGCCACCTGCGCGAGACGCTCGCGGTCGTTGCCGCCGCTCACGACATAGCCGACGCCGCGGTCGGCCCAGAACATCGCGCTGTCATGGTCCAGCGCGATGTAGCGCATCTGCGCCGCTTCGGTCGCAGCCTTCGCCGTGTAGACGGTGAAACGTTCGCCGGAGGCGCTCTCATACATCAGAAACGACGCCGGCCCCTTCGGTCCCGGCAACAGCCGTCCGCCGACCAGTTTCAACCCGGCGGACGCCAGTTCGGGAGCGCGCACGTCCCAGCCGCAGCGCTTGGTCAGCCATTGCTGCAGATGGGCGCGCTCGCTACCCGGTACTTCGACCGGGTGCCGCACCTCGACCACATAGAGCCGGTGCGCATCCAGCGCATCCTCGGTGAAGCTCTGCAGCGTCGCGGGCGTATTGGCCTCGCCGCGCGCGAACCAGCCGACGCCGCCGCCGGCCACGAAGGCGATCAGTGCCGCCGCAATCGAGCCATAAATCCAGCGGCGCGGCTCTCGCTCCAGCCGCTCCAATTCCAGCCGCTGCGGCACCGGCTCGTTGGCGACCTGATCGTAGCGCGCATGCAGCGATTCCGCCATCGCGCGCCAGGACTGCACCCGCTCGGCATCCTCGGGGTGCGCTGCAAGCCAGGCCTCGACGTCGCCGCGACGTTCGGTCGGCAGCTCGCCGTCGACATAGGCGTGCAGCTCGTCCTCGGTGACGGGAATGGTGCGGTCGATCATGGGCAAAGTCTCATCGCAATCATCTCAGAAAAATTCTTTTGCATCATTTCACCCGGCGCAGCGCTGGCCGCTCACCCTCGAGCGAAGCTTTGACATGGGCCCGCGCCCGCGCAAGCCGGGACATCACGGTGCCGATCGGCACCCCCTGGATATCGGCGACCTCGCGGTAGCTCATTCCTTCCAGCACGACGAGCAGGAGCACGGCGCGCTGCTCCTCCACCAGCGTCGACAGCGCCCGCGCGATGTCGCGTCCCTCGGCTTCAGTGCCGCTCGCATCGGGATTGTTGTCCAGCAGCGGCATGAATTGCGGTCGCCGCGCCAGCGATCGCCTGCGGTTCTTGTTGAGGTTGGTCAGGATCGTGTAGAGCCAGCTCCTGATGTCGCCGCCGAGAAACAGCCGTTCCGAGCGCAGCGCCCGCACCAGCGTGTCCTGCACGAGGTCGTCGGCAATATCGGCGTCGCGCGCGAGCGCGCGGGCATAGCGGCGCAGGGCCGGGATCATGGCTTCCACACTCTGGCGAAACGCACTCATTAGCGGCTCGGTCTCGAAACTTTCGGCAGGCCGCGCGATGCGCGCGCTCGCCCCGTTTTGATAACCCCCAAATGCCCTGTCTATTCCGGGAGTTAGATTGGGACTGTACCCCAGCGGGGCGCTGGTGTACCTCCAGATCTCAATCACTTTCGAAGCGAGAAGGCGTAAATGGCGCAGATTTCAGGTCTGATGCAAGGCAAGCGCGGGGTGGTTCTCGGGGTGGCCAATAATCGCTCCATCGCCTGGGGCATCGCGAAAGCCTGCCATGCGGCGGGCGCAGAGATCGCGCTGACCTGGCAGGGCGATGCGCTGAAGAAGCGGGTCGAGCCGCTGGCCAACGAAATCGGCGGGCTCCTGCTCGGCCACTGCGACGTCACGGATGCCGCGACAATCGATCAGGTGTTCGACGTGCTCAAGGAGAAGTGGGGCAAGATCGACTTCGTCGTGCACGCCATCGCCTTTTCCGACAAGGACCAGCTCGACGGCCGTTATCTCGAGACCACCGCGGAGAATTTCTCCAAGACCATGCTGATCAGCTGCTACTCGCTGACTGCGGTCGCACAGCGCGCCGAGAAGCTTCTGACCGACGGCGGCTCGATCCTGACCCTGACCTATTACGGTGCCGAGAAGTGGATGCCGCATTATAATGTCATGGGCGTGGCGAAGGCCGCGCTCGAGGCAAGCGTGCGCTACCTCGCCGCCGATCTCGGCGAGAAGAACATCCGCGTCAACGCGATTTCCGCCGGTCCGATCAGGACGCTGGCCGCCTCCGGCATCGGCGATTTCCGCTATATCCTGAAATGGAACGAGTATAACGCGCCGATGCGGCGCACCGTGAGCATCGAGGATGTCGGCGACAGCGCGCTGTATCTGTTGTCCGACATGTCGCGTGGCGTCACCGGCGAGGTGCACCACGTCGACTCCGGGTATCACGTCGTCGGCATGAAGCGGCCCGATGCGCCCGACATCTCGCTGGCGAAGGATTAGACCGTAACGCCGCGATGCCCGTGCCCACGATCTACTATCTTCGCCACGGCGAGACCGACTGGAACAAGACGGGCAGGCTGCAGGGTACGCTGGATATTCCGCTCAACGCGCGCGGTTGCGAACAGGCGGTGCACGCGGGGCGGGTGCTCGGCGAACTGATCGCGCACGAGGGTCGAGACAAGAACACCCTGCCGTTCGTTGCCAGCCCGCTTGGGCGCGCCCGCATGACCATGGAGCTGGCGCGGGCCGAATTGCAGCTGCCGCTCGCCGACTATCGCATCGACGACCGGTTGCGCGAAATCGGCTACGGCACCTGGGAGGGCCGGACGCTGGCCGAGAGCGAGGCACTCGATCCCGAACTCTATGCAAGCCGGATGCTCCACAAGTGGACGGTGGGCGCGCCCGGCGGCGAGACCTATCTGGACGTGCAGCGCCGCATGCAGGCCTGGTACGATCAGTTGCGCGGCGACACGGTCGCGGTCGCCCATGGCGGCACCGCCCGGGCGCTCATGGTGGCACTCGGCTTCGAGACGCCGCAAAGCGCGGCAGAGCTCTATATCGAGCAGGGCGTGGTCTATGTGTTCGGCTCGGGCGGGCTGAAGAAGTATGGTTAAGGGGTCCGATCGGCGCACTCCCTCGTCATGCCGGGGCTCGCATGTGCCTCCGTCATTCCGGGCGGGTCCGAAGGACCTGACCCGGAATCTCGAGATTCCGGGTTCGATGCGTCGCATCGCCCCGGAATGACGTTGACATTCAACAATAGTCCGCACCAATAACGGCCATCATGTCGTTCAATACCTTCGGCCACATGTTCCGCGTCACCACCTTTGGCGAGAGCCATGGGGTGGCGATCGGCTGCGTGGTCGACGGCTGCCCGCCGCTGCTTCCGCTTACCGAAGCCGACATCCAGCGCGACCTCGATCGCCGCCGTCCCGGCCAGTCGCGGTTCACCACCCAGCGGCAGGAGCCGGACCAGGTGAAGATCCTGTCCGGGGTGATGGCCCATCCGGAGACCGGCCTGCAGGTGACGACAGGCACGCCGATTGCGCTCCTGATCGAGAACACCGACCAGCGGTCCAAGGACTATTCGGAGATCAAGGACAAGTTCCGCCCCGGGCATGCCGACTTCACCTATGAGGCCAAATATGGCCTGCGCGACTATCGCGGCGGCGGGCGCTCGTCGGCACGGGAGACCGCGATGCGCGTGGCTGCGGGCGCGATCGCGCGCAAAATCCTGCCCGGTGTGACCGTGCGCGGCGCGCTCGTGCAGATGGGCCCATACAGGATTGATCGCGAGAACTGGGACTGGGACGAGGTCGAACGCAACCCGTTCTTCTGTCCCGACAAGGACAAGGCGGCTTTCTTCGAGACCTATCTCGACGGCATCAGAAAGAAGGGCTCCTCGATTGGTGCAGTGATCGAGGTGGTGGCGGAAGGCGTGCCGGCAGGTCTTGGCGCGCCGATCTATGCCAAGCTCGACTCCGATCTCGCCGCCGCGCTGATGAGCATCAATGCGGTGAAGGGCGTCGAGATCGGTGCGGGCTTCGCCGCGGCTGAGCTCTCGGGCGAGGAAAACGCCGACGAGATGCGCAGCGGCAATGACGGCACGCGCTTTCTCTCCAACCACGCCGGCGGCGTCCTCGGTGGCATCTCGACCGGCCAGCCGGTGGTCGCGCGCTTTGCGGTAAAGCCGACCTCCTCGATCCTCACCCCGCGCGAGACCGTCGATCGGGCCGGTCACGAGACCGAGATCCTGACAAAGGGCCGCCACGACCCCTGCGTCGGCATTCGCGCCGTGCCCGTTGGCGAGGCCATGATGGCCTGTGTGCTGGCCGATCATTTCCTGCGCCATCGCGGGCAGGTCGGACGGTAACAGCCAGCTCCACGTCCGCGCGCGACAGCGGCTATTGTTCCGCCGCGTGATGGCATAGTCTCCAGGCCATGGATTCATCACGCCTGCAGGACACCATCGACTGGCTCACCGATGGCTCGCCGTCCGCGCCGACGCCGGTCGCCCTGATCGCGCAGACCTGCGAGCGGCTGGCCGAGGCGGGCATACCGTTGTGGCGGGTGGCCGCCTTCGTGCGCACGCTGCATCCCGACATGTATGGCCGCAGCTTTGTCTGGAAGCGGGGCGCCGAGGTCGTTGTCAACACCGCCGATTTCGATATCGAGGAGAGCCCGGAGTTCAAGCGCAGTCCGATTGCGATCGTCTACAGGACAGGGAAGGAGCTGCGCTACCGGCTCGACGATCCCGAAAGCCGCCGCTTCCCCTTTCTCGACGACATGCGCGCTGAGGGCGTGACCGATTACATCCTGCTGCCTCTGGTTTTTACCGACGGCTCGGTTCATGTGTCGAGCTGGACCACCAAGCATCCCGCGGGTTTTTCCGACGAAGAGCTCGCTGCCTTGCGCAGGGTTTCGAGACCCTTCGCGCGGCTCGGCGAAATCTTCGCGCTGCGCCGGACAGCGGCGACCCTGCTCGACACCTATGTGGGCAATCGCGCTGGCGAGCGCATCCTGGCCGGCGATATCCGCCGTGGCCACGCCGAAACCATGCAGGCCGCGATCTGGCTGTCCGACCTGCGCGGCTTCACCGCATTGTCGGACCGGTTGCCGCCGGAAATCGTGGTCGACATCCTCAATCAATATTTCGATTGCCAGGTGCCGGCGATCCGCAAGCATGGCGGCGAGATCCTGAAATTCATGGGCGATGGCCTGCTCGCGGTGTTCCCGATCGCCAAGGATGGCGGCAATCTCGGTGAGGTGTGCGGAAGGGTGCTGGAGGCTGCGCGCGAAGCCCGTATCAATGTCGATGCGATGCATTTTCCGAGCGGGGAGGCGGTTGAGCGCTTCCGCTTCGGGGTGGCGCTGCATATCGGCGGCATCCTGTTCGGCAATATCGGCGGCATGAGCCGGCTCGACTTCACCTGCATCGGGCCGGCGGTGAACCTCGCCGCGCGGCTGGAGAAGATCGCGGGACAGCTGAAGCGCACGGTCGTCGCGTCGGCGGCCTTTGCCGGCGTCATGGACAGTGGCTGGAGCGATCTCGGCGAGTATCCGATCGCAGGCTTCTCCAGGCCGCAACGCGTGTTCGGCCTGTCCGACGAGGCCTCGCTCTGATCCAGCTTCCGGCTACTCTTCCGGCTCGGTCGTGAACAGGAGCGGATAGCCCTTGGCGCGGCCGGCGTCCGTGGCGCGGGTGGCCTTGGTTTCGGCGACGTCCTTGGTGAAGACGGCGACCACGCAGACGCCGAGGCGGTGCGCGGTGATCATGACCTTGTACGCCTGGTCCTCGGTCATGCGGAATTCGCCCTTGAGCACGGTGACGACGAAGTCGCGCGGGGTGTAGTCGTCATTGACCAGGATCACCTTGTGCAAGCGCGGTCGTTCGACCTTGGTCCGCACCTTGGTCTTGACTTTGGTCTCGGGCTTGGTGACAGGGTCGATCATGTGCGGGCAGCACCTCCGACATTCTTCCGCCGCCAAGAATATAGCCTTCAAGTGCTTTTCGGAACCGCCCGTTTGCGATTGGCCTGCCTGCATCGGTGGCGCAGGCAGCTCTGCCTGCGCGATCACCACCGAGCTAACTCGAATGTGAAGGCCGAGCGCTGTTCCTGCTTTGCGCGGCCGCATTTGCATGTCACCATCATATCACGACATTGGAGGGCGGCTGATGCGCTGGTTTGCTTCGATGGGGGCCGTGCTTTTCGCCGGTGTGCTGGCTGGCGGCGATGTGGCAAGCGTCGCGGCGCCGGGGCCGCGGTCCGAGGTGCCCGCGCAATTGGCCGACAAGGACAATGCAGCGACGGTCGATGTCGAACTGATCCTGGCCGTCGACGTTTCCTACTCCATGGACATGGACGAGCTTGCGATCCAGCGCGAGGGCTACGCCCAGGCGATTGCCTCCAAGGAGTTCATGCAGGCGCTCAAGACCGGCCCGAACGGCAAGATAGCCATCACCTATTTCGAATGGGCCGCCTCCAATGACCAGAAGATCATCATTCCCTGGCGGATCATCGACGGTCCGGAAACCGCTGATGCCGTCGCCGACGAAATATTGAAGACGCCGATCCGCCGCGCCTCACGCACGTCGATCTCGGGCGCGATCTATTTCGCGATGCCGCTGTTCGACGAGAGCCCGTACAAGGGTCTGCGCCACGTCATCGATATTTCCGGCGATGGCCCCAACAACAACGGCGCGCCGGTCACGCCGGCCCGGGACGAGGCGCTGTCGAAGGGCATCGTCATCAACGGCCTGCCGATCATGGTCAAGGAACCGTCCTACTCGACCATGGATATCGACAATCTCGATTGGTACTACGAGGACTGCGTCACCGGCGGCCCAGGCTCCTTCGTGGTGTCGATCAAGGATCGCGAGAAATTCAAGGAGGCGATCCACACCAAGCTGATCCAGGAGGTCGCCAGCCGCACGCCCGCGAGGAAGGTCGTGCCCGTGGCCGATAAAGAGCCGCGTGTCTCCTGCCTGATCGGCGAGAAGATCTGGCAGGATCGCTGGGGACGGTAGGGCCTGATCCGCCACCGAGACCATTCGCCTCACCCTGGTCGCATCAGCGATTAACCGTACCTTAACCAGGCGGCGGTCCTATCGGCTGTACTTCTCCTGATTGTCCGATCGCGCGCCTGAACGCATTGGGCGTCGGATCTTGCAGTATTCGGGACTTGAGCCGGCAATGACCTCGATCAGCAACACCACCAGTCAGATCTCACCGGTCAACGAGCGCGTCTACCATCAAAGCAACCTGCTCGGTGACTGGAAAGGCACGTGGACAAAGGGCGGCGCCCCGGTCGAGTTCAAGGTCATCAACATCAGGGGCACCACGGCCCAGATCGAATATACCCATAACGGACATACCGAACGAGGGACCGCCGAGGTCGACGGTGCTACAATCACTTTCGGCAACGTCACCATCGGGACCAAGGACGGACAGAACGCGGCGCTGGAGTTTTCGATAGGAACCGCGAAGCAGTCGGCGATCCTGCAGAAGCAGGCTGCGGACACCGATCAGAACAAGCTCGTCGGAAAGTGGAGCGGCGCTTCGAGTTCCAACGGACAGAGTGCGTTTTTCACGGTCGCGTCAGTCGATGGCAGGGATGCCCAGGTGACCTACACCGCGAACGGGACGACCCAGAAAGGCACGGGCATCGTGTACAAGAACACGGTGATGTTCGGTAAGGCCCAGATCACATCCAACGATGGCCAGAACGGAAACGTCATCCTCCAGGTCGGCCGCAACTTCTATTCCATCCCGGTGACGAAGCAGAAGCCGGCGTCGAGCTCTTCATCGGCGGTGAACAAGCTGGCGTGATGGAGGCCTTCGCAGAGCGAGGCTACAACATCTCGTCAATCCGATAACGGACGGTGCTCAGCGCCTGAACCGCGCCACCAGCTCCACATGCGGTGTGTGGCGGAATTGGTCGACGGGCGTCACCGCCTCGAGCCGGTAGCCGCCATCGACCAGGAGGCGGGCGTCGCGGGCGAAGGTGGCGGCGTTGCAGGACACGGCGACCACCGCCGGCACTCGGCTCGCCGCAAGCTTTTCCGCCTGCGCCTGCGCGCCCTGGCGCGGCGGGTCGAACACGACGCAGTCGAACTCACGCAATTCCTGCGGCACCAGCGGGCGGCGAAACAGGTCGCGTGCTTCGGCCTTGACCGGCTTCAGCCCCGGTGCATGTGCGGCCTTCTGCAGCGAGGCGATAGCGGCTGCGTCGCTGTCGAAGGCGGTGATCCGCGCGCGCGCCGCAAGGCGCAGCGCGAACGGCCCGACGCCGCAGAAGAGGTCGGCGATGTGCTTGGCGCGGCCGCAATGCTCCGCGACCAGCGCGGCCAGCGTTTCCTCGCCGGCGATCGTTGCCTGCAAAAACGAGCCCGGCGGCAGGGGCACCGTAGCCGCGCCCATTTTCACCGTCGGTGCGCTGCGCATCAAGACCAGCTCGCCGTGCCGCGTCAGCCGCGCCAGGCGATGTTTTTCGGCGATGCGCGACAGCGAAGCGACGGTTGCCGGCTTGAGCGGGCCGGAGCCGCGAATGTCGATATCGAGCCCGTTGTCGGTCGCGGTGACCTGGATATCGAGCGGCTTGCCGTTCGCGATCAATGGCTCGGCGAGTGCCCAGGCGGCCTCCAGCGCGCCGTCGAGCGCAGGATCGAGAATCGGGCAGCGGTCGATCGGGACGATGTCGTGGGTCGATGCCGCGGCATAGCCGACCTTGAGCACCTCATGCGTCCCCATCCGCGCGTGCAGCGTGATGCGGCGGCGGCCCTTGCCGTGGGCATCGATCAGCGGCGCCACCGCGCAGTCGAGCTTGGCCTGCTTGAGCGCCTCGACCACCAGTGCGTGCTTCCAGGCACGATAGTGCTCAATCTCCCAATGCTGGATGGCGCAACCGCCGCAGACGCCAAAATGCCGGCAGAACGGCGCGATGCGCTCGGGGCTCGGTTTCTCGACGTTGAGGAGGCGGCGGCGATCGGGATGATGGCCGGGTAGGTCGGTGACCTCGACGGTCTCGCCGCCGAGCGTGTAGGGCACATAGATCGCCTGTTGACCTGCGAACGCGACGCCGTCACCGCGATGGCCGACATGATCGATGAGGAGACGTTCAACCACGCCGGCCGCCGAGGAAGAACTCGGCGTTGCCGTCGCCGCCGGAAATTGACGAGGGGAACACCTCGATATCGGTGCAGCCGAGCGAGGCGGCAAAGGACGCGATGTCGTCGCAAACTCGGCGGTGCACGGCCGCGTCGCGGATGATGCCGCCCTTGCCATGCTGGCCCAGGGCCTCGAATTGCGGCTTGATCAGCGCGAGCAGATGCATGGGAGCCGCGGCAAGCGACAGCGCGACCGGCAGCACGTGCTTCAGCGAGATGAAGCTGACGTCGATGGTGACGACATCGGGGCGCGCCTGCAGGCGCTTGCCCTCGTATTTGCGGATGTCGGTCTGCTCCATCGAGACGATCCTGGGATGGCCGCGCAGCGAGTGATGCAGCTGGTCGTGCCCGACATCGATGGCGAAGACGAGGGCGGCGCCGTTGGCGAGCAGCACCTCAGTGAAGCCGCCGGTGGAGGCGCCGACGTCAAGGCAGACATGGCCATCGATATCGATAGGGTAGCGCTCCAACGCGCCCGCGAGCTTCACGCCGCCGCGCGAGACGTAAGGATGCGCCGGTTGCGCCTGCAGCACGGCGTCCGTCGGAACGGTTTCGGAGGGCTTTGCGACCTGCCTGTCATTGGCGACCACCAGACCCGCTTCGATGGCCGCGCGCGCCCGCGCCCGGCTCTCGAACAGGCCGCGCTCGACCAACAGCGTATCGATGCGTTTGCGCGGAGCCGACATCGTCTCAACCCGAGTTAGGGCCGGGTGGCACCAAGCCGCTCGGCCGCGAGCCGCACACATGCCTCGAACGCGGTCAGGTCGTGCCAGATATCCGCAAGCCGTTGCCGCGGCGTCACCAGCGCGCAGCCATAGCTCTCGAGAGCATGAATCATCATGAGATTGTCACTGAGGCCGAAATCTTCAACCGTCAATCCGTCCGCATCGACTAAGTGGCCGTTGCGGGAGATAACGTCAGTCAACCGCCGCACGCGGTCGGCATAGACAGCGGGATCATTGGAATAGCCGAGGCAGAGTTTTCGGCGTCCCGCTGCATAGCCGAGCTCGTACACGGTGCCGGGGTCGGCGCCCGCGCCGCGGAACGGCGTCAGGTTGGCGATGATGGCGTCGGCTGCATCCATCATGGCCTCATTGGCCTTGAAGATGGCGAGCGAGGCGTCGGCGGCCGAACGGTCGACCGCATTGTCCAGCGGATAGAGGCCGGTCAAGCCGTGGCGGGCGCAGATGTCGGTCTTCTGCCGGCCGATAGCAACTGCATCCGGCAGGAACACGTCCGGTCCTGCCAGATACACTTGCATGGTTGAGCCCGCCGGTCAGGCGAGCTTGACGGTTTCGGTCTTGAAGTCCCTGCCAAGCGCCTCGAACACCTTCTTGACGATGCTCTTGGCGTCCAGGCCTGCGCGGGCATACATCGCCGCCGGCGTGTCATGGTCGAGGAACACGTCGGGCAGGATCATCGCGCGCACCCGCAGCGCGCCGTTGTCGAGCGCGCCGTTGTCGGTGAGCGTCTGCAGCACATGGGAGCCGAAGCCGCCGACCGAGCCTTCCTCGATGGTGATGAGGATCTCGTGGTCGCGCGCGAGCTTCATCACCAGCTCGACGTCAAGCGGCTTCATGAAGCGCGCATCGGCGACGGTGGTGGAGAGACCATGCGCGGCAAGCTCGTCGGCCGCCTTCTCGCATTCGGCAAGGCGCGTGCCGAGCGACAAGAGCGCGATCTTGGAACCCTGGCGGATGATGCGGCCCTTGCCGATCTCGAGGGGAATGCCGACTTCCGGCATCTCCACGCCACGGCCTTCGCCGCGCGGGTAGCGCAGGGCGCTCGGGCGGTCGTTGATCGCGACCTGGGTTGCCACCATGTGCACGAGCTCAGCCTCATCGGACGCCGCCATGATCACCATGTTGGGCAGGCAGCCGAGATAGGCGTTATCGAAGGAACCGGCGTGTGTTGCGCCGTCGGCGCCGACGAGACCGGCGCGGTCGATGGCAAAGCGCACCGGCAGGCTCTGGATCGCAACGTCATGGACGACTTGATCATAGCCGCGCTGCAGGAAGGTCGAATAGATCGCGCAGAACGGCTTATAGCCTTCAGTGGCGAGACCCGCCGCGAAGGTCACGGCATGCTGCTCGGCGATACCGACGTCGAAGGTGCGGTCCGGGAAGGCTTTGTTGAAGATATCGATGCCGGTTCCCGACGGCATGGCGGCGGTGATTCCGACGATCCTGTCGTCCTTCTCGGCTTCCTTGACCAGGCTCTGGCCGAAAACGTTCTGATAGGCGGGCGCGTTCGGCTTGGCCTTGGCCTGGGTGCCGGTCGCGATGTCGAACTTGACGACGGCATGGTACTTGTCGGCGGAGGCCTCCGCCGGCGGATAGCCCTTGCCTTTCTGCGTCACGACATGAACCAGGATCGGTCCGGTCTCCATGTCGCGGACGTTCTTGAGGACCGGTAGCAGGTGGTCGAGATTGTGGCCATCGATCGGGCCGACATAATAGAAGCCGAGCTCCTCGAACAGCGTGCCGCCGTCCATCATGAAGCCGCGGGAGTATTCCTCGACGCGGTTGGCGCGGTTGGCGAACACCTTCGGCAGCCGCTTGTTGATCTGCTTCGCCGCCTCACGCAGCGTCCGGTATGTCTTGCCGGAGTAGAGGCGCGACAGGTAGGCCGACATCGCGCCGACAGGAGGCGCAATCGACATGTCGTTGTCGTTGAGGATCACGATCAGTCGGGAATTCATCGCTCCGGCATTGTTCATGGCCTCGTAGGCCATGCCGGCCGACATCGCGCCGTCGCCGATCACGGCAATGACGTTGTTCTTGCCGCCGGAGAGGTCGCGCGCCACGGCCATGCCAAGGCCGGCCGAGATCGAGGTCGAGGAGTGCGCTGCGCCGAACGGATCGTAATCGCTTTCGCTCCGCTTCGTGAACCCGGAGAGGCCGCCACCGGTACGCAACGTACGGATGCGGTCGCGCCGGCCGGTCAGGATCTTGTGCGGATAGGCCTGGTGACCGACGTCCCAGATCAGGCGGTCGCGCGGGGTGTCGAAGACATAATGAATAGCGGTGGTCAGCTCGACCACGCCCAGGCCGGCGCCGAAATGCCCGCCCGTCACCGACACGGCGTCGATGGTTTCCTGGCGCAGCTCGTCGGCGACCTGCCGTACTTGCTCCACCTTGAGCCGGCGCAGATCGTCCGGCGTGCGAATGGTGTCGAGAAGCGGCGTTTGACTAAATACGGTCACGGCGTGATTCCAATTTTGCATGCCGGAATTTCAAGCTCCGGCAGGAGAAGGGTGGACAGTATCATCGGCGCAGCAGAGGCTTACCTCGCGGTGTTGGTCGCGTCGGGCACGATCCCGATTCAAAGTCTTAGCTGCGCCCCAGGAACGGTCAGTGTGATGTAGGTCACTTCGGCCGGCTTTGCCCGCCTCAGCCATTTCTTGAGCTTTTGCAACGGATTAGCCTCGCCGTACGGCGGCGGCCCATCCTTTGCAGGCGCCCATGCATAGGACAGCTTTACACCAAACTTCGTCGCAAAGCCAACCCGTGAGGCATACCAGCGGCATGCCAAGGGAGGGCTGGACAACCGCCCAGGCAATACCCATGGGCGCGAACGGCTTAACCGCTGTGGTGGGCAGATGGTTCCATGGGGGCGGGTCGGGCAGCCTCGGGAGCGGCGCGTACGGCAGATTCGAGGGTTTTCCAAGCCTCGTACCGCGCTTCGGCATTACCGGTGGCCACGGCGAGGGCGGCATCCATGTGGTCAATACGCTCGCGCAACGGGATGGGACCGCAGACGATCATGAAAAAGTCATATGGATGCGGCCGTTCATTGGCCATCACAAATTGGAAGTGCACCCGGAAGAATTGCCAGCGCCAGAGGTTGTAATGTTCCGGCTTGATGGTCTCCCGGAACCGGACCGGCACGATGGTCGGGTTGCGCTGCGCGCTCCCGACGTCGATACCGTGGCTCTTGATCGGGTCCAGCTGGAAGAAGTTCATCACGTCCTTGCGCGCCTGGCAGTCGACCCAGTCGATCGAAGGCTCGACCGCAAGCTCGCGCAAATGCTCGCGAAAGTATTGTGCCGCCCTGTGGAAGCCGATGATCGGGTAATTTCCGCCGAGGGTCAAAAGGACGATGCGCCGCCCGTGCTTGCCGAGCGCCGGATCGAGCTTCAAGGCGCGCGCCAGGATTTCGGTGCCCAGGAACGATCCCGAGCTATGGCCGACCAGGACGATCTCCTCGGCGTCGCTCTCGCGCGCCACCTTGCAGAGGTGGGCGGCAAAGCGGTCGATGCGCCGGTCCCATTCGGCGCGCTGCCGGTGCGCGAGATCCCAGGTCCAGATCCAGTCGCACAGGAGGTAAAGCACATAGGTACGCTGCTCGGTATATTTGAGCATGGCTCCGAGCAGCGCGACGAACAGCGCGAAGGCCGCGGCGATGCTGAGCGCCTTTGGCAGCCCGAGCGCATCAAGGCCTTTCTCGAACACAAACGCGAATGTCGCGATGCACAAGACCTGCAGCAGCAGCACGAAATGCGGATAGGTGATGAAGGTCGCAAAGCGCCAACTGGCCCGGGTGAAGCGTGCCATGGTCCCGTTGCACACCAGTCGCCAGTAGATGAACACCGCCTGGAAGACCGTGCGCCAGATCGGCTGCGCGAGGTCGTGCTGGATGAAATCCTCAAAACGCAAGAAGTCGTAGGTCGTGCGGGTCTGCCAGTCCTCCGCCCTGGTCTCGATGCTCCAGGAGGCGAGCTCGTCGTCGGATGAGCTAGTCGGACGGCCGATCGTGGCAGTGAGCTGATAGAGCCGCGAAAACTTGCGCAGCTCGGTGCGGAACATGCGGTAGTATTGCGCCAGCCCGCGCGGGTCATATCCCTGCACATAGATGATGTGGCGATGATGAACGCGCACGAGACCGGCTGACCCCCTTCGACGAAAGCCGTCGCTGGTGCCGTTCACGTCTCCCTTTCGAAGAGGTGAAGGTCGCTGCGGCCGCAGGACCTAATGGTCAGGCCCTGACGAGGGCACTATAGCAGGCCGCATCTTTGGCCAAGAGCTAATTCGCTTCTTGGCTGCGCGGATTTGCCGCCAATGCTGTTTCAATTGCAACGCAGAGCAGCAAGGGCTCACCGCGCCCTCGCCGTCAAGATTGTTATTGCACGTCGAGCGGCTCGGTGCCGCTGACCTGGCCGCTTGCGTCGGTGGTGATCTTCTCGACCCGCGCCTCGGCTTGGCGCAACAGCTCTTCGCAGCGCCGCTTCAGCGCTTCGCCGCGTTCATAAATCGCCACCGATTCCTCCAGCGGCACCTTGCCATCCTCAAGCCGCTTCACGATCGTTTCCAATTCCTCGATCGCACGCTCGAAACTGAGCTGCTTGACGTCTGCCTGGATATTTTCGGCCATGCTGCCTTCCCAAAAGAATACGCGCGGAACCTGCCGCTGAAGTTAAAGGAGATTACTGCGGACGGAATGTGGCGGGAACTTCAAGGACCCGCCGGGGTGGTCACCCCATCAGAGCAGTGACATGGGCTGCGACCGATTCCTTGAGACCCTGCAGATCATAGCCGCCCTCGAGCACCGAGACAATTCGTCCGCCAGCGCTCCTGTCGGCAAGGTCCATCAGTTTGCGCGTCACCCAGCCGAAATCCTCAGCCTTGAGGTTGAGGGAGGCGAGGGGGTCGCGGTAATGCGCATCAAAGCCGGCCGAGATGATGAGGAACTCGGGGGCGAATTTCTCCAGATGGGGCAGGATGCGTCGCTCGAACGCGGCGCGAAACTGCGCACCACCGTCTTCGGAGGCAAGCGGCGCGTTGACGATGGTGTCATGCTCGCCGCGCTCGCCAGTTGCGCCCGTGCCGGGAAACAGCGGCATCTGGTGGGTCGAGCAATACATCACGCTTTTATCGGACCAGAAGATCTCCTGGGTGCCATTGCCGTGATGCACGTCGAAATCGACGATCGCCGCGCGCGCGATGCCGTATTTGCGCTGCGCGTGGCGCGCGGCGATCGCGGCATTGTCGAAAAAGCAGAAGCCCATCGGGCGCGCGGTCTCCGCGTGGTGACCGGGCGGGCGGACCGCGACGAAGGCGTTGCTGTGTTCGCCATTCATCACCGCCTCGGTCGCCTTGACCGCACCGCCGACGCCGCGCATCACCGCTTCCCAGGTGCCCGGCGACATCGAGGTGTCGCCATCGAGATAGATCAGGCCCTGGTCGGGCGCGATGTGGCGGAGCTCCGTGACATAGTCCTCATTGTGGCAGAGCGTGACCAGGTCGAGCGAGCCTTCCGGCGCCTCGCTGCGCACCAGGGCGTTGAAGCGCTCCTCCGACAGCACCTCCTTGACCGCACGCAACCTGTCCGCGCGCTCGGGATGTCCCGCAGGCGTCGCGTGGTTGAGACAGGCGGGGTGGCTGAGCAGCAGCGTGGTCATGAAAAATCCTTCCCTCGCAAGCGCGGTCCCGCGCGCTTGCGACAAGCGGCTAACTTAAGCGGTCAGGCCCCGCCGGGAAAGGGTTTCGGGAGGTGAAATGGGCCGCCGTCTCAATTGCCTTGCGTGATGCGATCTGACGGGGGCGGCCCGACCGGGCTGCTTTTCCGGAAGTAGGCGAACAGCGCCTCATCGTCATAGACGCCGAATTGCGGCTTCAAGCCCTGCTTGAGCACGGTGAAGCCGTCGCCGCCGAGCGCGAGATAGTTGTTGACGGTGACGCGATAAGACGCGGCAGGGTCGATTAGTACGCCATTCAACCTCATCGAACTGGCTGCGACGCGTTCGCCGTCGGGCTTGGCCGGATCGTAGCCATACGCAAAGCCCCTGGAGACAGGCAGCACCCGCGGCCGCGTCGGGTCGCGCCATTGCTGCTCCAGCATGGCCTTGATCTGGCTGCCTGTGAGCGTCAGCGTCACCAGCTGGTTGCGGAACGGCTGGCTCGCGAAAACATCGGCAAAGCTGACGACACCATCATCGTGCTTGTCGATATCGGTGCGGATGCCGCCGGGATTGGTGAAGGCGATCACCGCGCCGCCATTGACCTCGTCGCGCGTGGCGGCAAGCTGCGCATCGGCAACGACATCGCCGAGCGTGCTCTCGCCGGCCGCATTGGGCACGCGCGACAGGGTCGCGGACACAGTGCCGGCGAGGCGGTTGGCAATCGGCGCGGCGAGCTTCTCGTAAGTTTCGATCAGCGCGGTCTGCTCGGGGTCCTTGGGCAACGCGCCGATGCGCACGATGTTGTTGTTGGCCTTGGCGCTGATGATGTCGCGGCTCTGCGGATCAAGCTTGAGATCGATTGCCGTGACCAGCGTGCCGTATTTGTCCCCTGACGTGACAAGACGCCCGTCGATCTCGCAATTATACGCCTGATGGGTGTGGCCCGAGATCACGACATCGACCGCACGGTCGAGCTTCTTCACAATATCGACGATGGGGCCGGAGATACCGGGACATTCATTGTAGTCGCCGGTCGGAAAGCCGCCCTCATGGATCAGCACCACGACGGCCTCGACGCCGCGCGCCTTCAGTTCGGGAATGAGCGCATTCACCGTATCGGCCTCGCCGCGGAATTCGAGGCCCTGTGACGCGGCGGGCGAGATGATGTCGGCGGTGCCCTTGAGCGTCAACCCGATGAAGGCGATGGGAATGCCGTCGAATTCGCGGATCTCGTAAGGTGGGAACACGGTCTTGCCGGTGCTTTTGTCGATCGTGGACGCCGCGAGATAGTGAAACGCCGCACCGGCAAACGGATGCGGCCCTTTGCATCCTTCGGGATGACAGCCGCCGTTCTGCATCCTGAGCAGCTCATCCTTGCCCTCATCGAACTCGTGATTGCCGACCGACGAGATCGCAAGCTTCATCATCGACAGCGACTCGATGGTCGGCTCGTCGTGAAACATCGCCGACAAGAACGGGCTCGCGCCGATCAAATCGCCGGCCGCGACAAAGATCGTGTTCTTGTGACCCTCGTGCAGCTGCTGCACCAGGCTCGCCATGGTCTCCGCGCCGCCGGCCGGCACGGTGATCTTCCTGGTCTTGTCGTTGGGATCGTTGATGCGGATGCCGCCGGGCGGCGGCTTCAGATTGCCGTGGAAATCGTTGATCGCAAGGATGCGCAATTCCACCGGCGCTTTATCGGCGCGGGCGGAATATGTTGATACGAAGGAGCAGGCGAAGGTGAGGGCGACCGAGGCCCGATAAAGCAGATGTCTCATGACCGCATCATACATAAAAAGCGTGGTCGCGACGATTTCACGAAGCTTCGGCGATGTTCACGGCCTTGCGACGACCGCCGTGACTTGCGTTACTATGCGAGCCGGGGCGCGGGAGGCGCCTTGCGGCAGGGTCGCGAGAAAGAGCACGAAAAAGGCACGAAGAAAAGCAACACGCACGAGAACCCGCGATGAAAATCAAAGCCATCCGCACCCACATCCTCCAGGCCGCGCTGTCGCAGCCCTTCGCCTATTCGCGCGCCTGGTACGACAGCCGCACCGCCATGCTGGTCGAGATCGAGACCGACCACGGCCTCGTCGGCTGGGGCGAATGCTACGGTCCGGCAAAGATGACGGCCGCCGTGGTCGAGAGCATCGCGCCCTGGCTGATCGGCGAGGATCCGCTGCGCACCGACTATCTCTGGCAGATGGTTTATGGGCGGCTGCGCGATCACGGCCAGAAGGGCGTGGTGATCCAGGGTCTCAGCGGCATCGACATTGCGCTGTGGGACATCAAGGGCCGCCATTTTGGCGTGCCGGTGCATCAACTGCTCGGCGGCGCGTTGCGTACCGAGGTCACCGCCTATGCGACCGGGCTCTACCGGCGCAAATCGGGTGATCCGGTTGCCTATCTTGCGGAGGAGGCGGCCGGTTATGTCGCCGAGGGTTTTTCCGCGGTGAAGCTGAAGGTCGGCTTCGGCGTGCATGAGGACGCCGCCACCACGCGCGCGGTGCGCGAGGCGATCGGGCCGCGGGTGGCCCTGATGGTCGATGCCAATCATGCCTATGATGCCGTCGCCGCGGTCAAGCTCGGGCGCATGATCGAGCCTTGTGACATCGGCTGGTTCGAGGAGCCGGTGCCGCCGGAAGACGTCGCCGGGTATCGCGCGGTGAAATCGGCGTTATCGATTCCCGTCGCCGGCGGCGAATGCGAGTTCACCCGCTTTGGCTTTCGCGATCTCTTCGTTAAGCATGCGCTCGATATCGTCCAGCCCGACACTTGTGCAGCCGGCGGCTTGTCCGAATGCAAGAAGATCGCCGACATGGCGGAGGCCTTCGGCATCCGCTACAATCCGCATGTCTGGGGCACCGGCATTGCGATCGCGGCCTCGCTGCAACTGCTTGCCGTGCTGCCGCCGCACACGCCGCTTTCGCTCAAGCCCCTCGAGCCGATCCTCGAATTCGACCGCACCGAGCATCCGATCCGCCAGGCGATCCTGATCCGGCCGATCGAGCATGATCACGGCATCGTCCGCGTGCCCGACGGAACGGGGCTCGGCATCGAGATCGACCGCAAGGCGCTGGCGCGATTTGCCGTGGGTTGAGCACGACACCATCCGGCAAAAATCTCAGCTGGCTTCGAACGCAGGTTCCGTTGCGCGCGATCAAGGTTCGCGGCTCGCATCTGTTTGCGAGGGCCGCATCTGGTCGGGCGCTGACGCGCGCCGAGGTTCCCGGCAGGACGGGCAGGTGCGCTGACGGAACGTCGGTGTACCTGCGTCGTTGTCACTGCGTTACTGGGAACAATGCAAAATCTGTGAGTTCGCCCGGTCCTGGATCCGTTTTCGCGAAAATCGAGCCGTTCCGCGCGATTTGTCCTGGTTCGTGACGGCTTCGAATGAAGCGCCGTCAATTCCCCCTTGCACCATACGAATTTTCACCTACGTTAAAAAACGAAACGGTTTCGTTTTGTTGTGGAGTGTAGCATGGCCGAACATGCAGCCCCTGCCGCCGAAGGCCCGGTGCCCGGGAGTGCTCCCGATGGCGCCAAATTGGCGCGGGAACGGGCACTGGAGGACTGGCGCGGTCAGGAGGCCGAAGATGCTTCCCGGCCGGTTCCATTTCGTGGTCGAAAGACCGGTCCTAACGAACCCGCTGAGCGCCGTGTGGAACGGCCCGGCGAACGCGAAGCTCCGCAAGGCGAGGGAACGGATCAGCCGGCCGCGCCGCGCAAGGGCCTCCTGCGCGGGCATCCCTTCGCGTCCCTGCTCGGTGGCCTTGCACTCGCGGCCCTGGCTGCGCTCGGCTATCTCTATTACGACTATGCTGCGCGCTTCGAGAGCACCGACGACGCCTTCATCGCGGCGCGGCAGTTCTCCATCGCGCCGAAAGTCTCGGGCTATATCACCGCCGTGCCCGTCACCGATAACCAGCATGTCAACGCCGGCGACGTCATCGCGCAGATCGACCAGCGCGACTATCGGATCGCGCTGGCGCAGGCCGAGGCGCAGGTCAATGCGGCGCAGGCCGCCATCAAGAACATCGATGCCCAGCTCGACGTGCAACAGGCGCAGATCGCCTCCGGCGAGGCGCAGGTCGACCAGGCGCAGGCAGGCCTCGTCTTCGCCCAGCAGCAGGCCCAGCGCTACCAGGATCTCGCCCGCACCGGCTCCGGCACGGTGCAGAACGAGCAGCAATATAGCTCGCAGCTGCGCCAGCAGCAGGCCGCGCTGACCAGCGCGCAGGCCGCCTTGCAGGTGGCGAAGCGCCAGCTGGAGTCGCTGAAAGCCCAGCGCGAGAACGCCGACGCCAATCTCGCGCAGGCCGAAGCGCAGCGCGACCAGGCCCAGCTCAATCTGTCCTATACGACCGTCATCGCCGCGCAGGCCGGCCGTGTCGTCAATCTCGGCGCGGCGAAGGGCCAATTCGCAGCCCAGGGCACTGCGCTCACACAATTCGTGCCCGACGACCTCTGGGTCACCGCAAATTTCAAGGAAACCCAGCTCGATCACATGCGGCCCGGGCAAGCGGTGACGCTGAGGATCGACGCCTATCCGGAGCGCGCCATCCGCGGTCATCTCGATAGCGTGCAGAGCGGATCGGGTCCGGCCTTCTCGCTGTTGCCGCCGGAAAACGCCACCGGCAACTATGTGAAGATCGTGCAGCGTGTGCCGGTCAAGATCGTGATGGACAATCCGCCCGCCGACGTGGCGCTAGGGCCGGGCATGTCGGTGGTGCCGAGCGTGCGGATCAATCCCGCGCCATCGCTCTATGAACGTTTGCGGAGCGCGCTATGAGCGGCCGCGCCACCACCGCCAGCGGCTCGGCGGCACAGGGCGCAACGACAAATCCCTGGCTGATTGCCGTACTGGTCGCGGTTGCGACCTTCATGGAGGTGCTGGACACCACCATCGCCAATGTGGCGCTGCCCTATATCGCGGGCGGCATGGGTGTCTCCGAGGACGAAGCCTCCTGGGTGGTGACGACCTATCTCGTCTCGAACGCCATCATCCTCACCGCCTCGAGCTTTCTGGCAAGGCGTTTCGGCCGCAAGGCCTTCTTTCTGACGTGCCTCGCACTGTTCACGGTCAGCTCGGTGCTGTGCGGCTTTGCCTGGAATCTGCAGTCACTATTGTTGTTCCGGATTTTGCAGGGGCTCGGCGGTGGCGGCATGGTGCCGGTGTCGCAATCGATCCTCGCGGATTCGTTCCCGCCGGCCAAGCGCGGCCAGGCCTTCGCGCTGTTCGGCGTCGCCGTGGTCGTCGCGCCGGTGGTCGGGCCAACGCTCGGCGGCTGGCTGTCGGACAATCTGTCCTGGCACTGGTGCTTCCTCATCAACGGCCCGGTCGGGGTAATCGCAATCGGACTGATCGCTCTGGTTCTGAAAGAGTCGGAAGCGGCAATTGCGGAGCGGCGGCGGCTGATCGCCGCTGGGCACAGCTTCGACATCATCGGCTTCGTGCTGGTCGCGACCTTCCTTGGCGCGCTCGAGCTCATGCTCGACCGCGGCCTCGAGGATGACTGGTTCTCCTCGCATTTCATCGTCGCCGTCGCCGTCATCTGCGCGACGGCCTTCGTGCTCATGATCCCCTGGGAAATGAGCCGGAAAAACCCGATGATCGACGTGCGCATGGTCGGCTCGCGCCAGTTCGGCGCAAGCTTCCTGGTGATGCTGGCGACCGGCATGATCCTGCTCGCCACCACGCAACTCCTGCCGCAGATGGTGCAGCAGAATTTCGGCTACACCGCGACCTGGGCGGGCCTCGTGCTGTCGCCGGGCGGGCTCGTCACCATGCTCATGATGTTCGTGGTCGGCCGCCTCTCGGGGAAGGTGCAGCCGAAATACATGATCATCGCAGGCGCGCTGGTGGTCGCCGCCGCCATGTACGATCTCACCCGCGTCTATGCGGATGTCGGCTTCTGGTTCTTCGCGTCGTCGCGCATGCTGCTCGGCATCGGTTTGCCGCTGATCTTTCTCTCCATCATGGCGGCTTCCTATGACGGCATTCCGCCCGACAAGACCGACCAGGCGTCGGCCCTGATCAACGCCGCGCGCAATACCGGAGGCTCGATCGGCGTGTCGCTCGCGGCCAACGTTTTGCAGCATCGCGAGCAGTTTCACCAGGTGAGGCTGGTCGAGCACGCACTGCCGTCGAGCTCGCAATATCAGGACACGTTGCACCAGATGACGAATTATTTCGCCGCGCATGGGGCGTCGCTGGCGCAGGCACAGAGCCAGGCAATCGCCTGGATCGGACAGACCGTCCAGGCGCAGGCGGCGCTGCTCGCCTATATCGACGTCTATTGGGTGTTGATGCTGGTCTCGCTCTGCGCCGTTCCGCTCGCGCTCTCCTTGCGCAACGTCAAGCCGGGTGCGGCGCCAGCCATGGCCCATTGAGTTGGCCCATTGAGTTGGCGGATTGAGGCGGGCAGGGAGCGGGCGACGCGGAGCCATGCACGCGACGTGTTGCAGCTCACCGCAGGGCGGCGCTTTGCGGGGGGCGGTAGCCCCCAAGCGGTAAGCGAACGGGCGGCTGTAGGCCGTCCTCTAGCCCGCCAGTAAGGGCGGCGTCATCACCATTTCGGATGACGTCGCGGGCGTAACGTGTGATTGTCGCGGCCAGCGGAATTAATGCGGCAGCTCGGTATCGAGCAGCAGCTTTTCCGGCCACCTGTGGTCGGAATGGATGCGGATGTTTAAATCCTCGGCCTGCGGCAGTGCGGGCGCGTATTCCACAGGAAGCGTCGAGGAACCAACAGGTCCTTCGGCGAAGTACCAGTTTACCGCGAACAGGAGCGCAAGGAGCGTGCCTCCGACAACAACGAAATATCGGGCGACCGGCATGACGAGCTCTCTTGATGAAGGGCGGCGCCCGTCGAACTAAACGGCACCGTACTGTTTTGTATGGCGATCGAAACATGGCAAAGGCAAGGCGGAAGGCACCGGAGTGGCATCTTGGCGCAGTACGCGTGGTCGTCTCCGTTTGCCTTATCATCGCGACAATTGCGTTGTCGCGGGTTGCGCCGCAATCGCAGCTGACCGCGGGCGATGCGGGTGATCGCGAATCCGTGATACCTGCTGGACCTGTGTCTCGTGTTTCCTGGAGAGTTCATGAGCCCGCACCGCTGTTCGGCCTGACGACCGAGCCCGTTGCCGGACAGGTCGGCGCGAAATGGCGTGGGGTCGCGGCCGATATCGAGGCTGAGCTTGACGTGCTGGCGCGCTGCCGGGCCGGCGAGGCCTGTCCCGACGCGGCGCTGGCGCTGATGAAGATCGTCGATGCAGGCGCCGGTCGCAACGGCCTTGCCCGCGTCGGCCTGATCAATCGCGCCGTCGATCTCGCGATCACGCCGACCAGCGACCAGGCGCAGTGGGGCGTCGCCGACCGCTGGAGCCCGCCTTTCGAGACGCTCGCAACCCATCGCGGCGACTGCGAGGACTACGCGATTGTGAAATATGCCGCGTTGCTCGCGGCGGGCGTCTCACGTGACGACGTGAAGGTCGTCATCCTGCACAATCTGTCCCACGATGAGGATCATGCGGTCGCCGCGGCGCGCGTCGACGGCGCCTGGCTGATCCTGGACAACTCCAAGCTCGCGCTGGTCCGTGACACCGACATGACAGGCGCGCTGCCGCGTTTCGTGCTCGACGCCGGCGGCGCCCGCCGCTTTGTCGATGCCGGGCGAAACGGGCAGCGCCCGAGCCTCAGCCGCCGCATCGAGGTTGCGGTGATGCGTGAAGCGCTGGCGCGAGACCGGGGATGGCGAGCGCCTTAAACCTTCGTATCGGTGGGTCATCCGTTTGGATGCCCGACGTTTACCGACGTTCAATTGAGCCGCCAGTCGCGATCGTCTTATCTACAGGCTGTGCGGTAGTGCTCCCGCTATCGCTGCCCTCCTCGGGCGTTTCCTCCCTGACCTGGGCCGCTTGTGGCAACGCAGGCGGCCTTTCTTTTTGCGTGCAGCACCCCCTTCGGTTTCTCGGGCCCTTTGGGCTCGTGGGCGACCGGGTAAGCGCGACGGCATCTATCGAGGATATTCGGTGCGGGAATGGTTGCAGTTATGCTGAAGGCAGTGCGTCATACTCGATGTCCGCTATGCCCGGTGGACTCAACCGGTCGGTGCAACACTCTAATCTTTTAGCAAAAGATGGAGTGTGGGCATGAAGCGGCGACGTAGCATCTATTATTCTGCGGTTCAGCGGTCTGAGATCTGGGATCGCTGGCAGGCTGGCGAGTCCATGAGGTCCATCGGACGTCGATTTGACCGGGCATCGTCGTCAGTTTTTTCCGTGATTTCGCCAACGGGTGGCATTCGTCCACCGGTTCGGCACCGCGCCAAGCAGGCGCTTACGCTCTC